>NZ_CP152040.1:120000-4643390 GCF_038630755.1 Lysinibacillus sp. FSL K6-1151
AGTAGCGAAAGACGGGTGAGAATCCCGTCCACCGTATGACTAAGGTTTCCTGAGGAAGGCTCGTCCGCTCAGGGTTAGTCGGGACCTAAGCCGAGGCCGATAGGCGTAGGCGATGGACAACAGGTTGATATTCCTGTACCACCTCCTCACCGTTTGAGAAATGGGGGGACGCAGTAGGATAGGGTAAGCGCGCTGTTGGTTATGCGCGTCCAAGCAGTAAGGCGTGTGTGTAGGCAAATCCGCACACTGTAACGTTGAGCTGTGATGGCGAGTCCGTATGGACGAAGTTCCTGATTTCACACTGCCAAGAAAAGCCTCTATCGAGGTGAGAGGTGCCCGTACCGCAAACCGACACAGGTAGTCGAGGAGAGAATCCTAAGGTGTGCGAGAGAACTCTCGTTAAGGAACTCGGCAAAATGACCCCGTAACTTCGGGAGAAGGGGTGCTCTTGAGCGTGCAAGCGCATGAGAGCCGCAGTGAATAGGCCCAGGCGACTGTTTAGCAAAAACACAGGTCTCTGCAAAACCGTAAGGTGACGTATAGGGGCTGACGCCTGCCCGGTGCTGGAAGGTTAAGAGGAGTGGTTAGCGCAAGCGAAGCTGCGAATTGAAGCCCCAGTAAACGGCGGCCGTAACTATAACGGTCCTAAGGTAGCGAAATTCCTTGTCGGGTAAGTTCCGACCCGCACGAAAGGCGTAACGATCTGGGCACTGTCTCAACGAGAGACTCGGTGAAATTATAGTACCTGTGAAGATGCAGGTTACCCGCGACAGGACGGAAAGACCCCGTGGAGCTTTACTGTAGCCTGATATTGAATTTTGGTACAACTTGTACAGGATAGGTAGGAGCCAGAGATCTCGGAGCGCCAGCTTCGAAGGAGGCGTCGGTGGGATACTACCCTGGTTGTATTGAAATTCTAACCCATGCCCCTTAGCGGGGCAGGAGACAGTGTCAGGCGGACAGTTTGACTGGGGCGGTCGCCTCCTAAAAGGTAACGGAGGCGCCCAAAGGTTCCCTCAGAATGGTTGGAAATCATTCGTAGAGTGTAAAGGCACAAGGGAGCTTGACTGCGAGACCTACAAGTCGAGCAGGGTCGAAAGACGGGCTTAGTGATCCGGTGGTTCCGCATGGAAGGGCCATCGCTCAACGGATAAAAGCTACCCCGGGGATAACAGGCTTATCTCCCCCAAGAGTCCACATCGACGGGGAGGTTTGGCACCTCGATGTCGGCTCATCGCATCCTGGGGCTGTAGTCGGTCCCAAGGGTTGGGCTGTTCGCCCATTAAAGCGGTACGCGAGCTGGGTTCAGAACGTCGTGAGACAGTTCGGTCCCTATCCGTCGTGGGCGTAGGAAATTTGAGAGGAGCTGTCCTTAGTACGAGAGGACCGGGATGGACACACCGCTGGTGTACCAGTTGTCTTGCCAAAGGCATCGCTGGGTAGCTATGTGTGGACGGGATAAGTGCTGAAAGCATCTAAGCATGAAGCCCCCCTCAAGATGAGATTTCCCATTACGCAAGTAAGTAAGATCCCTCAAAGACGATGAGGTAGATAGGTTCGAGGTGGAAGTGTGGTGACACATGGAGCTGACGAATACTAATCGATCGAGGACTTAACCAAAACGTTTGAACCATTCAATGCACGTTTATCCAGTTTTGAAAGAATAATTTCTTTTATGAAGGGTTTCAAGATACGAGTAGTTCGAGGAAGCAATGGAGAGAGTAAAGGAGCGTACTCAAGTACGTGACTGACTGAACGACAGAAGCTGACGAAGAAATGCGATGTATATTGAAAGCCGACCATAGTCTAGTGATGATGGCAAAGAGGTCACACCCGTTCCCATACCGAACACGGAAGTTAAGCTCTTTAGCGCCGATGGTAGTTGGGGGCTTCCCCCTGTGAGAGTAGGACGTCGCTAGGCAATTGTGAAAGACCAGAGAATAATTTCTCTGGTCTTTTTTGGTTCTTCTAGTTAGATTTTTCAAGCTCATTAGAAAAATTCTTCTTCAAAATCTGTGACATCCGCTTGATGATTTAGCTTGATTCATCGCATGTGAACATCTGCTAAAAATAGCAACAAAATAAGCAATGATTATCCCCTATAGAGGAGTGATTCTTTGCTTTCGTTACAAAAATAATTGAAAAGACAGTCTTCGCACTTAAAATTCAAGAGCACTTCGAAGATTATTGATATAGGATTGACTTACTGGCAATTCACTTCCATCGGTTAATGTAATAATAAAATTTGATGTTAGATCTCGGGCCATTTTTTTTATGAAATGTATATTTACAATATAGGATCTATGAATACGAATAAAGTATGATGGCAACCTTAATTGCAGCTCTTTTAGTGTAATCCCCGTTTTAAACTGTTCTTTATCTACATAAAACCAAGTTTTTTTCTGCAGACTTTCTATATGAGATATTTTACTTATTGCTACTGGATTCCACTCCTCCTCTTGTTTCCCCGTTAAAAATTGGAATGGCTCTGCTTTTTTCATAGTGAATGTGGATGGTAAGATAACAACTAATGCAGCTGGCTTATCTTGAATGGATATGGGATAGCCAATGCCATAATAGGGCGTATTGAATAAAGAATTATCTAATATGGCATCTGTTTTTTTGTGAGTGCGTAACACTTGCTCTGCAATACTCCCAGGCATTACTTGTTGACCTATCTTTAACTGAATATCTTGATGACCTGGGTGAAAATAAATATAAGAATGTTCAACAGCAATTGCAATGGATGAATTCGCAGGAACCCAGTCCTGCAACATTAAAATATACTGTTGTGAAATATCATTTCCAAAAGATTTTAACTCATTGTTCATTGTGAATATCCCCCTTGTTTGTAAACAGTCTTCCAAATTTTATCGCTCAAAAAAGTAGTTTCATCCCAAAAAAATGGTCTTTTATCCAAAAATAATGAAAATTCAAACACTCTGTTATATATTAATTTACAACAAATAAACCTGTTATGGAACAGTTAATTAAAAGTTTTTTAACAGAGTATATTGTACACAAAGGGGAAGGTGGAATTTCAATATGTCAACTCGTCAAGAAAGAATCGAAGCTTTAGAAAAACAATGGGCTGAAAACCCACGCTGGGCTGGTATTGAACGCACATATTCAGCTGAAGAGGTTGTTAAATTACAGGGCACTGTGATAATTGAACAAACATTGGCGCAAAAAGGTGCTACTCGACTTTGGAATTCGTTACGTGAAGAACCATTTATTAATGCATTGGGGGCATTAACAGGTAATCAGGCGGTACAACAAGTAAAGGCTGGATTAAAGGCTATCTATCTATCAGGCTGGCAAGTGGCTGCGGATGCAAATCTTTCTGGTCAAATGTATCCTGACCAATCGTTATATCCTGCTAACTCTGTACCAGCAGTAGTAAAAAGAATCAACCAAGCACTTCAACGTGCCGATCAAATTGATCATGCTGAAGGACGTGTCGATCAATTTGACTGGTTTGCACCAATCGTAGCAGATGCTGAAGCAGGTTTTGGTGGTCCTCTAAACGTATTTGAGCTTGTAAAAGGCATGATTGAAGCTGGTGCAGCTGGTGTGCACTTAGAAGATCAATTAGCTTCAGAAAAGAAATGTGGACATCTAGGCGGTAAAGTTTTACTGCCAACGCAAAACGCTGTTCGTAACTTAGTGGCTGCTCGTTTAGCAACAGACGTTATGGGCGTAGATACAATTTTAATTGCGCGTACAGATGCCGATGCTGCGGATATGGTTACTTCAGATATTGATCCACGTGATGCGGAGTTCATAACTGGTGAACGTACACCTGAAGGTTTCTTCCGTACAAAAGCAGGTATTAAACAAGCAATTGCTCGTGGTTTAGCTTACGCACCATATGCAGACTTAATTTGGTGTGAAACTTCTAAACCATCACTAGAAGAAGCTCGTGAATTTGCTGAGGCCATTCATGCAGAGTTCCCTGGTAAAATGCTTGCATACAACTGTTCACCATCATTCAACTGGAAAGCAAACCTTTCAGAAGAGGAAATTGCAGAGTATCAACGTGAGCTTGGTAAGCTAGGTTATAAATTCCAGTTTGTAACATTAGCAGGTTTCCATGCACTAAACCACTCTATGTTTGAGCTTGCACACGATTATAAAGATAATGGTATGGCTGCATATTCTAAGCTGCAACAAGCTGAGTTTGCTTCAGAATCAAAAGGCTATACAGCTACACGCCACCAACGTGAGGTAGGTACTGGATACTTTGATGAAATTTCTCAAGTTATCTCTGGAGGTACTTCTTCTACAACGGCAATGGCAGGTTCAACTGAAACTGAACAGTTTGTATAAGTCTTGATTGAATTACGTGTTTTCCTAAATTCATAATCATAGAGTAGTCTCCTCCGCTCCTCCTAAGGCGGAGGATGACGAAACTAAAATAGCAAAGGTGGGTAAACAACTAATGGAACAGGCAACGACAGGTAAGCTTAAAATTGTTGGAGAACAAAACGAGCAAACGAAGGAAGTTTTAACACCTGAAGCTCTTGAGTTTGTTCTTGCCTTGCATAAAAATTTTGATGCTCGTCGTAAGGAGCTGTTGAACGCTCGCCAGGAAAGACAAAATCGTCTTGATACAGGAGAGAAACTGGATTTCTTACCAGAGACTAAAGGTATTCGTGAAGGTGATTGGACAATTGCACCACTTCCAAAGGACTTGCAAGATCGCCGTGTCGAGATTACAGGTCCTGTTGATCGAAAAATGGTGATTAATGCTTTAAACTCTGGTGCAAAAATGTTTATGGCTTGCTTTGAGGATGCATCCTCTCCAACGTGGGAAAATATGATTGGTGGTCAAATTAATATGCGTGATGCTATTAATAAGACGATTGAGTTTACGCAAGCCTCCAATGGTAAAACGTATACATTAAATACTGAAACAGCAGTGCTGTTAGTTCGACCGCGAGGCTTACATCTGCTTGAGAAGCATGTGCTTGTTGATGGAGAGCCGATCTCAGGGAGTTTCTTTGATTTTGGGTTATATCTATTCCATAATGCGAAAAATGCACTAGCACAAGGTACTGGGCCATACTTCTATTTACCGAAGCTTGAAAGTCATTTAGAGGCTCGTCTATGGAATGATATCTTTGTGTTTGCCCAAGATTATATTGGCATCCCACAAGGGACTATAAAAGCTACTGTTTTGATTGAAACGATTTTAGCAGCGTTTGAGATGGATGAAATTTTATATGAGCTACGTGAACATTCAGCTGGTCTGAATTGTGGCCGTTGGGATTATATTTTCAGTTATATTAAACGTCTTCGCAATCAAGCTGACGTTATTTTACCAGATCGTGGCCAAGTAACGATGACTGTACCTTTCATGAAGGCTTATACGTCTTTATGTATACAGACATGTCATAAGCGAAATGCACCAGCAATGGGCGGTATGGCTGCACAAATTCCTGTTAAAAATGATGATGAGGCGAATGCGGTGGCATTTGCAAAGGTTGCAGAAGATAAACGTCGTGAGGCAACAGAGGGACATGATGGTACTTGGGTAGCACATCCAGGTATGGTGGCAACTGCAATGGAGCAATTTGATGCTATTATGACAACTCCTAACCAAATTCATAAAAAACGCGAAGATGTACATGTAAAGGCAGAAGATTTAGTAGCTGTACCAGAAGGGACAATTACGCTTGAAGGTCTTCGTATTAACTGCAGTGTTGGTGTACAGTATATTGCTTCATGGCTTCGTGGTAACGGTGCTGCACCTATAAATAACTTGATGGAGGATGCTGCAACAGCAGAAATCTCTCGAACACAAGTATGGCAATGGATTCGTCATCCTAAAGGTATTTTAGATGATGGACGTGGCATTACGTTAGCGTTTGTCTTAGAGATATTGGAAGAAGAGCTTGTGAAAATTAAAGAGGCTGTTGGGGAACAAGCCTATAACAGTGGTCGCTATGAAGAAGCTGCTGAACTGTTTAAATCTTTAATTGAGCAAGATGAGTTCGCGGAATTCTTGACACTTCCAGGGTATGAAAAATTAGCATAAGATAAAATCTACTATTAACATATTCAACTTTCCTAATTCTACTAACATAACGTGACGGGGTCTGTTCCCCCGTTAAATGAAAGAGATAAGCATGATCGAATTAAAAGGGGTCTAAATAAAAGTTAAGAGGTTTTAAGGGGGAAAAGATGTCTTATTAGCTTAGATGGGGAGCTGTAGGGCATCTTTTTTGAAATAAATCCGCGTAGCTGCTGCAGCAGTTTACGCGGATTTTTTTCCGTCTTAGTTTACAATGGCTAGTACGAAGCCGTCATACCCCTTCACACCAACTGTTTGTATAGCTGTTGCTTCAATTCTAGGTTCCTCTTTTAGTAAATCTATAAATTGCTGTACGCCTCTGACACGTTCATCTTCACTAATTTCATCAGTTACCGCACCATTACGAACTACATTATCCGCGATGATGATGGCGCCTGGATGAGCTAGTTTTAACGCCCACCTCAAGTAAGCGGGGTTATTAGGCTTATCGGCATCAATAAAAATAAAGTCAAATAAATGGCCTGCTTTTTTCAAGTTTGGTAATGAATCTAAGGCGTTTCCTAAAATGATCTCAACCTGTTCCTTATAGCCAGACCTCTCTATATTTTGCTGAGCAACTAAGGCAAACTCTTCATTAATTTCTAAAGTCACTACTTTCCCTTCTTTAGGAAGAGCCTGCGCTAAGCAAATACTGCTATAGCCACCAAGTGTGCCAATTTCTAAAATAGTTGCTGCTCCTTTTATTTTAGCTAGTAAATATAATAGTTTCCCTTGAGTAGGGGATACATCTATCTCTGGAATACCTGCTTCTTTATTAGCCTGTAGTACAGCATCAAGGTGTTCGTTTTCTGGTAGAAGCTTATCCATAAAATAGTCATCTACATTTTTCCAAACATTTAACTCTGTCATGATACAGTCCTCATTTCCCTATATTTTAAAGTGCAAGCTTGCCAATAAAGTGTATGATAGAATAAATCATAATAAAAATATATTATTATTATTTATACATAACTTTATATTATGAATAGGGGTGAAATCATCAACAGTCATAGCTTAAAATTATTTTATCAGGTTGCTACTACAGGTAGCTTCACTAAAGCTGCAGAGATCTTGTGTATTAGCCAACCTGCCGTTTCAAGTCAAATGAAGCGATTTGAACATGAACTAGGAGTCCAATTATTTAAGCAACAAGGGCGTGGTGTAGTACTAACAGAAGTTGGTGAAGCTCTAGCAGAGAAAGCTCAAAATTTTATTGCTCTTGAACAGCATATTGAAACATTTATCGAAAATTACCGTTTGGCGAAAGCAGGGAATTTACATATTGTGGCTACCTATCTGCCTGCCAATTTTTTAATTCCAAAATGGGCAGCTACTTTCAAGGCTGCAAATGAACAGGTGGATTTAATGATTACAACAACCAATACGAAGGACGCTTTTGAACAACTAATAAACTATAAGGCGGATATTGCGATATATGGTGGAGGAATGTCTGAAAGGCCGAAAGAAATCGAGTGGGATGAATTATATGAGGATGAGTTATGGTTTGTTGTGTCTCCAAATCATCGCTTTGCACATCAATCCATTACATTGGTTGAAATGTTTCAGGAGCCTTTTATTATGAGGGAAGAAGGGAGCTCGATGAGAGAGCATCTGTTTTCGTTATGTCAAACATACCAAGTGAAACCACCGAAAATTGCCCTCCAATTTAATGGCATCAATGAAACAATTCGCTCGGTCATGGCAGGCTATGGTGCAAACTTTATTTCTTCCCTTGCAGTTCGAGAGTATGTAGAGAGTGGCCAATTGGCAAGGGTTTATGTAAAGGATATACATGCTATTAAACATAAAATCGCTATTTGTACGAGAAATAACGAGAAACAAAATATGCTTGTGCAAAAATTTATTGAAACAATTAGAAATTCCCCAATTTAATAAGCTTGTATCTCATGCATTATTGCAGTAAATTTGTTATACTAGTTATATAACAAATTTGGAGCTGATAAACATGTTTATTCAAATAGAGCCACAATCAGACGTACCGATCTATGAGCAGGTGACACGTCAAATTATTGAAGGTATTGCAAGAGGCGAAATGAAACCAGGCGATACCCTACCATCTGTGCGAGGGTTAGCTGCTGATTTAGGTGTGAATATGCATACTGTTAATAAGAGCTATCATGAATTAGAAGCGAAAGGAATTATTGTTATTCGACCGAAATCAGGAGCTATTATTAGTTCAACTGAGGAGAGAGCTTTGTCACCTGAGCAGCTACGACAAATCGAAAAGAATTTAAAGCCTGTTGTAGCAGAAGGAATGGTGCTCGGCGCAACAGTAGAACAAATTGAGCACATGATGAAAAAGGTATTCGCTGATTTGCAAATTCCAGCAGAGGGAGTGTAGCAAGATGCTACTGGGTGTTTTTACAACAATCTACATCATGACATTAGCTATGCAAATGGTGGTTCCTTATATTGTAAGAGAGACTATTGTTTTTGGGGTTACTGTACCTGATCAGCATATTAAGCATCTCGCATTAGCTAAGCTGAAAAAACAGTATGTTCAATTGGTAGGAGGCTCAGGCATAGTATTTCTAATCATTATGTTGATGTGCTACAATCGTCTAGCTTCTTCTGAATCCACTCAAAGTATCGTTTTACTAAGCTGTTTGTTTAGTATGCTTACCGTAAGTATGGTGCTGTACTGGATAAATCATCACAAGGTATCAACGTTGAAAAGGCAGGAGCAGTGGGGCGTAAATATTAAACAAGTACGAGCGGTTGATTTAACTGCTCGAAGCCGTGATGCAATGATTCCTTGGACATTTTTTGCTGTACCTATAGGGATAGCGGTGTTTTTAATCATTTACACATTGCTCCATTACGACCTAATGCCAAATGATATAGCCGTACATTGGGGACCAAGTGGAGAAGCAGATGCTTGGAGAAACAAGACTTATTTTACGGCTATTTCGCTGCCGCTTGTTATGCTAATGATGCAATGTATGATGTGGGGAATTACCGATTCTATTAAACGTTCTGCTATTAAATTAGCTGTAAACCGCAAAGCTGAATCGTTGGAAGATCAGCTAAAGACTCGAAAATACATGAGTTGGCAAATATTGCTGATGAGCTATGCCTTAACCATTCTATTAACGGTTTTACAACTAAGCAATATTTATCCTTCCATGATTGTTGGCTATAAGCTATTACCAGTATTTATTTTATTTCTAGCTGTTGTGTTAGGTTCACTATTTATTTATATTTTGAAAAAGCGTAAACATAGAGTGCGTTATGAAGATAATGTTGATTCACAGGTAATGGATGTAGATGAAGATCGTTATTGGAAAGGCGGCTTAATTTATATGAATCGACAGGACCCTTCCGTTTTTGTAGAGAAACGTTTTGGAGTAGGTTGGACCATGAACCTTGCAAATCCAAGAGGTTATATTGTTATTGGTTTGCCTTTTCTTTTATTACTGTTGATTTCCATATTCTCGTTATAAAATAATAGTAATTTGTGATGAAAAATTCGTTCCATATGAGCGAGTTTTTTTCTTATTGATTGGAGGTAGGCAGATGCAAATTCTTGTTGTCGATGACGATGCTCATATTTTACAGCTAGTTACTATTTATCTCACAAGGGAAGGCTATCAGGTACTATGTGCAGAAAATGCACAGCAGGCATTAGCCTTACTAGAAGGGAATCTGCCTGATTTAGCTGTTGTCGATGTGATGATGCCGGGGATGGATGGTTTTACATTAACCGAGACTTTAACGCAAGATTATGACATTCCTGTTTTATTATTAACAGCGAAAGGCGAGCTTGAGGATAAAGAGCGTGGCTTTTTAGCAGGATCAGATGATTATGTTGTAAAGCCTTTTGAGCCAAAGGAATTATTGTTTCGTATAGCAGCTATTTTACGGAGATTGGATAAGAAAAATCAAGTAACTTTCCAAGTAGGCAAATTAGTGATTGATCGTCGAAGCTTTGAAGTTGTCATAGGAGAGGATACACTTATATTACCTTTAAAGGAATTTGAACTACTTGCTTTATTGGCATCACGCCCTCACCAAGTATTTACGCGAAGCTATATTATGGAGCAAGTATGGGGCTATGACTATGAAGGAGACGAACAGACGTTGAATACTCATGTGAAGCGAATTCGTGAAAGATTAAATCGCTATGACACGGCTGTTGAAATCACAACCGTAAGAGGTGTTGGCTATAAGCTAGAGGAGACAACATGAAAACTTTATACAGTAAATTTGTTGTGACGACGATGCTAGTGATGATTGGTAGCCTATGTATTGGTTTTTTAGCAACGAATACGTATTATCATCAAGTGGTAAAAGAAAAGAATGATGCAAAAAACGTAAACATAGCAAAGGATATCGTTCATTATATTGAAACAGCGAAGCCAGAGGATTTAAATAATTATTTGAAGACACTGGGTGAAATTGGCTATCAAATATATGTAACATCAGGCGAGGAAGGGTATTTTTTTGGTGGAGACTATCGTGATAAAACATTGTCAGCATCTGTTGTTGACCGCGTTTTACAAGGAGAAACCTATCATGGTATGCGAGACTTCCCTAAAGAAACCTTTGTGACAGGATTTTTCGCTAATGAATTGATTAATACAGTTGGTGTGCCATTTACGTATGAAAACAAGCCATATGCATTATTTATAAGACCTGATATTCGCTTATTATTTTCGGAAGTGCATACGATACTTGCAGGGTTAATGTTGGTTATGACAGTACTGAGTTTACTAGCAATGCTATTGTTTGCTAAAGCATTAATTCGTCCGATTACAAAGCTAACGGCGGCAACTCAACAGCTTGCGCATGAAAAGTTTGATACGGTGTTAGATATTGATAGTGCAGATGAAATTGGTCAATTAGCTGTAAGCTTTAATAGGATGACCGAGAAATTACAAGAAAATGATCGTATACGAAAGGAATTTATTAGTAATGTATCGCATGATTTTCAGTCGCCTTTGTTAAATATTCAAGGCTATGTTGACCTCCTGAAAAATCCGCTGCTGACTGAGCAGGAAAGACAGGAGTATGCAGCGATCATCGAGTTGGAAACAAAGCGCTTATCTACATTAACCAAGCAATTATTATTACTAACATCTCTCGACCAATCGACAAGAATCGTAAAACGTGAGCCGTACCGATTAGACGAACAATTGAGGGAGACTGTGCGAAAATATCGCTGGCAAATAGAAGAGGCACAGCTTCAAATAGCCTACAAGCTAGAGCCAATTAGTTATGCTGGTGATGCAGGACTTTTACAAAATGTGTGGGATAATTTGCTGACGAATGCTATTAAATATAATGTAGAGGGTGGACAAATACATCTACAATTACAGAAAAAATCTACTTCACTTGAAATCCTTGTGGAGGACAATGGGATGGGGATGACGACAGATCAATTAGCCAAAGTATATGACCGCTTTTATCGCGCAGATGCTTCCAGGACAAAGCAAGGAACAGGTCTAGGACTAGCAATTGTCAAACAGATTGTAGAGCTACACGGAGGTACTATTCAGATGGAAAGTACGATGCATGTCAGTACAAAGGTTTATATTCATTTACCAGTCTTGTCATAAGGAGTTCATGTAAAGTTCATGTTCACACGTTAAACTGCTACTTAGTTGAAACAAGCTTAGGGGGAGTTTTCGTATGGAACAGAAGTGGAGTATACGTCTTATTCGATTAGCGGCTATTTTTGCTTTCATCGGTACGTATTTAGGTTCACATATGTCAGGATCAGGTAGTTATGAATATAGACCAATCCATGCACATATTTTACTTGTCGGCTGGCTAAGTATGTTTGCATGGGGCATTTTTTATCGAGCCTTCAAAGTGAAATCACAAAAATTAGTAGCCATTCACGGTTGGACAGCTATTCTTGGTGTTTTGGGTTTAACAGTTGGCATGTGGTTTTACAATATAAATCCATTTAATTTTGGTAGTACATTTACATTAATCTTCTTTATTGTAGGTGGAACTACGCTATTAATCAGCTTTGCCTTATTTATTATAGTAACATTCATGATTCATCAACAAGACTATATAAAAAGTTAATCCATTACGCATTTCTAGCGCGCAGATAAACAATGTATCCAAAATTTTTCGATTTTGCCTGTAAAAATCTGTTGAGAAAAAATATTCATCTCCCACTATAGAAAAAGGAGATGAATGCCGAAGCAAGAGAAAAACCTACCGTATCACAATTCATGATACGGTAGGTTTTAAACTGTCTATTTAATATTTTCAAGCGATTTTTTCAGCCATTTTTCAGCCTCTTGATAATCTTGTGCAACCCCATGCCCTTTTTTGTAGAGCATACCAAGCTGAAATTGAGCCTTTTGATGTCCTTGATTAGCAGCCAATCGATAAAGCTGGGCAGCCTTTGCAAAATCTTTCGGTACACCCTGTCCATGAATGTGCATTTGAGCTAGTTGATATTGTGCCTTTATATGCCCTTGTGACGTTGCTTGTTCAATCCATTTAGCTGCCTCCGTGTAATCCTGTTTAACACCTTTCCCTTTATCAAATAAATTACCAAGTTGATATTGAGCACCTGCATGGCCCTGAATAGCAGCTAGTCGATAACATCTGCGTGCTTCTTCAAGATCCATAGCAACTCCTAATCCCTGCTCATACAGTAAGCCTAATTGATACTCCGCTTGAATATGTGACTGATCCGTTGCGGCTCGCCACCATTTTACAGCCTCTGTATAGTTTATAGGTACATCAACTCCTGATGTCAGTAATAGACCAAGTTCATACTGAGCATCAGCATAGCCTTTGTTAGCAGCAACTTTAAAGTATGACATAGCTTTAGCAGGCTGTTTTTGCTGATAGACATAAAGCCGACCTAGCTCGAAGCCGGCACTAATATGCCCATTGTCAGCTGCTCGTAGAAGCCATTTTTCTGCTGAAACAAGATCCTGTTCTTTTTCATACAGTAAGCCGAGACAGTACTGTGCATTTAAATGTCCTTTATATGCTGCTAGCTTGAACCATTTTAAGGCTTCTAGATGATCCTTCGTCATTCCTTGTCCCGTATTGTAGAGCATAGCCAATTGAAACTCTGCGTTCACATGGTCTTGTAAAGCAGCCATATGAAACCATCTCGCCGCTTCTTCAAGGTTTTGAACAATACCACGACCTTTAAGGTACATATAGCCGAGATTATACTGTGCACTGGCATCGCCCGCTAAGGCAGCCATTTCGAAATAAGCGATGGCCTCTGCGTAGCTTTGCTCGACACCTGTGCCATTATGATAAAGGAAGCCTAAATTGTTTTGAGCACTTGTATTGCCTTGGTTGGCTGCTAAAGTATACCATTTAGCCGCTTCATGAAAGTTTTGCGAAAGGCCTAGACCTTGATTATAAAGGACACCTAAATTATATTGTGCATCTGCATTTCCGAGATCTGCCGCAATTTGATAATGGTGCGCGGCTTCCTTATAATCTTGTCCAACCCCATGCCCTAAATGAAAGAGTACGCCTAGACTATAGTGGGCATTTGCGTCATTTTGTGCGGCAGCTCGTTCATACCATACTTTCGCAAGTTTATAGTCCCTTTTCACCCCTCGCCCGTGATTGTAAAGAGTTCCTAAATTATATTGTGCACTGGCATCACCGTTTTGCGCTGCCCTTTCAAACCATTTGGCTGCATGTGTATAAGCCTCTGGCGATTGATTGTGCTGGAGTATGTTCTTATCCAATATGGTTGGAAGCTCTGTAGTGTGAGGAGTTAGACTTGCTGACTTGAAACTACGATCATAGCGTTTCATAAACCATTCCACAATATCGCTAAGATAATCCAAAACAATTTTTGCCGCTTTGGCTTCCACAATGTCGTTACTATTATGACTTGTCATTTTATGAACTAAATTCATTAATAAATAAATCCGACGAGGGTGAATTTGCGCTACAAAACTTCGATTATTTAATAGTGTACGGATATTTTTCGTTTTAGGTTCAGTATGCATTTCCAGCCGATAAATCTCATAAAGAATTTCTTCCAATACAAAAAGAGATTTTTGTAAAGATGTAGCTGGGTTTGAAATAGCGAGCAAACTTGCATCCTGTAGGTTTTTTGCTAATTTTGTGAAGGACAGCTGCTTTAATTTCTGACATTGTTCTTCAAGAATTTCGTAATGCATAACAATCACCCTCACCTCTTTCATCAATGATGCCTCGGCATCATTGCGTCTAATTTTCTTCGAGCCAGTTGAAAGCCCCTCTTCTAAATCTCTTTGTACATATATCGGAGAAAAATCTATATTATTGATAAGTTTTAATGGGATTCATCAGTTGAATTGTTGCTGTGACATGATACTATTTGATATAAGGGAAATTCGTAGCTACGGAGAGCCCGTCAGCCTATAGGTGGGGGATCGAAATGAAAAATATTGCAGCTATTATTCCAGCATATAATCCACAACAATCACTCATTACCTATGTACATCAATTATTAGCAACGACCATTACACAAATTGTCATTGTCAATGATGGGAGTGATCAAAGATATAAAGATATTTTTGAAGATCTAAATAAAATTGATCGTTGTCAAGTATTGCAGCATGATCGCAATATTGGAAAAGGTGGTGCATTGAAGACAGCCTTTGCATTTATCCGAGAGCAAAAAGGAAAGTGTCATGGTGTCCTTACAGTGGGGGCACATGGGCAGCATGCACTGCAAGATGTTAAGCTTGTCTTAACGATGACAAAGGTGTTTTCAGAAGGTATTGTGCTAGGGGTACGTAATTTCCATTCTGCCGATAGTTCATTTCTTTCTTATTGGGGAAATCGTGCAACAAGCCTATTTTTTGAGTTACTGTATCATCGAAAATTAATGGATACACAAACGGGTTTGCGATATATATCGATAAATGAGTTGCCTTGGCTGATGAAGGTGAAAGGCGAACGCTATGATTATGATACAAATATGCTAGTTGCGGCACTGAAAAGAAAGTGTCCAATTTTTGAGGTAGAGATTGGGCAATTACGTTTAAAGAAAAATACAATTATCCAGTACGATGAAATAACCAATGCAAGCACTATAATCACAAGAATGCTGATGAATTATTTAAAACCAAGGAATGGCTAGGTTTAAATTTGAAATAATGAGCTAGGATAAAGAATAACGATTACTCATGAGGACGTAGCGAGTATAGAAAGAAGGAGCAATGTTTATGGAATATTCAGATCAAGTGAAAAATCGTGTGAAACGGATGGAAGGCCAGCTACGTGGTATTTTGAAGATGATGGAGGAAGGTAAGGACTGTAAGGCAGTCATTACACAGCTATCGGCTGTACGCTCTGCTGTAGATCGTACAGTTGGTGTTATTGTCAGTACAAACTTATTAGAATGTGTCCAAAATGCTGAAGGTGATGACGAAAAAATGAATGAAGCCATTCAGGAAGCCGTTAATTTGGTTGTGAAAAGTAGATAATTACCTCGATTTTCGGAACAAAAAATAGTAGCTGAATCTAAATAAAACTCACTATGAATGGGGTGAGTTTTATTTTTTTGCAAAAAAATAGTTATATTCGAGAATTATATTTAGTTCTTAGGTATTTTATATCATGTAAGTGTTGATATATTTTTAGATGAAAGTCTTAGTTAGTGAACTTGTATGATAGCTTAGTAGGTACTTTCTTTGTTATGCTAAATAGTAACAAAAGATTCAAAGGGAAGGTGATTAGTGATGAAAAAATGGTTGTTATGTGGAGCAACTTTATTGATGTTAAGCCCAACTGCTGCCTATGCAAAACAAACAGAAATTACTTCCCAAATTTATCCTGTGGTAGCTAACTCAACAGTAGTTACTTGGGATCAATTGACAAAAGAGCTTGCTAAGCAAATGCGAAATTTCGAGACGGAAATAAAATTTACGTATACAGGCCCGATGGGTGATTTCAAAAAAGAAATGATGGATGCATTTGAAAAGGCTAAACAACAAGCTGTTTATGCAAGTGGACATTTCGAAAGTATGACGGTTTCTGCAGATTCTCTCGGAAATGTAACGTATAAAGTGAAGTATCTGACGAATCAAACACAAGAAGTAGCTGTACAAAAAAAGATTAATCAAATACTGAAAAATATTATCAAACCTTCTATGACAGAGTTCCAAAAAGTAAAGGCTATTAACGATTATATTGTATCGAATACGATGTATGGAACAAAAACAAAGGCAAGCCCACATAGTGCCTATGCTTTATTTTTTGAAGGACAAGCTGTGTGTCAAGGTTATGCATTAGCTGCACAAGCCTTGTTAGAGCAATCTGGGATAGAGACAAAATATGTTATAGGCTTTGTGAATGGGAACGAGGCACATGCTTGGAATTTAGTAAAGGTAGATGGAAAATGGTATCATTTAGATACAACATGGAATGATCCTTTGCCAAATCGTGTTGGTGCTGCTTCATATGACTATTTTTTAGTGACGGACAGTCAGCTTAACAAAGATCACACTTGGGTTAAAGCCGATTATCCTACTGCTACAAGCACAAAATACAGTTATATGCACAATGTTCATTTTGCGTATCAGTTAAATAATGCTGTTTATTTTAGCAATACGGCAGATAACGATAAACTGTATAAGCTGGATATGACTAGTGGGAAAAAGACAAAAGTATTAGATAAACGTGCATTGTATATTACTGGAACTAATGATTATCTATACTATAGTGATTACAGTAACGGTGGGTATTTGACAAAGCTGAATTTGAAAACATTAAAAGCTGAAGTGCTAGTTAAGCAGCCAGTAACGAATTTAAAGATCAATGACAATGATTTGCTGTATACTATGAATACTAAAGAATATAAACTTAAAATTAATTAAGTCAACAAACAAATATTAACAAGCACAATTGGACCCTTAAGTGAGTTCTTTGTGCTTTTTTTGTATATAATGAAAAGAAGACGGTTGGAGGTGAGGAATTTGTGGAAGAAATTAGCTATTATTGCCATTATTATTATTTTTATTGATCCCATTTATATGGCTGGTAAGGCAGTCGTTCAGCAGGTGCTGGATTGGACAAATAATGACGAAATAGAAACAATGCTTCTTTCAACAAAGGAGAAAATCGTAGATGTTACTGCTAGACTTTCAGACGACGCCTCCATAGAAACAGCCATACCTATAGAAGATATACATGAAGCGGAGGTAGCACCTAAAGCGCCGCCAATTCAGAAACCAGAAACGAAGCTAGTCGTGACAAATGCCAAAGAGATGGCTGATGCCATGTATGCATATTATAGTAGTTTTTCACCGAAGTTTGAAATTCAATATAAAGGTAATACACAACGAATTGAACAAATTGTGGAAGAGGCCTACAACAATGCTATTGAACGAGATGATTATGTTTATGGTCATGTTAGTAAGCATTCAATTCGTTATGAATATGGGCGAAATAAGGCAACTATTTTTGGAGAGCAGAGCTATTTAATGACGCCAGAACAGGCTGCCTTTGTCGAGATGAATGTCCAAGAAATCATCAACAAAATCAGTAAAGACTCTATGACAGAAGTAGAAAAGGTACGAGCAGTCAATGACTATATTGTCGCTAATACTGCCTATACAGATCAAACAAATTCTAGTCCACATAGTGCCTATACCGTACTTGCCGAGCATGGGGGAGTATGTCAGGGCTATGCTTTACTAGCTCACTCGATGCTTCAAAAACTGGGAATTGAAACAAAATATATCGTGGGCTATGTCGGCCAAGAGGGACATGCGTGGAATTTGGTCAAGCTGGATGGACAGTGGTATCACCTTGATACGACATGGAATGATCCAGTACCAGATCGCAAAGGTGCCATTCGTTACCAATACTTTTTAGTAGACGATCGTACAATGGCGAAAGATCACACGTGGATTGCTGAGGATTATCCAAAGGCAACAAGCACAATGTATAGTTATTATCATGATATAGACTTCCCAGCACAGGCTGGCGATCAATTATATTTTAGTAATATCTCTGATGACAATAAGTTGTATGTGCTTGATATAAAGACAGGTAAAATAAAGCGTGTCACAAATACTCGTGCACAATACATCGTTTACTCGGATGGGTGGCTATACTTTAGTAATTACTCTCGGGGGGCGTATTTAACAAAAATTCGTCCAGACGGTAGTGGAGAACAGGTACTAAATAGGGAAGATACAAAGGATATATTTGTGAAGGATGGCTTCCTCTATTTCACAACGAATGAATTGAAGAGAATGGCTCTCTAATTTAACATAAAAAAGGTGATGTCAACGGCACAAACAGCCATGTTGAAAGGCGAGGGGGTAATTTCCGTTCTGCCAGCGTCCTTCCCGGGGGGCAGTTCACTAAATCCATGTGGCAAAGGTGTCTTTTCCTTCTCTTTTATACTAGCCGTAGCGAACAAAATATTTGTATAATTAGAGAAAGGATAGGCTCTTATTTTCAATGTGGAGAAGTGATTAGTTCACACCTCTCAATAAATAAGTAGTGAACGCCTTCACTTTACTTAGGAATTTTTTCTAAAAAGATAATCTTTTGTGAGGTGGAGCGGAAGGCTACTCGATTCCCGCGAGACTGGCGAGCCTCTAAACACGAAGCGGCTCGGCGCTAGCCCACGGGAAAGCAAGTAGCCTGCAACGGAAATCCATCTTCATCTTTCACAAAATAGATGGTTTTGTTTTTTTACACTATGAAAAGGGCAATGACTTATAAATAGTCATATGCCCTTTTTGTACGTTCAATCAAATAAGTAATAGGCTGATGCTGACAAAGTTTAATATCAATTTGTGGATATAGTAAGGTGATTTCCTCCGTAAAAGTCTTTAAAATGAGTGGATTATGCTTGATGGCACCACCATTACAATAAAGTGTAAATGGTCCATTCTGATAGCCCATTTTTTTCAATACAGCGCTTGCTAGAAGAACTAATTCGTAGGCAGCCTGTAGTGATATTTGCATGGCGCAAGCATCTTCTTGCTCGACTGCCTTTGCTACAAATGAGCTCATCTTGGCCAGCTGTGCATTCGTATAGGATGGATGGAATAACCATTCCGCAAGCTCTGTTACATCCTGTATATTTAAAAAATGATAGACGGCTTCTTTTAAGATTGTTGGTTCACCACGACCATCCTCCATTTTAAATACAGCTCTTACTACTTCCTGCCCTAGCCAATATCCACTTCCCTCATCACCAGCTCGATGTCCCCAACCTCCTGCACGTACAATTCGTTGCCCGTCATAGGCATAGGCGATGGCTCCTGTTCCGGCAATGAGTAATGCACCAGCCTGTCCAGCAGTCACACCAAGTAGTGTAGCTTCCGCATCATTTTCAATAATTAGCGTCTTGATTTGTAGTTGTGTGGCCTTTAGGGCATTTTGAACAATGGCCGTTACTGTGGCATGATCCTTAGGAGAATCAATGCCAGCTAACGCAAAGGTAGCTACAGCAATTTGAGAATGGGGGTACTTTTGCAAAAATGTTTGTACATTTGCTAAAAGTCCTTGTAATCTTGCTGTAGCTGATTCGACACCAATGGCTTGATAATTAGAGCCTTGCATTGTTGTAGAATAGTGAATGTCACCAGATTCAGCATGAACGACCGCACATGCTGTTTTTGTTGCTCCACCGTCAATAATCAATAACCAATCCTTCATTGATTCCATTCCTCAAGAAAGGCTGTTAATTCCTTTTCCGCTTGTATAATAGAATTTTCCTTTAAGCGGACCCATTCATAAAGGTTTTGAGCATTCATTTTTGAACGTTCGAGCGCTGCTTTCATTGTGGCTGGAGCTGGGCCACCTAGCAATGTTCGCACACCAACAAAAGATTCTGGCTTTAATGTTTTATAAAAGTCTTCTTCTGAAATAGCTAATTCCTTTCCCGTAATCAATTTAGATTGTGTATTGGCAAGGCCCCATGTAAGGCTTGCTAGTGATTCTTCGCCATGGGCAAGTAGAACTTTAATACATTTGCTAACAATACTATGTGCTTGGCGGAATGAAATCCCCTCTGAACGCACTAATGTATCTGCAAGCTCTGTAACATTGGCAAAGCTATTCTCTGCACGGTTTCTTAATTTCTTTTTATTAACATCCATTGTGACAACAAGAGAACCAAATAACTTGTAAATACCATTTAAACGGTCAATGGCACGCCATAAATAGGGCTGCATATCATCTTCAGTGTCGACGATATCTCCGAACGGTGTATTATGTACCATTTGTAATACTGTACTTGCATCTCCAACAACCGCAGATAGTAATGAACGTGTATGCTCTACGGAAACAGGGTTACGTTTTTGAGGCATTATGGAACTTATCTGGACATATGGACTTGCGAGTGTGAATGCATTAAATTCCTGGGTAGCCCATAATAAAAAATCCTGAGATGTACGGCCGAGATTGAGTGCAGCCAGCTGTACAATACTTGCCGCTTCAGCAATATAATCTGCGCCTGCAACAGCATCCCACGCATTTTCGATAATATCATCAAATGCCAGTAGATCACGCATCCGTTCTCTACTAATATTAAAGCCTGTCGTTGTTAAGGCAGCCGCCCCCATACTACTGCGATTGACAGTTTTATAGACATGCTGCATCCGCTCAAAATCACGCTCAAGCTGGTCAATAACAGCTTTTAAATAATGGGCAAAGGTTGTGGGCTGAGCCTGCTGTGTATGCGTGTAGCCAATCATGATGGTATCTATATGTTCCTCGGCAGCCGCGATTAAGTCATCACGTAATGTTAGTAACTCGTTCATTAATAATAATAGTTTTTTCCTTAAGGTCATACGATAGATGGCGATCCCCATATCATTCCTACTTCTGCCAATGTGAAGATTTCCTGCAACATCACCAGCAAGCTCGATTAGTTTATTTTCAATGCGGAAAAATAAATCCTCATATTGGGGACTGTAATCCTCTAAACGATAATAATTTAAATCTATTTTTTTTAGAGCTATCCCAATTTGTTTCGCTTCATCTTTTTTTACGAGTCCTTGTTCTTCTAACATTTTTAAATGAGCAATATTAATTTGTAGCATGATTGTTAAAAAATTTTTCTTCGCCTCATCATAAGCTGGCTGTAAGACAATTTTCCGATAGATGTTAGAAGGGAATATCATCCCATCTTCCCGCTGCGTTTTGTTGCGAAAATCTTCAAACATTGTAATGGCCCCCTAATAGATTGGCAGCTAGATGGCTGTACCAGCACTGCCTTTTGATAGTTTTTCAGAAATAATAAGAACAACTAAAATTAAGCAAATTTGTAAGACACCATAAGCACAGGCGGTCCCAAATTTAAATGCATATAATTTTTGGAATATCGCTACAGACAATGGAATAGTGGATGTACTGTATATTAGAATGGATGCAACAAACTCACCAAAGCTTTGCACGAGAGCTAAGAGTGTCCCTGCTAAAATTCCGGTGAATGTTAACGGTACGACAATCCGCCTAAATGTATACCACCAATTGGCGCCTAAGCCACGTGAAGCCTCTTCAATCGATTGATCTAGTTGTACAAGAGAGGCGGAAGTAGATCGAAAAACAAGTGGTAAATGTCGAATAAAATACGCTAATGGCAAAATCCAAAATGTACCGATCAATACTTGATTGAAACTAAAAATACTTTCTGTACTAAAGGCAGCGATTAAATTGACCGCTACAACAGTACCAGGTAAAGCCCAAGGTACCATAATCAAAATATCGAGCAATGTTTTCCCTTTAAAGTTTAACCGAACCATAGCATAAGCAGCAGCGACACCAAAAATGATATTGCCGATTGTTGCTATGACACCCATTTGAATGGAATTCCAAATAGGTCGCCATGTACGCTCATCAGTAAAAAGAGCAATATAATGATCGATCGTATAGTCGGTCGGGAGAATTTGCGTTTTCCAAGCACCATCAACAGAAAAAGATATCAATATCAAAACTAATATCGGCAATATTAATATGAATGTCCCAACAAAGGATGCGATTGTTGCCATAACTTTAATTTTTTTAGAGGATACCTCAGAACGATGAACACTGATACCCTTACTGAGATTTTGATAATTTCGCTGATTCTGATACCAACGCATGATGATTAAAAAGGTAATAGATACAAAGGATAAAATCATCGACTGTGTTGCAGCCATCTCAAGATTGCCATTTGTACGTGATAAATATATTTGCATCGTCATGGTGCGCTCTACACCAAACATTAAAGGTGCTGTATAGGAAGCCATTGAGATCATAAACACTAATAAGGACGAAGCGACAATGGAAGGTGTCAGCATTGGTAGAATAACCTTTGTCCATACGCGAATACGCCCTGCACCTAGACTGGTTGCAGCCTCTTCTAAAGCAGGATCGAGCCCCTTAATAGCAGCTGAAGCTGTTAAGTAGAAGTACGTATACATCGTGAAGGTATGAACGACGACAACTCCCCAAATGCCTTTCAATGCAAACGGTACATGGTCTAATCCGAATAGATGCTGAAAGATTCGAGGGAAAATACCGCTATCGCCATATAAAAATGAAAAAGAAAGTACACCCACTAGAGGAGGAAGTGCCATAGGAACTAATACTAAAATAGACAGTGTACGCCTTCCTGGGAAATTATAGCGCTCCAGTAAAAAGGCCATCGTAACCCCAACGAATGCACAGCAAATAACACTGATGATCGAAATATAAATACTGGTCCATAAAGCTTCTAAGTTTGCTGGGCTCGCCAGATCAAAAAATTTTTTATAGTGAAAGAAAGCCTCATCACCAGCAAAGCTTTGGATAAATGTTTGATAGAAGGGGTAAACCACATAGGCGAACAACACTAAAAATAATGGCGATATTAAAATATAAACAAACCAATTGGATTGAAAAATTCGTGTCCACGCGCTTTCCTGAGAGGCATTGACAGACTGTTTTCCCATATTGGCTTCCTCCTATTCCCCTAATAAGTACAGTGAATCATGAGCCATATTGATTGTAATGTCTTCACCGATTTTCTTTATTTGGTCATAAGAATTAATAATCATTACTTTAAGTGAAAATGCCGTAAAATCTACAATGTAATTGACGCTAATACCTGTAAATTCAACAAATGTAATTTTTCCTGTTAACGTATTATCACCAGTACCTAGTTGAATAGACTCCGGTCGAATAGAAATAAACACTTTGTCTCCAATCATATGCGTTAAAGAGGGGGAGCTTTGTTGCTTTCGCCCAGTCAAAAGATGTCCATTTAAGGTTCTCACTTGTACATTTTCACCATTAATGGCTTGTATAGTGCCTTCGATTAAATTGGTTTCACCAATAAAGTTAGCTACAAAACGATCTTCAGGCTGATGATAAATTTCTTGAGGAGTCCCAATTTGCTTGATCAAACCATTCTCCATGACCATGATTCGATCCGACATAGCCATTGCCTCCATCTGATCATGGGTAACGTAAATTGTTGTAACGCCAAGCTCAGATTGAATTCGTTTGATTTCAATACGTGTTTCCTCACGCAATTTAGCATCTAGATTGGATAGAGGTTCATCCAGTAATAAAATATCTGGCTCAATTACAAGCGCTCTAGCTAAAGCAACCCGTTGTTGTTGTCCACCAGATAGTTCATTTATTTTTCTGTTACCATAAGCTGCTAGATGTACTTGTCCTCTAATGCGGTCAACCTTGTATTGAATTTCGGTCTTTGAAAATTTCCGCACTTGTAAACCAAAGGCAATATTTTCATCAACCGTCATATGAGGAAAAAGAGCATAATTTTGAAATACCATACCGATATTGCGTTTATTGGGCTGAAGTCGAGTGACATCTCGATCGTCAAAAAGAATTTTACCTTTAGAAGGGTAATAAAAGCCTGCAATCATCCTTAAAGTGGTTGTTTTGCCACAGCCGCTAGGACCGAGAAAAGTAAAAAATTCCCCTGCTTTTATTTCAAGATTTATATCATTCACGCCATACACTTGACCAAATTGCTTTGAGACATTTTCAATTTTGACACTTCTCAATCATAAACTCCTCTCTAACAAAGAATGCAGATGATACAGGAAGGTAAAAATTCGCAGCACAAGTCGAATTTTTACCTATTTTATTATTTGCCGCGCCCTTTTACATTGTTATCCCAATATTCCATCCATTCAGCTTCTTTGTCAGACATTAGCTGCCAATCAATATCGAACGTTTTTAAATCTAATTCCTGATACCATTCTGGCATGGAAGCCTTATCGATATCAGAACGTGTAGGAATTTGATAATAATCGTTCGCCAATTGTGTCACCATTTCTTTTTCAAATAAGAACTCTACAAATAGTTTTGCATTGTCTAAGTTTTTCGCATTGTTTACAACGGCTACACCATCTACTAAAATAGGTGCACCACTTTTTGGATAAATATAATCAAAAGGATAATCAGTCGTATATTTCTTTAATAAAATATCTTGCAAATTCCATAAAGAAACACTACCTTCTTGTCGTGTTAGCTTTAAATATAAGGCATTAGGATCTTGTGTATACTCCTTTGTATTAGCATCTAATTGTAATAACCATTCATAGCCTTTATCAGGTGAATCGTCTCCCTGTCGTACAATCATAGAGGAATAAATTGTGCGCATTGTACCTGACGCAAGCACACCTCTAATTAGAATTTGATCCTTCCATTTAGGATCTAATAGGTCATCCCAGTCCTGAGGCCCTGTTTCTTTTGTCAGTAAATCACTATTAATCATAATGACCTCTGGTAGCAACATCTCACCAAACCAACGTCCATCTGCATCTTTGTGTGAGGCATCAATGGCACCGATAAAGCTAGGCTGCCAAGCATGCAATAAGTCTTCATTTGCTCCAACAATGAGAGCGGATTGCGTTCCACCCCACCAAAAATCTGCTTGAGGATTGGCCTTTTCACCGCGGAGGCGCTCTAAAATTTGCTGTGCCCCCATCGTTAAAAACTCGACCTCAATGTCTGGGTATTTTTCATTAAACTGATCGATCACATTTTGCACCATTTCTTCATCACGACCTGTGTAAATGACAAGCTTTCCTGAAGGTGTCGTTGCTGCCACTTCTGTTTTATCACCATCAGATGTTTTGTCTTTATTTGCTGCACCATCTGTAGAATTTTGCTGATTATTGCCGTTACAAGCAGCTAAAGCTAAAAACATCAACACAAGGAAAAAACCAAGAATGCGGGTTTTTTTCATCATCTTCTCCTTTCATAAAGTAAGGTACTTGCATATTGCAGTATAATACGAAAGGATAAGATTAATGTTAGAATTATTAAAAAATTACATTTGTCTTCATCATAGCTAAGTACTTAACAGTAAGCAATGCGATTTCAGCAAAATTCAAAAAAACTCCTTAAAAAGGAATCATTCCATTTTTAAGGAGTTTTTTGTCGATTTATGAATGGGCTTCTAATAAGCTGTCTTTTTGTTGCCGTTGTGCAATAATGGTTGGCAGCATCATACCAGCAATAACGAGAATAATCCCTACGATTTGTACAGCGGTTAAAGGTTCATGCAGAACAATAACCGAAACTGTAACGGCAACTGGTAATTCGATGGCACTTAAAATGGAAGCTAGCGCGCCACCGACTTTAGGAATAGCGATTGAAAATAAGTAAATTGGTAAAATGATACCGAAAAGACCTAGTGCTAGTCCAAATTTCCATAAGCCTTGCATGAATAATTGGCCATTCCAAATAACCTCAGGGCTAAGGAAAATACTAATCATAATAAGGGCTACGAAGGAAACGATTAATACCCGAGAAGTCGTAGTAACTCCCTCGACAGGCCGCGAATTGAATTGAATGAAGCAAGCAAAGGTAAAGGCTGCTGCAAAGCCAAATAGCCACCCTTGGATAGGGATGCCACTTAAATCTACATTTAATACACCAGCAGCTAAAATAGTTCCTGCAAATAAGATAATGATCGAAATTACTTCAGGTCGACTGGGTAATCTTTTGTGTAGGGCACAATCAATTAGCAGACCAATCCATGTAAATTGGAATAGCATGACTACCGCAAGAGAAGCGGGTAGATATTTTAAAGATTCTCCATACACTATTCCTGTCGTCCCAGTAAAAATTCCAGCACAAATTAAAATAAGTAAGCCCTTTTTGGATGGACTCGGTAATTTTCTGTCTGTAAAAATAAAAATGGCTACAACGAGTAAAAAGCCAATTATATACTGACTTGATACTGCCTCTGATGTTGTAAAGCCATGCTGCATAGCTACTTTGACAATCGTTGACAATATACCGTAGCTACTAGAAGCAATGACAATCAAAAGAGGGTAAATAAAATTTGTTTTCATATATAAATATTTCACTTCCTAAAACTGTTTCACCATGTGATGGAATGGCTCATCGATTATGGACCATGGCTCTGTAATAACAAAGCCCAAACGCTCATAAAGTCGGCGAGCATCTTCTTTTTGGGTTTCAACATTTAATGATAATTTTGTATAGCCGCGCTGCTTTGTTAGCTCTTCGGCAAATTGTAATAGCAATGTTCCAATTCCTTTACCTCGTGCTTCTGGTGCTACGCAAACAGTATCGATATATGCCTCATCTTCATGTGCTTCTTGATCAATGACAATGGATGTAGCGTTTTTTGCTTCTAGCCATTTAACAAGGTTAGCATCCATGTGAACGGCTTGTGCACCGTGATAATAAACGAGAATCCCTAATATTTGCTCTCCTTCAGTAGCGACAAAGGTATTTAAATAAGAATGTCGATTGTCGTCACGTTGAAAAAGAATTGTCAGTTCTTGTATAACAGCTTCAGCTGATTTCTCGCCAGTTAAGCGATTAGCAATTTCACCAATTGCATCGATAATAAGAGGCACAACGGCATGGGCATCATGTGGTTGCGCTTGTCGAATTGTAATACTCATCTTGATAATCCCTACCTTTCTATAGGCAAGTATAACAAAGATAGAGATTGACTCAAATTTTATAGCCCACTAACAAAAGTAAAACCCATTAGCTTAATCCAGCAGGTGTTCAACAAAACACTAAATTAAAACAATGGCTCTAGCTGATATCAAAGATTTTGAAAAGAGGCTTGTATGATGCAGATCAGTCAACCGTTGTCACAGGATAGACAGACAGTTATAGATTCACTTCTACTCGTCAGCTCGAAAATATTTGGACGCAATGACGCCCCGGCGTCATTGATAGAATGACAATTTTCGTGTTAATCTATAATGACTAGACATTTTGGAGGACAATCATGACAAAGCAAGAGAAGGATTTTATATTAGTCTATGGAGATGCTTTTATTGACTATATTGCTGATGATGTAACAAACACATCATTTACTAAATATATGGGTGGTGCAACGGTAAATGTTGCAGCTGGTATTAGCCGAATTGGGGCACCGTCGGCATTAATTACTATTACAGGGGATGACGAAGGCTCTCAATTTGTGCGAGATGGGCTTGCCCAAGAGGGTGTACAACTGGATTATGCCGTATTTAATCCAGCAAAGCGAGTAAGTGGCGTATATGTGCATCTTACAGAAGCGTGTGAGCGGATTTTTAAAGATTATGTTGATGAAACACCCGATTTACAAGTGGAACCATCACAGCTAAATGAAGCAGCTTTTAAACATGCTTCGGCTTTAACAGTATGTTCAGGTACTATGTTCCATCCAACAGCACTTGCCACAACGCGAGCTGCTGTAGAAATGGCAAAGGATAAGGGTGCAATTATTGCAATGGATGCCAATATTCGACCGCTACGTTGGAGCAGTGAGGAAATTTGTCGAGAGACGATTACATCATTTTTTGAGGATGTTGATATTTTAAAGGTTACGGATGATGAATTATTCTTCCTGACAGAGACAACTACCTTAGAAGAGGGCATTGCACATCTCAATAGCTATTTAGTGCCTATTATCTTAATCACAGTAGGAGAAAATGGTACTTATGCTGTACTTAATGGTGAGGTTCTCCATGTGCCGACGGAGAAGGTAGTACCTGTAGATACGACAGGTGCGGGCGATGCATTTATGGCAGGCGTACTACGTGATGTCCATTATAATGGCTTACCTACAACGCAAGAAGAACTCGTACGCTGTACAAGCTTCGGCAATAAATTAGGAGCTTTTGCTGCCACAAAAGCAGGTGCATTAACTGCCCTACCATATTATGAGGACATTAAGCATTTACTAAAATAAACATGTGGGATGTGGAGAATATGGAAAAGAACTACGATGCTTTAGTAGAAGATCGACTATTCTTTGGTGGCGCAAAAGACGCTGAGACTGCATTTGCACAAGAATCCGTAAATATTGTGATAGATGTTCGTGTTCAAGGGCTTTCCACACAAGAGCAGCAAACAGTTCCTTATTCTTATAAACATTTGCCAATTGCAGATGAAGAGATTGAGGTAGCACCATCTATTCAACAAGTAGCGAAAGAAATTGCATCAGCCTTCGAGGACGGGCAAAAAGTATATATTCACTGTGGAAGTGGTGGCGGACGTGCAGGTGTTGCCGCCGCAGCCGCATTAATGGAGCTGGGAATGGTTAATTCATTAGAGGAAGCAGAAGCAGCAGTTAAAAAAGCTCGTCCACAAGTATCCATTCGCCCAAAAATGGAAGATGCATTGCAACAACTATATAAATAAAAAAAGATGTACCTATTAGGGTGCATCTTTTTTATTAAATTTTATTTTGTTCTATACATATTAGAACAAAGTTGTTATAGTTAATATATAACAAATGATGAGGTGATCTGTATGATGGAGGAATTAGCAAAGGTTCCATGGGCGGTTATCGCACCGCTCATCATCGTTCAAATTATATTAATGATCGTAGCGCTTATTGATCTGCGTAAAATCCATGCCACAAATGGTCCTAAAATTTTATGGGTATTTATCATTCTATTTGCCAATCTATTAGGGTCCATTGCGTACTTTATAGTAGGGAGAAAGCAGTCATGACAACATTACTTCAAGTTACAGGCTTGACCAAGCAATTTGCAGAGCACACAGTTGTAGATAATATTCATTTCGTGTTAGAAGAAAAGACTTCAACGGCTTTAATTGGACCAAATGGAGCTGGCAAGACAACAACTTTATCTATGTTAACAGGGCTCTTAAAACCGACTGCTGGAAGTGTAAGGATGTTAAATGGAGATTTACGTGCGAATATAGGGTTTTTACCTCAATATCCGCAGTTTCATCCTTGGCTAAGTGCATTAGAGTTTACAGAAATGGCTGCTAGGTTGAATGGTGTAGCAGCCAAAAAAGCTAAATTAGAAGCACAAAAAACATTAGAGTTCGTAGGGTTGGGGGATGCGCTACATAAAAAAATAGCCACTTTTTCTGGGGGAATGAAGCAACGTCTTGGTATTTCCCAGGCAATTGTGCATAAGCCTAAATTACTGCTATTAGATGAACCAGTTTCAGCGTTAGATCCCGTTGGACGCAGAGAAGTGCTCGATTTATTAAAAGGTTTACAACAAGAGACAACCATTTTATATTCAACGCATATTTTAAATGATGCGGAAGAAATGACAGACCAGCTATTATTTTTGCAAAATGGAAAACTAGTGGAGCAGGGTACATTACGTGAGGTACGGCAACGTTTTGATGAGCAAAACTATGTAATTGAATTTGGCAGTGAAGAAGAGGCGAAGCTTTTTGCGGATCCATCCTATACTATAATCGGTTGTTATGTGTATATTGAGGTTGTGAATGAGGAGCCAACGATGAAGGAGCTGCTACAACGTTTAAGTGCATGTCCTTATACCATCCGAAAAGTGGAGCGACAAACAGCATCTCTGGAAGAAATTTTCATGAAGGTGGCGAAAAAAGCATGAGTGGATTCAAAGTACTTCTGCAAAAGGAATATAGAGAAGCATGGCGGAGCTGGAAATTTTTATGGATACCTCTCGTGTTTGCTTTGCTTGGAATGAGTGATCCACTAACAAACTATTATATGATGGATATATTAAATGCTGTTGGGAATGTACCTGAGGGCTTTGAAATGCTAATGCCAGAATTAGTGCCAGTTGATTTACTCCAAGCTTCTATTGGACAGTTTCAAACAATAGGCTTACTGGTGATGATGGCTTCATTTGTAGGGGCTATTAGTAAAGAACGAGCAAGTGGCATGGCTACCCTCTTATATGCACGGCCCATTTCATATGGCGCCTACTTTATGAGTAAGTTTATTGTTATAGGCACAGTTTGTTTTGTAAGTATTTTAGCTGGCTTTGCTGCAAGTGTATATTACACAAGCATATTATATGGAACTTTGGACATTGGAGCACTACTAATTAGTTTTTGTACGTACTATATTTGGCTGTTATTTGTAATAGCTGTCTCATTACTGATGAGTGCTAGTTTTAAAACGGTTATAGCTACTACATGTGCATTTACGGTGATCTTTGTAGGGCAAATCGTAGATATGATAGTGGGAATCTTTTGGACAATATCTCCTTGGAAACTAGCGAGCTATGGAATTTTGCTAGTACGAGGAGCAATGGACATGTCAGACTATTGGTGGAGCCTAATAATGACTGTGGCATTAACAATTATCTGTATTAGCATTGGGATCGCGATGATGAAAAGAAATGCGTCTATGGCAAAAATCTAAAAAAGATAAAACGGTAAAAACCAGTTTACGATGAGTTTTTACCGTTTTTTATTTTTAAATCATCCCACCATTTATAAGCAGTATCAGCCCGACAAAGAACATAATCCAAGAAAGAGCAGAACTTATACTTTGATCAAAAAGTGTTTGAATTTTTCTTAACGGTTGATTCATAAATCCACAGAATAAAAGATGTAAAACAAGTAGAATGATTCCTGGTGTAATCATCCCAAGTTAATGCGATCTATTTCGGCAGCTACAAAAATTTGCTGTCGGAAAGCTTGCTTTTTATCTCGTTATTGATTCGAAAGCTGGATGAATTTCTGGATAAGGGACTCTGTTAGCCCTCCCTCAATAGCCGCAGCGTTCTTTAATCCAAGTATGGCACTCTCCATCTGTTGTCATTTCTTTTGTTCCTCCGCTATAAAAGTTAACTTGTTTGCCACGCCCATGAATTATTTAGTAGAGTTTGAATTTCTTTTAATTTGAATCCTGATGCCTTTAAAAATACGATTTGTTGGGGCATTTTCACCGTAAATCCTCTGTCCATCCTCCGTCTTTGCTGTTGGAAGTAACAGTCCAATCTCCTCACAGTAAGCCAGTTTGCTTGGAAACATGGTGAATCGTCAGCAGAATAACTAATACCCCTCTCTGTTACAGCCAGTATATAAAATAACATTACGTCACTTTCAAGGGGGAATTGTTAATTCATTTCTATATTTAAAAACTACATTCTTGGAATCTCTATAACTTAGGAATATAATGGGTGTGTAACTCGAAATTTGTCAAATAACTCGGAAAATATATAGATGAATAGAGAAAGAAGGTACAAGAAAAGTGGGGACTGAAAACTCCGATCGTTTCCTGACAGCGTTTAATCGAATAGATCATAGATTACGAGATATTGTAGGAGCCAAGGATTTTATGGCTTTTTATAGACTGATTGATCAAGCAAAGAAAAAGGATGTCTTGGTGAAGAAATATGAGGATGATTTACGCTCATATGCCGACTTACGTAATGCTATTGTGCATCACCGTACTTCCTTACATTATGTCATTGCAGAACCACATACCGATGTTGTAGAAAGAATTGAATACATAGATGCTACCCTTGCTAAGCCAACGCTTGTGGGACAAATGTTCCGTAAAAGAGTACTGGTTTTTCAGGAAAACGATTCATTGAAACATGTACTAAAAGTGATACGCCAACGCAAATTTACGCAGTTCCCAGTTTATTATAATAAGCAATTTAAAGGGCTTATCACGACAGTAGGAATTACGAATTGGCTTGCTTCAAAAATGGGTGGTGACCATCTACCAAAAAGGATTCCTACGTTGCATGATATTTTAATGCATGAGAAAAATAGAGTAAATTACAAATTTGTCAGCAGATCTTTAACGATCTATGAGGCTGAGGAGATTTTTAAACAAGGGGTCGAAAGGGGAAGGCGCTTCGAGGCCTTACTAATAACAGAGCATGGCGAACCACATCAAAAATTACTAGGTATCATTACACCATTAGATATAGTAAAGATCGACTAACAAAGAGACGAGACAAACAATTACGGGCTTGAATGTCTCGATTTGTCTTTTAGGCTAATGTATAAGGATCCATTTGTTTGGACTTGAGCAAAATAAACTTCTTCTACTGATTGCACATTTTGTTTTTTCAATTTTTTCAATACCCAATCTTCTGTTAGCTCAAGCTCAACTATATTTTCTGTAATAAGTTGACCATCCGAAATGACTTCCGTAGGCAGATAAGTAGGTGGTGATACATCCGCTTTCACATCTTGCTTCGTAGCCACTTGCTCAGAAGTTTTTTGTAAAACACTGAGTTTACCATTTGTTTCTAACATAGCATATTCAACATCCTGTACAGAAAAAATGGCTTGTTCACGTAGCATCATTGTTAGCTCATCTAAATGAAGACGATTTTTTTGTAGAGCTGATTCTAATATAAGCCCCTTTTGAATAACGATGGTAGGTTTATCATCGATGAGAACACGAGCCTTTTTAGATTTAATGGTAATGACGGTCATCAAATAGGTTAAAGCACTCCACCAAACGAGGGATATCATACCATCTAAAAAAGGTGTTTCTTCCTGTGAGGCTATTTCTGAAGCAATCGAACCAAATGTAATACCTGTAATATAGTGGAAGAATGTTAACTGGCCCAATTGTTTTTTCCCAAGTATACGTGCCAGAATGAGTAATGCAAAAAACGAAAGTGTTGTTCGAAGAATCATTTCCCAAAAGTGAGCATGAATAAAGCTTTCCATGCATATATCAACTCCTTTTACAGCTGTCGAACTATAGCTTGTGCAAAATGGTCGATAGTATGCGACAATCCTGTATAAACAAAATATGAGCGAGGTGGCAACATGAATAAACAATTAAATTTAACAAATCCAATCTATCCAATTATGGTTGCAATCGGTGTTGCTCACCTTATCAATGATACGATGCAAGCTGTTATCCCAGCGATGTTTCCGATATTTAAGAGTGAATTAGGTTTGACCTTTACACAAATTGGTATGATTTCTTTTGTTTTAAACATATTTGCTTCTGCATTACAGCCTGCTGTAGGCTTTATCAGTGATAAAAAACCAATGCCCTATGCTTTACCAATAGGTATGATTAGTTCTTTTATAGGTATCGCCATTATCGCGTTTACAACACAGTATTGGATTATTATTATTGCGGTATTATTTATCGGCTTTGGTTCAGCTATATTTCACCCTGAGGGATCGCGAGTTTCATTTATGGCAGCTGGTTCTAAAAGAGGACTTGCTCAGTCTATCTATCAAGTAGGAGGAAATTCAGGACAAGCTCTTGCACCGTTAATTAGTGCGTACATCTTTGATATTTTCGGGCAGCGTGGTGCTGCAATCGTATTAGTCGTTGCAACGTTCGGTATCATTTTATTGAGTAAAATAGCTACATGGTATAAAAAACAATTGGAGCAAGAGCGTATAGCGAAGAAAAAACGTGTACTAATCTCAACATTGCCTCCTTTAACAAAGAAACAAGTAGGAATTGCGTTAACATTATTATTTACAATTATTTTTGCACGATCATTTTATACAACAAATATAACAAGCTTTTATGTGTTTTATTTGATGGATCACTATGATGTCAGCCTACGACTAGGACAAATATTAATATTCACCTTCATGGCATTCGGGGTAGTAGGTACATTTTTCGGAGGCTCTTTATCTGATCGTATTGGTAGAAAGAATGTCATTATTCTTTCTGTGGTAGTGCCAATGCCATTTTGTTTAGCATTGCCCTATGTACCATTATGGGCCGCTATGATATTTTTAGTCATTATCGGTACATTGATTATGATTAGCTTCTCCGTAACGGTAGTCTATGCTCAAGAGCTAGTACCAACAAAAATTGGTACAATGGCTGGCTTAACAACGGGCTTTGCCTTTGGTATGGGAGCAATAGGTGCGATGGTTATCGGCATTTTAATGGATCATAAAGGGATTGATTTTACTATGATGGTCGTTTCCTTATTACCGTTATTATTGTTGATTGCCTTCTTTTTACCGAAGGATAAACCAGCATCCACTGCAGTTTAAAAAACGCGTCCTCTTTAAGAGGTACGCGTCTTTTTATTGTCTTAATGGAGCTAAAAATTCTGCTGGCAACTTCTCTTGATCGATCACGTAGCCCTCTGAAATATGAACTTCATGCATTTTATCATTGTAAGTAAATTTAAAGATGCCATTGTCAAAGTCCGTGCCAATTTCCTTGAAAAATATACCTTCGATGGATACATATTTAGGGCAAGTAAATGCTACTTTAAAGTGATCCTGCTCTTTAATTAAGTAAGCACGTACTCCTTTTTCATATGTTTCATTTGCATCATCGTCTGTTGGACGTTGAACAGCCACAATATGAAAGTCTACAAAAGGAACTTCTTTTAACAGTACGTTTAGGAAAGAACCTTTAGTGATTTCCTCCCAACGACTTTGTGCGCTTTGCCCTACGATAATTTGTGAAATACCATAACTCTTTGCGACTTCTGCAATAACTTTTTGAATGGGGCGTTTTTCATTATCTTGCAAAATGAATTTTTCAACCTCAAGTTCATCTGATAGCTTCTTCCATTGCTCTATATAACTAGATTTTTCTGCGTCAAATGCATCAAGGGGTTGCGAATCGACTGAAAGAATATAGAGTGGACAATCTAGCATTGTGGCCATCTTATGACCACGACGTATTAAACGTTCGCCATTTAAGCCGTAGTAAACACAAACTAATATACTTTCATCCAAACGCCCTTTTACATGCTTCATAAAAAATGTACACCTCTTATCTGTTGGTATTTTGTTAATTTCACTGTTGTATCGAAAAAATTATCCTAAAACAGCTAAAATTGATGCTGTTACAGTGCATTATGCTCATTTATATTGTATACTTAAAAACGTATAAAAGTTAACGGAAATATATTGGAAAACCCTTGAAGGATTAAGCTTAAATCAATAATTTAAAATTATTTAATTTATGCATTATGTGCATCTGAGCAAAATTGCTTTCATATGCCACACTATTATGCAGTGTGTTAAATAGATAGTCAAGTGTCTTCATTGTACTGATATAACCTAAGTTACAACTGTATAAATTATCTGATTTTCCACAAGTTATTTAGGCTTGCATCGGGTTAGAAGTGACTAAATAACTAACATAACCATTTTTGATAAACGACAAGGCACTTTTTCACACCCCACCACATTCCATTTAAAAAATTTCAAGAATAGATCTGATATGTTACTTAGCTTGAACAAATTTCTAGAGTCTTAGCACTTACCATTCCAATCACCACAAAAATTTGCTAGATGATTTTGATAGTAGGAGGTTTTCATTTGGTTACTGTTCTCATCGCAATACTTTTGCCAATTGTTTGTGCTGCACTAATCCCATTGCTTTATAGGCGACTAAGGCGTGTCACACATCTTGGCTGGTTTGTTTTATCTGTTCCACTTATCTTGTTTCTTTTACTCGCGCGCTATATTCCTCAACTTGCCGAGGGTAAAACATTTATCCATACATATGAGTGGATTCCCTCTTTTAATATAAATTTCACAACTTACCTTGATGGACTCAGTATGATTTTTGGTTTACTGATTACAGGAGTAGGTAGTTTAGTCATTTTATATTCTATTTTTTATTTATCAACGAAAGAATCTCTTCATCATTTTTACTGCTATTTATTACTATTCATGGGCGCTATGCTTGGCGTTGTTTTTTCAGATAACCTAATGGTATTATACACATTTTGGGAACTAACAAGTGTGTCATCATTCCTATTAATTGCTTTTTGGCACCATAGAAAAGCATCTCGCGCAGGAGCTAAAAAGGCGATGATGATTACAGTCTTTGGTGGTCTATCGATGCTTGCAGGCTTCTTAATGCTTTACGTGGCCTCTCAAACATTTAGTATTCGTGAAATTGTAGCTAATGTAGAAGTAATACGTGATCATTCTCTGTTTACGCCAGCGCTAATTTTAATTTTACTAGGAGCTTTTACAAAGTCTGCTCAATTTCCATTCCATATTTGGTTACCGGATGCTATGGAAGCACCAACACCTGTTAGTGCTTACTTACACTCAGCGACAATGGTTAAGGCAGGAATTTATTTAGTTGCCCGTTTTTCACCAGTCTTTGGAGGAGAAGCCATTTGGTTCTGGCTAGTCAGTGTCGTTGGTCTAATTACACTATTCTGGGGTTCCTTTAATGCTGTTCGTCAAACGGATTTAAAAGCTTTATTAGCTTTTTCAACAGTGAGTCAGCTGGGCTTAATTATGAGCCTATTTGGTCTTGGATCTGTTGGTCATTATTATGGCTATGCAGAGAATTCTATTCTCTATACACAAGCAAGCTTTGCGGCGTTATTTCACCTTGTGAATCACTCGACATTTAAGGGAGCCTTATTCATGATGGTTGGAATTGTCGATCATGAAGTAGGTACTCGTGATATTCGCCGTTTAGGTGGCCTAATGTCTTTAATGCCTATAACATTTACAATCGCAGTTATCGGTAGCTTCTCGATGGCAGGATTACCGCCATTTAATGGTTTCTTAAGTAAGGAAATGTTTTTTGCTGCGGTATTGGCTATTCGAGATGTAGAGGCATTCTCAATTGCTGATGTAGGGCTGTTTTTCCCATTAGTAGCATGGGTGGCAAGTGTCTTTACATTTGTTTACAGTTTGATATTAATTAGCCGTACATTTTTGGGTAAACTACAGCCAGAGAAGATGGATAGAAAACCACATGAAGCTCCGTTTGGCATGTTAATTTCACCAATAATCTTATGCTTGTTGGTAATAGGTATCTTTTTCTTCCCAAATGTGCTAGGTCACTATATTTTAGAGCCTGCTATGGCAAGTATTTATCCTACATTCCCAACAACAAGTGAATTAACACCACATGTCCATGCGTGGCATGGCATCAATGCGGAATTAATAATGACGCTAGGTGTCATTATTATTGGGATAATCTTATTCAAAACATTAAAAAGCTGGAAGCCACTTTATCGCCTATTTTCACAAAAGTATACGTTTAATACGTATTACAATCGAATAATTGAGATGAGTGAAAGCGGCTCTAAGAAGCTCACTAGTAAATATATGACAGGTAATTTAACACATTATTTTGTCTATATATATGTATTTTTCGTTGCACTTATTGCTGGTTATTTTATTTGGTCAGACGCAATGACCTTTCATTTTGACATGGACTCTGCTGTTGAATACTATGAGCTAATTCTTGTATTTGTCATGATTTTTGCAGCTGTTTGGATGATTTTTGCAAAAGGTCGTGTGACAGCTATGTTGTTAAATGGTGTATTAGGTTATTCCATTGCCTTCTTCTTTGTCATTTTCCGTGCACCAGATCTAGCTTTAACACAATTGGTTGTTGAATCGGTAACAACGGCTTTATTCCTGTTGTGCTTTAAATATTTACCAGATCTAATGCCGGAAGCTCCTCGCAAAAGGGTTCAATGGTCAAAAGCGATGATCTCCATTTTTGTTGGGGCAACCGTAACAATGGTTGGATTGGCAGTCGTACACTACGATCGCTTTGAACCAGTGTCCACTTACTTCAATGATTCCTATGAATTAGCTGGGGGTTCCAATATTGTCAATACAATTCTAGGGGATTTCCGTGCCTTTGATACGATGTTAGAGGTTGTTGTTCTTCTGATTGCTGGCTTAGGGGTCTATATGTTGACAAAGCTTAAGCCACGAAAGGAGGAAGCAGATCGTGAAAATTAATGATGTGATATTAAGGACGGTCACAAAGACAGTCGTGTTCATTATTTTAACACTTGGCGTGTATTTGTTCTTTGCTGGACATCACGCGCCAGGTGGTGGCTTTATAGGTGGCCTCGTGTTAGCTTCTGGCATTGTTTTATTATACCTAGCCTATGATATTGAGACTGTGCATAAAGGAATGCCATTTGACTTTAAAAAGGTTGCAGCATTAGGCGTATTGCTTGCAACTGGAACTGCAATAGGTTCGTTGTTTTTCGATGTGCCATTTTTAACACAGGCCTATACGTATATTGATGTGCCGATATTTGGGAAAATGGGTTTTTCAACCGTAACCATTTTTGAAGCGGGTGTAGCTTTAACAGTGGTGGGTGTTGTCGTGACAATTATTTTAAGTATAAGTGAGGATGAGTAGCCAATGGAGTCTTTAATACTTGTTTTAGTAGGTATATTAGTAGCTGTTGCAACGTACTTAATCCTCTCGAAACAGTTATTGCGTGTTATATTAGGCACTGCTGTTTTATCACATGCTGCCCACTTACTGATTCTGACAATGGGAGGTCTTAAAAAAGGAGCTGTACCATTATTAGGGGAATCAGAGGGCCCTTATACAGATGCGTTACCACAAGCGTTAATTTTAACAGCTATTGTGATTAGCTTTGCTGTTACTGCATTTGTTTTAGTTTTAGGCTATCGTGCGTACAAGACAAATGGTTCAGGGAATTTTGATGAATTGAGAGGTACGCCGGATGAGTAATATAATTGTCTTACCATTAATTGTACCGGTAATTACAGCTATTTTACTGGTTTTTTTAAAAGAGCATGTGATGTTACAACGTATCATCAGCTTATTGACATTAAGCTTTATTGTTATTATTAGCATTATTTTATTGTTAGAGATTCAACATCAAGGTATATTGCGAATTGATTTTAGTGGCTGGGCTCCGCCATTTGGTATTTCATTTGTGGCAGATTCATTTGCAACATTATTAGTGCTAGTTGCTAATCTTGTGGCCGTTATTTGTATACTATATGCAATTTTTACGATGGAGTTAAGGTATGAAAAAATGTATTTTTATCCATTTACCTTACTCATGGTAGCGGGCGTTAACGGCTCATTTTTGACGGGCGATATTTTTAACTTATTTGTATGTTTTGAAGTAATGCTGCTTGCTTCCTATGCACTTATTAGCTTAGGTGGCGAGAAAATTCAACTGCGTGAAGCATTGAAATACGTGCTCATCAATATTGTGGCCTCTTGGATTTTCTTAGTGGCGTTAGCTTTCCTATATGGCACAGTTGGTACATTAAACATGGCCCATATATCTGTTCGTGTGATGGAGGCAGGGACTAATCCCCTTATTACAACAGTGGCGCTTATTTTCTTAATTGTCTTCAGCTTGAAGGCTGGACTTTTATTATTCTTCTGGTTGCCAGGCTCCTATAGTGTACCACCAACTGCTATTGCTGCTTTATTCGCTGCTTTATTAACAAAGGTAGGGATTTATGCACTTGTACGTACTTTTACATTGCTTTTCCCTAACAATACGGAAGTCACACACATGGCACTCGGCATAATGGCTGGAGTCACGATTATAGCAGGCTGTATCGGCGCTCTTTCAGGACGAGATGTCAGAACGATTGCCTCCTACAATGTGCTGATTGGTGTTGGCTTTATAGTAGCTGGTCTAGCGATTGGTACAGAATCAGCCTTGCAAGGCGTTGTCTACTATTTAATGCATGATATGGTAGCCAAGGCTATGCTGTTTTTAGCAATTGGTATGATGATTTATGTCACTGGGGAAACGCTAATAGATAAAATGAGTGGACTTATACGAAATTATCCTTTTTTTGGATGGTTATTCTTTGTAGCTATGTGTTCTTTAGCTGGTATACCGCCATTAAGCGGTTTTCTAGGAAAAGTTTTAATTGGACAAGGTGCGATAGAAGGTGGCAATTTTGTTCTATTAGGTCTAGGATTTTTCTCTAGTTTAATTGTTTTGTATTCACTGCTACGAATATTTCTTTCTTCCTTTTTTGGAGAAACCATCATTAGTATAGAGGATGAAAAACCTTTACCAAAACGTATTCTGCTACCATTAACACTATTGGCTGCATGTACACTCGGTTTAGGTATTGGGGCTGAAAAATTGGCACCTTTTGTAACAGATGCAGCGGAAACACTTTATACACCATCTATTTATATTGATGCTGTTTTAGATGGTGATTTATGGCAAGGTGAGGTGAATAAATAATGGCGATGCAGTTTATCTTAAATTTATTTATCGCAACACTTTGGTTACTTTTACAGGATGAAGTGACACCACATTTTTCGACATTTTTAATGGGCTTTATTGTAGGTATGGGTATTTTATATGCGATGCATCGCTTTTATGGCACCCAATTTTATTTGCGACGTGTCTTTTCAATCTTAAAATTATTATGGCTGTTTAATTGGGAGCTATTTTTATCAAGTTATAGCGTTATAAGACAAATAACTACTCCAAGGCTTAACATTACACCTGGTATTTTCACGTATAAAACGGTACTTAAGGGCGATTGGGAGATTACAGCTCTTGCCTTACTGCTAACGTTAACACCTGGCTCTGTAGTGATGGAAGTATCAGAAGAGGGCGATGTCTTTTATATCCATGCCATGGACATTGAGCAGTCTAAGGATGCTGTCATACGCTCAATTGGGAAATTTGAACAAGCAATAATGGAGGTGACACGCTAATGATTACCAATATTCTACTGCTAGCGCTTGCTTTTTTTAGTATTTCCATTGCGCTGTCGCTGTATAGAGTCATCCGTGGTCCATCAATGCCTGATCGAGCCATAGCTCTCGATACAATTGGTGTAAATCTATTATCGGCCATTGCGATTGTTTCGATTATTTTAAAGACGAAGGCATATTTGGAGGCCATTCTTATTTTAGGTATTTTAGCGTTTATTGGTACAATTGCCTTTACCAAATATATTGAAAGAGGTGTGATTGTTGAACGTAAATCAAATGATTGAATGGGCGGCCGTCATCCTTATTTTGATAGGTTCAATTGTGAGCGTTATTAGCGCATTTGGCATGATTCGCTTACCAGATGTGTATACACGATCACATGCTGCTACGAAAAGCTCTACATTATCAGTGTTAACTTGTTTACTAGGTACGTTTATCTATTTTTGGGTGCATGATGGTTTTGTCAGTGTACGCCTCATTTTAGGTATTCTTTTCGTCTTTGTAACAGCACCAGTTGCTGGACATTTAATCTGCCGCGCAGCTTATCGTTCGCATGTTCCATTAGCAGAAGGCTCTGGAGAGGACGAGCTAAAGACAAAGTTGTTTCCTGAGGAAAAATAAATTGGAGGACCTCCATTACATTGGGGGTCTTTTTTTATTTATTTTTAATTCAATATTTATGGGATAATTGTTGTGCTTTCGGAAAATAGTATAGTAAAGAGCAATTGAAATATAAATAAATTGACTTATCTGAAAATTATGTATATAATAATTCGCTAAAATATTTTTAGTTTATCTTGATTATTATTTCAAAAGAGTATATCTTAATTAGCAGATAGATTTTTTATTCTTAAGTATGAATAAATATCCAATCAACTATTTTCGAGAAATGAATTCTCATACACAATAAATTATAAATAAAAGGAGATCAATGATTATGAAGAACAAGTTATTCATGGTAATGCTTGTACTTGTTATAGGTGTACTTGCAGCATGCGGCACTAAAGATAATAATGCAAGCGATACAGGATCTAATACTGATACAGGGAACAAGCAAGTATTAAAGGTTGGTACTTCAGCTGACTATGCTCCATTTGAATATGTTGATGCAGCTAAAGGTGAAGAAATTATTGGATTTGATATTGATTTAATCAAATTAGTTGGAGAAAAAATAGGCGTTGACATGCAAGTGCAAGATATGGACTTCAACAGTTTAGTACCAGCATTACAAGCAGGGAAAATTGATGTAGTTATTTCGGGTATGACACCAAACCCAGATCGTGAAAAAGTGGTTGATTTCTCTGATCAATACAATGAAACAGAGCAAGTAATCATTGTTAAAAAGGATAGCGGCATTAAAAAAGAAGCTGACTTGGCTGGAAAAAAGATTGGTGTACAAACAGCATCTATTCAAGAAAATTTAGGTAATGATATTGCAAAAAAAGTAGATGTAGCAGTAGAAGGACGTACACGTATCCCTGAGATTATTCAAGATATGATGTCTAAACGCTTAGACGCAGGTATTTTAGAGGGTGGCGTTGCGAAAGGTTATTTAAAAACAAATGACCAATTAGAAGCCTTTCCTGTAGAAGAACAACCGGAAGATTTCAAAGCGATCGCAGTTCCAAAGGGCAGCGATTTGAAAGATAAAATTAACAAAGCACTAAAAGAATTAGCAGAAGAAGGAAAAATTCAAGAGTTAGAAGAAAAATGGTTAGAAAAAGTTGAATAATTAAAGCGTGCGATAGCTCTTATTTGGGCTATCGCTTGTGCTTTTCTTCTCCCCTATAGAGAGGAGAGTTTTCTATGCTCGACGTTTCACCTTCTGTATAAAAAACAATAGCTGTATCAAGATGAAAAAGAAAGGAGGGAGCGCTGTGAATTTAGATTTTACGGCGATTGTTCCCTCTATTCCTTATATTTTAAAAGGGATAGGTGTTACACTTCAAATTGCAATCGGTGCATCCATCATCGGTTTTATCGTAGGTATACTACTGGCATTATGTAAAATTGGTAAGGTCAATGTTTTACGTTGGTTTGCTGATTTCTATACGTCGATTTTCCGTGGTACACCACTTGTATTACAATTATTGATTATTTATTATGCAGTACCACAATTACTGGATATTCAAATTGAACCAATTCCTACAGCGATTATTGCATTTGGTTTAAACTCTGGTGCTTATATTTCAGAAATTATCCGTGCTGGTATTAATGCAGTGGATAAAGGGCAAATGGAAGCTGCACAAGCACTTGGAATTCCATATGCAAAAATGATGAAGGATATTATTATTCCACAAGCAGTAAAAAATATTTTACCATCTTTAGTTAATGAATTTATTACATTAAATAAAGAAACAGCCGTTGTGACGGTAATCAGTGCATTAGATATTATGCGTCGTGCCTATATTGTAGGAGGTTCAACATACCGTTATCTTGAGCCATTACTTTTTGCGGGAGTAATTTATTACCTTATGACGCTTGTTTTAACGTTCCTTGGTAAACGAATCGAGAAAGGAATGAGAAAAAGTGATTAAAATTGAAGATTTACACAAATCATATGGGCAAAATGAAGTACTAAAGGGTATTTCTACAGAAATCAAAGAACAAGAAGTAATCGCCATTATTGGACCATCAGGATCTGGTAAATCGACATTCCTTCGTTGCTTAAACTTATTAGAAATCCCCACGAGTGGAAAGGTAACAATTGCAGGGGATGTCCTTACGGATAAAGGGACAAATATTATGAAAATACGTGCAGAAGTAGGAATGGTATTTCAGCATTTCCATCTCTTCCCTCATAAAACAGTACTGGAAAATTTAACATATGCCCCAATCAATGTGAAGGGGTTAGATAAAACAGCTGCTATCAACAAAGCAGAAGAACTACTGAAGAAAGTAGGACTGTTTGAGAAGCGCCAGGAATATCCAAACCGATTATCTGGGGGACAAAAGCAACGTGTTGCCATTGCGCGAGCACTTGCGATGGACCCTAAAGTTATATTATTCGATGAGCCTACATCAGCACTTGATCCTGAAATGGTAAAAGAGGTATTAGCAGTTATGAAAAGCCTCGCAGATTCAGGTATGACCATGTTGATTGTGACACATGAGATGGGCTTTGCTCGTGAGGTTGCTGATCGTATTCTTTTCCTTGATGGTGGTAAGCTCATTGAGGATGCTCCACCAGAATTGTTTTTTACAGCACCGTCAACACAGCGTGCAAAGGATTTTTTGGAAAAAGTTTTATAAATAATCAGAGGCATTTAGCTCTCCCGTATAGGCGAGTGCTAAATGCTTTTTTATTGGGAAGAAAATGTGAATTGAGCTTGTAATGTTTCTAGTGTAAACAGTTCCTCAATATGATAAGTTCCAAAGGGATGCTTGTTGTTCAGGAGTTCTTTAGCAATCGCCGTTGCAACTTTTGCTGTCACGAGAGATTCATCACGGTCAAGAAAGTCTAATGTAAAGACTGCTTCTTTATGATGTTTTTTCCCAATGGCTTCTACGTGAATGCCACATACCTCTGAGCCAATTTTTATTTTTTGAATGAGAGAAGCGAGTGTTGTTTGTATTTTGTTGAATTTTAACAATTTTGCAATTCGGCTTTTTTGCAAAAAGGATACGAACCAATTGAGTGACTCTACATCAAAGCCCAATCTTGTCATGATTGGAATAGTAGGGAAATGCTTTGCTAATGTATGTTGGTCTGAGAAGTTGAATTGGTACACACTACGTTTGCCAAGCTCTTTAAACGGAACTTTTCTCCTATTAGTAAAATTAGTGGTTTTTTTATTTTTATAACTATAAAACGGAATGTTTAGTTGGTGTAATATCCAGAGAATAGCCGCGTTTCCATGTGTATCGCCTGCTCCTAGTAGGATAGAAATATGGAGTTTCTCGATGGAGGCTAATTGCTGTGCAGCATGCATAGCCATTAAATTAGTCAATCCAGGTGCCATACCAACACTAAAAACGGCTGTTGCATTATTCTGTTTAGCTATTGGATGGAGTTCCTCTAATTTTTTTAGGAAGGCATAGCTTGCCGTAATATCGATATACATAATCCCTTCCTTCAAGCAGAGATTTGCAAATGCAGTATCTTTTTGCTCTAGACACATAATGACAAGTGCTACATTGGCTAATTGCTGAGCGTTTACGGTCTTGGACACATCCATTTGGATAGGCTTAGCAAGATGATGGTGTTGTGCGCAAAATTGTTTTGCCTTTTCAAAGCTTCGACCTGCAATCCATATTTTGTTTGGATAGCTTGTGAGTAGCATAGTTGCCATTTTACTACCGACTTCACCATAGCCTCCGACAATTAAAATATTTTCTCTGCTCATTTATTTACCTCTTCCTTCGTGGCTACTAATGCATCGACTAAATATGATTTAAAATAGGGAACAATCTTTGTGAAGCCAACCTCATGTAGTAAGTCAATCAATAATTCAAGTTTAATTGGATAAATAGTTGAGCCAAAGGACTGCTCAAAACGTAACCAATCTTCTTCGGAAATATCATTTTGGTACATGGAATTTCGCCAATACTTGAGCTGCTGTTGGCATATTGTGTCTGTCATATCAGCATTAATAGAAGAAATGAATAAGACGCCCCCATTCTGTAGGCTTGTTGCCAATTTTTGCAGTAGTGCCCTTTTTTGTTCGAGATCCTTTATAAAATGTAAAACCAAATGGCAGGTAGTAACATCATATGGATGGTGGAATCTGAGGGAAAGTACATCATCCTCATACCAATCAATATGAAGGTCTTGATCAAGCTGCTGTATGCGCTGATCAGCAGCCTGTCGCATGATTGTTGAAGTATCAACGGCTGTAAAATGTGAGGAAGGGAAGGCTTCTCCTAGAGTAAGAAGTTCCTGACCTCCGCCAGCACCTACTACTAAAGTGTTATCAATGACAGGGTGACCACGAAGTATATCTGTCATCATGTTATAGATGAGGTCATAGCCTATAATTTTTTGTCGAATGGTATTTTGATAAGTAGATACAATGGGACTGTGCCAATCATGTAGTGGATTTTTCATTTTTATACCTCCGTGTTGTACAATATAATTAATAATTATTCTCAATTATAAATACTTATGGAGAATGTGCTATCCCATAATTCTGGGGGGAGGAGTTTTATGAGAAATTGTCTTGATTGGCAAAGGATATCAGAGAGATGTATAAAAAATAGTCAAAATTCATTTCAATATCGACAAATGATGGTAGAAGAATTACGGAAATTCATTGATTTTGATGCCTATTGCTGTTCAGTGACAGATACGCAAACCCTTTTTTCGATCGGTGCTGTAACAGAGCAATCGATTGAGGATGTTCATCAAAAAATAATGACTTTTGAATATGCATTTGAAGATGTGAATAACTATAGAAAGCTAGTGGAAAGTGGCCAATGTATAGGACGATTAAGTGATGCAAGTAGTCAGAGCTTGCGTTATAGGGAGATATTAGTGCCCAATGGCTTTAGCGACGAAATTCGAGCTGCATTAATGTTTCAGGGGCAATGTTATGGCTTTTTAACCCTTTTTAAAAAGATGAAAAATGCACAGTCCATCTTTCAAGATGATGAGCTAGAACAAATAAAAATACTCATGCCAGTGATGGGAGAGGCATTAAAGGCGTTCTACCATTCGATTATTGAAGAGCAGCTGTCAACAGAAGCAGGAGAGAGTGGCATCGTTATTTTAGATAAGGATTATCATATTTTATCTATGAGTACGAAGGCTTCTCAAATACTAGCACTTTTAAGAAGTAATGAGGGCTTGTCGGATGGGCAATTACCCAAGCCCATACAGGCATCCTGCGCTAAGTTACAGGCTGAAGACAATACACCTATTTCCTTACTAGTGCCTATCCATGACAAAGGATATATTACAATCCAAGCGTCTTTTCTTATGACAACCGATTTACAGCAGCAAATAGCCATTTTATTAAATGAGGCGTCTCCTAAAGAGATGTTGGCTTTTTTACTAACTGCTTATCAACTCACACCTAGAGAAAAAGAGGTAGTAGTGGAAATGATGAGGGGCATACCAACAAAGGTGATTGCATATAATCTTGGCATTTCTAGCTACACTGTACAAGATCATTTAAAGCTAATCTTTCAAAAAGTAGGTGTGGGAGACCGTAATGAATTAGTCTGGAAGATATTCTCTCGCTTTCAAATAAATGAATAGGAAACAATAAAAATCTGCACCTTTTGCAGATTTTTGTTGTTTTGATAAGGTGGAAAGTTTCAATCTGATTGAATTGAACTAAATAATGAAGTGAAGGTTAAGAAAAATTAACCTAAAAAATGGAATTATTTTATAGAGAATAGATGGAACCTATACTATAATTAAAGCTGTAAGAAAGTCTCATAAAAATACAATAATCGACATCATGGGATACAGATAGTAAAAAATTACATGTAAATTATTCTGAAAATTCAATTAACGGGAGGATCAAACAATGACATGGACTTTCTATCTAAATGTCACGAATGACACAGATCGAGATTTAGAGCTGGTAGAATCACAGTTGCATTGGGGTTATTGGAATACAGGTGGTGAAGAGGATAAAGAACCTCAATCTATTAAAGCGGGAGAAACGATTCAAGCTGTTGGCGCCAAATCAGCTTTTGGACCAAATGGTTATGAATTTTCTTGTTCCTGGAAAGATAAAAATAATGAATATCAAGCACCGTATGGGGTAATAAGCCTTTATGTAAATGTTCCCTATAATGATCCTAATGAAGCTAGATGTCGAGCAAATGGGTATTTTGAAGTAGCGGAGTGGAAAGATATTACACATGATGGTCATAACTTTGTTCGAAATATACGAATTTCTAACAAATTGGATAAATGGAGACAAAAAGAAATAAGTAACAATTTGTTTACGGACTGGTCCAAAATCAAAACATTGAAAGAAATTGAGGATGTTAGAGATATAGATCTGAATCAATATATTCCGAGTGGTGTTCATTTTGAAAAAATGTCATTATTCCGAACGTCTCTCTTCAATATTTCTAAAATATTATGGGACGGAGTAAATGATTTAGAATTTGATAGTCTTTATTTAAAGCAGCGTGAAGCGCAACAGTATTTTTCTGTAGAGGTGACTTGTTTAAGAGCGGATGCTACTAAGATTGAAACTGTTACTAAAAAGGGGAAAATTACAGTTAAAGATGAGTATGGATTATCTACTGCTAGTAAGGTGGTAGAGGAGAAGGTTAGCACTATTGAAACAGCCTTTAAATTTACTGAAAAGATCTCCGTATCTGAAGAAAAAGTAGTGAAGGCGAGCGTAGCGCAGGAACTACAGGCGGAATTAAAGGCAAAATTTAATATATTAAACGCTGTTACAAAAGAGCAACAGCAAACTGAAAAAAAATCAAAGGAAAGAGTTTTTGAAGCCCCAAGCGATAAGGATATGGACGTTGTGCCATGGATTTTTAGTAAAATGATTCTTCTTTATCGAACGGACAATAATAATGTCACAACGCTCATTGGCGCATCTGAATGGGATTATGCAGTATTACATCGTACACATGTATATGATGTGATGGATAACGCGAAGAAAAAAGTGACGACAGGAGGAGAGTACTAAAATGGCGACTTGGACATTTTCATTAATGATTACAAATGCAACAGACCGTGAGCTTGAAGTTTTTCAATCACAGTTGGAATGGGGAATCTGGAATACCAATGATGAGGAGGACAAGCAGCCAGTTAGTATTCCACCAAATACAACATTGCAGGCATTAGGAGTAAAAGCTTCAACGGGTCCGAATGGTTATGAATGCTCTTGTTCATGGCGAGATAAAGTCCCATCAGGCGAAAAATCCTATGGCACAATCTCGCTAGTCCTAGACGTACCTCAAAAAAGTAAAAATCGAGCTGAATGCTTAACTGAACATCAATTGCATGTAGATAGCTGGGAAGACTTACCTGAAAAAGGACATAACTTTGTAAGATCTATCATTGTGACTAATAAGTATGTTTAAAAGAAAGTGGAACAAATGTGATGAAAATAGAGCTTAAATCTATCACAAAGGAAGATGAAGCATTTCTTTTCGAAATCTATGCATCTACAAGAAATCAAGAAATAGATTCATGGGGATGGTCAGCTGAACAAAAGAAGCTTTTTTTAGAAATGCAATGGCGCGCACAGCAAGCTTCCTATCATCAGCAATTTCCAGGGGCAAGTCATTCTATCATTGCTGTAGGTGAACAATACGTAGGGAGATTACTAACGGAAGAATTATCAGATTATCATCATCTTATTGATATTTCAATTTTACCAAGTTACCAAGGTAAAGGGATAGGTACATTTTTAATTACTCAACTTCTACAGAAGGCAAGAGAAGGGAATAAGCCAGTTATATTGCAAGTTTTTCATACAAATCCTGCGAGAAATCTTTATGAGAGATTAGGATTTCAAGTATCGTCAGCAGATGAAATATATTTGAAAATGACATGGCAGTGAGAAAGAATATTTCGCATCAAAGTAGATATGAAAGTCGAGTTTATTCAAGAAGCACATTAAGATGTGTTAGCGGGTGTTGTTTAATGTGTTTTTATAACATTCATTGAAATTACAATAAGGGAGGGTTTGCATAATGTCAGATCAATATATAGGAGAAATTCGCATGTTTAGCGGTAAATATGCCCCAGTAGGATGGGAACTATGCAATGGTCAATTATTAACTATTACAGGTAATGAGGCACTTTTTTCATTAATAGGTGTCAAATACGGGGGAGACGGTGCAACGAATTTTGCTTTACCTGATTTACGTGGAAGATTACCGATTCATAATTGTTCTCAGTATCCATGGGCAAGTAAAGGTGGAGTGGAGACAGTTATGTTAACCGAGGAACATCTACCTGCACATACTCATGGCGTTTATGCCAATAATATAGCAAATGAAGCAACAGAAAATTCACCAGCTAATAATACATGGGGTGTATCAAACCTCACCAACTATCAAACAAATGTTTCCAGTAATATTGTACAAATGAATAACAAGTTAGTTTCTAATGTAGGTGGAACTCAATCTCATAGTAACATTATGCCATCATTTGTTATTAATTTTATTATTGCAACGAATGGTCTTTATCCCGATTTTCAATAAAAAGGAGTGAGTATAATGGCAGAGCCATTTTTAGGAGAAATACGTCTTTTTAGTTTCAATAAAATACCGAATGGGTGGCTTCCTTGTAATGGTCAACTTTTACCGGTAGCTACAAATACTGCACTTTTTTCATTGTTAGGATTTACATATGGAGGGGATGGTAAGACAATTTTTGCGATTCCCAATTTACAGGGGAAGGTACCATTACATTCAGGTAATCAGATTGCCTATGGATCAATAGGAGGAGAAGCAACACATACATTGACAGTTAACGAGATACCTGCTCATACACATCAAATAACAGCAGATTCATCAACAACAGATAAGCCCTCCCCCAAAGATAATACATGGGGTGCAGTTAATGGAAAGAATATTTATGCTAAAAAAGATAATACAGCCATGAATGAAGCTGCTTTGTCAATGACAGGGCAGAATAAAGGACATAATAATATGCAACCCTATTTAAGCGTATCTTTTTGTATCGCAACAATGGGCATCTTTCCAAGTAGAGTATAAGGAGGAATTAGAGAATGGATCCGTATTTAGGTGAAATTAGAATTTTCGCAGGAAACTATGCTCCGAGGGACTGGGCATTATGTGATGGCAGTCTATTATCTATTGCTCAATATAATGCTCTATATTCCATTATCGGCATAACTTATGGTGGAGATGGCAAGACAACATTTAAATTACCTGATTTAAGGGGACATGCCCCTATGCATTATGGCGATGGTCCTAATTTAACGCCAAGGACATTTGCACAATCAATAGGATCGAGCACAGTAACACTTAATGAAATGCAAATGCCTATTCATACACATAGCGCACAGGGTTCCTCTGTAGTAGCAGGTGGAATTGACAACCCCACTAATGCCATTTGGGGAAGTGAGTCAGCACTTTCGGCAAAGCCATATGTTAATGTGAAAAATCCAGTTGCAATGAAAGTGGACATAGTAAAGCCACAAGGAGGAAATCAGCCACATAATAATATGCAGCCTTTTGTAGCAATGAATTTTATTATTTGTTTAGAAGGAATATATCCTCAGAAGCCCTAACAAGGAGGAGTGAGAATGGATTTAGTATCTTTTATAAAAACAGCAGTATATAAAATATTAATAATTTTAACCATTTTGGCAATGGTTTTCTCAACCTTACGAATACAACCTGCAAGTGCTAGTTCTACAGTACCGCCGTTACTTCCAGTAGCACAGTTGAATGCACTAAACGATAGTAATGGCAACTTCGAAAAATATATTAACGAAGAGATTTATTTAGATGTTTCAAAGACTACTGATAATAAAACACGTGTAGCTGCTGTGAAATTTAATAATATTAATACAACTAAAAGCATCATTTCGGCAAACCTTATTTTAAATGTTACAAATGATAATGATAATATTAATGATATGCCAGTTTCCGATTTAGTAATAAGAGTTGGATCAAGTAACTGGAACGATGGTAGTTTTCCAAATAATTTAGATATACCTTCTGAAAAAGTATCGGTTTTGAAGGATACGTCAGGCGAGCCAATTAATGTATCAATTGATGTAAAAGAGTTACTGAAAAATCCCTCTGCAATTGATACACAACAGATTACATTTTTACTGAGCAGCGACGCTAAAAATATGGTAATTGTAAAATCAGAAAATCCAATTGCACCCGAATTGGGCCCATACTTAGAGATTACGTATGGTGATGTGCAAAATAGTGCACCTACCGACATAACATTAAGTTCGACTTCAGTAATAGAAAGTCAACCATCAGGAACCAAAGTAGGGACATTAAGTGCCGCTGACCCTGATGCAGTTTCCTCTTTTACGTATAGTCTAGTAGGAGGATCCGGGTCAACAGATAATAGTAGTTTTAGCATAGTAGGAAATGAACTACGAACGAATAGTTCATTTGATTATCAAGCAAAGAACAGCTATAGTGTTCGAATTCAGGTAACGGATAATGGAGGATTAACCTTTGAAAAAATATTCACCATTTCGGTGACAAAATTAAATGAGCGTCCAACTGATATTGTGCTGAGCTCGCTGACAGTAGCAGAAAATCAGCCAGTAGGAACGGTTGTTGGTACATTTAGCGCAACTGATCCAAATGTTGGAGAAATGTTTACTTACAGTTTAGTGGCTGGCACAGGAGCTACAGATAACAGTAGCTTTACCGTCGATGGGAATCAGCTAAAAACAGCAGGAATATTTAATTATGAAGCAAAGAATAATTACAGTGTGCGGATTCAAGTATCCGATAGTGCCAATAATATATATGAAAAAGCATTCACTATAAATATTTCAGATGTCAATGAAGCTCCAACAGATATTTCATTAAGCCCAACATCAGTAGAAGAAAATCAACCATCAGGAACCAAAGTGGGTACATTAAGTGCCACTGATCCTGATGCAGGTTCCTCTTTTACGTATAGTTTAGTAGGTGGTGCTGGGTCAACAGATAATAGTGGCTTTAGTATAGCTGGGGATAAACTACAAACGAATAGTCCATTTGATTATGAAACAAAAAATAGCTACAGTGTACGGATTAGGGTGACAGATCAAGGCGACTTATCTTTTGAAAAAGTGTTTACTATTTCGGTGACAGATGTCAATGAAGTTCCGATTCCCACACTGGTATCAACCGTACCAGTTAACAATATGACAAATGCTTCTATTAATCCTACGCTAACGCTAAATTTTAGCAAGAGTGTGAGTGGTATTGCAGGAAAACATCTTCGTATCTATGATCAAGATAATAATTTAATAGAAACAATAGAAGCCACTGCAACAAATGTGACAGTGAATGGCAGTAACGTGTCAATTCAATTAACAAATAATTTAATAAAAGCAACAACTTATTATGTATTGATGGATGATGGAACTTTCGTTGATACATCCAATCAAGGTGTAGCTGGCATAACAGCAAAAAATATATGGAGTTTTACCACTTTACCTCCTAGTAATAATGCCTATTTAAGTAATTTAGTTATTTCACCAGGCAGTTTAAGTCCAAATTTTACAGATAGTATATTGGATTATCAGATCAACGTGGCTCATAATGTTGAAAATATTGGTATAATGCCAACAACTGCAAATAGTAGTGCAACTCTTACAGTAAATGGTTCCTCCATTGCAAGTGGGCTATTGATCACAATACCTCTAAATGTAGGCAGTAACACAATTACCATTGTTGTGACTGCTGAAAACGGAGTAGCAACCAAAACATATACCCTTACGGTGATAAGAGCATTACCTACTCTCGAACAAGTAGACAATGTTGCTTTAAGCCCTAATGGTATTGCAACATGGACAGATATAACAGGCGAATCTTGCTATGCTGTGCAGCTCTTAAAAGATGGCTCTCCGATTGGTAGTATCGTTGACATATCAGCAGATACAACAACGCATAATTTCTTACCAGCAATGCGTGCAGCTGGAGTGGGGACATATACAGTAACCGTAACTGCCAAGGGAGACGGGCTAGTATATTTAGATGGAGTTCCGTCAAGCCATTCCAATACACAAACGGTTATTAAGCTAGCAAGCATTACAAATGGCTTGAGCTGGGATGGAAATATTGCAAAATGGCAGACTATTCCTAATGCGTTGAGCTATGATGTGCTTCTGTATAAGGAAGGAACGGCAGTTGGAACAGCAGCGAATGTATTAGCTGGAAATATCAATGAAGGTGTTGATTTTACTACCGCGTTCCAAACAAATAGCATAGGAAGCTATACTTTTACTGTTCAGCCAAAAGGTGATGAATTACTAATTTTAGATGGGGATCAAGGGGTATCATCATCAGCAAAAATTATAACACCTTTAACTTATACGGTTTTATACAATGGTAATGGTAGTACGGGTGGAACTGCACCCCAAGATAATGCAACATATAGTCAAAATGACAATATTATTGTAGCTGCAAATGGTGGGTACCTCGTTAAAATAGGGCACTCTTTTATAGGCTGGAATACAAAGGCGGATGGGACAGGGACTTCTTATTTGCCGAATGAGACGTTTAAAATGGCTAAAGAGAATGTCACACTTTTTGCACAATGGACAATTAATCATTATACTGTGAGCTTTGATGTAGCGGGAGGAAGTGTCGTTTCAAATCAGGTGGTGGCACATAGAGGAAAAGCCAGTCAGCCGACGCAAGTGCCAACGAAAGCTGGCTATACATTTGGTGGCTGGTATACGAGTAGTGCCTACACAACACCATATACTTTTGATAATGTAATTACAGCGAACACAGTGATCTATGCTAAATGGATTAGTAATAATACAGGTGGTGGCAATACTGATCCATCACCAAATCTTGAGCCAGGTTCAGCAATACCTTCAACCAAAGTAGAGGAAATTGTAATAGATGTTGAGTCTGGTGATGGAAACCTAGTTTCTAAAACAACAATAAAACGAACAAAAAATGTAGACAACACTATGAAGGATGAAGTGACATTAACAGCAGAGAGCGCAACAGAGACGATTAAAAAATTAAAGGAACAAGGAAATGATACAGCAAGGGTCATCATTCCAGACCAGAAGGATCAAGTAAATCAAGTTCATGTTTCCATACCAAATAATGTAGTGACACTTCTAAAAACTGGTGCAGTTCATCTTGAAATTGTCACAGATAACGTTAGAATTGAAGTGCCTAAAACTTCATTGGAAATATTTAATGATGACCTCTATTTCCGACTTGTTCCTATAAAAGAGCTAGATAAACAACTAGAGATCAAAGAACGAGCCAAAAGGGAAATCGTTGTTCAGCAATTGGTCGAAAGTGCAGTTGTTGAGTTGCTTGGTCGCCCGATGACAATTGAAACAAATATGCAAAACCGTCCTGTTATTTTAACATTGCCGTTGCCTACAGATTTAACAGATGAACAACTAGCTCATTTGGCAATCTTTATCGAGCATAGTGATGGCTCAAAAGAGGTTGTACGTGGGAAGGTTGTAGAATATCAAAAAGGAATAGCAGGCTTACAGTTTGAGGTAAATAAGTTCTCTACTTTCTCTATTCTCTATGTACCAGAAAAGGAAGATGTAAAGGAACCAACTACTGACGCTGTTACACATACACCTTATATTCAAGGCTATCCAGATGGTACCTTCCGTCCGAATGCCCCTGTTACAAGAGCACAAATGGCAAGTATGTTTGCTCGTCAATTAACAGGTAATGCAATTCCCCAAGCGAGGGCGACATATACAGATACAATACAACATGATGCAAAAGATGCAATAGAATTTGCGAAGGATGCAGGTTTATTTAAAGGCATTACTGAGACAAACTTCCATCCAGACGGCTTTATTACACGAGCACAAATGGCGACAGTAGCAGTTCGGTGGGTGGAAAGGCATTGCGCAGACAGTCCAAATGTAGAATTTTGTAAATCTACCTCACAAGGTATGATTTTCAAAGATGTGAGCGTCAATCATTGGGCTGTTAAAGCAATTAATGCTGTCAATGGATTGGGCATTATGAACGGTATGACGGTGGATATATTTAATCCAGATGGTTATTTATCACGTGCTGAAGCGGTCAAAGTATTAAATGACTTGTTTGAGCGTCAAGTAACAACAGAGCTTCAAACGCCAATATTTAAAGATGTTCTGAGTAATCATTGGGCATTTAATGAGATTCAAGAAGCGGCAAAAAAATGAATGAAAAACACGACGAGTTTATTCCAATCGTCGTGTTTTTTGACTTTATTCAAAAAGGAACTGATAACCAGATCCTCTCACAGTAACAATTTTTGCTCGATGACCCGAGGCGAACTCCAGCTTTTTTCGTAAATTACTAATATGCACTTTCAATGCCTGTGTTTGTCCAATACTTTCCTCAGCCCAAATCAGCTTGTACAATTCAGTTGGATGGAAAATTTGCGCGGGGCGTTGTGCTAGAAAAAATAAAATTTGAAATTCCTTTGTTGATAATGTTAATGCTATATCTTCAATATAGACTCTTCTTGAATGAACATGAAAGTGAAAATTATCGATGATGCTAATATCCTCATCTTTCCTATCTAGTAATTGTATTTGCTTCCTTCGTAAAGCGATTCTTTCAATGGTTTTCAGTAAACGCATTTTTTCAATCGGTTTTAAAATATAGTCTACTGCTTGAACTGCAAACGCCTCAATAGCATAATGCTCGTAGGCAGTTATAAAGATAATATCCATTGATTGCGCTAGTTCTTCTACTTTACTGGCAACCTCAATGCCATTCATATCAGCCATTTCAATATCTAAAAAAAGAATATCTGGCTTCAGCCTAGGAATATGGTCTATAGCCTCTAGAGGACTTGTAAACTTGCCAATAATCTCAACTGTCTCATTGTCCTTTAACATAGCCTCTAATAAGTGGATTGCTAAGATTTCATCGTCTACAATAATCGATTTTAACATTCTTTCATCTCTTTTCATCCGGGATTAGTGGGAAATTTATTTGTACAGTTGTTCCTTCATCGACAACACTATCGATACGGAAGGTGGCATTCTCATATTTTTTTATACGTTTGGCAATATTTCGAATCCCAACGCTCTGATGAACTGAAGGTTCTTCTGATAAAATTTTGTCTAACATTTCTTGTGTCATGCCAATACCATTATCTCTAATCTGGATATTTATCATTTGCTGTTCTTTTGCTATTTTCATTGTCACTCGACCATTGTTTCGTTTGTTTTTTAAACCGTGAAAAAGAGCATTTTCAACTAAAGGCTGTAGTAGTAGAGGAGGAATCAATATATTGAATGGTTCCTCCATCTGAATTTCCCAATCGAGCTGCTCTGGATATCTCATTCGATGAATATTGACATAGGCCTGTATAAGCTGGAGTTCCTGATCTAAGGCAATTAAGCTATTAGTATTTTCGAATGAGAAGCTGCTTCTTAAAAATGCTGCAAAATCGGTAATCATTGTCCGTGCTTTATCTAAATCTAAATAACTGAGCGATAAAATCGAATTTAACACATTGTAAATAAAGTGAGGTTTAATCTGTGCTTGTAAAAAAGCTGTCTCCATTTTAATAGCTGTTTCAGCAGATTCTTTTAACAAAATAAGATTTCGAACTCTTGTCTTTAGTTCAGCCGTATCTAGTGGTTTATGTAGAAAATCATTCGCTCCGGATTGGAAAGCAGCAATCAAATCCTCGGGACGAATGGCGGCTGTAAGCATTAGTATTGGTAGCTCCGCAGAAGAATAGCTTTTTCTAATTTGCTGGCAAACCTCATAGCCAGACAACTTAGGCATCATAATATCTAAAATTAATAAATCGATAGCTGGATGCAGTGTTAATTGTTCAAAGACTTGCTGGCTATCGTCTACAGCAATGATAGAGTAATTTTCCTTTTCTAGAATATCGATTAATACTTTTAGGTTAATATGGTCATCATCAGCAATTAGAATTTTTTTCCCTACTTTATTTCCCGCAAAATGAGGAAAGGTTACTTGAGAATATTCTTTAGTTAGTATAATTTTATTCCTATGTTCCTTGTCTTGCTGCTCTTTCTTTATTGCTTCAATAGGTAGCTTAACGTAGAAAGTTGTTCCTTGACCTACAACTGAATGAACAGTAATTTCTCCACCATGCAACTGCACAAGTTCTTTTGTCACATTTAGGCCTAGACCTGCACCTCTACTTGCATCCTCTAACTGCCGAAATGGTTCAAAGATTGACTCTAAATGTTCTGGCGCAATACCCCGCCCGGTGTCACTTACTTCAATAACAAGGAATCTATGTTCTTCGTAGCATGAAATTTCAACTTTTCCTTGCTTGGTGTATTTAACAGCATTTTCAATTAGATTATAAAGAATTTGACGTAGCCTATCTTCGTCAGCTAATAGAAACTTACCTCGTTCAATATAATTATAAATTTTTACGTCTTTATTGCCGATGTACGACAATATTTCAACGATGACATGGGTTACAGAATATAGATCAACATTAGTAAGACGTAGTTTTAGTTCACCTTCTTTTATCTTTGAAAAATCTAATATATCATTAACAAGATGTGATAACTTTTCTGTGATATTAAAGATGAGCGAGATTTTTTCTTTTTGTTCCATCGTTAATGTGGTGCTTTCCTGAGGCTCTAGCATGGACTGAGAAATAGCAATTACACCATGTAAGGGCGTACGAAATTCATGAGAAGTTTTTGCGAGAAACTCATCTTTTAATTTATCTACTCGCATTAAAGCACTTGTTATTCGTCCTTTCTCTAAATAAGAGTCAGTAAAACGATGGGAAATATAAAGAGAAAGCATCGTTAAACAAATAAAAGGAAGTAAAGGTGGTAATGAATAGATTTCTAGATTAATATTCAGATTTAAAGTAGCTACGACCATATAGATGAGAATAGCCATCGAACTAAGCGATAAATATATAGCTCCTACTGATCGTTTAAAGATAGCAATGATTTGAATATAAAGGATATAAAAGATATTCATAAAAATATAAATAGAGTACACAAATTGTAAGTATGAGCTAATGGATATGGGGAGCATAACCGTAGCTAATAATAAAACGCCAATTATACAAAGTATTTTTACAATTTTTTCATAAGCAAATTGTTGAAGGGCATAGTAAAAATACAACAGCATGAAGATACCTGTACCGATACTCGAAATAATTTGAATTCTTATCAGGAACTCATAGGTAACAGGGAGTAACGACATTAAAATTTTTTCACCATGGGAGACGCTATATAAACCGACCATGAAACAAAATAAGGAAAAATAAAGCTGTTCGATATCGAGTCTCGCATAGAGATAAGAACCAGCAAAATAAATAAACATTGTAAAAAAAGCAGCAATCGTTATCAAATCGTAAAAAAGAGAGCTTTCTCTTAATTTTCCAATACTTTCTTGATCTCCAATGAAAATTGAACCAATAATTCCTCCACCTGATGCATAATCAAAATTAGCCACATGTATAAGCAGCTCTAACTCGTTTTTATTAGGTTGAAAGTAAGCAACATAGGGTACATTCTTTTGTACATATATTGACTCTTCAGCAGGTACACCGCTTTGTCCAATACGCTTTTCATCAATATAAATGGCATTGGACATACGAATATTCCCTGTTTTGATACCTAAAATATCATCGGGATTATTGATTAAAATTTTTAATCGATAAGTACCACTGCCGAAAGTGGTGAAATTTTCTTTATTGAGCGTATACTTTGACCATTGTGACGGGACTTCTACTAAATAGGAATGATGGTTATCGAAATCGGAATAATTCAACAATTTATCGGGGACGAAATCCCATTCTCCATCTAAACTTACTGTATTGTGGTGCAAATCGTATTGTTTTAGGTCTATTACGCCAGCAACAGCTTTAGGAGCGTCGGTTCTTTCATGTTTGAGTAACTGTGACGCCACACCAATAATCACTACACTAATAATGACCATAGAAATAAGTATTAGCTTTCTCATTATGGTTCTCTCAATCTTGTTATATTTAAAGGAAATAATATGTAATTATACCTACAGTATAGCATGTGAAAGTAAACTAAGAATAGTTAAAATGTGAGTGAATGCCTATTGTGACGAGTCCATTTTAGATGGATTTTGTGCATTTTATTTATTTATAGTGCATATGCTTACAATCACTCTGTTTTTTGCTTATAATAAGGAAGTCAGAGTTTTCTCTGAACAAAGTAGCCGCAAAGTGAGCGATTGCGATTGAAAAAATTATTATATAGTGTATGCTTTGTTGTGTTTATAGTCATTTTTTTGTACGTAAACAATCACTGGCTAGTCGTAAGTAAGCATGTGTTCGAATCAGAAAAAGTGCCTGCCAGCTTTGAAGGGCTACGCATTGTACAGGTATCGGATTTACATGACGCCCTCTTTGGTGACAATCAGCAAAGACTGATTGCAAAGGTTAAGGATACAAATCCTGACTATATCTTTATCACAGGTGATGTGATAGATAGCAATCGCTACGATTTAAAGCAAAGTCTACAGGCAGTAAAAGGACTAGTTGAAATAGCGGATGTTTATTATGTACTGGGCAACCATGAAGTAGCGACGAATAAGGTTGATGAAATTTATGAGGCGCTGTCATCGTTAGGGGTACATATACTGGCCAATGAATCGACCGTACTAGAGCGCGACGGGGAGCGCTTGGCGATTGTTGGAATTGAGGATCCGTTAATGGGTAGATCCACGGCAGACATGCTAGACATAGCAACAGCTTATTTACCAAACGATATGTTTAAGCTGTTACTGGCACATCGACCTGAGGTGTTTAATACGTATGTAAAGTATCACATGGATTTAGTATTTTCGGGACATGCGCATGGTGGGCAAGTTCGTATTCCTGGACTTGGTGGACTTGTTGCGCCAGGACAGGGGCTGTTTCCAAAATATACAGCTGGTGTCTACGAAGCAGGATCGACTGAAATGGTGGTTAGTCGTGGGCTAGGAAATAGCTCAGTACCATATCGCATTTTTAATCTTCCGGAAATTATTGTGATGGAATTAAAGAAAAAATAAGCACTGCGTTAAATTTTACGCAGTGCTTTCAATTTGTTTACGTTCTGTACGTCTGACAAGATAGATACTAATTTCATACAAAATAATCATAGGTATTAATACGAGTAGCTGACTGATAAAATCGGGTGGCGTGATAACAGCAGAACCTACGCCCATTGCGATATAAGACCAGCCTCGTATTTTTTTCATGGATTCAGCAGTCAGTACACCAATGGCTGATAAAAAGAGAGCAACAATGGGTAACTCGAATAATAAACCGAGCGGTACGGTGGTCATGATTAAAAAATGCATATATTCACTAGCTGATACCATAACATCGAAATTGGTAGCTCCGATACTTACTAAGAAGGTATAGCTAAGTGGATTGACAACAAAGTAGCCAAAAGCTATTCCTATTAAAAAAAGAACTAGCATAATCGGTGCATAGAGACCTAAAAATCGACTTTCCTCTTCCTTTAAGCCAGGCTTTACAAAGCTCCACAGAAAATGAACGAGAAAAGGCATTGCAAGACCAAATGCTAAAGTAGTAGAAATAGTCATATAAAATTTAACAACCTCAAGCGGCCCTAAAATAATGAGAGAATGACCTCGAGTTATGAATGGAAACCAAATATTTATAGTCGAAAAGACTACAATAAAAAATAAAATGAAAATTGTTAGCCCTTTTATAATTTGCTTACGCAGCTCAGAAAGATGTTCCAATAATGAGGTAACAGGTATCAGAGGTTCATCTGCTACATGATCTTCTTCACTTGCTACTACAGGTATTTCAGCTAAAGCCTCCACGGGTGATGGAAGCTCAGCTTGTGGTTTATCAAGAGGGCTTAAATATTTTCTTTTTCCGTCTTCATATGGATCCATAGGAACCCCTCCTACGAAGCATCAGATTTTTTTTCGACCTTTTTCTCGGAATCGTCCTCATCATCCATAAGCCCTTTAGTGGACTTTTTAAATTCTGCAAACGTTTTGCCAACTGCTCCGCCGATTTCTGGCAATTTCTTCGGACCAAATACAATTAACACAATGACCAAAATAATGATTAAGCCAGGTACTCCAATTGCTCCAAGACCTCCCATAAGCCTTACCTCCTTTAAATATAAGTTTTTTACACTAAAGAACCGCCTGATTGACTATATTTAATAACTCCCTCTGCACAGCGATAAGCAAGTGCTCCTAATGTACCTGTTGGATTGTAGCCGCTATTGTGTGCAAAGTTGCCTGCACTTACCGCGAACAGATTATCAACATCCCAATGCTGTAGGTAATTATTCACGACACCTTGCTCTGGCGTTGAACTCATGACTGTCCCACCTGTGTTATGCGTTGTTTGGTAAGGTACGATATTGTAGTCGGTAATTTCAGCGTTAGGAACAATTGTTTTTGCACCCATCTCTTTCATAATGTCAGCTGCTCTTGCGGAAATATATTTATGAAGTGCACGATCCTGCTCAGTAAAATTGTACGTTAATTGTATTAATGGCAAGCCATAAGCATCTTTATAGGTAGGGTCCAGTGATAAATAGTTTTGCTTATGTGGCATAGATGCTCCTTGCGCACCAATACCGAATGAGCGTGTATAGTAATAAATAGACTGCTTTTTAAATTCAGGTCCCCAAGTAGGCGTATCTGGTGGTGTTGGATTGGAACCAATTGGTCGAGTACCTGTCTGTGTAAGAGCAATGTTTCCTCCGTGAATAAAATCTAAATCACTATGGTCAAAATTATCCCCATTGAAGTCGTCTATACACATGCCTAATGAACCTGCGCCCATAAATGTATTGTATTGTTCATCGAAGAACCCCGCAGCACCAGGTAAGATTTGATAGCAATAGTTTCTGCCAAGTGTGCCTTTACCAGTAGTAGGATCATATCGTTCACCGATGTCTGAGACCATTAACAGCTTGGCATTATTAAAGACATAGCTAGTCAATACAACCGCATTAGCAGGCTGAATAAATTCTTCTCCCGACACAGTATCGATATATCTTACACCAGTAGCCTTATTGCCCTGCTTTAAAATTTCGACAACATTGGAATTAAAGCGTAAATCAAAGTTTCCTGTCTTTAAAGCGGTAGGGACGACTGTAATTTCTGCAGAAGATTTTGCGCCATATTCACAGCCAAATCGTTCACAGAAACCACAATATTGACAAGCATTGATCGTTTCACCATCAGGATTTTTATAAACCTCGGATACGTTGGCAGATGGCACCATATAAGGTGTAAGCTTTAAGCTTTGTGCCGCTTTCTCAAATTGCGTAAGCATAGGTGTTTTTTTCATAGGTGGTGTAGGATAGGGATTTGAACGCTTGCCGCTAAATGGATTTTTATCATCACCTGAAATACCTGCTGTTTTTTCAAATTTATCGAAATAGGGCTCCAGTTGATCGTATGTTAAACCCCAATCCTGTATTAGATAATCTGGTCCAAGCTTGTTTGGTCCATAACGTTTATCTGTTAATGTTTTTATTTGAAAATCATAGGGTAAAAATCGATAGGTCATACCATTCCAGTGCGTTCCTGATCCTCCAAGACCCTCTCCAAGTAGGAAGGAGCCAAGCTGTCGCATTGGCAATGCCTTCATATTGCGATCATTTCGAAAGCTTACCGTTTCTTTAGATAGATTTTGCATCAAATCATATCGAATGGCATAACGGTATTCATCGTGAACATTTAAATAATCTTCGGTACCGCGCTTTTGACCACGCTCTAAACCGACCACCTTTAAGCCGGCTTTTGCACATTCAGCAGCAACGATACCGCCTGTCCAACCTACGCCAACTGTTACAACGTCTACACTAGGTAATGTTTTAGCCATTTTCTAACCCCCCTTAATGATTGCCTAATGGATTAGGCTCAATTTTTTGGAATTTCGCATCTTCTATTTGTGTAATATAAGCCATTTGGTGGCCAGGGAAGCCTTTCATGCGCCAGCCATCCATATTACGATTTCCGCCATACATAGGGTCAGAATAGGCACCCTCTAATGTAGCCGCACGCAGCAGTGTAAAGAAGAATGCGGATGTCACCCCAACCATTTCTATGTCACCCTTTTGAAAGGCTGTTAAAATTTCATCCATCTGTTTACCTTCTAAATCATTAAAGCTCTTTTGATAACGCTTTTGAGCTTCGTCCTCTAATTTTTGAATGCCCTGCCTGAAAATTTCTGCTCGTGTTAAACGACTTTGATAGCCTTGTGTAGGGGCACCTACGTCAAATGGAGCTTGCATATATTCTTTAGAGTTACTCCCATAATTTCCTGCCAGTTGATGATCGATAAAATAGGGAACATCTAAGCCTATAGCGCCGGGCCCTAAATCATCTTCTGGGAAGATACGCTCTGTAGCCTTTGATAAGATACTAAAATCTTTTTCATTTCTAAAAAACATCTTAGCCTTAGGCGAACCAGTAGCCTCATTCGTTTCATGCCCACCATGCTCCAGAGTGGAAGTCCCTTTACCTTGGATGTTGTAGCCTACTAGCCCTCCTATTAATCCACCACCGACTAATGTACCAGCAGCAATACCTGTTGTTTTCAAAAAGTCTCGACGAGAAACATTGTTTTTGTCTGAACTCATAGAAATCCTCCCCTCAAAATGTTTTAAACCGATCCTATTGTTAATAATCAGCAAAAATTGTGAATTATAATCAATTTTTATTGGAAAATGTTTTAATTTCATCCAATGTAGCGAGTATTCTGTCTTTCTATAGCAAACTATATCTATGAATTAAAAAATTTGTAGAAAATTGTTAGCACTATATAGATAGTGAAAATGGTATTATTATACATTTATTAATCATATTGGAAAACTTTTGTTGACTTCTACTTTTTGTGACTTTACTCTGAAGTTATGCATAAATATTCGAATAATATAGCTAAAAACGGAAGAAGTGAGAAAAAGGGATATGTGGATAAAAGGTATTGGTGGTAAATTAATTATTGCAATTATTGCTCTTGTTTTTGTAACTTGCGGCACACTTGGACTATCTACTTGGATCAATAGTACGAATGCAATGAATGAGCAAGTGGAATCCAATTTAGTATCTAGAGCAGAGGATGTTTCACAATACATAGAAGAACACTTCCAACTAACACTGGTAGAGGTAGAAGCAATCGCAGAGCAAGAGGCAGTTCGTAGTATGGACTTTGAAAAACAAAAACAATATTTGTCAAAACGCCTTGCTAATAATAAGAACTACTTAGGTTTTGGCATTATAAAAGCTGATGGGGTAGCCCATTATCTAGATGATACAACTGCTGAATTAGGCGATCGTGATTATGTAAAAGAAGGTTTTACTGGCAAGTCTGTCATGTCTGAAATAACGATTAGCCGTGTAACCGGCGAGCCGGTTATTTTAATTGTTTCACCAATTACTACAGCTACAGGTGAAAAAGCACTATTATTGGCTCGTATTGATGGTTATTATTTATCTAATATTGTCGAGGACATTAAGGTTGGAGACAGTGGCTATGCATTTATGCTGGATGCTCAAGGAACGATTATTGGACATAATAATCATTCCTATGTGAAGGAGCAAAATAATCCAATCGAAGAAGCGGAAGAAACAGGTGTTATGACGGGCAGGGCATTAGCTGCAAAAGAAATGATTACCAATGAAAGTGGCTATTTTTCGTTCGAAACAGAGGATGCTGGTACGAACTTAATGGGCTACCATACCCTTGATAATGGTTGGAAAATGGGGGTTATTGCATTAGAAAATGAGATGTTCTCAGGACTTTCTAAGCTTAAGACGAACTTTATTGTCACGACCATCATTGTTTCGATACTAGGACTATTCATCTCATTTGCTATTTCACGTTCGGTCAGTAGACCACTTCGTCATGTGCTTCGTATTAGTGAAGGCTTATCAGAAGGTGACTTTACACAGGAGATCCCTGAGAAGTATTTAAAGCGTATTGATGAGATGGGGACAATGGCGCGTGCATTAGATCGCATGATTGATAATATGCGAGAAATGGTAGCGAAAGTGAGTCAGGAAGCAACTGCAGTGAATGAAGCCTCGTGTGATTTAATGGGAGATGTCACTGCTGTGACAAAGCATTCTAAGCAAATAGCTAGTGCAATCAGTGAAGTAGACAGGGGGGCACAGAGTCAAACCGTGATGGCAGAAGAAAGTGCCTCTGCAATGGAACAAATGGCTATGGGTATACAAAATGTTGCCGAAGTAGCCTCAGCTATTGCCTGCAATACAGATTTTATTTCCCAGAAAATTAGTGAGAGCAATGAAGCTGTCCAGCAATCTATGCGCCGTATGAATGAAATTCAGGAGGGGACGACGGCTGAGCTAACAATTATTCACAAGCTAGAAAGAGAGTCAGAGGAAATTAGTTTAATTTCTAAAATGATTACAGATATTTCTGATCAAACAAATTTATTAGCATTGAATGCCTCCATCGAAGCAGCTCGTGCAGGAGAGGCAGGTAAAGGATTTGCTATTGTAGCGGATGAAGTTCGCAAGCTTTCGGAGCAGACGGCAGAGTCAGCTACCAAAATTAATGTATTAATTGAAAGCGTTCAATCCTACACATTAGAGGTAGTAAAGGCGGCAGAATCGGGCGAAGTTCATGTTGAACGCGGATTAGCTTCTATTGAGGCGGTTGGTGAACGTTTTGAGGAAATGGTTCGAGCGGTAGGTGAGATAGCAGGTCAAATTGAAGAAATGAACGCTTCAGCTGAACAAATGTCTGCAAATACAGAGGAAGTTTCAGCATCTATGGAAGAAATGGCAGCAACCGCACATGCAGCAAGTGATTATGTGCATGAGGTAACAGATGCAACAACAGAACAGTTGAATACAGTAGAAACCATGAACGGTCAAACTGAAAAACTATCAGAAATGGCGAAACGGTTATATGGAGCCATTCAAAAATTTAAGTATTAAAAAGGAGGAGCTGTCTCATAATGACGGCTCCTTTTTCATAGTAGAATTAAGCTTTTTCCATAGCTAGCAGTAGTTCTTCTTTGGAAATCATACAATCGCCACCGCCTTGGACCATTTGGTCACTTCCGCCGCCCTTACCATTAATAAGAGGTAATGCCTTCGCGGCAATATCTTTCATGCTTTTGGTAACATTTTTACCTTTTGCTGCAACAAATTGTAGTTTGCCTTCATTTTCAGAAACTAGTAAGGTCATAGCATCTGACTGGTCAGAGACAATCAGACGAGCGATTTTTTGTAGCTCCTGCATTGTTCGTTGATGAAAAGCAGCCGTTACTACACCTTCACTATTAGCCACCAGTGCCTTTGCTTCGTAAGTTAGTAACTCCTCTTTCGCAGTAGCAAGTGCTTTCTCCGTAGTTTTTTGGACAGATAGAACTTTTGTAAGTGCTGTAGCAGCCTCAATCTCTGGAACACTTAATTGTCGAGCAACATCTGCTAATACTTTTTTCCGCATGGCAAGCTCGGCTAAAACACGTTGTCCACAGACAAAAGAAACGCGCACATTGCCTTTCATTTTTTCAGTGCTTAGTATTTTAATAGCACTGACCTGCCCTGTGGATGTTGGATGAGTGCCACCACAGCCGTTATAATCAAAATCAGGGATAATGACCAGTCGAATGTCCCCCGTCACAGCAACTTCTTTCCGAAGATTATAGTTAACAAGCTCATTTTCTGTAATCCATGTTGTTTGAATTGGACGATTTTCTAAAATGATGTCATTGGCTCTTGCTTCCGCCGCTGCAAGCTGCTGTTCAGTCAGCGTATCTACAGCAATATCAATTGTGACCTGCTCACTACCTAGGTGAAAGCTTACAGTCTGTGCATTAAAAAGCTCTATAAATGCCGCTGTTAAAATATGCTGTCCAGCATGCTGCTGCATATGATCGAATCGTCTTGACCAATTGATTTTGCCACGTACTACACCGTCTAAAGTTGATGGATCTCCTTGAATATAGTGACGAATTTCATCATCCACTTTTTCAACATCTATGACATCTACATTATTCAAAGTGCCTGTATCGTGAGGCTGTCCGCCACCAGTTGGATAGAATGCGGTATTGGATAGGACAACATAATGACGACCAGCTTCATCCATTCCTTTGCTTACAAAATTAGCATTAAACTCGTGTAACATAACGTCTTGATAATATAATAGCTCTTTCATGAAAAAGCCTCCTTTTTATGTAGGGATTCTTAATTCTAAAACAATTCCATTTTATTCTGGCATAATTACTTACACGTGTATACGGCTTTTCTAGTTGACCCATGCTGAAATTGATTTAATATAAAAAGGAACAGCTAAAGAAAAAGGAGCTAGAACAATGGAAATTACACAATTCACAATGGAAGAAATTTTAGACCCTACAAATATTATTGAGGGTAAGCGCTATGAATTTATTTTGGATGTAGAAATTGATGAAGAGGACGAATTATATCACGAAGCTGGCATTGAAATTCGTGTCCTCATCGGTGAAAAGGGCGAATCGCCATTTATTTTAAATTACTTCATTCTGGAAAAGGCTGAAGGTGAATACTTAGATTTTGCTTTAGAGGATGATGAACTAGAGGAAATTCTGACATTCTGTAAAGAAGAAATTGCTAAATTATAATAAATGGGAGCAGGTAGAGAGTATATTCTTTACCTGTTTTTTATTTTGTTGTAGTAGCTGCCACAGGACATGATTTCTTTAGATTAACTACTCCTCGTAAGTATCAGCCATATTTGATTGAATTAAGGATTATGTAAGCTTACTGAAATAAATATGTTGTATTGGAGAACTAAACTTAGTTTTAGTGTTCATAAAAACGGGCATTTTAAAGAGAGAGGTGCTTATATGTCAACTTACACAGATTCCATTTTAATAGCGTTTTTTATAACGATTATTTTATCATTTATACTTTTTATTCCATGGCTTATTTATACGTATCGTAAATATGGATATTTATCTATGTCCAAAACCATTATTATGTTCTCATTTATTTTTTATTTTTTATCCGCACTATGTTTAGTATTACTGCCATTTCCATCTACAAGAGATACATGCTCACTCCAATCCGCAGACACTGTTCATACTAATTTGCGACTTTTTCAATTTGTTGAGGATATTTTAAAGGACAGCGGGGTTGTAGTAACAAATCCCTCTACATGGCTTGCTATAACGAAACAGCAGGCATTTTTTCAAGCGTTCTTTAATTTCTTGCTACTGATGCCGTTTGGCGTTTACTTGCGATATTTTCTTAAAGAAAGAAGGTACTGGAAACGTGCATTTTTAATTAGCTTTTTGCTAACATTGTTTTATGAGGTCACACAAAGAACAGGTATTTACGGCATCTTTAATTGTGCCTACCGCATCTTTGATGTGGACGATTTATTACTGAACAGTGTAGGCGCGTTACTAGGATTCTTTTTAGCACCAATCATATGGGCACTATTCCCTTCGCATGAAGAGGTTGAGGCAAAAGCTGCTGAAATGGAAAAAATGGATATTGTTAAGCCCATCTCTATTTTGCTGGCACTCGTCATTGATTTATGTATCGCACAAATGATATGGATTATGGTTGGCGGTCTGACAGGGTATAGTGGTACATTCGAGTTCTTGGTGAACATGGTCTTGTACATGATCCTCTTTGGCGTGATCCCAAGTATGATGAATGGTGCAACGCTAGGTATGAAGATTATGCGTTTTACAATGGCCAACAAGAATGGCAAAAGTATTGTAAAGCAATCGTGGCGTCGCTGTATCGCTATTGTCGCTACGGCTAGTCTATTCGAAGCCATTTCAACGTTTGGTAGTATTCAATTAAATATGGATTCACCATTTTATGTTCTGCAAATTGTCATTTCTCTACTAGCCGCAACAGCAGGTTTTGCACTTACAATGATTATAGCCATCCATATAATACGTGTCATCGTAAGTGGAGGAAAACGACGTTTGTATATCGATCAATATGCAGATTTAATGGCAACAAGGAAAAAATAAGGGGGCTTGTAGAATGAAATACGTCATCATTGGGGGAGATGCTGCAGGTATGTCTGCAGCAATGGAAATCTATCGTAATGTGCCAGGGGCAGAAATAACTACTTTAGAACGTGGTTTTATTTATTCATATGGGCAATGTGGATTGCCTTATGTTGTAGATGGACGTATTTCATCAACCAAACGTTTAATTGCACGAGATGTCGAGACTTTTAGAGATAAGTATGGCATTGATGCAAGAGTTGGCTATGAGGTAGAAAATGTAGATATAGAGAAGAAATTTATTACGGGGACACAGGCGAGTGGTGAAGCATTTGAGATTCCCTATGATAAGCTTCTTATTGCTACGGGAGCTAGTCCAGTAGTACCTGTGCAAGAGGGGATTGAATTAGAAGGTATCCACACGGTAAAAACGATTCCTCAGTTGGAGGATTTACTGGCTGATTTAACGCCAGATATTGAACAGGTAACCATCATAGGTGGTGGCTATATTGGATTAGAAATGGCTGAAACGCTACACGCCTGCGGGAAAAAAGTAAGGCTAGTTCAACGAGGAAGCCATGTAGCACGAATTTTAGATGAAGAGCTTGCCCAACATGTTCATGAGGAAGCAAAAAAGAACGATGTGGAGCTATTATTAAATACAAGTGTGGAAGCATTTGAAGGGAGTAAACGGGTCGAGCGTGTCGTCACAGATAACAGTGTTTTAGAAACAGATTTAGTGATTGTCGCTTCAGGTATTCAACCAAATACGCAGTTTTTAAAGAATACTGGAATAGCACTTGCGAAAAATGGAGCAATTATTGTGAATCGCCATTTAGAGACTTCTATTGAAAATATTTATGCAGCAGGAGATTGTGCAACCCATTTTAATATTGTGAAGGAGCGTTTAGATTACGTACCTTTAGGAACGACTGCTAATAAGCAAGGTCGTTTAGCAGGCCTTAATATGTCAGGCAAGTTTGCGCCGTTTAGAGGAATCGTGGGAACTTCTATCTTAAAGTTTTTCAATTTAACCATTGCTACGACAGGCATCAATGAGCGTAAGGCGAAAGAGCTTGGCTTTGACTATGAGGCATTTAAACTATCTGCACGTCATATTGCTGGCTATTATCCAGGTGCACAACGTATGTATATTAAGGTGGTTGTTCGCAAGCGGGACCAGCTGCTATTAGGTGCACAAATCGTAGGTCCAGCAGGAGTTGATAAGCGTATCGATGTATTTGCTACGGCATTGTATAGTAAAATGACATTACCTGATTTGCTAGATTTAGATTTAGCCTATGCACCACCATTCAATGGTGTTTGGGACCCATTACAGCAGGTGGCACGAATGAATGGACGTTTATAATAGGAGGTAGAGAGATGAGCATTTATGATATTAACGTAACTTTAGAAGATGGTACTGTCTATAGCCTCGAACGTTATAAGGGAAAGCCTTTGCTAATTGTTAATACAGCCTCCAAATGTGGCTTTACACCGCAATTTGAAGAATTAGAAGGTCTTTATGAAAAATATCAGGAAGCAGGTCTTGTGGTACTTGGTTTCCCTTCAAATCAATTTAAACAAGAGCTAGCGACTGCTGAAGAAGCTGCATCACAGTGTCGTCTGACATATGGAGTGACTTTCCCGATGCATGAGATAGTTAAGGTAAACGGAAAAGAAGCACATCCTATTTTCGATTATCTAACTTCTCACTCCAAAGGATTTTTAGGCAGTAGCGTGAAGTGGAATTTTACAAAATTCCTTGTAAATCGCGATGGTGAGGTTGTAGGGCGCTACGCCTCAGCAGATAAGCCAAGTAGCTTTGAGGACGATATTCAAAAGGTTTTAGGACAATAGATTAAAATGGTTCATGCACAGTTATTTGTGTATGAATCTTTTTTTATGTCAATCAATTTTAAAAGTTGGGGTATACAAAAGGGAATGGCTTCGATAAAACGTAGGAATTAATCGATAACTAGCGATTGATTTAAGGTTGCTGTAAGCTTGCGACAAATTTGTTGTAAGTTTGAGGTCGTATACTAAAGTCAGAAAGAAGAGGTGAGCGTATATGACGCCATTATTAAAGGTACAAAACGTTGGAAAAACTTACGGCAAAGGCGCAAATACTTTTACAGCGCTATCGAATATATCATTTGAAGTAGAAAAAGGAGAGTTTGTTGGTGTAATGGGTCCTTCTGGGGCCGGGAAATCTACCCTTTTAAATGTATTAGCAACGATTGATACGCCAACGACTGGTGAAATAATTATTGGGAATACTAATTTAGCACGTATGAAGGATGCCGAATTAGCGGATTTTCGTCGCGATAATTTAGGATTTATTTTTCAAGATTATAATTTACTCGATTCTTTGACAGTGCGAGAAAATATTGTTTTACCACTAGCTATTGCGAAGATGCCAACAAAGGCTATCAACGCAAGGGTTGAGCGGATTGCTGCATTATTTGGTATAAGTGACTTGCTTGATAAATATCCTTATCAAATTTCAGGAGGACAAAAGCAGCGTACTGCGTCGTCACGAGCATTAGTGACAGAGCCAAAGCTAATCTTTGCGGATGAGCCTACAGGTGCACTTGATTCAAAATCTGCAACAGATTTACTAGAAAGCTTAAGCGATCTAAACCAATCTCAAGCCGCAACGATTATGATGGTTACCCATGATGCTTTTGCAGCTAGCTTCTGCCAGCGGATACTATTTATTCAAGATGGACAGCTTTCTAAGGAAATTCAACGTGGGACTCTAACAAGGAAGCAATTTTTCCAAGAGATCTTGCAGGTGCTGTCTAGCATCGGGGGTGGAGTAAATGACGTTATTTAGTTTAGCGCGCAAAAATATTCAACGCAATTTGTCGAATTACTTTTTATATATTGCCTCGATGGTATTTAGTATCGTTATTTACTTTACATTTGTGACGCTCAAATATAATGATGATCTTTCGGCCTTAAAACAATCATCACAACAAATAAAGGGATTGATGAGTGCATCGTCAGTAGTGCTATTATTCTTTATTGTCATCTTTATGGCCTATTCCAATTCATTTTTTATGAAGAAGCGGAAAAAGGAAGTAGCCCTCTATTCATTGCTAGGTGTGCGTAAGCAAAAAATTGGCTTAATGCTCTTTTTTGAGAATTTAGTTATAGGACTTGTTTCTCTAATACTTGGTATCATTCTAGGGTTCTTTATGTCACAAGGGCTATTAATGATCTTAGTACGCTTAATGGGCTATGAAGTGGTTGGTAGTCTGACATTTTCGATGGAGGCATTAATTAATACGACTGGCATATTTACACTACTGTTTTTATTCACATCATTGCAAGGCTATCGTGTTATTTATCAATTTAAGCTAATTGATTTATTTCACGCTGACAAACAGGGTGAGCAAATTCCACGTGCCTCTTTAGTAGCTGCTTTACTCGGTACTGCGCTAATTGCATTTGGATATTATACAGCTGCCTCTGATATGTTTACGAGTGAAATATGGAAATTCTTCACTATGTTAGGTACGCCATTAATGGTCATAGGTGTAACGATTGCAGGAACATATCTTTTATTCCATAGTGTGAGTGTTTTTGTGTTAATAGCATTAAAAAAAGCCACATCATGGTCATGGAAAGGCTTAAATTTAATCGGTGTTTCTCAGTTATTATATCGTATTCGAGCTAATGCTAAATCGCTGTCGATCATTGCAATTTTAAGTGCAACAACGATTACAGCAGGTGGCGGTGTCTTCGGCATGTATTACAATGCAGAAGCAAGTGTGCGTCAGATGCTGCCAAATACATTTATGTGGAAAGGCGAGACGGTAGAATTTTCTCAAGAAGATGTCTTATATAATGAAGCAGTGGCTGTGAAAAATTTACGTGTTGATAATGAATTCTCGTTTTTCGAATATACATTATTGAAGGAATCTGATTATAATCGTTTAGCGAAATTACAAGGTAAGGATGAAGAACTGCACATTGCAGATGGCTCTACAGTTTTACTTGATGCAGCCTATGATGAACGATTTTCACATGATTTTACGGGTGAGGACTTTAAGCTACAAAACGGAGATTCCTTCCATGTAGAGAAAATGTACAAGGAAAGCGTGCTAAACTTTATAGCAGCGGGAACAGTACTCGTTGTGAATGATCAGGAATTTGCGACTACAAATGCCGAAGAGCTCATCATGCAGGTTGTTGGATTGGACAATGATTTGAAACAACAGAACGTTTCACAAGATATTTATAAACAATTACCTACTGAACAACAAGAAACTTTCTCTAGTGTTCCACAAAGCTATGAGGATGGTTTAGCAACAGTTGGTGCACTATTGTTTGTGGGAAGCTTCTTAGGTCTCGTTTTCCTAGCGGCAACAGGCAGTATTATCTATTTCAAAATTTTAACGGAAGCTGAGGAAGATCAGGCGAAATACGCTATATTAAATAAAATTGGTGTGAATAGTAAGCAAATTTTAAAGACAGTTGCAGGACAGGTGGCTGTGATCTTTAGTGCTCCACTTATCGTCGGCATTGTGCATAGTGCTTTTGCGTTACTAGCATTTTCACAGCTATTTGGTATGAATATTACAAAGCCAGTTATGTTGTGGATTGTTGCATATTCAGCTATTTACTTTATTTATTATATCTTTACCGTGCGTTCGTTCTATAAAATAGTGAGACAGGGGAATTAAATATGAAAAAAGTATTTTTCGGAATAGGTGCATTGTTCATCTTATTCGTGGCAGGATTGGTTGTATTGATGACTGTAGACTTTAATCGGTTAAATAAAGACACATACTATGTCCATATTACAGCTGAGGGAGAAGTAGAGGAGTATAAGGTTGATAGCGGTGAAATCTTTAAAATGTACTGGTACGAGCTACCTGCTTACAATAAAAATGGCGAAGAAAAAACATTAAAGTTTTCAGCACACAAAAATTTACGCCAGGATGCTTATTTAAAGCTTTACGTGAAAAAGGAAACGGAAGTCTCTTCATTTGATGAAGTAAAATTCCACGAGTTACCTGCAAAAGTGCAAGATCAAGTGAAATAGCAAAAAGGTGATGTCAATAGCAGAAAAAGAACCTTTAGCAAGGTGAGAGGTTGATTTCCGTTCCGCCAGCGCCCTTTCTAGGGGGCGTCCGATGAGCCGCTCTTCATTCACTTACGCTCGCTCCAGGGTCTCATCTGTGACGCTAAATCCCCTAGGAGTGACGCTGGCTCCACTCCAATCAACCATTCTGCAAAGTGTCTTTACTTTTTTCATAGTAGTATAGCGATCAAATAGCCCATTATCTGTATTCTTAGAGGGGATAAACTCTTATTTTCAATATGGAGAAGTGATGCGTGACAACACCTCTTCATAAAAAGTAGTGAGCACCTTCACTTTATTTGAAAACTTTGCTAAAAAGGTAACACTTTTGTGGGTTGGAGTGGAAGGCTACTTGACTCCCGTGGGATAGCGAGACAGGCGAGCCTCTAAACGGAGCGGTAGCGGAGGAAGCGGCTCGGCGCTCGCCCACAGGAAAGCAAGTAGCCTGCAGCGGAAATCCATTTTCACCTTTCACAAAAATGCTATGGATAGTTTTGTTTTTCAACACTCTGAGGGGTGTCTCAAAAGTTATTTGAGACACCCCTTTTCTGCACGAAAGTGAAGAGTTACGAAGCGCCAGTGCCAAAAGTATGTTTGAAATTTATCGTTTTTCAAAGAATGCTGCTAGTTAAATTTTGGGTTTTCGTTTATTAGGTATTCCTTTTTAAATAAATGTTAACGCTTGTACCTTTCCCTTCTTCAGAGCTGATACTTACGGTTCCTCCATGGGCCTCGATAATATCTCTAGCAATAGCTGTACCTAAACCAGTGCCAGTTGTTTTTTCCGTATTTGTACCTCGGTAATAGCGTTCAAAAATATGTTCCAGATCCTCTGCTGCGATGCCTCTACCATTATCGGAAATCGTAATAGAATCTTCATCAACTGATACAAGTACGGAAACATCAGGAGTATTATGGAGGATGGCATTGTGTAAAAAGTTCATAATAGCTCTGCGCATAAAGTGCTCGTCAATTTGATGCAGACTGTCCTCGGTGGCTGTCTCAAACTCAAGATTAGCAAGCTCATATTGTGGTGTATTCAATGTATCGATTACAATTTCACGAATAAATGGCACCATATTCACTTTTTTTAATGTGAGAGGAAGCTGTTGATGTCTTAAACGCATCGTTAAATTTAAATCATCTAATAGATCTTGCATATGCAATGATTGTTTTTCTATAATTTTTGCGTACTCAGTTTGCTCACTAAGTGGCAATTTTTCATCATTCAATAGCTCTGCATAGCCACGAATAGAGGCAAGTGGTGTTTTCATATCGTGTGAAACATTACTAATCCATTCCTCACGCATAACTTCTAGTCTCTTTCTCTCTTGTTCATGGGCAGCTAGTTCTAGTGATACTTCATTTAGATTTTCAAAAACAGGCTTGTAAACTCCTCCAGGCGCTTTGTCGGACGAATGCTTATGATCTTTTAAATGGTGAATTCGTTCAATCATCGCATAAAGAGGCTTCGTTAATGTGCGCCCAAAAAGCCAGCCTACCAATGTTGCTACTAACAAGTCCGCAATAACGATGAACAAGCCGAATTTCCCGATAAACTGTAAGATTGATGTGCCAGAAAAATGCATAACATATCTTGTAACACCACTACCTTGAATGCCAATTAAATAACTAAAATCATCCTTATTGCCAATATAAACCGTAGTATTAGAATCAAATTCTTTATATTTATATACCTGAATTAAGTCGATGGGTGTATAGTGCGAGAGTGCTTTTTCTGGTACAAAATGGGCGTCAATAACTTGACCATTTACATCAAGTAATTGAATCCAAGCATTTCGCAGATGCAAATGTTCAAGCCCATCTGCACTTATTGAGGGAACCCCATTTTTAATTTCGATATATTTTTGGAATTCGCGTACAAAGTTTTCTTCTTTAGTTGCAGAAGCACCATCAGAATCAGTAGCTAACCGATAAGTGAGCAGACCTACTAGAATGGCAGTATTGACAAAAATAACGATGATGACAATAGAAAGTACAGAAAGGAGGAAACGCGCTGTTAATCTCCACTTCATTCTTGTGCCTCTTTTGGTACGACGAATTTATAACCAAGTCCTTTAACAGTGGTGATATACAGAGGTTTTGAGGCATCCTGCTCGATTTTTTCACGCAAACGACGGATATGCACCATGACTGTATTATCTGAACCGAAAAAATCCTCTCCCCAGACACGTTCAAACAGCGTTTCTTTACTTAAAATTCGATTAGGATTGTGCATAAAGCACGCCATTAAACCAATTTCCTTTGCCGTTAACTCCAATAAAACGCCATCTTTATGAACTTCAGTTTCATCGGTATTCAGCTGGAATGGTCCAAGCTGTAGTGCTTTCTTGGTAAGGCTCGGAGCAGTATCTTGAATTTGGTAGCCAGCTCTTCGTAATTGGGCCTTTACACGATAGGCAACCTCTTTAGGGCTAAAAGGCTTTGTAATGTAATCGTCTCCACCAATGGCTAGCCCTAAAATTTTATCAATTTCCTCGTTTTTAGCAGACATGAAAAGTACAGGCACATGTGAGACTTCACGGATACGTCTACATAAATCGTAGCCCTCACCATCTGGAAGCATGACATCTAGCAGTACAATATCTGGTTTTGTTAGTTGAAAGCTTGTCCAAGCATCATGAATGGAGCCAGCCGTATAAATTTGTTTGTAGCCCTCTTTTTGTAAGCTTACTTTTAACAGATTAGCTAAATCAGCCTCATCATCCACTACTAATATAGTTGGTTCTTGCACTTATTCACACGACCTTTCGATTTGGAAGAATCCTTTTCTGACAATCATTATAAATGAAATATACATGAAAGAGGAAATGAAGTATTGATTATATGAAAATTTGTATACAGTAGGGGAATGTATTATGAAACTTTTACAGTTTCTAAAGCGTAAAAGGAGTATGACGATTTAGGAGGAATGACGGTGTTCAAAAAAATAGCAGCAGATGCACTTGGACTTTCAGATATTGGAGTAGTTGTGCCACAAGTGGATTATGATAAAACAGATGCAGATGATTTTATCTTACATGAAATTGACGAAAAAATATATTTTTTAATTAAAACGAAGGCAGATGAGTACTGCTTTACGAATCGTGCCATGATTCATGTAGATGGCGAGAGTGCCATGAGTAAAAAAAGATTATTGCGACGCTATGACTATTCTATGTATGCCATTACAGATGTTTTTCTAGAAACAGCAGGAACAATTGACCTTGATGTCGAAATTAAGTTTACAATTGGTAATTCTCCACTATCCATCGACATCCATAAACGCTTTATTGACGATATTAAAGACCTCTATAAAGCACTACATGCTATTAGCTATGAGCAAAAACACAATGCCTATAAGCTAGAGGTAGCAGAAAAAAGCTTAAACATTGCTTCTTCATCACTTGGACGGATGGGCAATGATAACATTTCCCCATCTACGTCATTCGAGGAAATCACACGCTTTGCGAGTACTTGGATGATCGATCATAAAGATAAGTACAAAAAAGAAGATTTCTCACATATTTTTGATTTATACATAAACAATTGATAAAAATAGCTCTCTGCAAATGTGGAGAGCGTTTTTAACATATAACACTTACATAAAAATTAGAACCAGGAGTGTGACGAAAAATGACAAACGAATTGCATGTGCTTGAAAAGGAAGGATTAGAAAATGATGACTTTATACAGCAACCGCAAGCCGCTGAGACATTGTTCGTAAATGAGTTCATTGATGGTATTTTAGATCCTTCACAGAAGATGTTAGGGCCCATTAAAGACGGTGGAACGATCATTGCCAATACAGCACCTGGATGCTGGGGACCAATGCTTACACCTACTATTCGTGGGGGACACGAAGTAACAAAGCCTGTTTTTGTAGAAGGCGCTGAGGTGGGTGACGCCATCGTCATAAAAATTAAATCTATTCAGGTCACATCTCTGGCAACCTCGTCAGGTTACGATGAGGCGATTATAGATCGATTCATTGGCGACCCGTTCGTTTCTGTCAAATGCCCAGGTTGTGGCAAGTTACATCCAAGCACAATTGTCAAAGGGATAGGTCCACAAGCGATTCGCTGTTCAACCTGTGATACAGAAACGGCACCATTTAAAATGATAAACGGCTATACAATGGCCCTTGATCAAAAAGGCCAAATAGGTGTCACTGTTGGAAGAGAGGGGGCTCGCCGTATCGCCCTTGATGCTAAAAATTACATGAGAACACCTGAAAATTCTGTACAAAATCCAGTTGTTGCATTAGCACCAAGCGACCTAGTAGGTATAATGGCGAGAATGCGACCTTTTTTAGGACAGCTTGGTACAACCCCTTCAAAAGCAATGCCGGATTCTCATAATGCTGGTGATTTTGGTTCGTTCTTAATTGGAGCACCGCATGAATATGCCTTTACACAAGATGAATTGGATTTACATCGTACCGATGGTCATATGGATATAAGTAGAGTACGCGAAGGGGCAACGATTATTTGTCCTGTAAAGGTTCCAGGTGGCGGTGTCTATATTGGGGATATGCATGCTATGCAGGGAGATGGGGAGGTTGCAGGGCATACAACAGATGTAGCTGGTATTGTACAGCTACAAGTTAGTGTCTTGAAAAAAGTAGCATTGGAAGGCCCAGTGTTATTACCAAACGAAGAAGATTTACCTTATACAGCAAAGCCCTTTACGAAGGAAGAAAAGCGCCGTGCACGAGAGCTAGCAGAGGAGTTCGGTGTGAAACAGGTAGAGGAAGCATTCCCTGTATCTATGATTGGTTCTGGAAAAACGCTAAATGAGGCTACGGATAATGCAGTCCAGAGAGCCGCAAAGTTATTTGAGATGAGCGAGCCAGAAGTATTAAATAGAGCGACGATAACAGGTTCCATTGAAATTGGACGTCATCCAGGAGTTGTCACAGCAACCTTCCAAGTACCTAAAACGATATTGAAAAAGGTACGAATTTATAAGACAGTGAAAAAGCAATATGATTAATAGGTGAATTCATTCTAAAGCAAACTGTTAAAGGTTTGCTTTTTTGTATGGGTTATGGGGTGGCAAAGTAAGAATTTGTCTGAAATATGAAGTTTAGATTGAATTCTAATGTTGTGTTGATATAATAGGTAAAGTTTAAAAATGATTAGCCTAACCGAATTTAAATAGAACGTAGCATAGAAAAGTTGGTGTCGAATGACAGAGTTTTTTGGTGTGGAAAATAAAATAGAGAAAAAGAATAGTATAAAACCTTTTATATTAAAAATGAGAGGAGGGGGACATGCCCCCTCTCGAACAAATTTTGCTGATGCCATCACGGGAGCAATAGGCGGCTTAATATGTATTTTTGTTTTGCTATGGCTAACAAATTTTACAGAGGCACCTTGGCTAATGGCTTCACTTGGTGGTAGCTGTGTACTTGTATTTGTCGTCTGGAATGCACCGTTATCTCAGCCTCGAAATATTATTGGCGGCCATTTCATTTCCGCCTTTATTGGTTTGGCTATGTATGCACTATTAGGCTCGAGTATGCTGTCTATTAGTTTAGGCGTAGGGCTAACAATATTTTTTATGGCCTTCCTGGGCATTATCCATCCGCCGGCAGGTGCCAATCCTATAATTATTATTTTAGGAGGCTATGGTTGGAGTTATTTAGTAACACCTGTGTTAATTGGAGCTGTCATTATTGTATTTTTCGGATTGTTGATAAATAATTTACGTGAAAAAAGAAAATATCCACTATTTTGGTGATGGAGATTTCCATCTATGAAGTGTATTCACTTGATAGGTGGTTCTTTTTTGTTTGAGAACATTTTAGCTAGGCATATCACTAATTTTTTAGCATATTTTACTTAAGATTTGTTATATTGAAGAAAGAGTGTTAAAAACATGTATTTGAATGATAGGGGAAGATCTTTGTTGGTCGAATTTGATGGGAGGCTCCAATTTTATGCTGTTGGACTGTGATGAGCAATTATTCATGGCTTATAAACAAAAAAGTGAAAAGGGTGCTGAAAATTTACTAGCAACATGGCTGGAGGCAGAGTCAAATCTGCAGGAAGATCCAAAAATACTTGGTACTTCGCTTTCATCAAAGCTATTTTTAGTAAATGAAGAAACGGCTAAGAATATTGCCTTTTCCACAGCTCGTAAATATTGGGGTCGTGTATCAACAGAAATGCAAATGTATTTTGACAAATATGGCTTAGATGCAAAATTTGTGAATGAACGGCTCAATGCTTTTTTTTATACACAAAAAGGAAAAGAAACTTTTTTTGAGCAACTCTTTGCGCAACACACAATAGACTTAGAACGACTAATTTGGCTAGTTTTTGGGAAACGAATGCAAATAGCAATGCCAGTTAATGAACTACAAACAATTATTTTATATAAATTTCAAGATGAATATTTAGTGCATATGATGTATAAAGAGCATGCATCTTTTTGGCATTGGCTTTTTACAAAAAAGGTTTATTCACTGCTTATCCACAGACCCTTAGAGCAATTCACATTTCTTTATGAAATAATGGGACATTTTGAGCAATCTATGAAAGAAAATTGTGAACATGTGGATAACTTTGTGAATAACTATAAAACGATACTGGATAAGTGTATAACTCATGTGGATAAGCACAATGCTAGCTGTTTGGCAAAAAAACAGTTACGTCTTTATCAAATTGTTGTACACTACCGATTGGCTGAGGGAGATAATAACTGTGTGAAGGCACTTATTACGTCCTTTGAGGCGGATTGGCGCTATTCAATGTATGCATTAACGGAGAAGGAAAAAGTGTTAATAGCCTATCTACTATTTCATATAGCACATCAGGAGAAGGATAATGAATTAGTTATTCAATATGGGGAATATTTATTAGAGGATGAGCGACTTAATAATTATGCAATCGAGATAATGCTTGAATATAAAGAGTTACTACCAAATCGTAAGCCGACTCCTCCTGCAATTATTAAAAACTATGAACTAAATTTTTTAGAGAATTTGTATGCTATATTGCTGGATCATTACGTAAGAATGGGACGTTATCAAGAGGGGTTAGTCCTTTTAAAAGAGCATGTACTAGCATCCAATAAAAAAATACATGCAGCATTAGTGGAGGGGAGTTGTAGCAATGAACAATTGATTGCAATTGAGGCATATGTTCAGCAGGATATTGCATTACACGTTAATAATTCATTACAGCATATTGGGTTATCTGTGGAAGAATGGCGTCAACATTATCGCCAATCAGAGGCTCCTTATTATTTTGTAGCTCAAAGTGCCTCTCTCCATCTATTAAATATTTTAAAGATTTTATTTGTAACAGAGCACTATGAGCTTTTTGAGAAATTAATGGAAATCTACAAAAAGTATTTATTGATTGACGATCATTTTGAAAAGCTACGAGTATTTATAAGTGCATATGTATAAAAGTAGGGCTGTCCAAAAAGTTGATCTTCGGCAACTTTCTGGTACAGCCCTGTTCCATATGCAAATAATGTTAGAATGAGTTTTAGAAGTTTTCTTTCTGTGCCTTCGCTGTCTCAAAAGAAGCTTTTATTTCACTTAAAAGATCACTATCTTTTAATAAGCGATAGCCAGCTGAAGCAAGTGCTTTTGCTCCTTTTATTAAAGCTGCATCACCTTCAGGGGATTTAGCAGCTTCTCTAAATTCATTTGTATGCCCAATTAGATCGTCTGGGCCAATTTTTATATATGGATGTGCTGTTGGAACCTCGTAGCTAATATTCCCAGCATCTGTTGAACCTTTGCCTTGTCCTCGAATTGTCCAAACCTTTTCTCCTAAAGCCTCTAACTCCTCTTGTAAAATATTATCTAGTACAGGATTTAGCACAAAATCCTTTACTTCATTTTGGAATCGTTCAATTTTTACCGTTGCCCCGGTTGCTAGTGCAGCACCTTCAGCAATTGCACGTACCTTTACTGATACCTCCTCTGTTTTTTTCCATGAATCCGCACGAATGAAGAATCTTGCTGCTGCATATTCAGGAATAATGTTTGGTGCATCCCCACCATGTGTAATAATTCCATGAATTCGAACATCTGTAGGAAGCTGCTGGCGTAGAGCATTAATCCCAACAAAAAGCTGGATCACTGCATCTAATGCATTAATTCCTTCCTCAGGAGCCCCTGATGCATGTGCGGCTTTCCCGTAAAAATGAAAATCAAGTGGATCAACGGCAAGTGTTTCGCTTGTTAGAGATGTTTTTCCTGCTGGATGAATCATTAAAGCGACATCTACTTCCTTTAAATAGCCATGTGCTACAAAGCTTCCCTTTGCACTGCCGTTTGGACCACCCTCTTCAGCAGGTGTTCCTAAGACGACGACACTTCCACCGGTTTCATCTAATGTTTTAGAAAGAGCAATTCCGGCTGCGACACTCGTTGTTCCGATAATATTATGACCACAGGCATGCCCTAAACCTGGAAGAGCGTCATATTCAGCAAGAAAGGCAATTGTTGAACCAGGTTTTCCACTGTCTTTCACTGCATAAAAGGAGGTTTCATGTCCAGCAACGGCTGTGTCTACTTTAAATCCTGCATTCGTCAAGATTTCTACATGCTTTTGACTTGCGAAAAACTCCTGATTCCCTATTTCTGGATTGGCATGGATTGCCTGGCTAGTTTCAATATACAATGCTTGATTTGTTTCAATGGATTCCTGGATTAGTTCAATTCCCGATAAAGTTTTGCTCATATTTATCTCCCCCTATAGTCCTTTGCTTTGTTTTATTAACTCATCTTTTGATAAATCAACAACAATAGATCCTCCATTTGTTTCTGCCTCGACTGCCTTCATTACGTCTTCCTCATGATACAGCTCGACAATTCTCTGATATGTTTTATTATCTTGATCATCTGCTCGTGCAGCAAAAATGTTCACATAAGGTAAGGCGTTTGGATCGTTGGCATCTTCAAGATAAATGGGGTCCTTTACGGGATCAAACCCAGCTTGTCCAGCAACTCCATTATTAATAACGGATGCAACTACATCTGGTAATACACGTGGTGTTTGTTGAGCTACAATCGGTAAAATGTCTAAATCTTTCGGGTTGTCGACGATTTTACTTGGGTCACCGAAGAGACCAAAATCATCTGCCAATTTAATTAAGCCAGCTGATTCTAATAATCTTAATGCACGAGCCTGGTTGGAAGGGTCATCAGGGATAGCAATTTTGTCACCTTTTTTAATTTCGTTAACATCCTTCACTTTCTCTGAATATATTCCCATTGGAGCAATAACAGTAGCACCGATTGGAACTAAATCGACATTATTTTCTTTAGTAAATTGTGTTAGAAACGCGATATGCTGAAAGGAATTAATATCAATTTCTTTATTTGCTAATGCCTGATTCGGCAATGTATAGTCAGAGAACTCAACAAGCTCAATTTCAATCCCTTCCTTTTTAGCTTTCTCTTTTAAAATCGGCCATACTTCACCATCTGTTCCAGTTACACCAATCTTTACTTTTTCTTCTTTTTTAGCATTATCTGTAGCTGAATCAGACCCACAGGCAGCCAATGCTAATACGGCTGTTAAAACTAATAAAATACTAAACCACTTTTTCATTATTAATCTCCTCTTTCGTTGTTTTATTCAAATGAAAAATGTCCTTCTTACCGTCGCATAATTTTTCTTGATAGCTTATTCCCAATCCACTGCGCAATTTGTACAAGAATAATAAGAATAATAACGGTCACAAGCATGACACTTCCATCAAAGCGTTGATAACCATATGTCATTGCAATATGACCTAAACCGCCTCCGCCAACTGTACCAGCCATTGCAGAGAAATCTATTAAACCGACTGTCACAAACGTTAAGCCTAAAATTAACGGTCCAAGTGCCTCTGGAATTAATACAGTAAAAATAATTTGTAGAGGACTTGCTCCCATTGCCTTTGCGGCTTCAATTACCCCAGGGTCAATGCTAACTAAGTTATTCTCTACTACTCTCGCAATACCAAATGATGAGGCAATCGTCATTGGAAAGATTGCTGCCCACGTACCAATCGTTGTTCCAACAACCATTCTTGTTAATGGGCTAATGGCCACTAGAAAAATAATAAATGGAACTGGGCGAATAATATTAATTAAAAAATTTAACAATTGAAACACGAATTTGTTCTCTAAAATATTTCCTTTTCGTGTCACATATAGTAGTAAACCTATTGTTATACCAAGAATAGAACCGAAGATAAGGGTTATAATAACCATTAAAATCGTTTCACCCGTAGATTCAAAAATACGGGGCCAAAAAGTCGTCCAATCAACCTTCATTGAATTTTACCTCCTCAACAGTTACAATGTCTTGTAATTCAGTAAGAACACTAGGTATTTTATCGCTATGTCCCTCAAATGAGACGAGCAAGTTCCCATAGAACTTCTCCTGAATTTCTCGGACAGAGCCATAGACGATATTAACGTCCACATCAAATTTTCTTGTTACGCGAGAAAGGATAGGATCGCTAGCAATATCACCTTTAAAAATAACACGGTATAAATTTTTGCCGCCTTTTTTTCTCCATTCCTCTAATAGAGATGCAGATGGTCGATCTTGCTGAACCGATTGAATAAACCGTTGAGTCGTTAAATGCTGTGGATTTGTAAATATATCAAAAACTGAATTAGATTCAATTACTGCTCCATTTTCCATGACTGCTACTCTGTCACATATTTGTTGGATGACATTCATCTCATGTGTGATTAGCAAAATAGTGATTCCTAAATCCTTGTTTACTTTTTTGAGAAGGCGGAGAATTTCCCCAGTTGTATCTGGATCGAGCGCTGAGGTTGCTTCATCACAAATTAATATATCAGGGGAGGTAGCAAGCGCCCTCGCAATGCCAACCCGCTGTTTTTGGCCTCCAGATAATTGCTCAGGGTAATCGTTCGCTTTTTCTGTAAGACCAACAAAACTAAGAAGTTCTGCAACTCTTTCATTAATTTCTTTTTTAGGCACTCCCGCCAGCTTAAGTGGATAGGCTACATTTCCAGCTACCGTTCTTGAGGAGAATAAGTTGAAATTTTGAAAAATCATGCCGATTCTTCTTCTCAGCTTTCTTACCTCTTTTGGTGTGAGCGAATTAATATCAACACCTTGTACTTGAACAGTGCCGTGGGTTGGACTTTCTAATAGATTCACAAGCCGCAATAATGTGCTCTTTCCTGCACCACTAAATCCAATAATTCCAAAAATCTCTCCTTGCTGAATTGAAAGAGATACATCTTTCACTGCATTCACTTCACGATCACCAAATTTAAAGGTTTTCGCTACATTCTGAAATTCAATCATTTACTTGCTCAACTCCCTATTTAAAAATAAAGAACAAAAAGGACCTTCCTTTTGTTCTTATCGATTAAGAAAAAAGGAAGGTCCCCACTATTGAAGAAACTACTTCCTTCTCATCTTTCAAATGTAAGTACATTTGCAGGAATTGGCACGGTATTATGTTAATAACCCGCTGCCGAGACTTCATTGGGCCTGTCCCTCAGTCTCTCTGGATAAGAAGAAATTATCGTATTTAATTGTCTGTTAAGATTTAAACAATACTATAATGCTTGATGAATTATATGTCAACATTTCTTTTAAAAAGTTTTATTAGAAAAATAAATCCATTTACTGTTATAACAGCAGGAGTACATTGGTAGCCGCGTTTTTTCTAGTGAAATAATTTATGCTTATGTTACTGAGGATGTCAATGAGCAGGCAGCCATAAAAAGGTTCAATTTGAAAATTGCCTACTTCCAAATTGAACCTTTCCGTTATTCTAAAACGCCCTTTTCTCGTAAACTAGCAATTTGTTCATCATTATAGCCAAGTGCAGTTAATACTTCTTCATTATGCTCTCCAAGCTTGGCACCGACATACTTGTACTCAGGCTCAGTGCCATCAAATTTAAAGGCAGAAGCAATTTGCTGTTGCATGGTGCCATCGCTTTTTGGAATATCGACGATCATGCCGCGAGCCTTCAACTGTGGATGCTCACATGCTTCTGGAAAAGTGAGTACAGGCTCTACACAACCTTCAAAATCCTCGTTAAATACCTCAAGCCATTCCTCATATGTCTTTGATAGAAAGGCATCATGAACAGCCTCTTTAAAGCGTATTTGCGTATAGTAAGAATCATTAAAGGTATTATCAATCAACTCAGGAATGTCGAGTGCTTCACAGAGCAGTTTACGAAATTGAGGTTCTAAGCTACCGACAGAGAAGAAGCGTCCATCTTTTGTTTTGTAAAAATCATAGTAACTGCCTCCGTTTAAAATTTCTTGCTCTGGCTGTGGTACACGACCACCCCCAATAAACGCAGCACCATACATAGCATTCAGCGAAAAGACAGCATCTGTCATACTAATATCTATGAATTGTCCTTCGCCTGTTTTTTCACGATGAAGGGCAGCAGCCAGTACCCCAATTGCGGCATGCATTGTCCCTCCAGCTATATCAGCTAGTTGAACCCCCATGGAGACAGGCTTTTTATCCTTATGGCGTGAATAATCGAGTAAGCCTGCTAAAGATAAATAGTTATTATCGTGTCCAGGTCGATTGCTATAAGGTCCAGTTTGTCCGTAACCAGTAATCGCACAATAGATAACCTTTGGATTTATTTCCTTTAGAGCTTCATAGCCAATGCCAAGGCGTTGCATGACACCAGGCCGAAAACCTTCGATAATAACGTCATACTCTTGCACCAGTGATTTTACAATGTCTATAGCCTCTGGTGATTTAAGATTTAATGTAATTGATTTTTTAGATCGATTTAAATGTTGATGAATGTAAGCCTCATGATCTTCATCATAGGGAGGCATAATTCGTGTTAAATCAACGCGCTTTGAAGATTCAACATGGATGACATCTGCTCCTAAATCAGCAAAAATCATTGTCGCCATTGGCCCTGGTAGTAATGCAGAAAAATCGAGAATTTTTAACCCTTGTAAAATGCCCAAATCTTCCAACCCCTTTTTGTGTAGGCTACACGACCATCCCATTGATGGAAGCGTAGCGCTTTTCTCATAATCCCCATTGTGTGAAAAGCGTAACGTTCGATTCTGTATTAATACAGTTTATTTTATTTTAAAGAGTATTATAACAGAATAGACCTTAACTTGCCTATGCTATTTTTCATTATAAAATAAACATTTCAACTTTCATATGTCAGAATAACAATAAAAGTAAAAAAATTTAGAATTTAGATTTTTTATCAAATTTCAGACAATAGTTGTCAGTTGTTAGAATATTTAATTTAAGAAAATAAATTGTAGAATTTTGTTTACTAGCTAGCTATATGATACGACCCTTTTTATTGATACAATCCTAGTGGTGTATTGGATTCTTCTTACGCAATTTGGAAATGATACTATTACCCCATTTATTAATAAAGTATCTCTCAAAAAATACATATAAAATTAACGTAAATAGGAGAGAAGAAATGAAATCACATCAATTAAAACTAAAGCATTTAATTATGGGAGTTGCGATGGCAGCATTCTTTTTCACGAGCCTTGGTAGTGTTTGGGGCGGATACAGAATGAATATTGACTCGATAAAGGAAAATACACTAGAAACGAATAGGGTTTATGCTCAAAAATTGGCATCTACTGCGGATTCTTATCTACATGAATCTTTCCAAATATTAGGTTATAGTGCAACTCAGATACAAGCAAAGATGGACGATGCGCAAGCATTGAATCAGGAAACAGAACGTTTGAGATTGCAAAATCAAATGTTTAATTCTGTAGTAATAACAAATGCAGAAGGATTGGTTTTATCCGTCTCTCCACCATCTATTGAAATAAAGGGAGAAATTTTAACATCAATCGGTGCTAAAGAGGCGTTATCCAAAAGGACACCACTTATCTCTAAACCATATGAGGCGATGACAGGACGTCTCATCATTTTTATTTCTCATCCTATTTTTTCCGACTCCAATGAGTATTTAGGAATGATAGCAGGGACTATTTATTTAAAGGAACCAAATGCCTTTAAAACTTTACTGGGAGAGCATTATAGTAAGGACGGCTCTTACGTATATGTAGTTGATTCAGATGGACGTGTTATCTATCATCAAGACCCAAGTCGGATTAATGATGTGGTAACGAAAAATAAAGTCGTTCAATCGGTGATATCAGGAAAGAGTGGTGCTCAACTTGTTGAGAACACAGAAAGAGTGAAAATGCTTGCTGGCTATAGTACAGTCCCATCAACAGGATGGGGCGTTGTCGCCCAGAAACCTTTAGACGTAGCACTAGCCCCTTCCTTTGATCGTGTGCAGGAAGTCATTATTAAATCTGTACCCCTTATGATTCTATCTATTATCATTGTACTTTGGGCGGCAGCACGCATTGCCAACCCTTTGCAGCAACTAGCAAATTTAACGGAGGAAAGTTTAGATAAGAAAAATGTAGAAGGTTTAAAATCTGTAAGTGGATGGTACTTTGAAGCTTATTCTTTGAAGAATGCCTTGGTTCGGAGTTTATCATTTTTACATGGACAGGTCTCGTTTTTCAAGGATCAATCTACTGTTGATCCACTGACGGGAGTTACGAATCGACGTACAATGGATTCGATGCTTGCCGAATGGTTAACGAACAATGTACCACATGCAATTATTTTACTAGATTTAGATCACTTTAAAAGTGTGAACGACACATATGGTCATGCAGTAGGCGATAAAGTTTTGCAATTTTTAGCCAGTCATATGGAAGCTGTGGCTCGTGAAGGAGATGTATGCTGTCGATATGGTGGCGAGGAATTTGTCATACTGCTACCAAATACGGCAGCAGAAGAGGCAGCACAAGTGGCTGAACAACTACGAGAAATTTTGGCAACAACAGAAAGTCCATGTGGCAGACCCATAACATTATCTGCAGGAATAGCTGCCTATCCAGCAATGGCAGATTCAACAGAGGAACTAATTAAAGCAGCTGACGATGCACTATACCTTGCGAAACAAGAGGGACGCAATCAAGTAAAGGTTGCGGAAATATAAATGCAGTAAAAAATGAAACAAAGGGGCTTACAATTTTGAATTTCGGGGTAATTGATTAATGCAAACATCATTTGGGCAAGCTACTTGTAAGTCATCCGCCATATGACTTCCTAAACCATGTTCAAATGATATGTAACTCGGGTCACATCTCTTGATCGACTTGACAAGACGTAAGGTTATCCCCCTTTCCCTTATGACACCCCAAGGACGACTAGATGTATGCCTATATATCGTGAAAAGCCAAGCGAGCACCGATGCTCCTTGGCTTTTTTGTTGTGTGGATGAAGGGAATTTATTTTGTTATTAGTGAGGGTCAAACGTGGCCACAATGGTTTGAAGAGGAGAGAAGTGGTGATATCACATGGAAGAGCTCGTCAAAGTGTAGAGCCCGTTCTAAAAGTGGGAAAAGATGCTCATTAAGAAGGGCTATCATTCCAAAAGAAATAGAAAGGTGAGTCAAAATGGCGAATCACTCAGTTAGCAAACTGAAAAATTAATCACCATTTCAGAAATAGAAAGGTCATTTGATTAATCAAGAAATTTACCTGACTAATTTAGATTTATCTATGAAGGTTCGTTAGCTACGAGCCGATATAAAGAGTATGAGGAAATGATATTTGTACGTATCAAAATACATAAGCGAAAGGAAGAGTGGGATGGATAAATCTAAAATCCAAAAAGTAAATAAAGCCTTGATAGCAACAGTATTTGCTACAAGTGGGATTGCTGTTGTAGTACCTCCACCACAAAAAGCGGCAGCGGCTACTTCTCCCTTTACAGACATCGACCAATACTCAGTTCATTATAACGATATATTAAAATTATATTCTCAGGGTGTGATTAACGGGTTTGCCGATAAAACCTTCCGTCCGGATGTCAATGTAACACGTGGACAAGCAGCAAAAATGATTGCAACGGCATTAAAATTGGATATGAGAAATGTCCAAAATCCTTATTATAAAGATGTACCGAAGGGTAGCGAATTTTATAAATTTGTCGCAGCATTGCAAAACGCGGGCATTATGTCTGGGTATTCTAATGGCACATTTATGCCAAACGAAGTGATGACTCGTGGCGAATTAGCAAAAATATTAGTATTAGCATTCCATTTGGAGGTATCTCCTAGTTACAACAATATTTTTAAAGATGTAGATAGCCAATCAAGCAATGCTATCTATATTCAAACACTTATCGATTTAAATATTACTGAAGGCACAACACCTGTGACATTCTCTCCGTTTGATGCTGTAAATCGCGGACAGTTTGCTTCTTTTGTGGTTCGTTCACAAGAGAAAAAGAACAATGAAACATCTTTCAAAATCATAGATGTAGATGATGATGCCGTTTATATAAATGGTGAAGCCTATGCAGTTCCAGAAAGTCTTTCACATATTTTTAATGACGATAATGCACCTGTCTTAAAGGGTGCTTATATTGAGGGTGATCTTTCTGGTAAGAAGGTTCGATCCATCTCTAAACTAACATTAAATGCAAGCGGAACAAGCTCAAGATTCCTTGATTTTGATGGTGATTATGGTTCATTAGGTGCAACCATTGTAGTTAATGGCAACTATATTGAATTTTCGAATCTGAAGATGACAGGTACTATGTTTGTCAATGAAACAGTTCGACCACCATTGCATTTAGGTGCTACTAACAATCAACCATTATCCATTGGGCGTGTGGCGAGCAATAATATTTCTTTTATCAACTGGTCGAATCCAGATAATACTAAAGGCGATGGTCCATCTAATAACAATTCAACAAACGATCTTCAAAATTGGACGAACCAAAATCCTGATAAAGATAAGCCATTTGTCAACTGGTCAAAAGAAAAACAAGAAATGAAAAATGTTGAAAAGCATCTTGAATTTTATAACAGCACTGTTTCGAGACTAGTAGTATCACAAACAGGGACAAAAATCGAATCCAATATGAAACTACCACGTGTAGACATCATCGGAAGTGTTCGCGAATTTGAAATTCAAGGCTATATTGGAACATTAAATCTGGATACCGAAACAAAGTTAACGATCTATGGAGATGGCAATATTGATTGGATAAACTACAACAGTTATACAGATTTAGAGCTGTATATAGATGGCCGTATCGGTACTCTATATGTTGATAATTCATACGGCAAGGTTGACATTGGGGACTATACGTATATCGACAAAGTCATTTTACCTAAAGATGAATCTCCAAATAATATCTTTGATGATTTCCTAGATGATAAAGACAATATCGGAAATATCACAGATCCAGATGGCAAACCAATCGATAAAGACGAAAACGAGAATCAGAATCCAGATGATAAAACAAAGCCTATTGTAAGTATTACAAATGTCAAAGTGCTCAATGGCAGTGAGATTCAAGCAGATTTCACATCTGATGAGGTAGGTACGTACTACTATATTGTGCGTGAAAAGGGAGCAGAGGCACCTAATAAACGTGAAATGGTAAACCATCTTTCAATTGAAAACGTTGCATACGGAAGTAGTGCAGCAATCAAAGGCACAAACTCAATAAAAGTGTCAAATCTAGGTGAGAAAAAAGAATATGTCATCTACATCATGGTTGTAGACGGCTCGAAAAATGCATCTGATATTGTCTCTCAAGCATTCCAAATGAAAGATGCAACTCCACCAGTAGTTAAATCTCTACAAGTTACGCCTTTACATGGAGGAACACGTGCTGAATTCAAGTTTGCAGCAAGTGAACCTGGAGATTATTACTATTATGTACGTAAGAAAACAACAGCAGCTGACCCGACGACGGCAGATATCGTCGCAAACCCAACAGGTAAAGGGAAAGCAAAAGCTGGAGAACTTGGAATAACAGGAATTTTAACAGAATTAGATGCTGAAACCGAATATCAACTTTATGTTGTCATGAAGGATGATTCAGGCAACTTCTCGGTAGATCCTATACCTAAAGAGGCGGTTAAAGAGTTTAAAACTGGTGAGCTTGATAATATCCCACCATATGTTGTAGGTGGACAACTTGTATTACTAGATGAGATTAAAAATGAATTTTATCTAACCGTGAGTGAGGATTTAGATCCTATTTCTGCTGAAAAAATAGAGAACTATGATCTTTCAGGTACAGGGATAGTCAATCAAGGTGCACAGCAACCGATACATCCTACAAAGGTTGTCTATAATAAAGCTCAGAAAAGATTAATTTTCACCATTCCATCACTAACAGGCTTTGTAAACGGGGATAATCTAGTTGTTACAATATCACCGAATGTTAAAGATTTGGCTGATATCGAATTTGAAAATATCAATAACATTCCAAATAATACTGTTCCGCGAAACACAGCCGAATACATTCATAACGATATTGAATTACCAGTCCTCACAATTATAGGAGAACCAGTAATTAATAATACAAAGGACCAAACACTTCTTGAGTTTAATGCTTCAAAAGCAGGAACGTATCATTATCTAATTATGGAGTCAGATATAACTCTTACACGTGATGACCGCTTACGTTTAATTGAAGCTGTCCAATTAAATGAAACAAAATTTAAGGTTGGAACAGAAGAAATCGATATTGTTGGGAGCGGAGGTAATAAACCTGCTCAACTAGGAAAACAAAAGGTAGTAATCCCATTACCAACAGCAAATTTAAATCCGTTTAAGAGCTACTCTATCTATATGGTATTGCGCGATCGTTCAGGAAATGTTTCAGATATTGAGACTAGACATGTAATCGATGACCAAACACCACCGAAAATTGAAAATACATCGATAAAGATAGCTCAAGGAGATAAGAATGCTACCTTCAAATTTATGTCAGATGAAGATGGTACGTATCACTATATTCTTAGAAAAGCTGGCGATGCAACAGTTCCAGTACCTTCAAGTGCTGAGGAGGTTATTGAAAGAGGAAGAGCTAGCAATATGCGAAAGGGTACTAATGAAATTAATTTTACCTCTTTAGAACCCCATCAAAATTATGAGCTTTATGTTGCGGTAAAAGATAGATATAAAAATGCAACAATGCTTCAAGTAGGTACAGAGTCAAAAGTATATACTTTTGATGAACAGCAAAATAAAACAATTACTTTGACACCAGGCGAAACTGACAAAGGTGTAATGGCATATAAATTCTTCTCAGATGGTACACCACCAAAGGTAGAGGATCCGATCGTTAAACAGCTTGATGGAAAAACATTAGAAGTGACTTTTTCTGAGGCTATTGAATTAAAAGACTCAGATTTCCAATTAGTGAATCCTGAAACAGGCACTGCAATTACTCCTACTTATGCTTCATGGAAGTGGCAGGATAAGGTAGATGAAATTGATGAATGGAAGCCACGTAAAATGATACTAACATTTGCAAATGAAGTTACACAAAGCTTTGATATGACAATCAATGCTACCGCGAAGGATAAAGGCGGATGGGCATTCAGTAAATTAAAAGCAGAATACAAATATCCAACAAAAGTGAATACAATTACTTCAGCAACGTTAGTACCTGATATACAGTACCCAGGTGACTTAAATATTTCTAAGCAGGTTCGAGTTATTGCTAACTTAGATGCAGATATAACATGGAATCAGCATTACTATTATGCAGTTCTTTCAAAAAACCAGGGTGACTTAACAATAGCTAATATTAAAGATATTATCGAAAGAGCTGATAGCAGTAATTACACAGACATTCCTGGCGGAGGAATAATATCTTATGGTAAGGGACAAATAACAAAACCTTCAGATGCAAGTTCTGAAAAAACATTTACGGCTATTCAAACAAGCACTGATCCAAATTCTACAAACATATTCCAAAAGGATCAAAAAATATATTTATTTACGAAGGATAAATACGGAAATATAGTTTATGCGAAGGAATCTACATCTCCAACAGCTCCAAACTATGTCTTAATCCAACCTAGAACTCAATAGAATATAAGAACACTAGCTATCAATTCTAATAGCTAGTGTTTTTTATTTACTTAAACACGTTATTTTAAAAGTGGATGATAATCAATATCATTTATAATACATAGTGAAGGAGGGTGAAAGTCGACATGAATATAGAAGAACATCTACTACTCTGGAATTACGCTTCTATCAAGGTATTAGACGTTCGTCATAGAGTAATGAGGATAGGGGATACATTACAGCCTTATAAATTGCCAACAAGTGTACTTATAGTAATCACGCGTGGAACAGCGCAAGTGCATTTGGATCAAACTAATTATCACGTGATTCAGTTTCAAATGATACATAGCGGTAAAGGGGCAGCTTTAGAAATTAATCAAATAACTAATGAACTAGAGTGCTACCTTATTTTTTATAAAGGTTCTGTTCCTTATCCTGTTGGTCAAAGGATTCTTCAGCTGTTTGAGAAAAGAAATGCATTTCAAATCCAGTTTAGCTTGGTACCGAAATATCCGGTAACTATTTATGAAAAAGTGCAGCTTATGTACGAAAGCTGGCAACAATCACGGTGGCTGGAACGTTTGCAAGTTAAAACATTATTCTATCAAATTATATTAAGTATATATCAAGAGTTATGTAGCCAAGAGAGCTATGTAAAAGAAACAGATTTAGTAAGTCAAATAAAGAGGTATGTGGATGAGCATTATGCAGATTCGATAAAGCTAGAGTCTCTTGCAGAGCATTTAAATTACAGTGTATCACATATATCGGCAGTATTTAAAAGAGAGACCAACTATAGCTTTATCGAATATGTCATGCATACAAGAATGAAAAAGGCTGTAGCTCTATTAAAATCAACAAACGTGTCTTTAAAGGATATTGCGACAAGTGTTGGCTATACAGATGTTCATTATTTTAATCGTATTTTTAAAAGACATCTAGGAATATCACCAGGGAAATATAGAAAACGAGTAATGGAACAAGGCATACTAGAAGATACTCCACAAATCATCATGGAATCCTCTATTGAAGGGGAAATGTTTCAACGATATATTGTTAATGATAATCATTATCAATATAAAAAAGGAGAAAATATTCCAATGTCTCAGAAACATAAAACAAACTTTGCAGCGATAGTATTGCTTTGTCTAACACTACTATTGGGTGCTTGTTCGAATGGCACAAACCCACAGTCCAAGACACAAGGACAGACTACCGAAGTAACACAAGCAACCATCGTTTATAAGGCGGCGAATAGAGAAGTGGAGATTCCCAAAAATCCGAAACGTATTGTAGTTGTAGCAGACAGTTATGCGGGTTATTTATTGGCATTGGGCATTAAACCTATTGGTATGTCTGATTTTGCGTTAAGTAATCCTTATTTTGAAGGTAAAATAGATGGCATTGAAAGTATTGGTGACAACAAATCGATTGAAAAAATCTTGGAATTGAAACCAGATTTAATTATTGCTTTTGATGGCATGGAAGGCTTTGAAAACTTTGAAAAGATTGCGCCAACTGTTGGCATTAAGTATGGCGCCATGAGTTACCGTGAACAATTAGTAGAGTTTGGTAAGATGCTTAATAGAGAAAAAGAAGCCGCTCAATGGATAAATAATTGGGATGAAAAAATTGCCGACAACAAGTCAACTATCCAAGAGGTTGTTGGAGATCAGACCGTTTCTCTAATGGGTGGTACTGACAAAGAGGTTTACATATATGGTGATCATTATTCTAGAGGTGGAGAAATTATTTATGGGGAGTTCCAGCTAAATGCGCCAGCCTTGGTTCAAAAAGAAGCACTTGAGTCGAAAGAATGGGGAGTTGCATTTTCCATTGAACGTTTGCTGGATTATGCAGGAGATTTTATTTTTGTAGAAGATACAGCACTTGCATTTCTAAAGGAAAGTATTTTATGGAATGAGCTACCTGCGGTGAAAAATAACAAGGTCACTATATTAGATAGTGATGCTTCCTACTTTAATGATCCCGTTTCATTAGAGAAGCAGCTTGATATTGTAGTAGAAGCCTTTAACAAAATGCATAAAAATGAATAACATGAATATTTTCGGAAGCCAAACTACCATCAATGTAGTTTGGCTTTCATTTGAGAATCATTTTCAATTATAATGATAGTAGTAAAAAAGATAGGTAGGAGGAATTATGTGCATTATGAATGTTGATGACCATATATACCTGTGGGATCATGCTGCTATCAAAGTGCTAGATGTTCGGCATCAGATTATGAGGATGGGAGAAACATTACAGTCTTATAAAATGCCAGCTAATGGCTTTATTTTTGTTTCTCGAGGAAGGGCGCAAGTTCAGCTCAATCAAATCGAGTATATTATTCAGCAGTTTCAAGTCATACATGGTAGCAAAGGGACTATTTTAGATATTTTTCTAACGGAGGATGAGTTGGCGTATTATTTGATTTTTTATAAAGCGACCATGCCTAATCCTATGCGCCCGGAAGTATTACGCCTAATGGATAAAAGTAATCCATTTCAACTGCAATATAGCTATATACCCAGTTACCCGATTGCTATTTTTCACAAAGTTAAATTGATGGAGCAGGAGTGGAGGAAGTCTGGTGGAATAGATCGCTTTCATGTGAAATCATTATTCTATCAATTTGTTCATAATCTGCTACAGCAACTACATAGCCAAGGTATAGATATGATGAAGCCCGACCTTGTAGGACAGGTAATGAAATATTTACAAGAGCATTATGCACAGGCTTTGACACTAGAATCTATTGCAGCCAATTTGAATTATAGCGTTCCTTATTTAGCGTCCATTTTTAAAAAGAAAACGGGTTATAGTGTAATTGACTATTTGATTCAGATTCGCCTTGATATAGCGGCAAATTTATTAGTAGAAACGGATGCCACATTGAAGGAAATTGCCGAAAATGTGGGCTATAAGGACCCTTATTATTTGAGCCGTCTTTTTAAAAAGCATAGGGGTGTTACGCCATTACGCTTTAGAAAACAAGAAAGAAAAAATGCTATACATCGTCCTCAAAATAGCATTGAATCGTCCATTGTTTGGAGACCAATATGGCGATATATTGATAGTGATAATCATTATCAATATAAGCGAGAGGAAGTTATACATATGCATAGAGGTTCAAGAGCTTCATTCACAGCAATGGCACTACTTTGTATTACGTTACTATTATCAGCATGTACGGGAGGTACTGTTAATCTAAACAATGAAACTACTGGACAAAATCAGACTGTAGTAGAAAGTCAGTCAGCTAGCTCTTCTGAGACAAGGGTTTACAAAGACCTTCAAGGGACAGAAGTAGACATTCCTACAAATCCAGAACGAATTGTCCTTCAGGGTAATGCAATTGGTGATTTAATAGCATTAGGTATAGAGCCTGTTGGGGTAGATCGTCGTTTCATCGAGAGCGGTGTTTTAGAAGATAACGGGAAAATTAGTTCAACAGATATAGGCTTTCCAACAAATTTAGAGAAGGTACTGACGTTAAAGCCCGATTTGATTATGCTGTCATATATTATGGATAATGAGGTCGAAGAAGCTTCTAAAATTGCACCAACCGTTGTTTTCGATGGTATGCAGCCATTAAAGGATCGATTCCCAGTCGTTGCTGATATTGTTGGTAAAAAGGAAGAGGGAGAGCAGCTACTGAGGAAATATAATGAAGATGCCGATGCAATGTGGGAACAGCTTCGCGCAGATGGTAAGGTGACTGAAGGAGAAACGGCTGTCGTATTCCAATTTTTTTGGAATAAAAAAATGTTCGTGATGAAAACAGGCGGAGTAGCAGGCTTGCTGTATCAAGACAAAGGATATACTATGGACGAAAAGGTACAGGCATTACAGCCAAATAGTGGGCCATATATTGAAATTACTAAAGAAACACTGCATGAGACACTTGTGGGTGATCAATTATTTGTATTAATTTCTGGAGATAAAGAGGCACAAAAGGCATTTGATGAATTAACACAAGAGCCATTGTGGAACTCCTTACCTGCCGTGAAGAACAATAAAGTTCACTTTATTGAGGATAAATGGAATTATGATGATATGACAACAAGTAACATGCTGTTAGAGGAATTTCCAAATATACTGAAAAAATAAGTAAACTAGAAAGGCTCGGGGAAATCCTTAGCCTTTTTTGTGTTTGCTAAATAAAGGCAGACGTTATCAAATCATCATCCAGCAGGGGCAATAGATAGTAAAGAGGACTATCAAAACTGTTAGAGAAATAGCTGGCTTTTCTAAAGAATTAAATACGATAAACTATGAAAGTCAAGCAATTATAGTTATCTATATTTGCTTGACTTGTTGTTGAAAAAAGGTAATGTCAACGGCATAATAAGCAATTTGGTAAGGCGAGGGGTTGATTTCCGTTCCGCCAGCGTCCTTTCCAGGGGGCGTCCGATGAGCCGCTTCACTCACTGCGTTCGCTCCAGGGTCTCCTCTGTGATGCTAAATCCCCTAGGAGTGACGCTGGCTCCACTCCAATCAACCATTCTGCAAAAGTGTCTTTTCCTGAACAAAATAGCCATTAAAAGTGATGTGTGACAACACCCCTCCATAAAAGAGTAATGAATACCTTCCCTTTTTTGCTAAAAAGTTAACATTTTTATTTTATGGATTGGAGTGGAAGGCTACTTGACTCCCGTGGGATAGCGAGACAGGCGAGCCCCTGCACGGAGCGGTAGCGGAGGAAGCGGCTCGGCGCTCGCCCATAGGAAAGCAAGTAGCCTGCAACGGAAATCCTTTTTCACCTTTCACATAAATTCTATGGATGGTTTTGTTTTTCAACACTAAGTCAAGCAATTATAGTTATCTATATTTGCTTGACTTTTAATGATAACTATTATCAATTATAATGACTCTATAATGATTGTTTCAATTATATTAAGGTGGATGCAAAATGTATAGATTAATGGACACAGCAATAATTGAATGGAAAGAAAAGGTTAATACATATTCACTTCATACAAAATTTCCAACCTTATTAGCTTGCGGCGTTGCTACCAAAATTTCCTTAGATGGAAAATGGTTATGTTTAGATAAAAATGAAATGATATATCTTAGTGCGGGAAAAATAGCAAAGTTAGAAAAAGCAAATCACCAAGTTGTTCATTTATACATTGTATCTTTTCAAATGTACAGTCTTACTGAAGAAAATGCTGATTTATTGCTTTATCGTGTCGATCATAAACAATTGCCTGCCCATGGCTCAATTGCTAGTGTAGAAACATTATCGTATCGTGCTGTTACTCTTCTTCAAGAACTTGTAGGTGAGATAGACGTAGGTGAACAGCATTTTCATAGTAGACAAAATTTTTTGTTGGAGGAAATATTACATTTATTTATCCAAGCTTTAAAGCCGTATAAAGAGAAAGTAGATTTGATTATGCGAGAAGCTCTAGCATATATCAATCGCCATTATGATCAAAATCTAAATCGATCACAATTAGCAGAGCTTATGGGTTTTAATCCAAGTTATTTTTCAAGATTGTTTCAACAACAAATAGGGCGTAGTTTCTCGAACCATTTGATGAGAGTGAGAATAGACAAAGCCAAAATGTATCTTCTTTCAACGGATGCCACATTGAACGAGATTGCGAGAAAAGTTGGCTATACAGATGGACTCTATTTAAGCCGAAAGTTTAAACAAATTGTTGGTGTATCGCCAAGTGAGTATCGGTATAGACCAAAGCCGAGACGTATTGTAGCATTCCAATATAGTGGTGATTTACTTGCTTTAGGCATACAGCCAATTGCTGCTCCTTTTACACCATGGGAAGTATCACCGCTTATACATCGTGAGCTTAGTGGTACGATTGATCTGGAGCAAGATAGAACTCATCAACTGGAGAAAATGGACATCGACCTAATCATTGTGCCTGAATATTTATATTATTGTCCAGGCAAGTTAGAAAAATTGGAGCAACTTGCACCCATTTTGGTTTTGCCATGGAATCAATTAGATCGACTTGAAGAAGTTAAGCTTATAGGGAAAATTCTTGGATGTGAGGCAGAGGCAACGATGTGGGTTGAGCATTATCAATCCATTACACATACAGCAGTTGCTAAGCTCGAATTCATTATACAACCTCATGAAACAGTAGGTTTATATGAGGTATGGGAGGATCATACAATATGTATTTGGAATACCACTGCAAGAGCTACCTTTAATTTATATAATGGCTTAAAGTTAACTCCTCCTCCACGTATTCAGCAAGAGGTGCTAGAAGTAAATAGTCATCTTTTTATAGAGGGAAATATATTGTCTGACTACGCTGCTAACCACATGTTTGTTGTCCTCACAGAAGATTACTATCAAGATTTCCCAAATAAGTTATTAAAGCATAAAGCTTGGAAGCAGCTATTTGAAGATCCAACAAGGAGCATTTATCCAATTAAGCTGAATGATTTTTGGTGCAATGATGGATTAACGCTAGAAAAACAACTTAGTATTATGCTAGAAAAGCTATATAATCATTAATAATGAAGCCAATGTCACTTTTGTCCATATGCAAGTTCTCACATTTTGAAATAGACGATTGAAGAAGAGACCATTACGATAAGGATATTGATTGAGAAAGATTATCATTATCGATAGGAGTGGAACAAATGGTCAAGGCTAGGCAAAGAATTTGGATAGGGTTAATGATGCTACTGTTGATTTTAATTGTTTTAGGTGGCTGTAGCAAGGCGACAAAAAGCAATTCAGAAAGCCCTCAGTCAGAGTCAAAAAGTAATTCAGAAACAGATACAAAAATTATTAAAACAGTTGATGGTGATGTTGAAATACCTGCCAATCCTCAACGAATCGTTACGCAAGGGTATTTAGCAAATTTTTTAGTTTTTGATGTTAAACCAGTCGGTGCACCATATTGGGAAATGGAAAGCCCTTATACTATGGAATTAAGTGAAGGGATCACAGATATTGGTCAAATTGATGGAGGCTCGGTTGAAAAAATTTTATCACTTAAACCAGATTTAATAGTCACGGTTGGAGGAGATGAAAAATTAAATGAGCAATTCCGTAAGATTGCCCCAACATTGGTCATCCCTTATGGTACATATCATGAAGTTCATGACGAAATGAGAGCTTTTGGGGAGATTTTAGGAAAAGAGAAGGAAGCCGAAGAATGGCTAAAAGAATTTGATAAAAAAGTAGCGAAGGCAAAGGACTCTATTAAAGGGTTAATTAGAGAAGGAACGACTTTTTCTCTTATGGGTCCGTTTGGAAAGGATTTTTATGTCTATGGTGATGGTGTAAATCGTGGTGGACAAGCAATTTATCAGCAGCTAGGTTTAACACCACCGAAATTAGTACGCAAGGATTTAATTGAGCCAAAAATTAATGCACTGAGTATTTCACAGGAAAAGATTGCAGATTATGCAGGTGACTATATCTTTTTAGACATTTCAGGAGAAGCGGAATTTGATGAGAATGACCCTGTATGGTCAACGATTGATGCAGTTAAAAATAATAAAGTATTCTACTTAAATCCCGAACGTTTCTGGCCATATGATCCAATTGCAGTGGAATCACAGGTTGAAGAAATTGCTAAAATGTTAAAGAACCATTTAGAGCAAGAGAAGTAAATGCTACAAAAAAGCCCAAGTGGATAAATTACCACTTGGGTCTTCTACTAGGAATCCAAAAAACGGGGAAGACGACTAAGCATACAAGGGAGGACGCTCACATGGTCCTCCTCATCAAATTTCACATAATCAGTAAGAATGTTTTTGTCGCTTAAACGCTTCATTTGTTCAGCTGCTTGATCAGCTCCTTCAAGCATATCTGGCAGCTCGTTAGCGCCGATTGTAAGTAAGAGATTAATAGTATGCTGACTGTTCCAAGTTTCAGCAAATTTGTCTATTTCTTTTAGTACGGCATTGTTAGCCCACCAAACAGAGGGGCTTCCGACTACTACATGACTAAATAAATTTGGTCTCGCACATAGAGCATACAGTGTGAAAAGACCGCCTAATGAATGACCAACAACCGCTTGTTTCTTCTTATTGACTGGCCATTCCTTTGCGATAGCAGGCATTAGCTCATGCTCAATAAAGTCTAGGAATTCATTGGCTTTGCCATTAGGAGGCCAAGGCGATCCATCTGGACGTGGTGGTAGCTGAGCTTCACTAACAGGTAGTGTAAAATCATTGCAACGTCGTTCCATATCAAAGGGTTCCTTTGAGGGATAGCCAATCCCAATAACAAGAATTGGCTCATAGCCTTTTGGTTTACGTGTTTGTAATTTTACTGCCTCAGCGAGCGTTGGAAAAAGAGCGTCCCCATCTAAGGCATATATAACAGTATAGCCATCTGCTGGTGGTGCTTCTGTTGGGGCAGCAATTAAAATTCGATAGTCAAGCTGTTGACGAGATGTCATGGCAACTTCAAAGTAGTTATCTGATGTATAAGGTTTCTTTGTCATTGTTGTCATGGCGCTAAAAACTCCAATACATCCTCTATCACTTTTCCTTGTGCATGAATACCACCATTTAGCCAATAATCCTCGGATGTTTCAAATACTTGATTATGTTTGAAGGCAGCTGTACTTTGCCAAATTTTACTGTCCTTCAACTCATTTATAAATTCATCTCCAAGATTGCCATCATTGATTAGGAAAATATAATCGGCATCAAGTTCAGGTAGAATTTCTAATGATACTTCAAAGGCACCATTTTTCACGTAGCTGCTTTGTTCAAATCCTAATTCATGTGTTAAGACATACCCACTGAAATACTCATCAGTCATGAAAAACATTCCTTTTGCATTAAAGCGAATTAACGCAACCTTTTTACCTTCTGTGATGGAGGCTAGCTTTGTTTTTGCTGCATCCACCTTTTCTTGATAGCCTTGTAAAGCTTGCTCAGCCTTGTCTGGTTCATCAAGTAATTGCCCTAAAATTTTAATAGAGCCTTCTAAATCGCTTGCAGCATTATTAAATACATAGGTTGGAGCAATTTTGGCATATTTTTCGTATGTGCCATTTTCCACATAAAATGAATTGTGCAAAATAATTAAATCTGGTTTATTAGCCATAATTGATTCGGCTGAAGGGGGACCACTTGCAAAGCTAATTTCAGGTACGCCTTGTAGCTGATCTTGTAAATAGAGCTGTGGTTTAACACCATTCGACCATTGCATAATAGGCTTGATGCCAAAAGCTAATAACGAATCCTCCATAACAGGTGCAAATATTTTTGTAGGCTTATCAGGTAGTGTCACATCATTGCCAACCTCATCTTTTATTGTTAATGGATAAACACTTTGCTCCTTCGTATTTTCTGAGTCAGCCTGTTCTTCTTTATTACTTGATTGGTCATTGCATGCCGAAAGTATGCCAATAGCAAGCAATAACATCGCTAATATATAGGCAGATTTTAAAATCGTTTGACAGTGATTACGACAATTTTGTTTCATTGTTCATCAAAGTCTCCTTCCATTGATAATCATTCTCAAATGGAATTATAAATCACTGTCTGATAGGATACCATGGACGGAAACAGGAAAAGGGTTTGGATTTTTTCCGGTTAACATCAGCAACATTTCATCTAGCATTCGGTTTATAGCAATAGCAGAGTATTCGAACCAAGGATTTGATGGCAAAACATATACATGTCCATTTTTTACGGCTTGGAGCTCTTTCCAATGATCGAGGTATTGTAAAGTGAGCCAATAATTCCGAGTGGGCGAATCTGGGCAAATGATAAATAGTAGACGGTCTGGATCTATATCTACTAGCTGTTCAAGTGTAATAGGTTCGTTACATGTTTGTTGTTGCGCATCAACAAGACGAAGCTGCAAATCCGTAAAGAGCACATCCTGAATGCCTTTATTACAATATAAAAATAATTGGTCGCCACATAAACGGAGAACAGCAAAAGTATCCTCCCCAGTCACTCCTTTGATATCTTGTTTAGCCTGTAATACCTTTTGTTCATATGTTTGAATGAAATGCTCACCCACGCTTTGTTTTTTGACAGCAACAGCTATCTCTCTTAACTGTGTTCGCCAGTCCTTAGCTTGTATATAGACATTTTTAATACCCATTGTTTGAAGCCAATCAAGCATGGAGAGGGAGGGCTCCTCTTGGAAAATGTGAATGTCTGGCTTAGCAGAGGCTAATTTTCTAAAGTTGTCTTCGGACTCTGCATCAAAAATATTGACATGCACTTGAATTTTGTCTTGGTAATGGTTGTAATAATAAGGACTCCATTTAGCATTCAATGGAGCTGCAACAGGTATGATGCCAAGTGCTAATAAATTCCCGGTAGCTGAAACAGAAAAAGTAGAGATTCGCTGACGAGCTATTTTATTAAAAGCAGAAGGTGAAACCCCCACTTCCTTTTTAAACTTCCGACTAAAATAAAATTCATCACTGTATCCAACTTTTCTAGCGATTTCACGAAGCAATAGATCTGTATCACGCAATAGCTGCTTAGCATGTCCAATACGCAGCTCCGTTAAATAATCAGTGGCACTTTGACCGAATGCCTTTTTAAATGCCTCACCAAAGTAGCTAGAACTTAGACCAGAAATGAGTGCCAGATGCTCCATCGTGAGTGGTTGATGATGGTTTTTAGCAATATAATCTCGAATATCCTTTAATGAAATTTGAGTTGTCATTCTATCTGTTATGCTTTCCGTTTTCATGTAACATGTCACCCCTTGTATATAATTATGGGAATTACTTTGCAGTAACCAATAACTTTGGTAATGCACCGAGTAACTTCTCCCTTGTAAAGGCATCACTATAATTCCACTTTGTTGCATCCACTAAATAAACGTGGTTATTTTGTACGGCAGTGAGGCTTTTCCAAATATCACTTTGCATCAATTCCATCGTTGCCTTTTGCGATTCTGGTTTATCAGATAAAAGCATAAAAATTCGATCACCAGCGTATTGAGGCAAGTGGTCTATCGGTATTTCCTTATACCCCATGCTTGCTTGAAGTAATTTTTTTACTTGCGGGTGAGGCTGAAATCCATCTGGATGAAAAAGGGCAGGGGATAGACCTGTACAGCCCATGACATAAAGGCGTTTACCATGATCAAAGGTCAAAACTGATGCCGTTTCACCAGGCTCTACAACGGTTTGTAGCTGCTGCCACATAGTTTGTTCTTGGATTTTAAAACGTGTTAGCCAATTTTCTGCACATTGTTGTTGGCTTAGCCATTGTCCTAATAGACGGATGCGTTCTTCTAATGAATCCCAAGAATTTAGGGTAATAGTTGGAGCAATTGACGATAATGCCTGATATTGCCGTTCATCGTTATTTGTAAAAATGATTAAATCTGGATTAAGCTTTGAAGATTTTTCTAGATTGATTGGAAATGCTACATCTTGAATGTACGGAACATGGTTTTTATAAAAAGATTTACTAATAGAGTTTTTGTCACCACCTATTGGCTGTACATCAAAAATCAACATATCGCCAAATGTCTCTCCATGATAAATAATACGATGAGGAGAGGAAGGGATGACTACCTCATGTCCAGTCCAATCTTTTACAATTGTTCTTTGCTTATACTGCCGTGCAAACTGCTTTGGGGGAATCCCAATCACTTGTCGGAAGCGGCGATTAAAATAATATTCATCATCAAATCCAACTTGCTGTGCAATATCCTTTAATGGCTCATTTGTTTGTAGCAATAATTCCTTTGCATTGGTAAGACGTAAATCTGTAATATAATCTAACGGTTTTTTCCCTGTTAAAGTTTGAAAGATTGCGCTATATTGCCATTGAGCGATATGAGCTAGCTCTGACAGCTTTTTCACGGTTAAAGGCTGTTGATAGTAGCTATGTATATAGTTAATCGTTTCTTCAACCGACTTTGTCATTGTTAATTGGTAATTCACATGAAGCTGATGTTCAAATAATAAATTTAATAGTTCATACAAGATTCCGTGTTGTTTAAGATAATCTGATTTAGGCTTTAAATGATATAGATCTTCGGTAAGACGAATAAAGCGCGTATTTGGGTAAACGGTATACTCCACTTCATCAGAAAAAAGGGCTCCTAAATATGGAGAAGGGTACTCATGTTTTAGCTGAAAAGCTGTAAAAGTTATTTTATAGAAATGGAATTGCTTCGTTAGATCCGATAAATCTATCATAGAATGAGGTTGTATAAGAAAAATCTTCCCTTTCGTCACCAAATAGGGAATATCATCAATCGTTAATGTGCCACAGCCATCCATAAAAAGTATCATCGTATGGTGAGAAGTTGAGATAAATGGATAGCTCTGTGAAATATAGTCGATATCTTCTAAATGAAATAGTAAATTATTGTTAAAAGAAGATGAAATATTGTCTTCCATCTGTTCACTTCCTTGCTAAATGAAAATGATTATCAATTAACTATATTGTATAAAAAGTAAAGAGACATTTCAACAAAGATGAAATGTCTCTTGCTATTTATTTTTTTAGCATAGTAGGTATTTGTGTTAACAGCCATTCTCTAGTTGAGGCATCGCTATCACTTTTTTGAATATCAATTGTGTAAACATGTCCATTTTTCACAGCAGGTAGGTTCTTCCAGATCGGGCTTTCCATCATTTCTTTTGTCGATTGTTTCGCCTCATCATCTACTGGTGTTAGGATGAAAATTCGATCACCAGCATATTCAGGGAGAAGTTCTGTGGAGATTTCAGCAAAGCCTGTTCCATCATCAAGTATTTTTTGTATTTTGTCACCAGGCTTAAGAACGTTTGAATCGTATAAAACTTGAGAAAGTCCAGCACGTGCCATTACAAATAATCGGTCTCCTGGATAATAGGTTAAAACCGATGCCGTTTCATCTGGTTTAACGCTACCATCAGCTACAAGTGAGTTCCACATTTTATCTGCTTTTTCTGTATAGTCATCTATCCATTGTGCTGCTTCATCTTTTTTATTAAGTATATCGCCTAGCTCTGTCAAACGTTGGTCCAAAGGCGCGAAAGTATCAAGCACTATAGTTGGAGCGATTTTAGAAAGCTGTGAATATGTCTTATCATCAGAAGTACCAATAATGATAAGGTCTGGTTTTAATGACAATGTTTTCTCAACATTTATAGGAAAACCAACGTCCTCTACATCTTTTACACGATCTTCCCAAGCATAATTTGTAATCCAGGAGAAGCCTGCACCAACTGTGTTGATATTCAATGCAAGCAAATCACCGTATCCTTCTCCATGATAAACCACTCTCTGTGGATTTACTGGAATTTCAACCTCATGATCTAGATAATCCTTATACAAACGAGTTGTTGCTTCAGTTGCTGTTGTCCCCTTTTTATTTGTTTCTTCATTGCTTGAACCACAAGCAGCCATAAATATCCCCATCAGTAGTAATAGGCTACAAATGAGCATATGTCGATTTAATTTTTTCATGTCTATTCCTCCATAAATGATAATCATTATCGATATAGATTAGCATAATTTAGTCATTGTCCAAGGACAATGGACAAACAAAAGATGGGTCATTGAGGTTTATCCAAAAAGCGAATGTCTTCTCTTTTAAATGGCAGAAAATAAAATCCGTTTAACCGTATAAGCATCCTTCCATAGGTGGAAAATGGGCCTTTCATTGAACTAAGATGCATGTAATGAAAGGAGTATACAAATGAAAAAATTTTGGGGGTTTGTCTTAACAGGTATGCTATTAATTGTTACAACGACAGGATTTGCACGTATGGCCTATGGCATTATTTTACCGTTTATGCAGGAGGGGTTAAGCCTTACGACCTCTCAGTCTGGTTACTTAGGTACAATGCTGTTTTTAGGCTATTTACTAACTGTTGGACTTTCAGGAGTACTCACAATACGCATTGGTGCAAAAAATGTTCTGTTAGTTGGAGGAGTCTGTGTTGTTTTAGGATTGATGGGTCTAGTTTTCGTCACTAGTTTCTGGGAGGCTGCTATCACACTGTTTTTTGCAGGCGCTGGTAGTGCACTTGTGTATACACCACTACTATCTATAGCCATTAGGCTATACCCTAAGAAACGAGGGACTGTCATGGGACTGTTAATGAGTGGAGCTGGAATTGGGATGCTTTTATCAGGCTTACTCGTCCCTTTTATGCTGCAACAATTTCCTACGTTAGGATGGCGAGGGGCGTGGTTAGTATTTGCGATTTTGACACTGATCGTCATGTTGTTAGCGTTCTGGACGATAAAGCAACCAAATCCTGTTAAGAAGGATACAATACAGGAAAAAACAACAGCATGGCGCAATAAGCAGCTATATATCATTGCAGGTATTTATTTTGCTGTTGGTCTAGTCTATCTTATTCCTAATCTATACCAAACAAGCTATATGAAAAGCCTTGGGCTATCCAATGGACTAGCAGGTTCCATTTATGCCATTGCGGGAATCGTGTCGATTGGAGGCGCTCCATTCTGGGGAATGTTAGCAGATAAAATGGGTGTTAAAAAGGCATTAACAGCGGCATTACTACTATCGGTTGTCGGCGATTTACTACCAATAATGTTTGAAAATATTGGAGGGTTTATATTATCCTCTATTATTTGGGGTTCATCACTCGGTGGTGTTCTTGTCTTGATTCAGATGAAGGCAAGCCAGCAAGTGCCACCTCCATATATTGCATCTGCCATCGGATTTATTTCCATTTTTTATGCAGTTGGTCAAATGATGGGGCCTGGTTTAGCAGGTTGGTTAATTGAGCATGTTGGAGGATTTCCAGTTGCTTATGGCTTTGGAGCGATAGTTTTCTTTATATGTATCCTGCTAGCATTTACAATGACTACTGCAACAACAGAAGAATTCTAAATTTCATAGCGGAAAAGATGTACCTTTGCTATACTTTGGTTAATTATTGATAATCATTCTCAATAAAATACTGAGGGATGGTGAACGCTATGAATATCGACTTTCATCAAAATTTTACTCAATTTTTTCATGCATTAGAGATACTAAAACCACAGGAAAATGCAACACAATATATGACATTCCAATCATCGATAAAGGAAGGGGCAATACATCGTTTTATGCCTCGTGCAGATTTAGAGGTGGTTGTATCGGATTATTCATTTCATCAAGAACATCGAATGTATATCTCTACAGCGAAGCCAATGGTGGAAGTTAGCTACTGCTTGCAAGGGACACGTGGCGTTCATATTTCTAATTGTGAATATGAAGTAACGCCAGGAACATGTACTTTGCAATTAATGGAGCAAGTAGAGGCAAATTTTTTATTTAATAAAGATGAGTCTTATCAGATGGTTGGCATCGGTATTCCCGTAACAACTTTTAATCATTACATGGAAAAAATCAATGGCAATGGCGGTGCTACCAAGTTTTCTAAGGTTCTTCAAGGATATCCCTATCGTTTGTTTCAAGAGAAGATAGATTCGCTTGATTTGTTTATGGTAAAACAGCTGCTAGAAGGGATAGCAGCTAATCGGATGACTAATTTGGAGTTAGAAAGCATGGCTTTACAGCTTTTAACGAGAACATTTCAAACCTTTTTCTCTCATCCTACTAATTCAATGGAATTTTCACAGGACGATAGAGCTAAACTATCTCAAGCAAAAGCCATCATGGCAGGAAATATAGTGAATCCTCCTTCACTCATGGAGCTGTCTCGTTTAATTGGCTTAAATGATTATAAGTTGAAAAAAGGATTTAAAGAAATGTATGGCACAACAGTATTTGGCTACTTACGTGAGCAACGATTAGAAAAGGCTTGTTATTTACTACAAAATGGAACAATGAATGTCATGGAAGTGGCAAATGCTGTCGGGTATTCGAATCCAAGTCATTTTGCTGAGGTTTTTAAGGAGAGGTATGGGCTGAGTCCTCGAGAATTTGTAAAATATAGTTCACACTAAAACCCCTCCAGCGTTATGTTGACGCTGGAGGGGTTTTCTTACTTAGCAATGCTATCTACGACATTTTGAATGATTTGTCGATTAGCAATAGCCCCTGAATATAACCAACTTGAATTTTGGTCAAATTCATAAACATGGCCATTTTTAATAGCAGGTATATTTGCTAAGAGTGGATCACTTAATAATTCAGTGCTGCCTGTATGATCACTGTTAATAACAAAAAGATAGTCAGCATCTATTTGTATAAATTTTTCTAAAGAAACCTGTGACCAATCACCAGCAGCAGAGGCTGATACCTCTTTTACTAAGGTTGGTGTTTGTAGTCCGAGATCCTCATAAAGAACAACACCGCTAGAAGCTGTGTCACTTACCATATAAATTGTATTTTTAATATTCCAGATGACAGTGGCAGAAGGGCTTCCAACTTTGTTGTGAATATCTTCTTTAGCTTCTTTAGCAAATTGATCATAATCTGCAAGGACTTTTTTTGCTGTATCTGTTTGACCAAAAATTTCGCCCATTGTTAAGAGCTTATTGCGCCAATTATTATCCTCTGCTCCCATGACATAAGTAGGCGCAATTTTGCTATATTGCTCGTATTTTTCACCTTCAGCAATTTCAGGTGAACCAATTACAATTAAATCCGGATTAAAGCTTGTAACAGCTTCGTAAGGAAGATCAAATTCAATTGTTGGGATGTCTTTTAATGAATCTTGAAGGTAGCCTTGGATAGAGGTACCTCCTTTGACTGACCATTGTGCAACTGGCTTTATGCCCAATGCTACAAGGTGATCTTCTAAATAGGGTGCAATGACATGCTGAGGATTTTTGGGAATGGTCACTGCATGACCGATGGCATCTGTTAAAACCCGATTAGTGCTCTTTTCATTTGTTGTATCGGATGAGGAAGATGGTTGATTTCCACATGCAGCTAATAGGATGGAAATAATAAAAATGCCTATTAACAAGACATTCTGTTTTATATATTTTGTCAAAACGATAAGCCTCCTAATTCAATTGATTTCTATCATGCTATTTCATTATAATGAAAATGATAATCAATATCAATTTGATGTTTAGGAGATAAAACGAAATGAACAAAGATCGTCAGTTACTGTCCCATATTTTTTATCAACCTATTCAAATAGTGACATTACAAGAAATGTTAAATGACAAAGCAGCACATTTCACACATCCTATTATTGTCATCATTTATGAGGGACAAGTAGAGTGCACCCACCAAGGTAAGAAGATTCAGCTTAGTTCAAATTCTGTTATGCTGTTGAACGATACTGACGATTTTCATCTACTTGAAACAGGTGAAAGTAGCGGAATCGTCATTCAATACTGTGCATATGGCTCTAAAACGGATCATTTATTACAAGATGCTATTTTAATTGAACATGGCTCCTATCGGCTCATGAATCTAGCTAAAGAAATAGAAAAGGAAGCGGACGCCCAAGGTAACAATCCGTTTCACTTACAAAAATTATTTGGTGAAATGCTTGAAGTGTTATACAACCATTTACGTGATAATACACAACAACAACTATGGATTGATAAGGTACTTCATTATATCAACCTACATTTTCGTGAAGAATTAACAAGGGAGCAGCTGGCTGAAAATGCACAAGTAAGTCCTGAGCATTTTTCACGTACCTTCCACAAGCATACTGGTCATACATATAGTGAATATTTAACGTTGCTAAGAATACGAGAATCCCAGAAAAAGCTGTTGTTAGCGATGCCGAAATTAGATGATCTTGCCCAGGAGGTTGGCTACCGTGAGGGTACTTATTTAAGTAGGAAATTTAAAGAATTAGTGGGTATGTCACCGACAGTTTATTATCAAAAATCGAAGCGTGTCATTGCGCTTAATACCAATCATACAGCCTGCTTACTTGCTCTGGGCATTACGCCAGTGTTGGGGGTGTATTCTCCATTTCTGGAGGGCATCGAGCCAGTACCCTCTTTGCAGAGGCTTAAAGGCTATGAGTATGCTATTACGTCAAATTATCAGGAGATAACCGCAGCATGTCCAGATGTTATTGTTAACTACAGTGGTGGCAAGGAGAAACAAGCATTACTGTCAGTAGCCCCTGTATTCGAGCTACCATGTAGACAATTGAGTTGGCGAGAGCAATTTGGGCTGATTGCCGATATTGTTGATAGGCGAGAAGTGTGTAAGAGCTGGCTTCAGCAATATGATGAACAAATAGCGCATTGTAACTATATTCTTGATCAACAACTTGGGTCAAGAAGGGGTACCGCTATTGTTTGGGAAATAGGTAGTCATCAAGCATATTGTTTAAATAGTAGTCATGGGAGAGGAAGTCATATATTATATGAGGATTTAGGCTTTAGTCGACCAGATGCGATAGTCACGAAAAACATTGAACAAACAGGCTACTTAACAGTAGATATTGAAGATATTGTGTACTTTCCAGCTGATTATATATTCGTTACGGCTCTTCCTACAACCGATTTTGGAAAGGAGTGTCTCTTAACAGTATTGCAGTCAGAAAAATGGCGGTCACTTACGGCAGTGCAAAAGAAGCAGATGTACTTTATGAATCAATATGAATTATTTTATGGCTATGACCCATTATCTACAGTGGCTCAATTACAAAAATTAATGGAAGTACTAACATCATAAAAGTACAAGGGAACAAATCACTTCCATGCATAGACAGTTATTTTACTTTCTTCTACAATTATTGAGAATGATTATCAACTAATGTGTATGGAGGGAAAAAATGCTTAGACAAAATAGAAAATTCATAGCACCACTGTTTCTTCTATTACTTCTTTTGTTAACGGCTTGTGGGGAAAATGAAAAAAACACTAGTTCAACTACAGAACAAGATACAAAAGAAGCAGAGACAAAAACGGTCCAGACGACAAATGGCGAAATTGTTATTCCGACTAATCCACAGCGTATCGTAGCAGAGGAATATATTGCTAGTTTGCTTGTATTGGACGTGAAACCAGTGGGAGCTCCTGGGTTGGCTCTTGAAAACTATTATTTAAAGGATGGATTAAAGGATGTAGAAGAAATCGGTGATTATGGAAAACCATCGATTGAAAAAGTTATATCACTCAAACCAGATTTAATTATTACGGGCAATGGGGAAAATTACGATGCCTTAAGTAAAATTGCACCGACAGTTGTCATCCCTTATGGTGAATTAAAGAATGCACATGAAGAGCTTACATATTTTGGTGAATTGCTTGACAAAGAGCAGGAAGCGAAGGATTGGCTCGCACAATACGATCAAAAGATTGCCGATGCAAAAGCACTGGTAGATGCTATTATTCCAGAGGATGCAAGCTTTTCTATTATTGAAGATGCAGGCAAATCTTATTATGCTTATGGCGATAACTTTGGACGTGGTGGACAGCCAGTTTATCAGTCGCTTGGTCGTAAGCCACCCGCTAAAGTAGCAGACGAAATTATGGAAAAGCAGTGGGTTGAAATTTCAAAAGAGGTGCTAGCAGATTATACAGGAGACTACATCATTTTAACTGCAGATGGTCGCACAGTTGAAGATTTTAAAAATGATCCAATATGGGGCAGCCTACCAGCTGTAAAAAACGATCATCTTTATGTTTGGCCTGAGGAACGTTCGTGGTACTATGACCCTACAGCAGTGTTGGCTCAGGTTGAGGAATTAACCAAATGGCTAACGACTAAAAAATAACAGGGTGAGTTGTGCAGATAATTTATTAGTACGATGGTTTTTAGCAAGTAAAAAAGGAAGCAACTTTAGCAATAAAGGTGCTTCTTTTTTGTTGTTTCATTTTAATATATTATTGAGAATGTTTATCATTTATAATATTCACATGAGGTACCATTCTATGCTTTGACTAGAAAGGTGTGAAAACAAACAGTGAACATAGATGACCATATCCTTTTGTGGAAGGCTGCTTCCATTCAATTGTTTGATATTCGTTATACAAGGATGCAAAGTGATGAACAGCTTAGCTCCTATCGTGTGCCAGCAAGCGGTTTTTTGTACGCAATAAAGGGAAAGGCTAAAGTATTATTAGACAGTAAAGCCTATAAGATAGAAAATTTTTATATAGTGCATGTTGGTAAAGGGAGCTGCCTGCATATTAGTGCTGTAGAAGATAGTTTGGAGTACTATTTAATTCTCTACAAAGCGACGTTACCTCTTCCTCATAGAAAAAATTTGCTAGCATTGTGGGAACGTGAAAAACCTTTTCAGCTTCAATATGTTTTTCAAATTTCGAATGCGCTCACATTACAGGAAAAAATCGAAACTATGCACCGAGAGTGGCTCAAACAGGGCAATCTAGCCCATTTTCATGTCAAAGTCCTTTTTTATCAATTCATTTATGAACTTTTGCAGCAATTACATCAACAGCAGGTCATTGTTCAACAGCCGGACCTTGTGGAGCAAATTCAAAATTATATAGAAGAATATTACAATCAACCGATTACACGAGAATCGCTTGCTCAAATGTTGAATTATAGTGTGCCCTATATAGCTAAGCAATTTAAGCAGAAGACGGGTAGAAGTATTATTGATTATCTTATCCAGATAAGAATACAAAAAGCACAGCAGTTATTATTACATACCACTTCGAGCTTGCAGGAGATTGCGTCGAGTGTTGGCTATGAAGATGTCTCTTATTTTATCCGTATCTTTAAAAAGTACAGTGGGCAAACCCCAATGCAATTTAAACAACAGCCAGATAAGCATAAATCGTATCGTCCTATGTATCGGCTTTCTTTGTCTAATGATAAAAAGTGGATACGACATTATATTGATAATGATAATTATTATCAATATAAAGCAAAAGGAGATTTATCGATGAATAAAAAAGCAAAGTCCTCTATGATGGCGACTTTATTGCTATGCTTCACTTTATTGCTTAGTGCATGCTCTGGTACTGCTATCACAGCTTCTAATAATGGAGAAACAAAAGCACCAGCTAATGAGTCAACGGAAGTACAGTCGACAACCAAAATTGTATCCACTGTGAAGGGGGATGTCGAGATTCCTGTTGACCCAGAACGTATCGTAACCGATTATTACCCAGGTTTTTTATTAACTATGGGCATTAAACCAGTTGGAACACAGGAGCTTTATATGAAAAGCCCTTACCTGAAGGAGCATAATGAAGGAATTACTTATTTTGAAGAATCCCTTGAAGCAGTAGTTGATTTGAAGCCCGACCTTATCATTACTGGGGATGATAAGAAATACGAAGCATATGCTAAAATAGCGCCTACAGTTTTAATACCCTTTAATTTAGAAATGGATGCAACATTGGAGGAGTTTAGTAAAATTTTAGATAAAGAAGAAGAAGTGAAGGCTTGGTTAGATGACTATAGTCAAAGGGTAGCAAAAGCGAGACAAACGGTTCAAGATATCATTGGTAAGGATCAAACCGTGACGATTTTTGCTGGTGGAGCAAAAAATAACATAACATTATATGGTAATGGTTATACAGGGCGATCATTTTATGATGGGCTTGGGCTAACTCCACCCGCAAAAGTAGTAGAGGAAATTGATCCTGAAAAGCCGTGGCTGGAATTATCACCTGAATTACTTCCAGATTATGCGGGTGATTATATTTTTGTGGCTGTTGATAAAGCGACAGAAACATATGATTATAAAAACGAACCAGTTTGGAAAACGCTAGATGCTGTGCAAGATGATCAAATTTTTGAAATTGATGGCTGGAGTTTCTGGTTTTCAGATCCTATTTCAATCCTAGGACAAATTGAAGAAGTGACAGAAATGCTAGTACAGCATGCAAAAGCAAAATAAATGGGATTCCATAAAATCACTCAAGCATTGGATGTTTGAGTGATTTTTCTATGTTTCATGCATGATTGTAGAAAAATGTATTGAGAACGATTATCAATTATAATAAACTGGGAGATAGTGATAATTGGAAGGAATGATGTAGGATGCTGCCAAAAGAGGAGTTTTTTTTTCTTTGGAATCATGCAACGATTAAAGTACTCGATATACGATATGAACTATTTAAACCTGAAGAGATTGGGAAATTATATAAATTGCCTGCTAATATGTTTCTTTTTGCCACAGGTGGAGGTGCAGAAATCCAGATCGATTTAACAAACTATACACTAGAGGGCTTTCATCTTATTCACGGTGGAAAAGGCTCCACTTTGCAAATCGTGGCAACAGACAAAGGGTTTGAATACTACATGGTATTTTATCGAGCTTCCATTCCTTTAACCCTTAATAAAATGATAGCAAGAGCCATGCAAAGCAATAATCCTTTCAACTATCAATACAGTCTTATACCTAACTCACCTATTACTATGTTTAAAAAAATACATTATATGTATATAGAATGGGGAAATGCTAATAATCTCAGCAAATTTACCATTAAATCGCTATTCTATCAATTATTAAATGAGATTTTCAAGCAGTTAGAACAAGACAGTATCGACATTCAAAAGCTGAATGTCTCTAGTCAAATTAAAGCCTATCTAGAAGAAAATTATGCACAGCCATTGACTTTAGAATCAATTGCGAAGGCATTACGCTATAGTCCATCCCATTTATCCATTCAATTCAAGCAACAAATAGGTTGTAGTCCGATTGAGTATTTAATTCAGCTCCGTATTGAAAAAGCTTCTATTTTGCTTGAGCAGACAAATGCTAGCTTGCGCGATATCGCAATGGGTGTCGGCTATAACGATGTTTATTATTTTAGTAGACTATTCAAAAAGAGAGTAGGCGTTTCCCCCACAAAATTTCGTCAAAGGGAACAGTTGAATCGTCTAGTAAAAGATAGTCCTTCAATGTCTGAAAGATACTCTATTGTCGATTGGAGCTTCCAAGATTATATTGAGAATGGTTATCAATATAATGAAAGGAAGTATGAACCAATGAATAAAAGAGGATTATCAGCTATTGCAACACTCTTTCTATGTCTGACACTTTTATTAAATGCTTGCAGTAGTGGAGCAACAACAAATACTGGAAGCGGGGAAAAACAGGCCTCTACGGCACAAGCAGTCAGCGAATCACAAACAAAAATTGTATCCACTATGAAAGGAGATGTAGAAATACCTGTAAATCCTGAGCGAGTAGTGGTGATGTATTATACAGGTGATGTACTAGCTTTTGATGTGACACCAGTGGGCTCCTCTAAAATACAAGAGGGAGCAGCATTTGAGGAAGAATTAAAAACAGTTGAAAGTTTAGGTGAGTGGTTCGAACCAAATGTGGAGGCAGTAATCCAATTAAAACCTGACGTCATCATTATCCCAAGTAAGGATGAGCTGTATGAGCAAATGCAAAAAATTGCACCTACTGTCATGATCGATTTCTCTACATCACTGGATGACCGTTTAACGAAGATTGGTGAAGTATTAGGGAAAGAGAAAGAAGCAAAAGAGCTTTTAGCTAATTTCTATACAAAAGTAGAGAACAGTCAAGAGAAGTTGAAAGAGGCAGGTATTTTAGATAAAACAGTTAGTATTATGGAAGGCGGCAAAGGACAAATGTCCGTAGTGACAAGCTATACCTATGGACGTGGTTCCCAAGCTATTTATGAGTATTTAGGTTTGAAAGCACCTGATATTATTCAAAAGAAAATTGATGACAAAAACAACACGGATGAGGCAATCAATGTTTCTTTAGAAGTACTAACAGATTATGCAGGTGATTTTGTGTTCCGTTCATCCTACGAAGGAATGGTGGATTTAACAGATCACCCAGTTTGGTCTAATATCCCAGCCGTTAAAGAAGGAAGGCTGATTGAAATGGATTTTGGTTTTTGTTACTATAACGACATTTATTCATTAACAAAGCAGCTAGATTTCATCGTGGACAACCTAGTAGCTACGACAAAATAGTATAAACATTAGAGAGTGCCCCATAAATATCGTTTATGGGGCTTTTGTCTACAGTCTGGAACAACTAACTTGAATTTAGTTGTTTCTTCTTTCAGAAGCGTCATGCTTATTTTCTTATAATTTGGAATGTGCCAGACGTAGTTGCTTGAACAATATGGCGATTTCCATCAACATAGAAGTTAGTATGCAACTTCTCACCTAAATCGTTCCTTTGAATAATGGAAGCATTTTTAGGCAAATTGTTAATAATTAATTCGATGTTTTCCTCGAATTCTATAGGTTTATTATTGAGTGTCATCTTGAATGTAATGTTATTTAATTTTCTTTTAAGCTGAATTTCTATGACACCAGTAGTATCCTTATCCACTAAAGTTGAGAGAGAAGGAATAATTAATGTCATATTAGATTTGGTAGTTAAGATAAATCTTTCTGTGTGAACTCCTGGGTCAGTGACATTTATTTTTGCACTATAATCATTTCTATTTCTAGACATAGCCGTTGTTTTACCAGGCAATGCGGCAATATTGGAAAAATTAGGTTTTGTATTTTCAACTGATTGTGTTGGAAGTTTATATTTACCATTCACAAAATCAATTAAAATAGACACATTTGGAACTATTTGTTGCTGCACGGGTGTTAGCGCCTCAAACGCAGTTTTAACCTTTTGTACATCCTTAATTGTAGATGTTTTAGGTGATAGAGCAGCAATGGCATTTTCTACATCTTTGGCAGCAGCTTTATCCTTTACGACAAGTCGTTCAGCCTCTAATAATAGTTGCTCTGTACCATACGGTAAATAAGCATTTGTAAATTTTCGTAATGCATTATATTCAGCACGTGCTGCCTCAACTTCTTGATGGAAGCTTAAGCGTGAAGAATTTAATAATTGTATTTTCGTTACTACTTTGTCAATTGTCGTATTTGGACTTATATATGATGATAGTATTCTCTGTGTTTCAGCATTAACAAATGTTTTCTGTGCAGCGTTTAAAGAATTGAACCACTCCCTTGTAGCCAAAACATTTTCATAATAATTTACTGCGGTAGGTTCTACAGAAGCTAGTTTTTCTTCAATTTGTGAAGCGAGTTTACGATATAAAATTCTAGTATGTTGATGATTGGAAAGTACGTCATAATTAGTAACATACTGTTTTTCTGTTTCAGTCAAGTTGTTATAAGCTTTGAGAGCCGATTCCAATCTTGTTTGGAATGAGGAATATCGATCATCAATGATTGATATGAGCTGAATAACATTCCAGACATTAGAATTGTAGTAGTAGTTATTATTGTATGTGTAGGCTATTTTTGATGGCTCTGTAACTTCAGCTGCTGATGCTGGTGCACTGTAAAGAAGTGAAGGGATAGCAACTAAAGACAGCAAAGCCAATCTTTTTTTGTTTTTCATACTAAGAGAAGCCTCCTATTTTATTTTTCATGGTAGATGCAGTGGGAATCTATCCAAGATTTGGTGTTAAATCAATTTTATCATAGCCTAGGATCTTTTTATGCATTTTTTAGATGATTAGGTAGATTGGTTATAAAATTTATGTGAGCATCATATAACTTCAGTACCTATAGAGGAAGTTATATTTGTAAAGATAATAGAAATTTAATGGGAAAAACAGGAGATGTTGAGTAGAGAGCATGGTGAGTCAATTGGTTACAATTGATCCCGAAGGTTAAAAATGCATCACTAGGTACTGTTCAAAAGAAGAAAATGAACAATTCATCAAAGTATTATGTTGTAACAGGTACATAAGAAAATCGACAAATCGCTGAAAATATTCATGATGTGATGAAGTATTAATTTGGGTGGTATGTAGACATTGAACAGATTAACAGTAGATAGAGAGCCAAGAAGGGAACGGTTACAAGCAAACTAAGCAGAAAAGAAAATTAAGCAGCTGAACAGTCAAAAGTTACGAATGTGATACATGAAAAATACAAGGATGTTCAGGATTTGTTCAGTACCATGTAGTAAGCTATTTTATGTAATCTTGTCAATGTCTTAAACTGTAAGCAAACCAAGAAAGACTAGGCTTCTTTTGTAAGCCTAGTCTTTTTTGTTCGTGCAATGGATAGGATTTCTGGAAGAGATGAATAGAGCTCATAAAGTGACGGATTCAGCTTCCAAACTGGCGGTTAGAACGACATCATTCGCCTTTAAGTTTTTGGAATGGAGAAGGCGATGGTTGTGCCTTGATCAATGACACTGTTTATCGTTAATTCCACGCCAAATAATTGCTTTAGACGTTGTTCCGTATTGACAAGACCTACGCTTGTTTTCTTTTCAGGTATCCTATGTTCAAAGCCAACACCGTTATCAGAAATGGCTATTGTAAAAAGCTTCTCCATCTCTTTGATGCAGATGGTCACAGTACCCCCCTCTCGACGAGGTAAAATACCATGCTGGATAGCATTTTCGACCAAGGTTTGTAACGACAGTGGAGGAACAAACAGACTCATCTGATTAGGAATATTCCACACAACTCGTATCCTGTCACCAAAGCGAATTTGTTCAATTGCAATATAGGCGCGTACAAGCTTTAATTCATAGTCGATAGGCACGACTAAATCGACATTTTGGAAATCGAAACTCATTTGTAGGTAATCACTAAAGGCCAGTAGTAATTCCTCCATTTTTTCATCATCTACTCCATTTAAAGAAATAATAGAATTCAGTGTATTGAAGAAAAAGTGAGGTTGAATTTGTGCTTGGAGCCATGCAGCTTCAATGCGAAGACGTTCCTCACTAGATTGCTTCATCTGAATGAGTGCTTGAACACGTGATTTAAGCTCCATGTATTCCATTGGTTTCCTAATGTAGTCATTTGCTCCACTTAAAAAGGCGAGTCGAATATCTTCACTTTGCTGTCGAGCTGTTAAAAATAATATGGGCAGCTCTGAAATTGAGAATTTTTCACGAATGTACTTTGCCAATTCATAGCCAGACATATGCGGCATCATAATGTCGGAAATAACTAAATCAAAGCTACTCTCTTGTAGTTTTCTAAGAGCTTCGGTCCCACTTAAAGCTGTTTCAATTTCAAAGGGTTCAGTCGAAAATGCATTCACGAGAACTTGTAAGTTTACAGCATCATCATCCACGACAAGAATTCTTGCCTGACTGGTCACCAAAGTAGTTTCTTCAGTGGAAGCGGCAAAGCTTTCTTTCATTTGCGATAAATCATTTAACAATGACGTAAATTTTAATAATGTTGTATCCATTTCAGTAGTGGAGTCACTGTATTCCACTGTTTGTGTCTTTGCTATGGGTAAGGAGAACGTAAAGGATGAGCCTTCCCCAAGAGTGGAAGTCAACGATATTGTCCCACCGTGCAAAGATATAAGCTCTTGGCAAATACTTAAGCCTAATCCGAGGCCCCCACTTACCGACGTCATTGTTGAATCAACTTGCTCATAAGGGTCGAATATTCTTTCTTGCATATCCTTTTCAATGCCAATCCCTGTATCTGTAACGGAAATATATAATTTTTTACCAACCACTTCGGCATCAATCGTAATGGAGCCCTGCTCTGTAAATTTAATGGCATTATGAATTAGGTTGGAAAAAATTTGAATTAATCGTGTCTCATCTGCTAACACAAAAGGTGAATTAGTAGGTATCCGTATGATAAGCTCAATTGGTTTTCCTTTCAGCATAAAACGAAACATATTGCTAACCCCACTTGCGAGATTATAAGCATTCAAAGGTTTGGGCTGCAGTCGAAGCGTTTTTTCTTTTAGCTTTACTAGATCTAATAAATCATCTAGCATATGGGTCATGTGATTGCCGATTCTTACCAATAGTTTTAAATCACTTTGATCTTCTTTAGTTTCCTGTTTTGCTAACAAAGTTTGGGCGATGCTCATCATGCCGTGCAAAGGGTTTCGCAGCTCATGAGAGGTATTTGCTAGAAAATCATCCTTTGTACTTATTTCTTTTTGTAATTTCACAGAAAGCTTTTCAGTTTGTAAGGTTGATTGAAAATAGCGTGTAAACCAAAATGCGGATAATGCCGTTATACCAATTAATAAATCAAAAGGATAATGACTATAAGGTAGAGTAGCATTTTGTCTTATAGAGAAAAATAATGAATTAGTGACTACTGCTGTCCCTGTTAATAATAAAAATATTACGCCTTTTTGACCTTTTATCACGATAGACAATGTGAAAATCGTTATAATAATAGGCGAGACGATGAAAAGTATTATGAATATCATTTTTGTTTTAAAAATGTATTCTATCGGGGTTACTACAATAAATAATAAATAGGTAGCACATAGCAAAGGAACAATCGTTAATATTTTAGGCTTAGCGTATTCCTTCATCAATTCACGTAGGAACAAAACGAAAAACATCATATTGTTAATATAAGAAAAATAAAATAATTTGTTTGCCCAAATCCAATTGATAGGTATGTAGCTAAATAAAATTTTATTGCTAGAAACGAGTACGGTTACACAGGTTGAAACAATAATCAAGGCAAAATAAAGAAGAGATTTATCCCGAATACCGATAATCCAAAGTAGAATCGTAAATAATAGATAAAAAATAAAGACTAAGCAAACCGCCATTTGAGTTGTAATGGAAAAGGTTTTTGATTGTTCCATAGAGTGCAAATCGCCAAAAATAATTTCTTTTTGAAACCCGCCTTGTACATATGGGTTTGTTTGAACACCTTGGATAATAATTTCGCTTTCATTAGTATTAAGCGTAAAATAATGGGTTACAGGTCTGCCAATAGGAGCCGTTTGAGTATAATCCGCTGTAAGATTCCCTAGTCCACCAATGAATTGACCATCTATGTAAAGCTCATAGGGAGCTAAACCTTCAGGAATCGTAATGCCATACATCTGAGGTGCAGTGTGTTCTTTGAGAATTTTTAAACGATAAGAACCATAATGAACCTCATCATTATGTTGAAAATACTGATCCCAAGATTCTGGTTGATTTGTATAAACTTTATGTTGTTCCACTGATTGGGTATTTTCTGAAGCAAGAAGGATATTAGGGTAGAATTCCCATTCCTTTTGTAGCTTAATTATAAAATTATGGCTTGTATCAATATTTCTTAAATTAACAGTCCCTTGGATAGCATCGATCCCTGTTGAAATATTTGTGAAATTCATCCAAGTGAAGCGTATCAAAGTTAGAAAACAAAAGAATAACCCGGCAATTAGAAAAATAGTAAAATTTTTGGAAAGTATTTTCTTTTTCATCATAAATAATAGATTTCGACAAATAGAGTTATTTCTCCTTCAAAAGTAATGGTTATTCTATCAATTCTTTTAATAATTATACGATAATAAGTAAAGGAATAGTTTTTTAGGAGGGGTCAATGTGAGAATCGTGCTAGTAGATGATGAAATTTTACCATTAACGAGACTAAAAACCTTACTTGAAAAAAGTAATGTCCCGGAAATTGAAATAGTAGGAGAATACACCGATTCTCTAAAAGCAATTGAAGAGATCCAAACGCTACAGCCAAATGCTGTATTTTTAGATATCGTGATGCCTGATTTGGATGGTTTAGCATTAGGGGAAAAAATTCAAGAGTTATTGCCCGATGTAGAAATCGTTTTTACAACAGGGTTTGATCAATACGCAATAGATGCATTTAATCTACATGCTATTGATTACTTATTAAAGCCTGTACAAAATGTTCGTTTAGAAAAGACCTTAGAACGTCTAGAACACATAAATAATAAACATAAAAAAGTTCCGCCTAAACATACAATTATTAAGCTTTTTGGCGGTCTTAATGTTGTTACACCAGATGGTCATACACAGCTCATGAAATGGCGTACATCTAAAGCCAAAGAGCTATTTGCCTTCATGCTAAATCACCGTGATGAAATGATTTATCGTGATACGATTTTAGAATTATTTTGGCCGGAGTCTGATATCGATAAAGCATCTAAACAGCTTTATACAGCTATCTATACAATCCGTCAAACATTAAAAAATTATGGAATGGATGGTGTGCAAATTTCAAGTCCTTTGCTGAATTCTGGCTATAAGCTCTTAGTTGAAAATGTTGTAGTGGATGTAGAACAGTGGCTGTCCTGTTTAAAATCATTACCCCCATTGCAAGAGACATCAGTTGATGAACATGAAAAAGTATTCCAAATGTATGCAGGAGATTATTTAGGAGATTGCGATTATCTATGGGCGGAAAGTGAGCGAGAGCGCTTAAGGAGATTGTGGTTACACCATGCTCATCAGCTAAGCGAGTTTTACATAAAAAATGAGAACTACATGGCTGCAGTAAAGGTACAGGAAAAAGTCCAGGCACTTTTTTCTGATGCAGAGGAAAACTACTTCACTTTAATGAAGCTATACGATCTTCTAAATAATACAGCTGCTGTTGAGGAGCAATACTGGTTATTAAAAAAAATGCTTCAGGAGCATTTGGCAGTGGAACCAAGCGAGGAAATTGAGAGTTGGTATGAAAGCTGGAAACAAGCAAATGCTATGCCTCATGCTCAAACCTTTAGTTAAACTACATGATTTTGTTATGAGAGGCTCTGTCATAGACAGAGCTTTTTGTTTTTAATAGTTCATAAGACCCTTATTAAAAAATGTATATTGGTTGTAGATTTGTCCATATTTCTCTCTATAACTCTGTAAAATTCTACTTTATTCGCTAAATATTTTATTGTGATACAACCTTTCATCCTTTATCATTATTATAAAAGTGGGGGTGTTAGTTATGAAAAAATCTAAAGGTATTGCATTAAAACTATCTTCCCTAATTATAGGATTATTTCTAGTCTTATTTTTATCCTATACAGTGACAACGGGAATTATTATAAAAAATCAAAGTGTGGAAGACTCAGAATATGCAACTGTGCAGGCTGCTGAATCTTCGGCTGCTATTATGAGTGAGCGTTTCAAGAAAGCAAATACGGCATTGCAAACAACAAAGCAAATCATTGAAAGCATGCAGAAGAATAATGCTTTATCTTCCAAGGGTGTCTTAGACATTATGGAAAATAATCTAGCTAACAATGATGATTTACTTGGTGTTGGAGCAATCTTTGAGCAGGGTTCTATTATGTTAGATGCAAATGCAGAGGCTACTTTAGTCGATTCCAAAAAACGTTTTGGACCATACCTAAGCAAAGATGATAATAAGATCAGCACCACTTTAATTGAAGGGGTCGATGATAAAAGTGTTTCTGAATGGTACTGGGTGCCAAAAGAAGACGGACGCGCAGTTTTAACGGAGCCGTATGATTACAATGTAAATGGAAAGAACGTATTAATGACAACCATTTCAGTGCCGTTAGTCAATGCTTCTGGATCGTTTTTTGGTGTATTGACGGCGGATGTATCGATAGATTTTTTAAATGGATTAACAGAATCTGTTGCACCAGAGGGTGGTTATGCGGGCATTATTACGAATAAGGGTGTACTGACAGCCAACAGTTTTGGTGAAGAGCTAGATGGGCGCAATATGCAAGAGGACCCAGCTTGGACAAGTATTAGTAAGACCATGGAAAATGATGAGCTTACAAGTATGTACGTTGATTCTAACCAGTTTAAGGAAAAGGCATTTAATGTATTTGCCCCAATGATTTTAGAGGATATTGACGAGACGTGGACTGTTCAAATTGTATTGCCTGAATCAAAAATTCTAGAGACATACAACCACGTCTTTGTATTTACAATTATTTCTTCTATTATTATGGTTGTTTTGATGACAGTTGCAAGTGTGCTATTCATTTACAAACAGTTAAAGCCACTCCAATTTTTGCGTGCATCCATTGAAACAGCTGCAGAAGGGGATTTAACACAAAGAGTAGAGGAGAAATATATTAAGTCTGATGAGATTGGTGCAGTTGCACTGGCTTATAATAATATGCTGGATAAAACCAATAGTGCAATACAAACAGTGCTAAATTCTACGACATTATTGAACCAATCTTCTAATCAAGTGCATGAGGTCTTTAATGAAATAGTAGCTTCAAGTCAAGAGGTTTCAGTAGCAATCAATGAAATTGCACAAGGTGCATCGAAGCAATCAGAGGATACTGAAGAAACCAATTATCGAATGATGGATCTATCTGATCAGATTGATGCCATTACGTCACTATCCAATGAGATGGATGAGCTATCTCATAAAACAAGTGCAACGACAGAAAAGGGATTGCATGAGGTTAATAGTTTACGTGAACATAATATAGAAACAAATGAGATGAATGGGCGTATTCAACAGCAAATGGAATCATTAGCTTCTAACATTGCCAATATTAATCAAATCATCGCTTCTATTCAAAGCATTACAGAGCAAACGAATCTGTTAGCTTTAAATGCAAGTATTGAGGCAGCTCGTGCTGGCGAACATGGAAAAGGGTTTGCGGTAGTAGCAGAGGAAGTAAGAAAGCTAGCAGAGCAATCTAAAAATGAAACAGAAATTATTAAGAGTACGGTAGAAAGTATTCTCGAAAATTCCCAACAGACAGTAGCTGTTATTGCTTCGAATGCAGATTTAATGCATTCTCAAAATGAGTCCGTACAAAGCACACAAATGGCCTTTAAAGATAGCAGTGACTTGTCACGTTCAATTGCAGCTTCCATTAGTGAACTAATGAGTAAGTTATCTAGTATGTTAGAGCATAAAAATCAAGCAATTATGGCTATTCAAAGTATATCTGCTATTTCAGAGGAAACAGCTGCCTCTGCTGAACAAGTAAGTGCTTCTGCAATGGATCAACAAGCAGAGTTACAAAAAGTAGCAGAGTCTATTCAAAATATGAATGATATATCAAATGAACTGCAAGAAGTCGTAAATCGATTTAAGCTAGCGTAAAGAAAAAGGCTGCCTAAAATATATAGGCAGTCTTTCTTAATGGTGAAGGGAAGAGACATTGACCTGTTAGCCATTCAGCACTACTATAATGAAGGGAAGGGGGTCATCAATATGATGTATCTCGGAATGATTTTCTTTCAAATTGTTGCACCTATTTTAGTGTTGCTTGTACTTGGCGCTATACTACAAAAGAAATTTCGTTTTAACTTAAAAGCATTGTCTCAGCTTATTACATATTGCTTTATGCCAGCCGCTGTTTTTGTGAATTTATATGAAACACGTGTAGAGCTGTCTGTTCTGGGAGAAGTCGGGTTATTTATTGTGCTTTTTATTGGGAGTCAAATGATACTCAGTCATTTTTTAGCGAAAGGGCTTGGTTTGGCCAAAACGGAGGCAGCCGTCTTTAAAAATAGTGTTGTGCTCATTAACTCTGGAAATTATGGTATTCCAGTGGCCCAAATGATTTTTGTAACACAACCTATTGGTGTAGCCATTCAGGTCATGCTCGTTATATTTCAAAATATGACAACTTATACATATGGTTTGTACAATTTAATTTCCTCTACGAAATCGGGTATGACAATCATCAAAGATTTCTTTAAAATGCCCATTATTCATGCGCTAATTATTGGTGTCGCTATGAACTATTTTAATATTGGTATACCGCAGTTTATCAAAATACCTGTAGAGCATGTCGCAGATGGATTTATTGCTGTAGCCTTAATTACATTAGGCGCACAATTATCACAGCTTGAAATCAAATCTATGTTTAATAAAACTGTTTTTGTTAGCTGTTTTACAAGATTAGTTATCGGACCAGCTGTAGCATTGGTCATTATTTATGTATTGGGGTTAGATGGAGTTGTCGCACAATCTCTGTTTATAGCCAGTGCCTTCCCAACATCTCGCAATAGCTCTAGTCTAGCATTAGAATACGATGTGGAATCAGCTACAGCTGCGCAAACTGTTTTATTTTCAACCATTGTGAGCTGTCTAACAGTAACGATCGTGATTTATTTTGCGGAAGTATTATTTACTTAGTTGGATGAAAATTTTAAAATATTGAATGGAAAACTTCCATCTCTTAGAAATATCTGCTACACTAGCATCAAACTAAATAGTATTAACTAGGGGAGTCTGATGAGTCAGGCTGAGAGGGAGACGCTTAGAAGTTTCTTGACCCTTTGGACCTGATCTGGCTCATACCAGCGTGGGAAAGTTAAGAAGCTATTGCATCGTATGTCGTGTGCAATTACTAGACCTTTACATTCATGGCCGGATCCAAAAAAATATTTTGGATTCGGCCTTTCTTTATTTGTTGGAGTGAGCTAGATTTTCGGTCCTTTTATCAAATTACATTTAAGGGAGAGAAGTAGCTCATGTCAGTAGTTAGTGAAAAGAACATTACGATTATGTCTAGCTTTGAAGGAAGCAAAAAAGTGTATGTGGAAGGATCACGTCCAGATATTTTAGTACCTATGCGTGAAATCGCATTAAGCCCAACGACTGGTAGCTTTGGGGATGAAAAAAATGCCCCTATTCGAGTATATGATACGAGTGGTCCATACACAGATCCGAATTATCACGTTGATATTACAAAGGGTCTGCCTGCTTTGCGACGTGCATGGATAGAAGAAAGAGGAGATGTTGAGGAATATGAGGGGCGTACGATTAAACCTGAGGATAACGGTTTTCGTCGTGTTGATGATCCGCGCATTCAAGAAAATGTTTTCCCTGAATTGGAGCGGAAGCCTTTACGTGCAAAAAGGGGTAAAAATGTAACACAGCTTCACTATGCACGAAATGGAATGATAACGCCGGAAATGGAGTTTGTGGCGATACGTGAAAACATGGATCCTGAATTTGTTCGTTCAGAAATTGCAGCAGGTCGGGCTATTATGCCTTCTAATATTAATCACCCTGAGGCAGAGCCGATGATTATTGGTCGTAACTTCCATGTGAAAATCAATGCAAACATTGGAAATTCCGCGGTGTCGTCGTCAATAGCAGAAGAAGTTGAGAAAATGACATGGGCTACACGCTGGGGTGCCGATAATATTATGGATCTCTCGACTGGTAAACATATTCATACAACGAGAGAATGGATTATTCGAAATGCTGCAGTGCCAGTGGGAACGGTGCCCATTTATCAGGCTTTAGAAAAAGTAAATGGCATAGCCGAGGATTTAACGTGGGAAGTTTATCGTGATACGCTCATTGAGCAAGCAGAGCAGGGGGTTGATTATTTCACGATACATGCGGGTGTTCTTTTACGCTATGTACCTCTTACAGCAAATCGTGTAACAGGCATTGTGTCACGTGGTGGTTCAATTATGGCACAGTGGTGTTTATTTCATCATCAAGAGAATTTCCTTTATACACATTTTGAGGAAATCTGTGAAATTATGAAGACATATGATGTTGCTTTTTCTTTAGGAGATGGCTTACGCCCAGGTTCCATTGCAGATGCCAATGATGAGGCCCAATTTGCAGAGCTTGAAACGCTGGGTGAATTAACACAAATCGCTTGGAAGCATGATGTTCAGGTGATGGTAGAGGGGCCAGGTCATGTACCGATGCATTTGATAAAGGAGAATATGGACAAGCAATTAGAAGTTTGTAAGGAAGCGCCTTTCTATACATTGGGCCCATTAACAACAGATATTGCGCCAGGATATGACCATATTACCTCAGCTATTGGTGCAGCGATGATTGGCTGGTTTGGTACAGCGATGCTCTGCTATGTGACACCGAAGGAGCATCTTGGCTTACCTAATCGTGAGGATGTTCGAGTAGGAGTTATTACTTATAAGATTGCTGCCCATGCAGCTGATTTAGCGAAAGGACACCCAGGTGCACAACAACGGGATGATGCATTGTCAAAAGCACGCTTTGAATTCCGCTGGCGTGATCAATTCAATCTATCATTAGATCCAGAACGTGCGGTTGAATATCATGACGAAACGCTTCCAGCAGAGGGGGCGAAAACAGCGCACTTTTGCTCAATGTGTGGCCCTAAATTCTGTAGTATGAGAATCTCACAGGATATTCGTAATTATGCTAAAGAAAAAGATTTAAATACGACTGAAGCTATTCATCAAGGTATGCAGGAAAAGGCAGAGGAGTTTAAAAAAGCGGGGAGTCAGATTTATCAATAATGAAGGAAGGCTTATATCAAAGTATAGACATAAGCCTTTCATGTTGTTGAAAAAAGATGATGTCAACGGCAGAAAAAGCAAATTTGCAAGGTGAGAGGTTGATTTCCGTTCCGCCAGCGCCCTTTCCAGGGGGCGTCCGATGAGCCACTTCACTCACTTACGCTCGCTCCACTCCAATCAACCATTCTGCAAAGTGTCTTTACTTTTTTTCATAGTAGTATAGCGATCAAATAGCCCATTATCTGTATTCTTAGAGGGGATAGGCTCTTATTTTCAATATGGAGAAGTGATGAATGACAATCATCCTCCATAAAATAAGTAGCAAAAACCTTCACTTTATTTGAAAACCTTTGCTAAAAAGGTACCATTTTTGTGGGTTGGAGTGGAAGACTACTTGACTCCCGTGGGAGAGCGAGACAGGCGAGCCCCTGCACGGAGCGGTAGCGGAGGAAGCGGCTCGGCGCTCGCCCACAGGAAAGCAAGTAGCCTGCAACGGAAATCCATTTCTCCCTTTCAATTGACTGTTTTGTTTTTCAACACTAAGGAAGGCTTATGTCAAAGTATAGACATAAGCCTTTTCTAATCATAAAAAAGCTCCATGTGAATGACAGATTCACATGGAGTAAAAGTTGAATTTGGATATCAATAATAAGTGGACTATTAAACGTTAGTTGGTTGTTTTACATATGGGTTTGTAAGGTCCATACCTTCTAACGAAAGACCCATCGCTTTTGCGACACCCTCACCATATGCTGGGTCAGCTAAATAGCAGTGAAGGATGTGACGGCGTTTGATGAATTCTTCAACAGAAGCCATATCATTCGCTGTATTTTCAAATAGACGTTGTTGCTCTTCTGTAGTCATTAAACGGAACAGTTTACCTGGTTGCTCAAAGTAATTGTTATCATCTTCACGGAAGTCGTGAATACCTGCATGACCATCAATGCGTAATTCAGGCTCTTTATGGTCTAGGTTATGCTCCCATTCACCATAGCTATTTGGTTCATAGCCTAATGTAGAACCGAGGTTGCCGTCAAAGCGCATTGCACCATCACGATGGAAGGTACGGAATGGACATTTCGGTGCGTTAACTGGCAGCATATAGTGGTTTACACCTAGGCGATAGCGTTGTGCATCTGCGTATGCAAAGATACGACCTTGTAACATTTTATCTGGTGAGAAGCTAATACCAGGAATAATGTTAGATGGTGCGAATGCAGCTTGTTCAACTTCTGCAAAGTAGTTATCCGGATTTTTATTTAACTCGAACTCACCGACAGGAATTAATGGGAAGTCTTTTTTATACCATACTTTTGTTAAGTCAAATGGGTTGTATGGAAGCTCACGAGCTTGCTCCTCTGTCATAACCTGAATATACATTTTCCATTTAGGGAAATCGCCTTTTTCAATAGCTTCATATAGATCACGTTGTGAAGATTCACGATCTTGACCGATAACTTCAGTAGCTTCAGCACCTGTTAAGTTTTTAATACCTTGCTCTGTACGGAAATGGAATTTAACCCATACACGCTCATTTTCAGCATTGATAAAGCTATACGTATGAGAACCAAATCCATGCATATTGCGGTAACCAGCTGGAATACCACGGTCAGACATTACAATTGTCACTTGGTGAAGCGCTTCAGGTAATAGAGTCCAGAAATCCCAGTTGGAGTTAGCGTTTTTCATATTTGTACGTGGATCACGTTTAACGACATGGTTTAAATCTGTAAAGTGTAATGGGTCGCGGAAGAAGAATACAGGTGTATTGTTCCCTACTAGATCCCAGTTTCCTTCTTCTGTATAGAATTTAAGGGCAAAGCCACGAATATCGCGCTCAGCATCTGCAGCACCACGCTCACCAGCAACTGTTGAGAAACGTGCGAACATTTCTGTTTTCTTGCCAATCTCTGAGAAAATTTTCGCTTTTGTATATTGAGTAATATCATGCGTTACAGTAAAAGTACCAAATGCACCTGAGCCTTTAGCGTGCATACGACGTTCAGGAATTACTTCACGGTTAAAATTTGCTAATTTTTCAACTAACCATACATCTTGAAGTAAAAGAGGACCACGTGGACCTGCTGACATAGAGTCATGGTTACTTACTACTGGAGCGCCACCTGCTGTTGTAAAACGACGGCTACGATCATTTGCGTTTGTCATATTAGTTTACCTCCTGAAAAAAATATAAGTCAAACTCTTCATCTATAACTATAACAAATATAAAATAGAATTGCTAGTACATTATAATTATTATCGTTAAAGAATTTTTATATTTAAAGATAAACTATAAATATATGCGAAGGAAAGGCGTTTTATACATAGTTTTCACCAGAAATTTCACTTTTCTAATCTCGTTTTTAAAAAATATTAGGTATGAAAATGACATGAATTTTAAGATAATGACTACATTGTAAAAACCTTTATTGAAAATAAAATGGACTAATTGAAAATTATTTCAATCAATTATCTTTTAGTTTTTTCGATATCGATTAGGCGTTATGCCGATTTGTTGTTTAAATATTTTAATGAAATAATTAGGATCATCAAAACCGTTTAAATGGGCAATTTCACTAATGGAAAAATCCGTTTCTAGCAGCATGTTAGTAGCATGATGAATTCTTATTTGCTGTAAATAGCGTTTAAATGGTAAGCCTTGCTTCTTTGAGAAAATGGTACTTAAATAATTTGGGCTGATTCCGAGCTTATGGGCGACGAAGGGCAGGGACAAGGAGCTATCATTAAATTGTTGATCAATTATTTCTAAAGCTAGTTCAACATAATCGGCTCGTTTCTCCATTCGAGCTTCCCGCGCTAATTCAATTAATGTTTGTGTGAAAGAAATAATGCCATTGAGAATTGTATAAAATATAGGATGTTCAATGATTAAGTGAAATAGCTGACGATAGCTTTGCTCGATAACTGCTTTTTCGTGTAATTTATATTTCAACATAAAGCGTCGAATTTGTGCTAGAACACTTGTTAAATGAATACGTAGATCATCTTGCTCATAATATATTCCCTCATTAGATAGCTGGTATAAAAATGTTTTAACGGCTTCAAGGTTTCCGTCTTCCAAACTACTGATTAACAATTGTTGCTCTTCTGGTGTTAATAAGGGATCAAAGGGCTGTGTTTCAATTTGTTTGCTTGCATAAAAAATATGACCAAAGCCTTCGTAAAAGCTTTGATGTAGTGCGCGCTTTGTTAATGTATACATGTTTTTGATGGTTGTCGGTGGCCCATCATAAATGCCAATATTTAAAGAACTATTACTAATTAACCGCCATTCCATCATAAGTGCACGGACATCCTTTTCTACCATCTTTATGTCACTTGTTTGAAAAAGGCATACAATTGTATTGGACAGAGGGTAGGTTTTCATATGGAAGTGGATAGGTGTTTGTTGTAGCCAATTGTAAAGCTTATTAAAAGTTTCGATATGTTCTGGCTCCATCATTGTGAAATGTATGGTCGTCTCAATTGAACTAGATTTGTTATCTAAAAATAATTGATAATAAAAGGAATCATTTGTAGTCTCCTGTGCATATTCCGTGACCTGTGGTGTGCGAAGAGAAATGGTTGTGAGCTTTTGTTTTAATAATTCTAAATCAATGGGTTTTACAAAGAGATGGGCCACTTGTAAATCTATTGCCTTCAATGCATTTTTAAATAAAGGTTCTGTCGTCATTGCAAGAATGGCACCAGATAGCTTTTGTAAATCCCGATAAAGAGCCGTTAAGCGATTATTAGGAAATAGATCGATATTTAACAGAATGGCGTCCGGTTCAAATAATCGAATTCTTTGGGGCACCTCTGAAATACTTGTGCACATTTCAATGAAGACGTCTCCAGGGAAATAGGTATGTAAAAACCACTTTATGCCTGCCAAGTCGGTAGGATCACGATCAATTAATAATAGCTTCATTACATCAACTCCTATAAAATATTCCAGTTTCATATAAAAATACGATTATATTATTAAAAATAACATAGGAATCTGAAAAAAATCTTCTTTTCTCTTTTAAAATTCTCTATATTCTGAAAAAAGTAGTGAGTACAATGTAAATAGAGTAATAAATCATCAGCAGAAACCACTTGTACAATGAAAACGCTTAAATGGAATTTAATGCTGAAGTTTTTAATATTACGACCAATAAATGAGGAGTTTTTATTTACATAGTTAGATAGGGAATAGGAGGATGTCATGTGAAATCGATCATCGAGCTTGATGGCAATACATTAACAAGACAACAAATTGAGGAAATCGTTAAGGGGCAAGCAACAGTTGCACTTTCTGTCGATAGTTTACAACGTATTCGTTTAAGTAGAGAGCGTATCGAGAAACGTTTAGCTGAAGGACAAACGATTTATGGAGTGAATACAGGCTTTGGGCAACTCAGCAATATAAAAATTGAGCAAGAGGATATTGAGCTATTGCAGCTGAATTTATTAAGATCTGATGCAACGGGTGTTGGTGAACCGTTCCCTACTGATGTTGTACGTGCAATGATGGTGTTACGTGCCAATGCTTTAGCTAGAGGATTTTCTGGCATTCGTGAGGAAACCGTACAGCTGTTATTGGAGTTTATTAATAAAGGGGTGCATCCGATTGTTCCGTCACAAGGTTCGGTGGGAGCAAGCGGCGATTTAGCGCCATTATCGCATTTGGCATTAGTGCTAGTGGGAGAAGGTAAGGCGGAGTTTAACGGAGAAGTTATGAGTGGAAGCGAGGCGCTACAACGAGCGGAGTTAACACCAGTTCGACTTCAAGCTAAAGAGGGGCTGGCACTTGTTAATGGTACGCAAGCTATGACAGGAATTGGTGTATTAACAGTCAATGAAGCTGAACGAATTGGACTTGCGGCGGATATGGCGGCAAGCTTGACGCTAGAAGCTTTAAAGGGCATTACGTCAGCATTTGATCCAGCGCTATTAGCAGTAAGGCCACATCCAGAATTAGAACTGGTGGGGGGACGTATTCGTAAGTGGCTTGATGGTAGTAAACGTGTCACAAAGCAAGGCGAAATTCGCATGCAGGATGCTTACTCGCTACGCTGTATTCCGCAAGTACACGGTGCTTCTTGGCAGTCCTTTTTCTACGCGGAGAATCGTGTTCAAACTGAAATGAACGCGACTACAGATAATCCGATTGTTTTAGAAAGTGGTGAGGTACTATCGGGTGGTCATTTCCATGGTCAGCCAATTGCCTTGGCAATGGACTTTTTGAAGATTGGTGTAAGTGAATGGGCTAATATTTCAGAACGTCGTACAGAACGTATGGTAAATCCACATCTTAACGAAGGATTGCCGCCGTTCTTGGCAACAAACCCTGGGATTGAATGTGGACTAATGATTGCACAATATACAGCAGCTTCTATTGTCTCAGAAAATAAAGTATTAGCTCATCCTTCTAGTGTGGATTCTATTCCTACATCAGGTAACCAAGAGGACCATGTAAGTATGGGAACAACATCGGCCCGTCAAGTACGTCAGATTGTTCACAATGCGGCTCGCGTTATCGCAATAGAATTAATTTGTGCTTCTCAGGCAATCCATTTAGATAAGGCGGAAGAGCAATTATCTCCAACAACACGTAAATTCTTAGAGAAAGTGCGTGAATTCTGTCCACCTTTATTAGCGGATCAACCAATTGGTGACGAAATTGAAGCATTGGCGAAATACTTACTAGCAAGTAATGATCTAGTAAATGAGTATGTGTAAATAGGGTTGAATGAAATAGCAAAGGCTGAGGCAAGACTCGTTAATCCGAGTCACCTCTGCTTTGGATATAATTATATGCTTTTGAGTCTGAATATTCAGTCTTTATTTTAGTGTCTACACTTTCAAACTAATAGTATTTTTATGAAAAGGAGCGTGTTTTTATGGTATTCAAAACAGATATTCGTGCACCACGTGGAAGTGAACTAACATGTAAGGGATGGACACAGGAAGCGGCAATGCGTATGTTAATGAACAATCTAGACCCAGAGGTGGCTGAGAACCCAGATGAGCTGATTGTGTACGGTGGTATTGGAAAGGCTGCTCGTAACTGGGAAAGCTATGAACAAATTATTGCTTCTTTAAAAGAATTAGAGAATGATGAAACACTGCTGATTCAATCAGGGAAGCCAGTAGCTGTATTCCGTACGCATGAGCATTCTCCCCGTGTATTAATTGCCAATTCAAACCTAGTACCTGCATGGGCAAATTGGGATCATTTCTATGAATTAGAGGACAGAGATTTAATGATGTATGGGCAAATGACTGCGGGTAGCTGGATTTATATTGGTGCTCAAGGCATTTTACAGGGAACTTATTTATCATTCGTAGAAGCAGGGAAGAAGGTATTTGGCACTGCGGATTTACGTGGTAAATTCATCCTAACAGGTGGTATGGGCGGTATGAGTGGTGCACAGCCGTTAGCTGGGAAAATGGCAGGCGCTGTAATCTTAGTCGTTGAAGTGGATCGTGCCCGCATTGAACGTAAAATAAAAGAAGGATACTGTGATTACATCGTGGAGACTGTGGATGAAGCCATTGCATTAGTCGATAAATTACGTAATCAGAAAGAGCCAGCTTCTATTGGTCTTGTAGGGAATTGTGCAGATGTCAATCGTGAGCTGTTAAATCGAGGGATTATTCCGGATTTTGTGACGGATCAAACATCTGCACATGACCCGATTAATGGCTATGTACCAAATGGCATGACATTTGAAGAAGCATTAGCACTTCGGAAATCGGACGTTAAAACGTATGAGCACAAAGCGAAAGAAACAATGGCAGAGCATGTTCGTACAATGCTAGCGTTTCAAGATGCAGGTGCAGAAGTATTTGATTATGGAAATAATATTCGTGCCTATGCCAAAGAGATGGGTGTAACGAATGCCTTCGATTTCCCGGGCTTTGTACCAGCCTATATTCGTCCACTATTCTGTGAAGGAAAGGGACCATTCCGTTGGGCGGCTCTTTCAGGAAACCCTGAGGATATTTATAAAACAGATGCACTTGCGAAAGAGATGTTCGCTGAAGACGAAGGTCTAGTCAATTGGATTGATATGGCGCAAAAAATGGTTAAATGGCAGGGGTTACCAGCTCGTATTTGCTGGTTAGGCTATGGTGATCGTCATCGCTTTGCATTAAAGGTAAACGAAATGGTTGCGAATGGTGAATTGTCAGCACCGATTGTCTTTGGGCGTGATCATTTAGATTCAGGTTCAGTCGCATCACCAAATCGTGAAACAGAAGGGATGATGGATGGTTCGGATGCAGTATCGGATTGGCCAATTTTAAATGCGCTTGTAAATACTGCTAGTGGTGCGAGCTGGGTGAGTGTGCATCATGGCGGTGGTGTAGGAATGGGATATTCACAGCATGCAGGTCAAGTACTAGTTGCGGATGGATCGGCGCTTGCTGCTGAAAAAATCGCACGAGTATTGATTTCGGACCCTGGCATGGGTGTTGCCCGTCATGCTGATGCAGGCTATGAGATTGCGATTAATACGGCAAAAAACAAAGGTGTCCATATACCAATGTTAAAGGGTGATGTGAAGTGACCATTCTAATTAGAAATGCCAATGAAGTAATTACTTTGAGAAGTAATGCACAAGGACCGCGTACGAAAGAACAAATGCAGGAAATTGCGGTAGTAGAAAATGGCTGTGTACTAATTGAAGAAGATCGTATTGTAGCTGTTGGAGCTTTTGAACAACTGGAAGTAGATTTCCCTGATTTAGTAAGGAAAGCAGACATTATTGATGCTACTGGTAAGATTGTGATGCCAGGTTTAGTGGATTGTCATACCCATTTAGTGCATGGTGGAACACGTGAACAAGAATTTAATATGAGACTTAATGGTTCTACCTATATGGAAATTATGAACGCAGGTGGCGGTATTCATGCTACAACAAAGCGTACACGAGAAACCAGCTTTGAAGAATTATATGAAAAGACGATGCAGCATTTAGATGTATTTTTAAAGCATGGTGTGACAACTGTTGAAGCAAAATCAGGTTATGGATTGGATTGGGATACGGAAAAGAAGCAGCTAGAGGTAGCGAAACAATTACAAGCTACACATGACGTTGATATTGTTAGTACGTTTATGGGTGCGCATGCAGTACCACGCGACTATAAGGAACGTGAGGATGAATTTGTTGATGTTGTAATCCATGACATGTTGCCCAAGGTGGCAGAGCTAAAACTGGCAGAATTTAATGATGTATTTTGTGAAAAGGGTGTCTTTACACCAGAGCAATCTCAGCGCATTTTAGAGGCTGGCAAAGCTCTTGGCTTAACACCGAAAATACATGCTGATGAAATCGAGCCTTATCAAGGAGCGGAGCTTGCTGCCGAGGTGGGAGCTATTTCGGCAGAGCATTTGCTGGTTGCTTCTGATAAAGGAATTCTAAAAATGGCTGAAGCGGGCACAATTGCTGTATTACTGCCAGGAACTGCATTCTTTTTACGTGCACCATATGCAAGAGGACGTCTAATGATTGATGAAGGGGTGCCTGTAGCAATATCAACAGATTTTAACCCGGGATCATCACCGACAATGAGTTTACCATTTATTATGAATTTAGCCTGTATGCATATGGGCATGACATTGGAGGAAGTGTTAACTGCGACAACGATTAATGCAGCTTATGCATTAAATCGAGGCAAACAAATAGGTTCCTTGGAAGCGAATAAAAAAGCGGATGTACTTATTTTAGATGTTGCCAACTATAAGCAGTTACAATATTTCTATGGTATGAACCATACACATACAGTTATCAAAAATGGGCAAGTTGTTGTACAAAACGGCATTCTGTTGAATAATTGATAAAAAATGGGCATAAATAAGGCTGAGGAAGCTTTATTTATGCTTTTTTAAAATTGAGTTGCAATTACCTTGAAGGAAGATTATAATACAATTAAATAGTAATTATTGAATTACAAATTACTTAACCTTGTAATCAATTAAAGGGGTTATACAATGACAAAATTCCGTACTGAGGAAGAAGTGCTTGAGCATTATGATTCTTCAAAATATCAAACACCTGATGGATATACCGCAGATATTGCCATTTTTACAATTACGTCAGAGAAAACAGAAGAAAAGGCGCCGCCCAACATGACGCTTAAGATTATGCTAATTAAGCGTGCGGCTAAGGATGCTGATGGAAATCCGAATATTGAAGGAGGGAAATGGGCACTCCCAGGAGGATTTGTAGATGCCGATCAAAAAGAAACAGCCTATATCGCAGCTAAACGAGAATTAAAAGAAGAAACCAATGTTGAAGGTTTGCATGTTCAACACTTTGGTGTTTATGATCAAATCGATCGAGATCCTCGTGGTTGGATGATCTCAAATGCATTTTACGCAATTGTTCCTGAGACATATATTGAACAACGTCAAGCAAATGATGATGCGGCTGAGGTAGAACTGTTTGATATAGAAAGTGTATTTACACTTCAACTAGCCTTCGATCATAGAAAAATTATTACAGATGCGTTGAATTTTATTAAAAGAGATATGATTCAAACAACCGTTGCTAAAAATTTTTTACCACAAGCATTCACTTTGTCAGAATTACAGCGAGTACTTTTAACAGTTGGGGAAGATCCTCGAATTTCTAATGATTCGGTGTTCTTTACAAAAGCACCCAAATTACCTTTTATCGAAAAAATATTAGATGAGGAAGGCAAACCGAAGAAAACCAAACGAAATTCATTCAGACCTTCGCAACTATATAGATTTAATAATTTTGAAATGGTGGAGTCCATTTATCATTAGGAAAGATCCGTCTTTCCTGATTGTTTTAAATGTAGTAATTTGTAATTTAGCTATTACTAATTAAAAACGGAGTGATGAGATGATGAAAAAGCGAGCATTAATTAATATTGATTATACAGTTGATTTTGTTGCATCTGATGGAGCCTTAACTTGTGGAGAGCCTGGCCAGCTGCTTGAGCAAGCAAATGTAGGCTTAACGAAGGAATTTATATTGAATGGTGAGTTTACGGTGTTTGCCATCGATGTTCATGAACGAGGAGATGTTTATCATCCAGAAACAAAGCTATTTCCACCACATAATATTCGAAATACAAAAGGCAGAGATTTATTTGGCGCTTTAAAACCGTTGTACGAAGCACATAAAGAGCAGGATCATGTCTATTACATTGATAAAACGCGCTACTCAGCTTTTGCAGGGACAGATTTAGAGCTGAAACTACGTGAAAGAGGCATTACTGAGCTTCACTTAATCGGCGTTTGTACAGATATCTGTGTTCTTCATACAGCTGTCGATGCTTATAATAAAGGGTTCGAAGTCGTCATTCATAAGAATGCTGTCGCCTCCTTTAATCAAACAGGCCATGAGTGGGCGTTAGGACATTTCGAGCATACACTTGGCGCCACTGTGATTTGACATGAATGGAGGGAAAAACATGAAATATGCTGACGATAGTTTTATGTTACACACAGATCTATATCAAATTAATATGGTTCAAACTTACTGGCAAGATGGGGCTCATCAACGCAAAGCTGTTTTTGAGCTATATTTTAGAAACCTTCCATTTGGCAATGGGTATGCGGTATTTGCAGGCTTAAAAAAAGCTATCGAGTTTATTAATAACTTCGGTTTCTCTCAAAGTGATATTCAATATTTACGAGAAGAAGGAAAATATCCAGAGGAATTTCTTCAATATTTACAGGAGCTTAAGTTTACTGGATCGATTAAGGCGATGAGGGAAGGAGAACTAGTCTTTGCGAATGAGCCTATCCTACGAATTGAAGCCCCATTGGCAGAAGCCCAATTAATTGAAACCCCTTTGTTAAATATTGTGAACTATCAAACGTTGATTGCGACAAAGGCTTCACGCATTAAACAAGTGACAGGTGAGGATGTCGTGATGGAGTTTGGTACTCGACGTGCACATGAATTTGATGCAGCTATTTGGGGAACTCGTGCTGCCTATATAGGTGGATTCTCTTCAACAAGTAATGTAAGAGCAGGAAAATTATTCGGTATCCCCGTGTCAGGAACGCATGCCCATGCAATGATTCAAACCTATCGGGATGAGTACACTGCATTTAAAAAATATGCAGCGGCACATAAAGATTGTGTATTTTTAGTAGATACCTATGATACGTTACGTTCGGGCGTTCCTAATGCGATTCGTGTAGCAAAGGAGCTAGGAGATCACATTAATTTTATTGGTATTCGTTTAGACAGTGGTGATCTAGCATATCTTTCAAAACAGGCAAGAAAAATGCTAGATGCTGCAGGATTTACAGAAGCAAAAATTATGGCTTCGAATGATTTGGACGAATATACAATTATGCATTTAAAGTCGCAAGGTGCACAAATTGACGCTTGGGGAATCGGAACGAAGCTTATTACAGCCTATGATCAGGCAGCTCTTGGCGGGGTATATAAATTAGTTTCAATTGAAAACGAAAGTGGAGATATGGTAGATACCATTAAAATTTCAGCAAATCCTGAAAAAGTGACTACACCAGGGCGTAAACGTGTTTACCGTATTATTAATATGGATAATGGTCATGCTGAAGGAGACTATATTGCATTAGAGGGAGAAAACATAGAGCAAGAAGAAAGATTGAAAATGTTCCACCCTGTTCATACGTATATTAGTAAATTTGTAACGAATTTTTTTGCAAAAGATTTACATGAAAGCATCGTAGAAAACGGAAAAGTAGTTTATGAGGAACCTACAATTCAAGAAACACAAGCATATGTGAAAGAAAATTTACATTTACTGTGGTGTGAATATAAACGAACAATGAATCCCGAAGAGTATCCTGTCGATTTAAGTCAAGCATGTTGGGACAATAAAATGGCAAGCATACAGGACATAAAAGAAAAAATTTCACAAGATAGGAGGTAGCTACAATGGCGAGAATAGGTATTTATGGTTCATCCTTTGATCCTATTACCAATGTTCATCTTTGGACAGCAAGCACAGTCGCGCACCGTTGTAAATTAGATAGAGTCATTTTTTTACCTTGTTCAAACAAACGTAAAGATAAAACGATAAAAACAGCAGATACTCATCGTTGGAATATGCTACAGCTGGCCATTGCTAAGGATGATCGTTTTATTGCAGATTCCTATGAGATGGACCAAGAAGGCTGGAACATCTATACTTATGACACGATGAAATACTTTAGAGAAAAACATCCAGAGGATGAATTGCATTTTATCATGGGCGCTGATTTATTAGTGGATATCGGCGCGGGATTGTGGAAAAAAGGTGACGCATTAGTTGCGGAGAATAAATTTATTGTAATGGCTAGACATGGCATCGATATGCTATCAACGATTAGTCGTTCTCCCATTTTAAGAAATAATGATGATGGTAGATTCCATCTGATAGATAAAGGGCTAGCGATGGAAATTAGCTCTACTTATATTCGTGAGGAATTTGCGATGGGGGGAGAGCCGAGATACCTCTTGCCTACTGCTTGTTACGACTATATTAAAGAGCATCATCTTTATCAAAAATAGTGGAATTATTTTTTTAAGTGTGGTTGGACGCCGCACTTTTTTTAATTTTGAAAAGATGGTGAATTTCATCATATGTAGCTCTAGGTAAGCTATAATAAAAATAGCAATGGAATACACCCTTTTTGCTGACGATAATTACAATGATTAATGTTAGAAAGGAATTCATGGATGTGCAGCTTACATTAACATTTCTTATTTTAGGAGCAACAATTTTTGCATTTGTGACCAATAAAATACGAGCAGATCTTGTAGCGATTGTGTCACTTCTAGCATTTGTCATTGCGGATATTCTAACGCCAACGGAGGCATTAGCTGGTTTTTCAAACTCTGTCGTTTTAATGATTGCAGGGCTATTTGTCGTGGGCGCTGGAATATTACGCACGGGTCTAGCAGGAATGGCAGGGCAACTCTTACTTAAATGGTCGGGCAATAGTGAGCTGAAATTATTTGTGCTACTGCTTATTATTGTAGGATCTGTTGGTGCCTTTATGAGCAATACTGGTACCGTAGCATTAATGATGCCAATCGTTGTAAGTATAGCGATTAGTATGAAAGTTAGTCCGTCTAAGTTTCTACTCCCACTCTCATATGTAGCAAGTCTTTCTGGTCTGATGACACTGATTGCGTCACCAACCAATTTAATTGTCAGTCAGTTATTGGTTGATCGAGGCTATAATAAACTGGGCTTTTTTGAAGTGACCCCTATTGGTATTGTTGGGATGATTGCTGGAATTACTTATTTAGTGCTTGTACGTAATATTCTATTACCAAAGGATCAAAACCGTACACAAACAAATGAAGGCTATAAACTTTCACCAAAAAAAATTATTAAGCAATATGATTTAAATAATCGTCTATTTAAAATCGCTGTTCCTGAAGACTCACCAATTATTGAGACATCTTTAGCAGAGTTAAAACTGCCAGCTAAGTACACGCTCTGTATGATGAAAATTCATCGTAAATCACAGGAGGGTATCAATTTACTGCCGATGACATATCAGGAAATGGCAGGTCCAACTAGTGTCATTCATGCCAAGGACGAGCTGTATGTTCAAGGAGAAGTAGAGGATATTCGTCGTTTTGTTGAGGATTATCATCTTGAGATGCAAGGGTTAGTGGAAGGAGAAGCTGATGAATTGGTATCGAAACATCTCGGTATTGCAGAGGTGTTGCTGACACCTAATTCGAGCTTTATTAATGAAACCGTTAGCTCTCTTGGATTCAGGGAAAAATATAATTTAAATATCATTGGCATTAATCGCAGAGGTGGTTATAAGCTTCAGGATATGGTTTCTCATAAATTGAAATTTGGAGATGCCATATTAGTACAGGGAGCATGGGATGAAATTCTCTTGTTAGCAAGAGAGACCCAGGATGTCGTGGTTGTCGGTCAGCCTAAAGAACACGCGAGTGTGGCAGCCGCTACAGGTAAAGCTGGTATTGCCGGTTTAATTATGCTGTTGATGATTATTTTAATGGCATTCGAAGTTTTCCCAGCTGTAATCTCAGTAATGATTGGTGCTGTGTTGATGATTTTAACAGGCTGTTTACGAAACATGGAAGATGCCTATAGCAATATGAATTTTGAAAGTATTGTGCTAGTGGCTGCAATGTTGCCAATGGCAACGGCGTTAGAAAAAACTGGAGGCATGACCATTTTATCGGATGGTATTATTAATGCCTTGGGTGATTTTGGACCCTATGGCGTGCTCATTGGTGTTTATATTTTAACAGCTATATTTGGTCAATTTATAAGTAATACGGCAACTGCTGTATTGTTCGCGCCCATTGCAATGAGTGCAGCCATTGCTATGGAAGTTAGTCCTACAACATTTATGATTGCAGTAGCAGTTGCGGCAAGTATGGCATTTGCTACGCCGATTGCTTCCCCTACGAATGCGCTAGTAATGACGGCGGGGGGCTATAAATTTATGGATTTTGTAAGAATAGGGGTACCATTACAAATTGTTATGTTTATCGTTATGATGATTGCCATCCCATTCTTTTTCCCGTTTTAAAAACTCGGTTTCTATACCGAGTTTTTTATTTTATATAAAGATCTATTATTTTTTATCGAAAAGTATGATAAAATTCTTTTTTAGATAGCGGTATAACATGGCACTCACTTGTGAAAATTGAATTTTAGGTTGTCATTATTTTTACGAGTATATATAGGAAGTTTTTCATTACCAAGAAAAAAGTTAAATTTTTTTCATGAAAAGTGTTGACCTTTTAAAAATAAGAGTGTAGTATTATACAAGTCGCCACGGTGACACGCTAAAACAAAGCAAAACATGAACCTTGAAAACTGAACAAGCAAAACGTAATCAATAAAGTTTTCAGTAACTAACTTCGGTTAGTGAACAAAACAAAATTTTGGACATCAAAATGATGCCAGCAAAACAATTTGAGCTATTCAAATTTCTTTTATGGAGAGTTTGATCCTGGCTCAGGACGAACGCTGGCGGCGTGCCTAATACATGCAAGTCGAGCGAACAGAGAAGGAGCTTGCTCCTTCGACGTTAGCGGCGGACGGGTGAGTAACACGTGGGCAACCTACCTTATAGTTTGGGATAACTCCGGGAAACCGGGGCTAATACCGAATAATCTGTTTCACCTCATGGTGAAACACTGAAAGACGGTTTCGGCTGTCGCTATAGGATGGGCCCGCGGCGCATTAGCTAGTTGGTGAGGTAACGGCTCACCAAGGCGACGATGCGTAGCCGACCTGAGAGGGTGATCGGCCACACTGGGACTGAGACACGGCCCAGACTCCTACGGGAGGCAGCAGTAGGGAATCTTCCACAATGGGCGAAAGCCTGATGGAGCAACGCCGCGTGAGTGAAGAAGGATTTCGGTTCGTAAAACTCTGTTGTAAGGGAAGAACAAGTACAGTAGTAACTGGCTGTACCTTGACGGTACCTTATTAGAAAGCCACGGCTAACTACGTGCCAGCAGCCGCGGTAATACGTAGGTGGCAAGCGTTGTCCGGAATTATTGGGCGTAAAGCGCGCGCAGGTGGTTTCTTAAGTCTGATGTGAAAGCCCACGGCTCAACCGTGGAGGGTCATTGGAAACTGGGAGACTTGAGTGCAGAAGAGGATAGTGGAATTCCAAGTGTAGCGGTGAAATGCGTAGAGATTTGGAGGAACACCAGTGGCGAAGGCGACTATCTGGTCTGTAACTGACACTGAGGCGCGAAAGCGTGGGGAGCAAACAGGATTAGATACCCTGGTAGTCCACGCCGTAAACGATGAGTGCTAAGTGTTAGGGGGTTTCCGCCCCTTAGTGCTGCAGCTAACGCATTAAGCACTCCGCCTGGGGAGTACGGTCGCAAGACTGAAACTCAAAGGAATTGACGGGGGCCCGCACAAGCGGTGGAGCATGTGGTTTAATTCGAAGCAACGCGAAGAACCTTACCAGGTCTTGACATCCCGTTGACCACTGTAGAGATATAGTTTCCCCTTCGGGGGCAACGGTGACAGGTGGTGCATGGTTGTCGTCAGCTCGTGTCGTGAGATGTTGGGTTAAGTCCCGCAACGAGCGCAACCCTTGATCTTAGTTGCCATCATTTAGTTGGGCACTCTAAGGTGACTGCCGGTGACAAACCGGAGGAAGGTGGGGATGACGTCAAATCATCATGCCCCTTATGACCTGGGCTACACACGTGCTACAATGGACGATACAAACGGTTGCCAACTCGCGAGAGGGAGCTAATCCGATAAAGTCGTTCTCAGTTCGGATTGTAGGCTGCAACTCGCCTACATGAAGCCGGAATCGCTAGTAATCGCGGATCAGCATGCCGCGGTGAATACGTTCCCGGGCCTTGTACACACCGCCCGTCACACCACGAGAGTTTGTAACACCCGAAGTCGGTGAGGTAACCTTTTGGAGCCAGCCGCCGAAGGTGGGATAGATGATTGGGGTGAAGTCGTAACAAGGTAGCCGTATCGGAAGGTGCGGCTGGATCACCTCCTTTCTAAGGATTATTTCGGAATACAAACCTAGGGTTTGTAAGATTACGTTTTGCGTTCAGTTTTGAAGGTTCATTCTTCTTGAATGAAAAGCTTCAAAACTTGTTCTTTGAAAACTGGATAAAACGACATTGAAATTGTAACAAACACATTTATTTTTTAAGTTTTTTTATAGGCTTAATAACATTAAGAGGGTTTCAAGACACGAGCAGTTCTAGGAAGCAATCGAGTGAATGAAGGAGCGTACTTGAGTACGTGACTGATTGAACGAGTGAAGCTGACAACGAAATGTGATGTGTATTGAAAGCCGTTAGGTTAAGTTATTAAGGGCGCACGGCGAATGCCTTGGCACTAGGAGCCGAAGAAGGACGGCACTAACACCGATATGCTTCGGGGAGCTGTAAGTGAGCTTTGATCCGGAGATTTCCGAATGGGGGAACCCACTACGTTTAATCGCGTAGTATCTTGACGTGAATACATAGCGTCTTGAAGGCAGACCCAGGGAACTGAAACATCTAAGTACCTGGAGGAAGAGAAAGAAAAATCGATTCCCTGAGTAGCGGCGAGCGAAACGGGAAGAGCCCAAACCAAGAGGCTTGCCTCTTGGGGTTGTAGGACACTCAATACGGAGTTACAAAAGAGCGAGTTAGATGAAGCGACTTGGAAAGGTCCGCCAGAGCAGGTAAAAGCCCTGTAGTCGAAAGTTCGTTCTCTCCTGAGTGGATCCTGAGTACGGCGGAACACGTGAAATTCCGTCGGAATCCGGGAGGACCATCTCCCAAGGCTAAATACTACCTAGTGACCGATAGTGAACCAGTACCGTGAGGGAAAGGTGAAAAGCACCCCGGAAGGGGAGTGAAAGAGATCCTGAAACCGTGTGCCTACAAGTAGTTAGAGCCCGTTAATGGGTGATAGCGTGCCTTTTGTAGAATGAACCGGCGAGTTACGATTACGTGCGAGGTTAAGCTTTAGAAGGCGGAGCCGCAGCGAAAGCGAGTCTGAATAGGGCGAAATAGTACGTGGTCGTAGACCCGAAACCAGGTGATCTACCCATGTCCAGGGTGAAGGTAAGGTAACACTTACTGGAGGCCCGAACCCACGCACGTTGAAAAGTGCGGGGATGAGGTGTGGGTAGCGGAGAAATTCCAATCGAACTTGGAGATAGCTGGTTCTCTCCGAAATAGCTTTAGGGCTAGCCTCGTGATGAGAATACTGGAGGTAGAGCACTGTTTGGACTAGGGGGCCATCCCGGTTTACCGAATTCAGACAAACTCCGAATGCCAGATATTTATACACGGGAGTCAGACTGCGAGTGATAAGATCCGTAGTCAAAAGGGAAACAGCCCAGACCACCAGCTAAGGTCCCAAAGTAATCGTTAAGTGGAAAAGGATGTGGCGTTGCACAGACAACCAGGATGTTGGCTTAGAAGCAGCCATCATTTAAAGAGTGCGTAATAGCTCACTGGTCGAGTGACGCTGCGCCGAAAATGTATCGGGGCTAAACGATTCACCGAAGCTGTGGATTGACATCTACGATGTCAGTGGTAGGAGAGCGTTCTAAGTGCGTTGAAGTCAGACCGGAAGGACTGGTGGAGCGCTTAGAAGTGAGAATGCCGGTATGAGTAGCGAAAGACGGGTGAGAATCCCGTCCACCGTATGACTAAGGTTTCCTGAGGAAGGCTCGTCCGCTCAGGGTTAGTCGGGACCTAAGCCGAGGCCGATAGGCGTAGGCGATGGACAACAGGTTGATATTCCTGTACCACCTCCTCACCGTTTGAGAAATGGGGGGACGCAGTAGGATAGGGTAAGCGCGCTGTTGGTTATGCGCGTCCAAGCAGTAAGGCGTGTGTGTAGGCAAATCCGCACACTGTAACGTTGAGCTGTGATGGCGAGTCCGTATGGACGAAGTTCCTGATTTCACACTGCCAAGAAAAGCCTCTATCGAGGTGAGAGGTGCCCGTACCGCAAACCGACACAGGTAGTCGAGGAGAGAATCCTAAGGTGTGCGAGAGAACTCTCGTTAAGGAACTCGGCAAAATGACCCCGTAACTTCGGGAGAAGGGGTGCTCTTGAGCGTGCAAGCGCATGAGAGCCGCAGTGAATAGGCCCAGGCGACTGTTTAGCAAAAACACAGGTCTCTGCAAAACCGTAAGGTGACGTATAGGGGCTGACGCCTGCCCGGTGCTGGAAGGTTAAGAGGAGTGGTTAGCGCAAGCGAAGCTGCGAATTGAAGCCCCAGTAAACGGCGGCCGTAACTATAACGGTCCTAAGGTAGCGAAATTCCTTGTCGGGTAAGTTCCGACCCGCACGAAAGGCGTAACGATCTGGGCACTGTCTCAACGAGAGACTCGGTGAAATTATAGTACCTGTGAAGATGCAGGTTACCCGCGACAGGACGGAAAGACCCCGTGGAGCTTTACTGTAGCCTGATATTGAATTTTGGTACAACTTGTACAGGATAGGTAGGAGCCAGAGATCTCGGAGCGCCAGCTTCGAAGGAGGCGTCGGTGGGATACTACCCTGGTTGTATTGAAATTCTAACCCATGCCCCTTAGCGGGGCAGGAGACAGTGTCAGGCGGACAGTTTGACTGGGGCGGTCGCCTCCTAAAAGGTAACGGAGGCGCCCAAAGGTTCCCTCAGAATGGTTGGAAATCATTCGTAGAGTGTAAAGGCACAAGGGAGCTTGACTGCGAGACCTACAAGTCGAGCAGGGTCGAAAGACGGGCTTAGTGATCCGGTGGTTCCGCATGGAAGGGCCATCGCTCAACGGATAAAAGCTACCCCGGGGATAACAGGCTTATCTCCCCCAAGAGTCCACATCGACGGGGAGGTTTGGCACCTCGATGTCGGCTCATCGCATCCTGGGGCTGTAGTCGGTCCCAAGGGTTGGGCTGTTCGCCCATTAAAGCGGTACGCGAGCTGGGTTCAGAACGTCGTGAGACAGTTCGGTCCCTATCCGTCGTGGGCGTAGGAAATTTGAGAGGAGCTGTCCTTAGTACGAGAGGACCGGGATGGACACACCGCTGGTGTACCAGTTGTCTTGCCAAAGGCATCGCTGGGTAGCTATGTGTGGACGGGATAAGTGCTGAAAGCATCTAAGCATGAAGCCCCCCTCAAGATGAGATTTCCCATTACGCAAGTAAGTAAGATCCCTCAAAGACGATGAGGTAGATAGGTTCGAGGTGGAAGTGTGGTGACACATGGAGCTGACGAATACTAATCGATCGAGGACTTAACCAAAACGTTTGAAACATTCAATGAACCGTTTATCCAGTTTTGAAAGAACAACTCTTTCAACTGAATAAGTGAAGTGATGATGGCAAAGAGGCCACACCCGTTCCCATACCGAACACGGAAGTTAAGCTCTTTAGCGCCGATGGTAGTTGGGGGCTTCCCCCTGTGAGAGTAGGACATCGCTTCGCTTATTTTTCGTGGAGGATTAGCTCAGCTGGGAGAGCATCTGCCTTACAAGCAGAGGGTCGGCGGTTCGAGCCCGTCATCCTCCACCATTATTTTTAAAACAGTATAGTATTATCGCGGGGTGGAGCAGTGGTAGCTCGTCGGGCTCATAACCCGAAGGTCGTTGGTTCAAATCCAGCCCCCGCAACCAAATGGTCCCGTGGTGTAGCGGTTAACATGCCTGCCTGTCACGCAGGAGATCGCCGGTTCGATCCCGGTCGGGACCGCCATTTTTTTTTGCCGGTGTAGCTCAGTTGGTAGAGCAACTGACTTGTAATCAGTAGGTCGTGGGTTCGACTCCTATCGCCGGCACCATTCCCTTGGAGGGGTAGCGAAGTGGCTAAACGCGGCGGACTGTAAATCCGCTCCTTAGGGTTCGGCGGTTCGAATCCGTCCCCCTCCACCATTTTAGGGGCATAGTTCAACGGTAGAATAGAGGTCTCCAAAACCTTTGGTGTGGGTTCGATTCCTACTGCCCCTGCCAGGTATTGAGGTACTCGTTCATATACAGCTGTTATAATTTATATAGTGGCGATTGTGGCGAAGTGGTTAACGCATCGGATTGTGGTTCCGACATTCGTGGGTTCGATTCCCATCAGTCGCCCCATTTTCAAATTGGGGTATAGCCAAGCGGTAAGGCAACGGATTTTGATTCCGTCATGCCTAGGTTCGAATCCTAGTACCCCAGCCATTTTTCTTTTTTACGAGCCATTAGCTCAGTTGGTAGAGCATCTGACTTTTAATCAGAGGGTCGAAGGTTCGAGTCCTTCATGGCTCATCGTTTTTTAATGAATATTGCGCCCGTAGCTCAATTGGATAGAGCGTCTGACTACGGATCAGAAGGTTATGGGTTCGACTCCTGTCGGGCGCGCCAATAAATTTATGTTTTCGGAATGTAGCTCAGCTTGGTAGAGCACTTGGTTTGGGACCAAGGGGTCGTAGGTTCGAATCCTGTCATTCCGACCATTTTTTATGATAAATGGGGCCTTAGCTCAGCTGGGAGAGCGCCTGCCTTGCACGCAGGAGGTCAGCGGTTCGATCCCGCTAGGCTCCACCAGTTCAATATTTTTGGAGGTATACCCAAGTCTGGCTGAAGGGATCGGTCTTGAAAACCGACAGGCGGGTAACACCGCGCGGGGGTTCGAATCCCTCTACCTCCTCCATTTTGGGTCAGTAGCTCAGTTGGTAGAGCATTAGATTGAAGCTCTAAGTGTCGGCGGTTCGATTCCGTCCTGACCCACCATTATTTGCGGGTGTAGTTTAATGGTAAAACCTCAGCCTTCCAAGCTGATGTCGTGAGTTCGATTCTCATCACCCGCTCCAAAATGGGCCTATAGCTCAGCTGGTTAGAGCGCACGCCTGATAAGCGTGAGGTCGATGGTTCGAGTCCATTTAGGCCCATCATTATTCCGAAGTAGCTCAGTTGGTAGTAGCACCTGACTGTTAATCAGGTTGTCGCAGGTTCGAGTCCTGCCTTCGGAGCCACGGCCCGTTGGTCAAGTGGTTAAGACACCGCCCTTTCACGGCGGTAACACGGGTTCGAATCCCGTACGGGTCATCAAGCATGTAGCACAAATATTGTGTTACATGCTTTTTCTTTTATCAATAAATGATACATTAGTAAAGAGTGAAAGCTACGAATCCGCTATCAATGGTTCAGTAGCTTTTTTACATGACTAATATTTTGTTTCTCCTTTCTATAAGATGTCGCCCACCTCTTTTCCTTCTTCATTCACAATATCTTCTAATCATGATTCGATTCATTATAAATTTGAACAAACTATTTCATATATGCAATATGTATGTTTTTTTATAGCTATTTTCGTGGTGCTTGTCGTTTTGTTCCTCTAATATGAGGATAAGTGGAGGAATCGAAATGAATATACAGGAGATCCAGCAATTTTTAAGTTTATATCAGACAGAACAAGATGAATCAGAACGTTGGTTAGCGAATAGATTACAACAGATTAAGAATGCAGGTGAGTACGACCCAACAACAGAGGAGCTAGCTTTTGGTGCACGGGTGGCGTGGCGTAATAGTAACAAATGTATTGGTCGTCTGTTTTGGCAATCATTGCATGTAGTAGATGCACGTGCCGTTTTAGATGAACAGGATATTTTTCAAAAACTACTGGAGCATATCGATTATGCAACAAATAGTGGAAAAATCCGTCCAACAATAACAGTATTTGCTTCGAACAGAGTGCGTATATGGAATCATCAGCTAATTCGTTATGCAGGCTATGAAACGGAAGCTGGCGTTATTGGTGATGCACATTCTATTGTTTTTACTAAAGTATGTGAATCGTTAGGTTGGAAAAGTGAGAGGACACCATTCGATGTGTTACCTCTTGTTATACAAGTAGATGAGCGAGCTCCGCAGCTGTTTACAATTCCTGTAGAATATATTTTAGAGGTGCCAATTCGTCATCCAGAGTCAGTGGATGTAGAGAAATTAGGAATGAAATGGTATGCTGTACCCATTATTTCAAGTATGCGTTTTCAAATGGCAGGCATTGATTTTCAAGCCGCACCCTTTAATGGCTGGTATATGGGGACAGAAATCGGTGCACGTAATTTAGCAGATCATGACCGTTATAATATGCTACCAGCTATTGCGGAGGTTTTTAATCTTGATACAACCAAGCAAGCTTCACTTTGGCGTGATCGTGCATTAGTGGAACTTAATATTGCTGTCCTTCATTCTTTTAAAGAACAAGGCGTGAGCATTGTCGATCATCATACAGCTGCTCAGCAGTTTAAATTGTTTGAAGAAGCAGAGGAATCAGCAGGACGAGACGTTACAGGCAACTGGACATGGCTAATCCCACCACTTTCGCCCGCAACGACTCATATTTTCCATAAACCTTATGTCAATATTTATCATACACCCAATTATTTTTATCAAAAACCATGCTATTAACTGATTGTGGAGAGGACGAAACGCTATGTTGAATGAGCAAATTCCGAGTATCCCGTGGTTACAATTGACGACACCTTATGGAAGAGGAACGGCTATCCCTCAGCTGATTGAACAGGAGCAATATACAGAGCTAGCTGAGTTAGTGGAGCATCAAGGTACACTATGGCAGGTCACACCATGGGCTTTGCTTGTCCTTCTAAAAAAGCTTGCTAGCAAAAATACGGGGGATGTCTCTGTACAAGAAGTAGAGCTTTATTTAGCTGTGGCACATGCAATTTCTGAAGATTATCTAGACCCATCATATTCAGTTCAAACTATGCAGGAGCTGTTAGATGTCAAATATTTATGGATGGATCACGAAGAGAATGATGAGCTGGAATGGGAGGAGGAAACGCCAAAGGGTTATGAGCAGAAAGCTTTTGTAAGCTATTATTATTTTAGTTATATACTCTTACAAGAGGCTGTTCCTATTTTTGCAGCAGTTATAGCTCACAACAAAGAAACAGCAGACCGTCTTACTGAACTGCTAACCTTACTACAGCAATTGGACAAATAAAACGTCTATACCTATATAGAAGTAAAGCAGATGGGAAATATGAGCAGTTATCCCATCTGCTTTATTTTAATGGACATATTCGTCTTTAGAAGCTCTCATTGAGCAAAAGAAAAGAATGGTCGCCACAGCTACAAAGAGCCAACCAGCAATATTCCAGCCACCAAATAAATCATGTAAGTAGCCAAAAAGAATAGGGCCAATGGCGGCAAATAAATAACCTAATGATTGTGCAAAGCCTGATAAATCTGCTGCCTCAAATGCCGTGCGTGTACGAAGTGTAAAGAACATCATCGCTAAGGCAAATGAAGAACCTCCTGCTAAACCTAAAAGAATCATCCACAGTACCCCAAGACTTGTCCACTCCATGACAACTCCAGTAAAGCCTATTAAATAGAAGAATGTAAACATCACTACAAGAGGTCTTTGAGAAGCCATTTTACTTGCAATGATAGGCACAGCCAATGCCATTGGTACTTGTGAAAATTGCATGATAGAAAACATCCAACCAGCTTTGTCAGGAGCCAATCCCTGGGCGATGTAGATTTCGGGAATCCAAGCAGCAGTCGTATAAAATAATAAAGACTGTAATCCCATTGCACCTGTGACAGCCCAAGTAACAGGTGACTTCCATAAGGGTGTACTCGTCATTTTAGAGGTAGTGGCTGGCTCAGGTTTATTTGATTTCAATTGAGGTATCCAAATTAAAATCGTTACGACCACTAGTACAAGTGCAATGGACAGCGCTCCTTGCCAGCCAAATGATGAATTGGCTATAGGATAGCTAATACCTGCGCCAAGCCCAGCCGTTAAGTTCATCGACATAGTGAAAAATGCCATTAATAAACCAACATGGTATGGAAATTTTAATTTTAATAATCCTGGAATCAGCACATTTCCAAATGATATGGCTATGCCGATGAGTACAGTACCAAATACAAGTAACCCCGTTGTACCAAGGGAACGTAGAACAATCCCCAAGGCTAATAAAATAGTGGATAAAAATAGTGTTAGCTCAAGCCCTAGTTTGCGTGCTACAACGGGCGCAAATGGTGAGATGGTAGCAAAAGCGAGCAATGGAATCGTTGTTAGAAAGCCTGCAAGTACATTAGAAATACCAAGATCGTCACGGATAAATGATATAATAGGGCCAACAACAGTTAGTGGCATTCTTAATGTAGAGGCTATAAAGATAACTCCGAAGACTAAAAGTAAGGTTGTTCCCCTCCAGCTAATTTTTTTACTCGGAAAACTAGCGGAATGATCATTTGTAGTCAAAATAAATCCCCCTGTTCGTAACCGCTCTAATTGAACTACTATAACACTTTAACAAACTAATAAAAATAGTAGAAGATTCACAAAATACAGAACATTTATTGTTATATTGAAATGTCAAAGGTCTTATGCTAATATAATAAGCATCATAAATTTAATAATTATATGCCTCATGTTTGTATTGAGGTAGAGGTCGCGATATTTATAAGTATGCTAATGGAAATGACAAGCATTGATGAGATTAGCTGAAAGGGAATATTGCCGAAGTGTGAGGGGACTTGAAAACCTCATGCTGGGGCTGTCTCCGAAAGGAACAGAACTGTCACGTTTGCACAACGTGTTGAGCTATCATTTAGGAAAAACTGAGGATTAACTTAGCCATCACAGTGTATATGTGATGGCATTTTTTTGCCTCGTAAATAGGAAGGAAGCTATATCGTGAGTGAAATAAAAGTAAATCAGCTCGGACATAAAGCGCCAAAGCTGAAAAAAGAATTGAAAAGCCGTCATATCACAATGATTTCTTTAGGCGGTACAATTGGTACGGGACTATTTTTAGCCAGTGGTGGTGCCATTGCACAAGCTGGACCTGGTGGTGCATTGCTTGCCTACGCCCTAATCGGTATTATGGTGTACTTTTTAATGACAAGCTTAGGGGAAATGGCTGCCTATATGCCATCATCCGGTTCATTTAGTACGTATGCAACAAAATTTGTAGATCCAGCACTAGGCTTTGCATTAGGCTGGAACTATTGGTATAACTGGGCAATCACTATTGCAGCAGAAATTGCGGCAGTATCCTTAATTATGAAATATTGGTTCCCTGATAGTTCATCAGCCCTTTGGACAGTATTATTTATTGCTGTTGTACTGTCATTTAATTTACTTTCTGTAAAGAGCTATGGAGAAAGTGAATATTGGTTTGCGATGATTAAAGTAGTGACAGTCATTGTTTTTATTATTATCAGTTTATTAATGATTTTTGGTATTTTAGGTGGACAGGCACCTGTAGGCTTTACTAATTTCTTTATTAGTGATGGACCATTTCACGGTGGCTTCCTAGCTACATTTGGAATTTTCCTAGCAGCCGGATTTTCATTCCAAGGAACAGAGTTACTTGGGATTACAGCAGGTGAAACAGACGATCCAGGAAAAAATATTCCAAAGGCTGTTAAATCCGTATTCTGGCGTATTCTTTTGTTTTATATTTTAGCAATTGGTGCAATCGGAATGTTGATTCCATTTACAGATGAACGCTTATTATCAGAAGATATCGCAGTATCACCGTTTACATTAGTGTTTGACCGCTTAGGTATTGCCTTTGCAGCTTCGTTAATGAATGCCATTATTTTAACGGCTATGCTGTCAGCTGGAAATTCAGGGCTTTATGCATCATCACGTATGCTATGGCAATTAGCAGTGGATGGACATGCGCCTAAGTTCTTCACAAAGCTAAGTCGTCGAGGAATACCAATTTATGCATTGATGGCAACATTAGCTGTAGGTTGCTTAGCTTTTTTAGCGTCTTTCTTTGGTGATGGCGTTGTTTATATTTGGCTGTTAAACGCCTCTGGTATGTCTGGTTTTATTGCATGGCTCGGCATTGCCTTTAGTCATTATCGCTTCCGTCGTGCATTTGAGGCACAGGGCCTAGATCCAAAGCTATTACCTTATAGAGCAAAATTGTACCCGTTTGGACCACTATTTGCCTTTACTGTTTGTATGATTGTGGTCATTGGGCAAAATTACACGGCCTTTACGGGAGACCAAATTGATTGGTATGGGATATTAGTTTCTTATGTTGGAATCCCACTATTTTTACTGTTATGGTTTGGCTACAAAATCAAGCACAAAACAAAAATGCTTTCACTTCAAGAATGTGATTTAAAAGTGGAAGATTAAATAGTAGGGCTGTTCTGTAAACTAATGAATGATTGGTTTATGGGACAGCTTTTTATGTCTTAATCGTCGTTAAAAATATCAAAAAATAATATCATATATAGAGTAATATTAGTATTTACTAACTAGCCATTCGAAAGTCGATGTCTAATCAAATAAAAAACAGGTACCCATTCTTGAACTGCCCCGTAAAAGTTAGAAATCAAACTTTTACGGGGCAGTTCATCTCGAGTACCTGGCTTTTTATTATCCAAATATTGTTTCCCACAGTAAGTAAATATTTAATGTCACAACGATAACAACAACAAACCAACCTAAAAACGTTGTAATACGGTGATTGACTAAACTGCCCATGATGTTTCGTTTGCTTGTAAACATAACAAGAGGGACAAGAGCAAATGCAATACCGAAAGATAAAACGACCTGACTTAGAACGAGCGCATAGGTTGCATTCACGCCTGATGCAATAATGACTAGAGGCGGCACCATAGTAATCGCTCTACGTAAATAAAGTGGTATTTTTCTTTGAATGAATCCTTGCATGACTACATCACCTGCTAACGTCCCGACAGAGGAGCTAGCTAGCCCGGCAATAAGTAAACCAAGACCAAATGAAATAGCAGCCATGGGGCCGAGCGCATCTTTTAAGCCATTGTAGGCAACATCTAAATCTTCTACAACCACGCCTTGTGTGTGGAAGACTGCTGCAGCAATGATCAGCATGCTCATATTAATCGCTCCGGCAATAATCATAGCGATGATAATATCGATAAATTCAAAACGGAAAATACGTTTTTTTTCATTTTCATTCCGACCAACAATACGATTTTGCGTTAACGATGAATGTAAGTAAATAGCATGAGGCATGACAGTTGCTCCTAAAATACCTGTTGCTAATAATAGTGAATCTACACCTTCAAACTGTGGCGTGAACATGCCAATCGCTACATCGCCCCATTCTGGCTGTGCTAAAAATGTTTGGAAGGCAAATGCTAAGACAACAATTAACACCATGCCCGAAATACCGGCTTCAAAGGCTCTAAATCCTCTTCTTTGAAGTTCTAAAATAGCAAATGAACCAACTGCCGTAATTAATGCTGCGGGCAGCATAGGGATATTGAAGAGCAAGTAAAGCCCTAATGCTGCACCAATAAATTCAGCGAGATCTGTAGCAATGATGACCAATTCAGCCTGTATCCATAAAAAGATGGATGTTTTTTTAGAAAAATGCTCGCGTGCTACTTCAGGCAAGTTTTTACCTGTCGCAATTCCAAGCTTGGCAGATAAGGATTGAATTAACACGGCCATTAAATTAGAAAAGGCTATAACCCAAAGTAGCAGGTAGCCATATTGAGAGCCTGCTGTAATATTTGTAGCAAAATTACCAGGATCGATATAGGCGACGGCTGCAATAAATGCAGGTCCTAAAAATGGTAAAAAGCGTCGCCAACCTTTTATATCTCCATCTAAAACCGCCTCGGCAGACGATTTTGTGACTCGTTTGTAAACCATATTGTTCCCTCGTTTCAAAAAGTATCATTAACGAAATAAAGTTTCCTATAGGAAAATAAGATATTAGTATTCTAACGCTAGGAATCAAAAAAGTGAAGTGGTTTGCTTTAAGTTTCTATAAGTATGTGCCATTCTCATCATTTTCTAATTAGACTTTCACCACCAGCATCGTTTACGATGAAAAGAAAAGATGAAGGACGGATTCGACATGACCAATCGAATTTTAATTATAGAAGATGAAGAAAATATTGCGAGAGTGCTACAGCTTGAGCTTCAATTTGAAGGCTTTGAGGCGGAAATGGCTCATACAGGGACAGATGGTTTGCTTCGTTACCGTGAACAGCCATGGGATTTGATCCTACTTGATGTCATGCTGCCAGAGATGAGTGGCATTGATGTGCTAAAGCGGATTCGTGCAACGGAATCCCAGACACCTGTTATTATGCTTACTGCCAAAAGTGAGGTGGAGGATAAAGTAAAAGGATTGGATTTAGGAGCCAATGATTATGTGACAAAGCCGTTTGAAATTGAAGAATTGCTGGCGCGTATTCGCAATGCTTTACGATTTTCACAAAAAGCTAGTCCAAAGCAAGTTGCCCTTGCATTTGGACACTTATCGATAAACGAGCAAACAAGAGAGGTCGTATATTTTAATAAAGATATTCAACTGACACCTCGTGAATATGATTTATTGTTCTATTTACTAAAGCATCCTAAACAAGTACTGACTAGGGAACAGCTACTAGAGGCTGTATGGGGCTATGACTATTATGGGGATACAAATGTTGTGGATGTCTATATTCGCTATGTACGACAAAAGCTTGAAGCTGCTAATGCAACGCCTATTATCCAAACAGTTCGTGGAGTTGGCTATGTGTTGAAGGAACATCGTGATGAGACTTAAAACAAAAATTCATCTACTTACAACATTGCTGATGCTAGTAATATTAGTGGCCACAAACAGTGGAATTTATTTATTGTATGAGAAATCTGCCTATGATACGGAATATCATCAGCTTCAAACACGTGCCAATGATTTAAGCTCCACATTCAGTCAGTTAAATGCTCAAACTAACCTACAGCAAGTATTAAGAGCCTATATGCCGACAGATGGTGCCGTCTACATTTATGATGGAGAGCGTTTAAAAACAAAGGTTCAGGCTACCCTTGACATGCCAGAAGGCCCTTCCATTACCTATACAATGCCTGCTATTTGGATAGACGGAACGGTTGTGGATATCACATTACAGCAATCCATGGAAGAAGTAGAACGGACATTAAGTTTGCTAAAGGTTATATTGATTATTGTATCTGTTATTGCAACGATTCCTATTTTCTTAGCAAGCCTAGTACTTGGGCGACTTATTTTATTACCGCTAGAACGTTTAAATGAGACTATGCGAAAAAGTGCATCGACAGGAAAATATGAAAAAATGGATATACCAGTAAAAGGTGGGGATGAGTTAACAAACATTAACCGTACTTTTAATATGATGATGGAAAAGCTTGAACAGCATTATCGAAAGCAAGAAGAATTTGTATCGAATGCTTCCCATGAATTGAAGACACCCATTACGGTTATTGAAAGCTATGCAAAATTACTGCTCAGAAGAGGTTTTGACAATCGGGAAGTTGCACAGGAATCATTACTAGCTATTGCCAATGAATCATCACGCATGCATGAAATGGTGCTGCAATTGCTAGAACTAGCTAAAAATAATGAGCATCTGGACATTCATTTTGAACAGCTAGAGCTTGCGCCGTTCTTGAATAAAGTGGCTTTCCAAATGCAGCATGCGTATCATCGAGCATTTATAGTTGATGTGAAGAAGCCAAGTTTTGTTTATAGTGATGAAAAAATATTAAAGCAACTACTCTTTATTTTGCTGGATAACGCTAGGAAATATAGTGAGGAGGAAGTGCATATTCTCGCAACAGAAACAGCTAATCATGTATGCATTACCATCCAAGATTTTGGTATTGGTATTCCAGCGGAGCATATTCCACATTTGTTTGAGCGATTTTATCGTGTAACAGGAGATCGTAACCGTAAGACAGGTGGTTCTGGGCTAGGACTTGCCATAGCGCATGGGCTTGCAGAACAATTGGGGATAATGATGGATGTAAAAAGTACAATTGGAGAAGGGTCAAGCTTTACCTTATGTATACCAAAGGAGGGACAACAATGAGAAAGTGGCTGTTGATGATTGTTGTGATTGTCCTTCTCGGTAGCGGAACGTTTTGGTTTATTCAAACGCGTTATTTTCAAGTCGAGCCTCTTAGCGAAGCGGAGGCCATTCGCCATGTTGAAACAATCTATAAAGGTCATGTTACTCAGGTGAAGAAACAAGGAAAAACCTATGAAATGCTCTTTACGCGAGATCATATCAAGTATGGAGCTGTGCTCGATGCTACGACACAACAGGTGACTGATTTAAAAATAAAAGAAGGACAAAGTAAATTACTGTTAACAGAAAAGCAAATCAGGCAGATGGTTAAACAGGAATATGGAGATGTAGAAAGTGTTATGTTAACAGATTCCATTTATACAGTGCGAGTTGAAAAAGATAGCAAGCAAAAAGAAATCACACTTGATGGCTATTCCGGTGAAGTATTATCGGAGAAAATGGTGGAGCCACAAGAACAATCTGTAGAAGGGCCTATTATTACTGAGCAGCAAGCTGTTCAAATAGCACTGGAGCAATTGAAGGGAGAGGTGGATTCAGTCGATTTTGAAGAAACCTCAGAGGGTGGTTACTATTTAGTTGAAATTGAAACACAGGATGACGAAGCCACTTTTCAAATTCATGCCGTTTCAGGAAAGGTTCTGTCTGTTACATGGGATGACGAACAATAAATCACTTCTCATGAAATTCTAATGTTCCTCTTATAGTTCTATCATCTTCGCTTGCTAAGCTAAGAATAGATAAAACAAAGGAGAGATGAATATGAAAAAAATAATTATGATTCCAGCATTGGTAGTTACTCTTGGGGTTGGAGCAGCAATTGGCTCGACAACTTTATTATCAGGAAATGCGCAAGAAAATAAGGTATTAACAATACAGCAGATTGAGAAGAAAGCATTAGCAATAGTTGATGGGACTGTTGCGGATATCGAATTTGATCAAAATCAATTCCGCTCTATTTACGAAGTAGAGGTGCATACCGAGACAGCGGAATATGATTTAAAATTTGATGCTTATACGGGAAAATTACTGAAGCAGAAAAAAGAGCGTCGAGATGACGATGATTGGGATAATTACATTTCTGTTAGCACGCCAACAGCGAAAATTATTACAAAAGAACAGGCTATCGAAACAGCCTTAACGAAAGCAAAAGGTACCGTGACAAAAATTAAGCTGGATGATGGCTTATATGAAATAGAATTGAAAGATGGTCAGTATGAATATGAAGTAGATGTGGATGCAATGACAGGGAACATTGTTGATTTTGAACAAGATATGGAAGACTAAAAGAGCGAGCTGTCTTAAAAGTAGAGCATACTTTTAAGACAGTTTTTTGTTGTAGCGAGAGTATTGGCAGCAATGACGAGTATTAACATATGCTCGAAAAAAGTCTATGTTTTTCACTCGTGAAAATGAAAAATTTTCTTCTTTACTTTTTCAATCAGCAGGCGTAATATGACATCATTATAAAAGTTTCAAATTTCTAAATCGCTGAAGCAACTAAACGCGGGGGAACCAATTTTGATGTATGGCATAAGCCATTCTTGGGGTGAATCTCTTCCATTTGGAGGGGTAGGGCTACTCAGGCCCGAATCCGACAGCTAACCTCGTAAGCGTTAAGAGCAGAAAAGTGGAGCTTGGCAGACGGATGAACGTCTACAAGTCTTATTTAGTGATGACTTGTAGACGTTTTTTGATGTTATTTAGAGAGGCGAAACACATTCTATGAAACTAGAAGGTGTTTATCAATGAAATCCTCATTCAAACGTTATGTAATCGGCAAACCATTAAGATCCGATGAGTTAGGGGAACAAAAGCTTAGTAAAGCAAAGGCATTGGCAATCTTATCGTCCGATGCTTTGTCTTCAGTAGCCTATGGACCAGAACAAATTTTAATTGTTCTTATGACAGTGGGCACACTTGCCCTTTGGTATTCTTTACCGATTGCCGTTGGAGTGGTCGTTCTGCTTGTGGCACTGATTTTATCTTATCGTCAGGTTATTTTTGCTTATCCACATGGTGGTGGCGCTTATGTAGTATCGCGAGAAAATTTAGGAGTGAATGCAGGTCTTGTAGCTGGAGGCTCTTTGCTTGTTGATTATATTTTAACAGTAGCAGTTAGTGTTTCAGCAGGTACAGATGCTATTACATCGGCATTTCCAAGCCTTCATCCATACAATGTACCCATTGCTATCGTTTTTGTGATTTTCTTAACAATTTTAAACCTACGAGGTGTAACAGAGTCAGCCTCTATCTTGGCATACCCAGTCTATCTATTTGTAGGCGTTATGCTCTTGTTAATTGGGATTGGGCTCTATCAGGTTACAACTGGTCAGGTGCCAGCAGAGCTACATCCAAAGGTTGGTACACCAGTGGCAGGGATTAGCTTATTTATTTTATTAAAGGCATTTGCCTCAGGTAGCTCAGCGTTAACCGGGGTAGAAGCTATTTCTAATGCTATTCCTAATTTTAGAAATCCTGCTCCTAATAATGCAGCAAAAACACTTTTAGCGATGGGCGCCATTTTAGCTGTTTTATTTATTGGTATTGTAAGCCTAGCTTATTTTTATGGGATTGCCCCAACAGCAGAAGCAACAGTAGTTTCCCAACTAGCAGAAGCTAGTGTTGGTCGGAATTTCCTTTATTATATTGTACAGGGGACTACGGCAATGATTTTAGTACTTGCCGCAAACACAGGGTATTCAGCCTTTCCATTGCTTGCTGTGAATTTATCGAAAGATGGTTTTATTCCAAGAATATTCCAAATTCGTGGAGATCGTCTTGGTTATTCAAATGGCATCATGATGCTAGGTGTTGCGGCCATTGTCTTAATTATTCTTTTTGATGGAGCCACAGAGCATTTAATTCCGCTATATGCAGTTGGGGTATTTATTCCGTTTACATTAGCGCAAACGGGAATGATGCGAAAATGGTGGCGCGAAAAACCTAAAGGTTGGGTAGCAAAATTTTCTATCAATACAATTGGAGCAGCGATCTCTTTCATTGTAGCTATGATGTTCTTTGTGACAAAAATGCCCCAAGTATGGCCAGTGTTCGTCTTTTTACCAATCATTATTTTTGTATTTCATCGGATTAAGCACCATTATCAAGCCGTTGGAGAACAATTGAGATTGAATCAGGAGGAGCTGACTACTATTGAGGGAAATGTGTTCATTGTGCCAGTCGCTGGTATAACAAAGGTAGTTGAAAACTCTCTTCATTATGCTAAATCACTTAAGGTGGATAAAGTGATCGCCTTTTATGTAGCTTTCGATCAAGCAGAAGCAAAAGCTTTTGAAGAGAAGTGGAACGCATGGCAACCTGATGTACGGTTAGTGACTTACTATTCACCATATCGTAGCATTACACAGCCATTGATGAAATTTATTGATAAAGTAGAGCACCATTGTACTAAAACAAATCATAAAGTGACGGTTGTGATTCCTCAATTTCTACCGAAAAAAGGGTGGCATCATATGCTACACAACCAATCGAGTCTACTCATTCGTACGACACTGTTATTTCACAGAAATGTCGTCATTATGACAGTCCCTTTTCATTTATCAAAATAATGCTAGCAAGCTAGAAAATAGTCTGTTATAATCAGTACGTTGATTGAAAACACGAACGTTTGCAATTGAAAAGTTGCGAAATACCATTAAATTCCGAAAAATCAAACTTTATTTCGTAAAAGTTATAGGTTCTTGCCGAATAAAGTGATAAATTGGATATTCTGATAGTTTCATACAAATCCACTCATATAATAGCGAGAATAGGGCTCGCAAGTTTCTACCGATTTACCGTAAATAAATCGACTATGGGTAGCAATGCTTTTAGAGAACTTCAATTATAATGATGTTTTCTATTCGTTTCGACGTTTTTACGCTGAATGCTTTGCTCCACTCGTAGCTGAATGGAAACAAGGTATTTAGCGTTTTTTATTACTCTGAAAGAAAGAAGGATATAAAAGAAATGAAGTTATTACAAGACAAAATTATGCAAGAGGGTAAAGTATTATCTTCATCCGTATTAAAAGTTGATTCATTTTTAAACCATCAAATTGATCCAATGTTAATGAAGGAAATTGGTCATGAATTCGCAAACCGTTTCTCTGATCAAGTGATTACAAAGATTTTAACAATAGAATCTTCAGGTATTGCACCATCTGTTATGTTAGGGTTAGAAATTGGCGCGCCTGTCGTGTTTGCTCGTAAACGCAAATCGTTAACACTTTCAGATAACCTTTATTCATCAAAGGTACATTCGTTTACAAAAAATGAAACAAATGAGATCTCTGTATCACGTAATTTCTTAAATGAGGACGATAATATTTTAATTGTTGATGATTTCTTAGCAAATGGTGAAGCTGTCAAAGGCTTACTAGATATTGCTGCACAAGCTGGTGCGCATGTTGTGGGTGTGGGCATCGTTATTGAAAAGGGCTTCCAAGATGGTGGAAAATTATTGCGTGAGCAGGGAGTTCGCGTTGAGTCATTAGCGATTGTAGACTCTCTTGAAGATGGCAATGTAACATTTGCTACGGAGGCTCGCTCGTAATGAATACCTTTAAATCAACTGCGCTAGCGATTCAACATTTACTTGCGATGTATGCTGGAGCCATTTTAGTGCCACTGATTATTGGTGGAGCAATTGGCTTTGATTCAACACAAATGACGTATTTAGTAGCAATTGATATTATGATGTGCGGGATTGCAACACTTTTACAGGTATATTCAGGTAAATTCATCGGGATTGGCTTACCTGTAGTACTTGGCTGTACATTCACAGCAGTAAGTCCAATTATTGCGATCGGCACAAATCCAGAGCAAGGTATTACAGATATTTATGGTTCTATTATTGCCTCTGGTGTAATTGTAATGATTATTGCGGGCTTCTTCGGCAAGCTTGTGAAATTCTTCCCTCCAGTAGTAACTGGATCCGTTGTTTCGATTATCGGTATTTCCTTATTACCAGTAGCTTTAAACAATATGGCAGGTGGACAAGGTGCTGAGGATTTTGCTTCTGCTTCTAATGTGGCATTAGCGTTTATTACATTAATTATTATTTTAATCGTGTATCGTTTTTCTACAGGTTTTGTTCGTGCGATTTCTATTCTGATTGGATTAGTAGTAGGTACCGTTTTAGGTGCATTCATGGACAAAGTGGATTTCACGCCAGTAGCGGATGCTAATGTATTTCACATGGTACAACCTTTCTACTTTGGCATGCCAACATTTGATGTAACGGCAATTATCACCATGACACTTGTAGCAATGGTATCTTTAGTAGAGTCATCTGGTGTCTATTTTGCATTAAGTGATATTTGTAATAAAAAATTAGATTCAAAGGATTTAGCTCGCGGCTATCGTTCAGAAGGTCTAGCTTCAGTAATCGGTGGTATTTTCAATGCCTTCCCTTACACAACATTCTCACAAAACGTGGGACTAACACGTATGTCAGGCGTTAAGGACCGTAAAGTCATTTATATCACAGGTGGTTTACTAGTAGCACTTGGCTTCCTACCAAAAATCGCAGCATTAACAACGATTATTCCAACATCCGTACTAGGTGCGGCAATGTTAGCGATGTTCGGTATGGTCATTACACAAGGTATGGGGATGCTTGTACCAGTTATGAACGAATCAGCAGAAAATGCGATGATTGCTGCGATTGCAGTAAGCTTAGGGGTTGGTGTATCAGTGGTTCCTGGTATTTTTGATGCACTACCAGAAAAAGTCTCTATTTTAACATCTAACGGTATCGTCTGTGGTTCTGTCACAGCGATTATCCTTAATATTTTATTCAATATGATTGGGCCGAAGCATAAGCAAGACCCGATGCATGGTGAAGTATAAAATCCTAAAAGTTATCTATTTTTGACTAGTCGTTTAGTTGAAAGTAGGTGACTTTTTCTGTGTAAAAAGTAGATATGAACAGAGAAATAGAAGGAATTCACTCTCAAAACTAGAATTTAGAATGAATGACTAATAATAGGATAGGAAGGGATTATTTATGAGTATAAAGGGCTTTGGAGGGATCTTTTGGAGAACTAAAAATCTTGAGGAAATCAAAAAATGGTACAGTAAAGTCTTGAACATTGAAATTGAAAATTGGAATGGTACTATTATTACGCCACAATCAGACAATGAAACGGTCTTCTCTTTCTTTTCTGAAAGTGATAGCTATTTTCCAACAGAACAACAAGTAATGTTAAACTTTCAAGTGGAAAATCTAGATGATAGCATCAAGCATTTAGAAAAAATGGGTATTCCCTTTGTAATGGACAAGACGATGAATGAATTTGGACAATTCATTTGGATTGAAGATCCTGAAGGAAGACGTATAGAGCTTTGGGAAAAGTAATATAACATTGATCAATGAAAAACCAATTTCCATGCCTAAGCTTACGATTAATAGCAGCATCATTATGTTATTCCTCAACTCTTTTAGATAATATCATATAACAGTGTAGGTGTAAAATTACACTTTTTTTGTTATGTTCGATGTTTAATATCGGGTTATAAGGGGAATTTAAAAATGAGGATGGTTTTTAATAGAATGTAATTCTCTCTTTCAACATACACTTATATATAACTACTCTGAGAAAGGGCTAGTACAAATGCAAAGTATCGTTTTAATATTAATTCTTCAATTAGTTTATGTACCTTTTTTAACATTGCGAACAATATTTTTGGTAAAGAATATCACGTTCCTTGCTGCGATATTTGGTATGCTGGAAATGCTAGTGTATGTATTTGGCCTTTCACTCGTTTTTAGTGGGAAGCAAAGCATGTTATCTATGGTTGTCTATGCAGTTGGATTTGGATTAGGTATATTTTTAGGAGCAAAAATAGAACGTAAGCTAGCAATAGGCTATGTTTATACAACCATTAATACGCAAAATAAGAATGAAGAGCTTGTAAAATTTCTTCGTAACGAAGGGTTTGCAGTCACGATTTATATTGGAGAAGGGCGAGATAGTAATCGCTATAAATATGAAATCTTAACGAAGAGAAATCGTGAAGGGGAGCTCTTTCAAATTGTAGAGCAGTTCGAGCCGAATGCCTTTATTATCTCATATGAGCCTAAATCATTTAAGGGCGGCTTTTTGCTTGCTCGTATGAAGGCTAAGCAAAAATAATTTAATAAGGAAGGACCTCTGCTAAATGCCGAGGTCCTTTTTTAGGATGTTAATTAAATTTTGTTTCTACCCAGTCTTTAAATAAACTAAAGTCTGTGTAGACAATTTCCTTGTAGCTCATGGCTTGTAAAATTGTATGCTCTATAAATACATCACGCTCTTTGCCGATCGCTTTTAAAATCTCCTCCTCACTGTGATAGGTAAAAACATGAGAATAATCGATATCAGCTCGTGCATGTATTTTAGCCGCAATTTTTCCCATAAGTGATGTTGTAGTAAAGTAATCCTCTACATCCTTATAGTTTTTAGGCTTAATCTTCTTTTTATAAGGAGAACGTTCACGAATATAAAATTCCTGTCCATTCATCGTGATAAAGGCTAAATGTGGGTCCTCTAAATGGTGCATAGCTTTTTGAGTTCCGACTACACGTGCTCCCTGATGCTCATAATGAGCCCAAAATAGTTCCTGATAAGGGAGGAAGTAGGCAGGAATTGCTGTGCGTACCTCTTTCATTTCTAACACTAAATCCTCGACTCCTGACGCACCTTTTTCGTCTTCCACTAAAATATAGTAACGTTTTAAACCGATGGAAGCTGTACCAGAGCCATACTTATAAGCTATGTCCCTAATTTTATATGTAGAAAGTGCGTTTGAAATGGCGCTGTATTCTTCACTAGTAACCGGTTGAATTTCTTCATTCCATAAGAAGGCACGCTGACCATCCTCATTTACATACGAAATATCCTGTAAAAAATGAGATCGCTGGCGTTTATCAAGCTTTTTCAATAATCTCTTTGCTGGTCCCTTTGTATTGTCCTTTGTGAACATCAGTGTTAAAGGATCATCCTGTTTACGCTGGAATCGTTTTAGCTGATCTATGTAGCTACGGAGAAAATACTGAATAGCCGTTTCCTGAGTTGTCTTATATAAGCCTTGTTCTTCTAAATAGAGCGCAATACTGACGCTCATGCGAATAATATCGTATAAATAAGAGCCGACATAGCCCTCATCGAAATCATTAACATCAAAAACAATCTCGCCTGCCTCATTTTGAAAAGCACCGAAGTTATCCATATGCATATCACCTTGAATCCAAGTTGGTTTTCTATCAGGAGTATGGAAGATTGAGACGGATTTTGCCATATCAAAATAAAATAGATAGGCACTTCCACGGAAAAAGCGAAATGGGCTTTCAAGCATTTTACGGTATTTTTCCAAGCGCTGTCCCTCTGTTAAACTCATTCGTTGAACATCAAATTCTTCAAAGATTGTTTCTAATTGTTCTTGTCTTAAAAAAGTTCTAGTATGTTTAACTTGTTCCAATAAAGCATGCTCCATACAATAATCCCCTTTGTTAAATCAAAATTTACCTGTATATACGAAAAATAATTGAATAGGTTTCGAAGAAATTTAGCAAATGTTCTCGATAAAAATGGTTATACATCTAAGGGTATTTCATAACATGTTCAATAACCTATTTTCATACTATAAGACATGCTTAATCACGGAGGGGGGTTATATGTACTTCTTTACAAAAGGTCTTGTCATTATAGTAGGAAGTATTTCATTGTCGTTAGGAATTAATTTATTTTTAACGCCATATGAAATTTTAGATGGGGGAGTAGTAGGGTTAGCGCTTATATTACATTATCTATATAAGCTCAAAATCGGTTTAATGATTATTATTATTAGTATTCCCATTTTTATTATTGCTTGGTTTAAATATAGAGCCTATTTTTACAATAGTATACATGGCTTAATAGCATCTTCCGTAATTATTGATTTGCTAAAGCCTGTGCGAAATCTTGTCCAAATGGATGCGCTTTACAGTGCCATTTTTGGAGGTATACTTGTCGGCTTCGGCATTGGTCTGATGCTGCGTTTTCAGACAAGCACAGGGGGGACAGACTTAATCGCTCAATTTATCTGTGACAAGACAGGTATTAATGTTGGAATATTAATATTTTTTATTGATTCCATTGTTATTGTTATAGGAGGCTTCCTACTATCCACATCGACCTTCCTATTATCCATTATTACCGTATTGGTAGTAGGCATTACGACAAGTGTTATTACTAGTCGAAGTCGAGTATCAGGAACGTAAAAATAGTCCCAGTATAAAACTGAAACTATTTTGGCGTCTGATTATCAAGTGTTTTCATTAGCTTCTTTTTAGGATGTGCTGGTTTGATCTCTGCAATGAGTATAGCCAGTAAAATAAGTATTGCACCTACGACCATGCGACTTGTTAAGATTTCATGTAAAAAGATGACGGATAACACCATACCGAAAAAGGATTCAGTCGATAGGATAATCGCAGCTTTAGTAGCAGTTGTATATTGATTGGCTACATTTTGGAAGAGGTAAGCAATTGTCGTAGAAAAAATACCTAGGTAAATAATCGAATAGATTGCTTCTTTTTCGAGTGATGTCGGGATATCCCCTTGGCTAATGACGACTAGAACACCTATAAAGGATGCCGTCAGAAATTGAATAATGGTAAGAGCAATGGCATCTTCTTTTTGAACAAAAAGATTAGTATAAAAGATATCAAAGGCAAAAGCAACGGCACATGCTAGAGAAAGTGCATCCCCAACATTCATTGTTAATGAGCCTTGTAGTGATAAAAAGCCGATTCCTGCGATCGCAATTAGAGAACCAATGATTTCATAGCCGTCAATGCGGCGTTTATAAACCGCATAGGCTATTAAAGGAACAATAATAACATTCACTGCGGTTAAAAAGGCATTTTTAGACGGTGTTGTATATTGGAGTCCAACGGTTTGAAGGGCGAATGCTATATACAGAATTGTACCTAATAAAGCTCCCTTCCAAATAACAGATTTCGAAGCTTTTTTTAATCGAGAACCAAATAAAACCAATAATATAATGGAAGCTAATAAAAATCTACCAGCCATCACTTGATAAGCTGTTAAATATTCTAAGGCAATAGCCGTTATAACAAATCCACTACCCCACACGATTGCAGTAATCAATAGCATGCCATCAGCTATGTAAGTTTTCATGTTTTCTTCCTCCTGACTTCAATAGAATAGCATAGGAGTGAGGAAAAGAATTTGATTTTATTTCTAAATATTCAGGCGTTTTTTTGTACTTATTCCAAAGCGATTACTCAAAACCTACCTTGCTATGTAATAAGTACAATTTAACGGCTGCAGCTAAGTGTTCATAAAAAACATAATCATTATCTGTCGGTGCTACTAAATGACGTATTTTAGCCATACGATAGCGAATTGTATTTGGATGACAAAATTGTGCTACGGCAACTTCCTTAATATTTCCTTTTTTTACGATATAGGTTATGGCAGTTTCCATTAAATCGGGATCAGCCTTATCATCAAGTAAAGGAGCTAAAAAAGAAGTAACATAATCCATTGCAAATATAGGATCTTTACGATACAACTCAATTAATAAACGATCCGATGCGAGATGCTTATAATGAAGGCTAGGCAGCATGTCAATCTCAGCTAATATACTAGCAAAGAAGGCTTCGCGTAAAGCAGTAGGAAAGCCAGTTTGAGTATCGTAGCTACTGCTATAGCCAAAAGTGATCTTTTCCGTTGGGATGGCATATAATGCTAACCATTCATGTAACACCTTGTCAAATTGAAACAGCTGGGATGGATGTGTCATGATGATAAAAAGGCTCTGCTTATAGGAACAAATCAGACCTGATTTAAGTAGTGGCTCTAACGAAAAAATAGCATGCATCCAGTTATGGTGAGATGTGTCACTTGCTCGTAAAGTTGCTACAAAAACATATTTTTCAAAGGGTCTATTGAGCTGCTGTAAAATGGATTTGATTTGCTCTTGTGTAATATCTTCCTCCATTAATCTCCGTAAGATCGTTTCTAAAAAGAATGAATAATCCTGTGTTTTAGCGTAGGCCATTGTTTCTAAAATAATCTTCTCAAAAAACTCATCTCCACCAAATCTTAAAATAGGAAAATCTTGTTCCTCTGCATAAGTCAAAACCTCTTCAGGTAAATCTCTGAAAATAACAGGCTTATAAGCTAAGGCACTCGCCCCGAGCTCCACTAGATTTTTTACTGCATTTAATAAATACTCAGGCTTTTGTTTGGCAAATAATAAACTACTTAATACAACGCTGTTGGGTGTGAAAATTGTATCTCGCACATGGGGTATGTCTGGTGAAAATTCAAAGTCTAAAATCTCTACATTTTGAACAGCTTTATGCAAACCGTTGTGGCCAGCGACAACAGTGAAATTCTTTGTAATGGGTAATTGTAAAAAATTTTCTACATTCATAAACGGACCATTGCCTTTCTTGTAGTAAGGTACTAACTTCTATTATAAATTTACTTGTTCATAAAAAACCATTTGTATTCATGCAAATGGATATCCACCACAAAAAAATCTGCTCATTCAGCGGTAAACCGTGAAGTGAGCAGATTTCAGTACTTATCGTTTAAATGTTAGCAAAAATATTTGGCTTTCTATTTCTCAGTGGATTCGTTTGCTCAACGGCATACCCTACATTTAAAATGCGTCCTTCTTTAAAGGCAGGGCCAATAATTTGTAGCCCTATTGGTAAATTCCCTTTAAAGCCACAAGGAACGGAAAGGGCAGGTAAGCCTGTTAAGTTGCTAGGGCCTGTAAAGCGAATAATATTATCAATTAAATCCACTTTTTGACCATTTAACTCTGCGAAATCATCACCAATTGTATTAGCCACAACAGGTAGAGTAGGGGTAATAAGCACATCTACCTTATTAAAAATCTCTGTAAACTCCTGTTTGATTTGACGACGTACCTGTTGTGCCTGTAAGTAATCGACTGCAGAAGGCAATTCACCGAGCTCAAAGAGTAGGCGTATATCGTCACCAAAATCTTGTGGTCTCTCTTGTAAATCGGAATGGTGTATAGCTGCCGCCTCCGAAAGGGACGTCACAAGCTCTGCCCATTCTGCATATTGTAATGAAGGAATTCGCACTACTTCCACTTTCGCACCTTGATCTACTAAGTTTTGAATACTTGCTCGAACAGCTTTTTCTATATCAGCATCCACATTTTTAAAGAAGTATTCTTCATTGATACCAATCACTAAATCCTTGATATTGCCAGAAAGCTGCTGCACGTAGTTGTCTGTTGGAACGTCAATGCAAGTAGGGTCTCGATGATCAAAGCCAGAAATGACTTCAAGCAAGCCTGCTGCATCCTTTACTGTCTTTGTCATTGGGCCAATATGGTCTAAACTCCAAGCGAGTGGGTAACAGCCATATTTACTTACACGACCGTGTGTAGGTTTTAAACCAACAATGCCACAAGCAGAGGATGGAATTCGAATGGAACCAGCTGTATCCGTTCCTAATGAAGCAACACTGGCCCCTGCTGCAACAGCCGCCCCAGAGCCGCCGCTAGAACCGCCAGGGATTTTATCTAAATCCCATGGGTTGCGAACAGGTCCGTAATGAGGATTGTTATTGGTAATTCCCCAAGCATATTCATGCATGCTTAGTTTTCCAGTGAAAATTACACCAGCGTCACGAAGTTTTTCAACCACTGTCGCATCATAATCAGAAACGAAGTCCTTATGAATTTTTGAGGACATCGTTGTTATCTTATCTTTGAAATACAAGTTATCTTTTAAGGCCATCGGAATCCCGTGATACATGCCTTTATAGTGGCCTTGGAGAATTTCCTGTTCCACTTCTTTTGCCTTTGCTAAAGCTTCTTCCCTGTAAAAGGCCATATAGGAATTAATTTTAGGCTGACTTTCCTCAGCAAAATCTAAAATCGCCTTCGTTAATTCCACGGGAGATAGTGTCTTCGATGCAAGTAAGGGTGCCAACTCTTCAACGGATTTTAAATGTAAATCAGTTGTCAATATGATCACCTCCAGGAATACTACGTACCGCGATATCTGCATCATCAATCGTAATACCTTCTAAATTGCTACGAAGTGACTGCATGCCCTCCCAGCGTGTTTTTAATAGTTCAAGGTGTTCAGGTTTCGGTGTAATTCCTTTGTTCTCCAATAATTGTTGAATAGACAAGCTCATTAACAGGATCCTCCCTTGAATAATTTTTATATCTAAATAGGTTTCCCTATTAAGATCGATAGGGTAAAAACGCAAAATATTATAATAGGTAATATAAACCTATTATTACAATCATACACTAACAATAATTTATATCAAATAAATTATTTGTAATATATTTAATATTATGAAATATTTACTACGCTAATAAACGTTCAAAGTCTAGTGTGTGTGCTTGCTCTTTTTACATACGATTCACAGTCTATTTACAATCAAAGCGTACAATGAACCATAATAACCAATTGAAGAGGTGCAAGAATGGAGTCTGCTGTGGGGCAAAATATAAAAACTAGTAATATATTTTCTTTTTTTAAATATTTATATGGGCAACATCAAAGCAATACGTTATATATGAAACGTTTAAAAGCATTGAAACAAATTATTCAGCATAACGATTTACATACATATTTTCAACCTATTGTAGATTTACAGTCAAAACAAACGATGGGATTTGAAGCATTAAACCGTCCAGGTTCCTCAGCATTATTTAATAGTGTCGACCAGTTTTATGAGTTTGTTGGACAAACAGATTGTGTATTTTTATTTGAATGTTTTTGTCGAAATCTTTCCTTACAACGATTTAAGGAACGTATGCCTAACGATTTGGCGGATAAAAGCTTCTTAGTCTTTCTTAATATACATCCAAATGTATTAGTAGATAAAAATTACCATTGTGGAGAAACACTGCAATTGCTAAAGGAACTTGGCATTAAACCGCAGCAAGTCGTGTTTGAATTAACTGAGCGTAGTGCCGTGATAGATTTTGTAGAGTTTGAGCGTGTATTATCACATTATCGATCACAGGGCTATCGCATAGCAGTGGACGATGTAGGCTCAGGCTATAATAGTTTAAAAACGCTCATTTATTTAAAGCCAGAATTCATTAAATTAGACCGTTCCTTAATTCAATTTATCGATCAAAACAGCGAACAGCAACAACTCGTTACCTTATTAATGAAGTATGCCGAGCAAGCTAACACTAAAATGATTGCTGAAGGGATTGAGCGACAAGAAGAGCTGGCGTATCTGCATCATATTGGCATTCACTATGCACAAGGTTATGCAATAGGAAAGCCCGCAAAGGAAATACAATTGGGGAAAATAAGGGTGGGTGACAATGAAGATAGGGGAAGTCATTGAAAAGGTTCCATGTATTGATGAATTTGTGAAAAATAAAGAAGTAGATGTACTTTTTACAAGTAATCCTTCATTGCGTAGTATTGTTGTCGTTCGGGATGAAAAACCAATTGGACATATTACACGCACACATTTCTATCAAAAAATAGGTACTCAATATGGCTATCATTTATTTATGGGACGGCAAAATCAACTTATCATTAAAGAAAATCCTTTAATAGTAGATCGCTATACTCCAATCACTGAGGTTAGTACACTAGCGATGTCTAGACCTCCTGAAGACTTATATGATGATATCATTGTGACGAAAAATGACTTATATGACGGAATGGTTAGCATTCGTGAGTTACTGTTAAAGCTTGTTGATACACAAGTAGCTATCGCCAGTTTTTTAAATCCGTTAAGTAGTCTTCCAGGCAATACATTAATCGATGAAAAGCTAGAGGAAGCATTACAGCTAGCACACTATAGTTTGATCTATTTTGATTTAGATCATTTTAAATCCTACAATGACACATATGGCTTTAATAAAGGGGATAAAATTTTACGTTATTTAACAGATATACTAAAAAGATATATCTGTGGGGCGGAAGATTTTTTAGGGCATATTGGTGGCGACGATTTTGTTGCCATCCTTCCGCATTATGAAATAGAAAAGATTTGTCAGAAGATCATAGATGACTTTGATGCCAATATTTTAAGCTTTTATGAGCTAGAGGATTTAGTGTATGTGCAGGTAGCTAATAGAGCGGGTGAGCTAGGTACTCTAACATGTACATCCTTATCCATTGCCGTTATTACGAATGAATATCAGTATTTTAACTCCGTCGAACAATTATCCAATGCGGTCACACACGTGAAAAAGCAGTGTAAAAAAATTGCAGGCAGCTGTTACCTTATCAACGAACAAAAAACCTACTTCGTTCATTAAACGATGTAGGTTTTTCATGTTGTTGAAAAAAGACCATGTCAACGGCAGAAAAAGCAAATTTGTAAGGTGAGAGGTTGATTTCCGTTCCGCCAGCGCCCTTTCCAGGGGGCGTCCGATGAGCCGCTTCACTCACTTACGCTCGCTCCAGGGTCTCATCTGTGACGCTAAATCCCCTCCAATCAACCATTCTGCAAAGAGTCTTTACTTTTTTTCATAGTAATATAGCGATTAAATAGCCCATTATTTTTAGAGGGAATAAGCTCTTATTTTCAATGTGGGGAAGTGATGTGTGACAACACCTCTCCATAAAGAGTAGTGAAGACCTTCGCCTTATTTGAAAACCTTTGCTAAAAAGGTAATACTTTTGTAGGTTGGAGTCAAGTAGCCTGCAACGGTAATCCATTTCTACCTTTCAATTGACTGTTTTGTTTTTCAACACTAAGAGAAACCTACTTCGTTCATTAAACGATGTAGGTTTTTTGTTCGTCAGTAAGGCATTTTGGGTATAGATTTTGTAGTTAATATGAACAATTTTAAAATTCCGGTAACCATTTTGTCACCAACTTCTATGTTTTTGACTAGAATATTAATACAACTGAAATGAGCAATTCTATCAAGCCTTATAGTTTAGCTGTCTATACGTTAAAAGTTAGCCTCATGAACGTTTTCGATAACTATCTACTATTCCCTTTTATAATGGCTCCTTTTACTTATTGCTAATAAATATTATTGATTTTAATTTTAAGGGCATAATCAAAGGAAGAAATCGTTTTTATTTTAGGAATTTATTAATCTTAATAAAACATACTTGAATTATAGGGATTATGGGTATATAATTCGATTACATTATTATAAAACATCTTAGGAGGCATTCCATTGTCGAATTTACAAATCATTCTTAACGTAGCAGTGTTACTTGTGTTCGTTGGAATTTTATATGTTATGAATAAAAAACACGTCAAGTTTTCAAATCGTGTTTTTGCAGGTTTAGGTTTAGGGATTGTACTTGGTCTTGGACTTCATTTTATCTATGGTATAGATTCTGAAGTGTTAGCCAAAACAACATCTTGGTACAACATTATAGGTACAGGATATGTAAAATTGCTACAAATGGTAGCAATGCCATTAGTCTTTATTTCTATTTTAATTGCCTTTACGAAGATGAAGATTGGCAAAAACTTTGGGAAAATGGCAGCTCTTATTTTAGCCATTTTAATTGGTACAACAGCGGTTTCAGCGGCTGTCGGTATTTTTTCTGCAACCGTATTTGATTTAGATGCAACACAAATTTTACAAGGTGATGCAGAAACGGCACGCGGTCAATATCTTGAAGAAAAAACAACGGGCTTAGCAGCTCCAGATCTACCAACACAAATTATCGAGCTATTCCCTGCAAATCCATTCCTTGATTTAACAGGTGCTCGTTCTACTTCAACAATTGCGGTTGTTATTTTCTCAGCATTCCTTGGTTTTGCTTATTTACGTGTGGCACGTAAGGATGAGGGGACAGCAGCTACAATTAAAAAAGGCTTAGATGCAATCTATGCCCTTGTAATGGGTGTCGTAACGATTGTCTTACGATTAACACCATACGGCATTTTGGCTATTATGGCTCGTACTGTTGCAACATCAGATTTCGGTGCGATTTACAATTTAGGTAAGTTTGTTATTGCTTCTTATGTGGCGTTATTTATTGTTTTACTAGTACACTTATTAATTCTGACATTAAGCGGATTAAATCCATTCACGTATTTGAAAAAATCTGCAGAGACATTATTATTCGCCTTTACATCTCGTTCTAGTGCGGGTACTTTACCGATGAATATTAAAACGCAAACAGGTCGTCTTGGGGTATCTGAGGGTATTGCAAACTTCTCAGGCTCATTCGGATTATCAATCGGTCAAAATGGCTGTGCTGGTGTATATCCTGCTATGTTAGCAATTATGATCGCACCAACAGTTGGCATTAATCCACTCGATCCTATCTTCATTATTACAGTTATCGCGGTAGTAGCGGTTAGCTCATTTGGTGTAGCAGGTGTTGGTGGTGGTGCAACATTTGCAGCTATTCTTGTGTTATCAGCACTTGATTTACCAATTGCACTTGCAGGTGTATTAATTTCTGTAGAGCCTTTAATTGATATGGGACGTACAGCATTAAATGTAAGTGGGTCAATGACAGCGGGTGTTACAACAGCACGTATTACAAAAGAATTGGATACAGAAATGTACAATGATAAAGAATTAGGTGCTCAAGTAGCAGATCTATAAAATCAAAGAGGCCCCTTTAAAGGTAAAACTTTAAAGGGGCTTACATTTTATATTATTTTTACATAAAAATCTTTACCATTAATTAATTCGGAAACTTCAATTTTATAATTTTGTTTATAGTAATCATAAATATTGTAGGCTAGACCAGAGTGTCCATTTAAATAGGTTCCCTTTTTAATCTCTTTCCGAGGATTATGGAAATCGAAATAGAGGCGTGCATCATTGCTCATTGTATTTAAAATAGCTAGAAATTCTTGTTCTTCAATATGAATTCCTCGTGTATAGCGGCATTCTCTGCGGTAGGTATCGTGAGCAACATTTACGGGAGAAGCTTCAAGAATCATTTCAATCTGTTTATTCAAATGATGATAGCTCCTTTCAAATTATTAGTAACGTCCGTATGTGAACTAGTTACAAATAAGGGTTTTATTAATTTTAGTATATAATTATCAGAAAATTATATCAATATTTTTCTACCAATCTTGTTGCTGTATGTCCTCTGCTATTACTTGTAAATCATAGGCATTTACGATTAAAAGAGTGTAGTCATGAGATTCCATATATTTTTCAGCAAGTCGCTTAATATATTTCGGAGAACCTTCATTTTCTTCATCGTAAATTAATAAAAGCCCATCTGTATTTTGAATAATAAATTTATCCTTCTCAACAAATTGCCAGGGTGCTTCGTATGGTTTTTTGGTCACGCTTGTAACAAAATCGGCTTGGGCAATTAATGTTTGATATTTTTCCTTTTTTAGGTCCTGCCAATTTTTTTCTTGCTCTAAAAATGGTGTAATAACGGCATATTTTAAATGTGGAAATTCTTTTTTAAGCATTAAAACAACTTCAGCACTCCAAGATTCTACACCCTGCTGACCACTGATAATAACCCATTCCAGTCCTTCATCAAGTAGTGTGCGTAGACGGGCTTCCAGTGCTTTTTTTATGATGGCAATGCCAGGATGTTTATCATTAAAAATACCAAGTTCATGTGGCTTATAGCCAGTAATCATAATACGCTGTAACAACAAAATGCCCCCTAAGCTGTATAGTTGTAGTTCTAGTATACAGTAGGGGGCAAATGAAAACGAATTCCATGCAATTGTCTATGAAAATGCAAGTAGTGTTAGAATCACTGCTACAGCCGCACAAATACCTAAAAACCACCATGAGTCTGTAAAGTCTTCTTTAGTGTCACTATTCATATAAAATAATTCCTTTCTTATTTGCCTACCTGTTGAGTTTTATTTTACCTGCCCAGTCCAAGACCAATTCGTCCATATCCGTAAGATTGTCTCAAATGGGCCACGTTTAAATTTCTTTAAATAGGCAAGGCTGAAAACACATTGCAAGCCATATACAACGATTCCGAATAGGATACCACCAAAGACGCCTAGTTTACCGTATAATCCGAGACCATAGCCATAAAAAACAGTTGTACAAATAATGGTTTGTAGTAAATAATTGGTTAATGACAGTTTTCCAACGCTCTCAAATGCTGGTGCAAGTAGTTGTACAGGACGTGTTTTATAAATGAGTGCTGCAAGGCAAACATAGCCAACCGCTAGTAACTGAGCGCCACCCATTAATAAGATGGAAGAAAAGGCACTTTCTATAAAACTTAGACTTTTACATACGAGCCCAATAGGAACGAGGAGAGTACCTAGCTTATACCATTTCATTTCCTTATCCATCTCCATGAAGGCTTGCTTTTTAGCAAGTGCCATACCGAAAAGGAATAGAGGTGCGTAGAACAACGGTGTAAAAATTAATAAAATGAAGAGGAAGGCTGGCTCTTCCATTCCCGGTACTTCAGCATTAGCTCGAAAATCAAAAATTTCTGAGTAGCTTCCGTTAGCGTAAACGTTATCTGCTTTTTCAATATAGGTATCTAGCTCTTTTTGTTCCTTTTTTGAAGCTTCCATAGAGCCGTATGTTAATGCCGTTGTTAGGACGAAAAGGATACTGGCCCATATAAATAGCGTTTTCGGCTTCCGATTAATAAAGGGAATCAAAAATAAAGTCATACAGCCATAAGAAAATAGAATATCGCCTTCCCATAATAAAGTGGAATGAAGTAAGCCGAGAGCAATCAAACCAGTTGCACGGCGTAAAATAGACCAGCGGCTTTTATTCTTTTTCTTGCGAATGGATTCAATCAATTTAATAAGCGAGAAGCCGAATAATATAGTGAAGATAGGCATAAATGAGCCTTCAATCACAATTTTCACAAAATATAAAGCTCCATTATCTAAGGTAGAAAGATTTTTTAATTCATCTTTGCCATACATCCCGTACTGGAAAATCAGTAAATTCGCCATTAAGATGCCAAATAAACTAAATCCACGCATCGTATCAATGAAAGTAACACGTTTAGTTGTCATTGCGTTTTATCTCCTTAATTGGTTATCTTATACATAGAATAGTGAAGGAAGCTTATGGTGAAATAATGACTACCTTAAATTAATCTTAAAAGTAGGTGAGGAAATGCAGGACGCATCAATTTTAGTGTTAGAGGATGAACGTGCCATTGCTGAAATGATTGAAATCATTTTAAGAAAAGAAGGAATTACCAATATTACATTATGTAACACAATTGAAGAAGCAAAAGATGAAATGAATACTAAAACATTTGACTTTTATCTATTAGATATCATGCTGCCAGATGGAAGTGGGCTGGATATCGCGAATAGGATTCGGGAAAAAAGTGATGCCCCTATTTTTTATTTAACTGCAAAAAGCAGTGATGCAGATAAACTTCGCGGTTTTATGAATGGCGCAGATGATTATATTACAAAACCATTTAACCCATTAGAGCTTGTAGCACGAGTAAAGGTACAGTTAGTCCGTTACATGAAGAAAAAGAGTGTACCAGAAAATCATGTATTTACTTGCAGCCGTTTTACATTTGACATTGACGCAGCAGAAATCGAGGTAGACGGGGTGAAGGAAATAATCAGTGGTCGCTTGTTTCATTTATTAAAATATTTATGTGACAATGTAGGGCAAGTGTTATCAAAAGAGCAAATATACGAGCGCGTATGGGGTGATTGCTTATTTGATGATAATACAGTGATGGTACATATAAGAAAGCTGCGAGAAAAAATAGAAAAAAATCCTGGAAAGCCGACCTGCATTATCACTGTCAGAGGTATTGGCTATAAGCTTGTTGGAGACATCTCTTCATGAAGTCTGCTGGAAAATTAACACTCCGTTTTGTGTCGTATTTCATCATATTCTATCTATTGATCATTTCAGGTTTTATTATAAGTCTGGTGTTTTTCGCTATCTTTATCAATGAACGTGTCGGTGACAACATTCATGTAATGAGCTCCTTTGAAATTGAAGATGATGCCGTTGTAGAGAAAGGGAAGACGGTTAAAATTGCTGATTATTTAGTGAAGAGAGCTGAGGAAAATGTAGGACAGCTCTATTTATTTGATTCATCCATGACAATTGTTGATTATACGGGAGATACATGTGGATTATGTGGAAAGTCAGATAATGAACTATTGGCATTGAAACAACCGGGTATGCATACGTGGGAACTGCCAAATTACTATTTATTATTTCTTCCGACTACTCCTGTCCAACCACTTTTTGAGGAGGCACTTGAAAACTGGACAGCAACAGGGAATATTTCTGCTGTAACACGGCAACGTCTAAAAGAAAATAAAGCCAGTGTTGAAATCTATGACGAGCAATGGAATCGGATTGAAGTCATTGGCGAACGCTATGAGAAGCTAAATAAGCCACAATTACTAGAGGAAAAATACGATATTTTCGAGCATGCGGAGCTGAAGCAAAGCACAGCCTTAGCCAACGATATGACATTTGTTGTGCGAATGCCTAACCCATCTTATAAGCCTTTTGAAGAGCCTTTTAATAAGGCGATGGTATTGTTCGTTTCTATCTTCTTTGGAGGGCATATTATATTGCTGTTGGGCGTTATCTTTTTATCCATCAGTATTTCACGACAATTTGTACGACCATTAGTCTATGTTATATCACGCATTGAACGACTAACTCAATTTGATTACAGTGAAATTAGTGATAAAAAAATCCATCATCAAAAAACAGGGAAGTTAAAACGGAAATTTAAACTGTTTCAACCTGTAGAGGAGTCACTCAATCATCTATCTGAACGACTTGATTCAAATGAAAGACAAATCAAGCATGCAGAGCATTTACGTGAGGAGTGGATAACAGGCTTATCGCACGATCTAAAGACCCCGTTAAGCTCCATTTATGGCTATTCCACTATGCTTGCATCTGAGGAATATGAGTGGACAAAGGATGAGATGCGTATTTTTGCACAAACCATGCAAGAAAAGGCGACATACATGGATGCACTCATTCAGGATTTAACCTATACGTACCAATTAAAAAATAAAGCGATACAGCTGGATAAAGTGTTATTACCGCTAGCCATATGGTTACCACAATTTGCAGATGAACAGGTATGTGTAAAGGTATATGGTGATGTGTTGCTGCAAGCAGATGAGCTTTTACTTAAGCGGATTATGGATAATTTAATAACTAATGCGAAAAAGTATACGCCTGAAGGCACGAAGGTCGTTGTGGAGGCACAACATACTGGTAAAGAAGTAATGCTAACCATTGCTGACCAAGGCCCTGGTATTCCGCAGGAGGAGCTCGATAATCTATTCGAACGCTATTATCGAGGAACGAATACGACAGATGATACAACAGGAACAGGGCTAGGACTAGCCATTACGAAACAGCTCATTGATTTACACAATGGCACAATTAGTGTTCGTTCAGGCCAAGATGGAACCATCTTCGTTCTAAAATTCCAATGTCACTAGTGTTAGATTCGATTTCTAGAGAGGAATGCTCTTGAAGGACGAGGCTTATTAAACAGAGTAAAGAGGTATCAAAGTGTTTTATTTGATACCTCTTTTTGTTTTATTTATTTTTCGTACAACGCTCGGCTGGCTGTTCAATTTTAACATAGCGCCATAAGTTATTAGCGATATCGCGCGCTTCTGCGATATGTTCTGTGCCAACGAATGCCTTACGGAAAGGAGTAAGAAGTGATTCGATGATAAAAAGCTTTGGTTTTTCGCGCTGTAGCTCTTCTAATAAGAATTGAGCATATTCCAAACCTTCCATTGTTTCGTTGTTCGACAAACCCTTTGTAAAGCCTTGTAATTGTTCGATAACCATTTCTTTTGTAACGGTTTTATAGTTCACCACATTTTGAATGGTATTGATCATTTCAACACTCACGATGATTTCTTTCGACTCAAGCATCGTGGGTATAATTACGCTAATATTACGCAATGCTACACGTACAATAGCTTCTCGATTGATATATTTATAATCGGCAATAAAGACAGCACGTAGAGTGAGGTTAATCATCCCAAGTGTTTGGACAGCACATTCATAGCTAATTGGGCTAATCTCTTCGCCAAAAACTTGTACTAGTCGGCTGGCTAGCCATTCTAATTCTTGTAAATGGTAGTTAATAATGATTTTCTTTAGTTCTTTATCTCTTGATTGGAAGACGGATTCGAAAATCTGTATTAAATTATGTTCACGATTGACATACATGAGAACAGCGACTTGCTGTGTCAATACTTCTAAATCTGTAGGGTCTTTACCATAGATAAGCTCATGACGACGATTACTAGCTTCTTCACGCCCTTCATCCAAAATGGCGATTAAGCATTCGTTTTTCGAAGTAAAGTGATTATAAAATGTACCTTTTGAGATTTTAGCTGCATTGATGATGTCATTAATCGATGTATCTAGAAAACCCTTTTCAATAAAAAGTTCACGTGCTGCTGTAATAATCTGTCTTTTTCTTTTGTTCATAACCTCACCTTTTTTATATTATTATACTCTTATTCTACACTTAAAACCCTTGCATATCAACGTTTATAAAAAATATAAACTTATTTGTTGAAAAAAGTAGACTACGAGTATAAAATAAGTTTTATCGCAAAACACAAGAAAGAATTGAGGGATATAAATGAATAGTGAGCAAACAATGAAAAAGCCCCCTTACGGCATGATAGCTATTCTATTTGTGGGTGCTTTTGTTGCTTTTCTAAACAACACATTGTTGAATGTGGCATTACCAACAATCATGAAGGATTTTGGGATTACCTATTCAAAGGTACAATGGTTAGCAACAGGGTATATGCTCGTGAGCGGTATTTTAGTGCCCGCTTCAGCATTCTTTGTGACACGCTTTAAAAATAGACATCTATTTATAACAGCGATGTCCATCTTTACAATCGGTACAATTATGGCAGGCTTTGCGCCAAACTTTGGTGTGCTGCTAGCAGGTCGTATGGTGCAAGCAGCTGGGGCTTCTAGTATGTCACCACTTTTAATGAATGTTATGCTAACAAGCTTCCCGAAAGAGAAGCGTGGAGCAGCGATGGGGATCTTTGGTTTAGTAATGATCATGGCGCCAGCAATTGGTCCTACATTATCAGGCTACATTGTGGAGCATCATGATTGGCGTATGCTCTTCCAAATGATTATTCCATTTGCAATAATTAGTTTATTATTTGGTGTGTGGAAACTAAGAAACGTGATGGAGACACGTGAAGTTCACTTAGATTTCCCTTCAGTCCTTTTATCAACAGTTGCATTCGGTGGTATTTTATACGGCTTTAGTACAGCGGGGGATAAAGGCTGGTCAAGTCCATGGGTATATGGAACAATTACAGTTGGCTTCATCGCTTTAATAATTTTTATCATTAAGCAGTTGAAAATGGATGAGCCACTTCTGGAATTACGTATTTATAAATACCCAATGTTTGCTTTAGGGTCTGTCATCTCAGTTATTATCTCTATGGCGATGTTCTCAGGGATGATTTTAACACCAGCATATGTACAGTCTATTCGTGGTATTGAACCATTTGAGGCGGGCTTAATGATGCTTCCAGGGGCACTTGTTATGGGGATTATGTCACCAATCACTGGTAAGCTTTTCGATAAATTTGGTCCTCGAGTGTTGGCCATTATTGGCTTAACAATCACAACAATTGCAACATTTGGTTTAACAAAATTAGAAATTGATTCAAGCTACACATATATCGTATCAATGTATACAATTCGTATGTTTGGTATGTCGATGGTCATGATGCCAATTATGACAAACGGTTTAAATCAACTACCACAAATTATGAATCCTCATGGTACAGCTATTAACAATACATTACAGCAGGTATCAGGAGCAATCGGTAGTGCGATTTTAGTTACATTTATGAATAATCGTACAAAAGCAAAAGCAGAAGAATTAATTGTAGAAGCCAAAGCGAATGCTGCACAATCAGGAGCGGCACCTACAGCAGAGCAAATGCAACAAATGCAAGATCAGATTATGCAAACTGCCTTATTAGATGGTATTACACACTCCTTCTTAATTGCAGCGGGTATAACAGTGATTGCAGTAGTACTTGCCTTCTTCTTAAAACGTGTAAAAGTTGAAAGCACAGCAGCTTCAATGGATTTAAAAAAACCAACTAAATAATGAACAGAACCCCCTTTATAGGTAAAACATTTACCAACGAAGGGGGTTTTTTATATGTTTATTTGAAAAAAAATTTTAGGATTGTTGTTATTTTTCATCATTTTATTTTATATGATAATAATAATTTACAGAAAATTTAGATTTTTATATAATGAGGTGCTTTCGTGGTAGATGCATATATCAATGACTTAGTGAACGAAAAGGAACTGCCAGGAGCTGTATTAATTGTTCAACAGCAACAAAACAGGCTATTAACAGGCAGTTATGGAGCCTATACAGCTGAGGATGGTAGCAAGCAAGCTATTGTAAATCATACGCTGTTTGATTTAGCTTCCTTAACGAAGGTTGTAGCTACAGTACCAGCTATTTTACTGCTGATAAGTCGAAATCAATTAACATTAAGAGAGCCTGTTCAAACATTTTTGCCTACATTTCATTACCCAGATATGACGATTCAACAGTTATTACAGCATTGCTCAGGGCTACCGGCAGATTTAACACCAGTGGTAGAGCGGAATCACAGACGTGACATCATGCAGGAGATAATGGCAAGTGAAGTAGTGTGTCAGCCAAATAAACAGGTGGTATATAGTGATTTAGGCATGATTCTACTAGGAAAGGTGATTGAACAGGTTACTGGGTGTTCATTCAACAGTTTTGTAGAGCAAGAGATTTTTAAGTCATGGGGCATGCACCATACTCGTTTTCGATTGCAGGAGCAACAAAGAAGGCATGCGGCATCAACTGAAATGTTTGCAGGGAAATTTGTTCAGGGGATTGTTCATGATGAAAAAGCTCTATTACTCGATGGGGTTGCTGGGAGTGCAGGCTTGTTTTCGTGCGCAGAGGATTTAGCAAAGTATGCGGAAATTTTTTTAGGGATCAGGCAACAAACGGTTATTCCATATGAATGGATGGAGCTTACCTATACAAAAACATTCAAAAATAGGGGACTTGGTTTTGAAGTATGGAGAGGGGACGATACATCACTTTGTTTTGGTAGGAGGTGGAGCAAGAACTCATTTGGTCATACAGGATTTACAGGCACGAGTATTTGGATGGACCCTATTCAAAAAGCATTTGTTATTTTCTTAACGAATGCGGTGCATTATGGGAGAAATACAAAGCTGCGAAGGATTCGGGAGAAGCTTCATACGATGATTTATGAAAAATTACTGATATGAAGGGTGGATCTGTTGGTATGAGACAAAAGAGTAAATGGTTATTGCCGTTTCTTTTATTACTCGTTGTAGCTTTAGTAGGCTGTAACACCGATAAGAAATCAACGAACGCAACAACACCTGGTAAAGAAGACGGGCCGAAAACAGAAGAGGTTTCCCTAACAATAGGGAGTTGGCGGACAGAAGATGTTGCCAAATATGAAAAAGTAATTGCTTTATTTAATGAACAACATCCTGATATACACATTTCCTTTAACCCAACTAAAAATACAGAATATAACACAGTCCTCAATACAGCATTACAAGCGGGGGAAGGACCAGATATTTTCCACTTGCGTCCATATGCAGCTGGGTTGAAGCTTGCAGAGGCGGGTTATGTTGAGAAAATAAATGACTTAAGCGGTTTGCGTGCATATCCTGAAGAGGCATTAATGGCTTCACGTGATGAGCAAGGGAATCAGTATGGTGTACCAATTAATTTAAGCTCAACGCAATTTTTCTACAATAAAAAGATTTTTAAAGATAATAATCTCGAAGTTCCTACTACATGGGATGAATTTATAGCCTTAAATGATCAATTATTAGAAAAGGGCATTACACCCATTGCAATGGGTACAAAAGAAGGCTGGTTATTATCGTTGCTACACGGTATTGTGGGCCCCGCTATTTATGAAGGAAATGATTTCTATCAAGCAGTGCTTACGGGAGAAAAGGATTTCTCAGACGCTCAGTTTATCGAATCTATACAAGTGATGAACGACTTGAAAAAGTATTTTCCAGCTAATTCAGAAGGCTTGGGAATGGATGATATTCGTACATTGTTCGCTTTAGAGGATGCAGCGATGTTCCCGCTCGGTAGCTGGGAAATTCCTGTTGTCTTAGAAATGAATCCAGATTTAGATTTAGGGTATTTCCCGATTCCTTCAAAAGAAGGTCATAAAACAGTGACAACTTGGGTAGATGGTTCATTTGCGATCAATGCAAATTCAAAAAATAAAGAAGCAGCTAAAGAATTTTTAGCGTTTTTAACAACAAAGGAATTTGGTGAACTGTTTGTGAGGGAATTTTCTATGATCAGTGCTATTCCTGGCATTACTTCTGATGACGCCTTGCTAAATGACATTAGTAACTCGACTGCTAATGAAGCAACACCATATATGTGGGTGACTAATTTTACTGGTGGGGACCCGACAACAAAGAGCTTGCTTGAGAGTGAGCTACAGGGCATGTACTTAGATCAGGTAACGCCTGAAGAGGTAGCCAAAAAAGTACAGGAAAACGCTAAAGCTTGGTTTACGCCCTTTCAGCAATAAGTAATGTATTAAGATAGACCCCTGAAACTCCACTAAGGTGTATAGGGGTCTTGTTGTCTCATTATGATTAAAGGGGGCTGTTCAGCATGAAAGAATCTACAGCTTCATCGTCAAGAAAGAGGAAATCGTGGGCAAAATGGACAATACATCTTTTCCCAATTCCTGCACTAATAGTATACGGAATGTTTGTACTTTATCCGATAGTAGCAGCTTTATCCTATAGTTTTTTTGAATGGAAAGGGATGGCTCGTGGCGGTTTCATTGGCTTCCAAAATTTTGTGACGCTTTTTACGACAGAACCTTATAGCTCCATGTTTTGGAACGCCTTCAAACATAATGTCCTGTATTTTGTTTTGCAAATGGTAGTGATGAATGGATTAGCATTCTTTCTTGCATTTATTATCTACCAAAAAGTTAAGGGAGCGGCGTTTTTTAAGGCGGCTTTCTTTCTACCACGATTATTATCAGTAATCGTAGTAGGTTTCTTATGGAAGCTCATCTTAAATCCTAATTTTGGTACCTTAAATGTTATTTTAGAGAAATTGGGTCTTGAAACCTTACAAAAGGCTTGGCTTGGAGATCCTGGAACAGCTTTAATAGCGATTATTTTAGTGAATTGTTGGTTTGGGCTTGGTTTTGGCGTTTTAATATTTTTAGCTGGCTTTCAAGGAATTCCAAGTGAGTTAGTTGAAGCAGCAAAATTGGATGGTGCCAAAGGCTTTACATTATTACGCACTATTTATTTGCCATTAATGGTGCCATCTATTATGATCATGGGAATTTTAACGTTTATCCAGTCCTTTGAGGCATTTGAGCTTGTATATGCGATGCAGGGCTCCATGGGAGAGCCATATTATTCTACAGATACTTTAGCTGTATTTTTCTATCGCTTGGCATTTGGTAGCTCTACAGCTTCTGGAGCGACAGCTATTGGGCTAGGTTCTGCGCTAGCAACGGTACTATTCCTATTTATTTTAGTTTGTACCACGGTATTTTTACGCCTGGCCAATAAAAGGGATGTCCAAATGTAGGGGGTGAATATAGTGAAGCAAGGTGCAATATGGGTTCGACCTTTTTATTATCTTGTGGTATTTATGGTGGCGACCATTAGTTTATATCCCGTTTTGTTAATGATTTTATCTTCATTTAAAAAAAGCGTGGACATTTACAAAAATCCATTAGGCTTACCAACTAGCTTTAGCTTAGAGACTTACCGTACATTATTATCTAAAATCCCATTTACAACGTATTTTTTAAACAGTCTGTTTGTCAGCGTTGTATCTGTTGTATTGATTGTTGTTGTTTGTTCATTGGCTTCATTTTATATTGCTCGCTTTCAATTTTCTTGGAATCATGCATTGTTTTTTATTTTTTTATTAGGCATGATGATCCCTATAAAGCTAGGTATTGTACCGCTCTTTATTTTAATGCGTGATTTAGGATTAATTAATTCCTTATGGTCTTTAATTTTGATGAATATGGCGACAGGCATACCATTATCCATGCTGATCTTAACAGGCTTTTTTAAAACGATGCCCTATGAGCTGGAAGAGGCTGCCCGTATAGATGGGGCAGGAAACTTAAGAGTCCTTTGGCATGTGGTATTACCGTTAATGAGACCGGCACTTGGAACAGTCGTCATTATTAACTTTATCGCTGCATGGAATGATTTTTTCTTCCCGCTTATTTTTATTACAGAGAAAATGAAACGGACGATACCTGTTGGAATGATGTCACTCTTTGGGGAACATTCCGCAGATTGGGGCTCGCTGTTTGCAGGCCTAACATTAGCATCATTACCAATGATCCTATTATTCTTCATTGCTTCAAAGCAATTTATGGAAGGGCTGACGGCTGGTGCTATTAAATAGACAATACATTATTGCGGTAGATGGAGGCGGAACGAGAACTCGCGCAGTAGTCGGAACGAAAGAAGGAGAAGTGCTGGCAGTTGTTGAAGGAGCCGGAACAAATATGAAGGCGACACCACCAAACGTGGTAAGGATACAGATTGAGCATCTACTAGCCCAGTTATTACAAAAGATAGCTGCGACAAAGAGTGATGTTTCGACTGTGTTCTTATGTGTGGCAGGAGGAGATCGACAAGTAGATAAAGTCCGCTGGGAGCAATGGATTGGTTTCATTTTCCCTGCTAGCTCCTGTAAGGTAACGATCACCAATGATGCAGTAGCGGCTCTTACTAGCGGTACATTTACCCAGCAAGGGCTCGTTGTAATAGCAGGCACAGGCTCCATTGTATACGCTGTCAGGAAAGATCATCAAGTTAGTCGTGTTGGAGGATGGGGTTATTTATTTGGAGATGAAGGCAGTGGCTACTATATTGGGCAAGAGGCATTGCGTGTAATTGCTCAGCATTATGATGTTTTTGGCATGAATGGAGATGTCTTTACTGCGGCCATTTTAGAGCAGCTAACATTAACAAATCCTACTGACATCATTACCCATGTTTATGAGCATCCACAACCACGTGTCCTCATAGCCTCTATAGCTCGGACGGTGTTAAGTTTAGCTGAACAACAGAATGATAAAGCAAAGAATATTATCGAACAGGCTATTCATCATTTAGTGCAATTCCTCCAAACGATGCTGAAAAAAGAACCACAAGTGAAAAATTGGCCTATTGTCATATGTGGAGGTTTATTTGAAAATCTTTATTTTAAGCAATGTTTTCAAGAGACATTACGGCTAGCAACTAGGCATAATCGGCTCATACAACCTGAAGTGCCACCTGTTATTGGGGCTTTCATTAATGGGCTTTTGAGTGAGGGGATTCAAATGACAGAAGCTTTACAGCAAACGGTAAAGGGAACTTGGATGAGCATCCATGAAAAGAGCGCGGGAGGGATTTAAATTCAATGGAACGCATGACAAAACTGACGACTGAAGGCTACCATCCAGATACGACAAATCTAGATTTAATGTCCACTGCTGAAATTGTAAAGCTGATGAATGAAGAGGATAAAAAAATACCGTTAGCCATAGCCAAAGTTTTACCTGAGATTGAACAAGCTATTACAGCTACTGTTCATGCACTGAAGAATGGTGGCCGTTTATTTTATGTAGGTGCAGGGACGAGTGGGCGAATTGGTTTGCTTGATGCAGTGGAATGTCCGCCCACATTTAGTACCTTACCAGCGCTTGTACAGGCAATATTGGCTGGTGGGGAAGAGGCAGTCATGATTGCCGTAGAAGGAGCGGAGGATGATCTGTCATTAGGCGAAGCAGAATTAAAGAAACGACAGCTAACAAACCGCGATGTAGTGATTGGAATTGCGGCAAGTGGTAGAACACCTTTTGTGAAGGGGGCATTAATATACGCGCAGCAAATAGGAGCGAAAACCATCAGCTTAGTTAGTAATTCTCATTCTGCCATTAGTCAGTATACGGACATTGCGATAGAGGTGATTACTGGTCCGGAAATTTTGACAGGGTCTACAAGATTAAAGGCTGCCACTGCCCATAAACAAATACTGAATATGATTACAACAGCCACAATGATCAAGCTTGGCAAAGTCTATAAAAATTTAATGGTGGATGTCCATGCTAGTAACTTTAAATTGCGAGAGCGAGCCAAACAAATAGTTTGTGATGTGACAGGTGTTGCTTATAGTCAGGCTGAAAGTGTTTTGGAGCAAACTAATTTTCAAGTGAAGCTATCGATTGTGATGCTACTGACGAATACAACAATAGAAGAAGCAACGGAATTACTAGCCCAATCCGAAGGGCATGTACGTAGAGCAGTGGAATGAAGAAAGTTTTGATGCGAGATGTGAATTGAAACCTCCATTCAACAAGAGATGAGGATGGAAGAATGGACAAAATAAATGCTGGCTTAATTATGCTTGCAGAAATGCGAGAGAAGCTACCTCCTTCAGAAAAAAAGGTAGCGAGCTTTATTTTAGACTACCCAACACAGGCAATTAAAATGACTGCGGTTGAATTGGGAGAAGCAAGTCATACAAGTAGTGCGGCTGTCATTCGTCTGTGTAAATCGTTAAATATAAGTGGTGTTCAAGAGCTGAAATTACGTATCGCTGGTGATTTACAACATACGAAAACAGTAGATCGGGATATTGAGGCAAATGAAGCATTGCCATCGATTGTAGAAAAGGTGACGATGCAAAGTAGTGAAATTTTGGCACAAACAGCTAATTTAATAGATATAGTTGAATTAGAGCGTGCCGTCACTGCTTTATCACAAGCTCGTAAAATTATATTTTTTGGAGTGGGTGCTTCAGGTATAGCAGCAATGGATGCAGATCAAAAATTTTTAAGAATCAATAAAAATAGTAGAGCTTTTATGGACCTACATTTAGGAGCTACAGCGGTAGTCAATGCACAGGAGGGAGATGTCGTAGTGGGCATTTCCTTTTCTGGAGAAACACATGAAGTGGCTAAAATTCTTGAGATAGCTAGGGAAACACCGGCAACTACAATTAGTTTAACGCGCTATGGTAGTTCTTTAGCAGCTAGTTTAGCGGACATTTGCTTATATGTATCTCCAAATGTTGAAGCTACTTTTAGAAGTGGTGCAACCTCCTCACGCCTTGCCCAACTACTCGTCATTGATATTTTATTTATGGGAGTCGTGACGAGTGCCTATGAGCAGACAGTTGACTATTTAGACGAAACACGTTCAGTCATTCAAGGGCTGCATAAAAAAGTGGCGAAACGAAAAAATAAAATAAAGTAAACGAAGGCGATCTATTATCCCATAGTATCGTCTTCGTTTTTGGTTTCGATTCAGCTGTAGTCGCTAGAGTGTATGCTTAAAGGCGCTCTTCTGTTTCAGGGTCAAAGAAGTGGATTTTTTCCTCCCTCATGACAAAGGAAACCCTATCGGATGGGTGTAAATTATTGTCAGCCTGTACGCGTGCAATGAAATTTTGATTGTTTAAAGAACAATAAAGATAAGTTTCTGCACCTAGTAATTCAGTAACATCAATAGTTGCCTTAAAAGCAAAAGGAGAAACGACATCCGTAATTTGTAAATCCTCAGGACGTATACCCATAACAATCTCTTTCCCTAAATAATTTTTTTCCTTTAACAATGGTACGTACATGGATGGGATAGGGAAGCTCTGCTCTCCTAAAAGGATCTCTGTTTCTGTAAGGTGGCAATGGAATAAGTTCATGGATGGTGAACCAATAAAGCCTGCCACAAACATGTTATGAGGTGTATTATATACTTCCTTTGGCGTCCCGATTTGTTGAATAAGACCATCCTTCATCACGACGAGGCGAGTAGCCATTGTCATAGCCTCTGTTTGGTCATGCGTAACATAGATTGTAGTTGTTTGAATTCGTTGATGGAGTTTCTGGATTTCAGCACGCATTTGCACACGTAATTTGGCATCCAAATTAGAAAGAGGTTCATCCATTAAAAATACTTTAGCGTCTCTAACAATAGCTCGACCAAGAGCCACACGCTGACGTTGTCCACCTGATAAAGCTTTTGGCTTTCTTTTTAAATAATCCTCTAAACCTAATATTTTAGCAGCCTCTTTGACGCGGTGATCTATTTCCTTTTTATCGACCTTTCGGAGCTTTAAGCTAAACGCCATATTATCATAGACTGTCATATGTGGATATAAAGCATAGCTTTGAAATACCATGGCAATACTACGATCTTTTGACTCCACATCATTCATTAGGACATCATCAATATAGAGTTCTCCTTTTGATATGTCCTCTAAGCCAGCAATCATACGCAAAGTTGTGGTTTTTCCACAGCCAGATGGACCTACAAACACAATGAATTCTTTATTATGAATATGCAGATTGAAATCAGTTACAGCCTGAATATTTTTATCGTAAATTTTATAGATATGCTCTAACCGTAATTCCGCCATAATATACACCCCTTTGTAAGACATAATTTTATTGTAAATAACTTCAGCACAGAGTGATAGAGAAACAGTGCACAGTGTTGAGGTCATTAATTGTGCAGTTAACCTAAAGTGATTCTAAGAAAATAATTGCGAAATAAACATCTAGTCGATGAGAAAAATGCCGAATGTCCTTTTGCGTCAATAGCTGAAATTTTTCTAAGCGATTTTGTAGTGTATTGCGATGCATATACATTTTTTTAGAAGCTAATGTGATATTCCCTTCATATTCAATCAATTGCTTTATCGTATGGAGTAATTCAGGCTGAGAGGTGGCACTTTTTAAGACAGAGGAAATAAAAATCTCCTTTTCATGTGACTCTATATGCTGCATGACATATGGCACTAAAATCTCCTGCTGTGTGAGTACATGCTTTGGTGTATAGGTCCAAATAAATTGTTGAAGGTGGACATACCAGCTAAATCGCTCCTTAGTCGTCGTTACGTCTGGTATAACATCAGATACGAAAATCTTAAAATGAGCCTGTAAATCCTCGATTAATGGATCAAGATAATGAGCAAAATTTAATATTTCATCACCCTTAATACATTCGATTATGACAAATAATTGTGGATGTATGGATAGCATGAAAATATCTTTTCCTAGTAAAGCTTCAAAGATTGTGCGGAGTAATGCAGGTGCTGTAAAATCTTTGTCGAAGTGAAGAAATAACAAACGATGTAGAGGAAGGATAGATGGAGCAATATCCGTTAGGTCTGTTAAATAATCTAGCCAAATCCTATCGTAGTCATGTGGCAAGGCAATGGGATCTGAGAAAATTTGCAACAGCTCAAATTCACTTTGTGTCACGGTATGTGCTGGAATTTCATAAAGATGGTTGTCAAAATTAAATACATAGTTTCCGTCTGTTTTACCTGAAAAGGGGGTTAATAATGGGAAGCGTTGCTGTAGTTTTTGAAGGTTCATTTATGCCACTCCTTTATTTGAATGGAGAGTAATAAAGTTAAATTAGTATAATTATATGATGAAATGTTTATAGTATTAATAGAAAAAACACGGATGTTAGCAAGTATGATAGTCATACTTATCTAATGTCCGTGTTATCTGTTTATGCCTCTTTTTTAAATAACTTCCCTGGCCAAAATGCATATTTACCTAGTACTGTTGTGATTGCTGGTACAAGCAATGGACGTACAATAAATGTATCGAGAAGCACACCGATGGCTGTAACGACACCAAATTGAACAAGCACCTGAATCGGTAAAGTTGCCAACACAGCAAACGTACCTGCCAAGATGAGTCCAGCGGATGTAATAACACTTCCTGTTCGGACGACACCTTCTTCTACAGCTGTTAAATGATCAGCAGTTTTACGCTTTTTCCAAATTTCTGAGATCATAAAGATATTATAATCTTCTCCGAGTGCTACTAGGAACACGAAGGAATACAGTGGTATAGCTCCAGAAATGGCTTCTGCACCCATGATATGATGCAAAATTAGCCATCCAGCACCTAATGCTCCAAAGTAGGAAATAATAACGGTTGCTAATAAATAAACCGTAGCAGTAATAGAGCGTAAATAAACAAACAATAATAATGCGATTAAAGCAATCATGGTTGGCATGATCACGGTCTCATCACGCTTAGTTATTTGTTGTGTATCGTATTGGCTGGCTGTTTCTCCACCAATCCAAACATGCTTCTCAGCACTAGTGAGCCCTTGTACCTCCAACATTTTAATTACCTCAGCTTGAAGCTCAGGAATATGGGCTAATGATTCCTTTGCATAGGGGTTGACATTGAAAGTTAATTCGTACAATTGAATAGCCTTATTTTTATTGCCAGTTTGTACATCTGCAACACTATCAATATAAGAGATGTCAGCAAGTTGTTGCTGTAAATTAATATCGGTACCTTCAGTATCAATAACCAATTGAACAGGAGCTAGCTCTCCAGGAGAAAAATTCTCTTCTATTAAAGTAAAGCCTTCTCGGGACGGCATATCTTTTGGGAAGGATGAAAGCAGATCAAACGTGTATTGAATACGTGGAACGAATGCTGCCAATCCCCCGAGTAAAATGACTGTTACAGCAATAACAATCCATGGTTTATGTGTAACAAAACGTCCGATTTTATGACTAACCTTATGTGAAGGTTTATGCTGCTTTTTACCTTTTTTATTTGCCATTTCCTCAGTACGAGGGATGAAGGGAAAGAAAGCTACACGTCCTATTATGACAAGAATAGCTGGTAGGACAACAAGTGCTGCAATTCCCATTACAAGCACGCCAAAGCTAAATGGCACAGCAAAGCGTTGGAATGCACCATAATGAGCAAGACTAAGAGTAGCTAGACCAATGACAACCGTCAAAGCACTCATTAAAATGGCACCACCTGATTCTTTGACAGTCAGCTTCATAGCAGCAGTCTTATCCTCAACATCTAAGAGAATTTCTCTATATTTAGAAATTAAAAATAAACAATAGTCAGTACCTGCACCAAAGAGTAAAACAGTCATAATGGATACTGCTTGCGAATCCTTATCTATCCATCCTTGGTCAGCAAAGAAACCAAGTGTCGGACTAATAACACCATAGGCAAGACCTACAACAATTAAAGGAATAATAGCCAGTAATGGTGAACGATAAATGATAATAAGTAATACTAAAACGAGCAATACGGTTGCTATTAATAATTTCACGTCTGCCTGTGAAAATAAACTGACAGCATCAGTGGCAATCCCAACTGGTCCAGAATAGCGGACATGGAGTGCATCACTGGATAATTTCTCATCTAATTGAACTTGATAGCGTTCCATTACCTTTGTCAGATGATCTAAACTATCCTGTAGCATATCTGTAGCGACATCTTTTTCAAAAAACACTGGTGTCACAATCGTTGTGCCATTTTCGGAAGCGGAAGTCATTAAAGCCTGTGGTGGCATTTGATCAAATGGTGGGATCATTGTTTGATGGGCTAAGGGCTTTGCCTGAAGCTCGCTATAAACACCTTGGATAGCCGTAAAATCCTCAATGCTAAGACCACTGTCACGATGCCAAACTAGTAATAAAGGTGTTCCAGCATCGTTAGGGAATTGCTCGGCAATAATCGCCGCTGCTTGCTCAGACATTTCAGTATCAGGTAAATTTTTACCGGATTCACTTTCTATACTATTGATTTGTGGCCATGCAAACGACAGCACCACTACTAATAACACCCAAAAAGCTAATGCTAATAAGCGACCCTTTTTACTTGCAACCATTGAGCCCCATTGCTCAAGTGGATGTTTTTTCATGAGAAGACCTCCATTTCATGTAAGTGATTTAATTATATATACTAGAAGGTTAATTAATCAACCTAGAAATATTCATATGTTATACTATGTGTAAAAAGTATGCTTAATTTAAGGAGGCGAACTTGTTGAAACAATCACCGCGTGTTCTCGGGAGACCTCGCCATGATGGAAATGCGAAACCAACAAAAGATCTTGTCCTTGAAACGGCCACAAGACTTTTTATTAAAGAAGGCTACAAAAATATTTCGATGGATGATGTAGCTAAAGCTTGTAACGTAACAAAGGCGACTATCTATTACTACTACCCAACTAAAGGTGAATTATATACATCTGCATTAATTGCTATGATGGATCGAATCAAGCTATCTATCCTAGAAATTTTAGAGCAGCCTATACCATTTAAAGAGCGATTAGAGCAGCTTGTGGCAGTTCATTTATCAGCGACTATCGATATTGATATGAAAAATTTTATGAAAGAGGCAACCATCAATTTATCGGAACCACAGCTGAAACAAGTACAGGCATCTGAAAATGATATGTATCAAACAATAGAGCAGACCATGCAAGTGGAGATGGATAATGGCACGATTCGAAAAGGAAATGCTAAATTTTTCGCTCATAACTTTATGGCATTAATGACAGTAGGATATTTTAAAGATGGCGACGGTAAAACTTTGCTAGGCTCAGTAGATGTGACGGCAAAGGAAGTAACAAATTTCTTTTGGCTGTCTGTTGAAAATAAATAAAACTTAATGATTATGTAATTTTTTATAAAAGGAGTTATCTCATTATTTGAGGTAACTCCTTTTATGTTGTTGAAAAAAGATCATGTCACTAGCAGAAAACGACCTTTTAGCAAGGTGGGGGTTGATTTCCGTTCCGCCAGCGTCCTTTCCAGGGGGCGTCCGATGAGCCGCTTCACTCACTTCCGTTCGCTCCAGGGTCTCCTCTGTGACGCTAAATCCCCTAGGAGTGACGCTGGCTCCACTCCAATCAACCATTCTGCAAAGTGTCTTAACTTTTTTCATAGTAGCATAGCGATCAAATCGCCCATTATCTGTATTCTTAATGAGTGACAACACCTCTTCATAAAGAGTAGTGAACACCTTCATTTATTTGAAAACCTCTGCTAAAAAGGTAACATTTTGTAGGTTGGAGTGGAAGGCTACTTGACTCCCGTGGGATAGTGAGACAGGCAAGCCTCTAAACGGAGCGGCTATGCGCTCGCCCACAGGCAAGCAAGTAGCCTGCAACGGAAATCCATTTTCACCTGTCACCAAAACTCTATGGATTGTTTTATTTTTCAACACAACTAAAGGAGTTATCTCATTATTTGAGGTAACTCCTTTAATTGTGATATGGGTCACATACATTGATAATTATTCTCATTTATAGTGTAGCTATAGATGACAGAGGAGGAGAAAAAATGAATTCGACAGAACAGCGTTTACCTACACATCTCTTTTTAGCGAAGTTAGGAAAGACAATTTTACGTCCAGGTGGAAAGGAGGCTACGAACCGAATATTAGAGGCTTGTCAGCTACATGAAGATAGCAATGTCCTAGAGGTGGCTACGAATACAGGAGCGACAGCAATACATATTGCCAAAGCATACAATGCTAAAGTAAGTGGAATTGATATTAATAAAGAGGCAGTTCAAAAAGCAAATGAGATTATTATTCGTGAAAATGTACAGCATCTCGTTCAAATTCAACAAGGAAATGCTACACAATTACCATTTGATGATGCAACCTTCGATGTGGTTATAAATGAAGCGATGCTCACAATGCTACCACAGGAATTAAAAGAACAGGCTTTAGCTGAATATAGGAGGGTTTTGAAGCCAGGCGGTATTTTAGCAACACATGATTTAGTTGTTAAAGCATCAAGTGAAGAAAGTGTTACTGATGAAATTGAGGCACTGCGTAATGTCATTGTTGTGAAGGCACAGCCACTATCAAAGCATCATTGGCAAACTTTAGTTGAAAATACAGGATTCAAACCTGTAGATGTGCATACTGGAGAACTCCACTTAGTATCTTTGGTAGGGCTTATACGAGATGAGGGCTTAGATGGTTTAATACGTATCATTGAAAATGCACGGAAAAATTCGGATGATGAGCAATATTTCCTTGAAATAATTGAGCATTTTGATCATGCTCGCCATCATTTTGGTCACATTACCATCATTGCAAAAAAGCAAGGATAGCCAATGAAAACAGCAATTCAATTTGAACACGTATCTAAATTTTTTGGAACGAAGCAAATTATTAAAGATTGTCATTTAAGTTTGCAAGAAGGCGAAGTGGTGGCTATTGTTGGACCTTCAGGATGTGGAAAGACTACCTTTTTACATCTTGCAACGAATGTACTACAGCCAACATCTGGTCATATTACATGCATCACAGATAAATTGGGTTATGTATTTCAAGAACCAAGGTTATTACCATGGTGTACATTATATGAAAATGTCACATTTAGCTGTAATGGTGTAGTAGATAGATCTCAAATTATGAATCTATTAGCTCGCGTTAAGCTTGACAATGAAATGGATGCGTTTCCTAAGCAATTATCTGGTGGCATGAAACAGCGAGTTTCAATTGTTAGAGCATTTGCATGCAAGCCTAAGCTTATTATGATGGATGAACCTTTTTCAGCATTAGATTATTGGATAAAAAAAGAACTTGTGCAGGACCTTATTGATTTAATAGAAAATGAGCAAGTAGGTATGTTTTATGTAACTCATGACTATGAAGAAGCTGCAACGGTAGCAGACCGCATTATTAATATTGCGTATGCAAATGAAGGAATCTACAAGGAAATAGTTTTAGATACACCAAGAAAACATCGTAACTTTGATTATATAAAAAATATTGAATATCAATTATTACAACTTTAAATAAGGGAGAAAGTATGCTATGAAAAAATGGCCTATAGTATGTCTTTTAATAGTATGTCTTACAGTTGTCTTAACGGCTTGTGGCAATACAGAAAAAGCAAAGCAAGATCAAGAACCAGAGAAAAGTGTACAAGCTACTGCTGAACAACCAAGTGTATCAAAGGTTGAAAAAATGACTATTCAGGCACCGGCAGGTATTTCGATTGCTGCACCACTCTATAAAATAATTGATGATAAATCGTTACTAGAAGGTGCAGAGGATGTTGAGTTTCTAACTTGGAATACTCCTGACGAATTACGTGCACGTATCAGTGGAGGTCAAGTGCAAGTGTCTGCTGTGCCAACATATGTAGGTGCCAACCTTTACAATAAAGGTGTAGACATTCAATTGGTAAATACATTAATTTGGGGTATTTTATATTTTATTGGACCAGAGGGTGAAGCAATATCATGGGAGGATTTAAAAGGTAAAACGGTCCATGTACCATTTAAGGGAGATATGCCAGCATTAGTATTTCAGTATTTATTACAGAAAAACGGGCTAGATATAGAGAAAGATTTAACGGTGGAATATACAGCAACTCCTCAGGAGGTTGTCCAATTATTAGCGGCTGGCAAAGCACAATATGCTGTATTACCAGAGCATACTGCTTCCCTTGTTATTGCGAAGGCGAAAAAAGAGGGAATTGCCCTACAAAAATCAATGAGTCTACAAGAGGAATGGGCAGCAGCAACAGGAAAGGCACCGCGTATTCCTCAAGCTGGACTTGTTGTGGATAAGGCATTAATTCAAGAGCACCCAGAAACTGTAGCATTGCTACAAGCAAAAATAGAGAAATCTATTCAATTTTTAAAAGATAATCCTGAAGCTGCTGGCGAGCTATTGGCATCGTATCAAGAAGGGCTTGATCCAACCTTTATTGCAGGATTATTACCTTATTTAAATATCGAATTTGTCACGGCGCAAGAAGCCAAGGAAGAGCTTGAGTTTTTCTTTGAACAACTAGCTTCACTATCGCCAGATATTATTGGTGGGCAATTACCGGATGATGATTTCTATTATGAACCGTAAAAAAAGCTTGATTATTCAAATGAGCACTTGCAGTGGCATCGTGCTCATTTGGACACTATTATCTTTAAATTTCCCGAGCATTTTAATACCCTCTCCATATGAAACACTAACAGCACTATGGCAACTTATAGTAAGTGGTGAGTTGCTTCATCAACTTTATTTAACAATGGTTCGTATGGTAGTAGGTTTATCAATCGGTATGTTTTTGGCAATTTTATCGGGTTTATTGGCGGGTAGATTTGCAGTTATTTATGAAATGTTCCGCCCAGTTATTGCATTTTTATTAGGTATTCCACCTATTATTTTAGTCGTAGTTGCAATGGTATGGTTTGGTACTAATTCAATCATACCAATATTTGTCGTAAGTATTTTAGTGTTTCCAACATTTTATATTAATATTGCTAATGGTTATCGACAAATAGATAATCAACTCTTACAAATGGCGACCGTCTATCAAAAATCAACATGGCAAAAGTTACGTTTCATCATATTACCAAGTCTGATGGTGCCATTTTTTACAGCCTGTTCGCTGGCGGCAGGAGGTGCAGTAAGAATGACCATTATGGCTGAACTATTAGGAACGAATAGTGGTATTGGAGCGGCTTTAACAATGGCACGCATCAATATTAATACGGATAAAGTATTCGCTTGGACGTTGATAAGTGTACTAATAATTTTAGCAATCGATAGTTTTATTTTAAACCCATTAAAAGCAAAAATGATGACATGGAATAGGGAGGAATGACAATGACAATTATACAAGTTCAAGCAATGCTAAAAGAGAAGAAAAAGCATATTGGTAAATTGGGCAGTATTGAGGGTGCAGATGTTTTAAACATTCAATTGCGAGCAGGTGAAAAAATTCCTGAGCATCATACAGACAATGAAGTTTTAATTATTGTTCAATTTGGGGAAGTTCGCTTTATTATTGAAGGGGTGGAAGAAATTTTAACACAGGATACCATCTTAGCCTTAAACCCATCTGAGAAGCACAGCTTAGAAGCTATTACAGATGTTCGCTTGATTGTGATTAAATTGAAATAAAAAAGCTCCTAGAGAATGGAGCTTTTTCTATGCTTCATTTTTAGCTGAACTTTAAGTGATGTTATTAAGGCAGACGCGCAATGATAGAGATGCCTTGTAGGTTTTGATTATGCTTCATAAACGTTTTACGCATAAAAAGTACGCGCTTACGAGCTTTCGAATTTATTACTACATTTTTGATGATTTTTAGAACGCCGAATAAGCCTTCATCTTCAATTAAGCGTCTCGGGTAAAGGAGATGCATAGGTGCCGTTTCTACATGTTCTATAGTAAAACCATGTTGCTTTAAAGCATCTTCCCATTCCTCTACTGTTAATGGTAGAGCATTGACCTTTATAGCTTGGACTAAATCTTTACGAATCTCTTCACGTTGAGTGCTAGTAATAGTAGATGGTGTTAAGCACATCTCATGTATGGCATAGATACCACCAGGCTTTAATAGTCTTTTTGCCTCGCTAATAATGGCATTTTTCTGTTTAGTTGATTGCATGGTCAACATGGCTTCACCGTAGACAACAGTAGCCCATGCATCTGGTAAACCAGTTTGCTCAGCACTACCAATGATACAGCGTTGATTATCCCCATTTAAATATTCTCTTACCTTTTTTGCAGCTTCCTCATCACGTTCAACGGCTATGTAGGTTGGATTTTTTGCTAATGTCATTTTTGCAGTAGTGCCAAGTCCAGGTGCAAATTCTACTACATAGTCCTGTTCTTTAATGGCTAAATGTTGAAGCATTTGACATGTCATTTGAATGCCACCAGGGCGAAGTACCGTTTTTCCTAAGCTCGCTAAGAGCCAATGACCAGGCATTTTTTCGTAGTTTAAGGTTTGTTTAGTCATTTATGTATCCTCCTTTTATTGAAAATGATTATTATTCTCACTATTATAAAGGTAATATAACATTAATTACTGTGATATATGTCAAATTTGGAGGTAGATAAATGAACTGTCAAAAACAATACTGTTTTTCAAAGGTACCAATATTTCAACATCTAAAAGCACATGAAATGGAAGAAATCTCACACATTATTACACATCATCATTTTGATAAGGGAGACATTATTTTACTCGCAGGTGACCGGAAGAAAAAATTATTTATCGTAAGGTATGGCCGTGCAAAAGTATCTCATATTTCTACAGACGGTCGGGAGTACGTTATGAGAGTTTTGGAAGCAGGAGAATTTTTTGGGGATGTTACATTGTTTAATAATGAGCCGCAAAAATCGACAGTAGAGGCACTAGAAAAAACTGAAATTTGCTCACTTGATGGTGAGGAACTGATGAAGATCTTAGCAGGTACGCCTGTTACGCTGTTTCATATGCTTGCCCAGCTTTCCTCACGATTAGAGGAGACAGAAAATCAATTGAGTGAAGCTGTTTCTAAAGAGGTAAGTGAAAGACTGGCTGCCTTTGTTTTAAAATCTGCTGCTACAGCAGGAAGCGATACATTTTTATTGACACTTACAAAAAAAGATTTAGCCTCTTTATTGAATACTACAAGAGAGACATTAAGCCGTCGTTTATCTGCATTTCAAAAGGAAGGTTATATAGAGATGACAGGAAAAAGAATTATCATAAAAAATTATGATGCTTTGGAAAATTTATTATAGTAAGACAGTTAATAGTTGATAAAATCAATGAGTTTTGAAAATATTGTCGAAATTGTGATATAGCTCATTGAAATAATGTACAAACAGTCTTATAATGAAGGTTGTAATGTCACCAAGACAAGATAAGGATGGTATTATGATGCGCTTTTTGCGATTTAAAGTAAACATTGTAATAACAAGTCATACGAATCGCTATCCAGCCCTTGTGACTGGTGATTGTGTAAGATATACGCTGTAACGACTGTTAAGTTTTACCTTAATGGTCTTTTTTACATGTAAGCAATAAAAAATAGTACTAGTGATGGCAAAGGAGAGTTCAAAATGTCAGAAACGAATAACCAAACACAGGCTGAACAAGTAACTGTGAGTAAAGAGCAATTAGATGTACTAGATCAATTATTAAAGCCTGAAGTTCAAGAATCACTTACAACTTTAGTTGAGCAATTACCAAAGTTAACTGAAATGATGACATTATTAACGAAATCATACGAGTTTGCTCAAGCTGTTGCAACAGACGAAGTGCTTAAAAATGATACTGTTGGAGCAGTAACAGAAATGGCTGGTCCTGTAGTAGGCTCTGCGAAAAACCTTGCAGCAACTGCAATTGAAGCGAAAGACCGTGCATCTGAAAGCCAAGAAGTAATTGGTTTATTCGGTCTTGTGAAAATGTTAAAAGACCCTCAAGTTCAAAATGTTTTCCGTTTTGTTAATGCTTTCTTACAAGTAAGCTCAGAACGCAAAGCTAAATAAGACTCAAGGTAAATTCAATTCGTAAGGACGGAGGATTAATTAATCATGTCAAAAGAAATCGTCATCTTAGGTGCAGGTTACGCTGGCGTTTTAACTGCATTAACAGCACGTAAGTATCTATCAGCTGATGAAGCTAAAATTACTGTAGTAAACCAATTCCCAACACACCAAATTATCACTGAGCTTCACCGTTTAGCAGGTGGTACAATTGCAGAAGGTGCTGTTGCATTACCACTTAAAAAAATCTTTAAAGGTTTAGATATCGACTTACACATTGCAAAAGTATCAAAATTCAATGTAGATAATAAAAAAGTTGATTTAGATAATGGCTATACATTAACTTACGATACGCTTGTAGTATCTTTAGGTAGCCAAACTGGATTCTTCGGTATCCCAGGATTAGAAGAAAACTCTATGGTCCTTAAATCAGTAAATGATGCTAACAAAATTAACAAGCATATCGAAGACCGCATTAAAGCATACGCACAATCTAAAGATGAAGCAGATGCAACAATCGTTATTGGCGGTGGCGGTTTAACAGGCGTTGAGCTTGTTGGTGAAATTGTGGACAACTTCCCGAAAATCGCTGCAAAACACGGTGTTAACTTTGCTGACCTTAAAATTAAACTTGTTGAAGCTGGTCCAAAAATCTTACCAGTACTTCCAGATACACTGATCCAACGCGCTACAGAAAGCTTAACAAAACGCGGCGTAGAATTTATTACAGGTACGCCTGTAACGGGTGTTGACGGCAATGTTATTTCATTAAAAGATCGTGAACCAATCGTTGCAAACACATTTGTATGGACAGGTGGGGTAGCTCCACTACCAATCGTAGGTGAATCAGGTTTAGCAGCTGATCGTGGTAAAGCAACAATTAATGAATTCTTACAATCTACTTCTCACGAAGATGTATTTGTTATTGGTGATGCATCAGTAGCTCTACCTGCTGATGGAGGTCGTCCATTATACGCTCCAACTGCACAAGTTGCATGGCAAATGGGTGAATGCGCTGGTTATAATGTATTTGCACAATACAGAAACCAAGAGATGAAATCATTCTCAGCAGTAAACTCAGGTACACTTGCAAGCTTAGGTCGTAAAGATGCTGTCGCTACAATTGGCGCAAGCAACACAGAGCTTAAAGGTCTTCCTGCAACATTAATGAAAGAAGCTTCAAATATTCGTTATTTAACACATATTAAAGCTTTATTCGGTTTAGCTTATTAATAAATAAAACACTCACTTTTATCGGGATTACGCTGATAGGAGTGAGTGTTTTTTTCTAAAAATGTATATTAATCACTTTAAATCCAGTAAACTAAATACATATTCAATAATCTACTTTCTGGGGTGATAGGCTATGTTAACAATGTTTCAATCAAAAAAAGAAGATATAGAGCAATTTAAGGCTAAAATTGATGAACTGAATGCAAAGCTAGATAAGAAGGATCATGAATTTCAGATTTTCCTCAATGAACTACATAAAGAACTAATTTCAACGATTGGACAACATGATATAGTCAATAACCAGCATATCATTTTAGGAGAGATGGTTACTGAAATATTAAAAGAATTTAATAGAGTAGAAGATAGTACAATACAATCAAATACCATATCTGGACATGCACTTGAAAAAGGGAGTTCTTTAATTGTCTCATCAGATAAAATGGTTTCTTTATCGATTGATAGCAAACAAGCGGTTAAGGAAGTGCAGCATGTTATTGATGAGCTAGGTGAACAATCAAGAAAAACAACAAATAGCATGAATCATTTAAGTGAACGATCAAAGCAAATAACGGATATTGTCAAAGTGATTAGTGAGATTTCCAACCAAACTAATTTACTTGCTTTGAATGCCTCAATTGAAGCAGCACGAGCTGGCGAACATGGCAAAGGATTTTCAGTTGTTGCAGAAGAAGTACGTAAATTAGCAGAAAATACAAAGTCAAGCACAGAAGATATTGTAAACCTTACGAAAAAAATAGAGGAACAAATCTCTGAAGCCTATGAAGATAATAAAAATAATATGCAGCTAGTAACAGAGGGCCTACAAAAAAGTACAGATACTTCTGAGCAAATCAATGCTTTACTCCAAATCATTATGAATGTGCAGGGTGAAGTGAAGGAATTGCTACAATATATTGATAGTCAAAAAATATCGACTGAGGATGTTATGAGTAAATTCCAAACAACAACAGCGCTATTTGATGAAACGAATAAAGTTTTAACAGAACATATTGATGAATCGGAAATAGTAACCAAAAAATTACTAGAAGCTGTAGATAAAGTGAAATGCTTCCCGAATAAAATGTAGATACATAAAAAAACACCATTCGATTCTTAATGAATCGAATGGTGTTTTGATTAGATTAATGGTTTGATTGGAATATTGCTTTAGTTGTTTTCTGTATGAGTTTTGGTAAAACGCCAAAGGAGTAAGGTTTGTAAACTCTCTCAGTCCATTTGTGGCCGTCTTTCCCATATACACCCATTGTAACGGAAGGGATATTTAGTGCTTTTATTTTGTCAAAGGGTAGGGGATAAAGGGTATTCCATTCTGGAAAATTATGAAGCAATTCTTGTAGTTCTTCCTCTGTCGCATGAATAGATAAGAAACTACCATCAGCTAAGTAAGGGAAGAAGCGTTTAACTTGGAATAGCTCACCTGTTTCCATAGCAACCTCTTTGACAATATGCTCAATAGTTTGTTTCAATGCTTGATCTCTTACCACATTTTCCTTTAAATAATTATGTGGTAAGAATGGTGGTGCAAAAAATAAGACAACACGAGGTTGATGTTCTGGATCGGCCTTTTGTAGGGCATCCACAAGAGCAAATGACTGTTGGCGTAATTCCTTTCCTTCATTCTTTTTCATTACCTCTGCAAGAATAGCCTCAGTTTGAACACCTTTTTCATTCAAGTATGAAATCAGTTCATCATACGTCACCACCTCAATATGCCAGGACAAAGAGCGTTTTGGGACATTGGACCATTCACTATATTTTTCATATTGAAGTTGTAAGTATTGCTCTGCTTCAGTACATGCCTGCTGTGTAACAGCTTTTAGTTTACTGACGACATGGGCTGGAGATTCTTCATATAAAAAATAGTTAAAATAAATTTGGCTTGTAGATGCTGTTTGAACTGTGTAGGATTCCTTTGTGTCACGCTGATATAAGCAAGTAGGTGGGAGTATCGTTTCACCTGTAATTTGCTCAGTCAATGCTAAGTTATTATGAATGCGTTCAGTAATTTTAGCTGCTATATAATTCGGGTCGATACCACTTAATGTATCACCCACATGTACCTCACGTCCGTAGATATAGAATGCGGGAAGAAGCTTACCAGCAACGCCTGTATAAATATAACGATGTGGATCATCCCCGTATAATGGTGTTGTAAAATCGGTATTGATTGCCATTAGAAAATCCAACCCATGTGCTATTTTTAAATGACTAAGTTCATCTAATGCATCAATAATCCCATTATGCTCTGACTCTTCACCACCATTTAAAATTAGAAGTAGGTTTCCATCTAATTCTTCAAGATGCTGTGTGAAATACTGAATATTCGCCACATGGACAGCGGCACCACTTTTCATATCTACAGCCCCACGTCCAAACATCCAATCGCCACTTTGAGCATCCTTTTGTACTTCAGCGTTTCCTTCATATTTTCCAAAGAACTCCTCAAGCTTGTAAGGGGAAAAAGCAAACTCCTTTAGATGACCATAATCCTCTATATCGACCGTATCCAAATGGGCATGATAAATAATTGTTTTCTTTGTTTCATTAGGACCTTTTACGAATGCAAAGAGATTTTTGCGTCCGATCGGATCATGCTTCACATCTGTCGTCCAAAGAAATGTAGGGTTTTCTTGGTAATAAGGGAATGCTTGCATTTTTTCATAGATGAACTCAATGATTTTCCCTTCACCATTTGTACCATTAATGCTATTAATATGGACTAATTCTTTTGTAAGCTCTTCGATATGTGTTGCAAGTGGTAATTGACTTAGTTGTTGACACATGTATATTGCTCCTTTTTTGTTCGACTACATATCATTCAAATTAGCAACCATTTCAGTTCAATTGTTTTCATTATATGAAAATTAATCCGTATAGTGGAATATGAAAATATCATATAAGAAAAACGTGTAATAGTCAATTTTAATTTTTATAAAATTCTGTTATTTATTATTAATTTATTCGCTAGGAAGTCTATTTAAATGAGTAAAAATTCGTTAAAATGAATAAAAGGAGGAGTAGTGATGATTCAATCTATTGAAAGAGCAATGTTGATTATTAATGTACTAGCTAAACAACCGAAGAAATTCTATTCTGTGCAAGATATCTACAATGAAACAGATTTACCGAGCAGTACGATTTATCGTCTATTGTATACATTAGAAACTTTCGATTTAGTAGAAAGAAATGAGGAAAAAAAGGAATTTCGTTTAGGGTATACTTGGTTACAACTAGGAATGAAAATGTACCATCATACAAATATTCGAGAAAAAGCACATCCATTATTAGAAGAGCTTGCAAATAATGTTCGTGAAACTACATATTTAAATATTCCCAAACAATTTAGCTCAATCATTATTGATAGAGTAGACAGCCCAAAAAACGTCCGAATCATAGATATGATTGGTGAAAAAATTCCTTATCCAATCGGGGCTGCCAATAAAGTGCTACTAGCCTTTTCAAGCAAAGAAATCCAAGCTACTTTTTCAGAGAATTATGAAGTGATGGAGCAACTTCAACAAATTAAAGAGATGGGCTACTCTATTAGCTACGGTGAAAAAACAAAGGGAACCGTTTCTGTTGCAGCGCCTGTTTTTGATTTGGATGAGAAACCAATTGCAGCTATCAGTGCAGAATGCTTTGAATATGATACAGATGATGAAAAATTAGAGGGTATTGTGAAAGAAGTAACCAAAACAGCCTACCTTCTCTCACAAGAACTCGGGCATATAAAATAGGTCTTTCCTATTTAAGGAAAAGACCTATTTTTATGTTCTTTAGTCATATTCATAGTAATGGGACTTAGAGGATTGTATATTTAAAAACAATAAAATAATAGCGACGATGATCATAACAAGGGAGGCACTCACGACGACAAATCGTATTGTGATTAGTTCAGCAGTAATGCCAAAAATGGCTGTTAAGAGAATGATGAAAAATGCGTCCAAGAATCCATAAATACTGCCTATTCGCCCCATGCTCTCAGATGGGATATTATTTTGATAAAAGGTATAGAATCCTGTATTTGCAAAGGCAGTCGCAAATGATAATAGAAAGCAGCCTAGAGCAGCAATAAGAAAAGTGAAGGATGAAGTAAACACCAAATAGCCTAATGCTGTTAGAAGAGACCCCAGACCAATCAACCAGGCAGTGGACACTTTTTCAACTACCGCTGAATTGGTGAATGAGCCAATTAATACACCTATTCCAGCAATACTAACTAAAATTCCATATTGTTCCTCTGATAAAGCAAGTATTTGAGTTGCAAAGGCAGCCTCTAAAGAATCAGTCGCTGTCATTAAGACGATGGTAGCACTAAACAATAAATAGACGCTCATTACATATATATTTTTTAAGCTAAAGCGTATGACCATTTGCCAATCATGAAATAGTACTTGGTAAAGGGATTTTTTTTCTATAGCATTATCAAACTTTAGCCGTTTAAAGGCTTCAACACTCGGCATGTTAAACGTTATACAGGCTGATAAAAATAAAGCAAAGGCATTTAAGTATATAGCCATATTGGGTGTTCCTAGTGTAAATAGAAAGCCGGCAATTGCTGGTCCAGTTAGAAAAGCCCCTGAGTCCAGCAAGCTACGTAATGAGTTAAAACGTTTCCTTTGTGCTATAGGAATTAATTTAGTGATGTAGGTCATCGAGGTTGGATGATACATAGAGCTAGCTACTGTAATGATAAAAACTAGCGTATACATCCATGCTAAGCTATAGAAGAGGGGAAGTATAACAATTAGTATAGATTGCACAAGATTTAAAGTAATCATTAAATGTTTCTTATTATAGCGATCGATAAGGCTTCCTGCCCAAAAATTAGTGAGCAAAGATGAGATTGCTCTTACAATATACAAGCCAGAGACAGCAAGAGCTGATTCTGTAACATTTAATACAATAAGATTTAAGGCGATAAAATAAATCCATTCGCCAATACTGGAAACACCAATACTACATAATAGGATGGCAGGATAACGCCAGTTCTCTAAAGATTTCTTCATATCAATTCCTCCTTAAGCAAAGTCAAGATCTGCAAAATAAAAAATCCCACCCCCAAGACGATTAGTCTTAGGGACGAGATTGTGGAATTTATACTCACGTGGTGCCACCCTAGTTCACTACTATGTCACCATAATAGCCTTTTCAGTACGACATAATTACTTATGTTTATACTGTAACTCTATAACGGGAGTTCCCGTCGCACCATCATTCAAATAGAAGTCCAATGCGCTACTCCGAGACTTGTTTCAATCATTCGTTCTTGCTCGTTTTCAGCGACCCGAGCTCTCTGGGAAGAACAGCCTTATTTACTCTTCTCTTCAATGTATTTTTGCTAGTGTATCATATGTACATAATTTTGGTAAAGTGTGATCTGAAAATTTCGTCAATTCCTTTACTGATAATTTGTATGGTCAAGCAACAGTTGACGCAACTTTAAGTAAGTGATCGAGATTCTTCAAAATGGTAAGATCCAATGTCGTTAGTTGTACTATTTTTTTCTGTGAATAGTGAGCCTTTGTTAATCGTCCTAATTGGCAAAACCACTTGTTGTTTTAGACTAGCATTATTGCTCCAGTCCATTGTCAGGAAGATTATCCATCCATTCTAAATTTAGTATATAATTTTTCTTAACAAGGAGGGAGAAATGAATGAAAGCTATTGTGATCCATGAGTTTGGTGAGGCAGAAGTTTTAAACTATATAGACTGTTCAGAGCCTACTTTGACTAAAGGCGAAGTCCTAATACGCACAACTTATACGAGTGTGAACTATGCAGATATTAAAAACCGCACAGGCAATAAAGCTAAAGCCAATTTCCCAATGATTCTTGGCTTAGATGTTGCAGGTGTTGTAGAAGAGGTCTTCGATGATAACAGTAACTTTCAAAAGGGCGACCAAGTCATCGCATTCCCTAAAAATGGAGCTTATGCAGAATTTGTTGTAGCTAAGGAACAGCTGGTTTTTAAAATTCCTAGTGATGTACCAATTGACAAGGTAGCAGCTGTACCGACGGTTTCATTTTTGGCGTATATGCTAACACATCAAATAGCAGCTATTGGTCAGCATGATGTCGTCTTGATACATGCTGCTTCCGGTGGAGTAGGGACAATGCTCATCCAAATGGCAAAAAAGCTAGGGGCAAAGCAGATTATTGGGACTGTGAGTAATTTAGAGAAAGCTCCAATCGTGTATCAGCTTGGTGCAAATCATGTTCTCACATATGATCAATTCAGTACACAAGTGCATGAACTAACGGAGGGACGTGGTGTTGATATTGTGTTTGATTCGATAGCAGGTGCTATAACAGAGGAAAGTTTGAATTGTTTAGCGCCTTATGGCACTCTTGTACAATTCGGCAATAGTGGAGGTAGAGCTGGTAATATTAAAACATCAGATTTACATAGCAGCTGCCGTACTATAAAAGGCTTCAGCTTAGGCACGACTAGAGCTTCAAAGCCAGAAATGTTGCAGCAGGTTGCGCAGGCTATTTTTTCTTTAATAAAAGAAGATAGCTTTCAGGTCCCCATTGCTAAAATTTTTGCCTTAGAAGAAATGAAAAAGGCACATGAATTGATGGAAAGCCGCCAGCATCAAGGGAAAATTCTTATTAAAATATAAAAATACAAAAAGATGACACGTCAATAATAGTGCCATCTTTCCATTTCTATTAATGTTCTAATTCATTTAGTTTTTCATATATACGTCTTTTTCGGTAAAGCATCATGCCCGTTTCAGCGACATCCTGAATCATTCCTTTATTGGCATAGGCTCCAAAGACCATTCCAGCAATAGGAATCATTTGAAACAGCTTTTTCCAGCCAAGCTGATCTCGATAGGTGTAAAATACTTCCTGCCATCCTTGGAGCTGTGAAATCATATTATCAGAAGCCTTTTTCGAGCTATTCATAGTTGAAAGTTCCTGCAAAATGGCTTCTTTACCGACAATATCAGCAGAAGTAAATTGTAGACATTTCACTATGAAAACACGCTCCATCTTATCATTCGGATCATAGCCATGAATCATCGCTATTTCCTGTAATGTTTTTAAAGCAGTTCCTAAAATAACTGGAATATCAATAGCTAAAGTAAAAATGCCTCCGAAGCCAGTAGAGGCCCCTTGTACCGTAGCAAATTTTACACGTTCATTTTGTAATTTATCACTGAGAGCAATCATGTCCTCTAAAGGAATTTGCCCAATATCAGCAATCGTCAAAATATGCTGTGTAGAAGAATGGTTGCGGATTTTTTGAAGTATGGCTTGTTCATTAATTAAATATTTCCCGCCCGATTGAATATAATTGCCTAATTCATCAACTAATAAAGCAATTTTATTTTGAATAAAGGCAGGCGTCATTTTATCTAATATCTTAAAAGGTATTCTCCCTAATTTCTCCCAAAACCATAAATCCTTTTGATCCTTCTCCCACAATTGAATCTCTTGCAAATACTGTTCTAATTGCTCGCGTTTCTCCATTATTATCTAATCCCCTTATTTGTCCATATCATTTGAACTTGATTCAGCCAATGTTTATTTTCAGCGTGTCGTAATTGATATACGAAAAAATTTTTATAAGGTTTCGCTCTATTCAATGAAGATTTAGACAAACTAATGAATTCATCATGATTGCCAAACAGAAGCAAGGAGTGCAATGCCGTCATTAATTTGCTGAAGTGTCAGTCCACCATAGCCAATAATGACCTTCGCGTCAATCGTACCATTTTGATAGGAGGTAGAGCATGGATAGACTTGAATTCCTACCTCTTGAGCTAGCTGGATTGCTCTATTTTCGGCAAGATATGGAGGTAGCTTTATGACAAGATGGAGCCCAGATTTTTCACCGATCACTTGAAATTCATTTGAAAAATGTGTAGAGATGGCAGCCAGTAATGCCTGCTGTTTTTTACGATAAATCGTCCGCATTTTTGCCAAATGCTTATCGAATTGCCCTTGTGCAAGAAAATCTGCTAAAACAAGCTGGTCTACTTTGGAGACAACTGATTTTTGATCTTGATGAAAAGTCATAAACGGTATGACTAGGGATTTTGGTAGAATCATATAACTAATACGTAATGATGGAAGCAATGTTTTCGAGAATGTTCCGAAATAGATGACTCGTTGAAGCTGATCCATTTTTGCTAAAGAAGGGATTGGTAGCCCTTTATAACGATATTCAGAATCATAATCATCTTCTATAATAAGAGCCTCGTTCGAGTTAGCCCATTGTAACAATGCCGCTCTTCTTTCCATCGTCATAATCATGCCTAAAGGAAATTGATGAGCTGGTGTTGTGTATAACATGTGAATTGTTGTTGGAGGAAGTGTAACCCCTGAATTATCCACAGGAATCGCTTCTGTAGATAATCCACATTGCTGTAAAACGGCACGTACTCGTTTAAACCCTGGTTCCTCTAAGCCAACGCGAGTCGTGCCACCAAGAAAATGACAGAGAGCTTGAAGCTGGCTTTGTGTACCACTATAGACAAACACTTGTGATGCAGCACAAACAACCCCACGCGAACGTTCTACATAGCGAGCAATCTCTGTGCGTAAAGTTGCCTCTCCTTCCCAGGGGCTTGTTGATAAGTTGTTGCTATTAAAATGCTTTTTAATTAGCTTGTGCCAAACAGCATAAGGAAAAGCTTCGTTATCCACATGTCCATTCGTAAAGTCGAATTGAATGTCATTTGCGTTACTGATACTAGGAGTAAAAGCAGGTGGCTGTTCTTGCTGTAGCCAATCAAATTCAAAGGGAGCGATATAATAACCAGATCTTTCTTTGCTATAAATATAGCCTTCCGCAAGTAATTGTTCGTATGCTTCCTTGATGGTGTGCACGCTCACATCCAATGTTTGAGCAAGAGCTCGTTTAGAAGGCAGTTGCGTATGTGCGTGTATTTTTTTCGTTATAATAGCGTGTTTTATTTCTTCGTAGATGTGTATATATTTCGCTGAATCCCCTGTAAATGAAATGGAAAGCTCCACAAAAATGCCTCCTTTGGTATGGTCGGTTTTTTAGTAATTGGTTATATCTATCATATCAATTTTATCGTTAAATAAGTAAAAAAGGAGTGAGCTGTAATGGAATTTATTGCATTAGAAAATAATGTGGTTAAACTAAAGCCTTTAGAGTTAAACGATTTACCGGGAATAATAGAGGCTGGGCGTTATCCAGAAATTTGGTCACATATGTCCACAACGATCAAGAAAAAGGAGGATGTGAATAACTTTGTGGAAAACGCATTAATAACAAGAAGCGGAAAAACAGAATTCCCGTTTGTAATTGTGGATAAAAAATCAGGAGATATTATAGGTTCAACTAGGTTTATGGATATTGATGATAAGCATCAGCGACTAGAAATAGGCAATACATGGCTGACTCCTGCATACTGGCGTACAGCTATAAATACGAATTGTAAATATTTATTACTGCAATATTGTTTTGAACAGCTTCATTTAAAGCGAGTTCAAATAAAAACGGATCATGAAAATATTCGTTCTCAAAAGGCCATTGAGCGTATAGGTGCCACAAAGGAAGGAATATTGCGTAATCATATGATTCGCAAGGATGGAACAACGCGGCATACTGTGATGTATAGTATCACGATTGAAGAATGGTCAAAGGTAAAAAAACATTTAGAAGAGCTATTAGTGCAATTTGGTTATAATTAGGAATAAAATGGATTTTTTTTAATCTAGAAAACCACTTTTTCTTATAAAAAGTGTCAAAAAGTAATGGGAAGGGTAGAGTACTTAAAACTTGAAAGAGGGTAATCTACTTGAAACCAAAATATACTTTAAGACAAATTTATGGTGATAATGCTGTATATACGCCAAGAACGCCGTATAGTGATAATCCGTGGATGATGGACGAACCTCATAAGCTGGATGCTTTAACCTCTAGAGAAGTAGCTATTGCTGATATCCCCGTATTAGTACACCGAGCCACACAAACAGAAAAAGCCCAGGAGCTTCATCAATTAGCAGGGTTACCTTGGATGGAACAGCCGTATAGCTATGACACACAGGAAGAATATCTGGCACAGATCCAATCTTGGTGTGAGGAAGGGAAGACAATTGTTTGTCAGTATATACATGACTTAGAGCATATGGATCGTCAATGCTATTGGATGGATGCCGAAAAGTTTAATGAGCTGAATACAAAAGCATATATCGATCATTTAATTGATAGTAAATTCATTCCAAGTCGTTTAAATGTAGAAACCTATAGACTCTCTGATGCCATAAAAAATTGGCAGCCACCTGTTGTACTAAAGCCTGGAGATGATTCCCCAACATCGGGAGGATATGGTGTCATCATTTGCCATAATAAAGAAGAGCTGACAGAAGGTATACGCCAATTTCGAATGACTGGCACTGACAGTATCATTATTGAAGAACTTTTACAAACAAAGCACAATTATAGCTGTCAATTTATTTACTGTGAGGAGCTAGGGATTCAATACTTAGGAGCTTCACAGCAAATAACAGATGACAACGGCATTTATGAAGGAAATATCATAGTAGATAAAGTACCTGAAAAAGTAATTGAGGCAGGAAAACATATAATGAAGCGTGGTGTGGAGGAAGGTTTTGTTGGTGTGGCAGGCTTTGATTTAATTGTGACAGAGGCTGGTGATGTTCAAGCCATTGACTTAAATTTCCGTCAGAATGGTTCTACCTCTATGCTGATGTTTCATGATGCTTTAGGAAAGCCCATTAATAAATTTGCTTCCTATGCTGCACAAGATCCGCAACAGAATGATCACTTCTTTCAAACAATTAAGCAATGTATAGAACAGGAAGCATTATTTCCGTTATCTTTCTATGATGGGGATTACTTTGATGAGCCCGTTGCCTCTAGATTTGTCGGCATATGGTACGCTGAAACGCTAGATGAGATTGAAAAGCTAGAGAAGGAATTATTATAGTTAAAAAGAATGGTCATTAATCGACCATTCTTTTTTTATAGATAACTGCTGCGAAAAACCAAGAAACAAGTGTCCATACAATGATTGTCAACAGAGGAATGACCACATCTGGCATGGAATACGAACCTTCTAATGCCTCTGCTAAAAGTAATAATTGTGAGCTAGGCAACCATTCTGCTATTTTTAAGATTGGGTTGACAGAAGATAAAGCTAGAGCAAAAGGACCGAAAGAGAATATTAACATTACAGGCAACACAATGATGGATGCCTCCATAATGGATTTAGCAAATAAACCACATATTGTACCTAATGCAATATAAAACAAAGCTGAAAGTAATAATGCTATTACTATGATGAAAAGATTAGCAGGCTCATAGCCAACTAGAAAAATAGTCACAGCTTCAGCTAGAATTGTAATTATTAAAACAAACAAGCTTTTACCAATTAAAATATCACCAAGTGATGCTGGGGATAGCATGAGACTGCGAAGAGTGTTTTTTTCTTTTTCCTCTGCAATTAAGCAACATTGGACATATGTTGTTACTACAGCAAAGGCCATGTTGATTGGTAGAAAATATATACTAATACTATTGGAGCCTGATTGATTATATAAATAAGCCATTATTAGCGGCAGAAGCACCATCGTCGATACAGCATAGTTACGTGAAAATTCCTTATAATCCTTCACCAATATAGCTTGAATACGTGTCATTGAAAAATTCATACTAAATCACTCCCTGTTATTTGCATAAAAATATCACCCAATGTCGGCTCATTTGTATTAATTCTTGTAACTTCGTTGGAATGCATCCATTGATAAAGCTTCTCTGCATCTTGTGCACCGTTTTGTATAATCTCTTGCATGCCATTTTTGAGTTCAACTGTAATAGAATCAGAGCCAAATTCCTGTTTTAAATCCTTTGGTGCACCTATTGCTCGAATTTTTCCCTTATGAAGGAAGGCTACACGGTCACAAAGTATCTCTGCTTCGCTCATATCATGAGTGGTTAAAAAAATAGTTGTCCCCATATCATTTAATTTTCGTAAGCCATTATAAATATGCTGTGTATTGACAGGGTCTAAAGCAGAAGTAGGCTCATCTAAAAATAATAATTCAGGCTTATGCATAATAGCACGAGCAAGGGTAACACGTTGAATCATTCCTTTTGAAAGCTGACTGATCTTCTTTTTACGTTCCGCATATAAGTTTACAAAATCTAAAGCCTCTTTTACGGCAGAGTGGGATAGCTGATATAAGTTACTATAAAATAATAAATTTTCTTCAATAGATAGTCTTGTATACAAACCACTATTATCTGTTAAAATACCAAAACGTTTACGATTTTGACTTTGCTTCATTTCAGATGCTGGTTGCCCAAATAATAGGACATTACCAGCCGACTTATCTGTTTGTGCGGTTAATATTTTAATAGTAGTTGTTTTACCAGAACCACTTGGACCAAGAAAGCCGAATATTTCCCCCTTCTGAATTGTAAAAGAAACATCTTGCAATGCTGTTTCTTTATTAAATGTTTTTTTCAAGTGCTGCACATCAATCACTGTGTTCATGTGTAAACCTCCTGTTTGTTGTTGATGTCTACACTATAAGCAACAAACATAAGGTACACAGTATAAATCGGGTGAAAGGCGGAAAAATGATCCTCAGTGAAACAATATTAAAGGTGACAGGAGTCGTTTATTTCCTGGGAAATCTACTATATTCCGAGTATTTCCTTTAAATCTGCTAATTTATTTTTCGACAGTGGGACAACAGCCTTTTCAGTGCTATTGAGTGCCAGACTATAGCTGTTACGTGTCCATGTAATGATTTCACGAACCTTTTGCAGATTCACAATATAAGAACGATGGCTTCTAAAAAAGCCGAATGGTGTCAATTTTTGCTCTAGCTCATTGAGCGATAAAGTACATGGATATGCTTCTCCAGCCACATAGATAGAAACATCACCTTCAACACTTTCAATATAATCAATTTCGGGTGGATTAAATAAAATAATCTTATCATTTTTCTTTGTTGGGATTTTATCAATGCGAATTGGTGCAGATTCAATTTGCTGAGGTGATTGTTCTATTTCATCCTCCTTTACATCTAACGCATGCAAACCAGCTCCGTCTAATCTATGTATAGCTGTACTCATAATCATTAAATCTTCTAGATTGGTCGATAATAAAATGATGGTTTTTTGCTGTTTTATTTGACTATTTAATAATTGTTGGATATTTTGTTTTGAAAATTCATCTATATTTTGAAAGGGCTCTTCTAAAATTTGAATAGGTGCTTGATGGAGATACGTATTCAATAACTTTAATCGCTGTTTTTCACTATGAGAAAGCCGACTAATTCTAGTGTTTTTTTGTTCAGTAAGGCTAAAGAGCTTTAATAGATTCTCCGTTTCGTTCGTTGGACGGTTAAAAAGTCTCAATAAAAACTGGATATATTCACGAGCAGTAAGTCGCTCATATAACGCACTTTCACGAAAATGAGTATATGTATCATGTCGGTTCATAAACCATCGCATTAATGTATGTATTTTTGAAATATCTGTATAGATGCCGATAATAGTGCCAGGTTGTAAAGAAAGCTGAAAGCTCGGATAAATAACATTGCCTGCTTCAATATAGGGTTCAACCTGAATATCAATATTTTGTTCCATGTTTATTCCTCCTGAAATTTTCTAGCTTGTAAAAAGCTTCGGATGTCATTGTGTGCCTGCAAGTAGCTCCTTTGGCAATAATTAGAGTTAGAGGCGTCCATAAAACCATGTAAACCCTGATATTGTTTGGTCTGAACATTCGGTATGCGACCAAGTGCATTCTTTAATATTTGCACATCAAAACTACTTTCATAGCTAGGTAAAACGACTAAAGTTGGACATGCAGGTAGGATATCGAAGTATTGGCGGATACGTGAACCATACACACAAATGACGCGGTGTAGGGGGAGTGTGGCTAATCGCCAAGCCAAAGTTGCACCTACGCTATAACCAATTAATACCACTTCATTATAATTCTGAGATGCCTCCAGTATTTTTTGAGAAAGTAGCTCTAGAGGGGCATCGAAGCCAACTGTCTGCATGTAAAATTCATATGCTTGCTTTTCTTGCTCATATGAAAAGGATAAACCATCTGAATAGAGCGAAATACAGGAAACGGAAGTGTTTTCATCACTATATGTTTGGACTTGTTCTTTTATAAAATGATTAACTCCATATATTTCATGTAATATAAAAATTTTTCTCCTCATTATTGCCCTCTATTATCTTTTTTCCAATAGTGTATCAAAAAGTAAGTATAACGTATATTTAACGTTAAAATGAACAGTGATAACCTCCTTCAAAAAGTACAATGCTGGACATTTTTACGTTTATGGATAAAAAAACACAAATTTGTTCATCGAGTATTATATGTACTCAAAAAATTGAATTTGCTATCATCTTTTTGATAATGATTCTCATTATTTTGCTAGAAAATTAAAGGAGGACATACAATGAAGAAGCCGTGGATAATGGTGCTGTTCACTTTGTTACTATCAGTCTTGCTAGTAGCATGTAATAATGCCGAAGAGAAGGTAGCGAATCAAACCCAAAAAGAAAAAGAGGAAATAAAGGAAGAACCGTCCATTTATCCTCTAACATATACAGACGCTTTAGGGAAGGAAGTAATAATTGAGAAAGAGCCGAAACGTGTTATTTCTTTGATGCATGTATTATACCCAGATGTTCTATTAGCATTAGATACCAAGCCAATAGGTATAGCAAATGCTGATACTATGTTTAATTTATGGGAAGCCTATCAATCTTTTGTGGAAGAACAAACATTTACTGATATTGGGGATGTTAGAAGCCCAAGTCTTGAAAAAATACTAGAACTAAAACCAGATTTAATTTTGGCTGCTTCAGGTGTTCATGATCAGCTATATGACCAATTGTCAGCCATAGCACCTGTTGTGTATTTAAATCAAAGAGCGATGTCTACTGATCAAGAGTTAGCTGTAACGGAAATTTCAAAGGTATTGGGGAAAGAGCAACAAGGAAAGGCACTGCTAGAAGAAGTAAGCAAAAAAATCACAGATGGCCGAGAAGCTTTGAAGAATTTTACAGCCAAAGGAGAAACTGTAGTCTTTACATCCGTAAATACGAAAGAAGAGTTTTGGATATATGGGAAAAATATTGCGCCAACGAATCCTGAACATGGTTTAGGAATTAAAGTTCCACAAAATTACCCAGAAGATATGACAAAGGAAGTAAGTATGGAGGGGATGTCAGTCTTAAACCCAGATCATCTATTTATTTTCCTTGATAAAAGTGGAATTACCATGAGTGAAGAGGAATTTTTAAAATCCTATGAAGAAAGCGCGGTATGGAAGAACATCAATGCAGTTAAAAATAAAAATATTTATATAGTCGATCGTTCTTTATTTGCACAGGATGCACCAATTGCAACTATGTATGGAATTGATATAGTAGTAGATTTGTTAAAAGATAAATAAATATGATTAAAATGAAATAGTATGCTTAGTGCATACTATTTCTTTAAGAATATTAAAAAATGGTGACAGGATATGTATTATTATTATGTTTTGTAATAATTTTATTTGATAATGATTATCATTATCGTATAATGGAATTAAGGAGGAAGTTCAAAGTAGTTTAGACAATTAGAAATACACAGTAGGGCTGTCATGCAATGTTAGTCCAATTGTTGAGATAGGTAATGACAAATTGAAAGGTGTGTTAAGTATTGTTAGAACAAGAATTGTATGATGTAACAATCATTGGTGGTGGGCCCGCAGGTCTATATTCTAGTTTTTACTGTGGTTTACGAGAAATGAAAACGAAGCTAATTGAATCACAACCACAGCTAGGCGGTAAAATTCATGTTTACCCAGAGAAAATGATTTGGGATGTTGGGGGTGTAACGCCTATTTCAGGGGGACAACTAATTAAGCAATTAGTTGAGCAAGCCTTAACGTTTAACCCTTCTATTTATACAGATGAAAAAGTGCTGTCCATTGCCAAAAATGAAGATGGCATTTTTATGATCACTGCGGAGTCAGGAAACATTCATTATTCCAAAACGGTTATTGTCGCTATTGGCGGAGGTATCCTGAATCCTCAAAAAATTGAAATTGAAGGCGCTGAACGCTTTGAAGTTTCTAATTTAAATTACACAATTAAATCCTATGAAAAATTTAAGAATAAGGCAGTTATTATTTCCGGTGGTGGTAACACTGCTGTAGACTGGGCATTAGAGTTAATGGAAGTAGCTTCCAAAGTCTATTTAACATATCGAAAAGATACATTGTCTGCACATGAGGCTCAAATTACAGAGCTTACAAATAGTTCTATTGAATGCCATTTCAATTCTGAAATTACGAAACTGATTGCAGACGATCAAGCAGGAATGATTAAAGCGATTTCTTTAACTAATCATGAAACAGGCACTGTAACAGAGATTCCTATTGACGAAGTGGTCATCAGTCATGGATATGTACGTGATAAGGAGCTACTAGATAATAGTCCGTTAGCCATTGACCGTAAAAATGATTATTTTATAGCTGGTTCGATTAATAGTGAATCGTCCATTCCGGGCCTTTATGCAGCAGGTGATATTCTTCACCATGATGGTAAAATCCATTTAATTGCAGCTGCCTTCCACGATGCACTCCATGCAGTAAATAGTGCGAAGAAATATATTCAACCTGATGCTTCTGAGGGCGGTATCGTTTCCTCACATAATGATATTTTCAAACAACGTAATCGCAAGCTACTACAGGAAAGTTTAAAATAATCGATTTTAGGAGCACTGATGCATTGTTGGTGTTCCTTTCTTTTTGTCTTAATACTATGAAGTGAAGGAGAGCATTCAAAATGGATATACAAGAAATCATAGAATTCTACACAACTGCTCCATTAACATTTTTGGATGTGATTACGGAGAAGATTTCCTCCGAAACGGTCGTTACGAATTACAAGACGATGACGAATGCAGCTGGTTTAATATTTCCTATCAATGGAGTAGCAGATGTTAAAATTGAAGGCAAAAATTACCGATTAGAAAAAGGACAGATTATCCATGCGGGTCCAAACTTATCTATCCAACGAACAATTACAAGCGATACTAAATTCGAGTATGCTGTCATTCATTTTCAACTATCAGACGGAGAAAATTCAAAGTTTCCACTCTACAATCGTCATTTTGCCTTGCAGGTAGGAGAGCAGCTAAAATTAATGAATTTGTTGCAGCAATTAATACAAAATTATGTCATGGGTAGTCATTTATCATTTCTTCAATCGAAAGCTCTTTTTTTTAATATTTTAGAAGAAATCATTTTAGTCATTAAAATGAGGGATTATCAATATAAAAAAGAAAATATAACGTTAATTACGGAGTATATGCAAGAAAACTATACAAAGAATATGACTGTTATGGATATCGCGAATCATTTTAAAATGGAAAGAAGGAAACTGTCCTATCTATTTGAGAAAAAAATGGGTGTTAGCCCGAATGTTTATCTTACTGTTTTGCGTATTCAAAAATCTAAAGTATTATTGAGAACTTCTCATTTATCTGTTAAAGATATTGCGGAAAAAGTGGGTTACACAGATTACTTTTATTTTAGCCGTGTATTTAAAAAAATAACAGGTTTATCGCCTAGCCAATTTCGTAAACATATAAACTAACAAACACCTAGTGAAAAATAACTTTCATTAGGTGTTTTTCATCTAAAAAGAACATATCTTTCCCTTTTTTGGACAACCTAAGCTAGAAAAAATAACATGAGGTGATGATCATGAAAATAGAAAGGTCGTCCGAGTGGGAAGAAGGCTTTAGCAATCGATTAAATCATCTTGAACAATGGCAGAGCTGGACATTATATAAGATGAACTATGATATTGTGAAAAGGAAATTAATCCCTGATTTTACGGGATTACAAGCAACTAAGTATTTACCGCACTTAAAACCATTAGTACACCAGTTAGAAGCGGCTGAAACAGTTATTGAGCGCATGAATGGAAAAGCGATTTTAGCCGATGAAGTAGGTCTTGGTAAAACGATTGAAGCGGGCTTAATTTTAAAGGAATACCTTATTCGAGGCCTTGTTAAAAGGGCATTAATTTTAGCACCTGCTTCTCTCATTAATCAGTGGATTGAAGAGTTAAATTTAAAATTTCATATACCGGCCATCGCCTATAAGAAAAATTGTCCAATAGAGCGCTACGATGTCCTCATTATGAGTATGGATACGGCTAAAAAAAGTCCCCATAAAGAGCGCATTTATGAGCAGGATTACGACATGATTATTATTGATGAGGCACATAAATTAAAGAATAATAAAACACAAATTTATGAGTTCGTACAAGGGTTAAAGAAAAAGTTTTGCTTATTATTAACAGCCACACCTATTCAGAACGATGTGTTCGAACTGTATTATTTAATTTCCTTATTAAAGCCAGGGCATTTAGGGAATTACGATACATTCCAGTCAGCCTTCTCTGCTAGTAAGCATCATTTAGAACATGATGATTATTTAAAAGAATTGGTCAATCAGGTAATGGTGAGAAATCGGCGAGAAGATACAGGGATTGAATGGACAAATCGCTGTGTTCAAATTGTACCGATTACATTTACGGAGGCAGAGAGGGAAGTTTACGATTTGCTTGGAGCCCTTGAAAATACAGGTTCCTTTTCATTAATTACTTTACAAAAGGAAATGTGTAGTAGCAAGGAAGCCACAGCATTAACACTAACGAATATGCTAGATGATCATGTGCAGCCACAAGAACTTGAAGCGATTTTAGCAAAGCTTATGGCCTTAGAAGTAAATTCAAAGGCGGAGAAAACGCTAGAAATCGTAAAACAAGCAGATGACAAGGTTATTATTTTTACAGAGTATCGGGCTACTCAAATTTATTTACAATGGTATTTGCATACTAATGGCATAACGAGTGTCTTGTTTAATGGGAAGTTCAATAAAAGCAAACGAGATTATATGAAGCATCTCTTTAAAGAGAGAGCACAGGTACTCATCGCAACTGAGGCAGGAGGCGAAGGAATCAACCTTCAATTTTGTCATCATGTCATCAACTATGATCTACCATGGAATCCAATGAAGCTAGAGCAACGTATTGGTCGTGTCCATCGTTTGGGACAGGAGCATGACGTCCATATTTATAATCTTGCGATTGAAAATACCATTGAAGAAAAAATATTGGAGTTACTTCATACAAAAATTGATGTGTTCGAGAAAGTGGTTGGTGATTTAGATGCCATTTTAACAAACTTTAAAGAATCTGTATGAGGTAAGGAGGGGCAACCATGTATCCGCAACAAGTCCATCACTATTTAAAAGAATTTTTTAACGAGAATAACTGCGCTATTTTAGGTGAAGAGGATCATTATTTAACAGTTCAACTAACGGTGGATATTGATAAAAGGATTATGAATAGGCCATTTTATTGGCAGTATATTGAAGCGACTAATAGTGAGCCAAACCCAGCTCAAGTAACCTTCATAACAAATCAAACGTCAATAGCTGGTAACTTATTTGGAGAGGCCATTCATTACGGCTCACCACGTTTAAATCAGCTATTTGTAGCAACAAAAGAATTAGGAGCCTATGTTCAACTGTTTGAAAAGGTGGATAGTGCAATGGGTCAGGTCATCCTAACACCTTGGTTAGGTGTTAACTTTAAAGTTTCTTATTGCTGTGATCGTACAAAAGAAATGCTTTATTCATTTGGTATCAATTTATTGACAGGTGTGGTAAAGGAAGATTTTCATGAAACGATTTGTACCTCAGAATTCGACATGGAGCCCGCAGATAATGTATTTCATGTGCAATATATTATTAAGCCACTTCGAGCACTGGAACGACTACATGCAGCAGTTGAAGCCATCATTGAACAAGATGATCATTCATGGGCAATTGAAGCACAGAAACGTTGGCAACGAGATCAACGAGTCTTAGATTATTTTTATGAGGATGTGGAGGATAAACCTGAATGCTATGAAATTGAACGCAAAGCATTAGAGGAGCAATACGAATCTAAAATTAAAATTGAAATCATTAATGGGGGGGTATTTTATCTCTTTTAAATGTGGAGCTGTCCAGTATAAAGACAGCTCCTTTTTTGCTTTAATCCTCTTCAACCATTCTTTGAAGCTGCACCAATTTATTGTCCCAAAATAAATGGAAGTACTGAAGCCAATCTTCAATTTCCTGCAAACGCTCACTATGCAAAGTATAGATTTTTTCTCGACCCTTTTTTTCAGCAGAAATGAGCTCAGCCTGCTCTAATATTTTTAAATGCTTTACGACAGCAGTTCGACTAATAGCAAAGTGCTCAGAAATATTGGAAATAGGTCTATCACTTGCGGCAAGTAACTGTAAAATATTCCTTCTTGTGGGATCAGCAATGGCTTGAAAAACATCATATTTTACGGCTGATTGAGTCATTAGGATTCGGCAATCTCTTTTAATTTATGCTGAATAAGTATTGTCCAGCCGTCATCCATTTTTGTCCGAATAGCTTCAGCAGCAGTATTCACTTTAGGAATAATATGAGAAGCTTCCTTCCAGCCACCATGCGTTAACGTAAATTCTGTTTGATCGCCAACCTCTTTTAGCTCAAAAGTGACGAACCAGCCATCTTGATCCCAGGCAAAACGTAAATAATATGGTGCTTCGACACGTTCTACTTTACAGGGTGAAGGACCAAACGGTGATTGAATAGTGAATTCATGTCCTTCGATTGGTTGAAAATCATTTGGCATAAACCATGAAGCAATTTTTTCAGCGGTTGCGACTGTCTCCCACACTTTTTCAATAGGGGCATTCAAAGTAATCGTTTTGACAATATCCTGTAATTTTTCAGTCATGTATAGTTACTCCTTTATTGTTTGATGAAATGACACTGTTGGTACGAGCCTGCTCAAACCAAAAGCGTTTGCAGAGTTGAGTGACATATAACCATAAGGTGTTATGAATATATAACACCTTATGGTTATATGTCAATGGAAAAAGATGATATTATTTTCTATCTTTCAGTAGGTCATCGCTTATGTTAAAATTATTTATAATTTTCTGACATAGAAAGGAGATGTACTATGGTTAACATATCCGTGTTCTTAATTATGTGCATTTTGCTCATTATTTTACCTGGTCCTGATACAGCGATTGCAACTAAGAATACCTTGACTGTAAGTAGAAAGGGAGGATTACAGACGATCTTAGGATCTTGTTGTGGTTTATTAATTCACACATGTGCTGCTGTAATTGGTCTTTCTGCTATTATTGTGAAATCTGCCTATGTATTTGCTGCTTTAAAGTACATTGGTGCAGTTTATTTATGTTATTTAGGTATCAAAACATTATGGACACTACGGACAATTCGCACACAATCACCTGTAGTGCAGGACGATGCAAATATGGATCACAAATATTCGCAGCAGTCCTGCTTTAAACAAGGGTTTCTTACAAATGTGACAAATCCAAAGGTCGCTGTATTTTTCCTAACGTTTCTACCTCAATTTGTAGACGGTACGAGCGGGACATTTTTTCCATTTTTAATAATGGGTCTTATTTATACAGCATTAACAATGTTATGGTTTGTCTTCTATGTGTATCTATTAGATCGAATTAGCGCCTTTATGAAAAAACCATCGACGAAGGCAATAATTGAAGGCGTAACGGGTGCTGTATTAATTGGATTCGGTATTAAACTGGCATTAGAAAAAGCCCATTAAATGGGTAGTGACTCCTTAAAAATAGAGTTTTAGTTATGTAGCTAATCGGCTGGCATAAGTTCGGTATTTTACCAGGCTCATGTCTGCCTATTTTTGCTTAATTCGATCGTTATTATAGTAATCGATATATTCCTCTATTTTCTTCTTTAACGCTTCATAGGAAATTAATTCTTCTCCTTATTACATTTCTTGTTTGAGTAAGCCAAAAAAGTTCTTCATGTGATAGTGATACGTTGCTTCTGGAATATCGACTTGTTTAAAGATGTCTTTTAATCGGAACCCTTCTTCTTTGGGTTCTTTATCCAGTAAAGGATTAAACGAATTGAAGGAGAATTTATTACTAAAAGGAATTCTACATATCATTTCATAATAAATATGAATAAATGAGGAAGATGTTTATGGAATTACGGGATTTAAAAGCATTTATGGCTGTGGTTGAACAGGGAAGTTTTACAAAGGCTGCAAATGTGTCCTTTGTATCTCAGCCATCACTAAGCAAAAGTATCAAGAAATTAGAAGAAACATTACAAGTTGAATTGTTGAACAGGTCTACTCGCAAAGTAGAGCTAACAGACGCAGGGAGTATTGTCTTTCAACAGGGACAAAAAATATTGCACGGTGTTCAAGAGTTGCATATTTTATTGGATGATTTATTGAATATTAAAACAGGCGCTATCAAATTAGGGATTCCACCTCTAATTGGCACATTATTTTTTCCTGACATCGCCAGGAAATTTCATCAACTATACCCAGAGGTGCATTTAGAGCTTGTCGAACGAGGCGCTAAAATGGTAGAAATGCTAGTTGAAAATGGCGATGTTGATATGGGCATTGTTGTATTACCAGCAGATGAAAGGAAATTTTTCGTTCAGCCATTTGTAGAGGATCAATTTTTTGTATTTATGAATGAATCCCATCCATTGGCAAAAGAGGATTCTATAGCTTTGAAGGATTTAAAAAACGAAACGTTTATTATCTTTGCAGAGGAGTTCACGCTCCATGACTATATTATTAAATCATGTAAAAGCGTAGGCTTTACACCGATAGTCGGCTATAAAAGTTCACAATGGGATTTGATTTTGGAATTAGTATCCTCCAATCTGGGCGTTACACTATTACCCTTCTCGATTGCCGCGAAGCAAACAAATGCCAATGTGAGAACAATCCCATTACATCAATTTCATATGCCATGGCGTTTAGGGATTATTACGAAGAAAAACACGTATCAATCTTATGCATTAAAGCAGTTACTCAAAACGATTGGTAGAAATACTGAAAATGGATTTATTCCAATAAGGAATAAATAGTATTCAAATTAATTCCTTTACTTGTAAAATAGCAATGATGTAGAATTTTTCTTAATAAGCGAGCAATTATAGGGGGTTTCGAGATGGGGAATGGGAAAGTATGGAGTTCGTTTGAGGAAGCTGTTGCGGATATTAGAGATGGAGACACATTAGCTGTAGGAGGCTTTGGGCTCTGTGGTATACCAGAAAAATCGATTGCAGCGTTAGTACAGCAGGGCACAAAGGATTTAACGGTTGTCAGTAATAACTGCGGTGTAGATGATTGGGGTTTAGGTCTACTCTTAGCGAATAAGCAGATAAAAAAAATGGTGGCTTCCTATGTAGGAGAAAATAAAATTTTTGAACAACAATTTTTAAGTGGCGAGCTAGAAGTGGAATTATCGCCTCAGGGAACACTTGCGGAGCGACTACGTGCAGGTGGCGCAGGAATTCCAGGATTTTATACTGCGACAGGTGTTGGAACGCCAATTGCGGAAGGAAAAGAAGTAAAGGTTTTTGATGGGAAGGAATTTATTCTGGAAGAAGGCATTGTGGCTGATTTTGCCCTTGTCAAAGCATGGAAAGCAGATAAGCAAGGAAATTTAGTCTACAGAAAAACATCACGTAATTTTAATCCATTGGCTGCTATGGCAGGGAAAATTACGATTGCTGAGGTTGAAGAAATTGTGGAAGTGGGCGAGCTAGATCCAGATCACATTCACACACCAGGTGTTTTTGTACAACGTGTATTGGTAGGTGAAAATTATGAGAAGCGTATCGAGCGTTTAACGGTGAAAAAGGGGGAAGCGTAATGGATACAAGACAAAAAATGGTTAACAGAGCAGTAAAGGAAATAGCAAATGGGATGAATGTTAATCTAGGTATAGGCATCCCAACACTTGTTGCCAATGTGATTCCAGCCGATTATGACGTGCTGTTACAATCTGAAAATGGCCTTCTCGGTATTGGACCTTACCCAGTAGAGGAAGCCGTTGACCCTGATTTAATTAATGCGGGTAAGGAAACGGTCACTGCAGTTCCAGGAGCATCCTTCTTTGACAGTGCAGAATCATTTGCAATGATTCGAGGCGGTCATATTGACCTTGCCATTTTAGGTGGCATGGAGGTATCTGAAACAGGAGACCTTGCAAACTGGATGATTCCAGGGAAAATGGTAAAGGGAATGGGTGGCGCTATGGACCTTGTTGTAGGAGCTAAAAGAGTGATCGTCGTAATGGAGCATGTAAATAAAAACGGTGAATCTAAAATTAAAAAGCAATGTGAGCTCCCCTTAACAGGTAAAGGAGTAGTACATCGCTTAATTACAGACTTAGCTGTTTTTGATTTTACTAAAGATGGCATGCAACTAATAGAGTTAGCAGAAGGTGTTACTTTAGAGGAAGTAAAAGAGAAGACTGCTGCTTCGTTTAGCGTTGCTTTAGCATAATAACTTCAGACCTAGGACTGTTTCCAGCATTATTGTCTCATTCTACAATAGTTTAAAAAGGGAGGCATAACGATGGAACAACAATGGACAAATGAATTAGCAGTTGCACAGGTTAGAGTAGCAAGACCAACAGATCAATTACAAGAAATAGAGCGTTTTTACTGTGAAGGAGTCGGCTTAAAGAAAATAGGCTCTTTTACGGCACACCGTGGCTATGATGGAATTATGATTGGTCTCCCGAATGTAGGCTATCACCTAGAATTTACAGCGCATGTTGATGGAAGTCCTTGTCCAGCACCAACTAGGGACAACCTTTTAGTACTTTATATTCCAAATAGTGAAACCATTCGTCATATTACCGAACGTCTCGAACTTATGGGATATCCCGAAGTGGAGCCTGAAAATCCTTATTGGGCAGAGCAAGGGATAACTATTGAAGACCCAGACGGCTGGCGTCTTGTATTAATGAATACAGCGGGCATCTAACTAAAGAATCCAAAGCACGAGCTATACATATAGTCTCGTGTTTTTTTATGATGATAAATACCCATTGTGGTATATAATGATTTATAAAGGAGGTTATGCTATGCAACGAATAAAGACATTGGATAATTGGAGCGAGGTGTTAGAGCAATCAAAGCACATGCCATGTCTTGTATTAAAAATTAGCATGACATGTATGAGCAGTATTGCAGCTATAAAGGAATATAAAGCACTCATAACAAAATTGCCGAAGTATCTTGTGATTGTCCAAATGGATAGAGTGGTTTCTAATGCTATTGCAGGTGATCTTCAGGTGAAGCATGAATCACCACAGCTATTAATATTGCAGGATGGGAAGGGAATTTGGCAAGCAACGCATGACAAGATAAAACAACCTCTTTTAGTAGAGGCTATAAAGCAGTATGTAAAAACAACAACTTAAAAAAGATACCTCACAATAGGTTGTGGGGTATCTTAATGGTTAATCCTCTAAAGCCTCATCTTCGTGAAAGTTCGTAGCGCTAGATTCTATATCCACCTGTAGATAATTTGCCCAGTCTATTTTATGATAATCCTCTTCACTAAAATAAATATTCAAGACCTCTGTCATTGTTTTATCACCATCAGGCTCAGTGAGTGGAGCATACCAAGTAATAGCAGGTGTCTTCACACTTTTTAGCTTGGATAATTCAGCAAAAATTTTAGTGGAATCCTTCAACATTTGACTTTTTGATCCCTCTGTCACATCTGTATCCTGAATGGAAATTGTGACAACACCATCTTTAGATTCCTCTACAGAGAATTCATTTTTCACAATCGCACCTACTATATCTTCAACGGTCGTGTTTTGATCGACGGCTACTTCCTTTGGATCCGCACTTTTTCCACAGGCTGCTAAAAGTAGTGAAGTGAATACAAGTAAATAAATTATTTTTTTCAATATCCTAACCTCCCTTGTTACTCCATATATGCGCAAAATGGGAGGGAATTATACAGGCTATGGAAAGGTTGTACAGACTTTTTAAATTAGGAGGGGAACTAGTCGTATTATATAAAGAAGAAACGTTCCATATTATGTAAAAGGTTATGGCGTTTTCTATAATGAAATTTGTAAAGTGGAAAGTATATTAAAAAAGCAAAGAACTTTAACTCCACAAATAAAAAAAGATGATGTTAATAATAGAAAAAGACCCTTTGGCAAGGCGAGAGGTTGATTTCCGTTCCGCCAGCGTCCTTTCCAGGGGAAGCCCGATGAGTCGCTTCGCTCGGGTCGTTAATCAAAACTTAAACAGTCATACAGGCTTTAACGGAATCATACGAAAGATTTATTATTTAATGCTGGTCGGGTCAATTTACTTATTGCCCGTTGTGATTCCTAGCATTGAGTACGCAGGGGATGAGGCAGCCAATGCCTGACTTTATCAAAAACATTTTGGCAATCGTGAAGGATAAAACAGGAGAGGATGAGGTTAAATGAGTTACTTATTTCAAACAAACTCTTTTACCTTCAAACAAGTATTCACTAAAGGCACCTTTCATCATGGCACCACAATTTATTACAGTACATAGTACAGCCAATGATGGACCAGCTACTAATAAAATTTCGTACATGATTGGAAATAACAATTATGTATCATATCACGTTGCTCTAGATGATAAAGAGGTTATTCAAGCAATTCCTTTCAACCGTAACACTTGGCATTGTGGAGATGGCGGAGGCAGTAGTGATCCTAACGCTTTAAAGAAAGGCAACCGTCTTTCTATTAGCATCGAAATTTGTTACAGCAAAAGTGGTGGTGTACGTTATGGAGTTGCGGAGGAAAACGCTGTTCAATACATTGCAAAGCTTTTAAAGCAATACGATTAGAGCATTGAACGAGTGAAGAAACACCAGGACTGGAATGGCAAATATTGCCCTCACCGTATACTAGCGGAAGATCGTTGGGGTAGTTTCTTGAAAAGAATTGAAGAATCAATGAAACCAAAAGAATCCGATTAACCAACTGAAAAGGATTATGACACAATGAAATTCACAAATGAGACAACTAAAACTGCAGTCCGGGATTACCTCAAAAAAGCAGTAGATAAAAAGCTTATTGATAAGTCACACCTAGACAAATTTGATACTGGTACGTTGACAGGTGGCGATTTTGAAGGAATAAAAATTACAGCGGAATAGTAAATAAGAGAAAAGAGGGGGCACTGAAAAATAAAAACTACATCAAGTGCCCTCATAAAAAAACTATTAATTAATTTCCTATAGCTACGGTATAGCTGATACTCCATATAATTAAAATAAACATTATTGTCATAACACTTGCTTCGACATTTGTATCATTCTGTCCCTTTATTAATTTCTTTATTAATTTTATAAAATAGAAACAAAATAAAAACCCATATACTGGCATAAGAAAAAAGCAGCTGAAAGAAAAGAATGCCTCCATTATCTAAACCTCCCTATCTATGTATTATTATAATAAACTAATATACTTCTGAAAAAACTAGTACTTTTTATTCAAATTTAAAATATTTATCCAAAAATGATAAAATATGTATATAATTAAAATTGTAAAAAATAGGGAGGCATGGAAATGAAGAAAAATAGTATTTTAATGTTTTTAGGTGTCATTTTTGCACTAACTTTGGGATTCAATCATCAAGTTGAAGCTGCAGAAGGTGAATCATCTTTAACGGATGCTGAAAAGGATTATTTATATGGCTTGAATTTTAGTAAGGTAGAAGTTGAGAATATGCCATATGAAGAACTAAAGTTCTTAGTTGATAGTGAAGCTGAAATATTAACAAGTTTTGAAGAGATTTATAGTTTTGATGAAGTAACAAGCGATCCATCAGAAGTTACAACTTTTGGTGATATTCCGAGTGCAGATATGAGTTTTAAAGGTAATGTGTTAAAGCTGAATAATAGTACTGTTTCGGGTTACAATGCATTTTATGCACACGCAAACTTCAGATGGTTAAATAAACCGATTTTTGCTTTGACAGATAAAATAGCTATTGGTTTCCCATCAAGTCTTGGTGTTTATATACCAGCTCAATCAGGAAAACTTCAAGGTTTTAACTCAACATATTCTTTATACAATACTTCAACAGGAGGAACTACGTTAATGTCAAGTAGTACTACACCATCAACGTGGGACCCATCTTTAGGAGTAGCAGGTTCGTTTGATCTTAGTGGAACTTTAAATAAATTCCAAACACATGAAGGCACTATTGCTCAAACATTCTATATTAAGTCTTCATCTTCAGGTAAAGCAACAGTTAAGTTCGAATATGGTCATAAGAAATTTACAGGTACAATAGGTATCTCAGTACTTCCTATTGGAGTAAGTATTACACCTAATCAATCAAATGTCGATATAAGAAGTTATGCTGCTAGCTTTAGTTATTAATTAAAATTAATTGAAATTTATCTTACGAAAAAGACCAGGCGCTCAATTGAGTACCTGGTCTTTTTTAGATGTAAGTGAAAATAAATGATGTACTTATTACGTATCCAATGCTAATACAGTTTATTTTGATGTTACCTCTTATGAAAGTATTAACACAATATATTACTAAAGATAAAAATTGCCCAAACCAAAATATGAATAAAACACTAAACCAAATACCAGTTAACATTATAATCCACCTCCTTTAAAAAACAAAAAAAGAGAGCACGCCCTAACAAATAAACGAATTAACGTCTATTAAATGTTAGGGGTACTCCCTTTTTTGTTTTTAAATTTACATATATTCCAATACCATTTGAGTCTTGTTCATTAATTTACTGCCTTGGAACATAAGAGAAGCATTTGCACCTAAAGACTTACCATTATAGCTGTACATAACTACATCTCCAGATTCAGAAATAACGGCACCTTCACCACCAAGGATTTCAAATACTTGATCTTTTGTCATGCCATTTTCTAATTTGTTAAATTGAACAATAGTGCAATTACCGATACTCATAAGTATCAAAATCGATTGAAGTGGACTATTAGGTATCATAGTTTGCTTACAGATTTAGAAGTAAAAGAGATACGTGATAATTTACGTAAAGCATTTAAGTAAAAACGAACAATATTCATTCAATGGATCCTAGAAAGTTCGGAATTGGAAAGCGAGGTGAAAACGAGGGCATTTGAATACTTAGCAACTTACAAAACATTTGATTCAATAGCAGATATGGATTCAGCTGTAGAGAATCATAAGGCTGCTCATTATTACGATTTAACTGAGTCAGAACGTGTCATCGTTTTCAAACTCGCTAGTCATGCTTTAGAGAATCCAGGAGCTTGTCATTTGAAAGCTGCCACAATTGCTGCAGCAATGGAGATCAGCACAAAGACAGTTTATCGAGCTATATCAAAACTGGAATATTTAGGGATTGTTAAAAAGAAACGACTGTAAAAAGCAAAGGTGGACAAGGAGCAAGCATCTACATTATTTTGCCTTACAATGCCCCAACGTGGAAATGCTGAAAAACCCTGTGAGAGTAAGGTTGAAGCGCAACTATCTGAAAACCAATCATCTAAATATTTTAATCATTTATCTTTTAAAACAAGCACTTTACAAAATATATATAATAATGCACACGCTGAAAAAGAAGCTCATAAGGAATACATGAACGAGTACCAGGTGATGCTATTCGATTTCATGAATAGTTTGCCATTAGCTGATAACTTGAAAGACGAATTGCACAAAGTAGTATTAGCTACTCAGGTTCAAAATGCACCTGACTTTATAAAAGTTAAGAACGTGCTATTTAAAATTGTCATGGATATTAAAGAAGGTGTTCTGACAGTTACAAGCACATTGAGAGCCGTATTTGCAGGAGCGTATAACAAGGCTGTGGAGCGTTCAAGTGTGAAGCTTAGGAAATCATCATCTATTGAAGAAACAGCTAATAGAGAACGTCCAGTACCTTTCTATAATTGGCTGAATGAGCGTGCTAATCGTTCGGAAATATGCAGTAGACCAAACTTAGAAAACTGACTTGAATGGTGAAAGGGGAAATAGAAAATGACGCATTTTGAATATATGGAGCAACAAGGGCAATTATCGATTTTTGATTTAGAGGACCAATATGAGGAAATGAAATTCAAAAAGGCATCCACAATTGTTAGTAAACCTATTGATAAAAAGACTGTGGTTGTCCCATGTAAGGTGGGGCATATTGTGTGTAGGTAATTACTAATATGTGTTAAGTATTATCGTTAATTATTATTAATTTTTGCAACAGTTTTGCAACAATGCCCATTTTGATAATAAAAAACTCACCCTCCAATTAAGTAGGGTGAGTCGCTTCAAAGCCATGTGGCTGTAAGATCAAACTAAAAAGCCGCGTATGCCGTAGTTATTATAGAAAGTTTTAAACCACCACTCCTCAAAGTGGGTGTTCGCAGAAGTTTTCCTGCTTATCCTCATGCACCGTAGTGTGAGGCCCGTCATTCCAACTCCAATAATAAAACTCCCTTTTACAGCTTAAAGGTTAAAACTTAATATTATACGAACAATGCAGCCTTTATGGATATAATAAAGCATGATCGACGAACATGCAAGTAAGATGATTACTGTAAATTAGTCAATGGGCAAGTGTTCCAAATGGTGTAATCGACATCTAGAAATACCTTCAAAATGGTGCCACTGCTTCATATTTTTTTCACAAATACGAACGGAAAATACGAACAGTCTTTACTTATTATGATTGATTATGTAAAGATAGGAGCATAAAGAGGATTTTCCTAGAAAATATGTAAAGGAGGAAGCGGAAATGGCAGCTTATCCAAATTGTCCAAAATGTCATTCTGAATATACGTATGAGGATGGCGTAAACTATGTGTGTCCGGAATGTGCACATGAGTGGAGTATGAACGCATCAGAACAGGAGTCGGATGCACTTATTGTAAAGGATGCAAATGGCAATCTGTTAGCTGACGGCGATTCAGTTACCATTATTAAGGATTTAAAGGTGAAGGGTAGTTCTTCCACTTTAAAAATTGGGACAAAGGTAAAAAGTATTCGTCTTGTAGAAGGCGATCATAATATTGACTGTAAAATTGATGGCTTTGGTGCTATGAAATTAAAGTCAGAATTCGTGAAAAAAGCATAAAAACCAAAAGGCACCTAAACTTTAGAAATCAGTTTAAGGTGCTTTTTGTATAACTATTTATTGAAAAACCCTACGTAGTAGAATGGCAAAAGCAGCACCTAATAAGGCGAAAATTGTATGTAAAAGAGCGATGTAGCCGGCTGCAATCACGAGTGCTCCTATTTCTGCGAAGGAATAGGTTGTAATATAGAGCCCATTATTTAGATTATTAAGGATAGCCCAAACAAATACAGGCACGGAGCTTATGATAAAGACAATCCAGATGTTTTTATAGAAAAGGTAAGAAAGACAACCGAAAAGTGCATATGAGATAACAAAGCCCTTTTGATTGCCGAGTAAGGATGAATTAATGGCAAACATAAAAGATAACACAATAAATATGATGTGAAAAAAGGATAATGTTCTTTTCATGGGTAAGTATTCATCTTGAGTTGGCTGTGAATGGGCTAGCCGCTGACATTGCTGACAAGTTGTTAGATGTTGTTCTACAAATTCTATCGTCGGTGCTTGGAGCTTTTGTTTTTTATAAAGAGGTATTAAATCTTCTACAATCGAGCATTCCTGTGACAATACTTTCCCTCCAATCCATGTCCTCTCATTATACGATTTTTTTTAGAAAATAAAAAAAGCCTTCCGTGAATTTTTCAATCGGAAAACTTGTACATGCATCTTATTTATTTGGCTTTAGTACTTCATCTGTTAAGGCTTGAATATCGATATGCGTTTTTTCCTTTACTGCATCCTTTAAAATTTCTGTGCGGAAATATTGCACTGTTGCTTCAAGTGGAATCGCCAAAAGCTTTGAAAGGGCTGATTGGTACATATAGACAAATTCTTTGTCAGTATTGCCACGCTTTAATTCAGCGAAAGCTTCATAAAATTGATCGAGCTTATCCGCAAATTCGAGCAAACGCCCCTCTAACGTATTGTCCTTACCTTCCTTCATCCGTTCAAAGAATATAGCCTGAAATTCTTGTGGGATTTCATTGATAATAAATTTTTCCATCATCTTTTCTTCCACATGTGCTAGCATTTGCTTTAGCTCTGGACTCGCATGTTTGACAGGGGTCTTTATATCTCCAATAAAAACTTCAGCAAAGTCATGGTTGATGGTTTTTTCATATAAGGACTTCCAATCCACTTCTGCTCCATTCATTTCTTCTAATGTTGCGAAGAACATGGCGTATTGTGAGACTTTCCAAGAATGGGCAGCCACATTATGCTCTTCGAACTTGAAGCGACCAGGGCAGCGAATGATACGCTCTAAGTCATTAAGGTTTGTAAAAAATTGATGAATTCCTATAAAAATCACTCCTTTTTGTTTTATAAGTGCATGTTACTATAAACAATACCCTCTTTGTGCAGTTTTCAAACAAATTAACAATGATTCAAGCTGTGTTTACAAAGGATTCACAATTGCTGATAAAGTAGACTTAGGTTGGGTGCTATAATGTAGAGGACTGATGAAAAGGGGAGTACACATCATGTTTTCCATTTATACACTTCTTCTTTATATACATATTTTAAGTGCCGTTCTTTCGATTGGGCCTTTGTTCGTTGTGTTAACGATTGTTAAAAAAATGCGCACAGCTTCCAATGATGAAATGCCACCATATATAGAAGCGTTTAAAGGGGCTATTGCTATTGTTAAACATTCAGGACATGTCCTAGTAGCCTCAGGTATTTTGCTAATGTGGTATGCAGGCTATCATTGGAATACTTCATGGATTGTCATGACCTTCCTTGTGATGTTTGCATCCATTGTATTTTTAGCTAGAGCGTTTAAACCGACGTTACGTACATTTAATACGCCTTCTTATAATCAACAACAATTTGTTTCTCTTTTACAGCGTAAAACATGGATGTATATTTTATTATTGCTTATCATGCTTTGGTTAATGGTAGCAAAGCCGATTTTCTGGTAAAAAGAGCATGGCACAAAAAGATATTAGCCAATAAAACCCGGACTATTTGACAAAACATAATTAGTGTTTTGTCATAGTTCGGGTTTTCTGCGTATATCTATTTGTTAATTGTATCTAGATTGCATGATGGCCGAAGTTATGGTCCAGCCTTTTTAGCTTACAAGGCGTTTAAAATAGCTTTTACGAATAAATAGGTAACTAATGAGGAAAAGCACAAAGAAACAGCAAGAGCTAGCCATGGAAACCTGTAAAAATGCCGTAGAGACCATTGTACGCATAGACAATAATGTCGTCAGCAATAGCATAATGGCAATAGTGAACGGCACAAATATAAGGATCGCTAACTCTTTGGCAATAACGGTAGCTAATTCTTTTTTGGAAAGCCCTAGCTTACGGATGCCAATATACTTTTCCTTCTCCTGTAGTAATGTAGTTTGCAAATAGAAATACAGTATACTCATGGCAGCACTTAAGAAAATTAAACTTAACATGGAGCCTATAAAGAACATGACGCTTTTGATAAACATCTCCGTGTCATACAAATCAATTTTGGAAGTAACATAACGTTCTCCAGGTAGAGATGGTATGTTTTTAGTAATTATATTCGCCAATTCTATATGGGCAGCCCAGTTGTCTAGCTCATAAATATAGGTTTTATAAACTGGGTAGTCTATGGCTTGGTAGATGCTGTCAGGTACAATGAAATAACTATGCTGGAAACCAGTAGATAGCAGATTTTGCTCAATCGTTTTAGTAAGTTTGAACAACTTTATATACGGGTCACTGGCATTGTCTGTTATAGTCGCTACACCTCGACTTCCTGCTACAGCAATAAATTCATTTTGATGTAGGACATTTTCCTGTTGTTGTAACAGGTTATAATCCGATAATGCCATATAGCCAATGCGTTGATCCTCATTTGATTTAAATTCAATAAAAAACTTTTGTGCACGAACCGATGATAGATTATTTTCAAGATAATCAAGATCAGCCTTTACCATATTGTCGTCAGCCTTTGGATCAGCAATGTATTGAAAGCTATACGGGTAATTTTCTTCACTATCCTTTTTTACATTGTAATAAGAGCTAAATAAAATGCTAGTGCATAGAAAGACACCGCTTAATAGGATAGTGACTAGAAACAGCATATTTGCATGTGATTTCATTTTTGCATTTAAATTGGATGCCAACAGCATATTCGTTTTACGAAGATAGGCAGGGGACCTTTCAAATATTTTTAAAAATAGCCTCAAGCCCTGTGCGATGACTAAATGAATTGTACAAAGAATACTAGTGAAAAATAACAGATAATAGAGAATACCTAGCGTGTCTACAATGGCATGCTCGGTTTTTAAGAAGTACGCTAATATACCAGTTATCATTATGCTTAAAATGAACAACACATAATGCGGCTTAATGGATTTTTCGATAATCGTATCACTTTTTAAGAGCTGAATAGATGCTTCTTTATTAATGAACCTCGTTATGACTGTCGATATCACCACAAATAAAATCAGAAATAAACCAATCGTTAAGCCAATTGCTTGTAGAGGGATGTACATACCAAACGTTTCTGCCTTTAAAACAACCTTGGCCCCCATTAAAAAAAGTGGCGTAATGACAAGTCCGAGAACGATCGCAAATAGAATAGCTAAAATGCCAATTAACAAATTTTCTCGGAATACAAGCTTACGAATTTGCTTCATGGAAGCTCCCGTAATCATAAATATTCCTAGCGTTTTGGTCTTCTTGCGTAAAAACGCCATAATTGAATAGGTGATATAAATAAAAGAAAATAAATAAACGAGCATACTAGCTAACATCAGTGAGATACCAAGTGTCGAATCGGGGTCTAAGCTTTTCAGACTTGGATGAAAGACGATCACAGAAAATAAAAAGAAAATAATAATGGAAAACATGCTACTTAAGAAATAAGAAACGTATGTCCATTTGTCCCGTAAAATATTTTGAAGGACGATGTGATTAAAGCTCATGATGCCCACCACCTAAAAAAGCAAGCGTGTCCATTATTTCTTGGTAAAATTGCTTGCGGTTGTTGCCACGATGTATTTCATTATACAACTTGCCATCTTTCATAAAAATAATTCGATTGGCGAAGCTGGCTACATAAGGATCATGGGTCACCATGAGAATAGCTGTTTTGAGCTCGTGATTAATGGAGGTAAATAAGTTCATCACATCATTGACCGCCTTTGAATCTAGATTTCCTGTAGGTTCATCTGCTAACAATAGGCTAGGTTCATGAATAACAGCTCGAGCTATGGCTACTCGTTGTTTTTGTCCACCTGAAATTTCATAAATACGTTTAGGTAACAGTTCCTCGATACCAAGAAATTGAGCGACATGCTTTAAGCGCTGACGCATTTTGGGTGCAGGAAAGCTATCTAATGTTAATGGCAATAAAATATTTTCTTTCACTGTTAGTGTATGCACAAGATTAAAATCTTGAAAAACAAAGCCTAGTTCAGAGCGTCTAAACTGGGCGAGTTCTTCATCATTTAAGACATAGGGATTTCTATTATTGATGATGATATCACCAGCAGTAGGCCGATCAATAGTAGATACACTATTTAAAAATGTTGTTTTTCCACTACCAGAAGGACCCATGACAGCTACGAATTCCTGTTGACTTAGCTGAAAATCAATTCCGTTTAACGCTTTATATGTGAGCTCACCGATATATTCTTTTTGTAAATTGGTTACTTGAAGTATTGTATTCCCCACTTGAAACAACTCCTTTATGATCATTAGATAACTTTAGTATAAAAAAGGAGCGGGATATAACCTATTTCGCTTGATGACGTGAAGATGACAAAGTTGTCATCTTCGTTCATGTTGAAAAAGGATGACGTCATAGTAGAAAAAGCCCTCTTGGCTGACACAGTTCCTATGTTTATTTTTTTTGGCTGTTTGAAAAATTTATGGAAAAAGTCGTAACACGGTCAGAGGATTGAAGAGTGAAGGGGTGATCTAATGTAGTTAATATCTTTTTCACTAAATATAATCCTATACCTGTTGCTTCGCCACTCGTTCGCCCCTTCATACCCGTATAAAATAAATCAAACACTCGTGATATTTCGCTAGTAGGGATTGTTTCACCATAGTTTTTTATGTGTAAAGTGGCGTTGTCATAATGAATTTGAATTGTGCTTGCTATGTCACTATATTTAATGGCGTTATTGAACACTTGATAAAGTACAATTTTTAACCATTTTCGATCTGAATAAATAATATGGTTTTCAGCAAGCATCATTTTTGGAAAAATGTCATTCATGATAAAGTAATCCTTCAAATCATTGATGACCTCCTGCACTAGTTCCTTTAAAACAATGGGTTCAACTTTTAAATCGGCTACTAAATGAGATGTGCGCTCATACGTTAATAGCTGATTAAGTGTAAATGTCAGTTTATCGCATTCTTTATTAACGATTTGCCATTGTAGTAATTCTTCAGTAGTTTTGTTGGATGCGGATTGAACAATTAATTGAATAACAGATAATGGCGTCTTCATTTGATGTGCAAAATGTGATAGAACCAATTGCTTTTCTTGTGCTTGTTCGTCTAATTGTTGTTGCTGAGTTAAAAATAGATACTGTATTTGTCTCAATCTTTCGCTATAAACTTGTTCAATTGGTGCACGTGGTTCAAACAGATGAAGATCCTCCTGTGTGTGGATATCTTTCTGTAGATGCTTATAAAACTTTCGTCTACGATAATAACGACCTAGTAGCCATATACTAAACAGAAAGCTGGCAAGAAAGATAAAGTAGCCATAGTGTGACGCAAGGTCATCTAAAGTATGAATAATCCAAGGTAATAGCAGAAAGCTTATGCCATAGAGAATAAGAATGCTTAGATGTTCTCGAAAGAATAGCTTCATTTACCTTCCTCCACTAATTGATAACCTAGACCACGAATGGTTTTAATCTCAAGTTGTGAGTGGATTGCTTCCATTTTTCTACGTAGTCGACCAATGTTCACGGACAATGTATTTTCCTCTACAAAGGCTTCATCATCCCAGATAGCACTTAGTAGCTTTTGACGAGGCACAACATTGGGATAGGCTTCAAATAATAGCTTACTTAGCTGCATTTCTTTTAATGTTAACAGGCTCTCATTACCTTCTGCCTGAAGACGAACTGTATCTGGATTTAATGTAGTATTAGCTATGGTCATGGTAGTTGTTTCGGTTGAAGCATATTCACCATATGTGCGTCGGAGTAATCCATTAACCTTTGCCATAAAGACGTCTAATGAAAAAGGTTTCGTGATAAAGTCGTCAGCCCCATTTTCAATACCATATACTTGATCAATATCATTTACTCTGGCAGAAACAATGATGATGGGGCAGGTTGAGAGCTGACGAATTTTTCGTGACCAAAAATAGCCATCATAGGTTGGGAGATTGATATCCATAATGACTAGATGGGGTTGAATGGCATTAAATTCTTCGATAATGTGCTGAAATTGTTGGACAGGATAGCATTCATACTGGTACTTGGATAAATGCTCAACGATTAGTGAAGCAATATTTACATCGTCCTCTATTATGTATATTTTGTACATATCTATCGATCCTTCCTTTCTTCATTCTATATGTATAATGTACCCTGATTCCCTTAAATCTATAGAAGAATTGTAATTTGAAATAAGGAATAAGAGCCACTCCAAACTCGGAAAGAGGATGTAATGACTCTTATTTATTATTTTTTGGGAATATGGAAGGTTACATTTGTGCCTTGATTGACTGTACTTTGAATTTGTAATCGCTGACCATAAATTCTTTTAAGGCGTAAATCCGTATTTCGTATACCTATACCAGAGCATGCAGTTTCGTGATTTGCTTGTAATTCCTCTAATAGACTAGGGCTAATTCCCACACCATCATCAATCACGCTAATGGCTATATAAGTTGTGTAATCTTTAATACGGATACAAACAGTACCGCCTTCTGTCTTTTTTAAAATACCGTGTCGAATGGCATTTTCAACTAAAGTCTGTAAAGAAATGGGGGGTATTTCAATTTCTATATTTTCATCAATATCCCATTCAATATGAATTAATTCCCCAAATCGCTGTTGTTTAATGTAAAGGTAAGAGTGAACTAACTCGAGCTCGTGCTCTAGCGGTACAACTCGTTGAAGATTACGAACATCAAAGCTGGCATGTAAATACTCACCAAAATGGTGCATTAAGTCAATCATTCTATCAGTATCAATGGTACTAAGAGAAGCAATCGTATTGAGCGTATTAAATAAAAAATGTGGTTGGATTTGAGCTTGAAGCCAGGCACTTTCCAAATGTAAGTGTTGTTGAATACTGTATTTTAAATCAATTAAGGCGCGACTTCTTACTTTTAACTCTAATGCATTAATAGGTTTTGTTACATAATCATTGGCCCCATAGGCAAAGCCTGTATAAACATCCTCAGGGTGCTTTCTTATTGTTAGTAATAAGATAGGTAATTCGAGCAATGAGTATTGTTTTCGTATTCTTTCGATTACAGCGTAGCCTGAAATATAGGGCAGCATTGCGTCCACAATCACTAAATCCCATGAGGCTTGCTGAATGAGCGTTAAAGCTTTCTCACTGCTTGTAACAGTAGTAACTTTGTATTCAGACTTCGAAAATATACTTTTCATCGTTGTTAAATTTGTAGGATCATCATCAATCATTAAAATACTGAAATGCTTTTCTGATACTGTGGACAGCCCTTGTTCTATAGTTGGTAACTGAGTATTATCTTGAAACATGTAGGATGTATGTTCGCTCTGTTTACTTTCATCTGCAAGCGGTAATGTAAAATAAATGTCTGATCCTTTATTTTGAACAGATTGTATATGCATCGTACCACCATGTAACTCAATTAGTTTTTTTGAAATGAGAAGCCCAATTCCAATGCCTTCATCATGTTCTTGACCTTGTTCATAAGGTGTAAACACAAGACTTTTCACAAAATCGTCCATTCCTTGTCCAGTGTCACGAATGTGGATAATGGCCATATGCTGTTCCTCACGAGCGGTAATTTCTATAGAGCCTTCACTTGTATATTTTAGCGCATTATGCAAAAGGTTAAAAAGGATTTGAATAAGACGATTTTCGTCAGCTAACACATTTGGGAAATTTCGAGGTACCGATGATACCATATGTATTTGCTTTCCGTCTATAATAAAACGAAGCATATCAAAGACCCCATAAACAGCACCTTGAAGGTTTACACTTTGTGTATGAAGATGTAAATTACCCTCTTTTAAGCGGGTATAGTCCAGTATGTCGTTTAATGTGAAGGACATACTTCTCCCTATATCAATCAGATGTTTAAGATTTCGATGATCTTCAGCTACAAGTCTATTCTTCGGATTATCATAAATAGACTGACCTAGGGTAATCATCCTATTCATCGGACTCCACAGTTTCTGTGCATTACTTGTGAGAAATTCATCTTTCAAAGTATCCTCCTTTTGTAGTTTTGCGACTAACTTTTGGATTTGCTGGGAGTTCTCATGAAAACGTCTAAACCAATAACTAGAAAAACCGAGCATAACAAATAAATAATCAAATGGATAAACAGGTATGTCAAATACGTAAATAGATTTGATTAATCCCCATAAAATACCGTTTGTTGTACCAACAGCTGTTAGAGCAATAAAAGCAGAGCTCCTTTTTTGGTTTTCTAAATACTCTCTAAGAGCCAGTACCACGACGTAGAGAAAGGACACTAGATAAAGTACAAAGAAAATCATTTTAGTAGGTACCAGCCACGACATTGGTAAAATTATAATGAATACAGCGTCTAGTACATAAAAGGCAACAATCCATTGAAATGTTTTAGTGCTGTGATATTTAACCAAGAGGACTCTCATAAATTGAACAAAGAAAAAAGAGGCTCCGAGAAAAATAATAGAAGAAAGCTTATAGGACCATACATAATCAAGGTGCAACCAATCTAGCAGAGAGCGATCAAACGTAATTAATTCATCTGCCAAGGGTAGTAGAAAGCCAAATGTAAATAGTAAAACGATAGGTTTCCTATAGATGAACAGAAATACAAGTATGCTAAAAAGAGCAAACAGTATTAGCATAACGACAATTGTTGAAAGAGATAGACCTGTAATTAATTGATGATGAGTCATCGCTGACGCAGTGCCAAATGAAATCCTTTTATTAATAATTGGGCTTTTAGATGTATCAAAATTAGATACATGAAGCATGATGTTAATTTCAGAATGCGTATTTGTAAAATAAACTGTGTAGGGTGCAGCTTGCCCTTTATGATCCTGCCTGTTATCTGCCACTTTACCTGACTGTCCTACAAGTTCGCCATTTATATACAAGGAAGAGGCGGTTGAGATAGCAGGAATACGAATGGCATATCGGCTGTTATCTGCAAGATTAGGTAGCAGAATTTTTAGTTGATAAGTGCCGTAGGGGTGAATTGTTTTCCCGCCTTTTAGTGTAGGAAGAGTTTGGATAGTATGGTCCTCGATATTGGTCTTTTGACTACTTCCTTTATTTTCAGGATTGACGAACTGTCCAGGGGAATAGAGCCATTCGCCATTTAAAGAAAGAACTTCTTCATTCAAAAGGTCCTGATTGTTCAGATCTACAATACCACCTTGGGCACTAGGCTGATGATTAGAGGGCAGGAAGTAGTTTAACCATAGCAATCGTAAAGAAGTAAGGACTATAAAAATGGCAATTATAATAAGTAGATGTCGGATAGTCGTTTTTCTCAACACAGCCATTTTCCCTCCTAATGTATTTCTTAAATAACTTCATCTACCATGCCATGGAATTGGAAAAAAGGAAATATGAAGGGGTGTAAAAGAATACTTTAAACCTATATAAATAGAACTATATGGGGGTCGTAGTACTATCGATTTTTTCCTATTAATCTGAAAAAAAGTAAAATCTCATTAGTTTTTAAGTTTTCTTTAAGAGATATGGCTTATGATGATTGAATAAATATATTAAATTTTGAGTTGAAACATAGATAAGATTTAACGAAAAAATCATCTCAATGGGAGAAATGATCTATTGTGGGTAAATTCAAGTTAAAGTTATCGTTTCTTATTGTTAGTATGACGATTGTCGTTGTACTCGCGACATCTAGTATTAGTATTTGGAGTAGCTATCGAAATTTTAATGAAATTTTGAAGGAAAATAAAACAGACATGCAAGAAATCTATGTAAAGGAAGTCTCTACAATTACGGAAGACTATTTACAAGGTGCTAAGACAAATGATCATTCATTAGAACCGTATATGGAACAAGTAGTTGATACTTTACTTGATGAAAGAATGGTTTCTTTTAGTTTGTTTTTTAAGAAAATTATTGTCCCAATCATCATAGTTGTAGCAGCTGTATTGGGCCTAGCTATATGGTTAGCTATCAAAATTACACAGCCTCTAAAAGATCTTTCAACAAAAATTGAAGTAGGTGAAGAGGGCCAGGAGACTGAGGAGATTGCTGATTGGTATTATGAAGCAAAGCTGTTGAAAAACAATGTACAAAAAATGGTGATTTGCTCGCAAAGTAAAATTTCTGATTTAACAGAGCAATTAAACTTAGATTCATTAACAGGAATCCCTAATCGCAGAAGAATGGATCAAACTTTACATGAATTGATTGTAGATAAGGTTCCGCATGCCATCATCTTAATAGATCTAGATGATTTTAAAAGTATAAATGATACATATGGTCATACAGTAGGGGATGAAGTTTTAAAAGCCTTTGCTATTAATATGCAAAACAGTGTGGGGGATCAAGGTTTTTGCTTTAGATATGGCGGAGAAGAATTTATGGTCATCCTGCCTTCAATGAACATAGATGATGCTGTACAATTAGCAGAAAGTCTACGGATTAAGCAAGCCTTACAAGAAACTGCATGTGGTAGACCCGTAACCATGTCTGCTGGAATTACGGCTTTTACACCAAATATCCAGAGTCCTAACCAATTGATAGAAATTGCAGACCATGCTTTGTATAAAGCTAAACAATCAGGACGTAACTGTTTATGTGTAGTTAGAAATATGAGACAAATGATTGTTAAATAATGTAAAAGCATGCTAGTACTGTACACTAGCATGCTTTTTCCTATCCTCAACATGATGGGTTATATACTTTTTTCAAGCTCCTTTGCTTGTGCCTGTACAACATTTTGAAAAAGGTCTGTTGTCTCCTGAGTGGGTGATACATTTAATTCTGACAATAAAAGGCTATTAAAAGAATGATACATTTTTATGGCTTCAGCACGATTACCAATCTCAGTGTAATGCCGAATTAATAGCTGAACAGTTTTATCGGAATATGGATTTAACTCTAAAGCTAACAATAATGAACGTTCTCTATTTTTAAAATTCCGGTTTTTAGTGTAATAATGAATCAATTCATCGAGTAATTGAGTAAATTGTTTATTCATTAAGTTAGCTTTACTAGCAGTCCATGAATAGTCCAATGTCGCCATAAACTCACCATGATAATTTTGGATGAGCTCCTCCGCCTTCTCGATATCCAATCTTCCTGTTTCTGCTTTAGTATTTAAAATATACTCCAAATCATGGGCATCACATTGAAAATCCTCTAGTTTCAAAATATAGCAGCCATTCGTATATTCAATCACATCAGAGTAACCATACGATGAAAGCGTTGTACGCAAGTATGAAACGGTAGTATGCAATTGGACTCTTGCCTTTTTAATATCCGTATCACTCCAAAGTGTATCTAGGATGGTATCACGAGGTACTGGCATATGAAGCTGTAAAAAAAGAAAGGCAAACAATTCTTTTGTTTTAATCGTTCTCCAATGAATTGCTTTTTCTTCATAAGAAACGACAAATTCCCCAAAGCATCTGATCGTAAGCGAAGGCTTTTGATGAGTTTGAGCTGCTGATGTTAGATCTTTCTGGAACAGCTCTTGAATTCTATTAATCGTCGTTTCTAAGCGAGATTTCGAAATCGGCTTTAATAAGTAATCAAGAGATTGTACATCAAATGCTTGAACAGCATAGTCTCGATAGGCAGTTACAAAAATGATACAGATGTTTTTGTCCCATGTTTTTATTAGTTGTGCAACTTCTAAACCGCTCATACCTGGCATTTCAACGTCTAAAAAGGCTACTTGAAAGTCTAAGGTAGGTCCTTCTATCAGTAAGTCTTTTGCTGTAGTAAACGTTTCAATGACCTCAATGTCATCAAATGCATTTAAATGTTTTTTTATATTAACAAGAGCTAATGGTTCATCGTCCATCACAATTACCCGGATCATATAAGGACCACCTTCCGCTAAATATAGCTGCATTATCAGACTGAGATGTCTATTCTTGATCCTTTGTATGGATGTGTAGGAACTTGCTGAGGTAGATCTTGTAATAATTCAATAGCTGTAGATGTGTTCAAATTGAGTGCGTTTTGCATTACGCTCATTTGTACGGTTTGTTGAAGCTCCATCAGCTGTGATGACATGAGTGAATTAATTTCCATTTCTACATTCCCCCCCCTTTCTTTATTTATCGGCTAAAAATAGCAAATATCTAATATAAAAAAGTCCGAAACTGTGCTACAAAATTATAGATTTTTTACCCTCAAAATCTGCGAATTACTAAAAAATTAATTGAAATTGTATATTTTTCCGTTTTTATAGTAATAATTCCTAATATCAGGCGGATAACCCTGAGTTATTAATTTGCAAACTTATGGTTGCTGTCATAGTAGAGCTTTCAACTCTAGCGTGCTAGCAGCAGATTTGCAACAAATAATAAAATGATGGAGGTATTACTAAACATGAAGAAAAAAGCATTAGCTTTAGCAGTAGCGATGACCTTTGGTTTGAGTCTGTATGCAAGTCCTTCCTCTGCGAAGGACAAATCACCAGGCAATATACTATGGGCAATTCCTGAGATTTATAATTTAACGGTTGGAGAATTCCAGCAACTAAATGAGATGGAGTCGTTGTGGTTCTATCCAGAGCTGGATTTAGTGAAGGACACGACAACAAAAACAGAGTCGGCAAATGAAGATGAATATGTCATCAAAGGCGGTGACACATTATTTTCAATCGCTCGTACAAATAATGTGACGGTTGATGAACTAAAAGCATGGAATAACCTTGGTTCAGATTTAATTTTAGCTGGTGAGTCATTGGCTATTAAGGCTTCGGCTGCAAAACCAAAGCCCAAAACTTCTGAGGGAATTGCAGCTGCAAAACCTGCTACAACGACTACAACTAAACCAGCAAGTGCTCCGGCAAGTGCTCCAGCAACTGGTTCTGGTAAAACATTGACAATGCGTGCGACTGCATATACGGCCTATTGTGAAGGTTGTTCAGGTATTACCGCAAATGGCACAGATATTAGATCTAATCCCAACTTAAAAGTCATTGCAGTAGACCCTAGAGTTATTCCTCTTGGTACAAAAGTTTGGGTGGAAGGCTATGGTGAAGCGATAGCAGCTGATACAGGGGGAGCTATTAAGGGTAATAAAATTGATGTATTTATTCCTACTGAAGGACAAGCACTCCAATGGGGTGTGAAACACGTAACAGTAAAAATTTTAGATTAACTATGAAAAGGGATTTCTCAAGCTTTGGGAAGTCCTTTTTTGATTCAGCAAAAATATTTCATACTAAAAACGATGTACAGAGATTAAAAATACTCCTTTTTCCTAGGAGAGGAGGAGGTCGTATTTATTTGTTTTGTGCATAAGTACTGGGTAAGTTGGTAATCATCAGAAATAGAGGAGGAATTTTTTATGAAAAAAATAAGTTTAATTGGCATTTCTTTATTAGTTTTTGTTGGTGGTTGTAGTTTCTTTAATAAAGAAGAAAAGTTACCTGTAAATGCGACGTCCCCCTTAACGGCTACTGCAAAAGTGATTGGTGCAAATAACGAAAGCTATGGGAATGCGTTTTTTCAAGAAGAGGATAATGGCGTTAGAATGACGCTGGCCTTAACTGGCTTACCGCCAGGCACACATGGTATTCATATTCATGAAGTAGGGAAATGTGAACCACCTAAATTTGAATCGGCTGGTGGACACTTTAATCCAACTAATAAAGAGCATGGTAAATTAAATCCAAACGGCTATCACTTAGGGGATTTACCAAATTTAGAGATTGGTGAGGATGGTAATGTTGATTTAGATTTCCTAGCTGAGGGATTGACTTTACAAAAAGATCAACCAAATTCGTTATTAGATAGCGATGGCAGTGCTATTGTTATTCATGAATCAGCTGACGATTATAAAACAGATCCAGCAGGTAATTCTGGAGCAAGAATTGCTTGCGGTGTAATTCAATAAAATGATGTGGAAGACTGTATCTAATAATTATTAGATGCAGTTTTTTATTATATGGAATAAAATGGTGTTCTATCTAATGATGAGATCAGTTTTATATTTATAATGCATAATGTGTATTATTTATTGCACTTTGCTAAATTACTATTGTATAATTCTTTTATCAGAAAATTCAATCAAATAAGGAGTGATACAATGGGGAAATTGTTAAATTCAAAATTTGAAACGTATTTAATGGATCAAGAGTTTGATTTCTATGAAGAGGAAGAAAAAAATGAGGAGCAAATGGTGAAGGTACATTATGAAGAATATCCAGAAGGGTTTTTTACAAGTTTATAATGAATATTTGATGGGCTATGTTGAAAGTGATGATAACTTTTAACATAGCCCATTACTTTCTGCACCTCTATTTATAAACGGCTTGTTAGGAGCATAATAATGAAATACATCCCTTTACTATTTTAGTTAGGTCTTAAGGCATATGTACTTTTCTGAAATAGATTCATGTATAATGGGAAACAAAAATGCGTATAGAGGTGTAGTTATGTCAAAAGCTTTAACAGTAGAAGAAACGATTTATCAATGGTTTGATCATTTTCACAAATATCCAGAAGTAAGCTGGAAGGAGTTCGAGACAACTAAGAAAATCGCTTCGATACTGGATGAATTACAGATTAGTTATCGTTTACTAGGTGACATACCTGGGTTAATAGCTGAAATTGGAACAGGTGAAGAAATAGTTGCAGTCCGCGCTGATATCGATGCTTTATGGCAAGAAGTTGATGGAAAATGGCAAGCGAATCATTCTTGTGGACATGATGCCAATATGACAATGGTTCTTGGTGCATTACTACTACTGAAGGATCGCCCATTGCAACATCGTGTGCGTTTCATTTTCCAACCTGCTGAAGAATTAGGAAATGGTGCATGTGCAGCATTCGATCGAGGAGCGGTTGATGGGGTAACACATTTATTTGGAGTCCATTTAAGACCAATTGAAGAATTACCACTTGGTAAAGTTTCGCCAGCAATCCATCATGGTGCAGCTTATTTTTTAGAGGGGACTATTCAAGGCATTGATGCACATGGCGCTAGACCTCACCAAGGTAAAAATGCGATTGATGTCATTATGGCTGTGCAACAAATGCTACACAGTATTCATTTATCTCCATTTGAACCACATTCTGCGAAGTTAACGAAAATTATCGCAGATGGAGGTAGTACAAATATTATTCCAGGTAATGCTAGCTTTTCAATGGATATTCGAGCACAACACAATCAACAACTCGAATTGCTACGCAGCAAAATTGAGTTTGGTTTAACATCAATACAGCGACAATTTGAAATTGATATGACTTGGAATTGGGTTGATTTTACGCCAGGTGCTGAAGTTTCACCAATTGCGGCAAACATGGCGAAGGCTGCCATCATTGAAACTTTAGGTGAAGAACATTTAGCGGATGAAATAACGACACCAGGTAGTGATGATTTCCATTTCTATACAGTGAAAAAGCCAGAATTAAAAGCAGCGATGATTGGAATCGGGGCAAACCTAACGCCAGGATTACATCATCCTAAGATGACATTTGATCGTAGTGCTTTAATGGATGCTGCAAAAGTACTTGCTTGTGTATTAGAAAAAAAACCTGAATAAAAAAATAATTTTTAAGCTATATGAAAAAATGTAATTTATTTTTTCATATAGCTTTTTTTGCATGAACATTTTCTTAAATGTATGGATATTCAAGGGTTTGCATTGCTTTTTATTGCTACTTGAAAACGTTTTATTACGCTAAAACAAAGGGATTTGCTAGAGAGGCATAAATTTTTTGCGTTGACTTTTAATTTTTTGAATATTAAGCTAAAAAACGTAAAAAATTATTTGCGTCTTTGAAAAACCGAAATGGGATTTGGTGCAAAAAAAGGGGATGGAAGAATGAAAAAGGATATTAATGCAGGTTGGGCACTACTAACTTTTGCAATTATGATTATTACAATGTTGATTACAGTAGTTGTTTTAGAGCAAAGTCCTCACGTACCTCTTCTTGTTGGCACAACTGTAGCAGCAATTGTTGCCAAAATGCATGGATACAAATGGTCAGAAATTGAAGAAATGATGTATAAGGGGATACGACTGGCATTACCTGCCATTGTCATTATTATTTTAGTAGGTTTGACAATTGGGGCATGGATTGGCGGCGGGGTCGTAGCAACGATGATTTTCTATGGCTTAAAATTAATTTCTCCAGCGTGGTTCTTAGTGACAATCATGGTGTTATGTTCAATCGTGTCATTAGCTATTGGTAGTTCATGGTCAACGATGGCGACAATTGGTGTCGCAGGTATGGGTATTGGTTTAAGTATGGGTATTCCAGCGGCTATGATTGCTGGTGCGGTTATTTCAGGTTCATACTTTGGAGATAAGATGTCACCACTATCAGATACAACGAATCTAGCAGCAGGTTTAACAGGTACAGATTTATTTGAGCATATTAAGCATATGCTTTATACAACAATTCCAGCGTTAATTATTTCGCTTGTTGTTTTTGGAATTCTCGGTAGAAAATTTGCAGATGTTTCCATGAAATCAGAAGAAATTTTAACAACGTTAAAAGTGATGGAAGAAAGCTTTGTCATTTCTCCTTTACTATTACTTGTACCAGTGGGTGTTATTGTTTTAGTAGCTAAAAAGGTGCCAGCAATTCCAGCTTTGATTATTGGTATTGTTTCAGGTTTCTTACTACAAATTTTTGTACAAGGTGGTTCAGCTGCAAGTGCTGTACAAGCATTGCAAGCTGGATTTGAAATCTCGACAGGTAATCACATGGTGGATGATTTATTTAACCGTGGTGGTTTAGACTCAATGATGAATACGGTTTCAATGACCATTGTAGCAATGACTTTTGGTGGTATTTTAGAGTATTCAGGAATGTTAAAAGCACTTATGAACGTAATTGTGAAGTTTGCTAAATCTACAGGAAGTCTTATTGCTTCAACTATTGCAGCATGTGTAACAACAAACGCAACTTGTTCTGAGCAATATATTTCAATTGTTGTCCCTTCACGTATGTTTGCGGGGGTATATCAACAACGTGGTTTGCATTCTAAAAACCTATCTCGTGCATTAGAAGATGGGGGAACATTAACATCTGTTTTCTTCCCTTGGAATACTTGTGGTGTATTTATTTTAGCCACTTTAGGTGTAAGTGCTATGGAGTACGCACCATATGCCATTCTTAATTTTGCTGTACCTATTATCTCCATCATTTATGGATATATTGGATTTGCCATTGTTAAATTAACACCAGAGGAAATAGCAGAAGCTGAGAAGCGTAAAAAAGAATTAGAGCTAGAAAGTTCTGAGAATGTAGCGATTGCAGATTAAAATAAAATTCTCGTAGATACATGTTTATCTACGAGAATTGCTTTTTCTCTTGATGCCATCATTTAGTAGGTCGCAAAATTCAATTCATAAATGGTACGAGGGCGGCCTTGTTGATGGGTCATTTCCTCACCGACAACGTTTGCATAACCATTATCAACTAATTTTTTGATAATACGTTCGGTTGTTCGTCGAGTAACTTGAAGATATTCAGCAAGATTTTGTGATGTAAATTGTGCGGATTGTCGATCATGGCTGAAATTGATTAGTTTAGAGATATTTAATGGACTGAGGCTTGTTAGCTTGGCCATTTGTAAAACGTAGGGATCATCTGTTTTTAAAGACACTTTACCTTCTGAATTCGGAAAAGGTCCTAATAGATTTTTATGTTCATCAAGAATGAAAATCTCGAAAGGCTTCGTAAATGTTAAAGCTTGCTGTGCATTTTGTGTTGCTTCCAAAATGGAGTAACCATAACCGAATGCTAGCTTAAATGGTTGTTCGATTTGTTGTATTAGTTCTTCTAAGCTTTCCCTTTCTAGTGCATTTTGTAAATGACCTGCGGTTGTGTAGAGCTCAAAGGTGTGGGCAGCAATTTGCTTGTACGTTGAAAAGGTAGCCTTAGCAATTTGATTTAAAATAGTTGATTCGATTGAAGAATCCCCCTGAATTTCTAATAGACCGACAACGGCTTTAAAGGCTTCGGATTTGGTTAGTAATGACTTGGATTTAGTTTCTTCTAGACATTGCAGAATAGAATTTGTAGTATCTAGCATACGCATTGCGGGTATGTGAAGTGCTTGTAATTCATCGAAAACACTATGAATACTTGTAATGACAAATTCTATACTTTTGGCATTCCACAAGGTGATATGACGCTGTAAAATATGTTCAGTTGGTTCTGTAATCGATATATGCTGAACATGTGGCTTAGGTCCAGTATATTCTATTTCTGTTAAAACATTGTAAACGAATGCTGGATTCATGACATCAATGGAAATTCTATCGATTGCTACACTATGTTTGGCTACTAGTGATAAGAGTGTTGTAGAAATGGCTGTTTCATCTTGTTTAATATAATTCCATGGTATTGGGATTTCCGAAAGTAATGACTGGGCATGTAAATAGGGTAATGTTCCTCCTAATAGCAGTGCGTCACATGGTTTAATTTGCTTCATTAAAGTTGGTGCTTCAGATGGGTGGTTGTAAAGATAAAATTCTAATTGAACATCGGCTATGTTTTGTGCGATACTAATAATACGATTCATAAATGCTTTAGAACAAATAATCGCTATTTTGGTAGACATGGGCATCGTTCCTTTTCTATTTTTTTAAATATTTAACGACGTATTAACGACATATATAACGACAAGGGAGATTGATTATGATGAAAATCCAACAAGTAGAAATCTTTGCAATACATTTACCTCTAATTGATCCATTTATCATTAGTTATGCTACATATGATACAATGCCTTCTATTATTTTAAAAGTGACTACCGATACAGGTATTGTGGGGTACGGGGAAGCAGTTCCTGATGAGCATGTAACAGGGGAATCATGGGAAAGCACATATGCTGTGCTAAAACATCAACTTGCTCCTGCGGTTATTGGAGAAAATCCAATGGCTTTTGAAAAGCTGCACGAAAAAATGAATAAAATTGTAAAAGACGTACCAGCTGCAAAAGCAGCACTTGATATTGCTTGCTTCGATATCACTGGGAAAGCATTAGGAGTCCCTGTATACCAACTTTTAGGTGGACGTTATCATGACAAATTCCCAATTACCCATGTATTAAGTATTGGGATGCCTGAAGAGATGGCAGAAGAGGCTGCTAATCGAGTAGAAATGGGCTATCGTTCTTTTAAAATGAAAGTAGGCACAGAGGTAACTCGTGATGTTGCACGCATTAAAGCAGTACGTGAACGTGTAGGTGAAGATATTGCTATCCGAGTGGATGTAAATCAAGGGTGGGGCAATGCGTCTACTACCTTACAGGGTTTACGTGCTATGAAGGATTTAAACATTGATTGGTTAGAGCAACCGGTAGATAGTGAAGATATTGATGGAATGGTTGAGATTAAATCAAAATCCGATGTGTCATTAATGATTGATGAAGGACTTCGTGGTGTACGTGAAATGCGTGAAATTATTGCCAAGCGTGCCGCTGATAAAGTAAATATTAAGTTAATGAAGTGTGGTGGCATCTACCCTGCGATGAAGCTAGCTGTCATGGCAGAGATGGCGGGAATTGAATGTCAAATTGGCTCCATGGTAGAATCATCTGTTGGCTCTGCTGCAGGTTTTCATGTAGCATTCTCTAAGAAAATTATGACAAGTGTAGAATTAACAGGCCCGCTAAAATTCTCTAAAGATGTAGGGAATCTACATTATGATGTTCCATTTATTTGCTTAAATGAACAGGCTGGGCTAGGTGTAGAAGTGGATGAGGATGTAATCCAGGAACTATGTAAGTTCTCAACTGTTGTAACAGCCTAAGGAGGCGTAATATGGAAAAGATTTATGAAGGTATGCTTGATAAGACGCCGTTTTTTGTCATAAAATTAACACCTCAGCATTTACAACAAATTGAGGAGTTACAGGTTGAAGTTTATGAAGCATTAGCAGATCAAAGTATCTTGCAGCCTTTAAGTACAGAGGAATTTGAATATATTCTAAATGGCAACGGTATGATGATTGGTGCTTATGTAGAGGACGAATTAATTGCCTTTCGAGCACTGTTAAATCCGCCTATTGATGAGGAACATCTAGGCTATGATTGTGGAATTACGGAAAATGAATTTCAGCGTGTTTTATATCAAGAAATATCGAATGTTTCACCGAAATATCGAGGTTATGGCTTACAAAAAACATTGGCTACAGTAGTAATGAATGCGATTGATTTAGAAAAATATGATTATGTTTGCTCCACTGTAAAGCCATATAATATACCAAGTTTAAAAGATAAATTTTCGCAAGATCTCGTTATTAAAGGCTTGAAAATTAAATATGTTGATAAGCTCCGTTATATTTTCTATAAAGACTTACAACAGGAATTGTCCCCAGTATTTACTGACAAACAAATAATATCAATGGGGGATACAGCCGCACAACAGCAACTGCTAAAACAAGGCTTTCTTGGTACGAGGATGTTTGAAGAAAACAATGATTGGTTTGTTGTATACGAAAAATAAAGTAAAGCCTTACCCTTCGCATAAATTGGTGGAGGGTAAGGCTTTTTTACGAGAGTCTATTATTTCTTCATTGGACAAAAGCCACAGGCCATTAAACCAGGGATATCTTTAGAAAAACAACAAGATTTTCTAACAGGAATATTGATTAAATTCGTAGGGCTCTGACAGCCTGTATATTGCGCCCACCAAGATTTATTTGAGAAGCGTGCCCATGTTTCTGGATTTTCTAAAGCTTCAATATCGTCCATGGCTTGATCGGCCAAGCCTGGATTAGATAACAAAACATGATAGTGCCATAGCAAATAACCAAAGAAGTTTTCCCAAATGGTAAGAGGGGAAATCGATGTTACTTTACGAAGCTGTTGAACAATCACATGGCCATCATAAAGGATTTTCTCAATGACCGCTTGACGTTCATCTTCCTCAACATAACGCCAATCATTTGGATTGGCGAACATGGCAACGGTAAAGCTATTGAATTCCTTTGCAGCATCGAAACGTAATTCGAGTGGCTTGCCATCCCATACCTCATCATAAGCGGCAAGCATATAAAATTGCATAGCAAAGAACATACCATAGCGGCGAGCAAAATGAGAAATAGCGGCCGTTTCTGTTGCGGCATCTGTTATACCCATCATGAGGTTCAAAAAATCAGGATGGTAAAAATCTTTATGTATATCAGCTAATGTAAATAAAGTCCGCTTAGGTTCAGCTGTGTAGATGCTATAGGAATTTAATTGTTGAACTTGATCCATCGTTAAAGCTGGCATGGTAATCCTCTTTTCCTTTGAACTCTGTTAATTTCATTATAAAGTAATCAATTTTGCTTCACAAATGGAATGTCATGCAGTAAAATAAATTAAACATATCTGAAAGGTAGGTTTTAGAATGTCAGTGCCTCATGCAATTCCAAGACCACTCGTTCGACTGAATCAATGGATCATTCTTTTAAGTGTTATCTTTACATGGCTAACAGGGGTTACATGGCTTCTAGTCATTCCACTGACTGCAAATTTATTGGGTATTATATGCCATTATAACCCTATTATTCGTGTCGGTAAGCTATTTCTAAAAAAGGCCCCATCTGCTTATATACCAGAGGATGCACAACAGCAAAAATTTAATTCCAGCATTGCTAGCTTTTGTTTAGGGGTAGGCTTGTTAGGTTATATGTTGAATTGGGCTGTTGTCGGTTATATCTTTACTAGCATGGTTGCAATCGCATCATCTATCGCAATCGCAGGTTTTTGTATTGGTTGTTTTCTACATTTTCAATTGAAGCAATGGCAGTACCGTCGTTCATTAAAAAAATCTTTTTAAAAAAGGGAAAAATTTTATTAGATTATTGTTGACAATTTAATTGATAATGATTATCATTATCGTATAAAGATTATTCCTCCGCTACAATACAGTGTAGAGAGGATGAACTTTAGCTACTTTTCTCCAGAAGTTTGCTAGTTCATGATTACGCTCCTAAAACCCCCCTCATTTTTTGGGAACGTGAAAATCTCAGACGACTCATTCTATTTAATAGGATGGAGTCGTCTTTTTTGTTGGTAAATTTATTACGCCTACTAAAAAAACAGCCCATAAAAGGACTGTTAGGAAGATATATTCTGTTGAACAGCATTTTTTTTCCCAATGATCATAGTATAGTAACTATGTAATAGCATACCTACGATGATGACGCCCAGACCTGCAAGTGCAATAGGGCTAGGGAATGCAATACCTAATAATAAAACCTCACCGATAATAACAAATAAAATTTCTGTTGATTGGGTTGCTTCCACAGCGGCTAGTTTCCCTTGATGGTCTCTTACACGATCGGTTGCTATGAAAAACAATACTGTTGCAATGACACCTGAACTAATTCCTACGAGTAATGATTGGAACATCTGACTTGCTGAGGGCAGTCCAACTGTAAGACTGGCATAAATAGCTATGATGATCCATGCTGGCATTGAAGCAATGGTCATACCAAGTACTCGTTGAAAAGTATCGATCCGTCCCCCACAAATCTCCATCATCTTGCGATTACCAAGAGGATAGGCAAATGCTGCGACGATGACAGGTAAAATACCGAGCATTAAACTTCTAAACGAAACCGATTGTGCATGAGGTATTTGTATAAGTAGAATACCTACTAAGATGACACATGAAATTAGAAGAGATATGAAAGGTATTTTTTGACGTATTGTTTTACCCGCAATAACTGAAACAAAGAGGGGAGCTAATAATACACCAGCAACAATTGTAAATTGCCATGTGCCAGAAACCAACCAACCTGGACCAAACGCTGCGGCAAAGGTTAATGGTGCATAGAATAAAACAAATCCAACAAAGCTCCAAAGTAACCAAGCTATAGGCTGTGCTTTCATTTCACCTGAAAGCTGTGAAAAGCCTTTGCGATAAAAGACAATGATAAGTAAAAAGGGTAGCATGAAAAAGAATCTTAGTGATGCACTCCATAGCCAACTGCCACCTTGCATTTCCATTGCGTGATTTAAAATAAAAGTCACGGCAAAGAAAAGAGAAGCTAAAATGCCTAAGGCAATTTCTTTCATATCGTTCACCTCAATTTGAGTTTAGAGCTTAAACCCTTTATGTAAATTGAAAATTCAGTAATTATTGCTAAAAAAATGACGAAGAAAGGAAAAGCCTTTCTTCGTAACGATGAGTATTGTTCTTTAGCGTGAGTCTAGAATCATTGAACTTACTCGAAAATTCATCAGAAATAAGATAGACTAATTAGCTTGTTGTTCAAAGAGCTGAACGATTTCAATAATAACTTGTGTTGCCTTTTCCATTGTTTCAGCAGATACATATTCAAATTTACCATGCATGTTTTCGCCACCAGCGAAAATATTAGGTGTTGGTAAGCCCATATAGGATAATTGTGAACCATCTGTACCACCACGAATTGGTAAGGTATTTGGTGTAATATCTAATTTTTCCATTGCGGCACGTGCGATATCAACAATTTCTTTTACAGGCTCAATTTTTTCGCCCATATTGTAGTATTGATCTTCAATAGTAATACTTAGGGCATGTTCGCCATATTGTGCTTGAATTTTTGCAGCCGTATCGAGCATTAATTGTTTTTTCTCTTCGAATTTTTGACGATCATGGTCACGCACGATATAAGATAGCTCAGTATGCTCAAGAGCCCCTTTAAAGCCCATTAAATGAATGAAACCTTCATAACCTTCTGTCTTTTCAGGAACTGCGTCAGCAGGCATTTCATTTTGGAAGGCAATGGCCATTGTGATAGCATTCACCATTTTATTTTTCGCAGAACCAGGGTGTACACTTGTTCCATTTGTAACAACCTTTACGCCAGCGGCATTGAAGCTTTCGTATTGTAGCTCACCAAGTGGTCCGCCATCCATTGTATAGGCATAGTCTGCTCCAAACGCGGCAACATCAAATTTATGTGGGCCACGTCCAATTTCCTCATCTGGTGTAAAGGCTACACGAATTTTTCCATGTTTAATAGTAGGGTTTTTAATGAGGTATTCCATCGCTGTTATAATTTCAGCAATACCAGCCTTATCATCAGCCCCTAATAACGTAGTGCCATCTGTTGTAATAAGTGTCTGACCCACGTAATTTTTAAGCTCAGGGAAGTCAGTTGGGGACATCACTAAATGTTCATTTAACTGAATATCTCCACCATCATAATTATCTATGCGCTGTGGATTCACATTTGTGCCCGTGTAGTCGGTAGCTGTATCAACATGGGCTAAAAAGCCGATAGTTGGTACTTCTTTATCTGTATTAGCCTCTAATGAAGCAAATAAATAGCCATTTTCATCTAATGTAATTTCTGTTAAGCCAATTTCAGCAAGTTCGTCTTTCAGGACATGTAACAGGTCAAATTGTTTTTGGGTAGAAGGAGTTGTTTCGCTTGTGAAGTCTGATTGTGTATCAATTTTTGCATAGCGTATTAATCGCTCGATTACTTGTTCTTTCATAAGTATGGCCTCCTAATGTGTATATGTTAAAATTCTTTGTGCATTCACAAAGTTGATTCTGGGCGCATTATGCCAAGGCATAATTGATATTATTGTAACACTTTACTTCGGATTTCGGAATATTGAAGGATACTTAATGCAATAAGTAATTGAGCGCTATAATAAGTTAGCATGATTACTTCGTGTGAAAAAGCTAGTGGCGTGACAAATTTATTAATAGCTAAATAAGAATCAGAAGCAATAAATAACAGAGCACCAATTGTCGCCAATGTAGAATCGGTTTTTATGGCCGTCCATCCCATAGTGAGAATCACTGAAATATAGGCAATCACTGCGATACCAAGTATCGTTTCACCTGTTTTAAAGACAGACCCTGCAATCCAGATGGCCATGCTCGCTCCGTAAAGCAGTAAGAGTATTTTTGCCCACGTGGGTACTTGCCGCTCGTTTGCGGTAGAGAAAGCAAAAATATAAAAGACATGACCTATAAGAAAGCTAGTCAGACCAATTAAAAACCACTGCAATGTATAGTCCCCAATCATACAAAATATAAGCCCAGCAATAATTAAAAGTTGGTATTTTTTAATATGTAATGGCTTCTGAATCGCAGCTAAAATAATGATGAGCAACATGGGAATCACTTTAAAAATGAGTTTTAAACTTTCGGCAATATGGGAAAAGAGAAATATATAATAAAGACCAAATAAAATAATGAAACCTATTAGAAATTTTTTTAACAAATTTTTCAGCTCCTTTCCTTTTGAAATTCAATATTTATGGTAGAATTCCTTTCTGTACAACGTATGTATGAAACTTTTTTAGTATGTAACCGTAAATAAGTAGACAGAAAGCTGAAGAGAGGATGAACCAAATGACTAAGCTACTGATAGCTTCTGCAGTCATTGCATTGATCGCGAGTGTGTTAGTGACACCGCTTATTACAAAGAAGCGAGAAGATGGTAAATCAAGAAAGGTGATTGGATACTTTTTTATTGGTGTCTTTGTACTAGGATTTTTAGCTACTGCAATCACTCTATATGTAACAAAAATTGATGTAAACTGGCTTGTTTTTTGGCCTGCTATTATTTTATTAACGTTAGCTGGCGCCCTGCTTGCAAGTGGTATTGAACGGAAAATAAAAGGTATTTTATTTTTAGCAAGTTTAGGCGTAGCTGTGTATGTATTATCGGCTCCTCTATGGAATGCTAATGAAAAATTTGAATCCTCAGAAATGAAGGAAGAAGTTGAAATAAAACCATTCGATGAGACACAAACACCTGCAAGTGTACCACCGAAATTTGCTCGCAATAAAATGAAAAAAGCTTTCGGGCAAGTGCCAAACACTAGTTACTATGAGTTAGGACGCTTACAAATCCAAAAAGTGAAGGGTGATTATGTTTATATCGCACCTGTTGAATTTTCAGGATTCTTTAAATGGATGAATGGGGATACAACACCTGGTTACTTTATTATGAGTGCCACAGATTCTGCAGATAATCCTAAATTCGTTAAAGAGGAAATGAAATATGTTCCTTCTGCATATTTAAATGCTAATTTAGAACGTCATATGCGTTTACAACATCCATTCCTTATTTTTTATGGAGACGTTCAGCTTGAAGTAGATGATGAAGGTAAGCCTTATTACATTCGTTCATATGGTGAATTTATTACCGCGCGTAATGGCTTTGATGTGAAAGGGATTGTTTTAGTTGATGCACTAACAGGGAAATCGGAAACGGTTGAACTGGACAAAATACCTGAATTTATTGATGGTGCAGTTTCACCAGAGACAGTAAGTTTACAAAACAGTTATTTTGGTAATTATGTTCACGGTTTTTGGAACAGTATGTTTGGTAAAAAGGATGTAAAGATCCCTTCCGATGAAGGAACAGAATCGAATGTAAGTCCAATTTTCGATGAGAAGGGTGATATGTATTACTTTACTGATTTTACAAGCCCTAAAGAAGGTGTAGATTCAATGTTAGGCTATTCCTTAACGAATGCTCGTACAGGGGATGCCACATACTATACAGGAAATTTAGATTCAAGTTATATGGATTCACAGGGTAATTTACAAATTATCGAGAAGAAATTTATTGAGAAAAAATGGACTGGTGAAATGCCAGTGTTATATAACTTTTATGGTGAAGCAAGCTGGCTGACAGCGGTGCTAGATTCCAACGGCTTTTTACAAAACTACTTCATCGTGTCTGCTGCCAATCCTGAAATATCTGTTTATGCTACTACTCCTAAAGAGGCACTAAAGCTATATAAAACGGCCTTAAGTCGTGGAGGAAATACAGTAGATGGTAGCTCAAATGAGGAAGAGAAACAAGTGAGCGGGAAGGTAATGCGTGTTTACAAAGAACGTCTAGGTGATTTTACAATGGTATCTTTCTTATTAAATAATGGTGAAAATTATTTAATTAGTGCCGAAACAGAGCCTTTAGCAATATATTTACAAGAAGGTGATGAGGTCATTCTCACATATGGCGATACAGGTGAACAATTCTTGCCAGTTCGATCCCTCATGATTAAGGGATTACAATAAAAGAACAAAAGACGATCTTCGATATATCAAGATCGTCTTTTATTATGTGGATTTGTCCTCTTGAATAAAGGTTAGCATTTTTTCTTTATGGTTCATAAAGAGTGTTTTTGCGTGGTCATTTAATGTAAAGATTTCATGTAAATAGCCTTGCAGTAATCTATTTTCGTACGCAAAAGAATGTGTGGATTCGCGTTCTAAAATATAGGATAAAAAAAGAGTATGTAAAACAGCTACTTCTAAATTTTGTGTATTGGTAATAAATTTTAAGTTGAGAATAGAGGTATGGGAAACGAACTGATTAACATAATCAATAGCCTGTTTATACAGTGTCAAATCAACATTAGGCTCTAATCGTTTTCTTAGCTGTGTACATGCATTATTTAATTCCTCTATTTTTAAAAATAAACCTCTTACACTTCTTTTATGTTGTTGTTCTAAAGTACGAGCAAGATGTTTATTGATATTGGACATTATTCATTTAACTCCTTTCATCCATTAGGGATCATTTATTAATATGAATGGAATAGCTGGAAAAGGGAAGAGGCTTTTCGTTTAATTTATTGGTGAACTTACTATCTATATCGAGACAAAATCACTAGCCTTAATATCGATGAGTAATAAAATTATGAAAAAAATGGGGTTCTAATCATACGATAGTAACCCCATTTATATTTGGTTATTTCCAGTTAAATCCTTTTGTAGCTAAAAACTCTTTGATATGAGGACGTCGTTGTTCGACTAAAAAATCAGCCATTTGTTTAGTCCAATTATCAATTTTTCTGTTTGATGAACGATTATTGTAATACATTTCCATTGTCTCATTATAAGCTGGTAAAAGCTCTTCATATTTTTCAACATTGTATTCATTTTCATGTAGTATGGCAGATACAGGTAAACGTGGTTTTACTTCATTGCGACGAGCTGGGACACCGATTGTCAGACCGAATAATGGGAAAACGTGATCAGGTAAATTAAACAATTCACTTATTTCAGAAGGTTTATTTCGTACTCCTCCAATATAGCAAATTCCATACCCCATTGACTCTGCTGCAATAACAAAATTCTGTGCAAACAATGAAACATCTGCGACACCAACAAGGACATTTTCAGCTGAATCAGCCACAATGTCTACTCCCTCTAATTTTCCTGCCATTTGAAGACGCTTGAAATCGACGCAGAAGACAAATGCACCACCTGAAGTTTCATATTGACGTGGGTTACCAGAGAGTAAACCTAATTTTTCTTTTTTATCTGCATCTGTTACCCATATAACACTATAGGCCTGCACAAAATGGGATGTTGCAGCCATTTGTGCTGTTGCGATCAAATCTTCGATGATTTCCTTTGAAATTGGTTGTCCATCATAAATACGTACCGATGAATGATTGCGTAATAATTCTTTAACCATTTAAAAACTCTCTCCTTTATGCGTGCTTTATATCAAGAGCATAGCACGCTTTGTCGCCAAAATCGAATGAAAAAAAGATAGATAGTTATATTTAAATAGTTTACAAATGTAGAAATTATCTCGTAAAGTAAAATATTTCATTTAATATAGATTAAATATTCTAAATAGTTTAAAATTATTGAAGCGACTGTTTATTTGGTTGTGCTACCAAAAAATACAATTTCTTTATTCAACGGATGTTAGTGTTTATCTGATGCAACATTATTTGGATAAAGATATAGCTTCTGACGAATGTCACACATTTAATGGAACCAAATATGCAAGTTGAACAAAAATATAGTGGGATGGGGGAATAAGGAATGGAAGAAAAGTTAGCGAAAAAGCTTCGCCATGAACAATTGCGGAGCAAGATTGTAACAGCAGAAGAAGCAGCATCTTGGATTAAAGATGGTATGGTATTAGGGATGAGTGGATTCACACGTGCTGGCGATGTAAAAGTCGTACCTCTTGCACTTGTAGAGAAAGCTAAAAAAGAGAAATTTCAAGTAGATGTCTTTACAGGTGCATCACTTGGTCCTGAAGTAGACCAATATTTAGCAGAAGCAGGTGTCATTCGTAAACGAGGCCCTTTCCAAGCAGATGCTGGTATTCGTAATAAAATCAATAGCGGTGATATCACATTTGTAGATGCCCATCTTTCTCATAATGCTGAACTTGTTCGCCAAGGTATTATAGGTCCTATTGATTTCGCGATTATTGAAGCTGCTGCCATTACAGAAGACGGCTTATTAATTCCTACAACTTCAGTTGGTAACTCTCCGATTTTTGTACAAGAAGCAGACCAAATCATCATTGAATTAAATGTAGCACAGCTTGATGCATTAGAGGGAGTGCATGATATTTTCGTACCTGCGCCACAAGGTAAGCGTGATCCAATTCCTTTGCAAAATGTGTCTGATCGTCTTGGTATAATTGGGATTCCGCTAGATTTAGATAAAGTAAAGGGCATCGTTATTTCAGATATATTAGATGCGCCATCAACAATTGTTCCTGCTGATGAGGAGACAGATGTAATGGCGAATCATTTATTAAATTTCCTACGTGAAGAGATTAAAGTAGGTCGCTTAACAACGAGCTTGCGACCAATTCAATCAGGAGTAGGCTCGGTAGCAAACGCCGTATTGTTAGGCTTTAAAGATTCTGAGTTCGAGAACTTAGAAGTTTATTCAGAAGTTCTACAGGATGCAGTATTTGAATTAATCGATGCAGGGAAAGTAAATTTCGCTTCCGCTACTTCTATTACCCTTTCAGAGCAAGTAGGAAACCGTGTTTATGGGAACTTTGAAAAGTATGCTGATAAATTAGTATTACGTCCACAAGAAATTTCCAATCAACCAGAAATTATTCGTCGACTCGGACTTATTTCAGTGAATACAGCATTGGAAGTTGATATATACGGCAATGTTAATTCAACACATGTTTCTGGTACAAAGATGATGAATGGCATTGGAGGGTCTGGTGACTTTGCACGTAATGCACGTCTAGGGATTTTTGTGACGAAATCGTATGCTAAAGGTGGCAACATTTCAAGTATTGTCCCTATGGTTTCACATGTGGACCATACTGAGCATGATGTGGATGTCATCGTAACTGAGCAGGGTGTAGCTGATTTACGTGGGCTTGCCCCGAAAGAGCGAGCGGTGCTTATCATTGATAATTGTGCACACCCCGATTATCGTGAGCAACTATGGCAGTATTATAATGATGCCAATGAGGCGACTGGTGGACATCATACGCCACACGATCTAGAAAAAGCACTGTCATGGCATGTTCATTATGCAAAAAGTGGGACAATGAAGGACTCTGCGTTTACGAAACAATAAAATACCATCATTAAAGCCTTGAAGGACAATTGTGCTTCAAGGCTTTTTGTTGTGAGCATATTAGAGTTTTATAATAATCCAATCCATTTCCAATAAGTAGCTGAGAACAGAAGAATTAGAAGGAAGCCGATAATCGTTAATGGAATACCAGATTTCAAGAAATCCTTTGTTGTAAATGCTCCTGTCCCATAGGCAAGCATATTTTGTGGTGCGCTAATTGGTAATAGGAAGCCAAAACTTATGACGAATTGTTGCACGATGACAAAGCCAACCTGATCAACATTCGTTGTTAATGTAGAGGCTAGTACGATGAATACAGGTATCAGTGCAGAGGCTAAGCTTGTTGCACTTGCAAAGCCTAAATGAATTAAAATATTAAATAATGTTACGAGTGCGATGGTTGCTAGTATTGGCATCGTATCTAGCCCAAGTGAACCAAATACTTTATCGGATAACCATGATGCACCTTCCGTCTTAAGTAAAATGGTTCCTAGCATAATACCTACGGCAAAGACGATAATTGTCCCCCACGGGATATGAGGTTCAACTTCCTTCCATGAATAAACACCGATTTTAGGCATTAATAAAATAGCGATGGCAATAATTGTGACTGTAGTTGTGTCAAAGGGATGCAATTTCCCTTCAGTTGCCCAGAAAAATAGCAAAACGATTGATGTTATGATTAAGCGAATTTCAGGAGCCTTCAATGGGCCAAGCTCTGAAAGCTGTTTTTTGATGACCTCTTTACCACCTTCGATATTGCTAGTCTCAGGCTTAATTAAAGCGATCATAATGAAAAATAGAGCTACAGACATAATGATTGAGAAGGGGGCAGCATAGAGCAACCAAGCACCCCAGGAGATATCCACATTAAATTGTTCCTGAATAAAGTTTAAAGCGACCATATTTTGAGCTGCTGCTGTCTTGATACCGATATTCCAAATGGAAACGGCTTGTACCGAAGTAATAACAAGTAAAGCGGCGAGTCGACTATCGCGTGGTAAACCAAATGCTGCGACCATCCCTAGCAATATTGGTACGACTGCGCCTGCACGTGCTGTGGCAGAAGGAACAAAAAAAGCGAGGGCTATAGAAACTAAAATGGCGCCGAATACGATAGCTTTTGTTTTTGTTCCTACAAGTGAAAGGATCCAGAGAGCAAGCCGTTTATGTAAGTTGGTAATTTGCATGGCTGCTGCTAAAAAAAGAGCTGCTGCTACTAATGCGACAGCGGAATTACTAAATCCACTTAAGGATAATTTTAAAGCGCCAGCAGTTCCTAATTCTGTAGCAGGATCGTCCATTGATGGAGCGAGCCCTAGTAGAACAGTTACAAGTGCAATGATCATGGCTGAGCTAACGGGATAGGACACGGCCTCTGTTACCCATAGGATGACTGCGAATGCTAAGATGGCTAAAGCTCGTTGTCCAGCAATCGGTAAGTCACCGTTATTAGGTAAAAAAGTAATGATGATTAGTAAAGCAAAGGCCAAGCCAATCCATAGTGGCTTTAAATTCCGTTTCGTAGCTGTTTGATTGGGTGAAGACATATTTTCTCATCCTTTCTACGATAAATATGACGATTATTATCCATAACATCGGTTAGTAAAATGTTTTATTAAGATAAGAACTTGTCTATTTTATTGTAAAAAAATAAGTATGCAGAATAGCTGCTTTTTACAGCGATATAAGTAGATAAAGAGAAAATATACGGTCATAAAAAATACAAAAATATCCATTGTAATATTATTTCTTTTTCTTAAATGCAGACGTTACTTTAGGCTCTGTACCCTTCACTAATCGTTGGATATTTTCGATGTGCAGGATAATAGCTATGCCAAAAAGAAGGACAGCAATTATAGTTGGGCCAATTCCAGGAATCCATAAATATGTTGCCGTACAAAAAACGAGATAAAACTCTAGAACACCGACAATTAAATAGTTAGTTGCAAAGGATAAAATGACAAATAAAATAAGTGCAAATAAACCAATCTTCCAATCTACAGCAAGTAGAATTCCAATAATAGAGGCAGTTCCTTTCCCACCATTGAAGCCCATATAAAATGGGAAATTATGACCCAAAATAACCCCTGCAGCAATAATGTAGGTCAGGAGCCATATTTCTCCTTCGGTTAAATGCGGAGCATCTGCTAAATAAAAGTGTGCACCGATAATAGCTACAACGCCTTTGCCAATATCGATTAGGGCTACTAAAACGCCATATTTCCAGCCGAGGGAAAGTGTAGCATTAGAGGCACCTGCATTGCCATGGCCAGCTTTTTTTAAATCAACCCCCGATAAAAATTGTGCCACTTTAGAGCCGTGAATACAGCCAATTAAATATCCAACTAAGAGAAAAATGATCACGGCTTTTACCATAAAAATACTCCTTTCAAATTTTTTTCTAAATTAGTGTATGCGTTCATATTACGTATAAGAGCTGACAGAAGTTTCGGAAAAAATAAAATTTACATATTGACAGAAAAAAACTCTATGTTTATACTGTGTTACAACGATGGAAATTGAATCTCATACTCTTATCAAGAGCGGCGGAGGGATAGGCCCTATGATGCCCAGCAACCAGTAAGTGATGAACTTACTAAGGTGCTAATTCCTACAGATTCTTACTTGGATCTGGCAGATAAGGGGAGGAAAACTTGCAACCGCAACCCTCTTCTTAACAGGAGAGGGTTTTGTTTTCTACACATAAATCCTCCTCATCTCCGGTACCATCGTAAAAAAATAATTGGAGGTACACAATGACAAATTTTAAACCAGAAACATTGCTGTTACATGGTGGTCAAGAGCCAGACCCAGTGACGGGCTCTAGAACAGTTCCTGTCTATCGCTCAACTGCTTTCGTATTTAAGGACACTGCTCATGCGCAACGTCTTTTTGCCTTAGAGGAAGCGGGGAACATTTACACACGGATTACAAATCCGACAGTGGATGTTTTTGAAAAGCGTGTGGCCTTATTGGAAGGTGGAACAGCAGCAGTAGCACTTTCATCTGGTGCAGCAGCTATCGCATTTTCCATTTTAAATCTAGCTGGAGCAGGCGATGAAATAGTAGCAGGTAGTTCTTTATATGGTGGTACGTATAATTTATTTGCTAACACATTACCGAAGTATGGCATTAAAACAATTTTTGTAGATGAAACAAACCCAGAGAATTTTAAGGCTGCGATTACCGATAAAACGAAAGCTGTCTTCGCTGAAATTTATGGTAATCCAAGTTTAAAAGTTTTAGATATTGAAGCAGTAGCTAAGATTGCACATGCTAACAGTTTACCATTAATTATCGATAGTACATTTGCTTCTCCTTATGGTTCCACACCAATTGAATACGGTGCAGATATTGTTGTTCACTCCGCAACTAAATGGATAGGTGGTCATGGTACAACTTTAGGTGGGGTTGTTGTAGACGCTGGTAAGTTTGATTGGACTAGTGGACGATTCCCTGGATTTACGGAACCAGATGCTTCTTACCATGGATTACGTTACGGAATTGATACAGCTTCTGCTGCTTTTGCTACGAAGCTACGCGTACAGTTGTTACGTGACTTCGGTCCAACATTAAGTGCTGACGCAGCGTTTAATTTACTACAAGGTTTAGAAACGCTTCATTTGCGTATCCCTAAACACAATGAAAATGCGTTGGCAGTTGCTGAATATTTACGAAACCACCCATCTGTGGAGTATGTAAACTATAATGGCCTAGAAGATTTTGCGACACATGATTTGGCGAAAAAATACTTGAAAAATGGCTTCGGTTCTGTGCTTACATTTGGCATTAAAGGTGGACGTGAGGCTGGTCGAAAGCTAATTGATAGCGTGAAGCTGTTTTCACATGTAGCAAATGTAGGGGATGCCAAATCGCTCATTATTCACCCAGCATCTACTACACATCAGCAATTATCAACAGATGAATTAATTCAAGCTGGCGTAACCGAGTCGCTCATTCGCTTATCCATCGGTTTAGAGGCAGTAGAGGATATTATTGCTGATTTAGAACAAGCCATTACGCTTGCCACAACAACTGAACAAACTGTAGAAGCTTAAGTTTTAGAACGCAAGGGAAGATGTTGTAGAGTTTACGTATTTTCTCATTCGAATTGCCTCATTTGGCATTGCGTCAAACGTTGCTACATCAACCAAGTATAAAATCCATCAATTATCAGAACTTTTTTAAAAATAAAACCAAGTATTTTTATGTGTATTATTGACTTAGTTAATTCCGTGTTATATACTAGGGAATAAGTTAAGAATACGAAAATTCTTGTTATAAGGTAAATGTTTTCATAAGTGCTCCCCCCACTTTTGAATATATAGAAGAAGAGTGGTCGCATAGCCAGTGACTGCTCTTCCAAAAAAACTGATGATAAAGGAGTGTTTAAAATGGGTAATATCTATAGTGCACAAAACATTGCATCCTATCTAATTTATGAGCTGAATGAAGGTCATGTCTTTGTCAACAATCAATCCATTCAACACTTACTTACATCAGTCGATAAAAAATGGAAGCAAGTCTTTGGTCATACAGCATTTCAAGAGTATGTTGTGGCTGAAGAGGAGGGCTATACTGTAAAGGAAGTTTTTGAGGCATATGAACATTACGGTGTGAGCCATATTGCACTTCCTGCAACAGAGCTTTACTTAAAATACGGTACATTTCAATTAGTGGAACGTACGTATGCAATACCAAATTTTACAGAAGAAGAAATTAGTCTTGTTCAACAAGCTTTAACACATTATCGTTATCAATTGCTTTCAAAAGCAAGTTGAAAACCCCCATATATTAAAGCTCATTCTCTGCTGCTACAGGGAATGAGTTTTTTCTTTAGAGGTCATTAAAATAGTAACAAGATGATGGGTGTCCAAGCATACATATATAATAGAAGAAAGACATTCATATATTTAAATGGAAATAGTCAATTTTTGTTCAAATCTTATAGATCAACTAAAAAAACGTATAATAAAGGGAATGAAACCGATTTCTTTTGCACATCTAGAGAAAACAAATGTCCTTCCTAGAAAGATTTTTCTTGTACTAAGTATGTATTTGCGTTACAATTTTCTTTAAGATAAATTTAGAATTATTTGAATTTGTATGTGTTCCAACACATACTAAAATAGCGAAACTCGTACAAAGAAGAGTAATTGGCTAAAGCTTGCGGTGGGTGTCCAATTATCATGACACAACCCCATGGAGAAATTAGCTTTGATGAAACTGCGGAATGTAAGTTGGAGGGAATAACAGAAATGGCAACTATAAAGGCAGCGATTTTAGGATTTGGAACGGTAGGTCAAGGGATCTATCATATTTTAAATGAAAAGCGAGAAGAGCTAAAAAATAAATTAGGTATTGAATTAGAGGTAGCAAAGATTTTAGTGACAGATGCTAGTCGTGAACGTGTACCAGGTACAGCGCATTTAATGACGACGAGTATGGATGATGTCTTAGCAGAGCCAGGTATGCAGGTTGTGTTTGAAGCGATTGTAAATGAAGAGCCTGCATACAGTTATTTAAAAAGAGCAGTTGAGCATAAATGTCACGTTGTTACAGCCAACAAAGTGATGTTTGCTAAACGAGGCTTAGAGTTGCAGGATCTGGCAAAAGCAAATGGTGTTTTTGTAGGCTATGAGGCAACTACTGCAGGTGGCGTACCTGTTATTAAAACAATGAAAAATATTTTACTTGTTAATGATGTGAGCCGTATTCAAGGAGTCCTGAATGGCACATGTAATTATATTTTAACAAAAATGCGTGCACAAGGCTGGTCATTCGAAACAGCTTTAAAAGAGGCGCAAAGTTTAGGTTATGCCGAGGCGGATCCATATAATGATATTTCTGGTCAGGATGCCTTTAAAAAATTAATGATTTTAAGTGCTTTAGCTTTCGGAGAGCAACCAGATTGGGCTGATGTAGAAGTAATTGGTATCGATAGCATTTCGGCTGAACAAGTCCGTGAAGCGTGTGAAAACGGTCTGCGTTACCGCCATGTCGCTGAAGTGGAAAAAAGGGCTGACGGTAAAATTATCGCTAAAGTTGGTCCTCAACTGGTTGATAAAGAACATCCACTTTATCCCGTTGATGATGTGTTCAACGCGGTAGCGTTAGAGACTAACTATATTGGGACATTAACATTAGTTGGCCCTGGGGCAGGAATGTACCCAACTGCGAGTGTCATGGTAGAGGACTATGCTGAAATCATTGGGAAAAGAGCAGGATTTGTTGTGACAATCTAATAAACTTATTTTTTAAAATTACCCGCCACTCAACAATGTTCGATTGTATGAATGGTGGGTTTTTTTAATCTTCATCTTTCACATCTATATCTTCTGGAATAGGGGTAGAACGCCAAATTTCGATTTCCTCTTTAATACGTTCCAATTGTTTAAAATACGTGCTAAATTGGCCGCTATTGATTAGGGTTTGTTCTCCATCGTAAACAGAACGGATACGCCCCTCATAAACTAGACGCATAATTTGATCCTCAGGCATACCAAGATCAACAGCTGTCTCTGCAATTGTTTTGTACATACGATTCGCTCCTTTTACTGTATATATTATAACTGCCATTGTTGAGAAAGCATACTAGGCTAATTGAAAGAAAAAGTAAAAATGATAATTGTTTGATTTTGGATAAATATGTATTATTAGTATTAATGAAGTAATAAAGCGAGGATGAATTGATAAATGTTAAATCCGTTGTTGGTATTACTAGCAGCCATTCTATGGGGAATGACAGGAACAGCTCAAACATTTTTAAATCAAGGGGTATCTCCAATAGCAGTGGCCACTATTCGTTCTGCAATTGGTGGCGGTCTATTATTAGCCATTACCATTTCATTACGGAAAATTAACTTTCGAAAATGGTCATGGAAATGGACGATTTTAGCTGCAGCCAGTATTGCTCTTTTCCAGGGTCTTTTCTTTTCATCTATCCGTCTAACAGGAGTAGCCATTGGAACAGTTGCGACAATTGGTAGTGCACCAGTATTTTCTGGTGTTTTAGAATGGCTTATTTGGAAAACTCGTCCGACAGCGGTATGGGGACTTGCTACACTGATGGCGATTATCGGATGTCTTTTATTATTTATGAATAATGGAGACGAGTCTGTTCATATAGGTGGATTTGCACTAGCACTTTGTGCAGGTGTGTCCTTTGCATTTTATACAAACATTAGTAAAAAATTAATGGCACAGGAAGAGGCATTGCCAGCAGTCGCCATGACATTCTCTATTTGTACGTTATTTTTACTGCCGTTTTCTTTTGAAAATGGATTTGCTTGGTTAGGGAATACACATAACTTATGGACAATGCTATTCATGGGAATTATGTGTACAAGCGTGGCGTATTTATTGTTTTTAAATGGTCTGCAAAAAATTAGTTCATCATCAGCTGTAACACTGTCATTAGCAGAGCCATTAACTGCTGCCATTCTTGGGGTGTTTTTCATTGGAGAACAATTAAGTATCGTGTCCTGGCTTGGTCTAGCAATGCTACTAGGTGGCATTGTTGTTTTAACCATAGGTGGAAGGAAAAAACGAAAACCTTAAGAAATTCTTCATTTTTATAATAGCTGGTTTTTAAGATTTGAAAGGTACACTGATATTTGAGAGCGAGGTGTATATCATGACGAAATTAACAGTTCTTGTTACAGATGACGATCAAGATATTCGTGATGGTATTGAAATTTATTTAAAAAATGAAGGCTATCATGTCATTAAAGCAGCAGACGGCCAAGATGCATTAGAAAAGCTAGAGAACAATGAAGTACATTTAATTATTTTAGATATCATGATGCCAAACATGGATGGCATTACAGCAACCTTTAAAATTAGGGAGGAGCGCAATATTCCAATTATTATGCTGAGTGCAAAGGCAGAGGATGGCGATAAAATACATGGGCTATCCGTTGGAGCTGATGATTATGTGACGAAGCCATTTCATCCATTAGAACTATTGGCACGAGTGAAATCGCAGTTGCGACGTTATGTGCAACTAGGGACGTATAGTGAAGGAGCGACAAAAGTGGAAATTGACGGACTTGTTCTTGATGAAGATGCAAAAGAGGTCATACTAGAAGGAGAACCTGTTCGACTAACTCCAATAGAATATAAAATCACGGAATTATTAATGAAAAATGTAGGGCGTGTTTTTTCGATACGTGAAATTTATGAACGTGTTTGGAATGAGGAGGCGTACAATGCTGAAAATATTGTAGCTGTTCACATTCGGAAGATACGTGAAAAAATTGAAGCAGATCCGAAAAATCCGCGCTATCTAAAGGTGGTATGGGGCGTTGGCTATAAAATGGAAAAATAAACTAGAGAAGTATATGACGATTGCAGGATTTATAGCAGGTGTTGTTGGGCTCATTTATTTTGGTGTTTATGCCTATCAAATCGTCGATTCTCGCTCCTCAGAGGTTTTGCAATTTTTGGAAAGAATTTTTTAGAGGAGTGTAAGAGGTATGATAAAAAAATGGAAATCCTCTCTAGTGTTAATGTGTTTCATTTGGACAATTTTTGGTATTTTTACTTTTTGGCATGTAGGTTATCAGTATATTGGTAAATCCTATTTCCAATCGGAAAATTTCCAGCATGAAATCGATAATTTCACAGCAGAACTAGGACCGTTAGTGTTAAATGTACCGAATGCCGCAGATTTTAAAGATGAAATAGAAATTACGCAATCAGAAATAGAAGATCATCGTAATTACTATGGTACATTGGGACAGCAAATCGATAATATTAAACAGCAATACGGACAGCGAATTCAAGAAGCAGTGGATGCCAATGCTGCAGAATTACAAATAAAGCTAGAGACTGAACGCGATAATAAGATTAAAGATATTACGGCAAACTTTGAAAATGATGAGCATGTGCGAAAGAAGATTCGTGCTGAAAAAGAAGCATTAATTGATAAATATATTAAGTCAGTACAAGCCGAAGCGAAAAGCTTTGGAAAAAACTATGACTACTGGTCCTATGAGTTGACGAATATTGAAACAGGTAAAATATACCGTGCAGGTGATGTTTCAGAAAGCAGTGCCTATAAAATAAAATATTCTGAGCGAAACCCATTATATGCAGGAAATATTAGTAATAATTTAAGGGATATTTTTTACAGTACAGAAGCATATGTGGATGTAGATAATTTTTATGAAACAGCTGAATATATGGGTGTCTTAACCATCTCGAAAAAAGCAGTTCAATCATTAGGCGTTATGCAGGATTATAATCGTTTTCACCGTAATCAATATACCTTTTTCTTTGTGTGGCTGACTAGTATAGTAACGGCAATCTTTGCATGGAGAGGTCGTAAGGTTGTACTACAAACTGTCACGAATATGAAGGAAAAAGAGATTTTAACTAAGGTAAAGTTTGACTTTCAGGTTATTCTAGTATTGATCACAGGATTTATGTATCTTTTTACTTCCCAAATTGTTTTTGAATCTATTGAATACACTTACGATTACAATTATCAATATAATTATGTACGGTCTATACTAGATTCTGCCTTTAAAATAGCTGTGTTATTCGTTATAGGCAGTGCTTTCTTTGTACAATTAATTTGGCTGTATACAAGAGTGGATACTTTGAAAAAGCTAGAAGAAAATATGAAATCAAGTTATTTATGGTCACTTGGCGATTCGATGACTGATTTATTTATCAATCGTTCTATTGCATTGCATTCATTGGTCATGTTAGCTGCAGCCTTCTTTGGGGGAGGTAGCCTTGTCGCTTCTATGTTAAGAGGAGGCGGTTTTCCAGTTCTTGTTCTTGCTATGTGTATGTTCGTAGGAATTCCTGCTCTGGTTGTTTTCCTATCAAGAATGGGTTATTTAAATCGCATTATGAAGGATACGAAGAATATGGCTGAAGGACGTTTAAACCGAGATGTGAAGGTAAAAGGCAAATCACCGCTTGCAGGTCATGCTGAAAATCTTAACCATTTACGAGAAGGTGTTCGTACGTCCATGCATGAGCAGGCGAAAAGTGAACGTTTGAAAACAGAGCTTATTACAAATGTGAGTCATGATTTACGTACGCCATTAACCTCTATTATTACGTATACGGATTTACTGAAAAAGCCCACTATTACAGACGAAGAACGTCAACAATACATTCAAATTCTCGATAAAAAATCTGAGCGTTTAAAAGTATTGATTGAAGACCTTTTTGAAGTGTCAAAAATGGCAAGTGGCAATATTGAACTCCATCGCAGTCGAGTAGATTTGACGCAGCTTATTCAGCAAGCGGTAGGGGAGCATAAAGAGGATTTGACACAGTCAAGCTTAGATTTACGTATGACGATGCCACACGATCCCATCTATGCATATGTGGACGGTCAAAAATGGTGGAGACTCATCGATAATTTAATTGTGAATGTCTTGAAATATGCGTTAGAAGGAACACGTGTATACGTGACGTTGAAACGTACGGCAGATGGTGATGCTGAATTTACAGTGAAAAATGTTGCGAAATATGAAATCAGTGAGGATGCCGAGGAATTATTTGAACGCTTTAAACGTGCAGATGCTTCAAGGCATACAGAGGGCTCAGGACTTGGATTAGCGATTGCACAATCTATTGTCGACTTACATGGGGCAAGAATGAGTATTGATGTAGATGGCGATCTATTTAAAGTAATTGTTCGAATTCCAGCAGTATAATGGAAAGATGGCGGCAGAAATTTGCCGCCATCTTTTTATAAGCCTAAATTTTTGGCGATAATGACTTTCATCACTTCGTTGGTACCAGCATAGATGGACATAACAGGTATATCTCTATACCTTCTAGCAATTTTATATTCCTCCATATAGCCATAGCCACCATGCAATTGCATACATTGCGTGGCAAGCTCACGTGCATTTTCTGTGATCCAGTATTTTGCCATAGATACTTTTGTCACAACCTCTTTCCCAGCAATATGCTCTTCAATCAAGGATTCTAAAAATGATTTTCCAAGCTCAATTTTAGTAGCCATTTCAGCAATTTTAAATTTTGTATTTTGGAAGTCGCCAATTGTTTTACCAAAGGCTTGACGTGATTTTACATAGTCTAATGTCAAGGTAAGCATATCCTCTGCGGCTGTTTGTGCAGCAATCGCTACTGCTAATCGCTCTTGCTGTAGCTTTTCCATCATATAGTGAAAACCTTTGCCTTCTTCTCCAAGTAGGTTTTGCACAGGCACTCGGCAATCTTCAAAATAGAGTTCTGCCGTATCTTGGGCATGCATCCCAACCTTTTCGAGCTGTCTTCCTTTTGTAAAGCCAGGTGTACCTTCTTCAATGACAAGTAGACTGATGCCGCGATGCTTTTTCTCCACCTGTGGATTTGTTTTCACTGCAACAATGGCTAAGTTTGTATGAATGCCATTAGTGATAAAGGTTTTTTGTCCATTGACAATGTAAAAGTCACCATCGCGGATCGCGGTTGTTTGTATATTTGCCAAGTCTGAACCTGTACCAGGCTCAGTCATCGCAATCGCAGTGATATAGTCGCCTGAAATACATTTAGGCAGCCAGCGAGATTTTTGTTCATGTGTACCATAAGCCTCGATATAAGGTACGGCAATATCATTATGCAGTCCAATCCCAATAAGACTTGAACCTATACGTTCTAGCTCCTCTTGAATAATAACACCGAAGCTGAAATCCAGACCAAGCCCGCCATACTGCTCCTCGACCTGTGGGCAAAGGTAGCCCATCTCACCGAGCTTGCGCCAAAAGGAAAGTGGAATTAGATGGTCTTTTTCCCATTGAATATAATGTGGCTCAGCTTCTTCAGCTAAAAACTTACGGAAGGTTTTACGAAATAACTCATGCTCTATTGTTTCAAATTTATAACGTGTCATTCGAAATAGCACCCCTTTTTGCTCGTAAATGCGTAAATTTTCTCGTTCATCTATTATGTTACTGGAAGATTTGTAGAAATTAAAGTGGCTTTTAGTGTGAAAATGACGAAAATGTCATCTAAATATGGTGGAATGTCATGTAGAACGAGAGAATCGAAGGAAATAAAAAGGTAAACTTATAGTTGTCATCTGTAATCAGTTCCTATTTTCAGATAGAAGATTATTCAAGGGCTTCAAGCAATATGATTGTTAAGTATAATGATATAATCAACTAAATTATAGAAGAAAGTAGAGGACTAGGTTATGCCAAAAGTAATCGGTGGTATACTTTTAATTAGTATTTATAGTGCGTTGACTTTCTATTTAGGGTGGGGAGTAAAGCAGTGGCTTGTAGCGATGGGATGGTTCCGTTATCCAGTCCTATTTTGGCTGATCCTGTATATTGTTGCTTTTAGTATTATTATCGGAAGATTACATGAGTCTTTACGGTTTTTTTCGGTCATCAGTAATTACTGGATGTTTCTCTTTGAATACGGCTTATTACTGTGTTTAGCTTCACAATTGATTGTTTGGTTAACTCCCTTTAAAAATGTACAAATAATTGGTAGTATAGCAGTTGCTGTCCTAGTTTTGTTAAGTATCATCGGCTCTTATTTAGCTTATTCACCAGTAGTTCGTCATTTAGAAATAACGGTAGCCAAAAAGGAAAGTGAACTAGAATCACTGAGAGCTGTTGTGGCATCTGATTTTCATTTAGGGGTATTATCGCATAAAAGGCATTTGCAACGATTTGTAAACTTGGCAAATGAAGCGCAGCCAGATATTGTATTGTTAGCTGGCGATATCGTGGATGATGATCCAAAATGGTTTGTTCAAGAGGGCATGGCGGATGTCATGAAAGGATTAACATCTACATATGGAACGTATGGGATATTGGGTAACCATGAATATTACGGTAAAAAAATTCCTGAGTTTGTAAAGGAAATGGAAAATGCCAATGTGAAAATACTGCTAGATGAAACAATTCGTATAGAAGATGCGTTTGTATTAACAGGGCAAGAGGATAGGACGAATAAAGAAAGAAAAACACTTGAAGAATTAAAGGTATCTGATAACTTGCCATGGCTTGTGATGAACCATACACCCGATGACTTGGTAACACCAACGGCAATGGGGGTTGATTTACATATGTCAGGTCATACACATAAGGGTCAGCTATGGCCAAACCAGTATATAACGGCTCGGGTATTTGAACTGGACTATGGTTATAAGTTGAAGGAGCATATGCATACACTTGTTTCATCAGGCTATGGCTTCTGGGGACCACCGATGCGAATTGGTAGTAGATCAGAGCTTTGGGTAGTGGATATAAACTTTCAATAGTGTGTGGTAATCTTGAAATGAGCTACCTAGGTGAAATGACAGTAGTATATGAAAACGTAGTATCTTATAATAGGTGGGTATTTGATTAAAAAAGGTAAGGTGACATGGTGGAAATTATAGAATTATTAAAAGCGTTAATATTAGGCTTTGTCGAAGGTATGACGGAATTCGCACCAGTATCTTCTACGGGTCATATGATTATCGTGGATGATATGTGGTTAAAGACAGAGGAGTTTTTGGGAAAATATCCTGCTAACACATTTAAAATTGTTGTGCAGCTCGGCTCCATTTTAGCGGTTATCGTAGTGATGTGGAAACGTATGCTAAGCTTAGTTGGCTTATATAATATTGACGGTCAATCAAAATCCATAAACGGCCGTTTTAACTTATTGCATGTTATTGTTGGGATGCTGCCAGCAGTTGTTTTAGGTTTTGCGTTTAAAGATTTTATAGACGACCATTTATTTAAAGTAGAACATGTAGTTTATGCTTTAGTGGCAGGAGCAATTCTAATGATTGCTGCGGATAAATTGGCACCAAGAAAACCAAAAGTAGATTCTTTAGACAAGATATCCTATGGTTTAGCATTTAAAGTTGGGTTAGTTCAATGTCTATCTTTATGGCCAGGTTTTTCTCGTTCAGGTGCGACTATTTCAGGTGGGGTACTCTTTGGTATGAGTCACCGTGTTGCAGCCGATTTTACATTCATTATGGCAGTGCCAATCATGGCAGGGGCTAGTCTAGTATCCGTTCTGAAAAACTGGGATACTTTATCGATGGACTATTTTGGATTCTATGCAGTTGGATTTATTAGTTCATTTATCTTTGCCTTACTATCCATCAAGTTTTTCCTAGCACTTATTTCAAAGGTGAAGTTAATGCCTTTTGCGATTTATCGTTTAGTTTTAGCCGCAGTTCTTTGTGTAATTATTTTTATGTAAATAAAAAAGGTCACTCTTGGTCCTGCACCCCTAAAGTTAGAGTCAAAAATCTAAACTTTAGGGGTGCAGGACTCTTCTTTGATAAGAAGCAGTGGCTTTTTTTATTACTCCAGCCATCATTTTTTTGAAAAATGAGTAAAATAGTTATAAAGACTTATTGAATAGTACAAATGTATAGAGGATTATAATGATAATAGCTATCATTTACCTCTTTATTATTCATTTGTTTATTTTGAGATTATAATTGATACATAGAATGTCCAAATATTTGTTGTTATTGAATAGCATTTAGGATAATAGACTTAGTTCGGTATATGATTATAATATGAGGTGGAGAAAATGTTTCAAATTGTAAATAGATCTAAGAAAAATACAATTGAAATTAGTGATGAAGCAGCTGTCGGTATTTTTATTGAAGAGCCAGAACGTTTATTTCAGTTAAATCTTGTAGGATTAAGTGTATACGACCTTCAATTGATTAAAAGCTTAAAGCCTTATGTGGAAAGAAACGTTGTTGAGGTGGTTGGTGCATTTTATCATGCTATTGAAAGCGTGCCCTCTTTACAGGCTGTGATACAAAAGCATAGTTCTAGCGAGCGCTTACGGCAAACATTACGCCATCATATTATTGAAATGTTTGAGGGGCGTATAGATGAAGCTTTTTTAGAGAAGCGAAGCCGTGTGGCAAAGATGCATGTGAAGATTAATCTCTATCCTAAATGGTATTTAGCAGCCTTTTACATTCTTGAAAAATCACTACGTAAAATTATTTATGAGCTTCGACTATCTAAAGACGAGGAAGAGAAATTTTGTGATGCTGTTAGTAAAATATGTAATTTCGAGCAGCAAATTGTTTTGGAAGAATACGATAACTATGCCAGTATATTAATAGAGAAACAACGCAATAGCGTTAGGGAGCATGTAAAGGATGTCATAGGCGGCATTTCAACACAGTTGGAGGTTCAATCTCAAAATACGACTGAAACAGTAACACAACTTGTTTATAGTGCACAGCATGTCAATGATTCTTTGACAGATAGTATGCAAGAGGCACAATCTATGCAAAAGGTGTCTAATGAAGGTTATACTAAAATTGTATCTATCAATGAGCAAACTGGAAAAATTCATCATAAAACAGTTGAGATGGCTAATATGGTGGAGCAGCTAGATGCCTCTTCTTCCAAAATTAATGCAGTTGTAGAAATTGTGAAAAGCATCTCAGGGCAAACCAATTTACTTGCGCTGAACTCTGCAATTGAAGCAGCACGTGCTGGCGAACATGGTAAGGGCTTCGCAGTCGTTGCAAATGAAGTAGGTAAGCTTGCTGATCAAACGAAAAGCTCAGTCGAACAAATAGCTGAACTAATTATGATGTCGAACGGTATTACAACACAGGTGGTCCAAGCCATTCAGGATATACAGCAACTCGTGAATAGTAGTATTGAACGCAATGCCGAGTCGCTAAAAGCATTTGATGCGATTTCTGGTTCTGTGGAAGATTCTATCTCTAACTTTCAAAATGTTGGTAGTCAAATAGCTGAATTAGTAAAGATTATTGAAACTATTGGTGAATCTTCTGGAGCATTAGAGAAAGTGGCCAATCGCTTAAATACAACAATTAGAGAATTTTAATAGTGTTGATGTCAACGGCAGAAAAAGTAAGTTTGAAAGGCGAGGGGTTAATTTCCGTTCTGCCAGCGTCTCAGCTGTGACGCTAAATCCCTAGGAGTGACGCTGGCTCCACTCCAATCAACCATGCGCAAAAGAGTCTTTTCCTAATCTTTCATACGAGCCTTAGTGAACAAAATAGCTCTTTATTTGTATGATTAGAGTAAGGATAGGCTTTTATTTTCAATGTGGAGAAGCGATGAGTGACAACACCCCTCCATAAAGAGTAGTGAATACTTCCACTTTAGTTGAAAACCTTTGCTCAAAAGAAATATTTTTATTGATTGGGCTACTTGATTCCCATGGGGTAGTACTCGCTTACAGAATGCAAGTAGCCTACAATGGAACTTTCACAAAAATGTTATTGAAGGTTTTGTTTTCCAACATTATGAAAAACTATGCATCCAATCTATGCATAGTTTTTTTCGTGCTGTGGATTAGGATAGAATGATGTATTACACGGATAAACTAAAAATGAGGCTGATGAATTAGCTAATAACTATCAGTTATGGAAGGATACAGACTAGAAAACCCTAGAAAATGCTTGTTTTAAGTGTTACGCTATAGGCGAATTAGGGAAATGAGTAGAGGGGTGTTTTTGGAGCATGAAAAAGAAATTATTTATAACACGTAAATTTCCTACACATATTGTTGAACCATTACAGGAGTTTTATGAAATCTCGCAGTGGGAAGAAGAAGACCTGGTTATTCCACGAGACAAATTGCTAGCAGCTGTCGCTGACTGTGAGGTGCTATGGGTAACGATAGCCGATCAAGTAGATGAAGAGTTACTTTCACATGCACCCAATTTGAAATTAGTGACCAATTTAGCAGTTGGCTATAATAATATTGATGTGAAAGCTTTACGGAAACAAGGCATTATGGCGACAAATACACCAGGTGTCTTAACCAATACGACTGCGGATTTAGTATTTGGCTTACTGCTTGCAACTGCACGTAGAATTCCAGAAAGTGAAAGATATTTACGTGAAGGCAAATGGAACAGCTGGTATCCAATGCAACTGGTTGGTAAGGATGTATCAGGAGCAACAATAGGAATTATTGGCATGGGGCGAATTGGCCAAGCTGTTGCTAGAAGAGCAAAAGGTTTTGATATGAAAATCTTATATAATAATCGCAGACGTCGGCATGAAGCGGAAGAAATGTATGGCTTCCAGTATGTTTCATTGGAAGACCTTTTAAAGCAATCTGATTTTGTTGTGATTATGACACCTTATAATACTGATACGGAAGGACTCATTGGGGCACAGGAACTAGCTTTGATGAAGGAAGATGCTGTATTAATAAATGCTTCCCGTGGTGGGATCATTGATGAGGCTGCCCTGTATGATGCTTTGAAAAATGGTAAGCTGTGGGCTGCGGGGCTAGATGTTTTTGAACAAGAGCCGATTGCTATGAATCATCCTTTATTAACTCTTCCAAATGTAGTAGCACTTCCACATATCGGTAGCGCTTCGTTAGCAACGAGAACGGCCATGCTGATGCTAAATGTGAAAGCATTAACGGCTTATGGACAAGGCAAGGCAATCTCCAATCGAATTGATTAAAAAAGAGGAGCATATCATTTGCTGACATGCTACACATTGAAAAAAGACTAGAAAAAACTTTTTAGTAAGCTGTGGGATTGATTTCCGTTCCTCCAGTGTCCTTTCAGGGCGTCCGTTAGCCGCTTCACTCACCACGTTTGCTCTAAATTGTTCTTTCAAGAAGTCGAATAATTTCTTAATAACAAAACATGACAAATAGAAAAACCGAACTATTCCGAAACACTTTATAAGTGTTTCATTGGATAGTTCGGTATTTTTGTTGGTTGAAACATTTTTTGTTCCAGCCTTATGTTTTCTTATTTATTGAATAAATCGAATATGCCACCGATGCCGCCTTCACCTTTAGATTGACCGCCCCCTCCTTGCGAAATAGGTGCTGCTGCAAAGACACGACTTGCTAAACGGCTAAATGGTAATGATTGTACCCACACAGTCCCTGGGCCGCGTAGTGTAGCAAAGAAGATCCCTTCTCCACCAAATAGTGCAGTTTTTACGCCTCCAACCATCTCGATATTGTAATCTACATTTGATGTCATCGCCACCAAACATCCTGTATCTACACGTAGCACTTCTCCCGGCTGTAACGTTTTTTCGTGAATCGCTCCACCTGCATGTACAAATGCCATACCGTCTCCCTCAAGCTTTTGCATAATAAAGCCTTCACCGCCGAAGAAGCCTACACCGATTTTTTTCTGAAACTCAACGCCAACAGAAACACCTTTAGCTGCTGCTAAGAATGCATCCTTTTGACAAATGATTTTACCGTTCAATTGGCTTAAATCCATTGGAATAATCTTACCTGGGTATGGTGAAGCGAAATAAACATGCTTTTTACCTGCACCAACATTTGTGAATGTCGTCATGAATAAACTTTCACCAGTAATTAGTCGTTTTCCAGCACCAAATAATTTCCCCATTAGACCACTTTGTGAGCTACCTCGTGAGCCATCACCAAAAATAGTTTCCATATGGATCGAGTCATCCATCATCATTAAAGCTCCTGCTTCTGCAACAACTGTTTCTTGAGGATCAAGCTCAACTTGCACATATTGCATGTCGTCACCAAATAACTTGTAGTCAATTTCATGATTATTCATAAAGGGATTCCTCCAAAAGTAAATTTAATGATATTGTATACGATTATAAATCACATTAGTTTCAATAGGAAATTAAATATTTTAGAAAAAAAGGGAATTAGCTAGAAAATGTCGAATATAAAAAACTAGAATGTGTATTATTTATTTTCATATAACGAAGGGTATTGTGAATATACATAACCTTAAGTGGCTTCTAAATTTAGAAGTCATCCTCTATATGGAGGTAATGACGTTAGATGAAAATAAAGCCTCTGGTAGTTGTCACCGATTATTAGGTAAATGCTAGTATGACCAGGTATATTGCATCTAGAAAATTCGGAATATTGACATATTTCATTCTGTTACAGACGCTGTACCAATGGAATACAACTGGTACAACAGCCGAGGCATCATAGAGTATTTCAGGGGGTGTATGTAGTGGAGATTAAAAACTATATTGGCGGTAAATGGGTCACACATTCACATTTACAAAGTATAGCAGTGACGAACCCTGCAAATGGTGAGCAGCTTGCTACCATACCACGTTCTACTTCAAATGAGGTAGATGAGGCTGTAGCTGCTGCCAAACAAGCACAAAAGAGCTGGGCACTTGTACCAGCGCCAAAGCGTGCAGACTATTTATATGCCATCGGTCTCAAAATGAAAGAGAAGAAAGAATATTTGGCGACCGTTTTAACAAAAGAGATGGGCAAGGTAATTGAAGAGGCTAGGGGAGAAGTGCAAGAAGGAATTGATATGGCTTATTATATGGCTGGTGAGGGTCGAAGATTGTTTGGCGAAACAACACCATCGGAGCTTGCCAATAAATTTGCCATGAGTGTAAGGGCACCGATTGGTGTTGTGGCACTCATTACGCCTTGGAATTTCCCCGTTGCCATTGCAACGTGGAAGTCATTTCCTGCCATTGTTGCGGGGAATACATTTATTTGGAAACCATCGAATGAGACACCGATGATGGCCTATGAAATGGGTAAAATTTTTGAAGAAGTGGGCTTACCAGATGGTGTCGCTAATATTGTATTTGGTACAGGGCCTACAGTAGGGACAGCGTTAATTGAACACCCTGATGTCAAGGTTATTTCCTTTACTGGTTCCACGACAACGGGCAGTAAAGTAGCCGAGCTTGGCGGTAAGCACTTGAAAAAGATTTCTTTAGAAATGGGTGGGAAAAATGCTGTCATTGTCATGGATGACGCCGATTTACAGCTAGCTACAGAAGGAATTTTATGGAGTGCATTTGGTACTGCTGGGCAAAGGTGTACAGCATGTAGTCGAGTCATTGTGCATAAAGATGTAAAAGAACAATTAGAAAAGCGTCTCTTAGATGAAATGCAAAAGCTAACAATTGGCGATGGTCTAGAAAAGGACGTTAAAATCGGGCCAGTGATTAATAAAGCCGCATTGGAAAAAATTAATCACTATGTGCAAATAGGCAAACAAGAGGGAGCTACATTATTAGCGGGGGGCAAAATATTAAATGAACCACCTTACGATAAAGGGTTCTATTATGAGCCAACTCTGTTTACAAATGTGAAGCCTGACATGATTATTGCCCAAGAAGAAATCTTTGGCCCAGTCGTTTCTATCATTGAAGTAGCAAGCTTGGAAGAAGCAATTGAAGTAAATAATGGTGTGAAATTTGGCTTATCTAGCTCCATTTTCTCACAAGATGTAAATACAATTTTCCGCGCACAACGTGATTTGGACACGGGTATTGTTTATGTAAATGCCGGCACAACAGGTGCTGAAATTCATTTGCCATTTGGCGGCACAAAAGGGACTGGTAATGGACACCGTGATTCAGGTGTAGCGGCCCTAGATGTTTACACAGAATGGAAGAGTATTTATGTAGACTACAGCGGTAAATTACAAAGAGCACAAATCGATACAGAGTAACAGATCAACGAAAGGGGATGTTCTTGATGAAAGTTGTTGTATTAGGTGCAGGTTTAATGGGTAAAGAGGTAGCTCGTGATTTAATAAAAAATGATAAAGTGGAGAGTGTGTTTTTAGGGGATATCGATGTAAAAGTAGCACAGGATTTTGTAGATACGCTAGACTCTAATAAAGTGGAGGTTGTGGAGCTTCATGCAGAGCGTGATGATTCATTAATGGACGTTATGTCTAAGGGTGACGTTGTCGTCAATGCGCTATTTTATTCGTTCAATGAGCGAGTAGCGAGAGCAGCGATTGAGGCAGGCGTACATTCCGTAGATTTAGGCGGTCATATTGGTGGTGTGACAGAGAAGATATTAGATCTTCATGAGGAAGCAAAAGCAAAAGGTGTCACAATCATTCCGGACTTAGGTGTTGCGCCAGGTATGATTAATATTCTTGCTGGCTATGGTGCATCGAAATTAGATGATGTCGATTCTATTAAACTATTTGTAGGTGGTATTCCAACTGATCCAAAGCCTCCACTTCATTATACACGTGTGTTTTCTTTAGATGGCGTATTCGATCATTATACAGAGCCTTCCAAAACGATTCAGAAGGGCAAGCTTGAAGAAGTTCCATCCCTGTCTGGCGTTGAACCTATTTATTTTGATGACTTCGGTGTGCTTGAGGCATTTTATACATCTGGTGGCATTTCCACATTGTATAAGACATTCCCCAATGTCCGCACATTAGAATATAAAACGATCCGCTATAAAGGTCACGCAGAGAAATTTAAGCTTTTAGCTGACTTAGGATTCCTTGATTCCACTAATAAGGTAGAAGTTGATAATCAAGAAGTACCTGTTCGTGCCGTTGTACGAGAGGCACTTAAAAAGAAGCTTGAACTGGGCACAAAACCAGATGCTGTACTGTTACGTGTCATTGTAGCTGGTGAAAAAGCACAACAGCAGGTCACGTATGAATATGAAATGGTTGTACGTAAGGATATGACAATTAATGAAACAGCCATGGCTCGTGCTACTGCTAATACCATTTCTGTTGTAGCGCAGATGATAGGAGCGGGTGCTATTACAGAGCATGGTGTATTTCCACCTGAAGCAATAGTTCCTGGTGATACGTATATCGAAGAGATGGCTAAACGTGGCGTGGTGATTAAAGAGACATCACATAAGTCTGCTATGATCGTGAAATGGTAGGTGCTAACCATGAATTTTGAAATGTCCACTGAACAGGAAATGCTACGAAAAACGGTAAGACAGTTTGTTGATGAAGAAATCATTCCCTACATTGCAAAGTGGGATGCTGATGGAGGCTTTGATGCTAAAATTTGGTCAAGGCTTGCTGAGTTAGGCTTAATGGGTGTTTGTGTTCCTGAACAATACGGTGGTAGTGGTATGGATTATAATGCTCTTGCCATCGTATGTGAGGAACTTGAACGGGGAGATACAGCATTTCGCACAGCTGTATCTGTCCACACGGGCTTAAATAGCATGACCTTAATGCAGTGGGGTACTGAAGAGCAAAAGCAGCGCTACCTTGTTCCGCAGGCTAAAGGTGTTCGTATTGGAGCATTTGGTCTTACAGAACCGGGCGCTGGGTCTGATGTAGCTGCCATGTCAACAACAGCTGTCCGTGATGGCGATCATTATATCCTCAATGGGCAGAAAACGTGGATTTCCTTATGTGATATCGCAGATCATTTTCTCGTTTTTGCCTATACAGACAAATCGAAGAAACATCATGGAATTAGTGCGTTCATTGTAGAACGTTCGATGGCTGGCTTTACGTCAAAAGCGATTAAAGGAAAGTATGGTATTCGTGCTGGTAATACAGGTGAGCTCTTTTTTGAAGATTTACGTGTGCCAGTTGAAAACCGACTTGGTGAAGAGGGTGAAGGCTTCAAAATTGCCATGTCTGCGCTTGATAATGGTCGATTTACAGTAGCGGCAGGTGCTGTTGGTTTAATCCAAGCTTGTATAGAGGCTAGTGTGAAATATTGTCATGAACGAGAGACATTTGGTAAGCCTATAGGAGAGCACCAGCTTGTTGGACAAATGATTGCTAATATGGAAGCCGGCTATCAAATGAGTCGTCTTCTTGTCTATCGCGTAGGTGAACTGAAAAATAAAGGTGTTCGAAATACTCGCGAGACATCCTTAGCAAAGTGGCAAGCGTGTGACTTTGCCAATAAGGCTGCTGATGATGCAGTACAGATTCATGGTGCATATGGCTATTCAGATGAATATCCAGTTGCCCGTTATTTACGAAACTCAAAAGCACCTGTTATTTATGAAGGAACCCGTGAAATTCATACCATTATGCAGGCTGATTATGTATTAGGAAGACGTCGAGATAAGTCTTTATCAAAAATGTTGCCGAAATGGCCGTTTGAAGAATAAACGAGGGGGGAGGGAGTATTCCCCCCTTGTTTTTTTGTGAAGTCATAACCTACATTAAAAAATTCAGAAAAATGTAACTTTCCGATTTTTTATTAGTCTAATGGATAAACAAGTAAATGAAAGAGAGGAAAAATGATGAAAAACAAATGGTTGGTAATTATGTTGATACTTGTTGTAGCTATCGTGCCTGGCGTTTTCACATGGATGGTGAATACGGATGTGACTGCAAAGGCCGCTAGCACCAGCATGGCTACACAAAGCTGGCAAGCATCTTTTTCAGTAGCTTTAAAGAAAAACAAGATTACAGAGGACTATGTCTTTATTACAACGGCAAAAGGCCAAAAAGTGCCTGCAACAATTGAATTATTAGAAGATCAAAAAACAATAGTGGTCAAGAAGTTAGCACCAGGGAATTATCAATTACATGTGAAAAAGGAAGCCTTCGCACAAGGGGGGCTGAATGTCTCTTCACAGACGATTTCATTTACTATTATTGAAACGTTAACAGCCGTCAAATCTGAAAAAGAGCTCCAGCAATATTTTAAAAAGCTGTTAACGACTCAAAGAGTTGGATGGGGAGAGGAAGAGAAAGCTGAAAGTGCAGCAAGTGAAGATAAAGCCACTGCTAATAACGAGTCTACAACCAATAACCAAGTAGACGGTGTAGAAGAGGGTGATATTGTTGTCGTAAAAGACGGCTTTATTTACAGTGTAAAGGATCAGAGTATTACGGTTGTCAATGCTAAAGATCCTAAGCATTTGAAGTTAGCGACAAGCATTAAACTAAAAGAGTCACAATATATTTCTAAGCTTGCATTATATGACAATCTATTAATTGCCATTGGGGATGAATATATTGAAAAGGCTGGTACAGCCATGGTAACAGCCTCATTTTATGATATTTCGAATCCAGGCAATCCAAAACATGTACGTAATGTTGGGCAAGAAGGCTTTTTACAGGATATTCGTATTACGAAGGACACATTATATATAATTGGTAATATGTATCCGAATTATTGGATGTTGCAAGAAGACAAAAAAGCCGAATTAAAGCCTAAAACATTTGATAGTGTAGCAGGATCAGCGTACACAAGCCTACCTTTAGAAAAAATCTCTATATTACCTAATACAATGGATGGTACCTATAGTTTAATTACAGCTGTCGATTTAAAAAATGGAGCTAAGACAACAGCCAATACAAAAGGGTATTTAGGTGGAAGTAGTGGTCTTTATATGTCAGAAAATGCCCTATATTTAACGACACCAATTTATGAAAATAATCAGGCTGCTCCATCCAATAAACGAGTTATGGATATGATTTGGCTACCTAGGTCAGCAGACACTCAGATTTTTAAGTGGAATGTAGATGGAACGACTTTAAATTTTGCTGGAAGTACAGAAGTAAAGGGAACTGTCTTAAATCAGTATTCAATGGACGAATACAAAGGTAATTTCCGAATCTTTACAACCGAGGGCAATACGTGGGATGAGAAAAGTACTTCCTATAATCACCTCTTTATTTTAGATGAACATTTAAAACCACTTGGTTCGGTAAAGGATATGGCGCCTGGAGAAAAAATATATTCTGCTCGTTTTATGGGAGAAAAAGCATATGTAGTGACATTTAAACATGTAGATCCACTATTTGTCATTGATGTAGCAAATCCAAAAAAGCCAGCAGTATTAGGGGAATTGAAGATTCCAGGCTTCAGTAATTACTTACATCCAATAGATGAAACACATTTAATGGGCATTGGTTATGATACAGAGCAACGCTATGATGCTTATACGAAACGTAATTTTACGGTGACAACCAATATGAAGATGTCACTATTTGATGTGTCAGACTTCAGTAACCCAAAAGAACAATCGACAGTAAAAATCGGTGGGAAAGGCTCCTACTCTGATGTACAATATAATCCGAAAGCGCTATTCCGCAATAAGGAATTCAATTATTTTGGCTTCCCAGTAGTACTGTATGATGCAGGTAAGGGTGATGAGATTGTGTACCAAGGTCATGGTGCTCAAATTTATGAAATTACTGCTGATAAAGGGATTGTTTTGAAAGGAAATATAATCAATCGTAATACTAATGAGCCATATGAGAATTGGGAGCAGGTTGTACAACGAGTAGTCTATATAGATGATGCTCTTTATACAATAGCGCGTAACGAGGTAAAGAGCTATCAGCTAAATGACTTCAAGCCTTTAGATACATTAACAATAAAATAATAAGAAAAGTCCAATGAATTCGTTTAAAAATTCATTGGACTTTTTCATTGAATATATGAAAAGGGTTCATACTATTGACGATATGGTAGTATTTCTGATACCGTTACGAATTCATAACCTTGCTCCTGTAAATAGGCAAGGACAGCATCAAGTCCATCTGCAGTAGATTGATGTATATCGTGCATTAGGACAATGGCATTATTGTGCAAATTATTTTTTACATGTGGCAATAATTGCTGTGCATTGCGATGCTTCCAATCCAATGTATCAATCGACCATAGCACTACAGGTATAGGGATCTCGGCATTAATCGTGTCATTAGTTGCACCATAAGGTGGTCTGAAAACTGTAGCACCATGATTAATTGCCTTTTCTATTTCATTGGCTGTAGTATTGTACTCTTTCATCACTTGCTCTTGTGTAAGCTTTGTTAAGACAGGGTGGTTCCACGAATGATTGCCAATTTCATGGCCCCGCGCCAATACATCTCTTGCAATATCAGGATAATATTGTACTCGACTACCGAGCATAAAGAAGGTTGCTTTTGCGTGATACTTATCGAGAATGTTTAAAATTTGTTCCGTCACTTTTGGATGTGGACCATCATCAAATGTTAATGCAATACGTTTCTTATTCGGATCACCTGTAGGCGGTGGATTTGTTGGTTTTACATTTTCCATAGCAATTTGAAACTCAGAGGCTAACAATGGGTTAATAAGTGAAAGGGGTAGTTTCACTATTGGGGCACCTGCTGCTCCGCTAGCAATCTCATATTCATTGAAATAGAATTGTAATGAATCGTCGACAATAGCAAAGCGATTGAAGTTAGACCATTTTGGCTCTGTAGCTTTCAGTAATTCATCAGTGAAAAGCTCATCCTTTATTTGAAGGTTTTTCTGCAAATCCTTTCGTACATTGGCAGCTAACGTTGATAAGTTGTTCTCGTCATTTTGTAGAAGGGTTTGAATTGTAATTTGCTCGCCTGTTTCGTTATTAATGAAGAATGTTTTCGTTGAGACTTCATGATTAGCTCCACCAAGGTACTCCATTTTTGTTAGAACAAAGGAATAATAATGCTCTCGGTATGGAAATGTTTCAAGACTAATATTTAATTCACCCATAGCTTCTTTATCTTTATTTTTTTTCATAGATGCTAGATAGTTTTCTTTTGAATCCGATATGTATTGTAATACGGCGTCATTAAAAACTTTGTTATCTGTTTGTGGGTAATGTATAGCAAATGGTGTTCGTTTATCATTAGAAACGTCTGTAACAATACGTATGCCTGGAAACGCAGAACTTTCAGTCGATAAATTACTATTGACCGATTCTGTCTTAGATTCTTCTTTTGAAGCACTAATCTTTTGAAACTTAAATTCATCCTTTGATAGGATAATAACTAGTATAACTGTTGTTAAGGTTACAATAAGGCCCAGTAATAAAAAATCAATTATTGGACCGCGTTTTTTTCTGCGTTCCTGCATGGTGTTGGATACGCTCCCCTCTTTTTTATTCTCTATACAATCAGACGTGTTAATCATTAAAAAAGTTATACAAATTACGGATCTTTTAATGTTAATTTATAGTAATTATTTTAAATCGGCTATCCTTCTATAGGGTATCAATCGAATGTTGTTGTACTTCTTTTAAAGTGGTTGTAAAATACCTACTAAAATAGAAAAAACATGCTCAATAATTGTTAATTCATGAAAATTAAATTGAAAGAAAGCTAACTGTTTATGCTGAAATTTTCAGTTGAGTTTTTATTGGCAGTTCGATAATATTGGCAAGGAACCTTTTGAAGGAGGCAGATAGCTGTAATGGTCTTACAAGAAGCGGATAATGAACTTACGATTGACTGTTTGTTGCTTGCAGGGCGTATTATGATTGAAAGTGGAGCAGAAACATATCGTGTGGAGGATACGATGCTGCGGATGGCACATACTCAAAATATGCCAGATGCTCAATGTTATGCCACACCAACTGGAATCATTTTTTCGTTAGGCAAGACACAGCCGACGCGAATTACATCAATTTCCAGTAGGGTTACAGATTTACAAAAAATAGCCTTGGTAAATTCAGTATCTCGGAGACTCACATCTCACATCATAACATTAGAAGAAGCTTATGACGAGTTAAAGTCGATACAAAAAACAAATTATTTTTTACCAACTTATTTACAAGTTTTGTCAGCCGCACTTGCAAGTGGGTGTTTCCTGATTATGTTTAAGGGAGGATGGTCGGATTTTCCGGTAGCTTGTATAGCGGGTGGGATGGGTTTTCTAGTACTTGTGATGATCAACCATTTAACAAGGGTGAAGTTTTTCTCTGAATTTACGGCATCACTTGTTCTCGGCTTTGTGGCCTTCTTAGCAGTAAAGTATGGTTATGGAACTGAACTTGATAAAATTATTATTAGTTCTGTCATGCCACTTGTACCAGGTATTTTGATTACCAATGCTGTTCGTGATTTAATGGCGGGTCATTTTATGTCAGGGATGGCAAAGGGAGCAGAGGCCTTTTTAACAGCCTTTGCAATCGGTGCAGCAATTGCCGTCACGCTAGGATTTTAGGAGGCGGACAATATGCAGATGATGGACATTCTTATACAATTAATTGTTAGTTTTTTTGCGACAGCTGGGATCGCTATTCTTTTTAATGTTCCTAGAAAAACATTACTTCATTGTGGCCTTGTTGGAGTTATTGGCTGGATTATCTATTATGTTTTAACAGAGCAAGGAATGGATGTCGTCAAAGCTTCTTTCTTTGGCTCGTTTGTCATTGCCATAGTTGCCCATTTGTATGCGCGACGTTTTAAAATACCAATGATTATTTTTATCGTTGGTGGAATTATTCCGTTGGTGCCAGGAGGGATGGCATATAATGCCATGCGAAATGTTGTAGAGGACGATTACTTACAAGGCTTACAGTATGGCCTAAAGGCATTTTTAATTACAGGTGCAATTGTGATCGGTCTAGTCTTTGCGGAAGTAATTATTCAACTTATTTTCCGTTCAGTCCGTTCAAGTAAAGTAAAATTACAAAAGGTCTATAAAAAATAGAAGGAGGCTGCGTTTAGCTTAACGCAGCCTCCTTAATTACTTATTATTTTTTACTAAGCAATACTTCAATTTCATCTGGTGTAACTGGCTTACTAATATAATAGCCTTGAATGGCGTCACAACCATATGTGATTAATAGGTCTGCTTGCTCAGCCGTTTCGACACCCTCGGCTACAACTTTCAGTTCCATAGATTTACCAAGTTGTACCATACCATGCATAAGCTTTTGGCTCTTTTCAGATTTTAATAGAGAATTCGTAAACGTTTGATCAATTTTTAGTGTATCAATCGGTAAAATCTGCATATATCTAAATGATCCATAGCCAGTTCCAAAATCATCTAATACGAAAGAGATGCCTTCGTTTTCAAGCTTGCGCATTTGCTGTGCGATAGATGTGGCAGCTTCCGCCTCTAAAGCAAATTTTTCAGTAATTTCAATTTGTAGAAGATTTGCTGGACAACCTGTTTTTGCGAGCACTTCAAGTATGGATTTTGCCATATTTTTATCGCGAAATTCGCGAACAGAAGAGTTAATAGATACTTTTAAATCATGACCCGCCTTTTTCCAAAGTAATGCCTGCTCACAAGCTTTTTCTAGCATAAAGGAACCGATATTATTAATAAGGCCTGTTTCTTCCGCAATCGGAATTAATTCATCAGGCGCAACAACGCCAATTACCTCGTCTTCCCATCTTACAAGTGCTTCAACAGCTGTAATTTTACCAGAATAAACATCAATTTGTGGCTGATAAAGTACCTTTAAATTCTTCTGATCAAGTGCTTGAAGTAAACGTTTTTCAATTAAAGCTTTACGATTTAAAGCTTTATGTGTTGCTGTTGACAGGGAAACAACTTTGTCCCCACCAGCCTCACGCACTGTTGAAATGGTAGCAATTGAGGCTTTCATAAGTTGAGAGAATGTTGTTTGGTCTTCTGGATATCTTGTAATGCCACCACTAATAGAAATTGGGACAGCAATATTGCCGCTATAAATAGGGTGCTGTTGTAAGTAAGATAAGAACCCTTGAATAAACCACTCACTTAAAGGGGTAATGACAACAAAATCATTTTCATTTATACGAGCCATTGTGCTATCTTGGAAATACATTTTTATTCGATTTGTAAATTCAATAATAAGGCTTTGATCGATTTGTTGGTCATGTAATTCTTTTAGAGTATAAAATTTATCAATACTTAGATAAACAAAAGAAAAATGTCTTTGCTCTTCAATCATATTGGTAATGACTTTTTCAAGTCGATGTGCATTCATCAGCCCAGTTTCTGTATCGATATAAGCTATTTTTTCTAGCTGATGTTGAATGGTTTTCGATTTAGTAATATCTTTTTCAATTAAGATAAATTGTTGTTCATTTGTTTCGAGATTAAAAGTAGGAATGGCTGTTAGCAATACCCAATAGGATTGGCCTATTTTTGTGATTTTTTCAACTTCGCCTTGCCACGTATGACCATTGTTTAAATTACGCCAAATCGTATTTGTGATTTTTTCGCTCGCTTCATTATCCGGGAATAACTGCCAAAATGTTTTGCCGATTACACGCTTTGGCGTCCATTGACTTGTCTTTAAAAATTCATTATTACATTCTAAGATAAATCCATCGTGATCGAGTGTGACAGTCATGAATGTAGCATCTAAACCTGACTTGATATTAACAAATGTACTGCAATGTGAAACAGCATTCGTCATTAATTCTGGTAGCATAAAGATTAGTAGAATAAAACGTTCTCCTTCTTCTGTATAAGGCTTCGCTAACAGGGCTGTCGTTATTTCTGTGTTTGACGTTGTGTATACTTGAATTTTATCTAAATACGTACTGTCCTCATTTTGTAAAATAGACTGAAATGTTTCTACAGGAAGCTGACGTAGTAGATTTTCGAGTATAGATGGAGTAGTATTTCCTTTAATATCATCGGCTGACAATCCAATCAGATGTTCTGCGCTCTTTCCCCAGATAGTCGCTTGTCCATCTTGATTTATGATAATTGCAGGAAAAGGAAGTGAATTTAAATAATGTTCATCAATCGTAAATGATTTATGCATATGACTCATGATTTTTCGATCTCCTTGGGTAATCAATATATACTAATATTATAGTTAATTATCGGGAATTAGTCATTATGAATATAATTGTAAATATTTGATAATGAAGAAAAATAGGACTTTTCTCGTGATGTGTAAGAAAAGATTTGAAGAAAAGTAACAATTTTTAGTACGTATATAGGAAGCAGGATTGGTATGGAACGTTTAAAAGGAATATTATTTATTGTCTCGGGTGCTATGTTATGGGGAGCAACTGGCCCTTTGATGGAGTGGCTACTTAACCATACACCATTGACCGTCTCCTTTATGTTAACAGTCCGTTTATCGGTTGCAGGTATATTACTACTTACATATTTATTGTTAACAGGAAAAAATATTTTTAGTATTTGGCAGCATAAACTCTGGGGTAGACAGCTCATTACTTTTGGTATTGCAGGGATGCTAGGTGTACAATTTGCTTTTGTTGCTGCTATAAATGAAAGCAACGCAGTACTTGCGACCTTACTACAATTTTTAGCGCCCATTTTTGTTGTGGCATATGTCTCTCTTAGTTTAAAGAAATGGCCACCAAAATATCAAGTGTTAGGGATTATTGGTACCCTTATAGGGTTATTTCTATTACTAACGAACGCTTCGTTTGAAAGTTTGCTTATTAGTCCAAAAGCCTTGCTTTGGGGTATAGCAGTAGGCTTAACATTTGCATTTTACACACTGTATCCTGCACGCTTAATGAAGGAGTGGAGTGTGCTATTAGTAGTTGGCTGGGGCATGCTGGTAGGTGGTTTAACATTAGGCTTAGTGAGCCGTGTGTGGCAGTCCAACCAATGGGTTGTTTTAACAGATTTTAAGATACTTATGTTAGTCGTGGCATTAATATTTTTTGGAACAGTAGCCTTTATTCTGTTTTTAAGTAGTATGAAATATATTACAGCAGTGGAGACGAGTATCCTTTCCAGTATCGAACCATTAACAGCAATGGTTATTTCAGTCATTGTATTCGGTACATCTTTAGGTTTTTGGCAATTAATAGGTGTTTTCGTTATGCTTGTTTGTGTAACCTGGCTTTCGGTAGCAGGCGAAAAAGCATAAATATACTATTGGGTTAGGATTTTTTAACTAGCTTTATATTTTATCTCTGACAAGGGGGAAAGAATGTGAAAGAAGTTTTTTCCTATGTAAGACCATATAAATGGACTGCCATTTTTGCTTTATGTTTAATGCTTTTAGAATTATTTGTGGAGCTTGTACAGCCACTCATTATGGCAAAAATAATTGACGAAGGTGTACGAGCCCAAAATCAAGGGATGATTTTGCAATGGGGAGCTGTTTTACTTGCACTATCAATCGTAGCCTTTATAGCGGGAGTCATTAACTCTTATTTCTCCTCTCATACAGCACAAAGCTTTTCATATGATTTACGAAATGCCATGTTTGATAAAATTCAATCCTTTACACTAGCAACCTATCAAAAATTTTCCACAGCATCGCTCATTACTAGATTAACGAATGATGTCACACAGGTACAAACGGTACTGTTTATGAGCTTACGTATTATGCTTCGAGCACCGCTTGCTGTTATAGGAAGTATCGTAATGGCCTTTGTTGTAAATGCCAAATTGGCGCTGTTTTTAGTGATAGGCGCACCCATCATCTTTATTTTTCTTATTTTTATGGTGGCGAAGGGTGTGTCTTATTTTGGACGTGTACAGAAGAGGGTAGATCGTTTAAATAGGGTATTACAGGAGAATTTACAGGCAATTCGTTTAGTGAAGGCCTATTTACGTGGAGCATATGAGGCTACACGCTTCGATGAAGTTGCTTCACGCTTAAAAATGGATACAGTAAAGGCTTTACGCATTATGGAATATATTATGCCTGTTCTATTATTCATCATGAACATGAGCTTGCTTGCCGTTTTATGGTTTGGTACAAAGCAAATTGCCACAGGGACAACGCCACTTGGCGATATTGTAGCTATTGTCAATTATGCCATGCGTATGACCGGCTCGTTTTCAATGTTTGCGTTTATTATTATTTTTTATGCGCGTGCAAAGGCCTCCGCAGAACGTATGGCAGAAGTACTATCTATGGAAAATGAGGTGGAGGATATTTCCCACTCAGAAGAAGTAGATAGCACAATGCAATATGGAGATCTAACCTTTGAACATGTTTGTTTTACCTATCCAGGAGGAGATGCTCCCGTCCTGTCAGATGTGAGTTTTCAAGTGAGGTCAGGAGAAAAATTAGCGATTATGGGGGCAACCGGTGCTGGAAAGTCAACATTGTTACAGCTAATTCCTCGTTTTTATGAAGTAACGCAAGGAAGAATTCTTGTGGAAGGGCAGGATGTTCAGGACTGGGAATTGCAAGAGCTACGTGAAATCATTGGTTATGTCCCTCAGCAATCATTATTGTTTACAGGAAGTATTGCAGATAATGTACGTTGGGGAGATACTCAGGCTGAAATGGATGCTGTACTACAGGCTACAATGCAGGCACAAATACATGCATCTGTGGAAGATTTCCCAAATGGTTACGACACTAAGGTTGGACAAAAAGGTGTTAATTTATCAGGGGGCCAAAAACAAAGACTATCTATTGCTAGAGCTCTTTTGAGAAAGGGGCATATTTTAATGCTTGATGATAGTACAAGTGCCTTAGATGTTAAAACTGAACAGTCTTTGTGGGAGGCATTAAGTGAAGAGAAGGCAACAATGCTTGTTGTCACACAAAAAATTCGCACAGCTAAAGGTGCAGACCGTATTTTACTGATCGATGCTGGAAAAGTGGTTGCATATGGTACACATGAAGAGCTTTTACAAACTTCAACGCTCTATAAAAAAATTGCAATCTCCCAACAGGAGGTGGAGGATTAATGGGATTTTTCCAAAAACCTTTTGGCTATGAGCCGATTTTGACTAAAGATGATCTGAAGCAAGCTGTGAAGAAAAAGAAAGGGCCTCGTGCAGCAGATTGGAAAAGTACATTGCTTCGACTATGGAAAATTGTCGACGAACAACGCACACTCCTCATTGTGGTTCTTTTACTAGTGATGCTCAGTTCAATTTTAGCTTTAGTTGGTCCTTATTTAATCGGTCAAATGATTGATAATTATGTTATGCATGGCAAGCTTTCAGGTTTAGGTAAGTGGATTGGTGTATTAATTGGTATTTATATTCTGTTAGCTGTTTCACTTTTTCTACAAAACTATTGGATGATTGGTATTGCTCAGCAGACTATTTATAGATTACGAACAAGTATATTTGCTCATTTTCAACGATTGCCAGTTGCGTTCTTTGATCGTCGTCAACATGGTGAACTGATGAGTCGTATGACGAATGATATTGAAGCTGTCAGCTCTACCTTAAATAGCTCTTTTATCCAAGTGTTTTCAAGTGTACTTACGCTTGGAGGAACCGTCATTATTATGCTTAGTTTAAGCCCTTTGCTGACAGTGCTGACGATGACAATTATTCCGCTGATGTTTTGGGCTATGCGCTGGATTACACGGCGTACAGCACCCTTATTTAAAGAGCAGCAAGTAGCTATTGGCGCTTTGAATGGGATGATAGAGGAAACAATTTCAGGGCAGCGGATTGTCAAAGCTTTCTCACAAGAAGAGCGTATGAAAGCAGAGTTTCGAGAAAAAAGCTCGCGATTAAGAAGAACCGGTTTTTGGGCACAGACTTACTCGGGCTATATTCCTAAAGTCATGAACTTTTTAAATAATATGAGCTTTACAATTGTTGCAGGTATAGGAGGCGTGCTTGCGTTATATGGGCATGTGTCGATAGGGGTTATTGTTATATTCACTGAATATGCACGACAATTTACACGTCCTTTAAATGATTTAGCAAACCAGTTCAATACAGTACTATCAGCCATTGCTGGTGCAGAGCGCGTATTTGCCTTGCTTGATGAACAACCAGAGGCAGAAACCGTTCCAGCACAAAAGCATCAGTTATTGGGGCATGTGGCGTTTAAGCATGTGTATTTTAAATATGAGCTGGAAGAAGAAGCTTATACACTAAAGAATGTTAATTTTAAAGTAGAACCTGGACAAACGGTAGCCCTTGTTGGTGCGACTGGAGCTGGGAAAACAACAATCCTCCAACTGATTGCAAGGTTTTATGAGGTAACAAAGGGTGAGGTATTGTTTGATGGCATAAATGTACAGCAAATAGATCGTCAATCCCTTCGCTCACAGATGGCTTTTGTATTGCAGGACCCCTTTTTATTTGAGGCTTCTGTTCGTGAAAATATCCGATATGGTCGACTGGATGCAAGTGATGCAGAGATTGAGAAAGCTGCCAAGCAAGCGAATGCCCATGACTTTATCATGAAGCTCAAAGATGGCTATGATACGATTCTTGCTGCGGATGGACGCGAGATATCACAAGGTCAGAAGCAGTTACTCTCTATAGCAAGGGCGCTTATTGCTGATCCGAAAATTTTACTTTTGGATGAGGCGACAAGCAGTATCGATACTGTGACGGAAATGGCGATACAAGAGGCGCTTGATACGTTAATGCAGGGTCGCACTAGTTTTGTTATTGCCCATCGATTAAACACTGTGCATAATGCCGATATGATTTTAGTTATGCAAAAAGGTGAGTTAGTTGAAGCTGGACCTCAGCAAAAACTAATTGAATCGGGTGGCCTTTATGCGCAAATGCTTCATTCCTCCTCGCATCATCTTGAGGAATAGAGGAAAAAGGTGATATCAACGGCGGAAACAGCCATTTTGAAAGGCAAGGGATTGATTGCCGTTCCGCCAGCGTCCTTTCCAGGGGGCGTCTGATGAGCCGCTTTACTCCAAGCAATCATGTGCAAAAGTACCTTACCCTTATCTTTCAAACGAGCCGTAGTGAACAAAATAGCCTATTATTTTTGTATGATTAGAGAAAGGATAGCCTCTTATTTTCAATGTGGAGAAGTGATGAGTGACAACAACCCTCTATAAAGAGTAGTGGACACCTTCACTTTATTTAAAAATCTTTGCTAAAAAGAGCGGTAGCGGAGGAAGCGGCTCACAGGGAAGCAAGTAGCCTGCTACGTTAATCCATCTTCACCTTTCACAAAAATTCTATGGATGGTTTACGATGAAAAGAGTAATTTCATGTGAAATTACTCTTTTTTCGTTAAATTGAAATGTTATTAATTTGAATAAATAGTATAATATTATAAAAAATACATCTAATAGGAGTTTATGTATAGTTTAAAAGTAACTGTGTAAAAAAGATTAATTATCTCTCATTTTGAGAAATTAGCATAATATTTTATATCTATAATTTCTAGTAAATTTCAGTCATTTTCATGAATTTTTATAGTATAAATCCTTTTATTATTCTGTTTTTTGAAGTAAAATTCTGATTAATAGTGGGTATTTATATATTTTGTTGCCAGTTTATTTTTATTCTTGCTACAATAGGGCAATAGTCTGACACAGGAACGGAGTAAAAGATGAATATTTCAGTGATGACAGTGTCTTTTCCATTAGATGGAGAAACATTGAAAGAAGTAAAACTATTATGTGAAGAAGCAACCATTCATGATTATCGAGTATATGAAACCATTATGAGTGTACCAATGGCTAGCTCTTTTGAGTCAAAGGGCTTTATGGTACTAGCATATGAGGATGAACAGGATTTGTTAGTAGGTGCAGCTAGTGCCATTGATTTGATGGGACTTCATACATATGAATGGTCATTAGTAGTAACACCTGCATATCGACAGAAGGGTATTGGAGCTGCATTAGTTGAGGGTATACAAGCTGGCTTAGCAGATAGAGGAGCGGAGGGGCAATTAGCTGTAGTAATTGATGGCTCTCCTTATGGACATGCATTTATTGAAAATAAAGGTTATGCCTACAGCTTTTCGGAAGCAACATTAGAAACAAAAGCAGAACCAGTAGCATTACAAACGGATATTAGTATTCAACCTTATGCTGGTGAGCAGGGGGAATTGATTGCCATCTATAGTGAAGCTTTTGGTGATTTACCCGAAGAATCAGAGGAACTCATTACCTTTAATACATCTACAAATGGACGAAAGCTTTGGGTTGCTTATCGAGATGGCCTTGTTGTTGGAACTGTGACGACTGCTCAGGAAAATGAAATCCAATGGGTAACAGCACTTGCTGTTCATCCAAATTGTGAGGGACAAGGTGTTGGAACAGCATTGCTTTCTTTTTCAAAGGATTACGCGAGCAAAGTTGGTGCGAAATTTGTTATGCTCGATGTAGAAATTGACAATAAAAAAGCATTATCTGTCTATGAAAAGGCAGGTTTTATGAAGGCACAGCAAATCGATTATTATGTAAAACAGTAGGAAAAAGGGCGAGGAGTGGTATTTAACATCAACTCCTCGCTCGTTTTTTATCATAATTACCTACTATCTTCATATAGTATTAATAAGCTTTAAGAAAGGAGTCGTGATCATGCGCATGCCAGCATTGCCAAAAAAGAAGTCTCCTCCAAAGGAAGCCCCTAGATCATGGTGGAAAGTAGTTAAAGCTTATTTATCGAAAGGGAAGTTTTATCGATTGCCGCCAAGAAACTGATGATGAATGAAAAAGTCGCCTTCTAGCGACTTTTTAATTTTCTAATAAAAATGTATTTTTGGATGGGCCAATTAAATAGAGTTCATGCATTGCTCGTGTGAGAGCTACATACAGTAGTTTCCGATCAATTATTGTATCGTAAAAGGGTGTTTCAAAGGCAGCTACAATGACGGCATCAAACTCAAGCCCTTTAGCAAGATGACTTGGTACAACAAGCAACATTTCCTGATTAATCGATTCATTTTCTGTTAGCAGCTGTGAGGCAATTTTGTTGTCTTTCAATGTATGTTGCATCGAAATGGCTTCAGCAGTAGTTTTGCAAATTAAAGCGATAGATCGATGACCATGTTGACGAATAGCTTCAAAAATTTCTTTAATTTTTAAGGCATCAAATTGATCTGCTTGAATAAAACTTGGCACATTACCGTGACGAACAACTGGCTCAACCAGCGGTAGCTGCTCATTCATTTGCGCTAAAATTTGATTAGCGACTTCCATAATTTCAATGGTTGTTCGATAGCTTTTTTGCAATGTTCGGAAGCTTGCACGAGGAAATAAACTTTGGACAGGTTCCCAGGCAGTTAATGAGCGATAGCTATGAATTCCTTGAGCTAAATCGCCAACCATTGTAAACATGTCTGTATCAAGACCTGTTTTTAAAGCAGCAAGCTGAAACAAACTATAATCTTGTACTTCATCGATAAAGACAACACGCATTTTCCATTCATCTGGGATGCCTTTTAGACGTGCTTGTAAATAGTATAGTGCGGCTAAATCTTCGAGTGCCCATTGTTCTTTACGATGTGCCTGCAAAAATTGCTGTTGTTCAAGATAATGCCATTCAGGAGCTAGCTCTGTTAAAAGTTTGGCGTCGGTAAGAAGGGTGCGATAAAGTGTTTTAATGTTATGTTTAGGAAAGCGACGCATATAGGCAGTTGCAGTTGTTTTCGTTTCTTTTTCTATTGCTGGAATTCGTTCGTCGCGTTCATCGATAAATTTTGTGACAACACGTCGACGCTTTTCATCATCCCGTATACCATTTAAGGCTTTACCCAATGCTTCATCATATTTTTTATGGAGTGTAGCTAAGACAGCCTGTTTTTTTTGGCGGACATGGCTAGCTAACACCTTTTTTATATGTGCAAGGCGTTTTTCAATTGGCATATAAGAAAACTCATATAAAAACAGTTTCTTTAGATGAGCAGCTCGCATAATACAGTATTTTTCAATATAAACATCTTCGAATTGTTGCGCGATTTCTTGCTCCAGCTTCTGGATATAGCGCTCAATGACATCACGATAATAAAGTGAACCTTTCACTTCAGCGATCCACGCAGTAGGCTGATGATTTCCACCAGCAACGAGCAATTCTAATTGCTCATTTGGATTTTGAAGCTTTAATTTTAATTTAGTGGCAGCAAGAACGTAGTCTGTAAAAGTAGTTTGGCATATTTTATCGACACCAAGCTCTGGTAAAACATCACCTATATAATCAATAAATAACTTATTCGGTGCTAAAATCATGAGCTGTTCAGGATTAAAATGCTCGCCCATTGTGTAGAGGAAATAAGATATTCGGTGGAGAGCGATAGTTGTTTTTCCACTACCTGCTGCACCTTGTACAATAATTGGTTGACGAAGATGTGCTCGAATAATTTCATTTTGTTCCTTTTGGATTGTCGAGACAATTTCAGTTAAACGAACATCTGCTTTCCCAGCCAATGCTTCTTGTAGGAGTTCATCGTTTGTTGTTAGATCAATATCCCGTATATCGAGTAATTCGCCGTTCTCGATCTTATATTGTCTTTTAGCAAAGAGATGTCCTTTATGAACTTCTCCACGGACATCGTACTCCATATCACCAAGACGTCCATCATAATAAACATTGGCTACGGGTGAGCGCCAGTCAACAATAATGGGTTCATGGGTTTCACGATGAAATAGTGAGGTTTTCCCAATATAAAGGAATTCTTCAGGATCACCTGTCTTTTGGAAATGGATTCGGGCAAAATAGGGCTTTTTCCGAACGGCTTCTAGACCTTCTTTTTGATTACGAGCCATTTCAAAGAATCTGGCGTTTGTTAAGATATTTAAATAACTTAAACTCGAATCTAAGTAATCAAGGTCAGCCATGGACTTGCGGATATTTTCTTGAGCGGATTGTAGATCTCGTTGTGATTCGTCTAATATTTGTTGCATATAACTTTGGGTATAGGTTAACCGCTCTACCTCAGCCTGAAAATCCGGATGTTGTACAGTCATTTTTAGCACCTCCTAGGTACTTACAAAGTAGATTATCATACTACTATATATAATATTTACCATCAAGTGAAAGCTAAATAGTTAATTATGCTACTATTACATTGGGGTTGGAAAGTTTTTCTTTAAATGATAATAGAGGAGGTTAATGATTTTGGACATTTTTGCACATAGAGGTGTTTCGATAAACTATCCAGAAAACACGATGGCAGCCTTTCAAGCAGCATCAAAGCTTCCTATAGCAGGGATAGAGCTGGATGTTCATTTAACCGCAGATAAAGAGGTAGTGGTCATTCATGATGAAACCATTAATCGTACCTCCAATGGTTCAGGCTATGTAAAAGATTTTACATTACAGCAATTGCGTACATTTGACTTTGGTTCGTGGTTTTCTCCAGAGTTCGGAGATGAAACAATCCCTACGTTAGGAGAAGTGTTAGAGCTTTTTGCAGGTACCAACCATCGTATTAATATTGAACTGAAAACAGATATTATTTCATATGAAGGGATTGAAGCGCTCGTACTCAAAGAAGTGGCTGCACAGCAAATGACTGAAAGAGTAATCATTTCATCTTTTAATCATGAATCATTGCAAACAGTATCAAAAATAGCACCTTATATAGAAAGTGCGGCGCTGTTTGCAGAAGTGTTAGTAGATTTTACTTCTTACATTGCTCTTATTCCAGCTAAAGCGTTACATGTAAGTTTACCAACGTCATTTCGTAAATCAGTTAAACTAGCTCTCGCTGAAGGAGCAACTGTCCGTGTATATACTGTTAATGATCAACGTGATGCTCGCTATTTACAGCAACTAGGTATACAGGCGATATTTACTGATGACCCAGAGAAAATATTACAGGCCCTTAGTTAAAGCAAGGAAGGGGCTAGGAGACAAAAAGCTTCCGTGGAATAAGTAGCATTTTTGTAATACCCACGGAAAGCGACGTCTTCTAGAAGATCCGTTCTACCATTTCGCACGATGTTCTTCAATACATCCGAGCATTTGTTGAATAACAAGTGTTTCACCATTGTCGAGTAAAATGGAGCCATCGTAATAGCCAAATAGTTGATGTACCTCCGATTTAACTAATTTGGCATTAGTTTGAGCAACACGTTCAAAAAAAGGAGAGAAGGTTAATGAAACCTGATTAGAAAATTTCGTTTTCACTTTCCAACGTTGCATATAGTCTCCAGAATCATATTGAAACAAAAGATCCTCATGTATTTTGGTCATTTTACCATCAACAAAAACAGCATTTTCAGTCATGCCAGTACCATCTGTCCATTTACCTCCTAAGTTCAGTCCAATCCGTCTTCCTCGAACTCGCTGAGAGGCCATCCCCCAATTCCATAATGCTTGGCGTGGCCATACACCTCGTCCATAATCTAACACTGCAAAATTCTCTTCGGCCGAAAAATTATAACGGCGTGTACCAATTGTGACAACACCTGAAGTTGGGAGTATATGATGCTTGCCTGTAAATTGAAATGTTTTGCGATTCCAAGGGATGACAACATTTAAGGTTTCATCAGTTGGGGGATGTTGGACGATAAGCTTTGCACGTAAAACATCACCATCAAAGTCTGGTATGGACACCGATAGATGCGTTTCATTTTGTATATATAATAGATCAATCATCATTTCGCTATTTTTAAATGAGACGGATTCTAAAACCTGTGTCGGCATTTTTAATTTACCACCGAAGGGAATGGTAATCGTTTTTTCGAAATAGCGCTGTGTTTCATATTCAAGGAAATAAACAAAGCAGACAGCAGCATAATCTAAATGACTAATCGTAGCAGAAAACAAGATTTCGTCACCATAGATACACCAATAGTTCCATTTCTTTTTGCGCATGAGATGGCCGCTTAAATTGCTGTTAATAAGGGGCTTACGTGCAAATCCGATGGCTGCTGGATTTAAATTACCTTTTTTATCGCATAAAAGAGTAGGCTGTAAAATTTCTTTCTCAGCATGCTGCTTCACAATTAACATCCCTTCCAGTCATAAAATAAAATCTGCATTGTATTACTCTTTATTGTAGCAAAAATGTTCTTGAAAATGGAAAGGAACGTGCTGAATATAATTGATTTCAATAAGAATATGAGTAAGGACCTAACTAATAGAAAGTCATGAATAGACATATGATGGCATGAGGAGGGGATGTATGGCAAAAATGTATAACAGGCAGGCTGCAGTTCAATATGCTAATTTATGGTGGAACAGACGCAATCCAGCTTTTCCAAATTTTGATGTAGATTGCACAAACTATATATCTCAATGCTTACTTGCGGGTGGCGCACCAATGCGTGGCGCACCGAGTAGAGATAAAGGTTGGTGGATTCAACAAGGGAATTGGAGCTTTAGCTGGTCTGTGGCTCATTCATTAAGGTGGTATTTAGAGGGATCTACAACTGGATTGAAGGGTAGGCGTGTTCAATCGGCAGAGGAGCTAGAGCTTGGGGATGTCATTTTTTATGATTTTCAAGGAAATGGGAGAATTGATCACTCCGTTATTGTCACAAGTATTCAAAATGGTATTCCCTATGTCAATGCCCATACTTCGGATAGTATTAATCGACCTTATTTTTACGAGGATTCCACTGCCTATACACCGAGTATGACTTACTTTTTCTATCATATAGATGACAGCTTTGCTTAAGAAGAGATAGTTTTAAAGCATATCATTTTGTGATAATGTGAAAGATAGAAGAGACCAACTCTAATATGTTGTCTTATGGTAGAAGGAGAATAGAAATATGAGCGAACAAATTTTATCGGTTAGAGATGCAATTATTCAACGTCGTTCCATTAAAAAGTTTAATGGTCAGCCTGTAGATCGTGAGGATTTGATGGCTATTATCGATGATGCTGTCTGGGCACCAAATCACGGTAACCGTGAGCCTTGGCGTTTAGTAGTAGCCTGTGGAAAGGAATTAGCAGACCTACACCAGCTATTACGCGACCTGACAATTCCAAAATGGCAGGAGCTTTCAAGTGAAGATTTAGCGAAGCAAATGATGAAATTTACATTACCAGGTGGCTATGCTTTTGTAATCGTACCAGAGGATGCTCGTCAAAAAGAACGTTTAGAAGATTATGCAGCTGCAAGTACGTTTATTCAAAATATACAACTGCTTGCGTGGGATAGAGGCATTGGTTCTTGCTGGAAAACGCCAGGCTTCTTAGATAATCCGAAATTCCGTGAAGCTTTAAAGGTTCAGCCAGGTGAGCGTGTCATTGCCATGCTACAAATGGGTTATTTTGATGAAGTACCGAAAGGCAAGGAACGTAAGCAATCAGCTGAAATAGTGACGATTTTTGGTGAATAACCGAAAAAAATCCCTTCACTTTAAAAGTGAGGGGATTTTTTAATGGGACGATATTTATTTTTGTAAATCAGAAACCTCGTATAAGTAATCACTTAACACACGTAAGCCTTTATCGAAGTTTTCTAAATGGAAGTGTTCGTTCGGTGCGTGGAAGTTTTCACTTGATAAGCCGAAGCCCATTAACACCACAGGTAAATCTAAAATTTCATCAAAGGCAGCTACAATAGGGATAGATCCTCCGCCACGTGTGTATGCAGTTGGTACATTATACACTTTTTCATAGGAACGTCCAGCTGCTTGGATAAATGGATGATCGAAAGGTGTTAAGAATGGACGCCCTTTATCAAATTCAGAAACATTGATTTCCACACCAGTAGGTTTATGTTTTTCAACATGGGCTTTTAATAGTGCTACAATTTCGTCAGGCTCTTGATTTGGAACAAGACGGCATGTGATTTTAGCACCAGCTTCCGCAGGTAGAACCGTTTTGATGCCTTCACCAGAGAAGCCACCAAATACACCGTTAACCTCTAGTGTTGGACGAGCCCAAGTGCGTTCTAAATAAGAAAAACCTTGTTCACCGAATAATTCTTTTACGCCAACTTCCTGTTTAACTGATTCCTCATCAAAGCCAAGTGCTAAATAAGCTTCACGTTCTTCTTCTGATAGTGGCAATACTTTATCGTAGAAGCCTTCAACTTGAATCGTTCCATGCTCATCACGGAAGGATGCTAAAATTTCAGCCAATGCATGGATAGCATTTTGGACGCCGCCACCGTAAAGACCAGAGTGTAGATCTCCTTTAGCTCCACGAACATCAATTTGAATGCCTGTTAAGCCACGTAATCCATAGCATACCGCAGGCTTACCAGGACCATAAAGACCCGTATCAGAAATTAAAATTAAATCTGCTGCGAGTTTTTCCTTATGTTCTTCAACATAAGCAGGTAGATGCGGACTGCCGATTTCTTCTTCGCCTTCATAAATGAATTTGACATTGACTGGTAAAGTCCCTGTTGTTGCAAAGAGTGCCTCAATCATTTTTAAATGCATAAACACTTGTCCTTTATCATCACTCGCTCCACGGGCAAATAATTTATTGTCACGAATCGTAGGATTGAACGGCTCGCTATCCCATAAATTTAATGGATCAACAGGTTGTACATCATAATGACCATAAAATAAAATAGTTGGTTTCCCTTCAGCATGTAACCAATCTGCATAGACAACAGGGTGCCCAGCTGTTTGTGTAATAGAGATATTTTCAAGATTTAGTTTTTCAAACGCATTAGCTAGCCATTGTGCTGCCTGTTGAATATCTTCTTTATGCTCAGATAGAGAACTGATACTTGGAATTCGTAAAAATTCATTCAGTTCATTTAAATGTGCCTCACGATGTTCTGTAAAATAAGCATCTAATTGCTGTAAATTTGTCATCTAGCATCCCTCTTTCCAATATTTCGATAATAGAAATAGTATAGCATAATGTGGTAGGGAAGTGCCGTCATATCAGAGCCACTGCTATTTTTATTTGGGAGGAGTTTACTAGTCATTTTCTAAAACTTTTCAATCAAGTTCGAATGATGATATAGAGTAAAGTAGATTGTTAAGAAAAATGTGACAAAGTCTATAAGAGAGAGCTTTGCCACACTTGGAAACGGTAATATAAACCATTGGAACTATAAAAAGTTCGTCTTATTTTGTTTTCTTATCATTGACACGCTCGATAAATAAGTCAGTTAGATCGTTCATTTGACCAATAACAGAAATGGGATCTGTAAACCAAAATTTGAAATTATCTATTTCGTACACTTCATTATTTTTAACAACATCTAAACTTTTCCATACAGGAGCCGTTGTAAAGTCGACTTTAGGCGTGTCGGCCGCTCTTGCAACGATAACACGGTCCCCTACAAAGTCTGAAATTTTTTCTGAAGAAATTTGTACCCATGGGGTTTTTATAGTAGTTTCTGCTTTTACAGCTGGCGCCATTTGTAAGCCTAATCCCGTATAAACAGGATACCCTGTATAACCATCGCCATAAATAGTGATGGTTCCTTTACCATCCAGTATATCCATAACAGTTATTGTTTCTTCAGGCTTAATAATACGAGCAATTTTTTGGCGAGCGGTTTGAACTTGTTGTTGATAGTTTTTTTGCCACTCCTGGGCAAGATTTTCTCGATTTAAAATAATACCAAATTCTTTAATGAGTTTAGGTATATTTTCTTCGTATTCAATATAGATGGTAGGTGCAATTTTAGAAAGCTGCTCATACATTTCTTTATTACCTGTAATAATTAAATCAGGTTCTAATGAAAGTACTTTTTCTATAGAGTCTCCGATCACCTCAATTTCTTTTTTATCTTTTTCAGGAATATAAGGGTTTTTTAGCTGTGCTTCATTCGAACCAACTGGTTTGACATCTAAAGCAAGTAAGTAACCTAAATAAAAATCAGTAACAATACGTTGCGGATTTTTTTTATACGTAATATCACCATTGATGGAGTGATAAACCATTGTTTCCTCTGATTCTTTGGTAGTGTCGTTGTTTGTACAAGCTGTTAATAATAAAGCAGCACATAAAACAAATGAAGCTACTATAGTATGGTTCCAATTGAATTTCATTGGTAAAAAGCCTCCTTCATATTGATAACAATTATCATTATATAAAGGTCCTCGATTGAATACATCGGAGGATTTTAGCTCAAAATTAGGATTATTCAACACTAGAGAAGTGGGTAAATATAATCTTTTATATTGGCCAGGCGTTAACCCAGTATGTTTTTTAAATAGGCGAGTAAAGTAAGAAGAATCTTCGTAACCAATTTGCTTCGAAACTTCTTGGATTGAATGATGTGTTTCAACTAAAAGCCGCTTTGCATGTTTGATACGAGTATGTAATAAATAATCAATTAGACCATAACCAGTTTGATATTTAAATTGTTTAGAAAGATAAGATACACTGTAATTCATTTTTTCTGCAATTGTATGACGCGATAAATTTTCATGAAAATGCTTATTTATATAATCTAATGTTTGAGAGGTTAACTGTTCCTCATGCAATCTATTTGAATCTAGTGTATACATTTCATAGATTAATTCTGCTAAGTATAATTTTGTCTTATATTTACTAGCATCAGTGTGCATTTCCCATTGTGTGTTTATGTTATCTATTAATGTTAACCAATGCTTCGGTGCATCATAAAAAATGAGAGGCTCTAAGGGCTCAGATATTGTGTTATCAAAAGAAACATTACAATAGATCCATAGACATTCTGAAGATGGTTCCTGCGTGACATGTATGTTTATAGGGTCACGAACAATCAAAAAGATGTTTTTATGGTGTAAAAGGGGAGTATGATGTAATTCCCATTCGCCGGACCCTTGAGCAATAAAACCGAAAATACAGTTACAAGTAATGACAGGCATTAACTGTGGATTTTTAGATATATGTATAATGGTTAATTTTGCCGAGTCCCAATCTGCTAAAGTAAGGTTTTTCAATTGATGGTTCACTTCTTTCAATAGGTTATATTACGATAATACAATTAATGATAATGATTCTCAAATAGATACTTGTATCGTAGAAGTGAAAATTTTCTTAAAAACATACGAAAAAAAGTAAACTGCATTCAAATGATTAGATTGACTCTAATCATTTGAAGTGCAGTTATGCAAGATGTTTCTATTTAATTAGACATATAGCGTTGTATAATTTTCTCATTTTTTTCAGCGAAGCGGTCATTGTGAGAGGATACACCAGCCATATCGACTCCGGTAGGATCTAAATATAGCTTCGCACTATTAACGGCTAGAATGGCATCATTAAACGCACCAGCTATCAGGCGAACCTTACTAGGGTGAGTAATAAAATCACCAGCACCAAATATGCCTGGAATACTTGTGTGCATTTTAGGCGAAACAGATATACCATATTCTTTACATTCAAAGCCCCATTCCATAATAGGACCATAGAAAGATCGTTCAAAGCCGTGATTAACAATTATTTCATCGACTTCAAATTGTGTGCTCTCACCAGATGTAACATGTTGGACAGTAACCCGTTCTATTTTGGTGTTGTTGCCATGCAAACTAGTCACAACATAGGGGACTAGTGATGTGGCCACTTGCTTCATTTGCGAAACAGATGATTCAAACGCTTTGAAATCTTCTCGACGATGAACAACAATGACTTCCTTAGCAATTGGTGCAATGGCAATCGCCCATTCCACAGCAGAGTCACCACCACCTGAAATTAAAACACGTTTATTGGCAAACTTAGATTTATCCGTAACTGTATAGTGTAAATTAGTTAATTCGTAACGATCTGCTCCTTCTATATTTAACTTTTGAATTTTGGTAATACCACGACCTGCTGCTAAAATGACCGTTCTGCTAAAATGACGTTCTCCTGTTTTAGCAATTAACTCAAAAATTTTATCTTCCCGCTGTTCCATGCCAACAATTTCTTGCCCATAAACAATGGTTGGATCAAATGTTTTCGCTTGAGTAATAAGTGCATTTATTATTTCTTCACAGCGGACAGGCTCAACGCCACCTACATCCCAAATTAGCTTTTCTGGATACGTTCTCATAAAACCACCGAGCTCATGCTTAATCTCAATAATTTTTGTTCTCATTTCGCGCATCCCACTATAAAATGCGGAATACATGCCAGCTGGTCCGCCACCAATAATTGTTACGTCATAAATGTCTTGTTCATTTATTGACATTAGGGCACCAACTTTTCAACAATATAGTCGATTAGTAGTTCTGTGCCAATAGGACCTAGTCCAACTGCATAATCCTTTGTATCTAATGGGAACACGCGACCATTCTGTACAGCCTCCATGGATTGCCATAGCGGACTATCTTCTAAACTCTTCATCGATTCATCACTGCTATAATTTTCTAACACTCTCTTTTCAACGAAAATATAGTCTGGTTTAATTTCTGGTAAGATTTCAAGAGATAACGGTGTAAACCAATCTTCTGAATCTACTAATTGTTCTGGAATTTTTAATCCTAGCTGACGATAGATTAAACCACTACCTGGTCCCTCTGCTTTAGCGCCCATGAAGCGATACTGTTTTGGTTCAACCCTTAATACCATGACTGTTTTATCGCCAATGGCTTGTTGTAGTTTTTCTTTAGCTTCTGTCACTTTGTTATTGTAAGCAGTCAGGGTTGCTTCAGCTTCTTTTTCTTTCTCAAAAACTTTACCTAATGCAGGAAGTGCTTCTTCTATAGAACCATTGGCATCCACGGCAAGGGTAGGGGCTATTTTACTTAGCTCTTCATATTTTTTAGCATCGATCACATTCCCTTGCACGACAATTAAATCAGGAGCCAATGAAAGTATTTGCTCTAAATTTTCTTCATATTGAGGGGTATTAATCATTTCTACATTATTTTCTTTAAAAAGCTTTGGACGATAGTCAGGCTCTATTTCATCTACCACTAAAACTTTTTGGGGCACAATGTCAATAGATAGTAAAAACTCTGCATAATTAGAGTTAAACACTAACATATTTTTAGGATTTGTCGGGATCGTAACATCGCCGAAAAGTCCTTTAACGGTTTTGGTAGTAGCCGCTGTTTCTTCTGATGACTGTGTGTTTTGATTGTCTTCCGTTGGCTCACTATTACATGCAGCCAAAGCGAAAACCATCATTAGCAATGGTAAGAAAGCATAATATTTTTTAAACATTTCTCTAATCTCCTTTTTTGATAATGATTATCATTTTCAAATGTTAGCAAATTAGAGAAAGAGAAACCATAGAGGATTGTGTTTATTCAATTGGACTTTAGTGTTGTTCTTTAAAAAATTGATAGAGATTTTGTAGAATAATAGGTTTTCCAAAAATACCACAGTTGTTTAGTCCAAGTGACGTATCAACGAAAAGAATGCGATTGTTTTTAACAGCATCTAACATGTTCCATTGATCACTATTTAGTAAGTTTTTCATATTTTCCTCAGAGCTGAAATAATCCATTATTCGTTTTTCTAGCAATAAAAAAGTAGGGTTGGCTTGTAATAAATCTTCTAGTGACAAGTCATTAAAGCTATATTCTTTCCCTTGTAAATTTGGAGGCATAGAAAGAGCGAGTTCGTTATAGAGTAGCCGAGCAATCTCGCATGATCTTTCACCGATATATCGATAACCAAAATGCTCAACCCTTAAATATACTAGCGTAGGTTTTCTTCGTAGAACATTTGCTAAGTCCTGTTTATACTTTTTAACGTTAGTAAGAGATTCGTTAATTAATGAAGCTGCTTGCTCCTCACAGTGAAATAGTGTCCCGAAATAGTTGATTAAGCTCGTCATTTCATTTGGTAATCCACTAATAACAGGAGCGATTTCACGTAATTCATTTTTAATTTGATCATCTAGTATATTACCAATAATTAATGTAGGCTGTTGGCGTTGAATTTGGTCAATATCAATGATGTAATGCCCCATATCCATAGTATGAATTTGATGGGAGTTAAATAATGACCGTTGATAACCGGGCACTAGGGAAGCAGTAGTCACTACACTATGTGGGATAATGTTTAGTGCCAGTGCAATCTCAGCATACAGGGGAGATAAAAAGCAAATCCGCTGCTGAGCAATTGATTTTATATAATTTTTTGGAGAGACGCCAACTATTGCTTTAAATCGTCTACTAAAATAATGGGCATCTTCAAAGCCGACACTTTTAGCAATGTCCTGTGAGCGTGCTGAAGTAGTGAGTAAAGCCTCCTGTGCACGATAAATGCGATAAGTTGCTAGATATTCTGATAAAGATAAGCCATATTGCTCCTTAAATTTTCGAGAAAAGTGCCATGGGCTAATACCGATACTATTAGCTAATTGTTCTCTCGTAATCAATTCATTGTAATGGTTATGTATATATTCAATTGATAGTTGTAATTTATTTTCGACCGTGAGTTTTTCGTTATTTTGCGGCTGATATACATGTTTTAGTAAGGTGTATAAAATATATTGATTCATAATGATGGAAGTGTTTGAAGTATGATCTATAGGCTCCATTAAATCACGGCTAATCGTAGCCAATACTACCTCAGGAATTTTGGTCATTTGGGATTCATTTTCAAGAATAGGTTGCCGTTCACTAAGGGTATGAGTAGTGAGGTCATATATGTCAAAATAAATGATCCATCCGGCTAATGCATAATTGCTATTGTCCAGTATCTCGACAACAGAATTTTTCTCAACGGCTAATAAATTGCCTAGGTGTACATGTTGTACCTGACCATTTATACTCCATGAAGCTTGCCCATCTGTAATTAAAATGAGTGCATTATTTGTCATAACATGGACAGTCCTACCTTTTATCCATCCATTCGTAATACGGTGTGTAGCTTGCCATTGCGCAAACCAAGATTGATGTGATTGATACATAGGAACACCTCTTCAATGTAAAGTATAGCTATGTATTAGAATAACAAATATTGTGCGAGTAGGAATATAAGAGTGCGATATCTTATAGTAAATAAAAAAAATCTGATTTCTAGAAAACATTGAAATCAGATCTTACTAAAATTAATGAGCAGTATACCCGCCATCAACAAGAAGCGTTGTACCATTGACAAAGCTTGCGTCGTCGCTTGCTAAGAAGAGAACAGCTTTTGCAATTTCTTCTGGTTTACCAAGGCGACCTTGTGGATGAAGGGACGCTAAATATTCTTTCTTTTGCGCATCGACTTCAGCTAGTAGAGGAGTGTCGATATAGCCAGGACATACTGCATTTACGCGAATGCCTTGTTTAGCGTAAGCTGTACATAGATTTTGCGTTAATAATTTTACGCCACCCTTTGCAGAGGAGTAGGCTGTAGGGTTTGGCAAGGCAACAAAGCTATGAATAGAGCCAGCGTTGACAATGACACCACCAGTTCCCTGTGTAAGAAACTGTTCGATGGCATATTTATCAGAAAGAAATACACCTGATAAATTAATATCAATCGTTCTTTTCCATTTTTCGAAAGAAAGCTCATGTGCTGGTGCATCGTCAGCTACGCCTGCATTGGCATACATAATATCAAGTTTACCGTAGTTAGTAACGGTTTCCTTAATCATGTTTTGAATATCTTCTTCGCTAGTTACATCTGTTTTTACGAAGAGTGTATCAAAACCATTGTTATTTAATTCGTCAGAAACAATTTGTCCACGATCTGAAAAATCGGCGATAACTACTTTAGCGCCTTCTTGTACAAAGAGACGAACTGTGGCTTCACCGATACCACTAGCCCCACCTGTAACGATTGCTACTTTATCTTTTAGTTTCATTTCAATGACCACCTTTATTGTTATTTTGCTGTTGCTCCGCCATCAATGACGAATTCTGCACCTGTTGAGAACGAAGATTCATCAGAAGCTAAAAATAATACGGTTTGCGCTACTTCTTTAACAGAGCCTAAACGTCCTAATGGGAATAAATTTTTCCCTAACTCATCTTTAGTGCTTCCAGTTGTTGCTGATGCATAGTCTGCCATACCTGTATCGATATAGCCTGGATGGATCGAATTGACGCGTATCCCATATGGAGCATATTCCATTGCAGCATCTTTTGTCATAATGCGAACGGCACCTTTACTTGCTCCGTATAATACGTGTCCAGCAGCGCCTGTTAAGCCAGCGATGGAAGAGGCATTAATAACTGAGCCCTTATTATGTTTAGCCATAAGTGGCATAATATATTTCATACCTAGGAAGACACCAGTCACATTGATGGACATTAAGCGATTCCAATCAGAAAGCTCGATTTCTGCAAGTGGTTTAATGATATAGATACCTGCATTATTGAAAAGAATATCTACTTTGTTAAATGTTTTGATTGTTTCATCTGCGACCTTTTTCCAGTCTTCCTCATTGCTAACATCATGATGTACAAATAATGCTTCACCGCCAATTGCTTGGATATCGCGGATAGTGTCGTTACCAGATTGTTCATTTATATCAGTAATAACTACTTTTGCTCCTTCTTTAGCAAATAATAGTGCCGTTTCTTTCCCGATTCCTGTACCTCCACCTGTAATAATGGCTACTTTATTTTCCAGTCTCATTTCAAGCACGCACCTTTCATTATTTCTGGTTATATGGTTACCTTGGGATTCAAAAGTATTCGCATTGTTTAGCGATACTTTCATCTTACTCTTTTCAATTTGAAATACTATCCTATAAGATGCTGTATAATATAGTAAGTGAATATCCTCCATTTATAGGGTATTGTTAGTGTGAAGGAGAAGAATTTCCTATGACGCATCCATTTCAGTCAATTGAAGAAGTAACATTACAAGAGTTTGTGTTATTTATTAAAATTCATCATCAACAAATTGAAGAAAATACCAATATTTATCTCAATTTAGCACCTTCTATAGCCGAAGAAGATCGAAAAAGGGCAGCGATGCTACTGGATTCATTTTTGCGTTTGATGACATATACGAACATTGATGAACTAAATGATGGTGATAAGTCTTTTTTTAATACGTGGCTTCAGGCACAGTTATCTATAATCGATCGGAAGAGCTTTAATTTATTCCAATTAATTTTTGAGAAATCATTGATTACCTTTATGATTCAACAAAAGAGTAGCCGAACGAATGCCATCTTAATGTATGTATTATCGTTATTTATGTTTCTCGTACAGCTTTACGATGACTGTGAGGGAGATGACAAAAGGAATAACGGATCTACTGAAAATCAAGAGTTACGGCATTTACAGTTATTAGATAAGCTAGATAAATTGCTGATCAGTTCCTCAGGCTATCAGGATTTAGCCTATATTTTAAAAAAATGTGAAGAGTATTTTAGTTATAAAAGATGCGTATTTTATGCATATGTTCCATGGTCCAACCAATTTTACGGGGTTATTGGGGCGGAACTTCCTAAAGTGCAAAGTATGAAAGGGCAGTTGAATGGGGAAAACGCTATACTTAGTTCAAGAAAACCTATTTATTTGAAAAATCCTAAAAATTACGTAAAAGAGGAGCATATTCAATTATTTAATTTATCCTCCATCATCTTTATTCCTATTATGAGGCGAGACCAATTATTTGGATGGCTAACATTTGATCAGCTAGGCCAGGAATTTGATTGTACAAAGGAAGAATTATCACTTCTTGAAGAAGTAGGGAAGCGTCTAGGTTTATTTTTATCACGTAAGGGCGAGAAGGTAGAAAAAAACACAGAGCTTCATTTAACAGAACGGGAGTCGATGATTCTTGGCTTGCTTGCTGAAGGATATGATAATAAAAAAATTGGTGGTTTATTATTTTTAAGTGAGCATACGGTCAGGGATTATGTTAGCAGTCTCATGACAAAGCTTAAAGCAAAGAACCGTACACAGGTCGTTGCCTCCGCCTTTCGTCTAGGGCTGTTAAGCTAGCATAAATGCACTTCTGCTAGGAGTGCATTTTTTGTGTCTTTATAAACCGAAAAATGCGTCTTTAATTTTCTGATAATAAACGCTATTTAATATATAATGTTAAAAATAGGGAAGTATTGTTATAAAGTGATTTTTAGTAGGAGAAGTAATATAGTAGTAAAACAATTTTTACGAATATTACAAGCAAAAGCGATTAAGCTTACACGATTGTAATGAAATTGAAAGCCAATGCGATAGAGTGTAATACATTATTTTGCGAGAATGTGTATAGAAGCAAGAACAAGAAGCGGAGGCATACACAATGAATGAAAAATTAGAAGGCGTATACGAGGAATACAATCGTTATATATATCACTTATGTTTGAAACTAACTCGCAATAATGTAGAGGCTGAAGATTTAATGCAAGAAGTATGGGTAAAGGTTGTACGCTATGAAGACAGCGTTGCCGAGGTAGAGCATATTAAAGCTTGGCTGACAACTATTACAATGAATACATTTAGAGATCGCTATCGTAAAAAAGTACGTCGAAGCAAATATATGATGAACCAACCTGAAACATTAGACGTACCGATTTTAGATTTGGTTCCCAATAATGAAATTTCGACGGAAGAAAAAATTGAAAAGGATATTGTAACAAAACTCGTACAGGATAAAATGGAGCAATTAGATGCTATTTATAGAAAGACTTTATGGTATTTCTACATAGACCAATATTCGCTTGCAGAAATCTCTACAATTATGAAGGTTTCTATTGGTACTGTGAAATCTCGTTTATTCCGTGCAAAGGCTCGATTAAAAGAAATGCTCATGTCTGATACAGCAATTGTGGAATCTGTGCTACCAGCATAATAAAAACAGATTGGTCGCACACCACAAGTACTTAGGCGGAAGTATTCGGTCGATTAATCTAAAAAAAGATGCACTCGCAAATAGTTGCGATGCATCTTTTTAGTTTGTGCTCTTTATTCTGACCGATTAGATTCAACATCTAATAGACATTTTGAAAAAATCGTTCGTAATGTTTGCAGTTCTTCAGCTGTGAGCATACCAAACATATTGTTAATAATTTCACTCACTTGTTGACGCGATTCTTTTAAGATGTTCTCACCCTCTGTAGTAATAACTAGTTGTGAGGCTCGTCGATCTGTGGCATGCTGTGTTTTTTCAATAAAGCCAGCATTAATCAGCTTTGTTGTTAAAACGGTAACACCACCAGTTGTTACTTTTAACCGCTCAGCAATAGCAGAAGGGCGTTTTGGGCCCTCCTGCGATAAGTAGTCTAAAATTAAAATATGGGATTTTGAAAAGCCGAGCACATTATGATTATTCCACTCGTTTGCCCACTTACGCTCAATAGATGAAACGACTTCAAACAACGAGGTAATGGCTTTTTGTTTTTCTTGATCCATAGAGGTCATCTCCAAAACTGTTTTAACTTTCTTGTGCCAATCTTGTCATCGCATTTAATTCGTAAGCACGTACTTTACGTGGGATAAAACGACGGATGTCCATCTCATTGTAACCAACTTGAATACGTTTTTCATCTATTAAAATAGGGCTACGCAACATTCTTGGGTGTGCTTGAATAATAGCGTATAGCTCTTGGATAGAAAGTTGGTCGATGTCGATATTTAAGTTTTTAAAGTCATTTGAGTTTGTTGCAATGATTTCATCTGTACCATCTTCAGTCATGCTTAGAATTTCTTTGAATTCTGCAAGTGTAAGAGGGTGAGATGTGATACGTTTTTCTTTATATTCAATATTGTGATCTTTTAACCATTTAAGTGCTTTTCTGGATGAAGAACAGCTCGCTTGTGAGTAAATTGTAACTGTCATTCTTCATTCCTCGCTTTCTGTATTAGATTATATTTTATAAATAGCTTATAAGTAAGTTATATAGTTTATATATATATCTTACTAGTAAGCTATATATAAATCAATAGTTAATTGAAAGAATTTCTCAATCAAATTAATATTTTTTCAATTCTATTTAATTATACGAAGAGAAGAGTAAAAAGTTTCGCTCTTTCTGCTTACAATGATGTAAGTTTCAGCTGATATTACAGATTTTGAAGAGAGGCCAGCGTGGCAACTCAGTGAACCGTTATTACAAGAAGTGACTATTATGTAACTTCTAAAAAAACTGTAGGTAATTGATGACGAATTAATAGGGACTACTAGATGAATGAGCTGATCTCGTAGGAGAGCATTAGTTGGAAGTAGGAGTAAAATAGTTAGTCCACTGATTATAGTATGTTTAAATGTGGTCAATTATACATAGAAGTTTGAAAAAAATAAAAAAAGCAGTCCCATAACATGTGGGAACTGCTCTTAAAATGAGCTGGTCTTAGCTTTGTTGTCCAGAAGTGAACCAATCTTGAACGTTCCAGACTTTTGTTGCGAGGCCATCATAGAAATCTGGTTCGTGGCTTACCAGTACAATAGTGCCTTTAAATTCTTTCATGGCACGTTTTAATTCATTTTTCGCATCGACATCTAAGTGGTTTGTCGGTTCGTCAAAAAGAAGCCAGTTCGCTTCTTCCATCATTAATTTACATAAACGAACTTTTGCTTGCTCTCCACCAGATAAAGAATTCAATGGACGTGTAATATGGTCGGTTTTTAGACCCGCTCTTGCTAATGCTGCACGTACTTGAGCCTGCTCCATCGAAGGGAAGGCATTCCAAACATCATCAATTGGTGTTATTTTTTCTGCTTTTACTTCTTGTTCAAAGTAAGACGGATACAGGTAATCACCTCGAATGACTTTCCCATCAAGAGGGTTAATTTTACCTAGCATTGTTTTTAATAATGTGGACTTACCCACACCATTCATGCCAACTAGAGCGATCTTTTCTCCTCGTTCAATAGCAAAAGATAGTGGGGGGAGTAATGGCTTGTCTTTATCGTACCCAATGACCAAGTTCTCTGCCTCTACTACATAGCGGCTGGAAGAACGTGCTTCTTTAAATCCGAATTCAGGTTTTACCGCTGTTTCTGGGCGGTCAATTCGCTCTAAACGATCAAGCTGCTTGGCGCGAGATTTTGCACGACCAGTAGTGGAGTAACGTGCTTTATTTTTAGCGATAAAGTCCTCTTGTTTCTTAATGAATTCCTGTTGCTTCTCATAAGCATCAATATGTTGACGTTTATTGATTTCAGCAAGCTCTAGGAATTTTTCGTATGTTGCTGTATAACGAGTTAATTTTGAAAACTCAAGTTGGAAGATGACATCCACCGTTTCATTCATAAATTCTGTATCATGTGAAATTAAGAGGAAGGCGTATGGATAGTTCTTTAAATAGCTTTTCAGCCAAGTAATATGTTCCTCATCGAGATAGTTTGTCGGCTCATCTAGTAAAAGTACTTTTGGTTTTTCTAGTAACAGCTTAGCTAGTAGGACCTTTGTGCGTTGTCCACCAGAAAGTGCAGCTACATCACGTTCTAAGCCAATAGCATCAAGGCCTAGTCCACGTGCAACCTCTTCAATTTTCATATCTAATGAATAGAAATCTCCTGCATCAAGTGCGTCTTGAACCTCTGCCATTTGTTCTAACAGTACTTCTAATTCCTCAGGTGTAGCTTCTGCCATCTTACCTGTAATTTCATTAAGTTCTTCTTCTTTTTTATATAATGGTAAAAAGGCATCACGCAAAACATCACGCATTGTTCTACCAGCAGTCAGTACTGTATGTTGGTCGAGATAACCATAGTGTGTACCAGGAAGCCACTCTACTTTTCCTGTATCGTGAATCGTTTGTCCTGTAATAATGCCCATTAATGTCGATTTACCTACACCATTAGCTCCTACAAGACCAATGTGGTCACCTTCTACTAATCGAAATGATACATCTTTAAAGAGTGTACGATCACCGAAAGAATGACCTAAATTTTCAACTGTTAATATTGCCATATATGTTCCTCCAACTGTCCATCTTGTTTACATTTTAAAGTGCTGCGAGCTGCTTGTTTAGTTCTGCTAACTTAGCTTCCATATTCGCAAGGCGTTCCTCTGCTTTTGTTACCTGATCGTTGTGCCCAGTAGACTCCAATTTTTCTATATCACCTTGTAAATTCATATAGTCCATTTTTAACTCTTTAATTTGGTATTCAATATCGCTTTTTGTTGGCATGATGATTACTCCTTTTTGAGAATATTTTATCGTGAATGCGTGTAAAAGCGATGGAGGTTTTTCTAATCCCCCACCGCTTAGTCATTAAAATCAATCGGGTACTGGTTGAATTTACTTATATTCCAACGTCCATAAGAGGAGTTGAAGTGAAAAATTCTTATATATTGTATCATAATCATCTTCGAAGTAGCACTAAGTAGAAGCGATATTGTGTCGATCATAAGCAAAATCTAAGAGTAATGCTTGGAGTGTTTCATTGTTACTAGCAAGATTGAGTTGTCGTTGTTTTCTTACAGCTCGTTCACTGCGAGCCTCGTGTAATAGAAATTCCATGACAGCATTTTGGATTTGAGACTGCTTCATTTTACGACCAAGTCCAAGATGAATAAAACCATTATGCTCTCGAGGAAAAGCATGAAGAAGCTCAGCTTCAGTTTGTGCAAGTGTAATGCATGGCACACCATAAGAGGCAATTTTATAAGGCGTATAATTAGCATTACAAATAATGACATCAGCTTTTGGTAATAGTTTGAGAAGTGCGTTTTTATCACGGAGAATGGCCGTATTGCGACGACTAAGTACCATCATTTGCAAATCATCCGTTGCATGGCGATAGCTATCATCAATCATTACTGTAATTTGTAGTGGAATTTGTAGCTGTGTTAAGTGTCGAAGTGTTCGGTAGGTTAAGTTATGCTCGTCCCCATCCTCAAAAGCAACGACGATATGAGGAGGATTTTCAGGTGTTTTACTATCAGGAATATCATCAAATTGTTGGTAGGCCTCTGGTAGTGCAAAAACAAAGCTTCCACCAATATAATGCGATGGTAAATAATCTTTCACTTCTTGATAGAGTGCTAGTAATACACAGTCACAGGCTTGACCACCTTCACCAAAATCATCAAAATGAATCATTGTTTTGCAGAAAGGTCGTAAATCCTGTACTTGCCAGCCTTCAGAATTACGGCCATCTCTAACGATTAAATCAGGTTGAAGTCCTTTGATTTGCTTAGGTAATTCGTTAAAGTGGTCAAATAAAATTGGAGAAAGACCTTCATTCATTAAAATTTGGATGCCATCATTTGAAGGAGTCTTGACAAATATAAAAACTTTCTCATTCGTAAGTAACTTAGCCAATGTTGAAACCCGTTCAAAAGGATACAGCCCTTTATCAATACAGCTTTCAATAATGAAAACAATCGTTTTTTTTGGTTCAATTGCTTGTGTTTCTTTTTGCAAATGTATCCCACCCTTTCCTCTGTCTCTTTAAATTATGGCGAAGAAAGAGCAAGTATGTGTAAAATTTAGGATTTGATAATCGATGACTTTGAGGGAATCTTGCAATTAGCTATCTTGAGGGGGATTATAAATAACTTTTTAATGATCAAAAAAATGGTCGATATATATAGTGAAATCAAGAATAGAAAAGATACATACAACATGACATTATGTAGAAGGGGGGGAGAAGGATGAGCATGCGTGCAGCGATTGTTGTAGGGGCGACAGGTTTAACGGGCTCCTCTTTAGTCGAGCAACTATGTGAAAATGATGAATATGTTTCAGTAACCATAATTGCACGGAGAAAACCAATCTTTACGCATCCAAAGTTAGAAGTGAAAATTCGTGATTTTGATAGAATAGAGGAAAAGGATATTGAATTTGCCCATGAATTGTATTGTTGTTTAGGTACAACCATAAAAAAAGCAGGCTCTCGTGAGGTGTTCGAAAAAATTGATTTTGAATATCCATTAGCGATTGCTTCTTTAGCCAAAAAGCGTGGGATCCCTCATTTTCTTGTCATCACTGCAATGGGTGCTAATGAGAATTCTCCGTTTTACTATAATCGAGTGAAGGGAAAACTCGAGCATGATTTAGTAGAGTTAGGGTTACAACGGCTCTCTATTATTCGACCTTCACTATTAGTAGGAGATCGAGATGAATTCCGTCTAGGAGAGAAGGCAGGAGAAAAGCTATTAAAATTTGCACAACCTTTATTAATTGGACCTTTCAAACGTTCTAGAGCAATTGAAGCCTCACAAGTGGCCAAAGCGATGATTATCATTGCTCTATACGGTAAAAAGCAGCCTGTTACTATTTATCCATCCAATGAACTGGCAACATTGCAATACCCTGAAATACCAGAAGAGGATGCTTCAAGAGAGACGCTATTTCATTGGGATAAGCTTGAAAAAGGTGAGAAAGTAAATCGTGATGTTATCATTAATCGAGATAAATTTAAGATGGAGGAAACGGTTATTGATAAGGAGGTACACTTCCAACATCGTGAACAGGACAAAAAATAATGTGGGTTTGGTTTGTAAATGTTCCGTCTAAAGACTGAATTTATCCCGATCGCTACGACAAACCTTTGCGAGCTACTTTTCATTTGTTACAATATTATTGTAGAAGATGAATGTGGAGGCAAAATAAAGATGAAAATTTTACTCGTTGATGGCACAATGTTTGGTCGTAAAACAGGTGCTATTTTAGAACAAGTGGAACAATATATTAAAGAATTAGATGCTGGTTTCGAATTAGAAATGATGCATTTTAATCAATATAAGCATCAAATTGTGGATGGTTCACCATTAAATGATGATATGAAGAAAATGATTCAACAATTTGAGGAGGCAGACGCTTACATCATTGCAACGCCTATTTTTCAAGCGTCCATCCCAGGTGTTTTGAAAAATGCTTTTGACTACTTACATCCTAAAACGATGCGCTATAAGCCCGTATCTATCGTCGCAAACGGTGGCACATACCAACATCACCTTGTAGTCGAAAATCAATTAAAACCTATTTTAGATTACTTCCGTGCCCTTGTTACGCCTAACTATGTATACACACATACATCACATTTTGATGCAGATAATAACATTGTTGATGAAGATGTTCATAGTCGTTTACGTGAATTAGCACGTGTATTTGTTCAATATTGCGAAATGAGCAAGAACTTGCCGAAGGAAACAATTGATCAACATTAAGATAGCCCTTGTACGGTGGTAAGAAATCACTGTGCAGGGGATTTTTCTTTGTAAGTATTCTTTTAGGATGTGCTAAAATAAAACTTTAGTGACTCGGGAGGGAGGGCTGCTCATGCAGGACATAGCTTTACTAGAAAAACAACGCTGTAGTCTTATTTTGACCAATAAGGCGAAGGAAGCGGTAGAGGAATGCTCAGCAAACGAGCATGCCTTTTTTACGTTACAAAGATCTTTTACTGTTTACATTGAAAAACGCAAAGCAAAAAAAGTTGGTGAAACCTTTTTATCCATCTATTTTAATGCGGAGGACAATGAAAAATTAAGCGATTTACTTGCGGAAAAAACAGTCATTATGGATTGTGTGCTGAAGCTAGAAGGTTTGTTGGCGACTAATATTCGTTTTGTGCATATGCGTGGTCCTATCAATACAAATCGCCGCCTAGCAGCCGCATTACAATTTGTCACAAAGCCTAACAATGGAGCAGGCATTCCACTGGAGCTTCATACAAAAATAAGGCAGTTACCGATAGCGGAAGAACGCACAGAATATGTAAAAAAACGTATAGCTAGCTGGGAAGGCTATTTAAAAATTCAAGAACGTGATGCAACGATTGACGATATTCATACAGAATTTAAGCAAAGCTACTTCAACGAAGACTTTACACGCTTAACGATTGTTTGTCCCTACATAAAGAGTAAAGAGTGGAAAAAGTTAGAGGGTTTAAGTGTAAGTATTCAAGGGGTTCGTGGTGAAATTGGGCAAGTTTTAAAGGCGAATGCAGGAAAACAAACGATTGAAATTGATTTAAAGCCTTTTATACAGGAAATGGCTCGTAAGGATCAGCTGAATCTTCGTTCGAAGCAAGCAAGCTTTAGTAATTTTGCGACCTTAAGTCAAATTCGAAGATTACGAAATGGCTTCACAAAGCTAGAGAAGGGTGAGGCAGTTAACCCTAATTTAGAAACTATCCTGTTTGAACGGCGCCCAACAGTCCGAGCGTCCAAGCTACGAGAAGATATTACGTTTCAAAATAATTTAAATGAATATCAAAGACGAGCAGTATTAGGTGCATTATCTGTTGAGGATTTGTATGTCATACAAGGTCCTCCAGGAACGGGAAAAACGACTGTCATCTCAGAGATTTGTCAGCAAAATGTCAAGGCGGGCTTAAAAACACTAGTAGCATCACAATCAAATTTAGCCGTCGACAATGCATTAGGACGTTTGCTAGCCAATCAAGAAATTCGAATTTTACGCTATGGAAGAACGGAAAGTATCGAGGAAGAAGGCAAAAAATTCATAGAGGAAAATGTCGCTCTCCAATGGCGTGAACAAACACTGGCTGCAATCGAAGAGACAATAGCAATATTTCCAGAACGCGAGCTAGAGCTAAAAGCCAATCTTGCAAAAGCAGAAGATGAACTAGAAAAATTGGAGCGATGGCTAGAACAATTAACTCAGGAAATTGCCGCAAAAGAGCAAGCAGCAATTGAAGAACCCATTCTACAGCAGGAGATTCAAGCATTAAAAAAAGAATTGAAGGCTGCTAAAACAGAGCAACAAACATGTGAAGCACAAAAAGAGCATTATGAGAAACAGCTCGCACAAATCGAACCAATTGTACAGCAGCTTGAACAGGCACTTGCTGATTATCCCTCGGTCGAGCAACTACAGTGTACGATTCAGGAAACTACAGAAAAAGTGGAACAATTAGAAGCGGCTGCTCAGTATAAAGAACTACAAGAACAAAAGCAGCAGTTAACTCAGCAATTTCAAGAAATACAACAGAAATATGAAATCGAAAGTAAGCGTCTAGTCATTATGAAGGAAGCTCAAAAGTATATCTACACCTTAACTTCGTTTGAGCTTATCGAGCGATTTTTACAGCACTATCAAATTCGCCCTTCCCATGTACTTTCTCAGCAAATGAGTCGCTTGCAGCATTTGGAAGATGCGAAAGATTTAGAGGCATGGTCAACGATCAATGCTCGCCTCCAAAAGGCGATTGCCAAGTTAGAGGCTTTAGTTATTCATGAAGTGAAGGAACGAGCCCTTGCTAAAAGTAGATTACAACCCGTACAATCATTTTCTCTGCAAAACCTCACAGGAGTATTCGCAGAGCTGAACACGGCTTTTCAGGATGGTCAATTACCAGCAACTGATGTTCTAGAGAGTTATCTGCTTGGGCTATATATGCGTCGTGATTTCGTTTGGCAAAAGGGAGTAGCACTAAAGCAACAACAAGAGCATAAAGATCAGGAATTTGAATCTTTCCGTAAAAATCTAGTGACTTTGATTCATCAGGAATGTGCAATCACTAGCTTTGATGTGCAAAGTTTACAGCGTCAACTCCAACCATTTTTACAGCATACAGAGCGTTTACAACAGTTAGCAAACGCCTTTCAGATTAATGAGGAGCCAGAAGAATCTGTCGAGTATTTGAAGATTCTTGCCTCACAAGCTCGTGAGTCCCTTCAACAAGCGAAGAAGCAGCTTGAGGCAGTGGAACAGGCTAAAGTACAGCTCGTTCCTAAACAAGCCTCTCTACAGACTATCCAAACGAACTTACTGGAAGTAGAACAACAGTTAACGCAAATGGAAGAACAGATAAAAGACATTAATATAGCTGGATTAAAGAAAGAGAAGCAACTAGCTACGTGTACAAAGCTTTTACAATCTACGCCAGAACGAACGGCTGAAGAGGTGAAGGAAGCTATTCAAGCTGCAAACCAAGCAATCGAAGCATTACAACGTCAGGAAAAACAGCTACCACTTCGCCAAAAACTACAAGAACAATGGCGTGAAAAACTACAAAACGCAACAGAGTATGATTTAGATGAAATTCGAAAATTGTATGTGCGTCATGCGAACGTGATTGGTACAACATGCGTAGCTTCTGCCAGTAAAGAATTTATGGAAAATTATCCGACCTTTGATGTAGTTATTATTGATGAAGTTTCCAAGGCAACACCACCAGAATTACTCTTACCAATGCTGAAGGGGAAAAAGGTTATTCTAGTAGGTGACCATCATCAGCTTCCACCATTACTGGGGGATGATACGCTGGAGGAAACACTAAAGGCAATGCTAGAAGAAAATCCAAACTTTGAAGGTGCACAGGAATTAAAAAATCTGTTGCGTGAATCATTATTTGAGCGTTTATTTAATAATTTGCCTCCAACACATAAACAAATGCTAGCATTACAATACCGTATGCATGAGAAAATCATGCAAAGTATCACACCATTTTATGCGAAAGAAGAAAATGGATTACAATGTGGGTTGCCAGATTCAGATGCAGCAAGAGATCATGGCTTAGAGGGTCAATTTGTAAAACGTAATGATCATTTACTATGGATTGATATGCCAACGGAGAAGCCTTTTTTAGAGGAGCAGGTAAAAGGTGGAACGAGTCGTTATAACGAAGGGGAATTACAAACGATTCGCCGTATCTTAGTAGATCTTAATGAGGCAGTGAAGGCGGCAAAAGAAGCAGGTCGTATGCCGCACGATGCTCTGAAAAGCGTAGGTGTCATTAGTTTCTACGGTGAGCAGGTAAAGAAAATCAATCGTCTGCTGCACCAGGAATTACAGCTACCACACTTGCAGTTTAGAACAGGTACTGTCGATAAGTTTCAGGGGATGGAAATGGATGTCATTTTAGTGAGTATGGTTCGTAATACACCTAAAGGCGGGGATATTGGTTTTGCCAGAGATTATCGTCGTTTAAATGTTGCGCTATCTCGTGCCCGAGAGTTACTTCTACTTGTAGGAAGTGCCGAGATGTTTGCGAAGCGTGCAAAGCATCAAGATACAAGAGAAATGTATACCAATTTATTAAACACAGTAAAATCCTACGATGGCTTGCGTAATCATGAAGGATTGGTGATGTAGAGTGTCAAAATTACAACAACGACTAATGCGTGAACTTCAACAAAATCGCAATATAAAGATTGTCAAAACCGCTGAATGGTGTATTCCTATTCGAACGGTCAGTGTGACCTATGAGCCAGTTAGGCGTTCAACAATGGATGTTTTAATGACTATGTTACTGTTAAGTATTCAGGAGGCTGATTTTGGAAGTGCCCAGGAATTGAGTGAGCTATTACTGGTCGACCCGCTATTTATTGATGACTTAGTTTCTTTAATGATTCGCGTAAATCTTGTAAAGAGCGAGGAACAGTTTTATAGGCTAACTGAAAAAGGGCAACAGCAGCTAGAACGGGGGATTTTTGAAGAGGAGTTAGAAGTAGAAACATCTACACTTTACTTTAGCCCCTGCCACCAATCATTTCTCACAATTGATACAAATAATGATGAATATGATGAATTACCAGAGCTATACCGTTATATCGATAAAGAGGCTGAACAACAGGAGCAGTTTGAGGAGTCGCTAGTGATAGCTGCATTACAAGAAGTGAACGCAGAGGGGGAAGAGAACTCCCAAAAAATCATCTCAAAAATTGTTCAAACAGAAGCCCAACAAATTAATGATAGTCCATGTTTAGAGTTTGTTCTTTATGATAGGGAGCAGGATCTACTCTTTGTACGAGTGTGGAATACATTACTTAATCAATGGGATCATCATTTAGAGCAACAGCTTACAGACAAAGAACAGTTAACATGGCGTGAGCAATATTTAACTTAATTCAACTGGTGTTCAAAAGCCAGAACAAAAACGAACGTGACACACGTTCGTTTTTATTTTTATATGATAAATCATAAAGATGGGTAAGAAATTTATAAAATCGTTTCGATAAAATGTGGCATTAGCATATATTACTTTATGAAAAGGAGGGGACAGATGTTAACGATTAGTTTATGTATGATTGTTAGAAACGTACAATGTACGATTGAAAGATGCTTAGATTCGGTTCAGCATATAGTGGATGAGATTAATATCATTGATACAGGATCGACTGATCGTACGAAGGATATTGTCCAAAGTTATACCTCTCGAATTTACGATTTTCCCTGGTGTGATCATTTTGCCAAGGCACGAAATTTCTCCTTTCAACAGGCAACAAAGGATTATATTTTATGGCTTGATGCAGATGACGTCATGACACAGGAAGACCAGCACAAGTTGAGTCAACTAAAGCACTCTTTATATCCATCTGTTGATGCTGTAACGATGGATTATTACCTAACTCTTGATCAAGATGGTGTAGTGGAGTGTAGTGAACGAAAGTATCGTCTTGTAAAAAGAGCGAATCATTTTCAATGGGAGGGAGCTGTCCATGAAAATTTAAAGGTATCTGGTCAGCTCTATCATAGTGATATCGCTGTCACGCACTTACCAGTAAAAAAAGATATTCATCGTCCTATTCGTATTTATGAGGGGTTAATAAGGGAGGGGCATTCGCTTTCAGCAAGAGACATATTTTATTATGCGAATGAATTGAAACAGCATCAACGTTATGTGGAGGCGATTAATCAATATCATTTATTTTTGGATAGCGATATAGGTACTACAGATGATCGTATTGAGGCTTGTTTACATGTAGGGGAGTGCTATCGTCGACTACACGATGATCAACAAGCACAGCAAGCTATTTTGCAATCCTTCTTATATGATCGACCAAAGCCAGAAGCATGTTGCCGTATGGGCCAATTTTTTATGGAGCAATCAAAACATAAAGAGGCTATTTACTGGTATTCTCAAGCCTTGCAACAAGCTCCTGTCTATTCAATGACGATCCAAAAACGTTGTTACTCCACATGGCTTCCTCATTTACAATTAAGTCTGTTATATAGGGAGCTACGGTTATTTGAAAATGCCTATCAGCATAATCTAGAGGCACAAAAATGGAAACCAAACCATCCCGAAATAAAGGATAACGAAAAATACTTACGCAATCAATTAGGGGTATAAATCCTTTTATTGGAAAGGTACATCAATAAACAGGACATAAATAGCTTGGCCAATTAATACAGATACACCAACAACAATCGTCATAAAAATCACATTACGTGGTCTAAAATTTTTTGCCTCCATTAAAAACCTCCTTTAAGATAGAATATTCAGTCAATTAAAGATATGTTTAGATGGAATGAGTATGCATAAGAAAAGAGCAAATTCACACTAAATGTGAATTTGCTCTTGTTCATTAATCAAGCTTTAACCCTTTCAATGCTTCAGCAAGGGCGTTGTTTACAGGCTCTTCATCTTTTTGTTGTTTTAAATACTTTTGTACGGAGCGTTTATCAACCTTGCCTCCGCCTTCTTTTTTCCGTCTTGCCTCAAAGGCCGATAATTTTTCACGATAACCACATTTACACACAAAAATTTGACCATCGCCTTCTCCACGAAGCTCTAATTTTTTATGACATTGAGGACAGCGTGCATTTGTAGTACGTGAGACATTTTTACGATGACCACATTCACGATCTTGGCAAACAAGCATTTTTCCTTTTTTGCCATTCACCTCGAGCATCGGTTTACCACAATCTGGGCAGGATTTAGTAGAGATATTATCATGCTTATACTTTTTGTCACTACCTTTAATGTCCGTAACAATTTCCTTCGTATAATTTTTCATCTCGCTAATAAATACATCCTTTTTTAGCTTGCCCTTTGCAATAAGCTCAAGTTTTTGCTCCCAATCCGCTGTGAGCGCAGGTGATTTTAATTCCTCTGGCACTAAGTCGAGTAGTTGACGACCTTTAGAGGTAATATAAATATCCTTGCCACCACGCTTTTCAATTAAGAAAGAATTAAAAAGCTTATCAATAATGTCAGCACGTGTTGCCACTGTACCAAGACCACCCGTAGATTTTAATGTGTCGGCTAATTTTTTATCACTCGTTGCCATATATTTTGCTGGGTTTTCCATGGCAGATAACAAAGTGGCTTCATTAAAATGAGCAGGTGGCTTTGTTTGACCAGATGTTTGAGCAAGAAGTTTTATTTTTAAAATATCTCCTTTATCAATACGGGGAAGTATTTGTTCCTTTACATCATCTGCTGTGTCCTCATCCTCGAAGCGATGTTCATACACTTCCTTCCAGCCAGCTAATAAAATCGTTTTTCCACGAGCAATAAAACTTTCTTCGCCAATTTTTGCACGAAGTGTTAGCTGTTCATATTCAAAAGCTGGCAGTAGCACAGCTAGGAAACGCTTTACAACTAGATCATAAATTTTACGTTCTTTATCCGAGAAAGCAGAATAATTCACATAGCCCTCTGTTGGAATAATCGCGTGGTGATCAGATACCTTGCTATCATCGACAAAGGCTTTTGTTGGCTTGATTGGTTTAGTAAGCAGTTTGTTGGCGATGGCGCGATATTCACCTATACCACAAGCCTTTAAGCGTTCAGGTATTGTGGCTACAATGTCTTGAGAAATAAAGCGAGAATCCGTACGTGGATAAGTTAACACTTTATGTTGCTCATATAGCTTTTGCATAATATTCAATGTTTCTTTCGCTGAGTAGCCAAAGATTTTATTGGCATCACGCTGTAATTCAGTTAAATCATAGAGACCTGGGGCAAATGTTTTTTTAGGTTTTTTTTCAATGTCAGCGACGATGGCATGGCTATTTCCTAGTTTTCTTACCAACGTATCTATTTTTTCTTTATCAAAGCTACGACTATTACCATTTTGGTCTTGCCAAGTGAGCTTCAAGTTGTCCGTTGTTTGTGCTTCAATTCCATAATAAGTTTGTGCTTTAAAGTTTTTAATTTCATCTTCGCGCGTCGCAATTATTGCTACAGTTGGTGTTTGTACACGTCCACAGTTCAGCTGTGCGTTAAAGCGGGTAGTTAAAGCACGAGTAGCATTGAGCCCGATATACCAATCTGCCTCAGAACGAGCTACAGCAGAGGCATAAAGATTATCATAGGCTTTGCCTGGCTTTAGATTAGCAAAGCCATCTTTTATTGCCTTATCTGTTACAGAGGAAATCCATAAGCGTTTTAGTGGCTTTTTGATCTTCACCTTATCGAGTATCCAGCGAGCTACTAATTCACCCTCACGTCCAGCATCTGTTGCAATGATAATTTCGTTTACATCATTGCGTGTAAGCTGACTTTTGACCGCATTAAATTGTTTCCCAGTTTGTTTAATAACTGTTAATTTTAAGCGTTCAGGTAGCATTGGTAAATCTTCAAGATTCCACGTTTTATATTTCACATCATAACTTTCAGGGTCAGCTAGTGTGACAAGATGTCCAAGCGCCCAAGTAACGATATATTTATCTCCTTCAAGGAAACCATTTCCCTTTTTATTACACTTCAGTACACGTGCAATGTCACGTGCTACAGAAGGTTTTTCAGCGATTACTACGCTCTTTGCCATTGTTAACACCCTTTCATAGTTCCATGGTTTTAAATATAGCATAGGTTGAGTGGGTTGGCAGTTGAACTGTAGCGAAATTTGCTAAATATCGATGGAAAGAGTAAACATGTCAGACTTGGAGTTGTTATGGTACTGAAAATAGAAATTTCAGAAAAAACATTGAATTCAGAAAATAAATGTGCTAGGCTAGTGTACATAAAATGAAGCGAAGACTTCAAATATTAATAAAAAAAGGATGCACTTCTTTTATGGGGAATCAAACAATTCAGCAAATGATTCAGGAGAAATATCAAGAGTTGTCCAAAAGTCAGCAAAAGGTAGCTACATTCATATTAAAAAATTTACAGATAGTAGGAGTTCACTCCGCTTCATATGTAGGGGAAAAGGCTGGCGTAAGTGAAACGACAGTTATTCGCTTTTGTTACGCATTAGGCTTATCTGGTTATGCACAATTGCAACGTCAGGTGACAATGCATTTATTTAATAAAGGAAATGAAAGTAGTTTACAAAATTATTTGCAATCTAAGCAGGCTTTTTTTGAAAATCCACGTTTTTATGTAAAGACTATGGAAAAGGATGCATCTCGCATTTTATATATGGCTAAAAACATTGATGAGGAAGATTTTAATCGAGCTTCAGTATTGCTCCATGAGAAGAAAAAAATATACATTGCAGGGATTGGCTCCTCTCATTTAGCTGCACAATGGTTCCACTTTACACTAAATCTTTTGCGACCAAATGTTGTACTGTTAAATTTTGAGACAAGTGAGGTCATACGTGCAATCCAAGAGATTGATGAGGATAGCGTAGTTATTATTTTATCGTTTCACCGTTACTTTAAAGAACCGATCCAATTTGCAGCTGAAATACAAGAAAAAAAATGCGAAATTATTGGCATTACGGATTCACAAATTGCACCTATTACCCAATATGCAACCATTACCTTTGTGAACGAACAACAACAAGAAGTGTCCACAATAGATGCTATGCCAGCACTTATAGCATTTTTAAATACTCTAATAGCAGGAATGACTGCACAAAATCATGACTACTATGAAAATCAGCGCGTAAAATATGATGATTTCGAAAATAGCTTTTTAGCAAACCGATGGAGTTGACTACTATGAACCAAGTTTTACAAGAGTTACAGCCACGTCTTGCAGATATTTTTAGACATTTACATGAACATCCAGAAGTTAGCTGGCAAGAACATAATACAACACAATATATAGCAAATTTATTGAGAGAAGCCCAAATGGAGCCGCATCTTTTTGAAGATATGACAGGGCTTTATGTTGATATTGGTAATGGAATACCTAAAGTAGGGTTTCGCACGGATATAGATGCGCTTTGGCAGGAGGTTAATGGTGTCTTTCAAGCTAACCATTCTTGTGGACATGATGGTCATATGACGATAGCTATTGGGACTGCATTGCTGTTAAAGGATATGGAGCATCTACTTTCAGGTGCTGTACGCATTCTATTTCAACCTGCTGAGGAAAAGGCCCAAGGAGCGCGGGCATTTGTCGAAAAAGGTATTATGGATGATTTAGAATATTTATTCGGTGTTCATGTTCGACCATTAAAGGAATTACAGGATGGGGCGTATGCGCCTGCATTGTATCATGGAGCAGCAAAGCTTTTTACAGGGACCATTATTGGGGAGGAGGCACATGGCGCACGACCAGAACTTGCCATTAATGCAATTGAAGTCGGAGCAGCTATTGTCGAAGGTCTTCAAAAAATTTGGACGGATCCAAATATCTCTGCCTCTGTCAAAATGACACAATTTAATGCAGGAGGCACCTCTACAAATATCATCCCTGGTAAAGCAACTTTTAGTATTGATGCACGAGCTCAAACAAATGAAGTGATGCAAGTAATCACAGAGGGCGTGGAGCGTGTAAAAGCATCTGTTGAAGCGATGTATGGAGCCAAGATATTTTTACAGGTAGATGCCCATATAGTAGCAGCGGTAGTGAATGATGAAGCCTTACAGCATATGAAGGCAGCTATTATTGATGTAGTTGGAGAAAAGGCTTGTGCTTCACCAATTGTGACACCAGGAGGGGAGGATTTTCATTTTTATACCTATGAACGTCCAAAGCTTAAAGCAACAATGCTTGGATTAGGTTGCGGGGTTACTCCAGGCTTACATCATCCTCAAATGACCTTTAATCAAGATCGGCTTTTAATAGGTGTAAATATTATGACAAAAGCTATTTTGAGAGCATTATAAAGAATAGAAAGAAGAGATAGGTATGATAGATATTAGGGAAATCAAAACAATAGAACAACTTGAGCAAGTTCAGCAATTAGAGTTTGATGTGTGGGGAATGCCTGCTATTCCTCTCCACCAAACGCTTACAGCAGTGAAAAATGGGGGCATCGTTGTAGGAGCCTATCAAGAAGATAAATTAGTTGGTTTTAGTTATGGTTTTTCGGGTTTTCGACAAGGCAAAAGCTATCTATGCTCTCATATGTTAGGGATTGATGAAAAATATCGATCCCTTGGCATAGGTGAAAAGTTAAAGTACAAACAGCGAGCAATTGCTATTGATCGAGGCTATGATTTAATGGTGTGGACATTTGACCCCCTTGAAACCCGGAATGCTTATCTTAATCTATCTAAATTAAAAGGTATTTGTTATACCTATATTGAAAATTGCTACGGTGAAATGCAGGATGGCTTAAATAAAGGGCTTCCTTCTGATCGATTTGAGGTAAGCTGGCATTTAACTTCAGATTATGTGGTGAACAATACTGTAATAGAAGTAGCAAATGCAATACCTGTGGCAAGCTGTGAACTTACAAAGCAAGGTTTATTATGCTTAAAAATAACTGAAAATTTAAAATTTACTGAAGATTTTTATACGCTACCTGTACCTAAGGACTTTCAAGCTTTAAAAGTACAAAATCCTAGCTTAGCATTGGATTGGCGTTTCAAAACAAGAAATATACTAAAGCAGCTATTTTCAGCAGGCTATACCGCTATTCTATTGCAACAACAAGAATACTTTAACGAATATGTTTTAGTGAAAAAAGCAGCTTTAAATTTGGAAGGGGTAAATTAATATGAAAATGTCAGAAATCACAATACGACAATTGAAGATGAAGTTAAAAGCACCGTTTACAACAAGCTTTGGCACGTTTGAAGAGAGAGACTTTTTAGTCCTTGAGGCTAAAGATGAATCCGGGTTAATTGGTTGGGGAGAATCGGTTGCTTTTCATTCACCTTGGTACAATGAAGAAACACTTCAAACAAACTGGCATATGCTCGAAGATTTCCTAATTCCTCTTATTTTAAATAAAGAGATTCATCACCCAGATGAAGTGAGCCAATTATTTGAGCCAATTCGCAAAAACAATATGGCAAAATCAACGATTGAAGGAGCTATTTGGGATATATATGCGCAGCAAACTGGCCAATCCCTAGCAGCAGCACTTGGTGGTAAAAAGGATGAAATTGAAGTAGGTATTAGTATTGGAATACAAAATTCAATCGAGGAGTTAGTTGCGTTAGTTGACGGCTATGTAAAGGAAGGCTATAAACGCATGAAAATTAAAATAAAACCAGGCTGGGATGTAGAGGTTATGCGTACATTAAGGGAAATATTTCCTGATGTAGCCTTTATGGCTGATGCAAATTCAGCCTACCGTCTAGAAGATGCAGAAACATTGAAACAACTTGATGCATTTCAGTTAACAATGATTGAGCAACCACTTGCTTCAGATGACATTATCGATCATGCTTCATTGCAAAAATTACTTGAAACGCCAATTTGTTTGGACGAAAGTATCCATTCGTTAGAAGATGCACGGAAGGCTGTCGAGTTAGGGAGCACAAAAATTATTAATATAAAAATTGGTCGTGTAGGTGGCTTAACAGAAGCAAAAAAAATACATGATTATTGTGAGGCCCATAACATCCCTGTATGGTGCGGAGGCATGTTGGAGTCTGGTATTGGTCGTGCACACAATGTAGCCTTAACAACATTATCGAATTTTATATTGCCGGGAGATACTGCTGGATCAAATCGTTATTGGGAAAAGGATATTATTGAACCAGAAGTAGTTGTAAAAGGTGGTTATATTGAAGTACCACAGCAAGTAGGAATAGGTTATGAAATAAATAGGGAAACGGTTAATTCCTTAACAGTCGCACAGAAAACATATCAATAAATAGGCTTCAGTTTCAAATATTAGAATAGTAGGTGTTCTATGAAAAAAAGTTGGCAGATAGGTGGAGCATTTGTAGGCTTAATTGTTGGAGCAGGGTTTGCATCGGGTCAGGAAATTATGCAGTATTTTACAAGCTTTGGTTTGTACAGTATTATAGGTGCCATTGTCGCCACAATTGCTTTTGCATTTTTAGGGATGAGTTTAGCGCAATTAGGGACCGATCTACAAACAACATCACATAAAGAGGTTATCTATCATATTGGTGGACGATATGTTGGTATTATTTTAGATATCGTCATCACGTTTTTCTTATTTGGTGTCGCTGTTGTCATGTTTGCTGGATCAGGCTCGACATTTCATCAAATGTTTGGCATCAATCCAATGGTCGGCAGTATTTTTATGGTCGTTATAACCATACTAACATTACTATTAAATGTTAATAATATTATTAATTTGATAGCATTGGTGACTCCTTATTTAATGGGTATAATTTTTATTATTTTGATTTATTCTATTTTTACAATGGACTTATCCATTGCAGAGCAAAATACTTTAGCAAAAGCACAACCGTCTGCAGCGTCCAATTGGCTAATGGGAGCGCTACTTTATGTCTCCTATAATATCGCTGCGGGTGCAGCCATGTTAATTGTGATGGGTGGAACAGTAACAGATCGCAAAGTTGCTGGTAGAGGTGGACTACTTGGCGGTATAATGCTAGGTATTTTAATCGTACTCATCAATATAGCAATGTTTTCTAAAATAAATGTTGTCGATGGAGTAGCAATGCCAACATTAGAATTAGCAAAACAAATTCACCCTATAGTAGGAGTCTTAATGTCCATCGCTTTATTAGGCATGATGTACAATACTGCGGTGGGGATGTTCTATTCATTTACAGTTCGTTTTATTGCACCAGACCATAAATATTTTAAAGTGGGTATTGTAGTTATTGGATTAATAGGTTTTGCTGCAAGTTTAGTAGGATTTACTACATTGGTTGGTAAAGTCTATTCAACAATGGGCTACTTAGGTTTTGCGTTAATTATTGCTGTTATTATTTCATGGCTACGTAAACTACCGAAAGTTTTATAAAGAGGAATTTTTCCCTTGTGTTAAAACGAGGGGAATTTTTTTGTATTTTGTAATGAAAACAAAATGTACATCATACAGTTAATTTGTGTTCGTGAAATCGTTGAATGCTGTTTTAAGTAAACGTTATGCTCGAAATTATAGAAAAAAGCTATTTGTTGCTAGACACCAAATTTTGAGAATGCTATATTTATGTTGTCATAGTATTTTTATAATTAGGAAAAAATAGAATAATCTATGGATTTGAGTAGTTTTTCCTGATTATAAGGAGTGATGGAGTATAGAGCTAGATGAAGGATGATAGGTGCTTATGGTAAAGAAAACGTTAAAACAAAGAATTGTAGAAGCTTCAGTTGAATTGTTTCAGCAAGATGGTTATCACAATGTAACGGTGGATCGCATTGTGGATTATATTGGGGCATCAAAGGGTGGATTTTATCATAATTTTAAATCAAAAGATGAACTGTTATATGAAATTCATGATGTCTTTATTTCATATGTTATTCAACAATCACAGGATGCATATGACAAATACGATACACCTATTAAACGTCTATGTGCCATGCTGCAAACGCTGACACAAGTGTTCGATATGTATCAAGCACATATTACGATTTTTTATGAAGAGAGTCGTTCACTCTCAGATGAATATAGTGATATTATTCATAAAAAACGAGATCACTATCGAGACATCTTGCAAAAAGTAATAGCAGAGGGCCAGGAAGCAAAGGTTTTTCGTACAGAATTACCTTGTACGATTGTCACGATGGCAATTGTCGGGATGATTAACTGGACATACAAATGGTTTAAGCAATCGGGGCCATTAACAATGGAGCAAATCACAGATGTTTTTACTGATATGGTATTGCGTGCTATTGTGACGGAACAAGCAATGGATGAAGCTAAACAATTTATGATAAAGGGGTAGCCAGTAGGAAACACTGGTTTTATTATTTGTTTTTACAAACCGACTAGTCGGTATTTATCTGTAAGTGACGATCATTGAATTCCATCTATTATGGCAAATTTGACATTAGGGGGATTAGGGATGAATTTTGAATTAACAAAAGAGCAAGAGATGATTCGTGACATGGTGCGAGATTTTGCTGAAAAAGAGATTAAACCGTATGCTCGTGAGGTTGATGAGACATCAACAATGAGAATAGAGAGCTTTAAGAAGATGGCAGAACTAGGCTTATTGGGTATCCCATTTCCTGAAGAATATGGCGGCTCAGGTGGAGATACGGTGTCCTATGCTTTAGCTGTTGAGGAAATTGGTCGTGCATGTGGGGGGACAGGACTAAGCTATGCAGCTGCTGTTAGCTTAGGAGCTTCACCAATTTACAACTTCGGCACAGAGGAACAAAAGCAGGAATGGCTAGTTCCATTAGCAAAAGGTGAGACATTAGGATCATTCGGTTTAACAGAGCCTAATGCAGGTTCAGATGCTGGTGGCACACGTACTACAGCCGTTATTGATGGCGATGACTATGTTATTAACGGAGAAAAATGCTGGATTACCAATGCAGGGTACGCTCGACAAATTATTGTAACTGCAGTAACGGGTAAACGTGAAGATGGTAAAAAAATTATTTCCTCTATTATTGTGCCAACAAACACACCAGGTGTAACGATTAACTGTAATTATGACAAAATGGGTGTACGTGGCTCCAATACATGTGAAATTGTGTTGCAAAATGTTCGTGTCCCTAGAGCAAATCTATTAGGGGATGAAAAACGAGGCTTTAGCCAGTTTTTAAACACACTAGATGGTGGGCGTATTTCTATTGCCGCGCTATCTGTGGGGATTGCACAGGCTGCCTATGAAAAAGCATTGAAGTTTGCGCAGGAGCGTGAACAATTTGGTGCACCTATTTCGAAGCTACAGGCGATCCAATTTAAATTAGCCGATATGGCGATGGAAATAGAGCTTGCTCGTACATTAGTACATAAAGCGGCATGGCTAAAAGATCACAAGAAACCATTTGGCAAAGAAGCGGCGATGGCTAAACTATTTGCTTCTGAAATGGGTTTCCGTACATGTAATCAAGCTATCCAAATTCATGGTGGCTCTGGGTATATGAAGGAATACGATGTAGAACGCCATTTACGTGACATTAAGTTAATGGAAATCGGTGAAGGAACATCTGAAATTCAACGTCTCGTCATTTCTCGTCTAATTGGCTGTTAATCATAATCAATTATGCCTTGGCATAATTGTGTCCGGAATTGGCTTTGTGCTTGCACAAAGCAGTCCTTTCCGATTCCGTGACACCCGCTGAACAGTAGCTTAAATCAGCACTCATCTCACCATCTATAAAGGTGGGAGACTTCTGCTGAAAGAAGTTAAATAGCATGAATAAGGGGGATCTTCATGGCAGAGCTTGTGTATCAAACCATTGGTCAGTTGCTAGATGAACAATCTAAAAAGTATCCGCAAAACGAAGCGTTGGTCTATGCTGATAGGGGTTTACGCATGACTTATGAGCAACTAAATCGTCAAGCACGACTCGTGGCGAGAGGTTTAATGGCTTTAGGAATTGAAAAAGGTGACCATATCGCAGTATGGACAACAAATGTGCCTGAGTGGGTGCAGCTTCAATTTGGTACGGGGAAGATGGGTGCTCCTATCGTTACGGTAAATACCAATTATCGTGCAAGCGAGTTGGAGTATCTATTAAAACAATCTGATGCCAAAACGATTTTTTTAGTTGAAAATTATCGAGACCATTCTTTTATTCATACACTGCAAGAGTTATGTCCAGAGCTTGAACATTGTGAACCAGGTAATTTGCAATCAAAGCGACTACCTTTATTAAAAAATGTTATTTTAATCGGCGAAACCAAATATCCAGGTGTACTCAATTGGTCAGATGTTTTGACTGCTGCTGAGCAAGTAACCGAGGAACAGCTAGATCAAAGAGAGCAATCTCTTCATTATGATGATGTCATTAATATTCAATATACATCTGGTACAACAGGCTTTCCTAAAGGTGTGATGTTAACGCATTTTAATTTAGTCAATAATGCAGTCAACATTGCAGAATGTATGCAGTTAACTGCAGAAGATCGTTTATGTATCCCAGTGCCATTTTTCCACTGCTTTGGTTGTGTCATAGGGACATTAGCCATTACAACGAGTGGCGGCACGATGGTACCAGTACAAGAATTTTCACCTGAAGAAGTACTAAGGACCGTTCAGCAAGAACGATGTACAGCATTACATGGCGTGCCAACGATGTTCATTAGCGAACTTAATTTACCGAATTTTGCGTCTTTCGATCTGTCAACTTTACGGACAGGAGTAATGGCGGGTTCAAACTGCCCAATTGAGGTCATGAAAGCAGTCATAGAGAAAATGGGCATGAAAGATATTACAATCTGCTATGGCCAAACGGAATCATCACCAGTTATTACACAAACTAGAACGGATGACCCGTTAACATTAAAAGTGGAAACGGTTGGTCGTGCGTTACCAAATTTAGAAGTGAAAATTGTTGTTCCTGGTACGACTGAGGAGGCCCCAACAAATGAACAAGGGGAGCTATGTACAAGAGGCTACCATGTCATGAAGGGCTACTATAAAAACCAAGAGGAAACAGAGCTTGCTATTGATGAGGCTGGCTGGCTGCATACTGGAGATTTAGCAACGATGGATGAAGCGGGCTATATCCGTGTAACTGGACGGTTGAAAGATATGATTATTCGTGGAGGCGAAAATTTATATCCGAGGGAGATTGAGGAGTTTCTTTACACGCATCCGAAAATTTCAGACGTACAGGTTGCTGGTGTCCCTGACCCTGTATATGGAGAAGAGGCGGCAGCTTGGATCATTTTAAAAGATGGCGAACAGGCAACAGAGGAAGAAATTCGAGATTATTGTAGGGACAAAATTTCTAGACATAAAATTCCGCGACATATTTTCTTTATCGATAACTATCCTATGACTGCATCTGGAAAAGTTCAAAAATATAAATTACGAGAAGATTTTGTTATGACCGTAAAGTAAGGAGGGGCAGTGACTATGTTCAACAAGGTATTAATTGCAAATCGTGGGGAGATTGCTAGACGGGTAATCAGAACATGCAAGCGTCTAAATATTCATACGGTTGCTATTTACTCAGAGGCAGATGTTGATAGCTTACATGTAAAAGATGCGGATGAAGCTTATTGTGTAGGGAAGCCACCCGTTGCACAAAGCTATTTAAACATTGACCGCATTCTTGAAATTGCAAAAGAGAGTGGCGCAGAGGCTGTTCATCCAGGCTATGGTTTACTATCGGAGAATGTGAATTTTGCGAAACGTTGTACAGAGGCGGGTTTAGTCTTTATCGGACCAAGTGCGGAAGTCATTGCGTCAATGGGCAGTAAATTAGAGGCACGTAAAACAATGAAAGCTGCTGGCGTGCCTATTGTAGAAGGAGTAGAGGCTCCTGTGAAGGATGTTGCAGAAGCTACTGAAATCGCTGAACGTTTAGGTTATCCAATTATGTTAAAAGCATCTGCTGGCGGTGGTGGTATTGGGATGCAGCTAGTTGACAATGCTGAGGAGCTGGCTAAAGCATTTGAGGGAAATCAAAAGCGTGCGCAATCATTTTTCGGTGATGGCACGATGTATATGGAGCGTTTTATCGCTAATCCTCACCATGTGGAAGTGCAAATAATTGCCGATCACCAAGGCAATATAGTTCCGTTATTTGAACGGGAATGCTCTATTCAACGAAGAAATCAAAAAGTGGTGGAAGAAGCCCCATCACCGTTCATTTCACAAGAGACAAGAGATAAGATGCTAGAGGCTTCAGTGAAGGCTGTGAGACACATTGGATACGTCAATGCTGGAACGATCGAGTATTTGGTGGATAAAGATCAAAACTTTTACTTCTTAGAAATGAATACAAGATTACAGGTAGAGCATCCAGTCACAGAGGAAATTACAAAGCTTGATTTAGTAGAAGAGCAATTAAAAATTGCGGCAAAACTACCTCTTTCATTTACTAGGGAAAGTATTGCTAAAGATGGGCATGCGATTGAAGTGCGTATATACGCAGAGAATCCCTCCACATTTTTCCCTTCTCCAGGTACCATTACGGTTCTTGAATTACCAACAGGCGAAGGGGTTCGACATGAATGTGGTGTAGAGACAGGTTCAGCAGTTACACCATTCTATGATCCCATGATTAGTAAATTGGTGGTGTGGGGAGAAACAAGGGAAATTGCCTGTGAGAGATTAATTCAAGCACTGAAAGCGTATAAAGTGGAGGGTATTCAAACGAATATTCCGATGCTGTTAAAAACCGTTACACATGAACAATTTTTAAAAGGGAATACAACGACTAAATTTGTAGAGCAATATTATTTACCGCAATTAGCAGAAACAAAATAACAACTTTCATACATTCGTGCTTCTTTGAAGGGCGAATGTATGACTAAAATTAGGAGTGAAGGATAATGGCAACAGTAAAAGCAAGTATGGCAGGTACAGTGTGGAAAATCGTCGTAACAGAAGGAGAGAAAGTGACGGCAGGCCAAGATGTAGCTATTTTAGAATCGATGAAAATGGAAATTCCGATTGCAGCAGAAGAGGATGGCGTGGTAACGAAGATCATTGCCAATGAGGGAGACTTCATTAACGTTGATGATGATATTTTAGAAATTGAATAAGAGGAGGCTTCTTTAATGCAGCTACCTAAGCATGTCATGATCAAAGAAGTTGGTCCCCGTGACGGTTTACAAAACGAAAAAACGCATATTACAACTGTTGATAAAATACAATTAGTGAATTTATTGAGCCAAACAGGACTAACTTACATTGAAGTGACTTCATTTGTTCATCCGAAATGGATACCTCAATTGGCAGATGCTGTTGAGGTTCTTCAAGCTATTAAACGGCAGAAGGATATTACTTATGCAGCGCTTGTACCTAATATGCGTGGCTTAGAACGTGCATTACAGGCTGAAGTAGACGAAGTAAGTATTTTTATGTCTGCTAGTGAAAGTCATAATCAAAGCAATATTAATAAAACCATTGACGATACATTTCCTATATTAGAGGAAGTAGTAATAGGGGCTAAGGCTGCAAAGAAAAAAGTTCGAGGGTATATCTCAACGGTTATTGGCTGTCCATATGAGGGGTATATACATCCTGACAAAGTACTACGTGTAACAGATAAATTATTGGAAATGGGTGTGGCTGAAATATCGCTTGGTGACACAATTGGTGTTGGCGTGCCAACGCAGGTTGAGTATCTTTTAGAGGCGTTATTAAAAAGATACGATGCTGAAAATTTTGCCATGCATTTTCATGACACACGTGGGACAGCACTAGCCAATATTATGAAATCCTTAGAGATGGGTATGACCAAGTTTGATAGTGCGCTTGGCGGATTAGGGGGCTGTCCATATGCTAAAGGAGCTTCAGGGAATGTAGCTACAGAGGATTTATTATATTTATTCGATGAGATGGGCATTGAAACAGGAATAGATCGACAGAAAGTGCTAGAGGCAGCACTCTTTATTGAAGAGAAATTAGGCAAAGCGGTTGCATCGAAGCAAATGGCTATTGTCCGTAATGAAAGGAGTGCAAACCAACGATGACACAACTTGTTCGTTTGGAATTACTAGAGGGCAGCATTGGACTGATTACCCTAACAAGATCAGAAGCTGCAAATGCTATGTCTGTTCAGTTACTTCGTGAGCTGTCCGACATGCTCGATCAAATCAATGGAGATCCAGCAGTGCGTGTTGTCCTACTGACAGGTGCAGGAGAAAAGGCATTTTGTGCAGGAGCAGATTTAAAAGAACGTAAAGGAATGGCTGATCGACAAGTGAAGCAAATCGTACAGTTGATTGGTGCGACTGTGGCAAAAGTTGAGACACTTGCTCAGCCTGTCATTGCTGTACTAAATGGGGTAGCATTTGGCGGTGGATTGGAGCTGGCATTAGCTTGTGATCTACGTATTGCCGCTACACATGCAAAGCTTGGTTTAACAGAAACATCACTCGGTATTATCCCAGGTGCTGGAGGAACACAACGACTTCCACGACTAATTGGCCTTGGCAAAGCAAAGGAATTAATTTATACAGCACGTAGGTTGAGTGCGGCGGAAGCCAAAGATTATGGCATTGTTGAGTATGTTTATGAGGAACATGAGGTAATGGAAAAGGCACAACAACTTGCGCTAGAAATGGCAAAAAATGCACCACTCTCTCTAGTGCAAGCTAAAGTCGCAATCAATCAGGGTGTTGAGGTAGATTTAGCTACCGGGTTAAAAATTGAATCACTAGCATATAGTGCACTGATCCCAACAGAAGACCGATTAGAGGGCTTGTTAGCCTTCCAAGAGAAGCGAGCGCCACAATATTCAGGGAAATAAAGCGCTAAAAATGATTTTGGTGTAATTGATTGGGCAAAGGGAGGAAATAAACATGAGCAATATCTCGACAGAAAATACGCCACCTACAATGAAGGACAAAATTTTAACAGGTGGTTTACCAAAATATCATGATAAAAATGCACAACAAGGCAAGCTATTTGTACGTGAACGTCTTGAACTATTACTAGATGATGGTCTTCAATCAGAGGATGGCCTCTATGCAAACTGTTTAGCAGGGGATTTACCAGCTGATGGTGTTGTCACAGGTATAGGTAAAATTCATGGTCGCACGGTATGTGTGCTAGCTAATGATTCTACTATTAAAGCGGGCTCTTGGGGAAAACGCACAGTTGAAAAAATGATTCGTATTCAGGAAACAGCTGAAAAGCTGAATTGCCCATTACTATATTTAGTCGATTCAGCAGGTGCGCGTATTACAGATCAGTTAGAAATGTTCCCAGGACGCAGAGGAGCAGGACGTATTTTCTACAACCAAGTCAAGCTGTCAGGGAAAGTTCCGCAAATTTGCTTATTATTTGGTCCTTCCGCAGCAGGTGGTGCTTATATACCTGCATTTTGCGATATCGTTGTCATGGTAGAAGGAAATGCTTCTATGTATTTAGGATCACCTCGGATGGCGGAAATGGTTATTGGGGAGAAAGTAGATTTAGAGACAATGGGTGGCGCAAAAATGCACTGTTCTGTATCAGGCTGTGGAGATGTGCTTGTCAAAACAGAACAGGAGGCTATTACGTATGCTCGTAAATATTTAGGTTACTTCCCGAATAACTATGCTGAGCGCAGTAAGATAGAGGCACCTAAACCACCTGCTTCATTTGATAAATCTATTGAAGAATTAATTCCACAAAACCAAAATGTTCCTTTTGATATGTATAAATTAATTGAACGTATTATCGATGAAGATTCATTTTGTGAAATCAAAAAATTATTTGCACCAGAATTAATTACAGGTCTTGCACGTATTAATGGGCAATCCGTTGGGATCATCGCTAACCAACCTCGTGTCAAGGGAGGCGTGCTATTCCACGATTCTGCTGATAAAGCAGCGAAGTTCATTTCACTTTGTGATGCATTCAATATTCCGCTGTTATTCTTAGCAGACGTTCCTGGCTTTATGATTGGTACTCAGGTAGAAAAAGCAGGAATCATCCGTCATGGTGCGAAAATGATTTTTGCCATGAGTGAGGCAACTGTTCCTAAGCTAACGGTCATTGTGCGTAAAGCGTATGGTGCAGGTCTATATGCCATGGCAGGACCTGCCTTTGAACCAGATTGCTGTATTGCTTTGTCAAATGCACAAATTGCCGTAATGGGACCAGAGGCTGCTGTGAATGCTGTTTATGCCAATAAAATTGCAGAGCTTCCAAAAGAAGAGCAAGCAAGCTTCATTGCTGAGAAACGTAAAGAATACCAAGAGGAAATTGACGTGTATCGATTAGCATCAGAGCTAATCATCGATGATGTCATTGAGCCGAATGAGTTACGCAAGGTGTTAGAAAATCGCTTAGAGCTTTATATGTCCAAATACTTATTATTCTCACAACGTAAGCATGGGGTAAACCCAGTATAAACATACTTATTGAAAGGCTGTCTCTGCTGTTAAGAGGCAGCTTTTTTTGAATGATTAATTTTTTCAGCTACTTGCATGCCATAGAGCAGCATATTAAAATATGGGAAGGAATAAAGGGAAGTGGGTGTTAAGCTTGTCTAAAAACAACATAACGGATGTTCACGGTAATGCCAAGCTCCCATTACCGTATCGAGATGTCATTGATACATATTATTTGCCCCTCAAGGTCATGGGGTGGATCTTATTTAGCATCTATTCATTTATAGCTTTTTATAAATTGGTCATTGATCGCTTAGTAAATGTAGTAGTTGTTTTATTGCAAGGCGATTATTCTATCGGCGACTTAGGTTTGTTTGATTATAGTAGTTGGCGACTAACTACTAATTTTGTTCCCTTTGAAACGATTCTCCGCTATATAAACTACTCTCAATATTTTAATTGGGATATCATAATCGTTAACCTTCTTGGCAACTTATTAATTTTTACGCCAATGGGTTTTTTATTGCCATTATTGTCGAAAAAATTTCGCAAAGCATGGGTCATTATTTGTTTGGGCTTTTTTGCTAGTCTTGCTGTAGAAACCATTCAATTCATTTTTACAGTGGGTTCTGCGGATATTGATGATTTAATTTTGAATACGATTGGCGCATGGCTTGGCTATATAGCTTATAAAGGGATCTTAATTAGACCTAAAAAATGAGAAAGCAGTCCTGTTTTAAGGGCTGTTTTTTGCGTTAATAAAAATTTTGTTTAAAGAATGCTTACTGTAAAATGAATGTATGGATTATACGCTTAAAAATAGAGTCTTTATACCTAGCACTAAAAATAATTAGTATCTCTTTAGGTGGTTAGTATTAATTTTTGCTTGAATTTAATAGTGAAAATTCCGATAATGAGTGTACAGAAACTGTTCAGACGGTATAGATATAGTGAAAGAAGATATTTTCATATCTAGTATCTTATTAGCATATGAAGATAGAAGGGCGAGGTGAAAACTATGAAAATATCAAATTTAAGGGAGCAAGAGAGAATTTCATCGCAATATAATCGTAAAAAAATCTTGCAACGAAAAGAAGCCGGAGAAGCTTATCGCAAAAATGCGATGTATTTCCAGCCAAAGAAAAACCCAGCATTGCTTGAACTTGAAAATCTACTGTTAGGGCGTACCGATCAAGACTTATTTGAGCAGCAACAAGAAAAGTCAAAAGAAGTTACTCCTCAACAGCAAGCCATAATGGAAGACTTGCGACAAACAGAAAAGAATGTACGTGCTCATGAGCGATCCTATAAAGAAGGTACTAGTGATAGCGCAGAATCTTCTACTGTCGTCAATCCAGAGCAAAATGACACATTGCAAATTTTAGAGCAGGTGCGACATGCCGCATTAGCATCGACAGAGCCTTCTCCTCAAGATTTACAGGTGGCACAAAGCGTGAATGCGCAAATACAACATATATTAAACGATTCGTATACTGAAGAGGGCAAAATAGGTGAAGAAGAACCATCCTTTGTACGTGACATCATGGAAGTGAAGGTTCCTGAACGTTTCTCGAAGGAATTGAAATTGGATCCATTTGCAGATACAATTTTCGGTAAGAACTATGAGACTGCATTTAAATTAAGAACATTCCATCAGGTATCGGAAAAATATGCGGCTCATGTTCAAATGACGAAAAATGGCTATCGTCCAGACACGGACTCTATGTTCTCTTTGATAGCCTGATGCTGTAGATAGGAGATTATTGACATGGCAAAGGCAAAGCATGCGAAAACAAATGCAATTCGATTATTAGAACAACAAAAAATCCATTTTGATGTGATTGAATATGAAACGGGAGACGGTCAAGTTGATGGTGTCTCTGTTGCAGAAAAAATTGGTCACCCTGTCACGCGTGTGTTTAAAACATTGGTAGCAAAGGCAAGCGCACAAAAGCTATTTGTATTTATCATTCCAGTGGCAGAGGAGCTGGATTTAAAAGCTGCCGCAAAGGTAGTAGGGGAAAAGAAAATCGAAATGCTAGCGGTAAAGGATTTACTTGGTTATACCGGTTATGTACGTGGCGGATGTTCACCAGTGGGGATGAAGAAGTTATATCCAACAGTAATAGATGAATCTGCCCTAGGGCAAGATAGTATTATTGTGAGTGCGGGGAAAATAGGTATGCAAATCCATGTTCAGCTAGACGACTTGAAAAATATGACAAAGGCACAGCTTGCCCCTATTACAACTACCCATGTGTGAGAGAATGGGTAGTTTCTTTATGTATAATGGACAATCAAGTACAAGCGCAGTCTCTCAATTTTTTATAGAAAATGTGATACAGTTAGAGCAATATCATGCATAGAGAGAGGGATAGGAAATGCGTAAGATAATGGGGTGGCGTTGGACATTTTTTATTAGTGGCCTAATTGTGATGTCACTTGGCATCACGATGTCGATAAAGGGGAAAATTGTTGGCACAAGCCCTTGGGATGTCTTGCATGTTGGGTTATTTCAAAATTTTGGGTTAAGTATTGGGACATGGTCTATTATAACAGGGCTCTTTATAGTTGCTTCAACATCGATTGTGTTACGTGAATGGCCAAAGATAGGCACTTGGCTGAACATGCTGCTCATCGGCTCCTTCATTGATGTATTTAATTTGGTGCTGCCATCTACTGATGTTTATGGCTTGCAGATTACATATTTTATCATTGGTTTATTTGTTTTAAGTTTTGGCTGTGGGATGTATATTGCACCGAATATGGGTGCAGGTCCACGAGATACTTTAATGATGATACTTGTTGAAAAGTTTGGTGGCTCGATTAAAACAGCCAGAATGGGCATCGAAGTTCTGGTGACCATTGTTGGCTGGCTTTTAGGAGGACCAGTTGGCGTAGGGACGGTATTAATCGCTCTAACCTCAGGCTATATTGTGCAATATTCATTACCGTATTGTCGTAAAATATTAATGAAATGTATTGGGCATATAGAAGGAATGAAGCCATTCTATTAAACGATGAAGCTACTTAGATCTGTAAAAGATAGAAGTAGCTTTTCATCTTTTTTAGCGTTCTTTCATATAATGCAGGGCAGAAGCTAAAGGAGGAACGACATTTGAATGGAAATGTAACGTATTATTTTGGACACGCATTGACTGGGCAAGGTGTGAAACATTTATATAAAGAGATGATAGAAGAGGCGGAGCTTGTTTACTTTTTGCAAGGTGCCCCCACATTTAAAGGATCAGAGCTGTTAAAAGAGCTAGGGTATTTTTATGTGAAGCAGGGCTTTGCAGTCGAATGGTTTAAGCATGCTTTATTAGAGGAAGTAGTTGAGGCCGTTTATGTAAAGGGCTGTAACAGACTTTTTGTATGGGCCTCTGAATGGAATATCGAGCCAACTTTACTCGGTACAAAGCATCGCGTCATGTCCTTTTATGATTGTTTAGAGGAAGTACAGCTTGAAAAGGTTGGGGAGCAGCTTGCTGAGGCGATGCAGGAGCGTGCAACTTGGCGTGAAAAATGTATTGCAAAGCTGGATCAGGCAATCAAGCTTCATGATGACTGGGAGATTATCACGCAAAGCTGTATGAACTGGCAGGCATTAAATGAACAAGTGGAAAATTTAAAGACAGAAGTGTTCCAGTCAATTGTTTTAAATAAAACGGGTATACGGACACATCGTTTACTTGGAACACTAACGCCTAGAGGTGCGGAAAATACAGTTGAAAGTATTACAAAAAGTATAACGACTCGCTTCATGATTAAAGGTAAGCCTGGTACAGGTAAGTCTTCATTAATGAAGGGTTTAGCGGATGAGGCCAATGCTAGAGGTCTTGATGCACAAATTATATGGTGTGGTTTAGATGCAGGTTCAGTGGATATGGTCATTATTCCAGAGCTTAATTTCTGTATCTTTGATAGCACAGAGCCCCATGTCTTTGATCCACAGGATGGTAGATTAGGGGACAAAATTTTTGATATTGGGCAACATTGTGCACTTTCAGAGGAGGCAGAAACAGCAATTGAGGCAGTTCGAGCACACTACAAAGAAGCTATCCAGGATGCAATGGGTCATTCAAAGCGTTATGCTGAAGCCGAATATACAATCCGCCGTCTAGTGGATAATTGTCTATCCGCATCCTTATGGCGTGAAAAAACAGCGCCATTATTCGAAAGATTAACAAAGTAATGTAGCTAATGGCTTGCATGTGCTAAACTAGGAGCTAGAACAGTTTTCCTAGGAAAGGATGATACGCTTGTCAAAAGTATTGAATGCATTTTTAGATGAAAACCTACAAGCCTTACATGAACAAGGCTTATACAATGAAATTGATCCAGTAGAGGGAGCTAATGGCCCGATTATTCAAGTCCGTGGCAAAAATCTTGTTAACTTATCCTCTAACAACTATCTTGGCTTAGCAACAAATGAAGAATTAAAGCGTATTGCCAAAGAGACAATTGATAAATACGGTGTTGGTGCAGGTGCTGTTCGTACAATCAACGGGACACTTGATTTGCACGTTAAATTAGAAGAAAAGCTTGCTGAATTTAAAGGAACAGAAGCGGCTATTTCTTATCAATCTGGCTTTAATTGTAATATGGCAGCCATTTCAGCTGTAATGGATAAAAATGATGCGATTCTATCTGATCAATTAAACCATGCCTCTATTATTGATGGTTGTCGTTTATCAAAGGCGAAAATCATTGCGTTTAATCACTCCGATATGGATGATCTACGTGCTAAGGCAAAAGCAGCTAAAGAATCAGGATTATACAATAAAATCATGGTCATAACAGATGGTGTATTCTCAATGGATGGTGATATTGCTAAATTACCTGAGATTGTGGAAATTGCTAAAGAGTTTGATTTAATTACGTATGTCGATGATGCACATGGTTCAGGTGTAACAGGTAAAGGCAAAGGAACTGTGAAGCATTTTGGATTAGAAAAAGAAATTGACTTCCAAATTGGTACACTATCAAAAGCTATTGGTGTTGTGGGTGGCTATGTAGCAGGTAAGAAAAATTTAATTGATTGGCTGAAAGTTCGCTCTCGTCCATTCCTATTCTCAACAGCTCTACCACCTGGTGATGTAGCAGCCATTACAGCAGCTGTACAAATGCTGATTGATTCAACAGAGCTGCACGATAAGCTTTGGGATAATGGCAACTATTTAAAAGCTGGACTGGAGAAGCTTGGCTTTAATATCGGTGCATCTGAAACACCGATTACGCCTTGTATCATTGGGGATGAAAAGCTGACACAGGAATTTTCAAAACGTCTTTTTGAAGAAGGCGTTTATGCAAAATCAATTGTTTTCCCAACTGTGCCAAAAGGTACAGGACGTGTTCGTAATATGCCAACAGCGGCACATACAAAAGAAATGCTGGATGATGCGATTGCGATTTACGAAAAAGTTGGTCGTGAATTAGGCGTTATTTAATAAGAAAAAGGCTTCCTCATGGATGGGGAAGCCTTTTTGTGTGATAGAAAGTTGAAAGTGGTGGATAAAAGTGAAAAAATAGTCGATAGCAGCTCATAACTGATCGATAGCCACCTGAAAGTAGTCGATAGCTTTATTTCGAACCTATAATTTTGGCTGTTCTTAATTGCTGAATGTCTTCAGCGGAGATATTCAAAGCCTGTAAAATCTCCTCATTATGTTGTCCTAAAGTAGGAGCTGCACTTGTTAGGTGACCTGGTGTTTGTGAGAACTTGGCTGGGAAGCCTAATGTACGCATCGGTCCTGCAGTTGGGTGCTCATAGGACAAGACCATGCCACGCTCTAGAATATGTGGATCATTTAATGTTTGATCGTAGGAATAGATTGGGCTAGAGGGTACGCCGTGTTCATCCAATAGCGCTAGCCAGTAAGTAGCTTGATGCTTGATTAATTCGCTCTCAATTTCTGCCTCCAGTACTTTCACATGTTGGGCACGTGAATAGTTGGTAGCAAAGAGGGGATTGTCTAACCAATCAGGTCGGTTGATAACTTTTGTTGCAAAAATCTCCCATAGCTTTTGATTGCCAGCACCTATTAAAATATAGTCGTCCTGCGTTTTGAAACCTTGATAGGGGGCGGATACCCGATGTGCTGTTCCAGTCCGCTCCGGTAGTTCGCCATGTCCAAAGTAAGCAGCGGCCTCCCATACAGTCCATGCTAGACCTGATTCCACTAAGGAAACATCAATATATTGCCCCTCGCCACTACGCAGCTTATAAATATAGGCCATTAAAATAGATTGTAATGCTGTTTGAGCAGCAGCAATATCATTCACGGCAAAGCCGACTTTTACAGGTCGACCATCCGCTTCACCCGTCATATGCATTAAACCATTCAGACCCTGTGCCATAATATCATAGCCACCCTTTTGACTATACGGACCCGTTTGTCCATAGCCTGAAATAGAGCAATAAATAAGACCAGGATTGATAGCTTTTAATGTGTCATAATCAATACCAAGCTTTTTTGTGACACCTGGTCGATAGTTTTCCACAAGGACATCAACAGATTGGATAAGTTCTTTAAATAAAGCTAATCCCTCTGGCGTTTTTAAATTAATACAAACCCCTTTCTTATTGCGATTGACCATCATATACATATGGCTTTCTTCATTTATAAAAGGACCCATTGTACGGGTATCGTCTCCATTTGGATACTTCTCAATTTTGATAACCTCTGCACCCATATCTGCTAAGACCATCGTGCAATAAGGACCAGCTAATACTTGCGATAAATCAACAACTCTTAATCCTTGTAATGCTTGTTTCATTTAACCACAGTCCCATCGTGTTTGACTAATGTGATGTTGCGTAATCCTTTGATAGAGGTTGCACCTGCTAAAGCGATGGAAACCTTTAATTCATCATAAAGATTGGTCATCACCTTTTCGACGCCCTGTTGTCCTTCAAGGGCTAGCCCATAGACGAAAGGGCGTCCGATTGCAACGGCATCCGCTCCTAAAGCAAGTGCTTTTAAAGCATCCATGCCACGATAGACACCACTATCTAAAATAATAGGAATTTGTCCATTCACAACTTTCGCAATAGCAGGAAGTGCATCAAGTGAACCAATAACACCATCTAATTGACGGCCACCGTGGTTTGATACAATAATGCCATCAATACCATTGTCGATAGCTAGCTTCGCATCTTCAGGATGTAAAATTCCCTTCAATAGTATAGGAAGGTTTGTACGCTTTTTTAATTCTCGAACATGCTTCCAATTAAGTGTTGGGTGGAAGACATTTTGCAAGACACCTTGTACGTAGGACTCGAATGAATCATCAGGTAAAGTGGCTGTAAAAACGGGATCATTCATATAATTGCCTCGTGCATAGCCTAGCTTCAATGGTGAAAATTGATTGCGGACATCTTCTTCACGCCAACCAAGCATTACTGTATCGACAGTTAAGACAATCGCTTCAAATCCGGCTGCCTCCGCTCGTGCCACCATACTAAAAGCGATTTCTTCATTAGTAGACCAATATAATTGAAACCATTTTGTTGCAGAAGGAGCAGCTTGAGCAACTTCTTCAAGTGCATAAGTGGAAACGGTGCTTTGAATATAGGGCATGTTTAAATGCTCGGCAGCACGTACTACAGCAAGCTCACCTTCATCATGAACCATTCCGTTCATGCCGACGGGAGCAAAGAGCAATGGAGTTGGGTATGTTTTACCAAACAAATTAATCGATGTTTGAACATTTGAAACATCCTTTAAAAAGCGAGGAACTATAGAATACTTTTCGAAAGCTGCACGATTATTGCGCAGTGTTTGTTCACCACCAGCACCTGAACGGATATAGCCAAAAGGTCCAGCTTCGATTTTTTCCGCTACGGCCTTTTCTAAATCTGCAAAGCAAATGGGGAAGGGGGCTTGTGCAGTAATATTTTTTAAGAGTAGATCACCATCAGTTATGTTTGTCATCGTTACTACCTCACTTATTTATTGAAAATAGGCTTTCTTTTGTTTAAGAAGGCTTGAATACCTTCGTTATAATCATCTGAACTAAATGAATTAAGAACGATCTGTGCCAGCTCATCGCTTTCTTCGTTTTCACCATCTACAATTGCTTGGATCATTTTTTTGATGCCTGCGTTTGCAATGGAGGATTTACTTAATAGATGTTCAGCAAAATGCAGCGTGGCACTTTCAATATCCTCTGGCTCATGTAAGGCTGTGATTAAACCGATGTTTTTTCCATCTTGTGCTGTAAAAATGTTGGCTGTGTATAAAATCTCTTTCGCCTTGGCAACACCAACAAGATTGATGAGACGCTTTGTACTTTCAAGATTATAGACAATACCAATATTCGCCGCTGTGATGCCAAGCTTACTCTTTGGTGTCGCCATTCTAAAATCACATGCGTTGGCTAGTTCTAAGCCACCACCAATGGCTAAACCCTGAATCATAGCAATCGTCGGGTGAGGAAATTTATAGAGGGTATCAATCGCCTTTAGAGCCAAATCATTATAGGCTTTGGCATTGTCCGCGGCATAACGAATATCTAAAAACTCGCTAATATCGGCACCAGATGAAAAGGCTACTTCATTAACGCCACGGACAATTAAGAGCTTAATAGAAGAATCTACACGTAGCTGCTCAAGTTGCTCTACTATGTTCTGAAACATCGCCTTTGATAAGGAATTCCGTTTATCAGGTCGGTTTAACACTAACGTTGCAATATAACCATTTTTCTCTACATAAATTTCAGTTGTCATTGTCATTCTCCTCTTAATCCTTTTTCAATTTCGCAGCGAAGCGGTTGCCGATGGATTGAATGCTTTGCACAAGAATGATTAAGATAAAGACAGTTGCATACATAACATCGACCTCATAGCGTAAATGACCATAACGATAGGCGAGGTCACCCAAACCTCCAGCACCAACCATTCCTGCCATAGCCGTAGCACCGATTAAACCAATTGTGGCAATTGTTAAGCCTAAAATAATAGATGGACGAGCTTCACGTAATAGCACATGCCAAATAATATGGCGACGTTTAATACCCATGGCTGTGTAGGCTTCTACCACTCCCGAATCCACCTCTAATAGCGCAGATTCCATCAGTCGAGCAATATAAGGAGCTGTATAGACAACTAGCGGAACGATAACACCTTTAACCCCAATTGTTGTGCCGACGATCAGCTTAGTAAAAGGTAGGATGAAGAATAATAAAATGATGAATGGAACAGAACGTATAATATTGATGACTAAATTAAAAAATTGATATAAAAATTTATTGTCAAAGGATTGACCTGGTCGTGTTAATACGATTAATAGCCCCAATGGAATCCCAATGAGAATGGAAAACAATAAAGAAATTCCGACCATTTGAAATGTTTCGATAATTGATTTGCCAATTACATCTGACCAATCTGTAAAAAAGCTTTGAATACTACTCATTGAATTCGCCTCCTAATTCTTCCACCGCGACGCCATTTTCCGTAAAATATGTGAGTGCCTTTTGGACAATGTGAAGTTCTCCATGTAAATGCACCACAATGTTACCAACAATGCCGTTTTTTAATTCAATAATATTTGCCGTTAAAATATTTGGTTGTACATCATACACTTTCGTAACTTCTGCTAGTAATGGCTTACCAGTACTTTCACCTAGGAAGGTTAAACGAATGACACTGCCTGAAACATTTAACTGCTCGATCAGGGAAGGGGATAAATTACGTTGTGAAATCGTATTTAAAAACTTTCTCGTTGTAGGATGCTTCGGTTTAGCAAAAAGTTCAATAGCCGTACCAAATTCCACCACTTTTCCGGACTCAAGAACAGAAACCTCATCACATATTTTCTGAATGACATTCATCTCATGTGTAATCAGCAGGATCGTAATGCCTAATTCACGGTTAATTTTTAACAACAATTCAAGAATGGCTTCGGTTGTTTCAGGGTCGAGTGCACTTGTTGCTTCGTCACTAAGTAGAACCTCTGGTTCCTGTGCCAAGGCACGTGCAATAGCAACACGTTGCTTTTGCCCACCTGAAAGTTGGTTAGGGTAGCTGTCTAGTTTGTCTGTTAATCCAACAATTTCAGCATATTTAGCCACACGGTTTTTTACCTCTTTCTCGTTATAGCCAAGTAGCTTTAAAGGAACAGCAATATTATGGTAAACGGTTGCCGTTTTTAATAGATTAAAATGTTGGAAAATCATCCCGATTTTTTGGCGTGTTTGCCGTAATTCATGAAGAGAAAGGGCAGTAATGTCCACATTGTCGATTAACACTTTTCCAGCTGTAGGTCGCTCTAGTAGATTGACGCAACGAATGAGTGTACTTTTACCTGCACCACTATAGCCAATCACACCATGAATTTGTCCTTTTTTTACATGGAGATTGATTCCATCTACAGCCTTAATGATGTCTTTTTTCGTCTTATATTCTTTTGAGATATTTTGTAATTGAATCATCCGATTGATTGCTCCTTTCTCAAGCTCCTAAAAAGCAAGAATCTGCTCGTTTTCCATAGAGGAATTTCGGCAGATTCTTCAGCTACTAGAAGCTTCCTGAATGTATTACCAGCTAGGGATTACTGAACCTTTGAATTCTTCTTCAATGAATTGACGTACTTCATCAGATTGGTAAGCCTCAACGAACTTTTTAATTGTTGGGTCATTTTCATTTTCTGCACGTACCACAATATAGTTCACATATGGAGAGTCAGTAGATTCTAAAAGAATAGCGTCATCTTTAGGATTAATGCCAGCTTCCAATGCGAAGTTTGTATTAATAGCTGCTACATCTACTTCACTAAGCTGCTTAGGAATTTGAGCTGCCTCTAATTCGATGAATTTTAAATTCTTTTTGTTTTCTTCTACATCACGGATAGAGGCTGTTAAATCTGCCCCATCTTTTAATTTTATATAGCCTGCTTCCTGTAAAACAAAGAGGGCACGAGCACCATTTGTTGGATCATTTGGTAAACCAAACGTTGCACCATCTGGAATGTCCTCAAAGGATTTATATTTTTCAGAGTAAATACCCATTGGATTTAAAATCGTTTTGCCTACTGTTACTAAATCTGTATCATGATCTTTATTAAACGTATCGAGGAAAGGCTCGTGTTGATAGCTATTTGCATCAAGATCACCTTCAGATAAAGATGTATTAGGTAAAACATAATCAGAAAATGATTTAAGCTCTACTTCTAGCCCATTTTCTTTGGCTACTTTCGCTGCAACTTCTGCGATTTGTTCGTGTGGACCAGATGTGACACCTACGACGATTTTATTTTCATTAATTGCTTCAGCTTGACCTTTACTCTCTTCTTTAGAGCCACAACCTGCTAGAGCTGCTGCTAATGTAAGACTTGCTAAACCTACTAAAAATTTATTTTTCTTTTTCATGAAAACTACCTCCAAGATTGTTTTTATCGGTTTTTGAAAATAAAAAAACTCTCTTACAAACTAAGAGAGGCTCATGAAAAAATGTCCTCTCTTATCTATCAAACGATAATCGTTTGCAGGATTTAGCACCTTCCTTCTAAAAGGAGGTTGCCGAGCTTCATAGGGCCAGTCCCTCAGCTACTCTTGATAAGAGATTTATCATATTTTTTTGTAATTCCGATAGAACTAATATAATTTATAGGTTATAGTAAGTCAATAAATATTTTTAAAATTTTTTATATTATTATAATATTTCGTCATGAAAGAGGGATAGCAATGTCTGTAAGAGTTAATTATGGTATAGGTTCATTTGGCAAGGTTGTAAGTGCTCGATTGCTAATGGGTACAGACATTATTGAAGGAATGGAGGCACTTTGTGAGGAGAACCATATTGAGTCAGCAACAATTGTTAGCTGTATAGGTAGCCTTCAAAAGAGTAGCTTTGTTTATTTAGTACCTGATGAAACATCTCAGATTAACGTAAGTTTTAGCGATGTCATAAAAAAAGAAGGGCCACTTGAATTGATCCAAGGCTCTGGCGTAGTATGTAAGCGCGATGGGGGATATGAAACACATTTCCATGGTTCTATGAGTGATCAATGGGGCGTTGTGTCAGGGGGGCATTTAATGAAGAGGGGGAACCCTGTCATTACGGCTGACATAGTGCTAGCTGAGGTTCAAGGCATCCAGCACTTTCGGAAATTTGATGAAGAAACAGGCCATGTTCAATTTTATCCATTAGAACACGGTTTACAGCAGCCAAGGAAAATTGAAAAATAGCGAAAATGTACTAACTTTTTCTTTTCACTAAGCTGCATGTTCCTTCCTGAATTAAAAAATGTTAGACCGAGCTTATAATCGGTCTAACATTTTTACTTTTGTCCCAGCCTCATGTCATGGTTAAGGGTTGAATAATTGTAATTGTTCGATTCTATGGATTGCTTCACGTAAGCGTTCCTCGCTAACAAGTAAACCAACACGGATATAGCCTTCGCCATATCGGCCGAAGCCATTGCCTGCTGCTACAGCGATATCAGCCTTTTCCAATAATAAATCGGCAAACTGCTCGCTAGTATAGCCGAATGGTACAGGGAGCCATGCGAAGAAGGAGCCTTTTGGAGCCGTTACATGCCAACCAATTCTTTGAGCTTCTTCAATGAGTACATTGCGGCGACCTTCATAGGTAGCTCGCAGTTCATCCACACATTCTTGGGAAGCTGTAAGTGCCGTTGCTGCTGCTTGTTGAATAGCAGGGAATTGACTACAAAACAGATGATCCTGAATTAGATTAATGGCAGCAATAATGTCGGCATTACCGACAGCGAAGCCTATACGCCAGCCTGCCATATTATAAGTTTTGGAGAGTGTATACATTTCAATTCCTACTTCTTTTGCCCCCTCAGCTTGTAGGAAGCTAATAGGTTTATTACCGTCAAATCCTATTGCCCCATAAGCAAAATCATGTGATACGATAATATTGTGTTCCTTCGCAAAGCGAACGGTCTCTTCAAAAAATGCAAGTGTTGCTGTACCACCTGTAGGGTTGTTTGGGTAATTTAGGTAAAGTAGCTTCGCCTTCTCTTTCACTTCATCAGGTAATGCATGATAATTAGGTAAGAAATCATTTGCAGCTAAAAGTGGCATCACTTCAAAATGGACATCACCTAATACGACACCTGATAAGTAATCTGGATAGCCAGGGTCTGGTAAGAGCATCGTATCACCTGGATTTAATACGGCTAAAGGTAGCTCAACGAGACCAATTTTTGTCCCGCCAAGAATCGCTACCTCTGTGTCAGGATTTAGATTCACATTATATTCACGTTTATAATAGTCGGCAGCTGCTTGGCGTAATTCAGTGATACCGCGAAATGGTGAATATTTGTGATTTTGTGGATTTTCAGCCGCCTCCTGTAATGCTTGAATGATATGAGGGGGCGTTGGTTGATCGGGATTTCCTTGACCAAGATTAATGACATCGCGACCTTCTTCTAAGGCATTATTTACTTTTTGAACTAACGCTGTAAAAAATTGAGTGGGTAGTTGCTGTAGTTTTTTAGAGAATTCCATGCATGATCACCCTTTTCAGAATATAATAATTATTATTGAAGAATATGAAGCAAATAGTATTACTTTTTTTGTTAATTGTCTAGACCCTTTATAAACAAAGGATTGAAATGCTCTAAAAAACCACAGGCGACCAAAAAGCGACTAAATTACAGAATCTTATTAAATAACTCGATAGCTGTTTGTTTATCTTCTTTAGTCAGATGGCTATAAGTATTCATTGTCAATCCTACGTCACTGTGTCCTAATTGTTCTTGTATGATTTTAAAATTAGCATCATTACTCAATAGATAAGATGCACATGAATGTCTTAATGCATGGAAGTTCAACTTAGGAAGTCCAAGCTTTTTAGCATGTCGGTGCCATGTTGAGCCAAGAGATGAGGGGAGAATAGGGTATCCTAAAACAATTTGCGATGTAACTAAAAAATCTATATCTTTTCCATCTTCATCTTTCATAGGCTTCCATGCATGTCCTGATTTAATTTTCAATTTCTTTTGAGCTTGCACTTGCTCTTTAATTTCATTCATAAACTTTTCAGGGACATTAACAATTCGAGACTTTTTATTTTTAGTTGGTCCTAAAACTAATTCGGATTTTCCTTCAGTATCGTACTTCAAAGCTTGACCGATTAAAATTGTGTTATTTACAAAGTTAATCTTTTCTAATCGAATGGCTGTTATTTCTGACTCTCTTAACCCTACCAAACATGCAAGTTTGTATATTACACGGTATTTCAAATTAAGAACGTTTATCGCTCTAACATTTGAGATAATTGGTCAGAATCATAAAATTGCAATTCTTTTTTTCGAGGCTCTACGCGAGGCGCTTTTATACCGTTCATTGGGTTTTCATTAATAACCTCCCATTCAATAGCTTTTGCAAAAATACTTTTTAAGAGACTAAATTTATTACTTAAATTTTTCCGTCCTTCCTTTTTTTCTCAGAGAAATATTCAACTATATGAAACTTCTTTATTTTTTTCATTTTTATATTGTCAAATCTATCAAATGTTCCAGTATTTAAAATTCTTAAATAGTGAGATTTTGTAGCTGGGGACAGATCAAGCCGTACATAATTGTCTATCCAACGTTGACGAAATTCTGCAAAAGTAATAGTTTCAGTAATTTGCTCAATGTCCATCTGAGAAACTTTAATTTCAAATTCAGTGATTGCCTTTTTTATTGATCGATCAGTAAGACTGTTTAAAGTAACTGTTTTATATTTTCTTATGCGTTTTCCTGTTTCTTCATCATAGCCAAGTTCTACGGTTATTTTAATACGAGGTTTCCCATTCTTTGCTGGTTCTAATACTACATAACTTGCCAAGATTATGCTCCTTTCTTTTTTATAAAATTAATTTACATTGGTTTCACATATTAATCACCACGTTTGGGAATATATGTTCTGTTTAAGGTTGAAAAATTTTTATAGTAATCTAAAATAATTATCACGTTCCATATTTTAAGAGTGGTTTATCAATCCAATCAAACAATTCAATTACGCCCAAGGGTTCAAAGCAAACTGTGAAATTATCAATAGATACACATAATCCATATTTACTCTTGTACCATTCTAAGGCAGCATCTAAAAATTCCTCTGTTACATTAAGAAAATCTGCAAGTTCATAGCGATTAACAAGTAATGGAACCAGTCGTAGCACAAATACCTTCCACAATACCTATTAATACTTTTCCGCAACAAACAGGTATCATTGCTGATAAATCTCTAGAGATACTTGCAACTGCATTAGATCCAGTTGTACAAATATTAGTAGCAATTAGTTTTCCTATTGCATCAGTGATCATGGTTGGTGCATGTTTCTTCTTTATGCTTGGCAATTCCGAAAAGGCTTGGTCGATGATTATGAATGCTGGGTTAGGATATGTCTTGATAAATCTAAGTCCACTATTTTTACAAATCTTAAAACAAATTGGTGAAGCTATATAATAGAAGAAAAAGACCACCTTGTTAGGGTGGTCATGTGGTAACAAAAGTTTTAATCTTCATGTTTGAATCTGTAAATAAAGCACTATTCAAGAGACATTATGGAAGAGGAATTTTATTTTGTATATTTTATTGTGAGTGTAGAAAAATCTCTTCTAGGAATTATACTTAATGTATTAGGGCCATCTGCATACATATGTGCCCATCCCATTCCTTTTCCTGCATAAGCCTGTTCCTTAACTATATCAAAGTTTGCTGCACCTCCAGCAAATTGCATTAAAATTGCTGGTGCTATTGCGATTTTACTTAAAGTTATGAATCCAGTAATAAGAAAAGTCCATCCTAACGTATTTGATTGTTTGTCTACGTATTCCACATAATCTCTTAATTGTTTATTTGTTAGGTAACCTTGTTCTTTTATGTAATATCCAGTTTGTATAGTCATAGTAGCACGTGGTTGCACGCTAAAACTTTGTAAATCGTTATTATCATGGATATACGTTTCTAACGGCAAGTAAGTTAAATTTTCTTCTTGAGAAAAGATTTCAGTTGATGGTATCTCATTTGTTAAATCAGTATTATTCTCCGCAGCCTGTGCTGTAAATGTTGAAGCGAGTGGACTTATAGAAAGTACTAGTGCAGAAGATAGAAAAAATGGTTTTTTTAACATATAAATTACTCCTTTTGTTAATATAGTATTATACTGGTTAAGTACAAGTAATATATTACCATAATTATATTTTTTTGCAAATTTGTTTGATTCTAAATCAAAAACAGTTGGAGGTTATTGTGAATTGAAAAAGTTTATTATTCTTAATTTTTTATTTTTATTTTTAATTGGATCTGTAATTAGTTATTATGGGATTTATGTTTCTAGAGACGATTGGAGCTTCCACATTAGCTCAATAGGTGGGGCATTAATGGGATATAGTATATATGTAAGTTTAAAATTATATTTTCACGTTTATAAAAGAATGGCAAAAGAGAGTATTAAAAATTAATAATGAAACATGTACTTAACAACATAAAAAGACCACTCCATGATGGGTGGTCTTAATTTTTTATTCATAAAAACAAGCGACTTCTAGCGACTAAAAAGCGACCAAACATCGGAATAAATATGAATTAGCGTGGTTTTAGATGTAGTATAATGAAAATTGAATAATCTAAAACGCATTTATACAAACGTTTTTGCACACACTTGTATTTAAATTTACTCTTATTATAAAATGTATTACTTTTTTTGTTAATTGTCTAGAGGAGGAATGGCTATGAAAATCGGTTGTATTCAATTAAATGTTGGCTTTGGCAAAGTAGAAGAAAATTTTGCACGAGCTGAGGACAAGATTCGAGAAGTGGCAAAAAAAGGAGCAGAAATCATTGTGCTGCCTGAAATGTGGAATACAGGCTATGCGTTAGAGAAGCTGCCTGAACTAGCGGATGTCGATGGTGAACGTACGAAATCCTTCTTGGCTGAATTAGCACAGGAACTTGGTGTACATATTGTAGGTGGTTCTGTTTCAACGAAGAAAGGCGACAAATTTTATAATACGATGTATACATTTGATCGCAATGGAGAACTTGTAGGGGAATATAGCAAAGCACATCTTTTCCGTTTAATGGATGAGCATCTCTACTTAGAAGCAGGGGATGAAATGAATCGATTTGCTCTAGGAGATATTGAAGCTGCTGGGGTCATTTGCTATGATATTCGTTTCCCAGAATGGTTACGTGCACACGCATTACAAGGAGCAAAGGTATTATTTGTACCAGCCCAGTGGCCAACACCAAGGATTGATCATTGGAAAACATTGCTGCAAGCTCGTGCGATTGAGAACCAATGTTTTGTAATAGCAGTTAATCGCATTTCAAAAAAGGTAGAAAACTTTAATGGCCAATCGATGATCATACAGCCTTGGGGAGAAGTACTTTGGATCGGTGCAGAGGATGAAGAAGTAGCGGTGATTGATGTAGATTTTTCTATTGTCGATGAAGTACGTGGAAGAATTCCAGTTTATGACGACCGTAGACCAGGACTATATCATGATGTTGTCGTGAAAGGCTAATAGAGGGGCACGCTCAAGAGGGAGTAATCTTTTGAGCGTGCCATCTTTTTTCTAGCCCTTATCCTCAATCAATGAATTTGCCAATAGCATAAATTCTAATGTAATGCGGTTATGTCCTTTCATGAAATTTTCACCTAGTAAACCTTCAAGCTTTCTTAAGCGGTGATAGAGTGTTTGACGAACAATAAATAATTGGTTGGCTGTTTGCTGCTTGGAGCCATTTGTTTGTAAATAAACCTGTAATGTTTCAAGAAGCTTGCTATTGTATTTTTTATCGTACTCAATAACGGGCTGTAAATAATCGTAAATCACTTCCTGTAAATTCACTTGCATTTGTAATTTATAGATTAAATGATATAAATGCAAATCATCATAAAAGAAAGAGGACGTTTGCACTTTGCGGCAAATATATAAAGTTTCTAAAGCAGTTTGATAGCTTTTAGGAATTTCTTCTACATCGCAAACAACCTTTCCAACGGCTATTTGAAAACCTTGTGCTTGCTGCTTTTTATAAAAGTCGGTATTGGGCAGTGTGGAAAAAATGCTATTCAATATGTCACGAATAGCTTTACTGTCTTTCATATGAAGTAAAATAAAAATAATATAGCTTTTTCTTTCGAATAAAAATGGCATAAATCCATGTTGCTCAAAGAGATTTCGATAATAAAGCTTACTATAGACCATATCCTCCTGTGTCTTTGTCATTGTAGTAGGAGAGGATAAAATAAAGACAGCTCCATTAGATTGTGTATAGCCCGCGTAATGTGTAACGATAAATTTATAGATTTCTTCCTTAGATAATTTTTGATCAATCCAATCGACTAAAATTGTAGCATCCTCAATATTCTTTTTTTCCTCAATATAAAACTCTCGCATTAATAGCTGTGCCAGCGCCGTTGCTGTACGATCTAATATTAATAATTCAAACTCTGAAAATAGTCCATCCTCTCGATAGAGTGTTAAATTTGCATAATGCTGATCAAAGATAAAAATAGGCCCATGTTTAAATTGCTGAGCAGACTTGTTCAATGTTAATAGCTGCTGACGTTTTTGGTGTGTCGTATTGGGGAAAAAAATAGGATTGCGTCCCTTAATGGAAAACATGATTTGTGTTTTTAATTCATTATACATATTTTGTAAAATATCTTCTGTATTTTGTCCTAAGACAGCATTTTTGTTCAAAGCTTGTGCATAAGATTCTAGCGAAGAAATCATTAAATATTGCTGATTGATAATTTGGCTATGTAAATCCTGCGTAATACGAACAAAAGGAACTGCCTCATGAAAAACAATAATGGGAAACTGATGCCGGTTTGCCAGTGCTAGTATTGCTTTTGGAACGGTCTGAATATAAGAGCCATACTCAATACAAAGAGCAGCACAATTTTTTTGAATGATGGCTTCTACAAATGCGGTAAAATTAGCGATACTATGCTGGAGACTAATTCCTGTTGTTAATACTAACTCCTCACCAACTAAAAAATGATCAACTTGTACGATTTCAAGAACATGTACCCATTTGATAATCCTTGATAATCCTTCATGACCTGCCACAACCTCTGCCTTATGAAAATACTTATTTTCCAAAACATCTAGTACTTTAAGTTGAAACGGACTCAATTTAGCCCCTCCCTTAGTTGTATGTATTGTATATTTTTTCTGTTTGATGATTTATATTTTCTTATAAATTCGTGGATATAGTATTTTAAGAATATTTAGTCTATTTTACATTATGTTTAAAACAAAAGTATATAATTTTACAGTTTGTCTATTACTTCAACGTTATGAAACATGTAAAATTTTTGTAAGCGATCAAGCAATCTACTAAAAGGGGTGACAGATATGGAGCAACAAACGCATTTACAAAGAGGGTTAAAGAAGCGGCATATGACGATGATTGCTATTGCAGGAGTAATCGGTGCTGGCCTATTTATGGGGAGTGGTTCAGTTATTAATTTAGCTGGTCCAGGGGCCATTTTATCGTATATATTTGCAGGAATTATCGTTATTTTAGTTATGCGTATGCTAGGCGAAATGGCAGCTGTTAATCCAACGAGTGGCTCATTTGCACATTATGCGCATGAAGCCATTGGCCCGTGGGCAGGTTTTATGATTGGATGGCTGTACTGGTTTTTCTGGGTCATTGCGATTGCACTAGAAGCAACAGCAGCGGCAGCCATTATTCAATATTGGTATGACGGGATGCCTTTATGGCTATTAAGTTTGTTACTAACCGTAGCACTTACTTTAACGAATGTTCTTTCTGTCAAAGCATTTGGTGAGTTTGAGTATTGGTTCTCTCTTATTAAGGTTGCAAGTATAGTGGTTTTCCTTGGTCTTGGTGCCTTCATTATTTTTGGCATCGCCCCAAACTTTAATGCTGTAGGTATGACCAATCTAGTCGGGCAAGGTGGTTTTTTACCTAATGGTTTTGGTGCTGTTCTAATGGGTGTCGTCATTGTTATTTTCTCCTTCATGGGAACAGAAATTGTGGCCATTGCTGCTGGTGAATCAGATGAACCATTAGCTGCTGTAACGAAAGCTACCAATTCCATTACTTGGCGGATTTTAATTTTCTATGTGGGCTCTATAGCGGTTGTTGTAACGCTATTGCCTTGGCATTCCTCCGATATTTTAACAAGTCCTTATGTAGCGGTACTCGATTATATTGGAATTCCTGCTGCCGCACAAATTATGAATTTTGTTGTGTTAACAGCGGTGCTATCGTGTTTAAATTCAGCACTTTATGCAACATCACGCATGGTATTTTCTTTAGCAGAAAAGGGAGAAGCGCCAAAAGCATTTTTAAAATTAAACAAAAAGGGTGCACCTGTCAATGCCATTTTAGCAGCAACATTTTTCTCGTATATTGCAGTCATTATGAATTATGTTTCACCAGATAAAGTTTTTATGTTTTTACTGAGCTCTTGTAGTGCGATTACTTTAATACTTTATTTAATCATTGCCTTTTCACAATTAAGAATGCGACGCAAGATTGAACAAGAAAATTTAGAGCTATTAAAGGTGAAGATGTGGTTTTTCCCTTATTTAACGTATTTCACAATACTCGCTACAACAGCTTTATTAATGGCGATGTTCTTTATAGAGTCTATGCGCTCACAAATTTTATTTACATGCGTTGTCGTCGCTATTGTGATGATTTTCTATGTGCTTACTCAAAAGAAAAAGACGATTAAACAACCCGATGAATCAAGTTCTATTTTTAGCAAAGAAGAATTCGATTTTGAACAATAATACGATAAAGGAGTGGTCTAATTATGACAGTTCAGCAAGAAATGAAAACGCTCACACATTTTATCCAAGGGGAAGAGGTAGCTGGTACAAGTGGCCGATTTTCAGAGGTTTATAATCCATCAACAGGAGAGGTTATTGCAACAGTACCACTTGCTTCAAGAGATGAGGTAAAGCATGCTATTCAGCTTGCAAAAGAAGCCTTTCCAGCATGGAAAAAACGATCAATTGGTAAACGGGTAGAAGTGTTACATCGATTCCGTCAGTTGTTAGTAGAAAAACAGGAAGAGCTTATCGATGTGATTTGTCAGGAAAGTGGTAAAACAAAGGACGATGCAAAAGGTGAAATCGTTCGTGGTATTGAATCCGTTGATATGGCGATCAGTGCACCGCAAATGCTAAAAGGAGAGTACTCAGTCAATGTAGGTGGTAATATAAATGCCTTTTCTGCCAAATCACCACTCGGCGTAGTGGCAACTATCGCACCATTTAATTTCCCTGTTATGGTACCGCTTGCGATTACAAGCATGGCTGTGGCAGTAGGAAATGCCGTTATATTAAAGCCATCAGAGCGCGTACCGATGTCCGCTCTCTATATAAGTCAATTATGGAAAGAGGCAGGTTTACCAGATGGCATTTGGACTGTTGTCAATGGAGATAAAGAGGCTGTCAATGAACTATTAGAAAATAAAGAGATTCAAGCTATCTCATTTGTTGGCTCAACACCTGTTGCTGAATATATTTATCAAACAGGAACAAAGCACAATAAACGTGTTGCGGCATTTGGTGGTGGGAAGAACTTTATGATTGTGATGCCAGATGCCAACCTAGAACAAACGGCGAATGCCTTTTTAGGAGCAGCGTATGGTGCAGCATCACAGCGCTGTATGGCGATTTCAGGTGCACTTGTTGTAGGCAAAGATACCGAACAACGGTTTACGGAACTATTAAAAAATAAAATCTCTCAACTAAAGGTTGGACCCTATACAGAAAAAGACGTCGATTTCGGACCAGTCATCACTAAAGAGTCGAAAAGAACGATTATTCGTTCTATCGATGAGGCAGTCACTGAAGGGGCAAATCTTGTGATTGACGGAAGAAATCCGAAAGTATGTGAAACGTCAAATGGCTTTTATCTTGGCCCAACCCTCCTTAATAATGTCACATCGGAAATGAAGATCTTTAAAGAAGAGGTCTTTGGTCCAGCACGTATTGTTGTAGGGGTGGACTCATTACAAGAGGCAATAGATTTAATCAATAACCATGAGCTTGGCAATGGGGTAACCATGTTTACAAGCAGTGGAGCAGCAGCACGGAAATTCCAAGAGGAAATAGAAGTCGGCATGGTAGGTGTGAACGTACCTATACCAATCCCTGTTGGCTATCATAACTTTGGTGGATGGAAACGTTCTAAGTTCGGTGAAGGGCATATGTTTGGCCCAGATCAGGCAAGGTTCTTTACAAAGGCCAAAACGATTTCTGAGCGCTGGCCAGATGAAACGGAGGATACAACAAGTTCCTTTGCGTTCCCAAGTAATAATGATGCGAAAAACTAATATAGTGAGGGGTGTTTGATGATGACACAGACAAATCTTAAAAGTGATGTATTATCCAAGGATGAGCAATATGTTTGGCATTCTATGAAACCATATAATCCGCAAGCCACATATGTAGTAGAGAGGTCTGATGGTGCAAGAATTGTGGATACAGATGGTGTGGAATATATTGATGCAATGGCAGGGCTTTGGTGTGTCAATGTTGGCTATGGACGGAAAGAGTTAGCAGATGCGGCACATGAGCAAATGATGAAAAATGCTTATGCACCTTTATCTCAGGGTCATTTGCCTGCAGTGGAATTAGCTGAGAAGCTAAATGAACTACTTGGTGGAGATTACGTTATTTTCTTCTCCAATAGTGGATCAGAGGCGAATGAAACAGCCTTTAAAATTGCTCGGCAATACCATCAGCAAAAAGGACAAAGCTCACGCTATAAAATTGTCTCACGCTACCGTGCTTATCATGGTAACTCCTTTGGGGCTTTAGCGGCAACGGGGCAGGCGGAGCGCAAATATAAATACGAGCCACTATCTCCAGGTTTTATCCATGTCGCACCACCTGATCAATATCGTGAGCATGAAAGCGATGCTATTGCGCCATTGGATTTAGCGAGTGTAAAGGCTGTAGATAAAACGATGACATGGGAACTGAGTGACACAATTGCAGCTATGATCTTAGAGCCTATTATTACAGGTGGCGGTGTCATTATGCCTCCAGAGAATTATTTAAAAGGCATTGAGGAAGTGTGTAAAAGACATGGTGCTTTACTGATTGTGGATGAGGTTATTTGTGGCTTTGGTCGAACAGGTAAGCCTTTTGGATTTATGAACTACGGTGTTAAGCCAGATATAATTACGATGGCTAAAGGAATTACAAGTGCCTATTTACCATTATCAGCAACAGCCGTGAAGCGTGAAATTTATGAGGCGTTTAAGGGCTCAGATGCATACAGCTATTTCCGCCATGTGAATACATTTGGAGGCTCTCCTGTGGCATGTGCAGTTGCATTAAAAAATATTGAAATTCTTGAGCAAGAAGCGTTGTTTGAGCGTTCCAAGGAAATTGGCGCTGCAACACTACAAACATTGCAGCAACAATTGCAGCATCATCCAAATGTAGGAGATGTGCGTGGCAAAGGTTTATTAATTGGGATTGAATTAGTTGCAGATAAAGTCTCGAAAGAACCTTTACCAGTGGAGAAGGTGAATGCTGTCATTGCCAAATGTAAAGAACAAGGGGTTATCATTGGAAAAAATGGAGCAACTGTTGCAGGGTTTAATAATGTCTTAACGCTATCACCACCACTTAATATTGTACAAGAAGATCTTGATCGTATACTCGATGTGGTTGTGGATAGTGTAAATAAGCTGTAAAGAATATTGATATGGTTCTAAAAGCCTTGGAGTAAAGGCTTTTAGAACTTTTATTTGTGAAGCTTTATAACGCAGATGCTAGATAGCAGTATTTATTATAGCTCGATAAAAATAATTATAAAATTCTGAAATTTAATAAAAAAATACTGGAAAAATTGTATTTCGTAGTTTATAGTTAATAAAAAATTAATTTTTCTGATAATTATATGTAAAAAGTGTCCTGTAGAGAATATTTTTTTGATTACTTATTTTCAGCAGTGGAATAAATAGGTGTTGTTGGTTGAACTATAGTTTCTGATGAAAAGCAATTGTAATAGTTGAGAGAGTCATGTCTTCCTCTAATTGAATTGTCTAATCGTAATGAAAGTATAGTTTATTTTTTGTCTATTTATTTTCATCAGTGGAGAAAATAAGTGATTTTAGTAATTATATTTCTTAATTTAAGTGTTAAGAAATATTTTTATATATTTTTACAAAGGGAGTAGATGAGATGAATTATGTTAAAAAGTTGGTTTTTGTAATTCTATGTATGTTGCTTTTAGCAGCATGCGCAGAGAAAGATAATTCTAATGCATCAAACACTGGGGAGAAGTCTACTACAGAATCAGACACAGCAAGTTCAAAGAATGAACTTGTCATTGCTGTAAATGAAAACTTTATTTCCATGGATCCTCATAATACAGGAGATACAAATTCGAGTTCTGTACAGGAGACCATGTTAGAAGGTTTACTAGGCTTCGATGCTGATGGACAAATTATGAAGGTTTTAGCTGATGATTATTCAATTAGTGAAGATGCTCTGGAGTATACATTTAAGCTACAAGAAGGGGTCACTTTCCATGACGGGGAACAGTTTAATGCAGAGGCTGTAAAAGCCAACATTGAACGAATCATGAATGATGAAAGTTTACGTTTATATTCACGTGGTTTTAGCTTAATCAGCAAAGTTGAAATTCTAGGTGACTATGAAATTAAAGTTACTTTAAAAGAACCATACGGACCAATGATCACGCGTTTCGGAGTGGCTAAAATGATCAGCCCAAAAATGATTAAAGAAAATTTAGCTGATATTCCGAAGCAGCCTGTTGGTACAGGACCTTATAAATTTGTTGAATGGGTACAAGGGGATCATTTAACAATTGAAAACTTCGACGGCTATTGGGGTGGTGGTGATCGTGTTTCTAAAATTACGTATAAGCCAGTACCAGAGAACGGATCACGTGTGGCAATGCTAAAAGCTGGGGATGCACAAGTGATCTATCCAGTGCCAGCACAAAATATCGACGAGCTTTCTAACAATAAAGATGTAGAAATTAATAAAGTTCCTTCTACAATTGCTCATTATGTGTCGCTAAATACGTATAAGAAACCTTTGGATGATATTAAAGTACGACAAGCATTTAATTATGCGGTAGATAAAGAAGCTTATTTAAAAGTTGTAAATGCAGGTCTAGGTTTACCACTAGACTCTATTATTCCTTCCAAAACGGTTTATTATAAACAGCAAAAAATGTATGAACACAATATTGAAAAGGCAAAAGAATTATTGACTGAAGCTGGCTATCCTAATGGCTTCGATATTGAAATCTGGGGGAACACAAACTCAGATACGATGAAGGGCATGCAGTTTATTCAACAACAGTTGAGCCAAATCGGTGTAAAAGTTGAGATCAAATCAATGGAAGAAGGTACTTTGTCAGATGAAATCTACGGTGCACAAACTCCAGATGATGCGAAATTGCAAATGTGGTATGTGAGCTGGTCAGCCTATGCTTCAGATATAACGAATGCGACAAAACCTCTTTTCCATAGTGTATCATTCCCACCAAATGGTGCAAACACAGCCTATTATCAAAATCCTGAGGCAGATCAACTAATGGATGAAGCGAATTCTATTTCAGATGTAGATCGTCAGGCTGAACTGTATGAAAAATTACAGGAAATCGTTTACCAAGATACGCCTTGGATTTTCTTAGGGGTAGATGAGGTCGTATATGGTGTACGTTCAAATGTCAGCGGTGTGTTAGTAAATCCAACAGGTGGACTCGATGTGAAAAACGCAAAAGTTGAGTAATGTTGCACAATAAAAGGAATTGATGATGGTCAATTCCTTTTCTACAACATAGAAAGGAGGAGGTTGTCTTGTGGAAATATACAGCAAAAAGAATTGTTGAAATGATACCAATATTAATTGTTATTTCAATCTTAACATTCTTGTTTATCCATTTAATACCAGGTGATCCTGCACGATTAGTAGCTGGTAAGGATGCCACGTTAGAAGATGTTGAAAATGTACGGCATGAGTTGGGTTTAGATAAACCCATTCTTAAACAATACGTGGATTATATGAAAAATCTGTTGACGGGTGAACTTGGAACATCCTTAACAACTGGATTACCGGTAATTGATATGTTTAAAACAAGGTTTATGCCTTCCCTCCACCTTACTTTCCTCTCCATGTTTTGGGCTACATTAATTGGTTTAATGATTGGCGTTTTTTCAGCCATCAATAAAAACAAATGGCCTGATTATTTTGGAATGGTAACAGCGGTTTCTGGTATTTCAATTCCAGGATTTTGGTTGGGACTATTGTTGATTCAATTATTTTCAGTACAGCTAGGATTATTCCCAACAGGTGGATTGGATGGCTTTTCTAGTTATATTTTACCTTCCTTGACCTTAGGGGCAGGCATTATGTCAATGATCGCTCGATTTACTCGTTCTTCCATGCTTGAAACGTTACAAGCTGATTTTATAAGAACGGGGAGAGCAAAGGGATTAAAGGAACATTCCGTGATTGTGACGCATGCATTACGAAATTCCTTAATTTCTGTTGTAACGGTAGCGGGCTTACAATTTGGTTTTCTACTAGGGGGTTCAGTGGTAGTTGAGACGGTATTTAGCTTTCCAGGAATGGGACGTCTGCTAATCGATTCGATTGCATTTCGAGACTACCCTGTCATTCAATCAGCACTGCTGTTATTCGCATTTGAATTTATTGTAGTGAATTTAATTGTTGATGTGCTTTATACCGTGTTAAACCCAAAAATCCAATTAGATTCTTAAGGGAGGGAATAAAATGACTTCACCAACTACTATGCAAAATAGCCAAGTGCAAAAAACACAAAGGAAATACTCTCCTCTTAAAGAATTTTGGAAGTCCTTTAAAAAACAAAAGGCCGCATTGTTTGCAAGTATCTTTATAGGATTGTTAATTGTAGTTGCTTTTATTGGACCTTATATCGCACCGTACGATCCGTTTGAACCGAATTATGATGCTTTATTAGAGGGACCAAGTGCCAGTCATTTGGCAGGAACGGACGAGTATGGGCGGGATATTTTTAGTCGTTTGATAGTGGGAGCGAAAATATCTCTGATGGTGAGCTTTAGTGCCGTATTTTTAGGCTTAATATTGGGGACTGTTTTAGGTTTAATTAGCGGTTACTTTGGTGGTTGGATAGACAAAATCATCATGCGTAGCTGTGATGTATTGTTTTCATTCCCTGATTTATTGTTAGCCATTGCCATTGTCGCATTACTTGGTCCTGGTATTAATAATGTCATCATTGCTGTCATGATTTTTAGTGTGCCATCCTTTGCACGTTTAGTGCGAGGTGCCACTTTGAATGCGAAAGAAAATGTATACGTAGAGGCAGCACAATCAATGGGTGCTTCGCATGTCAGAGTGCTGTGGAAACATATTTTCCCTGAAACGATTAGTGAATTAATTATTTTCGTCACAATGCGTATCGGAACAGCTATTTTAGCAGCTTCTAGTTTGAGCTTTTTAGGCTTAGGTGCCAGCCCTGAAATGCCTGAGTGGGGAGTTATGCTAAGCAGTGGCCGTGACTACTTAGGGACATCTTCTCATGTAGTTATTATGCCGGGTATTGCCATTTTTTTAACCGTACTAGCATTTAACTTAATAGGTGATGGATTACGAGATGTATTAGATCCAAAAATTAAAAATAATTAAGGAGAATGCCTATGACAGAACATGTATTGCGAGTAAGTGACTTAGAAACGTCCTTTACGCGTGATAAAACAGAAATCAAAATTTTAAGAGGTGTCAATTTTTCAATCCATAAAGGAGAGATACTAGGCTTAGTTGGAGAATCGGGTAGTGGAAAAAGCTTGACGTCATTATCCATCATGCAATTATTTCATGGTACTACAGGTAAAATAGTGAATGGCTCTATTCATTTCAATGGAGAGGATTTAACGAAAATGTCTGAATCAGAAATTCGGAAAATTCGTGGTAAGCAAATGGCGATGATTTTCCAAGAGCCTATGACTTCTTTAAATCCTGTTTTAAAGATTGGTAAGCAGTTAATGGAAGCAATCGAAATGCATTTGAAGCTGCCAAAGAACGAAAGTAAACATCACGCCATCCAAATGTTAAAGAGTGTAGGCATAGGAAGGGCAGAGGAAATCATTCATGAATACCCGCATCAGCTATCAGGAGGAATGAGACAGCGAGTAATGATTGCTATGGCAATGGCCTGTCAGCCCAAGCTACTTATTGCTGACGAACCAACTACTGCGTTAGATGTAACGATACAAGCTCAAATATTAGAGTTAATGAAAAAGTTAAAGGAAGAACATGAGACGGCTATTTTACTGATTACACATGATTTGGGGGTTGTTGCTGAAATGTGCGATAAGGTAGTCGTTATGTATGCAGGGCAAGTTGTGGAGGAAGCAGACGTCTTTGAACTATTCGCTAGCCCTAAACACCCGTATACAAAAGGTTTAATTGCATCAGTACCTAAAATAGGAGATAAAAAAGAAGTATTAGATTCTATCAATGGGCAAGTGCCGTCCCCGCAAAATATGCCAAAAGGTTGTAAATTTGCTCCACGATGTGATCATGCGATGTCTATATGTCATCAGGAAAGTCCACCGACATTGAAAATTTCAGCTACACGTCAATGTAGCTGCTGGCTATATGCGAAAAAGGATGTGGAAGCTAATGTCTAACAGTATTTTAAAAGTGGAAAATTTAAAAAAGAGTTTTCAGATAGCAGGTGGACTATTTCAAAAAAGGCAACATGTTAATGCCGTAATAGATGTTTCCTTTGAAATAGAAGAGGGTACGACATTTAGTCTAGTAGGAGAAAGTGGTTGTGGAAAATCTACCACCGGCAGATTAATCACTCGATTAATAGCACCAACAAGTGGAAGTATCGTTGTGGATGGAAAAGAAGTAGCTACTGCAAAACATTCAGACTTAAAGCATTTAAGGCGAACTGTTCAAATGATTTTTCAAGATCCCTATGCTTCATTAAATCCGAGAATGAAGGTAAAGGAATTAGTTGGGGAGCCTTTAGAAATTCATACAAAACTTTCAAAAGCTGAACGTGAAAAGCTTGTACTCGAAATGCTTGAAGTGGTTGGATTAAATGCTGAACAGGCAGATCGCTATGCACATGAGTTCAGTGGCGGACAAAGACAGCGTTTAGGCATTGCACGTGCTTTAATAACAAAACCAAAATTAATTATTGCTGACGAGCCTGTGTCTGCATTGGATGTGTCGATACAATCGCAAATTTTGAATTTATTAAAGCAATTGCAGCAGGAATTTAAAATATCCTATCTCTTTATTTCTCACGATTTAAGTGTTGTAGAACATATAAGTCATTATATTGGTGTCATGTATTTAGGAACCATTGTTGAAATTGGACGAAAAGAAACCATATTTAATGATCCTAAGCATCCTTATACGCAAGCTCTTATTGCTTCTGTACCAATTGTAGACCCAACGTTAAGAAAAAAGAAAAAAGTGTTAATAGGTGATATTCCAAACCCTAAAAATCCGCCAAGTGGTTGTACCTTCCATACAAGGTGTCCCCTTGCATCAGATATATGTAAGCAAGTCATTCCGGAAATGAAAAAAATGAACGAAGAACAAAGTGTTGCATGTCACTTTGTCAATTAATAGAGAGGTGTTCACAAATGAAAGTAGGATTAAGCACATATAGTATGGTCAAAAAAATGAAGCAGGGAGAAATGAATGTTCTTGATGTTCTACAGTGGGTAGCTGACAACGGAGGACAACATGTCGAATTAGTGCCCTATGAATTTACTGTTGTAGATAACTATGAACTGGCATCTCAAATTAAAAAGAAAGCAGCGGAGCTAGGATTAGAGCTATCGGCCTATTCCCTACCTGCTAACTTTATCCATGATACAGAGGAAGCTTTTTTAGAAGAAGTTGAACGCTTAAAAAAACATGTTGATGTAGTACATCATATGGGGATTAGCATTATGCGCCATGACGTTACACTCTTTACTTTACCAAAGGAGCAAACAACCATTCATTATTACAATGACCATTTTGATGAAATGGTTAGAGGCTGTCAATTGATTGCAGATTATGCGAAACAATTTAATATCACGACAACGATTGAAAATCATGGCTTTAATGTTCAAACAAGTGATCGTGTACAGCAATTAATTCATGCGGTTAACAGAGATAACTTTAAAACGACCTTAGATGTAGGAAATTTTTTATGTATTGATGAAGAACCTCTAATCGGTGTCATGAAAAATATTTCTTATGCTGCTACAGTGCATTTTAAAGATTTTTATATTCGTCCTTTTTATGAAAATCCAGGAGATGGCGAATGGTTCCGCACTGTTCATAACAATTACATCAGAGGAGCGATTGTTGGACATGGTGATCTAAATATACGAGAGATTATAAAGCTTGTTAAAGGCTATGGCTACGATGGTTATATTGTGGTGGAGTTTGAAGGTATGGAAGATTGTCAAGTTGGTTCAAAAATAGGGATGGATAATGTGCGTCGTTTATGGGACGAATGCAAGCTCTAAAGGGGGGAAGAACATGAATAAATTAAAAGTTTGTGTAATCGGTACAGGTTCTATTTCCGATTATCATTTAGGCTCCTATATGAAAAATCCAGCGGTTGAGTTATATGGTGTGTATGATGCCTCTATTGAACGAGGCAAAGCAAAGGCTGCTCAATTTGGAGCAACCCATGTTTTTTCTTCTAAGGAAGCGTTATTTGCAGACAAAAATGTAGATGCTGTAAGCATTTGTACATGGAATAATACACATGCCGAATTAGCCATTCTTGCTTTAGAAAATGACTTACATGTGCTTATCGAAAAGCCTTTATCCATGACCTATGCCGAGGCTTTAAACATTCAAAAGGTTGCAGAAAAACATCGTAAAATATTTCAAGTCGGCTATGTAAGACGTTTTGCAACAAATACCAAAGTACTCAAACAATTTATTGACGATAACAAATTGGGGGATATTTATTATGCTAAAGCTTCTTGCCTCAGAAGGTTAGGGAATCCAGGAGGCTGGTTCGCAGAGATTGATAAATCTGGTGGAGGCCCATTAATTGATTTGGGTGTCCATGTGATTGATATATGCTGGTATTTAATGGGTAGACCAAAAGTAAAACGTATAACTGGTCATACCTACAATCAATTAGGAAATAGAAATCATATTGAAAATTTATCCTTTTATAAAGCAGCAGACTATGATGCTACTAAAAATACAGTAGAAGACTTAGCGAATGCTCTTATTACATTTGAAAATGGGTCATCACTAATGGTGGACGTTTCTTATACGCTCCATGCCATAAAAGATGAAATCAGTATTAAATTATATGGCACAAACGGTGGAGCAGAACTAGAGCCTGAGTTGAAAATTGTAAGTGAGGAGCATAACACCATTTTAAATATTTATCCTCAAATTAATGATTTAACCTTTGATTTTGCTACAGCCTTTCAGAATGAAATCAATACGTTTGTTGATTGCTGTCTTCATCAATATGATTCAGTTGCACCTGTGGAGGATGGAGTAGAAATTATGAAAATTTTAGAGGGAATTTATATTTCTGCAATGCAAGGAAAGGAAGTCGTTTATTAAAATGATGAAATTGACCAATGGGATTGGCGTCATTGTAGACAGCTTTAGATTACCTATTCGTGAAGGATTGCAAAAAGCAAAAGAGGTTGGTGCACAAGGTGTGCAGATGTACGCAGTTTCAGGTGAGCTAGATCCAGATCATTTAAACGCTGCACAAAGAGCAGAATTGAAGCAATATATTTTAGATTTAGGGCTTGAGATTTCTGCATTATGTGGTGATTTAGGAGGGCACGGCTTTCAAGATAAAAATGAAAATGCCTGGAAAATAAAAAAATCGAAGGAGATTCTGCAATTAGCAAAAGACCTTGGCACATCGATCGTTACGACCCATATCGGCATCATTCCTGAAAATGAGAATGATCCAATCTATCAAACGATGCTAGAAGCCTGTGAAGAATTAGGGCAATTTGCTACATCATTAGATGCTTACTTTGCGATTGAAACAGGGCCAGAAACGAGTAGAACTTTAAAGGAATTTTTAGATAAGCTTTCGACAAATGGTGTATCGGTTAATTTTGATCCTGCCAATATGGTAATGGTAACGAATGATGACCCTGTAGCTGGCGTTAAACTTTTAAAGAATTATGTTGTACATACACATGTGAAGGATGGCATTCAATTACAGCCAACGAATCCAAAAGATGTGTATGGGTACTTAGGATACGATTCTGGAACATCTCATGATAAAATAGAAGAAATGGTGGAAAATGGAGAGCTTTTCAGAGAACTTCCATTAGGTCAAGGGGATGTCAATTTCGAGCTTTATTTTTCAGCTTTGCATGAAATCGGATACAATGGCTATTTAACTATTGAACGAGAAGTGAGATCAAATCCCGAAAAAGACATCAGAGAAGCTGTACAGTTCATAGAAAAGTTTAAATAGGGGTTGAATCAAATTTGAAAAAGCAAGATCAAGTACAAATGAGAAGACAAAATAAATATATTGTGCTTGACGCAATCAGGCAGATGGCGCCAATTTCAAGAATTCAATTATCAAAGTATACAAAAATGAGCCCTACGACTATTACCCGTATCGTTCAGGAGCTAGAAGCGGAAGGCTTTATTCTTGAAGGAGTATCGGAAGAAACAGCTATTGGTAGACGTCCCACATTAATTCATATGCGTGGAGACGCCTTATACACTATAGGGATAGAGATTGATTGTTTTACTATTCGAATTGGTATATTAGATTTTTTAGGGAAACTTATTGCTTTTCAGGAAATCAAATGCAGCATCAAGCATCAGTATGAAGAAGCTGTACATCTACTAAAACGTTCAATAGTTAATATCATGACAGAATATCAAATTGCTCAGGAAAAATTATTAGGCATTGGAATAGGGATTCCAGGAGTAATTAATAACGAAGAAGGTATGATCGTTTCTTCCGAGCAATTGAAATGGGAAAACTGTCATATAAGAGAAGATTTAAATGGTATTTTTAGTTGTGAAGTCATTGTAGATAATGAATTAAAAATGCAAATCATTGCTGAAATCGGTGATATCTATACACCCCTTTATTCAAATTGCATATTAGTCGGCATTGGAACAGGCATCGGAGCAGCCATATTACTAAACGGAGAAGTGTATCGTGGTATTCAAAATAAAGCAGGAGAGATAAGTCATATTACGATAAATCCATTTGGTGAAATGTGCCACTGTGGTAAGAGGGGTTGCTTATCGATGTATATTTCAGAAGTTACTTTGCTAAAAAGAACACCCCAAAATCTTAATATACAATCAATAGAAGAAATCTTACAATGTGTGGATCAAGGTGAGCAATGGGCAGTAGATATTCAACAAGATGTAGCCACTTTTCTAGCTATCGCCATCAATAATTTAGTTTGTTTATACGAACCAGAGGCTGTCATCGTCAGTGGAGAAATTATTGAGCACAATGTAACATTTCAGAAACTACTTAGTGAAAAATGCAAACAGTATATATGGAAAGAACTACAGCCTTATTTTGATTTGCAGTTTTCAAATCAATTAAAAGAGGGAGTTGTCAAAGGGGCGGCATTACAAGCACAAAAGCAGCTGCTGTCTGTTTAAAGAAAGGTTGGTTGATTCGTGGCTTACTCAGAATTTTTGAAGGAGTATCGTTCAGGATTAATGGAAAATGTGCATTATGGACAAATGAGTGCTGTGAATCTAACAAAGGGAGAATTCGTTTCTGTTGGCCAGGATTATGAGCCTGTGTATTTTCGTTCTGCAGCCAAACCATTTCAAGCCATTCCAATTTTCATGACTGATTTTATAGAAAAGTACGAGATTACTTCAACAGAAAGTGCCTTATTTTTGGCGTCACAAAGAGGGGAATTTTATCATCAAGAGGCGCTGGTCTCATTGTTGGAAAAGATCCCTGTTAATGAAAATGATTTAATATGTGCAGCTTCATATCCATTAAATGAGGAACCAAAAACGCAATATATACAACAGGGATACGAAAAGAGGCGATTATTTCATAATTGTGCGGGCAAGCATTTAGGATTTTTAACTGCATGTCTTGCAAACGGTTATGATTTCAAGCACTACTATCATCCAGACCATCCATTGCAACAAATGATAAAAAAATACATTGCTTATTTGAGTGAATATGATGAGGGGAAAATTCATACAGGAATAGACGGTTGTGGCGCACCAGTCTTTGCCATTCCACTAAAAAATATGGCAATAGCCTATTTAAAGCTAGCGCGGCCAGAATTAATTGATGATCTACCAATTCGTGAAGCAGTAGTAAAGCTTAGCGCAGTCATGAATCAAGAAAATCATATTATTGCGGCTCAAAACTTTATTTGTACAGCATTATTAAAAGATCCTAATATTGTAGCGAAGGGCGGAGCACAGGGCGTATACTGTTTTGCCTTGCGAAATGAAGGAGTAAGTTTTGCTTTGAAAATTATGAATGGCTCAGAAAGTCCGTGGCCGAATGTAATTGCTTCTGTATTGGAACAAATTCAGTATACAAATCAAGAAACGATTGAGCGTATTAAAGCCTTGTCTCCTGCATTTGTGCGTAATGACGCAGGGCAGGAAGTAGGAGAAATTGTTTCTACAATTAAAATCGTATAGAGGTGAAGGTACTTGTATGTTTTGGCAATTGACGGTGGTGGAACAAAAACAATTGCGACAATCTCAACATTTCGTGGGCAAGTTATAGCACTAGCAGAAACAGGTAAAAGTAATCCCACATCTATGAGCTTAGAGCAATTTACGCAGACGATAACAGAACTAATAATTGATTTAAAAAGACAACAACCTTATGATTTTCATCAAATTACGAAGTGCCATGCGGGACTATCTGGCGTAACGGAAAATAATAATGAGGAAATTACCCACACATTATTAACCTCGCTATTACCTGAAGGCTGTCAATTATCACTGTCGAATGATGGGTTGAACGCGCTGTATGCTGGTACATTAGGTCAGTCTGGCATTGTACAGATTTCTGGTACAGGTGCAATTACATTAAGTATAGATTCGTCTGGCAGAGTTGAGCGTACGGCAGGATGGGGCTATATTTTTGATGATGAAGGCAGTGGCTATGATATTGGTATTCGCACATTAAAAGCGGTGTTTAAAGCATTTGATAAAAGAGGACCAGAAACGAGCCTCACATCCGCAGTATTAAATTATTTTCAATTACAATCCATTCCACAAATAATTGAAATTGTTTATGGAAAAGGACATCCGAGAGATACAATCTCTCCTTTAAGTAAGATTGCCATTGATTGCGCTAAAAGAGGTGATGCTGTAGCGAACACGATTCTGGATCAAGTGTGCCATGTTTTTTATCAAAGTATAGATGCTTGTTACAAAAAAAATCCGTTTTCAGATACGCGTGTCAAAGTCGTGCTAGCTGGTGGAGTTTTTAATGAGTTGACGTTATTTATTGAAAAATTAGCCTCCATTGATAAAAATAATAGCAATCAGTATGACTTTATGGGTGCTTATAGCCTACCAGTTGGCGGTGCCGCATTAGCCGCATTAAAACTACCTAATAATGAAGCGAAAATATTTATCGATCAATATAATGCTAGTATTAAGGAGTTTTTAACTAATTAATCCCCCCTTTTAATTTAGCAAGTAGAGAATAGGAAGGTCTTTTCTCTACTTGCATTTTGTTAGTCCTCTACTTTAAACATATTACCTTTATATGACTTATGAATAGTCATAACAATTCCCATAAGCATGATGTTCGATAATATTGATGATGAAGGAGCTTAATTTACCCTACTGGAGTGGACAAAAAGACAGCTAATCCCACCTAGAAGAAGAAAATGAACTACTAAACTTACATCCAACCTCTTGAGTTGAGACAAATATAATACCTCCATTCTTTATTAATACGATAAACGTTTGGAATGCATGGAAGGTTACGGTGGCAGAAATAGTATAATTAAGGATCAATGGTAGGGAGTTATTTGTGTGGTAAATTACCTATATAAAACTAGATAATGGGCATAAATTCTTAATTCTTCTTGCAATCTTTACAAAAACATAACACTGGCTTTATATCTTCATACTATCATTATTGGTAAGAGTTGGAGGAGGAGCCAGGGATCATGCATTTTTTCCGTTTCATAAAGGTGAAGGACAAGTTACTTGTACTCATGATTGTTTGTGTATTATCGAATGTATTGCTGGGTGTGTTTAGTGTGGATTATTTAAGGAAGATGTCGTGGCATGCAAGTGAGAGTTACACACAGGGACTTGTCCCAATCGGTTGGCTGAATGAGCTAGAAGAATCACAGCGTCAATTAGATTTTATCGTAGATGCTCAGGGTGACTATCAAGAAATGACGGTTATTTTAAAAGAGATGGCACAGCCTTTAAAGCAATTGGATAGCCAAGAAATTGATAAAAAAATGAGTCATCAAATTAAAAAATTTAAATCCTTGCTGAAGAAGCAAGGAGAATTGATTGAGAGTTATAAGCAATTGAACCAAGGTGAGCTAGAGCAGTTCTATTCGCTAACATTTCTACCAATAAGTCAGGAAAGCCATACATTATTAGAAGAAACACAAAATTATTTGGTTGAAAAAGCGAAGGATCAACAGAAGTATTATCAACAAGATGTGCAATTTGGTTATTGGTTACTAGGTGGCGTATGCTTAGCGGTGGTGTTGCTTGTCATTCTGATAGGATTTATCGCAACTAAGGCAGTCAATGTACCAACACGTCAATTGAAATCATTATTAAAACGAGCAGAACAAGGCGATTTCACTGCGAATGCAAGTTATGTTGCCCATGATGAGCTTGGTGAGGTAGTACTGTCTTACAATCAAATGGTCACAGAGGTAAAACACCTACTCCATACTGTAACGGACAGCGCCTATGAAGTAGAAGAAATGACAGGTAAATTGCAAGGATCCTCAGAGCAATCATCAACAACAACGTTAAAAATAGCAAAAGATGTACAATCTATTTCAGATTCAACGGCTGCTTCTACTAGTAAATTGGCTTCCAATACAGCTTCTTTAGAGGAAGTTTTAAATGATGTACAAGTCATTTTAGAAAAAGTGCAGGTCGTGGAAAGCTTTGCGCATCAAACAGCAAGAGATGCTGAGAGTGGAACTGAAATTGTACAGGCTAATTTAATGCAAATGCAGGTCATTAAGCAGGCCGTAGAAAAGTCGAATACAGCTATCTTTAACTTGGTTGAGCGTGCCTCATCAATCGATCAAATGATTGAGGTCATAGAAAAAATAACAGCACAAACCAACTTACTAGCGTTAAACGCATCCATTGAAGCAGCAAGAGCAGGAGAACATGGAAAGGGGTTTGCGGTTGTAGCCAATGAGGTGCGGAAGCTTGCGGAACAAACAGTCCAATCAACACAAACGATTACATCCATTGTACAAAACATCCATTTAGATTCGAGCTATGCAGTACAAATGATGGAGGGCGTGTTGTTGGCTACTGAAAAAGGTGTTGCCGTAACAGGACAAACAGCGACAAGTTTTGATCAAATTTTAGAAAAAGTACATACAATCAAGCCTTATATGATGGAAGTATCTGCTACAGTTCAAGAGATAGCCACTCACACCCAAAAGGTGAGTGAGGATGCGGTTATGTTAACAGCTATATCGGATACGAATGCCGTATCCACTAAGCATGTTGCTACATTAACAGCAGATCAATTAACAGCTCAACAACAATTCCATAATTACATTAAAGAATTGCGCAAAGTATCAAAAGTTTTGCAAATTGCTGTTAAACGTTTTTCAATCTAATTTAATATTAAAGAATAATGTTGAAAAGGAGTCTTTTTTGCGGAAATTAGCAAAGAAGGTTCTTTTTTTGCGTGGTTACAAAACTAGTTTATGAAAGATTTAATTTTTTGTATTTTTGAGGTGTACAATTGTATTTTTTATATTTTTGTAGCACAATATTTTTTGAGTGCTCATATACTGGAAGTAAGGGATTGTATGTTCCTTTTAATGAATATTATTAATATAATTGTTGTATTTTCAAAACGAACACATTATAATGAGTTTCATTGAAAGTGTTATTAAATCAATGTTTATCAATATATATTTGTACTTTCAGCAAGTACAATTGTTCATATGTGGAGGTTTTGAGAAATGAAAAAGATTATTGTTACTGGGGCACTTGGTCAAATTGGTTCTGAGCTTGTAGAAAAACTTCGTGGTATTTATGGAGAGGACAATATACTTGCTACAGACATTAGAAAGCTTGAACATACTAAGGGCCCATTTGAAATATTGGACGTGACAGATGGACAAAGAATGCACGATTTAGCAAAGGACTTTGGTGCAGATACGATGATGCATTTAGCAGCATTACTATCAGCCACAGCTGAAAGAAATCCATTGTTAGCTTGGAATTTAAATATGGGCGGTTTAATGAATGCATTGGAAGTTTCTCGTGAGTTAAATATGCAATTTTTCACGCCAAGTTCAATTGGAGCATTTGGTCCATCTACACCGAAGGAAGATACACCGCAGGATACTTTGCAACGTCCAACAACTATGTATGGTGTAAATAAGGTAGCGGGTGAATTATTATGCGATTATTACTTCAATCGTTTTGGTGTTGATACACGTGGTGTACGTTTCCCTGGATTAATTTCTTATGTAACACCTCCAGGTGGTGGTACAACTGATTATGCAGTAGAAATTTTCTATGAAGCAATTGAGCAAGGTAAGTACACATCTTATATTCAGGAAGGTACGTTTATGGATATGATGTACATGCCAGATGCCTTACAAGCTATTGTAGATTTAATGGAGGCAGATGGTAGTAAGCTCGTTCATCGCAATGCCTTTAATATTACAGCGATGAGCTTTGAACCATCACAAATCGCAGCTGAAATCAAGAAGCATTTGCCAAATTTCACAATGGATTATCAGGTTGATCCAGTGCGTCAAGCGATTGCAGACAGTTGGCCAAACTCTTTAAATATTGACGCAGCTCAAAAAGAGTGGGGCTTCAAAGCAGAGTATGATTTAGCCAAAATGACGATAGATATGTTAGAAAAACTAAAAATGAAACTGCATAAAAAGGCAATTTCCTAATCGTTAAAGGAACGGATGTAGAATTAGTCTACATCCGTTTTTTATGTGTCTGTAAAAGAGAATTGTTGGAATATATTAATTAAATTATGAAACCAAAATAGCTAAGCTTCGATATAGTATTGCCGAAATATACCCTCGATTATTGGCATAGTTAAAAGAGCGCTTTCCTTTTATGGAAGTCGCTCTTTTATTGAATTATTTAGTTAACATGTGGAAAACCTGTTCCACGTCTTTATCACCACGACCTGAGATATTAATAATAATGCTTTCTTCAGATGATAAAGTTGGTGCTAATTTTAGAGCATGTGCGACCGCATGTGAGCTCTCAAGGGCAGGAATAATCCCTTCAACCTTCGAAAGTACTTGAAATGCCTCAAGGACTTCTTTGTTTGTCACAGTCACATACTCAGCACGGCCAATTGTTTTTAAATGACTATGTTCTGGACCTGCTCCAGGGTAATCTAAACCAGCAGCTATTGAATAGGTTGGTAGTGGATTGCCGTCTGCATCCTGTAATACTAAGCATTTGAAGCCATGTAGCTCTCCGGGCGAACCTTCGTTTAATGTAGCAGCTTGATCTGGCTCTATTCCAATAAGACGAACCTGTTCATCTGCAATGTAGTCTGCAAATGCTCCAATGGCATTACTGCCACCGCCAACACAGGCAAGGATCGCTGCGGGTAGCTTTCCTTCTTTTTCTAAAATCTGTTCACGACTTTCGCGACTAATCACAGATTGGAAGTGTTTAACCATTGATGGGAAGGGATGTGGCCCAACTGCTGAACCTAATAAGTAAAACGTTGTTTCATAGTTTTCGACTAAGTCAGCGAATGCTTCATCAACTGCATCCTTTAGGCGACCCTGTCCTTTATCAACCGCTACGACTTTCGCGCCAAGAAGCTCCATGCGAAACACGTTCAATGCTTGACGTTTTGTATCCTCTAAGCCCATATAAATAGTGCAATCCATTCCAAACATGGCACAAGCAGTCGCAGTTGCTACACCATGTTGACCTGCACCTGTTTCGGCAATAACGCGATTTGCCCCCATACGTTTGGCTAGTAAAATCTGTCCCAATACATTATTAATTTTATGTGAGCCTGTATGGTTAAGATCTTCACGTTTTAAATAAATTTTTGCGCCACCCAATTGCTTTGTTAAATTTTCTGCAAAATAAAGTGGGGATTTACGACCAACATACTCACGGAAATAGTAATCCAATTCTTTTTTAAATTCTTCATCATCTTTAAACTTTTGGAAATGCTCATCTAGAATAGTTAAGACATTTTGAAGCTCCTTTGGAACAAAGCTTCCGCCAAATTCTCCGAAATAACCTTTTTTCTCTACTACTTTACTCATCTTTACTCGACTCCTCTATGCTAATTTTTCCATAAAAAAAAGCCACTCTAATCCTCTTAAAAAGGACGAGTAACCGTGGTGCCACCTTCATTCGCAATTTTTGCGCGCTTTCTTACTCCGATAACGGGGAGTGAATCGGCCTTACATTTAATAAGGCTGCTCTGAAGTCCATTCACAAGTATCTACTACTGGTTTGCACCATTCACCAGCTCTCTGAAAGTAACCATGCTTGCTACTACTCTTCTTCCTTGCATTTATATTAGAAAGAATTGTAGTTTATTTTCAGAATAGTGTCAAGAAAAAAAGACGAATCTAAAAAGACTCGTCTGTTAAATCAAATGATGAAAGTGAAGGCGTTTATTGAGTGCATACATAATCGGTGCACCAACAGCTAACACAACAAATTCACCTGCCGCCACTGTTAGCCAAGTCCAGAAGAATGGTAGTTCTAAGGCCAAATTCAACTCGAAGGCAATAATAAACATTGTGCAAGTAAATAATAATGTATTAATAATTAAACGTGCCCAAATATTTTTGACATATTTACAGATTAAAATGAACAGTCCAAGTGTAATCATCGAATGACCAACACCAAACACTAAATCGTAAATGCCAAGTGGTGAAAATAGATTAGAGATCAATACACCAATAATGATCCCTACGGCAAAGCGTGGGTTAAAGGCAACCAAATGGTTAAACATTTCAGATACACGGAATTGTACCTCTGTAAAACCAAACGGTGCAACAAGCATTGTCACCGCAATATATAGCGCTGCAATAATACCACTTGCTGCTAAAAATTTTATCTTCATATTCATTTCTCCTTAGTTTTTTTGCGTGGGATGGTTACGAACCACGGTGCTTTCACACAAGATAATATTTTATTATAGATATCTAGCAGAAGTCAAATGTCAGACTTTTTGTCTATATGACACACTTCGTAAAATTGTCATAAATATTTTTTACTATTTTTTAAAAAGAAAGCAATTAACTAAAATAGCGTAGTTTAGCGGTTTAAAGCGGCGAATTGAATGAAAAACTAAAATGTTTCGTGAGTTTTAAAAGTCAGAACATTCATAATGTTGTTGACGGAGCTTGATAATAACGATAATATAGCGATACATTCACACTTTGTTTGGATAAAGTGTGATAGATATTGAGAATATAATCGGGGGGATTATTTGTGAAGAACAGTGTAAAAAAGCTTTCATTCCTTCTTTTTGGATTAGTGTTACTACTTGCTGCTTGCGGTAGTAGCGGATCTAGTTCAACAGATTCAAAAGGGAATGAATCAAACAATGCAAGTGAGAGCGGGAATACAGAGGATAAAACATATAAAATCGGGATTACTCAAATTGTAGAGCATCCATCATTAAACGCAGCAACGGAAGGCTTTAAAAAGGCAATTGAAGATGCTGGCTTAAAAGTAGACTACGATCCACAAATTGCACAAGGAGATAACAGTCTTAACACAACGATTGCTAACAATCTAGTAAGTGCAAACGTAGATTTAATTTTTGCTAACTCCACACCTTCTGCACAAGCAGCGGCAACAGCCACAAGTGATATTCCAATTATCTTCACATCTGTCACAGATGCTGTTGGTGCACAGTTAATCGAATCAATGGAGAAGCCAGGAAAAAATGTTACAGGAACAATTGATTTACATCCTGAAACGATTTCTAAAACAGTCGCATTCCTAAAAGAGCTTGGCGCCAAAAAAGTAGGGATGGTCTACAATGCTGGTGAGCAAAACTCTGTTGCACAAGTTAAAGAAGTGAAAAAGGTGATGGATGAACAAGGCTTAACAGTAGTAGAAGCGTCAGCATCTACTTCGGCAGATGTAAAACAAGCAACAGAATCACTAATTGGTAAGGTAGAGGCTTTCTATATTATTACTGATAATACAGTAGTTTCTGCTTTAGAGTCTGTTATTGATGTTGCTAATACAAATGAATTACCACTTGTTGTGGGAGAGCTAGATTCTGTTGCACGAGGCGGTTTAGCTGCTTATGGTTTTGAATATTTCGATATCGGTTACGAGGCTGGTCAAATGGCTGTGAAAATTTTAAAAGGTGAAGCAACACCTGCCGAGACGCCAGCACAATATCCACAAAATCTGAAACTATTAATCAATAAAAAAGTAGCGGACGATTTAGGAATTGAAATAAAAGATTCTTGGGGTGCAGAACTTCTAGAAAAATAAATGGAAGCGGGGGAGAACTATCCCCGCTTTATCTTCATTTATAAGCAGTAGAAATAATAAAAAGATTTAGGAGATGATTCAACGATGTTTTTAGCATTATTTGGCGCAGTGGAGCAAGGAATCATCTATGCAATTATGGCACTTGGTGTATATTTAACGTTTCGGGTGTTAGATTTTCCGGATTTAACGGTTGATGGAAGCTTTGTAACAGGGGCGGCAACTGCAGCAACAATGATTTTGCTTGGCTACTCCCCAATCTTAGCGACTTTAGTGGCAATTGTTGCTGGATTTATTGCTGGATGTATGACAGGAATTCTTCACACGAAAGGAAAGATTAATCCACTATTATCAGGGATTTTAATGATGATTGCGTTATACTCGATTAACCTGCGCATCATGGGGTTAACTGCAGAAAATACGATAGGTCGCCCGAATATTCCACTACTAAACTCAGAAACGATTTTTTCAAAGTTTCAAGCATTTTGGAGTGATTTAGGGATCGATGCTGCTCTCAATAACCTATTAAAAGGCATGGGCTTTCAGCATGTACCAAATACATGGAGTGTGCTGATAGTCGTATTAATCATCACGATTTTAATTAAGTTAATAGCAGACTGGTTCTTGAAGACTGAGGTCGGGCTAGCTATCCGAGCAACTGGTGATAATAAACGAATGATTCGTAGCTTCTCTGCAAATACAGATACACTTATCATTTTAGGGCTTGGACTTTCCAATGCGCTTGTCGCATTTTCTGGAGCTTTAATCGCACAATATTCGAAGTTCTCCGATGTTAGTATGGGGATTGGTATGATTGTCATCGGTCTTGCATCGGTTATTATTGGTGAAGCTATTTTTGGGACAAAGACCATTATCCGTACAACTTTTGCAGTCATTGCAGGAGCTATCATTTACCGTATTATTTTAGCATTAGCATTACGTGTAGATTTCCTTGATTCAGGAGATATGAAATTAATTACGGCTATCATCGTTATTTTGGCGCTGATCTTACCACAATTTATCAATAAGAGTAAGGAACGTAAACGTAAGGCGAAGCGTGCTGCAGAGCTGTCACGAGTAAAAACAGTAGAGCAAGGAGGAAAAGGTCTTGCTTAAATTACATGGTATTAATAAGGTGTTTAATGAAGGAACACCAGATGAAAAAATTGCACTAGCAGAGATTAATCTACACTTAAAGCCAGGTGATTTTGTGACAATCATTGGTAGTAACGGTGCAGGGAAATCAACGATGATGAATATGATTTCAGGCGCCTTAACACCTGATTTTGGCACAGTTTCTATTGATGGTAATGATGTCACGAATTTGCCTGAATATAAACGCTCTCAATACATTGGTCGTGTGTTCCAAGACCCAATGGCGGGAACAGCTCCTACGATGACAATTGAAGAAAACTTAGCACTGGCCTATTCACGAAATAAGGGTAGAGGACTGCACATCGGTGTGGACAAAAAGCGTCGTACCTTGTTCAAAGAATCATTAGAAATGCTTGGTTTAAATCTGGAAGATCGGCTTTCTGCAAAAGTAGGCTTACTTTCAGGTGGGGAACGGCAAGCATTGTCACTGTTAATGGCTACTTTCACAAAGCCCTCTATTTTATTGCTGGATGAGCATACGGCTGCACTTGATCCATCACGTGCAGAATTAATTACCCGTATTACGAAGTATTTAGTTGAAAAAGATCAGTTAACGACATTAATGGTAACGCACAATATGCAACAAGCTTTGGATTTAGGGAATCGTCTTATTATGATGGACAAAGGCCAAATTATTTTAGAGGTTGCTGAAGACCGTAAGCATGAATTAACGATCCCAGATTTAATGGCCGAATTTGAACGCATTCGTGGGGAAAAAATGAATTCAGACCGCGCTTTATTAGGTTAATGACAAAACGCTCATACACTTGTATGGGCGTTTTTTATAGTGTTAAAAAATCCATCAATAGCATTTTTGTCAATGGTGAAAATGAATGTCCGTTGCAGGCTACTTGATTTCCTGTGGGGGGAATGCCGATCTATCCCACGGGAGTCAAGTAGCCTTCCACTCCAACCCATAAATTGAGCAAAGGGGTTCACTACTGTTAGTATGAAAGAAAATGAAAAGACACATTTGCAGAATAGTTGATTGGAGTGGAGCCGGCGTCACTCCTAGGGGATTTAGCGTCATATAGGAGAAGCTGGAGCGAGTGAAGCGGGGCTATCGGAAGCTGGCGGAACGGAGATTAACCCCTCGCATTGCCAGAATGTCACTTTCCGCAGGTGATATTATTTTTTTCAACAATATATATAACGCTCATGCACTAGTTTGAATGTTTTTTATTTAGGGTAATAAAAACGATTGATAAACTTTATCACAATAAAAAAGTCTCACTTGCTGAGAAGTGAGACTCTTCATTTTAAACGAGTAAGCCAAATAGTTGAATGTCGTTGTTTACTTCTTTGTATTTGAAGCCGAATTCATCCATTCGTGCAAGCAGCCCTTCATAATCCGCTTGATCGCCAAGCTCAATACCAACGAGGGCAGGACCACTTTCTTTATTGTTTTTCTTTGTGTATTCAAAGGTAGTAATATCGTCGTTAGGTCCTACAACGCTTGTGAGGAATTGACGTAATGCCCCTGCGCGCTGAGGGAAGCTGACGATGAAGTAGTAAAGTAAGCCTTCGTGAATAAGCGACTTTTCTTTAATCTCCTGCATCCGTCCAATATCATTATTACCACCGCTAATAATGACCACGACTGATTTCCCTTTAATTTCTTCTTTATAAAAATCAAGAGCTGCCACTGATAGTGCCCCAGCAGGCTCGGCAATAATGGCATGTTTATTATATAGATCTAAAATCGTTGTACAAACTTTGCCTTCTGGTACAAGAATAATGTCGTCTAAATAGCGGCGACAAACATCATAAGTGTGATGGCCGACGCATTTTACGGCAGCGCCATCGACGAATTTATCAATCCAATCAAGAGCCACAGCGCCCCCTTCAGCAAAAGCAGCTTTCATACTGCCAGCACCAGCGGGCTCTACGCCAATAATTTTAGTAGAAGGGGAGAGGTTTTTAACGTAGGCAGAAACGCCAGACATTAAGCCGCCACCACCAATACTGCCAAAGACGTAGTCGATTGGCTCCTCCATGTCATTCATAATTTCTACTGCAACAGTTCCTTGACCAGCAATGACATCGAAATCATCGAATGGATGGATGAATATTTTATCGTGTTCTTCGCAATAGCTTAAGGCGCCTTCAGCAGAGTCATCGAACGTATCGCCTGCTAAAATAATCTCTACAAATTCGCGCCCAAACATTCGCACTTGGTCTATTTTTTGCTTTGGTGTTGTTTGAGGCATAAAAATGCTAGCCTGGATTTTTAATTGAGCACAGGCATAAGCTACACCTTGTGCATGATTGCCTGCGCTTGCACAGACAACACCAGCGTTGCGTGCTTCTTCCTCGATTTTTTTAATTTTATAATAGGCACCTCGGAGCTTGAATGAGCGCACATGTTGTAAATCTTCGCGTTTAAAGTAAATAGTAGCTCCGTATTTCTCGGATAAATAATCGTTTTTTTGTAGTGGTGTATGGACAACTACATCTTTTAAAAAATGATGTGCAATCAGGACATTCTCCACTTGCACGGTTCTAGTATCAGCAACTTCCATAGTATTCATCCTCCGTTATACGTTTAAAACATTTATCTATGATAGCACACTTTATTTGCTTTTGGTGGTTAATTTTTAGTAAATTCTAAATTTTCCGTGTCTATTTTATGATGTAAGCGTTTTATCGAATAAATGATGCCTCGAGCAATTGCTGAAACGTTACTTTTGGGACAAAAAGCATTTGCTGAATCAGGATAAATACAATTCTCATAACAAAAATGGTCAAGCATATACTAGATTAGCTGAGGACAAGTAGGAGGGTAAGTAGTGGAAATCATTCAAGGAATTCTATCTACATATTGGCAATTTTTTGATTGGGCGATGTGGCAGGAAGTATTAATGGACCCTGTATCCTGGGGGCTAATATCCTCATTAATTATTATAGAAGGGCTACTGTCAGCGGATAATGCACTTGTATTGGCAGTTCTTGTTAAACATTTACCAGATAAACAACGAAAGCGGGCATTAATGTACGGTATGCTAGGTGCCTATTTTTTTAGATTTTTATTTATTGGTATAGGTGTTTATCTTGTGGAATTTTGGTTTATTAAAGTGTTAGGTGCATTATATTTAGGCTGGCTCTGTGTAGCTCATTTTCTTCAAATTGGGAATGAGGATAGCGTGAAGGAAGTGAAAAAATCAGGATGGATGGTGCGACTCTTTGGAACCTTTTGGGCCACCGTCATTTCTGTCGAGCTAATGGATATTGCATTTTCGATCGACTCTATCTTTGCAGCCTTTGCCATATCAGATCAAGTGTGGGTACTTTTAATTGGGGGGATGTTAGGCATATTAATGATGAGGACAATTGCAGGTGTGTTTTTAATCATTATCGAAAAAATTCCAGAGCTTGAAGCAACGGCCTTTATTATAATAGGTGTTATTGGCTTAAAAATGCTAGTGAGTGTTGTTAATATTCATATCCCGCATTACTTATTCTTCCTATTCTTGGTGATTGCTTTTTCCATCACAATCATTGTGCATATGATGAAGAGGGTAAGAGCTGCCTAATTAAAAAGTACTGTTCTCCAAAAATGAGAACAGTACTTTTCTTATTGTCGAAAAACAGTCAATTGACAGATAGAAATGGATTTCCGTTGCAGGCTACTTGCTTCCCTTTGGGCGAGCGTCGAGCTGTCCCACCGGAGTCAAGTAGCCTTCCACTCCAATCCACAAAAGTGTTACCTTTTTAGCAAAGATTTTCAAATAAAGTAAAGGTGTTCACTACTCTTTTATGAGATGTTGTCACTCATCACTTCTCTACATTGAAAATAAAAGCTTATCCCCTCTAAGAATAAAGGTAATGGGCGATCGGATCGCTATGCTACTATGAAAAAAAGTAAAGATACTTTGCAGAATGGTTGATTGGAGTGAAGCGGCACATCAGGACGCTGGCGGAACGGAAATCAACCTCTCACCTTGCAAAGTTGCTTTTTCTGCCATTGACATCATCTTTTTTATTTTACATATTTATCTGGGTCAACAATATAAAACTTTTCAACATTTAGCCAGCTTTCACTCATTGGTTCACCATCATCAATGCGCTTTTCAGTTTCCTGCATCATCCAACCAGTTTGGGATGAATGGGCTTGTAATGCTTTTAATTTGTCCATTTTCATTTCAGAAATATCATAGACAACATGTGGATCACCATTTTTTTCAATTGTATCATTGGCAAAGGCACAGCCTAATACTTGTGGTCGGGCAGCCTTAGGCATTCGACGAACAGCTTCAACTACAGCACGTGCTGTGGCTTCGTGGTCTGGATGGACAGCAAAGTCAGGTAAGAACGTGAAGATTAATGAAGGCATTAGCTCTTCGATTAACCCTTCAACTATTTTTACCATTTTCTCATCGTCTTCAAATTCGATTGTTTTATCTCGTAAACCTAGCATACGTAAATCTTGAATACCCATTGCCTCTGCTGCTGCTACCAATTCTTTGCGGCGGATTTCAGGCAAAGATTCGCGTGTTGCAAAGGGTGGATTACCTAAATTACGTCCCATTTCGCCTAATGTTAAACAGGCATATGTAACAGGTGTATTCATCTTCTTTGTATAGTAGGCGATTGTCCCAGCAACTGAAAAAGCTTCATCATCTGGGTGAGGGTACACAATTAAAATATGACGTTGTGGTTGTAAATTCAAATAGTCGTCCCCCTTAGTAAGTAAATGGCGTTTCGCTAATTTCAAGCGCAATCGCCAGTTTCCCTGAGTAGTCTAGTCCAGCCATTAATAAACGGCCTAAATCATCTAATTCAAAATGTGTAATGCCTTGTGCATAAACCCAGCCGTGAGGTAATTTTAAACCAACACGATGCGGTGCATGATCTACCACTTTAGCAAGCTCATAATTAATCTTAGCATTGCGAATAAAAGCACCTGCATTAAAGAATTTTTCATCATAGTGTGCTGCATAAGATCCATTTGTCGTCTCAAGATGAATATAAACGTCTTTGTTGGCGAAAGAATTCAGCAATTCCTGTAACGTCTCTACCTGCACTTCTTGCATCTTAACACTCCTCTCGATCATTTCTCCTTTTAGTATAGTAAAAAAAATTCGCAAAGGGAAATTGATTGCATTGTTATGACAATTTAATGACTCATGAAAAAATGAATCATTATCTATAATTCTATGATAAGTATTCAAGCAATATTCTTGAAAAAATTATTGTAATGTATCAATATAGGGAGTGTGAAAATAGTATGTACAAAATGTGTCGTTTTGTATTGTATCCGTTTTCACATCCGAAAAGATATTGCAACCATGACTTCTTCCTAATTCGTGTGTGTAGACAGCCCCACCTGTTGAAGGGAGTATTATTTTAGTAATAACGGATTCTATCTTGGTACAATAGATGACGTTCCTTATACAGGTGAAACAGGGTAGCTGTGAAAAGAGGAAGAAAAGTGAAGCTCATTATCATAGTATAGTAAAAAACCGCGATTCTCTTTTATGACGGAGAGTCGCGGTTTTTTGTCTTGATTCAGCAAATGTTTTTTTATACCAAAAGCGAAGCGTCCTATAAAGAGACTACCTCATCTATTGGTTATGTATTTATTAGTATCGATTAAGCTTTCGTTCGATTGTATCTAAACGGTTGTTGACATTTTGTAACTGTTTAAACATTTGCTTCATATAAAGATTTTGATCTTGTGTTTCAGTCGTTTTGGCTTGTGCCAATTCTTCCTCCTCCTGCAGCGCTAATATTGTGGCAAGGGTGGATAATGAGTAACCAAGTGTTAATATAATGGAAGCAATTACTTCAACTTTTGAAGAGGTGATTTCTCCAGCTAGTAAACCTGATTCTTCCGTTAAGTCCTCTGCCTTGTTTTTTTTCATCTTTTCCCCTCCCATACAGCTAATATATGGGATATGTAGCCCTAACGTATCTTGTCCACTTTTTATCTTTAGCAAGCAAATGATTCATCATGAACAGAGTGTTTACCATTGATAATTTTTAAAAAGGATGTCTCCAAAATTCTTTGAGACATCCTTTCTATGTTAAATTTCAGTTACTGTTACTGGAGGAGCACCAAAGCGAGATTTCGCTCCATGCATGACTGGTCCTACATATTCATTTAGCGCCCAGCCATGGGCAATGGCAGCAGATACAAATTCTTTCGCTTCAATGACAGAATCTTTAATAGAAAGACCGTTAGCAAGGTTGGCTGTTACAGAAGCTGCAAATGTACAACCAGCGCCATGATTATAAGTAGACGCGACCTTTTCCGATTCTAATAAGAAGAATGTTTCACCGTCGAAGAAAAGGTCTGTTGCTTTTTCAGTAGCTAATGCTTTTCCACCTTTAATGACAACAGCCTTAGCCCCTAGTTCGTGAATTTTACGAGCAGCAATTTTCATGTCGTCAATGTTTTTTGGTGTACCTGTGCCAGCTAATTGTCCTGCTTCAAAAAGGTTTGGTGTTGTTATAGTTGCTAGTGGTAGAAGATGTTGCACCATAGCATCAGTATTTCCAGGATTCAGTACTTCATCGTCACCTTTACATACCATAACAGGGTCGATGACGACATTTGAAGTGCCAGATTTTGCGATAGCTTCTCCAGCGATACGAATAATCTCTTCTGTTGAAAGCATTCCTGTCTTAATGGCATCAATTCCTGTTGAAAGGGCGGTATCAATTTGTTTTTGAAGAAGCTTTGTTGGCAATGGTGTGACGTTATGTGTCCAGCCATTCGGATCCATTGTTACGACTACTGTTAAAGCCACCATCCCATATGTACCGTGCTCCTGGAATGTTTTCAGGTCAGCTTGCATACCTGCGCCACCTGATGTATCTGAACCAGCAATTGTTAATGTTTTTTTTAGAGTCATCTGAAAGATCTCCTTTAGCATTGAGAGTTGTAAAATTACCATCTAGTATAATCCGAAACTGATTCTATAAAAATAGTCAGAATATGATATTTACATATGGTCAGTTTGAACTGATGCTTGAATTCATGTTTGATTTTTTGTACCGTTGTAAGAAGAGAAAGGGGCTTAAAGAACGATGAAACAAGTATTCCCGAATGATTGGCAAGAAATACTCGCAGAAGAATTGAAAAAACCATACTATCACAAACTACGTCAATTTGTAGCAAATGAATATTCGACGCAAATGATTTATCCACCAATGAATGATGTGATGAATGCCTTTTATACAACAGCTTACCATGATGTAAAGGTTGTTATTTTAGGACAAGATCCTTATCACGGTCCGAATCAAGCACATGGCTTAAGCTTTTCCGTTAAACCAGGTATTCCACATCCACCAAGCTTGCGAAACATGTTGCAAGAGCTGCAAGATGATTTAGGCTGTCCTATTCCTCCAAATGGAACATTAACAAAATGGGCAGAGCAAGGTGTTATGCTTTTAAATACTGTGCTTACTGTTCGAGCAGGACAGGCTCATTCTCATAAAGATCAAGGGTGGGAGCAATTTACCGACGCTGTTATCGACCAATTAGCAGCAAGGGAAGAGCCGCTAATTTTTGTACTGTGGGGTAAACCAGCACAGCGTAAAAAGCAATTGATACGTAAATATAAAACACCACATGTTATACTCGAAGCGCCACATCCGAGTCCACTCAGTGCTTACCGAGGATTCTTTGGTAGTAAACCTTATTCAAAAATTAATCAACAATTGGTGGAATGGGGCAAACAGCCAATTGATTGGTGTCTAGTATAGATTGGCACAAATCGTTTTCTTTATACACTTTATAAATCATGATACAGTTAATATAGAAGAAAGTGTGGGACAATAATGAAGGTGAATTGTTTCAAGTGTCAATTTTTCAAAGTAACCTGGGACCCTCAAACGCCACGAGCCTGTGCAGCATATGGCTTTAAAACAAAGCAAATACCATCCGTTGTCGTGAAGCAATCTTCAGGCATGGAGTGTTTAAAATTTGTACCAAAAATAGAAGGGGGGAGAATGTCATGATTCCTTATCAAGCCGTGATACAGCAACTTGAAAAACAATTATCTGGCGCAAAAAATGCAGGAAATGATCAGCAAATTCGCGAGGCACTTACAGCTATTCGAGCATTATGTGATGTGGTATTAGATTCTCCAAACGATACGCCAGCCATCACAACACCTAAGCATATACCTCAAATGCTTGTGTCTGAGTCAAAACAAGCAACTTTATACACATCAAAAATTGAAGAAGATGGAGCAAATGGTGACTCCATTTTTGATTTTTAATCCATTTAAAAGGTAGGGTACGAGAAATGAAAAGATTCATCGTGACAGGTGCTCTTCATGGCCTATTAGCAGTGGCATTGGGTGCATTTGGTGCACATGCGTTAAAGGAAATATTAGATGAATATAGCCGAGGAATTTGGGAGACTGCTGTTCAATATCAAATGTTTCATGCAACAGGGCTGCTGGTCATTGGTCTATTAATGAGCTCTAAACTATTAGGTGAAGTAAAGCAATTAAATGTAGCAGGTATTTTCTTTAATCTGGGCATTGTGTTCTTCTCAGGTAGCTTATATGTACTGGCGATAAGTGGAATTAAAGTATTGGGTGCCATTACACCAATTGGTGGCGTCCTATTCTTAGCTGGATGGTTACTCATTATTTTATCTGCTTTAAAACATGCTCGCTAATTTAAAGTTAAGACTCTCTTACATTATTTGTAGGAGAGTTTTTTTGTTATAAACGAATTTTTTACGTTGGCGATTTAAATCCTATTCATTTTGTAAGAATTTATAGTACACTACTATTATTACTTGCAATATTTCGAAAATACAAAAAGAGAGGTTATGTAGTATGGAAAAACTATTTGCATTAATAGATGGGTACTATAATGAAATGGTAGGGATTCGTCGTCATTTACATGAATACCCTGAATTATCCTTTGAGGAAGTGGAGACGCCAGCCTATATAGCTGCTTTTCATAGAGAATTGGGTCATGAGGTTCGTGAAGGAGTAGGGGGACGTGGCGTAGTAGCTATATTATGTAGCGGAAAACCTGGTAAGACAGTAGCATTACGTGCTGATTTTGATGCCTTAGCGATACAAGAGGAAAATGATGTACCTTATAAATCTAAAGTAGCTGGAAAAATGCATGCATGTGGACATGATGGTCATACAGCAACATTGCTTGGGCTAGCTAAAGCACTCAATGCGATGAAGGATGAAATAACAGGCAATGTGGTGTTTATTCACCAGCATGCAGAGGAAGTAGCACCAGGTGGCGCAAAGCCGATGATAGAGGATGGTTGTTTAGATGGCGTAGATGTTATTTTTGGTATGCACTTATGGGCGCCTACACCACTAGGAGAAATTTTAGTGAAGGATGGAGCCATTATGGCAGCTGCGGATAAAGTAGAAATCACGGTTCAAGGGAAAGGTGGTCATGGCGCAGAGCCACATCATTCCATCGATGCTGTTACCCTTGCCTCACAATTTGTGGTCAATGCTCAACAACTTGTTTCAAGACGCATTGATCCATTAAAATCAGCTGTTTTAACAATTGGTCATTTGGAGGCTATTAATCCGTTTAATGTGATTGCGGATCGAGTGATTTTAGCAGGAACAATTCGTACCTTTGAAGAAGAAGTACGTTCACAAATGGAGCAGGAACTAGAAGCAGTTTTAAATGCGACATGTCTGGCATTTGGGGCAAGCTATGAATATCGTTATACAAGAGGTTATCCGCCTGTATATAACCATCAAAAAGAAACAGAGTTTGTAGCACAGTTGGCGTCTACTGTTCCAGGTGTGGAGCAAGTAATAACATGTCCACCGTTTATGATTGGGGAAGATTTTGCCTATTATTTAGAAAAGGTACCGGGTACTTTCTTCTTCACAGGTGCTAAAAAGCCGGAATGGGAAACTGCCTATCCACATCATCATGCACGCTTTGATTTTGATGAACGTGCCATGCTAATAGCTGCGAAAACTTTAGGGAAAGCAACTTTAACGTATCTAAAAGAGCACTAAATATAGTGAATGATAAAAATCCGCCTACACTCATCGACTTTTGTCAGTGAGCGTATAGCGGATTTTTACATTACAAGATGGCATTATGGATTTTGATTAAAGTAAGCCATTTCCTCATCGTATTCAGCAAAATCGAAATAAATCATAGGGAATAGGAAGCGATGATTGGATTTTAGTTCACGAATAATGACATGATCACGACCAGCGGCTTCTACCACACCACGAACAGTTTTTGTATTTTTTCCCTGTTCCACAGCATGTTCGAAAGAAAAATGGAAGGTAGCTGGTTTTCCGCGATTCAAACGTAAAATATTTTCTATATAGGACTCCTCACGACCAGGTGGTCGTCCGCTCGGAAGAGTGACTGGAGGAGGAGTCATTTGTTGTTGCGTTGTTGGTGTCCAATAATAAGGCATCATCAATTATCAACCTACTTTCTTTTTAAATTTGAGGACAATCTTGTTCAGATGGCGAGAAAAAGCAATGAGATTTGAATCTGCCAGTATTCCATTGACCATACCATTGTGCGGGACAATCCCCCGCTGGCATGAAAAACCACAAGGAGCGAGTAGCTGGATGAAATCTTTCCCCTTGAATCACCCTTTTCGCTAAACGAATGTCTTGTTCACGGGCCCGCTGATAAAAATAACCCTTTTGTGTTGCTTCAAAGCCTCCCGGACGCTGATAAACCATTTGCTCAATCGTTCGAATATCACCAAAATCTAAACAGTCACCTCTTACACGATTAACGCCAACATTCCCAACCATCAGCATGCCTAGCTCTCCTTCACCTTCTGCTTCGGCACGCATTAGCCTTGCTAGTAGGGCAGTCTGTGCATCATTCGTCTTGATAACAGCGATTTTCATACCTCCTCGCAGACAGTATATGCACGAGGGTATTGTAGACATGTTCAATTTTGATAAGAAAGACAATCACACATTAAAGTTACTATGCATATAGTAATCATAACGATAAGTGCCTAGAAAATAATTGAAAACGCTACAAGATCCGATAGTCTTTTAGTCAAAACGGGTAAATAGAAAAAGATAGAATTAGGGGAATGTGAGATGGATGATTTGCATGTGTATTCAATACATGTGAGGTGAGTACTTATGGAAATTGGAGTTTGGTTTGGAATTTTATTAAGTGCGGTACTGGCTTTTCTATTGGGCGAGTTTTATGGACAGCCGCTCCATTGGTATCTCTTTATTGTCATAATTGTAATCGGTTTTTTTATTCAAACTGTTATTTTGATTTTAAAAGTAAAGGACGAACACTCTTGAGGAAGTATGCAGAAATTGAATGGATGAATGAACAAAGTGTCATCGCAGAGAGATGGCACTTTTTTATATTACAAGTATATTAAAGATAGAGCGAGACATACTAAAAGTGACTTTATTTTTGCTTTCAAGAAGGAGCGTTTTCATGCGTATTTTTAGTATGTTTGTAGCCATTATCATCAGTGCTTTTTTAGCAGTTGGGATAGCAGAATACTATCATCAACCATATAATTGGTATTTAGTTTTTCTCATGGTTCTTACTGGGTTCTTTATTCACATCATTATTTTAATATTTGAATCTGAGAATGCTGAAGAAAACGAAATTTAAAAATGCGAGTCCGTTGTGGAGGACTCGCATTTTCTATGTGTATTAAACAGTTAAGAACTTAACTAATTTATCGTTATCAAGTAGGTTTCCGACGAAGAATGCACCGAACTCACCATAGCGAGCAGACACTTCATCAAAGCGCATTTCATATACTAATTTTTTGAATTGTAATACATCGTCTGCGAATAGTGTTACGCCCCATTCGTGATCATCGAAGCCTACTGAGCCAGTAATAATTTGTTTCACTTTACCTGCATAGCCACGACCAATCATTCCATGAGAACGCATTAATGATTTACGCTCATCCATTGATAGCATGTACCAGTTATCGTTGCCTTGACGGCGTTTATCCATTGGGTAGAAGCATACATATTTGGCACGTGGAAGTTCTGGGTATAAACGTGCACGTACATGTGGGTTTTGGTAAGGATCCTCATTTGATTCGCCAGCTAAATAGTTTGAAAGCTCCACAACAGATACATAAGAATATGTAGGAATTGTAAAATCAGCAATTGCTAATTTATTGAATTCTGCTTCAATCTCTTGTAGTTCATCCATTGTTTCACGCAATGTCATAACCATAAAGTCAGCTTTTTGACCCACGATAGCATAAAAGGCATGAGCGCCTGTTTTAGCGATATCTGCTTCGTTCAATTTTTCTAAATAAGCAATAAATTCCTCTATTGCTGCTTGACGTTCTTCTGCAGAAACAAGTTTCCAAGAAGCCCAGTCGATTGAGCGGAAATCATGTAAAGCGTACCATCCATCTAATGTAATTGCTGCTTCATTCATTATTGAAACACTCCTTTATAAGTGAATACCATTCAAAATTAGTTTATCATAGTTTGTACAAAATCCCTAAGTTCATGACAGTAATTCACGAATTTGACACCAACTAAAGATGATGTATTCTAAGAAGAAGATATGTGACTAGAGGAGTACCAATATGAAAAGTATTTTACAACAGCCAATTTGGCGTTTTTATGATCAATCCATTAGTGCCAAGCAACGATCACCATTAGAATCGTTTGCAACGGATGATACGTTGTGCCAATTAGTTGGACAATTAACTTCTCCGCCAACTATTCGTACATGGGTCCATGAGGCATCCGTTGTGCTTGGTATTCAAGATCATCGTTTGCCGTATGTTCAGCAAGGTATGGATTTACTAGAGTCTAGAGGCTATCATCCAATCGTTCGTAACTCTGGTGGATTAGCAGTTGTGCTAGATGAAGGAGTCCTCAATATTTCTATTGTATTGTCTGAACAATCAGAGTCGCTTAGTATAAACGATGGCTATGATGTGATGGTAGACCTTGTGAAGGGATTGTTTCCAGAAGTAGCTGATAAAATAGAAGCTTATGAAATTGTAGGCTCCTATTGCCCTGGCTCTTATGATCTAAGTATTGAGGGGAAAAAATTTGCTGGTATATCCCAAAGACGCTTACGCCAAGGAGTGGCTGTGCAAATTTATTTATGTATTGAAGGAAGTGGCTCACAACGTGCGGCACTCATTCGTGACTTTTATGAAGTAAGCTTGCGACAAGAGGAGACAAAGTTTATTTATCCTCAAATCGTACCTGAAGTGATGGCATCATTATCAGAGCTTGTTGACCCCGATTTAACAGTAGAAGGGGTGGTTATTCGTCTACAGCAATTACTTCATCAGTTGTCCGAGGAAGTTCGTCCACAATCTTTCTATGATGAAGAATTAATATTATACGGTTTCTATTTACAGCGAGTATTTGAGCGTAATGCCAAAATGCTTGAACGAAAATAATAGGCTGATTATATGAAACATAAAAGGGAAAAGCGATGCTGCTAATTTAGCGCATCGCCATTTTCTGATTGATAAACTGGGCCACTTGTTACGAGATTTCCGTTTTTCTCCATTTTGAAAACGGGTGCAATTCGCTCTTCTTCTTCATCCAGTGTTACAAGACGTCGAGCACGATTCATAATTTGAACAAACTGCTCGTAATCTTTGCGGATTGCTCGATTTTCTTCCTCTAGTTTTGTAATAGTTTTCTCTAGTTTTTTATTTTTCTCAGATGTTACATGTACTAGCTGTCTCCATTTTGAAGATTCATTTCCTACTTCACCAGAATGCTGTAAACGTAGTAAATAAGCTATCACAATATCAAGAGAAAGAGCAGATAACGGAATTGATTTTCCTTCTGCAGCACTATTATTCACGGTAAACATACTAGAGGCACGACGTCTCGCTGGTGCTCCTAACACTCGCATTCTCTCTTTTCTTTCTTTTTTAGCCTCTGCTAATTGTTCCTCGTATTCTTTACGAACAACCGCATTCCAACGGAAACCACAGGCTGCAGCAGTACGATTTAATGCATCACCAGCTTCTTCAAAAGCATTGAGCTGTGTGCTACCTTCCGTCACATGACGAATAACCGCCTCTGCTAATAATTCATCGTTTTCTTGTAACCAAGCATCTTGTCTTATTTTACTCATCTTAAAATCCTCCCACCTTTATTTGGAACTTGTTATGTAAGACTAGCATGACCAATCTTTTAACCTTTTATTCATCTATGTAGAAGGAATTATGCTTGAATAGAAGGGGAAAAGTACGATACAATACCCGATGTAGGTTTGTGCACATGCTGCATACTTAAATATGTGAAGGTCATGTGTTCAATAGAGCGATATTTTGTTGAAAAAATACTATATAGAAAGGGTTGTTGACAAAATGGCAAACGAATTTAAAGTTTGCGATGAATGTCAGGCCGTTAACTTAAAGACGTTAATTCCAAAATTAAAGGAAATCGATCCTGATGCAACCATCGAAATTGGCTGTCATTCTTATTGTGGCCCAGGACGCAAAAAAACATTCACCTTTGTAAATAGTCGCCCTGTTGCAGCACTAACAGAAGACGAACTAATGGAAAAGGTTTTAGCAAAATTAAAGAATAAGTAAAATAAATAAAAAGCTATCTCTATTTGTTAGGGATAGCTTTTCATGTTGTTGAAAAAAGATAATGTCATTAGTAGAAAATGACCTTTTGGCAAGGTGAGGAGGTGATTTCCGTTCCGCCAGCGTCCTTTCCAGGGAGACGTCACTCTAATCAACCGTACTACAAAAGTGTCTTTTTTTGTCTTACATACTAGTAGTGAATAAAATAGCCCATGATTTCTATTTTTAAAGAAAGGATAGCCTCTTAATTTTCAATGTGGAGAAGTGATTGATTTCAACAACCATCACCTTCGTTTGATTTGTGAAAGCTTTGCTAAATTTTGTTGAACGGAAAATCTTTCCCACCTCTCATCTTTCATAAAAATGCCATTGTTTTTCAACACTTTGCTATCTCTACATATTAGGTATAGCATTTGCTTTGTATATTTTTAAGTTGCTGTGAATATTAAATCAATAGAAATTTACAATAAATAGGCATATGGCGAAAAAAGGTTGTTAGTATCTATAGAAAAAAGTTAATAAGTATGCTAGTCCTAGATTTATGGCATATAATAGAACTATCACAAAATGGAGGTGCTATCCAAATGACATATGCAAACGCTAAATTACAAGAAGAGAAGGTATTTAAAGACCCTGTTCACCGATATGTACATGTTCGCGATCAAGTGATATGGGATTTAGTGGGTACAAGAGAATTTCAGCGTTTACGCAGAGTTCGTCAGCTAGGTACCACATTTTTAGTATTTCATGGGGCGGAACACAGCCGCTTTAGTCATTCACTTGGTGTTTACGAAATTGTACGCCGCATAGTAGATGATATCTTCGTCGGTCGTCCCGATTGGGATGAAGGGGAAAGACTATTAGTATTATGTGCAGCCCTTTTGCATGATTTAGGGCACGGTCCATTTTCACATGCCTTTGAAAATGTCTTCGAGCTGGATCATGAATACTATACAAGGCAAATTTTATTAGGGGATACAGAGGTAAATGCTGTTTTAAGAAAAGTAGCAGATGATTTTCCAGAAAAGGTCTCGCAAGTGATTGAAAAGACATATCCGAATAAGCAAGTCATCAGTTTAATTTCCAGCCAAATTGATGCGGATCGTATGGATTACTTACAACGTGATGCTTATTTTACAGGTGTCAGCTATGGTCACTTTGATATGGAGCGGATTTTAAGAGTAATGCGTCCACGTAAAAACCAAGTGGTTATTAAAGCAACAGGCATGCATGCAGTGGAAGATTATATTATGAGCCGCTATCAAATGTACTTGCAAATTTATTTCCACCCTGTGTCACGGAGTGCGGAAGTTATTTTAAATAATATTTTAAAAAGAGTTAAACAATTAAGCCAAGAAGGTTATACATTTAAGCATGAACCTACTCACTTCTTAGCATTTTTTCGCAATGCTATTACATTAGAGGATTATCTTGCTTTAGATGAGAGTATACTTTTTACATATTTTCAGCTATGGATGCAAGAGGGTGATGCTATTCTAAGTGATTTAAGTCGTCGCTTTGTTAATCGTAAGCTATTCCAATACATTGATTTAGATCCCGGTGTTGAGCTAGATAAATATCAAAAACTACAAGAGCTTTTCAAGCAAGCAGACCTGAATCCAGATTATTATCTTGTTCATGATACAACGGCAGATTTGCCCTATGATTTTTATAGACCTGGGGAGGAAGAGGTGCGTGTGCCGATTTTTCTAGAAATGAAAAATGGCGAGCTACGAGAGCTTTCGCGTGAATCCATCATCGTTGATTCCATTTCAGGTCGTATGAAACGAGACCATAAAATCTATTTTCCATTAGATTTCTTAGAGGATGACTCTATTCACTCAACTATTAAAAAACAAATCTTAACACTGTTAAGAGAAGACAGCAAATAAAATAAGAATAAACAAAGCAGTAAACACGTTCAAATAAGAGCGTTGTTTACTGCTTTTTTGTATGTATACATGATTTGTTTAGAATTTGTTCAGGACCCCTAGTTATAATGGAACAAAAATCCTAAAGGGGGGTGAGGCCAATTATTGTAGGTGTCACAAAAGTAGTGCTTATAAAATAAAAAGTGAAAAAGGCTATAATTTGTTAATTCTTATGACCTATGTTAGCATACAATTTGGCTTTTATTCACAAGAGTGACAAGTTAATTTTAGGAAAGAGGGAGCAACTGATTGTTTGTAGCACGCCTTTCCTAAACAGTGAAAGGAAGCTATCGTCATAGCAAACAATTCAAGCTCTCTATCTATTAGAAAAGAGGAGAGACATGAGGAAAAAAATGAACATTGCTATGCTGACCATGTTGTTAGTGTTCCAAACACTACTAAGTCCACTGTCAGCATTTGCAGCAGATGACCTTTCAACACCACCAGTCGCAAATGACAATGGTGCGGAGGCCGGAATGGCAGAAAACCTATCTACGCCTGTCGACGATGGCACAGATTTGACAGAAGACAACACAGGTGAAGAAGACCTTTCTACAACTCCATCGGAAAATGAAAACATGGAGCAAGCTCCTGAGGGCGAGGCTCCTGAAGAAGAAAAAGCAGCAGATGAGCCTGTGAAAACATTGCCAATGAATGAGGTACCATTAGCGGCTCAAGAAATTCCAGCTTCACTATCATCATTTGTGATGAAAATTGGTGGAACAACGGTTGGAGCAGGTGAATTTGGTACAGAGCTAGATCCAAATACAACAGCTAACTTCACTGTTAAATTTTCCGTACCAATGCAAGATAGTCAAGGCGAAGCATGGGGAGACGGGAGCTGGTTTGAATTCCAACTGCCGCAATCATTAATTGACTTTGATGGGGCATTTACAGGAAGCAGAACAGTGAACGGTATCACATATAATTATGTAACTACAGATAATAAAGTACGTGTAGAGTTAAGCGGTATGGAACCAGGCTCAGGCAGCTCTCAACCGGAGGAATTAAGCATTACATTTAATTCTGGATTTAACCTCCTTTCTGATAACATTGAGCAAGAGCTGGAAATTCCAGCAGCCACTGGTGGTAGTGAGATAATTAAAGCTCAATTTAGTTTTTTACCTTCAACGAGCAACAAAAAGGTAAGTAAGTCAAAACTAGGCACTCCTACACCAACAGCAAGTGGTAACCATGAAATGGAATGGCAAGTATGGGTTAATGAAGCGGGTAAATCATTAAGCAATCCAACTTTGACAGACGATCCAACATCACATGAAATTATGGCTAATTCCGTGAATGTATATCAATATGTGGTTGGTCTTAATGGTGTAAGAACAAGTACTGAAACAAATGTTCTTACAAATGGTAGTTGGAGCGATATTGAAAGTAAGTTGACTGGTAAATATGCATATAAAATTACGTACAAAACGTCTGTAACATTAGATGCTGATAAACGTGATGGTGCAGTTAACTTTCATAACAAGGTACTATTTACTAACAATGGGCAACTAGAAACTTCTAATACGGCTACTCACACCATTACGTATGGTAAAGCACTAGATAAAAAGCTAGTGAGCAATACAAACTATGAAACAAAATGGCGTATTGATTATAATCATAATCTGTTAAGTATCGATCAAGCTGATGCCTATATTGAAGATACAATCCAAGGTCCTCACGAAATTGATGCATCAAGCATTAAAGTATATAAAATGAATGATGCGGCTGGCAATGTGGCGACAACAGTTTCGGAAGCTAATAGAGTAACAAGTGGATTTACTATTACTCCTACTCCTGCAACTGGAGATGTTAAAAGTTTCACATTAACCTTTGATAACGGTATTTCAGATGCCTATACAATAGTGTATGATGCGAACTATACTAAACAGGATTTTTATGAAAATGAAGCAGGTCTGTTTAACAATAGTGTGACAAGTGGTTCAGGTAAAGAGAAGAATATAGACTATGCACTTACAGAAAACTTATTAAAAAAATCATATACAGTTGATTTTGATAAAAAAGTAATTACATGGACGGTCGACATTATATCTGATAATCCAACTAAACCAATTAACAACCTAAAACTAACAGATACATTTACAGCAGGTGCTGCAGATGGGGTGCATGAGTTAATAGATAACACTGTAAAGCTTAATGGTATAGCAACAACTTATATTCTAATTGATGGAGATAAGAAAAAAGGCTTTACAATTTCAGGTATTAATGTACCAGCAGGTAGTACATCAACTATCACTTATCAAACGAGCTTCGCAATTGGTGATGAGGGTACTGTACAAAAGCAAGGGTATGGCAATACAGCTGCTACAGAGTGGACTAGTGGCGGTAAAACATATAAAAAGTCATCTTCAACGAGTTATATCCCACAGTCAACTACTGTTAACAATGGCAGCAAATCGGGAACCTTTAACTACTCCACGCAGCGATTTACATGGGATGTGAAAGTGAATATCAATAAAAAGGATATTAATGGAGCCGTTTTAATTGATACAGTTGGTGAGGGACATAAGTATTTACCAGGAACAATTGAAGTATTACCTTTAACTGACTTAGGTGGTAGTGATACAGGTGGAACGATTGGTACTACACCGATTAACTCGAGTAATTACACAATCTCGGCTGAATCAGATAAAGGCTTTACATTAAAATTCAGTGATTCCTTAGCAGGAGACATAAACTACCAAGCATACGTTGTTCGTTATAACACAATGGATGACGATCATATTTTAGGTATTGGTTCTGATACGGCTACTGATAGAGGGAATGTTTACACGAATGATGCCACATTTAAAACAAAAGGTACGCAAGAATTTACGCTTGAATCAAAGCCAGTAACGATTGACGAGGATGTAGCGAATAATTTAGTGACAAAAAATACACCACAACAAAACGCGAATACAGAAACAATTACTTGGACATTAGATGTGAATAGATCTCATTCTAATTTAGGTCAAAATGTCATCTTAACAGATTTACCAGGTAATAATTTAATGTTATTGGAAAGTAGTATTCTATTAACACCATATACAGTATCTAAAACTGGTATTCAAAAAGGAACTACTTGGCAAACACCTTCGCAATTAGGGGTAACGGTCACATTCGATACACAAGGTGGCTTTAGCCTCGAATTTCCTGATTTAAATCAAAAGGGGTATCAAGTACAGTATAAAACAATAGGCTTTGGTCAATTTGGGGATGCATTGGAAAATACAGCAACATTGCATTATACGGGTCAAACAAAAGCTAATCAAAAAACAGAGAGCGACTATAAGGATAAATTTAGCTTTAGTAGCTCTGAATCAGATTTTACGTCAACACGAGGCAGTGCTAAATTTAAAAAGATTGGTATCGATTCAGCTACAGGCCAATTTAAAGAAAATTTAGCTGGTGTTGAATTCCAACTTATTAAAAAAACTGCAAAACCGAATGAATATATTATCCAAACAGCTACTACAGATGTAAATGGTGAATTCACATTTGAAAATGTACCGTACAACGATTATCTTATTCGTGAAGTAGCTGCACCAACTGGTTATAGTAAGATGTCTGACTTTAAATTTAAGTTAGATGAAAACACGACACTAGATAAGCAACCAGACTTCATTACACAACTTGTCAATACAACACCAATCATTGGTGGTAGTTGTACACAATTTGAAATAGCGATTAAGGATGTTGATGGTCATTCCATTACAACAGGCACAGTTACATTAAAGGATCACAATGGTATAGAAACAGCGACGTACACAGTAACAAATGGCAAAGTGACATTACCGAATCATTTTACTGCTGGTGAGTATACAGTAACTCATTCAGTTGAAGGTGAATTAGGGAAGGTAACAGTGAAATATGACGGCGGATGTAAAGCTGAGGTTCAACCAGTACCAAAATGTGAAAACTACACAATTGTTGTGAAAGATGATCAAGGTAATATTCGTACTAATATTTTAGAATTAACATTAAAGCAAGGTACTACAGTAGTGACAAAGGTATCTCCTGACGCATCAGGTAAGTTTATTGTTGAATCCAATCAAAACGATCCTACTAATGGTGTAAAACCTGGTGAATATACATTGTATGAGGGTAATCAATTCTTAGGTACAGTCACACTAACGTACAAGAAAAGCTGCGATTATGAATTTACAATTATACAAGCACCGAAGTGCGAAACATTCGAATTAACGGTCAAAGATGTTGATGGAGAATTAGTAGCAGATAAAACGGAAGTAACAATTAAAGATATAGATGGCAAGACGGTAGCTACTGAAGAAACAAAAGACGGTAAAGTAGAATTAAAAGATTTAGAACCAGGTGTTTACGTAGTATTTGATAAGGATGGCAATAAAATTGGCGATTTCGCAAGTAATATTCATTGTCAAGCAACGGTTCAACCAAAACCGGCTTGCGAGCGCTTTACTGTAGCATTGAAAGATGAAAATAATGTGTTGGTTAAGGCTGGTAAAGATGTTGTCATTAAAGATAAACAAGGTAACATTATTTCAACAGTAATAGAAGCAGATGGTAGTATTACATTTATTTCTGAAGATGTACCTGCAGGAAAGTACGAGGTTTACGACAACAAAGTTTATTTAGGCGAAATTGAAGTTTCTTATAAACAAACTTGTAAAGCTGAATTACCTATTGCTCCAGCTTGTCCAAACTTCACATTAACAATTAACAATATGTATGGTCAGCCACGTGAAGGTGTGAAAGTTACGTTTACAGATGAAAATGGTAAAGCGGTAGAAGAGAATGGGTTAATAGAATTTGTTACAGATAGCAAAGGGCAAATTACGATTAACCACTCATTGATCAAACCGGGTAAATATATAGTTAGGGAGAATGGTAATACCATTATTGGGACAGTTACAGTAGGTAATACATGTGAGGCTAAAATACAGCCGACACCACCTACAACAGATCCAGGACAACCAGTAGAGCCAAACAATCCAAACCCAGATCCGACTAAACCAGTAGATCCAACTAACCCAAATCCAGATCCAACTAAACCAGAAGATCCAAACAATCCAAACCCAGATCCAACTAAACCAGTAGATCCAAATAATCCAAATCCAGATCCAACTAAACCGGTAGATCCAAATAAGCCGAACACAGATTCAAATAAACCAGTGGATCCAAGTAAGCCAACGACAGATCCTAACAAACCAACGACCCCTGATAATGGTGGTACATCAGTACAAAATGTGATTGATCAAGGGAAGCAATTACCACCATATCATCCATCTAACGCTACAAAAGATACGTTAGATGCCTATAAAGATTTCCTTAATAGATATAGTAAGCTATCTAAAGACCAACAGGCAGAGGTAGCCCAAGCGATTGATATTAATCAAATCAAGGCAGACACAGCACGCTTAGAAGCGCTGCTAAGAGCACAAGGTAAATTACCACAAACAGATGGAGCAAATCAAACAGCTCTTGTCTTTGTTGGTTTACTACTTGTAGCTGGGGCAGTATGGTTTATGCGCCGCCGTGAAACAGAGGTATAATAAGAAAAAGCGTCATCCTTTTTAGGATGGCGCTTTTTGCGTATTGCTTGCATCAAAAGGTTCCTTTGGCATTTTCTAACGAGTAGCTTTGAACAAAATCTGCTTGTAATGCCAGTCGTTTAGAACCTTTTTCTGCACATGTAATCAATGTTAGTGTAGTTTGATTGGGAATATCGTCAATGATATAAACATCAGTTGCAGCAATGATTTTTTTCGTTGTTAATTTATACTCATAGACATCTTTCATATCCGTGATATAGATGATATCGCCAATTTGTGCTTGATAGAGTGGGCTGAATAAAATATCTTTTTCCTCAAAGTAGTGACCAGCCAATGCATAGTTCCCTTGACCGAGCTGTTGGTTGGGTTTCATCGTACCTGCTCCAATAGCAAGTACAGAATGGCCAACACCTTTTAAAATTGGTAGCTGCATATGTACACTTGGAACAGCAATACTGCCGATAACAGGCATATTACTAGCTTTTACTTGTGCTTGGAGTACCTCAGCGATAGATAATGATTGAACGGCTTCAAACTCAAAATCAGCTGCTGCTTTTTTGTTTTTTTCAATGTCTTTAACGCTGTAGTCAGTTGTATTTAATTGGTCACTCAAATGAGCGATAATAGCATGTTGAATCGGATTAATAAATATTAATAATAGGCCAAAAAGTAACACGCAAACGAGCAAGGTCAGTCTAAATTTATTCATTTTGTATAACACATCCTAGTTATTGAAATAACGGAACGATGATTGTCAGTTTAAAAATGGGTAGAGCTAAGATGCTCTACCCATCTTCATCTTATTTATCACTAAAACGAACGCCTGCAACCCCATAATGGTTTTTTGACATTTCTTCGATAAAAACTGTTACATTTTCTGCAGGTGCATTAACTGTACGCGAAACGGCCTCTGTTACTTCCTTTACAAGGGCGCGTTTTTGCTCCTCTGTACGACCTTCAAGCATTTTCACTGTTACGTATGGCATAATATTGCCTCCTTTATAGAATAATGTTGTATAGTTAGTTTATAAGAAAGTATAAACTTCTTACTTGCGTTGAGGCATAAGTGCGCGTTAGAAATAGTGTGTTATACGACAAAATATACGCGATATGCTTTCCTTTATAATAGCAGAATGGAGGATATTTAAGTATGGCAAATGAAGAAAAACCAAAACAAAAAATGGGTTTTACCATTATAAAAAACGATCCAACAGATGGACATAAAGGGTTTGGAATTGGTTCACTTTCATTAGAGAATGTATCGCCCGTTATGATTGATGTAGAAGAGGGGACAGCTACTGTTGAAATTGGTGCCATGCATGCACGAAGTGATGTTGAGCGAGGTATTAAATTTACGATGGACCGTGCTGATTCAGAAGGTGGGAAATCCTATTGGTTAGTGTGGGTGACGGTAGACCATAAAGAAGATGGACCCTATTATGCGGGTGTAACAGCTTGTGAAATGGTCGTTAACCGTGAAAAGAGACGTGGCTATAAAATTCTAGCTGACCATGTGAACAAAATGGATAAATCCATGAAGCGTCAGATTATTGTAGAGCATATGGATGCACCGTCTAAAAAAGTGTTGGCTACATTCCTAGAGCAACTTAATCCAGATTTGTGGGGACGTAGTGATGAGCAACTGCGTCAAGACTTATTTGTCGAATAGACCAATAATGATTGAACAATCTGTGACATTTTGCGATCGCTTTCGATATTAGGTTGAAAGTGGGTTTGAAACAAAGTACACTTGATGCAGAGCTTACATTTTAGTAAGCTAGGACACTTGGTATCGCGAATATGATGAGCGCTATGCGGCATTTGAATAACCCAAACCCAAGCCAAATGCCCCATGATGCTCATACTTCGCGTACCATAAAAAAAGAAAAGCTTTCTGTTCCCACGGACACGTCTCCGGGGAAGAGAAAGCTTTTCTTATTTATTCGTCTATTAGTTACTTTGTCGAGAGCCTTCATAACATAGAACGAGAGCTGTTCAAAAAGGTTTCCGCATTATTGTTTATTTTTATCATCACCTTTAAAAAGTGAGAATGGCAGCATGTTCCAAAATTCTCCCCATGTATCACTGTCGAGAATATCGAAGTTTGTACATTTTTCAGTTGGTACATCCTTAGCTTCTACATAAACAAGACGTTGTTTTGGACAAGCATCAGTAGCGAGTTTACCTGTTTCGATATCAATGACAACGCCCTCTACACCTTTAGGTTTTTTGAAATCCTCATTTTTCGTTCCTTTGTTGACGCTCTCCATAAAGTCAATCCAAATTTGCTTAGTGGCAGCAGTATCTTCCTTCGTTGTAAGGTTTTTACCCTGATCATAGCCGTTCCACACACCAGCAGTTAGACTTGGTGTAAAACCAATTAGCCATTGGTCACTGTTGGTAGAACCTGATTTAGCCGCATAGGTGTGTGTCATGCGGGAACGAATACTAATGCCTGTAGCAGGAGAATAATCACTGAAAACCGGGTCAAAAATACCTGTCATCATCTCAGTTAAAATGTATGCATTTTCTTTTGAAATGGCCGTTTCCGCCTTGCTTGAAACATCTTTATTTTCATAAATAACGTCTCCATGAGCATTTTTTATGGACACAATGGTTGTTGGAATGGTTTGCTGTCCCTGAGATGCTAAAATATTATAAGCATTCGTCATCTCATATAATGTCGTTTCAATTGTACCGAGAGCGATAGATAAATTATCTTTAGCACCAATCCCTACACTAAAACGGTTTGCCATATCATGAAATTCCTTGAAGCCAATGTCCTCTAACGTTTTTACGGCGTAAATATTGTCTGAGATCGCAATCGCTTGAGCCATCGTCATATCATGATCTGCAAACTGACCATTGACATTTTTAGGTGCATAAGTGCCACGTCCGTTATCATAAGTAAAGGTTGTCTCACCAACATCTAAAAATGTAAGCGGTGTGTAACCATTTTCTAGTGCCGCTGCATATAAAATCGGCTTGATAGTAGAGCCTGGTTGACGTTTAGCCTGTGTGACACGGTTAAATGAACTTACTGAATAGTCACGACCTCCAACTAATGCAGTGACAGCACCTGATTTCGATTCCATACTAACGAATGCTGTTTGAAGATCATTGGCAGGCATGTTTTTTACTACTGCTTCTTCAGCGGCTTTCTGGTGTTCCAGATTAAGCGTTGTTTGAATTGTCCAGCCACCTTCGCTAATATCGAGATTTTTTGACTTTAAAATTTCGCTAGCCTCTTGCCATGCCACATCAAGGAAATAAGGGGCGACAGATTTTGTGGCAACCCAGCTATCATTTTTTAAGACAAGCTGTTCATTTTCAGCTCGTGTTTTTTCTTCTTGTGTAATGGCACCTTGATCCGCCATTAGTTTTAAAATTACGTTTTGGCGATTCGTAGCCTTTTCTAAATTGGCAATAGGTGAATAGATACTTGGTCCCTTTGGTACGCCTGTTAGCATTGCAGCTTCCGCAAGTGTTAAATCAGCGGCAGATTTACCGAAGTAAAATCTACTTGCTGCTTCTACTCCATACATGCCGTGTCCATAGTATACCGTATTTAAATAGCCCTCTAATATTTCGTCCTTGTCATAAAAAACTTCTAATCTATAAGCATACAGGGCTTCATTTAATTTACGTGTCCAAGATTTTTCATGGGAAAGATAAAGATTACGTGCATATTGTTGCGTAATGGTACTAGCCCCTTGGACTTTTCCGCCCGCCTTAATATCCACTAAAATGGCACCAGCAATACGTGAATAATCAAAACCACCATGTTTATAAAAATCTTTATCCTCAACAGCAACTACTGCTTCTTTTAAATAAGGTGACATCTCATCAAGACCAACCCAATAACGTCGTTGATTTGTAAAGTGATCTCCAATTTGGTTCTCATTTTCATCTAAGAAGATGGAAGCTTTCGGTACGGTTAAAGGCGGTGCACCAGCCACTTGAACATAGATGCGTAGAGCGACAAATGCTACGACAATTGCAGATGCAAAGGCGACAAAAAGAGTAAGGGATTTCCGTGTGCGCTTTACACGCTTTTGCTTTCGATGATAGCTTTTTCGTTTCATCCGACTTCACCTCGTTTTCTTACAACTTCTAATTTTAGCTTTAGTATGTGTTTGAACACTCATCTTTAATCGAAATTCTAACTAAAAACTATTGCACTTTATTCAAAAACATCTATACTTTTTTTGTACTACTTGAAATGCGAGCATTCGACAGAAAAATCACACCTTGTAGATTTTAATCGAAATTTGCTAGATGTTCCAATAATGTATACGAGGACGAAAGGATACAGGTTTCATTACAATCCTGTAAGCCATAATAGAAGAAGTTGAAGAGAATTGATAATCAATACAATTTGTTAATGATACGGAGGGCAAGCAATGAGATTTGATGAAGCTTATTCAGGAAATGTTTTTATAAAAAGTCATCCTACCTATGAGGATGCACAAGCCGTTATTTATGGCATGCCAATGGACTGGACAGTAAGTTACCGTCCAGGATCACGTTTCGGTCCTCAGCGTATCCGTGAGGTATCGATCGGTCTTGAAGAGTATAGCCCATATCTAGATCGCGAGCTTGAGGAAGTAAAGTACTTTGATGCTGGTGATATTCCACTACCTTTCGGGAATGCACAGCGCTCATTAGATGAAATCGAAAAATTTATTGAAACATTATTAGCAGATGGCAAGATTCCTGTCGGTATGGGTGGGGAGCATTTAGTGTCTTGGCCAGTTATGAAGGCTGTCTCTGCTAAATATGATGATCTTGCCATCATTCATTTTGATGCACATACCGATTTACGTGTGGAATATGAGGGAGAACCACTTTCTCACTCAACACCAATTCGTAAAATTGCGGAACATATTGGACCGAAAAATGTTTATTCTTTCGGCATTCGTTCAGGCATGAAAGAAGAATTTGAATGGGCAAAGGAAAACGGCATGCACATTTCAAAATTTGAAGTGCTTGAGCCGTTAAAAGAGGTTTTACCAACATTAGCTGGGCGCAATGTGTATGTAACGATTGATATTGACGTTTTAGATCCAGCACACGCTCCAGGCACTGGTACAGTAGATTGTGGTGGTATTACATCAAAAGAATTACTAGCTTCCATCCACGCGATAGCAGCTAGTGGTGTAAATGTTGTAGGCTTTGATCTAGTAGAAGTCGCACCTATCTATGATTCATCAGAAATGACGGCAAACACAGCTTCTAAATTATTACGAGAAATGATTTTAGGCTGGGTAAAATAAGTAAGGCATTGAAAACAGATTGATTGGATGGGGTTAGCTATAGGCTTGCCCCATTTTGTATTTTCTATTGAAATGAAGAATAGCTATACGTCATAAATTTGAAACTTATTTTACGTAGTTGCGTAGATAAGTTAAGTAATAGTTTCTATTTTATAGAAGAGAGAAAAATTGATGAAACAACTGTCATCTATTGGTCAGTAGAATGTATGGTTCTTTAATTTAATTAGTGATAGGAAGGAGGAGTATTATGATTTGGTCACTTCTCATCAATGATTTATTCATCTTTGTCAGTACAATGGAATACTTTTGGCTATTAGCTTCTTTGGTTTTAACTGTGCTAAGTGTTCATTTGCATCTGTATCTGGTTAATAAAATAACAGTTCAAGAAGTAAAGGACGAAGCGTTTGAAGTTGACTATAATATCACGAATACTTGGACTCCACCTATGCTAACGTGGTTTGTTCTATGTATTAGGACGTCGGAAAACAGTGAGGAAGAAAGTGTATCTCCTAGTTTCATGTAAACTTTTAAACTAGGAGGAATATTATTGTTAACCTTTTTAGCACAACCGATTATTTACTTTATTCATTTCATCCATTCATTTACAGGTAGCTATGCAGTGAGTGTCATTGGCATTACGATTGCAGTAAGATTAATTCTAATGCCGCTATTTATTCAATCTGCAAAACATCAAAAGCGCTCGAAAGAACTAATGTCAGCCATTAAGCCTGAACTAGATGCGCTTACCACTAAATATAAGAACAGTCAAAATGAATCTGAAAAAATAATAGTACAACAAAAAATGCAAGCATTAACGTCAGATTCATTGAAAAGTTCTTTATTAGGCTGTTTACCTATTATTGTTCAATTGCCTGTATTATTTTCACTGTATTACGCGATTAAGTTAGATACCGTCATCGCAAGTGAAAATTTCCTATGGATGAATTTAGGTACGATAGATATTGGCATTTCGATTATTGCTTGTTTGATTTATTTGATGCAAAGTGTTTTCTTCTTAGAGAAAAGCCAACCACTTAATATGAAGATTATGGTGTTCATTAATCCAATCATGATCCTCATTTTTAGTTTGTTCAATCCAGCGATTATCCCTATCTATTGGACAGTTAGTGCTATATTATTAATAGTTCAACAATTAATCATTAAAAAATGGTATAGATAAAATGAAACTTCTCTCTTTCGATTATGTAAAGAGAGGAGTTTTTATTTATTCTCCATCTATATTTGTGAGATGCTTTACATGACTTCTATCTTGAAAAAACAGGAGTATTCATCCTATAATAAAAAGGTTATAGTAAAAGACTAAAAGGGAGCGTCCATTATGGCGAACGAAATAAGATCGCAAGTGAACATTAAGCTCATTTCTACAATTCGTCCAAGTGATGGAGAGTCCGAAAGTTATGAAATGTGGCTCAAAGGGCAGCTACTTAAAAAAGCAGGAAGCTTATATTTGAAATATGATGAGGTGCAGGAGGATAAAACTATCCGCACAACAATGAAGTTAGGACATGAGAAAGCGCTAATTATGCGTGCTGGCTCGGTCAATATGCGCTTACCACTTAACATAATTGAGCAACAAAAAGGGCATTATGAGAGTGAGTTTGGTTCCATGCCACTCATTATTGACACGAAAAAAATGACCTTTACGAAACAGGCATTAAGCGGAGATTTCCATGTACAGTACGATTTACTAATGGGTGGGCAATCCGTTGGCAACTATACATTAGATATTACATTTACGGAGGTACAATGATGAACGCAGTAGAACAAGTACAACAGGCTATAAAAGCAGCAATAGCTCAGGCTGTTGAAAAGGCAGGCTTAGTTGAGGCTGGTACAGAATTATCGATTCACTTGGAATCACCAAAGGATAAAGCAAATGGGGACTATGCAACAAACATTGCAATGCAATTAACGAAATTAGCTAAAAAACCACCTCGTGCTATTGCGGAAGCTATTTTAGAAAATCTTGAAACAGCAGGTACAGATATTGAAAAGATCGACATTGCTGGTCCTGGCTTCATGAATATCACAGTACGTAAAGATTTCCTAACTGGGGTAATTACACAGGCTCTTGAACAAGGTACTGACTACGGCCGTTCAAATGCTGGTGCTGGGGAAAAGATTCAAGTGGAGTTTGTTTCAGCAAATCCTACAGGAGACCTTCATCTAGGACATGCACGTGGAGCTTCTGTTGGAGATTCATTATGTAATGTATTAGATCTGGCTGGTTACAGCGTCTCTCGTGAATATTATATTAATGATGCGGGCAATCAAATTAATAACCTAGCTTACTCATTAGAAGCACGCTATAAACAAGCACTAGGTATGGAAGCGGAGATGCCAGAAGACGGCTATCATGGGCAAGATATTATTGATATTGCGGGTAAATTAGCGGAGGAGCATGGTGAAACTATTTTAGCAAAATCAGAGGATGAACGTTTTGCATTCTTCCGTCAACACGGTTTAGCCTTAGAATTAGATAAATTAAAAACAGACTTAGCAAACTTCCGCGTGAACTTTGATGTCTGGTATTCTGAAACGTCTCTATATGAAAACGGTAAAATCGAAGTAGCGTTAGATAAATTAAAATCAAATGGTCATGTCTTTGAAGAAGATGGTGCTACTTGGTTCCGCTCTACAACATTTGGTGATGATAAAGACCGTGTGTTAATTAAAAATGATGGTTCGTTCACATACTTAACGCCAGATATTGCTTACCACGAAGACAAAATTGTCCGTGGTTTCGATAAATTAATCAATATTTGGGGAGCTGACCACCACGGTTATATTCCACGTATGAAAGCAGCTATTCAGGCCCTTGGCTATGATCGTGATACATTAGAAGTAGAAGTTATTCAAATGGTTCAGCTTTATAAAAACGGTGAAAAATTCAAAATGTCTAAACGGACAGGGAACGCGGTAACAATGCGTGAGCTTGTAGAAGAGGTTGGCCTTGATGCAGTACGATACTTCTTCGTGAAAACTGCAGGCGATTCTCATATGGACTTTGACCTTGATCTTGCTGTATCACAATCCAATGAAAACCCAGTGTACTATGCACAATATGCACATGCTCGTATTTCATCTATTTTACGCTCGGCAAATGAGCAAGGATTTGCTGCAGCAACAGATCATCTTAATCTGTTAACAGCAGAAAAAGAAATTGATTTACTGAAAAAGATTGGCGATTTCCCGAGAGTGGTAGCAGAAGCGGCGAAACACCGTACACCACACCGAATCGCTAACTATATTCAAGAGACAGCAGCAACATTCCATAGCTTCTACAATGCAGAAAAAGTATTGGATGCTTCCAACAAGGAGTTAACAGAGGCTCGTTTAGCATTAATTACAGCTGTACGCACAACAATTGCTAATGCACTACGTTTAATCGGCGTATCTGCACCAGAAAAAATGTAATACTTTTTAAGCCCCTAACATGACGAATGTTAGGGGTTTTTTAGTGGCTAGAAGGCCAAAAATGGGCGATAACATTCTAAAAGTGGTTGATAAAACAGTAAATGTGAAAGATAAAAAGGCACAAGGAACGGATAGCACTAAAAATTAGCTGTTTCAAACTTAATTTTTCTGTTAATTTCGAAAATTTTGTTGAAGTTTACGTCAACGTCAATGATATACTGTTGACAATAAGGAAAGGGGAGATGATTTTGAAGACGATTCAGGAGGTAGCAAAGGAATTCAATGTGTCTACTCGCACAATTCGTTATTATGAGGAACTTGGTCTTCTTCGTCCCGATCGCTCATCTACCAATCAACGAACCTTTTCAAAAAAAGAATTGGCGAAGCTCAAGCTTATTTTCAGAGGCAAGCGTTACGGGTTCTCACTGGAGGAAATCAAAGAGATGGTTTTACTTTTTGATTTTGATCGCTCAGGTATTCAGCAATTAGAGCGAACAGTAGAGTATGGAGAACAAAAAATTCAAGAGATTGAGAGTAAAATTGCTGAGCTGACGCAAATGAAACAGGAATTACAGCAAATGCAAGGCATGTTTAGTGAAAAATTAGCTACTTTAAAGGGAGAGATGCATGATGAATAGTTCCAGTTTGTTAGCACGAAATGCCCGTAAGTATCCAAAAAATGAAGCCATTATTTGTCATGGCAGAAGAGTGACCTATCGTGATTTAGATGAACAAGTAACACGTTTTAGTCATGCTTTGCTAGAGCAAGGAGTAAGTCAGGATGATAAGGTTTTAATCTTTATGCCGAACGTTTTAGAGTTTGTTGTAAGCTATTTTGCTATTCAGCGTATCGGGGCAATCGTTGTTCCAGTCAATGCGAAATTTACATTGCAGGAAGTAGAGTATGTGGCACAGCATGCCGAAGCGAAGGCGATTGTTGTTCATGAGGCGATTTTTGCCGCAGTGGAACAACTAGCTGCTGTACCATTAAAAATTAAAACCGGCCAAGAAAAAGCAGGTTGGCAGCATTACGAAACAATGCTTCAAAATGCGAGCACACAAACAATTGATTGCCAGCTACAAGAAGATGACCCTTCGACTATTTTGTATACATCTGGTACGACAGGAAAACCAAAGGGTGTGTTATTTAGCTACCGTAATATTTTAACAGTGGCACAAATGATTGCTGTTGAAATGGAAGTGAAACCTGAAAGCCGTATATTGCTCATGATGCCATTAACTCATTCAGCACCATTGCATTTATTTTTAATGGCGGGCGTATTTGTAGGGTCAACAAGCGTATTAACACCAATCTTTACACCAGACCTTTTTATCGATGCCATTGAGCAGGAAAAAACGACGCATTTCTTTGGAGCGCCTGTTGCTTATTTATTAACGGCTCAGATGCCGAGGCTACAAACGGCTGATTTGTCTTCCATGAAGTGGTGGGTATATGGTGGAGCACCATTATCTCAAAATGAGGTTCGCTTCATTCAACAGGCATTCCGAACAACTAATTTAACCTGTGTTTATGGATTAACAGAGGCGGGTCCGAGTGGCTCACTGTTATTTGGCAAGGAGCATGAAACGAAGGCTGGGAGTATTGGCCAACGGGCGCCACTTGGCACAGAGCTTCGTATTGTCAATGACAATGGAGAAGATGTAAATGTGGGCGAAGTAGGAGAAATTGTCTTATTTGGTGAGGGTAATATGCTTGGCTACTTCAAGGATGAAATAGCAACCAAGGCTGCTTACATTGATGGGTGGTTAAAAACAGGAGATCTGGCTCGGATGGATGAGGACGGCTTTATTTGGATTGTGGATCGCAAAAAAGATGTCATTATTTCAGGTGGTGTCAATATTTATCCGAAGGAAATTGAAGATTGCCTATTAAGCTTTGAAGGGATATTTGAAGTTGCTGTCATTGGTATACCACATCCGCAATGGGGGGAAACCGTGAAGGCTGTATATGCTACGAAACAAGACATAGATGAGGATGCATTGAAAGCTTATTTAGAGGAACGGCTTGCGAAGTATAAACTACCACGTATTTTCGAAAAAGTGGAAGCGCTACCACGCAATGCTTCAGGCAAAATTTTAAAACAATCCTTGAAAGGACAAGAGGTGAGATAGCATGAAGGTTTTACAGCAGGAAGAAATGCGTGCAACAAACTTTTTTACAGAGGAAGAAACGCTTCAAAAAGTGTTAGAAATGATGTTAGATAAAGAGTTTTTGTCTTATGCACACAGAGAACTGACAGATTTCGGTGAGTTATGTGCAGGTGATATTGACGTAAGGGCAAAACATACTGATCGGCAGGGAGAGCCCCGCCTTGAACGGTATAATGCTTATGGAGAAGAGGTATCAGAGGTTTGGGTGAATGACGGTTACAAAAAAACAATTGAAGAGACATATAATACGGGAATTGTTGGCTATGTGCACAAAGAAATTCCACAGTTAGGTCACAAAGGGAATTATGTCTATAGCTTTGCACAAGGTTATTTACTATCTCATGCAGAGCCCGGTTTTTATTGTCCCGTGACTTTGACGATGGCTACGGCTTATCTATTAGATCATTATGCTGATGAGGATGTAAAGCAGCGTTTCTTGCCACATGTTTGTGCAACAGGAGAGACGGAGCTATACGAAGGGGCAACATTTTTAACAGAACGTCAAGGAGGGTCAGACGTTGGGGCGAATGTTGTGGAGGCCAGAAAAGTAGGCAATGAGTACCGTCTCTATGGAGAAAAATACTTCGCATCCAATGCAGGTATGTGTGGCGTAGCAATGGTGTTGGCACGTTTAGAAGGCGCACAAGCAGGCTCTAAAGGGTTAACATTATTTGCAGTTCCATGGAATAATGAAGATGGTACGGCTAATCATCTTCGTATTCGTCGATTGAAAGATAAATTAGGCGTTCGAGCAGTCCCATCGGGCGAGGTAGAGTTTGATGGTGCCCTTGCTTATATTGTAGGGGAACAAAATAAAGGGATTTATTACATGCTAGAAGCACTAAATCTTTCAAGAATTTGTAATGCAGTCGCATCGATTGGTATTATGCGCCGAGGCTTTTTAGAGGCAAAGCATTATGTGACCAATCGATATGCTTTTGGCAAGCCCTTAACACAATACCCAATGATCCAGGATACATTAGGGAAGTTTGCTGCTAAGCTGCATGTGGAAGTAGCGACAGTATTTGATCTTATTCAATTATACGATAAAGTGACAAGTGGGCAGGGAACACAACAAGATCTTATTATGAATCGTTTATATATTGCCATTATGAAAAAGGAAACGGCAGAGCAAGCCGTTCATTATGCTAGTGAAGCGATTGAATTACATGGTGGTAATGGCTATATTGAAGACTTTGTGACACCACGCTTACTAAGGGATGCACAAGTATTGACGGTATGGGAGGGAACGGCAAATATTTTGGCTTTAGAACTTATTCGTTTAGTGGATAAATTCCATGCACATGAACTGTTTGTCCGTGAAATGGAGACAAGGCTAGAGAAGCTAGCGGATAGTCCACTAGTGCAAATTGTGGAAGAGCAGTTGGTAAATCTTGCGGCTACATTACAAAGTTTTAGCGCTTTAGATGAAGCAACTAAAACTTTTGAAGCAAAAGATATAGCGAAAAAGATGGCCCATCTTTATGAAAGTGTTGTAGCGGTGGAATGGGCACTAAAATTTGGCGGGAAGTACGAAAAGCTAGCGGATATCTATTTAGAGCAAACGTGGTCATTGCGACAAATAGGTGCACAAATGAAAACCGTACAATATTTTTCTGAAATTGTATAATTGCCAAGGAGTCGTCTGGAATGGAGGCGACTTCTTTTATTTTCATGTATAATGAAATCAACTGAATATTATAAAGGTTCTTTACTTAAGTAAAGTGAAAAGGGAAGTCGGTGTAATTCCGATGCGGTCCCGCCACTGTAAGTGTGAGTTTTTTCAAATAATGCCACTGAAGATTTCGGGAAGGCTTGAAAAACGCAATAAGCACGAGCCAGGAGACCTGCCTTTATAGTATAGACATGACAGCCTACGAGGATAGGGTGGTGGATTTTGTATCAGTTTTTTGGTGCGATTTTGACCCCTCATCATTCGAAGATGAGGGGTCTTATTTTGATGGAGAAAATATTTCTAACCAATTGACGCACGGATCAACAAAGGAGGATTCACATGAAGAAATTTTGGAAAATAGGATTATCAGCATTTTTAGCAGTAGGTTTGTTAGCAGCATGCGGGCAAGAAGCCAAAAATGACAAGTCAGTAGCTACGGAGCAGCAAACACAGCAAGAGACTCCACAGGTGGATGAAGCAACATTCCCAATGACCATAACAGATGCCATTGGCAAGGATGTTACACTTGAAGCACCGCCTGAAAAAATTGTTTCTCTTATTCCAAGTAACACAGAGATATTATTTGAACTTGGTTTAAATGATGAAATAGTTGGGGTGACAGACAATGATGATTATCCACCAGAAGTCGCTGAAAAGGATAAAGTTGGGGGCATGGAGTACAATATTGAAAAAATTATTGCCTTAAAGCCAGATATCGTGTTTTCGCATGAATCTAGCATGTCCCTTTCAGAAGCGGTGATTGAACAGCTTGAGTCAGCAGGTTTGAAAGTATTTGTCGTAAAAAATGCACAAGACTTTAATGAAACTTACACAACGATTGAGCTACTTGGTCGTGCAACAGGGAAATTACCAGAGGCTGAAAAAATCATTGCTAATATGAAGGAAAAAGTGGAAGATGTCCTGACAAAAGTAAAGGATGTCGAACCCAAAAAAGTGCTAGTCGAAGCATCGGATGAACCTACTATTTATACGGCGGGTAATGGCACATTTATGAATGCTATGCTGGACATGATTCATGCAGAAAACGTAGCGGCAGATGCGAAGGATTGGTATGAAATTAGTTCAGAACAAATTATTGCGAAAAACCCAGATGTCATCGTTGTGACATATCATTATGTACCAGATATTTTAACAAAAATACCACAACGTGCTGGTTTCGATACTGTTAATGCCGTGAAAAATAAGGCAATCGTTCAAGTAGATGAAAGCACAACAAGTCGTCAAGGTCCCCGTTTAGGAGAAGGTCTTGAAGAATTAGCAAAAGCTATTTATCCAGAGGTATTTAAGTGAAAAAAATAGCACTAGCCTATGTACTAACATGTACGCTTCTTGTCATTAGTATCTGGTGTGGCGTAGCGATAGGCTCAGTTCATATTCCGTTAGAAGTTTTATGGAATCAAGCAGTTGATGAAACAGCTGCTAATATCTTTTGGAAAATCCGTCTGCCACGCGTGTTGTTAGCGGGACTAGTGGGAGCTTCTTTGGCCATTGCTGGAGCAGCCTTCCAAGGGTTGTTAAAAAACCCATTGGCAGATCCATATACATTAGGCGTCTCGTCGGGGGCATCTGTTGGTGCTGTTATTACGATTTTTTTTAGTATATCTATACCGGTCGTAGGTTTGTATGCCCTACCCACTTTTAGTATGATAGGCGCAATCATCACGATGGTAGTTGTCATGAGCTTTGCTAGAATGGTAGACCGTTCATTGAAGATGGAAACGTTAATTTTAACAGGTGTTATTTTTAGCTCATTTCTAGGTTCTCTCATTTCATTAATGATCGCTTTATCTGGAGAAGAGCTACGCCAAGTAATTGGCTGGTTACTAGGTTCTGTGTCAATGCGTGGATGGCCATATGTCCAAATGATCACGCCATTTGTTATTGTTGGTTCCATTATGCTTTGGACGCAAAGACGAGAGCTAAATGTTTTGTTATATGGTGAAGAGCGCGCGAAGCATTTAGGTGTCAATGTAAAACGTAGTAAGTATTTGATTTTAGCGGGTGGCTCCATGTTAACGGGAGCTGCTGTAGCGGTTTCTGGCACAATTGGCTTTGTAGGATTAGTTGTACCGCATATGACAAGGATGATTTGGGGTTCTGACCACCGTCATTTATTGCCATTATCGTTTTTCAATGGCGCAACTTTACTCATTGTTTGCGATTTAGTAGCACGAACAATTATTGTGCCAAGAGAGCTACCTATTGGTGTTATTACGGCGTTTATTGGTGCACCTGTTTTCTCCTATATTTTTTATAAGCAACGAAGAAGTAAGGGGGTACGGGCATGATTATTGTCGAACATCTATCGGGTGGTTATGAAGATGTACCAATCGTCAAGGACATTAGTTTTACTGTGGAAAAAGGGAAAATTCTAGGTATTCTAGGACCGAATGGTAGTGGGAAATCCACATTATTAAAGGTAATGAGTGGGATATTACCAGCTACTGCTGGAACAATCACAATTGATGGACAAAATATCCTTTCTTATAATGCCCGTGCTTTGGCGCAAAAGATGGCTGTACTACCACAGCTTCATGCAAATGCTTTCTCAAACAGTGTAAGGGAGGCCATTTCACTAGGGCGCTACCCCCATCAAACAGGTTTTTTCTCAAGTTGGTCTGAACGGGATGAACAGGCTGTTCAGCATGCCATGCTGCAAACGGGTGTGAAACGCTATGAGCACACCCCGTTAGAATTTTTATCGGGTGGTGAACAACAAAGAGTATTTGTTGCCCAGGCATTAGCGCAAACAGCAGAAATTCTACTGCTGGATGAGCCAACCAATCATCTAGACATTGCACATCAACGGCAAATCTTAGATATGGTCAGGAAGGAAGCTGTGGAGTGTGGTTTAACGGTCGTTATGGTACTACATGATATGAATTTAGCCTCTCTCTATTGTGATGAATTATTGCTTATGGAGGGTGGGCAAATGAGAGCACTTGGAGTACCGCATGAAGTATTAATAGCCTCCCAAATTGAAGAAGTTTATCAAGCACGAGTGGCTACATATGCCCATCCTGAAATACCAAAACCTCAAATTACAATGATGCCCGCAACAACTGATTACCAGCAGCGAGCTGTCATCAAAAAAGACCATTTCATGATAACGGAACACTATATTCAACTTCAATCAGAGATTCCGTTAAAAACAGTGTCCTCTGCTGTTCATAACCCAGGTATTGGCTGGCATAATTGCTTATTAAATCGCTCTGTACCTGGCGATTATGTGATAAGTGATGTAAAAAGAGAAGTTAGTGAATTTTTGCAAAGAGAAAATTTTCCCCCTACAAGTACTGTTGTGATGCTGACAGCAGTGCCAACAGCTCTTGTCGCCATCAATGAATTTTCAGCGCCTTTTGGCAGTATGATAGTAGCTGTAACAGCTGGTGTGGGCAATGCGGTTGACGTATCACGTGTACACGAAAGACAGGATGATCCATATATTGGTACTATCAATACATGGATCATAATCAATGGCTGTTTATCGGAGGAGGCATTTTTCCAGGCACTGATGACAGCTACAGAGGCGAAAACAAAAGCTTTGCAATCAGAAGATATTCGTGACGAGCGTAGTGGAACTATTGCTACAGGAACTGCTACAGATAGTCTGTTAATTGCAGCAACTCAAAAAGGGGAAGAAATGCTGTATGGTGGCCCGATTACGGAAGTTGGTAAAATGATTGCCAAGGGTGTTTATGAAACAACAGTTCAGGCCATCAGAAATTATAAAAATCAGTTTTAGGAGATGAGAGAAATGAAGCTTTACACGAAAACAGGCGATACGGGGAAAACAAGTCTAATTGGCGGACGCGTTGATAAAGATAGCTTACGTGTTGAAACATACGGGGCGATTGATGAATTAAACTCTTTTATCGGGAAGGCAGTAAGTGAATTAGATCAAGCACTTTTTAAGGATATTTTAACAGATCTTGAAACAATTCAGCATGAACTATTCGATGCTGGTGGTGACCTTGCCAATGTGATGAAAGAACGCCACTATAAATTAACAGAGCAACCGATTGAAGTGCTGGAAGCTCGTATAGATGCTTTATCAGATGAGGCACCACCATTACAACGTTTTATTTTACCAGGTGGCGCACCAGCAGCTGCAACTTTACACATTGCTCGTACAGTTGCACGACGAGCAGAGCGTGAAATGGTGACACTTATGAAAGAAGTGGAGGACGTGCCGAAAGTTGTACAAAAATATTTAAATCGATTATCAGATTATTTATTTGCAGCCGCACGTGTTGTAAATGCTCGATTAAACGTAGCAGATATTGAATACATTCGCAGTGGCAATGTCTTCAAAAAATAAACTTGTTATGTGAATGTCGCAGCTTTTATTAATTAAATTTTAAAAAGAAAAGTAAAAAAATGCTACTTTGAATAAATTTCAGGGTGGCTTTTTTTCTTGTAAAGTGTAAGAATATAAAATTATCAGAAATATTTCCGTTTTATGTTGACTGAATGCTCACTCATTTATTAGAATAGGAATATATTGATATAGTGACGCACATTTCCGTATGAACTAGCAAATTTGCCGCAAAGAGAGAAAATTACGACAAACTAAAGGGGGGACCAACCATGAGTCCATTATTAATTGCTAACATAGTCTTAACAGTCGTGGTTGTGCTTTATGCAGTAGGATTGTTCTTCTATCTGTTGAAAACACGCTATAAGTATGTGCAATTGGGGAAAAAGGTTGAGTTTGATGAAAGTGTTAAAGAGCGACTACGCTATATTATGGTCAATGTATTTGGTCAAAACAAGCTATTAAAGGATCCAAAGAGTGGATTAATTCACGTGATGTTTTTCTATGGATTTTTGATGGTTCAGTTAGGGGCCATTGATTTAATTTGGAAAGGACTAGCACCAGGATCACATCTGCCATTAGGTATTTTCTATGGTGTCTTTACGTTCTTCCAAGAGCTTGTAGTTTTAATGATTTTAGTTGCGGTAGTGTGGGCATTTTACCGCCGCTATGTAGAAAAGCTAGTGCGTCTAAAAAGAGGATGGAAAAACGGTCTTGTATTAATTTTCATTGGTGGCTTAATGGTCTCAACATTAATCGCTAATGGTATGGGATTAATCTGGCATGGTGAGGGGTTAACTTATACGGAGCCTGTTGCTTCAAGCATTGCTGCTATATTTGGCTTCCTACCTGCATCAGTAGCTGCTGGAGTGTTTTATGTTATGTGGTGGGCACATCTTTTAATTCTATTAACATTCCTTGTGTATGTACCACAATCTAAGCATTTCCATTTAATTGTTAGCCCACTGAATGTTTACATGAATCGTTTAGATCGTGTGGGTACATTAACGCCTATCGATTTTGAGGCATTAGAAGAAGCAGGAGAAAATGCTGAAAGTGAAGAGGATATGCCTTCAATTGGAGTTGGACGCATACAAGACTTCACACAAAAGCAAATGCTCGATCTGTATTCTTGTGTGGAATGTGGACGTTGTACCAATATGTGTCCTGCAACTGGAACAGGAAAAATGCTGTCTCCAATGGATTTAATCGTGAAATTGCGTGATCATTTAACATTTACTGGTGCTGTTGTAACAAAGCAAAAGCCTTGGGTTCCTTATCAATTTTTTGCCAATACCAAGGGTAATCAGCTTGCGATGGCTGCTGGTGCTGAAGGCGCAGTAATTGAAGATATTTACAGCCCATCTTTAATTGGCGATGTGATTACAGAAGAAGAAATTTGGGCTTGTACGACTTGTCGAAACTGTGAGGATCAATGTCCAGTAATGAATGAGCATGTTGATAAAATCATCGACCTACGTCGCTATCTAACAATGACGGAAGGAAAAGTTAATCCTGATGCACAACGTGCCATGACAAATATCGAACGACAAGGGAATCCTTGGGGCTTAAACCGTAAAGAAAAAGAGAATTGGCGTGATCTTGATCCAACAATCCATATTCCAACAGTAAAAGAGTTAAAAAAATCTGGCGAAGAAATGGAATATCTATTCTGGGTTGGTTCGATGGGGGCATTCGATAATCGCTCTCAAAAAATTGCTTTAGCTTTCTGTCGTCTATTAAACGAAGCTGGTGTGAAGTTTGCGATCTTAGGAAATAAAGAGAAAAACTCTGGGGACACACCTCGTCGTTTAGGAAATGAATTTTTATTCCAAGAATTAGCTACAGCAAATATTGATGAGTTTGAGAAAAATGATGTGAAGAAAATAGTGACAATCGACCCTCATGCTTACAATATCTTTAAAAATGAATACCAAGACTTTGGCTGGAATGGCGAAGTGTATCATCATACTGAAATACTAAATCAGTTGATTGAGGAAAATCGTCTGGCACTCAATTATGAAGTTCATGAAACAATTGTTTTCCACGATTCCTGTTACTTAGGCCGTTACAATGATGTTTATGATGCGCCGAGAGAAATTCTACGTGGTATCCCGGGTGTGAAGCTTGTGGAAATGGAACGAAATCGCGAAACTGCTATGTGCTGTGGTGCAGGTGGTGGCTTAATGTGGATGGAAGAGCATGTTGGTAATCGCATTAATGTAGCTCGTACAGAGCAAGCTCTTGCTACTAATGCATCCGTTATTTCATCTGGCTGTCCTTATTGCTTAACAATGCTGGAGGATGGTACAAAGGCAAAAGAAGTGGAAGACTCTATTGGCACATTCGATGTAGCAGAATTACTAGAGCGTTCAGTGTTCGGTGAAAAAGTGAAGGCTGTTGATCCTTCATCTGAGGAAGCTGAAGAAGAAACATTAGAGGAAGTGGTAGCATCCGTAGAAAATGTTCAACAGGACGGGAATACGGAAGCGAACGCAGAAAAATGATCGCTATTGTAGAAATATTTTAGTTATCTGAAAAATATAAATTGCACAATAAAAAATTGTTTTGTAGAATAAGATTAAATGGAAATGGGAGTTGCAACTAACAAGCTCCCATTTTTCATCGATAGAAGTCGAGCGAGCGTTCAGTCAATGAAATGCTATACTACTTCATCGAGTACGTAAAACAAAAGGGGTGTTTTACTTGAATAGAGCTGTCATTTTAGCAGGAGCAAGAACTGCATTTGGTAAATTTGGAGGTTCATTATCAACATTACATGCAAGTGATCTAGGGGCAATTGCAATAAAAGGTGCGCTAGAGAAAGCAAATATTGCATCTGACGAAGTAGATGAGGTTATTTTGGGCTCTGTTTTACAAGGGGGACAGGGGCAAATACCTTCGAGGCAAGCTGCGATAAAAGCCAATTTACCAACAGCGGTAAAAACAGAAACAATCAATAAAGTTTGTGCATCAGGGATGCGTGCAGTGACATTAGCAGATCAATTGATTCGATTAGGGGACGAAGAAGTGATTATTGCTGGTGGAATGGAGTCTATGTCCAATGCTCCGTACTATCTGTTAAATGGTCGAAATGGCTTGCGTATGGGAGATTCCACAATGGTGGATGGCATGCTTTATGACGGTTTAACATGTGCTTTCGATAAAGCGAGACCGCATATGGGGAGCTATGGTAATGCAACAGCTAAGGAATTCTCGCTCAGTCGTGAGGAACAGGACGCTTGGTCTGTTCGCAGTCATGAGCGCGCACTAGCGGCGATTGAACAAGGTTACTTTGCTGAAGAAATCGTACCAGTGGAGATTCCACAACGTAAAGGACAACCACTGGTCGTCGATACAGATGAAGCACCAAGAGCAGGTACAACGTTGGAGGTACTAGCAAAACTGAAACCAGCCTTTGACAAGGATGGCACGATCACAGCAGGTAATGCACCTGGCGTTAACGATGGTGCATGTGCCCTCGTGGTTATGAGTGAGGAACGTGCCACACGTGAAGGAAGAGAGCCATTAGCAATAATTTTAGGTCATGAAGAGCTTGCCATTGAGCCAGAAAACTTCCCACAAACACCGGGTCTTGTTATTAATAACTTGCTGAAAAAGACCAATAAATCATTAGCAGATATTGATTTGATCGAAATCAATGAGGCCTTTGCAGCAGTCGCTTTGGTCAGCAAGCAGTTAGCTGATTTAGATGCTGAAAAGGTGAATGTTAATGGCGGTGCGGTTGCTTTAGGTCATCCTATTGGAGCATCTGGTGCACGTATTATTTTAACGCTTGCACAAGAATTGAAGCGTCGTGGTGGAGGCATCGGTATTGCTGCAATTTGTTCAGGTGGGGGTCAAGGTGATGCGATTATGATTGAAGTACCAAAAACAGGGGGACTGAACTAATGGGAATTCAAAAGGTAATGGTCATTGGTGCAGGGCAAATGGGCTCTGGTATTGCACAAGTTTGTGCACAAGCAGGCTATGATGTGAAATTGAATGATATCAAACAAGAGTTCTTCGAGCGTGGAATAGGAGTTATTACAAAAAATTTATCACGTGATGTAGAAAAGGGCCGTAAAACGGAGGATGACAAAGCGGCTGTTTTAGGTCGAATTAGTATGTCACTAGATTTACAGGATGCTAGTGATGTAGATATTATCATCGAGGCAGCTGTAGAGAATATGGACATTAAGCAATCCATCTTTAAGCAACTTGATGGCATTGCACCAGCACATGCCATTTTAGCTACGAATACATCTTCGTTGCCTATTACTGAAATTGCAGCGGTAACAAATCGACCAGAGCAAGTAATTGGTATGCATTTTATGAACCCAGTGCCAGTAATGAAGCTTGTTGAAATCATTAGAGGCTTAGCAACTACGGATGAAGTATACAAAGCTGTTGAAGCGATGACAGTCAAGTTAGCGAAAACACCAGTAGAAGTGAATGACTTCCCAGGATTTATTTCAAACCGTATTTTGCTACCAATGATTAATGAAGCAATTTATGCGCTTTATGAAGGTGTAGCTACGAAGGAAGCAATTGACGATGTGATGAAGCTAGGTATGAACCATCCGATGGGACCATTAACATTAGCAGACTTCATTGGCTTAGATACTTGCCTTTACATCATGGAAATTTTACATGAGGGTCTAGGAGATAGTAAATATCGCCCTTGTCCACTGCTTCGTAAATACGTTGCAGCTGGCTGGCTAGGAAAGAAATCAGGAAGAGGCTTTTACGTTTACGAATAATCCTATGGGGATGGGGTTATGTAGATGTTGCGGACAACTTAGAGGGGTGACATTATAGATGCAATTGCAATTTACAGATGAGCAAATGATGATGCGCGATATGGTTCGTCAATTTGCTCAGGAAAAAATTCAACCATGGGTAGGGCGGATGGAAGCAGGAGAATTTCCACGTGAGCTTCTACAACAAATGGGTGAACTTGGCTTAATGGGGATTACGACACCAGAAGACTTAGGTGGCTCTGGTATGGATTTTACATCGTATATTATTGCGATTAATGAATTGTCAAAAGTAAGCGCTGTAATGGGGGTTATTTTATCAGTGCATACTTCGGTTGGAACAAATCCAATCATTTACTTTGGAAATGAGGAACAAAAGAAGCGTTATGTACCAAAGCTTGCAGCCGGGGAATATTTAGGCGCATTTTGTTTAACAGAGCCAGGTGCAGGCTCTGACGCAGGGTCTCTACAATCAAAGGCAGTACGAGATGGCGATGAATATGTGATTAACGGCTCTAAAGTTTTTATTACAAATGGCGGAGAGGCTGATGTATATATCGTATTCGCCTCAACCAACCCTGCTGAAAAAACACGAGGTATTTCAGCTTTTATTGTTGAAAAAGGAACACCAGGTTTAATCATTGGTAAAGATGAACAAAAGATGGGTTTACATGGCTCACGCACTGTTCAACTGACATTCGATAATTGCCGCATCCCAACCGACAACCTTTTAGGGGAAGAGGGAGAAGGCTTCAAAATTGCGATGGCGAATTTAGATGTAGGGCGCATCGGTATTGCAGCACAGGCATTGGGGATTGCTGAAGCAGCACTAGAGGCGGCTACTACTTATGCAAAAGAGCGTGTGCAATTTGGTAAACCGATTGCTGCTCAACAAGGAGTTGGCTTTACACTCGCTGATATGGCAACAGCTGTTGAATCGGCAAAACTATTAGTGTATCGTGCAGCAGATTTACGTGCAAAAGGTTTACCGTGTGGAGCAGAAGCTTCAATGGCCAAACTTTTCGCATCACGAACAGCTGTACAAACGTCAATAGAAGCGGTTCAAGTTTTTGGCGGCTACGGCTACACTGAGGACTATCCAGTAGAGCGATATTTCCGTGATGCAAAGGTCACAGAAATCTATGAAGGTACAAGTGAAATTCAAAAACTAGTTATTAGTAAACATTTACTGAAATAAAGCCTGATGATAGGCTATTCTCTTAGGGATGACTTATTAAAGTGGAGTAAAGACCCTCATCAAGAATGGAAACTCGCTCCAATGCTCCAATATGATTGACAATCGCTGAACCCAGAACAACACACAGGTAACATAGAACAGAGTCTAATTAAAAAGGGGAAATGGACAATGAACTTTCAGTTAACAGAAGAGCATGAACAATTACGTGAAATGATTCGTGATTTTGCTATAAATGAAGTGGCACCAACAGCTGCTGAACGTGACGAGAATGAAGAATTTGACCGTGCAATTTTCGATAAAATGGCGGAGCTTGGGTTAACTGGTATTCCGTGGCCAGAGGAATATGGTGGAGCTGGGTTTGACTACCTTGCATATGTCATTGCTGTTGAAGAATTATCACGTGTCTGTGCCTCCACTGGGGTAACATTATCAGCACATACTTCACTGGCAGGATGGCCACTGTACAAGTTCGGTACAGAAGAACAAAAACAAAAATACCTTCGTCCAATGGCAGAAGGAAAACATATTGGTGCGTATGGTTTAACAGAACCAGGTTCAGGATCTGATGCGGGTGGCATGAAAACATATGCTAAACGTGATGGCGATGATTATATTTTAAATGGCTCAAAAATCTTTATTACAAACGGCGGAGTGGCAGATACATATATTGTGTTTGCAGTAACAGATCCAGAAGCTAAACACGGTACATCAGCATTTATCGTGGAAGCTGGATTTAAAGGTTTCTCTGTAGGGAAGAAAGAAAAGAAATTAGGAATTCGTTCATCTCCTACAACCGAAATCATTTTCGACAACTGCCGTGTTCCAAAAGAAAATCTGCTAGGAGCTGAAGGGGAAGGTTTTAAAATTGCTATGACGACACTAGATGGTGGACGTAATGGTATTGCTGCTCAAGCTGTAGGAATTGCACAAGGAGCGCTGGATGCAGCAGTTGACTATGCCAAAGAACGTGTGCAATTTGGTAAACCAATCTCTGCTAACCAAGGTGTATCTTTTAAATTAGCAGACATGGCAACTCAAATTGAAGCTTCTCGACTTCTTACATACCAAGCGGCTTGGTTAGAGTCTAATAACCTACCATATGGTAAGGCTTCTGCAATGGCGAAATTAATGGCTGGCGATACAGCAATGAGTGTAACGACAGAGGCGGTTCAAGTATTTGGTGGCTATGGTTATACAAAGGATTATCCAGTAGAGCGCTTTATGCGTGATGCGAAAATTACTCAAATTTACGAAGGTACGCAGGAGATTCAACGTCTTGTAATCTCGCGTATGCTAACGAAATAATTGATGACAGAAAAAGATAAAAGGCCCCAAGTACAGTCAACTGTAAAAGATGAAAATTTAATCGCCATTCGTCGTGAACAAATGATTCAAGGAGCTATTAAGCTATTTAAAGAAAAAGGCTTTCATCGTGCCACGACGAGAGAAATCGCAAAAGCTGCAGGCTTTAGTATTGGTACTTTATACGAGTACATCCGTACTAAAGAAGACGTTCTTTATCTTGTTTGTGATAGTATCTATCATCATGCAATGGAGCGACTTTCAAGTTACGAGATTAAAGCTGGAACAATTGATGAGTTAAAAGAAATGATTCGAGAATATTTCGTGCAAATTGATAGCATGGTTGATGAGCTAACAATCATGTATCAAGAAACAAAATCATTGTCAAAAGAAGCACAACGCTATGTTTTTAGTAAAGAGTTTGAAATGGTTGCCACTTTTGAACGCTTGCTCCAGCGCTGTGTGCAGTCTGGGGAACTAACAATGACAGACAAGCAAATCCATTTAGCAGCCAATAACTTAGTTGTCTCAGGACAAAGCTGGGCGTTCCGCAAATGGGCATTACATCGTCAACATTCAATTGATGAGTTCATCGACATGCAAATCACCTTGTTCATTTCAGGCATAAAGGGGTTCTAATATTTCGTAAGGGGTTTGTCGGCAATTGCATACATCGACATTGCAATTGTCGGCTTTTTTCAATTCATTAAGGGGAGAGAGTGGGGATTTCATATGACAAAGGTAGAAGTATATCGTCCAAAAAATCACGTACGTTTTGTGACAGCATCAAGTCTTTTTGATGGACATGATGCTTCGGTCAATATAATGCGACGCATATTACAATCGAGCGGTGTAGAAGTAATCCATTTAGGGCATAACCGTTCTGTCGAAGAAGTCGTGAATGCCGCGATTCAAGAAGATGCACAAGGTATTGCAGTTTCTTCTTATCAAGGCGGGCATATGGAATACTTTAAATATATGTATGATTTGCTGCGTGAAAAAGGGGCACCGCATATTAAAATTTATGGCGGTGGTGGTGGGGTTATTTTACCTCGTGAAATTAAAGAGCTTCATGCGTATGGCATTGCAGGCATTTTCTCACCAGAGGATGGCCGTGTTTTAGGGCTACAAGGGATGATTAATGAGCAAATTAAAGGAACGGACTTTCCAACTGCAACAGGCAACTATTTAGATAAATTAGAGGCTTTAACGACAGAAACGCCTGAAATTTTAGCCAATCTAATTACAGCAGCTGAGTCAAATGAGGATGAAGCTACGAAAGAGATGTTAATTGAGGCACGAAAGCGTTCAAAAGGTACACCTGTCATGGGGATTACAGGAACAGGTGGCGCAGGGAAATCTTCATTAACGGATGAGCTGATTCGCCGTTTCCTGAAAGAATTCCCAGATAAACGTGTAGCCATTCTTTCGGTCGATCCAACAAAGCAAAAAACAGGTGGAGCATTACTTGGCGATAGAATTCGCATGAACGCCATCTTCAATAACCGCGTTTATATGCGTAGTTTAGCAACACGAGGCTCTCGCACTGAATTATCTGCATCTATTGGTGATGTAATAGATGTAGTACGTGTAGCGGGCTATGATTTAATCATCGTCGAAACAAGTGGTATTGGTCAAGGTGATGCCGAAATCACAAGGTATACAGATCTTTCCATGTATGTTATGACAAGTGAATTTGGTGCACCTACACAGCTTGAGAAAATTGATATGATTGATTTTGCAGATGTCATTGCGATCAATAAGTTTGAGCGTAAAGGCTCGGAGGATGCGCTACGTCAAGTACAAAAACAATACCAACGATCTCGTGAGCTATGGGAAGAATCACTTGATAGTATGCCTGTTTATGGAACAATTGCTAGCCAGTTTAATGACAAAGGGACCAATGCATTATTCGCAGCTTTAGTTCATATTATTAACGAAAAAACAGGCTACAATTGGGAAACAAGCTATGAGCAATTTGCTAAGACGCAAAAGCAAGATGTCATTATTCCAAACGATCGTCGTTATTATTTACGTGAAATTACTGACACGGTTCGTGGCTATCATAAAAAATCAGAACAGCAGGTGGGATTTGCTCGCCGTCTGTTCCAATTAGAAGGTGCTATTACGGCAGTTAAGGAAAAAGCACCAGAGGATGCACTTATAGCATCGCTTTCTTCTTTAGCACAAGGTGTCAGAGATGAATTATCAGCAGAATCCAAGCGTATATTGGATAATTGGCAAACTTTAAAAGAAGCTTATGCTGGTGATGAGTTTGTGACGAAGGTTCGAGACAAAGAAATTCGCACTATTTTAAAAACAACAAGTCTTTCTGGTACAAAAATTCCTAAAGTAGCATTGCCGAAATTTGAGGACTACGGTGAAATATTACGCTGGGTGTACAAAGAGAATGTTCCTGGTGAGTTTCCTTATACAGCAGGTGTTTTCCAATTCAAACGTGAGGGAGAAGATCCGAAGCGTCAATTTGCTGGTGAAGGAACACCTGAACGTACAAATAAACGCTTCCACTATTTATCGAAGGATGACGATGCGAAACGTTTATCTACAGCCTTTGATTCTGTAACTCTCTATGGGGAAGATCCAGATTACCGTCCAGATATTTATGGTAAGGTCGGGGAATCGGGTGTATCGATCTGTACATTAGAGGATATGAAAAAGCTTTATGCAGGCTTTGATTTATGTGCACCGTCTACATCTGTATCTATGACCATTAATGGTCCAGCGCCTATTATTTTAGCGATGTTCATGAATACGGCGATCGATCAACAAGTTAAATTGCGCGAACAAGAGCTAGGACGGACTTTGACAGTAGAAGAGTTTACCGAGACACGTGAAAACACATTGCAGGTTGTACGTGGAACAGTACAAGCTGATATTTTAAAAGAAGATCAAGGACAGAACACATGTATTTTCTCGACAGAGTTTGCTTTACGTATGATGGGTGATATTCAGCAATACTTTATTGATCATAAGGTGCGTAACTACTATTCCGTTTCTATTTCGGGTTACCATATTGCAGAAGCTGGGGCAAATCCTATTTCCCAATTAGCTTTCACCTTAGCAAATGGCTTTACGTATGTAGAGTATTATTTAAGTCGTGGCATGAATATTAACGACTTTGCACCAAATCTATCGTTCTTCTTCTCGAATGGACTTGATCCAGAGTATACAGTAATTGGACGTGTTGCTCGTCGTATTTGGGCCATTGTAATGCGTGATAAATATGGTGCCAATGAACGTGCGCAAAAGCTAAAATATCATATTCAAACATCTGGTCGTAGTCTACATGCGCAAGAGATTGATTTTAATGATATTCGTACAACATTACAAGCATTGATGGCATTACAAGATAACTGTAACTCATTGCATACAAATGCCTATGATGAAGCTATTACAACACCTACAGAGGAATCTGTACGTCGTGCCATGGCTATCCAAATGATTATTACGAAAGAGCATGGCTTGGCAAAAAACGAAAATCCTCTGCAAGGTGCATTTGTTATAGAAGAATTGACAGATCTTGTAGAAGAAGCGGTCCTTGAGGAATTTGATCGTATTAATGATCGTGGTGGTGTTTTAGGTGCAATGGAAACGCAATATCAACGAGGTAAAATTCAAGAGGAGTCCATGTACTATGAAATGTTAAAGCATTCAGGGGAGCTACCAATCATTGGTGTCAATACGTACCTGAATCCAAATCCACCTTCAGACGCTGCTATCGATAATATGGAAATTGCTCGTGCATCCACAGAAGAGAAGGAAACGCAAATTCGCAATTTACAAGCATTCTGGAAGACGCATGAAGAAGAAAGTGAAGCTGCAATCGCACGTTTACAAGAAGTTGCTGTTAACAATGGTAATATTTTTGCTGAGCTTATGGAATCAGTAAAAGTAGCAAGCTTAGGACAAATTACAAAAGCTTTATATGAAGTTGGCGGACAATATCGTCGAAATATGTAATTGTAGACATTCAAAACTGCTTTTTTTCTAACATTTTTTTCTAATTTATGTAACAAGCTTCTCTAGTTTCTAGTGTCTAGTCTTAAGATTAGGCACTTCTTTTTATTTTCGTTATAATAGAAATGTAAAAAAAGGGAGGCGCAGTAGGGATGAAATCATTTATTCACTACATAATTATATTAGCTTTAGTATTGGTAGCCATTTTCCTGTATAATAAGCAAATTGGCGCTATTCCTTTACTACTATTATCTGTTTATTTGTTTTATCTTGGAATAAAAAAAATGCGTAATATAAAAAACAGTAATTGAAGCTAGCAAAGGGGCTAAAACTTTGTATATAATGGGTATTATGCTTATGTATAGAAAGTACCTTTTGCGTGGCCTTTTTTGCTGCGCTTGGAAAATAAAGCACCATGTAATTTTAAAACGTCCATTGTGATGAGGGAAAGGAAGTGCACGAATTGAATTTTCGTGAAATGACAAAGGAACAATTAACGGAAGAATCGTTAATTAACTTAGCTTATGCAATTTTAAATGAAAAACGTGCCTCAGTGTCTTTTAATGATTTACTAAAATTAATTCAAGAGCTTGTGGGCTATAGTGATGCAGAAATGAAATCCCGTCTGTTACAATTTTATACAGATATTAATATTGATGGCCGCTTCTTATATAATCAAGAAGCAGGATGGGGCCTACGTGAATGGTTTAAAGTAGAGCAAATTGAAGAAGAAACAGCACCTTCTGTTAAGACTCAAAAGAAAAAATCTAAAGCTGCCTTTGATGATGAAGATCTTGATGAGGATGTAGATTTAGAAGAAGAAGATATCGACTTTGACGAAGACTTCGAAGAGTTTGTTGATGAAGAAGATATTGAAGAAGAGGACGAAGAAAAAGAAGAAATCGATTTTGACGATGAAGAAATCGAAGATATTGACGAAGAAATTGATGAAGACTTTATTGATGAAGAGGAAGAAGAGTTCGACGAAGAAGAGGAAGAAAACTAATACAGTACTCTTAGAATTTTCTTTCTATTAGGCATGGAGTAAAAAATCTTGACTTCTATCACGGTTCCGTTTAATCTTTTACTTGGGCTCCTTAAAAGAAGGAGAAAGACCGTGTATATAATACGCTCCCCCTGCAAACCTATGCAGGAGGAGCGTTTTTTTGTTTTTAACTATATTCAGTTCTCCCATACATTCATCCAGAAATGAATATAAAAGTTTGGATTTATTCATGATGTATAGTAAACGGTGACTGGATAAATGTTAGAGTTTTAAGGTTTAAAGGAAAGTGGAAAAGAGATAGAACCGATTACAGCTTCGAATCGACTACATTTTTTGTAGACATTCTCGGCTTTTCTTTTTTTAGGGTATTAGAATATAAAGGATTCTGTTCCCCCCTAAGCGAGCTAGTAATTTTAGAACATCATAAGGAGGAATTTATTCATGACGAAGTATATTTTTGTAACAGGTGGGGTTGTATCATCACTTGGAAAAGGGATTGTTGCAGCATCTCTAGGTCGTTTATTAAAGAACCGTGGTTTAGAAGTTACGATTCAAAAGTTTGACCCATATATCAATATTGACCCAGGTACAATGAGCCCTTATCAACATGGTGAGGTTTTTGTAACAGATGATGGTGCTGAGGCTGATTTAGACTTAGGACATTATGAACGTTTCATTGACATTAACCTAGGGAAACATTCTACAGTAACTTCAGGTCGCGTTTACCAATCTGTATTACAGAAAGAACGTCGTGGTGATTATAATGGTGGAACAGTACAAGTAATTCCTCATATTACAAACGAAATTAAAGACCGTATCCAACGTGCTGGTCGTGAAACTAATGCAGACGTTGTTATTACAGAGGTTGGTGGGACAGTAGGGGATATTGAATCATTGCCATTCCTTGAAGCGATTCGCCAAATGAAAACAAATTTAGGTCATGACAATGTGATGTATATTCACTGTACACTTATACCTTATATTAAAGCAGCTGGTGAATTGAAAACAAAGCCTACTCAGCATTCTGTTAAAGAATTACGCTCTTTAGGTATCCAGCCAAATATTATCGTCGTACGTACAGAACAAGAAGTACCACAAGATATGAAAGAGAAATTAGCATTATTCTGTGATGTGCAACCACATGAAATTATTGAATCTCGTGATGCAGAGCATTTATATGAAGTGCCATTAAACCTGCATGCACAAGATATTGATGATATCGTTCTTGATCATTTTGGCATTGAAGCACCAGAGGCAGATATGGAAGAATGGCGCGAGCTGGTAGACAAAGTGAAGAACTTACCAAATAAAAGAAAAGTAGCATTAGTAGGGAAATATGTGGAATTACAAGATGCTTACATTTCAGTAGTTGAGGCATTAAAGCATGCGGGCTACGCATTTAACTCTGATATTGAAATTGACTGGATTAATGCAGAACATGTCAATGCAGATAACGTTGCTTCACTATTAAAAGGTGCAGATGCCATTTTAGTACCAGGCGGTTTTGGTGATCGTGGTGTTGAAGGGAAAATTTTAGCGACACAATATGCGCGTGAAAATGATGTACCGTTCCTTGGTATTTGCTTAGGTATGCAATTAGCAACAATAGAATTTGCTCGTAATGTCCTTGGTTTAAAAGGTGCACATTCTACAGAGCTTGATGCAAATACAGAGTACCCAATTATCGACTTCTTACCAGATCAAAATGATAGTGTAGATATTGGCGGTACATTACGTTTAGGATTATACCCATGTAAATTGAAAGATGGTTCAAAGGCAAGCAATGCATACGGTAAAGAGCTTGTTTATGAGCGTCACCGTCACCGCTATGAGTTTAACAATGAATATCGTGAGGCAATGGAAGCAGCAGGTCTTGTCTTCTCAGGTACAAGCCCTGATGGCAAATTGGTTGAAATTATTGAGCTACCAGGTAACAACTTCTTTGTAGCATGTCAATTCCACCCAGAGCTAGTTTCACGTCCAAATCGTCCACAACCATTGTTCCGTGATTTTATCGGAGCAACATTTAAATAATCAAAAAGAGTTGTCTCTCTATTAATGAGACAACTCTTTTTAAATGAATGTTTATAGTTCTTCTTCATCAATACCAAGCATTTCATCATAAGCAATTTTCACTGCTTCATATACAAAAAGTCCAGCAATTGCATGTGGTACAACGATTCTTTGCCCTAAATCATTAGGCAATAAACCACCTTTAACGCGTGTAGAAACATACGTATAGGCCAAATCTGCAAGAGGATTTTCCGTATTCGCTACTTCACTCGCAACAGCAGCGAAAGGAATAAACCGTTTATTTAAGTCTTGAGCTAAAGCCAGTGCCTCCTCATCGTGCGCACTGCGTGTAAAAATGCAAACACGATCAGCTTCAGTTAAGCTTGTACTCGAAGTCCAAGGAGCTAATTTGCTAAATGGTTCAACTGCTTGAGATGCATTGGATTCAATAACTTGCATTTCACCAAAGCAAGCGAAATACACATGACCTTCTCCAATGGCTGCTTGTGCAAGGAGTCTTGCTGTTTCCTCAATAGCCTCCTCTTCATTTTGTGTTATTCTTTGTAATAATCCACTTAATTGTGTTGTTAGAATTTTTGACATGTTCCCACCTCTAACCATATTATAGGGGCGGAAAAGGTAGAAAGCAAAAGCAGATAATTTATAATACTAGAAGGTATTAAGCTGAAAAAGGAGAATTATACATAATAAAGAAAGTTTTTGTGTAAGAATAAAACTAAAAAAGGGCGGAATGAAATGTGAAACGATTACTAATTGTCGATGATCAGCAGGGAATTCGTTTACTTTTAAATGAAGTGTTGAAAAAGGAAGGTTATCTTACATATTTAGCGGCTAATGGTTCAGAGGCATTAAAATATGCAGATGAGCAACAGATGGATTGTGTTTTACTGGATATGAAGATTCCAGGGATGGACGGTATTGAAATCTTGAAACGCTTAAAAGAAAAATTTCCGAAGTTACCTGTATTTATGATGACAGCATATGGCGAATTGGATGTAGTGCAAGAAGCTTTAGAATTAGGAGCTATTCGTTACTTTACAAAACCATTTGATATTTTTGAGGTGCGAGATGAAGTAAATAAGGCTTTACAGGTGTAAAAAACAGACAGTGGACACACGGTCTGTTTTTTATGTTTATTTTGAAAGAAGCGACAGGGTATTGCCTTCAATTTCAGTGTGTTGCACTATGCTGTCGTGTAGAAAATAAGAGCCTCTGCATTTCAGGTGCAAGCCTCTGTTGAGTTACACTCCACAACGGCAGACACTGTCGCTACGTTATACTGCGGCTATCGTGTAGAAAATAATAGCCCCTGCATTTCAGGTGCAAGCCTTCGTTGAGTTGCACTCCACAACGGCAGACACTGTCGCTACGTTACACTGCGCTATCGTGTAGAAAATAATAGCCCCTGCATTTCAGGTGCAAGCCTTCGTTGAGTTGCACTCCACTACGGCAGACACTGCCGCTACGTTACACTGCGCTTTCGTGTAGAAAATAAGAGCCTCTGCTTTTCAGGTGCAAGCCTCTGTTGCGTTGCACTCCACTACGGCAGACACTGTCGCTACGTTACACTGCGCTATCGTGTAGAAAATAAGAGCCCCTGCTTTTCAGGTTCAAGCGCCGCCGTTACGTTGCACTACACTTTGGCGACACTGCCGCTACGTTGCCCTCCGCTTTCGTGTAGAAAATAATAGCCCCTGCTTTTCAGGGGCTATTATTTTTGCTATGATTGAGGGGCATGTTTATGTAAAGAATAGTCCTATGAGGAGGATTTTTAGTATGGCATTAGTATCTATGAAAGAGATGTTAATTAAAGCAAAAGCAGAAGGTTATGCGGTTGGTCAATTCAACATTAATAACCTTGAATGGACTCAAGCAATTTTACAAGCAGCTGAAGAAGAAAAATCTCCAGTGATTCTTGGTGTTTCTGAAGGTGCAGGTAAATATATGGGCGGATTTATTTCCGTTGTTCATATGGTAAAAGGTTTAATGGAATCTTACGGTATTACAGTTCCTGTAGCGATTCATCTTGACCATGGTTCTAGCTTTGCAAAATGTAAAGAGGCAATTGATGCAGGCTTTACTTCAGTGATGATTGATGCATCACATCACTCATTTGAGGAAAATGTAAAAATTACTTCAGAAGTAGTAGAATACGCACATGCTAAAGGCGTTTCTGTGGAAGCAGAATTAGGAACAGTTGGTGGAGATGAAGATGGCGTAATCGGTGGTATTATTTATGCTAATCCAGAAGAATGCCGCAAAATGGTTGAACTGACAGACATCGATTGCTTAGCACCAGCACTTGGCTCTGTACATGGTCCTTACAAAGGAGAGCCAAACTTAGGCTTTAAAGAAATGGAAGAAATCTCTAAATTAGCGGATCTTCCACTTGTCTTACATGGTGGTACAGGTATCCCAACAAAGGATATTCAACGTTCCATTTCATTAGGTACAGCTAAAATCAACGTCAATACTGAAAATCAAATTGAAGCAACAAAAGTAATCCGTGAAATTCTAGACAACGACAAAGTTGTTTACGATCCACGTAAATTCCTTGGTCCAGCACGTGAAGCCATTAAGGCAACGGTTATTGGTAAAATTCGTGAATTTGGTAGTGCACAAAAAGCATAATTTTTGCATTTAATATGTTACAAAAGCATAGTTAAATACACATACTAAGAGAAGTGTTGATGCTTTCAATCGACCTTCTCTTGTTTTTGAAATAATAAAATTTTGGAAAATATTTAATAATATAAGAAAAATGATCAGGAGGAAATAAAAATGAAATTTTTCATTGATACAGCAAACTTTGAAGAGATTAAAGAGGCACATGCATGGGGTATTTTATCAGGGGTTACAACAAACCCATCATTAGTGGCTAAAGAAGAGAATGTTTCTTTCCATGATCGTCTTCGTGAAATAGCTGAGCTTGTTGATGGCTCTGTAAGCGGAGAAGTTATTGCACTTGATGCGGAAGGTATGATTAAAGAAGGTTTGGAATTAGCTGCGATTGCTCCAAACATAACAGTAAAGTTACCAATGACACCAGCTGGATTAGAGGCATGTCGTTTCTTTGCAAACAAAGGTATTAAAACAAACGTGACATTAATCTTTAGTGCGAACCAAGCATTAATGGCTGCGCGTGCAGGTGCTACATACGTATCACCATTTATCGGCCGTTTAGATGACATTGGTCAAAATGGTGTCGAGCTAATTGAAACAATAGCAGATATTTTTACCATTCATAATATCGATACGCAAATTATTGCTGCTTCTGTTCGTCATCCTCAGCATGTTACAGCAGCAGCTTTAGCTGGCGCACATATTTCAACTACACCGTTTAAAGTATTAAAGCAACTTTTCAACCATCCATTAACGGAAAAAGGAATTGAAGGATTTTTAACGGATTGGAATACGAGAAAAGGCGAATAATAAGATTATAAAGTGAGCCAATTGCAAAAAATACTACTTTCCAATCATGAGGGAGAACGCAAAATGGATGTTTATAAAATTACTGGCGAAAATCGTCTACGAGGTACAATTAAAGTTAGTGGTGCAAAAAATAGTGCAGTCGCCTTAATTCCTGCATCAATTTTGGCGAACTCTCCAGTGACTATTGGGGGGATACCCGAAATTTCAGATGCTTGGACGTTAAAGGCTTTATTAGAGGAAATTGGTGGAGAAGTTTCATTTGAGGATGGCACAATGACAATTGATCCTACAGATATGATTGCATTGCCTTTACCAAATGGCAACGTGAAAAAGTTACGCGCTTCTTATTATTTAATGGGTGCTATGCTTGGACGTTTTAAGAAGGCAGTCATAGGGTTACCTGGAGGCTGCTTTTTAGGACCACGACCAATTGACCAACATATAAAAGGCTTTGAGGCATTGGGAGCTAAAATTACCAATGAACATGGAGCCATCTATTTACGTGCAGATGAATTGATTGGGGCAAAAATTTATTTAGATGTAGCAAGTGTTGGGGCAACGATTAATATTATGTTAGCAGCAGTGCTTGCAAAGGGACGGACTGTCATTGAAAATGCCGCAAAGGAACCTGAAATCATCGATGTAGCGACACTTCTGACGAATATGGGGGCCAATATTAAAGGTGCAGGTACAAGTGTCATCCGTATTGAAGGTGTAGAAGAGCTACATGGTACCGAGCATACGATTATACCAGATCGCATTGAAGCATCTACATTTTTGATAATGGCTGCAGCAGTTGGTGATGGTATTACCATTGATAACGTTATTCCACTGCATTTAGAAGCGATTATCGCAAAGCTTCGTGAAATGGGTGTGAAAATCGAAATTGGTGAAGAAAGTATTTATGTACCAAAAACAGATCTCTCGACATTACAGGCAGTGGATGTTAAAACGCTGGTATACCCTGGATTCCCAACGGACATTCAGCAGCCACTTGCGGTGTTAATGTCACAGGCATTCGGTTCTTCTAAAGTAACAGATACTATTTATACAGCTCGATTTAAACATATTGATGAGCTTCGTCGTATGAATGCAGATGCTCGTGTAGAAGGAAATACAGCTATTATTAAAGGGCCGAGTAAATTACATGGCTCAACGGTAACAGCTACAGATCTTCGCGCGGGTGCAGCTTTAGTTTTAGCTGGTCTCTTAGCTGAAGGCGAAACAGAGGTTCAGGATATCTATCATATCGAACGTGGCTATAGCTCACTTATTGAGAAATTACGTGATTTAGGCGCTGATATTCGACGTGAAACAATCATGGCACGTGTAGCTGAGACAAAGGAATAATGAGAGCTAAAAGTTTTCAGCCAATTATGTTACAATAGAGGTAATTTGAATGTTTTGGCATAAAAAGATGCCGATAACGGGAGGCAAAGCAACAATGGAACGTAGTTTATCGATGGAAGTAGTACGAGTAACAGAAGCAGCAGCAATCGCATCCGGGAAATGGATGGGACGCGGTTTGAAAATTGAAGCAGATGATGCAGCAACAACAGCGATGCGCAAAATGTTCGATACAATTCCAATGCATGCTACAGTAGTAATTGGTGAAGGTGAAATGGATGAAGCACCAATGCTTTATATTGGTGAAGAACTTGGTTTACGAAATGGTGGTCCAAAAGTAGATATCGCAGTGGATCCTTTAGAAGGTACAAATATTGTGGCAAAAGGTACGAACGGTGCCATGACAGTACTTGCTATTGCAGATAAAGGCAATTTGTTAAATGCGCCAGACATGTACATGGAGAAAATTGCTGTAGGGCCAGAAGCGGCTGGAAAAGTGGATATAAATGCTTCTGTCACTTATAACTTATTACAAGTAGCAAAGGCTAAAAATAAAGATATTTCTGATGTAGTTGCTACTCTTTTAGATCGACCTCGCCATCAAGCAATTGTTGATGAAATTCGTGAAGCTGGCGCACGTATTAAGTTTATCCAAGATGGCGATGTTGGCGCAGCAATCAACACCGCTTTTGATGAAACGGGTATTGATATTATGTTTGGAACAGGTGGCGCTCCAGAGGGTGTTATTTCGGCAGTGGCCTTAAAATGCCTCGGTGGGGACTTCCAAGCAAAACTAGTACCAGAGGATGAAGAGCAATTAGAACGCTGCACAAAAATGGGTGTAGATGTTGAGAAAGTGCTTTATTTAGATGACCTAGTAAAAGGCGATGATGCTATTTTTGCAGCAACTGCTGTAACAGATTGCGAGCTTTTAAAGGGTGTTCAATATAAAGGTGCTTATGCCCTAACACACTCAGTAGTTATGCGAGCTAAATCCGGTACGGTTCGCTTTGTAGAAGGCCGTCACGCTCTTGAGAAAAAACCTAGATATTAATGATATTTTCTTCTAAAATATACCTAGTACATCTATTGTGCTAGGTACCTTCTTCTTAAATTAACCATCCCATATTTTAAGGCAATGTTTAGTTGTATGGTAGAAAGTGTATCAGTAGTTATTATTAAACTCAGGCTACCATATAAGCATTAACAGAGCCTATCGAAAACTTCAATGATAACCCCAATAATTGTATTATATTTTGAAAAAGACTGGAGTTGTGCATATGTCTACATTGACAATCGCTCAATTAGAAAACATGACGTTAAAAGAGCTTTACGCCCTCGCACGCCAATATAAAATTTCATATTATAGCAAGCTAACGAAAAAAGAATTAATATTTGCTATTTTGAAAACGCGTTCAGAGCAAGAGGGCTATTTCTTTATGGAAGGCGTATTAGAAATTGTTTCGCAAGAGGGCTTTGGCTTCCTACGACCAATAAACTACTCACCAAGTAAAGAAGATATTTATATTTCTGCATCTCAAATCCGTCGCTTTGACCTACGTAATGGGGACAAGGTGTCTGGGAAGGTGCGACCACCGAAGGAAAATGAACGCTATTACGGCCTTTTACAAGTAGATGCTGTCAATGGCGAAGATCCTGAAGTAGCAAAGGAACGTGTGCATTTCCCTGCATTAACACCTTTATATCCTGATCGACAAATTAAGCTTGAAACAACACAGCGCAATTTATCAACACGTATAATGGATTTAGTGGCTCCTGTAGGTTTTGGTCAGCGTGGTTTAATCGTTGCACCACCAAAGGCAGGGAAAACATCTTTATTAAAAGAAATTGCAAACGCTATTACAACCAATCATCCAGAAGCTGAATTAATTGTCTTGCTGATTGATGAACGTCCTGAGGAAGTGACAGATATTGAACGTTCTGTAAATGCAGATGTTGTCAGCTCAACATTTGATGAAGTACCAGAGAATCACGTGAAAGTGGCAGAAATTGTATTAGAACGTGCACGCCGTTTAGTTGAACATAAGCGTGATGTTATCATTTTAATGGACTCTATCACGCGTTTAGCACGTGCTTTTAACTTAGTCATTCCGCCAAGTGGACGTACACTTTCAGGTGGTATTGATCCTGCTGCTTTCCATAGACCAAAACGTTTCTTTGGTTCAGCTCGTAATATTGAAGAAGGCGGTAGCTTAACAATTTTAGCAACAGCTTTAGTCGATACAGGCTCTCGTATGGATGAAGTCATCTATGAAGAATTTAAAGGTACAGGTAACTTAGAGCTTCATCTAGACCGTCAGTTGGCGGAGCGCCGTATTTTCCCTGCGCTTGATATTCGCCGCTCAGGTACACGTAAAGAAGAGCTTCTTCTTGAGCCAGAACAGCTTGAAAAACTATGGGCGATCCGTAAAACATTTTCAGATGCGCCTGATTTTGCAGAGCGCTTCCTGAAAAAGCTGCGCACGACAAAATCAAATGAAGAATTTTTTGAGAAATTGAACGAAGATATGAAAAAAGCCACAAAAGGTAAGGGGCTACTTTAACTTAAAATTTAGTTAGCTCTTCATATTGCTGATTATAATCTTCAGAAAAGAATCACCATTAACTAAAATTAGTTGATGGTGATTTTGTTGTTGAAAAAAGGTAATGTCAACGGCATAATAAGCAGTTTTGTAAGGCGAGGGGTTGATTTCCGTTCCGCCAGCGTCCTTTCCAGGGGGCGTCCGATGAGCCGCTTCACTCACTGCGTTCGCTCCAGGGTCTCATCTGTGACGCTAAATCCCCTAGGAGTGACGCTGGCTCCACTCCAATCAACCATTCTGCAAAAGTGTCTTTTCCTGAACAAAATAGCCCATTATTTATATTATAAGAGAGGATAGCCTCTTACTTTCAATGTGGAGAAGCGATGTGTGACAACACCCCTCCATAAAAGAGTAGTGAATACCTTCACTTTTTTGCTAAAAAGTGAACATTTTTATGGATTGGAGTGGAAGGCTACTTGACTCCCGTGGGAATAGCGAGATAGGCGAGCCCCTGCACGGAGGAAGCGGCTCGGCGCTCGCCCACAGGAAAGCAAGTAGCCTGCAACGGAAATCCTTTTTCACCTTTCACATAAATTCTATGGATGGTTTTGTTTTTCAACACTATGATCACCATTAACTAAAATTAGTTGATGGTGATTTTTTGTAATATAAAAAGGAAAATATTGTATGATTGTATAATCATTTTCCTAATACTATTTTACTGATAAAGGGAGCTAGAAACTAAATGTATCAAAATAGAAACTATGAAATTTGAATTAAAAAACTACAATTTACCATAAATGTATTGTATAATTATGTTATTATACATAAGGAATGGTGATTTTTAATGAGATTTTGCATAAGTTGTGGTGAAAAAAATAGTGAAGAAGTATTGTATTGTACAAATTGTGGTAATAGTCTTAGCGATGTACAAGATAAAACATCTATGAAAATTGAACCAAAACTAAGTGCTCAAAAGAAGCATCGTAAAAAAATGACTAAAAAACAGAAATGGATATTTTCTATCTCAAGTGTCCTACTATTAGTTCTTGCTATTACACATTTCGTTTTAAGTAGCATTTATGAGCCAACTAAGCAGATTAGTGCGATGAATGATGCGTATAATAATCAAGATAAAGATGCTTTCTTTCAAGAGTTTGAAGTTAAAGAGGGCACTGTAGCAGATGCTCAAAATTTTTATGCGATTGTTAAAGAGTACGGTTGGACAAATTTGAGAAATCAACTTACATATGAAGTAGAACGTATTATGAATAATGAAAATCCAGATATTATATACAATGGGGGTGAATTTATTTCTGTACATAGTAAACCTATTTTATTTGGGTTGTATGACAGGGTTGAATTCATCATTATTCCGACTGAAGTGTTTATTTATGCACCTTTTAAAAATATGACTTTACAGTTTGGGGATAAGGAAATTGTCAGTAAGAGTGATGAGGAAAATGTAGGATTTGGTCACTATATTCCAGGAGAGTATGCTTGGTCTTATAGTTATGAAGGTGGTTATATACCTTTAGCAGACGAAGGAAAACTAATGCTTGAAGCACAAGCAGACAATATTGCACAAATTGATGTAGACTGGGGTTTCCAAACAGTATCTGTAGACTCCGATTTAGAGGATGCGATTTTATATGTAAATGGAAAATCGACTGAAAAAAAAGTAAGTGAATTAAGAGAGCTTTATCCTGCGAAACTAAATAGTAAAATAGAAGTTTATGCACAAAGTCAAGATAAGGATGGTAAAACGGTAAAGTCAGATGTATTGCCACTAGATAGTGATACTATTTATTTACCATTTGAACATATTCGAACGGAACAAAAATTAGCAGAACATGAAGATATCATAAGGGATATTTATAAAAATTTCCGCTCAGACTATTCCTCTGCTATTCGATACACAAATTTTGATTACATAGGTGATTATTTCAGAGAAGGAAGTAAAATAAAAAAAGATTATGCGAAATTTGTAACGGATCATGATAATATTCCTGGCTATAACTATGAATTTTTGTTAAATGAAATAATATCATTTAATACATTATCAGATAAACAATTTGAGTTACAGTCATATGAAACTTTTAATTATTCTTCAGATAAAGAAGGTTCTATTAACTATGAACGTAAAAAGAAATATATTTTCTCATTTGAAAATGGAAAATACTTTATTGATGAAATTGTGGATTTAGATACGAAAAAGACAAAATTATAGTGAGGTATGTGTAGATGAAAAATTGTTTAACATGTGGACATTCGCAGGAGGATGGAAAATTCTGTGGGAAATGCGGGACTCCACTAGAAAGCGCTGCTCTTGAACAAGCAGCAACAATAAATAATATGACGGATTATCAAAATCAGCCGCAGCCACAAGCCGGACAGGCTGTTCAGGAAACTTCGCACAGTAGTGATCAAATTGAATTATTAAAAAAACAATCTAAATTATACTTTAATCATTTTCTAGAACAATTAAAAAAACCATCTGCAGGTTTTAATGTAGAAATAGCTTGGAAAAATAATCTTACTAGTATGATTATCTATGTTTTAATTACGGCTTTATCTGTATTTTTATTAATAAAAAGTTTCACTTCACGAACGTTTGGGCTTTTCGAAAGTTATGGACCTTCTATAATTCAAGTGATTCTATATGTGTCATTATTTCTAATTTTACTAATGGCGATAAACGTATTAGCCATATTCTTAACTTCAAAATTATTTTCTGAAAACCTCAGTTTTACAAATGTGATTAGTAAAATAGGAAGTTACTACGCTCTTCCTATTGCAGTTACGATTTTAAGTATTTTATTTGGCTTGTTGAAATCTTATACATATTCCATGATTATGTTATATATTGGATTTGTGTTAGCTATCGGGATCATACCTATTTTTGTTATGGTTAAATTATTGAGTAATACATCTAAAATTATTGATAATTTCTATAGTTTTATTTTTTATCTAGTTGTAACAGCTATCTTAACTTCAATTATCTTCTCTTTTATTATTGACTCAACAATAGGGGACTATTTAAGTTTTTTAATATAAGAAATTAATAGCTTCAAAGAAAATTATTGAAGAGAAGACAGTTCACAAATACGTATCCATATGGCACTAACACATGGACAAGTTATTTTATCAAAAAGAAGCAACCTTCTAGTATTGTTGTCTTGTTCTGCAACGAAGGACCCTCATTCATATTAGACGTTAAAATTTGGCGTCTGGATGATCCTTTGAATAAAAAGAGGCTTTAAAAACAATTGTTTGTTTAATACCTGCCAAGTTCGCGCTTGGCAGGTATTTTTGTATATGTTTTATTTTATAAATGTATATTGAAATTGATAATCATTATCAATATAATGAGGCTATAAAGTATGTTTATTGAAGGAGACGAAGATGAATTATGACGCTTATATGCTTCTTTGGCAAAATGCATTTATCCAGTTGAAGCAAATCGATTACATAAATAAATCAGATGTTCATGTGTCAAAGGTTTTAACATATAGCTCGTTTCTTATTGTCACAGGAGGTGGTGCACAGGTTGTCATTGATGATCAACCCTATCACGTGCAGCGCTTCAGTATTTTTCATATAGGAAAATCTCAATGCCTTCAGATTACAGCACAACAGAGTGTGAGCTACTTTCTCATTAGCTATAAGGGGGATGTCATGTACAAAGATGCTTTTATGCAACATTTGCACATGCATTATCAACCATTTCAAACACATTTTTCATGTGTACCCGCTAATCCGATCGTCATTCACAGTATCCTTCAAGATATGTACAGTAAATGGCAATCTGGTTCCATTCAGGAGCATTTATCTGTAAGGGCCTCCTTCTATGAGCTTGTCTATCATGTCTTTCGAGAATTAGCGGAAGGGCAAGGTAAACCACATGAGATGGATAAGGCAGAAGCTGCACGATTGTTTATTAAGCAACACATTCATCAACCACTATCTATACAGACATTAGCAGATATGCTTCAGATTAGTACACGGCATTTATTACGCATCTTTAAAGCGCGTTATGAAATAGGTCCACAAATTTATTTACAGCAATTGAGAATAGAGCAAGCTAAGCAGTATTTATTAACCAATCAATATGGCATTAAAGAAATTGCCATTTCTCTTGGTTTTGAAGATGAATATTATTTTAGTCGTGCTTTTAAAAAAGCAACAAATATGGCTCCAAGTAGCTTTAGGCTGAAATATACAGCTAGTATGTCCGAAATTGCCATTACAAATGAGAATCATTTTCAATACAATAATAATCAGCTCGCGCAAGCAAAACGATTTGAGAATGGAGAAAATGAAATCATGATGAGAAAGATGATTCAGCATATAAAGCTACCTTTTTTACTAAGCCTGATTGTTTTACTGGCAGCATGTAATGAAGATACGAGCCAATCTAAGGTTGACAAACAAACTTTGTCTGATACGGCAGTGACTAGAACCGTAACAGATGATAGTGGACGCGAAGTTGAAATTCCAGTGAAGGCAGAGAGAGTCGTAACCGATTGGTATCTTGGGCAAATTTTAGCGTTAGATGTTGTACCAGTTGGAGGCGTAACGGCTAACCTTGATTATGCAGCTTTCTTAAAGCAACACTATAAGGATGGGGAAATTACGAATATTGGTACAGATGGCAAGGTATCATTAGAAAAAGTTTTAGAGTTAAAGCCAGACCTGATTATTACTTGGAATGTGGAAGATGTAGCGAAATATGAAAAAATTGCCCCGACAATTGTCTTCGCTGAAGATGCTCATCAATCAGCAATGGAGGAGATTGAGGCAATGGGAAATTACTTAGGAAGACAAGCAGAGGCTGAAAAATTTACAAAAGAATTTGAAGACCGTATAGCAAAAGCTAAGGAAAAAATCATGGATGTGATTCCAGAAGGATCCACATTTACTATTTATGAAATGTTTGAAAAAAATGCAACGATTGTAGGGCAATCAAGTGTATCAGGCGGTAGAGCACTCTATCAAATTTTGGGCATGAAACCTCAAGAAAAGGTGCAGGAGATTTTTGATACAAAGGAAGCAAGTAATGGACGTTATGAGATTTCCTATGAAGTAGTAGGTGATTATGTAGGTGACTATAACTTCATGATTAATTTCTTTAACAAAGATGGCCAGTTGCCAGCAACGTGGACAAATTTAGATGTCGTTAAAAATAATCAAGTATTAGAGCTTCCATCTGAATATTATTTTGCTTCTGATCCGCTTTCTGGCTTACACCAAGCTGAAGAATTAGCTGACAAAATAGTTGATTTTACGAAGGCTCAGCAACAATAACTGTGAAAACATGTGAGCTATCTGTATGTAGAATCAGATAGCTCATTTATTAGATACGAAAATGACATTACCATAGGAGGTTGCAACATGTTATTAAGGCGCTTTTTTTCATATTATAAACCCTATAAAGGTTTATTCATTTTAGATTTTAGCTGTGCGATATTAGTGGCACTAATCGAGCTGGCATTTCCACTTGTTTTAAATAAAGTAATTGATGATATTCTGCCAGATGGGGAATTAAAATGGATTCTTATGGCAAGTTTATTGCTGTTTGGTCTATATATTTTCAATTCTATTCTTCACTTTATCGTATCGTACTGGGGGCATATGCTAGGGATTAATATTGAAACAGATATGAGGAAGGAATCCTTTAGCCATGTGCAAAAACTATCTTTCCGATATTTTGATAACAATAAAACAGGGCATCTTGTTTCTCGATTAACGAACGATTTAATGGATATTGGTGAACTTGCTCACCATGGTCCAGAGGATATTTTTATTGCGGCAATGACGATTATTGGGACGTTTGGGGTTATGTACTATATTGATCCAACCTTTACAATTCTTATTTTCTTACTTGTACCGATCATTTTAATTTTAACGATTATTTTTGGGAAGTTAATGTCCAAAGCATTCCGTCAAATGTTCGGAGATATCGCAGATTTCAATGCGCGAGTTGAAAATAATGTAAGTGGTATTCGTGTGGTACAGGCTTTCACAAATGAAGATCATGAGATTAAACGCTTTAAAGTAAATAATGAACGATTCCGTATGACAAAGCTGTTCTCCTATAAAGTAATGGCTTGGAATGAGGCTATTTCAGGCATACTCACTAAAGTATTATCACTCTTTACTTTATTTGTAGGAGCGTATTTTGTTTTAAATGGACATATAACAAATGGAGATTTTATCGCATTTATTTTACTATCAGGTATTCTTTTAGGCCCAATTAACAAAATTAATATGTTTATAGAAAGCTATCCGAAAGGTATGGCAGGATTTAGACGCTATATCGAATTTTTAGAAACGGAACCTGAAATTGCGGATCGTCCAGAGGCAAAAATGGTTGATGAAATTAATGGCGAAATTACTTTCTCCGATGTATCGTTTGGCTATGCTGCCAATAACCGTGCCCTACATCATATTAATTTAAAAGTAAATCCTGGCGAAACCGTTGCCTTGGTAGGTCCATCTGGTGCAGGGAAATCAACAATCTGTAGTTTATTGCCACGTTTTTATGAAGTCAATGAAGGATCCATTAGTATTGATGGTATGGATATACGCGATTTTAAACTGCATTCCTTACGTTCGCATATTGGGATTGTCCAGCAGGATGTCTTTTTATTCGATGGTACCATTCGTGAAAATATTGCCTATGGTGATTTAAATGCCAGTGAAGAAGATATTTGGTATGCAGCACAACGAGCGCAACTGACGGATGTCATCAATGCTCTACCTGAAGGTATGGATACATTAATTGGTGAGCGTGGTGTGAAATTATCAGGTGGTCAAAAGCAAAGATTATCCATTGCCCGTATTTTCTTGAAAAACCCAAAAATCTTAATACTAGATGAAGCAACATCTGCATTGGATACAGAAACTGAACAAGCTATCCAACAGGCATTAAATGAACTTTCCATTGGACGTACTACATTAGTGATTGCTCACCGATTAGCAACAATTAAGGATGCAGACAGAATTGTCGTTGTGTCGAAAAAGGGCATCATTGAAGAAGGTACACACGAGCAATTAATGGAACGCCAAAATGCTTACTATGGCTTGTATACAGCTCAATTTGGTTTACAAATGTAAGAGTGGAACGCATTCTCAAAAATGAAAGGAAGTTAAAGATGTCAGTACTCGAAATAGATCATGTTGCGATTGGTTATTCTTCAGCGCTCATCGTCAACGATTTAAGTGTGGAGATTCCTAAAGGGCAAATCTCCACAATCATCGGCCCAAATGGTTGTGGCAAGTCTACTTTATTAAAGGCTGTTGCCCGTGTATTACGAACACAAAATGGAGCTGTCTATTTAGATGGCAAGGCGATACATCAATTAAAAACGAAAGATGTGGCCAAAAGAATGGCTATTTTACCTCAAACAGCAACAGCACCCGGAGGATTAACGGTTTTTGAATTGGTATCATATGGTCGCTTTCCTCACCAAGTTGGGTTTGGTTCCTTGCAAAAGGAAGACTACGAATATATCCACTGGGCGATTGATGTAACGGGGCTAAGAGAATTTAGTGATCGACCAATTGAAGCATTATCAGGTGGCCAGCGTCAGAGAGTATGGATTGCTATGGCATTGGCGCAAGGCACGGATATTTTAGTACTGGATGAACCAACAACTTATTTAGATTTAGCGCACCAGCTAGATATATTATTGCTACTGCAAAAACTAAATAAGGAAGAAGGACGAACAATTATCATGGTCTTGCATGATTTAAATCATGCGTCACGATTCTCCCACTTCATAATGGCTATGAGAGACGGCGATTTAATGGTGAACGGTAGTCCAAAAGAAGTGATGACAAAGGAAAATCTACAAAAAGTATTTAATATCGATGCAGAAATGGCTGTTTGTCCATATAGTAAAAATCCAATCTGCCTATCTTATCAGTTGTACGACATGAAGGAATAAAAGTTTAATTGAAAGTTATGAGGAGGAAGTAAAATGACTACGTCGACAGGAGTAGGAGAGCTCAACGATTTAGAGGAGCTACAGAAACGATCTCATCCGATCCGTGGAGTAGTGGCTTTAATCGTAGGAGTAATTGGATTAATATTTGCCATTGGCTTATCGATTTCTTTTGGAGCAGCAGATATTTCATTGGGTACTGTTTGGACAGCAGTTACCCATTTTTCACCAGAATTAACAACACATCAAATTATCCATGATATTCGCTTACCTCGAGTACTTGGAGCAGCATTAGTAGGTGCAAGCTTTGCAGTAGCGGGTGCTATTATGCAGGGGATGACACGTAACCCATTAGCAGACTCGGGGCTACTTGGTCTGAACTCTGGAGCGGCCTTTATGTTAGCATTGTGCTTTGCCTTCTTCCCTGGTCTGCCTTACATGTATTTAATTTTATGGTCCTTTGTAGGCGCAGGTCTTGGCGTAGCCATTGTTTATGGTATTGGCTCACTGTCAAAAGGTGGCTTAACACCGATGCGGCTAGTTCTAGCAGGTGCAGCTGTTAGTGCATTGCTTGGAGCGTTAGGAGAAGGGATTGCACTTTATTATCGTATTGGACAAGACCTAGCATTTTGGTATGCTGGCGGTGTTTCAGGTACAAAATGGAGTCATTTACAAATATTATCCCCATGGATCTTTATTGCGATGATAGGAGCACTTATCCTATCACGTTCAATCACTGTACTGAGCTTAGGTGAAGAAATTGCAGTTGGACTTGGGCAACGGACAGCAGTTGTAAAAGTATGGGGAATGATCATTGTTTTAGTTTTAGCAGGTGCAGCCGTGTCTGTTGTCGGTGCGGTTGGTTTTGTAGGGTTAATTATCCCTCATTTAACGAGATACATAGTTGGACATGATTATCGCTGGATTATCTCTTGTTCTATAGTATATGGGGCATTGCTTGTTGTGTTAGCTGATTTAGTAGCACGTATTATCAATCCACCTTATGAAACACCGATTGGCGCACTAATTGCCTTTATCGGTGTACCATTCTTCCTTTATTTAGCACGTAAAGGAGGGAAAGAACTATGAGTAACAGCTATTTAACACCGAGTCAGCTTAAGGCGAAAAGAAAAAATTTCTCCATCCTTGTTACACTCATTGTGTTAATCATTATTACCTTTATTATTAGTATGAATACTGGCGTTATTAAACTGACGCCAATGGAAGTTCTGCGCACACTTTTTGGTCAAGGTGATGCACAACAGCAACTTATATTATTTGAGTTCAGACTTCCTAGAATTGTGATTGCTGTGTTAGTAGGTATGGGCTTAGCGGTTTCAGGCGCTATTTTACAGGGCATTTCCAAAAATGCTTTAGCGGATCCAGGAATCTTAGGGATTAATGCTGGGGCAGGACTTGCTGTCATGCTCTATGTATCATTTTTCCCAACTACGAAAGCAGCACCTGTTTATTTACTGCCAGTACTGGCTTTTGTAGGGGCAGGTTTGACAGCTGTTCTGATTTATTCACTTTCTTATAGACGACATGAAGGTATTACACCAATGCGTTTAATTTTAACAGGGGTAGCTGTAGCAGCAGGGATTAGCTCGGCTATGATTGTGCTAACACTACGCCTATCACCAGAAAATTATCAATTTGTAGCGACATGGCTAGCAGGTAGCATTTGGGGCTCGAATTGGCGATTTGTGCTGTCGCTGTTACCATGGTTAATTATCTTATTGCCTTTTGTTTATGCAAAATCACGGGTATTAAACGTACTAAATCTAGGCGAATTAACAGCTGTAGGGCTAGGTGCCTCTATTGAAAAAGAGCGCCGTTGGTTATTGGCTGCTGCTGTTGGTTTAGCTGGAGCTAGTGTTTCTGTAAGTGGAGGCATTGGTTTCGTGGGTCTTGTTGCACCACATTTAGCTCGACAACTTGTTGGCGCTAAACATCAGTTTTTACTGCCAACTGCAGCTCTGTTAGGAGGATTTTTAGTGTTGATGGCAGATACAATCGGTCGTTCTATATTAGAGCCTTCAGAAATTCCAGCGGGGATTGTGGTTGCTGTTTTAGGAGCACCTTATTTCTTATATTTATTGGCGCGATTGAAAGAGTAACTATAGTTTGTGGATGGTGTGTGAATAGTATGATCCTCGTCAGAAAGAATAGACAGGCAGTAGCTTAACACAACCTCAAAACTGTATGATCGAATCGAGACAGAAGGGGATGGAGAACGGAAATGTCAGAAGAACTATATGATGTAACGATTGTTGGTGGTGGTCCAGCTGGGCTTTATACTGCCTTTTATAGTGGGATGCGAGATTTAAAAACGAAAATTATTGAATACAGCTCACAGCTTGGCGGTCGTATGTTAATTTATCCTGAAAAAATGATTTGGGATGTCGGCGGAGTAACACCTATTTTAGGGGGACAGCTGATTAAACAACTTGTTGAGCAAGCTAAAACATTCGATCCTACAATTGTTTTAAATCAAAAGGTGGAAAAATTAGAAAAGCAACAGGATGGAACATTTATGTTGACATCTTCTACAGGTGAGAAGCATTTTTCGAAAACAGTTATTTTAGCAGTGGGGTATGGTGTTCTTTCTATGCAAAAGCTTGAAATAGAAGGAGCAGACCGATTTGAAGTAACAAATTTACATTATACAGTACAGGAACTAGAGATTTTCCGACACAAGCATGTGTTAATTTCAGGTGGTGGTAATTCTGCAGTTGATTGGGCAAATGAGCTAGAGCCAATTGCTGCAAGTGTTACAGTCGTTCATCGCCGAGATGATTTTGGCGGCCATGAAAAAAATGTCTTGCGCATGAAAGAATCCTCAGTTCGTGTAAAAACGCCATATGAGGTTGTTCAATTGCATGGTGACGGTGATTTAATTCAGTATGTGTCCATAGTCAATAAAGAGACAGGTGAAAGTGAACGAGTAGAGGTAGATGCTGTCATTGTCAACCATGGTTTGAAATGTGATTATGGTGCACTTGAAGAATGGGGATTAAACATCCAAGATGAAGTAGCGATTGTCAATGAGAAGCGTGAAACGAACATTGAAGGTGTCTATGGAGCGGGTGATTTTATTGATCATCCTAGTAAAGTAAGATTAATAGCAGGTGCATTTACGGATGGAATACTAGCATTAAATAGTGCCAAGCTATATTTGGAGCCAGATGCGCCGAAAGTAGCCTATGTGTCATCACATAATATTCGCTTCAAAGAACGAAACGAGCAAATTGGGTTAGTAGACAATGATTATCGCGAAGTTCGTGGATAAGAAAGATGGAAGGTTCGTTTTTAATATTTTTTACTTGAAAATAATAAAATGACTATGCTATACTTCAAAAGTATGCAACGTGTACATATGTAGCTGACCCTTTCGACGCAAATTTTGTAGTCGACATATTCGGGCTATGTAAGGTACAGTTCGATAATACTCTGTTCCAGATGGTTCAGGGCGAGAGGAGAAAACGAATATGAAACAAGGAATTCATCCAGACTACAAAGAAGCAACAGTAACTTGCTCTTGTGGGAACACTTTCAAAACTGGTTCAGTAAAAGAAAACATCGTTGTCGAGTTCTGCAACGAATGTCACCCATTCTACACTGGCCGTCAAAAATTCGCGTCTGCTGATGGTCGCGTGGATCGTTTCAACAAAAAATACGGTCTTAAAAACTAATGTTAGTTTAATACCTGCCAAGCATGCGCTTGGCAGGTATTTTTTTCAGTAAATAATACACGTTGATGCAATACCTTTCAAAATCCACATTGACATAAAGAAAGGGAGAAGACAGAATGGCACAGCTATATTTTAAACATGGTGCAATGAATAGTGGAAAATCAATAGAAATTCTAAAAGTTGCCCATAATTATGAAGAACAACAAAAGCCTGTGATGATGTTTACTTCAGGTTTAGATACACGTGATGAGGTTGGCTTTGTTTCCAGTCGAGTAGGTTTACGCCAACAAGCCATCCCTGTTTATGAGGATACAAATATTTTTGAACTAGTGGAATCCAATACTGTCAAGCCATACTGTGTGCTTGTGGATGAAGTTCAATTTTTAAAAAAAGCACATGTTTTACAACTTGCTAACATTGTGGATAAATTGGACATCCCCGTGATGGGCTTTGGCTTAAAAAATGATTTTCAAAATGAGCTATTTGAAGGTAGCCAATACATGCTTACATATGCAGATAAAATTGAGGAAATGAAAACAATTTGCTGGTTCTGTCATAAAAAAGCAACAATGAATTTACGAGTAGATGAAAGTGGAAAGCCAGTCTACACAGGTGATCAAATTCAAATTGGTGGTAATGACTCGTATTATCCGGTTTGTCGAAAATGTCACGCACAGCCACCACTTTAAAGCCAATAGACAGGTGGATACGCTAAGAAAAAGTAGCATACATGCGAAATTTTTCTTATACTAAGTAGTGGAAATAAACATTGTAATTACTGAATAAAAGCTTCTTTGTCAAAAAGGAGCATACCTTAAAAAACTAAATAGAGGTGAAATCCATGTTTGATCGATTACAAGCAGTGGAGGATCGTTATGAAAGGCTAACAGAGCTTTTGAGCGATCCGGATATTGTGAATGATAGTAAGAAATTACGTGAATATTCTAAGGAACAATCAGATATCCAAGAAACAGTGGATACTTATCGTGAATATAAAAGTGTTAAAGAGCAGATAGTAGATACTCGTGAAATGTTAGATAGTGAAAAAGATCCTGATATGCATGAGATGGTAAAGGAAGAATTTAACCTATTAAAAGCACAGCAGGAAGAGCTAGAAGAACGTCTACGCATTTTATTAATTCCTAAAGATCCTAATGATAATAAAAACGTTATCATGGAAATTCGTGGAGCAGCTGGTGGTGACGAGGCCAATATTTTTGCGGGTGATTTATTCCGTATGTACTCTCGCTATGCGGAAACACAAGGCTGGAAAATTGATATTATGGAAGCTACACCAAACCCAATGGGCGGCTATAAAGAAGTAATCTTTATGATTAACGGACAAGGAGCCTATTCAAAATTCAAATTCGAAAATGGTGCACACCGCGTACAACGTGTCCCTGCTACCGAATCTCAAGGTCGTATTCATACATCGACGGCAACAGTTGCGTGTTTACCTGAAGTGGAGGAAGTAGATGTTGAAATCCATGAAAAGGATATTCGTGTAGATACATTTGCCTCTTCAGGTGCTGGTGGTCAATCTGTAAATACAACGATGTCTGCTGTTCGTATGACCCATTTACCAACAGGTGTTGTGGTTTCGATGCAGGATGAACGCTCACAAATTAAAAATCGTGAAAAAGCCATGAAAATTCTACGTGCTCGTGTTGCTGATATGTATATGCAAGAAGCACAAAAAGAAATTGATGCTACACGTAAATCTGCTGTAGGCTCAGGCGATCGCTCCGAGCGAATTCGCACATACAATTATCCACAAAACCGTGTAACAGATCACCGTATAGGTTTAACGATTCAAAAGCTAGATCAAATCGTCGAAGGAAGACTAGGCGAGATTATCGATGCCCTTATTTTAGAAGAACAAGCATCGAAGTTAGAGCGATTAAATGATGACTTATAAAAATGTGATGGAGGCCCTAGAGTGGGCTTCTTCTTTTTTAGTGGATAATGGTCGTGAGCAAACAGCAGCACGTATCGTCATGCAACATGTACTTGGTACAAGTTATTCAGAAGTTATGTTGCACTTACAGGATGAATTAACAGCAGCACAGCAAGTGAAATTTAAAGCGCTCATAGAAGAACATGTCAATGGCCGCCCTGTACAATATTGTGTTGGAAGTGAAGAATTTTATGGCCGCTCCTTCCTAGTCGATGAATCTGTCTTAATTCCTCGGCCAGAAACAGAGGAGCTAGTACTTGGTACAATCAATCGCCTGCCTAAACTTTTTTCACAACAAACCCTGAAGTTGGCTGATATCGGTACAGGCAGTGGAGCTATTGCTATTTCGATGAAACTGGAATGTTCAGCGCTAACTGTTATAGCCACTGATTTATCACAGGATGCACTAGCGACGGCGCAAAAAAATGCTCAACGATTAGAGGCTGATATTGATTTTAGGTTGGGCGATTTAACAGCGCCACTTGCAGGAGAAAAATTGGATGTTGTCTTATCAAACCCACCGTATATTGCCTTTGATGAGGCACAGGAAATGTCGAATGTTGTACTAGAGCATGAGCCACATAGTGCACTATTTGCTGAGGAAGATGGTCTGATTTTGTATAGAAAATTAGCTGAGCAACTACCAGCCTACATGAATAAACCAGCATTGATTGGGTTAGAAATCGGTTATACACAAGGTGAGCAAGTAGCCAAATTCTTTCAAGATAGTTTTCCACATGCGACAGTTTCAATAGAAAAAGATATTAACGGTAAGCCTCGAATGATTTTTTGTGAGATTCATGTATAAAGTTTCTTAATCTTGCCAACAATGTTGAGCAAGGAGGGATTTATATGTTAAATGAATACAAGATTATTAGATTACCTAAACAAAATATCTTTCTAGCTTTTGCTAGACTAGTATTAATCGCGATTGCTTTACAATTATGTATTTTATATATTCCATCATTAGTAGGCTTTGCCAAGGAAGCTACCAATGATGAGCAAGAAAACGATTTTCGTATACGTGTTATTGCGAACAGTAATACGACACAAGATCAGCTAGAGAAAGAGCAGCTTGTCCAAGAATTAAAGCCATACTTTATGCAAGTAGCCACTGCTGGCAATGTAGGGAGTGAGCAAATTCTTTCGCTAAAACAACAAATTGAAACAGAATTGAGCGAAAATTATCCACAGATGGATACACAGATTGTCATTGGGGATAACTTATTTCCACCAAAAAGACAAGGTGCTATACTCTATCCACAAAATGTGTATCACTCGATTGTTGTGAAGATTGGTGATGCACGTGGGGATAACTGGTGGTGCAGTATCTTTCCATCTATTTGTGAGCCTGAAAAAGAAGAAGTAAAAGAAGAAGTAAAAGAAGAAAAAGAGCAAGTAACATTCTTTATATGGGAATGGATTAAAGGACTTTTTGAATGAATTGTGCACAAATTCAGACAACTTATACACATTTTTTCGTAAGTTATAAACATTATGTGGATAATTCAGTAAAAACCAATAATTGAAGGTAGGTTTTAATGATGGAAACCGTTTGCAAGGTTGTGGACAGTAATGTGAATAGTCAGATTAATTATACACAAGCTGTGGATATCTTAAATGCGGGAGAGGTAGTAGCATTTCCGACAGAAACGGTTTATGGCTTAGGAGCAGTGGCCACAAATGATTTGGCAGTGAAAAAGATATTTGAAGCAAAAGGCCGACCTTCAGATAATCCTTTAATTGTCCATGTGGGGACAAAAGAGGAAGTAGCCATTTATATCGATCAAATTTCTGAAGTAGCCAAACAGTGCATGGATTTCTTTTGGCCCGGCCCCTTAACGCTTGTAATGCCAGCAAAGCCAAATGTTTTAGCACAAAGTGTCACAGCTGGGTTATCAACAGTGGGCATTCGAATGCCGAATCATCCAGTAGCACTTGCATTGCTACAGCAGCTTCAAAAACCGCTTGCTGCACCAAGTGCCAATCGTAGCGGTAAACCAAGCCCTACAGAGGCAGTCCATGTATTAGATGATTTGGGAGGATACATACCTTATATTTTGGATGGAGGTTCTACAGGCATTGGGCTTGAATCTACTGTGTTAGATGTGACACATGAACCTCCAGTAATTTTACGTCCGGGTGGCATTACAAAGGAAATGCTTGAGGCGAAGATAGGTCCCGTTATTCAACCAACCAATATAGAGCAGAAGCTAGAAACAACGCCTAAAGCACCAGGCATGAAATATACACATTATGCTCCAAATGCTCCTGTGTATTTAATAGATTGTCATTATGAGAAAGTCAGCGAGGCTGTTCAGCGAATGCAGCGAGAAGGACATGTAGTAGCATTGCTTGCACCAGTGAATTTTGAAGATATCAAAGCTGATTTTTACTTCTCAATTGGTGAAGCTGGAAGTAAACAAGAAATGGGTGCGAACTTATACAATGCACTTAGAGCATGTGATAAAACCGCCGCTACCATTATATTAGCAACAACAACCTCAACAGAAGGTGTAGGAGCAGCTATCATGAATAGACTTGAAAAGGCCTCTGGAGGCAAATGGTATTCATTATAAATGAATATAGTTCAGGTACATTAGCGACAAAAGACATTGATATAAATCATGTCTTTTGTCCTTTTTGTTTATCATTACAAAATATAAAAGAAAAACTATTGTGGACAATTATGATAATAATGTATTTTCGAGCATAAAATGATAAAATATTAGGGAGAGAAGGAGTGCGTTCTTGCAGGGAATTCTTGCAGGTATACTAACGTCTGTTGATGTGATTGGTCTATATGTCTTACTGCCAAATGTTAGATATCGCTTATTTTTGTCATTATGGACAGCAGCATTGCATATGCTTTTCCCGTTGTTAGGCTTTGAGCTAGGAAGCTATTTAGTTCGATTTCTATTAGAATGGGGACAATGGATTTCAAGTATTTTATTATTTTGTATTGGTATGCATTTACTATTATTCTCTCATCGAGATGAAAAAGTAACAATATCACCTGTAATTTTGGCTGTGACTGCAAGCCTAGATACCTTTTCAGTTAGTGTTTCTTTTGGTATGCTTAACTTAGAAAAAACTATTTTTATCATGAGTGCAGGCTTGAGCGCTCTAATTTGCGCTTATGGTTCATTAGTCATTGCCCGTAGAAGCCAAGTATTTTTTGGCAATAAAATTCAAATAGCTGCTGGCGTTATATTTATTATCATGAGCATTCTAGCTATTCAACAATAAATGAAATTGGAGAGTGATAAGTGTGAAAATATTATTTGTTTGTACAGGCAATACTTGTCGCAGTCCGATGGCAGAAGTTATTTTAAAACATAAACAAATCAACAATGTAGAGGTGCGCTCAGCAGGTATTTATGCCATGCCAAATGCACAAATGTCAGCACATGCACAACTAGTGTTAAATGAAGCGCAAATGTCACATCAGCATTTTGCAACGCAATTATCAATGACAGAAATGGCATGGGCAGACTTAATTTTAACGATGACGACTGCTCACAAAGACGCCGTGATTTCAAATTATCCAGAAGCTGAACATAAAGTATTTACCTTGAAAGAATATACAAATGAGGGCAGTCTGGAAAATGTAGTAGATCCTTATGGTGGCAATAAAGCAATATATGAAGCAACATTTGCAGAATTAAAGGAATTAGTTGATCAATTAATACAAAAACTTGAAAAGAATTGAGGGGCCCTATGAAAAAACAATTTGGTTTACGGCTTAAATTGGTATTATTTGTTAGTGTACTTGCGCTTATCACCTACAGTGTCAGTTTTATATTCATTGAGTTTTTACAACCTACTTTCTTCCCAGACACGAATCGAATGGTTTTTGAGGTAATTACCTACGCATTAGGTATTATATGGTCAGGTATATTAGCGGCGTTGTTAAGCGTGATCTTAATCAAACCTTTACAGCAGCTCGAACATTCAGCAATCCTTGTAGCTGAGGGGAAAATTGGACAGGATGTGCAAATGCCTAAAACAAATGATGAAATTCGATCCGTTGCTGAGGCGTTCCAACAAATGGTGTTAAATCTGCGTCAAATGGTGGAAAGTATCGATCAAAACTTTCAGCAAACAAATCAATCAATTATTCAGCTATCTGATGAGGCGGGAGTGGCAACTAGAAAGGCAGAAGGAATTGCCTCTACTGTGAAGCATATATCTGCAGGAGCAGAAGCATCTGCAACAGCTGTACAAGACACTGCCGAAGCTATTGAAGATGTGCGAGCTCTTGCAACAGAAGTAAATAGTAGAGCAGAAGCATCAGCATCACAATCAAAAGAGATTCTACATAATTTATCGACAACAACAAAGGCCATCGAAATATTAGTGAATAGTATTCAGCAAATTGCTACAGGTAATAATGAGGCACTAAAAAGTATTCATGCACTTGAAGAAAATGCTGGCCAAGTAGAACGGATTATTAGCTTAGTCGGTGACATTGCGGCACAAACAAATTTACTGGCATTAAATGCCTCGATTGAAGCAGCACGAGCAGGAGAGCATGGAAAGGGCTTCGCAGTGGTAGCTGAGGAAGTTCGCGGTTTGGCTGATGAAAGTGCGAAAGCTGTCCAAGGTATTACAGCTTTAATTCAGTCCATGCAGCAAAATGTAGAGGTGGTTGTTAAACAAATGAATGAACAAGTAGCATTTGCGACGAAGGAAGCTGATCGCGTTTCTGAAACAACGACAGCCGTTGAAGGTATGGCTTCCAACGTACATGAAATGGCAACAGCAATTGTTGAAATTTCCTCGTTAATTGAACAGCAAATGCATAATATTGAAACGACAGCTCGCCAATCACAAGAAGTTGCAGCCATTGCTGAAGAAACGTCAGCAGGTGCACAGGAAGTTCGTAGCGCCGCTGAGGAGCAAGCTTATGCTATCGAGCAGGTAGAGCATTTGGCTCAAAGTTTGAAAAAGCAATCGGAAGCATTGCATAAGATGATTCAACAATTTGATAGACAAGCATAGTTCTAAAGGCTATACATAAATGCGACGTAAAATCGGATTTATGTATAGCCTTTTTTATTAGAGAGCTTCCATCTTAAGATCACACTCTGTCAAAGTATTTATGTCCATCGTAAGTGAAAAGCTAAAAAAACTTCAGAAGATGGAATATTACAACAAAGGACCTTTATCCGAACTTATTAACATGATATTCACATTATCCACAGAAAAATGGGTTTAAAAGTGAATATTTTTATGTTAATATACAATAAATGTTCGTCTTTCAGGAGAAATCAGCATAAAAAAACAAGAAAAATCATGTTATTCTTCAGAAAGAAGTGGTACACTAAGGGTGACTATAATTCGAAAAGAGGGAACCCAGTGAGAATAGCAATTTCTTCTGATCACGGAGGCAACAACTTACGTCGTGAGATTATGCAGCTATTAGATGAACTTCATATTAGCTACGAAGATTTTGGTCCACAATCTGCGGATTCAGTAGACTATCCTGATTATGCAAAACCTGTTTCTGAAGGTGTTGCTAATGGAGAATTTGATAAAGGTATTTTAATTTGTGGCACAGGAATTGGTATGTCCATTGCTGCTAATAAGGTGAAGGGCATTCGTTGTGCATTAGTGCATGATGTATTCAGTGCCAAGGCAACACGTTGCCATAATGACTCAAATATTATAGCCATGGGTGAACGTGTCATTGGTCCAGGCCTTGCACGTGAAATCGTCCAAACTTGGCTAGAAACAGAGTTTGAAGGTGGTCGTCATACACGCCGCATAGAAAAAATTGCCGAGCTAGAGCAATAATTGTTTCATGATTCCATATATGGCATTCGTCAAGGATGTCCTATATGGCATGATTTTATTGGATATAGATGAAGGAGCTGAGCTTAATGGTAGTAAAACAAATACGAACGCATTTGACTCAGTTACTCAGTGAGTTTGAAGAGCAGGTAACGTTACGACCTCATACAATTTTTGTTGTAGGGTGCTCTACATCTGAAGTGATTGGTCAGAAAATTGGCACAGCAGGGGCATTGGAAATAGCTGAAGCCATTTATGAGCCGTTACAAGAATTTGCATCGAAACATCAATTACATTTAGCATTCCAAGGCTGTGAGCATATTAACCGCGCTATTACTATGGAGGCATCAACGGCTGAACGATTTGGCTATGATGAAGTAGCAGTAGTTCCAGTACGTACAGCAGGTGGATCGATGTCTGCTTATGCCTATACACAATTTGCTAATCCAGTGGTTGTTGAAACAATACAGGCACATGCAGGTATTGATATTGGACAAACATTAATTGGTATGCATTTGAAAGCAGTAGTTGTTCCCGTTCGAACATCAGTGAAAATGGTGGGAGAAGCGATTGTTACGGTTGCAACAACACGTCCAAAGCTAATTGGCGGAGAACGTGCAATATATAAATAAGTACCCTTATTATAAGTGGTATAGATAATTAACGATACTTTAGGAGGCTTTTTCAAACATGGCATATGAAAAATTAGCAGTACAAGACAAAGCAGTATTAGACGGAATTCTTGCAGAAAAAAAACGTCAACAAGCAAATATTGAATTGATTGCATCTGAAAACTTTGTTTCCGAAGCGGTTATGGAAGCACAAGGATCAGTACTGACAAATAAATACGCTGAAGGCTATCCAGGTAAACGCTACTACGGTGGTTGTGAACATGTAGACGTAGTAGAAAATATTGCACGTGATCGCGTGAAAGAAATTTTTGGAGCAGAATATGCTAATGTACAACCACACTCTGGTGCACAAGCAAACATGGCTGTTTACCATACAATTTTAGAACCAGGTGACACAGTTCTTGGTATGAACCTTTCTCATGGTGGTCACTTAACACATGGATCTCCAGTAAACTTCTCTGGTATCCTATATAACTTTGTGGAATATGGTGTAACGAAAGAAAATCAAGTAATCGATTATGAAGATGTACGTCAAAAAGCATTAGAACATAAACCAAAACTGATCGTTGCTGGTGCTTCTGCCTACCCACGTGAAATTGACTTCTCTAAATTCCGTGAAATCGCAGACGAAGTGGGTGCATACTTCATGGTGGATATGGCACACATTGCTGGTCTTGTAGCTGCTGGTGAACATCAATCACCAGTGCCGTATGCTGATTTTGTTACATCAACAACGCATAAAACATTACGTGGACCACGTGGTGGTTTAATTCTTGCTTCAAAAGAATGGGAGCAAAAATTAAATAAATCTGTATTTCCAGGAATTCAAGGTGGTCCATTAATGCATGTCATTGCTGCAAAAGCTGTAGCATTTGGCGAAGTATTACAACCAGAATTTAAAGACTATGCAAAGCAAATTAAAGCGAATGCCAAAGCTTTAGCAGAAGTACTAATTGCTGAAGGCGTTGAAATCGTTTCTGGTGGTACAGATAACCACCTATTACTGTTAAATGTAAAATCACTTGGTTTAACAGGTAAAGTAGCAGAGCATGCACTAGATGAAGTAGGTATTACAACGAATAAAAACACAATTCCTTACGATACAGAATCGCCATTTGTTACTTCTGGTATTCGTATCGGTACGCCAGCTGTTACTTCTCGCGGCTTTAAAGAAGAGGATATGAAAGAAGTTGGAGCAATTATTGCTGCGGTTCTTAAAAATCCTGAAGATGAAGCAGTTAAAGCAGAAGCAAAAGATCGTGTAAAAGCATTAACAGATAGACACCCATTATACGCATAATAGAAATGAGAGGGCTGTGTTTAAAGTACATTTGTTACTTTAAATACAGCCTTTTATTTTGTGAATTTAGGACTAAACTATAAAAAACATATTTTTTCTGAAAAAATAGAATAATCATCTTGTTTTTGAATAAATTTACATAAAATAGATAAGTAGGGTTTTATTATAATAGTTTAAGGACAGATAATGTCCTAGAAAAGAAGTTTTTTTTCATAAAGGTGAAAATTTATTTGAATTTTATGTACAATGGAAATGGGATGAAGTGATAGAGATGGAGGGATTGGATGGTCACTAAATCATTAGACATAGAAAATGATGTTTTATTAAGTAGCATTCGTAAATTAGGGGATAATTCGAAAGAAAGCTACGTTATTTTTGATGCGACAAATCATCATGGCATACTAGCGTGTAATGATTCATTTTGTATGCTTACAAATGCTTCGCGTTCACAAATCCTAAATACTGATTATTTTTCATGGCTCTCTATAGATGAAAAAAAGACAACCATAAAAATGATAAAAGAAAAAATACATAACGGCATAATGGTCCAGGCAAAGCTCTATCATAATGGCATTAATAAATCGCCCTTTTGGGCAGAGATACAAGCATTACCATTTTGCAATGAGGCTAATCGTACGAAATATGTTTTAGTGCTTGTGAAGGATGTAACGTATTACCGTACTGAAGACTTCCTCATGAGATTAGAAAATGATATGTATAAGGCCATCGAGCGAGATAGCACTCTTGAACAAAAGATGAAAATTATTTGCCGTGGACTGGATGATTTTTTTACGCCGAATATTGCAAGTATGGTTCTGGTAAAAACAGAGTCCAATCAATTACAAGTTTTCACAGGTAATGATCCGGAGGAAAGTGTGCCAAGATGCTGTGAAAACAATGCATTTTTTATTGAAGTAATGCAATCAGGAAATGCTAGGCTCGTGGAAAATTTAGATGAAGTAAATATCCCTGAGGAACATAAACAATATGCTACATTATTTGAAAAGCCGTATGGATGGTTTGTACCTATACGCAATCAACAACGGCAAGTGATAGGGCTATTTTCGATCTATTTTCAAAAAACACGAAGCGACCAAATGTCTTTTAAAAATATGCTTCAAAAAATGGGGTCACTTGTTGCGTTGGCTGTTACCTATGCTCGAACTCAAAAAAAAATTTGGGATTTAGCCTACACGGATATTACAACGGGTCTACCTAATCGTCATAGCTTTGTTAATTCGATTGAAAAAGAAGTGGAGCATGGTTTAAGCGGTTTTATCAAAATATTAAAACCAAGTGAATTTCATCAAGTAGTGGAACTTTACGGGCGTGAGGTTGGAGATGAGCTTTTAAGGCAACTCGCTAAAAGGTTGGAGCAAGACAAGCCAGAAGATAATGAATATGTTGCTAGATTTACAAGCTCTAGTCTCATTATGTCTACGTTGGCACACAATGAAAATTTACAGGAGTATGATAAGCGGATAAAGGAAACAATTCGTCAGCCCTTTATTATAGGGGGAAAGCAAATCTATATCACGCTAAAAACAGGAATCGCTTCCTATAATAATGACACAAAAATCATTGATGCGATTCGCTTTGCTGATAATGCTCTTTCCTTTGCAATTGATAGACCAGGTACACATACTGAAATTTTTACAACAGAAAAAAATGATGTGCTTATACAGAAAATGACGGTTTTAAATCATTTATCACAAGCAATCAAAAATAAAGAAATTACAGTCCATTTACAGCCTAAGGTAGACTTACGTAATGGTGAAATACACAGTATTGAGGCACTGGCACGGTGGATTTCTCCAAAACTAGGCTTTGTGTCACCAGCCATCTTCATTCCAGTAGCTGAGAGTACCGGGAAGGTTCTGGAAATAGATGTTCTTGTTTTAGAGACTGTGCTTTCATGGCTTTCAGAACGTCAACGGCTAGGAAAGAAATTAGTGAAAATTGCAGTTAATATCTCACCTGATCATTTTTACTATACGCATTTCGTTCAGGATACACTGAAACTTGTTCAAAAATATAATATTGATCCTAGCTATATTATTTTAGAGGTGACTGAAAATATTGGTTTAGTAGACTTTCAATCTGCCTTTAAAATTATTCAAGAATTAAAAAGCTATGGTTTTAAAACATCAGTAGATGATTTTGGAACAGGTTTTTCATCATTAAGCTATCTACAACAGCTACCCTTCACTGAATTAAAGATTGATCGTAGCTTTATTAATGCGATTGAAGATGCGGCAACACTTGCGATTGTACGCTCCATTATTCAGTTGGCATTAAACTTAGGGATGATTTCAGTTGCAGAGGGCATTGAAACGGAAGAGCAGGTAGAAATTTTACGTGCACTAGGCTGTACAGTAGGACAAGGCTATTTTTATTATAAGCCAATGCCCATTGAACAAGTAGATAAAATTCTTGATCAATAGCTTATTTTTGACAAATATAAAATAACAAAAGGAGTCGTCCTAAATTAATTTTTGAGGCGACTCCTTTTTTCTGTTATACTAGTTGAGATAAAAATGAAATCCGAACGGTGAGGAGAGAATCCCTTTGAGCAAAGTCTATGTATTTGATCATCCACTAATCCAACACAAATTAACTTATATTCGCGACAAGAACACAGGAACAAAAGAATTTCGTGAGCTAGTAGACGAAGTAGCAACACTTATGGCGTTTGAAATCACACGTGATATGCCAGTAGAAGAAATTGAAATTGAAACACCTGTAACAATTGCCAAAACAAAAGTACTTTCTGGTAAAAAGCTTGCGATTGTACCAATTCTACGTGCAGGTATCGGTATGGTAGATGGCGTATTAAAGCTTATCCCAGCGGCTAAAGTTGGTCATATTGGTCTTTATCGTGATCCTGAAACGTTAAAACCAGTTGAATATTATGCAAAACTTCCAGCAGATGTGGAAGAGCGTGATTTCATCATTGTAGATCCAATGCTTGCAACTGGTGGTTCAGCAGTGGAAGCCATCCACTCACTGAAAAAACGTGGAGCTAAAAACATTAAATTCATGTGCTTAATCGCTGCACCAGAGGGTGTAAAAGCTATTCAAGAAGAACATTCTGATGTAGATATTTATATTGCTGCACTCGATGAAAAATTAAACGATCATGGCTATATTGTACCTGGTTTAGGTGATGCCGGAGACCGTCTATTCGGTACAAAATAAAAATCAATACATGTAATTTCCTCATTTAGGAAACTAATAACTTGTGAAAGCGTCCTTCAAATTGAAGGGCGTTTCCTAGTATGTGTAGGCAAGTACGTCTATTGATGACCATTAATAGATGTAGTTGACCATTTCATACAATAACAAAAAGGACGGTGCAGATCGTTTTGATAAAAAAATGGAAAGTAATGACGATTTTTGGTACAAGACCAGAAGCAATTAAAATGGCTCCTCTCGTTTTGGAGTTACAAAAGTATCCTGAGCAAATAGAATCTATTGTAACCGTAACAGCACAGCATCGCCAAATGCTCGACCAAGTATTAGAGACATTTAACATAACACCAAACTATGATTTAAATATAATGAAGGATCGTCAAACATTAATTGATGTAACGACAAACGCATTACAAGGCTTAGATAAAGTAATGAAAGAAGCACAACCAGATATCGTTTTGGTACATGGTGATACAGCAACAACCTTCATTGCGAGCTTGGCGGCATTCTATAACCAAATTGCTATAGGGCATGTGGAAGCGGGCTTACGTACATGGAACAAGTATTCACCATATCCAGAGGAAATGAATCGTCAGCTAACAGGTGTGATGGCAGATTTACATTTTGCTCCAACGGAAGTATCTAAAAAGAACCTGCTAGATGAAAATAAAAATCCAGACACGATTTTTGTGACAGGAAATACAGCCATTGACGCATTAGCAACAACGGTCAGTGAGCACTACACACACCCTGTATTAGATAAGATTGGCGAAGATCGCATGATTTTATTAACGGCACATCGTCGTGAAAATCTGGGTGAACCAATGCGCCATATGTTCAAAGCGATTACGAGAATATTAACAGAGCATGAGGATGTTCAAGTTGTATATCCAGTGCATATGAATCCAGCTGTTAGAGAAATTGCGAATGAAATCTTAGGAGACAATGAACGTGTACATTTAATAGAGCCTCTTGAAGTGTTTGATTTCCATAATTTTGCGGCAAATTCATATATGATTTTAACGGACTCAGGTGGCGTACAAGAAGAAGCACCTTCATTAGGGAAACCAGTGCTTGTTCTAAGAGATACGACAGAACGTCCAGAAGGTATTGAAGCTGGCACATTAAAGCTAGCAGGAACGGAAGAAGAAACAATCTATGCCTTAGCAAAGGAATTACTAACAGATAAAAATGCCTACGAAGTAATGGCGAAAGCATCGAATCCATATGGAGATGGGCATGCATCGAAGCGTATTGTTGAGGCACTGCTAGAATTTTTACAAAGAACTAATTAATGTACTATATTTAATTCGGAAAAATAAGTCTAATGTACCTATTGAAATGGGTAAGCTAATTTACGAGCATAATCATGTCGTAAATTAGCTTTTTTTTCGTGTGAGAAGGTTGGGAACTTTTGAAACTATGAAATTTCATACACAAATTTGTCAACAATTTGACAAGAGTATATAGGCTGTGAAGTTTTTCTCCTTTACCAATTGACTTCAAATATCACCTATTGTATGCTTACAAAGGGTAAGAATGATAAGGGTTTCAGTTCATAAATAGGACGTTGAAACACTTGTTATATCAACTTTCTACTAAATTGACAGTTCAAAATAAAACTGTCGATTTGCAACGTTTTGTGCGTTTCGGTTTTTACCGAGTCGGTAAGGGGTGTAAGTTATTTTTGGGCATTTACACCTGTAATTGAAATGACTCTCCCATTACTATTCCGCTGTGAGTAGTGTCTTTCACTGCTCTTTTCTGATTTCACATAGTGGTCAGCAAACGTTTTCATTACTCGAAAAAATGATTCAGGAGATTATAACCAATGCTAGATTTGCATCACATTTTTGCTGTGCAGAAGAGGGCGTTATTTTTTTTGCTTGCACTCTGCGCATTAGGCTGGGGGTTTACTCCCTATCAAACTGTTTTTGCGGGCATCGCAATAGGTGCATTTTTTGGTACGTATAATTTTTGGATTCTAGTTCGCCGTATGGAGAAGTTTGACAGATCCATTAGTGAAGGGAAGAAGATAGGCTCACTTGGTACAGCGCTTCGCTTTGGATCAGGTGTTGCGGCAGTCGCAATAGCCATTTCGTTGCCAAACTATTTTCACTTAATTAGCACGGTTATAGGGCTAATGATTCCGTACGTTTTTCTCTTTGTCGAGAGAATTGTGTCACATGTAAGGAACCGCTAATGTGCTTTAAATTAGAAAGAGAGGTGAAAAATAACAATGAATCATGAAGCTCCGTTACTAGAAGTCGGTTTTTTAACATTTAACTTATCAACAGTTATGATGTTACTAGTTGCAGCAATTATCGTATTTTTAATTGCCTTTATTTCAACTAGAAGCCTAAAGTTAAAACCTACTGGTATGCAAAACTTTATGGAATGGATTATGGATTTCGTTAAGAATATTATTAAAAGCAACATGGACTGGAAAACTGGTGGTCGATTCCACGTTCTAGCCATTACGCTAATTATGTTTATCGCAGTATCTAACTTACTAGGTCTTCCATTCTCTATCGTCTATGATCATCAGCTATGGTGGAAATCACCAACAGCTGACCCTACAGTTACGATGACATTGGCAGCAATGATTTTAGTCTTAACGCAATACTATGGTGTTAAAATGAAGGGTACAGGTCATTATGTTGGTACATTCTTCAAACCAATGTCATTCATGTTTCCGCTGAAAATAGTAGAAGAATTTGCAAACACATTAACATTAGGTTTACGTCTTTACGGTAACATTTACGCGGGTGAGATTTTACTTGGCTTACTTGCAGGTTTAGCATCATCAGGTGCTGTGGGATTCATCGGGGCAATCGTTCCTATGATGGCATGGCAAGGTTTCTCAATTTTCATCGGCTTTATCCAAGCCTTTATCTTCACAATGTTAACAATGGTTTACATGGCTCATAAAGTGAGCGATGACCATTAATATAAAGCATATATCCTATGCTTGAATCACAAAAAAACAAACAATTCCAAGGAGGAAATTTTCAAATGACAGGTTCATTAGGTTTATTAGCAGCAGCAATCGCAATCGGTTTAGGTGCACTTGGTGCAGGTATTGGTAACGGTCTTATCGTATCAAAAACAGTAGAAGGTATCGCTCGTCAACCAGAAGCTCGTGGCGTTCTTCAAACTACAATGTTCATCGGGGTTGCATTAGTTGAAGCCCTACCGATCATCGCAGTAGTAGTAGCATTCATCGTAATGAACAAATAATTCAGTTGAACACTGAATTTTACTAGTGGCGAAGCAGGATTCACCAGATGAAACTTCGCCCTTCATTTTGGAACGGATAAAAGCTATGTGTAAATATAGCTTTTTAAAATAGGTAGTTTTTTTAATCATTAAATTATGTTGAAGTTAAAGCTCTTGAAGGGAGTGAAACAATCGTGTTTTTAGATTATCTTGTACTAGGTGCAAGCGCTGGTAGTTTTAATAGCGGAGACATCATCGCAACATTAGTTATCTTCATCGTGTTAATGGTATTACTTAAGAAATTCGCTTGGGGTCCACTTATGGGCATCATGCAGCAACGTGAAGAATTAGTAGCGAGTGAAATCGAAGCAGCTGAAAAAGCGCGCAAAGAATCGCACCAATTTTTAGAAGAACAAAAGAGCCTTCTTAAAGAAGCTCGTACGGAAGCACAATCGATTGTTGAAGGCGCTAAGAAACAAGGCGAACTACAAAAAGAAGAAATTCTTACTGTAGCGCGCAATGAAGCAAACCGCTTAAAAGAATCGGCTTTACGTGAAATTGAGTCTGAAAAAGAAAAAGCTATTGCAGCAGTACGTGATGAAGTCGTTTCATTATCTGTACTTGCAGCATCTAAAGTCCTTAGCAAAGAGATTTCTGAGGCAGACAACCGTGCTCTAATTGAAGAGACGATTGCGAAGGCAGGCGAAGCTCGATGAGTAATTCAACTGTAGCAAAACGTTACGCTCAAGCGCTTTTTGAATTAGCGCAACAAAAAAACAATCTTACTGAAGTTGGAGCAGACTTAAACGAACTAACAAAAGTAATGAAAGAATCTCCTGATTTTTTAACGCTTTTAAGTGCGCCTAAGTTCTCCATCGAACGTAAAAAACAAATGGTAGCTGAAATCTTCACTGGTGCAACACCAGAAGTTTTACACACGGTTCAACTTCTAGTTGAGAAAAAACGTGTAAACGAGATTAAGCTAATTGCCAATGCATATGCTGAGCTTGCTGCACAAGCACAAGGTATGGCAGATGCAACAGTATTTTCAACACGTGCACTTTCTGCAGAAGAAAGCGCTAATATTTCGACAGCATTTGCGAAACTTGTTGGAAAACAATCATTAAACATTACAAACGAAATCGATCCAACTTTACTTGGTGGTATTCGTGTTCAAATCGGTAACCATATTTATGACAGCTCAGTAGTTAACAAACTAGAGCGTCTAAAACGTGAATTAATCGGTTAATAATTTAGAAATGTGAGAGGTGACATACATGGGCATCAAGGCTGAAGAAATCAGCAGTCTGATTAAACAACAGATTGAGAATTATGAATCTGAACTTAAAGTAAGCGAAGTTGGTACAGTTATCCGTATTGGTGACGGTATCGCTCTTGCTCATGGCCTCGACAACGCCATGGCTGGAGAGCTTTTAGAGTTCTCTAACGGTGTTATGGGTATGGCTCAAAACCTAGAAGAAGGTAACGTTGGTATCGTAATCTTAGGTCCATACACTGACATCAAAGAAGGCGATGAAGTTCGTCGTACAGGTCGTATCATGGAAGTACCAGTTGGTGAAGAACTGATTGGTCGTGTTGTAAACCCACTTGGTCAACCAGTGGATGGACAAGGTCCTATCAACGCTACAAAATCTCGTCCAATCGAAAGCCCAGCTTTCGGTGTAATGGCTCGTAAATCAGTACACGAACCACTACAAACGGGTATTAAAGCGATTGACGCATTAGTGCCAATCGGTCGTGGTCAACGTGAGTTAATCATCGGTGACCGTCAAGTAGGTAAAACATCTGTAGCAATCGATACAATCTTAAACCAAAACGGTGAAAACATGATTTGTATCTATGTTGCAATCGGTCAAAAAGAATCTACTGTACGTGGTGTTGTTGAGACTTTACGTAAACATGGTGCTTTAGATTATACAATCGTTGTAACTGCAGCAGCATCTCAACCTGCTCCATTATTATACTTAGCACCATTTGCTGGTGTTTCTATGGCAGAAGAATTCATGTTACAAGGTAAACACGTTTTAATCGTGTATGATGATCTTTCTAAACAAGCATCAGCTTACCGTGAACTTTCACTTCTTCTACGCCGTCCTCCAGGTCGTGAAGCATACCCTGGTGATGTATTCTACTTACACAGCCGCTTACTTGAACGTGCTGCGAAGTTAAATGAAACTTACAACTGTGGTTCTATCACAGCTCTTCCATTCGTAGAGACACAAGCTGGGGATATCTCTGCATACATCCCAACTAACGTAATCTCAATTACTGATGGTCAAATCTTCTTACAATCTGACTTATTCAACTCAGGTGTACGTCCAGCGATCAACGCAGGTCTTTCAGTATCACGTGTAGGTGGATCAGCTCAAATTAAAGCAATGAAAAAAGTTGCGGGTACACTACGTCTTGACTTAGCTGCATTCCGTGAGCTTGAATCATTTGCTCAATTCGGTTCAGATTTAGATAAAATTACACTTGCTAAACTTGAACGTGGTAAACGTACGGTTGAAGTGCTTAAACAAGACCTAAACAAACCACTTAAAGTTGAAAAACAAGTTGCTATCCTATATGCATTAACTAAAGGTCATTTAGATGATATCCCAGTACAAGATATCGTTCGTTTCGAAAACGAATTCTTAAGCTGGTTAGATTCAAACCACACTAACGTTCTAGATCATGTTCGTACTACAAAAGAGCTTGCTCCGGATGCGGATTATGAAGCAGCAATCAATGCATTCAAGAAAACATTCGCTAAATCAGAATAAGTTCTAGCTAGTCACTTGATTAAAAAACAAAAGGTGGTGAAATACCAGTGGTAAACTTACGCGAAATAAAAGGTCGTATTAATTCAACAAAGAGTACGAAACAAATTACGAAAGCGATGCAGATGGTTTCTTCTTCAAAGTTACGTCGTGCAGAGCAAAATGCTAAAGCTTACGTTCCTTATATGGAAAAAATCCAAGACGTAGTAGGCGCGATTGCAGCAGGTACAAAAGACAGTGGACACCCAATGTTAACTGCTCGTCCTGTAAAGAAAACAGCTTACTTAGTCATTGGTTCTGACCGTGGTCTAGCAGGTGCTTACAACTCAAGTATCCTACGTCAAGTACAACGTACAATTAACGAGCGTCATAAATCAAAAGACGAATACGTTATTTTAGCAGTAGGTCGTGTTGTTCGTGATTACTTTGTGAAACGTGATCATAATGTCATCAGCAGTGTTGTTGCTCTTCCTGACCAACCAACATTCGCTGATATTAAAGAAATCGCTCGTAATGCTGTTGGTATGTTCATTGACGGTACGTATGATGAGCTTTATATGTACTATAATCACTTTGTCAGCGCAATTGCTAACGAAGTGACAGAGAAAAAACTTCTTCCATTAACAGATATCGCACCTGTAAACAGTAAAGCTTCTTATGAATTCGAACCATCTGGCGAAGCAATTCTTGAAGTATTACTTCCACAATACGCGGAAAGCTTAGTTTATGGCGCATTATTGGATGGAAAAGCAAGTGAACATGCTTCTCGTATGACTGCTATGAAAAATGCAACTGATAATGCATCTGATCTTATTGCAGATCTTTCATTGCAATATAACCGTGCACGTCAAGCAGCGATTACACAAGAAATTACAGAAATCGTTGGTGGAGCTGCAGCCTTAGAATAGGCTCAGCTCACCAATGTCGTATAAGAATACGATAGGAGGGTACACAGTAATGAATAAAGGACATGTTATTCAAGTAATGGGTCCAGTTGTCGACGTAAAATTCGAAAACGGCCAATTACCAGCAATCTATAACTCATTAACAGTTAAGATTGAACGTCCTAATGAAGAACCAACAACTCTTGCATTAGAAGTTGCACTTCATTTAGGCGATGATTCTGTTCGTACAATTGCAATGTCATCTACTGATGGCTTACAACGTGGAGCAGAAGTAACAGACTTAGGAAAAGCTATCTCAGTACCAGTTGGTGAAGTGACACTAGGTCGTGTATTCAACGTACTTGGAGAAGTAATTGACTTAGGTGAAGAGATTCCAGCAGATGCTCGTCGTGATTCAATTCACCGCGAAGCTCCATCTTTCGATGAACTTTCAACTACAGTTGAAATTCTTGAAACAGGTATCAAAGTAGTAGACTTATTAGCACCTTATATTAAAGGTGGTAAGATCGGTCTATTCGGTGGTGCTGGTGTAGGTAAAACAGTATTAATCCAAGAATTAATTAATAACATCGCACAAGAGCACTCAGGTATCTCTGTATTTGCTGGTGTAGGTGAGCGTACTCGTGAAGGGAACGACTTATTCTTCGAGATGAGCGATTCAGGCGTTATCAAGCAAACAGCGATGGTATTCGGTCAAATGAACGAGCCTCCTGGTGCACGTATGCGTGTAGCTTTAACTGGTCTTACAATGGCGGAATACTTCCGTGATGAGCAAGGCGCTGACGTACTTTTATTCATCGACAATATCTTCCGTTTCACACAAGCAGGTTCAGAGGTTTCTGCCCTATTAGGTCGTATGCCTTCTGCGGTAGGTTACCAACCAACACTTGCAACTGAAATGGGTAAACTACAAGAACGTATCACATCTACGAACAAAGGATCTGTAACTTCTATCCAAGCGATTTATGTACCAGCCGATGACTATACTGACCCGGCTCCAGCTACAACTTTCGCCCACTTAGATGCAACTACTAACCTTGAGCGTAAATTATCAGAAATGGGTATCTACCCTGCGGTTGACCCATTAGCTTCGACTTCTCGTGCATTATCACCTGAAATCGTAGGCGCTGAGCACTACGCAATTGCTACTGGTGTACAACGTACAATCCAACGTTACCGTGAATTACAAGATATCATTGCAATCTTAGGTATGGATGAGTTATCTGATGAAGACAAACAAACAGTAGAACGTGCTCGTCGTATTCAATTCTTCTTATCACAAAACTTCCACGTAGCGGAACAATTCACTGGTCAAAAAGGTTCTTATGTACCTGTAAAAGAAACTGTTCGTTCATTCAAGGAAATCCTTGATGGCAAATGGGATCACCTTCCAGAAGATGCTTTCCGTCTAGTTGGTTCTATTGATGAAGTAGTTGAAAAAGCGAAAAGCATGGGCGTAGAGGTTTAATACTAGGGACGAGGAGGAAAAAATATGAAGACAGTTCAAGTCAATATTGTCACTCCCGACGGCCCAGTATACGATTCTGAAGTATCAATGGTAATCGCTAAAACAACTTCAGGAGAAATCGGTGTTCTTGCAGGCCATATTCCAATGGTTGCTCCACTTGCAATTGGTGCAGTGAAGCTGAAAAAAGAAAACGGTTCGACTGATATAGTTGCTGTAAGCGGTGGTTTCATTGAAGTTCGTCCAGAAAAGATCTCAATTTTAGCGCCTTCTGCTGAAATTGCTGAAAATATCGATGTTCAACGTGCTAAAGAAGCCGTTAAACGCGCTGAAGGACGTCTTCAAAGTAAACAAGACGACATTGATTTCAAACGTGCTGACCTAGCATTAAAACGTGCGTTGAATCGTATCAACGTTCATGAGGGTAATATCTAATTCATTTTTAACGGGCAGATATAGTATCTGCCCGTTTTTTAAGGTGAAGTAAATTGAAGGAGGGGTAGCATGGAACTGTATGAAGCGATAGGACAAGAAGCATTACTGGGCATTTTATCTCATCTGTTTTTTATTGCTATTACTTTTTACGCATTACAAGCTTTTATGGTGGAGAAACTATTTAAGAAGAATCGAGTATTTCAAATTCAACTTATTTATATTTTACTCAGTATTACGATAGGCTCAGCAGTATCTAATTTCTTTCTCCAAATATCTAGCTGGTCAGGCAAACTTCCCTATTTATTTTAAAGTAATCGTTGTTAAATACTATAAGATTTATGCACCTACATGCTTCAAAGGACTTTATAATACCATTTGTGTGGCCCTTTGAACTATGTATAAAAATCTTTCGTACCAGTTTTGCCTTGGCATCATTACAGCTTACGATGCGTCTGTTATTGGTAAGACGCACGCTAACAAAATATGTACATGATGCATTCATATAGTAAAGGGAATATTTTACTGAATGAAGATAAAATAGGTTTTTTGTGCATATATCTTTGGGTATGTATTGAAAGTGAACGGGTTATTGGTCATTCACAAAAAAAAAATGACAGCGTACAATAAATAAATAGCAAAATATCTAATAATGCCTTAAAATAGTGATTTGGACGCTTGAACGAGCGTTAGAAAAGTTGTACTATAGAGTTGTTTGTTTACTGATTATGACATTATACTTCTTTTTAAAATAAAAATTCGATAGGTTAATAGATTGAATTCGGAGGGACATAGGGTGGATAAAATAATAGTGACTGGCGGCCAAAAACTACAGGGAAAAGTACGTGTAGAGGGCGCAAAAAATGCAGTGTTACCAATCCTTGCGGCAGCTTTACTTGCTTCAAAAGGAGAAAATGTAATTAAAGAAGTCCCTAATTTAGCAGACGTCTTTACAATAAACGAAGTACTTAAAAGTTTAAACGCAGCAGTTACATATATACCTGAAGATAATGCCGTATATATAGATGCAACTAAAGAACTTTCAAGTGAAGCTCAATTTGAATTTGTTAGTAAAATGCGTGCATCTATTTTAGTGATGGGTTCTCTACTTGCTCGTAATGGATATGCTCGCGTAGCACTACCAGGAGGCTGTGCAATCGGTTCTCGTCCAATTGAGTTACACTTAAAGGGCTTCGAAGCTATGGGTGCAAAAATTTCATTTGGTCACGGATATGTAGAGGCAAAAACGGAAGGTCGTTTAAAAGGGGCTAATGTGTATTTAGATTTCCCTAGTGTTGGTGCTACTGAAAATATTATGACAGCCGCATCTTTAGCAGAAGGGACAACTGTAATTGAAAATGCTGCGAAGGAGCCCGAAATTGTCGATCTTGCAAACTTCATCAATAGCATGGGCGGTCGTGTAATTGGTGCTGGTACAAATACAATACGTATCGAAGGAGTCGATACATTATATGGAGTAGAGCACCATATTATTCCCGATCGTATTGAGGCTGGTACATTTATGGTGGCAGCAGCTATTACGAAGGGTGATGTAGTCATTGAAAATGCTGTTCCTGAGCATATGACAGCTTTAATTGCTAAGATGCGTGAAATGGGTGTAGAGATTACTGAACTGGATGAGGGAATCCGTGTACGTGCTCCTCATACATTAAAAGCTGTTGATATTAAAACAATGCCACATCCAGGCTTCCCAACAGATATGCAATCACAAATGATGGCATTAATGTTAACTGCGGAAGGTACGAGTATTATTACAGAAACGGTATTTGAAAATCGTTTTATGCATGTTGAGGAATTCCGTCGTATGAATGCTGGTGCTAAAATAGAAGGACGTTCTGTGTTTATCGAGGGGCCGGTTAATCTTCAGGGAGCTGAAGTAATGGCAACGGATTTACGAGCTGCGGCTGCCCTAATTTTAGCAGGTCTTGTATCTGAAGGAATAACACGTGTGACGAAGCTACATCATTTAGACCGTGGTTATGTTGATTTCCATGGCAAGCTAGCATCGCTTGGTGCCAACATTGAACGTATTACTGAACTTACTGAAGAAGTAGTGACAGTTGAAGACACAATAATTGAATTACCTACAAACTAAATGGATTTCTCAACCCTTTGCTTTTGGAGCAGAGGGTTTTTTGTTTGCTCATAACTTTAAGAGATCTAGCATATTATTCCTTATGAAAAAATGGATGATTAGTATAGGTGTCATTTGTTTGATTGGAGTATTATACATGCTTCCTGTTATAGGGCTTAGTGAAAGACGGGAGGCTGTCAAACCTCTAACTAGTGATGAGAATGCCTGTGAAATATTTATAGAAGTGGAGGGACAAGAGGAAAAAATCCCTTTGGAAACGTATATTACAGGTGTTGTTGCAGCGGAAATGCCTGTTTCTTTTAAAAAGGAGGCATTGAAAGCCCAAGCGATTGCAGCACGCACATACGCACTGAAAACGACAAATTACGGTAAAACTGCAATTGCTCCAACTGTGGCAAGGCAAGTTTTTTATGATGAGGAGCAAAGAAAGGCGAATTGGGCTAGCAATTTCCTGGGAAATGAAAAGAAAATTGTCGAAGCAATCAATGAAACGAAAGGACAAGTTCTTCTTTATAATAAGGAACTAATTACAGCCATGTTCCACTCGACAAGCAATGGTAAAACAGAAAGTGCCTTTGGCTATAGTGGGAATGATATTCCATATTTGAAAAGTGTTGCAAGTATCTCGGATCAAGCATCACCGAAGTTTGAGGCTCAGCAAGAATGGACATTAGCACAATGGAATAAGTTGTGGCCTGTACAGTGGCAAGCTAGTGATTTTAATCGTATCCAGCTATTTTACAATGAGTCAGGGCGAGTAGAGCGTTTGCAGTTAGGGAGCAATGTCTGGACTGGTAGAGAGGTTAGAACACTTCTTGGCATACCATCAACTGATTTTACAATTGTCTATGACGCGAAGACAAGAAAGGTCCATGTGACAACCCAAGGTTATGGTCATGGCGTGGGCATGAGTCAATATGGCGCTGAGGCAATGGCAAACGAAGGGAAAACGGCTGCCGAAATTTTACACTATTATTATCAAGATATTGAAATAAAAAAAATAGATGCATGTTTAAAATAACTTCTAGTTGTTCACACTGCAACTAGAGGTGATGAAAATGAGAGAGGATAAAAACAATAAAACTTCTCAAAACCAAAATCCAAATCAAAAGGAAAATGGTCAATTACAAAAGAAACCTTGGTTTTGGCCAGCAGTTTACACAGGTGGTGCACTAGTTCTAGCAGGATTGTTATTTGGTTACAATAGTCTCGTATCAAAAGTAGAAGAGGCTCCTTTACCAGATTTAGCGGAAGTTGATCCAGGTCCTGTAGTAGAAACAAATGCACGTACTGAAAACATGAAGTACCCATTCAAAGAAGAGAGTCTTAGTAAAGTACAAGTTTTACAAGAGTTCTACGAGTTAGAGGCAAATGAAGAGTCCCGTGAAAATGCACTAATGGTATTTAATCAAACATTTACAACGTCTTCTGGTATCTCTATCGCTATGAATGGTGAAGAATTTGAAGTACTAGCTGCTATGAGTGGTAAAGTACTAGAGGTAAAACTAGACGCATTTACAGGCAATAAGATTGTAATTGAGCATCCAAACGGTATGCAAACACATTATAGCTCTGTAAAGGATATCGCTGTTAAAGAAGGCGATGAGGTTACACAAGGTCAGGCATTAGGAAAAGCAACTGATAACGAGTGGAATCAAGCGGCTGGCGTCCACATGCATTTCGAAGTTCTTGAAGACGGAAAATATATTAATCCGAAAAAATTACTAGCTTTTTAATTCGAAAAGCTAGTAACGCATAAAAAGTCAGCATTTTATCAGGAAAATGCAAAAAATGTTCTGAATAGCTTTGTCCTTACATAAGGTGAAGAAATGCGCAAATGTGCATCTGATTGCCAAAGCATTTTGTGAAATTGTGTGGAAAGGACGAAGAAAGTGCATGAGCACATTCGGAAGCGCTGCATACGCCTCGGTGAATTACTGATTGAGACGCGTGAGACTGTGCGTGTCCTCGCGAAAATGACTGGTTATTCAAAAAGTACGGTGCACAAGGATTTAACAGAGCGATTACCAACAATTCATGAAGGATTAGCTGACCAAGTGAAAGAAATACTCGCCTACCATAAGGCCGTACGTCATATTCGTGGAGGAGAAGCAACGAAAAACAAGTGGAAAGAGAGAGCGAGTCAAGACTGATTCGTTCTTTTTTATTGTCTTGGAAATGTATTTATGACGAATTCTATGGAATAGTAATTCTATATTATAGCCGTTCATAACCTGAAAAGAAAACAGTCCCATTCACTAAATTTAGGTGAAATTACCAATAGAATATGATAAAATATTCTAGATAAAGAGATAAAATGAACGTTATGTAGTTGGAACTGGCGGGAAGGAGAAATTATAGAATGTTTTCGAAAGATATTGGCATTGACTTAGGAACTGCGAACGTATTAATCCACGTTAAAGGTAAAGGTATCGTCCTAAATGAACCATCTGTGGTGGCGATTGACAAAAAGACAAACAAAGTATTAGCGGTAGGGGAAGAAGCTCGCCAAATGGTAGGGAGAACGCCAGGTAATATTACAGCAATTCGCCCACTAAGAGATGGAGTCATTGCAGATTTTGATGTGACAGAGGCGATGTTAAGACATTTCATCAATAAATTAAATGTAAAAGGATTTTTGGCGAAGCCACGAATTTTAATTTGCTGTCCAACGAACATCACAAGTGTTGAGCAAAAAGCAATCCGTGAAGCCGCAGAAAAATCTGGCGGTAAAAAAGTATATTTAGAGGAAGAACCAAAAGTAGCTGCTATCGGTGCAGGCATGGATATCTTCCAACCAAGTGGTAATATGGTAGTCGATATAGGTGGCGGAACAACAGATATCGCAGTTCTATCAATGGGTGATATTGTAACAAGTGAATCCATTAAAGTAGCAGGAGATGTGTTTGATAACGACATTTTGCAATATATTAAAAAAGAATATAAATTGCTAATTGGTGAACGTACAGCAGAAGCAATCAAGATGACAATTGGTACAGTTTTCAAAGGTAGCCGCAACGATACAATGGATATTCGTGGTCGTGACATGGTAACAGGTTTACCACGTACTATTACAATTCATTCCGAGGAAATTGAACGAGCATTGCACGAGTCTGTAGCGATGATTGTCCAATCAGCAAAAAATGTCTTAGAAAAAACACCACCTGAGCTATCAGCCGATATCATTGACCGTGGCGTTATTATTACGGGTGGCGGTGCACTATTACATGGAATGGATCAGCTATTAATAGAAGAGTTAAAGGTACCTGTCTTCGTTGCAGAGAGACCTATGGATTGTGTAGCAATTGGTACGGGAATAATGCTAGAAAACATTGATCGTGTGCCAGCATCCTTATAAAAATAAAATGAGGTGATTTCTTTGTTTAAAGGGTTTTATACAGTTGCAACAGGTATGATCACGCAACAAAGAAGAACAGAATTACTAACAAATAATTTATCAAATGCGAATACACCAGGATTTAAAGCAGATCAATCAACTATTCGCTCATTTCCAGACATGCTAATGTCTAGTATTGGTAAAACAAATGCTCCCGCCAATCAACAAGCAGGCGCTGAATATATGAGTCAAGTAGGAGCTTTAAATACAGGAACATATTTACAAGAAACATTGCCAAATTACATACAAGGCCAAATCTATAGCACTGATTTTACAACAGATATGGCGCTAATTGATGGAAACTTACCACAAAACGAAGATGGGATTACGGGGTCAATTTTCTTCCGTCTAGAACATCCAGCTGGTGGTGAGGCCTATACACGTAATGGTAATTTCACATTAGATGGTCAAGGCTATTTAGTAAACGGGCAGGGTCTATACGTACTCAATGATGCAGGACAACGTATCCAGCTTCCAAACGATGATTTTCGCCTCGATGAAAATGGAGCCATTTTTGTAAACGATCAGCAAGTAGCACGAGTTGGCGTATCATATGCTGCTAATCCGAACATGCTACGTAAACAGGATAATGGTCTTATTCGTACAGAAAATGGTGAGAACTTACCAACAGCCTATGGTGCGAATGGCGTTTCCTTTACGCTACGTCAAAACTTTTTAGAAGGTTCAAACGTAGATTCTGGTCGCACAATGACAGATTTAATGACAGCCTACCGAGCATTCGAAGCAAATCAAAAAGTATTACAAGCTTATGATCGCAGCATGGAAAAGGCAGTGAATGAAATCGGGAAAATCTAACGGGCGAACAGGAGGCGTTTTATAAATGCTACGTACAATGATGACAGCAACGAACACAATGGGTCAATTACAAAATAAACTAGATACAATTAGTAATAATATTGCTAATAGTAGTACAACCGGTTATAAAACGAAGGAAGCATCCTTCAATGAACTACTTTATCAGCAATTTAACAATGATAAGCAGGACCGAGCTGAACGCCAAACACCAGTTGGTATTCGCTATGGATCTGGTGCCATGCTTGGACAAATTAAATCCAATGAAAAGCAAGGCTCATTACAAACAACGAATCGAGATTTAGACTTTGCTTTCACAAAAGCAAAACAATATTTCAATATTTTAATGCCAAATGGTGAAAATGGAACTGAAACAGTGTATACTCGACAAGGTGACTTTTATTTATCTCCGTTGAATAACGGAACAGTAATGCTCGTAACGGCAGAGGGTTATCCCGTAGCCAATGCAGCAGGACAAGCTATTACATTACCAGATACTGTTCAAAAGTTTGCCGTTCGAGATGGTGGTGTTTTAGAAGCATCTTATCCAAATGGTGATATCATTCGTACGGATTTAGCTGTAACAGAATTCCAAAAGCCACAATTAATGGAACATGTTTCTGGTTCTTATGTTGGTTTACCAGACAATCTAGCTGAACTTGGCTTTACACAAGCGGAAGTTCTGACAGAGCTTGTGGGTGCGAACCGTCAGCAAATTGGCATGCAAAGTGGTACACTAGAAATGTCCAATGTAAACCTCTCAAAGGAAATGACAGAACTAATACAAACTCAACGTTCTTATCAGTTCAATGCAAGAGCGGTTACATTAGCAGATCAAATGCTAGGACTAATTAACGGCATTCGATAAAAAGTCATCCAAAAACACATAGTTAGGAATGAAGAGGAGTACAATCTATGACAAACGATTCACGTCGACGTTCTGTGCCGACACAAGAAACCGATACGCAACCAGAAAAGAAAGAACGCCGCTCAAATGGAGAGCAACGCGAGGTTCGCTGGGTGCAAATCCGACTGATTCCGATTTGGTTACGCATTGTAATTGTTCTCGTCTTAGTCGTTGCTGCCGCAGCATTAGGCGCAATGTTTGGCTTCAGTGTGATTGGAGAAGGCAATGCTATGGATATTTTTAAAAGGGAAACATGGCAGCATATATTTGATATTATGAACGGTAAAGAATAGCAATATTCTTTACCTTACTTTGTGTATACATACTTAATTTCGAGGGGGAAATTACATGTTAACAGCAGAACAAATTCAAGCAATTTTACCACATCGCTATCCTTTTTTATTCGTTGATCGCATTGTTGAATTAGATGAAGGTAAACGCGCAGTAGGTTTAAAAAATGTTTCGATCAATGAAGACTTCTTTAATGGACACTTCCCAGGCTATCCTGTAATGCCAGGTGTATTAATTGTAGAGGCATTAGCACAAGTGGGTGGAGTCGCTTTATTAAATGCAGAAGAATTCAAGGGACGTTTAGCCTTTTTAACAGGTGTGGATAATTGTCGTTTCAAGCGTCAAGTAGTTCCTGGCGACCAACTTAAATTGGAAGTAGAATTTGTTAAACTTCGTGGCGCAATGGGTAAAGGTCATGGTATAGCGACTGTAGATGGAGAACTTGTATGTGAAGCCGATATTCTATTTGCGATTGGACCTGAACAGCCTAAACAAGCCTAATTTGCATTTGTAGACCAAAAGATATAAAATAGATAAAGTCAAGTTAAAAGTTGATTAGTAGGTTCTTAAATTGCAGTGGCGAAAAAGCGTTTGGGAATTGAAATAGATGTAATTTTTAGGTTTTACAAACGTAGGAGGATTATTAAGATGTATAAGGAATTGTCTTCAGGTATTAAAATTAGCATTACTCGTTCGATTTCGACATCTTTTGAAGCATACTTAGCAAGTATTGGTTGGGATGAAGAGCGCTTTTCTATGGAAGACTTCATTGCAAGCTGGCAGACTTATTTTCAGGAGAATGCCGCATGGATCGAAAAAATCCCTGCTGATATATTGTTGAGTGCACAGTTTCATGAAGAGATGGCACAAAAAATCGATGAGGTCATTGCTAAAATTTTAAATGAAGAACCAACAGCGCAGCAGATCGAAACAATCGAGGCATTGCAAAAAGAGCTAGGCACAAACTATAGCTATGACTGTAAAGCAGAAGCAGCATACATTGAACAAGTATTAAAAGAAAAACAAAAATAGTTTGTACAAATATCGGATAGTTCCCTCCTTTCCCGGGCAATCTATGTAGGATCACAAATACACACGATGTATTTGCTGACATAGTACCCAAGAAAGGAGGTTTTTTACTATGTGGAAAATGTCATTTTTAACCATTATTCTTGCAACTGTATTCCTTGGAGGATGTAACTGGGGAAATAATGCAGTCGAAGATCACCCTGTTCGAGACGTCGAAAATGACGTTCGTCGTGGTGTAGACAATGTGGAAGATGCATTAGACCCGAATAATCGTGACGATGCATACGATCGCAACGTAGATGGTACTAACCGAGGTACTGTTAACGAAAATACAACATTGCCTGAAGCGACAACACCTGGATCAAATGCCGATATCAACAGTACAAACGGCTATGACAACGTACCAAATGCTAATGGTGTAAACGGTGTTGAACGTAATGACAACGTAAACAATAATAATGATATTGTCGACGATAAAGTCAAAGACACTGAAAAGTACCGTGATGGTATGAACAACCGATAACATAAAAAAGAGTGTTTCCTAAATGGAAAACACTCTTTTTTGATAAAAAGAAGCAAATACACGCGGAAGAAAGGTAAATACTCGCGGAAGAAAGGTAAATACTCGCGGAAGAAAGGTAAATACACGCGGAAGAAAGGTAAATACACGCGGAAGAAAGGTAAATACACGCGGAAGAAAGGTGAATACTCGCGGAAGAAAGGTGAATACTCGCGGAAGAAAGGTGAATACTCGCGGAAGAAAGGTGAATACTCGCGGAAGAAAGGTAAATACTCGCGGAAGAAAGGTAAATACTCGCGGAAGAAAGGTAAATACTCGCGGAAGAAGAGTGAATACTCGCGGAAGGAAGGTGAATACTCGCGGAAGGAAGGTGAATACTCGCGGAAGGGAGGTGAATACTCGCGGAAGAAGAGTGAATACTCGCGGAAGGAAGGTGAATACTCGCGGAAGGAAGGTGAATACTCGCGGAAGGAAAGTGAATACTCGCGGAAGGAAAGTGAATACTCGCGGAAGGAAGGCGAATACTCGCGGAAGGAAGGTGAATACTCGCGAAAGTGAAGTGTATGCCCCATGAGCATTGCAAATATTCTCGCCAGTGAAGCGAGCCAATCAACCCTCAAAAAAATCTCTTCATGTAATCCAATAAATTTTCAGGTAAATGGTAAACACGATTTTTATAGGTTCCGGTATAAGGGAACTGAAATTTCTGAAGCAATCGTGTAGCTGTATCGATAGAATCAATTTTGAAAAATTTACGTAACTGTTGATTAGTAATAGAATGGCTAACCAATAGTTGATAATCGAGCATGGCTTCTGCAAAAATTTCTATACTCCGATAATGACAAAATGAACATTTCCAAATGCCCCGATAGAAATACATATTATGTTGATAGGAACATTTAGGACAAAGCACACCATGCCGAAATCGTGATGGGGCAATCGAAGTTTGAATGTGAGGAATCGTTTGTTTGGAGAGAAGCCCTTGAACCAGTTGAGCTAATTGATCATCTGTTAGCATTTTTTGAGGATGCTTTTTAAAAAGTGACTGGAGATGTTGATGAAGACCTGACACATGAAAAATAGGGAGCGCTTTAGAAGGATTAACGATGATCGCTGAAGAGTTTGCTATAACAACGGCACCTTCAATGGGGAGTGAGTAAGAAAGACTTTTAAGAAAACGCATATGACGCTCAGTTTGGGTAAACGCATTTGGAAATCCTTCTACTGTGCCATCTGCCTTTGTGCGTGTACATTGATGTGTGAGTTGATTAAATTCTAGTCGACCATGAATATTTTTAATTTCTAAAACGAAGATAAATTGAGGGCAAATAAAGAGTGTATCAAGCTGATGCATATGTTGAGCAGTGTTCTTGAGACACAAATTATGTAATACGAAAAAAGTATTTGGACATAGTAATTCATGCCATTCGCGGTCCACTTTTTGTTCACCAGCAAAACCTGCATCCAGTCGGCGATATTGTTCCTGATAATAGTGAAACTCAACATCATTCTTTAAAAGCCTCCTCATCACAGCCTCAAGCCATAATAATTTTAAAGGCTTCTCTCTGATAGCAATAACCAAATATAACGCTCCTTTTTAAATTGTATTGTACTGAAAAATGGCAGCTTGTCCAATAAAAAAACGATGCAAAATTCGCATCGCTAATCATTTTTTAATTTTGGTCGCTGCTTCATATCTTTCGTAAAGCGCTCCAGTAAATCCTCTAGGGATACACCCTCAGCAAGTAGCTCGGAAAGCAATTGTTCAGCATATTTAGAGCGTTTAATTTTGAGTGTTCCTTTTAGTAGTACTGAAACATGATCACCAATTTCTTGAACTGTATGTACGATTACCTGAAAAGGAGCGGGTTCATTATCTGGAAATGAAATAACTGCACGGACATTGCAGACTGTAGCATTTACTAAGAGTTCATCAAAGGTTGAGCGATATTGTTTTTCCATAAACAATTCTAGTATCCAAGATTGATGGCTGTTTTCCTGATTAATAATAATGCCATCGACTAAAGGGAATGGTTGTACGCCATCTTTCGTGACAAGGTCAAAGGAAAGCATTTTAAATGTTTTCATTATGTATATTCCTCCTAAGTCTGTCATTCTTTTATTATAACACATGAAGTAGTGGCTGTTTGTTATGTGCACCTGTGACGATATTTTAAAACCTGCGAAAATGCTGATTTCATGAAATAGCATTTGCCATTACAGTCCAAAGCATTCAGCTAGAAAATTAAAAAAAATTAGCAAATTAAAAATGCTAATTTACCCAATTTATGCTGCAAAACAGAAGGAAATTTATAATATCGGATTTTGCCAATGCGGATATCCTTTTGTAAGATGAAAGCAATCCAACAGAAAGGTGGTGAACGAATGAATCAAGTCGGACTGGTCGGAAGGTTTACGAAAGATCCGGTGTTACGTTACTTATCTGGAAATCGTGTACAGACTCATTTTTCATTGGCCATTAACCGCAATTTTAAAAACAATCGTGGAGAAGTAGATGCAGACTTTATTTTCTGTACAGCTTGGGGAAGGCTGGCAGAACATATCGTCAAATATTGCGGTAAAGGCTCTTTAATCGGTGCAAATGGTCGTATTCAAACAAGATCATTTGTAAATGAAGAAAACACTAAGATTTTTATGACAGAGGTGGTTGTAGAAGATATACGATTTTATCATCTCAAACAAAGGAATAGTGACGAAACGGCTATTGTACCGCCACAGCCACCGAATGAACAGGAAGACTTAAAAGATTTTGTTTTACCATAGACAAGCTATTTACATACGGAGCAAGAGAAATATCGTTGTCTGATCCGCCATTCTCCTTATATTTCTTGCACCGTAGCAACAGAAAGGAATGATGTATACACATATTAAAAAGACATTGCTGAAGACCGCACAGCAATGGATGTTTTGACACAACTAAATAAGAATGTTTGAAGTAAGTAGGGATAAGAAGTAACGAGGTTCCACTAAAAGAGCGCCAAGAACAATGTAGCTCTTGGCGCATCTAATTACTATATGTCCAATGTTATTAGATCACGAAGTTCTTGATCTTCTAACTCGGTCAACCACTGGCTTGATTGAATGAGTTCTTCGGATAATGCAGATTTCTGCACCAGCATTTTATCAATTTTTTCTTCAATTGTACCGATGGTTACAAATTTATGGACCTGCACAAATTGTGTCTGCCCAATGCGATAAGCACGATCAGTTGCTTGATTTTCGACAGCGGGGTTCCACCAGCGATCTGCATGTAAAACATGATTAGCAGCTGTTAAATTAAGACCTGTTCCACCTGCTTTTAAGGAAAGAATAAATATAGGGAAGTCTCCTGCCTGAAAAGCCTCTACTAAGCGGTCACGCTGCTGCTTAGGCATAGCACCAGTTAAAAACGGTGCATCCACATTGTATAGTTCACTTAAACAATGCTGTAGCAATTGCCCCATTCCGATATACTGTGTAAAGATAAGGCATTGTTCGCCATTGTCCACAATCTCTGCTGCCATTTGTACAATGCGCTCTAGCTTAGTCGAACGTGCAAGCATTGTTTCGGCATCCTCGAAAGATTCCTTTAAATATAAGGCAGGATGATTACATAGTTGCTTTAACTTACTAAGCATCTTTAAAACACGTCCCTTTTTTTGAAAACCTGTTAACTGCTCTAGCTGATCGAGTGTCTCTAAAATATATCCTTCATAGAGAGAAGCTTGCTCGGCTGTTAATGGACAGTATTCGTTCGATTCTAGCTTATCTGGTAAGTTAAGCTGTAAATGGGGATCACGCTTTGTACGACGCAATAAGAAAGGTTGAATTTTAGCTCGTAACTTCTGCTTATGTGATTCAGATTCGTCTCGTTCAATAGGCAAAATAAATTCTTCATTGAAGCGGCCAAAGCTACCTAAATAACCCTTATGAATGAAATCAAAAATAGCCCATAGCTCAGATAAGCGGTTTTCTACAGGTGTTCCTGTAAGGGCAATATGATGGTCTCCTAACAATTTACGAATGGCTCTTGATTGTAAGGTCTGCATGTTTTTTATATTTTGAGCTTCATCGAGCACAACAGTTGCCCATTCTATATTCTGTAAAAATTCAGTATCCTGCGACACAGTACCATAGGTTGATAAAATAACATGTGGTTTTTCGGCAGTCACTAGCTCTTTAAAATCCTCATCCTTAGCTCGATTTGTCTGATAATGCGTATGCACAATCAGTGAAGGGGCAAATCGAGCGAGTTCTTTTTGCCAGTTACCGAGGACTGAGGTTGGACAAATAATAATGGTTGGCTTCGTATAATCAGCTGCTGTCTCATAAATATGAAGTAAATAGGTGATTAGTTGCACCGTTTTCCCAAGTCCCATATCATCGGCTAGACATGCACCAAAACCTTGTTCGCGCATAAAGATTAACCATTCAAAGCCCTCTTGTTGGTAAGGACGTAATTCGGTTTGTAAGGATAAAGGAATCGGTACTGCTGGCAAGCCCTTCTTCTCCAAAAGCTGCTCCATATATGATTTTAATGATTGTTGTATTTCCAGTGCGAAAATTGGATCATCTCTTAGCGCATCATCGGCATCTTCTTCGAGAGGAGCAGACAAGTCTTCGGGTAATTCTCTAAACAACAATTCTCGAACAGTCCAACTTTCATCTTCTGCCTGCTGCATTAGTTCACGCATTTCGTGCATCCAATTGGCATCGACTCGGAACCATTCCGTACCTATACGAATAAATTCACGTTTCTCATCCACCAGCTTTTTAAATTGCTCAGCTGAAATCGTTTGCCCATTCATAGAAAATTGCCATTTAAACGTTAAAATATCATCTAATCCTGCTACCTTCTTTGTGGAGACATTGTTAGTTGTTACACGTACACGTAATTTGGATTGTTTTAAATCTTTTAGCCATGCAGGGAGTACAACATCAAAACCAAGTGCCTGTAATCTGGCGAGATCCTCACGTAAAAAAGACCGTACTTCTGAGTCCTCCAATGTCACACGAATAAAGGTATCACTTCTGATATCGTCATTGGATAGAAGATTCACAATTTGTTGTTGCTGTTGTTCAATTTCAGTGGCGAACATTCGCCATTTCGTAGGAAGCGCCTCTTCAATTGGTAAGGATTGCTTACGAATAGCAGGAGTCCAGTAGTTTTTTGTCGTAGCAGTGCTGAGCACTGTTTCTAATAACCAGACATCGGCTTCATCTTCTGGCTCACTTAACCGTAAAGAAACTGAAACTGCACCGGCTTGACGAGCTTGATCCAATGGCCAGCCACCACGTAAGAAAAAGGGTAGAAGTTTTGGTAAATCAGCTAGTATTAGACCAACTTGTGAAAGCTTTTGCTGAACAGCTATTTCTAATAATGCTGTATCGATGTGATCAATAGGAAAAGTTAGCGAAGAAAAATCTTCCGCAATGACAGCGTATGACCAAAGTGAGGGCTCCTGCCAGTATTCCTGTAACGCCAGTACTTTTCCGAGCCATTCCTTACTTTCATCATTTGCACCAAGCCAATTAATAAAGGGATGTTGGAAGCTTGATGAAAAAATATCAAGTAATTCAGCAGTAGAAACCTCAATCGTGAAATCAGTCCGATTGGTTAATAAGCCATAGACATTTGCTTCATAGGTAAAGAATAATGAAGAAATTAATGTATCAGCGTCGATTGTCGTACCATTTGCAGTAAAACCCTGCAATGTAAAATATCCTTCCCGTGCTACATCAATACGAAGCTGTTGAGTTTGGGAAAAGGGGGAAGGAGCATTTATTGTCATCATACTAAGTTTCCTTTCTCAATTTCTTCTTGTAACGCACGTAATCGTTTATATTCTGCACGAATGGTTTGCATATATGTTTCAAAATAAGCTGTTTTGCCAGCTCGTTTTGCGGCACTACGCATACTTTTCCAAATACGCACAGCTTGCTTATAATTCATACGTGATTTTTGTGAAATTTCAGCCATTGCATAGACATGGTATAAAGGTAAAACAGTAGCTGGTTCAATCTGTAAGACGTCCTTTAATCCACACATTTCTAAATAGGATAGAGATGAAGGATTTAATTGATGGAGAGCAGCCCATTCACGGTAACGTCCTTTTTTAATTAAAAACGATGAAAATGGCTGAAGCCCATACACACCAAATGCACTGTATAACATTGCTTCCTCTTCCTCAGTAAGCTGTATGTCATCAAATAAAAGCTGAAATTGCCTTACGTACTGGGCTCTTTGAACGACTGGTACGACTTCCTGTAGGAAGGCTTCAGTCAAAGGTAATATAGCTCGTAAAATGACAGCTAATGAATAGGACTCACCAGCACGTTGAGCAAAAGTAGCCAGTTCAAATAAATCCTGCATTTGCGGTAAATCAATCTGTGCCAAATTTTCGAGCAGCAGATCCTCCTTTTGTAATAACACATAAAATAATAGCTTTAATGATTGCAAAGAAATTTCTTCCGAACGGTTTTCTAGATTATTTAAATAAGTTAATTCCTGCTCGCGTCGAGGCTTCTCATAAAAAAGCACTGCCCAAAGCAGCATATATAGACGAAGTCGATGGGCAAACAGCCCTTGTCGTTCTAATAAAAATTCCCTTACTAGCTCTTGAATGGCATCATAAAAAGGATCAGTCGCAAAAAGACGTGACCGATTCGTTAACTCAGTAAGAATGCTTTCAAAGGATTGCATGCTTTGATCGATAAAGTATTTCATATATGGAGAATCTAATGAATGCCCAGCTGTTGCATTTAAATGCCGCCATATAGTATTTAAAATAGCTAATTCCATATAGAGCTTATAAAGGGGCTGCCATTCACGTTCAAAGGGCATATGTCGGCGAAGACGCTCCAATGCATCTGTTCTTACAGCAGAAAGCCCATAGCCCTCTAATACTCGGCCAGATGGTAATAAGCGCTTCATTACTTCATCAACCATCATCGACCAGCTTTGTGGTCTACGTTCTTCTGCTAAGGTTTTTAGCTGGACCGATTTTTGAGCACGCCAAGTACTCGACCAATTTTGCACGGAGTCAAAGTATTGGTAGAGAGCGAGTAAAGCACCTACTTGATGTCGACACCATTTAGGTTGTGGACAGTTACAATGTAGCTCTTCCTTGTAAAAATCAATTTCAACAGAAGCGGGTCTGACATCCTGAACACTTGCATATAATATAGAACTTGTTCCATTAAAACGTTCAAAAACAATGGATTTATTTCTTACAGAAAAGACAGCACGACGCACTAGTTCTTCATCTTCCGTAGAGGAAGGATGTAGCCCTTGTTCAGCTTCTTTTAATTTAGTCAGCACAAATACTTGATGTTCTTTAGCTATTTGCGATATAGACAATGCCATAACCTCACTCCTTTCATCATGTATGGCTATGTTTAACATTGTTAATTGTAAGAATGAAAAAAAGACTGTCCTTCCATTATACGATTAAAATGCAGTAATGATAAGCTGAATGATCAGAAAGAAAAAAATGAATTCAAAGATAGTTAACAAGCCAATTGATTTGTGTTAAAATCTGAATAATCAGATAACTAAGGAGGGATGAAGGATGATGCAAGTTCAATACATGAAGCCGTTTTACACAAAAGTTACTGGAGACAAATTACGTCTCGTATTTGCTTATCAATATTTCTCTATTTTAAAAGAGAATGAGATTTTCCATTTCATTCCTATAGAAGGTAAAGAGATGATTATCAACATGAAGACACAGCAAATTGAAAATTTATCTGAGGTTTTTGTTTTCCAAAAAGGAAATCGTTTTATCAGATTACCACTTTATCAACTACTGCTTATTACGAATGTTCATGAGCATCTAGCACCAATACTTGAAAGCGCAACACCGAAGAAACAAATTCCACTTGTTTCATCTGTGACGGTTGGCGAAATCGATCAGCTTATCGCAGAACTAGAGGAGAAAAATTTTGATTATTTAATTGATCAAACATTATTGGAGAACGATAAAGAACTCTTTTTCGAACTGCTACAGCAAAAGAGCCATCAACTTGGAGGTTTAACAATTGAATAGATGGAATGCCCAGTAAGCACCTACTTTTCAGAAATGATAAGCAGGTGCTTTTACTAAAATTTGGCATGTACCTCCAGAAGGAGAAGAATTGTATTCCAACACAAGCTACTGTCATATTGCCACAAAGCTGAATGAGCGACTTGCAAGTCAGCTAATCATCATCGCTCGTAATGACTATAGGTTCACTAAAAAATCTGGACACTATTAAGCTAAAAGGAGTCATGTGCCTATAAATTGTTAATAATACATAAAAAATTAGCAATGATTCCCATAATGGTGATTAATAGAATAGAGAATAGGCCGATATACATATTAAGAAGGTGGTGAAAGCATGCTTGGTAAGTGGTCAGCTACGGGGATGTCGATCCTGAATAATATGAATCGGCATCAAAGTGCGATGAGTAAAGCTATGCTACGCATTTCGTCGGGGTATCGAATCAATAGTGCAGCGGATGATCCAGCTGGATTGGCGATTTCTGAAAAAATGCGTTCTCAAATTCGGGGATTGAATATGGCGGCTAAAAATATACAGGACGGCATTTCTCTCGTGCAGACAGCAGAGGGGGCACTGAATGAGACACATGCGATGATTCAGCGCATGCGTGAATTAGCAGTGGAGGCAGCCAATGACACATTAACCGATGATGATCGTGAAAAATTAGAGCTGGAGTTCCAAGAATTAAAGAAGGAAATTCAGCGCCTCTCTACGGATACAGAATTTAATACGAAGACATTACTCAATGGAGATCATGAGACAAATAGCATTAAAATTCAAGCAGGGGCCAATGCAGGGCAGCATATAGAATTATTTATCAATGGTATGGGCTCTGAAGCACTTGGTTTGAAGGATGTGTCCATTGCTACTCGAGAGGATGCAGATAAAGCCATCTCTTCAATGGATGAGGCTTTAAAACGTGTATCTAATGAGCGTTCTCGTCTAGGAGCGTACCAAAACCGTTTGGAACATGCTTATAATGCTAATGTTAACACCGCAGAAAATTTACAAGCGGCAGAGTCTCGTATTCGAGATGCAGATATCGCTAAAGAGATGATGAATATGGTGAAGGCTCAAATTTTGATGCAGGCCAGTCAATATGTCTTAGCTATGCATATGCAGCAAGCACAGTCTGTTTTAAAATTATTAGAAATCGGAAAAAAATGATGAATTTCAATATTAATTGAAATTCATCATTTTTTCATGTTTATTGTGAAAAAACCTCAATGGCTAATTTCGCCGTTGCTGTTGCTTCATTTTGTAAGGGTATGATAGCCTGACGCATATTTTCTTGAACCGTCGTAAATGATTCAAGGATTGTGACGGCTTGTTCAAACAATGTCACACCGTTCCAATCATCTGCTTCGACATGACCAATAACTGGTTGACTGACAATGTCAGCAAACGCATCGATTTTTGGATCGTACGAGATGGCGATAAAAGGAGTCGCATAGATTGCAGAAAAAATGAGAGAATGTAGTCGCATCCCAATTAATAATTGAGATTGTCCAATTACTGCGATTTTCTCCTCTATGGATAAATCGGCTGGCGCAATCAAACTTTTCTCCTTCATTAGTGCAGCTACTTCCTGTGATGTTTTTAAATCATGCTCACCATGCATAGGTAAGAAGACAATTTGCTCACCTTGACGTACTAATTCGTCTAGGCTATGCGCAATTTTTTCTTTGTACGCTATGGCGGATGGCCAGTCACGCACACTTACAGAGATATAGCTATCTGCTGATAATGTGACACTTTCGAGCCATTCACTATGAAAGTCACTACCGTTAAGTCCCATAACGGGGTCTGGCACAAGCTTAGCCTCTTTTCGTACACCAATCTCTGTTAGAAGAGCTTGAGAGGCTTTATCTCGGACTGTAATTTGCTCTACCTTATTAAAGACAGAGCGAACAATGAATTTACTTAGAGAGTGATTAATCGGGCCCATGCCTTGGGCGTAAACAAATACTGGTTTTTTCAACCATTTTGCTATTTGGATAACGCCCGCATAGTAAGGAATGGTTTTCATTCCTGTTTGATCCTGCATAAGGCTACCGCCACCGCTGATAAGTCCATCTGCCCTTTTAAGCAATTGGCGTATTTCTTTCATTTTCCAACGATTCACGGCTTTGACACCGTATGTTTGCTCAGTAGCTGCTGGATTATTGGATAATACCGTGATTTCTATATCATGCTGCCACTTTTTTAGAGAGTGGATAATGGACAGCAGGATGGCATCATCGCCAACATTATCAAATCCATAATAGCCAGATAAAACAACGTGCATTATGACCACCTCGCGATTGCCTTAGAAACCCAACGATAACCAATTTTGAAGATGAGGATAAACACTAATCCTACTACAAGGCCAAGAGATACGCTGTATAGTGTACGCAAGACAGAAACAGCTACTGGAATGTGTAGGTGGGTAAATGTATTGACGATGGATAGGAATCCGATAACACCTGGTACAAGTAGGATACTACCCCATTTGCGATTAATCCCCATTACATATAACGCTAAAATAAAGAATGGGAAACCAATTAAAAATTCCTTCGTCCTTGGTCGAACATACAATGTATTTTCGAGCCATTGTCTAAAGGCTAATTCCATATCACTGACAGAGCCAGAGTTACCTGTACGGCTAATGTAAAATAAACCGATACCTGCGACAACCACTAGTAATAGCACATGCCAATATTTTAGTTCTTTGTTTAACAATGTGACGGTATTCGATAAAGATTTTTTGATGTTTTGCTCAGCTAGTCGGTTGATCTCAATTACAGTAAATAATAATACACCCATAATTGGAATGAGATAAACAAGCTTAACCCCTTTAAATACGGCAAATCCTGTCATAAAGGCATTACCATTTAATAAGCCAATGACAATGATAATCCCAATAAGGCTAATGGCTACGGCCTTCACATATTGCACCAAGATTTTAGACATTTTCGTAGAGCCTTGCGCTGATTTGATGACTGCATAGGTTGGTGCAAGGACTGCAATAATTAGTGCAAATGCTTGTAAGAATAGAGTACTTTTTAGAATAAAGTACGCAATAGCTAGTAACGCCATAAAGCCAGCTGCCGCTATACGAAGAGGCACCCATTTTACTAACTCTGAAACGATAAAGATAAATAAAATACCTGCTAATAATACGGTTGCTGTGACCCATGCTGGAACGGCAACTTTATCAAATAGCTTTGGTTCACCTGGTTGGAAATGATCGGGCATTGTCTCATGAACACCATTTAAGTATTCAATCGTGTCTTCTATATTATCTTTGGCATTGCCTGTTGTTTTAATATGATAGAAGATGGAGCGAATATTACGCTCTTTGACAGCTCGTGTTGTACGGTCAATACTTGCATTTAACTTTAATTTTGTTTCTCTGTTGACATTGATACTATGCAAACGAATCATATGATAATCCGTCATTTGAGCGATTTTACTTTCGCCTTTGAGCGGGTTGCTTTCAATTGTGTAGAAGTAATAGCCAGCATCACTTAATTTTTCAACTAATTGATTGCCATCTTCTTGTCCAAATCCAATGGCTTCATCGCCTTGGCCAAGCAAACGACCAGCAGAAGCATCTTTTAACGCTAGTAATTGATTTACTATTTTTTCATTAGCTACTTCATTATCTGCATTTTCCACTTTAAAGATGTGGGCTAGTTCATGCTTACTAATCATATCAATCGCAGGCTGATCGTAGCCAATTGGTGTTTTTAAATCAAAATTGTGGTTAGAAGCAGGGAGGAAATAAAAAGCTTCTTCTCCTATTTGTACTTCCTCTGGTTCCATGCTTTCCATGATAAGCTTCTGATAGCTTTCATTTTCAGGCACTCGAATATAATAGCCACCCTTAGTGATATCAATAGCATCTTTATAAGGTGTAAATAATAATTGCGCTGCTAATTCGCTTTCTTTATAAACCGTAATTAAGTTTTGTTTTTCCATTTCCTTTAATGTTAAAGGCTCTAGACTTACCGTATTCAGTCCAGCATCCTTTAAGGAGGAAAGAATTTCATCCATTGTTAAATCGCTATTTTTTTCTGCGGTTTGTATTTCATGATAGGGAATGACAATTTCATAAGCATTATTCGATTGCTCTGCATTCCACCTCATCATCATACCTGTGGAGGAAACGATGAGTAAAAGAACAATGATTCCCCAAAGCCATTTCTGTTTCGACATAAGTGTCCTACCTCTCTTAATTATGAAAATCTTTTTCCGATAACAGGGATTTTCTTTAAATCTTGTTTATGGATTGCTTTCATCACCCATAGAAGAAGGAAATAAAGAGCTCCTCCCACTATGATTGCAACAGTTAGATAACCCATCGCCAACATTCGAGACCAATGTGTAAAATCAAGCCAAAGCGTTGGTAAACCAACGGCTGCCCCCATTACAATGGAAGACACAATCATTTTTACCGTATCTTTTCCAAGAACAGTGAAGCGAATCATACGATAAATAAAGACAGAATTCACAATAAATAACACTAAGTACACCAACAACGTTGCATATGCAGCACCATCTAAACCGAATTCTTGAATAAAGAAGATGTTCGCAAACACCTTAAGGACAACTCCACTCAAAATAATGATGGCTCCTGTTTTGGCAGCATTCATGCCCTGTAAAATACCTGTTCCAAGTAGTGTCAGGGATGTAAAGACGGAGCTAAGGTTAATGATGGCTAACATTAAGCTTCCCTCTAAGTCTTTGAAAAGAGCTAGATTTAAAGGCAAGGTTAAGGCTAGCAGCCCGATAGCAGCTGGCCAAGAAATAAGATGTGTCATACGATGTGTTCGTTCAATAATACTGCGTGTTTCATTCAATTTACGTTCTGCTAGCTTCGTTGTAATCAGCGGCACAAGTGGTAAGATAATTGAAGAAGCGAAAACCGTTGTGATTTGAACTAATGTCAGTCCTCGACCATAAATCCCGTAAAGGAAGCTAATCTCACTTGCATCTGCTCCAGCATTTCTTAAGCCATATGTGACCGTGAAGGAGTCAACGAAATTAAAAAGTGCCATTGTTACAGAACCAATTGCAATGGGTATGGAGATTTTTAAAATGGTTTTACTGTATGTGGAAAAATCCTTACTAGAATATTTCTCCTTGCTCGTCACTTTTACCGAAGAACGGAAATATTTAAAGAGTAAATAGAAAAGTGATCCAAGTGCACCTAATACAGAACCTGCCATAATACCACCAGCTACGATATCATTGGAATAATCCATCGCAACTAAGAAATACGCAACAATTAAAATTAAAGCGACACGTACTAATTGCTCAATCACTTGTGAGATGGCAGTAGGTCGCATATCCCCAAAGCCTTGGAAAAATCCTCGATAGACAGCCATATAGGGAGCAACGAGTAGTGTTAGGGCTACAATGATTAATGCAATCTCCGTTGAAGGGCCACCAAGTGCATTCGCTATCTGCTCTGAAAAGCCGTAAATGATTGTAAAACTAATGACGCCAAAGGATAATGCAAGGATTCTTGCAGTCACATAAATTTTCTTAATTTTGGCAGTATCCATACTCGTCCTAGCTTCCGCAATCAGCTTAGAAATAGCGATAGGGATACCAGCAACGGATAAATACAGTGCCACCATATAGACAGGATAAACAAGACTAAAGATACCGAGTACTTCATCACCAGCAATATTTTGCAGAGGTATACGGAAAATACTACCGATTACTTTAGAAAGTAATGTTGCAATTGTTAAGATAAGCGTACTTTTGACAAAGGTTGACTGACTCATTTTGTTTTGCCCTGACCTTTAAGCTTTAATGCAAAAACCTTTAAAGCAAAGCGAGGGAGAACGAGCATTCTGCCAAAACGACTTGGCTGACGCAGCACTCGGTAGAGCCACTCCAAGTTTAACTTTTGCCAAATGACTGGTGCACGCTTTACAGTGCCAGCGATCACATCGAAGGAACCACCTACACCGATAAATACACCCTTTGAAAACTTATCCAGATTTTCTGTAATCCATTTTTCCTGTCTTGGAACACCTAATGCTACAAACACGAGATCAGGCTGTAATGTCGCGATTTCATTTGCAAAATCATTATTATTCCAGTCGAAGTAACCATCATGATAACCAACGACATCAACATTCGGGTAGTTTTTATGAATATTCGCAACCGTCTTTTCGATTGTTTCTTTTTGTGCACCTAATAAATAAATTTTAAAATGCTTCTGCTGACCTACTTCCAGCAGCTGTACCATCGTATCATAGCCTGTTACACGTTCTGGCAGTGATTCACCAAGGATTTGTGCAGCTTTAACGACACCAATGCCATCCGCACAAATGTAGGTCGCCTGCTGTAAATAATTCATTACAGTGGCATTTTCATTTGCCTGCATAACAACTTCTGGATTGGCTGTTACAACGAAAGTCTTTTCTTGCTGTTCAATACGATGAACGAGTAAATCAACAAACCCTTGCTGATTAATATGTAAAAAGGGTACGCCCATAATTGTTACATGCCTCATATAGTGTTCAAACCTTTCTGTAATTCCTTTTTCACTGCAATCTATCATACCATAAAAGCAATATTGACAGGAAGTTTTCGTATAGGGGTTTAGTCGTTATGGAAGAGGGTATATCTCAGACAAGGGAATGAAAGCGGAAAGGGATGTCGATAGTCATAGTCGAGTAACGCCTATTACTTAGCATGATCGATGAAACAGCTGAATAAGCATAAAATTGTACTAAATTCTAGGAGAATTTTTTCATAATCCTAACATATAATTTTGAGTTTCTTCTATTATATAGCGATCAAATAGTAGGACAAAAATGAACAATAAAAAGAGTGCGCAGCAATGTCGCACTCTTTTTTAGATAATCGCAATCGAATCATTTTTTTACAATATAATCACCATGCACCCAGCCTGTTTTGCCGTTGTAGATTACCTGATACCAAGCACCATTTTTTATGAACTCACCTTTGTCATCGACTTCACCAATAATAAAGCCATTCGGTTTCACTGTTCCTAAAATAGCGCTTGTAGTGGAAGGTTCACTTCTGACATTGAGGGTGATATTCATGTTAACAATCTGTAGACCATTTTCAAGCATGACATAATCATCAAATACCCAGCCTTCTTGTCCATTAACACTTACTTTGAACCAGCCACCATTTTCGCCAAGGACTTTAAAGGATGTATCCTTTGGTAAATTCGTAATGATTGAAGCATTATCAGTTGTAGTCGGGTATGTTCTCATATTGAGATTAATCGTAGCCTTGCCTGTTGCTCCAGCTAAACCTAAATCCAACGCATATTGCTTCGTTGGGCTTGGTAATGATGGCGCGGAAGACTGACTTTGATAAGCAGGTACATCAAACACCAAATTAGTTGTTGTATGAGCACCAATTAATTCGTAGATGTCATAAATCTTTTTCGCCTGAATGACTGCCCACATCACATGCGTAGCATATTGGTGAACGGTTGGATTTTCAGGATTCCAACGCATTTTATACAATGTGTCTTGCCCCTTGCTAATATACTGATCCTTTACAAATTGAGCACCACCAATAATAGCATCCTCAACAGTAAACCAACCATTTGCATAGGCACGCTCAGCACCATACTTATTAGCATCTGCATCAATAGCACCAATACCATAAGCATTGTAAGTTTTCTTAATCGCTGTTAATTTTTCACGATTTTCTGCGGTCACCATCATCGGTTTACCATTAGTATCTAAACCAACCTCGATACCTTTAATGAGTGAAGAGCCACCATTGGCTGTTTCATGTAAGGCATGGGACACCAAATAAATGGCATTGACATTGTTATCGACACCCGCCTTTATAAAGGCATCAGCTGTATTCGCTAAGCTTCCTTTATTCGCAAGTACCTTATCATTCAGTTCCTTTGCACTAAGGTTATTCACCACAGTAGATAATTTTAAAAATTGATAATAAGATGGGCTATCCTGCATAAAGCTTTTTGGGTGCACATAGTATGACACTAGTGCCTCGCTAGCCGTGAAAATGCCTGCACCATCGACCTTTGGATTATTCTTCGCCTGATTACGTACCACCGTTGAGTAATCGTGTGAGTAGTTCGTCGTAGTGTATTGCTTACCACCTGTTTCAGGTGTTTCCAAATGGATTAAACGATAGAGCACAGTAGCTGCCTCGGCACGAGTTGTTTGGGCAAGAGGTGCAAATTGATTATTAGGCTTCCCGACAAGTAGTCCTGTCGTGACGACAGCTTGTACATCTGCATAGGCCCATTTGGCAATACGAGCATTATCACTAAACGTAATAGGGGAGGAAGTTGTGTTGATGTTTTGATAATGGAGAGCCCTTTTTAACATAGCCGCCATTTCCTGACGGTTAATATGATCATTCGGGTTAAACTTACCTTGTTCATCACCTTTAATCAGTCCGTGATAGCTTGCCTGTTCGATGACCCCATAATACCAGTCGCCCTTCTTAACATCTGAGAAGGTTGCATTACTAGAAGCAGCTGGTAGATTAAGTGTTCTAACTAGAAATGCAGCAAACTCAGCACGAGTAACAGCATCATTCGGACGATAATTGCCGAATTCATCACCTTTCATTAAATCGTTGGTAATAAGATAGTTCATTTCATGGTAGGCCCAGTGCTTCGAAAGATCTTCTGCTGAAGCGGAAGTAGGCGCCAGATATAACATTCCAGCAAGCACTGCCCCGTAAAGAGGAAATTTACGTTTCATTTTTTAAGCTCCCTTCAATAGCTGATGATGTTCTATCAAACTATCAAAAGTGTAGCATAAAAATAGCCAATCTATCATTACAACATGAGGACAGATAGAGACTGCTTTTCATTAATATAGTAGAAACTCTTGAAAAGTCTGGATTTTACAGAAAAGTACAAACAGTATTACTGTAGCTTTACAAATATTACTAAATTATTACGGGAGTCTTTAATTTTTGACAATTTAGTAACCATTCTAGAAAACACTTGGTTATTAAGGAGAGTCAGGTATAATAGGTAACGGAACTATATGTTACCAATCCAAATAAGGGGATAAATAGATGGGAGATTTCCTACTGCTATAAAATACCACACTAGGTATGGTAAAAAAATCTTCTATAACTAAATTTATGTCCCAGTGCTTGAATTATGGAAAAAAGAGTGTTATATTATTGTAGAAAGTGAATAAGCTTACTAGAATGGTATTCTACTACTCTTTTTCTAGTAACTTTACTAAGAAAATTTGCTTTAGTTTTGAATTATTCAGGAAAGCTATAATACATAAATTTAGGCAACTAATTATGGTGGTACTATAGTTTTCATTGGAATAATATCAATTTTTAGGAATATTAGGGAGGAATACAAATAATGGCAAAGCAAAACAAAGGCCGTAAGTTTTTCGCGGCATCTGCAACAGCTGCATTAGTTGCATCAGCAATCGTTCCTGTAGCATCTGCAGCACAATTAAATGATTTCGATAAAGTTTCAGGGTACGCTAAAGAGGCAGTTCAAGCTTTAGTTGACAGTGGTGTAATTCAAGGAGATGCTAACGGCAACTTCAACCCAACTAGCACAATCACTCGTGCACAAGCTGCAACAATCTTCGCAAATGCTCTAGAATTAGAAGCTGAAGGTTCTGTAGACTTCAAAGACGTAAAAGCTGACGCTTGGTACTACGATGCAATCGCTGCAACTGTAGAATACGGAATCTTTGAAGGTGTAAGCGCAACTGAATTTGCTCCTAACAAACAATTAACTCGTTCAGAAGCAGCTAAAATTCTTGTTGAAGCTTTCGAATTAGAAGGTGAAGCAGATCTAGGTCAATTCGCTGACTCTTCAACTGTTAAACCATGGGCTAAATCTTACCTTGAAATCGCAGTAGCAAACGGCGTTATCAAAGGTTCTGAAGCAAACGGTAAAACAAACTTAAACCCAAATGCTGCAATTACTCGCCAAGACTTCGCAGTTGTATTCTCACGTACACTTGATACTGTAGATGCAACTCCAAAAGTTGACAAAATCGAAGTAGTTGACGCTAAAACTTTAAACGTTACTTTAACTGATGGTACTAAAGAAACTGTTACTTTAGAAAAAGCTCTAGAGCCTAACAAAGAAACAGAAGTTACTTTCAAAATCAAAGACGTTGAGTACACAGCTAAAGTTACTTATGTTGTAACTACAGCTACTGCAGTTAAATCTGTATCTGCAACTAACCTTAAAGAAGTAGTAGTTGAATTTGATGGTAAAGTTGATAAAGAAACAGCAACTGAAAAAGCAAACTACTCTTTAAAATCAGGTAAAGTAATTAAATCAGTTAAACTTTTAGACGATGAGAAAACAGTTGTACTTACATTAGAAGATAGACTAAACAACAATAAAGTTGATGCAGTTAGCGTTTCTAATGTAAAAGCTGGAACTTTAACTATTACAGCTAAAAATGTAGAATTCAAAGCAGTTGATAACGAAATTCCAACTGTTAAAGAAGTAAAATCTTTAGGAACAAAAGCTCTTAAAGTTGTATTCTCAGAACCAGTTGATGATGTAAAACAAGGAAACTTCACTTTAGACGGTAAAGCTTTCTACGGTAAAGTTACTGTTACTGGAAATGAGGTTGTATTAACTCCTTACAGCACATCAGCATTAGCAGTTGGTACTCATTCATTACAAGTTTCTCAAATTAAAGACTTTGCAGGATTCACTTCTCTTACATCTACAACTGAATTTACTGTAGTGGAAGATAAAGATGCTCCAACAGTAACTGAATCAAGTGCTACTCTTGAAACACTTACTTTAACATTCTCAGAAGATGTTGATCCAGACTCTGTTTCAGCTTCTAAAGTATTCTGGAAATCAGGTTCTGATAAAAAAGCTGCTAAATCTGTAGAGCGTGTTGAAGGCAATAAATATAAATATACTTTTGAAGGAGTAAACACTCTTCCAACTGGATCTGTAACAGTTTATGTTGAAGGAGTAAAAGATTACTCTGGTAATACAATTGCTGCGGATACAAAAGTAGTTGTTTCTCCACAAGTTGATCAAACTCGTCCAGAAGTTAAGAAAGTAGAAGTTAAAGATTCGACAACTTTAGTTGTGACTTTCTCGAAAACATTAGGTTCTTCAGCTGGAAACAAAAACAACTATACTGTTCTTGATAAAGACGGAAAAGTAATTTCTGTTAAAGAAGCAGTATTATCTAATGATAAAAAATCTGTAACAGTAAAGCTATATAAAGAGTTATCAGATGGTAAAAACACATTAGAAGTTAAGAATGTAAAAGATAATACAAAATTAGAGAATACAATGTTAGATTATAAAGAAGTTATTGAAAATGCTGACAGAGTAGCTCCTACAATTGATTCAAAATCATGGAACACTTCTGAAAGACGAGTAGTTATTAAATTCTCTGAAAAAATGGATGTTGAAACATTATCTAACTACTCTAACTATCTTGTAGATATTAATGGACAATTACGTTCATTAAACAGCGATATTGCTAATATCGATGTATTACATGATGGAACTACTGTTGCTATTACATTCTCTGAAAAAATTGCTAATGAAACTGTTGAATTCGGGAACACTTCAATCGCAGGTAAAGCAATTATCAAACAATTACGAGTTCTTTCAGTTAAAGACGTTGCAGGTAATGTATTAAAAGAATTTACTGATAATAAAAATGGTAACCATATTGATTTCACTAAAGATAATTCAAGTTTAGCACTTGGTGAATATAAAACAATTGGTAGTACGAAATACTCTGCAGCATTAGTTGACAGAAAAACTGTTGAAATCAAATTTAATGCTGGAATCGAAGATGTAAAAGCTGGCGGAATTACTTTAGCAGCAGGTAGCACAAATACAATTTCTTCAATTGAAGCAAATGGTTCTTCAACTGTTAAAGTGAAATTTGATAAAGAAATTAATGCTGACGCTTCTAATTTCGAATTAGATGTTAATTTTGCTAAATTAGTTACTTTAGCTGGTGATTCATTTACTGGTACTGATGTAATCAAAGCAACTACAAATCTATTAGATAAAGTTGCTCCTGAAGTAGATGGAGAAGCTAATTATGTTACAGATCAAGTGAATAAAACAATACTTGTTCCATTCACTGAGACAGTTACACTAAATGGGGCTACTCCTGAGCTAGCTGCAAATGATTTTAAAGTTGTACGTTATGCTGATAGAAAAGAACTAACTGCAGGTTCTGATTATACTGCACAAATTTCTGGTGATGGCAAAGGTGTTTTAATTACAATTAAAGCAGTAGATACTACAGTAGGTGGTTCTGTTTACTTAGTTGATGTAAAAGAAAATGCTAAATATATTTCTGATACGTCTGCTGCTAAAAACTTCATTGCTGCTGAATCAACTCGTGAATCGAATAACAAACTTGATTTTGGTAATAGTATTACAGCAACAGTAACTGGTAACTATAAAACAGCTGGAGATGCTGCTAAGATTGAAGCTGGTGAGAATTTAGTATTTACGTTCACTTCTGAAGTCGATCCTTCTGTTATTGCCGGTCTTACAGGTGATTTTGCAGCTGTATTCGCACCAGAAGCTACACCTGCAGCAGCTGACGGATTTACTGTAGCTGATTCTACGGATGCTACAGGAAAAACAGTTATTACTGTAACAGCTGAAGCTAATTTTGCAGGTGCTACTATTGCAACTTTCAATACAGACGGAACAATTACTATTTCTAAAGCTAATCTTAAAGATAAAGCTACAGGAAATATTCCTGCAAACGATTTAGTAATTGATTTCAAGTAATAATTTTAATAAAGGAATGTGACTAGCATTTCTTAATAGAAAGGTTTTGTAGAGAGTTACTCTCTACAGAACCTTTTTCTATTTCTAAAATTCATTATTATATGATGAGTTTTATAGAATCCTTCAACCATATGTTGATGAACTATATCCACCATAAATTTTTGAAGAATATATGGAAGGTATCGAGTTAGACATTCCTACTGAAACTATAGAAAAGTTAAAAACTTTATATGAAGATGCTCAAAAAGCAGAAAATGATGAGAATATGGAGCTGTCTGAAAAGTTATGGGATCAATTCCATGATACTTTTAGTCAATTCTTTAAGCCAATCACATTTGAAGAATTCATGTCTGATTATGAATTCGAAGTTAGTGGAGCTGATAAAAAGCAATTAAAACAGTTCTATGAAGAAGCCGTGGCTTTTGATAACGAAAATGATATTGAAAAGGCTACTGAAAAATGGGGAACATTTTATAAAATTCTAGCCCCTTATTTTGCTGCAAGTAAAGAAGTTCTAATCTCGGCTTCTAAACTAACAATAAGCAGCAAAGTTTACCTTTCAAAATAAGTAATAAATCTACGAGTAAATTAAATTATTTGTAAATTTTTCAATCTTAATTTTTGAATATATTCCATAAATTTGTATTTTTAGGTTCTTTACAATAATTACTTTGTATTTGTCAAAGTGTTTTGGGGAAGATTTCTAGGATACTATATGGTTGTAGTATGGATAGATAGTGGTAGGAGATGTAGATAATCGCAATAGACGTGATCTAATTGCAAATAACCGCGGAGCTTGTTTGTAGCATGATAGACATTGTTTTCTAAATGCTATAAGTTCTAGGTCGTAGTTTTTTACTATATCCTCTCGAAGGTACTCTTCACGGCAATTTAACGTTTCTTTCTTCTCTAAAAATTTCTTCAAAATAAGCCTCCTTTTGTCTCGTGAAATTGGCGTACAGACTAAGTAGTGTTATAGTCGCTTTAATCTTATTAAACGGAAGTTATTATAAGTAAATAATATTAATTTTTTATATATATTCCAAATATTTACTATTCATTTAGATATGTAGGAAATCTCAATGTATGTATAATAATAGAATATATATAATGTTATTCAAATGAAATTATAACTTTGTTCCTATTTCCCAAAATGTTATATTATAATCTTAGGAGGGATTATATGCCAAAAATATTTATTACAAGCAAAGGGAATAGTGGGGTAATATACGACGCCGAGGATTTTAGAGGGATTGGCTGTATATTAGGTGTTTTTGCTGTATTAACAGTTGCTTTAGGAATAATAGGTACAATTATAGATGCTGTAGCAAACTTTATGATTAATTTGTATGAAACTTTGGGAGAATCCCTTAAACCAGTGTATGAGTTTATGATTATGAAAATATTAGTTTTACCTTCTACTTTTGATATCTTCTTTGATATTCTTTCTGAGAATCATTTTACTAAAGCACTTATTTTTAGTGTATTAATTCTAATTTACATATTTTCACTTCACATTGTATGGAATAAAAGCGAACTACTAAATGTTTACTGTATTGCTAATATATTTATCCTTGCTATAAGGGTCGTTTTCTCTTTATTATTTGCTTTAATTGCTTTTGCAGCAGATGAGACTGAACAAATACATACTAATTCTTTTATTCAAACTGATTTCAAGTTACATATACTTGAAAATGAAAATAACATTAGATATAACACTCATATTTTTACGGATAAAGAAGTTAACGAAGGAAATGCATTTCCGGACGCAAATTCTGAAAAACAATATAAAGAGGTATTTTGGGTAGCTTTTGGTGAAAATAAGGAACAGATTGGTGTTCATTCTAAATTCTATACTAATTTTGTAATTCGTGGTCTCTCTATGAATTCTATAGATAAGGTGGATCGATACCAAACGACTTTATCTTACTCACCTACGATGAATGGTTATGCATACACAAACCAAACACCATTTACTATTAGTTTTGTTGGAGATGGTGAAATATTAAAAACTTATACACTCTCAAAAGATAACAATGTAATTAAAGTTGATATCCCGATTGATGTAAAAAGGACATTTGGAGTAATTATAGAAGGTGACGTAACGGATTACTCAATTGTCACATTACTAGGATCAAAATTTATAAATGAGTTGAACAGGTAACTTATATAAAAAAACTTTATTTGTACAGTAAGCCACTAATGCGTTTAAAAAGCATCTGATGAAAAGTGGACTCTTTCAAACCTCAAAATGCATATTATGGAAGATAACCCTGAATACATATAAAAAAATATAATAATCGTCGTATTAAATATGTATAATTTCCGTTTTTAGGTAATTGAAAAAATAAAAAAAGTAGTTAATTTTTCTTTGGAATAGATTAGCTACTTTTATTTTTAACTTACATTTAAAGTGGATTGTTCTTTTTGGATAGCCTTAATAGACTCTGTTCTCCATACTTCATTTTCTATGGTGATTACCCAAAAGTTATGTAACTTTTTTTTATAAAACGAGTCTACTTAAGAAAATATAACTTTACTGGGAGTTCTAATAGTAATGAAGTTACTTATCAAATATTATGCACATATAATTTGATAAAAAGCTGACTTCATTACCTTTAAAATACAGTACGATGGGGGTTATACATAAGGATTTATCAAGTAGCAATGAGTTTGATAGAAAATGTTCATGGAGATTTGGAAATAGCCTTTTCTTTCTATGAAGCTTTTGAAGGAGAGGGGTTAGCACTCTAGTACCGAATTCAACTCTTTTCGATAAAAATCCCACATTTTAGGGTTTTTTCGTGTTAAGATGTTAAAGACTATGGAATGTGAAAAAGGAGATTAGCATGTTTAAGAAACTTAGGAATACATGTATTGTATCGGCAGTTGCTTTGGCTACCATTTTGCCTGGACAAGCATCTGCTGCAACAGCTATTAGTAAAGATGGAATTCAGATAAAAAACAATGTTTCGATTACGATAAATGGAGAGACGATTAGTGTCTATGACCCTATCTTAAATAAATCGGATTTCTTATTATTACCGATGCGTGCATTATATGAAGCGATTGGTGCGAATGTGGAGTGGAATAAGGATACATTGACAGCGTCAGCTACTCGAAATGGTAAGCTTGTCGATTTAACGATTGACTCTATGAACGCATTAGTAGATGGGGAAGAGGTGGCGATGGATGTCGCACCGTTTATGTATAAGGACCGAACTTATATGCCATTACGCTTTGTCAGTGAAAACTTTGATGGCACTGTGAATTGGGACCCCGATACTCAAAGTGTCGATATTACGCTATCTGATGAAACACCAGAGCAACCTCAAGAAAACCCATATATTTTACATATTAATAATCATCGCATTGTGATGAAAGATCCAATTGTGATGAAGCAATCAAGATCCTACATCCCAGCGAATTATATATATGAATACCTTGATGATTCAACAGGTATGTGGCTACCAGATAACTCTTTTGAATTACAAATAGCTGGCATGAGCTTTGTTTTTAAGGATAACAGTAATCAAGTTTTAGTGAATAATGAAGTTGTCACTTTAGAAGAGGTTCCTTTTGTTCAAAAAGGGAAGATGTACGTTCCTATTACCTTTGTAGTGAATGCATTAGGCGGAAACTTGCGTTATATAAGTGAAAAACGAGAAATGTATTTATATGTCTATCATTATATGTATACAAGCTCTTTCCTTGAAAAATCATTTGGCTCAACAGCTTATCCAGAAGCCGTTCCTTCTGCTCGTTTAGAGGGAGATCGTGATTTATTTATTAGTGACAACCCAGAAACTTTAACACGTAAATTAGTTCCTAAATCTAATGCTACGCTTGCACAATACGATGTTAATGCAACAGCAGCAACGAATAAGCACCGTATCTTTGGTTGGCATTATAACACATTAGGGACAGATGTGAAGCTTGGGATTACGGTTCAAAATAAATCTACTACAGAGAGTATTAAGGTAACAGAATCGAAGGGCATTAACCAAAAAACTGGGAACAGCTGGGTAGGCCACGATATTGGTTTAACGATTGCTGATGCTGTTTTAAATAACAAGCTTCAAAGATCAACAAGTAAAGGTACTGTGATTGAACCAGGAGAAACAAAGGTTATTGAAACATACGATTTAGAATACGACTATATCATTGGTTTTTTACATGATTTAGATATCCAAGCGGCTAACGGTGGAAAGCCAGAGTATACAATTCGTACAGTGCTTACAAAGGATAATAGTGACTTAAGAACGATTCAATCAGAGCAGGTTGCTGTTGATGAATATGCTAAACATCCAAGGGGTGCTTGGCCAAGTGCTACAATTCTAGCAGAGCTACCAGCTTATACAGTAGATTCTCCAGAGGTAGGCTATAACATTTCTAACGGCCGTACAGATCATTTACAAACGGCTGAAAATTCCTTCTCGCAAATCAATGGAGCAGTAGGGAATCCAGGTCATTTTGGCATGAACTATAAGGTGTCGATTCCAGTGGTGAATTCATCTGGCACATCAAAAACGATTAAGATGAAATTAGCTGGTCGTGGTGGTTTATATAGTGGTGCTATTAAGGTCAATGGCAAAGTATATTTAGTGCCTTCTTTACGAGTAGGAACAGAATATGTTGAGCTGCCAGAGTACACAATTGATGGTTCATCAGGAACAATTGAATTAGAACTAATGCATGCTGGTGGTGTCAATCTTCCAGTAGCTATCTATGTAGGAACAAAATAAAAAAGTCACTGGCACGGGTCATGTGACATGAGATCGTGCCATACTTTGAATATATTCGGAGTGAAGAAATTGGCAAGAAAACTAGTAACAATTATTGTAGCCCTATTTGTGCTTATACTAACAGTTAGCCCAATCAATGGACAAGCAGCTGGTTTAGGCAATAAAGTCAGTGAAGTTAAAACGGAGGTTTCACCACAGGTAACACATATACAGCAAAGCTATACTTCAGGTTCTATTCGTGAGTTTGTAAATGTTTTAGATGTTAATTTAAATAATACATATACAAAATTAGAAATCGGTATGCCCAATCCTATTAATTCATTAAAAACAACATCAGCGATGGCAAAGCAAAATACGTATGATGGACATCGTGTTGTGGGAGCTGTCAATGCTTCTTACTTTTTAGGTAATGGTATGCCCGCGAACTTGTTAGCGGAAAAAAATGAAATAGTGAACTATGGTATTTTAGGAGATACGTATGATAGCCCAACACAAAAACCAGTTGCGTTTGGTTTATCAAAATCAGGGAAAGCCATAGCAGATTATTATACAACAAATCTAACGTTCCAAGTGAATGGCAAAAGCTATCCTATTGATCTCATTAATAGTGAACGAGGAACGAATAAAACAGTTTTATATACACCTGAAAAAAGAACGACAGGTACGAATACATGGGGTGTAGAATTAGTGGTGACAGGTGCTAGCCAAGATACAAATGTCTTGCATTTTGGCGATCAGTTTTCAGGCACAGTTTCGCATGTAACAGCCTATGGGGCAGAAGGTAACTCATCTGTACCAGCGGATGGCTTTGTTATTTCTGTTCAAAATAAAGAGTTAGCTGCTGAATTAAGTACAATTACTTCAGGCACGAATGTGGATGTAAGCTTATCCATTGATCAAAAATGGATGGATGCTCAATTCATTTTAGCTGCTGGACCAATGCTAGTGCGAAACGGCAAAGTTGATATTTCGATGCCGACGAATTCTGGCTTTGCTTCAACACGTAGTCCACGTACAGCAGTTGCAGTGGATGCCACTGGTACGAAGGTATCTCTTGTAACAATTGATGGTCGCATAAGCGGTCACAGTAATGGGGTTAATTTATCAGATTTAGCTTCTCATTTAATTTCAATGGGCGCTTCTTCGGCTATTAACTTAGATGGAGGCGGCTCTACAGCGATGGTCGTGCGTAATCCAGGTGGCTATTTCGCTAACCTAGTGAACAGACCATCAGAGGGCAGTGAGCGTCGTGTATCAGCCATTTTGCAGGTTGTGAATACAGCACCACCAGGACAAGCAAAATCGATTACATTAAGTAGTGTAAGTCAAGTAATGAAAGGTTCGTCTGTAGATATGCAGGTAGCAAGTGCCTATGATCAATACTTGAATCCGATGACGATCAACCCAGCCAATATGAAATGGACTGTGGAAGGAAATATCGGGAAAATGGATGGGGCAACCTTTACTGCTACACAAAAAGGTGAAGGGAAAATTATCGCAGAATATGAAGGAATCCGTACGTCTACACCTGTAAAAGTAATAGACTTAGCAGAAAAACCTATCGTACTAGATAGCTTCGATAATGCGTCATCTTGGACAACTGAAGTGGCAAAAGCCAATGCTTCATTAGCAAACTCTAAAGAGTATGCTAGACAGGGAACTGCTAGCTTACAATTAAACTATGATTTTACGACAGCGGGCACAGGCACAAAAGCGGCCTATATGGTTGCTAAGACACCAATTGCTATGACAGGTCAGCCTAAAAACATCGGTCTTTGGGTATTTGGTGATGGCGGTAAGCATTGGCTAAGAGGTGTAGTTGTTGATGGTTCTGGCGCTAAGCATACGATTGATTTCACAAGTCAGGGCGGTTTAGACTGGAATGGCTGGAAGTACGTTACGGCGAATATTCCGAGTGATTTAGCGCAGCCATTGAAATTTGAACGATTATATGTTGCTCAACCAACAGCGTCTCTTCAAAAGAAAGGGCAGCTATACTTCGATCAATTACAGGCTGTCTATAAAGATAATCATGAGGAATTAATTTATACAGATGTTGCAAAAGGACATTGGGCATTTTCTGAAATCCAAAGCCTAAACAATAAATCGCTTATTAAAGGGTATGCCAATGGAACATTTAAGCCAGAAGCATCGATTACTCGTGCAGAGGCAGCGACAATCATTGCTAGAGCTTTAAATCTAACAACGACGAAGGATTCAAGCTTTAAAGATGTGAGTAAAGGCCACTATGCTTACAGTGCCATTGCTGCCGTAGAGCAGGCTGGCATTATTAAAGGGCAAGAAGCAGGGAAGTTTAATCCAAATGGACAGCTTTCACGTGCAGAAATGGCTGCGATTTTAACAAGAGCGTACAAATTAACAGGTACAAGTAAGGTAAGCTTCACAGATGTTAAATCAACACATTGGGCATATAGCAATATCCAAGCACTTGTGGCGAATAATTTAACTGGAGGTTTCCCAGACAATACATTTAGACCAGATGCACAAATTACACGTGCTCAATTTGCAAGCTTCTTAAATAGATGCTTATCATTAAAATAATATTGATGAATCCCCTGTAGCTACTACAGGGGATTCGTTCGTAACAAAAAAATCCGCCTAGCTCATAAGAGAGCGAAGCGGATTTTTTATTTAGAATACAATGTATTTCACATATTGTTTCCAAGTTAAATCTTTAAAATGGCTCCATTGTATTTTCTCAACAGGCAACGTGCGGAAGGTATAGGCTGCAATATTACGTTTCTCATTAGAGAGCATTGGCGTGCCTTCCTCTACATAGTCCATAAAAATAGCGGATTTCGCTGTGTTAAATTGCACATTGATATCGATCAGCTGGATTTTGCCCTCCTGATTGATAATATAAAGCTTTTTATTCCCTTTTTTAGTCGTCGCTAGCCACGATTTATCGACTTTGTAAGAATCGAATGCTTCATTGACAATAATGGATGCCTTGCCTGTAGTTGAAAATGGGATGTCCTCTAATGGAGCATCTTGCTGTAACGTTACTTCATAATTTGTTGGCTGTGGTAAAGCTGCTGTTTTAGCTAGCTCATTTGCCCAAAATGTATGATCATCTGTAGCGATCATTTGTTTTTCTAAAACCACACCTGATAAGGCATCTTTAACATGTTTGACTTTAAAATCAACGGTTTGGCCTTCCTGTACCTTTTGCCATTCCATTTCTGATAAATAGGCATACATTGCTTTTTCATTAGAATAGATTTCAAACGTTACTGTACCAGCTTCTTCTTTAATGGCAGATACGATACCATCAATAGGGCTGACAATGCCCTGACGAGATTGAATTTGTGTAATTTGTGCTTCAATTAGCGCAATTTGACGATTTGTTTCGGCAATATGTCGATTTAGCAGTGCAACGGCTGTCGATGCTGAATTTTGTTGAGCAAGCTCTAATTTTAGCGTAACAGATAGTTTATCATTGATTTGGTCCGTATTAATCGAGCTTTTCGGATTAGAGCCATCTCCATATTCATCCTCAATTTGGTCGAGTGCATCCTGTAAATCACTTAATTCTGTTTCATAGGCAGTACGTTCGGATTCAAGCTTTGTTATCTCTTCATCTACCTCATCAGTTTGATAGGTAGCAAGCAAATCATTCATCATCACTTCCTGACCACGTTTTACATTCACAGCCGATAAGCTAGTTGCATCAGCGGTAATGGTGAACGTTTCAGCAGGTGCTACAATCGTTTCTTTATTGACACGCTCAGTATTTGTGCCGATATAGGCTTTTTGAAACTCGTTGATAAAGTAGGATCGTGTGATGTTGCTATCATTCTTGAACACTAAATAAGCATTTATACCGATTACTAGCATCGCCAACACAATGGTCATACTTGTCCATGGTCTTGCTTTGATAAATGCCATCATCCTAACCCCCTAGCAATCCATTCTTTTATTGGTAGCACACTAATCATCCCAACAAATAAGGCCATAAATAGTTGTACACCAATCAATTTGACTACTAATATTTTTCTACTAGCTGCTTCCTCCCATTTAGATAGGAATAGATACTGCACAATAATGATTAAAACGGTCGTTACTGTCAATTGGTTGATGCTAAATAAGACGAAATCTGTTTCAATCACCTGTAGGGCAGCTGGAGCTAATGAGAAGAATGAAAACATTGTTGTATAGCCTACTGCGTAGAAAACAGCAAAGAGAATTGCTTTTTCGATTAATAAGAAGGCAACAACATAAAGCTGGACTTTTTTAATCCAAGAGTAAGGAATGTCCGTTAATAGATGTAATAGATAGGTAACCCCATAATAATGGAAGCAAAAATAGACGATTGCCCATAATACAGCACCGAGCATGGAAAGTACGCGTGCTACAAAATAATCATTTTGTTGATCCATTGCGAATAGGGTCGTTAAATTTTCCGTCCCCATTCCCCAATATTCGCGTACAGCATACAACAGGATAAATAAAATAAACACTGATAATACGCGTTTCTTATATCCGATGACCTCACCTTCCTCTACTATGTTTGTAAAGTAGGTAGGATTTTTTAAGCTATGCCAGAACTTATAATGGTAAAACATAAACAGCGTCCTTTCTTCCAAAATAGGATTTCAAAGTTGTAGTATACACCTTGTAAAAAGATTATGACATATGAAATTAGCTGTTTTTTTTCATTAATTTCGTAGAAAAAAACATATGCCGTCATTACATGTCGGTTGATGTAAACATCACATAAATCTATTGTATAGTATAATTGAAATAACTTCCTGTTTTTCTAGCTAGTAAATTTGAAAAAATATTTTTGATACTCATAATTTTGTAAATATACTAGAATGTCTTGAAAACATGATATTTATACCGATACTAAAGTAATGATTATCAATTACACTTTGCTGTAATTACGTCCGGATTTTTTCGAGCTTGCTCGAAACGTTTTTTTTCAAAATCTGTGACATCCGCCAGAGGTATTGGGGCTACATGATGCTGGTCACACACCTTCATTACTACAAGACGCACCACATTTAGACGGTGTTCCCTTATTTCGGTGGGCATTTAATTAATCGATGAAAAAAGTAAAACAAGAATTTAACTCTGTCTAGTGGAAGGGGATAAATTCTGAATCAAGATAATTGAAAATGAACATAATCATTTTCCCATACATAAAAGATGAAAGGGTGGTTCGATTGAATCGAAAATTGACAGCAGGGGTCATAACAAGTCTTTTACTTGCACCTACGGCTATAGCAAATGCACAGGAAAATGATGCGCAAACTCGTGTGACACCACAGACAGAGCAAGTTGGCTATGCCAACGTGGTAGCAGCTGCTACGACAAGAGAGCAGCTCATTGCAGAATTTGGTAAGTTATCTGAAATTTCTTCAGGTGATGAGATGGTGATTGCAGAAGGAAATCTCATTGTTGTACAAAATTCTGGAGATTTTAATGCTGATGAAAAAGCAATTATAAAAGCGAAGTATGAATATGTAGTAAAACATCGCGAGCTATTAACAAAGCTTAAAGGAATGGGCAATAAAGTTAATGGAATTTTGTATTCAAGTAAAACGTTTTTTGAAGAAGTTGAAGCTGTAAATGACGAATATGTTAAATTTTTAGGAGAAAAAGAACCAACAGATACAACATCCTATCTATATGTACAAGCTCAATTTAAACAGGCCGTTGATACAGCGCTTATAAATAACGCAAGTAGTATTGCTCCTACTATGCGTAACTCGGTGTTGCAATATGGTTATGATAAGGTAGCACGTGATGCGTATTTTGGCAAAAAAGGACTGGACGTTGGAAAACTATCAAAATTAGGTAAGGATGTAGAAGCTACTGAATTGATTGCTAGCGAGCTAGTGGATTTAGTTAATTTATTGGAGAGTTCTGCAAATTTTGAAGATATTTCGACTGCACTAAACAGTTTTACAACTGGATATAATACCTTAACTGCAGATCAAAAGAAGGTGGTTGAAGCTTATAATCCAAACGATGCTTCCGTAACGCCCTTCAAAAAATATAAGGACGCTCTAACGAGTCAGTCTGCTGTAGAAAAAGTTATTTTAAGTATTAATCAGCTGAAAGCAAAACAACCATCTGAATTCACATCAGCAACAAATTTCATTAGTGCGGTATCGTCTGTTGAAAAAGCATATAACAGCCTTGATACGGCATCAAAAAATTTGGTGACAAACGCTTCTATACTTGAAGAGTATAAAAAAGCGGCTGAAATTTCCAAGCGAATTTCAGCACTACGTGTATCAAGTGATGCTGCTTATCGTACAGAAGTAGCTTCAATTAAAGATATTTATGATAATCAATTAACCCTAGAAAAGGGATATATAAAGAATGCGGCTGATTTTGAAATAGCGGTCGCGAATATTGCTTCTGCACAACAGATTGAAGGACTCATCTTGGCAATTGCAGGTGCTTCAGATAAAGTACAAGCAATTAAAGATGCTCGAACTGCTTATGATGCTCCTCCAGCACCATCTGGAACAACAATCAATGCGGCAAATGTCAAAAAAATTGTTAATAATCTAGCAGAGTTAACGAAGTGGGAAAAGGTTTATAACGCGTCTTTAACTGTGGAGAAATTAATCGATAGTATTGATCCAACAGCTTCTACTTTTGAAAGCAAGACATTAGCTGCACAGGCTGCTTTCAATAAGCTTGGAGAAAGTGAAAAGACGTTAGTTCAAGGCACAAATAAACTGACTCTGTTTTTCAAATATGCGGATGTATCGAAAAAAGTGAATGCACTAAATTCTTCTGTGTCTGACTACAACGCACAGCTTGCAACATTGAAAAATGCAGTTGCTGCTTTAGATGCATCGGGCAGTGAATATGCAGCAGCGCTTGATAATATCAAAGATAAACTCAATGAAAAATTAACAGCTCTTACAAACGAAGCATCAGCAGTAACAGATGTTATGAGCAAGATCGACAGTTTAAATACATCATCTAATCTCGTACAGGATATGCTAGATGCCCGTTCAGCTTATAATGCACTACCATCAGCAGCAAAAAGTCGTGTAACGAACATTAAAGTTTTAACAGATTTTGAAAAATCACATAAAGCTGTTGTGAATGTCATCTCACTCTTTGAAAAACTTGATCCATCTTCTAAAAGCTATATTTCCAAAGCGAAGTCAGCTTTTACTGCTTATGCAAAGCTAGATGACAATAATAAAGTATATGTAAAAAATTACAAGGATTTAAAAGATATAGTACCAGTTGTAGATGTCATTGTTCAAATTAATGCTTTAAATCCTTCTAAAAAAACGTATAAAGTGGATGTAACAAAAGCAACAGAGGCATACGCGGCATTAGCAGATGCAACACTTCAAGGAAAGGTTGTCAATTATGCTGACCTAATAAAAGCACAGGGGTATATCGATACAGCCAAAAACTTTGATGCCCATGTCGCAGCATTGGCGAATGAGAATCCTGACACATTTGTCAAAAAGGTAGCCGACCTAGCTGCAGAATATAAGGCGATGGATAAAAATGTTAAAAAGCTGGTGGAAGAGTACAAAACGTTAAGTGCGTATGAAAAAAACAATAAGGCTGTAGTAAAGGTTATTCAAATGATTGATGCCTTAAACCCAACAAGTAAGGATTATACGAAAAAGGTACTTGCTGCACGCAAAGCCTATAATGCGCTTGATACAGTATCACAAAAACGAGTGACGAACTATGATAATCTGACAGCAGTTGAGGATGTAGCTTCTTTGATTGGTCTTATTGCTTCATTAAAGCCAACGAGTAAAACATTCTATCAGGATATGAAAACAGCTCGTGAGCTTTACGATTCACTACCTGAAGCGAAACAACAAGCTATCATCAACTATGATGCTCTGGTGGCAGCAGAAAATGAACAGGGCTTAGCGCAGAGCGTGATTGAGCTTATTAATTTAACAGAAGAACAAGATGCAGACTATTTAACGAAGCTGATGAATGCACGAGTAGCCTATGATAAGCTGTCATCGAATCAAAAGAAATTAGTGACAAATATTAAAGATTTAACAACACGTGAAAAAGCGGTTAAGCCGATTTTAAGTGTGATGGTTCAAATTAATGAACTAGATCCAGAAGCGCAAAACTTTGTTAGTAAGTTTAACGCCGCACGTAAGGCCTATGACAAACTATCAAAGGATCAGAAGAAATATATTGATAATATTGATATACTCTTAAAGTTTGAGCCCGTTTCTAATGTGATGGAATTGATTAGCAAACTAAAATCTTCTAATAGTACATTCCTTCAGGATACATCACGAGCCCGTTCATTGTACGATGCACTGCCTGCTGATTTGCAGCAATATGTGACAAACTATTATTTATTGCAAGCAGCTGAGTCTAGTATTTTAGGTGCTGGGAATGTAATGCAGATGATCAATGACTTACCATCTGTTGATCCAAAGCAATATGTGAAACGTATTCAAGAGATTCGTGCGGCTTATAATGCTTTACCAAAGGATCAGCAGCGAGCTGTACAAAATTACAGAGTGCTACAAGATCAAGAGAAGCTAATTAAGCCTGTTATTACTGTGGTAGAGGATATTGACCGACTATTAACAGCCAAAGATATGAACAGCCAGTATCAAAAGATTTTAAAAGCCTATGATAAGCTCAATGCCGATCAAAGACGCTATGTCTATAACGACCAGCTATTGCTATCATTAGACAACGTGATAAAAGTTTATAATAGCATTGCTAACTTGAATCCGAAGGATAAGTTCTACTTTGGTATGATCGAAGCGGTGCGTAGAGAGTATGATAGCTTGAATACAATAGATAAACAGCGTATTTCCAACTACTCTATTTTATTAGAGGCAGAGAAAAGCATGGCTGACGTCAAGAAAGTGGTTGAGTTAATAGCAGGACTTTCACCAAGCTCGCCAACCTATATTGAAGATGTGGCTAATGCAGTTGCTGCTTATAAAGCGCTGGATTCAAAAGTACGAGGACAAGTCATCAATGAGGATGTATTAAAGCAGGCTGAAAAAGATGTGGCAGCTGTTTTGAAAGTTGTCCAAGCCATTGGCGGCATTGATCCAGAAAGCTCATCCTTCGAGAAAAAAGTATTAGCTGCTCAAAAAGATTATAGTAATTTATCGATTGAGCAACAGGGGTTAGTTTATAATTTCCGCATTTTAGAAGAATATCTAAAAATGATACAATAGTCTGACGAAAAAGGAGTTTCCCCAATGAAGATTGCGGGAAAACTCCTTTTATAACGAGAAAATAATGGTTCTACTTATAAATTTCCAAAAAAGTGAAACTATATCAGATGAAATTCGTATCTTATAATGTGCTTACTTATTTTTATTGCATCATGGATACATATTCATTTGACAGAGTGAGGAGGTAGCCCTGTTGAAAAAAATACTTTGTATAGTGGTCCTTTCAATAGCTGCAACCATAGGAAGTTTAACTAATTCAAGTCAGGTAGAAGCTGCATCTGCAAAAGCTGTAGATGTGACTAGTTCATATTGGGCAAATGCTTCCATTCAACATATGCTCACTAAACAATATATGACTACATATAACGATCATACATTTAAGCCTGAGCAAGCTATTACGAGGGCTGAGGCTGCCGCTACCATTGCTCGTTCTCTCCAGGTAAATGTAGACATTGCGAATTCCGCAAAATTTAAGGATGTTCCTGCAACACATCCATATTACAAGGAAATTTGTCAGCTCGTTCAGCTAGGTGTTATTCAAAAAGGTGATGAATTTCATCCAGAAGAGCCTTTGAAGCGAATGCAGGTAGCGAAAATGCTAACACTTGCCTATCAGTTTAAAGTAGATAGCAAAAACAACAGCCAGTTTGCAGATATTGCTAGCACACATTGGGCAAAGGACTATATCGAATCCTTAGCAGATATAGGCATTGTTAGTGGAGTGGATACAAAACATTTTGCACCGGACCAATTGGTGACGCGTGCACAGTTTGCTGTTTTTGTTGAGCGCAGCATAAATTTTCAGCAAAAGATAAAGAAGCTGGAAGTAGCCTATGATTATTTAGCGAAGCAATATATCCCAACAAAAAACCTTTCTACAGAATGGTCTAAAAAGGTCATTGAATTAATCAATGTGGAAAGAAAAAAGAATAAGCTAGAAACGGTTGTCTATGATCCAGAGCTGACACAAATCGCGATTATCAAAGCACAGGACATGGTGAATCGCCATTATTTTGAACATGTTTCTCCATTTTATGGTGCACCTTGGGATTTAGCGACATTATTTGATTACGATTACACAAGCTTTGGCGAGAATATTGCCAGAAATATAAAAACACCTGAAATTGCTGTAAAGGCGTGGATGGCTTCCACTAGTCATCGAGAGAATATTTTAAAAGAACATTATACAAATACAGGTGTTGCGATAGCACAGGACATCAAAGGAAATTACTATTGGGTTCAAATGTTCTCTAGTCAATAAGTTGTTGTGTAACAAAGAGTCTCTAATATTACAGGAATGTTACGAAAGATCCAAAATACGATAAAAAAATTTCCTTTTGAACGCTGGAAATACCACCAAACGTTGGTATTACAGCGTTTTTTTGCTGTCTAAAACCGTTACACAATTGAAAAATAACAATCGCTTTTTTTGTGATAGTCTATGTATAGGCAAAAAAGTTTTGAGAGGGGTATAACAAAAGTATGAATAAGAAATGGTTATTACCGATTTTTGCATCTTTTATGTTATTTTCAACAGCTCATATAAACACTGCTGAGGCAGCGACTAAAGCAGATGTAACTGATACAGCTTCTAAATACGTAGGTATTCCATATAAATACGGCGGTACAACAACAAGTGGTTTTGATTGCTCTGGCTTTACTTCTAAAGTATTTTCAGATTTAGGCATTCAATTAAATCGCACATCTGGCTCACAGTATCAACAAGGTACTGCAGTAGCGAAAAGCGATTTGCAAGTTGGCGATTTACTATTTTTCAATACAAGTGGTAGTGGTATTTCACATGTGGCTATATACATAGGTGACGGTAAAATGATCCACTCTCAAACTGGTCAAGGCGTAAGTTATTCAAGTGTGAATGATCCATACTATTGGAGCTCTCGTTATGTAGGTGCTAAACGCGTTGCGACATTTGATACACAACAGCAAGCAGAAGTTAAACAAGCAGCAATTGACTTTTCAGTATATGCTTCTCGCGCAGAGGTAGCTGTCCAAATTGCGAAAGCTTTGAACTTAGATACATCTGATACAAATGCTGGTTTTGTAGACGTAAAACCATCCAATGCCCATGCAGGTGCAATCGCAGCTGTGGCAAAACTAGGCATCTTTGAAGGCGATGCGAATGGTAAATTCAACCCGTCTTCACCAATTACACGCGCACAAATTGCTAAAGTATTAGTGGTAGCATTTGGCCTTGAAAACAATGGTGGAAGTGTAGCATTTAGCGATGTACCTCAAAATAGCTGGGCTAATGGATATATTTCGACTTTAGCATCAAATGGTATTACAAATGGCGATGGAGAAGGTAGCTTCGGTTCAGATGAGTTACTTAAAATCGACCAACTAAAAGTATTTATCAAACGAATTCAACAATAAGTTCATAAAGTTAACACTTTAATTGTGTTATAGATTGCAAGAATTGATCTTTTGAATAGCGTATAATGGAAGAAGGGTTTGCAATCGCAGACTCTTCTATTTTTATGATAATTTTGTAGGAAAGGGTGTGACTTGGAAAATTAAATTTTAACAGTTCTATTGTCTGATGCATTATTTAGCTAATTTTGTTAAAATGGACACGTTAAGAGAACAAGAAGGGAGGAAATAAGACATTGAACATCAAAAAAATTAGTCTTATCTTGTGCGTCTTATTGATTTCGGCTTCTATGTTTACGATACATAGTGCAAGTGTCAGTGCAGCTACCAATTCAAATATAACATTTGAAGATGTCACTAAAACACACCCAGCCTATGAAGAAATCAATTATTTAGTAAGTTTAGGTGTTATTCAAGGATACTTTGTCAATGGTAAAAGAGTATTTGGCCCAAATAACAATGTAACAAGAGGACAAGCTGCTAAGATGGTTGTAGTTGCTTCAGGTAACAAACCATTAGTTGTTAATAAATCAAGCTTTTCAGATGTTACAGTAGGCACTGAAATGTCAGGTTACATAGAGCGTGCTGTCCAATTAGGATTTTTCGACAAAAATATAAAAGGTGAATTCCTACCAAATAAGCCTCTAACTCGTGGAGAAATGAGTTATGTATTAACAAAGGCATTCAATTTAGATACTAGTGAGTATGAGGGAATTGACTCACCATTTACGGACGTAGCGATTACACATGAATATGTGAAATACATTAATACCATCTATTATAATGGTATTACGAACGGAACGGGTGATAAGTATTTACCAAATAGTACTGTAACACGTTCACAATTTTCTTTATTCGTTGCACGTGCAAAAAGTGAAAAATATCGCTTAGAATTACCTGTAAAAGGTGTACAAGTGCCAGATACATCACAAGTGATTGGCTTAGTAAAAGTTACTACAGAGGGGTTAAACATCCGTAAATCAAAGGATTCCTCTTCTAGTACTAACATCGTAGGTAAAGTCAATACAGGCGGTAAATTATCAGTATATGCAGTTGAAGGCAATTGGTTAAAGGTAACTTATAAAGGTGCATTTGCCTATGTTTTTAAGCAATACACTGAATTTTTAGATGCAGATGGCAATGAGCTAGGAGCAGTCGAAAAAGAAGTTACGACAAATGGTGCTGTAAACTTATATGTGAAGCCAACATCTTCCGCAAAAGTAATTTCATCAGTTAAAGCCAACGAAAAACTACCAGTTTACAAAACAATAGGTGGCTATTATTTAACACAAGTAAATGGTTTGCCAGGTTATATTGTAGCAAACAGTACTACGGATGCTACTGGAGAAGTAAAACCTAATCCGGATCCAACACCACCACCAGCTTCTGGAGATGTATTAGGTAAGGTAACGGTTGCTAACCTAAATGTGCGTAGTCAAGGTAACTCAACTTCGCCAGTGCTATTTAAGCTGAACAAGGGAGAGTATGTCCAAGTTAATAGCATTAATGGTTATTGGGCAGAAATCACCTATAATGGTCAAACAGGATATGTTCATAAATCCTATTTAAAACTATTAAATCAAACAGCTAAGCCTTTACAAAATCGTATTATCATCCTAGACCCAGGTCACGGTGGTAAAGATCCAGGTACTGTAAAAGGTTCTGTTTCTGAAAAAAGCATTACATTAAAAGTCAGCACACAAGTTAAGCAATTACTAGAGAATGCTGGTGCAAAAGTTTATATGACACGTACTGGTGATACGTATCCATCATTACAAGATCGTGTAGATTTTACACAAGCAAACTATGGTGAGATTTTCGTTAGTGTCCATGTTAACTCTGCTGCCAATGCGTCAGCACAGGGTACTGAAACATATTATGCAATATCTACAGGAGATATGTATCAAGAGGACATCGATTTAGCTACATTTGTGAATAACCAAATTGTTAACAATTTAAATATGAAAAACCGTGGTGTGAAGCAAGAGCAATACTACGTCATTCGTAACATGGTGATTCCATCTATTTTAGTAGAGCTAGGATTCTTAACGAATACAGAGGATCACAATAAAATGACGAATGATCAATACGTTAAATTATTTGCAGAATCTATTTACAATGGTATTTTGCAATATTATAAGAAACAATAATAGTTGAAGAACGATTCCAAAGGGGTGCTATCTTTTGGGATCGTTTTTCTTACTTTATACATACCCGCATTCGAAAAATACAAACAAATCTATAAAAAATGGCTGCCTCGTTTCTTAGGAGGCAGCCATTTACTATTATTTCACGGTATTGATGAATTTAATATAATCCTTACTAATATAGGCAGGTTCAGTGGGTAATTTATCTGAAACAACTTGATACCAACCATTTGCTCCTGTATCTGTGACAATGACGGGCATATTACTTTTGCTAAATGTGAACAATGGACTTTGACTTGTTGATGCGTCTGCACGAACATTTAGACCAGCTGTTGTAGTTAGGGCAATTTTATAAGGGTTATTTGCATCTTTAAAGCCTAAAGCCTTTTCTGCACGATAGTAGTGTCCAGCAATTTTAGCGCCCCAGAATGGATCTGAAGCGTATTTTACATTGAAACCGATAGCCTTAGAACCAACCACTGCACCATTCGTATAACGTCCTCCTGGTGTAATATAATTTGGCTGTAAGAACCTTTCAACAAGCTCATTAATGTTTGCACCAACACTATCAAACTTTTTGTTTAGTGGGTTTGTGTCATAGACATATAAACCAAATAGATTGTTCAAGTTTTGTGCGTGATCACTCATACCATAAGCACTCTCATGCTGTGCTAGAGATAAAATAAGCATAGCATTAATATGGGCATTTGCTTCTACTTCCTTTAACACAGAGCCTAAGCCAATTAATTTACTTTTTGTTGTTGCATCCTTATAAATGGTAGCACCTGAGCTTTCAACTTCCGCTAATTTTTGCAAAATATATTGATCTAGCTCTTCTGCTGTATATTGAGTTGTCGCACGAGCGGGTAGGAATTGATAGTAATTATAGCCTTCTCCTTTTGAAGAACCATTGGCATTTGTAAAATTAATGCCATCCCAGCTAAAGTATTTTTCGCCTTGCTTCATAAAGCTAGGAGCCTTACCGTACACGTAACTAGAGGAATACTTATTCGTTTTATAATCATATAGGGTATGCTTGATTTCACCATTTTCATTTGAATAGAAAGAACGCCCCTTCACTAATGCAGAAGGAATTAAGCTAACGTCAGCCTGTTTTAAATAGCCTACATGACCAGCTAAGCGTACTTTTACTTGTGTGGCATCACTGCCTAGATACTCCATTTCTGTATTACCAGCAACAGCGATTTGATCCTTAATTGTTTCAGAGTTCAGTGCAACGTAATTATTCGTTACAACATAACCCGAAGTCATTTTTATAATTTTATTATTTTGAGTAATCACTAACGAATTACTTGTCATCGCTTTTTCAGCTGCTTCAAAGGTAGGAAGGCTTTGCTTGTCTACTAGATTGCCATTTGAAATTTCTTTGATGATATATGCTGTAGTATTACCGTTATTCCCAGTATTTTCGTTGTTACCAGCGTTTCCATTATTATTGCCATTATTCTCTGAGTTTCCGTTGTTTTCGTTATTCTCAGTACCCATTTGATCGGCAAGAAGAATTAAACGTAGAATGAATGTTGAAGCTTCACCGATAGTGGCATTGTCTCTAGGTAAAAACATGCCATTAGAGCTTCCTTTAATCAGTCCTAATTGTGCACCAATGGCAATATCCTGACGGAAATCTTTAAAAATAGTGGCATTGTCTTTAAACGTAATAGAAGAAGTACCTTTTGGTATTTTTAAATAATCCACCGCTCTAATTAGCATAACTGCCATATGCTCTCTTGAAATGCGTGCGTCAGGCTTAAAAGAGCCATCTGTATACCCTGTGATAATTCCAGCAGTAGCGGCAAGCTTAATTTCATTTGCATATAAATAGGTGTCTGAGACATCTGTAAACGTCATGTCGCTTTTTGTACCTAAATCTAAAGCTTTTGCTATGTATGTGGCAAATTCACCGCGTGTAACCGTGTCATTTGGACGATAGCTGCCGTTTGCATCTTTAATCAATGCATCTTTAGAGATTAAATAACGCAAGCCACTTTCGTGCATATGGCCTGATAGCTCATCAGCATTGGCCGATTGTGGTTGCCAAATGACTACACTAATAAGCATCATAAGCAACATAAAAATTGATCGTTTTTTCATAGTTTTACCCTCCTAAACTGATATCATTTTAACAAAGTTATACAATCAAGTTAAGGGTCAAATGTTAGAAATATCATAAAATATGCCAACGAATTCTAGGAAATAAGTAGGCTTTTCGTTTTTGTAGAAAGATTTTGTATGGAATAAGGGAGGGGGAGTGAATCAAAATTCATATGAGTTTCTTCTATTATATAGTGGTTTTCTGTTTAGCCCAAAAAATAATGCCGCCCATTGTTTGGAATGGACGGCATTTTTGAAAAATATTAAAGCATTTCTGAAGTTGTTTTTGCTTGCATATGCAGTTGTAGGTAGTCTGGTCCACCTGCTTTTGAGTCTGTACCTGACATGTTGAAGCCACCAAATGGTTGGTAGCCAACGATGGCACCTGTACAGCCACGGTTGAAGTAAAGGTTTCCTACATGGAATTCTTCACGTGCTTTTTCTAAGTTCACACGGTTTTTCGTGATGACTGCACCTGTTAAACCGTATTCTGTATCGTTCGCAATTTCAATTGCGTGATCGAAATCTTTTGCTTTTGCGATTGCTACCACTGGCCCGAAGATTTCTTCTTTCATAATACGTGCAGAAGGTTCTACGTCTGCGAATACAGTTGGCTGTACGAAGTAACCAACTGAATCATCTGCTGTACCACCAGCCACTAGACGACCTTCGCCTTTACCGATTTCGATGTATTCCGTAATTTTGTTGAATGCCGCTTGGTCAATAACTGTTGCCATGAAGTTGCTGAAATCTGTTGGATCTCCAACTGTTAAAGCATTTGTTAATTCTTCTACACGATTAACAACTTGCTCATATACATCTTCTACGATGACTGCACGAGAACATGCTGAACATTTTTGACCTGAGAAGCCAAATGCTGATTTGACGATTGATTGTGCAGCTAATTCTAAGTCTGCTTCTTTATCAACTACGATTGTATCTTTTCCGCCCATTTCAGCGATGACACGTTTAATCCAAATTTGACCATCATTTAATACAGAAGCACGTTGGTTGATACGTAAACCAACATCACGTGAACCTGTGAAGCTGATGAAGCGTGTTTTTGGATGATCGACTAAGTAGTCGCCTACTTCAGCACCAGAACCTGGTACGAAGTTCACGGCACCTGCTGGAAGACCTGCTTCTTCTAATACTTCGATAAATTTATACGCCACTACTGGTGTTGTAGAAGCTGGTTTTAATAAGACTGTGTTCCCTGTTACTAAAGCGGCCACTGTTGTACCAGCCATGATAGCAAATGGGAAGTTCCAAGGAGAAATAACGATACCGATTCCTAATGGAATATAGTCATAACGGTTGTATTCGCCTGGACGGCTTTCTACTGGTTGACCGCCTTTAATGCGTAGCATTTGACGACCATAGTATTCCAAGAAGTCGATTGCTTCCGCTGTATCTGCATCTGCCTCTGCCCAAGGTTTCCCTGCTTCTTTTGTTAATAATGCAGAGAATTCATGTTTACGACGACGAATAATAGCTGCTGCTTTGAACAAAACGTCAGCACGAATCGCAGGGTCAACTTTTTTCCATGTTTTGAATGTTTCATCCGCTGCTTGCATCGCTTTTTCAGCTAACTCTTTGCTTGCTTTTGACACACGGCCGATCACTTCTGTTTTCTTTGCAGGATTGTACGAAACAATTTTATCTTCTGTTGTAATGCGCTCGCCACCAATAATTAGTGGGTAGTCTTGACCTAAGTAACCTTCAACTTTATTTAAAGCCTCCACATAAGCATTGTAGTTTGCCTCTTGTGAAAAATCTGTGAATGGTTCGTGTTTGTATGGAATCATGTCAGTTTCCTCCCCATGGATAAGTGATGCCAAATGATTATGCACCTTTTAAGATTGTGATAATTATATAATGCAATATAATTTGGCATTTATCAACTCAAATCTTAAAATTTTTTCAATTTTTGCATCTGTTTTTCGTATTGGTGTTAGAATAAGCTTAATGGAATACAGGAGGACAAGATGGATAATAATGTACTACAAAGTATTTATAAATATGTCATTGAAAAAGGTGATATGGGAATTTGCGTCGTAGATACGGATGGCAAGTTGCTCATATATAATAAAAAAATGAGGGAATTAGAGGGTGTTAACGAAGATGAGTTTGAGGAAAGGCGAGCCTTAGAGATTATTGATTTTGAGATTGAAAAAAGTGATATTTATAAGGTCCTCAGCTCTGAAACACCCATTTACAATATTAAAAAAACGTATTGGAATAAAAAAAATCAAGAAGTGACCTATATAAGCAATATTTATCCGTTGCACTATGAAGGTGCTTTAGTGGGGGCTGTGGAATTTGCGCGAGATATTACACAGCTTGAATATATGATGTATCAGCCATTAAGAAGATATGGCGCACCATTGACATTTGATATTATCACCGCTGTATCACCAGTCATGAAGGATGTTATTGAAAAAGCAAAGATTGTAGCGCTAAGTAGAATGCCTGTTGTCTTAATAGGGGAATCAGGTACAGGCATTGATATGGTGGCTGAGGGAATTCATCATGATCTAAAGGTTCAAAATGATATGTTTATTGCTTTAATTTGCCGTCGAGACGAAAAAACGGTTTTAAAGCAATTTGAAAAATATATTATTGAAAAGGAAAAAATCACTTTTTTTGCAGAGCGTATCGAATATTTATCGCTTGAAGCACAGGAAAAGATTGTTGAGCTTTTTAATAATCACCCAAATCATCAGCATGTTCTAATCGCTAGTGTTGGCAAAGACCCAATTGATTTAATTCAAAAGCAAGAGCTATCTAAAAAGCTGTATCGACTTTTTTCTGGCATCACAATATATGTACCACCTTTACGAGAAAGAAAAGAGGATATCATGCCCTTTATCGATGACTATTTCAAACGGCATCGTGATAGCTTTGGCTCATCGATTCAAGGGCTTTCAGAAGAAGTACGTGAAACCTTTTTAAAATATGATTGGCCAGGTAATCTAAAGGAATTGGAAGTTCTATTGGATGAAATTACGTCGTTGATTACCAATGAAATGATTGTGGAGTCACATATGTTGCCTGTCCATTTCAAATGGAAAATCCAAAGCTCATGTGAGGAAACGAAAAAAGAAGTATCTACGAGTGACTTGTTTGTAATTAAAAATCAGCAGGATATTCGACCGTTAGACGTCTACATGAAAGAGGTAGAGGAGTACTATATTTCGAAGGCGTTAGATTTTCATCAGGGGAATATTTCTAAAACGGCTGCGGCATTGGGGATTCGTCGTCAAAGCTTACAATATCGTGTTAAAAACTATAAGCTCAATAAAAAAAGCGAAAACATTGATTAACGATGTTTTCGCTTTTATTGTTGATTTGATGGATAGACTCCCAAAAGTGACGGATAGAACTATCTAACTGACGGATAGAATCACTAAATTGATGGATAGAACTATCTAACTGATGGATAGCATCTAGCTTGTAATGATTATTTTCCTTTTTTTGAAAGGCGACCAAGAGCAAATGCCGCAGCTCCTAAGCCGATTGCCATATTTGTTTTTTTATTAAACACTTGTTTTGTCACAAGTGCCACATTTTGTGGGCGTTCTGCTAAACGGCGCATAAAGTAACCGTACCAATCGTTACCAAATGGTAGGTATGTGCAGAAGTTATAGCCTTCACGTGCAAGATCTAGCTGCATTTCTTTACGGAAACCATATAGCATTTGGAATTCGAATTTTTCATTTGGAATATTATGTTGCTTCACAAATTGTTTTACATGGTTAATAACATTATGGTCATGTGTAGCAATCGAAGTAAATTTACCATGTAATAAATGATACTCGATTAGTTTTAAATAGTTGCGATCAATATCACCTTTTGATTGATATGCTACATTTTCTGGCTCTTTGTAGGCACCTTTAACGATTCGTAATCGGAAGTTTTTGTATTTCTCAATATTTTCTTCTGACTCGAAGAAGTAAGCTTGAATAACTGTACCTACGTTATCAAACTCTTTGTGTAGCTCCTCTAATAGTTCAAAAGAGCTGTGTAAGCGTTCGTAGTTTTCCATATCGAAATTTACGAAAATGTTATATTGATGTGCCAGAGCCACGATTTCTTTTAAGTTTTCGTAGCAAAATGCATAATCAATATCTAAACCTAATTGAGAAGGCTTAAGGGAGATGTGAGCATCAAGCTTTTCATCATGAATAGCTTGAACAACAGCTAAAATATTATTTTTTGCAGCTGTTGCTTCTGATTTTTCGTAGACGAATTCGCCTAGATTATCGACTGTACATGAAATGTTGGCATTGTTTAATTCTCTAATCGATTGCACAACTTCAGGTAAGCTTGTTCCAGCAACTACACTTTGAGCACCCATTTTTAGACCATATTTTTGAGCAGCGCTATTTAATAATTTGTTTTCTGATAAGTAAATGAAAAAATCACGTAATACCATCATATGCCTCCAAAATTGAAAATTTTAAATTCTTGGCGATTATAACACTTTTTTTGAAAAGTAAAATGGCTAGATTTTTAGAAAAAAATTTTTTCAAGAAGCAATAAGGGGAGAAAACTATTGTATTGATTGACTTTTGAAAGTGAAAAAAACAAATAAAAAAATTTTTTTCAATAAAAGGAACTTTTCAAAATAATAGTTTTGAATTATGTTGAAAGGTATGTGTATTACACAAAGCATGTAATTGTTGAGGGAATTTTCTGATATTTAATTAAGGTGCTCAATTGATTTTTGAGTCCTTTTGGTATTTTAATATAATGTTAAAAGTAATTATCTTTAGAAGAAATTCTAAGATAATTACTTTTTTATTTCCATTATAAATATCATATTAATAGTAGTTCATAGTAAAAAAAAAGTGGGTGTATTATAATAGAATGGTGTATAATCATGGATAAAATATGTACAATTTGTGAAGATATAGTTACTTTTGATTTGTAATACTGAAGGCAATATGACTACTTTAAACTAAGATAAGGTGGAAAGTATGGCAAGAGGCAGAAAATTTAATTCAAATGGAGAGCGAAGCAAACAAATCTTACTTGAAAAAGCGATAGAGCTATTTTCTGATAAAGGTTATTATCAGACAAAAATTAGTGACATTGTAAAGGCTGCCAATGTAACACAGCCTACTTTTTATCTGTATTTTAAAAGCAAGGATGCCCTTTATAATGATTTAAATATACAATTCCAAAGTGGATTTTTGGAAGCGCTGGAAAGTCAATCAACTGAAATTGTTGAAAACGGCTTAATAGGATTTGTCACACTGTTAGAGCAAAAGTTATTAAACTTGTTCGTTTATATTACGGAAAATCCCAAATTGACAAAAATCGGTTTTATCGAATCAGAGCAATCCCATATAGTGAAAACACAACTGACACAGCAAATTATCCACCTAATTTATCTTCATGATTGCGACAAAGATTTGCAGATGTATAGTGTGGATATGAAAATAATGATAGACAGCTTAGTCGGATCAATGGAGCGACTCATCATAATTTATTTATTAGAGCAAAAAAGATTACCTGCTGATCTGGCAAATGATATTATACAATTATATTTTGGGAAAACAAAAGAAACGATATAAAAAATCCTCTCATCGATAAAATGTCTATCGATGAGAGGATTTTTTACTGATTTATTTTTATATGCTGATAGTAGCCTTTTTGACCCTTGCTATTTGCATGAATAAGTAGCATATATTCTTGATCTGCTACTAAAGGTTTTGCTGGGGTAACGACAAGTGTTTGCCCTTCAACTTTAGCAGTTATAGATACTTCATTTGCCCCTAAAGCAACTAGTTGAACGTGATCTTTAGCAATTTGTGAAGAAAGAACTGCAGGGATTTTCACACTTACTTTTTCTTTTGTTGCATTACTCTTTGCAGTAGATAACTTTCTATATTTTGGATACTGTTCCTTTAGAGCATCAAAATGTGCTTGGAAAATAGGAGCTGATGTTGTTTGTATATTTGGCTTAACCCCTACTTCGTGAATAGTCTGACTAGCAGGTCCTGTAAATTTACCGACTGTTAGCTTTAAATAACTTCCATCATGTAAGGTATAAAAGCCTTGCATAGCACCTTTTCCATAGGTTGTTTCACCATATAATATAGCCGCCTTTTGGTCTTTTAGTGAGGCGGAGAGCATTTCAGAAGCACTAGCACTATAGCGATTCACGAGAATACGAGTATTTTTAGGAAACTTTGTGTCTTGGTGAACTGCTGGTATCGTATAGGAGGCGTGTGCTTCCTCTAATAAATAGGCGATTTTAGCAGATGGGAATAATCCTGTCATTTCTTCCGCTGTTGTCACATAACCCCCACCATTATTTTGTAAATCCAATATGAACGATGTTGCACCACGTTGTTTTAAGTCAATAAGCGCTTTTTTGACAAGCTGTGCGCCATCTTCAGAAAAGGAAGCCAACGAAATATAGCCAACATGCCCAAACAGTAATTCAGATTGTACATTTGGTAATGTGAATTTTTTTCGTGTAATAGTTTTAGTCGTTGTCGTTTCATTATTATGCTTGATTGTAACCTTCACTTGGGTCCCTTCATTACCGATTAAGAGGGAAGAGGTTTCTTGTGTAGAGCGACCAATAATAGATTCACCATTAACGGCAATGATGATATCTCCAGCCTTAATACCAGCTTCAAAGGCGCCGCTACCTTCAATTACTTGTAAAATATGAATCCCATCTTCGTGTTCTTCAATTATAACACCAATCCCAATTGTTGATAGGTTAATGCTATTCATATAATCCTCAAATTCTTGCTTTGTAAAATAAGTGGAATATGGATCAAGCATCTCCATGATTTCTGAGATGGACGTGGCTTTCTCTAAGTTTCCATCGATTGTTCCAACATAAGTATTTTTAATGATCTCCTTAATTTCCTTCATAAGCTGTTGATCATTACTTGCAGCATGAGTAGCCGTGAAAGGAATTAGAAAGAAGGCTAGAACAAATACAAACGACCACATTAATTTTTTCATTGGACACCTCTTTTCTAGAACTCGAAAAAGGAATGCACCATGCTCATTAGGCGTTTAATGGATGGATACATTTTACAATTGAGTCTCTATTTTTATTATACATGAGCTGTAGGAATTGTGGGGGGATTAAATAAGATAAAAGAATCTGCTTGTTATGAACAACAAGCAGATTCCAATAAATTATTTCGCTGAGGCGTTATTAGTTAGCTTATGAATCATAATGCCAATAAAGGCGCCAACTATGGCTGGTAAAAGCCATCCTAAATTTTGCTCATACAGAGGCAATGCTTTTAGCATGTTTTCATACGGCGCGATTTCTACCTTCATTTCTTTTAAGCCACCGTAAAGGCTAACAAGGAAAGTTGGAATGAGCGCTAAAATATAAACAATTTGTCCACCTTTAAAGAAATGGTCCGCTAATGATAATACCATCAATACCATCGCCAGTGGATAAATGATTAACAGTACAGGTAAAGATGCACTAATAATTGTTGAAAGACCAACATTTGTAATAGCTGCACTAATAATAGTGAAGACAATCAAAAATGTCTTGTACGAGATTTTTGGGAAGAGCTTGTGGAAATATTGGGCATTAGCAGTTAATAAACCGACAGCCGTTGATATACAAGCTAGTAAAATAGTAGCAGACAAAATAATACTTCCAAGACTACCAAAAAGCACTTCCGCTGATTTTGCAATAATATCTCCGCCATTGGCAGAGGCACCAATTGCAGTAATACTTGTATTCCCAATATGACCGAGTGAGATATAAACAAAAGATAAACCTATAGCTGCAACCACACCAGCAAAAATCGTCGTATTAACTTGCTTTTTCTTATCTGTCATGCCCATATCACGTAAAGCTTGTAAAATAACGATACCGAAAACAAGTGCACTTAGAACATCCATTGTTAAGTACCCTTGTACAAAGCCTTCAGCAAAAGGAGAGCTAATATATTTTCCTGCTGCTTCCCCTGGTTCTCCCATTGGAGAGATAAAGCTTTTGACAGCGAGCAATAAAATAACTAGAAGCAGGGCAGGTGTTAAGATTTTTCCTACTCGATCGACAAGCTTCGAAGGGTTAATAGAGAGATAAAGAATTAGGGCGAAAAATAAAATAGATGTGATTAAAAGCGGCGCCCAATGCCCCTTCATCGCTTCAGGAAGGAACGGTGCAATCCCTATTTCATAGGACACAGATCCAGTTCGCGGTACAGCGAAGAACGGTCCAATGGCTAAATAAACAATGGATGTAAAGATTACGCCAAAAGCAGGGCTAACACGATTGGCAAGCAGCTGTAAATCGCCTCCTGCTTTGGCGACAGCAACGATAGCTAATAGTGGTAAACCGACACCTGTTATTAAGAAACCGATCATAGCAACTGTGATATTTTCACCTGCTTGTTGACCTAATAACGGTGGAAAAATAATATTCCCAGCACCCAAGAATAAGGCAAATAATAGCAATCCTACTGCTAAATTTCCTTTGATGAAATGCAAGATGTTTTTCATAAGTATAAAAACTCCTTTAAGATTGAAAAGATAAAACTTTCTAAAAATTTTAAATACAGAAGTGTATGTTATCATAGGAACAAGAATCTGGCAATGAATATATTATTGCAATATAGTCGGATTTTGTCGTATTCTATAGGATTACTAAAATGTTTGAAAAATAGTCAGTATTTCCGATTTTTCATGAAGCAGTTATCTAGTATGATAGACACACAAGGAAATATTCTAGCACGAACGGAGGCAATTTGGTATGCAAAAGACAAAAAAATGGAGAATTCTTGTTTTAAGTACTATCGCAACTTCATTTTTAGCACTACAAACAGCAGAAGCAGCAACTTACACCGTACAAAAAGGCGATACTTTATCCAAAATCGCGCAACATCATCAAGTTACGATTGAGGATATTATGAAGTGGAATAATCTATCGAAAGATACGATTTTTGTAGCTCAAAAGCTTGAAATTCAAAAGCAAACAACGAGTGAGGGGACAAAATCTTCAACCCCATCAACATCTGTCAAACCTACTGCTGGCTCTCATACAGTAGCGAAAGGTGACACATTATCAAAAATTGCAAAGCAATATAATGTGTCAATTAAAGATATACAGGAATGGAACAAGCTTGAGAAAGACATAATTTACATTGGACAAGTACTAACGATTTCTTCAGGAGCCGTGAAACCCGGGGGCGAATCTATACATAATAATGTGACTTCAGATACGGGCACACCATCCAAAGTGACAGATAAAGATCCTACAGCAAATGGACAAGCTATTTATAAAAAAACAGTTGAAGTGGCAAATACATTGGTTGGGACACCCTACTTATACGGTGGTAATACGCCAGTGGGTCTTGACTGCAGTGGGTTTATTTTCTATGCCTTTAATCAAGGCGGATTAAAAATAGGAAGAACAAGTAGTGAGGGGTATTTTAATGGCAACACAACACTTGTGGAAAACCCAGTACCAGGAGATCTAGTTTTCTTTGAAAATACATATAAAGAAGGTATTTCTCATATGGGCATTTATATTGGGGATAATAAATTCATCCACGCGGGCACAGATGGCGTAGAAATTTCAGATGTTACTTACACTTACTGGTCTTCTAAACTAGTAGCTTATAAACGTTTTGATAGTGTGAAATAAAAAAGGAGTGATTTTTGCTTACGCAGAAATCACTTTTTATATGACATAAACAAACCCCCTTCTTAACGAAAGAAGGGGGTTTTGATGTTATTGTGTAACACGCGCTGTCCAACGGGAGAGATCAGCATCATTTGCATCAACAAGCTCTGCTGGGAAAACAAATGTCCAAGGCTTAGTTGAGTTTGGTTGCACAGTTAAGATTGGGTCCATTTTAAATGAACCTTTGGCAATTTGTTTGCCTGTTGCATCAATAATTTCTAATGGCAATTGTTCAAGATTAATTGCTTTATTGTGGCCATTGCGGATAAAGATCGATACATTTAAATTACCATTTTCAGCTAGCTTTGCCTGTAAACCTGTGAAGTTTACCTCTGTTTCGCCTAGCTCTGGTAATGTTTTAACGATTTTTTCAAGCTCCTCTTTTTGAGCTGCTGGTAATTGCTTTTCCCAAGATGGATCAAGCTCTAATTGGTGTCCGCGAAGGGAAACAAGGTTAAAGGCAATTTTCCAGCCTTCTTCAGGAACCTCATCAACTTTGATGGTAGACTTGTCAAATTCGAATACCCATGGACGAGCACTTTCTGCTGGAATTGTGCCAAGTGCTTTAAAATCGAATTTTTTAGATGCTACAAGCTCATCATTTTTATCCATAATGAATAGTTCGATTTCACCTAGCTCAATCGCTTGTGGTAAAGATGAACGGAAAAATGCACGTACTAACCATTTTCCACCACGACCTTCTTCAATACTAATAGAAGATAAAGATAATTGATTTGGTTTCAATGGTTCTAGCTCATTAGCAAGGAAGTTAAAGATATATTTTTGCTCCTGAGGTACGTCCCATTCTGGATGGAAAGAAAGCTTTGTTTCAACATCACGGTTTTCACCTTTATTTGTAGAAACAGTACCTAGCAAGTCTTTTGAGTCAATTGTGTTTTCTTGAACGATTTTGTCTGATTTTTTAAAGAATGAAAATAAGCCCATTATTGTTCCTCCTGCTGTGCTTCAATTGTTTTCATGAAGCTTGTAATTTCTATAATGATTGAACGACGTAGTTCTTGGAAATTTTTACCGAACAATTCCAGTCCTTCACGTTGGTAAATTCGCATCGGATCTTCTTGTTGATAATGACGTAAGCCTATTCCTTCTTTTAAATGCGCCATGGCTTCCAAATGTCTTACCCAGCCACTATCGATGTAGCTAAGCATAACTTGAGGGATAGCTTGAAGTATTTGCTCATTTTCAGAGAATTTTTCGATTTTATTAAGTAGTTCTAGTTCAGATGGTTCGATATCTGCTAGTATCTGTTTAATTCTTCCGACCTCACGATCGATTGTGACAGGCGTAATAAATAGTGAGTTTAATGTTTGCTCCATACGATCATAATCCCATTCGATAGAAGAAACATCTTCTGGTGCAGCATCACGAACAGCAAAATCAACTGTTTCACGTAGCATTTTTTTCAGCTCGCCCATTAAGTCCTCACCAGCTAAAATTTTGTCACGTAATCCATAAAGAACCGTGCGTTGATCATTAATAACATCATCTAGTTTTAAGTTGTATTCACGCATGCCGTATTGAGAACCTTCCACAATGCGCTGCGTGCGATCAATAAGCTCCTGCACCTCTTTGTTTTGAATAATGCCATTTTCATCTGTGACCATTTTTGCAGAGAATTTTTCAACTTCTTCTTTTGCGTAACGGCGGAACATATCATCTTCAATAGAGAGAATGAAGCGGCTTTCGCCTATGTCTCCTTGACGACCCGAACGACCACGTAACTGATTATCTACACGTCGACTTTCATGCTTTTCTGTACCCATTACATATAAACCACCAAGATCATGCACTTCTTCACCTAGCACGATATCTGTACCACGACCAGCCATATTTGTTGCTACAGTAATACGACCTTTTTGACCTGCTTGTGAAATAAGCTCTACTTCTTGCTCTACGGTTTTTGCATTGAGTAATTGGAAAGTTAATTTTTCTTTTTTTAGATAATCAGCAACCGTTTCGGACTGTAAGATTGATGTTGTACCAATGAGAATTGGTTGACCTTTTTCATGACGTTTTTTAGTCTCAGCTGCAACATATTTATATTTTGCCTCTTGGGTGCTAAAAATAATATCAGGCTGATCGACACGTTGACGTGGACGGTTGGTTGGAATTTGCACAACTTCCATACCGTACACTTCTCGAATTTCCTTTTCCTGTGTTTTCGCTGTACCCGTCATCCCGGAAAGTCTCGGATACATACGGAAATAGTTTTGAATTGTAATTTGCGCCATTGATTTATTTTCATCCGTGATGGTAACGCCCTCTTTGGCTTCAATTGCTTGATGTAAGCCATCAGAGAGTGAGCGACCTTCTAAAATACGGCCAGTAAACATATCAACAAGCTCAATTTTGTCGTTTTTAACGATGTAATCTACATCACGTTTAAACATGACGTGTGCACGAACTGCTTGAATCACATAATGGAAAAGTGTTTGATGTTCTAAATCATACAGATTATCAATATTGAAGGCAGCCTCAACCTTTTCAATACCTTTGTCTGTTAAGGAAGTAGCTTTTGTTTCTTCATCAAAATCATAATCTTCCTCGACTTTGAAACGTTTGGCTAGCATGGCAGCAATTTGATGTAATTCGTTATTCGATGCCATTTTACCTGCGATAATGAGAGGTGTTTTGGCCTCATCAATCAGGACACTATCTACTTCATCAATAATGGCAAAGTGATATGGTCGTTGAACCTTATCTGCCAAGCTATGGGCCATATTATCACGTAAGTAATCGAAACCGAATTCAGTTCCAACACCGTATGTAATATCTGCGTTGTAAGCTAATTTTTTTTCATCTTGCTCCATCATCGGTACATTTAAACCAACAGTTAAGCCAAGGAACCGATGGATTTGACCAACTAACTCATAGTCTCGTTTTGCAAGGTAATCATTTACTGTGATAACGTGAACGCCTTTACCTTCTAATGCTCGTACATAAGAGGGAAGGGAAGCAACGAGTGTTTTACCTTCACCTGTAGGCATTTCAGCGATATTGCCTTCAGTCAATACAAGACCACCGATAAGCTGTACATCAAAATGACGCATACCTAATACACGCTTTGAGGCTTCGCGAACAACTGCAAAGGCGTCCGGGATGATTGATGTAATAGGCTCACCTTGTTCTAATTGATTTTTGAAAATAAAAGTCATTTCTCTTAATTCAGCATCTGACTTGTTAACATACGTTTCTTCAAGATTATTAATTTGATCTACTATTTTATAGTAGCGCTTTAATTGACGAGCACTAGTTTGCTCTTTGTTACTTTTGAAAATTGAGAACATGAAATATACGCTCCTTTAAAGTTGTCTACATGCTAGACACTTCATTATTTTATCAAATTTTGCGAATGGTGACTACAATTGACTGTATAGGAATCTATGAATGCTAAAATGTACAAAATATTTGTGAAATCGTGGAAAATGTTTAGAAAAAGTATATTTCAATGCTTGTTCATGCTATAATCAATTTGGATTTCAATGTAGATTATTTATTTGAGGAGGAGAGACATGCTTTACGTGTCTTTAATAGCAGCGTTCGTTGCATCCATTTTGTTAACTCCATTAGTGAAACGTTTAGCGTTTAGAATAGGTGCTGTTGATGCACCAAACTACCGAAAAGTACATGCTCGAATTATGCCAAGACTTGGCGGCTTAGCCATTTTCCTTGCGTTTATAATTGGTGTGACGATTTTATATTCATTTTTAATCCATACTAAACATGGTAGTCCCGAATCTTTGTTAGCAATCATTATAGGTGCTTGTATTATCGTTGCCACTGGTGTTATTGACGATATGCGTGAGATTTCTGCCAAGGCAAAGATGATTGGTCAGCTAGGTGCCGCACTAATTGTTGTTTTTGTAGGTGGAATTCAAATTGAAATGGTTAATTTACCATTCTTAGGTACATTAGACTTTGGTTTACTAAGTATCCCATTAACAATTATTTGGATTGTTGGGGTTACAAATGCTATTAATTTAATTGATGGCTTAGATGGCCTAGCAGCAGGTGTTTCTACAATTGCACTCATTACATTAGCAATCATGGCGTTTATTATGAGCAATATGTTTGTTTTAGCGCTAGCAGCCATTTTAGCCGTAGCTTCACTTGGTTTCTTATTTTATAATTTCCACCCAGCGAAAATTTTTATGGGTGATACAGGGGCATTGTTCCTCGGATTTATGATTTCCGTGTTGGCATTACTTGGTTTTAAAAATGTTGCATTCGTAGCTTTAATCATTCCAATTATTATTCTTGGTGTACCGATTTCTGATACATTCTTTGCGATTGTTCGTCGTGTACGCATGAAGAAGAAATGGTCTGATCCAGATAAATCTCACTTACACCACCGTTTACTGGATATGGGCTTTACACATCGTCAAACTGTATTAATTATTTATGGCATCGCGATGATGTTTGGATTAGCAGCGATCATCTTCTCTATGGCAAAATTATGGGGAGCTATTTTACTTGTAGCTGTTATTTTAACAGCCATTGAAATCTTTGTTGAGGTCATTGGGCTAGCAGGTAAAAACTATAGACCATTATTAAACTTTGTACGGATTTTCAGTAAATAAAACGAAAGCAATCATACATTTTGTATGATTGCTCAGACTGTAGATAAACTCAAAAAAATTGAGTTTATCTACAGTCTTTTTTTATTAAAACCGTCGATTGATGCTAAAGGCGGGGGCGAGCTGCTTCCCTCGCTTTGTTATTGCCACTACTTCGCACCAATCAGCTTCTACATAAAATACTTCATCGTGAACGATTAGAGATGTTAACGATCGATTAATAAGTACCTAAGAAGCATTTAGTACGAAAATGAAAGAAATCGCAACGAATATGGCGTATTGCCAATATAACCATGCATCACAATGTACAGAAAATAACTCATTCAACACCATATTTGGGAATTATATTTAGAGGAAGCTGAACATTTACGACATTCCTATGACAGCAAACCAATTTATGCAAAGCGCAAAGAGACGATTGAATGTGTCTTTGCGGACGCGAAGCAAAAGCATGGATTGTGATGGAAAAACCTTAAGAGATCTAAAAACATTGTTCATGCAGGTGAGGCTTACTTTTGCTATCAAAGAAACTGGCTACTTGGACGTGCAGCTTAAGAGAGCGCTTCTCAATGTCATTCTTATTGATAAGCATAAATAGCAACTTTGAGTGAACTATTACTGACGGACATTACCATTAGAATGTATAATGGAAAGGGAGGAAAGCTAAAATAGGCTTGTTTAACTAGTTCATGACAGGGTAAATGAAAAGAGCAGTTTAATCATTGGGGAAGTAATATAAAAAGCCCCTAGACAAGATGGCTTGTCTAAGGGCTTTGGAAAGTCATTACTGGTTATTCAACGGCTGAATTATCATCGCTTGCAGCACTGTCTGTTCCTGAAGTATTGCCACTTGTTAGGCTTGATGAACTTTCATTCCGTCCAAGATGGTTATTGAAGATTTCCTTCACTTCATCTACAGAATCCTGATTTAACTGATAATAATATATACCAGTAGACATGTCATCTGTACCATCCAATGTTAAAGAGTCGATACGTGGAGCACCTTTTGATAAATAAGATATGAAGGATTTCATTTCAGTGAATGTCATATCTGTTTTCATGTTATCACCAAGGGCTTTAATGACATCATCATACTTTGTGATGGAACCAACAGAAGCAACTTTTTTGATAATAGCTGAAAGAATTTCTTGTTGACGTTTACCACGCTCAATATCACTATCTTGCTTACGTGTTCTTGCAAGGGCAAGAGCCTCACTACCGTTTAAATGCTGTAAGCCTGGCTGTAAATTGATTGTGAATTTATCAAATTCATCTAATTCGTGTAAAGCATAAGGTACCTCTGCTTCAATACCACCGAGTGCATCGACAACGTCAATGAAGGCATTGAAGTTCATACGCACATAATAGTCGATTGGAATGTCAAATAGTTGTTCTACTGTTTCGATAGTAGTAAGTGTTCCACCCATTGCATGAGCATGAGTAATTTTATCTTTATAACCGACCTTAGGAATATAAACGTAAGAATCACGAGGAATACTTAACATTTTAATTGTATGTGTTTTGTTATTTAACGTAGCTAAAATAAGTGCATCGGAACGTGAGTTTTCAGAACCCTGTCCACGATTATCACTATCATCAACCCCGACAAATAAAATAGATACATTATCATGTACTGGCTCTACTTTTTCTTCTCGCTGAGTAGAAACCTGTCGACCTTCTAATTCCTCGTATGCTGAGTTTGCAGCATGCTCTACCTGTTTTGTAAGGTAAACACCATAAGCCGTTACACAAATCACCAAGCTGGCAACTAATAGTAGTGTAACTTTTATAATTAAGGAAGCTTTAGAAGATCTTTTTTTGTACGGTTTAACAGATCTTTTTTTCATATTAGATATATTCTCCTCTAATTATTGGGAATAATAATGCGATAAAGCTAAATTTTATTCAATTACAATAAAGCAAACGAATGGTCAATAAAAATAGCCTAACAAAAAAATTATACTATGCATATTTAGTTTCGACAATTAAAACTATTTATTTGACAATAAATTCTATAAATTGAGCATCTTCGAATGTAATGGATGCTTGTCCATTTGTGATTTCTGTAATCCAATTTCGGAACTGCTCTTCTTCCTCTTTTAACACAGAAGTAATGATTTCGACACCCTCTAAATACCGTATTTCCTCTAAAGAGTAAGATGAACCTCTTATTTCATTTTCGACTTTCCCTAGCCATGTGTAATCAATGGCTACCTTCATGAAATGATGAAGTTTACGTTCAACTACTTGTGCAGCAATGAGACCCTCTGTTGTCGCTTTCCCGTAAGCACGAATGAGACCACCGCCACCGAGCTTAATACCTCCAAAATAGCGAGTAACTACGACGACCGTATCTTTTAAGCCTTGTTTTTTTAAGACCTCTAACATAGGGACGCCAGCCGTACCACTAGGTTCCCCGTCATCATTCGCTTTTTGAATATGATCATGCTCACCAATAATATAGGCTGAGCAGTTATGTGTTGCATTATGATGCATTTTTTTTATACGATCTATAAAGGAAATTGCATCCTCTTCCGTTTCTGCACGTTCTATATAAGTGAGAAAGCGGGATTTGGAAATAACAATTTCGCTTTCACCATATCCTTTTACTGTTAAATAGTTTTCTCTCATCCGTATCAATCTCCTTTTAATTAGAGTTCTATTCTATAATTTTCGTGTAGAAAAAGCATTAAATTTTAGCATGGTAATGCTATAATGGGTGTAGACTATGGAATATATGAAATTGGTCTATTAAAATAGTGAGTAATCATAAGACATTAGACTGGGGAGTATACTATGTTTTCAAATGATACCTTCGATTTAAAGTCGCTTGATGACATTTTCAATCGAATGTTAGATACAATCATGAGCTCAAAGGATGACATCTTTATTATAAGTGAACAAAGCCGAAGAAGCTTTGAAGATATGCAAAAAGAGCTGGAAATTGTTCGAAAACAAATATCAATTGTAATTGATGAAGGCGATGCTCTGGAAAAAAGTACGCAGCTTGCTAAGCAAAGACTTGTATTAGTAAGTAAAGCTTTTGATAATTATACCGAAGAACAAGTTAGAGAAGCATATGAAACTGCACATGATTTCCAGGTAAAGCTCTCCGTTATTAGAACGCAAGAAAAACAGCTACGCGATAAAAGAGATGATCTAGAGAGAAGATTAAGAGGATTACTCGATACGATTGAACGTGCTGATCATATTGTCAATCAGGTAAATGTCATTTTGAATTACTTAACTTCAGATTTAAAAAATGTTGGTTTAGCGCTTGAACAAGCAAAAATGAAGCAAGATTTTGGGATACGTATTATTGCAGCTCAAGAAGAAGAGCGTAAGCGTTTATCAAGAGAGATTCATGATGGACCTGCTCAAATGCTTGCAAATGTACTAATGCGCACTGATTTAATAGATAGAACGTATCGTGAAAAGGGTATTGAAAATGCATTGGCTGAAATTGCTGATTTAAAGAAAACGGTGCGAAATGCTTTATCTGAGGTGCGACGTATTATTTATGATCTACGACCAATGGCACTTGATGATTTGGGAATTGTTCCGACATTAAAGAAGTATTTATCGACAGTAACTGAATATAATCCAGGTGTTGAAGTTCATTTCCAATCGAGAAGTACAGAAAAACGTATACCTTCAAATTATGAGGTATCCATTTTCCGATTAGTGCAGGAATGCGTAACAAATGCCATGAAGCATGGAAAATGTAAAGACATTTGGGTAAAGCTTGAGTGGTTAAAAGAGGCTGTCAATATCGTTGTGAAAGATGATGGCATTGGCTTTGATCCACAAGTAGTGAAAGACCATTCCTTTGGGATTTTAGGAATGAAAGAACGTATCGAAATTTTAAATGGTACAATCACGATTACTAGTGAAATTAATCGAGGGACAACGGTTTTATTTAAAATACCGTTAGAAGTAGAGTGATGCAATGTTGCAGAAATTTAGGGGGTAAAGACAAATGACAAAGATTATAATTGTAGACGATCACCAGCTATTCCGCGAAGGAGTAAAACGCATTTTAGATTTTGAAGATACGTTTGATGTAGTAGCTGAAGGTGATGATGGTACTGACGTGGTTACGTTATATGCTGAAAACGAACCAGATGTTGTATTAATGGATATTAACATGCCAGGTAAAAATGGAGTAGAAGCAACGTCAGAGTTAATCAATGATTTTCCTGATGCGAAAGTGATTATGCTGTCGATCCATGATGATGAAACATATGTGACACATGCATTAAAATCAGGTGCTCTTGGCTATATGTTAAAAGAGATGGATGCTGATGAAATCGTTGAAGCGATCAAAGTCGTTGCTAATGGTGGATCTTATTTACATCCAAAAGTAACAAAAAACCTAGTAGCTGAGTTCAAACGCCTGTCTGAACACGAAAATAAAGGGAACTTCCACCAAACAGAAATTCGTCGTCCATTCCATTTATTAACTAAACGTGAATGTGAAGTATTACAGCTATTAACAGATGGTCAATCAAACCGTACAATTGGTGAGACATTGTTTATCTCTGAAAAAACGGTTAAAAACCACGTTTCAAGTATTCTACAAAAAATGAATGTTAATGACCGTACACAAGCTGTTGTAACAGCCATTAAAAATGGTTGGGTGGAAGTACGATAAGTGCTAAAACTGTTTTTAAAGGCTACTTTCTATTGAAGTAGTTTTTAAAACAGTTTTTTATTGTTTTTTGGTAATTATTTATAAAGGTTTACGAAATCATGAAGAGGCTATTCACAATTTTGTAACATTGCTAAACGGGACTGTTTATACGTATAAACATGAAAACTAACAGAACGTGCAACATTTTACAAGCAAATGCGTCATAAGAAAGATGTAGCACCTAAATGTTGAAAAAGCACAACAAAATTCCTACTACAGCATTTATATGCTACAATATGCGCGGGAGGTTTTTTGATGTTAAAGAAAAGTTTTCTAGCAGTGTTAATCTTATTCGTATTAACTTTAACTGCATGTGGTAATAAAGAAGAGAAGATGAGTGACGAGGATCGAGAAAAAGTAATAGAAGATGGTACAGTAGGCTTTGAGATGATGGGTGGTAACGTGGAAAAAGCTGAAAATGTGCCAGCAGCAGATGAAAAGGCAATTTTAGCATCTTTCGATGAGTATATTGCTGCATTAAATGCTGAAGAAATCGAGCGTTATATGAAGACAATCTCGAAAAATCCAAAGGGTTTTAAATACGATGAAGAAAAAACATATGCAACAGAAGTATTCGATCAATTTGATATTAAGCGTGATGTAGAAAACGTAACGATTGCTAAATATGAACCAGAAGAGGCTCAGGTGTTTGCCAACATGAAAATGCACTCTCTTCAGATTGAGACAAATGTTGAACACGAAAGTGCAGGACGTCAAGTAACAGTCTTTGTGAAGGAAGACGATGATTGGAAGGTTACAAGTGTCTTTTATATTGGTGATGACTCACAGTCTAGTACAGGCAACTAACAGGAGCTATCTTCATTCAATATAAGAATTGAGTGAAGATACGCCTACTATACATAGATAATGAATGCGAAATGAATAACGAAAACGTGAATCTCACGTTCGTCATTCATTTTACATTCATTTCTTTTTGTTTTCATTCCGTATCCTGTGCGACAACGAACGAACAAACAACAACAATTGCACCAAGAAGAAATAGATTGTAAACTAAGAATCATAGGAGAGTGGACATGGATGAGGACGGCAATCGTAACAGATAGTACTGCATATCTTTCAGCTGAGGAACGTGCACGCTTAAACATTCACATGATACCTTTAAGTGTTAATATCTCAGGTGAACTATTTGCAGAAGAAGTAGACATCACAGCATCTGAGTTTTACGATAAGGTGCGTGGAGCAAAAGAATTCCCAAAAACAACACAGCCTCCAATCGGAGAATTTGTTGCTCTCTTTGACGAGCTAGCGAAGGATTATGACGAGGTTATTTCGATCCATTTATCAAGTGGTATTAGTGGAACATATCAAGGGGCAGTACAGGCAGGTGAAATGGTAGAAGGCATAAAAGTGCATGCCTTTGACAGTGAAATTTCCTGTGCGGTTCAGGGCTTTTATGTTTTAAAAGCTGCTGAAATGGCGAAAGAGGGCCATTCAGCGCAAGACATACTGGCGGCATTAGCGGACATGCAGCAGTATATCCGTGCTTACTTCATTGTAGACGACTTAGCTCATTTACAACGTGGTGGGCGTTTGTCTTCTGCGGCAGCCTTGATCGGCGGCTTATTACAAGTAAAGCCTGTTCTACATTTTGTAGACAAGGTGATTGTGCCTTTTGAAAAAATCCGAACACGTAAAAAAGCATTAAAACGTGCTGAGGAATTGCTAGCAGAGGATGCAAGAAAGTATGAAGCTGTGGACGCTGTTGTCATACACGGCAATTGCCAAGCAGAGGCACAAGAATGGCTAGAGCAATTAGCAGAAGCGTACCCGAACGTAAGTTTTAAATTAAGCTATTTCGGCCCTGTCATTGGCACACATTTAGGTGAAGGATCGATGGGCTTAGGCTGGACAAAAAAATAAAATTTCTATGAGAAGGTCTCTACAGCAAAGTAGAGGCTTTTTTCTATGGAGGGAGAGAAATTATGAAATATAAAGGTTGGCTGTTACCACCAGCATTACGTGATTTCCATGAAGGTCGCATTTGGTTAAAAAATCATTCTCCATATTCATCAGCACATATTGATAAGGCAATCGAGCGAAAATATTTTAATTTAATAGAAGGAATTCAAATGAAGCCAGTTATTCGTTGCAATCGCTGCCACAATACAAACCCGCAATTATTCACTCTATTTGATTGCTCAAAATGCCAGCAACAATGTTTATATTGTCGGCACTGTATCAAAATGGGGAGGGTGAGCAGCTGTACGAATTTGATGGTTTGGATTGGCCCTAAAGCCATTAAGACGTACAAGCATTTATTCAAATGGGCAGGGCAATTCACGGAACTCCAACAACAGGCTGCAAATGAAACTTTAGCAAGTGTGGAAGCAAAGCGTTCGCATTTAATTCATGCAGTGTGTGGTGCTGGAAAAACCGAGCTGCTTTTTCCAACGGTTTATGATGCGCTAAAGCGAGGGCTACGTGTTTGTATTGCAACACCACGCACAGATGTAGTGTTGGAATTGACGCCACGCTTCCAGCAAGTATTCCCTGAAACTATTATTCATGCATTATACGGTGGTGTCTTACAACAACATGGCTATGCCCAGCTGGTTATAGCAACGACCCATCAGCTTTACCGATTTGACAAGGCTTTTGATGTTATCATTGTCGATGAAGCAGATGCTTTTCCTTATACATTTGATGAAACCCTACAAAGAGCAGTAGGAAAGGCTAAAAAAGAACATGCTCCTATTGTATTTGTTACAGCAACCCCATCACCATCATTACTACATGCCTTTCAGCAAGAAAGCTACTCCTTTATTCCAAAACGCTATCACAATCATCCATTGCCAGTTCCTCAAGTGCGTGCTTTATGGGGCTATGATAAAAGCTTCCAGCGAGGTACAATCCCCAAAAGGTTAAAAAAATGGACAGAGGAACGTCTTAGCCAAAAGCAGCCATTTTTAATCTTCTTTCCAACAATCGCCTTAATGAATAGAGCAGAACCCCTTTTTCAGTTGCTAGATGAAAAGATAGTAGCTGTGCATGCAGCAGATTCGGAGCGAAAGGAAAAGGTGCTGAAGCTAAGAAATAAAGAAGTTCCAGGCTTATTAACTACAACTATATTAGAAAGAGGCATTACAATTAGCAATGTACAGGTGGCAGTAATCGGAGCAGAGTCATTGATTTTTACTGCCAGCGCTCTTATTCAAATTGCGGGTCGTGTTGGGCGGGATAGACAATTTCCTGCTGGTGAGGTCTTGTTCTTTCATCACGGCATCACAATAGAGATGGATGAGGCATGTGCAAAAATTGCTTTATATAATAGAAAAGGATTTCCCCAATGAATAAAATAGAATCGCATTGCTTAATTTGCTCGCAGCCGTTGACATCAACCATATCCTGGAAAATTCTGTTAACAAAGCAGTTTTCACCGACTATATGTGATAGGTGTGCTGCTCGCTTTGAACATTCACAGTCAGCTACAGCACTCTATCAGTATAATGACGCGATGAAAGATTACTTACATCAGTTTAAATTTCTTCAGGATGTAGCTCTTGCAAAAGTATTTCGACAGGAGCTTTATGCTCGATTTAGAAAAGAGAAAGCGATGATTCTACCAATTCCCATGCATCCCCTCAAGCAACAGGAGCGTACCTTCTCACACACAGAGGAACTATTAAAGGCAGCTTTTATTCCGTACATTCAGCTATTAGAAAAGACAACAACAGAGACACAAAGCTCCAAAAATAGAGAGCAGCGCATACATGTAGCACCTCTTTTTCGTGTAAAGGTAGGCTCACAAGTAGAGCATAAAGATTACCTTCTTTTTGACGATATTAAAACTACAGGAACAACCATTCAGCATGCCGCAGATGTGCTAATGCAGGCGGGTGCTAAAAATGTCCAATACTTCACATTAATTGAAGGATGAATTTTCCAACGTATTATGTATAATAGATGATGGGTATAGCATTCGTAGATAAGATTTCTTGAAAGAGGAGGAAAAGCAGATGGCTGAGGTTCGTAATTGTCCAAAATGTAATGAATTTTTTAATTATACAGGGGTCCGAGAAGTATGTCATAAGTGTGCACAATCAGAGGAAGAGCTTTATCAAATCGTTTATCGCTTCCTTCGTAAACGTGAGAACCGTGCAGCAACAGTTGAGCGTATCGTAGAAGCAACTGGAGCAGAAGAGGAGCTATTGTATAAATGGGTTCGTAAAGGCCGCTTGCAGCCAGCCATGTTCCCTAACCTTGGTTATCCATGTGATAACTGTGGTCACCTGACAACCATAGGTAAGCTTTGTACAAAATGTCAAGATGAATTAAAGGCTGACTTACGTACATTTGAAGCAGCTAAGGAATTCCGCGACAGTGTAGAGCAACGCGATCGTGTAACCTATCACGCAGAGCGAAAACGCTAATAACGGGAAGTGTGTTAATTTTAAACAAAATTAGCACACTTTTTTATATGTGAAAACTTAACATTATGTGAGACAATCCGAAATAATAGGAAGATAAGATTTTTAGATGGGGGGGTTTCAAAATGAAAATTACATCTTATGGAATTAATGCAGTAAACGCCTATAAAAACCAAGTACGTAACGTTAAATCAGATACAAACAAAGCATCTTTTGCTGATAAAATTGAGATTTCGAAAGCTGCTCAAGATATGAAAAGCGTATCAACATACAGTACAGAGCGAGCTGACCGCGTACAACAGCTGAAAAAAGACATTGATTCTGGTGAATACAAAGTAGATGCTCGCAAAGTAGCAGAGGATATGCTGAAATATTATCGTTTCTAGGGAACAGCAGAAAGGGTGTATAGCGATATGTCTGTAGAAGCGATTAATTCTACATTAACGATGCTAGAAAGAATGCATAAAAGTTTACTTGAACTAGCCTTGAAAAAAACAGAAATCATTAAAGCTGGTGATATCGAAGCTCTAGACCAATTGCTCAAGGATGAGCAGGCACACATAGCGGCCATCGATAAGCTCGAGCAACAGCGTCAGAAACAGGTAACGGACTACCTCGAAGCAAAGGGACTTGCTTCATCTGACAAAACGACTGTCGCAGATGTCATCGAGGCTGCTGACCAACAAGCTGACAAAGCAACCTTATCAGTAGTTCGCGATCGTTTACTGCAAATTATCACTGACCTACGAAAACAAAATGACTTAAATCAAAAACTTGTTTTCCAATCACTACAAATCGTCAACCTAACATTAGATGCTGTAAGACCTCGCACAGAGCAAATGAACTACTCTAGCAACGAGGTTCATGGCACAAATAACATAGCTAAAAAATCATATTTCGATTCACAAGCCTAAAAGGAGGAAGAAAAATGCGCTCAACATTTATGGGCCTAGAAGCAAGTAAACGCGGCCTCTTCGTACAACAAACAGCTTTATACACAACAGGACATAATATTTCCAATGCCAACACATTAGGTTACTCACGCCAACGAGTAAACATGCAGGCGACACCAGGTTTTCCAACAGCCGGCTTAAACCAACCAACTTATCCAGGACATCTTGGTACTGGGGTTGAAGCAAGTTCGATCCAACGTATTCGCAGTGAATTTATTGACCGTCAATATCGTCAAGAGACAAATAAGTTAGGTTATTGGGAATCTAGAACAAATGCCATTTCTCAAATGGAAGATGTTATGAATGAACCTTCGGAATTCGGTTTAGATAAAGCTTTCGAACAGTTTTGGAAGGGACTTGAAGATGTGGGGACGAAGCCTGCAGATGGTGCTTCACGTAAAGTAGCCATTAGCCGTGCGGAGCACTTAGCTGATTCTTTAAATTACCTTGATAAACAGTTAAAAATGATTCAGGGTAATCTTGGAAATGAACTTAATGTTTCGACAACTCAAATTAATACTATCCTTAAACAAATTGCTGCCGTTAATAAGCAAATTCAAGAGGTTGAACCTAGTGGGCATGTACCAAATGATTTATATGATGTGCGTGATACTCTAGTTGATAAACTAAATGAGTATATTCCAGTATCGATTGAACGTATTCCTTCTGGTGGTTTAGCATCAGAGGTTGCAGAAGGAAGCTTAAAAATTACTTTTAAAGGTAATGACGGTGTTATCAGAGATTTAGTAAACGGTAAAGATTTCGCTCAATTTACAGCGATGGGTACAAACGGCACGAAGGTGACTGGCGATGAAATTACAAATTCTTTCTCTGAACTACAATTAACAGGATTGGAATCTTTAGATGCGCATGAAGCGGGTGCTGTCACTAGTGCACAAACGGCAATTAAACAGCAAGACTTTGAAGCATCAAAAGGAAAATTACTTTCACTAATTAATTCGTATGGTTATCATAGTGCGGGTGGCGATATTAAAGGATACTACACAGAAACTTTACAAAAATTAGATCAATTAGCCAATGCATTTATTAAAGAATTCAATGCGCAACATGCAAAAGGTTATACCCTTGAAGAAAAAGATGCGAATGGAAACATCATAAATCCTTCGAAACCAGGCGGCGTCTTCTTTGAAGGAACTGGTGCTGGTGGAATCAAGGTTAATGAAGATATCTTAAAAAATCCTAACCTTTTAGCAGCATCTTCTGACCCAACAGAAGAAGGAAATGGTAAGAATGCTTACGAACTTGCCAATATGCAACATAAATTATATGCAGATATAGATAATGCAAGCTTACAATCATTCTATCAAGCGATTGTTGGAAAAGTTGGTGTAGATGGTGAAGAGGCATTACGTATAGCTGCGACTTCTGAATCCCAACTTCTGATGGTATCTAATAGTCGCGATGCTGTAAGTGCGGTTTCTTTAGATGAAGAAATGACAAATATGATTACTTTCCAACAAGCGTATAATGCAAATGCACGTATGATTACGGTTGTCGATGAAACATTGGATAAAATTATTAACGGTATGGGCCGAGTTGGTTTATAACAATAGAATCAAGTAAATAATGACCAATTTATCAACCTACAAGAAGGAGGCTTTTTACAAAATGCGTGTAACACAATCAATGCTATCAAATAACATGCTACGAAATTTAAATAACAGCTATGGTAAAATGTCTAAGCTACAGGACCAAATAAATTCAGGTTCAAAAATTACTCGTCCATCCGATGATCCAGTTATTGCAGTAAAGGGTATGGGCTATCGTCGAGATTTAGCTAAGGTAGAGCAATACACTCGTAACACGATTACGGCAAGTAGCTGGTTGGATTCGACAGATGAATCTCTTAACCAGGTTGGTGAGCAAATGAAGCGAGTTCGTGAACTTGTTATTCAAGCTGCCACTGATTCAAATACATCAGAGGATCGTGACAAAATAAAAAAAGAAATTGACCAAATTCGCCAACAATTACAGGATGTAGGAAATACGAATATTGGTGGCAGTTACATATTTAGTGGAACTAGAACTAACGAGCCTTTATTTATTGGTGGAGTCATAAATCCGAATACTAATCAAGAAGGTGTAAAAATAGAAATTTATGATGGTATCCAGCTTTCTGTAAATACCCCAGGGAAAGATTTATTTAATAATATAGATGATATGATGGGGAAAATTTCGGATTTATTAGGCGACCCAACAAAAACAGGTGAAGAAATTGCTAGCATGCTTGGCGGGGTATCCTCAGCTACTACAAATGATGATATTACAGCCATGCATAATAAAGTTTTAGAAGCACAGGCAGATATCGGTGCACGGCAAAACCGTGTAGAAATGATGGAAAATCGACTAGGTATACGTGAGGTTAACGTCACAAAACAACTCAGGGATAATGAGTCTGTCGACTATGCAAAGGCCATTACTGAAATGGTTACACATGAATCTATTCATCAGGCTGCACTTTCAGTAGGTTCTAAAATCATTCAACAAACATTAGTGGATTTTATCCGTTAATATAATTTAGGCGTTTGGACACTTTGTTCAAACGCTTTTCTTGAAAGGAGAGCTAGTATTGTGAGGCTACCACAAATACAAATTCGTACAATCGATGCCAAAATTGATCTTCATATTGGTAAACCTCAGCAGCATATTGAACAGCCAAAGGCGACACAGCGTATTGAACAACCAGCCGCTATTTTAGATATAAATACAACGAGAAGTGTTTTGAAAATTGACTCCTCACAGGCAAGAAGAGACATAGGAATGATTGGTCCTTTAGAATCAAGTGCAAATTACGCAGAAAAAGGAAAACAAGAGGCAATAAAAGGAATGGCACGCAGAGCACAAGAGGGACGTCAAATGATGGAGAACGCTGGAAAAGATCAAGGACGGGCAATAGTTCAAAATATAGCTAAACAAAACCACGGTCCACACCGTGTACAATTTAATGTCAAATTTGTACCATCCGTAGGATCAGTCAAAATTAATTACACACCAGGTACAACGGATGTCAATATTCAACGAAGAGAACCAGTAATTGACGCTAAAGTGAACAAACCTATACACGAATACACACCAGGAAAAGTAACTGGTACAATGATACAAAGACCAGATGTTGACATCGATGTCATCATTTAAAGGAGAGTTTATAAATGAAAATTGCTACTAAATTTTTAGGAGAAGTAGAAATTGGTGAACAAGATATCCTTACATTTGAGCATGGTTTACTAGGATTAGAAGAGGAGAAAAAATTTGTTTTGTTACCGATTGATGCAGACCTTCCACTTGCATTATTACAATCTGTTCAGAATAAAGAAATTGGTTTTGTCGTAGCCTACCCTTTTGCATTCAAACAAGATTATAGCTTTGATATTAGCGAAGAAGATCGTGAGCAATTACAAATTGAAAAGCAAGAAGATGTTCTTCCATATGCTATTGTAACATTAAAAGAAGCATTTCAAGACTCTACGATTAACTTGCTGGCACCTGTTATTTTAAATATAGAAAAAAAACGCGGTAAGCAAATCGTTCTTCAAGACAATAAAGCCTTTCCATTACGTTATCCAATGCTACCATTGGAAGGAAGTGCGAAATAATGCTAGTTCTTTCACGAAAAAAAGATGAGTCAATTATGATAGGTGATCAAGTTGAAATAAAAATATTGGCAGTTGAGGGTGACCAAATCAAACTGGGGATTGTTGCACCGAAAACGGTGAAAGTACATCGATCAGAAGTTTTTGAAGCAATCCAAGCGGAAAATAAAGAAGCCCTTTCTGTAACATCAAACTTTTTAGAGCAATTGAAGAAAAAATAATAAGAGATATATGTTTATTTTGAAATAATTACATAAAAAATAAAAAAACTTTCTAAAAAACTATTAAACATTTCCAACTAATTACGATATATAGTTTGTAAGGGGCAGGAAGTACATACATACTACCTAATCCGAAATTCCACACGGATGTGGAATAACACACTAAAAATTCAAGGAGGAATTCCAAATGAGAATTCAACACAACATTTCAGCTTTAAACACACACCGTAACCTTACTTTCAACAACACTCAAGCTTCTAAAAACCTTGAGAAACTATCTTCAGGTTACAAAGTAAACCGTGCGGGCGATGACGCTGCTGGTTTAGCAATCTCTGAAAAAATGCGCGGACAAATCCGTGGTCTTGATATGGCTACTAAAAACGCTCAAGACTCAATCTCTTTAATCCAAACTGCTGAGGGTGCTCTTAACGAAACTCACGCAATCCTACAACGTATGCGTGAATTAGCAGTACAATCTGCAAACGATACAAACGTAACTGCAGACCGTGGAGCGCTTGACAAAGAAGTTACAGCATTAAAATCAGAAATCGACCGTATCGCTAAAAACACAGAGTTCAATACTCAAAAATTATTAGATGGTACATTCTCTGGTAAAAAATTCCATATCGGTGCTAATGATGGCCAATCTATTACATTAAAAATCGGAACAATGGGTACAGCTGGTTTAAAAATTACTGGTAAAATTGATTCTCAAACAGCTGCTGACAAAGCAATTAAAAACTTCAACGAAGCTTTAGAATTAGTTTCTTCTCAACGTTCTGATTTAGGTGCTGTTCAAAACCGTTTAGAGCACACAATCAACAACTTAGGTGCTACATCTGAAAACTTAACAGCTGCTGAATCACGTATCCGTGATACAGACATGGCTAAAGAAATGATGGGCTTCACTAAGAACAACATATTAATGCAAGCTGCTCAATCTATGTTAGCTCAAGCTAACCAACAACCACAAGGTGTACTTCAATTATTACAATAATTGATTAACTTTTAGCCTAAAATATTAAAAGCTTGAACGAAATTTCGTTCAAGCTTTTTTTAATAAAAAATTTAAAAATCCTTTTTTATACCGATATAATCAAAGAAGTAAGACACTTTTCTGTAAAACAAATATGATTTAATAACCCTTTTTTAAAAGAGAGCCTCACCAAGGTTAACCAAGGAGACGACTTTATGGAAGATTTAGATATAATTTATTTACAAACAAAAAATGATAAGCCAAATGCAAAAGTAAATGGGTATTTTTTACATAGTAATTACAATCCTGAAGCAGAAGCTGATAAATACATAGATAAGAACTATAAAGAAGGATATTTAAATATACTGTTTGGCTATGGACTAGGGTACATAGCTAATGCTATTGCAAAAAAATATGGAAACACTGATATTTTAGTGTATGACCCTTTATTTAGTAGTTTAAATATTGAGGGTAAAGATAAAATTGAAGGCGTTTTTTCTGATTTACAGGACTTTTATATGCGTTCAGAAGATTATATAGCTGATTTTGATCGTAAAGTCAATATACTGCTCTCACCTAATTATGACAAAATTTTTGACAAGGAATATAAAGAATTTCTAGACTTTATTCGTCATATACAAATTGAAGATATTGTGAATGAAAATACAATAAGATTTTTTGGCGATTTATGGCAGGAAAATTACATTATGAATTTATATTATGTTCATAAAGATCAGAGTTTAAAGGAACTTTACAATAAATATGATTGCCCAGTAATTTTAGCTTCGGGAGGTCCTTCATTAACAAAACAGTTACCACTGTTAAAAAAATTGAAAGATAAATGTTTGATAATTAGTGCAGGATCTACCATCAACTCTCTACTGGCAGCAGAAATTACACCTGACTATGTAGTAACAATGGATGGAGGAGAAAGTAATTATTTACACTTTAAAAACATTAAAAATAATGCTTTCGATTTGATTTATGGTTTAGGGAATGCATGGAAAATAGAACGAGATTTTAAAGGAAACCGCTATAGTTTTTGTTTTTATGGAGAAGATAGTATACAAAAACGTATTAAAGAAGGGCTAGGTAAGGATTTACCAATGCTATCAACTGGTGGTACAGTTGCTATAACTGCATTAGAAATAGCAAGTAAAATTAGTACAGGACCAATCGCAATTATTGGACAAGATTTAGCTTATACGAACAATAAATCCCATGCAGAAAATAATAATCATTATAGTGAGTTAACTGATGAATTTTTCAAGAAAGACATGACTTTTGAAGTAGAAGGATACTACGGGGAACCTGTAAAAACGAATCACCAATTTAACAGTATGAGGAAGAGTATAGAAAAATTATATATAATGTTGCACAAACAACATAAAATTTATAATTGTACCGAAGGTGGCGTAAAAATTAACGGTATCCCACAATTAGATTTTGCAACATTTTGTGAAAACTATATGTATCAGACAAATAATATTTCAAAATTGGAACTTAAAAATGAAATAGATAATAGCGTTGTCAATTATAAGCAATTTATGAGTCAAGAAATAGAAGTCTATTTAAAAATAAAAAAATTACTAGTAGAAGCGATTCAACTGTTAAAAGAAGAAAGAAATAATACGGTATTTTCAGCTAGTACATTAAAAAAACTAGATAAAATCGATTCTAAATTGAAAGAATATTACCCACAAGTAATTATGGAAAGAATCATTGACCCGATTACTATGGATGTGATGAGAATGACTATAGATAATAAACATTTAGAGACAGTAGAAAAATTTAAACAAATTCATAAACAAAATATGTATCTTTATGAAAATATTTTAGAGGCAACAGAAAAATCTTTAAAATATACAAGAATAGCATTAGAAGAATTCGGGGGTTGTTAAAATGGACAAAATAGAGATTGTAGATGAATATTACAAATATATAGCTAAAATTCCAGCAGGGTTACAATATATTGCTGATAGTTTAAGATCTGGCAATGTTCCGACAGCTTTAAATGAAATATTGAATTTTTCAGAGGGAATTACTTGGATAAAACAAATGGAAGAAATACTAACGGATCAAGGGGTTAATACAAATTTAAACAAACAACAATTAGAAGAGTATTTAAACCTTATAAATGAAGGTTTAGAAAAACAAGATTTTGTCCTTGTAGCTGATATTTTTGAATATGAAATGTTGCCATATTTTGAACAAATTATAGCTTGAAATTAATATCAATTAAGAGATAGTTAAAATAAGAACACTTTTTGAATGTACATTCTAATTCAAAGAGTGTTTTTTCGTCTATCTATTAAAATGAACATTTGCTAAGGAGGAAATGTGTAGAGTAAAAAGGAAAAAGTGAAATATGTACAAATAAAAAGTGGATATTGCATTAAAAATTATATTTATTTTTCAAAAGTAGAAATACGTTAAAATTATCCGATATAATATTTATATGATACATAATAAGGGGAAATACTAATGAGTGTTTTAAAAGATAAAGTGGTATTAGTAACAGGCGGTACAGGCTCTTTTGGTAAAAAATTCATCAGGAAAGCACTTACATTAGGTGTAAAAAAAATTATCGTTTTTAGTCGCGATGAGTTAAAGCAATATGAAATGAAGCAAGAGTTCCAAGATGAACGAATCCGATTCTTTATTGGTGATGTGCGGGATAAAGACCGATTATATCGTGCCTTTGATGGTGTGGATATTGTCATTCATGCAGCTGCTATGAAGCATGTTGATGCATGTGAATATAATCCTTTTGAGGCGGTAAAGACAAATATTCATGGAGCTCAAAATATTATTGAGGCAGCTATCGACCGTGGTGTAGAAAAGGTAATTGCGCTTTCAACGGATAAGGCATGTAGCCCTGTGAATTTATATGGTGCGACAAAATTAGCATCTGATAAATTATTCGTTGCTGCCAATGCTTATGTAGGAGAAAAGAAAACAAGATTTGCAGTTGTACGCTATGGCAATGTAGTAGGAAGTCGCGGTAGCGTAGTACCATTCTTTAAAAAGATTAAAGATACAGGTAAATTACCTATTACAGATGAGCGTATGACCCGTTTCTGGATTACCCTCGATCAAGGGGTACAATTCGTATTAGATAATTTGGAACGAATGTACGGTGGGGAAATCTTTGTGCCGAAAATTCCAAGTATGAAAGTTACAGATTTAGCAAAAGCGATTGCTCCTGAATGCGAAATGGAAGTTATTGGAATTCGCCCTGGTGAAAAACTTCATGAAGCAATGATTATGGAAGATGATGCTCGGCATACATTAGAGTTTGATACATATTATGTCATTCAACCTGAATTTTCTTGGTGGTATGCTGATAAGTTTGAAGGCGGTATTCCTCTACCAGACGGCTTTGCTTATACAAGTGATAATAATAAAGAATGGTTAAATGTTAAAGATCTAGTGAGAATGATAGGAGAAAAAGACATATAATGAATACTGAACCTCGGTATACAGTTGTTTATGGTATAGGTTACGCAGCAAAAGTTTTAATAAACTATTTGGATTGGTTTGAGAATATCCAAGTGGATTATGTCTTTGTAAGTCCAGGGCATAAGAAAGAACAGAAATATTGTTATCATAGTAAAAGTGGAAAAATGAGAAGTGTACCTATAGTTGAACTTAATGAAATAAGTTTACTAAAAGATAATGTTGATATTTATTTAACTGTAGTTTCCCATAATGAAGAAGTATTTAGTTCTCTTATGAAAACGGGTTATAAAAATATTGTAAATATACAGTCTATAGAGAACTATGAAGATCCATTTTTTGAAGAATATTTTAAAAAATTCAACATCGACCTTTCGAAAGAAATAATTGATTTTAATGGTATTCAAATATATAACCCTATACTATTTAATAGTGATTTAAAAGGTGCTTTTTTTGAAACAGTAGGGGATGAATTATCACCTAGCATTTTAAACGATTTTTCATTAGTAGTAGATGGTGTTTATGAGTTTGAAGATGTTCACCTCGAAGAAGGAGATTATATAATCGATGCCGGTGCAAATATAGGGTTATACTCTTGTTACGCAGCTAGTATGGGGTGCACAGTATATGCTTGTGAGCCAGGGAAAAAATCACTCGAGATATTAGAAAAGCAAAAAAAGATATATGACAATATTCAAATAATACCGTATGGTTTATCAGACCATCAAGGGTACATGGATTTATTTGAATCAGACACAGGAGTACTAGACTCTTTTTATATGAATCGTGGAAATGATCAAATAAGATCAGTTCCTATTGATACAATAGATAATTTGGTTGAAAAAAAGATGATTAAGAAAGTAGATTATATTAAGGCTGATATCGAAGGTGCAGAACGATATATGCTTATAGGGGCTCAAAAAACTTTAAAAGAAATGGAGCCAAAATTATCAATATGTACGTATCATTTCCCAGAAGATGCGCAAATTCTCGAAAAAATAATAAAAGATGCTAACCCAAAATATGTAGTTAAGCATAATTGGAGAAAACTATATGCGTATGTTCCAAAATGAATTAGTGGTGAATAATAATGAGTATGGAATTTAAATTATTAGATGAAGATAGTTTAGATTTAGTAATGAAATGGCGCACTAGTGAACACGTAACTAAATTTATGTATACGGATATCGAGCCTGATTTAAACAAGCAAAGAAAATGGTTTGAAAAGATAAACAAAGATTATACTCAATTAAATTGGGTTATCGTTTATAAAGATAGCCCTATAGGTTTAATTTCATTAAATAATATTGATTACATACATGAGAAAGCCAGTTCAGGCTTTTATATTGGTGAATTAGAATATTCTATTGTTTCAAGCCGTATCCTGCCTTATTTTCTAAATTTTTATTTCTTCGAAATGAAGTTTAACAAATTAGTAATTGAAGTTCTCTCTATAAATGAATCTATGTTGAAAATGGACTATCATTATGGATTTAGAAAAGTAGGTACGTTAACTCAGCATATAAAAAAAGATGGCGTATATTATGATGTAGAAGTTCTGGAAATCTTAAAAGATACGTGGATTAACAACTATCAAAAATATCATAAATTAAGGGCTCCATTCGAATTGAGAGGAAAAAATAGCAATGAATAATTTAAACAAGTATAACAATGTTTTTAAAGAGTGTTTTAATATTAACGAGGACCAATTAAATGAAACGTTAGTATATAACTCAATAGAAGAGTGGGATTCTGTAGGGCATATGGCAATGATTGCTGAATTAGAAGATGTGTTTGATATTATGCTTGAAACAGATGATGTGATTGAGTTTAGCTCATATACGATTGGTATAGAAATTTTAAAAAAATATGATGTTGAAGTATAAAGTAGGAGGTAGTTAGTATGCTTTTAAGCGGAAAAGTAGCGGTTATAACAGGATGTAATCGGGGAATTGGAAAAGCCATTACAACTGTATTTGCTAAACAGGGCGCTAATATAATTGCATGTGCTCGAAAAAGTACTGTGGAATTTGAAAGCTACTTAACTAATCTTCAAAACGAGACAGGTGTTCTAATAACACCTGTCTATTTTGATATTAGTAAGGAAGATGAAGTTAAATTAGCCATAAAAGAAATAAGAAATCTGTTCTCTACGATTGATATATTAGTTAATAATGCTGGGATAGCTGGGGATACAATTTATCAAATGACTACAATGGAAACACTTGAAGAAAAAATGAAAGTGAACTTTTATGGCCCTTTTTTATTGACTCAATATATTACGAAATTAATGAGAAAAAGTACAGCGGCATCTATTGTAAATATTACATCTATTGCAGCCGATGATAGTTACAAAGGGATGATTTCCTATACGGCAAGTAAGGCTGCATTTAACGCCTTTACTAAAACAATAGCGAATGAACTAGGTAATGTTAATATAAGGGTAAATGCTATTGCTCCAGGTTTTACAGAAACCGATATGGTATCAAATGCAATCACAAATAAAGAATTTTTGACACAACTACAAAGTCATTTAGCTTTAAAACGTTTAGCTAGACCTGAGGAAATTGCAAATAGTGTGTTATTTTTGGCATCTGATTTGTCATCCTATATTACTGGACAAATATTACGGGTAGATGGGGGACTTTTTAATGATTAATGCAAGCTTAGTAGAAAAATTAAAGAAACAAGCTAGTCATATGAGAATAAATGCTTTGAAATTAGCAAATGCTTCAGGGAATAATGCTGCTCACGTAGGCCCGGGCTTATCCATTATTGAAATTTTAGCTGTTTTGTACGGTCACACTATGAATATTAATAGTAAAAATTCTTTAGACGAAGGTAGAGACCGTTTTATTTTAAGTAAAGAACATGGGGTATTAGCTTACTATACTGCTTTATATGAGAATGGAATTATTACAGAGGAAGATTTAGCTAGTTTTATGAATACAGGTAGTGCCTTTTTAGGTCATCCAGTAATGAATCGTAAAAAAGGTATTGAATTTACAAGTGGTAGTTTAGGAATGGGCTTATCATTGGCTATCGGTGTTGCGATGGGATTAAAACGTAAGCAATTATCAAGTCATGTTTATGTATTATTAGGTGATGGTGAGAGTAACGAAGGGTCGATTTGGGAAGGGTTTTTATCTGCTCCACATTTTAAATTAGATAATTTAACAGTCATTATTGACCGGAATGGTATTCAGTTAGGTGGTAAAACGAACGATATTTTACCAATGAATCATTTGGAGAAAGTACTAGAAGAGATGGGCTGGGCTGTCTCCACTGTAGATGGGCATGATATTGAGGCATTAATAAGTGTATTTGATAGTGTTTCTCATAAACCTAGAGTAATAATAGCTAATACTATTAAAGGCAAAGGTGTTTCTTTTATGGAGCACAATATTGATTGGCATCATGCTGTGCTAACGGATAAATTATTTAACGAAGCGATAGAAGAGCAGGTGAAAGAAAATGAATAATACATTAAAAAATCATAAAATGTTAGCACGTTTAGGTCAACGAGGCACATTTGGAATGGTCATGTTAGAGAAGGCCAAAAAAAAGGAAGATTTATTGGTGATAACAGCAGATGTATCTATTCCAGCAGGCTTAGATCGTTATAGAAAGCAACATTCTGACAAATTTATTGATGTAGGAATTGCTGAACAAAATATGATTGGTATAGCCGCTGGTTTAGCCAGTGAAGGTTTTGATGTTTATACAACAACATATGCTCCATTCCATACGCTAAGATGTTTAGAACAAATTCGAATGGATATTGGTGAAATGAAACATCCAGTAAGAATGGTAGGATTATCTAGTGGTGTAGTATTAGGTATGATAGGTAATATGCATTGTAGTTTTGAAGATATAGCTGTTATTCGTGCTATCCCTAACATAGCAATTATTTCACCTGCAGATTCTTTTGAATTAGTAAAAGTATTAGAGGCTCTAGAAAGTTATCCCAATCCAGTATATCTTCGATTGACTAGTGGAGCGCCCTCTCCAATTATTTATAAAGAGGATTATAATTTTGAAATCGGAAAAACTATCTCAGTGAAAAATGGCGAAGATATCGCGATATTTGCTACGGGTTCCATTATAAGTGAGGCAATAAAAGCTGCAGAATTATTAGAATTAGAAGGCATTAATACTGAAGTAATTAATGTCCATACTATCAGACCTTTAGATAATGAAGGTATAAAAATGGTTATTAAAGATAAAAAGCTTCTTGTAAGTATGGAAGAGCATGTAATTGCTGGAGGGCTAGGTAGTGCCATATCCGAAGCAATAGCTATGGAGGTTAAAAAGCCTCCTCACTTAATGATAGGATTACCTAGTGATTATAGCAGAGCAGGAATATATGAAGAGATGCTAGACTATTACGGATTAACTGCTAATAAAGTTGCTAAAAGTATAAAGGAAACATTAAATAATATTTAATTATTTATTGGTGTGGTAGATGCTATCACACCTTTTCCTATAAAGAAGGAGCGAGCTTATGGAACTTTTTAATTTAGAGAGTAGTGATGTGGCGATTATTACAAATGAACAAACATATGCTTTTAGTGAAATTCCTAAAATTGAATTTCGTAGTACAAGCAAAGAGTTAATATTGATACTATGCCAAAACACAATAGATATTTTAGCTACTTATATTTCAGCTATGAATAGCAAGCATGCGGTTATGCTGATTAATGAAGGTATTAATCATGAATTACTAGCAAACATTATAAAAACATATCAGCCGAAATGGATTATTGGATTAAAGAGCCATGAAGGGTATGAAATAAATGAAAATCAATTAATAAGAACAAAAGAAATAGTAACCAATATTCATCCTGACCTTGCAATTTTATTAAGTACTTCAGGTACAACTGGTAGCCAAAAGTTTGTTCGTCTTTCCTATGACAATATTAGGGTAAATGCTGAATCTATTATAGAGTATCTAAAAATTAATCAAAATGAACGAGCAGTTATGAATCTACCACTTTCTTATTCATATGGCATGTCGATTGTGAATAGTCACCTTTTAGCAGGTGCTTCAATTTTATTGACTGATGAAAGCGTGATGGAGAAGTCATTTTGGGAACTTGTGAAAAAACATAAAGCAACTTCAATTGCAGGTGTTCCATTTACATATCAAATGTTACAGCGTATAGGCTTTACAAAAATGGAGTTACCTTATTTAAAGACAATGACACAAGCTGGGGGACGATTAAATGAAAAGCTTGTAAAGCATTTTGCAGAATATGCAAAAGAACAAAATAAGAGATTTTACATAATGTATGGTCAAACTGAAGCTGCACCACGTATTTCATATATTCCTTATGAAAAAGTATTAGAGAAGTCTAGCACAATTGGTATTGCTATTCCTGGTGGCAAACTTTCTATAGATGTAGAAACCGAGGAGTTAATTTATATGGGTGCTAATGTCATGATGGGGTACGCTGAGAATTTATCAGACTTAGCAAATGGCTATGAACTTAATGGGGTACTATATACTGGCGATACAGCAATCATTGATGAAGATGGATACTTTACAATTACAGGACGAATGAAGCGTTTTATTAAGTTATTTGGTTTGCGCATTAATTTAGATGATGTGGAGAAGAAACTTGAAGAAGAACTACAAATACCTTTAGCTTGTACTGGATCTGACGATAAATTAATTGTAGCTATTGAACAAGCTGATTATGTTGAAAAAGTAAAAGAAGCGATTGAACATTTATATAAGCTTCACAAAACGGCATTTAAAGTCAAGGTGATTGATGAAATTCCACGTTTTGTAAGTGGAAAAACCGATTATATGAAGCTAAAGGAGAGCTGTTTATGACGGTCCCTTATCATTTAGTACAGGCCGAGAAAGAAATTGAACTAGTAGTTAAATTAAATGAACTAACTAGATGGCACACTGAAAATTGTCATGAATATAAATCAATGCTAGAAAAAAGCAATGCATTACTAGAAGCAAGTTGTTTAGAAGAAGTACCATTTTTACCTGTGCAGTTGTTTAAGCTAATGAATTTAAAATCGGTTTCTCAAGAGAACGTTGTAAAAGTGCTAACATCAAGTGGGACAACGGGACAGCAAGTATCTAAAATTTACCTCGATAAAGAGACATCGATTGCACAGACAAAAGCACTTGTAGAAGTGATGAAACCTATTTTAGGTAATAGACGTTTGCCAATGATTCTGTTAGATACGAAATCTGTGCTAAAGGATCGAAAATCATTTAGTGCACGTGGAGCGGGAATTTTAGGGTTCTCTAATTTCGGTCGCAAACACTTTTATGCTTTAAATGATGATATGACATTGGATGTTGAAGGTTTACAAGCGTATTTAAAAGAATACGAAGGACAACGTATATTACTGTTTGGTTTTACATTTATGATATGGCAGTACGTTTATAAAGAAATAAGAGATAAAGGTTTAAATATTAATTTTGGTGATAGTGTACTTATTCACGGAGGTGGATGGAAAAAGCTTAAGGATGAGGCGGTTGATGCTTTGACTTTTAATCATCTTCTTAGTAAGCAATTAGGCATTCAAGAAGTACATAACTATTATGGCATGGTTGAACAGGTCGGTTCAATTTTTGTAGAGTGTAATGAAGGACATTTACATGCACCGAGCTATGCTGATGTGATTATTCGTAATCCGATTACGTTTAATGTTTTACCTGTAGGACAACAAGGTTTAATTCAGGTAGTGAGTGAATTACCAAAAAGTTATCCGGGTCATTCTTTATTGACAGAAGATTTAGGAACAATTCATGGTATTGATGATTGTCCATGTGGATGGAAAGGAAAGTATTTTAGTGTAGTTGGACGTATCCCGAAGGCAGAATTACGCGGTTGTAGTGATACTTTTCAAGGAGGTGTGCGTTTGTGAAAATATTTTGGCCAAAGAATGGGAATTTTGATAATGTACTATGCAACTTGAATAATCAAAAATTGAATCAACCTTTTGCTGAAGAAGTAATTGCTTTTACACAAAGTTTATCGAAGCGTTTTGTACGGATGCGATACATGCCTGAAGTTGTAGCACTTGGTTACTGGCTTCGAAAATCAAATATTAAGCAAATGCAAGCAGAGTTTGAAAAGGCTACTAAGGGAAAAGTAGTTCGTGGGCGAGGTACAGCTTTTCATATCGCTCCTTCAAATGTTGATACTATTTTCGTTTATTCATGGATGCTGTCACTTCTTGCAGGGAATCGCAATATCATTCGTATTTCAAGTAAAACGGAAATAAATGAGTTATTACAAGTGATTTTAGAAGAGTTACCTAATTATAAATCGTTAGCGGAACAAATAATAATTTGTACATATGGTCATGATGAGAGTGCAACAGAAATGCTCAGTCTAACATGTCATACACGTGTTATTTGGGGAGGGGATGAAACGGTAAAAGCCATTCGTAAAATTCCCCTTGCACCACTAGCAAATGAATTAGCATTTCCAGACAGATTCTCATTAGCCATATTAAACTCCGAAAAAGTTATGTTATTAGATGATGAGGCACTAGATGCATTACTTGAGCAATTTTATAACGATGTGTTTTGGTTTGACCAAATGGCATGTTCATCACCAAGACTTATCGTTTGGATAGGTGAGAAAATAGAATCTTTTTGGACGGCATTTGAACGTAAAATCCAGAAAAAGCAACATGAGTTATTAGCAGCAACGCAAGTATTGAAATATTCGACAAGTTTACAATTAGCCGCGGAAAATTATGTAGAAAAAGTAGTACCTATAACGAACTTTTCACGTATAAAGCTAAATGATGTGCCAAGAGATGTACGTGAAAAGCATTGCGGTGGTGGCTTGTTTTATGAGTATGAAGTTGAAAACTTAATAGACTTAGAACAAATTATAATCGATAAAGATCAAACAATTGCATACTTTGGTTTTGAGAAACCTGAGTTAAAGGAATTAGTAGAATCAATTTCTACACGAGGGATAGATCGAATTGTCCCAATCGGGCAAGCGCTAAATTTTGATGGTGTTTGGGATGGACAAAGTTTCTTAACATCGTTTACGAGGGAAGTAATAATTTTATAAATGGAGAGTTTAACTATGAAAACAATTGTAATTATCCAAGCAAGAATGGGCTCCTCTCGTTTGCCAGGGAAAATTTTAAAACCGCTTGGAGATGTAGATGTTTTAAGGTACGATATCACGCGCTGTCGTGCTATCAAAGGTGTTAATGAAGTTATTGTTGCGACAAGTACTTTAAAACAGGATGATGCAATTGCAAATTGGTGTGAACAGCAACAAGTTGCATATTTCAGAGGTTCTGAGGGAGATGTATTAGATCGCTATGTTCAATGTGCAAAGCAATACAAACCTGATTATGTGATGCGTGTAACATCGGATTGTCCATTTGTTGACTATGAAATGGCAAGTGATATTGTAGAATTAATTCTAAAAGAACGTAAAGATATCGTGTTAATTGACGGGCAATTACCTCGAGGATTAGCGGTAGAACTTATTTCATATGAAGCACTTTTATATATTCATAAAGTAGGGCTAGAATCTCGACATCGTGAGCATGTTACTTATTACGCCTATGAATTTGCTGAAGAATTTGAATCAGTTACATATAAAGCGCCAGCAAATCGTATTGCGCCAGAACTACGCATTACGCTAGATACAATCGAAGACTATAAACTGATTTATGAGGTGGCAAAGCATTTCAACAACCCATTAATTTCAAGTAAAGATGTGATTCAATTTTTAAAAGATAATCCTGAAGTTGCAAAACTAAATGCTCATATCGAGCAAAAGCCGGTGATTTAATGAAAGTCATTATTCGTACAGATGCATCTATTGAAATCGGTAGTGGTCATGTTATGCGTTGTTTGACAGTTGCAAAAAATTTGCGTGTGAATGGATGTGAAGTAATCTTTTGGATGCAAGATTTACCTGGAAATCTAATTGATTACGTAATCAGTGAAGGTTTTGGAAATATTTTTGAAGCAGAGCAAGCAGACATATATATCATTGATCATTATGGGATTGATAAAGAGTGGGAGTGCAAAATACGTGTATTTACAAAAAAAATTGTGGTAATTGATGATTTAGCGAACCGTAAGCATGATTGCGAGTTGCTTCTGGACCCTAATGTATTGCCAAATTTTGAATCACGATATGACGATTTAGTGTCTGATGCATGTATAAAGCTATTAGGTCCAAAATATTTAATTATGCGTGATGAGTTTATTGATGCAAGACGGCTATTGCGCAAGAGGAATGAACAAATTGAAAATTTACTCATTTTTATGGGCGGTTCGGATCCAACGAATGAGACGATGAAAATTTTGGAGGCACTTGAAGAATTTCAGTTTAAACATATTGATGTAGTTGTTGGAAATGGTAATGTTTTTAAGGAACAAATTCGGGAGATTTGTGAAGAGCGTGGGTATGACTATCACTGTCAAATTAATTATATGGCAAAGTTAATGCAACAGGCTGATTTTGCTATTGGTGCGGGGGGAAGTACAACATGGGAACGTTGTTATGTTGGACTACCTTCATCGAGTACTATTGTAGCTAATAATCAGAAAGAAGGGACAGAATTTGTTGCAGAACTTGGCATAGTTATTAATCTGGGATGGCATAAAGACGTGACATCGGAAACTTATAAACAGTTATTAAAAAATTTACAGATTAAAGATTTAAGTGAAAAAGGGCTTATTCTAACTCAAAATGAGCAACCAAATGAGTGGGTTTATAAAATATTGGAGTTGATAAAATGATTAAAATAGGAAATAGAGAAATTGGTCGTCATACGAAGCCATTTATTATTGCAGAAATGTCAGGTAACCATAATCAATCATTGGAAAGAGCATTACATTTAGTAGAGCTAGCCGCAGAAGCAGGTGTTGACGCTCTGAAATTACAAACCTATACACCTGATACAATTACATTAGACGTTCATACAGGTGAGTTTTTCATCCAAGAAGATGGAAATCTCTGGAGAGGTAATTCTTTATATAATTTATATAAAGAGGCTTATACACCTTGGGAATGGCATAAGGAGATTTTTGCAAAAGCACAAGAACTTGGTCTCCTTGCTTTTAGTTCTCCATTTGATGAGACAGCAGTGGATTTCTTGGAAACATTGAATGTACCAGCATATAAAATTGCCTCATTTGAAAATGTAGATATCCCATTAATTAAAAAAGTTGCGCGAACAGGAAAACCAATGATTATTTCCACAGGTATGGCGACTGCTGCTGAACTAGATGAAGCAGTTCGTGCTGCTCGCGAAGAAGGTAATAATCAAATCATATTACTGAAATGCACTAGTACATATCCTGCTACACCTGCTAATTCAAATTTAGTAACTATACCACATTTGAAAGAAATGTTTAGTACAGAAGTAGGTTTATCAGATCATACAATGGGGGTTGGTGTATCGGTTACTGCAGTGGCACTTGGAGCAACGGTAATTGAAAAGCATTTTACAACATCTCGGGCTGAAGGAGGGGTTGATTCTGCATTTTCAATGGAACCACATGAATTAAAAATGTTAGTGGAAGAAACGGAGCGTGCATGGCAAAGTTTAGGGAATGTGAGTTATGGACCAACAAATGCGGAGAAGGAATCAGCAAAATTCCGACGTTCTTTATATATAGGCTCAGATTTAAAAGCTGGTGATATTTTAACAGAACAAAATGTTCGCAACGTTCGACCAGGCCTTGGTTTGCCAACGAAGTACTATGATTTAGTGATTGGTAAATCGATTAAGCGTGATGTAAAAAAAGGAACTCCATTAAGTTGGGATTTATTACTATGATTGATTCACCTCGATTTATCTCATATGGCAGTCAAAGTATAGATGAAGATGATATTCAAGCAGTTATTGAAACATTGCGTTCACCAAACTTAACTCAAGGACCGAAAATTGCACAGTTTGAGCAAGCTGTGGCAGCTTATGTTGGTTCAAAATATGCAGTAGCATTCTGCAATGGAACAGCAGCTTTACATGGTGCTTGTTATGCTGCTGGAATTGATGAAGGGGATGAGGTCATTACGTCTCCTATTACCTTTGCTGCAAGTGCAAACTGTGTACGCTATGTTGGCGGAACAGTTGTTTTTGCGGACATCGATGAACGTACTTATAATATTAACCCTGAACAAATACGTTCTAAAATTACATCAAAAACAAAGGCAATTATTCCAGTGGATTTTACAGGACAACCTGTTGATATAGATGTCATTATGGATATCGCAAGGAAGCATGAACTCGTCGTAATTGAAGATGGTGCTCATTCATTTGGTGCTAGTTATAAAGGGCGAAAGGTTGGAACACAGGCGGATATGACAATGTTTAGTTTTCACCCTGTAAAGCCTGTGACAACAGCAGAAGGTGGCATAGTTGTTACAAATAACGAAAATTATTATAAAAAACTAGTAAAGTTCAGAAGTCATGGAATTGAGCCAACAGCTTATGCTGAAGAACAAGGTGACTGGTATTATGAAATGACAGAATTAGGTTATAATTTTCGTATGACAGATTTACAGGCAGCCCTTGGTGTTTCACAAATGAAGAAACTTGATTATTTTATTAAGCGGAGACAAGAAATTGCTGCAAAGTACAATGAAGCATTAGGAAATGTGACTGGAATTACAATACCGAAGCAACTAGAGGATACTGAATCTGGCTGGCATTTGTACATGATTCAATTAGATGAAGCAAATCGGAAACAAGTATTTAATGCTATGCGAGCTGCAAATATTGGTGTCCATGTTCATTACATACCTGTTTATTGGCATCCGTATTATCAAAAGCTTGGTTATGAGCAAGGACTATGCCCAGTAGCAGAGGAATGGTATAAAAAAGCGTTAACATTGCCTATACATCCTCGTTTAACTGATGAAGATATTAACTATATAGTGAGTATATTAAAAGAATACATTTGATGAGGAAGTATTCTTTTAATATGAAGTTTATCATTTATATTAACTGTAGTTGAATAGAGTGAGAACAATTAATAGAAGATACCACTATCTATTTTTAAAACTATCAATAAATTATTCAAAAAAGAAAAGTAAGCATATGTTCAGATTAAAAAAATAATGTATATTAATATTAAATTATAAAAAGGGTGTAGGAAATGAGACCTATTTTAGTTCCTGAATATATAGAAGATTTTAGTTGTATAGGTAGTGCTTGTGAAGATACTTGTTGTGCTGGTTGGAATATAACAGTTGAAAAGAAAACATATCAAGCGTATCGTAAAGTGCGTCAGCCGGAGATGGCAGAAAAACTATTAAAATATGTAAAACGAAATCGTAAAGGTCATGATGACTCTAATTATGCAAAGTTCATTTTAGATGATAATAAAAACTGTCATATGATGTTAGAGGACGGGTTATGTAGTATTCATAAAGAATTAGGAGAAGAGTTTTTATGTAATACTTGTGCTGTTTATCCTCGATTCCTTACAAGTGTAGGGAATGTAACAGAAAAAAGTTTAACATTGTCTTGCCCAGAGGCAGCACGAATTGTTCTATTACGTAAAGATGGAATCGGTTTTATAGAGACAGAAGAACCAAAAAATACGCGTGGACTAATAAATAAGGACCTAAAATTAGAAAAACACCCTCATTTTTGGGATTTGCGTATTTTTACAATTCAGCTTCTTCAAAGTCGCCAACAACCTATTGAGATTCGTTTAATTATTTTAGGGCTATTCATACAAAAAATTGAACAATTAAAACCGAATGAATTGGAACAAGAATTACAAATGATAATGCAAGATTATCTAAATCGTTTAGATAACGATGAATATATTAAATCGTTAGAAGATATTAAGGGTAATTTAAATTTTCAATTGAATTTAGCACGTGCATTAATTCGCCTTCGTATTACAAGTGGTATTGCTTCAGAAAAATATATCACTATTCTTCATCAATTAATAGAAGGCTTAGCTTTGGAAGAGGATGAAGAAAAAGAATTACGTGATATGGAAGCAACAGTATTGAAATACAAAGAATCCTATACTAATATATATGAACCATTTATTAAAGAAAATGAATATATGTTTGAAAATTACATGGTGAACTATGTATTTAAAAATCTATTTCCCTATGATTGTAAGACATTCTTTGAAAGTTATATGATGCTTGTTGTCAATTTTACGTTAATTAAGTTGCATCTAATTGGTATGGCCGCTAAACAACAACAATTAACACAAGAAATGTTTATTGAATGTGTACAACAGCTTGCGAAGGTGATTGAACATACCCCATCTTATTTGCTAGATGTTCGTGAGGGTATGATGAATTTAGGTTATACAACAATGGGGCATATGTTTGTCATGATTAGTAAGTAGAGCTACCGTAATTTTTTATAAATGCTTTTTATAATAGTTAAAGATTCAAAGAAGCCCCTTATTCAGGTAAATATCATCTGAATAAGGGGTTTTTTTGAGAAAGGTATCATCTAAAGTAGTTTGCTGTAAAAAGGTGAAACATTTCTAAAAACTTCCGATACTAGATATAAGAATACGAAATGTTTGGGAGGTTACATATTATGCGTATTGCAGCTCAAGGACAATCTACAGATGTGGGAACTGCAACGTCATCAACATCTTCTAAGAAAGCTATTATAGAAGAAACTACGATGACTACTATTAAATCTCAGTTAATAACGCAATCACAAGGAGAAAAAATACCAGTTGCTGAGGGTCAAGAGGTATCTAAAGAAAAGTTGCAAAATGTAGTAGATACTGTGAATGAATTTTTGCAAATCAATCATAATGCTTCTAAATTTGTGTTACATGACGGTTTAGATCGTTATTTTGTACAAGTTGTTGATACCCAAACAGAAGAAGTCGTAAAAGAGATCCCTCCAAAAAAACTTTTAGACGCATATTATGAGATGCAAAAGTTATTAGGGATGATTGTGGACGAAAAAATATAAGAATATTTAGGAGGAAATATAATGGTAAATAGAATCGGCGGTTTAGCTTCAGGAATGGATATAGATTCAATAGTAAAAAAATTAATGAATGCGGAAAGAGCACCTTTAAACAAGTTATATCAAAAGAAACAAACGTACGAGTGGCAACGTGACGCATATCGAAGTGTTAATACAAAGCTAAAAACATTTGATACTTATATATCAGATAATCTAGTACTAAAAAGTCTTATTTCTAAAACGGCAGCTAGTTCTAATTCTAACTTAGTATCTGCAACTGCAACAGGAAGTGCTTCAGGAACACTGTCAATCGAGGGTGTTTCCCAATTAGCTACAGCAGCTCGTAAAGTTGGTGATCAAGTTAATGCTGTAGGAACTACGAAAATGTCCGATTTAGGAGCAACAGGAACTATAGAATTTAAAGCCATTCAAACCAACGGTCAATTAGCGAGTGAGGCAACAAAGATTGAAATTACTTCTGATATGACAGTTGATCAATTTATTAGTAAAGTGAATTCTAGTAATGCAGGAATTAGTGCTGTATTTGAAAATGGTCGATTCTCCTTTACTGCCAAAAACACTGGTGATGTTAAAGGTGATGATGAAATCAAAGTTGTAGGTGGTTTAGATATTTTCAACAAGTTAGGGTTTGCTGATCCTAATAAAGTTCAAAATACAGAAGGAAAAAATGCTATTTTCACTGTGAATGGTATAGCAACAGAAAGAACAACAAATACGTTTACGATTTCGGGTTATAATGTAACGTTAAAAGATACATTCAACGGCCTCCAAACGATTGCAGATAAATATAAAGCTGCTGTGGAAGAATTAAAAAATGCTACTACTAATTTAGCAAATAAACAAGCAAATCTTACTACAAAACAAAATGCTTATGGTGCTAGTGATATTAATAGCTATACAGCTAACCATGAAACTGCTTATAAAAATGCTTTTGGTAATACTTTATCTTTGTCACAACAAGTGCAATATAACAAACTTGGAAATAATGCGTGGAGAAATTTATCAACTGATGAAATAAATTACATTAAAAACCAATCATCTGCACAAGGTATTAAAGATAATCTAGATGGAAGCTCTTTAAGTGATGAAAGCAAAGCGAAATTAAAGGATTTATCTAATGATGTGTTAGATGTTTTATTTTCAAACAAAGATCAGCTTACAGATTTTAAAGCTCAAGCAGAGTACGAAAAGTATGGTGCAAAATTAAAAGATTTTGATCAAAATGCCATCGATGCATTAAAACGTTTCTCATATGACAGTAATGATTCAATTGATAAAATTCATAAAGATATAGATGATAATCCTGAATTTACAAAAGAAGTAAAAGATGCGTTAAAATCTTTAAGTAAAGATGATTTAACTAATTTAATAGCAACAGATTCAGCAACTTTAAAAACTTATCAAGAAAAAGCTCAAGCTGAGGATTTAAAACAAAAGTATAATCAATTTGGAGATGCGTTAATTAAAGGTTTGCAAGATGGATCTAAAAAGGTTGAGGATTTAACAGAAAAACAAAAAGAGGTTTGGAATAGCTTATCCCCAGAAGAAAAAGGTCAATTCTATGATTTGGCGGATCAGAATATTAAACGTTCAGAGTATTTAACTGCCGATGCTGAAGAGAAAGCAGCTCAAACTCGTTTAACAGAAGCAACTAATACCGAAAAGGCAGCAACAGCAGATGCAAATGCGGCAGGTATTTTAAAGGATGATGGTAGTGGTGGTAAAATCGTTGACGAAGATAAAGTAAATGCTGCTCAAAAAGCACAAGCAGTCACAATGACTTCCACAACAGATGTTGATGACATCATGGCTAAAATTAAGGAGTTTATCACTACTTATAACGGTTTTATCAAAGATTTAAATGATCAAACAAAAGAAACTAAATATCGTGATTATACGCCATTGACTAGTGAGCAAAGAGAAGACATGTCAGAAAATGAGATTAAGCTTTGGGAAGAAAAAGCGAAGAGTGGGTTATTAAGAGGTGATACTCTTATTCGTGAAGGGCTTTCGGGTATGCGTTCTTTAGTATATCAATCAAATCCTGGTATTGATTCAAAATATAATACCCTTTTCAGTATTGGGATTACAACATCAAAAAACTATAATGATGGCGGTACATTAGAAATTGATGAAACAAAATTACGAAAAGTATTAGAAGAAGATCCTGATGCAGTTGAAAAACTCTTTAAAAATAGTGAAGGTAAAAAAGATGATGTAGTAGATGGAAAAACAGTCGATACACGAGGTTATTTAGAAAAACTACGTGAATCGATGAAAACTTTTGAAATTACTATTGAAAAAAAAGCTGGACGTTCTACGATGACAGACGCTCAATATGCAATCGGAAATAACCTAATGGATACAGAAAGTCGAATTAGTACTTGGAAGAGAAAACTAGAGGATATAGAATCTCGCTATTGGAAGCAATTCACAGCAATGGAGCAAGCAATAAATAAAGCAAATCAACAATCCAGCATGTTCATGCAAGGCTGAGGCTTCTAATTAAGGTAGGAGAATAATATGCATCAAACAGATCAACTATTGCAAGTGTCAGCCAATTTATTTAAGCATTTAGGTGACATTCCAAATGGTGAAGAGCGTGACGAATACATCAACACAATCAATAGCATGTTGGACAAGCGTGAAACGATTATTAAAGGCTTGAAACAAGAAGGTTTTCATTTCAATGAACAAAATCGTATTCATCGTACACTGTTGGAACTAGATAATGGTATTAAAAAAAGATTAGCAGCTGTTATGGATGCAGTTAAGCAAGATATGGCAAACCTACAAAAAACGAAAAAAAGTGAACAGCAATATTTCAACCCTTACTCCAATGTTCGTGTGATGGACGGGATGTATTACGATAAAAAGAATTGACATTTTATCTTCATTTAGTGTGGTGGAAGCCGCAAGCTGAATGAAGATAAAGCTCCGGCGGACGTCAAGAATTTTAAAAGGATGAATTATGATCACACAATTCAAAATCCCGACACAATTACGCTTGGGCGTTATTGATCAAATAGCTTTTCTTCGTAAAATGGTTTAAACTAGTAAATAAGTAACCTTTCAAAGGAGTTGTCCTTTATTGGCAGCAAATTTAACAGCACAAAATGCGTATAAACAAAATAGTGTGACTACAGCTTCTCCTGGCGAATTGACGTTAATGCTTTATAATGGATGTTTAAAATTCTTGCATAAGGCGAAACAAGCTATTCAAGAGAAAAATGTCCAAGAAAAAAATACAAATCTTATAAAGGCACAGGCGATCATTGCCGAGCTAATGTCTACACTCAATATGGATATTGAGATTTCGAAACAAATGCTACCTCTTTACGAATATATGAATCATCGTTTAGTAGAGGCAAACATTCAAAATGATGTAGCGATTATTGAAGAAGTAGAAGGATTGGTGACGGAATTCCGCGATACGTGGAAGGAAGTTATTCGCATTACTCGACAACAGCAATTTGGTCAGGGAAACAGCGGACAAATTTAGACAAAATTAGAGACCATCATCAAAAGATGGTCTCTTTTCTATATGACAGGAATAATAACTAGAAATTAACACTAAATAGTCATAAATTAGGCTATTTGACGGTAAAATATGTTACTTATTCCCTCTAGCTGTAAGAAGGGCATCGTGTCATAATCAAAGCAATATAAATGTTTAACATAGTACTGGGGTGGGAATATGATCTTTAAGCGTCAAGAAGGTTTCCGATTTAAATTTGAGGAGCCTGTTCAAATAACTTTTGCTATTTATGAGAACGGAAGGGTCAATCATGGACAAACGGCTATGGCGGACTTGCTGGACATTAGTCCACGTGGGTTAAAGATGTTTACTGAAGTGGATTTAGGCGTGAATCCTCCACCATTGGATATCCATTTTGTGCTTGATACACAAGAGGTGCGGGCTTATGGTGAAGTTATTTGGAGCCGTCCGTTTGGTAGCGGCAAGCAATATGGCATTTATTTCAATGATCAGGCACGAGTAGAAGATTTGATTGTAGAAGAATTAAAGCTGCGACGTAAAAAGGAAGCGGCAGAAGCAAAAAAGCAAAGCAACCATTAATTTTATAAAATTTTTTTGTAAAAAAAAGAATTATTTTAGAGGAATTTCACACACTTGTGTAGAAATAGATAGTATAGCAGTTATAAAGGAGGAGTTTACATGTTAAACTTTAACATTCGTGGTGAAAATATTGAGGTAACTCCAGCTATTCGTGAGTATGTTGAGAATAAAATCGAAAAAGTCGAACGTTATTTTAACGAAGATGTTAACGCCAATGCTAACGTAAATTTAAAGGTTTATAATGACAAGCAAACAAAAGTGGAAGTCACAGTTCCGATGAAGAACTTAACTCTTCGTGCTGAAGAGCGTCATAATGACATGTATGCTGCGGTTGATCTAATCGTTGATAAATTAGAGCGTCAAATTCGTAAGCATAAAACAAAAGTAAACCGTAAATTCCGTGAGCGAGAAGGTGCAGGCCTTTATTTTGCTACTACACAAGCAGCCGCTGATGCTACTACAGAGGAAGAGGAATACTCAATTGTACGTACAAAGCAATTTGATTTAAAACCGATGGATCAAGAAGAGGCTGTTTTACAAATGAATATGTTAGGGCATGATTTCTATGTCTTTACAGATGCTGAATCTAATGGCACAAATATTGTGTATAAACGTAAAGACGGTAAATATGGCTTAATCGAAACAACTTAAAACTTCATGATGACAAAGGCTCTCGCGATGGCGAGAGTCTTTTTTGTATGACTTTCTTCTGCAAGTAGGGTGACTGTTTGCATGAAACTGTTACACAATGGTAAAATGGAAGTTGAATCTATATAGGAAGTGAAAAACATTCATGGCAAACCTATTAAATAAATTATTTGATTTCAATAAACGTGAGTTAAAAAAATTAGAAAAAATCGCTGACCAAGTAGAGGGATTTGCTTCTCAAATGGAACAGCTTTCAGATGAACAATTACAAGCAAAAACAGAAGAGTTTAAAAAGCGTTATGCTGATGGAGAGCATTTAGAGTCGATTCGTGCAGAGGCTTTTGCTGTTTGTCGCGAAGCATCTAAACGTGTTTTAGAGATGTATCCTTTCCGTGTTCAAATCATGGGGGCTGCTTCACTGGATGAAGGTAATATTTCAGAGATGAAAACAGGTGAAGGTAAAACATTAACAGCTACTATGGCGGTTTATTTAAACGCGATTACTGGTAAAGGTGTACATGTTGTAACAGTCAATGAATATTTGGCTAGTCGTGATGCTGCTGAGATGGGACAGCTGTATAATTTCTTAGGTCTTACAGTAGGTTTAAATTTAAATAGCCTGTCAAAAGAAGAGAAGCGTGCGGCATATGAAGCGGATATTACTTATAGTACAAACAATGAATTAGGATTTGACTATTTACGTGACAATATGGTGCTTTATAAAGAAGAGCGTGTTCAACGACCGCTTCATTATGCTGTAATCGATGAGGTGGACTCTATTTTAATTGATGAGGCTCGTACGCCATTAATTATTTCGGGTCAAGCTGGGAAATCAGCACAGTTGTACAAACAGTCTAATGCTTTTGTACGCATGTTAAGTGCAGATACAGATTACACATACGAAGAGTCGACAAAAGGTGTTACATTAACAGATGCAGGTGTAGAAAAGGCAGAAAAAGCATTTGGGATCGACAATTTGTTTGATTTAACACATGTACGCTTAAATCATGCCATTAACCAATCGTTAAAGGCACATGTGAGTATGCATAATGATGTTGACTATGTTGTCCAAGAGGGCGAAATTGTAATTGTTGACGGCTTTACGGGCCGTTTAATGAAGGGCCGTCGATATTCTGATGGACTTCACCAAGCAATTGAAGCCAAAGAGGGCGTTGACATTCAAAATGAATCAATGACAATGGCTACCATTACGTTCCAAAACTATTTCCGTATGTACCAAAAGCTTGCGGGTATGACAGGTACAGCGAAAACAGAGGAAGAAGAGTTCCGAAATATTTACAACATGAGCGTTATTGCGATTCCAACGAATAAACCAATAGCTCGTGATGACCGTCCAGATTTAATTTTTGCTTCGATGGAAGGAAAATATAAAGCGGTGGCGGCCGATATTGCTGAGCGTCATAAGGCAGGACAACCTGTGCTTGTTGGTACAGTTGCGATTGAAACATCTGAAATTATTTCGCAGTTACTTGATAAACATAAAATTCCTCATAATGTCTTGAATGCGAAAAACCATGAACGCGAGGCAGAAATTATTGCAAATGCCGGTACTAAGGGCGCAGTAACGATTGCGACAAACATGGCGGGTCGTGGTACAGATATTAAACCAGGTGAAGGTGTACTAGAAATTGGTGGTTTAGCGGTCATCGGGACAGAGCGACATGAATCACGTCGTATCGATAACCAGCTTCGTGGACGTTCTGGTCGTCAAGGGAATCCAGGGGTTACGCAGTTCTATCTATCCCTAGAAGATGATTTAATGCGTCGTTTTGGCTCTGATAATATGAAGTCGATGATGATGCGCTTAGGCATGGATGATTCTCAGCCATTGCAATCAAAAGTTGTGTCGAGAGCTGTAGAATCAGCGCAGAAACGTGTCGAAGGTAATAACTTTGATGCACGTAAACGTTTATTACAATATGACGATGTGCTACGTCAGCAACGTGAGATTATTTATAAAGAGCGTTATGATGTATTGGAAACAGAGAATATGCGTGTACTCGTAGAGTCTATGATTCAAGAGACAATCGATAATGTTGTTGGTCTGTATACTCAGGGTGAGCAGAAAGATTGGAACTTAAAAGCAATTGAAGATTTTGTAGCGGCTAATCTGTTAGAAGAGGGTCAGCTTAAAGTAGCAGATTTCCAAGGCAAGTCTGCTGAAGACATTAATCAGTTGGTTTCGGATGCTGTTCATGCTCGTTATGATGAAAAAGAGGCAGAACTGACACCAGAGCGTATGCGTGAGTTTGAAAAGGTAATTTTATTACGTTCTATTGATACGAAATGGATTGATCATATCGATGCGATGGACCAACTTCGTCAAGGTATCCATCTACGTGCATATGGACAAAATGATCCACTTCGAGAATATCAACAAGAAGGCTTTGCTATGTTTGAGGATATGGTTGCGTCTATTCGTGAGGATGTTGCGAAATATGCAATGAAGGCAGAAATTCGCAGTAATCTTGAGCGTGAAGAGGTGGCGAAGGGCCAAGCGGTTAATCCGAAGGAAGAAGGCGGCTCAGCTCCGAAAAAACAACCTGTGCGTAAGTCTGAAAATATTGGTCGTAATGATTTATGCCCATGTGGAAGCGGCAAGAAATTTAAAAACTGTCATGGTGCAGGTCAATAATATATTAGTGAAAAAAATCATTTTAACTACATGTTGAAATGGTTTTTTTCTTTTGACATTATACTGTTTTAGGAAGAAATTTAGGAATAAAAGTCAGAATTTATAGACAATTGAAAAATATGGGTATACAATAGCTGTAATATTAGGATTTTAGTTCAGGGAAGCTCCCGTTATTATCCTAAATAAGAAGGTGCTATGAAGACTTAGACCTAGAAAGGGAAGGGGTGCTATGCATGATAATAAAGCAATTTTACGAGTCACAAACATCTGGAATGTACGAATATTGGTATATCCCTTTTTATTTTAATTGAAAAAACATAAAGTGTATAAAGGAGGACTATAGGTGCATAAAAAAGATATTATGAATAGTGAAACGATGATGTATATGCCTGTGTATGATTCCTTTGGAAATTTATGTACGCGGGTGATTGAGAAAAATAATGAATATCTATCGAAATTAGCACCAACGAAGTTAATGGACTATAACCTTCGTTATTTTGGTTCGAGTTTAAGAGGGGCATTTGATGGCTCGAAAATGATTTTAGGAAAGCTTAATAAAAATCCAATTGTAGTGGATGAACGATGTAATATTTTATGGTTTCCAAGTAAGTCTCCTCTACAACCTGAATGTATCTGGTTCGCCGTTCATCATATTGATGAATATATCGCTGTGGATAAAAAGAGAGCAAAAATAACTTTTACGAATGGCAAAGAACTGGTAGTGGATGTCAGTGTTAATGCGTTAGAATATCGTATTCAGAGAGCCTATTTATTAAAATATAGGTTAGAAAAACGAACAAAGCATTTGCTTGTTCAGTATGACCGTGTAAAGGTTTTTCAGCGTCTCGCTCTTAATATGCTAGAGGACGAGACACAGGATCATTGATTACTCCGAGAAAACAACTGCTAGATAGTATGTTTTCCTTTGTAAAAACGTTATAATGAAAAGATACGGAGCTTTGTGAGTGCAATGTTAGCTCCATTACTAACGTTCGGAGGATTTAACAATGATTGAATTAGCAGATGTACGCAATGTGTTAGACACTACAGCCAAAAAACTGGCGGACTTCAGGGGGTCTCTTTGACTTAGAAAACAAAGAGGCACGCATTCAGGAGCTAGATGAAATGATGCTAGAGCCTGGCTTTTGGGATGATCAGCAAGGGGCACAGGTGACCATCAATGAAGGCAATGGCTTAAAAGCAATCGTCAATGAATATAAAGATTTAGTGGAAACCCATGAAAATTTAGATATGACACTGGAGCTTTTACAGGAAGAGCCAGATGAAGAGTTACAGGAAGAACTAGGCAAAGAGCTAGCAGAATTCCAGCAAAAAATGGGGGATTTTGAGCTGCAATTGCTGTTAAGTGGTCCATATGATCAAAATAATGCTATTTTAGAGCTACACCCTGGTGCCGGTGGAACGGAATCTCAGGACTGGGGTTCTATGCTGTTACGTATGTATACAAGATGGGCGGAGAAGCGTGGATTTAAAGTGGAGACTGTGGACTATCTTCCTGGTGATGAAGCAGGGATTAAATCGGTAACATTGTCGATTAAAGGTCACAATGCTTTCGGTTATTTACAGGCTGAAAAAGGCGTGCATCGTCTAGTGCGTATCTCACCATTCGATTCGTCAGGTCGTCGTCATACATCATTTGTTTCTTGTGATGTTATGCCAGAGTTCGACGAAAATATTGAAATCGACATTCGCACAGAGGATTTAAAAATTGATACGTATCGTGCTACAGGTGCGGGTGGTCAGCATATTAATACGACAGATTCAGCAGTTCGTATTACACATATTCCGACTGGTACTGTTGTACAGTGTCAAGCAGAGCGTTCACAGATTAAAAACCGTGAAAAAGCGATGACGATGCTAAAAGGGAAATTATATCAATTAGAGTTAGATAAGCAGCAAGCGCAACTAGATGAAATACGTGGTGAGCAAAAGGAAATCGGCTGGGGCTCACAAATTCGTTCGTATGTATTCCACCCATACTCTATGGTGAAGGATCACCGTACGAATGAAGAAACAGGTAATGTTGGTGCAGTGATGGACGGCGATTTAGATCCGTTTATTAATGCCTATTTACGCTCGAAAATTGGCTAATACACAAATCCCCCAAGAGGTGTTCTTGGGGGATTTTCTAGTTAAAAGGGAGGGTGATATGGCGCATCTTGGCTAAGCTGCTTGCGCTCGTTCATGTAATATTTATAGAGCATCGATGCATTCAAAAACTGTTTACTAATCGAGGCATATTGAATAGGTAGTTCAATTGTTTTACCATTTTTTAATGTGACAACACACCCCGTCTGACTTGGTGTAATATTGATAATCGCGTGAAGTCCAATCCATATATTATGAATGGAGTTCGGGGAATAAGTTGGTAGAAAAATACAGGGATAGCCGTAGTCAAAGGCCACGACGATTGGTAGCTTATGTTGATTGCCAAAGAAACGTTTAGCCGATAGTTTTGCAGCTTCATAGGTTGAACCTAATGAGATACAAGATTTTCGAAGCACATGCATCGGTTTACGCGTGACGATCAGCTCATTGTGCTTATCGATAACATGAGTGAAAACCTTGGAGTTGTGCTGAATAGGTTGAAGCAAGTAAGTGTTGAATGAAATTAAGTAGCTATTGACAAAATTGCTAGTCATATAGAGAGAGCCTCCTTTTTCTGTTGATAACGGTAGTGTAGAACAAAATGAGAGTTTCAAAAAATAGACAAAGTAGCTGAAAACCCTTCAGAAAAGAATGAAATGCTTAGAGAATTCACTGCAAATGTCACGAGATTAATAGCTAATCCAAGTTATTTTCAATTCGTAAGCATTGCAATTTAATTTCAATTTTCATATAATTTAGAAAAGGATCGAGGTGAGATCGTTGGATAAATATTATTCGTACACAGATTTTCTAAAAGCCGTGGGTCAGTCGAAAAAAGTTGATGAGGCAGAGAAATTATTAAACGAGATTTATTTAGATTTATTTTTAAATCGTATCCAGCGTATGCATCGTCAAGAGCAACTCATGGTTCTGATAGACAGAGTACTCGATGAAAAAGATGAAAACGCATTTTACCAATACGCAGCCGAACTACATTCCTTGCAGCAAACAGAGGATGAATCATACTAACGAACCCGCTCTCCATGTCTATTGGAGAGCGGGATTTTTTTGTGTGCTTTGAAAACCCCCTGCTATGCAGGGGGTTCCGGAAAGCTTTTAGCTATGGACAATAAAAAAACTCCAAACGTACAATAAAGTCAGGTCTAGTCAACCGACTTCGTACGAAAGGAGCCACCATAAATGGATAATAAAAGTTTAGCACATACAACGTGGAATTGTAAGTATCATATCGTCTTTGCGCCAAAGTATAGAAGGCAGATTATTTATGGTCAAATTAAAGCAGATGTTGGAAGAATATTGCGCCAATTATGTGAAAGAAAAGATGTAGAAATCATAGAGGCAACAGCCTGTCCTGACCACATTCATATGTTGGTAAGTATTCCACCGAAATTGAGTGTATCTGCGTTCATGGGTTATTTAAAAGGGAAGAGTAGTCTAATGATTTTCGACCGACATGCGAATTTAAAGTATAAATACGGTAATCGTCAATTCTGGTGTCGAGGATACTATGTGGACACAGTCGGCCGAAATAAGAAAAAGATACAAGAGTATATAAAAAATCAATTACAAGAAGATATCCTGCAAGATCAAATGACGATGAAAGAATTCATTGACCCATTCACAGGAGAAGAAATCAAGAGAAAGAAAAAATAAGTAAGCCGCTTTAGCGGTTTGTGTGAAAACGGAGTGCGGTTGGCAGACCATTCAGAATGTCTTTAGACATGGGCCAGTACCCCAGCGTTTCACGCGCAGAGCAAACCACCAGTTATACTGGTGGTTCTGATTTGATTGAAGGAGGGCTGCTCGTTCAAAAAGTGAGAGTCTTCGCTTATAAAAGAGGGAGAGTTGCTCAGAAAGTAAGAACTCCTGCTCAGGAGTAAATCCGCTCTCAAAGCAAGAGCCCTGGCTCATAAAAGAATGCAACCCACGCCAAAAATCTGTTACCCCACTCACAAAAGCAGAAGCCCTCTACTGAAAATATTATGACTTCTACTCAAGAATCGAAATCTATTGAATAGATTAAGCTTGAAAATGTGTTGAAGCGGCTATTATGAGAGTAATAAGTATTCTTCGCTTCACGGTTATTCATTTTAGGGATAAAAAAATTTTTTACAAACATTCGTTCGTTAAATGTTCGAAATTTTAATATTGCTATGCTAAAATATATGTACAAATTGGAAGGAAAGGACGGGGACATGTGTGCAAACATTTGATTTACAAGCGCCATATCAGCCTAACGGGGATCAGCCACAGGCAATTGCGGAATTAGTGGAGGGTGTGAAAGCGGGCAAGCGTCATCAAACATTACTTGGTGCTACGGGAACAGGTAAAACGTTTACCATTTCTAATGTCATCCAGCAAATTAAAAAACCAACACTCATTATGGCACATAATAAAACACTAGCTGGCCAGTTATATAGTGAGTTTAAAGAGTTCTTCCCGAATAACGCTGTTGAATATTTTGTCAGCTACTATGATTACTACCAACCAGAAGCCTATGTACCGCAGACAGATACCTATATAGAAAAAGATTCCAGCATTAACGATGAAATTGATAAGCTGCGTCACTCTGCTACTTCTGCATTATTTGAGCGTGATGATGTCATCATTATTGCATCTGTGTCCTGTATTTATGGTTTAGGTTCTCCTGAAGAGTATCGAGAAATGGTTGTATCGATTCGCACAGGTATGGAAATTGAACGTAATCAGCTACTGCGCAAACTTGTAGATGTTCAATACGAGCGTAATGATGTCAGTTTTACTCGGGGGACATTTCGGGTACGTGGAGATGTAGTGGAAATTTTCCCAGCCTCACGTGACGAGCATTGTATTCGGGTGGAGTTTTTCGGTGATGAAATCGATCGTATTCGAGAGGTGGATGCCTTAACTGGAGAAATTTTATCGGATCGAGAGCATGTTGCTATATTCCCGGCATCCCACTTCGTTACACGAGAAGAGAAAATGCGAAAAGCGATTGAAAACATTGAAAAAGAATTAGAGGAACGTCTTGCGTTGCTACGTGCAGAGGATAAATTACTAGAGGCACAGCGCCTAGAGCAACGGACACGTTATGATTTAGAAATGATGCGTGAAATGGGCTTTTGCTCAGGGATTGAAAACTATTCACGCCATTTAACATTGCGTGGAGCAGGTGCCACTCCATATACATTGCTAGATTACTTCCCAGATGACTTTTTGCTTGTAGTAGATGAAAGTCACGTAACACTTCCTCAGGTTCGTGGTATGTATAATGGTGACCAAGCTCGTAAAGGTGTACTCGTAGAACATGGTTTCCGTTTGCCATCAGCACTTGATAACCGTCCACTACGTTTTGAAGAATACGAAAACCGAGTGCATCAGGCCATTTATGTATCAGCCACACCAGGCCCTTATGAGCTGGAGCATACGCCGGAAATGGTTGAGCAAATTATTCGACCTACTGGATTATTGGATCCGTTAATTGAAGTGCGACCTATTGAAGGGCAAATCGATAATTTAATAGATGAAATTCAAGATCGAATTGCCCAAAATGAACGGGTTTTAGTGACAACATTAACGAAGAAAATGTCAGAAGATTTAACGGCCTACTTGAAAGAAATGGGCTTAAAGGTCGAGTACCTACATTCCGAAATTAAAACGCTAGAACGTATTGAGATTATTCGTGAGCTACGTAAAGGAACGTACGATGTACTCATCGGTATTAATCTCTTGCGTGAAGGACTTGATATTCCTGAGGTGTCACTTGTAGCGATTCTTGATGCTGATAAAGAAGGATTTTTACGTTCGGAACGTTCATTAATTCAAACGATTGGTCGTGCTGCACGTAATGCAAATGGTCATGTCATTATGTATGCGGACCATGTAACAGATTCGATGAAAAAGGCAATTGATGAAACACAACGTCGTCGTGCATTGCAAATGGCTTACAACGAGGAGCATGGCATAACGCCTCAAACCATTATCAAGAAAATCCCAGATGTAATTCGTGCGACACAAGTGGCAGAAGAAGAAGAATCCTATGTGAAAAAGGCTACGAAAGGCAAAAAGCTGACAAAGGCGGAAAGAGAACAGCTTTTGGCTTCCTTAGAGGTCGAAATGAAGGAAGCAGCAAAAGCGCTTGATTTTGAACGTGCGGCTGAGTTGCGAGATACAATATTTGAATTGAAGGTAGAAGGGTGAATGACTTGTGAAAAATACTGAAATTGTCGTGCAAGGTGCACGTGCTCATAATTTAAAAAATATCAATGTCACAATTCCACGTGACCAATTAGTCGTATTAACAGGTTTATCAGGCTCAGGAAAATCTTCTCTAGCATTTGACACAATTTATGCGGAGGGCCAACGTCGTTATGTTGAGTCCCTTTCTGCCTATGCCCGTCAATTTTTAGGACAAATGGATAAGCCAGATGTCGATGCAATAGAAGGATTATCGCCTGCTATTTCCATTGACCAAAAAACAACGAGTCGTAATCCACGTTCTACGGTTGGTACGGTAACGGAAATCTATGATTACTTACGATTACTTTATGCACGCATTGGTAAACCGATCTGTCCAAATCATGGCATAGAAATCACTTCCCAAACGATTGAGCAGATGGTAGACCGTTTATTATCATATCCAGAAAGAACAAAAATGCAGCTTCTTGCGCCGATGGTTTCTGGACGCAAGGGAACCCATGTTAAACTGCTAGAGGATTTAAAAAAGCAAGGGTTTGTTCGTGTGCGAATTGATGGGGAATTACGGGATTTAGATGATGCGATTGATCTTGATAAAAATAAAAAGCACTCGATTGAAGTAGTAGTGGACCGTGTTGTTATGAAGGAAGGTATTGCCTCACGGTTGAGTGACTCCTTAGAAACAGCTTTACGTTTGGCTGATGGTCGTGTACTTGTTGATGTGATGGAGTATGAAGAATTATTATTTAGTGAACATCATGCTTGCCCGATATGTGGTTTTTCTATAGGCGAGCTAGAGCCTCGTATGTTTTCATTTAATAGCCCGTTTGGTGCTTGCACAAGCTGCGATGGCTTAGGCTCAACACAGGAAGTGGATTTAGATTTAGTCGTTCCAGATTGGGATCGTTCCTTGTTAGAGCATGCTATTGCTCCATGGGAACCGACTAGTTCACAGTACTATCCACAATTATTAAAAGCGGTGTGTGATCACTACGATATCCCAATGGACGTGCCTGTGAAGGATTTACCAAAGGAAAAGATGGATAAGGTTTTATATGGCTCAGGAAAAGACAAAATTCACTTCCATTATGAAAATGAGTTTGGCAATGTGCGAGACCAAATGATTGAATTTGAAGGTGTTGTGCGCAATGTGGAACGCCGTTTTAAAGAAACAACATCCGATTATGTTCGTGAGCAAATGGAAAAATATATGGCACAGCAGCCATGTCCGTCCTGTAAAGGTTATCGTTTAAAGCCTGAGACGTTAGCTGTGAAAGTAGCAGATAAGCATATTGGTGAAGTCACACAATATTCGATTCAGGAAGCGGACACATTTTTCAAAGAGTTGGATTTAACTGAAAAGGATATGCAAATTGCTCGACTGGTTTTACGAGAAATTGAAGAACGATTGGGCTTCCTTGTCAATGTAGGTTTAGATTATTTGACATTGAGTCGTGCAGCAGGGACATTATCAGGCGGAGAGGCGCAACGTATTCGGCTCGCTACACAAATCGGCTCACGTTTAACAGGAGTTCTCTATATTTTAGATGAGCCTTCGATTGGTTTGCATCAACGTGATAATGATCGTTTAATTAACACGCTGCAAAATATGCGTGATATCGGCAATACGTTAATTGTGGTAGAGCATGATGAAGATACGATGTTGGCAGCCGATTATCTTATTGATGTGGGACCTGGAGCAGGTGTTCATGGCGGTCAAATTGTGGCAGCAGGCACACCACAGGAAGTTATGAAGAATGAAAACTCTCTAACAGGGCAATATTTAAGTGGTAAAAAATTCATTCCATTACCAGTGGAAAGACGTCAACCAAATGGTCGTAAGCTGTCCATTAAAGGCGCTAAGGAAAATAATTTACGTAACGTCAAAGTGGATGTGCCACTGGGTTTATTTGTAGCGGTGACAGGTGTGTCAGGCTCTGGGAAATCGACACTGATAAATGAAATTTTATATAAATCATTGGCACAGAAGCTGAATCGTTCAAAGGTTAAGCCTGGAGAACATAAAGAAGTGACGGGCCTAGAGGAGCTTGAAAAAGTAATCGATATTGACCAATCACCAATTGGTCGTACGCCTCGTTCAAACCCAGCAACGTATACAGGTGTCTTTGATGATATTCGTGATGTTTTTGCGGCAACAAATGAAGCAAAGGTACGAGGCTATAAAAAAGGTCGCTTTAGCTTTAATGTTAAAGGTGGACGCTGTGAAGCATGTCGAGGAGATGGCATTATTAAAATCGAAATGCACTTCCTTCCAGATGTTTATGTTCCATGTGAGGTATGTCATGGCAAACGTTATAATCGTGAAACACTTGAAGTGAAGTATAAAGATAAGAGTATTGCAGATATTCTTGATATGACGATTGAAAATGCAGTAGTGTTTTTCGAAAATATTCCTAAAATCCAGCGTAAACTACAAACAATTGTCGATGTGGGCTTGGGCTATATGAAATTGGGACAACCAGCTACCACTTTATCGGGTGGTGAGGCACAGCGCGTAAAGCTAGCCTCTGAGTTACACCGACGATCTACAGGGAAATCCTTCTATATTTTGGATGAGCCAACGACAGGTTTACATGCCGATGATATTGCTCGATTGCTAGTCGTGTTGCAGCGGCTTGTTGAAAATGGGGACTCTGTATTAGTCATTGAGCATAATTTAGACGTTATTAAAACCGCTGATTATATCATCGACTTAGGGCCAGAAGGTGGAGATAAAGGTGGCACTATCGTTGCAACAGGTACACCAGAAGAGGTAGTAAAAGTCGCTGGCTCTTACACAGGGAAATACTTAAAACCTATCCTGGAACGTGATCGTCTGCGAATGGATGCATTGCTAGTAGAAGCGTCTCAATCTTAACAGACCCAATTTATTCAATTTTGCAGTGAAACTTTTCATATGATGAATCGTATAAATAGTATAACGAACTGAGGGAGGCTATTTATTTATGCAAAATGAACGTCAACGAATTTTAGAACTTGTAGAAAAAGGAACGATTTCGGCACAAGAGGCGATTACATTACTAGAAGCATTAGAGCAACCTGGCAAGTCTACTCAAAATGTTATGGATGATGTGTCAAAAGAGGCGCAATCCTTTTCAACTGAAAAAGAAGAGTCACTATTTGAAGAAAAATCAAAAGATGGTGACAAGAAAAAAGATGATTTTATGAAATATTTCCAAGATGAAATGCAAGATTTTCGTAAGGATTTAACGCAAATCGGTTCTCTTTTTATGGATATGATGAATACCGCTGTTAAAAAGGTAAAGGAATTTGATGTAGCATCTCCATTTGGAGATAAAATTGAATTTACACATACAGAAGAAGTGGCAGCTGCTAACGTAGACAATGTTATTGTTGAATTGCCAAATGGTAATTTCTCATTGGAAGCAAGTGGAGGAGATACGATTCAGGTAGTTTGTAAGGTGAAAGCACCGCTGATGAATGAGAGCGAGGAAGAAACACGCAATCACTTTTTAGAGCAATTTGTTGTAAAAGAGGATGAGCGTTCACTTCGCATTTTAAGCCAATTAAAGCTTGTTCAAGTCAATGTAAAGGTGCAAGTACCTAAGGATAAACTTGAAAAATTATCTGTTCGTCTCATGAATGGTAGTGCGTCACTACAGGATATAGAATTTGAAGAATTAAAAGTTAAAACATTGAACGGAGCTATTAAAGGCACTAAGTTTAATTTTGGAAAAGCGGAAGTGGACTCTTCTAATGGTTCCATTGAATTAACGAATGTTCGTGGTAAGGATTTAGAGGCTGAAACATTGAATGGACGTGTTTATTTAGATGGAGCTTTGGATGAGGTAGAGGCGAAGTCTGTCAATGGACATGTAGTGGTAACAACTTGTTCCACAAATTCATCTAAAATAAAAGCTCAAACAGTTGCTGGAGCGGTGGAAATATATGTCCCACGTACCATTTCATTAAGTGGTAAAGTTGTGACGAATTTCGGGAAAGTAGATGTAGGCATTCAGGATGTTTCTAAAATGGAGTCACAGGACCAATTCCTATCCAAAGTAGTACGCTTTGATAAAGAAGTTGAAAGTGCAAATCGCTTATTTATCGAAGGCGAATCGAAAACTGGCGCCGTTTTAGTGCGCTACACAACAACGGACGAACAACAAATGTAACATGGGAAGCATTCAGGCGAAAGCTTGAATGCTTCTTGCTATTTCAAACAGTATTCGACTTGGTTTATCGTCGATTGCTGTTTTTATTTTTGTCATTTTTTTAATGATAATGGCAATGAAAGAACGAAATAGAAGGAACTGGCACGTATTGAAATGAAACTGTAATAAAAAAACAGAAATAGAGTGCTATAATAGTAAAAGAAATACCTCTTACATAGATGAGAGTTTTAGGTGGTTTAATCATGATAGAAATGAAAAATGTGACAAAGAAGTACCCAAACGGTGTAGTTGCGACAAATGGTATTTCCGTTAATATAAAGCAAGGCGAATTTGTGTATGTAGTTGGTCCAAGTGGAGCAGGTAAATCTACATTTATTAAATTGATGTATCGTGAAGAAAAGGCAACATCAGGGCAAATTATAGTCAATGGTATTGATTTAGCAACATTAAAAAATAAGAAGGTCCCTTTTTTGCGCCGTCAACTTGGCGTAGTTTTCCAGGACTTCAAATTACTACCTCGTTTGAATGTTTATGAGAATGTAGCATTTGCACTTGAAGTAATTGAGGAAAATCCAGATGAAATCCGACGTCGTGTGATGGAAGTATTAGAACTGGTGGGATTAAAGCATAAAGCAAGAATGTTCCCGAATGAGCTTTCAGGTGGGGAACAGCAACGAGTGTCGATTGCACGCTCAATCGTCAATGTTCCTAAAGTGGTGATTGCAGATGAACCAACAGGGAACCTCGATCCTGAAACATCGTGGGAAATCATGAATTTATTTGAGGAAATTAATGCTCGAGGGACAACCATTGTGATGGCGACCCATAACCGTGAAATTGTCAATACGATTCGTCGTCGTGTTATCGCAATTGAAGGCGGTTTAATTGTCCGTGATGAACACGGAGGTGAATACGGCTATGAAATTTAATACAGTAAAGCGCCACTTCCGAGAAAGTGTGAAATCACTTGGCCGAAATAGCTGGATGACCATTGCGTCTGTCAGTGCCGTAACAGTTACGCTTATACTAGTAGGCGTTTTTGCGCTTATTATGATGAATTTAAATAAAGTAGCGACTGATTTAGAAAACGATGTTGAGATTAAAGTTTTAATTGATGAGACAGCAGATGAAGCTGCAGAAAAAGCACTCGTCGAAAAAGTCAAAAAATTGCCTGGTGTGTCAGAGATGACCTATTCCACTAAGGAAGATGAGTTAACTAAGTTAGTAAAAGATTTTGGTGATGATTTTAAGCTATTTGAACAAAGCAACCCTTTACGTAATGTAATCTATGTAAAAGCTGCTGATCCCCAGCAAACAGCTAAAATTGCAAAAGCGATAGATAAATATGAGTATACGTATGACGTTATGTATGGCGAAGGAAAAGTTGAAAAACTATTTAACTTCTTAAATATTAGTCGTAATGTAGGCATCGTACTTATTTTAGGGTTATTATTCACGGCGATTTTCTTAATTTCGAATACAATTCGTATTACTATTATTGCTCGTAGAGATGAAATTGAAATTATGAAACTTGTAGGGGCTACGAATTCATTCGTACGTATCCCATTCCTATTGGAAGGTATGTGGCTCGGAATTTTAGGTTCGATTATTCCGATTGCGGTTGTCACAACCCTTTACCACAATGTATATAAAATTATTGCACCACGTTTACAAGGTGAGCTAATTCAATTACTTGATTTTTCTCCACTTGTGTATCAGGTGAGCGGTCTCCTGTTACTCATTGGCGTGCTTATCGGTGTTTGGGGAAGCTTTATGTCAGTGCGTAAGTTTTTAAAAATTTAGTCACAACGGATATTTGTGAAGAAGAAAAAGAATAGTCGAAGGGGAGTTCAATCGGTGAAAAGTAAGGCGAAAAAAACATTGAAAACACTTGCAGCAGCATCTGCTCTATTTCTTTTTATCCAAACTCCATCAGCATATGCAACAAGTTTATCGGATTTAAAAGAAGAAAAGAAACAAATCGAAACAAAGAAATATGATTTAAATTCATCCATTAGTAATAAGTCAAATGCCATCACGGCTAATCAAGAAAAGCAACAAAAAATCTTAGATCAAATTCAAGCATTGAACGCTGAAATCGACAAAACCAATAGTAATATTAAAAATGTTCAAGCAGATATTCATACAACAAATGAAGAAATAAAAAAATTAGAAGCTTCCATTAAAGAACTTCTGCATAAAATTGAAGAGCGAGATTTATTATTACAAGAACGTGCACGTGCGATTCAAGCTGGTGGCTCGGTAAGCTATTTAGATGTTTTGCTTGGATCTAATAGCTTTGTAGACTTCATTGATCGCTTCTCTGCAGTTAATGCACTATTAGAAGCGGATCGTCAAATTATTCAAGATCAAAAAGATGATAAACAACAGTTAGAAGAGCAAAAGCAAAGTGTAGAAGAAAAACGTCAAAAATTGGAAGGCAAGAAAGCTGAGCTTGAACAATTAAAGGCATCTTTAGATAGCCAAAAAGCTGAGAAAAATAAACTAGTTGACCAATTAGAAAAAGAGCAAGAAAAGCTCAAATCTGAAAAAGTATTACTTGAAAAAGAGTACTCAGAAGCATTAGAAGTAAGCCAAGAATTACAAGATCAAATCATTGCTGAGCAAAAACGTTTAGCTGAAATTGCTCGTCAACAAGAAGCAAAACGTAAAGCAGCTGCTGCGGCGGCAGCGGCTGCAGCAGCCAACAATGGTGGTGGTTCATCAGGTGGTACTGTGAACGCGCCTCAATCAAATGGTACTTGGATTAAACCAACGAACGGCCGCCTAACATCACCTTATGGCTGGCGTAATATTGGAGCTGGCCCTGAATTCCATTACGGTGTGGACCTTGCAAATGCAACAGGAACACCGATTTGGGCAGCGGCGGATGGTGTAGTTTCTTATGCAGCACCACTTAGTTCTTATGGTAATGTTGTCATTTTAACGCACTCAGTTGATGGACAAATTTATACAACAGTTTATGCCCATTTAAGTGCATTTAATGTTAGTGTAGGACAAGAAGTAACACAAGGTCAGCAAATTGCAGCAATGGGTAGTACAGGTCGCTCTACTGGCCCTCACTTACACTTTGAAGTGCATATTGGTCCTTGGCGAGGACAAGCTGTGGGCAGTGTAAACCCACTAAAATATATTCCATTGTAAAATAGAACAGCTATACATTAGAGAATTCTAGTGTATAGCTTTTTTTATTTCATCTATATCTTTAGAAGATAAGAACTCCCTCCTCTATGAGTAACGGCTATTATAAGATTCTATTTAATGTTATGATGAATATATACATAGTGGGGTATTTTTAACAGATGTTAATTTCTGAAGATTTTCTGAACACAGTGTGAAATATTCTTATTTTAAAAGGGTTCTATGCTATGCTGTATCTAACTTTCGGAGGAGGATTTGTTGGAGTGATTAATACAGAGTGGTACTCGATTCGAGCACTAACTTTACCAGCTACTGCAGTGGCTTTACTCATTACATTTTTTATAGTGTGGCTCATATTACGCGTGCAATTTTCAAAAAAATGGTCTGAAGTATATGCTGATGCGATTTTTACATTTCTCATTGTTTGGAAACTAAGCCTACTTGTGACTGATTTCAAAGCTGTTGTGAATAATCCAATGTCATTACTTTATTTCAATGGCGGTACAATAGGTGTTTATCTCGGCGTCATCGTAGTGTCCTTACAAATATGGAGAAAGCGGCACAATCTTCAGCTTGAAAAACAAGATATTATCCCTTGTAGCTGGGCTATTATTTTAACGCAATCTATTTACCAAATGATTGTCGTGCTACTCAATGACAACACTACATCGAGTGAAATCATTACATTAGTTGTGCTAAGTGTATTAACCATCATCATATTATGGAAACTAGCAGCGATGAAACAAGCTTTATTATTGTATACAGTTGGCTATTTGATCGTAGCTCTCTTCCAAACCCTTGGTATATGGCAAACAACTGTGGGTGTGAGTGTAGTACTACTTTGTTTGGGATTAGCCATTCAATATGAACGAATCAATGTGGGAGGTAAAGAATGAAAAAAAATATTGGGCTACTGATCGTTGTGCTATTAGTGATTGCGATGATTGGTACATATGTGAGACAACAAATTAACGAAGAACGTGCTATTGAAAAGTCTGCTCTTGGTAAGGATATGGAGGAGCTAGAAACGGGTTTAAAAAAAGGGGATATACCGCCTGATTTCACCTTAACAAGCTTAGACGGAGAAGATATCACATTAAGTGATTTGCGTGGAAAAAAGGTTGTACTAAATTTCTGGGCGACATGGTGCCCACCTTGTAAGGCGGAAATGCCGCATATGCAAAGTTTCTACGATGAGTATGCTAAAGAGAAAAACGTTGAAATTATAGCTGTCAATTTAACAAGTGCAGAACGGGATGTGACTGCCGATGCCAAAGTAGACACAGTGATGACATTTAGAGATAGCTTTGAGCTAACATTCCCCATTTTATTGGACCCAGACAATGACGCTGGCTTAGATTATCAAATCATCACCATTCCAACCACTTATTTTATTGATTCCAACGGCTATATCCAACGCGCCATCAGAGGACCAATGGATGTAGATATGTTAAATGATTATGTAGATGCACTAGATTAATTCATAAAAAATCTGTTCGTTTTCTATAGTAGAAACGAGCAGATTTTTTATTTTTATAAGAATTAAGGAAATACTCGCGGTGTCAGAGGAAATACTCGCGGAGTCAGAGGAAATACTCGCGGAGTCAGAGGAAATACTCGCGGAGTCAGAGGAAATACTCGCGGAGTCAGAGGGAATACTCGCGAAGGCAGAGGAAATACTCGCGGAGCCAGAGGAAATACTCGCGGAGACAGAGGGAATGCTCGCGGAGGCAGAGGGAATACTCGCGGAGCAAAGGAAAATACTCTCGAAGCAACAACCAACACCCATGAGAAAAGTGAAATATTCTCTCTTCATAAATTTGAAAGGTAATCTTGTATGTTTGAAAAAATAGAGTCATACAGTAAAAGAGACGGAGGAGGGAAGAATTGCGCAAATTAACGGCCGGTGTCGGAGTCCTGCTTAGTAGTTTGGTGGTAGGTAGTGGTATTTACTTTGATTGGTTTTCTAGTGACGATAAAAAGGAGCTTGTTACGGAGGTTGATACAATTGGTGAAGCCATGACACTTATTGAAGAAAAATCAGTCTACAGCACAAAAAAGGATGCATTGGTGGAGGGGGCTCTTCGCGGTATGGCTGATGCCATTAAGGATCCTTATAGTACGTATTACTCCCAGGAAGAGGCCGAGCAACATCGGCAAATGCTGGCTGAGGAAAGGGTAGGTATTGGGATTGAACTAGCAGAAAATAAAGGGAAGTTTATTGTTGTGTCTCCAGTTCGTTCTTCACCTGCTGAGAAAGCTGGTATGCGTTCACTCGATGAAATTGTACAAGTTGATGGAGTGCGTGTAGATGGGAAAACGATGAGTGAATTAATGCATTTAATTCAAGGTGAAAAAGGGTCGAAGGTAACTATTGTTGTCTACCGTCCGAGTGAGGATAAACATATTAAGATGACAATGGAGCGTGCTGCAATCTCTAATAAAACGGTATCGAGTGAGGTTATAAAAGTAGAAGATACAACCATCGGCTATGTGGCTATCTCATTGTTTGGGGAAAAAACGGCCAATGAATGGGTTGCTGAAACGAGTAAATTGCTTCGTAAAGATGTTGAAGGTATTGTGATTGATGTACGTGATAATCCAGGTGGTTATTTACATAGCGTCGCAGCGCTACTGAGCACGGTATTGGACAATGGCAAGGTATTTGCATATATGCAAAATGCGGAAGGTGCTATGGAACCATTGAAAACGCAAACGAAAGGCTTTGATGAAAAATATGTAGCAACGATGAACAAAATCCCAATCGTTGTCTTACAAAATCAAGGTAGTGCTTCAGCGAGTGAAGTATTGAGTGGTGCTTTAAAAGGCTGGGGACGTGCTTCACTGATTGGTGTCAAGAGTTTTGGGAAAGGGACTGTGCAGGAATCTTGGGAGCTATCAAATGGTGGAGAGCTGAAATTATCAACTAATAAATGGCTGACACCAAAACGCGAATGGATTCATGGGCAAGGCATTGAAGCAAGTTTAGTAATTGAGCAAAATGAATTATTTGCTTTTCAACTACATCCACTAACAGGTAAATTTAAAGTCGGTGATATGAGTGAGGAGATCGCCTATTCACAAACTGCCTTACAGAAACTAGGCTATCAAATAGATCGTTTAGATGGCTATATGGATGAAACGACTGCAGAGGCCGTCAACCTTTATCGCAAACAGAAAAAATTAAAATTAGCAGAAGATGAATTTTATATGGATACAACTTTCTTCAATAGCTTAAATGAGACATTAAAAAATTATAAAGCGGATCGTCAAAATGACCAGCAATTCCAGATGGCCACTAGCTTTTTACTGCACACTATTGAACAATAAACCTATCTGACAGAACAAAAATAACATAATACAAAGCTTTCGATGAGTTTGTACTACGCAAGAGTGTAGTCGTTTGATACAATAAATTCATAGTATTCAAGATAGAAATGGCGGGTGTTCGTATGGTTAGTGAGATTTTAATAGAAATTGTAACAGCGATTGGCCGCTTTTTACTCAACCCATTACTGTATATAGTCATAATATTTGCTATTTTTTTAGGATATCGTCGTGTAAAACAGGAGCGTAAATATTTTAATAGACGTATTATTTGGGGCTGGACAGAGTTAATCGGACAATGGAAAGATGGATGGCTTTATGCACTGCTCATTTCTCTTATCAGTATTGTCGCAGGGCTTACTGTACCAAAAGAATTTTTAATCATTTTAATAGTAATTTCTATAGTAGCGCTAGTCCTGTACCTTATTAATGCACTATCGCCCATTGTGACAATGGGTATTGCAACACTTGTGATATGGGCCATGTCCTATTACAATTGGACATTTACTTGGTGGATATTTTCCTTGGAGGGGAGCAATTTAGAGGATGGCGCAATTGTTACGATTACCATTTTGGCAGGCCTTTGTGTTATCGCAGAGGGGCTATTAATCCGTCGTGCTGCCATGAAGGTATCAACGCCTTCCATAGAGAAAACAAAGCGGGGTATGCAGGCTATTGTCTATCGCACAAAAAATGTATGGGTATTACCTATTTTCTTTGTTATGCCTGGTGATGCTATATCGGCTGTATTGCCATATTGGCCACTGTTTACGATAGGTGATAGTAGCTTTGCACTTGTTTTATTCCCTCTTATCATTGGCTTTGCTAAGCTATCAAGAAAGGAATTACCAGTCATAAAATTACCTAAAATAGGGCGATCTGTCTTATTGCTTGGAGAGCTTATTTTAATAGGTGGCTTAGCTGCTTATTTTGAGCCGATGATCGGTTTCATCGTACTTGGTGTTGGGGCAATTATACGTATCATCATCTCTATCTACTTTGCACAGCAGGATAAAACAGATCATTATGCCGTTGCACCAAGTACAAAGGGTGCCATTATCGCAGCTGTTCTTCCTGATTCGCCAGCAGAAAAAATGGGCTTGCTTGCAGGGGAATGTATTCGTAAAGTAAATGGAAAATCTATTTTTACAGAGAATGAGCTATACGAGGCATTGCAATTAAATGCAGCACACTGTCGTCTAGAAGTGTTGGACCGCAACAATGAAATTCGTTTAACACAGCATGTGATTTACAGCAATGATCATTACCGTATTGGTTTATTACTAGCTGAGCCGAGGGAAATATAATGGATGTTTTTGGAAAAATGATATTAGCGCTATTTATACCAGCGATCCTTGTCTTATTGTTTACAAGAATTACCTATAATCGCTATGTTGCGCTGTTATTAGCGATTGCACTTATCGCAGCTTCTGTTTATGCAGGCTATACATCTTCGCCTATTATTTATGTGATGGATGCATTTTCATTAACCGTAGGCTTTTGGTTAGCTAGTAAAATGAAGAAATAAAAAGGTCAGTCCTCTCAAAGGGGATTGACCTTTTTACATGAAAAATCGAACAGCTGCCATAATGATTACGCCTGCAATGACAGTAATCGATAAACTTTTTGTGATAAGTGCAATAATAAGAGTTGGCACAAATGTAACAAAGACGGGCCAATCAAGAGTCACTACTTTCCCACTTTCAGTATCGAATAAGTTTTCAATTACAAGAGCACTTAAGATACAAACAGGTATAAAGCTGAGCCACTTGAGTGCAACATCTGGGAGTGTTACACTACGTACAAAAATAAATGGAATGACACGCGGCAGCCATGTAACAAGTGCACAGCCAATAATAAGCCAGACCATATAAGAAGTTGTTGTCATTTATCTGTCACCACCCCAATTGTTGCGACAATGACTGTTGCTAGAAGCACAGCTACATGTGAAGGCACTAGATAAGAAAGGCCATACATAATAACTGTCATATAGCCGATTAACTTGATATAATGCATGATTTTGCTTTTGCCAACACTGCTCAATTGCAGTACTAACAATGCAACAAACATGGCAATTAAAGCAAAATCTAGGCCCCATTTTTCGGGATTTGCTACCCATTGTCCTAAAAAGGCACCTGCAACACAGGAGAGAATCCAAAAAATGTAGGCTGTGATGTTAAGCCCATCCATCCATTTGCCGTATAATTTGCCTGTTTGCATTTGCTTTGTTACTGCGACACCAAAGGTTTCATCCGTTAATAATGTACCGAAACCAACATTTCTAAGCATAGAGTAGCGCGTAAAATGAGGTGCTAATGTTAAACTCATTAATAAATGGCGTAGATTAACTACAAAAATGGTTACAATGATAGCAGAGGCAGGGCTGCTTGTTAAAAGAAGTGCACAAAAAATAAATTGTGCAGATCCTGCATAAATAAGTATCGTTAACAGGGCAATTTCAAGGACAGATAATCCAGAAGCGGAACCTACAACACCGAATGCAAGTCCTATACTAATATAACCGAGTAAAGTAGGTACGCAATCTTTGACGCCCTGTAGAAAGCTGTCGTTGGAAGGGCTTATGGAATCATCATGATGAAGCTCTGTTGTACTTGTCATAAATAGGCCATCCTTTCTTAATCATTTCCATGTATACTATTGATGGAATTGTTTGATAGTTCTTGATGTTTATTAAAGTATACATATGTCTGATAAAATAAACAATAGAAATTGGTGATTAAAATGGAACAAATGAGTCGAAATTTAGCATTTCAATTAAAGAAAATTAGACAGCAGCGTCATCTAAGTCTAGATGACGTAGCTAAAGCGACAGGTGTTAGTAAAGCACAACTTGCACAAATTGAAAAGGGTGAGGCTAATCCAACTGTTTCAACAATTTGGAAAATCGCAGCTGGTATGCGCATATCATTCTCTTCATTATTACAGCCACCAACCGCTCATTACATGCGTTATAGCAGTAAGGATGTGCCGCATGTGGATGAAGATGAGGGACGCTATCGTGTCTACTCCATTATTCCGTATAATCCTGAGCGAGGCTGGGAATTTTATAAGGTTGAAATGGAGCCAGGGGCAATTAGTAAGAGTGAAGCTCATACAGAAGGGGTAGAGGAAACTGTAATGGTCATCAAAGGACAAGCAGTTATTTCTGCTGGGGATATGCATGAATTACTGGATGAAGGGGATACACTAGTATTCTCAGGGCATCAGCCCCATGAATATCGCAATACTTCGGAAGGGCTAACAATTTTTCATTTAATTTTACAGTATAAATAGAGGTGTCGATGTTGAGTGAATGGTTTACTGTAGAAAATATTGAACAGGTTGCGGCACAATATCGAACATTTGGCCCAATCATTGGTTTACTGCTACCATTTTTAGAAGCGTTTTTACCTTTTCTGCCATTAGTCGTATTTGTTGTAGCGAATGCAAGTGCATTTGGCTTATGGTTAGGGTTTTTATTATCATGGTTAGGTTCTGTAGCGGGCTCCTATGCTGTCTTCTTGCTTGTTCGCCATTTTGGCAAGCATCCAAGATTACGATTTTTAACAGGCAGTAAAAAAGTTCAGAAACTTATTAAATGGGTGGATATGAATGGCATCAGCCCACTTTTTGTCCTCCTCTGTTTCCCTTTTACACCATCTGTTATTGTCAATATTGTAGCAGGGTTGTCCCATATTCATAAAAAGTTTTACTTAGTCGTTTTATTGGCTGGAAAGTTCGTGATGATTTTAGGCATGAGTGTGTTGGGCTATGACTTAAAATCGTTATTGACAAGCCCCGTCAGATTGGTCATTGCTGCTGTAGCCATCGTAATTTTATGGTGGGTCGGCAAGCTGATAGAGAAGCGCTTGAACGCTCGTGTGGAAAGAGATTTGAAGCAAGCGCGAAAATTGACGAAAAATCAGGATCATCATGCTCGCTAACCAATTGTTTGTAGCCTCTTTAATTTTTAAAGAGGCTGTTTTTTTGTGTCATTATCTTCTCACATGAAGGTTGATAGATAGTATTTACTAGTTTTTTTCGATAGAATTTAAGATAGACGATTAAAGTTGCTGTAACATAGGTACGTTAACTAACTAGCAAAGGAAATGCTCAAAAAGAGTTTAAAATAATCAAATCATCAAAAGATTCACCCAAAATGGGCAAGTCAATGAGGAGGGGGAAAGAATATGTCATTGCGTATTGTTTCAGGACGTTCAGGAACAGGAAAATCCGCATTTATTCATCAGGAGATCATTGAACAGCTTAAAACGGAGCCATTGGGACATCCGATTTTCATAATTGTCCCCGACCAGATGTCTTATTCTACAGAATATGAGTTGACGAATAAGCATGGTTTACAAGGCTTGATCCGTGCACAAGTGATGACGTTTAAGCGTTTAGCGTGGCTGGTTTTACAGGAAACTGGCGGGATTGCTCGCAAAGAAGTGAATGGCTATGGCTATCGAATGCTCATTCGTAAACTTTTAGAGGAACAAAAAAATGAGTTTTCCTTATTTCGACAAGCAGCAGGAAAACGTGGCTTTACGGAGGAGATTGAAACACTTTTAAAAGAATTTAGCCGCTATAGCGTCAATAGCTCAGTCTTAGCAGAGGTAACGGAATCATTAAAGGCAATTGATGCTCCAAATACCCTACAGGCTAAAGCAAATGATTTACATGTAGTGTTACAGGCCTTAGAGGAACGACTAGGCACGACATATGTCGACAGTGAGGGCTATTATCCAATTTTAACAGAGCAATTGAAGTATGCTGATACGATGAAGCAAGCAACCATTTATATTGATGGATTTACCGCCTTCACTGTACGGGAGTTAGAATTAGTACGTGAGTTGTTAAAAGTAACTAAACAAGTAACAATTGTTCTTCCGTTTGATCATTCAGATGAAGCGTTTGATGAACAGGCACTATTCCATGAGGCGGCTTTAACAAATCAACGGTTGCATGACATCGCCAATGAAGAGGGCATCGATGTTGATGCACCATTACATTTTTACAATACTAAAAGGTTCCATTCTGAAGATTTGCAGCATGTGGAGGCTAAATTTACTGATTTGGTGCCTAAAACGAAAAAATCTTCTGGAGATGTGATGGTACTTGAAGCGTCTAATCGTCGAGCCGAAGTACATGCGATTGCCCGGGAAATAACAAAACTGACAAGAGAAGACGGTTATCGTTATCAGGATATAGTTCTTTTATATAGACAAGCAGAGTTATATGATCCACTTATTACAAGTATTTTCCAACAATATGAAATTCCTATTTTTACAAATACAAAAAAGACGATGTTACATCATCCACTAATCGAGCTAAGTCGTTCTGCACTAGAGGTCATGACGTCTACTTGGAAGTACGAACCTGTTTTTCGTAGTGTGAAAACAGATTTATTTTTCCCATTACATGCTGAGCTAACCATCTGGCGTGAGCGAGCAGATCGATTAGAAAACTATTGCTTGGCACAAGGCATCTATGGAGAACGGTGGTTTGAGGAGGCACGTTGGTTTTATAAAAAGTATCGTGGATTAGAATTCCATTCGCGTGTTCAAACAGATGAGGAACGTGCTATGCAGGCGGAAATCGAGGCTATTCGAGATGAAATTCGTCTACCGTTAAAGAATTTACAAGATAAGCTTGATAGTGCGAAAACGGGTAGAGATATTGCGACTGCATTATTTGAGCTAGTGGAGTCATTACAGGTTTATGATAAGCTTCAAGCAATGAAAGATCGTGAGATAGAGCGAGGTGACGCATTAGCAGCGAGTGAACATGAGCAAGCTTGGAACGAATGGATTGGTGTTCTTGACCAATTCGTCTATATGTTTGGGGAGCAAGAAATGACTTTGGAGGAAGCAGCTAAAATTCTTGATGAAGGGTTTGATACGCTAGAATTTTCTCGCATTCCGCCGACCTTAGATGAGGTCATGGTCGCTACTGTTGATTTAGCCAGATTGTCTAATATCAAAGTTACTTTTGTAGTGGGTATGAATGATGGTGTTTATCCAACTCGAATGGAATATGAGGGTTTATTGTCAGATACAGAGCGAGAATGGTTTAGCCAAATTGGCTACGAGCTTGCACCAACCTCCACCAATCGTTTATTACAGGAAAATTACTTATTCTACCGTGCTATTACAACACCATCTGACAAGCTGTATATGACATATCCTACGGCAGATGAAGAGGGAAAGGCACTGCTATCCTCTCTTTATATCAAGAAAATGATTGGCAATGATAAAACAGCTGGTCTATTAAGTGAAGTTGTCATTGAGCGAGTGGTGATGGATCCCATTGAATTACTTAACGGAGATGTTTTACCCTATTTACGCCACCCTCGTACGGCTTTAGCGCATCTGATGGTGCAGTTACGTCAAGCTGAGCATAGCCGTGAACTAGCACCAGAATGGCTAGCATTACAAAAATTTTATAAACAAGATCCGTATTGGGCACTCATTTTTGAGCGTGTCCTCTATCCGATTACCCATAAAAATGAAGCTGAGCCACTTGAAACATATATTACACAGGAATTATATGGTCAGAAGTTAACATCAAGTGTGTCACGAATCGAGAAATACTTTAGATGTCCATTTTCTCATTTCACTACGTATGGTCTACGTTTAGAAGAACGTGCTGAATACCGACTTGAAACCTTTGCGATGGGTGATTTATTCCACGAGGCATTGAAGTGGATTACAGAAGAAACACATCGCCAGCAGTTATCATGGATTCGTTTAACAACACAGCAAATTAAACAATTAGCACGACAAGCAGTAGAGCAAATTGTGCCTGTCTTTTCACATCAAATTTTATTGTCGAGTGCTCGTTATCGCTATATTCAGCGTAAGCTTATTCGCATTGTTGAGCGCACAATGACTGCACTGACACAGCATGCTAATGTATCCCACTTCAAGCCTATTGCTATTGAGGCGTCGTTTGGTCCAGGGCAGCATGAACAGCTACCACCGCTTGAAATTGATTTGACTAGCGGCAAGAAAATGTTTATGCGAGGACGTATTGATAGAGTGGATAGTGCAACAATCGATGATCGTTCTTATTTGCGGGTTGTCGACTATAAATCATCAGCTCGAGATCTGGACTTAAATGAGGTTTATTATGGATTGTCCTTACAAGTCCTTACGTATTTAGATGTAGCAATGGAAAATAGCTCTTATTGGCTACCTGGTCAAACTGAACCAGCTGGAGTACTGTATGTCCATGTCCATAATCCAATGTTAAAGCTAGATAAGGATTTAACAGATAGTGAAATAGAGGAAGATCGATTAAAGCAATATAAAATGAAGGGCCTACTGTCAGAAAATGCTGAGGCGATTTTATCGATGGACGAGCAATTAGAAGAAAGTAGTGGGTACTCAAAAATTATTCCTGTATATATGAAAAAGGATGGGACACCGTCTGAATCACAATCACGCATTGTTCCTGTCAATGATATGAAAAAGTTACAACATTTCGTTCGACGTAAACATCAGGAAGCAGGGAATGGCATTTTATCTGGTGATACAGCCATTAGCCCCTATAAATTAAAAGCCAAAACAGCATGTGATTACTGTCAATTCGCCGCAGTTTGTCAATTTGATCCTTCAGATGGTAAACAAAGCTATCGTCAGTTGGCGCAAGCGAAGCCGAATGACATTGTTGATAAAATTCGGAAGGAGATGGAGTAGCATGGCACAAACAATTCCTATTAAGCCAGCAGATGTCACATGGACAGATGATCAATGGAAGGCGATTTATGCTAGTGGTCAAGACACACTTGTTTCAGCCGCGGCAGGATCTGGGAAAACAGCAGTACTGATTAATCGGATGATTGAAAAAGTCATTGCTACCGAGAATCCTATCAATGTAGATGAACTATTGGTAGTGACCTTTACGAATGCTTCAGCCGCTGAAATGCGACATCGTATGTCAGAGGCATTAGAAAAAGCAATCGCAGAAAATCCAACATCTAATCACTTAAGACGCCAGCTTAGCCTTGTCAATAAAGCGCAAATTTCCACGTTGCACTCGTTCTGTTTAGCCATTGTGAAGCAATATGCATACTTGCTTGATATAGATCCAGGCTTTCGTATCGCCAATGAAGCAGAAATCGCTTTATTAAGAGATGATGTATTAACGGATGTTCTAGAAGATGCCTATGATGCTGAGGATGAGGCTCAAGTACAGGCTATTTATCGCCTTGTTGATAGCTTTACTTCGGATCGTGATGATCAAGCAATCGAAACGCTGATTAGTAAACTATATGATACGTCACGTGTACATGCAGAGCCTCAAAAATGGCTATGGAGTCTTCCTCAAGTATACGAGTTAGCAGAGGATGTAACGATTGATGATCTAGAGCTTTCTCAATATGTTAAATTGACCGTTCGCCATAGTTTGGAAGAAGCCTTCGTGTTAATTTCAGAAATGCGGGCGATTACATTACAGCCAGACGGACCGGCTCCTTATGCTGAAACGGCAGAAGTTGATTTTGCCATGATTCAAGAAGGGATTCGAATTAGCCAAAACGGTACATGGCAGGAGCTATTTGAATTTTTTGCGATGGTCAAATGGTCTACGTTAAAACGAGTATCCAAAGATGCATTAGTAGATGTAGAGTTACAGGAGCTTGCGAAGAAAAAAAGAGAAGCAGCTAAAAAAATAATGAATAAAATCAAAGAAACGTATTTTGTTCGTACACCTGCACGCCTACTTGAAGAAATACGATTAATGGCGCCAATAATTGCCACATTAGTAGACCTGACCGCTACTTTTAGTGAACAGTTCCGCCTAGCTAAGCTAGAACGGGGAATCATTGATTTTTCAGATTTAGAGCATTATGCGCTACAAATTTTGACAGTAGAAATAGATGGTGAACTTCAGCCTTCGCCAGTTGCATTAGATATGAAAAAACGTTTTAAAGAAGTACTTGTGGATGAATATCAGGATACGAATATGCTACAGGAAACCATTTTGCAGCTTGTCAAAACAGGGGAAGAGAGGGATGGCAACCTGTTTATGGTTGGAGACGTAAAGCAAAGTATTTATCGCTTCCGATTAGCTGAACCGAAGCTCTTTATGCGAAAATATAGTGATTTTTTGGAGATGCCTGATGTAACGGGAATGAGAATTGATTTAAATGCTAATTTCCGTAGTCGCAAAGAAGTGTTGAATGCTACAAACTATGTATTTGCACAAATTATGGGAGAGCGTGTTGGTGAGATTCTTTATGATGACAATGCATCATTAAAGCCAGCAGCACCTTATGATGAAAAAGAAATACCTGTTGAGCTTGTAGTGATGCATCCGCCACAGGATGAGGAAGCAACAGAAGAGCTTGAGGAAATGGGCAATGAAGCTACTACAGAGCTAGAAGAATTGAAAAAATCACAATATGAGGCGCGCTTTATCATTGATCGTATACGACTGATGATGGAAGATGGGACAACTGTTTATGATACGAAAACGAAGTCTGAGCGACCATTAAAGTATAGTGATATTGTGATTTTAATGCGCTCCATGACATGGTCGACAGATTTAGTGGAGGAATTTAAGCTGGCAGGGATTCCACTCTACGCTGAGTCATCTAAAGGCTATTTTGATGCGCTCGAAGTGATGATTATGTTAAATGTCTTGAAGGTAGTCGATAATCCCTATCAGGATATTCCACTAGCTTCTGTACTGCGTGCACCGTTTGTTGGTTTAACGGAAAATGAGTTGGCAAAAATTCGTTTAGCCGATCAGAAGGTACCGTTCTATGATGCTTTACGTCAATTTATTCGTAGCGAAGGGCATGGCGTGCAATCAACTACATTTGAAAAGCTTCAACGCTTTATGCTGGCCTTCGAAAACTGGCGAGATTTAGCTCGTCGTGGATCATTATCCGATTTAATTTGGAGGATTTATTTAGATACGCATTATTATGAAATGGTTGGTGCAATGCCAAATGGTAAGCAGCGTCAGGCGAATTTACGCATCTTACATGACCGTGCATTAATGTATGAAAAAACGGCCTTTCGTGGACTATTCCGCTTTCTCCGCTTTATTGATCGAATGCGTACGCGTGGGGATGATTTAGGTACTGCAAAATCAATTGGCGAAAAGGACGATGTTGTGCGTCTTGTGACGATTCACTCCTCAAAGGGATTAGAGTATCCAGTAGTCTTTGTTGCAGGAATGGGACGCCCGTTTAACAAAATGGATTTTCATCAACCTTATTTATTCGACCAAGATTTTGGACTCGCTGTCAAGGCTATTGACCCAGAAAATCGCATCACATATACATCTTTACCGTTTTTAGCGTTAAAAGAAAAAAAAGAGCTGGAAATGCGTGCAGAAGAAATGCGTGTTTTATATGTTGCCATGACTCGTGCGAAGGAACGTCTAATTTTAGTGGGCTCTGTGAAGAATTGGGAGAAAACACGTGACAACTGGCAGGATGCACAAAGTTTACCGATAGATGCGCCGCTACAGGAATATTTGCGAGCAAGAGCTAATAGCTATTTGGATTGGGTAGGACCAGCAGTGGCAAGGCATGCAGACTTTACTACAGTTGCTACCACTTCTTATAAGCCGTTAGAAGATCATTCACGCTGGTCGGTACAAGCGATCAACACAAGCCATTATTCATATGAAATACATGCGATGGATGAAGAAGTACAACAATGGCTCACGATGCCAGAGGACGAGGCATTACTAGATGAAATTACGTCACGCTTTCAAGCGCAGTACGCCTACCAAAGGTCTACAAAAAAACGTTCTAAAACGTCTGTTAGTGAGATTAAGCGCTTAGAAAACTTACAGCGCCAGGCGGAACCTGAATTTTACTTTGCCACACCTGCCAAGCAAAAAGCTACTTCCATTGCACCTCGACCAGCCTTTTTACAGGAACAACAGCTAACAGGTGCTGAAATTGGAACAGCTGTGCATACAGTGATGCAGCATGTCCCACAGTATGGCTTTGTTGAAATCCAAGATGTGAAGGATTTTGTAGAGGATTTAGTGGCGAGACAATTGTTAACTGAGGCAGAGGGAAAAATGGTTCCACTAGCGAAGATTTTTCATTTTTTTGAGACAGAAATAGGGCAGCGGTTCAAAAAGGCAAAGCAAATACGCAGGGAAATGCCCTTTACCATTAGTAGAGTTGATGAAGATGGCGATGCTCAAATTGTACAAGGGATCATTGACTGCTTATTTGAAGATGAATATGGCGATTGGGTCTTGCTAGATTATAAAACTGACCGTATCCTGCCACATTTTGCACAGGAGCCTGCCCTGACAAAGGAAATACGAAATCGTTATGCTGTACAGCTTCGTGTTTATAGTGAGGCCATTGAATCAATTTTACACATCAATGTGAGCGATAAAGTATTATATTTATTCGATAATGAACAGGCCGTACAGGCATAAAGAACTTGTTATGGCAAAGCAGGGCAAGCCTTTTTTGCCTTGCTTGCACCATAGCATTTAGTCAAGAGGAGGCTATTTCGTGGAGTCAAAACCGACCATGTTGCAGGAACGAATGGCAACATTAGATATTTTACGAGGCATTAGTTTGGTAGGTATTTTACTTGTAAATATGTATACCTTTTATTTGCCAATGCCGCATATTGATTTGGCATCGTGGTTTACAACACCATCTGATATCGTTTGGCAAAAAAATATAGACATATATGTGCAGGGAAGCTTTTACCCATTATTTGCAATGCTATTTGGTTATGGGCTTGCCATGCAGTGGCAAAAAGCACAGAGCCGTGAACAAAATTTTTACACACTAGGTCTTCGCAGACTGTCTGTATTGTTTGTTTTTGGTTTTCTACATGCTGTGCTGATTTGGTGGGGCGATATATTAATGATGTACGCGTTCTGTGGCGTTTTTTTAGTGCTATTCCTACGCTTTAGTCCTATTTGGTTAGTAGCTAGTGCATTTATTATTAACGGTTTAATGCAAGTTTTTATGTTATTCGTTGTAGGAATTATTCTTTTTAATACCAAGGTAGATGATTATTTAGATATCGTATCTGTAGAGAAGGCTATTACGGCTTATGGTACAGGCAATTGGGTAGATGCCTTTATGCAACGCTTAACAGATTTATCGACGCAGGCAGGCATAGGGATGTGGTTTGCAGCACTGTTCACTATTTTACCGTATATGTTAATAGGTGCTGCAGCGTCAAAATGGCGTCTAGTAGAACGAGCTAAAGAATTGAAATGGCTCTGGCTGACATTAGCGATCACGGGGTTGGTCATTGGTATCGGTGTTAAAAGTTTACCAATTATGTTTACAAGAACATATTTACTAGATTATTTAAAGGTATACATAGGTGGTCCAATTTTAGCAGTAGGGTATATCGGGGTCATTGTGTTACTTTGCTTAGTGCCAATTGTACCGAAGTTACTTAGTCCTTTTGCTAAAATTGGTCGTATGTCCTTAACGATGTATATTCTTCAATCTATTATAGGTACTTGTTTATTCTACCAATTTGGCTTTGGCTGGTACGGTAAAGTCACTGTGGAAACAGGGGTATTAATTGCTATCGGCATTATTGTTGTGCAAATGATCCTAGCTGAAGTTTGGTTATCTAAGTGGAAACAAGGACCATTAGAGGCGATATGGCGTAAATTAACGTATAAGCAAAACGTGGAATCACGTTAATATATGCCTCTTCACATGCATAATTTATGAAGATAGTACAACTTATAAAATTATTGTCGCAAAAGTAAGGCAATTTCTATCATATTGTTGTATTATGTAGAAAAAAGAAGGAGCTCTTAAAATCATGAAAATTTTATCATTCAAATTAGGTGGACATGTAAGCTTTGGACCAAAAGTAAAAAAAGAAGAAGCGGTATGGGATGTACTCGCTATTCAAAATGAACTTCAAGTTCTCCCTTCTTTTTCAAGTTCAATTGTGGATGGCATTGCTTTAGGCTTTGATTTCGTTGAACAGATTCGTAAATTAGTAGAAGCAGCAGAAAAATCAGATCGTGCCGATAGTTTTAAACGTGAATTTACAGATATCGAGTGGCTTTCACCAATTCCGCGTACACCCAAAAATATTATGTGTATCGGTAAAAACTATGATGAACATGCCAAAGAAATGGGTGCAGAAGCAGCACCAACAGATTTAATGGTATTTACAAAATCACCAACTGCTATTGCAGCGGATGGACAAACAATTTCCATTCATGCTGACCTTTCTTCCAAAATGGACTATGAAGGTGAGCTAGCGATTGTTATTGGAAAACGTGGTAAAAATATTCCTAAAAATTTAGCATTTGATTATGTATTTGGTTATACAATTGCTAATGATATATCAGCTCGTGATTTACAAGACAAACATAAACAATTTTTCTTAGGTAAAAGCTTGGAAGGTACTTGCCCTCTTGGACCATACCTTGTGACAAAGGATGAAATTCCAAATCCACAAGACTTAACAGTGGTGACAAAGGTCAATGATGAAGTACGCCAAAACGGTTCTACGAAGGATATGATGTTCTCTGTTGAAACCTTAGTATCTATTCTATCTCAACATGTAACATTAGAGCCAGGAGATGTTATTTTAACAGGTACGCCTGCAGGAGTTGGAAAAGGGATGAACCCGCCACAGTTCTTAAAGGCTGGGGATACAGTAAAAGTATCTATTCAAGGCATTGGTACATTAGTCAACCATTTTGAATAATGACGATAACCATCCGCGTGAGTCTTTACTCCGCGGATTTTTTCTTTCTACACTCGATAGGCTGTGAGATGTCGAGCTATAATTGATGTAAATTATGTGAACACTGTTGTAATGTTTGAAACCCTTTCCATCGCATGGTAGGATAGAGTTTGATAGAAAAATGAATGAGGTGGGACAAACATGAGTTTTTTAACTAGCCAAACGCATTTGCATATTACTACGTGGGTTATTGCTATTGTTATCTTTTTAATCGCTGCACTAATGGGCAAGCAATCAAAGGGCTTACATATGGCTTTACGTCTATTCTACGTATTAATTATCATCACAGGTGGGGCATTATTCTTTAAATATCAGGCTGGAGACCCGATGATGTACGGACTGAAATTTTTATTCGGTATTTTAGTAATTGGTATGATGGAAATGGTATTAGTGCGTCAAAAGAAAAACAAACCAACAGGGATGTTTTGGGCATTATTCGCAGTATTCCTATTTATCACGCTGTTCTTAGGCTTTAAGCTACCATTAAACATTAATTTCCTAGCATAATAATTTCTTAAAGGTCGTGAAGTATTTGCTTCACGGCTTTTATTTTGCTAAAAGGGTGAATACGAGAGAACTGACACCTTTTTGCCCTAATTCATTTCGCATTTTCGTAAAATCTTTTGAAAAGATAGCGACGTGACAGTGTTATTTGGTAAAATGACGATGGATTGGTTTGAAAGAGAGGGAATAACAGTGAAATTTAAGAAGTGGATAAGTGCGACGGCTGCATCACTTTTATTAGCAACTTCATTCGTAAGTACTACACCAGTAGCGCATGCGGATGAAAAAGCGACAACATCGATAGCAGAAGAAAGCATCTTTGATTTACTCGTTGACCGTTTCTTTAATGGTTCGGGCACAAACGATTTTGATACAAATACGAAAGACCCTTCGAAATTTGCAGGAGGCGATTTTACAGGTCTGCAAGATAAGCTAAAATTTATTGGTGAGATGGGTTTTACAATTGTTTCTATTGGTCCTATTTTTTCTACAGAGAAATATGATGGATCACTACTTACAAGCTACACGACAATCGAACGTCATTTTGGAACAACAGAAGAATTCCAAAGTGTTGTAGAAGCCTATAAAGCTAAAAATATGTCCATCATGGTGGATTTCCCGCTCAATAATGTGAGTCCAAATCATGAATGGGCAAAGGACTCATCAAAAGCTGACTGGATTGCTTCTACGAATAATGGACAAGTACAATGGGATTTATCGAACAAAGCTGTGCAAGAGGCGCTCATTCAATCAGCCACTGAATTTGTTTCTACATATGATGTTGGTGGTATTCGTTTAACGAATATTGCAGAGGCTGATATAGCGTTTGTCAATGCGATGATTGCAGCATTAAAAGAGACAAAAGCATCTCTTTACGTGATTGCTAATGAAGAAAGTGATGCTGATTTTGATGCAACCTTCTCACCAGCAACAGCGGATATTTATCGTAATATTTTTAAAAACGTGGATATGGATTCGTCTAAATTAATGGAGCCTTTTACAGGAGAGAAGCCGACACAGATTATGGTGGATTCACTTGAAACCCATCGTTTTACATTCGATTCTGCGACTGAAAATATGTTTCCGCCTACACGCTTAAAAATGGCGATGGGTGCTTTATTTATGCTTCCTGGGATTCCCGTTGTGCAATATGGTACAGAAATCGCCATGAATGGGGAAGCAAAACCAGATACACATCAGTTGTATAACTTTAAAACTGATGAAGAATTGATTGATTATATTAAAAATGTTCAATCCTTACGTAATCAATCTGCAACTTTACGTAAAGGTGATTTTGAAGTAATTACAAATGACAATGGCCTACTTGTCTTCACACGTACCTCTGACGAAGAAAAGTGGGTAATTATGGTGAATAATACAGGCAAAACGCAACGTGTGGACTTAACACCAGCGCAACTTGGTGAAGGGAAAATGCTGAACGGAATTTTACATGAGGAAAAAGTTCGTATAAATGAAAAAGAGGTTTATCCTGTTATTTTAGACCGAGAAATGGTTGAGATTTATCAGGTTCGCAATGATGAAGGCTTAAACATGCCCTACATGGTTGCCCTTGGTTTAGTGTGGGTCATCTTTATCGGCTTTGTTGTTATCATCATTAAACGAGGAAAAGTTCGCCGTCAAGAACAAGACGTCCAACAACCATAGCACAACGAAAAAGCATGTTAGGAGCAATCCTAACATGCTTTTTATTAGCCTTGATAGCTTTTGTTCGTAAAGAAGATTGCAATAGTGCCTGGTCCTACATGTGAACCGATTGCAGAGCCAATCATAGTAATTTGAACAGCTTGAGGAGAAAAACGTTCCTGAATAGAAGCCTTTACTTCATTGGCAAAGGCCACATCATCACTATGACTAATACCAACAATTTTATCCGTAAAGCTTCCGCCACGCTCCTGCATTAAATCTAACATACGATTAAGTGCTTTTTTACGACCACGTGACTTTTCAATAGGTATCAGCTTGCCATCCTCTACATTTAAAATAGGTTTAATGCTCAGAAGACCACCTAAAAAGGCACTGGCCTTGGATACACGACCACCTTTGGCAAGGTAATCTAAATCTTCTACTGTAAATAAATGCTCCATCTGAGGTGCATATGCACTCATTTTAGAGGCCATATCCTCTAAGGATACCCCTATATTTCGAAGGCGAACTGCTTCCTCTACAACTAGACCATGTCCTAGTGAAGCGCATTTAGAGTCGATAATGACTAATTTTAATGAAGGATATTGCTCTAATACTTGATTGCGAATCATTTGAGCAGTACTATATGTGCCGGATAATTCCGATGAAAAGGCAATATAGATGCCTTCTTCTTCATTTTTAGCTAGTTCCTCAAAGTGCTTTAAAAACAGCTCAGGTGACACTTGTGATGTTTTTGGTTGAGCACCTTGGCGGATGGCATCGTAAATCTCTTTGGAATCAATCGTAATGACATCTTCATATTCTTTGTTGTTCAATTGCACTCGTAAAGGGAGTAACACGACATCATTTTCTTCATAGTAAGACTTCGGTAGATCGCATCCACTATCCGTAAAAATCTTCATTCTCTTGTCCCCCTAATTTCAACTTACTCATCAAGTATTTTTAACTTTATTCAGTCGGTACTCACTTAAGATAAATGGAAGGGGTACCACTGAATAAAGTTAAACTGGTAAAAATGGAATGTTAACTTGAACTTACTACTTAACTATGATAATTTCAAGCGTTCAATGAGGATTTTTGCGATTCCATCATCATTATTTGTTGCTGTAATTTCATTGGCAATGTTTTTAAGACTTGGAATACCGTTCCCCATCGCTACACCAAGTCCAGCATATTCGATCATTTCTAAATCATTGTCTTCATCACCAAACGCGATGATACGCTCACGTGGAATACCTAAATCTTTTGCCACATGCGCAATACCCACAGCTTTATTTAAGCCGCGACGTACAATTTCAATAATATGAAGTGGCGCGCCCCATCGACGATGCTCAATAACTTCTGCGTGCACCGCCTGTAAATGGTCACGTATAATGACCGAATTCGCTTCATTTGCTTGAATTAATAAACTTGTGGGATTTTCCAAGAGATGTGTGTATAAATCCCCAAGTGTGATTTTGGGATTACCCATATTAAAAATATTTAAGATACGATCATCTTCTGTGTGTACATAAATATCATCTTTTACCTCAGCGATAATATTTTCATACTCGTAACTATTGATGGATCCAACAACATCATGTACAACACTTAAATCAATCGGTGTGTGCATATGTTGCCAAGATACATTTTTGGGATGATGTACATATGCGCCATTAAAATTGACAATGGGTGTAGTGAGCCCAAGTTCATGATAATAAAGATCACTTGCACGGTATGGACGCCCCGTTGCAATCATCACTTGATGCCCTAATTCCTTAGCCTGCAATAATGTTTTTTTCGTTTTTGCTGAGATTTGTTGTTGGTCTGTTAATAAAGTACCATCTAAGTCTAGTACGATTAAATGCGGTTTCATAGCTCGTTGCCCCTTTCCTATAGTTTGAATAGTATCTCTTTGTCTTTCATTCGTCAAAATTTTGTCACAGTGAAAAAAGTTTGCTAACATAAAGATGAGACAATAGTTGGGAGTGACAAAAATGTTTGTAGAAAAAGAAGTGTGGGGAAATATTCCTTTATTACATATACATACAGACAAGATGAATGAAGAAACCCCAGTAGTGATTTTTTTGCATGGTTTTATGAGCGCGAAAGAACATAACTTACACTATGCATACCAATTGGTGCATAAGGGGGTGCGTGTCCTATTACCAGATGCAAAATTTCATGGTGACCGTAGCGAAGGCCTTACAGAAATACAAATGAACTTGAAATTTTGGGATATTGTTTTAAATTCTATTCATGAAGTGCAACAATTATATGATGAATTAAGGAATAAAAATTTATTGGCCAGTCATAATATTGGCATAGCAGGTACTTCAATGGGCGGCATCGTGACCTCCGGCTGTTTAAAACTTTATGATTGGATAAAAACAGCGTCAATATGTATGGGTGCACCAGGTTTTATTAAATTAGGTGAATATCAATTGCAACAATTTGCAAAAAGCGGTATCGATTGGCCGATGTCAGAGGAAGATGTCCAAAAAGTGAATGAGCTCTTAGCTAAATATGATGTTAGTTTAACGCCAGAAAAATTCGCAGATCGTCCAGTTTTCTTTTGGCATGGAGAATTAGATAAAACAGTACCTTTCCAAGAAACGTATAAATTTTATGAGACATTACGGGAATACTATCAAGCAAGCCCTGAATATTTAAAGTTTATGGTGAACAAAAAGGCAGGACATGCAGTCCCACGTGACGGTATGCTAGCAGCAACAGACTGGCTTGCACAGCATTTGGCATAACAGGATGCATCTGCTATGATAAGGTTAACACTATGATGGAAGGAGAAATACGAATGGATCAAGATATGAAAGATAGCATGTTTGGTGCTTTAGAAAATGTAATTGACCCTGAGCTTGGGATTGATATCGTCAACTTAGGTTTAGTATATGATGTAGATTTAGATGATGAAGGTGTAGCAACTGTTACGATGACATTAACATCGATGGGATGCCCACTTGGGCCAGTTATTGTGGATCAGGTGAATACGGCATTAGGGGAACTTCCGGAAGTGAAAAGTACAAATGTTAACATTGTATGGAATCCACCTTGGTCAAAAGACAAAATGTCACGCTATGCAAAAATGGCATTAGGCGTACGTTAAAATTGCAACATTAAAAATCCCTGCTTATTTTATAGGCAGGGATTTCATGTTGTTGAAAAAAGATGATGTTCATAGTAGAAAAAGAACCTTTAGCAAGGCGAGAGGTTGATTTCCGTTCCACCAGCGTCCTTTCCAGGGGGCGTCCGATGAGCCGCTTCACTCACTGCGTTCGCTCCAGAGTCTCAACTGTGACGCTAAATCCCCTAGGAGTGACGCTGGCTCCACTCCAATCAACCATTCTGCAAAAATGTCTTTTTCTTATCTTTCATACGAGCCGTATTTGTATGATTAGAGAAAGGATAGCCTCTTATTGTCAATGTGGAGAAGTGATGAGTGACAACACCCTCCATAAAGAGTAATGAATACCTTCACTTTATTTGAAGATCTTTGCTAAAAAGAAATATTTTTATGGGTTGGAGTGGAAGGCTACTTGACTCCCGTGGGATAGCGAGACAGGCGAGCCCCTGCACGGAGGAAGCGGCTCGGCGCTCGCCCACAGGAAAGCAAGTAGCCTGCAACGGAAATCCATTTTCACCCTTCACAAAAATGCTATGGATGGTTTTGTTTTTCAACACGATAAAATCCCTGCTATATTTTATAGGCAGGGATTTCGTTTGTAACGAAATTAATCGATACGGCATATTTGTAATGGACAATTTTCACAAGCAATTTCATTTTTTAAAAATTGTAAATCATGAATTGTAATAAAGCCTTTATCAAAGGTGATAATATCGTGTTTTTTTAAATCATTCAACATACGATTAATCATTTCACGACTTGTTGCACACAAATTCGCAATTTCCGTATTTGTTAGCTGGAAATCAATAAAAATTGAGCTATTTTCTAAAGGTTTACCATACGTATTGGAAAGCCGAATGAGCGTTGAAAATAAAGCACCTTTTTTACCATTTAACACTAAATCACGCAAACGACTTTGATGCTTTAAGTTTTCTGTTTGCAACCACTTTATATATTCCACCATAACCGTAGGCTGATCTTCTAGTAAATGCTCCAATGATTTACGACTTAACACATACATCGTAGAAGGCTCTAATACCTTTGCAGTCATGGAATTATAGACTAGGTTACAAAATAATGACCCCTCTCCAATTATACTGTCAGGACCACAAATACGAATAGTTAATTCCTTGCCAGTTTCGGTTTCTTGGCTTATCGAAATCACACCAGATTGGATGTAATAAATTTCTTTTGCCCGTTCACCCTCTAGAAAAATTTTATTTCCTTTATTCACTTTGATAAAAACACCATGCTTTTGAAATAGATCCTTCATTTTTTCAAACATATTATCCATTAAAACCATATCTCCAACACATCGCTTTCTTTTTGTAATAAACGGCAATTATTACAAAAGGATAGTGGATTTTTCGATACTAAAACATAGAAACATACCATTATTATAACGTAAATTTCCATAATCCGTGAAAAAATTTTAGTGCGATTTCTTTGCGAAGCAATGTCGATTGATGTAAAATAAAGTTAGTCAAAAAAGGTCAAACTTTTTAAAAGAACAAGAATGGGTATAACAATGATAAGAAACATGATGGTAAAGGAGTGCTAGCTATGCAATTTCAACAAACAGATAACAAAAAACCACTAGAGCAATTTGGACGAAATTTGATTGAAGAAGTTAAAAACGGCAAAATGGACCCAGTTATCGGGCGTGATGAGGAAATTCGAAATGTCATTCGTATTTTAACACGCAAAACGAAAAATAATCCTGTATTAATTGGTGAACCAGGAGTTGGTAAAACAGCGATTGTTGAGGGTTTAGCACAGCGTATTGTGAAAGGCGATGTGCCAGAGGGCTTGAAAGAATGTGTGTTATATGAGCTAGATATGAGTGCTTTAATCGCAGGGGCAAGCTATCGTGGCCAATTTGAAGAGCGCTTAAAAGGTGTGTTAAAAGAGGTGAAAGATTCAGAAGGACAAATCATTTTATTTATTGATGAAATTCATACCATCGTCGGCGCAGGCAAAACAGACGGTGCTATGGATGCAGGGAATATGCTCAAGCCAATGCTTGCACGCGGTGAACTACATTGTATTGGTGCTACAACACTAGATGAGTATCGTATGTACATTGAAAAAGATCCTGCTTTAGAGCGACGATTCCAGCAAGTTCTTGTACGTGAGCCTTCGATTGAGGATACGGTTTCCATTTTACGGGGCTTAAAAGAACGCTTTGAATTACATCATGCAGTACGAATTCATGACAGAGCAATTGTTGCGGCAGCAGAACTGTCCAACCGATATATTACAGAGCGATTTTTACCTGATAAGGCAATTGATTTAATTGATGAGGCTTGTGCGATGATTCGTACAGAAATTGATTCGATGCCACAGGAATTAGATGCAGTGACACGTCGCATTATGCAGCTTGAGATTGAAGAACAGGCATTACGTAAGGAAAAGGACGAGGCAAGTAAAAAACGTCTAGAGCAATTGCGTGAGGAATTAACAAAATTAAAAGAATCCTCAGAGGGCATGCGCCAACAATGGGAAGCAGAAAAAGAAATGTTACACGACATTCAGAAAAAACGGGAAACATTAGATAAATACCGTCGTGATTTAGATGAAGCAGAAAGTAAATATGATTTAAATAAAGCTGCGGAATTACGCCATGGCAAAATCCCAACATTAGAAAAGGAAATTCAGGAACTCGAAAAACAGTTAGAAAATGGGGCAGAATCCCGCATTTTACGTGAAGAAGTAACGGCAGATGAAATTGCTGCGATCGTTTCCCGCTGGACAGGAATTCCTGTAACAAAATTAGTAGAAGGAGAGCGTGAAAAACTTCTACGATTAAAGGATACATTACATGAAAGGGTAGTCGGTCAAGATACAGCAGTTCAATTAGTAACAGAAGCTGTATGGCGTGCACGTGCAGGTATTAAAGATCCGCATCGTCCGATTGGTAGCTTTTTATTCTTAGGTCCAACAGGTGTTGGTAAAACTGAGCTTGCTAAGGCACTTGCTGCGCAGTTATTTGATGCAGAAGATCACTTTATTCGAATTGATATGAGTGAATACATGGAGAAACATAGTGTGTCTCGTCTCGTTGGTGCTCCTCCAGGCTATGTAGGTTATGAGGAGGGCGGACAATTAACAGAAGCTGTACGCCGAAATCCATATTCCGTGGTCCTCCTAGATGAAATTGAAAAAGCGCATCCAGACGTGGCGAATATTTTATTACAAATTTTAGATGATGGCCGCATTACAGATAGTCAGGGACGTATGGTGAATTTTACAAATACAGTGGTCATTCTAACATCCAATATTGGCTCTAGTTATTTAATGGAGGCAAAAGAAGGCGATAATGCTGTTGAAGACTTAGTGATGACGGCCTTACGCCAACATTTTAAACCAGAGTTATTAAACCGTATGGATGACATTATCTTTTTCCATGCTTTATCTACAAAGCATTTTACTGCGATTGCTTGGAAGTACGTGGAGCAACTGATTAAACGTGTGGCAGAACAGGAAATTACTTTATCTGTCGAGCAAGAGGTTATTGATTGGGTAGTACAGCAAGGAGCGGATGCTCAGTTTGGAGCGAGACCATTAAAACGCTTTGTACAACGACATATCGAAACAGCAGTAGCTAGAGAACTGCTTCGTGGTGAGGTTTTACCAGGAGAAACTTTGCATGTGAAAATGCGTGATGGTCAATGTGTTGTGGAAAAATAACAGAAAAAACCTGTTCGGCAATATGCTGAACAGGTTTTTTCTAGATAAATTAATGATGGTCTGCAGCTTCTGGTGTAGGATCGTTTGGAATGATTGCTCCAATAATAAAGATTAGAATGGAGAATACAACGGAAACGATTGCCCCTGTTTTAAAATCGAATGGTACACCAAGTACAGAGCTGACTACGTAGTTTAACATAGAAACTAGTAGGAATGACCATATGAACGTTACGATATATTGCATTAATTTCACCTCAACCGAACTTTTTTCATTATAAGGTTTTACTCATATTCATTATCATATCATAACATAAATCGAAAAAAAAAGAACCTTTTATGTGAAACATGGCGAATTTGTCACAACAAATACAAGGATCTGGATTTTATATTCAACGGCCTATCGTAGCATTTGATTTGCAGAAGGTATGCTGATGTTTAATGATAGGAAGTTAGTGTGTGCTTTGTAATGAAGAGGAGTCAGGGAATTAGTCTCGATTAGGGTTTTTGTTCGTAACGAGTGCAGAAGTGCTCTAATTATAGTAGGAACTTGGCTCAGAGCTAGTAGATAGTGCTCCTAAGTAAGACACTCCGTTCATAAAAAGGTGGACAGTACTATGACGTAGAAGTTCACCCGCTCAAAAACGACGATAATGCCAAAACTCTCACCTAACCTAATAAAGAGTCAGCCCTCACCAAAAATAAAATCTCCGCCACGTCCAAAACACATTAATTTTAAATCACCTTGCGTCCTTCCTTTCGTATGCGTTATAATTATGACCAGTTACTAATAATTGATAGTAAGAAAGCTGAGGGGTTGCTATATGAACGCTGGTATTATAGGAATTGGCAAATATGTTCCTGAGAAGGTCGTTACAAATTTTGATTTGGAAAAAATAATGGATACTTCAGATGAATGGATTCGAACTCGAACAGGCATTGAAGAACGTCATTTTGCGGCAGAGGATCAGGAAACTTCAGATTTAGCAGTAGCAGCTGCTAAAGAAGCTATTGCAAAAGCGGGTATTACGCCAGAGGAAATTGGTTTAATACTTGTAGCAACTGTCACACAGGATCAAACTTTTCCAAGTGTAGCATGTATGGTTCAAGAACAAATCGGAGCAGTGAATGCGGCGGCGATGGATCAAGCAGCGGCATGTGCAGGATTTATATATAGCTTAGTGACAGCGAAGCACTTTGTAGAGGCAAATACTTATAAATATGTCTTAGTAGTAGGTGTAGAAAAACTGTCGAAAGTCATCGATTGGAAGGATCGTAATACAGCTGTTTTATTCGGTGATGGTGCTAGTGCAGCTATTGTTGGGCCAGTATCTGAAGGCAGAGGTATTGTATCATTTGAACTTGGTGCTGATGGTACAGGCGGTAAAAACCTTTATTTAACACAGCAAGACACAATTACAATGAATGGTCGTGAAGTGTTTAAGTTTGCTGTACGTCAAATGGGTGAATCGGCTGTTAATGTGTTAGAGAAAGCAGGATTAACAAAAGAAGACGTAGATTTTTTAGTGCCGCATCAGGCAAATATACGAATTATGGAATCTGCTCGTGAGCGATTAGAGCTACCACCTGAAAAAATGTCAAAAACGATTCATAAATATGGAAATACTTCAGCAGCATCTATTGGTATTTCCTTGGTAGATGAGCTCGAAGCAGGTAAGATTAAAGAGGATGACTTATTAGTCCTCGTTGGTTTTGGTGGCGGCTTAACATGGGGTGCCGTAGCCATGAGATGGGGAAAATAAGAAGGAAAAATGCTTGAGGGGAGTAAGACAATGAGTAAACGACGAGTAGTAATTACAGGAATTGGCGCAGTTACACCACTAGGAAATAGCATCGAAGAAACATGGGCTAACATCAAGGCTGGTAAATCTGGCATTGGTGAGCTGACACGATTGAATAAAGAACTTTTTGCAGCAAAAATCGCAGCAGAAGTGAAGGATTTCGATATTGAAAAATATATTGATCGTAAAGAAGCACGTAAAATGGATCGTTTTACGCACTACGCGTTAGCCGCTTCCATTATGGCAATGGAAGATGCACAATTAACAATTGATGAAGAGTTAGCTCCACGTGCAGGTGTATGGATTGGCTCTGGTATCGGCGGTATGGAAACTTATGAACAACAATTTTTAACATTCCAAGAGCGTGGCGCAAGACGTGTCAGCCCATTCTTCATTCCAATGATGATTCCTGATATGGCTTCAGGGCAAGTATCTATTCACGTTGGTGCAAAAGGTATTAACTCATGTTCTGTAACGGCGTGTGCTTCGGGAACAAACTCCATTGGCGATGCCTTTAAAGTAATTGAACGTGGGGATGCAGATGTGATGATTTCAGGTGGTGCTGAATCACCAATCGTTACAATGGCTGTGGCAGGCTTCTGTGCAAATACAGCTTTATCATTAAATCCAGACCCACAAGCCGCATGCCGTCCATTTGATAAAAACCGCGATGGTTTTATTATCGGAGAAGGCGCTGGTATCGTTATTCTAGAAGAGTATGAACATGCAAAAGCTCGTGGCGCTAAAATCTATGCTGAAGTTTTAGGTTATGGTGCAACAGGTGATGCGCATCACATTACGGCTCCAGCTCCAGAGGGTGAGGGGGCAGCACGTGCAATGACGCAAGCATTGACAGATGGTGGAGTTGATCCATCACAAGTTGATTATATTAATGCACATGGTACTAGCACACCTTACAATGATTTATTTGAAACACAAGCTGTTAAAACTGCTTTTGGTGATCATGCGTATAAACTTGCTATGAGCTCCACAAAGTCTATGACGGGTCACTTATTAGGAGCAGCTGGTGGTGTGGAAGCGATTTTCACAGCATTAGCCTTAAAAGAAGGCATTTTACCTCCAACAATTAATTTAGTAGATCCAGATCCAGAATGTGATTTAGATTATGTTCCAAACGAAGCGAGAGAAGCAAACATTCAATATGCGATGAGTAATTCTCTTGGTTTTGGTGGTCACAATGCCAGTCTTCTATTCAAAAAATATGAAGCATAATATATAAACTTAAAAAACGTCAGCCAAATTTAAACGGCTGACGTCTTTTTTTATAGTTTTGTGAATAAATGATAAGTAAGAAGAAATAGAAAGGATGCCTCTACTGTGTTTCGTCTCTTTTTATTTTTAGTAAGCTATGGCTTAATGATCCTCTCTGTAGGGAATCTCATATTGTATTTAAATTATCGAACATTAGGTTATTCCTGGAAGGTTGTTTTCAAATTTATTTTTCAAACAACAGAATTTTATATGGCGGTAGGAGCCTGCATTATCATTTGTGCTGTTGTGCTTGATTTAGGCTTTGATCGCTCCACAGACAAGCCATAAATTAGCGACGTGTGCGGCCGAGACCCATTGCATCTTCCATGCGTTTTAATGTAGCACTGGCAATCGCATTCGCCTTTTCAGCACCTTCATCTAAGATGACATCTAATTCAGAGGATTCTACTAAATGATAGAATTTTTCTTGAATTGGTGTTAGATGTTCGATAACAGCTGTTGCAACACCTTGCTTGAATCCACCATAACCAATTCCCTCATATTTTTTGACTAAATCTTCAATGGCTATACCAGAAATAGCCGATTCGATTGTCAATAAATTCGAGACACCTGGTTTATTTTCTACATCAAATGCAACAATACCATCAGAATCCGTAACCGCTGATTTAATTTTTTTCTCAATGTCCTTTGCCGTATCTAGCAAACGGATTGTCGCTTTCGTATTAGGATCAGATTTACTCATTTTCTTTGTTGGCTCTTGTAAGGATTTAATACGAGCGCCTGCTTTTGGTAATTGAATTTCTGGAATTGTTAAAACGTCACCAAAGCGTTTATTAAAACGTTCTGCAAGGTCACGAGTTAGCTCGATATGCTGCTTCTGATCATCGCCGACAGGGACAATGTTTGTGTTGTAAAGTAGAATGTCTGCAGCCATTAACGGTGGATATGTTAAAAGAGCAGCAGAAACGCTTTCTTTACCATGTGATTTATCTTTAAATTGTGTCATACGTTCTAGCTCCCCGATAGACGCAACACATTGTAACATCCATCCTGCCTGAGCATGCGCTGGCACCTCTGATTGAATGAATAACGTAGATTTTTTAGGGTTGATGCCAGTAGCAATATAGGTAGCTGCCAGCTTACGAATGCTTTCACGTAATTCTTTAGGATCTTGGGCAACCGTGATCGCATGCTGATCAACGATACAATAAATAGCATTTCCTTCGTCTTGTAGTGCAGGGAATTGCTTGAATGCTCCTAAATAGTTCCCTAAAGTAACGATTCCTGTAGGCTGTACGCCTGAAAAAATAGTTGTCATTAAAAGTTCCTCCTCGAATTCAAATTCCGTGACGGTTGTCAGTGGCGTTTTGCTCACTTTTCCACCTCACGATAAAGACAAAAAAACATCATGCGTCCTCATTAGATTTTTTCTAATGAAGGGACGAATGATGTTTTGAATCCGCGGTACCACCCAGCTTGCCTAAAAGGCCACTCAGCTTCGTAACGTGAAGGGACGAGCTCTGCTAATAGCTTCTAATAGCGTTCACAAAGCTAACTCGGAAGTCCATTCTATATGCCTCCACGATCTGTTTGCAGCAACCACAGACTCTCTAAACGTGAAATGAACATATGTACTACTCTTCGTCAGCGTTTTTCTCAATTTAAATTATTCAAATTGATTTGATTGCAAAGAATTATATTATAAAGATTCCATTGTGTAAAGTCAGACTTTTGACGGTGGTTTTTTTCGAGAAAAAATTATATGCTTTTTTTGTTGTGTAATTTTGTTATAAATATAAAATTTTTTATTAAAATTGTGTTTAGGTGTACACGTCAAATTGACAATTTTCTCGTTTAATCTTTTTAAATGAGAACAACTAAGATACATGCTTGGATGTTTAAAATGCACTGAAAGTGGGAATGTTAGTAGTAGCACATAAGATAGAAGGAAATACGCTTTATTAAAAGCTGTATAAAGAGACAGAATAATTTGTGACGGGTTCAGTCTTTTTTTATTGGAACTATATTCAAATACAGCTGAGTGCTGTATAATGGTACTGTGTATTTTACTTTACATTAATTCTAATTTAACACTTTGGTTCTGGTTTATAGATAATGATTACAAAATGAAAGGATGTGTCAGAATGATCGTAACCCTATTTACATCACCAAGTTGTACCTCTTGTCGTAAAGCGAAAGCTTGGTTAGAGGAGCACGAAATTCCATATACAGAACGTAATATATTTTCTGAGCCACTAAGTATTAGTGAAATTAAAAAAATTTTACGTATGACAGAAGACGGGACAGATGAAATCATTTCTACTCGTTCAAAAATATTTCAAAAATTAAATGTGGATGTTGAAAGTTTACCACTACAACGTTTATATGAATTAATTCAGGAGTATCCTGGTTTATTACGCCGACCAATTATTTTGGACGAAAAACGTCTACAAGTCGGCTATAATGAAGATGAAATTCGTCGCTTCCTACCTCGAAAAGTTCGAGCATATCAGCTTCAAGAAGCGCAACGAATGGTGAATTAAACCTACTCATTTTGAATAATATATATTGTAGATGTTACAAATGTGGAATGCATGTTGTGACATCTATTTTTTTATGTTTTACTTATGTAAAACCTTCTATATGAAGTATAATAATTGATAGGGAAAAGTCATATATTTCCGTAAAAGTATGTTAAACTTGATTTAAGTTAAATAGTTTACTACAATTTCAATAATTCAAATATCTTCTGTGAAACGGTGTATATCCTTTTCATTTTATGACAGAACAGCATACAATAGAGTTAGAGACAACTGTGAACAAAAAAAATCATGTTTGCGGTTCCTCGATGGTTTTACTGAGTGTGGTCAAAGGTTGAAAAACAAATGCAGTATGAAGGTTAAAAACAAAGAATAAAAGCATACTAATGAAACAAAACTGTTTTTCAGCATATGACAGTGAAGGGAGATGAGGTCTAGTGGACATCGAACGTGTAAATGAAAATACACTCAAGCTCTTTATTACGTATAATGATATAGAGGATCGCGGCTATAGTCGTGAAGAAATTTGGTACAATCGAGCAAAGGGTGAGCAACTTTTTTGGGATATGATTGATGAAGTAAACACGGAGGATTACTTTGATGTAGAGGGTCCGATTTGGATTCACATCAATGCATCTGAAGTAGGCTTAGAAATCATTGTCACACGTGCACATATTTTAAAAGACGGTGAAACATTAGATGGTCATTCGAGTTTTGATGAACACAAAGAAATGTTTGCACCATTCGATGAAGTTGGAGAGGATCTTCTTAGCCAGCTAACTCAACTTGGTGACATGGATGAGTCAGAGTTATTTATGGATACAGACATTTATGTTTATAAATTTAAAGATATTGATGAGTTAATCCCTGTCGCAAAACGAATGACAGACGAATTAGTGGATTCCTCATTATTCAAATATGAAGATTGGTACTATTTAGTTGTTGATTTCGGGAACGCAGATGAGGATTTAAATCGTCATGATCGAAATGCGGTCATCAAGGAATTTTTAACACCATCCAATTTAACCATTCACCGTCTAGAGGAGTACGGTGAAAAGATTATGGAATTTAATTGCTTTGAAACAGTTCGAAAATACTTTGCATAAGCATTAAAATACCTCATTTTTTAGACTGTAGTAAAACTCGTAAATTTATTGAGTTTTGCTACAGTCCTTTTTTTGCATTCATATTTAAGCTATCATCGGTTAATTGACCAGCGTTGTACAGGCCTCTCTGCTCATGCTGTGAAATCTGCTGAATGAAGATATATGAGACGGCATTTTTTAAATTTCAAGAAATAATTGCTTAATTTTTGTGAGGGCAAACCAACTCCATTATAGTTGACTAAAAAGGAGTTGATTAAATGCTGGTAGCTTATAACAACAAACAGCAGCTATTTCTCCCATATCAATATACGAGGAAAGCTTTACAACGATATAGGCGACAAATGAAATTTTTTTGTCCTCAATGTCTAGAACCAGTTCAATTGAAAGTAGGTCAACATAATATTCCCCATTTTTCACACTTCGCCAAAAAGCATTGTCCACAATTGTTCGCTGAAGGTGAATCTAAACTTCATCTCCAAGGTAAAATGCAATTATTTGAATGGCTCACAAAGCATGGATATCAAGTGGAGCTAGAGCCATTTTTAAAGCAGCTTGCTCAACGCCCGGATTTGCTCATTACAATAAATGATCGTCACTATGCAATTGAATTTCAATGTAGCACAATCTCCCATGAAAAATGGCAACAACGTACAGCTGGCTACGAAAAAAACGATATACAAGTAATTTGGCTTTTTCAAACGCCTCAAAGTAAAGATGCAATCAACGGCATCAGCAAAATTACCATTTCCCCATTGTTGCAAAAAGCGTTTATGACAACTACATCAGGTGTACCTTATTTAATGACGTATAACGCTAGGACGGCCCATTTTACTTATTGGACGAATCTTCTTCATGTACATGGGCATACTTTCATAGGTAAAGTTCAGACAATACCAGTCAATCAACAACACTTTCCTTTTTATATACCGAAGCAAATTACTCAAGAAGAATTTCAACAGTATTGGCAACTTTATAAACAAGCATGTAGGCAATTTGTATCTGCGCGTCTTTTATATAGTAAAAAGGGGGCGCAAGATTTATTTTTACGAAATTGCTATGAATTAAACTTTGCGTTAACTGCTATGCCTTCCTACATTGGAATTCCAGTGAAGGGTGGAGCAGCCATCTCCTTGTTTACTAGTGAATGGCAAACGATGCTGTTGCATTTTAGTAAACAATTAGGTCGACAGCCCTTTATGTTAACGAAGCAGGAGATTCACCATTTTTTAAGTAAGCATCAACTAGAAGTGACAACGCAGGCGGTAAGTGCTGTCCTGTATTATGGACAGCTCTTGAAGCATATGACTCAAGAAGAGCAGTCGCTAGATATTTGTGAGCATGTATATGTACATTTATTTGCAATTGCCACAATATATTGAGAAAATATGAGAGTAAAAGGAAAAAAGCACATATAAAGGGGGCTGGCATACATGGCTAGTAACAGTAATCAGATTTTGGTTAGAAATGAAGTACCCGCAGAATTAACATGGCGCTTAGAGGATATCTTTGCAACAGATAAAGCTTGGGAAGAGGAATTGAAGGAAGTTGCAGAGCTTGCTAAACAAGCACCGAGCTATGCAGGTACTTTAAATAATGGGGCAGAGGCATTATTAACAGCTTTACAATATCATGATCATCTATATGAGCGTGCGATGAAGCTCTACACATATGCCCATATGCGCTATGATCAAGATACAACAAATAGCTTTTATCAAGATATGAACAGTCGCATTCAAACATTGGCAACTAGTATCTCAGCTGGTCTTTCATATTTAACACCAGAGATTTTAGCATTAAGTGAAGAAACAATTGAAGACTACTTAGCAGAAAATCAAGACCTACAATTATATAAGCAATCTTTAAAAGAAATTACAATGGCACGTCCACATGTATTACCAGCTGAGCAGGAGGCATTGCTAGCGCAAATGTCTGAGGTAACGGGTACAGCTTCTAATACATTCAGTATGTTAAACAATGCGGACATGGTTTTCCCTTATGTGAAAAATGAAGAGGGAGAGGAAGTACAACTTACACATGGTAACTATATTAAGTTTTTAGAGAGCAAAGATCGCTCAGTGCGTGAAGGTGCATTTAAAGCTATGTACGAAGCATATGGCAAGTTTAAAAATACGTTCTCGGCAACGCTAACGGGTAATGTGAAGAAGCATAATGTGAGTGCTCGTATTCGTCATTATGATTCTGCACGCCATGCAGCCATGTCTAATAATTTCATTCCGGAAAATGTGTATGATCAATTAGTTGAAACAATTCATAAGTATTTACCAGCTATGCAGCGTTATATTTCGTTACGTAAGCAATTATTAGGTGTAGACGAATTGCATATGTGGGATTTATTTGCACCACTTGTTAAAGAAGTGGAAATGAAAGTCACTTATGATGAAGCGAAAGATATTTTAGTGAAAGCACTAGCTCCATTAGGCGAAGAATATCAAAGCATCGTCCAAAGTGGATTGGATAACCGTTGGGTTGATGTATTAGAGAATAAAGGGAAACGTAGTGGAGCCTACTCATCAGGCGCGTATGGTACGAATCCGTATATTTTAATGAATTGGCAAGACAATGTGAATAATCTATTTACATTAGCGCATGAATTTGGCCATAGTGTTCACAGCTATTATTCACGTAACAATCAGCCTTTCGTTTATGGAGATTATTCTATTTTTGTCGCAGAGGTTGCTTCAACATGTAATGAAGAGTTATTAAATGACTATTTACTAAAAACAATTGATGACCCTCAACAAAAAATTTACTTATTAAATCATTGGTTAGATGGTTTCAGAAGTACGGTATTCAGACAAACAATGTTTGCAGAGTTTGAACATCTTATTCATCAAATGGATAAGAACGGTGAGTCATTAACAGCTGATCGTTTAACTGAGGTTTATTATGAACTAAACAAAAAATACTTCGGCGATGATATGATTGTAGATGAGGAAATTGGCTTAGAATGGGCTCGTATTCCACACTTCTACTATAATTACTATGTTTATCAATATGCGACTGGTAAATCAGCCGCTACAGCATTGAGTAAACAAATTTTAGAGGAGGGGGCACCAGCTGTAGAACGTTATATTAATAACTTCTTAAAAGCTGGATGCTCTGATTTCCCAATAGAAGTATTAAAGGCAGCAGGTGTTGATATGAACGTTGCTAAGCCGATTGAAGATGCATGTAAAGTATTTGAAGAGCGTTTAAATGAATTAGAAAAATTATTGTTGAATAACTAATTAAAAGGGCGGTGGGAATATTCCTACTGCTCTTTTTTATATATTGTCCATGTTATTTCAAATGAAAGAATAATGATTTTTTTTGATTTCTAAATAGTTTAAAAGTGTGCATCTTGGAAAAATACTGTTTGTAATCGCTTTCTATTTGACAAATTTGTGAATCTAGTATTGGTTGCATTGCTAAATATATTATTCCATGATAGAGTAATTCTTGTGAAATAAATCACAAAACAAACATACACCCCTTTGTTTGAACGTGAACATTTCTCCCATCCCCTTTGTGAAAAAGAAGCGTCTCTATCGGTCGAGGATAGAGGCGCTTCTTTGTATTTTGCTTTATCTAACAAAATATCCATAGAATTTATGTGAAAGGTGAAAATGGATTACCGTTGCAGGCTACTTGCTTTTCTGTGGGCGAGCGCAAAGCCGCTTCCGCCTAGCTATCCCAAGGTAGTCAAGCCTTCCACTTCAACCGATAAAAATATTTCTCTTTAGCAATGGTTTTCAAATAAAGGGAAGGTGTTCACTACTCATTTTATGGAGGAGCGGTACGCATCATTTCTCCACATTGAAAATAAGAGCCTATCCTTCCTCTAATTATGCTCGTATGAAAGATAAGGAAAAGACACTTTTGCCACATGGTGATTGGAGTGGAGCCAGCGTCACTCCTAGGGGATTAGCATCACAACTGATACCTTGGGACGAACGCAGTGGGTGAAGTGACTCGGACGCTGGCGGAACGGAAATCTATCCCAGGCTTTGTGAAAAGGTGTATTACTGCTATTGACATGACCTTTTTTCAACAACATGAAAAGGACTCCATCATGAAAGATTGGAGTCCCTGTCGTTTATTGTATTATTTAAGACGCCATAACGTAGCGTGAGTTGTCTGGATTCGTTCGATTTTTTGTTGTAGCATGCGTTTCTTTAATTCACGCTCTGCTGCTTGCTCTGTAAATGAATAGATAAAAGCTATTTCATTTGTAGAAAGTGTATGGAATTTAGAAAATAAGTCCTCTATTGATGGTAATGGCTGACGGACAAGCTGTTCGTTCAGCATTTCTTGTAAAATATGTTCATAAACTTCATAGGAATAGCTACCGCTGACTTTTAGTCCTTCATCTTCAATACATTCATTGAAAAACACGATACTAGGGACTTCGTCAACTTCCATTTCACGTTTAATATATAAATCGCATTGGAAAGCTCGTGCTGCTTCCTTTGAGCCAAAGTCGACAGTGAATTCATTCATGTCTAGTTGAACATCCTCTGCAATTTTTAAAAGCGTTGCATAGGAGTTTACATCTTGGTGGTTTAGTAATACATATTCTTGTAGTTTCGACAAATAGCGTGCACCTGCACGTTTTCCCTGTAGTTCAGCTGCTTTAATAGCAATTGAAGGTAATACAGGGTGGTTAATATCAAGTTCGACTCCCGAGATACAACCTTTGACACGTTTACTTAAGCAATTTAAAGAAGTAAGCTCTGTGCTTAAAACAAAGCGCCACGTGAAATAGTGGTTGTATTCAAGCTGTAATTTACGAAGAGTTGCTTGCATACTGAAAGCTTCAGGGCAAAGTGGATCTACGAAAATATACAATTCAATAGGCTTGTTGGCAGTAGAAATCGTCGGCGTTGGCTCTTGCAGCAACATTTGAATATTATTCACGTAACAATTCCCCCTCATCGTCATTTGGCGTATTAACCATGTGATGAGCTGTTAATACTAAACGTTGATAATAAGTTTCACGGAACTTCCCTTCCAAACCTACCTCATCCATTGCTTCTGACATACACTCTAGCCAAGCTTGAGCACGGTCAGGTGTAATCGGAAAATTCATGTGACGTGCACGCATCATTGGATGTCCATGTTCCTCAGTAAAGAGATTTGGTCCACCTAAATACTGTGTTTGAAATTGAATTTGCTTACGGGCTGTCTCTGTTAAATCCTTTGGAAAGATTGGAATAAGATCAGGATGCTGAGCCACTCTTTTATAGAACGCGTGAATGAGTTCTGACAGTTTTTCAGCTCCCAGCTCCTCATAAGGAACAGTGTATTTTCGACTCATAGGTTATATGCTCCTTTAATTCTTCTTTATATCTTAAAGTATCATTTTATCGCATTCAGCAAGTGTTCAAACGACTGCTGAATCTAGAACACCGTCAAAAAGCGCTACGCCTGTGGCAATGAAAGTATTGCCACAGAGCCCTCCGGCAGTTGTCATAGGACGTGACTTTCTTAGGCTAACTTCTACTTTTCTGCTCGGAAAAATCTAGACACATCGTTAGCGGCAATTAAGCCGAAGCGTTATTGATATACTTGTCATCCTCAAAATGTGAATTTCTTGTGACTACCTTCATTCTATCAACGTCTTTTCGTTAACACAAACAAAGAGCTCTTTCGAATTGTTGTTCGCTAAAATAGCACAAATTTCACCACAATGGGTGAAATTTGTTGGAAAAAGTATGGATAAAAGGAAAGATGCGATTACACTGTGTAGTAATTCATCACTTTTTTGACATAATTCTGTGTTTCTTTGAAAGGAGGAATCCCTCCATATTTCGTAACGCGAGACGCGCCAGCATTGTAGGCTGCTAAAGCTAGTGTAGGGTCATTATTAAATTTATCTAGCATTTGACGCAAATATTTTGCCCCAGCCATAATGTTTTGCTCTGGATCAAAAGCGTTTGTCACGCCTAAATATTGTGCTGTTGTGGGCATTAATTGCATTAAGCCCTGCGCTCCTGCATGACTCACTACAGTTGGATTAAAATTAGATTCTTGCTTGATGACAGCCGCAATAAGCTTTTCGGGTACCTGATAAGTAGCGGCAGCTTTTTCGATAATAGCGGCATATTGATTGGCTCCTGTTAGTGAATTGGCGTACGCTGTAGAGCCTATAACATCATCTGAAACATAAGAATCAAGCTTTGTGCCAGTATAGTTGTTTGCTAAAGCTTGTTTGACAGATTCAGGGATAAACACAGCATTAGAGCCTTGATAAAGCAATGATTCGAGTGAGCTGCCTTCTGAATTATTGGCTAACATTGTCAGCTGATTGACGAAATCTGAATGATTTGCTGTTCCAGAAGCAAACAAACTAGACAATTTGGCATTGCTTGCTGTCGATGCTTCTCCTAATAATTCATTAATCATGTCAGAAAAAATAGAATTATTGTCTGTCAGATTGTTTGTTGATGCATTTTCGGTAGCTCCAAGTGTTTGCAATGCTTGAATTTCTAGTAAAGATTTTAGTGATTGAATATCCAAGGAGTCAGTCACCTTCCTTTTTATACTATTATGAATTTTGTGCTTGTAGAGCTTTCATAAAGCGGGCTATTTTTTTATCTGTAGCCTGTTTTTTAATTCCGTATTGCTGTAAAAATTCGTCGAAAATTGTATTTCCTTTTATTGCATCTTTTGCTTCATATTCTACCTCATAATCGTCGCACTGCAAATAGTAAGAATGGTCAAAAACAAGAAGCCCCTCTTTATAAGGAATTTCGACACGATCTGTAGTGAGTGAGCCAAATACTTGTAATTGTTCTAAAGGAATACTGTGGCTGGCTAATTTTTTTGCTACTTCTTGAGCAAAAAAGCCTTTACCATCAAGCATTTGCTGTGCCTGTACTGCAGTTAATTCATCTGTTGTTTCAAGATGAGCATGCTCGGTATTTTTCTCTTTGAGTGTACATTCGTAATAATCACCAATTTGTCTAATTCGCAGCCCGCTTTGCAGTTGACGAATGGCCTGTGTAGGCGTGTCAAAATAATGATTTACTTGTCGATGAATAGCATTTTGGCTAATGTGGAAGTCTTGTAACAATTGCTCGTATTGTTGTTTTGTTAATAGATTTTTAAACTCAATTTCAATTTCTTGTGTCATTTATATTCACCTATTTAATTTTTTATTTTTCATTCGTTGTTTCGCTTGATTTAGTATTTACACACTGCAACTATTTACCCTGTGTGATAAAATAAGAGGAAGAGTACAACGAAAAGGGGAACCGCAGTGCGTAAAATTTATACAATAGAAACATCGAATTTTGAACAAGATCAACTTCATTTTAGTTTAAACGACAATGAAGTAAATTTACAGTTAAAACCTGCTGGACAACTCATTGCAGATTCAGATGAGTTTGCATTTATTTATTTACTTGATGCAGGCGAAGACTATCATTACTTGCGTTTTCCACCGAGTAGTTGGGAGAATCTTGTACATATTTTACAAAAAAAGAAAGATCCAATACTACGAATAGGTGAAGAAGAGATTGAGCTAACAAATTTCTACGATGAATTGGAAATGCTCGTGTATAATATTGAAGGAAATTACAATTACGGGGCAGAATTTGTCCAAACCGTGGAACAACACTTTCAGGCAATTCTTGCTGAATAGAAAGACAAAACGAACAGACGGTGGTGTTCGATACCGAATGTCGGGAGGTTTTTACAATGGGACAATGGGAAATATTTTTAAGTCCTTATAAACAAGCAGTAGACGAGTTAAAAGTAAAATTAAAAGGCATGCGTTCGCAATTTGGTATTGTTAATGCCAATTCACCAATTGAATTTGTAACAGGACGTGTTAAGCCTTTAGCAAGTATATATGATAAAACATTAGAAAAAGGATTAGCTTTTGAGCCCTCTAAACAACTTGGTGATGAACTTGGTGATATTGCCGGCCTTCGGATTATGTGTCAATTTGTTGATGATATCGCAACGGTAACAGAGCTTATTCGTCAGCGTAAAGATATGCGTGTAGTGGAAGAACGCGATTATATTACACATAATAAGCCAAGTGGTTACCGCTCCTACCATATGATCGTGGAATATCCTGTTGAAACGATTCAAGGAAAAAAAGTAGTGTTAGCCGAAATCCAAATTCGAACACTAGCCATGAATTTCTGGGCATCTATTGAGCACTCTTTAAATTATAAATATAAGGGCATGTTCCCAGAGGAAATTAAAAATCGTTTACAAAGTGCAGCAGAGGCAGCATTTCGATTGGATGAGGAAATGTCATTGATTCGTAGTGAAATTCAAGAGGCACAGGCCTACTTTAGCGAATACAAAGAAGCATCGAATCCTAATTTACTAACAGAGAAGGAGCGTGACGCCCAATGAAATTTTCGATTCAATCACGTAGAGATGCACAATCTAACGAGCTAATGGAGCTAGCTAAAACTTATTTACAGGATTTTGGCTTAACTTATGATGAGGAAACACCAGAAATCGTTGTTTCTATTGGAGGAGACGGCACGCTTTTGCATGCCTTTCATCGATATTCTCATTTGTTAGACCAAGTAGCATTCGTTGGTATTCATACGGGGCATTTAGGGTTTTATGCGGATTGGAAGCCATCTGAATTAGAAAAATTAGTTTTATCCATTGCTAAAAAAGACTTTAATGTTGTGGAGTATCCACTTTTAGAAGTAAAAGTAGAGCATCACAATGCCGATTCGAATACGTACCTAGCGTTAAATGAAGCAACAATCAAATCGCCAGATGTAACACTTGTTATGGATGTCGAGCTGAACGGCAATCAATTTGAGCGTTTCCGTGGAGATGGTCTATGTGTATCAACGCCTTCTGGTAGTACGGCTTATAATAAAGCACTTGGTGGGGCAATTATCCATCCTACATTAGCGGCACTACAAGTCACTGAAATTGCATCCATTAATAATCGTGTTTTCAGAACAGTAGGATCACCATTAATATTACCAGCACACCATCATTGTGTGTTACGTCCGGTAAATGAACAGAACTTTAATATGACCGTCGATCACTTGCAAATTACACAAGGTGATGTCAAAGCTATTGCATTTAATGTAGCAAATGAAAAAGTACGTTTTGCCCGTTTCCGACCATTCCCATTTTGGGAGCGCGTGCATGAATCTTTCGTCGCTAATGAATAATATGGATACAAGGTTTACATTGCACTTTGTGGCTGATAAAGAGGGGCAATTATTACGAGAAGCCCTTCAGGAATGGCGTATATCCAAGAAAGCCTTAACCGCCATTAAGTTTGATGGTGGCTTGTTAACAGTCAATGGTGTCGAACGTAATGTGAGACATGTCCTTCAAGAGGGTGACTGTGTGGGAGTGACATTTCCTCCTGAGGAAAGAAGTGACGGTCTTGCTATTGAGCATGGTGATTTAACCATCGTATTTGAGGATGATGCAATCTTAGTGCTTGATAAACCAGCTCACCAGAGTACAATTCCCTCAAGAGAGCATCCAACCAAAAGCATTGCAAATTTAGTTTGTGGCTATTTTGAGCAACAAGGATTAGCTTCCACAGCCCACATAGTCACAAGGTTAGATCGAGATACATCAGGCTTACTCTGTATTGCCAAGCATGCACACATTCATCATTTAACAGGGCTTGCTCAGCGTAGTAGAAACATTTCAAGGCAATATGAGGCGATTGTGCATGGCCATGTCGAACAAAATTTTCAATCCATTGTGGCTCCTATAGGGCGTAAAGTGACGAGTATTATTGAAAGAGAAGTACGAGAAGATGGGCAATATGCACATACAGATGTAACCGTGCTAAAGCGGTTTTTACTTGATGCTGAACCAGTGACATATGTACGATTGCAATTGCATACAGGACGTACACATCAAATTCGCGTACACATGGCGTACCTTGGGCATCCACTTGTTGGGGATGACCTTTATGGTGGAAGCCGTCATTTGATTGATCGACAAGCACTACACTGTGTCTCCTTAAGTATGGAGCATCCACTGACTGGTAGGCCATTACACTTTACAAGTATGTTAAATGAAGACATGCAGAGATTATTGAAGTAGTCTTTGACTGATAGAAAGGAGATGTTCGCACAAACGGGCATCTCCTTATCATTTTTGATGTAATAACAGTGTATAGGAAGTATCTTTACACCGACTTTATAAAATTAATGTATAGTAAAATAGAAATCGTCATGATTTTACGCTTAAAATCGAATTTTATAAAAATCTGTACACCGACTCTGATGGATAACTTAAAAAAGGGTTTGCAGAAAAGGTATAATACACTCTATTATATAGAAGGTAGATTTACGGCATTGCCCGTAAAGATGATTGAAAGCTCGGAAGGAGGGGACAAGCATGATAGAGGAAAGAAATGAAAAGGATGATGTGCAATTTGATGAGGCACATCTACGAGGAATGCTCGAAGCACATAATATTGATGCATTCCGTGATGAGTTTTTAGAACTTCATCCATATGATCAGGCAACGTTTTACGAAAAGGTGGAACCTGATATAAGGAAGATCATCTATTCGTTCTTGTCTCCGACAGAAATGGCTGATATTTTTCAGGCAATCGATATCGAAGATGATGAATATAAAGCGTACCTAGCTGAAATGGATCCTTCATATGGGGCAGAAATGCTTTCGCATATGTATGCTGATGATGCGGCAGATGTCTTAAATGAGCTGGATTTGGCACAGCGTGAAAGCTATTTGGAAATGATGGATGAGGAAACGGCTGAAGAAATTAATGAGCTATTAAGCTACGATGAATATACAGCCGGTTCTATTATGACAACTGAATACGTTGCTATACCAGAAAATTCAACAGTGCGTTCAGCAATGGCCATTTTGCGTAAAGAAGCACCAGATGCAGAGACTGTTTATTATATTTTCGTGGTGGATGAAGAACACCGTTTGACAGGTGTTATATCACTACGAGATTTAATCATTGCTGACGAGGATACACGTATTCGATCCATTATGAATGAACGTGTTGTGATGGTACATGCAAATGATGACCAAGAGGAAGTCGCACAAATTATGAAGGACTATAATTTTTTAGCGACACCTGTTATTGATGATAAAGGGGAACTGCTCGGTATTATCACGGTCGATGATATTATTGATGTTATTGATGAAGAGGCTTCTGAGGATTACTCAAAATTAGCCGGTATTTCGGATATGGATAAGTTTGATGTAACACCTTTCCAAGCAGCTAAAAAACGTTTACCTTGGTTAGTGGTACTACTGTTTTTAGGTATGCTGACAGCCAATTTAATGGGGCAATTTGAAGATACTTTAGATAAGGTAGCCTTACTAGCTGTCTTTATTCCACTTATTTCAGGAACATCAGGGAATAGTGGAACACAAGCATTAGCCGTGGCGATCAGAGGTATTGCAACAGGAGACGTGGAAGAACATAGTAAATTCAAGTTACTACTACGTGAAGCAGGTACAGGCTTAATGTCAGGCGTTGTTTGTGGATTAATCGTTATTGGCATTGTTTATTTCTGGAAACATGAACTTGTTTTAGGAATGTTAGTAGGAGCAGCACTTTGTGGTTCTATTTTAGTCGCGACATTAGCGGGTTCCTTTATTCCGTTGTTAATGCATCGACTAAAAATAGACCCTGCTGTGGCATCAGGACCTTTTATTACAACTTTAAATGATATAACAAGTATTTTAATTTACTTAGGATTAGCGACAGTTTTTTTAAGTCAAATAGGCTAAGAACCAATTTACTTACTTTCGCATATTGTATGGAAAAAAGGGAAGTGAGTAAAGTGGATCGAGAGCCACGCTTGTTTATAAAATCACCATCATATTTTTTAAATATTTCTAAGGCGTTACATGAACTTGATTTGGATGAAAGTACATCCGTATATGTAAGGGACAACATTTTCGATGAGCAAACAGTTGATGGGAAAGAAGATATCGTAGAAGATGTACAAATAGATCCGTACTTACTAAAACAACTTCAATTTTTAGAAAAGCCATTTCGTCAGAGGGCCTATCAGCCATTATTAGTTTGCTTAAAAGATGGTAGAAAATTAACTGGAACTGCCTCAGAAGTACAGAGTGATTCTTTAATGCTAACGTCATTAGAATTAAAAACACAGGAAATCATTCATTTTGAAGAGATACAACAAATACTGTGGCGTGGAAGAAAATTGCCAACATTATAAAAAAAGTGTACAGCAGAGGATGCTGTACACTTTTTTTTATGTGTGTGTGTCAAAGGTGAAAGAAATTAATCACAAATCCCTAAGTCAACATCAGCGATACATTGTACAGCGCAGAAACAAGATAAATCTACAGTAATACAGCTATCTGTTGAGTTCCAGTCATCTACTTTACAGATTTTCTTCATGTTTACGCAACAGCCGTCACGACTTAATAAGTCTACTGTACTTTCACTAGAGTCAAATGTACATAATGGCTCTAAAACACGTAAAGTTGCACAGCACTCATCAAACATATCTTCTACACGGAAGAATACGGATGTACAAATACAAGGATCTGCTGTTGGAGAGTTAAAGAATGCTTTGAAAGGAGTACCATCTTTTGTAATTAACATGAATACACGTGTATCTGCTTGAGAGCGTGCAGGACTAACAATTCCGCCTAGTGGTTCTAAGAAACAGTTCGCTGTACATGGAGAACACTCATCTCGCACCGCTTGATTTTGAATATCTAAAATAGCGCGAACTACGTCACAAACGCAGCCTGCTGAATGGATTGGTCCAATAGGATTTGTTGGCTTACCACAACCCATATTGTCACCTCCTTTCCTTGTTACTACTTCTACAATATGTACTTTTGAAAAATGGACTCGGGCTTTCGTATATATCTTCGAATGAATAGTTTTTTTATGTGTGGAGAAACTGTAAAGAAAAGGAGGGGAAAACATTTGAGGCTACTAGGAATGACATTACCTCTCTTAGTCGTTTTATCGCTGTTAAATGGTTGTGCTGAAAAAGAAAAATTTATTGTCTATGGGTCGCCACAAAATGAAAGTGAAGTCGAAGCCCTTATAAAAGAAGAAGACTATGTTGAACGATCAACGGTTATCCAATATGACGATAGTATGCTTGTTGCAGTACAAATCAAACCATGGGAAAAGTGGAAAAAGACTAAGCTAGAGAAAAAATTGCAAAAGAAATTTGATGAGAAATATCCAAACAAAGATGTATTTGTCTCAGCTGATTATAAAATTTTTTATGAAGCCAATAAAATAAAAAAGGATCAGATTGAAGATAATAAATTGAGCGATAAAATTACAAAACTAAAAGAGCTTGCAAAGGAGCAGACATAAATGGAAAAAGAACAATACCAACAGTTAGAGCAATATGTTACACCAAAGCCCCCTTATTTAAAGAATATAGCTAAGGCATTCTTTGTTGGTGGACTGATTTGTGCAATTGGTCAAGCTGTGTCCCTTTTTTATATTATTTTCTTCAATTTTACGGAAGCAACAGCAGGAAATCCAACTGTTGCCACAATGGTATTCTTTGCCATGATTTTAACGGGCTTGGGCCTTTATAAAAAAATTGGTCAATTTGCTGGAGCAGGCTCAGCAGTTCCAGTAACAGGCTTTGGTAATGCCGTTATTTCTGCGGCTATCGAACATCGGTCAGAAGGGTTGGTACTGGGCGTCGGTGGCAATTTATTTAAATTGGCAGGGTCAGTTGTATTATTTGGAGTAGTATCTGCATTTTTCGTTGCTCTCATTAAATATATCCTTGTGACGATAGGAGTGGTTTCATGGTAATCGTTTTTCAATCGAAACCATCTCTTTTAGCTGGTGGAGTAGTAGCTGGCCCATTGGAGAATCGCAGTATTTTTAGTCAGTATTTTGACTCGGTCTATGATGATGAACGATGGCAGATGAAAACAAATGAACAGGGGCATCGCAAAATGATCGAAGAGGCCTGTGAATTTGCTATGAAAAAATTGGGCATACAAAACGGAGATATTGATTATTTAATGGGTGGGGATTTGGTTAATCAAATGACACCGACCAATTTTGCAGCTAGAGATTTAGAAATCCCCTTTATTGGATTATTTTCGGCTTGTGCAACATCTGTATCCTCTGCCATTATTGCATGCCTATTAACAGAGTTAGGTGTGGCTAATTTTTCATTAGCTGGTGCCTCAAGTCAGCATAATTCCATTGAACGTCAATTTCGTTATCCCATCAATTATGGTGCTCAAAAACCTCAAACTGCACAATGGACTGTGACAGCTGCAGGCTATGCCCTTATTGGAAAGCATCGTGAGGAGTATCCTTCTATAGAAGCAGCAACGATAGGCAAGTCAGTTGACTATGGCATGGATGATCCTTTCCATATGGGTGCAGCGATGGCACCAGCCGCCTTTCAAACGATTCAATCTCACCTACAGCAAAGAAACCAAAAAATTTATCATTATGATTTAATTTTAACGGGTGATTTAGGTCAGCTTGGATTAAAGCTGTTGAAAGGAATGCTTGTGGAAAATGGTGTGAAGAATGAAGAGCTAACGTTATTACGTGATGCAGGTGCCGAATTTTATGGACAGGATGAAGCATTCCAATCTGGTGCAAGTGGAGCAGGCTGTTCGGCGGCTGTTTTTTTTAGTTATGTTATTCAACAAATGCGCGCAGGGAGTTATAAACGAGTATTACTTGTGGCAACAGGGGCATTATTATCGCCGCTATCCTATCAACAAGGCGAGACGATTCCATGTACGGCACATGCGATAGAAATTACAATGAAATGAGGCAAAAACCATGGTTATGACATTTGTATTTGCATTTATTATTGGAGGCATTATTTGCGTCATAGGCCAATTATTAATGGATGTTGGCAATTTAACACCGGGACACACACTAAGTACGTTGGTTGTCCTCGGTGCCGTATTGGATGGTATGGGTTTATATGAGCCACTAATCAATTTTGCTGGAGCAGGAGCTACAGTACCCATTACATCCTTCGGGAATTCATTAACTCATGGGGCATTGGCGGAAGCAGAAAAGCATGGACTTGTTGGCGTATTAACAGGCATGTTCGAAGTAACAAGCTCAGGGATCAGTGCTGCTATCGTATTTGGCTTTATCGGTGCATTAATTTTTAAACCAAAAGGAAATATTGACTAGACGAATACCCCTCCCATTTTTACAACCGAAACATATTATAGGTTGTAGAAGGGAGGGGTGCTTTTATGGGATATCAAGGCTGGTCCTCACAACCTTATGGAAATAATGTTGGTGGGTGGAACAATAGCTATTGCGGAGGTTACTCTGGAGGCGGCAACAACTATGGCTATGGTTCTACGTTTGTTCTAATTGTTGTCCTATTCATTCTATTAATTATTGTTGGCGCTACTTACATCTAATTTGATGAACATAAAGGCTTTAGCTTCTATTTAGGACTATCTAAATAAGGTTAAGGCCTCCACCATTTGCGAAATGTTTCGTGCAAGACGCAAGGTCAATTTGAGTTTTAATGATAGGAGGGAAAACATGCATCGCTCGTTTTTTAATTCGATTGAGCAAAAAACAGGTGTATCGATGGATGAAATCTTCGCATTAGCCAATGCCATTCAACATGCGGATTTTACCAGTGAAAAACAAGTAAGAAAAATTGTAAGACGTGTAGCTAAAATTTCTAACAGATCGATTACGCAAGAGTTGGAAGATAAACTTGTACAATCTATTATTCAAGATGGCGCATCACTAGATTTAGATAAAATCACTAGAATGATGAAGTAGCGTATGGCATATCTACTTGGCAATGTAGCTTGTTACGATGGAGTAGATAAATGGTGGCAAGCGAATTCGTGTCTATTTAAAAAGGGTGTTACGACAATGCGCAATGCATATCGTAACACCCTTTGATTACATTTTTTTCTCCATAGCACGATGTGGAATACCTGCATCCATAAACTCAGGAGAGGTAACTGTAAATCCAAGCTTTTCGTAGAAGGGAATGGCATAGCTTTGTGCATGCAATTTTAATATTTCCTTGTTGATAGAAATGGCATGCTTCTCCATTTCCTTCATCATTAAAGCTCCTAATTTTTTACCACGCTGAGATTGTAAAATACAAACACGTTCAATTTTAGCTGTTGTGCCGTCAATACTACGTAAACGTGCTGCTCCTACTGGTTCAACGCTATCATACATAATGAAATGTGTTGCAGTGGCATCCTCAGCATCACATTCTAGATGAAGCGGAACACCCTGCTCTTCAACAAATACCTTTTGCCGAATAGCAAAGGCATCATCGTGTTCTTGCTTTGTTTCAACAATTTTCACCTGATACAAGAATCACTCAGCTCCAGACAAACGGAATGTTTCATATGTTGTCCATGAGCCATCTTCTAATTGATATAAAAGATGGATGCGATCAATTGTATCCTTTTCATCAACGCCAGTCATGCGTAATTGTCCAAAGATATCGTCATGCTCAGAAGCTGACATTTTTTGAGCGATTGTAATATGAGGAACAAATACATGTTTCATTTCCCCATGAGGGATGTTGTCTTGAAGTTCATGTTGGAATGCTACTAATTGTTCAGTTGGTTCAATGCGGAAGTAAATCGCATTTGTTGTAGGGAAAAACGAACTTATGCGAGATGCATGAATGTTTAAAGGTGCATATTTAGCAGCAAGTTCATCCAATTGCTTGACGATGGTTTGAATTTCTTCTTCAGATGCATCGAAGCTGTCCTTTAACGTCATATGCGGTGTAATCTTTGCATAATGAGGATCATAACGTTTGCGATAAGTGTTTGCTAAATCTTGCAATTTTTTTGATGGAAATGCCACAATACCGTACTTCATAGTCCATTACCTCCCGAAAATAAACAATTTTTCTATTTAAGTATAACAGAAATTTCAATTTTCGTAATTTGAATCACCCAATATTAATTGAAATTTTCAATTAAAGCACGTCGAAGGTCTGGTTTCCAATATTTCCATGTATGATTGCCTTCGAACTCGTCATAAAATGTAGTGAACCCTTTACTAATCATGAGCTCATGTAATTGACGGTTAGGTGTTAAAAAGTCTTTGATGGTTTTATCCATTGTCACTACCTGATCTTCGTCCTTACCTACTATATGGTAGATAGAAATCGCGCCAGGATCTTTAAATTTTTCAACAGCCTGTAAGACATCCTCATCAACATATGGTGATTGTAAAATGACTTTGCCAAAGATGCTTGGGTACTTTAGGGCAGCCATTAAGGAAGCAGTGGCAGCCATAGAGTCTCCAATGACGCCACGACTCATACCCATTTGGTAAGTGGCATATTCATTGTCTAAATAGGGTACTAGCTCATGAGCTAAAAAGCGTAGATAGGCTTCGTGTTGCTCACCGCTTGGAATATATTTATGACGTCGATCTTTAATATCTTTGTAAGGAACAAATGCTATAATTAAATTTTCGATTTCATAGTCATCAATCAGTTCATCAGCTAGCTTTGTAATGCCGCCGAGTTGGAAATAATCTTTACCGTCTGATGCGATTAAAATATTGTATTTATAAAGTGGAGAATAATTTGCAGGAACATAAATATAGAGCTGTAATTCTTCCTGTAATGCTTCACTATAAAATGTTAAATCCTGTACTGTTCCCTTATCCAATGATGACACTCCTTCTTGTGTTTGTAACAAAATTGTACCATATTACGAAAGTAAAGGTATAATAGGTTGGGCTAGCTTTATACTAGCAATAAAAATCGAAATGAGGGTTAATTATGCATAATAAAAGTATTCGTGTGCACTCTGACGAAGTAGCAAAGGCAGCTCAAGCCGCGTTAATTCGTAGAGGTGTAGCGATAGAGGATATCGCAAAAATTGTTTACGAAATGCAAAAAACCTATAATGAAGGTTTAACACTGGAGCATTGTGTTCATTCTGTTGAACGTGTTTTACGTAAGCGAGAAGTACAGCATGCTTTATTAGTAGGAATTGAATTAGATGAACTAGCAGAGAAAAAATTATTATCTTCACCACTGCAACAAATTATCGAATCGGATGAGGGGTTATTTGGTGTAGACGAAACAATCGCACTAGGATCTGTTTTTACATATGGCAGTATCGCCGTTACCACTTTTGGTCATTTAGACAAGCAAAAAATAGGGATTATTAAAAAACTCGATACAGAACCTGGACATCATGTCAACACATTCTTAGATGATTTAGTTGGCAGTATAGCAGCTTCAGCGGCTTCACGTATTGCACACCGCATGCGTGATCTAGAAGAGGAAGGCGAAACATTTGCTGATATCGAGCCTGAAGAGCTAGGACCAAAACCAAAATCACATAATGAAATATAAAATGAGTTTCTACTATTAAAAATGAGCCTTCTCAATTTTGAGAAGGCTTTCATGTTGTTGAAAAAAGATCATGTCAAAGGCAGAAAAAGCAAATTTGCAAGGTAAGAGGTTGATTTCCGTTCCGCCAGCGCCCTTTCCAAGGGGCGTCCGATGAGCCGCTTCACTCACTTACGCTCGCTCCACTCCAATCAACCATTCTGCAAAGTGTCTTTACTTTTTTTCATAGTAATATAGCGATTAAATAGCCCATTATTTTTAGAGGGAATAAGCTCTTATTTTCAATGTGGGGAAGTGATGTGTGACAACACCTCTCCATAAAGAGTAGTGAAGACCTTCGCCTTATTTGAAAACCTTTGCTAAAAAGGTAATACTTTTGTAGGTTGGAGTGGAGGCTACTTGACTCCCGTGGGATAACGAGACAGGCGAGCCTCTAAACGGAGCGATAGCGGAGGAAGCGGCTCGGGGCGCTCGCCCACAGGAAAGCAAGTAGCCTGCAACGGAAATCCATTTCTACCTTCCAATTGACTGTTTTGTTTTTCAACACTAAGTGAGCCTTCTCAAATTTTGAGAAGGCTCAAATTAGTATTACTTATTATCGTTATATGCTTTTACAAATTCTTTTACTTTCTCGCTATCTGCCTCCAGTTTTAAACCAGTATCGATTAATGGAGATACTGTGGATACAGCTGGTTTTTTATTGCCTTGGTAATAGCTAATGAATTCGTCTTGGTTAATGGAGTATAGGATTGCTTTACGTAAATCTGCTGAATCAGAAACTGCACGTCCAGACGTATTCATTTGTAAGTAAGACACAGCATTACTATCTGCCGTATTTAATGTTAATTTAGCGTCTGATTTCACAATATCCAACTTCGTTTCTGGAACTGTTTGAAGAACATGTATTTCACCATTACGTAATGCAGATAGTGCACTATCAACATCAGAGATAAATCGAACATTAATTTTGGCGATTTTTGGTTCATATTCGCTACCTGCACGGTAAGCAGGGTTTTTCACGAATTGTGCTTCATAATCATTTTTCTTCACTAAAATGTAAGGACCACTTGCATATAGCTGATTGTTAAATGTTGCTGAACCTTCCGTTATAGTAGCTTGATCACCATAGGCAATGTCTTTATCAGGATCATAGCTAGCCACGTCATACGTATTAATGCTTGTTACTTGTTTTTCAGAAACGATACCACCAGATTGGTGTGCTAAATAATTTAATACTTGTGGGAATGGAGTTGGCGTTGTAATTTTAACAACTTGGTATGCACCTGCTGCATTATGAACAGCACCTTTTTCCTTTGTTAATTGTGCTATTGAAGCAGGTAGGTTTTGTGATAATGCATCTAACACTGATTGCTCAGAGCCTGCTACTTTTTTGCTTTGTAATTCAGCTAAATCAGAAACGATTTCCACTGTTTCTATATTTTCATGAATGCTATAAGTACGATGATCTGGTACTGAATTAGCATCTTTTGCACGATTTAATGAGAAGACAACATCTTCAGCTGACACTAATTCACCTGTATCAACTGCTGCACCATCTTTCACAGCTGCAAAGTGGATATCATCACGTAAAATGAAGTAATATTCTTGATTACCTTCAGCCATTACATGGTTATAAGATAATGAACCATCTGAAACAACTTCATCTGTATCTGTTAAGTTAACAAGACGAACGTACATATTCGTGTTTAATGTATTGATGGAACCATCATTCCCTTTGATTGGGTCAAGTGAAGTAAGGGAGTTGATTGTTTGGTGTAAGATTAAAGGTTCTGTTGCATTTTTAGCCGCATCATTAAATTCAATTTTTTCCCAAACCTGTGCACGAGATTTTGGTAAAAGGACCGTTTTAGGATTTACTAATTCAGAGTAGATCCCTTGATATTTATTGGAAATATATAAAGGCGCAATATAAGCTTGATCGAATACTAGTAATTGCTCTAAATCTTTATATTTAGCTGCTGCTTCTTCACCAGTCAATGTGCTTGCTTCATCGATTAGTGCATCTAATTTTGAATCTGCAACAACACTGTAGTCACCGCCTGTTTTAAATAGACCACGTACAGCATAGTCAGGGTTCCCAGTTACTGTCGTCCAGCTTGAAAGAGCAAGATCATAGTTACCCGCTTCTTTTTGAGCAGAGAATGAACCGTAATCTGGTTGAATATTTAGTTTTACATCAAAACCATTTTTCACCAATTGGTCGCGTACAATATTCATATCTTCTTCAGCAGACGCCATTCCTAATACTTCAATGGCCACTTTGCCATTGCTCTTGTTATTATCTTTTGAATCTTTACTGCCTTCTACGTCAGTTTTTGTTTGTACACAGCCAGCTAAAGCTAGTACTGCAACGAATAAAAATACAAGTAATTTCTTCATAGTTACCTCCAATTAATTTGTTTTTGGATCTAAAGCATCTCGTAAACCATCTCCTAAGAAGTTAAAGGAGAGGACAAGAAGCATAATACAAAGACCTGGGAAAATCGCGACATATGAATGTGTCTCCAGGTACGTACTACCAACTTTTAAAATATTGCCCCATTCGGGAATATGTGGCTCAATACCAAGCCCTAAAAAACTTAAACTACTTGTTGAAATAACAGCTCCCCCAATCGTTAAGGTTGCTTTCACAATCATTGGTGCTAATGAATTGGGAACAATATGCTTGAAAATAATAGCAGCATCAGATGCACCTAAAGCTCTAGCTGATTCCACAAATTCAAAATTAGCAAGCTGCATAACATTAGCCCGCATTGTACGAGCATAGGTTGGAATTGCCCCAACACTCAGCGCAATAATGAGGTTCACTGTATTAGCACCAAAGGCAGCGATAATAGCAATAGCTAACAAAATGCCAGGGATAGCATATAAAACATCAAGGCTTCGCATGATGATATTATCAGTGGATTTTCCATAATAGCCTGACAAAGCGCCTAATGTTCCTCCCACAACTGCTGGAATAATCGTTGAGAAAAATCCGACGATTAACGATATTTGTGCACCAAATACAATGCGAGAAAATAAATCTCGTCCGTAATTATCTGTGCCTAGCGGATAGTCCAATGATGGTGTTTGCAGTAACGCACCATAGTTATTTTCTGTAGCAAAATCATAGTCAAAAGTCCAAGAGCTTGTGACGGACAATGAGAACATGAAAATAATGAAGAATAAGCCGAATACAGCCATCGTATTACGTAAAATCTTTTCCCATATTTTTTGCCACTTTTCTATAGAAGACGGATTTGCCTTTCGAGCCTTTTGAATCAGGCTATAGCCTAGTAATGTCGCAAATAGATTACCAGTGAAAGTTGCAAATAGTAATAAAACGCCGGGAATAATCATCCATTTAGGTGCCTCAGTAGCTGTCACATATTTCGTACATAAAATGGCCATCACGATATAAAATAGCGCTAGTACTAAGAAAACACCCATCGCCAGTAAAAAGGTATCCGTTACATATGGTTTAAATATATTCAATGCTGCAATACCAATGATGAATAATTGTGTAATAAAGGCATAGGCTGCAAAAGTATATTCTGCAGATTTTCTTTTCGACACAAGCATAAATGCAAAGGATGTTGAAAAAATATTGCCTGACAATATAGTGATTAACAATGGATAGCCCAGCACTCGAGTGTTTTTTTGAATGTCACCGTGTTTTGCTAAGTCCTTTTTAATTCGTAAATTGATGAAAGCAACATATGCCGTGGTAATAGCATAAATAACAAAAAAGAGTATAATAACTGGTCGCCAGCTATTGGTAGAAAAATTATAGCTATAGGCTAGAAACAAGAAAGAAAACAATAAGGAAAAGACAAAAGTGAAATGAGAATTGACATATTCCTGTGTAATCTTCAAGAGTAGTTTGACATGTAAGATGTTTTTCACAGGTGATCCTCCTTTAAGACTTCTTCATTTTCGAGCGAATGCGTGGATCAAAAAAGGCATACATGATATCAATCAATAAATTGACAATTGAAATAGTAATGGCAATATAAACAACGCCTCCAAGAATGGCCGGAATATCAGGGATAAATTGTTTATCGACGATATAGCTACCAATCCCACTAATGTTGAATACCTTTTCTGTTACAGATGCGCCTCCCAACATACCCCCAAAAAGAAGTCCAATCACCGTAATAATTGGAATCATGGCATTACGAATGGCATGTTTTGAAATGACTTTAAATTCATTTAAGCCTTTTGCTTTTGCTGTAATAATGTAATCCTCATGAATCACCTCAAGCATACTCGACCTTGTCATCCTAGCGATGGATGCTGTAATGGATGTTCCCAAGACGATAATGGGCATGATGAGCGATAACCAATTGTGAGGATTATAGGTCGCTGGAAACCATTGAAGCTTTAAAGCAAACGTTAAAATAAAAATTAAACCTTGCCAAAAGCTTGGGATGGATAAACCGATTAAAGCAATGAACATAAATGTATAATCCAAATATGAATTTGGACGAACAGCTGAAATAATACCGACTGGAATAGCAATGGCGATAGCCATTAACAATGACAATACGGCTATTTCAAGTGTGACAGGAAATTTTGTCGCAATGCTGTGGGTAATATCTTCTTTACCTGCAAAGGATGTTCCTAAATCAAATGTAAATAGGCCAGATAGTGCGTTCCAAAGCTGCGATAAATAAGGCTGATCTAAACCGTGAATACGATTAAAATTCGCAATCTGCTCGGGTGTTGCTTCAACTCCGAGTAGGTTTCTTGCTGGGTCAAATGGTGATAAATACAAAATAGTAAACACCAATGTAGCTACACCAACAATGACAATGAAGCTTTGTAAAAGACGTTCAATAATAAATTGTAGGAACGGATTCGCAAATAAGATAAGTACTACATAAAATAAAACAGCTGGTAGAAAGGTAAGAGCGACAAAGCGTTTGTTTGTTAGTAGCTGATTAAAAAACTGGTTATACGTTAGTTGTTGTATGCCCTCTTTTTGTAAATCTTGATCCACTTGCTGTTGTAGTTTATTTTGAGCTAATTGCTTGGCTGTTGTTTGAATTTGTGACTGTAATACAGTCTCTTTAAAAAAGGTAGCTTTTGCTATTTCTTGTTGTTCAAAGTCCTTTTGCCAGTGAGCAACCAAAGCCTTCTCTAGGTAGTACTGACTACGTAATGCAAAAGCCTGATCATAATTGTTTGAATGTTTTCTTTTCCGATAGATAAAGTATGTAAAGGGATGAACTAAAATACTTAAGAAAAAAAGAATCAAATGGTAAGGCTTTTGATGCATTAGTTTTTGATAAACCGTAGAAAAGAAAATAAATTCCTTAGGTTTTAAATGATTTTTTGAAGTAACCATGCATTTCCTCCAAACGTAAATAAAATATTCAGCATCATATTGTATAATTCCTATCAGTATTGTAAAGTATGGATTATACTTGTAAGTAAGTCAATCACAAATTTTAAAAAGGATGGGTCGAATGAATGAAAAGCTTTTAGAAATCAATAATCTTCGCGTGTCCTTTATCACAGGGGAGACAGAATTCGAAGCTGTTAAGGACGTTAGCTTCCATCTAAATAAAGGTGAAACACTCGGAATTGTAGGAGAGTCTGGAAGTGGAAAAAGTGTAACGGCTCGTTCCATTATGCGTTTATTACCATCGCCGCCTTCATTTCTGAAATCTGGCACTATTGTGTTTAAAGGCCAAGAACTCACGGAATTAAGTGAAAAACAAATGGAAGGGATTCGTGGACAAGATATTAGTATGATCTTTCAGGATCCGATGACATCAACAAACCCTACCATTCGAATAGGAGATCAAGTGGCTGAAAGTTTAATCAAGCATCAGGCCATGTCAAAAACAGAGGCCTACCAACAAACAATTGAATTATTAAAACTGGTTGGTATTCAAGATGCTGAAGAAAGATATCGACAATACCCTCACGAATTCTCAGGTGGTATGCGCCAACGTGTGATGATTGCCATGGCACTTGCTTGTAACCCGTCCCTGCTTATTGCGGATGAGCCAACAACAGCACTTGATGTAACGATTCAAGCGCAAATACTGAAATTGATGCGTGATATGCAGAAGAAAATGGGGACGTCTATTGTTTTAATTACACATGACTTAGGCGTAGTTGCAGGTATGTGTGATCGTATCATCGTCATGAAAGAAGGAGAAATTGTTGAACAGGGCACAACGGAAGAGATTTTTGCGAATGCTCAGCATCCGTATACCCAAAAATTATTGAATGCGCTACCAAAGTTGCATGAGAAAAAGCAGCCAAAAGAAATAGCCAATATTCAGTCAGGTATCGATCGTCATAAGCCATTGATTGAGGTGACACATCTGTCGAAGGAATTTTCACTAGGTCGTGGTCAAACGCTAAAAGCAGTCAATGATTTATCCTTCCATATATATCCTGGTGAAACATTGGGGTTGGTTGGTGAATCAGGCTCAGGAAAATCTACTACAGGTCGAACGATTCTTCAGCTTCATCAGCCTACAAATGGAGAGGTTTTATATCAAGGCATACCCGTAACAAGACTAACGAAAAAGCAGTTAAAGGCAATGCGTCGTCATATGCAAATAATTTTCCAAGATCCTTATTCATCGTTAAATCCTCGAAAAAAAATCTTAGATATTATTGGAGAAGCTCTTGATATTCATGGTCTAGTGAAGACACATGAAGAGAGACGACTACGAGTAGAGGAATTGCTTGAGCTTGTTGGTTTAAGGAAAGAACATGCTATGCGTTATCCTCATGAATTTTCAGGGGGGCAACGTCAGCGAATTGGGATTGCTAGAGCATTAGCAGTCGAGCCAAACTTTATTGTTTGTGATGAACCTTTATCAGCACTGGATGTTTCTATTCAAAAGCAGATTGTAGATTTATTAAAGGAATTACAGCAAAAACTTGGTTTAACATATTTATTTATTGCCCATGATCTGTCAATGGTGAAACATATTAGTGATCGTGTTGCGGTCATGTATGGTGGGAAAATTGTTGAATTGGCAGAAAGTGAAGAACTATATACTAATCCACAGCATCCTTATACCCGTGCATTATTACGCTCAATACCTATTCCAGATCCTGCAATAGAGAAGAAGAAATATAATGATGCCGAATATATCGAAGATAAAAAAGTACGCTATGAAGTAGAAAATAGTCAGCTAGTAGAGGTTTCTCCTAACCATTGGGTAGCTGTGACAATGTGATAGCTTGAATGTAGTAGCTTGATATTTTACAATAGAAACATCGTGCAACTTTTTGTTTTCCTAATGATGAGTTGCACAACTTATACCAAGCGTAGGTATAAGCAAAGATGATTAGTTGTGAGGGGCCTACTACATGAAAATGCAAGATATAAAAACATTAATAACAAGTGGTACGATTATTCTGGCTGTAGCATTGTACATGATATTTGGCAGATCACCTGCCGAAGATCAAGATACTAAAACGGTGACAGATCAGCAAGGTACTATTTCAATTGAACAAGTGGAAGAAAAAACAGGAAATAAACGCTTTGAGCTAGACTATATTAAAGCATATGATGGAGATACGATTCAGGCGACAATTAATGGTGAGAAACGAAAAATTCGTCTGTTAATGGTGGATACACCTGAAATGAATTACAACAAAGGCGATGCCCAGCCATATGCTGAACAAGCAAAAGATTACACGATTAATTTATTGGAAAAGGCTAAAAAAATTGAAGCAATCTATGATGTTGGACCAGAAACAGACAATTATGATCGCCTTCTAGCCTATGTTTTTGTAGATGATGTATTATTGCAGGAATCTTTATTAAAGGAAGGTCTTGCAGTTGTACGTTATATTCATAAGCCAAACAACACATTTGAAGATGCATTTAGAGCTATTCAACAAAAAACACAGGATGCAAAATTAAATATTTGGTCACATGATGACTACTTCCAAAATGATGGTTTCCACCCTGAAGTAGTTCAATAAACTAAAAATCCCTTTACTATACGCCTTTTAAAGGGCAATTTCAAAAAAGCTACTGTCTGTATTCTACAGGCAGTAGCTTATGTTGTTGAAAAAAGGTAATGTCAACGGCATAATAAGCAATTTTTTAAGGCGAGGGGTTGATTTCCGCTCCGCCAGCGTCCTTTCCAGGGGGCGTCCGATGAGCCGCTTCACTCACTGCGTTTCGCTCCAGGGTCTCATCTGTGACGCTATGAGCTGCACCCAAAATATTGGACTTAAAAATCTACTATAGGGGGTGCAGGTAGTGATTTCTGATGAACAAAAATTAGCCGCAGTTCTAGCTTACTTTGAAGAAAAAGAAAGTACGTATCAGATTGCCAATCGATTACAGAGGGATCGACAGTACATTCGATTATGGATTGAATTATATCGCTATCATGGCATCGAAGGAATTATTCGTCCTCAAGGGTTCACGAATTACGAAGATTCTTTTAAAATAAAAGTAATTCAACACCTGATAGAGACGGGCGATTCGCTCCTTCAGACTGCTGCGAAGTTTAATATTCCTTCCCGTGAAACCGTTCGGAGATGGAAAAAACAATGGATGTCAACGGCTGGTGAGGTGCTCTATCAAGTAGAAAAGGAGCGCCAATCAATGCCAAAAAAACAACCACCTTCGTCCGATTTAAATGGAAAAACAACGGATGAGTTAAAAGCCGAAATTGAGTATTTACGGATGGAAAATGCCTATTTAAAAAAGTTGAAAGCCTTAGTTCAAGAAAAGGATGCCTTCAAATCCAAGAAAAAGTAAGAGCTGTCTATGAGCTAAGGTTGGATTTTCCTCTTCAAGCTCTATTAAAAGTCGCGAAACTTAAGAAAAGTACGTATTATTATCATCTCCAAAAATGGGTAAAACCAGATAAATATCAGGCGATCAAAGAACGAATTCAGACGCTTTTTCATTACCATAAGGGGCGTTATGGCTATCGTCGTATTTGTTTAGCCCTCCGAAATGAAGGGTTTTTCATCAACCATAAAACGGTCCAACGATTGATGCAAGAATTGGGCTTAAAAGGGACGGTACGCCCTAAAAAATACCGTTCGTATAAAGGGACAGTCGGCTATGTCGCAGAGAATGTCATCCAACGTGATTTTGAAGCCACTGCACCCAATCAGAAATGGGTAACCGATGTAACGGAGTTTAAAATAAACGGTCAAAAAATCTATATATCCGCTGTATTAGATTTATTCAATCGAGAAATCGTTGGGTATGAGGTATCAAAATCACCTAATTTTGAGTTAGTTCAACAGTCTTTTAAGAAGGCGTTTACGTATACAAAGTTATCGAAAAAGAGTGGCTTAATCGTCCATTCTGATCAAGGATGGTTATATCAAATACCACGTTTTAAAGCGTTATTGGCAACACATGAAATCAAGCAAAGCATGTCACGGAAAGGAAATTGTTTAGATAATGCCGTGATAGAAAGCTTTTTTGGCATTATGAAATCAGAATTTCTATACGCAACAACGTTTAAGAACTACGAAGCATTCAAAAAAGCGTTAGTAGACTATATCCACTACTACAATCATGAACGGATAAAAATAAAACTCAACGGAAAAAGTCCAGTTGAGTTTCGAAGAGTTTCTTAAAAGTTCAAATTTTTGGGGTCAGTTCACTAAATCCCCTAGGAGTGACGCTGGCTCCACTCCAATCAACCATTCTGCAAAAGTGTCTTTTCCTGAACAAAATAGCCCATTATTTATATTATAAGAGAGGATAGCCTCTTACTTTCAATGTGGAGAAGTGATGTGTGACAACACCCCACCATAAAAGAGTAGTGAATACCTTCACTTTTTTGCTAAAAAGGGAACATTTTTATTTTATGGATTGGAGTGGAAGGCTACTTGACTCCCGTGGGAATAGCGAGATAGGCGAGCCCCTGCACGGAGGAAGCGGCTCGCCGCTCGCCCACAGGAAAGCAAGTAGCCTGCAACGGAAATCCTTTTTCACCTTTCACATAAATTCTATGGATGGTTTTGTTTTTCAACACTATGAGCTACTGTCTGTATTCTACAGGCAGTAGCTTTTTTAATCTAATTCTCTTAAAATCACCAAACCTAATTTTAGCATAATAAGATGTTGGGGTTTTCGTTAGTAGATGTATCCCAAAACAACTAGTTGGATTTGGTCGCTTTCCTTACTCAAAGGGAAGATTAACTAAAGAAGATGAGATGATTATTTCTAAATATATCGATTTCTTAGACTTAACTGATTTAGAGAATAGATATTTAGATGAACTTTCTGGTGGTCAAAGACAAAGGACATATGTAGCGATGGTTTTGTGTCAAGAAACTGAATATGTACTATTGGACGAGCCATTGAACAACCTTGATGTTGCTCGTTCTGTTCAAATCGTTTGCAGTAGCAACTGTCTGTTTTCCGTTCTAGCTTTTAAAATAATTTGTGTTAGTCTGCACACACTATACTACAATAAAGGGATACAGTTTCAGCAACAATTGTTGATGGTCTTCCAATAATATCGAGCAATAGAAACAATGATGAGCCTAGTAACCTTATTTATATTCATTGGAGCAACAATAGTTTATAAAAGTAATTGAGGGTAGATCGTTACTGATTGAACTTTGCTAATAAATATAGTATTTGTTAGCATGAAAAAAGAAGTTAAACAAATTATAAGATTATTGTTGACAAGTTAAATGAAAATGATTATCATTATCATATAAAGAATATTCCTTGACTACAATACAGTGTAGAAAGGATGAACTTTAGCTACTTTTCTCCAGAAGTTTGCTAGTTCATGATTACGCTCCTGAAACCCCCCTCATTTTTTGGGAACGTGAAAATCTCAGACGACTCACCTATTATAGGTGAGTCGTTTTTTTATGTTTTGAGCATAAAAAACAGTCTGTGATAGTAACTCAACAAGCTGTCTCTCATTATTTTTATATAAAAGATACTGCAAAATTAATACTTCAAGCACTAATAAAATATATGAACTAGGTGGTCTACTGAGCCCATATAGTTTTAATTTTCAGGTACTATTTGATATTAGTCAAAATTGGATTATTAAAAACCAAAATATAGAGAGCATCGTTTACATATAGATGATTCATTTCGAAATTTGTTTATTTTTAGAAAAATATTTTAAGAAAATAGAGTAGTAGATTGAGCTATTGAAGAAGTGATATATTTTCTGAATTTTCGGATAGTTCAACTCATATACGTTTTATTTAATTTATACTAGCGAACAAAACCTAGGGTATTGACATATTAAGTGTTAGAATTATATATTTATTCCAGTTGAATTTTTGGAATATTCATTACATTTTTTACTTTAACTTGTACCTACAACGTGTTGACGTGTAGTGGTGTTGTTATGAATAGTTTAATTTGATTTGTAAACGTTTACGAAATACAGGGGAGCAAGGATAAGAGGGGGAATTACAATGAAAAAAATACGAATTGGTGTAATTGGAGCCGGTTTAAGAGGGGGCTTAGCACAATACTGGCATAAACCTACTGGAGAATCAGAAATAGTAGCATTAGCTGATATCTCTCAAGAACGTTTAGAAAAATTTCAGGAAAAATTCGATACACCATTATTTTTAACAAAGGATTATAAGGAATTATTAACAAGAGATGATATCGACGCAATTGCGGTTTTATCACCAGATTATCTGCATGAAGAACATATTATTACTTGCTTAAGTGCAGGCAAGCATGTATATGCTGAAAAACCATTAGCCATTACTGTGGAAGGGTGCGATCGAATATTAGATGCATGGAAAAAGTCAGGAAAGCATCTAATGGTTGGCTTTAATATGCGTTATATGAGTATGTATCAAACGATGAAAGGCTTAATTGACTCAGGAGCTATTGGAGAATTAAAGGCTATATGGGTACGTCATTTTGTTGGATTCGGCGGTTACTTCTACTACCACGATTGGCATGGTAATTCAAAAAATACAACATCTCTGCTACTTCAAAAAGGCTCACATGATTTAGATGTCATTCATTGGATTTCTGGGAAATATGCAACGAAAGTCTCTGCATTTGGTAGCTTAGATTATTATGGTGGAAATCAGCCAAATACGTTAACGTGTCCGACATGTGACCAGAAAAAAACTTGTCCAGAATATGTTGAACATACATTTACGGAATGTGCATTCCGTGAAGAAATTGATGTAGAGGATAATAATATGGTCATTATGGAATTGGAAGGTGGCATAAAAGCTTCTTACTTACAATGTCACTTCACACCAGACTATTCACGAAATTATACATTCATAGGTACGAAAGGGCGTATCGAAAATGATGATATCAATAATAAAATTTATTTAAAAACACGAAAATCAAATTCTTGGGAAGAACTTAGTGATGTTGTTTACGAAATGAAGCCTGAGGAAGGAAGCCATGGTGGGGCTGATCCAAAAATTGCCCAAGATTTTGTAGAACTCATTCTCTACAATAAAGAACCTTTAACAACGCCATTTGCAGGACGAATGAGTGTTGCGGTGGGCTGCGCAGCAACAGAGTCTATTCGTAACGGAGGCAAGGTTATGGAGATCATACAGGAATCTACCATTCTGCAACATTGATAAATTGGGGGTGTAATTATGACGCTTTTAGATAAAACAACTGTTGAGGACAAAACATCTAAAACACAACGTTTTTTCAAAAAGCAATCAAAAGTAAAGAAAAATCACTTGGTAGAGTGGAAAAAATCTATCAAAAAAAATTGGGAGCTTTATTTATTACTAGCTCCTGTCATACTTTACTTTTTGGTTTTTCATTACTATCCACTATATGGGGTGCAAATTGCCTTTAAGGATTTCATTGCTACAAAGGGAATTATGGGAAGTCCGTGGGTAGGGTTTAAGCATTTCGAACGTTTTTTTGATAGTTATTATTTTTGGCGCTTAATAAAAAATACGATAGGGATTGGTGTATTCACTTTACTTATATCTTTCCCAATACCAATCATTATTGCATTGCTATTAAATGAAGTGAAAAGTCTTCGTTTAAAAAAATTTGTACAGACAGTTATTTATGCCCCACATTTTCTATCAACAGTAGTCGTTGTGGGTATGCTGTTACTATTCTTAAAGTCTGATGGGATGATTAATCAAATAATTTTGTTATTTGGGGGTACACCAATTGATTTTATTTCAGAACCAGCATGGTTTAAATCAATATACGTACTATCTGATGTTTGGCAAACGATGGGATGGAGCTCCATCATATATATTGCCGCTTTAGCAGCCGTAGATCCAGCACAGCATGAGGCGGCAATGATAGATGGGGCATCAAAATTCCAAAGAATTATTCATATTAATATTCCTGCGATTATGCCGACTATTGTCATTTTATTTATCTTAAATGTAGGATCTGTCATGGCAATTGGATTTGAGAAGGTATTTTTAATGCAAAATGATTTAAATATGTCGGCATCGGATGTTATATCAACTTTCGTTTATCGTAGCGGGATTTTAGAAGCGCAATATAGCTTTTCAGCAGCTGTTGGCTTATTCAACTCTATCATTAATTTTATCCTCCTTATTATGGTTAATAAAATAGCTAAAAAAGTGAGTGATACAAGTTTATGGTAAAGGAGAGATTGACATGAAAGAATCAAAGGGCGATCGTGCGTTTACACTCTTTAATTATATTTTTTTAACAATTGTAGCAGTTGTTGTTTTGTATCCACTTATTTTTGTTTTAAGTGCTTCCCTTAGTAATCCGGAGTACGTAATCTCGGGGGATATATGGCTATGGCCAAAGGAATTTACGGTGGAGGCCTACCAAAAGGTATTCCAAAATCCAGATATTATGAATGGATTTATCAACACTTTGAAATACACATTCTTTGGAACATTACTAAATATCGTGATGACAATTTGTGCAGCCTACCCTCTTTCTCGTAGACATTTAAAAGGAAAAGGCTTTATTATGGCATTTATGGTTTTCACCATGTTTTTCAGTGGAGGACTAATTCCTACATATTTATTAATTCGTGATTTGGGCATGATTAATACTTTTTGGGTCATGATTATTCCGAACGCGGTAGCTGTATGGAATATCATTATTATGCGGACATTTTTCCAGTCCATTCCATATGAGCTAGAGGAATCTGCCATGATTGATGGCGCAGGGAACTTCCGTATTTTGTGGAGTATTGTTCTACCACTATCATTACCAGTTATGGCAGTCATGGTTTTATTTTACGCTGTAGGACATTGGAACTCTTATTTCCAAGCATTGATTTACTTGCAAGACCAAGATAAGTTTCCACTACAACTTATTCTGAGGCAAATATTAATTCAAGGACAAGCTGACGATATGATTAAAGCGACGTCAGAAAGCTTTTTAGCTCAAAAACTTAGCGTTGAAGGGTTAAAGTACGCAGTTTTAATCGTTGCTAACCTACCAATGTTAATGCTTTATCCATTCTTACAAAGATATTTTGTAAAAGGTGTCATGATTGGTTCATTAAAAGGTTAAAGAATAGGGGCGATTTTAAATGAAAGTGAAAAAAAAGCGTGTTTACGGTTTAGTAACAAGCCTGATGTTAGCTGCAAGTTTGCTAGGAGCATGTTCAGATAATAAAGATAATGGTGGAGAAAAAAGCGGTAATCTAGATCATTTGAATGCAACGGATATGCCTATTACAAAAGAGAAAATTGAAGTAGACGGTTTTGCAGCAAAGTTTTTTGCATCACAAGATTGGAACAATCTAATGTTATGGGAAGAATACGAGAAAATGTCTAACATCCATATTAATTGGACAACTGTTCAGACTGAAGTATTAGCGGACAAAAAGAACTTACTTTTAGCTGCTGGAAATTATCCAGAAATATTTTTTGCATCAGCATTTTCAAAAACTGATTTAATCAAGTATGGACAACAAGGTGTATTCTTACCGTTGAATGATTATATTGATCAATATGCTCCAAATTTTAAAAAACTATTAGAAGAATATCCATCTGTAAAACAAGGTGTGACGATGGCAGATGGCAATATTTATGGCTTCCCAACAATTTACGATCCGAAGTTTTCATCACTTCGCGTCGGAGCTCCATGGATTAACCAGAAATGGCTTGATAATCTAGGTTTACAATCACCTGAAACAACAGAAGACTTGTATAACGTGCTGAAAGCATTTAAAGAGAATGATCCTAATGGCAATGGTTTACAAGATGAACAAGGCTGGGGAACTGGCTATGGTATTGAACAAATTATTTCTTATTTAAGAGGTTCATTTGGCTTGAACAAACAAGGAACGATGAATCTGAATTTAGACTTTAAAAAAGGAACTGAAGAATTCCGTTTCGTGCCAACGACAGACGAATATAAACAATTACTTGAGTTTTTAAATAAACTTTACAAAGAAGGTTTAATCAATAAAGATGTATTTACGACAGAGCCTCAGAAATTTGCGGCAGAAGCAGCTAAAGGGACGTTTGGTATGCTTAGTGAAGTAGACCCGAAAGAGTTATATAAAATAGATGGTTATACTGGTGCACAAGTTTTAGAAGGACCGAATGGGGATAGACAATTTACTGCGATGACTAATGGTCTTGGTAATTTAGGCATGTTTGTTTTAACAGATAAAGCGAAAAATCCTGAAGCGATGGTTCGTTGGATTGATCATTTATATGGTGATGAAGGAGCTAAAATGTTCTTTATGGGCTTTGAAGGTGTCACTTATGAAGAAAATGCGGATGGTACTATTCAATATGTAGAAAATATTACGAATAACCCAGATGGCAAAAACTTAGATCAAGCGATAAGTGATTATTTAACATGGCCAGGCGGCTATTACCCTGGGATTGTAACGAAAAAGTACTTCCAAGGTGCAGAGGCTAAGGAAAATTCTATTAACAATGCTAACCAAGTAATGCCATATGCATTGAAAGATGATGAAATTATTCCAGGATTGAATTACACAGTAGAAGAAAATGATCGAGTGTCAGCCGTTTTAACAGACATTCAAACGTATGTAAATGAAATGACGGCAAGTTTTATTACAGGTAAAGAAAGCTTCGATAAATGGAATGATTATAAGAAAACAATTGAGAAGATGGGCTTACAAGAATATTTGGAAGTAGCACAAGGGGCATATGACCGATCAAAATAATTAGATTTAGATTTCCTTCAAGCTTAATAAGAAGGAGAAGGTCACATAAGCTAAATAGTCACTTTTGATTCCAAGCTTATGTGACCCTCATTCTATAAACCTTCTTTCTAATGACGTGTCTAGTTAGAGAAACCAACTCTTCACACTTAAAATGAAGCATGCACGATATATAGTTGTATGTGAATCGTAGGGAGGTAATGTACTTGGAATTTGAAGGGTGGAAAAGTAAATTATACTGGATTGTAGAGTGGATCACATTGTTAGCAGTGCTACAGATATTATGGACAGGCTTAACTTTGCTTGGACTTGTTTTATTTGGACTATCCCCAGCAACTGTTGCAATGTTTACTACTTTACGTAAAAGATTACTAGGAGAAGATGACTTAAAAAGATTAGTAAAAATATATTGGAATACATATAAAGTCGAATTTATTCCATCTAATAAAATAGGTATTATCTTACTGGGTTTAGGCTACTTTTTAATCATTAATTTTCAGATTATTATAACATTTAATGGCATACTTGGTTTACTTTTGCTAACAATGTTCATCACAATTAGTATGCTATTCGGTATTATTCTAGTGAATATATTTCAACTATATGCCCATTATAATTTACCATCATTACGTTACTTTGCTGCTTCCATCATATTTAGTATTGCGTATCCATTACAGATGATTAGCAGCATTATAGGGCTTGCCATACTATATAAAATTTATAGTTGGATTCCTGGCTTATTACCATTCTTCGGTGTTAGCTTAACTGCATTATTTTTAACTTGGATGTCATCTCATATATTTAAGAAAGAAATTGAAGCAGAGGAACAAACGAATCTACCACAGTATTCTGGTGGAGGGATAACCTCATGAATAAAATATGGATTATTAATGCTAATATCGTTTTGGAAAATCAAATTTTAAATAACGGATTTCTAGAAATGTCGGGAGGGAAAATTACAGTAATTGATCAAATGGATAATTGTCCTTCACTAGCTTCGATAGAGAATGTAATAGACTGTCAGCTAAAAGGTTATATAATCCCTGGAATGATCGATATCCATGTACATGGTGCTTTAGGACATGATTTTATGGATGCTGATCAAATTTGTTATTCGAAAATGGCGAAGTATTTAGCTAGTGAAGGCATAACAGCTTTTTTAGCAACAACGATGACAGCTCCTATGTCAGAGATTGAAGCTACTATTGAGGAACTTTCTTCTTATTATAAAAACCAACCTACAGCAGTAGCTGAAATGTTAGGAATTCATTTAGAAGGTCCATTTATTAATGGGGCAAAAAAAGGAGCCCAACCAGAAGAGTATATCTTAAAGCCAAACGTTCAACAATTTAATGATTTATACGATAAGTCTCAACAATCCATTCGTCTTGTCACATTTGCACCTGAGGAAGATAGCAATTTCGAATTACTAAAAGAATTGACTAGTAAGGGAATTATTGCATCTATTGGTCATTCTGACGCTGACTATCATACGGCAATCCATGCATTAAAAGCTGGTATCACTCATGCAACACATCTATTTAATGGTATGAGTGGACTTCATCATCGTGATCCAGGTGTTGTTGGAGCAGTGCTTTTAGCTGAAGATGTGTATGTTGAGGTAATTCCAGATAATATTCATTTCCATAAAGATTTACTACCAATGGTTTACAAAATGACGGGCTTACATCGTTTATTAGTCATTACAGATGGTATACGTGCAAAGGGGATGCCAGATGGTATGTATAGTTTAGGTGGAAATGAAGTAGAAGTAATCAATAATCAATGTATTCAACGTAAAACAGGATCCTTAGCTGGAAGTGTGTTGAATATGAATACAGCAAGGAAAAACATAGAAGAGTGGCTTACACTTTCAATCGTTGAACAAATGCGTCTTGTTTCTTTGAATCAAGCAGTACATTTAGGGTTCGATAAGCGAAAAGGGTCTATTGCACTAGGAAAAGATGCAGATGTTGTTTGGTTGAATGAAGAAGGAGAAGTGGAGAAAACTTTTTGCTTAGGGAATCTTGCCTTTGAGAAGGGTTGATATATCAATAGGCATCTTTTTATATAGATGGTATATTGATTACAAAACCTAGAGAAGGAAGGAAAAAAGATGCATTTGTTAGATCAATCCAGTGTAATCCCATTGTATCACCAATTGAAACAAATATTATTTGCAAAAATACAATCAGGTGAATGGAAGCCAGGAGATAAAATTGACTCAGAAAACCAATTAATGGAAATGTTTCGAGTTAGTCGAAATACAGTAAAAAAGGCAATTGAGGAATTAGTAAAGGAAGAGAAATTATATCGTATACAAGGGAAAGGGACCTTCGTTTCGAAACCTAGACTTGAACAATCGCTTGGAGGATTTTATAGTTTTAGTCGCATGATTCAAGAAAAAGGTTTAAATCCAAGAGATGAAGTGCTAGAAATACAGAAGGTTTATCCCTCAACAAAGGTTAGGTCCAATTTAGCATTAGAGGAAAATGAGCAAGTAGTAGAAATGAAGCGTTTACGATTTGCAGATAATGAGCCTATTATTTTGGAATCATCATTTTTACCTTTAAGTATTATTAAGGATAGTGAAATATTAAAAGAAGTAACTACTTCCTCTTTATACAGCTTATTAGAACAACGGTTTAACATTATTGTTGTAAGGGCGCGAGAAGCTTTTGAACCAGTCCTTATTAATAAAGATGAAGCGCCTTTATTGAAAACAGATGCTGGAAAACCAGCTTTATTACTAGAACGAACTGCGTTTGATACTTCAGGAAAACCAGTTGAATTCTGTATTTCGATTGTAAGAGGGGATCGTTGCCGATTTTATACAGAATTAAACTAATTGAGTAATTCCCTCTATTTTTTTACGTTATAGATTATACCAACAACCCATTGAGGGAGGAATTCTATTATGCCATTAGTGACAACTAAAGTTATGTTAGAAGATGCTTATAAAAATAATTATGCAATCGGTGCTTTTGGAGCACATAATTTGGAAATTATAAAAGCAGTAATTGCTGGTGCAGAAAAAGTAGGTGCACCTGTCATTTTGCAGACAACTTCAAGCACTTATAAATATGTTGAGATGCCTTATATGATTGCACTTGCAAAAACAGCAGCTGAACAGGCAAAAGTACCGGTGGCATTACATCTGGATCATGGTGAATCTTATAAGATTGTTATGGAATGTTTACGGGCAGGCTATACCTCTGTGATGATTGATGGTTCCTCCTTACCTTTTGAGGAAAATATCTTATTAGTAAAAAAAGTAGTAGAAGCTGCAAATGCGTTAAATGTGCCTGTTGAAGCAGAGCTTGGGACAATTGGTGGTGTCGAAGATCGTTTAAGTGTCCATGAGGATAATGCATTCTTTACTGAACCCAAGCAGGCTGAACATTTTGTAAAGGTTACAGGAATCCAGTCATTTGCTCCAGCTTTTGGTACAGCGCATGGTAAGTATAAACAAAAGCCAAAATTACAATTTGATCTTTTACAAGAAATTCATTGTTCTACAAATGTGCCCTTAGTCATGCACGGAGCATCTGGAGTGCCAGAAGAGGATGTGCGTAAATCTTTGAATTATGGCATTGCAAAAGTGAATTTTTCTACTGAGCTGAAGGATTTATTTGCTGAGCAATTAAGAGCTTATTTTAAGGATAATCCAACTGAAAATGATCCAAGAAAGTATTTCCTTCCAGCACGTGAATCTTTAATTAAGTTAGTAGAGCAAAAGATTGGGATGTTACAAAAATGATTACTACATTAACCTTAAACGCAGCCATTGACCAAGTATATGAGGTAGGTTCTTTAATGGTTGGTCAAACCAATCGTGTATCGCAGAAGTCACAACAAGGTGGAGGGAAAGGTGTTAATGTAGCTCGTGTTATCGTGGCACTTGGTGGCGATGTAATTATTGGCGGTTTCGTTGGTGGATTAAATGGTAGTAGAATAACGGAACTTTTACGTGAAGAAAATTTACAAACAGAGTTCATACAAATACAGGAAGAAAACCGAATTTGTTTAACCGTTATTAATCAGCAAAAGAAGGAAATGACAGAGCTTTTAGAGACAGGACCAACCATTTATGAATATGAATGGAATAAAATGTTAAATTGGATTGAGGCACAAGCCGAATATGCTAGCTATTTTGTGTTGTCAGGAAGCCTACCTAAAGGTATCCCAAAAACGGCCTATGCGGAGATTATTCATAGATTAAAGCAAAAAGGGATTCGAGTTGCACTTGATACAAGTGGTGATGCGTTGAAACATGGTATTAAGGCAATACCCTCTATCATTAAACCTAATGAGGATGAAATGACTCAATTGATTGGTAAGCCAGTTCTAGCTCAGAAAGACTTAGTTCAAGCTGGTGTAAAATTACAAGAATTAGGGATTGAACATGTGTGTTTTTCATTGGGCGAGCAAGGGGCTTTATTCGTTAATTCGTTAGGGGTTTACAAAGTGAATGCACCACGGATAAATGTTGTCAATACAGTTGGCAGTGGTGATGCCTTTTTAGGTGGACTTATTTATAAGCTCTCACAGGGTGCAGACCCTACAGAGGCATATAAATGGGCTGTTGCATGTGGCTCAGCGAATGCAGAAAATAAAGAGATTGCAAAAGTACAAAAAGCGACTGTTGAAAGTCTCTTAGCCGAGATACAAATAACTAAAATTAAAGAGAAGTAGGGATTTGTTTATGTACACTTACAATGAGATTATGGCACAAGGACAAAAGTTAGAAAAAACAAAAGACATTGTTCAATCAATTGCATTCAATAAAAGTGCTGTAGATGTCGTTCTTTTCACGGGGTGTGGAACATCATTTTATTTAGCGATTGCTGCAGCACGTTATTATCAAGCTGTAACTGGAGAGTTTGCTATTGCTGTACCAGCATCTGAGTTGTTTTTACACACAGAAACGTATATTTTAAAAAATAAAAAGTATCTTATCATTGGCATTTCACGTTCGGGGACAACTTCGGAAATCATTATGTCTTTAGAACATTTGAATGATGCGGAAAATATACGTACTATGGCAGTGACATGTAATGGGGACACACCTATGGCTAAATTAACTGATGAATTGATTGCTTTAAATGATATATCAGAAAAAAGTGTGGTAATGACTCAATCATTTTCTAATATGCTATATGCTCTCCAATTATATGCAGCGAAAATTAGTGGACGAACGGATATGATGAAACAGTTAGAGAAAATTCCTAGACTTGTTCATTCGGCATTAGGCAATGGAAAGCAATTAACACAGGTGACAGAAGATGTCTCAAAAAAGCGTTTTATCTTTTTAGGGTCTGGTGCTTATAATGGGTTGGCTAAAGAAGCGACATTAAAGCTAAAGGAAATGACGCAAACGGAATGTGAAAGTTACTCCAATTTAGAATTCCGTCACGGCCCTATCTCTATTGTCGATAAGGAAACGGTTGTTATTTTATTTACACAAAATGAAACGAAGGAATATGATCACGCATTAGTGAAAGATATTCAAAAGCTGGGAGGTTTCGTTGTTGTCATCGGTATAGCTTCAGAAGAATTAGAAGCAGATTTAATTCTCAAGTTATCAGAAGAAGTAGATGATTTAAATCGACTTGTTGAAGCTATTCCTTATTTCCAACTATTGGCTTATCAAAATGCAATATTTAAAGGTTGTGATCCTGATAAGCCACGTAATTTAACGCAAGTCGTAAATCTTTCATAACATAAGCAGATGCAATGAAGAATAGACATATATATAACCTTTACTTTCTGAGAATTGCGAATTCGAGTAGATCATGTGGCGAAAACTGGTGGTGGAAAGATGCGTTATATTTTAGTAGCAGATGTTGGCGGAACAAAATTAGCAACGGCTTTATTCAATCAACAGCAACAGTTGTTAATCAAAAAAGAGGTACCAAGTGATGTTACAAATAGAGAAACTTTATTCCATTGTTTAATTAATAGTTTTGAAAAGCTATGTATAGAGCAAGAAGTCTCTATTAATGAGATCTCTAAGGTATGTATTGGTGTACCTGGTATTGTGGATGTTCAAAAAGGTCTAGCAGTTTATCAAAATAATATACCGTGGAGTAACTTTCCGATTTCTGAGCGTTTAATTGAATTTTTTCCATATGCACAAATATTGATGGATAACGATGTTAACATGGCAACCTGGGGAGAATACAATGCTAGAGGGTTCTGCAAAGAAGTGATGGTATATGTAACATTAAGCACCGGATTATCTTGTTGTACAGTTGTAAATGGCGAATTTATAAGAGGAACAGGATTAGCTGGTGAAATAGGTTTTAATATCGTTGGTAATGATGGAGAAACATTGGAAGAAAGTGTGTCAGGACCTGCTATAGAAAAGTTAGGAAGAGCGTTACTGGGGAATTCGGAAATTCGATTAAAAGATATGATGGAGCTCTATTACAAGGGAGACCTCATCATGGATAAGCTTTTGCAGCAATTAATCTACTGCATGGAAAAACAATTGCATCAAATGATTTTGATGCTTGACCCACATTGCATAGTGTTAGGTGGCGGCTTTTTTAATCACCATCCGAAAATCATAGAGCAGATTAAAGAGGTGATTCAGCAACGTTTGTTAAACACACCTTTTGAAGGGAAAGAGCAAATTATAGGCAGTAGTATTCGTAAAGGTGAGGCGGGACTGTACGGTGCAGCAATGAAATAAAAAGAGCAATCGTTTTTATACTTAATATTATAAATCTCTACTCCAAAATAGCGGTACCGTTAGGAAAATAGGGATTTACATCGATAAAAAAAATCCAACTTCCTTATAGATTCTATTGAGAAATTTTTGACATGAAATGTTTCATTTCTACAAGACGAAGGTAATAGTTGAAAACCTCATATAAAATAGTTGAGATAGCTTAGTGGCGAAATGACAGTGTATTTTTCCATCTAGCTATCTTTTTTGGTTATTTTGCTTTGTTTTATATAAAGTAATAGCAAAATAACATCCACCAAGTAAAATACGATTGTTGGATGCAGAAACACTGATGATCTTCTAAAATCTAATCAGATCAGTGAAGTTGGTTGAATCTAAAGTCAATCAATAATCGAGTATGGACTATGAGTGGGAGGTAAAAAAAGCGGGAAACAGACTCTTTGCCTGAATCCCTTTCTATGAGGATTAATATTTGCAGTACTTTTTGCTTCTAACGAATGCGTTTCTCTGTTTCTAAGTCAAAGAAATGTGCCCGAGACATATCAAATTGTAGGTGTGCAACTTGGCCTTGTGTAATTTTTGTATCAGAGTTAACACGTGCAATATAAGGCTGTCCATTTAACTGGGCATGTAACATCAGCTCAGCACCTGTTAATTCTGATACTTCAATATTTGCCTCGATGGACGAGAAGAAAGGCTCAGAAATGACAGAAGAATTTTCATAAATATGCTCAGGACGAATGCCAAGAATCAGCTCTTTTTGTAAGTAGCCTTGGTCTAATAATAATTTTGATTTTTCTGCTGGAATAGTTAATGAAATAGGACCGATCTGAATTCCTTCTTCATGGAAAACCCCTTTAAAAAAGTTCATGGATGGAGAGCCTATAAAACCGCCAACAAATTTATTTTCAGGTAAGCCATATACTTCTTCAGGTGTACCAATTTGTTGAACAATACCGTCCTTCATGACAACAAGACGCGTTGCCATTGTCATTGCTTCAGTTTGGTCATGTGTTACATAAATTGTCGTTGTTTTTAAGCGCTGATGAAGCTTGGTAATTTCTGCACGCATTTGTACGCGTAGTTTTGCATCTAAATTGGACAAAGGCTCGTCCATTAAGAAAATATGTGCATCTCGGACGATTGCTCGACCAAGGGCAACCCGTTGTCTCTGACCACCCGATAAAGCTTTAGGCTTGCGATCCAAATATTTTTCTAAATCAAGAATGGCGGCTGCATTGTGGACACGTTCTTTAATTTGTTGTTTTGAAAATTTTCGAAGCTTTAAGCCAAATGCCATGTTGTCGTATACCGTCATATGAGGGTATAGTGCATAGTTTTGAAAAACCATCGCAATATCACGTTCCTTTGAAGGCACATCGTTCATTCTCTTGTTATCAATAAAAAAATCGCCTTCCGAGATTTCCTCTAAGCCAGCTATCATACGTAAGGTGGTTGATTTCCCACAACCTGATGGACCAACAAGTACAACAAACTCTCTATCCTGAACAGTTAGATTAAAATCAGATACAGCCGTTACACCGCCATCGTATATTTTATAAATATTATTAAGTATGATTTTCTCCATATTTAATCCCCTTTGTTCTTTTTTACAGTTTAAATAAAGTGAGGAAGAAAACCAATGTCTAAAATGCATAATGTTCAGTTAACTATTTTTGTGCATTTTGTAAAAATGACCAAAGATAACTAGCAAAGTAAACAAGTATTGCACCATCTAAATTTTTTATGTTAATATTTGTTATTTCCTGGAATTTTGATAAACGATAGGTTAATGTATTACGATGCATGTGCAACTTCTTAGATGTCAACGAAATATTTAAACCACATTCATAAAAAGTTTTAACAGTTTCAAGTAATTCTCTATCAGACTTTAAAGGTATAATAATTTGCTCTTCTAAAAATTTTAGAATAGAAGTAGGCAATTGTTGTGTTAGTAAAATAGGGAATATCGTTTGAAATGAATAATAAGGTTCAGCAAATCTTAAATGTAAACATTCCTTGAACCATTGTGCTTCTCTTTGGAATTTATATGGAAATTTCTTATCTATTTCATAAAATTCTCCAAGATATAATTGGATTCTGACATAAAAATCTGCTTCAATTGTACGAATAAGTGCAATAAAATCTTCTTTCTCATTCATAGAAAGACTCTTAGGTTCAATGAGTAAAAATTGATTTGTAGTAACTTGAATTAATATCGTATCTTCCTGAAAAAAATTATAAAGAGCTTCTTTTAAAGCCTCTAAAGGAGGGTTTTCATTTATAAAAGTAATTTGAATAACTCGAGCTTTATTAAAGGATAAATTGGATGGTATATCACCATTTGAATAGATAAATTCATACCAAGTATCCGATGCCTGAAATAGTGAAGAGGTAGCTTCAGTATAAAAAACAGTAAGCCATTGGTAGTCTCGCTGTGAAACCTCATGCTTTGAGATGGAAAACCATTCTTTTGTTTGGTGATGGTAGAAAATATAAGAGTCATATGATAGCTGAGTTGGCTTTGTTCGATAATAACGATATGAAGGAAACAATGCTTTGAGATTTAAGTTCATTAAATATTCCTCTTCTTTCGATATATAGTAAAAAATATAAAAAGCGCTAAATGAAAGTCATACAATTTTGTAAAAGACATAGGTTGGAAAAAAACAACGTTTATATAAGCATTTCAAAAGGGTTATAAAACTCCAAATATGTACAATCAAAAAATATGTGATATAAATTTTTCTCCTATTACTAGTAATAATAAATGCTAGGAAAAAAGTTAATAAGTAAAGCTTTGATTCATGGAGCATCACCTCAAAGGATTTATTTTTCATTTATCTATGTAGATAGAGTGCTTTATGTGAAATTAGTGGCTTTACTTCATTTAATTGTAAAAGAAAAAAGACTGTAGGCAAACTCTCAAATTTTTTGAGTTTGTCTACAGTCTGAATCCAATGACTAATGATGAGTAATTGGATCTTTTGTAGTTGTTATGCTTTTACATCTTTTGTCCAATCCGCGACTTTGTCTTGGTTGTTTTCAATCCATTTTTTTGCTGCTTCTGTGGCACTCATACCTTCCATAATATCGAACATCACACTTTCTATATCTTCGGAAGTCCAATGGAAATGATCAAGGACACGATAGGCATCGGGATCATCTTCTTTCAAGCCATTACGAGCAAATGTGCCAATATATTCTTCTGTCCCATATAAACCTTTTGGGTCATCTAAATATTTTAAATCGTATGCATTAAATATCCAGTGCGGTGACCACCCTGTAATGATAATTTCTTCATTATTAGTAATGGCTTGACTAAGGGCGGCTGTCATTGCACCTGCAGAAGAAGTAAGTACATTCCAGCCTTCTAGATTGTTATATTTCTTATAGGCATTTTCTGTCGTAGCCATCATATTAGCCCCAGGTTCAATGCCTGTAATTGTTTTATTGGCTTCAGTGGTTAAGTCTTCGATTGAATCGACATCCATATAGCTTGGAACAACTAAGCCAATTTTAGCCCCAGTTAGATTTTCACCTAAATTCTCTATTTTATCTTTGTATTTCTCTACTTGCGGAGCATGTGTTTGCGGTAACCAAGCACATACCATACCGTCAACCTCTCCGTTTGCAAGTGCCTCCCACATAATGCCATTGTCGAGTGGCGTTAATGTTACCTCATATCCTAAATCCTCTAAAACTTGTCCTACTACGTGAGTAGAAGCTACTTCAGTATCCCATTCAACATAGGCTAGGTTGATTGTCTTTCGATCTTCTTTTTTAGATCCTGCATCTGCTGAACTACATGCAGTTAAAACGAGTAGACATAGTAAAGAAAAACCTATTTTCCATAATTTTAGATGTCTCATAAATTTCCCCTCTCTAGCAATTCTTATATTCTTGCGAAAATTAAAAAATCAATAAGTAACAACTTAATTTTAATGACAAGTTGTTACTTTTGTCAAATGGATGTTGTACAAATCATGAGGGGAATCATGGGATTAGCCGTGCAGTCTATATTGGGCTGCCCAAAAATCTTTCTATTGATCACATATGATAGGTGAAAATGGAAACGGTGATTTGAGGAGGCTTAGTATGCATTGGATTACCATTATTTTAATAGGAATTGCAGCGAATTTAGATAATTTGGGAATCGGCCTAGCTTATGGCGTCAAACAAGTTAAAATTCCGATTTTATCCAATGCTGTGATTGCTGTCATGTCAATGATTGTCACATACATCGCAGTAACAGCAGGCAGCACAGTTGTTGCGTATATTTCACCGCATACTGCCAATTTATTAGGCAGCTTGCTGTTGTGTATTATTGGGCTCTGGACTTTAATGTCCAATAATTTTTCTAAACAACAGATAGCTGGCAACCCTGAGTTATTTGATGAAGATAAAAACTTAGTGATTTCAACGCGAGAGGCAATGGCACTCGGCTTCGTTTTATCAGCGAACTGTTTAGCAGGGGGCATTGCTATTGGGGCAAATGGCATTTCGGCCCTTTGGACGGTCATATCGATTGGTGTGTTTTCGTTTATTACAGTGGGAGTGGGGAGTCAATGTGGCTCTTTACTATCAAAAACGTATATTGGTAAGCATTCAACTGCGATCTCAGGATGGCTGCTAATTATGATTGGCATTTTCGAGATTTTTGCTAAATAACATATGAAAACAATGGGTAACCCCCACACCATATGTAGATGGAGTATTTAATGTAGAAGTTGATTGGAACGAAGAGCAGCGACTCCAGCGGGAAAAGCGGGATGGACTGAACGGATGTTTTTTCTACGAAAGCGAAGCGACAGTAACGACGCAAGGGAAGCAGCTCGGCCCCGCCCGCGGAAAGCGTCCGCTCGTAGTGGAAATCAACGGCATTACTTTATTTCATCGAGTTTGTCTACAGCTTGAGAATATAACCATATTTTGGTTATATTCTTTTTATTAGGAGGAAAATTTGACATATTGAGGACGAATTTGGTTTAACGGTTGACATACACTGGTATCAACGATTATTCTTGGGAGTAGAATCGTAATTGAGAATAATTTTCGTTTAGGTGAAAGTGCTTTCATGAGGATATTTTTTCAATTATGATGTTTTACTATGACCAAGGGAGGCGTGCAATACATGAAGAAAATGCTCATGTTGATCATGCTTGTTAGTATTATTGTCGTTAACTTAGGGTTGACACAAGCATCTGCTCAACTGGCTGATGGCACACATTCGATAAAATATCAGGTCAATAAACCTGACAGTAACTCTGCATCCATTGCCAACGATTATTTTGTAAAACCAGCAAATGTAACAGTGAAAAATGGTACTGCTACAGTACAAATTACTTTAAAAAGCAGTGCGTGGATTACGAAATTTCAACCACCTGGTGGAGCAACTGTTGTGAGTGAAGATAAAGCAACAGATACTCGCACTGTACAATTCACAGTTAATGATTTATCAAAACCAGTAGTAACAGCTATGAAAATTGATATTGATGATATTAATTATCACCATGAATACAGTGTATCGCTTGTATTTGATGCCGTATCGACTGCTAGCCCAGCTGCTACAACGCAACAAGCAACACAAAATGAATCAAAGTCACCCCAAGCATCTACTACAGAAAGTCAAGTGCCGAACCCACAGACAGGTGACGCAACACCTTATCTATTAATTGTTGCTTTAGTGGGATCAGCATTTTTACTTTATAAAAAAAAATACCAAACAAAAACGGAGGGTCAATAAATGACTAAAAAACGTCAATCTCGCGCAACTAAAATAGTACTAGCTTCATTGCTAGCGGCATCTCTTTCAGTCCCATCTTTTGCATCGGCAGCAGAGGTAGTAACTACAAATACTGAAGTGAAGGCAGAAGCAACAAAAGCTGACAAAACGGCAGCAGTTATCAATTTCCAAATCTTCAAACCTGGTACAACAGAAGCACAACCTGCTATTAGCTCTCATCTAGTACCACAGGGTTCAATCGTTGAAAAAGATGGAAAATTTGAAGCGAATTTAACGATTACAGCTAAATCAGCACCAATGATTGCAGGTCTACAAACAAAGCAAGGTGATAAATTTGTAGATGCTACAGAAGTGAAAAATAGTGATGGCACAATTACATACAGTTTCCCTGTTGTTGTTGATGAAGTAAAATCAGCAAAAATCCATGTGGTTGTTCCTTCTGCAAATATGGACAAATGGTATGATTTTGATTTAAAAGCAGTGAAAGAAGTAAAAGAAGAAGTAAAAGTGGATGAAGTAGCTGTTACTGTTTACAAAAATGGTACAACAGAAGAATCTATGATGAAACAATATATTGCACCGAAAGTAGGCGTTTCTGCTAAAGACGGTAAAAATATTGTGACAATGACATTCCCTCAAGGCCAATATGTACATGGTTTTACTGTAGAGGGGAAAGAAGCAACACTAGTGAAACAAGATGATGCTACAAATGCACGCACATACTCATTTGAAGTAGCAGATTTAAAGAAACTTGTGAATGCTCAATTACACATCGTTGTTAATGAACCAGCACAAGGTGTGAAGTATGACTCGAATCATACAGTACAATTTAGTTTTGCTGTCGAAGGTGCAGTAAAGCCAGTTATAAATCCATTTAAAGATATTAGTAAAGATGCGAATAAAGAAGCCATCCTATCACTTTACAGCTTAGGAATTGTTAAAGGACAAGACAACTTTAATCCAAACAATAACATTACACGTTCTCAATTTGCCTTAATGGTGGCACGTGCATTGAACGTCTCTTCTACAAAAGATGCAGGATTTAAAGATACAGGTAAGCTTAGTGCAGAAGCTGTTCAAGCTATAAATGCATTAGCGGAAGCTGGGATTGTTAAAAAAGCAACAAACTTTAATCCAAATGACACATTAACTCGTCAACAAGCAGCTGTGATGATTTACCGCACAGTAACACATGTAGCAGGTAAAGAAATGAACTTTGGCGACCCAAGTCTTTCTTACTATGCTGATGGGGCAAAAGTGAAAGATGAAGAAGCGAAAAAGGCCTTTGCACTTCTATATGCAGGTAAAGTGATGACTGGTTCACCTACTGCAGATGGTAAAACAGTTATTGATGCAAATAGCCCATTAAAACGTTCACATATGGCAAAAATTTTAAATGGTTCATTGCAATACATCAACAAATAATGATCTTCACAGCAACTTCCTTTCTCATATTGATGGGGAAGGAAGTTCCTGTGCTTTTAAAGAAATGGGAGGCTATGATGCAATGATTCTAAAAAAAAATAACCTTTGCATAGTGGCTGTTTGTACAATTTTATTAATCTTTTTTTCTCCATTCATTTTTCTAGAAGCAGAAGCAGAGGAATCTGTTATTGCAGATGGTAGTTATCAAGTTGAACTAAGTTTTTCTCCAATCGAAGGCTTTGAAGGAAGTATTTTCAAACAAGTAGCAACACTCGCAGTTAAGGATGGGCAATATCAATTAACGATGAAACTTGAAGAACTCAATCCTATAAGAGATATACATATCGAGCAGCAAGGCAATGAGCTTTCTTTTACACTAGATAAAATAGAAAATTTAGTTCAGTTTGATGTTTTAGCCTTACAACAACCAATTGTCCTAAAGGGCAATATAGAGCTTGCAACAGAAGAACAATATGCTTCGTTTTCCCAAGAGCTTCGCCTCAAAGTGCAGACACTGTCACCAAATATTCCACAAGGTGAAGGTAGTGAAGAAGTGGCTGAGGGAATAAATTCAGAAGGAACAATGGGCCAGGAATGGTCATTGGATTATGAGTTAATGGTAGATGGTAAACAAGAGCCCTCTATTATGAATAGCTATGTGAATCCAGTGGCAAAGGTGATCGAAAAAGATGGTAGATACTACGCACAAATGACGATTTTACAATCAGCTTGGATCACAGGATTAACGGTAGATTATAAAGGACAGCAAGTTGAACCTAAACTACTTTCACTTTTAGATAATGTACGAATCGTGGAATTTGAGGTTGAAGATTTAACACAACCATTACGATTGTGGGTGAAGATCGATATTCCTGATATTTCTTATCATCATCAATATTTTGTTCAATTAGTATTTGATCCAGCACAGGTTGCAAAGATTTTAGATAAACCTTCAGAAGAAGTATCCTCCGAACCCAAAGACAGTGATAAAACAGCAGAAATAGTAGGAAAAGAGCAAGTGCAAAAGCAAGTGCAAACGCCGTTGGAACAAAACAATGTGAAGAAGGAAGCGAACTCGGCTACATCGACAGTACCCACTACCCAATCGATGCTTGTTGTACCACAGGAAGAAAAACTAGCATTTGATCGGACACTGGATGAATCAGTGGACGAAGCAGAGGAAGAGGCAGCAGAGGAAAACAAAAAAGAAGAGGTTGCCACTGATAAGGTAGTGAACCATTCTACGGCAAAGCAGCAGATCGAGCCGCTAAACATTGTAAAAATTATGTTGCTAATCGCTATTTGCCTTGTATCAGGTTGGTTACTCATTCGCCGTATTAAAAAAGCCAAAAAAGATCGTACTGAGCAGAAATAAGTAGGAGATGACATAATGAAAAAGGATTGGAAAATTGGGATACTGTTAATGACATTACTATCACTGCTTCTTGCTGCTTGTAGTGGCAGTGACAAACCAGCAACAAAGGATAAAACAGTTGCAGTAAGTGAACAAGTAGCTGAAGAGAGTGAGCAACGAATCATTGCTGGAACAGTTGTAGTGGCAGATATTCTAGATAAGTTGGAGCTTGACGCAATCGCAGTACCGGAAACGGAAAAGCAATTAGCCAAACGTTTTGAGGATTTGCCGACCATTGGTAATGCAATGGAGCCTGATATGGAAATTGTGAAATCATTGAATCCGACAGAAGTATTATCGGTATCGACTTTAGAGTACGATTTACAGGATAAGTTTAAACAGTTGAATATTCCTGTAGACTTTTTAAATTTACAAAGTGTTGATGCGATGTTAACGGAAATCACAACACTTGGTGAACGCTATGATCGTGTAGCACAAGCTGAGGAATTAGTGCAGGATTTACAGAAAAATATGGAAGCTGTTCAAGGTGTTGCTGCGAATAAAGAGGGGCCTCGTGTCTTAATTTTACTTGGTATTCCAGGAAGCTATTTAGTCGCAACTGAAAACTCTTATGCAGGGGATCTTGTTAAACGAGCAGGAGGAATCAATGTCATGGAAGGGCAAGATGCCGAATATTTATCTTCAAATACGGAGCATTTACATAGCAGTAATCCTGATATTATTTTACGCTTATCACATGGTATGCCTGATGAGGTTGTGAAAATGTTTGATGAGGAATTTAAAACAAATGATATTTGGAAACATTTCGATGCAGTGAAAAACGGTAAAGTGTATGATTTAGAGGAAGAATTATTCGGGACGACAGCCTCCTTACAGGTACCTCAAGCTTTAGGACAACTGATGGAAATCTTCTATCGTAAATAGTAACTAGAATTGTCGCTCGTATGATGTATTACTACTCGTCATAGAGCGTTTTTCTTATCCTGAGAGAATATAAACATAAAAAAAGGAAATCCAATATGACAAAAAGAATCGTCAGTTTTTTTATTGTAACTGTTTTATTACTAGTGACAATCGTTTATTCAGCTACAACAGGTAGTATAAAAATGGGCTTTTTCGAGTTTATAGGGGCATTATTTGAGGAAGGGAATAGCCAAATGGAGGCTATACGAGATTTAAGGTTTCCACGTATCATTGTGGCATTATTTGCAGGTGCAGCACTTTCAGTCTCTGGGGTGCTTTTACAATCCGTGATGCGTAATCCTTTGGCTGATGCTGGTGTCATTGGGATATCTTCTGGTGCAGCATTTGTACAGCTCTCTATCATTGCCTTTTTCCCCGCATTATTTTTTATGACACCTGTCTTAGCATTTATGGGTGGTGCATTGGCTTGTTCACTCGTATTTGCACTTTCGTGGAAATCCGGCTTGAGTCCACTTAAATTGATCTTAGTCGGGATTGCCATTAACGCCATGTTTACAGGATTAACAGAGGCACTTATTAGCTTAGGTGGTTCCTTGAATACGTCAGCTTCCAGTGTGATCGGTTCTAATTTAACGATGCGTACATGGAAAGATGTCTCTACGATTGTGACCTATGGGACAATCGGATTAATTGGCGCATTTGCATTATATAGTTGGTGTAATTTGCTTGTATTACAAGATAAAACAGTCAAAAGTTTAGGGTTTCAAGTAGCACGGGCACGCTTACTGATTGCCGCTGTCGCTGTTCTATTAGCGGCTGTTTCAGTTGTTGTGGCTGGAGTTATTTCGTTTGTGGGGCTATTAGTACCTCATATTGCACGCAGATTGGTTGGGCATGACCATCTTGTGCTTATTCCTTTTACAGCACTTGCTGGTGCCTTATTAATTTTAGTAGCAGACACGATTGGCCGGACAATTATTGCACCTATTGAAATTCCAGCCTCTACCATTATGGCAATCATAGGTGGTCCATTCTTAATATTCTTATTACGAAAAGAGTGACGAAACATGGATATACAAGACATCATTGTATCGCATGATAATACACGTAACCATTTAAATGGTGTTTCAACAACGATTGTCCAAGGGAAAATTACGACAATCATTGGCCCAAATGGCTGTGGGAAATCTACATTATTAAGTGTTATCTCTCGCCTTCATTCACCTAAATCAGGGACTGTCTCGTTAGAAAATAAAGATTTACTGCACTATAAGCCGAAAGAATTTGCTAAAAAACTGGCCATTGTGTATCAACAAAATGACATACCGAGAGATTTAACGATTGAAAAACTAGTTGGGTTTGGTCGTTTGCCACACCAAACAATGCTAAAAAAGAATCACGATGAGGACTCAAAAGCCATTGAATGGGCACTTGCCTGTACAAATTTACAGCATAAAGCTACAACAAGTTTAGAGGCGTTATCAGGTGGAGAGCGGCAGCGAGTGTGGATTGCTATGGCATTAGCACAACAGTCAGAAATATTATGTTTAGATGAGCCTACAACCTATTTGGATATATACTATCAAATAGAATTGCTAGAGCTGGTGAAAACATTAAACGAGCAGCATGGTTTAACGATTATCATGGTACTACATGATATTAATCAAGCCATTCGCTATAGCGACCATATTATTTTGATGAAGGAAGGTCAAATTTTTGCAGAGGGTGCGCCACGTGATGTGATTACGAAAGATATGATTAAAGAAGTGTATGGAGTGGATGCAATCTTTAATGAAGATAAACAGCTTGGCTACTATATGATGCCAATGGGAATATAAGAAGGTAATCCGATGAAGAAGAAAGTATCCAAGTTGCTAACACTGCTATATTTAGGCATATTTTTATTTTCTGTTTTTTCACTTGCAAAGTATCTATATACGTACTACGAAACGTCAAAATCATTAAAAGAAGTACAGGATATTTATCAGGCCACATTAGCAGCTAATGAAGAACAGCCAGCAGAACAAATCGAGGAGACAGAAACAACAAATGATGTATCAGCATTCACTATACGACCACAGTTCCTTGATTTATTGGCGATTAATCCTCAAATTATTGGGTGGATTTCAGTAGACGGAACAAAGCTGAATAATCCAATTTTACAAGCTGACAATAATGACTATTATTTAAATCATAACTTTAAAAATAAGGAGAGTCGTGCAGGCAGTGTTTTTATGGATTATCGAAATCAAATACTAGACATGAACAAAAATACGATTTTATATGGTCATGCCATGAAGAACGAGACGATGTTCGGTAGTTTAAAAAATTACTTAAAGCAAGACTATGCAGATGAGCATCCCATCCTATATCTTGATACCTTATATGAGGGCTATGATATTGAGGTTTTTGCTGCATATGAGACGACGATTGATTTCTATTATATTGAGACCGACTTTGCCAACAATGAAGCTTACCAAAACTTTATAGAGGAGATACAACAGCGATCTTCTATTCAGATGAATGTCGATCTAAGTCCAGACGATAAAATTTTGACGTTATCTACTTGTAAGGATGCGGTTTTAAGTGACGACCATCGCTTTGTCGTGCAAGGCAAGTTAGTCAAGCGTTGAGGGGAAGAAATGTAAAGGGTGAACCTTTAAGCTTGTTGGCAAGAATAGCTCCAACCTTGATTTTTCACAGCGAGTTGGAGCTTGCCTTCATCTCATTGTCACCTCTTCATATTTAAACCTTCATAAAAGCTTATATCAGTAGACAGAATGATCTCTACTGTCTGAAAGGATGTACCGATAATTTGGATATCCTTTTTTATTTTTAAAATTACTTGACGTAACTTTATTATTAATATATAGTAAGTTACATAAAGTAATTGATTGCTTTTCGTAATCATAATGTTTAACCAATCGAGTAACTACAAATGTTTATCCAATTCTGTTTTGGGTAACATAAATACTGTAGTTGCTTCATATTTTAAAATATATCTCGAAATCGAGATATAATCAACTTATTTGGAGGAATTTATAATGGCAAAATGGAACATTGATTTAGGACACTCAGCAGTAAACTTTCAAGTAAAACACATGATGGTATCAAAAGTTAAAGGCGTATTTGATAGCTATTCAGCTGATATTGAAGCGACAGACCTTGCAGACTTAACAACTGCTAACATTAACTTTACAATTGATCCAGCGAGTATTAATACACGTAGTGAAGATCGTGATAATCATTTAAAAGCAGAAGATTTCTTTGATGCTGAAAAATATCCAACAATTACATTTAAATCGACAAACATTGCTAAAAAAGCAGGAGATGAATATGCAGTAACTGGTGATTTAACAATTAAAGGCGTGACAAAGTCCGTAACGTTTGATACAGAATTCAATGGAAAAGGTACAAATCCATGGGGACAAGAAGTATATGGTTTTGAAGCTGAAACAACAATCAATCGTGAAGACTTTGGCCTAACTTGGAACGCAGCGTTAGAAACGGGTGGGGTTCTTGTTGGAAAAGATATTAAAGTAACTGTTGAATTAGAAATAAACCCAGCTTAAAAATAGATGATAGAGCATGCTTGAAGTAATTTTCAAGCATGCTTTTTATATAGAAAAATATAGACGTTTTTTAGTTAATCATTCTAGTAATGCTATTCTGTTAGAAATTACCATCAAATAAGTTTCTTGCATATTTTTAGTAATTACTGCATATAAATCATCATATTGTTTTTGGGGGCGATAGGATGAATGTATTAGTGACAGGTGGCTATGGTTTTATTGGCAGTGCCGTAGGTAGGCGTTTTTTCGAAGAAGGTGCAACAATTTATATTATTGATAATTTAAGTACGGGTCATTTACGAAATGTTGACTTTGAGCATAAATCCTATCTTTTAAATGTAGAGGATGAGGTTTGTGAGCATCTTTTTAAAGAAATACATTTTGATGTAGTCATCCATTGTGCGGCACAAACGAGCGTACAACAATCCATCCAAGAGCCAGTAAAGGATATTTTGACAAATATCGTTGGGCTAAGCCAAATGCTTTTTTTAGCTTCTAAGTATAATGTACAGCATTTTGTTTTTGCTTCGTCAGCATCGGTGTATGGAGATAGTCATTATCCGCCATTAGAAGAAACAGATGTCTGTGAACCGATATCTATGTATGGACTCAATAAGAGCATTGGGGAAACCTACTGTGAGAAATGGCATAAAGATTATCGTTTACCTATTCTCATCTACAGATTTGCTAATGTTTTTGGTCCAAGGCAACAAATGCAGGGCGAAGCAGCAGTGATCCCAAGTATGCTAAAAAGCAGTATGGCAGGCAAACCTTTTACGATTTATGGTGACGGTGAACAAACACGAGATTTCATTTATGTCGATGATATTGCAGATGCTATTTACGCTGGTGTATCTGCCCGTTTGCAAGGCACGTATAATGTATCCACAAATGAAGCTTGGTCTATTCACCAAGTCATCTTACTGCTGCAACATTTAAATCACCCACTTGAAATTCAATATGCCCCTGCACGTGAAGGAGATATCGAACATTCATTTTTAAATAACGACAAATTAGCCAAGGCCATTGGCTGGAGGCCAAAAACTTCTTTTGCAGAAGGAATCGAACGTACATTGCATGCATTACAAAATGAAAAACTAGCAGAAATTCAACAAAATAGTGGCTAAAGGGCATTTAAATTATGTAGGCATATTACATCGTGTAATATGTCTTTTTCTATGTCTATAGTATAATAATTCATTAAAGAAATGGTTGTGGACGGAGGCTTATTGATGCTTGTAGATTTTAGAGTGAAAAATTGTTTAAGTTATAAAGATGATACGTTATTTTCAATGGTAGCGGGCAGCCGTCTGCGAAAATGGAAGGATACTCATACCATTCAATTTGATTCACTTCGACTTGTGAAAAGTGCATTTATTTTTGGACCAAATGGTAGTGGGAAATCCAATCTTTTTACGGCTATTAAAGTATTACGTACTTTGCTTTTTAATTTTGAAAATTTAAATAATGTTAAGCAGTTACGTTTACCCTATCAACCGTTTAAGTTAGGAAGACAGCAGGGCACACCAACAGAGTTTATGATATCGCTTTTTTTAGATGGTGCTCTTTATGATTATGAAATACAGTACAATGCTTCTCAAGTTCTCTATGAGCGTCTTGTGAAGACGAACAAGTTGCAAAAAGAAGAGCTGTTTGTCAGACAATGGGATGGTACACAATATTCATATGAAACAGCTCAAACGAGTGCACAGGAGCTGACAAAATATACACGTAACAATACGGCCTTTTTGTCTGTCTTGCATGTTTTTAATGATTCAGATGCTTTAAAGATATTCGATTGGTTTTTACATAAAATTCTATTTCTTGATGAAGCAAATCGGTTATCAAGTCATCCTCTAATTCGTAAACTTGAAGAGAAGCCCTTTAAAAAAGAAGTGATCAAACTCCTTAAAATTGCAGACCTATCCATTCAAGATGTCACGGCCAGACGTGTGGAACGTCGAGAGAAAAATACAATTGGTTATGAGTATGAATCGTCTGAGGTGATTCAAGAAGTAGATATTGACCTACATTACTTATCATTTGATGAAGCTGGTGCACCGATAGGAACGGAAACGATTAATTGGACAATGGATTCGAAAGGCACAGTACGAATGCTACATTTAGCATGCGTGATGGTGGATGCTTATAATAAAGGAAAAACGATTTTTATAGACGAATTCGATACGGCATTCCATGTGTCGATTTGTGAGTTTTTAATGGCCATTATGAACAGCAAACGCAATCGAAATAATCAATTTATCGTGACAAGTCATGAAATAGAATTGCTAGATCAGCCATTGCGTTCAGATCAAATTTGGTTTGTTAATAAAAGCTTTAAAAATGAATCAGAGCTTTACTCTTTATTTGATTTTGCAGATTTACAAAAGAAGCGTGGAGATCTTTCTTATGCGAAACGCTATATAAAAGGTGAGTTTGGTGCAATGCCTGTTATCAATGAGTATTTATCTGAACAATATTTAGAAGAAGCGGAGGTATCTGAGCCTTGAGAGTACGTCAACAAGGGAACCGAACACTGCGTAAAACGATTTTAATTTATTGTGAAGGTGAGACAGAACGTATTTATTTTGAACAAATGCGTATATTAAAGCGCTCTAAAATGGTAAGTGTCAAAATAAAAAACGTTAAACGTTCAGCTATTAAGCTTGCTCAACATGCTTATCGAGATTCCAGCTATCAATATTTTGATGAGGTTTGGATTGTTTTTGATAAGGATGACTTAACCGAAAAGCAATTAGAGGAAGTCAATCAATTTTGCGAGGAAAAAAATATTCGCATTGCCTATACAAATGAAGCATTTGAATTGTGGCTACTCCTGCATTTTGAGGAAGTCGACAGTTCAGAAAAGTATCCTCGTGCTGTCTTGAATGACAAGATGGAACAGCATCTTGGCGTAAGTCGTTATTTCCGTCACAAGGCAGATGAATCCATTATTGCCCCCATCGCATTACGACATGAGGTAGCGATTAAAAATTGTACAGACATGATGGCTCTTCGAAAGACGGAGAGCCGCGACAACCCTTACTGTAACATACATGAAATGATACGATACATATTTTAAGCGTGAGTAGGTTTTCTATTTCCAAATAGAGACCTGCTTTTTTATTTTTACACAATACATTGTCGAAATGAAAGCATGTTTATTTTTCCAAAACATATAGTGTATATGGAGCGAAAGTAGTAAATAGATGAAAGGGGATTGTGTGGATAACTCAAAGTCGAATCAACGCAAAAATCTAGAGGAGAATGCCAAGGATCAGCAACTAGAGCCATTCCGTGTCGAGAATGAAGGCACGAGAATGACAACCAATCAGGGGCTAAGGGTGTCCAATGATGAGGATTCGCTTAAGGCAGGCGTTCGTGGGCCAACAATTATGGAGGATTTTCATCTTAGAGAAAAAATTACCCATTTTGATCATGAACGTATTCCAGAGCGCGTCGTACATGCCAGAGGTTTTGCAGCACATGGCGAGTTTGAATTGTATGAATCCATGGCAGAGTATACGAAGGCGAAATTTTTGCAGGATCCGAAAAAGAAAACACCTGTGTTTGTCAGGTTTTCAACAGTGGTAGGGAGCTTAGGATCGATGGACACAGCTCGTGATGTACGCGGATTTGCAACGAAATTTTATACGGATGAAGGAAATTATGATTTAGTCGGTAATAATATTCCTGTCTTTTTTATTCAGGATGCCATTAAGTTTCCCGATTTAATTCATGCCGTAAAGCCTGAGCCACACAATGATATGCCACAAGCAGCCTCTGCACACGATACCTTTTGGGATTTTGTAGCCAATAATCAGGAAATTGCGCATATGGTGATGTGGGTGATGTCTGACCGTGCCATTCCGCGAAGCTTTCGTATGATGGAAGGTTTCGGCGTGCATACATTCCGCTTCGTCAATGACAAGGGAAGATCGAGATTTGTCAAATTCCATTGGAAGCCTGTACTCGGTGTACATTCTCTCGTTTGGGATGAAGCCCAGATAATTGCTGGGAAGGACCCCGATTTTCAGCGACGGGATTTATGGGAAGCCATCGAAATTGGCGATTATCCAGAGTTTGAGTTAGCTGTCCAAATTCTTGAACCTGAAGATGAATTTAAATTTGATTTTGATATTTTAGATGCGACAAAGCTTTGGCCAGAGGAAATAGTGCCAGTGAAGAAGATCGGCAAAATGACCTTAAATCGTAATGTGGATAATGTCTTTGCTGAAACAGAGCAAGTTGCCTTCCACCCAGGTAGCGTTGTACCAGGCATAGACTTTACGAATGATCCCCTGTTACAGGGACGATTATTTTCATACTTAGACACACAGTTAATCCGTCTAGGTGGACCAAACTTTGCAGAAATCCCCATTAATCGACCGATTTGCCCAGTGCATAACAATCAGCGGAATGGCTTTAGTCGACAGACCATTAATTTAGGAAGAGTGAGTTATCATAAAAATTCGCTGGCTAATAATACACCCGCCACTTCTACTGCAAGGGAAGGGGGATATGTTCATTATGAGGAAAAGGTTGAGGGACGCATCACAAGAGCGCGCAGTAAATCCTTTGATGATCATTTTTCACAAGCACGACTCTTTTGGAACAGTATGTCCCCGCCTGAAAAACAACATATTATAGAGGCATTTAGCTTCGAGGTAGGAAAAGTGAAGAGTAAATCAGTTCGTCAGCAAGTTGTGGATATGTTTGTCCATGTAGATAAAGCAATGGCTACAACAGTGGCAGACAATGTTGGCGTTAATCGCCCTACAGGAGAACAGTCCAAGGTCACAGCCTCCTCACCAGCACTTAGTCAAGCCAATACCATTAAATTGCCTTATACACTTAAGGTCGGAGTCTTAATTGGCGATGGCTTTGATGCAAATGAGGTCGGTGAAGTATTGAAATATTTAACAAGGCAAGGTGTACGCTACAGCATTATCTCCGATCGACTAGGTGTTGTGACAGGGAATAATGGGGTTCAATTAACGGCTACTGACACATTTATCACAACCGATGCTGTATTATTCGACTCGTTATATGTTGTTGGGGTAAAGGCAAGCAATCAAGCGAAATTCAATACTTATATCGTCAATTATATCAATGAAGCATATCGTCACTTTAAGCCAATAGGATTTGCTGCTACTGGCACAACTTTCTTCAATATGTCCAATGCAAACGTAGGCCCTGGCATTGTGTTAGCAACAGGTAACAAGGATTTCGCTAAAAAGTTCGTAGCAGCCATTGCCCAGCAACGATTTTGGCAACGAAATATCTATTAAATAGATCGGTGAGTAGTGAATACTTTCAGAACGAAGAGAAATACTCGCGGAACGAGAAGTGAAATACTCACAAAAGGTAAGTAAATATTGTGCATGTCAAAAGGCCTTTCATTGAATGAGAGGCTTTTCCTCTGTCTGTCATTGCATTCAAATTTTGCGAATGATATGGTGGTACATGAGGTGAAAATTATGGAAAAATTTGATATTGCTATCATTGGAGCGGGGCCAGGTGGCTATGTGGCTGCCATACATGCAGCGAAACATGGCAAAAAGGTTGCTCTCATCGAACGGGATAAGCTAGGGGGAGCCTGTTATAATGTTGGCTGCATTCCTTCAAAAATTTTATTGGAGCATAGTAAGCTTGTACAGGAAATTAAACGAGGGACGAGCTGGGGAATTGAAGTGCCTCAAGTGGAAATTCATTTTCCTCGATTGATGCAGCGAAAAGATACAATTATTCAAGAGCTGTTAAACAATATTGAGCACTATATTGTCAGCAATCAGATTACTTTATATCGTGGTGAGGCCTCTGTCGCAAAGGATTTAACGATTACAATTGGGAATGAGACGATAATGGCTACAGATATTATTTTAGCGACAGGCAGTAAACCATTTGTCCCCCCATTTGAGGGTTTAGCAACTTCGACCTATTTTACAACGGATACATTTTTTGATATAGACGAGTTACCAGCTCAATTAACCATTATTGGGGGTGGGGTAATTGCAGTTGAAATGGCCTTTAGTTTAGCGCCACTTGGTACAAAGGTAACGTTACTGAATCATAGTGAGGACATATTACAAACGGAAGAGGCTGAAGCAAGACCGCTGATTCGAGAAAAAATGAAACAACTTAATATCGAGCTTGTGACAGATTTCAAGTTTGAAAAGTTTGAAGGCAATAGCATCCATACATCTAAAGGTGCTTATACATATGAAAATCTCTTATTTGCAACTGGTCGTCGTCTCAATACAGAAATCGCTCAGCAATTAGGCTTAACTTTAGATGGTCGATTAATTGCAGTGGATGAACATTTACAGACAAGTCAGCCACATGTTTATGCCATAGGTGACTTAGTAGATGGTTATCAGCTAGCGCATTCTGCCAGTGCTGAAGGCATTTACGTTGTCGATTATATTGTGGGCAAACAGCCAACACCAATTGACCAAAATTCAATTCCTCGTTGCGTTTATACACATCCGGAAATTGCTACATTTGGTTTATTAGAGGAGCAGGTCACAATACCTTACACTGTGACCAAAATGCCACTACAGACAAATCCTAAGGCATTAATGGAGGGGAATACAGAAGGCTTTGTGAAGTTAATTGCAGCAGAGGAAAGTGGTCAAATTTTAGGTGCATGTGTTGTAGCCGATGGTGCCACAGAAATGCTTAATGCTATATTGGCAACAAAAAACGCAGGTGGTACAGCCCAATCACTTGCGCAGATGATCTTCCCACATCCAACGGTGTCGGAGCATATTGGAGATGCCGCAAAGGCTGTTTTTGGGAAAGCAATTCACCAATCATAAAAAAGCTATTGACATTCAGAGAATTTATGTTAGATTAATTTTATAAGAATACTTGGTATTAGAGTTGACTAGGCAACTAGAGGCTTCTATTTTACAAAACGGTAATCCGCCTGATTGTAAAATAGAAGCCTTTTTTAATGACAATGATTAAAAGGAGTGGGAAAAATGACAAAAGCAGTTATTTTGAATGGGAGCAATTCGAAAAATTCTAGAGTTACCGCCATTCATGAAAAGGTGGAAAATCATTTTATTGCGCTAGGAATAGAGGTACATTCCAATTATGTACATGAACTACCAGCTACCGATTTACTCACTGCCAACTTTGCCAGTAAGGAAATCCAAGCAGAAAATGCGCATGTTGAGGAAGCTGATTTTATTGTCATACTAACCCCTATTTATAAAGCTTCCTATACAGGTATTTTGAAGACGTACTTGGATTTACTGCCTCAAAAAGCCTTGCTTGGGAAGATCGTACTTCCTATTGCTGTAGGAGGTTCAATCGGTCATTTATTGGCATTAGAATATGCATTAAAGCCAGTTTTAGCTGTGCTTGGAGCAACATCAATTACCCATTCTGTTTATATTGTGGATAAACAAATTATTCGCCTTGAGGAAGGTGGCTTTGCGATTGAAGAAGAGGCTAGCAGCAGATTGGAAGCGGTGTTAGAACAATTACAGAAAGTGTTAATCGTTAATTAACGTGGTAAAAGCGCATTATAGGGCATCCTATAATGCGCTTTCTTTAATTGATTTCAATATTTTCTTCATTCTCCATAGGTATTGTAGAGAGATATAAAAAAGCTTCATCTTGCAATAGCAATAATTTTTCTTCACAAATTCCGTGTGATAATGGTCCAGAAAATATGGACTCCCACCATGTCCCAGTTGTTGTTGTCATTCATCTACGCCCCCATTTCAGTTTTAATATGTAGTTGTATATTTCCCGAGATGAAAAAACTAAAACATTTCATTTTCACATAAAGCCATTTCACCCCCGATGCAGAAAGAGGATTTTTGCCCTTCGATGTTGTATCGTATAGACAATGATAGTTTGTTTCAAAATGAAAAAACTATGTATGGCATTTTAAAAAAAGGGGTGCTTTATTGATGAATTTTACGTCACAAGATGTGGAAAATATGATTACAGAGCAGCGTCAATTTTATTTTTCTCGTGCAACAAAAAGTGTAAAGTTTCGAAAAGAACATTTAAAAAAATTAAAAGCTTCCATTTTAAAATACGAAAAAGACATCTTGAATGCGCTGTATTTAGATCTTCGTAAAAGCGAATTTGAAGCATATGCAACTGAAATTGGCATTGTTTTAGATAGTATTTCATATATGGTAAAGCATGTAGAAGAATGGATGGAGCCAGAAGCAGTTAAAACACCGATACAATATCAAATGGGCAAAAGCTTCATTGTTCGTGAACCCTATGGTGTCACATTAATTATTGGACCGTTTAATTATCCATTTCAACTAGTTATGGAACCATTAATTGGTGCCATTGTTGGAGGGAACACAGCAATTGTCAAGCCGTCAGAAGCGTCTGTCCATACAGCAGCTATTGTGAAAAAAATAATTGAAGAAACGTTCCATTCCTCCTATGTACGTGTGGTAGAAGGTGAAAAAGAAGAAGTAACAGCTCTTATTCATGCGTCCTTTGATTACATTTTCTTTACAGGCAGTGTAGCTGTTGGAAAAGTGATAGCAAAGGCAGCAGCAGAACGTTTGACACCAATTGCTTTAGAGCTTGGTGGAAAAAGTCCAGCGATTGTCGATCAAACTGCAAACTTAGAAGTAGCAGCAAAGCGGATTGTATGGGGTAAATTTACAAATACTGGGCAAACATGTGTGGCCCCCGATTATTTACTTGTTCATAAAGATGTTTATGACCGTTTTATGAAAATCTTAAAAGAAACGATCCGATCGTTTTATGGCAAAAATCCTTTAAAAAGCCCTGATTACGGACGTATTGTGAATTTGAGACAATTCGATCGTTTACAACAAATTATCAAGGAAGAACGAGATGCCATTACATTTGGCGGCCGAATTGATCGTGATGATTTATATGTTGAGCCAACAATCATCGAGTATGTAAAATGGACAAGCCCATCTATGCAGGAAGAACTCTTTGGTCCTATTTTACCTGTTATGATGTATAATGAGTTACCACTGGCGATTCATCAAATTCGTCAATTACCAAAGCCTTTGGCGGCATATTTCTTCTCAGAACATGAAAAGGCCATACAATACTTTTTGGAGGAATTACCCTTCGGTGGTGGATGTATAAACGATACCATCACCCATGTTGGAAATTTACATTTACCATTTGGTGGTGTTGGACCATCTGGTGTGAAAGCGTACCATGGCAAAGCAAGCTTTGAAAACTTTACACATCCTAAATCCATTTTAAAGAAGTCCTCTAAGCTTGAGACAAATGTATTGTTCCCACCATATAAACAAAAAGTGAAAATTGTGCGGTCCATTATGAAATAGAAATTAGAAGGGAGATATCTTAGGATGTCTCCCTTGAAAAATAACCTCTTTGTCCTCAAAAAATCTTCCTAATTATGTCGAAAATCATCGATTTGTGATTATAAATGAAAATTTCGAAGAAAACATAATTATTTCTTTAAATGAAAGCGTTTTCGTTGAAAAAACACATCTGAGGCATTTTATTTATCATGAAATAAGTAGTAAAATAAGTTCAATAGAACGTGGGGGTATTCATCTTGTCGTTTTTTGTCGAGTAATCAAAAATGATGATATGAGTGTAGAGATTGATTGGAGGACTATGAAATGTATGCAGAGGAATTGTTAAGCGCATTACCTTTGAAAAAAATAATTGGCGTGTTGCCAGATCAAGTTAGTGATATTGTAATTGACTCAAGAAGTGTGCAACCGAATAGCATGTTTGTTTGTATCAAAGGTTACACAGTGGATGGGCATGATTATGCGCAAAAGGCAGTGGATGGTGGCGCAACAATCGTTGTAACAGAACGTCAATTACCGTTAGGAGAGACAATTGCACAAGTGATTGTCAGAGATACAGATCGTGCGGTAGGCTTATTAGCCGCAAAGTTTTTTGATTATCCTTCTAAGGATATAACGATGATTGGAGTAACTGGAACGAATGGTAAAACATCCGTAACAGGAATTATTCAAAATATCATGCATGGTATGGGCGAAAAATCCGCTTTATCCGGCACAATCGGTTTTAATTTAAATGGTATTTTATATGAATCTGCCAATACAACGAGTGATGCTTTATCGACACAACAAATGATTTTCCGAGCAAAAATGGAAGGTTGTCGTTTAATGACGATGGAAGTTTCATCACATGGCTTAGCACTTGGACGTTTAGCAGGTGTTGATTATGATATCGCTATTTTCACAAATCTAACACATGATCATCTTGATTTCCATGGTACGATGGAGGAATATGGCCATGCAAAAGGCTTATTATTTTCCCAACTTGGACAAGATTTAGAAAAGAGCAAATTTGTTGTCTTAAATGCTGATGATGCATGGTCAGAGCGCTATGCCGCAATGACACCATTTCCAGTGTGGACATATGGTTTAAAAAATGAAAAGGCCGATTTCCGTGCCATTAACTGTGAATATCACGACTATATGACTTTGTTTGATGTGGAAATGCCAGAAGGGATTTATCGTGTAAAAATGAATTTGCTTGGTGAATTTAATATTTACAATGTGTTGGCAGCTATGATTGCATTTTACGGTCGTGGGTATTCTATGGAGTCCATTATTGAGCAAATAGAGCAACTACCGCCAGTTAAAGGTCGTATGGAGAAAGTTTGTTCAGATTTACCTGTACAAATTTTTATTGATTATGCCCATACACCAGATGCAATTGAAAAAGCGATTGAAGCGGCACAGCCTTATAAAAAGGGTAAGCTGATTTTCTTAGTTGGAACAGGTGGCAATCGTGATAAATCGAAACGTCCTGCGATGGCTGAAAAAGCGTCTGCTGCAGAATATGTCATTTTGACGACAGATGATCCACGCTATGAGGACTATGATAGCATTACGGGCGATCTTGCCAAAGGGATGCTTCATGACCATTATGCTTGTATCGGGGATCGGGCAGAGGCAGTACGTCATGCCATTGAGGTTGCCGAACCAGGTGATATGATTATTTTTGCTGGTAAAGGTCATGAGGATTATCAAATTATTGAAGATACAAAATTTCCACATAGTGATGCAGAAATTGCAATAGAAGCTGGCCGATTAAAATTTGTTTAATGAAAGATTAAATGTTAGGAAACCCTTTTAGTTGAACTAAAGGGTTTTCTTTTTTGAGATTTCATGTAAAAAGGTTGTACGAAAGGCAAGTCTTCTTTTATTATTATTAAGTATGAAAAAAGGAGAATGACGAGATGAATTCAAATTTAGAAAAAGATATACTATCACGTCGTACTTTTGCCATTATCAGTCACCCTGATGCTGGGAAAACGACGATTACAGAAAAGCTTTTACTATTTGGTGGTGCCATTCGTGACGCAGGGACAGTAAAAGGGAAAAAAACAGGTAAGTATGCAACGTCTGACTGGATGGAAATTGAAAAGCAACGTGGGATTTCGGTTACTTCATCCGTAATGCAATTTGATTATAATGGTTCTCGTGTGAATATTTTGGATACCCCTGGTCACCAAGATTTCTCTGAGGACACATATCGTACATTAATGGCTGTGGATAGTGCTGTCATGGTAGTGGATGCTGCCAAAGGGATCGAGGCCCAAACATTAAAGCTATTTAAAGTTTGTAAAATGCGTGGTATCCCTATTTTTACATTTATCAACAAATTGGATCGTCAAGGGAAAGAGCCACTTGAGTTAATAGAAGAGCTTGAAGAAGTACTTGGCATAAACGCTTATCCTATGAACTGGCCAATCGGTATGGGGAAAGAGTTCCTTGGTATTTACGATCGTTATAATAAACGTATTGAGCAATTCCGCACAGATGAAGCTGAACGATTCTTACCAATTGACGACAATGGAGAGCTTGCTGTGGAGCATCCAATGAAAGTTACTTCTTATTATTCACAAGCAATGGATGATGTTTTACTGCTAGATGAAGCTGGAAATGCCTATTCTGAGGAAAAAATTCGTCGTGGAGAATTAACACCTGTATTTTTTGGTTCAGCATTAACAAACTTTGGTGTGCAAACGTTCCTTGAAACCTATTTACAATTTGCACCGACACCTCAGCCTAGAATTACCGAAGATGAGCAATTTATTGATCCTGTTGAACATGATGAGTTTTCAGGTTTCATTTTCAAAATTCAAGCCAATATGAATCCTGCCCACCGTGACCGCATTGCCTTTGTACGCATTGTTTCTGGTAAATTTGAGCGCGGAATGAATATGACATTAGCTCGTACAGGTAAGTCATTTAAAGTGACTCAATCTACACAATTCCTTGCAGATGATCGTGAGACCGTAGATGAAGCGGTTGCGGGAGATATTATTGGGTTATATGATACAGGAACTTACCAAATTGGGGACACTGTTGTAGGTGGCAAGAAAACATTCCAATTTGAAAAATTACCGCAGTTTACACCAGAGCTATTCGTACGTGTAACAGCGAAAAACGTAATGAAATCAAAGCAATTCCATAAAGGGATTTTACAATTGGTACAAGAGGGTGCTATTCAATATTATAAAACGCTGCATACAGAGGAAGTCATTCTTGGTGCAGTTGGTCAATTACAATTTGAAGTGTTTGAGCATCGTATGAAAAATGAATACAATGTGGAAGTAAGAATGGAGCCAATCGGTTCTAAAATTGCACGATGGATTGAAAACGAAGAGGATGTTAAAGAGTCCATGTCTTCTGGTCGATCTATGTTAGTGAAAGACCGCTTTGATAATCTTGTTTTCCTATTTGAAAATGAGTTTGCCATGCGCTGGTTTGCTGATAAAAACGAAAACATTAAACTTTATAGCCTTCTATAATTACCAAACACGAATCGACAATTTTGCGATTCGTGTTTTTTTGCAAGGAAAATTGACACTGTTTGTAGAATATAGACAGTATTAGGAAATATATTGCACGACGAACTAATTGAAGGGGGCTTAGCTCATTTATAAATCGGCTATCCTAGAAAGGAAGAGGTAGAAAAAGGAGTTTGTTTATATGAATATTAGTCATTTTTCCATTAAAAGACCCGTCTTTACAATTGTTACGATGCTTTTTGTCATCCTGTTAGGCGGTGTTTCCTTATTAAAAATACCGATTACGTTAATTCCAGAGTTAAATCCCCCCATAGGTGTTGTTGTCACTTCTTATCCTGGGGCAAGTCCAACAGAGGTGAATGAGAAGATAACGAAACCATTAGAGGCTACACTTGCCACCTTACCTGGCATAAAAAAACTACAGTCAACCTCACAAGAAGGCTCTAATTTAATTATGCTTGAGTTTAATTGGTCCACGAATATGGAAGATATCCAACTCGATATTTTACAGCGAATTGATATGACACCACTGCCAAATGATGCGGGCAAGCCTAGTTTTTTAAAGTTTGATCCGTCTCAATTTCCCATTATTCAACTATCATTACGTGCAGAAAATAATGATGTAGATGTACGTTTATTAGCAGAGGACTTAGAAAAAGAACTGCGACGGACAGAGGGTGTTGCAAGTGTAAATGTTTCTGGCAAGTTGATCGAGGAAGTTCAAATAATATTAGACGAAGCAAAGCTAGTGGAAAAAGGCTTAACACAAGCAGACATTATACAAATTATCCAAGCGAATAATGTATCTCTCCCTGGTGAACCTGTTTCAACAGATGATGGTAAGCTGTTAACAACACGTATTGTAAGTACATTATCGTCACCTGAAAGTATTGCAAGTTTGATCGTTTCAGTGAACCCGTTAACAGGTGAAGCGCTAACTGTGAGCGATCTTGCAACCGTAGAGAGGACAGAGCAACAATCTATTACGACAACTCGTGCAAATGAGCACCCAGCAGTCCTTATGTCCGTTTTACAGGAATCTGGCGCGAATACAGCAGAAGTTTCCAAAGCGTTTCAGCAAACATTAGATGAACTACTAAAGAAAGAGCAATATAAGGGAATCACGGCAGACATTCTTGTCGATCAAGGTAATTATGTAGATTTAGCTATTAATAACATTGGCTCTTCTTTAATTTTAGGTGGATTATTCGCGATGTTCATCCTATTTGTTTTTTTACGTAGTGTAAAGAGTCCAATCATTATTGGTATTGCTATTCCTTATTCGGTTATTGTGACATTTGTGTTGATGTTTTTTGCGGATTTTACCCTTAACATCATGACACTAGGTGCTCTTGCACTGGGCATTGGTATGCTAGTGGATAATGCCATTGTTGTTATTGAAAATATCGAAAGACATTTAGGGCTAGAAAAGGATCCTATCACAGCAGCGCAGGAAGGAACTAAGGAGGTTGCACTTGCTATTACAGCTTCCACGTTAACTACTATAGCCGTATTCATTCCTGTTATGTTTATCGAAGGATTGATTGGACAAATATTTACAGAATTCGCCCTAACGATTTCGTTCAGCCTAATCGCTTCTCTAGTAGTTGCGCTTACTGTCGTTCCAATGCTAGCAAGTCGTCTTTTAAAAATGAAAAATACCAATTTTTATGAGCAGCGCAGTAGCTCTAAATTTTACAACCATTATAAATCCTCTATTGTATGGGTATTACGGCATCGACTGCTAATTCTAATTTTCACGGTGATGTGCTTTGGTTTATCCTTATTTGGGCTGACAAGAATTGGTACAGAATTTTTACCACCTACCGATGAAGGATTCACATCTATAAGTGTCAATCTTGAAAAAGGTGTCGCTGTATCGGAAACAGAAAAGGTAGTGAAGCATATTGAGGAGCGCTTGAAGCAGGAAAAAGATGTGGATGTTTATGTTAGCTTAATTGGGGGTACGCAACAATCCCAAGCGCGTGGACAAACGAGCGCCAATCAAGCTGAAATGTATGTCAAACTAGTACCATTAGCAGAAAGGCAACGTTCCATTTTTGAATTTGTGGAAGAGCTGGAGCAAGATATAAAGGGAGAGCTTGGAGAGCAAGCTGATATTACATTTAATGTATCAACAGCAACGGGTTCGTCACCACATACATTAACGTTCCGATTAACAGACTCAGATGAACAAAGGCTACAGCACACTGTTAAAAAAGTGCAGCAAGAGCTACAAGCGATTCAAGAAGTAACAAAGGTTTCAACGGATCTAGACCAGACTGTGCCAGAGATTCAAATTGAGGTTGATCGAGAAAAAGCAAAAGACTACGGTTTTATCCCAGCACAAATTGCTCAAACCGTGAACCAAATGACAAAAGGACAATTAACGTCTCAACTACTTACTGAGGACGGCGCTGTATTACCCGTTTATACGGGTTTTGGACAGGTATTTAATACGAGTATAGATGCGCTAAAAGCCATGCAGCTTCGTTCTCCAGCAGGGTTGTTTGTGAAATTAGAGGACGTTGCTACTGTATCTATACAAGAGGGACCCGTGTCCATTCGTCGTTCTGATCAGGCAGCAGCAGTAGCCTTTTTTGTAGATTATGAAACAAAGGAATCATTGGGCGGCATTTCGGCAAAAGTAGATAAAGCATTGACCCAAGTTCATTTACCGCCTGCTACTCAAATTGTTTTTAGTGGGGATCGAGAGCTTTATGATAGTGCAATTGACGATATGCTATTAGCAGTTATGCTAGCAATCGTACTAGTTTATATTGTAATGGCTGCGCAATTTGAGTCATTTAAATATCCGTTTGTCATCATGTTTACAGTCCCATTAATGATCATCGGTGTGGCGATTGCTATGTTCGCAACACATACTTTAATCGGTGTGACGTCTGTCATCGGTATTTTAGTGCTTGTAGGGATTGTCGTGAACAATGGCATTGTGCTTGTCGATTATATTAACCAGCTAAAGGCGAAGGGCATGTCTGCTTATGAAGCTATTTTACTGGCTAGCCAAGATCGTCTTCGACCGATTTTAATGACAGCATTAACGACTATTTTAGGACTGTTTCCACTAGCGCTTGGTATTGGTGAAGGAACAGAGATGAACCAACCGATGGGGATTGCGGTTATTGGAGGCCTTGTCACCTCGACATTGCTAACATTGTACATTGTACCGATTATCTATAGTTTAGTGGATAAAGAAACAAGAAAGATGCGCTAGATTTCAAGGGGGAATAGGAGATGAACGTTCATTTTTTTACTGGATTTCCTGGTTTCATTTCAAGTCAACTCATTCGGACATTATTCCAAAAGAGACAGACACAACAAGTGATTGCGATTGTGTTGGCAGGTGAAACCATTAAGGCAGAGCAGGAAAAAAGCAAAATAATAGAAGCTTTCCCTGACTGTTCAATTCATATTGTAGAAGGCGATATTACGCTGCCAAATCTGGGTTTAGACGATCAAATAATCAGTGGAATTGTACCAAAAATAGAAGTGCTTTGGCATTTAGCCGCTATTTATGATTTAGCGGTACCACGTGATCTTGCATGGAAAGTGAATGTCCATGGTACAACAATGGTCAATGATTTTGTGCGCACCTTACCGAATTTAAAACGCTATATGTATTTTAGTACAGCCTATGTGGCAGGCACACGTGAAGGGATACTGCGTGAAAATGAACTCATTCGGCCTTCAGCATTTAAAAACTACTATGAGGAAACAAAATATGAGGCCGAGCTTCGAGTTGAAGATTTAAAATCAGAAATACCACTTACGATTATTAGACCTGGAATAGTGCGGGGGCATTCAATGACAGGTGAAACCATTAAATTTGATGGACCTTACTTCTTTTTAAATTTAGTAGAACGATTAAAGAGTTTACCCTTTATTCCATACATCGGCCGATCGACATCAACGATTAATGTCGTGCCCGTTGATTATATTTTAAATGCCTCAGTTTTTGTAGTGAATGAACAAGGTGCAGAAGGCAAGACACTTCATTTAACAGATCCTAATCCTCACCCTGTACAGGAAGTATACCGTACTATGGTGAAATTAATAACGAATGTCTATCCAAAGGGACGTTTCCCATTTATATTAGCAAAGCTATCGTTACAAGTTCCTTTTATTCGAAAAAAACTTGGAGTTGAACAAGAAACGCTAGATTACTTAACATGGAATGCCACATTTGACACAGCTGAAGCACAGCAAATTTTACAAAAAGGTGGTATTACATGCCCTGATTTTATACAGACTATGCCAAAAATGATTGCCTTTTATTTAGCACATAAGGAAGAGAAGAGCTATCAAATTCAGATTAAGTAAAAACAATATAGATATTTTTGTCAGTTGTAAATGATAGTGCTATAATGATGGAAAGAAGATACCTTCGACAATTTGTCAAAGGGGAGTAGCTAACAGGAATGATATGTCCTGGTTTCACATTCGTCAAGACATGGTTATGACCATCGGGTGTGATAGTGAATGGCTCTATACGTAATGACGTGTAGATTGATGTACCATAAAAGAAATAGGTACGAATTTACTTAGCGAGACCTTTGCCTGAATTAGGGCAGAGGCTTTTTTCTTTTGTACTTTAGATAAAATGGTCGTTTTAGGGATAGAGCTTAGAGGAGGCACTAGAATGGAAGCAATTATATTACAATACGGCTGGGTGTTAATTGTCCTTGTTGTATTAGAAGGATTACTTGCAGCTGATAATGCGGTAGTGATGGCTGTGATGGTCAAGCATTTACCACAAGAACAGCAAAAAAAGGCGTTATTTTATGGACTATTTGGAGCACTGATTTTCAGATTTTCCGCCTTATTTGTTATTACAGTATTGGTAAACTATTGGCAAATCCAAGCAGTCGGTGCGGCCTACCTATTGTTTATGTCTGCGAAAAATATATATGATTTGCGTAAACATAAAGATGATGAAGAGGAAACAGCTGAAAGGGCAGAGAAAAAGGGTTCTGGATTCTGGTTAACGGTTCTTAAGGTTGAAGCAGCAGATATTGCATTTGCTATTGATTCGATGTTGGCAGCCGTTGCGATCGCTGTAACTTTGCCTCACTTAGGAAATTTTGATATTGGTGGCATCAATGGAGGACAATTTATTGTCATGCTTCTTGGTGGATTTATCGGTGTCATTATGATGCGTTTTGCAGCACAATGGTTTGTTAAAGTATTGAACGATTATCCTTCACTTGAAACGGCAGCATTTCTTATCGTTGGTTGGGTCGGTGTGAAGCTCGTTGTCTTAACATTAGCTCATGAAAAAGTAGGGATATTACCTGTAGAGTTTCCCCATTCAACTGCCTGGGAATTAACATTCTGGATAGTCTTACTAGGCATTGCATTTGTGGGCTACCTAGTGGGAGTTCGTCATAAAAAAAATAATTAGTATCTAAATGGGAGGGATAGTTGTTACTATTTCTCTTTCTTTTTTTATGTATCTTTTCTATACTATTATCTATCTAGTTGGGCATCATATGTGGGAGGAGTTGTTAAAGTGCCTTGGAAAAAATCATCAAATAGACTTGTCACACCATTTCAGGTACTTGTTTCTTATTACTTTATAGCTATAGCGATTTCCTTCCTGTTATTACGACTTCCAGGCGTTCATCAAGAGGGCGTAAGAATTTCCTTTTTAGACAGCTTGTTTACAGCAGTAAGTGCAGTTAGTGTCACGGGCTTAACAACGATTACTATTTCGGAAACCTATACAACCTTTGGGCTTGTGATGATTCTTGTTATTTTACAGTTAGGGGCCATTGGTATTATGTCACTTGGTACCTTTGTGTGGCTGCTAGTAGGGAAAAAAATTGGGATGCGTGAGCGTCAATTAATTATGATTGACCATAACCAGTATAATTTGTCCGGTGTTGTGAAACTAATTCGTGAAATCATAAAGATTTTATTTGGCATTGAAGTTGCGGGTACGATTATTTTAACGCTACATTTCACCAATTATTTTGATACATTAGAAGAAGCCTTTTTGCATGGGATATTTGCTTCCATTTCTGCTACAACAAATGGTGGTTTCGATATAACTGGAATGAGCTTACTGCCATTTCATGATGATTACTTTGTACAAATGGTTACAATGGTACTGATCGTGTTAGGTGCTATCGGCTTCCCAGTATTAATCGAATTAAAAACGTTCTTGCTCAATCGACGTGAGAATTTTCGTTTTAGTTTATTTACTAAAATTACTACATCCACATACGCTATTTTATTTGTTGTAGGTGCACTTGTCATTTTACTTCTTGAATCTTTCCATTCCTTCAAGGAAATGTCCTGGCACGAGGCGCTATTTTCGGCGATGTTCCATTCAGTATCAACAAGATCGGCTGGATTGACAACATACGATGTTACGACATTTAGTGAAGCAACAGATATATTTATGAGTTTCCTTATGTTCATCGGTTCTTCGCCAAGCTCAGTTGGTGGAGGGATTCGCACAACTACTTTTGCCTTAGCTATTTTATTCTTAATTACTTTTGCTAGGGGAAGAGAAGATATTCAAGTATTTGGGCGAGAAATTCATTTAATAGATGTCTTTCGCTCATTCGTCGTTATTTTATTAGCATTTTTTATGGTGTTAATTGCTACACTTATCTTACTCATCACAGAGCCACAAGCATCACTGATTCAGATCATTTTTGAAATCACTTCAGCGTTCGGTACTTGTGGTATGTCGTTAGGAATCACCGAGGACTTATCTGTCATTGGTAAAATCATTATCATTATTTTAATGTTTATCGGTCGAGTAGGGTTAATTTCCTTCCTTTACACACTTGGTGGTGGGGGTAGAGGGAAAAAATCAAGCTTCCATTATCCAAAGGAACGCGTAATCATTGGGTAATTATAACGAAACGATGGTATATAAGGGCTTTGTAAGGGACAATCATTAGATTGCCCTTTTTTGCCCCCGAAAGTTCAATTTTCTAGATAATCACTGAATTTTTTGAGGGGACTTCTTTCATGTTCAGTGGTTACATGTAAATAGCTATTTGCAGTTATCTCTCTATTTTTGTGAGCAAGAATGGTACTAACATATCTACATCAGCTTCTTACTTCATAACTGAGAGTGTGTATGCATCTTGAAATACTCATGCTAACTAGGGAGCATAACACATTACTATTAATATGATTCTAAAAAAATAATTACCCTATTTTGACCAATCAATACTAATATCTAGTTTCTAAATATTGGTATATTATAATAGTTTAAAGTAAAAGATTATTTTATGAATAAAACGAATTTACTGGTAAATATTATAAGTATAGTAAATGACTTTCTTCTATTATATATAGATAAAAAGAAGTAATTTGTCGAAAGTTGTCATTACAGGTGTATATACATAAGGGAATACCCTTTGTTCGCGTCCCCTATCAAAAGTTAATTTTAAGGAATTAAAAAGTAATTGCCTTAATATAGGTAGTTCAAATACAATAAAAAACACATAAAAAGGCTACACGAATAAATGCGTAATAATGGGGAATGTTTTAGAAGAAAATGATACTTAATAAAGAACATTCCTGCGTATTTTTCATTAAAAAAGGTGAAAAATACGAAATTGTCATACAATTTTCAAAAAATTTAAAATTGTTTTTCCCGCATTTTTAAAATTTTTGTGGGTATTATTTACAAAATAGAACTAGCTTGTCTTTAAGGCATTTGCCCTAAACTTTTGGAGGGAGGCTATGAATACTTGACTAACTCATTTAGTTAGTCGAAGAAAGTACATATACAGTCATGTTATTTTTGTGAAAAGGATTTAAGAATTGTTTAAGAAAGAAAAAAACTAGTCCTGACTGTTAGCACAGGACTAGCTTTTATTATTAACTAGAGTGGATAGATGCAAAATATGGTTGCTGACCGTGACGGAAATAGGTTAACAGATAGCCATTTTTTTGTACAATTTTGCCATTTAGGAAATTGTGATAGTCAAGGCCATGAGGGATAATCAGTGTATGCTTAAACAACTCTTTCTCAGATAGCTTAAAGCTAGCAAATTCCTCGCCAGCGATAGTAGGATCTTCGCGTAATGCTTGATAAAGGGCTTTTTGTTGCTCTTCTGTTGGGCGTTCATTCCACCACAGCTTACGTGGTTGGAACTGCTGTGCCATTAGATAATCAAGCTGCATGAGACTCTGGATAATATTTAAATTCACGCCCTCCACAGTTTCTAAAAACATTAATAAACGGCGGAATAAATCTTCCAACTGATGGCCAATACGAGACCAACCTTTTGTTTCCCAATACGTCCCAAAGTTTTGGAAAAAATCAAATGGTGTGTCAAAGACCTCAGTAACTAAGTATTCAATCGTATGATCCATCCGATGGTCATTCCAATACTTCTCAAGAACATCCTCTGCATGTTTAATGCGTACGATATCATCAAAGGTTAGCACATTATTTGAAAAGATTTCGTAAGGAGAGACATCCACATAGGTATAACCAAACTTTTCCGCTTCTAATCGAAGGCCTGTACCACGTAAAAGCTTTAAAAATCCTAGCTGTAACTCTTCTGGTCTCATCGCAAAAACGTCATTAAACGTTTGACGGAAGCTTGCGTAATCTTCCTCTGGTAGACCAGCAATTAAATCTAAATGTTGATCTATTTTTCCGCCATCCTTCACCATTGTTACTGTTCGTTTTAGCTTTTCAAAGTTTTGACGACGTTTCACGAGTGTATTGGTTAAATCGTTTGTAGATTGTACGCCAATTTCGAAACGGAACAAACCTTTTGGTGCATTGTCATTTAAGAATTGAATCACCTCAGGGCGCATAATATCTGCAGTAATCTCAAATTGGAATACAACACCAGGTTTATGTTCATCAATTAAAAACTGGAACATTTCCATTGCATAGCTACGGCTAATATTGAAGGTACGATCCACGAATTTAATTGTCCGAGCTCCGTTATCCATTAAAAAACGAATATCTTCTTTTATTTTTTCACGGTTAAAGTATCGTACACCTACTTCAATAGAAGATAAACAAAATTGGCAACTAAATGGGCAGCCTCTACTTGTTTCGATATACTGAATGCGTTTACCTAAATGGGGAAGATCCTCCTCAAAGCGGAATGGACTTGGTAATTCACGCAAATCAATTTTAGGTGGCATAGCGTGAATTTTGACTTTTCCATCCTCTAAATAACAAATGCCTGGAACATCCTCTAACAAAATTTCACCGTGGAAATAGCGTAATAATTGTTTGAAAGAAGTTTCTCCTTCGCCCATGACAATAAAATCTACCTCGGGTATTTGACGTAACCAATGATGAGAATCGTAAGAAACCTCAGGACCTCCTAGCAAAATTTTAACATTTGGACAGACAGTCTTTAACATTTTTATAACGTGAATGGTTTCTTCTATATTCCAGATGTAGCAACTAAATCCAACAATATCAGGTTTTTTTTGGAATAAATCTGATACAATATTAAAAGCAGGATCCTTAATAGTGTACTCTGCTATAATTGGATTAAATTCTGGTAAAGCGGCGCCTTTAAGATAGCGCAATGCTAAATTTGTGTGAATATACTTTGCATTTAAAGTAGTTAAAATAGTATTCATGCAATAATCTTCCTTTCAACATCTTATTGTATCAGTCAAGTATCTGACATACAATATAATTCTTTTTACCTATTTATTTTGTGAACGGTTCGTGAAATAATTTAAAATACTTAAATTTACTAAATTTTGTAATAATAGAATCGTGCTGTCATAAAGTATAGTAAAGGCTCAAAATTCGATTTAGAGGTTTTTTACTCTTTTGAAAGGTTCGGTGAGAAAGTTGAAGCAAAATGATATTAATCAATGTTTTGGAAATCTTATGAAAAGTACTTCGTCACCAACACTTATACTCAATAAAGCAGGGAAAATTTTGAACGTTAATGAGGCTGCTATTAAACGTTTTAATCTTAATTTAACGTATATTGGCTATTTAGCTATGGACGAGCCATCTAATTTTAAATGGACTAAATTCGTCAAACAATTACAAAATGATTTACGTTCAGAAGAAATTTTTAATATTCGTACAACTGGAAACGACTATGAAATGCTGTCTTTTAAATGTTTTTATGATCCTAATACAGAAGAAATTGTTGCGCAAATTTCTACACTAAATGATGATGTTGCTCATAAATTATACATGAGTCAGGCGCATGAAAGATCACAATCTTTTAATGCATACGATTATTTACCTTATGCTGTTATTGTAAGTGATGCTAGCGGTATTATTCTTGGGCTTAATAAGTATGCGGAAATGTTTCTGAAAGTTGAAAATTCGCAGTTGCTCCATAAAGCACATCAACATATATTCGATTCATTTACATTGAAAAAGGGACAAATTACATCATACTTGTCTAAGCTGATGGGTGACAAGCATGCAAGTATTCATGTAGTCGATGAAACACAAGTAAGCAGAACTTGCTATTATGAAATTTCCAGTATTTTCGATGAATACAATAATATTATTGTCACGGTTATCAATGATGAAACAGAGAAAAAACAACTTCAGCATAAAGTCGAGCATCAGCAAGCATTAAATGTTGTGGGACAGATGGCTGCAAGTATTGCGCATGAAATTCGTAACCCATTAACTTCTTTAAAGGGATTTACTGAATTATTAAAGTTAAATGCTGATGATGAATCACGCATGTATCTCTCTGTTATTGACAGTGAGCTTCAACGGATGGAACAAATTTTATCCGAGCTTTTAGTGTTGTCTAAGCCAACGACGATGAAAGTTGAATTATTAGAACTGGATCATATTGTAAAGCAAGTCATTGAGTTTATGCTACCAGATGCACTCATGAAAAATATTATGATTCAGTACATTTCTCCTTCTAACCAAATTTATATCGGTGGCAACGAGAATCGCTTAAAGCAGGTGTTAATGAACCTAATTAAAAATGCAATGGAATCCATGAATAATGGTGGCACGATTACAGTTGAAATGGCGACAAATGACTGTGCGATTGTCGAGCTTATGATTAAAGATGAAGGGGTTGGCATGGACAGCACGACACTTCAAAACCTATTCCAGCCTTTTTACACGACAAAATCAACAGGGACAGGACTGGGCCTTGCTTTCGTGAAAAAGGTGATTGAAGAACATGATGGGGTAATAGGCGTTAATAGTGAACTACAGAAGGGGACATGCTTCCATCTGCAGTTCCCAATTTACACATTTAATCAACTTGATACATTGGAAGTATCCTCAAAAGATTCTGCTTATTTAGTAACGTAAATAGAGTAAAAATGGTGAGATAATTCACAATAAAACCTTCTAAATCATATAATGCTTTTGACAATGCTTTTCTAATATCGCTATAATGTCATATAAAGAGCGAAGTGAGAGGAAAAGAATATGAAGTCAGAAGATCTAAAACAATCTTTAAAATTATATATTGTACTATCGCGTGCATTGAAAGCGATCAATGAGACAACACATCAATTATTTCAGGATAATGGTTTAAACCCAACTGAATTTGCTGTTCTAGAGCTTCTTTACCATAAAGGGAGACAACCTTTACAGCAAATAGGCAATAAAATTTTGCTCGCTAGTGGGTCTATTACGTATGTCATTGATAAGCTTGAAAAGAGAGGCTATTTATTACGTGTTTCTTGTCCTTCAGATCGTCGTGTGACATATGCAGAAATCACTGGAGAAGGTGAAGCCTTTATGGCAGAGCTATTCCCAAAACACGAGCAGCATTTGCATGAATTAATGAGTGTGCTATCACCGCAAGAAAAGGAACAAGCAATTACGTTATTAAAGAAAATAGGCCTTTCTATTAAGGATTTATCTTATTAAAAAAGTTGTCTCATTGATTTGAGACAACTTTTTTATAATGGAAATAAAAGGACGATAGACAATGTCTATCGTCCTTATTGTCTTACTATTTTTTAGAGATAGTGGCTGCCATATTAAGCATAGCATCTGTTAAATCTTGTTTATCGTTATCGTGAATTGTTAATTTTGTAATGAGACCATCTTTTTCAAAAACAACCCCAATAACTTTCTCTGTGTCAAAGTCTACGACATAACCCTCGATATGTTGAACATTTTTAAATGCTGCTAATTCTTCAGTAGTTAAAGCTACTGTTTCGCCTACAGCATTCATATAATCTTGCATAGTTGTTTTCACTTCATCAAAGCTTGATTGTGATGCTTCAATTGTTTCAATACGCATAAACACTTCGTCATCATCATTAGATACTAACATATCTTTACCTGGTTCTTCCTGTGTCATTGTAAATCCTGGAAGCTGTTGTAGCTTGTAGGTTTGATTGACACTTTCAGACTGAGTGGCTGTTTCCGTTTTATTTTCGCCTTTTTGTACGTATTTCACATCTTGTTGTGGCTGTTTAGAAGTATCCTCTGTATTTGTATCATCTGATGCAGGAGTTTCCTCTTCTTCTTGTGATTCGCCTGCAGTTTCATCTCCAGATGGTTTTTGATCAACACCAGTATTGGATGGCTCATTTTGTTGAGCATCTGAATCCCCTGTTTTATCAGAGGTATTACAACCTACAACTAATACGGCTGTTAGTACTAATGCAAGAATTGAAAATAATTTTTTTTGCATAAAAAACCCTCCTTTTCTAAATTAAACGTTTGTAAAGATAAAATGTTTCCAAAATTAAATGTTATGATGTTAAAGGCAACACTAAAAATAATAATAGTACAAAAACGACATGAGCTACAATAACAAGTGGCATACTTTTTTTCCACTCATAGATGAAGCCCCAAATAATACTTGCCAAAAGTACAGCTATAACACCAAGTATAAAACCACTTAGAGCAATTGTTATCGCACACAGTATGGCAGTTACTATAACAGCCAACGATGGACGCATAAAGCGTTTTAACTGCTGTTGGATATAACCACGCCAAAATAGTTCTTCACCTATGGCAACGATGAATACGAGTAAAACATAGTGCCAAATATTTTGTGGTCCATAGTTTGTTAAAAACTTTTGAACGGATTGTACTAAATTATTATTAATATATGGAGCGAGCCAGTAACCAAAGCGAATGATACCATATGTGATGGTACCGTATCCAATACCAAAGAGTAAAAATTGCCATGTAGGTAATTTATCTTCAATGGAGCCAGCTAAGATGGCGATGGCAATACATACTAATAAAGTAAATGCATACATGTACCAAAATACTGCTTGGTTAGCAAAGGTAAAAGCAAGCATGCCATAAACGAATAATAAAGAAAGGAGAAATAGTAGTGTTTGTTTCGAATTTGTTAGCATATTCGACCTCCATACTTTAATTTTATCAAAAAAATAGCCCCTTATCATCTATAAAGACAAATAGGGACTATTCGGACTATTAAGCTTCATTAGTATATAAAATTTTATAACGTTTATGATTGACGACCGTTTTCTCTTCAATCTCAAGGGAATCAAAATTCTCCATATATGTTAAATTAACAATCACCGAATTTTCATTTACCTTTTCGACAATACCTTGTAGACCATTTTTAAACTCGATAATATTTCCAACTTCAGCTATTTTCACAGACAGTCAGCTCCTTCATCGACTAATAATATACAGTTTGCATGAAAATTTGGGAAACGTAAAGCTTTTTTTAAATAATTCATAATTTATTACACAAAAGATGAAAAGAGAGGTATAAAATAAATGGAAAAATACGAAAATATGCTTAAACAATTACAAAACGGGGAAATAGAAAGTATTGAAATTCAAAAGGAAGATTTTTATGAATTTCGCGAAATACTTGTAAAGCATCCTTTATTTAAACATTATAGGGGTGAGGCCAAACAAAATGGACGGATTATATATACTTATACTGAACTTCCGAGAAGTTAAAATTTGTCGAACATTGTCGTAAGTTAATGCTGTAAGAAATAAAATATAAATGTATAATAATGGTATGATTATTTGTGTGTGGAGGGTTGTATGAATGGTCAATCTACTCTTGAAACAAATGGAACAAACTCGTGAGATGATGATTCGCTCAGGTGTAGAAAACGGGTTACAAAATGCAAAAACCATTCAACTGAGTCGCAGATTAGATCAGTTAATGAACACTTATTATAGACAGATGGCATTTGAGGAAGAAAAAGACCAAGAAAACTAAAAAGATTGTTCCAGTATTCAGAGTAAAAACATTTTAACATATATGTTTAAAATGCATTTCAATGGGGAATAACTTACTATGAACACAGCAACATTCTCATTTCCCCCTTTAGAGCAGTGATCCCCCAATCACTTGCTCTCTTTTTTTTCGCTTATTCGGTATATATGTCATACATAAAAAATTTAGTACAAGTTATGGGAAGAGTTTGAATTATATGTTTCCTTCACCTAAACTGAAAAGATACAGAGTTTGGATTCTCACCGAGAGTGCAGACATTCTAAAATAAAGGAGCATGTACATATGACGAAGAAACGTATAGCATTTATTGGCACTGGTGTGATGGGTGCTAGCATCATTAAACATTTAATAAAAAATGGGCATGAAGTATCTGTGTTTACGCGGACAAAGGAAAAAGCAGAACCTCTTGTGGCATTGGGAGCGTCTTGGGCAAGTTCGCCAGCAGCAGCATTTAAAAATCGTGACATTGCCTTCACAATGGTTGGATATCCTTCAGATGTTGAGGAAGTATATTTTGGGCAAAATGGTCTTTTCCAAACAGCAGAGCAAGGTAACATTGTCGTTGATATGACGACTTCAGAGCCTTCCTTGGCAAAGAAAATTTATGAGCATGCCCTATCAATGGGTGTAGAGGCTTTAGATGCTCCTGTTTCAGGTGGTGATATAGGAGCACAAAATGGTACATTGTCCATTATGATTGGCGGCGATCAAGCTACCTATGATAAGGTATTGCCAATTATGAAGCATTTTGGGGGAAATATTGTTTATCAAGGTGAAGCGGGTGCTGGGCAACATGCAAAGATGTGCAATCAAATTGTCATTGCTTCAGGTATGATTGGAGTGTGCGAATCACTAGCATATGGTTTAAAGGCAGGATTAGATTTACCGACGGTATTACAATCGATCGCATCAGGGGCAGCTGGCTCATGGTCTTTAAGCAATTTAGCTCCACGCATGATACAAGAGGATTTTGCCCCAGGCTTTTATGTTAAGCATTTTGTCAAAGATATGAAAATTGCTTTAGATGAATCCAAAAAAATGGGCATCTCTTTACCAGGGCTTTCATTAGCATATGACATGTATGAGAAATTGATTGAAGAGGGCTATGGTGATAATGGTACACAAGTTCTTCTAAAGTATTATAAATAGTGGCGTGAATAGGAAACCTGAAGTCCCTTTATTTCTTGGGAGACTTCAGGTTTTTTAGTACTACTCTTTACCAAAAAGTTGAGAATCTAAAGAGAAGTTAGATGCTCCTGCTAAAGCAAAATAAAGGGCTATAGCGCCTAAAGCTAAATCTAATTCATAACCAGCCAATCCATCAGCTCCGATAAAGCCAATGCTTAGTTTTGCTGTAAAGATAGCAACGATCATTGTAATCGTTAGTAAAGCGCCAAAGATTCTAGTGGCTAAACCTAAAATAATGGCAATTCCGCCTACTAATTCAATAATCGCAACGATATACGCCATAAATCCTGGTATACCTAGACTATCAAAGAAGTCAGCTGTGTAGCTGATTCCACCTTGAAACTTTTGAAAACCATGTACGGCAAAAATAATGCCAAGAACGACACGTAAAATAGTTGAACCAATCATTTGCATAATAAAATAACTCCTTTTCTTTAACTTACATTTCGTAACCTAGTTTATTTTTAAAAATAACTTTTGTCAAGTAACTTAATGTATTTTTAGAATTGGTTTTTTAGAAAAAGTGCTATACTGTTAAATAGGAACTAACAACAATGGAGGCTAGTAGATTGGATCAAAAAAATATTTGTCCACGATTTGAAAAAGCACTCATGATATTAAATCATCGATGGAATACTTTGCTAATTTATCAGTTGCTCGATGGTCCACAACGTTATTCAACCATTAAAAATCAGTTGAATATTAGCAGTCGTGTTTTAACAGAACGATTAAAGGAGTTAGAGACAGAGCAAATCGTGTTACGTACAGTAATTCCTTCTACACCAGTTGTCATTGAGTATGAGCTTACGGAAAAGGGCTATGCTATTGCGCCAGTGCTAAAAGCAATTGAACAATGGTCTTCTGACTGGGTGACACTAAATGAAAAATGATAAAAAGGTATTCAAGTGAGGGGCTTGAATACCTTTTTATCGTGTTGAAAAACAAACAATCAATAGAATTTGTGAAAGGTGAAAATGGATTTCCGTTGCAGGCTACTTGCTTTCCTGTGGGCGAGCGCCGAGCCGCTTCCTCCGCTACCGCTCCGTTTAGGGGCTCGCCTGTCTCGCTATCCTACGGGAGTCAAGTAGCCTTCCACTCCAATCCATAAAAATGTTTCTTGTTAGCAAAGGTTTTCCAATAAAGTGAAGGGTATTCACTACTCTTTATGGTGGGGTGTTGTCACTCATCACTTCTCCACATTGTAAATAAGAGCTTATCCTCTCTCTAATAATATAAATAAAGGGCTATTTTGTTCAGGAAAAGACACTGGAGCGAACGCAGTGAGCGCAGCGGCTCATCGGACGCCCCCTGGAAAGGACGCTGGCGGAACGGAAATCACCTCCCCTCACCTTGTCAAAAGATCTTTTTTTTGGTTTACACGGAAAACGATGGAAAATGAGTGTTCATTTATCGATCATTTGGCAGTTATTTTTCAATGAAATTGCTGTTATATTGTAAATAATATTAATTTTCTTTAAAAAAAGATATTTTTTATTACAGAGAGAGGTTAATTGATTATTATAGAAAATAGAGGGGAGGTTTTATATGAAGAAAGGTACAGCAATCGATGTACAGCATCGAAGTCAGTTAGCCATTTATTTATCATTGCCAATACTTTCATGGGCATTTTATGATTTTGCGAATACAATTTTTTCTTCAAATATAAATACAATTTTTTTCCCGTTTTACATGGATGAAGTGCTGGGTACGAATGAAGTCATGCAACAAGTAGCAAGCACCTTTATATCCTACGCCAATGCGATTGCAAGCTTGTTGCTCGTTATCTTTTCACCGCTTTTTGGGGTTTGGATTGATAACACTGGCTACAAAAAGAGGTTTATCGTATGGTTTGCATCTATTTCCATTCTTTTTACATTTATGATGGGGATCTTTGCAAATGTACAATCGACAACCAACTACTCAGGTGTCCCTCTTAGTTTATTTTTAGTAGTTGCAAGCTTTGTCATTGCAAAATTTTTCTTTAATTCAAGTCTAGTATTCTACGACTCTATGATGGGTGATTTAGGAACAAAAGAAGAGATGCCATTAATCTCAGGGTATGGAGTTGCAATTGGTTATTTGGGCACACTTTTCGGATTACTTGTATATTTATATGTCGGTAACAGCGATTTTCACCGAGCGTTTATTCCAACAGCTATCTTGTATTTATTATTTTCATTGCCATTATTTTTAATTAATAAAGATACACCTATTCCAAAAGCGCAGCGCAAGTCCATAAAGTTTTTAGACGGCTATAAAGAAATCATTCAAACTTTTAAGGATATGAAGCAATATAAGGCCATTTTTACGTTCATGATTGCTTATTTCTTTTTAAATGATGCCATTGCTACGACGATCGCCATGATGGCTGTTTATGCTACGGCAATTGTTGGATTTAGTTCTGGTCAGTTTATCGTTCTTTATTTGGTCTCTACGGTATCAACAATCATTGGTTCTCTTGCATTTGGCTATATAACGAAATCCATAGGAGCTAAACGTGCCATTACGATAGTTGCGCTCATTATGATTATCGCTTTAGTGTTCGCTGTTTTTGCCTCAGCACAATGGATGTTCTGGCTAGCAGGTAGTCTATTTGGGATATCCCTTGGATCCATGTGGGTGACATCTAGGACCTATATTATTGAATTATCACCATATGAGAAACGCGGGCAGTTTTTCGGCTTATTTGCCTTTTCAGGTAAAGTATCATCGATTATCGGTCCAGCCGTATATGGAACAGTGACATTATGGATGAAGGATTATGGCACCCTTGCTAGTCGTGTCGCGTTATCAACATTAATAGTGATGACAGTAATCGGCCTATTGGTACATCTAAAAGTTAATGATAAAAATGGAAATAGCAAGTAGGAGAAATGTATTGCCTATGATACAATTGAATTATAAATAGATGTAGAGAAAGGAGCGGGATTGCATTGGAACATAAAGGAATATTATTAGAAAGTGGCACAAATGAGCTAGAAATCGTTGAATTTGAAGTAGCAAACAATAAATTCGGCATCAATGTCATTAAAGTGAAAGAAATTATTCAACCGATACCAGTAACATTTATCCCACACGCGCACCCGCATGTAGAAGGAATTATTCAATTACGAGGTGAAGTATTACCGGTTGTAGATATGCTGCGAGTATTAGGAATTCAAGGTGCGGAGCGTAATCCTCAACAAAAATATATTGTGGCTGAATTCAATAAGCAACGTGTTGTTTTCCATGTAGATAATGTGACACAAATTCATCGTATTTCATGGAATCAAATTGAAAAGCCATCTGATATGTATCAAGGTGGGACATCACAAGTAATTGGCGTAATTAAACAAAATGAACAAATGATTCTATTGCTAGATTTCGAAAGAATTATGGTGGATATCAATCCTGAATCAGGAATTAGTGTGGAATCTGTTAAAAAGCTTGGTAAACGTGAACGTTCTGGAAAGCGTATTTTAATTGCAGAAGATTCACCATTATTACGCAAATTATTATTCGATACAATGAGCGAAGCTGGTTATGACAATGTAGAATTCTTTGAAAATGGTCGCGATGCTTATGAATACTTAGAAGGAATTGCGAATAGTGGTAGCGATATCGCAGAACATATTCAATTAGTGGTAACTGATATTGAGATGCCACAAATGGATGGTCATCATTTGACACGAAAAATCAAAGAGCACCCTGATCTTCAAAAGCTTCCTGTCATCATTTTCTCAAGTCTCATTACAGACGATCTTCGCCATAAAGGGGATCAAGTAGGAGCAGAAGATCAAATTAGTAAGCCAGAAATTGCAGAGCTCATTTTACGTGTTGACCAACTTATTCTGTAATGGTAATGACTTACAAGATACTTCACAATTTTAATAATGGGTATCCTAAAAGTAAAAATAAATGAAAGAAAAGTCGGATGCCTTAAAAGGGTGCCGACTTTTTTGTATAGGTCCACATTTTATGAACAAAATAGGCTTGGAGGATGTGATGATTTGAATGAACTAAAAACAGCCATTATTGATATCGGCTCCAATACCATTCGATTAGTATTATATCAGTATGATAATGAAGAGGGGCTTCGTGAGCTAGGAAATATTAAAACGGTAGCACGTTTGCGTACATATATATTGCCTTCAGGAGAAATGTCTGAAGAAGGTATTCAAGTGTTATCAGAAACTTTATTCACATTCAAAGCGATGCTAGAGGATTTTGAAATAACTGATGTCAAAGCAGCTGCAACTGCTGCTATCCGACAAGCCACTAATCGAGATCAAATTATAGAGGAAATGAAAAAACGAACTGGTATCCAAATTGAGCTTTTATCAGAAGAAGAAGAAGCCTATTTTGGCTATGTTGCAGTTGCCTATTCCATGGGTACAAAATCGGCCGTAACAATTGATATTGGTGGTGGAAGTACCGAAATTACGCTCTTTGAAAATAAAGAAATTCAGCAATCACATAGTTTTCCATTTGGGACAGTTTCTTTAAAGCAACGATTTGTAAAAGGCGACATTATGAATAGTAGTGAAAAAGTGGAACTCATTGCCTTTATTAAAGAGCAATTTCAAACACTCCCTTGGATACAAAATGTCGCATTACCTATTATCGCAATTGGTGGTAGTGCGCGGAATATTGTACAAATTCATCAGCAAAAGCATGACTATCCAATTGCAAGTGTGCATGGCTACGAAATGTCTAAGGCAGATTTGGATGATTTAAGCTCATTTTTAGGTCAACTAAGCTTTCAGGAATTGAAACAATTAGATGGGCTTTCATCGGATCGCGCAGATATTATTGTACCTGCATTAGAGGTATTTAGAGTGTTAATGGAGGCGGTTGGTAGTGGGACATTCCAACTGACAAAGAGAGGTTTACGTGAGGGACTCATTTTTCAACGGATTTTGCAAACAGATGCACAGGCCTTTGATAAATACAATGTATTTGAAGGGAATGCAAGAAGATTAGCACGTCAGTATGGTCGAACTGAAATGGAAGTTGATTATTTAATGAATTTAGCAGACCAATTGTATCGTGAATGCTGTCATTTAGGTTATTTGCAATATCATCCAGAAGATTTGCATTTATTGTCGAAAGCGGCCAAGGTTTTTAATATTGGAGAGTATATTGAATTAAGCTCTTCCAGCCAACATACTTTTTATTTAATCGCAAATCAATCCATTGATGGTTTAAATCATTTAGAACGAGTAAAACTAGCACTTCTTGCATCCTATAAAAATAAAGATTATTTTGAACGATTTGCCGCTCCGTTTGCAACATGGATGGATCGTGAGGAATATCGCAAATTACGAGATTTTGGAGCGTTATTAAAATTTGTCTATGCGTTAAATGTGTCAAAGCGCAATGTTGTTCATGCCATTGAGATGCGCACAGAAGAGGATCATGTACAACTGGATATTTATGTGAAAAAGAATGCAGCTGCTGAAAAGTATCAAGCCAATCGCCATAGAAAACATTTAGAACGAGCATTAAAAATCCCAATGAGGATCAATTTTATTGAAGAAGGGTGGAACAATGGATGACAACTGAAGTAACGAAAAACGAGCTACATGAGGAAGACTTTTCAGAAAAACATAGTCGGTTATTAGAGGAGATTGCCAAGCCTCAGTACTATAATAATCGGGAATTGAGCTGGCTTGCCTTTAATGAACGAGTATTAGAGGAAGCGGAGGATATCAATAATCCTCTGCTAGAGCGTTTGAAATTTTTAGCTATATTTAGCTCAAATTTAGATGAATTTTTTATGGTGCGTGTTGCAGGGCTACAAGATCAAGTTCGAGCTGGCTTTCATAAACCTGAAAATAAATCTGGATTAACACCAAAGGAGCAGTTGGCGAAAATTGCAGAGCGTACACAAGCATTAGTTCGTCGACAGACAGAAGTTTATCGTCATTTAATCTATGATTTGCTTCCACAGCATAATGTACATATTGCAGATATGAAAGATTTAAACAGAGCACAAAAAGCATTTATCAATGAGATGTTTGCGGAAACAATCTTCCCAGTTTTAACCCCTGTAGCAGTAGACGCGTATCGTCCTTTCCCAACATTATTTGGTAAGACATTGAATTTACTCGTACTGTTAGAGCAGGATGAGACCGAAGTTGAAAGTCGGGAAAAAGTAGCCATCGTACAAGTCCCTTCTGTTCTAGACCGTTATATAAAAGTGCCATCCGAAGAAGGGAAAACAATTGTTGTTTTATTGGAGGACGTGATTGTAGCGCATATTGAAAAGCTATTTTATGGCTATAGTGTAAAATCAGCACAAGCTTTCCGTCTAACAAGAAATGCAGATTTAACGATCCATGAAGAGGGGGCTCGCGATCTGCTAGTTGAAATTGAAAAGGAACTAAAAAAACGAAAATGGGGCGTAGGGAGCCGTTTAGAAGTTCGAGTTGGAGAAATGAATGAGGAAGTACTTCAATATTTATTAGATGAATTTGAAATTGAAGAAACAGATGTGTTCCATATTGATGGGCCTTTGGATTTAACCTTTATGTTCTCTTTTGTTAAAGGTATTTCTGTTGGTCGCGAGCATCTAGAATATGAAAGCTTTATTCCACAGCCACCTTTAGATTTACAATCAGATGAAAATATTTTTGAAAAAGCTCTACAACAAGATATATTTTTCCATCATCCATATGAATCGTTTGCTCCAATTGTTGATTTTATTGCAGAGGCAGCGGTTAACCCAAATATATTAGCAATCAAGCAAACATTATATCGAGTAAGTGGCAATTCACCAATTATACAAGCATTAAAACTTGCGGCTGAAAATGGCAAACAAGTAACAGTGCTAGTTGAACTAAAGGCTCGTTTCGATGAAGAAAACAATGTACACTGGGCAAAACAATTAGAACAAGCAGGCTGTCTTGTGATTTATGGCATGAATAATTTAAAAACGCACTCTAAAATAACACTAGTTGTTAGTCGTCGTAACGGTAAAATTGAGCGTTTTGTCCATCTTGGGACAGGAAATTATAATGATGCTACTGCAAAAATTTATACGGATATGGGCATAATAACTACAGATAAAGAGTTTGGCATTGATGCGACAAACTTCTTTAACTACTTAAGCGGCTATACAGAAAAGCCTACCTTTAATCATTTAGTCGTGGCACCATTTGATATTCGAGATGAATTTATTCGTTTAATGGATGAAGAAATTGCTTGTCATAAAAAACATGGTAATGGTTTTATTAGGGCAAAAATGAACTCACTGACAGACAAAGACTTAATGATGAAGCTTTATGAAGCATCTATTGCAGGTGTAAAAGTGGAACTCATTATACGTGGTATTTGCTGTATTAGACCAGGTATTCCTGGTATAAGTGAAAACATTACAGTGACAAGTATTGTTGGCCGTTTCCTAGAACATTCTCGTATCTATTGGTTCCATCATAATGGAGAAAATAAAGTCTATTTATCGTCAGCAGATATGATGACACGCAATATGATTAAACGTGTAGAAATATTGTTCCCTGTATATGCAAGTGAAGCAAAAACTCGTATTATTGACATAATGAATGCACAATTAATGGATACTGCGAAAGCACGTATTCAAGACTCGAATGGTAAATACCATTACAAAGAGTTTGATCGTAGCGAAGATCCGTTAAATAGCCAGGAAGTTTTCTTAAAGGATGCATTAAAGCCTACGCTAGACGAAGAATAGAGCAAACACGCTACTTAGTGAGGGATAGAATGAAAAAATATAGAGAGAGTGTAGCGCCATTTGCAGATTATCAGCAGCTCATCCAACTGAATCCATTTGATGCAGTTGTCTGTTTGAAAAAAGTGGATACGGCCGTGTTTGAGGTTGTTGAATTTAATGATAAGCTATCTTTATTGCTTGAGTTACAAGATAGCTCAGCCAAGAACGCGGAGCATTTTTTTTCAGAGCCATGCTGGCTGCAATTGTCGGAACTGCTAAATCAAGATGTCAATCAACAACATGTCCTAACATTAGGTACTGATCTTCAAAAAAAAACATTTGTGATTCATGTACAGCACTTAGCTAATTCTATGGTCGCTATGATCCTTCGTGCAACACAAAGTGAAATAGCGCCATATTTACAATTTGTGGAGCAACATGTGAGCCCAGTGTTAACGACAGATATACAAGGTCGTATTATCCATCAGAACGTTGCTGCTACCTCTGTCTTATCTAGAGAGCAGCACAGCCTAATAGGACTAGATATTTTTTCATTATTAGAAAATAGATATAGCAATGAATTTAAATTATTATTTGCCAAAACCATTGAAGGTTCAGCTTTTGGCATGCCTAGGTGTTTATTAAAGGGCCAATTGCTAAGTAAAGAGCCTTTTTATTTAAGAACGCATCCAACTTATTATAATGGTGAGGTAATAGGGGTACATTTATTTGTCAAAGAAGCCAATTCATTTATGAATGATCATGAGGCATTTTATTACCTAGCACTGATGGACGAATTAACAGGTATTTGGAACCGAAAGGCTTTTAAAGAACACTGGCTGCACCATTTAAATGACAAAAAGCAAGAACACAAGCAAGCTGCTCTAATTTTGGTTGATATTGATCGCTTTAAAAAATTTAATGAATCTCTTGGCGAGAGCAAGGGTGACGAGCTTATGCGTATGTTTAGTCATAGGCTTCGTGAGCTTTGTTACTCAAAATGCTCCCTTTATCGCTATAACAGTGATGAGTTTATCTTTGTGCTAAAAGATGCAACCATCCAAAAAATTGAGCATACCGCGAATGCAATCTTGGATGTTCTAAAACAGCCGTTTATGATAGATGGACAGGAATATTTTATTAGCGTGTCGATTGGCATTTCGCTTAGTCCAGCAGATGGAAGGGATTTAGAGACACTTGTACGGAAAGCTGATAAGGCTTTATTTTCTGCTAAAGAGCATGGCCGATCACATTACCGTTACTATCGTGAAGATATGACAGCTGTCTTTCCAAATGAAGCATTAATGGAGGCACATTTACGTCGTGCCATTGAATTTAATGAGCTGAGTCTCCATCTACAGCCACAAATGGATTTAGCAAACAATAGCATCAATAGCTTTGAAGCATTACTGCGGTGGAATAATCGTAAATTTGGTTTTGTGTCACCTGCACAGTTTATTCCGATTGCTGAGGCTTCAGGCTTAATAATCGAAATAGGTGATTGGATTATTGATGAGGTTTGTCGTTACCAAAGAGAATGGCAATCGAAAGGCTATCGTCCTGTACGGATAGCCGTTAATATTTCACCTAAGCAGTTTAGAAAAGAAAATTTCGCTCGAAAAATTAAAGCGGCTTTGAAGAAATATAGTGTACCACCCGAATTATTAGAGGTGGAAATAACCGAAAGTTCTATGACAAACGTTCATGAAACTTACTCGATTTTGACCGAGTTGAAGCAACTAGGTGTGTATGTGTCAGTGGATGATTTTGGGACAGGCTATTCCTCATTGAGCTATCTCAAGCGCTATCCAATTGATATCATTAAAATCGATCAGTCATTTATTGCAGATATTGCAAAAGATGACAAAAACGAAGCCATTATTAAGGCAATTATTTCGATGTCTCATAATTTAGGATTAGAGGTCATTGCTGAAGGAATTGAAGAGGCTTCACAAGTTGATTTTCTTAAACGTCATCGCTGTCAAAAAGGACAGGGCTATTTATATAATAAACCATTACCAGTGGAAACAATTGTTCAACAATATTTTGTTAGCTAATCAACGAGTAGCACTTTCATCGCCAAAAATGGGTGAAGTGCTACTTTTTTATTTATGGCTTTTAAGACCATCCAAGACAATAGTTGTGAATTGGGCCATTTCGGAGGCCAAATCGAAATCCTCACTATGAATTAACCAATCATAAACATTGGCACGCATACAGCGCCGAATAATTGCTTGTATGTTAGGAGCAGATACATCTTGTCTGAATTCCCCCTGTCGAATTCCTTCCTCAATATATGTATTCATAATTTGAAAGATTTTACGTTGTGGATTGATTAAGTAGTGATCTTGTTCTACTTGGTTTGTCATGGCAGCCGTATACACTGTGCGCAATAAATCTTTTCCTACAACTTTCGTTAAATAGTTCATTTGTTGTTGATAGACAAATAAAATTTTTTCACTTGCTGACAATGAAGGATCAATATTTTTTTCTACAGTGCTATAAAATTGATCCAGCTCCATAAATTTTTCTAATATAACATCATATTTGGATGGGAAATGTGTATAAAAGGTCCCTTTCGAAACATTGCAGGCTTTTGTAATTTGTTCAACAGAGACATGTTCAAAACCATACTTGTTAAATAAATCTAACGAGGTTTTTAATAATTTTTCCCGTGTTTCTAATGCCTTTTTCTGTCTGCTCGTTAATGATTCCATCGTAGCTTATTACCTCCAAAGTAAAGTATTGTAAAATATTTTTTGTAAAAATATTCTGAAAATATCTTTTTTTTAATTGACGAGATGGAATTATTTTGATTATGATTTAATTGACCGCAGTCACTGACTATGGTCAACAAAAGTATCTCGTTATTAATGTTACGACAAAAAATAGGCGTTGGCTAGTGTATCATGCAGCTTGTCTGCTGTATTTTCAAAGATTGGGGGAAGTTTAAATGAAGGAGAAATTAGGTTTTATTGGCTTAGGCAATATGGGGTTACCGATGTCTATCAATTTATTAAAGGCAAATTATCAAGTGTATGGCTTTGATACAAATGCAAAGGCCATGGAGCAATTTAGAGCAGCGGGTGGCATTGGTGTGGAAACAGCAAAGGAAGTTGCACAGCAATGTGATGTGGTGATGACCAGCTTACCGACTCCTCAGGTAGTAGAAATGGTGTATCAATCAGAACAAGGAATCATTCATCATGCGAAAAAGGGATGCTTACTCATTGATTTTAGTACAGTTAATCCCGAATTGAACGATTCATTATATAAAGAAGCAAAAGCCTTAGGGTTACGATATTTAGGAGCACCTGTAAGTGGGGGAGTAATTGGAGCAGTAAATGCTACTCTAACAATTATGGTTGGTGGCGACAAGGAAGATTATGAAAGTGCTGCAAAAATATTCGGAATAGTCGGTAAAAATAGTTACCATCTAGGAATTTCGTCAAGTGTAGGTACACGTATTAAATTATTAAATAATTTAATGATTGGATTTTATACAGAGGCCGTCGCTGAAACAATCGTACTTGGTGAAAAGATGGGCATTCATGCTGATGTGCTGTATGAAGTGTTAAGTAATAGCTATGGTCAAAGCCGTATTTATGAACGCAATTATGTGGAATATATGAAAAACGATAATTATGAGCCAGGCTTTTCGACAAACCTACTATTAAAGGATTTAAAGCTAGCGAAGGAAATGGCAGACGAAGCAGGGGTATCGCTGCGAATCGGGGAAAAATTGGTGGATTTGTATAGTGAAATTGCTCAGCAAGGCTATGGTGAAAACGATATGTCTGCTGCTTATTTAAGTTTAAAAGAAACTGCTAAAATAGAACAATTTTAAGAGGAGGAAAAGAAAAATGACAACAGCACAAGAAATTCAAACATTAACACATTTTATTGGCGGGCATTTAGTGGAAGGAAAAAGCGGCCGTTATGGTTCAGTATTCAATCCTACAACAGGTGATGTCATTGCAAAAGTACCACTTGCCACAATAGCAGAAACACGGGAGGCAATTGAGCAGGCACAAGCGGCATTTCCTAAATGGCGTGACACATCTGTGGCAAAGCGAGCAGAAATTGTCTTAAAGTTTCGAAACCTTATTACAGAAAATATGGAGGAGCTACTGCAAATTATTTGTACAGAAAGCGGGAAGACGCTTGAAGATGCTAAAGGAGAAATCACCCGAGGACTTGAATCTGTTGACTTAGCTATCGGTGCCCCACACTTAATGAAAGGGGAATACTCTGTTAATGTTGGCGGGCAAATTAATGCCTATTCTGCAAAATATCCATTAGGAGTAGTGGCGGCCATCTCGCCATTTAACTTCCCAATTATGGTGCCTTTAGCACAAACAAGTATGGCTATTGCTGTAGGGAATGCTGTTGTGTTGAAAGCATCAGAACGTGTGCCAATGACTGCATTGTTTGTTAGTGAGCTGTGGAAAAAAGCTGGGTTGCCCGATGGTATTTGGACAGTGATAAATGGTGATAAGGATGCCGTTAATGAACTTTTGGAAAACCCAACTGTGCAAGCCATTTCATTTGTTGGCTCAACACCGGTGGCGAAGTATATTTATGAAACAGGCTCAAAGTATGGAAAACGTGTCACTGCCCTTGGTGGTGGTAAAAACAATATGGTTGTGATGCCAGATGCAGACCTTGAACAGGTAGCAAATGCCTTTATTGGTGCAGCATATGGTGCAGCCTCTCAGCGTTGTATGGCAATATCTACGATTATGCCTGTAGGGAAAGAGACAGCAGACCGTCTAGTGGCGATTCTTAAAAAGAAAATCACTAATCTGAAGGTAGGTCCATATACAGACCCTGATGCAGATTTTGGCCCTGTCATTTCTCAACAATCAAAAGAGGCGATTCTTGCTGCAATTGAGCGGGGAGAAACTGAGGGAGCATCGGTGATTTGTGATGGCCGTGAACTTGATATTGTCAAAGAATCTAAAGGCTTCTATGTAGGACCTACATTATTAGATCATGTAAAGCCAGGGATGGAAATTTATGAGCAAGAGGTATTTGGACCTGCTCGTAATGTTGTACGTGTAGATTCACTGGAGGAGGCTATTTCACTTATTAATAAACATGAGCTAGGCAATGGTGTCACAATCTTTACAAATGACGGGTTAGCAGCTCGTCAATTTACGACTGAAATAGATGTTGGCATGGTAGGTGTCAATGTACCAATTCCAATTCCAGTTGGCTACCATAATTTTGCTGGTTTTAAAGGCTCTCGTTTTGGTGAAGGGCATATGTTTGGTCCAGATCAGGCACGATTCTTTACAAAAACTAAGACAATTTCAGAGCGTTGGATGGCAGGTAATGCCTCTACAGCATCTACATTTGCATTCCCAAGTAATAACGACTAATACAAACAAAGAGCTGTAGATTCTTACAGCTCTTTTTCTTAAAAAAGGAGAGGGAATGGTGTATGCAAGGAAAAACAGTTTTCATTACAGGGGCTGCTCGTGGCATTGGTCTTGCCATCGCCCAAGCATTTGCTAGGGAAGGAGCAAATGTAGTAATTACGGATAAAAATGAACAGCTTTTAAAGGAAGCGGTTGCTCAAAACCCTTCTTTAACGATATATACATGTGATGTGACAGAAGAACAAGCTATACGAGAGGCTATTGCATTTACGATTGAAAAATTTTCAACAATAGACATTTTAATTAATAATGCAGGATTTCAACATGTCTCATTGATTGAAGACTTTAAAACGGAGATTTTTGAGGCTATGCAAAAGGTCATGGTCGTTGCACCATTTGTGGCGATGAAATATGCATTACCACATATGAAGAACAATCAATTTGGTCGCATTATCAATATGGCCTCCATCAATGGAGTTATCGGGTTTGCCGGTAAGGCTGGTTACAACGCAGCAAAGCACGGTGTTATTGGGTTAACAAAAGTGGCAGCCCTGGAGGTAGCAAATGATGGGATTACAGTTAATGCCATTTGTCCAGGTTATGTGGATACAGAATTAGTGCACAATCAATTTAGCGATTTAGCGAAGACTCGAGGTATTCAAGTAGAGGAAGTACTAGAACAGGTGCTTTATCCACTTGTACCGCAAAAACGGCTGTTGGATGTCTCTGAAATTACAGGGCTAGCTTTATATTTAGCAAGCGATGTAGCAAAGGGGTTAACTGGTCAGGCGATTCTTTTAGATGGTGGTTATACGGCTCAATAGCTTAGGAGGGTGAAATATGATTCAAACGAAAACAATCTTTACCGTTCATTCACCAGGAACCATTGTATATGGGCGTGATTCTTTTAAGGAAGTAGGGGACTATGCCAAAGCATTAGGCTCTAAGGCATTAATCGTTAGTGATCCAATCATGGATCGCTTAGGTTTTGTTAAGCAGTGTCATACCTTGTTAAAAATCCAAGGGATAGAGGCTGTTTCATACTTAGGAGTGACAACTGAGCCGGATGATACGTATGTAGCCGAGGGACTACAGCTGCTGCAGAAACACCACTGTGATGTCATTATATCTGTTGGTGGAGGAAGCTGTATTGATACGGCAAAAGCGATTGCGGTAGTAGCTACAAATGGTGGCTACATAGGAGATTATATGAAAATGGCCAAAGTTGCAGCGCATGCACCAATACCGCATATAGCCATACCAACCACAGCGGGGACAGGCTCTGAGGCCACAGATGCAACTGTTATTACGAATACAAAAACGGCTGTAAAAATGATGATTAAACAGCCAGCTTTTATGCCAACTGTTGCAATAGTCGATCCTGTTTTAACTATAACATCACCGCCTGCGATTACAGCAGCAACGGGAATTGATGCTTTAAGTCATGCCATTGAAAGCTATTTATCACGTTTAGCGCATCCATATTCGAATGTTCTTGCATTATCTTCCATGGAATTAATCGTCAATAATATACTTAAAGTTTATGAGCAAGGAGATGATGTGGATGCGAGGGAAGCGATGTCATTAGGCTCCATGCAGGCAGGGCTGTCATTTTCAAATGCTTCTGTTGCCTTAGTTCATGGAATGTCGCGTCCAATCGGTGCACTCTTCCATGTTCCACATGGCATCTCCAATGCGATGCTTTTACCAGCTGTATTGGACTATTCAAAAGAAGCTTGTATAGATCGTCTAGCGGATTTAGGACAGTTTTTTAATAAAACAAAAGAGTCGTATTCACAAGAGGAGCTAGCACAATTAGCCATTACGTCCATTAAGGTAATGTGTAGGCATATGAAGATTGGCAATTTAAAACATTGGGGAATAGAAGAACAAGCTTTTTACAATGCTATCCCTAAAATGGCTGAGGATGCTCTTGCAAGTGGCAGTCCTAGCAATAATCCGAAGATACCAACAAAAGAAGAATTAATGGAACTATATAAAATTGCCTATACGTATGAGTTTTAATGATTGTGAGAGTTATTCAAACTGCTGAATAGCTCTCTTTTTTTGAAAAAACAGAAAATATTCTAATAATCTATAGAATTAATATGACATATTCGAGAAAATATAGTAAAATTCTAATGAATCATCATTCATTTTTTACTAAGGGGGAAATGGAATGTTACAGGGGAAAACGATTATTATTACGGGTGGATCAAGTGGTATGGGGCTTTATATGGCAAAGCAATTCGTCACTGAAGGTGCTAATGTTGTCATAACAGGGCGTGACGAAGAACGATTAGCAGAGGCTAAAAAATTTATTGCTGAGGCGGGTCCCTCTATTGAGACGTTTCAAATGGATGTGCGTGTACCTGAGCATGCAGAGGCCATGCTCGCATTTGCTATTGATAAATTCGGTCAGGTGGATGGGCTAGTAAATAATGCGGCAGGTAATTTTATTGTACGAGCTGAGGATCTATCTCCGAATGGGTGGAAGGCTGTTGTGGATATTGTGTTAAATGGTACATTTTTCTGTTCTTCAGTAATTGGGAATTATTGGATTAAAAATAATATAAAAGGATCTATTTTAAATATGGTGGCTACTTATGCTTGGAATGCTGGAGCTGGTGTTGTTCACTCAGCTGCAGCAAAAGCTGGTGTATTATCACTGACGAGAACGTTGGCTGTCGAGTGGGGAAAACAGTATGGTATTCGTGTTAATGCGATTGCACCTGGCCCAATTGAACGAACAGGTGGGGCAGATAAGCTTTGGGAATCCGAAGCAGCAGCAGCTCGTACGCTAGATTCAGTTCCATTAGGTCGTATAGGAACACCAGAAGAAATTGCTGATTTAGCTACGTTTATGATGTCTAACAAGGCAAGCTATATGAATGGAGAATGTGTAACACTGGATGGTGGGCAATGGCTCAATCAATATCCATTCTAAAAATATTTGCATAACAGTGAGCTGGGTTGACGCATACTAAGGGTAAAGAAAGGAGTGATACCTATGGGTATGTGGTTAATTCCAGCTATTATTGCCATTGTGATCATTTCTGCAATTTCGTTTGTGTCTACGCTGAAAATTGCAAAAATGACCTCTGAACGGAAATCTGAAAATGATACACCGATTTCAGAAACAGTCGAAGAGTATGCCACGATGTTGAACCCCATTGTTTGGGTCTATGCGATTTTTTTGCTTTTTTTAGGGATTATGATTTTTTATTACTGGAGTAAGGCTGGTTATTAGATAGAAACCATCTTCATTCAGTTAAGTAGAAACTTGACTGAATGAAGATATACTTAGCTTTTGTAGGATAGACCAAAATAATTCATTGTTCATGAAAACTCTTCCCGACCTGGTCATGGTCATACATAGAAAAGTTATGATATGATGAAAGAGAAGGACTGTTCTCCACAGCGAGAACAGAAAAGGAGAAGAAGTTCATGATTTCAACTAACAGCAAAGACTTATTAGCAATGCCAATTAGTGAATTTATTATTTCCTCTGAAAAAGTTGCGCATGTACAAAGTGGAAATAGTGCAGAACATGCACTCCTTGTACTAACGCGTACAGGGTACTCGTCCATACCTGTATTAGATTTGAAATATCGACTTCAAGGTTTACTTAGCATGAAAATGATTACCGAATCGATTCTTGGTCTTGAGCATATTGAATACGAAAAGCTACCTGATATTAAAGTTGACTCTATAATGGACAAAGAAATTGCCGTATTGAAGTTGACGGATACGTTCCAGCGAGCTTTAGATTTAGTCATTAACCATGCCTTTTTATGTGTAGTAGACGAAGACGGTACATTTGCAGGGATCTTAACAAGACGTGTTATTTTGAAGCAATTGAAAAAATATATTTATCAAAAAGAGTAGTAGCTTAAGAGGGAACTCAGATGAAAATCATGAGGCCCTCTTTGCTTGTAGTGGAGGTTTAAAGATTGATGGCAACAGAGGCAGAAGTATTAAAAATTTTAGCTGAAGAACGCAATATGCGGAAAGCAGCAGAGCGTCTATTCTTATCCCAACCGGCCCTTTCTCAACGATTACAAACGATTGAAAAGGACTGGGGTGCACAGTTATTTATTCGCTCACAAAAGGGGCTAACTGCAACTCCCGCTGGAGAACAGGTGATTGCGTATGCGAAGGAAATGCTAGCTAAAAAAGAAGAGATTTTTGAAACCATTCAATCCTTAACAACAAAGGTCAACGGGACATTAAAAATTGCCTGTGCATCCATTGTTGGACAAAACTGGCTACCTAAAATTTTAAAGGATTTTGTGTCAAAATATCCTGAAGCTAAAATATCACTGATGACGGGCTGGAGCTCTGAAATTGTCAAGGCACTCTATGAGGGCGAGGCACATGTAGGCATTGTACGTGGCCAAGTTGACTGGAAGGGAGAAAAGATTCACCTTTTCAGAGATACTCTTTATTTAGTGGACAAAGAAGTTAAGACCATTGAAGATGTGTTGAAGACAGACCGTCCATTTATACAATATAAAAGTGATTCTAACTACTATCAAGAAATTCAACAATGGTGGCAACAGCATTTTGCATCAAATCCTAGAAAACAAATTTTAGTGGATCAAATTGAGATTTGTAAGCAAATGGCCTTAAATGGCATCGGCTATGCTATTTTACCTTCCATTACTTTAAATGACCACGATGCCATTCATAAAATCCCGCTGTCCAATGATGAAAAGGAATTTGGGCTTACGCGAGATACTTGGTTAATTGGCTATGAATCCTCCTTTGAATTGAGACAGGTAGAGGCTTTTGTTGAAGTAGTGCAGGATCATGCACGTTGTTTGTTTGATTATACAAAATAGCCAAAAAGGCAATTCCAAGTCATATCGGAATTGCCTTTTTGTATTCATTATTAAATCGCTTATTTCTTAAGAGTTTATGAATATTCATGAAGATATCATAAGAAATGGAACAAAATGCAATTTAAATCGTATAATTATGTAACCATCTATTTACATAAAAAGGAGTTGAGCTTTTGAAAAAGACAAAAATGACGGCACTGACCTTATTAGTCATGCTTGTAATTAGCTTTTTATTGCCTTCTACACAGGCAAGTGCTGCTGCTACATTAGAGGTCAAAGCAACAGCGGGTATTTCAGGTAAAGCTAAATATCAATCAGTGGTGCCACTACAAGTAACAGTAAAAAATAATGGTGCAGATTTTTCTGGAGATATGGCCATTAATTCTGCCAATTCTTATGAGGCTGCATCAGCAATCGTCGTTCCAATCGATATAGCAGCAGGAGAAGAAAAGACATTTACTTTCTATCAGGATGGGTTAGCTGACTATAGTTATTCGGACGCAGATTTATTTGCCTTTTATGAGGGAAGCATTGAGAAAGGAAAAAAGGTTGCCTATAAAGGAACTAAACGCCTACAATCTAATTTTTTAGATCCTTCAGCAACGTTTATTTATACATTAACAGATAAAAGTGATCGACTATCGGCCTTTTTACGTTTATCAACATTTGTTGTTCAAAGCAGTGTCGAAGTATTTAATATTAATCAATTAAAAGATTATACATTCCCAGAAGATTCACAGGGACTTGCTATGGCCAATGTCATTGTAGTGGATGAAGTGGCGATAGCCGATTTAACACAAAAACAACAAGAGTCCTTACTAAAATGGGTACAAGATGGCGGTACATTACTCTTAGGGGCTGCTGACCAAATTGATGCCACTGCAGGTATTTTGAAAGAGTATTTACCATTATCATTATCACAAGAGATGACTTCTATTTCTGCAGAGGCATTAACTAAATTATCGGGTGGAGGCATTTTTACACAGCCTATTTCGGTTTACTCGTCTACTAGTAGTGAAGGAAGTTTACCAGTACTAACAGAAAATAATACAGTGTTAGCAGCAAAGAAAAAAATTGGTAGTGGAGAAATTATTCAAACAGCTTTCTCTTTAGGTGATCAACCGCTTGCATCAATGGACGGCTATGCTGCCCTTATAGCTAAAATGATTGATATTCAGAACATTTCGCAGCAAGGGATGATGAGACAGGGGCAATCATCACTCGACCAAATTTCTTATGAGCTTCGTAACATTAATGAATTATTTCCATCCTTTGAAGTATCAGTAAGCTATATGCTAATTGTCATTATTCTTTATATTTTAATTATCGGGCCACTGCTTTACGTTGTTCTTAAAAAAATGGACAAGCGTGAGCATGCATGGTGGATCATTCCATCGATTTCAATTGTCCTTTCAATTGTTCTCTTTATTGTTGGAGCCAAGGATCGTATTGTTCAGCCACAAGTTCAACAATCTGCATTCTATAAAGTAAACGAAGATAGTAGTGTAAATGGTTATTATGTAGAGTCGATTCTAACAAATCGTAGTGGGGATTTTGTGGTCAATGCTGATCAAAATACGACTGCCATTGCTTTGAGAAATTACAATAATTTCACAGGGACGATGGGAGCTTTGCATGAATCTTCTTATATAAAAGAAAATGCTAACGGTTCGACGTTAACATTACGCGACTTAAGCTACTGGTCTGTGCAATCCTTTGGTGGAAAAACGTCAGCTCAAAATATGGGCAAGATGGATATTGATATAACATTGAAAAATGAAAAGCTAACAGGAACGGTTAAAAATAATTTCCCATTCACATTAAAAGATGTCACATTAATTTCTGGTGTGAAAGAAGTGAAGCTAGGGGATATTGAAGCGAATGGAACGTTACAGGTTAATAAGGAACTGAAAACAACGGTTCTTCAAAAACCATCGATATTCAATAATTATAATTATAGTTACCCATCGAAGAAGGATGAGGTAGACCCAATGCGTATTGAAAGAATGAAATCATTAGCATTACCGCTTGTAGAAAATGATAACCAGCCAATACTCACAGCTTGGACAGATCAAGCCCTTGTAGGAGTTGAACTAGAAACAAGTGCTAATATGTCACCGATTACTACGCTTGTTCAACCGTTTAAAGGAAAAGTGGAGCTATCAGGTCCATTTACAATGAAGCGTAATAACTTCACTTATACATTAGTACCACTTTCAGCAAGTGGACACTATGAAAAAATTGATGAATTGAACAATTGGTACCTATCTGATGGTTTATACGAAGTCACAATGGCAATGCCAGATCAATTTATGGATGCTGTTCAATCACTTAATGAGCTCACAGTTTCCAATAAGGATGTTGCACGTATGCAGATAGCGATCTGGAATAATGAAACTAACGTATATGAACCACTGGTAGATACAAAGCAAGTGTTTACGGATAAAATTTCAAAGTACTTTAATCAAGATGGAGAACTGCGAATGGAAATAAAATATGGTCCTGATCCATCTGGAGAACAAACGAAATTACCAGATATAGAGCTGAAAGGAGTGGCAAAATAATGATAGAAATTCGTGACTTAACGAAACGATATGGCTCCTTTACAGCATTAGATCATTTAAACTTGTCCTTAGAAGAAGGCGTTGTATTTGGATTTGTTGGTGCTAACGGGGCAGGGAAATCTACAACATTCTCTATTTTAGCCACACTATTGTCGCCAACTTCTGGTGATGCCTTGATCAATGGCAAAAGTGTTGTGAAGGAACCGAAGGAAGTGCGCAAGCAAATTGGCTATATGCCTGATTTCTTTGGTGTCTATGACCAGCTAAAAGTAGATGAATATTTAGATTTTTATGGTGCGAGCTACGGTATTCAGCTAGCAGAGCGTCAAGTGTTAATTCCACAACTATTAGAGCTAGTGAATTTAACAAACAAACGCTATGAATATGTGGATTTATTATCACGGGGGATGAAGCAACGCTTATGTTTAGCCCGTGCCCTTATCCACGATCCCAAGGTATTGATTTTGGATGAGCCTGCATCAGGTTTAGATCCACGAGCTCGTGTGGAAATGCGAGACATTTTACGGAATTTAAAATCCATGGGGAAAACCATTTTAATTTCCTCGCATATTTTGCCAGAGCTTGCTGAGATGTGTGATGAAATCGGCGTCATTGATAATGGCAAGCTAATTGCACATGGCAATGTAGCTGCGATTCAAGCACAACTACAGGGAGAAAAGCGTATTGTGATGAAAGTGACAGATCGACTCGATGCAGTACGTGCATTTTTAGAGGAAGATCCCCATATTTCTTCTATTGATGTCATCGACAATCGCTTAGAAATAGCCTTTAATTACCGTGGAACAGACGCAGAGCAAGTGTCATTATTAAAAAAGGCAATGCTTGCCGATTTACCGATTTATGCATTAAGTGAGGAAGAGAAAGATTTAGAGGATGTCTTTATGGCAATCACGAAGGGAGCGGACAATCAATGATGGAAAGATTCTATAATCCGGTACTCGTAAAAGAATTGAAGTTGCGCTTCCGTTCTTTTAAAAGCTTCTCAGGGTTAATGTTTTACTTAGCAGTACTGTGTATTTTCATTGCAGGATTTTTATTGCTTACGACTGAATTTACTGGCAGGGGCTTCTTTAGACCAGAAACAAGCTTTATGATGTTTGCTGTGCTAACCATTTTACAAATGGCATTAGTTCTTTTCATTACTCCAAGTTTAACTGCAGGTGCCATCAGTAGTGAACGTGAGAAGCAAACTTTAAATATTTTACTAACAACAACACAAAGTTCTACACAAATTGTTATTGGAAAATTATTATCCTCTGTAGCATTTCTAGTATTGATGCTGGTAGCAGGATTACCACTATATAGCTTAGTATTTCTATTCGGTGGTGTATCACCTTCACAGCTTATTTCTATATTTTTATTTTATTTAGTTACTGTAGTAGCAATAGGTAGTATTGGTGTGATGTTTTCAACAATTACAAAGAGAACCATTGTGGCCATGATTGCAACATATGGATCGATTATTTTTTTAGGTGGTATTACAGCATTCTTCTTCTTTTTAACAATGGCCTTTCATCAAATGGGTAATGCCATTGGTACAAGTACCTCCTTTATGACTTATTTTTGGGCGTCTATCAATCCAGGTGCCTTGATGTTGACGCTTATTTCACCAGAGATGGGTGATGCGTTAGCTGAGCTTTCTGGTATAGAACTACCTGTATGGATTATGTATTTAATTGCTTATGTATTGATTATTGTACTTTGTTTAACGATTGCAATTAAAAAATTACGTGCCAACATGAAAAGTAACCGATGAGGAGGAATTGGTATGGAGCGTCGTAAGCAGTTACGAAAATATATTCAGCGTGCAAAGTCGAGCTTAACTCTTGAAAGAAGTATTCCCATTGCACAGTACGGTTTGTTTTTGGCATTGCTTTCGAGTGCTTCTCTCGTTTTAATTTCCCGACTATTTGTTTGGCCATATTATCGTCAAATAGCATTAGGTGCATTCATTACTGTTATGGCTGCAACTACTGTTTACATATGGTGGAAACGTGTCAACGAAAGAGAGGCTTTGCATACTCTGGATCATTATTTTTCTCATAATGAGTTAGTGACAGCATTATCGTTTAAAGATGATCAGGACCCTCTTGTCCAATCTTTATTATCTAAAGCCATACAAAATGTTGAAAAAGCTTTTGCTGACTTTAAGGCTCGAAAGAAACATCTGTTTCGTCCAAAGGCATTTATCGGATTATTCGTCACAACAGTTGTACTAGCCATTCTTTATATGTTTCCAGCAGCGACGCAAATAGAAGCAATCGAGGTTGAAAAAGAGCAAGCTGTTATCGAAGATATGAAAAAGGAAGTTGCTGAACTAGAGAAAAAAGCACAAACAAAAGAAGTTAAGGAGCAATTGCAAGAGCTTCAAAATACTTTAAAAGAGGCTGAAACGGCAGAAGAGGCTTTACGGGAAGTTGTGAAAAAGCAAAAGGAACTAGCCCTAAAGGAACAGCAATTAAAGGATAAACAAACGGCTAGTCAAGATGGGGCAGAAGAAGAACAAAGCTTATCGAAGGAAGAGGTTGAGCAGCTAAAAGAGCTTGCTCAAATGCAGCAAGAGCTAACAGAAAATGCAAATGCTACTCAAACGGCTATGAGCAAGCTTGGTAAGCCAGCAAGTAATTCCTTACAAAATGCTATTGCTAGTGCCAATCAAAATGCAAGCAGTAACAAACAAAACAATCAACAGTCTTCTGGCAATGCCCAACCTAGCAATCAGCAAAGCCAAGCAAGTCAGTCTGGTCAAAATAATGCTCAAAGTGGTTCCAAACAACAAGGACAGGGGCAAGGGCAAGGACAGGGACAAGGGCAAGGACAGGGACAGGGACAAGGACAGGGACAAGGACAGGGGCAAGGACAGGGGCAAGGACAAGGGCAAGGAGCAGGAAGTGGCCAAGGCGGTCGAAATTTATTAACGACACCTAATCGAGTTGGCGGATCAAGTGAGACATCAGTAGATGGTGGAGCGTTAGGAGATGGTTCTCACGTATCTGAGCAACAGGGAAATGGGCCAATAACAAAGGGCTCCATTCGACCATATGAAGAAGTAATTGGCTCCTATAAAGACAGTTATTTAGAAAGCTCAGAGCGTTTACAATTACCAAAGGATTTACAAAATGTCGTGCAATCTTATTTCACGTCAATTGAGTCGCAGTAGGAGGAAAAGAAATGGCATTTACAGAGCAACAGTATGTAGAGATGAGCGCGAAATTACACCAAGTAAAAGAAGAAATTCATCGCTTCATTGTTGGACAGGAAGAAGCAATTGATTATACGTTGTATGCAGTTCTAGCAGATGGTCATGCCTTATTAGAAGGTTTACCAGGATTAGGGAAAACAATGTTAATCCGTACAATTTCTGAAGTACTAGATTTGTCGTTTTCGCGTATTCAATTTACACCCGATCTTATGCCTGCTGATATAACAGGGACAAGTATGATTGAACGGACGCCTGATGGCAAGCAACAATTTACATTTCAACCTGGGCCAATCTTTAGTCAAATGGTGTTAGCCGACGAAATTAACCGGGCAACACCGAAAACACAAAGTGCCTTGTTGGAAGCAATGGGAGAAAAAACGGTGACGATTTTGGGAGATACGAAAAAAATGGCGAAACCATTTTTCGTGTTAGCGACTCAAAATCCTATTGAAATGGAAGGAACCTATCCATTACCTGAAGCACAAATGGACCGTTTCCTTTGTAAAATTCTTGTACCGTATCCTGAAAAAAGTGAACTTATGGAAATTATGAAGCGAACGACAGGTGCGCAGGAAATTGGTTTACAGAAGATGATGAATACTGAGGGTCTTATGGAAGCTCAGCAAATGGTGAAAGAAGTAATGGTTGCCGATGAGATGCTGGAATTTGCCACAGATCTAGTGGTGGCTACGCATCCTGAAAGACCAGATGCTCTGGATGAAGTTAAACAATATGCTATGTATGGCAGTGGTCCACGTGGTTTGCAAAGCTTAATAAAACTAGCAAAGGCTAGAGCACTTATGAACGGACGTTTCCATGTTTCTGTAGCTGATATAAAATCTGTTGCAAAACCCGTTTTACGTCACCGAATGCTGTTGAATTATGAAGGGGAGGCTTCAGGGAAAACAGCTGATGATGTAATTGATGTTATTTTAGAAAAAGTTCAACAAGGTGTTAGCAAGTGACAGCAAAATACTTATTGCCCGAAGACTGGTTAGCAAAAATCAGTCGCTTTCAAGTAGCGACGGCCTCCAAACTACGCGGGCAGCATAAGGGCTCGCACCGTTCACAACGCTTCGGGGCTTCTCTCGATTTCTCAGATTTTAGAGAATACCATTTAGGTGATGATGTACGCCAAGTAGATTGGAACGTTTTTGCTCGAACAGATAAATACTTTATCAAGAGATTTTTAGACGAGCAAGAGATGCGTGTACACATTTTACTCGATACTACTAAATCAATGGGGGAGAGCGCTAAGTGGCTATTTGCTCGTCAAATTGTGGCCTCCCTCGGCTTAATGGTGCTCGGTCGTGATGATCGTTTGTCTTTTTCGTTTGTCCAAGATGAAGTGAAACCACCGTTTCGACGAAAGGGTGCCATGTATCGTCGAGCTTTTTTACAAGTAGTAACAGATATAGAGGAAGCGAATTATGCCAATCGATTTGCACAGGGTGCACTAAAAGCTATGCCTAAGGATAGTACCGTACTCTTCATTATTACAGATGGGTTAGAGCCAATTGAGGAATGGGAGCAGCTGTTAAAAAGACTACCACGCTATGCTGGGGATGTTCGCATTTTGCAAATTGTTACGCAAGAAGAGTTATCACCAAATTATTTGGGGGATGTCCGCCTTCTTGATCGTGAAACAGGCAATGATGTCAATGTGACGATGTCTACTAAAGTATTAGATACCTATCATGCAAGACGATTATTACATGAAGAAGAATTTGAAGCCATTTGCCGTCGCTTTGGCGTTCGAAAATTACAATTGAAAGTGGAAGATGGACTGCAACATGCGGTCTTTCAACAATTATTAAAAGCACATTGGATTAGGTGAGGTGAGCCGTATTGGGCTTTAGTCAAATTATATTTAGCTGGACGGCCATCATCCCGGTCATTGTCCTACTCTATTATTTCTTTCGTAAAAAATATACTGATCAAACTGTCTCTTCGACTCTATTTTGGTCTGAAATTATGCAGGAAACCCGTGTATCACCTTATTTAAAGCATTTACAAAAAAATGCCTTACTATATTTACAGCTGCTAGCATTACTGCTACTTGTATTGGCGCTGATGAATCCATATGTGAAAAAATCAACTATTGTGGGTGCGCAAACGATATTTATTGTTGATACATCAGCCACGATGCTAGCAGGAAAAGATTCATCAACCTTTGACACACATAAGCAAGAAATGTTGACATTGATGGAAGAGTTGAATGGGCGACCTGTTACATTGATTACAACAGGTGCCGCTCCAAAAGCCGTTTTGCAGCAAGAAACAAATATGAATGACATTGAAAAAGCGATTAAAGATTTACAAGTATCCTATGAAACGGCTGAAATGACGAAGGCACTGGATGTTGCACAGGCATTTGTGGGTGATACACCGACTTCTATCTATGTTTTTACAGATACGCTTGATAAAAAGCAATTACCAATGGATAAAGATTCAGTGAAATGGCTAGTTAGAGGTGCTGCGAAAGACTTAATAAATATCGCCATTACACGCTTTGCTGCAACGACAGATGGTCAGGTTACGATGGCACTTGTACAGCTCCATAATGATACAACTGCTGAACAAAAGGTGACATTAGCGATACAAAATGCAGAGGGTGAAGAGCTGGTAGCAGAACGTGTCGTTGTGCCTCCAAATGAAGCCATTACGAAAACCTTCAAAGATTTACCCTTAGCAAAATCGATGACAGCTATTATTGATGCAAACGATGATTATGCCGTAGACAATCAACAAACCGTCTTACTACAAACGACTACTTCAAAAATTGTTGTTGATCAGGGTATGCATCAGTTGATACAAAAAGGTTTTCAAAGTGTCAGTAGCGGCGTGAAAATCGTTCCGTCTTTACAAGTAGCTGACAATCAGGATGCAACTGTCATCACAAACCAAACAGCCTTATTGGAGAAGATGGAGAAACCGCTAGTATTATTTGGACGTGATGATGCCGAAAAAGTGGAAGCAAGTGGTACAGTAAGTGCTAAAAGTGATGCATTATTTGCTTTTAGCGAACTAAAGGATATTTATGTTAGTGCTATTTATCCTGGATTTTCGGATTATGAAACCATTGCTTCTGTAGGAGATGAGCCGTTTATCCAACGCTCTCCTAAAGGAGATATCGTTGTTTTAGCGGATATTGCTGATACAGATTGGCCATTGCATCCATCATTCCCGCTATTTTTATGGAGTACTGAGCAACAGTTAACAGAATCAGTCGGTTCACTTGGTATTTTCACACCGAATGAACAGCGTGCAGTAGCCTTAGCGCAAGGAGACTGGAGTGTTTATTCGCAAGAAGATGAGTTTCTTTCTTCTATTACACAGGGCATGTTAATTGCACCAAAACAACCAGGTATTTATATGGTACGTTCAAATAATGAAGAAAAACAATTTATTGTGCAATTGCAAGCCCAGGAACGTGTTATTGAACAAGGAACAAGCTATACATTAGGCGACATTTCAGACAATGGGAAGGAAGAGGTATCGATGGCCTCCTTCGTACCTTGGTTAATTGTAATAGTTTTAATTTTGCTTGTTGCAGAGTGGGAGGTGCAACGACGTCGTGGATTTACGAATTGATACGCCATTAGTATTGTTGCTATTACTTCCATTGTTCTTGTATTTTGGATGGACTTATTTTCGAGAACGGCAGCGACTAAAAAAGAGTCATATTGTTGTGCTTGCTATTCGCATAGTAGCGATATGCTGTTTAGTTTTGGCACTTGCAGGGCCGTATTTATTATTACCGATAAAAGAAGAACAGATCGTGTATTTACTAGACCGATCTGCGTCTATGAATGGTACAGAAGATGAGATGGTTCAGTTTATACAGGAGAGCCTACAATCTAAAAAAGAACCCCAACTTGCAGGGATCTATTCTTTTTCTTCCACTTTACAAACAGAAGCCATTTTGTCTAAAGAATTAAAGGATGTACCGAAGCTTACAGAAATCAAAGCAACAGATCAAACGAATATTGAACAAAGTCTACAGCTTGCAACAGGCATTGTTGATCCTAAAAAAGCGACTCGCCTTGTATTATTAACAGATGGTAATGAGACAAAAGGAGATGCTTTAGAATTTGTCTCCAGATTGAAAGGTGCCAATATTAGTGTGGACGTTGTACCTTTTAGTCTACCAGTTGTCCATGATGTGTCGCTCAAAAGCTTTGTCTCTCCTCAGGTTGCTTATGTAGGAGAGCAGCAACAATTAGTAACAGAAATTCATGCAACAGCAGCAGGGCAAGGGGAGCTGTTATTATATGAAAATGATGAACTAATTCATCGCGAGGCAGTTGAGCTGACGGAAGGTACAAATGTGTTTACCTATAAACACGCAGCAACAGCTGAAGGACTTGTAAAATACGAAGCAGTTATTCAAGTTGGGCAGGATGCTATTTTTGAAAACAATAAATTAACAAGTGTCACAATGGTACAAAGTGAACCCCATTTACTCATCGTCAATGGCTATGAAACAGCTTCACCTATCGCGGCAGCACTTGGTAGTCAATCCATTGCCTATGATGTTGTCGATCCTAAAAGCCTACCAAATGAACTGTCCAGCTATTTACAATATAATGCGATCATTTTTGACAATGTGCCTGGTCATTTAGTTGGTGAGGCGAAAATGAGTGTGATTGAGCAAGCAGTCAAAAACTTTGGGGTTGGTTTCACGATGGTTGGTGGAGAAAATAGTTTTGGTTTAGGAGGCTATTTTAAAACGCCAATTGAAACGTTATTGCCTGTGGAGATGGAAATTAAGGGCAAGGAGCAATTACCTTCATTAGGGCTAGTCATAGTGCTGGATCGTTCTGGCAGTATGCATGGCTCAAAGCTGGAGCTAGCTAAGGAAGCAGCGGCACGTTCTGTTGAAATGCTACGAGATGAGGATACATTAGGCTTTATCGCCTTCGATGATCGTCCTTGGGAAATCATAGAAACCGCACCTCTTAAAAGTAAAGAAGAGGCAGTGGATACCATTCTATCAGTAACACCAGGAGGCGGGACAGAAATCTATAGTTCATTAGCTAAAGCCTATGAAAATCTCGCCGATTTAAAGCTTCAACGTAAACATATTATTCTTTTAACCGATGGGCAATCACAGTCTGGGAATTATGAGGATTTAATTGCTGAGGGAAAAGAAAATGGTATCACTTTATCAACAGTAGCGATTGGACAAGATGCTGATGCTAACTTACTCGAAGCACTTAGTGATATGGGTAGTGGACGGTTCTATGATGTCATTGATGAACAAACCATTCCTTCTATTTTATCTCGTGAAACAGCTATGATTTCTCGTACCTATATTGAGGATAATCCGTTTTATCCAGCAATTTATAATGCCGCAGGATGGAATTCGCTATTTGCCAATGGCGTCCCTCAAATGAATGCTTATATTGGAACGACAGCTAAGCAAGGGACAACCGTAATTGCAGAAAGTGAGAAGGAAGATCCTGTGTTAGCACAATGGCAATATGGACTCGGTAAAACATTTGCTTTTACATCCGATTCAACGGGTAAATGGACAGGAGATTGGGCAAGATGGCAGGACTGGGGAACATTTTGGCAGACGCTTATTTCACAAATGTTGCCAAGCTATAATGATGTTGCCTATGATGTGAGATTAGAAGCTGATGGCTCCTTTATGATTACAGACCCTACAAATGAAGCCGCATTTTTAGACATTGTAGCGGTTAATGAAGCAGGGGAGGAGTTAGAAACTCAGTTAGAAACCATTTCAGCCTCCCAAATTCGAGCTGTTGTACAGGCCGAACCTGGATTGATTTTCTTCCGTATAGCGGATGAGCAGCAGGCCATTTATCAGGCAGGCCTAAGTGTTCCTTATAGTGCTGAGTATGAACTGCTCCCTGTTAATGAAAAACTGGTTGAAGAGTTAACAAATCAAACAGGGGGAGCCGTTTTAAAAGAACCACAAGATGTGTTCCGTGACTTTACAACCAAAGGAGCGGATCGACAAAACATTGCTACATGGCTTCTTTTAGCAAGTATGCTTCTATTCTTTATGGATATTACCATAAGACGTTTTGGTTGGAGTTTCCTAACAAAAACGAATAAAAAAGAGCAGCCAATTGAGGAGAAACCTGTACAAGCAGAAGACACGAACGTAGCCCAGCTATTAAAGGGTATGAAAAAACGATCATAATAGAGTGAAGGCAGTGCAAAATCATTCCATTTTGCACTGCTTTTTTAAATGCTTTGAGGTTTTAAAAAATGGTGGTTTCCGCTAGGAAAGGGGTGCAAAGGTGATTGACACAGTGCAGCCTTCGAAAAGTGCTTCTCGGGGGAGAGAGACGCTCATAAAGAAACGAACCCCGCTCAAAGACTAGAAAAGAAATCTTCTCGCACATCTTAAAGGATTTCCAAAATCAAAAAGCACTCAGCACCACTCAATAAAGCGAAGAATTAAAGCTCTTTACTAGTACCGATTTTCGCAAAGTGCTAGCTACCATAACACCTAAGATGGCCCCGATGGTACTTGATGTTAAAAAGGCTGGCATGAAGAATAATGCGGCTACGGATGTCTCCATAAGCAATTTTGCATAGGGTACGGCAATAAGTGAAGCTAAAATACCAGTGCCAAAAACTTCGCCGAATCCTGCTAGCCATGATTTTCTACTGTATTTGTAGGCAAGGGCCGCACACAATGCTCCAATGACGCTACCAGGAATCGCTAAAAGAGAGCCTGTACCAGTAAAGATACGAATGATGGCTGTCACAAAGGCAACTAGAACTGTTGGCACGGGTCCTAGTATAATAGCTCCTATTACGTTAACAGCATGCTGAACGGGGTAGGCGCGTGCGATGCCTGTTGGTATGGATACAAAGGTAGATCCTGCTACAGCAATCGCTACTAATAAAGCCATGATTGTCATTTTACGAATTGACATAAGGTTCACTCCTCTTGAATAAAATCATGAGGGAAATTAAAAGGCCGCTTCCTTTAAACAATAGGAAGCGGCCTTGCATAGACAATGATAGTAGCAAGTAGCGCCACTTCCCTCCGCTAGTATGAACTAGATCAGGTTCAAAGGGTCCGTACATCATCATATACGTCTCAGCCTTTTAAAGGCTCCCCTAGTGGTAAATATCATTCAATTTTATTAACCAACATTACTGTAACATAATGTTAAAAATAGTCAATGATTTTTCTGACTATTTCGTATCAGGATGCATTAGATGAGGTGCTTTTTTCAATGTCCAGATGAGTGCAAGGAAGAAGCAGGCTAATAATATGATAGATCCGAAAATATATGGACTGTTCATATTCCAGTCAAATAGTAAACCTGCTAAGGCTGGTCCAATCATATTGCCAAGGCTCATGTAAGCATTATTCAAGCCCGCAGCAAACCCTTGTTCTTTCTCTGCAAGCTTTGAAATTAGTGTATTTACAGCAGGACGAATTAGTGTTGTTGCTGTAGAGAAAATAGTTGCTACAACTAATATAAGAGCGAAGCCAGATACAAACAATATTAAGAAAATAGCAACAGATGCAATAAATAAATTGACTAACACAACTTTCATTTCACCAAAGCGATTAAAAAGTGGTGTAATCACAAACATTTGTACAACTACCCCAAAAGCACCACCGACAACTAAAATAATCGCAATATCTACGGGTGTGTAATTAAACTTTTCTGTCACAAATAATGACAAGGTTGTTTGGAAGTTGGCAATTCCGAACGAGAACACGAGCATGATAATGAGCATAACGAAATAAGGCATATGTATGGAACGAGCCATTTGCTTCGCCAGATTTTCTTGCTTTTGCTTGTCATGTGAAGTGTTTGGTTTAGTAGATGGTAATAAAAAGTAAGATAAAACAGATGCAAGTATGGCAGCAACTCCTGCCGTGAAAAATGGAAAATGTAAACTAACCTTTGCTAAGAAACCACCTATTCCTGGCCCTATCATAAAGCCCAGTGACATAGCAGCACCTAACATACTCATACCTTTTCCACGTTCCTCGTAGGTAGTAACGTCAGCTACAAATGCCATAATAGGAGGTGCAACAAATGCGGAACCTAGACCGCCTAAAAAGCGTGCTAAAAATAGCATCCAGACGTCTGTGGCTAGGCCAAAACCGATTTGTGCAAGACCTGTCACAATAAGACCGAAAATAATTAAATTTTTCCGACCATACTGATCCGAAAGATTCCCAGCAATTGGAGAAAATACGAATTGAGCTAAGGCGAACGTTGCAATTAGCATACCTAGAACTTGTCCTGCTGCACCAAAAATTTTTAAATACTCTGGCATGACAGGAATAATAATTCCAATACTCCCCATTGCGATAAACATATTAAACATTAAAATATATAAAGCCGCCTTATTGGACTTCTGCTGGGTCATCGAATGAACCCCCTTTTTATAATCAAATATACTAAAGTCTATCATAAGATATCCTATCATCATATCGGTTGAAAGTCTGAAATGAAACATACCTGCTAGTGCAGCAATACCAATCCACGATGTAGAAAAGAATAAACAGACAATAGGTGAGGTGCTGCCAGAAGCAGGAAGATAATAGAAAAAGGTCTATTGACAAAATAAAAATTCATCGATAGACCTTTATATGCTTTAACGAATACTCATTTTAAATTCTAAAAACAATTCATTATATTTCCCTAAATAGTCTGGTCCTAAATTTTTGTAAACTTCTAATGTATCGCGTTGTTCTTCAGAAGGATAGTAGCGTTCATCAGAAACAACTTCTTCATCCATTAAGTCCATAGCAGCTATATTAGGCGTAGAGTAGCCTACATAATCGGCATTTTGTGCACCCGATTCAGCACTTAGCATGAAATTGATAAAGGCATGGGCACCGTCGATATTTTTCGATGTTTTAGGGATGACCATATTATCGAACCATAAATTCGAGCCTTCCTCAGGTACAGCAAAGTCTAGCTCCTCATTTTCATACATCATATCTGCTGCTTGCCCAGACCAAGTAAGGGCTACAGTGGCCTCATTGTTGATCATTAATGGTGTAATTTCATCTCCAATGATGGCTTTTACATTTGGTGCAAGTGTGATTAATTTATCAGTAGCCTTACGTAGTTCCTGATTATCTAGTGAATTCAAGGAATATCCGAGACTGTTTAAGCCCATTCCAATGACTTCACGAGCACCATCCACTAAAAAGACTTTTCGTTTTAAGGATGGATCCCATAAATCGTCCCAAGAAGAGAAATCTAAATCTCCCACAAGGCTTGGATTGTAGACAATGCCTACTGTTCCCCAGAAATAAGGGACCGAATATTTATTGTCATCATCGAATGGTAAATCTAAAAAGTAAGGATCGATATTTTTAAAATTAGGGATTTTTGTTTTATCTAAAGGAATCAATAAATTTTCTTCCTTCATTTTTTCTATCATATATTCAGATGGAACGGCAATATCATATGCTGTTCCACCTTGTTGAATTTTGGTCATCATCGCTTCATTGGAATCAAATGTCTCGTAGATGACATGAATGCCTGTTTCTTTTTCAAATTGTTTCAACAAGTCAGGATCAATATATTCTCCCCAGTTAAAGATTGTTAACGTGTCTTTTCCACTTTTACCGCCGCCTACACTTAAGGCGTCAGCCGCATAGAATAAAAGGGCTGAAACAACAAGGATGGCGATGGTAGCTTGAATTAATGACTTCATCGTTGTCCCTCCATTCTTTTACTCGTACGACTTGTAATGAAATAATAACCAACAACGACTAACACCGTAACAAAGAATACCAAACCAGAAATAGCATTAACCGTTAAAGAAATACCTGCACGGGCCATGGAGTAGATTTCTACAGATAATGTGCTGAAGCCATTACCCGTTACGAAAAATGTCACGGCAAAATCATCTAAAGAATACGTAAGGGCAAGGAAGAAGCCCGCAAAAATCCCTGGTTGAATATAAGGAAGAATGACACGCATCATAATATCCTTTTTCGTAGCCCCTAGATCTAATGCTGCATCGATTAAGGATTTATTCATTTCTAGTAGTTTAGGTAAAACCATTAGAACAACAATCGGTACACTAAATGCGACATGGGCTAACAAGACAGACGCAAAGCCAAGCTTAATGCCAACCATTGTAAATAAAATTAAGAAGCTAGCACCAATAATAACGTCTGGGCTGACGATTAAGACATTGTTTAAGGATAGTAAAGTATTGCGCATTTTTGAATCCTTGACAGTCACAATACCGATTGCACCTAGTGTGCCAATAATAGTAGAAATCAAAGCAGAAAGTAATGCCACGATTACAGTATTAATTAATATAACAAGAAGACGTGAATCTTCAAAAACAGCTTTATAATGCTCTAAAGTAAAGGATTCAAAGTGATTCATGGAGCCGCCACTATTGAACGAGTAAAAGATTAAATAGAAGATGGGAGCATACAGAACGATAAAAACAATCGTTAAATAGACTTTAGCTGATGCAGATAGTTTGTTCATCGTACGCGACCTCCTTTATCTTTTTGTCCCGTAATGAGCATAATAATTACCATGAATAAAATTAAGAACACAGCAATAGTAGAACCCATCCCCCAATTTTGTGTTACAAGAAATTGCTGTTCAATCGCTGTACCAAGGGTGATGACGCGATTTCCGGCAATTAAGCGTGTAATCATAAACAGGGATAGCGCTGGAATAAAGACAACTTGAATTCCAGATTTAACGCCATCCATTGTTAATGGTAAAACGACACGGCGAAAAGTTGTAAAAGCAGAGGCACCTAAATCGCGTGCTGCATAAATAAGTGTTGGGTTTAATCGATCTAAGGAGTTGAAGATCGGTAAAATCATAAACGGAATAAAAATATAGACCGATACAAAGACAAAGCTAATATCCGTAAAGAGCATTTGCTTAGGATCGAAGCCAAATACTTCAATAAATGCATTAATTGGTCCATACAATCCAAAAATGCCGATAAAGGCATATGTTTTTAACAATAGATTAATCCAAGAAGGAATAATGATGAGCAGAAGCCAAAGCTGTTTATGCTTTGTCTTCGTTAAGAAATAAGCAGTTGGGTATGAAATTAATAAAGTAAAGAATGTAATTAAAAAGGCATACCAAAACGAGCTCAATGTCATCTTTAAGTAAACAGAAGTAAAGAACGCTTTATAGTTATCGAGCGTGAAATTGCCATGTAAATCAAGTAGGGAATAATAAACAACGAGGGCAATCGGCGCGATAACGAAAAAGGCAATCCATAACACATATGGAAATAACGCTGATTTCGATGTCTTAGTTTGCATCTTCATCGTCTCCATACGATTCTAATCGTTTATCGAACTCTTCCTCAGTTTCATTTAAGCGCATTACGTGAATAGCCTCAGGATCAAAGCCTAAGCCAATTTCTGTCCCTACTTCTGCTTTTTTCAATGAATGGACTAGCCATTCATTGCCATCCTTATCGTACGTCGATAATTCATAATGTACGCCTCGGAATAATTGTGTATCCACTTTCACCACAAGTTTCCCTTTATCGATAGTTGTCATTTCTAAATCTTCTGGTCGAATAACAATATCAATTTTTTCATTTGGTTTCATCCCTTGGTCGACACATTCAAAAATTTTGCCAGCAAATTCAACTTTGAAATCTTCAATCATCACACCTGGTACAATATTAGATTCACCAATAAAGTCAGCCACGAAGCGGTTAATCGGTTCATCATAAATATCCACTGGCGTACCTGATTGTTGAATTTGTCCTTCACTTAAAACAAAAATCTCATCACTCATAGCAAGTGCTTCTTCTTGATCATGTGTAACAAAGACAAAGGTTTTGCCAAGACGTTGCTGTAATTCACGCAATTCATACTGCATTTCAGTACGTAGCTTTAAGTCTAATGCGGAAAGTGGCTCATCCAGTAAAATGACTTCGGGGTCATTAACAATGGCACGCGCAATCGCCACACGCTGACGCTGCCCACCAGACATTTCAGAGATTTCGCGGTTGCTGTAGCCTGCCAAATTGACAAATTTTAATGCCTCAGCCACACGTTCCTTTATTTCATTTTCAGGCAGCTTTTTAATGCGTAGTCCAAATGCGACATTTTCGAAAACATTTAAATGAGGAAATAGCGCATAATCTTGAAAAACAGTATTGACCTGACGTTCATTTGCAGGTACTGCATTAATTTTTTTATCATGGAAAAATATATCTCCAGTCGTTGGTTCTGTGAAACCAGCAATAATTCGTAAAATGGTTGTTTTTCCACAACCAGATGGACCAAGAAGTGTATAAAATTTACCTTTTTCAAGCTCCAAGTTGATATTCTTTAAGACGACGGTACCGTCACTATAAGACTTTGAAACATTTTCAAAGCGGATAATGGAATTCGTTGTCATTGATGCGCCTCCTTAAGCTATAAATAAGAATCTGTTGCAACGAGTAAAATTTTAGTTTCATCTGCATGTGCATTAAAAATTTGATGATGATCTGTCGCGTCAAAATAAAGAGCATTGCCCTCACTTGCGATATACTGTTCATTCCCTAAAACAAGACGAATACGTCCTTTGACAACATAAATAAATGTTTCTGAGAGCGACGGCTCAAATTGCTTGAATTCGCCATCAGCAGCAAAGGTTAAGAAAATGGGTTCCATCTCTTTTTCGTTAGATGTAGGGATTAGCCATTGAATTTCATAATTTTTTTCTTCATCTGTATAGATAGATTGGTCTTCTTCTGTATAGACAACCTTTTGTTCAGGTGAGTCATCATCAAAAAAATCTTTAGGTGTTGAACCTAACACTTCCAAAATAGAAAATAATGTTTCAATAGAAGGTGAGTTTAAATCACGTTCTAATTGGGAGATATAACCTTTACTTAAATCTGTACGTTCTCCAAGTTCCTCTTGGGTAAGACCTTTTTTTAAACGAAGCGCTTTAATTTTTGCTCCTATTTGCATCTTTTCCCTCCTAGAAGAAGTTTAGCAATCATAAACTTTTGAAATACGAAGTTTACTTTAACGAAACTTTTAGTTTACTAAAACCATTACAATTATACATAATAATTTTTTTTTTGCAATCATTTTTCGTGAAAAAAATAGCTATAAAATGTTAAAAAAACAGGCATAAAGAAAATGGAGAAAAATTTTGTATAGGGTAGAATATTTTTGTTAAAAATAGTGAATAAATAGGCTGTAGCAGTCATTTCATTTGTGGATTTGACGATTTCTTGTCATGCCACTTCAAACGTACAAACGAGCGGAGTTTACTTGTTTGAAAAACTGCGATTACTCTGCTATCGTAGAAGATGAGTTCGCTTGTGCGAATGGAATATATAAACTACATATTTATTCGGAGGGATTTATTATGGCAGAACGCATGGTAGGTAAACAAGCACCTGACTTTACAATGGAAGCAGTACTTTCAGACAAATCATTTGGTAAAGTATCATTAGAAGATATTAAAGCACAAGACAAATGGACAGTTCTTTTCTTCTATCCAATGGATTTCACATTTGTATGTCCAACTGAAATCACTGCGATGAGTGATCGTTATGACGAGTTCGAAGACTTAGATGCAGAAGTAATCGGTGTTTCTACAGACACAATCCACACTCACTTAGCATGGATTAACACAGACCGCACTCAAAATGGTCTTGGTGAATTAAAATACCCATTAGCTGCAGATACAAACCACCAAGTTTCGAAAGAATATGGTGTTTTAATTGAAGAAGAAGGTATCGCATTACGTGGTCTATTCATCATCAACCCAGAAGGCGAATTAAAATACCAAACAGTATTCGATAACAACATCGGCCGTGATGTTGATGAAACGTTACGTGTACTTCAAGCACTTCAAACTGGTGGTCTTTGCCCAGCAAACTGGCGTCCAGGTCAAGCAACTCTATAATCTAAATAGAGTCGAGTCATTATGGAACAAATTAAGAGTCCCCACGACAAGTTTGTGGGGACTTTTAACTGAATTTTTGTTTTTGAGAAGGGTTTTCAATTGTTATCGAACTAGTTGAAAACAACCTATATATTAGAGGAGGATTTTTATGAAACTTCGTGAACAAATGCCTGAGCTAGTAGGTGCAACGACTTGGTTAAATGGGGAAGTAACAAAAGCTGAATTAGTAGGCGAGAAACCAACATTAATCCACTTTTGGTCAGTAAGCTGTCATTTATGTAAAGAAGCAATGCCGGACGTCAACAATTTCCGTGATCAATTTAAAGATGAATTAAATGTTGTAGCAGTACATATGCCGCGTTCTGAGGCAGACACTGATTTAGATACAATCAAAGCAGTAGCAGCAGAACATGATATTGTGCAACCAATCTTTGTAGATAGTGAAATGAAACTAACAGATGCTTTTGAAAACCAATATGTACCAGCATATTTTGTGTTTGATAAAGATGGTCAGCTGCGTCATATGCAAGCTGGAGGAAGTGGCATGAAAATGCTAGAAAAGCGTGTCAATCGCGTGCTAGATGAGATGCGTAACGCTGAATAATAAAAAGAAGTTTAGACGGGGATCAAGATCCTCGTCTTTTTTGTTATCCAACATTGACGAATAGACTCTTGTTTTAACAATACATATGATAAAGAATAAGCTACAATGATGGTATAGTAGTTTTCGGAGGGATTTTTTATGATGAAAAAAGAGTTTGCGGTCATAGGGCTTGGACGTTTTGGAGGAAGTATTGTTCGTGAATTAATGAGTCAGGGTGCACAGGTGATGGCAATTGACCATTCTTCAGAGCGTGTAGATGAATTTGCCTCCATTGCTACCCAGGCTGTCATTGCAGATTCAACTGATGAATCGGTACTGAATTCATTAGGTATCCGTAATTTTGAGCATGTTATTGTAGCAATTGGTGAAGATATTCAGGCGAGTATATTAACAACGATTATTTTAAAGGAAATTGGTGTTGAGCAAATTACAGTAAAGGCTCAAAATGACTATCATGAAAAAGTTTTACGTAAAATTGGTGCAGATTTTGTCGTCCATCCTGAGCGAGATATGGGGATTCGTATTGCTAATAATATGTTATCTAATACAGTGCTAGATTATTTAGAGCTTTCGGATGAACATTCAATTATGGAGTTAAAGGCAAATGACGCGATTGCAGGATACTCCATTATGGATTTAGATATTCGAGCAAAATATGGCATTAACATTGTAGGAATCAAGCGTGGAGCTGATATTATCGTGTCTCCACAAGCAAGTGATAAGATTTTACTAGGAGATATTATGCTTGTGATAGGTGCTGACGTTGATATAAATCGCTTTGTTAAAAAGGCATTGAATGGGTAATGGCAAATGACTAAACGAAGATGGAGACTTGTTATTTTTGCCGCTGTTTTACTAATTGGTGCTTTTATCATGCAATATCGAGAAAAAAATGAAGATGAGGCAATCTCCTTAATTTTAGATCATGCCACAGAAATCGATGCAATTGAATTATTGCAAGGGGACCAATCTTTATTGCAAGCTACAGGAGATGAAGCAAAAGACTTTATAGAGAAACATCCATTAAGTCATGTAAGAGATCTTTCTAAAAAGGAAAGAACAATTTTTGAAGAAGAGCCAGCTTATCATATTGTTTATAAAATGAAAGAAAAGCCTCTTTATGAGGTGGAAATTTTAAAGGTAGCCATTCATTCTGAGCTTGATGAAGAATTGCAACAAATGGTCTTCACCGTTGGCGATACACAATATTTGGTTTATTGGGCCAATGAGAAAAAAGCCCTCGAACAATCAAGCAATACACAACGGTTACTCGAACAATTCGGACAATAACGCAAGTAGTGATTCAGCAATAAGGGCTGGTCACTACTTTTTTTATAAAAGTGGAAAGTAATATTTGGAAAAAATGTTTGATTTCTGTCTGATGGTTGAATTACACTTTGCATAAAGAAGGAGGTAGAAAAATGCAGTTTATAACAAGTAACTGTGTGATAGAGCCATTACAACCAGAACATTACAAAGCTATACATATGCTTTACTCCAATGGACAAGTTAGAACCTATCTTGGAGGTGTGCCACAGGACAGCTATATAGAGGCATCCTTTAAAGGTATGCTAGCAGCACCATTTCCTAATACATATTTATATATATCATTAAAGACGACAGGTGAATTTATTGGACTTGTTTCTATCGATGAATACCATGATAAAGAGTTATATGAGCTTTCCTATCAATTTTTACCACAGTATTGGGGAAAGGGGCTAGCTTTTGAAGTCCTTACAGAGGTGATGGAGGAGGGCCTGAATTATTTAGATATATCATCGATTGTGGCAGAAACACAAACTGCTAATAAGGCATCTTGTCACTTACTCGAAAAGTTAGGTATGCACAAAGTACAGGTGTTAGAAAGGTTTGGTCATGAACAAGCCCTGTACGAAATAAGGAAAAATCATAAAGGGTCAAAATAAATTATTGCACGATCAGCAGGTGGATTTTCGCGGCAAATCCCTTCATTTATCGCTAACTATATTATGCATCAAATGAACGAATCAAAATATGTTTTACTCAGCATGCCATCATTAAGAACGAATAATGCAGATTACTATAATTTAAAGAGAGAGGAACTTTACATGCTAATACGAGAAGCAACACGCAAGGATAGTACACAGATTATAGCTGTTATGACAAATGCAGAGGCATCCAATCTTATGCTATTTGGCCCAGGTGAGCGAAAATTAGAGCCCGAGCAATTTGGAAGCTATATTGAAAAGCTATATCATAGCCACCATTCAGCTTTATTCGTGGCGGAAATGGAACAAAAGATTGTTGCTTATTTAATTTTACAGGGCAATGAACCATCTAGAATTGCTCACCGTGCTTATCTTGTAATAGGCATACATAGTGACTATCGAGGAAGGAAAATAGGGACGGCATTATTTAATCATGTAGAGGATTGGGCAAAAGTTAATGGTATCCATCGTTTAGAGTTAACCGTTATGGAAAATAATGAGGCTGGAATTGCTTTATATAAGAAAATGGGATTTGACATAGAGGGAATAAAGCGAAATTCCTTATATGTAGATGGTCAATATATCAATGAATATTATATGTCAAAGCTATTATAATTTGATAGGGAGAGGAATGTACGTATGACGACACAGATCAATATCGGCATTTATTCACCATCCTCACCAGCAACGGTGACGGCGTTGAAACGTTATGAACGTGCCAAATTGTTTCTAGAAGAGAAAAACTTTCAAATCGTAACAGGTTCTCTTACTGGCAAATCAGATTATTATCGCTCTGGTTCACCAAAGGAACGTGCGGAAGAATTAAATGAATTACTACGCAATCCAGATGTGGATATCATTATGTCTACAATCGGAGGGACAAATGCCAATAGTATGCTACCCTACATTGATTATGAGGCGTTTCGTCAACAGCCCAAAATAGTCGTAGGTTATTCGGATGCAACAGCCATTTTACTTGCTCTTTATGCAAAGACAGGTATAGCAACTTTTTATGGTCCAGCGTTTGTCCCTTCTTTTGGCGAGTTTGAACCATTAGTAAATGACACCTTCAAGTTTTTTGAGGATTATTTCTTTAAACCGCAAGCACTACCTTATGAAATGCCAATGCCCTCTTACTGGTCAGATGAACCAGTTAACTGGCTCGAGAAGACGGTTGATAAAAAGCTCAAGAAAAATGAATGGTTAACGATTCAGGAAGGGGTTGTAGAAGGTAGGTTAATTGGCGGCAATGTAAATGCAATGTATGGTTTTATTGGCACGCCTTATTTCCCTGAAATTTTGGAAGGTGACATTTTATTAGTGGAGGACTGCTTAAAAAATGCTGCTATTGTTGAAAAGAATTTTGCTATGCTGAAATTGCATGGTGTCTTTAATAAAGTAAGGGGCATTATTTTGGGCAAACATGAATGCTATGATGATTTAGGAACGGGCAGACAACCCTATGATATTCTACTTGAACAGTTGGATGGAATAGAGATACCTCTATTAGCAGAGGTGGATATTTGCCATACACATCCTATGCATCCAATAGCGATAGGGAAACGAGTAAAGCTAGATGCAACAGCTAAAAAGATATATTGTGTAGAAAAATGGTTGTAATGATAAAGTCTTGCATATGGAGCAAGGCTTTGTTTGCTAAAGATTTCTATAATCATCATCAGTGATGACGTACATTTTCACATTTTGGTATTTTCCTTTAACAAACATACTTTTGCGTAAAATTCCTTCAAATTGCATGCCTGATTTCTCCATAACCTTTTAAGAGGCTATATTTTCTTCAAAACATCGCGCTTGAATACGTACTAAATTTATTTCCTTAAAGCCAAAGTCAATCAGTTTTTTTTGTTGCTTCTGTAGTGAATCCTTTATTCCAATAATCCTCCGAAAGTACATAACCAATTTCTGCATATTGATGTGTGTTGCTAATCGTAACAAAATCGATTGTACCAATTAGTGTACTTCGATGCCCAAAAGTAGGAGATTACCTTGCTGATAGCCATTTAATATTCGTTTTAAAAAAGCTTTAGTATCCTCTAAACTTGTATGGGCCTGCCACGTCACATAGCGTGCCACATTTTCGCGAGAAGTGTAATCATACATCGCCTCTAAATCTAGTGGAGCAATAGGTCTTAAAAGTAGCCTTTCCGTTTTCAAAATAGGTATTGCATGTTTCATTTATTTCCCTCTTTAAATTACTATATGAAAAAGTCGACCCAATTTCTTAATACATTGGGTCGACTTTTTATCTTAATATCCTTAAGAGCTGTCTGGTGAAAAATCCTACTAGCTTCACTTTATGGATAACGTTTAGCAGTAGCTGAGGAATCCTTTGTGTTGGATTTATGTTGTTCGTCTTTCACTTTTTCATTCAGTTCTTCAACAGGTATTGGATCGACTGTTTTCATATCCTCGTGTTGATCGAAAATGCTTTTTTTATCTGTATCCAGTACATCAGGGTTGTTTGTATAACGAGTTTTCGCTTGTTTTTTTTCAGTCATTCATTATCACCTCTTACTATAAGCTTTCACTTTTTTACTAGAGTTTAAACATATTAGTTTTAGGTGATATGTGGACTAATCGTTTGTTGGCTTACCAGCAGCTAACAAGACTTTACTTCCAAGTAAGAAAAATCCTTGAATGAAAAGTAATATTCCTGTCCCTATTAGTAGCCATTCGATGGCAATTATATCAGCTATTGGACCAAAAATAAGCATACCTAAAGGCATCATAGAGGTAGAAATCATGCTAAGAATACCAAATACTCGCCCCATATAATCACTTTCTACTTTTTCTTGTAATAACACCGTTGCGGGTGTATTAAAGATTGGCATAGCTATTCCTGTAACAGCCATTATCACGAGATACAGCCAAAAAACAGGAATAATTCCAAGAGCCATTGTACAAAGACCAAATAATAAAGCAGATAATGTCATGGTATGCACTTTATTTTTAAAGCCACCCCATGTCGCGATGGCGATACCACCGATTAACATACCAATGGCAAAGGCCATTTCGATAGCAGTCAAACGCCATACATCATCGCCAAAGCTACGTGTAACTTGCAAAGGTGTTAAAAAGGCAGCAGGTGCAGCGAGCAACATGAAAAAGGCAAAGAACAAGAATAATTGTTTTAAGAAAGCATGCTCTTTAATGTAGATGAAGCCTTGTTTCATATCACTAAAATAGCTTGTTGTCTGTGGCTGATTCGCTTTGGCATGTGCAGGAATATGCAGAAATAATAAGAAGATGGTGATGGCAATAGCAGCTGTCGTCACATCAATAAAGAAAATGGATTCGATTGAAGCCATCGTTAATAATGCCCCACTTGCCATGGGTGCAAGAATCATGATAAAAGCTTGAATACTGCTGTTTATCCCATTAACCTTCATTAAATGCTCTTCAGGCACAAATTGAGGTAAAATAGCGCCTACAGCAGGTGTTTGAATACCTGCACCAACTGCACGTACCGCTGATATAACAAATAATAGCCAGAGCTCATCATAGCCAGTTAAAAATAAAATAGCTAAAATTAACGTGGATAAGGCAATCATGCCATCTGCCAAAATAATAAGCCATTTACGATTGTAGCGATCTGCCCAAACACCAGCAATTGGTGCTAAGAAGAAGGTCGGTACAAAACCGCAAATAATCGCAATGGTCATCATGATGCCTGATTGCGTTGTAAGTGTGATATACCATGTAATGGCATATTGCACTAGAGCAGAGCCAAAAAGTGAAATGGTTTGACTGCTTAAAAAAAGTATCGTATTGCGTTTCCAATGATCCAAATTCGTCATCCCTTTCTAACAGTAGTGCCTGTGTGGAAAGTTGAAAGACAACAAAAAAGAGGGGGTGTTGCAGTCCCCTCTCTTCCTGTATTCCTAAAACAGACTAGACTAATCCCATTTCCCTTGCACAGCAGGCAAAGTGTACACATATTTAGTTAATAATGTGAAATCGTAGTCTGATTGAAGCTGTCATTAGGAATACCCTCCGTTCTATATAAGTTGTGTTGATTGTAGCATAAAGTTTATCTGCGCGTAAAGAACGAATCAAACACCTTAACATTTTAGGACCAGAGCTAATAACAAGGGAAATGATAGTAAAATAACAAATTGCCGAGAAAAGCATTTCACCGCTCTCTTGGCTGTTTTTTTGTTTTGATTATACAGATTTTAGAATCAACTAAAGTATTTGATAAAATGAATGACAACAAAAAGTATCATTTAATAGTGCTATTAATTTATAGATTTTAAGCTGCTTCTTCTTAAATAGACGGAAATACTTATGACCGCATTATTTCATTCATCCAGTGAAGTATCTTTGGAGACGTGCATTTAGCGAGAACCTATCATATACTAAAATAGAAAAATAGCAAATGGAGGAAATATGAGAAAGAATAATAGTAAATGGAAACTTATCACTTTTGTCGCGATGATTTTTGTGTTATGCCTATCGACAATTCCTGAAAAGACAGCGATGGCAAGCACGACACAGCCGAAAAGGGAAATGCGGGCTGTCTGGATTTCAACGGTTCTTAATATTGATATGAAAGCGGGTATGACTAAGGAGCAGTATACAGCTTGGACACGCCAAACATTGGATCAATTAAAAGCCAGCAAATTGAATACAGTTATTTATCAAGTAAGGCCAACAAATGATGCAATGTATGCGTCTGAGCTAGCGCCATGGTCATCCTACATAACAGGGAAAAAGCAAGGTACAAATCCTGGTTACGATCCTCTTGCAATTATGGTAGAGGAAGCACATAAACGAGGGATGGAGCTGCATGCCTGGATGAATCCTTATCGTGTAACAATGTCTGGACAAAAACTAACAGACCTTGCTGCCGATAATGTGGCAAGAACCCATCCAAACTGGGTTGTCAAATATGGCAAACAATATTATTTAAATCCTGGTTTACCAGAAGTACAAGACTATTTAGTGGAAACAGTAAGAGAGCTAGTAGCCAATTACGATATTGATGCAGTCCATATGGATGATTATTTTTATCCATATAAAATTGCAAATGAAGTCTTTCCAGATCAAGCAGCTTTTAAAAAATATGGTGGTTCCTTTAAAAAGGTGGAAGATTGGCGACGAGATAATGTCAACCAACTTGTAGAAAATCTATACACAGCCATTAAAGATACAAAACCATATGTTCAATTTGGTATTTCTCCATTTGGCGTATGGCGCAATAAATCACTGGACAAAACAGGAAGCGATACGCGAGCTGGTGTCAATAATTACGATGATTTATATGCAGACGTCAGAACATGGATTCAAAATGGCACGATTGATTACATTACACCACAAATTTATTGGTCAAGAACATTAGCTGTTGCGAAATATGGGACATTGCTAGATTGGTGGAGCCATGAGGTACAAACATATGCAAAAACACACCCTGTTCATCTATACATTGGACTTGCTGATTACAAGGTTGGCAATGACAGTGATGCAGCATGGAAAAACAAAATGGAATTACCAAGTCAAATACTAGCGAATCGTTCGGAAAAGGTAGCAGCCAAAGGGCAAATGCACTTCTCCTTAAAAAGTATTCAAAACAATAAACTGGGCTATGCAACGATTGTTAATCAACAACTATATAATTATACAGCACTGACACCAGGTACAACTTGGGATGATGACACTAGGCCGAATAAGCCGACTTTTGTACAAGTGACAAAGGGAGCGACTGGTCGCAAAATTGACATTATAGACGAAAATGAAACACAACCACGTAAGTATGTCATTTATCGTTTTGCAGGGAACAAAGAGGGTTCTTATAATGATCCTCAAAATATAGTGGATGTTGTTTATAATATGGATGGCATCACTGAATTTGTGGACAAGACAGCTCTTGCTAAGCAAAGCTACACATACGGCATTACGGCTGTATCTGCTGCAGGTGTGGAAAGCAAGGAAGTTTTTGTGGTGAAAGATAATCAGTAAATAGCTTATGATAAAAAAACAGCTACTCATGCAATATAACTGCATGAGTAGCTGTTTTTTATTAATTTTCTTCAATATCTTTACGGTTTTTCTTTAACATTTTAGACAGCATTTCATAGACAATTGGTACAACAACTAATGTTAATAGTGTTGAAGATAGTAAACCACCAATTACAGTAATAGCTAAGTCTTTCGAAATTAAACCACTGCCACCAGAACCAAGTGCCATTGGAATCATTGCCCCGATTGTGGCAATGGCTGTCATTAGGATTGGACGTAAACGTGTTGCCCCTGCTTCGAGGATCGCTTCACGCATGGCAAGACCATCATGTTCCATATGAATGATACGGTCGACTAATACGATGGCATTGGTTACGACGATACCAATCAACATCAACAGACCCATCATTACAGATACAGAAATAGTTTGACCTGTAACGAATAAACCAATAAATGCTCCAATTACGGCGAATGGTAGGGAGAATAGAATAGCGAATGGAGCTAAACCTTCTCCAAATGTTACTACTAAGATGAAGTAAACAATGGCAATTGCTGCTAACATAGCAATACCAAGCTTAGTGAATGTTTCTTGCATATCGGCAGCAACACCCGCAACCCCAGTTGTAACACCTTTTGGTAAATCTAATTTATCAATTTTCTTATCAGCAGCAGATGTGGCTTTTGAAATATCGTCTCCGATAATCGTACCAGATACAGTTGCAAAGTATTCACCTTTTGAACGAGATAACGAGTTAAGTGTCGTACCTTCCTCGACATCAACTAATTCACCGATTGTCATGGTTGTGCCTAAAGCCGTTTTAATTTCAGTAGCTAAGACATCATCTAAGGAAGTAGCAGCTGCTTTAGCATCACGTTGAACGATCACATCAATATCTTTACCATCATTTTTAACGGTAGTTAATACTTCTTTTGTTGTATTCGAATTTAATGCCATCACGATTTGAGCTGTTGTTAAACCATATTGTAGGACATTTTTTTGTTCTACTTTTAGTACATGCTCTACGTATGGATCTTCGTTATCAGATTTAATATCTTCTAAGCCATCCACTTCTTTTAGGACACCTTCTACTTGTTTCACAGCATCTCGAAGTTTATCTAAGTCATCACTATATAATGTGTAGCTGACTTCGTTTGAAGACATAGACATAGAAGAGAAGTTTTGAGACTTCCATTCTCCTGATTGACCGATATTGAATACATAGTCTTCTACTTCTTCACGAGCTTTAGGGAAGTCTTCCATATCTGGATCAAAGATAAGGTACATTAAGGCACCACCAGCGCCTCCACCCATCATCATTGCTGATGGATCAACATTATTTGCATCCGTTATGGAAACTTGTAAAATATTAACGTCTTTACGCTTCATTAATTCTTTTTCTACTTTTTCAACATTCGCTGCCGTTTCATCAGCTAGCTCTCCAGTTGAAGGAGTATACGTTAAGTACATTACTTTTTCTTCTTGTGATCCCATGAAACTAAAGCCAATAAGTGGTGTTAATGCAAGAGAACCAGCAAGTAGGGCAATCGCAATGATAGAAGTAATAATTTTGTGATTTAATGTTTTTTCTAAAATACCTCTGTACCAAGTAGCAAGTTTCCCAACTTCTTTATGTTGGCTTTCTGTTTTCTCACCGTATAATTTTTTACGGAATAAGAAGTGAGATAATGCAGGTACGATGGTGATAGCTACTAATAATGATGCACCTAGTGCAAATGTCATTGTTAGGGCGAATGGCATGAATAATTCGCCTACCATACCACCTACGAAAATTAGTGGGGCAAATACCGCTACCGTTACTAATGTAGACGAAAGAATTGGTTTAAACATTTCAATCGTTGCTTCACGAATAAGGGCACGACCCGTAAGTTTTTCTTGTTTTAAGTGAATGCGTCGATAAATATTTTCAACAACTACGATCGAGTCATCGATCACACGCCCAATTGCGACGGTAATCGCTCCAAGTGTCATAATGTTGAGTGTGATATCCATCCAGTTTAATAGCAGTAATGCCATGAAGACAGAAACTGGGATAGAAATAATTGAAATAATAGTTGATTTGAAATCGCGTAGGAATAGTAAAATGATTAAGACTGCAATAGCGCCACCAAATACTGCTTTTTCGATCATTGTAAATACAGAATCTTCAATTGGGGCTCCTTGGTCAAGGGAAATATCTACATTTAAGCCGTCTAATCGTTTTTCTTCATCTTTAATAAGGTCTTTTACTGCATTAACAACTGTTACCGTATTCGCATCCTGACCTTTCACGATTTGAATGGCGATGGCATCTTGCCCATTTGTACGTGAAACAGATTGTACTTTACCTTCTACTTCAATTTTTGCAATATCACCTAGACGAACGAAAGGTGAAGGATTTGTAGCTGAAGGTGTAACTGGAATTAATAAATCTTTTAGCTCATCAACAGATTGTACTTTACCATCTACTGAAACAGCCTGTTCGCCAACAGTAAACTGATATAAACCAAGTGACAGTGACATATCACTTGCCTGAATCATTTGTTTAACTGTATCCTCCGTTAAACCAAGTGCAGCCATTTTTTCTTCATCATATTTAAATGATACTTGTTCAATGTGCTGACCTGTGATGGTCGCAGAGGCAACACCATCAATTTTTTCGATTTTCGGAAGTAACACGTCTTCTACTGTAGAAGTTAAGTCTACAATATCTTCCTTAGAGCTACTTACAGATAAAGCAACTACTGGCATCATGTTCATGCTAATCGCCATAATAGTAGGCTCTTGAGCACCTTCAGGTAGTTTAAGATTATCTAAAGCTGCTTCTAATTGACGTTTCTTCTCATCCATATCAATTCCGTAGTCGTATTCTACTTGAACTTGTGCTACGTTGGAAGAGGATGTTGAGTAAACAGCTTTCACATCTTCTAAGCTTTCTATGGATTTTTCAAATGGAATGGAAAGCTCATTCATTACTTGTTCAGGCGTTGCGCCAGGATATACTCCCATGACAATTAAATATGGGATTGAAATATCGGGTATTGATTCCATTTTCATTCTTGTACCGGAATAAATACCAGAGACAGTGATGATAATTGTTAGTAACCAAACTGCCAATTTGTTTTTTAATACGAAATTAACTAAACCTTTCACCTTCACACCTACCCTTTATTGACTATCTAAATTCAATTATTTATACTAATGACTAATCGGTCATTTGTCAACGAAATGCATTAGGAGAGATTTAAAAATATGTTAAAAAAGCAATTAATTATGGAGAAAGCGATAGAGCTATTTTCTGAACAGGGTTTTGAAGCTACGTCAGTTCAACAAATTACAGAACGCTGTGGAATTTCTAAAGGTGCATTTTATTTATCCTTCAAAACAAAAGATGAGCTCGTTATTTCAATGGTGGATTACTATTTACAGCAGTTCATTACAGATATTGACCAAGTAGTCAGAGGAACCTATAGTAAAGAAACCGTATTGGTTGAATTTTATAAAAGCATCTTTCAAGCATTCAAAGCACATTCTACATCTGCTCGTGTGTTCTTTAACGAAAAGGTCTTTCTAACAAAAAAAGAGCTATTTCATAAAATAACAGCGTATGAAGCAGAAATGTCGAAATCAATCATCTATATGCTTGAACAACTTTATCAGGATAAATTACAAGAAACGAAATATGATGTGATGTATTGTATAAAAGGATTTATGAAGAGTTATGCTGAGCTTTTTATTTTTTCAGATATGCCACTAGATTTAGAGCAATTGGCAAAATCTTTAGCAGAGAAGACAGATATTATTGCACACCATACAACCATTCCTTTTATTACAGCAGATCTTGTGCCATTTATTGCAAAACCTTGTGAACAAGATGTTTCAAAAGATGCTTTACTACAATTATTGGAGCAAAATATTGATCCTACTGAGGATCCTATTGTAAAAGAATCCCTTATGCTATTGAGACAAGAAATAGAAAATCCTACTTACAGTAAAGCCATCATTAAAGGGCTAATAGAAAATCTACGTCAAGACACAGCCTATCATTGGATTGCTTATGTAAGCGCAAAATACTTTAATATTTAAACTACTGGATAGAATTGTTCACGTTATGTAGGTGAACAATTCTATTTTTTAGTGGGTGAGTGAGGGGACAGATTGCCAAGCCTCTAACGCACTATTAAAAGGGACTTGAATCCATAATAGCCGTTCAAGAAAATCTTTGACTTCAATCGGTAATTTCAATTCTTGCTGCCAGGCTTGCTCTTTTCGTTTGCTTGGCTTGTAGTTTGAGTACAGTAAAAATAATAAAAAATGACCGACAAAATATAAATCGCTAATATGATTTTCTGCTCGTTTAGGATTTTCAATAGCAGAGAGGTCGATGTGCTTCTGATAAGTGGTAGCGAGACCAAAGTCAATAATATGCAATTGTTGATGGACTAGCAATATATTAGGAATACGTAAATCGCGATGAACAATACCATGATTGTGTAATTCAATAATTTGTTCTAAAAGTTGCTTTGTAATGGCAAGTGATTGAACAACTGTAAACTTGGCACCATCCTCAAAAATCAGTTGTTCAAAAGTTTGCCCATTGACATAGTCCATAATAAAAAATGGACTTTCTTGAATCGTTCCTGTTGAATGGATGGTAGGAACATAGGGCAGTGAAACTTGTTGGAGTATGTGTATTTCTTGTTTAAATTTTTGGATGGTTTTCTTGTGGTGACGGTGTTTGGGACGCAAGCATTTTAAGACAAATAGCTTTGATGAACAATCCTCAATCAAATATGCACGACCATATGCACCATAGCCAAGCAATTTTTTAAAAGAGAAGTTGGGATGTTTGCCAATGTAATGTGCTACAGCCTGATCGAAGCCTTTTTCGGATAGTCGCTTCCACCACATTAACTGCTAAAGAAACTCATTGAGCTGAAAAGACTACGTGAGCTTTTACGAGAGCCACGTTTATAATGCTTATGACCATAATAATTATGTCGTTTAGAATACTTGCGACGGCTACTCGATGAAGAATAACGACGTTTGGATTTACCATTGAACAAGGAATGAAGAATTTTATCTAGCATAAAAAACGCTCCTTTAGATGTTGTTATAACTATATACGTAAAAATAAAAAAGGAGGTTTCAATATTTCAAAAATAAAAAAGAAGCTATGTAAACTTTACATAGCTTCTTCACAAGAGGTTAAACCTCCATAATAATCGGTAGAATCATTGGTCGACGTTTTGTCTTTTCGAATAGATACGGCCCTAAAACATCAGTTATTTCATTTTTCAATTCTGTCCATTGAGGTGTTTTGCCTTGAATCGTTGCATTCAGATGACGATTTAGCATTTTCTGTGCCTCGTTAATCATCGTACCTGATTCACGCATATAGACAAAGCCACGTGAAATGATGTCAGGACCTGAAACGATTTTTTGGTTTTCCATATCTACACTAACTACTACAATGACCAGACCTTCTTCAGAAAGGATGCGACGATCACGTAATACGATATTGCCGATGTCGCCAATACCATTACCATCAATATAAACATCTCCAGAAGGGATACGACCGGCAACATGCGCTTCATTGGCACTTAATGCCAACACATCACCGTTTTCCATCACAAATGTATTGTCGAGTGGAACATCGCAATCTTCTGCTAGATGTGTATGCATTTTTAACATACGGAATTCACCATGGATAGGCATAAAGAATTTAGGCTTCATTAAACGAAGCATCAGTTTTTGTTCTTCTTGTGAGCCGTGACCAGATGTATGGATATTGTTTAATGCGCCATGAATGACTTCTGCACCTGCGCGGAACAATAAATTGATAATTTTATTAACACTCACAGTATTACCTGGTACTGGTGAAGAAGAAAAGATAACCGTATCGCCAGGTTGTATTTGAATCTGACGGTGCGTACCATTGGCAATGCGTGATAGGGCTGCCATTGGTTCACCTTGAGAGCCTGTACATAAAATCATCACTTCGTTTGCAGGAAGTCGGTTGATACTTTGAGCATCGATAAATGTATCCTTTGGAGCGGTAATATAGCCAAGCTCACGACCAATGGTAATAGCATTGTCCATGGAGCGACCAAAGACAGCAATTTTTCTTCCGTATTTTATGGCAGCATCTGTGGCTTGCTGTAATCGGTGAATATTTGACGCAAATGTAGCAAAAATAATACGACTATCCACTTTACGGAAAATCTCATCGATACTCTTTCCAACTGTACGCTCTGACATTGTGAAATTAGGCTTTTCAGCGTTGGTACTATCTGATAGTAAGCAAAGCACGCCATCACGTCCAATTTCAGCCATCTTCGTTAAGTTGGCTGGCTCACCCACTGGTGTAAAATCAAATTTAAAGTCACCTGTGTGAACGATATTACCAGGTGGTGTTTTCACAACAACACCATATGCATCAGGGATACTGTGTGTTGTTCTAAAGAAGCTCACAGATGTTTTTCTAAATTTAATAACATCCTCTTCTTTAATTTCGATTAGCTTTGTTGTACGTAGCAAGCCATGTTCTTCTAATTTATTACGTAATAAGCCAAGTGCAAGCTTACCACCATAGACAGGGACATTTACTTGACGTAAAAGGTAGGGAATACCACCGATATGGTCCTCGTGTCCATGTGTAATAAACAGTCCTTTAATTTTGTCGACATTACGTACTAAGTACGTATAATCAGGAATAACATAGTCAATGCCGAGTAAATCGTCTTCTGGAAATTTAATGCCAGCGTCAATTAAAATGATTTCATCTTGAAATTGAACGCCGTAAGTGTTTTTGCCGATTTCGCCCAGTCCGCCGAGCGCGAAAACAGCTGCTTGGTCATTTTTAACAAACTTCATGTTTGTTAAATTTCCTCCAAGACGAAGTTCGGGCTTGCTTGTTCGTACTCTAAATAGTTACCTTCAAGCAGTTGAACGAACTCGATGTTGTAGTTACGGTCTTTTAGCTTTTGACGTACTTCGCGTTCTGAAGCAGCTTCAAGGTATAGACTTTTAGTGTTTTCGCGAACTGGAATCTCATTTGCATTTTCTTGATAATAAACTTTGTAAATCATAGTTTGCTCTCCTTTAATTGCGTACAATTTTCTTGCACCTTTGACTACTACCACACACGTGCTACAAGAAAACAACGAATTTCCTTCATAAAGCCTTCATAAAGAAATGTACGTTTGTAATTCTTGTATCTCAAAGCTTCAGCTGTGCACTATGTTTTAAATTTATATAGGAAGTAGTGAGACAGTGGTTGCGTATAGCCAAATAAATGCATTTCCTTTATATTATCACGCAGTTCCTCTAAAATAAAGAAAAGCCCTTCAAATAATGAAGGGCAAATGTTAGGCAATTGATTTTTTTCCGAGTACGCCACGAAGTTGCTTCAACAATTTCCGTTTTAGTTTCTTCAGCATGGCACATCACTCCTTAGGATCATTATAATAAAAATTATTGTCTATGTAAAGTCATTTACCTTGAAAGGATGCTATTTATGGAAATGGTTAATAAAATGAACAAAATTTTGTTTTTTGATGTAGATGGTACGCTTTATAACAGTGAAAAAAAATTACCTGCATCTGCAAAAGAGGCACTTTTGGCAGCACGTCGAAATGGCTATGAACTGGCAATTGCAACAGGACGAGCTCCGTTTATGATTGAGTCACTACTAGAAGAATTAGAAATTGATACGTATGTTACTTTCAATGGACAATATGTTGTATACAAGGGTGAAGTTGTCTATACAAATGGCATTGAAAAGGAAGAACTAGCAAAAATCATTGCCTTTGGTGAGGCTCGTAATGAACCAGTAGTATTTTTAGATGATAAACGTATGATAGCCTCTATTAACGATCATCATATGGTAGCTGAGAGCTTAGATACACTGAAATATCCATATCCAGCATTAGACTCTTCTTATTATATGCAGAACAATGTATATCAAACACTTATTTTTATGGAAGAAAAAGATGAATCTTTATATTGTGAGACATTCCCAAATGTTCAATTCATACGATGGCATCGCTATTCTTGTGATATTTTACCAAAAGGTGGCTCAAAGGCTGCTGGTATCGAAAAGGTGCTAGAAAGAATGGGCATCACTTTACAAGATGCTTTTGCTTTTGGAGATGGTATAAACGATATTGAAATGCTGCAAGCTGTTGGGACAAGTGTTGCCATGGGGAATGGTCATGAGAGAGTGAAGGCGGTGGCACATCATATTGCCGACCATGTAGATGAGGATGGTCTTGCAAAAATCATGCGCAAGCTAGCAATTATATAAAAAAACAACTAGTTGGAAAAATTTCAACTAGTTGTTTTTTTATTATGACTGGTTTTCCTCAATGTTGACGACTTTTATTTGAATGCTTTTATCGGAAAAATGCTGAATCGTCTTTTTAGAAAGTGCATTGTCTGTGATAATGACATCTATGTCAGTCAAAGGACAAACTTGAATCGCTACATCCTTATTAAATTTGGAGGAATCTGTAGCAACGTAAACTGTTTGGGAGATAGAGATAATTTGTTTTCTAGTAATTGCCTCATCCAAACTAAAATCAGAAATACCTTTTTCAATGGAAACGCCACTAGCACATATAAACGCTTTATTGATATTCAAATGTTCAAAGCGGAATAAAAACTCATTCGATGTCACTGATTTTTCGGAATGACGAACTTTACCACCGATTAGTATAACCTCAATATTAGAGCCGATTAGATCAAATGCTATAGGTAGTGAGTTTGTTACTACTGTTAATTTTTCCTTGTTCAATAAAAAGGGGGTCATTTGATAGGTAGTGGTTCCACTATCGACAAAAATACACTCCCCATTTTCCACGAGTGAGGCACAAGCTTTGGCAATGGCGATTTTCTCTGCTAACTGCTCATGAAGTCTTTGATCGATTATTCCCTCAACAGGCTCAATATATTTAATACCCCCATAAAACTTTTCAATTTTCTTATCATGCATCAGCTGTTGGACATCGCGGCGAATTGTTTCCATCGAAACATTAAATTCTTTTGTGAGTGTTACTAACTTAACAACCTTATGTTGTCTTACATACTGCAAAATTTGATGTTGTCTTTCTATCATATACATGTTATCACCTCTACTAGATATTTACTCAAAATAATCATAACTTTGTCAACACTTAGTCAGAATTTACTCAACATTTACACAAAAATGCATTTTCCTTTACAAATGGTCACTATACTAAAGCTAAGAACTGAGAGAGGTGACCAATTTGTTAGAGCTAAAAAATATCGCAAAAAGCTATAAAAATAAGAAAGTTTTAGTAGATATCAATGTAACCATCGAATCAGGTGAAATCATTTCGTTACTAGGGCCAAGTGGTTGTGGTAAAACTACCTTGCTCAATATCATCTTAGGGCTTGTAGATCAAACGGCTGGACAGCTTGTCTACAATGGACAAGATATATCCAAGCAGTCGATGCAAGAAAGAGGGTTTAATATTGTGTTTCAGGATTTTGCGTTATTTCCTCATTTAAATGCATACGACAATATCGTTTATGGTTTGAAAAATAAGAACGTGCAAATGTCCAAAGAGGAGATACAAGAATATATCGATTTTTTAGAGCTAACACCTCATCTGCAGAAAAAGATTCACGAATTATCTGGTGGGCAAAAACAACGAGTTTCCATTGCGAGGACACTTGTGATGCAGCCTAAAATACTATTGTTAGATGAGCCACTAAGTGCATTAGATGGCGTCATTAAGGAATCCATCAAGGAGCGTATTAAATCCATTGCCCGTGAATTTAAATTGACAACCATTATCGTGACACATGATCCAGAAGAAGCCCTCACATTATCTGATAAAGTCATGATTATTAATGAGGGAACAGTTGCTCAATTTGGTACGCCTCATGAAATAGTAACAGCACCAAAAAATCAATTTATTGAGGACTTTATTTTAAGGCAGCTTCATATTAAGCGACATAACATCTATCAATTGTTTGGAGAAACATATGCTTAAAACGAATAAAATGATGAAATTGATTTTTCTACCGATTCTTATTTTTTTCCTATTCTTTTTAATTGTGCCATTACTTTATATGTTTTGGCAGTCTTTCAAAATAGGAAATGTGGTGACCATTCAAAATTATATAGATGCTTTACAAAATATCGAAATTCGAGAAGCCTTTATCAATAGCTTTAAAGTTTCTTTTGTAGCCTCAGTGATCACAACCATTTTAGCTTTTTTATTGGCCTATGCTGTTCATTTTACAACGATGCATCGCCATGCGAAAAAGCTTGTGCAAATAGGCATTACTTTGCCCATGCTTCTGCCAACCATCACCTATGGATTTGTATTGATTTATACATTTGGTAATCAAGGAATTGTAACAAAATTAGTGGGGCAACCCCTTTTTACAATTTACGGGTACAACGGTTTGGTGCTTGGTTACGTTTTATACACATTGCCAGTCGCTTTTATTTTAATGCAAAACTCCATGCAATATATCGACAAACGATTTTTACTGGTTTCCATGTTAATGCATGATCATTCACTTCGTCGCTTTTATCATACTGTATTCCGTCCAATGTTAGGTACGATTGGTGGTGCTTTTATTTTAACGTTTATTTTAAGCTTCACAGACTTTGGTATACCCGCATCTGTTGGTGGAAATTACACAGTGATTGCCACTGAACTCTATCAAGCGATGTTAGGCTCCATTGTCCATTTTGAGCGTGGCGCAGTGATATCAGTGTTAATGCTAGTACCTGCCGTACTTGGTGTTGCCCTATTAACAATTTTAGAGCGTTTCAATTTTCACTATAAACAAGGTGGGCGAAGTGACCTTGTAAAGCATCGTCTGCGTGACACGTTGTTTACTATTTATTCAATTGTCTGTGTGACGATCGTATTCATCATTTTTGCAACGATGTTTATTGTGCCTTTTACGAAAGGCTATCCATATAACTTCAGCTTTACATTAGAGCATGTTCAAAATGTACTAGCAGAGAAGGATTTAATAAAGGTATATGTCAATTCTCTTATCGTGGCAGTATTAACGGCTATATTAGGCGTGGTCATTACATTTCTGTCAGCGCTACTCAATGTTCGGACACCGTTAAAAGGAAGAAAAAGCTTAGATGTAGCCTCCATGATTACAAATACAGTACCAGGAATGGTGCTTGGATTGTCCTACTTGTTTTTCTTTAATGGAAGTTCATTAAAAGGTACATTTTTCATCATTGTTGCATGTAATATTGTTCATTTTTTTACGACACCTTATTTAATGGCGAAAAATTCATTACAAAAGATGGACCCTACATGGGAAGTGACAGCTGAGCTATTAAAGGATTCTTGGTTAAAAACCGTTAGACGAATTATTTTGCCGAATATTAGACCAACGATTTATCAAATGTTTAGTTACTTTTTTTTAAATGCTATGGTCACGGTTAGTGGTGTTATTTTCCTTGTCAGCACGAAGACAATGCTTGTCTCAACACGCATCAAAGAGCTTCAGCATTTCGCAAAGTACACCGATATTTTTGTACTATCGATATTTATTTTATGTACAAACCTCATTGTGAAATTAGGTTGTGATTATATAACAGCACATAAAGAAAAAGCGGAGGAGATATCAAAATGAACAAGTCAACAGGCATGATGTTAGGGACAATTAGTGCAGCGGCGGTTGTTTTAGCTGCGTGTGGAGGGGCAACAGCTGATTCCAAAGAGCAAGTCATTATTTATTCAAATGCTGATGATGAAGCAATTGAAGTAATGGAATCCACATTAGATGATAAGGGCTATCAAGGTAAGTATTTAATCCAATCATTCGGTACTTCTGAGTTAGGTGGCAAAATGATGGCAGAAGGGACAGATATTGAAGCAGATGTTGTCACGATGGCTTCCTATTTTATAGAAAGTGCTCAAACCTCTAAAGCCATGTTTGTAGATATTTCTTCGGACTTAAAGCCGCTTGATGGAGGAGTTACATATGCACTGCCAATTTTAGGCAATATTGGCTCCATCTTTATTAATACAGAAATATTGCAACAAAAAGGGCTAGCAATACCGAAATCGATTAAGGATTTGACAGACCCTGCTTACAAGGAATTAGTATCCTTCCCAAATATTATGGATTCCTCAACAGGCTGGCTTTTAGTACAAGCCATTATAAAGGAATATGGTGACGATGAAGGACAAAAGGTGTTAGCTGATTTAATTAAAAATGCTGGCCCACATATTGAAAGCTCAGGTTCTGGCCCTATCAAAAAGGTGAAAACTGGTGAGGTTGCTGCAGGCTTTGGTTTACGTATTCAAGCGATTGATGCTAAAAACGAAGGATTGCCAATTGAATATATTGACCCGACAGAAGGAAACTTCACTTTAACGGAATCTGTGGCTGTTGTGGATAAAGAAGGTGATGAGGCTTTAGCTAAAGAAATGGCAAAGGTGATCGCAACGGAGGCTCGCAGTGGTTTATTGGAGCAATATCCTGTAGCTCTATATGAAGGGGAACAGGTAAAGGATGAGTATGTTCCAGCTTATTTAAAAAAATGGGATACAACATTAACGGTTGATTTATTAGAAAAACATCAAGCCTTCTTTAAAGAAGCGCAGCGATAAGGAGTTATAGCAGATGAGTAACTATAAATTATTGACACCAGGACCATTGACAACAACTGAAGCGGTAAAACAGGAAATGTTAAAAGATCGTTGTACATGGGATGACGACTATAAAAATGTGACACAAGTGATTCGCAAGCAACTTTTAGCGTTAGCTCATGTCGAGGAGCCTGAATATACCACGGTGCTTATGCAAGGAAGTGGAAGCTTTGTCGTAGAGTCTGTACTAACAACTGCGATTGGTGATAACGATAAAGTACTAATTCTAACAAATGGTGCTTATGGTGAGCGAATTGTTGAAATGGCTAACGTTTTAAAGTTACAACATGTTGTTTATAGTGTCCCTTATGATGAACAGCCATCATCATTAGAAGTTCAAGCTTTTCTTGAAAAAGATGCAAGTATTACACATGTAGCCGTAGTGCATTGTGAGACAACTACTGGTATTTTAAATCCAATAAAAGAAATAGGAGAAGTTGTTCATTTATTCGATAAAACGTTTATCGTGGATGCGATGAGTAGCTTTGGTGGTGTACCGATGGATGTATCCAATTTGCATATTGATTTTTGCATTAGTAGTGCCAATAAATGTATTCAAGGTGTGCCAGGTTTTGGATTTGTTATCGCGAACACAAAAGCTTTAGAAAAATGTAAAGGACAAGCCCGTAGCGTAGCATTAGACTTGTATAGCCAATGGGAAGTGATGAAGCAAGATGGAAAGTGGCGTTTCACATCACCTACTCATGTAGTGGCAGCTTTTGCGAAGGCGCTTGAGGAGTTAATCGATGAAGGTGGAATCGATGCCCGCCATAAGCGCTATGCGCATAATAATCATATACTTCGCTCTCGTTTGTCAGTGCTTGGGTTTGAAGCGTACGTTTCAAAAGAGCTTCAATCACCTATTATTACAACATTTTTATTCCCACACAACGAGTTTACTTTTGAGCATTTTTATCAGGAAATGAAAAAAGAGGGTTTTGTCATCTATCCTGGTAAGTTGACTGATGTGGATACATTCCGTATTGGCAATATTGGTGATATTCATGAGGAAGATATGCTGACGTTATGTGAGGTCATAGAAAATTATATGGTGGTGAAAACGAATGAAAATTGAAACGGTTATTTTGGATTGGGCAGGGACAGCGGTAGATTTTGGTTGCTTTGCCCCTGTAAATGTTTTTTTAACGATTTTTGAAGATGCAGGTGTCACAGTTACACTGGAAGAGGCTCGTAAACCAATGGGTATGCTGAAAATTGACCATATCCGTACGATGCTAGAAATGCCAAGAATTGCTGATGAATGGCAACGTGTGCATGGACAAGCCTTTACAGAAGAAAATGTAAGTGCATTATACAAGCAGTTCGAAACAAAGTTAATGGAATCGTTGGCAACTTATACAGATCCTATCCAGCATGTGAAAGCGACCGTACAGCAATTGAGAGAAGCGGGAATTCGAATTGGCTCAACGACAGGCTATACTGATTCCATGATGGAAGTAGTGACAAGACATGCAGCTGACAAGGGTTATCAACCTGATTTTCTCGTAACACCTACACAGGTAGGGGATAAAGGACGACCATACCCATTCATGATTTTTAAAAATATGGAGGCATTAGGGTCAAAAGCAACAAAGCAAGTTGTGAAGGTTGGCGATACAACCTCAGATATAATGGAGGCCTTGAATGCAGGTGTTTGGGCTGTTGGTGTTATTATTGGAAGTTCAGAAATGGGACTTTCTGAAGCAGAGTTCCAAGCATTAACTGCTGAAGAACAACAGCAAGTGATAGCGAAAACGAAATGCATTTTTGAAGAAACTGGCGCTCATTATACGATTGAAACTATGGCAGAGCTACCTGCGTTAATTGAAACGATTAATGAACGTATAACTAGAATATAAACAAAACAAACCTCGGCAGATGTGGATAACTGCCGAGGTTTGTTTTTAGTCTCGCTCATATGGGATTGAATCTGGTATTTCGGCAAATGGATTTTTTTCATTAATTCGGTCATAAAACATAACACCATTCAGATGGTCTAATTCATGCTGAAATGCAATAGCCGGCAATCCTTTAAGGCGCATCTTTTTCTCTTCACCATCAATTGTTTTAAATTTTACTGTGATGCGTGCATGACGTGGCACATACCCAGGAATATTACGATCAACAGAAAGACATCCTTCTCCTGCTGATAGGTATGTGTTTTCGACAGAGTGGCTAACGATCTTTGGATTAATGGCCACAAAGCTTAATTGTTCGCCAGCCTCATCTTTTAAATGAAGGGCAAACATACGCTGTAAGCAATTTACCTGATTGGCAGCTAAGCCAATGCCACTACGCAAATTATATTTTTCGGCCATTTCAGGATCTTGGCTGTTGATTAAATATTGAAGCATATCCTCTGCAAGCTTTCTTGTTTCATCAGTTAAAGGGAATTTAACTTCCTCTGCTTTTGTGCGTAAAGTCGGATGACCTTCGCGGATAATATCATCCATTAAAATCATATAGTAATCTTCCTTTCAACTTTGTAGTGCCTTATTAATAAGTATACATCACGTCTTAAAACAATCACATGAAAAAAGACCTTATTTGAATATACTCAAAAAATTTTTCTAATGCTATTAGATTTTCGAGAATGGGGTATTCTACTAGGGGAATAGCTGTGAGAAAACGTATGAGCTGTACGGTGTAAATAAGGTGTTGTAATACAGAATTTGAATATTACTGATACAGTATAGGACAGCAATGTTTGATTGTTATTCTAGAAAAAATCTTTGTATAGAGCAGTAATAGATGATTGACCGACAGTATTTTATTCAGTATACTGAATTTCAAGAATAAGTTGTACTAGTTAAAAAGGTGATTTATTTTAATACAGCTGAAAGGGAGATGTGACAAATGAGCAAGAAAAACAATAATATTTTTGATGCTAAACAAACGCTAACTGAAATCGAAGATAAGTTTGAAATGTTTCAAATTTTGAATGAAGAAGGCGAAATTATAAATAAAGAGGCAGATCCACAATTATCAGATGAGGAACTAGTTGAACTAATGACACGTATGGTTTATACACGTATTTTAGATCAACGTTCAATCTCACTAAACCGTCAAGGTCGTTTAGGCTTCTACGCGCCGACTGCTGGTCAAGAAGCTTCGCAACTTGCTTCTCATTTTGCGTTAGAACAAGAAGATTGGATTTTACCAGGTTACCGTGATGTACCACAAATTGTATGGCATGGCCTACCTTTAGATAAAGCGTTTTTATTCTCTCGTGGACATTTTATGGGGAACCAAGTACCTGAGGGTGTAAATGTTCTAGCACCACAAATTATTATCGGTGCTCAATATATCCAAGCAGCAGGTGTTGCACTAGGTATACAAAAGCGTGGGAAAAAAGCTGTTGCAGTAACTTATACTGGTGACGGTGGTTCTTCTCAAGGCGATTTCTATGAAGGAATTAACTTTGCAGGTGCGTTTAAATCACCAGCAATCTTCATCGTACAAAATAACCAATATGCAATTTCAACACCTCGTGAATTGCAAACAGCTGCTAAAACAATTGCACAAAAAGGTGTGGCAGCTGGTTTACCAAGTATTTTAGTAGATGGAATGGATGCGCTTGCAGTTTATGTAGCAACGCGTGATGCACGTGAGCGCGCAGTTAATGGTGAAGGTCCAACATTAATTGAAACAATGTGTTACCGTTATGGTCCTCATACAATGGCTGGGGATGACCCAACACGTTACCGTACATCTGATACAGATAATGAATGGGCACAAAAAGATCCACTTGTTCGCTTCCGTAAATACCTAGAAGCAAAAGGTTTATGGGATGAAAAGAAAGAAGAAGCAGTAATCGAACGTGCAAAAGAAGAAATTAAAGAAGCAATTAAAAAAGCAGATGCTGCTCCAAAACAAAAAGTAACAGAATTAATGGAAAACATGTATAAAGGCGAAATGCCATCTAATTTAAAAGAACAGTATGAAATCTATAAAGAGAAGGAGTCGAAATAACCTATGGCACAAATGACGATGATTCAAGCAATTACAGATGCACTTCGCACAGAATTAAAGAATGATGAAAACGTTCTTGTATTCGGGGAAGATGTAGGTGTCAACGGTGGGGTATTCCGCGCGACAGAAGGCCTACAAAAAGAATTTGGGGTTGATCGCGTTTTTGATACACCATTAGCAGAATCAGGTATTGGTGGCTTAGCAATCGGTCTTTCTCTTCAAGGATTCCGTCCAGTTCCTGAAATTCAATTCTTCGGTTTCGTTTATGAAGTAATGGATTCAATCAGTGGTCAATTAGCACGTATGAGCTACCGTAGTGGCGGGGTATATAATGCACCAGTAACAATCCGTTCACCATTTGGTGGTGGTGTGCACACACCTGAAATGCACTCTGATAGCTTAGAAAGCTTAATGACAGCACAACCAGGATTAACAGTTGTTGTTCCATCAACACCATATGATGCAAAAGGTTTACTTATTTCATCTATCCGTAATGACAACCCAGTTATTTTCTTAGAGCATTTAAAACTATACCGTTCATTCCGTGAAGAAGTACCTGAAGAAGCATACGAAATTCCACTAGGAAAAGCAGATGTAAAACGTGAAGGTACTGATTTAACAATTGTGGCTTACGGTTTAATGGTTCATGAAAGCTTAAAGGCTGCTGAAGAACTAGAAAAAGAAGGACATTCTGTAGAGGTCATTGATCTACGTACAATTCAACCGATCGATGTGGAAACAATTATTGCATCAGTTGAAAAAACAGGTCGTGCAATCGTTGTCCAAGAAGCTCAAAAACAAGCAGGTATCGCTGCAAACGTAGTAGCAGAAATTACAGAGCGCGCAATTTTAAGCTTAGAAGCTCCTGTTCTTCGTGTGGCTGCACCAGATACTGTGTACCCATTCCCACAAGCTGAAGGTGTTTGGTTACCAAACTACAAAGATGTAATGGAAACAGCGAAAAAAGTTTTAACATTCTAATAAAGCTTCTAAACTTGAACAACAGTAACTAGAAAGGATGGGTACACATGGCATTTGAATTCAGATTACCGGATATTGGCGAGGGAATTCACGAAGGCGAAATCGTGAAATGGTTCGTTAAAGCTGGAGATACAGTAAAAGAAGACGATATTCTTTGTGAAGTCCAAAATGATAAAGCGGTAGTAGAAATTCCTTCACCAGTTGAAGGAACAGTTGAGGAAGTTTTAGTAGGAGAAGGAACAGTTGCTGTAGTTGGCGATGTCCTAATCCGTTTGGATGCACCTGGCTATGAGGACTTAAAGCTAAAAGGTGATCATCATGCTGAAGAAAAAACAGAAGCACAAGTTCAGGCAACTGCAGAGTCTGGTCAGGACGTAGAGAAAGCTCCTGCTAAAGAGGAAAAGGCACCAGAAAAAGCTCCTGAAAAAGCGGAGACAGTGATTGATGAAACAAAACGTGTGATTGCAATGCCTTCTGTACGTAAATTTGCACGTGATAAAGATGTTAACATCCGTGAAGTGAAGGGTACAGGTAAAAATGGTCGAATCTTAAAAGAAGATATTGAAAACTTCTTAAAAGGTGGTGGCTCTGTAGAGGCTGATACGGCAACTGTTGAATCAGTTGATGCAACAGTTCAGCAAGAGGCAGCAGCTCCAGCAGCACCTGTAGTTCTTGAAGGGGAATTCCCAGAGACTCGTGAGAAAATGTCTGGTATTCGAAAAGCGATTGCAAAAGCAATGGTACACTCGAAACAAACAGCTCCGCATGTTACACTTATGGATGAAGTCGATGTAACAGCTCTTGTAGCACATCGTAAAAAATTCAAAGATATCGCTGCTGAAAAAGGTGTCAAATTAACATATTTACCATATGTAGTAAAAGCACTTATTTCAACTTTACGCGAGTTCCCTGAATTTAACCGCTCATTAGATGATGCAACGCAAGAAATTATTCAAAAGCATTACTATAATATTGGTATTGCTGCTGATACTGAAAGAGGCCTATTAGTACCCGTTATTAAGCATGCAGATCGCAAATCTGTATTTGCAGTGTCTAATGAAATCAATGAGTTAGCGACGAAAGCCCGTGAAGGCAAGCTTGCGCCACATGAAATGAAAGGTGCTTCTATGTCCATTACGAATATTGGCTCTGCGGGAGGACAATGGTTCACGCCAGTAATTAATCATCCTGAAGTAGCTATACTAGGTATTGGTCGAATTTCAGAAAAACCTGTAATAAAAAATGGTGAAATTGTAGCCGCACCTGTGTTAGCATTATCATTGAGCTTTGATCATCGTATGATCGATGGAGCCACTGCACAAAATGCTTTAAATCACTTAAAGCGTTTGTTAAGTGAGCCAGAATTATTATTAATGGAGGCGTAACAAAATGGTAGTAGGAGATTTCCCAATCGAAACAGATACTCTTGTCATTGGTTCAGGTCCTGGAGGATATGTAGCAGCAATTCGTGCAGCTCAAACTGGCCAAAAAGTAACAATCGTTGAAAAAAATGTACTTGGTGGTGTGTGCTTAAACGTAGGTTGTATCCCATCAAAGGCATTAATTTCAGTAGGTCACCGTTTTGAGCAAGCTAAACATTCAGATGACATGGGAATCATCGCTTCTGATGTGAAATTAGACTTCTCAAAAGCACAAGCATTTAAAGACAGCGTTGTTAAAAAATTAACAGGCGGTGTTGAAGGCTTACTTAAAGGTAACAAAGTTGAAATTGTACAAGGTGAAGCTTATTTCGTTGACGCTAACTCAGTGCGTATCATCAATGGTGAATCTGCTCAAACTTACACATTTAACAATGTCATTATTGCAACAGGTTCTCGTCCAGTTGAAATTCCAACATTCAAATTCTCTGATCGCGTACTAAACTCTACTGGAGCACTTTCTTTACAAGAAGTTCCTGGTAAATTAGTTGTTATCGGTGGCGGATATATTGGTACAGAGCTAGGTTCAGCATACGCAAACCTAGGTTCACAAGTTACAATTATTGAAGGCGGAAAAGATATTTTAGCTGGCTTCGAAAAACAAATGACGCAAATCGTGAAAAAAGGCCTTAAAAAGAAAGGCGTTGAAATGGAAGTTAACGCATCTGCAAAAGGCGTTGAAGAAACTGAAAACGGCGTAGTAGTAACTTATGAAGTTGGTGGAGAAGAGAAGAAAGTTGAAGCTGACTATGTATTAGTAACTGTGGGTCGTCGTCCAAATACAGATGAAATGGGCCTTGCTGAAATCGGTGTTGAATTCGGTGAACGCGGTCTAATCAATGTTGACAAACAATGTCGTACAAATATTTCAAACATCTATGCAATTGGTGATATCGTTGCAGGTCCTCAGCTTGCACATAAAGCTTCTTACGAAGGTAAAGTTGCTGCTGAAGCGATTGCTGGTGAAAAATCAGTTGTTGATTATCTTGCTGTACCGGCTGTATGTTTCACAGATCCAGAAATGGCGACAGTTGGTTACAACGAAGAACAAGCGAAAGCAGAAGGCATTGAATACACTGCAGCGAAGTTCCCATTCGCAGCAAACGGCCGTGCGCTTGCATTAAACCAATCAGAAGGTTTCGTGAAGCTTGTTGCTCGTAAAGAAGATGGCTTATTAATCGGTGCTCAAATCGTAGGTGCTGGTGCATCTGATATGATCGCTGAGATGGGCTTAGCGATTGAAGGCGGCATGACTGCTGAAGATATCGCTTTAACAATTCATGCTCACCCAACATTAGGTGAAATTACAATGGAAACTGCTGAAGTATTACTTGGCAACCCAATCCACATTGTAGCGAAAAAATAATTTGAATAAAGGAGTGTAGAAAAAGCGGATGATCATTCGCTTATCTACACTCCTTTTTTATTTACAATTGTTTTCTTAAATGCAGCTTGTCGTTGAATAAAATAAATAAAAGGTAATAACTTGAAGATGTGGCCCTATGGATATTAAATTTTACTTTATGCATAAAAAATAGTATTATAATTGATAATAATTATCAATTAAAAATGAAGGAATGGGTTACGATGAATGAGCGCTACCGAACATTTATTTTATTAGCACAATACAAATCATTTACTGAAACAGCGAAGCAGATGTTTTGTTCCCAACCAACAGTTTCTCAGCATATTCAGCAATTGGAAAGTGAATTAGGCTGCCAGCTGATCTCACGGAAAAAACGACAAATCGAGTTAACTACACAAGGCGAAATGGTGTTGGCTTATGCGCAGAAGATGCAGGAAATGGACCAACAATTGCGAATAGCAGTAAAGCAGACACAACAGGAAAATATCAAATTATATATAAGTCACTATATTGCAGATAGCTTTTTTGACGAGCTATTTGATAAAAATAATAGCACATATAAACAATATCCATATGAAATTAATAGCTATTGCTATGAAGATTTAAAAAGTAGTTTAGTAGAAAACCATGCCAAATTTGCTGTGATGCCGATTTATGATGCTGATAAGATTGTTCACGAGTCATTTGATATCGATATTTTATTTGAGGAAGAATTAGTATTAGTGATGACAAATGATCATCCTTTAGCAAGTCGTCAAATCATTTATACAAGAGATTTGAAAAACTTATCGATGCTATTGTCCCAAAGTTCTTATTTGAATCAGCATATTAAACAAGCTTTACATCAGAAGGCAGTACCTGTTTATTATATACAGATGACTAATTTTGAAATTATTAAGAAGGCTGTGCAGCAGGGTATGGGCGTATCCTTTTTACCTTATAAATCAATAGAGGATAGTCTAGATAAATTAACGTTTAAATATGTGAAAGGTCTATCTATTAAACGAAAAAATGGTATTGTATTTAACCGTAACCAAATTTTAAATGAGCAAGAACAAGCATTTTGTGAACGTATAAAGAAGAAATTGAAGATAGAGTCTATCAGGTAAGCTAAACTTATAATGGTAAATAAATCCTTTATAGTGTTTCTTCTATTATATTTATTAAAATATTTTCTAATTTAATCCAAGCAATATACGAAGCTTTTATTTACTGATTCGTAATTGTTTGGGTTTTTTTATCTTAATTGAGCCTCTATGCCAGCAGTATGGTAGCACTTGGAGGAATTTATATAGCTTTTTTGCGATGACTTCCAAGAATCATTTTTGATAGAATATCATCCTTCATTTGTAGGTTTATAGCATTCTATAAGAAAATGTAATAGTACAATAGGAGATTTTTATAATTCGAGAAAAACGGATAAGTGGACAGCGAAAATTAAAATCTTACACCTTACATGATATTGATAATCGTTATCAATGGTGATATAGTTCGAAATGCAAGGAGGTATGAAGATGTCAAAAGACTATATTGTTGTTCATCCATGTAATATTTTTTCTCAAGGCAAAGCAGATGAAAATTTTGAAATTGTAGATATGTATGATTTACCGAATATTGAGCTGTCTTCTTATAAATGTATGATAATTTTAGGGTTTGTCGATCAAGAATTTTTGCAAGAAAAGAAGCAAATTATCGCAGATTTTTTGGCAAGTAAAAAGATTGTATGCTTCTTCGGTAACTTAGTCACAAATTGGTTGCCAGGACAGCAGGCATTTATTGCAAAGGAAATTCGAAATCATTGGGATTATGACATCTCAATTGCGAAACAACACAGAATTTTTGCAGGTGTAAAGGAAGAAGATATGACAATAAATAAAGGTGTGAAAGGATTTTTTGCTCGTGGACATCATCCAGCACCTACAGATGCGGAAATTTTATTAACCTTGCCAGACGGTGAGCCTGTGACATTTATTGACCGAAGCTCAACAAATGGGACTATTTTTATGCATGCAGGTAATAATCTTTTAACTATTGGAGGCATGACACCGTCATCATCAAAAACAACCAGTCGTATTCCTACACAGCTAATGCAATGGGTACAAGAAGAATACATGTATTTAGCGGAAAGGAGTGTCAAGTAGTGCGTAAAATAGCTGTTATGTATAGTGGTAGTTCACAACATTGGCGTACATATAAGACATCTGAATTCGCTCAGTATATTGATCAATTGATTCCAGTGCGTCAGTTAGAGGAAGAAAATTTAGATGCCTTTGATGTATTAATCATCCCTTCTCAATCTCATACAGGATTATTAGATAAAAATATTCAAAAGATCTATGATTTTGCGAATACAGGTAAAGTAGTGGTCACATTTGGCCCTCAGCACAGAGATTGGTTGCCAATGCATAATTGGGAATCTAGGCCAACTAATTTTTGGTGGTGGCTAGAGCCTAATGCTGATAGTGGCTTGCGTTTAATAGAGGCAACGCATGATTTATTTAAGAATTACCTTACATTGGAGGATGCAACTTGGCATCAACATGGTGTGTACTGGCCAAGTGAGGGCTGTGAAGTTTTAGTATCGACAGATGATGGTGGGGCCGTCTTATATATTGATCGAGTGAACACAAATGGGATTTGGGTCAATACAACATTGGATCCAGATTATCATTTTGGATCTTATTTTATGCCGGCAACAGAACGCTTCTTACGAGGATTTTTACCTTGGCTAAAGAAAGGGCAAATATAAGGAATGCTAAGTGCGCAAAATGATTACTAATAGCTCTATTTGAGACGCAAGTGTTAGTAGTATGTTGGTTCAAGGTTTTGACAGGAAAGCTTGCCGTACATAGTGTAGAAAAATAAGCTTGTGGTATTAAATTAATTATTTTGGAATTTGCTCGTCATTGGTACGGAAATTTTTTGATAAAAGAAAGTAGGAGAACTAGTGGAACCTATTGCTTATGTTGGCATTGATATTCAGTTTACTCGATTAACGGCTGAGGATCGTGAACGTGGCTTAGTATTTTTATATTTATATGATTTACCCTATGTTGATTTAACTGCCTATGCAGGAATAATTATCACAAATCATGTAGAAGAGCAATTTCTACTAGAACATAAAATGATTTTAGATGAATATTTGCTACAGGGTGGTGTTATCTTTTCACTGACAGAAATATCATTGCCATGGTTAGCAAATGTAGCTAATTGGAAACGCTCTCCTATTCCATTGAAAGATCGCGAAATCATGATTGAACAAGCTAATTGTTCTTTATTTAAAGGGATAGAGCCTTATGATATTAATTATCGAAAAGGTGTACGGGGCTTCTTTTCTCGTGGCTATTTTGAAGAATTACCAGCACATGCGGAAGTGTTAATTACAGATCAAAGTGGTGTACCGATACTTTATGTTGATCGACACTCAACAAATGGCACCATTTTTGCAGGGGCAGGTACCGATATTTACAAGGTATTTATGCATGAAGAAAATACATCGAAAAAGCTTAGTATGCAAATGCTAGATTGTATTCGTGAGGAAGCTAACCGCAATTATGCAAGTGGAGGTATGGGCAAATGATAGGGATTGTGACGAATGGCTTACCATTTCAAAATCGCTTTTTTGCAGAGCAAGAATTTCATTATTTATATGATGAAGTGCTACATATTCGCCACTTTCATCAATATGATTTAACAAAGTATGACACACTTATTTTATCTTGTCGCTTAGATATCCGTTCTTTAAAGCGGTATCAGTCACAATTACTGAAATTTGTTAATGCTGGCAAAAGACTGATTATTTTTGGTGAAATATTGGATTGCTGGTTTCCGACAATTGATTGGGAAGATTCTGAGGTCAATTTTAGTTGGTGGGTGAGAGATGGCGGTGATTTACCGATGAAAATGCAAAATAATGTGCATCCACTTTTTAAATACGTGACATTGCATGATATGAAATGGCATTATCACGGTTCTTTTTTACCACCACAAGGAGCGCAATCGTTATTAGATATTCCAAATGGACGATCGTTATTTTATGTAGATAATGTGAGTTTTAATGGAGAACTAGTTGTCACTACACTTGATCCGATGTTTCATATTGGACTAGGTTTTATTGATCAATCAAAGCCGTTTTTACATGGGATGGCAAAATGGTTAAGAGAGGAAGAAAAACATTGAAGAAGTATGGACTTGTCGCTGCTGTAGCACTAACAATGTTGCTGGCAGCTTGTAATAATAACAACGAAGAGACGCAAAATAATACTAAGCCTCAGGTGGAGCAACAATCATCAGAGTTACAAACGACAAAGGAAGAGAAGCTTGTAGTTGACCAATTAGGACGTGAAGTAACAGTACCAAATTCGATTGAGCGTGTTGTAATGGGAGGCATTCTTCCATACTTCTCTACTTGGTATGTAGCAACAAATTCTACAAAAGAAATTGCTGGTATGCATCCAAATTCGTATAATGCAGCAAAACATTCGATGCTAGCAAAAATGTCTCCAGATGTTTTAAAGGCTGATACTTCGTTTATTCAGAATGGTGAAGTCAATGTGGAAGAATTAATGAAAGTAAATCCACAATTATATATAGAGATTGCAACAGATGAGAAATCAATCCATAAAGTATCAGAGGCAGGTATTCCTGTGGTTGCGCTCAAGGCAATTGACGCAGCTGCGGCAGAGCCATTAGCTACCTTTAATAGCTGGTTAGAAATAACAAGTCAAATAACAGGCACAACAGAACGTGCTAATCGCTTCCTAGAGGAAGGCAAAAAAGTACAAGCTCAATTAGATGAAAAGTTAAAAACGATTGAAGAAAAAGATAAGCCTCGCGCGATGATGTTGTTTAGACATAATGAAAAGTCGATTACAATTGGAGGGAAAAACTTCTTTGGTAATCAATGGCTCAATGCGACGGGAGCAATTGATGTAGCTGAAAATGATATCCAAGGACAAAAAGAAGTCAATATGGAACAGGTCTATACTTGGAATCCAGATATTATTTTTATTACCAATTTTACAGAGACACAGCCAGCTGATTTACTTGAAAATAAGATAGCTGGGCAGGATTGGAGTCAGGTGAAGGCAGTTCAGGAGGGTAAAGTGTATAAGATTCCATTAGGCATTTATCGTTGGTTCCCACCTAGTGGAGACGCACCTTTAATGTTAAAGTGGCTTGCACAAAAAAATCACCCAGCGCTATTTGATTATAAAATAGAGGATGAGATTAAAGCATATTATAAAGATTTTTATGAATACGATGTGACAGATGAAGATATTCAAGCTATTTTAAATCCGTCTTCAGAAGCAGCTAAATATTAAGGGATGATTGGTAAATGCAAAACTGGAAAAAGATTATTTTATGGCTCCTCCCCTTGGTGATTGCCGTTATTTCTCTTGGTGTAGGACGCTTTGAGGTTGGTATCGAGCAGCTATTAAAGATTCTTGCTTCACAGATTTTCCCTATAGAGCCGACATGGACAGAGATGGAAGAAACGGTTATTATCAATATTCGCTTGCCACGTATTCTTCTCGCATTGTTAATTGGTGGAGGTTTAGCAATTGCAGGTGCTAGCTTCCAAGGAATGTTTGGTAATCCGCTAGTATCACCAGATATTTTAGGTGTTTCGGCGGGAGCTGGCTTTGGTGCTTCTCTTGGGATATTATTGTTTGGGCAAAATTTTGCCACACAGATAATGGCATTGCTTTTTGGATTAGGTGCTATCGGCTTTACGTTTTTAATTGCTGGCGCACGCAAAAATGCCCCTATTTTTATGTTTGTCTTAGCAGGTGTTATTACATCGGCACTGTTTAATGCGCTTATTTCGTTAACTAAATTTGTAGCTGACCCAGAGGAAAAGCTACCTGCGATTACCTATTGGTTGATGGGTAGCTTAGGAACGGTTACTTATAAAGATTTATATATAGGTGGACCACTGATTATTATCGGTATGTTAATACTTTATTTCCTAAGATGGCGATTAAATATTTTAACCCTCCCAGAGGATGAGGCAAAATCAATGGGAATTTCTGTAGTGCCTTTGAAATGGATGATTATATTTGGTGCGACTTTGATTACTGCGGTGTCTGTTGCGGTTGCAGGAATTGTTGGCTGGGTGGGTTTGATTATTCCACATGTTGCTCGTATGCTTGTTGGAAACAATAATCAGCATGTATTACCAATGTCGATTGCTATTGGAAGCGTCTATTTGTTAGTAATTGATAATTTAGCACGTTCTATAACAGCAACAGAAATACCTTTATCGATTTTAACAGCGATTATTGGTGCACCATTCTTTGCTTATTTACTGCGTAAATCTGGAGGTGGATGGGCGTGATAATTGAAGTGAAAAATGGCAATTTTTATTATGAAAAGCATCGTAAGAAATCCCAAAATCTTTATGTAAACAATATTAATTTTACACTGGAACCAGGACAAATTATGGCCATCCTTGGTCCTAATGGAGCTGGAAAGACAACGATGCTCAAATGTATTACCGGGTTACTAGAGTGGAAGCAGGGAGAAACCTATATAGATGACAAGCCATTGTCTACTGTCAAGCGTAAGGAGCTTTGGCAACGTATTGGCTATGTACCGCAAGCTCATAAAATGGTATTTGGTTTTACAATAGAAGAGCTTGTTGTGATGGGAAGAGCCCCTTTTATTAGTACATTGGCCCAACCATCAAAAAAAGATTTAGAAGCGGCGCATTTGGCATTAGATACAATTGGTATCGTCCATTTAGCAAAAAAATCATGCAATGAGGTAAGTGGCGGCGAGCTACAGCTGGCTTTAATAGCTCGCACACTGGTTGCCGATCCAGAAATACTTATTTTAGATGAACCAGAGTCACATTTGGATATTCAAAAACAAATTACTATTTTACAAACAATCAAGCAATTAGCGAGAGAACGTGGCATTTCTTGTATTATTAACACGCATTATCCTAATCATGCCTTTTATTTAGCTGATCGGGTCCTGATGACGGCAAAGGATAAGGGTGTTGTATATGGCGCTGTACGTGAAATAATGACGGAGGAAAGAATGCAGTCGTTTTTTGGTATCGAGCTAAAAAAAATACTGTATGAAGAAGAGAATTATGTGGTAGAAACAATGGTTCCACGTGCATTAGGTGCAGAAAAATAAGGAGTGCCGCTGGCTTGACTCCAATCAACCATTCTGCAAAAGTGTCTTTTCCTCTTTCATACTAGCCGTTGGGGACTAAATAACCCTTTATTTGTCTTATTAGAGAGAGGATAGACCCTTATTTTTAAGATGGAGAAGTGATGAGTGACAACACCCCTCCATAAAATGAGTAGTGGAAATCTTTGCTAAAAAGATAACCTTTTTATGGATTGGAAGGCTACTTGACTCCGATGGGATAGCGAGACAGGCGAGCCCACAGGAAAGCAAGTAGCCGGAAATCCATTTTCACCTTTCACAAACATTCTATGGATAGTTTTGTTTTTCCACACTATGTAGCATGTAGTTGTTTTTCCAACTACATGCTTTTTAGCTATTTTACTGTATTAGCTTGGTGCGTGAGTCGGCTACATTGATAATCAGGTAGTGGTATTGCCTTCAAATATTATTTCTATTATTTGCAAGCTCCTTTAATTATTCTGAATAATCGATAAATGGTATAATGATAGCATTGTAGAAAGTAAGGGAGGATTTCATAGTGGAGCTTAATTTAACTGGGAAAGTAGCAATTATTACAGGATCGAGTAAAGGAATTGGTTATTATACGGCCATGCAGCTTGTCAAAGAGGGGGCTCATGTTGTACTTTGCGCACGTGGAGAAAAACAGCTACAGGTGGCGGCTGGGTGCATTAAAAATGAAACGGATGTGGATGTTTTAATTATTCCAGCTGATGTTACAAAGGAAAAGGATTGTAAGTATTTAATTGAGCGTACAGTAGAACATTTTGGACGCATTGATATTCTCATTAATAATGCAGGTACGGCTTCAGCGAATCCCTTTGAGTCAGTGAGTAGTGAGCTGTGGCAAGCAGATTTAGATTTAAAAGTATTTGGGGCTATACATTGCTCCAAATATGCTGCACCATATATGCGTAAGGCTGGTGCAGGTGCAATCGTTAATGTGACAGCGGTGATGGCTAAGACACCTCCAGCAAGCTCGCTTCCTACTACAGTTAGCCGCGCTGCGGGACTTGCTTTGACAAAAGCGATGAGCAAGGATTTAGGGAAGGATAATATTCGCGTAAATTCTGTATGTATTGGGCTTATTCGCAGTGATCAGATCGAAAAGAATTGGAAAAAGGAAGAACCTAATTTATCGTGGGAAGAATATTCTCGTATGGTAGGGAAAACTATTCCACTTGGACGTGTAGGTGATACGCAAGAAGCCGCTAACGTCATCACATTTTTAGTTTCTGATGCAGCAAGTTATGTTACAGGGACTTCAGTGAATATTGATGGTGGCTCTGGTCACGCATTATAAATAGGATAATCTTTTTTAGGAAAATAATTTTAATGATGTCTCATTAAATTATGATGAGACAACCCCTATATTTCTCTTAATTAAAAGAAGAAAGCCATCCGCTTTCTTTTTTTATATTATTTTCCTAAAATTATAATAGACAGAAAATTCTTGCAGATGTAGAATGAACGATATAGGGGGTGAAAAGTGGCGAAATGTTGAACGAAAATTTTGCTGCGCTATTGTTGCGAGTTATTCGTATCATTGCTCAAATTGGCATACTGACGATTTTTTATTACATGGGGGTGGGAATAGTAACATATTTACACATACCTCTTCCAGGAAGTGTTATTGGATTACTATTATTAGCACTTTCACTCATTTTTAAAATCATTAAGGTGGAATATATTCAAGACGGTGCCAGTTTTTTAATTGGTATGTTAACATTGTTTTTCATACCAGCAACGGTAGGTGTTATTGATTATCCAGAACTCATGTCAGTCACTGGCCTGTTGATTATTTTAGCCGTTATTGCTAGTACATTAATCTCTATTTATGTCACGGGTTTACTGACACAAATCATTGAGAAAAAAGAATTGGCGAAAAAAGAAGGTACGGAAACCACTGTTGATGAAGGGAAGGGAGAGTTAACGGTTGATTGAAGCAATTGTTGTCCTAAGTACCGTCATTATGTTTGTATTGTTCACAAAGTTTTATCAGCGATTTCCACATCCCATCATGATCCCCTTGGTCACTACTACAGTGGTCAGTGTGATGATTTTACTTATATTCGATATTCCATATGCAACATATATGAGAGGTGGAGAATGGCTTCAGAAAATGCTTGGACCAGCAGTTGTCGCACTTGCCTATCCTCTCTATAATCAACGAGCTATTATTATAAAATATAAGTATTCTATTTTATCAGGACTTTTCATCGGTATGATTACAGGCTTAATGACAATTTTTGTATTACTAAAATGGATTGGTGTAAAGTCTAGCTGGATGCTGACGGCCTTACCTAAATCATTAACCACGCCTGTTGGGATGCAGGTAAGCGAAACGATTGGAGGTATTCCGCCTCTAACTGCTGTTTTTGTGATGATTGCAGGGTTTGTAGGGGCTATTATTGGACCATTCGTTATTAAATATGGCAAAATCAACTCTGCCGTTAGTAGAGGTGTGGCTGTAGGCAGTGCCTCACATGGTGTAGGTCTTGTAAAATTAAGAGAATATGGGGAACAGGAATTATCAGTTGGTTCATTATCGATGGGCTTAACGGCTGTTATTGGAGCATTTTTCTGTCCTTTATTTGTTTATTTATTTTTATAATCCAATTGTCGCTTTGTGCAAAAAAAGAGTTGTCTCAAAAACTATTTGAGACAACCTCTTTAGCTTTTTTCAATAATCAATTGAATCGTATGGGCTAGCCCAGTGTGTAGCATTCCTTCATGTCGAATTTGCTCACCTGTAAAAAAATGGATAATTTTATATGCTTGACACCATTGAAGGACATCTAAAGGGTTATATAAAAAATCGAGTTGCTGTGGACCACCTGAAGCATAAGGGAGCTGATAAATGGAATATAACTCCATCATAATTCGCCCTCCTGGTTTGACTGAATCGATAATCTTTTGTATGACCGTTTGTTGTTGCTTTGCTGGAAAATGTCCAAATACCATAATGGCCGCATCATATTTATTAACGGGAAGCTCATCCAGCAGTAAATCGGCTAGCTTAGTTTGAACTGTCACTTGATGCTTCAGTGCTAATTGTTCAGTTTTTTGAAGACCACTCTGTGCATAATCATAGGCAGTAACCGTATGTCCAGCTGTGGCTAAAAAAACAGCATTACGTCCTTCACCCTCTGCATAGGCAGCGATATTAGGGTAATCTTTCAAATAATATACATAATCTTTAATAAAGGCATTAGGTTGTTCGCCATAAACGTATTCTGCTCCTTGAAAACGTTGATCCCAAGTATTCATTTAGTTCACTCCCTTTTTTATATTGTAAATAATATAGATTGCTTATTCTAATTTTTAGCTTATTTAGTTGAAAGCTTGAAAAAGCAACTAGTCGTTATGAAAAGGCAAATAATCAATTCTCAAGTAATATTCAAGTACCATCTATATATGTAATTAATAATGATTGGGACAGGTAAAGAGAAATTTCTAAAGCTGCAATGATATCCAAGCATAGCAAAGCTCACTTGAGTGTTTTAGAGATAATGAAAAAGCTAGCTCTTCACAATGAAGAACTAGCTTTTAATTTTTAAAAAATAGGTTTTCGTTCTTTTATTACCCGAATTGTTTTCAATGTTGTATCCTCGGGTCCTTGTACTGGTAAACCTGCTTCAATATTCATTTGAATATAATGAATATTTTCTTGTGTAATTATTTCCCCGGGAATAAAAATCGGAATTCCAGGAGGATAGACCATAATAAATTCTGCACAAATACAGTTATCCGCTTCTGCAAGAGGAACGACTTCTGTATCGGCATAAAAGGCATCACGTGGTGACATGGCAAGAGCTGGGATTTCTGGTACATTCACTACAGCTTCTGTGATAGCCGCTTCAGAATCGAATGCTTTTGACATACGAGTAAGTGCATTTACTAAAAGATTAATTTCTTTTTTCGTATCTCCCAATGTCACTAAACATAAAATATTGTAAAGGTCAGACAGTTCCACTTCAATATTGGCATTATATCGTAACCATTCCTCAGCTCTATGACCAGAAATACCTAAATCTTTTACACTGATAAGCAGTTTTAATGGGTCCATATCATAGGTCGCCGATGAATGTAATTTTTCCTTACCTGCACACTTTAAATGCGCTATTTGATTGATGCGTTTACGCGCATCTTTTGCTAAACGCAATGCATCGTCGATTAAATCATATCCATGAATGGCTAGCTGGCGACGAGCTGTGTCAAGCGAAGCGAGTAATGGATATGAAGTCGATGTCGTTGTTAGCATGGAAAAGACAGCTTGTACACGTTTCGCTGAAACAAGACCTTCACGGACATTTAAAATGGAAGTTTGCGTCATGGAGCCACCGAGCTTGTGTACACTTGTTGCTGCCATATCTGCACCTGCCTCCATTGCTGAATACGGTAGGTCATCATGGAATTTTATGTGTACACCATGTGCTTCGTCTACGACTACTGGAATCTGACGATCATGAGCGATTTCGACAATGCGCTTTAAATCAGCTGTAAAGCCAAAATAAGTTGGATTAATAACAAGTACAGCTTTTGTGTCTGGATAAGCATTCAACGCTTTTTCGACAGCTTCAGGCGATATGCCATGAGAAATTCCATATTCACTGTCGACTTCTGGGTGAATAAAAATTGGAATTGCACCAGCGAATACAATCGCCGACATAATAGATTTATGAACATTCCGTGGCACTAGAATCTTATCACCTGGGCCGACGACGGTCAGAATCATCGTCATGATGGCGCCACTAGTACCTTGAACGGAAAAGAATGTATGATCAGCACCAAAGGCTTCAGCTGCAAGGCTTTGTGCTTCTTTAATAGCACCCTTTGGTGAATGTAAATCGTCTAGTGGAGCAATATTAATTAAATCAATTGATAAAACGTTGTCGCCGACGAATTCTCGGAAAGCAGGGTCCATCCCTTGCCCTTTCTTATGGCCTGGAATATGGAATTGAATTGGATGTCTGTTCCGATGTTTAAGTAATACGTCGAACAATGGAGTCTCTAGTTGTGACAACGCAGGTACCACCTCACTTTATAATATCTAAGAAAACAAATGAATTATAGCACCTAACGACACGAAAAAATAGACTTTTCATAAAAATAAAAGGTTTTTTTCAGGATAAAGAGAAATTAGTATCGAACGAAAGGGGAGGTACTATGAATTGGAATACACGTGTGACGGAGCTTTTGCAGGTTAAATACCCCATTATTCAAGGAGGGTTAGCCTATTTAGCATATGCTGATTTAGCGGCAGCTGTATCGAATGCTGGCGGTCTAGGGCAAATAACAGCCATGAGCTTACGAGATCCTGATTTATTACGAGCAGAGATCCAGAAAGTCCGAACATTAACAGATAAACCGTTTGGCGTAAACTTTGCGATTGGTCTGCATGGTATAGGCTTTGAGGAGATGGTGCGCGTTGCAGTTGAGGAAGAAGTACCAGTTATTACGATGACTGGAGGAAACCCAGCACCTATTTTTGAGTTGCTAAAAGGAACAGCTATCAAAAAATTGGTACTTGTAGCTGCTCGTAGACAAGCCCAAAAAGCTGAACAACTAGGAGCAGATGCTGTGATGGTTGTTGGTCAAGAGGGGGGAGGTCATCTTGGGCGAGATGACGTTGGCACAATGGTGCTAGTTCCTCAAGTGGTTGATAGTGTGAAAATTCCAATCATTGCTTCTGGAGGCATTGGTGATGGGCGTGGTTGGCTAGCTGCACACGCATTGGGAGCTGAAGGTATTGAAATGGGCACACGCTTTATTGCCACAAAAGAATGTGTCGATGCATCAGAGGCTTATAAAGAGGCTCTGCTTGCTAGTACGGAGGCTGATACGACGATTATTAAGCGTTCTATCGGCGCGCCAGCACGAGCTTTACGTAATGAATTTACGACAAAGATTTTAGAAATTGAGGAAAAAACACCAACATATGAGGCTTTAAAAGACTATATCAGTGGTTCAGCCAATAAGCGTTTTATTTACGATGGCAATCAAAATGAAGGCTTTGGCTGGGCTGGTCAAGTGACGGGAATGATTCACGATATCCCAACCGTAGCGGAACTTATTAATCGAATGGTTGCAGAAGCTGAAAGTATCCGGTTAAAATGGGGGCAATAACATAAAGGTGGTTTTGTCGAATGGAATATTCTTATCCGTTTTCAACTGATTGGTCCACAGAGGAAATTGTGGATGTCGTTCAATTCTTTGAAGGAATTGAGAAAGCTTATGAAAAGGGCATCAAGCGTGAAGTCATGCTGGCTAAATATCGTCGCTTTAAAGAGATTGTTCCATCTCAAGCAGAGGAAAAAACAATTTTTCGAGAATTCGAAGAGGCAAGTGGCTATATTAGCTATCCTGTCGTCAAACAAACCAAGGAAGCCGAAGATGGGATGCTTATAAAAATTGTCCCTAAAAACGGTCGATAAAAAATGGATGTGAGCACAACTCACATCCATTTTTTAATTTTTTGTGTTAAAAAACGACATTTTGCATAAACTACATCAATAAAAATCATCATTAAATGAATCTAAGTAAAACTATTTTCCAACAATGACGTTGTAAAGAGGAAGTAAGCGATTAAATGTTTCCTCTGTTAATTGTTGTAACTCGCTAGCTGTTAGCTTTGTCGCTTGCTCTTTTGGAATGTGACGACCAACCAAGAACTCACCTTTTTTGACATCTCGCAGTCGTATAAGTAATGCTTCAAGCTTGTCTTCTTTTGCCTCTTCGAGAGAAATGGCCTCAGGGGACATATGATCACCTGACACAATAAAATCAGTAGGAAGTTGCTCCAATAAAGATTTATGGGCAAGTAAACGCTCAGCCATAACATTTTTTTGTGGTGCTTCATAAATAATAGCTAAGACGATGAATAAATGTGTGTGCCATAGACCAATCTGAAAGTGAGGCAATGATTTATAACCTCTTTTATAGGGAGCGAAGGCAACCCAACTATCCTTTGGTGGGTTGACAGTTCTTCGAGCATGTTTGGCAACATGAGGGAAGAATTCTTCACCTAGTTGGCTAGAGAAATAAGCAGAAAAGTCTTCTCCTAGCTGATTGAATTTTGGACGTACAAGGGAAGTTAAAGCATCCATTCTTTGTTCTAAACCGTCTATTGTAAAAACATTAAAGTCTTTGTTTGTCCACTTTGTTTTTGGCAATTTTATTTTACTCCTTTCGTTTTATAAGGTTTATTTTACGCTGATTTTGGGAAAAAATCTTATAACAAGAACTTTATCGAAATAAAAAAGTTTTTGTAAAAAAAATTAAAAAAGGAAGTGTTTTTTATGAAACCTATCGTAAAAATTATACGTAAAGTTGACATTGAAAAGCAATATGAACACATTTTACAATTAGAATTAGATTATGAATTAGCATCACTCTTTGAGGCGATGAATGAAAAAAATGATATTGAAATTGAAAAAAGTAAAAAACGTCTGGCTGAAATACAGATGGAACTTGAAAGCTTGCACGCCTATGCGTAATCAAAATTTAATACCTATTTAAAAAATCACTTGCTGAATATTCCGACAGCAGGTGATTTTTATTGTGACAAAGGGTAAAATAGAAATTATATCAAATTGCAGTCCTCTGTTTTTTTATAGTCGAAACAAATGGTTAAGTGATGGAAAAGGTATGAGGAGCATAAAGAGAGCGAGAGAGCCTTTTCTTATATTCGAAGGGTGGGTTTTGAGTGCATTTACAACAAATTGATGAATTTGCAAAAAGTATCATTTTTGAAGCTGGAAGACGTATTCGAGAGGCTTTTTCGTATAATCTAGTTATTGAGACAAAATCAGGTGCAAATGATCTCGTTACCAATATTGACCGAGAGACCGAATTATTTTTTATCGAGCAAATTAAAGCTTTTGATCCAACCCATAAAATTTTAGGGGAAGAAGGAATGGGCGAAAAGGTCGAATCATTAGATGGTGTTGTCTGGATTATTGATCCGATTGATGGCACGATGAACTTCGTCAAACAACATCGTCATTTTATGATTTCTATCGGTATTTTTGTAAATGGTGTTGGAAAGTTAGGGTACATATTTGATGTTATGCGAGAGGATTTATTTAATGCCATTGAAGGTCAAGGGGCATGGTATAATGATTCACCATTGCGTAAACTACAGTCTGTCTCAATGGAGGAGTCGGTCATAGGCATTAATGCACATTGGGTGGCACCCAATCGACATATCCACCATGAAAAGGTGATAGAAATGGTTCGCAAAGTGCGTGGTACACGATCCTACGGGTCAGCGGCAATGGAAATTGCATTTGTTGTTAGTGGCAAACTAGATGCATATGTCTCCATGCGACTAGCACCATGGGATATTGCAGGCGGAACCATCATTGCTCAGGAGGTTGGGGCAGTTGCAACAAATTTACATGGAGAAGGCTTTGATTTCCTCCATCAAGATACTTTTATCATCGCCAATCCTTCCATCCATAAAGAATTATTAGAAAAATATATTGTGCCGTACGATTAAATAAAAAGGAGCCGTCTAGTAACTAGACAGCTCCTTTTCATGTTGATTGCTTATTTTTTCAGTGGGTTTTCAACCAGCTAAATTAACATCTGCCAAGGCATACTTGATTAAAGTAAGCCTTGTGTACGTAGTTTACGCTTCATTTTAAAGGCTGTCATGAAAATGACACAAGTTGCCACAATACCTGCTATTGCACCAAATACACTACTAGCCGCAACAGAATAGCCGATAGAGCACATTGCTAGTACAGCTGCTAATGCATAGATAGCCATTACGATTTTTGCACGATTCATAGCCTAGCCTCCTATATAAAAAATTTGTAAATCAAATATATTTTTTAGAATGATGGAAATTCTAATAAGGACATTTCTATCCTTCTTGTGCTATAATATCACAGTTAAACATTCGAAAAAAGAATATGGAGTGGAATAATGACAAACTTACGTCAAGATCTTCGCAATATCGCAATTATCGCCCACGTTGACCATGGTAAAACTACCTTAGTCGACCAATTACTAAAACAATCAGGTACATTCCGTTCAAACGAACGTGTTGAAGAACGTGCAATGGACTCTAATGATATTGAACGCGAACGTGGTATTACGATTTTAGCTAAAAATACAGCAGTAAACTATGAAGGAACTCGTATCAACATCCTTGATACGCCTGGACACGCTGACTTCGGTGGTGAGGTAGAACGTATTTTAAAAATGGTAGACGGCGTTTTACTAGTTGTCGATGCGTATGAAGGTTGTATGCCTCAAACACGTTTCGTACTGAAAAAAGCATTAGAACAACGCTTAACACCAATCGTTGTTGTTAATAAAGTAGACAAAGATTCAGCTCGTCCACTAGAAGTAGTGGATGAAGTGCTTGAATTATTTATCGAGTTAGGTGCAGATGACGATCAATTAGATTTCCCTGTTGTCTATGCTTCAGGTGTAAATGGTACAGCTTCTTTGGACGCTGATCCATCTAAACAAGAAGAAAATATGAAATGTCTATTCGAAAAAGTGATCGAGGCTATTCCAGCACCAGTGGATAACTCAGAAGATCCATTACAATTCCAAGTAGCTCTACTTGACTATAATGACTTCGTTGGACGTATCGGAATTGGTCGTGTATTCCGTGGAACAATTTCTGTAGGTCAACAAGTTGCACTGATGAAATTAGACGGCACAGTGAAAAACTTCCGTGTAACGAAAATCTTTGGTTTCTTCGGTTTAAAACGTGAAGAAGTAGAGACAGCAAAAGCTGGTGATTTAATCGCCGTTTCAGGTATGGAAGACATCAACGTTGGTGAAACAGTTTGTCCTGTTGAACACCAAGAAGCGCTTACACCATTACGTATTGATGAGCCGACTTTACAAATGACATTTTTAGTAAACAATTCGCCATTCGCAGGTCGTGAAGGGAAATGGGTTACTTCTCGTAAAGTAGAAGAGCGTTTACGTGCTCAATTACAAACGGACGTATCTTTACGTGTTGAAGATACTGATTCTCCAGATGCTTGGACAGTTTCAGGTCGTGGTGAGCTTCATCTATCAATTCTTATTGAAAATATGCGTCGTGAAGGTTTCGAATTACAAGTATCTAAACCGCAAGTAATCGTGCGTGAAATCGACGGCGTAAAATGTGAGCCATTCGAACGTGTTCAAATCGATGTACCAGAAGAAAATGTTGGTTCAATTATTGAATCAATTGGTGCACGTAAAGGTGAAATGCTTGATATGGTGAACAACGGCAGTGGTCAAGTTCGTTTAACGTTCTTAGTACCAGCTCGTGGTTTAATTGGTTATACTACTGAATTCATGTCGATGACAAAAGGTTTCGGTATCATCAACCATACGTTTGATTGCTACCAACCATTACTACCAGGTAAAATTGGTGGACGTCACCAAGGTGTACTAGTTTCAATGGAAACTGGTAAATCAACAACTTATGGGATGATGCAAATTGAAGACCGTGGTACACTGTTCTTGGAGCCAGGTACAGATATTTACGAAGGTATGATCGTTGGAGAAAATACTCGTGACGCTGATATCACTGTAAACATCACAAAAATGAAACAAAAAACAAACATCCGTTCAGCAAATAAAGACCAAACGAATGTTATTAAAAAACCACGTATTTTATCTTTAGAAGAAGCGCTTGAATACCTAGGTGATGACGAGTACTTAGAAATCACACCAGAATCTATTCGTCTGCGTAAAAAAATTCTTGATAAAAATGAACGTGAGAAAGCAGCGAAAAAATTACGTAACGCAGAACAATAATTTTCCGCTGACATGAAAGGAAGAGGAGTCTTGGATATTAAGTCCGCTTTATTGGGTGAACTAAATGTTATTCAAGTTGCTGCACAGACAAGTTCCGATGAAACAACAAGAGTTTATGGAAGAATGGCGGGTATAACTAGATTTTTATACGAAAATTTACCAAGCTATGAAATTGCAGGCTATGTTGTATTTCTTCTTGTATTTGCACTTTCTGCCATTGTCTATAAGTTAGGCTTTGCCAAGAAATTAAAACTATCTCAAAACATTATTATTTATGCGTTCCTATTTTTAGGTTGTATCATGCTAACGTTTTTCGCCCTATTCTTGCCAATGATTGAGGGTCTGATTGTGGCAGCCTTAATTTTAATCGTATATAAAACAAGATTATGGCGTGAAAAAAGAGAAGAGCAACAAGCTACCAATCAGTAACAAGTATGTATTTTATAATAAGAATTTTTATACAGTCTTAGCGATTATTACGCTAAGGCTGTTTTCTTGTGTGCTTTGAAAACCCCCTGCTATGCAGGGGGTTCCGGAAAGCTTTTAGCTATGGACAATAAAAAAACTCCAAACGTACAATAAAGTCAGGTCTAGTCAACCGACTTCGTACGAAAGGAGCCACCATAAATGGATAATAAAAGTTTAGCACATACAACGTGGAATTGTAAGTATCATATCGTCTTTGCGCCAAAGTATAGAAGGCAGATTATTTATGGTCAAATTAAAGCAGATGTTGGAAGAATATTGCGCCAATTATGTGAAAGAAAAGATGTAGAAATCATAGAGGCAACAGCCTGTCCTGACCACATTCATATGTTGGTAAGTATTCCACCGAAATTGAGTGTATCTGCGTTCATGGGTTATTTAAAAGGGAAGAGTAGTCTAATGATTTTCGACCGACATGCGAATTTAAAGTATAAATACGGTAATCGTCAATTCTGGTGTCGAGGATACTATGTGGACACAGTCGGCCGAAATAAGAAAAAGATACAAGAGTATATAAAAAATCAATTACAAGAAGATATCCTGCAAGATCAAATGACGATGAAAGAATTCATTGATCCATTCACAGGAGAAGAAATCAAGAGAAAGAAAAAATAAGTAAGCCGCTTTAGCGGTTTGTGTGAAAACGGAGTGCGGTTGGCAGACCATTCGAAATGTCTTTAGACATGGGCCAGTACCCCAGCGTTTCACGCGCAGAGCAAACCACCAGTTATACTGGTGGTTCTGATTTTGTAGCAATTCTCGAGCTTGTTCGAAAAGTGCCTTCTCAAAAATATTATTTGATGTACCTGACGCTAAATAATTGCTAAATCAAAATAAATTGGTAGGCACCGAAATCTTCTAATGTGAATAAGTTAATGTCGATAGGCTTATTTTCATCACATCAAGGAGGAAAGGGAATGCGTGGGCTTACAAAAGGTTTGCTATTAGGTGTCATTGCTTTGTTACTCCTTTCTTTGACAGCATGTAATAAAGCAGAGCTAGAAAAAGTCAAAGTAGGAGAAGTAACTCGTTCAATTTTCTATGCGCCACAATATGTAGCACTTGAGAAAGGATTCTTCGAGGAGGAGGGTCTTTCTGTTGAGCTACAAACGATTGCAGGTGGCGATAAAACTATGACGGCGTTACTGTCAGACGGGATTGATATTGCTTTAGTTGGATCAGAGACATCTATTTATGTCACTTTACAAGGTGCTAATGATCCCATTCAAAATTTTGCACAGTTAACACAAACTGACGGTACTTTTTTAGTAGCAAGAGATAAAATGAATAATTTTTCGTGGGATCAATTAAAGGGCTCAACATTTTTGGGGCAACGTAAAGGCGGTATGCCTCAAATGGCAGGAGAATTTGTGTTGAAAAAACATGGCATTGACCCTGTAGATGATTTAACACTTATTCAAAATATTGATTTTGCCAATATTGCTACTGCTTTTGCCTCAGGTACTGGTGACTATGTACAATTATTTGAACCAACTGCGAGCGTCTTTGAGAAAGAGGGGAAAGGCTATATCGTAGCTTCGTTTGGAACGGAGTCTGGCAATCTTCCTTACACGTCTTTTATGGCAAAAAGTAGTTATTTAAAGGATGAAGCGAAAACGGTTCAGGCTTTTACAAATGCATTGCAACGAGCACAGGATTTTGTACAAAATGAGAGTTCAGCAGAAGTAGCAAAAATGATTCAGCCATATTTTGAAAATGTCGATATAGCGATCATTGAAACCGTGATTGAGCGTTACAAAGCGCAAGGCTCTTATGCTACTGACCCAGTTCTCGATGAAGGAGAGTGGGATAACTTGCAAACAATTATGGAGGAAGCAGGTGAACTTCCTCAACGAGTGGAATATGACAAACTTGTGAATACAACCTTTGCCAAAAAGGCTGCTGAGTAATATGGAATTTTTACAGCTGGAGAACATTCACCATAGTTATTTTTCAAACACACAGGCAAAGGAAGTATTACGTGATATTAGTCTAGCGATTCGTGAAGGAGAATTTGTGTCCTTTATTGGACCGAGTGGCTGTGGGAAAACAACATTATTATCAATTATTGCAGGATTATTTCCTGCAACTGAAGGCAAGGTCTATATAGATGGTGAAGAGCTATCAGCACATAATCAATCTAGCATTGGCTATATGCTTCAGCAAGATTATTTATTTCCGTGGAAGACCATTGAGGAAAATGTAACAATCGGTTTAAAAATTATGGAACGAAGCAATAAAACACATAAAGTGACAGCCAATGCACTGTTACAGGAAATTGGCTTACCACATGTCGGGAATAATTATCCACGAGAATTATCAGGAGGTATGCGACAGCGTGTGGCTCTTGCTCGCACATTAGCCGTAAACCCAAAAATATTATTATTAGATGAACCATTTTCCGCTTTGGATTATCAGTCGAAATTAAAGCTTGAGGATTTAGTTGTGGAGACCTTAAAAACTTATAAAAAGACGGCTATTCTTGTAACACATGATATTGGCGAGGCTATCGCGATGAGTGAGCGTGTCTTTCTATTTTCAGCCAATCCCGGGGCATTGCACAGAGTGTTTGAAATACCTGAAGCTCTTCGTGAGCTATCACCCTTTGATGTAAGACAGCATCCAGCCTATACAGATGTTTTCCAAACCATTTGGAAGGAGCTGGAGAGTCTTGGATAACACATTATTTAAACAATATCAGCAATTACTAAAAAAAGAAAAACGCTTTGTACGGTTATATCAGCTTATCATTCTACTGCTATTCTTTGGTGGGTGGGAGCTTCTTTCAAGACTAGAGTGGATTGATCGTTTAATATTTAGCTCACCGACGCATGTTTGGCATACATTTATTGAAAAAGTAAGTGATGGTACATTAACATTACATGTTGGTGTGACATTAATGGAGACGGTGATTGGTTTTATTGCTGGTACTTTACTAGGAACATTAATCGCTATAGTATTGTGGTGGTCTCCGCTACTATCAAAGGTTCTCGACCCGTATTTAGTAATTTTAAATGCGATGCCGAAAGTTGCGCTTGGCCCTATTTTGATCGTTGCGCTCGGACCAGGCTATTTTTCCATTATCGCCATGGGTGCATTGATTTCCATCATTATTACAACCATTGTTGTGTATACAGCCTTCAAAGGTGTCGATCCAAATTATAGTAAGGTCTTACAAACATTTGGGGCAACTAGATGGCAAATCTTTCGGGAAGTAATTTTGCCAGCCTCATTTCCTACGATTATTTCAACTTTGAAAGTTAATGTTGGCTTATCATGGGTAGGGGTGATTGTAGGTGAATTTTTAGTAGCTTCAAAAGGGCTTGGTTATTTAATTATTTATGGCTTCCAAGTATTTAATTTTAACCTTGTGCTCATGTCGCTTCTGATCATTGCGTTTTTTGCGACCATTATGTATCAAGTAGTTGAATTGGTTGAAAAAATAATTATTAAAAATAACGGATAAAAGAGGTTCTCTATAGTTGAGGTACTTCTCAGACTGTTGACAAAAGGAATCGAGTGTGAACTTCTCGATTCCTTTTTTTCCATTCGCAAAGATATGCTTCAAGGTTCCTCTGCGCTTTGCATAGATTTGTTTAATATTATAAGGATGTTGTAAATATTCAACTTCCGCTACCACGATTCCCCAATAGGACGTTGAATGAGTTTCTGATGATTATTACTTTTTGTTCATTGTAATAACGCTTAGGCGAGGGCACTTAATACAAATCAAAGGATTTGGTTTATTTGGGTAATATTCCACATTGAATGTGGTTTCTTTCATAGTTTGGGCATGGAGCCAATGCCAAAGATAAATAGAATAAATGTAAGAAAACATACTTGGACGTCCATAAGCTGAAGGGAGTTTTTCTACTAAGTTAAACGACAATCGATAGCAGCCTCTAGTATTCATACTAAGTAAACTTTGGGTATTAATGGATCAATCGCTAATTGTTCACGTTTATTGGTTTGCTTCATGGATTATCACCACAAAGGTTTACTTTTCATCAATACATGTAGATGGAGTACTTTATGTAAAAGTTGATTGGAACGAATGGCAGTGACTCCGCCCACGAAAAGCGTCCGCCTGTAGTGGAAAGTAAAAGAAAAAAGACTGAAGGCAAACGCTCGATTTTTTTGAGTTTGTCTTCAGTCTGAGAGGTGTCTTTATAGTTGAGGCACTTCTTTTTAATCTGTCATTTAGTTAAAATTCTTTATCCATTTGAGGTGAAGTACGATAAAAACGGAAATTGCCCGTTTCTATTCGTGCAAACGTATTTTCTTTAATACGATCATGACAAATTGTACACATATACGTATGAATTGGACGATTACGTAACTTCTTGGCTAAAGGCAGATTATCATCTAAATTATCAATCGTATCGCAAATAACGCATTTTACGCGCATTGCATTCCCTCCTATTCAGCGCGAATGGCTGATATGTTTTTAATAGGATTGTCAATATTTGAACCATCTTTTAATAATACATGGATTGGGCCATCTTCTAAAAGAGGCTTGCCGTCTTGGCTATATTTTAATATTAGTGTTGAAGCTTCTTCAATTGTGAATGGAAATTCTTGTCCATCTTTGCATTCTAAAACGATTTTTGTCGCTTCAGGTTTAATTTCAGCATTCTTCAAGAAATGACTTAATTGGATACCAAAAGTACCTGTTTCCATTCCTTTACGGTCAAATTTACGCTCTGATTTTAATGTAGGTGGGAATGTGGCCCCCTCCATAATTTCACGAGACCAGTGAGCACCAACCTCACGCATATATTTGATGTCAGAATCTTCCTCAATGTTTTGTGTCGTAAAGTAAGTGTTTAAATCTAATTTACGATCGTCGAATATCCATACAGTGGGATCTAATGTTAGTTGGTATGAGACGGCACCTGTGATAGGAATTATTGTTTCCATAATAGAAATCCTCCTTAAATCTTGTATATCCATGACATAGTATAACGCTAATGCCTAGAGATAATAAAGAAATATAAACCGAATTCTCTATTTTCCAATGAAGACACTTGCATTTTTAACGACTAGAAGATAAACTTTATTAAGATAGAATCGAAGAAATATCAGATAATGGGGGCGTCCTCATGGATACGAAATCACAAACTTCTTTTCAAGAGAAGGCTTTGGAGCTATTAGTTGCTGATGCAGACAAGATTGCTCGCCTTATTCGAGTACAAATGGATCATTTAACAATGCCACAATGCCCTTTATATGAGGAAGTATTAGATACACAAATGTTCGGCCTATCACGTGAAATCGATTTTGCTGTGAAGCTTGGACTGATTGAACGTGATAAAGGCAAAGAAATTCTCGATTCACTCGAGAAGGAACTGTCTGTGTTGCACGATGCGTATACAGACAAATAAAAAGAAAAACTCAAACGCTTCTTTGCGCTTTGAGTTTTTTTACTAGAACGAGGTTTTCTAATGAGACAATACTTAAAACGATATGCACAAAATTTTGATTACCCCTTATTTTTTACGGTCCTATTATTAAGTTTATTTGGGTTAATAATGATTTACAGTTCAAGTATGATGGTAGCGATTGCGCAAAAAGAGCAAGCACCTGATTTTTTTTATCAAAAACAAGTTACCAATTTATTGGTGGCATTTATTGGTTTTATAGTGGCAGCCTTTTTCCCCTACAAGCATTATGCGAATAAGAACATTATGTTATTACTAACGATCATACTAGCGGTGTTATTCACATGGTTAAAATTGTTTGGTCACGGGGCAGATCAAGTAGGCTCTCAGAGTTGGATTGCTATTCCAGGATTAGGGAATTTTCAACCTTCGGAATATGCGAAACTATTTATTATTTTATATTTTGCAGCTGCTTTTTATAGAAAAGCGCAAAAACATACGTTTGAAAAGCTACAACCAACTGAAATTTTTTATCCCATTTTCCTATGGATTTTAGTGGTTGCTGGGGTAGCTTTCGAAACAGACTTAGGAGCAGTTATTATTCTGTGTGGAATAGCTGTATCTGTAGTAGCTTCAAGTGGCATTCCCTTTAAAACATTTTGGAAGTTCTTTGGTGTATTAGTAGCCTTCGGTGCAGCAATCCTTGGCATCCTTTTGCTATTCAAGGGGGAACTACTAACTGATAACCGTAAAGGACGGATTCTATCTTATTTAAATCCGTTTGAATATGAGAGTGGTAGTGGTCACCAAGTGGTGAATAGTTATTATGCCATTGGCGGAGGTGGCTTAGAAGGACGTGGTCTTGGTCAATCGATTCAAAAATTAGGGTACTTACCTGAACCACAAACAGATTTTATAATGGCGATTATAATGGAGGAATTGGGAATATGGGGAGTTTTAATTGTCTTAGGTGGTTTAGGATTTATTGTATATAAAGGTTTTTCCATTGCATTACGAACAAAAGATCCGTTGGCACGCATGATTGCAGCTGGTATTGCGAGTTGGATAGGCTGGCAATCGTTTATTAATCTTGGGGGGATAACCGGGTTAATCCCGTTAACCGGTGTAACGTTACCTTTTATAAGCTATGGCGGTACATCTATAATCATTCTATCTTTAGCGATGGGAATATTAATCAATGTTTCTATGTTTGAAAAGGTAGAGAGGAAAAAAACACAATCATAAAGGGGGATATCTATGGAATCAATCAACAAAATTCTCGTAGCTAATCGAGGAGAAATTGCAATTCGTATTTTCCGTGCCTGTACGGAGCTGAATATCCAAACCGTTGCCATCTATTCAAGGGAAGATAGTGGTGCCTTTCATCGCTTTAAAGCAGATGAAGCTTATTTAGTGGGAGCTAGCAAGAAACCAATTGATGCCTATTTAGATATTGAAGGTATTATTGCCATCGCAAAAGATGCAGATGTTGATGCGATTCATCCAGGGTATGGTTTTTTATCAGAAAACGTGGAATTTGCACGTCGCTGTGAAGAAGAGGGGATTGTCTTTATTGGACCAACTTCTCAGCATTTAGATATGTTTGGGGATAAGGTCAAAGCACGTTCGCAAGCTATTGCGGCTGAGATTCCTGTTATTCCTGGTACAGATGGTCCTGTAGCCGATCTAGCAGAGGTAGAGGCATTTGCTAATGATTATGGCTTTCCAGTTATGATTAAAGCGGCACTTGGCGGTGGTGGGCGTGGGATGCGTCTTGTGCATACACCAGAGGAGCTTGCTTCTTCTTATGAAAGGGCAAAATCAGAGGCAAAGGCTGCTTTTGGATCTGATGAGGTGTATGTTGAAAAGGCCATCATCAAACCAAAACATATTGAAGTACAAATTATTGGCGATCAGCAGGGCAATATTGTGCATTTATATGAACGTGATTGCTCGATTCAACGTCGTCATCAAAAAGTGGTTGAGATTGCGCCATCCCATTCGATTTCACAAGAGTTAAGAAATCGTATTTGTGATGCTGCTGTGAAATTAATGAAGAATGTCTCGTACATAAATGCAGGGACAGTGGAATTTTTAGTTGCAGGAGAAGATTTTTATTTCATCGAGGTGAACCCTCGCATTCAAGTAGAACATACGATTACAGAAATGATTACAGGTGTCGATATTGTCCATGCCCAAATTAAGGTGGCAGCAGGCTATGGTCTACACAGTGAAGAAATTCATATGCCGAAGCAAGAGGATATGCCAATGATTGGCTATGCTATTCAGGCTCGTGTGACAACGGAAGACCCTGCTAATGACTTTATGCCGGATACAGGAAAATTAATGGTTTACCGTTCAAGTGGCGGTTTCGGTGTGCGTTTAGATGCAGGGAATGGATTCCAAGGTGCTGTCGTTACACCATACTATGATTCTTTACTAGTGAAAATCTCAACATCAGGCATGAACTTTAAAGAAGCTGCTGCGAAAATGGATCGTAATTTAAAAGAATTCCGTATTCGTGGTGTCAAAACAAATATCCCGTTTTTAAATAATGTCGTCACACATGAAAAATTTTTATCAGGTGCTTTTGATACAAGCTTTATTGATACAACACCAGAGTTATTTGAATTCCCTGTTCGAAAGGACCGAGGAACTAAGCTGCTAAGCTATATTGGGAATGTTACATTAAACGGCTTCCCTGGAGTAGAGAAAAAATCTAAGCCCATTTTTGTGCGACCGAACATACCTAAAATCGATCCACTTATTGTGCCACCAGCAGGTACAAAGCAAATTTTAGACACACAAGGGGCAGATGGCTTAGTACAATGGATTTTAGCACAGGATGATGTACTGCTAACAGATACAACATTCCGTGATGCTCATCAATCCCTGCTCGCTACACGTGTTCGATCACAGGATATGTATCAAATTGCTGATGCAACAGCTCGTATGATGCATCAACTATTCTCGCTGGAAATGTGGGGTGGGGCAACATTTGATGTAGCCTATCGTTTCTTGAAAGAAGACCCGTGGGAGCGTTTAGCCAAACTACGTGAGCAAGTGCCAAATGTGTTATTCCAAATGTTATTGCGTGGAGCCAATGCTGTTGGTTATACGAACTATCCTGACAATTTAATCCGTGAATTTATCGCCGAATCGGCAGCATCAGGCATTGATGTCTTCCGCATTTTTGATAGCTTGAACTGGATTAAAGGCATGGAAGTAGCTATTGATGCAGCGCGTCAATCTGGAAAAATTGCGGAAGCGGCTGTTTGCTACACAGGAGATATTCTGGACGACAGTCGTGCCAAATATTCGGTGCAATATTATAAAGATATGGCGAAAGAGCTTGAAGCAGCAGGTGCCCATATTTTAGCGATTAAAGATATGGCTGGTTTATTGAAGCCAGAAGCAGCTTATCGTTTAATTTCCGAGTTAAAAGAGACGACAAGTCTGCCAATCCACTTGCATACACATGACACAAGTGGTAACGGGATTTATTTATATGCGAAAGCTATTGAAGCAGGAGTAGATATCATTGATACAGCTCTTGGCTCTATGGCTGGCTTAACATCTCAGCCAAGTGCAAACTCTTTGTACTATGCGATGAAGGGCGGTAAACGCGAGGTACGTGCGGATATAGATGCTTTAGAGAAATTATCGTATTACTGGGAAGATGTACGTAAATACTATAAAGATTTTGAAAGTGGTATGATCAGCCCACATTCTGAAATTTATGTGCATGAGATGCCTGGTGGACAATATAGTAACTTACAGCAGCAAGCAAAAGCAGTGGGTCTTGGCGATCGTTGGGAAGAAGTAAAACATATGTATTCCCGTGTAAATCTACTATTTGGTGATATTGTTAAAGTAACACCATCTTCCAAAGTGGTAGGCGACATGGCACTTTTCATGGTGCAAAATGATTTAGATGAAAACACAGTGCTAACTCGAGGGCAAACGATTGATTTCCCAGATTCTGTTATTGAATTCTTCCAAGGCTATCTTGGACAGCCACATGGCGGATTCCCAGAGGCACTACAGCAGGTTGTGCTCAAAGACCGCCAAGCAATTACAGTTCGTCCAGGAGAGTTATTAGAGCCTATTCAGTTTGAACAATTAGAGACTGTACTGGAGGATAAGTTAAATCGTCCTGTTACGAAAAAGGATGTATTAGCCTATGCACTCTATCCAAAAGTCTTTGAAGAGTATGCGAAAACGGAAGAATCCTTCGGCAATATTTCGGTTCTAGACACACCTACATTCCTATATGGCTTAAAGCTAGGGGAAATTATTGAAGTCGAAATCGAAAAAGGAAAAACGTTAATTATTAAACTTGTTTCCATTGGTGAACCTCAGCACAATGGGACGCGTGTTCTGTACTTCGAGTTAAACGGACAATCTCGTGAATTGGTTATTCAAGATATGACCGTAGAGGTAGATGGTAATCTAGCTTTAAAAGCAGATCCAAGCAATCCAAATCAAATTGGTGCTACAATGCCAGGTACTGTGTTAAAAGTCGTTGTTTCCAAAGGTAGTCCAGTTAAACGCGGTGACCACCTATTAATCACAGAAGCAATGAAAATGGAAACAACCGTTCAAGCACCGAAAGACGGCGTTGTGAAAGAGGTTTATGCAAGTGCAGGGGATGCCATTTCAACAGGGGATTTATTGATTGAAATTGAATAAATAATCATGAAAAAGGTTATGAGATGCTATTTGAGCATCTACATAACCTTTTTCATTGTATTTAAATATTAAATCCTTTAAAATTTGATTAAGTAATCAAAAAAATAATTAATTAATCAGAAGGAGGATCTATGGATAGCCATAAAAACACGTTTATTCAGGAAGCTAGAAAGCAACAAATTATTGCAGCCACTATAACGACGCTAGATGATATTGGTTATATCAAGGCAAGTTTAGCACAAATTGCTAAACGGGCTACTATCAGTACAGCATTAATTTCATACCATTTTGCAGATCGTCAAGATTTGATCGACCAAAGCCTGCAAGCGTTACTTGAACAATCCGCAACATTTATTTTGACAAAAACATATGCTGCCGATGATCCAGCTACACAATTGGCAAATTTCATAGAGGCAAGTATTGCTTATCAAGCGACACATCCGAAGGAGAATGCGGCATTATTAGAAATTATATTCAATGCTCGTACAGCTGAGGATGTTCCTTATTATAAAATTTCGGATGATGGTGAAGATCCTTTATTGAAGGCTTTATGTAAAATATTAGAGGATGGTACAGAACAGGGGACATTTACTGTTGACTCTGTCCAGGTGATGGCAAAAGTGATTCAAGGTGCTATTGGTGAATATATGCTAATAGGGGGACCGATTTCGGTTGAGGCAGAGGAATATAGTCAAGAAGTAATTAAGATTATGTGGACAGCAATGAAAGTAGAGGGACATAAAAATGCTTAAAGCACTATTTAATTGGATGTTTGTCATTGGTTTAATTCTATTAGGAGGTCGTCTTGTAACGGTTATTTGTCGATATTTCGATATTCCTTTTACAACATTTTTTAAAGACTATGCGCTAGTATCTATGATTATTTTAATTGTAGGAATTATAGGAACGGAGACCTTGAAGAAACAAAAATAAGAATCATAGAAAAAAGATTCGTCACATAATAGGTGGCGAATCTTTTTTGATAGCCTATTTCTTTTTTTCATTATAATTACTACGAGCAACTAACATGATCATGTAGCATAATAGACCGAATAAAAGGGAAATGAATAATGAATGCAGTAAAGCGACTGTTAAATTCAGTCTAGTGAGGACTACTAACATACCAGCAACCACTTGTAAAACTACTATAGTAAAGGCAATAACCCATCCATAGTAAATAACACGTTGATTTTTATATTCTTTCACAGCGTGCCAAGTTATGTATGCAATCCAAATGAAAATAATAAGAACAGCTAGTCGATGTCCCATTTGCACCCACTCGTACATGTTATTCGGTAGTGCGAAAGGTGTTTCATTATAGCAAAATGGCCAGTCAGGACAAATTAAGCTCGAATCTGTATGACGAACCAACGCCCCTGTATAAACAACTAAATAAGAATAAATTGTGACAGCAATTGTATGCCAACGTAACTTTTTACCAATAAATACGTTATCGGCATCAAATTTTCGATCGACCTCAAATACAATCATAGAAAGAAGAAGAACCGCAGCAAAGGAAATAAGAGAAATTCCAAAATGAAGTGCAAGGATGAAATCACCTTGTCCCCATAATACTTGAGCTGCTCCAATAAGAGCTTGCGCGATTAAGAAAAACATCGCTAAGAAACCTAATAGCTTTACTTCACGAATATGTCCGAGTTTACGCCATGTCCAAATGGTTAACACAAGAATTGAAATAGATACGACTCCAGTTACAAGACGATGTGAAAATTCAATCAGGACTTCTGGTGTAATCTCCTTTGGAATAAGAGATCCATTACAATCAGGCCAGTTTCGACCACAGCCTAAGCCACTATCTGTTTTGGTAACGAGAGCTCCACCTAGTAATATAAGGAGCATCCCTACTGTAGCGGCAACAGCAAACCACTTTAAATACCTGTTGTGTTGCATAAAATGAGTCACCTACTTTATCTATCAACATTACAAGAGCGTAATGTTTCTGCTACTAGATAATATCGAAAATACGTATAAAAAACAACTTGTAAAGAGAAGGGAGTAATAGATGTCGAATCCATTTCACAAATTGTTCATAATTTCGTGCTTTAACCTTCACAATTCATTTTAGAAAATGTTTTACTATAGATATGTTGTTTTTATTTATATTTCTAGACAAAACTAATTTTTACAACTTCATCTAAATTTCACTTAATGTCTAGAAATCAATCGCAAATTTCGCTATAGTTATTGTTAGCGGAATATGCTTACAAAAATGAAAGGAGAGGTATTATGTCAAACGGTCGTACACTGGCGGCTACTAGAAATACTGGCCCAGAAACAACATCTGTTGTAAAAGATTTCTTAGCACTAATAAAAATTGGCATCGTTAACTCGAATCTTGTCACAACGTTTACAGGGATGTGGCTGGCTTTTCAGTTTACTAGTAGACATTTCTTGCAAGAGCTTGATGTTATATTCTACACCATGCTGGGTGCGGCATTAATCATTGGTGGCTCAGGTGCAATGAATAACTTCATTGATCAGGATATTGATCCTATCATGAAAAGAACAAAAGCAAGACCGACAGTGACTGGCAGATTCAAGCCGAATTTTGTATTGACCATTGCCCTCTCATTTTTAATTGTAGGTGAAATTTTGTTATTTGCGGCATCGTTTGCAGCCGGCATGTGGGGACTAGCAGGAATATTTGCTTATGTCGTTCTGTATTCAATGTGGTCAAAGAGGAAGCATGTTAGTAACACGGTTGTAGGAAGTATTTCAGGGGCTATACCTCCAGTTATTGGATTTGCAGCGGTTGAACCTGCTTTAGGTCTAGGAGCACTTGCCTTATTTCTTATTATGTTTGCATGGCAGCCACCACATTTCTATGCGCTTGCTATGAAACGTACGGAGGAATATCGTGCAGCTAAAATACCAATGCTACCTGTAGTAAAGGGATTTAAACGTACAAAGTACTCAATGTTATTCTGGATTCTTTTATTATTACCGTTACCTTTCCTTTTACCAGAGCTTGGAATTGGCTTTTTAACTCTTGCCACTGCATTGAATTTGGGTTGGTTAATACTAGCTCTGAAAGGCTTTACAACAAAAGATGATATGAAGTGGGCAAATAAAATGTTTATTTATTCGTTGAATCATATGACCATACTATTTGTAGCCATCATAATATTTGCGCTGTTTAGCTAAAGTTAGGAATTCTTTCTTTTTTTTAAGAATTCATATAGACAGAACTAATGTCCTAGGAACACATGAAAATACAACAAAGAAAGAGGGGTTTAATTAAGCATGATGAAAGGGCTTAAAAAATGGCGTCTTTTTTCACTTCTAGCAGTGATGATGGTTTTCCTTTCAGGTTGTGGTGAAGATTATCTTTCTACACTAAAACCATCTGGAGAAGTAGGTAAACAACAATTAAATTTATTACTGTTAACTACTATAATTATGACGCTAGTAGTAGTAATCGTATCCGTTATTTATTTACTTGCATTCCTAAAATACCGTCGTTCACGCGTTGGTGAAAATGTTATCCCTAAGCAAGTAGAGGGTAGTCACACATTAGAAGTGATTTGGACAGTTATACCGATTATTTTATTATTAATTATCGCTGTACCAGTTGTTACAACTACTTATAAATTTGCAGATGTTGCTGCAATGGATGAGGTAGATGAAGAAGGGAATAAAACTGCCCTAACGATCAATGTAACAGCAAAATTATACTGGTGGGAATTCGAATACCCTAACCAAGGTATCGTAACGGCTCAAGAGCTAGTAGTACCAACAGGTGAAAAGGTTTACTTTAATTTAAAAGCTGCCGATGTTAAGCACTCATTCTGGATTCCTGCTGTAGGCGGTAAAATGGATACAAACGTAGAAAACTTAAACAAATTCTACTTAGTATTTGATAAAGAATCTAAAGATCTTAAAGATGGCGTATTTTATGGAAAATGTGCTGAATTATGTGGACCTTCACATGCATTAATGGACTTTAAAGTAAAAGCATTAAGCCCAGATGCATTTGACGCATGGGTTGATGCAATGAAAGCAACAGAAGGACAAATTGCTGACAAAGCTTCAACAGATCTTGGTGAAGCAACTTTTGCTAACAGCTGCTTAGGCTGTCACGCTATCTCAGGTTCAGGAGCAGGCGGTACACCAGGTCCAAACTTAACTACGTTTGGTGACCGTAACCGTGTTGCTGGTTTCTTAGAACACAATGAAGAAAACTTAAAAGCTTGGATTAAAAACCCAGAAGAATTTAAACCAGGTAACTTAATGATGAACGCTGAAGGCACTGCGCCTATTTACGGTGATTTATCTGATGAAGAAATTGAAGCTCTTGCAACTTATATCATGAGCTTATCAGTTGAAAAATAAATTTCGTTCTATGTAACAAATTTTGAGGGAGGTAAAAGTTGTGAGCTCATACACACAGAAAAAGGGCTTTGGAGCAACTGTCTGGGATTACATTACTACTGTTGACCATAAAAAGTTAGCAGTCATGTATTTATTAGCCGGCACATTGTTCTTCGCTATCGCTGGTTTTGAAGCGTTATTAATGCGTATTCAGTTAATGAAACCAAATAACGATTTCGTGTCAGCTGGTTTTTTCAATGAATTATTAACAATGCACGGAACAACAATGTTATTCCTAGCTGCTACTCCATTACTATTCGCATTTATGAACATGCTTGTACCATTACAAATTGGTGCGCGTGACGTTGCATTCCCGTTCCTTAACTCTTTAGGGTTCTGGTTATTCTTCCTAGGTGCTGTATTCCTTCACCTGTCATTCTTTATGGGTGGCGCTCCTGATGCGGGCTGGACTTCTTATGCATCATTATCTTTATATTCTCCAGGACATGGTATTGACTTCTATGTTCTTGGTTTACAAATTTCAGGGGCAGGTACATTAATTTCAGGTCTTAACTTCATCGTTACGATCATTACAATGCGTGCTCCTGGTATGACATTCATGCGTATGCCATTATTCACATGGACAGCTCTTGTATCAAGTGCATTAATTTTATTCGCATTCCCTCCATTAACAATTGGTTTATTAATGATGTTATTCGACCGTATGTTCGGTGGTAACTTCTTTGACCATACAATGGGTGGTAACACAGTAATTTGGGAGCACTTATTCTGGATTTTCGGACACCCAGAGGTTTATATCTTAGTATTACCGGCGTTCGGTTTATTCTCTGAGATTATTCCAGCGTTCTCTCGTAAACGTTTATTCGGATACTCTTCAATGGTATTCGCAACAATTTTAATTGGTTTCCTAGGGTTCATGGTTTGGGCTCACCATATGTTTACAGTTGGTCTTGGGCCAACAGCAAACGCAATCTTCGCTGTTGCAACAATGGCAATCGCGGTTCCAACAGGTATGAAAGTATTCAACTGGATCTTAACTATTTGGGGCGGATCTATTAAAGTTACAACACCAATGCTTTATGCACTTGGTTTCATCCCGTCATTCGTTGCGGGTGGTGTTACAGGGGTAATGCAAGCATCTGCACCTCTTGACTATCAATTACACGATTCTTACTTTATCGTTGCTCACTTCCACTACGTAATCGTTGGTGGTATCGTTACAGCATTATTTGGTTCAGCGCACTTCTACTGGCCAATTTTCTTCAACCGTATGTTAAACGAAACGCTTGGTAAAATTACTTTCTGGGTATTCTTTATTGGATTCCATTTAACATTCTTCGTTCAACACTTCTTAGGTTTAATGGGTATGCCACGTCGTGTATTCACTTACATGGAAGGTCAAGGTTGGGATCAGTTCAACTATATCTCTACAATCGGTGCATTAATGATGGGTGTAGGGGTTATCTTAATGGTAATCAACTGCTTAATGTCTATTAAAGGCAAGCCAGCAGGTCGCGACCCATGGGGCGATGGACGTACTTTAGAATGGTCAATTCCACAACCAATTCCATTCTACAACTTCCGTCAAACGCCACTTGTACGTGGTTTAGATCCATGGTGGATTGAAAAACAAGAAGGTAATAAAGAAGTGACGTTTGCTGAGCCAATCGGTGATATTCATATGCCAAATAACTCAGCGATTCCATTCGTTATTTCATTAGGTATGTTTATTGCAGCATTCGGTGCACTTTACAATCCAGATGCAGATAAACCATGGTCTATCTATGTATTAATCATTGGTTTAGCTATTACATTTGGGGCGATGATTGTTCGTTCAGTTAAAGACGATCATGGTTTCCACTTACACAAAGAAGAAATTCTTGAAATTGAAGAACATCTTTACGGCAAAGGAGGAAATAAATAATGGATTTCAATACTAAATTTACTCCTCATACTTGGCCAGATCATCCTGAACAAGCTACGATGGAAGGTAAAAATAAAGTCGTTGGTTTCTGGATTTTCCTTGCCTGTGAAGTTGTACTTTTCGCAAGTTTATTCGCTACTTATTTAGCACTTAAGAACAAAGGGCCAGCTGGCATGGAGTTCACAACTCAAGGTTTATTTGAATTACCATTAGCATTTGCTATGACGATGTTATTATTAACATCATCACTAACTTCTGTTTATGCAATTTACCATATGCGTAACTTTAACTTTAAAGGGATGCAAACTTGGTTAGCCATTACTTTAGCTTTAGGTCTTGGATTCTTAGCACTTGAAATCTATGAATTCCAACACTATGTGCACCTTGGTTTTACATTTAACCAATCTGCATTCGCAACTGCGTTCTATTCTTTAGTTGGTACACACGGTTTCCACGTAACTTTAGGACTTGTATGGATTGCAACTTTAATGATCCGTAATGCGAAACGTGGTTTAAACTTGTACAATGCACCTAAATTTTTCGTAGCTGCTTTATATTGGCACTTTATTGACGTTGTTTGGGTATTTATCTTTACAGTAGTTTACTTGATGGGAGTGATCGGATAATGTCTTCACACGATACACCTATAGTTGCTAAGTCACAGGCACAGTATGAGTATGATCGTCATCATAATGCCGTTCATATGCGTAAACAAGTAATCAACTTTGCGATCATGATTTTCTTTACGTTTATCGCATTCGCAGTAGTTGCAGCTGATTTTTCTAAATACTTAATCATGCCATTCGTATTATTATTGGCTGGTGTTCAAGTTGTACTTCAGCTTTATTCTTTCATGCACTTAGAGGACAAAAAAACACACTTTGGTGGTGTTATTGGCTTCTTCATGTGGATGGGGATGTTAATCGCATTTACATTCTTCTTAGCATTTTTAACAATCATTTGGTGGTAATCACCAAAAGAGCACGTTCGTTAATTGTACGAACGTGCTTTTTCTTATGTTTTAAAGTTGTGAAGGTTTCAAAAAGAGACAAACACTGTTAAACTTAACATTTGTTCACCTTTCGTTCATTGCAGTATAGCTGTAAGCGTTTTATAATAGGAGTACTGAAGTTTAAAGGAGTGCGTTCTATATGCCACTTAGTATATTTGGTTTCCAAGCATTGTGGAGTCCCTATTTAATAGGAGTTCTTGTTTTTATAACGATTATCTATTTTTTAGTCACAGTAAAGTGGCGTAATGATTTTAAAGTAAGTGAACCTTTGAAAAAGGGAGAAGCCATTTATTTCGTGTTAGCCATGATTACTATTTATATCATTAAAGGTTCTCCAGTTGATTTAATGGCTCACATTATGTTTACCATGCATATGGTTCAAATGGCGATCTTATTATTGCTTGTTCCGATTTTCTTAATTAAAGGAATCCCTTGGTGGGTTTGGAAAGTTGCGATTGAAGCACCGGTTGTTAGAACGTTGTTTAAAGTACTGACATTACCAGTTGTTGCAGTCTTTGTGTTTATTGGTCTATTTTCCTTCTATCATTTGCCTTCAGTATTAGATTACATTAAATTAAATGAAACATTACATGGTACCTATACATTTGTATTATTTCTTTCAGCTATTTTTATGTACTGGCCTTTAATTCAAAATATGCCTAATAGTGCTAAAATGAAGCCTTTGCATAAATTAGCCTATATTATTGCAAATGCTGTGTTAATTACACCTGCTTGTGGATTAATCATTTTTGCTCCTAATGCAATGTATGAGACATATACAAATGGTGATGCCTGGTTAAAAGCAATGGAGCTGTGTGTACCAGCCTCTACATTATCAGGCTTATCATTATCAGGACCAGAGCTGTTTACAGACATGAAACCTGTTGCAGACCAGCAATTAGGTGGCGTATTAATGAAAATCTTACAAGAGCTTATTTTTGGTGTATTAATTGGGACAATCTTTACGAGATGGTATCGTTCTGAACAAAAAGATCCAGATAAAATTACGGCTGATGCATTAGCTGCACACCAAAAAAAATGGGAAAGTCAACAGCAACATTAATTGTAATATAGAAATTTACTTTGTATAAGGGGTTTTGACAATGGAATTGCAAATTTTGCCTACTATTAGTACATCGTTTATCGTCATTAGTGCTGTACTAGTAGCGATAGGATGGGGCTTAATTATAAAAAGAAATGTAGAGGGGCATAAGAAAGTAATGCTTGCTGCAGGTGTTGCGGCACTTATATTCTTTATTATCTATGCATCCCGTACAATCTTTATTGGAAATACGGCTTTTGGCGGTGGAGAACATTTAAAACCATATTATACGTTCTTTTTGATTTTCCATATTATTTTGGCGACATCTGGAGCCGTGTTTGGTATCGTTAGCATTATTTCGGGTTTGAAAACAAATATTAAGTTACACAGACGTATTGGACCAATCACAAGTATTATTTGGTTCTTTGTTGCCATCACTGGTGTACTTGTTTATTTATTGCTATATATTTTATTTGAACCAGGTGAAACAACATCCGTTATTAAAGCCATTTTAGGGTTTTAAAAAAAATCTCCCTCTTTATTATTGTAAAGGTGGGAGATTTTTTGTAGTTGGTTGAAATATAGAAAGTATCACTACAACAAGTAAAGGGCCTATTAATATCCCAAGAAAACCAAATATTTTAAAGCCGATAAACATGGCAATGAAGGTATTTAAGGAGGAAAGGCCAATTTTATCACCAATAATTTTTGGTTCAATCATTCTGCGGACTAGAAATTGCCCCACATTTAGTAACGTTAGAACGACAGCATATATATAGTCGCCTGCAAATACTTGATAAATGGCCCATGGGACTAAAAGGATAAATGAATCGAGAAAAGGGATAAAATCTAATACAACGAGTGATAAAGCTAACAGTATGGGAAATGGCGTTTTTAAATAATAAAATGCTGCGAAGGATATCGCAAAGATACTAGCACCAACAAGCAATTGTGCTTTTAAAAAGCCGAATAAGGCTAGTTTAACGCGCTGCCCAATAAAAATGATTTTTTGATGATAGTGAAAAGGAAAGGGCATTAATAATTTCCGATTAATGGCTGGCAAATCTAAGAGCAACATATACAAGACAATCCAATAAACAAAAACATCAAATAAAAGGGAGGGGATATATGTTAGTAAAGTAGACAATACATTCACATTTGTTAAGGATATGGCGAATTTTTCTATAGAGGCTAAAGCATTTTCAATCATGAATTGAATTTGTAAAACGAGTTCTACAGGTAAATGATAGGTGTAGTTACTGAGCTTGGATTGCATTTGAATCCATAAGGCCGATAGTTGATTAAGGTACTCAGGAATATCGATGATAAAAGAAGAAAATTGTTTCCAGCTTATATAGAGTATAAGTGTACATAATAATAAAGAGATACTGAGAAAAAATAAAAAAAAGATGAAAACAACTATTTTACGTTTTTTTCGAAACCGTTTGCACATTCGAACAATAATCGGTTCTAAAAGTAACGCGGTTAAGTAGGCAAGGAGGATTGGTAACGATATAGAAATGAACCAGAGAAGCAGAAGCCCAATCGCTATGACGATTATGGGATGCCGAAAAAAAGGACGATTAAAAAAAGATAACATTTTTCTCACCTACATCCATGTAATAGATATAGGTAGTATGAGGAGAAAAAATTTTTTTACTCAAAATAAAAAAAGACTGGACCACCAGTCTTTTCATAAAATGAAGCTACTTACGCTATACTTGCTGTCACTTTAGTTTAATAAAGATTAGCGTGCGTTAACAGGTTCGAAGTTATTTTTATTTGTTGGCTCAATTGAGAATTGATCTAATTCTAATTTAACCTTTTTTAAGATTTCTTCACATTTTGTTACAAGATGTGCTGGGTAAACTTCATCATCCCCATATTCAACACCATGTGGGTAATAGTATTTACCTAGGGCTGGTTTCATTAACGTAAGGATGGCATCGTGTGCACCTACATCACCAGAAATGGCATATGCGAATACGCGTAGGTAATAGCGACCTTCACGAGTATCGAAACGTTTATCGAATGTCATACGTTCGTAATCCCAACCGCCATCACATTCTAAACCATGCTTTTTCATAATGCTGACAATTAGTTCTTGATCAGCTGTTAAATTTTCAAGGTTAGTATTTTCAAAATACATGTATAGTCCTCCTTTAGGTTCTCGTACAAAGTATACGCTCATTTTTATAATAGAGCATATTCGACATTGTTGCAATGACAACATTGTGTCAACCCAATTACAATTGATATAATAACTTACAATAATGGTGATGAAAAGGAGTCCTGTATGAAAGCTTTATTCCGCATTTTAATGGTTTGTGGCGCAATTGCATTAATTGGCTTTATGTTTTTCAATACCCCGCAGGAAAATGAGCCGTTAGAAGGACCAAATACCAATTCTAATATAATCCCTCAAACACAACTAAAGCAACAGTCTGCTGTAGGAGCAATGACACGACCTCAAACAGGCATATCAACTTTGGTAGGAAAAGGCATTCAAACCGTTTTAGAGCAATATGGGGAACCAACGAGAAAAGAACCGTCTTCATTTGGCTATCAATGGTGGGTCTACAATAAAGATGTTGCTACGTTTTTTATGATTGGTGTTGAAAATAATATTGTAACGCAAGTTTACATAGCTGGACAAGAAATCGATGCATTTCCTTTTAAAGTTGGACAAAAACGCGATGAAATATACCGTATGACGATTATTGATTATGAGGTAGCGGCCACTGTGGGAGAAAATATTTTCATTTTCTCGATGAGTGAAGAAGATATGCAAACAAGGTTGCTTGTCAAATTTGATGGCCTTTATGCACAGCTTTATATAGATAGGGAGACAAGTGAGCTACAGGGAATACGTTATACAGACAGTGAAACACTTGTCCTTCATCAACCATATGAAATGAGTTATCAAGGTGAACTAGTGAGACGTACGCCACCGTCTTCATTTTTGCAGCAAGAAATCGATGTAGCTAGCGCCAAACAGCTTGATGATCTCTTAAATGTTACGAGGGTACATCATGAATTACCACCTTTAGCAATGGATGAATCATTAGAAGAAGCTGCAAAAATGCATAGTGAAGATATGAAGGTGCAAAATTTCTTATCACATGAGTCTCCAACTAATGGAGATTTAAAAAAGAGATTACAGGCACATGACATCGACTATAGTGCAGCGAATGAAAATCTTGCCACTGCTTATTTTGATGCGATAGAAGCTATGCATGGTTGGACAAATTCGCCTGAACATAGGAAGGTGTTATTGGATGATCGATATACACGCGTTGGTTCCGGTGCTTTCGTAGATTATTATACGCAAATCTATATAGAGCCTACTGCACAGACGATGGATAGTGAAGAGCAAGATAGAAAAAAACAAGATATTGAAGAACAGGATAACGAAGAACAGAGAAATAAAGAACCAGATAGTGAGGACCCTGTAGAGAATACAGAGCAATCCTCCTCATCCTAACAACAGAATATCAGTTTGAAGACAAGCTCGAATAGCCGAGCTTGTCTTTATTTTTTTATAAGGTAGTACTTTCACTGTGGGCTTCTACATTTTTCGTCACACCGTTACAAACGCCGTCATATGATAGAGAACGGAAAGGGGGAATGAGGCTTGCAACTAGCTGAGTTATTAAAAGATTGGCCATGTAGTGTGACAGGAGGATCCATTCGAACAGAAATTACAGGCGTAGAAGATTATGCACAGGCCGTACAACCCGGCGACATTTTTATTGTACGAAAGGGCAAAAAAACATCAGGAAGTCGTTTTGTTAAAGAAGCGTTGGCACGGGGGGCTGCTGCCATTGTTTCGGAAGAAAGTATTTCTTTGCCGATTATGGATAAAGAAATTCCTTTTGTGTGGGTTCCGAATACAGCATTATTTTTATCGTATGCGAGTGCGAAGCTTGCTGCTTTTCCAGCAGAGGCTTTAACGGTTATTGCCATTACCGGTACAAATGGAAAGACCACGGTGAGCCATTTTGTTAGTCAGCTTCTAAATGCCTTACATAAAAAAGCAGCAGTTATTGGAACGGTTGGCTTTTTCATCAATGGCGAGAAACAACAAACGGCTTACGAGCAACTAACAACATTGCAGGCCAAAGAATTGCATCCGATATTAAAGCAATGTGTACGAAAAGGGGTTACACATGTTGTGCTAGAAGCTTCTTCAATGGGCTTACAGCAGCATAGACTCGACCATTGCGATATTGACTGTGGTGTATTTTTAAATCTATCAGAAGACCATTTAGAAGATCATGGTGGTTTAGAAGCATATAAACGTGCAAAAAAAAGATTAGCCGATTTATCCAAAAAGTTAGTATTAAATGGAGATGATAACTTTTGTCGTTCTGTAGGGATTTATGATAAGAAAAAATCCTGTTCATTTGGCTTTGATAATCACAACGATCTACATATTCAAATTGTCAGTGAAACAGTTGGAAAAACCGTACTTTGCTTACAAACAACAGCGAGTGAGCATATTGTGGAAATTCCTTTTGTCGGAAAATATCATGTACAAAATACTATTGCTGCCTTAATGGCTATATGGCGCCTAGGTGTCCCGATGGAAGATCTAGTTGGTCATATGTGGTCCTTAAAACTACCAGAAGGACGACTTGAGAAGATTGATAATCCTTTGGGTATAGAGGTTTATGTAGATTATGCGCATACAGCAGAAGCCTTGCAAGCCGTTTTACAAACCTTTAATCGTTCCAAAACAATTTACCTTGTTTTTAGTTGTGGTGGAAATCGTGATAAGGCGAAGCGCTTCGCCATGGGAGCGGTAGCAAGTAAATACGCGGACGTTATTTATTTAACAACAGATAATCCACGAGATGAAGATCCAATCGTGATAAATGAAAGCATTATTGCAGGCTTTACAGAGCAACAATATTATGAAATTTACTTAGATCGGAAGCTTGCTATCCATCAAGCGTTAGCAAAGGCGAAAAAGGGCGATATTGTCCTTGTGGCCGGAAAAGGGCATGAACAAACACAGCAAATTAAAAATCAAAAATTGCCTTTTTCCGATCAACAATGCATCAAAGATTATTTTGCCAGTCTCATTACAGACGACGCTGAATAACAAAGAAAGATCCTGTAGCAATAGCCAGCTTGCGACCTGTCTCATCTTCGATATCACATGCCATGACGAGTGTTTGACGTCCTTTATGAACAAAACGACCGCGCGCAATCAATTCTTTATTCGTTGTTGTGGCAATATACGATAGATTCATATTCGTTGTAACCACATTATATCCCTCTGGTACAGAGCGTGAAGCAAGTCCGCCCATAGCTGCATCGGCAATTGTTGCAATAATGCCACCATGAGGCACCTTAATTGTATTATGAATAACTGGTGTAATAGGGATACGAACCTCACTAATTTCAGGCTCAAACTTACCTACCATATGTAGGGCAGCATTAAGATAACGACGGTGAATGCCTTGCTGCTTCTCTCTTAGCCCATTTAAAAGATGTAATAAAACTTCTTCATCTTCCTCAGTACTTTCTTGTAAAATTTCAGCTAGTAATTGTTCTATCTGTCCTTTAGATGTTGTCATTAATTGGAAAACCTCTTTCATTAAAAGTATCAATAATGTAAAATTACCATAAAATCTGTTATGATGGGAAAGAGATTGGGGGAATTAAAAATGATGATGACCTCTGACTGGGTACTCATTTTGGATGAGACCGAAGCGCTTTGTGAGATGATTCTTTCCTCAGAACCTGCGATTGCGCTACAGCAAGCGTATGATGCAGTCTATAGTGATGCACAAATTGTAGAAGCTATTTACGCATTTAATCGCATGAAAGAGCAGTACGAAGATGTACAACGTTTCGGAAAATATCATCCAGACTACCATACAATCATGAAGTCAATTCGCCAACAGAAAAGGGCACTTGACTTGAATGAAAAAGTTTCAGCTTTAAAAATTGCTGAAAACGATTTTCAGGATTTACTCGATGAGATTAGCCTATTAATAGGTAAAACAGTCTCTGAAGCTGTAAAAGTTCCTGTTAGTAACCCATTCTTTGCATCTGGTTCATCTTGCGGAGGAGGATGTGGCTCGGGCGGCTCATGCTCTTGCTCAGCATAAAATACGATGTGTATGTTACACATCTCTTCTAGACTGTAGACAACTCCAAGTATTCACAGGAGGTTGTTTACAGTCTTTTTTCAATTGATAGGAGGAAACATACTTGAATGGCTGTCATCCCTGGTGACAGGATAGGAAAAAAGTTGTTTAGGCTGCTAAAAAGGTTCTAAATCAAGTAACTTTATTGGATGGCCTTACAAATATCCTTTTATATTATAGTCTAGTTGGATCCGTGGTATGCAAGGTCAAAAGGATTGGATACTCGATTTGAGGATTATTAAGATTTAGAGGCTTTCCTCAGATTTAAGACAGGGAGTTGGCCCATTTTTAAGGAGCTATCGTGGGAACCATGACGAGTTAGTAACGGTTTCTGGGGAAGAAAACGAATACAGTAATTCTTCAATATATTATTGCTCATGAAATCCATCAGATTAGACAAGCCCATATCTGCTCATTATATAGGTAGAACATTCAAATGAAGGGAAGGCACGTAACTAGTGTCCTTCCCCTTTATGTTCGTATCATGATAACGACTCTTGTTCCTGTAATAATTCAGCAGCTATATCAGGGCGATCTGTAATGATCCCCTTGGCGCCATTATGGATTAATTTTTTCATCGTGTCGATATCATTGATTGTCCAATAGTGGACAGGTATGTTGAGATGATTCAAAAATTGAATAAATTTAGGTGAATCTAATGCGATAACGCCTGATTTAGGTGGGATTTGGAAAACATCAACTTTCGGATGATATAAGTGCCCAAATTGACTTGAGAAGGAGGCAAATGCTTTTCTCACATCTGATTCACCGGCACCAAGTGCTACTTGATTTTGGGCATATAAATTAAAACGATCGATTTGCTCACCATAGAAGCTTGTCACAACGACACGCTGTTCAGCGCCTAGCTCTTCGATTAAGCGCCAAAGTTTAGAAGGCATCAAACTTCCCTCATAAGTATCTGGAGCATCTTTAATATCAATATTGATGAGCATATTTGGATAAGTTTCAAGTAGCTCTCGTAATGTCACTACATTAATTTTTTCCTCTCGATATGGAAAAGCGCCATCCAAATCTTCAAATTGATAGCCGTGATTTAAGGCATTGATTTCTGCTAAGGTCATATCGGCAATGAGACCATAGCCATCCGTTGTACGATCAACTGTATCATCATGGAAAACAATGATTTCCTCGTCTTTTGTTAAACGGATATCAATTTCAAAGCCATCGACTCCTAACTGTGCTGCTTTTTCAAATGCGATCATTGTATGCTCAGGTGCTAAAAGAGCCCCGCCACGATGCGCCAGAATGATGGGGCGATCAAATTGCAATGCTTGTTTGCCTTCACGTTGCTGTGGTTTAGAAATAGCTTTACTACCTGCCCAAGCCGCTGCACTTGCCGCAGCAATAGCAAGGGCAATTTTTGTTTTCTTACCCATATTCGTCCTCCTTAACAATTATCTTCATATAAAAAGTAATGGTGAATTCATTGTCAGTATTGATAATTAAAGTACCTACTAAAACTAATAGCTAGTAGAAGTGAATGATGCTTTTTTCATGCTGATATATGCAAAAGCAAAAAAATACGGAGCTATTACGCGGAGGCGTAAATGTTCCATGAAAACAACTAATTCATATCTCTACGATGTTTCTCGCAGTATGCTTTTCCATTATAACGGAAAATTGAGCTTTCTGTCAGCTAAACTCTGTTGCTATCATTTTCCGGTCTATGGTATTCTTTTATGTAAGAAATGAGGGAATCCAATATGAACGAACGACAAGGGCTAATCGTTTACGTCCATCAATTAAAACATGCTAAATCTCTTCGGAAATATGGTCATGTTCTTTATATTTCAAGAAGGCAAAAATACGTAGTGCTTTACTGTAATCGTGAGGACATTGATATGATGACAACAAAACTACAACGCCTTCCATTTGTGAAAGACGTTGTGGAGTCTTATCGTCCATTTGTGAAAACTGAATATGAAAATGCAAAACCAGATAAAGCAAAGGAATATGACTACAAAGTAGGTCTATAATCTTACGTCAATGCAGGTATATAGTTATTTAGTCTTAATATACCGATTAAGTATTGATAAAATAGTTTTGATTCCGAAAATATAGATGAGTGCTTTATTTCTACAACAACTGCTTTCCGATCGAGTTGTTCTATTTGTGCTTCAAACATTTTTTGTCGCATTGTAGGTTGTTCTTCATTATATGGGATGCCTTCTCGGCAAATATAGATAGGCATGAACTTACTTTCACCAACTGGTTTGAGAGCTACAGCTAATGAGATCACCTTTTTATCTTCTTTTGTAGATGTTAGTATAAAGGCTTGATGAAAGCGTTCCTGATTTGTTTTGATAATTTCGAGTAACTCGTAAACATCACCATAGCCTTCTCCTAATTCTATAAATTGTTGTGGCATAATAATTGCACATCCTTTCCAATACTCATAGTATCATGCTGCGGGAGGTCAAGCACATGAAATTTGCATTAAGCTTTTTTTCTATTTTAGCACTAATTATTACAGGAACGATATTTTTCCAGTATCATGCTTATTCATCTGATTTAGAAACAGGCATAGGGGATTTTCATTACTCTCAAGAAATAGAGATTGTCTATCGTGAAAATAGCTTAGATATTCGCCAGCATTTTAAAAATTTACCAAATCAAAAGGTGAAAATTAAATGGCCAGAAAAAGCGACAAATCCTAGTTGTTTTATCGAGAGCGAAAATAGCTGTGATCGTTTATCAGATGAGGTCTCTTATTTTGCCAAAGGGGAAACGAAATCACAATCTGTGTCATACATAATTCCAATTGAGGGCGGCTTAAAAAATAAGATGCTCCTTCAAAATGTTTTTGCTACACTAATAAATGGTGAAGCATCGTATTCAATTGTTCATATTTCTACAGATAGTAAAGTGAATGGACAGTGGATTACAGGTTTACCTTTAGTAGGGCAACAACAACTGTCTCTTGTGAATTACACAATGTTTAAAGGAAACGGTACCGTTCAAGATCTTTATTGGCAAGCAGGTAAACTTAAAGTACAAGAGCAAACACCGATTTTATCTATCTATGCACAGCAGTCAATTCCTAATGATTTCCTAAAATCATTAGAAAGCTTGCAGTTTTTGAATGATGAGCATATTGCTATTATTCAAGAAAAAAGTCCGGTAACAGCTCATGATGAAAGATTGTTATTTTTACCAACACTTACTGCACAAGCCGTTGAGCAGGAAGTGATTTTATCACAAATCAAATCACAATTTAAATTTGTAGATTCTCCAGAATGGTTGCCTGAAGTTGTGGCATCCTATTTAGTAAACGATTCAATTGGTGGAGACAAAACAAAGAAAATGGTTAAGACATTAAATGACTATATGACAGATAGTCAACAGCAAGCTTGGCAGGAAAAGCTGAAAAACCTTGGGGAAGAACCGCTTTCGCCTGATACATTGGACAAGTATTTATCACAAGCGTTAGATGCGAAAACATCTTATTTTACATTAAACGCAGCTCAGAAAGATGGAACATATCCGCTCTTATTTGAGGATGCTCGTGATGTGTATGTGGATGATGTATTAAAAGAAGACGTTCATGTTATTCTATATGAGGGTCAAGTGTTGTATACGGCAGATACGTTATTGCCTTATCTTGGCTATTCGGCTGAGGAAGGGAAGAATGGCTATTACGTAAATAGCGAGCATCGCACATTCCGATTCCCGAAAGAGCCTGGTTTCTATGTATTTAATCAGCGGAGATATGCAACAATTTCAGAGCCAATTATTAAAATTGCTGATCATTATTATGTGGAAGAAGCTTGGTTGCAACGTTTATTCCTAGTTGAACTACAAAAGAAGGACGAGCGAATTCAAGTATTAACACAAGAACAACAATAACTTTTGCAGCGGAGGGTCATCCTTTCGCTGCAAAAATACTTTATATGGATGAAAGTACGGTGATATGCTGTTATGAGAGTTGTAGCAGGAGAGCGCAAAGGAATGCCGCTAAAAGCAATAGCTGGAAATACGACAAGACCTACAACGGACAAAGTGAAGGAATCGATTTTTAATATTATAGGTCCGTTTTTTGATGGAGGAATCGCGCTTGACCTGTTTGCAGGAAGCGGTGGCTTGGGCATTGAATCACTAAGTCGTGGGGCAAAGCAAGCAATCTTTATTGAAAAAGATGCAAAAGCATTCCAAGTGCTACAAGAAAATATAAAAAAATGTCGTTATGAAGAAGATACAGAGCTTTTTCGTATTGATGCAAAGCGTGCTGTGAAAGCGCTGTTAAAACGTGATCTTACGTTTAAATATGTCTTTTTAGATCCACCTTACCATCAACAGGAATACTATGATTTAGTTCAGATTCTTGTGGACAATGATAAAGTTCAACGAGATGGTATTATATTATGTGAACATGCGAAAGAGGTACAATTGCCTCGAAATTTTGGTGAATTTGTGTTAACAAGACAAGAATCATATGGCGGAACAATTATTTCTGTTTATCGCTGTACAGAGGAAGAGGGAGAATAAGTTGTCTGAGAAAATTGCTGTAGTTCCAGGAAGTTTTGACCCTGTCACATTCGGCCATCTTGATATTATCAAACGTGCGGCAGATGTGTTTGACATCGTATATGTAGCAGTATTAAACAATTCAGCAAAGAATCCGTTGTTTTCTGTAGAGGAACGCATGGCCTTAATGGCTGAAGTAACAAAAGCATTACCGAATGTCCGTATAGAAAGCTCTTCAGGTCTTTTAATAGACTATGCTAAAGAAAAAAAGGCGAAGGCCATTGTACGTGGCTTACGAGCTGTTTCAGACTTTGAATATGAAATGCAAATTACCTCTATGAACCGTTTTCTAGATGAAACAATTGAAACATTTTTCATTATGACGAAAAACCAATATTCATTCCTAAGTTCCAGTATAGTAAAAGAGGTTGCGAAATACGGTAGCGATGTTAGTGAGCTAGTTCCTACTTGTGTCGTAAAGGCTTTACAAGATAAATATGATTTTGCGCAATAATTATGCAGAGGATGTCAAAGCAAAGTGACATCCTCTTTTTGGTACATAGAGCGATCATTATTTCAGAAAAAATAGAGCATAAATAGTCGGAACAATGATTATGCTAAGGAGGCGGAATTTGATATAGGGTCTGACAGAAAGTTTTGCTGATTTTGCGATAACGAAGATTTGTAAGTGAATACTAATACTTTGCATCGTTAATAAAATGACAACTAGTAAGGTGATATGTGGAAGATCTGGGAAGGCTGTAACGGTCATTTTAAGACCATTCGTCACCTCAAGAATAGCTGCAAGAGAAAGTTCAATCGTATAGGGAAGTTTAGGGATTAGTTGATCTAGCCCCTGTTGGACAATGGTCTGAATGGTTGTGAAAAAGATGATGGTTGTACCAACTAACAGAATTGTTGGAGCTGTTTCTTTAATACTTTCTGAAAATGGTGCACTATACAGTGGTGTGTTGTGTACGGAAATAGTGGGTGGGTCAGTTTTGCGAAATAAGTAGTAGCCAATTACTAAGCAACAAATATTAAACGTATGTAGTAAACATAAAAACAACCATCCAAACGTATTACTGTGTAGTAAATCAAGACTTACAAAACCTAAAACGAACAGTGGACTTGGTGCATGACAAACAGCTAGTAGAAAATTTGCCTCTTTGGGGTGTAATTGACCACTATTTTTTAAATAAACAATGGTTGTTGCCCCTGTTGGATAGCCTCCAAGTGCGCTAATAATGTAGGCTTGTACGTATAATGAGGCCCTTTTCGTTTTAGTACGCATAGGGGCAGTTAAACGCAGAAGCCATTGTGTTAATACTAGATACGGCAATAAATACGGAAAAAGTGCTTCCATGAAAAGGTTAACGCCTAAATCAGTACCACTATGAGCGGTTTGTGGGAATAACAAGAGTAAGAGAATTAGAATTACGCAGAGCACTATTTGAATTGTAGCAAACATGTTATCAACTCGTTTCAACTTTTTGTCATTCACATAGGCAAATGCTAAAATCAATATATGTGAGAAAGGCAAAAACATGAACGTATGGTTTTGCAAGCGTCCTAGGAGGTGTTTTCAAGTGAAGAAAAAAATTGGTATTTATGCAGTGTTAATAGTCGTGATTTGTTTTATGATGTTATACCGACTAGACGCGTATATTATGAAACCTGGAAGTGCATATGATGTCAGTAAATTCGTGACGGTAGATAGCAAAGAGGCTGATAGTGTGGGGTCTTTAAGCTTAATGACTGTCGCGATGCAGCAAGCCACCCCATTTTCGTATTTGTGGGCTAAAGTTCAAAAATATCAAAAGCTAATGGATATTGAACAAGTACGCAATCCTTTAGAGGATGATGAGGAATATAATATTCGACAGTTAAAATTAATGTCTGATTCCCAATTTAATGCGAAATATGTAGCTTTCCAAAGAGCAGGATTAGAGACTAAAGTTCATTTTAACGGTGTATTTATATTAAATGTGTTAGATGGAGGAGCGTCTGATGGCATTTTAAAAGCTGGGGATGAAATTATCGAGGTTGACGGTCAAAAAATAACTAGCCAGCAAATGCTTGTTGACCTTTTAAAACCTAAACAGCTTGGAGATAAAGTAACAATACAATTTATACGTAATGAAGAGCAAAAACAGGAGACAATTACCTTACAGGAGATTCCGAATACACAGGAACATAGAGCAGGGTTAGGTATTTCTTATACGGAAAGTAAATCGATTGAAACAATGCCAAAAGTGACGATGAAAACAGAGGATATTGGAGGGCCCTCTGCTGGCTTGATGTTTACACTTGAAATATTGGACCAGCTTCTTGATGAAGATTTAACAAAGGGTTATGCTATTGCTGGTACGGGTGAAATGTTAGTAGATGGATCGGTTGGTAGAATTGGCGGGATTGATTATAAGGTCATTGCCGCTGATCGGGACGACATGGAAATCTTCTTCGCGCCCGATGATGAAATTTCTCAAGAAATGAAAGCGAAATACCCAGAGCTAGAATCTAACTATTCGACGGCTGTTAAAACGGCCAAAGAGATCAAAACTAAAATGAAAATCGTTCCAGTGAAAACGGTTGACGATGCCATTAGCTATTTAAAGCAACTACAGCCGAAATAGATAGAGCGAAAAAGGGATGCTAGAATTTTACTAGCATCCCTTTTGATAGCCATTAACAACGGATAGGGGGTGTTTGATAATCTTTGGGAAGAGTCCAATCCTTTGTGCCTTGTTCGATACTTAAATTGTATAGCTCTGCTGCATGTATATCTATTGCTAACATTGCATCATTGGTAGCTGCCACTCGGCTAATTAAAGGTAATTGGATATCCTTTTTTTGCTTACCTAAATAAGCTTGCCCCACCGAGCTCATACCTAATAGCCGAATATAAGAGGGTGCTTCGAAACTTTGAAGCTGCTCTTTTGTAAACCCCGTGTATATATGTGTTATCATGCGTTGAAGGCGGGTCCATGTATAACGTTTAGATTTAATTTTTTCCATAAAGCTATTGAAGGAGGAGCTAGTTTTGGCTGCTTTCACAATAGCATTTTCAATTCCCTCTGTTACTTCTGCATAACGAGTCAGTTCTGAAGGCGTGTGTCTGATGATGGTAAACTGTAATAACGGCCAAAATGCTTCCCAGCTTGCAAATTGACTATACTGTTTATGCCAGTCTGTTAAATAACTATAAGTAGTCTCAGGAACAACATTTTGCACACTCTGTAAAGAATTTGTAGACGCAAGTGCTTTACGTATACCAGTGGCACTTGCAATCGATGTGTCTTCCTTTAATGCATCATGGTATCCTGCAGCTACGCGAGAAATAGTTAGTGGTTTGATGTGACTGTTAAGTGATTTCGCTGCTTCAAGATAATGAAAGCCTAGTATATTATTTGGCTGTGCGAGATCAATGTATGGAGCAGGGAACTTCTGAGAAAGCTGTTCATAGGCATAATGTAGGCTTTTCGGATAGCTTGCACCTGTTTTAAGGCTGTTTTTAATAAGCATGTCATATTCTGCACGGTTGTGGTCTATCAACTCATATGTGTTTAAAAAGGGTTGAATCGAGCCTTCTTCACTTCCGAAGGCAAATGAGTCACAGCCAACGGCGCTTAATAAGGAAATGGCACCTTTTGCGAAATCTGTGGCTGGTGCTGTACTATAGACGTAGGGCAGCTCAATAACAATATCTACACCACCAGCAAGCGCCATTTTAGTACGTGTCCATTTATCTACCATGGCTGGCTCTCCACGTTGTAAAAATGTGCCGCTCATAACAGCGATAACAAGTTCCGCCTGTGCTACTTTTTTAGCCTGTTTTAAATGATAAGCATGTCCGTTGTGAAAAGGATTATATTCAACGACAATTCCAACTGCTTGCATGCTTTTCCCCCTTATAATTTGTGTCATTATTTGAAACTGTTAGGAGCAAATACACTTCTCATAGTATTTAATTATAAGTGGGTTTTTAAGTGGTGACAAGAAATTATCTTGACATCTATTTTTACACATTATATAATCAACATTGTTGTCTCGAGGTGATTAAACGAATGAAATGGTCAATTCATCAATTATCTAAATACCGCCAAAACGGGATGCCAATCGATGCCTTTGTCCAGCTGGACGAAGTGATGGAGCGAAACCAGGATATTCGAGCAATTTCGCCCGTTCATGTAAAAGGGCTATGTACTTTTGGTGCATCGCAAATGACATGTCAGTTAACTGTGACAGCAACGTTAACACTGCCATGTGCTCGCACGTGGGAGGATGTTGAGTTTCCAATTGAAGTCGAAACAGTTGAAATTTTTAGCTGGATTGATGAAGATAAACGAGGAGACGATGACGGAGACATTCACTATATAGAAGGTGAAGTCATCGACATGAAACCAATTCTCGAGGAATTAGTATTGCTTGAGGTACCAATGCAAGTGTTCAAGGAAGATTCTGAAGGACAAGTGCAGGGCGGTAAAAACTGGTCTTATGCAACAGATGAAGACGTAAAGCTACACAAAAAAGCTGACGAACAAAAAGTGGATCCAAGACTAGCTTCTTTAGCTAAGTATTTTGATCAAACAGACGAATAGACGATCTGTAAGGAGGTGCCATCAATGGCTGTACCATTTAGAAGAACTTCTAAAACTGCAAAAAGAAAGCGTCGTACGCATTTCAAATTATCTGTACCTGGTATGGTAGCTTGCCCTAACTGTGGTGAGGCAAAATTATCACACCGTGTTTGCAAAGCTTGCGGACAATACAAAGGTAAAGAAGTAGTAAGCAAATAATACAGTGTTTGCTCACTTAAAAGGCTAGTAGAGAGACCATGGCTCTTTACTAGCCTTTTTGTTAGCTTGAAAAGACGGAATATTTCGTTGATTATGAAGTTCTTTACAATAGTAAAATAATTGTGTGATACAATTTATTCACAGGAATAAAGGGGGTAACAGTATGTCTTACACAATTGATAATCATGATGGCATTATGACATTTACCATTAACCGTGAAGAGAAGCGGAATGCTGTCAATGATGAGGTTATGAATGGTCTTCAAGAAGTCATTACATATATTCGTCAGCATGAAGATGTGCGTTTTTTGGTAGTGACAGGTGCAGGCGATAAATCATTTTGCTCAGGAGGGGATTTATCTGAGTTTCATTCACTGGAAACAGAGGATGAGGCATTTGGTATGTTAAGTAAGATGGGGAAAATATTATACGATCTTGCTACGTTACCTGTGCCCACTATAGCGCTTATAAATGGTACTGCTGTTGGCGGCGGCTGTGAAATTGCAACAGCTTGTGATTTCCGTTTAGTGGCAAGTCACGCGAAATGTGGCTTTATTCAAGGTACATTAGCCATTACAAGTGGATGGGGTGGCGGTACATATTTATTTGAACGAGGTTTACGCCATGATCGCGCGATGAAGATGCTAGTAGATGCAAAGCCGTATCCTGCACAACTACTATATGAAATTGGATGGGCGATGCGTGTATTTGAAGGCTCAAAAGAAGAGGCTTTAAATGATTTTATTGAACATATGCGAAAAATTCATCCTGCTGTTCATAAAGCCTATAAGGAAATTGAACTTCGGAAGTGGCGTGAACGCAATATGTATGAGCGTGTGATGGAGGAAGTTCGTACTTGCGCGAAGCTGTGGGAAAGTGAAGCGCATCACCAAGCAGTTAATAATTTCTTGACCAAGAAGAATAATAAGTAATGTATAAAGGCAGTGATGAGAGGGAAACATCATCACTGTCTTTTTTCATGCAATGATTCTATTTTGCCCACTTGTGCATATAGTAGTAAAAAATGCGAGGGTGATAGATTATGGAATTGAAAAAAAGAAAAGATCAATGGACAAAGGAAGACGATGAAAGACTAGCAGAAATTGTGTTGCATAATGTGCAAAATGGCAAAACACAGCTAGAAGCCTTTGAAATGGCGGCTGTAGAATTGGGTCGTACAAAGCAAGCTTGTGGCTTCCGCTGGAATAAAACATTGCGTGGTCAATATAGTCAGTCACTATTAGCTGTTCGAAATCAGCCCCAACAATCTATGCGAAGTCACTTGAAATTGGCATTGACAAGTTTTGACGAATTAACGGAGGCTTATCAAACGCTTGAGATGAAGCATCGTGAATTGCAAAATGAGCATGATAAGTTAGTGAAATGGCTACAACAGGGCTACTCATTGATGAAAGATTAAAGTTCTAAGTATGATGACTACATTATTTTTCTTTCCTGGCGATAAAACCCTTTCAGTGTATCGTCAACAATCGGTCTATCCTGTATAATAAAAGAACCTGCATAGAAGGTGCCTTAGAAGTAAACTGAGGCACCTTATTCTTATAGTTTTATTTTGGTTTAGCAATTGTTTTTTTGTGCCGAAAACATTCAAACGAAGGAGGGGTGGAGAAGATGGACGTAGCGGTAATTGGTGCAGGAGCGGTAGGTCAACTAACAGCGAGCTTTTTAGCGGAATCGGGTATGTCAGTAACGTTGGTTGCAAGGAGGCAGGAACAGGTCAATGAACTAAATACAAAGCAGTTAACACGTATCAATGTTGATGGTACCAAAACTGTGCAAAATGTTGTTTCTACTACAGATTTGGCCACTCTACCACCACAAGATTTACTTGTGATTGCTGTTAAATATGGTCATTTGCAAAAGCTCTACAAACAATTTGCTGCATTATCGAGTGATATGCCATTGCTTTTTATGCAAAACGGCTTAGCGCATTTCGAGGAGGCACTCACCTTACCACAAAAAAATATTGCCTTTTGTTCAATTTCTTTTGGTGCTCAAATGATGGGGCAAGCAACAGTTCAACATAGAGGGGTGGGACACTGTAAACTTGCGGTAGAAAGAGGGGATCAACGGATCTTTCAAAAGCTATTACAATTACAAAATTCTTTGTTTCCTGTTGAGCTGGTTCGTAATGCTGAGCAAATGCTTTTTGAAAAAGCAGTGCTAAATAGCTTAATTAATCCATTATCAGCTGTATTGAAAGTGAAGAACGGTGAGTTGGTAACGAATCAACAGGCGTTTTTACTTATGGAAACTATTTATAAAGAGCTTACAGAAGCTTTTGAAGCTATTGAACAGACTATACCTTTTACTGATGTGGTAGACTTATGTAGGAAAACGGCCAAGAATACATCATCTATGCTTACAGATCGTCTACAGGGTCGAAAGAGTGAAATTGAAACAATTGTTGGTGTCATTCTAAACAAAGCTTTGGCTAACGGTCATAATTTACCTACTTTGCGTACTTTATATCACCAAGTACTTGCAATAGAGGAGAGCGGTGAACGAAGTTGAAAGACTTTTTACATATACTGATTAGTATCATCATTTTTTGTCCAATTGTTCTTTTTGTCATTGTTTATCTTGTTGGCAGAAAGGTTAAAATTCGCGGCACACATGCTTTTGGAGCAGCATCTGATGTGACGACATTGTGCTTGTTTTTTTCTGTTCCATTAGCTATTGGGGTGCTGTGGCGCGTGAATGTAGGAGCACTTTTAGTCATGCTTGCGATAATGATGGCTATGATTTTTACATATATTGATTGGAGAACTAAAAAGGAAATAGAAGTAAAGCCGTTACTAAAGAAAATTTGGCGTTTTTTATTTTTAATACTTAGTACAGCCTATGTAGTGATCTGGATAGTGGGGGTTATTCAATCCATTGTAGAATATTTACAGGTTGTCTAAGCATTTTCTTTTCATGTTGAAGCTATAAGCGTTAAAATAATAGCATCAAAATTAGTTATAAAAAAATCATTCTTTATGAATGGGAATATTGATTAAATTCATAGATCTTAGTGCTATAAGCATAGTTTAGTCATCTTGTGCTGTTGCTAGCTTATGTAATGATGAAAGATGGGCTAAAAACATTTAAGACATCATGTGCATAGTATGAATGGAATTAATTTCTCATTATGGAGTAAGAAAATGATTTAGTGAGTAGAGGAGTTTATGTTAAATGAAACTGGAGTCTATCCAAGTACCTATAAAAAATCATGTGCTAGCAGATTACTGGTCGCCAAATACCGCCATTCATCAATTTTTTGAGTATGAGTATAATGATCAAGCTTTTGAGGAAAGAGCGAAGCATTTAGCACAACATGCTCGAGACCAAAAAGAATTAACAGCCATCATTCGTCAATTTATGGAGCCGCTTGGGCTTTCTAACAAGGCGAATGAACATTTAGAACAACTAGAGCAAGGAGCTATGGTGGTAGTCGGTGGACAACAAGCAGGTATCTTAACTGGCCCTCTTTACTCCGTTCATAAAGCTATTTCAGTGATAGCATTAGCGAAAGAGCAAAGTGCTAAGCTTCAACAGCCTGTCATTCCTGTTTTTTGGATAGCTGGAGAGGATCACGACTTAGAAGAGATTAATCACACTTATACAGTACATGGAGAATTACTAAAAAAGCGTGCGTATAGTGAGCGCTCTAGACGTAAAACGATGGCTTCTGCAACAGTTCTAAATAAAGAGTTGATGACGCAATTGATTAATACAATTGTTCGGGATATTGGTGAGACAGAGTATACGGAAGCGTTGATGAAGCAACTAGTAGACGCGCTGAACGAAAGTGAAACATTTACAGACTTCTTTGCCTGTTTGATGAATCAACTATTCAAAGAGGAAGGTCTGCTGTTAATTGATGCAGCCAACTTCCAATTCCGTCAATTTGAAAGCAAATATTTTGCGCAAATTATCCACTACAATGAAGAAATTGCTAGAATAGTAACGGAACAGGAAGAGGAACTGGAGCGTGCTGGCTATGGTAAGCCTATTTTGGCGACATATGAAGCGGCCAATTTATTTTATGTAGAGGATGGAGAACGTCATCTTTTAGAAAGAAAAAATGAGCTATTTGTTAATTTAGCGGCAAATCTCAAATTTACACAGGATGAGCTGTTGGCAATTGCTGACAAGCATCCTGAACGTTTAAGTAATAATGTAGTGACTCGTCCGTTAATGCAGGAGATGACACTGCCTGTGTTGGCATTTGTTGGTGGCCCAGGTGAATTGGCTTATTGGGCAACACTGAAAAATGCATTTTCAGCATTAGATTTACAAATGCCGATTTTTGCGCCTCGTCTTCATATCACAATTGTTACACGTCACGCAGAGCAATTATTACGTGAGCATCAACTAACTGTGACGGATGTATGGGAAGGCAAAGCATTGCAGTTAAAAGAACGTTTTATTGCAGACGTGCAGGACAGTGAAGCAAAACGACAAATACAAGCTATGCAGCAGATAGTAACAGAAAAATATGAGGAGCTAGCTTCCTATTTAGAAAAACAGCATTTGTATTTAGAAAAGATCCTTGTAAAAAACCAAGAAAATCATGAGAAGCAATTTGATTATCTACAGCAAAAAATTGAACAAACTGTACTAAGCAAGCATGAAGCGACGATTCGTAAATTTATGACGCTGCAACATGAATTGTATCCAAATGATGGTTTCCAAGAGAGAACCTATAATCCATACCAATATATCAATGAGTTTGGACCTATGCTAATTACCGAAATGCTGAAACAAAATTACAGCATTGGTAAGCACCACTATTTACTCTATTTATAAATAATGAAATAAGTTCTTTTTACCTAATTATTTGTTTACCTCCATATGGATTTGGTGAATAATGTCGAGAAAAATAGTATATAAAGAGCTATCCTACTAAGGGTAGCTCTTTTCTTATGTCCTTTAGCATATATCAAAAAAAATCCTAAAGGCCAAATTGCATATTAAGTGATAAAATGTCAAGTTTTTTTTAAAAAAAGTGGAGGAAAGTGGGGGGATGTGGTACATTATTTAATAAAGTGGGGTGAGTAGTATGTTCATGGGAGAATATCAACACTCCGTTGATGCAAAAGGGCGAATAATCGTACCGGCAAAATTTCGTGAAGCTTTAGGCGAAACGTTTGTTGTCACAAGAGGTCTCGATAACTGTCTATTTGGCTATCCTATGAATGAATGGCGAAAACTCGAAGAAAAATTAAAAGGTTTACCAATGACCAAAAAAGATACCCGAGCATTTGCAAGGTTTTTCTTTTCTGGAGCAACAGAGGTAGAAATAGACAAGCAGGGGCGTATCAATATCCCAACTACTCTCATGCAACATGCACATCTTGTAAAAGAGTGTGTGGTGTTAGGGGTTTCAAATCGAATTGAGATTTGGGCAAAAGATGCTTGGGAAGCTTACTTTAGTGAGTCTGAACAATCTTTTAATGAAATTGCAGAAAATATGATTGGCTTTGATTTTTAACTTTTATAGGTATTACAACGCGATAGTTGTATGAGGTTAAGGCCTGAAAGGAGCGTGTGGTATGTTCGATCATACAACCGTGTTATTAAAAGAAACTGTTGATGGGTTGAACATCGATCCTGATGGTGTATATGTGGACTGTACGCTAGGTGGTGCAGGTCACAGTGAATATTTAGTACAACAATTATCAGATAAAGGTCGTTTGATTTGCTTTGACCAAGATACGACGGCCATTGAAAATGCGAAAATTCGATTAGCGCCCTATATTGAGCGTGTTACATTTATTCATTCGAATTTCCGTTATTTAAAAGAGGAACTAGTAGCTCATGGTTTCGAGCAGGTTGATGGCATTTTGTATGACTTAGGTGTATCTTCTCCACAATTAGATACACCTGAACGAGGCTTTAGCTATCACCATGATGCACCACTTGATATGCGTATGGATCAAACAGCAACGCTGACAGCATTTGATGTTGTCAATCATTGGGCATATGAAGATCTCGTTCGGATATTTTTCCGTTATGGGGAAGAAAAGTTTTCAAAGCAAGTGGCTCGTAAAATCGAAGAAGCTCGTAAAGTAGCTCCAATTGAAACAACTGGTCACCTTGTAGAATTAATTAAAGAGGGTATTCCAGCAGCGGCACGCCGAAAAGGTGGACATCCAGCAAAGCGCATTTTCCAAGCAATACGAATTGCTGTCAATGATGAGCTAGGCGCAGCAGAGGATTCATTAGTCGATGCGATTGATATGATTAACGTAGGGGGGCGCATTAGTGTCATTACGTTCCATTCATTGGAGGACCGCCTATGTAAGACAATCTTTAAGGAAGCGTCATCATTACCGGAATTACCACCAAACTTACCTGTAATTCCTGATGACATGAAGCCAACTTTAAAGCTGATTACACGAAAGCCAATTATTCCTTCTGATGAAGAATTGGCAGTCAATAATCGTGCACGTTCAGCGAAGCTTAGAGTGGTGGAGAAAATTAACGACAAAGGGCGTGAGTAAATGGCAGCAGTTCGTGTAAGGCAACAGCACCAACATCAACAAGTGCAACAACCGATAACACCACCTAGTCCACAACCCACTATCATACGTCGTAAAAAACCGAACCAGAAGTTTGAAAAGACAATGCTACTTGCTTTAGTTGGCATTATTATAGTTTTAGGAGTAATAGTGTTAAATAAACAAGCAGCTATTCAAACAACAAGTATAGACATTCAAAACATTGAATCAGAAGCAGAAGAGATTGCGAAACAGAATGTTGACTTGACGGTTCGTGTGAGTGAACTTTCTACATACGAAAACATATGGAAAAAAGCGAAAGAACTCGGTTTAACTCAAAATGAGAAAAATGTAAAGGTAGTGCCGGGAGAATGAAAAAAAAGAGATTTCGATTCCAATGGGGAGCCTTTCTATTATTAATTTTTTATGGAGGGCTCTTTTTTCTATTATTTACAAGAATGGTGACGATTCAGGCGACAGGGGAAGTAGAAGGACAAGAGCTTGCAGCGAGAGCCGCAGCGAAGTATGGTAAAGAAAGTGTACTTACAGCAAATCGTGGGAAGATTTATGATCAAAATGGGCAAGTAATTGCGGAAGATACATTAAGTTACCGCATAATTGCCATTGTAAGCGAAAAGGCTACGACAGATCCTAAGAAACCAAGACATGTAGTAGATTCTGAAAAAACGGCCGAGGTTTTGGCTAAGTATATTCCAGCAATGAAGGACAATGAAGAAGAGATTGTTAAAAAACTGAACAATCGATATAGAAGTGATGGCGAGCCTTTATACCAAGTTGAGTTTGGCAGCGCTGGACGAGGCATTAGTCACGAAGTCATGAGTAAAATAAAGGATGAAAAATTACCAGGAATCCTATTTGTCAGTGACTTAAAACGTTATTATCCAAATGGTGTATTTGCCTCCCATTTAATAGGCTATGCACTGAAAAAGGATAATGAAGATGGAACAGTTACAACAAAGGGAGAAATGGGCCTAGAGTATACGTACGATAAAGAGCTAACAGGCGTCAATGGCAAGATTAAATATGAGACGGATGCATTCCATTACTTACTCCCAAATAGCGAGAAAATGGTGAAACCTGCCAAAAACGGGAATGACATTTATTTAACGCTCGATAAAACAATCCAAAGCTTTTTAGAGGAAGCAATGACAAAGGTTGAACAGGAATATAATCCTGAATCTATGACAGCGGTCGTAGCAGATCCGAAAACAGGGAAAATTTTAGCGATGTCTCAGCGTCCTACGTTCAACCCTGAAACACGTGAAAGTCAAAATATGAAGTGGTTGAATGAGGTGATTGAGGAGACAATCGAGCCTGGATCAACGATGAAAACATTCACGCTTGCTTCAGCTATTGATACAGGAAAATGGACACCGAATGAATGGTTTATGTCAGGATCATATACAGTATTTGACCGTACGATTCGAGATCACAATAGATATGGTTGGGGACCGATTACTTATTTAGAAGGGTTCCAACGATCTGCCAATACGGGTATGGCCCATTTATTAACGAAGATTGGTGATGATGTCTTTATTGAATATCTGGACCGCTTTGGTTTTGGTCATAAAACAGGTATTGATTTACCGAATGAAGCGGCAGGTACTATTTTATCGAAGTATCCTATTCAACGAGTGACAACAACTTACGGCCAAGGTTCTACAGTAACGCCTATTCAGTTAATCCAAGCGATGACAGCAATTGCGAATGATGGAAAAATGATGCAGCCATATGTTATTGATCGTATTGTCGACTCATCAACTGGAAAAGTTATTCAAAAGCATGAGCCCGTGGAAAAAGGACAACCAATTAAAGCTGATACAGCGAAACAAGTACGAGAAATCCTTGCTTCAACGTTAACCTCAGAAAAAGGTACGGCGAAGGATTTTATACTGGAGGATTATGAGGTTGCTGGGAAAACGGGGACTGCCCAAATTCCAAAAGCTAGTGGTGGATATCTTTCAAACCAATACCTCTATTCATTCTTAGGCTTGGCTCCTGTAGACGATCCACAGTTAATTGTCTATGTCTCAGTGAAAAAACCTAAGTTGAGCAACGAGCTTGGATCTGTACCAGTGTCAAAAGTATTTAACCCAGTTATGTTAAATAGCTTAAAGCATCTTAACATCAATCCAGATGATGTACAGCATGTCAATAAAGTTAGTATACAAGATTATACAGGTCAAAGTGCTGAAGCGGTGGAGGTAGAATTAGCGAATGATGGTTTACAGCCAATCATTGTTGGCGCTGGTGGTAAAATTATTGAACAATATCCAACGAACACTCAAAAACTTGTAAAAGGTAGTTTTATATTTTTAAAGACAGATGGCGAAATAACATTGCCAGACTTTACGAATTGGTCATTACGCAATTTACTTGTTTTTAAATCTATGACAGGGCTAGAGATGGAAATTTTCGGTGAAGGCTTTGTAGCGAGTCAAAGTGTATCCGCAGGAACTATCATCACTGATAGTTCACCGATTGTTGTCAAGCTCAAAACACCTGCAGAAAGCTTTGTGCAAGATGTTGAAGCCCCCGCTGAGGGTGAAGTTGAAGAAATAGAGGATGAATAATACTGAATAGAAGTCCACTTTATTTCATACGTTGTAAAAAACAAGGTGTGATGTCGAATGAAGTGGATTTCTATCCATTCTAAAAAGCGTTTACGTATTTTATATGTGTTGTTTATGTGTGTGGCTGTGGCAATTATTGTAAGACTGCTCTTTTTGCAAGTATTAGATCAAAAAGAACTGACAACGAAGGCAGAGGAGAATTGGGACCGAGAAATTCCATTTGCAAATGAACGTGGGCATATTACAGATCGAGATGGTGAAAGCATCGTAACCAATAAGCTAGCTCCAACCTTGTATTTCATGCCTTCACAAAGTAAGGATATTGAAGGGGCTGCAGAAAAAATTGCGCAAGTTCTGGAAGTAGACAAAGAGAAGCTACTAGAGAAAATGCAGAAAAAAGCCTATTTAGTGAAGTTAGCGCCGGAAGGGAAAAATATACCCTATGAAAAAGCGGTGGAATTACAAGGTATGCAAATTGAAGGATTATACAGTGGTGTGGACTATTCTAGGGATTATCCTTACGGCACACTCTTATCTCGATTTTTAGGCTTTACTGGCTATGATGCTCAAGGCTTAGCTGGGATTGAATATGAATATGATAAATTATTGCAGGCTAATTCTTCTGCGATTCGCCTCTTTACAGATGCAAAAGGTAATAATTTACCAAATGTTTCGAGTGCATGGAAAGCGGGAGAGGATGGTGCAACGATTGAGTTAACCATCGATGTCGATGTCCAGCAGGTTGTTGAGCGTGAATTGTCACAAGCTATGAAGCGCTATGAAGCTGACCAAGCATTGGCTATTGCTATGAATCCAAATAATGGTGAAATTTTGGCATTAGCCTCCTATCCGACTTTCCATCCAGCTGAATATCAATTAGTAGAGCCTGCGATTTATAATCGAAATTTACCTGTATGGATGACATACGAGCCTGGTTCAACTTTTAAAATTATTACCTTGAGTGCAGCCTTGGAAGAAAATTTAGTGGATTTAGAACATGATACTTTTTATGACCCAGGCTATACAATGGTTGCTGGTGCAAGGCTTCGCTGTTGGAAGCGTGAGGGGCATGGGCATGAAACATTTTTAGAGGTAGTTGAAAACTCCTGTAACCCAGGTTTTATAGAATTAGGACAGCGGTTAGGTAATGAGCGGTTGTTGCAATATATTAAAGATTTTGGTTTTGGTCAAAAGACAGGATCTAATATTGCTGGTGAAGCTTCAGGGATTTTATTTTCTAAGGAAGCCTTTGGACCTGTTGAGCAGGCCACCACTTCATTTGGGCAAGGGGTAGCCGTGACACCTATTCAACAAGTGCAGGCAGTAGCTGCTGCAATCAATGGAGGCAAGCTCTATACGCCATATGTTGTGAAAAAGGTATTTAATCCGAATACAGGGGAAGTTATACAAGAGACGGAGCCAGTTGTTAAAAATCAGGTGATTCGTGAGGAGACATCTGCCAAAGTACGAGGCGCATTAGAATCGGTAGTGGCGAATGGTTCAGGTCGACAAGCCTTTCGTGATGGCTTACGAATTGGCGGTAAAACAGGAACCGCACAAAAGGTTGAAAATGGTCGTTATAAAAGTGGAGAATATATCGTATCATTTATAGGCTTTGCGCCTGCAGACAATCCGCAAATTGTCGTCTATGTAGCTGTTGACAATCCGAAAAAGACAACACAGTTTGGCGGTGTTGTAGCAGCACCGATTGTTGGGCAAATTATTGAGGATGTTGCACCTTTTGTAGGTATTGAAAAATCGAAGGAACAGCTTGAAAAGGATTATCGTTATGGTGATCCAATTACTGTAAAGGTACCGAATTTTATTGGTCAAACAAAAGATGATATTGCCAAGCAATTTTATCCATTCCGCATAGAATGGCATGGGGAAGGGACCAAAATTGGTAACCAATTACCTGAAGTGGATAGTGTTATCAAACAAGATGGTACCATTCATTTATATTTGGAGAACTAAAATAACTTTACCTTTAAAAAATGGGAAAGAACCACTATTATTATGAAGGGTAGTAATAAATAAATGAAAGTTTATGCTTTTTTCTTAAAGAAGAAAGTGAAACAAGATTTAAAGGAGATTTTTCAATGAAACTCGCAACAACACTTACCATTTTAGCTCTTGCTTTTATAGTAACAGTTATCCTGGCACCAATTAGTATTCCACTTCTTCGTCGTCTAAAGTTTGGGCAAAGTATTCGTGAAGAAGGACCAAAATCACATATGAAAAAAGCTGGTACACCAACAATGGGAGGAATCATTTTTTTAATATCTATCGTCCTTACAACTGTTGGTGTAGGTAGCTTTTTAGATTTATTAACGACACAAACCGTAGTACTTTTATTAGTATTAGCAGGGTTTGGTTTAATAGGTTTATTGGATGATGGTTTAAAAGTTGTATTTAAAAGAAATTTAGGTTTAACTTCTCTTCAGAAGTTGATTGGTCAAATTGTTATTGCTATTCTTGCTTATTTCCTGCTGTATGTAGCATCATTTGATACAACGCTCGCTATTCCGTTTACTGAGTGGACAATAGATCTTGGGGTATTCTATGTAGCCTTTTTAATTTTCTGGCTAGTAGGCTTCTCCAATGCCGTAAATTTGACGGATGGTTTAGACGGGCTAGTGGCAGGCACTGCTTCAATTGCCTTTGCAGCATTTGGCGTTATTGCGCTCTTCCAAAATCAAGCGGATATTGCACTATTTACATTTGCTGTAACAGGTGCTTTATTAGGATTTTTATTATTTAATGCCAATCCTGCCAAGGTATTTATGGGAGATACGGGTTCGTTAGCATTAGGTGGGGCATTAGCGATGGTATCTGTGCTAGTAAAGGAAGAATTCTTGCTTTTGCTAGTTGGTTTAGTGTTTGTTATCGAAACATTATCCGTTATTTTACAGGTAGGTAGCTTTAAGCTTCGCAAAAAGCGTATTTTTAAAATGAGTCCTATCCACCATCACTTTGAATTATCAGGTTGGTCAGAATGGAAAGTCGTGCTTGTCTTCTGGTCAACTGCTCTAGCAGTAGCATTGATTGCAGTCTTATCGGAGGCGTTCTAATGAAAAACTATACAGATTTACAACATAAAAAAGTACTTGTGTTAGGTCTAGCAAAGAGTGGTGTAGCCGCTGCTGAAATTTTACATGAGCTTGGCGCCTTTGTAACCGTCAATGATTCCAAACCATTTGATGAAAGTCCAGATGCACAAGGTTTATTACAAAAGGGGATTACAGTGATTTGTGGTCGTCATCCTGAAGATTTACTAGATGAAGGCTTTGAATTAGTAGTCAAAAATCCTGGGATACCATATAGCAATCGAATTGTGGCTGATGCCCTTCGTCGTGAAATACCTGTCTGGACAGAGATTGAGCTTGCTTATTTAATTAGCGATGCGCCATTTATTGGTATAACAGGATCAAATGGCAAAACCACAACGACAACTTTAATTTTTGATATGTTAAATAGTGGGAGTAAAAATCCTCTAATTGCGGGGAATATTGGGACAGTAGCCTGTGGTGTCGCAAAAGAAGCTAATAAAGATGACATCATTGTAACTGAGTTGTCTTCATTCCAATTGATGGGAATAAAAACGTTTAAGCCAAAAATCGCTATTTTAACAAATCTTTATGATGCACATCTTGATTATCATGGGACATTTGACAATTATGCTGGAGCAAAGTTTGGTGTGACACGTAATCAAGATGATAGTGATTATTTTATTTATAATGCGGATCAACCGATTGTTGTTGGATATGCAGCACAATCGAATGCTCAAAAAGTCCCATTCAGTTCAAAGGGACGTACTACAAGCGGCATTAGTGCAGATGAGACAACGATTTATTGGCAAGGTGAGCCATATATGGAGCGTGCTCATATCGCCCTGCCTGGCAAGCATAATTTAGAAAACATCCTAGCAGCCGTTGCAGCTTGTATTTTAGTTGGCTGTGACAAGGCGAAGATGGAAGAGGTGTTAGCGACTTTTGGTGGCGTTCGTCACCGTACACAATTCGTTCGCGAATGGAATGGTCGAAAGATTTACAATGATTCTAAGGCAACCAACTGCTTAGCAACAAAGAGTGCTTTAGATGCTTTCCAAGCACCTATTATTTTACTCGCAGGTGGCTTAGATCGTGGACATTCTTTTGAAGAACTTCGCCCTTGTATGCAGCATGTAAAAGGTGTTGTTGCATTTGGAGAAACAGGCTTACGCTTTGTAGAATTTGCAAAGTCGTGTGGTGTCCAACAGACAGTCATTGCCCAAAATGTAGAAGACGCTGTACACTATGCAGCACCGATGTCGGCAGAGGGAGATATTATCTTACTATCTCCAGCATGTGCAAGCTGGGATCAATATGACAGCTTTGAAATACGCGGAGATGTTTTTATTGATGCTGTAATGAAGCTGTAATGAGCCTGTAACTATTTTAGAATATACTTGACTTGGAAGGATGGCATTACTGAGAGGTAAAGAAAGTTACTTATTGCTCGTCACAACTTTGATGCTATCAATAATCGGCATTGTTTTCGTCTATTCTGCAGGTACCTACTGGAGTGCCGTTCATTATAGTGGAAAAATGCCGTTTTATATGAAGCAAAGCATATACTTTGTGGTAGCCATTGTCGTATTTTTAATCACGATTCGATTAAATATTTTGAGAGAGCAGTCCTTTTGGAAAATGGCCTATATATTTTCGTTAATTTTACTTGTTCTCGTACTAATTCCAGGTATTGGGCTTGTGAGAAATGGCTCGCAAAGCTGGATTGGTTTAGGTCCATTAACAATTCAGCCAGCAGAGCTAACGAAAATTACAGTCATTGTGTACTTGAGTCATATATTAGCACAACATAAAACAGGAAAACCGATTGTTAATTGGCGCCATGGGGCGATTCTTCTACTACCCGTTGCCCTTATTATGTTGCAGCCTGATTTCGGCTCAGTATTTATTCTTGTTGTCTCTGTGTTTTTATTATTTTTTGTCGCTGGCTATCCTCTAAAACTGTACGCCATGATTATGCTAGTTGGTGTTGCTGGATTGGTAGGGCTCATTGCGACAGCACCGTATCGTCTAAAGCGTATAGAAGCATTTCTTGATCCATGGGCAGATCCCTTAGTAAGTGGGTTCCAAGCAGTGCAATCCTTAATGGCAATTGGTCCAGCAGGGATATTCGGTCATGGTTTTGGTCAAAGTCGCCAAAAATTCCTTTATTTACCTGAACCGCAAAATGATTTTATTTACGCGATTATTTTAGAAGAAGTCGGATTAATTGGTGGCCTTGTCATTTTAGCGCTCTTTGTACTGACAATTTATGCAGGCTATAAATTTGCTGTACAGGCTAAAAATCGAACATCCTATTATGCGATTATCGGGCTTGTTACGATGTTGATGGTGCAAGCATTTCTAAATATAGCTGTCGTAATAGGTTTAGTGCCAGTAACGGGTGTTACATTGCCCTTTATTAGCTACGGAGGTACATCTTTAGTAACAATGTGGTTAATAATAGGTATTATTTATCAATTAGCGAAATAAATATAAAGGAGGAGTACTTTTTGGAGAAAGTAATCGATATAGAAGATCGCATACCTACGCTTAAAAAGCGACGAAAAAAGCGTACTAACCGGAAATTTATAGTGCTAATATTACTTTTCTTTATTGTGTTAGCAGTACTCCTTTATTTTCAATCTCCATATAGCAATATCAAGAAAATCACAGTTCATGGTGCTAAGCTAGCGAATGACGAATATTATTTGGAGACAAGTACCCTTGTTCCAGGTAAATCAATGTGGGGTTTCAAAGTGGAAGATGTTGAGCAGATTTTATTAAAGGATAAATGGGTAAAAGAAGCACATGTTAAACGTAACTGGCTACAAGGCGTTACAATTGAAATAAAAGAATGGAAAAAGGTTGCGTACTTAGCTGGAGACGGCACCTACTATCCTTTGCTAGAAAACGGCAAACGCTTTGAACAAACTGGTAATGATACACCAATTGATGCACCTGTTTTTATCGGGATAACCGGTGAAAAAACCATTAATAAGCTTGTTGAGCAGCTAGCGCAATTAAAGCCGGAAGTTTTGGCTTTAATTTCTCAAGTTAACACGAATAGTAATGATGCGAATCCAAATGCGGTCAAGCTTTATATGAATGATGGCTATGAAGTACGTGCTGTGATTCAGACGCTGGCGGAAAAGTTAGATTACTACCCCTCGATCGTTGCGCAAATTGCCAACTTAGAAAAAGGTGTGATCGATTTAGAGGTCGGTTCATACTATCGTCCTTTTAATGAGGAGTACAACAAGATAAGTATTGACTTGGAAGCAAGTGCAGATGGGGAAATGGTTAACCAGGAAGTGACGGAAGATGAACAACAAGAAGAATAGCAAAGGGAGTTTTTTTTCTAGAAAACAATTTGAATTACTAATTGTTTGTGTAACAACAGGATTTATCATAGGCTATTCATACAACCAAGCAAAAGACAATCGGGAAGCAGGCACTATTAATTCAGAGCTTTTTGAGCAAGAGGACTCTTATCGTGAGGAGTTAATCACTCAACAAGAACGCAATAAAGAGCTTACAGAAGAGCTAAATAATTTACAAGAACAGATTCGAAAGTATGAAAAATCATTTGCTTCAAATGAAAAGGATTATAAGAAGCTTGTTGAACAAGCAGAGGATTTACGTTTATTACTTGGTGAACTAAAAAGTGAGGGAAAAGGCATACGTGTAACTCTTCAAGATGGAGACTATGATCCGAAATCTTTGAATCCAAATGATTATATCGTTCATGAAAGCCATGTTTTTAAATTGTTGAACGAACTGAAAATTTCAGGTGCTCAAGCCATTGCTATCAATGGACAACGTGTTATGGCTAATTCCTATATTCGCTGTAATGGACCAGTGATAACAATTGATGGGACACAGCACCCAGCGCCATTTGTGATAGAAGCAGTAGGTGATTCAGAAACTTTAATGGCTTCTTTAAATTTAAATGGTGGTGTGGTGGATCAGCTATTAAATGACAATATTATCGTGTCATTGGAAGAAAATCAAAAGCTGACAATGCCAAAAGTAAAAGTAGAGAGTTAAGGACAAGCTTTATTGATCCTACTTAAAGTCTAACTTAGCCTCCAGATAAATAGACGATTGTAGTATTTACAATTCAAATATGAATTCTGCGGGGCATGCGATACGTCTAGGAGGGGCTATTTTGAAAAGAAATATGTACACCCGAATAACGATCGTGCTATTTATTATCGGTTTGATGATAGCGGTACAATACAATACCATACAAAAACCAGCTGAGCGAGATACACGAGATATTTGGGCAATAAGAGAGGAATTAGCACAAGAAAAACAAAGACATTCCGCATTACTGGCAGAAATTCGCTCACTTCATGAAGTAGTGGATCGCTATGAGCAATCTGAGAAAGTAAATCAGCAAGCAGCTTTAAATGAAACATTAAATCGTTTAAAGCTACAGGCAGGATTAACAGAAGTTATGGGTGCAGGCGTCATACTACATGTTGAACCTGCACCAGAATTAATTGAAATGGGGTATGAAATTAAAGAAATTTCACCCGATTTATTAACTCAGTTATTAAATACACTTTTTAAAAATGATGCTACGAGTGTTTCCATCGATGGCAACCGTGTTGTACAAACAACAGCCATTCGGGATATAAATGGTAAGACAACAGTGAATAGTATACCATTGTCTTCCCCTACTTTCGAGATTCATGTTGGGACAAGCAATTATAAAGCAGCACAAAAATTGTATAATTCACTACAAGCCTCAACATTTGTAGACTCATTTTATTTAGATAATTTTAATTTAGTGATTGAAGAGCCAACTGAGCAGTTACAAATTCCAGCATTTGATCAGCCATTGACAAATGATTATTTAGCAGAGGTAAAAAAAGGAGATTAATATATGTGGCTACCATTTTTAGGTTTGCTATTTGGACTTGCCCTTGGCTTGTTAACAAATATACAAATCCCCTCTATGTATGAAAATTATCTGTCAATAGCTGTTTTAGCAGCTTTAGATACATTATTTGGTGGTATTCGCGCGCAATTACAGCAAGTTTACGACGATAAAGTATTTGTATCAGGATTCTTTTTTAATATAGTTCTAGCAGCGGGTTTAGCCTTTATAGGCGTGAACTTAGGGATTGATTTGTATTTAGCAGCCATTTTCGCTTTTGGAGTACGTTTGTTCCAAAATATAGCAATAATTAGGCGTATATTACTAACCCGCTTAGATGAAAAACGTCACAAGAGAAAAAGAACTTCCATAGAATGAGAGAAAAATTGACCAAAATACTCGATTTGCTTAGACATTATGCCAAATTTACAATAGAATGAAAATAAGAGCATTTTTCAAGGAGGTGCAGCGAATTGAATCAGCAAGATTTATACATTTCACTTGATATTGGGTCCTCCTCTATCAAGGTATTAATAGGTGAAATGAGTGACGGGCAATTACATGTAATTGGCGTCGGAAATGTAAAATCGAATGGCGTTCGAAAAGGTGCAATTGTTGATATTGATGCAACAGTACAATCTATTCGAAAAGCAGTAGAACAAGCCGAACGAATGACAGGTTATCAAATTCATGAAGTCGTTTTAGGCGTTCCAGCTAACCAGACGATGTTACAGCTAGTTAAAGGTGTTGTCGCTGTGAATAGTGAAAATAGAGAAATTACAGATGATGATTTAGACAGAGTGGTAGAATCTGCACAAGTCATGTCGATACCTCCTGAACGTGAATTAGTTAACATCATTCCAAGACAGTTTATTGTAGACAACCTTGATGAAATTAAAGATCCTCGTGGTATGATTGGCATCCGCCTTGAGATGGATGCAACAATGATAACGACTTCCAAAACGCTTCTACACAACGTTCTTCGCTGTGTAGAACGAGCTGGTTTAAGTATACGAGAAATATATTTGCAGCCATTAGCATCAGGCTACTTTGCATTAACTGAAGATGAAAAAAACCAAGGGACTGCCTTTATAGACTTAGGAGGCGGATCTACAACAATCACGGTATTTGAAGAGGGTTTGTTAACGCATACGGGTGTCATACCAGTTGGTGGTGATCATATAACGAAAGATATTTCAATCGTTTTAAAAACACCAACAGAACAAGCAGAGCAGATCAAACACCAATTTGGACATGCCTTTTATGACGATGCATCTGATGATGAAGTCTTTGAAGTGCCTGTTGTAGGTACAGATTCAACTGATCAGTACAGTCAGCGTTATATTTCAGAAATTATTGGCGCTAGATTAGAAGAATTATTGGAGTTAGTGATTGATGAGTTGGCGCGTTTAGGTGTTCGAGATTTACCAGGTGGCGTTGTTTTAACCGGTGGCGTTGCAAAGCTTGAAGGAATAGCCCAATTGGCACGTCAAATTCTACAAACGCGTGTAAGAATCTATACACCCGATTATATTGGCGTTAGAGAGCCTTCATTTGCGACGGCAGTTGGACTTATTCGTTACGCCTATTTAGAAGATGATTTTTACGGTAAGAGTACGAATACGCAACCTGTTGAATATGCAGCTGTAGGGGCTCAACCAGCTATAAATAAAAAGCAAGAGTATTCTACACCTTCAGAACCAAAAGAAAGCGTAATCGGGAAAGCAAAAAAATTATTTGATAAGTTTTTTGATTAACTAGAATGCGTAATGAATGATACAGAGTCGAGTTACCGTGGGAGGAAAAAGAGATGTTAGAATTTGATACAAGTGTTGATGAACTTGCAGTAATAAAGGTCATAGGTGTTGGTGGCGGCGGTAACAACGCGGTCAATCGAATGATAGAACATGGTGTACAAGGCGTTGACTTTATCGCAGTGAACACAGATGCACAGGCATTAAACTTATCCAAAGCGGAAATAAAGCTACAAATTGGTGCTAAATTAACGCGTGGACTAGGTGCAGGTGCAAATCCTGAAGTAGGAAAAAAAGCTGCTGAAGAGAGCAGAGAACAGCTAGAAGAAGTTCTTCGTGGGGCAGATATGGTATTTGTGACAGCCGGTATGGGTGGCGGAACAGGTACTGGTGCAGCCCCAGTTATTGCACAAATTGCACGTGAATTGGGAGCCCTTACAGTAGGGGTTGTCACACGCCCATTTACGTTTGAAGGACGTAAGCGCCAAACACAAGCAATCGGTGGAATTGGTGGCATGAAGGAATCAGTAGATACACTGATTGTGATTCCGAACGATAAGCTTTTACAAATTGTTGATAAATCAACACCAATGTTAGAAGCCTTCAGAGAAGCTGATAATGTTTTACGTCAGGGTGTACAAGGTATTTCGGACTTAATTGCAACACCTGGTCTTATTAACTTAGACTTTGCTGACGTGAAAACAATTATGTCTAACAAAGGTTCAGCATTAATGGGCATTGGTATCGCAACAGGCGAAAATAGAGCTTCTGAAGCTGCGAAGAAAGCAATTTCAAGTCCATTGCTTGAATCGTCAATTGATGGTGCTAAAGGTGTCCTTATGAACATTACAGGTGGTTCAAATCTAAGTTTATTTGAAGTACAAGAAGCGGCAGATATCGTAGCTTCTGCGTCAGATGAAGAAGTAAATATGATTTTCGGTTCTGTTATTAATGAAAATCTTAAAGATGAAATCATTGTTACAGTTATTGCGACTGGCTTCACTGAAGAAGCACTACAGCAACAACGTAATACAGCAAAACCGTCACTCAACATAAACAGACAATCTGCTCCACAACAACAGGCGCCGATTCGTGAACAACGACAAGAAACGCATGTTCAACAAGAGCAGCCACGTCAAAATCAGCAACATTATGCACAGGATGACATGCTTGAAGTACCTGCATTTTTACGTAACCGCAAAAATCGCGGATAAAACAAGCATAAATCTTCTAGAAAGCTCGTATTCTACTTAGGTAGGGTACGAGCTTTTTATATTGCATAACATGTTGTTCAAATGTGTAAGGAAACCATGTATTTTGTCAAAACATTTTCAGGAAATGATGCGATTGTTTGACAATATTTGTGGGAATAACGTGCTAACTTTGTAAGTAGGAGGCGGCTGTTATGTATGGAGAATGGCTGGTGCTCATTAATACGCTTTTTAATCTAGCAATACTCACGTTTACGGCAAGAGTAACAGGGGTCTTGGTGAAGAATTCAAGATTATTAATGAGTTCAATTTGTAGTAGTTTTGTAGCTGTCATTGGCGGTCAAATGCTGTGGACGACGATTCTTAGTTTTATATTGCTAATTGGTATAGCATTTCACTTCAAGATTCGAAGTTTTCAGAAGCAAGGTCCTATTGTATTAACAGCAACAATCGTTATTGGCGGTTTATTAACAGCTCTACAACCTTTTTTGAAAAATCTTTCTGTTACCCATTTTATTATGATTTGCTTTTTACTTGCAGTTTTAAATCTTATTGCATTCTACAAGCAATGGGGTTTTGTAAAGCTAGAACGCTTAAGTGGTCAATTTGTTTTTGATACAACTTTAAAAATTTTTGGGGCAACCATACCACTTTCTGCTTTTGTGGATACAGGTAATCAAGCTATTGAGCCATTATCAGGAAAGCCGGTTCATTTTGTTTCCTATACAGCTTTACGGCCACATTTACCTTCAGCGTTCCGTCAATCATTAATAGAATGGCAAGAAACAGATCCGTACAATGTATCCATGTTTTCAGAAGATTATCAGCGTTATATACGATTTATTCATGTTAATACGGTACAGCAGCAAACCGTAGTGCTTGGTTTTCGTTTTGATGAGTGGCATATAAAGGGGGAGCCCTCACAAGTGAAAACGAATGAATATATCGTTTTAACCAAGAAAGCTAAAAATTTTCCACATAGCACAGCAGCAATTTTACATTTTTCAGCGCTTTCAAATAACTCATAGAGGGGGAGAACTATTGCTTCTTAGGCTACTTGCTAGCTTGAAAAAATTATGGAGTAAGTTTCGGAGTCGTGAAACGTACTATATAGGGGGAAATGATTCATTGCCAGTGCCATTAAGTCGAGAAGAAGAAGTTACAGTCATTGCATCCTTTATGAACGGTGATTTACGTGCTAGAGACACACTAATTGAACGTAATTTACGTCTTGTTGTATATATTGCAAGACGTTTTGATAACACAGGCACGCCAATAGAAGATTTAATCAGCATAGGCTCGATTGGTTTAATTAAGGCGATTGAAACGTTCAATACTGATAAAAATATTAAGCTTGCAACATATGCATCACGTTGCATTGAAAACGAAATTTTAATGCATTTACGAAAAACAAGTCGTATGAAGGGTGAAGTTTCACTAGATGAACCACTAAATTCTGATGCAGATGGAAATGAATTATTACTGTCAGATATTTTAGGAACAGAAGAGCATATTATTCTTGATAATGTTGAGAAGAAAATTGAACGTCAGCATATGTTCCATGCGATTAATTTATTAGGTGCGCGAGAGCGGTATATTATGGAATGTCGTTTTGGTCTCAATGGAAAAGTTGAAATGACTCAAAAAGAAGTGGCAGATCATTTAGGCATATCGCAATCATATATTTCCCGATTAGAAAAGAAAATTATTCAAGATTTACGTGAAAATTTAAATCAACCAATTTCGTAGAAAGGGAAATTTAACCTGCCTAAAATTGGTCGCAGCTTTTGTGCATATTCTTGTTTCTCTCGGACAAACTGATGTCACGGTTTAGTCAGAGAATAACATCCGGAGGAATCGAATATGCGAACAAAAGTAGATCTTTGCGGCTTAGATACATCGACTTTGCCAATTTTAAAGCACGAGGAAATGAAGGAACTCTTCATCCGTTTACAAGCTGGAGAAACTGAGATTAGAGAAGAGCTTGTCATGTGCAATTTAAGGTTAGTGCTTAGTATTGTCGGTAGATTTGCCTATCGGGGTGAACAGGCAGATGATTTATTTCAAGTGGGCTGTATTGGGCTCATGAAAGCCATTGATCATTTTGATTTAAAGCATAATGTACGATTTTCGACATATGCTGTACCAATGATTATTGGTGAAATTCGTCGCCATCTGCGTGATCATCATGCATTGCGTGTATCGCGCTCTCTAAGAGATATAGCTTATAAGGCAATGCAGGCAAAAGAGCAATGGATAACCGATAATTTGCGTGAACCAACGATTGAAGAAATTGCTGAGATGATTGACATGAAAAAAGAAGATGTTTTATTCGCTTTAGATGCCATTCAAGATCCAGTTTCATTACAGGAGCCCATTTATTCAGACGGTGGAGACGCTGTTTATATGATGGACCAATTACGTGATGATGATGTATCAGAGGATCAATGGGTTGCCTACGTGTCGGTAAAGGAAAGCTTGCAAAAGCTAGATGAACGTCAGCAAATGATCGTTGCAAAACGTTTCTATTATGGCGAAACGCAAACGGAAATCGCGAAGGAATTGGGGATTTCCCAAGCACAAATTTCACGTCTTGAAAAAAATGCTATTGAAACAATGCAAAAAGATTACAAATAAAAAAATGCGCATCGGATTATTCGGTGCGCATTTTATCTTCATTCAATGAACAAGTGATACATAAATATAAAGTAACAGCTAAGTTTGATGATAGAAATGAATGTACAAAAATAAAGAATAGAGGAGGTATGTCATTGCGTTTTTCATTATTACAGCAAAAAGAAGTGATTGAAGCAGGAAATGGGCGATTTATAGGTTTTGTAATAGATGCTGAAGTCTCAAAAGAAACGGGCTATGTGACAGCATTTTTGATTGCAGAGCCTCGTAAATATCTTGGTTTTTTTAAAGGGGAAGAGTCTGTAAGAAAAGTGTATATGAAGGATGTGCTTGTCGTTGGCAAGGATGTTATTTTAGTTAAAGCACTTTCCTAAGACTATGTTAATAAAATTGTGGTGAATGTAAACTGACATAGGTCAGGCTATTCATTGATAAATCAAGCATTGCTTGTTACAATAAAAGAAACTATTGTTGTAAAGTTGGGAAAAACAGTGACAAAAATCTTAACAAATTTAAACAAACTACATGATTTAATAACAGCAGCAGAAAAAAAAGGCAATCGTCAGGGTGATAAAGTCCAAATAATTGCCGTAACGAAAGAAGTTTCTGTTGAAAGAACACAAGAAGCAATTGATGCAGGACTCTCTCATTTAGGAGAAAATAGACCTGAAGGCCTGCAACGTAAAATTGCAGAGATTCACGCTGAAGTACATTGGCATTATATCGGGTCACTTCAAACACGTAAAGTAAAACAAGTCATTAACAGCATTGATTATTTACACTCCTTAGATCGTTTGAGTCTAGCAGAAGAAATTGAAAAAAGAGCAGATCGGCCAGTTAAATGTTTTGTACAAGTAAATGTTTCGGGTGAAGAATCAAAACATGGCTTAAGTATCGAAGAAGTTTTGCCTTTTGTAGAAGCGTTAAAGAGTTTTACAAAGATTCAAGTTGTAGGTTTAATGACCATGGCACCAAATACAGAAGACGAAGCAATCATTCGCTCTGTTTTCAAGCAATTAAAACAATGTCAACAGCAAATAGCCGAGCAAGGATTCGCACATGCACCTTGTACCGAGTTATCAATGGGCATGTCTAATGACTTTGAAATTGCGGTAGAGGAAGGGGCTACTTTTGTTCGAGTCGGAACGGCTCTTGTTGGAAATGAAAGAGGGGAACAGGATGAGCATGAAAAATAAAATTAAAAACTTCTTTTACCTTGAAGAAGAACTAGAAGAAGAAATCACGCAAGCTCCTATTCAGCAGCAACAGCCCATACAACAACAGCAACCGATTCATTCCGTAAAGCCAAAAAAAACGATTAAAGAGCGTAGGGCGCCTATTCAAGAAATTATGCCGCAAAGTTCAGCAACGCCTAACAACATTGTAAGCTTGCAGGCAGCTATGAGCTCTAAGGGAGCAAAAGTTGTTTTAATTGAGCCTAGAGTTTATGCAGAAGCACAAGATATCGCGGAGCATTTAAAAAATAAGCGTGCTGCAATTGTCAATTTACAACGTATTGAACGAGAGCAAGGTAAACGCATTATTGATTTTTTAAGTGGTACAGTCTATGCACTTGCCGGGGATATCCAACGTATCGGTAAAGATATCTTCCTTTGTACGCCAGATAATGTAGAAGTGACTGGTGAAATTACAAACTTTATTTTAGACGATAATTAATAGCGAGGATTGTAGTTTATATGACTTTTTTTATAATACTTGGTTATGTATCATTAGCATTTAGAATCTATTCATTTATGCTAATTGGCTATATTTTAATGTCTTGGGTGCCTGCCGCTCAAAATTCAGCCATTGGACGTATGCTTGAAAAAGTGTGTGAGCCGTATTTAGGGATTTTCAGAAAGTTCATTCCACCACTTGGAATGATTGATATTTCACCAATTGTGGCTATCTTCATGTTGAATTTTATTGAACGAGGGCTTGTTATAGTCATCCAGAAAATATTTCTTATGTTCGTTTAGCAGTAAATCCTCACTCTTAGGTGGGGATTTTTTATTTAGCAATGTTTTTGTACGGAAAGAGCAACGGTGGTTCAAAAAAATAGAGGGTGATAAAGGTTTGTTTAACGGGTGTTCAAATATCCTTGTATAATGAGACTGCCCCAGTGGAAAAAAGAACTTTTCAAGTAAATGTAAAAAAATTATACTCAATGATGCAAAGACGTCATAACTTGGAAATACTATGTTCATCCAGCCCACCAAGCATATAGAACTAGTGAAAGAGGAGACAACGAGATGGAACACTTAATTCAGCATTTTCGAAAAGATGAACAACCGTTTATTGAACAAGTAATAAGTTGGCAGCGTGAGGTAGAGGATCGCTATGCACCTAAGCTAACAGATTTTCTTGATCCCAGACAGCGTTTTATCGTGACATCTATTATCGGACAGGACGACACATTGAAAACGGCATGTGCAGGGTTATTTGACGGGGCAGAGAGACAGCGTATGCTTATTTATCCTGCTTACTATGAAGTTATGGAGGAAGACTTTCAGCTGACAGCATTTACGATTCACTATCCTATGAAATTTGTCCAGCTCCGGCATCCAGATGTGTTAGGGGCCTTGTTATCATTAGGCTTGAATCGTGGTAAATTTGGTGATATACGTGTCAATGAGCAGCAGGTGCAATTTGTAGTAGCACAAGAGGTAGCAGATTATGTTCGTTTGCATTTAACGGGTATTGGTAAAGTCAAGGTACATGTTGAATCTTTAAAGCAAGACGAGCCACTTCTCTTCAATGAGGATGAGTGGTTTGAGGAATCTCATACTGTTTCATCCATGCGTTTAGATGTGATTATCGCTACCATTTTAAATGTGTCACGTCAAAAGGCACAAGCTTTGATTACTGGGAATAAAGTACGTGTCAATTGGACAGAGCGAGATACAGTTGCCTTTGAATTACAAGAAGGGGATATTTTATCGATACGAGGGAGCGGTCGTGTGAAAATTATTATGACAGAAGGCCGTACAAAAAAGGATAAAATCCGTCTGCAAATCGGTCGATTGGCCCAAAAAAGCTGAAAGTGAAGTAAATTTCATTAATTTTTACTGCTAAGTTGTCGGAACAATTGTATAATAGAAATTACGAATGTACATGTAAAGGAGAGAAGGATTGTATGCCATTATCACCTATTGATATACATAATAAGGAGTTTACAAAAGCTTTCAGAGGTTATGCTGAAGATGAAGTAAATGAATTTTTAGACCAAATCATTAAAGACTACGAAATTTTGTTACGTGAAAAAAAAGAGGTTGATAAGCAATTAGAGATGGCCTTAGAACAGGCGAGGCATTTTAGCTCCTTAGAAGAAACTTTGCAGAAGTCCATTGTTGTTGCACAAGAAGCGGCTGATGAAGTGCGAAGAAATTCACAAAAAGAGGCTAAACTCATTGTAAAAGAGGCTGAGAAAAATGCTGATCGAATTGTCAATGATGCTTTAACAAAAGCTCGTAAGGTGACGATTGAAATTGATGAGCTTAAAAAACAATCTAAAGTATTCCGTAATCGTTTCAAGATGCTTGTTGAGGCACAGCTTGATTTGCTTAATGCTGATGACTGGGATCATTTGCTTCAATATGATATTGATTTAACAGAAATTCAAGCATCTGTTGAGGAAGCACAAGAATCTGAAGAGATGTAACTTTTCTTTTTAATGGTTGCACTCGACAAATGAAACTTGACGCCATTGTTTGAATTTCATATACTTTGTAATAGTAATTATTTTGAAAAGATATGCATACAGGCAGAGACGAAGACAGTATTTGTTAGGCGTAGTTAAGCGATTTGGGGACAGTGAGAGCCCAAACATGCAACTAACATTGAACATCACTTCTGAGCTAAATAGCTGAAAAAAGTAGGTTATTTCGTGATGCACGACGTTAACGTGCTTGAAAGAGGTAGTGCAATATTTTTGTGCTACAAGTAGGGTGGTACCGCGAGTAGAAGCTTCTCGTCCCTTAGTGGGATTGAGGGCTTTTTTTATTTGTTCACGAATTGTTTGAGTTGCGTTTGCCAATAACTGTCCTAGAAGTAATTGTCTATATGCTTGGGTAAAATAAAGGAGGAATTTTAATGGTTGAATACAAAGATACGTTATTAATGCCAAAAACAGATTTCCCAATGCGTGGGAATCTACCAGCGAATGAGCCAAAAACGCAAGAAAAATGGAATGACATGGATATTAACAAATTACAGATGGAACGTACTGCCGATCGTCCAGAATATGTTCTACATGATGGTCCTCCCTATGCAAATGGTGATATCCACATCGGCCATGCCTTAAATAAAGTATTGAAGGATATGATTACACGTCATCGTTCAATGACTGGCTACCATGTGAATTATATTCCAGGCTGGGATACGCACGGTCTACCAATTGAACAAGCACTGACAAACAAAGGTGTAAAGCGTAAAGAAATGTCAGTAGCAGCATTCCGCCAACTTTGTGAAGAGTATGCATATGAGCAAATTGATAATCAACGTGCCCAATTCCGTCGTCTAGGCATTCGTGGTGATTGGGAAAACCCTTATATTACATTAAAGCCTGAATTTGAAGCACGTCAAATTGAAGTGTTCGGTAAAATGGCTGAAAAGGGTTACATTTATAAAGGCTTAAAACCAGTTTATTGGTCACCATCTTCTGAGTCTGCTTTAGCAGAAGCTGAAATTGAATATAAGGACATCAAATCACCATCAATCTATGTTAGCTTTGCTATTAAAGATGCGAAAGGCATTGTACCAGCAGATGCTAAATTTATTATTTGGACAACAACACCTTGGACATTACCAGCAAACTTAGGCATTTCTTTAAATCCTGAATTTATGTATGTTGTAGTTGCTGTAGCTAATAAAAAATTCATCATTGCCAAAGAATTATTAACATCAGTAGCGAATGCCCTTGGATGGGAAGACTATGAGGTTGTTCAAGAAGTAAAAGGGGAAGCACTTGATCGTCTTGTAGCGCAGCATCCATTTTATGATCGTGAATCTCTTATTATGGTAGGAGAACACGTAACTGCTGAAGCGGGTACAGGTTGTGTTCATACAGCTCCTGGACACGGGGAAGACGATTATCATATTGGTAAACAATATGGTTTAGGCATTCTTAGCCCTCTTGATAATAGCGGCTGTTATACAGATGAAGCACCTGGTTTTGAAGGCGTGTTTTATAATGATGCCAACAAACTTGTAACAGAAAAACTAAAAGAAGTAGATGCATTAGAAAAACTTGACTTCTTTACGCACTCTTATCCACATGACTGGCGTACGAAAAAACCTGTTATTTATCGTGCGACACCACAATGGTTTGCCTCTGTTGAAGCATTCCGTGGTGAGTTGTTAGAAGCTGTAAAAGCTACAGCATTTACACCAGCTTGGGGAGAAACTCGTCTTTATAATATGATTCGTGATCGTGGAGATTGGGTTATTTCACGTCAACGTGCTTGGGGTGTGCCGATTCCAATTTTCTACGCAGAAAACGGAGAGCCAATTATTACACCTGAAACAATTAGCCATATCTCAGCATTATTCCGTGAGCATGGATCCAATATTTGGTTCCAAAAAACAGCAAAAGAATTATTACCAGAGGGCTTTACACATCCAGGTAGCCCGAACGGCGAATTCACAAAAGAAAATGATATTATGGACGTCTGGTTCGATTCAGGTTCATCCCACCAAGGTGTACTTGTAGAGCGCGGCATGAAATATCCAGCTGATTTATACTTAGAAGGCTCTGACCAGCATCGTGGTTGGTTTAACTCATCTCTTATTACATCTGTTGCTATTAATGGCTATGCACCATATAAAGGACTATTAACACATGGTTTTGTTCTTGATGGTGAAGGACGTAAAATGAGTAAATCATTAGGAAATGTGATCATTCCACAAAAAGTAATGGATCAGTATGGAGCAGATATTCTTCGTCTATGGGTTGCTTCTGTTGACTATACAGCGGATGTACGAATTTCGATGGATATGTTAAAGCAAGTATCAGAGGTGTACCGTAAAATTCGTAATACATTTCGTTTCTTACATGGCAATATCGCTGATTTCGATCCAAAGAAAGATCGTGTTGCCTATGCAGAGCTTCGTGAGATGGATCAATATGTCTATATGCGTTTACAGGATGTCTTACAAACTGTTCGTGCAGCATATGATCGTTATGATTTCGCTGCTGTTTATCACATCGTCAATAATTTTGTCGCAGTCGAGTTATCTTCATTCTATTTAGATATTGCAAAAGATGTTGTCTATATCGAAGGTCACGACAATAAAGATCGTCGAGCGATGCAAACAGTTATTTACGATACATTAATGACATTGGTTAAAATCATGACACCAATCATCCCTCATACAACAGATGAAATGTGGTCTTATCTACATGCCCAAGGTATTGTAGAGGAAGTTTCTGTTCAATTAACGGACTTCCCAGAGGTAGATGTTCAAGAGAATTTTGAAAGCCTACGTACAAAATGGGAAAATATTATTGATGTACGTGACGATATCTTAAAAGCATTAGAGGAAGCTCGTAATGCTAAAACAATAGGTAAATCACTAGAAGCAAAAGTAACAGTATATGCCAAAGAGGATGTTGTAGCCTTATTGAATGATGTGAACATTGACTTTGCACAGCTTTCAATCGTTTCTGCTTTTGAAGTAGCTACTATTGATGAGGCGCCTGCTGAAGCTTTAGCACTTGAACATGTATCCATTGTAGTTGAGAAGGCAACAGGGGAGAAATGTGAGCGTTGCTGGTCAATTTCTGAAACAATTGGTGCAAATGAGGCACATCCTACAGTTTGTGCGCGCTGTGCAGAAGTTGTAGAAAAATATTACGTTTAACAGAAATGAATAATAAGAATCTGCATTTCTATTGTAGATCATACGCAAGTCTCCTTGATGGGGGCTTGCTTTTTTTCATGGAGGTTTTGCAGATTCTTGTTAGATTATTTAAATAAAATTTCTGTCGTATTGCGATAGTCCGTTGGAGAGATTCCTACATATTTTTTAAAGGTTAAACTATAGTAATTAGGTGTATTAAAGCCACAGGTGGAGGAGATCTTTTCTACGGTATAGTCGTACTTCCGTAGAAAGGGTAAGCTCTTGATGAGGCGTGTAAAGGCAACATAGTCAACGAAATTACGACCAGTCTCTTTTTTAAATAGCCTGCTAAAATGTGTGGGACTAAAGCTTATATATTTTGCAACATCACGAACGGTCAATTGCTCATCATAATGTTCTTCAATATAATGAATGGCCTTTTGAAGCTGCACATGCTTTGTTAAATCTTCATAATATCTGATATGAATATTATCTATAGGTGGTTTTCTACGTGCTTTTCGTGCTTGACTATAGGACTCCTTTACGTGCATTGCGTCCTGAAACACTCCTCCAACCCCCATGAAAAGATGGATACAATAGTCCTTTTTAAGTGTCTCGATGACCTCCAATAGACATGATTCGCCTACTGTCCAATGTTTAAAAGAGTTATACTCAGTCGGAATTCTCATGAGAAGTAATAAGTAGCGTTCGAAATGTAAAAAAGATAAGGGTGCTTTATTGGCAAAATGCTGACGAAAAACATTTGTAATGTTACTGCTTGCGTCATGAGGAATAGCATCACTATCGATATAGCCCTGAATTAAGAACACAATATTAGGAATACAATTTGTTGATAAAAATGATGCAGATTGAATGATTTCTTGTTCATTATCAATTTCGCCACGTATAAGACGTTTCAAAAATGCTTCTCTGAACGGAGAGGTATGATGCTGGGACACTTGTTGTGATAGCTCAAGCATTGTGAGTGTACTTGCTTTCTTGTCCTGATAGGATGTGTACAGTTTTTTTACGATTCGTAAAAATTTTGATTTCTGTAATGGTTTTATGAGAAGTGCAGGTAAAACTAATTCAATTGCTATACCAGTCGAGTAGGTGAGGTGTTCTGTAACAATTGGGACAATTATACTATTAGGATAATTTCTTTTTAATCGATTAATCTTCACCCAATCAAATAACCGATTGACCTCATAGACAATAATGACCTCATCTTCTCGCTTAGGCACTTTACACTCCTCCAAAGCATTTGGTAAAACCTCTTTTAACCATTCACTCATTTGCTGTTTATCAAATGAGCTTTCCATATACCATACCACCTTTAAAATGCTACCAGCCTCCTACGAATGAAAAGATAAAAATATTTTAACTTAAAATAGCAATTATTTGTACTAATACAGCAAAATTTTATATCTATATTGTGGTTGAAATAGAATAAAATAATTGTAGTGTATAATAATTTGAAATTTCAGATAATTATTCACTGATATGACAAAGGGGGAGTTAGCTTATGGCGGAAGTAGGCAGTCATGATTATGACTACGTGGAGGCAGGAACAATTGATGTGAAAGATCTACCGCCTCTAGATGCAACAACAAATAAAATTATGAAGGATGAATTTACAACAGGTTTAGGCTTAACGGTATTTTACTTTATTTTGATTTTTAGTATTCCTGTTATGAATTGGTTTGCTCCAGCATTTGCATTCAAGAAAATATGGGGCGGTATGACAGTCACATGGTTTGTGACAACGATTGTCATGATGGCTATGGCTTTTATTATTGCGTATGTGCATACGGCCATGTATGAGAAGCGTTTAAAAAAATACGATATAGCAAATAAGTAGGTGAAACAAAGGGGGAAGTGTTGAATGATGGAAGCTCTTTTAGAACCAAAGATGTTAATGACCGTTGCGTTAATGGGAACGATTGTCTACATTACGTATTTAACCAAGAGAAATGCAACAGCTTCGGATTTCTTTGTAGGTGGCCGAAGCTTTGGATGGTTTACAAATGGTTCTGCCATTGGCGGAGATTATTTAAGTGCAGCAACATTTCTTGGAATAGCTGGTTTAACATTTCAACTAGGTTATGATGGTGCTTATTATGCTTTTTGTTTCTCTATTGGATTAACATTATTAGCTATTTTCGTAGCGGGCCCTTTAAGAAGATTTGGTGCATTTACGGTTGCTGATTTTTTAGGTTATCGTTTTCATAGTAGCAGGGCTCGACTCGTAGCGGTTGCAGTCGTTTTAGCCATCTCAGGCTTTTATGCGGCTCCTCAATTACTAGGTGCTGCTCAAATATTAAGTATGTTTTTTGGTACTTCCTATGAATTTGGCATTATCTTTACATGTGTTGTCATGGTTTTTTATGTAGGGATAGGTGGAATGAAAGGTACGACAATCAACCAAGCTTTGGAGCTGTGGATTCGCCTTGGCGCATTTATTGTGATGTTAATTGCTGCAGTTTATGGTGGTTTGCATTACGATAAAATTTTAGCTGCCATCCATTCATTCAGTGGCCCTATTACAGGAACTTCTCCGTATGCCTTAGATGGTAATGATGTGAATTTTGATGGTGCCGCTTGGACAGGCACAGGCTTTTATTTCCCAACATTTTGGCAAACTATTAGTATGACCATTGGTTTAGCCTTAGGGACAATTGGGCTTCCCCATATATTATTACGCTTTTATACAAACCCAAGTGCTAAAGCAGCGCGTAAATCTGCGCTCATGGCTATTGGCATTGCTAGTACGTTTTTCTTATTAGCTGTTTATTTAGGTGTTGTAGGCCGATCTATTTTCATTTCGGGAACAGCTAGTGAGGAGGTAATGCGTGATTTAGTATTAGGTGGGAATAACATGGTCATTCCGACGACAGCCCTTGCGCTAGGTGGTAAATGGTTACTTGGTTTAGTAATTGCAGGTGCATTTGCAGCTATTTTCTCTAATCTTTCAGGGCTATTTATTACAAGCTCTGGCGCATTAGCCCATGATTTATATGCCAATATTATGAAAAAGGATATAACACAAAAACAACGTGTTGTAGCTGGTAAAGTGGCCATTGTATTATTAGGGATTTTATATGGAGCACTTGGTTTACTTGTCAAGGATGCATCCATCGGTCATTTAGTGGCGCTCGCCTTTACGGTTGCAGCAAGTACATTCACGCCAATCTTTATTCTCGGTATTTGGTGGAGGGGCATGACAGAGAAGGGTGCCATTGCAGGATTGCTCATTGGTCTTGGCGTGTCAATGTGGATGATCTTTTTACCAGGAACATTACCAAGTTTCTTGCAGTTTAAAATACCAGGTATTGTGACAGTACCGGTTGGCTTCTTATCTGTTATTATCGTGTCACTACTAGATCGTAAAGTTCCGGCTGATGTCAATGATTTCATGAAGCGAGTGCATTCGAAAGAATCTGAAACCGTTTAACTCAACAAGTCAGAGCTATTTCTATTGCTTAAAAAGTAAATAGAAATAGCTTTTTTATATTCTTGAAGGAGATTGGGCATCCGCCATCTTTTGATGTGATATTAGTTATTGTGATGGGTGCTGTTATGGTAGAATAGGTAAGATGTTGAGTGAACGGAGGAATGACTGTGTATAAATATTATGGATTGGCTGCTTTTGTCGTTTTATTAGATCAATGGACAAAATGGCTAATTGTGAAAAATATGGAGTATGCTGAACGCATTGCTGTGTGGGACCCATGGTTTGGCATTTTATCTCATCGTAATAGAGGTGCAGCATGGGGGATGCTAGAAGGGCAAATGTGGTTATTTAGTATCGTGACAGTTGCTGTCATTTGTGCCATTCTCTACTTTTATCATAAAGAGGCAAAAGGAAAGCCCGTTTTTCAAGTGGGTTTAATGCTATTACTTGGTGGCGCATTAGGAAACTTTATCGATCGTCTTTTTAGAGGAGAAGTGGTCGATTTTGTTGATGTTTTAATTCCAATTATTAATTATGACTTCCCTATTTTTAATGTGGCAGATGCTGCATTAACTATAGCTGTCGTTGTACTAATGATTGGTTTGATTATGGAAGATAAAAAAGAAAAGAAACAGGTGAAACAATGACGCAAGTAACATATACAATCGAAGAACAGCAGCAAGGAGAGCGCATTGATAAAGCACTTTCAAGCTTACAATCAGAGTGGTCACGTACACAAATTGGGAACTGGGTTAATGATGGGATTATCAAAGTGAATGGCGATGCTGTAAAAGCAAAATATAAAGTAAAAGCTGGTGATGTCATCTTGATTGATGTACCAGAAGTAGAAATTCTAGATGTAATAGCCGAAAAATTAGATTTGGATATTGTTTATGAGGATGCAGATGTCCTTGTTGTCAATAAACCAAAGGGGATGGTCGTTCATCCAGCACCAGGCCATATGTCCGGTACACTGGTAAATGGTTTAATGTATCAATGTAAGGATTTATCCGGTATTAATGGTGTGATGCGACCTGGTATTGTCCATCGTATTGATAAAGATACGTCAGGTCTATTAATGGTGGCTAAAAATGATACAGCCCATGAATCGTTAGTGAATCAGTTAGTGAATAAAACGGTGACACGTAAATATATTGCCCTTGTACACGGTCATATCGCACATGATAAGGGGACAATTGATGCACCGATTGGTCGCGATCAAAAGGATCGTCAAAAACAGGCAGTCGTTGATAACGGTAAACATGCGGTGACACACTTCCAAGTTGTGGAGCGTTTTGGTGATTATACACTAGTAGAATGTCGTTTAGAAACGGGACGTACACACCAAATTCGTGTGCATATGAATTATATCGGCTTCCCACTAGTGGGAGATCCAAAATATGGTCCGAAAAAGACAATAGACTTTGGTGGACAAGTTTTGCATGCTGCAACTTTAGGATTTGATCATCCTTCTTCTGGTGAATATTTGGAGTTTGAAACACCACTTCCAGTTGATTATGAGCAATTATTAAATGATTTACGAAATAGGCATTGACGAATAAGAAAAGAAAGTCTATACTAACCACAGTGAATGAACAACATAACTAAATATTCACCTTTAATAGCAGTCCAGAGAGGCTGAGAAGGGACATGTGATAGTGTTGCAAAAATTTGTGCTGCAAATTTTTCGACATGCTTTTTTCGACACGTATACAACCCCTCTCAGGCTATTCGCCTCGAGAGGTTTTTTTATGGACACATGGCTGACACTAGAGTAGAGAGAGGAGGAACGGATATGGCACAAAATGAATTATTAGATGGCCCATCAATGACAAGGGCACTCACACGTATTGCCCATGAAATTATTGAACGCAACAAAGGAATCGATGAATGTATTTTAGTTGGCATTAAAACAAGAGGTGCCTTTCTAGCCAAACGTTTGGCACAACGAATTGAAAAAATTGAAGGTAAACCTATTCGTACAGGGGAAATTGATATTACGCTATACAGAGATGATTTAACAACCAAACATGAAAACGAACAAGCACATGTAGAACAAGTTGATATTGAGTATGTAGTGAAAAATCAAAAGATCATTTTAGTAGACGATGTACTTTATACAGGACGAACAGTACGTGCAGCACTGGATGCTGTAATGGATTTGGGGAGACCTGCTCAAATTCAACTAGCCGTGCTAGTGGATAGAGGGCATCGAGAGTTGCCAATTAGAGCAGACTATGTAGGGAAGAATGTTCCGACTTCTGGCTCTGAGCGCATCATTGTCAACTTACAAGAAGTAGATGGAGAAGATTGCGTCATTATTTATAAAGAAGACGAATAATAAAGTGAGGAAACAATATGTCAAATGCAGTTTTAGATATTAAGGATAAACCAACTCCACTTCAGCTTGTGACATTAAGTTTCCAGCATATGTTTGCGATGTTTGGATCAACAATTTTAGTGCCACAGTTAGTAGGACTTAGTCCAGCGATTGCTCTTTTAACAAGCGGGATTGCTACATTATTCTTCCTATTAATTACGAAATTTCAAGTACCAGCCTATCTAGGGTCATCCTTCGCCTTTATAGCACCAATCATACTTGCGGCAGGCGGTTTAAATGATGATGGCTCGAGTGTCCACCCAGGCAATGCCATGATCGGTGCGATGGCTGTCGGGATTACGTATGGAATTGTATCCTTAATCATTTGGAAAAGTGGTTATAAGTGGATTATGAAAATTTTGCCGCCAATCGTGGTAGGTCCAGTTATTATGGTAATTGGACTTGGACTATCTGGTACAGCTGTGAATATGGCCATGAACGTCAATGGAGAGTATAGCTTTTTACACTTCTCAGCTGCTTTAGTTACGGTCTTTACAGCGATTATCTTTACGATTTTCTTTAAAGGAATTTTAAGCACTATGCCAATTTTGATGGGCTTAATCGTAGGGTATATTTACTCCATGATCGTAGACATCGTAGATTATACACCAATTGCCCAAGCAAAATTCTTCGCAATGCCTGATTTCTTAATACCAGGTGTGCATTATGAGTTTGAAATAACAACAAAAATTCTACTTATCATGGTACCAATCGTGATTGTAACAATTTCGGAACATATTGGTCACCAGCTAGTATTAGGAAAAGTAGTAGATCGAGATTATATTAAAGAGCCAGGGTTGCACCGTTCCCTATTAGGAGACGGACTTGGAACATTTGTGAGTGCTATAATCGGGGGGCCTCCGAAAACAACTTACGGTGAAAATATTGGTGTACTAGCTATTACTCGAGTGTACAGTATTTACGTTATTGCAGGTGCAGCAGTGGTTGCCATCTTACTATCATTCTTCGGGAAAGCAATGGCAGTGATTGCAACGATTCCAACCGCAGTACTTGGGGGAGTGTCCATCTTACTCTTCGGAATTATCGCAGCAAGTGGCCTACGTATGCTAGTAGATAATCATATTGATTTTGGTAATAGCCGTAACCTAGTTATTGCTTCAGTCATATTAGTCATTGGTATTGGCGGTGCCAAGTTTGTTATCTCTGAATCATTAAGTGTTGAAGGGATGGCACTAGCCGCGATTATCGGTGTGCTATTGAATGCGATTCTACCAGGTAAGAAAGAAGCAGATATACCCGTACAATACAATCAAAATAAAGATTCATAGTAGTACCTTTTAATGAATTGTCCAGAGAGGCAAAAAAAGGGAAGTTGTGGACAGGCTGAAGTAGGATGTATGTCTTGCTGTAGTTTGTCACGCCTCCTTATGCCTCGTTGATGACATCAACGGGGCTTTTACGTTATATACAGAGAACGTCATACATAGACGTTCACGATTCACAACCTAATGGAGGTCACATGATGAAGAACTTATTATCGATGGAACATTTAACAACAGAAGAGATTAACCAAATCCTAGATCTTGCGCAAGCATTTGAAAATGGTGAAACATCATCGTTATCTCGCCCATACAAAGTGGCCAATCTTTTCTTTGAACCAAGTACTCGTACAAAAACAAGCTTTGAAATGGCAGAATACAAAATTGGCTGTCATGTTATCCCTTTCGATGCAGGGTTTTCGAGTGTTACGAAAGGGGAAACGATGTACGATACTGTCAAAACGTTAGAAATGATTGGTTTAGATGCTGTCATCATTCGAGCTTCAGAAGATGAGTATTACAATGAGCTGCTGGATGGTATTAATGTAGCGATTATTAATGCAGGGGACGGTGCTGGGCAACATCCTTCACAATCCTTATTGGATCTTTATACCATCAAAAAAGAGTTTGGCTGTTTCGAAGGGTTGAATGTCACAATTGCAGGAGATATCTCTCATAGTCGAGTAGCCAAATCAAATGCAACAGCATTACAAAATTTAGGGGCAAATGTTCATTTCCTTTGCCCAGAAGAATGGTCTGGCGGTTTTGAAGCGCATCATTCATGGGATAATCTGATCGAAATAAGTGATGTCATTATGTTACTACGTGTGCAACATGAACGTCATAAAGTAAATAAAAGCTTCTCAAAGGAAGGTTACCATCAAGAGTTTGGTTTAACAATTGAACGAGAAAAGCAAATGAAAGAATCCGCCATTATTATGCATCCAGCACCCGTAAATCGTGATGTTGAAATTGCTTCTGAGTTAGTAGAGTGTGATCGCTCTCGAATTTTTGAACAGGTGCGGAACGGTGTTTACACACGGATGGCTATTATGGAAACCATTTTAAAGGGGAGAGAATAACATGACAAAGGTACTTCAAAATGTACAAATGCTAGATGAACAAGGTGAATTGAAGACAGTCAATATTGCAATGGCAGACGGAAAGATTACGGCTATTGGTCAGGATGTGACTGTAGCAGGTGCAGAACTGATTGAAGGACATGGTTTAATCGTGGCACCAGGTTTTATCGATGTTCATACACATTTACGAGAGCCAGGATTTGAGCATAAAGAAACCATTGCTACAGGCTCCGCCTCAGCAGCAAAGGGTGGCTTTACGACAATTTGTGCGATGCCTAATACAAAGCCAGTACCTGATTCGGTTGACAACATGCAGCTCATCAATGGGCTCATTAAGGACAGTGCTGTTATTCGAGTACTCCCATATGGTTCCCTAACAAAGGATATATCGGGCGAGGTTCGAACAAATATTGAAGAATTAAAAGCACATGGAGCCGTAGCGTTCTCAGATGATGGTGTAGGCATTCAGCTAGCCTCAACGATGTATGAGCAAATGAAAGATGCGGCCCAGCACGATATGGTTGTTGTAGCACATTGTGAGGACAACTCATTAATCTATGATGGTGTGATGCATGAAGGAAAGCGTAATAAAGAGCTTGGGCTTCCAGGGATACCTTCCATTTGTGAATCAGTACAAATTGCACGAGATGTACTACTAGCAGAAGCGGCAGGGGCACGCTACCATGTTTGTCACGTTTCTACGAAGGAATCGGTGCGTGCAGTAAGAGATGCGAAGGCAGCAGGTATTCGTGTCACAGCAGAAGTTTGTCCACATCATTTATTACTAGAAGAGATGGATATACCATCTGACGATGCAAATTGGAAAATGAATCCACCATTACGCGCAGCTGATGATAAGGATTCTCTACATGCAGCACTACTTGATGGCACAATCGACTGCATCGCAACAGATCATGCACCACATACAGTAGAAGAAAAATGCTGCGGTATGGTTGGCGCACCATTTGGTATCGTCGGTTTCGAAACAGCTTTTCCATTGCTTTATACACAATTTGTTGAAACAGGAAAATGGACTTTAAAGCAATTAATTGATTGGATGACAGTGAGAGCAGCTGAGATTTTTGATCTGCCATATGGCACATTAGCAGTAGGCGCTTCAGCGGATATGATTTTAATTGATATTCAAAAAGAACAAACAATTGATGCAGATGGCTTTGTATCAAAAGGTCGTAATACACCATTCAACGGCTGGGTGGCAAAGGGTTGGCCAGTACTAACGATTTTTGAAGGCAATATCGTATATCAGGAGGCAGAGTAATGAAAAAACGTTTACTAGTTTTAGAAGATGGCACAGTATTTACAGGTACAGCATTTGGTAGCGAGCGCGCTTCACAAGGTGAGGTTGTATTTACAACAGGGATGACAGGTTATCAGGAAACGATTTCAGATCCTTCATTCTATGGACAAATTGTTACATTGACATATCCTTTAGTTGGTAATTACGGCATTAACCGTGATGACTTTGAATCGATTACGCCAGCCATTCGTGGATTCGTTGTGCGTGAATTGGCTAAAAAACCTTCAAACTTCCGCTGTGATTTAACTTTAGATGACTATTTGACAGCAAAGGATATCCCAGGAATTGAAGGCATTGATACGCGAAAATTAACACGTATCATACGCAGTAAAGGATCGGTTAAAGCGATTTTGACGGCTGCTGATGAAGAAGTAAATGTGGATGAAATTGTAGCACAATTACAAGCGACACCAGCCATTACACACCATGTCCGTGAAGTATCTCCAAAAGCTGCTTATCCATCTCCTGGTCGTGGTAAACGAGTTGTCTTAATTGATTATGGTATGAAGCACGGAATCCTACGCGAATTAAACAAACGTGATTGTGATGTGTTGGTAGTACCTTATAATACACCAGCTGAGGAAATTTTAGCTTGGCATCCAGATGGTATCATGCTATCCAATGGACCAGGGAATCCTGAAGATGTTCAGGAAGGTATTGAAACAGTACGTAACTTAATAGGAAAAGTGCCAATGTTCGGTATTTGTTTAGGACACCAAATCTTTTCATTAGCTAGTGGAGCAAAAGCCTTCAAACTACCGTTTGGACACCGCGGTGGTAACCACCCAGTCAAAGACTTACGCACAGGACGTACAGATTTAACATCTCAGAACCATGGCTATGCTATCGACATCGATTCATTAAAAGAAACGGATTTAGAATTAACACATATCGCATTAAATGATGGAACATGTGAAGGTGTGCGTCATAAGAAATATCCGATTTTCACAGTGCAATATCACCCAGAAGCATCACCAGGACCAGAGGATTCAAACCACTTATTTGATGAATTCATCGAAATGATGGAAGTAGAAGCAGGGAAGGGGAAACAACATGCCTAAACGTACAGATATTGAAACTATTTTAGTAATTGGCTCAGGCCCAATCGTTATCGGACAAGCAGCAGAATTTGACTATGCAGGTACACAAGCTTGTCTTTCATTAAAAGAAGAAGGCTACCGTGTTATTTTAATCAACTCAAACCCTGCCACAATCATGACAGATACAGAAATTGCGGACAAAGTATATATCGAGCCAATTTCTCTTGATTTTGTCTCTCGTATTTTACGTAAAGAGCGTCCAGATGCGATTTTACCAACACTTGGCGGTCAAACAGGTTTAAATATGGCGATTGAGTTAGACAAATCAGGTATTTTAGACGAGCTTGGTATTGAAATTCTTGGTACAAAACTAGATGCTATCCATAAAGCAGAAGATCGTGATTTATTCCGTAATTTAATGTATGAGCTAGGTGCTCCAGTTCCTGAGTCTGATATTATTCATAACTTAGATGAAGCCAAAAGATTTGTTGCGAAAATTGGATACCCTGTCATTGTTCGACCAGCCTTTACACTTGGCGGTACAGGGGGCGGTATTTGCTACAACGATCAAGATTTAGAAGAGATTGTGACATCGGGTTTAAAATATTCACCCGTAACACAATGTTTATTAGAAAAATCAATTGCTGGCTATAAAGAGATTGAATATGAAGTAATGCGTGATGCGGCTAACAATGCCATTGTTGTATGTAACATGGAAAACGTTGACCCAGTAGGAATCCATACAGGTGACTCAATCGTTGTAGCACCAACGCAAACACTATCAGATCGTGAAAACCAAATGCTACGTAATATTTCGCTAGATATTATTCGTGCACTTAAAATAGAGGGTGGCTGCAACGTCCAGCTAGCACTTGATCCATATAGCTTTAATTACTATGTGATTGAAGTAAACCCACGCGTATCGCGTTCATCTGCACTAGCATCTAAAGCAACAGGTTATCCAATTGCTAAGCTAGCAGCTAAAATTGCAGTTGGTTTAACATTAGATGAAATTAAAAACCCTGTAACAGGATCAACATATGCTTGTTTTGAACCTGCACTTGATTATATCGTAGCTAAAATTCCTCGCTGGCCATTCGATAAATTCGAATCAGCTAAACGTAATCTTGGTACGCAAATGAAAGCGACTGGTGAAGTAATGGCATTAGGTCGCACATTTGAGGAAGCTATGTTAAAAGCGGTTCGTTCTCTTGAGACCGGTCAAGTACATTTAGAGTTAAAGCATGCTGAGGAAAATTCAGATTCTTGGATTGAAAAACGTATCCGCAAAGCTGGAGATGAGCGCCTATTCTTTATCGGTGAAGCTTTACGTCGAGGTGTAACAATTGAACAAATTCATGAATGGTCAGCGATTGATCTATTCTTCTTAAATAAGTTTAAAAATATCGTGGATATGGAACAAACACTTGCTGACCATAAAAATGATAAAGATGTCCTACGTACAGCAAAACGTTTAGGCTTTGCAGATAAGAAGGTTGCTGAGCTTTGGGAAACAACACCAGAAGCCATTTATGCTTATCGTAAAGAACATGGCATTATTCCAGTCTATAAAATGGTTGATACATGTGCAGCGGAATTCGAATCGGAAACACCATATTTCTATGGCACATATGAAGAAGAAAATGAATCTATTAAGTCAGAAAAACCTTCTGTTGTGGTACTTGGATCAGGCCCAATCCGCATCGGCCAAGGGGTAGAATTCGATTATGCAACAGTACACTCAGTATGGGCGATTCAAGAGGCTGGCTATGAGGCAATTATTATCAACTCCAACCCAGAAACAGTATCAACAGACTTCTCTGTTTCTGATAAGCTCTACTTCGAGCCATTAACAATTGAGGATGTTATGCATATTATCGATTTAGAACAACCAATTGGTGTTGTTGTTCAATTCGGTGGTCAAACAGCCATTAACCTGGCCGATAAATTAGCAGCAAATGGTGTAAAAATCTTAGGTACATCTTTAGAAGATACTGACCGTGCAGAAAACCGCGATAAGTTCGAGCAGGCTTTACGTGAATTAAACATTCCGCAGCCGCTAGGGGAAACAGCCGTTTCTACAGAGGAGGCTCTTGCCATTAGTGAGCGTCTAGGCTTCCCAGTACTTGTTCGTCCATCGTATGTACTTGGTGGACGTGCAATGGAAATTGTCTACAATCAAGATGAATTACAGCACTATATGGAAAATGCAGTGGAGGCATCTCCAGATCATCCTGTTTTAGTAGACCGTTACTTAACAGGACAGGAAATCGAAGTAGATGCTATCTGTGACGGCGAAAATGTTCTAATTCCAGGAATTATGGAACATATTGAGCGTGCAGGGGTTCACTCTGGAGACTCAATCTCTGTCTATCCACCACAAAAATTAACACAGGCACAAAAGGATACATTAGTTGATTATACAACTCGTCTCGCGAAGGGCCTAGGCATCATTGGCTTAATGAATATCCAATACGTAATTTCACAGGGCGAAGTATTTGTGATTGAGGTAAACCCACGTTCATCACGTACAGTACCATTCTTAAGTAAAATTACAAATATTCCAATGGCTAACATTGCAACGAAAGCAATCCTTGGAAAATCTATTGTAGAGCAGGGCTACCCAACAGGTTTAGCGCCTGAACAAAAGGGTGTATTTGTAAAAGTACCAGTGTTCTCATTCGCAAAATTACGTCGTGTAGACATTACATTAGGACCTGAAATGAAATCCACTGGTGAGGTAATGGGGAAAGATGCAACATTAGAAAAAGCCCTTTATAAAGGTTTAGTTGCAGCAGGTATGGAAATTCGTACAGAAGGTACAGTATTGTTTACTGTATCTGATAAAGATAAGGAAGAAGCGATTGCATTAGCAAAACGTTTCTCTACGGTAGGGTATCGCATTGTAGCTACTGAAGGTACAGCAAAAGCATTTGAAGAAGCAGGAGTACGTACAGATATTGTTGGCAAGATTGGTGCGAAAGGACAAACATTGATTGACCTTATCCAAAATGGTGAAGCTCAGCTTGTTGTCAATACATTAACTAAAGGGAAGCAGCCAGCTCGTGATGGCTTCCGAATCCGTCGTGAGTCTGTAGAAAATGGCGTACCTTGTCTAACATCTTTAGATACAGCAGAAGCAATGGTTCGTGTTATCGAATCCATGACATTTACAGCAGAACAAATGCCAAAAGCGGAGGTAGTACACTAATATGATACGTCAAGAGAAAATGACGGTCGTCTCTCAAAAGCAAATTGCGACAAACATTTTCGAACTGACACTTCATGGTGAACTGGTTCAGGAGATGACTCCTGGCCAGTTTGTCCATGTAAAGGTGTCAGATTCATTGGAGCCGCTTTTACGTCGACCAATTAGTATTGCAAATATTGATAAAGAAAACAATGAGTTTACTATGATTTATCGTGCTGAAGGACGTGGTACGAAAGTGCTGGCGACGAATCGAGAAGGTCAACAAGTCAACGTGCTTGGTCCAATAGGTAATGGTTTCCCAGTAGATGCGGTACAAGAGGGAGGCACTGCACTATTAGTTGGCGGTGGAATTGGTGTACCACCTTTACATGAATTATCCAAACAATTGAATGCTCGTGGTGTGAAAACCATCCATGTCCTAGGCTTCCAAACAGAGGATGTCTGCTTTTATGAGGATGAATTTAGTGCACTTGGTGAAACACATTATGTGACTGTGGATGGCTCGAAAGGTACAAAAGGCTTTGTAACAACTGTATTAGAGTCAAGTGCCCCAAAGTTTGATGTATTTTATTCCTGTGGGCCATTACCGATGTTAAAAGCATTAGAGGGCTTTTATCCTGAAAAAGTGGGTTATTTATCATTTGAAGAACGTATGGGCTGTGGTATTGGAGCTTGCTTTGCATGTGTATGTAAAACAACTGATGAAGTTGAAAAAGACTATGTTAAAGTATGCTCTGATGGTCCAGTTTTCCTGAAAGGAACGGTGGCACTATGAGTCGTTTAACCATTCAAATACCAGGCTTAGCGTTAAAAAATCCAATTATGCCAGCTTCGGGTTGCTTTGGCTTTGGCCGTGAATATGCACAGCTTTATGATTTGTCAAAACTAGGTGCTATCATGATTAAGGCAACAACGGTCGAAACACGTGCCGGTAACCCAACGCCACGTGTTGCTGAAACAGCGGCGGGGATGTTAAATGCAATTGGTTTACAAAATCCAGGCATTGAAAAAGTGATGAATGAAGAATTGACATTTTTAGAGAGCTATGATGTGCCAATTATCGCTAATGTTGCTGGTACTGAAACGGCAGATTATGTGGAAGTAGCGCGTCGTATTTCAGCAGCATCAAATGTCAAAGCATTGGAACTGAATATTTCTTGCCCTAACGTGAAGTGTGGTGGCATCCAGTTTGGGACAGACCCAGCAACAGCACGTCAGCTTGTTGAGGCTGTCAAGGCTGTGTCTGAAGTGCCAGTCTATGTGAAGCTATCACCAAACGTGACAAATATTGTGGATATTGCTTTAGCTGTTGAAGCAGGTGGAGCAGATGGTATTACGATGATAAATACATTGGTAGGTATGCGTTTAGATGAGCGTACAGGAAAGCCTGTCATTGCTAATGGAACAGGTGGACTATCAGGTCCTGCTGTTAAACCTGTAGCAATCCGAATGGTTTATGAGGTGTACAAAGCTGTCAATATTCCGATAATTGGTATGGGTGGTGTAACAGAAGCACAGGATGTCATTGATTTTATGTCTGCAGGTGCTTCAGCTGTAGCAGTAGGAACAGCAAACTTTGTTGACCACTTTGTCTGTCCAAACATCATTGAAGAATTACCAGCAAAGCTTGATGCATTAGGTGTAGAACATATAACAGAGATTATCGGAAGGAGCCATCGCTGATGAATACGAAACCAATATTAGCACTAGATTTTCCAGGAGAAAAAGAAGTGTTTGATTTTCTAAAACAGTTCAATGAGCCTCTTTTCGTGAAAATTGGTATGGAATTATATATGCAAGAAGGGCCTGACATTGTTCGAAAAGTAAAGGATTTAGGTCATGATATTTTCCTTGATTTAAAATTACATGATATCCCGAATACAGTAGGCTCGGCGATGAAGGGTCTAGCAAAACTAGGGGTAGATTTAGTCAATGTGCATGCTGCTGGGGGACGTCCTATGATGGAGGCAGCACTAGAAGGACTTGAAGCGGGTACACCTGCTGGCAAAGAACGTCCAGCATTAATAGCCGTTACACAATTAACATCAACAACAGAAGAACAAATGCAAGCAGAACAACAAATTGCTCTATCTTTACAAGAGTCTGTCTTACATTATTCAAGTCTTACAAAACAAGCAGGTTTACAAGGTGTAGTTTGCTCTGTACATGAGGCGAAGGCAATTGCAGAAGTGTGTGGAGATGATTTTCTACGTGTAACACCTGGAATTCGTCTAGCAGGCGGTGCTGCACACGATCAAAAGCGTATTGCCACACCAGATGGCGCAAAGCGTGACGGTTCATCACTCATCGTTGTTGGGCGTGCCGTAACTGGTGCACAGGATCCAGTAGCTGCATATAAAATCGTAAGTGAATTATGGGAGGCATAAATGATGACATTACAAAATGAAATTGCACACGCTATGTTAAAAGTGGGTGCTGTAGAATTAAATCCAACTGAATTATTTACATGGGCGTCTGGTATTAAATCTCCTATTTACTGTGATACTCGTTTAACAATCTCAGACCCAGTTATTCGTAAACAATTAGCAAATGGCTTAGCAGCTGTTATCAAAGAGAATTTTGGTGCAACAGAAATCGTAGCAGGAACAGCTACAGCGGGTATCCCACACGCAGCATGGGTAAGTGATATTTTAGAATTACCGATGGTTTATGTACGATCAAAAGCAAAAGAGCATGGTCGTGGTAATCAAATCGAAGGAAAATACGCAGCAGGTCAAAAAGTAGTTGTTGTGGAGGATATCGTTTCCACAGGCGGTTCTTCGATTACAGCAGTAGAAGCATTGCGTGCAGCTGGCTGTGAAGTATTAGGCGTAGTTTGTGTCTACACCTATAATCTTCCACGCGCTGAGCAAGCATTTGATGAGGCTGGCATTCAGTATGTATCGTTAACAAACTTCGATTATTTAATTGAAGCAGCAAACGAATCAGGTGCTATTAAAGAAGAAGATATTCCATTTTTAAAAGAGTGGCATAGTAAATTAAAGGCTGGAGAGCTTTGATTCTAAGAATGGTGGTATGATATTTTTTCATACCACCTTTTCCTATTAATGCAAATTCTTAAGGAGTTACGAACCCTCACTTCTAAGCAACTATTTCTCAGGGCATATGTTTTTAGCAAATGTTTTGGTAGGCAAAAGCTAGTGGCAGATACAGAAGTCTAAGTTTTTTTCGATTTTTAAATATCTAATTTCGCAAATAGGGAATTTATTCGAACTTATAGATATTCATTCCCGACATTGAGTTCATCCGTATAACCAATTGACTCATCTACAATACCAAACTTATTGTTATTACGCTAAGTTGTAAAAAACCTCTATGTTAATTATCACCAAATGCTATCATGTCAGATTTAGAATGCCTTACTAAGGCCTCTTAAATATTGTGAATTACAAAATGCTTCCTCTACTTTAATTCAAAATCTTTAACTTACTCTTCGGTATTATTTGTACAGAAATTAACCAAAATCGCTCTAAGAAGTGTCCTTAGAGCAATGACATTCTTCAATATATTTAGAAAAATTTAGACCATTATTGGTGTTTGAAAATTCCTAATGGAATTCAGAAAAGTGTGTTAATAATGTGTTAATGGTATTAAAGAACATTTTTTGAACATTATATATATTAAGTAAATTATTTAATTTGAAATGTTATAATCCTAACAATAGCAACATTTAATATTATGAAAATACGGAATGTTGTGAATAAATTGTGTGAGGAGGTGAAGTAATATGGCTAATGTAAAAGAATTGCCAGAAGAAGTTATGCAAGATTTAGAAGCATGTACTTGTGGATGTGGCATTTTAACAGGTAAGGGAGGTGGATAATTAACATAAAGCAAAGTATTTAAACAATTTGAAAGAATAGGCAAAGGAAGCTATGTAAGAAATATTCAATGTAGTAGCAAGGTATAGCATAAAGAACACTTAAATAGTTAAGTAAAATAATACAAAGATAATAATTACTACTATTTATTAAATAGTAGTAATTATTATTTAAAAGGATTTTATCGCATAACTTATGGATATAAATATACTATGAATCAATATATATCTTTAAAATTTTTATTTTTAGTTAATCGAATAATATAATAATTATTTATAGAAGGAGATTCTATATGAAATTGTCAAATGATTTATTAATTGTAAATAAAAATCAAGATTATTTAATTTATAATTCAGAGTTTAATAGAGCTTTAATAATTAATAAACAAACTTATGAAACATTATTTAATAATCAAAATGAACAAATAGATAGTAATAAATTATCCTTTTTAAGTGAGAAAGAAATAAATATTTTAATTAAGAATGGAGTTCTAATAAAAAGTCAACAAGAATATGAAGAAAATAAATATATAGAAATTCTTAATAAGAGAGATAAGGAAGTAGGTATTAATGTTGTATATTTTCATCTTACTCAAAGGTGTAATTTAAAGTGCACATATTGTTATAACAAAAATAACCTAAATAAGAAGGATTTACTAACAACAAACGAAGTAAAAGAAATTTTGTTTAATCTTGCAGAGACAGGGGTAAAAGTAATTAATTTTACGGGTGGAGAAACTCTATTAAGAAGAGATATCGAAGAAGTATGTAAGTATGCTAAATCTTTAAATTTGCATACTGAAATATTATCTAACGGTATGTTACTTAATAAAAGAATGGGGTTATTAAATTATGTGGACAAATTTATTATTAGTCTTGACACATTAAATGAAAAAAATAATCTAAGAGAGGGATTAAATACTCCACTTCTTTTAAGGAACTTAAAGAATATACCACCAGAATATAGACATAAATTTTCAATACGCTCAGTATCTTCGCAAAACAATGAGAATGATTGGAAAGAAGTGAAGACGTACGTAAAAAATGTATTAGGAATGGAGCACATTTTAGTACCTTTTATTCCAAATAAGTTTGAAGAAATGGCATATATACCCGATTTAAATTGTTTCCCATTAGATAATGAAGATTGTACTTTGAATAGTAGTCTTTGTGGTGCATCGTATAAAATAATCGCTATTGATTCTGATGGTTCTATTTATCCTTGTCAAACTTTAATAAATACTAAATTTAGAATTACTAATATAAAAGAAACAGAGTGGCTTCAAAAATTAAAAAATTCTACAATAACTAGTCAATTCCAAAATAGGACTGTATTAAATATTAAAGGATGTGAATCTTGTAGTATTAAATACTTATGTGGCGGTGGATGCAGTGCTATTTCAGATAACTTATTTGGAGATATAAATGTTAGTAACGAAGTACTATGTGGCTTACAAAGAAGAATAGCGATGAATAAACTTGAAAATTTATTAATAAAGTATGCATGATACAATTAAAAGCATTTTTGATAAATATTATTTAAATAAATATTGCTATTCTAAAAATAATGACCCTATTCAAAATGTATTTATCCAAAATGATAAATATTTAAGAATATCAGAAAATAAAAAATGTTTCTGGAATTTTTTAGATTTGTTGAAAATTGATTTTAGAGTAGATGAGGCAAAAGTATATATAATTAAAAATAATTCAGAGTATAGGGGATTTTTAGAGGGTTCTAGAATTCTTTCAATCAATAATAATACTAATGTATTATATGAACTTATCTCTCAAAAAGATTTTTATGATATTGTTATAGAAAATAAAAATATGAGTAGAAAAACTATAAGAATAAAAAATCCTATAATTAGAGAAAATCAAATAAATAATAAAATTAAATTATATGAAAATGATCTATTTGTAAAATTTAATGATTTAAATAATATAAGTTATATAAATAATTTTTTAAACCAAATAGATATAATAGATTTATTTATCTTGGATTTAAGAGATAATCAAGGTGGCTCTTTTACAAATGCTATAAGATTTTTAGAGTATTTTATTCAAAAGGGTCATATTATTACTTATTTGGAAGATAAAAATAATGAATATAAAGTAACTTCTAAACAAAATAAAAAAATAAATTTTGAGAATTTGGTTATTTTTTTTAATAACTTTACAATTAGTTCCGCTGAGGTCATTATTAAATCTTTAATTACTGAATTTCCTAATTCTATTTTAATTGGGGAGAAAAGCGGTGGAAAAGATATTGTAACAAATATATTTTCTTGCGAAGAATATTTTATTAAAATTCCACAATATAAATATAAATTTAATAATTATTTAGATAAAAGTCCAATAATAAAACCTAATTTCGATTTTAGAAATATAAAAATCAAAAAAAGGCTAAAGGAGCTAGGTTTGATAAGTGAAAAATTTGATTAAAGATAATATAGGATTTGTTACAGTTACTTTCTTGTTAACAATCTTCACAGCGTTATTGACAGTGTCTGTACCTTTACTATTATCAAATGTTTTCAAAGAAAATTATCAACTGAATTATCAAAAGTTACTTTGGATAATTGTATTTATGATAATAACCTATAGTATTCAAATATTCATGGTGATTATAAGAGAAAATTTTGCTAAGAATTTCAATTCTAGTTATGCAAAAACTCTTTACGGAGAATTGCATAAAATGAAATACGATTCTATTTTATCTAAAGAATCTACTTATTTAATTGAAAGAATAGGACAATCTATAGATGCTTTTTATATGTTTATTTCTAATAGTCTAGTAGGAATAATTAGTAATATTATTATTATTATTGTAGCTCTTTTTCTCGTATTTAAAATAAATTTGATGTTAGGTATTCTATTATTACTTTTAATACCTTTAAATTATTTAGGTTTTAAAGCAATAAATAAAGAATTGCATAAAAAGAGCATGATAATGCAAAAGGAAACAGCGCAAGGATATAAAGAGCTTGTATCCATTTTTAAAAATATTGATATGGTAAAACAAAGTGATATAAATCGTATTAATAATTTGATTGAACCGTCTTTAGAAAGGATTTATCTTACAAGAGCCAATGTTAATAAGTTCGGACAAAGCAGTAGTCTTATTATTAAACTAATTAATAATTTTGTGCAAAATTTGTTGTTTTTTATCCTAGCTTATTTAATTTATACAAATAAAACAACTGTTAATGATTTAATTATCGTAAGTATTATACTACCTATTTTTTTTACTGCATTGCAAGGGTTTACAAATGTGAACTTAGAATTTAGAGATATTCAAGTTTCTAAAGAATTTATAACAAAGGAACTTTTAGAAGAAAATGAAGGAAACGGTAATGAAGAATTAAATCAAATAAATTCTATATCTTTTCATTCTGTTAAGACAAACATAGGAAAAAAGCCATTTATATATAATATTAAAGATGAATATAGAGAAGGAGATATTATATTTGTCAAAGGAGTTTCTGGTGCTGGAAAAAGTTCTTTAATGAAATTATTAATGAAATTTAGAGAATCTGAAGGGATTTTTATAAATGGTTTACCTATTAATAAAATAGAGAATTATAGTTTGAGATGTAAAATTTTTTACCTTTCCCAGGATACAGCGATCCTACCTTTGACAATGAAAGAAAATATACTCTTTGGTAAGAAATTTTCTAATATTGATTGGGATAAAATACAAAATTCGAAATTACTAAAATCTATCTTTAAAAATGGCAATACATTAGATATGAAAATCTATGAGTATGGAACAAATTTGTCGGGAGGTGAAAAACAAAGGATAATGCTTTCTAGAATATTAGTAGAAGATTTTGATGTTATTATCTTAGATGAAGTAACAAGTAATATTGATAAAGAAAGCCAAGAAGTAATTTATAAAACATTATTAAATGATTATAAAGATAAAATAGTTTTTATCATATCGCATGATTTGTCTAATGAAAAGTATTGTAACAAAACAATTAACATTCAATATGGATTAAGTGATTAGGTTAGAAGTTTTAAGTATGCTTCCTATTTGAGTGAATAGATAGTCTATGAATAACTTCACCTTTTCTCATGGTATAATCTAATAGTGGCCCGAAAAGTTTTATAAATTGTATTTGAGAATATAATTTTATAAAGAGGAAGAATATCTACAAATGTCAACTAATTCATGTACATAAACGCTCACTTAAATGTGCATAAAATCACTCACCTTCTGGAGGCTAAATGATTTTTCAAACGATATGAATTTCCAACGATTGTTACAACCGTTGCGTGATGTAAAATACGATCTAAAATTGCATTGGCCAACTTAGGTTCCTGGAACACTTCGTCCCAGAATTTAAAGTTAACGTTTGTAGTGAAAATGGTACTGCGTTTTTCATAACGCATGTCGATCAGCTGGAAGAATAATTTGGGAACCTCTGGATCAATCGGTAAATAACCAATTTCATCGATAATGAGTAACTTATATTTTGTATAATGCTTTAGACGGCTCTCTAGACGGTTTTCTAGGCGAGCCCTTTTTAAATTCTGACTTAAATCATGACACTTTATAAAATAAGTGCTTGTACGCTTTTTTGCAGCGGCTATACCAATTGCTGAGGCTAAGTGTGTTTTTCCAACGCCACTCGGTCCTAAAAATACAATATTTTCGCTCCGATCAATAAAACGCAAGGTAATAAAATCTTGGATTTGTTGCGGGTTAATCGATGGTTGAAACTCAAATTCAAAATCCTTTTAGTAAGCCATTCCCATTTTCATTACTGCCACGTTGCATGAAGAATAGGCATCTGCAAAGTATACTTGGATAGCTAAGTCTTTTTCTAGCATGTTATAGCAGCTAAATTCTTTTCCATGATCCGTAGTCGCTGTTTGAATCGCATCCTTTGGTAAAGAAGCGTGTAGAATTTTCACGGCTGCTTCCATTGATTTTGCTGAACGGTCTGGAATTAAAATTCCCGTATACCAGCGTGTTTTCCGTTCTATGAATGTTGCTACACACCCCTTTGCTTAGCCACGTCCAGAGACAATTGTATCAAGCTCCCAATGACCAAATGTTTCGCGCTTACGGACTTCTTTCGGTCGCTTAGCAATTGGGGTGCCCATGTTGAAACGACCTCTTGTTTCACGAGGTTTTTGGCGTTTTCCTTTTTGACGAAGTACCGTCAATGGCACCTCTAATATACCGTTGTAAATCCAACGATAGATACTTTTGAAACTTAGCTTTCCTTTGTATAAGCGGCCGACAATCTGTTCAGGCGACCAGGTTTCCCAGCTTTTCTTGAACAGCTTCTTTTAATACAGGCGTACATTTTATCTTTGCCCCACAGTTCGCTTTATTCGCTTGATAACGTGTATGAGCTTGTTCAGCTGTATAATTTTCGTGCCTTCTAAATTCTCGAGAAATCGTTGAAGGATCACGATTTAACTTTCGTGCAATCTCTCGAATTGAATGGCCTTCTTCACGTAAGATTTCTATTTTCGCTCGCTCATTTATGGTAACATGTGTATAGCTCATAACGATTTCCTCCGTTCAAATGTGTGTGTGGTAACTACATTTTACACGAGGTCGTTATGGGCTTCTTTTATTTCCACTTAGGTGTTGCACTTAATATTACAATTCGTCATTTAAATTAGGATGAGGGTATTTAAAATTGAATACTAAAACCATTAAAACGATGAATACCTGTCCCAAAACGTACTAGATTATTCTCACGAAGTGTCATAATTGCCCGTTTCACCTCCAATAAAATAGAAGGATCAAGACCTAATGTGTGATGTGAACCAAAAATTTTCGTAAGCGAAGGTAAGTTAGCTATTTTTTCTAAAGATTGAACTAAATCCTCGGGGGAAGTAGTTGGAAAAAATGCATAAATAGGTGCTTGATCATAGAGTAAGTCCCCTGTAAACAAATAACCATATTTATGATCCAAAATAGCAATATGGCCAGGCGAATGCCCGGGTGTGTGGAGAATTGATAATTTTCGGTTCCCCATATCTATAACATCCCCATCTTCTAAAAATCCAGAAGGCTGTCCCTGAAAAGGCTTGTAATTCGATGGATTAAACGTTTTAGGTGTAGGTAATGTAATATTACGTCCAATATCCTTTCTAATCTGTTCGATAGATAATTTAGGGATACCATTGATTAACCAATCAACTTCATCCTTATGAACATAAATATCATCAAATGCTCCATGGCTACCAATATGATCCCAGTGGACATGTGTTGTCATCACAGAAATGGGCAAAGAGGTTAATTGTTTACTAATCCTTTGAATATTATCAATGCCAAGACCTGTATCAATGAGAACAGCCCGTTTTTCTCCAAGCAATAAAAAGGAATGTACTTTTTCCCAATGACCATATTCACTTATAGCATATGTTTCATTATTGATTTCTTCTACTGTAAACCATTCATCATTAATTTTTGCCATCACAGACAACCCTTCCTTATGTTAATAATTTAATAAAACTTTGTCATTGGAAATTTTAACATAAAAACATGTAATTTCCTTTAAAAATATTCTAAATAGTATTTCTATATCGAAAATTGGAGAAAAAATCGGCAATCAGAAATAATTAAGAAGTATGGTAGATAGCTATAAACTAATAGCTATAAATTATTTTTTTAAAGTAATTTGAAATATTAGCACTTCAACGTCCAAAATTATTTATTGAAAACAAAAATGTGTGAAATATAACTTTTTCATAAAAAGTATTTTTTTTACTTTTTGCTTTAAAATACTGAATTAATTGAATTTTTAAGCATTTTATTTGCGCGAATAAATATAATGTGAAATATCATTAATTATATTTATATAATATTCATTTGTGAGAATTGTAACTTTGTAAAGAAAAAGTAAAATAATTCTTAACTTTAAATACTGAAATTACTATTTTTTTAAGGAAGAGGTATGGTGGAAATTTATATTTTGGTTTGTAATAATTTGAAAAAGGTACTTGCGTTTATACATGTTTTCTAGCTAAAATAATAGCACGGTTTAATTTTCAGATAATTCTATCAGCGGCTTACGCGTTTAAAGCGAAAAAATTATTAAAATTATACTAGCTATAATGAAAAAGAGAGGGGAAGAGAGAAAAATTAAATATGATTCTGATATAAAGTATCATTTGTATTTTCAGAATATTGAATAATAGAGGAGAGATTGTTTGAATACAGCAAAAGACTTATTAACAATTACAAATTTGTCTACAAGTTTTCGCATTAAAGATACATACCACGCTGCTGTAGATGATGTCTCACTTTCCCTTAAAAAAAATGAGGTATTAGCAATAGTTGGAGAATCTGGTTGTGGTAAAAGTACATTAGCGACTACTATTGTAGGCTTGCACAATGAAGTAAATACAAAGGTTTCTGGTGATATTTTTTATAATAATCAAAATTTAGCTCAATTGAATGACCAACAATTTAATAACTTACGTGGTAATGACATAGGATTTATCTTTCAGGACCCACTTTCAGCACTTAACCCTTTAATGAGAATTAACGAACAAATAGAAGAAGGGTTAATTTATCATACTAAGCTTTCAAAACAACAGCGAAGTGAAAGAGTATTAGAACTACTAAATCAAGTTGGGATTGCGAATCCAAAACGTGTCGCTAGACAATTTCCGCACCAGTTATCTGGTGGTATGCGTCAGCGTGTTATGATTGCAATTGCCTTATCATGTAAGCCTGCTATATTAATTGCTGATGAACCGACAACTGCTTTAGATGTGACAATTCAGGCCCAAATTTTGGACCTATTAAAAACATTACAGACTGAAACGGAGACAGGTATTATTCTCATTACGCATGATTTGGGTGTTGTAGCGGAGATGGCTGATCGAGTTGTAGTTATGTATGCAGGGGAAGTAGTGGAAGAGGCTCCCGTTCAGGAATTATTCAATAATCCAAGACATCCATACACTCGCTCGCTACTAAATTCAATTCCACAAACACATAGCGAAAATGAAAGACTCGAGGTCATTCAAGGGATGGTACCATCTCTAATAAATTTACCTCGAGAAGGTTGTCGTTTTTCAGGAAGAATTCCGTGGATTGATGCATCTTCACACGAAACAAAACCTCAATTACATGAAATTGCGCCAGGACATTTTGTGAGATGTACCTGCTGGAAACACTTTCATTTTGAAGGTGAAGAAGGGGGCGGGGCTATATGAGCTTTATGCAGATTAAGGATTTAAATGTTCACTATCCAATACGTGGTGGATTTTTTAATACTATTGTCGATCGAGTATATGCGGTGGACGGCGTGACGATGGAGTTTGAAAAAGGGAAAACCTATGGATTAGTAGGTGAATCAGGATCCGGTAAATCGACTACTGGAAAAGCGATCATTGGCTTAGAAAAAATCACCTCTGGTCAAATTTTTTATGAGGGCGAAAATGTCACAAATCAACGAAGACAGCGTGATTCAGCCTATAACAAAGATATTCAAATGATTTTCCAAGACTCTCATTCAAGTATGAATCCTAGGAAACGTGTTCTTGATATTCTTGCAGAACCCATTCGAAATTTCATGAAGCTTAGTGATCAAGAGGAACGCAAACGTATTAAAGAGCTACTAGCTATTGTTGGGATGTCAGAGGATGTCTTACTCAAATATCCACATGAATTTTCGGGAGGACAAAAGCAGCGTCTTGGCATTGCGCGAGCGGTTGCATGTAACCCTAAAATGATCATTGCGGATGAGCCTGTTTCTGCACTAGATCTATCTGTACAGGCACAGGTCTTAAATTTTATGAAAGATATCCAAAACGAATACGGTCTTACTTACTTATTCATTTCCCACGATTTAGGTGTTGTTAAACATATGTGTGATCATATTTCTATTATGTATAAAGGCCGCTTTGTGGAAACTGGTACAAGACATGATATTTATAAGAATCCACAGCATATTTACACGAATCGGCTTTTATCAGCCATTCCGAATATCGAACCAGAGACTAGGGATGAGCGCAAATTGATTCGACAAAAAGTAGAAGAGAATTATCAACAAGAGCAACATAAATATTATGATGAGCATGGAAAAGTCTATCCACTGAAATCCATTTCAAACACACATATGGTTGCAATGTCGGGAGGAATGTGAAATGTGGAAAACAATTGTTAGAAGAGTAATTTTAATGATTCCTCAAATGTTTGTATTAAGCTTAATCATTTTTATCCTAGCAAAACAAATGCCAGGTGATCCTTTTACGGGGTTAATTACTCCAGAGACGGATCCTGCAAGAATTGAGGAACTAAGAATTCAAGCGGGTTACTATGACCCTTGGTATGTACAATATTACCATTGGGTAATCAATGCCTTTCAGGGTGATTTTGGACAAAGCTATACATATAAACTTGCAGTGTCCACATTGATTGGCGAGCGTGCATTAAACACATTCTGGCTCGCTCTACTTAGTACCATTCTCGTTTATTTAATAGCTATTCCATTAGGAATGATAGCTGGACGTAAGCAGGATACTTTGTACGATAAGTCGATTACTCTGTATAGCTTTATAAGCTATGCAATACCGACCTTTGTATTGGGTTTAATCTTCTTATATATCTTTGGATACCGTTTAATGTGGTTCCCAACGAGCGGAACAGTCGATGTAGGTGTAGAGCCTGGAACACTCGAGTATTATTGGAATCGTTTGTATCATTTAATATTACCTGCAATGACTTATGCAATATTAGCTACTACGACGATTATTCAATACTTACGTTCAGAAATTATCGATGCTAAGACACAAGATTATGTTAAAACAGCACGTAGTAAAGGTGTACCGATGAAAAAAATCTATAGAAGACATATTTTCCGTAACTCCTTATTACCAATTGCAGCCTTCCTTGGCTTTACAATTACAGGTTTACTAGGCGGCTCGATATTCATAGAGACAATTTTTGGCTTCCCGGGCATGGGGCAATTATTCATCCATTCCGTAACAAGTCGTGATTATAGTGTTATTACAGCTCTTGTTATGCTTTATGGCTTCTTAGCGTTATTAGGTAGTCTATTGTCAGATATCATTATGAGCATTGTTGATCCACGTATCCGCATAGACTAACAGCTAAATTGAACGCATAAGGAGAGGTGAATAAAATGGAGCAAAAAAATGATGTAGTGAAAGTTGAAAGTACTCCACCAACAGGAATTCAAGTGGTTATACGTGAATTTAGAAAAGATAAGTTAGCATTATTTTCATTTATAGGAATAACATTACTTATAATTGCGATATTAATTATGTCCTTTTTTATGAACCAAGATGAAATATTACGAATTAAATTATTAGAGCGTTTTACAGAACCTGGTGTTAATGGATATATCCTTGGGGCTGATGAAGCTGGGCGTGATATGTATGGACAGCTTATTATCGGTGCGAAAAATTCTATTTTAATTGCAATTGCTATCACTCTTATTGCAAATGCTTTAGGGATCGCACTAGGTATAATAATGGGCTACTATGGTGGCTTTATTGATAATTTATTTATGCGTATCATTGATTTTCTTATGACATTACCGACATTAATGATTATCATTGTATTAGTTACAATTATTCCTAAATATGGTGTTTTAGAGTTAATTTTGATTTTAAGTGCCTTTCAATGGATAGGTACTGCACGTCTTGTTCGAAGTAAAGCTTTATCTGAAGGACGACGAGATTATGTAAGTGCCTCCAAAACAATGGGGACTAGTGATTTTGCCATTATGTTTAAAGGGATACTACCAAATTTAAGTTCGTTGCTAATAGTAGAGTTAACGTTGAACTTTGCAGGGAATGTGGGTATTGAAACAGGTCTATCATTTTTAGGCTTTGGTTTACCTCCTTCTACACCTAGCTTAGGGACATTAGTAAGCTATGCAACAAACCCGATAGTATTATCTACAAAATGGTGGATTTGGTTGCCCGCATCATTATTAATTTTAGTTTTGATGCTTGGTATAAATTATGTTGGTCAAGCGCTAAGACGTGCGGCTGACGCAAAACAACGATTAGGATAAAAGGGGAGGATTTACACATGAAGAAGAATTGGTTATTCCTATCCGTACTTTTTGCATTCATGCTAATTTTAGCAGCCTGCAATGGTGGTGGAGGCAGTGGGTCTGAAAAAGGCTCAGAAACAGATAATACAGAAAAGTCAGGTGAAACAGAAAAATCCGGTGAATCTGAGGCAACAAATGATTCGTTACTTCCAATGGAGGTAACAAATGAAGGAGAAGCAATTCAAGGTGGTACATTACGTGTAGGACTTGTAGCAAGCTCTCCATTCCAAGGGATTTTCAACTATGAACTTTATGAAGATGCCTATGACTCAGATATTTTAGCATTTATGACAAATTCAATATTTGACGTTGATGGTGACTTCCTTATTACTGATAAGGGCGCTGCAAAATTAGAAGTTGACACTGATGCTAAAACAGCAACAGTCACATTGCAAGGTGATTATAAATGGTCTGATGGTACACCAGTAACAGCAGAAGATTTAATATATCCTTACGAAATTATTGGACATCCTGATTATACAGGTGTACGTTACGATGATGACTTCAGAAATATTGTAGGGGCTGAAGAATATCATAATGGCAAGGCTGATACAATCTCAGGTATTACAAAAGTAGATGATAAATCAATTAAAATTCAATTTAAAAAAGTATCACCTGCAATTTATTATGGCGGGGATGGCTTATGGGGTTATGCAGAACCAAAGCATCAATTAGAGTCAATTCCAGTAAAAGATTTACTAGCTTCAGATGCAGTACGAAAAAATCCTGTGACTCTTGGCGCATTTAAACTTGATAAAGTTGTTAATGGTGAATCTGTACAACTTGTAGCTAACGAACATTACTTTAAAGGAAAGCCGAAAGTTGATAAAGTTGTAATCGAAGTTGTTCCACCAACTTCAATTGGTGAGGCGTTAAGAACAGGGAAATATGACCTAGCAACATCTTATCCAACTACTCAATTTGATAGTATTAAATCTTTAGAAAATATTTCTGTACTTGGTCGACCAGAATTGTCTTATTCTTATATCGGTTTTAAGTTAGGAAAATATGATACAACGGCAAAAGTAAACGTGTTTGATGAAAAATCAAAAATGAACAATGTAGAGTTACGCCAAGCAATTGCTTTCGCAACAGATGTTGAGGGAGTGGCTGAAAAATTCTATCAAGGCTTGCGTGTACGTGGGAACTCTTTAATTCCACCAGTATTCTCATTCTATGATGAAACATTAGAGGGTTACCATTACGATCCAGAAAAAGCGAAAGAGTTATTAGATAAAGCTGGTTTTAAAGATGTTGATGGTGATGGAATTCGTGAAGATAAAGATGGTAAAAAATTCTCTATTCGTTTAGCTTCTATGGCTGGGTCAGAAACGGATGAAGCAATTGTTGAATACTTCCGTCAAAATTGGAAAGAAGTTGGTTTAGATGTACAGTTAACAACTGGACGTCTTATCGAGTTCAATGCATTTTATGATAAAGTACAAGCAGATGATCCGGAGATCGATATGTTTATGGCAGCTTGGAATACAGGAACAAATCCATCTCCAGCGGGTTTATATAGTGTAGGTGCTGAATTCAACTTTAGCCGCTATGTATCACCTGAGTTAACAAAATTATTAGCAGCTATCGACTCAGAAGATGCTATGGATCAAGATAAACGCTCTAAAGCTTTCCGTGAATGGCAAGAATATATGAGTGATAAAGCAATGGTAGTTCCAACATTCTTCAGAACTGAAGTTATTCCAGTTAATAAACGCGTGAAAAATTACAATGTTGATTATGCAAATCTTACAGAGTTACAAGATATTGAATTAATAGCAGATGCTCCAATAAAATAATAGGTATCAAAGAAGCAGTCTTTCTTGATAGAAGAAAGACTGTTTTTTCAAAACCTATTTAAGGATGCTGTGAATGAAAGAAAATTAAAGAGGTTATAGAGTAGAAAAGTTAATAAAATTTATTGTAAACATTCAATAACAATTATGTAAGTCTGGTATAGATGCCTTTTATAGAGAATTACTTTATACGGGTTTAGACTACAGTTAAATGTGGGTATAAAATAAAAAAACTCCTATCATAGCTGTAAACTGCGATAGGAGTGTCAATTTTATCGATTAGCAACCCATGTTTTCACAAGATCGTTTGTACCATAAACATAATGTTGGTCGCCTACTTCATGATAGGCTGCACTTTGGTCAACCTCTGTATGCTTGTACTGAATACGTTGACGGCGCTTCTCTGACATTGGATCAGGAAGTGGGATAGCTGATAATAAAGACTTTGTATATGGATGAACAGGATGATTATAAATATCATCTGCTTTACCGATTTCCATGATTTTTCCACGGTACATTACAGCAATTCGATCACTGATGTATTTAACCATGGAAAGGTCATGGGCAATGAAAAGATATGTTAAGCCACGTTCTTTTTGTAACTCTTTTAATAAGTTAACAACTTGTGCTTGGATCGATACGTCAAGCGCAGAAATTGGCTCATCCGCAATGATGAATTTAGGGTCTAGGCTTAATGCACGAGCGATCCCAATACGTTGACGTTGACCACCAGAAAATTCATGTGCATAACGATTCGCGTGCTCTTTGTTTAAACCGACAGCTTCAAGTAACTCTTGGATTTTCGCACGACGTACCTTTTTATCCTTGTAAAGGCCATGGATATCAAAGGCTTCACCAATGATTTCACCAGCTGTCATACGAGGATTTAAAGAAGCATAAGGATCCTGGAAAATCATTTGCATTTGACGGTTAAATTTCTTTAACTCAGTTTTAGATTTTTTTCCTTGGACATTCTCACCATCGAAAACAATCTCGCCACCTGTAATATCATATAATCGAATGATTGAACGACCAGTTGTTGATTTACCACAACCTGATTCACCCACAAGACCAAGTGTTTCGCCTTCATAAACATCGAAGCTAATACCATCTACAGCTTTGATCGGATTACTTGGTGAACCAAAATACTGCTTTAAATTTTTGATTTCAAGAATTTTTTTCGCACCAGCTTTAGTCATTTTCTTGTGCCTCCTTTGCTAAATACCCTTCAATACGTTTAGCAACTGCTTCAGGAAGAGGAATCTTTGGTGCATCAGGATGCAATAACCACGTTTTTGCAAAATGCGTTTCACTCACTTGGAACATTGGTGGTTCTTGTTCATAATCAATGGCCATTGCGAACTCGTTACGTGCTGCAAATGCATCCCCTTTAGGTGGGTTCGTAAGATCTGGTGGTGAACCAGGAATCGTGCGCAATAACTCATCCGTATCATTATCTAGATCAGGCATAGAACCTAGTAGACCCCATGTGTATGGGTGTTTCGGATTATAGAAAATATCATTAACAGTACCATACTCCACGATTTGTCCAGCGTACATTACGGCTACACGATCTGCAATGTTTGCCACAACACCTAAATCGTGTGTAATGAAAATGATAGATGTTTTTGAGTTTTTCTGGATTTCTTTCATTAGCTCTAAAATCTGTGCTTGAATTGTTACGTCTAGGGCTGTTGTTGGCTCATCGGCAATCAATAGCTTCGGATCAGCCGCAAGGGCGATGGCAATAACAACACGTTGACGCATACCACCTGAAAATTCATGTGGATATTGGTTATAGCGTTTTTCAGGGAAGGGGATACCTACCTGTGTTAAAAGTTCAATTGCACGTTTTTTGGCATCAGCTTTAGAAACTTTTTTATGTTGCAAAATTACTTCAGTTATTTGACGTCCGACCTTCATAGTTGGATTCAAACTTGTCATTGGATCTTGGAAAATCATAGCAATTTCATTTCCGCGTATTTTTGACATTTCTTTATCTGTTAACGGAACTAAATCACGACCATTAAATAAAATTTGTCCTGACTCATAAATACCGGGTGGCTGTGGAATTAGTTTCATTAACGCATTACTCGTAACACTTTTACCAGAACCAGATTCTCCTACTATAGCGAGTGTTTCACCCTCTTTTAAATCAAAGTTAACACCGCGTACAGCACGGACAAGCCCTGCATAAGTTTTAAAGTTAATTTTTAAATCTTTTACTTCTAGAATTGTTTTACTCATTTCGGCCACCTCCTTATTTACGTAGTTTTGGATCTAGTGCATCACGTAAGCCGTCACCAACTGCGTTAAACGCAAAGATTGTTAGTGAGATAAATACCGCTGGGAAAATCAAGCGCCATGGAGCATTGGCAATGGCTTTATTTCCGTCAGAAGCCATCGTACCCCAAGAAGCTGTTGGAGCAGGAACTCCCAGACCAAGGTAACTTAGGAATGATTCAGTGAAAATAGCAGATGGAATTGTTAAAGTCATCGTAACTAAAATGGCACCAAGAGCATTCGGAACTAAGTGTTTAATGATTAAATGGCTTGTACTAGCACCTAATGTACGAGCTGCAAGAACATATTCTTGGTTTTTAATAGATAATACTTCACCACGTACAATACGTGCCATGTTAATCCAGCCTGTGATGGATAGGGCGATAATCATTGGGATTAAACCAGGTTGCATAACAACTAGCAGTACGATTACTACTAATAGGTAAGGAACTGCTGTTAAAACATCGGCAATACGCATCATAATATTATCAACGCGACCACCTGCTAAGCCTGAAATACTTCCCCAAATAACACCGATAATTAAGTCAATAACCGCTGCAGCAATTCCGATAAATAGGGAGATACGAGCTCCTTCCCAAATACGAACGAAAATATCACGACCAAGATCATCCGTTCCAAACCAAAATTGTGCAGATGGTGGTGCATTATAAACACCTAGTTGATCACTTGATTTATATTGTGAAAACATTGGTACGAAAGTAGCCATTAAGATAACAATGATTAAAATAATTATCCCAATAATGGCCAATTTATTATGAGAGAAACGGAGAAATACTTCTTTCCAAAAGGAGACTGATTTATCAGCTAATTTTTCCGTTGCTTCATGATTTCCACCAACAATTTTAAACTTATCTTTTTCAATTTGTTGCTGTGTCATTATTTTTTCGCTCCTTTCAGTTTAATACGCGGATCAATCACGCTATATAGAATATCAACGATTAATACCGCAAATAAAAGGATGATGGAATAGAAAACAGTCGTACCCATAATAACTGTATAGTCACGGTTTGTAATACTTTGAACAAAGTGTTTCCCAAGTCCAGGAATAGCAAAAATTTGCTCAACAATGAAACTACCTGTTACCACACCAGCTGTTAATGGACCAAGGTAAGTTACGACTGGTAGAAGGGCGTTTCGTAATGTATGACGGAATACGATTGTCCATTTACCAATCCCTTTTGCACGAGCCATTTTTACATAATCACTATTGTTTTGTTCAAGCATACTTGAACGTGTTAATTTTGCGATAAAGCCCATATGTGTGAAAGCGATTGCAAGGGCTGGTAATATACTATAGACAAAGCCCTTCCATCCACTGATGGGGAACCAGCCTAGCTTAAAGGCTAAGAAATACTGCATTAAACCCGCTAAGATAAATGAAGGTACTGAAATGCCTAGCACCGCAAAAGACGTTGCCAAATAATCCGGCCATTTATTATGATAAAGCGCGGAAACTACGCCAATTAAAACACCGAAACCAACTGCTAATAGCATAGCTTCAATCCCTAATGTCAAGGAAACAGGGAAACTTTCAGAAATCATATCATTTGTAGAACGCGCTTTATATTTCATTGACTCACCGAAATTGAAAGTGGCCGTATCGATTAAATAATCTTTATATTGTACATACCAAGGGTTATTTAATCCATACGTTTCGTTTAACTTCTCCTCGATCTGAGGTGGGAAATTACGTTCACTCGCGAAAGGACTACCAGGAGCGAGACGCATTAAGAAAAACGTAACCGTTACGATGACGAAAAGCGCGAGAAGTATATACATCAGCCTTTTCAAAATATATTTAATCACATAAAACTCCTCCTTCTATTTGTCAATTATCAGACAAATATATGCCTTCGTATTTTAAAAAGAGCTGACTCGCGCCGTAGTGGCTACGAGGCAGCTCTTCGCTGTAGAGCTAAATAAGCGAAATGTTGTTGATTATTTCTCTACTTTAACCTCTTTTAGAGAGATGTTACCAAGGATGTCTGCCTTCATGTTTTTCACATAATCTTGTACTACAGAAAGGTTCGTGTAGTAGTAGATTGGAATAACTGGGAAATCAGAAACAGCAATTTTTTCAGCTTGTTTTAAAAGCTCTAGACGTTTAGCTGGATCTGCTTCTGTATTAGACTGATCTAATAATTTTTTGTATTCTGCATTTTCCCAACCAGTATCGTTGTTACCGTTTGCAGCAGTGTCATACATTTCTAAGAATGTATAAGCATCATTATAGTCACCAACCCAGCCCATACGGCCAACTTGGTAATCTAGTTGATTAAGTTTTTCTAAGTAAACTTGCCATTCAGAGTTATCTAGACCTACAGTGATTCCAAGGTTTTTAGTCCAGCCCTCTTGAATGAATTGAGCGATAGAAGCGTGTGCTTCACTAGTGTTGTAAGAAACGTTAATTTTGATATCTGCTGGGTTTGTAATACCAAGTTCTTTCATACCAGCTTCAAGTGCAGCTTTAGCACCTTCGATATCGTTATCTTTGTAATAACCACGGTCTTCTTCAAAGCCATGAACTGCGATAGGAACCATACCTAATGCAGGTTTTTGCTCACCTTTAGTAACATTATCAATTAAAGATTGACGGTCAATTGCTAATGCTAACGCTTTACGGATGTTAGCGTTTCCAGTGATTTTATCTTTTGTATTCAGCTTGTACCAGTAAACAGAAGCTTGGTCTGCAATACGTAATGACCCATCTGCTTTGAATCCATCAATTGCATCAAGTGCAACACTTTGGAATGGTGCACCTACGTAGTCAAGTTCTCCAGCTTTGAAGCTTGTAGCTACAGTTGTTTCAGATTCAACCATACCGATATTTACAGTTTCTAAAGAAACTTTATCAGCATCCCAGTACTCTGGGTTTTTCTTTAATACGATTGTATCGTTGTGTCTCCATTCAGCTAGTGTGAATGGACCGTTTGTAACAAAGTTTTCACCAGCATCTACATACCATTCATCATTACCTTCAACTACTTTTTGGTTTAATGGTGCATATGTTTTAAATGCTGTTAATTCTAAGAAGTAAGGTGTTGGGTTTTCTAAAGTTACTACTAATGTTTTGTCATCTTCAGCTTTAACGCCTACGTCATCAGCAGAACCTTCGCCATTGTTGTATGCTGCAGCGCCTTTAATTGAGTAAAGGATTGAAGCATATTCAGAAAGATTGTCAGGGTTTAATGCCCATTTCCAAGCATATTCGAAGTCACCAGCAACTACTGGATCTCCGTTTGACCATTTAGCATCACGTAATTTAAATGTGTATGTTTTTAGGTCGTCGCTAACTTCCCAGCTTTCAGCCGCAGCTGCAACTGGTCGAGCGTCTGCATCAAGTGTTGTTAATCCTTCAAAAGTATTTGTAAGAATAACTCCAGAAGTTGTATCTGTTGCTAATGCAGGATGAAGTGATGGTGGCTCAGAAGCTACCGCTAGATTTAATTCGCCACCTGATGAAGTTGTTTCTGATGAACCAGAATCTTTTCCATCGTCTTTAGATTTTTCAGACGAATCTCCACCGAAGCCACATGCAGCAAGTACTAAAGAAAATACTGCAAGAACTGTTAATAATAAAAACTTTTTGTTTTTATTCATGTGAATCCCCCTTATACAATTTTTAAGCCTTTTGTGAAGCTCCTATTTAATATACCAAAAAAATCATTGTGCACAAAATAAAAAAGATTCAAATTTATATAGTATTATCTGACATTTAATAGAGTGATAAATTTTTCTGATTTATCACTCTAATGGAATAGAGTGTTTATATGATAATATTTTGATAATTATCTATTTTGAATATCAAAAATAAATCAAAAATAAAAAAATGATTTACTATACCGAAAATTCCTATTTTTTTGATAATATTATCGATATTTGAAAAATGAATCAAAAGTCATGGATGTAATACCTTGAGGGATTTGTATAGATTTGTAGAAAATCTGTGTAAAACTAAGTGAATTAGTTTCTTTTGGAGGTAATTTCTTGTAATTTATGATCGCGAAACATGATTATTTTTATCTATTAATGATATATAAGAAACTTGTTTTGTAATTTTCTAGGATTAACCAATTGTGGATAGGAACAAGAAAAAATAGAGCAAATCTATGAAAAAAGGTACCCATTCTAAGGGAATTTTGGGTTTAACGAGAAGTGAATGATGATAATTATATTTTTTTGAAATAATTTACTAGCTAACTGACTATACATGCATATATGCAATGCTAACCTATTTTATTCATCCATTAATTAATGCAAGTATTGCTTGATTTTTGACCATATTCTCCCAAAACAGCCAACTATGTCAATGATGTTTTTTTAAGGATGTCATTTGTCTTGCTGACAAGGATTGATTATGCAAATAATTACTAAAAATCTGATTTTTAATTGATTGAAACCGCCTTCATTAGCTTTTCAGAAAGATATGCTTCTGGATTCATGAGGATAATATGTATGGAAATTACAAAAACAGTGCTCTCATATATATGAAATGCACTGTTTTTTAAGTTAAAGTTTGAAATGATTGATTTGATTCTGTAAATCTAAGGACTTTTCACTTAGATCAGAGGCAACTTGATTTATTTGTTGCATCGTAATAGATTGCTCCTTACTTGCTGTAGCTACGATTTGAGTATTGTCTGAGCTAGTTGAAGCACCATGAGCAATTTCTGCAACAGAGGCGGCTACTTGTTCGGCACTGGCTGAAATTTCTTCAGAAGTAGCTGATATATCTTCTATTTGATCTGTCATCGTATTAATCGCTTTTACGATTGATTCAAATGCTTGCCCTGCATGTCCAATGGTTTTTACACCCTCTGTGACAGAGTGAAGCCCATCGAAAACTGCTTTTTCTACATTATGTGTATCTTCCTGAATTTCCTGTGTTAATGTAACAATTTGATTGGCTGATTGCTTGGACTCTTCAGCTAGCTTGCGAACCTCATCTGCAACAACGGCAAATCCTTTCCCATGCTCTCCAGCACGTGCCGCTTCAATCGCTGCATTAAGTGCCAATAAATTCGTTTGATCGGTAATGGCTGTAATGACAGCTGTGATTTGACTAATCTCTTCGGATTGTTTGCTCAACTTTTGAACAAGGGTATTGATTACTTGTGTTGATTCATGAATTACATTCATTTGTTGTTGAGCTTCTTCTACTGTGTTATTGCCATTTGTCGCTAATTCAGATGTTGTAACAGCATTATGATGTAGTTGTTGAGTTGCTTCCGCTATACGTTGAACACCTACTGCCGTTTCATCCATAGCATGTGCGCTTTCGTTGGCTGCAACTGTAGCGGCTACAGCTGCATTAGCTGTTTCATTTATACGCATTGTAATCTCGTCTGCAGAGGTAGTGATTTCTTCAGTAGAGGCAGAAAGTTCTTCTACGGAAGCTGTTAAATGCTCTGCATTATCTTGAATATGGGTTAATAAATTTTTTATATTTCCCTTCATTTCATTAAAAGCTGTCGATAGCTGACCAATTTCATCCTTTGAATAGTGAGTAAGATTTTCATGAAACAATTCACCGCTGGCAATATGGTTAGCTGCTTGAACTACCGATTTTAAAGGACGAGAAATAGTGCGTTGTATGTAGAATATTAGGAAAACACCTAGGGCAATACCAATAATAATAGCAATGACAGAAATAATTTGAGAGTTGGATACTGCCTGTTTCGATTCTTTTGTCACCGTGTCAAGCTGTTGTTTTTGATAGTTCCCAATTTTATCTGATATGTCCTGTATATTTCTATTGGCTTGCTGTACGTCACCATTGACCTTTTGCAAAGCTCCTTCAAGATTACCAGCTTCAAATAGTGCCAGTGCTTCGGTTGCCGACTTGTTAAAAGCATCATTATATGTAGCTAACTCGTTTGCATATGTTTCCATTTCAGCTGAATCCGCTTTTTCCGTTATTGCTTCTACATGCTTATCTAGCATACTTGCATATTTTGTAAAACTCTCTTTATTTGCTGGATTGTCTTCAATGATAATGGCACGAATGAAAAGTCCTTGCATGGCCATTTCAAATTGAATATCATCTGCTAACTCTACAAGAGCGACATGTCCTTCTAATGCATTTTCAATCTTTTTTTCAATGTTTGAAAATAGCAGGAACATAATCATTAATGAAATGATTAGCGTGAGAATAATTGTAAAGAAACCAAAGCTTAATTTTTTACCTACAGACATGTGGATACGCCCTTTCTGATGCTATTCAAGTTTTATATTTAAATATTGCTTTTCTGAAAGGGAGAAGTCAATAACTGATGGGAGAAACAGTTCAGATTATTCATATGTTTTTTTAATGTTATTATAATAAGGAAGATTGTCTGTAAAAAACAATGAAGATATGGCTGTTTTCATCGTTTTATAGTACGGATTACGTGTTTGTACTATAAAAAAGAAGAAACCGAGATGTTTTGTCTCGGTTTCTATCTTATGACTGTTTTTTTAACTGTAAAATGACAGCCTCATCAGGGTCAATATACAGTGTTTTCTGTTCAAAGTAAATGACAAAACCCGGTTTAGCCCCATTTGGTTTCTTGACCTGTCGAATTTCTGTGTAATCCACTGGCACAGAAGAAGATTCTCTAGCTTTAGAAAAATAAGCGGCTAATGTGGCAGCTTCTCGTAATGTTGTGTCGTCTGGTTCACTTGAATGGATGACAACGTGAGATCCTGGAATATCCTTTGTGTGCAACCAAATATCTGTGCGTTTTGCTATTTTAAACGTCAACATATCATTTTGCTTATTGTTTTTTCCAACAGAGATCGATACTCCTGTAGATGAAACATAGCGCTCTGGTTCTGGCTTTACTTGTTTTTTCTTTTTCTTGGCATGACGTAGTTTTAAGTAGCCTTGCTCTGCCAGTTCTTCGCGAATTTCCTCAATATCCCCTGGAGAAGCTTGCTGTACTTGTTGTGCCAGCATTTCAAAGTAGGCAATTTCTTCTGTCGTTTTTTCAAGCTGCTCTTGAACCATAACCAAGGCGTTTTTTGCCTTTGTATATTTTGTGTAATAGCTTTGCGCATTTTCAATCGGTGTTTTACGTTCACTTACTGGAATCGTAATCACTTCGCCTGTTTCACTATAGTAGTTTGTTACCGTTACCTCTTTGACACCTTTTTCAAAGGCATAAATATTTGCCATTAATAGCTCACCATAAAGCTGAAATTGATCAAGCTTGGAGGCACGCTCGTAGTCCTTCGTCAGCTTTTTCGTTTTTAAGGATAGTTTATCAATTTCATTTTGTAGCCAGCGCTCTAAATCACCTGCTTGTTGTTTCACACGGTCTCGTTCTGCACGTGCAAAAAATACGCGGTCGAGAAGCTCGTGAACATTAGGGTAGACAGTTACTTCTCCCTGCAAATGACTCAACTCAATAGGTGAGAAATACGTTTTGTTATTAGAAAGTACATACATTGGCTTCATACCACCGTTTGCAAAGGATGTCATAAATTCCTTGAAACAGGCTGGTGCATTAGATGCTGTTGTCATGCGGTACAATAATTCTTCAGCGTGAAGAGGCGAAAAACCGGCTAACTGTGTTACGATCTCTTTGGTCGTTTTTGCTTCAGCGAAAAACATTGTTAGCTCTTCATCTGTAACCGTTAATGGGTTCCATTTATTTTGTGTGGGTGGTGCAATATACGGTTGACCTGGTAACACAGTTCGGAAGCTATTTACGGATGGAGGTAAATGCTTTAAGCTATCAATAATTTTCCCCTGTTCTTGATCAATCAACAGTAGATTGCTATGTCTACCCATGATTTCAGCGTGTATTTCCCTTACAATAGGATCGCCAATTTCATTTTTACTGTGAATTTCTACTATTATAATACGATCAAAATCATGTTGTTTTATGGATGAAATAAAACCACCCTCTAAATGTTTACGCAAAAGCATACAAAACATGGGAGGCTCTGCTGGATTTTCAATCGTATGCTCCGTAAGATGGACACGTGCATAAGAAGAGTGGATGGAGAACAGTAGTTTTTGATTTTTTCCGTTTGCCCGCACATGTAACACAACTTCTTGTGCATTAGGTTGATGTATTTTTGTAATCCGACCAGTGACAAGCTGTTGTAGGTCGGCCGTTACTGAATAAGTAAATAAGCCATCAAATGCCATATGAATTCCTCTTTCCAACGATATCAAGCATCTTGGTACTTTCGTATTTTTTTCATGGTGTAGTTGCTTTCGCTATCTGTCAGCTCCGACAAATACACAATTTGTATGTTTATCATAGCATTTTTTAGGTGAATATTAAAATATAGCTTCAATTGTGGTAGAATTAGCTTTTATTCTAACCAATTTTTTTGGGAGAGTCGTCATAATCGACAGAGCTTATGTTATAATAATCCCAGTATGCAAAGAAAGGTGTGACGAACCTTGGTGCGTAGTATGACTGGTTTTGGCAGAGGTGTCACAACAACTAGAGACTTTCAATTAACCGTGGAAATGCGCTCGGTCAACCATCGTTTTTTAGAAATTAACGCAAAATTTCCGAAAGAATGGCTTGAAGCAGAAATTTTTGCAAAGAAACTAATTTCACAAGCTTTGTCACGCGGCAAAATTGATGTGATGGTATATGTGAAAGACTTAGAGAACGTAGAGCAATCTATTGAAATTAATTGGTCATTAATTGAAGCGTATCGTAAGGCAAAAGAGCAATTAGCAAGTAAAGTACCACTTGAAGAAAAATGGACGATGCAAGAGCTTTTATCGCTAGAACAGGCACTTGTACAGCAAAAGCCACAGCTTACACCAGAGGATTTGCTAAGTGCTGTTGAACAAGCGATTTCACAAGCAATTAAACAGCTCGTACAAATGCGGGAACGTGAAGGGCAAGAATTACAAGAAGTTGTTGTACAATATAAAGAACAGTTGATGGAACAAGTGAATCAGATTCGTTTGTGCTCTTCTCTTGCTGTTGAAAAATATCGTACACGATTAATAGAACGAATTGCTGAAGTCGCAGATGGCACATTGCTAGATGATCGTTTACTAGCAGAAGTAGCGATTTTTGCAGAACGCGTAGACATCTCCGAAGAATTAGACAGACTAGATAGTCACTTTAATCAGCTGGAGGAAACATTACTTGAAACCATTTCAGTTGGACGTAAATTAGATTTTTTAATGCAGGAAATACATCGCGAAATTAATACGATTGGTTCAAAAAATCAATCTACAGAAGCAGCGGTTGCTGTTGTTCAGGCGAAAACAATTTTAGAAAAGATGCGTGAACAAGTGCAAAACATCGAATAACTTGCACGTGTCTGTTATAAATTAAGGGAGATATAGAGAATAAATGATAAAAGAACGTGGATTATTAATTGTTCTGTCTGGCCCATCTGGTGTAGGTAAAGGGACAGTGCGAAAAGAATTATTTTCTCAGCCGAATACGAATTATGAGTATTCCATCTCGATGACAACACGAAATCCTCGCGAAGGGGAAGTAGATGGTGTAGACTATTTTTTCAAGACACGTGAAGCATTTGAAACGTTAATTGAACAAGGTGGCTTATTAGAGCACGCTGAATTTGTTGGTAACTATTATGGAACACCACTAGCCTATGTGAATGAAACACTGGATGCAGGTCGTGATGTATTTTTAGAAATCGAAGTGCAGGGTGCAGCACAAATTCGTAAAAAAGCACCAGATGCCTTATTTATTTTTTTGGCCCCTCCAAGTTTAACGGAATTAAAAGACCGTTTAGTTGGGCGTGGGACGGAAACAGAGGATATCATTGCGAAACGCATAGCTACTGCAAGTGAAGAGCTTGAAATGATGAGCTTGTATGATTATGTTGTGGAGAATGATGAAGTGACGAATGCCTGTGATCGTATAAATGCGATTATTAAAGCCGAGCATTGTCGTAGAGAACGTGTTGAAAAAAGATATTTGTCAATGTTGAGAGGAGAATAAAACAATGTTATACCCATCAGTGGACGCTTTAAAAAAAGAAATCGATTCAAAATATTCATTAGTGAGCCTTGCTTCTAAACGTGCTCGCCAAATGCAAGAAGAGCAAGATACAGAACGTTTACACAAGTATGTTTCTCATAAATACGTAGGAAGAGCACTTGAAGAAGTAGCGGCAGGTGTACTTACGAAGGTATCACAGGATGAGTCCGCTGTGTACGAAGACGAAATTTAACATACATGTAACGTAGTTGGGTTACATGCATGCTAGTTCGCAGTAGATTTTGATTATACAGAATGCCGAGAGCTCCCAGGGAATCCTTCTTTGGGAGCTTATCATTTGAAAGGACGACACCTAGCATGAATAAAAATATTTTACTATGTGTTTCAGGCGGAATTGCAGTATATAAGGCTGTTGCGCTCGTTAGCAAGCTATCACAAGCAGGGGCCAATGTAAAAGTTATGATGACAGCTTCTGCTAGACAGTTTGTGAATCCATTAAGTTTTCAAGTGATGTCCAAAAATGACGTTTATTTTGACACGTTTGATGAAAAAGATTCAAGTGTGATTGCCCATATCGATTTAGCAGATTGGGCTGATTTGATTTTAGTGGCTCCCGCTACGGCCAATATGATTGGCAAATTAGCCAATGGTATTGCTGATGATATGGTCACAACAACCTTGCTTGCTACTACAGCCCCTGTCTGGATTGTACCAGCTATGAATGTACACATGTATGACCATCCAGCGGTAAAACGAAATTTAGATCGGCTATCAGCTGATGGATACCAATTCATTGAGCCTTCAGAGGGGTTTTTAGCATGTGGCTATGTCGGGAAGGGACGTTTAGAGGAACCTGAAAAAATAACGGCCCTAGTAAAGGCTTTTTTTTCAGGACAATCCAAACCATTAAAAGGTAAAACCGTAATTGTGACAGCAGGTGCGTTGCAAGTACCATTAGATGAAAAGCATATGATTAGCCCACAGGCAAGTGGCATTATTGGACGAGCATTAGCGAATGAGGCAAGGATACGTGGGGCACATGTGATTGAAATTGAAAATAGCAATTTGTATGATGTTATTCAACAACTGGAAGCCTATAAAATCCAATATCCCCAAGCATTTTTTATACATGCAGCGAATGTACCAACCATCGACGAAACGCCGATTATTTCTGTAGAAGGAATGAATGCAATCACTTTCGGACAGCAAGTGCAAGGTAAACCAATGATCAATATACTTTCTGATAGCTGGATTGATTTTAGTGAAAATGCTCAGCTTAATGGACAATTTTTGGCTACGACAAATCCCCAGCTTTTTGCACAGACACTCTGGTCTCATATTACAAAGGATGAGGTGCAATGAGCTTTTTAATAGCAGAGGTCATTGTAGACGTCTCTACCTACCATGTAGACCGTCCCTTTGATTATCAAGTACCTCTCGAATGGGTAAACGTAATAGAATTAGGCTGTCGTGTGAAAGTGCCATTTGGTCCAAGAAATGTTTTAGGCTTTATCGTTGGCTTGAAAAAGGAAACAGATGTACCACTGAATAAATTAAAGGCTATCACTCAAATTTTAGACATGGAGCCGGTCCTGACAGAAGAAATGCTGCTAATGGCGAAATGGTTAAAGAACAACACGATTTGCTATGAAATAGATGCCTTGCAAGTGATGTTACCATCTGCACTTCGGGCTAAGTATGAAAAAATAATTAAATTACAACAGTCTCAAAGTCTACCAGAAGAAGTACAGTACATTTTTGGTAAACGCCAACAAGCCAACTTTAAAGAATTTGAGCGAGCAGGTTTACTTCCTTTATTAAAGCAGTTGGTTGCAGAGAGCATTGTTTCAATTGAGAATGTTGTGAAGCAGCAGGGCAATGTAAAAGAAATCCGAATGGTTCAAATTACAGAAGACCAGCAACTTGTAGAACAGGCTTTGGAACAGTCAAAAAGAGCCGTTAAACAACGTCTATTACTACAATGGATGTGTCAACATCTAGGAGAAATTTTATCACCCCAGCACATTTGTGAGGAAACAGGAGTCTCGATATCGGTATTAGAGGCAGTAATTGAAAAAGGAGCTGCCCAGTTTATTCAAGAGGAAGTTTTTCGTGATCCATTTACGAAGAAAGTTTCTCGTACACAGGCCTTACAATTAACAGAGGAGCAGAGGGGTGCTCTTCAAGCTATTACTACAGCTATAGAGCAGCAACAAGCGCAAACATTTTTGCTACATGGTGTAACAGGGAGCGGTAAGACAGAGGTTTATTTACAGGCTATTCAAAAGGTGCTAGATGAAGGGAAAGAAGCCATTATGTTGGTACCTGAAATCTCTTTAACACCTCAAATGACTGAGCGATTCCGCAGTCGCTTTGGTGAGATGGTTGCTGTTATGCATAGTGGATTATCTGTTGGAGAGAAGTATGATGAATGGCGTAAAATTCAACAAGGTAAAGTGAAAGTAGTAGTTGGTGCTCGTTCCGCTATTTTTGCACCCTTTACGAATATTGGTCTTATTATTTTGGATGAGGAACATGAATCAACGTATAAGCAAGAAGACTCGCCGCGTTATCATGCAAGAGATGTCGCCATATGGAGGAGCGAATTTTATAAATGTCCTATTATTTTGGGTAGTGCAACACCAGCTTTAGAGTCATTTGCCAGAGCTAAAAAGGGCGTATATACGCTACTCTCATTAACGCAACGTGCTTTACACCAAGCATTGCCGACTGTTTTTATTGCAGATATGCGTGAAGAGCTTCGTCAAGGAAATCGTTCGATGTTCTCAGACTCTCTTGCTGAGGCGATTCGTATAAGACTTGAGAAAAAAGAACAGATGGTGCTGTTTTTAAATCGTCGTGGTTATTCATCGTTTGTTCTATGTAGGGATTGTGGTACGGTTGTACAATGTCCAAATTGCGACATTTCCTTAACCTATCATCGGACAACGGAGAAATTAAAATGCCATTATTGCGGTTACGAGGAATCTGTTCCTAAAATATGTCCACAATGTCAAAGCGATCATATTCGTTACTTTGGTACAGGTACACAAAAAGTCGAGGAAGAACTTTTTAAACTATTTCCTGAGGCAAGAGTGTTACGTATGGATGTAGATACCACGAAGCATAAAGGGGCACATGAAGAAATCTTAGATACATTTGGAGCTGGACATGCAGATATTTTACTGGGGACGCAAATGATCGCAAAGGGTCTTGATTTTCCTAATATTACTCTTGTCGGTGTACTAAGTGCTGATACATCCTTGCATTTACCTGATTATCGTGCAGCAGAGCGCACATTTCAGCTACTAACACAGGTAAGTGGAAGGGCAGGACGACATGATAAGCCAGGGGAAGTAATTATTCAGACGTATACCCCTGAACATTATGCAATTGAGCTAGCCAAAACGCAGGAGTATGAACCATTTTATGAACGAGAGATGTTTTTACGTCGTCGCTCCAGCTATCCACCTTATTATTTTGTAGCCCTTATTCAATTATCTCATGAAGATGTCATGATGGCTGCTGAATATGCTGGACGAGTGGCAGATTGGCTACGAGGAAATTTATCGAATCAAGTAGCCATTATAGGACCAACAACGGCAAGTATTGCTCGTCTCCAAAATAGATATCGTTATCAATGTTTGATAAAATATAAAATTGAACCAAATCTAATTCCAGTGTTACAGCGACTGCTTGCCATGTATCGAGCAGAATGGATTAAACAAGGAATATTAATGACGGTAGATTTAGATCCGTCTACTATATAGTGAAATTAACAGCAAGATTTTTTTTCAATAGTAAAATGAACAATCAGCTATTGCACTAGCTTGAATACAGAAATGAGGAAATGAGAATGGCTATAAAAAAAGTAATCGAAAACCCAGCAAAAGTACTATCAACACCATGTGCAGAAGTGACAGAAATTAATGATGGAATCATTGCATTACTAGATGATTTATATGACACAATGGTGGAATATGATGGCGTTGGTATTGCAGCGCCACAAATAGATGTAGGCTTACGCGTAGCAATTGTAGAACTAGGTGAGGAACGCGATATTTTAGAAATGATTAATCCAACGGTTATTGAAACAGATGGAGCGGAAATAGATATTGAAGGTTGCTTGAGCTTTCCAGGGTTATATGGTGAAGTAGAACGTCCTAACTATGTTAAAATTGAAGCTTGTGATCGTGAAGGACGTGTATATGAATTAGAAGCAGGAGGCTTTGATGCCCGTGCCATCTTACATGAAATTGATCATTTAGACGGCGTGCTGTTTGATTCGAAAATCAAGCGTATTATTACAGCAGAAGAACTTGAAGAACTGTACGCAGAAGAGGAGGAATAAAATGACGTCTATAATTTTTATGGGGACACCTGACTTCTCAGCACCTATTTTGCGTATGCTACATGATGAAGGATACGATATTAAAGCAGTTGTGACACAGCCAGATCGTCCAGTTGGGCGAAAGCGTGTATTGACACCACCACCTGTGAAGGCTGCAGCTTTGGAACTTGGCTTACCAATTATTCAACCAGAAAAATTGCGCGGCTCTGAAGAGTTACAACAAATTCTTGCTCTACAGCCAGATTTAGTGATAACAGCAGCTTTTGGACAAATACTACCAAAGGAGCTATTAGATGCTCCTGCTTTTGGCTGCATTAATGTTCATGCCTCACTACTTCCAAAATACCGTGGAGGCGCTCCTATTCATCAAGCTATTATAGATGGCGAGAAAGAGACTGGGGTAACCATTATGTATATGGCAGAAAAGCTTGATGCTGGAGATATTATCTCTCAAAGAGCGATTCCTATTGAAGAAAACGACTATACAGGTGGCCTTTTTGAAAAGCTAAGCATAGTGGGTTGTGAGCTCCTAAAAGAGACACTTCCTTCTATTATAAATGGTACAAATAGCCGAACAGTCCAAGATGAAGCACTTGTTACCTTCGCCAGCAATATTTCGAGAGAGCAAGAACGCATCGATTGGACAAACGATGCTGCTACTTTATACAATCAAGTACGTGGTCTTCATCCGTGGCCGGTTGCTTATACAACTTTTGAGGATGGTAATTTTAAAGTATGGTGGGCAGCTATTGGTAAATGCAAGCATGAGACGAATCCAGGTACAGTTGTAGCGATTGAGAAAGATCATTTTGAAGTAGCAGCTGGCAACGGTACAACTTTAGCATTATATGACGTGCAGCCAGCTGGCAAGAAGCGTATGACCGCAGAGGAGTATTTACGTGGTACAGGTTCTAAATTACAGATTGGGGACCAATTTAAATGAGTAAAAAAAGTGTAGTGATTTGGGATGGAAATGTGCGAGATGCTGCATTATCTATTCTATTAGCAGTTGATAAAAACCAAGCATATAGCAACTTATTGCTAAACGAAACAATTAAACGACATAAAATTGAGGCGAAAGATCGTGCCTTATTAACTGAAATTACGTATGGAACTTTACAGCATAAAATGACGCTTGATTTTTATTTAGAGCCTTTTATTCGTGGGTCAGTCGATCATTGGGTACGTTGGTTATTAAGAATATCGTTGTATCAAATTCATTATTTAACTCGTATCCCACCACATGCTGCTGTAAATGAAGCAGTGGAAATTGCCAAGCGTAGAGGGCATCGTGGTATTGCTTCGACGGTGAATGGGATTTTAAGATCGGTGTTACGTAGCGGCGTTCCTTCTACAGAGGATATAGCAGATCCAATGGAGCGACTTGCTATTGAAACAAGCCATCCCGAGTGGTTAGTGCAACGATTTGTAGCAAACTACGGTTTAGAGCTAGCAACAGCAATGTTGCATGAAAACAATGTGCCAGCTATGCAAACAGTGCGTGTGAATACAACAAAAACAACGGTTAAACAGGCTATTGCTGAACTAGAGGAAGAAGGATTAACAGTACAGCAAAGTGATTTAATGCCTGAATGTTTACGTGTAACCAATGGTCAACCTGCACGTACAAAAGTATTTAAAGAAGGTCACATTACTATCCAAGATGAAAGTTCAATGATACCTGCTAAAGTGTTAAATCCATCTCCTGGCATGCGTGTCCTTGATATGTGTGCAGCCCCGGGTGGAAAAACAACACATTTAGCCGAAATAATGAAAAATGAAGGATCTATTTTAGCGACAGACCTTCATCCACATAAATTAGATTTAATCGACCATAATACAGAACGTCTAGGGCTTGATATTGTTGAAACAGCCCCAATTGATGGACGGAAAGCACCAGAATTTTTACAAGCAGCGTCTTTTGATGCTATTTTAGTTGATGCACCATGTAGTGGGCTAGGGGTTATGCGACGTAAGCCCGATATTAAATATACAAAGCGAGAAGAAGATTTAGAAAATCTACAAAAAATCCAATTAGCTTTACTTGAGGCAGCAACTAAAGTATTGAAAACAGATGGAAAGCTTGTGTACAGTACTTGTACAGTCGATCTACAAGAAAATGAAGGCACAGTTCATGCCTTTTTAACAGCACATCCAGAAATGGAAGCAATACAACTAGAGTCTTTACCAACAAAATTAGCGGAAAAGCAAGCTAATGGCATGCTTCAAGTCTTTCCACAAGACTTTGGCAGTGACGGTTTCTTCGTTGCCGCCTTTCGTAAAAAAGGAGAATCCAACTAATGGTGGATCAAGAGAAATTTAATGAACGTATTAACGATTTAGTTGATGAAGCGGAAGACAAGCCCGTCCGACGTGTCAAGAAAGAAAAACCAAATTTAAAAGAATCTATTTATTCTTTACAGCCATATCAGTTAGAAGAATGGTTAACAGAAAACGGTGAAAAACCTTTCCGTGCTACTCAAATTTTTGACTGGCTGTATAATAAACGTGTAAAGACATTTGAAGAAATGTCGAACCTTTCAAAGGGATTGCGTGATAAGTTAACAGCCAATTTTGCGTTAACAACACTATCAACCATTATTAAGCAAGAATCTAAAGATGGTACCATTAAATTTTTATTTCAATTGCAAGATGGCTATTCAATCGAAACCGTATTAATGCGCCATGAATATGGCAACTCTGTTTGTGTAACAACACAAGTAGGATGTCGAATCGGCTGTACATTTTGTGCTTCCACTTTAGGTGGTTTGAAGCGACATCTACTAGCAGGAGAAATCGTGGAGCAAGTTGTCAAAGTGCAGCAGACTTTAGATGAAGTGGGCGAGCGAGTATCGCATATTGTCATTATGGGTATTGGCGAACCTTTCGATAACTATGATGCGATGATGAACTTCTTAAAAGTAATCAACCATGAAAAAGGGTTAAATATCGGTGCACGTCATATTACTGTATCAACATCAGGGATTGTTCCAAAAATTTATCAGTTTGCAGATGAACAATTACAAATTAACTTCGCCGTGTCACTACACGCACCAAACCAAGAGGCACGTCAAAAGCTAATGCCAATTGCTCGTGCATACAAATTGGATGAATTAATGGAGGCTGTTCGTTACTATACTAAAAAAACAGGGCGACGAGTGAGTTTTGAGTATGGATTGATGTCTGGTGAAAATGATTCAGTGGAAATTGCAGAGGAGTTATCGGCATTAATTAAAGGAATTAAATGTCACGTTAACTTGATTCCTGTCAACTACGTACCAGAACGTGATTATGTTCGTACGTCTCGTAGTCAAATTTTTGCTTTTGAAAAAACCTTAAAGAAAAATGGGATTAACGTAACGATCCGCCGAGAGCAAGGCTCAGATATCGCAGCTGCGTGTGGTCAATTACGTGCTCAAGAGAGATCTGAAGAAACGAGGTGACCAGTGTTGGAATACACAGTCGAAAGTGATATTGGTTTAAAACGATCAATTAATGAAGACCGTGCTGCATTTTTTAAACGTCCTGACGGGCTTGCACTAGCACTTGTGGCGGACGGCATGGGTGGTCATAATGCTGGTGATGTAGCAAGTGATATGGCAATTAAACAGATGGAATCCTTTTTTTTACAGGCAGACGCACATCATTTTGTATCAACAACATCAAAAAAAGAATGGTTATTGCACACAGTTAAGCAATTGAATAAAACGATATATGACTATTCTTTATCACATGAAGACTGTAAAGGAATGGGCACGACGTTTATTGCGGTGTTAATAGAAGAGTATCATTGCTTCATTGCACATGTTGGGGATAGTCGTGTGTATTATTTCTTTGAAGATGGTGCACAACAAATAACAAGAGATCATTCATATGTAAATGTACTGGTAGAAAATGGCGAAATAAGTGAAGAAGAAGCTTTGACACACCCAAAGAAAAATTTCATTTTAAAAGCTGTTGGAACAGAGGAAACGCTAGAGCCAGACTTTTATGAAGTAGATTTAGCATCAGAATCGTATTTACTCATTTGTTCAGATGGCTTAAGCAATAAACTCACTGTCTATGAAATGGCTTCAATTATAACGTATCCAGATGCCATTGAAGAAAAAGGACGTAAGCTTGTAGAATTGGCAAATGCCAGCGGGGGAGAAGACAATATCTCCCTCGTGCTACTAACAAAAAAGGATGAGGAGGTGTAAGAATGCTTGTAGGTAAAAGAATTAGTGACCGTTATAAAATTTTGCAGCTCATTGGTGGCGGAGGTATGTCCAATGTTTATTTAGCGCACGATATGATATTAAACCGTGATGTAGCCATAAAAATATTACGCTATGATTTTTCCAATGAGGATGAATTACATCGACGTTTTCAACGTGAGGCACTGTCTGCTACAAGTCTTACACATCCAAATATTGTTAGTGTTTATGATGTAGGGGACGATGGCGATCTACATTATATCGTGATGGAATATGTTCAAGGAAAAACGTTAAAGCAGTACATACAAGAATTTGCACCAATTTCTCCTGCTAGAAGTGTGCATATTATGAAACAATTAACGTCTGCCATTGCAAATGCCCATGAAAATCATATTATCCACCGTGATATTAAGCCGCAAAATATTTTAATGGATGCGGAGGGTAATGTAAAAATAACTGATTTTGGTATTGCCATGACGTTAAGTGCTACATCGTTTACACAAACGAATTCAGTGTTAGGTACGGTGCATTATTTATCACCTGAGCAAGCCCGAGGCGGGACGGCTACTAATAAATCAGATATTTATGCACTTGGCATTGTGCTATATGAATTATTAACAGGTGAATTACCATTTTCTGGAGAATCAGCAGTTTCCATTGCACTCAAGCATTTACAAACAGAAACACCTTCTGTTCGTGCTTTTGATGCAACCATTCCTCAAAGTTTGGAAAATGTGGTGCTGAAGGCTACGGCTAAAGATGCTTCCCATCGTTATAATACAGTGGAAGAAATATATGATGATTTGGAAACAGTCTTATCACCAACACGAGTAAACGAACCAAAATTTGTCATACCTGTTGATAATGATACGACGAAAGCTATACCAATTATTAAAGAGCCTGTTCATAAAAAAGGCGAAGATTTAACCCAAACGAGAGTTATGGAACCGATTATGGAAGTGAAAACACCATCTCAAGCAAAGCCTAAAAAAACTGTTGAAAAACCAGCTCCTGTTAAGGGAAAGAAGAAAAATTGGCCAAAGTATGTTGCTGGATTATTGATTGCTGTGATTGTCATCTTCCTATTCTTTTTATTTGCAACAGATTCGTTTAGCCCGAAAAAAATTTCTGTACCTGATGTAACAAATTTAACTGTGGAAGAAGCTACAAAAAAATTAGAAGCAGAGGGGTTTGTTGTTGGTGAGGAGCATCAGGAGCGGAACCATGAGGAAATTGAGAAAGGTAAGATCATTGAAACAGATCCAGCAAAAAATGCATTGCGTGCAAAAGGCACAGAGATTGATTTAATCGTCAGCTTAGGTGTGGAAATGACGACTGTAGATAATTATGTTGGACAGAATTATAGTCAAGTGGAAGCTTTAATAAAAGGAAAGTATAAAGAAGTACTAAAAGAGGATGTCCCTTCTAATGAACCAGAAGGAAGAATCATTGAGCAAAGTATACCCCCAAATACTGAAGTTGTTGCGAAGGAAGAAACAATTACGTTTAAAGTAAGCCAAGGGGTTAGAATGATAAGGCTTGAAAACCTCAATAATTATACAAAAGCGGATATGGATGACTATGTGAGGAGAGTTGGCCTTAATTGGCGTATTTCACGTGAAGAATATCATGAGTCGATTCCTGCGGGCAGTGTGATATCACAATTGACAAAAGCGGGTACTATGGTGGAAGAAGGTTCCTTCATATCCGTTGTGATCAGTAAAGGACCAGCGAAAAAGCCTGATAAACCACTGGTCATACCTGTAGTCATTGAGTATAAACCTACAGAAGAGGGTATAGCTCAAAACATTCGCATTGAAATTCAAGATAAAAATCATACATTTTCTGAACCAGTAGAGTTTCCAATTTTAGATGATACACCTTACAATATACAGCTTGTTATTGAAGAAGGCAAAGATGCAAGTTATAGAATTATCCGTGACTCAGAAATAATCTTAGAAGACAAAGTTAAATATGAGGATGTCAATTAAGGAGGAATTGGATGGCGCAAGGCCAAATAAGAAAAGCATTAAGCGGTTATTATTATGTTTATGATGGTCATCAACTTATTCAATGTCGAGGACGTGGGGTCTTTCGCAATCGCGGAGAATCCCCGCTTGTTGGTGATATTGTAGAATATTCAACGGAAACAGAAGGATCGGATGGTACCATTCAAAAGATTTTGGAGCGTCAAAATGAATTAGTTCGTCCGCCAATTGCCAATATTGATCAAGGTATTTTAGTATTTTCCGTAAAAGAACCTAATTTCAATACCATTTTATTGGATCGCTTTTTAGTTGTTTTAGAATCATTCCATGTACATCCTATTATTTGTTTAACAAAAATGGATTTGCTGGAAAATGATAAACGTGAGGAATTACAGCAATATATCGTCGATTATCAAAACATGGGCTATACGGTTTTACAAACCTATAAAGATGAGGAAGAATTAGTTGAACGCCTACAGCCTATTTTAAAAGGAAAAACCACTGTATTAGCAGGTCAATCTGGTGTTGGAAAATCAACTTTGCTGAATACACTAATTCCTGAATTAAACTTAAAAACAGGCATCATTTCGCAAAGCTTAGGGCGAGGAAAACATACTACTCGTCATGTCGAGCTTATTGAGGTCTGTGATGGTTTATTGGCAGATACTCCTGGATTCAGTTCTTTTGATTTTGATGAAATTGATAAAGAGGAATTAGGCGCATGTTTTCCTGAAATGGTCAGAGTGGCGGATGATTGTAAATTTAGAGGCTGTTTACACTTGAAAGAACCAAAATGTGCAGTAAAGGCAGCAGTAGAAACGGGAGAAATTCGTGACTACCGCTACAAGCATTATGAACAATTTATGCAAGAAATTATGGATCGAAAGCCGAGGTATTAATGATGATACAAATAGCACCATCAATTTTAGCAGCAAATTTTGCAAAATTAGGGGAAGAAGTAAAAGAAGTAGAGCAAGCAGGTGCAACACTGATTCATATTGATGTCATGGATGGTCACTTTGTACCGAATATTTCATTTGGCTCAATCGTATTGGATGCTATCCGTCCATTAACGAATTTACCGTTAGATGTACATTTAATGATTGAAAATCCAGATCAGTATATTGAACAATTTGCAAAAGCTGGTGCAGATTATATTACAGTGCATGTTGAAGCATGTCGTCATTTACACCGAACAATACAATTAATTCGTTCGTATGGTGTAAAGGCTGGCGTAGTATTAAATCCACATACATCAATAGAGTCGATTCAACACATTTTAGAAGATATCGATATGGTATTGTTGATGACTGTTAATCCAGGCTTCGGTGGACAAAAATTTATTCATTCTGTTGTACCTAAAATTGAAGCATTATCGGCAATTATTAAAGAGCGGGGTCTAGAGATTGCCATTGAAATTGATGGTGGTATTACTGCTGAAACGATTGTTCCATGTGCACAGGCTGGAGCGACGATTTTTGTGGCAGGATCAGCTATTTATAGTAAAGAAGATCGAACAGCTGCACTCCAAGAGATTTTAGCGGCTGGTGAGGCAGCGATTAAGAGATGACGATAGTCGTTGTTTGTGCAGGTGGTCCAAAACAAGAGCTTTGCTCATTTTCATCGTTTCAACAACAGGATGTAGTATTTATTGGAGCAGATCGTGGTGCTTTATATTTACTGGAGCATGGGATTACCCCTCATGCCATTGTTGGTGATTTTGATTCCTTAACAGATGAGGAATATCAATTTGTGATGGCACAAACCAATGACCAACAACGTTTTCAGGAAGAGAAAAATGAAACAGACACGGATTTAGCTTTGCTTAAAGCCTATACTTATGCACCTCAAGAAATTGTCCTAACAGGTGTTACAGGTGGGCGCTTAGATCATTATGAGGCAGCGGTTCGTTCCATTTATCGACTCCAAAAAGAGCATCCTCAAATTGAGCTGAAGATTATTAATCATGCAAATATGTTGCAATTTTTATTACCTGGTACGCATACTATTTTTGCAGATGATCGATACCGATACTTGTCTTTTTTTGCTCATGAGGAACCGATTCAAAATGTGACATTACGGCAAGTAAAATATGAAACAACGAATGAGGAAATCTCTTTAGGAACATCACGATTTACAAGTAATGAAATAATAGGAACTTCAGGGTCTATATCTTTCTCGCATGGCATATGTTTAATGATAAGAAGCATAGATTAGCGTAAGGGGGAGAGAGTCCTGAAAGTATATACGTTCCAGCTGCCGAAATTCGTGAGTAGTATCACGCGTACGTGTATTAACCTATTTAAAAAAGATAAGAAAGTAAAAAAATCCGACTAATGTTAGTCGGATTTTTTACGTTAAGTATATTGAATACTGTAAAAAGAAAAAAATCGATTTGCGCCCAATGCGAAATCGATTTTTTAGAAGCGGCGATTAAACGCGCTCGATTTTACCTGATTTTAATGCACGAGCAGAAACCCATACACGTTTTGGTTTACCGTCAACTAAGATACGAACTTTTTGAAGGTTAGCACCCCAAGTACGTTTGTTAGCGTTCATAGCGTGGGAACGGTTGTTACCAGTACGAGCTTTACGTCCAGTGATTACACATTGTTTTGGCATGTTGTATTCCCTCCTTACTGTTGATGCTGAAAGATTATTATTTCAGTTCGGTATTTCACATACCATAATAATTTAACATACGATGGCGTTCAGTGCAATAGTTTTCACATATCCTTTCAAGAAAAAAACCTTTACAGGCAAAAATCAGTTAGTAAAAGAAGGGAAACTTAAGAAAAGAAGTATTACTACCCTTTTCCACGATAACCAAGTTTTGTCGATACACGTTTACCAGTATCAACTAAGCGCTCAATTAATGTATTAATATGATCTTGAGAGACATTAAAATTCACAAAGCCGATGCTCACTGCACCTATCACTTCACCAAAACCATCTTGTACAGATACCGCAATGGAGGAAGTACCAGCAGTTCGTTCTCCATGACTTATTGCATAGCCCTGCTGTCGGATGTTTTGAAGTTGTCCTTCTAATTCAGCAATTTCGTCTTTCGTTATTAGCTGTTCCAAAATTTCTTTTGACTGAGTGTCAGGCATAGAAGCAAGAATGGCTTTATTGGCTGCGCCAATATGCATAGGTATGCGAATGCCAAGTTGGTCATAAATACGAATCGGATTTGCAGCACTGTCTATTCTTTCTATAATAATTGTATCTAAACCAGCAGGCTTACTTAAATAGACACTTTCTTCAACTTCTCTTGCTAAGCGTTCTAATTCAGGCCTAATTTTACTAATATAATCCATCGTGTCATATACCTGTAAGCCAAGTTCCATCCATATTGTTCCGAGGCGATAATGCTTAGTCTGCTCATCCTGTTCAATCATACCTTGTTTAATCATGGCTTTTAAAATTCTATGTAAAGTACTTAGTGGTAAATCGCATTTTGTAGAAAGCTCTGAAATAGACAAGCTACGGTCATTTGCTTCAGATGCTAAAACCTTCGCAATCGTCATAGCTCGCTCTAATAATTGCATTTGCCCCACCTCCCTTCCTCCTATTTTATTTTTATTCTCCAATTACGTCTAGTTCCAATATTTTCGAGCGAATAGATGTCTATACAAAGATGTGTAAAATGAATCCTCGTACAATTGTTTTTCAATGGATAAATCAAATTTAGATTAAAGGAAAAATAAAAAGTTTTCTAAATATATTGACAGTATAGCATAAAACGAATATATTTTTCATATAAACTTTCCTCTTAACGGAAACGTTTTCCACTACACGGAAAAGGGGTGAAGGGAATGCATTATTGTTCATCAATGTATGCACCTTTGAAACACGTTATAGTAAAACATCCGAAAGATGCTTTCCGAAGCCAGGCACATCTTAGCGATGAATGGAAAACATTTAACTATTTATCTGAGCCTAACTATGAAGAAGCGCTAAGAGAATATGCTGAATTTATTAGGATTCTTGAAAAGTATGTTGATACGATTGATTATTTGCCTGCTAATGATGAAGTAGGGTTAGATTCGCTTTATGCACATGATCCAGTTAAATTCACACCAAATGGCGCCATTATACTGAAATCTGGCAAAAAATTGAGACAGCCAGAAGCAGCAGTATATAAGGCCTTTTTACAGGAGAAAGGTATTCCAATCATTGGGGAACTAACAGGAGAGGCGGTATCAGATGGTGGAGATCTTGTTTGGTTAGATGATCGAACACTCGTTGTAGGTAGAGGTTATCGTACAAATGATGAAGCTATCCATCAATTAAAGGAAATGACAGCGGATATGGTGGATGAGTTTATTGTTGTGCAGCTACCCCATGACTTAGGTGAAGCTGAGTGTTTACATTTAATGTCTTTCATAAGTATGGTAGATCGAGATTTAGCTGTTGTACATTCACGTTTAATGCCAGTATTTTTCCGACAACTGCTTATCGAGCGAGGTATCCAATTAATAGAAGTACCGAAGGATGAGTATGATGCACTGGGCTGTAATGTCTTGGCGCTTGCACCAAGAGTGTGCGTTATTCCTGAAGGGAACAAAGTAACAAAACAACAGCTACTTGATGCTAGTGCAACAGTGTTTGAATATAAAGGTGATGAAATTACTGTTAAAGGAACAGGTGGGCCAACATGCCTAACTTGTCCAGTAGTAAGAGGATAAAGGAGACGAAAATTATGTTTAAAAATGTTATTGTTAAAAATCCAGGAAATAGTTTTGTAAACGGTTTAACAACTAGTGATTTAGGTAAACCCATTTTAGAAAAATTGTTTGAACAGCATGAAAAGTATATAGATGCTTTGAAAAAATGTGGCGTTGAGGTTACACAATTACCAGCAAATGAAGCATTCCCAGATTCAACATTTGTAGAAGATACGGCAGTATTAACATCTGAATTTGCTATTATCTCAAACCCTGGAGCAGCTGCTCGTAATCGTGAAATCGAAGATATTGAACCAGCAGTGAAACCATTCTTTGAAAAAATTTACTATATTAAAGGCTCTGGAACGCTTGATGGTGGAGATGTATTACAAGCAGAGAAGAAATTTTACGTAGGGATCTCAGACCGTACAAATGAAGAAGGCGCACAGCAATTTAAAAAAATTGTTGAGCAAGAAGGCTATGAAGCGACTATTATTCCATTAAAAGAGTTCTTCCATTTAAAAACAGGGGTTGCCTATGTTGGGGATAATCGTATGGTGGTAGCTGGTGAGTTTGTCGATCACCCTGCATTTGAATCTTATGATAAAATCGTGATTCCTAAAGAAGATGAATATTCTGCTAACTGTATTCAAGTAAATGATTATATTATTATTCCAGCTGGCTACCCAGAAACAAATCGTAAATTACAAAATCTTGGCTATCAAACTATTGAACTTGAGATGTCTGAGTTTAGAAAACACGATGGTGGCTTAAGTTGTTTATCATTACGTTTTTAAGACATGCTAACATTGCCCAATCAATTTAAAAGGGAAAATTGATTGGGTACTTTTATTCTTTGATTATCTGAATATTTACACTATATGGGAAGTAGGGATGGATGTTGAATAAAGGGGATCAGCTTCACAACAATCAATTAAATCGATCGATGAAAAGCCGTCACTTATTAATGCTTTCACTTGGGGGTGTTATTGGAACGGGCTTATTTTTAAATGTTGGCTATACCATTAATCAAGCAGGACCAGGTGGTGCTCTAATTGGTTACTTGTTTGGTGGCCTAATTTTGTTTATGGTCATGAACTGTCTTGGGGAATTGGCTGTTTATATGCCAGTTACAGGCTCCTTCCAGACATACGCTACACGTTTCATTAGTCCTTCAGCTGGTTTTTCATTAGGCTGGATGTATTTTGTCGGGTCTGCCGCCACAGCTGGTGTTGAATTTACAGCTGCTGGGATTTTAATGCAACATTGGTTTCCGACTGTACCGATATGGATTTGGTGTGCTGTGTTTATGGTTCTTTTATTTGTCTTAAATGCTTTAACAACAAAGGGCTTCGCTGAAGCAGAGTTCTGGTTTGCTAGTATCAAAGTTGTTGCAGTCATAGCATTTATCATTATAGGTGGTGCGGCCATTTTCGGATTAATTCCATTAGCAGATCGTCCAACGCCACATCTGACAAATTTAGCACCTACTGGTTTATTCCCAGCAGGTATTTCTATTATTTTTGTCACAATGATGAATGTTATTTTCTCTTATCAGGGATCAGAGCTTGTTGGTATTGCAGCAGGTGAAACCGAGAACCCTGAAAAAAATATTCCAAGAGCGATTCGTACTATTCTTTTTAGAATTATAGTCTTTTATATTGCCTCCATTATTGTATTATCGGCGATATTCCCAGCATCAGAGCTTGGTCTTGTAGAAAGTCCATTTGTAACGTTGATGAATATAGCAGGTGTTCCATATGCAGCTAGTATCATGAATTTTGTTATATTAACGGCTATTTTATCAGTCGGCAATTCATGTCTGTATGCGTCAACACGTTTATTATTCTCTATGTCACAAGAGGGAATGGCACCTAAGTTATTTGGTCGATTGACTAAAAATAAAGTGCCGTTAAATGCGCTCATTTTTACAATGGCTTTCTCACTATTATCCTTATTAACAAGTGTAATGGAAGCTGATGCAGTATTTGTGTTACTCATGTCGGTGGCCGGAATCTCTGTCACAATCTCATGGATGGGGATTTGTGCTTCTCAACTAATGTTCCGCTATCGTTATGTAAAGTCTGGAGGAAATTTGGCTGATTTAAAATTTAAAACACCTCTATTTCCTTTAATACCTGTATTTTGTATTATCTTTTGTGTATTTATTTTAGTATTTTTAGCGTTTGATCCAACGCAAAGAATCGGTTTACTGTACGGGATTGGCTTCTTTATTGCCTGTATGATTTTTTATCAATTGAAATTAAAAAATGCAACAACGACAGATAGTAAAAGTGAAGAGTCACTAGAAATTCGTTAACCAAAAATTTAACGAATTGAGGCTAAAGGAGAGTTTGTATGAATAATTATATGTGGAATACACCTGAAAAACTGCGAGCATTGCTATGTGAAATTGTCAGTTGGGAAAGCAGGACATTGACAAAGGGTGAAAATGACTTTGCCTATAAATTAAAAGATAAATTGTTAACGCTTCCATATTTTGAAAAACATCCAGAGCTTATTGAATTACATGATGCAGGGCTTGGAAGAAATGCTGTTACGGCATTTTATAAGCACCCAACAGCAACAGAAACAGTGGTGTTAATCAGTCACTTCGATACAGTGCATACGGAGGAATATGGAGAACTAGAGCCACTAGCTTTTTATCCAGAGGAATTAACAAAAAAACTGATGGAGTCTAAATACAAAGAAGATTTACCAGAAGCGGCTAGAATTGATTTGGAGTCAGGTAATTATTTATTTGGTCGTGGCACAATGGATATGAAAATGGGACTTGCTTTACATATGCAGCTCATTGAAAAGGCAAGCTTTGAACAATGGCCAATTAATTTGATTTTAACTACTGTACCTGATGAGGAAGTAAACTCTGCTGGAATGCGAGCTGCTGTTGTGGAGCTTGTGAGACTTCGTGAACAACATGGGCTAACCTATAAATTATTTTTAAATAGTGAACCTTCCTTTTCGCAAGGGCCATCTGATACAAATGAATATATCTATTCAGGTACTATAGGGAAAATAATGCCAGCTGCTTTATTTTATGGCAAAGAGACGCATGTTGGCGAACCTTTAAAGGGCATGACCGCTAACTTTATTGCTTCTTATATGACACAGTACATGGAGTGGAATCCTCTTTTCCGTGAAACAGATTTGGGAGAAAGTACGCCACTGCCAGTTTCTTTACAATTAAAAGATTTAAAAATGGAGTATTCTACACAAACACCATATCGTGCGGCTGCACTGTACAATGTATTTTTATTAAAACGTACAGCTGCAGAAGTAATGGCTATCTTTGAACAAGTGGCATTACAAGCCATGGCTGCTTGTAATGAGCAATACCAAAAAGTTTGCACCCGAGAAAAAGTACAAGGGGTAGGGAATGTACAGGTTTTGCGATATGAGGCATTGTTGGAGCATGCTATCCATAAATTGGGTGAGGAGGAAGTGCGAACGATCAAACAGCAAGTTCTTCAGCATCACGCATGGGACGATCGTGAAAAATCTATACGTATTGTTGATCAGCTCATGATTCGTTGTCAGGAATTAGCACCAGCAACAGTTTTGCTATATGCACCACCTTATTATCCAGCAATTAATTCATCCAATCATCCACTTGTTATTCAATCGATTGAATTGATGAAGAAAACGGCTCAAACATTTGCTATTGAGGTGGAGCAGATTCATTATTTTAACGGGATTTGTGATTTAAGTTATGTTAACTACACAGATGATTCAAACGAGTGGTTAGCATTCGAACGTAACACACCTGTATGGGGAGATACGTATAGTATTCCGTTTAAAGAAATGTCTGCATTACAGGGGCCTGTATTAAATGTCGGTCCCTTTGGCAAAGATGCACACCAAAAAACAGAAAGACTGCATGTGGATAGTGCCTTTAAAGAAATGCCTGTTATGATCGACAAGCTTATTAAAAGTCTTTTTTAGTCAAATAAATTTTAAAATATTGAACTGAATATAATATAAACAAAGTTGATGCTATAAAAGTATCAACTTTTCATCTTGTTGAAAAAAGGTGATGTCAATAGCAGAAAAAGAACCTTTCGCAAGGCGAGGGGTTGATTTCCGTTCCGCCAGACTCCTTTCCAGGGGGCGTCCGACGAGCCGCTTCACTCACTGCGTTTCGCTCCAGGGTCTCACCTGCTAATTCCCCTAGGAGTGACGCTGGCTCCACTCCAATCTATACTAGCCGAAGCGATCAAAATAGCTCATTATTTGTATAATTAAAGAAAAGAGGCTCTTCAATGTGGAGAAGTGATGAGTGACAACACCTCTACATAAAATGAGTAGTGAACATCTACATTTTATTTGAAAACCTTTGCTAAAAAGAAACATTGGCGTGGAAGGCTACTTGACTCCCTTGGGATAGCGAGACAGGCAAGCAATAGCCTGTAACGGAAATCCATTTTCACCTTTCACAAAAATTCTATGGATGGTTTTGTTTTTCAACACTATGCAAAGTTGATGCTATAAAAGTATCAACTTTTTTATTTATCAAAAAAATTTCGACCTACTTGTATTTTTCATTCTTTAGACGATACATATAGAACATTATATAACTGAAAGCGGACAATAGGAGCGAGTATTATGAAAAATCAAGAAAAAATAGCTTTTTCTATTCGCAAAGAAATGGTTCAGTCGAATTTAAAAGGGATGAGAACAGTTGCTTGGTCACTTATGTATGTATCGGCTATTATTTCCCTTATTCATTATGGAGAGGTTTTCTTTGTCAAAGCAGAAAGAGCCATGGTCCCCGTCTATATTGCCATTCATATCGCCATGTTTTATATAGATATAGCCGTATTGTTATTTGTTAGGGAAAAACGAATTCACATTACCTCTGTTAATATACAGAAGTATGAACACCTAGTTGTTATTTATATTTACACGATTATGCTATTGATTACGGCAATTTCGGTAATGGATGTTTATTTCTTTCATCATGCAGCATTATATGAGGTGATTTTAATCATTATTTGTACGGTATTTGCATTACCTTTACGAAAAATTAGTTGGATTATTTTACTTTCTGCACCAGCAATTATTGCGAGTACATATTTGAGTGTTGGCATGTCCAGTGAGAATATTAAAGTCATATTACCGATGTCTCTTTTAATTCCGATTGGTATCATAATTCAATATCAGACCTACAAGGTTCGAAAACAAATAACTACACAGCATATTTTATTGGATGAAGAAATGATCAAAACGAAACAATTATCAGAGCTGCTAGCTGTTAAAAATAAAGCATTAGCAGAGCAAGCACTAAAAGATCCTTTAACGAATCTGCCAAATCGACGAGCATTTAATCAGCAATTGACTAAAATAGGACATCAGCTTCATCAACCACAAACATTAACGGTAATGATGATTGATATTGATTATTTTAAAAAGTTTAATGATTACTATGGACATATACAGGGTGACGCGGTCATTGTTAAAGTAGCCTCCTTATTGGCGGAAATTGCAGAGAAGTATCAGGCGTTTGTTGCTCGTTGGGGTGGAGAAGAATTTATTATGATTAGTCAGCATACTGAGAAGTTTGCTGAGCCTATATGTGAAGAAATTTTAAAGGAAGTGCGTGACTTAAAGATTCCACATAGGCAATCAGATATTGTTCAATACGTAACGGTTAGTATTGGAATGTGTCATGCTAACCTGACAATGTATGAGCATTTACAAACATGCTGTGATATTGCTGACCAAGCGTTATATTTAGCTAAGCAGAACGGACGAAATAACTATTTTCGTAAAATGGCAATTTTTGACGGAAAGGAAAATGCGTCTATTTGAAGTCAGAAAACGTTGCTATAAAGCCTTTCTATACTGCCTTAGGTTGCTTAAATTATAACGAAAGTGTTACAATATACTTTAGTCAAAAAGAGCCAAGGAGGCATTCCTATGTCAATTGAATTAAACAATGAATTCGGCCAAATTGATATTTCAACAGATGTACTTGCACAAATTGCTGGTGGTGCTGCTGTAGAATGCTACGGTATTGTTGGCATGGCATCTAAACATCAAATTCGTGATGGTCTAACTGATATTTTACGTAAAGAAAACTTCGCAAAAGGTGTTGTTATTCGACAACAGGACGACGATTTACATATAGATATGTACATTATTGTTAGTTACGGGACAAAAATTTCGGAAGTTGCTTACCAAGTGCAATCGAAAGTGAAATATACAGTAGATAAAACATTAGGTATGAGCGTAAAATCTGTCAATATCTTTGTACAGGGCGTTCGTGTAGCGAATTAAGAGGAGGAACTAAATCGAATGCAGTCTTTAGACGGTATAAAGTTTGCTGAAATGGTACAAATGGGTGCGCATCATCTATACCAAAATGCAAATTATGTAGATTCATTAAATGTATTCCCAGTACCGGACGGTGATACAGGGACTAATATGAACTTATCGATGACATCTGGCGCAAAGGAAACAGAACTTGCCGCTTCAGAACATATTGGTAAAACAGCACAGGCATTATCAAAAGGTCTTTTAATGGGTGCGCGCGGAAATTCAGGCGTTATTCTATCGCAATTATTCCGAGGCTTTGGGAAGTTTATTGAAAAAGAAGCAACCATTGATGCAAAAGGCTTTGCAGCGGCTTTCCAAGCGGGTGTTGATACAGCTTATAAAGCTGTTATGAAACCTGTAGAAGGAACTATTTTAACAGTAGCACGTGAGGCGGCAAAAAAAGGTGTAGAAGTGGCAGAAACTGAAACCGATATCATTGCCGTGATGGAAGCTTTTACAGCAGAAGCAAAGGCTTCATTAGATCGCACACCTGAATTGCTACCTGTTTTAAAAGAGGTCGGTGTTGTGGATAGTGGTGGTCAGGGCTTACTATTTGTGTATGAAGGGTTTCTAGCCTCTTTAAAAGGTGAGCCTCTTCCAGAGAAAAATGATGCGACCTTAGATGATTTAATCAATGCAGAGCATCATAGAGTACAGGATTTCATGAATACTGAAGATATTGAATTTGGCTATTGTACTGAAATAATGGTGCGTTTAGAAGAAGGGAAAGAACCTTTCGATGAGGAGCATTTCCGTAATGAATTAAATCCTTTTGGGGATTCTTTGCTTGTGATCTCCGATGAAGAAATTGCGAAAGTTCATATCCATTCTGAGCAACCAGGTTCTGTTTTATCAATCGGACAAAAATACGGTAGTCTTATTAAAATAAAAGTTGATAATATGCGTGAGCAGCATTCAGCGATTGTTGGTGAGGAGCATAAAGCACCAACGACTGCCAAAAAAGTAGAAAAACATCCGTATGCTATCGTAACGATTGCGATGGGTGAGGGTGTGGCAGAATTATTGCGCTCTATCGGTGCTTCATATGTCATTGAAGGTGGTCAAACAATGAACCCTTCAACTGAAGATATCGTTAAAGCCGTACAAGAAATCGGTGCAGAAAAAGTATTAATCTTACCGAATAATAAAAATATCGTTATGGCAGCAGAGCAAGCGGTTGAACTATTAGAGATTGACGCAGCGGTTGTTCCTACGAAGACGATTCCACAAGGGATGGCAGCGATTTTAGCGTTTAACCCTGAAGCAGCTGTTGATCTAAATAAAAAGACAATGTCCGATGCATTTGCTAATGTGAAGACAGGTCAAGTAACCTATGCAGTGCGTGATACATCTATTGATGGTGTGGAAATCCGTAAAGATGATTTTATGGCATTAGCAGAAGGTAAAATTGTCCTTTCTACACCAGCATTAAAGGATGCAGCAGAAAAGGTAATCACAGATTTAGTCGATGAAGATGCTGAGATAGTTACAGTGATCTATGGCGAAGATACAACTGAACAGGCTGCTTCAGCATTAGCAGCTTTCATTGAAGAGAACTATCCAGATGTAGAAGTTGAATTATTTGATGGTAAACAAGGGTTATATCCATATATTATTTCAGTAGAATAATTACATGCTACTTTGCTATTCCGTAAAGAAAGCAGTGCACAAAACGTGTACTGCTTTTGTTTATGCTACAAAGAAGAGGATGTATAATATTTAGTAAAAACGTGCTAAATATGAACAGCTAGATGTACGTGTCCAGAGGATAAAAAATTTGGAATTATTGGAATATCAACTGTTTTATTGATGTGTATATATGGTGTGGACAAAAAATAAACCTATATAGTTACTATAAATTATAGTAGTGGTAATTTTCTGAAAGTTGATAAATTAAATGCTTTACTTTTATAGTAGCTATCAAGCATGATATAAGTAAAAATAAATATTATTATATGAATAGAATAGAGGGGTGTTTGTATGAAGTTTACTTCAGTATTTGATATTATTGGACCAGTCATGATTGGGCCTTCCTCCTCTCATACGGCAGGTGCAGCTCGCATTGGGCGTGTTGCAAGGGATTTATTTGGTAGACAACCTAAATGGGCAAAAATTCATTTATATGGATCATTTGCTGAAACGTATAGAGGACATGGTACAGATGTTGCGATAGTGGGGGGCCTATTAGATTACGATACATTTGATGACCGTATTAAAATAGCATTTGAAGAGGCCGAAAAAGTGGGATTAGAATATGAATTTATTCCCGAAACGGCTAATACGGAGCATCCCAATACAGCTCGGCTTGTCATTGGAGACGATGAAGGGGAAATGTCTGTAGTTGGTATTTCGATTGGTGGCGGAAAAATTGAAATCAGTGAAGTCAATGGTTTTAAGCTACGTTTAACAGGTGGTATGCCAGCAATTCTTGTTGTGCATGATGATCGTGCTGGCTGTATTGCCAATGTAGCCAATTGTTTAGCAATGCATGAAGTCAATATTGGGCATATGGAAGTTTCACGTATAGAACGTGGTTTAACAGCTCTAATGGTGATTGAAATTGATCAAAACATTGAAGATAAGGTGCTACAGCAAATATCTTTAATTCCACATATTACAAAGGTCTCTAAAATTAATAACTAAGGGGGTGTCCCAAAATGGACGTTTTATTTCATAATGTTCGTGAGCTTGTAGAACGAGCAGAGCAAGAAGAAAAATTAATATCAGAAATCATGATCGAACAGGAAATATTGATTACTGGCAGAACGCGAGAAGAAATCATCCAACAAATGGATCGAAATCTAACCGTGATGGAAGAAGCCATTGAACGAGGATTACAAGGTGTGCAATCAGTAACAGGTTTAACTGGTGGGGACGCCGTATTGCTTCAAAATTATATTGCGCAAGGAAAATCACTATCAGGTGATTTATTATTAGATGCTGTAAGCAAAGCCGTTGCAACAAATGAAGTAAATGCAGCGATGGGAACAATATGTGCAACGCCGACAGCGGGTTCTGCAGGTGTTGTACCAGGAACGCTTTTTGCAGTGAAAAATAAATTAAATCCAACTCGTGAGCAAATGATCCGTTATTTATTTACGTCAGGAGCTTTTGGGTTTGTGGTTGCGAATAACGCTTCCATTTCAGGTGCTGCTGGTGGTTGTCAGGCAGAAGTTGGTTCTGCTGCAGGAATGGCTGCTGCTGCCATTGTTGAAATGGCTGGAGGTACGCCACAGCAATGTTCGGAAGCATTTGCCATTACCTTAAAAAATATGCTTGGTCTTGTCTGTGATCCAGTAGCAGGTCTTGTTGAAGTACCATGTGTCAAACGTAATGCCATGGGTGCATCTAACTCGCTAGTAGCGGCAGATATGGCACTTGCAGGTGTAACAAGTCGTATTCCCTGTGATGAAGTAATTGGCGCTATGTATCGCATTGGGCAATCCATGAGTCCGAATCTGAAAGAGACTGCACGAGGCGGTCTAGCGGCAACACCAACAGGAAAGGCTATTAGTAAAGCTATACTTGAAAATGGTGGCCTACAAAGTATTAAAGCTCTTCAATAAAACTGGTGAAACATGCTATCTAAAAAGGTAGCATGTTTTTATATTGGTTTAGTTGCGAATGATTTTAGTATAATAAAATAAGCACCCATTTTGTAAGGGGGGGCTTTATCAGACGCTCCATTCCTTTGTAGGAACGCTCAAGGTAAATTAAAAGGAGTTTTTTTAGTGGAAATAACTAATCTACCATTTTTAACAAAACAAGCTATAGAGGATCGTCGTTATCTTCATCAATATCCAGAGCTTTCTGGACAAGAATTTGAAACAAGTCAATTTATTCGTAAACGATTAGAGCAGCTTCAAATTGAAATATTAGAGTATGATCCTCCTAGCGTAGTGGCTATGATTCAAGGAACAAAAGATACGAAGACAATTGCCTTACGAGCAGATATAGATGCCTTACCAATTGTTGAAGAAGGTGATAAGCCCTATATCTCTCAAAAGCCAGGTGTGGCACATATGTGTGGTCATGATGGGCATACAGCGATTTTATTGGCAGTAGCACAATGGATAGCGATGAATAAGGAAAAAATCGAGCCAAATATTATGCTTATTTTCCAATCAGCTGAGGAAATCACACCAAGTGGAGCAGACTTTTTAATTCAAAATGGTGTTTTAGAAGGTGTCGATGCTATTTTCGGTATTCATTTATGGCAAGGTTTAGAAAAAGGGAAAATTGGCTTAACACATGGGCCAATGATGGCTTCGGTCGATGATTTTGAAATTGAAATTCAAGGTCATGGTGGACATGGTTCAATGCCACATGAAACGATTGATCCCATTTATATTGCGAGCCATTTAATGCAAGCCTTTCAGAGTATCATTAGCCGAACAATCAATCCTATTGAGGCTGGCGTTATTACAGTAGGAAATATTCAAGCAGGAACAACGTATAACATTATTCCAGAGACAGCAAAATTAATAGGAACTATTAGGGCATTAACTCCTGAAACAGTAGCTACCATTCAAACGAAGATGGTAAGTTTAACAGAAGGGATTTGCCATGCTTTTGGGGCGAAAGGGACAATCGATTTTATTATAGGGACGCCTCCCCTTATCAATGATCCTCAGCAATCACGCTTCGTAGAATCTATCGTTTGTGAAAATTTTGGGCAGGATGTATTCGAGCTTGTTGATCCAGTAATGGGGGGCGAGGATTTTTCATATTATCTAAAGCATAGGCCAGGTGCATTTATTTTTGTTGGGATGGGTGGCGAAAAAAGCCAATATCCACATCATCATCCAAAATTTGATTTAGATGAAGATGTCTTTCCTGATGCCATTAAGCTTTTTATTGACATGATTTTGCAATATAAATGACAGACGTTTATAACCCTATCATGCATTGATGGGGTTTTTGCTTATGTGTAGAGGCTGCGAATTAATATATGATACATTAGATAGAGGAAGCTAGGATGGTTACATAAAGAGTACCACTTGAATGAAGGGAGTTGTGGGATAGGATGACTGAATTATTTAGCCATGTCAATGAAGTGAAAGGCATCGGGAAAGAAACAGCAGCACATCTTGAATCACTAGGCATCAATACAGTAGCTGATTTATTATGGACGTTCCCACATCGACATGAAGATTTTCGTTTAAAAGATTTAGCGCAAACACCACATAACGAACGCGTTACAGTTGAGTGCAAGGTAGAACGTGAGCCTACGATATTATTTTTAGGTCGTAATAAATCAAGACTTCAAGTAACAGTTTTGGCAGGACGTCACTTAGTAAAAGTTGTATTTTTCAATCAAGGCTATTTAAAGCAAAAGCTTGTACCGGGTTCCATTATTACCGTGACGGGGAAATGGGATCGTGGTAGACAAGTAATCAATGGTACAACTGTCACATTTGGGCCAAAAACAGATCAAGTAGACTTTGAGCCAGTGTATAGTCTGAAAGGTTTGATTCCACAAAAAAGATTTCGTAAATATATGCGACAAGTGTTAGATGATTTTGGTGCAGAGCTACCAGAGGCGATTCCATATTATTTACAGGAGTCCTATAAGCTTGTTCCGATACGAGAGGGCTTGGAGGGTATCCATTTTCCGCTGGATGCTGGGCATGCTAAACAAGCAAGAAGACGCTTTGCTTATGAGGAGCTATTAAACTTCCAATTGCGTATACAGGCATTACGTAAAACGCGGAAAGAGAGTGAGCGTGGCACAATCATTCAGTTTGATGTGCATAAACTACGAGCATTTATTGCTTCATTGCCCTATGAATTAACAAATGCTCAAAAACGAGTGGTTAATGAAATTTGTAAAGATTTGAAGGAACCACATCGAATGAATCGTTTGCTGCAAGGCGACGTAGGTTCTGGGAAAACAGTAGTAGCGGCAATCGGTTTATATGCAGCTGTGACAGCGGGCTTTCAAGGAGCCTTAATGGCACCAACTGAAATTTTAGCGGAACAGCACTTGGAGAACTTAAAAGAATGGTTTCAACCCTTTGATGTTCGTGTTGCTTTGTTATCTGGGTCAACTAAAACAAAGGAGCGACGTGGGATTTTAGCAGATTTGGCAAATGGTGATCTTGACATTGTCATTGGCACACATGCGTTAATTCAGCCAGATGTTATATTTCAAAAGCTAGGTTTTGTCATCACAGATGAGCAGCATCGCTTTGGTGTGGAACAACGTCGAATTTTGCGTGATAAAGGGGAGAATCCAGATGTCCTCTTTATGACAGCTACTCCTATACCGCGTACACTTGCTATTACTGCATTTGGGGAAATGGATGTATCGATAATTGATGAAATGCCAGCGGGCCGTAAACAGATTGAAACGCATTGGATGAAAAAAGAGCAACTCGGCTCTGTGATGTCCAAGCTAGAATTGGAGCTAGCGGCTGGAAGACAAGCTTATGCTATTTGTCCACTTATTGAGGAATCTGATAAGCTTGATGTTCAAAATGCTGTAGAAATTTATGAGCAACTAGCCACTTATTTTAAAGATCGTTATCAGGTCGGTTTAATGCATGGACGTTTATCAGCCGATGAAAAAGATGCGGTGATGCGCGATTTTAGTGAAGGAACAATTCAGCTTTTAGTTTCTACAACAGTTGTGGAGGTAGGTGTTAATGTACCGAATGCTACCTTTATGATTGTCTATGATGCTGAGCGTTTTGGCCTAGCGCAATTGCACCAGCTCCGAGGGCGTGTCGGGCGTGGTGAGCACCAGTCATACTGTATTTTACTTGCTGATCCTAAGTCTGATGAAGGGAAAGAGCGTATGCAGTCGATGACGGAAACGAATGATGGTTTCCGTTTAGCTGAAAAAGATTTAGAATTAAGGGGACCAGGGGACTTTTTTGGTAGAAAGCAAAGTGGTTTGCCAGATTTTAAAGTAGCTGATTTAGTACATGATTATCGTATACTCGAGACCGCAAGAAAAGATGCAACAGAGATGCTTGAAACAAAAGCGTTTTGGCAGGATGATGACTATCAATACTTGCGTAAAATGCTAGAAGAGTCGGGTGTATTACAGGGAGAGCGCTTCGATTAGTATTGAGGGCTTATGAGCATAGGAGAATGTGAGTACTTGATTTCAAAACAAGTCTTGCATTCTTTTTTTATACTCTATATACTGATATTAGTACCAAGTGCTAATAACAACTCAAAAGGTGGCGAATGATGTTGAGACGAACGAAAAAAGAGCGACAGCGACTACTATCTGAAACGATAGCTGAAAATCCATTCGTCACAGATGAACAGCTAGCAACACAGTTTCAGGTAAGTGTCCAAACAATTCGTTTAGATCGTATGGAGTTATCTATACCAGAATTACGAGAGCGAATTAAAGATGTTGCTTCTAAAAACTATGAAAATGAAGTAAAATCTCTACCGATTGATGAAGTCATCGGAGAAATTGTAGATATTGAATTAGATAATCGAGCACTATCGATTTTTGATGTACAAGAAGAGCATGTTTTTCAGCGCAATGGCATCGCACGTGGACATCATTTGTTTGCACAAGCAAACTCATTAGCGGTCGCAGTAATTGATGACGAACTAGCATTAACCGTACATTCCAATATTACATTTGTGAAACCTGTGCGTGCTGGAAATCGTGTTATTACAAAAGCGATTGTTATCGGACGAGATGATCTTAATCATCGTACAAAAGTCGAGGTAACATCTACCGTAAATGGTGAAACCGTTTTTGTTGGTGAATTTGATATGTACCGCACGAAAGGTAAAGGTGAGTAACAATGAAATTAGCGCTTGATGGAATGGGTGGAGACAATGCACCAAAATCAGTTGTTGAAGGTGCACTCTTAGCATTAGAGCAAATCCCAAATTTAGAAATCCAATTATATGGTCAGCAAGATAAGCTTGAGCCATTTTTAAAACAACATGATCGATTAACAATCATACATTGTGAGGAAATAGTAGAAGGAACGGATGACCCTGCACGTGCTGTTCGTCGAAAAAAGGATTCTTCAATGGCTCGCATGATGGAATCGGTGGAAGAAGGTAGAGCAGATGCTTGCCTATCTGCTGGGAATACCGGAGCGTTAATGGCAGGGGGCTTATTTAAAGTTGGCCGAATTGAGGGGATAGCCCGTCCAGCTTTGGCTACAACATTACCGACATTGGATGGTAAAGGCTTCTTAATGCTTGATTTAGGAGCAAATGCAGATGCACGACCAGAGCACTTAGTGCAATATGCGATTATGGGTGATATTTATGCTAAAAAGGTTGGAGGCTTACAAAAACCACGAATTGGCCTATTAAATATCGGTACTGAGGAAAAAAAGGGTAATGAATTAACGAAAGCTGCCTTCGAATTATTGAAGGAAGCTGATTTGAATTTTATTGGTAATGTAGAAGCGCGTGATTTGCTTGAAGGAGTAGCGGATGTTGTTGTAACAGATGGCTTTACAGGCAATATGGTGTTGAAGTCTATTGAAGGGACGGCTGGCGCTTTATTTTCAATGTTAAAAGAGGCATTTATGTCATCAACGAAAACGAAAATTTCAGCAGCACTCATGAAAAATAATTTACGTGACTTAAAAAATAAAATGGACTACACAGAGTATGGTGGTGCAGGGTTGTTTGGCTTACAAGCACCTGTAATTAAAGCGCATGGCTCATCGAATGCAAAAGCAATTTTTAGTGCGATTCGACAAGCTAATACGATGGTAGAGCATGCTGTTATTTCGACGATTACTGATACAGTACGTCACTTAGAAATTGATTAAACAAAGGGGATTATTCAAATGACGAAAATAGCATTTATTTTTCCAGGACAAGGTTCGCAAGTAGTAGGGATGGGTCAAGAGTTTGTTGAAAATGCAGCAGACAGTAAAGCATTTTATGATCGTGCAGATCAAGCTCTTCAATTTGAATTATCTAAGTTAATGTTAGAAGGTCCAGCTGAGGAGTTAACACTGACATACCACGCTCAGCCAGCACTTCTTACTACGGGTGTAATGGTAGCTGAAAAGCTGCGTGCAGCAGGAATTCAGCCACACTATGCTGCGGGTCATTCGCTTGGAGAATATGGTGCATTGGTTTTAGCAGGCGTAATGTCATTTGATGATGCCGTGTCTATCGTGCATAAACGTGGTCTTTATATGAATGAAGCTGTACCAGCAGGACAAGGAGCAATGGCAGCGATTCTAGGGATGGAATTAGAGGCATTGAACGCAGTTACAGAGCTGGTTTCAGCAGCGGGTGATTCTGTGCAGGTAGCCAATGTGAATTGTCCAGGACAAATTGTTATCTCAGGCACTAAAGAAGGTGTAGATAAAGCGATTATTGCTGCAAAAGAAGCAGGGGCAAAGCGCGCAATACCTTTAGTTGTGAGCGGTCCATTTCATTCTGAATTGATGCGACCATCCTCAGAGAAACTGCAAGCAGCATTAGCAGAGATTACTTTATCTGCACCTGAAATCCCTGTTATCGGCAATGTAATGGCGAAGGAATTAAAGGATGTACCAGCGATTCAGCAGGAGCTAGTTGAACAGGTATATAGTGCAGTGCAATGGGAAGCATCTATGCGTGAAATGATTGCACAAGGTGTCGATGTCTTTATCGAATGTGGACCTGGCAAAGTATTAAGCGGTCTCTTGAAAAAAATTGATCGTTCAGTTGCTGCTTATTGTGTCCATGATGAAGCATCATTAGAAGCGGTTTTAGAAGCGTCGAAGGAGTGGTCAATCAATGCGTAAATTAGAAGGTAAAGTAGCTGTTGTAACAGGAGCTTCAAGAGGGATTGGACGTGCTATTGCTGTAAAGCTTGCTGAGGAAGGTGCTAAGGTTGTAGTGAACTATAGTGGCTCACAGGCAAAAGCGGAAGAAGTCGTTGAGATGATTCAAGCAAATGGTGGGGAAGCCATTGCGGTGCAAGCTAGCGTTTCACAGACGGAAGAAGTAACCGCATTAATGGAGGCCGCTGTGAAAACATTTGGTTCTCTTGATATTTTAGTGAATAATGCAGGTATTACTAGAGATAACCTGTTAATGCGTATGAAGGAAGACGAATGGGACGATGTATTAAATACGAATCTTAAAGGGGTTTTCCTTTGTACAAAGGCGGTAACACGTCAAATGATGAAGCAACGTGCAGGTCGTATTATTAATATTTCTTCCATCGTTGGTGTAGCGGGTAATGCTGGTCAAGCAAACTATGTTGCGGCTAAAGCAGGTGTTATTGGACTCACAAAAACGACGGCAAAAGAATTAGCTTCACGCAATATTTTAGTTAATGCTATTGCGCCAGGCTTTATTGAAACAGAAATGACAGAGCAACTACCAGAAGATATTAAAAAAGGTATGCTTACGCAGATTCCCCTTGCGAAACTTGGACAGCCAGAGGATATTGCCAAGGCAGTAGCTTTCCTTGCTTCCGATGATGCTAACTATATGACAGGGCAAACGCTTCATATAGATGGTGGTATGGTAATGTAATTTCGATTAGGCATATACGCAGATTTTTTGTATAATCATTTGAGGGGAGGTGAATCATTTGTCTACAGTATTAGAACGTGTAACAAAAGTAATCGTGGACCGTTTAGGTGTTGAAGAAAGCGAAGTAACACTTGAAGCTTCTTTCCGTGATGATTTAGGTGCTGACTCATTAGACGTAGTTGAACTTGTAATGGAACTTGAAGACGAGTTTGATATGGAAATTTCTGATGAAGATGCTGAAAAAATCTCAACAGTAGGTTCTGCAATTTCATACATCGAAAGTAAATTAAACTAATTTCGTTAAAACTTTATTTAGCGAAAATGGATCACCTTTATAGATGTGATGGTCATCATAATACACAATGGTATTTATGATAGCATGAATAAAGTAGAAATAGTTTGTCTGCTTTGACTTGATAGAAGAAGCAGCTTCAATGAACAAAGATGTATTCAAAGGGGACGAAATAGATCGATTTTCGATCTATTGACGCCCCTTTTTCATGTTAAAAATCGGGGGCATAATGTCTAAAATTTTTTTGAGCTGACGACTGGAGTTAACCAAAAATCGTCCCACAAGCATTCAACTTTCATTTTAGAGGAGATCATTTTCTATGAATAAGATAAATTTTCGAAAAAATTTCCAAAACATTGTGTTTAAGCCGAAATACTTTTGCATAAACGCCTTGAAAAAGGTACACTAAAACGGTAGAAACTATTAGGAAGGCAGATTTGTTCAATGGCTATGAAAAGAAAAGGAACTATGCAGAAATCTGGCGTACTTCCTGAAAAAGTACGCAACCAATTCGAGCTGTTACAGCATGAATTAAATATCACTTTTATTAATAAAAATTTATTGTATCAAGCATTCACGCATTCATCTTATGTGAATGAGCATCGCCGTAAGCTATTTACGGATAATGAGCGTCTTGAATTTTTAGGAGACGCAGTACTTGAACTATCTGTTTCTAAATATCTTTTTGAGAAATACCCAAATATGAGCGAGGGTGAGTTAACAAAGTTAAGAGCTTCTATCGTTTGTGAGCCATCACTAGTTATTTTTGCGAATGAATTAGGCTTTGGACGCTTCGTGTTACTTGGAAAAGGTGAGGAATTAACAGGTGGTCGGGAACGCCCAGCGCTACTTGCAGATGTGTTTGAATCATTTGTAGGTGCACTCTATCTAGATCAAGAATTACAAACGGTCGTGTCGTTTTTAGAGCGTATCGTGTTCCCAAAAGTAGAAGTAGGTGCTTTTTCGCATGTGATGGATTTTAAAAGTCAATTGCAAGAAATGGTACAACAAACCAATAATGGACTTCTTCATTACGAAATAATCGATGAAAAAGGCCCAGCACATAACCGTACCTTTGTATCAAGCGTATTATTGAACGGGCAAGAGCTTGGTATTGGTCGTGGAAAATCAAAAAAAGAAGCCGAGCAGCAAGCTGCACAATGTGCAATGCGAATGATGCGTGAAGAAGCTGCAAAAGAGGAGGCTTAATAGATGTTCCTAAAACGACTAGAAGTGATTGGCTTTAAATCCTTTGCGGAGCGCATTGGAATTGATTTTGTACCCGGTGTTACAGCGGTTGTTGGACCAAATGGCAGTGGAAAAAGTAATGTCACAGATGCGATTCGTTGGGTACTTGGGGAGCAATCGGCAAAGTCGTTACGTGGAGCAAAGATGGAAGATGTTATTTTTGCTGGCAGTGACTCTCGTAAGCCACTCAACTTTGCAGAGGTAACACTTATATTAGACAATACTGACGAGCAACTTGCTTTTTCTTATACAGAAGTCAGCGTAACAAGACGCGTATACCGTTCAGGTGATAGTGAATATTTATTAAATAACCAACAGTGTCGCCTGAAGGATATTACGGACTTGTTTATGGATTCAGGGCTTGGGAAAGAGGCATTTTCAATTATTTCTCAAGGCCGTGTTGATGAAATCTTAAATAGCCGCCCTGACGACCGTCGTTCGATTTTTGAAGAGGCAGCTGGCGTTTTAAAGTATAAAATAAGAAAGAAAAAAGCAGAGCATAAGCTTGTAGAGACAGATGAGAATTTGTATCGTGTATTAGATATACTCCATGAATTAGACAACCGATTAGAGCCGCTTGAAATGCAGGCTTCTAGTGCGAGAGACTATGTCCAAATGTCTACCGAGCTAAAAGATTTTGATATTGCCATTCTTGTGCATGATTTTAAAAATTGTGCACAATCTTTGCATGCACTAAAAGCTGAATTTACCGAGCTGTCTGCAACTGAGCAACAACAAGCTCAAAATATTGCAACAATCGATATACAAACAACCAATATTCGCAAGTTATTAAAAGAACTTGATGATTATTTGGATGTTTCACAGGCTGATCTTGTCAATGCCACAATGGAGGTAGAGCGTTGGGATGGTCGTAAGGCACTAATGGCTGAAAAACGACAAAATGCTTCCAATCAACTACTGCAGCTGAATGCGACATTACAAGAAGCAAAAGAAGAAGTAGACGTACTGCTTGTACAAGAACAGGAGAAAAAAGAAGCATTTTCAGAGAAACAGCAAGCACTCTCCATACTCAAGCAGAGCATTAAACAGTTAGAACAGTCATTAAATCGTTCTGTTACGGAAATTGAACAAGAAATTGAAGAACAAAAAAATCGATATATTGATTCATTGAATGAAGAAGCAACTATTAAGAATGAATTGAAAAATATCGATCAGCAATTAGCGCAACAAAAGGCTATGGCAGCAAGAATGTCCAATCAAACTGATGAAATTGGACAGGAGCTTACGCAAATTGTTGCTGAGAAAGAAAAGCTAGTCGCTGAACACACTTCCACAACAAATGATTTGCAAGCTAAGCTTGAACAATATGAGTCGCTGCAAGTTCAGTTAAAAAATACAAATTCTTCCTTTGCTGAGAAACAGGATATGCTGTATAAAGCTTATCAGCATCAGCAGCAATTAAAGGCGAGAAAAGATACATTAGCTGAATTGGAAGCCGATTTTTCAGGATTTTTCCAAGGAGTTAAAGAAGTTTTGCTTGCTCGTGATAAAGGTGAATTACAAGGAATTGAGGGGGCTGTCGCTGAATTACTACAAGTTGAGGGGAAATACTCTCAAGCGATAGAAACAGCTTTAGGTGCAGCCTCACAGCATATTGTCACAACGAATGAACGACATGCACAGCAAGCCATTCATTGGTTAAAGCAAAAACGAGCTGGACGAGCTACTTTTTTACCAAAAACCGTGATGAAGTCACGTAAAATTAATCCAGCTACGATCCAATTAGCGATAGAGCATCCAGCTTTTATTCAAATAGCAGATGCGCTTGTGACATTTAATGAAGATAATCGTACAATTGTTGAAAATCTTTTAGGGCATGTCATTGTGGCAGCAAATCTGGAAGGGGCCAGTCAAATCGCTCGATTATGTGGTTTCCGATACCGAGTGGTCACACTTGATGGAGATATTGTCAATGCAGGGGGTTCTTTAACGGGTGGTGCTATGAAACAGCAATCCTCACTCTTTACAAGAAAAGCCGAATTAGATGATTTAATCCTCAAGCTAGAGTCATTACAGGATTCCATTTATAGTGCTGAACAGGCTGTAGCAACCGAAAAAGACAAGCTTGCAACACTTCGAGATCAAGTAGAACAGTTAAAGCTTGAAGGAGAGCAATTACGAAAAGATGAGATGCAACAGGCTGGTCGTATCCGCGAGTTAGAGGTTGTTGAAAAAAGCTTATCAGCCCGAGTATCTTTTACTTCAACTGAAACTCAAGATGTAAAAACACGTGAGGAAGCATTGTTATCACAAAAGCAAGAGGCAATGGAGCGATTAAACGCACTCGCCGATGAGCTTGTCGAAATCAATGATACTGTCGAGCAATTAAGTAAGGTAAAGCTACAAGGTGAGACAGAGAAGGACGTATTACGAGAGCAACTAGCGGAAAAACGTTCACAATTAGCAGTAATGCAAGAACAAATGTCGCAAGTTCAAATTTCCACTGCTGAGCTAGCACTACAATTGAACAAAGCTCAACAAAAAGTTGAAAATATTTCTCAGGAAATATTATGGCTTCAATCCGATGAATCGACAAATCATTTAAGTGATGAAGAGGTTGAGGAGCAGGTAATCACATGGAAAGCGAGAAGAGATGCCTTACAAGAGACTATTTCTCGAAAGAAAGAGGAGAAGGTAGGGCAACAACAAGAACTCACAACATTAGAAGAACAACTGAAAGAAATGCAACGTATACATAAAGGATACCTTGAAGCAATACGTGCAAATGAGTTGAAACAAAGCCGTTTAGAATTTGAAATGGATAATTTCAAAGAACAACTCGAAGAAAACTATCAGTTAACATTTGAAGAGGCAGAGGAAGAAGCTCTTTCGATAGAAGACGAAGAGTTCGTACGACGCCGTGTGAAACTGTTGAAAAAATCCATTGAAGAGCTTGGTCCTGTTAATTTAGGGGCGATTGAGGAATATGAACGAGTACTTGAACGTCATACATTCTTAACTGAACAACGAGAGGATTTACTTGCTGCACAGGAAACATTGCATGAAGCCATTAAAGAAATGGATGAAGAAATGACATTGCGCTTTAGTGAAACGTTCTATGCAATACGAGAACAATTTAAACTTGTTTTCCGTGAATTGTTTGGCGGTGGGCAAGCGGATTTAGTGTTAATTGATCCGCAAAATTTACTAGAAACAGGCATTGAAATAGTGGCACAACCTCCAGGGAAAAAACTACAAAATTTAAGTTTGCTTTCTGGTGGTGAGCGAGCACTGACAGCAATTGCCTTATTATTCTCTATCCTAAATATACGACCTGTACCATTCTGTATTCTCGACGAAGTAGAGGCGGCTTTGGATGAGGCTAATGTTGTGCGCTATAGCCAGTATTTAAAAAGATTTAGCCGTGACACACAATTCATTGTTATTACACATCGTAAAGGGACGATGGAGGGAGCTGATGTCTTGTATGGTATAACAATGCAAGAATCGGGTGTATCAAAACTCGTATCAGTAAAATTAGAAGATGAACCCGTACTTGCGGAGCAAAGGAGCGAACAAGCATGAGTTTTTTTAAGCGTTTAAAAGATAAATTAATGGGAAATCCAGCCGAGGAAGAAAAACTAGAGGCGCTTGACAATGAGCAGGATGCTGATCTTCAAGAGCTAGATCTAGATGAAGCAAACGAAACGGCTGCTATTGAGACTGTTGATGTAGAAGTGGTTGAGCAAATAGAAGAATCTCCAGAGATGGAAATTGTGAAAGAAGCAGCAGTAGAACCTTCAACTGAAATAGAAAAAGAACAACCAGAAATACAGCCAGAAGTACAAGATCTGGAAGTACAAGAGCTAGCAGTTATTGAGGATACATCAGAAGAGGAGAAAAAGCCTTCTGCTTGGTCGATTACACAAAAATTCAAGGCTGGTCTTGAAAAAACACGTAATTCCTTTACTTCTAAAGTGAACGACCTTGTTGCGCGTTATCGTAAAGTGGATGAGGATTTCTTTGAAGAATTAGAGGATTTATTATTACAAGCTGATGTCGGCTTTGAAACAGTTATGGAGCTAATGGATAAACTGCGTTTCGAAGTACAACGTAAAAATATAAAAGATACGAACGGTATCCAAGCCGTGATTTCTGAGAAGCTTGTAGAAATTTATGAGCAAGGTGAAGAAGATTTAATTGATCTAAATATGCAGCCAGATGGTGAGCTGACAGTTATTCTATTTGTCGGAGTAAATGGCGTTGGAAAAACGACAACGATCGGCAAACTAGCGCATCGCTTAAAAACACAAGGGAAAACCGTTGTTTTAGCTGCTGGTGATACGTTCCGTGCTGGTGCGATAGATCAATTACAAGTATGGGGAGATCGTGTCGGTTGTGAAGTTATCAAACAATCTGAGGGCTCTGATCCAGCGGCAGTCATGTATGATGCGATTCGTGCAGCCAAAAATAGAAAAGCCGATGTATTAATTTGCGATACAGCTGGTCGCTTGCAAAACAAAGTGAACTTAATGAATGAACTTGAAAAGGTACATCGTGTCATTTCACGTGAAATTCCAAATGCGCCACATGAAGTATTATTAGCATTAGATGCCACAACAGGCCAAAATGCACTTGTGCAAGCACAAACATTTAAAGAAGCAACGAATGTAACAGGTATTGTCTTAACGAAGCTAGACGGTACAGCTAAGGGCGGGATTGTGCTTGCTATTCGCAATAAGCTGCACATCCCTGTGAAATTTGTTGGTCTTGGTGAGAAAATGGATGATCTACAGCCATTTGATGCTGAACGATATGTTTATGGTTTATTTGCCGATGGTTTGGATAAAGAATTAGAAAATAATGAAGATTAACAGCGAACATCGCTGAGTAATTTTATAAAACGCTCGACTGTGTATAGGTGAATTGACTTGTTTAAAAGAGTAATACTAGCTAAAGGCGTAAAATATGCCTGCAAGCAGACATTTAAGCTTTTAGACAAGGAGATTACCTTGACACGGACGGGCGCTTTTCGTTATGATACAAATGACTAATAGCGGGAGGAGAAACATTCGATGCTACTTGAAAAAACAACACGCATGAACTTTCTCTTCGACTTTTATCAAGCATTATTAACAGATAAGCAAAGAAGTTATATGGAACTATACTATTTGGATGATAACTCTCTAGGAGAAATCGCTGAATCGTATGGAGTTTCACGCCAAGCTGTTTACGATAATATTCGTCGAACAGAAGCGATGCTTGAGGAATATGAAGAAAAATTATGTTTACTTGAAAAATTTCAACAACGTACCCAAATGCTGTCACAGCTTACAATGGGGATTACAGAGAAAAGTATGACAGATGAACAGCAGTTAGCACTTATTGAACAGCTGAAAGAATGGGATTAGGAGGCGAAAGCAATGGCTTTTGAAGGATTAGCGGAACGACTCCAAGGAACGATCCAAAAGATTAAAGGCAAAGGGAAAGTATCAGAGCAAGACGTTAAAGAAATGATGCGAGAAGTCCGATTTGCTTTAATCGAAGCGGATGTTAACTTAAAAGTAGTCAAAGAGTTTGTGAAAAAGGTAAGTGAGCGTGCTGTCGGTGTTGAAGTTATGCAAAGCTTAACACCAGGGCAGCAAGTTATTAAAATCGTACAAGATGAATTAACGGAATTAATGGGTGGCGAACAAAGCCCTATTAAGTTTAATACAAAGCCGCCAACAGTCATTATGATGGTCGGTTTACAAGGTGCGGGTAAAACGACGACTACAGGAAAACTGGCAAATGTCTTACGGAAAAAATTTAATCGTAAGCCGTTACTAGTTGCCGCAGACGTTTATCGCCCAGCAGCCGTTCAACAGCTACAAACATTAGGTAAACAGTTATCATTACCTGTTTTTGCTTTAGGAACCGAGGTATCTCCAGTAGAAATTGCTCGTCAAGCAATCGAATTGGCAAAGGAAGAGCATCATGATGTGGTGATTATCGATACGGCTGGTCGTCTTCATATCGATGAAGATTTAATGCAGGAATTAAAAGATATTCGTGCATTAAAAGAGCCAGATGAGGTATTCCTTGTTGTCGATGCTATGACAGGTCAGGATGCTGTCAATGTGGCAGAAAGCTTTAATGAGGCCATTGGTATTACAGGCGTTGTTTTAACAAAACTTGATGGTGATACTCGTGGTGGTGCCGCATTATCCATTCGTTCTGTAACGCAGAAACCGATTAAGTTTGTCGGTATGGGTGAGAAAATGGATGCGCTAGAGCCTTTCCATCCAGAGCGTATGGCGTCTCGTATATTAGGTATGGGAGATGTTCTGTCGCTGATCGAAAAGGCGCAAGCAAATGTAGATGAAGCAAAAGCCAAAGAATTAGAAGAAAAATTCAAGTCCCAAACCTTTACATTTGATGATTTCGTTGAACAATTACAACAAGTCAAAAAAATGGGACCACTTGATGAAATTTTAAAAATGCTCCCAGGTGCAAACAAAATCAAAGGCTTGGATAATGTAAAAGTAGATGATAAACAAATGGGGCGTGTAGAGGCCATTATTTACTCGATGACCCCTGCTGAAAAGACCAACCCAGAAATCATAAATGGTAGCCGTAAAAAGCGTATTGCTAAAGGCTCTGGGACATCTATTCAAGAGGTGAATCGTCTCATTAAGCAATTCGATGAAATGAAAAAAATGATGAAGCAAATGACTGGAATGGCAAGTGGTAAAGGCAAGAAAAAAATGAAATTACCAGGCTTTGATTCATTGTTTAAATAATAATTTTTAGGTGTTAAGAAAAAACACTTTACAAACAACCTAAACATTGATAATATACTATCTTGTGTGAAACTTATTCGGAGGTGCTATTAAAATGGCAGTTAAAATTCGCTTAAAACGTATGGGAGCTAAAAAATCTCCTTTCTATCGTATCGTAGTTGCAGACGCTCGTTCACCACGTGACGGTCGTCAAATCGAAACAGTTGGTACTTACAACCCACTAACTCAACCAGCTACTGTAAACATTGATGAAGAGAAAGCTCTTAAATGGTTAGCTGACGGTGCAAAACCATCAGATACAGTGCGTAACCTGTTCTCAGAACAAGGTATCATGGAAAAATTCCATAACCAAAAATTCAGTAAATAATCGGGGGCGACGTCTTTGAAGCAGCTGATTGAAGCAATCGTTTTACCGTTAGTCGATTATCCAGAAGAAGTTCGTATTGAGACGGATGAAAATGCAAATCGAATTGTTTATAAACTTTTTGTTCATCCAGAGGATCGAGGGAAAGTCATAGGCAAGCAAGGGCGAGTAGCGAAAGCGATTCGTACAATTGTTTATTCAGCGGCAGGTAGTCACCATCAAAAGAAGACCTACGTCGATATATTGGATTAATAGAAAAGATTTTCACGCTCTTGCAACAAGTACAAATGAGTCCTGATAGGTGTGTTTACATGTCGCTTAGGAGTTCAAAGTGGCTTTTAGCATGAAACGTAAAATCTGGACAAAGAAGGAGGGAGCTTGTAGGTTCCTTCCTTTTTTTATCTTGTTTTAACAGCAGCATGTATCTAGTACTTCTGTTTAAGCAGAACAGAAAACTGTTATAACGATTACAGCTAAAGGGTATTGCTTATATTAATAATGACAAGACAAATCAGTCTTAGCTAAAACGACATTCTTCCAAGCACATCTGTAAGCGGTGATAAATGAGCGAACGGTAGCTATTTATTGGGTGAGCAGGATGCTTTATGGAGAGAAGTTTTTTACGAGGTGAAAGTTGAATGGAATGGTTTAATGTAGGTCGTATTGTCAATACACACGGTATTCGTGGTGAGATACGTGTATTATCGACAACAGACTTTGAAGAAGAGCGTTTTGCAGTAGGAAATAAACTTGCTGCCTTTAAAAAAGACGATAAGAAGCCAACCTGGGTAACGATTGGTTCGGTGCGTCGTCATAAAAACTTTATTCTTTTAACTTTTGAAGGCATGAACAATATCAACTTGGTTGAGCCGTTTAAAGAAGGCATGCTGAAAGTAACAAAAGATCAAATGACAGATGATCTACTTGCAGAAAATGAATTCTTTTTCCATGAAATAATAGGCTGCACAGTTATTTCTGAAGAGGGCGAAACAATTGGTGTTGTGGCAGATATCCTGCAAACAGGAGCAAACGATGTATGGGTAGTTAAAGGCTCGAAGAAAGAGCATTATATCCCTTATATCGAAGATATCGTAAAAGATATTGATGTTGTAGATAAAAAAATTATCATCCATGTAATGGAAGGCTTATTATGATGAACATTCATGTATTAAGCCTGTTCCCTGATATGTTCTCAGGCGTTTTTGGTGCATCTATTTTAAAGAAAGCGCAAGAAAAAGGTGCTGTAAAGCTAGAGGTCACGGATATTCGTACATTTTCAGGGAACAAACACAAGCAAGTCGATGACTATCCATATGGTGGTGGTGCGGGTATGGTTTTAAAGCCTGAACCTATGTTTAGTGCAGTGGAGGCCATCACTGCTGGCAAACAACCACGTATCATTTTAATGTGTCCTCAAGGTGAACGATTCACCCAGAAAAAAGCAGAAGAGCTAGCACAAGAAACGGAGTTAGTGTTCTTATGTGGTCATTATGAAGGCTATGATGAGCGTATACGTCAGCACCTCGTGACAGACGAGATTTCCATTGGCGATTTCGTGTTAACAGGTGGGGAATTAGGCGCTATGACTGTTATTGATAGCGTAGTTCGATTGTTGCCTGGTGTCTTAGGGCAAGAGAATTCGCATATCCAGGATTCTTTTTCAACGGGTCTACTTGAGCATCCACATTATACACGACCTGCGGAGTTTCGTGGGATGAAGGTACCTGATGTTTTAGTATCGGGGAATCACGCTAGAATCGAGCAATGGCGAGAGGAACAATCGCTGAAAAGAACTTTTGAGCGCCGTCCTGACTTATTGGAGCATTATCCATTAACAGACAAGCAAAAATTGTATCTAGAAAAACTAAAAAACAATCATCAAGATGCTTGATTGCCTGCTCTATTTATGATAACATCTAATCTGTACTTCTATGTGAAGTGCTGAATTACGGTGTTCCGCTGTGGCATAGATTGCGTGCAAGAGCATCTGTCTAAGGAGAGAAAACAATGTCAAACATTATTACAGAAATTACAAAAGCTCAGCTTCGCACTGATCTACCAACTTTCCGTCCTGGTGATACTGTTAAGGTACACGTGAAAGTAGTAGAGGGTACTCGTGAACGTATCCAACTTTTCGAAGGTGTAGTAATTAAACGTCGTGGTGGCGGTATTAGCGAAACTTTCACAGTTCGTAAAATTTCTTACGGTGTAGGTGTTGAGCGTACATTCCCTGTACACACACCAAAAATCGCTAACTTAGAAGTTGTACGTCGTGGTAAAGTACGTCGTGCTAAACTTTACTACCTACGTAACCTACGTGGTAAAGCTGCTCGTATTAAAGAAATTCGATAATTATGACTTAAAAGTGAGGGGCTTGTGTTCAAGCCCCTTTTCTTTTTGCTTGTCATCTTTATTCACTATCATCTAAAATAGTGTTAGACAAGGGGGCAATTCTCAATGGAAAAACAAGTGAAAGAAAAGAATGAATTATGGGAATGGACAAAAGCACTATTAATTGCATTTGCGATTGCTGCAGTGATTCGATATTTTTTATTTACACCCATTGCAGTTGATGGAGAGTCCATGATGCCAACCCTTGAAGATGGCGACCGGATGATTGTGAATAAGATTGGTTATAAAATAGGTGAACCAAAGCGTTTTGATATCGTTGTATTTCATGCACCTGAACAAAAAAATTACATAAAGCGTGTAATAGGACTGCCAGGAGATACGCTGGAATATAAGGACGATCAATTATATATTAATGGTGAACCAATAGATGAGCCCTATTTAGATGCATATAAAGCGCAAATTGCTGGGGGGACCCTAACAGAAGACTTTACCTTAAAAGATATTGATGTTTCCGTGGATACTATTCCAGAAGGATATGTTTTTGTCATGGGGGATAACCGTCGAAATAGTAAAGATAGTCGTCATATTGGCCTTGTTGAACAAAAGGAAATTATTGGTAATACAAGTTTGATTTTCTGGCCATTTAGTGACATAAAAATTGTAAAGTAATGCAAGAAAGGGAGAGCTTAATCACTCCCTTTTTCTTTTAGTTTAGGAGGTATAGCTATGACAATACAATGGTTTCCAGGGCATATGGCGAAAGCCCGACGTGAAGTAACGGAAAAATTAAAGCTTGTCGATATTATATTTGAATTAATAGATGCACGTTTACCGCTATCCTCACGTAATCCGATGATCGACGAAGTGATTAACCAAAAACCACGTCTTTTAATTTTAAATAAAGCGGATATGGCAGATGAGCAAGAAACACGTAAATGGGTAGAATATTTTGCACAACGTGGTCATAAAGCCGTAGCCATAAACTCACTTGAGGGTAAGGGCTTACAGCAAGTAACAAAAGCGGCGCAAGAAATTTTAAAAGAGAAATTTGATCGCATGAAGGCGCGAGGTATGAAACCTAGAGCTATTCGTGCCATGATTGTTGGAATACCTAACGTAGGGAAATCCACACTGATTAATCGCTTGGCGAAAAAAAATATCGCTAAAACCGGAAATACACCAGGTGTAACAAAAGCACAGCAATGGATTAAAGTTGGTAAAGAGCTAGAGCTACTGGATACACCAGGTATTTTATGGCCAAAATTTGAAGATCAAGAAGTAGGCTTTAAATTAGCTTTAACTGGTGCGATTAAGGATACCATCACAAATATGGAAGATTTAGCTGTCTATGGCTTGCGTTTCTTATCCGATCATTATCCAAAGCGTATGGAGGAACGTTATGGTTTCGAATTTATCCATGAGGAGTTAGTGGATACTTTTGATCATATTGGCAAGCTACGCCGTGTATTTGGACCTGGCGGAGAAATTGATTATGATCAAGTAGCACAGCTGATTGTTCGAGATATACGCGGCTTACAATTAGGCAAACTGACCTTTGATTTTGTTGATGAACAGCTAAAAAAAGAGGCTGAACAATTATAAGTATTGAAACTGTCACATGTTCTTTTGTGACAGTTTTTCTTTTAGGAATGAATTTTCTTACCGATAATGACTATAGAGAGGAAAATAGTTTTCAAATGAAAGAGACTACATAAAAAACTGAACATGATATAGTTTTATTGAGTAGAAGCAAGAAGGAGCACTTAAATGAAAACCATTAAAGAAATTAACACTGCATTGAAAGGTGCAGAAGAATGGCAAGATTGGATGATAGAAATAGCAACGGATGAAAGAACAGGTGTACAGAAGGCGTGGCATACTTGGCAAAAACGACAAGATAAAAAACGTCAATTACTGCAAGAACATCAAGCGAAAGTAGCATTTGATTTAAGCTATGGGAGTATCGATACATTGGTTGCGGGTGTAGATGAAGCAGGACGTGGACCATTAGCGGGACCTGTTGTGACAGCAGCTGTTATTTTACCTACAAATTGTGAGGCCCTTGTTGGTCTGAATGATTCAAAGCAATTATCAAAGGAGAAACGAAACGCCTTTGCAACGTTAATTAAAGAGCATGCCATTAGTTATTTTGTTCATTTCCAATCCGCTCAGCAAATCGATGCACTGAATATATACGAGGCAACCAAACAATCTATGAAAGTAAGTGTAGAATCATTGGCGACAAAGCCTGATGTAGTTTTAGTAGATGCTATGACATTACCCATTTCGATTCCTCAGGATTCAATTATCAAAGGGGATGCCAAGAGCTTAGCAATCGCAGCTGCCTCCATTCTAGCTAAAACAGCCCGAGACGATTATATGGAGCAACTAGACAAAGAATTTCCTATGTATGGCTTTGGGCAACATGCAGGCTATGGGACAAAGCAACATTTAAATGCATTGGAAGAATATGGACCAACAATTCACCATCGTAAATCATTTGAACCGATAAAATCAATGATTCAATAAAGCTACAGAATGGGACAATGACACGAGGGAGTAATTGATGAAAGGAGTATGTATATGTCAGCCACATCATTTAATCCGATTCAACTACAACAAAATGCCATGACTTCAGCAAATCAGCCACTTGCTTTAAAGCAGGGACAAGTATTTCACGGTACCATTAAGCAATTATATCCAGATCAAATGGCAGAAATACAAGTAGGTAATCAAAAATTTATAGCGAAACTTGAAGTACCGTTAAAGACGGGTGATGCCCATTTCTTTCAGGTAACAGGAACAAATCCACAAACCGAATTAAAAGTGGTTACAGGACCAATGGCACAAGCATCTTCTCCAAATCAACAAATCAATCAGCTACTAGAATCCATGAATTTGCCTAAAACAGCAGAGATGCAGCAATTGCTAGGACATTTTATGAAGGAACAGTTACCTATTTCAAAAGAGCAATTAATGCAGGCAGAAATGTGGCTAAAGGCATTACCAGAGGGCATTTCAAAAGCGGATGCACTACAGGTCATTCAAAAAATGATAGAGCTTAAAATGCCAATGACGAATGATGTTTTTCAAGCCTTACTAAGTGGACAAAAAACATCTGGTATGGCGATGACTATGGATAATTTTGCACAGCTTTTAGCAAGGGATACTACTTTATCTGAAGTGCTTAAGCAAAATTTGATGCAGCAGGTACAAGCGATTGCTAAACCTTTTGAAATAGAAACAGGCAGTCTGATTTTAGCTAGAGCGATACAGAGCTTAACAAATGATGCTGCTGCGATGAGTGAAAAAATGCAAGCCTTAACAATTTTAAAGGAAGCAGGCATATTGCCACAACAAGCGACATGGCAAAACTGGACGAATATCAATGACCCTAAAGCGGCACAACCAATGCAGCAGGCTGGCCAAGTAGTACAAACGATCCTTGCATCAAAGCCTGAAAATGTAAGTCAGCTAATTGAACAGTTGAAATCATGGACAGCCAACCAAAATTTCTTAACAAATGAACAAAAACTACAGCTCAATCAGTTAATGGATCGTTTTAATCAATTACCAGTATCGAAGCAAACATTAGAAATTTTTGCTAAACAAATGCAGGAGCAGTTAATAAAAGCGTTTGCTCAAAATACTGCTGATCGTTTATTTACACAGGATGCTAATGCATTGTCTAGCAAGGAACATTTGCTATCTCTTATAAGGCAAGAAGCGACGACTCCATTACAAAATGAAGCACTGATGCGTAACCTTGTTAAAACTAGTGTTGAATCACCGCAACCGATGATTCAACAAATAGTGACACAAGCTGATGCACTTGTACAAAATTCGGTGGATAGTAAGGCGATGCAGCATGCCCTTAAAACGGTGTTAAAAAATTTAGGGATTAGCTATGAGGCGACATTGGGGAACAAATCAGCAGATATACAAATGATTACCCATCAATTAAAGCCACAGCTCCACACATTATTGCAGGAAAGTAATATTACACCACAATTGAGAGAAGCGGCAGAAATGTTGATGACGCGTATGAATGGTATGCAGCTATCTTCAGGAGAAAATGGCCATCAACATCAGCTCATTATGCAAGTCCCGCTTGAATTTTTCGGCAAAAAGATGGATGCAACATTACAGTGGAATGGTCGCATGAAGGAAGATGGCAAAATTGATGCCAATTATGCACGCGTATTATTTTATTTACAGATGGCATCCATGCAAGAAACGGTAATTGATATGCAGGTTCAAAATAGAGTAGTTACAGTAACGATATTTAATGAAAATTCGGATATTCAGCCACTTGCGGAGCCATTAAAGGCTGCCTTGAAAATGGGATTGGCAGAAAAGGATTATCAACTATCAGGTGTTTTTATTAAACAATTTGACAAGGGGCAAACAGAAAAAGGAAGTACTGTAGTAGAACAGCGAGAGGAGCAGAGTGGGGTGGATATCCGCGTATGAGCGAAGAAAAATTTACTCGAAAAGAAGCAATTGCACTTACCTATAAACTTGGGCAAATGGATAGTCCGACTGTTGTAGCAAAGGGAAAAGGGAAAATTGCCGAGAATATTTTGGCACGTGCAAATGAGCATAATGTGCCGATTTATGAGGATCCTAACCTTGTGCAGTTGCTTGGTCAATTAGATTTAAACGAGTCTATTCCAGAAGAATTATATCAGGCGGTTTCGGAGGTTTTTGCTTTTATTTATCGTTTAGATCAACAACATGCGCAAAAATACAGAAAAAAAGAAGTATTCTGACTGTTTTGCAAGCTGTTTTAGTACACAAAATAGAAAAAAGCGTCATAATAAGAGAGAAAATTCGAACTAAAGACAAAGTGTAGACTTTATCAGAATGTTTCGTTAGAATAGTCTATGTTAGTAAAACAATTCTATGCAAATGTTTGATGGGAGGATGTATTATGAATATCCATGAATATCAAGGGAAAGAGATTCTGAGAAAATATGGTGTAGCAGTACCAAACGGAAAAGTTGCTTTTTCCCCTGATGAAGCAGTAAAAGTAGCGAAAGAACTTGGCTCAAACGTAACAGTTGTCAAGGCGCAAATTCATGCAGGTGGTCGCGGTAAAGCAGGCGGTGTAAAAATCGCTAAAAATCTTGACGAGGTGCGCACATACGCAAAAGAGTTATTAGGGAAAATTTTAGTGACTCATCAAACAGGTCCAGAAGGAAAAGAAGTAAAACGTTTGTATATTGAAGAGGGTTCTGATATCCAAAAAGAATACTATTTAAGTCTAGTATTAGACCGTGCCACATCTCGTGTTACGATGATGGGATCTGAAGAAGGCGGTATGGATATTGAAGAAGTTGCGGAAACAAATCCGGAAAAAATCTTCAAAGAAGTAGTAGATCCTGTAGTTGGATTAACAAGCTTCCAAGCACGTCGTATGGCGTTTAATATGAATATTCCAGCAAACCTTGTGGGGAAAGCTGTTAAATTAATGTTAGGCTTATATCAAGCATTTATCGACAAAGATGCATCAATTGTAGAAATTAATCCACTTGTAGTAACTGGACAAGGTGATGTAGTGGCATTAGATGCTAAATTCAATTTTGATGCCAATGCATTATATAGACATAAGGATATTGTCGAATTACGCGATTTCGACGAGGAAGATCCAAAAGAAATCGAAGCATCCAAATATGATTTAAGCTATATTTCATTAGAGGGTAACATTGGCTGTATGGTTAATGGTGCTGGTCTTGCTATGGCAACTATGGATACAATTAGCTATTATGGCGGTAGCCCTGCTAACTTCCTAGATGTAGGGGGCGGTGCAACAGCTGAAAAAGTAACAGAGGCTTTCAAAATTATCCTTTCTGATTCAAACGTAAAAGGCATTTTCGTAAACATTTTTGGCGGAATTATGAAGTGTAACATTATCGCTGAGGGTGTTGTAACGGCTGCTAAAGAAATCGGTTTAGCTGTGCCATTAGTTGTACGTTTAGAAGGTACAAATGTAGAACTTGGAAAAGAAATTTTAAATGCGTCTGGTTTAAACATCGTTGCAGCGGATTCAATGGCTGACGGTGCACAAAAAATTGTGGGACTAGTAGGCTAAGGAAGGCAGGGAGAGAACAATGGCTGTATTTATTAACAAAGATACGAAGGTAATTGTACAAGGGATCACGGGCGAAACAGCTCTTTTCCATACGAAGCAAATGCTTGAGTATGGCACAAAAATCGTAGCAGGTGTAACACCAGGTAAAGGTGGACTTGAGATCGAGGGAGTTCCTGTTTTCAATACAGTAGCAGAAGCTGTAGCTGCAACAGGTGCTACAACTTCAGTTATCTATGTACCTGCACCATTTGCGGCAGATGCAATTTTAGAAGCTGTTGATGCTGAATTAGAATTAACGATCTGTATCACAGAGCACATTCCTGTCCTTGATATGGTGAAAGTTAAACGTTATATGGAAGGTAAAAAGACTCGCTTAGTAGGTCCAAACTGTCCAGGTGTTATTACAGCTGATGAATGTAAAATTGGTATCATGCCAGGTTACATTCATACAAAAGGCCATGTAGGAGTAGTTTCTCGTTCTGGTACATTAACATATGAAGCAGTACACCAATTAACGCAAGCTGGTATTGGTCAAACAACAGCTGTAGGTATCGGTGGAGACCCTGTCAACGGTACAAACTTCATTGATGTTCTTGAAGCGTTTAATAATGATCCAGAAACTTACGCAGTAGTTATGATTGGTGAAATCGGCGGTACGGCTGAAGAAGAAGCAGCTGAATGGATTAAAGCAAATATGACAAAACCTGTTGTAGGCTTTATTGGTGGACAAACTGCCCCTCCAGGAAAACGTATGGGTCACGCTGGTGCGATCATTTCTGGTGGTAAAGGAACAGCAGCTGAGAAAATTAAAGCAATGAACGCTGCTGGTATCGAAGTTGCAGAAACACCTTCTGTCATTGGTGAAACATTGATTAAAGTAATTAAAGAAAAAGGGCTATACGAAAAGTGTAAAACCCATTAAAATGGAAGATGTAGCTATTGCGGCTACATCTTTTTCATTATTTACACGCTGCTATCATATTTCATGAAACAAATTCCTACTTACTTATGAAAAAAACGACAATTTTATGGCAGATGTATAAATAATGATGAAAAGTTGTGTTGCATTATCATGCGGTCATTTAATTTCTTCTATTATAAAGGAGGTTTATTGAATGATCCTAGCAGTAGATACACAGAGATTACTAGCTTTGCATTATATATACCCGTTACCTCTTCAGAAATTTCAACAATTATTGTCCCCGGTAAATATGTTAAGCTCTTTTGAAGACATTCATCATGATGAAATAGCGAAAATTCTACAAATATCGGCACAAAAAGCATATCAACTCTCTCAAAGTTTTCGACAAATTATGATAAAACCTTTTGGTGCTGCGTATGCACAGGCCAATATTGTCCCCATACCGTTTTATCATCCATATTTCCCGGCGCAATTATTTGAAATATCCAATCCACCTACTGTATTGTATGTGAAAGGTCAGTATTCTCTGTTAACAAATAACAAACAGATAGCTATTATAGGCTCTAGGAAGGCTACAGCGTATTCTAAGAGGGCGATGGACCTCATAGTACCGCCTCTTGTTCAAAGTGGTTATACGGTCGTTAGTGGGCTTGCTAGAGGTGCTGATACAATAGCACATAGGGCAACAATTGATATGGGTGGTCACACAATTGCTGTACTTGGACATGGTTTTAATTATCTCTACCCAGCAGAAAATCAGATTCTTGCTAAACAAATGGCAGAGCACCAGCTATTAATAACGGAATATCCCCCTCATATAAAGCCTGAAAAATGGCATTTCCCGATGCGTAACCGAATCATTAGTGGTTTATCCCAAGCTTTAGTTGTGACAGAGGCTGCCCTAAAAAGTGGTACGCTTATTACGACAGAGCTCGCATTAGAGCAGGGGAAAGATGTATTTGTGGTGCCTGGACCTATTGATGCGACACAATCTAAGGGGACCAATCAATTACTTATAGAAGGTGCAATTCCAGTCATGAATGGTCATCAAATCGTTGAAACACTGGAGCTCTTTTCTAACAAAAATTGAAAAAAAGTTGCATTATCTTAAAATCTGTTATACATTTTGCAACAGGTAACTTAAAAAAATTAGTAATAGACCTCGCTAAGGGGGAGACATAGATGGCGGATTATTTAGTGATTGTAGAATCACCAGCAAAAGCAAAAACGATTGAACGATATTTAGGAAAGAAATATAAAGTAAAAGCGTCGGTTGGACACGTACGAGATCTTCCACGTAGCCAAATGGGTGTTAGTGCTGAAAATAACTTTGAACCTAAGTATATTACGATACGCGGTAAAGGACCTGTTTTACAGGAATTAAAATCTGCGGCTAAAAAAGTGAAGAAAGTATATCTAGCGGCCGATCCAGACCGCGAGGGAGAAGCGATTGCTTGGCACCTTGCGACTGCGCTAAATATTGATATTCACTCGGATTGTCGTGTGGTATTTAACGAAATTACCAAAGATGCGATAATAGATTCCTTTAAAAACCCACGTCCAATCAATATGGATTTAGTAGATGCACAACAAACAAGACGTATTCTGGATCGACTTGTCGGCTATAACATTAGTCCGATACTGTGGAAAAAAGTGAAAAAAGGTTTATCTGCAGGTCGTGTGCAATCTGTAGCGCTACGTATGATCATTGATCGTGAAAATGAAATTAAAAACTTTAAACCAGAAGAGTATTGGACAATTGAAGGAACGTTTGAAAAAGGTAAAAAAACATTTGATGCGCTTTACTATGGAAATGGTAAAGAAAAAATTAAATTAACAAATGAGGCACAAGTAAAGGCAATATTAAAAGATGTAAAAGGAACAAACTTTGATGTTGTCAATGTTACGAAAAAAGAACGCAAGCGTAATGCTGCACCAGCCTTTACAACATCTTCCTTACAGCAGGAGGCAGCAAGAAAATTAAATTTCCGAGCTAAGAAAACGATGATGCTAGCTCAGCAATTATATGAAGGTATTGATATTGGGAAAAAAGAGGGAACAGTCGGGTTAATCACCTATATGCGTACCGATTCCACACGTATTTCAGATACGGCAAAAGCAGAAGCGGTTACTTATATTGAAGGGAAATATGGCAAAGAATTTATTGCAACAGATATAAAACAGACGAAGAAGGCTTCGAATGCACAGGATGCTCATGAGGCGATCCGTCCAACGAGTACAATGAGAACACCAGAAGAATTAAAAGCAGTTCTTAGTCGTGATCAGTTACGTTTATATCGTTTAATTTGGGAGCGCTTTATCGCGAGCCAAATGGCACCAGCAGTTCTTGATACAGTAGCTGTAGATCTTCAAAATGGTGATGTACTATTTCGTGCGAACGGCTCACAAGTTAAATTCGCAGGCTTTATGAAACTATATATCGAAGGTACCGACGATCAAACAGAGGAGACGACAAAGCTTTTACCTGAGATGGCAATTGGTGATCAAGTAAAATCGCTCGAAATTGAGCCTAAACAACATTTTACACAGCCACCACCACGTTATTCAGAGGCGCGACTTGTTAAAACTATGGAAGAACTAGGCATTGGGCGCCCATCCACATACGCACCGACCCTCGATACAATTCAGCGCCGTGGCTATGTTGTATTAGATGCTAAACGCTTTATGCCAACAGAGCTAGGTGAAATTGTACATCAACTCGTACTAGAATTTTTCCCAGATATCATAAACATCGAATTTACAGCACAAATGGAACAAGATTTAGATGATATTGAAGAAGGCAACCGTCAATGGAAAAGTGTTGTGGAAGAGTTTTATACAGATTTTGAAGTGCATGTAAAACATGCAGATGAAGCTATGGAAAAAGTTGTGATTAAAGATGAGCCTGCTGGAGAGGATTGCGAACTTTGTGGATCTCCTATGGTCTTTAAACTGGGTCGCTATGGTAAATTTATGGCTTGCTCAAACTTCCCAGATTGTAGAAATACAAAAGCTATTATGAAACCAATTGGTGTAAAATGTCCTTCCTGTGAAACAGGCGAAATTGTGGAGCGAAAAAGTAAAACAAAACGTCTATTCTATGGTTGCAATCAGTATCCAGAATGTGAATTTGTATCATGGGACAAGCCAATTAGTAGACCATGTCCAAAATGTAATGCATTATTAGTAGAGAAAAAGATAAAAAAAGGTGTGCAAATTCAATGTACGAAATGTGACTATGAAGAAGCACCAACTCAATGATAGGAAGATGGTAAGAAACATGACTGAACAAGTAGTAAATGTAATAGGAGCAGGTCTTGCTGGTAGTGAAGCTGCATGGCAAATTGCAAAGCGTGGGGTAAAAGTAAGACTTTATGAAATGCGTCCAGTAAAGCAAACTCCGGCACATCATACTGATAAATTTGCAGAGCTTGTTTGTTCTAACTCATTGCGTGCAAATGGTTTAACAAATGCTGTAGGCGTTATTAAAGAAGAGATGCGTACGCTAGATTCGGTTATCTTAAAGGCAGCAGATCAGTGTTCAGTACCAGCTGGAGGTGCATTGGCGGTAGACCGTCATGAATTTGCGGGCTATGTGACAGAGACTGTGAAAAACCATCCACTTGTGGAGGTCATTCATGAAGAAGTCACAGAGATTCCTGAAGGTATAACAGTTATTGCTACAGGTCCACTAACATCAAAAGCTTTAGCTGAAAAAATTCAAGGTTTAACTGGCTTGGATTATTTATACTTCTACGATGCAGCAGCACCTATTATCGAAAAAGATAGCATAGATATGGATAAAGTTTATTTGAAATCTCGTTACGATAAAGGAGAAGCGGCTTATTTAAACTGTCCTATGACAAAGGAAGAATTTGATCGTTTCCGTCAAGCCTTGATCGAAGCAGAAGTTGTGCCATTGAAGGAATTTGAAAAAGAAATTTACTTTGAGGGTTGTATGCCGATTGAAGTTATGGCAGCTCGCGGAGAGAAAACCATGTTATTTGGACCGATGAAACCAGTTGGTCTTGAAGATCCAAAAACAGGAAAACGTCCGTATGCGGTTGTGCAACTTCGTCAAGATGATGCTGCTGGTACCCTTTACAACATTGTAGGCTTCCAAACTCATTTAAAATGGGGTCCACAAAAGGAAGTGCTACAGCTAATTCCAGGGTTAGAGAATGTAGAAATTGTACGTTATGGCGTCATGCACCGAAATACATTCATTAATTCACCAAAAGTTTTAGAAAAAACATATCAGCTTCGTGAGCATAAGAATATTTTCTTTGCAGGTCAAATGACGGGTGTAGAAGGATATGTTGAATCAGCAGGAAGTGGATTAATTGCAGGAATTAATGCAGCTCGTTTAGCACTTGGACAAGAGCCTATTATTTTCCCATTCGAAACGGCATTAGGCAGTATGGCGCGTTATATAACAGAAGCACAGTCGAAAAACTTCCAGCCGATGAACGTTAACTTCGGTATATTCCCTGAATTACCACCTGGTCGTCGTTCAAAACCAGAACGTGCGGAAATGCATGCAACACGCGCAATAAGCTCAATTCACAATTTTGTGAATTCACAAACAATTTAATTGCAAAAAGCCTCTAAAAGTTGATATACTCTTAGAGGCTTTTTCTTTTTGTAGACAAAATGCTTAATTAGACGTATTTTATTATTTTGTATGAAGATTTTCTCAATTTATAACTAATTACACTTGCTATATTATGAAGATAGGTTTAGTGTCAGTATGTATGTTTATTAATGAAATGAAAAACGATACAAACTTGTAAGAGATGACAAAGAAATATTTATCCGTTATATTACAAGTGTCAGTCATTTGAGAAAATTATTAATAAATCATTGGTGGTGAATCTTTCCATGTTAGTTTCGTCCCAAGATGCACTCGAACAGTTCATGCTTTACATCCAAGTTGAAAAGAACTTCTCTGTTCATACAGTGCGAGAATATGAATCAGACCTGCTAGATTTTTTAACCTTTTTACAAAGAGAGGGCATCGATGATTTAGCGAGTGTTGAATATATACATGCACGTCTTTATGTAACAAAGTTGTACGATGAGAAAAGAGCAAGGGCCTCTATTTCTAGGAAAATTTCCTCGATACGCTCCTTTTTTCGCTTTCTAAATAGACAGTACGGATTAGATGACGGAGCATTTCGTTCTCTTTATCATCCAAAAAAAGAATCACGTTTACCCAATTTTTTCTACGAAGAAGAATTGAAGCAGCTATTTGATGCGAATACTGGTGATGATTTGAAATCATTGAGAAATATAGCTATATTAGAGCTGTTGTATGCGACAGGTATTCGTGTAAGTGAACTGACTTCAATCCAAGTAGGGGATGTAGATTTTCATTATTCGATTATACGGGTAATGGGAAAAGGTCGAAAAGAACGAATTATTCCATTTGGTCAATTTGCGAGTTTAGCAATGCAGGACTACATAGAGCAAGCTCGTCCACGATTGATGAAAAAAACTAGTCACCAGCAGTTGTTTGTCAATATGCGTGGTGGGGAACTTACTCCTCGAGGGGTACGTCATATTTTAAACGAAATGATTGACAAGGCCTCACTCCATACGAAAATTTACCCACACATGCTTCGCCATACTTTTGCCACACATTTATTGAATAATGGCGCAGATTTGCGGACAGTGCAGGAGTTATTAGGTCACTCACATTTATCTTCTACACAAGTTTACACACATGTAACAAAAGAGCATCTTCGTCAAACATATATGAATGCCCATCCAAGGGCATAATAGAGCTAAGGAGGAAGGCAGATGGGACAAATTCATGCGACAACGATATTTGCAGTTCATCATAACGGAGGCTGTGCCATGGCTGGTGATGGTCAAGTAACATTGGGAAATGCAGTTGTGATGAAGGGAACAGCAAAAAAGGTCAGACGTCTGTTTAATGGGCAGGTCCTTGCAGGTTTTGCAGGTTCCGTCGCTGATGCATTTACACTTTTTGAGATGTTTGAAGGCAAACTAAATGAGTATAATGGTAATTTACAGCGTGCAGCAGTGGAAGTAGCAAAGCAGTGGCGCGGTGATAAAATGCTTCGCCAGTTAGAAGCGATGTTATTAGTAATGGATAAAACGACATTGCTACTCGTTTCAGGTACAGGGGAAGTCATTGAACCGGATGATGGCATTTTGGCTATTGGTTCTGGTGGAAATTATGCATTATCTGCAGGTAGAGCATTGAAAAAATATGCAGGTGAAACAATGACTGCTCGTGAAATTGCTGAGGCGGCATTAGAAACAGCTGCTGAAATCTGTGTATTTACGAATCATAATATTATCGTGGAGGCGCTGAACTAATGACGCAAAAAAATTTAACGCCAAGACAAATTACTGAGCATTTAGATCGTTATATTGTTGGGCAGAATGAAGCTAAGCGCGCTGTAGCCATTGCGTTACGTAATCGCTATCGTCGTTCGTTGTTACATGAGGATATGAAGGATGAAGTTATTCCTAAAAATATATTAATGATTGGACCAACAGGTGTCGGAAAAACGGAAATTGCAAGAAGAATTGCTAAGCTTACAAATGCTCCTTTTGTGAAAGTTGAAGCGACAAAGTTTACTGAGGTAGGTTATGTAGGGCGTGATGTTGAGTCAATGGTACGTGACTTAGTAGAAGCCTCACATCGTCTAGTAAAGGAAGAAATGATGGAGTCTGTTAAGGAACAAGCAGAAGAATTAGCAAATGAAGCGATTGTGAAACTTTTGGTGCCTTCTTTACGTAAGAAACAGGCGATGCAAAATCCGTTTGAAATGCTATTTGGTGGTAAAGAGCAACCAACGACTGATGATTCTTCAACAGATGAGGTTGAAGTACGCTCTAAGCGTGCACAAATTGCGATTGATTTACGTAACGGTAAATTAGAAAATGAGTGGGTTACTGTGGAGGTAACAGAACAAAATCCATCTATTTTTGATGCGTTACAAGGAACGGGAATGGATATGTCTGCGAATAGTGGCATGCAGGATATGTTATCCAGTTTGATGCCGAAGAAACAGAAAAAACGTCGTGTACAAGTGAAGGACGCCCGTCGTATTTTAACAGTTGAAGAAGCGAATAAGCTGATAGATGCAGATGAAGTGGCACAAGAGGCTATTACTAGAGCTGAGCAAACAGGTATCATTTTTATTGATGAAATCGATAAAATTGCTAGTAAAGAAGGCAATTCTTCAGCAAATGTCTCACGTGAAGGTGTCCAACGAGATATTTTACCAATCGTTGAAGGTTCAACTGTTACAACGAAATACGGTGCGGTGAAAACGGATTATATGCTGTTTGTAGCTGCTGGTGCATTCCATATGTCGAAGCCGTCAGATTTAATTCCTGAATTGCAAGGACGCTTTCCAATTCGTGTAGAGCTTGAAAAATTAACAAAACAGGATTTTGTACGTATTTTACAAGAACCAGACCAATCACTTATTTTGCAATATAAGGCATTGTTAGAAACGGAAGGCGTGGAAATTCATTTCACAACAGATGCTATTGAACGAATTGCTGAAATTGCTACGGAGGTTAATCAGGAAACTGACAATATCGGAGCTCGTCGATTACACACGATATTAGAACGTTTACTTGAAGAACTATCGTTTGAAGCTTCTGAAATTGCACCAGCAAGTATCCCGATCAATGCTGCGTATGTAGATCAAAAACTTGCGGGTATAGTAAAAAACAAAGATTTGTCACAGTTTATATTGTAAGAAAAAGCTAATTAGTATCATTCAATAATAAAAACCTTTAGAATATTTAATAAATACTCTTCGGATTATTTATAGGAGGAACATATAATGAATTTATTAGAAAAAACACGTAAAATTAACTCGATGCTTCAAGCATCTGCTGGTAAACCAGTAAACTTTAAGGAAATGGCTGATACATTAGGCGATATTATTGATAGTAATGTCTATATTTTAAGTCGCAAAGGGAAATTATTAGGTATTTCAATTCACCAACAAATTGAAAATGAGCGTATGAAAAAAATGTTCGAAGAGAGACAGTTCCCAGAAGAATACACACATAGCTTGTTTACGATCTCTGAAACATCATCAAATTTAGATATTAACAACGAACATACTGCTTTCCCAGTTGAAAACAAAGATTTATTCCAAAACGCTTTAACAACAATTGTACCGATTGTTGGTGGTGGTGAACGTTTAGGTACATTAATCCTTGCTCGTTTATCTTCACAATTTGAAGATGATGATCTAATTTTAGCAGAGTATGGTGCGACAGTAGTTGGTATGGAAATTTTACGTGAAAAATCAGAAGAAATTGAAGAAGAAGCCCGTAGCAAAGCTGTCGTACAAATGGCTATTAATTCACTTTCATACAGTGAGTTAGAAGCAATTGAGCATATCTTCGAAGAACTTGATGGCAATGAAGGCTTACTAGTTGCTTCTAAGATTGCTGACCGTGTGGGTATTACGCGTTCAGTGATTGTCAACGCATTACGTAAACTTGAATCTGCTGGTGTCATTGAATCTCGCTCTTTAGGTATGAAAGGTACTTATATTAAAGTGCTAAACGATAAATTCTTAAATGCTTTAGCAGAAATTAAAATGAAATAAATACTTCTTTAAGAAGATTCTGAAAGCGTCTAGGGTAAAACTAGGCGCTTTTTTTTGTGTATTAGCCCGTGAGGGAGAAGATTTTTGTGCTTATTTTTTTGCCATAAGTACAAAAATGCTGATTATTGTAGGTTCTTATTTCTTTCTTCCTAATGCTGTTCAAAAAATCGTCACTACCTTTAGCATATAAAAATGTAATGTGTGTTACTTTAGAAGAATGGTGAAAAACTTGTTCAAATATGTGTCACATTCATAGGCAAAATATGCTTGTGTTGATTGAACTAGTAAAATGGGACCTTTATTTAGTCAATATTTATAAGGCGATAAAGCTCAGAAAAAGGCATATTTAATACAAAAACCGTAAACACTGTCGAAATGGTGTAAAATAACTAGATGTCTAATAACCTTTGATAAACCTTAGAGACATAAGGGATGCAGAAGTTTTGTCATGGTTATACATTAGAAAAAATAGGGCGGATAGACTATTAAAAAGTGACAAAAGACAATAGACACTAGGTATCATCTTAATTACAATTGTATTATTGGATAAATTAACAAGTACATAAATTGAAATAAAATGAGGTGAACAGTTTTGAATTTATTTGGTGGAACTATTAGTAGCCTGGAAAACGGACTTTCCTATGCAACTTTGAATCATAAAACAATCGCAAACAATATTGCGAATGTCGATACGCCTAATTATAAGGCGAAAAATGTTAGTTTTAAGGATATGTTGGTAGAACAGCAAAGTATGTCTATTTCCGCATATCGTACTGACAGCAGACATTATGATTTCACAATTCGACAATCTACGCCTGGCGTTAATAATGTTGAGAACTTGCGATATAGAAATAATGGCAATGCTGTAGATATGGATGCTGAGCAGGCAAAATTAGCAGAGAATCAAATTTATTACAATGCTTTAATTGACCGTGTTAATGGAAAATTAAACACATTGAATACCGTTATAAAGGGAGGTAAGTAATAGATGTCTATATTTCATGGGATGAATACCACTGCCTCTGCTTTAACAGCGCAACGATTACGAATGGATGTTATTTCTTCCAATATGGCAAATGTGGATACGACTCGTGCTCGTCAAGTGAATGGGGAATGGGAACCGTATCGACGTAAGTCTGTGACGTTCGCAGCACAAGAAGGACAATTCTCGAAATTTCTGAATGTAGCCCTTGGTAAAAATGCGAAAAGTGGTGTTGGCAATGGTGTGAAAGTTTCTCGAATTTCAGAAGATCAAGAAACACCTTTCAAACTTGTTTATGACCCAACTCATCCAGATGCAAATGCAGATGGTTATGTGAATATGCCAAATGTGGATCCATTGAAAGAGATGGTAGATTTAATGTCAGCAACACGTTCCTATGAGGCGAATATAACTGTATTTAACGCAAATAAATCCATGCTAACAAAGGCTTTAGAGATTGGTAAATAAATAAGTAGAAAGGAAGATACATAATGACTATTTCGTCCGTTTCGCTAATGACACCTACTCAGGTTGTAAATGAAACAAATAAACTCAATACAACACCTTATGAAGCGCAACAAAGCTTCGCGAACTCGTTAAAAGAAGCAATAGCCAAAGTAAATGATCAGCAAATAACTTCTGATAAATTTACTCAAAAGCTAATTAAAGGTGAAGATGTGGAGTTGCATGAAGTGATGATTGCTTCACAAAAGGCGAGCATTACATTAAACGCAACAATTGAAGTTCGCAATAAGGTGATTGAAGCTTACCAAGAAATAATGCGAATGAGTGTTTAATTTTATTGTCTAGATAAGGAAACTCTTTTCAAACTAGATTAATAACCACTACTATAGTGGACTCATTATGTTCGCAAATTATTGATGGCTAGGTTATTCACTATAACCGGAGGATTCATAATGAATGAACGATTGACGAAAATAAAAAACGACACCAGTCAATTTTGGACAAGTCGAAGTAAAAAGCAAAAAATAGTTATGATTGGCTCCGTGGTAGGCGTCATCGCACTTGCAGCCATCGTGACGTTTTTTGCTTCGAAAACTACATATGTTCCACTTTATAAAGATTTATCAACAAGAGAAATTGGACAAGTAAAGGAAGCACTAGATTCCCAAGGTGTGAACTATGAAATTGCTCCAGGTGGAACATCTATTTTAGTGCCAGAAGAGCAAGTTGACTCCTTGTTAGTACAATTAGCTTCAGAGGGCTATCCGCAAACAGGTACAATTGATTACTCATTTGCTAATAGTTCAGGATTTGGTATGACAGATAATGAATTTAACCTCTTAAAAAAAGCAGCAACTGAAACTGAAATTGCTAAGCTTTTTAAAAATTTAGAGGGTGTAAAAGATGCCAAAGTAATGATTACAGTTCCTGAAGAAGGGGTATTCGTAACGGATGTGCAAGGCGAGGCAACGGCATCTATTGTTTTAAATACAGACCCTGGCTATAAATTTACAGAGCAGCAAATTACTACTATGTACAATTTGGTGTCAAAAAGTATTCCCAATTTAAAAACTGAAAACATCGTAATCTCTAATCAATTCTCAGAGTACTTTGATTTGAATGCTGCTACTACTGATGGTACTTCCACAGCGACAGCCGAAGGTCAATTACAAATGAAGAAATTAGTAGAACGTGATCTACAGCGTCAAGTGCAAAATATGCTAGGAACGTTGATGGGACAAGATAAAGTGATGGTTTCTGTTACAACGGATATTGACTTCAAGAAAGAAAATCGTGAAGAAAACCTTGTGACACCTGTTGATGAAGAAAATATGGAAGGTATCGCAATTAGTGCTCAACGAATTACAGAGCAGTATTCTGGTACAGGCGCAGCAGCTGCAGGAACACCTGAAGCTGAAACAACTACAGATAACTTCACAACGTATAACGAAGGTGCAACAGGGAATGGTGACTATGAACGTACAGAGGAAACGATCAATAATGACGTGAATCGTATACGTAAAGATATCCAAGAAGCTCCTTATAAAGTTCAAGATATTGGAATTCAAGTCATTGTTGAACCACCAACAGCGACAGATGCAGCGTCATTACCAGATGGTGTTCGTGAAGATATCGAGAAAATTTTAAGTACAATAGTTCGTACAACAATTTCCAAAGATGTGGCAGCAGAACTTACACAAGAGCAAATTGACGAGAAAGTAGCTGTTTCAGTACAACCTTTATATGGTAAGGCGACAGAGGTCGCTGATGAAAAACCAGTTATCCCATGGTGGGTTTGGGTCATTGGCGGTATCTTATTAGCTGTTATTTTATTACTAGCATTCTTTATTATCCGTTCTCGTAAGCGTGCGCAGGAAGAAGAAGAGCTAAGTATCCTAGAAGAACAAGAAGAATTAATGATTGATGATATTAATGAAGAAATTGAAACGGAAGCTACAATGCGTCGTAAGCAGCTTGAAAAAATGGCTAAAGAAAAGCCAGACGATTTTGCAAAGTTACTGCGTAGTTGGATTGCGGAAGACTAACTAGGAGGTTCGGCTGTGTCCAAGAAAGATAAGGAATTAACCGGAAAACAAAAGGCCGCACTCTTGTTAATTTCATTAGGGCCTGAGGTTTCAGCTTCTGTCTATAAACACTTAACAGAGGAAGAAATTGAACGTTTAACATTAGAAATTTCAAGTGTTAAAAAAGTAGAATCAAATGTCAAAGAAGAGATTATTGAAGAATTTCACAATATCGCACTAGCGCAAGACTATATCACACAAGGTGGTATTGGCTACGCGAAAACAGTATTAGAAAAAGCGCTTGGTGTTGAACAAGCGCAAACGATTATTAATCGTCTAACATCTTCTCTACAAGTGCGTCCGTTTGATTTTGCTAGAAGAGCTGATCCAGCACAAATTTTTAACTTTATTCAAAATGAACATCCACAAACAATTGCCCTGATTCTCTCTTATTTAGAGGCGGGGCAAGCGGGTGTTATTTTATCTTCACTACCACAGGAAGTACAGGCGGATATTGCTAAACGTATAGCAGTAATGGAATCGACTTCTCCAGAAGTAATTAGTGAAATTGAATCTGTATTAGAGCGTAAATTATCGTCAACAGTTACACAGGATTACACTGAAACAGGTGGTATCGATGCTGTCGTAGAAGTGTTAAATGGCGTAGATCGACAAACAGAAAAAACAATTCTCGATGCACTCGAAATACAGGATCCAGAACTTGCAGAGGAAATCAAAAAACGTATGTTTGTGTTCGAAGATATCGTTACACTCGACAATCGTTCCATTCAACGTGTTATTCGTGACTGTGAAAACGAAGACTTACTGCTTTCAATGAAGGTATCAAGTGAAGAAGTAAAAGATATTATTTTCCGCAATATGTCACAGCGTATGGCTGATACATTTAAAGAAGAAATGGAAATTATGGGACCTGTACGATTACGTGACGTAGAGGAGGCGCAATCTCGAATTGTTGCTGTTATTCGTCGTCTAGAGGATGCTGGAGAGATTATTATTGCTCGCGGTGGAGGAGATGACGTCATTGTCTAGAATCATCCGTTCTATTTACACCCAGTCTGATAGCGATAGTATTAAAGAAATCCAAATCCGAGATATGTTTGAACCGATTGAAGTAGACCAACATGAAGTCTCATCTCAGCATCAATTAACATTGGATGAAATAATGGCAGAGCGAGATCGTTTACTTGCAGAAGCTAGAGCTACTTTGCAAGCAGAACGTGAGATGTTTGAACAAGAAAAGCAATTACACTTCCAAGAAATTGAACACTTAAAGTTAAACTGGGAAGAAGAGAGACCGAATCGAGTGCAAGAGGCGTATGATGAGGGGTTTGGGCAAGGCTATGAAGATGGTATGAACAAAGCCTCTGAAGCAATGGCCCAGTCACTTCAAACTGCGAATGAAGTTATGATTCAAGCGAAACAAAATGCACAAAAATATATTGAAGATCAAGAAGCGGTCATTTTAGAGTTAGGCTTAACTGCAGCAGAACGAATTATTGGCACCTCACTAGAGCAAGATAACGAACTGTTTGTGTCAATTGTGCGTCGAGGGTTGAAAGAAGCAAGGGAAATGAAAGAAATTAAAATTTATGTTTCCCCAACATACTACGCTTTAATTACCACTAATCGAGATGAATTAGCAGAAATGTTCCCGATGGATGTACCATTTATGATTTTTGTGAATGAAGATTTAGACAATGAAACAGATTGCTATATTGAAACAAATCATGGTCGCATTATGGTTAGTATTGATGAGCAATTGAATGAGCTTAGATTAAAGCTACATGAAATATTAGAGAGTAAGGAATGATCTTGATGAAAACGGCTCAATTAATCGAACATATTCCTCATATACCTACTTTTAAAAAGTTTGGTAGAGTAACTAGAGTTGTCGGCTTGATGATTGAGTCGCAAGGTCCAGATAGTTCCATAGGTGATGTCTGTAAAATTCATGTGGAAACTGTAAACAATGGTCACCAAATCATTTTAGCAGAGGTTGTTGGTTTTAAAGATGAGATAGTTGTCTTAATGCCATTCACCTCTTTACGTGAAATATCTATTGGCTGTCTTGTTGAAGGGACTGGTGCCCCTCTAGAAGTAAAAGTGGGCCCTGAGTTAATAGGAAAAGTATTGGATTCTATGGGGAATCCAATCGATGGCACCTTATTACCGAAAGGGTTAATGACCGTCCCTACTGAGCAAGATCCACCGAACCCACTGACTCGTCCACCAATTGACGAAAGACTCGAAGTAGGGGTGAAGGCGATTGATGGCATGCTAACAGTTGGTAATGGTCAACGTGTTGGTATTTTCGCTGGTTCTGGGGTCGGAAAAAGTACGTTACTAGGTATGATTGCTAGAAACACGCAAGCAGATTTAAATGTCATTGCGCTCATAGGAGAACGTGGTCGTGAGGTTCGTGAATTTATCGAACGTGATTTAGGCGCAGAAGGTTTAAGTCGCTCCATTGTTGTTGCAGCCACATCAGATCAACCAGCATTAATGCGGATTAAAGGCGCTTTTACAGCGACAGCGATTGCCGAATATTTTAGAAATCGAGGCTTAAATGTCATGCTGATGATGGACTCCGTTACACGTGTAGCCATGGCACAACGTGAAATTGGACTTGCCACGGGAGAACCACCGGCACAAAAAGGGTATACGCCTTCTGTATTTGCGATATTACCTAAATTATTAGAACGTACTGGTACTAATGAAAAGGGCTCAATCACAGCATTCTATACCGTTTTAGTTGATGGTGATGATATGAATGAACCAATAGCTGATACTGTGCGAGGGATATTAGATGGCCATATTGTATTGGATCGAAATCTAGCCAATAAAGGTCAATATCCAGCCATCAATGTTTTAAAAAGCGTAAGCCGTTTGATGAATCATGTTGCAGAGCCAGCGCATAAAAAAGCTGCTGAACGATTAAGGGAACTCTACTATACATATGACAAATCTGAGGATTTGATCAATATTGGAGCTTACAAAAGAGGAACTTCTAAAGAGATTGATGAGGCCATTCATTATGAACCGCTCATTACGCATTATCTTAAACAAGGCTATTTAGACAAAGTAACATTAGAAGAAAGTGTCAATGAGTTAATAACATTATCGAACGGTGGTGCGAAATAGATGGTCAGTTATGTGTATCGTTTTGAAAAAGTGTTAACAATTCGTGAGCAAGAAAAAAACGAAACCGAAATGGCTTATAAAGAATCTGTCCGTTCTTTTGAAGAAATAGCAACAAGATTATATGAATTACTTAAAAAGAAAGAAGACTTAATCGCATTTCAGCAGGAGCGTTTAACGATTGGCTCATCTATTGACGAAATTCATCATTATAGTCGTTTTATAGATAGTCTTGAGAAAACAATTGCAGATGTACAACAGAAAGTGATACAAGCTCGTGCGAAGATGAATTGGCACGAGGAAAAATTATTAGAAAAAAACTTGGAAGTACGTAAATTTGAAAAAATGAGAGAAAAAGATTTGAAGCTATTCCAGCAAGAGCAAGATCGTATAGAAAGCCTTTTTCTAGATGAAATTTCATTACAAACGTATAACAAGAGAGAAATCAGGTGATTTCATGGCAAAAAAAGACAATCGATTGACAGCGGAGTTAGTAGAAGTGCAGTCAAAGAAAAAAACAGGGGGCTTTCTAAAGTTTTTTACTTGGATTGTACTACCGATTATGTTTGTAGTAGCGGTTTTACTTGTTGTGGCAACGTTAATGAATACGAATGTCTTTGATTTAGGGAAAAAGGCAATAGGAAGTTTACCCTTTGTCCCATCAGAAGAGCAACAAGCTAAAGATGCTGCCATTAATAACGACTCTAAATTAGTTAATTTACAGGCAGAGATACAAGAAAAAGAAGCTGAAATTACACAGCTACAAAAAAAGCTTGATACAACAACAACTGAAAAAGAGAAGTTAGTGATAGAAAAAGAACAGTTGCAATTTGAAATTGAAAAATTGAATCGACAACAAGATGATGTAAAGCGTGACTTTAATGATATCTTATCAACGTTCGATAAGATGTCTCCGAAAGCTGCAGCACCAGTATTAATCAATATGAGTGATGCGGAGGCGCTACGAATTTTAACGAATTTAAAGCCTGATAAGTTAGCAGCCATATTAGAGAAAATGGATGCCAAAGATGCAGCAAAATATACGGAGTTAATGGCTAAACAATAAGATAAATGAAAGGAGGTGAAAGAACAATGGATGTAGCAATGATGCAAATGATCACTAAGTCTGTACCTAATAAAGCAGCAAAATCTTCAACCGTTAATAGTCCTGAAGGTAAGGTCAATGGAACTCCGAATAAAGAAAATGTATCGAATTTCGGGTCTGTTTTTAGTAAAATGATGTCGTCTTCAACGCAAACAAACCAATCTTCGCAGTCAACTGCAACAAAGGAGCTAGCCGATTTACAAGCGGTTTTAAATGCTGATTCAATGGAGGAATTACTAGATTTACTAGGAATCCCTCATGATGATGGGTTATTAATGCTTCAGCTTGGCGAAGACAATAAAGCAGTGGCAATGGATGAAATGCTTAATTTAGAAAATATACTAAATGCATTAGGTATTGATGAAGAGCAACTTCAAAAAATAGTCCAACAGCTGCTAGGAGAAGAGAAGGAAGCTAGTGATGTTTGGGAGCTACTATCACTAGTAGATGCCCAAGCGCCGATACTGCAGGCACAAATAGGACCTGCTTTACAAGGTGAAGGACAAGTAACACCAAAAGACGCTACACAACTGCTTCAAGTATTGAAGCTAGCACAATTAGTCGGACAGAAAACGGACTTAACAACTTCACAAGAAAACTTATTAACAACGGTTAAGAGTCTATTAACATCATTACAAACGCAAGTAGAAACTACACAACTAACAACAACCAAAACAACTGGAGCATTGCCATTACAAGGCTTTCAGCAAGTAGTTCAGCAAGTACAAGTGACGAAGCAGAGTGAGACAAGCACAAATGACATGGTTACACCGCAAACAGTTCAAACAAAACCGGATACATTCCATGTCACATTACCAACTGCCAAACCTGCGCAGTCTGAGGCTTTGTTAAAAGAAATGCAGGCTATTATGAATAGAGCACAAATTTCAAATGCACAAGGGATCACACGTTTAACGATTAAATTGTACCCAGAAAATCTTGGGACAGTTCGTATTGAACTTGTACAAAATGATGGCGTACTGACAGCTCGTTTACTAGCTTCTACAGCTCATGGACGTGAATTACTTGATAGTCAAGCACATCAGCTAAAACAAGCTTTTGTTCAACAAAACATTCAAGTAGATCGTCTTGATATAGCACAATCACTACAAGATGCAGATCGCCAGCAACGCGATCAAAGCTTCTTCAATAATTTCTTTAAGCAGCAACAGGATGAAGAGCAAGAACATAAAAATGAAGATGAAGATGAAGGACTATCCTTTGATGACTATTTAATCAATGAGGAGGTGTAATAATGGCAGATGCAACAAAAAATGTAAGCAATACATCCATAACGGATGATTTGTATTACTCGAATTATAAAAAACCAACGAAACAAACAGGTAATAGTGAGCTTGGCAAAGACGCCTTTCTACAACTTTTAATTACACAATTACAGCATCAGGACCCTACAAATCCTATGGATGACCGAGAATTCATTTCTCAAATGGCACAGTTTTCTTCTTTAGAACAAATGCAAAACATGACAAAGACAATGGAGTCATTATTGGCATCACAGCAACAAACACAGATGATGAATTATGCATCCTTTGTTGGTAAAGAAGTGAAATGGCATGAAATTACAGATAAAACAGATGAAAAAGGGGATCCTGTTGTAAATGAAGGAACAGGTGTAATTGAATCCTTGAAATTTGTAGATGGTAGTGTTGTATTCAAATTAACAGATGGAAAAGAAATAACGCCTGGTAATATTTCAGGAATACTAGGTGGCTCTGGAACAAATACAGATGGCGGTAATACTGTACCAGAATCTCCGCTTGTACAGGCAAGTAAACTGATTGGTAAAAATGTTACGTATAAAGATGGCGACCAAGAATTACAAGGTCGAATTGTCTCTGTTTCAAATAAAGATGGCGTTATCTATTACGTATTAGATAATGATAAAAAACTAACAGATAAAGATTTTACAGTAATTAGCGAATAAAGGTGGAGAAGAATGATGGATAAATTTTCAATTCATCGTGTACCCTTGCATCCATCTATTCGCACAATACAACCTAAGCCAATTCAATCGCAGCAATCCTTTAAAGCTCATTTACAGGAGGCTGCAAAGCAAGAACTAAAGGTGAGCAAACATGCGCATGAACGGATCATTGAACGTAAAATTGACATCTCTGAACAAGAATGGCAGGTAGTATCGGATAAGGTATTTGAAGCACACTCAAAAGGTGTCAAACAACCATTAGTCTTGATGGATCAAGCAGCTTTAATTGTCAGTGCTAAAAATGCTACTGTCATTACAGCAATGGATCGCACGGAGGCAAAACAACAGTTATTTACAAATATTGATGGCACGATTGTGCTGTAAAGGCTGGACCTTCTTATGTAAGGAAGCCTTGGTGATGCTGATTGATAGAGGCACACCTATAAAAAACGAAGGGAGAACGAAAACTTATGTTACGTTCTATGTATTCAGGTATTTCAGGTCTTAAAAACTTCCAAACGAAGCTAGATGTTATTGGTAATAACATCGCAAATGTTAATACTGTTGGCTTTAAAAAGGGGCGTGTTCTTTTTAAAGATTTAATGTCTCAAACACAAGCTGGTGCATCTGCAGCAACAGCTACACGAGGTGGTGTTAACCCACAACAAGTTGGTTTGGGTTCTCAATTAGCTGCTATTGATACAATACATGGTGGCGGCTCATTACAAGGTACTGGGCGTGGACTTGACTTAGGGATTGAAGGAGATGGCTTCTTCATGGTAGCTGACGCAAATGGAGCTCCAGACCCAGATAGTGGTTTTATTGGCGAAGAAGGTTTCAATAATACCCTATTTACTCGTAATGGTGTTTTCTATATGGATAGCAATGGCTATATAGTAAATGCTGATGGTAAATATCTAGTAGGAGTATCTGCTGGAGAAGAAATTGTTATGGAAACTGATGACGATGGTATCAATCCAGATGAAGCACCAGTCGCTTCTGGAGATGAAGGTGCTAACTTATTTGATGATGATGGTGTACTAGACCCAGACGATGGTGAGGTAGGGCCAATCCGTATCCCAACGACTGCTAAAGAAATTAGCATCGGAGCTAATGGTACGATTGAATATGTGGACCTAAACGGTGATCGTAAATGGGCAGGACAGCTAATTATGGCTAAATTCCCAAATGCGGGTGGTCTTTCTAAGGTTGGAGGAAACTATTACCAACAAACAGCAAACTCTGGTGCTGCCTATGCACAAGTAGCCACTGTTGCAGGGATGGGTAAAGTAGTACCTGGCACAGTAGAAATGTCCAATGTAGACTTATCAGAAGAATTTACAGAGATGATTGTGGCTCAACGAGGTTTCCAAGCGAATACTCGTATTATTACAACATCAGATGAAGTGTTACAAGAGCTAGTAAACTTAAAACGATAATGATTATATAGTTCTTTAATTCATAACAGGTGTTTGATAAAACATATTTTCATATGAGGGAGGGTCGGGCCGGCTCTCACGCTAGACCCGGCCCTATTTCAATGATCGAACTAACACGTCTTAATGGCAAAGCATTTACATTAAATGCTTTATACATAGAAACAGTCGAATCGTTTCCAGATACGACTATTACTTTAACAACTGGAACAAAAGTAATTGTTTTAGAGAGTGAAGATGAGGTGCGACAAAAGGTAACTGCCTTTTATAATAATATACAAATTTTATCCAACCCGCATCTACGAGGTGAAAAAGATGAAGAATAATAAAATGTTAACAATGATTATTATTTTGCTAGTAGCAGTCATACTGATTGGCGTTATTTTATTTGTATTGCTTACACAATTTAATAAGCCAACAGGAGCTGTTGAGCCATCCATTGATGAGATTGTAGAATCCTCTGTGGAGGTACCTGAAATCACGACGAATCTTGCAGATAACAGAGTTGTACGCTTGTCATTAAAAATTCAAACGACAAGTAAAGATGCTGCTACAGAATTAACAAAGCGTGTTTTCCAAGTGCAAAATATTGCCATTCAAGAGCTTTCTGAAATGGAGCAAAAGGATTTAGAGGGTAAGCAAGGGAAACAAATTTTCCAAAAATCATTAAAAACAAGGTTAAATGAATTGATGCAAGAGGGAGAAGTTCAGGAAGTATATTTTACCTCCTTCATCACTCAATAAAACAGAAACTGCTTGAAATGGAGGTGGGCAAATGGCAGGAGATGTGTTATCTCAATCCGAGATAGATGCGCTGCTTTCCGCTATATCAACTGGGGAAATGTCAGCTGACGATATAAAAAAGGAGGACGAGGGACGCAAGGTTAAAGTTTATGACTTTAAACGAGCACTTCGATTCTCAAAAGATCAAATCCGAAGTTTGACCCGAATACACGAAAACTTTGCACGACTATTGACAACCTTCTTTTCTGCACAGCTTAGAAGCTATGTACAGATTACGGTTGCATCGGTAGACCAAATACCATTTGAAGAGTTTGTACGTTCGATTCCGAATATGACACTCATTAATGTGTTTGAAGTGCCACCATTAGATGGTAATATATTGATGGAAATAAATCCGAACATTGCCTATTCCATGTTAGATCGTCTAATGGGCGGTAGTGGGGCAAGTCATAGTAATGTAGATAACTTAACAGAAATTGAAACAAAGATTATGACAAACCTTTTTGAACGCTCATTCGACAATTTACGCGAGGCATGGGAAAATGTTGCAGAAATTGATCCAATTTTAGTGGAGCTTGAAGTAAATCCACAATTTTTACAAATGATCTCACCAAATGAAACAGTGGTCGTAATTTCGTTAAATACGATTATTGGTGAGACAAGCGGTATGATTAACATCTGTATCCCGCATGTTGTGTTGGAGCCTATTGTTCCAAATCTATCTGTTCGCTACTGGATGCAGACAAATACAAAAGAGATGTCTCCAGAGCAAACAAAAATGCTGGAAACACGTGTGAAACAAGCACAATTACCACTTTCAGTTGAACTGGGTCTGTCGGACATTACCATTGAGGATTTCCTTACAATGCAAATTGGTGATGTTATACAATTAGATCAAAAAATCGAAGATCCATTAATACTGAAAGTTGGAACATTGCCAAAATTCACGGTTCAACCAGGTAAGCAAGGCAAAAAATTAGCAATCCAGATTATCGACCCTTTGAAAGGAGGAGACGAAGATGAGTGATGAAATGCTCTCCCAAGAAGAAATTGAAGCGTTATTAAGGGGCGAGACGTTGGAAGATAAAAACAGCGACACTGCAGCTTCTTCAAATGATGAGACTAATGATTTAAGAGTTGAGGATTACCTTGATTCGTTTGCACAAGATGCATTAGGTGAGGTAGGTAACATTTCTTTCGGAAGTTCTGCTACAGCACTTTCTGCGTTATTAGGTCAAAAAGTAGATATTACTACTCCAAGTATTTCCATGATAAACCGTAATAAATTAGAAGAGGAGTTTCCTCATCCTTATGTGGCTGTACAAGTGGAATATACGATTGGTTTAACAGGTATGAATTTACTTGTTATTAAACAATCGGATGCAGCCATTATTGCTGATTTAATGTTAGGTGGCGATGGTTTAAATCCGAAGCCAGACTTAGGTGAAATTCAACTAAGTGCTGTTCAAGAGGCTATGAACCAAATGATGGGTTCAGCGGCAACATCGATGTCGACTGTATTTAATAAAAAAGTGGATATTTCTCCACCGACTATTGATTTAATGAATATTTCACAGGATGAAGGCCGTGACAATATTCCAGAAGACGATTTATTAGTTAAAGTATCCTTTAGACTACGCATTGGTAATTTAATTGATTCAAATTTAATGCAATTATTACCGCTTAAATTTAGTCAAAACATTGTAAAATCTCTTTTAGGTGAAACAGAGTCTATTGAAGAACCAGTAGCTGCAACGATTGCCCCTGAGGCACCATCAATTGCAGCGCCACCAGTTCAACAACAAGCACCTGTAACACCACCACCTGCACAACCAGTATATCAACAGCAGACAGCACCAACGCAGCAACCTATTTATCAAGAGCAACCACAGTTTACGCAACCAGCAAGACCTGCACAACCTGTGAATGTGCAACAAGCACAGTTTGCTAGCTTTGATCCAAATGTAATCTCTCAATCTGAAGCTAGAAATTTAAATATGCTACTTGATATTCCATTGCAAGTTACTGTAGAGTTAGGACGTACGAAACGTTCTGTTAAAGAGATTTTAGAACTATCGAGTGGTTCAATTATTGAGCTAGACAAATTAGCGGGGGAGCCTGTTGATATTTTAGTCAATAGTCGTTTAATCGCTAAAGGTGAAGTCGTTGTTATTGATGAAAACTTTGGTGTCCGTATTACAGATGTTTTAAGTCAAGCAGAGCGTTTAAATAATTTAAGATAGTTTCAATTGGAGGAGTTAACCATGTCTAAAAGAATTTTAATTGTAGACGACGCTGCATTTATGCGCATGATGATCAAGGATATTTTATCAAAAAATGGATTTGAAGTTGTTGGAGAGGCAGCAGATGGCTTACAGGCTGTTGAAAAGTACAATGAATTAAAACCCGATTTAGTAACAATGGATATCACAATGCCTGAGATGGACGGTATTGCGGCTCTTAAAGCGATTAAGGGAACAGATCCAAGTGCAACTGTAATTATGTGTTCAGCCATGGGACAACAAGCAATGGTAATCGATGCAATTCAAGCTGGCGCGAAAGACTTTATCGTGAAGCCTTTCCAAGCAGATCGTGTAATTGAAGCGATTCAAAAAGCACTGGGATGATTGTATGAGAATGTTAAAATCATTTCGTTTCACGATGATTTTCGCATTTCTTGTATCCTTCCTGTTTTTGTACCCGACACCAACTTCTGTTTATGCGGATGCTGATACGAATAGTGTCACTGATTGCATTGAAAACCCAGAAGCTTGTAATGGAGATACTACCGATCCAGCTGCTAAACAAGAAATAAATGTATCAGCAGCTGGAGATATATCTGCATGGGAATACATAAAAATGGTTTTGGCGCTTATTTTTGTTGTAGCTTTATTTTATGGATTGATGAAGTTTTTAAATAAACGAAATTTAAACTTCCAACGTAATCAAATGGTACAAAATTTAGGCGGTTTATCGTTAGGTGCTCAAAAGTCAGTTCAGCTTTTACAAGTAGGTAAATCATTGTATTTAGTAGGGGTTGGAGAAGATGTGCAACTGTTACGTGAAATTACTGATCCTGAAGAAGTTGAAGCATTGCTAGCACTCTATAACGAAAGGCAAGAACTTGCAACAACATCACCGTATATTGCAGAAGTACTTTCTAAGTTTAAGAAAAAAGAGCAAGTGAGTATGCACAATGAACAAAAGCAAGATTCATTTGGCAAACTATTTGAAAAAAAGATATCTGAAATAAAACAGGAGCGTAGTGATGAGATAGAGAGATGGAAGCAAAAGGAGAAGGATGATAAATGAATGATTTAATCAATGTTTTTTCCAATAGCGATCCAACCAACGTCTCTACATCTGTTAAGCTCCTACTGTTACTAACGGTTTTATCTCTTGCACCGAGTATCTTAATATTAATGACATCTTTCGCTAGAATTGTCATTGTCTTATCCTTTGTGCGGACGGCATTAGCGACACAGCAAATGCCACCAAATCAAGTGATTGTTGGTCTAGCACTATTTTTAACGTTCTTTATTATGGCACCAACTTTTCAAGAGGTGAATAAAGAGGCATTACAGCCGTTATTTGCTGAAGAGATTGGTTTAGAAGAAGCATATGATCGTGCTAGTGCACCATTTAAAGAGTTTATGAGTAAGCATACAAGGCAAAAAGACCTTGAATTATTTTTATCTTATAATCAAGCAGAAAAACCAGCATCAGTGGAGGAAATCCCACTAACAATGCTCGTCCCAGCATTTGCTTTAAGTGAAATAAAAACAGCATTTCAAATTGGTTTTATGATTTTTATACCATTCCTTGTCATCGATATGATTGTTGCGAGTACTTTAATGTCGATGGGGATGATGATGTTACCACCAGTAATGATTTCCTTGCCATTTAAAATCTTATTATTTGTTCTGGTCGATGGCTGGTATCTAGTCATGAAATCGTTACTACAAAGTTTTTAGGGGATGATACAGTATGACAGGTGAATTGGTTATTTCCATAGCAGAACGTGCCATTATGATTATCCTTCTAACAAGCGGTCCGCTATTATTAGTTGCTTTAATCACTGGTTTAGCGGTAAGTATCTTTCAAGCAACAACTTCGATACAAGAGCAAACATTAGCATTTGTACCCAAAATTGTCGCTGTCCTAGTGGCCATCGTATTCTTTGGCCCATGGATGTTATCTCAAGTTACTAGCTATGCGAGAGACATATTCGAGAATTTAACACGTTATATAGGGTGAGTCCATGAATGAATTAATTCCACATTTAACGGTTTTCTTATTAGTACTTGTGCGTGTTTCAGCATTTTTTGTTACGGTCCCCTTTTTTTCATATAGGACCATTCCGCCACAAGTCAAAATTACTCTCGCACTGGTATTAGCTTGGATGATGTACTATACAATTGATGTTGAGCCATTGGTCTTCAATGATGAATACATATTATTAGTGATGAAAGAAGCACTTGTTGGACTATTGCTTGGTCTTATGGGCTACATCATCATGTCTGCAATACAAATTGCAGGAAGCTTTATTGATTTTCAAATGGGATTTGCCATTGCCAATATTATTGATCCACAAACAGGTGCGCAAAGCCCATTAATTGGTCAGTTCTTTAATATGCTAGCACTTCTTTTTTTATTAGCGATTGATGGCCATCATATGATTCTGAATGGAATTTACTATAGCTATCAATTTTTACCGATGGATCAATTTCCAAGCTTTGCTAGTGAAAGCTTACCGAAATTTATTATGACGACTTTCACAGCCGTTTTCGCGATAGCATTTCAGATGGCTGCTCCTGTTGTGGCGACCTTATTTTTAGTCGATTTAGCTTTAGGAATAACAGCAAAAACAGTACCGCAATTAAATATTTTTGTGGTCGGTTTTCCGATTAAAATCGGAGTTAGTTTTTTAGTAATGTTTACAATGATGGCTGTGATGATTCAAGTTATTCAAAAGCTCATTACGATTATGATCTACGGTATACGGGATTTAATGGCCATTTTAGGTGGTGGATGATATGAAGCTACTACTAAGTTTAGATATCCAGTTTTTTGCAGGTGAAAAAACAGAAAAGGCAACCCCTAAAAAACGTCAGGATGCTCGAAAAAAGGGGCAAGTTGTAAAGAGTCAAGATATTTCTAGTGCCATTGTCATGCTTATGGTATTTATCTTTTTATTTTTCTTTGCTGGCTCCTTGCGTGATGAATTATTAGCTTTTTTTAGACAAACATTTATTCATAACATACGCATCGAAAAATTAACGATTGATAGTGTGATGCGCTTATTTACAGAAACATTGATACAGATGGCTTTTATTATTGTGCCCATCATGGCGATTGCTTTTGTTGGAGCTCTTGCGGGTAATTTCCTGCAGTTTGGCTTTTTATTTACATTAGAACCAATGAAATTTGATTTAAAAAAGATGGATCCTATTAAAGGGTTAAAAAAAATATTTTCTGTTAAGGCCATTGTTGAACTGCTGAAGTCGGTCTTAAAGATTGGTTTTATAGGAAGTGTCACAACAATTATTATTTGGACAAACCTACCAGAAGTTTTGGCTTTATCTTTTAAAAGTCCATGGATGACGCTCATTACAGTAGGGAAGCTTGTCGGCATAATGGGTATAGCCGCATCTTTAGTTTTACTTTGTGTATCCGTTCTGGACTGGATGTATCAAAAACATGAGTATGAAAAAAATCTTAAAATGTCTAAGCAAGATATTAAAGATGAATATAAAAATAGTGAGGGTGACCCGCTGATTAAATCCAAAATCAAACAACGTCAACGCGAAATGGCGATGCGTCGTATGATGTCAGAGGTGCCGAATGCAGATGTTGTTATCACCAACCCTACTCACTATGCGATTGCCCTCAAATACGATGAGGACAATATGGATGCCCCACGTATCGTTGCGAAGGGGACAGACTTTGTCGCCCAAAAAATTAAGCTGATTGCCAAAGAGCATGATGTCATAATGGTTGAAAATAGACCTTTAGCACGTGCGATGTATGATCAGGTAGAAATTGGTGATCAAGTACCAGAGGAATTTTTTAAGGCAGTAGCAGAAATACTCGCTTATGTTTACCGTATTAAGCGAAAAATTTAAAGCTTTTAAGTAGGAGGGACACAAATGAAAGTTCGCGATATTGGGGTTTTAGGTGCGGTTATTTTAATCGTTGCGATGCTCATCATCCCTCTTCCTCCGTGGATGTTAAGTTTCTTAATTGTCATTAATATTACATTAGGATTAATTGTACTGCTAACAGCAATGAGTATGAAGGAAGCATTGGACTTTTCTATCTTCCCATCGGTCATTTTACTGTTAACCTTGTTCCGATTAGGACTAAGTGTTTCCACAACCCGTGCTATTTTAGCAAATGGCGATGCAGGGTCAGTCGTTGAAACCTTTGGTGATTTCGTAGTTGGCGGGAATGTTCTTGTTGGTTTAGTTGTCTTCTTAATTCTAGTGTTAATTCAGTTTATTGTAATTACAAAGGGCGCGGAGCGTGTAGCTGAAGTAGCAGCACGTTTCACACTCGATGCAATGCCTGGTAAACAAATGAGTATTGATGCTGACTTAAATGCAGGGGTCATTTCCGAAAAAGAAGCACGTGAACGACGTGAAAAGGTATCGGGAGAAGCAGACTTCTATGGAGCGATGGATGGTGCCACAAAATTCGTAAAAGGGGATGCCATTGCCTCAATGGTAATGGTTATTATCAACCTATTATTTGGGATCATTATCGGGGTAGTGCAAATGGGTCTTCCATTTGCAGAAGCAGCAACTCATTTTTCTAAACTAACAGTTGGAGATGGTATTGTATCCCAAATCCCGGCTTTACTTATTTCAACAGCTACAGGGATTGTTGTAACCCGTGCCTCTTCAAAAGGAAGTCTTGGCCAGGATATAACAGGACAATTATTTGCTCAGGCAAAGCTTCTTTATGTAGCTGGTGGAACGATTATCTTACTTGGATTATTTACACCAATTCCAGATTGGATAACGATTCCAATTGGTGCGTCACTCATTACAGGAGCATATATGATGGGGCGTAAGAAGCCAGAGGATGAAGAGGAATTACTTGAAATTGAGGAAGAAGTGGCAACAGATGGCATGAAGAGCCCTGAAAATGTTGTGAATTTATTAAATGTGGACCCGATCGAATTTGAATTTGGTTATGGATTAATACCTTTAGTAGATGCTACACAAGGTGGGGATTTATTAGATCGTGTTATTATGATTCGACGACAGCTAGCATTAGAATTAGGTATCGTCATCCCAGTTGTTCGTATTCGAGATAATATTCAGCTGCAACCAAATGAATATCGTATTAAAATAAAAGGGAATGAAATGGCACGAGGCGAGCTCTTATTAGATCATTATTTAGCGATGAGCCCTGGTGATGATGACTCTATTGAAGGAATTGATACTGTGGAGCCATCATTTGGACTACCAGCGAAATGGATTACGGAGCAAGTGAAAGAAGATGCCGAAATGTATGGTTACACAGTTGTTGATCCACCAAGTGTGGTGTCAACACACTTAACAGAAATCATTCGAGCAAATGCACATGAGTTACTAGGACGCCAAGAGACGAAGCAGTTAATCGATCACTTACGCGAAACACATCCTATTTTAGTCGAAGAATTAACACCGACTCCTTTGTCTACTGGAGAAATCCAAAAGGTACTTGGCAAGCTTCTTCGAGAAAATGTGTCTGTACGTAACTTACCTATAATTTTTGAGACATTAGCAGACTATGCAAAATTAACGAGTGATACAGATATTTTAACGGAGTATGTCCGTCAAGCATTAGCACGTCAAATTACTGCACAATATGTTGGAGATAGTTCAGCATTAAAGGTGATTACGGTGTCAGGTAAAGTAGAAAAAATGATTGCTGATAGTATTCAACAAACGGATCACGGAAATTATTTAGCAATGGACCCTCAAGATTCTCAAACCGTTTTAGAGACTATTGCAGCAGAAGTAGAGCGTGTTTCCTTTATGGAGCAATCCGCTATCATTTTATGCTCTCCAGCAGTTCGTATGTATTTACGACAATTGACGGAGCGTTATTTCCCTCAAATTCCAGTTCTCTCTTATAATGAGCTGGATGCTTCAGTTGAAATTCAAAGTGTTGGGGTGGTGAATGTTCAATGAAAATGAAAAAATATTATGCATCATCCATACCAGAGGCGATGAAGCAAGTGCGGGCAGAATTAGGTGAGGACGCAGTCATTTTAAATTCAAAAGTAGTCATCACAAAGAAATTTTTCGGTATGATTAAAAAGAAAAGTTTTGAAGTGGTCGCGGGAGTTGATGTTATGGAGCCAAGTTATGTGGCTCCAGCACCAGCTGTACTACCTGTAGAAACAAAAGAAAATGCAAGGTTACAAGAGATTACAAATGCTATTCAAGCAAAAGTCCATCAAGAGCCAACACCACATGTTGCAGCAGTGCATGAGGATACTAGCATCTCTGAAGAATTGAGGAAGGAAATTGCAGATTTAAAATCTTTAATGCAATCGATGCATAAAAAGACCACCCAAGCTCAATATCCCGATGAACTCTTCCCCTTCATTGAATACTTAAGACAGCAAGAGCTAAGTGAAGAGCTCATCACAACGATAGGTGATGAGCTTTTTATGCATTTCAAAGAAGCGTCAGAAATAAATTTTTCACAATGTAAATTAATAACGAAAAATTTACTACGTAAGCAGCTAGAGGCCCTTCCTGTCGGAGGATTGTCCTATGAAAGAAAGTATATAAATGTTTTAGGCCCAACAGGAGTTGGAAAGACTACAACGATTGCTAAAATGGCAGCGCGAGCTGTGTTAGAAAAAAAGAAAAAAGTCGGCTTTATTACGACCGATACGTATCGAATTGCTGCCATAGAACAGCTAAAAACATATGCAGGTCTTTTACAGGCTCCAGTTGAAATTGCTTATAATGCGACCGATTTCGAGCAAGCAATCCAAAGTTTATCCCATTTAGATTTGGTGTTTATTGATACAGCAGGTCGCAATTATAAAGAGGTCAAGTATGTGGATGATCTCCAACGTCTCATTAAGTTCGATGATCAAGCAGAGTCTTACTTAGTCCTTGCTATGACAACGAAAGAAAAGGATATGGAGAACATTGTAGACCAATTTAAGCAATTACCAATTGAAAAATTCATTTTCACAAAAATTGATGAAACAAATTCTATTGGCACAATGATCAATTTAATGATTAAATATAATAAAGGACTTGCTTACTATACGAATGGTCAAGAAGTACCAGAAGATATTGAGGAAGCTGATTTAGAAGCAGTACTTAATTTGTTTTTTCAAGGTGAAGAAAAATGAGAGACCAAGCTGAAACATTACGCTTGAAAATGATGAGGCAGCAGGGCGAACTAGGTAGAGCCATCGCAGTTGTCAGTGGCAAAGGTGGAGTAGGTAAAAGTAACTTCACCATGAATTTTGCTATAACCTTGGCCCAAAAGGGAAAAAGAGTTGCCATTGTAGATATGGATATTGGGATGGGGAATATTCATATTTTAATTGGGAAAAATGCTTCTTATAGTTTGAAAGACTATTTAGAAGGAAATAAATTACTAGATGAGGTAATATTTGAAGGACCTTATGATCTAAAGTATATTTCAGGTGGGTCTGGTATGACGAGCGTTCTAGATTGGTCACAAAGTATGTTTGAGCGATTGATTCATGCCTTTGAACAGCTTCAAAAAAACTATGATTATATTTTATTTGATATGGGGGCTGGTGCGACAAATTGGTCATTAGACTTACTGACATCCATTGATGAAATTATTGTCATTTCAACAGCGGAGCCTACTTCTATAACAGATGCGTACTCCATGATGAAATATATTCATGTACGTGATCCAGAGAAGGAGTTTTACATTCTTTGTAACCGTGCTTTTAGCAAAGAAGAAGGAATTGAAACGAATGAACGTTTAAAAATAACGATGAAACGTTTTTTAGACAAAGAAATAACCATTCTAGGTTCATTACCTGAAGATCCAGTTGTGCGTAAGGCTGTGCGTGAGCAAGTACCATTCTCGCTTGCTTATCCAGACGCACTAATATCAAAGACATTACAACTTATAGTCGTTCGTTTTATGGAACATCGTGCAGAGGAAATACACGCACATGAACAAACAGCTAAAAAATTTTTATCGAAACTCAGAAGTATTTTCTCGAAAGGGCGTGATTAATTGGACTTTTTACATAAAAGCAAGCTATTAGTTGTGGATGATTCTGCTTTTATGAGAAAGCTAATTAGTGACTTTTTTGTTGGCAACTCTAAGGTGGAAGTAGTTGGAACGGCACGAAATGGAAAAGATGCGATCAAAAAAATACAGTCGTTGAAGCCAACAGTTGTGACAATGGATATTGAGATGCCTGAAATGAATGGGCTAGATGCTTTAAAAGAAATTATGATTCAATGTCCAGTTCCTGTAATAATGCTCTCGAGTACCACTCAACGTGGGACAGAAAATGCAATAGCAGCAATTGAGAGTGGTGCAGTAGATTTTGTCGCAAAGCCAAGCGGAACCATTTCTCTTGATTTACATAAAATCCAAAATGAGCTTGTTCACAAAGTAGAGCAGGCGGCAATGGTGCCGATTTCCAAACTGAAAAAACCTTCTGGTAGTAAAAAACAACAAGAACCAGTGACAAGAGCGAGTACCGTAGTAAAGGAGCCACAACAGCATGGACGAACACCAACTCTTATGAATGTTGCTGCTAGCAATGTAGCTACATCAAAGCCACTGGTAGAATGGAGTAAAGTTGGAAAGAAAATGGTGTTAATTGGTACATCAACCGGAGGACCTCGTGCACTTCAGGAGGTCATTACTAAAATTCCTAAGTCCATACAAGCACCTATATTAATTGTTCAGCATATGCCAGCTGGATTTACTAAATCACTTGCTACTCGTCTGGATCAGCTAAGTGAAATTGCTGTAAAAGAAGCGGAACAGGGCGATATATTGCAAAATGGAGTAGCTTATATTGCACCGGGTGGTTATCATTTAAAGCTGAGAAAAGTAGGAACGACTTTTGGCATTGTTCTTGATAATCAGGAAGCACCGAGATCAGGCCATCGCCCTTCTGTAGATGTAATGTTTGAAGATGTTAGTCAATATAAGGATTTTGATAAAGTGGCAGTCATTATGACTGGTATGGGCCATGATGGTTCTAATGGACTGAAAGCATTGAAAAAAAGTGGTAATGTCATAGCTATTGCAGAATCAGCCGAAACTTGCATTGTATATGGTATGCCAAAAGCAGCAGTAGAAACGCAACTTGTTGATGAAGTTGCAGATGTAGATGATATTGCACAAACAATAATGAAATATTTGCCTTAAAAGGGGTGTCCTCTTATGGAAGTCAATCAATATTTAGAGATGTTTATCGAAGAAAGTAAAGAGCATTTACAAGCATGTAGTGAACATTTATTAGAATTAGAGAAGAATCCAGATGATTTGGCCATTGTTGGGGAAATATTCCGCTCTGCCCACACGTTAAAAGGTATGTCTGCCACAATGGGCTTTGAAGATTTAGCGGATTTGACACATAAAATGGAGAATGTTTTAGATGCTATTCGTAATGAGAAAATCCATGTCACACCTGAAATACTAGATGTTGTCTTTGAATCTGTTGATCATCTAGAAGAAATGGTGATGGATATTGCGAACGGTGGAGATGGTAAACGTGATGTTTCATCAACTGTTGCTCAACTGAAGCGCATTGAATTAGGTGAGGAAGCAGTACCAGAAGTGGTAGCAACAGTGGCACCGGCAGTCGTTGCAAGTGTTTTAGAATATGATAGCTTTGAACAAACAGTTATTACACAATCATCTGAACAAGGCTTCAATGCATTTGAAATTGCAGTTACATTACGTGAGGATTGCCTATTAAAGGCTGCGCGTGTATTTATGGTGTTTGAAATTTTAGAAAAAGATGGAGATGTCATTAAGTCCAGTCCATCTGTTGAAAAGCTTGAAGATGAACAGTTTGATCAACAATTCTATGTTGCTTTTGTGACAAAAGAAACAGCCGAAGATATGCAGAAAAAAATAATGAAGGTTTCAGAGGTTGATGAAGTCGTTGTGACAACAATTGACCTGAAGAAATTTAGTGAAAAACAATATGAAGCCCATCAGGAAGTAGCAGCAACAGCAGTGGTAGAAGTAGAACCAACACCAGCAGCTACGCCTGCGAAAGCTGAACCTGTTGCGGCACCAGCCAAAGCAGCAGCACCAGCTAAAGCTGATAAAGCTCATGCACCTGTAGGGAATAAAACGATTCGTGTAAATATTGAACGTCTTGATATTTTAATGAACTTGTTTGAAGAGCTTGTCATTGATCGTGGTCGACTACAATCGATCGCTACAGAAGTGAATCATGGTGAGTTAAATGAAACAGTAGAGCGCATGAGTCGTGTGATGGGTGATCTACAAACAATTATTTTAACGATGCGTATGGTACCAGTGGAAACAGTATTCAACCGATTCCCAAAAATGATTCGTCAGCTATCGCGTGACTTAAATAAAAAGATCAACCTAGAAATCATCGGTGCAGAAACCGAGTTAGATCGTACGGTTATAGATGAAATTGGGGATCCACTAGTTCACTTAATCCGTAATTCTGTGGATCATGGGATTGAGAATCCGACGGCTCGTCGTGCAAAAGGTAAGCCAGAAGAAGGAACAGTTGTCCTACGTGCGTATCATAGTGGAAACTATGTCTTTATTGAAATTGAAGATGACGGCGCGGGCATTAATCGTGAAAAAGTACTAGCGAAAGCTATTTCAAAAGGCATTGTGACACAAGAACAATCATATTCAATGTCTGATAAACAGATTAATGAGCTTATTTTAGCTTCAGGCTTCTCAACTGCCGATGTCATTTCTGATGTTTCTGGTCGTGGGGTAGGTTTAGATGTTGTGAAAACAACGATTGAATCACTTGGTGGTAATATTTCAATTGAATCTACACAGGATGTTGGATCTATCTTCTCGATTCAATTACCACTGACATTATCGATTATTTCAGTCATGCTGGTGGAGATTGAAAAAGAAATTTATGCAATTCCACTATCTTCTATTATTGAAACATCTATTATCCGTTCATCAGAGATTATGAATGCGCATAATCAAAAAGTAATCGACTTCCGTGGCAAGGTTGTTCCATTGGTATTCTTAGAGGAAATTTTTGAGGTTCCTCGTAAAGAGTCACAAGATGAAGAATTCCATTCAGTCGTAATTGTTCGCAAAGGTGAAAAACTTGCTGGTCTAGTAGTGGATTCTTTCATTGGACAACAAGAGATTGTCTTGAAGTCATTAGGAAATTACTTAACAAATATCTTTGCCATTTCAGGTGCAACGATTTTAGGTAATGGTAAAGTAGCCTTAATTGTAGATTGCAACGCACTAATTAAATAAGGTGAATGAATAAGAGAGGTGTAAAGTATGACAAACGCAGTGGAACAAGAAAGTATTAAAGTAATTGTCTTTCAGCTAGCAGATAAAGAATATGCAATTCCCGTGTCCCATGTACAAGGAATTGAAAAATTAATGCATATTACGCGTGTACCGAAAACCGTGAAATATGTGAAAGGTGTAATCAATCTACGAGGTGTTGTTACACCAATAGTCGATTTACGTGAACGCTTTGAACTACCTGTTTCTGAACATGAAGAAACAACACGCATTATCATTATTTCATTAGAAGATATGGAAGTAGGTTTTGTTGTAGATTCAGCGAACGATGTTATTGATATTCCAGCAAGTGCAATTGAACCGCAACCAGAGGTCGTTGGCTCACTTGAAGAAGAATTTATTTCAGGTGTTGCCAAAGTAGAGAAACGATTATTAATCTTGTTACATTTAGAAAAAGTATTAAATCCACTAAAGTAGGGATCGATAATGACATTTAATCAAAAGATTACATCGCTACATTTAGATGTATTAAAGGAAATTGGAAATATTGGTGCTGCGCATGCCGCGACAGCACTTTCCAATTTACTTGGGAAAAAAATTGATATGCGCGTTCCAAAGGTAGAAATGGTGTCCTTTAACGAAATGATGGAACTGGCTGGCGGATCTGAAAACGTTGTAGTTGGTATTTACCTTCGTATTGAAGGAGATGCTGAAGGAAGTATGTTCTTTATTTTACCTATCGAGCAAGCAAATCGCTTTATCCGTCGTCTTATTTTTGATGATACATTTGACTTTAAAAAGCAACCAGTTTCAGAGCTAGGCTTATCAGCTATGCAAGAAATGGGCAATATTTTATCGGGCTCCTATTTATCTGCCTTATCGGACTTTACCAATTTGAAAATTTACCCAACAGTACCTGGTCTAAGTGTAGATATGTTTGGCGCTATTATCAGTATTGGTTTAATCGAATTATCACATGTAAGTGATAATGTTATTGTGATAAATACATCCATTTTTGAAGAAGGTGTAGAAGACCACGAAACGGTGAGAGGTCATTTCTTCCTGCTTCCCGATCCCGACTCATTCGATGCAATTTTTAAAGCATTAGGAGTTTCATGATGATGTTAAGCAGCAGTAGTGGACAAGTAATTAAAGTGGGAATTGCACAAATGGATGTAGTAAAGTTACCTAACACCATTCGAACTTCTGGTCTTGGTTCTTGTGTGGGCGTTATTTTATATGATGAGTCAAAAAAAATTGCTGGTTTAATCCATGTGATGTTACCAGATTCAAGCTTAGGTAGAGCTGAGTCAATCAATGTGGCAAAATTTGCAGATTCAGGTATTGCAGCAATGATAGATTTATTAAAATTAGAAGGCGTTCAAAAATTTAAACTAAAGGCAAAAATTGCAGGGGGGGCGCAGATGTTTCAATTTACATCTGACAAAGATACGATGCGTATCGGTCCCCGCAATGTAGAAGCAGTTAAACATGAGTTAAAGAGACATGGAGTACCTTTAGTGGCCGAGGATACTGGTGGAAATAGTGGTAGAACGATTGAATTTAATCCTGCAACGTCGATATTACATATTCGAACAGTTAACCAAGGAGTGAGCGAAATCTAATGTTTGGTTCTATTTTTTACAATCTATGGGGAGCATTAATTGCTTTTTCAATTTATTTTTTCAGTACATTTCAAAAACCATCTACTCCCCTTCGCATCATCATCAGCGCTTTTGTTGTAGCAATTATCGTCTTTATCGCTATGTATATAGTACGTTTTTTAATTGCTTACATCATGTTTACGCCAGAGGCTAATGAAGAAGTGGATGAAGATGGTCTAACAGATCATGAACTTGATGCTACTGATGGCGCAAAGCAAGAAGCTCCAGCAGTTAATTCAACGGTTGAATTTCAAGATGAAAATTCCGAGGAAATTGCTCAAGTAGTACGAACGATGATGAATCGAGAAGAAGAGCAACAAGTGAATGCGTAAAAATGAGTCGCGAATAGCGGCTCTTTTTTTATTGGGCATTTGAAGGCTTTATTATACGAGAAACTCAAAAGCTCAGGCTAGCTTATTAGCGCACTTTATTACAGGAGGAAAACCACCGCTTAATGAAGCAGATAAGCAAAAATGGTCAAAAGGAGGGGAAGGGCGAACATGGTATTAGTAATGGGCTGAAGCAATCGCTCGTAGATCTCAATATTCAATGGAAAAATTATAGCACGTTTTTGAAACGACAATTGGTACATTGTGGATGCAATGTAGGTATTATAACCTTTTTGTTCAATGTCATAGTTATGATGCACCTTAGCATCGAATTAAATAGCGTCCTAAATTATAAGTTTAATTCTGTAGACAAATTTTAGAACTGTATCCAACTGTTCATCATAACAAGGGTACAGTTTTTCTATGAGATTAAAAAATTAAGGAATATATTAGAGAGTAAGAGAAACAAATGAAATTATAGTCGATTCTTGTTATAATATAGGAAAGATGGCAACTGCTTATCGAGTTTTTAACTATTCGAAGCTCACGTCTAGATTAGCTTTAATGTGGATTTTTTACAAAGATTAACCGAAAAATCCTGTTGAATGATTAATTTTATGAGCGCAAATAGTCAGTGGCAAACGGGCGCGTAAAGCGTTTTTAGAGAGGTGGATTTCATGACACAACCAATTCTGAACGATGAGCAAAAACTATGGAATCGCTGGATTCATGAGCGTGATCCAGATGCTGGTGATTTACTTATAAAAAAATATATTTCTTTAGTATCTTACCATGTCCAACGTATTGGTGCGGGTTTGCCAAAGAGCGTATCACGAGACGATTTAACGAGTTTAGGCATGGTAGGGCTTTTTGATGCATTAAATAAATTTGATATTAACAGAGATTTAAAATTCGATACATATGCTTCGTTTAGAGTAAGAGGCGCTATCATTGATGGTTTACGTAAGGAAGACTGGTTACCGCGTTCAGCGCGTGAAAAAGCCAAAAAATTAGATGCTCAAATTGAACAATTAGAGCAAAAATATATGCGTCATGTAACACCTGAGGAACTTGCGGAGCATATGGAAGTATCTGTTGAAGATGTGTATCAGACAGTGCAAGAGCATTTTTTTTCAAATGTTCTTTCCATTAATGAGCAACAGGATCAAGAGGAAGCGGACGGTAAGTCATTTGTCATCCGAGATGATACGACAAAAACACCTGAGCAAACTGTTATTAAATCGGAGTTATTAGGTGACTTAGCTGAGAATATTCAAAAGCTCAATGAAAAAGAACAGCTTGTACTTAGTTTATTTTACACAGAGGAATTAACTTTGACTGAAATTGGTGAAATGCTTGAACTGTCAACATCACGTATTTCACAGATTCATTCAAAAGCGCTATTAAAGCTACGAAAGCTATTATCAAGTGAAATGATTAATGCGTAAATATCCTTGAGGGAGAGATTCCAATGAGTTTAAAAGGTGTCGAATTACAAATTGCTATTCCAAAAACATTTGAAGCGGGGAAAATGGCAGATCAGGCACAGCAACAAGCATTAGCCCAACAGGCACACGCAAATGAAGCATTAAAAAAAGAAGTAGAGCGCAAGCAAAAAATTGTCAATACAACAGAAGGTATGGATGAAATTAGTGAGGATGAGGATGCAGGTGGCGAATATTTAACAGGTATTCATAAAAAGAAGAAAAAGAAGCAGGGTCAACAAGAAAAACAGGCACAACATCCGTTTAAAGGGAATTTCGTGGATTTTAGTGGATAGGAGTTTACAATGACAACCATACTAATAGCGTTACTATTCTTTTTACAGCTACTTTCATTTTACTTCCTTATTATTTTAAATACAAAGCTAGCAAAATTTAAGGATTTAGAAAAGAAGCAAGAACGTTTAATGAGGGAAATGGACGATACGATTACGGCTTATTTAGCAGAAATGAAAGATGAAAATGACCGTCTTATTAAAGAGTTACAAAATGTCAAACAGCCCGAAATAGCGGCGAGTAGCTTGCAGCAAATAGAACAAAGTGTGACACCAATGGAACAGTCGTCTTCGGATTTAACCCAAGGGACTAAAAGTGATAGTTCGCTAAGTTTAGATAAAGATTCTCGTATCTACGTACCTAAAAAAATTGTAGCAAATGCTTATTCACGTCAGCAACATACTGGTGCAAAAAAGGCACAAGCAGTGCCATCTCCAAAAGAGGAGATGGCAAGTCTACCTGAAAAAGAAAAAATGCTGACGGTGGAACAGCAAGCGCTAGAATTAGCAAAGCAGGGAAAATCGGCAGAGGAGATAGCGAAACAACTGCAAAAGGGGAAAACAGAAATCGAGCTTTTACTGAAATTTCATCACTAAATTGTTGCGAATCAATCAAAGCTATGATATAGTTGCAAATGGTGTTATTACTACACACGCATTTTGATGTAGTAAGTGGTGCTCTAAGCTTAGGGTAGCTTGTTGCAGATGATAAATGCGGAGGATAAAAACCAAACATACTAGGAGGAAATTCACATGTCAGTAATTTCTATGAAACAATTACTTGAAGCTGGTGTACATTTCGGTCACCAAACTCGTCGTTGGAACCCAAAAATGAAGAAATATATCTTCGTTGAACGTAACGGGATCTACATCATCGACTTACAAAAAACGGTTAAAAAATTAGAGGAAGCTTATGACTTCATGCGTCAAGTTGGTCAAGACGGTGGTAAAGTTCTTTTCGTTGGTACGAAAAAACAAGCACAAGAAGCGATCAAAGATGAAGCTGAACGTTCAGGCAACTACTACATCAACCAACGCTGGTTAGGTGGTACTCTTACAAACTTCGGTACAATTCAAAAACGTGTTGCACGTATGAAACAAATCGAAAAAATGGAAGAAGAAGGAACTTTCGAAGTTCTTCCTAAAAAAGAAGTAATCCAACTTAAAAAAGAACACGAACGTCTAATCAAATTCCTAGGCGGTATCCGTGATATGCACGATCTTCCAGACGTAATGTTCGTGGTTGACCCACGTAAAGAGCGCATTGCTGTTGCAGAAGCTCGTAAATTAAACATCCCTCTAGTAGGTATTGTTGATACTAACTGTGATCCAGATGAAATCGACTACGTAATCCCTGCTAACGATGATGCTATTCGTGCTGTTAAACTTTTAACTGCTAAAATGGCTGACGCTTTAATCGAGTCAAAACAAGGTGAAGAAGAAGCTCCAGCTGTAGAAGCTGCTGCTGAGTAATTCACGTTTACAAAAAGGTGATAAGTGGCTCAAAACCCTTATCACCTTTTTTAGAACCTATCATTAAATAGTTCAACCAATTTGAGGAGGAAACACTAAATGGCAAACATTACTGCACAATTAGTAAAAGAATTACGCGAAAAAACTGGCGCTGGTATGATGGATTGTAAAAAAGCGTTAGTAGAAACTGATGGTAACCTAGAAGCTGCAATCGACTTCCTACGTGAAAAAGGTCTTTCGTCAGCTGCTAAAAAAGCTGACCGTATCGCTGCAGAAGGTACAACTTACATTTTAGAACAAGGTAACGAAGCGATTATCGTGGAAGTAAACGCTGAAACTGACTTCGTTGCGAAAAACGACAAATTCCAAGTATTAGTTTCTTCTTTAGCAGAGCAATTACTTGCTGCTAAACCAGCTTCAGTTGAAGCCGCTTTAGAGCTTACAAATGCTGAAGGTGTAAAAATTGAAGATCAAATTTCAACAGCTGTTGCAACAATTGGTGAAAAAATTACACTTCGTCGTTTCGAAATTAAATCAAAATCTGATGCAGATGCATTCGGTGCTTACTTACACATGGGCGGCCGTATTGGTGTATTAGTGACTTTAGAAGGTTCTACTGATGCAGCAGCAGCTAAAGATGTTGCGATGCACATTGCAGCAATCAACCCAACATATGTTTCTCGCGATGAAGTTTCTGCTGAAGAAGTTGAACGTGAGCGTAAAGTATTAACAGAGCAAGCTCTTAACGAAGGTAAACCAGAAAACATCGTTGCGAAAATGGTTGAAGGCCGTCTTGGTAAATATTTCGAAGACGTTTGCTTGCTTGATCAAACATTTGTTAAAAACTCAGATCAAAAAGTACGTGATTTCGTAGCTTCAACTGGTGGTTCAGTAAACGGCTTTGTACGTTACGCTGTTGGTGAAGGTATCGAAAAACGTGAAGATAACTTTGCAGAAGAAGTAATGAGCCAAGTTAAAGGTAACTAATTTCGCTTGCATTTGATTCTAATCAAATAATATCTAGATTATCTAGACTAAAATGGGGAACACAACATAGCGTGTTCCCTATTTTTCCGAAATGAACGAAAAACGGATATAATTTTCTATTCTGCCTTATTCACAACTAGCAATTATTGTTAGATATACTATAATGGAAAAGGGAATAGAAAGGTTTTAAATAAAGTCTTACGGAGGTTTACAATGAGTGTACCGCAATATAAACGAGTAGTTATTAAACTAAGTGGTGAAGCGTTAGCTGGAGAAGCGGGCTTCGGTTTATCACCAAAAATAATCAAGTCTGTTGCAGAAGAAGTAAAAGAAGTAGTAGATCTTGATGTAGAAGTTGCTGTTGTTGTAGGTGGCGGTAATATATGGCGTGGTAAAATAGGTAGTGAAATGGGAATGGATCGTGCTGCAGCCGATTATATGGGCATGTTAGCAACCGTTATGAACTCACTAGCTTTACAAGATGCTCTTGAAAAATTAGGTATTGAAACACGCGTTCAATCTTCTATTGTGATGACTCAAGTAGCGGAGCCATACATTCGTCGTAAAGCAGTTAGACATCTAGAGAAAAAACGTGTCGTTATCTTTGCAGCAGGGACAGGTAATCCGTTCTTCTCTACTGATACTACTGCCGCATTACGCGCAGCAGAAATTGACGCAGATGCGATTTTAATGGCTAAAAATAATGTCGATGGCGTTTATTCGGCAGATCCAAAAGTGGATGAAACAGCCATTAAATATGATACACTCACATACTTAGAAGTTATCCAACAAGGCTTACAAGTAATGGATTCAACGGCTTCCACTTTATGTATGGATAACGATATCCCGCTAATTGTTTTCTCAATTACGGAGCCAGGTAACATTAAACGTGCTGTACAAGGCGAAAAAATCGGAACAGTTGTTAGGAGGAACGTATAATGGCTAAACAAGTCTTAGAACAAGCAAAAGAAAAAATGAACAAAACAATCACAGCTTTCTCACGTGAACTATCATCTATTCGTGCGGGTCGTGCGAACGCATCTTTATTGGATCGTATCATGGTAGACTACTATGGGGCACCAACACCAATTAACCAACTTGCAGGTGTTTCTGTACCAGAAGCTCGCTTACTAGTCATTACACCTTACGATAAAACAATTTTAGGTGATATTGAAAAAGCAATTATGAAATCAGATATCGGGATTACACCAACAAATGATGGTTCGATCATTCGTTTAATGATTCCAGCGCTAACAGAAGATCGTCGTAAGGATCTAGTAAAGCAAGTGAAAAAAGAAGCAGAAGACGCAAAAATTGCTGTACGTAACGTTCGTCGCGATGCAAACGATGATTTGAAAAAACTTGAAAAAGCTGGCGAAATCACAGAAGACGATCTACGTGGCTATGGTGACGATATTCAAAAATTAACAGATGAATTCATTGTGAAAGTAGATCAAGTAGCGAAAGATAAAGAAAAAGAAATTTTAGAGGTGTAAACAAGACGTTTTACATGTCTATGATGGAACTTTTTGATGAGATGAAGGCGTCCTATACATAACAGGACGTCTTTTCGCTTTATTGTTCATAATCAATTGCTTTGTCATATAAAGAGCATACATGAAATGCGAAAAGATCATTAATAACAACATCATCGATTTTCTAACAAACTTATTCTTTATTATGTGTATAGTTCTAAAATAAGCTAGTACATACATAGTCAATTTAGAGGGAAAAAAAAGACAAAAAGCGCTTTTGTTTGTTATGATAGGTTAGTATACGTCCGATTAGTTGTAGTGGGGGAGTTAGCATGTTTAAAAAGCTATTAGGAAAACAAATAAATATGGATACACTATCATTGGAGGAGCGTGTGGCCCTAACTAAAAGCGAGCCGATTCCTGCCCATGTAGCGATTATTATGGACGGAAATGGACGTTGGGCGAAAAAACGTGCTATGCCACGAGTTGCTGGTCATCATGAAGGAATGAAGACCGTACGTAAAGTAACTAGGTTTGCGTCGGATTTAGGAATTAAAGTTTTAACCGTATATGCATTTTCCACAGAAAATTGGAAGCGACCAAAACCAGAGGTTGATTTTCTTATGCGTCTACCTGTTGAATTTTTAGGTTCTTTCTTACCAGAAATGATGCAGCGTAATGTACGTGTCGAAATGATTGGCGATCCATCCTTATTACCTGCTCATACGCAAAAGGCGTTGTATGAGGCAATGGAAGAAACAAAGCATAATACAGGGCTTGTCTTAAATTTTGCGCTGAACTATGGGAGTCGTTCTGAAATGGTCAATGCCATGAAAACGATGCTGCAAAAAGTGCAGGACGGTCAATTAACGATGCAAGACATAACAGAAGAATGCTTAACGTCTCATTTAATGACGGCCCATTTGCCTGAACCAGATCTTCTAATTCGTACAAGTGGTGAAGTACGATTAAGTAACTTTATGTTATGGCAGCTCGCCTATACAGAATTTTGGTTTACAGATACATTGTGGCCAGATTTTAGTGAGGAAAGCTTACTGGAAGCGGTGGAAAATTATCAGAAGCGTAATCGCCGTTACGGTGGGTTGAAGGGAGAAGAAACAACTTGAAACAACGAATTATCACGGCAATAATTGCAGCAGCACTTTTTATTCCGTTCGTTATTTATGGCAAAGTACCATTTACCATACTTGTGCTTGCAATGGCTATTGTCGGTTTTTATGAAATCTTAAAAATGAAAGGGATTTCCATTTTTTCTGTGCCTGGTTTTCTAGGGTTAATAACATTAGTATTACTTGTTATACCGAAAGATTGGAGTGAAAAAGTTGTAGAGACAATAGGCTATTCATCCAATTTAATGGTTGTTTATGGTCTAATGATGTTACTGCTGATTTACGTGGTCCTTGTAAAAAATAAAATAACCTTTGACGAAGTGGGCTTTATTTTATTGGGTGCATTTTATGTGGGGTTAGGATTCCATTATTTAATTGAAACAAGAAATGTTGGATTAGAGTATGTTGTCTATTGTCTATTAGTTGTTTGGACAACAGATTCAGGTGCCTATTTTGTAGGAAGAAAATTAGGAAAGAATAAGTTATGGCCTGAAATCTCACCGAAGAAAACGATTGAAGGTTTTCTAGGCGGAATTGTCATTGCGGTTATTTTTGCAGTTGGTATGCAACTCATTTACCCATTTGCAAATGGTTATATATCACTTGTTTTTGTCACGATTTTTGCCTCTATTATTGGACAAATGGGAGATTTGGTAGAATCAGCTATCAAACGTCATTTTGATGTAAAAGATTCGGGCAATATTTTACCAGGGCATGGCGGAATTTTAGATCGCTTCGATAGTCTATTATTTGTCGTGCCTCTCCTTCATTTTTTACATTTGTTTGGTAATTAATCTGTATATTAAAAGACATCTTGCTAAATCATTTGCTTAGATAGAAAAAGGGGACAATTTGTTGTGAAAAAAATTAGTTTATTAGGTGCAACGGGTTCAATCGGTTGGCAAACCTACGATATTTTAAAAGAACAACGTGATGCGTTTCAATTAGTGGCTTTTTCTTCAGGGAAAAACATTGAGAAAACACGAGAAATGATTGAAACATTAAAACCCGAGCTAGTTTCTGTGCAGCTAGAAGAGGATGCACGAGACCTTGCGAAAGATTATCCTGAAATCCAATTTACATTTGGGGCGAAAGGTCTTGTAGAAGTTGCTACACATCCAGACTCAACTGTACTCGTCAATGCTGTGCTAGGCAGTGTTGGTCTGGAATCAACATTAGCAGCTATTCGCATGGGCAAAACGATTGCCATTGCTAACAAGGAAACACTTGTTACAGCTGGTCATTTAGTCATGGCAGAAGCCAAAAAACATAAGGCCACGATTTTACCTGTTGATAGCGAGCACTCAGCCATCTTCCAATCAATGAATGGCGAAAATCCCAAAAATATTGAGCGTTTAATTATTACAGCTTCAGGTGGTAGCTTCCGTGATAAAACACGTGACCAATTACAACATGTGACGGTCGCAGATGCATTGAATCACCCGAACTGGTCTATGGGCGCAAAAATTACGATAGACTCCGCAACAATGATGAATAAAGGATTAGAAGTCATTGAAGCACATGTTTTATTTGATATGCCATATGATAAAATAGATGTACTTTTGCATAGAGAAAGTATTATTCACTCTCTTGTTGAGTATCATGATACTAGTGTGATTGCTCAGCTAGGCACGCCAGATATGCGCGTACCGATTCAATATGCTTTAAGCTATCCTGATCGTATACCATTACATAATGGTCAGCGACTAAATTTAGCGCAAATTGGACAACTACATTTTCAAGATATGGACTTTGAGCGTTATCCGGCTTTGCGTTTAGCATATGAGGCTGGTCGTACAGGTGGTACCATTTTGACAGCGATGAATGCAGCAAATGAAGCGGCAGTTGCAGCCTTTTTACAAGGGAAAATTACATTCCTTGAAATTGATGAGACGATTGAACGAGTAATGCATGCACATCAAAACATTGCAGTACCAGATTTACAAACGATTTTACATGTGGACAGTGAGACAAGAAAAATAGTGTTAGACATGGTAAAATAACGAAAGTACTGTATCGTTAACTAATCGCTATTAAAGGTGGGATATTATGCAAACAGCCATTGCATTTATTTTAATATTTGGGATGCTCGTCTTCTTCCATGAACTTGGACATTTCTTATTTGCTAAACGTGCAGGTATTTTAGTGCGTGAATTTGCTATTGGAATGGGTCCCAAAATTTATGGGAAAACGCATGGAGAAACAATGTATACTATTCGATTATTGCCTATCGGTGGGTATGTTCGTATGGCCGGCGAGGATATGGATGGCACTGAACTACAGCCAGGCTATCGAATAGGGCTAATTGTCGATGAAGATAATGTTGTGAAAAAAATTATTTTCAATCAAAGTAATAAGCAGCTACCAGATTTATTATTTTTAGAAGTTGAGCGTGCTGATTTAGAGAAGAATTTATTTGTAGAAGGCTATGATGAAGAAGAACGTCTAGTTCGTTATGACGTAGCAAGAGATTGTGTTCTTGTGGAAAATGGTCGTGAATTGGTCATTGCACCACATGATCGTCAATTTAATGCAAAAACAGTTGGTCAACGTGCGATGACAATCTTTGCAGGTCCTTTGTTTAACTTTATTCTTGCGTTTGTGATTTACTTGGTAATTGGGTTAATCCACGGTGTCCCAACATACGAGCCGATTATCACTGAAGTAGTAGAAAATGATCCAGCTGCACAGGCAGGAATGCTTGCGGGAGATAGAGTAACAGCCATTGACGGACAAGCCGTTGAAAAATGGCAGGATTTAGCCGCTATTGTTCAAGATCATCCAAACGAAGAAATTACAGTGACTGTGGAACGTGATGGACAATCTATGAACTTAAATATGACTGTGAAAGAAATCCAGCAGGATGGCGAAAAATATGGTCAAATTGGTGTGCGCTATGACAGTCCGAGAGAATTTAATCCATTAAAAGCTGTAGTTTATGGAGCACAAGAAACCTATAATATGACCATGAAAATATTTGAGCTTCTTGGTATGTTGATTACTGGTAAGTTCACAATAGATGCGCTTTCTGGACCTGTTGGCATTTATAAAGCAACAGAGCAAGTAGCCCAGTATGGTATTATGAACTTAATGAATTGGGCCGCAATGTTAAGTATTAACTTAGGAATTATGAACCTACTTCCATTACCAGCACTTGATGGTGGTCGTTTATTATTCTTTGGTTTTGAAGCTTTACGTGGTAAACCAATTGATCGTCAAAAAGAGGGAATTGTCCATTTCGTAGGAATTGTCCTACTGATGATTTTAATGGTTGTCGTGACATGGAACGATATTCAACGATTCTTCTTTTAAACCAATGACAGTTAAATGAAATTTCATTTTCTAGCTTTGAGCGCAATTACTATGAAACATTGCGCTCAAAGCTAAATTTGTTTATGCTATTGAGAGTATAAACTTATCTATTAAAAAAGGTGGAACACTGAATGAAGCAAAGTAAAACATTTATCCCAACATTACGTGAAGTACCTGCGGATGCTGAGGTAAAATCACATAAGCAATTACTACGAGCAGGGTTTATTCGTCAAAATACAAGTGGGGTATACTCGTATTTACCGCTTGCAAAACGTGTCTTAACAAAAATTGAAACAATTATCCGTGAAGAAATGGAAGCCATCAACTCTATTGAGCTTCTAATGCCTTCTTTACAATCTGCTGAGCTTTGGCAAGAATCAGGTCGCTGGGAAAAATACGGACCAGAATTAATGCGCCTAAAAGACCGTCACAACCGTGATTTTGCATTAGGACCAACTCATGAAGAAGTGATTACAACTTTAGTACGTGATGAAATTAAATCCTATAAAAAATTGCCGTTAACATTGTATCAAATTCAAACTAAATTCCGTGATGAAAAGCGCCCTCGCTTCGGCTTACTACGAGGAAGAGAATTTATAATGAAGGATGCTTATTCTTTCCATGCATCACGTGAAAGTTTAGATGAAACATATGAAGATATGTATCGTGCGTATTCAAATATTTTTTCCCGCCTTGGCTTAAACTACCGCGCTGTCATTGCAGATGCAGGTTCGATTGGCGGTAAAGGTACACATGAATTTATGGTGCTATCTGAAATTGGGGAAGATACGATTGCCTACTCAGATACTTCTGACTATGCAGCAAATATCGAAATGGCTGAAGTCATTGCGGATTATCAACCATCAGATGACGCTTTAAAAGAAGTTGAAAAAGTGGCAACACCAGAGCAAAAAACAATTGAAGAAGTATCAGCGTTCTTAAATGTAGAGCCAGCCAGTGTGATCAAATCTTTAGTGTTTGATGTAGACGGGGAGCTTGTGGTTGTCCTTGCACGTGGGGATCATGAAATTAATGATATCAAGCTGAAAAATGCACTTGATGCAGGTTCTGTGGAGCTGGCTAGTGAAGCAGCAATCCGTGAATTATTAGGCTGTGGCGTTGGTTCAATTGGGCCAGTGAAATTACCAGTAGACGTAAAGGTAGTAGCGGACCAAGCTATCAAATCTATCCGTAATGGTATTGCAGGTGCAAATGTAGATGGATTCCATTTAGTGAATGTCAACCCAGAGCGTGATTTTGCTGTGAATGACTACTTAGATATTCGTTTTATTAAAGAGGGAGATCCTTCCCCAGACGGACAAGGGTTTATTAAATTCGCAGAAGGTATCGAAGTTGGTCATATTTTCAAATTAGGTACTACATACTCTGCTAAAATGAATGGTACTTTCTTAGATGAGCAAGGGAAGGCTCAACCGTTTATTATGGGCTGTTACGGTATTGGGGTATCTCGTATTCTAGCTGCCGTGGCTGAGCACTTCCAAGATGATAATGGATTTACTTGGCCAATACAATTAGCACCATATGATATTCATGTTGTGCCAGTTAACACGAAAGATGAGGCGCAAGTGACATTAGCAGATGAACTTTACGGTTTATTAAAATCATATCGTTATGATGTACTTTTAGATGATCGTGCCGAGCGTGCAGGTGTAAAATTTGCAGACGCTGATTTAATTGGTTTACCTGTGCGTGTAACGGTTGGTAAAAAAGCATCTGAAGGTATGGTAGAAGTGAAATTCCGTCAAACTGGTGAAACATTTGAATGGAAAAAAGAAGAGGTCATTGATCGCCTTAACGAATTTTTCCGTAAAAACTAATGGCTTGTTAAGAGATCGGTTATAATTGGAAGTTAATGCTTTTGATAGAGGCTTTCGTAAAATTTTGATAAGATAGAGATAAATAATTCGCGACACTTCTGCGGGACAGTGAGCCAAGCAAGAAACAACAGATGGTAAAACTCTGTTAAGCTTGAAGAGCGCCCGCAGTGAGGGAGCGAATTTTTTTCTTGAATTCTCTCGTGTCTTTGAGACGAATTAGAAGAGGAGGCTTAACAACCTACCTCTTTCTGAAAGTAGGTGTCGTTAGATTGGAACAGCAACAAGAGGCAAGAATGAGACTTCGAATGCTCTTGCAACAATTAGAATTAACAGATGATGTGTACATGTCATTTTTTGAGGAAGGTGAATTATCACGCCTAACAGTCCATAAAAAGGTTAGACTTTGGCATTTCACCATTAAATTACAAGATATACTGCCGTTTCCGTTATATCAGCTTTTCCGTACACATTTAACGGAGAAATTTTCAGCAATTGCACAAATTAATACTACCTTTGAAACGGTAGAGAAAAATGTGACAGAGGAACTGGTGCAAGCTTACTGGTTAAGTGTTGTGGAACAAATTGATGAGATGGCACCGACGCTTAAAAGCTGTCTCATCTCTCAAGTGCCAATGTGGAATGGCCAAAAAATTACTTTGTCCTGCATGCAGGAAATGGAATTTATGATGCTGAAAACAAAGTATGCTGACAAGCTTTCCGAAAGCTATGGTCAATTCGGCTTCCCCCATATGGTAATCGACTTTGTACTACAAGAAGAGACGGAAGAAATGATCGCGGCACAAGAGGCGTTTATGGAGCAGAAACGTATGGAAGAAGTGGCCCTAGCGCAGCAAGCGATGCAAGATTTCCAAAAACGTGAGCAAGAGAAAAAGGATAACCCGGCATTGGCGAATCTTGGTGACCGTCCATTCCAGCTTGGAATGCATATTAAAGATGATGAAATAGTGGAAATTAAACGGATTGTCGAGGAAGAACGCCGTGTCATTATTGAAGGGTTTGTTTTTGATACGGAGATTAAAGAGCTAAAAAGTGGACGCTCCTTATTACAAATTAAAATTACCGACTATACAGATTCCATCATCGTTAAAATGTTCTCTCGTGATAATGATGATGCAGAATTAATGCAGCATCTGAAAAAGGGCATGTGGGTTAAAGTGCGAGGCTCTGTTCAAACGGATACATTCATCCGTGATTTAATTGTCATGGCGAATGATATTAATGAAATCAAAAAAGAAACACGACAAGATTTAGCACCAGAGGGCGAAAAACGTGTTGAGTTACATTTGCACACACCGATGAGTCAAATGGACGCAGTTACACCTGTTGACCGGCTTGTTGCACAGGCCGCAAAATGGGGGCATCCAGCAATAGCTATTACGGATCATGCTGTTGTGCAATCCTTCCCTGAAGCATATGCAGCAGGAAAAAAACATGGGATCAAGGTCATTTATGGTCTAGAAGCAAATTTAGTAGATGATGGTGTACCGATTGCCTATGCTCCTGAACATCGTTTATTAGCAGACACAACGTATGTTGTCTTTGACGTAGAAACAACAGGGCTATCTACGGCTTACGATACGATTATTGAATTGGCCGCAGTAAAAATTAAAGACGGGCATGTCATAGATAAATACGAAAGCTTTGCCAATCCACATCATCCACTTTCGGCTACTACCATTGAACTAACAGGAATTACAGATGATATGGTTCGAAATGCACCTGAAGTGGAGCAAGTGATTAAAGAATTTCATGCCTTTATTGGTGACGCAATAGTTGTTGCTCATAACGCATCATTTGATATAGGTTTCTTATATACAGGCTATAAGAAATTTGGTCTTGAAGGAACAACCCATCCGGTCATTGATACATTAGAGCTTGCAAGATTGCTTTATCCTACTATGAAAAATCATCGTTTAAACACACTGTGTAAAAAATTCAATATTGAATTAACACAACATCACCGAGCGATTTACGATACAGAGGCGACAGGCTATCTACTATTACATTTATTAAAAGATGCAGATGAGCTAGCGATTAATTACCATGACGACTTCAATAAGCATATTGGTGGTGGCGATGCCTATAAAAAAGGTCGACCAATGCATTGTACGATTTTAGCCGTTGATAATGTGGGCTTAAAAAACTTATTTAAAATCGTCTCACATTCTCATACGAAAACATTCTATCGTGTTCCTCGAGTGACACGGGCTGTACTCGAGCAGTATCGCGAAGGTTTATTAGTAGGTTCAGGCTGCAGTAATGGTGAACTCTTCGAAACGATGATGAATAAGTCACCTGAGGAAGCAGAGCAAGTTGCTCGATTCTATGATTATATCGAGGTACAACCGAAAGCTGTGTATGCGCCACTAATTGAACGCAATGTTGTACGTGATGAATGGACGTTAGAGGATATTATTCGTAAGCTTGTTAAGCTTGGGAAGAAGATAGATAAACCTGTTGTTGCCACTGGAAATGTCCACTATTTAGATCCAACAGATGCCATGTTTAGGCAAATACTTATTGGTTCACAGGGTGGAGCTAATATTTTAAATCGATCCAAGCTACCTGAGGTTCATTTTAGAACAACGGATGAAATGCTCAAGGAATTTGATTTTTTAGGACCAGATCTTGCAAAAGAAGTGGTTGTAACGAATGCGCAAAAAATTGCAGAGAGTATTGGTGATGTAAAACCGATTAAGGATGACCTCTATACACCAAAAATTGAAGGCTCCGATGATGAGGTAACCAATTTAACGTACGAAATGGCCCATCGTATTTATGGTGAGGAGTTACCAGAAATCGTGAAAGCTCGAATTGAAAAAGAATTAAAATCGATTTTGGGACACGGCTTTGGTGTTATTTATTTAATTTCAGCCAAACTGGTGAAAAAGTCATTAGCTGATGGCTATTTAGTTGGTTCACGTGGTTCGGTTGGTTCTTCATTAGTCGCAACTTTCATGGAAATTACAGAGGTTAACCCATTACCTCCTCATTATATTTGTCCTAATTGTAAGCATTCTGAGTTTTTTGATGATGGTTCGGTCAGCTCAGGCTTTGACTTGCCAAATAAAGACTGTACGGAATGCGGCACACCTTATAAAAAAGATGGACAAGATATACCATTTGAAACCTTCCTTGGTTTTAAAGGTGACAAGGTACCCGATATCGATTTGAATTTTTCTGGTGAATACCAACCACAAGCTCATAACTATACGAAGGTGCTATTTGGAGAGGATTATGTTTATCGTGCTGGAACTATTGGTACAGTGGCAGAGAAAACAGCATATGGCTATGTAAAGGGCTATGCAAATGATCATAATTTACATTTCCGAGGTGCGGAAGTCGACCGTTTAGTGCAAGGCTGTACAGGAGTAAAACGTACATCTGGGCAACACCCTGGGGGAATTATCGTTGTACCTGATTACATGGATATTTATGACTTTTCTCCAGTGCAGTTCCCTGCAGATGCACAGGATGCAGAATGGCGGACAACCCATTTTGACTTCCACTCTATTCATGACAATATTTTAAAGCTTGATATACTTGGACACGATGATCCGACGGTTATCAGGATGTTGCAGGATTTATCTGGAATAGATCCAAAAACAATCCCAACCGATGATCCTGTCGTAATGAAAATTTTTAGTTCTCCAGAAACGTTAGGAGTCACAGAAAAGCAAATTGGCTGTAAGACAGGAACATTGGGTATCCCGGAATTTGGTACACGTTTCGTACGTCAAATGCTTGAAGATACAAAGCCTTCCACATTCTCAGAGCTTGTCCAAATTTCTGGACTTTCCCACGGAACCGACGTATGGCTAGGCAACGCACAGGAATTAATTCAAAACGGTACATGTGTGCTGAAAGAAGTAATTGGTTGTCGTGATGATATTATGGTGTATTTAATTTATCAAGGTCTAGAACCATCACTGGCCTTTAAAATCATGGAATCTGTACGTAAAGGGAAAGGCTTATCTGAGGAGTTTGAAGCTGAGATGCTCGCCAATAAAGTCCCAGGCTGGTATATCGAATCTTGTAAAAAGATAAAATATATGTTCCCGAAAGCCCATGCGGCAGCATATGTGCTAATGGCTGTACGTATTGCTTGGTTCAAGGTACATTTCCCAATCCTCTATTACGCAGCGTATTTCACAGTTCGTGCAGATGACTTTGATTTAATTGCGATGGTTCAAGGGTCGCAAATGATTCGAGCACGTATTGATGAAATCAATATGAAAGGTTTAGATGCATCCACTAAAGAGAAGAACTTATTAACGGTGATGGAGCTTGCATTGGAAATGTGTGAACGAGGCATGAGTTTCCAGAAAGTTGACTTATACCGTTCTCAAGCAAGTGAATTTGTCATTGATGGCAATTCATTAATTCCTCCGTTCGATGCGATTCCAGGACTTGGAACCAACGTTGCCAAAACGATTGTAGCCGCTCGGGAAGAGGGAGAGTTTTTATCCAAGGAAGATTTACAGCAACGTGGGCGTGTATCGAAAACACTTATCGAATACATGGACCAACTTGGTTGCTTAGAAGGCATGCCTGATGCCAATCAGTTATCACTTTTTTAGTAAGTGATTTGTGTCGTGGCGAAAGGTCACTGTAGAATTTCAAAATCCTGACACAATATGGTTAACTGTCATGAAGGAAATTTGCATTGTGCCGAGAACTGTGCTATCCTTATGGTAATAATTTGTTGATATTTTTCCAGCAAAAGAGTGGGGCATACCCGCTCTTTTCTGTTGTTATACCGTAGCAAAACAAATTTTGACTAACAGCAGGTAAGACCGTAAAATTTCACCAAAGCAACTGGTGGAATTTCTGTTTTATTATGATTCATTACTGCATTAACTTACAGTGATGAACAATTCATACGCTAGAATTTGATAAATACAGGAGGCAACAATGAGCAAAGTACCATCTTTAATTGAAGAGCTCGCTAAACCAATTGTGGATGAGTTAAATCTTGAGCTAGTGGATATTGAGTACGTCAAAGAAGGACGTAACTGGTTTTTACGTGTTTATGTCGATACGCCTGAGGGTGACATTGACATTGACCAATGTGCTCAAGTTAGTGAACGACTAAGCCTGTTATTGGATGAAAAAGATCCAATTACACAAAACTATTATTTAGAAGTTTCTTCACCTGGAGCAGAGCGCCCCTTAAAAAAAGATACGGATTTTGAAAAAGCAATTGGCAAATTTATTTATGTAAAAACCTATGAACCCATTAAGGACATGAAGGAATTCCAAGGCTACTTAACGTCATACGATGAACATACATTAGTGGTGGAAGTACGTATTAAAACACGTAAAATGACAGTAACAATTGAACAAGAAAAAATCGCATTGGCACGACTTGCCATTGATTTTTCAGCATAATGCATATTTAGGAGTGAAAACAAAATGAGTAGTGATTTGTTAGATGCGTTGAATGCGCTAGAAGAACAAAAAGGAATTTCAAGAGATGTGTTAATTGAAGCCATTGAAGCGGCATTAGTTACAGCTTACAAACGCAACTTTAATCAAGCACAAAATGTTCGAGTGGACTTAAATTTAGATAAGGGCTCTATTCGTGTATTTTCACGTAAAGATGTTGTGGAAGAGGTAGAAGATGATCGTTTGCAAATTTCTTTAGAAGATGCAAAAGTCATTAATCCAGCTTATCAGCTAGAAGATATCGTGGAACAGGAAGTAACACCACGCAACTTCGGACGTATTGCCGCACAAACAGCAAAACAAGTTGTCACACAACGTGTACGTGAAGCGGAGCGAGGATTAATCTATGAGCAATATGTAGACCGTGAAGATGATATCGTAACAGGTGTCGTGGAACGTTTGGATGCTCGAAATATCTATGTAGGTTTAGGGAAAGTAGAAGCTGCATTGCCAATTAATGAACAAATTCAAGGCGAATCTTATCATCCACATGATCGTATCAAAGTATATATTACAAAGGTTGAGCGTACGACACGTGGACCACAAGTGATTGTGTCTCGTACACATCCTGGTTTATTACGTCGATTATTTGAGATGGAAGTACCTGAAATTTATGAAGGTATTGTAGAAATTAAATCAATTGCTCGTGAAGCTGGAGATCGCTCTAAAATTTCTGTCCATGCACATAATGAAGAAGTAGATCCAGTAGGTTCATGTGTTGGAGCTAAAGGTGCTCGTGTACAAACGATTGTCAATGAACTAAATGGTGAAAAAATTGATATTGTAGAATGGTCTGAAGATCCAATTGTATTCGTAGCCAATGCATTAAGCCCATCGAAAGTATTAGATGTTCAAGTGAACGAGGAAGAAAAATCAACTACGGTTGTCGTACCAGACTATCAATTATCATTAGCAATTGGTAAACGTGGGCAAAATGCACGTCTAGCTGCAAAGCTTACTGGTTGGAAAATTGATATTAAGAGTGAAACAGATGCTCGTGAATTAGGTATTTATCCTTCTGCTACAAGCACTTTCATCCCTGCTGAAGATGAAGAAAGTGATTTTGATGACGTGGCAGTTGACTTATATCAAGACGACGAAGAATAAGTAAGAAAGCCCGTGTGACGAGTTAGCTGACAGTATTCAGTGGGCCCCCTACGCCGACTGAATACTGTCAGAGCGTCAAGTAGAGCATGACTTGTCCACCTCTTACGACAAGCTTCAGAGAGGAATGGTGATTCTTATGGCTGTAAACAAAAAGGTACCTCTTCGTAAATGTGTAGCAACTGGAGAAATGCTACCAAAGAAAGAGATGGTACGTGTTGTTCGTTCAAAAGAGGGCGAAGTAAGTGTAGATATCTCCGGAAAAAAGCCTGGGCGTGGTGCATATGTATCTAAATCAGAGAATGCAATCGACATCGCGCGCAAAAAAAATGTATTAGGGCACCAGCTTGATGTTAAAATTCCTGAAGAAATTTATGAGGAACTTATTTTGCTGATTCGTAGGGAGTCAATTTTATGATAAATCAAGCAATATTTAATTTGCTTGGGATCGCAGCAAGAGCACGTAAAGTGATTTCAGGAGAAGAGTTAGTAGTAAAGGAAGTTCGGAATGGCAATGCTAAGCTAGTATTGCTTGCAAACGATGCCTCTAAAAACTCTAGTAAGAAAATTCAAGATAAGTGCACGTACTACAACGTTGAGTATCATGTAATTGGAGATCGCTACGATCTAGGACATGCTACAGGTAAGGAGGCCCGAGTGGCTTTAGCTATTACCGATAAAGGTTTTGCACGTAAATTGTCTAGTCTACTCAACGAAAACTAATCGGGGGTGAGCAGATGACCAAAATCAGAGTTCATGAATATGCGAAGCAAGTGAATAAAACGAGTAAAGAGGTTATTGAAGCACTAAGTAAATTAAATGTGAGTGTAACAAACCATATGTCGATGTTGGAAAAAGATATTGTGGCAAAGTTAAACCAATCATTTAAAGCAACACCTGAGAAAAATGTAGCAGCAAAAAAACCCATTCAAAATATGGGGCAAAGACCTCAATCGAATGGACAGCAAAAACCACAGCATTCGGTGAAAATGCAAGAAGGACAAAGGCAGCAATCTGCTACTTCTAAGCCTAAAGCAAACAATCAGCAACACACACAGCAAAACTCAAATTCGTCTAACGAAAAATCTAAGAATACAAAAGGTAATCAAAATAGAAATATGACACAAAATAATAATAATAACAATAATAATAATAATCGTAGAGGTGGCGGTGGTTACAACCAACGTCCAAAACCAGGCATTCATGGAGGCAAACGTCGCCATCCAAAAACGCATCAACCGTCTATACCAGTAAAACAAAAGGAACTGCCAGAAAAAATTACTTTTGTTGAATCATTATCAGTAGCGGAATTAGCAAAAAAATTACACCGTGAGCCATCTGAAATCATTAAGAAATTATTTATGCTTGGTGTAATGGCAACAATTAACCAAGAATTAGATAAGGATGCAATTGAATTAATCTGCGCAGACTACGGTGTAGAAGTGGAAGAAGAAATTCGTGTAGATATTACGGATTTAGAAACACACTTCGAGCAAACGGAAGAAGTGAACGAAGCAGTATTATCAGAACGTCCACCAGTTGTAACAATCATGGGTCACGTTGACCACGGTAAAACAACATTATTGGATTCTATTCGTAATACGAAAGTGACAGCAGGAGAAGCCGGTGGTATCACACAACATATTGGGGCATACCAAGTAACGGAAGGCGACAAGAAAATTACTTTCCTTGATACACCAGGACACGCTGCTTTCACAACAATGCGAGCACGTGGAGCAAAAGTAACTGACTTAACCATTTTAGTAGTTGCTGCTGACGATGGTGTCATGCCGCAAACAGTAGAAGCGATTAATCACGCTAAAGCAGCCGAAGTACCAATTATTGTAGCTGTGAATAAAATGGATAAACCTTCAGCAAATCCTGATCGTGTCATGCAAGAATTAACAGAGCATGGCTTAGTTCCTGAAGCATGGGGCGGCGAAACAATTTTCGTACCGATTTCTGCATTAAAAGGTGAAGGCATTGATACATTGTTAGAAATGATTTTACTTGTAGCCGAGGTTGGTGAGCTTAAAGCGAACCCGGATCGTTTAGCGCTTGGTACAGTTATTGAAGCACAGCTTGATAAAGGACGTGGCTCTGTTGCTACGCTATTAGTACAAGATGGAACATTAAAAGTAGGAGATCCAATTGTTGTAGGTCATACGTATGGTCGTGTACGTGCGATGGTGAATGACAAAGGTCGTCGTGTAAAAGAAGCTGGCCCATCGACACCAGTAGAAATTACAGGTTTAAACGATGTACCTCAAGCTGGTGACCGCTTCGTAGTCTTTGAAGACGAGAAAACAGCACGCCAAGTTGGTGAAACTCGTGCTATGTCAGCAATTCAAGCACAGCGTTCAGAAAAACAACGTGTTACGTTGGATAACTTATTTGAACAAATGAGCCAAGGCGAAATGAAAGAGCTTAACTTAATTGTGAAAGCTGACGTTCAAGGTACTGTTGAAGCAATGGCTGCCTCATTAATGAAAATTGATGTAGAAGGCGTAAATGTGAAAATTATTCACACAGGTGCGGGTGCTATTACAGAATCTGATATTTCTCTTGCAGCAGCTTCCAATGCGATTGTTATTGGATTTAACGTACGTCCAGATGTTAACGCAAAACGTGCTGCAGAAGAAGAGGGTGTAGATATTCGCTTACACCGCATCATCTATAAAGTAATTGAAGAGATTGAACAAGCGATGAAAGGTATGCTTGATCCTGAGTTTGAAGAAAAAATTATTGGTCAAGCAGAAGTTCGTCAAACAATTAAAGTATCAAAAGTTGGTACAATTGCTGGTTCATATATAACAGAAGGAAAAGTAACGCGTGATTCAGGTGTACGTGTAATCCGCGATAATGTAGTTATATTTGAAGGTGAGCTAGATACGCTTAAACGCTTCAAAGATGAAGTGAAAGAAGTAGCAAGAGGATACGAATGTGGTATTACGATTACAAACTTCAACGATATTAGAGAAGGCGATATTATTGAAGCCTATATTATGGAAGAAGTTAAACGCGTCTAATGATCGTTTATGCAGAGGTTGAATTCATCATTCAAACTGCCCATTCGTTAAAGGAAAAACGCGCTGTCTTACAGCGTATGATTACCCGCACAAAGCAGAAATTTAATGTTTCTATTGCGGAAATTGACCATCAAAATGTATGGCAGCGTACGAAATTAGGACTTGTTGCTGTTTCTTCATCAAAAGATGCAGCTGAACGGGAAATAAATCATGCGCTCCATTATTTGCAGTCAAATCCATCATGGGAACAGCTTGATGTGTGGCGAGATTATTTATAAGCAATAGTAGATAGCTGTAAGCTTGATACAGCAATGAAATGCACAGCTATCTGTACATCGAAATAGAGGTGACAAATTATGTCTCTACGTTCAAACCGTGTTGCTGAGCAAATGAAAAAAGAGCTTGGCGATATTATTGGCCGTAAAATAAAAGATCCGCGTGTTGGTTTTGTGACTGTTACAGGTGTTGATGTAACGGGTGATTTACAGCAAGCGACAATTTATATTACATCTTTAGGCAATGAGCGTGAACGTGAAGAAACGCTTAAAGCTTTAGTAAAAGCTTCTGGCTTCATTCGATCAGAAATCGGATCACGCATTCGTTTACGACGTACACCAGAACTACTCTTTGAATTTGATTCATCGATTGAATATGGTAACCGTATTGATTCATTGTTAAGAGGTTTACACAAAGAATAAGCTAAAAAAGTCTGCCACATGCATGTTAATGCAGGCAGACTTTTATCTTTATGGAAAAGGATTATGTCAATACGTAATCGATGATAGAGAAGGTAACTGGGAGGCACTAATATGAACGGTATTTTACCACTTTGGAAAGAAAGAGGCATGACGAGCCATGATTGTGTCTTTAAATTACGGAAAATTTTGCGCACAAAAAAAGTTGGGCATACAGGGACACTAGACCCGGGAGTAGAGGGTGTGCTACCTATTTGTATTGGCCAAGCAACGCGTATTGCTGAATATTTAACCGATGCAGGAAAGGTCTATGAAGCTATCATTTCAATCGGCCGTACTACAACAACAGAGGATGCAGAAGGCGAAACGGTTGCGCAAGATCAGACCACAAAAAGCTTTTCTCGTGAGCAGCTGTTAGAGGTGTTAGCTACATTAACAGGTGTTATTGAACAAACGCCACCAATGTTTTCAGCCGTAAAAGTAAATGGAAAACGTCTCTACGAGTATGCCAGAAAAGGTGAAACGGTTGAAAGACCAACACGTCAAGTAACGATTTATGCTTTAGAGCTGCTTGATGAGATTGAACAATATGAGGGGCAAGAGATTACATTTCCGGTCCGTATTGCTTGCAGTAAAGGGACCTATATTCGTACATTAGCTGTGCAAATTGGTGAAGCTCTTGGCTATCCTGCACATATGAAGGAGCTCGTACGCACAGCCTCAGGCACTTTTACTCGTGATAACTGCTTTACATTAGCGCAAGTTGCTGAGCTAATGGATGCAGAGCAAGCAGCTACCTGTATTTTACCTGTCGAGTATGCATTAGCAGACTATCCATATATTGAGATTACTGCCGCCAATGAAAAGGAAATTTTCAATGGACAAGTGCTTCCAGCAGATGCATTATTAAAGAGTCATGATAAAATTGTGTTTGGAATCAATGGAAAGGCAGTGGCGGTTTATCAGGCTCACCCTACGAAGGATGGTTTGATGAAGCCACACAAGATGTTTCCGACGATAGAGTAGGAGGATTTTTCAATGGAGGTCATTCATTTAAAATACCCACATCAATTACAGCAACGAGAAAGCATGCAGCCATATTCGCTTGCTCTTGGCTTTTTCGATGGTGTACATAGAGGGCATCAGGCAGTTATCAAGACAGCGAAGGAAGAGGGAAATAAGCGGCAAATTCCGACTGCAGTGATGACATTTGATCCACATCCTTCATTAGTTCTTGGTGGACGTAATGAAAAAGTTTTTTATATTACACTCTTACAACAGAAATTACAGCTCTTTGAAGAACAGGGTGTGGATACGGTGTTTGTTGTCCATTTCACCTCTGATTTTGCTAAGCTTTCACCAGCAGCATTTATTGATACTTTTATTCGTGGATTAAATATTCAACATGTTACAGCTGGCTTTGATTATTCGTTTGGGGCATTCGGAAAAGGAACTATGGACGATATGCGTGCATTAAGTAATGGTGAGTATGGTGTAACCATTGTGGAGAAGAAAACAGACGATGTTGAGAAAATCAGCTCTACCCGTATCCGCAAGCTACTACAAGAGGGCGATATGGAAGAAGCTACAACACTATTAGGCAGACCATTTGAAATCAATGGGATTGTTGTACACGGTGATAAACGCGGACGTACTATTGGCTTCCCTACAGCAAATGTCCAAGCTTTAGAAGGCACTTTCATTCCAGCAAGTGGTGTTTATGCTGTTCGTTTACTCGTGCAAAATAACTGGTATGATGGTGTTTGTAATGTGGGCTACAAACCAACTTTCAAAGATCCAAATGATAAGCAATTATCGATTGAGGTCCATATTTTAAACTTTGATAAAAATATTTATGGTGAAGAAGTACATGTAGCTTGGTACAAACGGATTCGAAGCGAACGAAAATTCGATGGGATTGAGGCGTTGAAAGCGCAAATCGAAAAGGATAAACAAGAAGCTATCCGATACTTTAACGATTTGTAAGCGTCACAGCATGATGAGATGACAACATTCAAGCCGACGTTTTACTTGCTTGATCAAATGATTTATGGTAACATTCATAAGTGCATAAATGCTTAACCTTAGCTCGGTATATCGATGACTCCAACGTTTACTGTGCTAATGGGGATTCATTATATTTTAGGAGGTCCATTCAAATGGCTATTACAAAAGAACGTAAAAACGAAATTATCGCTGAGTACCGTACTCACGAAAGTGACACTGGTTCACCAGAAGTACAAGTTGCAGTATTAACAGAGGAAATCAACGCTCTAAATGCTCACTTACGTACACACAAAAAAGATTTCCACTCTGAGCGTGGTCTTCTTAAAATGGTAGGTCGTCGTCGTCACTTATTAAAATATCTTCGTGAAACAGACGTACAACGTTACCGTGAACTAATCAACCGTTTAGGCTTACGTCGCTAATTCAAAGCGCAAGTATAGCTGTATTAGACTGTAGACAAATTTTAGTTTGTCTACAGTCTTTTTTTATGGTTGAAACTTGCGACATATATGCAGCGTATTGTTCATAATGCAGGTTTATTCTCGTCTATTATTTTATGTTGTTCAACAATAAGCCATAACTTTATTACACAACGATGAACGAATCACCAAAACAATTTAGTATGGTTGAAAAGGATGGTATATTCTAATCACATTTCGCAACCAAATTCAAAAACTATGCGATAGTCTATCTTTGTTGCTGCTCAATGCATTGAACGAATTGAATAGTGGTTGTTTTTTCGTTTACGAATGAATAGTCATTTATAAAATGTTCACAATCTACGAAGGACAACAGGGTGCAAGTGTGGAGAATAGCTGATCTCTATAGATTTATTGAAGACCGTTGTGAAAAGTAAAAAATAGAGAGTAGGGATTGGTTAATGTTTAATACATTTTTAAGAGAGAATAACATTGTTGCTGCTATTCTAACAGCCGTGCGTATTTACTTGGGCTGGCATTGGCTGACAGCAGGTTGGAGTAAATTGACGAATGGATTTGATGCCTCAGGGTTTTTAACATTTGCATCAGAGAATCCTGTCATGAGTGGAGAAAAAGTGGTATATCCTACATATGTAAAATTTATAGAGTCATTTGCCTTACCAAATGCTGAAATATTTAATGTGGTCATTCCTTGGGGAGAATTCCTTGTCGGTCTTGGCTTAATACTAGGGTGCTTAACTACATATGCAGCATTTTTTGGAATGGTTATGAATTTTGCCTTCTTGCTAGCTGGTACGATTTCTAGTAATCCATTTGATATTCTACTGGCGATCTTTATCGTTGTGGCAGGCTATAATGCTGGGAAATTTGGACTTGATCGCTTCGTAATGCCTATCATAAGCAAAAAAATGAAGCTAGAAAAAAATACAATGCACTCCATGACGAAAACTACATAACTTACGATTTCATAAAATCAAATACCCTGTAGCAAATCGTTACAGGGTATGATTGATAGTACCTCTATTTTTGTTTTAGCTTTACTTGCTATGTGACTTTCTTTATACTGATAAGATGTTGTATGATGAGCGCAATGTTATCATAAATTGATATTTAAGCTTGTACCTTTTGGTAGGAATCCATTGAAAATCCGTATACCAATGTAAAAAATGCTTTTTCAATAAAATATAGAAATAAATCTTAAATAAATTGGCAATAACTGAATTTAAATGTATGATTATTTCATGAAATATTATTTAGCATAGAACAAGCATTTTTGGTACACTTACTATTAGTACATACAGACGAAGTAAGTGTTTTTATAATAGAGAGGGGTTCATTGAATGAACGAAAAGAAAGTCTATTCCTATGAATGGGCTGGCCGTCCACTTGTAATTGAAGTTGGACAGTTAGCAAAACAAGCAAACGGAGCCGCATTAGTACGCTATGGCGATACTTCTGTACTTGCCACAGCAACAATGTCAAAATCACCAAAACCACTTGATTTCTTCCCATTAACAGTTAACTATGAAGAACGTCTATATGCTGCAGGTAAAATTCCTGGCGGCTTTATTAAGCGTGAAGGGCGTCCATCTGAAAAGGCGATTTTAGCAAGCCGTTTAATCGACCGTCCAATTCGTCCGATGTTCCCAGATGGTTTCCGTAACGAGGTACAAGTCATTTCGATGGTTATGTCCAATGATCCTGACTGTACATCTGAAATGGCAGCGATGGTAGGTTCATCATTAGCGTTAGCTATTTCTGATATTCCATTTGATGGACCAATAGCTGGTGTACAAGTAGGTTATATTGACGGAGAATTCATCGTTAACCCGACAGTGGAGCAATCGAAACACTCAACAATTCATTTATCTGTAGCAGGCAACAAAGATGCCATCAACATGGTTGAAGCGGGCGCACTTGAAGTGCCAGAAGAAATCATGTTAGAAGCTATTATGTTCGGTCATGAAGAAATCAAAAAAATCATTGCTTTCCAAGAACAAATTGTGGCAGAGGTAGGTAAAGAAAAGTTACCAGTGACATTATTTGAGATTGACGAAGCGATTCAAGCCGATATAAAAGCAGCTTGTGAGACTGATATGCATGATGCGATTCAAACTGCGGAGAAGCATGCGCGTGATGAGGCCATTCAAGCTGTAAAAGATCGTGTTATCGCTTCCTATGAAGAGCAAGAAGCCGACGATGAAACAATGAAACAAGTGTATAACATTCTTGATAAAATGGTAAAAGAAGAAGTGCGTCGTCAAATCACGGAAGATAAGATTCGCCCAGATGGTCGTAAGCTCGACGAAATTCGACCACTTTCTTCTGAAACAGGCTTATTACAACGTACACACGGTTCTGGTCTATTTACACGTGGACAAACACAAGCCCTATCTATTTGTACACTAGGGGCGCTAGGTGATGTACAAATTATTGATGGCTTAGGTGTAGAAGAATCAAAACGCTTTATGCACCATTACAACTTCCCTCAATTCTCTGTAGGGGAAACAGGTCCAATCCGTGGTCCAGGCCGTCGTGAAATTGGTCATGGTGCGTTAGGTGAGCGTGCGCTTGAAGCTGTTATTCCAGATGAATCGGCTTTCCCATATACAATTCGTTGTGTATCTGAAGTACTTGAATCAAACGGATCCACTTCACAAGCTTCTATCTGTGCATCTACATTAGCCATGATGGATGCAGGTGTACCATTAAAAGCACCAGTTGCAGGTATTGCAATGGGTCTTATCAAAAAAGGCGAGCACTATTCCATTTTAACGGATATTCAAGGGATGGAAGACCATTTAGGTGATATGGACTTTAAAGTTGCTGGTACAGCTAAAGGTGTAACAGCACTACAAATGGATATTAAAATCGACGGTTTATCTCGCAATATTTTAGAAGAAGCACTGACACAAGCGAAAGTTGGTCGTATGCATATTCTAGAGTCAATGCTTGCAACACTTGCTGAACCTCGTGAAAAATTGTCTGAATTTGCACCGAAAATTGTCATCGTGAAAATTAATCCAGATAAAATTCGTGATGTGATTGGACCTGGTGGTAAACAAATTAACAAAATTATTGAAGAGACAGGCGTTAAGATTGATACAGAACAAGATGGTACAATCTACATTTCTTCTGCAAATGAGGAAATGAATGCACGTGCAAAACAAATTATTGAAGATATCGTACGGGAAGCAAAAGTAGGGGAATATTACTTATCGACTGTGAAACGTATTGAAAAATTCGGTGCATTTTGTGAGATCTTCCCAGGAAAAGATGGTTTGCTACACATTTCCGAAATTCAAGAGGAACGTACAAAGCAAGTGGAAGATGTCTTAAAACTTGGCGATCAATTACTTGTGAAGGTTATTGAAATTGACAAGCAAGGTCGTGTGAATTTATCTCGTAAAGTAGTAATACAAGAGGAAAAAGAACGCGCTGAACAAGAAAAATAATAATGATTCCAAAGGCTGCGTATGATTGCGCAGCCTTTTTAAATAGTAGCAAAAAGACTAGTAGAGAATTTTTATAATTGGGGGAGATTTTTTGGTTCAAGTACATACATGTCAAAATGGTGTTCGGCTAGTATCAGAGCATATAGATCATGTGAGGTCTGTTGCATTAGGTATTTTTGTGAATGCAGGTTCTCGCTATGAGCTACCAGAAGAAAATGGCATCACACATTTTATTGAACATATGTTATTTAAAGGAACAACAACTCGCTCAGCCCGTCAAATTGCTGAAGAATTTGATCGAATTGGCGGAGAGTTAAATGCGTTCACATCGAAAGAAAATACATGTTATTATGCAAAAGTTTTAGATCATCATGCAGAGCTTGCTGTCACAATACTAGCAGATATGTTTTTTCATTCTACGTTTGCGGAAGAAGAATTAGAAAAAGAGCGACAAGTGGTATTAGAAGAAATATTAATGAGTGAAGATGCGCCTGATGATGATGTTCATGAAAAACTGTGGAGTGTCATGTATCCGAATGATGCACTTGGTCGTCCGATACTAGGAACTGCTGAGACATTAAAGACTTTTACGGCTGACGCCATACGACATTATATGGACAAACATTATGGTCCAGAATCTGTTGTTATATCCATTGCGGGTAATATTTCAGCTCAGCTTATGCAAACAATTGAAGATTTATTTGGACACTACCAACCTTCTCCACAAGCGATTGCGCCTGTACTGACAAATCCTGCATTTTATCCAGGAGAAATGACGAAAATTCGTGATACCGAGCAAGCACATCTTGCGATTTCATATCCAGCAATTGGTGTGAAAGATCCAGATATGTATAGTTTTATTGCACTGAATAGCATTATTGGGGGCAATATGAGTTCTCGATTATTTCAAGAAGTACGAGAGGAACGTGGGTTAGCTTATTCTATTTTTTCCTACCAATCCTGTTATGCCGATGTTGGCGCGTTTACGATTTATGGTAGTACTAGTCGCCAGCAATTAGCTCAGCTTCAGCATACCATTGATGCTACTTTACTGGACATTGTCGCTGGTGGCATCACAGCAGAAGAGCTTGATAATGCAAAAGAGCAGCTGAAAGGTAGCTTTGTCCTTGGTTTAGAAGGCACGGGGGCCCGTATGAATCGCAATGGGACAAGTGAGCTGGTGCATCGTAAGCATCGTACTGTAGACGAGGTACTTGCATCTATAGATGCTGTATCCATGGAGTCAGTAGATCGACTAATTGCCAAAATTTTAAAAGCCGAACCAGCTATCTCGATTATTGGCCCAAGCGAATAAAAGAGCTTAAAATGATACTAATTATCCAAGTTATAACAATTTATTCATTATAGTAAAAAGGAGAACTTTGAATATTTCCAAGGTTCTCCTTTTAGTGTTGAAAAACAAAACAGTCAATTGAAAGGTAGAAATGGATTTCCGTTGCAGGCTACTTGCTTTCCTGTGGGCGAGCGCCCCGAGCCGCCTCCTCCGCTATCACTCCGTTTAGAGGCTCGCCTGTCTCGTTATCCCACGGGAGTCAAGTAGCCTCCACTCCAACCTACAAAAGTATTACCTTTTTAGCAAAGGTTTTCAAATAAGGCGAAGGTCTTCACTACTCTTTATGGAGAAGTGTTGTCACACATCACCTCTCCATATTGAAAATAAGAGCTTATTCCCTCTAAAAATAATGGGCTATTTAATCGCTATATTACTATGAAAAAAAGTAAAGACACTTTGCAGAATGGTTGATTGGAGTGGAGCCAGCGTCACTCCTAGGGGATTTAGCGTCACAGATGAGACCCTGGAGCACACGTAAGTGAGTGAAGCGGCTCATCGGACGCCCCCTGGAAAGGACGCTGGCGGAACGGAAATCACCCCTTCTCCTTGCAAAGTTGCTTTTTCTGCCTTTGACATGATCTTTTTTCAACAACATGAGGAGAACTTTGAATATTTTCAAAGTTCTCCTTTTTTAATGTTTATTTTCTTCTCAATTAAGCATTGAAATTCTCAATTAACTTTGATAGTATGAATGATATTGAAAATCATTCGCATTTAAATTGGAGGATATTTATCTTATGAAAAAATGGCTTGCTGTCAGTACCCTGACATTATCACTAGCGCTAGCTGGTTGTGCAGATCAGGAAGAAAAGAGTACTGACAAAGAAATAAAAGAAGAAGCAACAACACAACAAGAAACAGCAGATACAGCTGATGTGCAAGAGGATGCATTTCAAGATGGTGTCGATGAGGAAGCATTCCAAAAGGCATTAGCAAGCTTCCCAACAACAGCACCAGAAAAAATTGTCACGACATCGGTGCCTTTAACAGAAATGTTACATCTTTTGGACATCACACCAGTAGGAGTGCCAACATCGACAAACCCTATCCCAGCAGACTTTGATTCTATTACAAAAATCGGCTCGCCAATGTCGCCCGATTTAGAGGTTATTTCAAGCTTACAAACAGACTTAATCCTTGGGGCATCATCATTACAAAGCTCACTTGATCAAGCACTACAGGGAATGAATTTACCGACAGCTTATTTACCAACGGATTCATATGAAGACTTAAAATTAAGCTTTAAAGTGCTCGGTACGTACTTTGGTAAAGAAGAAAAAATGAATGAGGTTTTACAAAATCTCGTAGCAAAAGAAAAAGAATTGGAAGAGAAAGCACAAGGAAAAGAATTACCATCTGTGATGCTTGTCATCGGTACATCTGATTCCTTTATGGTAATGAACGACCAATCCTACTTAGGAAGCTTAGTAGAACGATTAGGTGCAGACAATATTGCGAAATCGGTACTAAAAGCAGAATCAACGTATTCGCCAATGAATTTAGAAGATATTGTTGTAGCTGATCCGGACATCGTTTTTGTTTTAGCATCAGGTGATCATGGAGCAAATGAAGATAAATTTAAACAAGAGATTAAAAAGAATAGTGCATGGCAACAATTATCAGCCTATAAAAATGACAAAATCTATATGCTTGATTATAGTACATTCGGTGTCACATCCATTACAAATGCTGAGAAAGCACTAACAACAATTGCAGATTATTTTTATAAATAAGTTCGTGAGGTAGAGGTATGATTCATACAGCAAGAAGTCGCATGATTATTATCACGACCTTTGTGGTAACGATTTTAGCAGCCATTGTAGCGATCGGGTTAGGCAGTGTTCATATTTCCGTACCTGATATTTTATCTACCCTGATCAATGGACGTGATCAAGAGGGTGTTTATACAACCATCATCTGGGATATTCGCCTACCGCGCGTGCTGCTCGCATTAATTATTGGTGCTAGTATCGCCATTTCGGGTGCCTTATTGCAGGCAGTTATGGGCAATCCATTAGCCGATCCTGGGTTAACAGGGGTAACGAGTGGGGCAGCGGCCTTTGTGTTACTTATTCTTTTAGCTAATCCAGAGCTAACGCATTTGATTCCGCTTGCAGCTTTTGTTGGTGGCTTAATTGCAGCAGCCATAGTATATGCTCTTGCATGGAGACGTACAGGCATTACACCCATCACCATTATTTTATCAGGGGTAGCCGTAAATGCATTGTGTGGTGGAGTCATTGGATTCTTATCCATTCTTTACAGTGATCGTTTACCATCAGCTGTGCAATGGATGAATGGTAGTCTTGCAGCAAAAGGAAATGCATCACTGCATATGATTTATGTGTATGCCATTATCGGCTGGATTCTATCCATTTTTGCCATTCGAAAAGCTAATATTATTCGTTTAGGCGATCAGGTCGCAACCAATTTAGGAGAAAGTGTGACCCGTATTCGTATTATGTTATCTATTTTAGCTGTTTTTCTAGCAGCAATTTCGGTTGCAGCAGTTGGCATGATTGGCTTTGTTGGATTAATCGTCCCGCATATGGCTAGGCTACTAGTTGGCTCCGATTATAAGTACATGTTGCCTATGAGTATGGCTATGGGAGCTATTGTCTTATTGATTGCCGATACGGGTGGACGGACATTATTTGCACCACTTGATATTCCAGCAGGTATTTTAATGGCTGTTCTCGGTGGACCTTACTTCTTATATTTAATGAGAAAGAGGGCGTTCTAATGTTAACAATTGATCAGCTATCCATCAGCTATGAACAAAAGGAAGTTGTCCATAATTTTTCATTTGAAGTGAAACAGGGCGAAATTTTATCCATTATTGGACCGAATGGCTCCGGTAAGTCAACGATTTTAAAGGCGATCGCACGGATGCAGCCGTATCATGCAGGAACCATCCTATTTGATGGTGTAAATATGCGTCAATTATCCTCAAAGGAAATCGCACGCAAAATGTGTATGCTGAGTCAACAAAATCAAGCACCGAGCGATATTTCCGTCAAAAATTTAGTCGCCTATGGTCGTTATCCACATAAAAAATGGTTTGAGCGTCTCAATGCAGAGGACGAGGCCATAATTGATTGGGCATTGGAAAAAACCTACCTCTCACATTATAAAGAAAAGCCTATTGCCGCTTTATCTGGTGGAGAGGCGCAACGTGCGTGGATTGCAATGGCATTGGCACAACGGCCCCAAGTGCTATTATTGGATGAGCCCACGACCTTCTTAGATATTGCCCATCAGCATGAAGTGCTAGAATTAGTGCGAGAGCTTAATCGTGATATGGGCATGACTGTTGTGATGGTGCTCCATGATTTAAACCAAGCCTCTAGCTATAGCGATCAAATCGTTGTTGTAAAGGACGGCTTACGAGCACAAATGGGTACACCGGATGAGGTCATGACGGAGCAAATGATCCAACAAATTTATCGTATGGAAGCAGAAATTCAATATGTCACATGGGATAATGCCCCACGGATTCAATTAAAAAATACGGTCAAAGTATAGGAGGAAACAGCATGCCAAAAGCAATTGATATTGAACAAGTAAAACAAAACTATGAAGCATTTATTCAAGGTAAAAAAAATTGTGTATTAAGCTTTGTAGATGGGGAAGGCAAGCCTTTTAGTAGTACAACGCCTTTTATACGTTTGAATGGGAAATTTTATGTGTATATTAGTCGTATTGCCGAACATTACCAGTTAATGGAGCAGTCAGAAGTAGTCGATTTAATTTGTGTAGCAGATGAAGCTGTGACAGCCAATCCATTTGCCACAGAGCGAGCACGCTGGCAATGTCAGCCTAAAAATTTAGGAAATGAAGGTCATGAGGAGATTTTTGCTGCCTTCGATCAACTATTTAATGCAAAAATGATGGAAATGTTACGTTCACTCGATTTCTCATTATTTGAATTAACACCTCTAGACGGACGCTATGTAGTTGGATTTGGCAAAGCCTTTACGATTGATATTGCCAATGACACATTAATCCATGTTGTAATTGATAAAAAATAGGTTGCCAATAGGCAGCCTATTTTTTGATGGTGATTAGCAAATTTCTCGCGTCGTATATAAATGAAGCCATTTAAGGTTTTTCAAGCCTGAAAGCCTCATTTCCTTCATGTTTAAGTGCTAAAGCCTCGATTCCAAACGCTCCCTGACGTCTTCTCACAATCGCATGCTCTGGCAAATCCCTTACTTCCTCACTATTCCCTTTGAAAATCCCATAATCATAAGAGGGCATCCTTACTTTCGCTCAATAAAATTTCACCTTTATGAATCAACTTAATATAGTCAGCATTTTTTTCTAAATCGCTTGTAATATAGGAAGAAAATAAAATGCTATGTGTTTCATCCTGCATCAATGCTAAAAATAAATCCAAAATTTCAGCCCGAATGATAGGATCGAATCCACTTGTTGGTTCATCTAAAATCAATAATTTTGGATGATGTGACAATGCTAATGCAATTGACAGCTTCATCCTCATACTCTTGATAGTTCCTTGATCTTCTTCCTCTTTGGGACATTAAATTGAGCTAATCGTTCAAAATAATAGCCTGAATCCCACGTTTGGAATATTTTTCTCATGATTTTGTCGAGCTGCGTCGCATTTAGCGTTTCTGGTACGTGTAAATCGTCAAATACGACTCCGCTGTCGTTTTTTATCGATAGTTCATGTTCGACATGATCTTTATTAAAAAGCAATATTTCGCCATATTCTTTTTTTAGTAAGTTCAGCATGCATTTAATGGTTGTGGATTTTCCAGCTCCATTTTCTCAGATAAAGCCTACACGGTTCCTTGAGGGACTGAAAAGCTTACATCTTTTAAAGAAAAGCCTTCAAAGACCTTATGTAAATCATGAATCTCAATGGCATTCCTCTTAATTGTCCACCTCTACTATTAAAGATAGGAGTTCCTGCAATTTTTCATTAGAAAGACCGGCTGCTTTCGCTATTTTTACGGCCTTTTGCAAATGCTCCTCAAGCTGTCGCAGAAGTTCCTTGCGTAGAAAATCTTGATTGCGCTCTGTAACAAAGCTCCCTTTGCCTGCAACTGTTTTGATGAAGCCGTCTCGCTCTATATCGGTGTATGCACGTTTGGTCGTCATGACACTGACCTTTAAATCCTTTGCTAGAGCACGGATAGATGATAGTGCATCACCTGCATGTAATTTATTCGCTAGAATGCCCTCTTTGAGCTGTATCGTGAGGTTTATCACTGGCATTACTTAAATGGATATGCACAAATCCTCACCCGTTATAACGGTGTATATACACTATGTACAGATGTCGATGGAAATGCAACACATTCCTACTTTTGGTAGGGGGCACGATTTGCAAAAACTCGCATATATTGAGGTAATGGCACAAGGAGGGAGATGAGGCATGCTACTATCTGAGATGGTGGATAAGGAGTTAATTCAAATTGAGGGTGGCGTACATTTTGGCATCTTGGCACATACAGAATGCCTATTAGATGTGCAAACAGGGAAAATACATGGCTTTGAAATTGTGAAAGATAAACTACCATTCCAAAAAAAGAAAATGAAAGTTAGTGAAATGATACCTTGGCACGAAATTATCTTAATTGGTGAAGATCGGATTTTATTTAATAAAACATCTTCAGTACAGTCAGAATATTTACAGTGAGGTGAGCTTTTGGAAAACGAAAAATGGCTTGTTATCGGTGAGGACTCACGATTAAAGGAATTAGCGACAATGCTAAGAAGTCCATCGAGAACAGTGTTTTATAAAAGAACGACCGTTTGGAACGAGGAGTTAAATAAACTGGTTTTAGAATACCAACCAAATAAAATTATCCTACCAATTCTTCCATTAAAAATAGAAGTTGAGCAGCTCTATGGAATATCACAAGTTAAATTTTATACAGGCCGATTAACGATGCATTGGAAGCAATTACTAGAGAAAAATGAATCCATTTGCTATTTGCAGCAAGAATCGTTTATATGGCAAAATGCTCGGTTAACAGCGGAGGGATTTATCGCCACGTTTTACGGACTCGAGCAAAAATGTATTTACGGACAAAATTTTACAATCGCAGGCTTTGGACGCATCGCCAAAATGCTCGCCTCTTTACTAGTTAAGATGGGGGCGAACGTCCACATTGTTGCACGTTCTGTTGTACAAGTGAGCGAGGCAAAAGCATATGGCTATAAAGCTACGAATTTAGATGATCGTCGATGGTCTATTACGGATGATATTTTCATCAATACAATTCCAGCAAAATGGATTACAGAATCATTTATAGAGCATGTTCCAGCAGTTTTATATGATTTGGCCTCAGAGCCAGGCTGTTTAGATATAGATGCGGAGCAATTACAAACGTATGTACTATTGCCATCATTGCCTGGGAAATACTTTGCACATGACGCTGCTACAATCTTGTGCAAGGCAATAGAGGAGGAAGAAGATTGTTAACGGGGAAACGAATTGGGCTAGGTATTACAGCCTCACATTGTACGTATGAAGATGTCATACCTAAAATTCAAAATTTCATTGATGTCGGAGCAACGGTTGTGCCAATTATTACTCACTCCGTTTTACATGCGGCTACTCGCTTTGGTACTGGAGAGGAGTGGATTGCCAAAATAGAAGCATTAACAGGAGAAAAGGTTATTTCTTCTATAAAAGAGGCGGAACCATTTGGTCCATCCAATCCATTAGATGCAATGGTGATTGCGCCAATGACGGGCAATAGCATAAGTAAGTTTGCGAATGCAGCAACAGATAGTCCCGTATTAATGGCAGCGAAGGCAACATTGCGTAATGGATCACCTGTTGTATTAGGTATTTCAACAAATGATGCACTTGGTTTAAATGGTATAAACATTATGAAGCTGTTGAATGCCAAAAATATTTATTTTATTCCTTTTGGTCAGGATGCCCCCCTCTCCAAACCGAATTCTTTAATTGCTGATTTTGATCAAATGGTGGATACTGTTCATGCAGCAATTACGCAGAAAAAGCAATTACAACCGCTGTTGATACAATATTTCAAATAAATCATAGATTACACACAATTTTCAGTATTTTTGTGATACAATAGCACACATTATGGAACATGTATTCAAGGAGAGATGACAGATGACAAAGCAGTTAACAGTTGCGGTTGTTGGGGCAACAGGAGCAGTAGGTTCGAAAATGATGGAGCAATTAATTAAACGTAAATTTCCGATTGGGCATATTAAATTTCTAGCCTCTGCTCGTTCAGCGGGAAAATCAATCGAATTTAATGGTCAAACATATACAATTGAAGAAGCGACACCTGAAGCTTTCGAAGGCGTCAATGTCGCTTTATTCTCAGCTGGTGGGTCAGTATCAGCTGTGCTTGCACCAGAGGCAGCTAAGCGTGGTGCAGTAGTTATTGATAATACGAGCCATTTCCGTATGGATCCAGAGGTACCGCTTGTCGTACCTGAAGTGAATCGAGGCGACTTAGCGAAGCATAAAGGGATTATTGCGAATCCGAACTGCTCTACAATTCAAATGGTGGCTGCACTTGAGCCAATTCGTAAAGCATTTGGTTTAACGAAAGTAATCGTTTCAACATATCAAGCCGTTTCAGGAGCGGGTATTTCTGCTATTCAAGAATTAAAGGCACAGAGCGCAAATTGGGAAGCAGGTAAAGATGTAGAAGCAACTATTTTGCCGTCTGGTAGTGATAAACGTCATTACCCAATAGCACGCAATGTCATTCCACAAATCGATAAATTCACAGATAATGGATTTACATACGAAGAAATGAAAATGATTAATGAGACGAAAAAAATCATGCATGCACCAGAGCTCAAAGTAGCTGCTACTTGCGTTCGTGTTCCAGTCGTTTCAGGTCACTCTGAATCTGTTTATATTGAGGTAGAGAAAGAAGCGTCAATCCAAGAGATTTTTGACGTATTACGCAATGCACCAGGTGTAGTATTACAAGATGATATTGCAACACAAACTTACCCAATGCCTATTTATGCAGAAGGGGAAGACGCTACTTTTGTAGGACGTATCCGTCAAGATTTAGACAACAATAAAGGATTCCATCTATGGATCGTTTCTGACAATTTATTAAAAGGCGCCGCATTAAACTCTATCCAAATTGCAGAAGCAATGCTTGAGGATAACTTACTATAAGAGGGGTGTAAGGATGAATTTAGGTCGAATTGGGACGGCTATGATTACGCCGTTCAAAGATGATGGCACGATTAATTATCCAGAACTAGAACGTATTATTAATCATTTGATAGACAACGGTACAGACTGTATCGTTGCCTGTGGTACGACTTCTGAAAACCCAACAATGTCTACTGAGGAAAAAATCGAAGTTGTGCGCTTTACAGTGGAGAAAGTAGCAGGACGCGTACCGGTTATTGCAGGTACAGGGGACAATGAAACAGCCTACTCGATAGCGATGACTCATAAAGCAGAAGAAAATGGAGCAGACGGTATTATGCTTGTAGCTCCATATTATAATAAGCCGAATCAACGTGGTATTTTCGCTCACTTTGAAACCATCGCTAAACAAACAAGTCTACCTGTTATGCTCTATAATGTCCCTGGGCGTACAGGTGTCAATGTTGCCTATGAAACTTCTGTTGCTTTAAGCAAGATTCCAAACATTGCTTGGATTAAAGAAGCGAGCGGTAACTTAGATCAGATGGGAGATGTTATAGAGAACATTGATCCAGATGATGACTTCTTAGTGTATAGTGGGGATGATGGTTTAACATTACCGTTAATGGCCATAGGCGGAGCAGGCGTTATTTCTGTAGCAGCCCATGTTGTAGGCAATGATATGCAATTAATGATTAAAGCGTTTGAAGAAGGAAATCATAAGCTAGCAGCCAAAATTCACCGAGCATTATTACCTTTAGTACGTGCGCTGTTCGCTCAACCGAACCCATCGCCTATTAAATATGCGATGACAAAGTTAGGCTTTGATACACTCAATGTACGTCTGCCAATGATGGAAATGACAGATAAAGAAAAAGAGAACTTTGACCGAATTTGGGATACGTACCAAGAAAAAGCGAAAAATTTTCGATAATGAGCAACGAGGCTGATAACTCTATCGGCCTCGTTTTTGTATGCTATAAACATCCATTCATCACTTTTCATCCTTAAAAATACTTGATTGACTCTATTCGTACAAGGTATCCAATATTTGTTTTTCCATCTACTAGCAATCAGCAAATCATAAGAAAATCTATTTCCTACGTGAAACATGTATTTTTAATTTGTGCAAAAGCTTTGCAAACCGTATAATAAATGTTAAGTGGTTGCTGTTCGGGATATTTTTTAGGAGGAAATAAATTGACAAAAAAGAAAAATGAATTGATTCGTATCATCCCTCTTGGGGGTGTAGGCGAAATTGGGAAAGCAATGTACGTAGTAGAAATTGATGAAGAGCTATTTGTAGTGGATAGCGGCTTAATGTTCCCAGAAGATGAGATGCTAGGTATAGATATCGTGATTCCTGACATTACGTACTTAGAAGAAAATAAAGAACGTGTGAAAGGTATTTTCTTAACACATGGTCATGAAGATGCGATCGGCTCTATTGCCTATGTTTTACAAAAAATAAAGGCACCTGTGTACGGATCGAAATTAACCATTGCATTAGCAAAGGAACATTTAAAAGAATTACCTGCACCACATCAGGTGAAATTTTTCGAAGTAACAAACCGTAGTCGTATGAATTTTAACTCAACGTATGTAACATTCTTCCACACAACACATAGTATTCCCGATTCGTTAGGGGTAGTGTTCCATACATCTGAAGGCGCGATTGTTCATACAGGAGAGTTTAAATTCGATCAGTCAGCGACAGGTAAATTTAAACCTGATTTAGCAAAAATGGCACAGTTAGGGGAAGACGGCGTCTTTATTCTATTATCTGAGTCTTGCGAAGCTGAACGACCAGGCTATACGACATCGGAAATTGTGATTGAAGAGCAATTATCAAAAACATTCCACTCAGCACCAGGTCGTATTTTAGTAGCTGTCTATGCATCGAATTTTATTCGTATTCAGCAAGTTTTTGCCCAAGCCCAAAAATCATTCCGTAAAGTTGTGATTGTTGGTAAGCCATTGGAAAAAGCTGTTGATTTAGGTGTACAGCTTGGTTATTTAACAGTTGAAGAAGAGACAATTATTCCAATTTCAGAAATGCAAAAATATCAAGATGATGAAATTATCATTATTACAACTGGCAATAGAGGAGAGCCTCTAGATGCATTAGAAAAAATTGTCCGTAAGCACCATCGTGACATTAAAATTAAACAAGGTGATACGGTGTTAATTACATTTACACCTTCTCCTGGCATGGAAGTACAAATGGCTAATACGATGAACTCTATGTCAAAAGCCGGCGCTGAAATTTTGACTTCTAGTAAAAATGTCCACGTATCAGGACATGGTAGTCAGGAAGATTTGAAGCTGATGCTGAATTTAATGCAGCCAAAGTATTTTATTCCTGTCCAAGGTGAATATCGTATGCTCATTGCTCACTCGAAGTTAGCGCAACAGCTCGGTATGCAAAAATCACAAATCTTTATCGCCGATAAAGGGGATATCGTAGAATACAAAAATAATAAAATGCGCATGAGTGGTCGTGTACAAGCTGGTAACGTATTAATTGACGGTATCGGTGTAGGCGATGTAGGAAATATTGTACTTCGTGATCGTAAATTATTATCGCAGGATGGTATTTTCATTGTAGTCGTGACATTAAATCGAGCACAAAAGAAAATTGCCTCTGGCCCAGAAATTTTATCACGAGGCTTTGTCTATGTACGAGAATCAGAGGAATTAATGATTGAGGCATCTGACATTGCAAAAAATGTGATTGAAAAATATGTTGGGAAAGATACATTTGAATGGACGAATATTAAACAAGAAATTCGAGATACACTCAATACGTATTTATTCCAAAAAACAAAACGTCGTCCAATGATTATTCCAATTATTATGGAATATTAATTGAACGAGCTCATCGTAAAGGCTTTGAGGAAAAAGTAGATGAAAAAGGATTTTCTCCCAATTGCGGTGGAAAATCCTTTTTTTGAAATATGCAAGTTCTACATGTTATGATTCGCTACATATATAAAATGGATTGCAGAAGAAGGTGAAATAGATGGCAGTTAGTAAAAGAAAAAAAGTGACTAAAAGTAAAGCGACAACTGAAAAAAAAGATATGCATCCGCTTATGTATGAAATTTTAGGACTGCTTTTAATCGCATTAGCAGTCATTATGATTTTTGAATTTGGCATGATTGGTCGGATTCTAGAAAACATCGCAATGTTTCTTTTAGGTAATTTACACTTTGCTGTTCCATTTATGCTTATATTTGTTGCATTGTTAATGATGATTGGCCGTAAAAAAGTCAGTATGAAGGATCGATTAATACTTGGCATGGTACTCATTATTATGAGCTTAACGATTTTTAGTCATGGCATATTATTTGAACAGTTATCAAAATCAGGTGGTCTATTATCTGATTCTGTGCTGCGTGAATCGTGGCGAATATTAATCAATACAGATGGCATTATTCATCGCAGCAATGCTCTGGGCGGTGGGATGATTGGCGCCCTTTTATTTAGTGGGCTTCATGTATTATTTGAAGCCTCGGGTGCAAAAGTTGTTGCTTGGGTAATCTTCTTTATTGGGCTCATACTTGTCACTGGCAAAGCATTAGTCCCATATTTAGCAGAAAAAACACCAGATCTATTTGGCAAATGGAAAAAAAAGCATCATGATAAAAAGAAAAACACACCGAAAAAACCAAACAATCGCCGCTCAAGGGTAGAAAGTGGAGATGAGGTTGCGGCTGTAAATCAAATTACGGATGTGCCTGAACAAGAGGAGGAAATACCTCATGAGCCGATTATCTCTGCTTTTACGCAAAATGTCTCGCAGGAAAGAGCTGTGTATGATACGCCTGTGATGGAAAATGAAGTAGAAGAAGCAGCGGATGAGGTTCATATTCAAGGTACAGATGCAGTGGAAAATGCAGACTATCAGCTACCATCTTATAACCTATTACAACTACCACCTCAACATGATCAAAGTGGTGAATATTCAGTTATCCAAGCGAATGCCAAAAAGCTTGAGCAAACATTACAAAGCTTTGGTGTAAAAGCAAAGGTAACACAAGTGCATTTAGGACCAGCTGTCACAAAATATGAAATCTTGCCAGATATAGGTGTGAAAGTAAGTAAAATTGTCAATCTGCAAGATGACCTTGCGTTAGCACTAGCGGCTAAAGATATTCGGATGGAAGCCCCAATCCCTGGAAAATCGGCGATAGGTATTGAAGTACCTAATAGCGAAGTAGCCATTGTAACGCTTCGAGAGGTATTAGAATCGAAGGATGGTGCGAAACCAGAAGCATTATTACAAGTAGCCTTCGGGCGTGATATTACAGGACAAGCTGTACTAGCCGAACTCAATAAAATGCCACATTTACTTGTAGCTGGTTCAACAGGCAGTGGGAAAAGTGTTTGTATAAATGGCATCGTTGTATCCATACTAATGCGTACAAAACCGCATGAAGTAAAACTTATGATGATCGACCCAAAAATGGTGGAGCTCAACGTTTATAATGGCATTCCTCATTTATTGGCTCCTGTCGTAACAGATGCACGTAAAGCTTCGCAAGCACTGAAAAAAGTGGTATCTGAAATGGAACGTCGCTATGACTTGTTCTCTCATACAGGTACACGAAATATTGAGGGCTACAATGCACATGTTCAAAAAGTGAATGAACAAACAGAGGAAAAAAATCCAAAGCTACCTTATATTGTAGTCATCGTGGATGAGTTAGCAGATTTGATGATGGTCGCATCAAGTGATGTTGAGGATTCTATTACACGATTAGCTCAAATGGCACGTGCAGCAGGAATTCATTTGATTATTGCAACACAACGACCAAGTGTAGATGTTTTGACAGGTGTTATTAAAGCGAATATTCCATCGAGAATTGCTTTTGCCGTTTCGTCAGCCATTGATTCAAGAACGATTTTAGATATGGGTGGAGCTGAGCGCCTACTTGGGCGTGGTGATATGTTATTTTTACCTGCGGGCGCTTCCAAACCGAAAAGGGTGCAAGGTGCCTTTTTATCGGATCAAGAAGTGGAGGCAGTCGTTCATTTTGTTATAGAACAGCAAAAAGCGCAGTATCAGGAGGAGATGATTCCTACCGAAGAAGAAACCATTTTAGAGGAAACGGATGAATTATATGATGAAGCTGTCCAATTAGTTGTCAATATGCAAACAGCATCCGTTTCCATGTTGCAACGTCGCTTCCGTATCGGCTATTCTAGGGCCGCACGTATTGTCGATCAAATGGAGCAACGTGGGGTTGTAGGGCCACCAGAGGGCAGTAAGCCTCGTCAAGTACTTGTTCACCAATATGATAACTAAGCAAAAAAGCTAGATGTCAAAATGGTGAGAACTACTGTATATTTGTCCAAATATTTGCAAAGAAAATGAAGAAAGAATGAATTCTATAACAGATTTTATTCAAAACTGTTTATTTCATTCTGCAAAAATGTTATATTTATGAACGATTAGTAGGAATGTTGTACATCAGATGTCTGATCTCTGATTTGGTGGTGATATATGTGACTATTAAAGCAGATCATCGTCATCTCTATCTTCAAGTTATCGATCGTTTAAAATCTGACATTGAGGCTGGCATTTTTAAAGAAAATGAAAAGCTGCCTTCAGAGTTTGAATTATCGAAATCACTAGGAGTCAGTCGAGCTACTCTTAGAGAAGCTCTTCGACTGTTGGAAGAGGAAAATGTGATTGTGCGCCGACATGGGGTTGGGACTTTTGTCAATCCTAAGCCGTTGTTTACATCAGGCATCGAGCATCTATCGAGCATTTCTTCTATGATCGAAACAGCAGGTATGGAGCCGGGTTCCCGTTTTTTAAAGGCAACTGAGCACACACCTTCTGAAGAAGATTTAAAACGCTTCCAATGTGATGGCGACGATAAAATACTCACGATTGAACGTGTCAGAACAGCGGATGGTGAGCCAGTAGTTTACTGCATAGACAGGCTACCCGCAAGCTTCCTGCCAACTGACTTTGTCGAAAAAAAAGAAGTTTCACTGTTCTCTGCTTTAGAGCAATCAGGCAAAATTCATGTAGCCTATGCTGTAACTTATATTGATCCAATTGGGTATCATGAACAAGCCTCACCGATTTTAAATTGCGGACGTGAAACAGCTCTTTTAGTGTTAAAGCAGTTGCATTACGATGACCATGATCAAGTAGTGCTCTATTCAAAAAATTATTTCCGAGCTGATAAATTCAGCTTCCATGTAGTTCGTAAACGGGTGTAGAACATTTCTAAATTTTTTTCCTGCTAATTACAATACCTTTGGGGGGTTAATTAAATGAAAAAACGTAAATTTGGTTTAGTATTAACATCAGTATTAGCGGCAAGTGCTATTTTAGGTGCTTGTGGTACGAAAGACGACGAAAAACCTGCAAAAGACAATGACAATGCTTCAGGCGGCGACAAAACAGAAGAAACTTTCTCAGTAGCAATGGTTACTGATGTAGGTGGCGTTGATGACAAATCATTCAACCAATCTGCATGGGAAGGTGTACAAGCTTACGGTAAAGAGCACGGCTTATCAAAAGGTGATGGTTTTGATTACCTACAATCAAAATCAGATGCAGACTATGATTCAAATTTAAATGCATTACTACGTCGTGACTTCAATTTAATTTTCGGTATTGGTTATATGATGGAAGATGCAATGGCTGCAATTTCTGAGGAAAATCCAGATGGCCAATTTGCAATCATTGATGCTGAAGTAAAAGCAGACAACGTAGTATCAGTAATGTTCAAAGAGCAAGAAGGTGCTTTCTTAGCGGGTGTAGCGGCAGCGAAAATGTCTAAATCAGGTAAAATCGGCTTCGTAGGTGGCGTAGATATCCCAGTTATTAATCGCTTTGAAGCTGGATTCCTTGAAGGGGCAAAAGCTGTAAACCCAGATATCATCATCGAAGATAAATACACAGGTGCATTTGATAAAGCGGATGTTGGTAAAATTACAGCAAGCGGTATGTTCTCATCAGGTGTCGATGTAATCTTCCACGCTGCTGGTGCAACTGGTAACGGTGTATTCTCTGAAGCAAAAGAACGTAAGAAAAAAGATCCAGAGGCAAACATTTGGGTAATTGGTGTAGATGCTGACCAATACGAAGAAGGTAAAGTAGACGATAAAACAAACGTAACATTAACTTCAATGTTAAAAGGTGTTAATACAGCAGTAGTAGATATTTCAAATAGAGCAAAAAATGGTGATTTCCCAGGCGGAGAAACACTTACTTATGGTTTAGCTGAAGACGGTGTTAAACTTGCAGATTCACGCGGTGCGATTCCAGAAGATGTACAAAAAGTAATTGATGAATATAAAGAGAAGATTGCTAAGGGTGAAATCAAAGTTCCAGAAAAAGTGGAAAAATAATTCAACTCTTGATCATCATAAGGGACTTTTAGAAGGACCTTATGATGATTTTTCAATCTATCGTTATATTTAGATTATTCGCAATACTCTATTTAACTAGATTTATAGGAATCTTATAGAGGTAAATCATGATGGTAATAAGTTAATAGAAGAAAGGTTTCTAACGATGACCTTTCCTGTATTAATTTAGCAAAACAACTACCTCTATAGGTGGGTTTAGATCAAGCAATAATTCTAGCCTCTGGTAGAAATTGACTACTGGACGTATGGCTTATCTGTACCATCAATCATGTAGCAGCAGATACTATACGCTAAGGCAAAAATACTTAATAAGTGCCTATTAAGGGAGTGACAATTTTGGAATATGTGATTGAGATGCTTGGAATCCGTAAAGAATTCGGGAGTTTCGTGGCGAATAATAACATCACCCTCCAACTGAAACAAGGCGAAATCCATGCATTGCTTGGTGAAAATGGTGCAGGTAAATCGACTTTGATGAACGTCCTTTTTGGTTTATATCAACCAGAGGGTGGCGAAATTCATGTTCGTGGGAAGGCTGTAAAAATTACAAACCCGAATGTTGCCAATGATTTAGGAATTGGCATGGTGCATCAGCACTTTATGTTGGTAGAAAACTTTACGGTTACAGAAAACATTATTTTAGGCACGGAGCCTACTAAAATGGGGATTGTCAATATAAAAGATGCGGCGAAGAAAGTACACGCACTTTCTGAAAAATATGGATTGGATGTTGATCCAAATGCCAAAATCGAAGACATCACAGTTGGTATGCAACAACGTGTTGAAATATTAAAAACATTGTATCGTGGTGCCGAAATTTTAATTTTTGATGAACCCACGGCTTCATTAACACCACAAGAGATTACAGAATTAATTCAAATTATGCGTCGACTGATTGCAGAAGGTAAATCTATTATTTTAATTACGCATAAGCTAAAAGAAATTATGGAAGTTTCAGATCGTGTGACGATTATCCGTAAAGGAGAAGGGATTGGCACTGTTGTAACCGCTGCCACAAATCCTGATCAATTGGCTGAAATGATGGTTGGCCGTCAAGTTGAATTTAAAACAGAAAAAATTGACGCAAACCCAACTGAAGAAGTGCTATCGATTGAAAAGTTGGTAGTAACGGATTACCGAGATATTGATAAGGTAAAAGGTTTGAACTTAAATGTTCGCAGAGGTGAAATCGTAGGTATAGCTGGTATCGATGGTAACGGTCAGTCCGAATTAATCGAAGCCATTACAGGACTACGTAAAATCAAAAGTGGGACAGTTAAGTTAAATGGCAAAGATATTACCAATATGAAGCCTCGTAAAATTACAGAGGAAGGCGTCGGTCATATCCCACAAGACCGTCATAAGCATGGTTTAGTGTTAGATTTCCCGATTGGTCATAATATTGCACTGCAAACGTATTACCAATCTCCAATTGCAAAGGGCTTTGTCATGGATTATAAAAAAGTGTCGGAGAAAGCTCGTCAAATCATTGAAGAGTATGATGTGCGTACAGGTAATGGTGAAATGACACCGGCTCGTGCATTATCTGGAGGTAACCAACAAAAAGCTATTATCGGTCGTGAAATCGACCGTAATCCAGATTTATTAATTGCTGCTCTACCAACACGTGGACTTGACGTAGGGGCTATTGAATTCATTCACTCTCGTCTCATTGAGCAACGTGATAAAGGAAAAGCCGTTCTGTTAATCTCATTTGAATTAGATGAGGTCATGAATGTATCGGATCGTATTGCTGTTATTTATGATGGACAAATAGTAGATGAGTTAAATCCAAAAGAAACAACAGAACAAGAGCTAGGCTTACTTATGGCAGGGCAAAATAAAAAAAATAATAAGCATGATGCGAAGGAGGGGAACGACTAATGTCAAATCGTGTCATTAATCTACTCGTTCCTATCATCTCTATCATTATCGGTTTAATTGTAGGGGCTATCGTTATGGTAGTCAGTGGCTATGACCCAGTAGAAGGTTATATTGCTCTTTGGACAGGTATTTTTGGAGATTCATATTCAATTGGGAACACAATTCGTCAAATAACACCTTATATTTTGGCAGGTCTTGCAGTAGCATTTGCATTCCGCACAGGACTGTTCAATATTGGGGTTGAGGGTCAGCTGATTTTAGGTTGGCTAGCAGCAGCTTGGGTAGGCTACGCATTTGAGCTACCTAAAGTTATTCACTTACCATTGGCATTACTTGCTGCTGCAGCTGCAGGTGCATTTTGGGCCTTTATTGCAGGTTTCTTAAAAGCGAAATTTAAAGTCCATGAAGTTATTGCGACAATTATGCTCAACTATACTGCGCTTTATATTGCCAACGCAGTGATTAAAAAATTGTCCGATGGAAGCTTTAAAACAGAACGTATCCATGAATCAGCTTCTTTACGTTCTCCGTTTTTAAGAGAGCTTACAGACAATTCAAGTCTTCACTATGGGATCATTGTTGCACTATTAATGGTAGTAGTTATGTGGTTCATTTTAGAAAAAACAACACGTGGATACGAGCTAAAAGCAGTAGGTTTTAACAAAAATGCTGCCGATTATGCAGGTATGAGTGTTAATAAAAATATTATTTTAGCGATGACGATTTCAGGAATGTTTGCAGGTCTTGGTGGTGCGATGGAAGCTTTAGGTACATTCCAAAACGCATCTATTAAACCTGGCTTTACAGGAATCGGTTTTGACGGTATCGCCGTTGCGCTACTTGGTGCGAATACACCACTTGGGGTAGTGTTTGGAGCATCACTATTCGGTTCATTAAAATATGGTGCATTAAATATGCCAAATGCTGCGGGTATTCCAGAAGAAATCGTATCAATTATCATCGCATTGATTATCTTCTTCGTTGCATCAGGCTATATTATTCGAGTAGGCTTACAAAAGCTGAGCAAGAAAAAGGAGGGACAATAACATGAGCTTTTTAGAAATGTTATATTTCATCATCCCTTCAGCGATTCTTTATGCAACACCTTTGATTTTTACTGCTATCGGTGGAGTATTCTCTGAACGCTCTGGTGTAGTCAACATCGGGCTAGAAGGCTTAATGATTGTCGGTGCTTTTGTTGGTATTTTTGTCAATTTAGAATTCGCTTCATCATTAGGTGTGGCAACGATTTGGGTAGCGATGTTAGCAGCTATGATTATTGGTGGGATTTTCTCTCTTTTCCATGCTGTTGCTTCGATCTCTTTCCGTGCCGATCAAACAGTTTCAGGTGTAGCCATTAACTTACTTGGCTTAGCTGCTACAGTTTTCTTAGTTAAAATGATTTATGATAAAGGTCAAACGGATATGATTACACGTCCAATCGACCGTTTCGGTATTCCTTATTTAGAGGATATTCCATTCTTTGGTCCTTTATTGTTCCATGATGTTTACAGCACATCTATTTTAGCATTTGCGGTAGCCATTGGTGCTTGGTTTATTATCTATAAAACACCATTCGGCTTGCGTTTACGTGCTGTAGGTGAACACCCAATGGCGGCGGATACAATGGGGATTAATGTTAATAAAATGCGCTATATTGCCGTTGTTATTTCTGGTGCATTAGGTGGTCTTGGTGGTGCAGTCTATGCACAAACAATTACACATGACTTTTCGCATGCAACAATTGCTGGACAAGGTTTCATGGCCATTGCCGCTATGATTTTCGGGAAATGGCATCCAATTGGTGCATTAGGAGCAGCCTTATTCTTCGGTTTAGCGCAAACATTAAGTATTGCAGGAAGTCAAATTCCATTCATCGAGAATGTACCAGCCGTTTATCTGCAAATTTTACCATACGTCTTAACAATCCTTGCATTAGCAGGCTTTATTGGTAAAGCGAATGCTCCAAAAGCAAGTGGACAGCCTTATATTAAAGGTAAACGTTAAGAAAAATGAATCAAAAAGACTGAGTGAACGATGCTCAGTCTTTTTTTACATATGAAATTGGTGCATTTTTTAATTTTTCCCATACATACTTTGGATTCTTTTTGCAATTATAGACAATAGACATGTATAGTATGTGTAGTACATCGTTATATTAAGAAGGATAGGAGGGTTTCATATGTTTAAAACAATACCTTTTGCAAAAGGTGTCAATTTGCATATCCGACAAACAACCCAATTTAAAACCGTAAATTTTTCGATTAAATGGAGAAGAGCATTAACTGCAAAAAGTGCATCGGAACGTACAGTGTTAACCAATGTACTACAGCATAGTAATGCTAAATATAAAACAACTGCTGCTTTCCGTAGCTTTTTAGATGATTTATATGGTACTGTTTTATATTTTGATACATCAAAACGAGGTAATGAACATACGGTGCTAATGAATGTGGAGACTGTGAATGATCATTATCTAGCAAATACAAGTGTCTTAAACGACGTACTTGGTTTATTGCACACAGCTATTTTTGAGCCTAATTTAGAAAACGGTGTCTTTAAGGAATCGATTGTAGAACGGGAGAAGAAAACAGTCATTCAACGGATTGAATCTATTTTTGATGATAAATCTCGTTTTGCTCAGTTCCGTTTACAACAAATCTTGAGACCAAACGAGCCTGCATCGATTTCGGCTAATGGTAGCGTAGAAGAAATTCAAAAAATTACGCCTGCTTCTTTATTTGAGGCATACCAATCCATGCTCGCTAACGACAAAATAGATATTTATGTTGCTGGAGACATTAATGAAGAGGAACTTGTAGCGAAATTAAAAAAAGCGCTACCATTTAATGATCGCACACCAGAGGAAGTGCCAGCAGTATTACCACAACAGCATCCTGACAATGATTACGTAAGAGAACAGCATGAAATGAAACAAGGTAAGCTTCATATTGGCTTTAGCACGCCTATTCGATTTGGAGATGCTGATTTTGCTAAAATGCAGATTTTTAATGGCATTTTTGGAGGCTATCCTCATGCTAAATTATTTATGAATGTGCGTGAGAAAGAGAGTCTTGCTTATTACGCATCAAGCTCCTATGCATCGCATTACGGTCTTCTGTTTGTTGTTTCTGGGATTGAAGCTAAAAATGAAGAAAAAGCATTGTCTTTAATTAAAGAACAACTTGCTGTCATGCAGGCTGGAGACATTACAGATTTAGAGCTGGAGCAAACAAAGGCTATGCTGACAAATCAGCTAAAAGAGTCCTTGGATTCTGCGCGTGGACAAATTGAAATTTTTGACCAATATAAAGATTTACCTGAGGAATTCTCTGTTGAAGCCTGGGCAAATAAGTGGAAAGCTGTAACAAAGGAAGACGTTGTTGCAATGGCTAAGCAAGTGCAGCTTGAAGCGGTCTATTTCTTATGTGGAAAGGAGCAAGCCGCACAATGAAAACAATTGAATTTAAACAACTAGATGAAACACTTTACTATGAAAAACTAGACAATGGCTTAGATGTATATATTTTACCAAAAAAGGGCTTTTCCAAAACATTTGTAACATTTACAACAAAGTACGGCTCTGTTGATCGTACGTTTGTACCAATCGGTGAAACGGAAAGTATTACAGTGCCAGATGGTATTGCACACTTTTTAGAGCATAAAATGTTCGAAAAAGAAGATGGTGATGTTTTTCAAAAATTTAGCGAATATGGTGCTTCGGCGAATGCCTTTACGTCGTTCACACGCACAGCTTATTTATTTTCATCTACTGACAATATATATAAGAGCACAGAAACTTTATTGAATTTTGTGCAAGAGCCATACTTTACAGAAGCTACTGTCAACAAAGAAAAAGGAATTATTGGGCAAGAAATTACGATGTATGATGATCAACCAGACTGGCGTCTATATTTTGGTACGATTGAAAATATGTATCATCAACATCCTGTAAAAATTGATATAGCAGGAACGATTGAATCGATTGACGGCATTACAGCAGAGCATTTATATACGTGCTACAATACGTTTTATCATCCTTCAAATATGTTATTATTTGTCATTGGCGCTGTAGAGCCAGAGGAAATGATGACTTTTATTCGTGACAATCAAGGTAAAAAAGAGTTCCCAGAGCCAACACCAATTCAACGTTTCTTTGATACAGAACCAACAGACGTAGCGATTAAAGAACGTACATTAAATATGGATGTACAAAAGCCGAAAATTTATGTTGGTTTGAAAGCAAAGGATACGAATTTATCAGGACAGGATATGTTAAAGCATGAGCTGTCTGTTCAAATCGCGCTTGAACTTATTTTTGGCCGTACATCTAATTTTTATGAACGTGTCTATGAAGAAGGTTTAATCGATGAGACATATGCATTTGATTTTACGTTAGAAAATGGCTTTGGTTTTGCCATGATTGGTTCGGATTCAGCAGAGCCTGATAAATTGGCCCAAGCGATAAAAGAAGAATTAGTGAAATATGAGGGGAATAGCCAATTGGATAGTGCTGGTTTGGAACGTATAAAACGTAAAAAAATTGGCTTCTTCCTACGAGCATTAAATTCGATTGAGTTCATCGCAAACCAATTTACACGTTATTCCTTTAATGATATGAATTTGTTTGATGTGGTACCAGTTCTTGAAACATTAACAATAGAGGATTTACACAAAGCCTTTACTTCTATTCAAGGAGAATCCCAACAAACAGTCTTTAAAATTTTGCCAAGCAAGCAGGGAGCACAGTGAAAAAATTTGCCCTTGTTTTAGGCGCATCAGGTGAGATTGGTCGTGCCATTTGTCAAAGTCTTGCAGAAGATGGATGGTCCATCTATGTGCATTATTCGAATAATAAAAATGCGGCACATAAATTATGTGATTCGCTTTCTAAAACCTTCCCTGCACAAGAGTTTATGCTTGTGCAGGGGGATTTTTCTATTTTAACAGGAGCGGAAATGGTAGCCGCGCAAATTTTTAATGTGCAGGCCATTGTCTTTGCAAATGGGCAGGCACATTATTCGCTGCTCGAAGATACAACAGTGGAGGATATGGATGCTTTATGGCGTGTCCACGTTCAAAATCCAATGCGACTGACAGCTTTACTATCTGAGAAACTGCGTAAGCATGAGGTGAGCTATGTATTATTCATTGGCTCCATTTGGGGAGAGGCTGGCTCAGCGGGTGAGGCACTTTATGCAACCGTTAAGGGAGCACAACATGCTTTTGTCAAATCCTATGCAAAAGAAGCGGCACTATCCCGTATTCGAGTAAATGCTGTTGCTCCAGGGTTTATAAATACGTCAATGAACAGCCATTTAAATCAAGAAGAACTTAATTATATTTTAGAAGATATTCCTTTAGGTACCATTGGTCAGACAAAGGATGTAGCTGAAATGGTACGTTTTTATTTGTCTGGTAAAGCAGATTATGTGACAGGACAAATCATACGATTAAATGGCGGTTGGTACATATAATATTCTTTTTTGCACATACTACATGTGTAAAGGAGGAGGAAATATGACCATTTTAGAAAACTGGCAAAAATGGACATCGTTTTTAGGACAAAACGTTATGCAAGCTGAATCGAGTGGTATGCCGAAGAAAATGATTCAAACGGCTGCTGTCCAAATTGGGGAATATTTAGCGACAAATGTCGATCCTAAAAACGAACAAGAGCGAGTGCTGTCGGATTTATGGGGCGTTGCCTCTGAAGATGAGAAGCATGCATTAGCGAATTGTGTCATTAAGCTTGTACAAAATAAGCATGTGCAGTAAATAAAAGAGGAGAGCCAATCTCCTCTTTTTTCTATATAAAAAAGCTATTTATCTACGAAAAAGGGAACGTATGTAAGCCTAATCTACATGCATCAAAAAAAATTAGTAAATAACGCCGTAATTCCATGTATTCTAACTTTCCATTACATAAAAAATCAGCTATGATGGAACTTATAAAGGATTTTTTACGTTAACTAATAGGAAGGGAACGAGTGTGTTGAGCGATTGGTACTTTGAATATGAAATTCAGGTGAATCGCCCTGGATTATTAGGAGATATTGCTTCACTTTTAGGGATGCTTCGTGTCAATATTATATCAATAAATGGTGTCGATGAGGACCGACGTGGTATGTTAGTGCATACAGACAATGATGAGGCGATTGAACGTTTTCGTACAATTGTTTCGACAATGGAACATATTAACGTAACCAAATTTCGACAACCAAAACTTCGTGACCGCCTAGCTATTCGGCATGGTCGTTATATTCCTCGAGATGCAGACGAAAAAAACACTTTCCACTTCGTAAGAGACGAACTTGGTATTTTAGTCGATTTTATGGCAGAGCTTTTTAAAAAAGAAGGACATAAGCTAATTGGTATTCGTGGTATGCCACGCGTTGGAAAAACTGAATCCATTGTAGCTGCAAGTGTTTGTGCCAATAAAAAATGGATTTTCTTATCGTCTACAATGATTAAACAAACTGTTCGTAATAAACTTGTGGGAGACGAATTTAGTCGTAACAATATTTTTATTTTAGATGGTATTGTGACTCGGCGTTCATCTGATGAGCGACATTTGCAATTAGTGCGTGAAATGATGAATATGCCTTGCATTAAAGTTGTTGAGCATCCAGATATGTTTGTGCAGCATTCAGAATATAAAATAGAGGATTTTGATTATATCATTGAATTACGTCATCACACGGATGAAGAAATTACTTATGAAATAATGGAAAAAAATCACATGTCCGAATCCGATTCATTTGGAGGATTTAATTTTTAATTTGATGTTAAAGTAGGTGTTATTAGTGGCAGAATTAGGTACTCGACTGAAAGAGGCGAGACTGTCTAAAGGCTACAGCTTAGACGATTTACAAGAAATAACGAAAATTCAAAAGCGTTATTTAGTAGGAATTGAAGAAGGCAATTATTCCATTATGCCTGGTTCGTTTTATGTACGAGCTTTTATTAAGCAGTATGCAGAAGCTGTTGGTTTGAACGCAGAGGAAATTTTAGAGACTTATAAAAAAGAACTACCGAGTACTCCAAATGACCAAGTAAGTCAATCGATGACGAATAGTCCAAGTAGAAGAAAAGTTACGAAAGGCCCTTCGAATAAAATGATGGAGGCTATGCCAAAAATCATTGTAGCTTTATTTATCGTTGTAATCATTGTGGCCATATGGATACTATGGCAATCTAAAAATAGTTCAGGGACAAGCGAAGTAGAAAATACTACTCCTGAAATGGAATATGATACTAATATTCAACCAATTGATAGTGAAAAGGATAAAAAAGACAAAGAAAATAAAGATGCACAGAAAAAAGATAAAGAAGATACAAACTCTACAGAGGAAACACCAACTGATGAAGATCAAACTGATCAAACAGAAGAGATGAAGCAAACAATTTCCGCGGGGACGGTTGAGGCGGATGGGGCGACGACTTCTTATACCTTAACAGGTACAGATACAATGAAAATTAAAATCGAAGTATCAGGTCCTACATTTGTGGGTATTCGCAACCAACAGCAACAAGAATTATTAACGGACACACGTGTCTATAATGCTGGAGAAGTAGTTGAGTTTGATGCTACAACACAAAACTATGTACGTGTCCGTCTTGGTAATTCAACGCAGGCTAAAATCTATATTAATGACGAACTTCTACCGTATGCACAGCAGATTGTAACGCAAAATATCGTCATCAATTTCAATAAAGAACAGTAGTCATCAGGTGATGGCTACTTTCTTTCATCATGAAAGGTGTTAGAAAAATGAACATTCCAAATAAAATTACCATCTCTCGAATTTTGCTTATTCCATTTTTTGTCATTGTGATGATGTTTGATTTCGGCTGGGGAACTTTGACACTATTTGGCGCTGAGATGCCGATCCACCATTTTATAGGTGCACTTATTTTTATCTTTGCTTCAACAACAGATTGGGTGGATGGTTATTATGCACGTAAGTATAATCTTGTGACAACATTTGGGAAATTTTTAGATCCCTTAGCTGATAAATTACTGGTTTCAGCAGCCTTCATTTTAATGGTAGAACTTGATATGGCACCTGCCTGGGTAATCATCATTATTATTAGCCGTGAATTTGCCGTAACTGGCTTACGTTTGATTTTGGCAGGTGAGGGAGAAGTTGTTGCTGCTAATCAGCTCGGTAAAATCAAAACTTGGGCACAAATTGTAGCGATTGCAGCTGCTCTTTTACACAATACAATCTTTACACTGTTTGGTATTCCATTTGATACGATCATGCTCTATATTGCATTGTTCTTTACGCTTTGGTCTGGGTGGGATTATTTCTATCTAAATCGACGTGTTTTACTTGAGTCTAAATAAGAAAGGTCTTGTGAATCATGAATGCTGAAATTCTTGCGGTTGGCTCAGAACTATTATTAGGTCAAATTACGAATACAAATGCGAGATTTATCTCAAGTCAATTATCCGAGCTTGGTATCAACGTTTTTTATCATACGGTAGTAGGCGATAATACGAAACGTTTAGAACAGGCTATTGAAGTGGCGGAGACTCGTGCCGATTTAATTATTTTTTCGGGAGGACTTGGACCTACGAAAGATGATTTAACGAAGGAAACGATTGCTCGTCATCTTGGTGTTTCGCTTGAGTCTGATGATGTAGCATTAACGTATATTGAGCAATTTTTTGCCAAACGAGGACGTCCAATGACGGAGAATAATCGGAAACAGGCATTAATTTTAGCTGGCAGTGAAGTGCTAGCCAACCACCATGGAATGGCGCCAGGTATGATTTTCACAAAAAATGACCGCACCTATATTTTACTTCCAGGACCACCAAAAGAGCTGGAACCTATGTTTCAATTTGAAGCGAAACCAAAGCTTGCTGCGATGCTTAATGATGGAGGGATCATTGCATCACATGTGATGCGTTTCTATGGGATTGGTGAAGCAGAGCTTGAAGTACGAGTTCAAGATATTCTAGATGCCCAAACAAATCCTACAGTTGCCCCACTTGCCTCTGATGGAGAAGTAACATTACGTGTTACAGCTAAAGCGGCTACAGAGCAGGAAGCTCAACAGCTTATAGCTACAAAGGTTGCTGAGATACAGGCACTTGTGGGAGATTATCAATATGGTGTAGATGACGACTCTCTTGCCTCTAAAACGGTAGAAATGCTACTTGATAATCAGTTAACCATTGCTGCCGCAGAAAGTTTAACAGCTGGGTTATTTCAATCTGAGCTTGCGGAAATTCCTGGGGTAGGCAATGCACTGATTGGTGGCGTTGTTACCTATGCTGCTGATGCAAAGATAAAACAGCTTGGCATTTCAAAAGAATTAATTGATACACATGGTGTAGTTAGCAGTGAGTGTGCGGCGGCAATGGCAAGTGCTGTTCGCGAAAAGTTTGCTACTAATATTGGAATTGGTCTTACAGGAGAGGCTGGTCCGACAGCGCATGATCACCAGCCAGTAGGTACGGTTTGGATTGGTATTGCTATCAATGATGAGGAGCCACTTACTTATTTACTGCATTTATCAGGCATGCGAAATACAAATCGACTACGTGCGGTGAAATTTACATGTCATTATTTAATGCAGCTTTTAGAAGAACGCGGTTATACAAAACGATATTAAATAGAGTGAAATAGAAATTTGGGTAGAGGAAAACTATCCAAATTTTTATTTTGAAGAAAAATCGAATAAATGTTCGCTTTTTTCTTGCGCGTTTTCTTAAAAACAAGTATAGTAGAGATAGATAAAAACAGTGAACAGTTTTCGAAGGAGGAAAATGAATGAGTGATCGTAAAGCAGCCTTAGAACAGGCTCTAAAACAAATTGAAAAGAATTTTGGTAAAGGTTCCATCATGAAACTTGGTGAAAGAACCGATTTAGAAATTGCGACATCTTCAAGTGGTTCGCTAGCACTTGATGCAGCATTAGGCGTAGGTGGTTATCCACGTGGACGTATTATCGAAGTATATGGTCCTGAATCATCTGGTAAAACAACAGTTGCTCTACATGCTATTGCAGAAGTGCAGGCAACAGGTGGACAAGCAGCATTTATCGATGCAGAGCATGCATTAGACCCAATCTATGCACAAAAATTAGGTGTTAATATTGATGAGCTATTATTATCACAGCCAGATACAGGGGAGCAAGCACTTGAAATTGCAGAAGCATTAGTGCGTAGTGGTGCTATTGATATTATTGTTATTGACTCTGTTGCTGCCTTAGTGCCAAAAGCAGAAATTGAAGGCGATATGGGTGACTCTCATGTCGGCTTACAAGCACGTTTGATGTCCCAAGCATTACGTAAGCTTTCAGGTTCGATTAATAAATCAAAAACGATTGCTATTTTCATTAACCAAATTCGTGAAAAAATTGGTGTCATGTTCGGAAACCCAGAAACAACACCAGGTGGACGTGCGCTGAAATTCTATAGCTCTGTCCGTTTAGAAGTGCGTCGTGCAGAAGCAATTAAACAAGGTAATGATATTGTTGGTAACCGTACAAAAATTAAAATTGTTAAAAATAAAGTAGCGCCACCTTTCCGTACAGCTGAGGTAGATATTATGTATGGAGAAGGAATTTCTAAAGAAGGCGAAACAGTTGATTTAGGTGTAGAATTAGATATTGTGCAAAAAAGTGGTTCTTGGTATGCATATGGTGACGAACGTCTAGGTCAAGGTCGAGAAAATGCTAAACAGTATTTAAAAGAAAATGTCGCTGTTTTAGAAGAAATCGCTAATAAAATTCGAGCTTCTTATGGTATCGCGGCTTCTTCTTATACAATTGCAGCACATGATGAAGAAGAGATGGATGACGAATTAATGTTGCTTCTTGAAGAAGAAAAATAAACGATTGCATTGTTCCCGCTTTATTTAAGGGGACAATGCATTTTTTTGTCTATAATCTTCAATTTTTACACATAATAAGAGAGAGGCTCTAAGCCTTAGACGTGTTATTTCTAATGTACTGTTTTTATGGTAATTGTTTTGAAGGTGAATTTTTTTCTAGTGTAAAAGTAATAGGGAAAAAATTCACTGAATGGATAGGACTTACTTTTTTTTATCCGATGGGGCGAGCAGACGCCTGACTAACCTTGACAGAGTTTGAGGCTAGCTATACAATTAAATATGTATAATTTCTGAATTATGACTTTAAATAGGCAGTACATTTTGTCTTCATTTAGCAAATGTTTATAGTGAAATGGACATTACACTTTTTAAGATTTCCTTGTTATGGGTGGTTGTTGTTCCTTTTCAATAGATGTCTAAACACCTACTGAATGAAGCGAAAGCTTTGGCTAATAAAACGGATTTTGCACAAGTAAAATCTAGCACATTTTTGCCAAAGTGACATAGATGTATGCGCCGACTGAAACTGTAATACCCAAATAGCAAGAGGAGGTGTTCATATGGATGGAATTACTATCATCTCCGCTTTGCTTGGACTCATCGTTGGTGCCGCTGTTAGCTATATCTACATGAAAAAAGTGAATGACTCAAAAATCACTGGTGCTAAACATGTCGCTGAAACAATCGTTGAAGAAGGAAAACGAGAAGCGGAGGCAATGAAGAAAGAAGCACTACTTGAAGCCAAAGATGAAACTCACAAATTTCGTACTGAAGCCGAAAATGACATTCGTGAACGTCGTTTAGAACTTCAAAAACAAGAGAACCGTTTATTGCAAAGAGAAGAGAATCTTGATCGCAAGGATGATGCTCTAAATAAGAGAGAAGCAAGCTTAGAGCGTAAAGAACAAGCTCTAGCTGAAAGACAACAGCATATTGAACAGATGGAGAGCAAAGTGGATGAGCTCGTTGCATCACAGAAAACAGAGTTAGAACGTATTTCTGCTTTAACTAGAGAAGAAGCTAAATCAATTATCCTCAATGAAGTAGAAAAAGAACTGACAACTGATATAGCTGTGATGACGAAGGAAGCTGAAACACGTGCAAAAGAAGACTCAGATAAAAAAGCACGTGAAATTTTATCATTAGCACTACAACGCTTTGCTGCAGATCACGTAGCAGAAACAACTGTCTCTGTTGTGAACTTGCCGAATGATGAAATGAAAGGTCGTATTATTGGTCGAGAAGGCCGTAATATCCGTACTTTGGAAACGTTAACAGGCATTGATTTAATTATTGATGATACGCCAGAAGCCGTTATTTTATCAGGCTTTGACCCAATTCGTCGTGAAACGGCTCGACTTGCACTTGAAAAACTTGTACAAGATGGTCGCATTCACCCAGCTCGCATTGAGGAAATGGTGGAAAAAGCTCGTCGTGAAGTGGATGAACAAATTCGCGAAACAGGTGAGCAAACTACATTTGAAATTGGTATTCATAACTTACATCCGGATTTAATGAAAATTTTAGGCCGCATGAAATATCGTACAAGCTATGGACAAAACGTCCTAAAACATTCAATTGAAGTCGCACATTTAGCAGGATTACTTGCTGCTGAACTTGGTGAAGATGTAGCATTAGCTCGTCGCGCAGGTTTATTACATGATATTGGGAAAGCAATTGACCATGAAGTTGAAGGTAGCCACGTTGAAATCGGTGTGGAATTAGCAACGAAATATAAGGAACATCCAGTCGTTATTAACAGTATTGCTTCGCATCATGGTGATACAGAAGCAACATCTGTCATTGCGGTATTAGTCGCAGCAGCTGATGCATTATCAGCAGCTCGTCCAGGAGCACGTAGTGAAACACTTGAAAACTATATCCGCAGACTTGAAAAGTTAGAGGAAATTTCAGAAAGCTATGATGGCGTAGAAAAATCTTATGCAATTCAAGCTGGACGCGAAATTCGAATTATTGTACAACCTGAAAAAATTGATGATTTAGCCTCCCATCGTCTTGCGCGAGATATCCGCAAACGTATTGAGGAAGAATTAGACTATCCAGGTCATATTAAAGTAACAGTCATTCGCGAAACACGTGCTGTGGAGTACGCGAAATAATATTGAAAGTTAGAGGTTTCTTTAGATTCATATCTAGAGAGCCTCTTTTTTACTTTCAGTAGAGTCATGTTTAAGGAGCCCTTATCATAAAAAAGAACAAGGCTATATTTTGATTAACGATGAAAGATGTGATGATCCTGATTGATCTCCATGCACATGTATTATACGGTGTAGATGATGGACCCCAAAATGAAAGAGATTCCTTGAATATGTTAAGGCAAGCTGCTAAAGAAGGAATTACAGAAATCATTTGTACATCCCATGCCATGCACCCACAATATCATGTCCCATATAAAAAAGTCGAAGAGCGAGTCAAGAGTTTACAACAATTGTTACAGCATGAGCAAATACCAATTACACTCCATACTGGCCACGAAATACGCTTACATGATGAGCTTCCTACACTACTTCAGCAACAACAGCTCCATACATTAGCAAAGTCCAACTATATTTTATTGGAACTTCCTTCTAGCACTATCCCCGCCTATACGGTAGAAATGATAAGACAATTAAAAATAGCGGGTTATAAACCCATTTTGGCCCATCCTGAACGAAATATGGCTATTAGAGAAAATCCAAAAAGGCTGAATGCCCTCATTCAACAAGGGGTATTTACACAATTGACGGCGGGTAGTTTAACCGGATTGTATGGTAAGGAAGTACAGCGATTATCACTTGCTTTAGTGAGGGCCAATTACATTCATATGATAGGCTCTGATGCCCACGATCTACGCACAAGATGCTTTTATTATCAAGCAGCACTGCAATATCTGGAGAGAAAGAAAGAGGGAGATTCGATCAATCGCCTCTTAACGAATAATGCAAGCATTTTAGCAAATAAGCCAATTTTGCCACTCGAATTGGATGATATGGCTTTAAGGAAACGATGGTATTTCTTTCATATGTCTTTGTAGGATTTGAGCGTGACAATCACATGAAAATATTCTACACATTAATGTTTAGCACACTTATTTTTATGAGTCTCATGCAGCCAGTCGCTGGTATTTATCATAAATTATCTTTAGTAATCGGCTTGTTCATCATAGTGATATCTGTACTCCTACATAAAAAAATACATATTCACAATGTACAAGCCTGTGTTTTCTTTAGTCTGTATACATTTTTTTGTGTCATAGCAGCAGGTATGAATCAGGACATGATTTTATTGAAAAACAGTTTACAATTGATGTGCCTGTTTATAGCTGTTTCTATTTTTTTTAATGATCTTGTGAAAGCACAAGTATTAGAAATCGTGTTAAATAGTGTGCTAATCGCCTATATCCCATTTTTAATGCTATGTTTTCAGCAAGCACATTATATGTTTGAAGCTTTTGCTGGTGTATTTGAAAATCCAAATACAATGGGGTTTTCTATGATTGGTTTAGTGATAGTAGTATTAATGAAACTGTATAACGTGACAATACAGATGTTACATGGGCAACAAAAGGTAAAATACATGCTGTCTTTTATACTTTATACGGTCGTCTATTTAATTAGTTTGTATGTTATTTTGCTATCAAATGCGCGTACATCATTATTAACCGTTGCTCTTGCCACAGTTGTTGTCATGGTTTGGATTGTTAAAAGCATGAACAAAACCTTCCTGCCCTTCATAAAGTTGGTCACATTGTTTACATGTTTAGGTGTAGTTGTAGTAATGGTGATGATGAAAATGGACATGATGCAAGAGGCGGTACAAAGTATTCTATTAAAAATGGAGAAAAAATCTACGAACATAACAGATGGTCGCCTTGAAATTTGGCAATATGTTTTTGAGCATTTTCATTTTTGGGGACACGGTGTTGAATCATTGTGGTCTATAGGTGTTTCCCATGCACATAATACATTGATTAATATTTTACAGGAGGCAGGCTTGCTGGCACTGGTTAGCTACTGTTTGTTTCTTTTTGCCATTGCCAAGGGTTATCGTCAGATGAATGAACAGCTTATCGTTTTTACAGCCTTGGTCGTGGTTGCCGTATTAGGGGTTTCTACATTTGAAATACTTTATTTTAATATGCTTCATCTCCTTGTATTTGTTGTAAGTGGAAGTATGAGGGATAGGGGCAAAAGCGCGACTTTGTCCGAATAACCAGTAGGCTTGTTTAATATACTTTATTAATATTGTGCACGATTTGCCTATTAGGAGGGGATCCATTTGTGAATGAAGAAATGACAATACAAAGTCTCATAAAAGTATTGCTAAAACGCTGGTTCTTCATCCTCATGCTCATGCTTCTATCTATGGGCATCGCTATATTGATAAGTTATTATATTCAAACGCCGATATATGAAGCGGAAACGCAATTATTGGTCAATCAAAAAAGCTATGAAAATCAGCAACTAGTAGGTGCACAAAATGTTGATACGGATCTGCGGCTCATTAATACGTACAATGTGATTATTAAAAGTCCTGTTATTTTAGCGAAGGTTATTGATGTACTGTCACTTGATACGACACCAGATGAATTAATGAAGCAAATTGAGGTTTCAAGCGCCAATAATTCTCAGGTGGTGAATATTCGCGTACAGGATAAAGATGAAGAGAATGCAGTGAAAATCGCCAATTCAATTGCAGAAGTGTTTAAAGAGGAAATTCCTGTCTTGATGCATGTGGACAATATTAATATTCTTTTTGTTGCCCAAAGCAGTGAGCAGCCAGTACCAGTAAAGCCAAATAAAATGCTGAATCTTATTATAGCTGCTATTTGCGGCTTCGCTTTGGCTATTGTGCTAGCGTATTTTTTAGAAACGATTGATAGGACCATTAAAACAGAGCAAGATATCGAGGAGATTTTATCATTACCAGTGATTGGGGTCGTCAGTAATATCGAATTACAGACGAGAAAAAAACTGAGGGTCAGGGGGCCATCCTAATGTTTTTTAAGAGAAAAACAAAGAAAATACCAATGGCTCGAAAGCTGATCACCGTTTCCGATATGTCGTCGATTTCATCAGAGCAATATCGAACAATTCGCGCAAATATTAAGTTTTCACAGCCTAATCGAGATGTGAAGACGATTTTAGTAACCTCTTCCATTGCTGGCGAGGGAAAATCTACAAATGCGGCGAATATTGGTGTGGTATTTTCGCAAGAGGGTAAAAGCGTGCTGATTGTAGATGCTGATATGCGTAAACCTACTTTGCACCATACGTTCTATCTAGACAATATTTTAGGGCTTTCCTCAGTATTATCACGGCAATCTGCACTACAAGAGGTGATTCAAGAAACTTTCGTCGAAGGAGTAGATATCATTTCGAGTGGGCCAATTCCTCCCAATCCGACAGAGTTATTAGCTTCAGAAACGATGACCTCCCTTCTGGCTGAAGTGAAAAATATATACGATATCATTATTTTGGACGCACCACCGTTACTTTTTTTATCGGACGCACAAATTTTATCGAATAAATGTGATGGCACCCTTTTAATTGTCAATACAGGGGCGGTTGGGCAAGCAGACGTTATCAAATCGAAGTCAATCTTAACAGTTTCTAAGGCTAATATTTTAGGTGTTATCTTGAATAACTATAAGATCAAGGGCAATACGTACGAGCATTATTATGGCAAAGAATAAGGATGGAAAATAGCTTTGAAAAAAATTTTGCATATTATTCCAACAACAGATTTCGGCGGTATTACATCGATGGTTGTCGACATTTGGACGAATACGAATAAATCAATGTACCATTTTGATTTTCTATCGTTTAATAAAGGGCAATACCATGAGACATTAGTTCAACAGGGCTCCAAGATATTTTACGAAACATACATTACCCAGCAAGGACCACTTGCTTATATGAGGAAACTTTATCGAATCCTAAAGCAGCAACAATATGACGCAGTTCACGATCATACAGGCTATCGAGCGATCTTTACATTGCTGGCAGCTCGTTTAGCGGGTGTTCAATGCCGTGTTTTACACAGCCATACGAATGTTGCTGAGGAGTGGAACAATAAGATTATGTTAGCATTGTTGAAAAGACTAAGTGTTTACAATGCAACGAAATTGGTGGCATGTAGTCAAAAGGCGGGGGAATTTTGCTTTAGTAAAAGGCCTTTTGAAGTAATAGCAAACCCAATTGAACTTCAAAAAGTAAAATGTATATCATTTGAAGAGAGAAAAAAATGGAGAGAAGAACTAGGGATAAAAGATGATGAATTAGTGTTAGGGCATATTGGACGCTTTGTACCAGTGAAAAATCATTCTTTTTTAATTGAACTCTCCGTCTATTTAAAACAGCGGGGTATCCCTTTTCAACTATTTTTGATAGGGGATGGGCCTTTAGAGCAAGAAATTCACCAGCTCGTCCAACAAAAAAATGTAGAGGACTGTGTACGATTTTTAGGACAGCGTGCAGATATACTCACGCTCCTTCAACTCTTTGATAAATTTCTCCTGCCATCACACTTTGAGGGCTTTGGGATTGTCCTTTTAGAGGCACAAGTTTGCGGGACACCTGCTATTGTTTCTTCCTCTTTACCGAGAGAAGTAGATTTACATATTGGTTTAGTGCATTATCTAGATCTACATGGAGAGATTGATAGTTGGCTTCAGGCCATTGTAACTCAGAATGGTCAAGTGGATCACCAAATGATTCATGACCATATCAAAATGAAAGGACTTGATGCACAAGCGATTGCAAGCAAATTATGCACGCTCTACATATAACGAAACTACATCGAAGGATGAGACTATTCAAAAGAAGATTAAAATTACGCATATCATCACGACCATTGGCCTTGGTGGAGCAGAGGCCATGCTTTATCGTCTCTTAGAAAACATGGATCGGGATAGTTATGAGGTAGAAGTCATCTGTTTAACGGAGATGGGAACGTATGGTGAGTTAATAAAAAAGCAATTAAATATTAAGGTAACGATATGCGATCTGCGTAGCAATCGTGTCAACGCATTTATGAATTGCTATCGTTTATGTCAAGAAAGCGACATTATTCAAACATGGATGTATCATGCTAATTTACTAGGATATATCCTAGCGATATTGCTAAAAAAGAAATTAATTTGGGGAATTCACCATAGTAATCTCAATAAACAAGATAATAAACGCCGGACAATTTTTATTGCCAAGCTTTGTGCAAAATTGTCAAAACGTGTAGATGCTATTATTTCATGTGGACCAAAAGTAAAAGAAATCCATGAAGCGATTGGCTACAGTGGTAAGCAGCATCGTGTCATTGTTAATGGCATCAACACAGATCAATATCAGCCAAGCACGAAGAGGCAATATTTTGTAGAACAATTTGATATCATCAATCAACCCATTTTATTGCATGTTGGCAGATGGGACCCATTAAAGGATTATGAAAATTTGATGGCTAGTGTAAAAAAGCTAAGGCAGCAACGGCAAGATTTTTATTTGTTTTTAGTAGGCTTTGAAATTGATGATGCCAATAGGGATTTACTACAACTGATTGAGTCGGCCCAGTTAGAGGAAGTGACGTTCTTATTAGGCAGTAGAGAGGATATTCCACAATTAATGGCAGCAGCTGATGTATTCGTTTTATCCTCAGTAGGAGAGGGGCTACCGAATGTGCTAGTGGAGGCATTGGCAAGCGGCACATGCTGTGTCACAACGAATGTTGGAGATTGTGCTTATTTGGTCGGGAATAGTGGTGAGGTTGTAGCTGCCAAGGATGCAGAGGCTTTAGCAAGTGGAATTAATACGGCTTTAAATTACAGTTCACGGCAATATGCACAAAAAGCGAACCTTGGTCGTGAACATGTGTTAGCAAATTTTCAAATTCAACAGGTTGTTGCGCAATATCAATCATTATATCCAGCAATTCTAAAGGAAAGTCCATCCTAACTAATAGAAAGGTGTGCTCATGAAAGAAATAAAGATTGGAGCCATTCTTTCTTATATAACAATCGGCTGTACAATGCTCTCTTCACTCATTTTCACACCTATTATGATATCACTCCTTGGTCAGAAAGAATTTGGTCTATATTCCTTAATGATTGTACTTGTAGGTTATCTCTCCATTTTAGATTTGGGGTTAGGTAATGCTATTGTACGCTATATTGCTAGAAATCGAGCAGCAGCAGATCCAACATTAGAAGCAGCATTAAATGGATTTTTTCTGAAATTATTTGTTGGTATCGGCTGTCTTACTTTATTAATAGGATTTTTCTTATTTTCTCATGTGGATATTATTTTTGGGCAAAGCTTATCTGGGGAACAATTAGAAAAGGCCAGGTTAATGGGCTTTATAATGACGATTAGTTTAGCAATGCAATTTCCGCTAGGTGTCTTCACTTCCATCTTACAAGCATATGAAAAATTTATTTTTATTAAATTAACGACATTATTACAGGTGATTGTGCAGCCCCTGACAATGTTGTTTTTTCTTTTACAGGGAACAGATGCGGTGACATTGATCTATATTATTGCTATTTACAACATACTTTTTTTACTGTTAGATGCCATTTATTGCATGAAGGTGCTGTCCATCCAATTCACATTTAGTCTCCAAAATACAACTCTCATAAAGGAAATTTTCATCTATTCATTTTTTATTTTTATTACTGTGATTGTTGATAAAATTTATTGGCAAACAGATCAAGTGTTATTAGGCATATTTAAGGGGACCGAGGATGTTGCCATCTATGCAGTAGCGATTCAAATTGTGTTGATCTTTATGTCACTGGCTTTAGCGATTAGCGGATTGTTTTTACCTCGTATTTCTATGCTAGTGACAAAAGAAGATGGCTTAGTAGAAATAAATCAGCTATTCGTAAAAGTTGGCGCGATTCAATTTTTAGTTGTGGGCTATATATTAGGGGGCTTTTTTCTTTTTGGTCAAGAGTTTCTAGTATTATGGCTAGGTCAAGAGTTTATTGCCATTTATGCGATTGTCCTCATTATTATGGTGCCGTTTAGTATTGATCTCATACAAAATCTAGGTCTTAATGTGTTGAAGGCAAAAAATTTGTTTAAATTTAGAACCATTTTATTAATCATTGTTGCCGTTGCAAATATTTTTGTATCAATACCGGCTATTTACTTTTATGGCAAAATCGGTACCGCGATTGTTACAGCTTGTTCATTATTTATTGGAAATGTAGTGATTATGAATATGTATTACCACAAGAAAATTGGCTTGGATATCTTTAGGTTTTGGCGAACTATTGGCAGGCTAGTACTGGCCTTTGTTGTTGCTATTTGCTGTAGTGAACTTTTATGGGAACTAACAAACCCTTCAGTTACTTGGCTATCTATTAGCCTATCTATTTTTTACTACACGCTACTGGCAGGTATCAGTCTATTTTGTATTGCTTTGACGAAAAAACAAAAATCAAAGTGGCTAAAGCTTTTTCGTAAAGGAGGCGCAATATTTTGGCGTCCAAAATCTTAGTGAGCGTTATTGTACCTGTTTACAATGCTGAGCCCTATTTGGAGAAATGTTTAACAAGCATTTGTCAGCAAACATTAAAGGATATTGAGATAATTGTCATTAATGATGGCAGTGAAGATCAATCATTAACGATCTTACAAAAGTTTGCACAAATTGATGCACGTATGACCATTTTTACGAATGCCAATAGTGGTGTTAGTAAAGCAAGAAATGTTGGAATAGACCATGCCAACGGTCAATATGTTACCTTTGTTGATGCAGATGATTGGCTAGAGCTAACGATGCTTGAAGAATTGTATCAAGCATGTAAGCTGACAGGCTCTGCTATTGCAAAATGTGATTTATTTTGGCAAGCAGCGGAGGGCAGCAGGTCGTTATATTATCCATCCAACAGCTACTGTACTTACAGTGCCATTGATTGTTTACACAAATTATTTACTGAAATAGGGGAAACACATTTTGGTTTTGCCAGCTGTAAATTGTATAAAAAATCCTTTTTAGATTTCCATAGGCTACAGTTTGATGAAGCGATGAGCTTTGCAGAGGATACAGTGTTTCTGACAAGGGCTGTCATACAAAATCAGTCCATCTGTTATGTTCCAAGACAGCTTTATTATTATAATGTGGCGAATGAAAGCTCCTTAACAAAAAAAGCCATGGTCCATTTACGACACAATTATGATGTATTGTATAAAAAGCTTTTGAAGGAATTACAGGATGGCGAGGTTTATGCGGAAGTGAAAAATAGCTTTCTGAATTACCAATTGGAGGGGCTATTGATTATTCTTCATCAAAGTGCTACTGCACAAGAGATGAAGTATGAGATTCAATCCTTTTTAAAGGCTTATCCAGACGTATTAAAGGTTAAGTTAATGAAACGAAAGATGAAACAAATTGTTTTTTTAAAGCTTATCAAAAACAATTGGCTTACACTATCTTCAACACTAATTTATTTAAATGTGAAAAAGCATCAAGTGATTTCGCGTTGTTAGATTGATCTTGATTTAGCCGATGTTTTTTGCAATGAAGACGCCAACTGAAATAGGGAGACACCAAAAGGAGCAATAACGGTGTGACCAATATCATGTTGCTCCAAGGATACTGGCGGAGGTTATTGATATTGAAGAAAGCCTGCACGATGCAGGTCAGTTAATTGTTGTCACAGGTCGTGACGGTCTTAGGTTAACTTCTACTTGTTAGCTCGAAAAAATCTGGAAGCATTGTTTATCTGCGAAAAAGCGAAGTATCAGCGGCAATGACGCCGAGGCGTAATTGATATTTTATTTTGCGTAATCCTCCTCCTAGCGTTACAATTAGTGATGGTATCCAGGTGCGAAGTTAAAGTCTCTGAAGCATAATGATATAGAGGCGTAATGGAAAGAAAGAGTGGTTAAAAAATGAAGGTTTTATTTATTGGCGATATTGTAGGTTCAATTGGTCGAGATGCGGTGGAAAAATATTTACCTCGCTTAAAAAAGAAATATAATCCAGACGTTGTCATTGCCAATGGTGAAAATGCTGCGGCAGGACGTGGCATTACTCATAATATTTATAATAGCCTGCTACAAATAGGTGTAGATGTAATTACAATGGGTAATCACACATGGGACAATAAAGATATTTTCGATTTTATTGATGATGCGGATTATTTAATTCGTCCAGCTAACTTTTCAAGTGAGGCACCTGGTAAAGGTATGGTGCAAATTTCTAAAAACGGTGTGACTTTATCTGTCATTAATTTACATGGTCGTGTATTTTTACCTCCTCATGAGGACCCATTCGCAATGGCAGATAAGCTAATTGAGGAAGCCCGTCAAACGTCACCACTTGTTTTCGTAGATTTTCATGCGGAAGCGACTAGTGAAAAGATTGCCCTTGGCTGGCATTTAGATGGCAAGGCTTCTGCGGTTGTGGGGACACATACACATGTACAAACGGCCGATGCAAGAATTTACCCGAACGGCACAGCCTATATTACGGATGTAGGTATGACAGGTCCATATGATGAGGTTTTAGGCATGACGAAGGATAGTGTCATTTATAAATTCCAAACAAATATGCCATCCCGTTTTGAAGTACCGAAAAAAGGACGAGAGGTTTTAAGTGGTTTCTTTGTAGAGATGGATGATCGAACAGGGAAAGCTACTGCCTGTGAACGAATTTATATAAATGAAGATTATCCGTTTCAAGGATAAATAAGTCGAAGTATGTTGGTTTACGACTCTTTTGCTGTGGATACAGGTTTATTTGTGAAACTAGTCTATTTCCGTTTTGCGGAGCATAAAATGTGCTACGGACAATAACTTGAGGTCCAAAAAGGGGGACATGAGTTGTTGAGCGTAAACACTATTCGCGAAACGGGGAGGAATAATTGTGGATTCATTAAAAGTATCATCACGCTCTAATCCAAATTCAGTTGCAGGTGCATTAGTCGCGGTAATCAGAGAAAAAGGGCAGGCAGAAATGCAAGCAGTTGGGGCAGGTGCACTTAACCAAGCCGTAAAAGCAGTGGCCATTGCACGCGGATTTGTAGCGCCAAGTGGCACAGATTTAATTTGCGCACCGGCGTTTGCCGATATTTTAATTGCTGGTGAAGAACGTACAGCCTTGAAGCTGCTCGTGGAAAAACGTATTCGATAAAAAAGTAATGAACTAAAATGCCTTGTCACATAATAACGTGGCAAGGCATTTTTTCGTTTTCCTGTTTACATATGATACATGTCACTTGAAATAGAGGTGTGATTTTGCTTGGATTTGAAAATTACAACTTTATGAACAGGATTTTCAGTCAAAGGTCTGATTTTCGCCTAAATCGTTGAGAAACAATAGTGCAGAAGGTTTCTTCGTGTTAAACTTATGAAGGAAAAATAATAGTACACATTGGATTTAAGGAGTTGTTGACATGTTACATCAGCTTTCATGGAAAGTCGGTGGGCAACAGGGTGAAGGGATTGAGAGTACAGGTGAAATTTTCTCAATGGCAATGAATCGTCTAGGCTATTTCCTATACGGTTATCGTCACTTCTCTTCTCGAATTAAAGGTGGCCATACGAATAATAAAATTACAGTTCGTCCAACAGAAGTGCGTGCAATTGCGGATGATTTAGATATTTTAGTGGCATTCGATCAGGAAACAATCGATGTCAATTATAAAGAGCTCACAGAAAACGGTGTTATTTTAGCGGATGCAAAATTTGACCCGGTCAAACCAGAAGATTCAAAGGCGCCATTATTTGCTGTTCCATTTACAGAAATAGCAGCAGAGCTTGGTACATCGTTAATGAAAAACATGGTAGCCATCGGAGCAACAGCATCATTGCTTAACCTAGAGGATGCAGTGTTCCAAAATGTTGTCGATGATATTTTTGGGAAAAAGGGCGAAGAGGTCGTTCAAAAAAATATGGAAGCCATTACACGTGGTCGTCAAATTATGAATGAGCTTTTGGGTGAACGTGTAGGCCAATGGGAACTTGCACCTGCAGATGGCAAACGTCGTATGTTTATGATTGGTAACGATGCAGTGGCACTTGGTGCATTAGCTGCTGGGACACGCTTTATGGCAGCATACCCAATTACGCCAGCTTCTGAAATTATGGAATACTTAATTAAGAAGCTACCGAAATTCGGTGGGACAGTTATCCAAACGGAGGATGAGATTGCTGCGGCAACAATGGCAATCGGAGCTAACTTTGGTGGTGTACGTTCCTTTACTGCTTCAGCAGGCCCTGGTCTTTCATTGATGATGGAGGCAATTGGTCTTTCCGGTATGACAGAGCAACCATTAGTAGTAGTAGACACGCAACGTGGAGGCCCTTCAACTGGACTACCAACAAAGCAAGAACAATCGGACTTAATGGCTATGCTTTACGGAACACATGGAGAAATCCCTAAAGTAGTCATTGCGCCTTCAACAATGGAGGAAGCATTTTTTGATACAATCCAAGCATTTAATATTGCAGAGGAATTGCAATTACCAGTTATTTTAATGACAGATTTACAATTGTCTCTAGGGAAACAATCGGTAGAACCGTTTGATTACGATAAAATTGAAATTCGTCGAGGTAAAATTGTGATTGATGACCTTGATGAAGCTGTCGATAAAGCCTACTTCAAACGCTATGAAGATACTGAAGATGGGATTTCACCTCGTGTTTTACCAGGTACATTGCATGGTATTCACCACGTTACAGGTGTTGAACATGATGAAACAGGGAAGCCATCTGAGGCAACGGGCAATCGTCAAACACAAATGGATAAACGCTTCCGTAAATTAGAGAGTTTGAAATTTGATAACCCTGTCTTTGTCAATGCACCACATGAGGAAGCGGATATCTTATTAGTAGGCTTTAACTCAACAAGAGGAGCTATCGAGGAAGTGCAAGAACGACTTAATGCGCAAGGAATGAAAGTGAATCATGCGCATATTCGTTTAATTCACCCATTCCCATCTACGGAAATGGCACCTCTTGTAGCACAAGCGAAAAAAGTGATCGTTGTAGAAAATAACTATACGGGTCAATTGGCTAATATTATGAAGATGAATATTGGTGGTCACGATAAAATCGCGACAATCACTAAATATAATGGTACGCCATTCTTGCCAGGTGAATTAGAAAATCGTGTGAAGGAGTTGACTCGCTAATGGCAACATTTAAGGATTTTCGTAATACAGTGAAACCAAACTGGTGCCCAGGTTGTGGAGACTTCTCTGTACAAGCAGCTATTCAACGTGCTGCAGCAAATGTCGGAATTGAGCCAAATGAACTTGCTGTGATTTCAGGAATTGGTTGTTCAGGACGTATTTCGGGCTATATTAATTCTTATGGATTCCATGGTATTCATGGTCGTGCACTACCGATTGCACAAGGATTAAAAATGGCCAATCGTGATCTACATGTCATCGCTTCTGGTGGTGATGGTGATGGATTTGCTATCGGTATGGGGCATACAATTCATGCTATCCGTCGTAATATTGATATTACGTATATTGTAATGGATAACCAAATTTATGGTTTAACAAAAGGTCAAACATCGCCACGTTCTGCTGCTGGATTTATTACAAAATCTACACCAGGTGGAGCGATTGAACCATCATTGAAACCATTAGAGGTAGCATTAACAAGTGGTGCAACATTTGTGGCACAAGGCTTCTCTACTGATATTAAAGAGTTAACAGCTTTAATCGAAGCTGGTATCAACCATAAAGGCTTCTCATTTATCAATGTCTTTTCACCTTGTGTAACGTATAACAAAGTGAACACATACGATTGGTTTAAAGAGAACTTAACAAAACTAGCGGATGTAGAAGGCTATGATCACAATGATCGTGGTATGGCAATGCGTACAGTGATGGAGCATGAGGGCTTAGTAACAGGTGTTATTTATCATGATACGGAAACAACATCGTATCAAGAAAAAGTACCTGGCTACTCAGAGCTACCATTAACAGATATCGATATTAAAATGAGTGAAAATGATTTCAATGATTTAGTAAAAGAATTTATGTAAAAATGATAGAATCAAAGCATTTGGAATGAGGACATTCCAAATGCTTTTTTTTATGCTCTAGTAAGGAATCGCGAGTAAAAGCCTAGCTACCGCGAGTATTTAGAGAAGAATCGCGAGTAAAAGCACAGCCACCGCGAGTATTTGATATTGAATCCTTATAAAATCCTTATAATTGTTTTTTATACTAAGGTCATTGAAAGGATGATGACTAATGATGAAAGATTTAATATTGAAGATAGAAAATCTTAATAAGTCGTTTAAAGGGCAAAAAATTGTGGATAATGTATCGTTAGAAATCCAACGTAATACAGTCTACGGTTTACTTGGACCAAACGGGGCGGGGAAATCCACAACATTAAAAATGATGACAGGTATGTTACGACCAAATGCCGGAAATATCATTTTTAATGGACATACATGGACACGAAATGATTTACAGGACATCGGCGTGTTAATTGAAACACCTCCCTTGTATGACAATTTAACAGCAACGGAAAATTTACAAGTTCGCACGATAGCGTTAGGTCTACCGCAAAGTCGTATTGAAGAAGTATTAAAAATTGTAGATTTAACGAAAACAGGGAAAAAACGGGCCGGACAGTTTTCCTTAGGTATGAAGCAACGATTAGGTATAGCGATTGCGCTGTTAAACAAGCCAAAGCTGTTAATTTTAGATGAACCTACAAATGGACTGGATCCGATTGGTATACAGGAGCTTCGTCAGCTTATTCGCTCATTTCCAGAGCAAGGTATCACCGTTATTTTATCTAGTCATATTTTGTCTGAGGTGGAACAGGTCGTGGATGACATTGGCATTATTGCTGATGGCAAGCTTGGCTATCAGGGACCGGCACCACAAGGTCAGGAATTAGAATCACTGTTTATGCAGGTTGTAGCTACCAATAGAAAGGTAGGTTACTAGCATGATAGCCATAATGAAAGCGGAAAAATTAAAATGGAAACGAACATTTATTGCCAAACTACTTTGGCTTACGCCCCTTGTGACCTTACTGATAAGTGCCGTGCTGATGGGTGGCGTGTATTTTCAAACAGGTGCTTATAACTGGTGGTATACTATGCTGCTGCCAGGTGCACTGACGATTTGCTGTGCCTTAGTGGTCGAAAAGGATAAAAAAATAAAATACCATAGTATTCTTGCTTTACCACTGGATCTTAAAAAGATTTGGCTAGGAAAAATAGTATCATTAAGCATATGGCTTCTTGTGATTACGATTATTTTCTTTGGGGGAATCACGGCTGGGGGCAGGCTATTCGGTCATAGTTTACCAATAGCGAGCAGTTTACTAAGTACTTTTGTTATTTTCCTGACGTTTTTGTGGCAAATACCTTTATGTCTTTTCCTAGCAGCTAAATTAGGCACCTATTTAACCATCTTACTCAATGTAGTAGCCAATATCTTAGGGATTGTTGCCTTTGCGGATGGGGAACTATGGTATTACTATCCATTTGCAATTGGTGCACGTTTATTATGTTCAACACTTGGCATATTACCAAACGGTCTACCAGTACCACAAGGCAGTCCTTTATTGGATAAAGGCGTTATACTTCCGGGCTTACTGATAGCACTAGCTTGGTTTATGATGATTAGCTTTCTTACTGCGAAGTGGTTCCAAAAAAGGGAGGCGAACTAGCGGATGGACATGTTACGATTATTGAGAGTGGAATGCCTTAAAACAAAACGAACACCTTTTTTGCTGACACATATACTTGTCCCCCTTGCTATTTCTGGGCTATTTCTAGCCTACTACTCCTATTCGCCATGGGATTTTCAAGGAAAAGTAACTGCCTATTTTCAGGGGTTAGCTTGTGGGCTACCGATTATTATAGGATTAGTATGTGCTATGGCATCTGAGCAAGAAGCAAACGCTGGTCGTTTCCAAGGCATGCTAGCTACAACAAACATAAAAATAAAGGCATACATGAGCAAGCTCATCTTATTATTATTGTTTAGCTTTGGAGCCATCTTTCTATCTATAGCTATTTTTAGTTTTGGCTTTAGAGAATTATTACATGAAGTAGATTTGAGCTATTCATTTTATAGTATGGCTGCTTGTATTCTATTCGGCAGTCATGTGATTTTCTATATGTTACATTTATTTGTAAGCCTCCAATTTGGTAAAGGCGCTTCGATTGGTTTAGGTATTGTAGAAGCGCTGTTGGTCGCCCTATTGCTTACAGGCTTAGGGGATCGTATTTGGCCCTTTTTCCCTTATGGATGGAGCGGTCATTTTGTTTCATTATGGATTTTAACATCGATGGGAACCGATTTAACATTGCTCAAAACAAGTATTCAAACTGGCATAATGGCGTGCTTAGGGGGTATCCTATTGACTTTTGCGCTGTCTTGTTTATGGTTTTGGAGATGGGAAGGTAGAGCATCTGAAAATTAGAGGGTGAATTATGGCAAATATATTAGTAGTGGATGATGAAGTAGATATTTTAATGTTGATAAAGAATGCACTTTATAAAGATAAACACTTAGTAACCATTGTGTCCGAACCGACAGAAGTAGGAAAGATGGATTTAGGTTCCTTTGATTTAATTTTGCTTGATGTGATGATGCCTATTATGGATGGCTTTACATTATGTGGGCAAATTCGGCATGCTGTAGATTGTCCGATTCTTTTTCTTACAGCTAAATCCTTAGAAGAAGATGTGATGTATGGTTTAGGCTTAGGTGCAGATGATTATTTGATTAAACCATTTGGCATTGGAGAGCTACGGGCAAGGGTGAATGCGCATATCCGACGGGAAAGCAGAGAGAAGCGGAACATCCTTTATAGTGATAAAGTTCATTTTAATCTTTCTGGTAAAGAACTGTTTGTTCAGAATGAGCGCATCCTGCTAACTAAAAGTGAGTATGAAATATGTGAATTTTTAGCACGGCATCGTGGGCAAGTTTTCTCAAAAGAACAGATATACGAATCAATTTTTGGATTTGATGGCAAAAGTGACAGTACAGCGATAACAGAACATGTCAAAAATATTCGGTCAAAGCTACATGCGTTTGACATAGATGTCATTGATACGGTTTGGGGGATCGGCTATAAATGGAGATGATAAAACCGAGGAAAGGAACACACCTTCATACATTTTTCCTGAGATATTTATTCTTTCTTTGCTTAAGTATCATTTTATTAGGGGCACTATTAATCGGTTTATTTATGTTTGCTTTTTCAGCTACTATTATTTTGCCAGCCAATTATGCTGAAACACAAATCACTTTAGCGAAAGACCGTATTGCTACAAGCAGTGAGGTCACAGATGATATGATTCCTGATCTTGTAGACTACGCAGTGATTTCTAATAAGGGGGAATTTCTTTCTGGTACTTTAACAGAAAAAGAGGCTTCCCATGCATGGCGTTTAAAGCAAAAGGGAGAGACGAAAAGTAATGTTCGATTTTATGCATTTGTTGAGCGAGAACAGGAAGTGTGTATTTTACGCTATGGTTTAGTCCCTGAGTATCGCTCACCTGTTATGAGAAAATATTTACCTAATCCCCAATTAACGGCTTTACTATTGTTTATTATAGGCGTTATCGTACAGGCAACGGTACTTGCTGTGCATTTCGGCAGAAGACTTAAACGAAAAATGTTGGGCCTACAAGAAGCCATTGAAAAAATCCAACATCAAAATTTAGATTTTCATATAAAACCATCTGGGATTCGAGAAATTGATGATATTGCACTCTCCTTTGAGCAGATGAAGGAGGCATTAAATACTTCATTGACACAACAATGGCAGGCAGAGAGAGCACGCAGAGAACAAATTTCTGCACTTGCTCATGATTTGAAAACACCTCTTACGATTATTAGAGGAAATGCGGAACTTTTATTGGATACTGTTCAAGATGAAGTACAAAAAGAATACAACACTTATATATTAAAAAATACGCTAGAAATTGAAAAATTCACAAAGCAATTAATGGATATATCCAATATGGAGCAAAGTGTTGGTGGTGTAAAAACAACTGTAGAGCTGGCTTCATTTATACAACAGCTAGAACAGCAAATGAAGGCGCTTGCTTTAGAAAAAAATCTTGAAGTTAGTGTAGAAAAGGATAAACTGCCTGATGCCTTTATGATAGAGGAGGAGCTTTTTTATCGAGCTTTATTAAATTTGATTGTTAATGCTATAGAGCACACGCCACATAATAGCAAAGTCACTTTATCTGTTCAGGGAGAGGCCGATATTATTCATTTTACTGTGATGGATAGTGGGGCTGGTTTTTCATCGCAAGATTTAAAGAGAGCCACAAAGCAATTTTATCAGGGAGATCCAAGTAGAAATGCAGCAAATCATCATGGCATGGGGCTTTATATTGCCGAGTCCATCATTCAAAAACATGGTGGAACACTAACGTTGGCTAATGATTCAATAACGGGAGGAGGAAAAGTGATAATCACCATTGCGACGTCTTAATTATAAGATGTCTTTTTTATTGTTAGCGATTATTTAGCGATCAATCGCGAGTAAAAGTACTGCTACCGTGAGTAAAGACACTGCAATCACGAGTATTCAATGTACAATCGTGAGTAAAAGCACAATTAAAGGTTTCATGTAAAAATTGTAGGGGGCGGTGCGGGCAATGTTCTTTTAAAAAATGCTACAATAAAAGAAAAAAAGAGGCGATGCACGTGAATAACGTCATTGATTTTATTGCAAAGAAAAAGGAACGTGAAGATCGAAAGCGTGCTCAGGATTTAGAGCGTTATGTAGCTACACAGTGTAATTTTCAGCAACCTGAAAATATTGATGCTCTTGTAGATGACAAACTGATTGAAGTGAAGGATCATACGTTGTTTCTGGGCTTTCTATCTATTTTAAAAGATGAGCAAATCGAGCCGCTCACGATTTTTCAAGATGTCTTTACGTTAGAACCTTCTCGTTTTGAGATGTCCTACAATATGAGATGGTGGTCAGTTGTGCAACTGGCGTTTACATTTTTAACAATTCTAAAGGAAAATGAGCCGCATACATATGCAGATTTTTTAGGTCTCTCCAAATAATCTAGGTATGTGTACGTCTGGTAAAGCCAACGTACACATACAAAACTAGATTTCTTCTTCATCTCCTCCATTCAGCTTTACAATGTTCCTTCACTTATTAAGTATTTTCATAGATATTTATAATTTCTCAATAATTTTTACTAAATATTTTTAAGACCTCCATACTTGCTTAATGTTTGTTTTATACCATTAGGGTTGTAAGCAAATAAAAATAAACCAAAACAAATGGAGGGTCCAACACATGGCAATTCAAAAATTGTGGAAAAAAGGTCTAATCGGTGCATTAGCCATTTCCATGTTGGCAGCTTGTTCTGACAGTTCATCTAGTGCAAATGAGGTAAACAAGGATTTATCGCTTGAAGAAATTACAGAAAAAGCAAAGGAAGAGGGCATTGTTAACTCTGTTGGTATGCCAGATACATGGGCGAACTGGGTGGAAACTTGGGAAGAGCTAGGAACCGAATATAGCATCAAACACAAGGATACGGATATGTCGAGTGCTGAGGAATTAGCGAAGTTTGAAGCAGAGAAAGATGATGCGACAGCCGATATTGGGGATGTTGGAATTGCTTTTGGACCAATCGCCAAGGACAAGGGCTTAACATTACCATATAAAACTTCCTACTGGGATGAAATACCGGATTGGGCAAAAGACGATGAAGGGAACTGGATTGTTGGCTATACTGGAACAATTTCATTTTTAACAGATACAAATAATGTAAAGAATGCCCCGACCTCATGGGAGGATCTGAAAAATGGGGATTATACAGTCAGTATTGGAGATGCATTAACAGCTAACCAAGCGCAGTTTGCTATTTTAGCAGCAGCTATGGCCTTTGGTGGAGATGAATCAAACATCCAGCCAGGCGTTGATTTCTTTGCTGAATTAGCGAAACAAGGTCGTTTACAGGGGGATCCATCAGTAGCGAACTTAGAAAAAGGTGAAATCGATGTAGCGATTTTATGGGATTTTAATGCATTAGGCTATCGTCACCAAATCGATGAGGAGCGCTTCGATGTAGTGATACCAAAGGAAGGATCTGTTACTTCTGGTTATGCAACAATTATTAATAAATATGCCAAAAACCCTCATGCTGCCATGCTAGCACGTGAATACATTCTATCTGACGCTGGTCAAGAAAATTTAGCAAAAGGCTATGCGCGTCCGATTCGAGACAACGTAGAACTTCCACAAGATGTAAAGGATTTATTATTACCAGCAGATATGTATACGAATGCACAGCCAGTAAAAGATCAAAAGAAATGGGAAGAAACAACAAAGCAAATCCCTCAACTCTATCAAGAGCAGGTGTTAATCCATGCAAAATAACAAAGTGGTTCTTATTGTCATCGATGCATTGCGCTTTGATACAGCCTGTACACATATGGGATTCTTGCACCATTTAGTGGAGCGTCAGGTGGCTGCTCGCTATAAGATTTGCGCAGAGGTGCCATCATTATCAAGGCCATTATATGAGACGATTTTAACGGGGACACCCCCCATTGTTCATGGCGTTACTAGCAATATGACGGTACGCTTATCGACGCAGAAAAGTGTCTTTCATGTCGCGAAGGAGCATGGTTTATCCACGGCAGCCTCCGCCTATTATTGGGTGAGTGAGCTTTATAATAGAGCACCATTTAACTATATGGAGGACAGGCTACAGCTTGATACGCAATTACCGATTGACAATGGCTTGTTCTATTTTGAGGATCATTATCCAGATAGTCATGTATTTGCTGATGCAGCTTGGTTAATGGATCAAAAGCAGCCTGATTTCCTTTATATTCATCCTATGAATGTTGATGATGATGGTCACAAATTTACGGCGGATTCTGCACAATACCGCAATCGTGTGTTAGCGATGGATGCTCTGCTCTCATTATTTATTCCAAAGTGTATGGCACAGGGCTATGAGGTAATTGTGACGGCTGACCATGGTATGACAAGTGATGGTAATCATGGTGGAACAACGCATGAGGATCGTCATGTCCCACTGTTTGTCATTTCGGATTCCGTCAAGGCTGGTATAAAAGAAGGGATTATTTCGCAATTACAAATTGCACCACTGTGTTGTCATTTATTAAATATGGAGCCTGCGGATGATATGGTGCCCCTTTTGCTAGAAGGTGTGTATACAGCAAAAGAGGTATAGCTAAGAATAGTCGCTCCTTTTAGGTTGGAGCGACTACTATCCTTCTTGAGCCGCAAGTAATTATAGAAAGAAGTGGTTGTGTTGATATCGAAGCGGCAGTCCATTGCCTGGCTTTCGCCTTTTCTTGTACTACTCTTATTATTTTTCCTAGTGCCTTTACTGTATATGCTTATTACGAGCTTTCAAAATAGTGAGGGCTTTACATTAACGCAATACGAGTCCATTTTTACGAACGACTATATATTGCAAGGCTTTAAAAATAGTATTACATTGTCTGTTGTATCGGCTGTTATTGCATTAGTAGTCACATTGTTCGCTGTTTATGCCATGATGAAGTTGACTGAGCCAGTACGGGAGAAAATTTTAATACTAACGAACTTAACATCCAATTTTTCAGGTATTCCGTTAGCATTTGCTTTTATCGTTTTACTTGGTAATAGTGGTCTATTTACATTGTTATTTGAAAAATGGGACATTGATGCTTTGACATCCTTTTCTCTTTATAGCTGGGGCGGTTTATTACTTATTTATATTTACTTCCAGCTGCCATTATCGCTTATGTTGTTATATCCCATTTATGATGGGATTCAGCAACAGTGGAAGGAGGCAGCAGCTTTATTAGGAGCGTCTAGTTGGCAATTTTGGCTGAAGATTGGTTTACCAGTTATGTTACCTGGGATTGTAGGAACGTTTAGTGTGTTATTCGCTAATGCAATGGGAGCGTATGCCTCTGCCTATGCTCTAACAAGCAGTAATTATAATTTAGTGGCCATTCGTATAGGTTCCTTAATAAAAGGTGATATTTTTGCTCAGCCAGAGCTAGCTAGTGCCATTGCTGTTATATTAGCAGTGACAATGGTGACAGCCATGCTAATTAGTGAGTGGAGTATCTCTAAAACAAGGAGGAAAGTAAAATGAAAAAGCGAGGCTTGGCTGATTTCTTTTTCCTCCTGTTAGTGGGGTATTTACTATTGCCAGTATTGGCAACGACGCTTTATGCATTTGCATCGAAATGGAATAAAACAATATTACCAGAAGGACTTACATTAAAATGGCTTGCCACATTGTTTCAGGATACCGATTTTATCCAGGCATTTGGCCGTTCTGTGTTATTAGCAAGTGGTGCGGTTAGTATTGCACTCCTTGTCATTGTGCCAGCCATTTTCGTTATTGTTTTGTATTTTCCTACATACGAAAAATGGATACAGATAGCAGTGGTCATGGTCTATTCTTTCCCTGGAATCATTTTAGCTGTAGGGCTCATTCGAGTGTATAGCCAAATAGGTATACCAATGATATTCGTTGTTCTAGGAGCCTATGTGGTGGGGATTCTTCCTTATATCTATCAAGGAACAAGAAATAGTTTAAGAAATATAGATGCAAGGCAGCTACTTGATGCGGCCCAATTGCTTGGTGCATCAAAAAGGCAGGCTTTCACAAAAATTCTACTACCTACCGTTTATCCAGGCTTATTTGCAGGTGCTTTGTTATCATTCTCCGTCTTATTTGGTGAATTTGTTTTGATTAACCTTGTGGTTGGTTCTCGCTTTGAAACAGTTCAAATTTACTTAATGAAAAAGCTTAGCACAAGTGGACATATTGCAAGTGCAGTTGTTTTTATCTATATCGTGCTAATGGGTCTATTAACATTTGTCATTGCCATTGTAACAAAACGATCGAAAGGTGCTACAAATCTATGAGTTATCTTATTATTGAAGGGCTTCATAAAAAATATGGACAAGCAACGGTTTTAAGCAATATTCAGATGAATATCCAAAAGGGTGAATTTATAACATTGTTAGGTCCTAGCGGCTGTGGCAAGAGCACCATTTTGCGCATTGTGGCAGGCTTAACAGATGCATCGTCTGGTAAAATTACAATTGAAGGAAAAGATATGAGTGGCGTACAGCCAAAGGATCGTCAAGTGGGCATGGTCTTTCAATCCTATGCACTCTTTCCTAATATGACTGTGCAAGAAAATGTTGCCTTTGGTTTGCGCATGCAAAAAGTCAATGCGGCAGACATCGAGCAGCGTGTTCAAGAAATGCTAGCCCTCGTTCATCTAAGTGAGAAAGCCAATGCTTACCCGAACGAATTATCGGGGGGGCAACAGCAGCGTGTTGCTCTGGCACGTGCGTTAATCGTCCGTCCTAAAGTGCTGCTATTAGATGAACCCCTTAGTGCACTCGATGCTCAAATTCGCAAGAAGCTACAAGCAGATTTACGAGCTATTCAACGTAAGCTCAATATGACAATGATTTTGGTAACGCACGATCAGGAAGAGGCTATGGCCGTTTCAGACAGAATATTTGTCATGAATAATGGGAGCATTGCTCAAAACGGTACACCAACAGAGATTTATACAAGACCGAATAATGAATTTATTGCAAACTTTATTGGGCATTATAATGTCTTTACACGCGAGACTTTAGAAAACATGCTTGGAGAATCTTTAGTCGAGCAAGCCTCTAAATTTGCCATTCGACCAGAAGCACTGCATCTCAATCAACGAGAAGGAGATATGTGTCTAGTAGGAATCGCTAAACAATCATTAATGAGTGGCAATATTATTCGTACTACATTTGATGGTGAAACGGTGTTTACAATGGAACAACTACATCAACAAGGCTATTCGATTGAAATGGGCAAATCCTATAACTGTTATGTCGCAAAAGAAGATGTGATTGCACTATCATGACGTACGCCAAACTTGAAAGATTTGATTTTATATTAAAGCAATTAGAGAGAGACGGGAAAATCATTGTTGCCAATATTGCCGATGCCCTTCAGGTAGCACCAGAAACAATTCGCCGAGATTTTGATGAATTAGAGCAGCAGCATTTATTATCAAGAGTCCATGGTGGGGCTATTAAATATACGAACGTGCGCAACGAGCCCGTATTTTTACGCAAGCTGCAAATGCAAAAAGAGGCAAAGCGCCAAATTGCTCGTATGGCAGCAAAACGTATTTGTGATGGTGATACCATTGCAATTGATACAGGTACGACAACGGTCCATATGGCCGATTTTTTACTAGCGGTTGATGATATAACGGTTGTAACGAACTCGATTGCAGCAGCAATACAATTTAATTTAGCCATAGAAGAACGACGTATGACAGGCAAGGTCATATTACTAGGAGGCACTGCAAATCCAAAACAATCTTCAGTTGCAGGTGCTATGACTTTAGAGATGCTTGATAATATGAATTTTGATAAGACATTTTTATCGTGCGGTGGCATTAGTGAGGGCATTGTTTATGATTACGATTTGGATGAATCCCTTATTTCTAAGAAGATGCTCAAGCATAGTAAAGTGAGTTATTTATTAGCCGATGCAACCAAAATAAATGGCAAATCATTTTTTCAAATTTGTCATCTTGATGAATGTACAGAAATTCTTTGTGAAAGTACTTGTCCATTAGAATGGCAAGCCTATGAGGAAAAATGGACGGTATGTAATGGAGGGAAAAGCTGATGACAATTGATTATCATGTACATTTAGAAGAGGGACCTTATTCATTTCGCTGGCTAGAGCGTACATCACAGGCACTGGAGTTTTTCCAGCATGAGGATAAGGCGAAAAAAGGCTCCAAGCAACAAATGTCCTGTCAAGTACAGCGGTTAGTACAGCGAGTACAAAAGGGGTGTTATAGTGAGGAATGGTTGGATTTATATCTCGAACAGGCCAAGCAGCTTGGCTTGCGTGAGGTAGGCATTGTTGATCATTTATATCGTTTTCAAGAAACGCGTGCCTATTTTGAACGCTTTATGAGGTTGGATGATAGTGAGATTGGTCAAGTACAGCGCTATTGGCTAGATCGCGTGATGACAGAGAATATAGATGCCTTTGTGTCGACCATTCAGCAGGCGAAGGAAAAATGGCATCAACATGGCATTACTTTGAGACTGGGTATAGAGGCAGATTATTTTATTGGCGGGGAAGAGCAATTAGCTGCTTTATTAGCTGGTTATCCTTGGGATTATGTGATTGGTTCTGTCCATTTTGTTGACGGCTGGGGCTTTGATAATCCTCAAACACAACATCTTTTTGAGCAAATGGATCAGTCTGCTTTACAACAAAGTTATGAGCAATTTTTTAAGGTTGTCGAGCAAATGATTCATTCCAATATGTTTGATTTTGTTGCACATTTAGATAATTTTAAAGTATTTAATTATCAGGTGGAGAATCATGCTTTTCTTGATGCCTGGTATAAACGGATTGCCCAGGCCCTAACGACAACTCAAACTGCCACTGAAATCAATGCTGGGCTGTATTATCGTTACCCTGTAAAGGAAATGTGCCCAGGCCCTCGTTTTTTACAAACCTTACTTGACCATGGAGTGGCTTTTACTATATCCTCTGATGCGCATTTCCCTGATGATCTAGGTAAATATACAAGTGCTAATACCGAGCTACTAAAAAATCACGGTGTTCAAGCTATTGTTGCTTTTGAGCAGCGAGTCAAAAAAATGATAGCATTAACGTGATGGAAAAAAGGTGATGTCAACAGCAGAAACAGCCATTTTGAAAGGCGAGGGGTTGATTTCCGTTCTGCCAGCGTCCTTTCCAGGGGGCGTCCGACGAGCTGCTTCACTCACTCCGTTCGCTCCAATGTCTCAACTGTGACGCTAATCCCCTAGGAGTGACGTTGGCTCCGCTCCAATCAACCATTCTGCAAAAGTGTCTTTTCCTGAACAAAATAGCCCATTATTTATATTATAAGAGAGGAGATAGCCTCTTATTTTCAATGTGGAGAAGTGATGTGTGACAACATCCCTCCACTTGAACCTTTGCAAAAAAAAGTTAACATTTTTATGGAGTGGAAGGCTACTTGACTCCCGTGGGATAGCGAGACAGGCGAGCCGACAGGAAAGTAAGTAATCTGCAACGGAAATCCATTTTCACCTTTCACAAAAATTCTATGGATAGTTTTGTTTTTCAACACTATGAAAAGGCACTAAAGTTACATAATAGTGCCTTTTCATTCTGTTACATAAGTATAATGTAGCTGGCATACAAATGATTAAATTCATTTTTATAATGTGAGGCGAGTCAAATTGACATGTATAAAAGAACAACCCTTTTTACCTATTATTATACAATCGGGTCAGTATGCCTACGGGGTTGCCCGCTCTTTTTATGAAGCGTATCGTATCAAGAGTCTTGTTATTGAGCCCACTGTAAAAGGGGCAACAATGCGTTCACTCTTTTTGGGAGGCTCACAGGGAATTGCTACGCAAAATAGTAGCATTCTGGACTTTCACTATGTAGAGCGTCTAGATGACCCTGCCCATTTTGTACAAGCTTTAATCGAGGTTGCCATGCAGTGCCAACAGAATAAATTGATTTTAATCGTTTGTGACTGCTATTATGCAGAGCTTATCATTGAAAATAAAGAACGGCTTGAAAAATATTTTATTTTACCTTATATAGATCAAGCTTTACTAAAGAAGGTGCAAACGAAGGAAAAATTTTATCAGCTTTGTGATCAGTATAAGTTAAACTACCCCAAAACCATGATCATAACTAATGAGCATCACGCAGTCAGCGAACTCCCTTTCCAGTATCCCATTATCATTAAACCTTCCAATGCAGTGACATATACGCACTGTTCATTTCCCGAAAAGAAAAAAATATTTCTTGCAAATAATGCCAGTGAGATGCAATACATTATTCGCAGTATTTATCGTTCTAGCTATGAAGATTCCTTGATTGTTCAAGAATTTATTCCAGGTGATGATTCTTCTATTCGTGTACTAGATGTATTTGTAGGAAGAGATCATAAAGTCAAATTGATGTGTGTCAGCAATAAACTGCTTGAAGATCCTTCTCCGCAAAATAAAGGTATTTCTTTAGCTGTTATGACAGACTACGATGAACAGCTAATGGATTCCATTCGATACTTTTTAGAGGACATTGGCTATACAGGTTTTGCTAATTTTGATATGAAATATGATGCTCGAGACGGGATCTATAAGCTATTTGAAATGAATTTGCGAGCAGGGGCTTCCAGCTACTATGTGACGGCGAGCGGTCATAATTTAATGCAGTATATGGTGGATGATTATTTGCTTGGCGTTTATCATGAACGAACGTATGTCCAAACTAAGCATCTATGGTCACTACTTCCGCTAAAAACTTTATTTAAACACATGAACAATGAAAAATTAAAATTAGAAGCAAAGCGATTAGTGAAAGAAGGACAATACACAGATGCATTACTGTATAAAGAAGATATGAATATTAAACGTTGGATGAAGCTGAAATTGTATAATCAGTACTTACATGTAAAGTACAGCAAGTATTTTAATGAAAGCGATGGTTAGCATATGTAAACGAAAGGATAGCGCTTCAAAACTGAAGGATAGAACGCTAAAGCTGATGGATAATTACTCCTATCATCATGTAATTAAGTCGAAACCACGACATTTGAGGCGCAAACCTTGTAGGAAGTATCAACTATTCAGTATAATAATAAAATGGGAATTCAAGTGCATGGATTTCGTTTGAAAGGAGTTACCTGATTGCGATGAATGAGGAACAACGCTTAGCTAATCAACAGGTCAATCAACCAAAAAAAGAAGACAAGCCTGAAAAGGATTATAGTAAATATTTTGAGAAGGTCTTTACAGCACCTTCCTTAAAAGATGCTAAAAAACGTGGCAAAGAAGATGTCAAGTATCATAAGGATTTTAGCATTGCAGAAGAGTTCGCAGGAATGGGCAAAGATCGCACCTTCTATATTCGTACTTATGGCTGCCAAATGAATGAGCATGACACAGAAGTGATGGCCGGGATTTTTATGCAGCTTGGTTACACACCAACAGAGATGATTGAAGAGGCTGACGTTGTCTTGCTGAATACATGTGCTATTCGTGAAAATGCAGAAAACAAAGTATTTGGAGAACTGGGTTTCCTGCTGAAATATAAACGAAAAAACCCTGAGATGCTTATCGGGGTTTGTGGCTGTATGTCGCAAGAGGAATCTGTTGTTAATAAAATTTTAAGAAGCTATCCACACGTCGATATGGTATTTGGTACGCACAATATTCACCGTTTACCAAACATTTTAAAAGAAGCCTATATGTCGAAGGAAATGGTGATTGAGGTTTGGTCTAAAGAAGGCGATGTCATTGAAAATCTGCCGAAAAAACGACTTGGCTCCATTAAGGCTTGGGTTAATATTATGTATGGTTGCGATAAATTCTGTACGTATTGTATCGTTCCATATACTCGTGGTAAAGAGCGCAGTCGTCGTCCAGAGGAAATCATTGCCGAAGTTCGTGAGTTAGCGGCTGCGGGCTATAAAGAAATTATGCTGCTGGGACAAAATGTCAACGCTTACGGGAAGGATTTTGAGGATATCGACTATCGTCTTGGCGATTTAATGGATGAATTAAGAAAGATCGATATTCCACGTATCCGTTTTACTACGAGTCATCCGCGTGATTTTGATGATCATTTAATCGAAATCCTTGCAAAGCGTGGCAACTTAGTGGAGCATATCCATTTACCAGTTCAATCTGGCTCGAATGACGTCCTAAAAATTATGGCGCGTAAATACACACGAGAGCATTTCCTTGGTTTAGTAGACAGAATTAAAGCCGCAATACCTGAAGTAACATTAACAACAGATATTATCGTTGGCTATCCGAATGAAACAGAGGAGCAATTTGAGGAAACATTGTCCTTATATCGTGAAGTTGGCTTTGAGGCTGCATTTACGTATATTTATTCTCCTCGTGAAGGAACACCAGCTGCCAAAATGGTCGACAATGTACCTGAAGAGGTGAAAAAAGAGCGTCTTCAACGTTTAAATGAAGTGGTGGGTGAATACTCACGCAAAGCATTAGAACGGTTAAATGGTGAGGTTGTCGAAGTATTAGTTGAAGGTACAAGTAAACGACGAGACGATGTGCTAGCGGGCTATACGCGGAAAAATCGTTTAGTTAACTTTAAAGCACCAGCAGAAGTAATTGGTCAATTAGTAAAAGTAAAAATAATAGAGACTACATCTTATTCACTTACGGGTGAATTTGTGGAAGTCGTAAAAAATGAAAAGGTGGAAGCGTAAATGACACAAGTGTTATATACAAAAGAAGATTTAATTAAAAAATCACATGAAATTGCACATATGATTGCAAATACACCAGAGGTTGAATTTTTCAAAAAGGCAGAAGCACAGATTAATGAAAATCAACAAGTACGTGAACGTATTGCAAGCTTAAAAAGCTTACAAAAACAGGCGGTTAATTTCCAACACTTAGGGAAAGAAAAAGCATTAAAAATGATTGAAGATAAAATTGCTAAAATCGAAGAAGAAATTAATGCTATTCCAGTTGTGCAACAATTTAAAGAATCACAAGGCGATGTCAATGATTTATTGCAACTGGTATCGAATACCATCGCAAATAATGTTACAAATGAAATTGTTCGCTCAACTGGTGGCGATGTTCTTCGTGGTGAAACGGGTTCATACGTAGAAAATACTCAGCCAGGTAGCTGCTCTTAATAAATCCTCGAAATCAAAGCTCGAATGACAGCATTCGAGCTTTTTTCATGTCTTCTTCTATTGAAGCATTCCCATGCTATAGCAGACCTCTCACGGAAAAAGATTTGGACGATACTTTTCATTCTCTAAAAATATATGTTCACCCAATGGGCGCTACCTGCATATGATGGAGTGAAAAGAGTCGAAGGAGGAATTGCGCTGAAACGTTTACGACAAATCGTGACGAAAGCAGTAGTTGCCAAAGGGAAGAAGAGAACGGAAGAACGTGTAACATTATCACCAACAAATAAACCGACAAGTATTTTAGGATGCTGGGTAATCAATCATACTTGCTCTGCGAAAAGAGTCGGGAAATTTGTAGAAGTAACTGGGAAATTTGATGTCAATGTGTGGTATGCCTATAGTAACCATTCGAAAACAGCTGTGTTTTCCGAAACGGTTCACTATAAAGACAAAGTGAAGCTTCATTATCGTGAAGGTGAAATTAGCGTTGGTGATGATGTTCGTGTACGTGTGATACAAGAACCAAATTGTATTGAAGCGATTATCTCTCCATGTGGTACGAAGTTTGAAATTGTTGTAGAACGTGAAGTAGTTGTCGAAGTAATGGGTGAAACAACAATTTGTATTAGTGTCCATCCATTAGACTATGAAGAAGATTGGAGCTTTAATGATGAAAGTTCTTCATCCTCCTCATCAAGCTCCAGCTCATCTTCCAGCTCTGATGGAGAAAGCAGGTATGTGTTAGAGTCCTCATCGTTTCCTGATGAACGACCAAGATAAGTCTAAAAAACATCATTTTTTGATACATGCGAAATGCTAGCATCTTAAAAAAGGTGAAGGAAGCGTTTCGCATGTATCTTTTGTTATAATAAAAATATCTATATGGTAAGAGCGAGGTAAATAATTATATGACAACATATACACCAATGATGCAACAGTATCTACAGGTAAAGGAAGACTACAAAGATGCCTTTTTATTTTTTAGATTAGGTGACTTTTATGAAATGTTTTTTGAGGATGCCATCAATGCCTCACAAATTTTAGAGATTACATTAACGAGCCGAGATGCAGGCGCAAAAGAGCGAATACCAATGTGCGGTGTGCCGCATCATTCGGCTAAAAATTATATTGAAACACTTGTGCAAAAGGGCTATAAAGTGGCGATTTGTGAACAAACAGAAGATCCAAAGCAAGCAAAAGGTGTGGTCAAACGTGAAGTGGTTCAGCTTATCACACCCGGAACCATTATGGAAGGTAAGGCGCTTGACGGTAAAACCAACCACTTTATTGGGGCAGCAGAGCAATTAGATGACACGACATTTGGCTATGCCTATTTAGATTTATCGACAGGTGAAGCAGTGGCTTCTTCTATTGAAGGCGATGGAAAAGCCCTCTTAATGCAAATGCAGGCTTATGGTATTCGAGAGCTTATTGTAACGGATAGTTTACAGCTACTATTAGCAGAGCACGCCGTTCATGCTGGGATTGTGCTATCAGTTGAAGTGGATGAAATGCCTATGGACAAAGCAGCAAGCTATTTAGAAGCCGTACCTCAGCCATTACAAGTTGCCTGTCTTCGTTTGTTAGCGTATATCGATCAAACACAAATGCGCTCTTTATCGCATATTCAAGCTTTCACGTTTAATGAAATTAAAAATTATTTACGCATTGATTCTAGCTCCAAACGAAATTTAGAGTTGATTCAATCGATTCGTGGTGGAGACCAAAAAGGAACACTTTTATGGCTATTAGATGATACCGTGACAGCAATGGGTGGGCGAAAATTAAAACAATGGCTACATCAGCCGCTGGCTACTCGTACAGCGATTGAGGACAGGCTGGCGATTGTCACGGATTTATTGGAAGAATATTTTGTGCGCACTGAGCTACAAGCTTCCTTAAAACAAGTATATGATTTAGAGCGTTTGGCTGGTCGTGTTGCGTTTGGCAATGTAGGCGGACGTGATTTAGCCCAATTACGTGATTCATTGCGCCAAGTGCCAGCTATTCAGCAGCAGCTGATGGGGGCAAATAAAGAGACGTTACAGCAACTAGGTGCAGCACTTGATACATGCACAGATGTCGAGGCTTTATTAGCAATGGCGATCACTGATAATCCACCTATTACCATTAAAGAAGGGGATGTCATCCGTGATGGCTACAATGAGCGCTTAGACGAACTACGCTATGCTGCTCGCAACGGTAAAGATTGGATTGCCCAACTTGAACAAGAAGAGCGAATGAAAACAGGCATTAAAAATTTAAAAATAGGCTATAATCGAATTTTTGGCTACTATATTGAAATTACAAAATCGAATATTCATTTAGCGGACTTAACACGCTATGAGCGCAAACAAACGTTGGCGAATGCAGAGCGCTATATTACACACGAACTAAAAGAAAAAGAAGCATTAATTTTAAATGCAGAGGAAGAAAGCTTAACATTAGAGTACAATCTGTTTGTGGAAATTCGAGAGGCATTAAAGGCATATATCCCACGTGTACAAGCACTTGCAGCAAGTATTAGTGAGCTAGATGTTTTACTAAGCTTTGCAAGTGTTTCAGAAAAATATCGTTTTACAAAACCAGAATTTCATGGTGGACGTGCGCTCGAAATTATAGAGGGACGACATCCAGTTGTTGAAAAAATGTTAAATAAGCAAATGTATGTACCAAATGATTGTGTGCTAGAAGAGCAGCATAATATGATGCTTATTACAGGGCCGAATATGTCTGGTAAAAGTACTTATATGCGCCAAGTAGCCTTAATTGTTGTTATGGCGCAAATGGGCTGTTATGTACCTGCTGAAAAGGCGAGACTGCCTATTACCGATCAAATTTTTACGCGCATTGGAGCGGCTGATGATTTAGCAGCAGGACAATCCACATTTATGGTAGAAATGCTTGAATCACAACATGCTATTATGCATGCAACAAAAAATAGCTTGATGCTATTTGATGAAATCGGACGTGGCACATCGACTTATGACGGCATGAGTTTGGCACAATCGATGATGGAATATATTCATGATAAAATCGGTGCAAATACGTTGTTTTCTACGCATTATCATGAATTAACGGCACTGGAAAAGGATTTACCTCGCTTACAAAATGTCCATGTATCGGCTACGGAAAAAAATGGAACGGTTGTGTTCTTGCATAAGGTGAAAAAAGGAGCCGCTGATAAATCCTATGGTATTCATGTAGCACAGCTCGCACAATTGCCAGAAGAAATTTTAGCGAGAGCGCGTGTTTTACTGGAGAATTTTGAGGCTGGGAAAGAAGTAGTTGCTGAAACACAAGTAATGGCTGAACAACCCGTGCAAATGTCTTTGTTTGCAGAGGAAGAGCCGATTTCACCAGCCGAGGCAGAGGTGCTAAAAAAATTAGAAAAAGTCAATATTTTAGGCACTTCACCTATGCAGGCAATGAATATTTTATATGCGCTACAGCAAGAGCTAATCAACGTAAAAAAATAGATAAAGGAGTGATACGTTAGTGGGAAACATACAAATTATGGACGAGTGGCTATCCAATAAAATCGCAGCAGGAGAGGTAGTAGAAAGACCAGCTTCTGTTGTCAAAGAGCTAGTGGAAAATGCCATTGATGCGGGGAGTACGTCCATTGATGTTTTTTTACTAGAAGCGGGTCTCACTTCCATTCAAGTAATAGATAATGGTAATGGTATGGATGAAGAGGATGCATTGATGTCATTCTCTCGCCATGCTACTAGTAAAATTCATCAGGAACATGATTTATTCCGCATTCGTACACTTGGTTTCCGTGGGGAAGCATTGGCATCCATTGCTTCTGTTTCTAAAATGACGCTGATAACATCAAATGGTGAATCTGGAACGCATTTAGAGCTTGAAGGTGGACATATCCTAACACATAAGCCTGGCCCTTTGCGTAAAGGTACGGATTTAACGGTATCTCAGCTATTTTTTAACACGCCCGCACGCTTAAAATATATGAAAACTATTCAAACTGAACTTGGGCATACGATAGACCTAATGAATCGCCTAGCACTTAGCAATCCACAAATTGCATTCAGATTACTGCATAATGGTCAACAATTATTGCAAACCAATGGGCGAGGAGATGTGCAACAAGTACTGGCCGCTATTTACGGTGTACATAATGCCAAGAAGATGGTGCCGTTCCAAGGCGAATCATATGATTATCGAATTTCTGGCTTTGTGTCCTTGCCTGAGGTGACACGTGCTTCCAAAAATTATATGTCTCTGTTTGTTAATGGTCGCTGGGTCAAGCATTATTTAGTGCAAAAAATGGTTGTGGATGCCTACCATACGTATTTACCCATCGAACGCTATCCGATAGTTGTCCTTTATATAGAGGGAGATCCTTATTTAACAGATGTCAATGTGCATCCTGCGAAACATCAAATTCGTTTAAGTAAAGAGCCAGAGCTTTTGAAATTAATCGAGGAAACCATCCGTGAAAAAATACGCAGCGTTATTCGCGTACCTCAGATGGAGAAGAAAGAAAAAAGTGTCAAACCTACTAATGAGCAACTTAATATTTGGAAGCCTGCTCCCAAAATAGATGTAGAGAAGATGCATGCAATTGTTGAGAAACTATATGATGTCCAAACCATTCAAGAGAGCAATCGTGAACAGTTGGTCGTGCCAGAGCCTGTACCTACTATGATAGAGGATAGCTGGCAGCCCGATCTGCGATTGGAGACTGAGACAGTTGAACAAGTAAGCAGTGTAGAACAACAAAAAGTAATTGAGAATGAGTCTACGAAAGAGCCATTTCCTGAACTAGAAGTAGTTGGGCAAATCCATGGCACATACATTGTTGCACAAATGGAAGATGGTTTTTATTTAATTGATCAACATGCTGCACAAGAACGCATTAAATATGAATTTTTCCGTGAAAAGGTCGGTCAAGTCAATCCGCATGAACGTCAAGCATTATTGCTTCCACTAACTTTCCACTATGCGGCCGATGAAGCACTTATTTTACGAGAATACAAGCATGAGCTAGAAGCTGTAGGTGTATTTTTAGAGGAATTTGGTCAGTCATCTTTTGTTGTACGTGAGCACCCAAGTTGGTTCCCACAAGGGGAAGAGCAGGAAATCATTGAGGATTTAATTGAACAGGTGCTAACAACGAAAAAGGCCGATGTCAAAAAATTACGTGAAGCAGCGGCGATTATGATGAGCTGTAAAAAATCGATCAAAGCCAATCATTATTTAACAAAAGAACAAATGGAAACATTACTACGAGATTTACGTAATGCAGATAATCCATTTACATGCCCTCATGGACGTCCAGTGCTTATTCATTTTACATCGTATGAAGTGGAAAAAATGTTCAAACGGGTTATGTAGTGACAAGGGGGAAGTTGGGATGGGCGAATTTATTTTAGCGATTGATCAAGGAACGACAAGTTCAAGGGCTATTTTATTTAATAAAAAAGGTGAAATTGTTCATGTCGCACAAAAAGAATTTCAGCAAATTTTTCCGAAGGCTGGCTGGGTAGAGCATAATGCAAATGAAATTTGGGGTTCTATTCTAGCCGTTATTGCGGCGGTCTTAACCGAAAGTGGGCACGAAGCAAGTGACGTACATGCCATTGGCATTACCAATCAACGCGAAACGACAGTTGTATGGGATAAAAAGACAGGTCAGCCCATTTACAATGCGATTGTCTGGCAATCGCGCCAAACACAGGACATTGTGAATACCTTAAAAGATCAAGGCCATGAAGAGCTTTTTCAGCAAAAAACAGGGCTACGCCTAGATGCTTATTTTTCTGCAACAAAAATTAAATGGATTTTAGACAATGTGGATGGCGCACGCGCAATGGCAAACAATGGAAATTTGCTATTTGGGACGATTGATTCTTGGATTGTTTGGCGATTATCAAAAGGAAAGGCTCATGTAACCGACTATTCAAATGCAGCTCGAACATTGCTTTACAATATTCATGAATTGCAATGGGATGATGAGCTTTGTCAGCTTTTAGCTATTCCAATGTCAATGTTACCTGAAGTGAAAAATTCATCTGAAATATACACGGAAACAGCACCAAGTATTTTCTTTGGTGAAAAAATTCCGATTGCAGGGATTGCAGGTGATCAACAAGCCGCTCTTTTTGGTCAAACTTGCTTTACAAAAGGAATGGCTAAAAACACTTACGGTACTGGCTGTTTTATGCTATTAAATACAGGCCAGCAAGCAGTGACCTCTGAAAATGGTTTACTGACGACTATTGCTTGGGGGATAGATGGAAAAGTGACCTATGCATTAGAAGGTAGTGTTTTTGTAGCAGGGTCAGCAATCCAATGGCTACGAGATGGGCTACGTATGATTCGTACTGCTGAGGATTCCGAAACCTATGCTAAAAAGGTGAAGAACACGGATGGTGTCTACATTGTCCCTGCCTTTGTTGGTCTAGGAACTCCTTATTGGGATACAGATGCTCGTGGTGCCATTTTTGGCTTAACACGAGGAACATCAAAAGAGCATTTCATCCGGGCAACACTTGAATCATTAGCCTATCAAACAAAGGATGTACTGGATGCAATGGAAGAAGCAGCGGGTACCCCGATTGAAGTACTCCGTGTCGATGGTGGGGCTGTTAAAAATCAGTTTTTAATGCAGTTCCAAAGTGATGTTTTACAGCTACAAGTTGAGCTAGCACAGCTTAATGAATCAACAGCACTAGGTGCAGCCTATTTAGCAGGTCTTGCCACAAACTTTTGGCCAAACCAAGAGACCTTATCTGCATTATGGATGAGTGGCCAAACCTACCAACCACAAATGGAGGACGAGCAAGCCACAGCTCTTTATACTGGCTGGCAAAAGGCTGTAGAGGCCACACGAATTTTTAAATCATAGCTATTGGGGGAGAAAGGTATGTTTTCATTTGAGCATCGTCCAAAAATTTTATATTATCTAGAGCACTATAGCTTTGACGTATTAGTCATTGGTGGTGGTATTACAGGTGCAGGAATTGCATTAGATGCCGCATCAAGAGGCCTTTCTGTCGCATTAATTGACATGCAGGATTTTTCAGCTGGTACGTCGAGCCGTTCAACCAAGCTGATTCACGGTGGCCTACGTTATTTAAAGCAATTTGATGTGGGTGTCGTAGCGGAAGTGGGGCGTGAACGTGAAATCGTTTATGATAATGCGGTTCATGTCACAACGCCTGAAAAAATGCTATTACCTTTATATAAGAAGGGCTCACTTAGTCCGTTTACAACATCTATAGCATTAAAGGTTTATGACCGCTTGGCGGGTGTCAAAAAACATGAACGTAGAACAATGTTAAACGTCCAAGAAACCCTAGCATTAGAACCTTTACTTAATGAAGATGGACTTGTGGGTGGAGGGTATTATGTTGAATATCGTACGGATGATGCACGTCTGACGATTGAAGTATTGAAAAAGGCTGCAGAATATGGAGCATTGTGTCTCAATTATGCAGAGATGACGGAATTTATCTACAAAAAGAAAAAGCTTGTTGGCATTAAAGTGAAGGATCATGTTACGGGAACAATACTCGATGTACATGCAGCACAAATTGTCAATGCTACAGGCCCTTGGGTAGATGACGTACGACACAAGGATAAAGTAACAGATAACAAGCAATTACGTCTGACAAAAGGCGTTCATATTGTCCTCAACCAAAAGGATTTTCCACTGAAGCAAGCTGTTTATTTTGATATTCCTGATGGGCGTATGGCTTTTGCAATTCCGCGAGATGACAAAACCTATATAGGGACAACGGATACAGTCTTTGAGGGAAATCTTGTACACCCTATTGCTACACAGCAAGATGTAGATTATTTAATTGAGGCTGCTAAAAAAATCTTTCCAACTGCTACTATTACAAGAGAAACGATTGAATCATCCTGGGCAGGAGTACGCCCGCTCATTTATGAAAAAGGAAAGGACCCTTCTGAAATTTCAAGGAAAGATGAAATATGGACAGCGCCAAGTGGTTTAATGACAATCGCTGGCGGTAAGCTTACAGGCTATCGTCAAATGGCTGAAACAATTGTCGATAAAATTGTAAAAGCTCGTCGCTATAAGCATGCAAGTGCTTGTTTAACACGTGAGCTCTCACTGTCTGGTGCAAAAGGAATCAACGCGATTAATTTCCCTGACTATATGGCTTATAAAGCACGAGAAGGTGTACAATACGGCTTAAATTATGATGAAGCCAAACAGCTTGTACAAAAGTATGGCACAAATGTAGATGGATTATTTAATCGTGTTAAATTTTTACATGAACATGGCAGTACAATGCCTCTAGCTTTACACGCTATGCTACTGTATGGCATGGAAGAGGAAATGGTCTATACACCGAGCGACTTCTTTATTCGTCGTACAGGCTTGCTTTACTTCGATATTGAGGCTGTCAAGCTTTATAAGCAGCAAGTAATTCAAGTGATGCAACAACACTTGAATTATACGGAGGAACAAAAACACAAGTATATGGCTGAATTAGAGCAAGCCATTAAGGATGCAACAAATTTTGTGAAAAAAGGGGAGTAAGGGATGGAGCGTTATATTCAAATGTCGGATGGACATTTTGTCTTTACTCGAACATTGGAGCCCACAACGCCATGTATTGGTCATATTCACATTTTGCATGGTATGGCAGAGCACAGTGGTCGCTATTTAACATTTGCTAAAACACTCAATGCGGCAGGCTATGCTGTGACGATGCACGATCATCGTGGTCATGGTGAAACGGCGGCCTATAATGGCACGTTAGGTTTTTTTGCTGAAAAGAACGGTTTTGAGCGTGTGGTAGAAGATGCCCATGAAGTGGTCACGCAATTACATGCACCTTATGCAAATGTACCATTCATTATTTTTGGTCATAGTATGGGGTCATTCATTACTAGACGATATATTCAACTGTATGGTGAACAAGTAGACAATGTTATTCTCTGTGGTACGGGAAATGTGACAGCTCTGCATGCTGTTGGAAATATCGTAGCCAAGGTATTAGCTAAGGGGCTAGGGAAAGAAACTGAAAGTAAGCTGCTAAATCAATTGAGTTTTGGTAGCTTTAATAAACAGTTTCCAAATCCAAAGACGGCCTATGACTGGCTATGTTCTGTCCAACAAGAGGTGCAGAAGTATATAGATGACCCATATTGTGGCTTTATTCCAACCAATCAATTTTTTGTCGATTTAACAACGGGCTTTGCAACACTTAATCGTAAAAAAGAATTAGCAAAAATGAGAAAAAATCTTCCCATTCTCTTGATAAGCGGAAGTAAAGACCCGGTTGGCGAACAGGGGCTGGGCGTTTACACAGTTGCTGAACAATTGGCAACAGTAGGAGTAAAAGATGTAACGGTTTATTTATTTGAGGACAAACGGCATGAAATTTTAAATGAAGACAACCAAGAAGCGGTCTTTCAAGTATTATTACGGTGGTTAGAAAAATATGATAGAAACTAAATTACAGCAGGCAGAGGTCGTAGCGATTGTAGGACCAACTGCCTCTGGTAAAACAGCTTTAAGCATTGAACTGGCGAAAAAATATAACGGTGAAGTCATTAATGGCGACTCCATGCAAATTTATAAAGGACTCGATATTGGGACTGCTAAAATTAAGGAAGAAGAGATGGAGGGCGTACCACACCATCTACTCAGTTTTTTAGAGCCGACAGAATCTTTTTCAGTAGCGGATTATCAAAAATTAGTCCGAGCAAAAATTGCAGAAATCCAATCTCGACAAAAATTACCCATTATAGTAGGTGGCTCAGGCTTATATGTACAAGCGGTCCTCTATGATTTCCAATTTACTGATGAGAAAGTTGATGAGGAAGCACGAAAAGCCTACTATGATGAATTAGCAAAGCTTGGCCCTGAGGCAATGCATGATAAATTAAAACAACTAGACCCTCAAACAGCGGAGACGATTCATCCAAACAATACGCGTCGTGTCATTCGTGCATTAGAAATGCTGGAATTAAGCGGTGTATCCAAAGCAGCTGAAGCACAAAACCGAGGGGAAGTACCTCTTTATAAGCATGTCATTTTGGGGTTAGGTCAAAATATGACCCGTGAAGTGCTTTATGACCGCATTAACCGTCGTGTTGATTTAATGATGGACAATGGCCTTTTAGAAGAAGTCAAAGGTTTATGGCAGCAAAATATTCGAAATGTGCAGTCCATACAAGCAATTGGCTATAAGGAATTGTATGATTATTTGGATGGCAAATGTACCCTCGAAGAAGCTATTGATAGCTTAAAACAAAATTCACGCCGCTATGCAAAAAGACAACTTACCTATTTTCGCAATAAAATGGATGTCCATTTTATTACGACGGATGAACAATTATAATAATTAAGAAAAATTTCTAAAAATTACTAATTGATAAATTGGTAGAACATGCTACTATAGGAGTGAAGAGGTAGAAAGTTAGTGGGGAGGCTATTTGATGAAATCAATCAACTTGCAAGATACGTTCTTGAACCAACTACGTAAAAACAGTGTTTTTGTAACTGTATTTCTGTTAAATGGATTTCAGTTAAAAGGGACTGTGAAATCATATGACAATTTTACAGTTTTATTAATGGATGCTGAAAATAAGCAGCACCTAATCTACAAGCACGCCATTTCTACATTCGTTCCAGCAAAACAAATAGAGTTTTTAGAGACAGAAGGATAAAAAATTGTTAAACAGCTTGTGTTCACCACACTGGCTGTTTTTTTTGTTACAAGCTATAATGTAAGTGGAATTTGAAATTTTGGAGGAAAAAAGTTCATGAAATCAATGGAAACAACACAATTACTAGAACGATTAGATGCAAATGAGGACCTATATATTATTGATGTACGTGAAGAGGATGAAGTAGCACACGGCATGATTCCTGGTGCCAAGCACATTGCCCTTGGGACAATCCCGGAACGTTTAGAGGAATTAGACGTAGAAAAGCCATATATTGTTGTTTGTAAGGCTGGTGCTCGTTCTGCTAATGCATGTGCTTATTTAGAAGCGCAAGGATTTGATGTAACAAATCTTGAAGGCGGCATGCTAGCTTACGATGGGGAATTAGAATTTAAATAAATGACATAATGAAAAATAAAACCATCCATAGCATTTTTGTGAAGGGTGAAAATGGATTTCCGTTGCAGGCTACTTGCTTTCCTGTGGGCGAGCGCCGAGCCGCTTCCTCCGTGCAGAGGCTCGCCTGTCTCACTATCCCACGGGAGTCAAGTAGCCTTCCATTCCAATGCATAAAAATGGTACCTTTTTAGCAAAGGTATTCACTACTCTTTATGGAGGGGTGTTGTTACTTACCACTTCTTCACATTGAAAATAAAGGGCTATCCTTTCTCTCATCAGACAAATAATGGGCTATTTTGTTCACTACGGTTCGTATGAAAGAGAAGGAAAAGCCACTTTTACATATGGTTGATTGGAGTGGAGCCAGTGTCACTCCTAGGGGATTTAGCGTCACAGAGGGGACCTTGGAGCGAACGCAGTGAGTGAAGCGGCTCATCATCGGACGCCCCCTGAAAGGACGCTGGAACGGAAATCAACCTCTCGCTTTTCAAAGTGGCTGTTTCTATCATTGACATCACCTTTTTTATATACTTATTTTCGGAGTGTGTTCATGATGAGGCTGAAATTTTTTTCAAAGTTAATATACGGATTCACATTTTTTTGCCCACGAACCTTTAAAGCATAACTGGAAAAATTTAAACCAGCACCATATATTTGTAAAGCACCATTCGCAAGATCCCCCTTTTGAAGAAGTTCAAGACCATCTTTTAAGAAATTTTCACTCTCATCGAAGTGACATTCCGTCATGTATTTATCCCCGCTATAATATAACTTCAAATTTTCGATGATTATATTCGCTGTTTCGTTACTTATACTAGCATCGACATTCATTAATAACTGATTGATTGGTTTCACTAACTGAGCGTAGTGACTATCATAATTTTCACAAGTCTCCGCAATGGCATTTCTCAATTCTCTTGCATTCATCCTAACTCCTCCTCAAAGAAAATTTATGACCTACCTTATATTGTACATACTCATAATAGTATGAAGGGATTAGTGACCCCTTTCTTTATAAAACTTACTCTTTAATTTTCAGAAATATGTTACAATTATGTAGGTGAAGGAGGGATTTTGTATGTTTTGTTCAATAGCACCCCCAACAATGTCTTTACAGTAGAATCTACTGTTTAGGCATACAATAACAGTTTGCTCATTTTCAATAGATTCTACTGTATAGGTTAATACTTTATACGTAGAAAGTAGGTATTTGTAATGAGCGGAAAATTAGCATTTGTATTATCCATGATTATTTTTGGAGCAGTTGGTGTTTTTGCCAAGTATATTCCGTTAACTTCAAGTGAAATTGCTTTTTGGATGAGTTTAATAGGTGCTTGTTTTTTAGTAGTGATTTTTATTTATAAAAAGGGGAATTTTTCGAAATTAGAGATTATAAAAAATAAGTGGAAATTAATACTTTCTAGTATCGCCTTGTGTGGGAACTGGATTTTTTTATTTCAGGCTTATAAAGCAACAACGATTGCCAATGCTGCATTGAGTTATTATTTTGCACCAGTACTCGTTATCTGCTTATCTCCAATTATTTTAAAAGAGAAGCTAGTTGGCAGAAAAATAATGTATGTCTGTGTGGCTCTTATCGGACTATATTTGATTGTCCAAAGTCAAGGCACTGGGGACAGTGAGCATTTTATAGGCATTGTCTACGGTCTTATCGCGGCATGCTTTTACACAGCGCTAACATTGACAAATAAATTTATATGCGGCTTAAAGGAACCAGAAAATACAATGATTCAACTTTCTTTAGCAGCATTTTTCCTTAGCTTCTATCTACTTGGAACTACAGGATTTCAGGTCATGAAAATCAGTTTTGAGTCAGTCCTATTCTTAATTACATTAGGCATTGTCCATGCAGGGGTTGGATTTTTATTGTTCTTTTTAGGCATGTCACAGTTAAAAGGACAAAGTATAGCCATTCTTAGCTATATTGATCCACTGACATCATTAGTAATTTCCACGATGATTATAGGTGAAAAAATGACGCTTCTACAAATAATAGGAGCGGTCCTATTATTAGGCTCAACATTGCTAAGCGAAATAGAAAAAGAATAGGTAACCGAAGAAATGGTACAAGGCGAGTATTCTAATATTGACAGAAAAAATACGCTGTCGTAGATTATAAATAGTTTAATAAAAGCATTAGGTGCCCAATAGGGAGAATAGGGAATAAAGTGAAAAACTTTAGCGGACCCGCCACTGTATAAGGGAGTGTCATCGTAAATGCCACTAGCGAATCGCTGGGAAGGCACGATGATATGTTGAGCTTGAGCCAGGAGACCTGCCTACTTGCTTCGGAAGTATATAGATGATGGAAAAGTCTGTAGTTTATTTGTCATGACAATAAACTACAGACTTTTTATTTTGTCTTCATGTAGAACGAGAGGAGAAACAATAATGCAATTATTACAAGACACGATTCAAAATATCCAAGAGGCTGATATGAATAGTATGGACCAAGCTAGAAAGCGAATTGATGCGCTTTGTAAGCCCCCAGGTAGCTTGGGGAAACTAGAATCACTTGCCGTACAGCTTTCAGGCATAACAGGACAATTATATCCAATGGTCGATAAAAAAGTGATGATTGTCTGTGCAGCAGATCATGGCGTTTGTGAGGAAGGCATAACAACGAATCCACAAGATGTTACGGTCTTTCAAACATTAAATTTTCCTAAGGGAGGTACAGGCGTTTGTGCGATTGCGGGCATTACCAATGCAAAGGTAGTAACAGTAGATGTTGGGGTAAAAGAAGATATTCCGCTTGATGCAGGTGTTATCATTCATAAAATTAAACATGGCACAGATAACATGGCACAGGGCCCTGCTATGTCAAGAGAAGAGGCTATTCAATCCATTGAAGTGGGGATTCATGTGGCAACAGATGAAATCACAAAAGGAGCCAACCTACTTGGAACAGGTGAAATGGGCATTGGTAATACAACGCCGAGCACTGCCATATTAGCTGCTTTGACTGGCTATGACCCTATTGAAATAACAGGGTTTGGCGCAGGAGTTGGTCAAGGAGGGATTGCTCATAAAGCAGCAGTAATTGAAAAAGCAATTACTCTCAACAACCCCAATCCTAACGATATCATTGATGTTCTAGCTAAAGTTGGAGGGCTAGAGATAGGGGCTATGGCTGGTATCATGCTGGCTGCCGCAAGTCACCGAAAACCTGTTATTATTGATGGTTTTATTTCGACTATTGCTGCGCTTATTGCTTATCAAATTGAACCGAAAGTAAAAGACTTTATCATACCTTCCCATGCTTCAGAGGAACCAGGGGCTAAAATTGCCGCATCATTACTTGGTGTAGAGCCAATGCTGCATATGAACATGCGATTAGGCGAAGGCTCTGGTGCTGCTCTAGCCTTTCCTCTTTTAGATGCCGCTTGTTCTATGATGAAAAATATGGTGACATTAGAAGAAGCCATGAATCTTTTGGCTAAATAGTTACTGAATAACAAATAAGCGCAAATAGTTAATGAACTCTTTGCGCTTATTCATTTTTTTATCAATTACAGTATCTATGCCCGATTCAACTTACGCAAAGGCAAACGCCACTTCATCATATAGGAAAGAATGCGTAATGCTGTAATCACTGCAAATAATACATAAAGGAAAATGTCTCCAGTCAAAACTTCAAATCCGATAACAAGCCCTGCGAGAGCAGCCCAAACACCATAGACTTCATCACGGAGAACTAGCGGCTTCCGTCTAGCTAATAAATCTCGCACAATACCACCACCTGAACCTGTTAAAACAGCAGCTACAACGACTGCGCTAATTGGCATATCTAGCTTCACTGCATAGAGTGCACCTTGAATAGCGAATGCGGATAAGCCAATGGCATCTGTGAAGTTGCCCCAACGATGCCAATGCTGAATCAGATGATGCGGGAAGATAAAAAATATCGTAATCGCAGCTAGTGCAATTTGAAACATCATATCCTGTCCCCATAAGGTTGTGACAGGCAGTCCGATGAGTAAATTTCGAATAGCTCCTCCACCAAAAGCAGTGACAATACCGAGTATATATACACCGAATAAATCGTATTCTTCTTCCATGGCAATGATTGCCCCAGAAATAGCAAAGGCAATTGTTCCAATAATACTAAAAACCTCCCAAGCCATCCCTTTCACCCCTTCTATCAATAAATGAACTTCTTTTTTAAAAGTTAAAAGACTTTTTTTGACGTAACAGAATCTATGAATTTAATAGCCAAAATCAGTCATTACATACGCTTCTTGAAGTAAGTCCGCACATTAGCTTAGCGTAAAATTCGCTTAGAAACAATAGGCAAGTTTTGCAGGGGTTCATACAAATTGATAAGATGTTATTGAAATAAAGAAAAACATTCGTCAAAAGCGTTGATATACCAGTAGTTATTTAGGGAATTCTAGAATGAGTGAAGTCAATTTAGAGAGTCGATAGATCTTACTGATTGAAATGCGGGACAATTGTGAAATGGAGAAGAAAAGAATGACGTTTACATCTAATTTATCAGCACAAACGCTATCCTTAGCGTCAAAAATAGAGGAGCAAGTTCGACCCTATCATGCAAAGGTAGAAGAAATGGCGTTTTATAATCAACAGAAGGTGCTAGCAGCATTTCGCAAGCATCAAGTAAGTGACTATCATTTACATCCATCCAATGGCTATGGCTATGACGATGAGGGACGCGATAATTTAGAGCGTGTTTATGCGGAAGTTTTTGGGGCGGAGGCTGCCATTGTACGACCACAAATTATTTCAGGAACACATGCAATCACGCTTAGTCTATTCGGTGTCCTTCGTCCTGGTGATGAGCTGCTTTATATTTCTGGTCAGCCATATGACACATTGCAATCCATTGTCGATGGTGGTAACAAAGATACCGGTTCACTGAAAGATTATAAAATAGGCTATCGACATGTGGATTTAGTGGAAAATAAAGCAATTGATTGGGTAGGTGTAGAAGCAGCCATTACTACGCAAACAAAAATGATTGCCATTCAACGTTCGAAAGGCTATGCGACACGTCCATCCTTTACGATTGCAGAAATTGCTGATATGTGCGCAAAGGTGCGCAAATTAGCCCCACATGCCGTTATTTTTGTAGATAACTGCTATGGTGAGTTCGTAGAGGCGAAGGAACCAACAGAGGTTGGTGCTGATTTAATGGCAGGCTCACTCATTAAAAACCCTGGTGGAGGATTGGCGAAAATTGGTGGCTATATTGCTGGCCGTGCAGATTTAGTAGAGAAATGTGCGTATCGTATGACATCTCCAGGTATTGGGGCAGAGGCAGGGGCAACATTAAATACATTAGGAGATTTTTATCAAGGATTTTTCCTAGCCCCACATGTCGTATCACAAGCCTTAAAAGGTGCGATCTTTACAGCAGCTATGCTGGAGGAAATCGGAATGAGCACTTCTCCAAGCTATGATGCAAATCGTACGGATTTAATCCAATCCGTTTCCTTCCAAACTGCACAGCAGATGATTGCCTTCTGTCGTGAAATACAAGCCAATTCTCCAATAAATGCCCATTATGCTCCAGAACCAGCTTATATGCCTGGTTATGAAGATGATGTCATTATGGCTGCGGGAACATTTATTCAAGGCTCCAGCATTGAGCTGACAGCAGATGGTCCAATCCGTCCACCATATACAGCCTTTATCCAGGGTGGACTAACATATGAACATGTTAAATTTGCTATTTGTAGTGCTGTTCAAGCCATTCAAAAAAAGTAATATGAAAATAAATAAACCTTAAATTTGAATAGTTTTTTACAATTTTCTATCGGATTGAAAAAAATAACGCCTTACATGTTAGGAAACCTCACATGGTTGGTTGACAGTGAAAAAATTTCGTTATATGATAAGCGGGTATTGGAGGAGGACTTAAATGAGTCGTGAAATTAGACGAACTATGCCGTTATTATCAATGAGTATTGTGATGCAATTAACTGAACTCTCGGCACGACAAATTCGTTATTATGAAGAACACCATTTAATTGAGCCGCACCGAACAGAAGGCAATCGTCGAATGTTTTCATTAAATGACGTCGACACATTGCTTGAAATTAAAGACTACTTAGAGCAGGGTATGAATATGGCGAAGATTAAAAAATTATTTGCTAAAAAGAAAGATCCTGTTGCTACAGATGAACAAGATTTAAGTGATTCAGAATTACGCCAAATCATGCGCGAAGAAATGCGTCAAGCTCAGCGCATGCAAAAATCATCCATCCGACGAGGGGATTTATCTCGATTCTATTAATAAATAGGGTAGGGTAAACATAAAAGCTAGACAAATTATAGGAGTGTGGAAAACTGTGGGTAAATACACAAAAGAGGACATTAAACGTCTCATCGAAGAAAAAAACGTAAGCTTTATTCGTTTACAATTTACAGATATTCTTGGCACAATCAAAAATGTTGAGATTCCTGTAAGTCAATTAGACAAAGCATTAGAAAACAAAATGATGTTTGATGGCTCATCTATTGAAGGTTTCGTTCGAATCGAAGAATCTGATATGTATTTATATCCTGATCTTGATACTTTCGTAGTATTCCCTTGGACTTCTGAAAAAGGGAAAGTGGCACGTCTCATTTGTGACGTATACACTGCGAAAGGCGAACCATTTGCTGGTGACCCACGTAACAACCTAAAACGTATTCTTAAAAAAATGGAAGATATGGGCTTCTCAAGCTTCAATTTAGGGCCTGAGCCAGAATTCTTCTTATTCAAATTAGATGCAAAAGGCGAACCAACGTTAGAAGTAAATGACCATGGTGGTTACTTCGACTTAGCTCCAACAGATCTTGGTGAAAACTGCCGCCGTGATATCGTATTAGAGCTAGAAGAAATGGGCTTTGAAATTGAAGCATCTCACCATGAAGTAGCTCCAGGACAACACGAAATTGACTTTAAATATGCCGATGCTGTTACAGCTTGTGATAACATTCAAACTTTCAAATTAGTTGTTAAAACAATTGCACGTAAACATGGCTTGCACGCTACATTTATGCCAAAACCATTATTTGGTGAAGCAGGCTCTGGTATGCACTTTAACGTGTCACTATTTAAAGGTAAAGAAAATGCATTCTATGATGAAGCTACAGAATTAGGTCTTTCTGAAACAGCTATGCAATTCATGGCGGGTGTTCTTGCACATGTACAAGGTTTCACAGCTGTAACAAATCCAACAGTAAACTCTTATAAACGTCTAGTACCTGGTTATGAAGCACCATGTTATGTAGCATGGTCTGCGCAAAACCGTTCACCACTAATTCGTATCCCATCAGCACGTGGACTTTCAACTCGTGTAGAAGTACGTTCTGTGGACCCTTCAGCAAACCCATATTTAGCAATGGCTGTTATTTTAGAGGCAGGTCTTGAAGGTATTCGTCAAAACTTAACGCCACCAGCAGCTATTAATCGCAATATCTATGTGATGTCGGAAGAAGAGCGTCAAGCTAATGGTATTGAAAACTTACCAGCAGCACTTGATGATGCTTTAACATTACTTGCTAAAGATAAAGTAGCGCAAGCAGCTTTAGGTGAGCATATTTACGCAAACTTTAAAGAAGCAAAAGAAATCGAGTTCGATATGTACCGTACAACCGTTCATCAATGGGAACGCGATCAATATTTAAAAATGTACTAAGAATTAATAAAAATAAAAAAACGAGTGCCTCTTCACTTGGAAGGTACTCGTTTTTTTGTCTATAGTTCCAGAACATGATAGGGCAGCATGGCACCCCATCGTTATTGTTAACGGCCCATATGTTTACGATGGTGTGGCATATGACAAGGGTTAGGTGGCATACCGCACATTGTATGTGTTTCACAGCATTCATTAACAACAGACTCTGTGCATGGGAAATAGTATTGATGATCAATCATATGTTTATTTACTGTTGTGACATGTGCTGGTTGTACATGTGGAACAACCGTATGGATATAATTTGTGCGAACATATTGCTCTGGTGGTAAAAATTGTGGTGGATCAAATTGCGTTGGCATTGTTTGTGGCGGACAGCAGTGTGGACCTTTTGCCGGATGGCGTCTTCGTTGAAACATGTTATTACCTCCTGTTTTGATAAGTTGTAGTTCATTATTAAGATATGAGATATACGTCGATAGGGTCTATTTATTTGCCTATTATTGAATAGGTAAATCTAACAAGTCGCTGAAATGGTAGAAAATCTATAGCTGGTTAGATACATATTGGGTGAAAGAAGCAGCTACTGAAAGCCTCTCCCAACATCAAAATGACATTGCTTAGAGCTATTGTTTTAAATAAATGCCATGAATTTTAGTCAATTATCTATTACACCTCAGCATCATTGCGACGAAATTTTCATAATAAATACAAAAATCCTACACCTTCTAAACTATATGGGAGGGAGCTGTAGGCTAATCAAGATAAAAAATTATTAAAAAAGTATGTTTTTTGAAAAAAAAGATATTGTCAATAAAACGGTCGTACAGTATACTCTTTAATTGATAATGAATATCATTATTGATTATATTTTAGGAGGAAATGTATGTCGAAATTATCACTACGCAATAAAAATGTTTCTATTCTTTTTGCGCTATTCTTAACATTCTCACTTTTATTGGTGGGATGTGGAGATAAAGCATCGAACGGTAGTAGTTCACAAGAAAATGACAAAGCAGAAGAAAGTAACACAGAAGAATCTTCTAGCCGTGAGATTACACATGCTATGGGCACTACCACAATTGAAGGTACACCTACAAAAATCGTTACGCTATACCAAGGGGCTACAGATGTAGCAGTAGCGATGGGCATTAAACCAGTGGGGGCAGTAGAATCTTGGGCTGAAGCACCTTTTTATAATTATTTGAAAAAAGATTTAGATGGCGTTGCGATTGTTGGACAAGAAACGCAACCTAATCTTGAAGAAATTGCAAAACTTAAACCAGATTTAATCATTGCATCGAAAGTGCGTCATGAGGAAATTTATGATCAGTTATCACAAATTGCACCGACAGTTGCTCATGAAACGGTTTTTGATTTCAAGGGAACAGCTGAAATGATGGGTCAAGCAATGGATCAGGAAGAAAAGGTGAAAGAGTTACTAGGAGATTGGGATACACGAGTTGCTGATTTCCAAACAAAAATTCAAGAGAAGCTTGGCGATAAATGGCCATTCCATGTTTCTGTTGTTAACTTCAGAGCAGACCATGCACGTATTTATGTAACAGGATATGCAGGTTCTATATTGTCAGAGCTTGGCTTCCAAGGTCCTAAAAATTTAACAGATGACTCATTGGAAATCGTGAAGCTAACGGATAAAGAAAGTATTACACAAATGAATGCCGATGTTATTTATATGTTTATGGAAAATGATGACGCAGTCAAGAAAAATTATGAAGAGTGGACAAACCATCCACTATGGAAAGAGCTTGATGCTGTGAAGGCAAATCAAGTTTATCAAGTAGATGAAATTAATTGGAATCTAGCTGGTGGACTTATTAGTGCTAATTTAATGCTAGACGATATTTATGACAAGTTTGAATTAGAAAAATAGTAAAAGAGACTAGGGCTGTTGAAAGTGTTATAGAATACTTGAATGACAGCCCTCTCATTATAGGGATTGGACATATTAGAAACCTACAATCCCTTTCATAAGATAAATTGTGGATCAAGAAAGTTGGCGTAAAATGAGAATTATTCTTTCCAGTACCTCGATGAAACAAGTAGGCTTATTCATCAGTTGTTTGATCCTTTTGCTGGCATTTTTAATCAGCATAGCTATTGGTCAAACGTCCATACCCTTCTCGTCAATCTATGATGCCATTTTTCATTTTGATGCTGCTAATAAGGAGCATGTTATTATTCGGACATCGAGATTTACAAGAGCTGTGATCGCTACAGTAGTTGGCGCAAGTCTTGCCATCGCGGGAGCATTAATGCGGGCATTAACAAGAAATCCTTTAGCAGCTCCTGATATTTTAGGGATTAATGCAGGGGCGATATTTTTTATTGTTAGTGCCATTACTCTTTTTTCCATCAATTCTTTAATGAGCTATATGTGGATTGCCTTTTTAGGTGCAGGTGCTGCGGGAGCTATGGTATTTTTCCTAGGGTCATTAGGAAGAGATGGTTTAACACCGATTAAAATAGTATTAGCTGGTGCAGCGATTACAGCTCTATTTGTCTCGTTTACGCAAGGGCTTTTAGTGATTGATGAACAAGGCTTACAAAGTGTTCTTTTTTGGTTAGCGGGATCTGTATCAGGTCGTAGCATTGACATGCTTATACCAGTTTTACCGTTTATTTTAGTGGTCACAGTTGTGGCAATAGGTATGGGTCGTTCTATAAATATTTTACAATCAGGTGATGATATTGCAAAAGGCTTAGGACAACGAACTATGATTACGAAAATCACACTCGGTCTCATTATTATCATTCTTGCAGGTAGTTCAGTTGCTGTAGCAGGTTCAATTGGCTTTATTGGTTTGATTGTCCCTCATATTGTGATTCAGCTTGTTGGTACGGATTATCGTTGGATTATTCCGTACAGTGCAGTATTAGGAGCAATATTGCTGCTGTTAGCTGATATGGCTGCGAGATATGTGATCATGCCATTAGAAATGCCAATTGGTGTAATGACTGCCTTTATCGGAGCTCCTTTCTTTATTTATATTGCACGAAAGGGGTTAGCGAAAAATGTCTAATTATAGGACAGTTCGAACGAAATCTGAACGTATATCTTTTCAAATAGCCAAAAGAACTAGTTGGATTTTACTGTTATTAAGCTTATTATTAGTCATCATAACAGTCCTTGGTTTATCTGCAGGTAGTGAATTTATCCATCCTATCACAGTGGTGAGGGAATTATTGGGCTATGGTAATGGAGAGTACGATTTTGTCTTACATACATTAAGGCTCCCACGTGTATTGATGGCATTATTAGTTGGTGCAGCGCTAGGAGTTGCTGGTTTAATTTTACAAGGGATTATCCGTAATCCACTTGCTGCTCCAGATATTATCGGTGTAACGAGTGGTGCATCCATGGGGGCGATTATTTTTATCGTGTACTTTATGGGGTCAGTCAGCATTCAATTTTTACCGTTAGCTGCTATTTTAGGTGCTGGCATTGTTTCCTTTATCATTTACCTACTGTCATGGAGAAAAGGCGTCACACCTATTCGTATGGTGCTTATTGGTATTGGGATTTCAGCCTTAGCAAAGGCCGTTGTGACGATGCTGCTTGTGATCAGTAATGTAGCTGCAACAACGAAGGCCTATTTATGGCTGACAGGTAGTTTGTATGGGGCTAATATGCAGGATGTCTATTTGCTTTTACCATGGGTTGCTCTGTTATTGCCACTAACGTTTATTTTGGCAAGAACAGTAAATGTGAAGGAATTAGGAGATGAAATTGCGATAGGGCTAGGGGTAAAGGTTCAAGTGTACCGTTTACTTTTTTTACTCATTAGTGTGATGCTAGCTGGCTCTGCGGTTGCATTTGCTGGTGGAATTGCCTTTGTTGGATTAGTAGCCCCTCATATGAGTAGAATGCTTGTAGGGCGTTCCTTTGCTGGATTGATACCTGTGACTGCTATAATCGGTGGGATGATTGTTATCGTAGCCGACATCGTAGCACGCACTGCTTTTTTACCAAAGGATTTACCAACAGGTGTCTTTACGGCTGCAATTGGGGCACCATTCTTTATTTATTTACTATTTAGAACGCGCAATCAATAAAGCTACAGGAAATAACAGTTAAAAGCGTGAGAAGAAGGTGACGGGATTTTGAAAAATGTTTTAGAAGCACAAGATTTACATGTAAGTTATGGTGAAAATCTTATTTTGGAGGATTTGAATCTTCAAATACCAAAAGGGAAAATAACAGTACTAGTAGGTGCTAATGGTTGTGGAAAATCAACGCTACTACGAACGTTTGCACGATTACAAAAACCAAAGTCGGGTGAAATTTTCTTAGAAGATGATTCACTAGATACGATTTCAACGAAAGAGGTGGCTAAACGGTTAGCCATTCTCCCACAGGGACCTGTTGCGCCAGAAGGACTAACCGTTCAACAATTGGTAAAACAAGGTCGTTATCCACATCAGAGCTGGTTAAAGCAATGGTCTACTGAAGATGAAAAAATTGTGAACAATGCGCTTGAGGTAACACAGATGACAGAATTTGCAGATCGACCAGTAGATGCATTATCAGGTGGTCAGCGTCAACGTGTATGGATAGCCATGACATTGGCTCAAAAAACAGATCTTATCTTACTAGATGAACCTACGACTTATTTAGATATGGCCCATCAAGTAGAAATTTTAGATTTACTATTTGATTTAAATGAAAATGAAGGGCGTACAGTCGTGATGGTCTTACACGATTTAAACTTAGCCTGCCGCTATGCCCATCACATTGTAGCTGTGCGAAATAAACAGGTGTATGCGCAAGGTAAGCCAGAGGAAGTGGTAACACCTGAGCTTGTACAAGCTGTCTTTCGTATGGACTGTACGATTATGAGAGACCCTCTATTTGGTACGCCTTTATGTGTTCCGCATGGCAAGGGACGAACAGTTCAGGTGGAGAAATTAGAGGAGGTAGGGTCAGTTGAGCTTACAACTGTCAGCTGAAGAAAAAGCAGTACTATTACGTGATTATCGATTGACAATTGAGCCAGCGGTAGATGCTGCTTACGCTCTACTAGCCCAAAATTTATTAGACACTGAACAAGCCTTAGCCTATTTACAAAAAATAGCGCCTTTCTTTCATTCCACATCTACATTAGTTACAGCATCGTTATTTGCAAAGCGCTATAGCGTCTTAACAATGGCTTCAGCATTCTATGCTATGTCAAGATATGATAAGGGGCTATATGTTGGTATCGAGAATATTTGGGTGGAAGCAGAAGATCATGCGAAACCATGGCTTCCAAACATTCGCTTAATCGATGACTCAGTGTCAGTGCCAACACAAGATCGTGAAGCATGGCGTGATGAGGTTCTCCAAGGAATCTTTGCAGGTAATCTAGCGAAAGTGTGGCAGTCATTAACAAAAATAAGTAAAATCCCAAAAGCAATCTTATGGGAAAATACAGCTATTTATGTCAATTGGCTATATGAAACAAAAATAAGCGAAAGGGCCAGTGAGCAAGAAAAGGCTCGTCTACAAGAAGACTATCACTATATTGTCAATCAAGCGCCAGGTTCTCTTTTTGGCGAAAGGAAAAATCCTTTGACAAATTATTGTGGTCCCAAAGTGACAATCAAGGAATCAGAGCAACCAATACGCTTGAGAAAAACATGTTGTTTCTATTATCACACCTCTGATGAAGCAAATGACTTTTGTATCTCTTGTCCCAAAATCAAAAGACTTGGCTAACCTCATGAAGCATTGACAATTCCACAAAGTGAATAAACAGTCGTGGGGTTTATTCACTTTCATGTTGGTGAAAAAAGATGATGTCAATAGCAGAAAAAGAACCTTTAGCAAGGCGAGCGAGTGATTTCCGTTCCGCCAGCGTCCTTTCCAGGGGGCGTCCGATGAGCCGCTTCACTCACTGCGTTTCGCTCTAGGGTCTTATCTGTGAAGCTGGCTCCCCTCCAATCAACCATGTGCAAAAGTGTCTTTTCCCTCTATCTTTCATACTAGTCGAAGTGATCAAAATAGCCCATTATTTGTATAATTAAAGAATAGAGGTTCTTATTTTCATTGTAGAGAAGTGATGAATGACAACACCTCTTCATAAAGAGTAGTGAATACCCTTCACTTTATTTGAAGACCTTTGCTAAAAAGGTACCATTTTTATGGATTGGAGTGGAAAGCAAGTAGCCTGCAACGAAAATCCATTTTCACCTGTCACAAAAATGCTATGGATGGTTTTGTTTTTTAACACTATGCAAAGAGGCGGAAAAGTTATTATCTATTTTTGCTATTTTCGAAATAATCAAGTTTCTTCCCAGCCTCGTTTCCTTCCTATTAAAATTTCTGTTTATCATAATATAATATTGATATACTAGTTTTAAAGAAAAAAACTATACTAATGATGTATAAAAATTCAGAAAATTGTAGAGTTGAACCATATGTGTTGTTGCGTTTACAATAGTTTTATAACACGATTATGTTATAAAAACATGAATAGAGTCATTGTTTTTCTATTTAAAGCTCAAAACTTCATTGTTTTTGTAATAGTACTATAACAGAAAGAGGAGGGAGGTATTGAATGAACACTACATGTTTAGCTCATAGAATATTACAGCAAACGAAGTATAGTGAAAGATAAAATAGGGGAATGCATCATACATAGTTACAAGTTTAAGCAATACTAAGAAATGAGGTTTCAGTCAAAAATGAAAAAGTATTCTGTTAGTACATATATTTATTTCATCATTCCTTCTTTAATTGGTATTTTTCTATTTATGACTCCTGTATTAACGGATGAGGGCTGGAAAGTACCGATTGCCATTTTAGCAAATATTTTAGCAGGTGTAGTGGCTCCAGTCATTAGTTATTTTACGATTATTATGTTTGCAATTTCCGCGTTTGGCGCACTTATAGCTAAATGGATTCCTCGAAAAAATATGAAAGAACCTAGTATTTTAGATACATTGTTTTATGTCAATTGGTTTTGGACGATTACTCGCTTTTTAGGTTTAACTTTTGCTTCGATGGTTGTCTTTCAATTTGGACCTTCTGCCATCAACAATGAAAATACAGGTGGGCTACTGATGGATCCAAACGGTGGACTTGTGACGTTTTTATTTACCATTTTTTTATTCGCAGGTTTCCTTTTACCATTTTTAACAAACTTCGGTTTGCTTGAGTTTTTCGGTACAATGATGGTGAGAATCATGAGACCTCTTTTTAAAAGCCCAGGGCGTTCTTCGATTGATGCTCTTACGTCATGGGTCGGTGATGGAACGATTGGAGTGTTAATGACGAGTAAGCAATACGAGATGGGGAACTATACCAAAAAAGAAGCAGCGATTATTGCTACTAGCTTCTCTGTTGTCTCCATCACCTTCTGTATCGTAGTATTGGATACAGTCCACTTGGCACGCTATTTTATTCCTTATTATTTAACAGTAGTACTTTGCGGTGTTGTACTAGCGATTATTATGCCTCGAATTTATCCTCTTGCACAAAAGGAAGATACGTATATCGATGGTACTCCAGTAGACTATTCGCGTGAGGAATTGCCAGAGGGCTATAATTCTGTGTCGCATGGCTTAGAAAATGCACTTGCTATTGCTCATGCAAATCGTGATCCGCGCCAATTTTTAAAAGATGGTTCTAGAAATGTTATTGATTTATGGGTTGGCGTTGCTCCTATTGTTATGGCTTTTGGTACAATTGCCTTAATGCTTGCTGAATTTACCAGTATCTTTGTGATTTTAGGAAAACCATTTGAGCCGATCCTAACTGTACTAGGCTTACCTGAAGCGGCAGAAGCGGCTCAAACGATGGTCGTAGGCTTTGCCGATATGTTTCTGCCTTCTATTTTAGGTGCAGGGATCGAATCAGATGTTACTAGATTTGTCATTGCTGTTGTTTCTGTATCACAGCTAATTTATATGTCTGAAGTTGGTGGACTTATTTTAGGAACAAAAATTCCATTGAAATTTTTCGATTTAGTCGTTTTATTTATATTACGTACGCTTATTTCCCTACCAATCGCTGCATTGGTTGGTCACATGCTCTTTTAATGAAAATGCCAAGTCTAGATCGACTTGGCATTTTTCATGAGATAATGATAACTGCCTTTTTTACGTATACATAAATAGATATAATGAGATACAAATTTGGAAAAAGTAATTTAAAACACAAGGAATAGATGCACTTCAATCAAAGAATAAGGGACAACCATTCATAAAAAGAATCAAATAAACAACAGAAACATCCTATTCCTATACAAAATAAGGTTTCTAAAAAGCCTTCTCAATTATGAGAGGGCTATTTTTGATGAGACTTTCCAATCAGATAAGCACTAAAAGGGATAAATGAAATGATTTTGATGAGCAGCATACAGACAAGTAAACTGGATAGAAAAAGAGAAATGACTTGAAGAGCAGTAGTGGGTAGTAATGCGCTATAGGGAGCTAAATATTCTTGAATTAGCCAGTGAATTAAAAAGATCCCAAAGGAATAGCGACTTAAAATAGGGATAAAAGGGAGCTTAGGCAAAACCTGTGCAAACGCCAGTATGCAAAACGCCATCGCCAACACGAATAGCATAATATCAATTCTTCTTGATGTAATCTGTTGGGCACCTAAATAATAATTTATATATAAAATAGCCATTGCAAGTATGACAGCTATAATTGTGAAATATTTATATTGGACGAGGTAGTGCGCGATTTTTTCATAATGACTGCCGATAATATAGGCTAGTGCAAAATATGGGAGCCAGCCGACAAAGAGCAGGCGCATAAAATGTTCATTTTGTATGAAATAATCTATATTGGCATTTGCTAGTGTCATATAGAAAATGCCAAGTAAGAACATAATGGGCGTAAACCAGAGGCTGGATACCTGATATTTCTTGCCAATATAGAAGAGAATATAGAGTTGAAAAATAGTCATGACAAACCAACCCGAAAAATCACCTAAAATAATATGGCGATATAATGCCTCCCAAAAGCTTTCATCATAATGAAGAGCTGCGTTGGCTGCATATAACATGCCTGCAGCTATAAACGGAATAACAATAAACTGAAAACGACGTCCTATAAAATGGGGAGGTAGCTGATGTTGGTAGCGTTTAGCTAAAATTAAAATGGATAATAAGATAAAAGTGGGTGTAGCGAAACATAATAATAATCGAAAAAACTGATAGTAGGGTTGATCCATATAGCCATTTATACTTTCAATATTGGTCGTTGCATGTAATAACACAATACTCAGGCAAGCTACTACCCTTAAGACGTTCCACTCATACACCATCTTCATCACCCTCATTTTCAGTAAATTGTTAGGCATTTCGTTACCGAATGCAACCTAACTATATATATGAACATGTCTAGCGTGATAAAACCTGCCTTACTTGCTATGGCTGAAAATAGTTTATGCCGCAAAATATTATTAAAAAATCCTAGTAACATGGCGAGAGCTCCATTTTTGCATATGTGTCACATAACCACTATGCATATACTGTGGCAAGAGGGGGGGAGGTGAGCTTTTATGAGAATTAATTGGAAGGTTCGTCTTCAACATATTCCATTTCTACTAGGGCTATTTTCATTGTTACTCTTACTCGCACAACAAGTTGCAGCGATTTTTGGCTATGATTTCACAGGGGTAATGAGTGAGCAAATGTCATCTATTTTAAATACAGTTTTATCCATTCTTGTATTAATGGGTGTTATTGTGGATCCAACGACACGAGGCACCAGTGATAGTGAGCGTGCCTTAATGTATAGGAGACCGAGATAAATTAAACAAAAAGTGTAATTTTACAATAAGGATAAATATGTTATACTGTTAGAAAATTGATAAAGTGGGGAGGATGATTGAATGTCTCTTGAATTGGAGCGAAGAATTGCTAAGCTCGAAGAGGAAATGGCAGATTTACGTCAGGAGTTGTCTTCGTTAAAAGGTACACAAAGTACCGAAAAAATAAATACTCTTGATGCCAGACAGTCGATGATCAAGCAATCAGAACCAATAAAACCAAAACCAGCACTGGAGTCGAAGCCTGTCCCGACTAAAGTAACGGAAAAAGAAGTGCAACCGCAGCCATCGATGGAGGAGCGTGTTATGTGGGCACTGCCAAAAGTATTCATGGTTATTTTAGTAATGGGCGTACTTTGGGGCCTAAAACTTGTTAGTGATTATGGTTATTTATCGAATGGCGTGAAAATCATCCTTGCCTATGCATTATCGGTAGGTTTGGCGGTTATAGCCTATGTACTAGAACGTAGAAAAGTAGGCTCATCTGCTATAACGATTTCCTTATATGGCGGGGCATTTATTGTCGGTATTTTAACAACTGCCGCGAGTGCCATTTTATATGAAATCATTGGTCTTACTCCAGCACTAGGCATTACACTTCTTTATATTGGCTATGGTATTGCGATTAGTTATTGGAAGAAAAATGAAGCACTTACCGTTTTTGTAGCCTTTACATCGTTATTGCTACCTTATTTATTAGAATATATGGATTTTAATGCGGTCATTATCTTGCTTTTTGTCGTGATATTATTTGCTTCATTGCAATGGGTCATTTATCAGCACAAGCAAAAGCTAGCTCTCTATATTGCTACATTCTTCTCGGTGCTAGCGGTGAGCGTAGTAGCGTTTATGAATATTGATAAGCAAGTTATCTTCGCATTTGGTTTATTGGTGATTCTATCAATATTTTACGTAATTTGGTGTTTAATGTATAACGCACAATCCAAATGGAAGCCTCTTCATATAGGGCTTCAATTTTCCTTAGGCTCATTTAGTTTATTGCTGATGAATCTTATTATTCGTTCACTTCCGCATGGAGAAATGCTGCTCCTTGTCCTAATGGCTTTATTTGGAGCGGTGGCGTTATATAGCTATCGCCAAAAATGGCAGGAAGTATTGGATAGCGCTGTTACACTCGCATTTATCACCCTATGTAATACGATACTTTTAATGAATATACCAAATAAAGTGGATGATTTACTTTATCCGATGATTGCTTTTGCTGGCGTGATGATGAGTTTGCGACTACGGGCAAGTATGATGAAGGTCGTTTCTTCATTTGTTCTTATCATCACATTCATTTTAAATTTCATCTTTCATGAACCAAAGCCATTTTTCAGCATAGATCATTTAAGCTTGTTCATGCCAATTATTTATTTCGTTATTATTTACTTATATGCAAGACGTCCAAAAGAGACACTTACGGCATTTGAAAAGGTCATGAAGGATCTGTATGTGATTGATATTTTAGCAGTGGCCACAACTGGCTATTTCTTAGCCTATATTGGCAAACTAGATACCGTTTATTTTGCAGCAACAAATGGCATTCCATATATGATGTGTATCGTATTAGCTGCCTTATTTACTGGCTCTCTATTTGTAGAGGAAACCTATAAAGGTCGTGCTTTAACACCAGTTCTCGGCTCATTTTTCCTATTATTCTTCTTGATGATCAGCACCAAGCCGACCATGATGGAAAGCTTAAATATTATAACTAGATTCGTATATATGGCAGTCATTGTCGCCATCATCGTAGATATTCTTGTAAAAGGGTTTATTTATCGATTGTATGAGGTGCGTCTGGGGAAATATGTAGATGCTATTGTAAGCACTGGTATCGTGCTCACGATGATTTCAATATGGGGGCTGATCCATCAATTTACGTTTAACAACGTCCTTGATTGGAAGCTAAGCATCGCACTGACAACCATTACATTATTTTTGACGGCAAGCGTTTCCCTATGGATAAGCTCCACACATCAATTAAAAACACTGCGCTCAACAGGTTTTATTCTGTTAGTCATGGCGTTTATTAAGCTAATTTTCTTTGACTTATCTGCCCTTGATTTATTAATTAGAGCTATTCTATTTATAACGATTGGTGGTATTGGCATGCTGCTATCGGGTAGGTTGTTGAAGAAATAAAGAAGAAGAGATTCCAATGCATTTTGGAATCTCTTTTTCTATTGTTCTACTAATTCATTTTCTTTTATTAAAGTGATAGGATCGCCAATTTCTGTATGTCCTGAAGAAGGTGGTTGGATTGTGCCTTCTGTAAATGTAACGGAAGTACCTCCATTAGCTAGTAAATTATCAGAAATAATAGCTCCTTTAATGTGAGCGCCGCCTTCTAAAATGACAGAAGCATTTGGTGCAATAATATGTTGACCATTTGAGTTTGAACCACCATTAAAAGTAACCTTAGTTGCTCCTGCATATATATTCCCCGTTAATCCTATCCCCCCTGTGAATGTTAAATTGGCTTGCTTAGAATAAAGAGAGGCAGCGCTTTGTGTTTCTCCTGCAATTGTGATAGCTGATGCTCCGTTATAATATAAATTTATTTGATTAGCATTACCGTTCCTGTTTAAAGATCCTTTTAGATTAAAAGTATTATTAATATATACATTTAACTTTCCTGTTCCTACAATTTTAATATGCCCCTGTAGTATATTAAAATCTTCGATATATAAATTTTTATCTGTATCTCCTACATTTATAGTTAACGTATTATTTTGATCCACTTTGAACTGTTTGAAATGTGTATCACCATTTAACTGTAAAGTATAGTTATTAGTCATCCAATTATCAGCTAAAAAATGTCCATTATTAATAATGAAGGTTTTGTTGTGTGGATCTTTGATGACTTCTTGATTTGGAGGAACAGGTAATTTTGATAATTGTTGCATTTTCTCTAATGGAAATAAAGGCAGGATACTTGAATCAGGATATTTCCTACTTTGCGTAAGTTTGCTTGATAAATCTCCCATCCAAGATGGATATTGGAAATGATCACTTGAAGCACCTACAGTACCAGAAATAGATGAACCACCATCCAATGAAATTATACCGATGTCAGTAGCTACATCTCCCTTTATGGATGCCCCACCTGTTAGCTTAATATTGCCTTTAGTTTGTACTGCAAATTCAGGGGTAGCAGTATTTAAATTTTCCTCATCATCCCCACCATTATTATTAGTTGTTTCGGCATCAAGAACAAAGTCTACACTTTGCTGTAGTTCTCTTTTTTGTGAAGGCGATTCTCCATATGTACCGATAGAAGTTATCCAATATCGAAGATTCGTATCTAAATCCTGTTTTAGGGTAATCCTGGCAATAGGTTGCATTCCTAGTTGTTCTTCAAAATTATTTATAATGTTTTCGTTATTTAATAGTGGTTCTATTATGCTTTTAATATTCTCTTCATATAATTCTACAAATTTTTCATACTTTTTCTGTTGAATTGGTAAACGATCGTATTCTGCTTTTGCACTTTGATAAGCTTCATTCGCTTTTTCTAATAAAATTGCTTTTTCATAATTTACACCTGCCTCAGCAATGTAATAAATGGATTGATCTTCTCGCTCATGTTTAGAGAGTTTTAAGGAATTTGAAGATACAGCAAGTAAACCTAGACCTAAAATCGTCACTAATACAATGGTTAAAAAAACTAATAAAAATGAAAAGCCTTCATCATTTAGTAGATTTTTTTTCATCTTTTGCACCGTCACCACTCCTAAAAGATAGTTGTGTATAGATTGTGTGTTCGTTAATACTTTCAATATTAATGGAAATAGAGTCGCCAATACTTGTTAAGGAAAATGAGTGTATATGAGTTGCAATAACCTCGTTGTTACGAGTAATCGTATTTTTTTCAGCATCAAAGATATATGTGTATTGAATAGAACCATCTCTGTTTTTAAATGTTGAATTATTAGGATCATACGTAATGGTTTTTCTCATATCTTTCGTAATGAGCTTTAAAACATAAGACAACTCGGATAGCTGTTCATTATTTTCAAGTTGTTTTTTATTAGTTTCTTTGCTAGACGAAAGTATACTAAAAAGAATTGTTGAAACAATGCTTAAAATTAAGATAACAGCAAGTACTTCCACGAGTGTAAAACCTCTGTTATTTTTTATGAACCTCATGTATTCACTTCCTACTATATATATTTTCCATCTTGCTTTTGAGTACATCGTTCTCATAAACTTCGATAACAATAGTATCTAGATATTCATATTGACAATGGCGCTTAATGGTTAGAATAAACCGTCTATCTTCCATCTGTTTTTCATAGCTCCAAATAGTTGAAAATTTACTATTTTTACTACAACTAATATATTGAGGATTTTCTGTACTTGTATAGAGTAATTGTCTAGCTAGTTGTTCTTCTGTTCTGCCTTTGATTTCTCTAAATATATTTTCCATTTCATTTTGAGCAAGATAGGTAGAATCTACGATTGTGCTAGAAGTTTTGGAAGTTTTGTTAGATTGAATAAATAATCCGAAAAATGAAAGCAATATTATTGTAATTAGAATTAAAGAAGCAACGACTTCAATTAATGAAAAGCCACCTTCATTTTTAAAATTTTTTTGCAATAATATCGCCCCTTATAAGTTTTTTGTGTCAAAAGAACCAAATGGTTATTTAGTGAATTATGTATTATGAAAAGAGTAGTTCAAAAAGCGTGATTCTAATCGACTAGTAATAAAGTATTCATAACGATAATATAACATTATATAAGAGATAAACTAGTCTAAATCGTGAAATTTTTATATATTTTGAAGGGGTTATTTAAAATAAATTAGGTTTTTAGTAGTGTAATGTAGTAGTAAATATAGTATTCTAGTATCTGGATGAGCATAAAGTTGCAAACCAATAAATTACGATGTTTAAGGGGGATTGACAGATGAAAAAAATTATAACCATTACTGTATTATTGATTGGAATATTTATACTAGCTGTAGTCTGTCTACCTAATTTTATAATAAATGGGAAAGTTTTTGCTAGTGATGAGACAAAAAGTTCAACAATTGGAGGTATAAAAGTCGGGGGTGTTAATAGTGCAAATTTATTACCAACTGTGGAAAAAGCAATTAAAGACTGGCAGCAAACAGAAATAAATGTTAAAAGTACTAATATCTCTAAGACCATTGACCCGAAACAATTAATTTTTGATACTACTACAGCCATATCACAGTTTGAACTGCTGACAAAAAAACCATGGTATGCCTTTTGGAAAAATGAAAAAATTGTACATATCCCCATTCCTGTAACTGCCAGCGACACTGTTATTCAGGAACTAGATGAAATGGGCATTTTGGATACTGATAAAACGCTTCAAAAAATAATAGTACAAGCAAGTTATTTGAAAGAACATGAGGTTGAAGCAGTAATCAATGCTGCTGCTTTGCAAATGCAAGAAAGGATTGCCTTTCAAATTGCGGATGTACCGACAGATAGTCAAGGGGTTGCAAAACTAATCCCTTTATTAAATGACGTCACACTTGTACCGAACCAGTCATTCTCCTTGCTTTCACTTTTAGGGGAACAGGCTGGAGCTGCGAATGATACAGGTTTAGATTTTGTAGCTTCCATCCTCTATAGTGTAATTCTTCAGACAGAGTATGAAGTTCTAGAAAGACATTCTCAACAAACAAAGCCCAACTATTTACAACTGGGGATTGAAGCGGATGTCAATGCTGCATTAGCGAAAGACTTACAATTTATTAATCGTTCTCATCAGCTTGGCAAAATGCAAGCTACAATTGAGGGCAATCAATTAAAAATAGAAATATTTACAGCAGTAAAAGACAAAGATATAACGGTTCGTATCAGTAAAGATAAAATCGTTAAGCCACGAACTATTTACCGTTATTCAGAAGATTTAAAGGCTGGTCAAGAGCGTGTGGAACAAGAGGGGAAAGAAGGGGTGAGAGTTGAAGTTTATCGTTCCATTGTAGAGAACGGTGCAATGGAAGAACAGTTTATTAGCAGAGATTACTATGCGCCTCAAAATCGGATTGTGACACGTTCATCGCAGGAGCCTATTACAGTCACTCCACCAACAAAAAACGCAGGGCAAAGTATAGCAGATCCTGATTTAGAGATAGATTTAGATGGCAACGGCTTACCTGATATAAAACCTTCAACACCTGAAGAATCTGAGCAAGAAGATGGACCAGAAATTGTCTATGGTTATTATGACAAGGGCGGTAATTTTGTACAAACAAGTCCATAATGATTGGAGGTATTTTTATGGCGATGAAGCCAGGTCGTAAACGTTTAGGGGATTTACTTGTTGAATCAGGCGTTATTACAGCAGAACAGCTAGAGTATGCACTGACTACTAAGTTGAAAAATGAGAAACTAGGTGATTTTCTCATTAAAGAAAACGTCTTAACGGAGCAACAACTCATTGAAGTTTTAGAATTTCAGCTAGGTATCCCTCATATTAGCTTAAATCAATTTTCAATCAGCCCTGAATTATTGCAATTAATTCCTGCTGAGTTGGCAAAGCGGACAAATATTATGCCTATCCGCAAAGAGAAAAATAAATTGTTTATTGCGATGGAAGACCCGATGGATTATTTTGCTATCGAAGAAGTCCGTATGACGACAGGCTGTCAGATTGAAACAAGCATTGCTGCAAAAGATGATCTATATCGTACAATTACCAAATATTATGATTTGCAGGAGTCGATGGATGCTGCAATGTTAGATTTAGCGGCAACTAGTACTGAAACGCAAGACGAGATTGAGAATGAAGATTCACCCATTGTTCGTTTAGTAAATCAAATTATTGCCAATGGTGTAGCACAAAGAGCCAGTGATATTCATTTTGATCCACAAGAAACAGAGCTACGTGTGCGCTACAGAGTAGATGGAGTACTTCGTACAGAGAGGTCATTGCCCAAGCATATGCAAAACGTAGTATTGGCTCGGATTAAAATAATGGGCAATTTAAATATTACAGAAAATCGTATTCCACAAGATGGGCGTATAAAAACGAATGTCAATTTTAGGCCAGTTGATATACGATTAGCCACATTACCGACTGTCTTTGGAGAAAAAGTTGTTATGCGTATTTTAGATTTAACCAATTCGTCCAATGATATTGAGAAATTAGGCTTTAGTGCTACGAATGAAGTACTATTCAGGAAAATGATAAGCCGTCTCAACGGCATGATGCTTATTACTGGACCTACGGGTTCTGGTAAATCCTCTACGTTATATGCAGCTCTTTCGCATTTAAATGAGGAAGGCGTCAACATTATTACGGTTGAGGATCCTGTGGAATACCAATTAGATGGCATCAATCAGATCCAAGTAAAGGAAGAGGTTGGCTTAACGTTTGCGGTAGGGTTACGTTCGATTTTACGACAGGACCCTGACATTGTGATGGTAGGGGAAGTTCGTGATCTTGAAACAGCGCAAATTGCTATACGTGCTTCACTTACAGGACATTTAGTGTTAAGTACGCTGCATACTAATAGTGCAGTAGAATCCATCTCACGTTTACATGATATGGGCATTGAACCATTTCTACTATCTTCCTCACTTGTAGGCATTATGGCTCAACGACTTGTACGTAAAGTTTGTCGTGATTGTGCTGAACCATATGTATTCACCTCACGTGAATTAGAAATACTAGAGGAAAATGGGCTGGAAGGTGTTACCCAAGGTAAAAGGGGGCGTGGTTGTCCTGCATGTAATCATACAGGCTATCGAGGACGTATGGCGATTCATGAAATCCTTCCAGTGGATCGAAAAGTGAAGGACATGATTTTAAATCGAGAAGGTGATTTGGTTCTTCGGGATTATATGAATGACAAAGGCTATCACACCCTATTAGTAGATGGACTATTAAAGGTTGTAGCAGGTCAAACAACAACATCAGAAATTTTACGTGTTGCAAGTGTAGATTAGGGGTGATAAAAATGACATCTTATTCAATCGTTGAATTATTAACACGTGCGTTTGAAGAAAAAGCATCGGATCTTCATTTAACAAAAGGTATTCCGCCAGTATATCGTATTCATGGGCAGTTGGAACATTACGGTGCAGATCCATTAGATTCTGAAGAATTAAAGGGAATGGTAAATGCCATTCTTCCTGTACATAAACAACAGGAGTTTGAGGAAAAGGGAGAAACTGACTTTAACTTTTCATTGCCTGGGAAATGTCGATTCCGTGTAAATGCCTATCATCAGCGAAATGAAGTGACAATAGCGGCTCGTTTAATTGAAGCTAAAATTCCTTCTATTGAAGCACTTAATATGCCACAAGTGTTATATAAGCTTGCGGAAAAACCACAAGGTTTAATTTTAGTAACTGGTCCAACAGGCTCAGGTAAATCAACTACATTAGCAGCAATGATTGATTATATCAACGAGACAAGATCAAAACATATTATTACGTTAGAGGATCCAATTGAATACTTGCATACTCATAAAAAGTCTATCATCAATCAGCGTGAGGTTGGTGTCGATACAATGAGTTTTGCGAATGGTTTACGAGCATCATTGCGTCAAGACCCAGATATTATTTTAGTTGGGGAGATGCGAGATTATGAAACGATTTCAACGGCTATCACGGCTGCTGAAACAGGGCATTTAGTAATGGCAACACTTCATACAAGTAGTGCACCAACTACAATCGACCGTATTATTGATGTATTTCCACCGCATCAGCAAAGTCAAATTCGAGTACAGCTTGCGAATGTACTGCAAGGTATTGTTTCACAGCGTTTATTTATTCGTAAAGATGTAAAAGGGCGCATTGCTGCGACAGAAATTTTAGTACAAGCTCCTGCCATTTCGAATTTAATTCGCAATGAAAAAATTCACCAAATTCCAAGCGTAATGCAGACAAGTAAAGCATTGGGCATGCACACATTAGAATCTTCGATGCAGCACCTGATTACCACAGGTAAGATCTCGCTAGAAGATGCACGGCCATACATGAACGCTGGTGATTATAGTTGACTGTATTTCGTTATAGTGGTCGCACCAAAACAGGAGCACCTAAAAAGGGCATTATTGAAGCCCCAAATAAAAAAATTGCTATGGAGAAGCTTCGTGCACAAGGAATAAATGCGCGAGAGCTTCAAGAATCAAATAGCATTTTACATAAGGACATTGCCATTGGTACAAAAGTGAAGCACCAAGAGTTTGTTATTTATTGTCGGCAGTATGCGACATTAATTCGTGCTGGTGTCCCTGTCGTTGAAGCGACGCGTATTTTGGGTGAGCAAACACGGAATAAACCACTAAAGCGAGCATTGATGCAAGTTGAAGAGGATATTCGGAGTGGGATGGCATTTTCAGATGCAGCAGGCAAACATACCAAAGTGTTTCCCTTGCTTTTTGTCAATATGATGCGTGCTGGAGAGGCTACTGGTAACGTTGACGACACATTAGATCGTCTGGCAAGCACACTAGAAAAGCAATATAACATCAAGAAAAAAATTCAATCGGCAATGACCTATCCAGCAATATTATCCCTTTTAACGCTGGTGGTTGGCATGTTTTTAATGGTTTTTATTGTGCCTACCTTTATGGATGCATTTAAAGATATGGACTTAGAAATGCCGCTAATTACAGTTATTGTTGTTGGTATAAGTGATTGGCTGATTCAGTTTTGGTATCTCGTGATTTTAGGGCTATTAGTGTTAGTAGTGGGATCACGTTATTTTTATAAAAATAATAAAGAGTTTCATTATACGGTTAATGTTTTGTTACTCCGCATGCCTATCTTTGGCCAACTTTTACAAAAAGATATTATAGCGAGAATGACGAGAACTCTATCTACTCTTTTTAGTAGCTCGGTGCCGATTTTACAAGCCCTAACGATTGTTGAAAAAGTCGGAGGTAATCCAGTTATGGGAAAAGTAGTGCTGGAGGCCCGCGATAATTTAGAAAAGGGTGGCACATTATCAGAGCCACTTGAAAAAAGCTGGCTATTTCCACCTCTTGTTACACAAATGACAGCAATTGGTGAGAAAACAGGCTCCTTGGATTACATGCTTGAAAAAATTGCTGATTTTTACGAGGAAGAAGTAAACCGTGCCGTCGATACAATGAAGTCACTTATCGAACCTTTAATGATTATAGTACTTGCTCTTGTTGTAGGAGTAATTGTTGCGGCTATATTCTTACCAATGTTCCAACTATATGAAAATATGTAATTTTTAATTATATAAAACTTATTTAGAAATTGAATTAGAAGACCGTGTTTTCACACTTCATATAAAACTACTAAGGAGGAATTCTCTATGTTTAAAAAATGGAAAAATAAAAAACTATTGAAAAATGAGAAGGGTTTAACATTAGTTGAACTTTTAGCTGTAATTGTTATTTTAGCAATTATCGCAGCAATCGCTGTGCCTGCAATTGGTAATATTATTAATAAGTCAAAGGACCGTGCTATTTTAGCAGAAGCATCAAATATTCTATCTGGTGCTAAGATTGCTTATATTGATGGCGCTTGTAAAGGAGACAGCTCAGATAATGAGTGTGTGAAAGATGAATTAGAAGCGTTTGTAGATGGTATTGAGCTAGGAAGCAATGATAAAGTAACGTATAACGAAAGTGAAAAAAAATGGTCAATTTCATATGGTAGATTTGAAGAGATTAAAACAGAGAGTCTCAAAGTTAGCTCAACTGCAGGTGCAATAACAATATTTGAAGAAGAACTTAATAAACTATTAAAAAGTGCAGGAGTAGATAAGAAAAAAACAGAAAATACTAAAACTCAATAATCAGTCCTCCCAACCCATTCAGAAACGATAATTTTCTTGCGTTTCTGGCTGGGGAATGGATGACTAATTGATAAAATCATTTATACTGAATAGGAAAAGGAGGTCTTTTCACATGTTTAAGAGAAAGAGAAAGTCGCATGTATCGATTGAACTGAAGGATTATGTGCTACGTGCGATTGTGGCGAAAGGACCTGAGCCTAGTCAATGGCATGGCTATGAATATCCTTTACCAGTTGATATCGTTGAAAATGGAGCAATCATAGATGAGGTGGCTCTTTTTGAAATTATTAAAGAACAGGTTGTGAAGTGGACAGGAAAAAAACAGGCTGTTCGTATGTTTGTGCCTGATACAACTGTTTTATTAAAAAGTTTCGAGCATCCTAAAGATGTTAAACCTCAGGAATTACGAGGATATGCTGAAATGGAGTTGGGCCATTCTATTCATTTACCTTTTCAGGACCCGTTAATTGATGTTTATGATCCCGATGCGGAGGACGGTAAAGCGATATTATTTGCAGCACCTTCAGAGGAAATTACGAAAATAGTAGGAATGCTGTTAGATGTCTCCTTGGACCCTGAAGCTGCCGATATTCGTGCCTTATGCAATATACGTTTGTTAGAACATATGTCAATGTTAGTGCCTAATAAAACATATTTAATTGCTGATTGGTCTATCAATGAACTTTCCATTAGTATCTTTTCAAACGGACAGGTTGAGTTTTTGCGTTATCAATCGATTGAAACAGATATGGCACAATGGCAGGGCAAAAAAGTCGATGAATTTAGCTACCAATTTCTCTACAATGGTGAAACCGAAGATTACCAGATGGTCGTCATGGATCAGGTTTTAGAAATTGATCGGATGATGAATTTCTTTAAGTTTTCTTTACATAAAGGGGAAAAAACAGTAGATGAAATCATAATACTTGGTGATAACCCGTTACTCAAATCAATAGGAACCTTATTATCTTCTAATTTAGAGACACCTTTGATGATTGTTGATGGAGCAAAAATTGAAAAGTTCTTTCCTTATTTTAAAAAAGAATTTTCAACATTGCTAGGCTTAGCTTTGAAGGAGGTTCATTAATGGTTCCAGATATAAACCTCTTACCACAGCTTGAAAAACGGTCTACTTCACCAAAGCTTTTTTATAGCTTGATAATTGTCATAGTGGGTCTAATAGTAGCTTATTTACTATTTATATTTTTTACAGCTAAAAGTGATTTGTCACGTTTATCTGCTGAGGAAAAGACATTAACGACACAGCTTGAACAATTACAGCAAGAGTTAGATGTAAGACAAAGTGTTGATCAGGGATCATTGGAGGAATCTGTTGCCTATATTCAAGGTGTTTCTTATCCTGTAACCCCATTAATTGATGAAACGAAAACTTTACTACCAACTCAAACGTACTTGCGTAGCTACGTTTTTGGGGAAAATACAGTTAATATTGAAGTGGATTTTGAAACGATGACCGATATATCGAAATATGTAGAGCGACTTTTAATGAGTAGTTTTTTTACAGACGCACAAATTAATACAGTGTCAAACTTTGATATAGAGCTTGGCGAACAGAAGGAATTAACGCCTGAACAAAAATTTAAAGAAGTACCACGTTATTCAGTGTCCATTACGGCGACAATCGACTTTATGTATTTAGCTGGAGGACGACGCTCATGAATAAATTAACGAGTAGTAAAAATTCATCTATTATCTTGTTATTGACTTTAATCGTTTCTATTTTATTTGCGCTTTATTATTATTTATTATTACCAAGATTAAATGAAGTAGAAGCAAAAGAGAGTCATGTATCACAGATACAGCAAGAGATTTCTAGTGTAAAAGAACAATTAGCTCAATTAGACAAGGAGCAGGGTCAGCCGACTATCAATGTTTTAGCGTTAAGACAGAAGCTACCTACAACAAGAGCTGTTGAAAAGATCATACTAGATTTAGCTGAGATTGAGGAAGTGACAGGAACACGCATAAAGTCATTAACAGTTCAAAATGATGATGCGGCTGTTTCGCAATCAGATGTATCGCAAGACCTTAATCTGTTGGAGCAAGCTGAAGAAGAGGTTAATGGTGAGCAGGATAACAAGATTACGAGTTCACCGATTTCATCTATTTCAAAGGATTCCTTACCATCGAATTTAAAGTTGATTACTTTTATATTAGAGGTTGGGGCGCTTGATTTTAATTCTCTAGAGAGCTTTTTACAGGAAATTGAACAATTACAGCGTGTGATGAAAACGGATACTATCGAATTCAAATTGCCTGGAGAGCAGGATCAATTAGAAAAAGATACGGATCTTACTTTACAAGCTACCGTCCAGGTGACGACGTTCTATTACGAAGGAGAGTAATAATTGCATTGATAGGCGTTCCATACTGCATCTGTATGGGCGCCTATTAGTTTAGGAGGACAGAAAATTGGAAATGGCTTATACAATCTTTCTATTTTTATTTGGGCTTGTCTTTGGCTCTTTTTATAATGTGGTAGGCTTACGTGTGCCACAGAAGGAGTCGATTGTACAACCTCCTTCACATTGTACTAAATGTCAAAGGCAACTGACGGCGCTTGATTTAGTGCCAGTTTTATCTTATGTGTTTTTTGGGGGGAAATGTCGGAGCTGTGGTAATAAAATAGCTTGGATTTATCCAGTAATGGAATTATTAACAGGATTATTGTTTGCCTTTGCATATTGGCAGCTTGGTTGGAGCATAGAGTTTATAGTAGCCCTATTTTTTATTTCATTATTAGTCATCATTGTTGTTTCTGATATAGCCTATATGCTGATTCCGAATAAGGTGCTTTTATTCTTTTTACCCTTCCTTATTATTGGACGAGTATTGTCGCCATTAACACCCTGGTGGGACTGTGCTGTAGGTGCAGTCGTTGGTTTCGGCATATTATATAGTATTGCTGTGATATCAAACGGGGGCATGGGTGGAGGCGATATTAAATTATTCTTTTTAATTGGACTTGTTCTTGGTACAATGCATACACTGTTAACATTATTTATAGCTGCAGTTATCGGCATGATTGTCGGGCTTGTCGTGTTAACGAAGAACAAGCAGGGGAGAAAAACACCTATTCCTTTTGGACCTTCTATTGCATTAGCCGCTATCATTGTCTATTTTTATGGGGATTCATTAATCGATTGGTATTTAGGTTTTTGGTAATTGTTCAATCTTCAAGCATATGGAGGGAAGCAAGTGAAACCGATTATTGGCATTACAGCCTTTGTGGAAGATGATTTATCCTCTCGATTAAATGCTGCTTACAGTAAAAGTATCATTGATGCAGGTGGGATTCCTCTTATTATTCCACTTGGCGTAGAGGAGGATGCCACACAAATTCTATCCCTTACAGATGGTTTATTGTTATCTGGAGGCTATGACGTGCATCCATTTCTGTATGGGGCAGAGCCTGCACCAAAACTAGGGAAAATTCATCCAGCAAGAGATACGGTAGAGTTAGCATTAATTGAAGCGGCATTCACACGAAAGATGCCTATTTTGGGTATTTGCCGAGGCATTCAAATACTAAATGTAGCACTAGGTGGTACTTTATTTCAGGATATTGATAGTGACCATTTTAGTACTAAGCTGCTCAAGCATGTACAGCAATCTGCTCGAGCTGTAGCTACTCATTATGTACAAATTATGGAGGAGAATTTATTAGCGACCATTTTACAACAAGAGAAAATAGCGGTAAATTCATTTCATCATCAGGCAGTTAATGTATTAGCAGAGAAATTAAAAGTAGCAGCAAAATCGAGTGATGGCATTATCGAAGCAGTTGTTCATGAAGAGTTGCCATTTTGCTTGGCTGTTCAGTGGCATCCCGAGGAACTAGCTATAGCAGGAGATGAGCCTGCACAAAAATTATTTTCAGCCTTTGTTGAAGCTAGCTTAAAATTCAAAAAGGAAGCGTAGCAGGGGGACTGTACAAAGAATCCAACCATATATGGATTCTTTTTTTGCGTAAAAAAGAGGATACATGCTCTTAGAAGGAACACATAATCCTCAAAACCTACTTTAAATGATTAATGTACACGACGATATAGTCCTACAACTTGTCCTAAAATAGAAACTTGATCGACGATAATAGGCTCCATAGATGAGTTTTCAGGCTGTAAACGGAAATGATTTTTTTCCTTGAAGAAACGTTTGACCGTTGCTTCATCCTCTGCTGTCATGGCTACAACAATATCTCCGTTATTAGCTGTTGCCTTTTGCTTCACAATAACTAAATCGCCGTCTAAAATTCCTGCTTCAATCATAGATTCCCCCATAATCTCTAGCATGAATAACTGATCCTCGCTTGTGCCATACGTATCTGGTAATGGGAAATATTCTTCAATGTTTTCAATAGCAGTAATTGGGGAACCAGCAGTTACCTTCCCCACAAGTGGTACATGAATGACTTGCTGCTTTTGAATAGACTCTTCAGGCTCTAAAATTTCAATTGCACGTGGCTTTGTTGGATCTCGACGAATAAAGCCCTTTTGTTCTAATCGAGCTAAATGACCATGAACAGTTGAACTTGAAGCAAGTCCGACTGCTTCCCCGATTTCACGTACTGATGGTGGATATCCCTTAGCTCGTACCTCTTCTTTAATAAAAGCCAAAATGTCCTCTTGTCTTTTCGAAACTTTTTTCATGAGTGCTCACCTCTTTTTTCTAATATCATTCTTCTTATTTGATAGTATAACAGAATGCGAACATGTATGCAAACATAGGTTCGAAAAGTGTTTGACAAAAACGTTTGTTCGCTTTATTATGAGAACATACATTCCGAACAAACATTCTAAAAAAGGGGTTGTAACTATGACATGGTTAAAGAAAAATACACATATCTCCATTTTATTAGGAGCTTGTCTACTATTTGCAGGATACCTTTACATAACTGATCCAGGAGATGTTAATTACGCAGAAATTCAAATTGAACATGGGGATAGCTTGTGGTCGTTAGCAGAGCAATACCGTGGTAAGATGAGTACAGATGATTGGATTAAGCTGGTCAAAACAGAAAATGAATTAGCAGATATTAAAATTGTGGCAGGAAAGTCTCTAGTTATTCCTGTATTGGGTGATCAAGCCAATCCCATCCATACTATCGAAATTGCGAGAACTGAACAATGATGAATAAACAAATGTCGGCTGTTGTCTATTGCCGTGTAAGTACTGAAAAAGAAACACAAAGCTCCTCATTAGAGCGCCAACAGGAAGAGTTGCTGCGCTACGCTAGAGAGCAAGGCTATGAGGTAAAGGGTGTATTTAAGGATAAGCATAGCGGCTATGATGTGGAACGCGATGGCTTGCTTGAAATGCTTGATTTCATTAAAGAAAAGGGAATTAATGCCCTTTTTGTACAAGATGAAACACGATTAGGACGTGGGAACGCAAGGATGGCTGTGTTGCATTTATTGCAAAAATCAGCAACAGATGTTTTTTCCATGCGCGATGCAGGACCCGTTCAACTAAATGAAATGGACACGATGCTGCTTGAGATTTTAGCAATCGTGGAGGAGTATCAACGAAGAATCCATAATGCTAAAATACGTCGAGGCATGCGACGCGCTGTAGAAAATGGCTATCGTCCTGAAAATAATTTATCGAACCGAGGGAATCCCTATGGGCAGGAGCGAAAGGATCTACCTGTAGATGAAATTGTCAAGCTACGCAAACGTGGATTTACCTTTGAGGAAATTTCGATCACGCTTCGAGGGTTGGGCTTTGAAGTAAGTAAAGCGACTGTTCATCGTCGCTTCCAAGAACATCAAGAAAGATTAGCAGGCAAATAATATCGCCTGCTAATCTTTTTTTATTCACAGTAAAAAAACGCTATTGATAGGAAGCCAAACTGTCGATGATGATGTTAGTAGGTAGTCGAAAAGGATTCTCTTTATTTATTCGATCATAAAACATTATGCCATTTAAATGATCGATTTCATGTTGGACAACGATCGCCCCATAGCCCTGAAACGGCAGGATGAATTCTTGACCATCAATGTCATATGCTCTGACCTTAATACGCTCGTATCTTGGCACAAAACCATGGACAGGTCGATTAACCGACAGGCAGCCTTCTCCATCAGGTAAATAAATCATATTGAGGGAATGACTTATGATTTTGGGATTGATAAACAACATTTCATTATGATCAAATAGTACAGCAAACATCCGTTTGTCTACACCTATTTGATTTGCAGACAACCCAGTTCCAGGGCGAAGCTTATATTTTTTTGCTAGCGTTGGATCTTGGCTGTTTTTGAGATATTGCAGCATAGCTAATAAAGTACTTCGATCCTCTTGGTTCAAGGGTGTCGTCACTTCTTCGGTTTGTTTTCGTAATAATATCGAGTCTTCTTTCACAAAATCTTTCATGGTAATGATCGAATCAGGAAGAAATTTAGTCATACATAAACACCTCATCAATACGGCTATTGAGGACTTTAGCCATGTTCAGAGCTAATTCAAAGGTTGGCTCGTACTTATCATTTTCAATACAATTAACAGTCTGTCTAACAACACCGCATTCTTTTGCAAGTATAGCTTTGGTTATCCCTAATTTGTTTCTCAACATTTTGATCATACTCCTCAGGTTTATCCCTCCGTTTTGTCCGAAGTGTTAGCCATTTATTTTATACTCTTTTTACTGAATGACCAAATGTTGTTACTATGTAACACGGTCATTTTATAGAGTTTTATGCCATTCTTCTTGCAAGATTGCGTAATAGTATTCATCCCACCAATTGTCACCATGCGGTATACATTTTTTAAAAAATCCTTCACGCCGCATACCGATCTTTTCCATCACTCGGTAAGAAGCTATATTTTCGGGTTGGCATGTTGCTATTATTCTATGAAGCTTCAATTTGGAAAATCCATAATCTAATAGGGCTTGAGCAGCTTCTGATGCATAGCCATGTTGCTGATAAGCAGGATTCAATACCCATCCAATTTCATAGGTATGTTCGCCAAAGCATCGATGAAAAACTAAATGACCAATAACTTCTGGTTGATCGCGTAAAGTAATGGCAAAATGCTTAGCTTGATCCGCGCTATTTTCTGTTATAAATTTTTGGACTTGTTCTTCCGTTAAAACTCCTTCAGGCATATAATGCATCACCGTTTCATCAGACATATAGCTATAAACAGCCTGCCAATCTTGGGCTTCAAATTTTCGGATAAGTAATCGCTGTGTTGTGATGTTCATCTAATTTCCTCCAATAAATATAAATTTTTTCCTTTTATTATTAGTTATACACGACTAACATCTGGAAGTCATGTAAATTATGGCTAAGAAGTGTTATTAAGGGTTGGTATAACTGCATTTTAAGGGAAAGCATGCTATACTTTGCATACTGAAGTCATTAAGCTAGGTATTGAAAGGTGTGTAACAATGTTATCAAAGGAAAAAATTAACCGAATTAATGAACTTTCTGCTAAGGCCAAAAGTGGTCAATTAACAGAAGCAGAGGCTAAGGAGCGAACAGCGCTTCGCAAGGAGTACTTAGATACGTTTAGAGCGACTATGCGAGATACGATTGAAAATGTAAAAGTGGTAGATGCAGAAGGTAATGATGTGACACCAGAGAAAGTAAGACAAGCTAAAAAAAATAAATTTCTAAATTAATGTGACACAATTCAATAAAGTATGTATGAAAACGCAATTAGTATAACAAAAGCATTGTTTTCTAAAGCAATGTTGACTAAACTGTAAAAGAACAATATAGGACGAGAAAGGATGTCACAATATAATGACTCAACACGCGGATCTTTTAGCAATTAATGCTATTCGAACTTTGTCAATCGACGCTATCGAAAAAGCAAATTCTGGTCACCCAGGTTTACCAATGGGGGCGGCGCCAATGGCTTATACGCTATGGACAAAACAATTACGCCATAATCCAGCAAATCCAAAATGGTATAACCGTGATCGTTTTGTACTATCAGCTGGTCATGGTTCTATGCTTCTGTACAGCTTACTTCATCTTGGAGGCTATGGTTTACCAATGGAAGAAATTCAAAACTTCCGCCAATGGGATTCATTAACACCAGGACATCCTGAATACGGTCATACAGTAGGTGTAGAGGCAACAACTGGTCCACTTGGTCAAGGGATTGCTATGACAGTTGGTATGGCAATGGCTGAGCGTCATTTAGCGGCTACTTACAATAAACCTGGTCATGATATCGTTGACCACTACACATTTGCCCTTTGTGGTGATGGTGACTTAATGGAAGGTGTAGCAGCTGAAGCTATTTCATTAGCTGGTCACTTAAAACTTGAAAAATTAATCGTACTTTACGATTCTAATGATATTTCTTTAGACGGTGACTTAGAAAAGTCATTCTCAGAAAACGTACAAAAACGCTTTGAATCTTATGGCTGGAATTACTTAAAAGTGGCTGATGGTACAGATGTAGATGCCATTAATGCCACAATTGAAGAAGCGAAAAAATCAACTGGCAAACCAACATTAATTGAAGTAAAAACAGTGATTGGTTTTGGTTCTCCAAATAAATCTGGTAAAGCAGATTCACATGGTGCGCCACTTGGTACAGATGAAGTTGTCTTAACGAAAGCTGCGTATGAATGGGCACACGAGCCATTCCAAATTCCTGCTGAAGTGTATGATACATTTAATGCTGCTGCTGAAATACAAGGTGCACAATCTGAGGAAGCTTGGAATGCTAAATTTGCTGCATATAAAGAAGAGTTCCCAGAGTTAGCGGCTCAATTTGAAAAAGCGATGAATGGTGAATTACCAGAGGACTTTGCGTCAGAGCTACCAGTATATGAGGCAGGTAAATCTGTAGCAACACGTTCTTCTTCTGGTGACGCGATTAATGCCATTGCGAAGAAAACTCCTTCATTCTTTGGTGGTTCCGCTGACCTTGCTGGCTCCAATAAAACAACGATGAAGGGCGCAGGCGATTTCTCTGCAGACGATTATGCTGGTCGCAACATCTGGTTTGGTGTTCGTGAATTTGCAATGGGTGCTGCGATGAACGGTATGGCTCTTCATGGTGGTTTAAATGTATTTGGCGGTACGTTCTTCGTATTCTCTGATTATGTTCGTCCAGCAGTTCGTCTTTCTGCATTAATGGGGCTTCCTGTAACATATGTATTTACACATGACTCTATTGCAGTAGGGGAAGATGGTCCAACACATGAACCAATCGAACACCTTGCATCACTACGTGCGATGCCAAATCTCTCTGTTATTCGTCCTGCGGATGCAAATGAATCAGCGGTAGCTTGGGAGCTTGCCGTAGCATCAGAAAAAACGCCAACTGTTTTAGTATTATCTCGTCAAAACTTACCTGTCCTTGACGCTTCTATTGAAACAGTTCGTGATGGTGTTACGAAGGGTGCTTACACAGTATCTCCTGCTACAAAAGAAGTAGCAGATGCTATTTTAATCGCAACAGGCTCTGAGGTTTCACTTGCTGTTGAAGCACAGAAAGCATTAAAAGCAGAAGGTGTGGATGTGGCAGTTGTTTCCATGCCGTCTATGGATCGCTTTGAAAAACAAGACGCAGCTTATAAAGAATCTGTCCTACCAAAAGCTGTGACAAAACGTCTTGCGATTGAAATGGGTGCATCATTTGGCTGGCATAAATATACTGGCTTTGAAGGTGACGTTCTTGCAATCGACAAGTTCGGTGCATCAGCTCCAGGTGAATTAGTAATGGAAAAATACGGATTCACTGTAGAAAATGTCGTAGCGAAAGTAAAAGCACTATAATTTATATTAAAATACCGCAACACTCAGCGAACTTAAACATCGACTGAGTGTTGCGGTACTTTTTTATTATGATAAAAATGAGATTATTGCAGAGGTGCTGCATCATTTTGCCAAGTATCCAAAGGAACAATTTATCATGATCGGGGCTTGTGAAAATGATTTTGATGCTATCGGCGTGACATATGGTTATGGATCATGACAAGAATTAGAAAAGGTATATTGTGGATCTAATCAAGTATCTCTAAATACATGAAAAAACTGCATGCTGACATGCAGTTTTTTATGTAGGTGTTTATTTAGCAAGGCCATTTTGAAAAGCATAGACAACAGCCTGTGTACGATCTTGCACTTCGAGCTTTGCTAAAATATTGCTAACATGTGTTTTTACGGTCTTTAAGGCAATGTATAGTTCGTCAGCGATTTCCTGATTTGCTTTACCCTTTGCCATGAGCAATAATACTTCCATTTCACGGTCAGTGAGCTGTTCGTAAAGGGGCGTATTATTACCATGGCGCATACGGTGCATCATTTTGGATGTGACTTCTGGCTCTAATACTGTTTCGCCACCTATGGTTTTACGAATAGCATCGGCAATTTGTTTAGCATTAGAAGTTTTTAAAATATAGCTTACCGCACCAGCCTCTAAAGCAGGGTAGACTTTATCGTCATCTAAAAAACTAGTCACCATCATGATTTTTGCCTCTGGCCATGCCGTTAAAATTTCCGCTGTTGCCTCTGCTCCTGTCATGATGGGCATGACATTATCCATTAAAATAATATCAGGTCTTAGGGCAAGGGCACGCTCCACAGCCTCTTTGCCGTTTTCAGCCTCACCTACAACTGTAATATCTGGTTGTGCTGAAAGATAGGCTGAAACGCCAATCCGTACCATTTCATGATCATCCACTATGAGCACTTGTATCATCGACATGAACCTCCTCCTTCTGTAGCGGAATTTTAACCTCCACAATCGTTCCTTCTTCAGGCACGGACACAATTTTGTATGTGCAGCCAATTTCAACAGCTCGTTCAGCTATATTTTGTAAGCCGTACGAAGTTGATTTATCGGCCTCCACATCAAAGCCTAACCCATTATCCTGAATTCGTAAAATGGCTAAGTCATCTCGTGCAACAAGCAGTAACTCCACTTCACTTGCTTTGGCATGACGGAGCGTGTTAGAGAGGGCTTCCTGTGCAATACGGAATAAATGGTCTTCTTCTGCTTTTGTTAAGGCCATTTCCTCTAGCTCATATTCAATATGGAAATAAACTTTTTGTTGAAGTTCAATAATCAATTCCTCTAAGCCTTGTGCTAGCGTTTTATTGTGTAGAGCTACAGGTCGTAAGTGGAGCAGCAATGCGCGCATTTCTAGCTGTGCCTGCTGAACAATCTTTTCCACCTGTTTTAAGCTAGTAGCATTTTCGTCATTTTCAGTTAATGCTGAGAGTAACATAGAAGCCGCAAATAATTGCTGTGATACGGAATCATGCAATTCCCTAGCAAGTCGTTGGCGTTCAGCAATAATACGCTCCTGAATAATTTTATCATTTGCTTCTGCCCGTTCATTGGAGAGTCGCTGTAAGCTTTTTCGCTGTGTATCGATTAATTCACTTGTTTGAACTATTGCCTTTTTTAATGATTTCGGAAGTGCTTGTTTTTTAGGGAAAATAAAATCAGGCTCGATTAATTGCTTCACAATGCGTGTTGCTTGAGCTTCTCGTGCCCGAGCAGTCATGCTGATCCAGCTAGCAAACAGGAAGCTAAGTACAAACAGGCTAACTACGATGATGCCTCCTAGCGGAATATTATCGTAAGTCTGCTGCCACAATGGCTCCCATGTTTTTTCATCCGGATTGCCCCATACCGCCACAAGCAGACCGAAAACAGCACTCATTAAAATGAAAAATAGCGTAAACAATCTTGAGATAAAGGCAATCATTTTCGTAGCACCTCCAAATCTCCCAGCCAGGTTGCGACATGAATAATTAAAACGCGTTTAGCATCCTCAGGGTTGCCGTCAGCGAAAGTAATACTTTCATTTAAGATGCGTTGTGGCCCCTTATGTAAGCAGATAAGCTCACCAAATAACGTCGTATACTGTAAACGGAAAGGGATTTCATAGGGAATATAGATTTGAACTTTCCCGATCCCTTGGCGAATTGTAATGAGACTAGTGCCAGCAGGTAAAATTGTTTGTGTTGTATCAATCGTAATATCTCCTGCAAGGCGTTGAATTTGTACATCTTGCCATTTGTACGCTTCTGTAGGTGCTGGCATTGTGCCAATCAAGTCATTTTTAGTTGTAGGAAGCTTTTCAAAAAGCTCTGCACCGACTACCTTTGGTTCGTTTTCTCGTTGTAGGTATTGATAAAGCATATATAAGAGCATGATGACGACGAATAAACGTAGGCTCCACATGGTAAACAAAGCAATAGCAATGAAGAAAATTCCTGTCCATTTAAAAAAACGAACTTTTTTGGAAAAACTTAAATAAAGAAGTACTGCCCCAATCAATAAACAGAAGGCTCCGCCATTATTAAAAATAGTAAGCTCTACAAAGACGAGTAAAAAGAAGCATAGTACCCAAAACGTGAGCTTATTTGTTGTGAAATTTTGCAAGAGGGTCACCCTTCCTTCTACTAATAGTATAAGAGAGGGAATGGGACCCTCTATTTTTAAACGTGAAAGAATGCGCCTTATAAAGTTGGCGCATTGCTTTCATTATAACATGTTATTTATTTTCAATTAGCAGTGGTGAGTGATCTTCTGCTGCTTTTTTTTCTAATTCTGCCAGTCTTGCCTCGAAAGTTGTTACCTCATGATCTTTATCGATTTGGTAAGCTAATTTATCGATATAGGCTTCTAAATCTTCAAAATTTGTTTTATTGTTTTTGGCAATCATGCCGTCCATTTGATGGTGAGCACGTGTTACATTTTCTTTTCCCATCAGCTGTAATTGACGTACTTTCATATCTTTAATTTTATGCTTCATTGTTTCGAATTTACGCTCTAGCTCGAAGTATTCACGTGTACTCGATTCAATGCTTGCTTGTAGTGTATGATTACGAGCTGTGTAAGCCGTTACTTCATCTGTAGCGAAATCAATTAAATCCTGTTCACCACTAGTTGTTGCCAATGTTAGTTGGGCTTCACGTTTAGCTAGTAATTCAGCATTTTGCTTATATTCTTGCTCTAGCTTTTCTTTTAATTGCCCTTGTCGTTCTAATAATTTACCTGTTTGTTCTGTTTGTTTTTCTGCCTCGCGAATGTATTGATTTAACATTGCAATCGGATTTTTTTGTTCCTTTTTATCAAATATTTGATGTAAGTCTGCCTCTACTGTATATCTAAAACGTTGAAATAAATTCATTTAATTTCGCTCCTTTTTATTTTGTTAAGTTTGACCATTCTTTTTCAAAGTTTGTAAACGGATCTTCTTCTTTTTTCCCTTCGATTGTAGGGATTTTTACATCTTCGCCATTCCATTTTTTATAGATGACATAGATAATAGCGATAGCTGCAAGACCGATCATTGCTGGAATGTTAGACACTGCTGATAGAACACCGATTAGACCAACTGTAAACCAGAAAATTTTACCGAATGTTGATTTGCTTGCAATGTAGAAATGCATGCCTAGTGCTACAAATAATCCGGAGAATAGTAAACCTGCCAGTGGTCCTATTAAGGCAAGTGCAACACATGCTGCGATGACGCCTCCAGTTAATAAAAGAAATTTTTTCATTTGTTTTAGCTCCTTTCGTTTGTACCTTTATGTTACCTCTATACAAGATTGTCTAAAACGGACTCGAAATTGATTTTGATCTAGGTCTTGAGGCTGAGAACCATCTAAGCTGTAACGAAAGTGGGTTTTTGGCGTATAAAACGAGCTGTTTTTTCTTGTTTTTGGAAAATAACTATTTTGTTTTATCAAAAAATACCATTTGTCATAAAGTCATTTATAGATGCGAAACTAGAATTTTTTCGACAAAAATAGAAGATAGATCCTTCCTTCGTTTGACAAATTAACAAGGTTGGATGAGCTATACTTATGGAAAAGAAACTGAGCGAAGGAGGATTTCTGGTGAGAACCTATTCTATATATAAGATAAAAGAAGAGCATTTAACATTTATTTTTGGCAGAGAGCGTAAGTTGTTAGAGATGATGCAAGGCTGTGAAGACGCCAACGAGAAATCCTTAAAAGAGCTTGCATATATATGTGAATCTGTTCGTTTTGAAGAAATTGCAGCGATGTTGGAACATCAACTTGATTCCAAATATGCACATTTAGAAAGAGCCCGTAATGCTTTGTTTTTAGAACATCCGATAAAAGGCAAAATGGCTATTTATTTGGTCGATCGTAAAATTTGTGTTTATTGTGAAGGTTCGCGAATGTTAGATTTAGATTTATTTCAAATGCTTGCCAAAATGAGTGAACGGTTTATTGCTTTTAATAAACAGGATAATGAGTGTGGGTGGTTAAAGCCGATGAAGTATACAATGCACTAGGAAAATTCACTACAATATATAGTAACACGCTATCATTTGGTGTATAATGGTGCGTGGAGAGTTTTTCTCGGTATATTGTAGTGGAGGAGGTTGGTTGTATGCCTACATGGGGCTGGATTATTATCGTAATTATCGCATTAGCAGCGGGAGCGGCACTTGGTTTCTATTTCGCTCGTCAAGCTATGATGAAATATTTAAAAGAAAACCCACCTATTAATGAGCAAATGATTCGTATGATGATGGCACAAATGGGTCGTACGCCGTCTGAAAAGCAAGTACGTCAAATGATGGCACAAATGAATAAATTCCAAAAGTAATCGGAATGATGAGAGCAACTAGTTCAAACTTAACTAGTTGTTTTTTTTATATTTTTTACAGTATTTAAAAAATTCTTGAAAATCATATAATTCTATCGGGAAACTATGTATAATAGAATTACCATACGGAAAGGGGTTATGTATTATGCAAAAAGAAAAGACAAATGTAGAAAGCTTTGATCTGGATCATACAAAAGTAAAGGCACCTTATGTTCGTTTAGCTGGTGTTAAAACGGGTCAAAATGGCGACGAAGTGTACAAATATGATATTCGCTTTAAACAGCCAAATAAAGAGCATATGGATATGCCTGCCTTACATTCTTTAGAGCATTTATCTGCTGACATTATTCGTAACTACTCTGATCACATTGTTGATTTTAGTCCAATGGGTTGCCAAACAGGCTTCTATGTATCACTGATTAATCATAATGATTATGAGGAATTATTAACTATTTTAGAGAAAACATTTATTGATGTGACAAAAGCAACAGCTGTTCCTGCATGCAATGAGGTGCAGTGTGGCTGGGCTGCTAGCCATAGCTTGGAAGGTGCACAATCATTAGCTGAAGAATTTTTAGCAAAACGAGATGAATGGCATATCGTTTTTGGAGAATAATCATTTATAAAACCTTGCGGAGATAATTCCGCAAGGTTTTCTTAGTGTTGAAAAACAAAACAGTCAATTGGAAGGTAGAAATGGATTTCCCTTGCAGGCTACTTGCTTTCCTGTGGGCAAGCGTCCCGAGCCGCTTCCTCCGCTATCGCTCCGTTTAGAGGCTCGCCTGTCTCGTTATCCCACGGGAGTCAAGTAGCCTTCCACTCCAACCTACAAAAGTATTACCTTTTTAGCAAAGGTTTTCAAATAAGGCGAAGGTCTTCACTACTCTTTATGGAGAGGTGTTGTCACACATCGCTTCCCCACATTGAAAATAAGAGCTTATTCCCTCTAAAAATAATGGGCTATTTAATCGCTATATTACTATGAAAAAAAGTAAAGACACTTTGCAGAATGGTTGATTGGAGTGGAGCCAGCGTCACTCCTAGGGGATTAGCGTCACAGATGAGACCCTGGAGCGAGCGTAAGTGAGTGAAGCGGCTCATCGGACGCCCCCTGGAAAGGGCGCTGGCGGAACGGAAATCAACCTCTCACCTTGCAAAGTTGCTTTTTCTGCCTTTGACATGATCTTTTTTCATGTGTGCTAAAAATGGAATGGAATGACATTGGAGGAGGAAGACTCGGGATTGATTTTTTGGTAAATAAAACTTTCTAAAAAATCATGAATTAAATCCTCATATTCATCCATATTTTCATTAAAGGACTGTGCATGTGCCCCAGTGTCAAAAAGTTTTAATTTTTTGGGACCTGCTTTTTTATTGTAGAGATCTAGTGACATCGACGCTGGAATAAATGTATCAGGAATACTGTGAATAAAGAGTACTGGTTTTTCAATATGTGTCACGGCTTCAGCAGGTGTTACACTTTTGAAGGAGTAGCCATCTCTGAGGCGGACAAAGAAATCGGCAAAGCGAATGGGAATAATGGAGCCATATTTAAATTCGGTTTTGGCGATTTGCTTCAACAACATGGAAAAATCGGAGAACGCACAGTCTGAAATATAGAAATCAGCACCATCTTCCACTGTTCCAGCATAAAGTAGCATAGTTGCTGCCCCCATGGATTCACCGTGAATCCCAAGGATAGCGTCTTCACCAATCATGGCTTTCACTGTCTTTACTACTGCATCAAGATCATTTTTTTCATAGTAGCCATAACTCGTTGTTTTGCCCCCAGATTCACCATGACGACGATGGTCAAAAATAACTGAATTATAGCCAAGTCTTTCAAATAATCGAGCATATTTTACGGAATTTATTTTATTTTCAGTGACACCGTGACAAATGATGATGGTGTTATTAGTTTGCAAAGGCTGAAACATAATGCCTCGAATTGAGTAGCCATTAGGAGAATCAATATTGAGTTCGCATTTCAAGTTATTATTGTACCAAGCTTCATCAAAGCGCTTGGCAGTCGTTTCTCGTTCTCGAACAAACTCCGGGTCTTTTTGTTGGATATACATTAATTTATTGGAAAGCGCGAAGCCGAACAGACCTGTTGCAGCTGCGGCTAGCGTTGTTGTAATACCAGAGAATAAAAGCATCTTCTTTTTCATCATAAAACACCTCCACATGCTGTTTCTTATTTGTAATGTTCCCAACTAAGATTGTTTAAAACACGTCAACATTTTACAATATCTTTGGCAAAACTGCGATTATTTCTATTATCGAAAATCGTCAAAATATTTGTTAAAATATACATATCTGCTAGTAGCATATGCATGCAGTGTTGATTTTTGAACGGGGAAAAGGGGAGAATGATTATGACAAACGAGGTAGTAATCGTGAGTGCTGTGCGTACAGCGATAGGCTCATTTCAGGGGACATTAAAAGACGTACCAGCGACAACGTTAGGTAGCATTGTCATTAAAGAGGCGTTAGCACGTGCAGGTGTAGCAGGAGAACAAGTAGATGAGGTCATTATGGGGAATGTCTTAGCGGCAGGGCTTGGACAAAACCCAGCTCGTCAAGCGGCAATTAAAGCAGGGTTACCTCACGAGGTATCAGCATTAACAATTAATAAAGTATGTGGATCGGGTTTAAAGGCTGTTCATTTAGCCACACAGGCGATTATAGCGGGAGATGCTGAGATTGTTGTTGCGGGGGGCTTTGAAAATATGAGCCAAGCACCTTACGTCTTAAAAAATGCACGAGAAGGCTTCCGAATGGGCGATCAAAAGGTAGTAGATGCAATGATTCAAGATGGCCTATGGTGTGCTTTTAATGATTATCATATGGGGATTACCGCTGAAAATTTATGTGATATGTATCAAATTTCTCGAGAAGAGCAGGATGCTTTTGCGGCTCGTTCTCAGCAACGTGCAGAGGCAGCGATTGCAGTTGGCAAGTTTGAAAATGAAATCGTGGCTGTCGAGATTCCACAGCGTAAGGGAGAGCCACTTCTTTTCAATAAAGATGAATTTCCACGAGCAGGTGTGACAGCGGAGTCCTTAGCTAAGCTACGACCAGCATTTAAAAAGGATGGCTCCGTTACCGCAGCGAACGCATCGGGTATTAATGATGGTGCAGCAGCAGTTGTGGTGATGTCAAAGGAAAAAGCACAAAAGTTAGGCATTCAACCAATGGCGATTATTACAGCGAATGCCAGCGCAGGTGTCGATCCAGCTATTATGGGGACAGGTCCTGTAAAAGCTGTCCAAAAAGCACTAACAAAAGCAGAGACAACTTTAGACGATATCGATTTAATTGAAGCAAATGAAGCATTTGCAGCACAATCAATTGCTGTAGATCGTGAATTAAGCTTTAATCATGATAAACTAAATGTGAACGGGGGTGCTATTGCTCTTGGTCATCCAATCGGTGCAAGTGGTGCTCGTATTTTAGTGACGCTATTGCATGAAATGGAAAAGCGTGACGCAAAAACGGGCTTAGCCACATTATGTATCGGTGGGGGACAAGGCGTAGCAACTGTTGTAAAGCGCCCTTGATATCAATAAGAAGGTGAATGTAATGGGAAAGAAACGAAAACAGCAGCAACGCACTGACAATAGCATGACAGCTAGCCTACCTAAGCAAGAGGCGGTCACATTAGCGGATCAGCTTGGCGGCGATGTGCTCGCAAAATTAAAAGCGGCGAAGCAAGATTTAACTGCTAAAGAGCAGGCGGCAGAGGAAGAACGTCAAGCAAAATTAGCGTTTGAACGCAAACAACGTGAAAAAAATAAATCGTTTGAAGAATTACTAAACGAATACGGCGATAAAGGCTCTAAATTTTAAAAATAAAGCAGTGAATTCACACAGGTGAGTTCACTGTTTTGTCTTTTACAGCATTTAAATTATGTCGTTATAGTCGATATACAAAGAGAGATTTTTGAATTTAATGGAACGGGAGACGCTGCCAATAACATATACCTAATTGTAGTTTAGTATCAATTAAATTATGTTAGGAGAACAACATGGTAGAATTACAGACAGAAAGAATAAGATTAATTCCTTTAAACGCCAAGTATCTAAAATTACTAATAGAGCATGAGAAACAAATGGCCAAGCAGTTGTCATTAAGTATGGGTGAGGGGCGTTTAGATTGTGAGCTTAAACAAGCATTGTATTTTAGACTTTCCAAAGTCGTAGAAGATGAGCAAAACTATCTTTGGCATACGAACTGGTTACTTGTGTTAAAAGAGAGAAATTGTGCTGTTGGTGGCATAATGCTAAAAGGTATGCCAAATGACCAAGAGGAAGTTGTGATTGGGTATTATACTTTTCCTCCTTATCAGGGGCAGGGCTATATGACAGAATCAATCATAGCTCTTCAAAACTGGTTACTTCATCAACTAAATGTAAAATACGTTATTGCAGATACCGAAAAAGATAATGTGGCATCCCATCGAGTTTTAGAAAAAGCAGGAGCTGCCTTGTATAAAGAAACAAACTCCCTCTATTTTTGGAGATTCCAACTTTAAAAAAATGGCTAAGACAAAAGACTATGATTGTGCCTTTTGTCTTTATTTTGGTTAAAAATGGTAATGTCACAAAAAGATTTTTTAGCAAGGCGAGTAGTTCCGTTCCGCCAGCGTCCTTTTCAGGGGCGTCCGATGATCTGCTTCCCTCACTTACGTTCGCTCCAGGGTCTTCTCTGTGATGCTGGCTCCACTCCACATTAACCATTCTGTAAAAGTGTCAGTAGTGAATGAAATATTTCTATTTTTAGAGAGTGGAGACGGGATTAATCACCACTACCATCAATAAAGTAGTGAACACCTTCATTTTATTTGTGAAACCTTTGTAAAAAAGAGAACTCTTTTGTGGAGCGGCAAACCTTTTTTACTTTAAATTCTATGGATATTTTGTTATTCAACACAATGAAGACAAAAGGCTACGGTAATGCCTTTTGTCTTTTATTTTTGAGTATTTTTCTCAATGCTACAACGATACTCACAAAAACAATGGCTCCAGCTGTATCGACTAAGACATCTTGGAAGCTCATTGTGCGACCTGGTGTAAAGCTTTGACGAAATTCGTCAATGATAGCAATTGTAGCTGTTCCTGCAATGGCAATACTTGCTGCCAAACGTCTTTTTCCCCAAGCAAAATACAGACCAAGTGCAATGCATCCAAACCCAATAAAATGTGTCAATTTACGAATTAAAAACTCTACAAATGGAAAATAACCACGTTCTTCAACGGAAACGATGGTTCCCCAATAGGGAATTTTTAAAACAGATAGTTGTTTTTCAAAAGGTTTATTGGCAAGTAGATCTTCTAATTCTGGTAGGATACTCTGTTGCTCATAGGTCATACTAGAGGAGATTACTAATATGACAAGACAGATGATGAAGATCAGCCATTTTTTCATCGGTGTTCTTGATACTGCTCATTTTTAGTCAGTTTATTGGCTGCATTAAAATCTGTGATTACGTTGATTTTTTCATAGGCAGCTAGCGTTTGAGCTAGCTGTTGTTGTGAGCTTGCCCCAATTACCGTTGAAGCAATCGTAGGCTCTTTCAAATTAAAGGCGATGGCCAGCGCATGTAAATCATCATATTGTAAAGCTAAGTCTGTTAACGATGCTGTTAATTCCTCTGCCGTATAGCCGTTAAAACCATTGACCTGTTGTAGACGTTGTTGCCAGCTATTTGTTAATAAGCCCTTTGCCACTGTGCCACGTGTTACAACAGATGCGCCTTGATTTGCAATAAACTCAAACCATTCTTCAGGGCGACGATCTAGAGCACTGTATTGCATCATAACGCTTTTAGCTGAGCTTGCAGGTAAAAATCGCTGCAATACATTTGGACGAATAGAAGAAATGCCATATTCACGAATGAGCCCTTCTTTTTTAAGTCCTTCAAATGTGTCAATAATTCCATCCCAATCATCTTCGATTGTGCCGCCATGTAATTGATAGACATCAATATAGTCTGTACCTAGTCGTCGTAAGCTAGCATGGGCAGCTTCTTGAATATAGTCTGGGGATGCGTCCCAATGCCAACCATCGACGCCTTCTGTCCAACGGTTTCCTACCTTTGTTGCTAGGATGACATCATGACGACGTTTACCTAACGTTGTACCAATGATTTCTTCGTTTGCACCAAAATCATATAAATCCGCTGTGTCGATATAATTAATCCCGGCATCTAATGCCATATCGACAATGGCAGCTGCTTGCTTTTTATCTGTCGAAAGAGACATGCCTCCTAAACTAATCTCTGAAATAAACAATTCACTTATGCCAAGCTGTCTTTTTTTCATATGATCGTCCTCCTTCGATTTCTCTACTTGTAATGGTACAATGAACATATCTGAAGAACAAGCGAGGTTATCGTCAGTGAAAAAGTTTGAGGAAAAAACAACGACAACAACACCAATCTATGATGGAAGAATAATAAAACTACAAATTGATGAGGTAACTTTACCAAATGGACAGGTTGCGAAACGTGAAATCATAAAGCATCCCGGTGCCGTAGCAGTTATTGCCGTTACGGACGAGGGGAAACTAGTGTTGGTAGAACAATATCGTAAAGCGCTTGAACGTTCAATCATTGAAATTCCGGCAGGGAAGCTGGAACCTGGTGAGGAGCCAGTGGTGACAGCACGTCGTGAATTAGAGGAAGAGACAGGCTATGGAGCGCATAAACTGACTTTTTTACAAACATTTGCAACATCACCAGGCTTTGCGGATGAAGTTATTCATTTGTTTGTAGCGAGGGAATTATATACAATAGATAATAAAGCAGATTTAGATGAGGATGAATTTGTCGAATTATTAGAAGTTTCGTTGGAAGAAGCACAAATAATGGTGGCAGATCAGCGTATATATGATGCTAAAACGGCATTTGCAGTACTCTGGCTGGCTGCCAATTTAGAAAATAATCTTTTAGCATAATAGAGACGGACGAGCATAAGCTGTACAAACCTTGATAGAAAAGGAGCATGTTTATGTCTCGTACGGTGTCTATTTTTTATCACGCTTCCATCATTGCAGTAAGTTTTGTTTGCGGCGTTATTTTCTTTCATATTATTGGTGGACCGAAAGCGGAACCATTTATATTATTTATAGAGCCTCGTTTAGCAGATGGGGACAGGCACTCCATTTTTCGTTTAGTACTGCCTGTCACTATTTCTATAGGTCTTGTATTATTACTAGCAACACATAGCGTATTAAAAGTTTTAGTGCGTGTGACAGTAGCCATACGTGCCACTTTTTTTGGCTTTAGTTCTGTTTTTTTATTACAAAAACTTGAAGCTTTTTGGCTTTATACGATTTGGTGGTTTCCATTTCAGCTCATCTATTGTATATTGTTGCTAGTCCTATGCAATTTACTTGTACCCGCTTGGTCCAAGCGAAAAATCGGGAAACAAGTATCTGGTCGAACAATTTTGTTGAATTTTATCGCATTTTTCATCATAATAGTTGCTGAGTTTATTGTTATTGCTTATGTGTTAAAATGAAGGATTGAATGGACAGAAATTGTGATCAGATAAAAAATAGAAGCATGTTAGAAATCTATTCACTATCTTGTAATAGGATTTACTCCTTTGGTATAATGGAAAGAGTTTAGGGGGGCGTCACATGGAGAGCCGAATTGATCGTATAAAAAAACAGCTGCATAGTGCTAGTTACAAGCTGACGCCGCAGCGAGAAGCGACAGTTGCTGTCTTGCTTGAGCACGAAGAGGACCACCTAAGTGCTGAGGATGTTTATCTTTTAGTAAAAGAAAAAGCACCAGAGATTGGTCTAGCTACTGTTTATAGAACGTTAGAATTATTAACTGAGCTCAAAATTGTCGACAAAATCAACTTTGGCGATGGCGTATCGCGCTATGACCTACGCCAAGAGGGAGCTGCCCATTTCCACCATCATCTTGTTTGTATCGAATGTGGTGCTGTTGATGAAATTCAAGAAGATTTACTTGAAGATGTGGAAGCCGTTGTTGAAAAACGTTGGAACTTTATTATAAAAGATCACCGACTAACTTTCCACGGCATATGCTGGCGCTGTCATGATAAAAACGACGAATCGAATGAAGAAAAATAACAAAAAGCTGTCTGTTTTAATCTTAAGTATAGATTGAATCGGGCAGTTTTTTGTTTTTTTGAGGCAGCAAATGTTTTTGTTCCGAAAGCGAAGTGTAAGAACAGAAGTCTCCTCGGACGAGCTTAATGAAAGAGTTATTAATAACTTGGACACATTTAAGTAGGGTGGCCTTGGATTAATTATAATGTAACGATAATATGGTTGGATTATGTCGAATAGAGGGGGCTTTAGCACATTTCTTAAGGCCATGATAAAATAGAGAATAATTGACAGTGAGGGGGCGTTATGATGAATGAATTTCAATATGCAGTAGAAGACTATATCCATTTTATTCAGGTGGAAAGGCAGTTATCTGTTAATACATTAGCATCCTATCGCCGTGATTTAGAAAGCTATGTGCATTTTTTGCAGGAAGCAGAGGGGATGGCTGATTTTAGCCGTGTGGAACGAACAACTATTTTGCGGCATTTAGAGCAATTGCGAGCACAGGGGAAGACAAGCCGTACCGTTGCCCGTCATATTTCTTCTATCCGGAGCTTCCATCAATTTTTACTGCGAGAAAAGCGTGCAGAAACAGATCCGACTGTTCATTTAGAAATGCCAACTATTGAGCAAAAGCTACCGAATATCCTATCTATCGAAGAAATCGAAGCGTTACTAACAGCTCCGAATCGAAGTAAGCCACAAGGTATACGTGATCTTGCCATGCTAGAGTTACTATATGGATCTGGCATGCGCATCAGTGAACTCATTGCACTGGATTTAGCCGATATTCATTTAACGATGGGCTTTGTCCGTGTCTTTGGGAAGGGTGGGAAGGAACGAATTATTCCACTTGGCAAAAATGCCCTTTCGGCGATTAATGCCTATTTAAACGGTGCTCGTGGTCAGTTGCAAGGAAAGCACCCAAAAACAGATGCGTTTTTTATTAATCAAAGAGGGAAACGTTTAACAAGGCAGGGTTGTTGGAAATTAATGAAGGAGCATGCTTTAAAGGCAGGCATCCAACATGAATTAACCCCACATACATTGCGTCACTCCTTTGCAACTCATTTGGTCGAAAATGGCGCTGATTTACGAGCGGTGCAGGAAATGCTTGGTCATGCAGATATTTCTACAACGCAGATTTATACACATATTAGTAAAACAAGATTATCTGAGGTCTATAAGCAATTCCATCCACGTGCTTAAAACTCTTCAATTAAGTAAAAATTATTTTAGTCGGATGTCTGACCTTTATTTTTCGCATTTTTTTGGTAAAATAGAGTCATGAGATTAGGAGGCAACCATTATGAATAAACCGTTTAACAAAATCCATGTTGTTGTCATGGACTCAGTAGGTATAGGTGAAGCGCCAGACGCAGCAAATTTTGGTGATGTTGGTGCACATACATTAGGACATATCGCTGAAAAAATGAATGGGCTTACAATGCCAGTGATGGAGTCCTTTGGTTTAGCAAATATTGAATCATTGCAAGGTATGCACGCGGCTACAGAGCCAAAAGCATACTACGGTAAAATGCAAGAAGCATCTGTCGGCAAAGACACGATGACAGGCCATTGGGAAATCATGGGGTTAAATATCGATAAACCATTTAAGGTTTATCCAGAAGGATTTCCAGCGGAGCTTATTGCTGAGTTAGAGCAACGTACAGGTCGTAAAGTACTGTGCAATCAACCAGCAAGCGGTACACAAGTGATTGAAGATTTCGGTAAGGAACATATGGAAACAGGTGCGATTATTGTTTATACATCAGCCGATCCTGTTTTACAGATTGCTGCTCACGAGGAAATCATTCCATTAGAAGAATTATATAAAATTTGCGAAATGGCGCGTGAATTAACATTACAGCCTGAATATTTAGTAGGACGTGTCATTGCAAGACCATTTGTTGGTACGCCAGGCAACTTCACACGTACTGCCAATCGACATGACTACGCATTGAAGCCATTTGGTCGTACAACAATGAATGTTTTAAAGGACGCAGGATTAGATGTCATTGCCATTGGAAAAATCTCAGATATATTCAACGGTGAAGGTGTCACTGATTCGGTACGCACAAAAAATAATATGGATGGTATGGATCAATTTGCAGAGGTTGTCCGCCGTGATTTTCGTGGGATGAGCTTCTTAAATTTAGTGGACTTTGACGCCAACTTTGGTCATCGTCGTGATCCATTAGGCTATGGACAGGCACTACAAGAATTTGATGCACGCCTACCAGAAATTACAGAAGCGATGTCAGAGGATGATTTATTAATCATTACTGCCGATCACGGAAATGATCCAACCTTCCATGGGACAGATCATACACGTGAATATGTACCGTTAATTGTCTATTCACCACGTTTCAATGGTGGAGCAGAACTAGCTTTGCGTGAAACTTTTGCGGATATTGCAGCGACAGTTGCTGAAAACTTTAATGTAGAAGCACCACCATTCGGCAAAAGTTTCTTACATGATTTGAAATAAGGGGGTTTTTCGTATGAATATGGTTCAATTGTTTGAAAAGAAAAAACAAGGAATAGAGCTATCTCAAGCTGAAATTCAGTATTTTGTTGAAGGCTATACGACGGGTTCCATTCCAGATTATCAAGCAAGTTCACTTTTAATGGCCATACGCTTACTAGGTATGTCTGATGATGAAACATTTTATTTAACAAAGGCCATGATCGAATCAGGGGATGTTATTGATTTAACGTCTATTGATGGCTTTAAAATCGATAAACATTCTACAGGAGGAGTTGGTGACAAGGTCACACTTGTTGTCACACCAATTATCGCTTCTTTAGGAATCCCTGTGGCGAAATTTAGCGGTAAGGGTTTAGGCATTACAGGTGGAACAATCGATAAACTTGAATCCATTGAAGGCTTCAAAACAGAGCTTTCATCACAGGAGTTTATTGACAATGTCAATCAGCATAAAATTGCAGTTGCTGGACAAACAGGGAATCTTGTACCAGCCGACAAAAAATTATATGCATTACGTGATGTGACAGGTACTGTCGATTCTATTCCATTAATCGCTGCGTCGATTATGAGTAAAAAAATTGCAAGTGGCGCAGACGGTATTGTACTTGACGTAAAATGCGGCTCAGGTGCGTTTATGAAGACGCAAGAAGAAGCACAGATTTTAGCGGATACAATGACGGCCATTGGAGAAAAACTTGGGCGTAAAGTTGTCGCACATATTAGTGATATGGATAATCCTTTAGGAAAAATGATTGGCAATAAACTTGAAGTTGTAGAGGCGTATGCCTTATTAAGTGGACGCTTGGAAGAAACGCATGAAGATTTGTTGGATGAATGTATTGTTATTTCTTCCTTAATGTACCAAGTTGCCGCTGGCGTGAATGAAGCGGAAGCGACCGCTGCGGTTAAGCGCGTGCTTGCTGATGGTTCTGCTGCTGCAAAATTTGAGGAGTTCATTGTTGCACAAGGTGGTGTAGTTTCTGATATTGTCCAAAATGAAACCGCTCATAAAGTAGCGGTGACAGCTGTTGCAGAGGGCACTGTGGAAACCATTAATGCCTTATTAGTAGGTGAAGCGAGTGTCAGTCTAGGTGCTGGACGATTAACGAAGGAATCGGTACTTGATTATGATGCAGGCATCCAGCTGATTGCTAAAAAAGGTGACCATGTCAATCATGGCGACACGATTGCTTATTTATATGCCAATCAACCAATTGTTGAAGAGACAATCAATAAAATACAGCAAGCATATACAATTGCATAAAGATTCGTTAGCGAGGGCTCTCACTTTAAGTGAGCTCTCGCTTTTTTTGCGTTCTAAGGATCGTTAAACTTTAGCTAGCAATGGCGTTTAGAAAATGTAGATTTATCCCATACTGCACTTAACCTAAAAAGCTATAAGTATGTCGATTAGACACTATTTCGGAAGACTTTGCACTAGTTCTGTCAGCCGCAAGGATTCATTGCATTGAATGTGGAATTGCACGAGGAGGAGGCGATGTTCATGCATTATCAATTAGAAATGGTCACAAGAGAGACTGTCGTTATACGTTTGTTTGGGGAGCTCGATCACCATGCAGTAGAACAAATTCGAGCGAAAATTTCTACAGCAATTTTTCAAGGCACTGTGACGACCATCATTTGGAACTTAGAAGGGCTTTCCTTTATGGATAGTTCAGGCGTTGGCTTAGTGCTTGGTCGAATGCGTGAGTTAGAAGCAGTTGCTGGGCGAACTATTTTATTGAATCCATCGCCAACAATGCGAAAAGTATTTCAATTTTCAGGATTAGGGCCATGGATGATGGATGCAACAGAGGAACAAGCGATTGATCGCGTAAGGGGGATTGTAAATGGATAACGAAATGACATTAACATTTTTAGCACTTAGTGAAAATGAAGCCTTAGCCCGTGTGGCTGTTACAGGTTTTATTGCACAATTAGACCCAACTATTGATGAGCTATCAGAGTTTAAAACAGTTGTCTCTGAAGCGGTTTCCAATGCCATTATTCATGGCTATGAAGAAAATGGTAAGGGTGTTGTTACAGTTCATGCAAAACGTGAGGATGACATTGTAACGGTATCTGTCATGGATAAAGGAATAGGAATTGAGGACGTTAGTCGAGCAATGGAGCCATTATTTACAACGAAAAGTGCGATGGAGCGTTCGGGTATGGGCTTCACCATTATGGATAGCTTTTCAGATCAGCTAACAGTAATGTCTAAATGGCAAGAAGGAACAACTGTAACGTTTACGAAGAAATTTTACACAGTTCGCACAGCGGTAATGTGAGGTTGAGACAGTGAAGCCGCTAGAACAGTCGTCCGATAAGCTATTGTCTCAGGAGGAAATGCGTGATTTAATTGCACGCGCACAGCAGGGCGATCATGAGGCTCGTAAACGAATGGTAGAAGGCAATACGAGACTTGTGTGGTCCATTGTTCAACGTTTTACAACGAGAGGTGTTGAGCTTGAGGATTTATTCCAGATTGGCTGCATAGGGCTGATGAAATCTGTAGATAAATTCGATTTAACCTATGATGTGAAGTTTTCAACCTATGCAGTCCCTATGATCATTGGTGAAATTCAACGCTTTTTGAGGGATGATGGCATGGTGAAGGTGAGTCGCTCTATTCGTGAGCTAAATTTTAAAATTCGTCATGCTACAGATGAATTTATTAAGAAAAATGAACATCCACCAACCATTCAAGAACTTGCTCAGGTACTTGGTGTGACAACGGAGGAAATTGTCACAGCATCCGATGCGCTGAGAGATCCAGCATCTCTTCATGAGCAATTGTATGAAAGTGAAGGGGATTCCATTACATTGATGGACCAAATGAAAGATGAAAAATCTGAGCAACCATTTGATTATATCCCATTGAAGGAAGTACTCACGAGACTTGAACCGAGAGAGCAGTCTATTATTTATTTACGCTATTTTTCAGATTGCACGCAAACAGAAATTGCGAATAGGTTAGGGATATCACAAGTACAAGTGTCTCGTTTAGAGAAAAAAATCCTTGCCCAGCTGAAAAGTTGGATGGCTACAAGCGCTACCGTGGAGCAGGAAGCTATAAAAAAAGACATCTAAGAAAATGGTGACAGCATGACAAATAAATTATTTAACAGCTTAGAAGAAGCCGAAGATTTTCTTATTGAACATTTTGGTGACGGCGAATCATTTGACGTTGGTATTAAACACTTATTTGTCAAGGATTTGCCGGTCCTTTGTGCATATATTAGCGGGCTTGTGGACGGAGAAGCTTTAACACAGTTACTCTCTAGCATGCTTCCAAATGAAGACATTGACATTGATGTGGAGGATGAGAAGGAATATTTTGAGTCCTATTTTAATTTCCATGGGCGTTCAGAGGAAACAGAGCGTAAAGCCTATTTATTAGCCATGTTAAGTGGACAAGTCACCTTTATTACTAAAAGTGGCTATTGCTACGTTGCAGAGCTGAGGAATTATCCAGGACGTTCTCCAGAAGAGCCAGATAATGAAAAGGTAATTCGTGGTTCGCGGGATGGCTTTACAGAAGGAATTTCTCAAAATACGGCTTTAATACGTAGGCGAATTCGCAATAGTAATTTACGTTTCGAGCTACATAAAATATCCAAAATCGGCCAAACCGACGTGGCGATCGCGTTTATGAAGGATATTGCCAATGAAGATATGCTCGAAAATTTACGACAGCGCCTTGGACAAATTAATCACGATGGCTTGACGATGGCCGATAAATCATTAGAAGAATGGCTTTTTAAGCAAAAATTCCATCCAGTGCCATTTGTACGCTATACGGAACGACCTGATATTGCAGCAGCGCATCTGCTTGAAGGGCATATAGCGATATTGGTCGATACCTCACCATCCGTGATTTTAGTACCTGTTACTATATTTCATTTATTACAGCATGCGGAGGAATATCGACAGGCACCAACAGTTGGTACGTTTGTGCGATTTATGAGGTATTTTGGTTCTGTCATGGGTTTACTTTTATTACCATTGTGGTATGTGTTTGCTACAAATGAATCCTTACTGCCGGATGCCTTATCCTTTTTAGGCACCGAAGAGAAATCGCATGTACCATTATTATTGCAAATATTGATTGCAGATATAGGTATTGAATTTTTAAGGATGGCCGCCATTCATACTCCGTCACCATTATCGACTGCGATGGGATTGGTTGCGGGGGTAATCATTGGTCAAATTGCTATTGATGTAGGATTATTTTCTGCGGAGGTAGTTCTTTATACAGCAGTAGCAGCTATTCTTATTTTTATCATTCCATCATATGAACTCAGTATCTCGATCAAAATTTTTAGGTTGCTGTTATTAATTATAACGGGTCTCTGGGGTGTCAATGGCTTATTTATTGGCTTATTTTTATTGTTTACGTATTTATGTTCATTACGACCTATGCAGGCACCTTATTTATGGCCGCTTGTTCCATTCTTCCCAACGGCAATGCTTCGTGTCATCATTCGTTTCCCAATGACTTCGGATGCATTAAGACCTTATGTAGTCGCTTCCAAACAGCGAAAAAGATCATAGGAGCCGTTGCACTCGTTTTTTTCATGTGATAAAGTTCACATATAGTATTTTGTGATTTTTGCAAAAATTATTTTCATTCAAGAAAAAGTAGGGTATATACATTTTTCTTTTAATATTTTTATGGAAATAATTACTTGATGGGATGCCACGAAAGTCCCTACAAAGTGTGAAAATAACAAGATGGAACGATGTGAAAAGGGAGAGATGCACATGCATTTATATGGAACACAAGCGATTTCTGAAGATGGTCATTTAACAATTGGACAGGTAGACACACTAGAGCTAGCAAAAGAGTATGGTACACCACTTTTCGTGTATGATACTGCACTTATTCGTAAGCGTGCACGCAGCTTTATCGATACGTTTAAAAAATTAGGCGTAAAAGCAGAAGTAGCTTATGCTTCAAAAGCATTTGCATGTGTAGCGGTGTATCAATTAGCAGCAGAAGAAAATTTATCCTTGGATGTTGTATCTGGTGGGGAGTTATTTACTGCCTTAAAGGCAGGCTTCCCAGCAGAGCGCATTCATTTCCATGGTAATAATAAAAGCATTGCTGAAATAGAGCTAGCTTTTGACTCCAAGATTGGATGTATGGTTGTAGATAATTTCTATGAAATACAGCTTTTAAAAGAAATTTCGGAGCGCCGTCAGCAAAAAATGCGTATTTTATTACGTGTTACACCAGGTGTGGAAGCACATACGCATGATTTCATCACGACAGGTCAAGCAGATTCAAAATTCGGCTTTGACTTAAACAATGGTCAAGCGGATGAAGCATTCCAACAAACATTTAACCATGAATTCCTAGAGCTACTTGGCTTACATTGTCATATTGGCTCACAAATTTTTGATACTGCTGGCTTTGGCTTAGCTGGAGAAAAATTGATTGACAAAATTTCTGATTGGAACAAGACTCACGAATTTACGTGTACTGTGTTAAACTTAGGTGGGGGCTTTGGTATTCGTTATACTGAAGAAGATGCACCGCTGGAACCACAAGTTTATGTAGAGGATATGATAACAGTTGTGAAAAATAAAGCAACTGTGCTTGGACTGAAGATGCCAGAAATTTGGATTGAACCAGGTCGATCACTTGTAGGTGATGCAGGAACATCTCTTTATACAATCGGTTCACAAAAAACAGTGCCAGATGTGCGCAAATATATTGCGGTTGATGGTGGGATGAGTGATAACATCCGCCCAGCATTATACGATGCTAAGTATGAGGCAGTCATTGCAAGTAAAGCGAATGAGCCGAAAAATGAACTCTATACAGTGGCTGGTAAACTATGTGAATCTGGCGATAAATTAATTATTGATGCGAAACTACAAGATGCTGCTTCAGGCGATGTGTTAGCCATATTCTGTACAGGTGCGTATGGTTATTCGATGGCTAGTAACTATAACCGTGTGCCAAGACCTGCTGTTGTATTTGTAGAAAATGGACAGCATCAACTAGCTATTCGCCGCGAAAGTTATGAAGATATTGTGCAAAACGATCTCCCGCTAACTTTAAAAAAGGGTGAGTAAATTTGAGGAAAAATAAGTGGGTATTACTAGCGTCCATTTCAACTTTTATTTTGTTGTGGGGCGTTGTCTATTGGGTGTTGGCGTCTAAAGGTATTCTCGGACCTGGTTCGTAAGACAGAAATTGGCTTGCGGTAAAAGTACAAATCGTGTAGGATAGTCAAAGATTATGTACAGCTAGAAAAAGAGGGAATAGACAAATATGTTAATTCGATATAAGAAAGCTTTAGAGAAAATAGCAATGGGGCTACTTTCATTTATGCCTAATGAAAAAGACGTAAAAAAGCTTACAGAGACCATCCACTCCTATGAAAATGACGATAATTGGGTTTTATATTTATGGAAAAAGAATGATGAATATGTTGGCATTGTTGGGCTTGTCATTGATGAGCATAATACAGCTACCATCCAGCATGTATCGGTGATCCCTTCCTATAGGGGTGAAGGCGTAGCAACGGAAATGCTTCAAGAAGTGGCAGAACTTGGCCAATATGAAAGTGTACGTGCTACCGATGCAACACGGAGCTTGGTTCAAAAATGTATCCATTGTAAAGATGAAAAAGCAGACGATTAACAGCGTCTGCTTTTTCTTTGTTTGCTTTCTTGCCGCTCTGCAAGAATATGTGAGCGATCTCGTAGCATATGTTTATGAAGAAGATAGTTTGAACTACTAGAAGGCAAGAGCTGTATACGTGCAATCGTTAACTCCAGCAAATTGGGAGAGAGAGGGAGCTGGATAGCTTGAAAGGAATTGCCCGTTTTCAACGAAATAAGGGTCGTTGTTACTTGTGTTAGGAGTTGCTGATAATCGATTTCTTGGAAAAAAATATGGCCTTCATTTTCTTGGAAATTATGAAGTGCCTTTTCTAAAATTCGTATAGCGCCAGTATTGTTACCACGTCGCCAATGATAGAAACCTGTTGCAAGCTGCACATAGCCAACAAGCGGATGCATTTTATCACCAGATGCAATTTCCTTCCAATATTCCTCCAGTACTTCATGGCATTCAAAAAAATCTTGATTGCCATTAAAATAAGCACAGTAATCTATAAATAAAGTATGATGCTGTGGATGCATTTTGGACTCCTTTCCACTATACTAAAAGAACATAGAATCTCAGGGTGGTAAAATAATGTCTTATGAAGTAAAATTAGAAGCCTTTTCAGGGCCTCTTGATTTATTATTGCATTTAATTCACAGATTGGAAATTGATATCTATGATATCCCAATGGCTGAAATTACACAACAATATATCGACCATATACATGCAATGCAAGTACTGGAATTAAATGAAGCAAGTGAATATTTAGTAATGGCAGCAACATTGCTGGCAATTAAAAGCCGCATGCTATTGCCGATTCATGAAGGTGAAATGGAAGACGCAGAATTAGAAGTGGACGGCCCTGACCCTCGTGAAGAACTGGTGCAACGCTTAATTGAATATAAAAAATATAAGGAAGCAGCCAGTAATTTGCAAGAGCTTGAAACGGACCGATCACAAGTATTTACAAGGCCTCCAGCTGATTTAACAGGGTTGGCCTCGGATGAACAAATGGCTTTGTTTGATTTAAATGTGAACATCTATGATATGCTTGGAGCATTTCAAAAATTGATGCGTCGCAAAAAATTAAAGAAACCACTAAAAACGACAGTAGCGAGGCAGGAAAGATCAGTAAAAGATCAAATGCGTTCTGTTGTTGATTCTTTACGTTTAACAGGTGGACGTGCATCATTTTTCGAGCTTTTTCCCTATGAAGATAAGCCGACACTTATTCTGACGTTTGTTTCCCTTCTAGAACTGATGAAACGTCAGGTCGTCGTCGTAGAACAAGATGGTAACTTTGAAGAATTAACGGTTACCTTGCAGAAGGAGGAATGGGAAGATGACGAAAACTTTGATGTTACAGAGTAGAATTGAAGCCTTATTATTCGTTGTTGGAGATGATGGCTTAACGATTAAACAGCTATCGCAACTTTTAGGAGAACAGGAAGAGCTGATTGTTCAGGCGATGAGTGCATTGAGAGAAGCCTTTGACGAAGATGTAGCAAGAGGCATTACTGTGAAGGAAATTGCAGGCGTTTATCAGCTCATTACAAAATCTGAGTTTGCTGATACGATTCAAAGATTAGTAGAGAATCCAACGGCACAATCCCTATCCCAAGCCTCCTTGGAGGTGCTGGCGATAGTGGCTTACAAACAGCCCATTACACGTGTAGCAATAGAAGATTTGCGCGGTGTAAAGTGTGAACGACCAATTCAAACATTAGTGTCACGAGGATTAATTAAAGAGGTAGGGCGTTCAGAAGGAACTGGACGTGCCATACTATATGGAACGACAAAAGAATTTTTACATTATTTTGGCTTAAATACTATTGAAGAAATGCCGCCTCTACCTGAAGAGGATCTTGTTGAAACAGAACAAGAAACAGATTTATTTATGACAAAGTTCCAAGAGACATTTAGCAGTGCAAAATAATGATTAGGTATAATGCGTAGCCTTCAACATAAATATGAATCTATATTTTCCTATCACATTAAATAAGGAGTGGCTCGTTGCTTCGGTTATTTCGTTTAACACTGTTCATGCTCATGATATTAATGGTAATGCTTCCTCAAACTAGCTTTGCCAGAGGGGGAAGTGGCTATGCTGTCTTAGATGGTGCTACAGGCCGCGTTTTAATAGGGTCTAATAGCGATGAACGCTTACCTATTGCTAGCCTAACAAAAATTTGGACAGCACTTGTTGCAATCGAAAATAGTGACCTGCAAGATGAAGTTGTGATATCACCGAATGCCGCTATGGCTGAGGGGAGTTCTATTTATTTACAGGCTGGCGAAACAGTAACAGTCGAAACGTTATTGTACGGTTTAATGCTGCGTTCAGGCAATGATGCTGCGACCGCTTTAGCAGAACACGTAGGGGGTTCTGTGGAGGGCTTTGTCAAATTAATGAATGAAAGAGCTGTGATTGCAGGTCTGACTAACACGGTTTTTATGAACCCTTCTGGTCTTCATCATGATGAGCATTTATCGTCAGCAAGAGATACTGCTGAGATGTTAAGACTTGCTTTGCAAAATAAAACATTTGAGAAAATTGCTTCAACGATTCTTTATCGGGCGAATACGGTAAACGGAATGCTTTGGGAAAATAAACACCGATTATTAAGAGAAGGTTCAGGGATGGCTGCACATATAGATGATGAAACGGAGCAGCCTGTTAGTTCTTTAAAATCAGCGACTGGCACTGCGTTCGCTGGAAAAACCGGCTTTACAAAGGTTGCTGGACGTACACTAGCAACAGCCTTTCAAAAGGACGGGCAAATCTGCATTGTTGTCACTTTAAATGAATCCGATGATTGGAATGTACATCGAGGTTTATCGAATAGAGTATGGCAAGACTATAGCCTTGAAACCGTAGTGAAGAAGGGCAAATACAACGTCAACAAAAAGTTAGCTATTCGATTAGAAGAGCCCGTTCGCCTACAATTAAATAAAGAAGAAAAAGAGCAGGTGCGGCAAGTTTTACATGTATCAAGAAAACGTCAAGAAGCTGTCTTGTCGATCTTTATTGGTGAAGAGCGTATTTATGCAACTCCAGTAAAAGTTGAATCAGCAGATCGTTAAAAACGATTTGCTGATTTTTTTAGTATGGAATCTCTGCGAAATGATGGAGGTATATTGCATAAACAGCCAAGTGATTCAGTGCAATATGCTTTTATTTTGAGCCGTTCTTTCGTGCTCCTATAATCTGCATTACTAGACAACTAACTGCTTGGAAGAAAGGTGAGTAAATCAATATAGAAAAAGCTGACGCAACAATACATGCTAAAATTTTTTTGTGCTACAAGATGTTTTAACAATTGAGCAAACACTAACAAAATGATAGCTTTCTTGTCTGTTAAAATAAAGATTTTTAAGTCGATTCGCTTTTTTGCCAAATGAGTATACTGGTTATGAGGAACGTAAAATGTAGGTGCAAATGATAAGAAATTTGTGAATGAGAAATAATTTGGAATACTCAATTAAAAAATGTGAAATTTGTTTTTCTTTAATAATGCTTAAAAGTATGACATAATTTTCACAGATTAGCGGGAAAGATAACCCTATTCATTAGAGCGAAATCGAATGATGACGAAAGTGTCAATGTGAAAGAAAACTAGAGGTGAAAAAATGGAAAGATTACAAAAGGTCATTGCCTATGCAGGAGTTGCTTCAAGGCGCAAGGCAGAGCAATTGATAGTAGAAGGCAAAGTAAAAGTTAATGGTGTAGTTGTTCGTGAGTTAGGAACGAAGGTTTCTAATTCTGATACAATTGAAGTAGAAGGTGTGAAATTGGAAAAGGAAGATAAGGTATATTATTTACTTTACAAACCACGTGGAACAATTTCGGCTGTGACGGATGATAAAGGACGCAAAACTGTCACAGATTTATTTCACCATATTCCGCAACGTATTTTCCCAGTTGGTCGTCTTGATTATGATACATCTGGATTATTGTTATTGACAAATGATGGGGAATTCTCCTATATGTTGACACATCCGAAGTTTAAAATTGATAAAACCTATATCGCGCGTGTCAAAGGTATTCCAACAATTGAAGGGCTTAAAAAACTTCAAAGAGGGATTAAATTAGAGGATGGGAAAACAGCTCCAGCTAAGGTTAGTATGACATCCTTTGACGAAAAAGCAGGCAAAGCAATTTGTGAAATTACGATTCATGAAGGACGCAATCGCCAAGTTCGTCGTATGTTTGAAGCCATTGGGACACCTGTTGTCAAATTAAAACGTGAACGCTTTGCATTCTTAGATTTATTCGGCCTTACACCAGGAGAATACCGTGAATTATCAAAGCATGAAGTCAAGCAATTACGTGTTTTAGCGGAGACTGGAAAGCTTGATTAAAGAACATTTGCCAAAAGAAAGTAGATACCACAATAGGTATTATTTGGGTGTTTACACTTTCTTTATGGTGAATTCGTTCATAAATCATTCATAATTAATAGCTAAGTGTTTTTGTATCATTTTGCTATAATAGGTGAGAATAGTACACCTAGTAACAGTTTGTTCAAAAGAACTGTTACACATACAATCTGGTATTGTTGACGTCAATTTGAAAGAAGTTTTTACATAATTAAAGACGTATATAAAATGAAAAAGTTCATTGGGTCTGCATTAGGTAAAAGCTTCGCGTTTACAAACTTTACGCTAAGCCGTAATTGATAGGGGGTTTATTAACTTGGAGAAAAAGAAAAAGCGTCTCGTACTGCGAACGGTCATCTTAGCACTGCTAGCGTTGGCAATCGGGTACACAGTATATGGAACAGCGACAAAGGAAAAAGTAGAGTTAGTGGCAGTAGGCTCTGAAGCACCTGACTTCACGTTAGTAGATTTAAACGGTGAAAAACATAAATTGTCGGATTATAAAGGACAAGGGGTATTTTTAAACTTCTGGGGAACTTGGTGTAAGCCTTGTGAGAAGGAAATGCCTGCGATGGACAATCAGTATCAAGAATTTAAAGATCAAGGTGTACAAACTTTAGCGGTCAATATCGCTCAAACTGATTTTGAAGTGCAGAATTTTGTTGATCGGTATGGTTTATCATTCCCAGTAGTGATCGACAAAACGAAAAGTGTTATGACTGCTTATAATGTAGGTCAATTACCTGCTACAGTATTAATTGATCCTGAAGGCAAAGTGACTAAGATTATTACAGGTGAAATGACGGAGGAAAATATCGCTTCGTACATGGAATTAGTGAAGCCGGAATAAGGAGTATATGACGATGGAAAAAATCATTTGTGCTTGCGGTCATAGTAACCCATACGGCACGAAGCTTTGTGAGAAATGTGGTCGTCCTTTAACCGAAGAAGAACAGCAAAATAAAGTAGTTGATATGCGCTACGATGGTATGGCCATTCGCTCTAAAACATATAACAAGTCATTTATTGATAAAATATGGAATTTCTTCTCAAGTGTTAAAGTCGGTATATCCTTAATTATTATCACATTAATTGCTGCTTCAATCGGAACATTACTACCACAAGAGTTTTACGTGAAAGCTTCTGATTTGGAGAAGGGAGCTTATTACGCAGACGTTTATGGTACATTCGGTAAAATTTATTATACGTTAGGCCTTTCAGATTTATATAGCTCGTGGTGGTTCCAAATTTTAGTTGGTATGCTTGCTGTATCCATTATTGTGGCAAGTCTTGACCGGGGAATACCACTTTATAAATCATTGAAGAATCAACGTGTGAAAAGACATGAAAGCTTTATGAAGCGTCAGCGCATTGTTGCAGAAGGACAAGTGACAGCAGGCGCAGAGGAAACGCTTGATAAAGTGGCACAAAAAATGTCTGAGATGAGATATTCTGTTCGTCGAGATGGTAGCGCTCTCTTAGCTGAAAAAGGACGCTTTTCTCGTTACGGTCCGTACATAAACCATGTCGGTCTCATTATCTTTTTAGGTGGGGTCATGCTACGTCTGGTGCCAGGTTTCTATGTTGATGAATCAATCTGGGTACGTGAGGGCGAGACACGTGCGATTACTGGCATGGACGGTTATTTCATTGAAAACAATGATTTTGTTTTAGAGACACATGATAATGAACCACAGGGTGAGCAAGTAAAGCAGGGTGTAAATGTTGTTGCGAAAAATTTCCAAACAGATATTACACTATATAAGCAGCCTAAAGATGCTTTGCCAGGTGACACAGATAATCTAGAAAAAGTAAAAGACTATTCCATTCGTGTAAACCATCCTTTAAAGGAAGATGGCTTTGCGCTTTACCAAATGGATTATCGTTTAAATGAATTAAAGCAAATGAATTTCGAATTAATCAATAAAACGACTGAACAATCACTTGGTAAGGTGGAAATTGATTTAACAAACCCAAAAAAGGAATATGATTTAGGTAATGGTTCTTCCGTTCAAATTCTTGTTTATACACCAGATTTTGATGGATTTGAAAATGGGGAGCCACAAACAAAAACATCCATTCCAAATAACCCAGCATTCTTATTTAAAATGACAACACCAGAAACACCTGAAGGCGAAGTGAGCTTTGTTGAAATTATGCAACCTCCTTTAGAGCCGCTTGGTGAAAATAAATACAGAATGAAATTTGCAGCAGCAGAAATGCGTGATATGTCAGGTATTACAGTACGTAAAGATCGTACAATTCCTATCTTATTTGTTGGGGGCGTCATCTTTATGATTGGTGTTGTTATTGGTTCTTACTGGAATCACAGACGTTTATGGATTCAAGTGGAACCAGATGGCCGTGTGTTAATGGCTGCCCATGTTAACAAAAATATGTTCAGCATGAAAAAGGATTTAGATGCTGTTACAACATTTGCTGCATTGCCTCCGTATCAAGATCAGTTAGAGAAAGATGAGGCTGGCGAAGAGTCCACAAATGGTGGCATTAAAGAAAAGGAAGGTGACAACACCTTATGAGTTTGATTGACTTAAGTGGAAACCTATTATTTGTAGCTTTTATTGCTTATCTAGTTGCGACATTATTATTTGGTGGTTCAATTAAGCAAGCAAATGCTACTGGTAAAAATACTGGCAAATGGGGCAAGCTTGCCATTGTGGTAACCATTATTGGTTTCTTATCACAGCTAGGTTATTTTATTACGCGTTGGATCTATACAGGACATGCACCAGTAAGTAATATGTTTGAATTTACGACTGCCTTTGGTATGTTCATTGTTGGCGCGTTTATTTTAATTTATTTTATTTATCGTTTGACTGCACTAGGGCTAGTTGCATTGCCTGTTGCATTATTAATCATCTCATATGCAGCAATGTTCCCGAAAGAAGTAAGTCCGTTAGTACCATCGTTACAAAGTCATTGGCTAACGATTCACGTTATTACAGCAGCATTAGGACAATCTATTTTAGCCATTAGTGCTGTAGCAGGGCTCATTTATTTATTAAAAGTAGTCGATTTAACAAAGCCTTCTAAACAACGTTTTTGGTTAGAAGCCGTGATGTACTGTCTTGTAGTAGTGGTTGGTTTTGTCGCAGTGACATCTACATTCGGTGCTATGGATTATGAGTCTAGCTATAATTATGTGGATAAAGAAGGAACTACTCGTAAAATTATTTACAATTTACCGCCAATTTTCGGTATGAATGAGTATGAAGCAGTTGAAGAACATGGCATGTCACCGCTAGTAGAAATGCCTGCATTAATTAATGCCAAAAAATTAACAACTGTTTTTTGGTCATTATTGGTAGGGTCAATCTTGTATTTATTAATTCGTTTAATCGCTCGTCGTCGAATTAGTGCCATTTTCCAACCACTTGTTAAACGCGTTAATTTGCAATTATTAGATGAAGTTGGTTATCGTTCGGTGCTGATAGGATTCCCTGTATTTACCCTAGGTGCTTTAATTTTTGCGATGATTTGGGCACAAATTGCTTGGAGTCGTTTCTGGGGTTGGGATCCAAAAGAAGTATGGGCTCTTATTACATGGTTATTCTACGCAGCATTCCTACATTTACGTCTATCAAAAGGCTGGGAAGGTCGAAAATCTGCTTGGTTGGCATTAATTGGTTTCGGAATTATTTTATTTAACCTAATTGCTGTTAACTTAATTCTTGCAGGTTTACACTCTTACGCGTAACTTGTAAAATAACAAGCCTTTTCGCTGTGGCGAAGAGGCTTTCTTTTCTTTTCAATATGTGTCACACCATGTACAATAGAAGTTAGAGAAAGATTGGAAGAGAGGGATCGTGAAAGTGTCAGAAAATATTTCAGTATTAGTAGTAGACGATGAGGATCGTATTCGCCGATTATTAAAAATGTACCTAGAGCGAGAAGGATACCTTGTTGACGAGGCAGAAAATGGTGAACAAGCGATCGAAAAATCTTTAGAAAAAGAGTATCACTGTATTTTACTTGATATTATGATGCCTGAAAAAGACGGGCTAGAAGTGTGTGCGGAAATTCGAGAACGCGCAGCAACGCCGATTATTTTATTAACTGCAAAGGGCGAGGAAGCGAATCGTGTACAAGGCTTTGAGCTTGGCGCAGATGACTATATTGTAAAGCCATTTAGTCCTCGTGAGGTTGTGTTACGTGTGAAGGCTATTTTACGTCGTTCACAGGCTTTCTCACCAACGACAAATGCCTCTTCTTCAAAAGATTTAGTAGTGTTCCAGCATTTAATGATCGATCATGATGCACACCGTGTAACGGCAGAGGGCATTGAGGTTAATTTAACACCGAAAGAGTATGAATTACTATACTTCTTAGCAAAATCGCCAGACAAAGTATTTGACCGTGAACAATTACTAAAAGAGGTTTGGCATTATGACTTCTTTGGTGATTTACGTACAGTTGACACACACGTAAAACGTTTACGTGAAAAGCTCAACCGAGTTTCTGAAAACGCTGCTAAAATGATTGTGACGGTTTGGGGCGTTGGATACAAATTTGAGGTTGTCAATGAATAGAATATGGAATAGTGTTGTCGGGAAGCTATGGGTAACCATATTGCTTCTCGTTTCATTTGTATTATTTGTTTTCACGGTATTGATGCTTGAATTTCTTCAAAACTATCATATGCAGCAAGCCGAAATATCTTTACGGCAAACAGCTGCAACAGTAGCAAGTATAGTGGATGACAATGAAACAGCGGAATCTACTTCGGAATTATTAAAAGATATCTTACCTACAGGAACCAATGCATTAATTGCAATCAATCATGTTGAAGTATCCTTTGCCATGCAGGAGGGTGTCAACAAAAAAGAAATACAAGAGACCATTTTAGCCAATAAATCGTTTCGAGAAGTATTTCAATCAGATGAACCTATTACGAAAGAAATGATGATGCCTTCTTCGACAGATCAAGAAAAAATGGAATCTTATGTCGTGCTAGGTTTCCCATTAAATGTTGAAAATGCAGTACACGGAGCTGTCTTCATCTATCAAAGCCCAGATGCACTACATAAAACGTCTAAGGAAACAACGAAAATTGTTTTTTTGGCGGCTTTCATTGCATTTGTGCTGACGACATTCTTCGCGTTTTTCCTTTCCTCACGTATTACGTCACCACTTAGAAAAATGCGAGAGTTGGCTTTTGAAATTGCGAAGGGTAATTTTGAAGCGAAAATGCCAACAACTCAAAATGATGAAATTGGTCAACTTGCTGTTGCCTTCAATCAAATGGGCCGTCAATTAAAGCATAACTTAGAGGTCATCAATCAAGAAAATGAACAACTTTCAAATATTTTGACATCTATGACAGATGCAGTTATTACATTTAACCGTGACCTTACAATATTATTAAGTAATCCACCAGCTGAACGACTTATGCAAAAATGGTTCGTCAATAAAGGCTCACAAAGTGCTAAACCTATTCCTCCAGAGCTGTATCATATGCTTGATCATGTGCTAATGTTTGAGGATAAACTAGAAGAGGAAATTGAAATGGATGGTAACTACTATACATTTACTATTAGCCCTCTTTATAGTGGTGACATGATACGTGGTGCTGTGGCTGTTATTCGTGATATGACTGAGCAACATCGCTTAGAAAAACTACGATCCGATTTTATCGCCAATGTCTCTCATGAGCTACGAACACCAATTGCCATGCTGCAAGGATATTCTGAAGCATTAATGGATGATGATTTTATTCGGGATCAGGAAGAACGTAATGAGATTACTAAAATCATTTATGATGAATCGAAGCGGATGGGGCGTCTTGTAACAGATTTATTAGATTTAGCACGCATGGAATCGGGACATATGACGCTGTATAAAGATGAATTACCGATTAATTCTACATTTGAACGTATTACTCAAAAATTTGCACAGGTTGCAAAGGAAAAACACGTTCGTCTATTGTTTGAAAGTGAATTTAATGACGATGCCATGATTAATATCGATGAGGATCGTATTGAACAAGTGCTCACAAATCTAGTAGATAATGCACTTAGACATACGGATGAAGGAGCAGTCACTGTAAAAGTTGAGCAGGAACCAACATTCGCTAAAATATCTGTTCAAGATACAGGGCACGGCATTCCTCATGACGACTTACCTTATGTCTTTGAACGTTTTTATAAAGCAGATAAGGCACGTACCCGTTCAAAAGGTGGTACGGGTCTCGGCTTAGCCATTGCGAGAAATATTGTGAAGGCACACTCAGGTAATATTATGGTAGACAGTGTGCTGAAAGAAGGTACGACCTTCACGTTTTATTTACCGTTCGATTAATAACATGTATTGCTATTAATTGGCTGTAACTTTCACGAATGTAAGACGACAAATATTATAGAACGGGGGTGGAGTGCTTTGAATGACTCCGTGTTCCATCGACTATACGATGCATATCACCAAGACGTGTTCCAGTTTTTAATATATTTAGTAAAAAACCGTACATTGGCTGAAGATTTAGCACATGAAGTTTATGTACGAGTATTGCGCTCATATGATCAATTTGCAGGTAATAGTAGTGAGAAAACATGGCTTTTTGCTATTGCCAAAAATGTAGCGATTGATCATTTTAGAAAGCAGGCTGTACGCCAGAAGCATTCACTTGATTTCTTTGACTGGGAAACGGAACAGCTCCATTCAACCACACCATCACCGGAAGATATGCTACAGGCCAGTGATGAATTTATGCAAGTAGCGTCAGCACTGGAAAACTGTACAGGCGACCAAAAAATGGTCATTATTATGCGCTATTTTCAGGATTTATCGATTGCAGAAACTGCTCAAATATTAGATTGGACAGAAGCTAAGGTAAAAACGACCCAGCATCGAGCCATAAAATTTTTAAGGCAACAGCTACAGCCGATTAGAGAACAGGAGGCGAAACGGCAATGACGCATAAGCCATTTGATGATGAGCAGCTTGAACATGTATTGAACAATGCCCCTAAGCTTTCTGACCACCGTTCAAAAGAGGACATATTAAATCGGTTAATGGCAGATGCTCGCTTGCAGGATAACAGTTACCTTCAAGAAGCGATACAACAACCAAAAGAGGATGAACAAAAGCAAAGCAATTCCTCCATCCGAGAAGAACGAACAACACGATCTAAGCTTCGTAAAATGCCAATTTTTATGAGCATTGCAGCAGTTTTTGCGTTAACGATACTTGTAGGCTCAATGGTCATGAATAATGATGTTGGACATAAAGATCAAGCTAGTACTGCCGATACGGCTACCTATTCTACTTTACAGGAAGATCTTTCTCCAAAGGAGGCTGCTACGCAAGACGAAGCACTCCAATCTCCTATCGTAGCAGAGCATGAGCGCATGTTATCTTTACGGTCATCTGTCTATGAGGAAGATGTGAAAGATGCTGTCGTTTTCCGTATTGGCTTAGCAGGGCGAGATGCGGAAAGTGTACCAATGACGTATGTGATACCAAATGAGCGAGTAGCAACGGATTTTGGAACAGAAAAACCTTCTACTTTACAGATGTATGAAAAATACGCGCCTCAAATAGATGAGAAAGCTAAAGGATTTACTGATTACCATCCTTACAAAGGTGAGCTGAAGGAGAAGGACGATAAGCTTGTCCATGTGTTGCCAAAGGACAATAGCTATGATGTTGCTTCTGCTACTGTCAATGAGTACAAAGGAACTTTGGAGGATACATTCTCTGATTCTGAATATACAGAAGTTGAGATTCAAAATGAAGATGGAACACCTTATGAGTTTTCTCAAGAAGGTGAGCCAAGTCCACCTATGTCATTAACGAACGCCAAGCATTATAATTATTATATATATCAAGATGGTACAGGTGCAGAATATTTATCACCAGATTTCCGTCAAACATTTGCAAATGTCACAGAGGCGCTCACACTGATGAAAAATAAAAATGATGATGTCTATGTGTCGGTTGTTCCTGAAAACGTATCATATACGGTCACAGAGGAAGCAGAGGGCGTAGTCGTTACATTTGATCTCCCGCTTGATTTAACATCAATGGAACCGATTCGTGCCACACAACTGATTGAGGCCATGATGTTAACGGCTGCTAGCTTTGACCAACAATTACGCCTAAATAATGTTGTCCAAGAAAGCTGGGAGGGCTTTGATTTAAAAATGTTTTTACCAAAGCCTGTAGGGCCAAATAAGCAATATATGCCTTAGTCAAAGAAAATAACAATAAGAAATGGAGCATTCCTGTTCGGTGAGGATGCTCCATTTTTTTTTACAATGCATACAAGTCTAATAGGTTTTTTGAGCAGAACTATTTACTTTTTGTTGATAATTCTTTATAGTAAAACTGTAGTATAAAATAATAGTGATTCATCTTCGGGGCAGGGTGAAAATCCCGACCGGCGGTAATAGAGTGCTAAACCGTTAATGTTTATTCATTAACTCGAATGGTTTAGGCAAAACTCTTTAGCCCGCGACCTGTGCAAATTTATTTGCATGGCTGACTTGGTGAAATTCCAAGGCCGACAGTTACAGTCTGGATGGGAGAAGATGGAGGTACGATCGTCATTCATTGTTATGAAATGAACTATGACCGAGCGCTTTTTTTGTATGGCTTTTAAAATAGTGCTCAAAAAATAGTTTAGATTGACGCTTATTCGTCATGCCTTTCTCCCTTGTGCTTTTTAATGCATAAGGGTTTTTTCATGCTAACAATTGAAAGATCGTCACCTTTCTTCTTGCGAGATTGAATCAGCAAAGAGGAGAGAGTTTTCTATGAAGAAAAATGTTAAACTTCAATCGTTTATTACGATTGGTATGCTGAGCAGTATTTCGTTTTTATTAATGCTTTTTAATTTCCCAATACCGCCGTTCCCAGCATTTTTGGAAGTGGACTTTAGTGATATGCCTGCATTAATAGCGGCCATCACAATGGGACCTGTAGCTGGTATTTTAGTAGAATTATTTAAAAATGTGTTGGATTGGATTTTCTCGGGTACGCCAACAGGTGTGCCAGTAGGGCATATTGCCAACTTTACAACAGGCATTTTATTTATTTTGCCAGTTAGCTTTATTTTTAATCGTTTTAAAACGACTGCTGGTCTTGTTGGAGGTTTAGCGACAGGAACAGTCGTGATGGCAGTAGGAATGAGCGTTTTGAACTATGTTATATTTTTACCGATGTACACATATTTCCTTGGTATGGAACCTGTTGTAGGTGACTCCCTTTATAAAATGATCGTCGCTGGAATTTTACCATTTAATATTGTAAAAGGTATTTTATTAACAGCTATTATGGCGTTTTTATTTACTACAATGCGCAAATGGATCGACCGCCAGCGCTCTATGTATATAGCAAAATAATGGACCATAAACCTCGAGTAGTTAGCTCGAGGTTTTTTTGTGGGAAGAAGTGATGGGACGAATAAAATTAGAAAAAAGTAGTAGAAAATGCTCGTGCTCTAGTGCTTTATTATTATAATCTAGTCGAAGAACACATTTTCATGTAGAATAGAGGGGAGTTTAGAAAGTTTGAGGAGTTTGAAGAGATGAGTGAAAAAAAGGGACAGTGGTCTAGTAAATTAGGATTTATTTTAGCATCAGCGGGTGCTGCGATTGGACTAGGAGCAATTTGGAAGCTACCGTATGTAACGGGGCAAAGTGGTGGAGGTGCATTCTTCCTAATCTTTGTGTTATTTACGTTATTAATAGGGTTGCCAATGCTATTGTCCGAGTATGTTTTAGGGCGTGGTACACAATCGGAGGCGGTAACCGCGTATAAAAAGGTTGCTCCGACAAAACCAGGATGGGCTTGGATTGGCCGAATGGGTGTGCTAGGTTGTTTTTTATTATTAACATTTTATAGTGTTGTTGGAGGTTGGATTTTTATTTACAGCGGGCTAGGCGTCGCTGGTGCTGTGATAGATCCTGCGATTGATCCAGCTGCACTATTTGGAAAAATTATAGGTACACCTTGGATTACGCTAGTAGGTTTAGCTTTGTTTACATTAGCTAACGTACTCGTTATTTCATTAGGTGTACAAAATGGTATTGAAAAGGCGAATAAATGGATGATGCCGTTACTCTTTGTGATGTTCATTGTTCTGGTTGTGCGTGCTGTCACATTAGATGGCGCAATGGAGGGAGTGAAATTCTTCTTATGGCCTGATTTCTCAAATATTACTGGTAGGGCATTATTAGAAGCGTTAGGACAATCATTCTTTGGATTAGCTGTAGGATTTTCTTGTCTTGTTACATATAGTTCCTATCTAAAAAAAGATGTCAGCCTTCCAAATTCAGCAGGTTCTGTTGTGCTCTTAACCGTGCTTGTATCATTTTTAGCGGGTTTAGCAATCTTCCCTGTTGTGTTTGCCTTTGATTTAGAGCCAGCCGCGGGACCGGGCTTGTTGTTCATGGTGCTGCCGACAGCTTTTAGTCAAATGCCGTTTGGAGAATTATTTTTAGCGATGTTTTTATTGCTATTTTTATTTGCTACATTAACGTCATCATTTAGTTTATATGAGATTATCGTAGCGGCATTTATGGAACATAGTCAGAAATCTCGTCCGATGTGGACGCTTTTACTTGGTGTAGTCGTATTGATTGCGGCTATTCCAGCGGCACTTTCTTCTAGTGTTTTATCAGATGTAACCATTTTTGAGAAAAGTATTTTTGATGCCACTGATTTTTTAGTGTCGAATATAATGCTGCCATTAGGAAATTTATTCATTGCTATTTTTATTGCCCACATAGTGGATAAGGAATTTGTAAGGAAAGAACTGTTAATGGGTAGTCACTTAGGGCAGGGCTATTATGCAACATATCGTATGTTAATGTTAGTCGTTGTACCGATCGTTATTCTAGTTGTGTTCATTAATATGCTATTACAATATTAAAATAAAAAAAGTGTATCCATTGTGGAAATGGATACACTTTTTTATGCATCGAAAATCAAGATAAATATATTCTAAAAAAACTATGTTATAAAACCTCACATATCTATTGCGTGAATTTCAATTTTCATGTATTTTAAGAACAGTTATAAAAACGTATGTTAACTAAATTTACATTGGAGTGGTGAAGAGTGAAACATTACACAAAAGAAGATATTATACGCCGAGTAAAAGAAGAAAATGTGAAATTTATTCGCCTACAATTTACGGATATATTAGGAACAATCAAAAATGTGGAAGTCCCTGTCAGTCAGTTAGAAAAAGCATTAGATAATAAAGTCATGTTTGATGGTTCATCCATTGAAGGTTTTGTGCGTATAGAGGAATCTGATATGTATTTAAAGCCTGACTTTGATACATTCGTGATTTTTCCTTGGACTGCTGAGAAAGGCAAGGTGGCTCGTTTTATTTGTGATATTGCCAGACCAGATGGAACGCCGTTTGAAGGAGATCCGCGCTCCAATTTGAAACGCGTTTTAAAGGAAATGGAGGAGTTAGGCTTTACTTCCTTTAATTTAGGGCCAGAGCCAGAGTTCTTCTTATTCAAACTGGATGATAAGGGGCATCCAACACTAGAGTTAAATGATAGTGGAGGCTACTTCGATTTAGCACCGACAGATTTGGGAGAGAATTGTCGTCGTGATATCGTTTTAGAGTTAGAGGGAATGGGCTTTGAAATTGAAGCCTCCCATCATGAAGTCGCACCTGGTCAGCATGAAATTGATTTTAAGTATGCTAGTGCCATTGAGGCATGTGATAACATACAAACGTTTAAGTTAGTCGTAAAAACCATTGCTGCACAGCATGGTCTCCATGCAACATTTATGCCAAAGCCATTATTCGGTGTAAACGGCTCAGGAATGCATTTTAATCTATCATTATTCGAGGGTGATAAAAATGCCTTCTATGATGAACATGCAGACTTACAATTAAGTGCAACGGCACGTAGTTTTATGGCAGGGATTATAAAGCATGTACACGGCTTTACCGCTATTACGAATCCACTTGTTAATTCCTATAAACGACTAGTGCCTGGCTATGAGGCTCCTTGTTATGTAGCGTGGTCTGCTCAAAACCGTTCACCACTAATTCGTATTCCAGCAGCTCGTGGACTATCTACTCGAATTGAATTGCGTTCAGTTGATCCAGCCGCAAATCCATACTTAGCAATGGCTGTTATTTTAGCATCTGGACTTGATGGCATACGGAAAGATTTAACGCCACCTGCAGCAGTAGATCGTAATATTTATAAAATGACAGCAGGAGAGCGAGAGTTGAACGGAATTGATAGCTTACCTTCCTCATTAGAATATGCGTTGATTGAATTAGAGATGGATACCATTGTTCGTAATGCACTAGGCGATCATATTTATGATAAATTTACAGTCGCCAAAGAAATTGAGTGGAATAAATATCGCACACGCGTCCACAACTGGGAACGTGAGGAGTATTTAACGATGTACTAAAAAGCGTTGGAGCTGTTTTGGCTCCAACACTTTTACATTTCCTTTCTTTTCATCTATTATTAGAGAAAAGGAGTGTGGGCAATGACACAAACGACCCAGGTTGTGACCATTCAAAACAATGATATTGTGCAATTTGAACATGACATTAACCGGGCTTTAGTAGATTTAAGAAGCTTTTTAATACTTGATATCAAATACAATACGCTCTATATTGGCGAACAGACAGTCATCCATTCTGCTTTAATTATTTATCAACAAAACGATTAGCAATATGTACTTGAGATGAGTCATGTCATTAAGACGTGACTTTTTTATTGAAATAAAGATAAAAGAAAGGCACGATCTTCTGGAAAAGTTAATGACAATTGGGCCACTTCATTTTTTGATTGCCAAGCAATGTCATAAATTAATTCGTCAGGATCATGAATCATCATTTGTCCGTCAATCATAACTGTTTCAAAGTAATGAACTTCCACAGCTTCATTCTGCTTACAATAAATTTCTTTTAGAATAGCCACTATATAGCCCGTTTCTTCATAAACCTCTCGAATACAGCAAGCCTTAAAATCTTCCGCTGCTTCTTTACCACCTGATGGAACAGCCCACGTTTTTTCTTCTTCCACCGTTCCTTGTAAAACCATTAATAATTGATTGTTATCGTTCAAACAAATAGCAGCAGCACCTTGCCATTTTCCCAAGAGAAAAACCTCCATTTCATTTCTATTTATACTTAATTTACCTATTAAAGAACGTAGTTGTAAATATGTGTAGGGTGGAGGGTGAAAATAAGTAGGGAGAATCGTCGGGAAAATACTTCCCTTTTAACCTGTCCAAAGTTAGCATAAAAAGACAGGTTATACAGCAATATCTATTTTATGATGGAATCAAGGAGTGAAAGCAATGAGTTGGATTGAGTCGATTCAAAAGGCCATTAATTTTATGGAGGATCATTTATTAGAGGACATTACGATTGAACAGATTGCACAGGAGGTTAATTCATCTGTCTTTCATTTTCAACGCACGTTTGCAATTTTGACGGATATGTCCATTGCTGATTATCTGCGACGAAGAAGATTGACATTAGCTGCACAAGAATTAATAGGCACGGAACAAAAAATAATCGATCTCGCCTACAAATATGGCTATGAAACTCCTGAAGCTTTTACAAAAGCGTTTCGTAAGCAGCACCATATAACGCCTAGTGAAGCAAGAAAGAAACAAGGGCCATTACAATCATACAATTGCCTGGTCATCCAGGTAAGCTTGAAGGGAGCAGAACCAATGAAGTATAAAATCGTAGAAAAAGAAAAGTTTCAAATTGTTGGAGTGAAAAGAACGTACAACTGTCAAGACGGGGAGAACACACGAGAAATTCCTCTATTTTGGCAAGAGGTAAATCAAAGTGGCTTCGACCATCAACTATACCAATTAAATAATGGCAATATCAATGGAGTACTAGGTGTTTGTGTACCAAATACAAACCAAGGACAAAAGGGTTTCATTGATTACTGGATTGCTACAGATCATGTAGGGGAAGTAGGAGAAGATCTATTAACAATGGAAGTACCTGCCTCCAAATGGGTTGTCTTTGAAGTACATGGCCCTATGCCAGATGCGATGCAAAATACGTGGAAGCAAATTTATTCAGAGTGGTTCCCGTCCAATCCATACGAACCAGCAGGAACAGCGGAACTTGAGGTTTATCCTGAAGAGGATGCCTATAGTCCTGACTCCTATTCTGAAATTTGGATTCCAATTAAATAACAAGAAAGCCAAGAATGCATGGATTAAGCATTCTTGGCTTTTATTATTCAAAAGAAAATTTATCCTTTTTTTAGGTGTGTTAAAGATGTAAAATATATGTATGTTTAAAATAAACGATTGAGTTAATCGTGATATATTTTCATGAGGGGGTTAAAGTATGATGAGAGGTACGATTCAAAACAAGCGTGTAGAAATTTCACAAGAGGAAGCACAGCATTTCTTAAAAGTAGGGCAAGTAGCACATGTTGCAACGGTTGATGAGGAAGGTTTTCCATACGTTATTCCGTTTGTTTATGTATATGAGGGAGAAGATAAACTATATTTGCATATTGGTAATATTCGAGAAAGCCATTTTTGGTCAAATATTAAACAAAATTCTAAAATCTGTATCGAAGTGAGTGAGATGGGCGATTTACATCCAGGGAAAAAATATGCCTGTCAATCTGCACTTGTGTATCAAAGCGTGGTGTTGTTTGGACAGGTCGTACGCATTGAGGAGGAGTCGAAGAAAGAATGGTTCTTTGATGCACTGCTTGAGAAGTATGGCAATCCTGCATGGACATTTGAAAAGGAAGGCTATCCGATTCTGCCTAAAATTGAGTTGTTTGAAGTACAAATAGAGAAGTTAACAGGGAAAATTAATCACGGCATGTATCACTAAATGAAGAAGCTAAGAATGGTCGAATTCTATCATTCTTAGCTTTTAAATTTGATTTCGCTAAAGCATATAGTTAGCCAGCAAAGTAAAATTTAATTTTTTCCAGCCTCCAAGATTTTCGTGATGTTGGATGCAAAATATGGCTATCTGCGCATCATTCAGTCCCTTTAACTAAATTTATCTATTATTATAAGAGAATAGAAATAACAGGAGGAGGTAGCATGATGAAAGTTATAGAGGCTCATTACCCGATTATTAAACAAACCATTAAAAGAGCCCCGACATTTGTGTATAGTATACTAGATCAATTAATAGAAGGTACGGTCTATACAGACACAGAGAATTTACAAACATTATTATTTCAAACAAAATCAGGAATCTATTTTGTAGCTGGCGATTCAATTCATACGGTACTTGACGATCAGCTTGTCTGTTGTTTTCAACAGTCTATAGAGCAAAAGAAACGTTTTACCTTATTTTCTTATTCAGAACAGTGGAATATTAAAATTGAACAACTGCTACATGATCAACTTCGAAAATTAGAGCGCTATACCTTTACTTTCGATGAAGGTTTGTATGATTCTAGAGAGGAGCGGGAAGTACCCAATTTTGAGGTTATGCCTATTACTCATCATCATATAAAAAATGCACAGGCGTTTACCTATGCTTACTACGATGAATATTGGGATTCAACAGCTAATTTCCTTGAAAATGGTTTTGGCTATTGCTTAGTGCAGCAAGAGCAAATCGTTAGTGAAGCTGTCTCTATTTTTAAATCAAATGATTTTGCAGAAATTGATATTATGACAGATTCGAATTTTAGGGGGCAAGGATTGGCCGGCAGGATTGCCCACATTTTTATCGATCATTGTCTTGCCAACCAGCTAAAGCCTTGCTGGGATTGTGATGTGTCAAATACCGCATCTATTTATCTAGGCACAAAGCTTGGTTTTACGACTCCGCAAAAATATGCTATTTATACAAAGAAGTAGCCCACGCTGTTTGCAAAAACATCGTGAGCGTCATTGTTAAAAAAATCGATGACGTAATTCGAAAACGCGATAAAACAAACGGGCATCTCTAGCCATTTTATGATTTGCATTCATATGGGGGCGGAGGCATTGTTGAAACAATTCATCACAGAACTTTGTGCTACCATGGCGTGCATAGCATTCATCATGCAATTTACAGCAACTATCCACAGCATTCGTAGGCTCACCTGGTCCTGAGCAACCAGGTCCACAGTATCGATAACCAGGATAACAAAAACCGAGCTTGCGATTTCTATTCATCTGTTAAACCTCTCTTTACGATGTTTTTACTATAAAATATGAAACATTTTTTTGAAGAAGCGGATGAAAAACTATAAGACTATTTTTGATTTGTAAGGTTCCTGTAAGCTTTAAAAAAAATAGCTGTAAGGATGGGGAGTTATGCTAGCTATAGCATAAAAGATAAGGAGTTAATTCAACATGAATCCATCTGTTACACAAAAGGAACGTATCGTTTCCTTAGACATTATTCGAGGATTAGCGTTATTCGGTATTTTATTTATTAATGTAGGTGCCTATGTGGTCCTCATGGAGGGAGGACCTATGCCTGATATGAGTGGTATCAATGGCATCATTGATTCACTTATTGATATTTTCATTGAAAAGAAATTCTTCTCTATCTTTTCATTTCTGTTTGGCGTTGGCTTTTATATTTTTGCTTCACGTGCAGAAGCTCGTGGGGATAAACCAAGAAAGCGTTTTGCTAGACGTTTATTGGCCCTATTATTGATTGGCATTATTCATATTTTTCTATTTTGGGGTTCCATCTTAGCCATTTATGCGGTGATTGGATTTTTATTGCTACCATTTTACTCTGTCAAGATTTCAACTATTAGTAAATGGTTATTTACCATCATTTCACTTCATATTCTTGTTATCCTAGGTCAAATGTATATGCCAAATAATGCTGTTTTATCAGCTATTTATGGCTTATTAGGCAATGATGCCGTAGCGATTTTTATCATGTTTTTAAGTGGTTTTTTAGTTGCAAAAGCTGGTTGGGTTGGCCATATTAGTGAGCATGCTCAAAAAATAAAAAGAGTGCTTTATAGTACATGTCCATTCTTTATTGGATTTTCTCTATGGATTTGGTTCGCATCACAAGCAGATGACCAACAAATCCAATCAATTATTGGCTTAGGAGTTGTGCCAACAACCTATTTTTATTTAAGCTGTTTATTTTTACTATTAGAAAATAAACAAATAGCGAAGCTGCTTCAACCAATTGGACGTGTAGGACAAATGGCGTTTACAAACTATTTGGCACAAAGCTTTATTGGGACGGCTATCATTTCGTTAATGGGCTTACAAGTCGTTTCACCATCAGAAATAGTAATCATCGCGAGCATTACTTTTATCATTCAAATTATTTTTAGTGTGATTTGGTTTAAATTCTTTTCAATTGGACCATTCGAAAAGCTATGGCGATTTATGACTTACGGCAAAAAAACTGTGACAAAGCAATCATAAAACTCTGGAAATCCCAAACATGCATACGGTTTGGGATTTTTTTGTTAAAATTAATTGTATGTTTTTGTAAAAGTGAAACCTATCATGATAGACAATCGTAAACTAGAGAACAGAAATAAAGGAGCGTTTATAATATGGCAAAGCAAATGAAAAAATATATGGCTGTGACAACGGCATCTTTTATGGCTGTCCAATTAGCAGCATGTGGCAATAGCGAAACACAGACAGTAGCTTCTTCTACGTCTACCCTAGTAACGGAAGATCAAGGTCAAGGAAACACAAATGAAGAGATAGCAAGTGTTTATAATAGTGAAATGGCAGATGCCTGTGATGAATGGCAAGAAGGGGACGATGGCTCCTATGAATGCCTTGATGAAAATTCTCCTTACTATGCACAGCATTTCTTTAATGGGCTTATGTATGCAACTGCTGGAGCAATGATTGGAAGTGCTATTTATAAAAGTCGTAATTTAAAAAATGGCACAGATCGAAATGAGCAAAATGGTGGCGGTTCTGCAGTACCGCGATCGACACAAAGTGGTAATGCAAATAATAAATCTACAAATGGTATTACGAACAGTTCACAAAATAAGGCTGATACAACTTCAAATGGTTCAAATACTTATTCGAGTGGACAACGCTCTTATTCAACAGACAGTTCATCAAAAAGCACGAACTCCTACACTAATAGCTCCTCCTCCAGCACAGGAAAATCTGGTTTTGGTTCAGGTGGAGCATCCCGTGGCGGCTCGTCCTCCTCATAAAGTGTGGAAAGGGAGCGAATAACATGATGAATCATACACAACAACGGCAAGCGTTCTATTCAAAATTCCCAGACTTTTTTCCTGACTTTGAGGATTTAGAGTATGCGCTATATGATGTCTTAGAATTGCCAAAGCAGCAGATCGATCAACTTCACTACGCAACACAAATACTTTGGCGCATCTTTTTAAAAGTAGGGAAACAATTTAAGCATTTGTCGATTGATCAACTTTTAGCGTTAGGGATTCGCCCTGAAATGATACCGTATATTCAATTAGACTATTTACAACAGCAATCTGTTTTGGCGCGATTTGACTTTGTTTGTACAGAGGAGGGCCACATTAAATGTCTAGAGTTGAATGGAGAAACACCGTTCCTTGTACAAGAAACCTTCGAGATAAATGAGGCACTTTGTCAGCATCTTGGCTATAACAATCCAAATGATATAATAGCTTTACAAAAAACATTGTCAGGTGCGCTTTTTGCTGCCATGCAATATTTACATAATGTTAAAAAGCCAAAGGTTGTCATCACGGGTAAAGCAGCCAAAGAGGATTATGAGGAGTATTGCCAGGTACAGTTTATTAAGCGCTGTATTCCTTTTGATATTGAGTATGTACCTATCCAGGATCTCATCATATTTACTAGTGATACACCACATATAGTACAAGGTCTTTATACACCTGCAATGGAGAAAATCGATATATTATTTCGACCTGCACATCCTGTAGAGTTTTTAATGGATGATGTAGCATCAGATGGTGATCGCATTGGGCTGCATTTGTTAGAACTTGTCAAAAAACGACAGTTAGCTATCATTAATCCGCCTGCTGCTTATGTATTACAATCGAAAATCTTATTGTGGTTAATATGGGAGCGGAGAAACGATCCTTTACTCTTTACCGCTGAGGAACGGGTAGCTATTCAGCAATATATGCTACCAACCTATCTTTCAGCTGAGCCGTTTATTCGTAATAATCTTCCTTATGTGAAGAAGCCTGTTTATTCTCGGGAAGGAAATACAGTAGAAATTTACGCAGCAAGTGGGCAGAAAATAAATGCCTCCACATCCACACATTATGATGATAATTTATTTATTTTCCAACAGTATGTGGAGATGCCTAGCATGACAATTCAATTAAAAGAAGGATATCAGACTAAAAAATGGCTAATAGGTTCATTTGTTGCTGACAATCGAGCATGTGGTTTAAGCTGTCGTGTCGGTAATCAAATAACAGAATGGGATTCACATTGGCTAGCTGTGGGTTATAGGGACTAACAAATCTAGTTTTGTAGAAGGAGGCTGGGACAAAAGAAAAAATGTTAGACCATTTACAAGTTTGGTCTAACATTTTTTTGCGTTATTAGAACACATATACTTTAATAAATTACAAAAATAACATTCATTTTTTGCTTTTTCTCAATAAAATGAGTTATGTCCTAGCCTCATCGTTTAGTCCTTATTCATTCCAGCCTTTACAGACATCAATCCATTCTTTATAGGGGGCATACGTTTCGAGTTCTGAAATCGTTACCTCAATGGCAGAATTGCTGCTACCACATGCAGGAAAAACAGTGGTAAAACGTTTCAGAGATTCATCTAAATAAATGGCTACACCTTCGTTCACACCAAAAGGGCAAACACCTCCGACATCATGACCAATCATCGTCTCCACATCGTCCTTGGATAGCATCTTTGCCTTTGTACCAAACATTGCTTTATATTTTGCATTATCGATTTTAGCATCCCCTGCAGCAACAATTAATACCGCGCCATCATTCACAAGAAAAGATAATGATTTTGCGATGCGTTCGGGCTCACAGCCAAGGGCCTGCGCTGCTAATTCAACAGTCGCTGAGCTTTCTTCCAGCTCTTGTATTTTGTGCTCAACATGCCATTTTGCTAAATGACTACGTACTTTTTCAATCGCCATATGTACACTCCTCCTACTTTTATCAATGACGCCTCGTCATAATGGTGTCCTGATTCATTCGAGCTTGTTCTTCAAAAGCTCCTCTCCCTTTAAAGAGGGACTTTTCTGTTTTTTTGTAAAAACAAAAGAAGTCGTTAAATCAAGATAAATTTAATTTTAGCATAATTTTCAGAATATATAGTTGTGAATGCTCTATCTTTCAAGTATGCTAACTATAGGGAGTGTAAAATTACACTAAAAGGGGGTTCCAATGTTCAAGTTTATACAAATCGTATCTGTGTTGATTGGTTTATCAGTAGTGACATTAATGGTTGCATTGATTATCACACTGAATGGCAGCATTCATTTGATACAGTTAGTTTGGACAGTACCTGTTTGTTTATTTGTCCTGTTTATTTGTAGTGTATTTAAATGGACCAACACCAAAAGACGAAGAGGATGGTTATTTGGAGTAATGGGAATTGCCTTATTAATAGCTTCCATCAAACCAATCCAACATTATTATAAAATGAGTATTCCTACTGTTGATGCGGAAATTGATGTATCTGCCTATCAGCCATTTATGCTGGGCAATAAAGTGATAAAGCCTGACACAAAAGCATCCTTACAATTGACCGAGTCATTACCAAGATTAGATAGTGCAACAGCCATGTATCCTTTGTATGCGGCTTTTGTAGAGGCTACCTATCCCAAAGGTGACTATCAGCCAGATACTAGTAGAGTTCAAGTAAGCCGAACACCTGAAGCCTATCAAAATTTAATAGCAGGAGATGTGGATCTTATCTTTGCAGCAGCACCGTCCACCTCACAAGAGTGGCAAGCAGAAAAGGAAGGTCTTACATTTGACATGACACCAATAGGACGTGAAGCATTTGTCTTCTTCGTGCATCATAAAAACAGTGTGGATAATGTAACGCTTGAGCAGGTGAAGAAAATATACGCTGGTGAAATAACCAATTGGCATGAGGTCGGTGGGGAGAATGAGCCAATCCGTGCTTTCCAACGCCCAGCAGATAGTGGAAGTCAAACAACATTAGAAAAATTGATGGGCAATACGCCAATTATGGCGGCGCCTTCTGAAGATATTGTGTCGGGAATGGGAGGAATCATTCGTGAAGTGTCGCAATATCGAAATTATAAAAACGCAATGGGCTTTACGTTTAGATATTATTCTACAGAGATGGTAGGTAATCAAAAAATCAAATTACTATCCATTGACGGGGTAGCCCCAACAAAAGAAACGATTCAAAATGATACATATCCTTTAGTTGCTGAATTTTATGCCATCACAGCCGGAACAGAAAATCAAAATACGCAGAACCTTATTGAATGGATACTTTCCGAGGAAGGGCAAGCGATAGTTGAAAGGGTCGGCTATGTACCAGTGGAAAATTATTAAAAGGTTTGCTATACTAAGAGCAACAATCGAATGAAAAGTTTTCTAGGGTTCCGTAGCTTTTGCTAGTCTGGTCCGAGAGAAAACCACAAATTAATTTTGTGACACGGAAGGATAAAAGCCTGGGAGATACTGTTTAATGACAGTTTCTTCAGGCTTTTTTGTTTGGCTAAAATCATGTTATTTGGCGAAAGCTGAGGAAGGTGCTTTATCAATCAGTTAATCGACCGTGTCTCATAAAATGGAGGGATTTAGGATGAATAAACAATGGATCAGTGTCATTATAGCGGCTTGCTTTGAAGTAGGCTGGGTCATTGGTTTAAAGCATGCAACGAGTGTGCTGGAATGGATTGGGACAGTTATTGCTATATTTATTAGTTTTTATTTACTCATAAAAGCGGGGGAGCATTTACCTGTTGGTACGGTATACGCTGTCTTTGTTGGATTAGGGACAGCGGGGACTGTTTGTGCGGATAGCTTGTTGTTTGGGGAGCCGTGGAAATTAGCCAAAATAATATGTATTGTTGTTTTACTTGCAGGAGTTGTGGGCTTAAAGCTTGTAACGGGAGAGCCGAAGGAACAAGAGGTGAATGAATAATGGCATGGATGGCATTAGTTATGGCAGGGTTATGTGAGATGATGGGCGTATATATGATTAGTAAATATAATAAAACAAAGACTATAAAAAATTTAGGGCTGCTGATTTTTGCATTTACCTTAAGTTTTGCGGGTCTTGCTTATGCGATGGAAACATTACCAATGGGTACTGCCTATGCTATTTGGACAGGAATTGGAGCAGCTGGGGGAGCACTACTGGGTATGTTATTTTTTAATGAATCAAAGGACTGGAGACGAATGGTTTGCATTGTACTTGTTTTAGGAGCAGCCATTATGTTGAAGCTATTGTCGTAAGAAAAAATGCACTTCCCCTTGTAAAAGTGGAAGTGCATTTTTTATATTATTTTTTTACGTCTTTTGTCCATTCTGCTACTTTATCTGGATTAGCTTCCACCCATTCTTTTGCAGCCTCTTTTGGATCTTTGCCATCCATTACTTCAAGCATGACACTTTCTAAATCCTCTGCAGTCCAGTGGAAGTTATCAAGCACCGAGTATACATCTGGTAAATCTTCTTTTAAGCCTTTACGAGCGAATGTATTAATTGTTTCTTCGCCACCATATACACCTTTTGGATCTTCTAAGTATTTAAGATCATATTTCGCAAATTTCCAGTGTGGTGACCAACCAGTTACAATGATTTCTTCTTTATTTTTTAACGCTTTTGCCAATGAAGTTGTCATGGCACCAGAAGAAGATGTAATAAAGTTCCAATCTGCTAAATTATCATATTCTCCTAAAGCTTTTTCTGTAGCAGCAGTAATACCAGCTCCAGGCTCGATACCTGTAATAGTATGATCAGCTTCATTTGTTAAATCTTCAATAGAATTTACATTCATATAACTTGGGACAACTAAGCCAATTTTTGCACCAGCAAGGTTTTCGCCAAGCTCATCTAAATTAGCTTTATATTTCTCATATTGTGAGGCGTGTGTATGTGGTAACCATGCCGCTACCATTCCATCAGCCTCTCCTTTCGAAACAGCCTCCCACATAATCGCATTATCCAAAGGAGTTAATGCTACATCATAGCCTAAATCTTCGAGTACTTGACCCACGACATTCGTTGAGGCGATTTCTGTATCCCATTCAACATAGGCTAAGTTGACCTCCTTAGAATCACTGTTTTTACCAGAGCTTGACCCTGTGTCGCCTCCACTACATGCAGCAAGCATGAGGCCTAGACCTAGAGCCATTCCTAACTTAGATAGTGTTTTCAGTTTCATCGAATCTCCCTTTCTATTCATCGTTTTGTATCAAACTGCCGACACCCATCGCTTGATGGCTGCAGGCGAGAAAGATTAACTATATTCTATACAGCTTTCTTTTTATTGAAGCTTTGTGTTAAACGGTCAATGATAATCGCAAAAATAACTAAGCCTAAGCCTGCAACGAAGCCATTCCCAACTTGTGTACGCTGTAAGGCTGTTAATACTTCACGTCCTAGACCTGGAGCTCCAATCATAGAGGCGATAACTACCATAGAAAGTGATAGCATAACGGTTTGGTTAATTCCTGCCATAATCGTTGATTTCGCAAGAGGAATTTCTACTTTAAATAGTTTTTGACTAGCCTTACTACCATAAGAGTCTGCGGCTTCTACTAATTCCTTTGGTACCTGACGAATACCTAGGTTTGTCATACGTACAGTTGGGGGTAAAGCAAAAATAACAGAAGCAAAGACACCAGGCACAATCCCGATACCGAAGAAGGCAACTGCTGGGATTAGGTACACAAAGCCAGGCATTGTTTGCATGAAATCGAGTATTGGTTTAATAATGTTTTCAGCTATTGTTGATTTGGACATTAGAATACCAAGTGGAATACCGATGATGATGGATATAATACTTGAAAAGATTACAAGCGTGGTTGTCTCCATAAGGTGAGTCCATAATCCTTGGTTATAGATAAACAGCAAGCCTATTAATGAAAATGCGGCAAGCCCGAATTTTTTACCAGCTACAAAGAAGGCAAATATCACGACAAGTAATATAAGAATAATGGCTGGGATACTAATTAGTAAATCAGTGACCTGATTCATGAGTAGTTTTCCAAATTGTTGAATCGTGTTAAAGAACGCTGAAAAATTACTCGTCAACCAGTCCATAGCTGATTCAACCCACGTAGCTAGTGGAATTGTTGGAATATTATCTAAAAAATTATTCATGTGCTTCGGCCTCCTCATCGCTCGTTGACAGTGCTTGGATGACAACGCCTCTAATCAGAACACCCAGTAAGCGGTCATCTTTGACAACTGCAATAGGAGTAGGTGAATTATAGATCATTCCTAAAATATCCTGTAAAAGCATATCTGGCGGAACAGTTAACACCTCTGATTGCACAATAGAATGGACTGTTTGTTCATGTTTTTTAGCTGCAGCCAGTGCATCATCAGCTGTAATAAAGCCTTTTAAATGTCTATTTTTATCAACAGCCATTAATAAACTGACAGCCTCTTGACGCATACGTTTAAGCGCTACTTTAGGACCGTCAAGGTCTACATTGACATAAACAGGACGCACCATAACGTTTTCTGCTGTTAATACTTTCGAACGGTCCACATCTTCCACGAATGTTTTGACATAGTCATTGGCTGGATTGGTTAATATTTCTTCTCCTGTACCAATCTGAATGATTGAACCATCCTTCATAATGGCGATGCGATCCCCAATACGTAATGCTTCATTTAAATCATGTGTAATGAATAAAATAGTTTTCTTCAATTTTTGTTGTAGATCAAGTAGCTCATCTTGCATTTCTTTACGGATCAATGGATCCAGTGCAGAAAAAGCTTCATCCATTAATAGTATTTCAGGATCGTTGGCAAGGGCACGTGCTAACCCAACACGCTGCTGCATACCACCTGATAATTGACTTGGGTATTGATCTTTGTATGCGAGTAATCCAGCATTTTCGAGAGCCTGTTCCGCTTTTGCTTGGCGTTCTTGCTTTGAAATACCTCGAACTTCAAGGCCATATTCGGTATTTTGAAGTAATGTGCGATGGGGGAATAAACCGAAGTTTTGAAAAACCATACTCATTTTATTTCTTCTGACAGTCCGTAGACTTTCTTTTCCCATAGTAGAAATATTTTCTCCATCGATATATATATTTCCGCTCGTTGGTTCAATAAGGCGGTTTAAGAGCCGTATAAGTGTTGATTTACCACTTCCTGACAGTCCCATGATCACGAAGATTTCTCCTTCGTTGACCGTAAAGCTTGCATCGTATACACCAACAGTCGCACCTGTTTCTTTTAAGATATCAGTTTTACTTTTTTGCTGTTTAACGAGTTCTAGTGCTTGGGGAATATGTTTACCAAACACTTTTGATACGTGTTCTATTTTAATTTTTTCCATAGAAGCACTCCTTTCGTAGATTATTACTATGTGAGGATAATGATACCCAAAAATAAACAAGTAACAACCTTACTGTAACAAAGAGTTGTTACTTTTGTCAAATCGACTAATAAGAAAAAAACCGTTTAAACGCTGTTATATCAGCGTTTAAACGGTTTTTAATTTGGATATAAAAAGCTTTGAACTCTGGCGAAGCTTTCATCATTTCCGACAAAATAAATAATGTCACCTTCCTCAAATGAGACATAAGGACCAGGGGATAGTAATAATTCATTGCCACGTCGGATACCGACAATGGTGCTTGATGTATTTTGCCAAAAATTTAAGGTTTGTACAGTTTGATGAATGCATGGACTATCAGCTGTCATTTCTAATTGATAAGGAATGAATGGATTGACCGAACGGTAATGCTCAGTGCGGCTAATGAGCTGCTTTGCCTTGTCTTGTAAATTAATTAATTCATGATGCTGCTTTTGAATACTCGTCAATAGTTCATTTTGTATTTCGTGAATGGATTGAACATCATGAAACTGTCTGACGAATTGTGCTGCTTTTTCATACGATTTAATAATTACGCCGCTACCTTTAGAAGCCTCAACAATTTCTAAGTCTTGTAACACGGCAATGGCTCTTCTCGCAGTCTCTGCTGAAACATTGTATTGACTTGCAAGAGAGGATCTTGCGTATATTTTATCGCCAATGCGGTATTTTCTTTCTACGATCTTAGAGGCAAGGTCGATGGCTATTTGTTGATATTTTGGCTGCTTTACTTGAACATTTTTTTCTAAGTTCATTTTAAACTTCCTTTCGTCATTACAGTACCACAGCTTATTATAGACTAGCCTGCACAGAAAAAATAGCACCTCCATAAGCTAGTGGTATATGATGAAAAAGTAATGCTAAAATTTTGGTATCTATCATTTATATTAAAAGAATAATAGCTGTTGTTTGACACTTTTTAGTTATTATTATAAACTAAGTTACGTTATGTAAGTGATGTAAAAATACATGTGCTCAGTTGGCGAATTCAGCCAACTGTTTCTATAGAAGGTTGGAGATTAATATGACAATTACGACTAAAGTTATGGACTTAGTGAAGGATAAAATGACAATCGTGAAGCATACAAATACAGAAAATATTTGTCTAGTTGGCCCAGTAAATTTGCCTGTAAAACAAGGCGATTTTTCTGCATCATTTCAATGGTATAACTGGCTAACAGTTGATGCAAATTTAACGAAAGAGGAAATTATTGATGGTTTAGCAAATGCCAATTTAGCATTTTTGCAACAATCATCTGTGCTGGTGTATGGTGATTTTACCCATTCCGAGGATGCTTTAATCCGAATGCATAGTATTTGTCACACTGGTGACATCTTTGGCAGTCAGCGCTGTGATTGTGGCTACCAGTTGCATGAATCCATGAAAATGATCGCAGAGCACGGCTGTGGCGCTATATTTTATTTAGCCGATCATGAAGGTCGTGGCATAGGGTTATTCTCTAAATCTCTTGCTTATTTATTACAAGAGGAAGGGCTAGATACAGTAGAAGCAAATCATGCACTCGGCTTCCCAGATGATACTCGTTCATATGACGAGGCACTTGCGGTATTAGCTACTCTACGCACAAAACCTGTCACACTTATTACAAATAATCCGAAGAAATTGGCTGCTTTACAGGCTCGCGGTATGGCTGCCGAAGGGCATGTTCCATTATGGGGCGGTTTGACAGAGACAAATCGTTTTTATTTAGAAACAAAAGTTGAAAAATCTGGACATATGCGCGAAAAACAATAGGTGGAGGTTGTGATGATGGCAAATGTTGATGAAAAGTATATGCAATTAGCACTCGATTTAGCAGCGAGTGCCAAAGGAAATACGAACCCTAATCCACTTGTTGGGGCTGTGATCGTGAAGAATGGCGTAATTGTAGGCACGGGCTTACACAGAAAAGCAGGTGAACCACATGCTGAAGTGCATGCTTTTCGTATGGCTGGAGAGCATGCACAAGATGCTACATTATATGTAACGTTAGAGCCTTGTTCGCATTATGGGAAGACACCACCTTGTGCGAAGCTAGTGAAGGAATCTGGTGTAAGTCGAGTTGTGGTAGCCATGCAAGATCCAAACCCAGCTGTAGCAGGGCAAGGCATTCAATTGCTACGGGATGCGGGAATAGTAGTTGAGGTGGGAGTTTTGGAGCAACAAGCTCGCCGTGTTAATGAACGTTTCATCCACAATATGCTGACACAACGCCCATTTGTTATTTCCAAATTTGCTATGACTTTAGATGGGAAAATTGCCACACATACAGGGCATTCTAAATGGGTAACTGGCGAGGCTGCACGTGAGGATGTTCACTATATTCGCCATGAAGTAGATGGAATTTTAGTCGGTGTGGGTACAGTCATTGCTGACAATCCTACTTTAACAACAAGATTAAAAGAAGGATACGGAAAAAATCCAACACGTATTATTATGGATAGTTCTCTACGCACACCCGATTATGCAAATGTGTTAAATACGGAGGAAGCACATACGATTCTTGTATGTAGTGAGGACGTAAGCCAAGAAAAAATGAAGCGATTTACAGACAAAGGTGTGACGGTTTTACCAGTACGTAAAAATGAATATGGACTTCAGCTTGATGATATGCTTGAAAAGCTTTATACACATGGCATTACGGATATTTTGCTCGAAGGAGGAAGTAAAATAAATGCTTCTTTTTTACAGCAAGAAGCGATCGACAAATATGTGGTGTATATAGCGCCTAAAGTTCTCGGTGGGAATCTATCATTAACACCGTTTGCTGGTTATAGTCCTTCTCAAATGAATGAGGCATGGAATGTTGAATGGACTTCATTTGATAAGGTAGGCGAGGATTTGCGTATTATTGCTTATCCAAAGCAAGGTGAAGAAAAGTGAACTATCAAGCAGATGTTTGTATAGTAGGGGCAGGACCAGCTGGCGCACTGTTAGCCTACTTACTAGCCAAAAAAGGGCTAACAGTGATCCTACTTGAGCAAAACGCAGCACTTGGTCAGTCATTTCGAGGCGAGCACTTAAATGAAGAGGGCGAGGCTGTTTTAAAAAATCATCATCTTTTTGAGGCAGTTGAGTCACACGGTATATTACGAATGGAGAAGCTGGAGTATTACGCAGATGGTAACGCCTTTAAAACGATTTTTCCTGATGAAGCAGTAGGTCATTTAGGCATACATGTCCCACAAGCTCATTTATTAAAGGGAATTTTACAAAATACACGGCCGTTTCCCAACTTTACATGCTTGCTACATACAAAGGTAACAAAGCTCATCGTAGACACTTCTGGTCATTATAGAGGAGTTATAGCAATAAAAAATGGAAACACTATTAAAATTGATAGCCAATTAATTATTGGTGCAGATGGTCGCTATTCTACCATTCGTAAGGAAGCACATATTGATGTTCAGAAACAGAAACATGGCTTTGATTTACTATGGGCTAAAATTCCTGCACCCCAAAATTGGGAACCTTCGATAAAAATGGCACTAATCGATGATAAGCAGCTGTCATTGTTTACGCAAGTTGGTGGTTATATTCAAATAGGCTGGAATATCGAACAGGGTAGTTTCCCTCAGCTGCGCAAACAAGCTTTTACTCCTTTTATCCAGCAGCTTACAACACAATTTCCACTATTAGCTAATACAGTACAAGAGCATATTCAATCTTGGAAAGATTTTGTGTTATTAGATGTTTTTAGTAGTCACTGTGACTGTTGGGGTACCCAGGGCATTGTATTGTTAGGTGATGCTGTCCATACGATGACACCAACTGGGGCATTTGGATTAAATAGTGCTCTAAAGGATGCCGATTGTTTGGCATCTTTGCTAAATAAAGACACGTTAGCACAATTTAATGTACAAGATTTTCAACAAATGCGTAAGCAAGCCATTGAGGAAGTATTAGCAAAACAAATTGAAAAAGAGCAAACATTTGCTTCTAACTTTATAAATAAGGCTTCTTGAAAGGGCGAACAACTAGATGAAATTTGGCTTTGATATAGATGACACTTTAATTGATTTACGAGCACACGCTTTTTTACTCTATAATAAAAAACTAGGTAAAAATGTTTCCTTTAAAACCTTTCAAGCCTTACAACGTGTAGAAATACATGAGCCTTTTGGTTTAACAGACGAAGAAGGTTATGCAATGTGGAATAGTACAATGGAGGAGATTTATTTTACGGACTGTCCTTCTTTTGAGGGGGCAATAAAAACGCTCCAAGCTCTAGCGGCGCAAGGGCATGATATTTACTATATTACATCTCGTCCCAAACAATACTGTGCACAAACAAGAGCATGGATGGAGGCGCAAGGTTTTCCAATAACGGACGGTCATTTTTTCTGTGGAATGCAGGATGCAGAAAAAGTCAATATTATAAAAGAGCTTGCGTTAGATGTTTATGTAGATGATAAACCAACAGTGCTGGAAACACTTCATGATGTGACAACAAAGGTGATCTTAAAAAATCAATCCTATAACCAGCATGTGAATCTTCCACGTTTATATGATTGGCAAGAGTTTCAAGTGCTGATACAAAAATAAAAGATTGGTACAACGATTATGCGTTCGTTGTACCAATCTTTATTTTTTTAAAATCGATTCAACTTAAAGGTTGATAAATCCTGTTTACTTTTGCCATCTACAATTAATTCCGCTAGTACTTCCCCTACAGCGCTACTAAATTTAAAGCCATGGCCCGAAAAACCTGCAGCAATAATAATATTTTGATGTTTAGGCAAAAAGTCAATTATAAAATCTTCATCAGGAGTCATCGAATACTTGCATGTTTTGCCGTATTTTATTGCACCATGCTTGGGCATAAACTGATGAATGAAATTTTGTAAATCAACAAGATCTGCATCATCAAATGGGCGCAAAGGAGTATTTGGATTGATCACTTCGCCACCATCATGTCGCCCAAGTTTTAATCCTGCTCCATCAATACTAGGAAAGCCGTAGTAGGTTGAATCTGCAAATTCAAAGCAATAGGCTGGGAAATTTTCATCACGATAAAGCTCCTCATCTGCCTCAAACCATGCAAACGTTTTACGTGTTGGGGTAACTGGGATGGTTACGCCCATCGTTTGTAGTAACTCGGTTGCCCATGCACCAGCCGTCACTATTAAGTGCTTTGCTTTGTAAAGGTTATGTACAGTTTGCACCTGTACAATTTCTCCAGCTTGAATAGCAAGTACTTTTTCATTCGTCTGTAAGCTTGCACCAGCCTCTAACGCCAATTTTTGATATGCTCGAATACATGCTTCTACCCGAAGGACGCCTGCTGTCGGCTCAAAGCAAGCCACTAAATCTTCTGGCAAGAATAGCCCTGGCCATTTGTTCATCGCTTCCGCTGCTGAATAATGTTCGAGTGCTAAATCATAGAGTGCTGAGCTTGCCTTGACATTCTGAATAAAGTCACAGGTTGGTTCTCCAATATTGACTACGCCAGTTTGTAAAAATAAGTTCTCATTGGCTAAAGACTCTAGCTCTTGCCAAAGCTCACCAGCTCTTTTTACAAAAGGTACATAGCTAGCCCCTTCACCATAAGCAAAGCGAATGATTCTTGTATCTCCATGATGACTACCTTCTTCATGCGGGGGAGTAAAGGCATCTAGCATAAGAACTTTGTTACCTTTCTTTGCTAAATAATAACCAGCCGCCATCCCCATGGAGCCAGCACCAACTATTATGACATCATATACCATTCTGAATCCCTACTTTTTTGCTCTAGTATAACAGATTAGCAGGGAAGGAAACAGAAATTTTAGAAAATAAATAGGCACAACACCTGCAATCCAAATGGACTAGAGGTGCTATGCATTGTAGATACTTGCTATTTTGAGCTTGGTAGAATTTTATTAAGGAAAATCGCTACTAGCGCAGCGGTTGCGATAGGCGATCCAAATAAATATTGAACGGTTGTAGGTAGTGAATAAAGGAAATCATCAGGCAATAATGTCAGAGCTAACGTTAAAATGACAGGAATCGCAATGACATACATTTCCTTTTCGCCAATATGTTCATTTTTCATCACCTGTAATCCGCTGATGGCAATAATGCCACAGACGATGACAAATACACCACCAATGACTGCTGAAGGAATGGCTGAAATAAGTGCCGCTAATTTACCAGAGAAGCCGAAGATGATAAACCAAATACCTGCTGCTATAAATACTCGACGGCTCGCAATCCCTGTAATTGAGATAACACCTGCATTTGTAGAGTAACCCGTCACAGGTGTAGAGCCTAGTAATGAAGCAATAAAACAGCCAATGCCTTCACCAATAACGCCTCGATTAATTTGTTGATCTGTTAATGGTTTGTCGATGACATTGCTAATGGCAAACCATGTTCCTGTTGTTTCCGCCATTAAGACAATATAAATAATGACCATTGTGATAATGGCTGAAATATTAAAGCTAAAGCCGAAATCTGCAAATGGAATTTGCGGCATACTAAACCATTTTGCTTGTGATACAGGAGATAAATCTAAAACACCCATCCTATTTGCCGCAATACTGCCGCCGATTAAGGCAATGATGACAGATGCAATACGGAATAGACGCCCTTTTTGGTGGAAGACTGTCCCTAACATGACACAAATGATTAATACAATGGCTGAAATCAAAGCTAAATAGATGTTCTGATTAATGGATGCACCTGCTCCATTAAAAATATTATCACTTAAACCGACAGGCATTAAGGAAAGACCGACAACAAAGATAATCGTACCGCCAACAATCGGTGGAATAAATGTTTGAACAATTTTATTGAAAATGCCTGTATAGCCTAAAATAATGACGCAAATAGCACCGATTAAGCTGGCACCTAGCACAGTGCTCCAGCCTAAATCACCACTGCCACTTGCCGCATAGATTCCAACAATAGCCCCTAGTGGAACATAGGAAGGGCCTTGTGCCATCGGTAATTTCATACAAAAATGGGTTTGTACAATAGTCGCAATTCCTGCCGCAATAAAGGTGGATTGAATTAATGCATCTGCCTGCCCTGTTTGTAGACCAATGAGCATGGCAATTAAAAATGGCACAACGTAAACATCCATGGCCATGACATGCTGTAAACCTAGTAGAGCTGATTGGCTGAACGAGATTTTTTCATCTGGTAATACGGTTAATTGTGTTTTTCTTGTTTCGTTTGTTCGTTTACTATGTTGCGTTTTCACGAAGTTGTACACCTCAAAATGATAGATTTTTAATGAATAAGAGAATGACTAGTCTCTCGCATGAACTTTACTTCCTTGCACCCATACCTCACGGATATTTTCTGGGCGTACAAGATACATTATTTTTTGGAATATATCGAGTAAATCTTCCTTTTGATCAAAAATTGGAAGCTTAGCAGTAGGGATTTTTGTATCTATAATTTGTACATCCCATGTATAGTTTTCTTGTAAACGCCCAATTGGAAGGCTTAAGCTTTCACCACCACCAGCAGTGGCTAGATAGAAGGCTTCATTAATGGTAATACGTGAATTTGGCACACCTCGTTTTTCAGCTGCAAGGGTTGTATCGACACCATCCTCTAACATTCTTGATGACATAACAGCTTGTCTTGCATTATCAAAAAGACTTGGAGAAAATCCCCCTGAAACATCTGAGCCTAATCCAATATCAATGCCCATTGCATGGAAGCGGGCGATTGGAATCACACTGTTAGCAAAATAGGCATTAGAGATTGGACAATGACCAATGGCAGTGCCTGTTTCAGCAAATAATTGAGCATCATCATCACTTAAAAAGTTACAATGAGCCATAACCGATTTATCACCTAATAAACCAAAATCATGTAAGGCTACTGCATCATTGCTATTAAATCTCTCTTTGACATAACCATGCTCCCAGTCACTTTCGCTACAGTGAGATTGAATATGAGTATCATATTTCGCTGCTAAATCACCTAAGCCCATTAAGGCATCATCTGTACAACTTGGAATAAAGCGAGGTGTGACCACGGGGTAAACACCTTGTTTAGTTGTTTTCGCTAATTCTTTTACCGCTAAAATAAACTCTTCTGTATCAGCTAATGCGGTTTGTGTGTTTGCATCTCGATAAAAATCGGGATTTTGCTCAGGATCATCCATGACCACTTTTCCGACAAGGCCACGTTGGCCCTTTTCAGCACAGATTTTAGCTAACAGTATGCTAGCTTCTTTATGAACTGTCGCAAAATATAAGGATGTTGTTGTGCCATTGGCAAGCAGCGTGCTCACTAAATCCTTGTAAACCTCTTGTGCAAACGTTAAATCCGAAAATTTTGATTCGATTGGGAACGTATAGGTGTTTAGCCAGTCATAAAGTGGAATGTCTAAGGCTGTACCCGATTGTGCCCATTGTGGTGCATGAACGTGCAAGTCAACAAATCCTGGTAAGAAATATTGACCTTCAGCTAATGGATGGAAATTAGGTTGATGTTGATATGTAGTTAATAGTTGTTGGTAATCAGTACGTTCTGGACCGACTGCTTTATCAATCATGCCGTCAGCATTTATGAAAAACAAATAATCTTTTAAAATTTGAACTTCAGTAGCAGATTTACTAGTAAAAGCTGTCCCTTTGAAAATATACGTATATTCAGTCATAAAAACCACCTTAATGTTCGTTTATCGATAATAACACGGATTATTATAGGCTATACAAACGATGGAGTCTATAAAAAAACGAATATTAATGAGTTTGTGAAAGAAAAAAAGAAGCTGTCCAACTACATTTTTACAGCTTTGACAAGCATTGATGGATGAGAAGAAGGCACATGTTTTAGCGTGCCTTCTTTTTATAGAATGGATTCATTGATGATATGAAGAAAGTTATGAAAGGAGGGGGAATGGTGCTGTTCATTTTTTCGTGTACAAAGATAGATAGGACGTTGAATATCAATATCCTTAATAAAAACACGGGCAACCTGTTGCTGCTGGATAAAGCTAGAAGCTGCTATGGACGGAGCTAGCATTGTTCCGAAACCTGCTGCAATAGCATGGATCGATTCATTAATTCCATCTAGTTGCAGTCCTACTTTCGGTGGGGGAATTTTATGCACTTTACATAAAGCATTTAAATATTCTTTTGTGGAACTCCCGTCTTCCCTTGTCACAAAGGGCTGTTCCATAAGTTCTGCGAGGGAAACCGTTTGACCTGCTAATGGATGACTGTATGGCACGATAAACCAATAATCTAAATTCATCAGAAATTGATAATTAATATCAGGATGATGGCCATCTTCTTTAACGATAAAGGCTAAGTCAGCTTTATAATGCAATAATTCCTCAATGACTTGCTGTGAATTAGCCGTTTTTAAATGGAGATTTGTTGCTGGATAAATTTGTTTAAAATGAGCCAACCATTTGGGCAGTAAAAAATGGGAAGGCACATGCGTCGAGGCAATTTGTAATTCCTCATTGCCTGTATATTTCAGTTGTTCAATTTTATATTCAATATCGATTTCTAAATCAAATAATCGCTGTGCCTGTTTATATAAAAACGTACCATTTGGTGTTAATGCAATGCCTCTTCCTTTGGATTCTATCAGGGTCAAACCTAGCTCTTTTTCTAAATTTCGTATTTGAATGGTGACAGCAGGCTGACTAATCATAAGCGTTTGTGCCGCTTTGGAAACACTATTGTGCTCAGCCACCTTTGTAAATAGCCGTAAAGCGTGTAAATTCATATGCAAGCACCTTTCATTAATTTTTTTTATGATTTTATATACATTATATATTAGATTTATTAATTTACGCTCTGTATCCTTATAATTACAGTAGGAAAAAGGGGAGGGGGATAAAAATGACTCGACAGCATATGGGGGTTGTCTTTGGAGGAATTTTATTACTAGTTGTCGCAATGGGAATTAGTCGATTTGCATTTACACCGATTTTGCCATTTATGCGTCATGATGTAGGATTTTCGTTAGAGGTGGCTGGATTTTTGGCTTCAAGCAATTATATTGGCTATTTCATTGGCGCATTATGGGCAGGATTTATTCATCGTCGACGTAAAAATATTTTATTGGCAAGTGTCGTTTTCAATGTTCTATCGGTGGGATTAATGGGCTTGCTAGAGGTGTATTCTGTATGGCTAGTTCTACGTTTAATCGCAGGCATTACAGGTGGGCTTATTTTTGTTTTAACGTCTAGCATTATGATGGATTATTTGGCGAGACATTCATTATCGCGATGGTCTGGCTATGTATTTAGTGGCATTGGTTTGGGAATTGCTATTTCTGGCTTATGTGTTCCTGCAATAGAAGCGAAATTTGCTTGGGAGGGAACATGGCTAGGTTTAGGTATGCTATCAGCTATCTTTTTACTCATTACCTTTATTCTGTGGAGAAATTTAGAGGTTCAAGACAGCATAAAAGTGATGAAAACGCTCGATACCAAAATGACAAGAGGCTTTATGCCATGGCTGATTCTATCCTATGGTTTAGAGGGATTAGGCTATATTATTACAGGTACTTTTTTGGTTGATATTATTCATAATATCCCTTCTCTCCAAGCTTACTCCTCTTACAGCTGGGTTATTGTGGGACTTGCAGCTATTCCATCAGCACCTGTTTGGACAGTCTTATTGGAGAAGTTTTCAGCGATAAAAATTTTGTTTGTGGCATACATACTTCAAGTGATTGGCATCCTATTACCCGTATTTTCACAAACTGTATGGAGCGTATTGTTAGCATCATTTTTATTTGGTCTGACCTTTGTAGGAATTGTCACGTTAACTACTTCCTATGCACGACAGCTTTTCCCAACACAGAGCGGTTTTGTTGTATCTTTATTAACAACCTTTTATGCTTTTGGACAAATTATCGGACCGATCGTCGCAGGAAAGCTGGTTGAAGTTTATAGTAGCTATAAAGCAGCACTTGTATTTGCTGGTGTCATCGTGTTTCTTGCATTGCTCGTTATGGTAATTGGTAGATGGCTAACTGTAAAAAAAGAAGCTGTTGCAGAACATACAATTTCTATATAGCGCATAAAGGCCAGAAATCCAAATAGGATTTCTGGCCTTTATCATTTACTTAAAGAAGCCGTGCCTCTATCTACATGATATTAAAAAATATAATAAAAGTCTATATATTTTTTTCTTTATATGGAAAAATAGATAAGTGCACAAAGGACGTAACGTTACGATTCTACATTGAAATGGGGACTTTATATGAACACAGAACAAGCTATTCAACGTTGGAATCAATATGCAGAGCGGTATACAGCTACCTACGGTGAGCAGGGTGACAATCATCGTGTAGTACTGTTAAATCCCACCATCTTTTCTTTACTGGAAGGGCTAGATGGAAAGTATGTATTAGATGCAGGATGTGGAGAAGGATATTTAAGTAGGTTACTAGCGAAGAAAGGGGCAAGCGTAACGGCTGTTGATTTTTCACAAAAAATGCTGGATATTGCTATGGAAAGAACACAACAGCAGGAAGCTATTCAATTTTTACACGGGAACTGTGAAAATTTAGCGTTTCTAGCAGATGAGCAATTTGATGGTATTGTGTCAAATATGGTTCTTCAAGATTTAGAGGACTACAAGGCTGCATTGCATGAAATGTATCGTCTTTTGAAACCTAATAGCATTTTTATTTTTTCAATTCTGCATCCATGTTTTGTGACACCAAATAGTGGATGGATAAGACATGAGCAGCTAGATCAACAGTATTGGAAAATCCAGCGTTATTTTTATGAAGGGGTTTACCAACAACTAGATGCTGACCCCTCAATTGTGCTGTATCACCGTACATTAACAAGCTATGTGCAAGCCATTATTCAAAGTGGCTTTACCATTGAAGCTATTGTAGAGCCAAAGCCATCACAAGACATGCTAGAGAAGTATCCTCAATTTGAGGAAGATTTGCATTGTGCAGATTTTATCGTCTTTAAACTTAGAAAATAAAGGAGAGTGAATCCATGCGTTTATTTCATGTCAGTGAGAACCCTACTATTACGATGTTTCATCCTCGACTACCTGAGCGAGCAGATTTAGATGCAACCAAAGGGCTTGTATGGGCCATCAATGAGAGATGCTTGCCAAATTATTTAACGCCGAGAGATTGTCCTCGTGTTTGCTTTCATGCAGGGGTACAAACAACAGAGCAAGATAGAGGGCATTATTTAGCACAAGCTTCTCATGTAGTGGTCATTGAAAACAAATGGTTTGAAGTATTGAAGAATACGAGACTTTACCTATATGAGTTTGATAGTAATGGATTCTCATTACTGGATGATAATGCAGGTTATTATACAAGTGAATTAATACAAATGCCCATTAATGTCTCTGAGGTTAACGATATAGCTAAAGCATTATTGGAACGGAATGTTGAATTGCGAATAGTGGATCGCTTGTGGGATATCCATGACGAAATCCAGTATACAAGCTTAAATTGGTCGATGTGCAGGATGCGCTTTGCACAGCCAAGACACTAAAGAACAAGCCTCGTCATGCTGCTAGTGCATGGACGAGGCTTGTTTGTCTATTAATTAGATAAAGGTATACAGCTAATTACGAGAAGCAGGGTGATATTCATTGAATCCTACCATCTATTCTTTGGTGGAAGAGCCAGATGGAAAGCATGTATTAGATGCAGGATGTGGAGAAAGATATTTAAAGTACTACTCTAACAAATTTTCAATCTCGTCTTCCAGTACGATCAAAATGAGGTAGTTTTAAAGGGTTTAGGTATATCGTTCAAAGTGGTGTTCACTACTGAATGAAAAAGGAAAAGATACTTTTGCAGAATGGTTGATTGAAGTGGAATCAGCACCACTCCTAGGGGATTTAGCGTCACAGATGAGACACTAGAGCGAACCCAGTGAGTGAAGCCGCTCAACGGACGTCCCCCTGGAAAGGATGCTGGCGGAACGGAAATTAACTCCTCGCCTTGCTAAAAGGTCTTTTTCTGCTAGTAACATGATCCTTTTTCAACACACATTCCCTTTATAACTAGACAGCATGATAACGACCAACAGGAACAATTAAAGGTGTTTTAGAAACAGGGTCTTCAATAACCATGCTATCTAAGTCAAATGTATCTTTAATTAACTCACTTGTCACAATATCTTTTGGCGAACCTTCTGCAAGTAAACGACCATTTTTTAATGCGAATAAGTAGTCCGCATAGCGGGCAGAAAGATTAATGTCATGTAATACCATGACAATGGTTGTACCATATTTTTTATTTAAATCTGTTAGTAAATCTAAAATTTCAACTTGATATGTAATATCTAAAAATGTTGTTGGCTCATCTAAAAATAAAATATCAGTTTGTTGCGCTAATGCCATAGCAATCCACACACGTTGACGCTGACCACCTGAAAGTTCATCGATATTGCGGTCAGCAAACTCTGTAATGTTCATCATTTCAAGAGCTTCTGCAACTGCCTCATAATCTTGTTTGGACCAACCTTTAAATAATGTTTGATGAGGAAATCGACCACGGCCAACTAAATCAGCAACTGTAATTCCTTCAGGAACGATAGGGGACTGAGGTAAAAGTCCTAACACACGAGCTAATTGTTTTGGTGGCATTTGATGAATGGATTTGCCATCTAGCATGGCATGACCACCAGTTGGCTTAATCAGGCGTGCCATTGTTTTTAATAATGTAGATTTTCCGCAACCATTCGCACCAATAATAATGCTAATTTTATTACTTGGAATAGCAATGCTGACATTTTCTAAAATCGTCTTTTGCTCGTAACCAGATGTTATATGTTCAGCCTGAAGCGTATGTGTTGGTTTCATCATATATCTCCCTTTCGATTGATTCGAATTAACAAGTAAATTAAGTAAGGTGCACCAATGATTCCTGTAATAACACCTACTGGATATCTAGCTGTAAATGCGAATTGACCAATTAAATCAGCAGCCAATACTAAAATAACACCAATTAGACCAGCTGGAAGTATATTTGAAAACCCGACACCAACTAATTTTTTGGCAATTGGTCCAGCAAGGAATGCAACAAAGGCAATCGGTCCTGTAGTTGCTGTAGCAAGTGCAATGATTAATACAGAACAAAGCATTAAAATGATTCTTGTTTTGTTTGTGTCTACACCTAGAGAGGTGGATGTTTGTTCACCAAGCTCAAGCATTTCTAAATGCTTCCCGAAAAATAACAGTACAGGTGTAAATACAATGACGATCATCATTAATGGATAGAGTGACTCCATTTTCGCACCATTTAAGCTCCCACTCAACCATCTCATGGCACTTGGAATATCATGTGTATTGCCAATTAGCATTAAATAAGAGATGAATGCATTTAGCATTGCTTGAATACCAATCCCGATTAATATTAATTTGCCAATTGAAAAAGAAGAGCCTCTTGATAAAGCATAAATAATTAGGACAGTAGCTAAACCGCCAATAATTGAAGCGATGGATACAACGATATTACTTGCTTGCAGGACAATAATACAAAATACAGCAGCAGCACTTGAACCAGCTGTAATACCAATAACATTTGGATTTGCTAAAGGATTGCGCAACATAGTTTGGAAAATATAACCTCCAACACCAAATGCAAAGCCAGCAAATGTACCAGCTAGCATGCGTGGTAATCGAATTGTGCCTACAGCGAAAGAGGCACCTTGTACATGTTGGCCAAGGAGAACACGGATAACATCTTCAACAGGGTAAATCGTGTTACCAAGCATTAGCATTGTGCAACACAGTATTATGGAAATAACAGTCAGTACAGAAGTTATTATGACAAAGCGTCTTTTTCTTCGTTGTCTGCCTTTCATTATGGATATCAATGTTTCATTCATCATAACGCACGCATTTTCGCTTTCATCGTAATTAAAATCAAGATAGGGGCACCAATAAAGGCTGTTAAAATACCCACCTCTAGCTCACCAGGACTGCCGAGAAGTCGACCACAAACATCTGAAAACGTTAAAATAATTGCTCCTGTTAAGGCAGACATAGGAAGGATAAAGCGTATATCAGGTCCTATAATAAGGCGGACAACATGAGTTGCTAATAAACCGATAAAACCAATAGGTCCTGCTAGAGCGGTAGCAGCCCCACATAAAAGAACGCCACCTAGTGCTGCAAACATACGTAGTGTACCAGTACGAACACCTAAACCAGTTGCCACTTCATCCCCGAGTGCTAAAGCATTTAGTGCTGGAGCAGTGAAGAGGGCAATCAATAGGCCTACAACTAAAAATGGAATAAATAGCTGAATAGCGTCCCAGCTTCCAGCTCCCACACTTCCAACTTGCCAAAATCGAAATTGATCCATTACATTTGTACGCGGAATCATAACCGCAACGACTAATGAAGATAAAATGGCACTTGTAGCAGCCCCTGCAAGTACAAGCTTTAATGGTGTAGCACCACTTGCACCCATAGAGCCTATTCCAAATACAAAAATAGCAGTGATAATGGCACCCGCTATTGCTAACCATATATATTGATTGGCTGAACTAATGTCTAAAAAGGCGATACCACAAACGACAAAAAGTGATGCCCCTGTGTTTACCCCCAAAATACTTGGATCTGCAATTGGATTACGTGTAACGGCTTGCATTAGTGCCCCAGAAACGCCTAATGCCGCACCACACAGTAAACTAAAAATTGTTCGGACGATTCGTTTTCGGACAACAACGGCTTCATGTGACTGAACATCAGGATGGAACAAGCCATCCATTAGTCCAGTCCAGCCAATTGTACGAGAACCGAATAGTAGCGAAGCAATTACGCATAACGCAAGAAAAATGATAAGAAAAAGCAAAACTTTAGCGAAATTTTTAGGGATAAATAACTGCTTCTGTTCGGTAGCTTGTATCTTATTCATATTACTTTATATTTTTTGCTACGTCTGAGATTAATGATAAATAGTCATCAATTGTATAGGCAATTGATAGTGGGCTAGGGGTACCAGCAGCTGCAAGTGGCGTATTATCACCAATAACAACAACATTCCCATTTTGAATAGCAGGTACTTTCCCTAAAATTGGGTCAGCTTGTAATGCTGGTAAAGTTGTTTCATCTCCGTAAGCAATAAAGATTTCTACATCAGCTAAAGCATCTGCATTTTCAGCGCTTAATTCAATATAGAAGCTGCTATCATCCGAAATTTGTTTTGTAACGCTTTCAGGATATTCCATACCTAATTCCATTAAGAATTCACCGCGTGGATCTGCAGGTGTATAAACATAGAATTTTGATAAATCTGTTGGAGTAAACATAGCGAATGCAGCTTTTTTACCTTTAATAGCAGCATGTTCATTCACTTTATCTTGGATCAATTTTTCAGTGTCTTTGATTAATTGTTGACCTTGTGCTTCCATACCCATACCTTGAGCGTTTAATGTAACTTGGTCACGCCAAGAAGTTACCCAAGGAGTTTCTTTATAGGCTACAACAGGTGCGATTTGACTTAATGTCTCATACTCTTCTTGCGTAATACCAGAGTATGCAGCAAGAATGACATCTGGGTTAGAGTCAGCAATGGCTTCGAAGTCTAAACCGTCAGTATCTTGATAAATATTCGGATTTTCTTCACCAAGCTCTTTTAATTTTTCAGCAGTCCAAGGAAGCATACCACTACCATCTTGTACACCATAGTTAGCTGCAGAGAAACCAACTGGTACTACACCAAGTGATAGTGCAACGTCATGGTTAGACCAAGCAATTGTTGCTACACGCTCAGGTTTTTTATCAATAACAGTTTCACCAAAAGCGTGTTTAATTGTAATCGGATACTGCTGTTCATCAGTAGTTTCTGATGTATTGTCTTTTGTTTGTTCTTCTTTTTTAGCAGTGTCTTTATTAGATGAATCAGAACATGCTGCTAAAGCTAAAACCATTAATGATAAAAGCATTACTATGAACATAGAATTTTTAATTTTTGACATTTTTTTAACCTCACTTTATTTTAAAAAATGATAATGATAATCCTTATCATTCAGAGAAAAATATTACGCTAATTTCAGTAAAAGTCAACAAATATTTTTGCATTTTTGATGTTTTTTTGCTTTATCACGATTATACGATATTCGGTATAAAAACTGAGCTAGAAAAAAGCGGAAATGCCCCGCACTTCTTGGTTGAGAATATTTAAACTATTATCCTTATTTACACATCCTTAAATTGGTCGATGTAACGAATCTTTCCTAGAAGAGACATTTAGAAAGCAAGCCCCGTCCTACACTTATTGCATGGACGAGGCTTCCTTGTCTATTAGACTGTAGATGTTTGTTCGATTGGTGTGGAAGAAATATGAACTAATTGTTTGTCTTGATAAGTGAAGATGTAATCATAATTAGTTGCCTCATTGAGCATTGTTGGTAAATAATGTTTTAAATCTGCAATGCCAACATTTTCAGGGTGGAAAATCCAAGTAAGGTCCTTCCAATCAAGAATACCCTCTGCAACTTTTATAGGTGTTATATATGTAAAAGATTCAGGTAGTTCTGCTATAAAAGCATACATACAGCCATAGTTAACAACACCATCTGTCCATGTGATTTTTCCTTTATAAGTAATTTCTTCAACCGTAATACCTGTTTCTTCTTTAATTTCTCGTATAGCACCTGCTAATGGCGTTTCGTCCTGTTCAATTTTACCACCTACACCATTCCAGGCTCCCATCCATGCTGGGTAATTTCTATTCAATAAAAGAATTTGTTCACCCTTCTTTAGAAAACAAATTGTAAATTCAGCCAAAATTGTTTCTCCTTTTCTATTTAGTCGTTACTAAAAATATTGTATCAAAGAAATCATTCTATCACGTCAAAATTGCATCCTGTATGCGTGTTATAGTTAATAAAGATAGTTGAAGGAGTGAGAATCGCTGTGATATTAATAAGTGCTTGTTTAGCAGGGTTAAATGTTCGTTATAATGGCACCAACAGTTTAGATGAAAAAATACAAAGGCTTATGTTAGAAAATAAAGCGATTACTGTTTGCCCAGAGCTGATGGGCGGTTTTTCAACCCCTCGGGAGCCTGCTGAAATTGTGGGAGGCAATGGAGGGGATGTACTTGATGGCAAAGCAACCGTTATTGAAAGGACTGGGCGTGATGTCACAGAGCTGTATTTAAAAGGAGCCTATGCGACTTTACAAAAAGCACTTGAAGTAGACGCCTCTCTGGTCGTTTTAAAGGAGTATAGTCCATCTTGTGGTAGTGCAATGATTTATAATGGGGCGTTCAATGGTACTAAATTATTGGGTGAAGGGGTAACTACAGCATTACTACGAAGGCATGGGATTGAGGTTCTATCAGAAGAGCAATTTTTATGAAAGGTCGGTTTTAACGAGAGAGTAACCTTTGTCAGTTAGAAACGTCTGAACTGGTGGGAGGTGGCTTATATGCCATTAACATTCGCACATCCAGCCGCAATTTTACCTTTTTCAAGACGAAGTAAGTACATCCATTTTTCAGCACTTGTACTAGGAAGTATGGCACCTGATTTTGAGTATTTTTTTAGAGGTAGACCAATAGGTGAGATAGGTCATAGCTTAACGGGATTTTTCATTTTTAATTTACCTCTTATTATTGTGATTTACATCCTTTATTGTAAGTATGTTCGGCAGCATGTAGTTCATCATTTACCAGTATGTTTACAGGAAACAGCTAACCAAACAACTTCCAGGAGTAAACGACTCAATGTCATTGTCTTTGGTTATTCAGCGTTTTTGGGTATGCTCACACATGTCATTTGGGATTCCTTTACACATAAAAATGGATTTATGGTTTCGCATCTATCTATTTTATCAGAAACAATGCCCATTTTCGGTTTTCAATTCCCCCTTTATAAATACTTACAGCATGGCAGTACTTTAGTAGGCATTACGTTGATTATCGGTTATGTCTATGTTAGAGCAGCCCATCAATCAACGAATGCATTGCTCACTATTCATCCTAAACAAAAATTATTTTTCTGGATACAGGTACTTGGATTAGCAATCTTCTATGTATGTTGCTGGTCTATTATAGATGGGGTATCAGTTAGCAATTATGGTGTATGGGTGGTCCGTATGATTGATTCATTTTTCTGTAGCTTGCTAACCATTTGTTTATTGAAAACATATTGGCAAAAATAAATAATAACGAGCATGACAGGACTTCCTTTAAGTGGGAGTCCTTTTGTTCGTTACCTCCTTTTCAGTTTGGATAAAAAGAAAAATACATAGATAACGAAGCTAGCATAAACTAGTATCCAGATGAACTGCCAATAGAACTTACTAGGGATGGATTTTATTTGATCGCCAACAGTCATTATTTCTAAAGAAAGATGGAGTGGTGGTAGAACCAAAATAAGACCTTTCATTTGCGGGATTGAATCTTTTAACGTTGCGACTACCAAGGTTAATAATAAGACGCTAATGACTCCCCACCAAGTGTTTTGTTTATTTTTGACAAGCTCTCTTGTAAAGATAGCAGAGAGAGCAATCCCCAAAATCGCTAAGCTAACATGAGAGAGAAATCCAAGAAATAGGTGTGTAAAGCTCGGTTCCTCGGCAAAAGCATGGATAGCTGTGGGATAAATAACAGAAACCATACTTAAGCTAAAAGCAATCAAAATGGCAATTATAAACAGGCTGAAATGATAAGGTGTCGCACCATTTGCATGTAATATCGTTATCATTTTTTGCCCTTCATCCTCTGAATGAAATAGTGTGACGGTAAACCAGCCCATCAGGAAAAAGAGGATTATAGAGGTAAATGAAAAGCTATCTAATATAGGATTTGGGACGAATGTGTAGTTAACAACAAGACATAAAATAAAAATAGAAAAAGGTGGAATATACTGATAGGTTCTCAAATAATTTTGTAACTGATATCGGCCTAAACTAATCATGTTGTATGAACTTCTCCTTATCATTGATCGGTATGAGTTGTTTAATAGAAGCGTTTTTATCAAGTAGCTGTTGTAAAAGATGGTCAGTACGCTGTGCTTGGATATGGACAATCACTTCATAAAAACCATTCGCTAATGTTGATTGCTGCTGTATTTCCGTTACATGTAATAGATCTTTTATGTATGTAATATTCGAAATTTCAAAAATTAATTGATTGTAGGTTGTAGGAGTAACAGATAAATCCGTTTGCATCACTTCTTTATGGTGAATCATTAGAATCGTATCAACGACATGCTCCAGTAGCTTTGTTTCGTGACAGGATAAGATAATCGTCATCCCTTGTTGTTTGAGCGTCTTCAGTGTTTCTTCCAAATCATTCTGTGTTTGCAAATCTAGCCCTGATAAAGGTTCATCTAATATTAACAAGTCCGTTTCGTTGAGCATAGCCTGCATAATCATTATTTTTTGTTTCATACCTTTAGAAAAATGGGTCATTCTAGTATCCTGTACATCTTCCAGATGAAATAGTATTAATAAATCATTTATTCTCGATAAAAGTTTTTGTTTAGCCATCCCACGGATTCGCCCCATATGCTGAAGATATTCCTTAGGGGTAAATAGAATAGTGGAAGGGGCAACCTCTGGTACATAGCCAATGTTTAAAGCTTGTTTAGAAGACATAAAGGAACCATTGTCTGGCGTAATAAGCCCAGCAATCATTTTTAAGAGCGTGCTTTTGCCAGATCCGTTTTTTCCAACAATAGCTATTATTTGATTGTCGTAGATGGTAAAGGAGACATTTTCTAAAATGGAAGTACCTCTGTATTGCTTAGTGATGTTTCGTGCGTCGAGCAATATGTTCATCAATCTGCACCTACTTATACTGAAATTCATTCATTTCATTGTAAATGATTTGTAGTAGGTATGGCAAAAGAAACCATTTTTATTGAAAAACAGTAAGGAGCTGTTGATGATGAACAGAACCTTACTGTATTTTTTACAGCGACCGATATTTTTTTAAACTAATGATATTTAAGGTAATAAATACTACAGCGAAACAAGCAAGAATACTGAGATTCATTATAATATCATTGAAGGAATAACCTTTATACATAACCCCATTTAATGCGTCCGCTGCGTAGTAAAGTGGCATGATACGTCCAATATTTTGAAGCCATTCCGCCATACTATCAAGCGGAAAAATGCCTGAAAAGAATACTTGTGGAACAATAACAAGCGGAATAAATTGCATCATTTGGAATTCTGAAGCGGCAAAGCTTGAAAGCAGGGCACCTAAGGATAACGATACAAGGGCAATCATCATATTAATGAGTAAGACAAGCCAAATGGAGCCTACATGGACAATATCAAGCACATAGATACCAAACAGTACGATAATAATTGTTTGTAGGAAGGCAAATAAACCATAACCGACCATATAGCCTGCTACAATTTCTGAGCGTTTGATAGGTGTTGCAAGTAAACGTTCCAATGTCCCAGATGTTCGTTCCTTTAACAAGGCAATCCCTGTAATTAAAAAGACAAAGAAAAATACGAAGAAGCCAATGAGCATGGGACTAAATATATCAAAAATGGCCGTATCCTTATCACCATAAACATAGTCTGTTTCTAAACTACCTATGGAGTCTTGAGAAGTCTGTAAAAGTTGAGCAAGTTGCATTGTTAAAGCTTTTGACTGGGAAGGATCATCATTTAATAAAGTTAACTTTAGTTCGTTTTGCTCTATTGCTAGCCATCCATCATACTCTTTGTCCTGTAGCTGTTTTTTCGAAAAATCATCGTCTTCAATAATTGTAAAATCTGTCTCTTTCAATTTGTCAATCAATGGTGTGGGACCATTAGAGACGACAAGTGTGACAGAAGCCTCATTACTATTGAAAATAAAATACATTAATGACAAGACAAGAAGTGGGGCTAAAAATAATAAAGCAAGTGTCCGCTTATCTCGTTTCATTTGTTGTATGATTCTTGTGACGATAGCACCCATTCTCATTGTACGTCACCTCCAGCCTTTAAAAACACTTCATCAAAATCTTTTGCCTGATAATAGGCTTTTAATGCCTGTGGTGTACCTTGTGCAATAATATGCCCGCTTCTGAGCATAGCTAATTGATCACATCTTTCCGCTTCATCCATCGCATGTGTCGTCACTAAAATCGTTTTATGTTCGTGTTCTTTTAAACGAATAAGTTCTTGCCAAATTTCCTTTTTTAAAACAGGATCAATGCCAACCGTTGGCTCATCTAAAATCAATACCTTAGGATTTTGAATAAGGGCAATGGCAAGGGACAGCCGACGTTTCATACCTCCAGAATAATTCATCACTTTAAGCTGTAAGTCATCGGTCAAACGAACAAGGCTTGCGGCATAGGCTACACGCTCCATTTGCTCCGCCTTCGATAATGAATAAAGCTTGGCAAAAAAATGTAGATTCTCTTCACCAGTTAAATCCGTATAAAGTGCATCTGACTGTGCCATATAGCCGATATCATTCAATAATTGCTTATGTGGAACAGCTAAATCTAATACTTCAATAGTGCCATTATCAGGCTTTAGCATGCCCATAATCATTTTAATTAGCGTTGTTTTTCCACAGCCTGACGGACCAAGTAAGCCCATCAATTGTCCCTTGGGAATATCTAAGGTAAGGGGGGCAATAACTTGCTTATGTTGAAATCTTTTTTCAAGGGTTTTAATAGAGATTGCATGGTTTCCCATATGGATCTCACTCCTTCACTGAACACTATGTTGATTTGATAAAAATTTTACGGTAGCATGTGAACAAATACAATCAACAGTTTGCCTGTAAGTGTTAAGTAACTGGAGGGAAGTTTGTGTCTGTACATGAAAAGATGAATTTTGAAACAAAGCAAGCCATTAAAAAGGTTTTTATCCAGCAAGTAGAGGAGGTCGGCTTTGAACGTGTGACCGTCAAAAATTTAGCATTAGCTGCCCAAATCAATCGTGGAACGTTTTATTTACATTATACGGATAAATATGACGTAATGGAGGATTTGCAACAGGAGCTATTAATGGAATTAGAACGCTATGTCAAACATGTTCAACCAGTGGAAGCATTCCAAACATTAAAAATGGGTCAATTCTATCAACCCTTTATTAAAGTGATAACATGTATAAAAGAGCATGCAACAGCCTTTCGTATGTTATTAGGAGAGCAAGGAAGTCCTGCTTTTACACAAAAGATGAAAACTATCTTTGGCAATCATATTTTGGACAGATTATCAGTGATTCGCGAGGAAGTAAAGGATCCAGAATTTCAGCAATACTTACAAGCCTTTATCGCATCTGCCATTCTGGGTGTAATTCAGGAGTGGCTTGACAAAGGCAATGAAAATTTAACGGTAGAAGAAATGGTCGCCCTCCATTTTCGATTATTACGATTTTTAGGAAATGTAGTAGCCAATAGTTAACGGCACTGTAGCGGTTGGGGATGATAATTGTCAATCTCGTTTAACGAAAAAATGACTAGCTAAACTATCGCAAAGTACACCAATTAGAAAATGACTGCCAAGCATCCACCGGTAAGAGCAATCTAGTTGAATATTATCTGAACCGAACAATGTATAGATTGCCCCCTATTATTAAGTGCTTCAATGTGATAAAAGATATTAAAAATCCCAGCACGATAGGCATAGCAAGTTTTAAAGCCTTACTGCTACAACAAAAATAGACCGAAATTTAGCAGCAATAGCCTTGTTATGTTTAGCTCATGAGAAAACAACATTTCGAAGATTGTCACCAAGGTAGTAATAGTAAGGAGTATAAATGGCTAGCGCATTATGCGCATATAAAAAAGAACATGACGATGAGCCTTTTAGCTAGTCTCACGCATGTTCTGCTGATAACCCTTTGTTCAAATTTATTTGTCATAATAATCGTTCAATGCCACTTCCAAACGTTCTTCTAAATGCTGAGAAATATAGCTTAGCACAAATTGCTCTTTATCCATCTCAATTTGAGCTGACTTGAACATTTTAGTGAAAAAACTTACTTTATGCTTCTCTGAAAAAAGCCGTAATGCTTCCGTTCGCAAAGTAGATACAATCTCATTTTCTATATGACGCTCTCTAATCTTCTGCACAATATCCTTCACACTGTTTTCTTGTAGCTCTGAAATTTGCTGTTGGAGATGTTCATTTTCTTGTTTCAGTTCTACTGTTTCTTTTTGAATTTCCTCTACTTGAAGAGCAGAGTCTGCGGATAATCGCTGAATGTTTTGAGCAAGAAAATCCTGATTGATGTTTACTTGTAATGTTCCTTGCTCTTCATCTGGCAAAATCTGAAAGAGGCCAGTTTGGATCATCTGCTGTAGGACGTTTCCAAGCACATCAATTTTATGTGATAAATCATCAGAATCCATAGTCGTTGCGGTAATTTGATGTTTCAGCAACTGACCATTATCATCAATGCCTAGCAATAATTTTATCCCCCTCACACGATACTCATCCTTCAATAATAAAATCATTCTTAGCCTTACTATAGCAGGCAGGTTTAAACGAATATTACCATTCACATTCGGCGATGCATTGTCAAAAATGTATTGTTCAAATGGTTTTAAATAGTAGCGAAGCATAGCGTCTGTAATATCAAACCAGCCCGCGACTTCTGCTATTGTATAGTGTTTGGATTCATCGATGTCTGTTAAATAGGCATCCTGATAAAGATTCTCCTCTAAAGGCGTATGTTGTAGTGCAACAAACAATGGGTCATCTTGCACAATTCCAAGTACCATTTCTTTTGCATCATTTACTTTAAGCATCCTTTCACACCCCACTTTATTTTTCCCATGACTAATTGTTCTCTATATAGGTTTCTATTCGTTTGGCAGCAATTGTATGCCTATTTTATGTAGGAAATAATCATTAGAACAATGGACCTTTTAATCTTTTATGACTCTTGAGGAAAATATTAGTCATAAATGGAGATACATTAAAATAGAGGGGGAGGGGATACTCATTTAATATGTACCACGTTTTGTACCCTGAAATCCAATAAATCATTTCAGTAAAAGTGATGATGTTCGATATGTAGTTGCTAAAGAAAATACAGTGTTTTAATTACTAAGCTATTAAGGTTAGGACCAAGCAAATTATGGATACAAAAATTCCTCTTCACCATTTAGGAAGCAACCACCGATTATTACTATGGGTAACTTTAAATTCATTTGCATCTAATGAACAGGTATCTAAGTGAAATTGCTAATATTGGAAAGTTTCATCAGTATTTCCTTTTAGTACATTTTCGCTGCTTTTGCATCTAATTCATGCATAAATTTATTGTTTTTATATTGTTCTAATCTTTTATAAGCGAAATCCCATTCAACATTGAATAGCTCTTGAATTAGTTGAATGGCTTTATCCTCGCTTTCCGGTAAGGTAATTTTATTCAACATAAATGTTGGTACACATGCTTGTACCATAAAATTATTAGCTTTCCACTCTTGATACTCAATCCACGAGTAGGGCATCTTTTCCTGACTGCCACTATGAAATAAAACATGACACAGTTCATGACAAAAATCTTGCCACAATTGTTTAGGGGACAGATTTTGATCTAAAAAAATATAAGCCTGATCACCTAAAAATAGGACTTGACTGGGATTATCCCAGAAATATACTAGAATGCCTAACTTGTAGGCTATTTCATTTACATCTAGTTGATGTGGTAACAAAATTTCTAATTTAGTATAAAGATTTTCTATAAAATCTTCGGTGTATGTAGTATATGACATAAAACCATCCCCAAATTCCTTGTAATGAAACGTATGTTCTTATTTGATTTATAATAAAAGCCCACTTCTAGGAAGAAGGGCTAAAAAATATTATTTCTTTTCATGTTTGATAATCTCCCAAATGTCTCGTAAACGGCGAACAGTTTCTTCATCTGACTTAGGAAGTTCTTTATAAAAGACCTGCAATTCTGGATCATTAGCAAATGCTTGGAAAGCAGCCTCATCTTTATCAAAAGGTTGTTTTTCATCTGTTTCACATAATATATACGCTACGCTTACATCGTATTTTTCTGCTAACTTTTGAAGGCTTCCTATGGAAATTTCATTGCGGCCTTGTTCATAATACCCGTATGCACTTTCAGAAATATTTAAGAATTTGGCAACATCTGCTTGTGTTAATTTAGCTTCTTTTCTTAACTCTTTAAGCCTTTGCGGTACGTTAGACATGATTACACCTCACTTAAATATGTAACCTAATTATACAACAATTTGTTGGGTTTGTAGTTAAATAAAAATAAAAAACAACAAAAAATCTAGTTTTGGTTTGACAGACAACTTTTTGTTGGGTAATATAAAACCATAAAAAGTTGGGGGTGTGGTTTTGGAAACAACAAATCGTCGGTTAATACTTATTGATGCTAGAAAACAAAAAAATTGGTTGCAAAAAGATGTAGTGGAAAAACTTGATATTGAACTCGGTATCACTATTAGTGAAAGCTATTATGGAATGATTGAACAGGGAGTACGCACACCGTCCTTAGATGTAGCATTAGCAATTTCTGACCTATTTGAAATGGCACCATCAAAAATTTTTTTGAAAAATAAAACAACATTTTGTTGTGTTTGGTAAGAAACTAATCTGGAGGTTCTTATATGAATCGATTGCAAACTTTTAACTTTCATAATCAAAACGTTCGAATTGTTGAATTAAATAACGAGCCTTGGTTTGTAGCCGCGGATGTTTGTAGAGTATTAGCACTAACTAATCCTACTGTAGCAATTAACCGTTTAGAAAATGATGAACGGTCGAAGTTCAACTTAGGGCGTCAGGGTGAAACAAACATTGTCAATGAATCTGGACTTTATGAACTAATATTCGCAAGTCGTAAACCAACGGCAAGAGCATTTAAAAAATGGGTTAAATCAGAAGTTTTACCCTCAGTTAGAAAGGATGGTGGCTATATCACTACTATCGAAAACGATGATGATGCATCAATTATGGCTAAAGCTTTATTAATTGCCAGTAAAAAAATCAAAAATAACGAGAAAAATATGGTTGAGCAGCGATTGTTGATTGATTCACAAAAAACAAAAGTGTTATTTGCAGATGCAATACAAGCTAGTGAAACAAGCATTCTTATTGGAGAGTTCGCCAAAATCTTAAAGCAAAATGGTATAGATGTTGGACAAAAGCGTCTATTCAAATGGCTAAGAGAAAATGGCTATTTAATCAAGCGTAAAGGATCAGCTTACAATTCACCAACACAAAAATCAATGCAACTGGGTTTGTTCGAAATTAAAGAAACACCTATTCATCATAACAGTGGGGAAATCAGTATTAGTAAAACATCTAAAATCACTAGTAAAGGACAGGCTTACTTTATTAATAAGTTTTTGGGCAAGGTAGTGACAATATGATTAGTACAATAGTGAACGAATCGATGGTGATTCGAAATTTTTTCATCATGACTAAAGAAAGAATAGAAGGCAACTCAAATAACTTTACTAGAGTCACTCTTCATCCCAAAGTACGTTTTGTTGATTTAGCACAATTAAAAACAATTGTCCCCTTCGAACCTGATTTCAAATAACTTTTTAAACGATCCACTAGTTAGACAACATCAGTGTCAACCACATAGTAAAAAGAACACATTAGGGGGAGAGAAAATGGCTAAATACAGACATGTACACACAACTTTTTGGGATGACGGCTTTGTATTAGATCTTACACCAGAGGAGAAATATTTCTATCTGTATTTGATGACAAACAATAATACAACACAATGTGGTATTTACGAATTACCTTACAGAGTAATAGAAATGCATACAGGTTATAACCGTGAAACAGTACAGAAACTATTACAAAGGTTCTTTGAATACGGAAAAATTACTTACAACGAATTAACGAAAGAAATCATGCTAATTAACTGGGCAAAATACAACTTTATAAATTCGCCTAAAGTTAAAAAATGTATCGAAAAAGAGCTGTTTGCAGTAAAACATACCCCATTTGTTAAGAGCTATGTTACCTCATTGGAACAGTTAGGATACAGTCTCGATACCGTATCAATACTGTTAGAAGTACAGGATGAGCAGAAAGAACTTAATCCTAGTAATGACAATGGTTCGATACCGTATCAATACCCTATCGATACACCTTCTAAAGTGTGTGGGGAAGAAAAACAAAAAGAAAAACAAAAAGAAAAACAAAAACAAACAGCAGATAGTGAAATAGTCAGTCAGTCGACAGTCACTGAGGAACAATTAATTTTCTTAACTAAATTCTATGATGAAAACATTCAAAGAGCATCTAGTTATATTTGCGAGTGCATAGAACGCATGGCAAGTGAAAATAATCCAGCACTTGTTTATGAAGCCATGAAAATAACGGCACTACATCAACCAAACATACCAATGCAGTATACAGAACAAATTTTAGCAAACTGGAGAAAGTCTTTTATTAAGAATGTTGAGCAATTAAAGGCCAAGGAAGAAAGGGAGAAAAAAAATAGACAGCAATCTAGCCGATATTCTTATCAAAAGTCTAACAGTCGTACAGAGATAGTGCCAGAGTGGTTCGCCAATCGTAATGATAAAGACGAGTCATCAATTCCATCTGCTGAGTCTAATAACAACACGATAGATTTTGAAGCTGAAAGACAAAAGGTTTTAGAAATGCTTGGTAAATAGGAGTGTATGAGCAATGACTAAAAATGAGATTGCATGATCTTATGTTTTGGTGTTCAAGGATGAAAGAGCATTTAAAAAACAAAACGTATATTGAGGGTGTGCGTTTGACATTTATTTAGCACAATGTAAAAACATTTGTTATAACGGCCAGTGGTGGAATGCTAGAGCAGAGAGAATTGAAAAGATACATAGGAGGGCATAACTATGATAAAAGAGAAAATACAACTAAATCGTTACCAACTAGATAAGGCAATTAAAAAGTACAATGACAATATGTGCAAGTACATGAGAATGAAGGATGAACTAGATTCATTAACAGCTGTAGCATCTACAGCAAAGTATGGCTTTGAGGCAGCAATGCCAAAAGCTATTGGAAGAACAAGCGACCCAGTGCATGCTCATGTTCAAATGAGAGCTTTACGCGAGGAGCGCATGAACAAGATTAAAGATGAGCTACTATTAGTTCAAAATTTAGCTGACAAGGTAACTGGCGACCTTGAACAGGAAGTACTTTTCTGGTTACTAGAAGGCATGCCATTCCGCTGGATTGGTGCAAATCTTAATATGAGTCATACTAGCGTACAACGTGTGCGAGAAAGAGTTTTAGATATGATGCTGAAGTAACCAAAGGGTTACTTCAGACTGTAGACAAACTCGATGAATTTTGAGTTTGCCTACAGTCTTTTTTCTTTTACAATGAAATAAAATAAAGCCGTTGATTTCCACTACGGGCGGACGCTTTCCGCGGGCGGGGTCGAGCTGCTTCCCTCGCTTCGCTCAGTCCAGGATCTCGACTTTCCCGCTTTTCCCGCAGGAGTCGCCGCCCTTCGTTCCAATCAACTTCTACATAAAGAATTCCTTATTCATCTATTGATGAAAAGTAAACTTTTGAGGTGATCAACCATGATGACGAAGAATCAAACCAATGAACGTGAACAATTAGAAATGTTAACGATTGATCAATTAGTTCCCAACGATCATTTAGTGAGAAAACTGGAGGCTGCTATTGATTTTTCATTTATCTATCCTTTAGTAGAACATCTCTATTCACCTAATGGGCGTCCAAGTATTGATCCTGTCGTTCTCTTCAAAATGACGTTTATTCAATATGTTTTTGGCATTCGCTCCATGCGTCAAACGATCAAAGAAATTGAAACGAATATGGCGTATCGCTGGTTTTTAGGATTTGGCTTCCATACAGAAGTCCCGCATTTCTCCCCTTCGGTAAAAATTATGTCCGTCGCTTTCAAGACACCGATATATTTGAACAGATATTCTATCGTATATTAAAAGAAATTATGCATCAGGGACTCCTCCATGCAGACCATCTATTTATTGATTCCACGCATGTGAAAGCGAGTGCGAATAAACGGAAGTATGATAAAAAGGTCGTGCGAAAAGAAACACGAGCTTATGAAGAGAAGCTTCAATTAGAGTTAAATATGGATCGTGAAGAACACGGAAAAAAGCCCTTTCCCCCGGAGAAGTTTGAAAAGGAAGAATGGAAAGAAATAAAGGAAAGCACGACAGATCCTGAAAGTGGGTATTACGTGAAGGATGAACGTACGAAGCAGTTTGCGTATTCTTTTCATGCAGCCACAGATGAAAAGGGCTTTGTCTTAGGTGCCATTGTGACTCCGGGAAATGTGCACGATAGCCATGTATTACAGCCACTTGTTGAAAGGGTCATTCAAAATGTTCAAAAACCATTAGCTGTTGCAGCAGATGCAGCCTATAAAACACCAGCGATTACGAACTTTTTGTTAGAGAATCAAATGTTGCCTGTTCTTCCGTATACACGTCCTAAAACGAAAGATGGATTCTTCCGAAAGCACGAGTATACATATGACGAGCACTATAATTGTTATCTTTGCCCACAAGGGCAGATATTGAAGTATGCGACAACGACGAAGGAAGGATATCGCCAATATAAATCGAATCCTTTTATTTGTTCGAAGTGTCCAAGCCTTTCCCAATGTACAGAAAGTAAGCATCATCAAAAACTCATTCAACGCCATATTTGGGAGTCGTATGTGGAGGAAGCTGAACATTTACGCCATTCCTATGACATCAAACAAATTTATGCAAAGCGCAAAGAAACGATTGAGCGTGTCTTTGCCGATGCAAAAGAAAAGCATGGTATGCGATGGACAACCTTAAGAGGTCTAAAAAAATTGTCCATGCAGGCGATGCTTACTTTTGCTGCCATGAATTTAAAGAAACTGGCTACTTGGACGTGGCAAGTAGCTTAAGAGAGCAACTAAGCTCGAAGAGTATGTTGAATTTGGTAGTATATTACCAAATGTTGAAAATAAAATAGGAAGAAAAATGACAAAAGCCATCGAGAGTGAACTTCTCGATGGGCTTTTGTCTACAGTCTGAAGTAACCAAAGGGTTACTTCTTTTTTGTGAACCTTTAAATATTTTACTAGGGGTTTTATTGGGCTAACAGAAATGAAGAGCTATTATTTTGTTATATACTTTTTTCATTTAGACGACAATATAGTATCAGCTATTTTATTCTAGTATTCATTTAAGAGTGATTGATAATATTTCATTTTACTTGCCAAATGTTCCAAGTGTGACAAAAGTTCCAAACGTTCCAAACATATCATTTTAAGTAATAGATAATGTAAACTTGGAAGTAGGACGACGGGTTAAGGATTTCACCTTTTGGAATTTATAAAACAATAAATGACCAAGGCGACAGACCGTCGACCAATCAATGTCCCATAAACTTGTTTGAGGCATAAAAAGGAGTGGTTTTCAGTTGAAAAATTTGTAGGATAGAACTAAATGGGCAAGAGTAGCAGCTATAGCAATCCCATCACTCCAAGAAGCACAAAACGTATTCCAAGCAACCATTTGAAAAGGAGGCTATGTGGAATGGCTAACGTTCAAGTAAAAGTTAAAACGACGCTTTCCTATTCGGTATAAGGAAGGGCGTTTTTTAGTTGGAGATGAATAAAGGATTGACGGTTCAATGTTAGAACGATTTGATGAGCTGAAAAAACTACTTAATGAACTACCAAAACGTTTGAAAGTGAGTGATTCGATGTATTTAATTCTATATTCATATGTTTACTAACTAACTTGTTGAAGGAGGCTTTTGATGGAAATTTATGATATTCAAAACGCTTTATCTAGTAAGCTCCACGAAGCTTTCGGAGCGGAATATAAAAAATATATTGATGAATTACCGCAGGAGTTTAATACGCCTGCTTTTTTAATTCAATTTTTGAGCTTAGAGCATATCCGACAAATAGGTGGTCGATGGAAAGTAACAGCACATTTTAACGTGAAGTATTTCCCTAAAAATGGCATACCTGAGGCGTCTAATATGACTTTAAAGGTTCAACAAGCAATCAAAGAAATAACATTGTTAAATGGTTCACTACTGCTTGGTACCGGAGCAACTAGCGAAGTTATTGAAGGCATTGGTAATAATTTTATTCATTTTAATTTCTTCTTACAAGAAATTGAAGAGAAAGCTTTTATGGGGTCATTAGATCATAATATTAACAAAGAAGAGGTGGTTTCAGTTGGCGAAAGCAATTCAGAAGAAGGTTGAGTCGATGGAAAGCAAAAACGTTGAAAAGGTAATTAGTTCGAATTTACCGAAATTTACAAAAGAGCAACTTTCAAAAAGTCAAAAATATAAAGATCGCCGTGATGCACTCAATGCATTGTTAGAAAAAGAAAAAACTTATTCATTCGCTCAAGTGGATGAAATACTGAAGAAATTCGATAAGGGAGGTAATTAATATGGCGTTAGGTGGAGGAGTATTTTTATCACAAAACAAAGTATTACCAGGGAAATATCACAATTTTATTAGCGCTACTCGTGCATTTGTAAATCTAAGCAATCGCGGTTACGTTGGTTTGCCAATTGCACTTGACTGGGGCGTAGATGGCGAAGTATTTGCTGTAACACAAGAGGATTTACGAAAGAATTCTCGCAAAATTTTTGGTTATGAATATATGGACTCAAAAATGAAAGGTATCCGTGATGTATTAAAAAATGCTATCACGGTTTATTTTTACAAACTTGCTGTGGATGCAGAAGCGGCTACAAATGATTTTGCAACAGCTAAGTACAAAGGTGCACGAGGGAATGATATTACGATTGTCATTCAGGCAAATGTCGATGAGCCATCGAAATTCGATGTTAAAACATTGCTAGCTAATGTGTTAGTAGACGAACAAATGGCGGTAGCTACTGCTACAGAACTAATCGCTAATGATTTTGTTGTGTTTAAAACGAATGCAACTTTAGCTGTTACAGCTGGTACCGCATTAGCTGGAGGTTCCAATGGCTTAGCTATTACTGGTGGGGCACATCAAGAGGCACTAGATGCTTTAGAAGCATATGGTTTCAATACTCTTGGCTGCTTGTCTTCAGAAAGTTCAATTAAATCGTTATATATTGAGTATACAAAGCGTATTCGTGACCAAATCGGTGGTAAATTCCAACTTGTAGGTCATAAACTTGGCAGTACTAACCATGAAGGGATTATTGACGTACAAAACGATACTAATGGACCAGAAGAAGAAGTGTTTGGTGCAGTATATTGGGTATCTGGTGCTCAGGCTGGAGTAGCTGTCAATAAGTCAAATACTAATAAAAAATACGAAGGTGAATTTACAGTTGATATGTCTGAAACAAAGACACAGTCACAACTCACAACGTTATTAAAGGCTGGCAAATATTTATTACATCGTGTTGGGGATGAAATTCGTGTACTTGAAGATGTGAATACCTTTACATCGTTTTCAGATGAGAAAAACGAGGACTTCAGTTTGAATCAAGTCATTCGTGTGCTTGATCAGCTTGCAATTGATACAGCTCAATTGTTTAACACTCATTATTTAGGTCAGGTGCCAAATGATCAAGATGGTCGAATTTCTTTATGGAATGACATTGGTAGTCTTCGAATGGAAATGCAACGTATTAGAGCTATTCAAAATTACAACAAAGATGAACTAACCGTGGCACAAGGTAATTCAAAGAAAGCTGTTGTCGTAAATGAAGTCGTGATTCCTACGGTTGCGATGTCACAACTTTACATCACGACAACAGTAGCATAAGGGGAGGGCAAACAGATGAAATCAAACAAAACATTAATTCCAATGAATCTACAGTATTTTGCGGATGCTACTATGCATGCTCGCAATGCCATTCATGGCGCTCAAGGCCGAGCATACGTGACGGTTGAAGGCAGTCGTTACTTATTTGCTCAATTAATTAATTTAGAAGCCCGTATGGATAAAACTAAAACGCAAGTTCCTATTATGGGGCGTGTAGCTAAGGGTAACAAAGCTACTGGCGCGGAGTATACAGGCAGCGCTACATTCCACTTTAATACTTCAATATTCCGTAAGTTATTAAAGCGTTACAAAGACACTGGGGAGGATATTTATTTTGATATCCAAGTGACTAACGAAGATGGCTCAGCGTCGGTAGGCCGTCAAACAACCATTCTAATTGATTGTAATATGGATGGAGGGATCATCGCTGCATTAGATGCAGATGCGGAGTACTTAGAAGACTCTATAGATTTCACTTTCGAGGATTGGGATATGCCAGAAGAATTTACAACTTTACAAGAAATGCTATAAGACGAGAGCTCATTATATATGGGCTCTTTTAAATATAAATAAAAAGGATATGGTGATTAATTATGTCAAACTTAACTGCATTTTTTGCACACAATAAAAAGCAAAATGAAAACATTAAGCATGCTATTTCAAAGAAATTCGTGGATGAACATGGCGATCCAATTGAATGGGAGTTCGCGCCAATTTCGCCAGAACGGGACGAGGAATTAAAATCTGAATCTACTAAGCGTTCTATGATCATGCAAGGAAAGCGTAAGGGGCAGTATAATACTGATTTTGATCATTTTAAATACCAACGTTTATTAACTGTAGAATCAATTGTATATCCTAATTTAAACGATAAAGAGCTACAGGATTCTTATGGTGTAATGGGGGCAGATGCTTTACTTGGAAAGATGCTGACAATCGGTGAGATTGCAGATGCCTCAGCGGTAGCACAGGAAGTCAATGGGTATCAAGCTGAGCTAGAGGATATGGTTGAAGAAATAAAAAACTAATAGACGACGGTGATGGTGAGGCTAATATAATGCACTGGTGGGTGCACAAAATGCGTCGCCTTCCGTCTGAATATGTGTCACTATCCTTGGCAGATAAAGCTTGTATTATAGCGTCTCTAAGGATCAAAATCGAAGAAGATAAGAAGCAAGAACGAGAGGCAAAACGAGGGTCTAGAAAAGGTAGAAAGCGTTAGGAAGTAGCTTGTTAACCTAAATGGCTATCGTTAAGCTAGCTGTTTTATATGTTTCTTTAAAAGATATGATATAAAAAAGGGACATTTATTTATTTGAATTCTGTCTGTTTTCAATTAAAAGGGTGGAAAGTTACTTTGGAGTCTTGTGAATTTAACCATGCAGGATAATGTAGTTGGAAACAACAGAAAATATATAAATTTACTAAGAAATAGAGAAAGTTAAAGTACAAATTATTAAACAATAGCCATAAAAAGCATCCTTTGAGTAGGATGCTTTTTTAATAAAGAGGTGAGAGTTCATGGCTACAATCCGTACGGCAATTCAAATTGAAGATCGTTTAAGTAAACCAATTAAAGTCATGCATAAAATGGTTTCCAGGATGGTCAATCAGTTGGAAGCTATGCATGCTGCTTCTAGGCAAATGATAGATACCTCTAGTGTTCAACTAGCTCAGAAAGAATTAGCTAGAGCTGCTGAGCAATTTAATAGAGTTGAAAAGGAAATTCGTAATGCTGATCATGCTCAACAAAGTTTTAGCAACAACATTAGGGATGGTACTACAGCAGTTGGTGGATTATTAACTAAAATCAAGGAGATAGCAGGGAAATATTTAGATTTTCAAGTAGTTGGGAGAGTACTCTTGTCCAATGAAAATAACACCACATCTGGGTTAAATGTAATCAACAATGGTTTACAAACAACCGAGCAACCTTTAACACAAGCAATGGGAAGTGGAAACCTTCAAGGCCAGGATTTAAATAACGTATTTCAGTCTACGTCAAATGGTGTCCAAAATACTACGAATTACCTTAATGCTTTCATTGAGAAATTACGAGAAATAGCAAGTAGTGGTGAAATTTCTATGGCCAAGATAAGGAATGCTGTACTTGGTTTGGCTTTTGAGGGAATATTTGATGGGATTGTAAAAAGCGATCTTTTTAAGGAGCTCGTGCAAAATGCAGCTATTGCTATGGAGAAATTATCTTCAATTGCCTCGAGTACATTGAATTTTTTTATACCCGATGGAAGTTTAAAGGATAGTTGGTCGTTTATAGTTCCTATAATAAGTACTGTTGCAGCGGCAATGTTGGTATACGAGTCCGCTTTACTACTAGTAAAAGCAGCCGAAATAGCGAGTACGATTTGGACTGGTTTAAGAACGCTTGCAATTGGACTATTAACAGCAACTACATGGACGAGTGTGTCTGCAACATCAGCCGCAACGGCCGCAGCATGGGGCTTAAATGCAGCGATAGCAGCCAATCCAATATTTATTTTAGTAATAGCCATTGTAATTATTATTGGTCTTTTCTATTTAGCGGTAGCCGCTTTCAATTATTTTGCTGGGACCTCGGTTAGTGCTACAGGAATAATAGCTGGGGCTTTCATGGTGTTAGGATCATGGATTTATAATAGAGTAGCCTATATGTGGAATTTGTGGGCCTCTTTTGTGGAATTCTTTGTAAATGTATGGAAAAATCCGATGTATTCGGTCAAGAAATTATTTTATAATCTAGCAACCAATATGTTAGATTTAATTATTTCAATGATTAGTGGATGGGATGGATTTGCTACAAGCTTTGTTAATGCTATGGTTGACGCAGTTAACTTTGCGATACGAGCTTGGAATTGGTTTGTGAAGCTATTACCAGAGAATATTTCATCTTCTGTAGGTTTAAAAGTGGGCACAGAGTATAGTCACCGAGAGTCCATTACAAGTGATCTAAAAGGTCTTAGAGGAGTTTTGGATAACTGGATTGGCGAAGCTCCTGATGATTATTGGGAAGCCCCGAAAATGGAATTTAAGGATCTTGGTAAGTCTTGGGATAAAGGCTACAATTGGGGAGCCAATCTATTTAAATCGGGTGAAGAAAAAAACGACAGTAATAAAGAAGATAAGATGAAAAATGACATTAATAATGCGCTAGCGTTAGGTGACAAACTCGATAAAGGTAATGAGCTAGGTAAGAAAACAGCAGACAATACCGAAAAAGCAACTGAAGGTATTAAAATAATGAATGAGGATTTAAAGTATCTCCGTGATATAGCTGAACGTGAAGCGATTAATCGTTATACAACGGCAGAAATCAAAGTAGATATGAAAAATGAAAACCGTATCAACAGTGAATTAGATATTGATGGCATTATTGATAGATTTGGTCAACGTGTTGAAGAAGTTTCAGGAATGCTAGCAGAAGGAGGTTCAATTAAAGATGTATAATTTTTTTCTAGATGGTTTACAGTTTCCTATTGCGCCTTCTGAACTAGCTCTAAAGATTAATGGTAGAAACGAAACTATGGTGTTAATGAATGAAGGAGAAGTAAATGTAATAAAGAGAACAGGGCTAACGGATATAGATATTGAGGTATTACTCCCTAACGTCAACTATCCGTTTGCTGTTTATCCGAATGGTTTTCAACCAGCTACATTTTATCTTGATAAACTAGAAAAATTAAAAATCTCTGACAAACCCTTTCAGTTTATCGTTAATCGTATGATGCCGAACGGGAACTTACTATTTGACACAAATATGACAGTATCACTTGAGGATTATGAGATTAAGGAATCAGCCGATAATGGCTTTGATGTTATTGTACGAATCCAGTTAAAACAATACAGGGAGTACGGCAATAAAAAAATCAACTTGAAGCCAGCTACAAAAGCTAATAATGCAGGAAGTACAGCAAAAACCGAATCGAAAGCTGTAGTAGAGCAGAAGCGGCCAACTACAGGCAAAGAAACCCCAAAAACACATACCGTTAAATCAGGTGAAACATTATGGGCTATTGCTAAGAAGTACTTAGGTGATGGCTCTAAATACACTGAGTTAGCAAAAATCAATAATATTAGTAATCCAAACATGATTAAAGCAGGGCAGGTGATAAAGCTTGGCTAAATCAAAACTATATATCATGAGTAAAGGGCAGCTATACGAATGCGTTGCAGAGGAAGGTATAGTGTGGGAAACAAATCGGAAAGGTACTCCAGGAAAGTTGACATTCAATGTAATTAAGGATAATATGCTCAGCTTCCACGAGGGTGATGCAGTCCGTTTCGAATATGACGGACACAAGGTTTTCTATGGTTTTGTTTTTATCAAAAAACGTTCAAATAACAGAATCATTACGGTTACTTGTTACGATCAGCTCCGCTACTTTAAAAATAAAGATACGTATAGGTATGAGAATAAAACAGCTGCTCAAGTACTTCAAATGATTGCAAAGGACTTTAAATTAAAGACAGGCACTATAGACAATACAAAATACGTTATTCCTTCTATGGTTGAGGATAATCAAGAACTGTTCACTGTCATGGATAATGCCTTGGCTGAAACGACTCTTAATACTCAAAGGCTATTTGTGCTCTATGATGACTTTGGAGCTTTGAATTTACGTGAAGCTAAGACACTTCAAACAGATTTACTGATAGATGAAGAATCAGGTGAATCATTTGAGTACACCTCATCCATTGATGAAAACACGTACAATAAAATCAAGTTAGAACGTGAGAATAAAGAGACTGGTGAACGTGATACTTACATTGTCCAAGACGATAGCAGGATAACTGAGTGGGGTGTACTTCAGTTAACAGATAAGTTCGAGGAAGGTGAAAACGGCAAAGCTAAAGCTGCAAGCATGCTCAAGTTCTATAACCGTAAATCACGAAAATTACACATCAATAAGGTGTTTGGTAATCCAATTGTGCGTGGAGGAAGTCAGGTAGCAGTGCTGTTGTATGTTGGTGACGTATCAGTAGCCAATTTCATGATGGTAGAAAGTGTTAAGCATACCTTCAAGGAATCTAATCATCGTATGGATTTAACGTTGATTGGCGGTGATTTCATTGCGTAGTATGGAGGATATTTTAAAAGAAATTCAGAAACTTGTTCTGGGCGTTCTCAATGCACAGAAGCTTGCTACGGTTATTTACGGCAATGTAATAAGTGTAGGTCCTTTAGAGGTTCAAATCGATCAAAAATTGACTTTAAAAGAAAAACAATTGAAGCTCACCCGTGCTGTTATGGATTATGAAGTAGAGATGAGTGTGAATGGTGGAGCAAAGCAGAAAGCTAAAGTCTTTAACGGCTTAATAACAGGTGACAAAGTGACGATGATTCGCGTGCATGGTGGTCAACAATATTTAATTATAGATAAAGAGGTGATTTGATGATTCCACAGGTCATAAATGACGGACTGGCATTCGATTTTGAGGAAGAAATTGAACCTTCTAATACTTTTAAAATAAATCACGAATTAGATCGCTGTTATGGCACCGTTGATGAACTAGAGGCCTTGAAACAAGCGATTTTTTTAATGCTCAATATTGAGCGATACAATCATTTAATTTACAGCTGGAACACAGGCTTTGAAACTAATGATTTAATTGGGCAACCAACTGTCTATGTTGCTAGTGAAGTAAAACGACGCATCCAAGAGGCTTTATTACAGGATGATCGCATTACGGAAGTAGATACTTTTGAAGTAACAACAAATAAAAATAAAGTGCATATTCAATACACAGCACATACCATATTTGGTGAAATCACAGCAGAGAAAGAGGTGGATTATTGATGGCAGTGGCCTTTGATTTAAATACTCCCTATGAGGATTTATTAGTTCAGAAACTATCCAATGTACCAACACAGGATAAACGAGAGACATCGTTAATTTATCAGGCAACAGCAGCCAATACAGCTGAGACAGCTCAAATACTTTTTACATTGCTGAACTACGAAAACGAAATGTTCGCAGATACGGCCTCACGAGAAAATTTAGTAAGGCGTGCAGCTGAACGAGGGCTTAGTCCAACCCCTGCAACGAAAGCTATTCGAAAAGGAGTATTCAATATTGATGTTCCGTTAGGCGCACGATTTTCACAGGAAGAATACAACTACGTAGCCCTTGAAAAAATTGAAAAAGGTGTTTTTAAGATGGAGTGTGAAACAGAAGGTGAAGTTGGAAATTTCGAGATAGGGCAGCTTATACCGATTGATTACATTGCAGGTCTTGAGACGGCACAGTTAACGGACTTGTTGATTCCAGGAGAGAACGAAGAAGATACAGAGGCTTTTAGGGCACGTTACTTCAATAGCTTTGAAAGTATTTCGTTTGGTGGGAATCGCGCCGATTACAAAGAGCGAGTTGGAAACATACCTGGGGTTGGAGGTGCACGCATCTACCGAGCGAAGTATGGAGGCGGCACTGTTGGTGTTACAATCATCGATTCTACTTTTTCGAAGCCATCCACTGAATTAGTTGAGTTAGTACAACATCTAATGGATCCGTTAGATGCGCAAGGTGATGGAATCGGGCTTGCTCCTATTGATCACATGGTTACTATCTCGGCTGTCAATGAAACGATAGTGAATATAGGTACAACAATAACACTTCAATCGGGATGGTCTTTTGAAGATGTAGAGAATGCTATCCAAGAAGTAATCGATGGATACTTTGAGGAGCTTGCGGAATTTTGGGCATCGGCAGTTACTAAACAAGAAGATGAAACAGGGTTGATTATCCGAATAAGTCAAATTGAAACACGTATTCTTGGTATTAATGGAGTCATCGACATAGCCAACACAACATTAAATGGCAAGGCAAGCAACCTTGAACTTGATAGAGAAGCTATACCGAAAAGGGGGACTATAAGTGGCTAGAAAAGTGGATGTTTTAAGCTATTTTCCCCCTATCCTCCATGAAATCAAGGAACTTCAAAAGATTGCATCACTTGAAAATCCATCACTAGAGCGTATATGGGAACTGACTGAATCATTGTTAGGTAATCAATTTATCTTAACCCTAGATGAACGCGGTGCCGATCGTTACGAGAGAATGCTCGGTTTAGTTACTGGTGAATCCGAAACACTCGAAACACGTCGTTTCCGTATTTTATCAAGATATCAAGAACAAGCGCCCTATAGTTTTCCAGTTCTGAAACAGCTACTTGATAGCTTGCTAGGAGAGGGAAAATACGAGCTTACTCGCAGTACATCTGAAAAGTGGGTACGTGTAAAGCTAGAGTTAACGGTGTCTCGTGAATTTGAAATTGTCGAGGTATTACTTGAGCGAGTAACGCCTCAAAACATGTTGGTCTATGTGGAAATCAGATACATCCAACATAGTGCACTGGCGCGCTTTACACATGCTCAACTGGCTGCCTTTACACATAAACAACTGAGAGAGGAAGTGTTATCGTAATGTCTACTGACACTGCTAATTATGGTTTTACAAAGGATAATGAAGATGATTTTTATAATGTAAATGTGGTTAATGCCAATCTTGATAAGATCGATACAGAAATGAAACGTATTGAAGATGCTATTCAGCCTATTAGCCCAACTGATTCAGTCAAATGGCTTGGAACTGTTGCAGGGACAGCGAATGCATTAACTGTTACACATGCAGCGATAACAAGTTATAGTGATGGTTTGGGTGTATCTTTTGCGGCTAATGCTAACAGTACAGTCGCCACAACCTTGGATATTAATGGTTTGGGTGCAATCCCCATCAAAAAAGCAAACGGTACGGCAGTAACGAATTTAAAAGCTGGTGGTGTCTACACGCTACGTTATAGAGGTTCGGCTTTTATCTTACAGGGTGAAGGGGGTGAGTATGGGAATGCCACAGAGATTGACGTTGCGAAGGGTAAGACATTCGGAACTGACGATGGTCTAAAGACAGGTACGGCGACCATAAGCAAGTTACCGCCATTTATCCCCAACATGCAAAAGATTTACACATCTGGGGAGTTGCGATCATGGAACTGGTTATCAACACCAGTATTCGCTAGAAAGGGATTCTTTGGAATTGCCTCAACCAACTCTCCTGATAACGTATATGGCGTTAAGATATTCAAGTTATGGTATGGCTCGTATCTGTCATTGTTCGATTCTGCTACCCAGCCATTCCTGAATGCGACAGCTTTGAGGGAGGGGTGGCATTATGACGATGTTACTCATTATGTCTACACTGGGTCGTCAACTTGGGTTTCATACTACTCACTAACACAAACAGCGATGACATATATAACAAATTACAACATGCCTAAATTGTGTGGTCCAGGATTATCAGGTGTTATGGATAACGGTTATCTTTACACTATAGAAAGGGCATCCGGTGTGACATATCTACACATGATGATGAGTCCAACACAAGGTGGAGGCATCATCCAGACATTCAGTGTAGCCCTAGATGCCTATAACTCATCATATAATCTACCGTATGTGTGGCGTGTACAATTAATAGACGGATATGTCATATTTACTCGATCTGATTACAAAGAATTGCGTATTTATGATCTTACACTAACACTGATAAAGACGATCACATCGGATATGGGGGCTAGTCAAGATGCGTTGCTAATAGGCGCTAACGTTTATGGATTGTTGTCATCCACTATCGTATACGATAAAACCTTAAACCAATTGGCGCTCAAGAATACGGGGCTAGAGAACTACACTGCCAACGTCCACACATACCCCTACAACTGGATAACATCAAACAACTAGGAGGAAAACAAATGACTATCTATTTACGAGTAACAGGAAACCTAGAAGAGACGGTGGGTAATGCCACTACCTACCTCTATGGTGGGGTCGATATGAGCAAGGCGATCGGCAGTTTCGTCGACGACAAGCAAACATCCAATATTGGGTATGTGATCTACAACGGCACACGCGAGTCCCTAGTGGGCACAGAAACGGTCGAAATCACAAAAGAGGAATACCAAGCAGCATACAATGCATATAGCGCTATCGTCAATGAGGAGCAGTCCCACGGTGGACCACTACAAGAACGCATTGCAGAGCTTGAGCGTCTGAATGCAGACTTGAGAGTATCGCAAGCAGATCAAGATGAATTACTTATGCAATTAATGATAGGGGGTAATTAATTTGAGTGCTGTATACAATTTATTTTTACGCAACTGGTGTAACTGCAGAGCAACAGAAGAACAAATTGATTTAGCTGTTACAAAAAAGTTAATAACCGAAGAAGAGGCTATCAAAATAAAAGCCACTGAACAAGATAACGAAAACAAGTAAACGCAGCATAAGCTAGCGTTATTTTTTATGTTTTAAATGCTATGAGAGCAATCGAGATGGGCAAACGATACATTGTACCGAACCTCGATGCTTCTCATGGCTTTTTTTACACTAAAAAAAGGCAAAGGACGTAGATAAATGGAACAATCAATTAAATTTTTACTTAGCACAGTAGGTGGAGTAGTATCGTGGTTCGCAGGTGGATGGGGTTTATTGATGACAGTATTGTTAATATTGAATGTAATTGATTTTTTATCAGGCATGGCAGCAAATTGGGGAATGATTAACAGTAAGAGGGGTTATCAAGGCATCATCAAAAAAGGCATGATGTGGGTTTGGATCGTGGTGGCCAATCTAATTTATTTAGTGCTACAAGATCAAGGGTTTTCAATTGGACAGATTATTCCTGATGCAGTTGTATTATTGTTCATTTTTAACGAACTTGTTAGCTTAGGAGAAAATTCAGCCAAGCTTGGGGTGGACATGCCTGCACCAGTTAAGAAAGCTTTAGAAATCTTCAATACGAAGGAGGAGAAGACAAAATGAGTACAAGTGTAACAACATGTCGTGATTTAAAGGAATTAACAGCAGCCGCACAAATAGCCTGTCGATTACTCTTTCAGGAGTGTTGTAAAGTAGGTATTGATTTTATATTCGTCACAGAAACATATCGCAGCCAAGCGCGCCAAAATTTTCTATATGAACAAGGAAGAACAAGACCAGGCCAAGTAGTTACCTGGACACGTAATAGTAATCATACATCACGTAGAGCATGGGATATCGCTGTAGCACCGCCACGAAATCTATATGATATTTCTACTCTATCGAAGGTGGGGACAATAGCTAAAAAGCTGGATATCACTTGGGGAGGCTCTTGGCCAGCAGGGCAATACGATGCACCTCATTTTGAAATTTCTACAACATGGCAAATGCCTAATGGCTATAAATTAGAAGGACAAGTAGTAGTGCCAACGAGTAGCGCTGGAAAGGTTCAGTTTATTGTAGAGGATACACAAAAACAAAAGGAGGATGATATAATGCGATTTACAAACGAGACAACTAAAGCCGCAGTACGTGACTACATTAAACAAGCAGTAGATAAAAAGCTTATTGAAAAGTCACATCTAGAAAAATTTGATGCCGGTACATTGACTGACGGTGATTTTGCAGGAATAAAAATCATTATTTCACAACGTAGTAACTAAAGTATAAAAGACCAAGATAGCTTAATTGCTTTCTTGGCCATATAACTATTTTTTATATCTGCTATACTTGTGCGACCCTCTTACTATTAGATATTTCATAGTAGAATTTCTTGTAGTAATCATAGAGTGTTGTTTTCTTCTAAGATAATTGTTTTTTTATCATACGTATCCTAGTATCGTACATAATTTTAATTACACTATTTTTTATATCTCCCTCAAAATTAAAGGAGTTATTTGTAAGTCACCAAAATAAATTTAAAAAGGACTTTTCATTGTATACTTCATATTTGAAAAGCCGATTTTACTTAAAAACACTATGTACTATAGTAATATGAAGCTATCTTTTTCAAGTCAGATGCTTGGAAATTAGCTAAATCAATCTTGTCCATATCCGTCTTTTTAATGACCGTGGTTATTGCAGACCCAGTAGTAGGGTTACCATAATCATCTTTGAAGTGATCTTGCCAATTGATGTGGATATTACCCATATCCTCTACATCCTTTAAAATTTTAAGTAATTTAACTGTATTTTGTTGAGCATCATTTAGCTTTTTCTTTTTTGTTATGGAATCATCAATCATCAGCTTTAAATAATAGGTATCTCCCATGCTTTCAACCCTAATATCTCGATCGCGACCATCAGTTGTAGTAGTTCCAAATAAATCAGTAGCTATCTTGGCAATACGTTCCTCTAGGGGGATACTTGTATCATTTGCAGCTTTCATATCAATAACGATGGTATCATTTTTCTCCTTTAATTCCTTTTCAGAAGTTTTCTGATCGTCACCAATCATTGTAGTTCCAATAGCACCAATTACAATGAATGTGATGATTAAAATAAACCACCATTTTTTATAAAAAGGTTTATTCATAAATGTTATCTCCTTACATAATTAGTTATTCTATTAAATTATATCAATAATGGGAGGTATTGTCAGTGGTCACTCCATATAGCTATTTGTCAAAAATTACTCCTCTCAAAGAATGAGTAATTTTTTATATTAACTTACAAATATTTCATACAAAGATGTAACCATTATGGAATCAACCAAATATTGTAAAACCTTAAGAAAAAGTTAAGAATTCTCCTTGCAATTCTTTAAGAAATGCTCTTTATAGTTAGAACCATCAACAATGTAAGCAAAGCGAGGAGAAAACGACATGCAACTCATTACCTTCCTAACTGAATTTATCAAACATCCGAAAACAATTGGAGCAATATCACCTAGCTCCAAAAAGTTGGCTCATAAAATGGTACAACCCATTTGCTTTGAAACGGCTCAATGCATTGTCGAGCTTGGACCAGGGATGGGTTCCTTTACTACAGAGCTTGTGAAAAGAAAGCAGCCAGCTACATTGCTTATTCTCATTGAACATAATGCGATTTTTTGTGAAAAGCTACGTCATCAATTTGCACATGAAGCCAATGTTGTGGTAGTAAATGGCTCAGCAGAAAACTTAAGGCAGTTTATGGACGAACTCCATATAGAAAAAATTGATTATGTCATTTCTGGGCTGCCATTTACCTCTTTAAAGTCTGATGTATCATGTTGTATTTTAAGCAATGTGAAGGATTGTTTACACAATGGAAAATTTATAACATTCCAATATTCACTTGTGAAAAAAGCATTCTTTCAAACATATTTTGAAGATATTTCTCATGAAAAAGTATGGATGAATATGCCGCCAGCATATGTACTAAGCTGTAAACTTGGTCATACGAGGGCTAGTTAATGGAGCTACAGGATCTTTTAGGATTCATTGAACAATATGGCTATTTTGCTTTGTTTTTTAGTTTATGGTTAGGCATTATAGGGATGCCGCTACCAGATGAGATGATTGTGATGAGTGGTGGATTTTTATCTTCGTTAGAAAAAATGGTTGTATGGAAATCCTTTTTACTGACCTATTTAGGTGTTGTTTCGGGGCTTTCACTAGGGTATTTCCTTGGTAAAATCTTTGGACATCGAGTGCTCGACAAACTTATCAAAAAGAACAAGGCAAAATACCTTGTAAAATCAAAGGAATTACTAAATAAATATGGTCGCTTTGCATTAGTTCTGAGCTATTTTATTCCGATTGTTCGACATATCCTGCCGTACTTGGTGGGGATGAATAATATGCCCTTTAAAACGTATGCCTTGTTTTCCTATACAACAGGCTTTGTTTGGACATTGATGTATTTTACACTTGGTTTATTATTTGGCAGTCAAATGGAAGTTATTTCGATGCTGGCTACTAAATATGGTATTTATTTTGGAATTATCAGCGTAATGATCAGCAGTTTTTATTATTTTTATATACGAAAATTAAAAAAATAGTTAAAATGAGGAAACGTTATAATGGACAAATATTTGATTATTGGTGGGGTTAGATGAGTAAAGAAACCATTTTAATTGTAGATGATGAAAAAGAGATACGAAATCTTATCGCTATTTATTTAAAAAATGAAGGCTATCATGTGCTAGAGGCTTGTGATGGGGATGAAGGCTTGCAGTTATTAAAGAAGCATCAGGTACACTTAATTGTACTGGATTTAATGATGCCTAAAGTGGATGGTACTGAAATGTGTATGAAGGTAAGAGAAATTGCGGAAATGCCTATTATTATGCTGACAGCAAAATCTCAGGATATGGACAAGATTGTTGGCTTAACAATAGGTGCTGATGACTATGTGACAAAGCCCTTTAATCCGTTAGAGTTAATTGCCCGCATTAAATCACAGCTTCGTCGCTATCTGAAAATGAATGGCATGAATAGCAGCAATAATGAAGAGCTGGAAATCGGTGATTTACGTATTAATACTGCGACACATGAGGTTTTTGTCAATAATGAAAAAGTCAAGTTAACACCAAGAGAGTTTGCGATTTTAGAATTGCTTGTCCGTAATCCAGGCATCGTGATGAGTGCAGAGCAAATTTATGAAAGGGTTTGGAAAGAGGAGGCTTTTCAATCAGAAAATACAGTGATGGTCCATATACGTAAAATTCGAGAGCGAATTGAAACAAATCCAAGAAATCCTCAATATATCAAAACAGTATGGGGAGTAGGATATAAAGTTGAAAAAGATCTTTAGGTTTTTATGTAAGCTCATAGGGCTCTTCAAACAAATCGGTACGAAGATAAAAAACAATATTCAGCGTAGCATTCGAATTCAACTATTTACAACGTTTATCCTATGTGCGCTGGGCAGCTTTTTGGTGTCACGTGCAGTCCTTCCATTGTTTGAGAATATCAATGAGACCGTGATGGTGGATTATAGTGCCAGTATGCAGATGATGTATTTTCAGGCACAGGATACAGCAGAATTAGCGATCCAAGAAAATAGTGTTAATGTGTTAAAGCAATGGATTGACCAAGAAAATGACAAGGTGGACAGTGACCAGAATGCTTTACAAATTATTGTGACAGATGAGGGCGGGAAGATTTTATATAAAACCAAGCAGGTCAAAGAGCAAGAAATTGATCTGCATGAAGAAATAAGAAATGTCATGGATTTTGCAATCAATCAACCGTTTAACCATACGTATCCAGGTGCGATAGAAACATCACGAGAGGCATTTACCACGTTAGTGCCGCTAACCCTGCAAGATAAAAATTATTATTTCTTCGTGAGTGGGCTTCCACAAGGTGAAGCGATAACTAGTACAAGTGAAGGGCCCATACCTTTTTTCATTGGGGTTATTTTGTTTATCGTATCTTTTTTCTATAGTACCAAGCGTAAAATGAATCAAATTGAGGCATTGGCAGAGGGGGTTATGGTCATCGCAAAAGGAAATTTAGCTTATCGTATTGAGAAAAAAGGACAAGATGAAATTGCATTACTAACCGATAATATTAACCAAATGGCGGAAGAAATTATGACAAGCATCGAAATGGAGCGAAAAATCGAGCAACAAAAAAATGAGCTTATTACAAATGTTTCACATGACCTGAGAACACCTCTTACGTCTATTATGGGTTATTTACGTTTATTAAGCGAAGAGAAGTATGAGACGAAAGAGCAGTATGACGAATATTTGAAAATAGCTTTTTCTAAATCTGAGCAATTGAAAAATTTAATTGATGATTTATTTGAGTATACCAAGCTAACGAATGATAAAAATACAATAGTACGACAACAGGTTTGTGTGAATGAGCTACTCGATCAACTAATGGAGGAATTAGTGCCCTTAGCAGAGGAAAAACAACGTATTTTTATGAAACACTTTTCTGAAGAAAAAATTTTTGCGGCGCTTGATTCGGAAAAAATTGTTCGTGTGTTTGATAATTTACTCATTAATGCTATTAATTATAGCGCTGATGATGGAAAAATTATGGTTTCTCTTGAAGGGCAAGACGATCATGTGCGTATCTGCGTGGCAAATCAAAGTGATGCCTTTACAACGGAGGAGCTTGATAGTTTATTCGAGAGATTTTATAAAAAGGATCAAGCGAGAACAAATGTTACAGAAGGTTCGGGACTTGGATTAGCGATTGCCAAAAGCATCGTAGAGCTTCATGGAGGAACGATTCACGCTAAATATAAAAACGAGACATTGTACTTTATTATTACATTGCCATTAGCAGCTTCATAAGTTCAATTGCAGTGGAAGAATGTAAATAGCATGTTGTCTGTGTTTATGATGACCTAGCATTTCCTGCATGGTTGCTAGGAGAGCTGTGTCCTTGATGAAGAGTTGAATTTCTGTTTGCTTGTATTGTTTTTGAAAGTCAAAAATATAGTCTGTAATGATTTGTAAGTTATAGTGGTTTTGAATCTCTACCTCGACGAAAAACGGCAGTGTTAACTCTGGCAGTTTTGTGCTCCCTCCACGACGAATCCAGACCGCTTCCTGCACATAGTAGCGGATAGGTAATTGTCGATTACTAGCGATAAAAATATCCATAAAAAGCTCCCTTCAGTATGTAATTACAGCCTAAAGGAAATGTATTCAGTCGTCAAAAGAAAACATAAGCTGCTCAGCCAAGGATTATGTGCTGAACAGCTTTTTAGTAGAAGGTGGATAGTAAAGGATAGCGTTACTAAAGTGGTGGATAGCGTTATCAAAGTGATGGATAGCAATACCAAAGTGATAGAAAGCATTTCAAAACTTTTGGCTAGTATTCTCGCAACGTTGGTAAGCATCAAGAGATTCTAAAAAATACTGTAGTATAGGAGACTGTACATCATCCTTACGATAAATAAACCACGTAGGAATTTGTGCTTGCTTGTTCGTGATCGCATGCAGTGCCAATGCTTGTGTGGCACTATATTTTTCCGCGATGGCACGAGGAAGTAAGGTAAAACCTAATCCCGCAGCAACACAGCCTAAGATTCCATCAAGTGTTCCAAACTCCATTCGATTTTGTGGGCGTACACCATCCTCATGTAACCAATGATCTAAAATAGCCCGATAGGAACAGCCATGACGGAATGTAATTACAGTGCTACTCGCTAAATCTCGCAGCTGCTTAATTGGTTTATGCTTGCTAGATGTGACAATAACAAGCTCCTCGTAGACAAACTCCTTTACCAATAGATTTTCTTTATAAACAGGTCCAGTGACAAATGCACCATCTAATTCATAATTTTCTAACCGGTCAATATTATCCTGTGAAGGGCTTGTCAAAATGGTAATATCCACCTGTTCATGAGCTTGATGAAATATGGTTAATAACGCTGGTAAGTGTAGTGCTGCAGTCGTTTCCATTGATCCAATTCGTAATACACCTTTTGGTTCTCCTGTATCCTGAACAATCTCAAAGGATTTTTCATAGAGGTGAAGCATTTTTAAGACTAGCTCGTAAAATTGTTCTCCTTTCGGTGTAAGCTGTATTCCACGATGTCCGCGATAAAAAAATGTTGTGCTATACAGCGTCTCAAGACTTTGAATTTTCATAGAGATGTTGGATTGCGTGTAATTAAGTGCTGTGGCAGCTTTAGAAAAACTACCTGTTTGGACGACTGTCCGAAAGATCGTTAAATCATTAATATTCATAGATCCTCCAACTATCAGTTTTTTTGATACCTATTATAACGAATTGAGTCTATTTGTGATATCTGGATATTTGTTATAGTAAATTGGAAGGAGTGATTCTATGCACAAGCAAACGATTCAATATGTAATTGGTGGGATTTTTACATTGGTAATCGCCATGGGCATCGCTCGTTTCTCCTATACAGTTATTTTACCGTATATGCAAGAAACATTTGAATTTAGCCTTGCAACAGCAGGATATTTAGCCACAAGCAATTATTTAGGCTATCTAGTAGGAGCATTGGTGGCAGGGCGTTTACCTATAGCAAATAAACGCATTCCTTTTTTACAGCTAGCACTCGTTATTAGCATTTTAACTACTGCCTTCATGGGCATTATGAATGCAATCCTTATATGGTACATACTGCGGTTTATCTCAGGTATAATGAGTGCCTTTATTTTTGTCGTCATTGCGAGCCTTGTCCTTGATCAGTTAGCTAGCAGTCGTAACATGCATCTATCAGGACTTTTCTATAGTGGGGTAGGGACAGGTATTGCTTTAAGTGCCATCATTGTTTCACCAATACATGCCATTTTTCAATGGAATGGAACTTGGATTGCTTTAGCTCTGTTTTGTGTCGTATTGTTTGTGCTGATTATAAGATTCATCAAACCGATCCCACCGTATGAACAACACTTAGTAAGTCAAGCCATTGCGCCTCAGAAAGCTCCACCGAAGACGTGGCTAAAATGGTTAATCATAGCCTATAGCCTTGAGGGGCTTGGCTATATTGTCACAGGTACCTTTATTGTGTCGATTGCACAGGAGTCAACAAGCTTTCATGGAGATGCAGCTTTTGTATGGTTTGTAGTGGGCGTTGCGGCGATTCCTTCATGTATTGTATGGTCGAAGCTAGCACAGCATTATGGCTATGTAAGAACATTACTGATCTCTATGCTATTGCAAGCATTTGGTATCGTGTTACCTGCATTTACAACGAATACGCTTACCCTTTATGCCAGTGCCTTTATTTTTGGTGCAACCTTTATGGGCATTACAACAGTTGGCACAACATTAGCAAGACATATTGTACCGATAAACAGTCATCAAATTATAGGCTATTTAACTGCTGGTTATGCATTTGGCCAAATGATTGGCCCATCCATAGCAGGGACAATTGCGAATGTGACGAATAGCTATCAGTATGCATTGATAGGCGCTGCCGCTGTAGTAGTGCTTGGGGCTCTATGTTTAATTGGTGGAGTAAAATATGATAGGATGGCTGCTCCCATAAGTAAATAAAAAAGTAAGTAAGACCTATCTGCGTCTTACTTACTTTTACATTAATGGATATCTCGTTTCTTAAAGTTCCCACCACGAACTTCAGAAACATCAGAAATGACAACAAAAGCACCTTCATCGATATCCTTTATAATTGAAACTAATTTATTTTCTTCCATACGGTTAATGACACAGTTTAAAATTTCCGTTGGTTCGTTAGAGAAACCACCACGTCCATGTGTATAAGTAACACCACGTCCTAGACGAGCTTGGATCGCGTCCCCAATTTCCTCAGATTTTGCACTAACCACACGAACTTCTTTTGATTTCTCTAAACCAACTTGGATAATATCAATAACATTTTTTGCAATATAATATGTTAAAGCTGAGTATAAAGCACTCTCTAAGCCAAAGATAAAGCTTGCCCCTAAGAAAATAAAGGCGTTGATAAATAAGATAATATCGCCGACTGAAAATGGAATTTTACGTGATAATAGTACAGCTAAAACTTCAGAACCATCTAAAGCACCACCGTTACGTAATACAATCCCGATACCCACACCGAGCAGCATACCACCAGATAAGACAATCAGTAAGGGATCATTTGGGCCTAAAATGGTTTTAACATCATGTAAAAGCACCGTAGAAATGGATAATGCTGCGATACCAGCACTACTCATTAATGCAAAGGTTTTTCCAACTTGCTTATAACCGATATAAATGAACGGAATATTTAAGACAAAGAGCAGTATGCCTAACGGGATTCCGAAGAGGTGAGCCCCCATAATACTTAGACCCGTTACACCGCCGTCAATGACAGCATTTGGAATTAATACAGCTTCTAGTCCATAAGCGGCAATCACTGCTCCAATAATAATCATAATTAATTTTCGTATATTTTCTAGTGACTTTCCTTTTTTCATAAATCTTCTCCATTTCTTTACGTCAATAGTACTTAAGGTTTTGGAATAATATTTATCGCAATTGTTTTAGTCTCAGAACCTTTATTTGAGTCGGCCATATTATAGTATTTAGTGAGTAAATTGTTAAGATCATGTTCGAAGCTTACAAATTGATCAGTAGTTAAGGTTAAATCATGTAAAGAAAAAGTAGCTAAGTCGCTTTCACTTTCTTTTTCTTCAAGTGAGGATAAATAATGTTGATATTTAGACAGTAATGTTAATTGATAATAGGACATATACGTTAATTTTTGCTTCTTCGTTAGTTTTCGCCAATCCTCCTCGCTAAATTTTGCCGCATGTTCATTTAAGGCATAAAATTTTTCTGTAACTGAACGGATTTTTCGCTCTCTAACAATTTTGATGATGTTTTCGTCCATAAGGATTTGAATGTGGCGATATAAAGTAGCTTGTGGCACATCCTTAATGATTGTAATCATCTCTAAAGTACTTAAGCCTTCCTTTTTCATATGCAACAGAGCTTGTAAAATCTTCATTCTCACAGGATGTATTAAGACATCTGCTTTGCTGTGCATCAATTCTCCTCCTTCTAAAAATGAGATGGCTTTAAGGAAAGAAAGTAATATTATCAAAATGAGAACGTTATCAAATATAATATATTTTTTTTAAGATGTACAGTCATATGGCAAGTGAATTTGCCTCTTTTATAGAAGGAACAGGAAATAATTCATTGTATCACTCTTTACTAAGATGGTAGATTAAAAACATAGCAACTATCGTCCCCATCATTAATATCTTCAAAGTCATAGCCTAAATAAATACTTGTAAAAAGGGTGCAAAAGGATGAAGTATAAAGTTTTAACTATTTTACTTTGTGTGATGTTTGTATCTGGTTGTATGCCTAAAGTTTTGACTTTTGTAGGAGAAAATGAAAACTGGGAAGTGCAGTTTGAGGTAACTTCCGACAAAATGAAAAGTGATCAGTGTGGTGCAACGAGTGGCACTATTCGATATATTGGTGATCAACCTCTGCCTAAAGAAGTGAACTATACACTTAAACATGGTATAGAAACTTCTGGTTCAGATTCATTGGATAAAAACGGCGTAATTCTAATGGGAGAAGGCTGTTCCAATGCACTACAAGATACAGAGGTAGAGATAACGATCAAATGAATGGGATGGCCAATCAGAAATGATTCCTTTAACAGTAAAATAAACACTATAAACTGTATTTCTGAATGAACTTTTAGAAAAATGTCAAAAAGAGAGAAATCGATGGTGTTCGATTTCTCTCTTTCTTTTCGCCTAGTTACGTCTACTCTCATTAGGAGAATTCATTTCGAAGTAGTTTTATTTAATTAAATCAAAAACACCGCAACTATCGTCGTCGCAACAAGCCCAATGACCACAGGGATTAAGTTTCGTCTTGCTAGCTCAAATGGGCTCACATTACAAATGGCAGCGGCTGGAATTAATGCCCAAGGAATCAATGTTCCGCCACCAACCCAAATAGCTGTGATTTGTCCTAAAGCAGTTAATGTTGCGGTTCCTTCACCAATGGCATTGCCAAATAGACTGCCGACAGAGCCAGCTAGGGAAATTCCGGAAAAGCCTGAGCCATCTAATCCTGTAATAGCGCCTACCACTGCTAAAGTGACCACGGCAATTTCCTTTGTTAAAGGTACTACCGCAGCAAGACCAACACCAAGATCATTGACAATTCCATGTGAGGTAGCGGGTAAATGGTCACCGAGAATTTGTGTAAAGCCAGCATCTCCAAGATAGAAAAAGGCGGCAATAGGGATGACAGGTCCGAACACTTTAAAGCCGAATTGGAATCCTTGAATCAAATAGCTTGTCGTCTTTTCGAGCCCCTCAGCTTTGTGAGTAACAACACTAAGCAAAAGTAAGATGAAAACAGAGGTTCCTCCGATTAAAGCTGTTGCATCGCCACCTTGCAATTTAAAGACAGCCATTGCAATGACATCTAAGACGAAAGCAATGGGAATGAGTACAGCAAAAAATCGTCTTTGCCCGACAGACAGTAAATTTTCCACAATTTCATGTCTATCTTCACCAGCTTCACCAACATTATTCAAAAGTAAGGTTCCTCGTTTCATATCTCGTCGTAAGAAAATATAAGCAACAATTGTCGTCACAATCCCCATTGTAATGACGAGCGGAATACTAGCTGAAACGACATCACCAACAGGAATTCCAGCAGCATCAGCTGTTAGTTTTGGAGCCCCTTGTATGACAAAATCACTTGATAACGCAATACCATGCCCAAATAAGTTCATCGCCATGGCAACGCCAAGTGCTGGGAGGCCAGCCCGAATCGCAACAGGTAATAGCACCGCCCCTAACAGTGCCACTGCAGGAGATGGCCAGAAAAACCATGAGATAAACATCATTAATAGACCAATCGTCCAATAGGCGAGTGCTGGTGTTTTAATAATCTTCGTGAAAGGTGCAACCATAACCTCATTAATCCCAGAAGTCATCATCACTCGACTCATGGCAACAATAATCGAAATAATAAGAATCGTTGATAGCAGCTCTGTAATAGCATAAATAAAGCTGTTAAACACACCACTTATGGACGAAGTGAAATCGCCAGTCGCAACAATCGCTAGCATAAAGATGCCTACTACACAAATGAGGGTGGTATCGCGACGTTTAACCATAAATCCGATGATGAGTACAATAAAAACAACATAAATCCAATGGAGAGCTGTGAATTCAATCCCCATACGTTTCCCCCTCAATATTCTGATTCTATAGAATATGAAGAGAAAAAAAGATGGTGATGATTTTGAAAAATTTTGACCTAGGTGAAATGCTGTGTGAATTGAAAATAGAAATAATTAACTAATAATGATGGGAAATTAAGTTATTAATGAAGTGCTCAAATTGTAAGGAGAACTTTAAGCAATCTAAACTATAGGATTTTCTAGTGTCTTTATCTGCATCTTTGCCAACTATCTCAATGAAATGCCTCTTATTATAAACAAGTAATCAACTTAACAACCACTTTCTTAGCAAATTAAAGGGCCTCTTAAAAGATGCTTGATGTTATACAATAGTGGCCGAAAACTACACCTCAAACAAGATAATTGAAAGAAATGGATTTTTATATTAAAATACTTTTATAGATTATCGATAATCTATAATCCATAATATATAACACCTATAGCTAATCACCCTATACACTAAACTATGTTAAAATAAAGGATATAAATTTAATGGAGTGGTTTGATGGGGTTTGATGAAAGTTCAATTTCAAAAAAAACAATTTCTGAACAAATAGCTGAACGATTATTATTTCGCATATTTTCTGGTTATTATGAACAAGGTCAGCGCTTAATCGAAGCGGAAATTGCAAAAGAGTTACAAGTAAGTCATGCACCTGTCCGTGAGGCTCTTTATCTTTTACAAAAAGATGGTGTAGTCGAAAAAGTACAACATAAAGGTGTAAGAGTTAAGACTATATCGGATCAGGAATTGAAGGATTATTTGGAAGCGCTTTATTACCTATTGGATTCTGCACTTACAAAGTGTGAACCTAAATGGAATGCCGATTTGCAAAATGAACTATTACTTCGTTTTGAAGCGATGAAACAAAGAAAGTCTGCTGAAAATATTTATGAATATGTTGTTTCGTTTGCGCACTTGTTACAATTGTTTTTTGATGTTACAGGAAATATTGCGATGCTACGATTCTTTAAAGAAACCATATTTGTTACAAATGTAGCTGCACAAACAAAATGGAAAATGGATCTAGTTGAATCCTACCATCTGTCCATCAACACGTTTATCAGGTGTATAGAAGTGTCGGATTTTAATCATGCACGAGTGGCTATTAAAGATGTTATTTTATGGTACCAATTTAAATAATTTTATGGGGGTAACATAAATGAAAGCTGCAGTTTGGCATAATGTGAAAGATATTAGAGTCGAAGAGGTTGAATTACGAGCTTTAAGAGAAGAAGAAGTGAAAGTAAAAGTAGCATGGGCTGGTATTTGTGGAAGTGATTTGCATGAATACGAAGAAGGTCCAGTTTTTGTACCAGTTGATGTAAAAGCTGAATTAACAGGTGAAGTTGCCCCGCTTACAATGGGTCATGAATTTGCTGGGATTATCGAAGAAGTTGGCTCTAAGGTTACAGACTTTAAGGCAGGAGACCGAGTTGTCATCAATCCTACATTAACTTATAGAAACAAACATGAAGATGTCGATCGATATGATGGATTTAACTTCATCGGACTACATGGAAACGGTGGATTTGCGGAATATGTCAATGTCCCTGTAACAAATGTACACCGTTTAGCAGATAACTTAACATTAAAAGATGGTGCACTAGTAGAACCAATGGCTGTTGCTGTACAAGCTGTCAAAGATGCTGGGGTTACATTAGGAGATTCTGTAGCCGTATTTGGGGCTGGACCAATTGGATTGTTAACAGTAATCGCTGCAAAAGCATCTGGTGCAAGTAAAGTTATCGTATTAGATTTATCCGATGATCGATTAGAAAAGGCAAAAGAATTAGGTGCAACCCATGCCATTAACTCTGGTAAAGAAAATCCTGTACAAGCCGTTCGATCGATTGTAGCAGGTGGGGTTGATGTATCCTTTGAAGTTGCGGGAGTAGCTCCTACCTTTAAACAAGCAATTGATGTTACAAAACCACGCGGTAACATGATGATCGTTTCGATTTTTGCAAGACCAATCGAATGGAATCCAATGCAGCTTACAAACACAGGTGTTAATGTACTGTCATCAATTGTTTATACACCGTCAATTTTCCAAAGAACAATTGATGCAATGAGCTCTGGTCAACTAAATCCACAGGGTATCATCACAAGTCAAATTGAATTAGATGACATTGTTGACAAAGGATTCAAAACGTTAACAAACGACAAATCACAATCTAAAATTTTAGTCGCGATAAGTGGAGAAAATTAATAACATGGATAGATTAAAATAAATCTATCCTAACAAAGGGAGTATGGCTTATTATAGTCATGCTCTTTTCTTATAGCCTGTTTGATGATTCAAAACTGTTTTTCAAAGGATTTGCTGAACTTCATTGAGGGGAAGAGGGGCGTTGCAGCTTAAGAAAGCGTTTATACTCGATATTTTTGAAATATAATAAGAGAAGAAAAATGACAAAAAGAATCGAGAATGAATTTCACGATTCTTTTTGTCATATAGTTTAATTTCTTTCTCTTGCCCTCTGTGTGTCTCTAATATTTTTTTGAACTGTTATGGAGGCAAATAAACTAAGGACAAATGACATACCATAGAATCCTTTTTCGCTTAAAACAATACTTCCAGCATTATATAAACCAATACCCATTAATAAAATAGATACAATAAGTGCAATCCAACTAATACCATAATAAATAGTAGTAACTGGTATTCCCTCATCTTTATCTCTTACTGATTTTTGTAAAGATACTGCTGAATAGAGCCCGAATACTAAAACAGCTAAGTAATATCCTTTTTCGTTTAGTTGCATCGTTGCGTTAAATAGGCCTATAAGATAAGCAGTAACACCTACGAACAGTGCTGCCCAGGAAGCACCCTTGAAAGCAGCAGTCGGTTCTCCCTCTTTCCTTTCTACTTTTATTTTCGGATCAGGCTGTTTTCCCTTATCTAATGATGTCTCATTTTGATTAGACAATATCTTTCTCCTCCTTCTATCTCTGTATCAAAACATTCTTATTCTACAGGGATGTGATGAGAACAGAAATTTCTCTAAAACTGGCTTTTCAGTAATAAAGCAACCCCCTTTGAAGGAAGCGGCTTTATACTTGACCGTTATTTTGCTGCACTATAGATAGTCAATGTGGCTTCATCAAATTTAAAGGGACGATTATTGTTCCTTGGTAAATTTGCCCTTTACCCCGAGACAATTTTTTCTGTCCTTTGTTGCAATTCCTTTTTAGGGGCAGGAATCTGTTGTACCGATAAGAACTAGGTGTATAACTTTTTTTCATTTTATTCAAATAGACAGCAGAATATGTTAGGTAGATGTGGCTGCCTATTGTTGCTTTGCCCACTGTTATTGACGAACAATGAACGAAATAATTTAAATGGTTGATAATAGCTAAGGCATAAATAAAGCTGCGTAAAACCTGACTTATGGTTGAAATTAAATTGGTCAGTTGCAACAATTGTATTTAAATGCTAATAAAAGGCTTTTAAAGAAAATTTAAAAGCCTAGGCCCATTTGAAAGTGAGTAGCTGGTTTCAAAAAAGTACCCCTCACGTAGAAAGAGATTGTGCCACTGCAACCAACCTTTTTACTCCTTCCCTTAGCTGTTTTTCATTTGCATAAGAATAGCTTAAACGTATCCAGGATGATAGTTGTTTTAATGGATCACAAATTTGACCCGGTACAAAGGATATAGATTGTTCAATACTTTTAGATAGTAATAATTCAGTTGGAACATTATCTGGGAGCTGCACCCATAAATTCAGACCCCCTTTTGGGCTAGTCCATCGCCAACCTGTTACAGCTAGCTCTTCTTCCATGATTTCCTTTCGAATCTGTAGGGCGATCCTAATTTTCTCCAAATGCTGTTGCAATCTTAGGGATGAAAAGTAATGGAGAAAAATTTTTTGATTGAGAAGTGGTGAGCCATTATCAGCCAATGATTTTTCTATTAGGAGTGAGTTCATTAATGATGATTGACAAATCACAGTCGCAATTCTCAAGCCAGGAGAGATATATTTGCAAAAGCTTCGGATATAAATGACTGTTCCAGCACTATCGTACGTGTAAATGGGTGGTGGTGGGGCTTGATCAAAATAGATGTCGTGATAGGCATCGTCTTCAATTAATAGAAATCGATATTGTTCAGCTAGTTCGACTAATTTTTTGCGCTGCTCGACAGAAACAGTATAACCAGTCGGGTTATGGAATGTGGGGTTGAGATAAAATAGGCGCGGCTTGTATTGTTTAATATAGTATTCAACCTGTTCTAAATCGTAGCCCTCTGGATGGATATCAACCGTTACAATCTGTGCTCCTTGTGCTCTAAAAATATCAATCGCAGCACTGTAGCTTGGACGTTCAAATAAAACGACGTCTCTTGGTTTAATAAAAGCTTGAGCGATTAAGTGAATCGCTTGCTGTGAGCCAGAAGTGATTAACAGATCATCTGCACTCAAATGAGTTTTATACTGGTTGATAAAATAGTGAGTGAGTGTTTCACGCAGCTCTAGATCACCTTGTACAGTTGAGTAGGTGGCAAGTACTTTAGGATAAAGGTCAAACACTTCCTTCACATAATCTGAAAAATAATGATTAGGCAAAAGATTTGGATCAATCAACGCCTGAGAAAAATGATAGGAAACAGAGGGTTGATGGATTTCGGATAAATGATTTTTTTTTACGTATGCAGAAACAATGGGATTGTCCTGATTTAGATATTCAAGATTTTTCGTTACAGTTGATTGGACATAATAGCCTGCTTTATCTTTTACATAAACTTTGTCATGCTGTTTTAGTAATTGATAAGCTTTTAATACCGTTAATCGATGAACATTCATTTCAGATGCTAATTGTCGGACGGAGGGAATCTTGTCATGTTCTTTCCATTCTTTACGTTCTATACGGTGCAGTACATAATCGTAAACTTTGTTAAAAAGATAATCTTCATTTTGATTTGCTTTGCCCATATTGATTCCTCCTATTCAAAACGATTGTACCACGAACCTATCTAATCTGTTCTATCCCTTTTAATCTGTTCTATTGTCTTTCTTTTATGATAGAAAAAGAGGAGGAGGTTTATATGGTACTTATTAATTATTTTTTCATGTGTTTGATTTTTGGAACGACTTTTTTAGCGATTAAAATTGGTGTTGATGCAGGAATGCCTCCGTTTTTATCAGCTGGCCTCCGTTTTTTTATTGCCGGTTTATTGCTATTTAGTTTTATGGTTTGGAGAGAAAGAACGACAATACGGGTGTTATTTCGTAAAGAGATGTTTTTTACAGGAGTGGGCTTAACCTTTGGGACGTTTGCCACATTATATTGGGCAGAACAGTATGTGACATCAGGGATTGCAGCTGTCTTATCTGCTACAGGTCCAATGATGATCATTATTATACAGACATTCCTATTGAAGCAAAAAGGAAATCGAAAATCATTTATTGGTTGTGTTGTCGGAGTCATTGGTGTTACGTTCTTGATCTTACCTAGCCTTTCAATTGAGATTAGTCCCTTCTGGATGGTTGGTTGTTTTGCCATAATACTAGGGGAAGTTTTTTATGCATCTGGAACCATTTATACGAAGCATGTCATCCGAAAATTTGAAACGACATCTCCAATTGCTTTAAATGCAGCGCAAATGATGCATGGTGGGATTTTATTAATCGTTTTGTCACTTTTTACTGAGAACATTCAGCTTCATTATCTTTTAAGCCCAGCTTCAATTGGCTCTCTTCTTTATTTAATTATTTTTGGTTCAATGATCGGCCATAGCATTTATTATTGGCTTGTTTCCCGAACGAATCCTGTTTTTCCTTCTACATGGCTGTATATCTCACCAGTCATTGCCGTTACATTAGGTGTGACCCTCTATCATGAATATATTTCTTGGCTAACAGGCATAGGTACTCTGACGATTATTGCTGGAACGGTTCTAGTCAATTTCGAAACATTGAGGGAGTTGCTTTGGCGCAATAGGACTATGCTTCAGGATGTGAAAAATTAATATAGCTTGAATAAGAGAGGTAAGAAATTCTATTATTCTACATTGATTAAATCAAATTTAAAAGGAGAATGAAGCTATGAAAATTTCTAAGGGAGTAGAGATTCTGGCTCTTGAATTTAATGGGAACATCATTCATCCAACACTTTTATGGGATCAGGAAATGGCTGTTTTAATAGACACTGGATTCCCAGGTCAAATGGAAGATTTGCGCGTAGCAATGGATAAGGTAGGCATGTCGTTCGATAACCTAAAGGTTGTGATTTTGACACATCAGGATATAGATCATATAGGCAGCCTCCCGGAAATAGTGCGAAATTGTGGAAGTAATATAAAAGTCTATGCGCACGAACTAGATAAGCCTTATATCCAGGGGGATTTACCACTTTTGAAAGACGCGCACATAGCGAATCCACCCAAGGGGAAAGTGGATGTGGCCTTGAAAGACGGTCAAGAACTACCGTATTGTGGCGGAATTCGAGTGATCCATACTCCAGGGCACACGCCTGGCCATATCAGCTTATATTTAAAGCAAAATAAAACACTTGTTGCTGGAGATTCGATGTATAGTGTAAACGGTACACTGGGAGGAATTCATGTTCCAACTACTTTGGATATAAAGGTCGCTCGTCAATCTTTGAAGAAATATTTAGACTTAGACATTGAATCTGTAGTTTGTTACCACGGAGGATTATGTAACGTAAATATTAAAGAGCAGATTCAAAAATTTTACAAATAATGATCTCTTTTTTTGAGGAACTATTGCTAAGTGTAAATGGAAGTCTGTTTTATTGTTAGCCAGCTCATGTTATAATGAAGAGCTTAAGATGATTAAGACCTTTTTATAACGGATGCCAAGAAAAGCCTCCGCAAAATGAAAAATATGGAGGTGTAAGAGAATGAATAAGCGTTGGACGATTAGTGAAATTCAAAAGTTTGTTGAGAATAATTCGGAAAGTAAGTTGCTAACGACTGAATATCATGGTTTTTCTCAAAAGTTATTATTTAAATGTGCATGTGGAAGTAACTTTGAAAAAACATTTACGAAATTTAAAAATAAACATCAACGAAAATGTGATGTATGCCAACCGCCAAAAGAGTCACGCTAAATGTATTGCCAATTTTTACTAAAGAGAAATAGACTTTTTCTATGTGACTGATAGAAGAAAATGTTGATTAAAATCACTTTACTCTTATAGGTAAGGTGATTTTTTTGCCTAGGATTACTACTGAAAAAGATGGTAAAGTAACATACTTAAGCAAATACAGAATAAAACATCACCAATTTAACCTTCTGTATTAATGAAATATCATGGATAGAAGCCAAACCCTTGATACATCTGGGTTTGGCTTTTTTAATATTTCCAAAATTTTTCTTTTTTCACTGAAAAACTCGGTTTGTAAACCATTATTGCCGAAAAAAAGATTGTAAAATAACAATCAGTGATTTATATTGGAGATTATGATTTTTTTCAAAATCTCAAAATCATAATCGAAATTTAATTTATATACAAGTTTTAAGAGGGAAGTGAATTAGCAAAATGTATCTTTATCCCCTATTAGTCATTATTGCAGCTAGTAGTTTTGGAATCGTTTCAACTATCATAAAACTGGCAATGCGTAGTGGCTTTTCTGTATCAGAGGCAGTGACAAGTCAGTTTTTTGTCGGCTTCTGTATAGCAGTATGTATCAGCTTAGTTACAAACAGGTCAAAATTTAGCTTTAAAGGTGTTAAAATCCTTCTATTTGCAGGTATCTTAACTGGGTTAACAAATATTTTATATGGTCATTCTTTGAACTTTTTGCCAGCTTCCTTGGCAGTAGTACTACTGTTTCAATTTACATGGATCGGTATGTTGATCTCTTGTATTACAAAACGGCAATTTCCAAGCAGAATTGAATTAATCTCTTTAATTATATTGGTAGCTGGAACCATACCAGCTGCTGGAATAATTGATGTTGATTTATCCCAAATACCTTTGCAGGGATGGTTATGGGGATTAGCAGCTGCTCTTTGTTACTCTTTATTTTTATATGTGAACGGTAAGGCAACTGCAAGTATGACAACCTCTAACCGTTTAGTATTGGTTTCTTTCTTTGCTTTTATGATTACGGCGGCTTTTCAGTCTCCAGAAATTATTTGGAATGGTACTTTGTTTAATGAGGGACTTTGGATTTATGGATTGGCATTAGGGTTATTTGGCATGATTATCCCCGTTTTCTTATTCACTATTGCAGTTCCTAAAGTTGGATTAGGTATGTCCTCTATATTGAGTGCTGTTGAATTGCCAATCGCCGTGATGGTATCTGTTATCCTATTAAGCGAAACGGTTACCATTTTGCAAATAGCAGGTATCGTCACGATCGTTGTCGGTATAAGCTTACCAACATTGCTAGATAAAGATGGATTGTTAAGTAGCGTCAAAACTAAGTACAAAAAATCCAGCAAAGAAGTAGCGAAAGGGTCTTCGATTTGAAGATCCTTTTTTCATGACAATCAAGCAATGTGATAACAATTCGGTTTTCTGATACGAATTTAACGTCCTCCTTAGTAGATTCAATTACACCTTTTATGCAACGCTGTAAATTTTTTTGTTCATACTCCGTTCATATTGTTGTCATAAGCAGTACACCTTCGTTGTATAAGCTATCCTTAACGGTTTATGAAAGTAGCCGGAATCCACATAGAGATAACGAAAGGGAGGTGTGGCACGAGAGCAATGGAGAAAACGGTGATCGCTTACCGTTCTATACTATCGTGCAAACATAATGAAAAAAATGATCATCATTTTAAGTAAATTAATAGCTGTTTTTGCTGTAGCCATCATACTTTTTTTAGCGATTGTTTTCCTAGTGAATATTGTCTGCTCTAAAATAGAGCAAGGAAAAATAGAAACTTATGGGCAGTCTGTAGCAGTGGACGGGAAAACGATGAATGTCTTCATTCAAGGAGAAGGCGAAGAAACCGTTGTGCTTTTACCTGGTTATGGAACAGCGGCACCAGCACTTGATTTTAAATTTCTAGTAGATGAATTATCTCCATTTTACAAAGTGGTTGTCATCGAGCCTTTTGGTTATGGGTTAAGTGATCTAATTGAAAAAGAACGTAGCACAGAGAATATTGTTAGTGAAATACATGAAGCTTTACAGCGTCTTCATATTGAACGTTATATTCTGATGGGACACTCCATTTCAGGCCTTTACGGATTGGATTATGTGAACAAATATCCAGAAGAGGTGAGTGCATTTGTCGGGCTTGATAGCAGTGTTCCAACGATAAGCGAGAAAAAGATTGATTCTTCTATAATAAGAACTATAAAACTACTTAAAAAATCGGGTTTAGCGAGATTGCAAGTAAAGCTAGGGGATGACCCATACGCCGTACTACCATATGATGATAAAACAAAAGAACAATTGAGAATTCTTAAACACAAAAACATGTATAACCCAAGCCAGTTAAATGAAGCTGAAATGATGTATGAAAATTTTAAAGCAGCTGAAAATAGATCCTTCCCAAAAAATCTCCCTGTGATTTTCTTTATACAAGAAAATCATCCAGTAACTGACAGATGGATACCAGAGCATAAAAAACAAATAGAAGATTCTATAAATGGGAAAGTGATGACATTTGAAGGGGATCATTATTTATATCGTACCAAAGCAAAAGAAATCGTTGAAGGCTTCAGAGAATTTATGAAGGAAGTACAGTGAAGGTACTGAGAAAGATCCTTTATTTTATCTTATATTAATGGTCAGTAAGCGCCTATCTCGATTGGGGAAATTAGGGTGAGCCAACTAAGTGCCTCCGATCAAGTGTAATATATTTATTGTAGTTAATTATTTTGTGCGTATGAACAGCCAGTATCTATTTTGAAGCCAATTAAATAAAGTTCTTGAAACGAATAACCAGGCGCTCATATGAGTACCTGGCCTTTTTTATGCAGTATTAGAAGTGTTCAAAAAGGTTCTGAAAGGTGTAACGATAACGCTGAAACCATCATCAGGCGGCTCATGGCAAAAATCATGGGGAACAGCTCTGTAATGACATAAATAGCGCTAACCAACTACTTACTTAATAGAGTATGGGTTTACTTTTATACTGTATCTAGTACAACTTGATTATGTTTAGATCTCTGAACGGAAGTTGTTACCTAGCTTGCTTCCCAGACCAAAATAATGCCGAAAATTATAAATAAGTGGGCTCCATTTATTTGGATCAATATGATTTTCTTCAATAATAATTTCCTCATGAGCATGTACATGTATCGTTTGTGTCTCAACAATTGCAAAAGTAGGAGAATAATCTGGGATACGAATATGTTTTACCTTTGCCTCGATTTGAATGGGACACTCCATAATCCGAGTAGGAATGACCGTTGTAGAATTAATAGGTGTGAATCCACAAATATCAAATTTCTCTTTTCTATATGTAAAACCAATTTGTTTCTTAAAATCTGGAACTGGTTTTTTTCCTGTGTAAGGAGCTAACTGCTCCACATTTTCCCATAGAGAGGGGTCAGGAATATTAATGACACATTCAGGATGTCGTTCTAAATTTTCTATTGCTTTTCCACCAAGCCCAATACCTAAGACAATACAGTCTCCTAATGCCCAAGAAGATGACAAAGGGCTAATATTCACTGTTCCATCCTCATTTAATGTACTCAGTAAAATTACAGGAAATCCATAATATAAAATTTTAGGATTTATCATTTTTGTATTTGGTATTTGCTTTATTATTGTCATTTTAAGTTCCTCCTACTAAATATTTTCGCTGTCATAACTCATTGTAAAATATAAAGATTTCGATAAGCATCGAAGTGTTGATTACAAAATAATTACTTCAACAAAAGAATATGGAGGAAAGGTAAAGTTTAAAGTTCTTCATTTCATCTCCTTGATATTTCTAAATTTTTTATGCCAATTTCCTTGACTTCATAAGAAAAATATGGAAATATATAAATAAACCGTTGGTCGGTTTATTTATAGGAGGTTTATGATGGCAAGGACAAATAAAAACTATGAACATAAAAAAAACGACATTTTAATTCGAATTTGGGAGGTTCTTCTGCAATATGGTTATGAAAAAATGACACTTCCGATAATCATAAAGGAATTGGGCATATCAAGAGGAGCCTTTTATCATTATTTTCAGTCAAAAGAAGAATGTGTAGATGAAGCTGTTAAATTGTTTGTTGAAAATGCGGTAGTGGAAATAAAGACGATGGATAATAAGACATTATCCGCAGATGTAAGACTTAAAATGGCAGTTCAAAATAGTATTTCTCTTTTTCATCAAAATAAAGAGCAAGATCGAATGATGAATCAACCTGAAAATGCTGTATTCCATCAAAAACTGATGATAGGTCTAACTAAATATCTTGCTCCGTATTTTGCAGAAATCATTGAACAGGGAGTGGAGGAAAAAATTTTTTACACAAATTATCCCTTAGAAATAGCTGAAATGTTATTGACACTATCAAATTTTTATTTAGATAAAGATTTATTTCATTGGGATCCAGAAACCATTCCATATAAAATAACAGCCTATGAAGAATTGATCAATAAAGGTTTAGGAACAACTGATAATATTGGCTTTTTTACTAACTAAAAAGGAGATTGGTAAATGGAAGCTGTTTTAAAATTACAAAATATAAGCAAAAAATTTAATGATTTTGATACAGTTTTACAAGAAATTAACCTTTCATTTTTTGCCCATACGTTTAATGTGATACTCGGACAAAGTGGTTGTGGGAAATCAACACTCATCAATATCATGTCAGGACTAATGAAGCCAACAAGAGGAAATGTTTATTATAAAGATTTAGATATTTCTCATGCGGAACAAAAAGAGATGATTCAATTCAGACGCTATAATTTCAGTAATATTTTCCAAGACTATTTACTATTGTCGGAATTAACGGTACGGGAGAATATTGAATTAGGGAAAACAGGGAATGCTCAAGATTTAGAATTCCGTGAACTTATAGCAAGGCTAGGGATCGAAACATTAGCAGATCGATTTCCCAATGAATTATCTGGTGGTCAGCAACAACGAGTTTCTATCGCACGTGCAATGATTAAAAATCCTGAAATTTTGTTTTGTGATGAAGCAACAGGAGCATTGGATGAGCATAACAGCAAACAAGTTGTGGACTATTTAAAGGAATTAAATAAAACCTATGGTACACTCATTATTTTTTCTACACATAACCTCAAAATTTCCACAGTTGCAGACCGTATTATTGTCATGAAGGACGGTCTTATTGAGGACGATTATTTAAATACTTCTCCACGGAGATTCTATAATGAGTAGTGTGTTTAAACAAATTTTCAAGAGTTTACTATGTGAAAAAGCGACTATGTCTGTGTTATTTTTTCTGAGCTGTTTAGGCTCATTTATGTACTTTTTTGTTCAAGTATCTATAGATGGGAATCTAAAACATTTGGCTTACAATAAAGCAAATGGGATATTAATTAATAGCTCGCAAAAAGAGCTATTGATTGCATTGCATTCTAATCAAATTTTAGCAGCTACTTTTTTAATCATTTTTTCTGTAATTGCAGCCTTTGCATTTTATATGTTTTTTTTAAAATATTACCGTAATCATCTGAAAGAAATTGGTTGCTATAAGGCTTTCGGATGTTCAAATAAACAAATAATCGCAGTTATGTTTTTCATTAATAGTAGTCTTTCTTTTATTGCCTTTATAGTAGGCTTCATATTGGGATGGATTTGCTCAGATGTATTATTACAATTATATCGTTCATCTTTTGATATTGAATCACTTCAAAAGGGAATTTTCCCTTCAAATTTAGCAATAGGTTTCCTATTTATTGTTGTATTATCGGGAATCATGGCAATAGTGCCATACTATAAGTTTTTAAAATTTGATATTTCCTCATTATTATGTAATTTCCCTGAAGAACACCAAAATAAATGGATAGTTTTCATTAGCAATAAACTATCCAATGCAGTTCCAATCAAATATCGGCGCTCATTTCGCATAGCTTTACGTAAGCCATTAGCAGTGTCTTTACTATTCCTGTCAGTAGGCTGTTTTACAGTTTTATGGATTATGAGCATGTCACTTCATTTCAGCAGTCAATATATTTATGAAACCCAGACACTTGGTAGGTCCTATAAATATGATATTCAGTTTGAAAATTATCAGCCGTATCATCCACTAGAAGAAGATAGTACTTTCTATTTAAGAAGTAATGTGAAGATTTCATGGAAAGGAAATGAAATTAATCAACAAGCAATAGGATTTCATAAAAAACCAAATTTGTTTCAATTTTATACATTAGATCACAAGGAGCTTTTCTTACCTAAAGAAAAAGAGGTGTATATAAATGAAGCTTTATCTGAACTCTATGGAATACGACAAAATGATTATATTGAAGTAAATATTAAACATAAAATCTATAAACTAAAAGTTGCTGCTATTGTGGGAAATGCAGAGAATAAGACTATTTATCTTTCAGAACCGCAATTAGCAAGTATGTTATCCATAAAAGAGTCAAGCTATAACGGAATACTTTCAAACACTGTTCCTAAACAGTATGAGAATAAATCAATAATAACAGAAAAGGAACGTTTAGCTTATTTACAAAAAAATAATGTTTCAAATAAAATAAGTGCAGTGATAAATCAACTATTAGGATGTATGATTGGCTGTTTGCTTCTTTATCTTGTCATACTGCTAAATTTTCAAGATTGCACAAGAAATATTCTTATTTTAAATATGTTAGGGTATTCTGCAAAGTCCATTAACAAAATGTTAATCAGTATTTATAAACCTCTTTTAAATGTGGCATTTATCATTATGGTTTCATTAAGTGTTATAGTTTGTCAGTTCATACAAAAAAGCCTCTCGATAAAAACGGGTGATTATATACCGTTTCAAACGAATTTGTTTATAATTGGCGGTATATGGTTGTTGCTAAATCTACTTTATCATCTTATCCACTGTAGATTTAATAATAAAATTGAAAAAATTCAAAATGCAGAACAGACTAAAAAATACATCCTTTAACACCAACATAAGTAAAATGATGTGACTATTAAGGAGATAGCAAACGAAGATGTTTTGAATGTAAAGAAATGCACCTCAAGGAACAGTGCATGGTAGTTGAAGATGCTGTTTGTTTTATCTTTCGTACGAGGGAAACTAAGGAATACAACATTAATTTTATGAGCAGGGTAAATCATATTACTATATGAATAACTTCTTCTACTGGTAGAAATCTAAAGAGAATTCAATCACCATTTGATTATGAACGGTGGGGATTATTTAATGCTTATACAGTAAGCGATTTCGAAAGAATGGATGACAGAAATGAGCGAACTAACTGTATCATCTTTGTTTAAATGTGAGCATTCACCATATCCTAAGGGGTGCTTGAAAAGATGTATAAAATAGTGGTTGTAAAGTACAATAAGATGGGATACTCATAAGCTAAATTTCATTACGTGAGTTATCTACTATTTTCTTCATTCAATATAATTCTGTCTCTCTAATTTAGAAGGGTTAAATACGATGTTTAAAAATAAAAGGATTACATTAAAAACGAAAATACTAGGGTTAATTAGTTCCCTTATACTTCTCATTATTACGCTGCTTGCAAGTGTCTTTGCTTATTTACAAGCAGTAGATACTAGAAATCAAGTAGAACAATTAGCATTACAAGCGGCAAAATCGATTTCACTTATGCCTGAATTAAGAGATGCAATTGAACAAGAGGACTTAGAAACTCAATTTCGTCCTATCGCTGAGCAAGTGATAGATCAGGTAAACGCAGCAAATATTATCATTGAAAATCGTGATAAGATCATTTATTCTCATGTAGAAAATGATATTGAGGAAAGTGGTTTAGATGATACCAATGATCTAGCACTGCTATTTGGAGGCTCAAATATTTTTGAAGTTGAGCGAAGCAGTGGCTCCGTTATTATTGGGAAAGTGCCAATAATGGCCGACTATGGTGATTTCCAGCGCATAATTGGAGTCGTTTCGGTAGAGTTTTTGGAAACAGACATTTATCGAAATATTATTAGTAGAATTAAGACCATTGTCATTGCCTCTATTGTGATACTAATGCTCGGTATCATAGGTGGTATTTTTCTAACAAAAAGTATTAGAAAGGATACCTTAGGTTTAGAACCACACGAGATTTCATCGCTATACCTAGAAAGAAGCGCAATTCTTTTGTCTATTAAAGAAGGAATTCTTGCGATTGATCAAAATGGATTGTTAACATTAATCAATCATTCGGCTAAGAAAATGATGAATCTTAATGAAGAAAGATTAATTGGTCAGCATATCAATGACGTTCTAAAGAATTCAAAAATTGAAGAGGTTTTGCAAACAGGAAAAATGATGCACAATGTTGAGATTCTCTTGAATGATATCGTTTTTATCTTTAACGTTATTCCTATTATAAAAAACAATCAAATTATGGGGGCTGTATCTAGTTTCCGTGATAAGACTGAATTAAAGAATTTAATCAATACTATATCAGAGGTTAGGGCTTATTCAGAAGGCTTACGAGCGCAAACCCACGAATACACCAATAAATTATATTTAATATCTGGTTTGCTCCAATTAGAACGATATAAGGATGCTTTTGATTTTATTCAAAAGGAGTCAATCACCTATCAACATAGAAATCAAATATTATTTAATCAAATTCATGATGCTAATGTGCAAGCAATTTTGTTAGGGAAACTAGGGAAAGCTTCTGAAAAGAAAATAACATTAGAAATTGATCCTGATAGTCATGTCGATCCTTTGCCAAGCAATATTGAGGTAACAGATATTATTACAATTATCGGAAATCTCATTGATAATGCCTTTGATGCGGTCGCTAATCAACAAAGTAAGAAGGTATTGTTTTCAATTACTGGCTTTGGTAATGACATCATAATAGAAGTAACAGACAACGGAAAAGGGCTGTCTGAGGAACAAATAGATACCATATTCACTTTGGGCTATTCTTCTAAAGGGGAGAATAGGGGGTATGGCTTATTCAATGTTAAACGAATTGTGGAGTCATTAAGGGGCACAATTGAAGTGCATAATGATAAGAGTGGAGGAGCCATTTTTACAGTATACCTGCCAAAAAGGGCTTTCATATGAGGAGAGAAGTAAAGTGATAAAAGTTGTGATTGCAGAGGATGACTTTCGAATTGCACAAATACAAGAGGGATTTTTGAAGAGAGTATCTGATGTAAGCTTGGTTGGGAAGGCGTTAAATGCTAAAGAAACATTGAACCTGCTTGAGCAAGAAGAAGTTGATTTACTTCTATTAGATATTTATATGCCCGATGAGCTTGGAACTGATTTACTTCAGAAAATAAGGGGAGACTATCCAAATGTAGATATTATTATGGTTACGGCAGCAACTGAAAAAGCTATGCTAGAAAAGGCTATGCGTTTTGGCGTTTTCCACTATCTTTTAAAGCCGGTAACAATGGAAAAGTTTATTGAAATCATCGAGGAATATAAAAGGAAAAAAGAGCTCTTTAATAGTAGGGATGAAATCGATCAGTCAATTATTGATAGTTTCTTTGGCACTTCTGTCCAAACTGTGATGAATCAAAAGGACCTTCCTTCAGGGGTGGATCGTTTAACCTTGCAAAAAGTCAAAGAAATAATGTTTGAGCTTAAAGGTGGCGTTTCAATTGAGGAAATGGGGGAAAAGATGGGGGCATCTAGAACAACGGCAAGAAGATACCTAGAGTATTTGGTTTCAATCAACGTCTGTACAGCTAAACATGATTATGGAATTGTCGGAAGACCTGAAAGGAAGTATTACCTAATATGACAAAACACTGTAAATTTATGATAAAGGTCTAACGAATGAAGAAGAAACAACTCATGTTATTCCTACTGTTCATGATAATTCTCTTTACTTGCTCTACAAATGAATTTAAAATCGAGGAACCAATCACAAAAGAGGTAACGATTATTGCACCTAGCTCAATTGGTGGGGGATGGGATGTAACAGCTAGGGCTATGCAAGATATATTGATAAGTGAAAATTTGATGAATCAGAATATTTCTGTTATTAATAAAGTCGGTGTTGGCGGGGAATTAGGCTGGAAATATACAAAGGATCAAACAGATTCAGTAATAGCCATTAATTCAAGTCTACTTATCACTAATTATTTATTGGGTCAAAGTAAATTAACGTATAAAGACTTTACACCAATTGCCACCTTAGCGACTGAATGGGAAGTTACCATTGTTTCAAAAGGTTCGAAAATATCCAGTGCTAAACAGTTAATGGACGATCTCAAGAAAGATCCGCATGCTTATAAAATCGGTGTTTCCCCAAGGCTTGGAAATGATGATCAACTTTCCTTTGTATTAGCTAGTCAACAGGTTGGGCTGAAAACGGAACAGCTCGACTTTTATGTTTATGAAAATAGTGAACAAGTGGTGGAGGCATTATTAAAAAAACAAATCGATGTTGCCACGATGTCTTTATCAGAGGCGAAAAAATATGCTGAATCAAATCAAATAAAATTACTAGTGATTTCTTCTGAAAAAAGATTAAAGGAGTTACCAGAGGTTCCGACATGGGCTGAGCAAGGAATTGATTTAGTTTTTGAACATTGGCGTGGAGTGATGGGGCCTCCGAACATGTCAAATGCTGAAATTGAATTTTGGGATGCAACAATCGAAAAAATGGTGAAGACTGAGAAATGGAAGAAAACGCTTCAAATGTATATGTGGAATGATTTTTATAAAAATAGAAGAGAAACGATTATTTTTCTAGAAAATCAAAGTAGGATGTATGAACAATTAATGGGTATTCATATGGATTCGTAAATAAAGGGGCCGCTACATCTTAAAAGTAGCGGTCCCTTGTACTTAGTACTAGCTTAATGATAAGCCGATAGGAATACACAGTGGTGTTTGATCAACAGGATTTTCAATAATACAGCAATCAAGTCCAAATGCTTCTCTAATCATGCTTTTGGTAAATACTTTTTCAGGCGGCCCCTCTTGAAAAATTTTTCCTTTAACAATGCTAATAAGGTGGTCAGCATATTGTGCTGCCTGATTTAAATCATGTAAAACCATAACAATTGTTCGACCATGAGTTACGTTTAAATTGCGTAACAATTCTAGTATCTCAATTTGATGAGCCAAATCTAAATAGGTTGTTGGTTCATCTAATAATAAAAGATCTGTGTCTTGTGCTAAAGCCATTGAAATCCAAGCCCTTTGCCTTTGCCCTCCAGATAGCTCATCCAATGTACGATCCACAAAATCGGTCATTTTGGTGGCCATTAACGCGCGGTTTACAATCGCATCATCTTCCAGCGTTTGTCTAGACAATAAACCTTTATGTGGATGTCTACCATAATAACAAAGATCTTTAACAGTTATATCTTCCGGAGCTTCTGGACCTTGAGGTAAAATAGCCAATTTCTTTGCAATTTCTTTAGAAGATTGCTGATGAATGGCTTTTCCATCTAAATAGACTATTCCTTCTTGAGGTGTTAATAATCTAGCTAAGGAGCGCAAAATAGTTGATTTGCCGCAACCATTCGACCCAATAATAACACTAATCTTACCTTCAGGAATGACCAAATTTATATCATCAAGGATTTGAGTTGATCCATAGGACAGTGAAAGATGCTCGGCTGATAATGTTGTCATAAATGTTCACCTTTCTTATGCTTTTTTTCGTTCAGCACGTAATAAATATAAAAAATATGGTGCACCAATCACTGCTGTAATGATACCAGCAGGTATTTCTATTGGAGGAAATAGACCTCTACCTAGGCTATCAGCGACTAAGAGAAGGATAGCACCGAAGAGCGCAGAAGCAGGAAGTAAAACATTAAATTTAGATCCTACAATTCTTCTGGCAATATGAGGAGCGATTAAACCAATAAATCCGATAGAACCTACTGTGGCAACACATACGCCAATTAAAATAACGGAAACGCTTAGTAAAATATATCGCAAAAATTTTGAGCGTTCTCCAAGACCTGTAGCTATATCATCACCAAGGCTCAAAATATCTAATTTAGCAGTTAATCCAAATAGTATTGGGATAAGAATGAGGCATGGCAGCAAAAGATACACTTGGTCCCATCCTCTTGCCCAAAGACTTCCAGTCAACCATAGAAGAGTCATGCTTACATCATCTGGAAACTTAATCATTAAATATTCTATCCCTGCTTGACATATTGCTCCTAAAGCTATTCCCACTAAAGCCAACGTATTTGGCTGAGCACCTTTTTTATAAACAAACAGCATTAGAATGGCAGCAATGATAGCTGCTCCAATAAAAGCTGAAAGGGGAAGAAAAATAATAGGTGACGTTGGGAATAGAACAATGATGATAACGGCTGCTAAACCAGCCCCTTTCGTAACGCCGATTACATCTGGAGAGGCTAATGGATTACGGAGAATTCCTTGCAAAATTGCTCCAGCTGTTGCTAGTCCAGCTCCTACGATGATAGCGATTATAATACGGGGAATACGATAATTGTTTAGTATAAATCTTTGACTTTGTGTTCCTTCCCCAATTAAATTGTGAATGATTTCTGATGGTGTAATGTAAATAGCTCCTAAACCTAGACTTACTATTGATAAAATGAAGATGATGATTAAAAGCACAGGGAGAATAAGCTTAGGATGAAAATATTGTTTTTGCCTAAACTGTTGTCTATTATTCATTGTTTAATATGCCTTCCTTTCCTTGCTAAATAAAGGAAGAATGGTGCCCCAATGATTGCTGTAACAATTCCAACTGGCGATTCAAAAGGGTAAGCGATAAATCGAGCGAGAATATCTGCGTAAACTAAAAGTATAGCCCCAAAAAGTGCAGAGAATGGAATGATTCTTTGATAATCTCCTCCTAGCACTCTCCTAACAATATGAGGAACAATTAATCCTACAAAGCCTATTGGACCTGCGACAGCTACAGAAGAGCCAGCCAAAATAATGACCAGTATGCCTGCTAGAATACGGATGCGATTTACTTGTTGTCCGAGACCTTGGGCAGTGCTTTCTCCTAGGACAAGTATAGAAATAGATCGAGAAAGTAATAAGGCAATGAATAGCCCAGAAATAGACCATGGAAGAATGATCATAACATGTGTCCATGATTTTCCATTAATTGACCCCACTAGCCAATACAGAACATCCTTTGCCTGCTCACTAAAAATAATGATTCCTTGAGTTAAAGAGGACAAAAGAAAATGTACGGCCATTCCAGCTAACGCCAGTTTTACATGAGTCATTCCCCCTCCGGAAGCAAAGGAATAGACTGTTATTCCTCCTATTGCTGCCCCGATAAAAGCAGAGAAAACAAGCGATGGGGAAGAGAGAGAAGGAAAGAGGGCGAAAGCAGTGACAATAAACAATGAAGCACCTGCATTCACACCAAATACTTGTGGGGAAGCTAATGAATTTCGAGTAATCGCCTGCATAAGAGCACCTGCTACGGCTAAATTAGCACCAACTAATGCTCCGATGATAGCTCGGGGCAATCGAAGGGTCTGAATAATTAATTGATCTTTTGATGGATTGGTTTCGAAGAAGGACTTCAAAACCATTAATAGATCGACATCTGCTACCCCTACAGAGACACTAATGATAATTCCTAAAATTAATAAAACGATTGCAGTAATTGCTGTACTATATATTTTTACTTTACCTTTAACTATAGATTCCATTAACTACAACACACTTTCTTACAAAAGATAAGACTTACTAGAAAGAGAAGTAAGTAGAATAGCTTACTTACTCCTCTTTTATTTATTTTATTTTTCATTCAGCTTTGTTAATGTGTCTTTAGCAATTGCTTCTGCTGAAATAATGCCTCGGAATCTTGTCCATAAATCTCTATCAACACTATAAATCTGTTCATTTTTTACTGCTTTTAAGTCTTTCCAAAGTGGATTTTCCTTCCATTCATCAGTAAGCAGTTTGCCTTCATTATTAGCTAAAAGTAGTACATCTGGATTGATTTCTACAAGTTGTTCCAGACTCATTTCAACATAAGGTTGTTCGTTCTGAATGGCCACCTTCAGACCTAATTGTTCAAGCAATTCTCCATCATAAGAAGAAGTAGTATGTGCTTGAAATGATGTATCTCGTACAACCGCAGGTAAAACAGTTAGATTCGAATCATGGCTTAGCTTTGAATTAATTTCGTTTATAATTTGTTTATGTTCATTTAATCTCTTTTCAGCAGCTTCCTTTTGATCTAATGTTTCTGCAATTGTTTTAAAAGAGTCCAAATTATCCTGGTATGTCGATTCACGACTTTTTAAGACAATTGTAGGAGCTATTTGCTGCAAATCTTTGTAAATAGCACTGTGTCGTTCAGCATCTGCAATGATTAAATCTGGCTGTAAAGAGCTAATAACCTCTAAGTTAGGCTGTTCACGAGTCCCTACAGATGTATAATCTATGTCACGACCAACAAGCTTGGCAATCATATCCTTTTTATTATCATCCGCAATTCCTGTAGGCTGGATTCCTAAAGTATTTAAAGAATCAACAAAAGATAGCTCTAGAGTAACTATCTTTTGAGGAGTGTTAGTAATAATAGTTTCTCCCATCTCGTGTTTAATTGTTCTACTATTAGATTCTTTTGCTTCCGTAGAAGTTTGTTCCTTTTTCTCTGTTTCTGTATTTTTTTGAGTAGCATTGCATCCAGTTAAAACCATCATGACTGTTAATAGGAGCAATAGCGTTATACCACTCAATTTCCCTAACTTAGTAAATCCTTGCATTAGTCTAATCATTCCTCTCTGGTAATGTAAATGAAAATGATAATCATTAACAGGGATTATAATAGAATGTTCAATGCGGAGGGTCAATATAAAGAAAGTTATGTGACATAAAATTAATAGGAGTAAAAAGTTCATTTTGAACATTTTGTTCATAGCGGGTGACTAAGTTGAATATTCGCTTCGATAACATCGGGAGAGTGAGGGGAATAAACAGATATTTTATTTTCACCACCTACATACTTCCTTTAAATTCATACGAATAGATACGATTTTTTGGGCATACAAAAATCCCCTTTAAGTCTCAACGTATTGTAGTTTTTTTACGTTCTAATGAAAGGGGATAATATCATGTGCTCAAAAAGGTGAAGGTAATTTTCTTATTTTTTAGCTCCTTCATCCTTTATGAAAACATTTATATTAAATTTTTTAATTGAATTTTCAGTAATGGTGTTTAATTCATCTACAGTCCATGATTGGGGCTTAAAACGATAAGCTTTTTCTGAGAAATTGAAGACATCAGAGTTTATTTCCAGCCCTTTATTAAATGTACTTTGAAACTGTGATAAAATAATATTTTTAATATCATTTTCAATTGTTTCTTTGCCAATATTTTTTGGATTTTCTCTGATAGAAGCTTTTATTTCTAAATTAAGTATATATTTAGGAATCGAATTATCCACAATTTCTATATGATAATCTATAGTATCAATAAACATCGAAACAGACTTATCCTTTATTGATAATTTCATGTTTTTAAAATCCTTATTAAACCAATCTAACCCTGATAGTTCTTCTTCCTTTATCCAGCCATTGAATTTTTGATGTGAAAGAAAATAGGCACCACTTATTTTTAATATATCTTTAGATGTATTATCCTCCATCCAATAATCTTCACTAATCTGTATGGAAGGAACCATTATTGATCCAACTGGTTCATAATATCTTTTAATCATGTCTTGTACAGTACTGGTGGAGATGAACGAATTAAAGAATAATTGTTCATTTGGATCATAAGGAAATGTTAAGATAGGTGGTTTATAAAAGAGACCATGTACATTCATTATCTCTTTAATATCATCATCTTCAAATCCATAGGCTAAAGTATTGTAACGTAAATAGTAATCCCTACTAAAAAAATCAAAAAATTCATCTAAATGTCCATCCAATATATTTTTGGAAATAAAGAAAGTTTGTATATGTCCATAATACAAAGGGTTAACCGAATTCTTTTCTATATCATCGATTGCTCCCTGTATTGTTTCACCTTCTCCATGTCCAACAACAATTGGAGCAGGCTCAGATGAAATGCCAGGATCTGAGCCCGCAACATTCGTAAATCCGAAAGCTTGAAAATATAAATGATACACATCATTAGAATAATCTATACCAAGAGCGGTAATATAAACTTCACTTTGTATTTCCTTCGTGCCTAAACAACCGCCTAGCATAAATAATAAAGGAAAAATGAATGTTATTTTGAATATGCAAGTATAGTAATGGGACAATTATAATCTCCCTTCTGCTGAAAAAGCAGTCAGTCTTTTATTTTAATTCTAAATGGCATTTTTAAAAAACCTTTAATAAGATTGGGTATACTTACTTTGTAAAATGTAGAAAGGTAAGGATGCCCGAAACTTTCTAATGATGAGATATATGTTAAGAAAAATAAGACGCTTAAAACAAAGCCATACATTCCAAAAAAGGAGGCAATTACTAATGTAGCAACTCTTATTAAAAATACATTTCCTAGTATATTTTGATTAATTAATGTATAGCTAGATATAACAGTAAGTGCTCCAATTACTAATGTTGATGGTGATGTAAATCCTGCTCTTATGGCAGCATCACCAACTATTAAGCCTCCTAAAACTGCAACAGTTTGACCTACAGCTTTAGGTAAACGTATGCCCGCTTCTCGAAAGAGGTCAAAAAAAACGAGCATAATAAGAATTTCGAACGAAGAAGAGACGGGTAGTCCAATTTTAGATGCAGATATTGAAACTAGTAAGGGAAAGGGTAACTGGTTAAGTTGATGGACAGTTAATGCAATCCAAAACCCAGGTAAAAATATACTTGTTAATAAAGAGGTAATCCTTAAAATTCGTGAAAAACTCACAAATAAAAAATTAGTTTGATCATCTTCCGGGGCTTTCAAAATAAGTAGTAAATTTGCGGGTCCAATTAAACAGCTTGGACTTCCATCTACCAATATGACAAAACGGCCCTTATTGAGAGAACTTACTACAAAATCGGGTCTTCCTGAATAATCAAGGAGAGGGAAGAGGGTCAACTTATCATAAAGTAATTCTTCAATATGATAACTACTTGCAATATTATCTACTTTTATTTTATTTAGTTTGTTTTGTACATTCTTTAAAGTGGTCTGATCAATATTGTTCTCAATGTAGAGCAATAAAACTTTTGTTTTACTTATATCACCAATTGTAAACTGGTCACTTGATAAATTTTTACTTTTTAATCTCATTCTTATTAAAGAAAAATTGGTATCTATATTTTCAATAAACCCGTCTCTGGGTCCTCTTAATGAGACTTCCATATTTGATTCTTCAATGGATCGTTCAGGTAGTTTAGCTAAATTGGTTGAATATAAGCTGTTTGATGGAACATGAAAAAAATATAAAAAACCTGAGAAAATTTTGCTATTTATTTCATCTGTCTTCGTTCTGAACTCTTTTCTCTCCTGTACTTCTAAATAGCGATTTATAATTTCGACATCGTGTAAATGGCCTTGTTCAGCCAAAAATCTAATATTTGGTAATAATGAATTCAAAAAAAGTACACTATCAATTAAACTATGGCAATAGATAAATATAACTTCATGTTTTTCGTTATTAAACATATAGAATTTACTACTTACCGTTATATCTGATTGGTGACTTAATTCTTTATAAAAAAAATCCCTATTTTCAGTCAAGATTATGAACTCCCTTTTGCTTTTTTTCTAATACGTAGAAAACAGTCATAAATAAGAATAAAAATACAAAAATAGAAAGGAGATAAGTGCTTTTTATAAATGATAAAAAATCAGAAACAGACCAAGGAATTAATAATCCTATTGTTAAACATAGATAACAAATAAATAATATTAATTTTCGGTTTTTAAAAAAGGAAGATACAATATACATAAATAAACATATGCGAATAAAAGCCACTGATAATATTTGGAGAACAGATAAAGAATCCAATCTTGTAAAGTACTTACCAAATGATAAAACCCTCCATTGTTCGTTTAGAGGAAAGAGCATTTTCTGGGTTATATAGATGCCGAATTCAGATATAGCAGTCGCAATGGAAATAAAAACCAATAGGGCAAATATAATAGAAAAAACAAGTATTCCTTTTCTTTTCATTCTCTCTTTTACATAACCATTTAAAACAATTAAAATAAAACCCATTTCTAAAATACCAATACACATGTATAATATTCCCCATAAAATGGACGGAGTATTACTTGTATATACTGGTAATAATAGTTCATATTCATTGTTCATTGAGTTCCCTAAGTTGAGGAGTACAAACAAAAAAATGTAGAGTGAACAAATAATTATGGACTGGATAGCTATGGTTTTGATCCCTTTTAAGGAACCATAAAAGCATAATAATATAAATAAAATAACTGTTATAAAATATGGATAATCAGAGTTAAAACTTTCATCTGCCCAAATAATTGTAAATTTGAGTGAGACGAAAGTGGATGAAATAAAATAAACTATATATGAAGTAATGATGAATAAATAGAGTGGTCTGCTAGTCTGGACAGATGTTAATTCAAGAAATGAAGTATTATTTGTTGTAATTCTAGAAATAAACAAGGCAAAAAAGAATATTGGGATTACACTAGCTAATGCACTTATCCATGCTTCACGTTCGACCACTGTGAAAATTGTGGGAATTAAAACGAAATGTGCTAAAAAACTAACTGATAAGAATAACAAACAATATACATGTATTGGTTGTAAAACTTTGTTCATTTTATCTTAAACCCCCTCCTAACAATACTCCCCATGTTTGTTGTCATCTAATCTAAATAGACTTCTTTTTATTATTAACACACATGAACCCCGTTATAGCTCTAGCTCAAAATTTCACTCTCTTCATGGAAGTTAAAATGAGGCATTGCATAAATAATTAATCTAACAATGATGCTACTAATTATCAAAGCAAGTTAAAAAACTATCAAAAGTAGATTTTGATTTATTTTATATAACTGCTAAGATTTAACTAAATTAAAGCCTTTTTTAACAGTGCGAAACTGAGAAAAGGTTTATAAATTATAAAAAAATTACATAGATTATAAAATTTAATGAATATTTTTATGATTTAAATGAAAAGGGGGACTTTTTCAATTTGCTTAAGAAGAATATGATCATTTTAGAAAACAATCTTTATTTGAAAATGGGTTTAGTGAAAATACTGGAAAGTGATTACAATATTTATTCAGACATTGACTTATCTAAAAATCTTTATGATTTAATGAAACATTACAAGCCAGATATTATTGTCATTAATGATCTAAGTAAAAATAACCTAAAACATGTAAAACGGATTCGATCCGAATATCCTAATACATATGTTGTTATTCTTACTTCAATTATTTTAGAGGACGAAATTCATGAGGCTTTGTTAGCTGGCGTCTCAGGTTATGTTTTATATAATATAAAATCAAAAGAATTAAGAAAGGCAATAGATTTAATTTCCAAAGGTGAATACTACTTTAATAGTTCGACAATGACCATTTTTATAAAAAGTTATTTAAAACTTTTTGATTCGAAGGAAATCATATCTCATCTTTTTACAAAGCGTGAATATGTCATTTTGCTCATGCTTGCAGAAGGTAAAAATATACAAGAGATTAGTCAAACACTCAATATCTCGGAAAAATCGATCAATATAAATATTAATAAAATTTATAATAAATTATCAGTGAAGACTCGTATTCAAGCAATAGATAAAGCAGTTAAAAACAGGTGGATTCCTTATAATTTAGCTATATCTAATTTATATGTAAATTATAATAAAAAACGTACATTACTATAATAAAAGAAATCCGAATATTATTTATATTCGGATAATTTTGTTTTATTGGGGAATACTCCCTTTTAAGCAGCTAGCTCATTTTCTTTTAACTGATTTGTATCTACATAAAGCCTTTGACACCAAAATCGTTAATTGCCATAACGAAATTTCTTATATTACAAATACTTCTTTTTTCTTATATCTAATTATCAAATTATGCTTCATTTGAAACAAATGTTGATTTTGAAGACATGTGAATAGATGTTATGGTATTTGTTAATTAGAGATAAAGAGGTACCTAACATAGGTATTTTTGATTATTTCAAATGAATTTAATAGGGATTCTTTGCTCGATAGGTTTTAAAAAAAGTGCAATAAACCATAATGTAGTTACCAGTTCTATATATGCGTATTTTCGGCGTATTGATAGACAAATTAGTAAGAAATAGAGGTGAGAGTATGTACAATTTTTTAGATCGTTTCACTTTACAAAAGGTGCAATTATTAGATCATATCCATAATGAAAAACGTTTTTTTTCTAGTCAGGAGTTGGCTAAAAAAATGGATTTATCTGAAAGAACCATCTTAAAAATAGTAACAGAACTCTCAGGTGATTTACAAAAATTTGATGAAGCTACTTTTTTAAAAGAAATTAAACATAAGCAATTTAAATTAGATTGTAAAGATTATTTTTCGATTAAAGCAATAGAAAGGTATTACTTACAAAATTCTTTAGCATATAAAATCTTTAATGATATTTTCTACAATAAATTAGTCGATTTTAATATGTTTATTATAGAGAATTTTACAAGTCAAGCTTCTATATATCGCCAAATTAATAAGATTAAACCTTTATTAAAAGAATTTCAATTAAAATATACTTCTCAGGATTTCATTACACTTGAAGGATCTGAAAAACAATTCCGCTATTTCTATTATTTGTTCTATTGGAATTCATGTTGGGGAGAAATTTGGCCTTTCACAGGAATATCTAGAGAAGAAATATTAGAAGTAATTAAGGGGTATAATCGAGAACTTCCAATATCTGTTTTATATTTGCTGGCTATTTGTTTAATAAGAGCTAAAATGGGTTTTGTAATAGAAGAAGACGCAGCATATACAAGATACACAGAACATCATTATCAATATGAAAAGTTTTCACAAACATTTAGTTCTTTATTTAAAAAATTCACAGCCCTTAATGATGAAGCAATAGAAAAAGAGATAAAGTTTTCATTTTCATTTCTAGAATCTCAACATCGTTATGAGAAAAATGAAAGTACAATAAGTTTAATGATGAATTTTGCTCAATACCATAATCAAGAATTATTTGTGCAAGCTACTTTGTATTGGATGGAGAAATTCAGGGAGTTTTTTTCTATTACTTTAGATATAGAGGAATATGGCGTATTGTTTGTAAACTTACTTAACCTTCATTATTATACGGTGAATTTTTCTGGTCCTGCATTTCTATTTAAAGAGGATCTTTATAAAAAGAGATTTGATAGTCATGCCACTATACAAATTGAAATTATGAATCAATTTTATGATTATCTCTTAGAGAATGAAGCATTCTATAAGATTTTTGAACGTAGGGAGCTTTTAATTGGTAGATATCATCGATTACTAAAACAATCAATCGACGTACTTAAAAGAAGCACAATAAAGGTAAAAATATACTCTGTGATAAATGATGTTCCTTATTTATTTGATAAGGTCAAACGCGTTTTTTCGCATGTTGATTATTGCACAAAAGATGAAGAAGCCGAATTGATAATCACTGATCGCCTATACTTAAATATTGCTAAAGATAAAGAAGATATTTTTGTGTGGAATTCTATACCTGAAAGGGAGGATTTTTTCAGACTAGGTAAAAGACTTCAAAAAATTTATTTTACTAAAGAACAACAGCCAGACCAACTACTTTTAAAAACATTATTAAGTCAAGTATAGAGTGGGGGAATTTAATTGATCTTGAGAAAAGGATACTGGGATAAAAATTATTGGATTATTTGGAATATTGAATTTAAAAATGATAGAAGGAGAATATAAAACTAAGTTATACATGATGAAAAATATTATTGATATAAATCTATTATCATTGATTTTAAAATACATACTTTTGTTGGGTTTGATGTTTTCTTGAAAATTACTGAAGGAAAGGATACTAGACTCATAGATGATAAAAAGTTAGACAGAGCAGACTATACATCAGAGGTTAGAATGCTACCGTGCTATATAAAATAGTTTGGATAATAGAGACACGAACCAATGATAAAGTAAGACAAACTTATTACCTATTGTTATTAAATGAATAACCAGTAAAACAAACAAATTTTCGTTTACTACATTTTCAAATCAGAGGGGATAATTATGATGTTACGCAATCTTTCCACAATGAAAAAATTATTAATCTTAATGTTAATATCCATATCTACAGTTGGTATTATTCAAGTGGTTGGGTATAACACGATGAAATCTTTAAAAAATAATATAGAGGATATATTTAAGGACCGCTTAGAACCAGGGATTATATTGACTGATTACAGGCTAAATAATCGTATTATTTTAACAGATATGTATAGATCCTTCCTTTATACTGATGAAAAAACGATTGAATTAATCAATAATGAGGTGAACAAAGCTTTTGAAGATAATGAAATGAATCTTCAATTACTTAATGACACCAACTTGAAGTCAGATGAAGCAGAAATTATAAGTGAACTGGTGGAACAATATCCAATTTTTAAAGAGACTATGGAGCAAGTATTCCAACTGAGTCTTGCTAATAAGAATGAGGAAGCGTTAAACCTCTATTATTCTATAGGTGAGCCTGAGTATAATAGCATTTTATCAAAAGGTTTAAAGTTAACAGAACTGAATAGAGATTATGCAAGCTCTTTATATAAAGATAGTGTAGACCAAGTAGATAAAAATACTAGAAATACAATGATCGTTTCAGTGGTATTAAGCATACTGTATGTTGTAATTGGGTTTATTGGTGTTCGAAAATATATAACTGCTCCAATAGAAAAAATAAAAACTGCTGTTCAACGAGCAGAAGCGGGGGAATTGAATTTTAGTGTAGATTATGATTCTAAGGATGAATTTGGGATATTATCTTCCTCACTTAATCGTATGATTGCTCAATTACGAGATTTAATTGGTCAGGTAAAGCAATCGTCTGAACATATGGTAGCGTTTTCTACAGAACTCACAGCAAGTACAGAACAAACAAATTCAGCTAGCGAGCATATTGCGACTGTTACGTTAGATATTGCAAGCGGATCAGAGCATCAAGTTAGAACGATAATAGAAACAGAAGATATTGTTACACAAATGGTACAAGATGTCCAAACAATTGAAAGTAATTCAACTAGCGTATCAGAGGCAGCTATCCACGCAGAACAAATATCAGTGGATGGGAATGAAATCATTAAAAACGCTGTTCAACAAATGGACAAAATCCAAACTTCTATCGATAATCTAAATAATGTGATCTTTGGTTTAGGTGATCGCTCTTCAGAGATTGGACAAATCGTAGAAGTTATTACAAGTATTGCTGAACAGACTAACTTACTAGCATTAAATGCAGCGATTGAAGCGGCAAGAGCAGGGGAAAATGGTAAAGGTTTTGCTGTTGTTTCAGAAGAAGTTCGAAAATTAGCTGAAGAATCTTCTTTATCCGCACAGAGAATTTCTGTGTTAATTGATGGAATTCAAACGGAAACGAATAGAGCAGTAGAATCAATGCAGTTCACAACAAATGAAGTGGTTATAGGTATGAATAGTGTAAACACCGCAGGAGAAGCCTTCAAAAAAATTCAACATGCTACCAAACAAGTATCTGTTCAAGTTCAGGGGATTTCTACTTCGGTAGAACATATGGCTATAGAAATGAATAATATGACTGATTCGATGAAGCAAATCAATGGAATCGCCCAAAGTTCTGCAGAAGGAACACAAAATATTTCTGCAGCTACAGAGGAACAGCTAGCCTCAATGGAAGAAATTACAGCATCTACTTTTACACTTTCTAAAATGGCAGAAGAATTACAAAATAAAACAAATATGTTCAAAGTATGACGTGTATGATTTATTTGAAATTCTTAGGCAAAGATAAAATGGTTTGATAAACAGACATTATGAACTATAAGCCAATAAATTAGTATTAAATGTTACTATAGTATTTCACACGAAATGTATTTACATTTAACTATTTAACGCTCGACCAGGAACTCATATAACAAGTGAGTTTCTGGTCTTTTTTATGTGGAATCATAAGAATTAGACAGATTCCTCATCAATGATATAAATCCATATGTTTAAGATTTTATATGCATATGAAGATGCAAGCGTACCTCTTACAAAAAATATAACAGCTTTAGCACAAGTGTCTTCTAATATATACGGTTATGATTTTGCATTTGATCGACTATCAATCCATTAGTTGCTACAAGGATTTAAGATGGGGTAAACCTTCCATTGCTATTACTATTTACAACTTCGCGGCTTTCTATATTTGGGGGATACAATGAATCCCTCAATTTTTTACTAATTATTGAGGACGTTAAATTATTTACATAACCAAGGAAGTGTTGAAATAGTATTAAAAGTGTATGCATATATTGAACTTTAATCCTCAAATATAGGAGTGGGGCAAGTGAAGGATATAGAGTTGTTTTTAAAGAAATTACATTACTTTGATAATAAATTTAAGTTATTTATTTATCAAAACAAGGATCATCTACTAGTTGATTATTTAGAGTTGTGTGCGTTAATTGATGAGTATTCTTCTTTTATTATAAATCATGACAATGAAACACAATGGAATAATTTAGGGCGGTCAATTGAAATAGTATCATTAGTTCAAAATCTACGAAAGAACTCTTCTGTTTGTGTCCAAATCATGGAAAAATACCGGGCTTTATTATTAAGTCATGAAGAAAAGGAGATGACGGATTACTTTCGTAATATAGGAGACTGTATTGGCAAGGAATTCGGAGGTTTTCAAGTTACTAGTCAATCGAAGGTACTTTTAATAGGATCTGGGTCTTTTCCTATAACATTATTAATGGTTGCGGAACAAACAGGAGCAGACGTTTTTGGAATTGATATTGATGATGAGGCGATTCAGTTGGGGAAACATGTAGTAAATAAATTAGGAAGTCATTTATCCATTCAGATTGACAAGAAGACAGTAAGGGAGCTCGCAGTTATGGAACAGATTAGTCATATTATATTTAGTTCAACTGTAAGCAGTAAATATGACATATTAGACCAATTATATGATGTAACAAATAAAGATGTACTGATTGCTATGCGTTATGGAAATGGGTTAAAGTCTCTTTTTAATTATCCAATGCAGAAGGTAAATAAAAATAAATGGCATATAATAGAAGAAATTATCCATCCTCAACATGTCTTTGATGTTGTTTTATATCAAAAGGTACAATGAATTTAATAGGTGAGGAGAAGACTATGTCTTATTTTAATAAAGTATTACTGTTAGGAACGGGGCCTACAGTAATTCAATTAGCTGTGAATTTCAAAAATTATTGTAATAGTAAAGTAGCTATTGCAGGTCGAGAATCTTTACGCTCCAACATTTTCTTTGATACGATCGTTCAGCAACAACTTGCACTCAAAGTATTTATTCAAAATACACAACATCAGTCTGTTGCGGGAAAATGTACGATTGATGCGTTTTTTAAGGGTTATCATAAAATATCTGGAAATTGGGATACCGTAGTTCTTTGTGTTACTACAGACTCTTATCTTTCAGTATTAGCACAAATTGATACGAAAGTGTTGAAGCAGGCTAGCTGCTATATATTAATGTCACCTACATTTGGTTCTAGTCATTTAATAGCAAATTTCCTAAAGAATCTAACTCCTCAGGCAGAGATCATTAGTTTTTCAACATATTATGGGGATACTAGATGGATAGATGGAATACCATCAAATGAAGTATTGACAACAGGAGTGAAGAAAACAGTTTATGTAGGTTCAACTTACTCAAAATCACATAGACTAGATAAATTATCTGAATTATTTCATCATTTAGGGATTCATTTAAAAAAATTAGCTTCTCCCCTTGAGGCAGAAACAAGAAATATTTCTTTATACGTACATCCACCCTTATTTATGAATGATTTTTCATTAAAGGCAATATTTGATGAGGATAGTATAACAAAGTATGTGTATAAGCTTTATCCTGAGGGTCCTATTACTTATACAATAATTCGGCATCTATTAAATTATTGGAAAGAAATGATGGAAATTGTGAAACACTTCGATATTCAACCTCTCAATCTATTAAAATTTATGGTAGACGATAATTATCCATTGCAGCCAGCAAGTATAGACGGACAAGAAATAGAGAATTTTAATAAACTCGAATCTATACATCAAGAATATCTGCTCTATATTCGTTATGCATCCTTATTAATTGATCCATTTTCTATACCAAATAAAGAAGGAAGATACTTTGATTTTTCTGCCGTTCCTTTTAGAGGTATTTATAAAAATCTTGATGGAGAATGGGATATTCCTAGAATGCCAAAAGAGGACTATTTCCGTATGAAAATCATTCAAGGGATTGCGCATGCCCTGAAATTGAAAAGCCCGACGCTTGATTATTTTGTACAAACCTATGAAGAAAAACTACAACAAGTTGTGGCTTCATCTAAGCATAAAATCTTTTCTGATGCCTTTCAAATAAAATCTTTTTCACAAGAAATAGAGATGATTTGTAAGGAGTTAATTTTGAGTAAGAAAACAAAAGAAGGAGAAGAAGAATATATAAAATGATAAAAAGCTATTAAGTTTACAATAAGGTTTAACAAAAAAGCCACTATAGCGGTGTGCGAAAACTAAGGGCAATTAGCGGACCTTTCAAAATTCTTTAGACATGGCTCAGTTTCCGAGTTTTTCATGCGTAGTGCAAGCCACCAATTAGTAGATGGGTGGTTCTATTTCAAATTGACAATGATAATCATTATCGATAAGGTGGGGATAGACGAAAGTCATCATGCCCACCTTTTCGCATTTCAGGGGCTAAACATGATCAGTAATTTGGCTGAGATGACTCAACCCGCCGATTGATTATGGAATCCTTAAAATCAGTTCTCGATGCCACTGAAACTTACTTTGAGCAGTAGCTTGTTGAGGGGTCCATGCTATTTGTTGTCAAAAGCCATTACTAGTAAACAATTTTGAAACGAGGTATGCAATTTGAAAATCGATGTGAATCAGTTAGCAGAACATTTAGCACATATTCCTTTCCAAGTAGAAGGAATATATCGATATACGAGTTATTTAGGTGTGCCGTACGCTGATTATACAGATTCCTTTCCTGGATTTATTTTTCCACTTACAGGGAAAATACAATTTCAATTTAATGGCACGCCTTATATCTTTTCACCAGGAAAAGTTGTGCATGGTGGTGCAAAAATGAAACTAGATCAAAAAAATTTTGATAATGCGAACTGGGAATATATTCTTGTTTTATACCGAATATGTAACTCAGAAATACAAGAGTCCAGTTTTTCTCATCAGCATTTTGAATTATCGACTGGACAATCTCCTCGTCTTATTGAATTACTTATGCGTCTTTGGCATGTATATAATCAGCGCGGAGGTATTTCAATGTTTCAGACCGAAATGCTGTTTCGCGATGTACTGAATGAAGCCTTATTATGTGTTGCTAATAGGCAAAATAGCTGTGAATCACATACTTTATTCGAACGGGTATCTTCTTATATTCATGAATACTATCATCAAAGCCTTACAATCCCCTTGCTTGCAGAACAATATAACGTGAATCGAAATCGACTTTCTTATGTATTTAGAAAACATGCAGGTATGGGACCAGCAGAATATTTATTAAAATATCGTATCAACATGGCGCAAAAAATGCTTTTTACAAGTGATGCGCCTGTACAATATATTGCGCAAACTGTTGGAATTGCTGATCCCTTTTATTTTAGTAGAGTGTTTAAGAAACAATTTGGTCTTTCTCCTACTGAATATCGAGAGAAGTTCATCAATAATCCATGCTAATTTCAACAAGCATCCATTCAAATCCGAAAATTCCTTTACTATACTAATAGCGTATCAAAGATAATTTGTTGGAGGAATTTCGGATGCACAAGATCAAAGGACTATTATTCTCAACGCTATTATTAGCAGGCATACTAGCAGGTTGCAATGAAACATCAGTTGAAAAGAAAGGCGTAGCTACAGAAGACACTTCTACCTCTGCGGTTAATGCAGATGCAACTCATTGGCCAAGAACCATTAAGGATGCTTTGGGTAAAGAAATTGTTATCGAGAAAAAACCAGAAAAAATAGTTTCCCTATGGTATTTTTATCCTGAAATACTAGTTGCATTAGGTGAGCCGCCTACAGCTTCTACTGACAAAGAGTATCTATCTTCTTTATCTTATTTAAATGGAAAGCTAGATTCAACTGAAGAATTAGGAGATAAATTGTCTCCTAGTATTGAAAAAATTTTATCGACTGAGCCTGATTATATTTTAGCAACGGAACATCATGAAAAATTATATGAGTCACTAGAAAAAGTTGCGCCAGTCATTACGCTGAAATCTAAGGACATCTATGATGACTGGCAATATGGCCTTCGTACAGTAGCCGAGATTATTGGAAAGGAAGACGAAGCGGAAAAAGTAATTGATAAAATGATGCAAGAAATTACAATTGGTCGTGAAGCATTAAAGTCGATTCAAGGAGAGTCAGTAGCACTTGTGTTGTCTTGGGATGGAAAAACTTTTAATGTTCTAGGTGAAGAAAATCCTGTATATATTCTTGCGTTTGATAAAGAAAAGGGATTGGGGCTTACACCAGATATCACATTTAAAGGAAAAAATAATCAGTTTACTGCATTCGAAGGAATTTCAACAATTCAAGCAGACCATATTTTCCTTATAGGTGACATTACAAAAAAGGAAACATTAATGAGTGAATTACAACAAAGTAATGTATGGAATAATATGAACGCCGTAAAAAAAGGGAATATTCATTTAATGGATACTTCCGCTATTACTGGTGGTCCATTAGCTATTGAATACGCTTTGCAAAATATAACAAATGCCCTGCAAAAACAATAAAACGAAGAATTTAATTCGAGAAACAAACAGTGTTAAGAAGGTCAATAGATGATAAGGAGAGATGGTTATGCCCTACCAAGTTATAAATATAAAAGAAAATTTGTCTCAAATAAATGAGCTCTGGTCTCCGAAAGTTGTAGGTGAAATAAACGACTTTCAATTCAAACTAATTAAGATTGATGGAGATTTTATATGGCACGAGCATCAAGGTGCCGATAAGGTATTTATTGTGCTAGAAGGAGAAATGTTCATTGCTTTTCGTGATGGCCAGGTAAAAATTTCTAAGGGAGAGATGTTTATTGTTCCGGGAGGAGCAGAGCAAAAGCCTTTCGCTGAAAAGGAATGCCATATTATGTTGGTTGAGCCTAAAGTTGCTGTAAACACTGGCGGTATTGAGTCTAAATAAACGGCATCAAATGCTACAGAGGATCTAATGTTTGTCATTAGTCCGAATTCAATATTTGAGAAAATGGTTCACGGCTAACTGAATGGGCAGTAAATGGATTAAATTGCTGTATCGCAAATCGTAGAATTAACCTCTAGATAAATAAGTAGGACAAGAGGCAACATACAATGAAGGAGACCGTTCGTGTTAATTAAACGGTCTCCTTTTGTTTTTCTTATATTTATACTTCACTTCATTACATGTGGTCTATCTTCTGGATTCTGATTACCTACCTTTGCTACAGCATATGCAATAGTAAAATGAGATTGTTTATTTGATTTCTTTCTATTGATTTTAATGAGTAGCTAAAATTGAAAAGATTGAAATTCATTCTAGGTAAAATATATTATTTTCATTTAATGCCATTTTTTTAACCTGATTTTAACCTTTCTACATTAATTTAGTGTAAGAGATACATCATTAAAGGAAGGTGTTTTAAATGGATCCATATGTTGGAGAAATTCGAATGTTTGCAGGTAATTATGCTCCAGATGGCTGGGCATTGTGCAATGGGCAACTCATATCCATTGCAGAAAATGAAGTACTTTATTCCTTAATTGGTACAACTTATGGCGGGAATGGACAAACGACATTCGCGTTACCAAATTTTCAAAGTAGAGTAGTTGTCCATCAAGGACAGAATCAAGCAACTGGTACGAACTATGTGATAGGTCAAATAGGAGGGGTGGAAACTGTCACTTTAAACACTTCACAGCTTCCAGCTCATACGCATCAAGTAAATGCTTTCTCACTTGAAGGTACAACACTGAGTCCTGAAAAAGCTGTTTGGGCAAAAAATATACAATATTCAACACAACCAGCAAATAGCACAATGAATGCAACAGTCGTTTCAAGTGTTGGAGGAAATACTCCTCATGACAATGTAATGCCGTTTCTGACAATTAGTTTTATTATCGCTCTTTACGGTATATACCCATCATTTTGATTAGGAGGAATGAAAAGATGAGTGAGCCATATGTAGGTGAAATCAGATTATTTAGCTTTGGAAGGGTCCCAAGAGGATGGGCATTATGCGATGGTCGAGTTTTGCCAATTAATACAAACCAAGCCCTATATTCCATATTGGGAACAACTTATGGTGGCGATGGCAGAACGACATTTGCATTGCCTGATTTAAGGGGGAGAGTTCCCGTTCATGTAGGTAACGGTGTCTCACTAGGACAAAAGGCGGGAGAAGAGACACATGTATTAACTATAAACGAAATGCCAGCTCATACACATGCAGTCAACGGTAGCTTGGACAGTGCTACGGTGAAAGCGGCTGCGGGTAATGTATGGGGGGCATCCACTAATAATATCTATTCTGATAATCAACTGAATACTTATATGAACACACAAGCATTGTCAACATCAGGAAGTTCACTGCCCCATCAAAATATGCAGCCTTACAGTGTGGCAAATTATTGTATGGCTCTAGTTGGAATTTATCCATCAAGAAATTAAGAAAAAAGGAGATGCAGGAAAATGTCAGAAGCCTATATTGGAGAAATCAGAATATTTGGCGGTAATTTCGCACCAAAAGATTGGGCTTTATGTAATGGTCAGCTCTTATCAATTACTTCCAATACAGCGTTATTTGCCATTTTAGGTGCAAATTATGGAGGAGATGGAAGGACCACCTTTGCTTTACCGAATCTAAATGGTAGGGCAGCGCTTCATCAAGGAACAGGAGCTGGATTAACACCGAGGAGTGTTGGAGCATCAGGGGGTGAAGCTACTGTTACGCTATTAACAACTCAAATGCCTAGTCATCATCATATAGCTGCTTGTAACAATGTTCAAACTTCAAATAATGACCCAACTGGAGCAATATGGACAGAGCAACAGGGAAGAGGCTCTGTCCCTGTCTATGCGACACAAGTAAATACACAAATGAGTTTATTGGCAATAGATGTAGTGGGTGGGAATCAACCACATAATAATATGCAACCATATCTTGGGTTGAACTTTATCATTTGCTTAGCTGGAGAATGGCCTCCAAGGAGTTAAGAATGAATGAAATGAAGGATGTGAAACAATTATAAAGGAGTAGTGTAGAGAATGGGGAAAAAGATAATAGCCATAACCTTGTGTTTTATGTTAGTAGTTTATAGTCAATTGACAGTCATATTGTTTGTTGCCCCTTTAAAAGCAGAGGCGGCTAATTGTGGAACGTCTAATTATCCAACTTGTGTTCAAGATTTAACACAAGCAAATTGGCTAAGTGATACAACGAACGGATTTGAAGTGTCTGGCATTGCAGGGAATGATGGTATTCATTTATTCACGTATAGTAATGATGCACAATTTCCAGCTGGCTATTATTTTAATGCAGATGAATATTCAACACCAAAATCGATTAGAATCTCTGCAGGTGAAAGTTTTTCAGGTGGTGTCTTTGATTTAAAAACGTTAAAGATTAATACTATCAATTCACATGCCGAAAATGATGCCTTGTCTCTGACGATTCAAGGGTATGATGAAGCAGGAAATCCAAAAGGGAATCCAGTTGTTTTTAAGACAATTGCAAGGCATGACCCTATTTATGATATACCTATTAATATTGAGGGTATTAACTCTTTTATCATTACTGCAAGTGTGCAATTTATCAATACTGTACAGGCGGGGTTGTGGGATTTAACGTTTACGGAATTTACGATAGATATACCAAATAATAATCCTCCCAATAACCCACCGACATCTAGTAATGGAATCGTAAATGTAAACGAGGGGCAAATGTATACATTTGATAGTACTTCCTTCATTTTTAATGATGCAGATGCTGGAGATACTTTGAAACAGATTCAAATCTCTACAATTCCTAATAGCGGACAACTCTTTCTCGATAACAATAATAATCAGCAATTTGAGGCAGGGGAAGCTATTGCAAATGGTGAGACAATAAGTAAAGCTGACTTAGATGTGGGTAAATTAAAATATATGACGGAAAATGGCTCTTCTGCATCTTTTACATTTAAGGTAAGTGACGGTATTGACTATAGCACTGTCTATACAATGAATCTAGTCGTTAATGCACGTCCTTCCGTGACCATTCCAACAACTATATCTAGCCCAACAAATAGCAATCCAATTTCTATAACGATTGTTTTCAGTGAGCCAGTGGCTGGTTTAGCGGCTGGAGATATAACTGTTACAAATGGAACTATTCTATCTATCACAGGAAGTGGTGCCACATATACTGCCCAAATATCACCAAATGTGGATGGAGCAGTGAAAATTAAAATTCCTGAAAATGTAGTTGCTAATAGCAGTGGCGCATTGAATAAAGCATCTGCGGAATATCAAATAATCTATGATAGTACACCACCTACGAATATTGAACTCAGTAATACTACTATAGAAGAAAAGAAGCCCATTGGTACAACTGTTGGAACAATGACGGCAACAGACTCAGGAAGTGCACAAACTTTTACGTATTCACTGCAATCGGGGGATATAAGCTTCTTTACAATTGATGGAAATGTATTAAAGACAAATGCCCCGTTTGCCTATGATACGAAAAATAGTTATAAGATTACGATAAGAGTAACAGATGCTGCTGGTAATACGTTTGATAAGGAATTTACAATTCAGATTACTAAAAATCATGCCCCAACAGGCACTATTATGATTAATGGTGGAGCAGGCTATACAAATACTACTAATGTTACTTTAACAATGACTGCAAGTGATTTAGAAGGAGAAGCGATAGAAATGCGCTTGTCAAATGATGGTACTACTTGGTCCGGTTGGGAGCCGCGTTTATCTTCAAGAAATTGGACATTGTCACCTGGTGAAGGTAGTAAAACCGTTTATATGCAACTAAGGGATACTGGTGGCAATATATCGAATACATTATCAAATACAATTGTGTTAGATACGACCCCTCCTACCATAACAGGAGTGACAAATAACGGTGTTTATAATACAGACGTAACAATTAGTTTCAGTGAAGGAACAGCGACATTAAATGGTGCTCTCTTTACAAGTGGAAGCATTGTAAGTACATCTGGAAATTATACTTTGGTAGCAACAGATAACGCAGGTAATACAACAACAGTTTCATTTTTGATTGATAAAACGATGCCACAAGCTGTAGAGGTGACGATTAAGTCGAATAATCATGATCCGACAAAGGCCAAGATAGGGGATACTATTACATTAACAATTAAGACAGATAAAAGTATTCAAGCACCTACAGTTAAGATTGCAGGAAAAGCCGCAACTGTCAATGGAGCTGCAACAAACTGGCAAGCAACATATATGGTAACAAATGGAGATATGGAGGGGACAACACCCTTTACCATAAATTTCAAAGATTTACTAGGCACTCCAGCAACAGAGGTCACTGATGTAACTGATGGAAGCTATGTCATAGTTGATAGTAGGAAGCCAACTGTTCAGCAGGTGACAATGGCATCTAATAATGCCAATCCATTAGTCGCGAAGGTAGATGATATTATCACAATAGATTTTGTGACAAGTGAGGATATTCAATCACCCAATGTAACGATTCTCGGACAAACAGCCATCATAACCGATAAAGGTGATGGAGATGCTAAAACTTGGCAAGCAAGCTATACACTGAAATCTGGGGACACAGAGGGACCAATTAGCTTTGCAATTGATTATCGGGATTTAATGGGGCATGAAGGCATACAAGTAACGGAGGTTTCTTCAGGATCAATTGTGATATTTGATAAAAAATCTCCAGAAGTAACAGCTTATTTCCCAATACATCAAGCAATGGATGTACAGTTTACAGAAAATCTCGTATTAACATTTAATGAAAAGGTTTTACCTGTAACGAATAGAAATATTGTCATTCGTAATAGTTCAGACAATCAAGTTGTTGAAACAATTGAAGTTACGCAAGCAAACGTCTCTATCATTAATGAATCCGTGACAATTAATCCTACATTAGAATTAACCCAAAATACAGCTTACAGTATTCAAATTGATGCAGGTGCCTTTACTGATTTAGCGGGTAATGTGTATGAAGGTATTACTGATAATACTACCTGGAATTTTACAACGGGCGCACTGCCAACATATACAGTTACGTATGACGGTAACGGAGCTGAAGGAGGTAAAGTGCCAATTGATTCGAAGCAGTATATTGCTCACGAATTAATTAAAGTTATAGGCAATACAGGTAATTTAATGAAAGTCGGCTATACATTTATAGGATGGAATACAAGGTCTGATGGAAAAGGTGTTACTTACAAAGAGGGGCAAACCATTCAAATGGGGAAAGTGAATTTGATGTTGTATGCTGTATGGACAAAAAACATTGTACCGGGAGATGGAGGATCGTCCACTCCAAGTCCAGCACCTGAACCAGGTCTGCCAAGTAATCAAGTAAAGGTGAATGTTGTAGATCCGAATAAGCCAAACGAGGTTCTTCTTCAAACAGTGTTAACACGTCTATATATCAACGGTGAGATACAAGATACGGTAGCGTTTTCAATTGCCAATGCACAAGAGTTTCTTCGGAAATTAGTGAAGCTGGAAGAAAAACAATCTCGAATTGTCATACCAAATATGGAACCATCTGCAAGTGAAACAAAGGTGATACTTGCTAAAGAGGCAGCTAAACTATTAGTAGAAGGAAAATCTAGCTTTGGGATAGATATGAGGAATGTTAAAATCGAAATTCCATATAATTCAATGTCAGATTTCAACGAGGATATTTATTTCCGAATTGTACCGATTAAGAGTACAATCTCACAGGAAGATATTGAAGAGCGTGAAAGGGCATTGGGATTAACAAAAGGCACGAAAGTGAAAGTTATCAGCCAACCATTAACAATTGAAACGAACTTGCAAAATCGTCAAGTGTCATTGCTACTACCACTGCCAAAGAACCTGACATCCGTGCAAGAAAGAAATATAAGGGTTTATGTAGAACATAGTAATGGTACATCGGAATTATTGTCTGGAAGATTGGTAGAATTCAATAAAGGGCAGACAGGTATCATTTTTGATGTACAGCATTTCTCTACTTTTTCTTTAGTACATTTAGAACAAAAAGAGCTAGAGAGAACATCCGTCCCTTACATCCAAGGCTATGAAGATGGTACTTTCCGTCCGAATGAAAGTGTTACACGTTCACAAATGGCCGCAATGTTGGCAAGAAGTTTGAGTAATAATAATGTACCAGAAGTAACTGGAACTTTTTATAGAGATACAGCTCATTCATGGGCTAAACATGATATTGAGTATATCCGTACACAAGGAATCATGGAGAGACGACAAGATCATTCTTTTGGCCCCAATGATGAAATAACAAGAGCTCAAATGGCAGTTATTGCTATGCGTTGGCTTAATAAGCAATGCTCAGAGGAGACGACTGCTACTCCTTATTGCAATCTAAAGATAGGTGATAAGAAATACCATGATGTAGCTTCTACGCATTGGGCTGCCCAGGCAATAGAGGCTATTAGTGAGATGGAGATCATGGTAGGTTCTGGAAATGGACAATTTAGCCCAGATGAAAAGCTAACACGTGCCCAAGCAGTAAAGGTATTAAATCGAATTTTTAATCGTCCAATACCAACTTTAGATTCAGAACCAATCTTCAAGGATATACCAAAAGAACATTGGGCCTTTTTTGAAATTCAAGCAGCTACAATGAAATAAAAACATAATGAACTTTTTAACGGATTTGGAATTGCATAACTTCCAAATCCGTTTCTTTATTATTGATTTTTTATAACTGATAAAAGACTCCATATTCGATTCATCTAATTCTAGTAACACTGCACGAATTAAAAGCACATTCCTTAATCGAGCTACAGCAGGAGATGACCCGAAAAAACAAGAGATAATCAATTTTAAAATATGTCAATGGAAGTTTTATTTTGAGACACCACTTTTTTCATAAAAATAGAGATTTTTTTCTTATCAATCTGTTTTCATTGCTTCATAGACTTTTTGATTCTTACTTAACTTTTAAAATTGTTTAGGAAAAATAATCTATTTTGTATTAGTATTGACAAATTAATGTATACATAATATCATTCAATTAGTGATAATGATTATCATTATCATAATTAATATGTCGAACACGCAGAATAATAAAAAGGGATATTTTCTAATATCCCTTTTTATATGCATAGTGTTGATAATGATTATCAATTGAAAGGGGGTTTTACTATCAAAAGGTTAATTTCAGTAATGTTAGTCGCATTTTTAACAATTTTCGTTACACCTAATTTAAATGCTTCTGCTGCGCTTGCAGATGGGAAATATACAATCAATTACCAAGTGAATAAACCAGATTCTTCATCTGCTTCGATGGCAAATGATTACTTTTTGAAGCCTGCAACAATTATTGTTCAGAATGGTACTTCAGTTGTACAAATGAAGATGAAAAAAAGTGCGTGGATAACGAAATTTCAATCAAGTACAGGCGGTAATAAAGTCGTCAGCGAAAATAAGGCAGAGGATACACGTATCGTCCAATTTGCATTACCTGCTTATACATCGAAAACTGCTGTTACGATGAAGGTGGACATTGATGACTTAAATTATCATCATGAATATACAGTAGATTTTGTATGGGATGCGGCATCATTGAAAAACGAAGATGGTAGTGCAGTAGCAGCTACAACAGTACAAAATAACTCTAACACGACTAAAAAAACAGATAATACTGGTAAAACAGATATTTCGTCAGTTAAAGAAAAAGAAGTAAATCCACAAACAAGTGATGCTTTTCCAATAGGTATACTTTTATTGTTCTGTGTCAGTGGATTTATCCTATTTAATTTTAAAAAACGCATGAAGGAAGAAATCCATTGAAATATTTCGGAAGCACCCTCATCTACTTCACTCAGGTAGGAGTAGGGTGCTTTTTAAAAGGAGTGAATGGACATGATAAAAGAAACAAAAGTAAATAGTAGAAAGTTACATATGGTGGTGCTATGTATTATTTTTGTCGTTCTTTCAGCATGTACTAATTCAATTAAGGAAAATGAAAATAAGGTAAAAGAAAAAAAGGATGAAAATAAGACAACTGTTCAAGATGAAAATCGAATTATTCCAACGACAGTTGCAGTTGCTCATATTTTAGATGCACTAAATTTAGATGCCGTCGCTATTCCTACGACGATATATGATTTACCTAAACGATATGAGGGTTTACCCGAGGTTGGTAGTCCGATGTCACCTGATATGGAAATTGTAAAATCCTTGAATCCAACAGAGGTTTTCTCAGTGACTACGTTGGAGGCAGATTTGAAAAAGACATTTGATGAAGTTGGTATTAATGCTTCATATGTGAATTTACAGAGTATTGATAGTATGAAAGCTGCTATTTTAGAAATTGGAGAAAAATATAAACGGACAGAAGAGGCCACGAAGCTAGTGACGGAGCTAGAAGGAAAGATTACAGCCATTTCAATGAAGGCAGAATTAAATGAATCACCAAAGGTGCTGATTTTATTAGGCATTCCAGGTAGCTATTTGGTGGCAACAGAAAATTCATATATTGGAGACTTAGTGAGATTGGCTGGAGGTCAAAATGTGATGAGCGGGCAAGAACCGGAATATTTACCGTCTAATACGGAATTTTTACAACAAAGCAATCCAGATATTATTATTCGTCTGGCACATGGTCTGCCTGAACAAGTTGTGGAAATGTTTAATGAGGAATTTACTACGAATGATATTTGGAAGCATTTTGACGCAGTAAAAAATGGACGTGTTTATGATTTAGATGAACCGTTATTTGGCACAACAGCAACGCTTGCAGTACCTCAAGCGCTAGAAGAATTAATTAACATTATGTATCCATAATGAGAAATGTAGAGGACTGAGATGAATAAAAAAATAAGTAGTTTTTTAGTTGTAAGTCTATTACTTTTAGTCGTTATTATATATTCAGCCATTACTGGCTCTATTAAAATGGATACGATGGAGTTTATTAGGGCTCTTTTTGGGGAAGAAAACTCAAATTACACAGTCATTAAAGATTTACGATTTCCACGGATTATTGTTGCTTTATTTGCAGGAGCATCATTATCCATTTCCGGCGTATTATTGCAGGCAGTTATGCGTAATCCATTAGCCGATGCAGGTGTAATTGGCATCTCAGCGGGAGCATCATTTGTACAATTATTAATCATTACATTATTTCCAATGATGTTTTTCTTTACGCCATTATTAGCTTTTTTTGGAGGAGCCTTTGCTTGCTTTTTAGTATTTATGTTGTCCTGGAAATCAGGATTAAATCCTTTGAAAATAATTTTAGTGGGTATTGCGATTAATGCGATGTTTACGGGTCTAACAGAAGCCTTTGTTACGCTATGTAGCTATATGAATGTGATGGTTGGCGGTGTAGGTGGCTCTAATTTATCGATGCGAACTTGGAGTGATGTACGTTTAATTTCATTTTACGGTTTGATTGGTTTACTAGCTGCTCTTCTAATAGCCTCTTGGTGCAATTTATTGGCTTTACAAGATAAAACGGCCAAGAGTCTAGGCTTTAATGTAACACGTGCACGACTATTTATTGCAGCGATAGCGGTATTACTAGCGGCTATTTCAACTGCTACAGCTGGTGTTATTGCATTTGTCGGTTTATTAGTACCGCATATTTCAAGAAGGTTAGTAGGATCAGATCATAAATGGTTAATACCATTCTCGGCATTAGCTGGTGCCCTGCTAATTTTAACTGCCGATACATTAGGTAGAATATTAGTTGCGCCACTGGAAATACCAGCATCCACAATCATGGCGATAATCGGTGGACCATTTTTAATCTTCTTAATTCGAAAAGATAAATAAAGAGAGGTGAGTGTATTGAACGTTTCTCAAATTAAACTATCTTATGATCAGAAGCAAAATCATTTAGATGGGGTTACGACAACTATTGAAAAGGGAAAAATCACGACGATTATTGGCCCGAATGGTTGTGGAAAAACAACATTATTAAGTGTTATTTCACGTAATAATATGCCGCAACAAGGATCAGTAACGTTAGAACAGAAGGATATAATGACATACAAGGCCAAGGAATTTGCGAAAAAACTAGCCATTGTTTATCAGCAAAATTCAGTGCCGCAAGATATCACGATTGAAAAACTAGTTGCTTATGGACGGGTACCCCATCAACAATTAATGAAAAGAAATGTTGAAGAAGATGAGGCGGCAGTCAATTGGGCACTGTCAGCAACAAATTTAACACAGAAACGTACATGTAAATTGGATGCATTATCGGGTGGTGAACGTCAACGTGTTTGGATTGCCATGGCACTTGCTCAAAAATCATCCATTCTTTGTTTAGATGAGCCAACAACATATTTAGATATTTTTTATCAAATAGAATTAATGGAGTTAGTGAAGAAATTGAACAAAGAACATGCTCTAACAATTGTGATGGTGTTGCATGATATTAATCAAGCAATAAAATATAGCGATCATATTATTTTGATGAAAGACGGTAAAATATTATGCGAAGGTGCACCTATAGAAACCGTAACAGCAGAACGGATGAAAGAAGTGTATGGTGTAGAAGTGATTATTCAAACGCATGAAAGTGTTGGTACATATATGATTCCATTAAGCATTTAGGAAAATTATATGAGACAGATTAGCAGCTTCTTAGAGTTAATGAAGGTAAATTTTTAATCCTTTTAAATTTACAGTAAATATTTCAATGACAGTATGTTATTTAGCATTATTTACACAAAATAAAATAACAAAACATATTTTAACTTTCTTGACAATAATAGTTTGTGAGTTATAATTGGTGAGAATGAGAATCATAATCAATTAAAAAGGTAGATTTACTCACTAACATCCATGTAATTAATAGATGTTTTTCTTTTAATTTTAATTGAGAATGGGAATCATTTGGGTTTGTGGTAGTACTAGTTAAATTGTTTATACAAAAGGAGGTAATAACGCTTAGGATAGGTTGAAATAATTAAAAAACTCAGGAGGTTAGAGTATTGAAGAAATTTTTACAATATGTAGCAATGATAGTGTTGATGTTAGGTGCAGTATTACCTGGCTTGGGAATGGAAGTAAAGGCGGAAGAGAATACCGGATCTAGCTGCGTAGTTGACTATTCGGCAAATATCAAAATGCTCAACGAACAGCAAACAGCAGATTCAATGATGAATAGCTATGTTCAAAAAGAAGCTACTGTTCAACAAAAAGATGGTCAATTTACAGTAGACATTACTGTGCCACAAGCATATACAGCGTGGTACCAGGATTTTAAAGTAGAATCTGGCGGAGAATTAAAAAAAGCTATTGAAAAAACAACAGACACTAATGGTAACGATATTTACACATTCGTAGTCGATCAATATGAGCAAACAATAAAGGCATGGGTTGATGTTTATATTCCAATGCTATCGTATGATCATGACTATATAGTGTATTTAAAAATTGCTGATGTTACGGAAGTTAATCGTGTATGTGATGAAGCAACAGAACAACCAGAAGATAACAAAGATGAAATTATTACAAAAAACGTTCCTTTTACATTTTTAACAAATAATAAAACATATGATACGTATTTTAAAAGTTATATTAATTATGCTGATTTAGCGACAATTGGTGAAGAAAAATATGCCTATATTAAACTAACAGGTCACACATATGCATTTACGACACTAAAAGTAGGCAGTGAAAACGGAGAAGACGTAAAAATCGTAAGCTCTGAAGGAGAAGGCAATTCATTAGTACGTGTTATAAAGGTAAAATTAGATGCTGATTTAAAGGCTACAGTGATTATGTCAGGTGACAAGTATCCAGCAACACCGTTTACGTTTGATTTTGCACCGGTAAAAGAACAAATTGTATATTTACCTGAGCATTTCAACTCGAACAATCAAGTAATTGAGTTTGGACTGACACCTGTTAGCTCTGGTGCACCTGCTCATACAATAATCGCATCCCTTTTAGGACAAGCATATGCTACAAAAACAGCAGACAATAAAATTGCTGTAACAATTAATTTAGTTGTAAATGGTACAACGAAGGGCTTTTCTGTAAAACAAGGAAATAAAATGATTGCAGAATGGACAGCAGGGGACACGAAAAATGTCATTAAATTTACAGTAGATTCATTAGAAAATTTAGCATTCACGTCAACAACTGAGCGAAATGGGAATGCATCCACAATGAGTACGACAGTTGAAAAAGTACTATTAACGGGTGAGATTGCTAAGCAAGAGGAGAATAGTTCGGAAGGAAATACCAACGGCAGTGAATCAGGTTCTGGGGAGAACAATAATAATTCAAATACCGGTGGCAATAACAATTCTAACACTGAAAACAATGAACAATCAACTAATGGAACTAATGGGCTGTATACAGTGAACTTTACGTTCTTAAATGAATCAGGTACGGGTAGCTCTATTATGAACACATATGTTGATAATCAAGCATATGTAGTGAAAAATGGCTCTTCCTATCAAGTTCAATTAACACTAAAAAATAGTTCATGGATTACTGGATTTACAGTGAATGGTGCAACACCTAGTACAATTAGCGATACAAATGATGTACGAGTAGTGCAATTTACAGTATCGAATTTAGCTACTCTTCAAAATGCGTGGGTAAAAGTCGATATTGCGGATCTTAACTATCATCATGACTATAATATTCTATTAAAATTTGAAGAAGCGTCACTTTCAAAGATTAATGATAGTACAACATTCCCAAGTACAGGTGGTTCAACTAATAGTGGTTCAACAAATGGTAGTTCAACTAATAGCGGAACAAATACAAGTACTACAGGGAACTTTAGTCAAGAGGGAGTAGTTAAATTTGAATTTGCAAACAATACAAAAGAGATAGCTGTCTTCCTACAAAAAGCAAAAACAGTATTTGAAAATAACAAATATAAAGTTATGCTTTCATTAAATATTGAAAATAACTTACAAAATTTTATTGTCAAACAAAACGGTAAAGAAATTGCAAAATGGTCGAATAAAGTAGCTTCATTAGTACCGATTGCAACTGCAAAAACAACAACACTTTCATTTGAAATTGCTACACTAGATAATCTTGTTTTTGAAGCAATAACGGCGGATAAGACGATTTCCACAAATGTATCAGCAACGACAACAAAGACAAATGAAAAGAATACTCGTCAGTCCATTACGTATAAAATGGTGGCTGATCCAAACGGTAATATGGCTGATTTTATTACAAACTATTTAGCACCATACTTCACGAAAGCTGAATTAGTAACACTTGACGGCAAACGTTATATTGAAATGACACTAATTGGTAAAGCTTATGGTTTTGAAACACTTGCTTATATTGATGAAAATGGTAAGCAACAAAAAATCGAAGTGATAAGTTCTACAGGCGAAAAAATGGATCAAGTACGTGTTGTACGTTTACCATTAATTCAAGATCGCAATGGCGTAACGAAAATATTTGTAGATTCAGGTAGTTTAGGTTATGGGGCGTACACATTATTCTTTACGTTTGATGTGCCAGCTTTAGAGGAAGAAACAACAAACTCTAATAATACAGAGAAAACGGATAATATTAAAAATCCTTTTACAGATATCGATAATATATTCAGCAAAGATGAAATTTTAGCTTTATACGCTGCTGGAATTTCAACAGGTACAACAGCTACAACATTTAGTCCAAATAAAAATATAACTCGTGCACAATTTGCAGTAATGGTCGCTCGAGCTTTAAATATTCAATCTGCTAAAGCAACCGCGTTTAAAGATGTTAAAGGTCAGTGGTTTGAAAATGAAGTACAAGCACTTGCAGAGGTAGGTATTGTAACAGGTGTAAATGCCACAACATTTAACCCAACAGCAAATATTACACGTCAGCAAGCAGCGGCAATGATTTTACGCATGCTTGAATATAAAGGCTATAAAGTAACGGTTGATAAAAATGCCTTATCCTACAAAGATGCTAATCAAGTAGTTGACTACTCAAAGCAAGCCGTATCGGAATTACAGGCACTAGACATTATGACAGGGTCTAATGGCTATTTAAATCCAGAAAGTAATTTAACACGTGCTCAAATGGCGAAGGTTTTAAAACGATCACTAGAATTAGTCAATTTAATTGATTAATAATTAAAGCAAGATACTATTACTATCCCATAAACTCCTCTAACAGTTGGATGAGGTGACTATATCATGTGCTTCTATGAGGTTTTCAGCTTGAGCTATTGCCGAAGGGGGTCGCCTCATCCAATAAAAAAATGCAATTCAAGTAGAAATTGAATTGCATTTTTTAAACATTTATACATCCGATTTTTTTTGTTTGCCTAAAACAAGCGTTTACTTTTCTAGGCTAATCTTATAGTGAAGACATGCGAATGTTAAGGGAAGCGTTCTAAACATAAAATTTGGCCAATATTAACTGCAAAAGTAGAAATACGGTGATTTATTTTGAAAATAGTTCATAAAAACTGTTGTCTTAGAAGAGGGATCCACAATAAATTATTGTGGAGGTTTTATAAAATAATTTAAAAAACGTTCTTAAACGATGCGAGTTTGAAATGCCAGGCTGTAAACTCGATGAAAAACGTCTAAGAACGTATAGTTATTATTCTTGTATTTTTACTGATATGTGTAATGTTAATCTTACAGATGGAAGAGGGAGCTGGCACATCTTTATCCTTTTAAGAAATCCTTGTACAGAAATTGCTGCTACTTTACTAAAGTTGCAGCAATTTCTGAAATAACAACCCGGTTACCCATTATTGGGGAAGACTCATTGTTTTCTTTGTTACCAATTTCTTCACGACGGTGTAAATTTTTAAAGTCATCTGATTCGCGCCATGCTTTGAATTGCTCGACTGTATCCCAGAACATCATAACGTTCATTTCATCGTGATCTTCTGGTTCAGAGCAAACGTTCACTTCAACTTTATTAAACCCTTCCCAGTTCAATAAATTTTTATCAGATATAAATAATGGTGCCATTTTATGAGCAAAACCTTTTTTTACTAAAAAACGGTTAGTTACTGTAATCATCTATTATATTGACCCCTTTATGACGTTTTTAATTGATATTGATTTTCATTATCAATTAAAACATACATTAATTGGCTATGCAATAAAAAATTTTAAAAAATAACATTAAAAACGTTTGTTGACAATTATTTTTATTTCAAATAGAATCATAAACAACTGTATGAGAATGATTATCAATTTCAATTTGGTTTTTTTAAATAAAGAAAGGGTTGGTAGTTACCATGAAGAAGTTTAAATTTCTATTAGTAGGTGCGTTAGCATTAGTATTAACAGCATGTGGAGAGGAAAGTAAACCAGCAGATGTGGGTGCTTCAACAGATAAAATAGAAATGGAACAACAAGTTGAAACAGGGGGGGCGGTAACATTAATAGATGACCTTGGAAATAAGCATGAATTTGAAGCAATACCGAGTTCAGTTGCTACATTAAATCCAGGAATGATGAATATTTTGCTTGCATTAGGTGCAAACGTTACTGGTCGACCAACGATTACATCCGATATGAAGGCAGAAGTAAAAGCTATTCAAGAGATAGGTAACCCACATGAACCATCATTTGAGCAAATTGCTGCATTGAATGCGGAAATACTTATTGTGCCACTTAGCTTCCAGCAGTTCGCTAAAACGGTAGAAGCTACAGGTACGAAAATTGTGTACTCAAATATGAATTCAGTAGATGATATAAAAAAGACGATTACAAAATATGGAGCATTATTTAATAACACAGCAAAAGCGGAGAAGTTAGTTGGACAAATTGATGAGGAAATTGCAAAAGGCTCAACAAAATCAACGTTAGATGCTCTCATTGTTTACGGTGCACCAGGTACATATTTAGCCGCGCTTGATAATTCACTATACGGAGATATTTTAAATAAGGCAGGTGGTAAAAATATAGCAGCTGATTTACCAGCGACAGATAAGTTTCCAACATACGCAACATTAAGTGTTGAGAAAATTGTTGAACGTAACCCAAAAATAATTATGCTAATTACGCACGCCAATCCAGCAACAGTAAAAGAAGGTTTTGAAAAACAATTGAAAGAAAATGCAGCGTGGAAAAACTTAGATGCAGTAAAGAATAATCAGATTATCTTTTTACCAGCAGAATTGTTTGATAATCCTGGTACACAAGTTGTAGAAGCTATTGACTATATGCGCGGGCTTTTAAAGACAGCTGAAAAAGCAGTTAAATAATTTTATTGTGGGGAAATAACGATGATAGCAGAAGCGGAAAAATATGCACACCCACTTGCTAAAAAACGAAAAATAGCGCTAATTGTGTTACCTATACTATTAATCATTGTGAGTATTGGCAGCCTTATGATAGGACAAGTTTCGTTTTCAGTAAGTGAAGTGTTTAATGGAATTTTGAGTTCAGAAGATACTATGGCACGACGAATTGTTTGGGAAATCCGAATGCCCCGTATACTAACGGGTATGATTATTGGTGTTTGCTTGGCTATTGCGGGTTCGATTTTACAAGGAGTCATGCAAAATCCATTAGCCGATCCAGGAGTTATTGGAATTACTTCTGGCGCTGGAATGATGGCTGTAGCGGTTATGGTTGTATTTCCTGGCTATATTATTTACTTACCTATAGCAGCTTTTTTAGGTGCTTTTGTAGCGGCAATGATTGTGTATTCATTATCGGTGAAAAAAGGTGGCACATCCCCAATGCGAATTATTTTAGTTGGGGTAGCCATCAATGCACTTTGTGGTGCAGGAACAAATGCATTAATGATTCTTTATAGCGATCGTGTACAATCTGTATTGCCGTGGTTGTCAGGCGGTTTAACGGGTGTTGGTTGGATGCAATTAGAGATGATTGTCTACTATGTCCTTGTAGCTATTATATTATCAATTTATGCGATTAAACATATTCGTATAATGCGTCTAGGCGATGAAATGGCAAGTCTTTTAGGACACAATGTTGAACGCAGTCGATTCTTTTTAATTGTATTAAGTACGTTACTAGCAGGAATTGCAGTAAGTGTTGCTGGTTTAATTGGTTTTGTAGGTTTGGTAGTACCACATATTTTACGATTAATTATCGGTGGAGATCATAAGTATTTAATACCTACTTCAGCATTGGCTGGTGGCTTACTTGTTGTTTTCGCAGATACAATTGCGAGAACTGTATTTGATCCTATTGAATTTCCTGTTGGCATTTTACTAGCATTTATCGGAGGGCCATATTTCCTGTATTTAATTCATAGAAAGGGGAATTCCATTGCTACGAACTGAGCATATCAATTACCAACATGAGTTCACCAACTTCCAGTTAGATGATATTTCCTTGACAATCAATGAAGGAGAAGTTGTTAGTTTAATAGGACCAAATGGCTCGGGAAAATCAACTTTATTACGTGTAATTTCACGTCTTTTAAAGCCGAATAGTGGGGCAGTATATTTAGATGAGCGGAATATTCATGAAATGAAGTCTAAAGAAGTGGCTAAAACATTAACGATGCTCCCACAAATGAATAATCATCAATTAGATTTAACGGTGCGTGAGTTAGTTGAATTTGGGCGTCATCCGCATAGTGGAGGGAAAACGTCGCTGTCAAAAGAGGATATAAAAATTGTCGATTGGGCAATTGATGTAACTGGATTGAATCACATGCAAAATCGGGTACTACCTTCGATGTCTGGAGGAGAACGCCAACGTGCTTGGATTGCAATGACTGTAGCACAGCATCCCAAAGTTTTGCTATTAGATGAACCAACAACATATCTAGATATTGCTCATCAATTAGAAGTGATGGAGCTTGTAAAAGAGTTAAATCATAAATACAATATGACCGTTATCATGGTGTTGCATGATATTAACCAAGCCGCGCAAAATAGCCAACGTCTAATTGTATTAAAAAATGGGAAAATTCATTATGATGATTCACCCCATTGTGTAATATGTAAAGAAATGTTTCAATCCATTTTTGAAATTGATGCTGAAATTTATATGCAGCATGGAAATCCTGTCTTTACCCCAGTAAAATTGTGTTCAAGTTCTTGTAAATGAACGTATTTTTTCTATGGTCACAAGATGCTTCTGTTAGAAATAGTAATTTGAAATTTATGAAGCATCTGTAGCACATATAAAATTAACTTATTCCATTGAAGTAAAGGAGTTTATAAAAATGATTGGTATAATTTATTACGCTTATGGCGCACCAAAATCTTTAGACGATGTTACACCTTATTTTTCACATATTATGAATGGTAAAACGCCACCACCTCATGTGATTGAAAATATTACAGCGCAATTTAAAAAATTAGGTGGTGTTGATCCGTTAGCAGCCAATACGAGCCGTATTGCTAAAGGGCTGGAACATGCTTTACAGCAACGCTTAGCCCAGCCTGTAAAAGTATATAATGCTTACAAACATACAGAACCTTACATTCCAGATGTTGTTAACACGATGCTTGAAGATGGTATCTCAACTTTTATTACGCTACCTGTAAATCCGATTATGTCTTCAGGTGCTGCTGCGTTTCATGATGAAGTAAGTGCATTGCTAGCTTCTCATGATGTTACTATTATAAGTGGTCAAAATTGGCATTTAAATACAGAATTACTTGCTGTTTATAAAGATCGTGTTCATCGTGCCTATGAATGGATTTCCACTGAAAAACGAACGCACACTCATGTTTTATATACCGTGCATAGTCAGCCAATTAATCCTGAACGTAATGAACTGTATGTACGCCAATTCTCCGAATTAGCAGAGGCCATCTCAAAAGCTGCTCAAATTGATAACTGGCATATTACCTATCGAAGTGGTCATGGCAAAGGTGACTGGCTTGCTCCAGATGTAAAGGAAAAGATTAAAACATTACATGCAGAAGGTGCTCAAGGTTTTATCACATGTGAACTCCTTTCACTTTCTGCGGATATTGAATCCTATTTTGAAATCGGAAGTGAATGTCAAAAAATTTGTGAAGAACTTCAAGTTGATTTTGCCCAAGCGGAATTTCCAGGTGACAGCTACGATACCATTCAAGCATTAGCTACCATTGTTGAATCATTTATTCTGGCACAATAACAAAGGCTCAATCATATACATCATCGAAGCGCTCCCACGGATGTAGTGGTTTAGCCAAGGCGACAACATACCTTAGTTTAATGGAGTTTCTTGTATTATAACGCTAAATTTTATGACTATGATGTAACTGACGATCAACTAAAAGACGCTTTAAATCCACCGTCTGAAGCAGCAAAATATTAGTGAAGATGAAGTTACTCACTGGAGCAAAATTGCTGGTCGTCAAACTGCTTTAAAGGATGAACATTGTGTAATAGTCGTTCGCCCTGTCATTATAAATAAGAAGATATAGCCATCTGATACCGATATTGAATTGGTGTCAGATGGCTTTATTGTTTTAAAATTAGAAAAGCAGCAGATACAGTTTAAGCACACTTCTATTACTGTTCCTTGCTCCGTTTTTAAATAATATTGCTAAAAAATGCGAGATAGTTAGTTGATGATAGAAAATAGCTTTTAAATATTTTTGTGAATAAAGTTTAGGGGACTGGGGCTAATATTCATTTAATCGATTTAGACAAAATAATTTTAGCAATCAACTAATTATTAACCTAGAATTTAACACTGATAGAGCTTTAATTTGGTTCAGCTATTATATTAAGAAAGTAATAAAACAAATGTAAATGAAAAAGAACTGATTACATATAATCCCTTTAAGTAGGTGAACTTTATGCCTATTCTATCTATTTTTCTATATTATAGAAATTTTCTATGAAAAGATTACCTATATAACCAATCTAGTAGTAAAATTACCTTATTTTTAGCGTTTATTTATTGGTAATCTAGTTATATTATTGTCTTGTAAAGCAAATTACAGTTTGATTGGGATATTTAATCTTGGTAAATTTAGAAGTTTGCTTTCCCTATAATTGGTTGTAATTATTATTTGCGAGAACAATTTATACATATTTTAACAATTGAATAGCGCGATAATATTGTTCTCACAGAATAATATAATTTATTAGAATTCTGGAGGAATATACTATGAAGAAACAAAACAAAGGTCGTAAATTTTTCGCAACTACTGCAACAGCAGCACTTGTAGCATCAGCAATCGTACCAGTAGCATCGGCTGCCGAATTTAATGATGCAGATAGCATTTCATCTTGGGCAAAAGAAGCTGTACAATTTTTAACTGACAAAGGCTACATCCAAGGTGATGAAAAAGGGAACTTCAACCCAGCTGGTACGCTTACTCGTGCAGAAGCTGCTGAAATTTTATCAAAAGCTTTAGATTTAAAAGCTACAGGAACAGAAGATTTTTCAGATGTTGATGAAAATGACTGGTTCTATAATGCAGTACTTGCAACTTCACCAGAATTATTTGATGGTATGGGTAATGGCAGATTTGAACCTAAAGCTCAATTAACAAGAGAACAAGCTGCGAAAGTTATCGTACAAGGCTACCAATTAACAGGTAAAGCAGACCTTAGCCAATTCGCAGATGCTTCGAAAGCTTCTAAATGGGCTGTATCTTACTTAGAAACGGCTGTTGACAACGGCGTAATCAATGGTAAAGGTTCATTATTAGCACCACAAGATAAAATCAGCCGTGAAGAATTCGCTACTATGGTAAAACGTACAATTGATGCAACTGTGAAAGAGGTAACACCAGCTGTAGCATCTGTAAAAGGGTTAAATGCAAAAGAGCTTGAAGTAAAATTCAACACAGCTGTTGATGCAAAAGATGCGGCAATCACAACGAAGTATGCTATTGAAGGCGTAGCTATCACAAGTGCAGTAGTGGCTGAAGACGGCATGTCTGTTACTTTAACGACTGATAAGGAGTTAAAATTAACTAACGGAAAAGTGACTGTAAAACCAGTCAAAACAAAAGCAGATGCTAAAGTTTTAACTGAAGAATTTAACAATTTATTAACTTTTGCAGATACAACACCTGTTAGTGTGAATACTGTAGAAGCAAAAGGTACTACAGCAGTGATCACTTTCGATGAGCTTGTACAAAATGAAGGAACAGTAAGCTTAAATGGTACTGAACTGTCAAAAGATCGCTATACTTTATCTGGTAAAAAATTAACAATTACTGGATTGACAGCTGAGCAAACTTATAAAGTAGATATTGTTGGTGCCACTGATTTCGCGAATAATATCGCGAATCCTATCGCTGTGAACTTCACAGTTGCTAAAGCAGATGTAGATAATTCAAAACCAACTGTTTCAACAGCTGTAAACGGTACAGAAATTACGTTTGATTTCTCAGAAGAATTAATGAAACAAAAATTTGTTGTAGATGCTGATGCTTCAGTTGAAGGGTATGCGAAAGTAACTGTAGGATCAACTGTTTTCTACTTAAAAGATGCTGATTTGAAAGATGTAGCTGATAAAACTGTATTCACGATTGATGCGAAAGCAGTGTTAGGTTCATCAACATTTATTAATACAAATATTAAAGTAGAAGGACAAAAAGATGTAGCTGGAAATGCTGGAGACGCATTTGAGTTCAATGCTATTCTAACTAAAGATACAACGCCTGCTACACTTGTCTCTGCTTCTACAAAAATGTTAGTAGCTGATGATGTGAAGGTAACTACAGATGTAGATGCTTTATACCTTACTTTTAGTGAGCCTGTCAAAGTAGATGGTATTTTAACAATTAAAACTCAGAACGGTATTGCTTACACTGCTGGAAAAGAAATAGCGGTAAAAGACGTTAAAGGTACTGGTTACGATGTAGATGGTAATGGCAAAATTGAGGGTGCAGAGAAAAACACAGTTAAAGTTGACATTGATTTAGATAGCAATTCAACATACACATTTGAATTATCTGCTGGAGCAGTGAAAGATTTATCTAAAAACGTGACTGCAGAGACGATTACATTTAATGTTACAACTGGAACGTTCGAAGCTACACCTGAAACGCCTACAGATTCATTAGTATTTGGAGCTACACCAGTTGTTGTAACAAATAACAATGTATTCACTGTTGAATATGCTACAGATGTGACTGCTACAGCAACAAATGCTGCTAACTACACACTTGGCGGAAAAGAGCTACCTGCTGGAACTCAACTTCAATTTGTAGATGGTACTAAAAAAGTCCGATTCACTTTACCTGAAGGTTCTATTACTGCTAATGGTAATTATGTACTTGAAGCTAAAAATGTAGTTGATACAAAAGGAAATACACTTAAAAATGGGAAAGCTACAACTCAAGTAACACTGAAAGAAAATATTGTCCCTGTAGCTTCTCAAGTAACAGTAGTAGATAATAAAACATTTATCGTAGACTTCTCTGAAAGTATTGTAAATGAAGCTACACCAACAGGTTTAACAGTGAAAATTGCTGGCTCTACTGTGAAAATTACTGCTGCTGTTGTAGAAAACGGTAAACTTAAAGTGACAACTAAAGATCAATATGCTTTAACAGATAGCATTGTAGTAGAATTCAAATCAACTAACTTAGCTGATGTGAATAACAATAAAGTAAAAGACGGTTCTATTTCAAAATAATTCAACCTGTCAATTATAAGAAGCCCTGTAGAGATATCTCTACAGGGTTTTTAGTTTTATGATAATCTATGAATTTTATTTATAAGGGAACTTTTGCGGAATAGGCCCAAAAGCAATCCAATGGTATTTGAAAAATCTGCCCATTAACAGCACAATCATCCATGTAATAAATAGAGCAAAGATAAAGCCGCCAGCACTCCATAGGTGATAGAGGACACTATTGCCGCCAGTACTAATTTGTCTGTAAAGGAAAAGGAAAAATGGATGCAATAGATAGACGCCAAATGATACTACTCCTAAGTTTATGAAACCGTTGACCCATGCATGGTTCCATTTATTATAGATCCAATAAGAAAGCTGTAATAAGACGATACAGGCTGTTAAAGATTGGAGCTGAAAAACTAGTTCAAATATGGTGCTGTTCACTAAATAGGTTTGTGACGAAAAAACATAGTAATATAAATAAACATTATAGATAGTAGATAATAGCCCTACACACCATATAAAAAGGAGGGGGATAGGAAAATTTCCTTTTTTTAATTGAAGCCATCCTTTATATTTTTCAAAATAAATACCTAAAAATGCACCAGCTAAAAAATAGCAAATATAAGAGAAAGAAATACTCCCTCTATAGGGATACTGCCAAAACTCTGCATTTAATAGAATAAAGGCCCATTGAAGAACGAAGCCAATCCAAATTAGATGAGGAGATAGGGCTGGCTTTTTCTTTAAAACATATAAGAATAAAGGGAATATAAGATAGAACTGTACAATGATAAAAATATAATATAAATGGGTGTACGCTTTTCCTATTAATAGTTTTTTGAGAAATTCAACACTAAATAAAGCATGCCATGTGGATACTAAATCATGTGTCACATAAAATTGCATGGCTGTATAATAAAAAATAGAAAAAAAGAGATAAGGGATGAGAATTTGTGTCACTCTTTTTTTATAGAAACGAATGATAAGCTCTTTCGTTAGTTCTTTTTGTATATAGTTGTAAAATAAAACGAATCCGCTTAAGAAAATAAAAACAGGAACAGCGAATTTGGGAAAAATATTGAGAAATACATATAGTGGATAAAATTTTGATTCATTAGATAATGCTGTAACTGATGTACTAGTAGAATGGATGAGGAGTACAGCAAGAATGGCTAATGCACGTGTAATATTTAATTCATTGATATGTGCTCGCTTCATATGATCATCTCCAAAAGTTGATTATAGTTTTCAGTTCCCAAAATGCTGCCTACATACTCTATGGGTATGCTTGTTAATGTTAAATTAGACAAACATTATCGTCTGAATTTGTTTAAAGTGAGCAAGTGGGTCGTTCATGAATTACTATAAATGGCCATTATGTCAGGGAGATGTCAGCCAAAAAAAAGCTACCACGCTTTATATGCGTAGTAGCCTTTGTATCATTGATGATGACTATCAATATTTTCTGGGAAATAAAAAGGGGAATGAGATAGTATATCAAACCTTTTTAAATTTAAATCGAATAGCTTATAAAGTAACAAGGATTCTTCCTCTTGCTTGGCCTCTCAGTAAAAGAGGTAAAACATTTGGAAGTTGCTGTAGTGTGACCTCTTGCTGAATGAAATTGCCAAGGTTTACTGGTTTAAAATCTGTCGCAAGGCGCTGCCAGATGTTTAAGCGAATATCCATTGGACAATAAACAGAATCAATTCCAAGTAAATTTACCCCTCTTAAAATGAAGGGGAAGACACTTGTAGGAAGCTGTGTGCCTGCAGTTAAACCACTAATCGCAACAGCACCTCCGTATTGAATTTGACTTAATAAAGAGGCGAGTGGCTCTCCGCCAACAGAATCAACAGCAGCCGCCCATTTTTGTTTACCTAATGCTCTAATCTTCCCATCATAAACTTCTTCCCGAGTAACGATTGAAGTAGCCCCAAGATTATTTAAAAAGTCCTGTTCAGCTTTTTTTCCTGTGCTTGCTTCTACTTGATAACCAAGTGTTGAAAGAATAGAGACCGCAAAACTACCGACACCACCTGTTGCGCCAGTAACAAGAATTTTTCCCTTTTCAGGGTTAATGCCATTGTCCTCTAATTTTTTGATAGACAATGCAGCCGTAAATCCTGCAGTACCAATTACCATTGCTTCCTTGAGCGAAAGCCCTTTTGGAAGAGGCACAATCCATTTAGCAGGGATACGAGCATATTCACTAAAACCACCAAAATGAGAGACCCCTATTCCATAGCTAGTCGCAATGACCTCATCACCTTCGTTAAAGCGAGGGTCTTCAGAGGAAACAACGACTCCAGCTAAATCAATACCAGGAACAAAAGGATAGGAAGTAACGATTTTACCATCAGGAATAGAAGCAAGACTATCTTTATAATTAATGCTTGAATAATGAATCTTAATTAATACCTCACCTTGTGGTAGGTCTGCTAATGTCAATTCGTTTACTTTAACTGTAAATTCTTCCTCTTGATTGACAACTAACGCTTTAAAACTTCCTATTGTCATAGTAAACATCCCCTTATCATTTAATTCCAATAAACAGTAACAAAATTATTCTGACCGGTCAATATAAAATTGGAGTTTACCTATTCTTCCTGTATAATAGCTTTAACTTGATTCAGTATATGTTTTTGTATTGTTATGTACAGAAATCCCTCTCATTTATAATGGGAGATAGCCGTTGAATCCTCATAAAGCCGCCAGCGGATGTCTCAGTTTTTTGAAATGAGCTTTCGAGCAAAATCAAAAAAATCTGGATGCATTGTTTCTTCGCGTACAAGCGAAGCGTCAGCGGCAATTACACTGAGGCGTAATTGATTAAATCACCGGAGGCATCTATGAAAAAGAAAGAGGAAGAACGTAAAAAACAAATTATGAAAGCAGCCTTTAATGCTGTTTCAAAGTTAGGTTATGATAAAGTTACACTACAAGACATAGCCGATCATGCCAATGTTTCAAAAGGGGTAGTTCACTACTACTTTACAAGTAAACAAAATATATTATTGGCATTACTGGAATCCACTACGAGCAAAATCTATAGTGTTGAAATACAAGAAATAGGCAAATATCAAACAGCTATAGAAAAGCTTCAAGCCTACTTAAACGCTGTTTTTGTGTCACCCCAAGATAATAAAAAGTTTTACAGAGTCTATTTAGATTTTTTAGCCAAGGCAAACGGCAATGAGGATTATAAAAGAATCAACTTAAAATTTTATGAGAATTGCTGGGGAATTGGTCAAGAAATTATTGAATTAGGAAAAAGGGAAGGTGTGTTTAGCCCAAACATTGATTCCTTAGCCTCTGCAAAAATGATGAGAGCAATGATTGATGGTTCGTTAATACAATGGTTAACTTGTGATTTAGAAGAACAACATAAATTTTATAAAGAAACCTGTTTGAATAGTATTGTGAAATTATTAAAATAGGGATAATAAAGCCTAATTACTATTGTAGTAAGGCTTTTTTTATGTAGAAAAAAAGGGGTTAATTTGAATAAATTAGAAATTATTTATCAATATATTATCTTTTTTGCTAAAATTACCATCTTAATTTTCAAAAAAACAATGGAAATAGAATATTTTTAATATTCATTTTGGTAATTTATGTAAAACGATAGCTTAAAATAGGAAAAAATTGTTTTAATATTCACTGAAATAGCGTTTATGCAATCGTTTATACAAGCAAATATCTATGTTTTCAATAATTTAAACTGTATAAAAATTTAAAATAATGTCGAGTTGAGTCAGTATATCATTTTCTTTATACTGTGAAAGTAATTATTGGAGAGGAGAAATGATCATGAATAAAGAAGTGACAATTATTGGGGTACCCATGGATTTAGGCCAAACTAGAAGAGGGGTAGACATGGGACCAAGTGCTATTAGATATGCAGGGGTAACGGAACGACTTGAGGGCCTTGGTTATTCCATACATGACGAAGGGGATTTAACCATTGACATCGAACAGGAAGATAAAGAAATAGAAGGAAAGACAAACTTAAAAAATTTAAAAACGGTCACAGAAAGTAATGAAAAACTAGGTCAGAAAGTAGATCATGAAATTTCCTTAAAACGTTTTCCTTTAGTTTTAGGTGGAGATCATAGTATTGCGATTGGCACATTAGCAGGTGTCTCAAAGAATTATGAGAATTTAGGTGTCATTTGGTATGATGCACACGGTGATCTAAACACAGGTGAGACATCTCCTTCAGGAAATATTCACGGTATGTCTTTAGCTGTAAGTTTAGGTCTTGGCCATCCTGCACTAACGAATATCGGAGGCTATGCGCCAAAAGTTAAGCCTGAAAATGTTGTGATTATTGGTGCTCGTGATTTAGATCCAGGTGAAAAAAAGCTTATTAAAGAAATTGGTATTAAAGTGTATACGATGCATGAAATCGATCGTTTAGGGATGACAACTGTAATGTCACAAACAATTGATTATTTAAAGGAGCGTACCGACGGTGTTCATTTATCTTTGGATTTAGATGGACTTGATCCAAACGATGCGCCAGGTGTAGGAACCCCAGTTGCAGGTGGTATTAGTTACCGTGAGAGCCATTTAGCGATGGAAATGCTATCAGAAGCAAATATCATTACTTCTGCAGAGTTTGTTGAGACAAATCCAGTATTAGATCAATATAATAAAACGGCAATTGCTGCTGTAGCTTTAATCAGCTCTCTATTCGGTGATACATTACTGTAAACAAAGGATAGTGACATCATTTCTCTCGTAAAGGAAGAACTTTTCTTAGACTATAAGGTCGCCACAACCAAATATAAGAAAGTAGCTCTCCCTAAATAAAGTTTACTATAGAAAAAGCAAATGCTCTAGCACATCAATAGCCTTTATTTTGTCAGAAAATTGACAGTTTATAAAATATATTAACTTGAACATCTATCAATTATTTAAATTTCAAATAGTTATCTGTCGTGCACGAAAAAAAGAAAGTGCTTACAAGATAATTAGTGTAAGGAGTTTTTTATGGCAGCAGAACAATATGAATTGAAAAGAAGTATGAAAGCTAGACACTTATTTATGATTTCTCTCGGAGGATGTATTGGAACTGGTTTTTTTCTTGGCTCAGGGTACACCATTAATCAAGCGGGGCCAACCGGTGCCATTCTAGCTTATTTAGTAGGCGGAGCAGTAATGTATTTAACAATGCTATGCTTGGGTGAATTATCTGTTGCTATGCCAGTATCTGGTTCATTCCAAACATATACGACGAAGTTTATCGGTCCTGCCACTGGTTTTGCTGTTGGCTGGCTGTACTGGCTAGGCTGGGCAGTAACTGTTGCACTCGAATTTTTAGGTGCTGGACAACTTATGCAAAGGTGGTTTCCTGATTCTCCAGTATGGATGTGGTGCCTAATATTTGCTGCACTGCTCTTTGTCTTGAATGGTTTATCTGCAAAAGCCTTTGGCGAAGCAGAATTTGTCTTCTCAAGCATTAAAATTTTGGCCATCCTGATGTTCCTTGCGGTTGGGGGAGCAGCTATGTTTGGGCTGATCGATATGAAAAATGGAACAGATGCCCCATTTCTTACTCATTTTTATGAGGGTGGTCTTTTTCCAAATGGTTTAACAGCACTGCTCATTACCATGATTACCGTGAATTTTTCATTTCAAGGTACAGAATTAATCGGTATTGCTGCTGGAGAGAGTGAAAATCCCGAAAAAACAATCCCTAAATCTATTAAACAAACCGTGTGGCGTACGCTGTTCTTCTTTGTGTTATCTGTCTTTGTATTGGCAGCTATGATTCCTATGGATAAAGCGGGTGTTGTTGAAAGTCCATTTGTTGTTGTATTAGATAGTATAGGGATTCCGTATGCAGCAGATATTATGAATTTTGTTATTCTAACAGCTTTATTATCGGTCGCTAACTCGGGTTTATATGCTGCAACACGTATGCTGTTTTCTCTTTCCGTTGAAAAGATGGCAAGTCCATTGTTAGGGAAGGTGAATAGAAGAGGAATTCCAATGAATGCATTATTGATTACCCTTGCTGTTGCTGGTTTGTCATTATTGTCAAGCGTATTTGCCGCTAATACCGTATTTGTGTGGCTTTTATCCCTAGCAGGTTTAGGTGCACAAATTGGGTGGATTGCAATTACTGCTTCTCAAATTGCATTTAGACGCTCCTATTTACGCCAAGGAGGAAAAGTGGAGGATTTAAAATTCAAAGCACCATTCTATCCGGTTATTCCTATTTTAGGATTATTGGCAAACTGCATCGTTATGGCAAGCTTGGCTTTTGATCCCGCTCAACGATTAGCCCTTTACTGTGGTGGAGCTTTCTTCATTGGCTGTTATATTGTTTATTATTTAAAAGTGAAAAAAGTTACAAATTTAGTAATAAACCAACAAGAAGTCCAGTTAAAATTAGATCAAAAAATGTATCTTTAAGTAATAAGAGTAGCTGTATTATGTGGCTACTCTTTTCTTTATTAATAAAGAACAACAAAGACGAAACTACCAAAGAATAGTTCCAAAATAAAACGAAAAAATTTATCGTTTTTCGATAAAAAAATATTGAAATAGGATAATTTATCGTTTATTCTTCATACAAGAATAAATTTAGTTTTGAGCTAATCTGAGGTGGATTCATGTTAAAAAATTTTGTTAAAGATTTAGGAATCTTTACGTATCAACAATCGTTATCCTGTATTTTTCCTGTTGTAATATTTATTACACTTGCATTTTCTAGAGCTGTTCCAATACCAGGTGTAGCAAGATACGATTTCATTCTAGTCATCTGTCTATTGACGCAATACTTGATGTATAGATTTGGATTAGAAACAAAGGATGAAATAAAAGTCATCTGTCTGTTTCATATTATTGGACTTGTGCTAGAACTGTATAAAGTAAATTTTAATTCTTGGTCTTATCCTGAAGAGGCGTGGTCAAAAGTGGGAGGTGTGCCATTATATAGTGGATTTATGTATGCTAGTGTGGCGAGTTATATTTGCCAAGCCTGGCGTAGATTCGATTTGAAAATCGTGAGTTGGCCAAAAAGTTATGTAGCCATTCCACTAGGAGCCATGATTTACTTCAATTTCTTCACCCATCATTTTATTTATGATTTTAGATGGCTGTTAATGGCATTACTTTTTGTGGTGTTTTATCGAACAATGGTCAAATTTAAGGTGCGAAATAAAATCTATCAAATGCCCATCGTTGCGTCTTTCTTTTTGATTGGCTTTTTCATTTGGATTGCTGAAAATATCGCTACTTTCTTTGGGGCATGGTCATATCCTAATCAAGAGGTAGCATGGTCGATTGTGCATTTTGGCAAAATAAGCTCTTGGTTTTTACTTGTAGTCATTAGCATTCTGATTGTTGCACAGCTTAAATTATTTTATCGAGATGCAGGTGAATAAATAAAGTGCATAACTAACTTTCATTTCAATATTTGAAAGTTGTACCCATCCCTTTTCATAAAACTGTCCCTTTTTTAGAGGGCAATCCTGCTGTAGACTCCTCTTTAGTAGAGGATAGGGGGATAAAAAGATGAAAACAGACATTCGAATGTTGCAAAGAGCTTGTACAGATGAAAAACAAATTCAACCATTTTTAAAAGACGCACAAACCGCTTTTCTTGGTTTAGTGGATCAACATACACCATATGTTCTGCCACTAAATTATGTCTTCAAAGATGGGAGTTTTTATTTCCACGGTGCCAATGAAGGCAGGAAAATAGACATCCTAACAGCCAACCCAAATGCATGTATTTCTATATGCGAGAATTATGGAACAATGGTAGATCCCATTCCTGCTAACACGGATACAGCTTATATGAGTGTCATCGCAAATGGTTTGGTGGAAATTGTCACAGATTTAGATGAGGCTACTGAGGCAATGCAGGCAATGCTTGATAAATATGTCCCAGGTTATTATCACGCCCCTTTGTCGAAAACACATATCGAAAAGTATCAATCATCACTCGGGAGTAAGACGCTTGTTCTGAAAGTAAGGCCAACCAATTTAACCGTAAAAGAGCATAAATTAAATGAACAAATGCACTATTATTCAGGCAGAGTGGTAACACAGGATTTGAATCGGAAATCTACTACTGTGGCGACCAATTGAACAAATTAAATATCGAATAACGATAAGGCTTGGGATTCAATATGGAAAGTAGAGTTGGAAAGAGGTTTTTTCCATCTCTACTTTTTTATTGCGCTTTAAATAACCTATTCTTATTAATAGATATAGCTATTCGTAAGTGCTATAATGCCTGTGAAAAATCATTGGAAATTGTGTAAGTAGAAGGAGAGGACAATTCATTTGAATATTTTAGTTGTTGACGATGAAAAAGAAATTGCAGATTTAATTGAGTTATATTTAAAAAATGAAAACTACCATGTATTTAAGTACTATACAGCTCAAGAGGCTCTGGCGTGTATTATGCGGGAAAATGTGGATTTAGCTGTTCTCGATATTATGATGCCAGAGATAGATGGCTTTACCATTTTACAAAAAATCCGAGAAACATTTAATTTTCCAGTGATTATGCTTACGGCAAAGGAAGAAGAGATTGATAAAATAAATGGATTTTCTTTAGGAGCAGATGATTATATAACAAAGCCATTTCGTCCATTGGAATTGGTTGCTCGTGTCAAGGCACAAATAAGAAGATTTACATTGTACAACCAAGGTTCGAAGCAAACAGAAGATATCATTGATTTCGCTGGTTTGATGATCAATCAGAACACACGGCAGGTCTTTTTAAATGAAAGACAGGTATCCCTAACCCCTACGGAATTCGCAATTCTATGGTATTTGTGTACAAATCGAGGGAAGGTCATTAGTTCAGAGCAATTATTTCAAGAAATTTGGGGGGACAAGTATTTTAACAGCAATAATACCGTAATGGTTCATATACGACATTTAAGGGAAAAAATGAAAGATTCTGCGGAAAACCCAAAATTTATTAAAACTGTTTGGGGAGTGGGGTATACCATTGAAAAATGAGTTTGGCGGATTGAAGAGGAAGATGATTTTACAAATCGTTTTTATTCTTATTATAGCAATCATAATAGGTTTTATAATCAACTTTGCATTCATTGATGGTGTTTTACAAGCTCCCTTTGCAGATGCTTTTATAGCCTTTTGCGAAAATGTCTTGCAGCTCGATTACTTTGCTGCACAAAATGCCTACAATGTGTTATTTCAACAAAATAAACCTCTTTGGCTTACTATAGGATTTATCCTATTATTGTTGATCATTTTTTATATTGCCCTCTCTCGTTTTACTCGTTATTTTCATCAAATTAGTAACAGTATCATTATGCTTGCAGATGAGTCAGAGAAGGAAATTCATCTTCCGACAGAGCTCGATTTTTTAGAGAAGAAATTAAATGATGTGAAATATAAATTAGAAAAGCGTGCGAGGGATGCACAAGAAGCAGAACAACGTAAAAATGATCTGGTTGTTTATTTAGCCCATGATATTAAAACACCCTTAACATCTATCATTGGTTACTTAAGCCTTTTAGATGAGGCAAGGGATATGCCTGTTGAGCAAAAAGAAAAATATGTAACGATTACATTAGAGAAATCCTATAGACTAGAACAATTAATCAATGAGTTTTTTGAAATCACAAGATTTAATTTACAATCCATCGTTTTAGAGAAAGACCTTATTCCTCTTAACTATATGTTAATGCAAGTAGCCGATGAGTTTTACCCATTGTTAGCACCAAAGGGTCAAAAAGCCATCGTCAATATAGATGGAGAGATGACTATCTATGCAGACAGAAATAAATTAGCAAGGGTATTTAATAATATTTTAAAAAATGCAATTGCCTATAGTGAACCCAATAGTACAATCGAAATTAGTGCACAAAATGAAAACAATCAAACGTTTATTTCATTTAAGAATACAGGGAAGACCATACCGCCTGAAAAATTAAAGATGATATTCGAAAAGTTTTACCGTTTAGATAGTGCAAGGTCTACACAAACGGGTGGTGCTGGACTTGGTTTAGCCATTTCAAATGAAATTGTGCAAGCCCATGGAGGGACGATTACAGCTACTTCTCATCACAATCAAACCGTGTTCATAGTTATGATTCCAACCAATTCTTAAGAAACCTTAAGAATTCACTAATAGTTAATTAAAAATAAGCTCCTTTTTTTATGGTTCAATAAAAGCATAAAGAGAAGGAGTTGTTTTTATGTTCACAAGAAAAGGTATTGTAAGTATATTGTTCCTGTTCATGATCGTATTTGTTTATTTGATATTGAAAGAAACACCTGTAACATTACGTCAGGAGATGGTTGATTCACCAAAAGTAATATCGACGATGAGTAGCGATATGCTCAATATCGATTTATATAGTTCTAATGCCATTTTAGTGAATTTAGATGAAAATCAAGTACTATTAGATAAAAATAGTGAGGAAGTCATTTATCCTGCATCTTTGACGAAAATGATGACTGTTTTAGTCGCGATTGAGCAAATTCCAAGCTTACAAGATGAAATCGTTTTACCTAAAAACATCTTTAATGATTTATACGAGGAAAATGCTTCAGTGGCAGGTTTTCTTCCGAATGAGAGGTTGACGATAGAGGATTTATTGTATGGTTCCATGCTGCCATCAGGTGCAGAGGCATCCATTGGTTTAGCTGAATATGCTGCTGGTTCAGAACGGAAATTTGTAAAGCTTATGAATGATAAGGCGCAGCAACTGGGAATGAAAAATACTCATTTTATGAATACAACAGGACTGCATCATCCAGATCATTATACAACTGTGAAAGATATGTCACTACTCTTACAATATGCCTTAACAAATGATGAGTTTCGAAATGTTTATACAGCAGAAAGATATTCTATTAAGTCAACGAACCTTCATCCGGAGGGTATTACATTTACTAATCGAATGTTTCAGCATATGACATCAAGTGTATTGCCAGGAGGGAAAATCCTAGGTGGCAAGACGGGTTATACAGAGGATGCAGGATTATGTTTAGCAAGTTTAGCAACTGTTAATGGACAAGAATATGTGTTAGTGACAGTAGGAGCTGAAGGAGGTCCTCGGACGGAGCAATATAACATTACGGATGCATTTTCTGTGTATAGTCAATTGTAAAACTGGTGACTATTTTCTATATGTTTTAATTTTCAATCTTTTTGAAAATGCTATATAGTGAATATATTCATCTTGAAGGAGAGGGTACTATGGGAAGATTAGTTCATTTTGAAATCCATGTAAATGATATGGAGCGGGCAAAGCATTTTTACGGGAAAGTATTTGGCTGGTCATTTCAAGACTGGAGTGACTATGCAGGCATACCGTACTTTGGAGCAGTGACAGGTGAGGAAGATGAACTTGGTATTAATGGTGCGTTAATGCAACGACAAGGCCCACCACCAGAAGTCAATCAAGCGTTGAATGGCTTTGCTTGTACCATGGGTGTCGAAAGTTACGATGGAACAGAAGCCAAAATTCTTGAAAATGGTGGCAAAGTAGCTATATCGAAACATGCTTTACCTGGGATGGCATGGCAAGGCTATTATATCGATACAGAAGGCAATATTTTTGGCATTCACCAACCTGATAAAAATGCAAAGTAGCATTCGCTCCATAGTCGAGGGGTAATGCTCAAAAGTGGGGAAGCCGCTTCAGTTGGAGGTTGCGCTGGGAAAGTGAGGAAGTTGCTTAGAAAAGATTGGTCTCGGCTCATTGGAAGAGCGACCTCCTTATAAACATGAAGAAACCACTCCAAAGCTAGAAGACTGCACCTGATCAAAAATAAACTTTTCTCACAACCATCTACAATAGTAAAGACCTATGTTCATTTTTTCTTGAACATAGGTTTTTTTTGATCTCACTATAGAATGGTGATATTTGTAAATATATGATGTTTTGTTTTGTAAAATTTGGTATGGTTAAATTATGGAAATATTAAATATCTACATATGATCAAGGAGTATTTGTGATGAAAAAGAGAAAGTGTTTATTTAGTTTAATCGCATCCATAGGGTTATTAGCATCTTGTAGTAGTGGTGAGGTTGAGCCTGATACGACGAATGAAAAAATGTATATTTCATCTATTCAAAAAAAGGAAGCCTATGAAATTCAACAGCCTGCAAAAAGTAATATTGCGCGAGGCTTAATGGTTAACAATATGAATAATGCGTTAAATATAAATGAAATAGAGAGGGGACTCATGGATTTATCTGTGAATCATTTTGCAACTGAAAAGTATTATTTGCAGGAAGGTCAATATTTGGATGAGCAAATGATTAAGCAATGGTTAGGGAGAAAAACAGAGGAAGGTATTGGCTTGAACCCAGCCATTGAAACTAGAACTGGTGATGTTTTAGAGGATGAGAAAAAGTATCCGCTAATTCTCTCTCATGTAGTAGAACATAATTTTATTCATAAGGAAAGTAACAAGCTAGAGGGAATGTCGATTGCGATATCGTTAAATGAATTTTATGATATACGTGTATCGGATGACAAAGGGTTAATTTACACAGGACAAGTGAAAGTAGATCAAAATGATGATGATAGCAATGATGTGAAAAATTACGGCAAAAAAATAGCTGGCAAGATCATTCAGGATATAAGAAACAATAAAAAGATACCGGAAGTCCCTATTTATTTAACTTTATATCAGGAATCCAATATAAATGATATTATTCCTGGCTTATTTTTAGCTGAAACCTTTATTGCAAAAGGAGAAAATACTATAGCAAAGTGGTCTGAGATTGATAAAAAGTATTACTCATTTCCATCAGAGGCATTATATAGCTTAGATCAAAATATGTATAATAAATTATTAATTTTTAAAGAAGATATTCAAGCAGGGTTTAAGCATTTAAACCCTAAAATTATAGGGAGACTTCGCTATGAAGAGGGCAAATTAACAGATATTAAAATGGAAGTACACGCGCCGCTAATCAATGATGCAGAATTAGTAGGCTTGTTACAACTGATTAGTACAAAATTAAATACGATTTTATTTGAGTATATCCCTATTACCGTTCGGATCATTGATCAGAAGAAGGATGTGGGAATTGTTCTATGGGAACCGACAGAAAAACAAATTTTCGCAAATCCTATCTAACTATCATGTAAAAAGTCGTCGCAACTCAAATGAGAGACTCATGATTTTCCATGGGGCATAGTAAACGAAAAGTAATAAATAGCAATCAAAATAACAGGTCCTTATTCATTAGGTACCTGTCTTTTTTTGTATGTAAAGGATTTGGTTGCAATATTTAAAAAGTAAGCCTATTATGAAAATGATAATCATTTTCAATTAAAGAGAGGAGAATATAACAATGAGAAGACATCTTATTATTGGCATGCATATAGCTGTACATGGTAATCATGGTAAGAAGGGTGCGTTACTTGATGAACATATTGCATTTGCACAGCGTGCTGAGGAAGCTAAATTAGATTTTTTATTTAAGGCTGATTATTTAGTAGCACATCCAGAATTAATGGCTAAAACAAAAGGAACGGTTGGCTTAGATCCTAGCTTTTTAATGGCAACGGTGGCACGAGAAACTAAGCAGATTGGTTTAGTGACTACCATCTCGACATCCTTTATACCACCATATTTGATTGCACGTCAATTGCAATCGTTGAATTGGATTAGTGAGGGACGAGTAGGCTGGAATATCGTCACTTCCATTGATGGGGCCAATAATTTCAGTAATGAACCTATGGCTTCATCAGAGGAGAGGTATGCTAAAGCCTCAGAATGTATAGAGGTCGTGAAACAGCTATGGCATAGTCATCCCTATGAAGTATTAGAAACAAATGGTGATTTAGAGAAAATAAATGAGCTTGTCAAGCCGATTGAGCATGAGGGTGAGTTTTTCCATATTAATGGCCCTTTAAATCTACCTATGCATCCAGCAGGAGATATACCATTCTTCCAAGCAGGTGCATCGGATGTAGGTCGTCAATTTGCGGCTACTGTTTCCAATGCGATTTTTGCAGCGACACCTGCTATGGAGGTGGGTGTTGAAATGCGTAATGACTTGCGTAAACGCGCGGTTGAGGTTGGTCGTTCAGCCGATGATATTCGGTTATTACCAGGGCTCTATTTCTTTATAGGCGATACATATGAGGAAGCACTCGAAATGTACCGTCAAGCACATGCACATTTAACACTTGAGCGTCGCTATAGTGCTCTAGAATCAGTGATAGGCATGGATATTCGTCATTTGGCACTGCAAGATCAGATAACGGCTGATATGCTGCCGCCAAAAGATCAAAAAGTACGTAGTAAAACACATGCCGATTTGGTGCGTCGTTATATTATCGACAATGAACCAACTGTTGAGGTATTGCTTGCACGTCCAGAAGTAATTGGCTCAGCTCACCTTGTGGCAATCGGCACGCCACAGGACATTGTCAATCAAATCATTACTTTTTATGAGGAGGGTGCATTGGATGGCTTTATTGCTGTACCAGGTGGACCTCCGAAATCTTTAGATTTATTCTTTAGTGATGTGATCCCTATGCTAGTAGAGCGGGGGCTATTCCGTGCTGAATATGAAGGGAGCACATTACGTTCCCATTTAGGTCTAGATGTACTATTACCCAATTAATAGATGAAAAAGGTGATGTCAACGGCAGAAACAGTCATTTTGAAAGGCGAGGGGTTGATTTCTGTTCCGCCAGCGTCCTTTCCAGGGGCGTCCGATAAGCCGCTGCTCCAATCCACCATGTGGTAAAAGGATAGACTCTTATTTTCAATGTGGAGAAGTGATGAGTGACAACACCAGTAGTGAATACCTTCACTTTATTTGAAAAACTTTGCTAACAAGAAATATTTTTATAGAGTGGAAGGCTACTTGACTCCCGTGGGATAGCAAGACAGGCGAGCCTCTAAACGGAGCGGCTCGGCGCTCGCCCACAGGAAAGCAAGTAGCCTGCAACGGAAATCCTTTTTCACCTTTCACAAAAATTCTATGGATCGTTTTGTTTTTCAACACTATGAAAGGGCAAAGATATAAACTTTGCCCTTTCATGTTGCTAGAAACTCATTCGAATATTTATGGGGTAAAGATATGGTGATTCAGGCTGTTCAATTGTTACCCAATCATCAATATGAATAACGGGTAGGCTTGCACCCTCATAAGTTGTTTGACCGATTGTACCGATTACCTCAATCCATGTATCCTCTTTGATAGTTGGAACCTCAGGAAATTCTGTCAAAAAGCCTACGATACTTGCATCAGCAACACAATGGGTAATAAGGAATCTGGAAACCACTAGTTGCTTTTCTGTAAAGCTATCTTCTTTCAAAACAAAGCCTTTTAACTGGATTTGCTTCCCTAAATAGTTTGCTAGATGTTGATGCATGTCCTCGTAATAAATCGTATAATCCTCATCTGTCATTTTCAGCATAGTTTGTTGAGATAGCTGTTGCTTTAATTGTTCATATTGCTTTTTTGTCATTTCCTGCTTTTCTTCCATTAGTTTAGGGTCAGGATCATGCTCGTCATAGATATTTTCATCAATCGTTTCATTTGAAGTGAGGTAATCCTCAATTTTGGATGGTTGACTTTGCTGAGTGAGAAAGAAGGCCCCACCCTTTTTATCAGCGATTGCAGCATCTAAAATTTTGGCAGGCACGAAGAAGCCCGTCAAAATCGGTGTCATAATAATAAGATAGGCTAGCCATTTTTTGCGTGTAAAGACTGAATGACCATGGTCATGATGTGAACAGCAAGCATGTCCACTGTCGTCGCAATGATGAGTCGTCTGGGTAAATGATATGACTCTTGTTAGCTGAACAAGAAACAGTATAAAAAATAAAATGGCAGCTGTTTGGCTAAGGCTTTCATATTTGGGGTTAATGAATTTTGTTAGTTCCCCGGTCCAATGCAGGCTCGCAATCATAGCTGAGAAAGCAAGTAGAATAAGGGCTCTTAGCGCTTGCTGAACGTGAAATTTCATGGTTTTCCCCCTTAGAGATACGGTGAAAGAATCCATATACTAATATAGACAATGATAGCCACTAAGGCGGCTAACCAGAAGACAAATTTGAAGCGAAATACGCTCATTAACATAATGGTATTTTTCAAGTCAATCATGGGACCAAAAACAAGAAATGCAAGAATGGATGGGGTTGAGAAAGTAGCACTAAAGGATGCCCCAATAAAGGCATCTGCCTCCGAGCAAAGTGAAAGAATAAAGGCTAAGCCCATCATGACCAAAATAGAGGAGGATACGCCATCTCCAATTTCTACGAGTGTTTTGGTAGATACATAGGTTTGGACAAAAGCAGCTAAAAATGCCCCAATAATTAAGTATTTGCCCATATCAAAAAATTCATCAATGGCATGTTTGAACATATTGAATAGTTTTGTGACAAAGGATATTGGTTGGTTAGCTGTTGCCAATGAATGAGGTTGTAAGGAGCTTTTAAATTGTGAACCTTTAAAAAACAAGCTAATGAGTAATGCTACGACAATAGCGATAACAAAACCTAGCAGCATTCGTAAGCTGGCTATTTTCAAATCATTTCCAAATGCCATATAGGTAGAGAGAATAACGATTGGATTAATGAGTGGGCCAGTTAACATAAAGCCTATAGCTGCATGAATCGGTACACCTTTGGCAATCAATCTTCTCACAATAGGCACGATTCCACATTCGCAGGCTGGAAATAATGCACCTACAAGACAGCTCATGACAACGGCCATTACCGCATTTTGAGGAATCCACCTTTGAATATGTTCCTCTGTGATAAAAATCTGAATAAAGCCCGCAATGATGATACCAATTAACACAAACGGTAATGCCTCAATTAAAATACTTAAAAAAATAGTATGCAGACTGAGTAAAGAGGAACTTAAATCACTTAATGCTGAGATATTGAATAACAGGAATGGTAGCAAGCTTCCTAATAGCATGAAGATGAACCAAAAATTCAATACATATCTTGATAGATGGAGACGTTCCACATGTACCTCCTTAAAGTGTAATGATTACGTTTTAAAATATGCAAGTGGTACTGCAAGTATGACTTTTACTATGTAAAAAGAAAGTAAAAGCTGGTCACGAACATTCTTTTACTTTCTTTATTATTGATGGACATCCTTATTTCTATATTGCTTAGGGGTGATACCTGTAAATTTCTTGAAAACTTTAATAAAATAGCTTTGATCTGTGAAATTAAGTAATGAACCAATGTCTAAAATGGGGTAGCTTGTATAGGTTAATAGCTTTTTTGCCTCTTCAATCCTTTGTTGCTGAATATATTCACTAAAGGAAATCCCTACTTCCTTTTTAAATAAGGAAGAAAGATAATTGGGGCTTAAGTGGCAAATTGCTGAAAGTTGATTGAGTGTTATTTCACTATATAGTTGATTTTCGATCGAATGGATGCAGGTTGTAATGGGTGCTGAATATTTGTTTTGCTTAGCTTGTGACACACGATGTGTAAAATCATAAATGGCTTCCTCCATTAACGAAAGAATGTCGATTAAGCTGCTTTGATCCTCAAGTTTTTGAATGTAAAAATCACTTAATGTAAAGGCTGTTTCTTCATTTAATCCACCTTCAATAGCAGCACGACAAATTAGTGCAATTCCTGTAATCATCAAATATTGTACACTTCTTAAATGATTGTGCTTTGAAAGCACTCCAAGTTGTGCTTGTCCGACAATGGAATAGTTCAAGACTTCGTTTAATTTCTCCATCCGCCCATTTTTCACATTGTCTAACAATATTTTTTCATAGTAAAGATTTGTATGCACACTATCTTTTCTTCTTGCATAGGAAAGTTCAAGCGCAGTATGTCCCTCATGACGAATAAGGGGCTTTAACGCGTGGTTGTGGTGAATCACAGCTGTTTTAGATATTTTTTTTTGGTAGATTGAATAATAAACAAATAAACTGATGGCTAAGCATTGCTGATAATGGAGAGTAGGAAACAAATCAGGCTCATGATAAATAGTTGATTTTATAGTGTCTTCTATTACTGGTGAAAGGGACGGCCCAACTACAAGCGCCCCTAAATATTGATTGTCTACTGTTAAGTTAATATAAAAATAATTGCATTCAGCTATAGAGAAATAAATAGGATAGCTATTTGAAGCCGTATGATATGGGTATGTTTTTAGCTGTTCCTTTAGAGAAATATAGGATGGATTACTGGTATATTCTGCTGATGAATATTCAAAAACTACTTCTCCCGCTACATTAATATAAGAGACAGGGAGATGATGTATTTCAGAAATTAGTTGACTTATATATTGAAGATCGATAGTGGATATTTTCACATTTCTGCACCCCCGTTCGTAATAATACTATCAAAATGAAAGCAGTTTCAATTTTTATTGTATAGACAATGAGAAAGTACTATTTTGTGTAAAATAATACAATAAAAAAGAGAGAAGTAGCAATAAAATAGACAATGACTTCAAAATGTTAGGGAGGAATAGAAGATGGATCTTTTGAATAAAATTGCAGTTGTAACAGGTGCTGGAAGCGGTATTGGAAGAGCCAGCAGTTTGAAGCTTGCTAGCAATGGTGCAAAAGTGGTAGTCGTTGATTTCAACAAAGCAACAGGGGAAGAGACATTAAGCTTGATTAAAAAGCAAGGTGGAGAAGGTATCTTCGTTCAGGCAGATGTTTCGAGAAACGAAGATGTTCAAAAATATGTAAATGTTGCTGTTGATACTTATGGACGCATTGATATATTTTTCAATAATGCAGGAGTTATTCAAAAAATTTCTCCATTAACAGAGATTGAGGATGTAGAGTATGAACGTATTATGGCTATCAATGTGAAAGGTGTATTCCTTGGCTTAAAATATGTTTTAAAGGTAATGGAAGAACAAGGTAGCGGCTCTATTATTAATACGGCTTCAACAGCTGGAATTCGTAGTGAGCATAGTATGGCTGTTTACTCTGCAAGTAAGCATGCAGTAGTAGGTTTAACAAAAGCAGCTTCTTTAGAGTATGTAAAAAAGGGGATTCGAATCAACGGAATTTGTCCAGGAGGCGTAGAGACAGCATTAACAAACAGTGTAACAACTATGTTTGAAACAGGTGGCTATATTCCAGAAGAAATTCCAAATATGAGAATGGGACGCTATGCAAAACCAGAGGAACTGGCTGAAATGGTTGTTTTCCTAGCATCAGACAAAGCAAGCTATATGACAGGCTCAATCGTGGTAGTTGATGGCGGCTTAACTTTATAATAAAAAGAGGAAATCCAGTGAACATTATTCACTGGATTTCATGTTGTTGAAAAAAGGTAATGTCAACGGCATAATAAGCAATTTTGTAAGGCGAGGGGTTGATTTCCGTTCCACCAGCGTCCTTTCCAGGGGGCGTCCGATGAGCCACTTCACTTACTGCGTTCGTTCCAGGGTCTCCTCTGTGACGCTGGATCCACTCCAATCAACCATTCTGCAAAAGTGTCTTTTCCTGAACAAAATAGCCCATTATTTATATTATAAGAGAGGATAGCCTCTCTTACTTTCAATGTGGAGAAGTGATGTGTGACAACACCCCTCCATAAAAGAGTAGTGAATACCTTCACTTTTTTGCTAAAAAGTGAACATTTTTATTTTATGGATTGGAGTGGAAGGCTACTTGACTCCTGTAGGATAGCGAGACAGGCGTGCCCCTGCACGGTAGCAGAGGAAGCGGCTCGGCGCTCGCCCACAGGAAAGCAAGTAGCCTACAACAGAAATCCTTTTTTACCTTTCACATAAATTCTATGGGTGGTTTTGTTTTTCAACACTAAGAAATCCAGTGAACATTCATTCACTGGATTTTGTTTGGCAAAGATATTATAAGGTGAATTTTTTCAGCTCATGCATCAATGTATCTGTCATACCTTGCAGATCGTCAATTTTAGCGCTAATTTTTTGGAAGGCAAGTAACTGATCCTGTGTCGAAGCTGAAATTTCTTCTGTACCTGCTGCTGTTTCTTCTGTAATAGCTGAAATATTTTCTATCGTACTATTCACTTGCTGGCTCATTTCATTCGTTTGAACCATTTCCTTTGTAAGGCTTTGTAAATCATGATGAATGTCTGCGATATGTGTCGCAATGACAGCAAATGATTGTTCCGTTTCTACCATTGAATGGGACTGTTCATTTGAAAGCTGATATCCTCGCTCAGCCGTAGTAAGAATATGTGAGATGCCATCCTGTATATGTGTGACCATAGAAGTAATTAAATTCGTTGCATTCTCCGTTTCAGAAGAAAGCTTTTTCACTTCCTCTGCGACAATGGCAAACCCCTTACCGGCTTCTCCAGCACGGGCAGCCTCAATGGCAGCGTTTAAAGCTAATAGATTTGTTTGGCTAGCAATAGTGTGGACAGCATTGGCCGCTCCTTCAATTTCTGAAGTGAATTGCGAAAATTGCGTAACAGCCTCTTTAATATCAAGTGATGTCGTCGAAATATCTTTTGCAATGGTTGATTGTTTTTCTAATGAATATTGACCATTTTGAACAGCCTCTAATGCCTGTTTACCATTGTTAGCGGATTGCTCACTTGTTTGCATAACCCCCTTAAATTGGTCGGTCATATTATTCATAAGGATGGCCACAGATTGAATATCTTCTGACATCGTATAGCTACCTTTTGCTAATTCGTCAGTAGATGTGGCGATTTGATTACTGCTTTCATGAATATTTCTCATATGGCTTGTCACATCTTGTGTGAATACGTTAACATCCTTACCGATATGATCGATGGATTGTACAGTACTTTTCAAATTATTCATCATCTGTGAAAAGCTTTCCGATAGTTGATCAATCTCGTATCGACTGTTTGGTTGATAGGAGAGTGTAGAGGTATCTATAGTTAAATCTCCTGTAGCTGCCCCCTGTGCACACTCTACAATCTGATTAATCGGTTTGGTAATTCTTTTTGCTGCCACATAGGAATAAATAATCGTTGCCAAAATTAATAGCACACTGCCGATGATTGTAGTGGTTGTAATAAAACCAATTTTTTGCTTTGTCACTTGTATCATCTCTTGATACCATTCGTTCGTTTCTTTTTTGAGCAAATGCATATCGTTTAAAATACCTTTAATTCGGATAGATTGCTTTTTTATTTCAGAGCGGTTGTTTTCTTGAAAGCCGCTTTCTGTAGCTTTTTCTAGGTCATCAAATTTATCAGAAATTTTGTCGATAATCTGTTGATGGTCAGGTATTCTTGTGAGAGCAGCCAATGCTTCTAAATTGCTTTTTGTTTCTTGTAAAATAGCAAGTGCTTCATTTTTATTCGCTTCACTATCTAAATAGGTATAATTATTTAATGATTGGCTGGCCACAACCAAACTTTGCTCCAGCTCTTTCACTGCAAGCAAAAGTTTCGTGTCATCCTGTGCGGTTGTTTGGATATTAAATGTTTGAATGATAATAAAGCCAATCATAGCCATAGCCAGTACGATTGGGATGAGTGTATTCATAAATAATTTTTTACGTAATGTCACTGGCCATTCCCCTTTTCTGCAGTAACTTTTATCTTGCCCGAGATAATGGCTTCTTGTGCCTTTTCAATGGCAGCCTGTTGCTCTGATGTTAGTTGAATGACACGAATATCAGCTAGTCCCACACCTTGATCTGCTAGCCCTAATGCAAACGATTTTTGGGTAATTTTTCCGTCCTCTACTAATGTTTTAGCAAGTTGATAGACAGCAAGATCCACATTTTTTAGCATGGATGTGACAACCGTCTTTTCGGCAACAAAAAATTGATCGATATCAACACCCGCTGCATAAATCCCCATTTCCTCGGCCTTTTTAATGGCGCCGAAACCAGTAAAGCCAGCTGCATGATAAATAAAATCAACGTTATTTTTTATATATTGATCTGCTATTGCTGCACCAGCCTGCGTGTCATCAAAGGTACCCGCATATTCGCTCATAATGTCAATAGTTGGTTGTACATAACGAGCTCCTTCGATAAAGCCATTTTCAAAGTGATGAATAACAGGGGCATCTGCACCACCAATAAAGCCAATTTTCCCTGTCTTGCTTGTCATAGCAGCAACCATACCAACTAAAAAACTGCCTTCTTGTTCTTTAAAGGTAATCGAAATAATGTTGTCAACATCAGATTGCCCATCAATCAATATGAATTGTTGGTCGGGATATTGTTTCGCAGTTTTCTCTAGTGCTTCCTGTACAGAGAAACCAAGACCAATGATGATATCATATTTTTCTGCTACAAGCTCGTTCAGCTTGTCCTCATAATTACCATCAGGAGCCTCTTTGTAATCAAACAAAATGCCAAGCTCATCTCGAGCCTTTTCGAGCCCTTTAAAAGCTGAATCATTAAATGATTCATCGCCTAGTCCCGCGTCTGATAGTAAAACGCCTATCTTATATCCTTCAGTTGATGTCTCTGTCTGTGCGGATGAACAGCCTGTTAGCAATAGACCCATCAAAAGAAAAGTAATCATCAATTTCTTCAAAATGTTTGTACCTCCTGTTGTTTATAGCCTATATATCGGCAAAATGTGAATTTTTTTAGTCTGATGTCAGACTACAATGAAAATAAATTTTTATGTAGAGCAAAAGAATAAATAGTCATTTCTATATACATAATAAGTTAATATTATAAACCTAGATGACTAATTAAGTAATATATTTATGAAGGTTTCTACAGCAAGCTCTGTATGCCTAATCAATAATAAAGCCTAACGCAGATAGCGTTAGGCTTTCATGTTGTTGAAAAAAGGTAATGTCAACGGCATAATAAGCAATTTTGCAAGGCGAGGGGTTGATTTCCGTTCCGCCAGCGTCCTTTCCAGGGGGCGTCCGATGAGCCGCTTCACTCACTGCGTGAACTGACCCCAAAAATTTGAACTTTTAAGAAACTCTTCGAAACTCAACTGGACTTTTTCCGTTGAGTTTTATTTTTATCCGTTCATGATTGTAGTAGTGGATATAGTCTACTAACGCTTTTTTGAATGCTTCGTAGTTCTTAAACGTTGTTGCGTATAGAAATTCTGATTTCATAATGCCAAAAAAGCTTTCTATCACGGCATTATCTAAACAATTCCCTTTCCGTGACATACTTTGCTTGATTTCATAAGTGGCCAATAACGCTTTAAAACGTGGTATTTGATATAACCATCCTTGATCAGAATGGATGATTAAGCCACTCTTTTCTGATAGCTGTGTATACGTAAACGCCATTTTCAAAGACTGTTGGACTAACTCAAAATTAGGTGATTTTGATACCTCATACCCAACGATTTCTCGATTGAATAAATCTAATACAGCGGATATATAGATTTTTTGACCGTTTATTTTAAACTCCGTTACATCGGTTACCCATTTCTGATTGGGTGCAGTGGCTTCAAAATCACGTTGGATGATATTCTCTGCGACATAGCCGACTGTCCCTTTATACGAACGGTATTTTTTAGGGCGTACCGTCCCTTTTAAGCCCAATTCTTGCATCAATCGTTGGACCGTTTTATGGTTGATGAAAAACCCTTCATTTCGGAGGGCTAAACAAATACGACGATAGCCATAACGCCCCTTATGGTAATGAAAAAGCGTCTGAATTCGTTCTTTGATCGCCTGATATTTATCTGGTTTTACCCATTTTTGGAGATGATAATAATACGTACTTTTCTTAAGTTTCGCGACTTTTAATAGAGCTTGAAGAGGAAAATCCAACCTTAGCTCATAGACAGCTCTTACTTTTTCTTGGATTTGAAGGCATCCTTTTCTTGAACTAAGGCTTTCAACTTTTTTAAATAGGCATTTTCCATCCGTAAATACTCAATTTCGGCTTTTAACTCATCCGTTGTTTTTCCATTTAAATCGGACGAAGGTGGTTGTTTTTTTGGCATTGATTGGCGCTCCTTTTCTACTTGATAGAGCACCTCACCAGCCGTTGACATCCATTGTTTTTTCCATCTCCGAACGGTTTCACGGGAAGGAATATTAAACTTCGCAGCAGTCTGAAGGAGCGAATCGCCCGTCTCTATCAGGTGTTGAATTACTTTTATTTTAAAAGAATCTTCGTAATTCGTGAACCCTTGAGGACGAATAATTCCTTCGATGCCATGATAGCGATATAATTCAATCCATAATCGAATGTACTGTCGATCCCTCTGTAATCGATTGGCAATCTGATACGTACTTTCTTTTTCTTCAAAGTAAGCTAGAACTGCGGCTAATTTTTGTTCATCAGAAATCACTACCTGCACCCCCTATAGTAGATTTTTAAGTCCAATATTTTGGGTGCAGCTCACTAAATCCCCTAGGAGTGACGCTGGTTCCACTCCAATCAACCATTCTGCAAAAGTGTCTTTTCCTGAACAAAATAGCCCATTATTTATATTATAAGAGAGGATAGCCTCTTACTTTCAATTTGGAGAAGTGATGTGTGACAACACCCCTCCACAAAAGAGTAGTGAATACCTTCACTTTTTTATGGATTGGAGTGGAAGGCTACTTGACTCCCATGGGATAGCGAGACAGGCGAGCCTCTAAACGGAGTGGTAGCGGTAGAAGCGGCTCGGCGCTCGCCCACAGGAAAGCAAGTAGCCTGCAACGGAAATCCTTTTTCACCTTTCACATAAATTCTATGGATGGTTTTGTTTTTCAACACTATGAAAGCCTAACGCAGATAGCGTTAGGCTTTACTATATGTTCTAAACAGCTCCGAATAATTTTAATAGATTAATAATAATAATGCCGATAACACCGAAATCTGAATCGCCAAAGGTTGTGCCTTCATAGCCGATGTCGCCCATAAAGATTAGGAGTATGGCTGGAATAAAGCTAATTAATAGACCATTAGCAAAGGCCCCAGACATGGCACCGATTCTGCCGCCTGTAGCATTGCCAAAGACGCCAGCTGCAGCTCCCGTGAAGAAATGGGGAACGAGGCCAGGGACAATCACTTTTAAACCAATGAAGGGGAGGATAAACATAGAGACAAGTCCTGCTAAAAAACTAAAGATGAAACCAATGATGACAGCGTTTGGTGCAAAGGGGAAAATAGTTGGGCAATCTAGTGCTGGTTTTGTGTTTGGGACAAGCTTATCAGCAATGCCTTTAAAGGCTGGAATAATTTCAGCAATTAACATACGGACACCCGCCAAAATAATATAGACACCTGCAGCGAATGTGATCGCTTGCATAATAGCGAAAATAATAAAATTAGAGCCAGCTGATAATTGTGCCTCAATATAGGAGGGGCCTGCGAAAAGGGCAACAATGACAAAGAATACGCTCATTGTTAAAGAAATAGCGACAGAGGTATCTCGTAAAAAGCCTAATGATTTTGGAACCTGTATGTCCTCAGTTGATTTCGTTTTATTACCAAAGAGCTTACCAATCTTTGCAGAAACATAGTAGCCAACACTGCCGAAGTGACCTACAGCAAAATCATCACTACCTGTTATTTGCCGAACAGTGGGTTGTAAAATGGCAGGGAACACTACCATACAAAGACCAAGAATGATAGACCCTACGATAATAAGAGGTGTACCACTCATTCCACCAACTGACAATGAAGCCGCGATTAAACAAGCCATAAATAATGTATGATGCCCAGTTAAAAAGATATACTTTAATGGCGTAAATCGCGCAAATAATAGATTCATTATCATACCAAATACCATTATCAATGCTGTAGCTGTACCAAAATTAGTCTGAGCAGCTGCCACGATGGCCTCGTTGTTGGGAATGACTCCCTGTACTTGAAAGGCATGATCAAACATTTTACTAAAATGGTCTAACGAGCCAATCAAGACAGTGGCACCAGCACCAAGAATGACAAAGCCCATAATTGTTTTGAATGTACCTGAAAGAACAGTGGAGCTAGATTTTTTTTGAATGAGTAAACCAATAAAAGCGAATAGGCCGACTAGTATAGCTGGTGTTCCTAAAATGTCATGCATGATAACATCCAACATATCAACACCTCATCCTATCCAAATTTTCCGTACTTAAAGCAAAGGTTCTAGCTTTTCTTTTATTTCCACAATACTCATCATATTGACGATGCTCACAATGGTTCCATTGTCTTTCGCTAATTCATTCACAATGTCTGCTGCCCCTAAATAAATATCTGCTTTCTCTGCCTTTGCAGATGCTAAGTCTGTATGGGTTACCTCAGCATTTTTACCCAATGCCTCTAATGCCTTGTTTACATTCCATTCTAAAATCAAGCTACTACCTAAACCATTTCCACACACGACTAAAATTTTCATCCTGGTGACTCCTTTGTCGTATATTGTTTGATTTTTTCACAAATCATGTCTGCATGCTGACAGGCAATCAGGCCTTCAATATGGTCAGGGTCTTGTAACACTGCTGCCAAATCAGCTAACGCCTGTAGATGTGACGTATTGTCGATGGCAGCTAGCACAATTAGTAAGTAAACAGGCTGATTAGGGCTAAAAAAAACAGGCTGCTGTAACCGGAGCAAACTCATGGCAAGCTCATAAACACCATCAGATGGCCGTGCATGGGGAATGGCCACTTTTGGTGTAATGACGATGTAGGAGCCATATTGCTCAATAGATTGAATCATGGCTTCGACATAGCGTTGCTCAATTTTATTTTGCTGTACTAATGGTCTTGCAGCTAAATGAATCGCTTCTTGCCACGAATGGACAAAGTTTGCAAGCTGTATACAATCCTTTGTCAGAAGCCTAGTTAGCAAGGACAACCCTCCTTTCTTAAAAATATCCTCCCATTTCATGTTATTACGACTACCTGTGGAATTATGTCATAACAGGGGATATTTTTAATTGCTTTGCTACATCGTAAACCGAAGTTTTGACAAATTCATCAAGGGTATGATCTAAACGCGTTTTCGGATAAATCAACTGAATCTTTCTGTGAAGCGTCACATCATCTAAATCCTTCTTCATCAGTACACCCGATGTTAATTCCTCTTCTATTAAGGCAATAGATAGAAAAGCCACGTTTTTTCCAAAGGTCAGCATTTTTTTATGGTGCTCACAGAATCCAGCTCAATCGTATAAGTAGAAGGCTGGAAAGAGTCCATCCACTTCTCAATGAAGTGATTAGTGGAGCTAGAAGAGGTATGCAATAAAAGCTTATTTTTAAGAATATCTTCTTTGGTGCTGTCCTATTTAGTCGCTAGTTTGTGTGAAGGGCTAAATGCCAAAACAAGTGCATCTTCCCCAATTGTTTAATAATGCAGGAAGGGATTTTCCTGTTGGGTCTCTATGATAAGCCCGAAATCGAATTCTTGAAGTGCTCCTTTTTTTTCAATTTCAGGTGCTGTTTTTACGTCTAATGAAATGCGGATATCTGGTAAGCTGTTGAAACTTGATGAATTAAATCTGGCATAAAAATATGAGCAGGTAAGCCACTTGCCCCAAAACATATCGTGATATACGCCTTCTCCTGCCAACGAAAGGTGTTTTGATTTTATTTGTCCCTTCAGTATGAAGACAGCTATATCGAGAAGAGATCTATTTTTATGTTACTATTTTTGAATAGTGAAGAGTGATTTTATGGTAATTAAGAGGAGGATATAATATGGTGCAAACAGTTATTTTAGAAGGATTTGAAAATCGTCAACTTATTACGACACAATCAAAAGTAGAGCCATATAATATGTATATTATGAGTAGAGATATAAGTGAAAGTTGGAGCTATTTAACTGGTTATTATGAAGGTATTGTTCGCTATAATTATCAACTTAATCAAGTTGATCAATTGCTAATTCCGAATGGATTTCAGTTATCAAGTAATTCTTTTTATAATGAATATTTTTATTGCAGCAGATTGATGTGGGAAGGAAAAACTGCAAATTTAATATTAAACCAAATTGATTGCAAAAACCTAATTTTAAAAGATTCAATAACATTAAAAATAGAGGATAATAGTTCCAATCCTGAGAATTCTTCTTTATCTGAAACAGAGCTGTATGGCTTGGGAGAAAGATATTTAGTTGTATGTGTACCACAGATAGAATCGCAAAAATTTACTAGGCACTCAAATTGTATTCTCGTAGATTTTTTAGAAAATAAGTATTACTCAATACCTGAAAAAATAGGACAGGATGATACCTTTTTAAATGTTAATAACATAAAAGTAATTGATAAAAAAAATAAAAAATTCGTTTATTTTACAACTGGCTCATTATCCTACAGTAATAAAAAAAATGCATGGAATCATAGGGAAAAGGAAAATTCAAATTTTACTGAGAGCATTGTAATCATTGACTATAATTTATTTATAGAACAAATAAAAAATGATTTGCCAATTTCAGAGACTTGTATAGTAGATCAATGTGATAATAGTGAAAGCTTTGTATTGGAAAATAATAAAAACGAATGTGTTTATTGGTATAAACATAATCTTAGAGATGAAACATATATTTTGAAAATGTTTAATCCATTCAGTGAAAATTATCTAGAAAGAATTATTGATGGGAAGTATGATGTCATCTATTTCTTTAATGATGATTTATATGGAGTAAAAGAAAGCGAACATACACAAGTATTATATGATGCCAGTAATAATAAGGAGTTATATACAGTAGGAAATTCATGTTATTTCTATTATGGAAACAAAGAATGGATTGTTTTCTTTGAAACGCCAACTAATAGTTTTAATATGAAATGGATTGTTTATGATTTAATTCATAACAAAGAAGTTGCTTCAATTGAAAGCCCTCATCCAACAGTAGATTATATTAAAGAAAATAATACGATTATATTTATAAAATAATTGCCTCTCCTCTTTTTGCTTGGGGTATGGTAGCAGGGAGTACGAAGGGAGCCTATCATACTTTTGTCTCTTACGATACGGTTGATGCGAGTGCTGCCCAAAAATTGATTCTCGAAAATTCGGCAAAGAAAATTGTAAATTGGCATTCAGAAGCATGGTATAAAAATACGTTAGCTCAGGTAGTAGAATATGGATCTGCTAATGCCATAACTTATAAAGAAGCTTTCTAGGGCAAGAAGCGGATATTGAGGTGTGGCAGTACAAAGGAGACATTATGGTGGAGCTTTCTACAAAAGCAGATAATGCCAACCAAGCGGCTGTTATCGAAAAGCAATGGTATGAGCAGCTATTATCTGCAGGCTACTTAAGTATAGATCAGCGTGGAAAAACCGCATTTGTCATGAATAAATAAGTAAGAACATAATAAATTCGCAGCATTTTGAAACAATGAGAAAGATTTTGTATGCTCATTGATAGAAATGAGGCGAATTTTTCTTTTGTGAATTGAGATATTAAAAAAGTAGGTCTATGTTGTTCTAACTTTGATATTTTGGCTTACACTTACTATAGGACGAACTTTGGATGATATGAGGGGGAATTAACATAGCGAAGAAAATGGGCATTGTTACGCTGCTATTATTCGGTGTTTACGTGCTTTGTATGTACTGGTATATATTCCATAGCGGCGGAGGAAAAATACCTAGTGCTTTACAAGGAACGGTGGCAGATCCAGTAATGTTTATGTCTGGTAAGGAGCTTTTTTTAAGTGGTGAATATTCAAAAATACGGAATTTTTTATTCTTTGTAGCGACTCCTTTGGAATGGCTTATTTACTTTTTGATTTTATTATTGGGCATCTCCCGTTATTTTGAAAAAGTGACGACCTCCCAAACGAAGTGGAAGCTATTGCAAAATGCAGGCTACCTATTCCTGCTATCCCTATTGCTCTATATTGTTTTATTCCCGCTTGATTATTATCGCTATTACCTCAGCAAAAGCTATGGCATCAGTACGCAAGCATTTGCGTCTTGGATGAAAGATGGTGTTATTGATTTTTGGGTGAACTTTGGGATGAGCTTCATCATTGTGACGGTTATTTATTGGCTCATTAAAAAGAGCGAGAAACGGTGGTGGCTTTACGCTTGGCTATTAACCATCCCCTTTACAATCTTTGTGATGTTCATCCAGCCAGTTGTCATTGATCCTTTGTACAATGATTTTTATCCGTTAAAAAATAAAGAGCTGGAAACGAAGATACTCTCAATTGCTGAGCAGGCGAATATACCAGCAGAGCATGTTTATGAGGTCAATATGGCACAAAAGACCAACTCCTTAAATGCTTATGTGACAGGGATTGGTAGCAATTCGAGAATTGTACTGTGGGATACCACATTAAATAGACTGACGGACAATGAAATTTTATTTATCATGGCACATGAGATGGGCCATTATGTAGAAAAGCATATTTATTTTGGCATTGCAGGTTATTTATTGCTTACGTTGGTGGGGTTATGGTTTACAGCGAAGGTTATGCGACGTTTGGTTGGACGCTATGGACAGGTACTGAAAATCAATAAAGTTGGCAGCATTAGCTCATATCCATTATTTTTGCTCATTACCTCTATATTGTTATTTGCCTCTAATCCAGTGTCGAACTTCATCTCAAGATATCAGGAGACAAGAGCAGATCAGTATGCAATTAACCTCATGAATGATCGTGAAGCGGCCGTAACAGCTTTTCAAAAACTAACGATTTCAGGATTAAGTGAGGTCAACCCTCCGCTTCTTGTTAAATGGTTCCGCTATACACATCCGCCGATGCTAGAGCGTATTTATAAGGTGGCCGATACAGGTGATCACAAACAGACTGCCCCTTTAAAGGAAGAACAGAAGAAAAAGTAGGAATATAGGTTTTTCATCAGCAGAAATTGGGTAATCTATGAGAAAGATATATCAAAATTTGGTCGTTGATTGATAGGGGATATCATTATGCGTAATGTGATTATAATTACTCTTTCTTCCATTTTAGTGGCCTTTGCCTATAATTATTTATTAATTCCCCATGAAATCTTGAGTGGTGGATTGAGTGGTATCGCCATCATGCTTGGCATTATTACCCCTTGGAATACAGGGGTATTAAATTTACTGCTTAATTTGCCTTTACTGATTTTAGGTGTGATGAAGCTTGGTAAGCGATTTATCAGCTATACGATTCTTTCTGTAGCCGTTTTGTCCGTGAGTTTATATGTTATTCCAATTCACAAGGCAACACAAGATCCTATCCTTGCATCCCTATTTGGAGGAGTTATTGTAGGCTTTGCGATGGGTATGATTTTTCGTGCAGCAGGCTCCTCTGGGGGCTTTGATATTATTGCCATGCTACTAAGTCGTAAACGAGATTTTCCACTCGGTACATTAATTGCTGCTATGAATGGTGTTGTAGTGGCAGCTTCTGGCTTTGTCTTTAGCTGGGACGCGGCATTATTAACGCTTGTTTCCATTTATGCAACAGGAAAAGTGGTAGATACGATTCATACAAGCCATATTAAATTAACGTTGATGATTATTACGAGTAAAGGGGAAGAAGTCAAGCAGCAGCTGTTGCAAAAACTTCATCGTGGTGTAACGATTATCGATGCGAAGGGAGCCTACTCTGGTGAAGGACGAAAAGTGTTAATCACTGTCATTACGCGTTATCAACTCGCGGATGTAAAAAGTACGATTAAGGAAACCGATCCAAAGTCGTTTGTGAATATCCTACAGACAACAGAGGTTATGGGCATGTTTGATCGAAGTACGAACTAAATAAGGCTAGTCCCTACACACGTTTTAGGTTATACTAACCATAATCGAACGTGTGTTTTATTTTGTGTCGAAAGGGGAAGAAATAGATGGAAAAAGAAATGATTCATGCTCATTGTCTACAACTACAGGGAACGATTTATGACTATAAGGAGGAATGGCAAGCAGACCGCTATCATATTGGTGGGAAAATGTATGCCATGATTGGGGGAAATGCTACAGGTAAGCCTGTATTAACGTTAAAATGCGAACCTGCACGAGCAGAGGAATTACGAGAATCCTTTGTCAGTATTATACCTGGCTACTATATGAATAAAACGCATTGGAACTCCATTTATATGGATGCTGAAGATGTCCCAATGGATTTGGTAGAGAATCTTATTAAGCATTCGTATGAGCTTGTTTTCAGTAAATTAACGAAAAAAGTACAGCAAGAAATTCAGTTGTTAGAAGTGACAAAATAAACAAAGAAAGTTAAACTGTCTCAATCCAACTGAAAATGCTATAGGGTGGAGAAAATAGATGAGAAAATTCTTGTTATTAGCAATAGTCACTTTGAGCGCTTTATTATTGTTAGGAGGCTATCGTTTAACTGCATTAAGCGCTGCAAAAGCCAATTTTTTTATGACACCTGAGTATAAGATTGTTGAAAAGATTCAAGAAGGACACGATATTTTTTATTTGTTTAAGCGTGATAAAAAAGAAATCTATCAAACTGTTTTGGTACAAAAAAACGTATTTCTATATAAAAGGGTTTATGCTACAGGTATCTCCTCCACGAATGATTCCTTAGAGACAATAGGAGGCATGAGCTATCGTTTGAATCATGAAGGAACTTTGTTTGTTGTATTATCTCATGATGAAAATGTTTCCTATATAACAATTAACTCAAAGCAAGGAATTATCAAAAAATCCATTGAACATAGTAAACTAGTTTCGTTTTATATACCTTATGCGCAGCAAATTGATTTATTAGAAGCTGTTGCTTATGATAAGAACGATCGCCCAATCTATTATTATGGCTATGATGATGCTGATAATTTAGGATGGAATCGTGTGGATGAATAAAAAATAGCTGAGGGAACTGTTAAATTTTCATTTGCTTGATCCCACAGCTATCTATTGGATAAATCCTAAGAATTATACCCACGCTCACCATAAGGATTTAGCGTGTCGAGCCATTTTTGCTCTAGCTTTTCAAGCTCTTTTTTGGCATCGAAATAGCCATCTTCTTTTTTCTTTAAATATTCAACGATTTTCACCTCAAAAGCATCTTGACCAAATGAATTGTAGTCCGCTTGAAGCTCCTTATTCGTATGTGTATTCGTTTTGAGCATAAACTGAAAACCATTTAAACGTTTTAAATTATTAAAGCTCCCCACAAACACTTTCCCAGTTTCTGTATTAGTCATCGTAAAAACGCCCGCTTCAATTTTCATGTCCTTATACATCTCTTTTAACTCTTTTTTATGATCCATTTCAAAAACCTGCCTTCTTATTTTTTAACCCAGTAAGCGCTACCGTCAGCTTTGCGGTCCAGAAAACCGTATTCAATTAAGTAGCGACGTATATGAACGTAGTCTTCATACATCGGTTTGATGATTTCATTTAATTCTTTTTCTGTATATTGTTTTTCTTTGTCAAAAAGCATTGTAATGGCACGAAGTACTATAATTTTTTGTTTTTCACGCTTAGGAAAACGAACTAGCTCCTTGCCAACACCATGTGGAAATAATTTCGCCAATAATTGCTGTTCTTCTGAGAGAGTGACATTATAGCGATCGTCAACCATTGTAGCTGTTTTATGAATAGACACAAATGGTTCCTCCTTTCGATCTTGTTCCTTCAATAATTCCATCATTACCAACAATGTTTTGGCTTGGCGTTCCTTTTCCTTTAAAGCAAAACGATGATGGCGAATGGTCGTGGCACTACCAATCTCTAATTCCTCTTTTATTTCCTGATCTGATCTACCTTCATAAAATAAGCGTAAAATATGGCTTTGATGTTCTGTTAAGCCTGTCATTTTTTTATTGAGACCGTTTAAATAATGAAAAACAGATTGATGTGTCATTGTCATATGCTGCTGCATCATTTTTTCGGCTTCATACAATAAGCCTTCATAAGGATAAATGATTCCTTTCTCTACTTTTTCACCGCACAGAAGGCAGGTGAAATGTGTTCCCTCATTGGTATAACCCTTTTTGAGGTCATCGATAGGAGCTTGCCAAAATAGTTCATTTACATCCATAGGGGAATCCTCCATAAATACAAACAATATTTATTTTTGTTTATTAATTTATATTTAAAATAACAAATTGTTTGTTTAAATGCAATAAAAAACACATCGTTTCCTAAACGATGTGTAAATCTGTTAGCTAAAATTTATTTATATTTTCTTTTAAATAACATCATAGATGCTAGCGCAAGTATGACGATTGTACAAACGATAATGATGAGGCTAGTCGAAGTGCTGAGTATTTTTCCATGAAGCTCATAGACAATGCCATAATTGATTTTATAGTCTTCCACATAGGAAGCAGGCACACCTTCAAAAACATCGCCAATAGAGCTATCCATAAATGCATTGCGTAACAGTAATGTTGTATGACTAATGGGGAAATACATGATTAAATTTTGAGCAAAGCCTGGTAGAGCACCAAGAGGTACATAGACACCACATAAAAAGCCGAGTACTGTCCCGACGATTGTGCCGAGTGTTGAAAAAGCATTTTGCGTGGACACAAATAATGACAGAAATAAATTAAAGACACTTGCTAGCAGGACAGATAAAAACAAAATGCCGAGTACATGAACAAAATCCCCAAAGCTTAGGAGCTTACCACCTGTTGCTACAAGAAAGATTTCACAGCCGATGAGTGCGATAAAGGAAAAAATACTACCGATGATAAACGCATTGATGACATAGCTTAGCTGAATCGTTGAACGGGAAAGGGGAGCTGTTAAAAAATCTGCTTGTGCTTTTGACTCCTGATCCTTAACGGCAATGCCATATGCACAGAGTGTAGTAGAAACAGCAATCATGGACAGTAATCCTGCTACAAGCCATTCATTGACCATCGTCATTAATTCTGGTGTTGCTTCTGTTAGTCGTTCAATGGCATCTACCTGCATTTTTTGGAGAAAGACAGCGTACAGCACAATGACAATAATGACTGACAGTAGGGAGAAGAATACCTGCGTTTTATCTCTTCTAAATACTTTATTATTCCGCTGAACTAGACTAATTAATGCTTCCACTACGCGATCTCCTCCTCTGCCATAATATGAAGAAAGACATCATCCATCGATCCTTTAATGACCTCAAAGGAAGCAATGAGTTTCTCTGCTTGTTTTAATAGGGTCAGCGCATGTAGAGTAGAGGATAAACGAATAGTATATATCCCTTGTTTCTCTGTATAAGAGAGCGCATTTTCCTCTAGCCACCTTACACCTTTCAATGGATTGTGAAAAACGAGAGCCATTGAATCATAGGCATATTTTGTTTTCAGCGCATCGGGTGTACCCTGCGCGACAATTGTCCCTTGCTTTAAGACAAGGACTTGATGGGCTACTGCTGCTTCCTCCATATAATGAGTTGTTAAAAAAACGGTCATATTAGTTTCCTGTTGAAGCTGCTTGATAGCCTGCCAAACGAATTGTCGTGTTTGTGGATCTAAACCCGTTGTAGGCTCATCTAGAAATAAAACACTAGGGCGATGAATAAGTGCACGAGCGATATCTGCTCGTCTTTTTTGTCCACCAGATAATGTTCCGTATTTTTGCTTTTCAATATCATCTAAATGCAAATAGGTGGAGACAAATTGATAATTTTCTGTGAGCTGTGTTTTTGATAAACCATATGTTTGACCACGATGCAGGATATTTTCGCGCACAGTTAATCGTTCATCTAATATACTTTGCTGGAAAACGACACCGATGGATTTGCGAATATCTCCATTATCATTGCTTGCGTCAAGAGTGAAACCATTAATGGTTACTTGACCGCTTGATTTTTTTAATAATGTACAAAGTATTTCAATGGTAGTAGATTTACCAGCACCATTTGCCCCTAAAAAAGCAAATAGAGTGCCTTGTTCAACTGTAAAAGAAATGCCTTTGACAGCTTGCTGTTCGCCATAGTGTTTACATAAATTCTCAACTTCTATTGCAATGGTCATCTTTGTTAATCCTTTCTTTTTTGAATTTCTCGATTCATTTTTTCAATATCCCTTATTTGAAAAACATATATAATACACCAAACAATGGAATAAATGATGGCTTCCGATAGCAACACATATTTCACACCTGAATGCTCAAACCAATTCCCGAAGTAGCCTGCCGTTAATACACATGCTGTGACAGCTATTAAATGTAAAAGTAGCTGAATCGTAAAAGGTATTGGCTCGATATCAAAAATGGCGGAAAATAGTCCAATCGCAATACCAAGAAGGGTAGCAATGATAATCTCCTCCAGTAATTCTGCTCCTGACATAACCGCATTGTTTGAAAGGACGCTTAATGTGACTAAGATGTAAGAAGAGCTAAGGGAAATGAGTAGTCCAATAATCATCATGCGTAAATACTTCATGCTATAGATCCCTCCCAATACCTAAATGTCGCTTTAATTCTTTTAAGTATTTTCGACTGACATGAATGGCTACTTCATTTTCGAGTAATAGTTGTGTAGTGCCGATTTTGCCCATTTGAATAGAGGCGATTTTATGGATATTGACAAGTGTAGATTTGCTCACGCGTACAAAATCTTTGGCTAGCTGTGCCTCTAGCTCATATAATTTTCGCTTTGACTCAAACTCTTGCTCATCCGTTTGTAAAAATACTTTGGCACCCTCCGCGTAAATGGAATAAATATCAGAAATTTTTAATAGATGAATTTCTTGTTGGAAATACCCGTCTAGCATCGTCGTTTGGGATGCTTGAAGCTGTTTCATCAATCTTTCAATTTGCTCATTATATTCGTTGGCATGAATATGAACCTCTGTTTCTTCAAGTTCATGATTGATGGTTAAATGAATTTTCATAGGAGGCCTCCTTTTAAAACACTGAATCAGGTATTACTAATGTAGCATAGAAAATTTTAACAAGGATAAAATCTACGATAAGAGGTTTTATTTTATAGATAACGGGTTCTTTTTAAGCGATACAGTTCACAAGTCGGCCCGGTAGAAAAAAAGATGCTTAAACGTCATAATAGGCTTATCGAGTTGAAGGGGTTGCTACCATGTTTGTTTTTGATAAGCATATGTTCATCACATTATGCATTGGTTTAATAGGTGCTATGATTTTTCAATTTTTACATATACCGATGCCTTGGTTGCTAGGTGCGATTACAGCGGTGCTCATCGTGCAGCTGTCAACCAACGTACAATTGAAATGGCATCATTCTTTTCGTAATATTGGTTTAATCGTAGCGGGGTACTCCATTGGTTATGCTTTTACACCAGAGGCTGTTCAGGATATTAAGCTTTTTTTAGGGAGCATGGTCATTTTAAATATATTATTTATTTTGCTATTTTTCGCTGTTAGTTTTCTTGTAGCAAAGCGCACCGATTTGGATTTTGCGACTGCCTTGACGTGCTGTGTCCCTGGTGGCATGTCACAGGTTGTGGCATTTGCTGAAGAACAAGAGGAGATGGATATGGTAGTTATTACGTTCTTTCAAATCCTTCGTGTCCTTTTAATCGTCGGCTTTGTTCCTTTAATGGTAGCAGGCGCTGGTAGTAGCAGTTCTATGATTGATGGAATGTATACATTTAATCTTGTTGGTATACTTGTGGTATGTGGTGTAGCAGGGTGGCTAGCTCAAAAGTTAAAAATTCCAACAGGCTATATGCTTGGACCAGTGTTTTTACTAATGGGTATTAATATGGCAGGGGTAGAGGTACCCAAGCTACCATTATCATTACTGCATATTGCTCAACTCATGCTAGGAATTTATATCGGCTTATTGTTGAAAAAAGAGGATCTCCATTTATCGAAGAAGCATATTTTTTATGCATTTGTCTCAGCAGGTATTTTTATCGGAGCAGCTTATGGTCTAACATTTGTGATGACAGTGTTGTACAGTCTCGACTTTAGGACAGGCTTTTTAAGCATTGTACCTGGGGGACTTGATCAAATGGGAATTATCGCCGCTTCTGTACATGCAAACGTGGCAATCGTGACGGCTTTTCAGCTATTCCGTGTACTAGTGGTCTCGATCTTCCTTGTGCCCGTGGTAAAAATGTTTGTGAAAAAAGTGAAAACATGAGGGGATAGTAGTACACTAAACCCTCATGTTTTTCTTTTATTTAATATTTAAATTGATGAATCAAATCCTGTAATGTTTCAGCGTTTCTCGTTAGCTGTGACGCAGCATCATTAATATCATCCATTGATAATAGATTGGTTTCCGCAATCTGAGTAACGACTTTTGATTGCTCACGAGCATCTATGGCAATTTCGGCCATAATTTGTGTGGAAGCATTGGCTTGTTCAATTCTTGCATATAACTCCTCTGCAATTCCTGAAACCTCTTGAATCTTATTCGTTACAAGCGACACTTTGGTTGTAATTTCTTCAAAGGCTTTACTTGTCGTGTGAACCACCTCGGCACTTGTTGTGGCTTCTTGCTTACTTTGCTGCATGTGAACGCGGGCTTCCTTAGAAAGCTGTTGCATAGTATGGATTGTGTCTGTAATTTCTGCTGCAGAAGTTTTGGATTGTTCCGCAAGTTTACGAACCTCTTCTGCAACGACAGCAAAGCCTTTGCCATGTTCACCAGCGCGTGCTGCTTCAATGGATGCATTGAGTGCTAGTAAATTCGTTTGCTCAGCAATCGCATGAATGACTTCCACAATTTCATCAATTTTATTAGCATGTGTGTCAAGGGCTGCAATGGAATTAGCACTTTCTTGAACAGCCTCTGACATCCTGCGCATTTGAAGCTGCATATCTTGTGCCGCTTCTTCTCCATGTTTAGCTGTATCCCAAGCATCGGATGCATAGGAGGATACTTCACCATTTGTTTCCGTAACGAGCTGAATCCCTCCAGCAATATCTTGCATTGCTTCAGCATTCTCATGAGCACTATGCTTTTGTGTACTCGCACCACTCGCTAATTCTTGCATATTAGCTGTTAATTTTTCTGTCGTTGCCGTAGTTGATCCCGCAGTGGCAGACAATTCCAAAGAGGATGCGGATACCTGATTGGCCGTTTCATCTACTTGTTGCATCATGCTTCGTAAGGTGGTAAGCATGGCATTAAAGGATTTTGCGACTTGGCCAATTTCATCTTGCGAGTTCACCACAATTTGCTGAGTTAAATCGCCTTTCCCAGCTGAAATTGTTTCTAGCTGGTGATTTAATTGTTTCAAAGGTTTGACAATACCTCGTACGAAGAGCATGCCCGCAAGCACAGCAATGATAGCAGAAATCACAGCTATAATGCCCGTTTTTAGCAACATTTTTTGAGCTACTACATCAATGTCAGAAGAAGGTACGCCAGCGAAAATCATGCCAATAATTTCACCATTTTTAGTTTTTATGGGTTTATATTTTGTAAAGTAGGGTTTGCCCACAACTTCAGCTGTACCAGAATATATTTTCCCTGTTGTTAAAACTGTGTCCGCTACTTTTGGATCGACAGTTGTGCCAATAGCACGTTGACCGTCAATGACAATATTTGTGTTAATACGTGTTTCTCCAGAAAAAATCGTAATCGCAGCCTGTGATAATTCTCCTAATGTATCAATAAGTGCTGTTTCCTTTGCGATGTTGACGTTTCCTTTGTACAGTTCCCCGTTTTTTATTTGCCAATCACCTGGGTGTGTTTGATCAAGATTATGTATACTTACATCTAAAATTTGATTGAGCCTTGTTTGGTACTCATTTTCTAAAGTTTTTTTCATTTCGCTTGTATTCATGAGACCGATGGCAATTAGCACAAACCCAATGATAACTACAATTAATAAGCTCATTTTACTTTGCATTCCTAGCTTTTTCATTAAATGTCCCTCCACATTTTTAGCTACATCATAAAACATGCATGAAAAACCATTACCAATAACCTAAATATTGAAATTAATTGGTAAATAATTTCTATTTTATATTAGTATATAACTAGAATGTCTATTTGTATATTTATAAAATTTAATGATTAGTGAATTTTTTCCTTTCCAAATAATCTGACTAATGTTATGATACCTATAACTATTATGAACGGAGGTGAAAAGGAATGAATAAAAACGCTACGAAAACATGTGTAAAAGTGGATACAGCTATGTATTTTGCACGTGTGATTACTTTCGATTTTGCGAACAACGGGATAGGTCTGTCCATTTTTAAGCAAAATCAAATAACAAACGTAGCGAATTAACCATTCTTTTTCACACATTTATATGAGAAGAAGACTGCTTGTTAAGGAGCAGTCTTTTTTGTGTTCTAAAGATGTTTTCGCACGTTTCATTGGAGGAAAAAACGATGCAAATGAAAGCTGAACAACTACAAAAAATTATGGGTGGCAATATAGTATTCGAAAATTTACAGCTAGAGGTAAATAGTGGCGAGCATGTGGCGATTGTCGGTGTGAACGGCAGTGGTAAAACGACTCTCCTACAGCTACTTGCAGGTGTAGAAATACCTGAAAAGGGGCGAATTATTAAAAGTAAGGAAGCGACGATTGGCTATTTACATCAAATTCCCCACTATCCACAACATGCTGTGAAAGAAGTGCTGGAGGAGGCATTTTCGGATATTTATGCAATGAAAGCAAGAATGACAGCACTTGAGCAAGAAATGCAGTCAACGGTAACGGATAAAATATTATTGCAATACGGGCAAGTGCAGGAGCAGTTTATGTTGCTAGGGGGCTATGAAGTAGACACCCAGTTAGCCATGATCGCAAATGGACTAGGTATTACGGATATGCTAGAACAGCCATTTCACAGTTTAAGTGGCGGAGAAAAAACAAAGGTAATGCTTGGGCAAATTTTATTGAAAAAGCCTTCTATTTTGTTATTAGATGAACCAACGAACCATCTTGATATGCAGGCAATTGAGTGGCTTGAAAACTATGTACGAAACTTTGAGGGCATTGTCATTGTCGTCTCTCATGACCGGCATTTTATGAATCAAGTAGCGCAAAAGATTATCGAAATTGAGGATGGAGAGGCTTTTACGTATAACGGCGATTATGATGCTTTTATAGCACAAAAAGAAGCAAAGGTTGAACAACAGTTTGCAAATTATGAGGAGCAACAAAAGAAAATTAAAAAAATGCAAGAAACGATTAAACGTTTAAAGCAGTGGGCGAATGAAGCGAACCCGCCAAATGCGTCTATGCATAGACGTGCTAAGAGTATGGAAAAAGCACTGGCACGTATCGAGCGAGTAAAGAAGCCAATCACCAAAAAGAAAATGAATTTAGCGCTAACAATGGCTGAGCGTAGTGGCAAAGAGGTAGTGCTATTAGAAGGGGTTCATCATGGATATGATAAACCTTTATTGAAGGACAGCAACCTCGCTGTTTATTTTGGGGAAAGGTTGGCGATTGTTGGGAACAACGGTAGTGGAAAGTCAACGTTATTAAAAATGTTGCTAGGGGAAATCATTCCGAAGCGTGGAATCTGTTATGTTGGTAGCAATGTGAAATTTGGCTATCTCTCACAGCAATTTGAACATCAAAATCCTTCTATCCGATTAATTGATGCCTTTCGTGAAAATGTTGCAGTGTCAGAGGCTGAAGCCCGGCATATTCTCGCACGATTTTTATTCTATGGCTATGATGTCTTTAAAAAAGTGAAGGACTTAAGTGGTGGAGAAAAAATGCGTCTACGTTTGGCACAACTAATGCATGAGGATATTAATGTACTAATCCTAGATGAACCGACCAACCATTTAGATATTGAAGCAAGAGAAGTTTTGGAAGAGACACTAGAATCCTTTGAAGGCACAATCATCGGTGTGTCCCATGACCGCTATTTCTTACAGAAAATTTTCGCGAAAACAGCATGGATAGATAATCAAACAATTCAGGTTTTTGAGGGAGATTATGAGTGGGCTAAACAAAAAAGACAGGAATTCACAAAGAAAACGATTGAAAAACAACCAGCAAATAAAACACAGCCACCTAAAAAAGAACTACTGATTGAACAACAAATTGAAAAATTAGAGATAAAACTACAACAACCATCGCTTGCTAAAGAACAACGGCAGAAGCTTGAAATACAATTAGAACATTTATATGAAAGATGGTTAGAGGGGGGCGCAGAGCATGTTTAATTTAGAACGCATTATGCAGCTTGATATAGAGTATGTGAAGAGTTTCAGTGAAGTGGAGGTTTCTAAGGAGGGGCCCTTATTTTACAATCAGGCTATCCCAACCTATTATGATGCAAATCATGCACAGATTTGGAGAAAGATTGAACAGCCAGATGCGTTTTTACAAGCTATCAAAGCGTTTTATCAATCAAAATCTCTGATTCCACGGATTTATTTATATAATCTTGAAGAAAATCAGTTATGTATGAAAGCATTAGAATCACATGGCTTTCAATATGAGCATTTTGTCAACGAAATTCAGTACTGGAACGGTGAATATGCGATACTTCCACCTAATCCTGCCATTCAAATTGAGCGTGTAACGGATGCAAATATGGAGGAAGCATTAGCAGTAGAAATGAGCATTGCTGCATTTGGAGAGCCTTCATTAATAAAAAAGGCATTTGAGCAAACCTATCATTCGTCACATTTTACGTATTATCTATTAAGGCTAGATGGGGTGGCGTGCTGCTCGGCAAATATTTTTGTGTCAGGAAATCAAGGAAGGATCGAAAGTGTTGCAACAACTGAAAACTATCGTGGTCGAGGTTTAATCGGTTATATGCTGCAACATATCCAACAGCAGTCAGTGAAACAGGCATTAGAGGATCTTTGGATATTACCGATTAGTGAACAGGTTGCCAACGTCTATGACAAGGCAAATTTTAAATCGGTGGGCTCCATTGCATCAATTCATGCGTTTACTGAGGGGAAGAGCATTCAAGACATTCGCCAACAGGCTTAAATAGATACACATAAAGATTGCCAAATTCCTGTAGTGCTTACAAGGAATTTGGCATTTTTATTTAGAACTGTACTTGCCAATTTTGATTACAAGTTACTTTGATGAAGGGATGCTTTAAAATATAATCAGCCATTATTTCGGTCATATCAATTTGTATTTCTTTTACAATGGGGCAATTTCTTAAAAAGTCAAAATTCCCTGCTCCTGTAGCACGATAGCTGCTCATTACAACATCAAATTCCGCATCCATTTGGATAGCCTTGTCATTGTACAAAAGTTTCGTCACACGTTCACCAATCGGTTTGGATATGTCAAAGATGTATTCAATACCCTCCCACATATCATAATTATAGGGCTGTGCCTTAGGATAAAGAAATGGCTCTGCCACTTTTAATTGTCCTGCCTCGACCGTAAAATAACTAGCAGATTGTTCAAGTGCGAGTAAGATGTCCTGTCCTGATAGACGAAGTACCTTTAATGTATTGGCATAGATGTAGTTTGTAACAATATCACGCATGGTGACAGCTTGCTTTAAGCCACCTCGTTCATCATGGAAAAGAGCCGTACAAGAAATAGAAGTTCCGGATGTCGCCATTTGAATGCGATTGATAAACTCTATATAAGGATGCTCTTGAATGCGTGCTAGAAACGGATCTTTGATTTGTAAATCTCCTTGGATCACACCAATCGTTTCATCTAACCAGGCTTCGGTTTTTTCAAATGTAGGAGAGATAAGCTGACAAACAGCTGCATTAGGTATTGTACTTTCAGCGCTATAAATAAGAGATGGTGTATGAGAAATCGTTTGGATCGTATGCTGGTCATCCATCTCGATTTCGAGTTGAATGCTACCGAGACAAACTCCTTTAGTACTAGGTTGAACAACGGATTTTCCCATAATAGTTGTGCAAATCTCACGATGTTGATGACCAGAAATAATAATGTCGACTTCATCAATTTCTGCGCACATGCGGTATCCTTGATTTTCACCATCCTCTGCTTCAAGCAATTCTCCCGTTTCAAGATTCCGCTCAAATCCCCCGTGATAGCAAAGAATGAGAACATCAATTTGTTCATTAGCACGAATCCATTTTGCCCAGTAGCTAGCACTCGAAAAGGCATCCTCAAAGTGAAGGCCTTGGATATGGAGCGGTTCTTCCCATTTTGTTACAAAATGCGTGGTCACACCTAAAATAGCCAATCGAACACCATCTACTTCTTTTAGTATATAAGGCTTCGTAAATGGCTTGCCATCCTCTGTCACGATATTTGCTCCTAGCCATGGAAAATTGGATTGGCTCCTAATAGATTGTAACGTCTCTTGACCATAATTAAATTCATGATTGCCGAATACCATGGCATCATATTGAAGCTCATTGGCAACTTGAATCAATGGATTCGGTTCTTGTGCTTGGAATTTCTGGTGATAAAAAGTCATGGGACTTCCCTGAATAAAGTCACCATTATCAATTAAGAGGGTAGGCATTTCAAGCCGTTTTTCCTCGATGATGGTTGCTAGCTTTGCTAAGCCAATTGCTTCATTATGATTGTTTCGGAAAGTAGTTGGCATAATATAGCCGTGGATATCGCTAGTTGCAAGTATTTGTATGGTTTTTATCGTCATAACTGATCCTCCGATTAGTAGTATATCCACAGTATATAAAGTAATAGCCAGGAAAATAGCGTATTTACAATATCAAAATACTATTTTACGAATTAGATACATAGATTTACTCTCTTTTAACACTAGGAAAATATTAACTGTATATACTGAGGAAGCATTTCAAAAATGGGGAGGATAACACTTTGAAGAAATTACTACTTTTGACGTTAATGTGCATGCTTTCTGTGTTCTTGATGGCATGTGGAAATGAAGTTACTAGTACATCAAGTGCTGATAAAACTGTAGAGACGTCTACTGAGGCAAGTGGCAATGAATCAGTAGACAAATTAACGATTGGCTTTGTGCCTTCACGTAATCCAGATGAAATTATTACAGCAACAGAACCTTTAAAGGGGTTGCTGAAGGACGAGCTCGCAAAATTAGGCTTTGATGTAGGTGAGATCGATATTACAGTAGGAACAAATTTTGAAGCAGTGGGTGAAGCCTTATCTGCAGGTACGACCGATATTGGCTTAATTCCTGGGGGAACTTATGTGCTCTATGATGATGGCGCAGAAGTCATTTTAACAGCTACACGTGCAGGCTTAAATAATGACTCTGATCATCCAATTGATTGGAATAAAAACAAGCCAACTGCTCCGACAACAACACAGGCCACTTCTTATAGAGCCATTTTGGTGGCAGGGCCATCTGAAAAAGGGAAAGCATTAGCAGCGAAAGTCAATAACGGTGAAAAATTAACGTTTGAAGATTTAAATGATGCTACTTGGAACGTCATGTCCTCTTCTTCACCAGCGGGCTATATTTACCCAACATTATGGTTACATGAGAATTTTGATAAAACAATTCCTGACTTAACGAAGGTTGTTCAGGCGGATTCTTATGGGAGTGCCTTTGCCCGTTTAGCAGCAGGTCAAACGGATGTTTTGGTCACATATGCAGATGCACGTCGCGATTATGAAGAAAGCTGGCAAGGCGAATTTGCCCGCTCTGCTTCCATTTGGGAGGAGACAGATTTGATTGGTGTTATGCCCGCTATTTATAATGACACGATTAGTGTGAGTAAAAACTCAAAGGTTATGACAGCAGAGTTGAAAGAGGCAGTTCAACAGGCATTCATAAATATTGGCAACACTGAAAAAGGGAAAGAAGTGATTGCTATCTATAGCCATGAAGGCTATCAGGCTGCAAAGGATAGTGACTATGACAATGAGCGTAAAGCACAGAAATTAGTGCAAAATCTAGGTTCGAACTAAAGTCAGTCTTGAAGGTGAAGAATCTGTGGCTTGCGGTTATCCCGCAGAAAGCAGATTCTTCTTTCATTCATTCGGTGAGATTCTTTTTTAGAAATGGAGCGGTACAATGATTGAGTTTAAGGAAGTAGAAAAACGTTATCCAAATGGTTATCTTGCCTTACAGCAAATTAATCTTCAAATTGAGCAAGGTGAATTTGTGGCTATCATCGGTTTATCGGGTGCAGGAAAATCAACACTGTTGCGCTGTATTAATAAAATGCATGATATTACGGGGGGAACATTGCATGTTAATGATGTGAATGTGCATCCACTCAAGGGCAAGGGTATTCGCCATCTACGCCGTAATATTGGCATGATTTTTCAATCTTTTAACCTTGTTACTCGTGTATCAGTTTTGCAAAATGTGTTGGTTTCCTTTGTACCGACTATGCCTGCCTGGCGAAAAATTTTAGGCATTTTTACGAAAGAGGAAAAGCGTAAAGCATTAATGGCACTTGATCAGGTTGGTATTTTAGATAAGGCCTATGTACGTGTCGATCAGTTATCGGGTGGACAGCAACAGCGTGTTGCCTTAGCTCGTACGCTTGCTCAAAATCCTCAAATCATTTTAGCTGACGAGCCTGTTGCATCGTTAGACCCTGTAACAGCAAAGCAAGTTATGGAGGATTTTAAACGGATTAACCAAGAGCTAAGCATGACCATTTTGATTAACATTCATCATGTTGATTTGGCATTAGCTTACGCAACACGTGTTATTGGTGTACGTGGCGGTGAAATTGTCTTTGATGGACAAGCCGATGAAATCAACGAGGAAACGCTTGCGTTCATCTATCACAATACGAATCAGGAAAGAGGCGTAACGAACCATGCAATGGAAGCTGCTATCACCGAAAAAAATAGTATTGCCTAATGGCAAAGAAGTGCTGGAAAAACGGTCGTTCATGCCAATCGTGTGGCTTATTCTATTCGTATTAACTGTGCTTGCCATTCGTATTACAGGCTTTAGCTTAGAAATTTTAGTGAACCGAATTCAACAATTTTTTGTCATCCTACAACAGATGATTCCACCGAATTGGGCCTACTTATCAAAGCTATGGCAGCCGCTCTTCGATACGATTAAAATGTCGTTATTTGGCTCTATTGCGGGGGCTATATGTGCCTTACCAATAGCCGTTCTTTCAGCGACCAATATAACCAAGCATAGAGGAATTGCGCTGGTAAGTAAGTTTATTTTAAGCCTACTTCGAACTTTACCGACACTGATTATTGCACTTATTGCGACATTTATTTTTGGGCTTGGAACGATGGCTGGCACAGTAGCCATTTTCCTATTTACCATTGCATATGTTGGAAAGCTATTATATGAGCAAATAGAAAACGCTAATATGGAAGCCTACGAGGCCATGCAGTCGATGGGGCTAACGACCATTCAAGCCTTTCGTTTTGCCATCCTGCCACAAATCCTTCCTAACTACTTGTCGACATCATTGTTTTGCTTTGAAGGGAATGTTCGTTATGCGTCTATTTTAGGATACGTCGGTGCAGGGGGAATCGGCCTGCTGCTCAATGAAAGTTTGGGCTGGAGAAGCTACGAGAATGTGGGCATGATTCTTTTAATGCTTGTTGGTACTGTTTTTATCATTGAAACAACGAGCGAATATTTCCGTAAAAAATTAATGTAGAGGTGATGTTATGAATGCAATCGGAAAACAATTACAGTTACAACCAAATCGACGCATGTCATACATCATGATAATTGTGATCGTTTGTCTTTTATTTATTTGGTCTATAACAACGATTCATTTTGAGAATATATCAGTAAATGGGATAAAAATCGCTAAAAATATATTTGTAGGATTGCTGAATCCCGATTGGTCATTATTAGTCAATACGACAACAGCAGGTGTACCTTATTTATTAATCGAAACGATGGCCATAGCATTTCTTGGAACCATTGTCGGCGCATTGCTAGCCATCCCTTTAGCCTTTTTGTCGGCTTCTAACATTGTGCCAAAGCCTATTGCTTTTGTTGTCCGTTTACTGTTAATAATCATTCGTACGATTCCTGCCATTGTCTATGGTCTTATGTTCATCAGAGTAACAGGACCTGGTCCATTTGCTGGTGTACTGACGATGTCATTAACTTCTATCGGAATGCTGTCAAAGCTCTATGTTGATGTTATTGAGGACTTAGATAAAAGTATTCTAGAGTCAATGGAGGCAATTGGTTGTACGTTGCTGGAAAAAATACGTTACGGTATTTGGCCACAGCTAACAGCATTATTTTTATCCATTGTGATCTATCGTTTTGATATGAATTTACGAGATGCAACCGTACTCGGCTTAGTTGGAGCAGGTGGAATCGGTGCGCCATTAATTTTTGCGATGAACGCATATAAATGGTCTGAGGTAGGGTCCATTTTATTGGGACTTGTCCTGCTTATTTTACTCGTGGAGTATGTTTCGAATCGCATACGTACGAAGCTTGTCAAAGGGTAAGTATGAATTGATGAAAACTAGTAAAATCCTGAATAGTATCGACTATTCAGGGTTTTTCATTTATTGTTAAAAAGAAGGATTTTCAATTATTAAAAGTTTTTTACTTGAAAAAATGTCGTATTCGATTTATTGTCTTTAGAGATACTTGTTTAATGGACTTGGAGGATATAAAATGCACGGAATTTATATACGCTATAATGTCTCAGAAGAAACCCAAGCAGCACAATGGCCCAAAAAAATGGATGCATTTGCGTATGTTCAACGAGGAAAACCACAACAAGACAATGTTAGCTTGCTGTCAAAAGAAGAGCTGAAAAACCATGCCATTCGCTATATTAAAAGCTTAAAAGACAATGCAAGTGTACATTTAGTAGAGCAACGCAACGGCGAAATTGAACATTTTGATCGACGTTATATGGAATCATTAAAGTTAAAAGAAAGCATCGATTCACAACTTATTAATCTAGAAGAAATTCGTTTATTATTACAATTAATGAATGTCTTGAATTTATCGCATGCATTTGGAGAAAATGCTGGAAAGCTATTGCGTCAAATTACCCCTTATGCAAAAGATGTGGAGCATCCAACATTCCAAACAACACGTGTTGAGCGCCATTTCTATTCGGAATTAATTGAACAAATTGAAATGGTCTATGCCCGAATTATGCGTCAACACAACCCATCAACGACTGAAATGCAGCAATCAGAAAAGCTCTGGACAACAGTCTGTGAGCAAGCAATAGAAAAGGTAGAAGCCCGCATTGAACGTTTATCTTCTATCAAATTAAAGCATGAGAAAAATTTACTAGAGTTTAATCACTTAAAACAGCAAAATATCGAGGCGAAGGAACGCTTAGATCTAGCTGTGAATGAACTGGATGAAATTTTAAATGTCCTAGAATCATAAGAAAAGCATGTCTACCGATTGGAGTGCCAGTCGATAGACATGCTTTTTATGCTGTAGACGGATAGAAACGCCAAAGTGACGGATAGAACCTTTGATATGAAGGATAGAAATGAGAAAATGATGGATTAAGCCATAGAAGTGACGGATAGCACCACTCTTGCTTTACTTTTCCTCATTTTGATCGCGTTTGGTTTGGCGTGAAATACGCAGTAAATCAAGTACAAGCAATACGACAATGATATAGAAAAGAGGGCTAGTAAACGATAAACCGATTTGCGACTGGCCACCAAGCAATGTTAAAACAATCCATAAACCAACTGTATACAGCGTCAAACCAATATAGGCTTTTTTGGACAATTTTTTATATCTACCTTTATCGATAGCTAGCTGTATGATAACTAACACGACTAATAGAAGAAGAATGATTTTTTTAGTTAAGACTGTTGCAATCGTTGTGTCAGGGAAAAAATCATTCACGAATAATAATGTGAAAAATACTAGAATTAAAAAATTTAAGATCGTTGAAAGTTTCATGCCATATCTCCTTAGTTGCCAAAATTCTTTTCTATTGTAACATGGTTCAGTTAGAGAGAAATGAAATTATGATATATTGAAGCGAAAATTATGTATGGGGTAGGAAATATTAATTTTTATTGAAAGAATCATGATATCTTTTTAGCATTGTCGCAAATTGCTCACGTGTTAAGAAATTTTGAGGATGAGTGCCATCTGTAATACCTTTATTTCTTAACCACTCCCACGCAGCATTATGCATGTTTGAGGCTTTTCGAGCAGGGACAATAGCTTGCTTTGTTTTTAAAGCCTCCTCAAGCTCTTTTATTTTACTGAGTAATTCTGTATATTGTGACATTGTTAGTTCTCCTTTATTAGCTAAGATAGTATTTTGGACAACTTTAAGAGCTCTTAAAAAATTGTCCATGCAGGCGATTCTTACTTTTACTGCCCTGAATTTAAAGAAACTGGTGACTTGCTCCATTTTTGTTTGAAAAATGCGAAAAATTTCGAAACTTTTCCAGGGGTATATCCGTATAGTAGGTAATATGATGAAAGGGGTGAGCAACTTGACGCTATTTGGCTATTCACTCGAACAAATCTTTTTGGTTGTTTTGATTTTTGCTGGTCTTGCCACAATACTCGTTATGTTTTTTGGTGATGCTGTCGAAGGTATTGGTGAAGGACTGCCCATTTTTAATCCGAGTGTCATTCTATCTTTCATTACGTTGATGTCAGCAGCAGGATTTATTTTAGAAAAACTAGCCTGGTTCTCTAGCGTTTGGAACATTATTGCTGCATGTATCATCGGCGTTATTTTAAGTACTTTGTTTTATTTATTCGTCCTTGTTCCGCTGCGATCAGCTGATGTTTCATTGGCTTATACGGAGGAATCACTAGGGGGGCAATTGGGAAAAGTCATTGTACCAATTCCTGTAAATGGTTTTGGTGAGGTTGTTATCGAAACGACAAGTGGTATGATTTCGAAACGGGCAACAGGCTATGATAATGAAGCCATTGACTATGATGAGACCGTGCTTGTTGTAGATGTGAAGGATGGTACACTTTTTGTCAGAACGTATGAGAAAAAATTTGTATAAAGGAGAGATCTATCTATGTCAACCGATATTTTAATTGTTTTAGGAATTGTAGCGTTTGTATTAATCGCCCTAGTCGGCTTATATGTGACAAAGTATCGTACGGCGGGTCCTGATGAAGCACTGATTGTGACAGGTAGCTATCTCGGCTCAAAAAATGTACATAAAGATGAGTCGGGGAATCGCATTAAAATAATTCGTGGGGGCGGTACATTTGTATTCCCTATTTTCCAGCAAGCACAGCCATTAAGTTTACTATCTAGTAAACTAGAGGTAACAACGCCTGAAGTTTATACAGAACAAGGTGTACCTGTTATGGCTGATGGTACAGCCATTATTAAAATTGGCGGCTCCATTTCTGAAATTGCAACAGCAGCAGAGCAGTTTTTAGGAAAGCAAAAAACGGAGCGTGAAGCGGAAGCACGCGAGGTTTTAGAAGGCCATTTACGTTCAATTTTAGGCTCCATGACGGTGGAGGAGATTTACAAAAACCGTGATAAATTCTCACAGGAAGTTCAACGTGTTGCTTCTCAGGATTTAGCTAAGATGGGTCTTGTGATCGTATCCTTCACGATCAAAGATGTACGAGATAAAAATGGCTATTTAGATTCACTTGGTAAACCAAGAATTGCACAGGTAAAACGAGATGCAGATATTGCGACGGCAGATGCAGAGAAAGAAACGCGTATCAAACGTGCAGAAGCCTCTAAGGAAGCACAAAAGGCAGAGCTAGAACGTGCGACAGAAATTGCGGAAGCGGAAAAGGAAAATCAATTAAAGGTAGCTGAGTTCCGTCGTGAGCAGGATATTGCAAAAGCCCGTGCTGACCAAGCCTATGAGCTTGAAACAGCTCGTGCTAAGCAGGAAGTTACGGAGCAAGAAATGCAAATTCGCATTATTGAGCGTCAAAAGCAAATTGAATTAGAAGAAAAAGAGATTTTACGTCGTGAGAAGCAATATGACTCTGAAGTGAAGAAAAAGGCTGATGCGGATCGTTATGCAGTGGAACAAAATGCCGCTGCCGAAAAAATGCGAGAGCTTGCGCAGGCTGATGCGGAAAAATATCGGATTGAATCGTTAGCGAAAGCAGAGGCGGAGAAAATTCGTTTGGATGGTCTTGCTAAAGCAGATGCCGAAAGAGCGCAAGGTGAGACAGAAGCAGATATTATTCGACTACGAGGTCTTGCAGAAGCTGAGGCTAAACGTAAAATTGCCGAAGCCTTTGAATACTATGGTCAAGCAGCTGTGCTGGATATGGTAGTGCGTATGATGCCAGAATATGCAAAAGAGCTTGCGAGTCCTCTTGGTAATATCGATAAAATTACAGTGGTCGATACTGGTGGTGGCGAAGGCAGTGGAGCAAATAAGGTTACGTCTTATGCAACTAATTTAATGTCTACACTACAAGAAACATTAAAAGAAACTTCTGGTATCGATGTGAAGGAACTGATCGAAAGCTATGCTGGTAAGCACACTTTGCGTCCAGAATTAGAGCAAATTGCCCTAGGTTTGGAAAAAAAGCAAGCACCTGTTGAAGCAGTAGAAACAAAAGAAACTGTAGAACAATCCTAATAAAAATATATTTACCCAAAGAAAAATGGCATTTCCAATTGTGATAGGTTCCCTATTAGGTAGACAGATTAAAAAATAAAATCTGTTTATCTAATGGGGATTTTTTTATGACAAAATATTCTTTCACTGAAGAAACAGCTAGCCATTATATCATTCTAGCAGGAGGAGCATTACACATTAAATGAAGTAGCAAAAAATTTAGATGTACACCAAGATACAAAAAAGATTGGCAAAATAATGATCTTTATTTTGAAGAAGGGGTCTGAGCAATTAAACCAATAGAAACCTACTCTAAAGAAATAACATTGAGACAAATATTTCGTTTTACAACAATGAATGCTACCAAGAAAATTTAATAGAATTTAAGGATCAACACTCATAAAGAATTTTTTATTTTCACTGTCTACTTGACTGGGAGCACCACACCCACATTTTTATGCAAAAAAGCCCAATCCTTTCAAATTGCGCTAATTACGTTTCATATTTAGTTTTACATAGTTGTCACATTATTTTTTTCTGAGGAAACCCGTAATTTTTTTGCCAGTTCGGGATGATTTTCAGCTTTGCCAACTGCTTTTGTTTCGTTTCGGCACTGGTTTTCAAATAACGTCTTGTGGTGTCAATGCTTTTATGTCCTAAAATATCCGCTAAATCCGACAGTGGATTGCCGCAGTCTAAAAAGCTTCGGGCGAAGTAGTGCCGCAGATTATGGGGGAAAACCATTGCTGGATCAACTCCGCATTGCTCTGCTACTTCTTTCATTGCACGTGCAATATAGGAACGGCTAATAGGGCTGCCTTTACTGCCCGTAAAAACAATACCGCTTTTCACATTTTTTTCCTTGCAATATAAGGATAAATGACCTTGTAAATCCTTATGTATGACAATCGTGCGTACAGTTCCTTTATTGTTAATAAGAACCTTACCGCTCTTGATAGCCTCAACGGTGATAAACTGCAGTTCCCCTATGCGTATTCCTGTGTAGGCAAGCGTTAGCATAATCATCGCAGTTTTCGTCTTTTTATTCGTGAAGGCGCTTTCAATCAACTTGTCAAATTCCTTTTGGGTAAGCTCATGTTGAGCGGTGGTCTGTTCTTGAATTCTCAGAGCCTTTAGGGTGAGATCATCCATCTCCATAAATTTTAAAAATTTGTTGACCGCCGCAATGCTGCGGTTGACGCTTGAAGGTTTCAGCCTTATTTCCATTGATTTTTTATACTCTATTAAATATTCCTTTTGCAGTTTCCCATCTTTTCCCTCTAAAAAATCAATCAATTTCAAAATATCTTTTTGATAGCTTCTGATACTATTTTTTGCGTATTCATTGTATGTTAAATGTTTAATGAATTTAGGCAAACCACCCTTTAGCTTGTTTAATAACATAAAAATAATATACTCCTTTTTGACTTTGACAAGAGTATATCAGCAAGTATTACAATTTACAACATAGTTGCGATAAATATAATTATCGCAACTACTAGTTTTATAATAAACTATAATGGGCATAGTAAACCCTACAATTATTTCATTATTTGAACAAATCGTCAAAAAAACTTCAAAGCTTGCAAAGCTCCTTCTTAGAAGGGTTTTGCAAGCTTTTTAAGTTGCGATAATTATATTTATCGCAACTCAAATAAAAAGATATGTAGGCAAAAGAACTGGTGCGGCTGGGGGGAGAAGCATATTAACACATACTTATGCGATCTTTTTGTTAACAGAATACATCACAAAAGTAATACTAATCCAAATTTAAAGTTGTCCAGAAGGAAGTTAGTAACAAATTGGAGGTAATGAAAAAATGAATTATTTTAAAAGAATAACGGGTACTGTAAAAGGAATAGCCAATAAGCGAATGATTTCACTGCTGTTATTTCTGACAATGTTTTTTTCACTCATGCCACAGTTTATGTTGTCGGCAAATGCGGATAGCGAAGTTACCCTGTTTGTATCACCCAGTACAGTTTCCAACGATACTGCTCCTAGAGCGGATGGCGCAACCTATGCCACGCTGCAGGGAGCGATAAATGCAGCCCAGAACAATGATACGATTGCTGTAACAGAAGATATAACGATGTCAACGACAATTTCAATTATGAAAGATATTACGCTAATAGCTAGTGGAGGAAATTACAAAATTACATTGGGTATTAATGCTAGTTTTTGGGTCCAGAATGGCTTTGATTTGACTTTGGGTGGAGGCTCGGATACTGAAGTACTTACGCTTACGGGTTCTCAGAGAACACTTATATCTGTTGCAAATGGCAATATTGTAGTAAACAACGGAGCAAAGCTTTTAGCAACTGGCACTGGGAATATGGTACTGGATTTATACGATCCGAAGGCGTCCGGAAAAATAACTGGCGGACATTTGGAATCTTCCGGATCAATCGCCATTTCGATGACGAATGGTGCTACACTGGAGGAAATCAGTGGCGGAACTATCATTGGTAAAATGCACTCGTTATATATGTATGACGAAGGTACAAAAGTCAATCTAATTTCGGGTGGCACTTTCAAAAATTTGGCTGCTGCTCCAGATAGGTGGGCAAATGTTCAGGTGGACGGTAAGGCACAAATTGGTGAGATTTCCAACGGTGATTTTTTTGCGGAACATGAGATTTCCGCTCTTCGCCTAATTCGAGGTGGAAAAATTGGGGAAATCAGCGGTGGGAGATTTATTTGTGCGTATACTGGACTTACTACTAATAAAGAAGGAAGAGGAGTTGACATTGTAGCATTGGACTATCCGTCAGGTATCGATGAAATATCAGGCGGAACTTTCGATGGAGAGATAGGTGTTCTGCTGATCGAGGCCGGCGCTTATATTAACACGATAAGCGGAGGAACTTTTTCAGGTGGACAATCTGGCCTCCAAAATGATATTGGCGGTACTATTGGTACCATTAACAATGCCGTTATCACTTCAACGAACATTGGTCTTCTGAATGTTGGCACGATTAATGAAATCGGCAGTGGCACAGAAATTACTGGAGATTCTCTTGCCCTTTGGAACTATGCGTCGAATAATCCAAATGCTATTATCAAGCTCATCAGTGGGGGCAAATTTACCACCGTTAGCGCATCTGGGGAAGCTTTTCTAAACGAAACCACAGTAAACTTGATTTCAGGCGGCATTTTCACTGGTGGGTTCTATGCAATCAATTCAACTACATCAAGCAGCACTTCTCCTGCAAAAATCGGCACTATATCGGGAGGCGTTTTTTACGCCCAAACAACAGGTGGTGCAAGCCTTGTAGCTATCAAACTAGCCAATCCGTTAATTTTGGAGCCTGCTTTAATTACTAATAAGGGGGTAGCGCGTTTTTGGGGAAACGGAGGCAGTATTTTTAATGATGAATCCCTTGTAATCTACCCAGCAGGTTATCATATGAGTACTGCTACTGAAGCGGTAAGCAGTATTGCAGGTGTAGAATTTAAATATTTGACAAAGTCACTTTATACGGTAACCTTTAATTCCAACGGTGGTTCTGTAGTGGCAGAAAAAACGGATATACCCCTAGGAAGCCTTATAACCGAGCCAACGTTACCGACCAAAAGTGGCTATACATTCAGCGGTTGGTATAAAGAAGATTCCCTAACCAATGCATGGGACTTTGCTATAGATACTGTTACCGACAACATTACGTTATACGCAAAATGGATAAGTAAAGGTGGTAGTGGTAGCGGTAATGGCAGTGGCGATGGCAGTGGTACACCTACGGCAACATTACTAGTTCAAGGCATAGACAAGCAAACCGAGGAAATTATTTATAGTAAAAGTTCAAGTATTACAGTTGGCAGCACAGAAACTATAAACGCCCCGGCTATTGAGAGTTATCAATTGGATGCAGGCAGTAAAAGGACGGAAACGATAACGATCAAATCAGGTGAAAACAAGGTTGTATTCTACTATAACAAGAACACAGTCGCTATCCCTGAGCTTGAAACCGGTGAGCATATCAAGTATATCAATGGCTACCCTGACGGCAGTGTAAAGCCAGAAAGCTCAATCACAAGAGCGGAAGCAGCAGTAATATTTTTCAGACTGATAAAAGACGAAAATAAGAATACGGCTGTAAGTGGAAAGTTCAGCGATGTCGGTGGCGGCACATGGTATGAACAGTCGGTCAATTACCTTGCAAGTCAAGGTATACTGAAAGGGTATGGGGATGGCACGTTCAAACCTAGACAGACAATCACAAGAGCGGAATTTGCAGCCATAGCCTCAAGATTTGATAACCTGTTAACAAGCGAAAACACTTCGTTCAATGATGTGCCAATCAATCATTGGGCGGCAGAGTATATTGACAGCGCGTATACTAAGGGTTGGATTAATGGCTATCCTGACGGCAGCTTTAGACCGGCAAGTTCAATCACCCGCGCGGAAGTTGTGAAAATTGTAAACACCATGTTAAACCGCAAAATCGAACTTAACGATATTCCATCGGACGCGCCGCAATACAAGGATTTAAATAAAACACATTGGGCATATTGCCACATCATAGAAGCGTCTACAGAGCATACCTACACACGTAAGGAAAACGGCTATGAGCTGTGGAAATAGTAAAGTAATTATTTTCTATTATTTTACTCTGCATGTTTCGATCTATGTGCCGAAAGAAAAAACAAAACCAGCGGAGGAGACCTTAAATTTGATATAATGATCGTTCTTCCGTTGAATTGTTAAAAGCATAGATAAATAAACTGGTGATAGGTATGCAACAAGAGTTCGATTAGGGGAAATTGATCTGGCTGATTCTCATATTCGAAAGTGAACTGCGCCGAATTGTTAGATCTACTCTAACAATTAGAGGTGCAGTTTTTCTATGGATAAATTTACTGCTGAGGAAAAATTGGGAGCCGTTTTACGCTATTTAAACGGCAAAGAAGGTTATAGAGAAATGGGGGAAATTATCATCTGCTGATAATACCCTTATTAAATCGTTTCTTCTACATTAAAATCTGAAACGTTCTATTTAGACAATTGAAAGCGTACTATGACGGCAATCGTCAAACAAACTGTCAAAGACTATATAAATTTTGATAATGATATCCGAATACAAGCGACACTAAACAACCAGTCGCCGATTTAGTACCGACAACTGATTGGATAATGCTTTTTGATCCCTGTCTTATATTGGGGCAGTCTCAAATTGATTCATCAGGACGCTACTATTATTTTTGTTGCTGCCATTCACTTACAAGCATGCCGTATACAACATGATCCACATAATGGTCATAGAGCCATTCTGCTGAGCGAATCGTACCTTCTTTTATTAGGCCAAGTCGTTCGGGTATTGCACGGCTTTTGTGATTGGTTTCAGCAACACGAATTTCCACTTTATGCAGCTGCAATGTTTCAAAGGCATATTGTAAGAGGGCTTTTACCGTTTTTGTCATAATGCCATGCCCCTGAGCACCTTCACTTAGCCAATAGCCGATCGTACCAATGTTATTATTCGGATTAATGGCATTAAAGCCAGCTATGCCGACGATTTCATGGTTAAAAAGAATAACGAGGGAGAGACTACTTTTTGATTCATGTCCTTTAATACAGCCCTCAATATAAGCTTTCGTGTCTGCCACTTCCTTCGTGTAATCCAACCATGGTAGCCATTCTTTTAGATACTCTCTAGAGGCATCTGTTAAGGTAAAAACCTTTTCTGCATCCTCCAAGGTGATTGTACGTAAAGATAGATCTTGGTCAATGGTTATTTGCATCTTGTGGACCTCCCAATTATTTTAATGCATCGTGCATAAAGCCCTTCATTTCGCGGCTTAGTACAGTCAGCTCTTCAATGATTTCGCTAAAATCCTGTACAAGCTGTGCTTGCTCATTCGTTGCATCATTGATTTGTCCCATATTTTGCTTTAAGTTTTCAAGATTTCTATTAATATTACGTAAGGAAGATTCTATATTTTCGGTAGCACTAGATGTCTCAAAGGATAATTTTCGAACTTCCTGTGCCACAATATTAAAGCCAGCACCATGCTGTCCAGCGCGAGCAGCCTCTATGGATGCATTTAAACCAAGTAAATTGGTTTGGCGGGAAATGCTTTTGATTAAATCCGTTACGGCATTGGTTTTTTCTGAATCTTCTAGGGCATGCTGTGCCTGCTTATTTATTTCCTCACTAGTAGCCGCTAATTCCTCTGAATGGGAAGCGATTGTGTGGACTTTATCTTGTAGGCTATTGACGATATTATCCATAGTACTCATATAATCTTCGAGTTTAAGCTCATTATCTATTGGTAGGCCAAATGCTAAGGCACCTACTACTTGACCATTTTCACGAATGGGGAATGAAAAAGCATTGATTGCTACGCCGTAAACATCCTTTGGTATAACCACATCTGCATTTTGTCCGTTAAAGGCAATGTAAACATTTTGGTCATTAGCATTTACTTTTTGTCCATCATGATAGCCTGAATCTACACGTTTCCCCGCTAAATACTTGATGACTGTTTCACTATCCTTTTCAATAACAGCTACAATGGCTTCTTGCTTTAATGCAAGGTGAATATAAGGTGCTGCAAGGGCTAAAGCTTCAATAATTTTCATAAAAATTCCTCCAAGTCTAGTCAATGAAAAATGGTTGTGTCATCTGTATTCATTGTGACAATGGTTCTAGATGATTACCTTTACTGTAGCATAATATTTGCCAAGTCAAAATAGTAAATTCCTTTTTATAAATAGCTTTTAAAAAGAGAGTTGGCGTGTTTTGAATGTCAATTAAAATTTGCTTTTTCCTGGTGAAAATGGTGATGAATTTGTCTATTATTTGACGGAGGGATCGTGTGTTTTACGAAATATTGTATTAGAATAATAGTAGTATGTTGAAGAGCTGAAGGAGAGAGAGTCATGGAATATATACAAAAAGGCACGAGAGCGTTTCATAAAGCAAACTGGGCCTTATTTTTGGCAGGCTTTATTACTTTTGCAAATCTCTATATAACGCAGCCATTACTACCGACATTTGCAGATGTGTTTCACGTCTCGCCAGCTGTAGCAAGTTTATCTCTTTCTGTCACTACCTTTGCCTTAGCAGTGAGTTTAATTATTGTTAGTTCTTTATCTGAGGCATGGGGAAGAAAATCATTGATGACGATTTCTATTTTTGCAGCCTCTGTATTGACAGTGGCACTAGCGTTTTCACCTAACTTTGAAATAATTTTAGGATTGCGTGTGCTACAAGGCATCGTTTTTGCAGGTTTACCGGCAATTGCCATGGCTTATTTGGGGGAGGAAATGGAACCAGCAAGCTTAGGTGTTGCCATGGGCTTATACATTAGTGGTAATTCTGTGGGAGGGCTTAGTGGACGAGTCATTATCGGGACATTAACGGACCATTATAACTGGCATATAGGGATGATGGTGCTAGGAGGAATTAGCCTTTTTGTCAGTGTGTTGTTTGTCTGGATGCTGCCAAGCTCCAAGCATTTTAGCCCACGTCCTTTACAATTAAAAGCATTAACTAAAACGCTGTTGCAACATCTGAAGGACCCTTCTATGTTGTGTCTATATGGTATAGGATTTGTTCTAATGGGAAGCTTTGTCACACTTTATAACTATATTGGCTTTCAATTAATGGCCCCTCCCTATAATTTGAGCGCGACCATTGTAGGCTGGATATTTGTCATATATCTAGTAGGGACATTTAGTTCAGCATGGTTTGGTAGCCTAGCCGATCGTTACGGACGCCAACAAATGTTATTACTAGCCATTGCCATTATGTTGGCAGGAGCCATAGTAACACTTAATGGGCTCCTTACTTTAAAAATTATCGGCATTACGGTGTTTACCTTTGGCTTTTTTGCAGCTCATTCTATCGCGAGTGGCTGGGTGAGTAGACGGGCAACACATGATAAAGCGCAAGCATCATCCCTTTATTTATTTTTTTATTATGTTGGTTCGAGTGTTGGCGGGACAGTAGGTGGTGTTTTTTGGATGAAGTATGGCTGGGTAGGTGTGATCGCCATGATTGCTCTATTTTTACTAATTGCTTGCGTGTTATCTTTCTTATTGAAGGAATTGATTGCTAAGCAACATGCTATAACCACTCTATAGTACTAAATGATGTGAGGTGTCGTTTTGCAGGAATTACTTTTGTACTTTTTTATTATACTAACAGCTTCCATTTTGCAAACAAGTACGGGGTTTGGTTTTTCTATCATGGCCACCCCTTTTTTACTGTTGCTTTTTTCTCCGCAAGAGGCAATGCAAATAAATATCGTACTGTCCCTTGTTATTTCATGTTCTCTCATTTGGAAGGTGAGGCATGATATTGATATCGCTTTGCTGAAGAAGATAATAATTGGTAGTGTTGTGGGCGCTCCTTTTGGCAGTATTTTATTTGCCTTAGTCGATGTCACGACATTTAAACTTATTATCGCCATCCTCTTAATAGGTCTTACGTTTCTCTTGATGAAAAATCTCTCCATTCAACAAACAAGTGGTAGAGATTATGGCGTTGGTTTAATCTCAGGAATGTTTACAACAAGTATTGGTATGGCAGGGCCGCCATTGTTGCTGTATTTTGCGAGCACCCATCGAAATAAGGAAACCATTAGAGCTATTTCACTAGCCTATTATATTTTTATCTATCTTATTAGTTTACTATCTCAAGTCACTGTTGAGGGCACAAGTAAACTGGTTTGGATTTATAGTTTGTATGCCTTGCCTATTGTTTTCATCGGCCTTATTTTAGGACAAATCTTGTTTACTAGGCTCAATCAAAAGCTATTTAAATCATTAATTTATCTTCTTTTAATAGCAGCAGGTATAATTTTATTGATACAAACTATATGGACGATGCTATAAAAAAGAATGGAAGAGAATATTTATCTTCCATTCTCATAGTGTTGAGAAACAAAACCATCCATAGCATTTTTGTGAAAGGTGAAAAAGGATTTCCGTTGGAGGCTACTTGCTTTCCTGTGGGCGAGCGCCGAGCTGTTTCCTCCGCTACCGCTCCGTTTAGAGGCTTGCCTGTCTCGCTATATAGTTAACCCATAATATTGTAGCCAGCATCGATGTAAATTGTTTCACCAGTTACACCACGTGAAAGGTGAGATAGCATAACAATCGTCATATCGGCTACTTCATCTTGTTGAACATTCCGTTTTAATGGAGCTGTTTCTTCAATTTTGTGTAAAATTGTATTAAAAGAAGGTACACCTTTTGCAGCAAGTGTACGAATAGCTCCAGCTGAAATGGCATTGACACGAATATTATCCTGACCAATATCAGCAGCAAGATAGCGCATGGAAGCCTCTAATGCAGCCTTTGCTACACCCATAACATTATAGCCGTCAAGCACACGTTCAGCCCCTAAATAACTCATCGTGACAATAGAGCCACCTTCTGTCATATACGGATGAGCCGCTTTTGCTGTTGAAATAAGTGAATAAGCACTTGTATCTTGTGCAAATGCATAGCCTTCACGAGTTGTTTCAAGGAAGCGGTTGTGTAAGTCTTCGGCGTGGGCAAAAGCTACTGAATGCACAATACCATGAATAACGCCAACCTTTGAGCCGATTTCATCGAAAGCTGCTTTTGTACTGTCATCACTATTTACATCGCATTGCACGATGAGTGAATCAGAATGGCCAATTGTGTCTAATTGCTTTTGTAATTTCTTTAATGAGCGTTCTTGTCGATAGGTGAAAATAACATTTGCACCTACGTCAAATAAGCGTTTCGCAATGCCCCAAGCAATACTACGATCATTTGCTACACCCATAACTACAATGTTTTTATCTTTTAATTGTAATAAATTATCCATCATTATAAAGAACTCCTTTGCGAGATAATATCTGTTATTAGTACCAACTACTAAAATCTTATCATACATAAAATATCGTTGCAATAACAAGATGAAAAGAGAAGTCGTTTCATAAGCAAAAAAAATTCATCTCTTTCTTATGAGAGACGAATTAAAGGTAGTCCTATTTTATTTGTTACCATGCTGTTCATACAGATATACTGCTCGATTAACAGCACTGCTGACGGTGATTCTAAAGCTATTTTGTGAGCGAATGACTTGAGCTAGTATTTTGATTGCTCTTGTTTGATCTCGGTGGAATGTAGCATTGTCTGTTTGAAAATCATCCTCTAAATGAGCGAGAAAATATGGTTTTAGGTGTTGAGGGAGTAATAAATCAGCTTCAGAGCTTTTTTCAAGCGTATTGTACACCCACAGGTCTATTGCATTTGCTAATTGGAAAGCGACAAAATACTGTAAATCATCATTCTCAAATCCCTTTGTTTTTTGAATTATTTGAATCTTTTTGAGCTCGTCTATTAAAAATGTATTGATGGAATAGTTAATTGCTTTAGAAGGATTGAGAATGAGTTCATCGTTGAACTGAGATTTTAAGAAAACCCAGTTATTTAACACGATGGCCCATGAATCTAGTGTATTCAAACATTTAGCACAAACATCTGGAAAAACTGGTTGCCATTTAGCAGCAAGATTTTTAAATAAATTCATATGGTCTTGATTAATAAGAAATAAACTATGTTCAACTTGTAGCTGCTTAAACATTATCATTCCTCCAATAGATTGGTATGTATAGCAATAGACCATATGATTATCTCTTGATGCAAATATTTAATACACATAAGAAGGCACCCAAAGTAGGATGCCTTTTAGGGTATACATTTACTTGAAGACTATTCGAATTTTAATGAATCGCCATCGAAAGTTTCGTCGGCTACTTTGATGGAGTCTGTTGGACAACCTTCAAAAGCATCTTGCATATCTTCTAATAGATCTTCTGGTACTTCAGCAGTTCCCATGTTATCATCTAAAATAACGAAGGCAATCCCTTCATCATCATAATCATAAATGTCTGGCGCTGCGGCTCCACATGCGCCACAGGCGATGCATGTATCTTTATCAACTATTGTGTATTTAGCCATTTTTTTCTCTCCTTTAACGATGTTCCTACAAAGCTTCATACTCATTTTAAAGATGTTTATCTTACATTTCAACTTAAATACTATTAAATTGGAGGAATTTGCGTCAATGTTTCATCAAATTTTATTGCAAATCTTTCAAAAACTCCATAAGGAGCGGACAATTTCGGCAGCCTATCATGTCCTAAGAGGAAAGCGTTCAGGCCAGACAATTCAAGATATTGGTCTTTTTCAGTTGCATCCATATTTTGGTCTGTTGCCGAAACTACCTCGTGCCACATTTGACGAGGCGGTTACCTTATTTATGCAATATAGTTGGTTAAACGTGCAGGAATCCGGTCATTTTTACATGGAAAAGTTAGGATTGCAGCGTGCACAGCAAACACCGACCTTTTTCTTTGATGGTTGGCATTATCGAGGGAATGAGCATGTTTTTTATGCAAGGCTTTCTCTCCTTGTCCAAAGCTTGTCACATCAAACTGCAACAGTTCGTTCTTTTTCACCAATCAGTAGGGATCCAGTAATTCAAGCATGGGTGCGCTCTTTTTTACAGGAGCATCATTACAAGGAGGGTCATTTGCAGCAACAATTAGTGGTAGAATGTACAAATGTACTCCAAACGATCCCTGTTTCAGATGCCAACAAACAGCTTGTTCTTTACCGCCTCAGTGGTTATCGATTACCAGGCTGGACTTGGCAACAGCTTGCATTTGAACGGAAGGAGAACGTGTTAGATAGTCAATTAGCATTTATAGAAACACTACATATATTATTAAATGAAGTGCAACAAAAATTAAATGATTACCCACTGCTTGGTCGAGTGGCTGAAGGGTTAAAAGTGACAATTTTATTAACTGATTCTGCCCAGCAAACAGCACAGTTATATGAGCAAGGCTATTCAATGGAGGAAATTGTACAAAAGCGAAAATTAAAACAAAGTACAATTGAGGATCATTTTGTAGAATTAGCCATGTATGAACCGAACTTTTCTATTGGACCATTCGTCTCATATGAAGAAGCACAAAAAGTTTGGCAGGTATCCAAGCAATATCAAACAAAAAAATTGAAAATATTACATGAAGCATTAGAGGACATGAGTTATTTTCAATTAAGGCTTGTCCTTGCGAAAGGAGAAGTTTAAATGGAACTTGAACAATTATTGCACAAGCATTTTGGTTATTCATCATTTCGACCAGGGCAGAAAGAAGTCATTGAAGCTTTGCTGCAAGAGCAAGACGTTATTGCCTTATTGCCGACAGGAATGGGGAAATCACTCTGCTACCAGCTTCCAGCCTATATATTAGAAAAGCCTGTCTTAATTGTGTCGCCATTACTTTCATTAATGCAGGATCAGGTAGAAGAGCTGAAGCGTTTTGGAGAAAAGAGAGTGATCGCTTTAAATTCTTTTTTATCCCAAACAGAAAAACGCTATGTACTACATTATCTAGAGCAGTATCGGTTTATCTTTACCTCACCAGAAATGTTATTACAGCAGCAGGTACAAGAGAAATTAGCGCAAATGAAGCTTGGCTTAATCGTAGTGGATGAAGCGCACTGTATATCACAATGGGGCTTTGATTTTCGACCGGATTATTTACGAATTGGTGAATGGTTTTCGAGGGGAAATCGCCCGCCAATATTGGCGCTATCTGCCACAGCAACGGATAAGGTCGTTCAAGATATACGTGAGACCCTATCACTCAAGACGCCATTTGAATTTATGTATAATGTTGACCGTGCAAATATTCATTTAGGTCGTATAGTAGTAGAGGATAAGGCTGATAAAGCTAGGTGGCTCATGCAGCATATTAAAGAAACAGCAGGGCCAGGTATTTTGTATGTATCTTCACGCAAACGTGCGCAGCAATATAGTGAAGCCCTTTTACAAGCAGGTATTCGCACCGCAGCATACCATGCAGGCTATGGAGCAGAAGACCGTCAGTTTATTCAGCAGCAGTTTATAGATGGTGAAATGGATTGGATAGTCGCCACGAATGCTTTTGGTATGGGCATCAATAAACTTAATATACGTCAGGTTATACATGAATCGATGCCTGCCAACATAGCGAATTATATGCAGGAAATAGGTCGTGCAGGGCGTGATGGTCAGTCTGCACTTGCCATTTTGCTGTATAGTGAGGGGGATGAAGAGCTAGCGAAATTTGTTGTGACAGGTGATTTGCCGACACCACACCATGTTGATCGCTATCAGGAGCTGCTTTCCCAGCAAATACAGCCAACACAGATGCTGAAAAATGGTGAGCTGAGCGAGACAGCTTTTCGTGTGCTGGATTATTGGGTGCAACAAGAATCTAGTGAACAAGTGAAGGCTCGATTAAATCATTTAGCCCTAGAGAAATACAGTGCGGTGAACGAAATGCTAAAAATCATTCAGACAAAAGACTGTATTCGTGAACATTTAGTCGGGTATTTTGGGCAAAAATTGCAGAAAAAGCCGCAAAACTGTTGTGAAAATTGTGGAATCCATTATGATGAAATCAAGAAAACACGCTTACAAGAAGATAAGAAAATTGAAATGGTTTCGTGGGAAAGTCGATTGCAGCAACTTTTAATGGGTATTTAGACTAAAACTGACGGTCATTTACTTTTTTCGTAAAATTCGTCATAATAGACATGATAGAAAGCGTAGTAAGGTTGGGGGAAAGGCGAATGAATAAAGAAGATTATCGCGATAAAATAGAAGAACATCGTCAATCATTTGAAGATGAACAAAATGAACAGCAATCCTTATCAAGAGTTTCCAGAATGAATAAAAATGGCAATAAAAATAAAAAGCCAAAAAATACAAGACGGAAAACACCGTTAATGACGATTTTGTTTGTTATTTTTATCCTAATTCCATTAACAATTCTTATTTATTTTTGGAAATTTTATGAGCCAGGAAAAACGATTGAACAAGCTGAAAAAGATACAGCAGAACAGGTCGTCGAATTAGATCCTTCCGAGTCATCTGCATCTGATAAAGAGAAAGATAAAGGTAAGGGACAAGACGATCAAGGAGATAAAAAAGCACAGGAGCAATCTCAAAAAGATGCAGACAAATTAGCAGCTGAACAAAAGGCTGCGGAAGAAGCAAAAAAAGCTGAGGAAGCGAAAAAAGCCGAAGAAGCTAGAATAGCACAACAACAGGCAGAGGCAGCAAGAAAAGCAGAAGAGGCGAAAAAAGCCGAAGAAGCGAAACAAAATGCTAAAGCCACTACACATACTGTCAAAGCGAATGAGAACTTATACCGAATCGCATTGAATCATTATGGCGATGGTAGTGAGGCGACATTAGCTAAAATTCGTGCTTTCAATGGTATGTCTTCAAATACGGTCAGGGTTGGGCAAGTAATTAGGCTACCTTAATAAGATTTTTTAATGGTTATATAGTTTTTCTAGTATAAAATAACAGACAAACGTTCACACCAAAACGTACGTCTGATTTAGCGAAAAGGCGATTCTTCTTAAGAAATGAATCGCCTTTTTGCTGTCGTAAGGAGAAGTGAGGAAATGCTATATATAGGGCTATTTCTTTTAGTTGTCATCGCCTTTCTACTTTATATGTGGAAGGTAGCGCATGAAAATAATGTATTACATCACCAGCTTTCATTACACGGTGAACAGGAACAGGTACGATTATTTTTTATTTCAGATGTACATTTACGTAAAATAAATAAAAAAATGATTGCACAATTAGAGGGACATTTTGATGCTGTGATTATTGGTGGTGACTTTGCAGATAGCCGCACACCTATTGAACGGATTCATGAAAATTTGACTTTATTAAAGTCTATCGCACCAATCTATTTTGTGTGGGGCAATAATGACAGAGAAATTGGAGAAGAAAGGCTAAAGGACATTTTACAGGCCTATCAGGTTCAAATCATTGTCAATGATGCTGTGCTACTTCCTGTAAAAAATCGTTTTTGGTTAAGTGCAATTGAAGATACAACAGTGAAAGAATATAGCTTTGAAAAGGCCTTTGAAAAGGTAGGAGAGCAGGATTTAGTTGTTTTCATTGCACATAACCCAGGTGTTTTTGCCAAAGTTCGAGCAAAGTTCCGAGCAGATTTAATGATGGGGGGACATTTACATGGGGGGCAGATTCGATTCGGTCCTTATGGTGTTCATCCCAACGGTTCCTATCGACAGCGTGATGGTGTCATGACCTTAGTAAGTAATGGCTATGGCACGACATTAGTGCCTTTTCGACTTGGCGCAAAACCTCAATGTCATATTATTGACATTGATATTTCGAGTAAATAACCAACCAATTCTTGTGAGAAGGCGTATAATAAAAAGGTATCGTCTATTCTATAATTATGTGAAAGCATGAAGCAGCAACTAATGCTGTTCAAATTCGATTGGAGTGTCAAGAAATGCAGCAAGCAGATGCAATTATTGTTGGAGGTGGCCCATGTGGCTTAGCAGCAGCAATAGCTTTGCAAAATATTGGATTACAACCTATTGTGATCGAAAAGGGCAATATCGTGAATGCCATCTATCACTATCCTACACATCAAACTTTTTTCAGTACAAGTGAACGTTTAGCTATTGGTGACGTACCTTTTATTATTGAAGGCCGTAAACCAAAACGAAACCAAGCACTTGTTTACTATCGAGAGGTTGTCCGCTTGAAAAATATACAAGTAAATCGCTTTGAAAAAGTGCAAAGTGTTGTGAAAAATAACGATGTGTTCACTGTCACATCTGATAAAGATACGTATGAAACGCCGTATGTAGTAATTGCAACGGGCTATTACGATCACCCGAATTATATAAATATTAAGGGTGAACAGTTACCCAAAGTATTCCATTACTTTAAAGAGGGACATGAATTTTTTGATACGGATGTACTTGTTATTGGTGGCAAAAATTCAGCTATAGATGCTGCGTTGGAATTAAATAAAGCAGGCGCTCGTGTAACAGTTGTCTATCGTGGTAGTGAATATTCTTCAAGCATCAAACCGTGGGTCTTACCTGAATTTGAAGGGGTAGTCAAAACGGGAGAAGTTGACATGCGTTTTAATACGAATGTGCTAGAAATTCGTGAGCATGAAGTGGTTTTAGAAGTAGCTGGGCAAGAGCAAGTAGTAAAAAATGATTTCGTTTTTGCTATGACTGGCTACCATCCAGATCACACTTTTGTCAAAGCGATGGGCGTTGAGATTGATGAAGAAACAGGGCGTCCTTTTGTTACGCCAGAAACGATGGAAACTAATGTCGAGGGCTTATTCATTGCGGGAGTTATTGCAGCAGGGAATAATGCCAATGAAATTTTTATCGAAAATGGGCGTTTCCATGGTGAATGTATTGCTCGAATTATTGAGCAAAGAAAAAAATAATGACCGAGGCTGTATAGGCATCTAGCTTATACAGCCTTTTTAGTAAGGAGGAATCACATTGATTGGGTTGTATTGGGCCCTTAGCTATTTAATGGGAAACTTCATGACAGCTTATTTCGTTGGTAAGGTGTATGGTGTCAATTTGCAGGCAGAGCGTAGTAAAAACTTGGGCGCACGTAATGCAGGAAGTGTTATTGGAAAAGCGGCCTTTGTTTGGACTTTTCTTGGTGATGCACTGAAAGGAGTACTAGTCGTTTGGTTAGGGTATTTGTGGCAATTAGAAGAATGGGTCATGATTGGTGGAGCTGCATGGGTAATAGCCGGACACTTATTTCCTATCTGGTTGAAATTTAATGGCGGAAAAGGTGTGGCTACTTTTATCGGTGTTGGAATCGCCTTATCACCGAGCCTATTTTTATGGATGATTATTGGTACTATGCTTTCGCTTGTCTTTATACGAAGTTTGACACTTAGTATGGTTGGAGGCTTTATTTTCTATATAGGGGCTATTATTCAGGCGGGGAAATTAGAGCCATATGGACTGCTCATTATAGCAATCATGTGCATGCTCATCAAGCATATGTCTAATATTCAGGAATCGTTAAAAAGAAGGAAGTGAAGAGATGTATTGGTGTAAAATTGCCCAAACAAATGCCGAGTTTGAGGCTATCGCTCGATTGAATTATGAAACATTTGTTGAAGAGATTCCACAGCATGAAGCGAATTCGACAAGAATAAAAGTTGATCGATTTCATCAGGAGAATACATATGTCGTTGTGTATAAGGAAACAGAATTAATTGGAATGGTCGCGTTTAGAGATCAACGACCGTTCTCGATTGATGAAAAAATTGGCGAGATTGAGGGATATTTACCTAAAGAAAATTGTGTGAAACCTTGCGAAATTCGATTACTTTCAGTGAAAAAGGGTTATCGAACGGGGCGGGTACTATTGAAACTTACACAAGCTTTAACTACCTTTGCCTACGAAAAAGGCTATACAGCAGCAGTAATTTCAGGGACAACAAGAGAAGAAAAGCTGTATAAGCAGATGGGCTTTAAACAATTTGCACCAGCTGTAGGAGCAAAAGATGCAATATTTTTACCGATGGTGCTAACAAGACATGAATTTGAACAATCATTACAACATAGACTAGCGACGGGACAGTTTACATTTTATCCAGGACCTGTGAAGCAATTGGAGATGAGTAATTATTCAGATTTATCGCACCGATCGTTACCATTTTATGCACTTTATGAACGAGTGCAAAAAAAGCTACTGCATTTATCGAATGCCAATTATATTGGTGTAATCGTTGGTACGGGAACATTGGCAAATGAAGTGATGCTGGCCCAATTAAAGGCGCAACAATTAGGGAAAGGGCTTATTTTAACAAATGGTGAATTTGGCGAACGTTTACGGAAGCAAGCTACTCGCTGGTCATTATCGTTTGATGTAGTGGAGAAAGACTGGGGGACAGCGTTTGATGGAGATGAGGTGGCGTCACTGCTTGAAACGGGGGCTTATCAGTGGATGCTAGCAGTGCATGGTGAGACTTCCACAGGGACTTGTAATGATTTAGAGCATTTGAGTGAGCTAGCTAAGCAATACCATGTAAAGCTATGTATAGATAGTATCAGTACGTTTGGTGCCATGCCATTTTCTTTACAAGACTGTTATTTGGCTACAGCAGTGAGTGGCAAAGCCATCGGTGCGTTAAGCGGGCTAGCATTTGTGTTTTCACAATCCCTTGTACCACCAGCTGCTACATTACCTACTTATCTTGATTTAGCAAATTATCAGCAAGGTGCCATACCATTTACACTACCTGCAATGTTATTGGGTAATGTTGAGGTGGCATTACAAGCCTATCCAGCACGCTATGAGCAGCTGCAGCAACGCTTTCAGGCACTGCTGCAGCTTCCCATCATGCAATATCAATACCGAACAGTCCACTATCCAATGCTTGTAACTGTTCGATTGCCAAGTACTTATTCTAACCTACCCATTGATCTAGCATTAAATGGTCTATTGGTTCATGGTGAAAGTCATTATTTACAACAAAGGGGATTCATTCAATTTTCCGTAATACAACCAGATTTCGACGAAGCCTTAGCTCGTCTTCGTGAAATATTGTACTACTATGAACAAGTGATAGCGGCAGAGCAAAGTACCAGCTAAAAATATATTGCCTTTACAGGAAAAAGTCCTTTAAGTTAATAGGCGTGCCTGTAGTGTTTAGACCTATTAACAATTTTAAGCGTGCCTTTTGGCCATTAATACCTGTGGCGAAAATTGCACCTAAGTCTTCCAGCATTTTCCCTCCACCAATGTAGCCATAAACACCCTCTGCAATCCCATTGAAGCAGCGGGATACGAGCACTACTGGAATGTCTCGCTGTAAGAGGCTTTCAATTCCTTTTACTACAGATGGAGGGACATTCCCTTGACCTAGTCCTTCCAGTACGACGCCATCATATTTGCATGCAAGCACGATATCTAGTAAATCTTCCTCCATTCCAGCATACACTTTTAACATCGCCACGCGCTTGGATAAATTGTTAACATCTACATATTGTCGACGAATGGGTGCATGATGGAATAGGATACGTGATTTTGTAATTAATCCAATCGGCCCATACTGTGGAGATTGGAAAGTATTCACTGAGCTCGTGCTTGTTTTAGTTGTGTTAACAGCAAGATGAACCTCATCATTCATGACAACAAGTACCCCTTTATTACGTGCTTCTTCATCGACGGCTACTCGGACTGCTTCCACTAAATTATAAATGCCATCTGCCCCTAGTTCGTTAGAAGAGCGCATGGCACCTGTCAGTACAATGGGGATGTCTAAGTTCGTTGTTAGTTCTAAGAAATAGGCAGTTTCTTCTAAAGTATCCGTACCATGTGTGATGACAACACCATCGATTGGCTGTGCTGTCATTTGCTCCATAATCACGTTGCGCAATTGTAGCATTTCCTTCGGTGTGATATGTGGAGAAGGAAGGTTAAAAGCTTCTATTTCGATGATGCTTGCAAGTGAAGCTAGTTTATTACTTTCCTTCATAAGGGGATTTTCTTCATTCGGCATGACTGCTCCTTCAGCACTCATAGCCATGGAGATTGTGCCGCCAGTATGAATTAATAAAATTGTTTTTTTCATAAAAAATAAAATCTCCTTTTAAAAAGTTTTTTTGTCATTACATGGTATAATAATAGCAGTCTAATTGTTGAAAGGAGCCGGCATCATGATCATTTTATTATCTGCTGCCATTGCTCCCGGTCTAGCGCTTTTTAGTTATTTCTATTTGCGCAATCAGATGGCTACGGAGCCAAGAAGAACTTTACTACAAACGTTTTTATACGGTGCATTCTTAACGTTCCCAATCATGTTTTTACAGTATGTATTAACAGAGGAAGGGGTTTTTCGATATCTTTATCTTCAAGACGTTCTTTTTTCTAGTGTCATTGAAGAGTTTTTTAAATGGTTTGTGCTATTAATTGCAATCTATAATCATGTAGAATTTGATGACCCATACGATGGTATATTATATGGTGCCAGCATATCACTTGGTTTTGCTACGATTGAAAATGTACTCTATTTACTGTCCTTTGGCTTGGACACGGCATTCATGCGAGCCTTATTACCAGTATCGAGCCATGCATTGTTTGGTGTCGTAATGGGCTATTATTATGGACGGGCTAAGTTTTCAAAGCTTGTTAAGACGAAAGAAATGATTGCTATGGCGCTCTGTGCACCAGTTGTACTTCACATTCTATACAATACAATATTATCATTCAAAGGTCACTGGGTTTATTTAATGATACCTTTTATGTTGTTTTTATGGTGGTTTGGCTTGCGCAAAGTAAAACTTGCTCATTACCATCTGGTACAACATCTCCATATGCAAAAGAAAATTTAAAGCGTAGAAATCGTCAAAGATTTCTACGCTTTATTTCTTTTTAAGCATGTATAAATTACTCCTTTTGTTTCAAGCTATAAAAAAAAGGAGTGATAAAAGTGCGTTTAGTAAGCATACTTTTTGCTTTGATATTAGGAATTAGTATAATTGCGATTCCTCAAAATGATGCCAATGCATTTAGCGATCAGCAAATTACTCGTGGTGCCTATGGAGATGATGTTATTGAATTACAGGCTAGGCTACAATACTTAGGTTTTTATAAGAGTAAAATTGATGGCAAATTTGGCTATAACACATACTGGGCTTTGCGTAATTTCCAAGAGAATTATGGTTTGCCAGTAGACGGAATTGCCGGCACTAAGACAAAAAAAGCATTAGCAGGCAATTCTGATTATGATGAAAAATGGGTTAAGGCACAATTGAATGCAGGAAATCAATTTACTTACTATGGTGGTAAGCCACTTGATCAACAAGTGAAAAAAGGCACTGGCGGTGGTAATAGCAGTGGAAGTAGCAATAAGAATGGTACACAGACACAGGTTCCACCAAAATATACGGAACGAGATTTACAATTAATAGCCAATGCCGTTTATGGAGAAGCTAGGGGAGAACCTTATGAGGGGCAAGTAGCAGTAGCGGCCGTTATTTTGAACCGCTTGGAAAGCCCAGATTTCCCGAATACTATTTCAGGTATTATCTTCCAACCGTTAGCGTTTACAGCAGTAGCAGATGGTCAAATTTGGCTAGAACCAAATGAACGTGCAAAAGAAGCTGTTATTGATGCTATGAACGGCTGGGACCCATCTGAAAATGCATTGTATTATTTCAATCCTAAAACAGCAACAAGTAAATGGATTTGGTCACGCCCACAAATTAAACAAATAGGAGAGCATATTTTCTGTTCATAGGAAGGAGGAACATAGATGAAAACTTGGCTCGTGGTCTTAACAATCGCTGTCATTGGATTAGGAGCATATAGTATTAATTTACATGGAGATAAAGAAGATTTACAACGTACCGTGCTCGCACAGTATACAGATAAGTTAACAGATGCTTCTGAAAAACTGTCCCATCTTCAGCGTTCAGTATCGCAATCCCTCTTGTTTCAAGACGAGCAGGCGATTCACAATGAGCTAGACTCAGTTTGGCGTTTAAGCTCAGAAGTTCGTTCTTCTATTGCAAATATTCCTATTGGACAAGAATTATCGAATCAATGGATGAATTACTTAGGGCGACTTGGCGATGAAGCTAAAAGAACAGCCAAAACAGGTGATTATGATGCTTGGCGTGAAAAGATGCCACAGGTGTCAACCAATTTACAGTCTCTTTCTGATGAATGGACAGCTGCAACCGTTGATTTTTATAAGCATGATGGAAAAATGGATATTTGGCTACAGCAAGTAGATAATAAAAATCCAAATACACAATTTGATACTGTGAAAGATACGTTAAAAGGCTATGGTGAAAAGGATTTCCCATTAACTTTATCTGAATCTGATTGGCAGAAAAAAATTGAGTTAAAGGCATTGCAGGATGCCGTTATTACCGAAAAAGAAGCACTAGAAAAAGTGAAATATTTATTCCCAGTCATTAAAGATGCTACATTCACTGTCACAAAAAGTAGTGATACAGCACCATATCCTTTCTATCATATCCAATTCCACCAAGGGATACGTCTAGGGTATGTTGATTTAACAGAAAAGGGTGGCCATTTATTATCCTATTTAGTAGAACGACCTGTTGATGAAGCTAAGCTATCACAAGAAGAAGTTCTTAAAAAGGCACAAGATTATGTTAAGAAATTAGGCATGAAGGATGTAGCCTATGTGGAATCACGTGAAAACCACCAAGCATGGCATGTGACATTTGCCCGTGTAAATCCAGGCGATAATGCGTTAATTTATGCTGACGGTGTGCAATTAAAATTAGCGAAAGATACAGGTGAGCTATTAGGTGCTAATGCGATGGAATATATTCAAGAAGAGAATATCAAACCGCAAACTGCTAAGCCTATTGATTGGAAAACGTTCTTCCAGGACGATATTCAAGTACAAGAAGTAAAAAATATTTATACAGATAATGGACAATTTGAACAACGTCTTTGCTATGAGGTCATTGCATTACGTGACGGAAATACACAAGAAACATTCCGAATCGTTATTGATGCGGAAAATCACAACGTATTAAAAGTAGAATATCTCACTTAGTAATAAGAAAATACTACCAATTTTTATAGCCAAAATAAACATCTCATGAGATAATTAAACTATAATTTTCGTACGGGGAGATGCTCATGGAAATAAAAATTGGTACACAATTACAACTTGAACCTACTTATACCGAGCGTGTGGAGAAATTCCAATGTAAAGTGGTAGAGCAGCAAGACAATATTCTTTATATCGACTATCCAGTTAATACGGCAACGAAGAAAACGGCGTTTTTAATAGATGGCTCAGAATTTAGAGCGACTTTTCGAACCGAAGATAAACATTCCTTTGCTTTTAAAACAGAGGTCATTGGTCGTAAAGCAGGTAATATACCGATGATTATGTTGCATTGTCCAAAGCCGGAGGAATTTATAAAAATTCAACGACGAGAATATGTCCGAGTGGAAACACCAGTGGATGTAGCGGTCCAATTCAAGGATCACAAATATCAACTTGTGTCAGCAGATATTAGCGCAGGAGGCTTGGCAATCATCTTGAAGGGAACAGTAGCTTTCAAAGATGATGATGAGGTAAAATTAACGATCGCATTGCCGTTTACTAATGGAGAAGTCAAATACGTTATTACAGAAGCTACCGTCGTGCGCATTTTTGAAAAAGAGGGTAAACGCATTGCGACAATCCAGCTAACGGATACAGATGACGTCGACCAACAGCATATTGTGCGTTTTTGCTTTGAGCGTCAATTAGTCAATCGTCGTAAGGAATTGAATCCATTTAATGTTTAATGTTCATGATGAATATTTTTATTTAGCCCTCTCCTAGCAGAGGGCTTTTTTTAGGTTATATGGTACAATAAAAAGCGATAGAAAGTAGGGAAGAATATGAAAAAAAACATTCAAATTGCGATAGACGGACCGGCTGGTGCTGGTAAAAGTACAATCGCGAAAATTGTTGCAGAAGCACTTGGATTTACTTATATTGACACAGGTGCAATGTATCGAGCAGTTACGTATAAAGCGATGCAACAAAACATACATTTAAATGATGAAGCAAAATTAGCAGAGATGCTAGCGGCTAGCACAATCGAATTGAAACCATCCCAACAAGGACAGCTAGTCTTTTTAGATGGTCACGATGTGACAGCGGAAATACGCTCAAATGAAGTCACTTCATCCGTTTCTCAAGTTGCTGCCCATGCGAAAGTTCGTGAGCTATTGGTTGCGCAACAGCAAAAGCTGGCAGCTAATGGTGGAGTGGTCATGGATGGTCGTGATATTGCGACACATGTATTAAAACATGCAGAGCTCAAGATTTTTATGTCTGCAACAGTAGAAGAACGTGCTAGACGTCGATTGATTGATAATCAAAAAAGAGGAATTGACTCCTCTCTTGAAAAGCTTCAAGAAGAAATTGCGCTCCGTGATAAAAAAGATAGTGAGCGTGAAGCATCGCCACTGATTCAAGCGGAAGATGCCCTATTTTTAGATACGACAGCATTATCCATTGATGATGCAGCACAAGCTATTTTAAAATTAGCAGAAGAAAAAATGCTATAAATCCTAAAATTTCAGACATTTTTAGAATTTAAAGGATTTATTTTTGTCTTTGTCTTCAATATCGAATAAAATAGTAAGGGAAGATGCGAAGGAGGGTTACATATGTCTGAAGAAATGAACTATGCAGAACAAACGTTTAACGAAGGTGATATCGTCAAAGGTATTGCAGCGCAAGTTGATGAAAAGGCAGTATCTGTGTCAATTCCAGGTGCACCGTTTGATGGAATTGTACCGATTAGTGAATTATCAAGCTTACACATTGAGAAAGCTTCTGATGTCATCTCTGTAGGGGATGAATTAGAGTTGATGATTACAAAGGTTGAAGAAGAGAACTTTGTCTTATCAAAACGTAAAGTTGATGCTTTAAAAGCATGGGATACACTTGAGCAGCAATTTGCCGCAGAGGAAATTTTCGAAGCGGAAGTAAAGGATATTGTTAAAGGTGGTCTTGTCGTAGATTTAGGTGTACGTGGCTTTGTACCAGCATCCCTTGTAGAAGACTACTTTGTTGATGATTTTGAAGGCTATAAAGGCAAAACATTAAGCTTCAAAATTGTTGAGCTGGATAAGGACAAAAATCGCCTTATCTTATCACACCGTGCAGTAGTAGAAGCGGAAAAAGCTTCTCAAAAGAAAAATGTCATCAATCAAATTAAAGCTGGCGAGGTATTAGATGGTAAAGTACAGCGTTTAGCATCATTTGGCGCATTTATCGACCTTGGCGGTATTGATGGCCTTGTACACATTTCACAAGTGTCACATGAGCATGTGAATGATGTGAGCGAGGTTTTAGCTGAAGGACAAGACGTCAAAGTAAAAGTTCTGTCAGTGGACCCAGAAAATGAACGTATTTCATTATCCATCAAAGAAACGATGCCAGGACCTTGGTCAAGTATCGAAGAACGTGCAGCGAAAGGCACTATTTTAGATGGTCGAGTGAAGCGTCTTACTTCATTTGGTGCATTTGTGGAAGTATTCCCAGGTGTGGAAGGCTTAGTGCATATTTCACAAATCGCACATAAGCATATTAACACGCCACATGAAGCGTTAAAAGAGGGACAAGAAGTACAAGTAAAAGTGCTTGATGTCAATGCTGAAGAAGGCCGCTTAGCGCTAAGCATTAAAGAATTACTGGAAAATCCCGAAGCAGAAGAAGTGATCGACTATGAATTACCTGAAGAAAACACAGGTTTCTCATTTGGCGATGTGATTGGCGATCAACTAAAAAACTTTAAATAATAATGTATGGAGCGAGGATGCATAAAGGTATCCTCGCTTTTTTATGTTGACGATGCAGATAGAATTCTCAAATCGAAGACTAGCATATAAAGTGGTGGATAAAAACTTCAGATAGAAGGATAGAACTTATAAAGAGGTGGATAGAATCTTTAAATGGAAGGATAGAACAGAAAAAGCGGTGGATAGAACCCTCGAATCAAAGGCTAGTACATAAAGTGATGGATAGAATTTTCAAATCGAGGGATAGAATTGAAAAAGCAGTGGATAGAATCCTCAAATCGAAGGCTAACTCATAAAGTGGCGGATAAAAACTTCAAATTGAAGGATAGAACAGAAAAAGTGTTGGATAGAATCTTTAAATGGAAGGATAGAACAGAAAAAGCGGTGGATAGAAACCTCGAATCGAAGGCTAGCACATAAAGTGGTGGATAAAAACTTCAGATAGAAGGATAGAACTTATAAAGAGGTGGATAGAATCTTTAAATGGAAGGATAGAACAGAAAAAGCGATGGATAGAACCCTCGAATCGAGGGCTAGCACATAAAGCGATGGATAGAATCCTTAAATCGAAGGATAGAACAGAAAAAGCGTAGGATAGAACCCTCGAATCGAAGGCTAATGCTTAAAGCGTAGGATAGAATCTTCAAATCGAAGGATAAAACTCAAAAATCAGAGGATAGAATCAAATAAAATTAATCAAACGTCTCGTTATTGCCATACATAGCGTTCTACATTATGGATATGATATGATATAATGGCATTTTTCGTGTATAATAGCGAAAGACAAGAAGTTGGAAGGATGAAGTACAGATGACGAAACCAGTAGTAGCCATCGTAGGTCGTCCGAACGTAGGTAAGTCGACGATTTTTAATCGTATCGTTGGAGAGCGTGTTTCGATTGTGGAGGATATCCCAGGCGTAACGCGTGATCGTATTTATAGTTCGGCAGAGTGGTTAACACACGATTTTAATATTATTGATACAGGTGGGATTGAAATTGGAGACGAGCCGTTTTTAGAGCAAATTCGTCAACAAGCTGAAATCGCCATTGATGAAGCGGACGTTATTATTTTTATGACTAATGGTCGTGAAGGGGTAACGGCAGCAGATGAGCAAGTTGCTAAAATTTTATACAAAACAAAAAAACCAGTCGTATTAGCAGTCAATAAAATTGATAATCCTGATATGCGTGAAATGATTTATGATTTTTATGCACTTGGCTTCGGAGAGCCTTGGCCGATTTCTGGTTCGCATGGCTTAGGTTTAGGGGATTTATTAGACGAATGTGCAAAGCATTTCCCGAAAGAAGATGAAGAACAATATGGAGATGATGTGATTAAATTCTCTTTAATTGGTCGTCCGAATGTTGGGAAATCTTCATTAGTAAATGCTTTCTTAGGGCAAGAACGCGTTATCGTTAGTAATATTGCGGGGACAACACGTGATGCTATTGATACGCCATATGAGTATGACGATCAGGAATATGTCATTATTGATACAGCCGGCATGCGTAAAAAAGGGAAAATCTATGAAACCACTGAGAAATACTCGGTTTTACGTGCGCTACGTGCCATTGAACGCTCAGACGTTGTTTTAGTGGTAATGAATGCAGAAGAGGGTATTCAGGAGCAGGATAAAAAAATTGCTGGCTATGCACATGAAGCTGGAAAAGCTGTTGTGATCGTAGTGAATAAATGGGATGCCATTGAAAAAGACGAAAAAACGATGAATGTCTTTACACAGCAAATTCGTGAGCATTTCCTATTTTTAGATTATGCCCCGATTATTTTTGTATCGGCTAATACAAAGCAGCGTGTGCATCAAATTTTACCGATTATTCAACGTGTAAGTGAAAATCATGCGATGCGTATTCAGTCTTCTATCTTAAATGAAGTGATTGAGGATTCCGTGGCACGTAATCCTGCGCCGACGGATAAAGGTCGTCGTTTACGTATTTACTATGCTACTCAGGTTGCGATTAAGCCACCGACATTTGTTGTGTTCGTGAATGAGCCTGAGCTGATGCATTTTTCATACGAACGTTTCTTAGAAAATCGAATTCGTGAAACATTTGACTTTGAAGGAACACCAATTCGTTTAATTACACGTGCTCGTGCTTAAGGTACTAGCTATACACATACAATACGCCAACCCGACATATTTGTTGGGTGGCGTCTTTTTACAAGAACAGAAATTATTATAGACAACCCAACAAAGGGAGGATTTTTTATGGAAAAAGTTTGTGTGTTAGGGGCAGGCTCATGGGGTACTGCACTGGCGATGGTACTAGCGGAAAATGGACATGATACGCTTGTATGGACACATAGAGCTAATCAGGCAGAAGAAATCAACCATCTGCATACGAATAAAAAATATTTACCAGAGACCGTTCTGCCTGCAAATTTACATGCGACGAGTGATATAGCAATGGCAGCTACGCATGCAGAGACTATTGTTGTGGCTGTTCCTACGAAAGCTATTCGAGAAGTTTGTGAGAAATTAACGGCTAAACTAGCTAGAAAAGTGTTATTTGTCCATGTTTCTAAAGGGATTGAGCCAGATTCATTAAAACGAATTTCTGAAATTTTAGCGGAAAGTTTGCCAGCTGAAAATGTGGAAGAAATTGTCGTTCTTTCCGGACCAAGTCATGCCGAGGAAGTTGTGCTGCACCACCCGACAACGGTTACTGCTGCTTGTGCTAACATAGACGCTGCTGAAAAAGTTCAGGATTTATTTATGAATCAATTTTTCCGTGTTTACACAAACGATGATGTGATCGGTGTAGAAATTGGTGGGGCACTGAAAAATGTCATTGCATTAGCTGCAGGTATTACAGATGGCTTGAATTATGGTGATAACGCGAAAGCAGCACTTATTACACGAGGACTTGCGGAGATTACACGTTTAGGTGTAAAAATGGGCGGTAATCCATTTACCTTCTCAGGGCTTACAGGCATGGGAGATTTAATTGTAACCTGTACAAGCGTTCACTCCCGAAACTGGCGAGCTGGGAATATGCTAGGGCAAGGGATGAAGCTACAAGAAGTGTTAGATCAAATGGGCATGGTTGTAGAAGGTGTACGTACCACAAAGGCAGCCTATCAATTAGCAGAAAAGTATGGTGTGGCTATGCCGATTTCCACAGAGCTTTATAGTGTTCTATTTAATGATGTTGAACCGAAAGTGGCGGTTGACGCATTAATGATGCGTATGAAAAAACGAGAAATAGATGATATGAAGCATTAATATTAATTTTTTGATTAAATCTGTCATAAAACGGACATAAATAAGGTGTCTCAACGAATCTGTTGAGACGCCTTATTGTGTGCTATTAGTTGAATAGTGCAAGCACTGTAAAAGAGTTGTCCATTTCTTGATAGTTATGGGACAACTATTTCTTTTTAGCGAAGGCACATAGTATAATATACTTTGATTGTTTCTTGACATTGAACGAAAGGTGGTTATTTGAAATGGGCCCGTTAGCTCATATGCCTGCACTGGATGTAATGTGGGTGTCGTTTTATTGTATAGGCTTTATGATAATATCAGTCGGCTTAATTTATTTAGCTCGGAATAAGATTTCAAATGTATTTTTACGAACAATCGTAAATTTATGTGCATACATACTGTTTGGACTTGGCACATTTTTAATGGTACTAATAGTTGCCACATGGCCAGCATAAAAAATTAATGAGGTGTTCAGTAACATGAAAAAACTAAGTGCTTTTCTGTTGGTATTTGCAACTGCCATACTGTTAGTAGGGTGTGCGTACCCAGAAGACGAAAAAAGGGCAAAGGTCACGCCTGATGTCGACCAGCTAGCTGCAGTTCAACGTGCCGTGAATGAATACCGCGAAGCAACTGGTGGGCTAGTACCAATTAAAAATAGTGAACTTGATACAGACATTTATATCAAATACTTAATCGACTTTGAAAAGCTTATGCCGAAGTATTTGACGACAATTCCTGGTAATGCCTATGAAAAAGGCGGTATATATCAATATATTATTTGGGATCCTGAAGATCAAGCGACGGTCAAATTAGTAGATTTAAATGCGGCTGAGCGTATACGTGAAATAGGTATTCGTAAACTATCTACACAGTATTTGCCAATCAAAGGTTCAATGTCCGATAATGTTTATCAAATTAATTATAAAGATTTGGGCTATAAAACAGATGTGACAGTGAAAAGTCCTTATTCTGGCGTCGAATTACCGCTCTTTATGACAGGTGACGGTGAATTGCATGTGGATTATTCTGTGGATTTAGGACAACTTTTAAAAGAAGACAAGCCTGATGTCAAACCTGGTGATGATATTCGTCAGTTACTTGTCGACAAATATCCTGTAGTGCCTGCTTATTCTGTTCCCTATACAGTGGATGATAATGGTGAGCCAATTTATGATATGGAAACGTATAGTGTAGATGTCCAAAAGGCGAAAGAACGACAAAAACAAGAGGCAGAAGCCGCTGAGAAAAAAGAAGAATAAGAAACAAAGCTCCTTACATTTGTGAGGGGCTTTTTCATATTTGTCTACAAGCTTGCATATAGTGAAAAAGCGTAGATAAAGGAGGCAGAAACCTTGAGTGAAGCAGTATTTAGAGAAATTGCAGAGCGCACAAATGGCGATGTTTATATTGGTGTTGTCGGTCCAGTACGTGTAGGTAAATCAACATTTGTAAAAAAGGTAATGGAATCAGTCGTGTTACCAAATATTGTGGATGAAACAGAAAGAATGCGAGCACAAGATGAGTTGCCACAAAGTTCTCCGGGGCCTGTCATTATGACTGCTGAGCCGAAGTTTGTGCCTGCTCAAGCAACCCGTATTGTGGTCGGCGAAGATGAGATGCCATTCCAAATTCGTTTAGCAGATTGTGTTGGTTATATTATTGATGGGACAAAGGGCTATGAAGATGAAAATGGTCCTAAATATGTTCATACGCCTTGGCATACAGAGCCAATTCCATTTCAGGAAGCCGCTAAAATTGGCACAGATAAGGTGATTCGTGACCATGCGAATATCGGTATTGTTGTTACGACTGATGGTACCGTTAACGGAATCAGTCGCCGTGCCGCAGAGAAGGCAGAAGAGGAAATTGTTGAACAGTTAAAAGAAATCGGCAAGCCTTTTGTCATCCTTCTGAATTGCCAAATGCCAGCGAGAGAGGAAACGGTTCAGCTTCGCAATGAATTGTTTGAACGTTACAATGTGCCTGTTATTGCCATGGCGATTGACCAAATGAGGGAAACGGATATTCAATATATTTTACAAGAGGCGTTATTTGAGTTTCCTATCCGTACAATTGAAGTGGAAAAACCAGATTGGCTGGACGTTTTAGATGCTACACACCCATTAAATGTTGCCTTGATTGATTCCATGGAGGAAGTACTCTCTTCTGTAATGAAAATTCGGGATGTGCAACAGGCGTCAGATGCCTTTAAAGCCATTGATTTTATCGATCAAAGTGAAGTCGTTCATGTAGATGCTGGTGTGGGAACGGCGGTAATTCGTGTATCCCTACAGGGCGAATTGTACAAATCGGTTTGTAATGAATGGCTAGAAGAGCCGATTGAAACGAAAAAGGATTGGCTGCTCTTTATTAAAGAGGCGGCAGAGGCAAAAGAAGCTCAAAAACGCTTCAAAAGTGCGATTCATGATGCTGATACGTCAGGTTATGGTGTGACATTGCCGATGATGCAAGAATTTGAGCCAACAGCACCAGAGCTCATTAAGCAAAATAATTTCTTTGGTGTACGAATGAAAGCAAAGGCGCCATCTTACCATATTATCCGTGTAGATATGGAATCTGAGTTTGCACCGTTAATCGGTTCGGAATTCCATAGTCAGCAACTGCTAAAAGATTTAAATCATGCTTATTTACATGATCGTGATGCATTATGGAATACACAGCTTTTTGGAACGCCACTACACGAAGTATTAAAAGAAGGAATACGCTACAAAATGGATGCAGTTCCATCTACTGCTAAAAAACGTATGCGTCAAACGATTGAACGTATGGTCAACGAAGGTGATCGAGGTTTAGTGACATTTATTTTATAGTGATAAAAATCAAAAAAAAGTACGAAAAATAGGTGAAGGGCTTTTCGTTTTTATGCGAAAAGTCCTTTTATTTTTGTTTTTTGGGTGAAAAACTGATTTTTTGGTTATAATCATGTATGAATACAGTTGCGTAGCGGTTTTCTATGTGTTACTCTTTTTACAGAATTGGTTCATGACCCTTTGAGAGGAGGTGAATGGTGTGAATAAAACAGAATTAGTAAACTCTGTTGCTGAAGCTGCAGGTCTTTCTAAAAAAGACGCTTCTAAAGCAGTTGAAGCTGTATTTGATACAATTCAAGATGCTCTTGCAAAGGGTGACAAAGTACAATTAATTGGTTTTGGTAACTTTGAAGTACGTGAACGTGCGGCTCGTAAAGGTCGTAACCCACAAACTGGTAAAGAAATCGAAATCGCTGCTAGCAAGGTGCCTGCTTTCAAACCAGGTAAAGCGCTTAAAGACGCGGTAAAATAATACACGTCTAGTAGTTACATAGAGCAGTCTTCATGTTAACGAACATGAAGGCTGCTCTTTTTGTTAACGTTAAAATTCATTTTACATAACATTAATACGGGAATTTGCTGAGCTAGAAATGAATTTCTAATGAATCAGGTAAGTCATTTTGCGCTTCCCTTTTGGATATGCTACGATGCATAGGGAAATGTGTAATGTTTTGATACGCAGGAGGTTTTTTCGAATGTCGAATATAGATTTATTGAAAATAGAAGAAGCAGTAAAAATGATATTAGAAGCAGTAGGTGAAGATGTAAACCGCGAAGGTTTATTGGATACACCAAAACGTGTAGCAAAAATGTATGCTGAGATGTTTAGCGGCTTGCATGAGGATGCAAAAGATTATTTTAAAACGGTGTTTCATGAGGATCATGAAGAATTAGTGCTTGTCAAAGATATTCCTTTTTATTCGATGTGTGAGCATCATCTAGTACCTTTCTATGGCAAAGCACATGTCGCATACATACCAAATGACGGCGTTGTAGCTGGCCTTAGTAAACTTGGACGAGCAGTGGAAACGATTGCCCGCAGACCGCAATTGCAAGAGCGTATTACCTCTTCAGTAGCGGAAACAATTATGGAGATGCTTGCACCAAAAGGCGTTTATGTGGTCATTGAGGCTGAGCATATGTGCATGACAATGCGAGGACTAAAAAAACCGGGTTCCAAAACGGTAACATCTGTTGCTCGTGGTATTTACGAAGAAGATGAAGTGAAACGAAGAGAAGTACTGTCATTTATTCAAATGTCTTAAATTGCATGTCTAATTATGTTATGATGTACTAAGAATTTGTCGGATTTAAGGAGTGTACAAAGATGTCACAAGATTATATTGTTATTCAAGCAGAAGAAGATGGTGTCCATGTCATTGGTTTAACTCGTGGAACAGATACAAAATTCCATCATTCAGAAAAGCTAGATGCCGGCGAAGTAATGATTGCTCAGTTTACAGAACACACATCTGCCATGAAAATACGTGGTAAAGCACAAATTCATACAGCACATGGTGTGATCAATAGCGAAGCAAAAAAATAATAAAGAGTTCTTTCGATAGGTTTTGCCCTGTTTTAAGTATGACAGGCACATAGAAAAACAATCATTGTGAAAAACTGAGTAAGAGGTTTCTGGGCAGTTAGTATTCCCGCATCAAATAATGGGAATGCTTTACTGCCTGTCCTATGAAGAAAGCAAATTTTTTTTATTCCACATCGTTGCATATGCTATAATGACTCAGTAAGCAAGCGTTAAGTCTTAGATAGGACTAGCGTATCTGAAAGTGAAATGGAGTAAGGTCTATGAATGCAACATACATTCAAAATTCAATTGCACAGTTAAAAACAGAGATTTTCATGGATGTTCGTCATAGAACTTTGCAAAAATACACAGGAGTTCCTGTGATAGATGAAAATCAATTGTTTTATTTGTTAATCCCTTTTTTGAATGGTGAAGAGTGGCAACAAGAGCAACAAGAGGCTGCAATTACTGTTGGCATTGTATACGCAGCATTAGCGGCTCACGATCATATAAAAGAAATAGATGCAACATCAAAAGAACAGCAGCTTACCGTTTTAGCTGGAGATTTTTATAGTGGTCGTTATTATGAAATATTAGCGATGTCAGGAAATGTCGCATTGATCCGAAATTTGTCACAAGGTATAGTGGCTCGTTGTGAACACCAGATTAAAGTGTATGAAGCAGAGCAACGAACAATCGAGCAATGGTATGCGTCGTTGTGTAATATTGAAGCGGGATTAATTGCTCAATTTTTCGGTCTTTATTCTTTCAGTGACTATATACCGCTTATAGAAAAAAGCTTATTAATCTTGCGTTTAGAAAGAGAATGGGCGGCTTATCAGCGTGGGCAAATGTCTTTAATGGGTAAGGCACTTGAAGCAAGTGTCAGACAAAATGGCGCAACCTTTAATAGCGTCATCCAGGAAAAAATTGTGCATTTAAAAACAGAGCTATCACAGATCATCAATCATTCAACTTTTTTACAAAGTGATATCAAACAAGCTTTACATGCACACGTAGAGGCATCCATTGCTTCTACTAACGGATAAGAGAGGTTTTTCAAAATGGCTAAAACGAAAGAAGAACACGTTCACGAAGTATTTGAGAGTATTTCGGACAACTACGACAAAATGAATGGTGTAATTAGTTTCCAGATGCATGTTGGCTGGCGTAACGATACGATGAAGCATATGGCTGTAAAACCTGGAACAAAAGCGCTGGATGTATGCTGTGGCACGGCAGACTGGACAATCGCTTTGGCAGAAGCAGTAGGTGAAAGTGGAGAAGTTAAAGGTCTCGACTTTAGTCAAAACATGCTGAAAGTTGGCGAACAAAAGGTGCAGTCATACCCGCAAATAGAACTAATTCATGGAAACGCGATGGAGTTACCTTTTCCAGATGATACGTTTGATTATGTGACGATTGGCTTTGGTCTTCGCAATGTACCTGATTATTTACAAGTCTTGAAGGAAATGCATCGTGTCGTAAAACCAGGTGGTATGGTGGTATGTTTAGAAACATCTCAATCTGAAATTCCTGGTTATCGTCAACTGTTCCGTTTTTATTTTAAATATATAATGCCGATATTTGGTAAAATATTTGCGAAAAGCTATAAGGAATATTCTTGGCTTCAGGAATCTGCGAATGATTTCCCAGGTATGAAGAAGTTAGCGGCATTGTTTGAGCAGGCAGGATTAGAAAAAGTAACGTACAAAGCATACAGTGGCGGGGCTGCGGCAATGCATATGGGCTTTAAAAAGGTACGTTAATGGGGGAAGGTTTTCACACGTGGAAAAGATGAAGTTAAAACTACTCTATTCCGATTTGAAATCAGATATCGATATCATTGAACGAGAGTTAGAAAAAGCGGTGGACTCGTCTTCATATTTGATCAACGATGCTTCTCTCCATTTATTACAAGCTGGTGGCAAACGGATACGACCAATTTTTGTGTTACTAGGTGCAAAATTTGGCGATTATGACATTGAGAAGATGAAGGATGTAGCAGTGCCTTTAGAACTCATTCATATGGCATCACTTGTGCATGATGATGTCATTGATGATTCCAATATGCGAAGAGGACGCCCGACTGTCAAATCACAATGGAATAACAGAGTAGCAATGTACACGGGCGATTTTATTTTTGCACGTGCACTAGAATATATTACAAAGCTGGAAGACCCGCTTGTTCATCAAATTTTAGCCCGTACCATGGTAGAGATTTGTAACGGTGAAGTCATTCAAATTGAAGATAAATTTAGATTAGATCAAGGCTTGAAAGATTATTTTAGAAGAATCAAACGCAAAACAGCATTACTTATTTCCTCAAGCTGTGAGCTAGGGGCTGTAGCGGCAGGTGTTGATGCTAAAACAGTGCGACATTTAAAACGCTTCGGCTACTTTGTAGGCATGAGCTTCCAAATTATCGATGATGTGTTAGATATCATGGCAACAGATAAGGAGCTAGGGAAGCCTGCAGGTAGTGATTTATTGCAGGGCAATATTACATTACCGATTCTATTGCTGAAAGATGAGCCAGAGATGCAGCCATACTTAGTCAAAGTATTTGCAGGCACATTAACAGAAACGGAACGTCAAAATATGTTGCAATATGTGCGTAAATCTCATGCAATTGAGCAAGCTAATCGTATGAGTGATAAATATTTGAAAAAGGCCTTACAGGAAATTGATGCTTTACCAAAACATCCCGTAAAGAAAAAACTGCGTGATGTAGCATTGTTCATGGGTAAGCGCAAATTCTAGCTTTTTGTTGTATAAAGGCTCATTTTTTGTTAATATTTATCGGTAGGTGTAAAACCTGTTAGACGAATTTAAGGAGTGTTTTAAACATGGCAATTGAACAAACTTTTTTAATGGTTAAGCCTGACGGCGTTGAACGTCAAGTAATTGGAGACATCGTTGACCGTTTCGAACGTCGCGGTTTTGTAATGAAAGGTGCTAAATTAATGGTAATTCCTAAAGAATTAGCAGAAAAGCACTATGCTGAGCATGCTGAGCGTCCATTCTTTGGTGAATTAGTTGATTTCATCACTTCTGGTCCTGTATTCGCTATGGTATGGGAAGGCGAGAACGTAATCAAGCTTGCTCGTACAATGATGGGTGCAACTAAACCTGAAGAATCTAACCCAGGTACAATCCGTGGTGACTACGCAACAACTGTTTCTCACAACATCATCCACGGTTCTGACTCTCTTGCTTCTGCAGAGCGCGAAATCGCTTTATTCTTCGGTGAAGATTTAGTTTAATTTCGAATCTAAGAAGCGTAGCGAAAATAACTACGGATAGAACTCAATAAAAAAATCATCTATTTTTCCGATGTAACTTTTACCTTCTAACAAAAAATGTTAGGGGGTTTTTTATTTGTCAAAATCATTCAATAAAGTGAACACAAACATTGATTTAAGCTTATTGACTATCAAAACTGAAAAAGAACCAAAGAAAGAAATGGTGACAAAAATCAATAACTCAATAGTTAAAATGGATACGTTTGATGAATTGGACAACAGAAATATAACCATTAAACATGCCATACAAATTTTAAATCAACAATGGCGACTAAATGGATTAAGACCAAGGACAATTGATAGTTACAACTATAATTTTAAGCGATTTGTTGAAGTTACTAAAGTTGAATACCTCCACGAAATCAACAATGAAAAAATTTATCAATATTTATCAAGTTTTAAAAATGCAAAGGACACATCTCTACATGGTCGTTTAAAGCAAATTAAAGCCGTTTTAAGCAAGTGTCACGATAATGGTTGGTATAACTCAAAGTTTTGGACAAACATCAAAATAAAAGTAAATACAAGCGTTAAGGAAGCTACTACGGAAAGAGAACTGGCACTCTTGTTATCACTTTTGGATAAATCAACGTATTCGGGATTACGTGATAGCATAGCGATTTTACTTTTATACAAAACAGGTATTCGGATTAAAACATTGGGAGCTTTAAGAGAACAGAATATTGATTTTGAAAATATGCTTTTGAAGTTACAAGGAGAGATAATGAAATCGCATAGACCATTGATTCTCCCTTTAGATGATGAAATGTGTACTTTATTAAGAGAGCTAATTTCAATAAATGATGATATTAGGAAAGAACATAGAGAAAAGAATGATTATATTTTCCTTTCAAACATAGGCATACCAATTTCAAATACAGTTTCACCGTCCAATTTAATTGCAAAAAATTTATGGGTGTACAGTAAAAAGTGGAATTTAAAGAACGTTAATCCTCATTCAATTAGAAGATTGTACGCTCAAAATTTGGTGAAGCGTGGTGCAGATATAAACTTAGTATCTCATGCCTTAGCACATTCAGATTTATCGACAACAACGAAGTATTTGGGGTTAGATGCAAATACAGTCGCAAAGAATCTACGCGATTTTTTATAGGGAGATAAGCGGATGAAAAAGGGAATTGTAGAAAATAGTAACAGTATGCGTTGAATATCAGCTTAATACAATCCTGAATTTAAATCAGCATCCTTTGAGGAAAATACGGTGCTACAACATGGTAGGCAATTTAATGTAAGCCGAATGACATTTAGAAAAGAAGATGTATAAGCCATGCTTCAATACTTGGATGAATTAGAGAAGTAAGCAACAAAAAAAGAGAGTAACGATTGCAGTCGCTATTCTCCAACGCTTTTTAGCCATACACCAATACAACTAAATATGAGCATTTAACATGCCTTCATTCTACTTCAAAAAAAGTAGAAATGCAAAGGTCTAGTTTCCTATTGTCTTTTTTAGATAGCATGAGGTCATGTTGGCTCGTTGGTGGAAACCTAGTAACACCAATTACAACTAAACTTGACAGGTTATGACGTTCCCATCGCACACAAACGTCTAGGATACCATTACACGCTTCCTTGTTGGCATGGGTATCTGAATGGTGTTAGCGACCATAACGGCTAGGAGTGGCAGGTCTGATTAGCTAAAGCTATGCAGGATACATCACATGTTGTAATTGTTTTAGAGTTCCTCATAAAACATTAGGGCAGGCACTTGCGCTATATGTAAGGCACGTATAAAGGATTAGAGCAACTATTTGGGGCAGAAGGAAGGTAGTAGGTGTATCGAGAGCAATCTCACATTAACAAGGGCATACATATACGGATACCTCAAATGACGGATTCATGTTGCAATGGCTGTCAGTTTATAGTTTCTGATTTCCTAGTTTCTATAATACAGGCAGTCATTCTGCACCAAGCCGTTTTCCTCTATTCTGGCTTCATGTTGCGGGGGAGGCTAGATACATGTCAAGTTATGTTATGCCTTGGTGTAAAAATTTAATTAGAGTAAATCATCATTTGAAATAATGTTATCGGAGCCGAAAAATTTGCATGATATGAGGGTGAGAATTTTAGTAAGGGATGAGACAGTGTCATTTAGTAGTAACAAATCAATATCTAAATTTGGACATTGGAGAAGAAACAATGATTCCTCTTGAGATTTTACTAACTTAGAAAACAAATGTATTAAGTGTAGTCTGTATATCCATAGGGGGGTACTTTACAGTATTTTCGATTAGCAATTATTTTGTCACCGCAGGAACAGACCTAAGGATTAATGTGCGTAAAAAATATTTTTACGATACGAAGGGAATGTATGTAGCTTAGTATTTGGTAGCTTTGTTCAGCACTGACTAAATGTATGCGAATAAGAAAGTTAATTTACTAGGTAATTAAAGGGAGAGATATGTATTGCCATTATGCAAAGTGTGTAAACAGAGAACCGAAATGTATTACAGTGATTTATGCGTTTCTTGTAGAACTGAAGTTCATTTAGCTGAGTTTAAGCGTGTTACAGCACTAAAGGGAAAGTATTTAACAAAAAAAGGATTTGATGAAGAAAGCTCCATAAACAGCATTGCTATTATTAAATCGGTAAAAAGGGATTGGGGACAGTTGCTGCAAGAATATAATTTGGTTGATGCATTGTATGAATACGCAATTATTGAATACGAACATTTAGCTTGTATGAATGGGAAGGCTTCGAGTACACAATTTACTAAGGAACATCCATATCTTAAACAATATGTATTAGCGACAATTTTAGATATTAAAGAAATAAGAAGAAAACTAGGATTTATTAATGAAAATTATGCAGGTATGTATAATGAAACATTATTAAAAAGGAATTATGAAAAAGTCAAAACAATAATAGGTAAAATTCCAACAATTACAGAATTTAATGGGACCTCTAAGATTTTAGCTTCGATTTACTGTGACTATTATGGCATTATGGGGCAACAATGGGATGAAGTGTTGAAGATAATGGTGGAGGACAAAGGGGAACTGAAAAGCTTTATAGAAGAACGTGATTGTTTATATAAAGAAAAATCGCTTAAAGCATTAATGGCTGGTCGAATGCCACCCATACCAGATGAAGATTTAGAAAGAGAATTCCGACGTGTTTTTGATATGTATATTGATAAATATGGTACTCACCCAACAAAACGAATATTTAATGAAGATTCAATTTATAATGATAACACATATAGAAAAAGATATGGTATGACTTGGCGAAATATTGCAATCATTAAGTATGGATACAAACTTAAGGTGAGAAATGTAATCGAAAGAATTTTTTTAGAATCTGTAAAGCAAGTTTTAAAAGCTGATTACGAAAGCCAAAAAACGTTTAAATGGTTGTTAGGTATTAAAGGAGCGCATTTATTTTGTGACGGCTACTTTGAAAAATTTAATCTTATAGTCGAATTCGATGGAAAGCATCATCGTTTACCAGTCGCAAATTTTGGTGGGAAAGAGCGCTTTTTAAAGGACCAAGAAAACGATAAATTAAAAGAACAGCTAGTTAAAGAGCATGATATAAATTTTTTACGTGTTTCTAGCAAAGAAAGATGGCGTGATTTGGATTATTTGAAAATTAAGCTTGAACAAGTCTTAAACGTGAAGCTTTAGAAAGTCTTTGAGTTGCGTTCATAGATTTGATGCTTATTGTTACAACAGTGGTAGTGAAAAACATTGAAGCAGGAAAATCATTCACACAAGGTTGTCTGATTGGAGCAACAGAAATCATGCTTAAGACTACAGAGGTTTTGAGGTGACATAAGAATAGGACTTGTGTTTATGAAATTCAATCATACACACAAGTCCTATTCTTATTAAACTAAAGCACTCAGTTATCCTTCAGCTCTATCGCCTACATTGTATAGCACTTTCTTTATCAGAAATACCCTTTTGTATAGTAACTTTATTTATTTTAACACCGTTTTCTGGAGTATCAGTCAACGTGATATGGATTCTATCAAAGGGAGCGTCACCATGATGTGCACTATAATTTAACGCACTTGCATGAACAATATGTCTCCTTGTATCGCCATTTATTCTTTCAACTTTATCTATTTTTGGACACATGATAAAATCTGAGTAAGTTTCATCGATATAGGAAAAATATCTAGTATATAAAGTTTCTTCAAGCAACTCATCTTTTGGTGCCCCAACACTTTCATATTTCCAGCCAACTAAGAGTCAATCATAAATTTCTACTGATTTCAATCGAATCTTTTTATTATTACTTGTATATATAACCTCACCATCTACAATCGTGCATGTTTTTACTTGGTTTTTTGATACACAATTATATGCAGGTTCAATAACCGCAACGTCCCCATCTTTCATTTTTATTTTCATTATCGAGACTACGGGAGTTTTATTTAACTCAATTACTCCTTCGGAAGGACTTGCCGTATTTATCCAGTTAACAACCTTATTTATAATCACTTCCTCATATCCATCATTTTCTTTAAATAAACGAGTTTCCCCATTTAAACGGTTTACTTGAATAAATGAAACAGCCTCTTTTTCTAATTTTGGTTGAACGCTCGCCTTTACTAATAGCAATTGCATCGAGAAAAATAATTCAAAAATCATCGTGACTAGTATGACTAATTTTCTCAATAATTATCGCCACCTATATTGTGAATTTAGTAGGTATTTTCTCCGTATATTAAAAATAAATACTTAAAGAACAAAGATGTAAATCAATCAGATTCCATATAAAACGGACCGTCATTCAAAAGCCTTTCGTGTTCTACTAAACTGTACCGTTAGTTGAAAAGGGGCAAAGAAATCTTAGAGAATTTTTTTACAAGGAAGCGGTTTCAGATATGTAGCGCATTTTTAAATGTAAGGTGGTTACGTACCAATTGAATTGTCACTATTTTGAATGGACCTTTAGATAAATTGGCTTAAAAGTATGAAAAAAACTAGTTCATGCCAAAAAGCGATAATTTTTCTCCTGCAAATCACTTTAGTAATTACAGCAACAAAAACATGAATGATTCATTAAGTGATTTTGTGCTGAAGTGATTAAAGGAGAGAAATTATAATGAAAATAACAGAAGAGCATGTAGCACAATTTAACAAATTATTTGTACTAACAAGATGGAAGTATATCTATCAATCGCCAGAAACCAAAGGGTGGTATACATTCGACCATTTTATAAACAATAAGAATCGTAAAATGAATGATTCGATGATTAAAAGACACCTAAAGGGAAATGGTGCATATGGTGTTTTTTCTGCAAAGGATTTCACGAAATTTTTGACATTTGATGTGGATGTTAAAGGGGATTTGCAGAGAGCAAAATGGATTACAATAAAATTGGTTGAATCCTTAAAGCAATTTGGAATTGATGATAAGGATATCCATATTTCAATCTCTGGAAATAAGGGCTATCATGTTGATTTATATTTCAATAAACCAATAGGAAATGATATTGCTTATGAATTTTATAAAATGATGTTGGAGCGTTCGGATTGTACGCCTAAAGAGATAGAATTTAGACCTGATATGTTAAAATACGGTGTAAAACTTCCGTTAGGTATCCATCAAGCAACAGGTAATCGTTGCTGGTATGTTTATTATTACAATTATTTCAAGCCAATTAAATCATTTGACCATATATTAACGATTGAGCAAATGGACGTTGACATTATCTTTGACATTATGAATAGGGAACGAGATATATATTACGAGCAGGAAATTGTTGAAATTGAAGAAACTCGACACTTAATTGAAATCCAAATTACCCCTTTAAACAGCTATAAGCAAAATATAGATGAAAAAGTAACAATTGAAGCAATTGAAAAATTACTTCATGAAGGATTGAAAAGCGTTGGTACAAGGCATAATTCATCATTTAAGATAGCTAAATATTTCAGATATCAAGGATTCGACCAAGAGGAAAGCTTGGACATGTTGAATGAGTGGATTAGGCAGCAAGACGAAGCTAATTATACAACCCCGCTAGACTTATGTTACAAAGACAATGAATCAATTGTCGAGTATATATATGATAAGGAAGTAAGCATGACCTTTGAAGCAAAAAAGATTGAAGTATCGTATGAAGAAATGAAACAAATTTTGAAGTTGAAATCACTTAACCAGAAAAAAATTGCATATTGTTTGTTGATACACTCTAAACGCTTTGCTAATCAGCAGGGCGTTTTTTATATGTCATATAATCAAATGTCTAAAGCTAGTGGGTTATCGGATAAAACAGTCAGAACAATAGTGAATCAAATAGAGGAATTTGGAATTTTGAAGATTGTTGCAAGAAATCAAATAATAAAAGATTCAAATGGCGCATACGTGAGTAAGAAACCTAACAAATATCAAATGAATATGGCAGATATAGTATCTGATTCGCTTTACCAAGTTGATGTTGAAGAATTAAATTATAAGGAGTCATTCATACTTGCTATTAATAGCCTTTATGATATGAGTGAATTGAAGAGGAAGTTACCTAGGCGCCAGTATCAACAGCTACAGCTACAAACAATATAGTTATATTAATTATCTATTATAGGTAAATACGTACATTGAAATTAATGATACCATATAAAGTAAGGATAATGACATATACATGTTTTTAATAATTTTCAAGTTGTTAATTGGTAATACACAGTGCCAAGGTTTGGTAAAGGGAGTAGAAAATTAGCTGTGTTCTTAGAGAGAATAAGGTATTAATGGAACCAATGCTCTAATAAAGGTCTGCACAGATATATAATTATCTATTATAGGTAAATACGTACAGGATAATTTAATAACAGCAAGGTGATAAAGACGGGTTTGGATATACAATGTGTCGAATAAATAAATTCCGATTTCATTAACAACTGTAGTTGCTGAAATCGGAATTTTATTTATCATTTTATATTATGATTTGATAGATTTTTCAAATGTTATTCTTGGATTGCGGTTACAATTCCATTCTCAAAGTAAATATATCTATTTCCATAATAAACCCATTGTTCAGTTATACCGTACGCTGTAGTAGTTTTATTAATATTTTTTGGTTTACCCCACTTTGAATTATTTACTTCTTCCATTGTCATTCCGATTTTTGGGTTAGATTTAATGGTTGCTTTATAGTTGTTTTCACTTATAGCCAACGCTTTAGTTTTAACAGCCTCCTTTTTTAAATATTCCCAAGCATCTGTGCCAACAAGACCAACCCTTATTTGAACAAAATCGTTTATTTCTTTAGCGAAAGTTCCATTATAAGTTGGACTAATTTCAATGAGGTAGTCGTAATATTGACTCAAATCGGCGAATGCCTTACTATTTTTGTATTTATTATAAAATATTCTTGCATAAATATAATTCCTAATTGTATCAATGTTTTCATCATCTATCTTGTTTACTATATCTAAAGCTTCATCATATTCTCTAATTGACAACAAACTTATAGATTCACGAAATTGATTTTTCTTTAGTTCTTGTTCATAATCTTCTTGTTTTTCAAGAACAACTTTATGTAGTTTTTCAATGTCATTTTTAAAATCACCATTGTAATTCTTCGCTTTAATCTCTTCTAAAAGCTTTAATGTACTAGTATAATCACCTTCACTAACCTCTGAGTTTATCTTGGCGTTAATATAATTGCTTAGAATCGTTACATCTTTGAAATCATCTGGAAGTTCATCAAGAGTTTGTTTAGCTTCTTGCCATGTATCTTGCTTTATCATTGTAACGGCACTTTGATAATCTTCCTCAGAATTGCACCCTGCTAGTAGTAGCAAAAAAATCATAGTGAATAAGAGTGTTAGAAGTTTTTTCATAATAATATTTCCTCTTTTCTTGTTCTATATAGATAATTTCATAATTGCAAATTTGTACTATAGTCTACAATCTGATTTTATCATAATTTCAATAAGTTTAAATTATTCCCTACTATATGTAGACTATAGTACGTGGTGATTATCCTTTATGGGGATTGTAATTGATTTAAAAGGAGATTTTTTCTCTTGATTGAAATCGATAATATTACAATTGGCAAGGTGCTAAAAGAGTTGAGGGTAGCTAAAAAGTTGTCACAAGAGGAGATATCTGCAAGAAGCAGTCTTGATAGAACATATATCAGTATGTTGGAACGAAATATAAAACAGCCAACAATTACAACAATATTTCTATTAGCAAGCGCATTAGAAATCAAGCCTTCGGAATTTGTAAAGCAGATTGAAGAGGAGTATGCAGGATACACAATTAAAAGAGACACTGTATGAATGCTAAATAAAGTACTATTATAATTTTCTGAATTTTATAAGTAGGGGAATATGTATTATATTTACCAATAATAAAAGCAGCTATAATTTATTAGCTGCTTTTATGTGTATTCATAAAATGTAAAGCCTATGCATATAAGCATTTATTATAAATAAAATGGTAAATTTCATCACCTTCGTTTGTTTCATAGTAATGAGAAAGAAGGGGGTGGAATTCGGATATATGCTTTTCTGGAATGGTAATTAACCCTTTACCATGCTCAATCAGTAGCTTGTTTGCACAAAATATACTAGTCCTTTTATTCCCATCCCAGAATAATTGATTTCTCATACCGTAGAGCATATACATAATTGCTTTGTGGGTTATTGTAGCATCTAATGATAGAATATTATTTATTTCTATCTGCACTTCTTTTTTTACAGGAATAGATGGTTGAAAATTTACACCGTTTATTCCAACATCTCCATACCTTAATTTTCCCCAATCAAGACTTTCGTTAAATGAAACGAGATTATTTACATTACAAGCGAAGTCTAGGCTCATCTTATCATCAAGATGATTAAGTAAGAAGCTCCAAGCATTACATAGGTTCAAAATAATTTGCAAATCGCCTGAGTCTAACTCTGCTATTGATTTTCCTTCAATTATATTTTCTATTTGAGATGGACTTACAATGACATTCTCAAGCCTAGCACTGTTATAAATGCTATTAGCAAGATTTTTTTTAGCTAATAAAGTCATTTCCTCTCTATTAAAATTAAATTTATCCATTGCCACACCGCCATTCATTATTGATATATAGATTAATTTAATAATACAAAACTTAATCGTTTATATTAATTATCAATTGATTAAAAATTTTCTAATTCTACTCTTTATGTAAATGAAATCGAAATTTTATTTACATTTAAGTTGTTAGAAAAATACTTAATCAATATAATCTTTAAATGAGGTGATTATAATTGGAATATATTGAATTTAATAAAAAGAAACAAAGTGTATTTTTATTTGTATTAATTTTTCTTACTTTATTTACATTTATATTTTTATTTGCATTTATTCTTTGTTTTGGTCTACATATAAAATATCAAGGGGAGTATCTAACTAGTATTTTGTGGGCAGTTTTCTTATTCATTACGCCAGCTGTAATATCACTCATCGTTATTATGATAGTTTACATTTACATATTTCGGAGATTTTATATGCCCAAAAATGTTTTTGTTGATTTAAAAGAAGTAGCAAGTTATCTAAGTGTTTTCACACTAATTATAATAAATTCATTAGTTAAGTTCTATGTTCCCAATGATGATGTAAGTGTGAGTAAATCATTAATTATTAATGAAGTAGAAGAATTATTTAAGGTAACTATCGAAGATATAAATTATACATATACAGTACCAATATTTTTCAGTGTAACAACAATTGTTATGTATGTTTTTGAAAAGTGGAAGCATGCAAGTAGTTCTACATACATAAAAAAAGTAAACAAAGCAAAAAGAGATATAAATATTCCAAATCCGAAAATTGAAAAGTTAGAACAAATTTTAGAGGAGATGAGAAAAAATATAAATGAAGCTAAACAAATACTAAATAATATAGAATGATATGGGAAATTTGATGTCTATAAAACCTTCGTTTAGTAGACAAATAAAAGGCGGAGCATAAATTAACGTTTATGCTCTCTTTTTTTATTGAATTTGTCTATAAACTCGTCTATTATAATGAGTATAAAAAACGTATAAGTTTATAGAAATGAGGGTTTAATTTTGAGTAGAATTATTGGTTATTGTCGTGTGAGTACTGAAGAACAGAATTTAGATATGCAGGAACGAGCAATTCAATATTATGCAGACCAAAAAGGATTAGAGCTTGTTTTATATGTAGAGAAGGTATCGAGTCGTAAGAATGAAAGGATAGAATTAATCAATGCAATGAAAGCAGCAACAAAAGGTGACCTATTCGTCGTGTACAAATTAGACCGTCTAGCACGAAGTACAAAGGAGCTGTATGAACTTACAGACCACTTAAAAGAAAAAGAAGTTGATTTTGTTTCTGTACTTGATTCATTCGACACTTCAACACCTACTGGTAAAGCGATGTTTGGAATGCTTGCTGTTTTTGCTGAATTTGAGCGTGATATTATCCAACAACGAACAAAAGCTGGGTTAGAAGCTGCTCGTAAGCGAGGGAGGGTAGGGGGAAGACCAGCGATTGATGATAAGGTAAAAAAGCATGTAATCGCATTGTTTGAAGCGGGGGAAAGTGCTCAAGATATCGCTAAGGAATATGGTATCGGTAGAGCAACTGTTTATAAAATAGTAAATGAACAAAATAAGGGCGAATTAAATTAATTGAACGTCATTTAAGGATAATTGTTCTTCAAACTAAAATAGTAATGATGTATTGTATTGTAAAGTCTATGTTGTTGCTGTAAAATGTTGGGTTACAATGAAGTGTTGAAAATAGAGAAAGTAGCAAATTTAATAGTGTTAAAATTAAAGTATTAAATTTTTTAGTTAACTGAGATATGTGTACAGTATTATTCGGATATTTTATAAAAATTAATTATTTCTAGGGAAATTTGGTTTGGAGAGTGTAAAGAATGATTACTACCAAATACGGTTCATATAACGGTGATAGCTGGGAAGAGTATTGTCAAGCTTTTTTAAAATTTAAATATATAGATTATGGTTATCAAGAGATGATAGCGAATACTCATGGAGATTTAGGGATAGAAGGTTATACAAGAACGGGACTAGTGTTTCAATGTTATTGTCCAGACGAAGATTATGAATCCAGTAAGCTTTATCAAAGTCAAACTAAAAAAATTAATACGGATTTAAAAAAACTTATAGAAAATAAAGAGGAACTAAAAAAACATCTAGCTGGAGTAAAGATTGAAAAATGGATATTTTTAACTCCTAAAATTTCTAATAAAGAACTAAATAAATATTGTGTAAATAAAGCTAAAAAATATAGAGAATTAGATGAAATGCAGGATTTGCTCTCGGACAATTTTGATATTCTAGTACATGATGAAGAATATTATTTAGATAGTATAGGAATCTTAAAAAAAATAAGTGGACAGAAACTAAATGTTAATGTCGAAGAAGTAAAGAAAGAAAAGATTATAGAATGGAAAAAATGCAATACACCTGCAATCGAAATATTAAAAAGAAAAATTAATCATCTTTTTCCTGGGAAGAGTTTGGAATCAATTGAGGATAAAATTGATAAACTGTTAGATGTTTATATAAAAAAATACATAAAGGGACAAGAGTTAGTTTTGACACTTTGTAACAGCTATCCAACTCTTTTTGAAAGGCAACAGAATATAAAAAACCATATAGAAGAAAATTTAGAAATCGAAGTTTTAACAACAGATTTAAGCCCAAAAGCTCTAATTGATAAAACCAAAAAAGATTATAAAACGCACTTATTAGCAGATTCTATAGGTGAAGCTTTAGACAATATAGTAATCGAAGAAATCTGTGATGAAGCTATTTCTTCATGGCTGATAGAATGTCCTTTAGATTTTGGAGGTTGATTATGGAATTACCATTATACAATGTAGAGAAAATGCAGTTTAAAAGAAAACCCAAAAGTATTCCTCCTACTTTAAGACCACTATATGTTGTGAGTCTCCTAGCAATTGTATTAAAAGTTTCATCTAGAGGTGAGAAAGCTTCAATAGCTAAGCTCCAATTATTTTATTGGGTATTACAAGATATTGAAAATAGAGGAGAAATTCTTACGTCTCCCTATAGTAAAAGGGATATTATTAGATTTAGTCCATTTGTCAATAGAGCATTAATTTACGGAGAGGCTATAGGGATTTTCGAAATAGTCACTGATAAATCTCAGTTTGTATTAACTGAGAAGGGAGACCAATGGGTTAATAAAATAATTAATGAGGATACTATATTTTTAAATGAACTTGCTTTTCTAGCCAAGATACGAAAATCATTTTCAGAAAAGAACGTTGACCAAATTCTAAAAGGAGGATTCGAAAATGAGGTTGACTTTACAGATATTAAAGATATCAATTAAAACAAATAAAGGTGATTTTGGTAAAGAAATTGAATTCGATGAAAATCTAAATATTGTAAGAGCTAAAAATTCAAAAGGGAAGAGTACGATTTTAAATAGTATTTTATACGGGCTAGGTGTAGAAGAAATTCTAGGGTATAAAAATTCTAATTCTATGAAATCGGCACTCAATAATAAATTAGAGTATGAAGGTAATTTATTAGAAGTAGAAAATTCTAAAGTAGAGTTACAACTCAAAAATGAATACAATGAAGTAATTACTACTGAACGTTGGATAGTTTCTAAGGATAAAAAAGAAGAACTTGTAAGAGTTTATAAAGGGGGGAAATTAAGTTCTAAAGAGGAACTAGATTATGAGGATTATTATGTACACTTAAATGGAGCAGCGGTTAATTCAAAAGGTTTTCATAATTATTTAGTTAATTTTATTGGTTGGAACTTACCTATGGTTCCAACATTTAAGAATATTGATAGACCTTTATACATACAAACTATCTTTCCAGTATTTTTCATTGAACAGCTTAAAGGATGGCTGGGTTTTTACCCACCTTTAAAGAGTAATTTCCAAATTAGAGATTTACCAAAAAAAGTATTTGAATTTATTTTAAATTTAGATGTATTAGAAAACAATAAAAAAAGAATTAAGTTGCAAGAGGATTTAGTGAAACTGAATTCTGAGTGGAAAGAACTTAGAAAAGAAGTAAAACAAGAACTTTTAGAGATAAACGTTACTAATATTAATCTTCCAACAAAACCAAAATTGGATTTAAAATTAAATATATCGTTTATAAATTCCGATAAAGTTTCAGAAACAATCCCACAAAGAATTTACAGATTAGAAACGGAATTAAAAGAAATTAGAAATTCAGTAAATGTTTCGATTAGAAAAAAAGATGAAGAATTGGAAAAAAAACTTGAAGATAATAAAAAGAAATTATTAGGGTTAGACCTGAAGGTTAAAACAATAGAACAAAAAATAAAACTTGAAGAAAATAATTTATCAGTTTTAGAAAGTAATTTACTTATTTTGAAGGAAGATTTAGATAAGAATAAAGAAATACGAAAACTATATAAATTAGGCTCAGACTTAGAGTTAGTTGATGAACAACACTTATGTCCTATATGTGAAAATCCAATGCACGATACATTGTTAATTACAGATAAAGAATATAAAGGTCTGGATTTAAATCAAAACATTATATTATTAGAGAATCAAATAAGAACAGTAGAATTTGGCATTAATGAATCAAGAAAAATAATTATTATATTTGAAAATGAATTTAAGCAAATTAATCAATTATCGAGAAAAATCCGAAAAGAAAATAGGCTGTTAAATAATGATTTAGTAGGTGAGCCTAATACTTTATCAGAAGCTTCAATAGAAGAATTGATTGAAAAGAAGCTTAATTTAACTAAATTATTAAGGTTTGAAAAGAAATGGTTGCTAATCAAATCATGGTATGAAGAGTATTGTGAAAAATATAAATTATATGAGGATGAGGTTGCAATGCTCCCGAATGAGTATTTCTCGGAATTAGATTATAAAAAAATCGAAGCTTTCGAAAAATACATTAAATCTTTAATGAAAAAGTTTAAACATCTAGAAGATGCAAATTTAAAAGATTTAACTATATCCTTAGATAAATATATTCCAACTATAGAAGGTGTCGATTTAAGTTTCGATGCTTCTGCAAGTGATAATATCCGTTTAATTTGGTCATATTTTGTGGCTTTATTGAAGACAAGTAATCAATACAATGGGAATCATATTAAATTAATTGTATTTGATGAACCTGGACAACATCAGACTAATATAGAGAGTCAAAAGAATTTGTTTAAAGAATTAAAATCGATGAACAATCAATCAATCATAGGTACTTCTCTTGAAAAAGAGACTATTACTATTATAAATAAAGGTATTAATGCAAAAATTATTGAATTAGGTGACGAATATATTATTCAACCTATTTAATAATATATTCCATATTAAGAAGTAAGAAGAATCTAATATAAAATTCTTCTTTTTCTTTTTGATATTTAATAATGTGCAGAGGGTTCTAAAAGATAAGTTCAAAATTAAATAGTGCTAGTTGAGTCACCGGCAAAAGACTTCATTTTCGTACATGACGCCTGTTTGATTCTTGGTTTCTCCTTTTCCACCAGTGTTTAAACGGAAGTTGAATAACCCCTTCTTTCCCACACCATTATCGCTTTTTTAGATGATAAAATAGTGGAGCCTCGATAGGGGAGGTCGGGGGATTCGAATCCCTCCTGGGACGTTTAAAAACAAGGTTATACACACGCTTTAAGTAAAACAGGAGTCGAGGTTTATTATATATCTTAACCCCTGTTTTATTTCTTTGATTTTTTTAAATAGGCTAGAAATAAAATTAATAATTACTTCAAAGTCCAAAATTTTTTAGGCAATAGCATATTTCTTAAAGAAGTTTCAAATTCTAATTTAAGTGTTTCCATTAATCTTTGTGCTTCAATATATTTTTTATTTAAATCAATATAATGTGAAGAAGCTTCAAATTTTTCTTTGATAGAAATACTTTTATCATCTAGAAATTTTGTAAATCTATTGTTAAATATGATTCCTTCGTATTCCTCAACATCGTAATATCCTTCTAATACCTTTTCGACTGGAATTTCCGACCATCTATTATAATCTGTATCATAGCCCTCGGCGACAACATTACCTTCGTCATCAGTAAAGTTTCTCCAATACTTAGGGTGAATTTTACAGTATAAATAAAAATTATCCATTAATAGCGATTGTTTAAGGTTGTTCCTATAAAAATTATATGTAATCGGAATCTCATGGGTAATAGAACCGTTTTTAACGACTAGAAAACTAGAGACCTCATATTGCTCATTTTCGTATTTTATAGTATCGGGGAAGTGCTTTAATATATTGTTTTGAAAATTTTCTTCAGTGTATTTTTTTCTTTGATTAATCTTTTGAATGATATCTGAAAGGTGAGTAATCTTAGTAAGTGTTTTCTCGTCAAATGCATATTTTAAATAAGTCTGTGATACGCTATTCAATTTCTCGTATTTCATCATAGTATTATCTAACATAGGACTTTTTAAGTTGAATTCCATTTCTTCTATTATAGGTATATATGAATCGTAAGCTATGTTAGCTCTTTTATTATAATTAAGTGATTCGTTAGCAATCCAGATTGAAAATATCCCTACTATAACAGTTATGGCAGTTAGTAAAATTGAAAATAAATCTTTAATTGGTATTATAGTATTAAATAACGAAAGTGTTTCAGTTGCTAACGGTAAATTGAGCAATCCAATTAAACTTAAGATTATTAGGCACAACACTAAAATAATATATATTGAAAATGATTTTTCTATTTTATTCATAATTTACCTCCGTGTTTTAGAAAATAGGTGTGTGGAAATTTAATGATAGTAAGTAATCGTCAAATTTACTGAAAGGTATTTTTTGGTAGTTTGTGCGATTGCCAGCAAATTCAACAAGCGAATTATACTCCTCAAAGCGATTTACTAGACTAGTGAATGGATAAGTTAATAAATTCTCTATTTTTACAAATTCCCCAAAATTAACAGGGTTAGATAAAGCGATGTTTCTGCAAATATCTCCATATCTTTGAGAGCTAGGTGAACTCTTAATAGGTATTGCTAAGTTTACAGCTTGAGGGAAAGAGTTACTGTCATTTTTAATTTTTTTTGAAATATAAGCTACTCCTTCTATTTGGATATGGGTTAAATTTTGCATAATAAGATTTGAAATTATGTATTCAGACTTGAAAACTCTATTGTCTTCTTTAATTCTATACGATGTTGAACAAATTAATGGCCATAGCTCAATCATGTGAAATAATTTCTGCACTTCTGAATCGTTCGGGTCAATTGACTCTAGTTGATTGGAGTGACCATTGATTAATTGTTGTGTTAGAGCCAAATTTAGAATCTTTATATTTGGTATCTCAAAAGCTGAAATATTGAGCTCATTGTCTATTGGTTTATCTAATTCTAGCCAACAAACATATGATGTTGTTCCTAGGTAAAGACAAGGAACACCTGGAATACTAAAACGTTGCGTTGCGATTTTCCCACGTGCATCTAGGGGGATGTGTAAAAAATCATTTAACTGAAACTCTAAGTTTCCTTTTCTAGCTCTATATAGATTAGGGCTCATATTGAAGGGCATAATTCCTTTGAAAGCGTAACTAGCGTTAGCATTAGATACAAAAAAAGAGCTATTTTGATAACTTTGGAGTATAGTATTTATCTTTTGGCTTGCTGCAGTAATATCTGCATTGTAGTAATGTTCGACACTATCAAGGAGTAATTTTATATTATTAAAAGTATTTACAACCACAGAGATGGGGAGATTTTTAATAACAGCTACTTCTGTTAAATAATTTTCAAGAGTATGCTTAAGTGAATTATAATATTGATAATCCTGGTCCAAGATGATAGGTAAATCAAAATTACGAAATGAGATGGTGTCTTTAAATAACATAAGAATATCTCTTTCCCTTATACTGTAAATGTTTTAATACGTTAATTGATATTATACATATTTATTTTAGGGGTTGATAGGCATATATGGACTTATTTAGAGGAGTTAAAGTTTGATATGGATTATTCTAAAGAAACGCCAGTTTTTATTATTACAACTAGAGAAGGGCGAAGTTTAGTAGTAGAAGCTGTAGTTAGTAATAACAGTGATAATGACATACAGGAATATGATTAATATCAGGATACATATAAAGAATTAGTTCATAATTTCTTAAGTGCAATTAACATTATTTGCACTTAAGAAATTATGAACTAATTCTGTAAAGGAGAAGAATATGAGTATTCTTCACTCTATAAACTTGCCTCCGTAAGGTAATTTATTAAACCTTGGTCAAAGATTTTTATTAACAATTAAAAACCCTAATAAGCGAAGCTATTACAGCACTTTAAAAAGACGCGGGTTCGACTCCCGCCGTCTCTATACATAAAGTGGCTGTATATCCAATCATATCAATAATTTAAAAACTAGGGATATTGAATGGGAGTTGAACTCTTGTGGAATATCCCTTTACCTAACCCAAGTATTTACGTGAAAAATTGGCTCGCAGACCCTCTAATTCAAAACTGAATGAAAGTAGTATTGAGTAAATTTTATATCAATAAATGGGTTAAAGAAATTAAAGTTCGTTTTTGGAATATTTAGAGACTATGCCATTAAATTGATGTAGGTGTTGATGAAGTGACTTTAAGAGTAAATATGTAACATTGAGAGTATATTTGGACCATTCTGATTTAAACAAGATAAAATATACATTTTGACTTATATAGTAGTATGAATGTTTTAGCAAAGAGATATTCTTAAATTTGAATGTAGTTTATTTCTATTTATTTTAGTTTGTAATTATATTAATAAATTTATTAATTTCTTCGATGATTATTTCGTCAATTACTTCTCTGTTTTTATCCACTCTTGTTGCTCTTTGCGATTTATTCTCCATTGAAAAAAAGAAATCAAAATCAACATTACATTTTTCAGTTTCAAAATAATGTTGGGTATTAATAGAGGAAATGGGTATAGAGCCATATAAATCCTCAAATAAAACACCTTTTACAGTGAATAATTTTATAACGTCCTTTAACCCACCATCATGAGTTAAGAAAAAAGGAATAAAGAATTTACCCTCTCCTCCAACCCTCATGAAGAACTCCATAATACGTGGAGCAGTAAAATCCCATGAAATATTGTTTATTATGTCTAATAGTTTTGAAGTATCCATTTTTTTTTGGATTTGTCTAAAGATTTTTAAGCTACCTGGTTCTTTAAAATACTTATAAGCTACAATAGTTTCTCTTTCGAAATAAATACCAACTTTTTCATTCATGAAATTGAATAATTCTAATATTTTCTTTTGTGCATTTCTTTTACTAGAAAAGTTAATTATAAGCACGCCAATTAAAAATAAGGTCAGTTGCTTTTGCATGAAAGTGATATCTTTAAGAAAATCTCTTCCTAATTCATTACAAAAAAGCATTTTAATAAGTTCTTCTGCATTATTTTCAGCTTCATTTGGAGTAATCGTATATTTTATTTTTCCTTCTTTTTTGAATAACTCACTATCAATACTTTTAAACAATTCTAAGCTAGCTATATTTTGGTATAAATCATTATGCATTTTTTTAAAGTAGTTAATATCAAAATTTTCATCAAAATTAATACTCTTAGAATTTTCTATTAGATAAAAGTGATAATCGTACTGGAAATTTTCACGCAATAGTATAGCAATTGATGTAAAGACCTCATTATTTAAATTACTCATATCATCATTTACAAATTGATGTATATAACTCGCATAGTTTGTATCAAACATCACAGAATAATCAATTGGAATCTTAATATCCCGAGAAGATGATAACATATTTTTTAGAATTTTATTATCAATAAAGAATAGATTTTTTGTTTGGAAATAAGGATAAAAATCATTATCTTCTGAAAAAACAACATTAATAAATTCTTTTGGAAGAAAATCATTTTCATAGTTTTCAAGAGAAATAATAGCTTTGGAAGTATCCTTTGATTCTCTTATCCCCCATGTTATTACAATATCAGATGGACTCTTTGCTTCTGATAAAAAATACAATAGCTCCTCTAATTTCATATATATCCCCTTTAATTTTTGTAATATATTTATAATCGACATAAAATACAATCTATTAATGATTTAAAAGTTTTCACTGTGAGATAGAAGTTATTTGGGCTGTTTGAATTCAAATTTATTTTCTAAGGTGACTCGTTGTTTACTTATTGAATAAATGTATGTATAGTCCATTAAAGGAAGGAAAGCTTAGAAATAAATTATTTCTAAGCAACAAACCACCCCTCTTTTATAGTTTAATTTTATAAATACTTAGTTTGAGGGAATCTAATTTTCCTTGTAAATCCCATGAATGTAAAAAATAATATATAATTCAATTATATTATATTCGGAGTTCGAAAGGTGGAGATTAAGTGTTAAAAGTAAAATTAGGCGAACATGAAAAAATAGAAAATGAGTTAATAATAGATGGTGTTCCTCTTACAAAGGATTTAGGATATATTTCACAGAATGAAAAAACACACCTTTGGGTTGGGATATATGATTATGGCCTTTCTCAGAAAATAACTGAAACTTTCATTGATGAAATTCCAAAGGAAATTTGGAAGTTGGAATTATATTATCCATTAGACTTTACAGAATTTATTAATGAAATTGAGGTTGGGAGGGACTACCGTAATAGCGAAAACATTGAAGTTAATTTTAAACTATATATGGATATAGAGAGATGGAAAAAACCATTTAGTATTGAAGAGTTTTCAAAGACTATGGAGGAAACTGTATTCAAGTATAATGATAAGAAAATTAAATGGGTACAGGAGGATGAGGAGTTTGCAAGTAATGGATGTCATATTAGCTGTCTCGATTTTAACAAAAATGAAACAATAAAGTCAGTATTGGAGAGAAATCTTCCACTTATTAAGGATATTATTGAAAGAGTGGAAATTTTACTTATTGAGAAAACTAGGGAAGGGTCTGTAGTTAGCTTCTTTGATTTTCCTGAACATGTTAGAGTCCCTTGTGAACAGTATCTTGTATACTTCGTAGAGTTTTTGAAAAATATTGGAATTGATGCAACAACAGAAATAAGTCACAAAACAGGAAAAGTTCTTTTTTCTGTTACTCCTGAATCAAAAGAAACAGCATTGGAACAGATAAGGGAAGCCTTAGATATTTATCTTCAACTACCCAATAATTTTACCAATACTAATTTTATGAGTATACAAATGGAGCCTAAAGAACAACAATTAATAGCTAATATTCAACATCTCAATGGACAACTAATGCTTGCAAATGCTTTAGCACAAACTCAAAATGGAATAATTCAAAGTCAAAGAATTACAATTGAACAACAGCAACGATTTGTCGATTCAACAATACTTCAACAGTCGCTTTTAATAAATACAAAAAATGATGATTCAATAGATAAAGAAGAAATTCTAGGAGGTTCTATATCACTAATTAATATTGAAGGGAAAGGATTTCAAATTAATCTGCCAAGTATTTATCGTTGGTTAAGAGATAAAATTAGAAATGAGTAATTTTTTATGGTACTTCATTAGAAACGGCAAGGAGTTTGCTACTTAATGAAGGGAAAAATGGGGAGAACAGTAGTCGTAAGTCCAAGTGCAAAGAAAGTAGACTTCATGATTTACATAGACGATGGTGAGTATAAATTATAAGAGTAGGTTGAGGAGTTAGGGATAATTGCTATTCTTGCTTCAAAGTTTTATCGAATCGTCTTGGAAGGTGAAGCAGTATGGACTCATTAGATAAATAGAAAAGAAGACGTGAATAATCGCTCTTTTATTATCGTTGAAATACTTGCTGAAATTGTGTATAGTTGGGAATTAAGAAGGTAAAAAACTTAGTTCTAGTTTAGTTTTTTTCGTTTATTTCAGAGAACCCATGATATTTGTGATTTCAGAGACAATAGTTAAAGTCTATTTTCTTGGTAGCTTCCCAGGTACAATCCGTGGTGACTACGCAACAACTGTTTCTCACAACATCATCCACGGTTCTGACTCTCTTGCTTCTGCAGAGCGCGAAATCGGCTTATTCTTCGGTGAAGGTTTAGTTTAATTTCGAATAGATTAGGCAGTCTCAATTTACTTGGGATTGCTTTTTTTATTGCCTAAAAAGTAAGGATAGATAGTATGGCAATAGGGGAATTATCTATTTCTAGATAGATATAGAATTGTTAAAAGCTTTGTCCTCCTGTACAATTAAAGATGTAATATTCTGATAATTAAGTTAGGAATAGATTGATAGGCCTGTCAATAAACTGTGAGGGATGACAAGGAAAAGGGGTTATGGATATGAGAGAAGTGGTAATCGTAGCAGCTGTGCGAACTGCTGTAGGGCGTAGTAAGGGAGCATTAAGTCAAGTTCGAGCGGATGATTTAGCGGCAGATGTGTTACAGGAGGCTGTAAGGCGAGCAGGGATTGGCAAGGAACAAGTGGATGATGTCATATTAGGCTGTGTAACGCAAACAGCTGAACAAGGGGGAAATATTGCACGGACAGCTTTATTGATGGCTGGCTTTCCAGATAGTGTGCCAGGGGTAACCATTGATCGTCAATGTGGCTCTAGCCAACAGGCCGTCCATTTTGCAGCACAGGCCATTCTAGCGGGGGATATGGATATTGTCATTGCTGGTGGCGTGGAAAGTATGTCAAGGGTACAGATGGGGTCAAACATGCAAAATGCACATGCTGGCAAACGCTTACAGGAGAATTATGATATTATCCATCAAGGATTATCAGCGGAGAAAATCGCCTCACAATGGTCTTTATCAAAAGAACAGCTCAATAGCTATGCTTATGAAAGCCATCAACGAGCAATCGCAGCCATTGAAGCAGGTCATTTCAAAGATGAAATACTACCTATTCGAGTTCCACAGGAGGATGGATCAGTGACAACATTTACTGTTGATGAAGGTCCTCGTGCAGAAACAACCGTCGATATTTTAAATGGGCTAAAAACTGTTTTTCAAGAGGATGGCGTTATTACTGCTGGCAATGCAAGTCAGATGAGTGATGGGGCATCAGCGGTAGTGGTGATGTCCTTGGATAAAGCCCAGGAGCTTGGTATTCAGCCACTTGCTAAAATTGTGACAAGAGTGGTCGTAGGCTCTGATCCAACATTAATGTTAACAGGGCCAATCGAAGCTACGAGAAAAGCGCTAGAACGATCAGGTCTCAACATAGAGGATATCGACACATATGAGGTAAATGAAGCCTTTGCACCAGTACCGCTCGCATGGCTACAGGACATGGGTGGAGATCCGAAGAAGCTCAATCCTGATGGGGGAGCGATTGCATTAGGGCATCCATTAGGGGCAACTGGTACAAAATTGTTAACGACTATGTTATATCGCATGGAGCGAGAAAATTATCGTTACGGCTTACTGGCAATCTGTGAGGGAATGGGGATGGCAAATGCCACGATCATCGAAAAAATGTAAGGGGGATATGTTTGATGAAACATCATGAAGTGGTAGCGGTAGTAACGGGTGGTGCTTCAGGTTTAGGGGAGGCAACTGTCCGTCACCTTGTTGAACGAGGTGGCAAAGCGGTTGTTTTTGACGTCAATGATGAACGTGGACAAGCTCTAGTAGAGGAATTAGGGCAAAATGTCATCTATGCACGAGTGGATGTTACGAAGGAGGAGGACGTGGCAACAGGTCTTGAGCAGGCCATTGCAGCATTTGGCAAGATTAATGTAGCGGTGAATTGTGCTGGCATTGCTGATGCGAGTAAAGTGATTTCGAAGCGAGGCGTACATGCCCTTGCTTTATTTGAAAAAGTGATCACTGTTAATTTAATTGGTACATTTAATGTCATCCGTCTAGTCGCGGAGAAAATGCAGCACAATGAGTCGAATGAGGATGGGCAGAGAGGTGTTATTATTAATACTGCGTCTGTGGCTGCATTTGATGGTCAAATTGGACAAGCAGCTTATAGTGCGTCAAAGGGTGGAGTGGCAGCGATGACATTGCCAATTGCACGAGAACTTGCGGAGATCGGTGTACGTGTGATGACCATCGCGCCAGGTTTAATTGAAACACCGATGTTTGCTTCGTTACCTGAGCCTGCAAGAACAGCTCTTGCTCAAATGACACCATTCCCTAAGCGGCTTGGCAAACCTTCGGAGTATGCCCTTTTAGTTGAAAGTATTATCCATAATGGTTTGTTAAATGGTGAGGTCATTCGTCTGGATGGTGCGATCCGTATGCAGCCTAAGTAACAACAACAATATTTAATTTTTGAAGTGGTTTGTCGCAGCTAGTAGTCTTGGTCGTTTCAAAATTTGATGTATGAAGGGACGCGGTATAATGCATATGATGGACACACCTTTATTATTAACAAGTTTTTTGAATCGCGCAGAACGATTTTTTCATTCGAAGAAAATTTATTCTAGAACAAGTGCGACAACTATTCATGAGTTTACGTATAAAGAATATGTCAAACGAACGCGCCGATTAGCGGATGCACTTACCAAGCTTGGAATGGAGCGAGGTATGAAGGTAGGCACATTTGCTTGGAATCACCATCGACATTTGGAAGCCTATTTTGCAGTCCCATGTGCAGGAGCAGTACTGCATATGATTAATATTCGGTTAGCACCTGAGCACATTGCTTATGTCATCAATCATGCAGAGGATGAAATATTACTAATTGATGATAATCTAGTACCACTTATTGCACCAATCTTGTCACAGCTGAAAACGGTAAAACATTTTATCATTATGGGAGATGCTGTTGCAGTCGAATCTATCCCCATCCCAAATGCTCTTTCTTATGAGGCTTTGCTCGCTGAGGCCAATGAACATTTCGTATTCCCAGAAGATTTAGATGAAAATACACCTGCTGGCATGTGCTATACAAGTGCAACGACAGGCATGCCCAAGGGAGTTGTTTATACTCATCGTAGCATCGTTCTGCATAGTTTAACGGCTGGCCTTGCTGATAGTATTGCTATTTGTGAATCGGATGTAGTGTTACCAGTTGTCCCAATGTTCCATGCTAATGCATGGGGATTACCTTTTGCCAGTGTCGCATTTGGTGCTACACAGGTCTTACCAGGTCCGATGTTTACACCACAGCTTTTACTTGAGTTATTTGACGTATATAAAGTAACGTTGACGGCAGGAGTACCTACGATATGGCTAGGGGTTTTACAGGAGCAACGTCAAAATCCGCGTGATTTATCATCGATGCGATTAATTGTTTGTGGGGGATCTGCCTCACCAATTGGCCTAATTCGAGGCTTTGAACAAGAACTCAATATCCCTTACATGACAGGCTATGGTATGACCGAGACATCACCGCTCGTAAGTCTCTCCACCTATTTAACCCATATGCAAGACTACACAGCTGATGAGAAAATGCATGTTCGAATTACGCAAGGTATGACCATGCCTCTAATTGAAACACGGGTAGTCAATGAACATGGTGAAGTGCCATGGGATGGCAAAACGATGGGAGAACTAACGATTCGAGGTCCGTGGATTGCTAATGAGTACTATCATGATGAGCGCACAGATGAAGCCTTTAAAGATGGTTGGCTCTATACAGGCGACATCGCGGTGATGACAGCAGATGGCTATATAAAAATTACCGATCGTACAAAGGATCTAATTAAGAGTGGTGGCGAATGGATTTCTTCTGTAGAGCTTGAAAATGCATTGATGTCCCATCCAAAAGTATTTGAGGCTGCTGTTATTGCTATTCCGCATGAAAAATGGTTGGAGCGACCATTAGCCTGTGTGGTAGCGAAGCCTGAATTTAAAGAATCGATTACCAAGGCAGAGCTACTAGAGAGTTTACAGCAGCAATTCCATAAAACGTGGATTCCTGATGATATCGTCTTCATTGAAGAGGTACCGAAAACGTCAGTAGGTAAATTCCTAAAGGCCAAATTACGAGAAGATTTAAAGGCGTATCGCGTACAAGTTTAATAAAATGGTTAGCATGAAGGTAGTGAAAAACTACCTTCATTTTTTGTGCGAAATTTATTATATATCAGTGCATCTGAACAACTACTGACTAATGCAAAAAATATTGTATTGGAAGAAGATAAATTCCTGAAAAATGAAACTATTTTTTCCATTTTGCCGTATAATCTTAGTAACGAAAGGATGTGGATGGATTGTCAATTGCCATTGTAGCGATTATTGGAGGCGTCATTATTTCATTAGCTGGGATTTTTACAGACGCTCGCACAAGACAACAAAAAATTAAACTGAAGGCTGTTGAGAAAGAAGTAGAGTTAGAAAAGCTTAGATTGGAAACGTATACGATAGAAACAGAAAAAATGCGCCTAGAATTAGAACAGTCGAAAGTGTTACTATTAGAAGAAAAACAAAATGCAAGCAAGTAGATTGGCTTACCCAAGAAAGACTATTTCAGGATTGGGACTTTTCCGCTATAATGGAAATACGACGCTAGAGGGGAAGATGACCATATGTCTGATTATGAACAATTTATAGAAGGTATTAAGCGCAAAACAGGAATAGATTTAGCGTTATATAAAGAAGCGCAAATGAAAAGACGATTAACCTCTCTTTATGAGAAAAAGGGCTATCGTAATTTTGTAGACTTTCTAAAGGCACTTGAACAAGATCGTGATTTAATGAATGAATTTTTAGATCGTATGACGATTAATGTTTCTGAATTTTATCGCAATGGAAAGCGTTGGGAAGTATTACAAAAGAAAATCTTGCCGAAGCTATTACAAACAAATAAGCGTTTAAAAATTTGGAGTGCTGCTTGTTCAACAGGAGAAGAGCCATATTCTTTAGTAATGGTATTATCTCAATTGGTGCCTTTATCTCAAATTCAAATTATTGCTACTGATTTAGATGAGAATGTCATACAAAAAGCGAAATTAGGTGTTTATCCTGAACGTTCTTTAGCAGAGGTGCCAAGTGACATTAAAGCAAAGTATTTTGAACAAGAGGGCTCCTACTATCGAGTGAAGGATGAAATTAAGCGTTGTGTAACCTTTAAGAAACATAATTTACTGAATGATTCCTACGACAGCCATTATGATTTAATTGTTTGTCGCAATGTCATGATCTATTTCACAGAAGATGCAAAAGATCAAATTTATAATAATTTTAGTAAAGCCCTGCGCAAAGATGGTATTTTATTTGTTGGCTCAACAGAGCAAATTTTTAATCCAGCACGTTATGAATTTGATGTAGAGGACACGTTCTTCTATCGGAAAAATAGCTAATAATATGGATGAAAAGCTTTGTACAAATGACCAAAATAGTCTTGTACATATAGTAAGCAAGCATTAAACATAGATATTTCATACGCTTTTCGCTTATCATAAGCAAAGGCGTATTTTTTATAAAATTTAGCACTTCACTTTAGTAGTGCAATGAGTACTTTGTCAAATGCATGTTGTATCGAAGGCGAAACGTCAGCGGCAATTATGCTGTAGCGTAATGGATACAATTCAGCACGCCATATTTCAGTAGTACACCGATTTCCTTTATAGACGTCGTTCAGAATATTCGCATTTAGAACGATGGAAATGGGATGTACTGAAAAGACATTTGTAAAAGGACTGTTTTTTTAAAGAATATATGTTATAGTGAAAAATACATACTTTAGCGAGTTGAAGGGAGAAAGTGTTTATGCGTTACTTAACAGCAGGAGAGTCACACGGACCTCAATTAACGACAATTATTGAGGGTTTACCGTCACTCTTACCCATTACAGCAGAAAAAATTAATCATGATTTAAAACGACGCCAAGGAGGTCATGGACGGGGGCGCCGCATGCAAATCGAAACAGATACAGTAGAGATTGTTGCTGGTGTTCGACATGGTCAAACACTTGGCTCTCCTGTCGCACTAGTTGTAACAAATGATGACTGGAAGCACTGGACTAAAATTATGGGTGCTGAGCCATTAGCAAATGATATTAATCCTGAAGATATTAAGCGTCAAATTTCACGACCTCGTCCAGGTCATGCGGATTTAGTTGGGGGCATGAAATATGGTCACCGTGATTTACGCAATGTATTAGAGCGTTCTTCTGCACGTGAAACAACTGTGCGTGTAGCAGTCGGCTCTGTGGCAAAAGCTTTACTCAATGAATTAGGCATTTCCATTGTTGCACATGTGACTGAAATCGTAGGAATTAAGGCAGATACATCTGTACTAGAAGGAAAAACAACAGAAGAAATTCGTGCTATTGTCGAAGCAGATCCTTGTTACTGTGCTGACCCTGTAGCGTCTGCCAAAATGGTAGAGGCTATTGATGAGGCGAAAAAAGCTGGAGATTCTATCGGTGGTGTTGTAGAAGTCATTGTCGAAGGTATGCCAGCAGGTGTCGGCTCTTATGTGCATTATGATCGTAAGCTTGATGCGAAACTAGCAGCAGCCATGCTATCTATCAATGCATTCAAAGGTGTAGAATTTGGTCTAGGTTTTGAAATGGCACGACGTAAAGGCTCAGAAGTGCATGATGAAATTATTTGGTCTGAAGAAGAGGGCTACACACGAGCAACGAATCGACTCGGTGGCTTAGAGGGCGGTATGTCAACAGGAATGCCGATTGTCGTACGTGGTGTCATGAAACCAATTCCTACATTATACAAACCATTACAAAGTGTGGATATCGAAACAAAAGAGCCATTTAAAGCAAGCGTTGAGCGCTCTGATAGCTGTGCAGTACCCGCAGCATCTGTAGTTGCAGAACATGTTATTGCCTGGGAAATAGCGAATGCTATTTTGGAGCAATTTCATAGTGATCAACTACCTCAATTACAAGCTCAAATTGACGAGCATCGTCAATATACAAAGGGGTTCTGATTTATGCGTGTACCAGTTGCAACAAAATCGCATCAGTATGAAGTTGTTCTCGGTCATCAATTTCTAACTGAAGCTGTTCAAGCATTTGCAGATAAACTTCAAAAAGCAGATAAGCTGATCGTATTTACAGATAGCAATGTTTGGGCTGCACAGGGAGATTATTTCAAGGCAAATTTCCCATATGATTTTGAGGTTTTTATTTTACCTGGTGGTGAAGCCTGTAAAACCTTTGAACAATACAATGCTGCTCAAACATTTTTATTGGAACAAAAATGCTCACGGAAATCATTTGTTTTTGCTTTTGGGGGTGGAGCTGTCGGCGATTTAACAGGCTTCGTTGCGGCAACCTATATGCGTGGAATTCCTTTTATTCAAATTCCAACGACCATTTTAGCCCATGATTCTGCAGTTGGTGGTAAAACAGCTATTAATCATCCGTTAGGAAAGAATATGATTGGTGCATTTTATCAGCCTGAAGGTGTTATTTACGATACGGCTCTTACCGAAAGCTTATCCGAACGTGAAGTGCGTTCAGGAACAGCAGAGTTAATTAAACATGCGATGATTTCTGATTCTATTTGGTTAGAGGAATTAATGACAGCTGATTCAGTGATTCATTTTAATCAAAATGAACTGGCCAAGCAGCTGAAAAAAGGAATTGAAGTGAAAGCTCAAATCGTGGCTGAGGATGAAACAGAGCAGTCCGTTCGGAAATTTTTAAACTTAGGCCATACATATGGACATGCCATTGAGGCAGCAGCTGGTTATGGCAAAGTAGCACATGGAGAAGCCGTAATGATGGGGTTGGTCTATAGCCTATTGTTAAGCGAGCGTTATGGAAAGCTGGAGCGAGCTTTCACCAAGTCATTTTTACAGTTCGCAGTGAAAAATGGCTATCCATTTGAGCCTGTGAATGATTATTCATTTGAACAGTTAACTAGTTATTTAATGAAAGATAAAAAAGTGGAATACGGCATTTTACAGTTCGTTCTTTTGGAGGAAATAGGTAAACCTTTTGTGAGAGCCATTGATTTAGAAGAATGCAAAGAAGTAGATGCCGAATATAGACAGTTATTAGCGGAGGTGCTTGTATGATTCGTGGACTTAGAGGAGCAATAACAATTGAATCGGACAGGCCAGAGCTTGTATGGGATGAGACAGCAAGATTAGTGCGTGAGGTTGTGGCAGCAAATCATGTGGAGATCGATGATATTGCATCAATCCTTATTTCTACAACGCCAGATATTACCTCTGCATTTCCTGCCCGTGCAGTACGCTTGATGGACGGCTGGCAATATGTCCCTGTTATGTGTACACATGAAATGGATGTGCCGAACGCTTTACCTTTATGTATTCGTGTATTAATTCATGCGAACGTAGAGGTAGCCCAAAAAGATGTAAAGCACTTGTATCTCAACGATGCAGTGAAATTAAGACCAGATTTGGCGCAGGCTAAATAAGTAGAGGAGATGTTTTAGATGAAGTGGAAACAACAATTGGACGGTATGCAAGCATATAAGCCAGGGAAACCAATTGAAGAAGTACAACGTGAATACGGCTTAAAGGAAGTCATTAAATTGGCATCGAATGAAAATCCGTTTGGGTGCTCACCTAAGGTAACAGCTTATTTACAAAATAATGCAGTGAATCATGCCCTTTATCCAGATGGCTATGCACAAAATTTACGTACAGCTGTTGCGGATCATCTAGGTGTCAAGGAAACACAGCTTCTTTTTGGCAACGGCTCTGATGACATTATTGCTATTATTACGCGTGCACTGTTGTATCCAGGAGTAAATACGATTATGGCGGATCCTTCCTTCTCTCAATACTGGCACAACGCTGAAATTGAAGGTGCTGAGGTACGAAAAATTCCTTGTGTTGAAGGTGCCCACGATTTAGATAGCATGGCAGCTGCAATTGATGACCAAACATCGATTGTTTGGGTATGTAGTCCAAATAATCCTACAGGAGTTGTCATACCTGATACGGCATTACGTGCTTTTCTTGCAAAAGTACCAAGCGATGTCCTTGTCGTGTTGGATGAAGCTTACATTGAATATGTAACACATCCTGGCCATAAGGATACGTTACCAATCATTGATGAATATCCGAATGTACTTCTATTACGTACATTTTCTAAAGCCTATGGACTAGCTTCATTCCGTGTTGGCTATGCGATTGGGCAAGCTGGCGTTATTGCTAAGCTTGATCCTGTTCGCGCACCATTTAATAATACAATCTTAAGTCAAGCTGTGGCAGCTATTGCACTCAGCGATCAAGCTTACATTGAAGCATGTCGTGAAGCCAATGAAAACGGCAAAAAGCAATATGTAGAATTCTGTGAAAAGCATAATTTAAAATACTTCCCATCTGATACGAACTTTATTTTCTTTGATACTCAAGCTGATAGTGATGTTGTCTTCCAAGAGCTGATGAAAAGAGGCTTTATTGTCCGCAGTGGCAATGCTCTAGGATTACAAGGGTTTATCCGTGTCACAATTGGTACAGAGGCACAAAATGCAGCATTACTTAGCCAGCTTGACGAAGTATTAACACAGCAAGGAGTATTTGCATGACACGCAAAGTACTCGTTATTGGGCTAGGCTTAATCGGCGGTTCGATTGCCCTTGCTTTGCAAAAAGCACCCGAAACAAAAATTATTGGCTATGATATGGATACACAAACACGTGAGCATGCAAAAACATTAAATATTGTGCATGAGATTGTTACAGATCCGCAGGCTGTTGCGGCAGATGTCGATATCATTATCTTTGGTACACCTGTTAATGCAACACTTGTGTGGATGGAGCAATTAAAATCATGGCCATTAAAAAATAAAGTCATTATAACAGATACTGGGAGTACAAAAAAATTAATTATGCAAAAGGCCAGCGAATTACGTGAGCTTGGCATTACATTCATTGGTGGACATCCAATGGCAGGTTCTCATAAAAGTGGTGTGTTGGCTGCAAAGGCGCATCTTTTTGAAAATGCGTATTATATGCTGACGCCGCTTGCTGGAGAAGAAATCGTTCATATGGCTAAGCTTGAAAGTTTGCTAAAATTTACACATGCAAAAGTAGTCAGTGTATCTGCGAGTGAACATGACCATATGACAGCTGTGGTGAGTCATTTTCCACATGTTATCGCAGCCTCATTGGTCCATCAATTAGGTGAGGAAAATGGAGAATACCCGATGACACGCTCGCTTGCAGCAGGCGGTTTTCGTGATGTTACACGAATTGCTTCCTCGAACCCCGTTTTATGGCGAGATATTACGCTACAAAATCGTGAGGAGCTACTTACTCAGTTAGAAGGCTGGGAAAAAGAAATGACTCGCATTAAGGAACTGCTGACGGATGGTTCTTCACAGGCTATTGAAGACTATTTTTCTGTTGCCAAAGAGCTGAGAGATGAATTGCCGATTAGTGCAGGGGCCATGTATACGCCATTTGACTTATATGTTGATGTTCCTGACTATCCAGGCGTTATTTCAGAAGTGACGGGCTTGTTAGCGGATGAAGCGATCAGTATTACGAATCTACGAATCGTTGAATCACGTGAAGATGTTTTCGGTATTCTCGTTATTAGCTTCCAAAGCGAAAATGATCGCGAACGTGCTGCGGCATGTATCCAACAACGAGCAAATTTCGAAACGTATATTTCATAGCATAAGAAAGCGTCGGTATTTCGGCGCTTTCTATCTTCATATTGAAGGGAAGAAAGTTTATGAGTGAAAAAATTTTGCAATACAATAAGCCTTTTTTACAGGGCACTTTAACCATTCCAGGCGATAAATCTGTATCCCATCGTTCTGTCATGTTTGGAGCCATTGCTAGCGGGACAACGACAGTAGAGGGCTTTTTACTAGGGGAAGATTGTTTAAGTACAATCGATTGCTTCCAGAAGCTTGGCGTTCAAATTGAGGTCGAAGGAACTAATGTAACGATTCATAGTCCTGGCATGGATGGCTGGCAGGAGCCAACAGACGTGTTGTATACGGGTAACTCTGGCACAACAACACGCTTAATGTTGGGTATTTTAGCTGGTTCTTCGGTTCATTCCGTGATGACGGGGGATGCATCTATCGGCAAACGACCAATGCGACGTGTGATAGACCCACTGCGTCAAATGGGTGCTCATATTACAGGGCGTGCTGACGGGCAGTACACACCCCTTGCTATACAAGGTACAAAACTACAGGCCATCGATTACAAGATGCCTGTAGCAAGTGCACAAGTGAAATCTGCTATTTTACTAGCAGGCTTGCGTGCTGAAGGAACAACGATTGTTAGAGAAATGGAAGTTTCAAGAGATCACACAGAGCGAATGCTGCGACAATTTGGTGCACAGGTAGAAGTAGACAATGGCGTTGTCTCCATTGAAGGCGGACAGTCTCTCAGCGGGACACATGTTGCTGTTCCAGGGGATATTTCCTCGGCAGCCTTCTTCTTAGTGGCAGGAGCCATTTGTGAGCATAGTCACGTAACATTAAATAATGTTGGTATTAACCCAACGCGTGATGGCATTGTCGAGGTACTTGAAAAAATGGGCGCAACAATGACCGTGACACCGAATGAGGATAATCAAGCTGAACCTACAGCAACCATTCAAATGGCCACATCTACTTTAACAGGTACAACAATTGAGGGGGACATTATTCCTCGTTTAATTGATGAAATTCCGATCCTTGCCTTACTCGCTACGCAAGCACATGGTCAAACAATCATTAAAGATGCTGAGGAGCTAAAAGTGAAGGAAACGGATCGCATCACGGCGGTTGTAACTGAATTGAAAAAGCTAGGTGCACAAATAGAAGCAACAGAAGATGGAATGATCATTAATGGACCAACACCATTAAAAGGTGCAAGTCTTCGCACATACGGCGATCATCGAATTGGGATGATGGGGGCTGTTGCAGCTCTAATTTCGGATGGAGCCGTAACATTAGATGATGCACAATGCATTGCTGTATCCTACCCATCGTTCTTTGAACATATTGAGGCAGTGAAATAACAATTCAAGATAGACTCTCCAGCTTTTGGGGAGTTTTTTCTTGTTTCAATGGTAAATGTTTTGTAGCATAAAGGTATCAATGAAAGAATAGGTGAATGACTGTGAACAATGCGATGACTGAAATGATGCAAGCACTTGAACAAGGGGACTTAGCATTAATAGATCAGCTACTAGAATCATTTTTAACGAAGGAGCTACCTGAGGAGATTTATGCACTCGCTGAGATTTTTATGCAGTATGGGTACATGAAAGAAGCTGACCGTGTGCTGGAGCATTTACAATTTTTATTCCCAGAAGAGGCACAGTTAAAAATAGATCGTGCAAATGTATTAATGGAGCTTGGTGATGAAGATGAAGCATTGGATTTACTATTAGAAATCGAAGAAGCATCACCAGAATATCCGCAAGCCTTATTAGTTCTAGCCGATTATTATCAAATGCAGGGGTTATTTGAGGTTGCAGAAAAACGTATAAATGAAGCATTAGCGATTTTACCTGACGAGCCGTTATTACATTTTGCTAAAGCAGAACTTTTATTTGAAACAGGTCGTTTTTTAGAAGCTGCAAGGTTGTACGAAGACTTATATGAGCAGCAAAATGAATTTGCAGGTATTCAACTTGTTGAACGATTGGCAGAGGTGTATCGTGCAGGGGCTGCCTATGAAACGGCTTTTGATTATTATGTCAAGGCCCTTGAGGATGAGGTAAAGCCAGATATTTTATTTGGAGCGGCTTATTCCGCTTTCCAATCACAAAAGTACGAGATGGCTATTAAACAACTAGAGGAATTGAAAGAATTAGATCCGGATTACTTCTCAGCTTATTTATTGCTTGCGGAAAGCTATGCTATGACAGAGGATAATAAAAAAGCTTATGGGGCCATTCAAGAGGGGCTAAAACGCGATGAATATGATAAATCATTGTATTTATTTGCTGGTAAAATGGCGTTGAAAAATGGTTTGCCAGAAGAAGCGGAGCAACATCTGCGAGAAGCTATAGCGTTGGATCCTGAGTACATGGAGGCGGTATTAGCCCTTATTTCTGTGTTGGGACAACAGGAGCGTCATGAGGATGTTATCGAATTATTTGAAACGCTACAGCAAAATGATTTTGAATGGAGCACATTATATCCATTTGCAGCAGAGGCATATGAAAATTTAGAATTGTACGACCGTGCATACGAATTTTACCGTTTGGCATATAATGATTTTAAGGAAGACGCAACATTTTTAGAAAAATATGTTTACTTCTTATTAGAGGAAGGAAAACGTTCAGAGGCAAAAGAGGTTCTTGGACAATTAATCAACATTCAACCGGGTGAACCAGAGTGGCAAGAGAAGTTAGAAGCCTTAGAATTTGAGTAAAGGAGGGAGTGGGTATGACTGCTTCTGTATCAGTTGTTGATAAAAAAGCATTTGTTCGATGGTTTTTAAAAAATTATCAATTGAAACGTCGTGAGTGTGTATGGATTTTAAATTATTTATTAAGCAATGATGACTTACTAAAAAGAATCCGATTTGTGGAAGAAGCTCACTATTGTCCTAGAGCGATGGTGATGTCGACAGTAGACTCAACAGGTGTACCTTTTCGTTTCTACAAAGGCAATGTGATGACAGCAGATGCTGAGAAGTCTTTCCATGATTTACGCTTACATGAACAAGAAGATATGTATATACAATTGAATTTTCCAAATATACCACCAAGTGCACAATACTTAGCAGTTCTCGAAGAAAACCCTTATATGCCAGAAACACTGCTAGTCAGTGAAAAAGATCGTTTACTGGCAGAAGAGCTGCTTTCCAATAGCTTACTCGTATTCCAAGAAGAAAAATTACTCGCACAAATTGATGAAGCCCTCGACCAGGGAGATGAAGAACGCTTTTATGAATTGTCTAATTTGTTACAAGCATTAAAGGAAACGGCTAATTTACGTTAATCATAGGTAAAAATTGAATGTCCTTTATCCACTTCAATATGGTAACATTACTAGTGAATGAATGATTGTTTTCACTTTTAATTGGGTATCCTATTTTAGAGTGGATAAGGGCATTTTTATTTTGCGATAAAAGGAGGTTTGTTGAATGTATTTTAATGCAAACGATGTGACATCGTTTCTGGCACAGAAGGATTTCATTGATACCGCTATTGTTCCACTTGTATCCATCGATCTCTCTTCTGAAAAAATGAAACAGAGTGGTGCCGAAGTAGATTTTGTTATGTCTTTAACTTCGTTTATAGAGCAACAGTTCAAAGGCCGTTTATTAGTTATGCCACCATTTTCTTATATGACAAATTTAAAAAACGATGAATTTCCACAGCAATTAGAAGCACAATTACATAATGCTGGATTTAAGCATGTGTTCTTCATTACTTGTGACCACTATTGGACAAAGAGTGAAGAGAAAGTCAATATAGTTTGGTTACCAGCTATTCCGTTAGAGAGCATGGATGCAAGTGTGAAAAAATCTATTTTAGAAGATCAATTACGCCAGGTGATTCCAATGCTTTCGACTAAATGGGCACAGATTTAACAATTAGTTTCAATAAATGTTCACATTCTCCAGCTTTCCACAGAATGCTATATTGACCAAGCTATGGACTTGATATATCATATATATGTCCTAGTATTACTATTTGTAAAAGTATGTCCGTTGGACTGACCTTTAAGTTAGAGGGGGGAAAATAATGAGTAATAATCGAGTTTCACGTCGTCAATTTCTAAGTTATACTCTTACTGGTGTAGGTGGATTTATGGCGGCAGGTATGTTAATGCCGATGCTTCGCTTTGCAATTGATCCAGTGTTACAAAAGCATGATGGTGGAGATTTTGTAGAAACAGAGCATAAAATCGCTGACCTCACTGAAGAGCCTGTCAAAGTTGACTTTTCATTCGAGCAAGTGGATGCATGGTACAAATCGAATGTTACAAACGTAGCGTGGGTTTATAAAAATGGCGATCAAATCATTGCTCTATCACCTGTTTGTAAGCATTTAGGATGTATGGTTGATTGGAGTGGAGATTCTGGACACCCAGATCAATTCTTCTGCCCATGTCACGCAGGTCGTTACGAGAAAAACGGGAAAAACGTTGCAGGTACACCGCCTCTAGGTCCGTTGGATGAATTTGAAGTACAAGAAAAAGATGGCTATTTAATGATTGGTCCAGCAAAAGCAAATACTCTAGTTAAATAAGTAAGGGGGTACGACAACAGTGCTAAATAAAATTTATGATTGGGTCGATGAACGCCTAGATATTACACCGATTTGGCGTGATATTGCCGACCACGAAGTGCCAGAGCACGTTAACCCTGCACATCATTTTTCAGCATTCGTTTATTGCTTTGGTGGATTAACATTCTTCATCACAGTAATTCAAATTCTATCTGGTATGTTCCTAACAATGTACTATGTACCAGACGTTGTGAATGCCTGGAAATCAGTTTATTATTTACAAAACGAAGTAGCATTTGGTGAAATCGTACGCGGTATGCACCACTGGGGAGCTTCATTAGTTATCGTAATGATGTTCTTACATACACTTCGTGTATTCTTCACAGGTTCTTATAAAAAACCTCGTGAGTTAAACTGGATGGTTGGTGTAGGTATTTTTGGTGTAATGATGGGTCTTGGCTTTACAGGATACTTATTACCATGGGATATGAAAGCATTATTCGCTACTAAAGTAGGTATCGAAATTGCTGCATCTGTACCGTTTATCGGTGGGATGATTAAAATATTATTAGCGGGTGACACTACGATTCTTGGTGCTCAAACGTTAACTCGATTCTTTGCGATTCATGTATTCTTCTTACCTGCAGTATTGTTTGGGTTACTTGCAGCGCACTTTATCATGATTCGTCGTCAAGGAATTTCAGGACCGTTGTAATTGTCTTGACGGTTCGATGATCTTTAAAAGGAGGGGACACTATGCATCGCGGAAAAGGAATGAAATTTGTCGGCGATTCTCGTATTAAAGCGAATCACAGAATGCCGAATGTTCCAAAGGATTATTCCGAATATCCAGGTAAGACGGAAGCTTTCTGGCCGAACTTCTTACTGAAGGAATGGATGGTAGGTGCTGTATTTTTAATTGGATACTTATTATTAACTGTCGCTCACCCGTCACCACTTGAAGGGCCGGCAGATCCAACTAGAGCATATACACCGCTACCGGACTGGTACTTCTTATTTATGTATCAACTTTTAAAATACTCATTTGCTTCTGGTCCATACAATGTAATCGGAGCTATTGTAATTCCAGGTCTTGCATTTGGAGCGCTATTATTAATGCCATTTTTAGACAAGGGTCCAGAACGTCGTCCATCTAAACGTCCATTACCAACAGCGTTCATGTTATTAACTTTAGCTGCTATGTTCTACCTAACTTGGGAGTCAGTTGTTAACCACGACTGGGAAGCTCAAAAAGCTATGGGTGCGATTGTAGAAACAGTTGAGTTCGATAAAGAATCAGAAGGTTATAAAGTTTACGCTGGTTCAGCATGTATTACATGTCACGGTGAAGGTTTAGAAGGTGGAGCTGGAGCGCCTACTCTAATGAACACAGGTTTAACTGCTGATCAAATTAAGGACATTGCTCATAACGGTACTGAGAGCGGTAAAATGCCACCAGGATTATGGACAGGTTCAGATGAAGATCTTCAAAAACTTGCTGAATTCATCGAAAGTTTAAAAGCAGAGTAATAGTAAAAGAGTCAGGGAACTGGCTCTTTTTTTCTACCTTGTTATACTATTGGGACTGAGAGCCAAGTTAAAAGGTTCCCTGGTATAAGAATTTTTAGCGAAAAATGTCGAAAAATATTATTTTGTCTGGATTCAGCAAGTATTAGTTGTATCGAAAGTGAAGCATCAGCGGCAAAATTAATGGGACAAATAAGCGCATTAAATCAACAAACTAACACATATTGATGGTGAGGAACAATTGAAATGTAGAGGGATTGCTCTAGGATTTCAGAACAATACATAACGAATGTTTTTTAAGAACGGAAGGAGTTGACTTCATGCAACTAACAAGAGCAAATATTTGGTATCTTCTGACCCATAAATCATTCTTAATAGCACTGCTCATTATTAATCTATTAGGGACAATTTACGGCTATTATTGGTACGGTTGGCAGCTGGCTATTACCAAGCCGATTTTTTATATTTTTGTTCCTGATAGCCCGACAGCTAGCCTATTCTTCTGTTTTGTGCTGATAGCATGGATTATAGGAAAAAGCTGGCCACTAATGGAGGTGCTCGCTCTCGTTACATTGGTGAAGTATGGTCTTTGGGCAGATGTTATGAATATTTGGACATTGATTGAAACTGGTACCATTGGCTGGCAGGGCTGGATGTTAGTTGGATCGCATTTTGCTATGGCAGTCCAAGCTATACTTTATTTGAAGAAGTATGTCTTCACTTATTGGCATGTAGCTATAGCAGCAGTGTGGACATTGCATAATGATGTCATTGACTATGTGTTTGGTCAAATGCCTATGTATCGAGATTTAGCTCAATACACAAGCTATATTGGTTACTTTACGTTTTGGTTATCCATTGCGTGTATTTTTCTTGCGATTTTCTCAATTAGGCAGCGCAAATATTTGCCGAATTAAGGTATAAATTATAGAATTATAGTATTGAGGTAGAAAGGGGTTAGAAAATTGTCAACTAGCATGTATATTGTTTATTTTGCCATTATTATGCTGCTCCCACTTTATGCACAGATGAAGGTAAAGGGGACGTATAAGAAGTTTGCAAAACAACGTACAATGAAGGGGCAGACTGGTGCAGAGGTAGCGCGTGCGATTTTAGATGCGAACGGCTTATATGATGTACGAGTTGTGCCAACGCAAGGTGTGTTGTCTGATCATTATAATCCGGCAACAAAAACAGTTGCTTTATCAGAAAGTAACTTTTATGAAGCGAGTGTTGCAGGTGCTGCGGTTGCTGCCCATGAGGTAGGTCACGCCATCCAACATAAAGAAGCTTATTCTATGCTTACATTACGTAGTAAGCTCGTTCCCGTAGCAAATATTTCGTCTAATATGTCTTGGATTTTTGTAATGATTGGTATTTTTGCAAGTAGTACGAATTTCTTGCTGTTAGGTATCATATTATTAGCAGCAGGTGTTGTTTTCCAATTAGTGACACTGCCAGTGGAATTCGATGCTTCAAAGCGTGCCTTAGTTCAAATGAATTCATTAGGTATTGTTACAAATGAAGAAGAACGTCCGGCACGAAAAGTGTTAAGTGCAGCAGCGCTAACATATGTAGCGGCGGCAGCAGTAGCCGTACTTGAGTTATTACGTTTAGTGTTAATTTTTACAAATATGCGTAGCGACGACTAAGAAAAAACTTGTTATAGTGGTACACCACTATAGCAAGTTTTTTATCTTCGTATGCTTAATGCAGTGGCTGCTTTTGATCGTCTAAGGTGAAGCCTTCCCCAGCCACATCTCGTACTTCTATAATGGAAACAAAGGCGTGCGGGTCGACTTCATGCACAATTGATTTTAATCGTACAACTTCATTGCGGCCAATGACACAATAGATCACTTCTTTAGGCTGTTTGGTAAAATGACCATGACCTTCTAAGATCGTTATCCCTCGCTCCATTCGTAGCGCGATCGTTTCAGCAATTGCACCAGACTTTTCAGATATAATAAGAGCACCACGTGCAGCGTAGGCACCTTCTTGGACAAAGTCAATAACACGAGCACCTACAAATACAGCAACTAGTGTATACATCATCGATCGAGCATCTAAGAACGTTAGCCACGAAAGGATGATGACAATGGCATCGAAGACAAACATAGTTTTCCCCATACTCCAGCCAAAATATTTATGACCAAGCCGAGCCAAAATATCGACTCCACCTGTAGTGCCGCCAAAGCGAAAAACAATACCAAGTCCAAGTCCGACGAAGACACCAGCAAAAAGTGCCACAAGTAACATGTCATCCTCTAAATGAATGGTAAATTGGTATTTTTGAAAAATCTTTAGAAAAAGAGAGACAGATAAAGTGCCGACAAGTGTATAGACAAATGATTTCTTTCCAAGCAATCGATAACCTATGATAAACATGGGAATATTTAATAATAGGTTCATTAAGGCGGGGTCCCATCCTAATGTAAAGTACAGTATGAGTGTAATCCCACTTAGCCCACCTTCACCCAGCTGATTTTGGATGTTGAAGTGAACAAAGCCGAAGCTAAAAACGGCGGCTCCGAGCATAATTGCGATAATATTACGAATTTTAATCTGTTTTAGCATTTGACCTCCTGTAGTTCCAAACAAATGAAGTAATGTTATCTATTATCTGACATTTTATTGGTTTTGACAACAATGGTGTAAATTTTATAGGATGGTAAATAGGAGCGTGATGATAATGACAGATCAATTAACAATGCAAGCATTGCAACAGCGTGTTGATGATTATATAGGACAATTTAAAGAAGGCTATTTCCCACCATTTGAGCTACTTGCGCGTTTAACAGAAGAATTAGGTGAACTGTCACGTGAGGTTCAGGATGTATATGGCCAAAAAAAGAAAAAAAGCACAGAGGACACAAATAGCATTGAAGAAGAGCTAGGAGATTTTCTCTTTGTACTAGTATGTTTTGCAAATGCACAAGGTATTAAACTAGATGAAGCACTTTTACGCGTCATACATAAATTTGAAACTAGAGATAAGGATCGTTGGACTAGAAAGGATGAAGAATGATGTCGATTCGTGTAGCCATTGCGGGTGCAAGAGGAAAAATGGGGGCTGAGGCTGTACATACGGTCATGAAACATGACAAAATGGAATTAGTAGCTGTACTAGATTATAAGGAAGTAGGAAAAACATTAGCTGATTTAGACATGTTTCCAGCAAGCTATACGGTACCTATATTTACTGAAATGCATGACCTTGTAGAAGTCACTGCACCAGATGTATTAGTAGATTTAACCAACCCACATGCAGTCTATAAGCATACTAAGGAAGCATTGAATTTAAATGTACGACCTGTAATTGGTACAACAGGATTTACAGATACACAACTAGAAGAATTATCAGCCATGGCCAAAGAAAAAGAGTTGGGTTGCATTATTGCACCAAACTTTGCGATTGGCGCTATCCTAATGATGAAATTTGCAAAAGAAGCGGCCAAATACTTACCAGATGTAGAGGTTATTGAAATGCACCATGATCAAAAGCTCGATGCACCATCTGGGACAGCGTTAAAAACAGCACAGCTAATACAAGAGGCCCGTATGCAAAAGACTCAAGGACACCCAGAGGAACAGGAAACCATTAAAGGTGCAAGAGGTGGAGACTTTGATGGCATGCGCATTCACTCCGTTCGTTTACCTGGTTTAGTGGCACACCAGCAAGTATTATTTGGAGGAGATGGGCAGCTACTGACGATTCGCCATGATTCATTAAACCGAAACTCCTTCATGTCAGGCGTTGCATTTTGCATAGAAGAGGTTATGAAAATGGATCAGCTTGTTTATGGTTTAGAAAACATCATCTAAAGATTGGGATGGAAGCTATATGAAAATCGCATTGATTGCACATGATCGTAAAAAAGACAATTTAGTACAGTTTGCTATTGCTTACAAAGATATTTTACTTGAACATACGCTATATGCTACTGGAACAACGGGACAACGTGTCATTGAAGCTACTGGTTTAGAAGTCACACGTTTTCGTTCGGGGCCGCTTGGTGGCGACCAACAAATTGGTGCTATGATTGCCAATAACGATATGGACATGGTTATTTTTTTCCGTGATCCATTAACAGCACAACCACATGAGCCAGATGTTTCTGCACTTATCCGTCTTTGTGATGTTTACCAAGTGCCACTGGCAACAAATATGGGAACAGCAGAAATATTATTAAAAGGCCTACAAGAGGGCTTTGTGGATTGGAGACTGATACAAGAAAGACGTAACTAATAAAAGACGTGATTTAGAAAGGATGATCATCGAATGAAAAAGCTAAAAATCGGCATTACCTGTTATCCTACAGTTGGTGGCTCTGGTGTCATTGCAACAGAATTAGGCAAAATGCTTGCAGAAAGAGGACATGAAATTCATTTCATCACCTCAAGCGTACCATTTCGATTGAATAAAATTTATCCAACCGTCTTTTTCCATGAAGTCGAAGTTAATAATTATTCAGTGTTTCAATATTCTCCATACGATATTGCATTAGCGAGTAAAATGGCAGACGTCATTAAGGATGAAGAGTTGGATGTGTTGCATGTGCATTATGCCATCCCACATGCGGTATGTGCGGTATTAGCACGTGAAATGAGTGGTCGAGATGTTGGCATCGTCACAACCCTTCATGGCACAGATATATCGGTGCTTGGGCAAGATTCTACGTTGTCACAAGCCATTAAGTATGGAATTGATAAATCTGATATTGTGACAACGGTGTCACATGCATTAAAAGAACAAACCTATGAATTGATTGATACAGTAAAACCAATTGAAACGATTTATAACTTTGTGGATGAGCGTGAGTACTATCCTCGTAATTCAGGAAATTTAAAAGAGCAATTTGGTATTCAAGAAGATGAAAAAGTGCTTATTCATGTGTCAAACTTCCGTAAAATTAAGAATCTTCCGGATATTATAGATGCCTTTATGAAAATTCGGGCTAATATGAAGGCGAAACTCTTATTGGTAGGAGATGGTCCAGAAAAGCATCGTGTCATGGATCAAGTAAAGGAAAGTCTGTATATGAAGGATGTTTTATTTTTAGGGAAACAGGAAAATTTAGCAGAATTATATGCGATTAGCGATATGAAACTACTACTTTCACAGCAGGAATCGTTTGGACTGGTTTTATTAGAAGCAATGGCTTGTGGCGTACCTTGTATTGGGTCAAATGTAGGCGGTATACCAGAAGTTATTGAACATGGTGTAGATGGCTATATTGTGGAATTAGGGGACACAGATGCAGTTGCAGCGTATGCGACCCATTTACTGCAGGATGAAGAGCTATTATTGCGTTTCCGGGAAGCGGCCATCCGTGCAGTAGATAACAAATTCCACTCATCTAAAATTGTTGAACAATATGAAAAAATGTATGAGAAGGTTGCGGAAAGAAATCATGCAAAACAATAAAGAATGGCAGGCAGCCTATTCAGTCATTGAACAACTAGAACAGGCTGGCTATGAGGCAGTTATTGTGGGTGGCGCTGTAAGGGATACTTTACTTAATCGCCCAGCTCATGATGTAGATGTTGCTACAAATGCCTTGCCTGAAGAAGTGAAATCGGTATTTCCACGAACTGTAGATATTGGGATTCAGCATGGGACGGTACTTGTTATCGTACCCGCTGGACCTGTTGAAGTGACTACCTATCGGACAGACGGGGAATACACGGATCACCGTCGTCCAGAAAAAGTACAATTTGTACGTTCACTGCAAGAAGATTTACAACGTCGAGACTTTACGATGAATGCCATTGCAATGCGTCTTGATGGCTCTTATGTGGATTATTACGGTGGTTACCAAGATATTGAAAAGCATATGATTCGAGCAGTAGGAGATGCACAACAACGTTTTTCAGAAGACGCTTTACGCATGCTGCGAGCGGTACGCTTTTCAGCACAGCTTGATTTTGCCATAGCAGCAGATACAATGTCTGCGATTCAAACTAGAGCATCTGATATTGCTTTTATCGCAAGGGAACGGATCAAAGCAGAGCTCGATAAGCTATGGGTAGGACAAGCAGTTTTTGGTGGTATTCAAAAATTAGAGGAAAGTGGTTTGGCTGCCTATTTACCAGGTGACTTTCAGGCTGAGTATTGGCGTGGCTTTCATACAGAGGACAAGCTCTTGGGCTGGGCTTATTTTGCCTTACTGCAAGGGACAGATTGGCGAGAGATAGTGAGAGATTACCGCCTATCTAATAAAGAAATGGCGTTTGTCAAATCGGTTTTGAGCGCATATGAAGCGTTAAAAGAGGGATGGACAAATACCCATTATTTTATGTACACAGCACAAGAGTTAGAGGCTGCCCAATATTTTGCACGGCTTCGCCAATTGGACGCAGCGCTACCACAGCTGTCTATTCGAGAATTACAGGCAATGCTGCCCATTCAGCAAAAGCAAGATTTAGTGGTGAATGGGGCGGATTTATTAAAATGGTCTGGAAAAAAGGGTGGACCATGGCTAAAAGATGCATTGGAGGACATGTTGAGCGCTATTATTCATCATGAACTCCAAAATGATCGACAACAGATTAAAAACTGGCTAGAGCAGCACTATTTCTAGGAAAGCGGGGCTGACTTATGGCTAACACAATATACAACAAGCAGCCGTCTCAGAAACATGGGACGGCTTTTATCTTTGGTGGTCATTTAGACTGATTTACAGTATGATAAAGACAAAATAGGTTACATAAAAAATAGCATAGTTGACTAAAGGATTGATGTGAAGATGACAATTTCCATGAAAGACGAAATTTTAAAAAGAATACTGGCTGCTGATGGTGAAGCAGTTTCAGGTCAGGAATTAGCAGATTCTTTGGGTGTCTCTCGGACGGCTGTCTGGAAGCATATGCAGACATTGCAGGAGGAAGGGTATACATTTGAAACCATCAAGAAAAAGGGGTATGTATTGACGGGTGTACCTAATAGCTTGAATCCAACCCAAATTGAGCTCTTTTTAAAGACAGCGCATTTTGGACGTGAAATCCATTATTATGATGTGGTAGATTCTACACAAACGATTGCGCATAAGCTAGCTCAAGAAGGAGCCCCACACGGTACGATCATTATTGGTGAGGAACAAACAGCGGGGCGTGGCCGTATGGCGCGTCCTTGGGAATCTGCACATGGTACTGGGATTTGGATGACCATTATTGTACGACCTGATGTTACCCCCCAACAGGCATCCTCCTATACACTTGTGGTGGCAGTAGCAGTTACAATGGCTATCAAAACATTATATAAGCATGTAGAACCAGCCATTAAATGGCCCAACGATTTATTAATTAATGGCAAAAAATGTACAGGTATTTTAACGGAGATGCAGGCAGAGGCTGATCTTGTGCAAGCTTTACTTGTTGGGATTGGCATAAATGCGAACCAAGCAGCAGCTGATTTTTCACCTGATATAGCAGATATAGCTACTTCATTACGATTAGAGGCTGGAGAAGAAATCAACCGCGCAGCCCTTGTGGCATCTATCTTGCACTATTTAGAACAATTTACAGAGTTATATGTGAAAGAGGGCTTCGCGAGTATCAAAACGCTATGGCAGCAATTATCCTGTACAATTGGTCAACGTATAGAGGTGAAGACATTACGTGAACGTTTTGAAGGGATTGCTAGTGGAATTACAGATGATGGTGTTCTACAGCTTACTCAGGACAATGGGATAATCCGAACGATTTATGCAGGGGATATCAAAATATTATAGAAAAGAAGCTGCAAGGAATTTTTCTTGCAGCTTCTTGAATTCAGCTTTACTTCAGTGATACATCTAAATCACCATGTGATAAGGAAACATGCAGTTGATGGTCACCATTATTTACTTGCGTCACCTTGCCACTTTGTTCTTCACCATCCATCGTAATATCACCGAAACTAGTTTTTAAGTCATAGCCTAAATCACTTTGTTTGTTTTGTAAGTGAAGTGTCATATCACCAAAGCTAGAAGAAATGGTGGATTGACCATTTAATGTACCATCTATAGTGATGTCACCATGCTCACTTTCAATGCTAATGCCGTTACTAGCATATTGTTGGAGCGTCAAATCACCAAAGGACTGTGTAATCTCTGTTTTGTCACCAGTCGTGTTAGTGAAGGTAATATCTCCGTAATCTTGCATGAGTTGAAGCTCCTCATAATGTAATCCACGAACAGCTGTATCACCAAAATCACTGTCTATTACAACTGACTCTACTTTTGTATCTTTCGGGACATAGAGCTTGATAGAGGGAGAAGAAAAGTTATTAAAGCCAAATTGAAAACCATCCCTTTTCTTCGCCTTTGTTTCAATCGTTAAAACACCATTGTCTATATGATAGGTTACGTCTTGCTGCTCAAAGACCTGTGTCTCTAATCTATAGTCATTATCTCTCGCAATAATTTCAATATCTCCATAGTCATTCACTATATTAATACTTATAAACGTATCTAACTCATGTGATTGACTCACTAGATTTGTATGGCTTGGGACGTGAAGACCGTCGGCATCTTTGAAAATAAGCCAGCGACCGCCCGAAAAATAACCAACCAATGCAAGTAAAATACCTAATGCAATCATTGTCATGGCGATAAGGGTATTTTTGGATGTCATTTAGAAGCCCCCTTTCCGTTTTTTCGTTATTTTGTGGAATAGTCTTCCTAATGCTTCAACAGAAACAAGAACCGTTTTCTTAATAAAACGTGTGACAAAAGGAAAGAGTAGGACACCTAAGCCCGTTACAACCAATCCCGCACCCATAAAGAGCAGTGCAGTAGGCCAATGCTCTGTTAAAATCAAGAAGCCTGAAATAAGGGCTACGATGCCACCAGCAAAAATACTAATGACTGTCGCGATAATAGCCAGGATCAAGCTGACGATGACTGCGCCGAATGAAAAAATAAGTGCAATAGCTGTTGCCAGTAATGGCAGTGAAAGTGGCGCAGACAATATGGCTAGAATAATGAGCCAAATGGCTGACATATTCTTTTTCGTTGATTTGGCTGAGGAGGTTTCCAAATCCTTTAGTGCGAAATCAGCTAATATTTGTGAGGCGACATGAGAAGGGGAGCCAAGTTGCGACATGACCTGTTGCTCATTTTCCTCTCCTGCTTCCGCAAAGTATTCTTCATAATAAGTAAGTGCAGCATCTAACTCATGCGCAGGAAGCCGACGTAATTTTCCTCGTAGCTGTTTCAAATAGCTTGCTCTATCCATCTAAATTCCCTCCTAAAAGTACACAATCAACCTTTTCCTTATACACTTGCCATTCTTTTAATAGCTCTAATAATCGTATACGTCCTTGCTCTGTAATTTGATAATAGCGTCTATTTCTACCTTGATAGGGCTGATCGTATGTTGTTAAGTAATGTGCTTTTTGTAAGCGGCGTAATACTGGGTACAGTGTAGACTCCGAAATCTCCATGACCGATTGTACTTGCTGTGTTAAAGAATAGCCATAGGCGTCCTCTTTATCGACGATAGCCAATACACAAGCATCAAGTAAAGCTGAACCAAGCTGAAATGTCATCTCTCCACCTCACATATAGTACCTATACTTCATTTTATATTATATGACGTATAGTATGTGGATAGTATATGACGTATAGCATTAATTGTCAATTCTAATGAAAGATAAATTTTACCAATGTCGTTAAACGATGATATTGTAAAAAAATAATATTTGAAGATTAGTAGGAGAATCTGTTATAGTATGAGCTGAAGGGCAGTATCCATTGTGAACGGCACCTTCAAAAGCGCAAGATCCCATATTAACCAATATCTGCCTTGATCTTTTTAGACAGGGACGGAAGAAAACGATACGTTCAAATAGCTTTCTTTTTGTAAGCTATTGCCTCTTGATGAGGTTTTTTCCAATGAACGAAACACTACCCTTCTGTCCGTTTTCGGCACAGAGGGGTTTTTCTGTTTTCTTCCCTTAAAAAAGGAGGACTACAACATGAAAACGACGACAGATTTTTTAAAGATGAAAGCAGCAGGCGAAAAAATCGTAATGGTGACGGCCTATGATTATCCGGCTGCTACATTCGCTGAAGACGCTGGTGTCGATATGATACTGGTCGGTGATTCACTTGGAATGGTCGTGCTTGGCTATGATTCTACAATGCCAGTGACTGTAGCGGATATGATTCATCATGCTAAAGCGGTTCGACGTGGAGCAAAGGATACGTTTATGGTCGTGGATATGCCATTCGGTTCTTATCATGGCGATGTCAATGAAACATTAACAACAGCCATTGCGATGATGCAACAAACTGGGGCTGATGCCTTAAAGGTAGAGGGAGCGGGTGAGGTTATTGCTGTCATTCGTAAATTAACATCAGCTGGTATTCCTGTTGTTGCTCATTTAGGTTTATTGCCACAGTCAGCAGGGGTGCTAGGCGGTTATAAAGTACAAGGAAAAACGGCTGAACAGGCTGCCACGTTAATTGAAGAAGCAAAACAATGCGAAGAAGCGGGTGCTTGTGCAGTCGTATTAGAATGTATCCCTCACCAGCTGACTGAGGTTGTCTCCGCTAGTTTAATGATTCCGACCATTGGCATTGGTGCAGGAGTAGAAGCTGATGGACAAGTGCTGGTGTATCATGACATGTTAAGCTACGGCTCACATCATGTGCCGAAGTTTGTTCAACAATTTGCCGATATGGGCAAAGAAGCAAGCGCTGGCATGGTTCGCTATGTTGAAGCTGTGAAAGCAGGTACTTTCCCTGCACCAAAGCATTTCTTTACGATGAAAGAAGAAGCATTAGATAAGTTATATGGGGGCGTCCAAGCATGAGAGTCGTAACTACCATACAAGCATTAGCTGAAGAAATAAACGCAGCCAAGCAGGCTCATCAAACCATTGGACTTGTTCCGACGATGGGCTATTTACATGAAGGTCATTTAACATTGGCACAAACAGCTCGTGCTGAAAATGATGTAGTCGTTATGAGTATATTCGTCAACCCAACACAATTTGGACCAAATGAAGATTTTGAAAGCTATCCTCGTGATTTACCTAGAGATACTGCATTGGCACAGTCTGTTGGTGTTGATATTATGTTTGCACCAAGTGTGGAAGAAATGTATCCCCACGATGGTGGCATCCGTATACAGGCTGGTGAGCAAGCAACCATTCTTTGTGGTGCGAGTCGTCCAGGCCACTTTGATGGCGTGTTACAGATTGTCTCGAAATTATTTCACTTAGCACAACCAACTCGGGCTTATTTTGGACAAAAGGATGCACAGCAAGTTGCCATTATTGCAACGATGGTACGTGATTTTAATTTCCCATTAGAAATACGTGTTGTCCCAATTGTCCGTGAGGAAGACGGTTTAGCGAAATCTTCTCGCAATGTCTATTTAAGTGAGACAGAGCGACAGGAGGCCCCAGCCATCTATGAAGCATTACAATTGGCACGTGATAGCTTTCTAGCGAATGGTGATGCTGTGCGTGCACTGGCTAAAGCAAAAGCTCATATTCATGCACGAACGCATGGTCAGATTGACTATATCCAAATATTAGCTTACCCAGATTTAACACCCGTGACTGCTACGACACAGCAAGCTCTGTTGGCAGCAGCTGTCTATATAGGTAAAACACGCTTAATCGATAATTGTATCTTTACTGTGAAAGAAGGACTGTAAATATGTTACGTATGATGATGAATAGTAAAATCCACCGTGCAACAGTGACACAGGCGGATTTAAATTACGTCGGCTCCATAACAATTGATGAAGATATTTTAGATGCAGTAGGTATGCTAGCAAATGAAAAAGTACATGTCGTGAATAATAATAATGGTGCTCGTTTTGAAACATATATCATTGCTGGTGAACGAGGTTCAGGCGTAATTTGTGTGAATGGTGCAGCAGCGCGACTTGTGCAACGTGGCGATATTGTCATCATTATTTCCTATGTCTATGTGGATAATCATGAAGCCAAAGAGCATAAACCAACAGTGGCCATTATGGGAGAGGGCAATACTATTAAAGAAATGATTGCACATGAGCCAGAAGCAACAGTGATGTAGTGAAGTGAGTAGCATTCATTAAGATGGAAGCAGCAATTTATAATTAGATATTAGATAGGAGGATGGCAAAGTATAGCCAATCCTCCTTTTTTCTGTATTCGTATCCATTACAAAAGTTTTGGAAAAATTTTTCTTTTCTTACTATTAAACTAGTTTTAAGATTATAATTTTGTAAAAAAATTCGAATGTTCTAGTATTTTGTGTCATATTTATGTAGAATTTAGTTGTTAGTACATCATTTTACTAGTGGAGGTATCATTTGTAATGGAAAATAAACGTAACAAATTTTTAACAGCAACTGCCGCAGCATTAGCTGTAACAGCGGTAGCAGTAGCACCAGTATCGGCAGCAAGTCCTTTTTCAGATGTAAAAGAAAGTCATGCAGACTTTGATGGCATCGCTACTCTTTATGCAGCGGGGATTATTAGCGGATACCCAGATGGTACATTTAAACCTGATACAAATGTCACACGTGGACAAGCTGCTAAAATGATTGCAGGTGCCTTAAAGCTGGATACGAAAGATGTTGAGAATCCTAACTTTACGGATATTGGTGCATCCAATCCATATTATGGTTCCATTGCAGCGCTTGTAGAGCTAAAAGTTATTTCAGGCTATGGGGACAAAACATTCCGTCCAAACCAAACAATTACACATGGTGATTTAGCAAAAATCTTGTCGTCTATTCCAACATTACCAGAGCTAGAAAGTGTAAAAAACCATGCGGCTAGCGAAAATGTTACACGTGGACAGTTAGCAACTGTGATTGCAGAAGCCCTAACAAAATCAACGCCAGAAGATGGATTTACTTTATCAATTTTACATGTAAATGATACACACGCTCGTGCAAATGAACTACCTAAATTAGCAACAGCTGTAAAGGAGCAACGTGCAGCAAAGGAGAATGTTCTAACATTACACGCTGGTGATGCATTTAGCGGTACACTATACTTTAACGAATTCCATGGACAAGCAGACTTAGCATTATTAAATGAAATCGGCTTTGACGCCATGGTATTTGGTAACCACGAATTTGATTTAGGTTCATCACCTGAAGGCCATCAAGCACTAGTAGACTTTATTAAAGGTGCTAAATTCCCATTTGTGGATGCCAATACAGATTTCTCAGCAGATGACAAATTCACTGGTTTATTTACAGATTTAATTTCAAGTGAGCCTGAAAACGGTAAAATTTATTCAGGTATCGTGAAAGAAATCAATGGAGAAAAAGTAGGTATTTTCGGCTTAACGACAGAAGAAACGAAAGATATTGCTTCTCCAAACAAAGTGAAATTTACAAACTATATCGAGGAAGCGGAAAAAGCAGTGGCTGCCTTTGAAGGAATGGGCGTCAACAAAATTATCGCTTTAACACATATCGGTTATAATGATAACCCTAATGTGGATAATGATATTTTACTAGCACAAAACGTACCAGGCATTGATGTCATTGTTGGTGGTCATGATCATACAAAATTAGAGGAACCATTTGTAGTTGACACAAACACGGTTGGCGAAGCAAAAGATGCTACATTAATTGTACAAGCAAATGAGTATGTAAAATATTTAGGTACACTCGATGTAACATTTGATGGAGATGGTGTTGTCACAAAGTATAAAGGTGAATTAATTGACCTTGGTAAAGTAGCGGAAGATAAGAAATTAGTGAAGCTGCTTGCACCGTATAAAGCAAAAGTAGATGAAGTGAACAACAAAGAAATTGGTGTAACACTGAAAGAAGCATTAGCCAACCCTCGTTCAAGTGAAACTAGTCTTGAAAGTGTGCGTAGCAATGAAACAGCTCTAGGTAATATTATTACTGATGGTATGTTAGCAAAAGCACAAAAATTTACAGATAAAACAGTTGTAATGGCATTGCAAAACGGAGGAGGTATCCGAGAAGCAATTCCAGCAGGTAATATTACTGTTGGTCAGGTTATTACAGTCTTACCATTTGGTAATACATTAGCATTAATGGACGCAACTGGTGCTGAGCTAAAAGCTGCGTTTGAAGTATCATTGAAAAATGTACCGAATGAAAATGGTGGCTTCCTGCACATCGCTGGGGCAAAATTACAATATGATTCATCGAAAGAAGCAGGCTCACGTGTTGTATCTGTGGAGTACTTCGACAAAGCGACAGGTAAGTACGTTCCGTTGCAGGATGATAAACGGTATACAGTAGCAACGAATGCATACACGGCTAAAGGTGGAGATGGCTTTGATATGTTTGCGAAAGCATATGAAGAAGGTCGTGTTACAGATTTAGGCTTGTCTGACTGGGAAAACCTTCAAGAGCAATTACTATCCCTAAAAGAAGTGAAAACAACAACAGAAGGTCGTATTGTTGACCTAGCTAAAAAACAATAAACTTCTGATTGATTAGGTAAACAGGTAATCGTATTTTCTTTTACGCAACCTTAGGGGCTTCCTCTAAGGTTGCGTTTTTTGTATGGCTGAAGTGGCTCATCAAAGGAGGAGAAAGGATGCCGTAAAGACAAATCTATGATAAAATTCAACTTATCTAATGTGAACTGTGAGTTGAGATGTATGATGGAAAGTCAAAAATATGCAATTGTAGATTTGGAGACAACTGGTCATTCACCAGCAAATGGAGACCGGATGATTCAAATCGCGATTGTTATTATGAAAGATTGGGAAATTGAGCGTACCTATACGAAGTTCATTAATCCAGGAAAAACCATTCCATCTTTCATTCAAGATTTAACGCATATCACGGATGAAGATGTTAAGGATGCCTTACCATTTGAGGCACATGCGGATTACATATATGAACTCTTAACTGATTGTGTGTTTGTCGCACATAATGCAGATTTTGACTTATCCTTTTTACAAGCAGAATTTAAACGTGCCGGACTATTGAAGTGGCAGGGTAAAAAAATGGATACGGTGGAGCTAGCTAAAATTTTGTTTCCGATGTCCCTCAGCTTTAAGCTAGGGGATTTAGCAGCAGATTTAAATATCGAGCTAGCCAATGCACATCGAGCAGACGACGATGCTCTTGCTACGGCAGAGCTATTCAAATATTGCTGGAAGGAGCTGTTAAATCTCCCACAGCTAACGCTAGAGCAGATGCACAAGCGTTCATTTCGCATGAAATCAAATATTGCTCAGCTTTTTTTCGAGGCATTACAAATTAAACGTCAGCATCTGACAGGTCATGAAAATGTGCATTATTACCGCAATTTTGCCATTTGTAATGGTCGTAATCAGCATGAGAATGAATCACAAACGATGGACTATCCGCAAACGGTGGATGAAAAAAAGGCATTCATGGCAAAGGCACTCCCAAATTTTGAGGTAAGACCTGCACAATTTGAGATGATGGACACGATTTGGCAGGCATTACATGAACAAAAAGAGTGTGTGATTGAAGCTTCTACAGGTATTGGCAAAACCGCTGGCTATTTACTTCCTGCGATTTTGTATGCACGAGCTGTCCATAAAAAGATAGCCATTAGCACCTATACTTCTCATCTACAGGAACAGCTTGTAGAGGAAGAGCTACCTAAGATTGAAAAAATTCTTGGGACAAAAGTGAATTTATGTGTGCTAAAGGGAATGCAACATTACATTGATCTGGAACGCTTTGAGCAATGTATGGCCCATGCTGATGAATCCTATGATGATACATTTACTATTTTACAAATACTCGTTTGGCTGACAAAAACAGAGACAGGTGTGTTAAGTGAGCTCAATGTTTCTGGTGGCGGCCAACTGTTTTTAGAGAAAATCCGCAAAATACCGAGTGACAAGCCTTCAAAGGGCTTTGATTTCTATGAACGAGCGTTAAAGAATAGCACTGTTGCGGACTGTATTGTGACGAATCATGCCATGGTATTGAGCGATTTAGTGCGTCAAACACCGCTCTTTACACAAATTGATGGCTGGATTATGGATGAGGCACATCAATTTATTCAGGCAGCAATGCAGCAAGATGAGGTTGTCTTCTCCTATACACAATGGAAGTATATTTTCGGCCAAATTGGCACGATGGAGGACAGTGCTTTATTTCAACAGTTTTGCCAGGCAGCAAAGAAAAAACAGCGAGTAGCTATGCAAAATTTACAGCGACTGGATGCACAATTTATCCGTCTACAACGAACATTTGATGAAACAATTCAGCAAGCGATTCAAAAAATGCAACAGCAAGTTAAAGGGAAGCAAACTGGTAGTAAATGTACCTTGTTTTTAGAGGATGTTTCATTGGCGAAAGAGCCATTTGCACTAGTCAGTAAACTGACACAGCAATGGTTGGATCTAGCTAGTGGAATTACGCAGGCTTTCGAAAATAATATCGAGCAATTAGATAAAAATGACCTTTTTGTATTGTCTGAATGGCAGTATTGGATTCGAGAAGTGAAAATAAAAATTGCAGAATGGGAAGATATTTTTCTCTCCCCGCAGGACGGCAATTCTGTTTGGTTAGAATTTGATGTACGAAGTGTTCCAGGCAGTCTCCATGTCTTTAAAAAGCCCGTCAATGTCACACCAATTATTGAACAAGTGTTAGCACCTCTACGTCAGCAAGCAAGTATTGTTTGGACATCAGGTACATTAACGGTACCTGGCAATGAACGTTTTATTACACGTCAGCTAGGCATCTCAAATGAAGTCAAAGTTATGAAACTACAAGCACCACCAGCCTATTATGCGGGCGCTAAGGCATTTATTGTAACTGATATGCCAGATATTCAGCATGTCAGCCAAGAAGAATACATTGAGGCTGTTGCCCATGCTATTACACGGACAGTTCGTATGACAGAGGGGCGTTGCTTTGTGCTCTTTACGGCACAGGATATGCTACGAAAAACGGTCGAGCTTATTCAAGATAGTGAGCTTTTAGATGACTATATGCTTTTTGCACAAGGTGTGACAGGCGGTAGCCGTATGCGCATTTTAAAATCATTCCAAAAATTTAGCCATGCCGTGCTTTTTGGCACAAATAGCTTTTGGGAGGGTGTGGATGTGCCAGGGGATGCCCTTGCCTCTGTCATTGTCGTACGCCTACCATTTTCTTCACCAGAAGAGCCCGTCTTTAAAGCGAGAGCAAAGCATCTAACAGCTCAAGGCCGTAATTCCTTTACAGAGCTTTCCTTACCAGAGGCCATTATGCGCTTTAAGCAAGGCTTTGGTCGATTAATTCGTTCTTCACAAGATAAAGGTGCGTTCATTGTACTAGATCGTCGTATTACTAGTAAGTCCTATGGAAAAGAGTTTATTAAGGCATTACCGCCCATCGACGTAAGGAAATTACAGCTACCCGAATTGTTAAAAGAACTAAATCATTGGCAAAAATAACAGTAACCCCTTTTAGCATAAGCTAGAAGGGGTTTTACTATTGTATTGAGGGGTTTGATAATATTATTTTGCTATCATAATCACTGTTGCTTATTTTTATTTTACACATAAAAAAAGGTTGGCGTTTCGAACAATCTCAGTAATATAGTTCATGACGATTTCCGTTGCTTGTTGAACATCATAGCCATTATTGGGTTTATTACAGTGGTCATTTGGCAACGTGTAACGAAAGAAAAACGACAAGAGATTGCCTTCCAGCGTAAGCATGCAAAGGAACAGGTGCTTACTTAATGTAGTTTGATTTGAAATAACATGAAAAGACGTCAGGACAAAGCGATTGTTTTGGACGTCTTTTTTGTATGCTCCTATTGCGTCCAACAAGACCATAATAGCAAGATTGAGGACGAAATAAGTGGAGAATTCCTGATAATATGAGGTCAATCAAACAGTATGGAGGCTTTCGCTATGTCAAAAATTCAGGAATTCAATGATTTACATTGTGCACAAGAGCTGTTGTTTTTAGGAAATGCTTGGGATGTATTATCGGCATTAGCATTAGAAAAAGCAGGTTTTCAGGCGATTGGCACAACTAGCTGGGGTATAGCGAATTCATTAGGCTATGCTGACGGTGAATGGATAGACTTTCAACACCATCTAAATATTATTCAAGCTATTGCAGAGCAGGTGAACATCCCCGTATCTGCGGATATTGAAGCGGGGTATGGTCATGATGAACAAAGTATTATCGACAATGTGTTAAGAACAGCAGATGTTGGAGTAGCAGGAATTAACATCGAGGATTCCTTTAAAAAGCAAACTGGATTAAGAAATATAACAAAACACTGTCACCTGCTAGCAAATATGAGGGCAAGGCTAGATAATCATGGCTATAAAGATTTCTTTATTAATGCAAGAACAGATACGTATTTGCTGCTAATGCATCCGTTCGAGGAAACCATGATGAGAGCACAAGCTTATAGCGAGAGCGGAGCAAGTGGGGTCTTTATCCCAGGCTTAATAGATGTCAATGAAATAAGTGCTATCACAAGCAATGTGGATGCACCGATCAATCTTCTTTCTTTACCAGGATTAACAAATTGCCAACTATTAAAAGAATTAGGGGTAAGGCGTTTGAGCTTTGGCAATGCACTTTCAGATAAAATCATTGCCTATTTATCACAGCATGCTGCACAATTAGTAAAAGACCAAGATACTTCTTCTTTATATGTGTAATCTATGAAATCGAGGTGGTTCATTCGTGGACAATCCAATCAATTTATCCTTTGAGGAAAAGTGGGAAAAAATCATAGCATGTGATCAAACCTATGATGGGCTATTTTATACGGCAGTTAAAACCACTAAAATATATTGCCGTCCTTCCTGTAAATCAAGAAAACCGAAAAAGGTGAATGTTGAATTTTATGAAGATATTCAAGAAGTAGAAGCAGCCGGGTATCGTGCATGTAAACGTTGTCAGCCTGAAATAGAACATTCACCACATACCCAATTGATTAAAAATATTACAGCATTTATCATCAATGAGTATAAACAAAAGCTGACATTACAGGATATGGCGGCGCATGTCGGCATCAGTCCATTTCATCTTGAACGATTATTTAAACAAGAAACAGAAGAGACTCCCAGAACATATCTAGAAAAAATAAGAATTGATAAAGCTGCCCACTTATTAAAGCATACAGATGCTACAAATTTAGAAATTTGCTATGAAGTAGGATTTCAAAGTCCATCCAATTTTTATAAAGTTTTTCGACGGTTGAAAAATTGTTCACCTACACAATATCGACACCTTTCATAGAAAGGAGACCTATTATGAATTGGATAAATGCCGATTGTTATGTAGTCATCGAACCACCAAAAGAATTCAATTATATGGAATGTTTGCTGTTCTTAAAGCGCTCCAATCAAGAAAATTTGCATCATATAAAAAAGGACACACTCTGCAAATTATTAAAGATAAATGAACGGCTTATTTTATGTACCGTCACCGAGCAAGACAATAAAATAAAAGTATCCTTTCTGATGAATCAGCCAGCTGTCCATGAACGAGCAATCATCGTACAATATATAACAGAGTGGTTTGATTTAAACAGGAACTTGCAGGACTATTACCAGATGGCTGAACAGGATCCCATCTTATGTTCACTTACGAAAAAATATAGTGGATTACGTTTAATCGGAATTCCTGATTTATTTGAAGCACTGGTGTGGGCTATTATTGGACAACAAATCAATTTAACATTCGCTTATACGTTAAAAAAACGATTTGTAGAACATTTTGGAGAGCATGTTCACTTTAAGGGACAAAGCTACTGGCTCTTTCCGACACCAGAAAAAATAGCAGCCATTCAGGTAGAGGACTTGAGAAGCCTTCAATTTACATTGAGGAAATCAGAGTACATTATTGATATTGCGAAAAGTATAGCAAATGGTCAATTGACAAAAGGTTTATTGCGTCAAAAAGACGGCTACGAGGACATGAAACAAAGTTTAATGGCTATTCGAGGCATTGGTGCATGGACAGCCGACTATGTGTTGATGAAATGTTTACAAGAGCCATCTGCTTTCCCTATTGCAGATGTTGGATTGCATAATGCAATAAAAACACAATTAGCATTAGAGCGAAAACCAACGCTTGAGGAAATTCATCACTATGCGAAACATTGGCAAGGCTGGCAAGCTTATGCCACCTTTTATTTATGGAGGTCACTAATATGAAACGGTATAAATTAGATTACAAATCGCCCATTGGAATTATTGAAATCGAAGGTAGTGAAACAGCTATTGATGGGATTAATTTTGCAGAGCGAGGGGAGATTGTCAATATCCCTCAACAAGATACTCCTCAAGTGCTACTAACATGTGCTAAGCAATTGCATGAGTATTTTATTGGTGAACGTCATGCGTTTTCATTTCCTTACACCTTTAAAGGTACTGATTTTCAGCAAGCAGTTTGGCATGCCTTACCTAGTATAGGTTATGGTGAAACAGCTTCTTATAAAGATATTGCAATGGCCATTAACAATGAAAAAGCTGTAAGAGCTGTCGGTAGCGCCAATGGCAAAAATAATATAAGCATTGTTGTTCCTTGCCATCGAATTATTGGCTCCAATGGAACGTTGACAGGGTATGGTGGCGGGATGTGGCGCAAAGAATGGCTACTTCAGCATGAGCAAACCTATAAAAATCCATCCAAGTAATGTTCGTTCATCGTCGTACCTTTCTTTGTGATAATAGCATCACTGCAATTCCATGCTGTATAAAAAAGTAGTTATTGCAAAAAATAAGACCGTCAAAATGGCGGTTTTAATGACTAGTCTTTGTCATTTTATCGCTTCTTATGACATCTCCCTGCTGAAAATTCAGCTTGGAGTAAAGACGATAAAGGAGGTGTACGCATGAGCGTGCTTTATAGAATTGCCTTAGTATTAGTCATTATAGGTGCAATCAACTGGGGACTCATTGGATTCTTTAGATTTGATTTAGTTGCTTATTTGTTTGGTGGACAAACTGCGGTCTTATCTCGATGGATATATGCCCTTGTTGGGCTTGCGGGTCTAATCACCATACCAATTCTTGTGAAGCGATTTGAAGACGAGGATGATGTAGATACATTCACTCGTATGGACAGAAATCCTAGCTATGGCATGGAGGCTGGGGAGGAAGCGGATTTCACTGAAGTAACAAAGACAGAAGTGAAAAAAGTGGAGAAAAAAGAGAACGACTAATTAATCTGCAAAAACTGGTGACCCAATTTGGTTCGTCAGTTTTTTTAATAGAGCAAAAACATTCGCATGGCTCCTTTAAGAAGCAACACGAATGTTTATTTTAGTGATTAGTCTTGATTACTCGGAAAAGCAAAGGATGAGGTTACATCATTTCCTTGTTCCACCCATCTTTCTGATATGGTTTTCGTTTTTGTGAAGAAACGTACTTGGTCAGGGCCAAACATATGCCCTTCACCGAATCTTGAACGTTTCCAGCCACCGAAATTGTGATAGCCTACTGGAATAGGAATGGGCACGTTGACACCTACCATTCCAACTTCAATTTCAGTGGTAAATTTCCGAGCAGCCGCACCATTGTTTGTAAAGATTGTCACACCATTCCCTAATTCATGGGCATTAATAAGAGCAATTGCCTCATCCAATGTAGCTACTCGAACAATATTCCGTGCAGGTCCAAATACTTCTTGCTCATAAATTTCCATCCCAGGCTTTACGTGATCGAGTAGGGTAGGACCCAAGTAGAAACCATTCGATTGCTTGGCGATATTAGGATTTCTTCCATCACAGACAATTGTAGCACCTTCTTCCACGCTACGATCGATAAAACCAATAATGGCATCCTTGGACTGCTGTGTAATAACTGGTCCAAAATCGACTTCGGAGTCTGTATACGGACCCACTTTTAATTTGGCAATTTTATCAGCAAGAATACTGACTAATTTATTGGCTGTATCCTCACCTACAGGAATAATAGTTGAAATCGCCATACAACGCTGAGAGGCAGCTCCAAAGGCAGCACCTAGAAAGGCATTGGCAACGTGCTCTAAGTCAGCATCTGGCATAACCACCATATTATTTTTACCACCACCTAACGCTGTCACACGTTTCCCATGTTTAGAGGCTGTGGCATAAATAGCTTCTGCGACGGGTGTAGAGCCGACAAAGGAAATTGCTTCAATGGCTGGGTTGCATAACAGCTCATTGACAGCCTCTTTATCGCCATTAATGACAGTCCAGACACCATCTGGTAAACCAGCTTCTTTCCATAGCTCTGATAAAAATAGAGCGGAGCAAGGAACACGCTCTGATGGCTTTAAAATCACACAATTTCCTACGGCTATCGCCATGCTTGTAATGGCTAGTGGAACCATGGCAGGGAAATTAAATGGCGAGATAGCCGCCACTACGCCTAATGGTACTTTCATCGAATAGGCATTGATATGACCACCTACATTAACGGAATATTCACCTTTTAGTAGATGTGGGGCATTAATAGCTAAATCTACTGACTCTAAACCTCGTGTAATTTCGCCTTTTGCATTCTCCATTGTTTTGCCACTTTCAGTACAGATCATATCGATTAACTCATCCATATTTTCTGTTAATAGTTGGCGAAACTTTAGGACGATTTCTGCTCGTTTCCCAATAGATAAAGCACGCCAAGCTGGGAAGGCAGCTTTGGCAGCAGTAATCGCTTCCTGCACCTCCGCTGTTGTTGCTAAAGGAACACGAGCGATGACAGTGCCAGTACTTGGGTTGTAAACATCTGATAACTGGCCACTTTTCCCTAAAATCGTTTGTCCATTGATAAAATGACCTAGCTCTTTTATGTCGGTATTCGTTACCATCTAGCTATTCCTCCTACAGTTTAATAGATTGTAATGCCTGCACAAATTTTTCAATAATAAAATCTTTCTCATCTGAGGAGATAATCAGTGGCGGAGATAATGTCAATACATTATTGAAACCTGCAACGGTTACACCATTTTTCCCAATGATTAATCCGAGTTCCTTACATTGCGCAATCACTTTGTTTACAAGCGTAACATCGAGTGGTGTTTTGCTGTCTTTATCTTGAACAAGCTCAACGCCAATCAATAAGCCTTTCCCACGAATATCCCCAACATATGGATGTTCCTTTAATTGCTCCTGTAAGGTAGCCAGAAGTGTTGCTCCTAGCGAAGCGGACTGGGCAAATAAATCTTCCCGCTCCATTATTTCAATATTTTTTAGTGCTACGGCACATGCCGCTGGTGATCCACCGAATGTGTTGACATGGCGGAAAAAGTCATATTCCTCACTCCCTGCAAAAGCCTCATAAATTTCACGGCGAACAGCTGTAGCTGACAGAGGCATATAAGCACTTGTTAAGCCTTTCGCCATTGTCACAATATCAGGCTGGATGCCGTAATTTTGAAATCCAAAAGCTTTGCCAGTACGTCCAAAACCACAAATTACTTCATCGACAATAAGCAATGCACCATGCTTTTCACAAATAGTTTTGACCCCTTGTAAGTAATGGTCATGGGGCATAAGCACGCCACCACCAGTGATGATCGGCTCCATAATGATAGCTGCAATGGAATCGGACATTTCCCATGTCATAAGATGATCAATCGCTTGAACGGATGGTAATGCACAAGGGTCCTTACTTTTAATATGGTCTTCATTTGCACGATACGTGTCAGGCGGTGTGACATGAAGAAAACCAGGTGCCAGTGGCTCATATTTATATTTTCGCTGAGCTTGTCCAGTAGCTGCCAAAGCACCCATTGAGCTCCCATGATAGGCACGATAACGAGAGATAATTTTCGTTCGATTGGCATGACCTTTTTGTTGATGATATTGTCTAGCGATTTTGAAGGCAGCCTCATTTGCTTCAGAGCCACTATTGGAGAAAAAGACGACATAATCATCTTCTAAAAGCTCACTAATTTTTTCGCTTAATTTAATGGCAGGGATATGCCCTACAGATAATGGTGTATACGTATTTTCAAGCAATTGCTCATAGGCAACTTTGGCAATGTCCTCTCGTCCATAGCCAACATTCACACACCATAAACCAGCCATAGCATCTAAATAGCGTTTTCCTTCAATGTCGGTAATCCATGCTCCTTTAGACGATTGGACAATCATCGTTGCATTCGGATTGTATGGCTTCATAGAGTGCCAAACAAATTGTTCATCTTTCACTTGCCAATTTGGGCTTGTTACATTAGTCACGAAGCTTCACTCCCTCTGTATAGGTGGTTGAATAGCATGCATATGTTTGTATCAGATGTGGACAACGAAAATGCACAGTTGACCCCATTTGTACTTTATATGTATGCCTTAAGTGTTTTAGAAGGGGTATTTATCTTGATTGAACTGAAGATTTCCTCCTACACTGAGGGAGATGAGTGTTTGCAATGGGTGTTCAATCAATCGCTGAAAGAAAAGAACACCGTCAAAAAACACCACGTTCTGTGGCAATGACGGTGTGACCAATATCATGTTGCCTCACAATCTCAGGAGGATGTCGCAAATTTTGTAGCCGAGTTTTTTTGAAAAAATAGCAGAAGTAAAAAGATTGAAAAATCGGATAATTAAGTAATCTACTGATGTGTTAAAACATCCTCAATTAAAAAAGCAATATACAGGTTAGTTTTCGTAAAGGGATTACTTAAGTCCATGTCCAATAGCATTTCGATTTTCTTTATTTTATAAAGAACCGTATTACGATGAATAAATTGACGTTCACTAATCCTACTTGTACTGCCATTTTCCTCAACAAATATGCGTAAAAAAGGAACGTAATCTGTGTTGTGCAATTCATCATAGCGATAAAGCTGTCCTAAAATATCCTGACTGAAAGACTTCATCAAGGGCTGATTTTGCACAGCCATAAGTATTTTATAGGCACCAATTTCTTGATATTTGTATAAGTAACGGTTGTTATGAAGCTGTGCTAAATGAATGACAGTTAATGACTCATCATAGCTTTTACGAGCATTTTCTAGCTCTTTATAATAGTTCCCTTTTCCGATAATAATATCTAAGAAACCGTTTTTTAAGGTGATTTTTTCATAGATTTCTTCCACGACTTTTGAGAAGGGTACATTCGGTGTTATGATTTGAGCTTTATCAATTAGAAAAATGAGGTGATTTTTATGCTTTAATTTTAAGAAGCGTTGATAGCGATTTTGAAAAGCGAATTGCATCATCACCTCATAACGGTCAATAGAGGCTTGGGTGCCAATGGTTGTGCAAGTAATGATCGCTAATTCTCTCCCGTGGGGAAATCCTAGCTGTGCTAGTTGATCTTTCATCGTGTTAGCGTTTTGTTTGTAGTGAAATAGTAGATTGAAAAGTACCTTTTCTTCGATGGAGAGCTCTTGATGATGGTTGGCAATAAATTGAAAAGTAGTTTTTAATAGATCGGCAATACGATAATTCCATGGCATTTGAAAAATAGGGAAATCATGTTGATTAGCGAAAGAGATGACGGCTTCAGGAATATCAGGAATGAAAGGCCCTGTATTAATGATAAAGCCAGCTACTTTTTTGGTGTAGGCTTGTTTGACAAGCTGTTCTAAGGAAGCTGCTTGTGCATCTAAATGAATGCCTGTTGTGACGACTAATTCATTAGGTCTACAAAACATGATTAAATCACTGCTCTCCACAACGTTAATACCAGTAACTCTGCGATACGTACCACTATGTCCAGCGACTAATGTGAGCATTGGGAATTGAACACCCTCTACAATTTTACGAATCGTCCCCATATTTACCCCCCTTAATTATGAACATAACTTACCATATATGATGTGCAGTTGCACATATTTTTTTAGTTTACTATCCATATCTCACAAGTTTTATTTATTTTAGAATGTTTAATAACTACTGTGAAAGAGAGGACTTGCATATGTATAAATGTAATAGTAGACGATTGCAAGAGTTAATTGAACAATTTAGTCAATTTGGAGCCACTGACAATGGTGGTGTCACACGTTTGTCTCTTTCGGATGAGGACGTTTTAGCAAGAAACTATTTTTGTAAGTGTTGTGAGGCGTTAGGTATGAACATTCAGGTAGATGATATGGGGAATATTTATGCCACGCTTCCTGGGAAAAAGAATGTGCCGCCCATCGTTATGGGTTCCCATCTAGATTCTGTTGAAAAAGGTGGGAGATTTGATGGCGTGTTAGGCGTACTAACAGCTATCGAGGCCATTCGAACAATAAAGGAAAATGACATTGAAGTGGATATTCCACTCATGATTGTCAATTTCACGAACGAAGAGGGGGCACGTTTTGATCCAGCCATGATGAGTTCAGGGGTCATCACCTCGAAGTTTGATAAAGAAAAAATGCTGCAATCCACAGATAAAAATGGCATTCGCTTTCAAGAAGCATTACAAGCAAGTGGCTATGAAGGAGAGCAGATCAATCGTCTAAAAGAAGCACTGGCTTATATTGAATTGCATATTGAGCAAGGGCCAGTATTAGAGACAAAACAACGTGAGATTGGTGTTGTTGAAGGTGTACTAGGCATGGTCTGCTACGAAATCACCATTACGGGGCAATCGAATCACGCAGGGACAACGCCAATGTCAATGCGCAAAGATCCGATGATTGTTGCATCGACGATCATGACAGAGCTCCATGAGCAATTAGGCAAGGTGGATGAACAGCTTGTGTTTACCTTTGGTCGTATGCATGTTTCTCCAAATATTCATACAGTCATCCCGAATAAGGTGACATTTACCATTGATTCCCGTCACCAAAAGCCAGAGGTCATGCAATTGGTTGAGGATATTCTCCATGCACTTCCAGAGACAGCAGGCGGATGCCATATTCAGCCTGTCAAGCTATGGGGAAGAGATACCGTGCATTTCGATAGCGCCATTTGCAATGAAGTAGAAAGAGCATGTCAAAGCTTTGGTTACTCAGCTCATCGTATGTTTAGCGGCGCTGGTCATGATGCACAGTATATGGCAAGTATGGTTCCTTCCGCGATGATTTTTGTCCCAAGTATCGAAGGCAAGAGTCATTGTGAAGAAGAGGAAACAACCTTTGAGGATTGTGCAAAGGGAGCAGATATTCTACTAGAAACGGTGTTAACGCTACAAACAAAGTTTAGTCTGGGCGAGACATATACACTGCATTAAACATCAAGGATTCTCTAATTTTGTGATGAAGGGTGAGGGGCACAATGAAAAAAATCATTAAAGGTGGACGAGTTGCAACTGCTGCTGACGTATTTGAGGCAGATATTTTAATTGATAACGGTAAAATTGTTCAGATTGGACAAAATTTAACGGATGCTAATGCTGAAATAATTGATGCAACAGGGAAGTACGTATTACCTGGTGGCATTGATCCCCATACGCATTTAGATATGCCATTCAATAATACGGTGACAGATGATGATTGGAAATCAGGTACAATTGCAGCGGCCTATGGTGGGACAACTACTATTTTAGATTTCTGTTTAACAGCTGGGGAAGAAAAATTGTCTACAGCGGTGGAGAAATGGCATGACAAGGCTAAAGGAAAGTCAGCTATTGATTATGGTTTCCACCTAATGATTGGCGACTTAACACCTGAAACGGAAGCTGAATTACCGAAGCTACTGGAGCAAGAGGGCATTACCTCTGTAAAAGTCTTTATGGCGTATGCAAAAGAATTCCAAGCAACAGATCGTACTTTATTTAAAGCCTTTAAAATCGCTAAAGATCTTGGTGCTGTGGTGATGGTACATTGTGAGAATGGCTCTGTTATTGATGAGCTGGTAGAAGAAGCTCGACGTGCTGGTCATAAGGAACCCATTTATCATGCACTGACTCGTCCAGCCGAATTAGAGGGAGAGGCAACAAAGCGTGCCATCGAATTAGCCCATATTGCTGGAGCAAAGCTCTATGTGGTGCATGTGACATGTAAAGAAGCAGTGGATGAAATTATTGCTGCTCGTGAAAAAGGCTATGACGTCTATGGTGAAACTTGTCCGCCATATTTAACACTCGATCAATCAGCCTTAGCACAGCCAGGCTTTGAGGGAGCCAAATATGTATGGTCGCCACCACTTCGTCCGAAGTATCATCAAGAGCATTTATGGCATGCATTAAAGGCGAAACAGCTTCAGACCATTGGCTCAGATCAATGCTCCTTTAGCTTTAAGGGCAAAAAGCAGCTAGGCTTAAATGATTTCTCGAAAATTCCAAATGGCGGGCCATTCATTGAAGATCGATTCAGTATTTTATATTCGGAGGGCGTAGCAAAGGGGAGAATTTCAATCCATGAATTTGTGGATATGATTTCTACTAGTGCGGCAAAAATATTTGGCTTATTCCCGCAAAAAGGAACGATTGCGATTGGTTCTGATGCGGATATCGTTATTTTTGATCCAGAGGCAAAACGCCAAATTTCGGCTAAAACGCATCATATGAATGTTGACTATAACCCATATGAAGGCTGGGAAGTGACAGGGGAGCCTGTTAGTGTCCTAGTCCGAGGGGAATATGTCATTAAAAATAAAGAATTTGTAGGCATACTTGGCAGTGGACAATACATTAAACGTCCATTAAGAACAGTAGTTGCGGAAGCGTTAAATATTTAGCTTCCTTCAGTAGACGACCGATTGTTTTGACTGGAGAACAAAACAATCGGTTTAGTAATTGATTCACGGAAAAAATGCTCACATGAGGGGGATGTGGAAATGGTTCCGATTCAAGAAAACGCGATGACCATACAGATTAGACGTAATTTCATGGAATTAAAAGGAAAGATGACAAAGAATGAGGCTATTGAGGAAGCCAATCGTTGTCTATATTGCTATGACGCTCCATGTATTAAAGCCTGTCCAACAAGTATTCAAATCCCGAATTTCATAAAAAAAATTGCATCTGGTAATATGAAGGGTTCTGCTACGACTATATTAGAAGCAAATCCTATTGGTGCAAGCTGTGCGAGGGTTTGTCCAACAGAAGAACTATGTGAAGGGGCGTGTGTCTTAAATTCTTCAACAAAGCCAATTAAAATTGGTGAGTTACAGCGTTATGCAACGGATTGGGCAATGGAAACAAATGCCCAGCTATTCCAACCAGGCCAGCATAATGGACAGAAAGTAGCCATTATTGGAGCAGGCCCTGCTGGTTTATCGGCAGCACGTGAACTCAGCCGCTTAGGCTATCATGTAACGATTTATGAGGCGGAGGCAAAGGCTGGAGGTTTAGGTAGCTATGGCATTGTAGCGTTCCGTTTACCAAATGAAGTTGTAGATTGGGAAGTGGACCAAATTGAACAGCTCGGTGTGGACATTCAAACCAATACAGCTGTAGGTGTTGATATTACAGCAGCTGAAATTTTGGCGCAATATGACAGTGTGATATTAGCTGTCGGTATGGGGGCTGTGCCGAATCTGGGCATTAAAGGTGAAGAACTAGAAGGTGTACATGATGCCATTGACTTTGTGCGAAAAACAAAAATGGGACCGCTTACAAATGATATTGTAGGAAAACGAGTAGCTGTGATTGGAGCAGGAAATACAGCCATTGATGGTGCTACAAGTGCAGTGCGCTTAGGTGCTGACAATGTGCAAATTCTGTACAGAAGAACGCAAAAAGAAATGACAGCGTACAAATTTGAATATGAATTTGCTAAGCAGGATGGCGTGGAATTTAAATGGCTAACTGCACCGAAGAAAATTATTGGCAATGAAGCGGGCAAGGTGACAGGCATTGAATGTGTGAAAATGAAGCTTGGTGAGGCTGGTGCTGATGGGAGACAACGACCAGAAGAAGTTGAAGGCTCCAATTTTATCATCGAAGTGGATGCGGTGATTAAAGCCATTGGACAAACGCGTTTTGTATCGTTAATTGAAGCCTTTGGTTTAGCCCATACAAATGGGGTTGTCGATATTGATGAAACGACAATGCAAACGTCTCATGACAAAGTATTTGCTTGTGGAGATGTTGTCTTTGGTAATGGACAGGGGGAAGCGATGGTGGTGACCGCTGTACAACAAGGAAAAGATGCAGCATACAAGATTCATGAACGTTTAAGAAAACCAAGTGAGATTGCATAAAGTGAACCTTCAATCCGTGGAGGTTTTTCATCCTCCACGGATTGTTAGTTTCACCAATCGGGTTTTTACAGGCTGTTGATCCTTCATTTGAATACTTTAGCATTACTTTACATTGGGAAGTAGTGGACTTACAGCCTGTTAATACGGGATAAAGTGAACCTTCAATCCGTGGAGGTTTTTCATCCTCCACGGATTGTTAGTTTCACCAATCGGGTTTTTACAGGCTGTTGATTCAGCATTTGAATATTTGGGCATACCTTTACATTCTGAAGTCGGGGTCTTACAGCTTATACCTGATGCTATGCTTTCGGTACAAAATAGCTTGTTAATAAGGGATAGAGGGGGAACTTATATGGCTGACTTACGCATTAATTTAGCGGGTATCAAATCACCTAATCCATTTTGGCTAGCATCCGCACCACCAACGAATTCAGGTTATCAAGTACAGCGTGCATTTGAAGCAGGCTGGGGTGGTGCTGTTTGGAAAACATTGGGGGAACCAATTTTAAATGTGTCCTCTCGTTTTGCAGCAGTTAGTTTTAATGGTCAACGTGTCGCAGGTTTCAACAATATTGAGTTAATTACAGATCGACCATTAGAAGTAAATTTACAAGAAATATATGAGACGAAAAAGAGATTTCCGAATCATGCGATTATTGCCTCGTTAATGGTAGAGCCAAAGCAGGAAAAGTGGCATGAAATTGTGAAACGCGTAGAAGATGTGGGGGTTGATGGTCTTGAGCTTAACTTTGGTTGTCCACATGGGATGGCAGAACGAGGCATGGGTTCTGCCTCTGGTCAAGTCCCTGAGTTGGTGGAAAAACAAACGTACTGGGTAAAGGAAGCAGCGCGTACACCTGTTATTGTGAAGCTAACACCAAACATTACAGATATTACTGTAACGGCGGAGGCAGCGACAAGAGGTGGAGCAGATGCAGTTAGTATGATTAATACGATTAATAGTTTAGCAGGTGTCGATTTAGATTCGTGGAATACAGTGCCTAATGTAGCTGGCAAAGGGGCACATGGTGGCTATTGTGGTCCAGCAGTTAAACCGATTGCCCTCAATATGGTTGCAGAATGTGCCCGTAATCCATTAGTCAATGTACCGATTTCGGGCATTGGTGGTATCTCGAACTGGCAAGATGCAGCAGAGTTTATTTTAATGGGTGCCACAGGCGTCCAAGTATGTACAGCAGCGATGCATCATGGTTTTAGTATTGTGGAGGATATGATTGATGGACTGAATAATTATTTAGATGATAAAGGCCTAGCTTCGGTCATGGATTTAGTAGGTCGCTCTGTGCAAAGATATTCAAGCTGGGGTGATTTGGATTTAAATTATAAAATTGTTGCAGAAATTAATAATGATGTTTGTATCAATTGTAATAAGTGCCATATTGCGTGCGAGGATACTTCCCATCAATGTATTGATCTCTATACAGAGGGTGATCGTCCAATGCTAAAGGTTCGTGAGGAAGACTGTGTCGGCTGTAACCTATGCTCCATTGTTTGTCCTGTCGACGGTGCCATTACAATGGTAGAACGTCCATCAACGATTCCGCCAATGACATGGAATGAACGTCAAGCCCTTCTGAGCAGTCTGTCAAAATAATGGCCTCTTTAGCTCAATACTGAATATAAGATAACAGATGATTAAAATCGAAATTCCACCTTCCTTCAGCATTTGGTGGAGGAAGGCATAACTTCAAGTAGGTTGTCACGGAAATTAGAGAAAAAGGAGAGAAGTAGGATGGAACGTGAAGGGAATTATTTGAAATCCCCAGATTTACTTCCAGTGACACATCAACAAAGAAATATTGGAACATTTGGTTTTGCAGTGATTTGGATTGGCATGGCGATTGTTCTAGCAGCTTTTGCCATTGGTGGCTCAGCCATTATGAACTTATCACTACCAATGGTTATTGTAGCAACATTGGTAGGCTCTTGTTTAATCGGTGTCTTTATGACGTTAATTGGTGATATAGGAATTGAGCATGGGCTATCATTCCCAGTCTATATGCGTGCACCTTTTGGCACATTCGGTACACATATACCTTCCCTTGTACGTGGTGTCACAGCTGCTTGTTGGTTTGGTCTTAATACGTATTTCGGTGCTTTAGCGATAAATGGTATTTTAAATTTAATGTTTGGCTTTAATAATTGGTTTATCTGTTTCCTTGTATTTGCTGCTCTTCAACTTTTTAATACATCCCTAGGTATTAAATCCATTGAGCGCTTTGCTGATTTAGCAGCACCTGTCATTATTTTAATTTCTTGTTGGATGTACTACACATTAGCAGATAGTGCAACGTCACAAGGAAAAAATATTTGGACGTGGGTGGAAACCCCAACAACAGGCATTGCTGCTTTTACCGCTTTTATGGTAGTCGTGATGGCAAATATGGGCTTTTGGGCAACACTCGCAGCCGATATGCCTTCCCTATCTCGTTTCTTTAAGGCACCTAAAAATGAGCGAAATTGGTTTAAGCGTAATAAAACACAGCTTGTTGGCTCATTAATTGTTATGCCAATTACCAATACATTCATTGTCGCAATTGGAGCAGTTTGTTATATGGCTGTTGCATCGGCTGATCCGATCAACGCCCTACAACAAAGTGCAAGCGGCTTTATTTTAGGTATTTTATTGTTGATGATTGTGTTAGCGCAATGGTCGACTAATACCTCTGCCAATGTTGTGCCAGCTGCGACGATTTTCTCTAATATTGGCGGTCCTAAAGTACCGTTTTGGGTAGGGGTTGTCATTGCAGGAATTATTGGTATTATTGCACAGCCTTGGAGCCTATTTGATGTGATGGTCAATGTCCTATTAATAATTGGCGGTATTTTAACGGCCATTGTAGGTATTTTATTTGCTGATTATTACCTAATTCGTAAACGCCGTGTTCATGTTAAAGAGCTTTATGAGTTAGATGGGCAATTTAAATATTATAAGGGCTTTAATATGGCCGGGTTAATTGCCTGGGTCATTGGGGGAGCGGTCGCGAATATTTTTGCAACTTATTCCTCTTTAGTAGGATTTGTTGTTGGAGCGGCTGTATATTATGTATTAGCGAAGTATTGGTGGTTTAAAAAGTATCCACAGGCGGAGCTAGAAGACCCGAGTGATGCCAAATATTTAGGCATTACAGTCGGGCATAATTTGGATGAACTATTTGGGCAACCAGCATCTGCTCCAACGTCGGCCCTAGAGGAGGAAGAACTTGTGGAGCAACCAGATCCTCTGTTAGAAATGAAGGGCGCCGAGTAAGATAGACTACATCAAGACATTTTTAAAAGAAGGTGAGGTGATGACATGTCTGAATTCCAACAAAGCACAGAGGAAATCCAAAAAGTAGATCATTATTTAGATAGTGGCTTTAAAATCAAATATGTCTACGAAAATTTAAGTGGGATGTTTGTAGAATTTGCTCGTCAGGAAGAAGTGACATTGTTGCAAATTCTGACAGCGGATGCACGTAAATACTTCTCTGCAAAATTACAAGAACAAACATTATTACAATAATGACCTACACTCTATTCCTTTCAATGAGATGGGAATAGAGTTTTTTGTATCTTTTGAAACGATGCGAGGGTTCCAAAGAGCTTCTAGCTATAGACAAGAAAAAACCCCCCTTTCGTACAATGAGGTCTGGTCAATCAACTTCGTACGAAAGGGAATCCAAATGGATTATAAAAGTTTAGCACACAACATGGAATTGTAAGTATTAAATCGTCTTTGCTCCCCAGTATAGAAGACAGATTATTTATGGGCAAATCAAAGCAGATATAGGTAAAGTTTTACGCCAGATGGTAAGCATAAGAAAGCTACTCCTGCTAGAAGCAGTAATACTAAAAGCTTATACATTTCATTACTTATTCCTTTGTTGCTTTAAACATATAGCCGCTATAAGATTTGTAGATAATCATCACAATACCCATTAGCATAAAATTTGATATTAGTGAACTTCCACCATAGCTTAAAAATGGCAGTGTCATACCAGTTACTGGTAGAAGTCCAATGGTCATACCAATATTTTGGGTAATTTGGAAGGCCAATAAGCTAGAAATTCCTGCACCCATCAGTGTCATAAATGGGTCTCTTGCTTGTACTGTAATAACAACAATACGGTAAATAACAAAAAATAAAAGTGCAATTATAAATGATCCTCCAATAAAGCCTAGCTCTTCGGCAATATTCGCAAAAATAAAATCAGTATGTTTCTCCACGACATAAACATTATTGTTCATGTATCCTTTCCCAGTAAACTCACCTGTACCAATTGCTAAAAACCCCTGCCTCGTTTGATAAGAAGAATCTGGATATTCATATGGCTGTAACCAACCATGAATTCGAGAAATTTGATGCCCTGATAATTTATTTAAAATTTTATCTGTAAAAAAATCGTGGGATTTTATATATAAAAGTACCACAACACTAATAATTGATAGAGGGACGGCTGTAAAGATGACAAGCAATTTTCTTTGTATACCTGAAAAGAAAATCATTGGTAAAATCATCGACATATAAAGCATGACCATGCCTGTATCAGGTTGCTTGTAAACGGCGAGCATCGGTGGAAGAGATATAATAGCAATTATGAAGAGAAGCCTCATATCCGTGAAAAAGGTAGGACGTTCGTATTTCTCTCGATGTGCGACGATAACCTTGCTGACAACGATTAAAAAGGCGAACTTTAAAAACTCTGACGGCTGAAATGATCCTAGCAAAGGAATTTGGTACCAGCGCTTCGCCTCGTTTATAGTTCTAGCTATACTTTCAGGTGCAATGAATAAGCTAAATGTTAATAACACCATTATCCAATAAAACGGCCAGCCAATTTTTTTAAGCTGTTCAATATCAAGTATGGCTATCCCATACATAGTTAAAAATCCGATTATGTAATAAATAAACTGCTTTATAATAAATGAGCTTGAATACTGTTCGAACACCGTACTACTGGAATGGACAAAGAGACAACTAATCATACCTAGTAGCATCAAGCTAATTACTAAACTTTTATCCAATTTATTGAAATGTAACATTCAAATATCTCCCCTTTGTTAGAAGCAACTATTAACGATAACGATTGGTAACTATGGAAGGTTGCGACATAACGGGGTAATAAATTTGACTTCAGATTATTTTGCTTAACTATTCATCCAATTTCCACAAAAATAGAACAAGTGATTTCTAGCTATATACTTTAATTATTGGTGATATATGGATAACTGTTTTTTTGATACATATGGGAAAGACAAGCTACTTGTACTATCGAATGGATTATTAGGTATTTTTAATGTTGATAATTTAGGGAAAAGTTATACTAGCCTATTAATCAAATTAAGCGTTAAAAGAAGTCTCTACTAACCTAGTGGAGACTTCTCTTAGTGTGGAAAAACAAAACAGTCAATTGAAAGGGAGAAATGGATTTTCGTTGCAGGCTACTTGCTTTCCTGTGGGCGAGCGCCGAGCCGCTCCCTCCGCTACCGCTCCGTTTAGAGGCTCGCCTGTCTCGCTATCCCACGGGAGTCAAGTAGCCTTTCACTCCAGCCCACAAAAGTGTTACCTTTTTAGCGAAATTTTCAAATAAAGTGAAGGTGTTCACTACTTTTTATGAAGAGGTGTTGTCACGCATCACTTCTCCATATTGAAAATAAGAGCTTATTCCCTCTAAAAATAATGGGCTATTTAATCGCTATATTACTATGAAAAAAGTAAAGGCACTTTGCAGAATGGTTGATTGGAGTGGAGCCAGCGTCACTCCAAGGGGATTTAGCGTCACAGATGAGACCCTGGAGCGAGCGTAAGTGAGTGAAGCGGCTCATCGGACGCCCCCTGGAAAGGGCGCTGACGGAACGGAAATCAACCTCTCACCTTGCAAATTTGCTTTTTCTGCCGTTGACATCATCTTTTTTCAACAACATGAGAAGTCTCTACTAACCTAGTGGAGACTCCTTTGCGTTATTTAGTAAAGTTATAAAATGAAAGAACGGTATGAGCTAAATCTATCAAAATATCATTATTTTTTGTTTTTCCTAAAAATACATTTGTCTTTTTTAGAAAAATTGATTATGATTTTAAAGGTATTCAACGTAGAGAGAACATCAGAAAAGAGGCGTTAACGGGTGGCCAATAAGGAATTAAAACGAGGATTAGAAGCACGTCATATCCAAATGATTGCACTTGGCGGTACGATTGGTGTAGGGCTATTTATGGGCTCGGCCAGTGCAATTCAATGGACGGGACCTTCTGTACTCCTTGCCTATGGTATTGCAGGTATTTTTATTTTTTTCATTATGAGAGCAATGGGTGAGATGCTTTATATGGAGCCGAGTACAGGCTCTTTTGCAACGTTTGGCTATAAGTATATCCATCCTTTAGCGGGGTATTTAACAGCGTGGAGTAACTGGTTCCAATGGGTTATTGTTGGGATGTCTGAAATTATAGCAGTCGGAACGTATATGCAATACTGGTATCCAGAATTACCAGCGTGGATACCAGGTCTTATTGCGATGATTATTTTAGGTTTGGCGAACTTTATTTCTGTCAAATCATTTGGGGAATTTGAATTTTGGTTTGCGATGATTAAAATTGTCACGATCATTTTAATGATTGTAGCAGGTGTAGGGCTGATCTTCTTTGGCTTTGGCAATGATGGTATCGCCATTGGTTTATCTAATTTGTGGAGTCACGGTGGCTTCTTTACAGGTGGCTGGACAGGCTTCTTCTTTGCCTTATCTTTAGTTGTTGCTGCATATCAAGGGGTAGAGCTTATCGGGATTACGGCTGGAGAAGCAAAAAATCCACAAAAAACGATTACTAATGCCATTCAAAGTATCATTTGGCGTATTTTAATTTTCTATATCGGTGCAATCTTTGTCATTGTGACGGTGTATCCTTGGGATGAACTTGGGACAATAGGTAGTCCATTTGTGGCGACATTTGCTAAAGTAGGTATTACAGCTGCCGCAGGTATCATTAATTTTGTTGTAATCACAGCAGCTATGTCAGGCTGTAACAGTGGGATTTATAGCGCTGGACGTATGTTATATACTCTTGCGATGAATGGACAAGCACCAAAATTTTTCGCCAAGCTTTCAAGGAATGGCGTACCTTTATTTGGAACAGCAGGTGTGTTAGTCGGGCTATTCATTGGTGTCATCCTAAGCTATATTGCTCCTGAAAATTTATTTGTTTATATATATAGTGCGAGTGTTTTACCAGGAATGATTCCATGGTTTATTATTTTAATCAGTCAAATTCGCTTTAGAAAAGAGAAGGGTGCGCAACTGACTAAGCATCCTTTCAAAATGCCTTTCGCACCCATTACAAACTATGTAACGATTATCTTTTTAATCATGGTATTAGTTGGTATGTGGATTAATGATGATACACGTATATCATTAATTGTCGGTATTATTTTCCTAATCCTCGTAACAATTAGCTACTATGTGTTTGGGATTGGCAAAAACCGCTACAGTAAAGATTCTATAGAATAAGCTAGAGGGATGTATCTCAACGTGAGATGCATCCTTTTTTCTGTCTATTTTTACTAGCACAATTTTTACATAAATGAACGGATAAAAGCCAAACTACTAAAAAATGAATGACAATGACTGGTATTCATCGGAATTAAAGGGGTTGAAAGAAATGAACGAGATACCGGAACAAATTGTAGCTAAATTGACGCAGGAGATCAACGAAATTGATGATGTAAAACTGAAAATGGTGGCGACAGAAGAGGGAGATGTCACGGTCATTTATTTCTCCTCGCTCATTGAAAAAATGACCTTACAAACCATGGTGACGATTCCGTTGGCTAATAATTTAAAACAAATTCATCAAATCGCTCAATATGTGGACCCAAAGGATGTCCAGGGAGCCGTTAAAAAATTGAATGCTGGGCAAACCCTCCTTTTTTTTCATGAAACGAATGCGTTGTTAAGCGTGGATACGTATAGTGCACCGACAAGGGCCATTACAGATACTGAAACGGAGTCCACAGTAATCGGTCCACAGGATGCATTTACAGAATCATTAGAAACAAATATTTCATTGGTGAGAAGACGCATACAAAGCGCTATGCTTAAAAACGAAAACCGTGTTGTCGGGTCTGAAGCCAATATTAAAATTTCGATTATGTATATGGATAATATTGTGAGTCATAAAAATTTAGAGGATTTAAGAAATCGGATAGATCAAGTAGATTATCCATTATTTACGGATATATCTGTGCTGAAGCAATTAATTGAGGATAATCCTTTATCACCCTTTCCGCAATATTATATGACAGTTCGTCCAGATAGTATTTGCCGTTATCTTCTAGATGGTAGAATCGTCGTTTTTATGGATAATAGTCAGTTAGCAATTGTTTGTCCTACGTCTTTTTTTGAAATGTTTGTGTCGATTGAAGATTATTACAACCGATGGACAACGGCAACTTTACTAAGGATGTTACGCTTTTTTGGTTTTTTCCTAACAATTATGATTACCCCCATGTATATATCAGCTCTAACCTTTCATCCAGAAATATTGCCCTATGAATTATTATTAAATCTTCAAGAGTCGAGGAGTAAAGTACCATTTCCACCGCTGATTGAAGTGCTATTTATCGAGCTGATTATTGAAGTGTTACGAGAAGCGGGTTCTCGAATGCCTGCCAAAGTCGGTCAAACAATTGGTATCGTAGGAGGTATTGTCATTGGGACTGCTGCTGTAGAAGCGGGATTACTCAGTAATATTCTCATCGTGCTAGTTGCGACATCTGCCTTATTATCGTTCCTACCGCCGATTTTCTTAATGAGTAATACTAGTCGGTTTGTGCGCTATATTTTTATTTTATCAGCGGGGCTCTTTGGCTTATTTGGCCAGATGCTCGCCTTTGCCTGGTTAATTCATCATTTATTAAGTTTAAAATCGTTAGGGACGCATTATATGACTCCAGGCATTCCAAGAAAGCCAAGCGATTTATTGGATGGTGTCATCCGATTTCCAACTAAATACCTAAAAAGTAAATCAGGTCTTTCAAAAGCACAGAAAAAATAGAACTAGAGGAATGAGGTGGTCAACTTTGAGTACAACGAAAGACAAAGTGTTAAATCGCTATCATGTCATTTTTTTAGCTCAAAGTGTAATGCTTGGTACGGGTATCCTTTCACTACCTCAAAAATTAAGTTCTATGGGATATTCTCAAACATTTATGCCACTTTTATATGGTCTGATAGCAACTCTTACACTGTTTGCAATGGTATGGCTGTGTTCAAAATTTCCTAATGATGATTTATTTAAGATGAACGAAATACTTTTAGGAAAATATATCGGGAAAACCATCAATTTTTTCATCATTATACAATGTATTGTTTTTAGTGCAGGGATTATAAGTAACTATATGCATTTAATACAAAGTACAGCGTTACAGGAACAAACGATTACATTACCTGTACTTTGCTTTTTACTTTTGCTTATTTACATCGTAAACGGCGGTATAAAATCAATTGCAAGATTTTGTATCATGACATTTTTTATTACGATTTGGATGTTCTATTTTACACGGTGGGCGATTGAAAAAGGGAGTGTAAGTCATCTTCTACCTCTCTTTAATTTTACGACTAAAGAGTTTTATGCAGCATTCAAGCAAGGCTATTTTTCATTTCTTGGATATGAATTAATTGTATTTTATTTTCCTTTTATCATTGATAAAAAGAAGGCTTTTCGTCATTCCTTATTAGGCGTTTGGATTAGTGTTTTTTTATGTTTTATCACAACGCTTATTAGTGTGATGTATTATTCGGAATGGCAATTGAAAAATGTAGAGTTTTCGGTGTTGAATTTATTTAAAGCAGGGGAATTTACCTTTATAGAGCGTATTGATATTATTGGCATTACACTTTGGGTATTTCTGATTTTAACTTCTATGACTGCTTATGTATGGTGTGCGAAACAAGGTGCCCATGCATTATTTCCGTTACCTAAAAAAAAGAAGAATTATTACTTATATATGATTACCTGTCTGATTTTTGTCATTATTAAAATGCCTGTTTCGCGAGAGGTTCAGGATAAATTATTTATGGCAAGTAACTATATAGGGTATATCTTAATTATTTGGCCACTATTTTTAATCATGATCTACTTATTTAGGAAAAAGCAGGTGCAAGTATGAAAACACGTCTATGTATACTCAGTTTGATTGTTTTAATTTTACTTGTGGGCTGTTCTCGAAAAGAACTAAAAGTGCCATTAGAGGATATTGGCATGGTTGATTCGATGGCATTTGATTACATTGATGAAAATGAGATGAGGCTTACAGTGGCTATTCCTCAATACTCTCCAGAGGCAGAGCAGGATACGCAAAATTTTTCCATTACGACAGATCTAGTGTCCAGTGGCATAGTCAAAATAGAAAAACAATCAGATAAAAAGATTGTTTTCAATCAATTACGTGTGGTATTAGTCAATGAGGATTTTGCACGAAAAGGAAATGTCAGAAAGATTATTCAGCATTTATATCGCAATGCAGAGGTGGGAAATAAAGTGCTCATCGCTGTTGTAAAAGATAACGCAGAAGCTATTCTAAAGGGAGATTATCCTGATAAACCTAATATTAACTTTTATTTAAATGATCTATTAGAACCTAGTATTAATACAGCCTTTAATCCAAACACCAATATCCATGATTTTATGTATACAATTACGAATCCAGTAATTGATACCATTTTACCTTATATTGAAAAGCGAGGAGATAAATTAGAGGTGGAAGGTGTTGCAATTTTCAAAGGAAATCATATGCATGAACTGATTAAACCAGAGGAAGCACTGGTGATTCAAGCTTTGAATGGACGGAAAAATCTTGCTCCGTTACACTTGGACTTAAACGCAGGGCATGGGGAAGAGAAACTCATGATTGATTTAATTGAGAGCAGTGTAAAAAAAGAGAGTAATCAAAACGTGAATTCACCAAAATTAACGATTTTCTTAACAATCAAGGGTACATTAAGCGAGTATAAGGGTAAAAGAGAATCTCATTTGTTTACAGTTGAAAGCATTAGTAATTTAGAAAAAGATGTGAATAAACAGCTTGAACAGGATATTGGTGATTTTTTAGAGCGATTAAATAAAGCAGAGGTGGACCCAGCTGGCTTAAGTGAGGAATTTAGAATGTACTATCATGGGAAATGGACGACGAAAAAAACGAGGGCGCTTATTAGTAAATTAGACGTTAAAGTCCATGTAGAAACGTCCATTATTAGTACAGGTACATTAAAATAAATGGAGGCCAATTCGTCAAGAATTGGCCTTTGCAATTAGGATGTTTTCCGCATAATAAAGCTTAAATGTCTTCCTGCCTGTTTGTCCTGACGGTAGGAAAAGCCATTTGGGCTAAGGAACGTACAAGTTTCATCAATTTGAATTTTGTCAGCTGGAATACCAGCAAGCTCACATTGTTTTTTTACTGTTTGCTGATTATCAATATGATATTTATTCGTTTCTGCATTGTAGTACATAAAGTCTTCCGCATAACCAAGGCTGTGAAACTTTTCGTAGACATCTGCGTCCACCTCAAACTTTTGCTGACTCAGCGCCATACCAATTTGGACATGAAAATCCTCTGGTCGACATTGTTCTTCATTCATCAGATGCTCAAACAATTTGGGCGTTATTTCTTTGACAGTTCCTTGCCAACCTGAATGAATAACGCCAACTAGTCCGTTCACAGCATTATAAAAAATAACGGGAACGCAATCAGCCGTAAAACTACATAATAATAAATTCGGCTCTATGGTATAAAGGGCATCGGTATTTTTAACTGCTGTATCGATTTGCTCAGCACCTCGCCCTTTATCAGCTAATGTGACTTTATGAAAGTTCGCACTATGTGTTTGCTCGGTGCAAATAAAATGCTGCAAATCACAGTTCAACGTAGCGGCTAAATGCTGCCGATTGTGGATGATAGCTTGAACATTATCACAAATATGCAAAGCCATATTGTTTTGCTCTAGTTCCATATCATCTTTCAAGCTAGTCCCAGCGATAAATTGTTCATTATCCACATAAATTTTTGTTTTCATTCAATCACCTCGTTTTACTATATAGGATTACTTATGGAATGTATAGGTTGCATCTATTTGATATTTAGCTACCCCTTTACCCTTCTATTAAACTTTTAGACATAATGAATCGTTTTCCTCACATATAGTAGGAGGAATGCTATATAGGGGAGAGAGCGAACATTGACTGAACTAAACCTATTATTAATTTGCCAATTAGGAATGGGTCTGTTTTGGATAATTACATACATACTCGTGATTTATAAAGGGTGGCAAGATAAAAAATATGGAATGCCTATGGCCGCTATTTGTGCCAATATTTCATGGGAGTTTATCTTTGCTTTTATTTACCCACAAAATGATCTCCAACGATACATTACACTCATTTGGCTTGTATTGGATATCTTTATTTTAATGCAGTTTTTACGCTATGCGCCAAGTGAATATCGTAGGATACTTACTAAAAAAATATTGTATGGCTCCTTTTTGGTTACGTTACTTTTCAGCATGTTGATGATTTTTGGCATCGTCTATGAGTTTCGGGATTTTGAAGGGAAGTACACAGCATTTTTCCAAAATCTTATGATGTCAGGGTTATTTATCGCTTTATTGTTGCAAAGAGGGAACTTAGCCGGTCAATCAATGGGAATTGCCGTCTGTAAAATGGTAGGTACATTGTTTGCTGCGGTGGGCTTTTATCTCTACTTCCGTACGCCATTGATTACCATTATTTCCATGGCAACGCTCTTTTATGATGGGCTCTATATTCTACTAATTTATCGATTAAAACGTAAACAATTAGCAAAATAGGCTATTTTGAGTCATTTTAAATAGCTGAATGTATTAGTAATGTATGCCAATTACAAAAAGATTGCAACTTGATGACAAAGCATATGATGAAAAATAGCGTAATAAAGGGTTTTGTTCGTTTGTGTTGTGTCGATGTCATACAATTGTAAAAATCCTTCCAAATATTTTGTGATGATTATGGCTCTGAAACTATTTACGATAATAGTAGAGCAAACAGGAAGGATGATGAACATGTTCAAAAAAATAAAAAAAGCAACACTCTCTTCAGTAATCGCAGCTTCATTATTAGTACCAGCAGCGGCAATGGCAGCCGAATCCTATACAGTGACATCTGGTGACACACTTTGGAAAATAGCGTTGAAAACTGAGACAGGCGTACAAGAATTAATAGATGCCAATCCACAGCTTGCCAATCCGAATCAAATTTCCCCTGGGCAAAAAATCAATATCCCTGTAAAGGAACAGGCCACGGTTGAGCAAGAGGTTGTTAAACTTGTTAATGCAGAACGCGCCAAAGCAGGTCTGCCAGCATTACAGGAAAATTGGGAGCTATCCCGAGTAGCCAAATATAAATCTCAAGATATGCATGATAAACAGTACTTTGACCATACAAGCCCAACATATGGTACACCTTTTACCATGATGAAAAACTTTGGTATTACGTACAAAGCTGCTGGTGAAAATATTGCAAAAGGTCAACGCTCAGCTCAAGAAGTTGTAACAGCTTGGATGAACAGTGCAGGACATCGTGCCAATATTCTCAATAAAAGCTATACCCATATCGGTGTAGGCTATGTGCAGGATGGTCATTATTGGACACAAATGTTTATTCAAAAATAAAATAGGACCCTGTTCTGTACTTGAGCTTTTTTACAAGAGTTAAAAATGATAGAGCATCTACTGGCTCATTTGATAGCTAGTAGATGCTCTTTTTTACGTAAACTTTGAACGTCATTTCTGTTGCTTCGCGAGTAATCCTCTTTCTTCACGGGAATTCATCTTGCTTATAGACAATAAGGCGTGCTAATTAGTAGAAATAACTTTTCATGCGATACGGCTGAAAGTTAGTAATTAAAATTCCGATGATTTCTCTATAAATTAGAATGGACGAAGGTTTTCAGTTAAGATTCTATATTAAAAGTTGCACAACAATATATTAACCCTGTTCTAAAATTAGGACAGGGTTAACATTATTTTATTGTCCTTCACCATATAGGTGTTTCTCATTTACATAAAATAATTTGACGTAAAAAAGACTGTTTTTTAGCAATACATCGGTCAACTATCTCGAATCCAGCTTCTTCAATTAAGTCATCAATCGTATCAATTGTGGCAATAATAATTTTATCTGAAATTCGTCGAGCGTGCTTTAGTATCTCACTTTGTTCTTCCCTTGATGCGTGAGTAAATAAGTTATATGGTAAATCAACAATCGCTACATCATAGTGCTCCGTTACCTCTGAAATCGGTCCTAGTGTAATTTTACCTTCTAGTCCGAAATAAGTGATATTACTTCTGGAACCCTGACATACATGATAATTAATGTCTCGACCTTCAATATCAATTCCCATTGAAAGTCCCTCTATTATGACAGTTCCTATTCCACAACAGGGATCGATAGCACGTACATTTTCTATATGTGGAACTGCAATATTAGTAATAGCACGAGCAACTCTTGTGCTCAATGCGGTTGAATAATTTTGTGGCTTCTGTTTATGTTTAAGCCAAATGGGTTCACTTTTTGTATAGTTGCCAAAATACCAACGACCGTCTAACGTAATAATCCCCAAGATAATTTCTGGATTGTCTAAATCTGGTGCTCCGTTAATCGACAATCCAATTTCTCTTTCAATTTTACGACGCTCTGCATGGTTTATCTTATTAGTAGTATTTATGACCATTTTATTTAAACTAATTACTTTGTAAGTGTTTTCTCCTACATTGAAATGCTTAAGACGATCCTTTAATACGTCTAAATCATTCTCTTCATATAATATCTCAAGTCTCTCTTCAATAAATGGGCTACGGCTTGGATCAATTTTAACATCGCTAATTAAATAGTTTGAGTCAGAATCTTTTCCAAAAAATGAGCGCATCTCCATTCTACATAAATCATATTCATCAATATGATGAATATAAGTGTAGATATACTTATCACGTATTTTTAAATCATTAGTCAATTTATTTTTCTTCCTTTAAATTCCAGATTTTATTTGTGGGAAATGTAGTTATAAGTAGTGTTTTAATATAAAACAAAATTTAGTCATTTATTTTAATCTAAAGAATCATTCTACTAAACTTTAGCCTTATATGCCATTTTATTTCTTTGAGAAGTAATGTTTTTAGGCTGTATAAATGATTCATGCGGAATAATCTTATCTAAATTAAGATAGCGAAGAGAAAATAGCTGCACCAAATAGTACTTATAATCCTCTATCGTCTAAAGGTTTATTCAATCATAAAATTTCACAGGTAATGGTGGCCTTCATATAGTGTGTTTTTGCAGTATTGACAAATAAAAATCATCAAAAAACAACACACTATGAGCAATCTACGAATAAGATGTCTCTGTAGTATGAAGATAGAGGTAGGTGTTCATGGTTGAGAAAGAAGTGGCTGGCTATATGCGGCATTATCTGTACGCTTGGGCTAGTAGGATGTCAGGACAAAGCGGCAAACGATAACAAGCTAGAACAAGAAATTCAACAACATGAAGAAGCTCAGCAGTCTGTTACGTATGAACAAGAGCACCCAATTGAGCCTATTGTAGAGCTTATTGATCCCGTAACAGAGCAGATGGTTCAAACAATCTCTCCTAAGGAATTTGGCTTTGACACAGATCCGCAAGCTTATTACCAGCAGCTAGAACAATTAGCAAAGGAATTGGCGAGAGGAACAGACACAATGACTGGCTATGATCAACGAATGGTGCTCGATCGATTGGGAGAAGAAGGGCAAGTAATCAAAGGAAGACCGCAAACTATTTTAAAAGAAAGCGAATTAGTAGAGCGAATTCTAGAGGCTTCAACGACGGGTGGTCAAGTGGAAATGCCGCTCTATGTAACAGAAAGTGGCTATTATTTAGAGGATCTTCCTTTATTAGAGGATGTCGTTGTTGCATCCTATACGACATATTTCAATAGCACAGATAGTGGAAGAAATAAAAACATCGAGCTGTCGGCTAGGGCAATCAATAATGTCATTGTAGGTAGTGGTGATTATTTTTCTTTTAATACGATTGTGGGTCCGAGGGATGAAGCGAATGGCTATCAACCTGCACCGGAAATTATTAATAAGAAGGTAGTCATGGGGATTGGCGGTGGAATCTGTCAAACGTCTTCAACCCTGTTTAATGCTGTCGATCAAATTCCAATTAACTATGTGGAACGTCATCACCATTCCTTAGATGTGGGGTATGTGCCAAAGGGAAGAGATGCTACTGTTTCCTACGGCAGTTTAGACTTTAGGTTCCAAAACACGAATGATGTACCATTTTTAATAAAGGCTACCTATGGCAATGATTTTCTAACAATTGAAATCAGAACGGCAGCGAAATATGTAGAAAAATTGACAAAGTCATAATGGCATGACAAGACACCACTGGACGTTGGTGTCTTTTTTTAAGTGACATGATATAGTTAAATTGAGATATTTTACAAAAGCTTTGGGAGAAGGGGGAAGACAATGCATCCAAAACTACAGGCAGCGATTGATTCGATTGATTTATACCAAGCAACTTATCCAGAGGATGCTTGTGTCATCGTGGCAGATAGAGAGAAAGTTCTTGCCTATAAACCGGGGAAACGTGTTGATTTAAAAGTAGGGATTGGTGAACCAGTACATAAATATCGAGGGACTGCAACGGAAATAGCCTTAAGCTCAGGCCGCTTTGTGAAAGAAGAGCGCGGGGCGGAAGGGTTTGGCATGGCATACATTGCCTCTGCACAGCCTATTTTTGACGGAGGTCAGGTAATTGGTGTAGTAAGTGCCATTATTTCCAATGAAAAAATGGATAGTATGCGCTTGTTGGCAACTGAGCTTTCAAGTGCTGTTGAAGAAATGACGACTACCAATGAAGGATTAGCTACTTCCAGTATGGATGTGTCCAATCGTTTAGAGGAATTATCGAACTTCTCGGAATCGATGGCAAGTGATATTAAGCAGATTAATGACATTGTGAATTTAGTAAAGGATTTGGCTATGAAATCCAAAATTCTCGGCTTGAATGCATCCATTGAAGCAGCACGTTCAGGTGAGCATGGTCGTGGCTTTGCCGTGGTTGCTTCAGAAATACAAAAAATGTCCCAAAGCAGTACAGAAAGTGCTGATAGCATTACAGTGCAACTAGAAAATATTAAACAATCCATCGATCAAGTCAATGCGTCAGCAAATCAAATTTCTGCGTTTACACAGCAATTTGCTGCGAGTATGCATGAATTAACAGATGCCTATAAAGGGGTTAATAGCACGGCAGAAAAGCTCATGCAGATTAGTGAGACGAAAGGATAATAATATAAAAAAAGGATAATAGACAGGTAACATGCTATTATCCTTCCCCATAATTAAATAATCTCTAAAATTTCCTGTGGTGTAGCGACCTTATATTCAGGATTTTCGTTTTGCACGACCTCTATGGCATCATAGCCCCATTCTACCCATACAATCGGGACACCTGCTTTCTTACAAGCCACGATATCCCTTTGTTCATCCCCAATATATAACACGTCAGCTGAGTTGACATTTGAGTCCTTTAAAAACTTTTTCATCACTTTATCCTTGCCAAAAATTCGATTGGAGCAAAGAACATCTGCTACACAGTGAATACCGTTCATTTTAAGAAATGCTAAAATATTTTCCTTAGAATTAGAGGAAATAATAATGATTTTATAGCCTCTCTTATCAATTTCCATCAGGACTTCCTTCATTCCATCAAAAAGATGAACATCATTTAATGATTGACGATACAATTTATAAAATTGCGGTAAAATCATGGGCAATTTATACATTGGGAAATCAAATAATTTACTGCGTTCAGAAATCGATAATTTTTTCAGTGTATCAATTTCCTTTAATTCGATGCCTTTAAATTTATATTTTTGCGCTAATGTATTCCATGCTGATGCAAACACTGCGGTTGAATCTGCCAGTGTTCCATCAAAATCAAAGATAATATGCTTCATTGCCAATTTTCTCCTTTTCCATCTCGTTGTAATTGACGTTTTATCTTAATTCAGCAAGTGTTTTTTGTACCAAAAGTGAAGCAGTACTTTAGAGAAAGAAAAATACTTGTGTTGTTTTCTCCAATGGGTGTTCAAATGCCCGCTAAAAAAGCTGAACTCAGGCTAAGAACGCCACATCTTGTGCCATATCTGAGTAATCATCATCATGTTAACCTGAAGCCTCGGCGGAAGTCACTGATTTTGAAGTTGACCTGCACGATGCAAGTCAGTTAACTGTCACAAGACGTGATGGTCTGAGGTTAACATTCTACTCATCAGCTCGAAAAAACGGGGCGCAAAGTTGATCTGCGCGAAAATGCAGAATCAGCGGCAATTACGTCAAAGGCGTAATTGATGTTTAAAGATATGACATAGGATGGGCGACCTAGTGTAGTGCATCATGAAACAACAACTATTTTGAGCGTACGTAAACATCTTATGGTAAATATTATCAGAAAATACTGCGATTGCAACGGAAATGACATAACAAAAGGAGGTGCCTTAAAATTCCTTCGAGACACCTCCCTTCTATACTAAAATGATTGAGTTTTTTTCAAAAAGAAAGAGAGTATGACATTGATGATTGCCAGAGCAAAACTGATTGCAAAGACAAATGCAGAGCCTGAAGCCGCCGCCTCTTGAGCATTAGTTGTACTGTCAGTTAAGAATTGCTGTTGCTTAGCTGAGAACAAGGAGACCATTACAGCAATGCCTATGGCACCTGATACTTGTTGAGAGGTTTGTGTAATCGCAATACCATCAGGAAAATATTGTCTTGGCAAAGCATTGAGCGTATTCGTTTGGACAGAGGCTAATACCATACCAACCCCAAGCATCATGATGATATGTGTTAACACTAATGCCCAAGTAGCTGTTTCGGTACCATTTAAAGCATAAAGTCCATAGCCAATCACAACAAGTATGGTTCCGGGGGTAATGATTGCACGTGGTCCGTATTTATCGAAGTATTTACCGATGGTTGGTGCTAATAGGCAGTTTAGTAGACTACCAGGGAGCATCATTAAACCTGTTACAAAGGCCGATACCAAAAGTGCCGTTTGCATATACATCGGGAGCACCACTAGCATAGACAGCATATTGAAGAAGGTAATCATATTCATCAGAAGACCCAATACGAACATTGGATACTGGAAAGCTCTCAAATTTAACATAGGATGGTCCATTTTTGATTGACGCAACACAAATAAACATAAGGCAATTACACCTAGTAAAATGGTGCTAAGTACGTTGATGCTTGTCCAACCCAATTCTCCACCGCTACTTACACCATAGACGATGCCACCAAAGCCAATCGTAGATAAGATAATAGACCATATATCTATAGCAAGCTGCTTTCTTTCATTCACATTGGGAATAAAGATAAAACCAAAAATGATCGAGAATAATAAGAAGGGGACAGTAACCCAAAATATCCAGTGCCAGGATAGCGTATCTAAAATCATCCCTGCTAATGTCGGGCCGAAAGCGGGTCCTGCTAAAATGACGAGACCCATCATCCCCATAGCACTACCACGTTTATTAGCTGGAAAAATCGTGAAAATCACATTTTGCGTTAATGGTAATATAATCGCTAAACCTGCAGCTTGAATAACACGTGCTATAAGTAAGACAGCAAAGATTGGTGCAACAGCGGCAAGTATGGTACCAATTATGGAAAAGAGTAAAGAGATTATAAACATTTGGCGAGTGGTAAATTTTTGCATTAAAATGCCTGTAACAGGTACTAAAATGCCTAATGTGAGAAAATAGCCTGTTGCTAGCCATTGGATAGTTGTGGCATCCACGCTGAAAAGTTGGCTAAGTTCCCCTAGTGCAATATTTAATGCTGTCTCACTAAATAGCCCTACAAAGCCGGCTACTAAGAGAGCAGCCATAATTGGACCTGTTTTTATTTCCTTATTCACTGTAAAAACTCCTTCAAAAATGTTCAACTTTCATAGAATATATATAAACAGAATATTCGGAAAAATAAAGTTGCGATGCTTCTACTATTTCATGTTCTGCATTATAAAAAAGTCTATGAAGATATAATCGTGATGTCGATTATCAGCGATCATGATTCCTTTTAGCTAGTACACCTCCGCGATACTAACTGCTCTGTTTTTTACTATAGCAAAAAAAAATTCTCAAATGTAAGTACTAATTTGAGCGATTACTATACGATTTCATCATTTAGACACATTTTTTTGAGATAGCATTCATTTTTTGAAGGAGAGGAGGAGATTTGTCCAGACCTCTCACAAACGAGTGATAGGTCTGAACTCTTTTATGAGAGCTTTTCGGTTTTTTCACGTGTTCGAATTAAGTAATAGGCATTGACGGAGGAGGCGATCGGAATAATCAGTGCAATACCGATGCCAGCACAAAAAATAGTCGTCATTTCAGCACTAAAAACCTTGGAGTTGACGATTTCACCAATCGAATAGGAGAGATCTTTGAACCATATTAATAAGCTTAAATAGCCACCAAAGAAAGCGAAGAATAACGTATTCGTATCGGTTCCTAAAATATCTCTCCCGATATTTAAGCCAGATGTAAATAATTTCTTTCTACTAATCGAAGGGTTACGATAAAAAATCTCATGCATGGAAGTAGCAATGGAAATAGCGACATCCATAATTGCTCCAATCGTACTCATAATAATGACGGAGGCACCAATCTGCACAAAATCAACACCAATATAAAGGGAAAAGATGCTTATTTCTTCTGTTGATTCTTCACCAAATCCTTGAATCATCAACTTTTTCGTTACAAATGTAATAAAAAGAAGTAAGACAACAATCGTCACCATAGTAGAGATAAATGCTGTAATGGTTTTACTGTTTGTTTTATTGATATAGAAAAGGCTAATACAACTAATAATTGTACAGGCAACGAACGTTAAGATGATGGGGCTATTTTTAGGGTTGGTCATTAAAAAGATCGTCACAAAGAGCACACCGAAATTTAGGAATAAAGAAAGAAACGAACGTACACCTTGCTTCCCGCCAATTGCGACCATCAATAGACATAAAATAAAAGCTAATAACACAATTACATTCATTCTTGAACCCTCTTTCGATTAATGAAAAATAGAGCAGTATACTGACTGATCGGAATCGTGAGGACAACCCCAATACCACCTGCTAAGGCGCGAGCTAATTCTAAAGAAAGATTCAAGGACAGCGTGAGTCCTAAAGTAGAAGAATTTTTCAAATAGAGAATAACCATCGGTATGGAGCCGCAAAGGTAGGCAAAGAACAAAATACTCGTAATGGTGCCCATAATATCTTTCCCGATTTCATGCCCTGAAGATTTAAGTGCCTTCACAGAAATAGTAGGGTCTTGTTCATATAAAGCAAAGATTGAAGAAGCCATCGTAATAGAGACATCCATGACAGCCCCAAGTGAGCCAATAAATAAGCCAGCCATAAAGACTGTACGATAGGGGCGTGTTAAAAATTGCATTTCTTCATAGCGAAGACCGTTTTCACCAGTTAACCACATCACGACAGAGCTAATGATGAGTGCCATAACGGTTCCTAAAAGTGTAGACACAATAGCTGCATACGTTTTCGTGTTCAAGCCGCTAATCAGTAACAACGAAATGATCGTAAATAGAAGAGCGCAAATACCACTGATGACTAACAAGCTCAGGTTACCATGTTTCACATATAAATCTAACGCGAATGATAAAATCAATGCATTAACAATTAAACTAATGATGGAAAACAAGCCTTGTCTTTTTCCTATAAGGAGTAAGACAAAAATAAAAATCCACGCAATCATGAGAAGGGTTTGATCTCGTTTTAAATCGAGAATGGTCCCAGTTAGCCCTGACTGTGATGCGTGATTATCTATGGAGACAAAGATTTCATTGCCCACTCGGTATTCTTGATCGAAAGCTCCAGAGGCGGAATAGTCATTCGTCAAATGGATGGATTGCCCTTTATGTGGTCCATTTTGTATCACGGCTGTAATATGCTGTGTAAATAAATAATCATCATTATCATACATATCTGTCATTGGTTCTGATTCTGCTACATCAGCTTTTATCACCTCAGCAATCGGTCGATCATAAAATGATTCATTATGATGAACGAACACAATCGAAAGCACGCAGCAGAGCATTAATAAGGCATAGAAAATACCTTGCTTCAATGGGATGTTTTTAAAAAATAGCAAGTAAATGACCTCCAAAGTGCTGGACTGAATTGTCACTTGTAAAGGAACGTTTTAGTGAAAGGGAAGTTCCATGCACAGTTTAAATGTTATCAGTTTAATGATTTCGTTTACATTTATCAAGTCATTGTTATATTAAGCTGAAGACTCCCTTGCTGACGAGTGATTAAACACCTGATAACACCATCAAAAAACGCCGCCTCCTGTGGCAATAATATTGCATGTTGCCTCAATGCCTCAGGCGGACGTCACAAACGCGAAAAACCTGGATGCATTGTTGATCTGCTATAATTCTTTTTGAAAAATTTTTAAAAAGAAGGATGGATAATAGAATAAAATAGTGTTATCGTAAGATTAGCTAAATAAAAAATCCTTCAGGGTAGGGTGAAATTCCCGATCGGCGGTGATGAAGTAATTCAAAGTCCGTGAGCGCAAGCTGATTTGGTGCAAATCCAAAACCGACAGTTATAGTCTGGATGGGAGAAGGGTAAAAATGCGAGCTTTTTAAATTGATTGTAATTTAGAAGGTTTATTTTCCTATGCATTTATTACACTACTTCCCACAAGCTTGTTGGGAAGTTTTTTTATTTAGTGCCAATCGAATAGAAGATGTTCTTCGGGGTAGGGTGAAATTCCCAATCGGCGGTGATGAAGTAATTCAAAGTCCGTGAGCGCAAGCTGATTTGGTGCAAATCCAAAACCGACAGTTATAGTCTGGATGGGAGAAGAACAAATGAGATGATAGTCTATGGAAAAAATAGTTTTCAATTAGGCTTATTTGTTGATGTCTTATACTCCCAAACCCCTTTGCTGAAAGGGGTTTTTGTTTTTTATCGATAGCTAGAGCTAGAGAAGGAGGAGACGGATAAAACTAGAGAAGTGACGGATAGACCTTCGAAACTGATGGATAAGACTTCAAAAGTGAAGGATAGAAGCCTAAATCAATGAAAAGTAGGTGATGGAATGTTTACAGGGCTTGTAGAGGATATTGGCATTTTAAAAGCCATGCAAAGCGATAGGGACAGTATGAAAATAACAGTTCAATCAGCCAAGATAGCAGAAGATGTCAAGCTTGGAGACAGTATCGCGGTTAATGGTGTTTGTTTAACGGTGACATATTTTACGGAACAGACGCTTACGATGGATGTGATGCCTGAAACAGTCAACGCAACCAATTTACAGCAGCTCGTGGTAGGGGATTCCGTGAATTTAGAGCGTGCCATGCCTGCTAATGGGCGATTTGGCGGTCATTTTGTTGCTGGGCATGTGGATGGGGTCGGTAAAATTTTGCGCAAACGTCCAGTAGCCAACGCAGTCTATATCGATATCGAATTGTCAGAGGAACTAACCAAATTTTGCATTCCAAAGGGTTCTATTACGATTGATGGCACAAGCTTAACCCTTTTCCATGTTGACACGAACAGTGTCACGATTTCACTAATTCCCCATACGTACAAAGAAACCGTATTAGGCATGAAGAAGGCTGGAGCGATTGTGAATATCGAAACAGATTTAGTTGGTAAATATATTTTACAGCACCTGAAAAAAGGGCAAGCAACACCAACCATTACGAGAGATTACTTAGCGCAACATGGTTTTTAACAACTGAACGAGGAGATGACAAAAGTGCTATATGCAATTGAAGAGGCCATTGAGGATTTAAAGCAAGGCAAAATGATTGTAGTGGTTGATGACGAGGATCGGGAAAATGAAGGAGATCTTCTGGCACTCGCTGAATTCATGACACCAGCAACTATAAACTTTATGGCAACCTATGGTAGAGGATTAATTTGTACACCGATTTCACAGCAGCTTGCACAACAGCTAGATTTACATCCGATGGTTCAGCACAATACGGATAATCACCAAACAGCGTTTACCGTAAGTATCGACCATGAGGATACAACGACAGGAATTAGTGCCTATGAACGAGCATTTACGATACAAAAAATGATTGAAAAGCAAGCAAAGCCGATTGAGTTTCGTCGACCTGGTCATGTTTTTCCGCTCATTGCGAAAGATAATGGTGTTTTAGAGCGAAGAGGGCATACGGAGGCGACTGTCGATTTGGCGAAGCTTTGTCATAGCGTGCCAGTGGGTGTTATTTGCGAGATCATGGGCGATGATGGTCATATGCTACGCTTTGAGGAATTGATAAAGTACGCAGCACAGCATGACTTGAAAATGATATCAATAGAGGCACTTGTAGCTTACCGCAGTCAATTGCTGACAACTGAAAATAAAATTTCTATTTAAAAAGGAGAAAGAACAATGGGTCAAACATTTGAAGCACAATTAATTGGAACGGGTTTAAAAATTGCAGTTGTGGTAGGTCGATTTAATGAATTCATCACAAGCAAATTATTGGACGGTGCAATGGACGGCTTAACACGACATGGTGTTGATGAAGCGTCTATTGATGTTGCTTGGGTTCCAGGAGCTTTTGAAGTTCCTTTTATTGCGAAACAACTAGCAGAAACAAAGAACTATGATGCCATTATTGGTTTAGGTACGGTTATTCGCGGCTCCACAACACACTATGATTATGTTTGTAATGAGTCAGCAAAAGGTATTGCCAATGTATCGTTATCAACCAATGTACCTGTTATTTTCGGTATTGTGACGACGGAAAATATTGAGCAGGCGATTGAACGTGCTGGTACAAAATCTGGTAATAAAGGATACGATGCTGCCATGTCTGCCATTGAGATGGCTAATCTAAAGAAAATGATTGGATAATGACCAAATGTTTCTTTGAATATTTTGCACATCCATGGGAAAAATATGCTTAAGTGTATTTATTGAAGGTAATCGTTTTTCATAAATGTACTAATCTGGAGATGGCTCAGTAGGAGATGAGAAGTATTTCATCAATGGAACAAATGATCAATTTGAAAATGTTGAAATCACTATTTCAACGCTCTGCTGATGTGATTTTTCAACAATATAAATTTCAGCAATATACAGTACATTTGATAACTTGTGATGCAATGATCAACGAACAAATACTTCAGACGGTAGTTGTTCAGCGAGTCCAATCCTTATTAAGTGATGTCGCTGATGACATGTTAGAGGAACAAATCGACCAGCATTTACACATTCCCTATTTACAAAAGGTTTTAACGCAAGAGGATGCCATAACAAGAGTCTATAAAGGGCATGTATTATTGTATTTTGAAGAAAATCAATTACTATTTTCTAGTGATATTTCTAAAAAACCGAATCGAGAGCCCGGAGAAACATCGCTAGAATTAGTGGTCAAAGGGCCAAGAGATGACTTTATAGAAGATGTTTTTATTAATATTGCTTTATTAAGAAAGCGTTTGCCCACTAATTCTTTTAGTGTAGAAACATTAGAAATTGGGAGACGTTCCAAAACCACTGTAGCGGTACTCTATATGGATGACATTGTGAATTTAAATATGCTAGAACAAATCCGTCTACAATTACAAAAGATTGATACGGATATTGTTGTCAATGGTGATTTATTGATGGAAGCAATTGAACAAACAGCCAAAGTACTGCCCAGGCATGATTATACCGGGAGACCGGATTTTGCTATGCAGGCATTAATTAGGGGAAGAATACTAATAATGATTGATGGTGTTTCCTACGCATTGATCACACCTACGAATATAATGTTGCTCTTTAAATCGGGTGAGGATAATGATTTTCCTGTCATTGTCAGTTCAATGGAAAGATTGCTTCGTATTGTTGGGATATTAATTAGTATGCTAACACCAGGCTTTTGGCTTGCGCTGACTACGTATCATCAAGAACAACTTCCTTTTCTTCTTCTAGCAACAGTTGTTGAGTCGAGAACGGGATTGCCATTCCCAACGATTCTTGAAATACTAATGATGCTATTTATGTTTGAATTGTTTCGTGAAGCCAACTTACGTCTTCCGAGTGCAATTAGTGGATCAATTAGTGTTGTGGGAGGTTTAATTATCGGAGATGCAGCGATAAAAGCTGGCGTTACGAGCCCTTCAATGATTGTTGTCATTGCAATTTCGAGTATTGCGGCTTTTACATTGGTTAACCAATCATTTGTAACAGCCATGAGTATTTTTCGACTAATCATTATTATAGCCTCTGCCTTTTTTGGATTATTTGGTTTTTTTATTGCAGTATTTTTCATCATCTTATACGCAGCGAATATGCGTGTGCTAGGTGTACCCTATTTAAATTTTAGTGCACATTTGAAGAAGGAAAATCTAAAAAAATCATTATTAAGACTTTCATCAAAGGGCTACAGTAGACGACCTTCCTTTTTAAAGCCACAGGATCGAACACGTACTTCGAATAAAAAATAAACAAATTTCATTGAAGATCAGGTATTGTAGTAGGTACCTGATCTTTTTTGTGACTTTTGCTTTAGGAAGGTATTACATTAGCCTGTAGGATAGGAAATGAGACATAAAATGTTATTAGTTACCTTTTTAGTTTACTTTCTTGTAAAGGATTATTAAACTATTGGTTACGGTGTGTAATTTTAGTAGAGTTCAAGTAAAATGGATTTTCTGTTTTCATTTCTGTAGGATAATCAAGAAATGTTCACTTTACAAACAAAAAATAGAGTTAATTATTATATAATGATATTCCAGAATATTTATAGGTGAGGAAGTCCCGTTTTATATGAAAAATCGAAAAATAAAACTAATATTAATTCTATCAACGCTTTTATTATGTTTGTTTACAAGTTTAAACATCATTACATCCTATGTGAAAATTAAAAAGACCGTTGAAGAGTCAATTGCCAATCAAAGCTTAGAGGCTGCCAATTCCATTGCTTCTTCTATTGATACAGCTGCTTATCAGCAGTTTTTGAAGAATCCACAGAAGAATGATTATTATTGGGAAGTAAGAAGCTATTTAAATGATGCCAGAGTAAAACTAGGTGCATTGTTTGTTTATACGTTGAAGGTGGATAATCCAGAAGTATCAAGTGCGATGATTATGGGGCTGCCAAATGAACTGAAAAAAGGCTTTGATATAGGAGAGGTTTGTACTGTCCCAGCAAAGCAAGTGGCAAAAGCCTACAAAGGTGAAACCTATGTTACAGAGGTGATTCATGATTCTGTACATGGTTCTTATTTATCGGTTGGTACACCTATCAAAGATGAGAATGGTAAAATTATTGGGTATCTAGGCATTGATATCAGCGCAGACACATTAAATGGCATTAAGGGAAAAGTCATTGAAGACAATTTATTTATTTTTATTTTTAATGGTGTATTTATTTTAATTGTCATTGGTTCTTTTTTATTTTTACAACGATGGTATCAAAAAGAGGTAGCGAAAGAAGTCGGCGCTACAGAGGACACATATCAAGCAGAAATTAAAACTTTGATTACTTCGGTATCATCATTACGTCATGATTTCACTAATCATATTCAAGTGTTACATGGTCTTTTACAATTAGAAAAAACAGAGCAAGCAAAACAATATTTGTCTTCACTATCTAAAGAAGTTCAAGCGATTAAGTCTTTAAAATTAAATATTGACCACCCAGGTCTGTCCATCTTATTACAAACGAAAAAATTAACCGCTCAAAATCATAATATTGATATGGACTTTACCATTTCTCAAAATGACTTTAATAAGATTAAAACGACAGATTTAATCAAGATTCTATCCAATTTAATTGATAATGCCATTGATGCTGCGGTTGAATTACCTGAAGGACAACGTAAAATTATGATTTGCTGTACAGCTGATGAAGTACAGTATGAATTTAAAATTACTAATACAGGGCCAAATATTGTGGATGCTGACCACATATTTAAGCAAGGGTTTTCAACGAAAAGGCATGAGCAGGGTCGCATAAGAGGACAAGGGTTATTTATTGTGAAAGAAATTGTCCATAAATACAATGGTCATATTTCAATCGACTCATCGAAACATTTAGAAACAACTGCTATTGTCCATATTCCCATTAAATAACTGAAAATAGCTTCCTACAAATTGTAGGGAGCTTTTTTCTATTTGTTAGACATACATTACAAAATAGAAAGTGTTATGATGAAGGGGATGAAAAAAATGGAAAAGGATCTCCTGACGTTATTGAGAAAGGGTGGGCTTCATTTATATGCAAGGCATGGAACGGCCACAGTTGGTGTAGATCAGGCATATGGCACGTTTCACAGTTGCCGCTATCAAAGAAACCTATCAGAGCATGGTCGTAGGGAGGCTGTTTACTATGGTCAAATGCTGCGTTATTGGCAAATTCCCATCCTTTCGCCCATTACAGCAAGTCCGTTCTGTCGAACAAAGGAAACGGCTCTACTTGCATTTCCAACTAACGGTGTACAAATTGACCCTTTTTTGTTTGAGATCTTCATGTTAGGTGGCAATCTTACCAGTGCTGAGCAAACTAGCATTTTAACGACACTGACATCCAAGCTGGAAATAAAACCATCACAAGGCATGAATAATGTAATGATTGGTCATAGCTTTCCGAGAGACGTGGGCCTTGGCATCCTTTCGAATATGGGGACGGTTGTCATCAAGCCTAAAGGTCCAGGGCGTGGGTATGATATCGTGAAAAAACTAACCTTAGAAGATTTAGCGACATTAGATTCCATTTGAGAAGAGGGAAAATATGAAGGTCAAAACAGTTGAACAATGCACATTAGAGGAAGTATTGAAAGCATGGAACAAAGGCTTCGAAGGCTATTTTGTGGATATCCATATGACGGCCGAAATGTTTTTACATCGACTGGTTGGGGAGGGGCTGTCTCCTAAACATTCCATTGTCATTTTTGACCAAGATGAACCGATTGCGATTGTTATGAACGGTTTCCGTATCATAAATGGCAAGAAAACAGCTTGGAACGGTGGTACAGGTATTTCCCCAGCCTATCGTGGTAAAGGCATCTCACGTTTATTAATGGAGGAAACCTTAGCTATCTATAAACGAGAACATGTAGAAATCGCTACGCTGGAGGCAATTAAAGAAAATCAGGTAGCTATTGCTTTGTATGAAAAATATGGCTATGAGGTTGCTTCTTCATTATTATTTTTAAGTGGCGAATATGGAGCGAACGTAGAGCCTACAGCCGCCATTCACGTTGCAACCATTCGCCCTGAGCAGCTAGCATATCTCTCTTTTTATCAGGAAGATGTTCCTTGGCAGTGTGGCTGGCAGAGTGTGAAGCAGGGGGAAGCCAAGGTTTTCTATAATGACAACAATGAAGCCCTAGGCTATATGCTATACAAAACCGTGTGGAATGACAGCGGTGAGATGGAGCGTATTCTACTCTATCAATTGGTGATCCTAGCAGAAAGTCATATAGATTTAATACCGCAATTTTTAGCCAGCGTCACAACACATAAAGTTCAGATAACGACAGTGAACTTTTTAGCAAGCAATCCAGCAACAAGCTATTTATTAAAGAATGGGCTTAAGGTGACAACAGAGCAGGTACAGATGACAAGGAGATTCTAGGCATGGTTGCCAACCTCCTAAAAATCCAGTATACTAATGCGATAAAGAATGGAAATAAAGGATGAATGAGATGACTTTTGAAGAAGTATTACCACGCTTAAAAGCAGGAGAAAAAGTAATTCGCAATGGCTGGGGTGGTGCTGAGCTATATGTGAAGCTGGTTGGTCAAAGCCAGCATGATGGTGAGACATTGAATCCTTATTTTTTAATTAACGTTCGTGGTGAGGGCTACACAATGTTCACACCTACAGTATGTGATCTATTAGCGGAAGATTGGATAATCGTAGAATCGTAATGAGTGAAGTCATCTCTTCTAGTGAGATGACTTCTTTCTGTAAGGAGACACAATATGAAGTTTGATGAATATAGAGAAAAGACGGTTTTTATTACGGGGGCCGCTTCAGGCATTGGACATGCTCAAGTTATTGCATTTTTAGAAAATGGAGCAACTGTTTTTGGATTGGATATAGAGGAGCAGGGGTTAATACAGTTACAGCAGCAATATCCTGATCGTTTTGCCTATAAGGTTGGCTCTGTAAGTAGCCAACAAGATGTGGAGCAGTCGTACAAAGAAGCTATTTCACTATTTGGGCAAATTGATATTTTATGTAATACTGCTGGGATTTTAGATGGTTTTGCGAAAACTTTGGATACAGACGAAGCGCTGTGGGATAAAATTATGAACACGAATGTGAAGGGAACGTTTTTTGTGACGAACATGATTTTACCACATATGGTAGAACGTGGCACTGGTACAATCGTCAATATGGCGTCGATTGCTGGACTTGTTGCTGGTGGTGGCGGTGCAGCCTACACAGCTTCTAAGCATGCCATTGTCGGTTATACGAAGCAGCTAGACTTAGATTATTGTCGAGCGGGTATTCGTGCGAATGCGATTGCGCCTGGAGCCATTCAAACACCGATGAATAAGGCTGATTTTGAAGGGGACGGGGAAATGGCTGAATGGGTAGCTGAAGAAACGCCAGCAGGTCGATGGGCACAGCCTTATGAGGTGGCGAATTTGACTTTATTTTTAGCAAGCTCGGCTGCCGATTATATTCATGGGGCAGTGATGCCGATTGATGGTGGTTGGCTGACAAAATAGCATTGTTCAATTCGATATTCTTCTGCTATAATACGCAGGTAAGCAAAAACGGCTTGCACTACGGCACTTCAGATAGGGCGTGAAGCTCTCTTCCTTTGGTCGTAGTTATTACTAAAATAGCAACTAGCTATTTTACAAAGGAGAATAAAATTGAATACATCTATTGTAAAAGATTCTAGCCGTGTTTCTGTAAGTGAACTTACAAAAACGGCACTTGTTGCAGCCCTTTACGTCGCTGTAACGGTTTTGTTGTCAGTCATTAGCTTTGGCGCTGTTCAGCTACGTTTGTCAGAAATGTTTAATTATCTGGCACTGTACAATAAGCGCTATGTGGTAGCGGTGACGATTGGCGTCATACTTGCAAACTTCATGTCACCAACATGGATTTTAGATGTGCCAATCGGTGGAATTGCGACCTTTCTTGTCTTATTACTTTGTAGAAGCGTCACAAAACATATGACAAATGACATTGCAAAAATGGTTGTTACTGCTTTGATTTTTGCTGTCTCCATGTTTACGGTGGCTGGTCAATTAACTATCCTTTACGATCTACCATTTTGGGCGACCTGGTTCACAGTGGGCGTTGGGGAATTATTGTCTATGACTGTTGGTGGACTGACTATTTACTTATTAAATAAAAAAATTGATTTATCTAAATAAATTCGATGAATAAAAAAGACATTATCATCGTAAGGGTGAGAGTATCAAGTTTAGAATAACTCTAACACTTCGGCTGAGTTATCCGTTCAAACTACCGCTTTAGCTACTTAATATAGTATTTTTCACTGAATATCAAAAAAGCCTCTTTGCCCGGATTCTGTCTAGCATTTTTCAGAACAAAATCCGGGCTTTTATTTATTTCCTCACGACCTAGCCAGATAGCAACAAGGCATCCCAAATCGCAAACCAATAGCTAACTCCCCATAAGCCGATTTTAGCTCACTTCCAAGCTACTTATGCCAAACAACATATCCAACTGCTAGAGCACAATTACCTTATTTCTATGATCCTTAAGCGGATATGCGCATTTTACATATTATTAAACTGACTTTCACAACGACTTGATTGCTATCGATGCTTGTCAGACCAATCATTTGTGGGAGGGTCTAGAGACAATGTATTGCGCAGCACACAAAAAGAAAGGACTCCCGATGATCCATAAAGGAGCATTGGGAGTCCCTACTATAAAGAAATTCTTTGTCCTATTGATTAATTGGAGTGTCTTGGGACGGCTCAACATTGATATTATCAGGCTTTGCCAGAAGCTGCACCGAATTAATAGACGAGTTTGATAGTATATAATTTCCATTTACCACAGCTAAAACCTTAGCAACGTATTCTGTGGAGGAAGTGAGTGGGTTACCAAATGCATCCAATTCTATGCTTAGATCTTGACTTACATTGGAGAGCCCATTTTGATAAATTCTAGTACTATTATCATTATTCATTGCATTACTTTCTTTGAAACCATCTGCTGCATCTTTAGGTAACATAAACACTCTATACTCCGTTACGTTTTGTCCGTTTTTGACATCGAAGCTAATTTTAATATCGGAATATTTATTTTTGTCCCCTTGAACACTCAGTTTCACATTCTCCACCGCTACAGGTGCTGAATGATCCACTAAAGTAATAGCAGAAGATGCGAACGATAAGTTATACATTGCCTTGGAATTTCCATTACCTATGGACAATATATACACGCGATATTCTTGGCCATTTGTTATAAGTTTTCCATCCGTATCTTTACTACCAGTTCCCAAACTCATACTATATTGGCCTTTATTTATATCTGTATAATCAGTGACTTTAAGAGCTGCGTTCACATCAAAGCCATTTGCTTTTGATGCGGGTACGACAAGAATACGGTAATTACCTATATTGGATTCATCAGAAGGCTTCGAGAATGATATTTGTAAATCTCGACCATCTCCATAATCCCCAATATCGCTTACATTAATATTACTTACCGCCTGAACAGCTTTACTTTTACTAAGTGTAATCACAGGCGAAGCAGAGGATAGGGCATAAGTATTTGGAGTATTTCCATTGGCTACAGTTAGTACATAGACGCGATAGCTAGTTCCTTCCGTAATAAAATTACCGCGCACATCCCTAACTCCATCCAACGTTCTAGTTGCAGCTATATTCCCACCTTTGCCTTCTGTAATGTAATAATTGCTACTATTGGCTTGTGCAAGATTAAAGCTGCTGTAATAAGCTGTAGGTACGATTAGAATTCGATAATGATTGACATTTGCTTCATTAGAGGGCTTCGTGAACGTTACTTGCACATCACGCCCATCTCCATTATCAGCTATATCCGCCACATTCAGATTGGTTACAGCTTGCACATTAAAATTCTTATTTAGCGTAATCGTAGACGTCGGTGCAGATAGTGCATTGCTTCCTATTCCATTCGCTACAGTTAAAACATAGATACGGTAGCTAGTACCTTCTTTGATCGTATTACCGCGCACATCCCGAGTATTTTCAGCTAACGCCTGCTCATATGTGGACTTTCCAGATTTGTAGACAGTCGTGTAATTGTTGCTGGATACATTATTTGCTTCCGTCAGACTGAAGTTATTGTAATAAGCTGTAGGTACAACTAGAATCCGATAGTGACTAATAATTGACTCATCTACGGCCTTATTGAAAGAAACAAAGAGGTCACGCCCGTTGCCATAATCACTTACATCGCTTGCATTGAGATTCGATACTGCACCCGCATTGCTGCTAAATAGCGTAATCGTATTGGAGGCTGAAGACAACACGTTATTCGCTGAGTTATTTGCTACAGCCATAACGAATACACGATAGCTAACTCCATTCTGAATGGGATAACCATCAGTATCTCTTGCCCCTGAAGAGAGCACCTGCGTAATATTGTAGCCTGTCTTGTTCACTTGTGTGTAATAAGTGTTAGATAAACTGTTCGCCTTCGTCAATGTAAAGTTCGAATAGTTGTTAGCTCTTACAACAAAAATTCGGTAAGCGTTGATATTAGATTCATTGGACACATTATTGAAGCTAACTCTCAGGTCTCGACCATCCCCAAAGTCATTGACATCACTCACTTGTGTAATAATCGGAGTAGACATTGTATTTTGACTAAGTGTTACTGATGATGAGGCAGACGACAGTTTATTGCCTACTGAATTCGTATTACTTACAGACAGAACGACCGCTGTATAAGGTACGTTATTTCTAATGAACTCACCAGAGGTATCACGTGCTGAGGAAGACAAAGTTCCTACCAACGTACTGCCGTTACTTCCCGATTTATTCACTGTTGTATAGTAGCTGCTTGATAAATTATTCGCAGTAGTAAGACTAAAATTGCTAGCATCCTTGGTCTTTACGATAAACACACGATAATTGGAAATATTGTTATCATTCTGCGGACGAGTGAAGCTAACTGAGACATCACGTCCATCACCAAAATCGTTAATATCGTTAATCTTTACATTTGTTACCTCTGTAACAGAAGACAAATTGGTTAAGGTCATCTTCGGAGAAGAAGTCGATAAAACGCTAGAATAAGAACCTTTCCCAACAGCAAGTATACGAACCACATAAGGCTGATCATTTCTAATGTAGTCTCCGTCCACATCTCGTGAATTCTGCGATAAATTGATGGTACGGTTCGAACTTGAAGTAGTTACCACTGTATAATTAGAAGGGGAGACTTTCAAGGCAGATGCTAAATTAAAGCTTTTTGAAGCCTTCACAACCATAATGCGATAATGATCGACGTATGATTCTGTAGACGATCTGGAAAAGCTAACCTCCATGTCACGTCCATCTCCCTGATCATTAACATCGCGAACGGATACATGGCTCGCAGGAGCAATACTGATATTGCCTGGAATGTTTGGATTGCTTGGAGTGTCAGATTGAATCGTTACGGTCTGATTTACTGAGTTCCAGTCAACATCCTGACCAAGCGCTTCACTAACGAAGCGGACTGGTACCATTGTTCTGCCTCTTAAAATTTGTGCTGGTACATCAAGCGTAACTGACTTGCCATTAATAGTAGCTACCTTCGATTTCATCTTGAGCACTACTGTTGTATCTTCTTTATACCCTGTTACCGTTTGATTCTTTGAATCCCAATTTACACTGGCACCTAATGCCTCAAAGATTGCTCTAAGTGGCAGCATAACACGCCCTTGAATCATCGCTGGCGGTTGATCGGTCTTCAATTGAACCCCGTCCACAGTAATTGTGATGGCTTTTGCCGCTTGTGCGGTTGCCGGTTGCAGCAATAGCGGTACAATAAGCATTGCTGCGAAAAATAAAGTCCATATTTTTTTCATAAATTCCACCCTTCTTCATGCCATATGACTGACGCAGCATGACAATTAATTTAACGTATCAAAGGGCTAAAAGTTTCATCCTTTTACCTCGTAAAGAAAATTTAACCATTTTAGGCTATATCGATGCTATTTTCTGATTCACTTACCGTAACAAAGATTGAGAATTTTGAGGGGAGGTGCCCAACTATTCGGTGCAGGAGGATCGGTTAATAACGAGGATTATACTTAGAGTCTTTACGAAACAAAGGAAGCAACTCCTTTGCCCATAGTCGTTTCCACTAAAGGTTGTGGATTCTATCATCAGTTTCATTTTGTCAACTGAATCAGAGGTGTTTGACGTGACTATAGATAAAAGAATTGCCGAGAAATATCATATACTATGGCTTGAACTATAGAAGGGTTTACTTTTTAGTTTTTATTCCACTGTCACTGAAAGTTCCTTGACAAGTAGCGAAGAGGAGCCATAGCCTTTTGGCAGGAAGTAAAGCTCAGAGCTAGCTTCTTTGATATCATTTAAGAACTCGAAAAAATTTCCGGCTATTGTCATTTGCTTAACAGGGGAGGCAATTTTTCCATTTTGAATATGAAACCCTTTTGCAGCGACTGAAAAATCACCCGTAACCGTATTCGTACCAGAGTGAAGCCCAGATAATTCAGTAATAAATACTCCGTTACTAACCGAGTGGATTAACTCATCAAGAGATTTCTCGCCAGTTGAAATATATAAAATTTGGGGCGCAATCGTTAACGTTCCTTTGTAAGAATCTTTATGGGCATGCCCTGTTGTTTCACAGTTATCCTTTTTAGCTGTTTTCCTGTTATGCAAAAGTGTTTGGAGTGTACCCTCTAAAATAATTTCCTGCTCTTTTGTTGCAACACCTTCACCATCAAAGTTTGCTCCAGACAATGCGGCAGGATGGAATGGCGTACTCAGCAATGTAACTGCTTCTGATGCCACTTTTTGTCCGACTTTTCCTTTTAATAGAGATTGATCTTTTTGAGCATTTTCAGCTGATAGTATTGGCATAAAAGTGTCTAATAAAGAGGCTGATGCATCAGAGCGGAAAACGATTGGATATTTTCCACCTGGAATCGATTTTTCACCTAAATTGGCAAGGGCTTCCTCAGCTGCTTCTTTTGCAATATCATCAACATGAAGAGAATGGAAATCACGTGTCATTTTCAAATAACGGCCTGTTTTCATTTCTTCACCCTCCTTTACAACTGTGGAGAGGAAAATCACTAAGCCGTTCTCTTTATGTGATAAGTCAAGATTTTTACTATTTACTAATGAACGTTCAGTTGTATATTCTTGCAGTAAACAATAATCAAGAGCAATGATGCGTGAATCGTATGCACGAATCTTTTCTTCGATGGAACGAAGAAGCTCTATTTTTTCTGGAATTCCGATAGTCTCTAATTCTTCATTGTAATATTCATAAGATGGGTATTCAGAGCTACCATCAAAAATAGCTATGCCCTCATCCTCATCAAGTATGTTTGCATTTGCTTTGGCGCTATTGATTAAAAAGGAAATCGAATCATCGTCTAACTTTTCCGTATAGGAATAGCCCACTTTTCCGTTGTAAAGTCCTCGTAAACTTAGACCTCCGTCTTCAGACGTTTCGTAGCTATCAATCTCGCCCTTGTAGAGCGTGCATCCAATAGATTTATTTTGTTCATAATAAACCTCAGCTTCTATAAAGCCGGCTTCTAGCGCCTTGTCTAATAGTCTTTCTTGAAATTTAGCAATGTTCATCAATTATTCCCCCTTCGTTCCACCAACTGTTATTTCACTTACGCGTATCATTGGCTGACCTACATTGACAGGAAGGCTCCCGCTAAGTGAACCACACATACCTGCTCCATGGGCGAGATTATTACCTACTCGATCAACAAGCTGCAATGTTTTTGCGCCATTGCCTATGAGTGTCGCGCCACGTACAGGGCGTTCAATTTTTCCGTCTTTGATGATATAGGCCTCCATTACCGCAAAATTATAATCGCCAGTAGCAGGGGAAACTTGTCCACCTCCCATATATTTTGCATATATACCATACTCTGTCGATGAGATAATATCGGCTGGTGTCGATGTGCCTGGTGCGATATACGTATTTGTCATACGTGATGTAGGATTAAATCGATAGGATTGTCGACGAGAAGAGCCTGTGGGCTGAGCATTCATGCGTCGAGCATTAAATTTATCGATTAAGTAGCCCTTTAAAATACCATTTTCAATTAAAACATTCTTCCTTGTTTTTTCTCCTTCATCATCAATATTTAGAGAGCCCCACTCGTTCGGTAGTGTGCCATCATCGATATATGTAACAATTTCAGGAGCGACTCTTTCACCGATACGATTGGCGAAGACCGAATTGTTTTTGGCAACAGCAGTTGCTTCTAAGCCATGTCCACAAGCCTCATGGAAAATGACACCACCAAATTCATTATCAATAATGACAGGGAATTTACCGCTTGGACATTCATCTGCGTGAAGCATTGTGACAGCGATACGTGCAGCTTCTCCTGCATAATGGTTAAGGTCTAGCTTTTCAATAAATTCAAAGCCTGCATGTGCACCTGGGCCATAGAATCCTGTTTGTACTTCAGTCCCTTCTGTAGCCGTCGCTTGCATACTAAGTCTACTGTGAACTCGCGTATCCTCTACAAATTTACCCTCTGAATTTGCGATCAGGACGTTTTGTTGCTCATCAAGATATCGAACTTTTACTTGGTGAATCCGAGGATCATAATGTCTTGCAATAGCGTCTGCTTGTCGCATGACCGCTGTTTTTCTTGTGTGCTCCACTGTATGAGGCATGTGGAGAATTTGATGAATAGGCGTGATGATTTCTTTGTGAAGAGGGTGAATGGTACCCGATCCACCACCTTTGATGGCTAGGGCTGCACGTTCTGCTGCTGCTAGTAAACCTTCCTCAGAAAAATCATTGGTGTAAGTATAGATGCTTTGAAGTCCTGAAAAAATACGGATGCCGATTCCAAAATCACGCCCAGAAATACTTTGTTCAATCTTGCCACTTTGTAAGACAAAGTCATTTACATATTTATCTTCAATAAAAATTTCAGAAAAATCCCCACCAGTTGCTAGCGCGGCTTCAAGTACATTTTCAATAATGGATTGTTTAATCATATATCTTCCTCCTTTTCTTGATTGTACCAAATAGTTAAAAAATTCTGTATTATATTATTTTCTCAGATTTGAAGTTATGGTCACATAAAATTATGTATAGTACTTAAAAAATTTTTTTATGACATATTTCTCTAACCATTTCACCACACTAACGGAAAGAAAGAGGAAGGTGAAGAAATGCAACAACCATATAATGTCGGTGATATCGTTTATATTTTTTATCGGAATCCTCATATTCAGGATGTAGCGAATATACAGGAAGCCGCAGTAGTTTATCATCCAGAGCAACCAGAGGAGCTGGCTCTATTTTTATTTGAAACATATTATCCAATTTCAAATGATATGTTAATTTTTTCAAGCGAGATGGCGGCTGAGCAAGCCTATCATCAGTATTTTCATTGAGGGAGGGCTACTATGATCAAACCGTTTATCCCTCAGCTTGTCTATTTTGAGCCTGATGCGCTCCAGTATCCATTAGGTCAGGAGCTAAAAGAAAAATTTGAACAAAAGGGGATTGAAATTCGCTATACGACTTCGCACAATCAAGTAAGAAATCTTCCTGGCGACAATGATTTTCAAAAGTATCGAGTAGCGAAATCGACATTAGTAGTAGGTATTCGAAAAACGTTAAAGTTTGATACATCTAAGCCCTCAGCAGAGTATGCGATTCCGTTTGCAACAGGCTGCATGGGGCATTGTCATTATTGTTATTTACAAACAACAATGGGCAGCAAACCTTATATTCGTACGTATGTGAATGTTGATGAAATTTTAGAGCAAGCAGATCTTTATATGGCAGAACGAGCTCCTGATATCACACGCTTTGAGGCATCCTGTACTTCAGATATTGTAGGGATTGATCATTTAACACATACGTTGAAGCGCGCTATTGAACATTTTGGACAAAGTGAGTTAGGCCAATTACGATTTGTGACGAAGTTCCATCATGTGGATCACCTATTGGATGCCAAACATAATGGTAAAACGAGGTTCCGCTTTAGCGTCAATGCCGATTATGTCATTAAACATTTTGAGCCAGGAACATCACCATTAGTGAAGCGTATAGAGGCTGCGGGGAAAGTGGCAAGGGCTGGATATCCGCTTGGATTTATTGTTGCCCCAATCTATCTTCATGAGGGCTGGCAGGAGGGCTACTATGAGATGTTTGAGCGTTTGGATGCGGAATTGCCAAAGGATGTACGTGACGACATCACATTTGAGTTTATTCAACATCGTTTTACAAAGCCTGCCAAACGCGTAATTGAAAAAAATTATCCCATGACGAAGCTAGAACTTGACGAAACAGTGAGAAGGTATAAATGGGGGAAATATGGGATTGGTAAATATATTTATCAAAAAGAAGAAGAGGAAGATATAAAGGAACACTTGTATGGCTATATGCAAAAATTCTTCCCTCAAGCAAAATTAGAATATTTCACATGACAATAAGAGGGAACAATGTGTTCTCTCTAACTTATTATTTGTGTATGTTAAATCATCTGGTAAATCCAATAATGAAAAAATACCACATTGTCTCTGATTCACGGTAATTAATGACTAAATCATCTGTAGTATTCTTGTAAACTAAACGGCAGTTACAGAGTAAAGTTCATCGCCATTAGATAGTAATCAGGTCCAGAAAAAATTAAGATTAACTGTAAATCTGTGCTGGCTAGTCCTGTTTCTTCTGGTCTCTCTCCTTTGTTAAGCTATCCACTAATTCCATCAAGTCACCTGGAAGCCCCAACCACCATTATATCTCTCTTGCCATAACACTACGTTTTCACTATTTAACATGATGATAACGGAACTAAGTAAAAAAGATTGGTTGATGCCCTCTATATTTATTTAGAAAATCCTTCTTATTTATTGTGTTTGTATAATCTAAATGTCAATGGTAACGCTAACAGAGATTGAATAAGAAGGGGAGAGTACTGGATGGATTCATTTCAAGTAAATTGTTGGTCTGAATATGACGAACTGAAGGTTGTGATGCTTTGTGCACCTTCGATAGTAGATGTAACAGATAGCACAATAGCGGAGCAGGTTGGATGGAGTGATACAGTCAACCATAATAAGGCGATGGACAATTTCCTAGCACTCAAAACTATTTTAGAAAACGCTGGAGTAAAGGTTCTAGATTATGCAAATGAGCTAGCCCATGAGCAGCAATTGTTAAGTGAACAGCTTATAAATCGTTATTTTGTGCGTGATCTCGCCTGTGTCATTGGTAATCGACTTTTACCTGGAAGGGCTGGGAGCTCATTAAGGAGACCAGAATATCCTCTAGCCCATGCCCTTTTAGAGAAATGGTTTCCTCAACAATTTACGGCACAGTCGCAAGCACTTCATTCATTTGAGTGTGGTGATCTGTTGATTTTAAACAAGGATGCTGTGCTCATTAATCTCGGAATGAGAACGACATTAGAGGCCATCGACAAGATAAAAGAAAGCATTTTTCAAGAGGGATTTTCGGAAATTGCCGTTATTGATTTACCGAAAAGTAATGACACACTGCATTTAGATATGAATTGTAATGTTGTGAACGTTAATTTGGTCATCGCTAAAAGCTTTGTGCGCCTTTTTCCTGTACAGGTATTGACAGCACAAAGCAGCCGTTTCGACATGATTGAGCCATTTTTAAAGCGTCATGGTTTTGATGTTTACTGGCGTGACACCTATAAGACAATACCAGATATTAATTTCATCAACCTTAATCCAGAAACACTATTGATTAGCAAGCAGGCGACGAAACAGCAATTCTTGGCGCATCCACTTCTAAAGAAAAAGAACGTGCTTGAAGTCGACGTCACAGAGCTTGAAAAGGGTGGCGGTGGCATTCGTTGTATGACATTGCCATTGGTAAGAACGTAACGAAGGACTGATAAACATGACTTCTACTTCAAATAAAGGAAGGTTGTCTTGGTGGCAACTTTCGCTTCTCGGTATCGGTTGTACACTGGGAACAGGCTTTTTTCTTGGGACAAGTATGGCCATCCATAAAAGTGGAACGGCTGTGCTCATTCCTTTTTTGTTAGCAGCTATATGTACGTATATTGTGTATGAGGCACTTGTCAAAATGTCTGTGGAAAACCCTGATAAAGGCTCCTTCCGTACTTATGCCAAGCAGGCTTTTGGGCGATGGGCAGGATTTAGTAATGGCTGGGTGTACTTAATTTCCGAGCTATTAATCATGGGTAGCCAGCTGATGGCACTCGGTATATTTACGAAGTTTTGGTTCCCAGCGTTGCCACTCTGGGTTGCTGCATCGATTTATGCTGTCCTTGGCTTAGTCGTCATTCTTACTGGCATGAAGGGCTTTGAAAACTTTCAAAATATTTTCGGGGCATTAAAAGCCGCTGCGATTGTCATGTTTATTATCGTAGCGATCATCATCATCATAAGAGCTACACAATCAGCTCCAATCGAATCATTACAGTCAAATTATGAAGGATTTTTCTCACAAGGAATCAAAGGAATTTGGCTTGGCCTGCTCTATGCATTTTATGCCTATGGTGGAATTGAGGTGATGGGTTTAATGGTCATCGATTTAAAAAATCCAAAAGAGGCGCCAAAAGCAGGGAGAATTATGCTCATTGTCATTACTATTATTTTTATCATGGCTATTGCGCTTGCGTTGGCACTTGTTTCCTGGAAAGACTTTTCGATAGATGAAAGTCCTTTTATTACAGCGCTTCAAGGTTATCATATCCCTTTTGTGGCAGATATTTTTAACGGTGTTTTAATCATTGCTGGTTTTTCAACCATGGTTGCTTCGCTTTACGCGGTTATAACCATTCTCACTACACTTGCCGAGGATCATGATGCGCCTGCCATCTTAGCAAAAAAGGGGAAGATGAAAATTCCTTTTCCTGCCTTTTTATTTTTAACAAGTGGCTTAGTAATTACGATTGTCATTGGTTTTTTGATGCCCGAAAAAATCTTTGAATATTTGATAACGGCAGCAGGTTTAATGTTGATCTATAATTGGCTCTTTATTTTAATAACATATAGAAAGCTAATGGAGCTATCGAGGTGGGAGCAAATTAAGAACAGTCTTGGCATGTTGCTTATTGCTGTAACCGTGTCTGGTACTTTAGGCGAAAAAACGAGCAGACTCGGTTTTTGCGTGAGCCTGCTCTTTATTGTCCTAATCGGTGTGGCGACCTGGATCGTTGTGAAAAGGCAAAAAAACATTGCGTAATGTCCTATTTTCCTGTGACATCCGTAAAAAAGGGCATTCGGATGGACTATGATTGTCATCACTTAAAAAATATTGCTTCCATTCATAGCTATCCTCTTGACCATACCATTTTAAATCTGGATGCCCTGGAATCTCGTCATATTCTGCGATGCGCTGGCGGATAAGTTTTTTGATTTTTCGTCCAAATGCAGTAGCGTCGTTTATATCGTCAAATATCCAACGTGGCTGAATAGCCATTAGCAAAGTAGAAAAGTGACGACTCTTCCGCAATTGATGAGCTGGTGTTGCACAAGAAATAAAATAGGGTTCTCCATTAAAGCAAAACTCCCATTCATGATGGTCTGGATTTGTCGGTATTGCCTCAGGCCAATCCAACTCATCCATATTGGTTAAATTGTTTAAAATGGACCAAAATAATTGCTGGTAATCCGCCACCTTATAGCTATCAAGCATATCATGAGGGGTATGAAAGAACACCGTGAGCGTTGTATATTTTCCAAAAGATCTTGCTGTGTTCCCATATTCCTTTAAGCATTCAGCTAACATCTGAATCGATTGCTCCTCCCGTGGATCCCCTATAAAGCTATAGCGTAAATGGTTCGATAAAAACCCCATTCTGGCTGGTACACAAGGAAACGTATTCCCTTCATCGGCAATTGTGGCAGCAAAGTCAGTATAGGCTGACTGTTGCCACAACGGCAATGTCTCCAAATGTTCCTCAATCCACTTCCGATCAAACACGACTACTTCCACTGGAAACTCCTCCTTTTACTCACATTTATTCTATTAAAGAAAAAGCAAATGGGTTACGACTCTGTGCAGTGTGCAAGGATGTTCTTTTTAAGGAGATTTTTAAAGATTTAAGGTAAATCATCAATAATCAATTTTTAGTTAAGGGATTGCTTTGATTAAGGAAATAGCTAAAAAACATCGTTTTTTGCAGAGGTTTGGGCTGTTGCGAGCGCTTCGGGCAAAGGAAAGAACGATTTTGAAGCAAAAGAGAGCACTTCGAGCAAAGATATGAGTGGAATTGAGCCAAAAGAGAGCGCCTCGAGTAAAGGGATGAGCGGTGTTGAGTCCAGGGTGAGCGCTTTGAGTCAAAGAATGGGCAGTATGAGCCAAGAGAGCGCTTAAATCAACGTTAAGAGCGACTCTAACCTCAGAAAGAGTGATTCAAGCCGCTAACACACAATCGAGGCTTAGTCTTTTTGTTGAAAGACCTTTTGCTCAAGGATGGTTAGGGCATGCTGGATGTCCTTTAAATCATCCGATGTGGCATGCTGAATAAGCGCTAAAAAGCGTTCCTCAATACAGGCGAATGCCTCTGCCATCATTTTTTCACCTTCGGGTGACAGGCGTACATATTGCTTTCTTCGATCCTCCGTGTCGCTAAATTTTTCAATTAATTGGCGTTCTTGTAGTTTTCGTAATTCACGGCTTGTATTCGGTAAGGACATGTGCTGACATTCACTGATTTCGGTTGGTGTGACAGGTTGGCTTACTTTAATATATTCAAGAATTTTATAGTGAAGCGGTGTGATATTAGCTGTGGTTACATTTTGTGTGAGATCATGTGTCACTTGATGGATTGTGGCTGTGAATGATACAAACTGATGAAATAAAGTGCTTTTATTCAATGGGATCACCTCTACTGACAAGATAACAAATAACTTGTCCTAAAACAATTATCATTTGACAACTAAAAAGGGATGGTTTATTATTTTGTTATCAAATGATAAGTAATTGGAGGGCACATGATGAAAACGTTAATTATTTATACATATCCAAATCATAAAAGTTTAAATTATGCTTTTTTACAGGAAGTATTAAAGGGTTGTCAAGAGAATCCTGCCATCGAAGAAATACAGATACTAGATTTATATGAAGAGGAATTTGATCCACGTTTAATTTTCCATGAGCATAAACGACGTCGTGATATGTATCAGGATCCGAAATTGGAAAAATATCGACAACAGCTTTCCTGGGCGGATCAGCTTGTATTTGTTTATCCGATTTGGTGGGGAAGACCGCCAGCAATGTTGTTAGGTTATATTGATCAATTGTTTGCAGCTAACTTTGCTTATCGGGATACAAAGGGGTTATTTCCAGAGGGACTTTTAAAAGGGAAGTCGGTTGTCTGTGTGTCGACGATGAAGGGACCAACCAATTATCCGTTTTTATGGTTGAATAATGCGCATAAAATTTTAATGAAGAGAGCATTGTTTAAGTTTGTTGGGATGAAAAAAGTAAAGTTTTTTGAGTTTGGAAATATGGAAAGTAAAAAGGGGAAACAGCAGCAAAAATTGGATAAAGTATATCACTATTTTAGAAAAGTTGCTTACTAGTTAAAAATAACTCGTGCAGACCGCTTTTAGTCGTTTGCACGAGCTGATGTACTATCGATGGGCACTGTAACCAAAAAGCTTGTAAATTCAGCGAGCTTGCTCTCCACAGCAATAGTTCCATGGTGCATATCAATAATTTTTTTGACAATGGCTAATCCTAAGCCACTGCCACCATTAGCCGATGTTCGTGATTGATCAGCCTTATAAAACCTTTCAAAAATATGCATTTGTTGTTCTTCTGTTAGACCAATGCCAGAATCTTGAATAATGACAGTGATCGAATCTAATTGCTTCTTCATAGACAATGTGATGGTCCCTTTAGCAGGTGTAAATTTAATGCTATTCGTTAGCAAATTCATCCAGACTTGATTCATTAAATCCTCATCTGCTGTGATGCTTATATTGTCAAGATGGAGGTCAAAGTCAAGCTGTTTGGCTAGCCAATTCGGTTCAAGAGCTAGGACAACAGTGCGTAATTGTTTATCAAGCCGATAATTTTTAGGTTCAAAGGGATGGTGATGTGATTCTAAGGATGTTAGTTTGAGTAAGTTATCGCTGATTTTTGATAAACGATTACTTTCCAATTCAATAATGTCTAAATAATGCTGACGCTTTTCTTCGGGCAAATTAATATTTTTAAGTGCCTTCGCAAAGCCATTAATAGACGTTAAAGGTGACTGAATTTCATGAGAGACGTTTGAAATGAACTCTTGACGCATTCTTTCAAGTTCACCTAATTCAACGGCCATATGATTGATGCCATGGATTAATTGCCCAAATTGGTCTTTTTCATCTGCTTTCAAGTCTAACTGGACATCAAAATCACCTTTTGCCATGCGACTTAATGCATCAACGATTTTATCCCAGTAGTTACGTTGTCGGTTCAGTCCAATTAAAAAGATAATTGCTGCAGAACAGGCAAAGAGTACAAATACACCAATTACCGTGCCTAATTGTAGCCAGAAACCATGGGGCTCTGTCCCCAATCGAGCATACAGCCAAGTGGTTGCGTGATAGGCAATAAAAGCAAATACAGTATTGGCAATAAGGAACAGGCAAAAGACCATTGCCAATCTTACAAGGAATCTTCGTTTTCTCATGACATTAATTCCAAACGATAGCCAAGACCACGAATAGTGCGAATGACAAAGCCACTCAGCTCTTGTGGGAAACGCTCGCGTATTCTTTTAATATGAACATCGACTGTTCGCTCATCTCCCTCATAGTCATAGCCCCATATTTCTTCAATTAATTGTTCTCTTGAAAAGGTTTTACCAACATAGCTGGCTAGGGTAAATAAAAGCTCGAACTCCTTTAAGCGAAGTAGAATAGTCTGTCCATTCATATCTACTTCATGTGTATGGCGATTGAGTTTGACGTTACCTGCTTCGACAACCTGAGAGAGAGAAATGCGATATCTTTTTAAAATCGATTTTACACGCACGATTAGCTCGGCTGGCTCGAATGGTTTCACGAGATAATCATCTGTCCCTAAATGAAAGCCTTTGACCTTTTGAGAAGTTTCGCCCTTCGCTGTCAGCATCAGGATAGGGAGGTCTGTATCAAATGAACGTATTTCCTCACATAATGCCCAGCCATCCATATTGGGCATCATAATATCCATTATGACCATATCCACTTTTTCAGTGGCTAATTGGGACAGTGCATCCACACCGTCCATAGCCTCAATCACCTCTAAGCCTTCATTTTGTAGAAAGACTTTTACTAATTCTCGAATATGTGCATCATCATCCACCACTAATAGTTTTGTCATCTCAACAAACCCCTTTATTCATCCTCTTTAATACGTAATTGTTGCATCGCAAACTCACGGTACATAGCATGTGTTTCAAAGAGCGTTTCGTGTGTACCACATCCTGTAATATGCCCTTTCTCAATAAATAGTATTTGATCGGCATCTACTACTGTTGATAGACGGTGCGCAATAACCAATGTTGTGCGACCTTCCATTAAGTTGTCTAATGCTTTTTGTACATAAATTTCTGACTTACTATCTAAACTCGATGTTGCTTCATCTAACATTAATATTTGTGGATTACGTAAAAGCGCTCTTGCAATAGAGATACGTTGACGCTGTCCTCCTGAAAGCTTAATGCCTCGTTCTCCAACTTCTGTATCAAACTTATCTGGCAGCTCGTTAATAAATTGATCGGCATAGGCCATTTTGGCTACCTTTTCTAGCTCATCATCTTGCACATCTCGCTCAATACCATAGCAAATATTTTCTCGAATCGTTCCTGATAATAGGGCACTTTCCTGCGCCACATAGCCAATTTGACTGCGCCAAGAATGGAGTGAGAATGTTTCTATTGGTATATCTCCTAGCGTAATACTACCGCTCGTCGGCTGATAATATCTTTCTAACAGTGAAAATGTGGTTGTTTTACCACCACCACTTGGCCCGACGATGGCTGTTACTTTGCCTGGTTCAATCGTGAAGTTTATATCAGATAAAATAGGTTCTTCCCCATAAGAGAAATCGACATTTTTAACATAAATGGGTTGATTTACTTTTTCAACTGTTAAGCCTTCTTCAATATGTTCCTCTTCATGTTCAAGCAATGCACTAATACGTTCTGTTGCACCCATTGCTTTTTGCAGTTGAGTAAAGAACATTGTCAATTGCGTCATTGGCATAATGATTTGGATTAAATATAAAATAAATGCCACCATATCGCCAGCCGTCAGCTCCCCAGAGGAAACACGGACACCGCCATAGCCAATAATAGCTACAAGCACAGACATCAGCACAAATGAAATAAGCGGTGAAATCAATGCATGGATTTTTGCTTCTTTTAAGCCAAATGTAAAGAGATTAGAAATACCTTTTTTTCCACGCGCATATTCAATTTGTTCAGCATTGGAAGCCTTGACTAGACGTGTTTCGGGTAAAACTTGATTCAATACAGACGTAAATTTCGCTGTCTCATCTTGCATACCTTTTGAAATGACAAACATGCGTCGACCAAGCAACATTAAAATGACCATTGCCAGTGGTACAGCAATCAGCATCACTAACGTCATTTTCCAATCTAAAAATAACAGAATGATGATCGAACCAATAATCGAAATAACACCAGATAAACAGTTTGCTAAATGCTCTGTAATCAGCTCTTTCACAACAGCTGTGTCATTTGTAACTCGGCTCAAGGTTTCCCCTGTATCATGTTCATCATAATAGGGGATTGGTAAATGTAGTAGTTTTCTCCATAACTGATCGCGTAATTTTGCTACAACATGGTGACCAACTCGATTTAAATAGTAAATGGATAAGCCACTCGCAACAGCTTGTGCGATAAAGGCAATGCCTAGCACAATGATTTGCCAATAATTAAGTGATTCTAAAGAAAAGCCGTCCACTAATTGTTTTGTAAATAATGGAACAATAAAACCTACACCTGTTGTCGCTAAACTCATCACTAAAGCGATGACGAGTAGCCAAATCGGCGGCTCAGCCCGTTTTATTAATTGTATAAAGCGTCGCCAATCTTTTTGTTTTGTCGTATCTTTTGATGTCTCTTGCAAAGAAATAAGCCTCCTTCATTGTTCGAAAACAATGTTTTTCGTTTCTATGGCTTTACTATAGCATGCGATTATGAACTGAATATGAAATGAATCGTCATTAAAAAAGGTGATGTCACCATCATCTTTTGCTATTAGTCTGCGAATTCATCATGGTAGCAAGACTTCCCAAGCAAGCGATAGGTTCTAAGCTTTAGTTGAATTTGTAAAAGTTCCTCATAGCTTTTTAAATCAGTTTATAAAATTTCTTTGATCTATTCGATACGATAAATCAACATTTCCTTGGCGGTTTTGCTAATATTCATATTTATGTAGATGCAATATGAATTGCAAGGGTACCCATTTAATGAAGGCCAACAAACGATTCAAAAATAAAAAGACGACCTACCTTGCTAGGAAGTCGTCTTTTTCATATGGATATGAGGTTGATTCTGATTGCCAATTTTTAGTTGAATCAGGACCATAGCTAGAACGATGATAATCATGCCAATAATCGCAACTGAAAAATTGCCTGTGAAGTCTCGTACTAGACCAACAAAAAATGGACCCAGGGCAGCGAATACGAAACCAACTGATTGTGTCATGGCTGCCAGGAAGCTTGCCTCGCTCATATCCTTGGCCTCATCGATAGGTAATGTTAATCCTAATGAGAATAGCCCACCTGCACCAATGCCAATCAACATACTACTTAACCAAGGATTATAAGAAAACAGTAGCATCAATAACCCAATTAATTCTAATGATGAACTGCTGATTAGCCATACAGCTCGATGCTGAAAACGATTATTTAAGATAGGCACTAAAAACGTGGCAGGCATTTGGGCGACGGTTAATAGTGTCAGCATCATGCCAGCATCGTGTTTGCTGTAGCCCATATTTTCAGCGATTGGTGGTAACCAAGCCATTATGGTATAAAACATGAAGGCCATTAAACCAAAAAAGCCTGTTAAAAGCCAAGCTTTTTGATTCGTTAGCATGTGCTTCACATTTATACCAGTACTAGATGGTTTAGCAGCGTCTGATTTTTGTTCGCCTGGTTTCCACCAAAAGACTAAAGCAATCAGGGCAAGTATAGCCCATGAAGCGGCAGAAGCTTGCCATGAATGAAAGAGATTGCTCAATGGGATGGAAAGCCCTGAACCAAGTCCAGCACCTACAACAAGTGCTAACGAGTAAAGACCGATTACACGAGACGGATTCGAAAACTTCTCCTTAATATAGCCCGATAATAAAGGACCCGCTATAGCAATACCAATGCCTGATAAAAAAGCCGTAACTAGCATCACCCAGGCAGAATAAGCAAAAAATCTTGCAGCTGTTGCAAGTCCAATAAGAATAAGGGAGTAAGCAATGGCTCTCTCAATGCTCCAACGATTGGCTAGTTGTATCGCAAAAGGAGCAAACAAGCCCATACATAGCACAGCTAAAGATGTTAATAAACTTGCAGTAGCTGCACTCATATGTAAAGATTCGCGGATGGTGCCTAACAAAGGTGAGACCGAAGTAATCACAGGACGTAAATTAAATGAAGCTAAAATAATAGCGATAATGGGTATAATTGTTTGCTTTGCATTCATGTTATTTCAACTCCGATACAATTCATAGTAAGTTCAAATTGAAGTCTATACTAACCAAGATGATTGAACAATACTATTATTACTATTACAATAATAGATAAAAACTATGATTGGGTGTGATCGGTGTGGAAATACGTCATTTACACTATTTTATGGCAGTCTGTGAGGAGTTACATTTTACAAAAGCTGCTGAGAAACTTGGCATTTCTCAGCCAACATTAAGTCAGCAAATACGCGTGCTTGAGGACGAGTTAGGTATGCCATTGTTTGATCGGATTGGAAAAAAGATTGTTGTAACAGAGGCTGGCTCTCTATTATTTAGCTATGCTACGGAAATGCTCACAACATTACAAAATGTTAAAGATGCTATCAATGATTTACAGGAGCTGCAAAGAGGACAAATAAGTGTTGGCATTATGCCATCTGATTTAGATTATCGGATTACACAGCTTGTCATTGACTTTCATCAAAAATTTCCGAAAGTAAAACTGAGGATACTGGCTTCTATTGATATTATGCGGCAGGTTCTTGAAAATGAAGTGGATATTGGCATTGGGACGAATGTGGAGCCAGATGATCGTTTGGTAATCATTCCTTTACGTAGAGAGGAGTATGTGCTGACCGTTTCACAGGAGCACCCATTGGCGAATCAAACCGCTATCACCATTGCTGAATTGAAAGGCCTGCCTATGGTGATGTATCCAGAAGGCTTCTTTGGCAGAGAGATTGTAGAGGAGGCTGTAAAAAAACATGGTTTTCAGCTTCATTCTATTCTTGAAACAAGCTCTGTCACGTCGATTATGAATCTTGTCCGTGCCAATATTGGTGCGACAGTGCAACCATACCATCTAATCCAACAAATAAATGATCCTACTTTGTGTAGTATACGTATTTCAGATGGAGCACCTAGCCGTAGCTTGTCTATCATTTACCGAGTAGATCGCTATGTCAGCCAAGCAACAACAGCATTTATTAAACAAATTAAAGAATATTTCAAGGCTTGAAGCAAACGGTTAAGAAGTTAAATTGCCAAATAAAGTTCCTTTTTTTGGTGAGATTACATATACTATTTATAAACCGACAGTCAGTCTAATTTATGTAGGGCAAGATATGAAGCGTGTAAAGTTTCACTTGTGCCTACACTTTTTTTACACAAATAATGACCGACAGTCGGTCTAATAAATTGAAGAGGTGGTCATTAAATGGAAATAACAATAACAGAAAAGGGCTATTCGAAAGATTTTTTTATAATGGTAGTTGGGCAAATTATTTCTATTTTGGGCTCTGCACTTTTAAGATTTGCTTTGTCACTTTTTGTGTTAGATATGACAGGACGCGCAGATCTTTTCGCTTTGCTTTTTGCTATTTCATGCCTACCTATTTTACTTACGCCATTTGGTGGTGCTATAGCAGATCGATTCAATCGACGTAATTTAATGGTCCTATTTGATTTTATCAGTAGTGCTATTGTCTTTATTTTCTTTTTCGTGTTACTGACAGACAATCATTCCGTGTTATCGATAGGGTTTGTTATGGTGCTGTTATCACTTGTCAGTGCAATGTATACACCAGCCGTAATGGCTAGTATCCCTATATTGGTTAGTGAACAGAAACTAGAACAAGCCAATGGCATTGTCAACGGAGTGCAGGCTTTGGCAGGTGTGACTGCACCTGTACTAGGGGGAATTTTATATGGTGTGCTCGGCCTAAAAATGCTGGTCATTGTAAGTGGTTTTTTATTCTTCTTTACAGCTATTGTAGAAATGTTTATGACGATTCCCTTTATAAAGCGAGACTACGATGGGCATTTGGTGCAAATATTAATGAAGGATATGAAAGAAGGCTTTACCTATGTCGTGAAGCAAACATTTATTTTAAAATGCACGCTACTAGCTGCTTTATTGAATTTATTATTGACACCCCTTTTTGTTGTGGGCGTGCCGATTATCCTTCGCGTCACAATGGAAAGTAGTGATGCATTATATGGAATAGGTATGGGTATCATTGATTTGGCAACCATTTTAGGAGCATTAACGATGGGCTATTTTGCACAAAAGCTTCGTATTCACAACCTCTACATTTGGGTGTTGCTGTCGGCATTATTAGTCATTCCTATGGCGATGGCTGTGTTGCCTCGAATGTTACTAGTAGGCTATTATCCTTCATACGGCATCTTTATTGGGTGTGCCGTTGTGATTGCGATGATGATGACGATCATTTCCATTTACGTGATGACCCTTGTCCAAAAGCAAACACCAAATGATAAATTAGGGAAGGTCATGGCAATTATGATGGCAGTATCACAATGTATGGCTCCACTTGGGCAAATAGGGTATGGTATGTTGTTCGAGGTCTTTCAAGGTAGGATTTATATACCTGTTCTCATGATAGCTGTATGTGTACTATTGTTAGCGTTCATAACGAACAGAGTATGGCGATTTGAGACTAAATGATTTGTTATAACAAAGAAAACCACCTTTTTAATGGTAGTTTTCTTTGTAAAGCTTAAAATCTTCTCGCTCTATGACGCCTCTGCCTGTTAGTAGGAGCCTGCGTAGGCAAGAATGGGAAGAGAAGTGGTGGCCTAAACTGTGCATTATTGCCTACATGGACAGCCAGCGATTCCTTTTCACTCGTAGGAGCCGCACTCTCTTCCTCCTGTGCTATGGCGTTTAATAGCGGTGCTGGAGACTCGTTATGATGTGTAGTACTGGTAGTTTCAGTAGGATTTGTTGTAGCAGTCGCTTCTTGATGTTGTGCTGGATGTTCGATGGCAGCATGTGGCTGCTGGACTGCATGGACGTCTTTCATGACGAGGATTGGCCGCATCATATCATGGTCCTCGTGCTCAAGGAAGTGACAATGCCACATATAATGACCAATATGATCTTTCCAATGCATAATAATTTTCGTTACCTTACCTGCATCAGCTTTCACGGTATCCTTCCAGCCTCGCTCATAGTCACGTGGCTCCTCAGGTGGCCCTGTGAATTCTATAATGCCTTCATTTTGATAAAGTTCCAGATTAAAAGGTCTTCGCTCCAAAATTTTAAATTGAATGAGATGTAAGTGAATAGGGTGAAGAAAAGGTGTAGCATTAATAAAATTCCATATTTCCACACTATCTAAAGATGGTTTTTCTGTTGCTGGGTCATGGTACATACGGTCATTTAATAATAACATAGGGCGTCCAAATTCATCAGTTGTAGCTGTCAAGGGCAGTTGTCTTTCAATATGTGCATGGTGTGTATGGAGATCCATCGTAACGGCTAGCCTTTCAGGAATATCACTTGTATCTTCACATTTTAAAGGTACTGTGACTCTAAACTGCATAATGACATTTGTGTGTTCATTACTGAAATCTGTATCCGCATTGATTAAGGTGATTTCCTGTCCCGCGCAGTTTGAAAAATCGATAATCACATCTGTACGTTCTGCTGGCAACAACTCGACAGATTGGATCAGTTGGGGGGCGGATAAGAAGCCGCCATCTGTACCAATTTGAAACATTGGCTGACCATTTGACAGGCTGATAACATAGCCCCTCCGATTGGAACCATTAAGAAAACGAAATCTATATTTACGTGGCTCTACATCTAAGTAAGGCCATAATTTTCCGTTCACTACGATTGTATTACCAACAAAACCAGGTGTAATGGAGGGGTGAACGGGGACTGGGAATGGTGGTTCATCAGGATAAAACAACGAACCATCCTCATTAAAGGATTTATCTTGTATTAAAACCGGATATTCGTAGTCTCCACATGGTAAATTAGCGCGTTCCTCAAGTGCATCTCTCAGTAAATAAAAGCCTGCTAATCCTGCATAGACATTTAAACGTGTTAAGGCCATTGCATGGTCATGATACCACATGGTAGTGCCAGGCTGATGATTTGTATATTCATGTATTTCCTTATTAAATTTTGGCCCAGTATGCCGATAGTCTCTTGTGTACCATGCTTCTGGATGACCATCACTCTCCCAATCCACATTGGCGCCATGTAAGTGAGTGACGGTTCTTACCTCTTGAGAATCGTTGGCGGCATGAAGTGTAAAATCTACGGGCAAAAAGTGCTGTAAGGGTAGCTGATTTTTATATTTCACATAAATGGTTTTGTCTTTAGTAGCTTCAATGGTCGGTCCTGGATAAAGCCCGTTATAGCCCCAAATGTATGTTTTGGGGAAATGCTTATGAAAACGGTGCTCGCCTTCCATCATGACTAATTCGTAATAATCATTTTTTTGTTGCCCTCTACTATATTTGGGTTTAGCTGTCATTGGTTTTGGAAGTTCATCTACAAATTTTGGAATAGTTGCTGGATCAGAAGGGTTAATTTGCATACTCACAACATCACGTCCTTTTTCAATACTTAAAATGGCTAATTATTTCATCATATGGGTAAAAACAATAGGTAACGGGGACAATGATGGAGAAAAGTGTGTGAAGGCATAAAAATTTAACGACAACTATGAATGGAAAGCGATGATTCATTTTGAAGGTGTAGCGCAAGAAAAAGATGGTTGGACCTAGTAAGAGATTTTGAAATGCAGGAAATAGTTGGTTATCTAATGAAAAGGGCGGACGGAGTGAATAAATATACCTTATAATTGAGAAAGCACAAAGTGTATAGGGCTTGGAGAAGTGGTGAAACGGTGAAATTAACATTAGAAGAGTTAAATAAAACGATTATGGAAATGCGCACGAAGGGGTTTTTAACGGAAGCACTAAAACTAGCGGATCAAGGTCTTTTAGTCGCATTAGAGAGCAAAAATTATGCATATGTATTGGATTTGTACTATCAAAAAATACTAGTTCACCATTCTTTAGGTGACACATTAAGCATGGTCAGTCTTATGCATGATTATGAGGCGATTTGTCAAAAATATGGTTCTAGCAAAGATTTAATGCATTATCATTTAATCATGTCTTTAATCTATGACTTGGTAGGCATACGTGAAAAAACAGTAGAGATGACGAAGAAATCGATCGCCTATGCACAAGAGTTGCAGGACGCCATCATGCTTGTTCGGTGTCATAATAATTTATGTTATTTAGAGGTGGAGAAGGGCTGTACGAAGGAAGCACTTCAAGCAGGGCTTTTAGCTAGAACATATAATCAGTCCTTATCTAAGACAATGCCCGATCTTGCAAAATTACATGATATTCGTATTAATAATAATTTAGCAGATGTTTATATTTTAGAAGGGGATTTTAAAACGGGGAAGGCCTTGCTGGACAATACGTTATCCTCTGACATTATTCATCAGCATAAACGCGAAAAAGTAGCTGCGTTGTTTGGCTATGGCTTTTTATATGAAAAGCAGCAAAAGCTTGAAGAAGCCGTCCCCTATTATAAAAAGGCTGTAGAGCTTGCTAAATCCTACGGGGATAAACCGACAACGAAAAAAGTCATGCGTTTACTGTTAGATGTATTGTATCAATTGAATTGGCGGGATGAAATTTTTGATGTACAGCGTGAATATATTGATCTTACAGAAAAAATGAGTGTTGCGAATTTACTACAGCAAGTCATGAATTTGGAATTTAAGCGTCAAAAGGAGAAGCTTGAGAAAAAAGCCCATTATGATCCATTAACGGGCGTGTTAAATCGTCATTTTTTGGATCATGAGCTACATGAATGGTTAAACATAGCCGAAATGACGCAATCATATGTGTGTATTACGGTACTAGATATTGATCATTTTAAATTGTTTAATGATATGCATGGTCATCTGTTTGGGGATATGGCTTTACAGCTTTTAGCCAAGGGCTTGAAGAACTTTTTACATAAGGAAGATGTGAAAATTATTCGGTATGGCGGAGATGAATTTATCCTTTGTATCAAGCATCAACAAAAGGACTATATCAAAACACTTGTCAACAACACGCATGCTTATTTACTCACTTTAAAGCTAGAACAAGAGCATCAAAGCTATCCGTTAAAGGTGAGTATGGGTGCTTGTGTCAACAATCAGCAAAATTATCAGTATAAAGAGTTATTTGAGCGAGCAGATAGCTGTTTGTACGAAGCGAAAGATAATGGCCGTGCCAGCTATGTTCTGTGCGAACTATCATAAATTTACGCATTCCTATTTACTTGGTTGAATAGGAATTTTTCAATGGAATTAAATTTGCTATACCAATCATTTGAAAACGTTATTCTAGCAACGTACAATATATGAAATTAGGAAACACGACAGTACAAAATTGTTGTATAATGTTGTGGTATGAGGAAAGAAAGCAGGTTGACAAAATGGAAAGCAAAATGAATGGTTATACAGTGATAGACATACACAAGCTTCAGCTATGTGTTATGTCAAAACAGCTCAATAGGAAACATAAGGTGAATAGATGAAAAACTGGTTAATTTTCATTTCTGTCTTTATTGTTTCATTGTCACTTGTCATTAGCATTTTAGTACTCTGGAAAGCCGAGGCTCCGTTCCGTTCAATTGAAGAGAAGGCTGAACAGTTGGCACTCGATGCCAAAGCCCTCGCAATTGTCTCGGAGTCCTACACATATAATGGCAAACATTCGTATGTTACTGTGTTCGGGGTAGACGAATACGGTGATAAAAAAGCTGTCTTTGTTCCAACGAATCTAGATGAGGATTCCATTCAGGAAGTGTTATTAGAAGATGGTATTACGGAAAAGCAAGCATTATCGGTTTTTAAAAATGAAGGAAATGTACAAAAAGTCCTCCACATGAAATTAGGTTATGAGGAACCTGGCGCTGTTTGGGAGATTACCTATCTAAACAACCATGATCAGCTCAACTATGTCTATATCATGTTTAAGGATGGCGACTGGTGGAAGCGCATTACGAATTTATAAGAGGAGTAGATCCCAGATGAAAAATTTATTAGCAACACGTGTAAAAACTTTAACACCATCTTCAACATTAGCTATTACTGCGAAAGCAAAAGCATTGAAAGAGCAAGGTATTGATGTTATTGGTCTTGGGGCTGGTGAACCAGACTTTAACACACCTCAAAATATTTTAAATGCAGCCATTGATTCAATGGAAAAAGGATTAACAAAATATACACCTGCTGGCGGACTTCCAGTTTTGAAAAAAGCTATTATTGATAAGCTTCAACGCGATAATAATCTTGCCTATCAATCAAATGAAGTCATTGTCGGCGTAGGGGCAAAGCATATTTTATATACGCTATTCCAAGTTATTTTAAACGAGGGCGATGAGGTTATCATTCCAATTCCTTATTGGGTGTCTTATCCAGAACAAGTGAAATTAGCTGGTGGCGTACCTGTATATGTTGAAGGTACACGTGAACAAAGCTATAAAATTACAGCGGATCAACTAAGAGCAGCTGTGACAGATAAAACGAAAGCTGTTATTATCAATTCACCTAGCAACCCATCAGGCATGATTTATTCTCGTGAGGAGCTAGCAGAGCTTGCAGCTGTTGCAGAAGAAAAAGATATTTTAATCGTGTCAGATGAAATTTATGAAAAGCTTGTATACAATGGTATTGAGCATTTTTCAATTGCACAACTTTCTGATGCAGTGAAAGCACGTACAATCGTTGTAAATGGTGTGGCAAAATCTCACTCTATGACAGGCTGGCGTATTGGGTATGCTGCAGGTGACGCAGACATTGTTAAAGCAATGACTGACCTTGCATCACATTCAACATCAAATGCGACAACAACAGCACAATATGCAACTGTGGAGGCGTATAATGGCCCTCAGGACGCAGTAGAAGAAATGCGTCAAGCATTTGAATCTCGTCTTGAAAAAATTTATCCACAGTTAAGTGCAATTCCTGGCTTCCATGTCTTAAAACCACAGGGTGCATTCTACTTATTACCAGACGTAGCAGAAGCTATGGCCCACACTGGCTATGATTCAGTAGATACATTCGCTGCGGATATTTTAACAGAAGCAAACGTAGCAGTGATTCCAGGCTCTGGCTTTGGTGCACCAACTACAATGCGATTATCCTATGCTACATCTTTAGAATTATTAGAAGAGGCAGTCCGTCGTATTGATGCATTTGTAAAATCAAAATGGCAAGACTAATCCCTCTAGTCGACTTTGGAGGATTTCTATGAAAAAAATTATGATTAAAGATATGCCACAGCATATCGGTGAAACAGTCAAAATTGGCGTTTGGTTAGCTAACAAACGTTCAAGCGGAAAAATCGCGTTCTTACAGCTACGTGATGGTTCTGGCTTTGTACAGGGCGTTGTCGTGAAAGAAGAAGTAGGCGAAGCAATTTTTGCTACGGCAAAAGGAATGACGCAAGAAACGTCTATGTACGTTACGGGCGAAGTGAAAGCTGACGAACGCTCAAGCTTTGGCTGTGAGCTTGCTGTAACAGGTATTGAGGTACTACATGCAGCAACAGATTTCCCAATTACACCAAAAGAACATGGTCCTGAATTTTTAATGGATAACCGTCATTTATGGCTACGCTCTCGTAAACAGCATGCCATAATGAAAATCCGTAACGAAATTATTCGTGCCACATATGAATTTTTCAACAATAATGGTTTTACAAAAATGGACCCACCAATTTTAACAGGATCTGCACCTGAAGGTACTTCAGAGCTATTCCATACAAAATATTTTGATGAAGATGCTTATCTATCTCAATCTGGTCAGCTTTACATGGAAGCGGCTGCAATGGCGTTAGGAAAAGTATTCTCATTCGGTCCAACTTTCCGTGCTGAAAAATCTAAAACACGTCGTCACCTAATCGAGTTTTGGATGATTGAGCCTGAGATGGCATTTGTAGAATTTGAAGAAAACTTAGAAGTACAAGAGCAATATGTAGCGCACATCGTACAATCCGTACTGGCAAACTGCAAATTAGAATTAGAGCGACTTGGCCGTGATACATCGACACTTGAAAACATCAAAGCGCCATTCCCTCGTATTTCGTATGATGATGCGATCAAACTTTTACATGAACAAGGCTTCGACGATATCGAATGGGGCGATGATTTTGGTGCGCCACATGAAACAGCTATTGCGAATTCATTTGACAAACCAGTATTTATTACTTGTTACCCAGTAGGCATTAAACCATTCTATATGCAACCACATCCAGAGCGTGATGATGTTGTCTTATGTGCTGATTTAATCGCACCAGAGGGTTACGGTGAAATTATTGGTGGTTCTGAGCGTATTCATGACTATGAATTATTAAAATCACGTTTGGAAGAGCATAATCTATCATTAGATGCTTATGCATGGTATTTAGAGCTTCGCAAACATGGTTCTGTCCCACATTCAGGCTTTGGTCTTGGATTAGAGCGAACTGTAGCATGGATTTCTGGCACAGAGCATATCCGTGAAACGATTCCATTCCCACGTTTACTGAACCGCTTATATCCATAAGCTAATCAATTTAAAAGTCGCGTAGTGAAATATCTACGCGGCTTTTCTACTTACTAAAGAAGGAGTCTGGAGAAACATGAACGTAAATAATCATCGACTCCGTACATGGACTGAGCAGAGAATGATTCCCATTCCTCAGCTTTTTTTTCAGTTTTATAAGGAGTTAAATATGGAAGATGAAGAGGCACTCATTGTCATGCACTTATTAGCCTTTCATATGGAAGGGAATGATTTCCCAACACCTAATGATCTCAAAAATCGCCTCACAATGTCTGACCATGACATCACATCACGTTTACAACGCTTAATGCAAAAAGGTTTTCTTGAAATTTCACGCGATGTTGATGCGGGAGGCAAGCTATATGAAAAATATTCCGTGTACCCACTATGGGAGCGCATTGTGCAGATGATGGATATGAAAGAGCAGCAAAAAACGGCAGTGACACTTCGACAAGAAGAAGGCGAGCTATTCCGTCTATTTGAAGAGGAAATGGGGCGTCTTTTATCTCCTTTAGAGCTTGAAAAAATAGGATGTTGGCTTGATGAGGACAAGCATAGTCCAGCGCTCATTAAGGAAGCACTAAAGGAGGCTGTCTTTGCTGGGAAACTGAGTATTCGTTATATTGATCGCATTTTATTAGAGTGGAAAAAGAAAAATATTACGACACCACAAGCCGCACAAAAGCAAAGCGAGCAGTTCCGTGAGAAACAGACATTTAACAGAGCACCAGCGCGGACAGCTCAACAAGAAACAACGCAACCAACGAATAAAGTACCATTTTACAATTGGTTAGAGGAAAGAGAATAGAGGGGGCATCTGGTTTGTTAACAAAAAAACAGTGGGAGCATTGTCTGGGAGAGATGGATCGAATGTTTCCCGATGCACATTGTGAGCTCGTGCATGACAATGCCTTTGAGCTGACGATTGCTACATTATTATCCGCACAATGTACAGATGTACTAGTCAATAAAGTAACGAAAACATTATTTCAAAAATATAAAACGCCAGAAGATTATTTAGCGGTATCCTTAGAGGAGTTACAGCAGGATATTCGTTCTATCGGTCTTTATCGTAATAAGGCAAAGAACATTCAGGCATTATGTCAACGATTGCTCACTGAGTATGGTGGTGAAATACCTGCAACACGTGAAGCACTTGTGACATTACCAGGCGTAGGGCGAAAAACAGCCAATGTCGTGCTTTCCGTTGCCTTTGATATTCCAGCACTTGCAGTAGATACGCATGTGGAGCGAGTTTCAAAACGGCTAGGGCTCTGTCGATGGAAAGATTCGGTGCTTGAAGTAGAAGAAACGATTATGAAAAAAACACCTATGGACAAATGGTCGAAAACACATCACCAGTTAATTTTCTTTGGACGTTATCATTGCAAGGCACAAAATCCTGGGTGTCATGCCTGCCCTTTACTCGCTGATTGTCGTGAAGGTCAAAAACGCTTAAAGAAAGGCTTGGTGAAGGAAGCGTGAACAATGAGGCTATCGCAAAAGATAAAGTAGATGCATGGTTTGCTCAATGGTCAACCTTGCAAGCAGCGATCCATACAGCCCACGATGCGAGAAACGGTACAGCTAAAGGGCTAATGGAACAAGCCATCGAGCTATTTGAACAACTTGTACAGGCAGCAGGCGATGAGGTGCTACCGATCAATGGTGTTGAAAGACTTTCCTTTATTAAAGCCAAGCCAGGCCAATACGCATGCTACCGTCAGCTAGATGAATTATTCAAAGAAACCAAAAAGCGCACAGCTCGATTGCGAATTCAAGCTAGCAAAAGCTAGGAGTCGATAGAGCACCAAGATGCGGATAAAGTGCAAGAAGTGGTGGATAGAAAGTCAAAAGTAGCGGATAGAATGAGCAAAGTGATGGATAGAGCGCCAGAATTGATCGATAGAGCACTAACAAAGTGTTAAGAACGAATTTAAAAAGCCGAGAAGCAAATTGCTGCTTCTCGGCTTTGTGTTTATTCTGAGCTTTGGTCTTCTTCTATTGGGTTGGTTGGTTCGGTAGGAGGGGTTGGCTGTTGATTGCCATCATTATTACCACTGTTGCTACCGTTACCGTTATTACCTTGCCCATTGCCATTATTATTGTTGTTATTGCCATTGTCGTCATTCCCGTTGTCATTGTCTTCTTGACCAGGATCTGTTGGTAAATCGATTTCTGGCTCATCTGGGTCTTCTGTTTCTAAATCTTCCTCAGGCGTACTTGTGATTTGGAAGGTAGTTGTGCCAGGTTCACTGCGTGTGCCATCTACAATGGCTACGACAGAGATTGTGTAATTACCATCTTCAAGCGTGTTGCCAACAGTTAAGCCTTTGCTGTCTGTTGTACCAAGCGTTATTGATTCTCCGCCATCACGTTTGGCAGTTACTTCAAATGAAGTTGGTAATGGTTCATCTGTTTTTGGATCTAGGATCGCATCATGTTCCCAAGAGATATTAATAGACTGTGCTCCTAAATCTAGGCTTGCTGATACATTGTAAGGTGTAGATAATTCTGGAGCCTCGTACACACTCGACACCTCTGTTGGTTCAGTACCACGAACGAATAGTTCTGTTTGACGTAGTTCGCTAGGTGTATAATCACTTGCTAATTTAAGTGGTTTAGAGCCGACTTCAATCGTTGCTTCTACAACGGTATTTGGCTTTTTAAAGCTTGTATTTTCAACATTTGATGAAATATCTTGCATAATTGATTTAAATAAATTTTGTGGTAATCGACGTTCTTCCCACGTTGTAATTGGATCAAAGTGTTTTTCATAACCACTCCAGATAGCAATGGAGTAGTTTGTTGTGTAACCCGCAAACCATGAGTCTGGTACACTTGTATTTGGTAAATTATATTTGCTAAAATCTTCTGCTGAGTAGTTGGTTGTACCTGTTTTACCTGCGATATCTAAGCCAGGTACATTGGCAGCAGTACCAGATGCATCTGGTTTATTGCCAACGACATCACGTAGCATATCTGTCACCATATAAGCTGTGTAATCGCTCATAGCCACTTTAGGCTCAGGTGTGTAATTTTTAGATGTTTTACCGTCACGGTAGACGATTTTTGTAATGGCATGTGGATCTGTATAGACCCCGTTATTGCCGAAAGCAGCATAGGAAGCAGCCATTTGGATAGGGGAGATTGTAATGGCACCTCCACCAATCGCATCTGACTCATATAGATTTTCCGTTTCAATTCCTAAACGCCCTACAAATTCTTTTGCTTTGTCAGTACCAACCTCTTGTAATGCTTTGACAGCTGGTACGTTACGTGATGCATATAACGCTTTACGTGCCGTCATGGCCCCCATATATCTGCCATCCCAGTTCGTGATTGTTTGTTTTGAATTTGTATAGTTCATTGGTTCATCGACAAGTGTTTGACCTGTAGACCATTTTAAATATTCAATTGCTGGACCGTAGTCAACTAATGGTTTCATTGTGGAACCAGGTTGATTTTTTGTTAGGTCATCTGCATAGTTGAAACCACGCTCAGCACCGTAATGACGACCACCACCAACGGCTTGAATGGCACCAGTCTTTGTATCGATGACAGCTACACCTGACTGAATTTCTTCAGTAGGGAAATTACTGTCGTCGTTCATTACGTTTTCTACAACTTGTTGGGCATTCGGATCAAGTGTTGTATAAACTTTAATTCCTTCTGCCATCGCTGTTCCATCACCATTATTTTCCAATTCATTAATCACAATATCGAGGAAGGCATCATATTTCGAACCTGCAAATGATTGACGTGTTGCATCATCCGCTAGACCTGATTGGACTTCCATTTGTTTTGCTTCTTCCATCTCAGCTTTTGTAATTTTTCCATGTTGATGCATTAAGCCTAAAACCGTATTACGACGTTTTTTTGCAAGCTCAGGGTTTTTTAATGGATTATAAGCATTTGGTCGTTGGACTAATCCTGCTAATAATGCTTCTTCATCTAATGTTAAATCTTTTAATTCTTTACCATAGAAATATTGTGCTGCTGTTCCGAACCCGTAAATACGACCCGACATGAGCATTTTATTGAAGTACATTTCAAAAATCTCTTCTTTTGAATACTTACGTTCTAGTTGGAAGGCTAGCCAAGCTTCTTGTGCCTTACGCTTTAGTTTTTTCTCGTTTTGTAAAAATGAGTTTTTGACAACTTGCTGTGTCAGGGTAGACGCACCTTGTGCACCAAAGCCATCACGGAAGTTTGCCAAAATAGCACCGCCTAGACGATAAAAGTCCATGCCGTGGTGCTCAAAAAAGCGCACATCTTCCGTTGCGAGAATCGCATTGACCATATCTTCAGGTATATCTTCATACTTTATATATTTACGGTTTTCAGCACCGATTGTAGCAAATAGTTCACCGTTTTTATCGTAGAACTCTGAAGAAACAGGGTCCTTTAATAATTCTTCATCAAGCTCTGGAGCTGTGCTTGCATAGTAGGCAAACAATCCAGCGCCTCCAATGAAGCCCGCCACACCGATTGCTAAGAGTGTTAAGAAAATACGTTTAAACCACGTCTTAGCAGGTGAAGATGATGTTGTTTTTTTCTTACCTTTTTTATTTTTTTCAGCGAGAGCTTTTTGGTGCTCTCCACGTGTTCGACGACGTTCAGTCATTCTTATTTCTCCTCACTTTCAGACCTGAAGCATGTTGCATCGATCCATTGTTGGATAATGGGTAAGTAATCGATACGTGGATAATAACTTGTAGGAATTTCATATGCCTCTTCTTCAATCGTTGAAAAGGGTATCGATTTACGATCGCCATTCTCCATTGCTTGCCAGGCCTTTTGTAAAACTTCGTAGGGCACAATAAAATATCGTTCAAAGGCAGAAAAGCGAACGATAATAAAAGCCATACCATTTTGTTCCGTCACTTGCTGCATATGGATCATTTGATGCTCATGAATATTTTTTAAGGGGAAGCTCGTTTTGGAAGCCGTTTCCTTTGCATCAAAATCTATATAATGCCCATTCCAAACACCATTGTAGTCGGTTGTAGAGGGTGTTCGAAAATATGCTTCACGAATAACAGCAGCACTTCGTGAAGGGTACTCTACTTTGACGATTTGCACAGGAACAGGTTTCTTATGAATGATAGCAAGTCGCCTTTTTATATAATAGTCGTTTGCTTCATTAATTTCATCTTCTAGAGTCTTGCCACGATTACTAAAAGACAAATCTTTGCTATTCCTTTTTTTTTCTGTTTTCTGTACAGACACATTCGGCGTATACAATTTTCCGTTTGGATAACGAATTGTCATTCAACTCACCCTTTATCATACTGCTTTTCTATACACTAGTTTACCATGTTTTAGCGGCTATTCTCTACCTCCATCAGTCATGTTATTGCTAATAGAATCGTAGAGAACAGATGGGAAGTAGAAACAAATTACGTCGAAAAATCACTAGCTTCTATTTTACTCGAATCGTCAAAATAACTGATTAATTTTAGTCATGAATTGGCTGAAAATATGTCCCTTTCAGATCTTTCATAGAAGACGTTTTTTTTAGGTTGAAGGTTCATTTTTAAAAATTTATCGAAAATCTTCTTCTTTCAGCTAACTTACGCTTATTTTGTCACGCTTGAAGGTAATTCTATACATACGAGGAATACTAAAGTAAAGCAAAGGAGGCGTTATATTGAACAAGTTAGAACAATTAGTTGCGCAGTTAGATCTGGTCAATCAATTACTTTTCACGAGAGTGTCCCTGGAAAACAATGCACATAGTTTGCACTTTTTTATGCAGCTTCAAGCGGTTAGCCAGAAAGTAAGCTTAGCAGAAAAGAACTGGCAAGTAAAGAATGCTTGTTCGCCTATTAGTAGTGAAAAATGATAGACTTTGGTACACTTATCTCATAAGCAATTGAACTAACACAATAGCATTAAAATTGATACATTATTTACCGTGAAATAGCGGTGAATAAAGATCAAGAGCGTGATATTTCCATAGTTGCTTTGTTGGACAAAATATACTCACCATGTATATGCAGTGACTACGAAATATATTTGCTTATGCGTAATTGATGAGAGATGAGGTGCAAAATTGTTAGTGATTCAGCAAACATCCCAATTAATAGATGAATGTGAACAATGTGTTTTACGATTCTGGCAAATGCGTGAGGAAGATCGGACACCTGATTTTTTCCAAGAGGTGAAACCACATGCTGATGAAATTCATCAACTATTGAAGGAATGGCAGCAAGAGGCCAATACATGGATTCAAAAAAATAAACCGAAATATATGCATACACAGCAAATTGCTTCAGTGGTAGAATCGATGGAGCAATTTGTTGTGCAATCTTTTTATAAAGAAACTAGTAAAAAACGTTTTTTAGATGCGACCCATTCTACCTCCTATACTTTAAAAACCTTTGAACGATTACTAAAGGAGGAGGAATCGAATGCTATCGAAGAAACGAACGATTAGGGAGCTTTTACAGGAATGGAGATACGATGAAGAATTAAAAGAGCGTATTTTACATTGGCAAACACTAGAAAGTCGACCAGCCAAATATGCACCTTTCCCAGGAAATTTACACCCATCCCTAGTGAAAGCACTACAGGCAAGGGGTATCGAGCAACTATATACACACCAGCGAGAAGCCTTTGATTTGGCGCAGCATGGTACATCTTTTACAGCGGTTACGCCAACTGCTTCGGGTAAATCCTATTGCTATCATCTACCAGTGCTGCAAAAAATAATAGAAGATAAAAATGCGCGGGCCATTTATTTATTTCCAACAAAGGCATTAGCACAGGATCAAAAAAATGATTTAAATGAACTCATTGAGCAAAGTGGCGAGGAAATTTTAAGTTATACGTATGATGGAGATACGGCGCCAGGCATTCGCCAAAAGGTTCGAAAGGCAGGGCATATCGTTATGACGAACCCCGATATGCTGCATTCCGGAATTTTGCCACATCATACTAAATGGGTCTCACTCTTTGAAAATTTGCAGTATATCGTTATTGATGAATTGCATACATATAAAGGGGTATTTGGTTCGCATGTTGCCCACGTTATTCGAAGACTAAAGCGTATTTGTGAGTTTTATGGTAGTAAGCCGGTGTTTATTTGTACATCAGCTACCATTAAAAACCCGAAAGAACTTGCTGAGCTTCTGACGAATGAATCACATGCACTAATTGCTGATTCAGGCGCACCTGTTGGCAAAAAAACCTTCCTTTTTTATAATCCACCAATTATTCATAAAACATTTGGGGTGCGTAGAAGTGCCGTGTTAGAGGTTAGTGATTTAGCCAAAAGGTTGTACATAGCTGGCATTCAATCCATCATTTTTGCCAAAAGTCGAGTACGAGTCGAGATGATTGTCACGTACTTAAAGGAGCTCACTCGCAATAAGCTACTCGATGAATCTGTGCGTGGCTATCGAGGTGGATACTTGCCCTCTGAGCGACGTGTCATCGAAAAAGGCTTGCGTGAGGGTACGATTCAAACAGTGGTTAGCACCAATGCATTAGAACTAGGTGTTGATATCGGTCAATTACAAGCTTGTATTATGACAGGTTACCCGGGAAATATTGCGAGTGCTTGGCAGCAAGCAGGACGTGCGGGAAGACGTCAGGATGAGGCATTGATTATATATGTTGCACAATCTTCTGCATTGGATCAGTATGTGGTCAATCATCCTTTGTTTTTGCTCGGTAGTACGCCTGAGGAAGCGCGTATCTATCCAGAAAATATGTTGATTTTAATGGATCATTTGAAATGTGCTGCCTTCGAGCTACCCTTTTCAACAGGCGATTCGTATGGAGAATATGACATACAGGAATTGTTGGATTACTTGGCGGAGGAAGGGGTTGTCTTTAAGACGAGTGACAAATGGCATTGGATGAGTGATCGTTTTCCTGCGCATGATATTAGCCTGCGCTCTGCGTCACAGGAAAATGTGGTCATAATTGATCTGTCCGTCCCTGCACAGACAAAGGTGATTGGAGAAATGGATCGTCATAGTGCCATGACCCTTTTACATGAAGAAGCCATTTACCTACACCAAGGTATTCAATTTCAAGTGGAGAAGCTCGATTGGGAAGAAAAGAAAGCCTTTGTCCGTGAAGTAGATGTGGATTACTATACAGATGCCAATCTAGCAGTCGAAATGAAGGTGCTAGAGGAGGATCGTAGCCGTCCCTATGGAGGCGGTACGATTAGCTTTGGCGATGTTGGCTTAGTCGCACAAGCAACGATCTTTAAGAAAATCCGCTTCGGCACACATGACAATATCGGTTCAGGGCCTATCCACCTCCCGCCAGATGAAATGCATACAAGTGCTTCGTGGCTTTCGTTCAATAGGGTGTCTCAATGGTCAGAGGCAGAATTAACGGATGCTATGGTAGGAGCTGCTTATGCGATGAATGCTTTTATCCCGATTTTTATCCAGTGTGATAGTAGTGATGTAGCAGTTGTGCCGCAAGTAAAGGCATCACACAATGAGTTACCAACGTTCTTTGTTTATGATAAGTATCCAGGTGGGATCGGTTTAAGTGAGAGAGTATTTGCACTATGGGAAGAACTGTTAAACAAAACGCTACAACATGTATCGAGCTGTCCTTGTGAATCAGGTTGTCCGTCTTGTATTGGGGCGCAAGATAGTTTAGAGCAAGGGAAGAAAAGAGTGATAGATCTTCTTCGAATATTAAATTAAATAAAAAGGGCTTAGGGAATAAGCAAGTTCGTTCCTCAAGCCCTTTTATATTTTATAAATAGTATCATCTTATTTGTTAAAACGAGGGTTACCTACTATGCTTGTGGGAAGGAGGAAGTCGATTTGCTATTCGACCAAATGACACATTTTCTTTTTCATTTTCTTGATATTAAAATTTTATCAAGCAAGACGAAACGGCATTATCAACAAAGACTTGAGAGCCATTGCTTACTGTTTACCACAAAGGGGACTGCTAATTTGACTTTTGGAAATCACCAACACAGGCTGCTTAAAGATAGTGTCTACCTTTGCCCTGCTCAGAGCGAGCTTATCTTAAAGGTGGATTTAGAGAAGTTAACTACCGTTTACCTTATTACCTTTAATGCTCTCCCACAGATGGAGGCGAAGACTGATAGAGGAGAAGAGATAAATCTTGAACAAACAGAAGAAATCATCCGTCTTTGTAACAGTCTAATGGCATTGGTTGAGAGTCCTATCAAAGAGGACATTTTATTAAGCCAAGCACATTTTTACTTGCTTTTACATACCATCACTCAGCATCGTAAAACCTCTAATAGAGACTTGCAACATATGTTAGAAAAAACAAAACAACATATGGAGTATCATTTTCAAGAAGCCATTCAAGTGAAAGATTTAGCCCAAATGATGAATATAAGTGCAAAATATTATATGGAACTATTTCGAAAACAGTTTGGTATTAGTGCCATCCAGTATTTAATGAATATAAGAATGGAAGCGTCTAAATGGCTTTTAATAAAAGGAGGTAAAACCCTTCGAGAAATTGCAAGTGAGGTTGGGTATAAAGACGAGTTTTACTTCAGTCGTCGATTCAAACAACAAATGGGTATGTCTCCCTCTCTATTTATGAAAAGTCGTAGAAAAAACATCGCTGTTTTAGATAGTTCCTTTTTTGGCTTGCTTGCACCACTACATTATATCCCCATTGCAGCACCGCTCCATCCAACATGGCGATTTCATTACTATAAGACTTTTGGCAATCATGTACCTATTCAGCTAGCTGTGGGCAGAACGCCAGCCGTTTTAAATGAAAATATGGCGTTACTTCTACAAGAAAATCTGCAATATGATTATATATTTTGCTTAGATAATGTGACGGATGAGCAGTTGACGATATTACAAAAGAGAGGCCATGTTTATCGACTTGCGTGGAGCAGTTTATCATGGCGTGAACAGTTGCTAGAGGTTGCAAAAATCCTAGATGCAGAGATGGAAGCAAGGAAATGGCTTATAGAATACGAACAAACTGTACAAGAGGCGGTTGCTAGCTTAGCGTACATTTGCCATGAGCGAAGTATGTTATTTTTGTTAGTGAGAGGGGATGAATGCTATCTGTATCAGGATAGAAGTATTCAAGAAGTTTTGCTGGAGGACCTAGGACTAAATGTGATGATCTCTGACACACAAGAACCTATTACAATTGGGCAATTATCTGAAATGAATCCAGATTTCATCATGGTACTTGTTTATGAAGACGAAGAATCGATGATGAAATGGGACGAGCTTCAATCAGATGAGCTGTGGCTTGAATTGAAATCAGTGCGAAATGATTCCGTCTATACACTTACTCATTTTCCATGGCGCGACTATGCTCCGTTGCCACATTTACTGATTGTAAAAGAAGTCATGCAATTGTTAACCGCAGATAGTTCATTATAAAATCCGCCTTTTCTACATGGACGCCAAAAGAACGCTTGTTTACTATTGATAATAGTTTTCATTCTCAATTGAGATTAGCGTAAAAGGAGGCGTTCTTGATGAAGAAAACTATGGTCATTTTAAGCATCATAGTATTAACTTTAACTTTATCTGCATGTACAAAAGATAAGGAAGAATCAACATCATCTGACTTGCAAAAAAAGGAAAGTGAAGAACAGACAACAAAAATTACTTATTTAAATAATCACTACAGCGTTCCAGTAAAACCAGAGAAAATTCTCTTTTTAAATGCCTTTGAATCCATTGAGGATGCTGTGATTTTGGGCATAGAACCCTATGCAGCAAGTGCAATTGGTAGTGATGAGGAGCCATTCCCCAGTTTTTTTGGCGACGTTACGGCGAATACAATTCCTTTATTAACAACGAGTGGGGACAGTTTGGAGTACGTTTTGCAACTTGCACCAGATTTAATTATCAGTACAGATATGGAAGATCCAAAAGTTTTAGAACAGTTAGAGAAAATCGCACCAGTAATTCCAACTTCTCATTATGGACCAGATTGGCAGGAGAATCTTGAAATGCTAGCTGAGATTACTGGAAAGGCTGAAAAAGCAAAAACACTTATTGATCAATACCATCAGGATAAGCAAAATGCTATCCATTATCTCGACTCATTCCAAGACAAGGATATAGTAGCCATACGTATTCGAGGTGGCGAAATGATGATTTACCCTAAAGACGTATTTCTCAATGATGTACTATACGGTGAATTGAATCTCCCTGTGCCAGAAGCTATTAACAAGGTGAATCAGCAAACCGTTATTACTTTGGAGGGCCTCTATCAAGCCAATCCAGATTATATTTTTATTCAGTATGATCTTTATGAAAATGATATGGATGGAAGTATACTTGAGGAGCTTCAACAAAGCCCAGTTTGGAAAGGATTAAAGGCAGTCGAAAGCAATCAAGTTTTTATTAATGCCGTAGATCCATTGGTAATGGGTGGAGGGACATTGAATGGTCGAATTCGTATTTTAGAAGCAACTATGGAAGCATTAAGTAACTAAAATACGTAAAGGTGATAAGGAGCGATTGTGTGAAATTATCAGAGGAACTTGAGCAACTATTTATGTCAAAATTTGAACAAGGGCTTTTCTCAGGCAATATTTTAGTAGCGAAGGAAGGTAAACCTATTTATATAGGTACTTTTGGCTTATCAAATTACCATAGTGGCAAGAAGCTTTCCGAAAATTCCTTATTTGAGTTAGCTTCAGTAACGAAGCCTATGACAGCCATGGGCATTATGATTCTCGAGGAACAAGGGAAACTTAATTATGATGACACTATCAAGAAATGGATTCCCTCATTTCCATACGAAACCATTACTTTACGACATGCATTAACACATACATCTGGATTGCCAGATTATATGGAATTATTCGAAAGCCACTGGGATCATCATTGTATTGCGACGAATAGAGATGTACTACGTTTACTAACGGAACATAGACCACCGCTCTATTTTGACTCAGGTGAAAAGTATCAATATAGTAATACAGGTTATGTTTGCCTGGCAATGATAATTGAAAAAGTATCAGATATGTCCTATGCCATGTTCATGTTACAGCATATATTTAAACCGTCAGCAATGCAACGAACAAGGGTCATGAATCGCAGGTATCATCCTGAAGATGTTGAGGATTTTGCTTTTGGCTATATCCGTGATGAGAATAGTGCATTAATCTCCTTGCCTGACGACCTTCCAGGTTATGAGTTTGTGAACTATTTAGACGGAATCCAAGGAGATGGAATGATTCATTCAACCATAATGGACTTACTTTCGTTGGATAGAGCACTAAAAAGGGGGGATTTGCTTTGTGCATCATCTCTTGAATTGGCTATGTCCTCAATTGTGACAAAGGATGGTCAAAAGACACCATGTGGCTTTGGTTGGTTCATTGATCAATCACCAAAAACAGGGAAAAAGGTATTCCATAGTGGTGGTTGGCCAGGTTATACCACGATGTTATGCTGTTATATAGAGACTGATTACACCATTATTATCCTTAATAATGTAGAATACCATACAGAAGATAACCTGCATGAAAGCGTATCAGATTGGTTACAGCAAATTGAAACATATATATTTCATTGAATGTGATACAGATAGAAACTCAGTGGGACTTTTTCCATTGAGTTTTTTTATCTTAATTTTGTGGATAGTATGCTATAGGTCGTGATAGTTTTAGGTTAACTTCTGCTCGTCAGTGTGAAAAACTAGACGAAATGACTTTGAATGAGTCTAACAATCATGGTAATCTTGCAAGAGAGTCTTATACTATAAGCAGAAAATGAGTGAAATGCATGTCTTACGAAAATAAAATACTACAAATGAAAAAAATGCTTGGTAAAAAACCAACAGCAGCTCAACAAAAGGTAGAAGAACCAGCTTATCAAAAGCCCGCTAAGCCGAGCTATACCGAGCGCTGGGAAAAGGCGGGGCTTACGGTTGTAGAAAATGATTTTGGGATTGTGTTTAAGCGTCATGTGCAGTATCCGTTTTCTTATCAGCATGGTCATTATCAGCTACAGTCATTCTTTGATGCCTTGAAAAAATGGCAGGGTGCCGAGTTTGACCATCCTTATGCACTTGATTTACAGGAGCCTGTATTATTTTTTGATACGGAAACGACGGGCTTAAAAGGTGTTGGTACGCATATTTTTTTGCTTGGGTTTTTAGAGGTAGACGAAGAATGTTTTAAATTGACTCAATATATTCTTGCAGATCCTGCACATGAGGCAGCTTTCTTGTTTGAATCAAAGCTTTGGCAAAAATCAGCGACTGTGATTACCTACAATGGGAAAAGCTTTGATTGGCCGCAACTTGAAACGAGATGGACGCTCCATCAAAAAACATTACCAAAATTACGAGCGCAGCGACAGATTGATTTGTTGCATAGTTCGAAGCGTTTATGGAAAAATGATATGGAGCGCTTAAAATTAAAATCTGTGGAGGAAGAGAAACTTGGTTTTTCTCGTATAGGAGATATTCCAGGCCATCTTGCACCAATTATTTATTTAGATGCTGTGAAAAGTGGCATACCTGACGCTCTTATGAAGGTGCTGCTTCATAATGAGTGGGATTTACTGTCCCTCATCACACTTTATAGTCATTCAACGCAATTATTGTTTGAAGAGGACCATGAGGAATCAGCAAAAACCTTCACCAATATTGGGAAATGGTATGGCGATTTAAAAGAAAGCACACAAAGCGTAAGGGTTTTAGAAAAGGTGACAATGCAATTTGATGCACTAGAAGCGGGGAATGCTCAATATTATTTAGCGTTACAGCATAAAAAGGGAAAACGTTATAATGAAGCTATTGACTCATTTGTAGCCTCTCTCCATTTTGTTGAACCAAGGACAAAGTTACATGCCCTTGAGCAGTTAGCCATACTTTATGAGCATCAAATGAAAGACTATGACCAGGCCCTTTATTATACGCAAGAAGGCATACGTCTTATTCAAAATCATGAGCAATGGAGAATAGAACAAAAACAAAAATGGGAAATTTCGTGGGAAAAGCGATTACACAGATTAGGAAATAAGAAATAATTTCCTGGGGAAGCGCAAGAAACGACAAGTTTAGCCTTACAATTGGTGTTTTCAGACGATATAATGTGATGAAGTATGCTATAATGTATTCGTGTATGTAGTGTGAGGAAGGGCGATGTGAATGGACATTAAATTAACGTCAAAAATGATCCTTGAAAAGGAATTTAAAAAGAACTTTAAAGGCTACAATGTAGAAGAAGTAGATTCTTTTCTTGATGAAATTATTCAAGATTATGAAACGTTTGAAAAAGCGGTGGCCCAACTACGTGAAGAAAATAGACAGTTAAAAGAAGAAATTGATAGTACCCCAAAGAGACAACCAGTTGCATCAGCAGCTGCTGGTACAACTAATTTTGATATTTTAAAACGTCTTTCTAATTTGGAAAAGCATGTATTTGGCAGCAAGCTATACGAATAATTTTTTATTAATTATATTGTATTTAACATAAAACTCTAGTATAATCTTTCGTATCATCATGAAATTCTGGTAATCGCTGCGGCGCTAGACGTCGTAGAGGAAAGTCCATGCTCACACGGTTCTGAGATGTCCGTAGTGTTCGTGCTTACTGAAAAAATAAGGTAAGGCAGCTGTTCAAGCTGACGGCGGAAGGAAAACCTAAGTCCTAGGATATGGTTGACACTTCCTGAAAGTGCCACAGTGACGAAGCTTGCTTGGAAACATGCAAGGTGGAACGAGGTAAACCCCACGAGTGAGAAACCCAAATTATGGTAGGGGCACTCTCTTGAAGGAATTGAACGGATAGAGGGACAGAGTATGCTCTGTAGATAGATGGTTACCACCTGATCGTACGAGGCGCAAGCTGTTTGAGTACTCAGGAACAAAACATGGCTTATGGAATTTTTTGATGCTTATCTACGAAATATCAAACGCTCTCCAATTCGGTGGAGAGCTTTTATTTTGAGTTCATGAGGAAAAAGTAACCTTGTTAATCAAGTCTTGGTATGCGCGATACGTTTGAAAATGGCGAATATATCGCTACCGCTTCTAAGTCATAACATCTGAAAACGGCTATCGCATCCACGTGATGTATTGCTCTTGATGGCATATTTTATCGGGTGTCTAAACACCCGTTGATCAAGATAAAGCCTCTGGCGAATGGCGCAGATTTTAGTAATTTGCAGAACATGTAAGTTCGAAAATATCTGGACACAATTAGCTGAGGCGGAATGGATTACATACCGGTTAACCTGACATAAATGCCCTTTGAGGGGGAGTATAGAGAGATAGGATGGAGCGGAAACATGAACGGAGTAAACAATTGGGAAAGTATGGATAAACTAAAGCTGATTTCTAAATATCCGACTACCTTAATACTTAAAATCTTCGAAAATGTATCTGAAGGTATCATGATTACAGATGAATTCAAAAAGATAGTAATGGTCAATCCTGCCTTTGAATTTGTTACAGGCTATACACGTGATGAGGTGGTTGGAAAAACGCCAGCCGTATTACAATCAGGTGTACATGAGTTGCCATTCTATTTAGAGATGTGGGAACAGATACGACAAGAAGGCATTTGGCAAGGTGAGATATGGAATCGTCGTAAAACTGGAGACGTATATCCTGAATGGTTAACAATTGTTTGTGTAACCAACGATGAGGGTGAGGTTACAAATTACTGTGGTATTTTCACAGATTTGTCTGAAAGAAAAATAGTAGAAAACGAATTAGAAAAGCGTTTGCTTACGGATTCATTAACAGATGTATCCAATCGTTTTGCCTATATTGAAAGAATGGATAATCTCTTAGAATCGACTTCTGCTATTTCTCATTCAGTGCAGCATGCGATCTATTTCTTAGATTTGGATCGATTTAAGCAAATTAATGATACATTAGGCCATGCTGTTGGAGATTTAATTTTGAAAGAAGTAGCAAATCGTCTAAAACAGCTACTAAAAAACAAAGACATTATTGCTAGATATGGTGGCGATGAATTCGTCATTACTTTAACCAATGTGAAAAATGTGAAAGAGGCTGCAAAATTTGCTGATCAAATTATTAGTTGTATCGAACAACCAATGATGATTAACGGTCAGGAAGTTTTTATGTCGACAAGTGTGGGTATTAGTGTTTATCCAGTAGATGGTAAAAATACAGAACAACTCATCAATTGTGCAGATCGAGCAATGACCTATTCCAAAAAGAATGAATTAAACGGCTATTCCTTTTATTTTGATGAACTACAAACAGACGCACAGCGCGTTTTATTGCTAGATTCAGAGCTAAGAAAAGCTATAGAAAACCGTGAATTTGAGCTGCATTTTCAGCCGAAGATTTCGATGGAAGATGAGCAAATTCAAGGCTTAGAGGCACTGGCTCGCTGGAATAGCGAGAGGTTAGGCTTTGTGTCACCTGCGGAGTTTATTTCCTATGCGGAGGATACGGGTTTAATCATTCCGTTAAGTGAGCTTATTATTGAAAAAGCATGTGAGGCAGTTATTCAAATGCAGCAACAGGGTTGGAAAATACCTGTTGCCATTAATATATCGAGTATACACTTTAAACAGCAGAATTTTTTAGAATCGATACAAGCCATATTAGAGCGCTATAATATGCCAGCTAATAATTTTGAAATAGAAGTGACGGAGCGAACGGTGATGAACAGTGCGAACGAGACGGTTAGTAAATTGGTTCGTTTGAAACAATTAGGCTTTAAAATCTCAATCGACGATTTTGGGACAGGCTATTCATCCCTAAGCTATTTAGTTCGCTTTCCATTAGATTGTTTAAAAATTGATCGAAGCTTTATTCAGCATATTGGCTCACTCGATGAAAAACAGGCAGTTGTAGATGCGATTATTCAAATGTCCCATCGCCTAAAAATGAAAGTTGTTGCTGAGGGTGTAGAACAGGCACAACAAGTGGATATACTACGTAAAATGAACTGTGATATTATCCAGGGCTATTATTACAGCAAACCATTACCATTAAACGATCTCATTGAGTTTATGGAGTTTTGGGAAATTGAGCATCAAGGAAGGAAATAAGTTATGGCAAACTATCAATTAGTAGCTACGTCAGCAATGGGCTTAGAGTCTATTGTGGCCCAAGAAGTAAAAGCTCTTGGCTATGAAACAACTGTTGAAAATGGCAAAGTATATTTTGAGGGCGATGAAACGGCTATCGCACGCACCAATTTATGGTTGCGTGTAGCGGATCGTGTCAAGATAGTCGTTGGACAATTCCCAGCAAAATCTTTTGAGCAATTATTCGAAAGTGTCAAAGCATTACCATGGGAAAAATATTTACCTGTGGATGCGGCTTTTCCGGTTTCAGGGAAATCTGTAAAATCGAAATTATTTAGTGTACCAGATTGCCAAGCAATTACCAAAAAAGCAATCGTTGAACGAATGAAACAGCATTATAAACGACTTGGCTTTTTAGATGAATCGGGTGCGACTTACAAAATTGAGGTTTCGATTTTAAAAGATGTGGCGACACTGACTATTGATACATCTGGCGCAGGCTTACATAAGCGTGGCTATCGTCAGGCACAAGGGGAGGCACCGTTAAAGGAAACGTTAGCGGCGGCACTTGTGCAAATTTCGAAGTGGAATCCAAATCGTCCGTTCGTTGACCCATTCTGTGGCTCTGGTACTATTACACTTGAAGCGGCAATGTTTGGACAAAATATTGCACCAGGGTATAACCGTGAATTTATTTCTGAGGATTGGCCTTGGATGAAAGCGGCCATCTGGGATCAAGTCCGTGATGAAGCGGAAAGTTTAGCCAATTATGATCAGCCATTAGAAATTATTGGTTCTGATATTGACCATCGTATGGTCAGCATTGCACAAGAAAACGCAATAGAAGCGGGCTTTGGTGAGTTAATCACGTTTAAGCAAATGCAAGCACGCGATTTTACAACACAGTTAACGGATGGTGTCATGATTGGGAACCCACCATATGGAGAACGTATTGGTGATGTAGAAGTCGTGGAGCAGGTAATCCGTGATGTCGGGAAAGTCATGAAAAACTATCCATCTTGGTCTGTGTATATGCTATCCTCCATGAAAAATTTTGAAGAATTATATGGACGCCAAGCGACGAAGAAACGAAAATTATTTAATGGTTTTATTGAAACAAATTATTATCAGTTCTGGGGTCAAAAGTCTAAAAGAGATTAACGAATAGTAACGGAAGATAAGATCTTTTCTTATCTTCCGTTTCGTCGCGTATAATAGCACCAGATAGTTAGAGGGGGAACATCAATTGCGTAAATCTTTACCATTTGCATTATCAAAGGACCGTTCATTTTTTGAATCATTAGGTGATTGGATGGGCGATGTCCTTTATGATGAATTACCTGAAAAAGGCTTTGAATGCCGTGATGAGCAAATTTTTATGGCTTATCAAATAGAGCAAGCACTGAAAGAAAAAAATATCCTCTTTGCAGAGGCAGGCGTAGGAACTGGGAAAACAATCGCTTATTTATTACCAGCCATCTCTTATGCACGCTACACAGGGAAGCCTGCGCTAATTGCTTGTGCAGATGAAACATTAATCGACCAACTCGTGAAAGAGGGGGGCGATATTTATAAACTCCAAAAAACGTTAGGGCTCGATATAGATGTTCGTCTTGCAAAATCGAGAGACCAATATTTATGCTTAAAACGCTTTGAGGAAGCAGAAAAAGTGGAGACTGATGAATGGATTGATGATATTGCCTTTTCCATCCCTGATGGTGTCTATGCACAAGGCTCTATGATTGCTTTACAGCCATATGGAGAACGTAGTGACTATCCAACGGTTAGTGATGAGGATTGGCAAAAAGTGAATTACAATGCCATTATGCAATGTTCTGTTTGTGAGCTGCGTAATCGCTGTGGGCAAACGTTGCATCGCTCCCATTATCGTAAATCAACAGATCTTGTCATTTGTTCTCAGGATTTTTTAATGGAGCATTTGGCTACAAAGGAATCTCGTGAGCGTGAAGGTCAGCTTGCTTTACTGCCAGAGGTATCGATGATTGTGTTAGATGAAGGGCATTTATTGGAATATGCTGCGCAAAAGGCAATGACATATAAAGTTCAGGCAACTACCATCGTACAATTATTAGAGCGATTGATGGTAGATGGCGTACGCGAGCGTACACTGTATGCGATGGAAAAATTACAGGATGATCATGAGCTATTTTTTGATCAGCTTCGTGATGATATCGTTGCTTCAAATGAGGATCGTAAACGTATAAACAAATCGAAAGCATTACTTGATTATGGGAAGCAGCTAATAAATGATGTGGAAGTTTTGATGGAAGAATTCGTCTTTGAATCAGAAATGTATATGATTCCTGAATATGAGTTAAATATGGCGGAAGAATACTTAGAACAATATGAGGCTTCCTTACGTATTTTCATAGCACAGGGAGATGCGGTGGATTGGTTAGAGGAAACAGATGGCGAGGAAACGCTTGTCATTATGCCTCGTTTAATCACAGAAGTTTTAGCAGAAAAATTATTCTCTAAAAAGCTTCCAATCGTCTTTTCTTCTGCCACATTATCGGTCAATAAAGACTTTTCTTACATTGCCTACAGTTTAGGTATTCGCGATTACCAATCATTTTCTGTGCCTTCTCCATTCGACTATGAAGAAGTGATGAAAATTTATTTACATGAGCTTACGCAACGTGACAAAACAGCGCGTGTTCAGCAATTGCTGCGTGATGGCGAGCAAACATTGATTTTATTTAAATCAAAGCAAGCCATGCTAAACTTTAAGGCAGAATTGCCGATTATGGAGCGTATGTATGTAGCATTTGAAGGAGATCGAGAGCTATCAGCCATTGTTCGAGATTTCCAGCAGGGGACTATTAAAACATTATGCTCCTATCATTTATGGGAAGGCTTAGATTTACCTGAGGAAGCCTTAACACGTGTGATTATTTATGATTTACCATTTCCTCCACAGGATCCATTATTTGATGCGAAACGTACGTTTGCTGAAAATCCATTTGAAGAAGTGGAACTACCTTTCATGCAACTACGCTTGCAGCAAGGGATGGGTCGCTTAATCCGTACATCTAATGACCATGGAGATATTCATATTTTATTAAATGAAGAAGAACAAAAACAACGTGCAGCCTTTGAAAATATAGTAGCGGTTGTACCAGAAATAAAATAGAAAAAAGCGAGTTTGCCATAAAGGTAAGCTCGCTTTTTTAATATATTAAAATAACATTATGGGTATGGATGTAATGTGGTGGTTTAAAAAACTGTTGAATATTTCTCTTTTAAGCTATATAGTTCTTTGTAATGCAACGAAATTTGGTGAAAGAAAATATTTTTTGTATTGAAAATAATTTCACAAAAGGTTTATAATAATGACAAGAATTTTTAAGAATAGTCAAATTGCTTGCTGACTATTCCTTGATAGGGGGCTTAAACCTGTCGAACATTCAATCATTGTGTAGAAAATATACAAATCTATCGGCAACGGATATTGACAAGTTAATAGAAATTGAAGCTACGCTAACGTATTATGCTGAGTTGACTGATTGTTATATGTTCATAGATTGCCTGCTGGAAAATTTACCGCATGCAATTGTTGTGGCAGAGGCATTCCCGAAAAAGGAAATTGGTTTATATGAAAAATCAGTTATCGGAAAATTCGTATTTGAAAGTTTTGAACCAGCTGTATTTGCTGCATTCAAACATCAAGAAAAATCTTCTATTTCCAGAGCGATTACGCAGGAAGGGATTACGGTAGAGCAAAATGTGATGCCTATTTTTAATGAGCAACAGCAAGTGATTGCTGTGTTGATTCAGGAAAAAATGGTGAAGATGCAAACGACACCGAAAGATGATTTTCAAAATATGCCTTTTGCTTTAATTGAGCATATTGTAGAACCGAATCCGCAACCGATACCCGTAGTTTCTGATTTACTTGTAGAGTCCATAATTCTCACCAATCATGAAAATAAAGTGATTTATAGCAATCCTGCTGGCTATCATTTTATTTCTGAGCTATCGGGATTAGAGAACTTTGACAATGTTGCATTGGATAAAATTTTACCTTTTTTACAGGAAGTCTATGATAAAGGCGATGATGTCTTTTTCTTAGAAATTACAATTGATCGTAAATCCTTTATTGTAAAGAAAATTCCGATTCGCAGTCAAAACGAGAAGGTCACTCTACTCATTATTCATGATCTAACAGAGCTTAAGCTGAAAGAAAATGAGCTAATGATGAAAACCTTTGCGATACGAGAAATTCACCACCGCGTGAAAAATAATCTTCAGACAGTGACAAGCTTATTACGCCTGCAAATGCGCAATGATCGGTCTGCTGCGAATGCAAGTGCTTTTCAAGAGGCATTAAATCGAATATATAGTATTTCATCTGTTTATGAGCTTATTTTAGAAAATGAAGATAACGCTGAAGAAAAAGTAGATGTTATCGCGTTAGCTAAAAAAATTGGTCATAAAATGATTGATACGTCCAATACAGCAACTATTCAACTAGCCTTTCAACATGATAATTTGCAGCTATTCTGTCATTCAAAAAAAGCGGTATCTCTCGCACTCATTATTTGCGAGCTCCTGCAAAATGCATTAAAGTATGCTTTTATCGGTCGTGATGAAGGAACCATTGATATTCAATTCATTCAGGAAGAGTCTACTATTTCACTCCATATTTCTGACAACGGCGTTGGAATGCAAGAGGTGAAGGCATCTTTTGGGATGGAGATTATCACAAGGCTTGTAGAGTATGATTTAGCTGGCTCATTTTCAATTATCCCTAGTGAAGAAGGTACACATACTCAAATTCAGTTTCCTGTAAGTGAGGAGGTATTTATCGTAAATGACTAGGAAAGTTATGATTGTCGAAGATGAATCACTGATTGCGATTGATTTGAAGTTTATGTTAGAAGACAATGGCTACGAAGTAGTAGCACAGGCGAGTAATGGGGAAACAGCCATTGAATTAGCCTTTTTACATAAACCGCAATTAATCTTAATGGACATTAAAATGCCTAAACTTGATGGGTTGAAGGCAAGTAAAATTATTGAACAACAGCTTGGTATACCCGTTCTTTTCATCTCGGCATACAGTGAAAAAGAATTGTTGCTATACATGAAGCAAGACAATATATTAGGCTATGTCATGAAACCGTTTTCTGAGAAAAATGTGTTGCCTGTGTTAGAGGTTGCTTTTCATCAAATTGATAAATTTAACCGACTCAATGGCGAGATCTTACATAAGCAAACACAATTGGAAAAACGAAAAATCATTGAACGAGCAAAGGGTTTGCTCATGCAGGCTGAAAACATTAGTGAGGACGAGGCTTACCGTAAGATTCGCAATGAAAGCATGCAAACACAACAGGAAATGGTACACATTGCACAGCAAATTATAAACACCTTACAAGTCAATAGTTGAAGCAAAGGCGCTTTAAAGAGATTTCTTCTTTAAAGTGCCTTTTTTTATATAAATTTAATAATGAAAAAGGGGTGATGAGTAAGATGGCAATGATAGGAACGATTATCGTTTATATTATTATGATTTGTGCTGTTTTAGGGGCAATCGGGGCTATCCGAGATGCTGAGTATGGGATTGGGAAAGAATTTATGAATGGGATTCATACCGTTGGGCATATTTTTGTCCCAGCAGCAGGGATCATGGCAGCTATACCTTACTTAACATGGTTTATTAGTCATTTTATTAGTCCGATTTTTGAGTTAATTGGTGCAGATCCTGCGATTGCAGCGACGACAATTTTAGCTTCAGACATGGGTGGTTACCAATTAGCCAATGCGTTAAAGGAGTCTTATGAGGGATGGGTAATGGCTCTTGTTGTTGGCTTTATGTCAGGTGCTACCATTGTATTCTCAATTCCAATGGGTCTTGCGATGTTAGATAAGCGTGATCATAAATATATGGCGCTAGGTATTATGGCTGGCGTATTAACAATTCCGATTGGTGCATTTATTTCGTCGATCATGATCGTGCTATTTAACACAGAAGTACGTGAAGTTATTAGTACAACAGAGGCACCTACATATGTGTTTGCCATTTCTGTTTTACAAATATTAATTAATTTACTACCGTTATTCATTTTCGTTATTTTAATCGCACTAGGCTTAAAGCTTATTCCGAACGGTATGATTGCAGGCTTCATGATATTCGGACGCGTGATGGATGCGGGGATTAAATTAGTATTAGTGTTCTCGATTGTAGAGATTTTCACAGGTATTTTTACAAAGATATTTGGTGCGTGGGGCTTCGATCCAATCATGGCTGATGAAATCGACCAATTCCGGGCATTAGAAACAGCTGGTTATATTGGAATTATGCTAGCGGGTGCGTTCCCAATGGTGTATTTAATTCGAAAATATGCTTCCAAACCACTTGAAGCGGCTGGTAAAAAATTAGGTTTATCATCTGTAGGAAGTGCGGGAATTTTAGCAACAATTGCTAATATTTTGGCGATGTTTACACTGATTCGCCATATGCCACCGAAGGATAAAGTAATTAACATCGCGTTTGGTGTATGTTCAGCCTTTTTATTAGGCGATCACTTATCATTCACAGCTAACTTCCAGCCAACCATTATTTTACCTGTAATCGCTGGGAAGTTTTTAGCTGGTGTTATTGCGATTATTTTTGCTTATAAGCTTTCTGTACCAACTGCATTAAGGCTGGAAATTGAGGATCGCAAGGCAGGCATTATTAAAGAAGGCGAATATTTAACAGATCAAAAATCTTAATTGATTAAAAAGTGAGGTGATGACGTGTGAGTGAAGAGAAAAAAAGATTTATTCAGGAGTTTGTGCCGGGTAAACAGCTAACATTGAGTCACCTTATAGCCAATCCTGATCCCGATATGTTTCAAAAGCTGGGTATCCAAGAATCGGGCGCACTGGGCATTATGACGTGTACCCCAAGTGAAACGGTGATTATCGCAGGAGATTTAGCGACAAAGGCTGCCAATGTCAGACTAGGATTTTTAGATCGTTTTACAGGTAGTCTCGTTATTGTTGGTAGTGTATCAGAGGTGGAAATGGCGATGTTAGAAATTAATCGTTTTTTATCTGAGGTATTAGGTTATACACCATCAAAAATAACAAAATCATAGGATGTGTCATATGAAAAATCGAGTAATGATAATAGGCGGTGTGCAGGCAGGAAAGTCAACATTGATGAATACGTTGTTGGGTAAAGAAAGCAGTGCCAATAAAACACAAGCACTCGTTTATGATGACTGGATTGTTGATACACCAGGTGAATATGTTGAAAATCCAATGTATTACAGGAATATTATGGCAACTTCATTGGAAGTAACCCATGTCATTTACTTGCAGGATGCCACCTCTGCAAGAAGTGTGTTCCCTCCGCAATTTAGCTTAGGGATTCCTAAAATACAGATTGGTGTTATTACCAAGATAGATGCCCCTAATGCCAATATGGAAAGGGCTATAGCCTTATTAAAAAATGTGATGACACATGGGCCCATCGTGAAAACCTCTTCCTGGCAAAAGTTAGGCATCGAGTTGATTGAACCATTGATTCAACTTACGACACAGGAAGAAATTCGTCAATTCGTCAAGGATCGCGATAGTCCGTATCTCATGTATTGCTCACAGTAGCGAGAGGGAGGTATAGGGTGAAAACTGAAAAAATATTTAGTGCAGGCATTGATATTGGGACAAGTACTACCAAAATGGTGGTCAGTAGTTTTCTGTTAAAGAATGTGGCTGGTGTGACACATGTGCCAAGGATTGAAATTATTGAGAAAACGGTGTTACATCAAAGTCCAATCATTAAAACACCTTTTATCAATCGAGACATCATCGATATGAAAAAAATTGAAGAATTTATTTTTCAGCAATATCAATTAGCACAAATCGCACCAACTGACATTTCAACAGGTGCCATTATTATTACAGGCGAATCGGCCACGAAGGAAAATGCAAGCGAGGTTGTCCATACCATTGCCGATGGTGCAGGTCATTTTTTAGTTGCTACCGCTGGTCCTGATTTAGAGGCCATCATTGCTGCTAAAGGGGCTGGTACCCTACAGCAATCAAAGAATTCAGCTAAGGTGATTGCCAATATTGATATTGGCGGAGGAACTGCCAATATTGCTGTGATGCAGTTTGGAGAAGTTATTGGTACATGTACCTTACATGTTGGTGGTAGATTGATTGAATTTAAGGATGGGAGGGTTCAATCAATTTCTCCGCCACTCATGCGACTAATGGAACAATGGGCTAATCCGCTAGCTGTCGGTGATGCGGCCGATGATGCTCGTGTTTCACAATGTATTGACGAAATGGTTGGAACACTTGCCATGATTCTTAGTGGACAGTGTACCGATGGAGAGCATCCATTATTACTAGGGCATTTACCGAACTGGCATAAACCAGTGGATGCCATCGTCTTTTCTGGTGGTGTAGCTTCCTGTATTTATGAAAATGAATGTACTCAGCGCCAATATGATGATATAGGCGAAAAATTAGCGAAAATGCTTATACAACATGAGCAACTACAATCGTTTTTATGGCTACGACCAGAAGAAACAGCACGTGCAACAGTCACTGGAGCGGGTACACAAACAACTGAAATTAGCGGGGCAACCATTCAGGTAGATGCCGAGGTGTTACCACTAAAAAATGTACCTGTTTTCAACTGCCATATGGAGTCAGCGAAAGATTTTAATACTACGGTGAAGACAGCCGTAGAGCGAGCAGATGATTTATTTTCCATCCAGGATAATCGTTCGCCTTTCGCACTCTATTTTAGCGAATTGCCGTATTTAAGCTTTCAGGATGTACATGCATTGTGCCAGGCTATTTTGCAACATTTGGCGACAAGATGCTCCAAGGACATACCAATTATCATAGTCATTCAATCAGATTACGCAAAGATTATTGGACAGACCATACAAGCCATTCATGCGACAGTACCAATTATTTGCATCGATCAAATTAAAGTGGAGACGGGCGATTATATCGACATTGGAGAGGCTCTGCCATCTGGCGTTGTTCCTGTTGTGGTGAAGACCCTTGCCTTCCACTCAAAGTAAGGAGGATGAATGTGAATCTATCGGTGATATTTGGTGGAGAAAAATATAATTTTAAATCATTAAAAGATGTAATGGCTAAGGCCAATGAAGAAAAATCAGGCGATCGGCTAGCTGGTATTGCAGCTGAGACGGTTCAACAACGAATTGCAGCTAAAGCTGTATTAAGTGAGCTTTTAGTCAAAGATATCCGAGAAAATCCATTAGTGCCGCAGGAAAATGATGAGGTTTCACGCATTATTGAGGGCGATATTAATGAGCAAATCTATGGAGAAATCAAAAACTGGAGCATCGAGCAGCTGCGTGAATATATTTTATCGAATGACACAGGGGATCGTGAATTAAAGCGATTAAGTAAAGGGATGAATTCAGAAATTATTGCTGCTGTCACAAAGCTCATGTCAAATCTAGATCTTGTTCATGCAGCCAATAAAGTAGAAATACTGTCAACGTGTAATATTACCATTGGGCAAAAAGGGACACTGTCCTCTCGCCTACAGCCAAACCATCCAACAGACAATATTGATGGCATCATCGCCTCACTAAAAGAAGGACTGTCTTATGGTATTGGAGATGCTGTTATCGGTATTAATCCTGTAGATGATTCAGTTGAAAGTGTCAAAAAGGTACTTACGGCTACAAAAGAATTTATCAATGATTGGTCCATCCCTACACAAAACTGTGTCCTAGCTCATATCACAACACAGATGAAAGCAATTAAGCAAGGCGCACCAGCAGATATGATTTTCCAAAGTATTGCTGGGACGGAAATTGCCAACCGTTCGTTCGGTATTTCTGCGGATTTAATAAGAGAAGCAGAGGAGCTCATTAAAAAGCAAGGAACGGGTACTGGCCCAAATTTATTCTACTTTGAAACGGGCCAAGGCTCAGAGCTATCGGCAGAGGCTCATATGGACATTGACCAAGTAACACTCGAATCTCGCAATTATGGATTTGCAAGACATTTTAATCCTTACATTGTGAACACAGTAGTGGGCTTTATCGGTCCAGAGTATTTATACAATAATAAACAGGTTATTCGAGCAGGTCTAGAAGATCATTTCATGGGCAAAATGCACGGTATTCCAATGGGTGTAGATATTTGTTATACCAACCATATTAAGGCGGACCAAAATGATGTTGAAGATTTAAGTGTGCTACTAACAGCAGCTGGCGTTAACTTTATTATTGCTGCGCCGATGGGTGATGATGTTATGCTCAACTATCAATCAATGAGCTTCCATGATGTGGCTACATTACTCCAAACATTTGGTAAAAAACCAGCACCAGAATATTTAGCATGGTTAGAGAAAATGGGCATTTATGAAAATGGTCGACTTTCAGCAAGAGCTGGCGATTTATCCATTTTTGAAAGGTAGGTGAGTCCAGTGAATGATCAATTAGTCTCTATGATTACACAGCTTGTTATGGAAAAGATGGAGAAAAGCACCGAGAGCCAAGTGCCTGAAACGGTAGCTACTCCAACAGAACAACCTCTTATTACGTTTTATGATACAGCAGCACATCAGGCAACAGAAACAACAACATCAAGAGCAACATCGCAGGAGCCATTAATTCAGCTGTATCAGCATGGAGCTCCACAGCAGGCGACGGTAGCTCCTACTGCTACTTTCGAACAACCCATCAATGTAGCTGTGTCGATTAAGCCTTTTCAGTTTGAGGCAGATACGTTAACGGATAGTGTACAAGCCGCTAAAAAACATACACCTGCTCGAATTGGCGTTGGAAGAGCGGGGACAAGACCAAAAACAAAAACTTGGTTAAAATTCCGACTCGATCATGCTGCTGCAGTGGATGCCGTGTATGGTGAAGTGTCCGAGGGTCTTTTACAAAAGCTTGATGTCTTTCAGGTCACAACGAAAGTCACGGATAAAGAGGAATACATTACAAGACCTGACTTAGGTCGTCGTCTATCAGACGAATCAAAAGCGTTAATTCAGCAAAAATGTAAGCCGCAACCAAAAGTACAGATTATTATTTCGAATGGCTTAAGTGCTAGTGCGATTGAGGAAAATGTGCAAGATGTGTACTTAGCCCTTCAGCAAAGTCTTAGCAATTTAAATATTGATATCGGCACAACTTTCTATATTGATAAAGGGCGTGTTGCTTTAATGGATGAAATTGGTGAGCTGCTACAGGCAGAAGTGATTGTTTATCTCATTGGTGAACGTCCAGGGCTTGTATCTGCTGAATCGATGAGTGCGTATCTATGCTACAAGCCAAGAATCGGTACAGTGGAAGCGGAGCGTATGGTGATATCAAATATCCATAAAGGTGGTATCCCACCATTAGAAGCAGGTGCTTATCTAGGAACCATTGTAGAAAAAATCTTGCATTATCAGGCAAGTGGTGTAGAGCTTGTCGCAAAAGAAGGTTAGGGGGCTGAACCATGAATCCTCAAAAAATTATGGCGCAAATTTTAGCGATGCAAACCATTCCAAGAGTGAACAGTGAACTAGCAGAGCAGTTAGATTTGAAGCCATATCAACACAGCATTGGACTTGTCACACTGACAATCGACGATGTGGGTTATGTTGCCTTAGACGAGGCAACAAAAAAGGCAGATGTCGATGTTGTCTATGCGAAGAGTTTTTATGCGGGAGCGGCTCATGCATCTGGCCCATTGTCAGGTGAAGTAATTGGCATCATTGCGGGAAGCTCACCTGATGAAATTCGTAGTGGACTTGATGCCATTCAACAAAAAATTGAATTTGATACGTACTTTGAAGCCATTAATCATAATGACAATCACGCCCTGTTTGCCCATACCGTGGCAAGCTGTGGTACGTATCTTGCCGAGCTTGCAGATGTAAAGGTTGGCACACCACTTGCTTATTTAATCGCACCGCCATTAGAGGCAATGATTGGATTAGATGCAGCATTAAAAGCGGCAGATGTGGAGTTAAAGGTTTTCTTTGGCCCTCCGTCTGAAACCAATTTTGGTGGCGGCTTATTAAGTGGTAGTCAATCGTCATGTGAGGCTGCGGCAAATGCTTTCAGAGAAGCTATTGAAAATGTAGCTAGAAATCCAGTGATCTAGAAAGGAGGCGGCTTTATGGCCACATTAGACAAAGACTTATTAGCGATTCAGGAAATGAGAGATGCTGTAAAACATGCTAATACAGCACAGGCTGCCTACATGCAATTTTCACAGCAACAAGTAGACAACATTGTGAAGGCTGTTGCGGATGCTGCCTTTAAGGAAGCAGACCGTTTAGCAAAAATGGCGGTGCAAGAAACAGGGATGGGTATTCCCAACCATAAAAAGATGAAAAATGAAGTGGCTTCAAGAGATGTCTATGAGGATATCAAAGACTTAAAAACGGTTGGCATTGTGGGCTATGACCGCATGAAAAAAGTAGCCGAAATCGCTAGTCCTTTTGGCGTCATCGCAGGTATAGTGCCAACGACGAATCCAACCTCTACAGCCATCTTTAAAACACTTATTTCTTTAAAAACAAGAAATGGCTTAGTACTTAGTCCACATCCATATGCCGTGAAATGTACGAAAGAGGCTTTAGATATTTGTCGAGTAGCTGCTGAAAAAGCAGGTGCACCAGAAGGTTTACTACAATGTTTAACGATGTCTTCTATGGAGGCAACACAGCAGCTAATGAAGCATCCTGACATTCATTTAATTTTAGCGACTGGTGGCGGTGCATTGGTGAAGGCAGCGTATAGCTCTGGCAAACCTGCTTATGGTGTAGGGCCAGGGAATGTACCAGCTTACATCGAAAAATCGGCTAATCTTCAAAAATCTGTACGTCAATTAGTGCAAAGCAAATCGTTCGATAATGGCACAATCTGTGCAACAGAGCAAGCCATTATTGTGGATAAGGCAATTGCAGAGCAAGTGCAGACAGAATTAAAGAAAAATGGTGCTTATTTATTAAATGCTGAAGAAAAGGCCAAAATGGAGAAATTGATTTCGCCTGTTCCTGGAAAAGTAAATCCACAGATTGTTGGCAAATCAGCTACTTGCTTAGCAGATTCTGTTGGCATTACGGTACCAGACGATACAAAAGTACTCGTTGGATTGGAAACGATGATCGGTAAAAATATTCCGTTTTCTCTTGAAAAATTGTCACCAATCTTTGCCCTTTATGTAGTAGAAAACAGTACAGAAGCAAAGCAAGTCATGATTGACCTGTTAAATATTGGTGGACGCGGACACACATGCTCTATTCACACAGAAAATGCAGCATTAGCAGAGCAATTCTCCGTTGAATTACCAGTATCACGCATTGTGGTCAATACATTATCATCTATCGGTGCAGTAGGTGGCACAACGGGGCTAGCCCCATCCTTTACATTAGGCTGCGGTACATTTGGCGGCAATATTACGTCAGATAATATAACAGCAAGACATCTATTAAATATTAAACGTATGGCGTACGGTATTAAAGATGTTGAAGTGCCAAAACCAGAATTTGAAGTACTGTCCGTTGTCGAGTCGGTTGTAGCACAAGAACCTTCTTTAGATACGACAATGGTTCAGCAAATTGTCGATCAAGTATTAAAACAAATCACATTACAAAATAAATAATTTGGAGGAATGACAAATGAGTACAGCATTAGGAATGGTAGAAACAAAAGGTTTAGTAGGAGCAATTGAAGCAGCGGACGCAATGGTAAAGGCAGCAAGTGTTAATTTAGTAGGCAAAGTACATGTTGGTGGCGGTATCGTGACAGTTCTTGTACGCGGAGATGTGGGTGCGGTGAAAGCAGCAACAGATGCAGGTGCAGCAGCAGCACAACGTGTAGGAGAACTATTATCTGTGCATGTAATCCCACGTCCACACCACGAATTAGAAATGATTTTACCAAAAGCAGAAGCATAATTTATCTTCTTTCAGTAGGAGACGCTTATTGCTATAGATGGTGTGAGATAAATGCCAATATAGCTTCCATTTACAAAACACGTACTGGATAAGAAGCCATTATGCCAAGACGTAATGGATCAGCATGAGAGCTGACCTAACCGTAGGAAAGCTCTTATCTTGTCCAAGTCAAAACAATTTATGAAATATAGAGGTGGCTAACGTGATAACAGCGACAAAAACATTTCCAGTGGCCATTTCGGCTCGTCATATCCATCTTAGTGAAGCGGATTTACAAGCACTTTTTGGTCCAAATGCAACGTTAACAAAGGATTTTGACTTATCACAGCCAGGGCAATTTGCTGCCAAGGAGCGTGTCTCAATCGAAGGGCCAAAGGGCATTATTCATAATGTCCGTGTCCTTGGACCTGTAAGACCAGCAACCCAAGTGGAAGTCAGCCGCACAGATGCGATGAAGCTTGGGGTTACCCCTCCTTTAAGGCAATCAGGAAATATTGAAAACTCGGCAGGCATTAAAATATTTTATCAAGACAAAGTGTTGGAGATACAGCAGGGGGTCATTATTGCACAGGCACACATCCATATGACAGAACAAGATGCCAAAGAATTGGAAGTACACAATAATGAATTGGTTTCAGTGGAAGTCATCAGTGATCGACCTGTCACTTTCCGTGGTGTCGTTGTACGTGTTTCAAATGACTTTAGTTTAGAGATGCACATTGATACAGATGAAGCAAATGCAGGCTTTATCGAACAACAAGCACAAGGTAGATTAGTAAAAGTATCATCGTAAGGAGGAGGCAAGATGCAAGAAAATTTAGTGCAAAAAATTGTGGAAGAAGTTCTGCAACAAGTTTTAAAAAATCAATCTTCCTCTCCACATGACGGTAAAATTCCCGTTGGCGTATCCGCTCGCCATGTCCATCTTGCACAAGCAGAGGTGGAGCAACTTTTTGGTGAGAATTATGAGCTTACACCAAAGTTTGAGCTTTCACAGCCAGGACAATTTGCTGCGGAGGAAACCGTTGTCATCGCTGGTCCCAAAGGATCGATTGAGCGAGTTCGTATTCTGGGCCCAGCTCGCTCCTTGTCTCAAGTGGAAGTAAGCTGGACAGATGCAATGAAAATAGGATTGAAGCCCCCGTTAAGAGTTTCGGGTGATATTCAAGGCTCTAGCCCTGTTACATTGATTGGTCCAAAGGGGAGTGTTGTGTTAAATGAAGGACTCATTGTAGCACAGGCACATATCCATATGTCCCCTGCGGATAGTGCGAGATTCAATGTAGTAGATGGACAGTCTGTACAAATCAAGGTAGGGGGTATTCGCCCCATTATTTTATCGAATGTGATCGTCCGCGTATCAGAGCGTTATCGATTAGAAATGCATATTGATACAGATGAAGCAAATGCAGGGTTCATTCAACAAGGAACGTTTGCTGAAATGGTCCATCATCAAGTAAGCGAGCCAGCTATACCTGAGAAAGAACAGTCTCCAGCTATACAGAAAGTAGCGCAACCATCCGTCTATCATTATGACAAAAAGCTACTTTCACAAATAGAAGTGCTAGATATCGATGCACAAGAAATTGTGGTCCCAAAGAAAACGATTGTGACAGCACTGGCTTATGATAAATTACGAGAGTTAAATAAAACATTAACAATTCGTTCGGAGTAATAAGAAAATCTGTGTCGCATAAAGAGGGTGAAGTTCATGCAAATGGGAAGAGTGATAGGCAGTGTATGGGCAACACGCAAGGAGGAAGGGTTGAATGGTTTAAAGCTACTCATCATTCAACCAATTGACTCCAATCAACAGCCGATTCGCACAGAAATGGTGGCAGCTGATCGTATTGGTGCGGGTATTGGTGATGATGTACTCATTACAAGCGGTGGGTCATCACGCTATATTATGAAAGAAAATCCGTTACCAATCGATGCAGTGGTCATTGGTATTATTGATTCTACTGAAGTGATGAGAGGTGAGGACAATGAGTAGTGCAATTGGTATGATTGAGACCAAAGGATTAGTTGGTTCATATGAAGCGGCTGATGCGATGATTAAAGCGTCAGATGTGACAATCGTTAAACAAGAATTCGTCGATGGTGGTATTGTGACGATAGTCGTAAAGGGCGACGTAGGTTCTGTACAAGCAGCAGTGGAAGCTGGTAAGGCTGCTGCCATGCGTGTTGGTGAATTATTAGGTGCTCACGTCATTCCGAGACCTGATGAAGAAGTATTCCAAATGATTAAAGGACCAGAGGCATCAAAGAAAAAGCCTGCCACTACAACAGCATCAACACGTGCTAAAAAAACAGCAGACACAACATCACCGACAGATAATAGAGGTGACGCATAATGGCATTTCGTAAAAATAAAATTGCTGTGATTGGTGCAGGTCATACAGGTGCTACATTAAGTTTATTTTTAGCACAGAAAGAATTAGGCGATGTGGTGCTAGTAGATATTCCAGAAGCGGAGAACCCGACAAAAGGGAAAGCATTGGATTTACTACAAACAGGCCCTATCGAAAAATTCAATGTGTCGATTAAAGGGACAAGTCATTACGAAGATATTGCTGGTGCTGATATTGTGGTCATTACAGCAGGTATCCCTCGTAAACCAGGGATGAGCCGCGATGATTTAGTCACAACAAATGCAAAAATCATTCAACAAGTGTCAAGACAGATTAAACACTATGCACCCAACAGTATTGTCCTTGTGTTAAGTAATCCGGTTGATGCCATGACCTATGTGTGTCATAAGGAAACAGGCTTTGCCAAAAATCGGATTATCGGTCAGTCTGGTGTATTAGATACAGCCCGTTTCAATACATTTGTTGCACAAGAGCTACAAATTGCTCCAGAGGATGTATCAGGCTTTGTGTTAGGTGGACATGGTGATGAAATGGTGCCATTAATTCGCTATTCCTATGCAGGAGGCATTCCATTAGAAAAGCTAATTCCCCAGGATCGACTACAACAAATCGTTGAACGTACACGTAAGGGCGGCGGTGAGATTGTCGGATTGCTAGGCAATGGTAGTGCCTACTATGCACCAGCAGCAGCGTGTGCACAAATGGTAGAAATTATTATGAAAGATCAACGGAAAATTATCCCCTCTATTGCCCTATTAGAAGGAGAGTATGGCTACAACGATCTGTTTTTAGGTGTACCAACTATTTTAGGTGGCAATGGGATTGAATCTGTGATTGAATTGCACCTAACAACTGAAGAACAAGCAGCTCTCCAGCATTCAGCTGAGGCTGTGAAGCAAGTGATTGCTATTTGCCAAAACATTGAATAGGGTAAACAGACTCTGTTCTTTGATAGAAAGAAAGTATCCCCAACTTTCTTTCTTATTGCTCTTAATTAATGTTTGATTGGAAACCGAACATGACTTGAAAGCTAGTTAAAATCCCCCTAATAATATATAAAGCTCTTATTTGTAAGAGGATAAACTGTAGCAAGCTCAAAAGTTTGCTACAGTTTTTTTATTGCACATTCACAACTTATATCATAAAAACAATGATGCCTTCTACTATAATCAAAGTAGGAGGGATGTGGATGAACAACATCGTACAGGAGATGATTGATTGCATTGAAGGTCATCTCTTAGAAGGGTTTTCGTTAGAGCAATTAGGGAAGGAGATGGGCTATTCTCCTTATTATTGTTCTTTCAAATTTCATCAGATGACGGGGATGACGATTAAAAAATATATGTCATTACGAAAAATCTATCTTGCATCCTTGGTATTAAAAGAGACAGAGGAGAAAATTATTGATATTGCTTTCTGCTATGGTTTTTCATCTCAGGAATCCTTTTCAAGAGCATTTAAAAGGGTCTTTGGCATAAGCCCGTATGATTATAGGAGGTCTCCTCAGCCTATGCAAACATTTGTGAAGTTAAATTTAAATGATGAAAGAGGCTGGTTTATAATGGACATTTCTCAAAAATTGAAAATTAAGGAATTACAAGAAAAGATTTTTGAGCAATTTGATCAAGAGACTTTGAATGTATTAAATGGTCAGATGATGTATGAAGAATTTGCAAAACATCAATTAATGGGAAATAGTGATTATGTACCTTTCAATGAAGCCATGTGTACGAATCCGACTGCTAGCCCGATTTTCAGCGAGGAATTCAATCAAATCCGAGCGGCTGGGCATCAAGTGTCATTACAGGCATACGAGCAAATGACATTGAATCCTTTGAAGCCTCTATGGACAAAAGGCTATCAATGCATTGTGTTATGGTTTGGGGATGATATGTTTTGTCAGATGAATTTATTGACCATGCTTGCTTTTCTCGAACAACAAGGATATCAAGGCAAGGTCTATTTCCATATGGTCAAGGAAACGACCTATGATGTGGAGGAAACAGAGCTGGAGTTAGGAGGCTATCTAGAGGTCTATCAAGAAGTTTTCATGCACCATCGTTTTCCGAAGGCTACACTTTTACCCGTCATGTATCAGGGCATTCAATTATATTTTAACTATTTACAGGAAGAAAATGATATTACGACGTATATAAAAAAGCATCTTGAGCAGCCGCTAGGGGATTTAATGAAGCAATTATTTTCTCTCTTCCCTCACTATGGGTTAGGAGATAGTCAATATTTAAAAATAATAGAGAAAGTAAAAGACGAATATTCTGAATAAAAATACTAAAAAGTCCACAATATACAAAATTTTCGAAAATATGATAAACTTATAATGTAAAAGGAGGATGAATGCATGACAGTTCAACAATTTACAGACTATGTGAAGAAAATGCAGCATTATGAGGAAGCACTCAATGTCGTTTATTGGGATATGCGTACGGGTGCACCGAAAAAAGGTTTAGCACAACGTTCAGAGGTAATCGGTACATTATCTGCTTCTTTATTTGATATGCAAACAAGTGAAGAATTGGGGGAGCTTTTAGTAGCTTTAGAGTCACAAAAAGCTAATCTTGACTATGTAACATTACGTTTAGTGGAAGAAGTAAGAAAGAATTATGATCAAAACAAAAAAATTCCAGCTGACGAGTATAAAAAATACGTCATTCTTCAATCGAAGTCTGAAACTGCTTGGGAAGAAGCGAAGGCAAGTAATAATTTTGCATTATTCCTTCCATATTTAGAGGAAATCATTCAATGGCAGAAAAAATTCATTCACTATTGGGGAATTAAAAATGGATCTCCTTACAATACATTACTCGATTTATATGAACCAGATATGACGACTGATGTTTTAGATCAAGTATTTGGTGACCTACGTACATCCATTGTGGAACTTGTCCAAAAAATTGCCAATTCATCGAATAAACCAGATACAAGCATGTTATTTAAGCATTTCCCACGTGAAGCACAGCGTGAATTATCGTTAGAATTGCTTGCTCAGCTTGGTTATGATTTTGATGCAGGGCGCTTGGATGAAAGTGTGCACCCATTCATGATTGGCTTAAACTATGGAGATGCTCGGATTACCACTAAATATGATGAAAATGACTTCCGTTCTGCTATTTTTGGCACAATTCATGAGTGTGGTCATGCGATGTATGAGCAAAACATTGATGAAAAGCTTGCAGGTCTGCCATTGGCTACTGGTACTTCAATGGGTATTCATGAATCTCAATCATTATTTTATGAAAACTTTGTCGGCAGAAATGAAAAGTTCTGGGAGCATAACTACGAGCGTCTTCAGCATTTCTCACCAGCACAGTTCGGGGATGTGGCATTAGCTGATTTCCTACGTGCCATCAATATGGTAGAGCCATCATTCATTCGTATTGAAGCAGATGAACTAACGTATCCTTTACATATCATGATTCGCTATGAAATTGAACGTGATCTGTTCAATGGTGATTTACAGGCGAAAGATCTGCCACAAGTTTGGAATGATAAATATGAGGAATATTTAGGCATTCGTCCTGAGACAGATGCACAGGGAGTATTACAAGATATGCACTGGTCAGGGGGCATGTTTGGCTATTTCCCATCCTATGCTTTAGGTATGGTTTATGCAGCACAGTGGAAGCATGCGATGGATAAGGATATTCCAAACTTTGATGCGCTACTAGAAAAGGGAGAGCTACTACCAATTCGAGAGTGGCTAACTGAGAAAGTTCATCAATATGGAGCATTGAAAAAGCCATTCGAATTGCTAAAAGAAGCGACAGGGGAAGGCTTAAATGCTAAATACTTAGCAGACTATTTACAAGATAAATATAGGAAGCTCTATCAACTATAATATAAAAAAAGCGATTTCTCGTTTCTGAGAAATCGCTTTTTATGTCTAAATGCTTACCACAATTGATAGCCTTTGGAGCCAGCCGGTGAGTTCGAAATAATATCGATAATTGGCACTGTGTAAGCGAATAAAATTAACGCTACTAAAATAACAAGCCATACTTTGAAGTTTTCTAAAATAGCTGGTGTTGGGCCGCTAAGCTCATGTACATCACCAATAGGGAATTCTTCTTCACCTTTAGGTGCAAACCAAGCTAATTTCACGACGATATACATAATGACTAGAATCGCGATAAAGAGAATCGTTCCGCCTACAGCTTGTGCGATTTGATAAGGAATCCAATCATAGGCCTGTGAAGCACCACCATATTCTGAGTAATCTGAGCGACGAGGTGCACCGATAAGACCAGCAATATGCATCGCAGAAGACATAATCGTCATACCAGTAGCCCATAAGATACCAGCGAAATTACTAAGATTATTTAATGATTTCGTCAATGTACGACCTGTTAAATGTGGAATTAACCAGAAGGCCGCACCGAAGTAAGTTAAAACAACAGCTGTAGCAATTGTTAAATGGAAATGCCCTGTAACCCAAATGGTATTATGGATTAATTGGTTCATTTGATAGGAGGCATTGACAATACCACCTGCACCACCAGGAATAAATGCCACCATACCGATAAATGGAACGAAGAAACGAGCATCTTTCCATGGTAATTTTTTAAACCATCCGAACAGCCCTTTACCACCTAATTCACGACCACGTAACTCGAACATGGCAAACATCGAGAAGGCTGTCATAAGAGATGGGACAATTACAGCGAACGTTAATACAACTTGAATGAACTTCCATGTACCATCAATACCAGGCTCTGTTAACTGATGGTGAATCCCAACAGGAATAGAGAAGAGTAAGAACAGCATGAACGAAAGTCTTGCTAAAGAATCGGAGAAAATTTTTCCGCCAATTACTTTTGGAATAATCACGTACCAAACCATGTAGGCAGGTAATAGCCAGAAGTATACAAGTGCATGCCCGAAATACCAGAAGAGGGTACGGGATAATGCAACATCGACACGTTCAATTAAACCTAATGACCATGGTAACAGTTGAATTAATACAGAAGCTGCTACACCAAGTGTTGCCACGAACCACATTAAATTATTGACAACTACCATAAACGATAATAATGGACTGCGTTGTCCGCTACCTTTATTTTCTTTGCGCCACTGTACATAACGTAAAATTTGACCTGCGCCGCCAACCCAAGAACCAACCACGACTAATGTAAGGCCTAAATAGAAAATCCAGTGTGCCTTTAGGGGTGCATAGAATGTATAAAGTACAGTTGCTTTATTCAATAAAACCATGGTTGCTGAAGCAGCTGTACCAATTGTCATTAACCAAAAACCGATCCAGCCAAGTCTACGTTGACTAGCAGTGAATGTACCAGATGTACGACTTACACTAGCAATTTGGAAGCCGTAAATAAAGAATGTAGTTAAAATAAGACCAAGTAATACACCGTGTACTGTTAAAACTTGATAATAGCCAATGCCTGCTGGTAATGTAAATTGACCAGAACGCACAAATACTTGTAATAAACCTGCAAGACCACCTAATAGCAATGAGATGAATGCCACATAAATATGTGCCATTGCTAGCTTTGCATCGCGACGATCTACTTTTGTCATCGAATTAGTGTGACCCATTTGAATCCACCACCTTTAGCATAGAGTGCATCATCGTATGTCCTGTACCACAATACTCATTACATACGATTAAAAACTCGCCTACTTTGTTAACTTCTGTTACGTATTCCGAAATATAACCAGGCTCAAGCATCATGTTGATATTCGTACCTGCCACCTCAAAACCGTGCATAACATCTTCGCTTGTTGCGATGAATTTCACCTTTGCACCAAGTGGTACCTCAATTTGTGGAGGATTATAATTGAATGCAGAAGCTACTACTACCACTTCATAATCCCAATCTTTTCCCTCGACCTTATGAACTCCTGGATTATCAAAAGGTGCTGTCTCTTTCACTTTCTCGTAATCTAGTGTTTTTTTACCATTGTTCGGATGGGAGCCTTGATGAAATGCCCCGATACCGAGAATGATCAGGAATGCAACTAAAGTAGCAACTCCGAACACAAGCCAATACTTCTCATACTTATGTATGTGCATATGTTTCTGTCCCTTCTTTATATATTAAAATCTTCCAATGAACAAATCGAAGCAGTACACCCAAAGTAAAATGATGATAATACCAACTCCAAAAACTGCATAGAGTGAACCTTTTAAATTTTCATCTGACTTCTTTTTGTTGTTTGCCATTTTTGCCCCTCCTACGCTTTTTATTGTTGTGTTTCTTACTGTCATCATATAAAAATCCATATCATTTTGATGTGAAAAAAATCACACTTCTACACGTATTATGTGAAGAAAGTGTGAAGAATTAAAAAAAGAAAAAAACAAGCCATCTCAAAAGTCATTGAGAGAGCTTGTTATCTTATTATATTTTGCTTAATTTTAATAAAAACAATAGATGGAGAAAGACTTGCACATTCCTTCCCGTTTTTTCTACCTATACATGAAGGCTGTAGGCTTTTGCATACAATGATCCATTCTAGTTTTTTATCCTTCTTCCTCGATGGTTAATAGAACTGTTAATGCACCAATGCTTGGAACCGAAACTGGGAGAACAAATGCTTTTTCAAAGCCGTATAACTTTGTATTGCCCACCATCACGGTTGGAGGAGTGATATCAATTTCTAAGCTTTCTTGCCCAACAGTTGTACATAAATTTCCTGCAATCATGTTACCAAATTCTCCAGTAAAGGATTCTAGCATTTCTCCCTCCAGTGGCATACCGAACATGGTACTCCCAATCCCGCTAAACACATCGGGGGATGAATCAATGATAACGCGACCCTTTACATCTCCAATTAAACCAATTAATACGCCCATTTGCTGCTGTTGAAAGGGTTCAGAAATAATACTAGGCGACTTTACTTCTATATCCATAGGAAGAATGGATTTTAAAGCGTGAATAGTCCCGTTTAAAATAGTTTGAAAGTACTTCGAATTACTCATCATTACCGCATCCTTTTTCCGACTTTTCTACATCTTACCATGTAAAAAGGGTAAGATGAAAGTATGTCTTGACGAATTAACGTGAAATTTATAATATAATAATGAGAATGATTTTCAAATTCAATGAGATGGTCTGAAAGCCTAATAAAAAAATACATAATTTATATGAAAAGGAGCGGTTAGCAATGACATTCGTATTGATTGGAGCAGCTGTAGTGATCTATATTGGTGTTGGGAAATACGTCATGAAACAGGCGACTGCACATTTGAAATAATTACAGCCAAAAGAGTATGGAGCATCAGCGCTTCATACTCTTTTTACTTGCCCAAATGAAGAGAAATATTTATTTTTTCAGAAAATTGTTGTAAAATAAAGCCAATCCTTTAGGGTTATACATAAAGAAATCAGGTGACTAACATGACAAAACTATTAGTAACGGGGTTTGAGCCATTCCTTCATTATAAAATAAATCCAACGATGCAAATTGTCGAAAATTTAGATGGAGAAACAATAGGAGACTATCGCATTGTTGGACGAATTCTTTCTGTAGATTTTCAGCAATCGGCGGAACAATTAAAGCAGTATATAGAGGAAGTAAAGCCACAAATTATTATTTCTTTAGGATTAGCAGGAGGGCGTTTTAAAATAACGCCAGAGCGCATTGCCATTAATGTGAAAGATGGTGAGCCTGATAATAATGGCTACACGCCGGTCGATGAAAGCATTGATAAGGATGGAGCGGATGCTTATTTAACGAATTTACCGATTCGCAATATGGTGAATCGCTTACAGGCAGCGGGGTATCCAGCAGAAATTTCAAATACTGCAGGTACGTACTTATGCAATAATATTATGTATGAAGGACTTGTTTATGCACAGCAACACGAAGGGGTTCGTGCTGGCTTTATTCATATTCCAGCATCATTTGACCTGGCCATCCAACATGGCAAAATTCCTGGCTGGCATATCCGAGATTTAATAGCTGCGGTAAAGCTTTGTATTGAGGAGAGCATACGTGCAACCAATCATTGAATTTCCTCATGCGATGTGGATTAGCCAACATACTATTCGCTTTGCATTCAAGGAGGAAATCTCCCACGCCAACTTTCAGGCAGTCCAAGCATTTAATCGGTTTCTGAAACAGCAGTTACAGCATAATCTCGTCGAAAGTGTTGCAAGCTATCATACTGTTACAGCCTATGTCAAACAGCCTCTAGATGTTGGTTCATTGAGAGGGGATTGGCTAGAGATGCAAACTCTCACAGCAATGGCAGAAGGAACGAAGAAAATTTTAAGAATACCCATTTGCTATGATGAGGAATTTGCCTTAGATAAGCAGCGAGCCATGAACTATACAGGTTTATCATTTGAAGACTTTAAAACATTACACTTATCGAAAAGCTATTATGTTTATGTTATGGGCTTTTTACCAGGTTTTCCTTATTTAGGTGAATTAGATACTAAGTTGTGTGTACCACGCTTAAAGAAGCCACGAGCTACTGTTTCAGCTAGTTCTGTTGGTATAGGCGGTAGGCAAACAGGCATCTACCCTGTTGAGTCACCAGGTGGCTGGAATATTATCGGGAAAACTCCTCTAGATTTATTTAATGTTGATCGCCAAGAGCCATTTTTATTGGCTCTTGGCGATGAAGTTCAATTTTATGAAATAACTAAACAACAGTTTTGGGAAATGAAAAGCAAAGGAGTGTAGCGATTGAAGCCACTTCTGCTCGTCACTAAACAAGGTGTCTATGGTAGCCTACAGGACCAAGGTAGATTTGGCTATCGGGCATTTGGTATTCCGTTATCTGGACCGATGGACAAAGTATCGTTTCAAGCAGCACAGCTAATCTTAGAAAATCCTCATGACCAAACATCCTTTGAAATGTTTGTGGGTGGCTTTGAATTTGAGGCATTGGCAGATGGAGTCTATGTATTAACAGGTGGACATTGTACATGCTTGGTCAATAATACACCGATAGAGATGTGGAAAACATTCCACTTAATGAATGGCGATCAGTTGGTGATTAAACATGTGAATCAAGGCGCGATTGTTTATTTGACACCTCTTGGCGGGTTTACTTCACAAGTTAAGCTTGGTAGTCGCTCAAACCTGTCACTTGGTCAACTAGGAATAAACATCACAAAAGGTAGCATTTTGTATGGGCAAGACTCAGCGCCATTCCGTTATAATCGAGGTCTTTATGCGCCATATCGTCCAACTTTTGATCGTGCTATTTCAGTTAGAGTACTGAAAGGCCCTCATTTTCATTTATTTACGGAAGAGAGTCAACACCATTTTTTACAAAATGCTTTTCAATTTATTGGTGGTAATCGCATGGGCTATTACGTAAAGGAAACTGTTTTACAGCTGCAAGAAATGCAAGATATTTTGTCAGAGGCGACCCAGTTCGGCACCATTCAAGTGCCGCCAAGCGGTCATCCTATCATTTTAATGGCCGATGCCCAAACGGTAGGGGGTTATCCTATTATTGCGACGGTACATGAAGACGATTTACATAAAGTAGCTCAAATGCGTATGTTTAACACGATACAATTTGCACTGGAGGTAAGAGGATGCCAATAGATATTAACTGTGATTTAGCTGAATATGATGATGCTTTTCTAACAGGAAAAGAGGAAGAAATATTGGACTATGTCACATCCATTAATATAGCATGCGGCTATCATGCAGGGCATCATACGTTGATGCATCAAACTGTTCGCAGTGCCATTCGTAAAAATGTTCATATTGGTGCACATCCAGGCTATCCTGATCGAGAGGGCTTTGGTCGTCGAAACATGGCATTTAGCGCAGCAGAAATTTATGATATGATGGTCTATCAGATTGGCGCATTACAAGCCTTCGTTCAAATTGAAAAAGGCATGCTCCATCATATTAAGCCACATGGCGCACTCTATAATCAATGCGTAAATGATCGGGAAAAAGCGTCAGCTGTCGTCGATGCAGTCTATGATCTTAATCCACAGCTTATTTTATATTGTTTATCTGGTAGCCAAATCGTAGAGATTGCAAGAGGCAAGGGGCTTCAAGTATATGAGGAAGTTTTTTCGGATCGACGTTATAACGATGATGGCACTTTAGTGGATAGACAGGAGCCTAATGCCTTAATACAAACAGAGCAAGAAATGCTGATACATGTAAAAGGTATTTTAACGGCCAATGAAGTCTTGTCTGTGCAATCTAAAAAAATAAAAGTCGCTGCTCAAACTCTATGTATTCATGGAGATGGCCCCCGTGCGCTAGACTATGCAAAAAAAATTGCCGCGCTCAGACAGCAACTATAATAGTAAAATGGATGCCCTAAGGAGAGTGTAGGGCATCCATATTATTTAGATAGTTTGCAGCTTCAAACACAATAATTGCAGCGAGGTTTTTTTACGCAATGATGGTTGGGGCATATAAAAGTTCACATCCATTGCGAACTTTTTAAATCTAAAAACCTCTTACTTTGTATATATTTTCTTGCGTAGCAAGGTAGATTCAAAAAGACGACCTAGTAACATAACTATGTAAGTTACCCCTAATCCAATACATGCGCCTGCTAACACATCTAGAAAGTAGTGCACACCGATAAAAATTCTTGAAATGGCCATTAAGCAGGCCAGCAGGATGAGTACAGTGCCCATTTTTCTTCGTTTCCAAAACAAAGCGAATGCCAGGGCAAATGAACCAGCAGCATGATTACTTGGAAATGAAGGGTCCAGATTTGATTTTTCGAGTAATAATGTTACGCTATGATTGACAAATGGGCGAGGTCGAAAATACGCCATTTCTATAATTTTATCTATACCAAGTGTAAGAATAACAATCGTTAATGCATATAATACTATTTTTCTATTTTCCTGCTGATTTTGGGATTTTGAAAACCATAGCCATATAAATACCAGTCCAAATAGAATGGGCCCATATTTTGAAAACAAGAGGACAAGTTGATCTAAAATCGGATATTTTCCTGCAAACTGGTTTAGTAGTTTGAAAAGTTGATAATCTATATTCATATTCTCTCTAAGATGAAACTCCTTCTAATTTAGTCACTTGTACATTGTCCTCTGATGATAAAAACTCTTCTAATGCACTTTTGTTCTTTTCCAAATCAATATCTAGCACTGCGCCTACATTTACATGTTTGTTGTCAAAAGAACTGGCGACAGGAATTCGTAAAGTATCCACACCATTAGATTTCCCATCTATTAAACCTTTCCCAATTGCAAGAATGGTTTTATTGTCAATATTAGTATCAATATATGCCTCAGCAACACCAAGTATTTTGGGTAAATTTATTAAACTTTGAAAGCTAATTTGTTCTTTGACCTTTGTCATAACTTCCTGCTGGCGTTCAACTCGCCCGAAATCACTTAAACGATCGTGGCGGAATCGTACATAAGCTAATAACTGGTCACCGTGTAAAGTTTGTTCTCCAGGAAATAATGTCATACCAATTCCATATGACATTTCATAAGGGATATCAACTTCAATCCCATTTGGTGCTAGAAGATCCACAATTTTGGGGAATCCTTCAAAATCAACGATAGCGTAGTAATTGACATCAATATCAAAATTCTGCTTAATTGATTTCCTTACAAGTTCTGGGCCTCCAAAAGCAAATGCAGCGTTTATTTTATTCATCCCGTAATCTGGGATGTCAACATACGTATCTCTCATAATCGAAACGATTTTTACATTATTCGTAGTTTGATTATAGTGTGCAATCATTAAAGCATCAGATCTACCTTCGTCTCCTCTAGAGTCACTGCCTATCAATAGCACATTAATCTCACCAAATTGCGGGTCTACACCTTTGAATGGCTCAAAAGTCTCTTCATCTTCTTTATTGATATCGTCTTCTGCCATAGCCAATCCACTATTGTACTGATATATCCAATAAACAATCCCTATTGAGATGATCAATGCAAATGCTAAAAACGAATTTCTTAGCCATCTACGGCTCGTTTTACTATGTTTCATAAATTAATTAATCCACCTATCAGTTATTTTTTAACAAACCTTTTGCAGTAAGTTGTACAGCTATCGCATCGTCCAAATAACCAATAGGAAATAGATAATCCGGAATGACATCCACTGGAATAATAAAATACAATAATGTACTTCCAATTATTGTTAATTCAAATAGTGTACCCTTATTTGTTGTAAATTTTTCATATAACTCTTTCAACTTGCTAATAAATGGTCCAACGCTACCTACACTCTGAATCTTTTCGTTAAAACTCTTATGAATTGTATTTTTTCCTTCTTCTGTTTGAGCAAATAATCCATAATCGTCTAATTTTTTTTCAACATCTTGCACTGAAAATTGATTGTCATAAACATTAGAAGCCTTAAGAAAAGTCTGTATTGCATCAACAGAGGTATGAATATCTGATTGAGACTCTTCATATCTCTGTTCGATAGGATACCCTGCAGCTTCAACAAGATTAATGAAAGGAATACCAAGACATTCAGCGAATTTTTCTAAATGTTGAGGTGTTGCCTTTCGTTTATTATTGATAATCCGTGAAATCGTAGCTGTATCGACCCCTGTAAGTTCACTAAACTTCCGCATGGATAATGAGCGTTCTTTTAGTAATTCTTTCAACAATAAACCTAGAGTAGTACTTTCTCTATTTTCTGCCATATTCGATTCTCCCTTCTGTTAGTTCCTTAATGATTGTCTAATGGAAAATTACCGTTGTACAGAAGTGTAATATTGTGTTGACAAAATGTCAACACAATATTAATAAAATGCTGCAAAAGCAAGCAGTAACATCAACAAACCACTAATTACTGTGCCAAATTGCCCTATAGTAAATGAACTAACCTGAACATCAGCGACCTTACTTCCTAATTTGACTCCTGCCCAAATAGTAATAAAGCTCCCGATTGCAGCTGTTAACGAAATGACAACAGGTGAAAGTCCGAGTAGGCCAGCGCCCACACCATTTGTAAGTGCATTTGCTGATAATGCAATACCAAGAAGTATAGATTCTCCCCAGCCGATTTCATCAGACTTATTAAAATCAGCTTCCTCAGGGTTTTTAAAAATACTTTGCCCATTTTTGGGCTGTAACGCCTCTTTTGAAGGTTCATTTTTACGTGGTTTAGCTAAAAGAATGATGCGAATCCCGATGATAAATAACAATAAGGCTCCAAAGATTACAGGAAGCATACCTGGAAGAATAGTCGAGAGCCAAACCCCAAACGTAATGCCTCCCATACTCATAACAAAGCATATAATTGCTATTAATAAATTTTTCCCAAAACTAACATGTATCTTTCGAATCCCGTAAGAGAGCCCTACGCCTAAATTATCTATACTTGATGAAAGCGTAAAAGCTAAAATGATTAACCAAGTCACAGCTTACACCCCTTATTTTTTTATATCATATTATTTATGTTGACAATTGGTGCCTGTTTTCCTAAAATTTTTGACAAAAAAGCAACGGTTATGCCACTTAAAAAAACTCGTCCATTATTGAGCACCATTGTTTTGTTTCATGTACTTACAATGTATTAATTAAGTGTCCTTTGATTTTGGAATAAAAAAAAGACCCAATCTAAGCCTAATTAACAAAGAATCGGAGCTTTCGGTTTTCATTATTTTTTTACTTATTTTAACAGGGGAATCCAAACTACCACCTTGTACAATTTTCCGAACAGTTTTCATTTTTGTTAGAAGTATTGGTTCGAAGTCTATTGCCTGTAAATTTTTTCTTCAAGTGACTTAGATTTCTGTGAATCAATGGACAGAGCAGAAGTACCTGTTACATTAACATGACTATTGATAATGGAAAGTACCACCGATTTACGCCCTTTAGGGTCTTTATTTCATGGTGAAGCCTGTCTGTGCAATCTAAAAAATAAAAGTGGCTGCTTAAACTCTATGTATTCATAGAAATAGGCGTCATGCGCTAGACTATTGTAAGCGTTCAGAGAGCTACTACAATTGTAAAATAGATGCCCTAAGAGAGTTTAGGGCATCTATTTTAGTTAGGTTAGGTAGTTGTGACTAATTCAACTGCTTCAAGCACAATTGGTGTACCAGCAGAAAGTGATGCTGTAACAGTGTTGAATGTAACTTCAGTTGCAGAAACTGTATAAGCATCACCCTCCTGTAGAACGCCATTGATATATAAATTATAGTAGCCGTTTGTAACTACTGGAAATGCAGTTGCCGCTGTACCGCTATCATCTAAAAACGTTGTAGCAGCGACTGTAGTACCATCTGTAATGGCAAGAGGTGCAGCTAAAACGTTAAAAAATCGTGTAGATGTACCTGTGACATTGACATGAATATTAATAATGGAAAGTGCCATATGATTCACCTCCTTTCTTGGATATTAACTTGTCATAAAGCCAAGCGATTCAATGATAATGGGTGTGCCTCTATACAAAGTGGCATTGTAGGGTACGATTGTTAAGGCGGCTGGTGTTATGGTGTAAATGCCACCTTCTTGCATCACCGCATTAATATAAAGATTGACGTAACCGTTTGGCGAGAAGAGGGTAAACTCTGTAATATTGTCAGCATTATCATTCCAGAAGAGAGTCGCTGGCAGCGTGACCCCATTTGTTAGATCAAGATCAGCTGTGACGATATAAAAATAGCGGTGGATAATCGGCAAAATAGTGCCCTCTGGAACGATAGGAGGAGGGACGATGGGCGTGCCGTTTGTTGCTTTGATACGGGGCCAGAAAAATCGATCCTCACAGTGACACGGACAACTTTTTTCTATGATTCGATGAGACTTAGGATTCAGCATGTGCGATCACACTCCATTCTTAAAAAATAACCTTTGCCCCGAATACATTTACTATAAAATATGAAGAAAATAGCAAGAGAACTAGTTGACCATCTATCATTTGAGGAAGATTATTTCGGATCATCAACATTTTATGATGGGACTTATTAGGATAGAAACGTTGGCATACATGCTTTTTACCGTAAATTAGTGTTATACTTTGCTAGTTGAATAAGGTAGAATACTAATTATGAATAATTAACGAAAAAGGGGTAACTGGTTTCATGAAAGATTTTGAACAACAATTGGAGGAGCTATTAAAGCAAGCTTCTTTGCAATACATAATCTATCAGCATAATGGTGATACAGAACGCATGGATAAAACCTCTCTTTTTGCTCGAAAAATTCAGCAAAAAGAGTATGTGATTGGCTTTGCGGGTCATTTCTCTGCTGGGAAGTCGAGTATGATTAATGCGCTGTCTGGTGAAAACTTACTGGCATCTAGTCCAATTCCAACAAGTGCGAATATCGTAAAAGTGCATAAATCAGAGGAAGATTTTGCAATTGTCTATATGCACAATGAAAAGCCTGTGAAATTTGAGGCAGGCTATGATTTTAAAACAGTAAAAGAGCTTAGTAAGAATGGGGATTTAGTGTCACAAATTGAAATTGGGCACAGTGCCTCTACACTACCACTAGGCGTTACTGTCATGGATACGCCAGGAGTAGACTCCACAGATGATGCACACCGTATGTCAACGGAATCGGCGCTCCATATTGCAGATATCGTATTTTATACAATGGATTATAACCATGTGCAGTCGGAACTGAATTTCCAATTTACAAAGCAATTAATGAAATACAATCCAAACGTTTATTTAATTGTCAATATGATTGATAAGCATAAAGATAATGAATTGAGCTTTGAAGACTTTAAAGCAACGGTTCATCAATCCTTTGCCGCATGGGGCGTTGTGCCGAAGGGTGTATTTTTCACATCATTGAGAGAGCCTGAACATCCACATAATGATTTTGAGGTCGTAAAGAACATCGTGATGGACAGTATGAATGATTGGCAGGAGCAGCTTGTACAAACGGCAACGAATACATTGCGTTTACTGCAAAGTGAGCATGACCATTATTTAATGGAAGAAAGACAGGATCGTTTAACTATTGATGAAGAAATTTTAAGTGCGGACGACTGGGCACACCATCAAGATATTTTAGAGCAATACAATAAATTAAATCGTCAAGTTGAATTATTCTCAGTAGAGGCATGGAACGAAACATTTGAGGAGCAACGGAAGGAACTACTAGCCAATGCAGCCATCATGCCAGCTGATGTACGTGATCGCCTCCGCCTTTATTTAGAAAGTGTGCAGGAGGGCTTTAAAGTAGGGGGACTCTTTACAGCGAAGAAAAAAACAGAGGAAGAACGTAACCGTCGTAAAGAGGATGCATATAGTGCCTATCAGAACGTCGTTCATGCACAAATTACTGGGCATTTAAAAGGACTTATGAAAAAAGCATTAAAAGATGTAGGTGCATTAAATGAAGAGCGTGCTTCCGCCATTGATGCCTATGTATTTGACTTACCTTTTTCATTGATTGAGCAGCAAGTTCAAACTGGTGCCCTGTTAACAGGTGATGCTGTGTTAAACTTCGCCAACCGTGTCGCGGAGGCAACGAAGCGCTACTTTATTCAGGAAACAGATAGCTGGAAAAATGCGCAAGCAACAACGCTTGAAGCTGTGGCAACAGAAACGGCTGCACCATCAAAATTAAAAATGGCGGGTATGCAAGACAAAGTGGATGCAATTAAGGCAGTGCTTGAAATCGAAGGCTATCAGCAATATAGTGCAAGCATTATGCATCAAGCGAGCAATGAAATCCGTAAAGTTGCGAATCAGCAGCTAGCCAATTGGGCACAGTCATTTAAGCAAGATTTAGCCGATATTCGTTTGTTTGATGAGTCCATGCTGAAGCCAAAAGAGCAGGTCATCGAACAAGAGGAAACGCAGCAAGCCATCAGTGCAACGACTCTTCCAATCGATGGTGTGATTAATCGCGCACTGCATACAGCCAATGCAGTCAAAGAGGTTCAAGGCTTTGCAGAAGTTGCCCATTACCTTGAAAATAAAGTGGAACGTTTACAGAAAAAAGATTTTACGATTGCTTTGTTTGGCGCATTTAGTGCAGGGAAATCATCCTTCTCCAATGCCTTAATGGGTGCAAAGGTGTTACCTGTATCACCGAACCCAACAACAGCAGCCATCAATAAAATTCGTCCAGTAACACCAGAGCATCCACATGAAACGGCCGATGTACAGCTTAAAACAGCCGAGCAAATGCTAGAGGATATTCAAGGCTCGTATGCGGCAATTGGCTTGTCTGTAGCTTCGTTGGAGGAAGCCTATAATCGTGCTGATGAAGGGCTTGCCGTTCAGTTAACGGATGAACGTTTAAATGTTCATAAGTCATTTATTCGTGCTTATAAGGAAGGCTATCCAACATTTAAATCTGAGCTTGGTACGATCATTCGTGTAGGCCGTGAAGAATTTGAAAAATTTGTGGCGCAAGAAAACAAATCATGCTTTGTTGATAATATTGATTTCTATTACGATAGCCCATTGACACGCATGGGTGTGACACTTGTTGACACACCAGGAGCGGACTCGATTAATGCTCGTCATACAGGTGTAGCCTTTGAATATATTCGCAATGCTGATGCCATCCTATTTATTACGTACTATAACCATGCCTTTGCTAAAGCTGACCGTGAGTTTTTAATTCAGCTTGGTCGTGTCAAGGATGCATTTGAGCTTGATAAAATGTTCTTTATTGTAAATGCCATTGATTTAGCAACAACAGAAGAAGAACAGGAAGACGTAAAAGGCTATGTTCGTTCAGAGTTACAACGTTTTGGCATTCGTTTCCCACGACTGTATGGGGTATCGAGTCTTTTAGCATTAAAAGAAAAAGTAGAAGGTGCCGATTTAACATCTGGCATGCCACCATTCGAAAGCGACTTCCATACATTCTTAAATGATGAATTAAGTGCCTTAGCAGTACAGGCTCTTGCAGAAGAAGTCGATAAAACAGAGCAACGTTTAGCCGATTTAATCGCACAAACGGAGGAAAACTTAAAACGTAAAGATGAGCGTTTAGAGGAATTAACAACACTTGAACAACATATCCAATCGAAGTTCAGCGTGCTCAATACAAGCATGCTAGAGAGTGAAACAAAGCAAGAGCTTGATGAGCTCCTGTATTATGTTCTCCAACGTGTCTATTATCGTTATCCTGAGTTCTTTAAGGAAGGTTATAATCCTTCGACATTTGCTGCGATGCCAGCACAGCAAGCATTGGAGCATGCACTGAAGGAAGTGATGCAAAGCTTGCGTTTTGATTTTACACAAGAAATGCGTGTCACAAACTTCCGTTTATCACAGTTCATAAGCAAGAAAATGCAGCAACGCTTCAAAGATGAGGTGCGTGAGCTGAAAGAGTTGAATAGAAGCTTCTCGTTCCTAAACTTTGAATCTTCAGAGCCAAATTTACTGGATTTTGAAGGGCCATTCACAGATATTTCAAAATATACTAGCGTAAAATCTCACTTCCGCAATCAAAAAGCTTTCTTTGAGAAGAATGAAAAAATAAAGTTGAGCGAGGCGCTGGAAGCTGTAACAAAACCAGATGCACAAGATTATTTAGATGCACAGAAAGTTTTTCTTATGACATGGGCCATTACGTTTATTGCAGAGGAAGCCGAAAAATTACGTTTATATATTTATCATCAAGCGCTTGAACAAATTGAGACAGAAAGACTTGCCTTACAAGAAGAGAGCCGTTTAGCTTCTTGGAAAGCAATTTACGCACAATTACAATACGCATGAGGTGATTTATATGGGAAAAGTATTCAAATCAGTGGATGAAATACAGTTTGATGGCGTCCGTTTTATCGATGCTCGCTTCGATCTTCTGGACAAAGAAGCTGGAAAAAAAGCATTTGAAGAAGGACATGCAACTGGTGCTATTTATATTGATTTAGAACAACAGTTATCCGATATGGACAGTAAGGACGGCCGTCACCCGATGCCGAGCAAAGAAAAGTTGACTTCCGTATTTCAAGAATTAGGTTTACGCTATGAAGATCAAATTGTTGTCTACGACCAGGGAGCAGCCCCGTTCGCTCCGCGCGCCTGGTGGATGCTGACATACGCTGGTTTCCCAAATGTAGTGATTGTCAATGGCGGTGCCCCTGCGCTAGAGGCAAAAATTCCGTTCACCAAGGATATTATAAAATATCCCCCAACGATCATAGAATTTGATTGGAAGGATGAACTATATGCGCCACGCCAAGCGGTAAAGGCAATAGTAGACGGCGAAGTACAAGCAACCTTGCTCGATGCACGTGCAGCTGAACGTTATCGTGGCGAAATGGAACCACTGGATAAGGTAGCAGGCCATATTCCAACCGCAAAAAACTTTGACTGGGAGCAATTAAAGACAGACGGCCAATTAAAAGCGAACGACGCATTACGCCAAAAAGTTACGCCTGATGAGCAGATTGTCGTCTACTGTGGTAGCGGCGTGACAGCCTCACCGTTATATGCAGTGCTAGCAGATGAAGGCTATGAAAACATCCAATTATATGTAGGCAGCTTCAGTGATTGGATTACCGCGTATGATGTGGAAAAAGGCACAAATGAATAATTAAATTGAAACGCTCACTTCGGTGGGCGTTTTTTTAGCGCTTAGAGAAGTGGATAGAATGCATAAATTGATGGATAGAACAGAAAAAGAGGTGGATAGAAAGCTTAAAGTAAAGGATAGGCTCCATCGAGGTGGATAGAATGTGCAAAGTGAAGGATAGAACAGAAAAAGAGGTGGATAGAAAGCTCAAAGTGAAGGATAGGCTCCATCGAAGTGGATAGAAAGCATAAATTGAAGGATAGAACAGAAAAAGAGGTGGATAGAAAGCTCAAAGTGAAGGATAGGCTCCATCGAAGTGGATAGAATGTGCAAAGTGATGGATAGAACAGAAAAAGTAGTGGATAGAAAGCTCAAAGTGAAGGATAGGCTCCATCGAGGTGGATAGAATGTGCAAAGTGATGGATAGAACAGAAAAAGAGGTGGATAGAAAGCTTAAAGTAAAGGATAGGCTCCATCGAGGTGGATAGAATGTGCAAAGTGATGGATAGAACAGAAAAAGAGGTGGATAGAAAGCTTAAAGTGAAGGATAGGCTCCATCGAGGTGGATAGAATGTGCAAAGTGATGGATAGAACAGAAAAAGAGGTGGATAGAATGTACAAAGTAATGGATAGAACAGAAAAAGTAGTGGATAGAACGTGCAAAGTGATGGATAAAACAGAAAAAGAGGTGGATAGACTGCTCGAAGTATCAGATAGCACGATTAAAATAGAAAAACGTACCTAGAGAATTAAAAATGAACACTGTTTACTTTTTAAATTTAAGATGATAAAATATTCTTAAAATTTAGAAAAGGAGTGTGTGTATTGGTGCATGTTGGAGAAAAAACATATAGTTTTCGAGAATTTATTGACAAAAGAGATGCTATGAATGATTTAGATAATCCTTTTTTATTACAAGTTTTGCAACAGTTTTGTCATGAAACATGGGATGAGATGCTGCCGAGACTGGAGCCTTTTGTGGAAAAAGGATCATCGGACTGGCGTGCAATAGCTGCTGAAAGTGCACGTCCGGAAAATCAGCCTAAAATAAGACATTACAATGCATATAATGAGCGCATTGATCGCATTATTCGTTCAAACCAGATGCAACAAATGGAGAAAGACATATTTGGACAGGGTCTATTTTCTAAGGAACAGTTGAAAAATGAAGGGATCATTAAGCGCTTTTTTTTACATGGTAATGGAGAAGCTGGTATTACTTGTCCACTAGCATGTACAGACGGACTGGTTGCTTTAATCGATCATTTCAAGGAGGAGGTTCCTGATGAAGTAAAGCGTATATATGAGCATGTGACAGAAGGCTATGAGGGACATTTTGGCATCGGTGCACAGTATATGTCAGAGATTCAAGGGGGATCAAACATTCCAGCGAATGTACTAATGGCTAAGCCTGAGGGTGATCATTATCGGTTATTTGGCAATAAATTTTTCTGCTCAGCGGTGCATGCCGATTATGCTGTAGTGACTGCGCGCATCGAGCACACTGATGATATTGCGGTGTTTATTGTACCTACTTGGCTTCAAGGGAATAAGGAAAAAGAGAAAAGAAATCATCACGTGATCAATCGTTTGAAATGGAAAATTGGTACTGCAGAGTTACCATCAGCAGAAATCGATTATCAAGGAGCTATTGCTTATCGCGTAGGCCCACAAAATAGAGGTGTTGCTCTTGCTGTTAGTATTGTTTTAACCCGCTCAAGGTTGGATATTGGATTTGCTAGTGGTGCTTTTTTAATGAGAGCAGCACAAGAAGCTAAGCTATACGCAAGCTTTAGATCAGTATTTGATCGGCGCATTGATGAATTTCCAATGGCTGCAGCACAGCTTGAGGATTTAGAATATGCCGCTAAACGTATTGTAGGCTCAGCCTTTCATATTTACCAAGCGTTTCTTCAAACACAACAAGAACCTAATACTCTTGAAGCGTTCGTTGTGCGTGAATTAATTTTATTGCAAAAAATTTATGCTTCTAAAGAAGCTGTAGATAAGCTAAGGTTGGCTATTTCTATTTTTGGTGGACATGGGGCGATTGAAGATTTTTCAGTCATTCCAAGATTGTTTAGAGATAGTCTAGTGAATGAATTATGGGAGGGGCCAAGAAATGTTTTATTATCTCAGATATATAGAGATCTTGTGAAGATGAGACCGCAAATTTCTATTTATGATTTAATTGCTAGTATTCTTGTAGATAGCTCGGAGAAGGAAGTAAAGCGGTTTGCAGAGCAAATCGAACAATTAATGCAGGTGAATTTAACCGCGTTACCAAACTTTGAAAATCGACAAGCAGCAAGGAAATGGGAACAAATCTGGGAAGAGATATTTACCTTATTCCAGGAGCAAACGATAAAGGATATAAAGGATTTACCAATTGCACTAGATTAATATGTGGACAAAAATTGTTTAGGGGTGACAATTATGAACATTAATATTGGTAAGTTATTACAGGATCGTGCAGTTTTAATGGGGGAGAAGGAGGCTTTTATTCACAAAGACAAGCGGTGGACATTTCAACAAATGAATGCGAGGGCCAATGGCTTTGCTCATTTTTTAAAGAAGCAAGGTTTTGCTAAAGGGGATCGTCTAGCGATTTTATCCAAAAACAATGAGGATTTCATTGCAGTGTTAATGGGAGCAGCGAAAATTGGTGTCATCACCGTTGTTTTAAATTGGCGTCTACAAGTGCCGGAGCTTCAATATATTGTGGAGAATAGTAAAGTAAAACTCATTGTTTATGATGTTGATTTTGCGTCAATGATGCAAGCATTACAAGTACAAGGTGTCAATACTGACATTCTATCACATGCAACTGTCCCTTCCTTGCAAGCTATTTTTGAAGAGAACAGTCAAGAACCTGTTTATGATGCAAGTAATGATGACGTAGCGCTTATTATGTATACATCGGGTACAACAGGTAAGCCAAAGGGAGCGATGATTTCCCATAATAATTTATTGGCTGCTGGGATGGGGTTATCGCAAACCATCGATTGGTGGGAGGATGATCGTTTTTTAATGGTGGCACCATTTTTTCACATAGGTGGCATCGCTCCGCTCATCACAAATATTCTGTGTGGTTGTACAATGGTACTCATGGAAGCGTTTGAACCTATGGCAGCTTGGAAAATTGTCGAACAAGAAAAGATTACGACCATGATGACAGTACCAACAATGTTAGCATACTTATTAAAAACGTATGAGGTTGCTAACGCTGACTCATCTTCTATTCGTAACATTACCTGTGGTGCTTCATCTGTGCCTGTGCCACTTATTTTAGGATTTCGTCAACTAGGTATTCCGATTCAGCAGGTATATGGTATTACGGAATACACAGGGGCAGTGACAATGTGGAAGGAGCAGATGAATAAAGATAAGTATGATTCTATGGGCAAATCGATGATGCATGGTGAAATAGCCGTAGTTGATGTGAAATCAGGCGAAGTGTTACCTACAGGTGAGGTAGGAGAAATCCGCTTACGTGGCCCACAAGTGTTTGTTGGCTATTTCGAAAATAGGGAAGCGACAAAGCAAGTATTAAAGAATGGTTGGTACCATACTGGAGATGTTGGTTATATAGATCGTGATGGCTACTTATATGTTGTTGATCGAATAAAAGATATGATTATTAGTGGCGGAGAAAATATTTATTCTGCAGAATTAGAATTAACTCTTGCCAACCATCCAGCTGTTGCTGATGTAGCGGTGATTGGCATGCCGGATGAAAAGTGGGGCGAGATTCCAAAAGCTTATATAGTAGTAAAACCAAACATATCGATAACAGAAGCGGACATAATGGCGTTTTGTAAAGAAAATTTAGCTTCTTATAAAGCAGTGAAAGAAGTAGAGTTTGTTGAACAGCTTCCTCGCAATGCTGTTGGAAAATTACTCAAGCATCAGTTAAAGCAGGTAGTCAAACAACCATAAAAAATAAAAAGGCAGGTATTATTTTTCCTGCCTTTTTATTGTATGGACCAAAAGATTTGTTAGTTGCTTAATATGTTGCAAATTGGAGTCTGATGAACGACCAGGTAAATTTTTATAGGTAATTAATAGGCCATTTAACGATGCGAAAAAAAGTTGAACAGTATGTTTAAGATGGTCATCAGGGAGATGTTGTCTTAAAGCTTCTCTGAAAAGTGAAAATAACTCATCGATTATGTCATGTAGCTCTTGTGAGACATTGCCATGTTGTTCGTTTTCTAGCATGAAATAGGTCATCATATGATATAAATTATCGTGCATATACATGTATTCTATATATTTTGTTGCCAGTAATTCGAGTTGATGATCTTGTCCCTCGACGGTTTGGTGCAATACGTTTAAAAGGCTAGAGCTTTCAATTTTAAATGCCGTCATAAATAAATGTTGTTGGTCATCAAAATATTGATAGATTAGACCTGGAGAAACGTTTGCATGTTTAGCGATAGCCCGCATGCTCACCTCAGCAAATGACTTTGAACTAAATAATTCGATAGCGGCATTAATAATATTTTCTCTATTGATCGTTTTCTTCTGTTGTCGTTTGGATACATGCTGAACCTCTTTTGTCTCCATAAGTATTGCTCCTTTACACTTTATATAAATAAGATTCTATAAAAAACATCAGATATTGACAATCAAATTACGTGATACTCAGTGTAATAAAATTGTATTTTTTAAGATAAATGGATTTCTTGTGTTAACTGGGAGGTAAGCAAGTCCAGTTAACACGCAACTGTAAGAGCGTTAAAAACTTTTCATCATTGTTAGTTAGAAATTTTTACAAATGACTGGCAGGTAGTCATACATTGCTTTTGCTGACTGTCAATATATGTTTATTTCTTTATGTGTTAGCATTTCAGAAAATATGTAAAGAAAAATTCCGTTGTTGTTATCTATTCGCAAAAATGACTCGCCATTCATTATATGCTACACTTTTTTGTACAAGGGGCAAAGGGGGAAGAGGATGTTTACACGTGAGAAAAGTATAGAGATTGAACAGCATCATGATGTACGATGTGCACATGGTAAAGTAGCAGTTCAGGGGATTGGCATGAGTGTGTACAGTTTTTTTGTGGATGGGTTACTGATTGATACAGGCTCCTATTCGCTGTCGCAGGAATTCCAATCCTTTTTTAATGAAATACCAATAGAGCAATTGGCCTTAACGCATTCTCATGAGGATCATGTAGGCAATGCTGCATGGATTCAACACCATCATAAAAATGTACCTATCTATATACACCGAGATTCAGTCAGCATTTGTGCAGTGGATGGAGATTATCCGCTTTATCGTCAGGCACTGTGGGGGGAACGATCGGCGTTTGTTGCCCAAGCAATTGGCGATACTATTCAAACGAAATCAGCTACATGGGATGTCATTGAAACACCTGGGCATACAACAGATCATTTGTCGTTTTACAATCGGGAAACAGGTGCTATGTTTACAGGAGATTTGTTTATCCAGCCAAAGACGAAGGTTGTGCTTGATGAAGAAAACATCGTACATACCTTGGCGTCTTTGAGGAAAATAGTCAACTACGATTTCGATGTCGTCTATTGCTGTCATGCGGGCTTTATAGCAGATGGGCGAACAAAAATACAGGAAAAAATTGCTTATTTAGAAGACATGGAGGGAAAAGTAAAGCAATTGTTTATGCAAGGTTATACGATTGAAGAAATGACCAAAACAATTTTTCCTCGTGATTATCCGATTACGAAAGTATCTGGGGAACAATGGTCTTCCAAGCATATTATCACGGCTTTTATCCATCACTTTACGCAGGAGTCCTTAACATAAGGGCTCTTTTTTTGTTGGTTAGCTGTGACTTACATAAATACTTTGAGATACATAATAAAAAACTTTGTGAAAAAATGTGAATAAATTGTGACAAACTCAATTAAGACAATGGATGCGCTTACATAAGTTTGTGAAAAAATTCTCATTTACATAAGAAAAATACTATGTGAAAAGATGAACAGGTGAAAAGGCTACAGTTGTACATTTTATGCGACGTAATATAGAACATTAATTATCTCAAAATAATTGATTGTGAAATGTTTAATTTGACAGAAAAATATATTTAAAGTCATTAAATACTGTATTTTTGAAGGATAAAATAAATTGACAGAAAATTTATTGACTATGTTTTCACAAAGTATTATGATTCTGAAATATAATGAAAAACAAAGGGAAAAGGATGGGATGGAATGGACGTAATGAAAAAAGCATTAGAAATGCATGCACACTATAGCGGAAAATTAGAGGTTATTTCGAAGGTGCCAGTACAGGATTCTTATGATCTTAGTTTGGCTTATTCACCTGGAGTAGCAGCTCCATGTGTGGAGATTGAGAAAAACCCATCACTTGTCTATGACTATACGATGAAAGGCAATATGGTAGCTGTTGTTTCGGATGGCACGGCAGTTTTAGGCTTAGGGGATATTGGACCTAAAGCGGCATTACCAGTAATGGAAGGGAAGGCGATTTTACTAAAGCGTTTTGCCAATGTTGATGCTTTTCCAATCTGTTTAGATACGAAAAATACGGATGAAATCGTCAGTATTGTGAAGGCGCTTGCCCCGACATTTGGTGCTGTGAACTTAGAGGATATTTCAGCGCCTAGATGCTTTGAAATTGAAGATCGCCTACGTCAGGAATGTGATATTCCAGTATTTCATGACGATCAGCATGGAACAGCGATTGTTGTAGGAGCAGCCATGATTAATGCCAACCGTATTGTGAAGAAGGATGTTGCAACGATGAAGGTTGTGATAAATGGTGCTGGTGCTGCGGGGATTGCGATTTTACGAATTCTTGTACAAATGGGCTACAAAAATATTTATATGTGCGATACAAAAGGCATTATTTATGAGGGACGTACAGAAGGGATGAATCCGATTAAAGAAGCAGTAGCTCATTTAACTAATCCAGAAAAACTGCATGGCACACTGGAAGATGCGCTAACAGGTGCGGATGTCTTTATTGGGGTTTCTGTCGCAAATTTATTAACAGAGGCACACATTGCATCCATGAATGAAAATCCAGTCGTCTTTGCCCTAGCCAATCCAAATCCTGAAATTACCTATGAAAATGCTAAAGCTTGGGGTGTGCGTATTATGGGCACGGGTCGTTCAGATTATCCAAATCAAATTAATAATGTTCTAGCATTCCCTGGTATTTTCCGTGGGGCCTTAGATGTGCGAGCAACGGATATTAATGAGACGATGAAATTAGCGGCAGTTGAAGCCATTGCTTCTCTTGTAAGTGACGCCGAATTAACAGAGGAATATATTGTACCGAAATCTTTAGATGAGCGTGTTGTGGCAATCGTTTCACGAGCTGTAAGTGGCGCTGCTGTTGAATCGGGCGTATCGGAACTATTCCAACAAAGTACAGCTCTATCTGTCTAGTGAATAACCGCTTTCTAAAGATAGATAAAGAAAAGTGATAAACTTTTCTTTATCTATTTTTTTGTGATTTAATGGCGAATATGCTCGAAAAATGTTGTTGTTTGATTTTTTATGTAATAAAATGAATATGAATAATGTAATAATTTACATTTTCTGTTTTAGAGGAATAACTGCTTAATTTTTCAACTTAATTGTGAAAATTAGGTCTAAAGTACATATAAAATGAAAGAGGTGTTGGCCGTATGAAGTCATTATTTCAATTTCGATCCATTAAGGCGAAGCTGATTGCTTTCTCTTTGCTGCTTTTATTGATTCCCCTTATTATTCTTGGCTTTTCAAGTTATCAACAAAGTAAAGCAAATTTAGAGACTGTAGGAAAAGAGAATTTACGAAACAGTGTAGAAATGACCATTGCCATGATTGAGCAATTCAATCAACAGGTAGAGGCAGGCAATCTATCCTTAGAGGAAGCGCAAGAAAAAGTAAAGATTGCGATTTTAGGTGAGAAGGATAGCGAAGGAAAACGACCGATTAATAAAGAGATTAAGCTAGGCGATAACGGCTATATATTCGTCGTAGACCAAAAAGGGAACTCCATCGCACACCCTAATATAGAGGGCTCTAATGTCTGGGATGAGCAGGATGATAGTGGCTTTAAATATATGCAAGAAATCATTGCCGTTGGGAATGATGGTGGTGGCTTTGTAAGCTATGAATGGGCATTACCAAATACAGATCAATTGGAAGAAAAGGGTGTTTATACAGAAACAGACCCTTATTGGGGATGGGTTATTGGTGCGAGTACTTATTTAATGGATTTCAATAAACCAGCAGAAAGTATTTTAAAATTAACAATCATTGTGATTGCTATTGCGGTTATTGTGGGCATATTTGTGATTTGGCAATATGCAAGTAGTATGGCAAAACCGATTAACCGAGTGGCTCAAGCTATGGAACAGTTTGCGCAGGGTGATTTATCTCAAGACAGCATATCTATTCGATCAAAGGATGAAATAGGCAAGCTGGCAAATGCAATGAATCAAATGCAACAGAAATTGAAGGATATGATTCATAATATCGCGCAAGCTTCTGATTTGATTAATACTTCTAGTAAAGAACTGACACAATCAGCAAATGAAGTGAATATGGGAGCGGAGCAAGTGGCGATTACGATGCATGAATTAGCATCAGGTGCAGAAGGACAAGCTCATCATTCGAATGAATTAACATCCTTGATGGAACGCTTCACGGCGGATTTACAGGAAACGAATCAGCATGGTGCTCATATTCATCAATCCTCTGTGGAAGTATTAGCATTAACAAATGAAGGAAGTCAGCTAATGACATCCTCCAATTCTCAAATGGTGAAGATTGATAGCATTGTGCAAAATGCGGTAGAGAAAGTGAAAAATTTAGATGCCCAAGCTCAGGAAATTTCAAAGCTGGTCGTTGTTATTAAAGATATAGCAGATCAAACGAACCTGCTAGCTTTGAATGCTGCCATTGAAGCGGCTAGAGCTGGTGAGCAGGGCAAAGGATTTGCAGTGGTGGCAGATGAAGTACGCAAGCTGGCAGAACAAGTAGCGTTTTCAGTTAACGACATTACATCAATTGTCACGAACATTCAGCAGGATTTTGATGTTGTCACAACCTCTTTAGAGGATGGTTATCAAGAGGTTAAAGAAGGAACGAATCAAATAAAAGCTACTAGCGAAACGTTTAATACAATTAGTTATTCCATCAATGATGTAGTAGAAAGTGTTAAACTAATTTCAACGAATTTATCGAAGGTTACAGAAGACGGTCGTAAAATGAACAACTCGATTCAGGAGATTGCTGCGGTAGCAGAGGAATCTGCTGCAGGTGTTGAGCAGACAACGGCTACAACGGAAGAGACAAGTAGCTCTATGGATGATATGGCAGGGAAATCTGCCCAATTATCAGAGTTAGCCTTACAATTGAAAGCGTTGATTGCCCAATTCAAACTATAGCCAAAAATCTCCCGCTCTCTTCAGAGAGGGGAGATTTTTTTAAATCATACCAACACCGATAATGCCAATGAGAATGATAAAGAAAAGAACAAACAATACAACGAAAAGAATGATTCCTGGAATAAAAATAGTGAAGAAGGCCATCCAGTTAGAGATTTGATGTGCTTCGGCAACAACACCTACTGAAATAACAAAAGACCAGATACTAACAACGATGGTTACTAAAATAGTTGGCCAAAAAATCCACGGCAATGAACCGATAAAGTTTGGGTCTAATAAAGAATCTGGGGAAGTTATTAACCAAATTAAATAAAGTGGGATTAGTACAATAAATGGAATGGCTGTAAGGCTCAATCCTTTAAATAAGTCCGAATAAGTACCAGTGCCTTTGAATAATTTACCAAATAGCCATGAAATGAGGGCGGAAAAAGCCGTACCAATAATCCCAGCGATTGGCGCAAAAATAACACATAATAAGGCTAAAATCCATGGTGAGAGATTAGGGAATAATTCCGAATCAATCAGCCCTGACATAAGAGAGCCGATATAACCAATAGACAAAACCAAAATGGCAAAGCCAATCGATTTTTCATTAATCATATAACGAGCTGCTTGTTTTGGATGCATCCAAACTGCTAAAAACGGATTTAGTTTAGGCCTCTCTTCTTTCGGTGTCTCCGTATAGTTTTCCATTAAACTACCTCCAAAATTATAGAATAATTGCTTATTACAATAGTTAATATACGAGTGGTGGAAGGAAAAGTTTCGTCAAAAATAAAAAAAGAGCCGCAGCCGACTCTTTTTCATAATTGCTTCTATTATTCAGCTAACATCATTTTTTCAAGCTCTAACGGTTCAATATATTCTTCGCCTTTGTAAGCACGCATATTACCGCCAGAAATTTCATCAATTAATAAAATATCATTTGTTTTAGCGTCACGACCGAATTCTAATTTAATGTCATACAGTGTTAAGCCTTTTTTAGCAAGCTCTGCCGCCACAAATTTTGAAATTTCAATTGTACGTTGTTTTAAAATGGCGTATTCTTCGTGAGTTAACAGGTTTAACATCGCTAAAGCATCTTCAGAAATAGGGGGGTCTAAACGATCATCATCTTTAATCGTTACTTCCACAAAAGAGTCCAGCTCCTGTCCTTCCTTTACATAAGCACCATAACGGCGTAGGAATGAACCGACTGCCTTGAAGCGGCAAATGACCTCTAAACCTTTCCCAAAAACAGTTGCTGGTTTCACGGTCATAGTGGCATCCTCAAAGTTTGCGTCAACATAGTGCGTAGGTACACCTTGTTGATTTAATTTCGAATAGAAATAAGAAGTTAAGCGCAAACCAGCTAAGCCCGCACCGTCAATCGTTAAACCAACAGTATTAGCACCTGGGTCAAACACACCATTTTCTCCTGTAACATCATCTTTAAATTTTAATAAATAATGGCCGTCTTCTAATTTGAACACATTTTTTGTTTTACCTGTATACAATAATTCCACAAAAAAACCTCCAATATTTCATAGTACTCCAAAATTATAACACGAATATTTCAAATGTTTAATAACAAAACGTTCGTTTAAAACGTTTATTTATATGTTTTATAACGAAATTTCTAATAAAAAATAAGATGATAACGAATGTTCGTTACCATCTTGCATGAAATTAAGAATATTCCCAATTCAAATGTTAGGAAACTGTTAAAAAAAAATGTTATTAATAGATACCTTCAGTAAGCATGCCATCTGCTACTTTGATAAAGCCAGCGATGTTTGCACCAACTACTAAGTTCCCTGGGAAGCCATATTTTTCAGCTGCTGCTTTACTATCTGTATAAATATTTTTCATAATTTGGTGAAGTTTCGCATCTATTTCTTCAAATGACCAAAATACGCGACTTGAATCTTGTGCCATTTCAAGAGCAGATACAGCAACTCCACCAGCATTCGCCGCTTTTGCAGGACCAAATAAAACCCCTGCATTTAGGAATTCATTGATGGCTTCAAGGTCTGATGGCATATTTGCACCTTCACCAATTGCTTTAACACCATTTGAAATTAATGTACGAGCTGACTCTCCGTTAATTTCATTTTGCGTAGCACATGGTAGGGCAATGTCACAAGGAATTGTCCAAATACCTGTACAACCTTCTGTAAAAGTAGCATTTGGTCGGTAATTAACGTAAGTTGAAATACGGTCACCTTTAACTTCTTTGATTTCTTTAATAGCTTCTAGATCTAAGCCCTCTGGGTCAAAGATATAGCCTGAAGAATCCGAACAAGCAACCACTTTTGCACCATATTGTTGTGCTTTTTCAATCGCATAAGTAGAAACGTTACCAGAACCAGAAACAACTACTGTTTTTCCTTGGAATGAATCGTTCGCATCTTTTAGCATTTCATTAACAAAATAAACCGTGCCGTAACCTGTTGCTTCTTTACGTGCTAAAGAGCCACCATAGCCAGGCGTTTTACCCGTTAATACACCAGATTCATTTGCTTTTGTTAAACGTTTATATTGGCCCCATAAATAACCTACTTCACGAGCACCAACACCAATATCACCAGCAGGAACATCGACATCTGGACCAATATGACGGTATAATTCAGTCATGAATGCTTGACAGAAACGCATAATTTCTGAGTCTGATTTGCCTTTCGGATCGAAGTTTGAACCGCCTTTACCACCACCGATTGGTTGCCCTGTTAAAGCATTTTTAAAGATTTGCTCAAAGCCTAGGAACTTAATGATGGATTCATTCACGGAAGGGTGGAAACGAAGACCGCCTTTGTAAGGTCCCATTACATTGCTGTATTGAACGCGATAACCACGATTTACCTGTACTTGGTTGTGATCATCTTGCCATGCTACACGGAAAGAAATAATGCGATCTGGCTCCACGATACGAGATAAAATATTGGCCTTGATATATTCAGGATGCTGTGTGAATACAGGTACTAATGAGATGAAAATTTCTTCAGCTGCTTGTAAAAATTCCGCTTGATGACTGTTCTGTTGTTTAAGTTGCTCAAATACGCCATCTACGTATTCTTTTGCTAATTGCTCGTTGCTAACAGTTGTCATTGTCATAGTTAAAACCCCCATTTAGTTGATAGGTGTATCGTATATCTATTTTTCAAACTATTCAATAAAATACTTTTTAAGTTTGTGAAAAATTGAGCAAGAGAGGTTGCGAAAATAATATATTAAAATAATTTTATTTAAAGTGATTTATCTAATTATGAGAAAGGAATGATGCTTTATTGTGAAGGTTCTAATTGACGCAGATGCTTGTCCAGTCGTGGATTTGGCGCTATCTATATCATCTGAATTTGAGATTGAAACTATCTTGTTTTGCGATACATCCCATCGGGTGGAACGTGATAATGTAATAACAATTATTGTACCCAAAGGTCCAGATTCAGTTGATTTTACGCTAGTGAACGCGCTTTCAAAACACGATATTGTTATAACACAGGATTACGGATTAGCTGCAATGGTTTTAGCAAGAGGAGGCTATCCAATTGATCAAAATGGACGAGAAATGTCTGATGAAAATATCGAACGTTTGCTCGATATGCGTCATGTTGGTCAAAAAATTAGACGGGCAGGAGGAAGAACAAAGGGACCTAAAAAAAGGACACAAGAAAACAATATTTCTTTTGAAATGAAATTTCGACAAATTTGTGAACGAGCAATTTTAGCTCATAAAATGGAGGAATCTACAGGTGAAAAATGAACGTAAATGCGAACTATTTCAGCAATATCCACAGCTAAAGGAAATAGCAAATAAGGGCACTGTATTGTGGGAAAATACAAATTGGATGAAAAAACCAGAAACAAGACTCTTTACTATGGCCGAAGTCGAGGATGCGGAAAACACACTACAACGATTTTCTTCTTATTTAAAAGTGGCATTTCCTGAGCTCGTAGAAAGTGATGGCCTAATTGAATCCACGATTCAGGAGATTCCAGCGATGAAAAAGGCACTTGAACAAAAATACGGTGTGTCTATACCAGGTCACCTGCTATTAAAATGCGATCATGCGCTACCCATCTCAGGCTCAATCAAAGCACGAGGTGGGATTTATGAAGTATTAAAACATGCAGAAAGGCTAGCGATGGCAAGTGGAAGGCTCAAAGTAGAGGATGATTATGCACTTTTAGCAACAGAGGCATTCCAGTCGTTTTTCCAGCAATACACGATTGCAGTAGGCTCCACAGGTAATTTAGGTTTAAGTATCGGCATTATGGGCAAGAAGCTCGGCTTTAATGTCGTTGTACATATGTCGAGTGATGCTAAGGAATGGAAAAAAGCCTTGCTCCGAGAGAAGGGAGCTACTGTAATTGAATATGAGGCTGATTACAGTGTAGCCGTAGAACAGGGTCGACAAGAAGCTGAGCAAGATCCAATGTGTCATTTTATTGATGATGAAAATTCAAAGGATTTATTTGCAGGCTATGCAGTAGCCGCAAAACGATTAAAAGACCAGTTAGAAAAGACGAATATTACAGTCCATGAAGAGCATCCATTGTTCGTCTATTTACCATGTGGTGTCGGTGGAGGACCAGGGGGGGTGGCCTATGGATTACGGGAAATATTCGGCGAGCATGTGCATATCTTCTTTGCTGAGCCAGTCGCCTCTCCTTGTATGACGATTGGTCTAATGACTGGTTTACATGATGCCATTAGTGTGGAGGATATTGGCCTTGACAATAAAACAGAAGCAGATGGTCTAGCTGTTGGTCGTGCATCTAAGTTTGTTGGCAAAGTGATGGAAACCTATATAAGTGGCTGCTATACAGTGTCAGATCAAGAATTATTTACATCATTAGGGTTAGCTATGGACAGCGAAGCATTGTTTTTAGAACCATCGGCAAATGCCGGAATGTTTGGCGCTATCCGCTTACTCCAAAAAGATTCGTCCTATTTCGAAAAGCACAACCTCGTCAGCCACCTATCGCAAGCCACACATCTTGTGTGGGCAACAGGTGGCAGTATGGTCCCTGCCACAATGCGTGCCGCTTATTTGGCGAAGAGCAGGGAGTTGGATTAAAGGCAGTGCTTTGTTTTGATTGGGGGGATGATGGTAGTAGATTCGCTCCATTTTGATGGAGGAAGTGGGAATGCCTGTAAAATGTACTGGACCCGCTCAAGAGGAGAGTCAAGTGCTCAAGAAGTATACTGAACCGCTCAAAAAGAAGGTCACAATGCTCGCCAAGATGTTACCTCACTCAAAAAAGGAAAAGCCCTCACCAAGTATAACTAGAACACCGCTCACTGCAATTTCAAAATAATGTTGAACCTAACCAAAAAACAGGTGGAGAAATTTTTCTCCACCTGTTGGTTGTTTTAACGTTGCAATGCTTTGTGTTGTGCTGCTAGAAATACTTCGTGTGCAGCAAGGACGCCTGCCCCTGGCTCAAAATCGTAGGAGAAGTCTTGGAGGGCAGCTTCCATTAGGGAAACGGCTTGTAAAATGTCACTTGGGAAGCAGTAGCCCATATGACCGAATCTGAAAATTTTCCCTTGTAGATGACCAAGCCCGCCAGCAAAATCTAGATGATAGTGCTGTTTCAGATGGGCTAAAAATTCGCCAAGATCGATTCCTTGAGGGGCCTTGATTGCTGTAATGGTTGGTGACGCGTATTGGTCCTCTGTTAATAGCTCAATGTGTAAGGCTTTCATAGCGCTACGTACCATATTTTTCATAAGTTCATGACGAGCTGCAGTTTGCGCAAAGCCGCCTTCCTGCTCAATCAGTTGACATACCTCGTGCAATCCATAGATCAGTGTGATGGCTGGGGTATTTGGCGTCATGCCCTTTTCGGCCCAGCTTCGATAGCTTAATAAGTTTAAATAGTAAGCGGGTGTTTGATTGTCCTCGATGACTTTCCAAGCTCTTTCGCTGACGCTGATAAGGGAAAGTCCTGGAGGTAGCATCATAGCCTTTTGAGAGCCTGTCACCAAAATGTCGATGCCCCAAGCATCCATTTCAGCAGGGGCACCACCAATACAGCTTACGCCATCTACAATAACAAGGGCATCTGTTTCGTCGCGGATTACCTGCGCTAAGTCAGCAACGGGGTTTATAATGCCTGTAGATGTTTCATTGTACGTAACAAAAACGGCTTTAACGTTGTGCAATGGCTGTAAAAATGCTCGTAGTTCCTCGGCTGTGCAAGCTTGTCCCCATTCTTTTTCAAGCTTATGTACATGGAAGCCATATTGCTCACAAATGGACACGAAATAGTCACCAAATGCTCCAACGGTAATGACCACAACTTCATCACCCGCAGTGACGGTATTGACTGCCGCAGCCTCCAAGGCAGCTGTTCCACCTGATGGCAAAAGTAAGATGTCCTGTGTCGTACCAAAAACAGGTTTTACTAATTCGATTGTTTCTCGGTATAACGTTACAAATTCTTGACTCCGATGACTAAAAATATCCCGATTCATCGCCAACTGAACCCTTTTTGGTATCGGCGTTGGCCCTGGGTGTCTTAAAATATTTTCATACACATTCATCAATCCCTTTCGTTGTGAATTCTAAATTTTCTAACTATAATAATATCATATTTAGGATGATAGCTAGCTGCTATTTTGAAAAATATTGGAAGATATTAATATTAAGATACAATAAAAAGGGGACTGTACAGATGGAAACAATCATGCACTATCCATATATTTATTTTTTGTACAAACCAAATCAGGTATTGGTATATAAAATTCAAACATTTGAATATATCTCGCTTGCAGATGTGATGGAAAAGGGTGAATGGTCGAGCTATGCACTACAGCCATCTGAATCATTTACAGCTTTTCACCATGAACAACGTCAGCCACAGGAGGGTTGGACCTTTTGGATGGAGCAGGAACAGCTTTATTTTTTGGTAGAAATGATTAATGACTATATTCAGCAGGTCATGATCACAACTACTGCACAAGCGGTACATATTGTTTGCTCTGAAGCTGTAGCTGGCTCTTTACGAGGGGCCCTTGCTCCACCGAAATATGTTATCGGGTTTCCAGAGGATTTGTCGATCGGCCCTCTCTGGAAACTCGATGAAGAAAGAGGACAGGCATTTCGTCATGAATGGTTAAGGGAAAATATAAATGATGGGTTGGACGATTTTGTCAATGACAATCATTTTAAGAATGCGATAAGAGAAATACAGGATATGCCAAGTCATCTACCCATCTATATTTGGTATGGACATAATGCAGAAGAACAATGTGGCCTTCGTTTTTTCCTTTGTTTATTGCGCGATAAAAGCAATGACATCATGCTCATTAACACGGGTGAACAGAATGTGATTAATCGTCAATGGGACATAGCGCTATATGACAACAAGCCATTGACTACTAAAGAACACCTGATGTTTCAACAGCAATGGCAAGATTTGGCCCAAACAAAGGATGTATGCCGTTTATGGCGGCATCAGCGAATACAAGGAGTGTCAGAGAATCACTATGATTCCGTCATTATTTCGATGCTAGGACAACTTCATCATGAACAAGGAAGTATCGATTTTATACAAACAGGCGTATTCCTTTCAGAGCTACTTGTAAGAATGGAAGAACCACCAAATATCTTCTTTTTAGAGTATAGAATTCGAACTTTAGTCTATAGTGGGGAGTTTGAATTAAAGGGGATTCCTAAATCCATGCGACATTATCAGGTGAGATTACGTCAAAAAACCTCTTTAGCCTGAAGGCATAAAGAGGTTTAACAAGTTGTATTAAGCGGCAACGAATGGTTTGTTCATACGCATTAAACCATAAATGGCAAAGAATAATCCGCCCGTAATAACCGTTAAAATTGTGTATAGTACAGCCTTACCTGTTTCGCCACACCAGCGATAGAATAGACGATACATGAAATAAATTGAAAAGCCTACCATACCTAGAGAAGCGAGTATGCCGAGAAATGGAATAAACGAAACGATGAACATGCCCGCATAAATAAGCGTATTTTTTAACGCTGTGGCACGTACCGTTTCCCGATTATCCCCACCAGCAGTCAGTAGGAAAAGACTGTATACATTAATAATAGGAATCCAAGCGATATAGGCTACATCTCCAAAACCATTTGTTTTAGACGTCATAAAATAAATGAGTGCACTAATAATGTAGGCGATTAAACCAAGAACAAGAGCTGCTAAAATAAGTATTATAAACAGACCACCCATAGCTGCATCCCAATCATTAGAGTAATAAGAACTATCGTAATTATACATCAGTGAAACCTCCCTTCATTTGAAAATACCAACTAATCATAACAAGCCTAGCCTGTTTAAGCTACAACGAATTTAATGTAATATTTAGTAGAAATCGCACGAATGTACTAGAATATAATTTATTTTTAAGTCTTTGATGATGATTTTTTGAGTAATAAATACAAAAAAAGCAAAAAATATCCTTGTGAAAATTATTGTGCTAGTTTTGGAGAACCATTTTTAGTGTTTTTCATTTGCTTTATACAAAACATTACTATCCTATGATGATAGAAGGTCAGAACATGCCATTGAATTCTAAAAAAAGCCATCCTACTAAAATATAGGGTGGCATTTTTGCTTGGATTAAATGAATTTAGCGATATGCTCTAGCTCAATACGAGAAGAATTATATGCAGGAGCTGCTGCTTTACCAATCGCAATTAAAATGACGGGTACGATATGGTCTTCTAATGCAAAGTGTTGAGCGAAGGCTTCTTTATTAAATCCGCCCATTGGGACTGTATCATAGCCCATGTCTTTTGCTAAAAGCATAATTTGCATAGAAATTAGACCAGCATCAAATGTAACGATATTCTTTAACACTTCTTGTGGAAGCTGAGAATATAAGTTTATCGAGTTATTGATCATTAAATCTTTGGTTGCTTCATCAATATAACCAAGATCAAAGTTTTTCGTATAAACAGCCTCGGCATTTTCGTACATTTTTGTATCGCCTAAAACGGCAATGATCGCTGAGGATGTTTCGATTTGTTCTTGATTGTTTGCAATGGCACGTAATTCTTTTTTGATTGCCTCGTCTTGAATTACTAAAAAGCGCCAAGGTTGTAGGTTGCTAGATGATGGAGCAGAAGTCGCTTCTACAAGTAATTGTTCTAATTGCTCTTGTGGAATTTTATAGTTTTCGTCGTATTTACGAACAGATTTACGTTCATGCATAATTTTATTTAAAGAACTTTTTGTCACTGTCATAATTTTTTGTCTCCTTCATTATATGATGCGTTTTTTACTATACGATAAACGCATTCATTTTCCAAGTAAATTGCTCGAATTAAAGAGTCTTGAAAACAGGATTTATTATCTGCCTATCATTTAAAAAGTTACAAAAAAAATATATTTTTATAGAGGTAATCCATTTATACTAGAAGGTAAATAGAGCAAAAATAACAGGTATGGAGTGACAGACAGATGAAAAAACTATTGGGAAATTTAAAGCTTATGGCAAAAATAGGGATACTTATTCCTATTATTATTGTTTTTCTAGGTGGTATGTCCTTCCTTAATTATTTGAGTGCATCACATGAACTTGAAAGCTCTATTGAAAATGAAATGTCTTTACTGGCAGATGATGTAACGGGCTCTGTTGAGAGCAAATTACATGCGCATATTCAGTTGATTTATAGTGCAAAGACAACGATAGAATCAGCTGACAGTATGATGACGAGAGAGCAATTTATTCGCTATGTACAGCAGCTATTGCCATACAATAAGGAAACTTATGGTATGGGGTTATGGCTAGAGGAGGATGTGGCAAAGGGGGAAATTTTTGGCCCGTATGCCTATAAAGAAGGAGAAAAAATTGTCTCTACGGATACGTATGAAGATCCTGCCTATCATTTTCATGAGCAGGAATGGTACCGCAACAGCATCCACTCGAATAGCATTGTCCATACAACACCTTATTTTGATGAGGCTTTAGGAGAAATGTTTATTTCATTTGGCACACAAATTGTGAAAGATTCTAAGCCAGTGGGGGTTATTACAGGGGATTATGTGTTAGATTCTATCCAATCCATTGTCTCTGATGTGCAAATTCGACAGAGTGGCTATGCCTTTTTAATAGATGATAGTGGGAATTTTTTAACGCATCCTGATGTAGATAAAGTAAATAAAGAGACGATTCAGCAATTTTTAAATATTCCTGTTGAGCAGCTAGCTGAGCAGAAAAAGCTAATACAGACAACGATTGATGGGAATGACTTTACGCTACAATATCAGCAAATTCAGAACATGCCGTGGAAATTGGTTTTACTTGTTCCTACAGATGAGCTTTACAGTGAGGTACAGGCGATGCTTCAGCAGCAAATCGTGATTAGTGTGGTGCTTATTGCCCTGATCACCATCATTATTTATTTCCTTGCTCGCTATATACGTACGGAAGTGAAAACGATGAATACATATTTAGGCTACCTTGCTACGGGTGATTTAACGAAACAAATGGCCATTCATACAAAGGATGAATTTGGTGAAATGGCACAGTACTATAATGAGTCTGTGGAAGGGTTAGGGTCTATGATACAGCGCATTGTTGCTGAAACGGAGACAGTTGCCTCCACTGCCGAAGAATTAACAGCCAGTGTACAAGAGGTCAATAAAACCGTCACGGAAGTAGCTGTTTCTATGCAAAATGTGGCTGAAAATACGAGTTCACAGCAGCAGGTGAGTAGTCAATTAACAGGTGTCACAACACAATTAGGTGATGACATGAAGACTGCCATGGACGATTTACAAGAGGCAGTGCAACAGTCGGTAACAACCTCTCATCTAGCTACAGGGGGCTCGCAAAAAATACGGGCTTTTGTGGATGACATTGTCCAGCTTCATGCACAGGTAGACAGCAGTGCTAATCTGGTGAGTAGCCTGAAGGTGCAATCCGCTCAAATTGAGCAAATGAGTCAGCTTATTTCTGCTATTACTGACCAAACCAATTTATTATCTCTCAATGCGGCTATAGAGGCGGCACGAGCAGGCGAGGCAGGAAAAGGTTTTGCCGTTGTAGCTGGTGAGGTTAAAGCACTTGCTGAACAGACAAGTAGAGCCTCTTTAGACATTGCGAAGGTCGTGCTGACGATTCAGGACCAAATGAATGAGGCGGTGGACATGATGGAGCAAAGTCGAAAAATTGCTCACCAAGGTATTGGTTCTGTCCAGCAAGCAGGTACTACCTTTGATACGATTGCTAGTGCCATTGAAGGGCTCCAGATGACGATACGAGAAACGAGTAATACAACAGCAGATGCTTTTAAAAACTTGCAGGAAGTGACAGCACAAGTGCAGATGATTAACCAACAGGCGATGGCAACAAATGATTATACATTAAATGTTTCGGCCATCACTGAGGAACAAGCCTCCACCATGAATGAAATGGCTGTAGCCTCTGAGCAGTTAGCACAGCTTGCTCAAAATTTGCAGGAAGAAACAGCTGAATTTACTGTCTAATAGTAGGGCGTACATCGATAGGAAGATGTACGCCTTTTTAGGATCTAAATGAAAAAGCTTCCCACTCCACGCTTTTTGTAGGCAGAGCCGATTTGAATTGTTTAATCATTTTTGGGGGTCCACAAATAAAAACACTTGTTTCAGCAGATAGTGACAGCTGATGGAAGGATAGCTTTTCTTCATGAGCTGTATTAATAAAGGTGACAGTGAAATGATCGTTCATTCGAGCATAGCTCTGTAGAAAATCTTTGTAGATGGCATTGTCTTGACCATGGAAGGAATAATACAAGTCAATTTTCTTATCAGGCTTTGTTTGTAAATAGGCAAGAAAAGGTGTAATGCCCATGCCACCAGCAATCCAAATTTGCTGATTGGCCACTCGATCAAAGTCAAAATGACCATATGGCCCAGCTATGGCAACTGGTGTATTGAATTGAAGATCGTTGTAGAGCTGTTTCGTATAATCTCCAATGGCTTTGATTGTTACCGTGATTTGTTCGCCATTACCACCAGTAATAGAGAAGGGGTGTGGCGCTTTTTCGATACCCTCTTGAAAAATTTTTAAAAAGAGAAATTGTCCTGGTCGATAGTCGAGTTTTTTTATGAGTGTCAGCTCAACTTCAATCACATGGGCGTTCAGCCTTTGAATGGCTGAAACATGACCTGTATATGGAAAGAACATATCTTGATACATTGTCAACATATACAGAGCAGACATAAAACCAATCGTTGTTGTCAGTGCTGTGAAAATGCCTAAAGGAGAAGGTTGTAATAAATCATATTGGCTAGAAAAATAAGCATGATAAATACCGAAAGTATAAGGTACAAGTAGTAAACGATGTAGCCAGCGCCAATGCTCATACTTTAAAAACTTTGCAATGAACGCTAGGACAATCAGGGCAATAAAGCCATATTGGGCAAGCTCACCAAGGTCTTTAGCGAAGTCTTTTAGTGAGGTTTCTTGTATGACTGCCTCATCAGTAATCATTTTTTGCAACTGACCATGCAAGAGGATGAATCCAAGTGAAAGGATTGCGAGTAATTTATGATAAAAATAAACATGCTCAAGACTAGAAAACCAACGCTCTAACAGTTTCATTCTGGTAGCCAATAAGAACACAAGAAATAAACTAGTCATGGCTAAGCCTCCAATGAGATGGCTTAGTATGTTCAATGGATGGATGGGCTCCATAGGTGTAGCGACATACCAAAGAAAAGCACTAGTGCCCATTATGCAAAAGATAAAAAGTAGTCCTTTATAAGCTCTCATATATAACCTCCATCCCTATTTTTATCCATATTCTATATCGCTATACAAATAATGAGTTGAAAAATATTTTCGAGCGTATGTTCGGAATGTACGTTCCCTTTCGGGCGGAATTATGGTACAGTAAGAAGGAAAAAATAGAGAGAGAAGGAGTGGAAGTAATTTATGCAAGGGAACACCCATATTGTTGGGGGCATCACAGCAAGTCTCGCCTTTGCACAGTTTTCAAATGATAACCCACTTGTCTTAGTAGGGGCAGGTGTTATCGGTGCATTACTTCCAGATATATGTCATAGAGGTAGTAAAATCGGTCGAACATTTCCCATCCTAGCGAAGCTGGTTAATACAGTGTTTGGACATCGTTCCTTTACACATAGTTTGCTTTTCCTATTGTTCGTTATGGTGGCGTTACATACTTTAGTTCCTTACAAAGCAATTTCCATTGGGATTATTATAGGGATGGCTAGTCATATCCTGCTTGATATGTGTACAAAAAAGGGCGTTAAACTATTTTTCCCAGCGACTGTATCCATTCGTTTTCCACTTACAACGAAAACGGGTAGCAAGGTGGAAGGGATCGTACTTATGTTGCTTTCGATGCTGTCCATCTATTTGAGCTATGAATTGATTGTCAAATTTATAGATTCGATATAAATTAAGAAGAGCCCCAGTATTGGTTTACTGGGGCTTTTGATGTTAGTCAGCTTGTACCTCTTCCACAGTTTGCTCTACTTCGGCGCGCGTCATTTTTTCTCGACCTTCTTGCATCGCCTTCAACGTTTTGTGGGCTAAGGCAAGTGGTAGGCGGCAAAACAGCAGAATGGTACGTTTATTAATATCTTTCATATAGAGGTCTGCTTTGGCTAAATTTTCTTCAGCATAGACAAACAAATCTTCGCGTGTCCAGCCATCAGGCACGAAGTTGACACCACGTTCATCTAAATCCTCATGCTGATTACGTAAGATGTTGACAGCCTGGAGTCCACGACCATAGCCTATTGCTAGCTCACGATCAGTTTGAACGTTGGCACCCCACGCCCAAAGCTCAGACAGCATCGTCCCTACAAGCCCTGCCACGTAGTATGTATAATCATCCAAATCCTCGCGTGTATGCACCTGCCAATTGGCCTTTGCCCATTTGGCCATACCAAAAGCCATTTCGCTTGTGGAAGCCTGAACAATTTTTCGCGATTCCTCAGGACAAAATGTTAGCCAATCTGCTAATCGAAGGGATACTTCTGGCAGTTGATCGGCATAAGGTGCTAATAATGCTTGATAAGCTTCTTTATTAAATGTGTCCTTTAATAATTCACTTGTTGCGGACAATAAATTAAATTTCACATCATTCGAAAGCTGTTCATGATCTTCAATTTCATCAATGGCACGCATGGCTAAATAGGCAGCAGCCACCGATATCTTTAAATCATTTTTTAAAAAAGTAATAGGTATATAAAACGTGCGGCTTGTATCTTTTAAAACCTGCATCGCTTCTTTGTAAAGTCTTTTTTGTTCGTTCACTTGTATTCCTCCGTTCAAATGGTTCCATATCTATAGTATATCGTATCGTAAAAAAAGGGAAAGATAAAACAGATTGTTCATATTTAGAGAGATATTCTTTGAAAACGATTACTACAAATGATATAGTTTAATAATAAACTATTTAAATCTATACTTTTATGGTGGTCAATAAGAGTGGATTTATACTAGTATAGCTACATCAATTTCAAATGAGAGGAAGTTTAATGAAATGGGACGTTTAAATAATAAAATTGCTATGATTACAGGCGGCGCTTCTGGTATGGGTGCAGCGATGGCTAAACTGTTTGCACAAGAAGGTGCTACAGTAATTGCAGCTGATATTAATGAAGAAAACTTAGCAAAAATTTCTGAGCTAGAAAATGTAGAGGGAATGAAATTAGATGTTTCCTCTGACGAAAACTGGGCAGATGTAACAAAAGCAATTGTTGAAAAATATGGTCGCATTGATATTTTAATTAACAATGCGGGTATTTCATCAGAAAAAGGACCCGATCAAATTACACAGGCAGACTGGTCAATTATGCATAATATCAATGCATTTGGACCATTTCTTGGCATTAAACATGCTGCGCACTATATGAAAGAAGCAGGCAAAGGCTCCATTGTTAATACATCGTCTTACACAGCGATTATTGGGGCAGGCTTTAATGCCTATACAGCCTCTAAAGGTTCTTTACGTGCGATTGCTCGTGCAGCAGCTTCAGAGCTTGGTGCTTTCAATGTCCGTGTGAACACGGTATTCCCTGGTGTCATCGAAACACCAATGACAGCCAAATTATCAGAAGCAAAAGAGGCAATGGATATGTTAGTAAGAGCTACACCAATGGGGCGTCTTGGTCAACCAGAGGAAGTAGCAAATGCTATTTTATTTTTAGCATCAGACGAGGCTTCTTACATTACGGGTGCCGAGCTTGTCATTGATGGTGGCTATTCAGCACGCTAGTTAAATATAGTAATTGAAAAGTGGAAATGCCTGTTCAAGCAGTGCATTTTCACTTTTTTTGTTTTTTTAGTAGAATGATGATAAAGCTTTAGAAATTCGTCAAAAAACAGCTATTGATTAGATAAATTTTGATATTTTTCGTGATTTTTTCAAGAAAGTGTACGAAGTTATTGCACAATCATTTCAACAGCGTTAAAGTTTAGAAAGGGCAAAATGTCATTACACGATTTGGGGGACTGTACTGAGCGTTTAGCTTTTGTACGAACAAAATCAGGAGTCAGGATTTTGGCATACATAACTCCTTGCAAAATCCTGGATACCAAAGAGGGCATGAATTTGATGAATTGCCTGAATCATAGCGTAAACCGTCATCATAGTATGAGAAAATTACGTAATAAAAACAAAGGAGAATTGTATGCCAAAGGCTATAGGTATTGATGCAGGCGGCACATTGACAAAGGTTGCTTATTTAGATCAAGACAATGAACTTGTGTTAACAACCTTTCCGTCGAATGATTTGCAATCTGTCACAAAATGGATTATTGATCATCCAGATATTGAGGATATTGGTGTTACGGGGGGACGTACAGAGCAATTACTTGATGTCATTAAAACAATGAAATCGATTCATTATATAGTAGAATTTGAAGCTACATTAAAGGGTGTCCGATTTTTGCTTAATAAAGAAGGCTACTTTTTTGAGCGCAGTATGATTACCAATATTGGGACAGGTACGTCCATTCATTATATGGAAGGTAATACACATATTCGCGTTGGTGGGACAGGCGTTGGTGGTGGGACACTAATTGGTTTGTCAGCGCTTACAACGGGCATTACAGATTACAATGAAATCCGTGAAATGGCTGCCAATGGCAATCGTGAAGGAATCGATTTATTGGTCAAGGATATTTATCAAGGCATGGATACACCGATTGACGGTCATTTAACGGCTAGTAATTTTGGGAAAGTAGGCATTACAAAGTCGATAAAGCATCCTGCTGAGGATATTATTGCGACCGTTCAAGGACTAGTAGGCGAAGTCATTACAACACTCAGCATTCAATATGCGGAGGAAAAAAATGCACAGCATATCGTTTATATTGGCTCCACATTAAGCAATAATGATCATCTTACCCGAGTGATTGCAAATTATACACGCACGAAAAAGCATACACCTGTCTTTATTAATGACCATGGCTTTTCTGGTGCTGTCGGAGCATTACTTAATATTACAGAATATACAATTGTCTAACGATTTAAGGACATAACATATTGTATGACAACTAGTTATGTCCTTTGTTATTCAACTACAATAAGAAGTTATTTAAACACTTTATCTATTTTGTCTTTATCATAATCTAATATCCAGTCATTGTATGTATAATAAATGTCTCGTATAGATTCAGGTGAGGTAGCAAGTAAATCACAGCCTCTATCATCGTAAACGTGAAAAATGGTTTTCTTTTTGATATTTAAAAAATATATCCTATGAAAAATACTTGGTTGGATTCCTAAATCTTGATTACATACTGCTTTTAATAATGGAATGTACTTCAAATCAGATGTTTTACATGCAAGTGTAAACCTATGTGTTTTATATTTTCCGTCCTCATCATCTTCGGGGAAAATAGAAGACATTTCTGTATGCTTCAATTTATATAAGACTGATTTATCATAGATATATGGAGAAAAAATTCTCGCTTTGTGCTGATAGGTTTTTCTACCTCCAAAATCATTGACATCTACTACCATAAAAATTTCCTCGTCTTGTAAATGTAGTGCTTCAAACAGCGTGACAGCCCTTTTATAAACCTCCTGTATATAAAGACGATCTTCATAATCGCAATCTCTAGCTCGCTCTACCCCTAGTTCGAACCGTATGCCAATTTCCCAGTTATAAAACAAAGGTGGTCTAAGAAGTAAGGAAGGAAAATTTTCATTCATATAGTCATTTAAAAGCATATTTGCACCTCAACTTTATTTTTAAAATTTTACCTTTAACAAACCGCCAGAATAATAGTCAAAGAAGAAAATGACTCTACCCATTAATTTAGAAATTATATTTCCCTTTCGTTACTGCATTGGGGTAGATGATCAATTTGCCAGTTAGCATCTACAAATCCAATATTACTAATATAAGCATTTATCAATTTTGTTTTACCTGAACCTATTCTACCATTTAAAAATTGAGCTAGGAAAGTATTGATAACGCCTCCGTAAGCTACTATTAACAGCTTCCATGCTACTAACGATTTTTACATAATCCATTAAGAACACCATCATTTAATCCAAACGCTTGTAAATACATAACCATGAGAAATCTCACCATTGGGATTTTTAAGATAATCAATTGGTGTCGAAGAATTAATTGGTATTATATACCATTCGTCATAACTCATTCCTGTTGTAGTTTTAAACCTTACTTCTCCTTTTGTTCTCCTGTATTATACATAATATTCCGATTATTCGATATATATTTAACATCAAATTGATCATGTTCATTTTTTTTACAAATAGCGAAGAAACTTACCTACATGAAAACATCTCGAACTGAACAAATTAGGTAGTAGGAGGTGAAGCTACGTGGGAAAGCGTAATAATCGAAACAACAGTAAAACCATGAATATGAGAACACATAATCCTTTTGGCACTTACAAAAGCAAAGACCTCGATCGAAGTAATAGCAATAATAACAACCCAAATGATAACTTGAATGAAGAGTTCGCGGCAGAATTTGATGCAAAGGCTAAAAATAAAAACAATAAAACGAATCATGATAAAAACCAACAGTCGAATAAAACAAAATAGTGGAGGTACAAATCATGGCAAAAAAGAATAAGACAAGCTTTAAAAAGAAAAAGAAGGAAGATACACACAAAAAGAATGATCGTGAGGAATATTCAGCAGAATTTAATCAGGTCATTCATAATAATCCCCAACAGCCAAAGCAATAAACACAAGCTGCTCCAAAGTCTTTTGGAGCTCTTATTTTTTACTGTTTGTGCTGCTTTATACAGTCAAAAAGGGAGTGATTCAAGTGAGAAAATTTTATTTACTTGGGCTTCTTTTTGTTTCTCTAGCTATGTTTATACAAATACCAGTGGTTGCCAATGCACAACAAGAAACACCAGCTTATGCAAAATGGGGACAGCTGGCTATCAAAGAGGTAAAGGCGAAATATCCTACGGCTAAAATTGTGGATTATTTGCATGAGGGCAAGGAAGTACAGGGGGCATCAACCATTGAGAAATTTAAGCTTTGGCTCAAGCAGCCTGACAAGGAATTTGGTGTTCATGTCAGAATCAGCTACCAAACGACAACGCAGGAAGTAGAAAAAATTGAATTTCAAGAAAGTACTTCATAAAACAAGGATGCCCTATTTTAGGCATCCTTGTTCTTTAACCCTCTAGCTTTTGAATAAATGCACGCATTAAGCCTGGTAAATCAGGCCATGCATGCCCACTTATTAAATTACCATCTGTGTGAAGGTTGGCATCAATGTAAGTTGCTCCTGCCACCTGCACCTCAGGCTTGCAGGCAATATAGGCTGTTAGCTCACGCCCTTTTAGCACTTCAGGAATGGTCGCGAAAATTTGCGCTGCATGACAAACGGCTGCAATTGGTTTATTCGTTTCAAAGAAGTGGCTTACTAGTGCTGGGACATGCTCATTCAAACGAATGTATTCAGGTGCACGTCCACCAGGAATAATGAGCCCATCGAATTGTGTTGGATCAATAGCAGCAAAAGCAGCGTGGGCCTCTAATCCATAAGCAGGACGCTCGATATATGTATCGACACCCTCTACAAAGTCGTGTAATACGGTTTGTAATTTCTTAGCGGATGGTGCTGCAATTGTGACATCATACCCTGCTTCAAGACAACGATAATAAGGATAAAAAATCTCTAAAGCCTCTACTGCATCTCCTGCGAGTATTAAAACCTTTTTCCCCATGCTTCCATCTCCTTTACATTGTAAATCTACTAAGTTTTATTCGACACTTGCAAAAAATTTCCTGCTTACAGTAGGGCTACCTTTCCAAATTCCTTGCTTTACAAAGGAAAAAATGAAGCGTATAGTATTTATTTAACTAGGTAAATAAATTCGCAGGAGGTAAACAATATGAATCCAATATTTCATGCTTTATTCCAAAAAAGTCGGTATTTAACGAACTGCTTAAATGAAGTATTAAAGCAACATCATTTATATAGCTCCCAATGGGCCATTTTATATTGCTTACATAAAAACGGGCCAATGACCTTAACACAAATTTGGAAATATTTAAATGTGGAAGCGCCCAGTATTACAAGAGCTATTACACGACTAGAAACATTGGGCTGGGTCCAACGATTAGATGGAGAGGATAAGCGAGAAAAAATTGTGACTCTTTCCGCTCTAGGGGAGGAGCGCTTACCAGCGATCACCGTAACCATATTAGCATTTGAGGAAGAAATGGTGGGCTCTTTAACTGTTGAGGAGCAGCAGCAATTTCTGAAGTTATTGGAAAAAATGAAAGGTTGATGGACATGCAGCAAGAAGAAAATACACAAATATGGACGAAGCGTTTCATTAGCCTCTTTTTAACGAATATCTCTGTATTTTTTGTTTTTTATGGACTTGTAACGACTTTACCACTCTATGCGATTGGTGAACTACATCAGACAGATAAGGAAGCGGGCCTATTATTGTCAGGCTTTTTATTGTCAGCTATTATTGTACGCCCGTTTTCAGGTAAGTTATTAGATGTTTTTGGCAAGAAAAAACTGTTAGTCCTATCTATAGTGGGCTATTTTATCTGTACCGTTTTATATTTATTTATTCATCCGTTTGGACTTTTACTTGGTCTTCGCTTTATTCAAGGGATTTTCTTTAGTATTATCACAACAGCTGCAGGATCTTTAGCGGCTGATATCGTTCCTGCTAAACGAAAAGGGGCAGGGCTAGGCTACTTTACGATGTCTACGAATCTAGCTGTCGTCATTGGACCATTTATCGGCTTATTATTAATTCAATATAGTACCTTTAATGTCTTATTCATAGTCATGAGTATATGTATTCTAGCAGGAGGAATTTTAGCATTAACGGTCAATACAGATGATTTACCGAAGCCAGTGCATGAAGGAAAACTAACTTTTAAATTGAATGATTTATTTGAGCGTAAGGCGCTTCCTGTTGCAGCAATTGCCAGCCTCGTCGCTTTTTCGTATGCCAGTGTGCTATCCTTTTTATCGGTCTATGCACAGCAAAAGGATTTAATGGCTGTAGCTAGTCTCTTTTATGCAGTATTTGCAGCGGCAATGCTCATTACACGTCCATATACAGGAAAACTTTACGATACGAAGGGACCGCAATTTGTCATTATTCCTGGCATTATTTCCTTTGCCATCGGTCTAGTCATGCTAGCATTTGTTGAAGGACCAATGTTATTTTTAAGTGCTGCTATTTTTATAGGCTTTGGCTATGGAGCTGTAACGACTAGCTTGCAAGCATTAGCAGTTCAATCCACTGCCATTCAACGAAGCGGCTATGCAACAGCAACCTATTTTACGATGTTTGACCTGGGTATCGCACTAGGTTCGTATATTTTAGGAATGGTAGCTGTACAGGCAGGCTATGCTTCTGTCTATTTATCGGGGGCAGGCTTACTGGGGGTTGTCTTTATTATTTATCTATTACGCCTTGCAAAGATGAAACCGAAAAAAGTAGTGCATATATAGTCAAACAGTTGGGGTTGTGCCCAACTGTTTTTATAATTGTCCCAGCCTCATCAAAATAAATTTTGTTCATTTATAAGAAAGATACGATTTATAAAAAGTTTTAATGAGCTCTTTTTCAAAATGAGTATTACTTTTGTCCTTTTTAAATCTAACGAAAACTACTTTTTGTTTACTTATCTTTAATAATGTTGACAATTGTCGGAAATTCTAATCGATTTCTTAAAACGCAGTACTGGTATTGGATTCATGATAAAAATTATATAATAGACGATTAAAGGAGAGCCACCCAAGCATGCTCTCCATTTTTATATTCTTATTTCTTTATCCTAGTCCAACATTAAAGCCTGCAGCTTAACTAAATTTTTCATTTCAAGCTTTTGTATTTAGCATAAAGAATGCATAGAGAAAAACACTAAGAAAATCTTAAGAATTGATGTCGGAGTTTGTTAAGATTTAATTAGTATTATATCCTTATACGAATCCTATAGGGGTGATGACATGAACCTAAAGCGGTGGAGGAGTGAATGTAGTTGAACATTTTGATTTGTGATGATGATAAAGAAATTGTTAGGGCGATTAGCATTTATTTAGAAAATGAGGGCTATCATGTATTCAAAGCTTACAATGGTATAGAGGCAATCGATCTTATTCGGGATCACGTTATTCATCTTATTATTATGGATATTATGATGCCAAAAATGGATGGGATTACGGCGACGATGAAGATTAGGCAAGATAATATGATTCCGTTAATAATGCTTTCTGCTAAATCGGAGGATTATGACAAAATACTCGGATTAAATATTGGAGCAGATGATTATATGGCTAAGCCGTTTAATCCATTAGAACTTGTGGCTAGAGTGAAATCACAGCTAAGAAGGTATACGACATTTGGGAGCCTCGAGATGAGCAGTTCTGTATTTCAAACGGGCGGGCTTGTGATTGATGATGAACAAAAAGTCATTACTGTTGATAAACAAGAGGTTCATTTAACACCAGTGCAATATAAAATCTTAAAGCTTCTGACAGCCAATGCTGGTAGGGTGTTCACGATTGAAGAGATTTATGAAAAGGTATGGAATGTCAGGGCTATTAATCCTGAAAATACGGTTTCGGTTCATATTCGAAAGATTCGAGAAAAAATTGAAATTAATCCAAAAGAGCCAAAGTATTTAAAAGTTGTATGGGGAGTTGGGTATAAGGTTGAGAAAGTTGAGAAGTATTAGTCATGCACTTATAACGAAAATAGTTGTGTTTCTAATTGCCATCGCTTGTTTAATTGGTATAGCGAGGGTAATGATCAACATGGAATTTAATGGAATTCATCTTAGTAGTTTAAATCAAGATAATTATTTTGAAAGCCGAGCATTCGCTGATGAAAGTTACAGCATTATGGCTCCTTTAGCGCAATTAATCGGGAAATATAAAAGTGAAGAATATATTTTAAGTGGTAAAACACTAACAGAAGAGGATAATAGAAGAATCGAAGAGGAATTATATTATGATTTTCGTAATTCTTACAGATATAATTCGAATTTGAGTGAAGAGGAAAATAAGCATATCTATCAAGAAAAATATGCAAATGACATTGCTAGAACAAAAGATGAAAGCATAAATGAACAGGTAAGAAATTTTTATCAGTTACGTAGTACGTTAGAAGCTTATGAAGGAATTGTGTTTTATGCGAGTGACGGTGAACATGAATTTTCCAATAGTGATCTCAAGAAGAAAGAGCAATTTAAATCCTTTGATGCATATATGCTATTTGAGGATTACCAACAAAAGCTTTATCCAAATGAAATGAAAGAAAGTCAATACTTGGGTTACATTACACACGAAGTTGACACGTTGAACCCACAGACAGATGTTATGTATGTGGCGTTTAAAGATTCTTTCTTACAACAAAAAATGGCGGAATGGGAAAAAGATAAAGAGAATGCCCAAAGTTTTCTGAATGAATTCATGGTATTTTTAGCAGGGTTTATTTTATCTTTTGTTTATTTAATCATAGTTATTGGAAGAAGGTCATTTAAAGATAAAGAAATTCATTTCCATGTCATAGATAAACTCTATAATGATTTCAATATTGTGCTAGTTGGTTGCTTAACAGCGATGTGGATCACCATGATTGTTGAAGTGTTCCATGATATGTACATGTTCTTCACCGTGCCTATTTTTATCATTGCCTTACTATTGATTTTATCGCTCGTAAAGCATATTAAAAATAGATCGTTATTTCAGCATACACTGCTCTATCAAGTTTTCAAAAAGCTATTTATTTGGGTGAAACATGTTTTTGACAGTGGTAGTACAGGCGTGAAAATTGTGCTACTAGTCATTGGCTATCCATTAGTTGTAGCGGCAACATTTTTTATATTTCCCATTACGATAGGTGTAGCTGCCTGGTTGGCGATGCGAAAGGTGAAGTCATTTAATCGCATTAAAGAGGGCGTAGAGCAAATTAAGAATGGGGATCTTCATCATCGAATTGAAGTCGATGGAAAAGGGGAGTTTAGTCAACTTGCAGAAAATATTAATCGTATTACAGATGGGTTAAAAAAGGCAGTGGATAGTGAAATCAAGAGTGAGCGTTTAAAAACAGAGCTTATTACGAATGTTTCGCATGATATCAGAACGCCTTTAACATCAATTATTACGTATGTCGATTTATTAAAATTAGAAAACGATCCTGAAATGATTGCTGAATATGTAGACGTGTTAGATCAAAAGTCGAAAAGACTCCAGCACTTAACGGATGATTTATTTGAAGCGGCTAAAGCATCAAGTGGTAGTATACCTGTCCAGTTAGAGCGGATTGATATCGTATCATTACTAACACAAGGAATCGGAGAAATGGATGAAAAAATTGAAGCCTCGTCATTAGATTTTAAGTTAGCCCATCCAACAGAAAAGGTGTATGTGAAGGCTGATGGTAAACTTCTATGGCGTTCCATCGAAAACTTATTCTCGAATATTTTTAAATACGCACAGCCTACATCAAGGGTATATATTAGTGTTGAAGATTTAGGGAATGAAATACTTGTGACATTTAAAAATATTTCAGCATACGAATTAAATATCACAGTCGATGAGCTAATGGAACGTTTTAAACGAGGAGATGAATCGAGATCAAGTCAAGGTAGCGGATTAGGGTTATCGATTGCTGAAAGCCTTATTCACATCCAGAACGGCAAGTTCTTAGTTCAAGTAGATGGCGATTTATTTAAGGTCATGATTTATCTACCGAAATTTCCAAATGAATAATGTCCTATTCCTTTATGACTGTAGACAAACTCAACGAATTTTGAGTTTGCTTACAGTCTTTTTTCTTTTACAATGAAATAAAGTAAAGCCGTTGATTTCCACTACGGGCGGGGTCGAGCTGCTTCCCTCGCTTCGTTACTGTCGCTTCGCTTTCGTACAGAAAACATCCGCTCAGTCCATTTTCTATCGTATATTAAAAGAGATTATGCATCAGAGACTCCTCCTGCAGACCATCTATTTATGGATTCTACGCATGTGAAAGCGAGTGCGAATAAACGGAAGTATGATAAAAAGGTTGTGCGAAAAGAAACACAGGCTTATGAAGAGAAGCTTCAATTAGAGTTAAATATGGATCGTGAAGAACACGGAAAAAAGCCCTTTCCCCCAGAGAAGTTTGAAAAGGAAGAATAGAAAGAAATAAAGGAAAGCACGACAGATTCTGAAAGTGGCTATTACGTGAAGGATGAACGAACGAAACACCTCCTTGAAACCGAATAAGAGAGCAACATTTCAAATGATGTTCCTTGATATAATTCTCTATGTAATATAACTATGTTTGAACAAGGAGATGGAAGCATGAGTAAGTTAACAGGCAAAATCGCTTTAGTTACAGGATCAAGTCGAGGAATTGGCCGCAGTATTGCACTGCGTCTGGCACAAGAGGGAGCCTTTGTCGTCGTCCATTACGGGAAAAGACGTAATGAGGCAGAAGCAGTTGTTCACCAGATCAAACAAAGTGGAGGAAATGCTTGCGTGATTGGTGCTGACCTTAGTACCTTAGATGGTATTCAAGATTTATTTACTACTTTGGATGATACTATTCGGGAATATATGGGCGGTGGCGGATTCGATATTCTTGTCAACAATGCTGGAATTGGTCAAATTATTAGTTTAGAAGAGACGACGGAAGAATCATTTGATGAGGTAATGAAGATTAATGTTAAAGCACCACTTTTTGTTACTCAGCAAGCTTTGCCACGTTTAAAAGATGGAGGACGTATTATTAATATTTCATCTTTTGTGACTCGTGCAGCCTCGCCAAGTGTCTTCACGTACAGTATATCCAAAGGTGCTATCGACACATTTACGCGACTTCTAGCCAAACAACTAGGGAGCCGTAATATTACGGTAAATGCCATCCAGCCTGGAATTATTAACACAGAGATGAATGCTGAGACATTGGAAAATCTTGATGGACAAAAATATGCTGCTGGTCTTTCCATTTTCAACAGATGGGGTGAACCCGAGGATGTGGCAGATATTGCCGCCTTTCTTGCTTCCTCAGACAGCCGTTGGGTAACAGGTCAGCTGCTTGATGCAAGTGGAGGATCTCATCTATAACAAATTTATAAGGAACTTCAAATGAAGTGACCCCAAAAAGTTAGACACATATTTTAAACAGTTATTGAGGAATGAACTCTGTATTGGGCAGGTCTCATTCCTTTTTGCGATAAATTTCTCAACACGTATTGTTTCTGTGCTTGCATTGTTATTTACTTTTGCACAAGAAAGTAAATAACAATGCCTCGCCAGCATGTAAGATGGTTTACTTTCATCACTTGGCAAATCGCCTTTGAAGCAATTCGTATTTACTTATATACATGGATAAACGTTTTTTTAAATATTGTAAATTTAATAACTCTGGATAGAAACAACGAGTAAAAGAGTTCAGCTATTGAAGAAGTATATTCAAAAATGCTTATTAGTTATATGAAAGAGGAGCCCTCATTGAAATCTAAGAACATTGTCAATATAACAATTCTTTTTCAACAGCTTAATTACAAAGCTTTCAATATCCCCTTTGATTACGTTACTTATCTTTAATACCACCGAACTTATTATATTTTTTCTAATCAAGATTGTTTAATTTTAAAAATTATGAAAGCATAGTAGTAATTTAAATAATGGGAAGAACCCGCTTCAAAAATCACTATTTGTCGTAACTATTTTGTTATGGCTACTTGATGGTGTTTTGAAGCGGGTTCTTTCATTTTATTAAAATCTTTTTCAGGAATGAGGGGACTAACTAATGACCTTCGAGAGTTTGATAGATCCTCTAAAAATAGTAAAATTAGAGTATACAAGAATCTAATTCATTTGGAGGGAATAAATATGAAACGTGGTACTTTTAGAAAGAGCTCAAACAAATTATTACTTGCGACTTTAGCTCTAGCTGTGGCGACTCCGGTGTACGCTATACCTGCTACATATACTGTTGCAGAAGCGGCAACGAAAACGACATTTAAAGATGTCCCTAAATCGCATTGGGCATATGAGTCAATTAAACAAGTAGCAGAAAAAGGGCTTGTGGCAGGTTACAGTGACGGTACATACAAACCATCTGCACAGGTAACACGAGCAGAGTTTGCAACATTCCTATCACGCGTATACGACGGAAACGACCGTACACCATCTAAATTTTCAGATGTTGGAGCTTCACATTGGGCAAATGACGCTATTCAAGAAGGACTAGCAGTTGGATTCATTAAAGCTAGTGATTTCTCAAATAACAAATTTGAACCAAACAAAGCAATGACTCGCGGTGAAATGTCTCGTTGGTTAGCAAATGGTTTAGCACATGCGAACGCTGATTATGGTAAAGCGATTGAAGAAATGGCAAATTCAAGCCTTACAATTATTCCGATTCCAGAATTTTATGGTGGAGGGGTAAATAAGAAGGATCTACCGTATATCGGGGTAGCACTTGGTACTGGATTGCTGTCAGGTTATGAAGATTTCTCATTCAAACCAAATGGCAATACAACACGTGCCGAGGTAGCAACCATCCTTATCCGCTTCATGGATGCTATGAAGAAAGCTCCATCTGATTTCACAGGGTTAAAAGAACTTCGTGAAGTTGCTAGCACAGGAACGAACATCTTAACTATTTCTAACTTTAAAAAATCAGAATACGGTGGATATGAAGATGTTCTGGGTAAACCACATACGTATTTAAATAACACAGGTGTCGCTACAATTGAACATGCCATTTTTGTGGATACGACAGGCACTAAACCAAAAGGTATTTTTAAAGATATGTTTGTTAATGAAAAAGGTGAAGATAAAATTCTACTGAATAAAGGGATTTATGCAATCTACTATGAATACACATTCAAGCCAAGTAGAGACGTAAGTGTTCAAAGTGTTAAGAATGGCTCTGATATGAACTTTGCTTCAAACTTATTAGTTGATAAAAGTAAAATTGCAAGTTTTCATTTATCCTCTCCGAAAAGTACATCAACTATTGAATTTAAGAAGGGTGAGGAATATCGCTACTGGGCTTTCAATGGGGTGAAGGTTAAACCTGGTGAAAAGTTAAGTGGCAGAACAGATGATGGAAGCATGTTCATTTATGAAGTACCGAAATAGGAGTTGATAATTCAATTGAAACTATTAAAAAAAGGTACGATTGTGATCGTATCTTTCTATTGGCCTTTGCATGGCAGTAGGGAAATATAGGGATTTTAAAAAACTTAAGGAGTTTATAAACAATTTATTTCGAAGCATACATAAGTAAGAAAAATAAAAAGTAGAGCGACAGAAACACGCTCTACTAAAGATTCTTCTGTAAAAATGCCTTGGTGCGGTCGTTTTGTGGGTTTGTAAAAAAGTTGTCTGGATGATTAGATTCAATGATCTGACCATCATCCATAAAGACGACTTTGTTCGCTACCTCACGCGCAAAGCCCATTTCATGTGTGACGACAATCATCGTCATGTGGTCTTCAGCTAAGCTTTTCATGACCTTTAAGACTTCTCCTGTCAGTTCAGGGTCTAGGGCAGAGGTTGGTTCGTCAAATAATAAAATTTGAGGATTCATCATCAAGGCACGGGCAATGGCTACACGCTGCTTTTGACCCCCAGATAGATTGGCAGGATAGGCCTTTGCTTTGTCGGCAAGTCCAATTTTCTGCAGTAAATCCTGACAGCGGCTCGTAATAGCCTCCGCTGATTCTGTTTTTAATAAGCTCGGCGCCATTTCGAGGTTTTGCTGGACTGTTAAGTGGGGAAACAGATTGAAGTGTTGAAAGACCATCCCCATTTTAGCTGTTATCGCTTTGATGTGCTGTGGCTTAGCATATTGACCGTTTTGAACAAGAAAATCGCCATCAATCACTATACTGCCACCTTCAATTTCTTCTAAATGTATTAAGCTGCGAAGCATGGTACTTTTCCCAGATCCAGACGGGCCGATGACAGCAATGACATCGTTTTTCTCCACTGTAAATGTAATTTGTTTCAGCACTTCCACCTGATCAAAAGATTTCTTTAAGTTTGTTACTTGCATCAATGCCATATGTGTCACCTCTATTCAAATGTAAAACGTTTTTCAAGCCATTTAAAGAACATCGTCAAGACAAGCGTCATAACTAAATAAATAGCACCCGCGATAAAGAACGGCGTAATCGTGAAGTCACGATTTACGGCTGTTTGCGCAAAATGGAGTAATTCAGGCACAGCTACTGCATAGAGTAGGGCTGTATCCTTAATAAGTGTAACGGATTCATTTGATAATGCGGGTAATGCGACGCGGAACATTTGTGGCAAAATTACACGCGTCGTCGTTTGCCACTTGGATAAGCCAAGTACCTGAGCTGCCTCATATTGTCCTTTATCAATGGCAAGAAGACCGCCACGGAATATTTCTGCAAAGTAGGCAGCATAATTTAAAATAAAGCCAAGGCAAGCGGCCACAAAACGATCAAGTACTAAGTATTCACCGATTACTGGCAGCATAGGTAAACCAAAGCAAATTAATAATAATTGTAGTAATAGTGGTGTACCACGCATGATATAAATATACGTATGTGCAAGCCAAGAGATTGGTTGAATGCGACTTTTTACTGCGAGTGTTAGTAAAAAGCCTAATGGAATCGAAACCAGAATAGCGATGAAAAACAGTAACACTGTCGTTTTCGCACCTTCTAGCATCGGCCATATCATAGTTTGCCAGTAATCCGCCATAAAGATGTCCCTCCAAAAAGAGTAAGAGTTTCACAAAGGAAACTCTTACAAATGATGTGTCCTGTCATTACTTTAATACTTTGTCTTCACCGAACCATTTGGTAGAAATTTCAGCAGCTGTACCATCTTCGTTCATTTTGTCTAATGCGGCTTGTAATTTTTCCAGTAGGGCTTCATTGCCTGGTTTCACGCCAATTCCATACTGTTCTGGTGCAAGTGATTCCTCTAATAATTTAAATGTATCAGGCTCCTGTGTCATATAATATTCTGCAACAACCGCATCGATAACAACGGCATCAACACGACCTGTTTTTAAGTCGGATAAAGCTAAAACATTATCCGCAAACTCTGTAATTTTTTTCACTTCTTTGTGAATTGGATGCCCGTTTAGTGCATCTGCCGCAGAAGAAAGAGATTGAATACCTACTTCTTGTCCAGCTAAATCACTTAGTTTCGAAATCTTTGAATCTGCTTTTGTCATGACAACTTGAGCGTTTTCAAGATAAGGCTTTGTAAATAGTACTTTTTCTTTACGCTCCTCTGTAATGGTATAACCGTTCCAAATTAAATCAATTCGCCCACTTAGTAATTCTGCCTCTTTTGTTTTCCAATCGATTGGTTGAAATTCTGCTTCGACGCCCATATGCTCAGCTGCCGCACGGGCTAAATCGATATCGAACCCAACGATGTTGTTCTTGTCATCACGGAAGCCCATTGGCGCAAATTTATCGTCAATGCCAATAATCATTTTTTCTACAACAGCAGCTTTGTCATCTTTCTTTGCTGCATTTTCTTTCGATGTACCACACGCTGCTAAAACGATCACAGCTGTCAGCATCATGAATAAAGTCAATACTCGTTTCATTTTGTTTCCCCCTATAATCTATCGCTTTCGTTTGCTAAACTACTAATGTGTTAAAGGATATCATCGTGATCTAACAATGTCAATATCGTTTTGGATTAATCAGAAAATTAGCTGCATTTCCTAGCATTTTTTGAATGAAGCTTATTTTCATAAAAAGTTTGAATAGGGGGAATAGTAAACAACGGAAGAAAAGGGGAAAAGAAAACGAGACTGTACATGACGGACAGTCCCGTGAAATAGGATTAAGTATTTTTACTTTGAATTGCTTTTCGAGCCAAAGCATCGGCAGCTTTATTTTGTGAGTCGGGCACCCATTTAATAAAGAATAAATCAAAGCTAGTGGCTAGCGCTAAAGCTTTTTCAAGATAAGGTTTAAATGCCTCGTTTTTAACATATTCTTTTTCCATAGAAGCGACAACGATTTTAGAATCCGAGCGTACGGATACTAGTGTTGAGCCTAGCTTTTGTGCTTCTTCAAGACCGCGAACTAATGCAGTGAATTCAGCGATATGATTATTTGTTTCGCCAATATACTCACTAATTTGGATATGATGGCCTTCACCTTTAATAAATAGCCCGATCCCACTTGGACCAGGATTTCCTGCACTGGCAGCGTCTATATAAACTTCTAACATACCATCCCTACTTTGCAATGTGACTTCTCTATAATTGTACAACAAGGATCAGAATCATAGTCTGTAAAAAATGGAACAAACAAAATAGTTGCTTGTTCAAATTGAACGCTTCATAATAATAAGAAGTGAATTTTGGACGTGAAAGGAGCGGGGGCTCAACATGGATAAAGTGACGGTTATGAGGGATATTGACGAACTGCATGATACGTATTGTGCGGATTGCTTGGTGATTAAGCAATTACGTAAAGAACGTGGTAAACCAGGAGCTCACCGTTTCTGTATTGAGGCGTGTTCAGTTGGAGAAAAGTTACAGTTTTTGGGAGAAGAGCTTTTGAAAGTGTATAGTAAATAAAATACGAACCTCATGAGAAAAAGCTACATTGATTAGCAATCCGCTGGTCAATGTAGCTTCTTTCATTATTACTTTTATTTTGTTTCAGCATAACTGCTTAGGTCTTGATAATATTTTGTCAGAGACGAAGCAGAAATATCAAAAGTTGCAGCAATTTCCTTTACGGTCATGGATAGGGACTCGAATAGCTCTTTTTCCTGACCATAACGAATCGCACCAGCTGCAATAGCCGCTTCTTTGCGAGCAGTCGGTTGTCCTTCGATTAAATAGTCCTCTAAAAGTTCAAGCATCGGAGCTGATTCACGCTCATTTTGCTCTAAGAAATCTTTTACTTGTGTCAGGACATTGCTTTCGAAGTTTGAAAACTCCTCACCTTTATAGCCATTCGATACTAATAGTTCCCAGAATGTTAGATGCTCTTCTTTTAAGAATGAGCTTACCTTCTTCTCGGATGCCTCATAGTTTTTCTTAAATTCTTCAAATACTTTTGCATGATCCTCAGGGAAGAAAATTAGGGTAGACACAGCTAAATAATGTGTCGATTTCTTCGTTCCATCTGGTAAGATAAAGGCAAATACATGCATACCTTCAGGAATCGGTTTATTATTTTCACGACGAATAGAAAGCTCTTCATTCGTAAGTAAATGATTAGCCTTGAAATATTTTTCCTCAACAACAGACACCGTACCAATAAATAAAGCCGGCTGAGACCAGTCTTCAAGTACCTTGACAGTAGATGGTCTTACTGCCTTTTTCTTCGTTTTCTTTAAATAACTTTTCCAAATAGATGGTTCTTGATGGAAGAAAAAGTCGTCTAAAGCGATTGCTTCAATGAGCTCACGCTGTAGCACACTCTCTAATTTAGGCTGCCATGTGCCGACATGCTCAATATATGCACGAACATCTTTACGTTCGGGATATTCTAAGTAAAAAGTTTGTAGCACACGCTCTAATTCTTCGATTTGTACTGTTTCCACTGTTACTTGCTGTTTGCCTTCACAACATTTTTTATATTTTTTGCCGCTACCGCATGGGCATGGATCATTACGTTTTACCATAATTAGAACACTTCCTTTAATAATTGTTAATCGTATATTGCTAAATAATTTGCGTACTCTTAATAATAACGGTACTTTTGTATGAAGAAAAATGATTGTCTATTTTGAAATATCTAAAAAATGTAGAGGGACGCCCTGATTCTATTATATGTACGTATTTTTCCACTTAGAACTAAAAAAAGAAAACGATCTGCACCTTTAGCATGCAGGACCGTTTTCTTGCTAGATTATTGCTGAACCGCTTCAATTTCCAAAGTTAGGCGTTCAAGCTCATCAATCAAATGACCGATATAGGCAATCGTATCACGAAGCGGTTGGTCTGTTGTAATATCGACACCAGCCATTTGTGCTAACTCTACTGGTGATTTTGTGCCACCAGCCTGTAAGACAGCTAACCATTCTTCAACAGCTGTGTCACCCTCTTTTAAAATACGTTGAGACACTTGTGTAGAGATAGTTAACCCAGCACTATATGTGTATGGGTAAAGACCCATATAATAGTGAGGTTGACGCATCCATGTAAGTTCTGCACCTTCAGAAATGTCGACTGTATCACCCCAGAAATCTTCTAGCACAGAGCGTTTTAATTGATTTAAAATTGTTGCATTAACAGCTTCACCAGCATCAATTAATTCATACACTTTACGTTGATAGGCTGCTTCTAGTAAATGAGTGACAAAGTTATGATAATACGTTTTCGACACAATATTTGAAATCACCCAACGTTTAAACCGTAAATCATCGTTATGTGTTAGTAAATAATTCGCTAACAGCATTTCATTCATTGTTGATGGTGCTTCAATAAAGTATAGAGAAGGTCGGCTATTAAGATAAGATTGATGTTCATGCGTATTCGCAAAATGCCCTGCATGACCAAGCTCATGAATAAGAGTAAAGACTTCATTCATGCGTTCGTTCCATGACATTAAAATATAAGGATGGCTACCATACGGACTTGAGCAAAATGCCCCTGTAGATTTTCCTTTGTTTGGTGCATAGTCAATCCAACGTTCATTGAAGGCTCTATCCATTAAATGATTATAGTCTTCCCCCATAACAGCTAATGCTTTTTCAACATATTCTTTCGCCTCAGCCATCGATAATTTTGGATCATAATCAGAATCAAGCGCTATTTTTAAATCTGCAAATGTCATTTTATCGATATCGTTCGCTTTTTGAATTAAAGCTGCATAACGACGCATATGTGGGGCAAGCTCTGTCGTAATTAAATCAATTTGACGATTATAGAGCGAACGATCGACGTCCTGATCAAAGAGTAAATAATCAATGACCGAGTTAAAGCCTCGTAGGTCTGCCATTGTTTTTTCCTGCTGAATATGCGTGTTATACACTTGTGCTGTTGTATGCTGGTAATCGCGTAGCTTGCTTGAAAAGGCTTTAAAGGCAGCGCGGCGTATTTCTGTATTCGCTTCAAACTCCCAGTCATTTTCGTAAAGGACGAAGCTAAGTGGATGCTTTTCACCATTGGCTTCAAATTGACCAAAGTTCATGTCTACTAATTTCGTCGTATTGTATATTTCATATGGTGCATCGAATGTAGCACTAAATGCGGCCAATGCTTTTTCGACTTCAGGATGTAGCTGGTGAGGCTTTTGCTTTAACAGTTCCTCTAGATAACGTTTGTAAAGAGGGCTTGATGCTGCCGCTTCTTGTAAAATAGCTTCATCCAACGCTAGTAACTCACTGCGCACGAAGGAGAGAGCACTGCTTACCTTTCCAATAGCTGTAGCAAATTTTGCAGCCCGCATTTGCGCTCCATCATTTGTACGATCTGTTTCAAGGTTTAAGCTGGCATACGTGCCAATCGGAACAAACCTTTTTTGTAGCTCTTCAAAGGCAGATAGCACGTCAATAACTTTTTGTGCATCTGTAATCGTTCCTTGGTATTGCTGCTCGAAGCTAAGTGCGTCTTCCACCAATTGTGCTAAAGTAGGTTCAAAATCAGCATCATGGCTCAATAAATCTGTTAAATCCCAAGTTTCTTCTACTGCTACATCTTTTCGTAATGGTAAAACTTCCATTCATAGACACCCCTTTACATGTAAGTGATTTCATTATAACGAAACTATTTCGGAAAGTGAAATAATTTCATAGAATAGTTGCAATATTCTTAATGTAGATCGTTTGTCGAAGACATGTTTGAAATATTGTCGGGCGGGAACAATAGATGTATAGCCGACATCATTTGTTACACATATTAAAGGCTAGAACAAGACATATTGGAGGAGAAAGTGATTATGACACAAAACTTAAACAAACAATTAAATAAGCTAGTGGCTACATGGTCTGTACTTTATACAAAGCTGCACAATTATCATTGGTATGTGACAGGACACTCATTCTTTACACTGCATGCAAAATTTGAAGAGTTGTATAATGAAACAACCTTGAATTTAGATGAAATTGCAGAGCGTATTCTTTCAAAGGATGGCAAGCCAGTCGCAACATTAAAAGAACATCTAGAGCTTTCCTATGTAGAGGAGGCGGCAGGAAATGAGACGACAGAGGAAATGGTCGCTACGATAATTTCGGATTTCCAAAAGCTCATGAAAGCATTAAATGCCACAATGGAGCTAGCAGCAGAAGAAGGGGACGATCGTACAGAGGATCTACTTAACGCCATGTACCAATCTCTTGAAAAGCATACATGGATGTTAAAAGCCTTTCTTGACAAGTAAAAACGACAGTTACAGCATGTTGGAGATATTAAGTACTCTGGCATGCTTTTTTTCTGCAATTAATGCTTGATGTCAAAGCCATAACATGTATTAAGGGTTCATAACAATTATGACAGTTTGGTAAAAAGCGTTTGCTTGTGTACAGCAAGGGTAATTATCTAGTAAGCCATATAAATTAGGAGGAATTGAACATGATGAATGAACAAAACCCACAAATTGAGGTGGCCCATACGAGGGATGAAATGCTTCACATTTTAGAAAGTATGCGGTTAGAAGGTTATCAACAAGATGATATTCATATTATTGCGAAAGATTCCGAACAGTTTGAGGATGTAAAATGGGATGCTGATGTCCAAACACATGAGGCTGGTAATTGGGTGGACCAATTTAAGTCTTGGTTTACAGGTGACTCGGCTGTGACAGAGGGCTTAAAACGATTTAATCTATCAGAGGGACAAATCGCTTATTATGCACATCTTGTGGAGCAAGGTAGTATCGTCTTATATGCGGAACGTGAGGATGATGTAGATCCGCTACAAGCACATTCTGAGACAGTTGCCGAGCAAGAGGCACGTTTAAAACAGCAAGAGCGTATGATAGAGGCAGAGCAATATAGAAGGTTTTTATAATGATCAAACCAGTGAGATATGGCTCTGGCTTGCTGGTTAAAATATAGACAAAGTCGTTTTATTCGACTTTGTCTATTATTTTATTTAATATTGTTGTCCTTTAAATCCCATATCTATATTTAGCAATGTTATCCTTCGCATTTAAAATCGAAAGTATCGGGTCACTTGTAGGCTTTTCAAATGGCTGCTTAAACAGGTTATGAGGCATAGTATGTAAATGGCTAGCTTCTTTATTGTCATGGCTTTGTTTAGTTTCCATCAGGAGTACTCTTTGTCCATTTGGTTTAACAAGATATTGACGCACATAGCCATTTTCGTGTCTGATTTCAATTTTCGATTTGTTCTTTTTGGCGTCTTCCTCTTCACTGCCATCCACATATTTGAGTAAATCCAATAGGTTTTCTGTTTTAATAGGTTGATTGACCTTAGCTGGTAAATAGTATGATGCATTTCGGGGTTGAATTTGCATAGATGACTCTCCTCCAATTAGTTTCTGTAAAAAATAGACTGTATAGTAAACTATTTTACATGTAGTGATGCTATAAATTCAATACATAGTAGAAAAGGAAGCTTGAGATATAACTCTCAGCTTCCTTTTTCATTCGTAAATGAAGTGACATGACACACTATTTTATTGTATGACTTTTTCCTGTGCTTCTTTTTTAATAAAACGTAACGCATGAAAGTGCTCTAATTGAGCCACTAAATTACCAATAAGGATAAAGCTACCGCCAATCACTAATTTCACTGTTAAACTTTCACCAATAAACATCATGGCAAACATGGCTGCAAAAATTGGTTCTAATGAAAAAATAAGTCCTGTATGTGTAGCAGAAGTATACTGTTGTGCAACAGTTTGCCCAACAAAGCAAAATGCACTACAAATGATACCGAGCCCTAAAATAGCCAGCCAGGATGACATTGAATTTGGCAATGTCGGTGTTTCAAATATAAATGTTAAGACAAGGGCATAGATACCAGCAAAGCCGAGCTGATAAATTCCGTATGAAATGGATTCAACATTTCGTGTAAATGAGCTATTCAGTAGTAAATAAATGGAATAGCATAGTGCTGCAATGGCTACTAATAAATCCCCTTTATGGAAGGTGAATGAGCCATGTGCTGTTAAGACTGTAATACCAATCATCGTGCAAATGACCGCAAAGCTAACGGCTCTCGATGGTAATTTTTTTTCAATGAAACTGCTGAAAATCGGCACTAATACTACGGTGAGGCTTAAAATAAAGCCTGCATTTGAGGCAGAAGTAGACTGTAAACCAAATAAACTTAACGCGAACACAATGAATAATAAAAATCCTTGAATAGCCGCATATTTTAATGTTTTACCATTTACTTTGATCATCCGTTTATAAAAAATAAGTCCTGCTACGAAAAATGCAATGATACAACGCAATGCCACCACATTATAAACTGCCAATGTTTCAAGCCCCATGACCATAAAGGTATAAGATAGTCCCCAAAACATTGTGACAATAACCATCAATACATTTGCTTTTCCTTGGATACTCATTATGTTCACCTACCATCTGTGTACTAAAACAGTTTTTATACTAAAATTTACTATATATCTTGTATTGTGATTAGTAAAACGAATGTTTATAATGAATAGGATTAAAAAAATTCATGTATATAGAGGGATGACGGATGAGCTTAGTTAAATATGAGATTTTAACAAAGGTGGCAGAGGTAGCAAGCTTTACAAAAGCAGCGGATGCACTAGGACTAACGCAGTCTGCTGTGAGCCATGCCGTGTCTAGTTTAGAAAAAGAATTTGGCTTTGCTCTCATTCATCGAAGTCGTGCAGGTGTAACACTGACGAGTGAGGGGCAGACCATGCTAAGGGCGATGCGTCAGGTTCTGGATGCCCAGGAATTATTGCAGCAGGAAGCGGCCCATATACTGGGTGTAACACGCGGGAAAGTTCGAATTGGCGTTATTTCAAGTATTTCCTCGAATTGGATGCCAGAAATTGTTCGTATTATGGATCATCAATTTCCAGGGATACAAGTAGAGTTACGAGAGGGAGATTATTACGAAATTGAACAATGGCTGCTAAGTGGGGAAGTCGAAGTAGGATTCTTGAATGGTCAAAAATCAGAGCAATATCAATTTATGGAATTACAACAAGACCCTTTATTATGTATTGTTTCAGATAAAAGCCCTTTATTTCATAAGACAGAAATTGATATTGTTGACCTAGAAGATATGCCTTTTATCATGACTTCCTATAAAGGGACAAATGATGTAAAGGTACTGTTGGAGCAATATCATGTAAAGCCCCATATTCGCTTTGAGCTTTCTGAGGAGGTAGGGATTCTTTCAATGATTTCCCATCATTTGGGCATTAGTATTTTGCCTCAATTGGTCATTCAACATTTACCATCAACGTTAAAAGCAATCCCGCTAAAGCAAGGAGGCTACCGTACCATTGGAATTGCGATGAAGCACCATGCTTCCCCTGTTACCAAGAAATTTGCGGAAATATTAAGTGCTTGGTTAAAAGAGCAAAATAGTACGCTATGATTGTGGCTATTGAAGCACATCCTTACATTACGTTAAAATAGTATTTGTATATATTGTAGAAAATAGGTGAGTGTATGGGGACATTACAAGGCAAAACCGTACTCATTACAAGTGGGGGAACACTTGAAAAATGGGATCGTGTACGAGGGCACACGAATTTATCAAAAGGGACAATGGGCTGTTATTTAGCAGAGGCCGCATTGGCTAAGGGTGCGAATGTAATATATATGCATGGCTACTTTGCACAGCTTCCAGCAAACCACGACAAAATGACATTGGTAAAATTTGAAGGTATTGAGGATTTAGGAGAAAAGGTACGTCATGCGGTTCAGCTACAACAAGTCGATATTGTCATTATGGCTGCTGCTGGCTCCGATTGGGTTATTGACAAGGTCTATGATCAATCCGGTAATTTAATGGAGGAAGCGGGGAAAATGCCTTCTGACGAACCACCTATTATCCATTTTAAAAAGGCACCAAAAGTATTAGGGCAAATCAAGGGCTGGCAACCGAATGTAACGCTAGTAGGCTTTAAGCTAGAAGCTACAAATGATGAGGATTTTTTACTCGCTCGTGCAAGACTGCGTATGGAAGCCGCGCATGCTCAATTTATGGTTGCAAATAGCTCGCAGTCTTTATATGGCGGGGATGAGCCTCATTGGATCGTGCCTGCTGAGGGACAACCAATTAAGGTGATGGGCAAGCAACAGACAGCGCAAACTTTAATGGAATGTTTACATGGGGAATAACGTGATGAACTGTGGAGAAGGTCATACTTCTACACAGTTTTTTTCTTTGCCATTGTGGTTAGATAGACTGACATAGCATACAATACGATAGGATTATGAGTGAATTGTAACAGTGAGGATGCTATTACAAAGTATTCAACTAGGTTTTCTAATATTTTATATTGACATTCGGATAACAGAATTATAGAATTATTTTCAAGAAACGCAGTACTCTTATCAAGAGAGGTGGAGGGACTTGGCCCCATGAAGCCTCGGCAACCGAGAAGATAGGTGCCAAATCCAACAGATGGTGTCTGAGAGATAGGAGGGGCTATCAATCGGTTTGATGCGTTGGCCTCTTTTGTACAACTAGGAGAATAAAGAGGGGGTGTATCGTATGGCTCAATCGGCAAAGGTAGATGATAAAAAATTAGAGGCAATTGCTAAGGCAATTCAAAATCTTGAATTTGGTGAAGTGAATATTACGATTCAAGATGGTGTGATTGTGCAAATTAATAGGCTTGAAAAGCAGAGATTTCCACAGAAGAAATAATGCTCATTTCAGTTGAACGATGTGAAAAGGCCACCAATAAGCATGGTTTCCATTGCTTACAAGTGGCTCTTTTTTATGGAAATTAGCTATAAAAGCTTTTTGGAATTGGACCGATATGACGACGATGATAGAGAAGGGGTTCTTTTTGAGAATTTGTAATGTCTAGCACTTGCCCAATAAAAATAGTATGATCGCCTGCATCTATTTGCTGAAATGATTTACATTGTAAAATAGCTGCTGTATCATGTAAAATCGGTAGCCCAAAAGTAGAAGTAGACCATTTAGCTTGAGCAAAGCGATCCGGGACTTTACTTGCAAATAATGTACATAAATGCTCTTGATTACTCGCTAAAATATTGACAGCGAATTTTTCCGCACCCATAAAGTAAGAATGGAGCTGAGATTTTTTATCAAGTGACCATAAAATAAGTAGTGGGTCAATGGAAACAGATGCAAAAGAATTGACTGTTAAGCCAATTGGATTCGTTTCATGACATGCTGTCACAACCGTTACACCTGTAGGATAGTTACCTAATGCCAATTTAAAAGCAGCTACTTGATCTGTCATTCAAATCACCTCTTTATAGTTAGTCATAAATTAGTTAACGGAGTTAGTAGGTAAATTGCACTTTTTTTCATACCATATAGTAACTCCTTTTCTTAAGTAAATTTTAAATCAATTAAACATCCAGGTAAAGCTAATGGGGGAAAGAAAGGGGAATTGCCATGACTTTATATTTTGATCATCTGGTACATCAAGTAGAATCACCAGAAAATATAAAGGTTTTCTTCAATAAACGAAATGTCCGTACAGTGAACGGTGGTCAACACACGATGTGGGGGACTTATAATACGCTAAGCTATTTTGGCTTAAGCTATATTGAACAAATCGCTATTTATGATCGTGATTTATTTGAGCAAGCGGCTCTGTACCCTTATTCCCTACATTATACGTTTAAACGTGATCGTGAGCGCCAAGGATTTTCACGAATTGCCTTGCGCACCAAAAATATTGAAGACGAGGGTCAACGATTGCGTGCATTGGGCTTTGAAGTATATGGTCCCGATGCTTGTAGCCGAACAATACCAGATGGCACGACACTAGAATGGAAGCTATTGCATTTTGGCATGCCCAACCTTTCATTGGATTTTCCATTCTTAATTGAATGGGCAGATGAAGATGAGGAACGTTTGGCACAATTAAAAGCTAGTGGTGCAATCGATGAAAACCAAGCCATCACAATGGAATCTATTCAGTTTTTTGTCAAGGATGTGGAGGAGACGGTTCAGCTTTGGCAAAAGGTATTACAGCTACCCGATTCCGAGCAGCATGAGCAATTTGTGTCACTACAGCTACCAAATATGCGCTTGGATTTTTATGAGGAGACGGCAGCATCTGCCATGACGTTAGGGCATTTAAAAGAAGGACCCATCGGTGTAACATTGAAAGATCCACACCGAACAAAGGAAACATTAGTTTGTCCAGGTGCTTTTTATTGGATTAATAGATAAATTAAAAATCCACTTCAATTGTTGAAGTGGATTTTTATGTGCAAACATGTCAAAAAGCGGATTGAGCACTATTCATCTACCTCATCCACTTTCAATTTTGGAGCTTATAATTTTACAACATTTGATGCCTGGGGTCCTCGATTGCCTTCCACAACATCAAATGACACCTTCTGACCTTCTTCAAGTGTACGGAAGCCTTCCTCCTGGATGCCCGTAAAATGTACAAATACATCTTCTCCATCATCACATTCAATAAAGCCATAACCCTTTTCATTATTGAACCACTTTACGATCCCCTGTTGCATAAGCATTCGCCTCCAATGCGCTTGAATGTAAAATAAAGTTAACTAAGTTGTGCTATCATTGAGAAAATGTGAAAAATTGCATTTTCTCTTAGAACATACATGAATTGAACAAAGATGTCAATTGATTGTCGAAATGCTTGTGTATCTGGCTTTCTTTTTTTTCACAATTAAGACTATAATGGAAATGAACAACATAGAAAGTAGGATGCCAAATGACAACGAAAAATCAACCATTATCAGATTTAGAAATCGCTAGTCAAGCAGTAATCAAACCGATTACGGAAATTGCCAATGCTGCGGGTATTCCAGAGGATGCTCTTGAGCAGTATGGACGCTACAAAGCAAAAATTGATCCTTTAAAAATTACAGCGCAGGGTGAGGACGCAAAGGTTGTGCTAGTTTCAGCTATTAGTCCAACACCAGCAGGTGAAGGGAAGTCGACGGTTACTGTAGGACTAGCAGATGCTCTTCATCAATTAAATAAGAAAGTAATGGTCGCTTTACGGGAACCGTCATTGGGTCCAGTTATGGGCGTAAAAGGCGGGGCAACTGGCGGCGGCTACGCACAGGTTGTACCAATGGAGGATATTAATTTACATTTCACTGGTGACCTTCATGCGATTACAACAGCCAACAACGCTTTATCCGCATTCATTGATAATCATATCCATCAAGGAAATGCATTAAACATTGATCCACGACGCATTATTTGGAAGCGTGTGATGGACTTAAATGATCGTGCCCTTCGTAAAGTGGTTGTGGGATTAGGTGGCCCTGTTCAGGGCATGCCGCGCGAGGACGGCTTTGATATTACAGTGGCCTCCGAAATTATGGCGGTGTTCTGTTTAGCGACAAGTATTGAGGATTTACGTGAACGCATAGCTAGCATTGTGGTTGGCTATACATTTGAGCGTGAGCCTGTCTTTGTACGTGATTTACAAGTAGAAGGTGCCTTAACATTATTATTGAAAGATGCCTTCAAGCCAAACTTAGTTCAAACATTAGAAGGAACACCAGCTATTATACATGGTGGTCCATTTGCTAATATTGCCCACGGCTGTAATTCCATTATGGCGACACAAACTGCTCGCAAGCTAGCGGACATTGTCGTAACAGAAGCGGGCTTTGGCTCCGATTTAGGTGCTGAAAAATTTATGAATATTAAAGCACGTAAAGCGGGCTTTAAACCAAGTGCAGTCGTTATCGTAGCAACGATTCGTGCCTTAAAAATGCATGGTGGTGTACCGAAAACGGCACTTGTTGACGAAAATGTGAATGCCCTGCTACAAGGAATTGAAAACTTAGCTAAGCATGTTGATACGGTACGTACATTTGGTGTTGAACCGATTATTGCGTTAAATCGTTTTATTACAGACTCAGAGGCGGAGCTAGAGGCTGTTCTGAACTGGTGTCAGGAAAATCAAGTTCGTATTTCCCGTACAAATGTCTGGGAAGAGGGCGGGAAAGGCGGATTAGCGCTAGCTGAACAAGTATTAGCTGTGCTTGAAGAAGAAAACAACTTCTCTCCTTTATATGATGTAACGGAGTCCATTGAAGAAAAAGTGCGTACGATTGTGCAAAAGGTATATGGCGGAAAAGATGTACAATTTACAGATCAAGCCAAAAAACAAATTGCTCAAATCGAAAAATTCGGCTGGGACTCTCTGCCAGTTTGTATGGCGAAAACACAGTATTCTTTATCCGACCAACCAAGTTTACTCGGTCGACCAGAAGGCTTTACGATCACAATTCGTGAAGTTATTCCAAAGCTTGGTGCAGGCTTCCTAGTTTGTCTGACAGGCGATATTATGACCATGCCAGGACTACCTAAAACTCCAGCTGCCCTTCGCATGAATGTCGATAATGAAGGCCATGCGGTAGGATTATTCTAATATCTTCTTTAAAGCTGCCCAACTTAAATGGGCAGCTTTTTTTAATGGATAAAGGGGAAAACTTGGTTCCTAGATGATCTCTGCATAATTTGGAAGAGAACTACTATTTATTTTCCGCACGACTCATCGTCTATCTATAATTCAGGCATGGCATAAATGTGAAATTTTAGTTGATTTCTTCATCCGCTGCATGATTGAAAATTCATAAAAGTTAATTTTTTAAAAAAATTTTAAGATTCTAGTGAAAACTAGGATCTTTTTTATGTTCCAAAAAATCATGAGAACTTTCCTTATATAAATGTGTTTGGTATTTTTTATCAATAGTTCTCTGATTTTGGAAAGATAGAGCGGATTTTTACAACGCAGATTAATTGTCAAATGAATTTTTATTTAAAAAATACATTGAATTTTCTTTTTCTTTTAAATATAATTTACTTAATTCTAATTCGGAACACTGTTCCGATAATAGGAACATGGAGGGATGCAGTCTTGAAAATCGCAACAGATATTGGCGGTACTTTTACCGACTTAGTTTTCACAGATGAAAAAGGAAATCTTCATTTTGATAAGGGACATACAACACCTGGTCACTTTGAGGATGGCATATTAAATGTATTAGGACGACATGTTACAGAAGAATCTCTGATTGAATCATTTATTCATGGTTCAACGGTTATTATCAATACATTAACGGAAAGAAAAGGGGGCGTAGTTGGGTTAATTACAACTAAAGGCTTCCGTGACGTCATAGAAATTGCACGTGGGAATCGACCGGACTTATATAACTTTAAATATAAAAAGCCACAACCATTTGTAGAACGTTACTTACGACAGGAAATGGATGAACGCATCGATTTTAAAGGAAATATTATGAAAGCGCTTAACACCGAAGAAGTCGATGAAATCGTTCGTAAATTTAAAAAATTGGGTGTTGAGGCGATTGCCATTTCATTCATTCACGGCTATAAAAACCCTATTCATGAACAACAGCTAAAAGAGGAAATTTTAAAAATTTGGCCTGAGGTGTATATCACACTTTCAAGTGAAACCATTAAAGAATATCGTGAGTATGAAAGAACGAATACAACGGTGTTGAATTCTTATGTAAAGCCGATTGCCCATGCCTATTTAAAAAGCTTAAAAGAAAAATTAAGTACGATCGGTATTACAGACCATTTAAAAATTATGCAATCAAATGGTGGGACGACAAGCTTTGATAAAGCAATGGAGCTACCGATCAATTTAGTGGAATCTGGTCCTGTTGCGGGGATGTTTGGGGCAGCCAAATTAGGGCAGCTACTCAATGAATCGAATATTATTGCGTTCGATGTTGGTGGGACGACGGCAAAATGCTCCCTTATTACAGATGGCAAAGTAAATGTGACAACAGATTACTATATCGAAAGAAATGAAAAATTTGCGGGTTATCCAATTAAAACGCCTGTAGTGGATATTGTTGAAATCGGTAATGGCGGTGGCTCCATCGCACGTGTAGATCCATTTGGCTCGTTAAAGGTTGGTCCAGATTCTGCTGGTGCAAACCCAGGGCCAGTGGCATATGGCTTAGGCAATACACAGCCGACGATTACCGATGCAAATGTGTATTTAGGAAGATTATCATTAGAAAACTTTGATAATCCAGTATCCATTGACAAAGTAGAGGAGGCTCTTGTGGAAGCCATTGCGAAACCGTTTAATGTAACGGCAGAAGAAGCGGCTCAAGGTATTTTAGATATTGCGAACTCTAATATGTTAAATGCACTGAAGTTGATTTCGATTCGTAAAGGCTATGATCCAGAAGACTTCACAATGGTAGCATTCGGTGGTGGTGGCCCACTACATGCGATTAACCTAGCAGAAGAATTAGGTATGAAAAAAGTGATTATTCCATATGGTTCTTCCGTCTTTTCAGCATTAGGTATGATGATGACAGAATACCGACAAGATTATATTCAAACAAGTTTAATGGGCTTTGATGCCAACCATCTTGCGGCAATTCAAGAAAATATTGATCAGGCGATTGCCAATGCCTATGCGGATGCCCCTTTATCAAAGGATCATTATTATTTTGAGATTAATTATGATTTACGATACAAAGGACAAGAGCATGCAGTGAAATTGAACGCATCGACTAGCACGATTACAGAAGAGGGGCTACGCGAATTAGCGGAGGCTTTCCATGTTAAACATAAACAAGAGTTTTCATTTGATTTACCAGCTACGCCCATTGAGTTAGTCAATTTACATCTTACAATCTACGGAAAAGATGAGGCAGTTCAGTTTAAGGAACTAGACTTCTCACAGGTCGACGCTTCCACATGTATCAAAGCACAGCGTAATTTATATGTGAAGGGAACAGGTTGGGTAGAGGTCAATGTCTACGATCAACAAAAGCTCGTACCAGGTTATGTCATTGCAGGTCCTGCTATTGTGGAAAATCCAACATCTACGGTCGTAATCAATGACAAGCAATCCATTGAAATTGATAAATATGGCAATTTGATTGTAGAGATGGAGGGGAAATAAAACATGAAAAAAGACGTTTTTGCAGTAGAAATTATTCAAGATTCATTGCTAGCCATAGGGGACGAAATGTTTGTGGCTCTAGCACGTTCATCCATGAGCCCAGTTATTTATGAAGTATTAGACTACGCTTGTGGTTTAACGGATGCCAAAGGTAATTTAATTAGCCAAGGGAATGGTGTCACAAGCTTTATTGGGATGCTAAGTCCAATGGTGCAACGTGTTATTGAAAAATTCGATAATGGAAAGTTGCATGAAGGCGATGTCATTATTATTAACGACCCATATGTTGGGGGTGGATCGCATTTATCGGATGTGGGCTTAGTATTACCGATTTTTTATAAAGGTGAAATTATTGCTTACTCTGCCAATAAAGCACACTGGACAGAGGTAGGGGGGATGGACCCAGGTTCGTTTACAAGTAATTCTAATGAAATCTATCAGGAAGGTTTACAGCTACCGGGTGTCAAACTTTATCATAAAGGGGAGTTGAACGAGGCGGTCTATGAAATTATAGCAACGAACGTTCGTTTACCAGAGCTTTCAATTGGCGATATGTTTGCACAAGTGGCAGCCTTAAAAACAGGTGAAAAACGCATTGCAGAGCTTTGTCAGAAGTTTGGTGCTGAATCGGTGAAATTGTCCATTCAAAGATTATTGGACAAGGGGGAGAAAATTGTAGAGCTTGAGCTTCAACATTTACCAAAAGGTGGATTTTATGCGGAAGACTTTATTGAAGGGGATCCATTAAAGGGCGGACCCTATCCAATTAAAGTGAAAGTAACGATTAGTGATGAAGAATTTATTTGTGATTTTAGAGGCTCGCATCCTGCGGTCAATGTGCCAGTGAACTGTTCACAATTTGGTTTAATGGCAAGTGTGCGCGTTATGTTCTTAGCTTTACTTGGCGATATTGATGTAATTAACGAGGGTGTCTTTAAACGCTTAACGATTATCACAGATGAAAATTCGATTGTTTCCGCTAAACGTCCACATCCTGTATCCATGAACTTTGAGGCGCGTATTGGGGCTGCGGATTTAATTTGGAAAGCTCTTGCACCGCATTTGCCAGAAAGATTATCGGCAGGGCATTTACAGTCCGTTTGTACATTTATCTTAACAGGTAAAAACCCTGAAAATGATGAGTCGTTCCTAATTGTTGAACCATCTGTTGGTGGTTGGGGAGCAGCAAATGATGAGGATGGTCAAAGTGGGCAATACTGCATGGGAGATGGTGAAACCTATAACCTTCCTGTGGAAATTGCAGAAACAAAATACGGTATTCAAATTGACGAATATAGTTTAAACTGCGATGGTGCTGGTGTCGGTCAATTTAGGGGTGGCTTAGGTGTACGTCGTGTCTATACAGTCAATCATGATGGTCAAAAGGTTTCTGTGAACCTAGGCAGACATCAATTTGCGCCATTCGGTTTAAATGGTGGTGGGGAAGGCTCTCACAACTATTTAATCGTTCATAAAAAGGATGGAACGAAGGTTGGACCAGTAGGTGTACTTGCCAATTATGAATTGCAAAAAGGAGACCGTATTGAGCTTGTTACAGCAACTGGCGGTGGTTACGGCAATCCATTAGAAAGAAGCACGGAAGCCATTGAACGTGATTTATTAAATGAATATATTTCTGAAGAAGTGGCGAGAAAGCAATACGCTTATCAAAACGCTTAAGGGAGAAATAAATGACTGTCAAGACATTAAAAAACTCATTGGATATACTAGAATGCTTTGCTACGACAGAAAACGCATTAGGTGTTCGTGAAATTTCACGCATGATGAAGTTGCCGACAAGTGTTGTGCAAAGAACCATTAATACATTTACAGAAGCGGGTTATTTAATACAGGATGAATACACTAAAAAATATAAATTAGGTTACAAAATGTACCTTTTTTATGATGTGCTATCGAATTCAAAAGACCCACACTCGACCATTTATGAATTAATGCAAAATCTTGCTAGTGAAATGAATGAATCAGTATTTCTTACTTATATGGACAATGAATATGGTGTCACAACAAAAATAGCCGAAAGCAATAAAAATGTAAAGTATGCGGTGTCTTTAGGAACGAAGACACCCCTTTACATCGGTGCCTCCTGTAAGGTGATGTTTGCCTATTTAGAGGAGAACAGACAGCTCGAATTAATAGCCTTCTTTCAAGAGGAACAATCGAAAGAAGAACATAAGTCCTACCTTGAATCATTAAAGGGAGAGCTGCAGCAAATCCGTCGCAACAACTGGTGTGGAACGGTTGGGGAGTATAATGAACATGCATTTGGCATTAGTGTACCATTATTTAACTATAAAAAAGAAATCATCGCATCTCTTACAATTTCTGGTTTGGTATATGATTTAAATGATCAAAGGGAGAAATATATGCTTGAACAGTTAGTGAAAGTAGCTCAGCAAATACAATCACACATTTCAAAACTATAACAACAATAGGGGAGCTGTCACTATGAATAATAAAGTATTACATCCTAGGGCTTTAGAGCCTGTAACGTTACTAATGATTGTCTTAACATCTGTCGTTGGGGCTATTATTGGGATTCAACTGATTACAACTTTAGGGATTTCTGCTAATACATCGATCGTTGGGGCAATATTTGCGATGATTCTCGGAAGAATACCAATAGGAAAGCTCATTGCATTCAAATCCGTGCACAGACAAAATATTATTCAAACGGCGATTTCATCTGCTACATTTAGTGCAGCAAGTAGCTTAATGCTGCCAATCGGTATTCCATACGTTTTAGGTTATGAAAATTTAGTTTTACCATTATTTATCGGTGTTATTTTAGCGATGTTTGTTGATGCTTTATTATTATATAAATTTTTTGATACAAAGATTTTCCCGGCAGCAGGTACTTGGCCACCAGGGATTGCAACTGCTGAAGCTATTAAAGCTGGCGATAAAGGCGGTAAAAATGCAAAGGTATTAGTTGGTGGTGTATTAATCGGTATCGTGGGAGCTGTTCTTAAAATTCCAATGTCAGCTTTTGGGGTGGCGTTCATCGGCAATATTTGGGCGCTGACGATGTTTGGAATTGGTCTTTTACTAAGAGGCTATTCTGTTCAATTATTTAATGTTGATTTAAATGCCTATTATATTCCACATGGTATTATGATTGGTGCCGGAATTGTGGCTCTTTTCCAAGTAGCATTTACATTAATGAATAAACGCTCTGCTAAAAAGTCAGAAGAATTAAGCTATTCAAAAGATGCTAAAGAAATTCGCCAAGGTTTTGGTGTAGGTTTTATTGCTTATTTAGTCATTGCATTATTAATCGCCCTTTTAGGCGGAATAATTACACATATGTCATTCGGTATGTTAATAGGCTTCATCATTTTCGCAACAATTGCAGCATTTGTCCATGAGCTAATCGTTGGTATTGCAGCGATGCATGCAGGTTGGTTCCCAGCATTTGCAGTGGCATTTATTACACTAATTGTTGGTATTTTAATAGGTTTCCCAGCACCAGCACTTGCTTTATTAGCAGGCTATAGTGCCGCTACGGGGGTAGCATTTGCCGATATGGGCTATGATTTGAAAACAGGTTTCATTTTACGTGGAAATGGTAGTGACCCAGCTTTAGAAAAAGAAGGACGCAAGCAGCAAATGATTGCGGGTATGTTAGCCTTCTCGATTTCAGCAGTAGTTGTTCTACTTTCCTATAAATCTTATTTTGCACAAGGTTTAGTAGCACCTGTGAATCATGTCTATGCAGCGACAATTCAATCAGGTGTTACAGGCGATGTAGCGAAACAATTAATGATTTGGGCGATTCCTGGTGCATTGATTCAATTAATAGGTGGTTCAAAACGACAAATGGGTATCCTGTTTGCTACTGGTTTATTACTGATTAACCCGATTGCTGGTTGGGCTGTATTAGTGGGTATCTTGCTTCGTGTTATTTTCACGTATATGACGAAAGGCAAGAGAGAATCTGAAATGACGGTCTTTGCAGCGGGTGTCATTGCTGGAGATGCGTTGTATAGCTTCTTCTCTTCTATTCTAAAAATAGGGAAATAGAAAGGAGTAAGGAAATGGTAAAAGTATTATCATATGAGGATGGGATTGCTGCAGTTTATGGAGGAGCAATCCTTGGTGGTGGCGGAGGTGGTCTCCTAGAGGAAGGGCTCAAGCTAGTGGAGGAAATCTTTGCTGCTGGGACACCTCAATTAATGGATATCTCTGAATTAAATCATGAGGACTTAGTGGCATGTGTAGCAATGGTCGGCGCACCATCAGCAGCCGATCAATACATTTCTAGCGAGCAGCTTTGTTGGAGCTACCATAGTATGAATCACTATTGCGATCAACGTCTGAAGGGCATCATTACGAATGAAAATGGTGCCAATACGACGATTAATGGCTGGTTACAGTCGGTCCTATTAAATGTCCCAGTCGTTGACGCTCCTTGTAATGGACGAGCACATCCGACAGGTATTATGGGTTCTTTAAATCTACATGAACAATCAAATTATCAATCCGTACAATTTTACGCAGGAGGAAAAGCTCATTTTGCAGTTCAAGGTTTTGTGGAAGGAACTTTACACAATACGGCAAAAACAGCACGCCAAGCCTCTATTTTAGCGGGTGGGCTTGTAGGCGTAACAAGAAATCCAGTGACGATTGACTATCTACAGAAGCATGGTGCACCAAATGCCATCACAATGGCCATTGAGCTTGGCTATGGCTTTTTAAAGGGACAAACTTTTGAAGAAAAATTAGCTCATGTTTTACAGCAATTGAATGGGGTACACATCGTTTCAGGTACAGTAAAGAGATATTCATTAACGAAGGAAAATGGCTTTGATGTTGGGAAATTAGCAGTTGGTGATTATCACCTAACTTTCTGGAATGAATATATGACGTTATCGAAGGAAGGACAGGTGCAATCGAAATTTCCAGATCTCATTATGACATTCGATATCGAAAAAATGATTCCTGTGCCAAGCGCAAGTATTCAAGAGGGGATGCATGTAGCAGTTATCCACGTAGACCAAGCTAATTTGAAATTAAGTTCAACGATGCAAAATGAAGCCCTTTTACAGGAGATTGATGCAATCATTCAAGACGTACTGTAAAGAAAAAAGACAAAACAGTAAAAGCTGCCATCATCTACTTGATTGTAAGATGGGCAGCTTTTATTTGTCCTTCAGCGGGAGGGTCATACTTTTTATCAAAATTGTTCCTACTTCCTTTATCGCTTCATACATTTATGGCTTACATGTTTTTCATTCTAATGAGCACAACTCATTGAACATGGTGTTCACAAGCTGTAAACAAGGATCGTGCACGATTTTCATTAATGGGAGGAGCTACGTTCATACATACTCAAATAATTGACTAGAAGAAGGTAACAACCATTAATAAAAAACAATTCACTTTTGCTACATCTAGTGAAATCCTTTTGGTCATGCATCAAACTAACTTGTTGTTCATATTTTTTGGCATGTACATATGGCTATGCGGGTTAAACAAAGAATTTCTAAGGGAAAGTGTTCACTTTTATTTGTTTAGATGATTGGTTTTCAATACGCACGTCATCTTTAAAACAGGTTATTCAATTGTAAGCCCGCTGAAGTTGATGTTCCATTTGTCAAACACATAGCTGTTGTACACGACTAAAAAAATATGAGATACAGAACAAATAGATTGTTCTGTACGTTTATCATATAATATTCAGAAAAATTTGTCAATTGAAATGGTGTTGTTTTTTTATTTTACTACATTACCTTTTACTCGAAAAAGTACAGTATAATCTTATAGGAAAGGAATGAGAGTACATGATGGATCATTTAATGAATAAAGTACGTGAAGTATATGCACAATTTGATGCTAGTCATGATTTTCAACATATTGAACGCGTTTATCAAAACGCATTAGCTATCTTACATACCGAGCCTACAGCAGATGTTGAGGTGGTCAAAATAGCGGTGCTTTTGCATGATGTTAGTGACAAAAAGTATACTGATAGCAAGGAACAGGAAGAACAGCTTATTGCAGAGTTACCTGTTAGCGAGGAAAAAAAGCGGCATATTCGAGACTGTATCGCACAAGTGTCGTTTAATGGTGGAAATGAGCTAGAAGCAACCTCATTGGAAGCAAAAATTGTTCGAGATGCTGATCGTTTAGATGCGATTGGGGCTATTGGCATCGCTAGAACATTTGCTTACGGTGGAGCAAAAGGTCGCAAGCTATATGATAAGGACGAAGACGCACGTACAAATATGTCTGAGTCAGAATATCGTCAAAAAAATACTGCATCTGTTACGCATTTTTATGAGAAATTACTACTACTAAAAGATTTAATGGTGACAGAAAAGGGCAAGCAAATGGCCTTAGAGCGTCATCAATTTATGGAAAGCTTTTTAAAGCAATTACAGCACGAAATCGGTCAATAGCACAAAGAACCGCCTTTCATTAGAAGGGCGGTTCTTGTTCATTCGGGTATTTCTTTCGTAACACCAAAATTGTGAAGAATGCGTTCAGTATGACAAAATAAAAGACTTCTATCGCAAATAGCATTTTCGTTTTCACATCGATGGCCGTATCATTTTCTGTGACAGCATCGAATTGGCTAATAGCAAAAGCAAATTGCAGCAAGAATATACCACAAGCTAATGATAGAAAATTGAGTAAGGTAAATATAATTTTCCCCTTCAGTACACTGCTTTTTTTTACATTTTTTTCTAAAATAAACACAGTGTTGGCAATATATAAAACTAAATTTATGACGACTGCAAGCTCCATAAAAAATTCCCCTTAAAAAATAGGATAGTTGTTGTTGACATAACCCTTTTATTGTAATGAATTATTTGCAATTTTCTTAATAAAATCGGCCGTACTTGATAGACAATGTATTTTTGATCCGATGGGAAACCAGAAATAAAACCTTTATTTTTTATGATTATATCCATGGCATATTTGTCTTTTATAAAGATTCTCACTTGTCGATCATCATTTTCACTAAAAATATATAAAAAAAGCACCTACCATCAAAGTAGGTAGAACGACAACGAGTCGGGAAATTTTCATCATGTTACTCTTCTAAAAATGGATTGGAATATTATGTTACACTAATGTTTTTGTTATCTCAAACGGTAATTTTTACCATTGTAGTACATCAGCATAAAAATGCAATAAGTGGCTATAAAGGGCCTTATACATTTTAGCGTGATAGATTAGAGGAATCCATGGAAAATAGATGATCTTACTAGCGTAAATGCTTCTCAAATAATAATCAGGTCTTCTGGGGAAGTGCGCCAATTGCTGAAAGCCGAAAGTATGTAGGAAAGCTCTAATATGAAAATCAGTTATTCCTATTCTAAACCACAGGACATAGAACAAGGAATCATCAAGCTTTGTTAACTTACACACCCATATTTACAGGACAATCACCCAATGTAAGTACGGGTTGTTGTTCTTTGTTTACCTGTCAAATGATGTTATGATGAATAATGGATATCAATAATCGTCTACATAAAAATCGTGTGGGCATGAACAATACCTAACATGAAAGAGATGGAATAGTGGAATGAGTCATTTAATCGTACAAAATCTAACCAAAACGGTGGGCGATAAAACGCTTTTTCAAAATATTGAATTTACCATTTATGAAGGAGAGCGAGCAGGCTTAATCGGTATTAATGGAACGGGCAAATCAACCCTGTTATCCATTTTAGCTGGAGATATAGAAGCAGATATGATGACAGTCGATCGTCCGAATAAATACCGTGTTGCCTATTTGCCACAGGAGCCGACATTTAATGCTGGAGAAACGGTTTTACAGGCTGTCTTTGCAGGCGATTCACCGATTTTACAACTCAATCGCCAATATGAAGATACAGTAGCTGCACTAGCTGTCAACCCAACATCCGAAAGCTTACAAAAGACATTGTTTAGTCTGCAACAGCGCATGGATGAAGAGCAGGCATGGGATGTTAATGCCCTTGCGAAAACGGCATTAACGAAGCTAGGTATCGAAACATTCGATAAAGAGGTGTTAACGCTATCAGGTGGTCAGCAAAAACGAGTTGCCTTAGCCAAAGTGTTAATTGAGCCTGCAGATCTTTATTTATTGGATGAGCCTACCAACCATTTAGATGTGGAGTCAACGGAGTGGCTTCAAGAAATGGTGCTACGTCTAAAGGGTGCAGTCATTTTCATCACCCATGATCGTTATTTCCTCGATGAATTATCGACACATATTTACGAGCTTGCAGATCAAACGTTGTATCGTCATACAGGAAATTATGGTGATTATTTAGAGTCACGTGCTATTCGTGAGGAAATGAAGGCTGCCTCTGCCCAAAAGGATCGCAATCGTTATCGTTCAGAGTTGAAATGGATTCGTCGTGGTGCGAAGGCACGTTCAACTAAGCAAAAAGCGCGTATTCAACGCTTTGAAAAGCTGGAGGATAACCTAGAGCGCAAATCAGAGGATGTTTCATTGGAATTGGGCCTTGCAACTACACGCCTTGGTCGAAAAGTACTGGAGGCTGAAAATATTTCGAAAGCCTTCGGACAGCAAAAAATTCTTGAACACTTTTCATTTTTACTACAGCAGGGGGACCGAATCGGTATTATTGGTGCGAATGGTGTAGGAAAATCAACTTTATTGAACATGCTGGCAGGGGAGCTAACACCCGATCAAGGTGAAATTCTTGTAGGGTCAACAGTGAAGCTGGCACATTTCAAGCAAACATTGCCGAAAATGAATGAAAATGAGCGTATGATTGAATATATACGTGAGGCTTCTAATGATATTACCGATGCAGAGGGCGTTCGCTATTCAGCGGCTCAAATGTTAGAGCGCTTTTTATTCCCGCTGCACGCACATGGTACACCAATTGGAAAATTATCTGGTGGTGAGCGCAAACGTCTTCATTTATTACGTTTATTAATGGAGCAACCAAATGTTTTATTACTTGATGAGCCAACCAATGACCTGGATATTGAAACATTGGGTGTGTTAGAGGATTTCATTGAGCATTTCCCTGGCGTTGTCATCACGATTTCCCATGACCGTTTCTTCCTAGACCGAATTGCGAAAAAGTTATGGATATTGGATGGACAAGGACAGGTAGAGGAAACGCTGGATCTATACAGTGAGTATTTAGAGAAGCGCGAGCAGGCAGCTACTGTCAAAGCAGAGGCGCCAAAAGTCGAAAAGGCAAAGACCGAAAAGCCAAAATCAGACAAGAAAAAGCTATCGTTTAAAGAGCAAAAGGAATGGGAAACGATTGCAGATGACATTGAAAAGACGGAAACAGCCATTATGGAGACCGAAGACGGAATCGCGAATGCGGGCTCAGATTTTACGAAATTACAGGAATTAACAGCTAAGTTGGATGAGCTAAATGCTCACTATGAGCATCTGATTGAAAGATGGTCTTATTTAGATGAAATTGTCAACGGATAAGGAGCGATAGACATGAAGATTATTACAATTGAACCGACGCCAAGTCCCAATTCGATGAAGATTGTCGTTGATACAGAGCTACCGTTCGGGAAAAGCTATAATTTTACAAAGGATAATAAAGACGAGGCAACTGGCGAGGCTGCAGCCATTTTAGCTATTGAAGGGGTAAAGGGCGTTTACCACGTAGCCGATTTCTTTGCTGTTGAGCGTAATGCCAAATATGCATGGGAAGGTATTCTCGCAAGCATTCGTCAAGTGTTAGGGGAAGATGTTCAAACACAGGATGAAACCGTTGTAGCCAATGAATTTTATGGTGAGGTTTATGTGCATGTACAGTTTTACAAGCAGGTGCCACTACAAGTAAAAGCTTTTGATAATCAGCGCGAACATCGTGTTAGCTGTGGCGACCGCTTTGTTGATGCCTTTAATCAAATTATTGAGTCGGCAGTAGATGAAAACTATATTTTCCAACGCAAATGGATTGATTATGGTGTACGCTATGGCGAGCTTGAGGATATAGCAGAAACAGTCAAGCAGGAGATCGATGTCACGTATTCTGCGGAGCGTTTAGCAGAAATTGTCACAGCTATTAATAATGATGATGAAAAAGCAGCTATTAAAACAGCTAAAATAAAAGTGACAGTGGAGCAGTTCAATCAACCAGAATGGGAGAAACGCTTCCAGTTGCTCGACCAAATGGCTGATCCAGAGCTAGATGATTTACCATTACTTGATTTAGCCTTACAGGATGAACAGATGTCCATTCGTCGACTAGCGACTGTCTACTTAGGCATGATTGAAGATGTGGCTGTTGTGCCTTATTTAGAAAGAGCCTTACAGGATAAAAGTGCAGCAGTACGTCGAACAGCAGGCGACTGTATGAGTGATCTTGGCCTTGTAGAATTTGAAGAAGCCATGCAGCAAGCCTTGCAAGATAAAAACAAATTGGTTCGCTGGCGTGCAGCGATGTATTTATATGAGGTCGGCACGGAGCAATCTTTACCAGCACTAAAAGCGGCTGAGGATGATAAAGAATTCGAAGTGAAATTACAAGTGAAAATGGCTATTGCTCGTATCGAACAAGGTGAGGAAGCAAAAGGCTCGGTCTGGAAGCAAATGACCGAATCCCGTCAACAATAAACAGGAAAAAACCAGCAGCTGCTGGTTTTTTTCGTTTTAGGAGGGGATAGGGTGGTTGTTCGCTCTCAAATAAAAGAAAAGGTCGCTCATAAGTAGCGTGAGGCTCAGCTCTAAAAGGAGAACAAGTCTTTCAAAAGTAGGATGCACCGACTCACTCACTATAAAATCAAGCACCCCAAAATTGAACCATAAACTCTTCTTTATTCAAAAAATCTATCAAAAATTCACGTAAAACAGAATAATTTGTCATTTTCTAGCGTTTTATTGCTAAACAAAAAGTTAAGGTCATTCTAGGAATCATTAACATATTGTCTAGTTTCATAGAGAAAGGACAATGATAAAATAACATAAATTCAGAATATTCTATAAAAATAGGGGGGCCTTTGCATGACAGTAACTAGTTTGAAAGCAACGAAATCGTATGTGCGTGATCGTGAGGCGGTCATTGCATTAACACAGAAGCTTGTGCGAATTGAAAGCGTTTACCGTGAGAACGATCCGAAGGGTAATGAGCAAGAGGTGGCAACTTTTGTAGCCTCTTATTTACGAGATATTGGCATCGAAACGCATGTAGAGGAAGTTGTGCCAGGGCGACCGAATGTAATTGGCATTATTGATTCGGGCAAGCCTGGGAAAACATTACTTTTCGAAGGACATACAGATGTCGTGACAGAGGGCAATCGAGAGGCTTGGGCTTATGATCCATTTGGAGCAGAGATTGTGGATGGGCGTATGTATGGCAGGGGAACGAATGATACAAAGGGGAATCTGGCTTGTATGATTACGGCTTGCCAGTCATTGCTGCTAGATCGAGAGGAGTTTACTGGCAAGATTATTTTATGTATTCCTTGTGATGAAGAGGGGCTAATGCTTGGCATTAAGCATTTTATTAAAAATGGCTGGGCTGATGGAGTGGATGGCGCGATTATCTGTGAGCCACAGGAAAATAATGTATGTATTGCACAGCGTGGGGCCATACGTTTACAAGTAGATATTTTCGGTAAAATGGCGCATGGTGCTATTTCGTGGAGCGGTATAAATCCAAACTGGCGCATGGCGCGTTTTATCGTAGAACTTGAAAAATTGGAAAAAGAGGAGCAAGCACGATTAGGGCGTGATCCAATGCTGAATTGGCCATCTATCACACCAACGATTTTACGTGCGCCGGTTAAAGGTGATGCACAAATCAATGTCATTCCAGATCATTGTATGACGACGCTCGACATCCGCACGGTGCCTGCTCAGGATCATGGTGAGCTATTAGGCAAAATCGAGACCATTATTAAACGGTTACAAGCAGATGACCCTGATTTTAAAGTCGAACTAACGGTGCTTGATAATCGGCCGGCTACTGCAACGGCTAAGGAAGATCCTGTGGTACAGGCTATTTATGAGGCAGTGGCAGAGGTGACGGAGAAAGAACCGAAATATAATGGTGTTCCGGGTGCGACAGATGGTACGTTTCTTCATGTTCATGGCATCCCGATTGTGACGGTCGGTGCTGGAGATCGCGAAATCCCTCATCAAATCAATGAATATGTAGAGCTTGAAGAATTAGCAGAAACAACGGCTATTTACCGTTTAGCAGCATTAAAATTTTTGGCGGGTGATGAACAATGACGTCAATAAAAATGGCCGTCATACCAGGGGATGGCATAGGAAAAGAGGTAATGCAGGAAGCATTAAAGGTGCTGACATGTTTGCAGGAACAGGACAGTTCCTTACACATTGAAACGACCATTTTTCCTTGGAGCTCTGATTATTATGTGCAGCACGGCTGTATGATGCCCGAGAATGCATTGGAAACACTTCAAACATATGATGCGATTTTATTTGGTGCAATTGGCGATGCTCGTGTGCCAGATGATGTCACGGTTTGGCAATTAATTATGCCTATTCGGAAACATTTCCAGCAGTATGTGAATTTCCGTCCTATTAAATCGTTGCCAGGGATAGCATCTCCCTTAACGAATGGTAAAGACATTGACTTTGTCATCTTCCGTGAAAATGCGGAGGGCGAATATTCGGATAGTGGTGGTCGACTGTATCAGCAGCAGCCACAGGAAATGACCATTCAAAATACCATTATGACGCGGATTGGCATTGAAAAAATTGTCCGAGCTGCCTGTAATTATGCCAAGCAACATGGTAAAACCAATATCACCAGTGCGACAAAATCGAATGCCATTATTCATTCGATGAAATTTTGGGATGAACAGACAAAAAAAACGGTGGCACAAAGCTCATCAGACCTACAGTTGAAATCCATTTATATTGATGCTTTGGTAGCCTATTTTGTCGAACGTCCACAGGATTTCGAGGTGGTTGTGGCGTCCAATTTATTCGGCGATATTTTATCCGATTTAGGCTCAGCTATTGTCGGGGGACTTGGTCTGTCTCCATCGGCAAACCTGAATCCAGAAAAGGATTTTCCATCGATGTTTGAGCCTGTTCATGGGTCTGCACCAGATATTGCAGGTAAGGGCATTGCTAACCCCATTGCACAAATTTGGTCGCTTGCCTTACTTCTTGGACATCAAGGTAGAAGCGATTTAGAACAGCTCATTGTTAAGGCGATTACAACAGTGCTACAGGAAGGTATCGTAAAGACAGCAGATATTGGTGGACAAGCGACAACGGCACAAATGGGCGATGCAATTTGTCAGGAAATCATTAATAGGACTTTAACAGCAGGAGGTGTTTAGGATGGCAATCGAGCAAAAGGTGGTCGTAGTTACAGGTGCAGGAGGCGGTATGGGAAAAGCGATTATTCAAGAGCAGCTAAAGCAGGGTAATCAGGTTGTAGGGCTTGATTTATCAATAGATGCACTATCAGATATCGCCCATGATTCATTACAATGTGTTGAAGTCAATGTATTGCAGGAGGAACGTGTTCAAAGCATTTGCCAACAGGTTTTTGACAAGTATGGCAGAATAGATGGCCTTGTCAATGCACTAGGAATTGCCCAGTCAGCGACACCGATTGAGCAGGTCACGATGGATGAGTGGAACCGTTTAATGGATGTCAATGTAAAAAGCTTGTTTATCACGACAAAAGCAGTTGTTCCTTTTATGAAAAAACAGCAAGGGGGCTCCATTATTACAATAGCCTCTATTTCTGCCGTGCGTCCTAGACCAGGCTTACAGGCTTATATTGCCTCAAAGGGGGCGGCAGAAAGCTTTACAAGAGGGCTTGCAATTGAACTTGCATCAAGCCAAATTCGCGTTAATACGATTCATCCAGGCCCAGCTGACACACAAATGCTTGGTCAATTTGCTGCACAGGATGCTGATATAGAGCAAACGAAGCAAAATGTGTTTGTGCAGTCTGTCCCACTTGGGCGCTTAGTACAGCCAGCGGATATAGCAGGGGCAGTCAGCTATTTATTGTCTGATGCGGCAAGTATGGTCACTGGAACGACATTGCATGTAGATGGTGGTCGTGGATTATAGGAGGGGTACGATGAGAAAAATTCCTATGTTAATTAATGGGGAGTGGGTTCATGGTGAAGAAGAGACACACCTAGAAGTTAAAAATCCCTCGACAGGGGAAGTGATTGCACAAATTAGCAATGCAAGTAAAGCGCATGTGGAACAAGCAGTACATTCAGCCCGTCTAGCGTTTGAAGGACAAGACTGGCGTCAATGGAAGGCCTATGAACGGGGGCAGTTATTAATTGAATTTGCCCATTATATTCGACAGCATGCAGAGGAATGGAGTTTACTAGAATGTCGAGACGTAGGAAAGCCCTTATCACAGGCAAGAGCAGATATTGAAGCAGCGGCTCGCTATTTTGAATTTTATGGTGGTGCAGCGGATAAGGTGATGGGGGATACCATTCCGATTGAGGATGGACTATTAAATGCGGTAGTGCTAGAGCCAGTTGGCATTACGGTACATATTGTGCCATGGAATTATCCGATTCAAATTACGGCAAGAAGTGTCGCAGCGGCTATAGCAACTGGTAATGCTGTGATTGTGAAAAGTGCAGAGGATACACCCCTGACAACACATGCCATCGCTGAATGGTTTGCCAATAAAGTGCCGAAAGGGATTTTCCAGCATATTACAGGATTGGGGCGAGAGGTTGGGCTCTATTTAACGTCACATCCCGATATTAATCATATTACGTTTACGGGTTCTGTGCCGACAGGGATAGCGGTGATGAAGGCAGCAGCAGAAAATGTTGTGCCTGTGACATTAGAGCTTGGAGGAAAATCGCCTAATATTGTGTTTGCAGATGCCGATATGGAGCAAGCATTAGAGGGGGTTGTACGTGCCATTATTCAAAATGCCGGTCAAACTTGCTCTGCAGGGGCACGTTTACTCATTGAAGAAAGTATTAAAGATACATTCATTGCACAACTAGCGCAAAAATTCCAAGCGATACAAGTTGGACCTGGGGAAGCGGATATGGATATGGGACCGCTATTAAATGAACGCCAATATACGAAAATCACGGCATTATTACAACAAGCAAAGACAGATGGCTATGTGATTACGGGTGGCGAACCAGTGACGATAAAAGGCTATGAAAAGGGCTTTTATGTACAGCCAACTATACTGGATGGCGTTGATCCAAATGATCCATTAGCGCAGGAAGAAATTTTCGGCCCTGTCTTAACCGTCCTGCCATTTTCCAGCGCAGACGAGGCTATTGCATTAGCCAATAGCACTGACTATGGCTTAGTTGCTGGTGTTTGGTCACAGCATATTGATACGGCTCATTATGTGGCAAGTCGTGTGCAGGCTGGCCAAGTATTTGTCAATAATTATGGGGCTGCTGGAGGTATTCAAATGCCATTTGGCGGCTATAAAAAAAGCGGAATTGGTCGAGAGAAGGGCTTTGTTGCACTGCGAAACTATACGCAAATGAAAAACATCGCTATACGCTATGCACCACCTAATCAACAGTGAGATGGAGGGACGCATATGGAACAGCCAAAAGAAAAAGAAGTGCTTTTAGAGGTCAATCAATTATCCATCCAATTCCAGTTAAAAAATGGCAAAGAGGCGAAGGTTGTTGAAGATGTAAACTTTACTATTCATAAAGGAGAAACCGTTGCACTGGTAGGTGAATCAGGAAGCGGCAAAAGTATCACATCCTTAGCGATTATGCGTTTACTGCCCATACCACCAGGTGAAATTACAGCAGGTTCCATTGCCTTAAACGGTAAAAATCTACTCGCCTATAAACAGAAAGAGATGAGCCGTATTCGTGGTAATGAAATTAGTATGATTTTTCAAGAGCCTATGACCTCTTTAGATCCCGTCTTTACGATTGGCAATCAAATGATTGAGGGCATTCGCAGACATCAAAAGGTATCGAGAAAAGAGGCATGGAAGAAAGCATTACTACTTTTACAGGAGGTAGGGATTGCCAATGCAGAAAAGGTGATTGCTGAATATCCTCATCAACTATCAGGGGGAATGCGGCAACGTGTCATGATTGCTATTGCGATGTCTAATAATCCGCAGCTATTGATTGCAGATGAACCAACCACAGCACTGGATGTGACGGTACAGGCACAAATTTTAAAGCTGATGCTGAAAATGAAGAAAGACCATCAGTCGGCCATCTTATTTATTACACATGATATGAGTGTTGTTGCAGAAACAGCCGATCGTGTCATGGTGATGTATGCAGGGCAAATTGTCGAGGAAGCTCCAGTGAGAGAGCTCTTTTTAAATCCGCAGCATCCTTATACAACTGCTCTCTTAAAAACGATGCCTAGCCTTGATTCAGATGTCAAAAGGCTGCCGTCGATCCCTGGCACCGTACCACCAGCGTATGCATTGCCTGATGGCTGTCGCTTTGCCCCACGCTGTCCACATGCGATGGCACATTGTCATGTGGAGCAACCGGCTATCCATTACATTCAAGAGGCACATAAAGTACGCTGTCATTTATTCACAGAGAAAGGGGAGCTGGCTCATGATGGAGAAAGAAGTTTTGCTGGAAATTAATCATTTAAAAGCCTACTTTCCTGTGAAACGCAAATCGATGAAGGAAGAAAAAAAGGTCATCAAGGCGGTTGACGATATTTCAATAGAGATTTTTAGAGGAGAAACATTGGGCATTGTAGGAGAATCAGGCTCAGGCAAATCAACCTTTGGGCGAACGATTTTAAAGCTCGTTGAACCAACAGCAGGGGAAGTATTGTATAAAGGGCAGCCAATCCAGCATTTAAAGGGCAGTAAGCTACAAAGTTATCGCAATCAAATGCAAATGATTTTTCAAGATCCCTTTTCCTCCCTTAATCCTCGGATGCGGGTCGGCTCTATTATCGAGGAACCGATGAAACTGCAATTAACATTGACGAAGGAACAACGAAAAGAGCGTGTGAAGGAGCTCTTACAAAAGGTAGGGCTACCTGAGGATGCCATGCATAAGTTTCCGCATGAATTTTCTGGTGGGCAGCGACAACGAATTGGTATTGCCCGAGCATTAGCGATACATCCAGAATTCATTATTGCTGATGAGCCGGTATCTGCTCTGGATGTGTCGGTGCAATCGCAAGTTCTTAATCTCATGATGGATTTACAAGATGAATTTCAATTAACCTATTTATTTATTTCACATGACTTAAGTGTTGTGAAGCATATTAGTGACCGTGTGGCAGTGCTGTATTTAGGAAGAGTTGTGGAGATTGGGACAAAGAAGGAGCTCTACGCCAATCCATTACATCCCTACACACAAGCATTGCTATCTGCTATACCAGTCGTTAATTTTGATGAGCCGAAACAAGAAATACTTTTACAAGGTGAATTACCAAGTCCAATGAATCCACCTGTTGGCTGTGTCTTTCATACCCGTTGTCCATTTGTGATGGAAAGATGTCATCAGGAAAGACCGATGCTTCAACATGAAAATAATCATCAACGAGTGGCTTGCTTTTTATATGATAAATAATCAGAAAATTAAATTTGTTTTAGAGTGGAGGTGTTGCAGATGTTTGGCAATATAACGGATGTGCCAGGTGTCAAAGTCGGACATCGTGAAAATAAGGAAGGGATTACGGGCTGCACGGTGCTATTAGTAGAAAGTGGGGCGGTGTGTGGAGTGGATGTTCGAGGCTCTGCACCAGGCACTCGTGAAACAGATGCATTAGACCCTATTAATGAAATTGATCGAGTCCACGCCATCTGTTTAGCTGGGGGCAGCGCCTTCGGATTAGATGCTGCCACAGGTGTCATGCAATTTTTAGCCGAGCAAGGAATTGGTGTCGATGCAGGTGTGGCAAAAATACCGATTGTGCCGAGTGCTGTTCTCTTTGACTTATTTATCGGTGATCCTCATGCTCGACCTACTGCGCAAATGGGCTATGAAGCGGCACAAGCAGCACAAGTTGGCCCATTTACCAATGGCAATATAGGTGCTGGCTATGGCGCAACTATTGGCAAACTAGCAGGACCTAATTTTGCGATGAAGGGTGGGCTTGGTAGTGCTTCCTATGCGGGGAAAGATGGTCTCGTAGCAGGAGCCATCGTGGCAGTGAATGCCGTGGGAGATGTCAAGGACCCTGCTACACGGCAAATTTTAGCAGGAGCCAGAGATGCGCATTCTGGTCAGTGGGTGGATTGCTGTGCCTATTTAGAGCAGCATGCACAATCAGAGGCATTAGCTGGCACTAATACAACGATCGGTGTGGTAGCAGTGAATGCCAAGTTAACGAAGGCAGAGGCTAAAAAAATTGCACAGCTTACGCAAAATGCTTTAGCACGAACGATTTATCCCGTTCATACCATGCTGGATGGCGATACGATTTTTGTGCTAGGGACAGGCGATCAACCTTATGCACTTGATTATCTAGGACATTTAGCAACAAAGGTAATGGAGGAAGCTATTCTCGCTGGCATTAAAGGCGCTGATAAATTGGCAGATGTTGAAAGCTATACAAGCATTCAAAGATAGGCATATGGGAAAAGGGGGAACGACTATGCAATGGAAAAAAAGAGGACTGATGCTCGTGACATTGTTATTAGCAATTATCATGACAGCATGTTCAGGTGATGGAAAGAAAAATACGACAGGTTCAAGTTCTACAGATGGTCAAACAGTAGCCGATGTTCCACAGGAAATCGTTGTACGTGTCAATGACGATCCAGATTTTTTAGATCCACATAAGGCTACAGCGTCTATTTCCTATCAAATGATACTTAATCTGTTTGAAGGGCTTATGGCACCTGAAACGGATGGTTCCTTGAAAGAGGGGCTTGCAGAGAGCTACGACATCTCGGAGGATGGTTTAACGTATACGTTTAAAATACGCCAAGGTGTGAAGTTTCATAATGGTGATGATTTAACGATGGAGGATATCCAATATTCCTTTGACCGTTTAATGGGGAAAAATGGTGGGGAGAAAATGTCTAATAACTTTGATAATGTAGCATCTACAGAGGCACCTGATGCGACTACATTTATTATCAAGTTAAAAGAGCCGAACTCTAATTTCTTGTATTCATTAACAGCAAGACAATCAGCTATTATTCCTAAAAGTAATGATGGTAAGCATAATGAAAACCCAATTGGGACAGGACCATTTGCCTTTGTAAAATACGCACCTGGCACCAATTTAGAGCTCAAGAAAAATGAGCAGTATTGGCAGGAAGGATTGCCTTATTTGAATAAAGTAACCTTTGCCTTCCAATCAGATGATCAGGCAGCCATTATGAGCTTGATGGCGAATGAGGTAGATTTAACGAGTGTTCCTTGGCATCGTGTTGGTGAGGTAGAGGGTAGCTATAATTTATCCCATCAAAATAATAACTCATCATTAATCGTTACTTTTAACGAAACAAAGGCACCTTTTGATAATGTGAAGGTTCGTCAAGCGATCAATTACGCCATTAGTAAATCCGATATTATTGATTCTGTATTTGCGGGCTATGCTGTTCCTCTTGGATCTAATATGAGTCCAGCAATGGGAGACTTCCAAAAGAAGGGCTTAGAAAGCATGTATGAGCGAGATGTGGAAAAAGCGAAAGCCTTATTAGCGGAAGCGGGTTATCCTGATGGCTTTAAAACAAAAATAACGGTGTCTTCACATAATGATATTTACTCAAATATTGCCCAAATTGTAGTGGCTAATTTGCAGGAAATTGGCATTGATGTAGAAATTGAAGTAGTTGAATGGGGTATCTGGCTAGATCGTGTGTACTTTGGTCGCGACTATGAGATGACAACGATTGATTTAACAGGTCGTGCATCTGCCTTTGAAATTTTGAATGACTATATCTCCACAAATGATAGTGAAAACTTCTTCCTGTTTAAAAACGAAGAATACGACAAAATTATGGCTGATGTCTTGAAGGAAACTGATCAAGCTAAACAAATCGACTACTACCATCGTGCACAGGAAATTTTAGCAGAGCAAGCTACTGCGGTTTACATTGCTGATTATCAAATCGTGTGGGGTACTGACAAACAAGTGACGGGGCTTAAGAGTTATCCATTCTGGTTCCATGATATGTCTGAGGTTAAGTTTTCAAACTAGAAAGGGATGAATGCTTATGATGTATATCCTACGTCGAATCATCCTGTTAATAATCACCATCCTTCTAGTATCCATCATTACATTTGGCGTTTTTCAAATATTACCTGGTGATCCGGTTCGCACGATGTTAGGGACGGAGGCGGATCCCACACAAATTGAAAATTTACGATCTGAGCTCGGCTTGGATCGTCCTCTTTATGAACAATATGTAGATTGGATGAAGGGCTTATTGACAGGGCAATTAGGGAATTCCATTCGATTTTCCATGCCAGTAAAAGAATTATTATTTGATCGACTTCCTGTCACCATGTCATTAGCAGGGCTTACCCTTATTATGGTCTTAATCATTTCCTTACCTTTAGGGATGTTTGCTGCAAGAAGACAAAATAAATTAAGTGATGTGTCATTATCCACTATGACGCAAATTGGGATGGCAGTACCATCCTTTTGGCTAGGGATGATGCTTATTCTTTACATTGGCTTACAGTTTAGCTTCTTTAAAATTAGTGGCTATATTCCTTGGACCCAAAGTATAGCAGGAGCACTTAGCACGCTTATTCTTCCAGCTTTAACGATTGCCATTCCACAAATTGCGGTGAATTTCCGTTATGTCCGTACAGCTATTCTAGAACAAGTCCAACTCGATTATGTCCGTACAATTCGCAGTAAAGGGATGTCTGAACAAAATGTAATGTATAAGCATGTATTAAAAAATTCGATGATCCCGATTTTAACGGTTTTTGGTTTGATCATGGCAGAGGTAGTAGCAGGAACGATTATTGTGGAGCAGGTGTTTTCCTTGCCAGGTATCGGTCAGCTACTAATTACGGCTATTAGTAATCGTGATTTTCCACTTGTGCAGGGGATTGTCATGTATATTACAGTAGCTGTCGTCATGATTAATTTTATCGTTGATGTTTTATATTCTGTGTTGGACCCTAGAATTCGATTACGTTAAGAGGTGGCTACCATGAAACAACTACAGCGCTATACTAAAAAAATCAATTTAGTCATTGGTCTCCTCGTTATTGTCGGCTTTTTGCTCGTCATGCTTGTTAGTTTCTTTTATACACCACATGATGTCAATGCGATGAATATACCTGAAAAATTGCGTGGACCTGGTGGTGCCTATATGTTTGGAACAGATGAATTCGGGCGTGATATTTTTAGCCGCATTATGAAGGGGACACAAACAGCCTTTGCTGTGGGTCTATTAACCGTGGCAATTGGAACGGTGTTTGGCATTCTTATCGGTGGTATTGCGGGCTATATTGGTGGCTGGATCGATGAAATCTTTATGCGGACGATGGACGCTTTAATGGCTTTTCCAGGCATTATTTTAGCCTTAATGCTTGTAGCAGTATTCGGTCCAGGGATTACAAATACCGCTATAGCGCTTGGCATTATCGCTATTCCAGCTATTGCAAGGATTGCACGTAGTGGCTTTGTGCAGCAACGTGACTCGGAATATGTACTGGCAGCGAAATTAATCGGGGTCAAGCCTTATAGCATTATGTTCCGCCATATTTTACCGAACATTTCGTCGCAAATTATTGTGGCTGCAACCGTGACATTTGCGACGGCGATGTTAGCCGAGGCAGCACTAAGCTATTTAGGGCTTGGAGTACAACCACCAAACCCTAGCTGGGGCAGAATGTTAAAAGATTCACAAGCCTATTTAATCGGTGCCCCTTGGTATACGTATGCGCCAGGAGGAGCCATTACCATCCTTGTGCTTGGTTTATATATGCTCAGTAATGCTTTACGAGATTTTATGGACCCACGTTCAAAATCGTAACACATCAGGTGCTGTTTTTTGTAAGAGTTCATATGCCTTAACAGCCATTTCAATATTGAGGCGATGGGGAGCTTGTAAAAAATCAGCACCTAATATACTTTCTAGCCGTTCAATTCGTTTATAGAGTGTTTGACGGACGATAAACAGCTGTTCTGCTGTATCATTTTTAGCCCCGTTACAGGCCAAATAAACAGCTAATGTTTGAAATAAATCAAGGCTACTTTTTTGATCTAATAACAATATCTCTTGTAAATAATCTTTCACAAATTGTAGGAGAGCTGTCTGATCCTGCTGTAATAATAATCGATAGACACCTAGATCCTTATAATAGATGGAGCTAGCCAATTGCTGATGTTGCATTTGAATGGCCGATTTCGCCTCTTTATAGCCAAGATGAACACTTTCAATCGACTGATAGACATTGCTAATGCCACAGCTAAGGATAAGCTGTTCAAAAAACTGTGCAGCTTTTCTCGCTATGATCTGTGAAATAGCTTGATCGAAGGAATCACGATTGTCTTTCATATAATCTGCGGCAATAAAAAAGGCTAAAATAATAATCTCATGCTGTCGTACCGAAACAGTAGGGAAAAATCCGAGCTTTTTTAAAATTGAGCGAATATACATGGCATTTTGGAGCTGTATTTCCTGCCACTCTTCTTCAGACACTGTATTAGCTTTATCATGAAGATTGAATACGACGACTCGGTAAAATAAATTACGACTCTCGATTGGCAAATAGCTTTGATAGTATGGTATATCAACGGGCTGTCCTTGAATTAAGGCAAGGATAAATTCATCCTCACGGCTTTGCTGTCGCTCCTGCAGCATGCGATTACGCATTAAAATATGGGCTATTGACATCGTAGCCCGTTCTAGATTCAACAAGGTGTAATCACTCGGCTTTGGCAGTCCAGAATGCATACATAAATAGCCCCAAACTTGTCCAAGTCCATTCACAGGGATGATGACAAAATGATCCTTATCAATGGATAAAAGGTGTAGAGGCTCTTGTATTTCTAACTGCTGACAATGCTCCTCCATAACACGCAAGTATTTTTTAGCCTCCACAGGATAATAAAAGCTTTTTGTATCTTCTGAGACAAATAAAAAGGGCGCATCCGTATCTTGGTGGAGAACTTGTAATATTTTTAAAATTCCATTTGGCATTAACGATAATTCCATAAATGTTTTGGAGAGTGTATCTAGCTGTGTTAGTGCCTGCTGGTGTTGATTAATTATGTACGTGTGTAAATCTTGCGTAATATCGATAAATCGTACAATGTCTTCAAAAATAATAATTGGGAAATGATGGGCGTTCGCCATAGCAATCAATTCTACAGGGACATGATCGAAATAGTCTCCAATTTCTATACAAAGACCAGCAGCTTCATTGCGAATAAGGTTTTGTAAGTAGGCGATTTGTGTTTCACGTTCGAGCTGTAAACCAACACCAGTAGTTAAAATCAATTCACCACCATTAATTAATGTATCAAAATCTTTGATTTCTAATATATGTGTCCATAAAACTTGGCGATCAAGACCATGCTGCCCAGCGATAAGCTTCGCTGATTCAAAATGCTTGCGCTTGAGGACATCACGTACGAGTAGAGGATGTTTCGCCATCAATTAGCACCTGCCCTTCGAATGTACAATGTCTATTTCATTATGTTAGAGAAATCAGAAAATTTCAATATTAACTAGTTTAATAGGGAAAATGGTGATAGATAAAAAGACATCGATGATCACGATTGGAGGTCATGATATGGAGCAGAACGATCAATTCACACATGATTTACAGCAAAAAGACCATGAAAATGTTTGGCATCATATGTCTATGTACAATGACAATGCGCCCCCTATTATTGAACAGGGAGAAGGAGCATGGATTACCGATAGTTTAGGCAACCGCTTTTTAGATGGCATGTCAGGCTTATGGGCAGTGAACGTAGGCTATGGCCGTGAGCGTCTTGCTAAAGTTGCGTATGAGCAACTGAAAAAGCTATGCTATGCCCCTTTAACCCAAAGTCATGAACCGGCCATCAGACTCGCTGAAAAAATGAACAGCTTACTAGAAGATGACTATATGATGTTTTATTCCAATAGCAGTTCGGACGCGAATGAAGTAGCCTTTAAGCTAATACGTCAATACCATCAACAAAATGGGGAAGGAACTCGTTATAAAATCATTGCTCGTTATCGAGGTTATCATGGCAGTTCACTGGGGGCATTGGCAGCCACAGGACAGGCCTTACGTAAATATAAATATGAACCCTTAACACCAGGCTTTTTGCATGTTGCCCCACCTGATCATTATCGTCGACCAAAAGGGCAGCCCGTGGAGGCGTATAGTTTAGCATGTGCTCGTGAAATCGAGGAAAAGATCATTTGGGAGCAAAAAGAAACAATAGCGGCCGTTATTATGGAGCCACTGATTACTGGTGGTGGCGTTCTTATTCCACACCCTACTTATGTTAAGGAAGTCGAGCGCATTTGTAGACGACATGGGGTATTACTTATCATTGATGAAGTCATATGTGGCTTTGGACGAACAGGGATGCTATTTGGTCATCAGCATTTTGACATTCGACCAGATGTCATTACTATGGGAAAGGGGTTAACAAGTGCCTACCTACCGTTATCCATCACGGCTGTACGCAAAGACATTTATGAAAAATTTAAAGAGATGGACGGCTATAGTCATTTTCGGCATATTAATACGTTTGGTGGTAATCCAGCAGCCTGTGCAGTGGCTTTAGAAAATATAAAAATCATAGAAGAAGAAGGGCTCGTACAGCGCGCAAGAGATTTGGGTATACAATTGCTACATGATTTGCAAGACTTATTGGAGCTACCCTTTGTTGGAGATATACGAGGGCTTGGGTTGCTCATAGGCATCGAGCTTGTCGAAGATAAACCATCACAAGCACCCGCAAAGCCAGAGCGAATAGCGAAAATTATAGCTGATTGTCAAGCAAACGGGTTAATTGTTGGGAGAAATGGCGAAACAGTAGAGGGCTATCATCATATCATTATATTAAGTCCGCCACTTTGCTGTACTGATGAAGATCTTGATTTTATGGTAGCCGTGTTAAAAAGAGTATTGGCAGCCAATGTTTAGTACGTGGCGATTCCAAACATGTGGAAATACAAGGAATCGCCTTTAATAGTGTCGTTTATGCCCCTTTTTTACATCCTCCCAGTCAATCTCGATGTTATGCAAAACACGCGTTAGTAGATTGTGGATGCTGTCAATCTCTCCAGTGGAAAAACCTGCAAGTGCACGAGCATTGGAATATTCGCCCTCTCGTTTCAAGAAAGGATAAATCTCTAAGCTTTTTGCTGTTGGGAAGAGCAATTTATTTTTTTTATTTCCTTGTTCAATACGCTTTTCAATAAAGCCCTTGGTCTCTAATTTTTGAATAGCCCGCGAAGCAGTCGTACGATCCACCTTTAATAGCTCTGCAACCTTTTCTTGAATGATACCAGGATTTTCACAAATTCGGATGACATATAAATATTGTCCCTTTGTTAAATCCAACTCCTTAAATTCAATATTACTAATTGAGTCTAATGCCCGTGCAATAGCACCTATTTCACGTAAAATTTCTTTCATGGTCGATCCTCCTGAAATTTTTATTGTATTTGCAATAAAAATTATTCTATACTAATAGTATCATCTTCGAAGTGAAATTGCACCTAGTGAAGATGGTCAATAGGAGAAACTAGGAGGAATATTCATGAGCATAAAAAAAGTGACAACTGAAGAAGAATTACAAACAGCGTTCGATTTTCGTCGACATGTTTTTATTGAAGAACAACAAGTACCTGAGGTAGAAGAGTACGATGAATTTGATTCGCTCGATGCACCATGTGATCATATTCTTGTGTATTACAAGGAGCAACCTGTTGGAACAGGCAGGCTTCGCATTGTGGAGGGCTATGGCAAACTAGAACGTATTTGTATATTGGAACAATACCGTAAATTTGGCCTGGGGAAAGAAATCATTATGGGCTTAGAGCAAATCGCACGAGACAAAGGTTTAACAAAAGTAAAGCTGAATGCCCAGTCCTATGCAGAAGGTTTTTATGAAAAATTAGGCTACCAGCGTGAAGGCGAAGAATTCATGGATTGTGGCATCCCACATATTTTAATGAAAAAATATTGGTAGTGGACGAAATCGTCTTTTCAATAACCTTCTCATTAGTGCTAGATTTTGTCACTTAGTATTCGTTTGCAGAGAGAAGGCGGAAGATCTGTTTTCGATAAAGTATACAATTCAATGGCACTACTTATGTTTAGCTGCCATTAGAAAAGGCTCCTCCTTAGCTAAGGGGAGCCATTTTTTTGCACGACGGATTCTAGTTTCAATTAAAAACTACCTTCATAAAGAAAGTTGGGCAGCTTTCAATTATTTTTCTTTGACAATCGTACCTGCGAAATTGTCATGAGGTAGACGTTGTCCATGCTGTTGCTCAAAGGTCTGGCGATTTTTTAGATAATCAAACGTACTGAGGGTGTCTCGATAAGCCATTCGTTTAATTATTTGACCGTCTGATAGTGGATGGCCATCTTCATTTTCGAGTGCCAGTTTCATTGCTTTGTAGCCAATGGTTTGTCCATTTTGACGGAGCTGTGCATATTCTAGTGCCCATAGCACGGCTGTTGGCGTAACGAGCGCATGAACGACTTCGTTTTTCACTTTTTTTCGTAGGAAATATTCAACACCCAACGTGACTGCGGTTGATATCGCTGTATCGATTAAAAATGCTGCTGTTCGTCTTTTTGTGATCGGCTCCATGTATGTCCTCCTTTATTACTCTGTCACTAGTACATACGAAAAATAAGGACAAGAAGTTTCGCGTTAATCTTGATTTATTTCCAATGGCAATACGGGATAAGAGGGAATGGCCCCATGCTTCGTTGTCGAAATCCCTGCATAACGGTTTGCAAAAGTGAGCAGGGACATCGCATGCTGTTCGCAATAGGTTTCAACATCAGCTACTGCTAGTTGATGTTGAAGGAATTTACTTAAAACTGCCCCAATAAATGCATCTCCAGCCCCTGTCGTATCGACAGTTTGTACCTCCTTAGCAGGAGCCTTTACATGAAGCTTTTTCGTATATAAAGTAGCCCCAGCAGCGCCATGTGTAATGATGATGACGGCTACATGCCCCTGAAATAATGCTTGGACGGCCGCCTGTTCCTCCTCTACTGCTGTTAAAAACAATAGCTCCTCCTCTGAAAGCTTCACAATATGTGCTTTAGGTAGAAAGGCGAGGATGGTTGCCCGACACGCAGTCTCATCCTGCCATAAAGGTAAGCGCACATTCGGATCAAAGGAAACAAGACTACCTGCTTGATGTGCCTGTTCAATAAAAGCAAGATGTGCTTGCTTCATAGGGCTTTCCACAAGATTAACAGAGCAAAAATGAACGATATCTTGTGCAGTGAGTAATTGTAAGGGGAGATAGTCTTGCTTGTACAATAAGTCCGCAGCATGTCGGCGATAAAATTGAAAATCACGCTCACCGTGACCATTTAATGAGACAAAAGCAAGACTTGTTTCTCCATCAGCTGTTTGGCGAATGTACTGCGTGTCTACACCTGTTTGCTGTAACGTTTTTATTAGGAAATCGCCAAAGGCATCCTGACCGACCTGTGTTAGAAGAGCTGCCTGCTGACCCAGCTTTGCACAGACCGCTGCTACATTTGCAGGTGCACCACCCGCATGTTTAGTAAAGTGCTCGATATCGGCAAGGGAGCCATGCTGCTCTGTTGGCGTAAAATCAATTAGTAATTCCCCTATAGTAAAGAGCTTGCTCATGAGGATGCCTCCTGTGGCAGCCGCTTTTTCTTCGGAATGTAAACTGTATAGAAAATACCTCCGAAAATAAGCAGGATACCTAACGTTTGCATAATGCTTGGCATAAAATCAAGCAACAGCATATCCAGTAAAATCGCGACAACAGGGTCAACGAACACTAATACGGATACAAGAATGGTTGTAAGGTTGCGAATACTATCAAAAAATAAATAGTAAACAAATCCTGTATGAATAAAGCCTGTGCCCAAAATATAAAACCAATTGGAAGTGGTTAATCCCTCAAACAAGGAGAAGTCGATGAAAGGCAGTAGTATGACGATACCAACCGTTGTTTGAATATAGGTTAACGCATAGGAGCTAAGCTTCGTAATGGTTTTGCTTGTTAGCATGGTGAGGGCATAAAAGACCGCTGACAGTAATGCCCACACAAAACCAGATTGCATAAACTCTGAGAAAGACACAAAATTATGGAGACCAATGATGAAAATACTACCGATAAAGCAAGTGATGGTTGCTACAAGTGCTTGAATGGTCATTTTTTCCTTTAAAAAGATAGCGCCTAAAATTAAGACAAAAATAGGGGCTAAATTATAGATGGAAATGGCAATCGAAATCGACATTTCTTCAAAGGCTTTAAATAAAAATACCCAGTTTAAAACGATAAAGACGCCACAAATAATTGTTTGGAGAATTTCCTTCTTATCCCAAACCTCTGATTTATGCCCCCCTGTAATAAGCCACATTCCTCCTAGAAAGAGGGTGGCACAAATGCATCGAACAAAGACAAGCTCTGTAGCAGGAACACCAGTATGAACCGTAAAAAAGCCTATGGAACCAAACAGTGCCATGGAGACGGTTAGTTTAATCATTGCGGAGATGTTCATATGACACCTTCTTTCTATTTTTTGTAAAATTATTAAAGCAAATAAGTAACGGGCGGCTTCCTTTTATTCACGAATTTGGCCGTTGCCATATATGAAATATTTAGTTGAGGTTAACGCTGGCAAGCCCATTGGCCCACGAGCATGTAGTTTTTGCGTACTAATGCCAATTTCTGCACCATAGCCAAATTCAAAGCCATCCGTGAAGCGGGTAGAGGCATTATGATAAACAGCCGCTGCATCGACATTATTTAAAAATGTTTCTGCGACCAATTGATCTTCTGTAATGATCGCTTCAGAATGATGTGTGCCAAAGCGATGAATATGCTCAATTGCTTCATAGACATTTTCCACCAATTTAACACTTATTGTTAAATTAAGATATTCCATCGCATAGTCTTCCTCCGTAGCTGGAAGAGCAGCCTCAAATAGCTGACATACTTGTTCATCACCGATGATGGTCACACCTGCGTCATGTAGTGCTGTTAACAGTTGCATACCATGAGACTTAAACCAAATAGGATGAATGAGTAAGCTTTCTGCTGCATTGCAAACAGAAGGGCGCTGCGTTTTAGCATTCAGGCAAATTTTTTCTGCTTTTATGTAATCCGCCATTTGATCCACGTAAATGTGACAGTTGCCCGCACCTGTTTCAAGTACAGGGACAGTTGCTTCCTTCACAACTAAATCAATAAGCGCTTTGCCGCCACGAGGAATTAATACATCTAAGTACTCTTTTAAATGAAATAATTCTTTCACCGTTTCACGACTTGTATCCTCAATTAATTGCACAGCTTCTATAGGAATAGATGTTTTAGCAAGTGCACGGTGGATACTTGCCACTAGGGCGGTATTTGAAAATTTAGCTGAGGAGCTGCCACGTAAAATGACGGCATTGCCCGTTTTCAGAGAGAGAGTCGCTGCATCTACTGTGACATTTGGGCGTGCCTCATAAATCATACCAATGACCCCAAGCGGTACAATCCGCTTTTCGATGTGTAAGCCATTCTCTTTATCAATCTGCTCAATAACTGTGCCTACTGGATCTTGTAGGGAGACAAGTAAATGAATGGCATCGGCCATTGCCACTATTCGTTCTTCATTGAGCATCATTCGATCTAGTGTAGAAGCAGGCAAGCTCTGTTTCTCACCCAGTGCTAGATCTTTGGCATTTTCAGCCATAATAGTATGCTGGTCAATGATTAACTGTTCTGCAATTTTTGTTAGCGCCTCATTCTTTTCGCAGGTCGTTTTAATATTTAATATGTAGCTGGCAGCCTTTGCCCGTTGTCCTTTTCCTTGAATTTCACTTGTCATTCGTCATTCCTCCCTCATTCGTTTGAATTTTCAGCCATTTATCTCTGTGTATCACCTCAATAGGGCATTTCGACAATGTATCCGTCCGTTTTCCCATTGCTACAGTTAGCTCTAGGGAAGAGTACAGTACTTCGCCACGTCCTAATAAACCTTGTTCACTATAAACTTCTACAACATCCCCATTGTCAAAATCACCTTCTACACGATATACGCCAGCGGGTAATAAGCTTTTGCCATTGTCCATTAACGCCTTTTCAGCACCACTATCTATAAAAATTTTACCAGAAACTTCCGTAAGTGCAATCCACTGTTTATGATTTGTTAAAATCGCAAGTTCATCATGCTCGACATAGGTGCCATCCCCATGGCCTGCTAAAATAGCAAGTAGTTTATGTGCACCTTGACCTGTTCCGATAAATACTTTCACACCTGCACGTAGCGCTGTTCGGGCTGCCAATAGCTTAGATGCCATGCCACCCGTGCCAACCTTTGAACCTGTACCATCAGCAAAGCTTAACATGTCATCGGTAATAGCTGTTAACCGATCAATACGTTCCGCCTGCGGATTTTTAGCAGGATTGGCATTATATAAGCCATTGATGTCTGTTAAAATGATGAGCTGATCTGCATGGACAAGACCACTTACAAGTGCGGACAGCATATCATTATCCCCAAATGTCAATTCACTAATAGATACTGTATCGTTTTCATTAATAATTGGTAGCATGGAACGTTCTAATAATTCCTCGAAAGTAGCATAGGCATTTTTATAGCATTCTTTTTTAGAAAAATCTGTGCGTGTCAGTAAAATTTGAGCAGGCGTTATATCGTAAATGCTAAATAAGGCACTGTATGTTTGGATCAGTAAGCTCTGTCCAACAGCTGCCGCGGCCTGTTTTCCTTTTACCGTTACAGGACGAGCAGGGTAGCCAAGTTGTTTAAAACCAGCGGCTACTGCACCCGATGATACAAGCAAAACTTCATGACCCTGCCTCTTTAATTCGGCGATTGCCTGCACATGATCCATTAAACGAACTTTATCGATTTCGCCTTTTGCATTTGTTAAAGAGCTACTGCCAATCTTCACAACAATCCTTTTTCTCTCCATCACACTACCTCCAATTGTCTTATGTTCGTCATTGCTTTGTTAAATAGAGCAATGACGTTTCATCTTTGACACCAAAATTTTGCTGAATCAAGATAAAAAAAGCCTTTTCATCCTAAAAATTAGGACGAAAAGACTTGCCTTCCGTGGTACCACCTACATTGAACATCATGCGACATTCCACTTTTCTCATAACGCTAGAGACTGCGCCTAGTTTGGCCAGGACGTTTTACGAAGTAGGTTCATCAGTCTTCCTTGTACAATGCCTTACAGCCGATGGGCATTGCTCTCTTTTCAAGCAGTGGCTAACTACTAGTCTCCGTTCGTTTTCTCATCATGGAGTTGGTAACTATTGACTAAAGAATGCACTACTTCCTAAAGTCTGTCAAGCTGAATAGTGAAATTACTTGAAAGTTTTGATAAATTAAGAAGGAGAGATTCAAAAATGCTAAAGAGGCAACCTATTCGATTATTTAAACCACCAAATGGCAATGAACAGGGGAAGCATAGCTAAAACAATGACAAAAAAACTCCAAATAACTTGTTTACCTGTTGACATATTTCTTGGTTTAATACTCATTTGTTCATAAAGCTGGTTAATGGCACGTTGCTCTTTCGAATAAAGCATTGCTTGAAATTCTTCGTAATCTTGAATATAGCTGGAGGGGGGACGTGGACTAAAGCGTAAATTTCGAATGGAGTCCGTAATCTCTTGATCGCCCATCCAATAGGTGATCACTGGAGCGAGACCTGCGTTTTGTGCGGCCTTGACGTCAATGTCATGTGATTTCATTTTATAGTAAATCTGTCCATGCTCATCCTCATACTGCGTAACAATATCACTTACTGCCATTAACAATCACCTCTTATGGAAGTTATCTATTTTTTCATGAGTTTCTACTATTATAATGGATTAGGGGAGAAAAGTATCGCATGAACGAGCAGAATTTGTGAAATGAAAATTTGTGAAAAGTTTTTGATAAAGTCATAAACTTACAGCTAATGAGTACAACGTCATGTAGTATAATGTAAATAGTTTTTTAAAAGAAGTTGAAAGAAGGGAAAGTTTTGGAAATTTCAACGTTATTCGCGTTTTTAGGGGCTGCTATTATTTTAACCATTATGCCAGGGCCAGATAATTTATTTGTACTTGCCCAAAGCATTACACAAGATAAAAAGGCTGGTATTGCTACATCCCTTGGTCTATGTACAGGGCTCCTTGTCCATATTAGTGCAGCAGTACTTGGTATATCTGCGATTATTTATCAATCCACAATCATTTTTTCAATTGTCAAATTTGCTGGAGCAGCCTATCTATTATATTTAGCTTGGCAATCATTTCGAGCCAAGGGAGATCCATTTACCTTACAGCAGCAAAATACACAAGCTTATATTACATTATATAAAAAAGGAATTTTAATGAATATTTTAAATCCAAAAGTATCATTATTTTTCTTAGCGTTATTACCACAGTTTGTGAATCCCGCACAGGGACATGTTGCGTTTCAAATGCTTATTTTGGGTATAGTATTTTTAGTGCAAGCACTCGTATTATTTTCGTTATTTAGTATATTTGCAGGGAAAGTCAGAAAACTCATTATTGGTCAACCTGCAATTGCCAAGCGATTAAATATGATTCAAGGTATCCTCTTCACATTTATCGGGATACAAATTGCCATCAGCAAACAGTAGGAGGAATGGTCATGGCTATTTTACATATTACCTTTAGCTTAGCAACGCAGGGCTCCCTGAAGTTTGCAATTCGTCAGCATCATTTGCAGCGTAATGAAACGGTTTTAAGTGTCCATGATGATTTCTCAATTGGACCACTTCAACATTTAGAAGAACGTAAAACTTGGTTAAACACTCATATTTTTAAGGATAATGAAGATCAGCAATTGTATGATGATATGTATGAGAACTGGATGAAAAAAATCGCAAGTTTACCTTGTGATTTGGATGTATGGATTTGGTATAGTCAAAACACACACGAACAAATTGGCCTGCGCTGTGTGATGAGTGAGTTGATTCATAAATGTAGTATGGTTTATGGAATTGATACAACTGAGGGTTTGAAACGATTGCAGCCTAATATGAGTATTCGTCATACAGGGGAGCTTTCCTCCAATATGCTCATGAAGCTTCGTCCTGAGGCCAAACGATTTTCTGTCCAAGCATGCCAACAACTCGCGAAGGAATGGGAAGATATCAAAAAACAGCCAAGTACGTTGCGATTGTGGAAAAATGAGCTAGTGCATGTAGAGGAAGATGCGCTGGATGCACTCATTATGGCTAGTGCAAAAGAGTTGCAGATCCAGTACAAGGAAGAATGGCTGATGCCTACACATATTTTGGCTCAAACATTTGGGGCAATTGATCATTATGTCGGGGATGAATTTGTAGAGTATCGCTTAAGGACCCTCGTCGAGCAAGGATTGTTTGAGATTCAAGGTGATATAACGGACATCTTTTCATATCAGGTTAAAGTACGTTAGGATATGGAAAATAACAACACAACTAAATGAACGAGCAATAAAAAAGATCAGGAGCGCAAAGCCTGATCTTTTCTATTGCTTCAAATTCATGAAGCAGTTGTTCTATGCATAACAGGATATTTAAGTCTCTATCTAGTTATACGAAGTGCTTTCATGTTGATAGCACGTTACATATTCATCTTTCATTAACAAACTTTTACAAGCCAAACCATTTTCGTGATAAATCTCTTTATCCACATTTAATTCTATACTTCTATTTGAATTTGTATACTTAGACTCATGATTAACAATAGATAATTTAACCTCGTCTAGCCATTCCATTGAAAATTGACTTTTTGCAGCTGCATAATAGATGGTTTTGATTGTATGATTCTCGTTATTTGAAATTTCTACCCATACATTGACACCACTACTTGGACCTGCACCACCATAGGGTTCATAATAAGCGTTCGCTGTGTATTTTCCAGAAGGGGATGATACAGATTCGGGTCCTTTTTGTATCAGTTTTTTATCTATAGTTCTAAATGTAAAAAAGTATTGGATAGATATAAATAGGCCAAAAAACAGGACTAAACCCGCCACAAATGCTGTTAATGTTTTTTTAGGGAAATGATTCCGCTTAAAAAAGAAAATGATTAATTTGCTAACAAAAATGAAAAATAATAGCAATGTAAATTAAAATACAAAGAAGCCAATCGTGTTAAGGTATAAATTCAAATTATTACCTCCTTAGTATGATGAACAGGTTAATAGACTGTATAGTGGTAATTAGAAATTTAACATGTTTTTCTACAGTTATCGTTAAAAACCTTTATGTTCAAACTAAAAATCAAAATAAAGCGAGTAACATTGACACCGAGGTGATGTTGTTACTCGCTCTTTTTCTATTTTTTTTCATAAAAATCGAAGACAAACTGTTTAAATTGGCGTGCAGAGGGGGGAAGATAGCGATTGTCAATCCAAGCCATGCCGATAATTCGTTCACATACCATATCCTCAACATGGATTTTAACGATTTTCTTCGGATTTAAATCCTCATCATCTGGAAGTAAGGAAACGCCCAGCCCCGCACCTACAAAACCAGCAATGGTCGATACTTCGTCCCCTTCATAAGAAATTTTAGGCTTTATGCCAGCAGCATTTAACAATCGATCAGCAGAGCGGCGCAGTGCATAGCCCTTTTTCATGAGCACAAAGTTTTCATGCTCCAGCTCTTTCATTTTAATGCTTTTACGATGGGCAAGCGGATGATCAATGGGTACCATAATAAAAAGCTCATCTCGCCATAATTCCTTCCAACATACTGGCGGCTCTGTATCAATGGCTGCCAATAAGCAAAGGTCTAATTCACCAGCCAACAATTGTTTTAATTGTGAGTGAGAGTAGTTTTGCGTGAAATGAAAACGGATATGGGGGTGTTTCTGACGAAAAGCACGAATCAAGTCCGGTACGATACTCGTTCCAAGCGTATGTAAAAAACCGAGAGATACATCGCCGAGCTCTGGATTATTAAGCTCTTGTAATTCTAAAACAGCCTTTTCATATTCTTTGCGCATTCGCAGTACACGATATAAAAACAGTTCACCATATCGGTTAAGCATAATTGAGCGCCCTTGTCTGTCGAAAAGCGGTACACCTAATTCTTCTTCCAGCTTTGAAATAGAACGACTAAGTGCTGGTTGTGAAATCGCTAATGCTTCAGCAGCTCGTGTCATATGCTCTAACTTTGCCACGGTTACAAAATATTCTAATTGTTGCCACTCCATTTTTTCACCTCTTTTCTCGTTATTTTTAAGTTATCTGCATTATAACGGGAAACAGAGTGGAAGTATAGGTTGCAAATTATTTTTAAAAGGACGTTGCATTTTATTAGCAGAATGGAAAAGTTAAGTAGCAAAAGTGTGATAGCACAGCGGTTAAGTTGACATCATTCATGCATGGTACACATTGATTTGATAAAAACTATAAATTATACATTATGAATAAAGGGTGGTAAGATAGACACATAAAATACACAATTATAAATTTCCGTGAAGGGGATATCATAAAATGAAGTTAACTAAGCCACAACCTCTAACTATTGAGGGAGGCAAAAAAGCCGTACTATTACTGCATGGATTCACAGGTAGCACAAAAGATGTGAAAAAACTAGGAGAATTTTTATCTCAACGAGGTTATACCGTTCATGCACCAATTTATAGTGGGCATGGTGTAGAACCAGAAGCATTATTAGAAACAAAACCAGAGGACTGGTGGAACGATGTAGTGGAAGGTTATAACTTCCTCCAAGAGAATGGCTATGAAGAAATCGCTGTTGTTGGGATTTCACTTGGTGGCGTCTTCTCATTAAAAGTAGCAGAGACGTTTCCAGTGAAAGCGTGTGTAGCGATGTGTGCACCAATTACACGTGATAATTCAAAAGGCTTATTTACACGTTTGTACCATTATGCTCGTTTATATAAACACTTTGAAAATAAATCAAAAGATCAAATTATTTCAGAATTACATGAATTACGCATTACACCAAAGGATTCTTTGGATGGCGTAACACGTTTAACAACTGAAACTCGTGAGGAATTATCAACGATCAAAGCACCAACACTTGTGTTACAAGGTTCACTAGATGATGACCTATACCAAGAAAGCGCACCTTTCATTTTAAATACAGTAGAAACAGACGACAAAGAAATCATTTGGTATGAAAATTCTGGCCACATTATTACATTAGATAAAGAACGTGATAAAGTGTATGAAGATGTTTATAAATTTTTAGATCATATTGAATGGTCAGTTGCAAACTAAGGAGGGGCTGTCAGCAGGCAGCTCTTTTTTTGTTCAATCAACTGAACTTTGTAGCATTCATCTAGATAAACGAAAAAACTATTGTAATTATAATAAATGCTTGATAACATGATGAAATTATAGTGAAAAATCATTCGATTAAAATAATTTGCTATGGTCTAAAACTTCTAAGGAGCACATCAATTATGCAACAAAAAATACCTTTTTCAACCTATGCAGTCATCGGAACAATGTTATTTGGACTGTATTTTGGAGCAGGGAACCTCATTTTTCCTATTCAAATGGGCCAATTTGCTGGAACTAATTTTTGGTTTGGGTTAATCGGATTTTTAGTTACTGCCATCGGGCTACCATTCCTCGGAATTTTAGCGATTGGTTTATCAGGTAGTAATGGTTTACGTGATTTAGCGAACCGTGTTCATCCTATATTTGGCATTGTTTTTTCATTGGCACTGTATTTAACAATCGGTCCGTTTTTTGCCATTCCACGTACAGCAACCGTACCATTTGTTGTAGGCTTTGAGCCATACATTCAACCACAACATGCAACGCTGCTACTAGCAGTATTTAGCTTTGTATTTTTTGCCGTTGTCTATTATTTCTCTTTAAATCCAGCAAAAATTATGGATTACATCGGTAAATATTTAACGCCTGCTTTTTTAGTCGTCTTATTTATTATAATTATCACAAGCATCATCAAACCAATGGGTGATTTCCAGCAGCCAGTCGGTGATTATTTGGATGCTGCTTTTATGACGGGCTTTAAAGAGGGCTATAATACGATGGATGCCCTAGCATCGCTGGCATTCGGGATTGTTGTTATCAATGCTATTAAAAGTGCAGGAATTACAGATCGCAAGGAAATAGCCAAGGCTACATGGACATCGGGTATTTTTGCGATGGCTTTAATGACACTTATTTACGGCTTAATTACGTATATGGGAGCTTCTAGTATTGATGCTGTTGGTACTTTTGACAATGGTGGTTTAATTTTTGCCGCAGTAGCAGATCACTATTTTGGCTCTTTTGGGGCCATTTTATTGGCGCTTATTATTGTCCTCGCTTGTTTAAAGACAAGTATAGGGTTAATTACGTCCTGTAGTGAATTTTTCCACGAAGTGTTTCCAAAAATCAGCTATAAATGGTTTGTGTTTTTACTTTGTCTTGTGTCCTTTACGATTGCAAACTTTGGCTTAAACAATATCATCCAATTTGCGATCCCTGTTTTAATGTTCTTATATCCACTAGCCATTGTCTTAATCTTGCTTGCTCTTTGCTCATCTTTCTTTAAGAATAAGCAAACAGTTTATGCCATTGCGATGATTTTTACATTTTTCATTAGTTTAATTGATGGCTATAAAGCCTTGGTGGAAAGTGTGCCAGGAGCGAACTTAGGCGTTTTGGATGCGGTGGAGAAGCTGTATTCAACGATCCTTCCTTTTTATGACATCGGATTAGGTTGGATACTACCAGCTCTTGTAGGAGCAGTGATTGGGAGCTTGTTCCCGTCTAGAAAAGTCATATAAATGAATAACCACGCACAGACATAATTCACTGTGCGTGGTTTTTTTATGGATTAATAAGCTGTCCAGCCACCATCCACCGCAATCACTTGTCCATTCACAAAGCTTGCTTCGTCTGAACCAAGAAAAATAGCTAATTGTGCGATTTCTTCTGGTTGACCAGCACGAGGATTAATCGATAGTCCAAGTGATTGGCGTGCAGCACCCGCTTCACTCATACTAGTCATAGAAGAGGCGATATTAGTCATAACTGCTCCTGGTGCAATCCCATTACAACGAATATTTTTATCAGCATACATAAACGCTGTATTTTTTGTTAAACCGACAACGGCATGCTTCGAAGCTGTATAGGCTGCCCCTGCGCGTGCCCCGTATAAGCCACCAGCAGAAATATTATTCACAAAGACACCGTGCCCTTGCGCAAGGAAAATTTCTGTAGCCATACGCATAGAGCGCATAACGGCTGTAGTATTCACGGCAAATACTCGATCCCAACGTTCATCAGAAATTTCACCAACTGGCTCCATCCCATCCATAATGCCCGCATTGTTCACTAAAATATCTAATTGACCATAGTTCGTGTTCGTTTCGTCAAATAAACGTTGTAAGTCTTCTGTTGATGCGACATTTGTTTGAATGGCAAATGCTGTACCCCCAGCTGCTTGAATACCGTCCACAACTGCTTGGGCACCCTCTAAATTTAAGTCTGAAACGACAACCTTAGCGCCCTCTTTTGCATATCCTTCAGCAATGGCTTTCCCCATGCCTGAAGCTGCACCTGTCACAATGGCTACTTTACCTTCTAATCTCATCTCAAAGACCTCCTCATGTATGTCGATAGTTATTGAACATCTGTTCATTAAAATCATATAATAAATATGAAAGCGATTTCAATATGCAAATTATCATGATGTGTTGAGTATTCAACACTTTTGGAAAAACTGTTGAATAAGGAGCTGAAAAAATTGCGTACAACCGATTTACGGATTATTAAAACGAAACAAGCCCTGCACAACGCCTTATTGACCTTGCTCAGTCAAAAGCCATTGGAGCAAATATCGATTGCAGAAATTTGTAGAGAGGCGAAGATTAATCGAGGAACATTCTATTTACATTACGAGCAAAAAGAGGGGCTCTTTGAAGAATACTTTCAGGAAATTATGGAGGATTTATATCAATCCTATGAAGAACCCTACCGTGCCGTCCCAACCTTGGACACCCATCAACTCGATCCAACAACCATTCGGATTTTTCATCATATTGAACGCTTTAAAATGTTTTATCGTATCGTATTTTCTAAAAATGTCCCGTTGACCTACTATTACATGCTATTTGATGGGATTTATTCACTGTTAAAGCGAGACATTACTACACACCATGAGCATCAAATAGCGGACCATATTTCGATCGACTATTATAGTGCCTATCAAGCAAACGCCATCATCGGACTCATCATCCAATGGTATCGCGGAGATTTTAGCGACAGTGTAACAGTTCTAAACCAGCAACTAGCTTCGATTTTAAAAAATGTCCGGAGTGAAGGGTAGGGAGAAGCGGTGGATAAAACGCGTGAAGTGAGGGATAGAGAGAGAAGTGAAGGATAGAACCCGAAAAGCGGTGGATAGCCTGTTGAAAGTGGAGGATAGGAAAGGAAAAGCGGTGGATAGAATGCTAGAAGTGAAGGATAGGGAGAGAAGCGAAGGATAGAACCCGAAAAGAGATGGATAGCCTGTTGAAAGTGGAGGATAGGAAAGGAAAAGCGGTGGATAGAACGCTCGAAGTGAAGGATAGGGAGAAAAGCGAAGGATAGCCTGCTGAAAGTGTAGGATAGGAAAAGAAAAGCGGTGGATAGAACGCTAAAAGCGAAGGATAGCCTGTTAAAAGTGGTGGATAGAATGCTAAAAATGAAGGATAGAGAGAGAAGTGTAGGATGACCGGAAAAGCAGAGGATACTCCGCTCAAAACGAAGGATAGCTTATCTCTTTCAAAGTGATAAAGCGATGGGCTACTAGCAACGTAGCCCATCGCTTATTTGAATTATGGAATTGGAGCAGGTTTCAGAGCGACAACGATTGTCACAAGGATGATGAGCTGTATAGCCCTTTTCACTTATCAATTGTAGAGCAGCTTCGATAATTCGTTGTGCAGTTCCTTTCGTGCAAGTAATTACTTACATGCTAACGAAGTATATTTTTATTTGCAACATAATGGAAGAGCATTGACAACTATATCGACTGCTGATATATTTTAATTATATCGACTGACGATATATTGATGGGCGATATAAGGGGGGATTTAGATGACACAGGAACATCCGCCATTAACAGAGGGCGTTTATTATATTTTATTAGCATTATACGAGGCTAGGCATGGCTATGGCATTATGCAATTAGTGGAGGAAATGAGCAATGGGCGAGTGCGTTTAGGCGCAGGTACCATTTATGGTGCGATTAAAACATTGCTAGAACGAGGCTGGATAGAGGCGCTTGATGAAGATGGGCGAAAGAAAGAATATATCATTACCGCTACTGGAAAAACGGTCATTGAATATGAAATTTTGAGATTAAGGGAACTTTTTGACAATGGTATCCGTATAACGAAAGGAGTTGAATAATATGCATAAATATCGCTTGATGATTAATCCCTATGCAATAGAGAAGTGGGTTAATGACATGGCTTGTCAGGGTTGGCATTTAAAAAAATTCACATGGATTCGGTTTACGTTTGAACGAGGAGAACCAGGTCGCTATATTTATCGCCACGATGAATTGGAGCGATTTGGCAGTCACTATGAAGAGGACTACCTGGAATTTCTTCAATCCTCTGGCATTGAACAGGTTGATCGCTCTGGCAATTTTGTGTTTTTTAGAAAAGTAGCACAGGAAGGTCCATTTGAGCTCTATACAGATAAAAAAACCAAAATTGGCAACTTGTCAAAAAAGATGACACTGTTATTTTCCCTTATTCTACTAAATTTGTTCATTGGTATCATCGGTTTAATGGGCGATTTTTCGGAGCAAACGACTGACTGGGTTGGTTTCACATTGAATACGTTGAATCTAGTTGTTGTCGTATTATTCTCTCTCCCACTCTATAAGCTTATGCGTGTACGTAATCGATTAAAGAGAGAATTAAATGTATTTTCAGATTAACAAGCGAGCATTATTTTCCGGGAAATCAGAAAATAATGAAAATTTAAGCATGACTTCATAGTAGAGGTGATATTAGATGAAAAAAAGGATGTATCGTTTTTTTATGGATTACGAAAAGGAAGAACGATGGGTCAATGATATGGCGGATCGGGGGTGGAATTTAAAAAAAGCAGTGGCAGGTTACTTTGTATTTGAAAAAGGCACACCAGAACTATATATTTATCGAAATGAATTTGTGAATAGAAAATCAAAGGATTATTTTGAGTTTCTAGACGCGATGAATATTGAGTGTGTGTCCAAATTTGGTGGATGGGCCTATTATCGAAAACTAAAATCAGAGGGACCCTTTGAAATATTTACAGATACCACTTCCAAATTTAACTATATAAAATCAATGAATCGCTTTTTTATACTCGTGTTACTGTTAAATTTAATGACTGGTATTTATAATATAGCGCTAGGTTTATGGGAATCTGCTGCAGGACTAGTGAATACTAGTGTAGGATGCATGAGCTTGATCGTAGCCTTACTGCTGGTCATTCCTATTGTGAAAAATGAAAACCGCAAAAAGGGCTTAAAACAAGACTTACATATATTTGAAGGATAAGGAGGATGACAACATGACATTACAGTTACAGCGTGTTACAAAGAAGTACAAGGATTTTACAGCTGTGGATGATTTGAATTTTACCATTGAAAAAGGTGAAATTTTTGGTCTGATTGGACAAAACGGTGCAGGGAAGACAACGACATTCCGAATGATTTTAGATTTACAGGAAACGACGGCGGGTACAATTACTTGGAGTGGTCAGCCAGTCAATGCCATTAACCGAGATATCCTTGGCTATTTACCCGAGGAGCGGGGTATTTTCCCAACGATGAAGGTAGAGGAGCAGTTGTACTTTTTTGGTGAGCTACGTGGTATGAAAAAAGCAGCGCTAAAAAAAGAAATAGATTTTTGGATTCAACGCTTTGAACTGGAAGAAAAACGTAAAGATAAGGCAGAAACATTATCAAAGGGGAACCAGCAAAAGGTTCAGCTCATTGCAAGCTTTATTCATAAACCAGCGTTTTTAATTTTAGATGAACCATTTAGTGGACTAGATCCCGTTAATAAAGATTTACTGAAGGATGCGATTTTACTATTAAAAGAGCAGGGTACGACCATTTTATTCTCCAGTCACCAAATGGATAATGTCGAGGAGCTTTGTGATCATTTGTGCTTATTAAAACGAGGTGTCTCTTTATTTTCTGGAAGCTTACTAGATTTAAAGAAACAATATGGTAAAACAAAGCTTGCAGTTCGTACGGATTGGTCGACAACACAGCTATTGGCACTAGAAGGCGTAAAGGATGTGCGTGTAGAGAAGGAGCAAACGGTTCTTACATTAGCAGACGAAAGCTTTGCCCAAAGTATTTTTGAGCAGCTGTCCAATGGGAAATATATTGAAAAATTCAGCTTGGATTATTTATCGTTAGATGAAATCTTTAAAGACAAGGTAGGTGGCCATGTTGTCGAAGTTTAGTTTACTAATGAAGCAATTATATAAATCTAAAATCAAGTCCAAATCGTTTATCTTAATGACCTGTTTATATGTCCTTGTCATGTCTGTAGCTGTATTCTGGTCAGAAATTAAAGAGCTATTTACGGGTGATGATGAAGCACAGCAAATCGCCATTATTAATGAAACTTCTGCAGATTTAAGTGGAATCTTTGTCTCCAATGGGGATATGGCCTTTATTCAGGATGAACAGGATGTTTCAAAACTTGAAAAAAAAGTAAAGGATGGCAAGCTTGATGCGATTGTGACGATTAACGATCAAGATGGTCAGCTACAAGCAGAAATAGCGACGTTCACACCATTGAAATTGAACGATCAATCCACATTGTCATCCTTATTGCAGTATGCTGGTCAGCATTATGCCGTACAGCAATTATCGTTATCACCTGAGCAAGCAGCACAAATTATGGCAGCTCAAACAACGATTTCAACGAAAAACTTAAATGAGGAATCAGCAGGTGGGAAAAGTGAGGAAGAAAAGCAATCAGGGTTAGTTGTTTCCTATGCTGTCGGCATTTTAATCTATTTCTTCATTTCTACATTCCTATCGATGATTACGACTGAAATTGCCTCTGAAAAAGGCTCACGAGCAATGGAAATGCTCCTAGTAAGTGTCAAACCAGCGACACATTTTAAAGCGAAAATTGCTGGTGTATTATTGCTGGCTTTAACACAGATGGGTATTATTGCAGCAGTTTTCCTCATCTATGCGAAATTTATTAAAGGTGGCATGGTATGGGATGCGGCTGCTAGCATTATCAAGGAGTTATCTATTGGCTATGTAATCTATGCTATCGTATTCCTGTTGTTAACGGTCATTCTGTATTTAATCATTGGTGCATTATTTGGTTCATTGGTATCAAAGGTAGAAGAAGCGGGTCAAGTTTTAATGCCAGCGATGATTATTACGATCATTGGCTTCTATGTCATGCTTACAGGCATGGGGAATCCGGATACATTAATCATTAAAATTTTTTCTTATATCCCGTTAACTTCTGGTATGATCATGCCAATGCGAATTGGTGCTACAGATATCGGAGGTATTGTTCCACTATTATCCTTAGGTATTTTAATCGCAACGATTGTTGTCGTGTACCTATTTAGTTTATCGTTCTATAAACGCAGTGTATTGACATATAGCTCTGGTGGTGTCATTCAAAAAATTAAAACGGTATTAAAGGTAACAACATAACACAAGACCAAAAGCAGCTACATGGATGATGTAGCTGTTTTTTTGGTCAGTAGATGCCATTGCTAGCAAACAATGCAAAGGAATTTACGGAATCAGTCGAATTTTGTATAGAAAGAAGCTATAATTTAAAAAAGGGGTGAGACTATGTTAACTAAATCAGAGGTGGACGCGCTTCTTGCCCTAAAGCCAAAGTGTCGTTTAACAACACCTGAGGAAAAAGCTCAGTTCTTTCAAAAACTTCAACAGCGATGTCCCATCAATAAAGAAATGGAAGACATTCTCCTTCATCGTGCCCAGATAGAGGTTTTTATTCATAATGCTCACCCTAACCAATATAGCTTACAATATAGCCTTCACCAGAATGACTATAATGTAACAAACTCGTATTTTTTCATACTGTAGGAAATGAAACTTTTTTACATGGTAATCGTAAGTAATTAGTAGAGATAAATTGCAGGGGGTAAAACGTATGTCTGAATTCAACAATGATCTTTTAAAATCCAAGGACCCATTCGCTTCAGAAAATCCTTTATTACAGCCAAATCCACTAGTTCAACAGGCATCTGAGCAAAAGCCGGTACTTGTGTCAGAGCAGGAGTTATCGCAAATTGCACAAAATCAGCTGGTGTTAAAGCAAGATCCTGAGGTTCATGCACTGGCACAAAAAATTGATGTGAAAGATCAAATTGCTATGCTTGAGCTTGGTAAAGAAACAGCAAGTGGCATTTCTACCTTTTCAGATAAAATGCTCGCAACGATGAAAGCCAGTAAGCTGGAAGAGTCGAGTGTGCTATTAAATAATCTTAATAAAATTATGGATAAGTTCGATCCACAAGATTTTGCGGAAGAGAAAAAGGGCGGTTTCATCTCCAAGCTCTTTAATAAAGGGAAAGAGCAATTGGAAAGGTTCTTATCTAAATATGACAGCATGAACAAAGAAGTAGATGTTATTTTTCGTGAAATTCAAAAGTATGAAGGTGAAATGAAGCGTAATACCATCGACCTTGAAAATCTGTATGACCAAAATTTAAACTACTTCCAGTCATTAAGTAAATTTGTTGCAGCGATTGAAGTAAAAACAGAAGAGGTTCGCGCATCATTACCTGCACTTGAGCAAAAGGCACAAACAGGTGATCAACTGGCAGCAATGGAATATGAAACAATGCTACGCGCTGTAGAATTATTAGAGCAACGTCGCTATGATTTAGAAATGGCACAGCAAGTATCATTCCAATCAGCACCTCAAATTCGCTTAATGCAGCAGGGGAATAACCATTTAATTGGTAAGATTAACTCTGCCTTTGTGACGACGATTCCCATCTTTAAACAAGGGTTAATTCATGCAGTCACATTGAAACGCCAAAAGCTAATTTCCGATTCGATGGTTGAACTGGACCGTCGTACAAACGAAATGCTTGTTCGCAATGCTGAAAATATTAGTAAAAACAGTGTGAATATCGCACGTCAAGCTGGTAGCCCAAGCATTAAAATCGAAACGATTGAAACAACATGGCAAACGATTATGGCTGGTATTCAAGAAACGAAGCAAATACAAGCAGAAACAGCTAGAAACCGTGAAGAAGGTCGTAAACGAATTGAACGTTTGCAATTGGAATATGAAAAACTGAAAAAAATGTAAGTCTAAAGCTTCCTGCAATCATTTGGCAGGAAGCTTTTTCTATGCCATGTATGACGTGACTCTGTCTCAAATGGAAGTATTACGCCAAGTGAAAATTGTTTTTTGACAAAAAGCAAAATACTGATTATGATAAAATTAAATGAGAATGATTATCAAATGAAAAAGGAAGCGGATAAATGTTACTTCAAGCAATAGGATTACATGAATTGATTCGTGGAGGAGTGAAAAACGAATGCCAAATAAACTAAAGCCCTCTACATTGTCGTATGAGCCTTTTAAAGATGGCACGATTGCTCTATATACGACAGATAGCTTAATGATCGTTCCACAAAGCCGCTATTTAGAACTGTTGCATATGGAAGAACTGTACAATACTATGCATACAGATTTAGATAACAAGCAAACAAGTTTAGAACGAGAACGAAAAATGCTAAAAAAACAAAATGCTCAGCTTACAGAGGATTTGCAAAAGGTCAAGCAGCAAAATATGGTGCTACAGAAAAAGGTAACCGAATACAATTGTGTGATAGAGGAGATGAAGGTGCTCCGCCAACAAAATACGGAGCTACTGATTGAATTAAGTAAATATACAGCTATGTCTAGAGAGTCACTGACGGGTCCTTTGAAGTCGATGATTCGAGATATGCGTGAACAAGGGGTTGGAATTAAAGAAATCCATATTCGCATCAAACGCCAGATCAATCCAGATATTAGCTATAGCACCGTGCGAAGATACATTTCCGAGCTAGAATCTGAGCCAAAAGGCTAACAGCTATTGTCAGGCACTTGAAATTTGGCATTTACAGTTGCCGCACAAAGTCCTATAATGGGTCTATTCTTTAACTAGTTTAAGAGTATGTGAAGTCGTTCACCGATTTCAATAAGAGTAGGAGCGTTATTGGCCATGTCAAATGAGAAAAAAGGGGTTTTGGCTGCTATTTTAGCCTATGCCTTTTGGGGAGCATTCCCTTTATATTGGAAACTACTTGAACATGTACCAAGTATGGAAATTTTATTATCCCGTGTCATTTGGTCTTTTGTCTTTACGGTACTGGCTGTCATCGTCTTTCGAATGCGGAAGGATCTTGTTGCAGATTTAAAATATTTATGGTCTCATCAAAAGCATTTTTGGCAGCTTGCGGGTGCATCCTTTGTTATTTCAATGAACTGGTATTTGTATATTTGGGCAGTCACACATAACCATTTAATTGAAACGAGCTTAGGTTATTATATTAATCCGCTCTTGTCTGTTATTTTTGGGGTGATTTTCTTTAAAGAATCGCTAAGTCGTGCACAATGGGTAGCGACGGGAATTGCTTTTATTGCGGTAATTATTTTAACGATTAATTATGGCTCTGTGCCATGGGTAGCATTGTTGATCGCGCTATCTTTCGCTATTTACGGTGTACTGAAAAAGAAAATTACACTGGACCCTACAAGGGGATTAGCGATTGAAACATTATTGATTTTACCGTTTGCATTAGGCTATTACATTTATCTGTTTACAAACCATCAAGCCTCATTTTTACATGTCGATGTCAAAACAGACATTTTGATGATCTTCAGTGGGTTAGTCACAGCTGTGCCGCTTATTTTATTTGCGAAGGGCGCACAAAATATTCCTTTATATTTACTAGGCTTTATTCAATATGTGGCGCCAACCATTGTCTTGATTTTAGGCATCGTGCTATACAAAGAGCCGTTTAGTCAAGTAGAGTTCCTCGCATTCAGCATTATTTGGGCGGCTTTACTACTATTCTCAGGGTCTAAAATCATAGAAACAAGGAAGGCCCATCATAAATCCGTTTCGTAAAAGACTTGTAGAGTTTCTACAGGTCTTTTTTTGTGATGGAATTATGACGTCCACGATAACAATAATGGAGAAGTAGAAAAAGAGGTGTTTTAAATTGGAGGAACTTTTCCTTTTCAACCTTTACTTCCATGCTAGCATATAGTAAAATGTCAATAATTAGATAACAATGATAATTTAATGCGAGGTGCATGTTTGTGAGTGCGGTAGGTTCTAACTAGGTAAAAATTGAATGAAATAAAGGCTATGACGACAGGGGATATATGTCATGAACACACCCCTTAATTTGTCATGGATTTATTTCAAAAACCTATGTAGATACCTACAATACTTTATGAAGCGTGGCACACATGCTTGGAACTTCAATTAGATGAGGTTTTATTTGTGATGCTAAAAAACTCGCCTTTTAAAGATGAAGCTGTGGGGAATCCTCACAGCTTTTTTATGTTGCTGTACCCATATGCTTTTGTGCCGAAAGTGAAGCGTCCATTACTTAGAGACGCAATTGCTATGTTCAAAAACCATCATTGCTATCTAATATTGGGTAGGTATCTTCATGTATGATAAAACATCACAATGAGGAGCATAAACAAATGAATAGTATGACTCTTGATAAATTACAATATGATGAATTAAAAGATATCGTTAAATCCTACTGTGTTAGCGGATTAGGAAAACAACTTTTAGATAAATTAATGCCCAGCTCAAGCTTAAAGGTAGTCAAAACGCGCTTGAATGAAACAACAGAGGCTCGTGCGATTTTAGATGCAGAGGGTCATGTACCCTTTTTAGGGGTATCGAATATAGAGCATTTGATGACGAAGCTTGAAAAGGGCATGATTTTAGATCCAAGTGAGCTAGTCAGTATGTCAGACTTTTTACGAGGCTGTCGTAACATCAAAAAATTCATGCTGGATAAGGAATTTTTTGCACCAGTTCTTTCATCTTATGCCCATTCCATGGCTGAATTTAAAAGCGTTGAAGAAGAAATTAATTTTGCAATCAAAGCCAATCGTGTGGATTCGGCTGCTAGTCGCGAATTAAAGCGTATTCGCCATCATATGGAGACGACAGAGGAAAAAATGAAAGAACGCTTAACGAAATTTTTGAATAACAGTGCCAATAAAACATACATTCAGGAGTTTTTTATTAGTCAAAAAGATGATCGTTATACGATTCCGATAAAGGCTTCTTATAAAAACCATGTACAGGGGACAGTAGTGGAAATTTCCTCAAAAGGGGCAACCGTTTTTATGGAGCCGAGTGTAGTGGCTAAATTAAATGTGGAATTGGCGACCTTAAAAGCCGAGGAAGCGATAGAGGAGTATCAAATTTTAGCAACTTTATCTGGGCTTTTAATGGAACATCTACAAGCCATCCATATTAACATGGAGTTAATTAGCCAGTATGATATGGTCTTTGCCAAGGCAAAGTTCAGTAGACAAATTGGTGGTATGGAGCCACGTATTAATGATTATGGCTTTATCCAATTAATCAATGGCAAGCATCCTTTACTACCAGGAAATGCAGTACCTCTACAGTTTTCTATCGCGAGGGACTACCGTAGCTTAATTATCACAGGACCAAATGCTGGAGGGAAAACGGTCGTGTTGAAAACAATTGGTCTCTTAACATTAGCTACGATGTCAGGCTTTCATATCGTGGCGGATAAAGGAACTGAAATGGCGATATTTGATCATATCTTTGTTGATATTGGCGACAATCAAAGTATAGAAAATGCCTTAAGTACGTTTTCGTCCCATATGAAAAATCTGTCCGACATTATGAGCGCAGCAAATAATCATACACTTTTACTGTTCGATGAAATAGGCAGTGGAACAGAACCAAATGAAGGAGCTGCACTGGCAATTGCAATGCTAGAGGAATTTTACCAGATGGGCTGTATCACCGTAGCGACAACACATTATGGCGAAATTAAACGATTTTCAGAGATGCATCCTGATTTTATGAATGCGGCAATGCGCTTTAATAGTGAAACACTAGAGCCTTTGTATCAATTACTAATTGGCACGTCTGGAGAGAGTAATGCCCTATGGATTTCTAAAAAAATGAATGTCCGTGAAACGGTTTTACAAAGGGCAAAGGATTATTTGAATAATAAGGATTATCAGCTAACGCTTGTTCAAGACAGCAAAATTCGTAAGCCACAAGCAGAGAAAACGAGCATGGGGGCGACGTATGCCTTTGCCAAAGGCGACCGTGTAAAATTATTGGATTATGATGATGTAGGCATTGTCTACGAAGAAATGAATCCATACAATAATGTCAGCGTATTCTATAAGAGGCAAATGCTAGAGGTGCATGTCAAACGACTTACCTTGGAATTACCAGCAGAGGAGCTATATCCTGAGGGGTATGATCTCGAGACATTATTTGTAGACTATCATGAACGCAAGCTTCAGCATGATATCCAACGAGGCTCCAAAAAGGCGTTGCGTAAAATCCATAAACAAATGAAGAACGATCGTCAGTAGTAAAAATAAGGGATTGCACGAGGCTGTGCAATCCCTTTATTTTAGGATATGGAATCAATTTGTGCCTTAATCGTCCGATAGACTTCCTCAATTTTGTGTTTATAGGGTAAATCAACTAATTCCAGTGAATCCGTGTAGGCCATTTTCGCAATGTCATAGGCTGTTGTCAGCTCCCCAAAATGGGCATAGCAAAGGGCTTTATAGGAAAAGCACTCATTTAAAGCTAGGATGTCATACGGATGGCTAATAAAGATCGGTTTTTTTGTAAAGTGTTCAAATGCGGCCTTCGCTTCCTCATAATGACCAAGTAAATAGCAGGACTTTCCTTTTTCAGCATAATAATAGTTTGCATCCAAAATTTCAAAATCTTCATGTATGAGCTCATTAAAACGCTCTATTTCTATCAGAGCCTGCTCATAATTAAGTTTGTAATTATTATAATAATGTGCTCGTAAAATAAAAATTAAAGCATCTACTTGAACACGTTCGGCAAATGCCCGATACTGTTCCAACTTCATAAACATATGCTCCGCTTGTTCAAAGTCATGGTCAATCATGGCACAATACGCACCAATACGATACATATCATCAATTTTATAGAACAGTTGGTTTTTATGTGCGTTGGCAATTGTCTCGTTTATTAACTTTTTCCCTTCCTCATGCTCCCCAATGGCAAGCTGTAAAACGCTTGAATAATAAGTCATTAACAGGGCATCCCGTGAATCAAGCTGATAGTCCTCTTGTTCAATGATTTCTTTTGCCTGTAAAATACAGCTATAAGCCAATTTATATTGCCGTTTTTCAGCGAAAATGGTCATTTGTAGAACGAAGGTTTTAAACCAATGGCTCAGTAAATTAATTTCTTTAAAGATGATACGTGCTTGTTGAAGTGGGGATTCCCATGTCGTTAATCCCGCTTCATACTGTGCATCAGTGTAAATATACAATAAACGGCCTGCTTCATAACTAAGCGGAAGCCCCTCTATAGACGGCCTAATCAAATCTACAATTTTTTGATGATGGTCTGCATCACCACGTTTTACTTCTGTAAATAAAATTTCAACCTGCTCTAAAAGCTGGCGAATGGAGGATGAGGTTACTTCTTCCAGTAACTCACTAGCCTTTACACCTAAACGCTCAGCAATATAGTCAAGGCTTTCCATTGAAGGCTTGGCCTTATCATTTTCTATTTGACTTAGCATTCCTTTTGTTAGACGATCACCAGCAAGTGCTTCTAATGTTAATTTTTGTTCTTTCCTTAATTTGCGAATGCGTGTGCCTAAAGAGTCCATTGCCTCGCCTCCTTTTGTTTAATTATATTAAACTTTTTATTGCGTGAAAAGGGGAAGCTGTGGTATATTTTGTTTAATATAATTAAACTTTTTAATTTAGTTAAAAAACGGAGGGATTTATGGATGAATGAAGCGGATAAATTAAAGAAGGCGACCTACCATTTATGGACATTCACGGCAAGCAAAATGATTGCCATGCTAGGAGCGAATGTCATGGCGTTTGGCTTCAGCTTGTATATTTTAGCGATGACAGGATCGGCGATGAGCTTTGCAACGAATATGATTTGTTCTGTACTACCACGTGCACTTGTAGCCCCTTTAGCAGGCTATGTTGCGGATAACTTTTCGAAAAAACGAACGATTTTAATCGCACAGGCAGGGACTATTTTGACCGTAGGGGGTTTGCTGCTCTATACAGAAACAGTAGGAATGTCTGTTTATGCCATTTACATAGCTACTGTTTTTAATACGATTTGCTCAGCATTTTCTGGTGTAACGTTCTCATCTGCCATTGCAACGCTAGTCAATCCAGAGCGTTTACAGCGTGCGATGTCCTTTAATCAATTGTCGATGTCTGTGGCTGCGATTGGGGGACCAGTCATCGGTGGTATGATGTATGGATTTTTTAACATGGATGTATTTTTAATGGTCAATATGGTGGCCTATACGATTGCCTTTTGTTTAGAGGCTACGATGGATTTTAATCTTTATAGTACAAGAGGGGCAGATGTGATAAAAGAAAAGATGTGGGATGGACTGAAAAATGGGTTTCATTACATCAAGCAACGTACAGTTATTAAAACCATTATGTGGGTGGCATTATGGATTAATTTGTTCTTTTCTGCTATCGCTGTAGGGGGAACATACATTATTATTGAATTGCTAAAAGTAAAATCCATGCATTTTGGTTTTATTGAGGCTTCAGGAGCAGCGGGTATGCTTGTGGCATCCCTTTATTTCGCAACAAGACCAGAAGTGAAGGTGCCGTTACGCTTTTCGAAAATGAGCTTATTGCTATTGGCTGGAAGTGTTGCCTTAGCAATTATCCCATTACTCACAAGCTTTTCCTATATAGCCATCATCATCTTTTATTTAATCATCTACTTTATTTTCGCAATTTTCGAAATGGGCATTAATATGCCGATTGGGGTGTATATGCAAAAAATTATTGCAGAGGAGTATCGCGGGCGTGTCTTTGGCTTAATGGAGACAATGGCGATGTCCATGATGCCAATTGGTATGGTGGTCTATGGAATGTTATATGATACATTACCAGCAACTATTATTTTACCAGTAACAAGCATCATTATTATTATCCTTTCGCTAGCACTGCTACGTCCATCTATCTTGAAGGAAGCACATCCAGAGTATTATGAAAAAGAAAACTCAAGTGAAAACGTTCCAAATACAACAACATAGCTCGAGGAATTGAAAAACCAAACGATCAAAAACACTTCAGCGTTTTGTAGATCGTTTGGGTTTTTTGATGAAGCCATTTCAACGATCCTCAATAACCAAATAAGTAGCTTGAATAGGGCCATGTACACCAACGATGAGAATCATTTCAATATCTGCTGAGTTGCTGGGACCTGTTATAAAGTTAATGCAGGAAGGAATGTTGTCACCACGACGGATTTTTTCGCTAATCCAACGTGCTGCTTGTGTCATACGAGGGACAATCGTACTTTTTGGGATTAAAATAATCGATTTTTCTGGTAAAAAGCTAACGCTTCTCCCTCGATTCTTACTACTAAAAAGCACAGCAGTTCCTGATTCCGCCAAAGTCATTTCACTTATCGTAATGCCAATATTTGCTTTTTCTGCTTGCCTAATATTTTCCTCAGGTTGCTGTGCATTCCATTCATAGAGTTCGATATTGGCTTGTGGCCATTGTTCGGTCATTAGTGGAGATAGTCCATAATCTTTCAATCTTTCGTCCTTCCATGTAATGACGGACTGACCACCATAATGGTCAACAATAGCTTGTAAATCCTGGGGAAGTGTGGACGTACTAGATATTTTAATATCCGTATGAATGTTAGCACATTGCTTGATTAAAACCTCTACTAATTCATCCTGTGTCGACTCCTTGAGCACACGATCTTGTGGCTGATACTGCCAAGTTGGGCGTGGAAGTTCTGTTTTAGGAGAACGGCCAAGCTGTTTAGCAATGTTAGCTAAAAAGCTCTCTCGGTGTTGAATCATACTTGTCATTCATGCTTGCCTCCTTTTGTACGCTGCTGCATCCAATCTCGGAAACTATCTTTATTTGGTGCTGGGAAATCCCTTGCTTCAGTCCAAGCCTTTAATGGGCCTGGCCCCTTTGAAATGGTATGGTCCTTCGTAAAAGGGGACATAGCTGGAGCAGCTATTTTTGTTGCCATTTTATAGAGAGTAGGGGAGGAAGCCCCTAAACCGAAAGCCTTCATTAAAAGCTTTTCAGACACGGGTGCTTTGCCTTCATTCTCTACAATAACTTGACGATGTCGATGAATGAGCTGATGTAAAGGAATTTTAACAGGGCATGCATCCGTGCAAGCACCACACAATGTAGAAGCGTATGGCAGTTCTTTAAAATCATCATAGCCTCCTAATAACGGAGACAGGACAACCCCAACAGGACCAGAATAGATAGAGCCATACGTATGCCCGCCAACATGTCGATAGACTGGACAAGCATTGACACAGGCAGCACAGCGAATGCATTGTAAAATAGGTTGAAATTCGCCACCTAAAATCGCAGAGCGCCCATTATCAACTATGACTAAATGGAATTCCTCAGGTCCATCCGTTTCGCCCTCGCCTTTAATCCCTGTTAGTGTGGTAATATAGCTTGTTAGCTTTTGACCAACCGCACTTCTAGTTAGTAAGCTAACAAGGACCTCCATATCTTCAAATGTAGGAACAATTCTTTCCATCCCCATGACTGTGATTTGCGTTTTCGGCAGCGCTGTTACTAAATCCGCGTTGCCCTCATTTGTGACGAGTGTAATCGAACCACTTTCTGCGATAGCAAAGTTGCAGCCTGTAATACCGATATCTGCGGTTAAATATTCCTGTCTTAATTTTTCCCGCACATAGAGAGCAAGCTCCTCAGGCTTCTCGGTTTGACGATAGCCTTGTTTTTCTTTAAAAACATCGCGAATTTGTTCCTTATTTTTATGCAAGGCTGGCGCCACAATATGGGATGGCGGCTCGTGATCTGCGACCTGCAAAATATATTCGCCTAAGTCTGTCTCAATCACTTCACAACCAAGCGCCTCTAAAGCCGTGTTTAAGTTAATTTCTTCTGTCACCATGGATTTTGACTTCACAATTTTTGTCGCATTCTTTTGTTTCGCAATACTTTGAATGTACGCTGTTGCTTCTTGTGCGGTTTGGGCAAAGAAAACATGTCCACCTCTTTTAGCAACATTTTCACTTAATTGATAGAGGTAATAATCTAAATTAGCTAAAACATGCTTGCGAATTTCCTCACCATGCGAGCGCCATTCTTCCCAATGTCCCAATTCTCTTGTTTGTTGAAGGCGGCGTGTTTGGAAACGTTCTTGGGCACTCGAAACAGCATGACGCATAAATTGATTTTCCAGCTCTTTCGTTACACGTTGATGAAAGCGATCATCACTTGTTTTCATAGCCATTCTAATTTCCCCCTCTTAACGGCAGTTTAAGACTTCTGCAATATGCATCACTTTAATCGGCTTGCCTTGACGGTGAATGCGGCCACCAATATTCATTAAACAGCCAGCATCTGCCCCAATTAAAATATTTGCCCCTGTTTCTTCCACATTGTGTACTTTTTCATTGACCATTTCTCCAGAAATATTGCCCATTTTGACTGAGAATGTACCACCAAACCCACAGCATCGATCTTTGCCAGGGAGGTCCACATAGTGTAAGCCCTTGACATTTTTTAATAATTGAAAAGGTGCATCTGTTACACCAAGCAATCGTGTCATATGACAGGATGTGTGATAAGTAGCTTTGCCTTCTAAATGAGCTCCGACATCGTTTATCTTTAAAACGTTGACAATAAACTCTGTAAATTCATAGGTTTTATCTGCTAATGCTTGTGCCTTTGTTGCCCAGATCGGGTCTTCTTTAAAAACCTCAGGATATTCTTTTAACATATAAGCACAAGAACCTGAGGGGGAGACGACGTATTCAGCATGCTCAAAGGCTGTAATCATTTTTTTCATCGCATTTTTCGATTCCTTCACATAGCCGCTATTGTAGGCAGGCTGACCACAGCAAATTTGATCCTCTGGAAAATCAATCTCACAGCCAAGTCTCTCTAACACCTCAACAACGGCTTTCCCTACATCCCCTTGAAACAAATCCACTAGGCAAGTGGCAAATAGTGTGACTTTCATCTTTATCGCTCCTTTTTAAAAAACAACTGGTCATCTGATGACTTATCGGTGATTTTATCATACAACAAATTTTACAGAGAATAAAACTATTTTTCATGAATTTTCGGAAAATAAAAAAACTACCTAGTGGGTGCTAGGCAGTTTACTATGATTGAGACTCAGTTGTTTCAAAATATTGTAAGAGCACTTTTTCAACATTGCTTAAATGAGACGCCATGGCATGTTTGGCTAGCTCCTCATTTTGTTGTTTAATTGCGAGGAAGATTTGCATATGTTCGTCATATAATTGTTCACTCGTTGTTTTCTGGGAGTACAACCATATTCGTCGCGTTTCTTTCATCGTGTCTATCATTAGGCCAGAAATTTGATCTAAGATTGTAGCGAGTAGAGGGTTTTGTGAGGCAGTGGAAATAGCTGCATGGAATTGATAATCTACTTTTTCACCGAGTTCACCATCCCCATGTGCTTGCTTCATGTTCTCTAAAATTTGTAACATCGCTTGTACATCCTGTTCTGAACGATGGATTGCTGCACTTGCTGCTGCTCCTACTTCAATTATTTTACGCACCTCTAATAAATGCGCAATATCCTGTTTATTTGTTAACATGGCAGTGGATAAAGGAAAATCAAGTTGCTTGGCTGGTACACTTTTGACAAAAGTTCCAGAGCCTTGCTTGATTTCAATTAACCCCATAGCTTTTAATGCAGAAAGCGCTTCTCGAACGGCGGATCGACTCACTTGTAATTGTTCGGCAAGCTGTTCTACAGAGTCCAGTCGATCGCCTGGTTTTAGGATACCAGCCCTGATTTTTTCATGCAGGATTTCGGATACTTCTTCATAAATCTTTTTTGGTTTAATTTTTCTTAATTTCAAGGGCTACACCTCTTTTTTTCGATCCATTGCACATCGGTTATCAATATTATACATGAAAAGTAGTCATATACTCATGGTTAACATGAACACTTTGTGGAGTAGGGGATACTTGTCGAAATGTAAGATAATAATATTGTTAATGTTACCTTATAATATGGTCATCTGATGACTTGGTGTTATGATGAATCTGTTCGTCTGAATAGTTTCTTACAATAATTATGAGGGTTTCACTACTAAAGCCTCTTTCAACAATAACGGCAAGCAATCGACAATGTCAAGGCTAGAGGAAAGGAGTGAGCGATAACCTCTATAATAGGGTAGAAGAATGGCGGATTATGTTGACAGAAAATCAAGAGGAGGGCATAATGCAGAAGGAGCTTGATGGAACTTCTTAAAAACCTCATTATTTTGCCATGAAACGTTCACAAACAGAAAGGACGCTTTTTAGCCTTTTTTTTGGTACGATGAATGCAGTAACTGTAAGGAGCGATTAAAAAATATGGGATCTGATATTAACGTATTTTTAGCTTTTGGTGCAGGGTTTTTAAGTTTTATTTCACCATGTACTCTTCCACTATATCCAGCATTTTTATCGTACATAACGGGTATGACACTAGATGAGCTAAAATCAGAAAAAGGCATGCTTCAAAAACGTGCCATTTTCCACACATTATTCTTTTTACTAGGATTTTCAATTATCTTTATCATTATTGGACTAAGCGCTTCATTTGCGGCGGAGTTTTTCCTAAATTATCAAACTTTATTACGACAGGTTGGCGCTATTTTAATTGTAGTATTCGGTTTAATGATTGTCGGATTATTGCAAGTAGACTTCTTAATGAAGGATCGAAAGTTCCAATTTAAAAATAGACCGTCTGGCTATTTTGGATCTGTCTTAATTGGTATTGCCTTTGCGGCAGGTTGGACACCATGTACGGGACCAATCCTTGCGTCTATTATTATGTTAGCTAGTACAAATCCTGGTGCGGGCTTTAGCTATATGCTTGCGTATTATTTAGGATTTGCGATTCCATTCTTCGTGCTATCTTTCTTTATTTCACGTATGACATGGATTCGTACACACAGCCAAAAAATTGTGAAAATCGGTGGTTATGTCATGATTGCCGTGGGGATTTTATTATTCTTTGACGGCTTAACGTATATTACCCGCGTTTTACAGCCTATTTTCGGTGGATTTACAGGCTTTTAATTTGTTAAACTAAAAGGCATACCGAACTTTAACGCGGAGGGAGATGAACATGTGCCTACAGTTTTAGTAGTGGATGATACGCTATTCATGCGTGTTGCAATCAGTAATATGTTTTCAGAATGGGGTTATGAGGTAGTCGGTAAAGCAGCAAATGGCAAAGAAGCTGTGGCGATGTATCGTGATTTACAACCAGATTTAGTCACAATGGATGTAACGATGCCCGTTATGACCGGTATTGCGGCAGTAAAAAAAATCGTCCCAGAATTTCCAAATGCAAAAATTATTATGGTGACAGCATTAGGTCAGCAAAAATTAATCGTAGAAGCGATTGAAAGCGGCGCCAAGGATTTTATCACAAAACCTTTCGAGCCAGAAAGATTAAAGGCTGTCGCCGATCAATTACTTGGACAAAATTGCTAATTAGACATTAGAGGAGGATTTTTATGTTGAGCAGTATCCCTTCTCACTATTATGTTATAGGGTCAACTATCATGGCCATTCTTATGGGCGGCTTTGTGATGATCATACGAATGAGAGCTTCCAAAAAGCCGACAAATGAGAAGAAAATTATTATCCCACCAATTGCCATGTCTTCTGGTGCACTCATGTTTTTATTTGAGCAATTCCGCGTGCCAGCCATGCAAATTTTAGAAGCAGCCGCGGTGGGCATGTTGTTCTCGACAATCTTAATTGCTACTTCAAAATTTGAAGTAAAGGGACGAGACATCTATTTAAAACGTTCCAAAGCCTTCGTTTTTATTTTATTCGGTCTGTTAATATTCCGAGTCGTAGCGAAAATGATTTTAAGTAGTTCCATCGATGTCGGTGAATTAGCAGGTATGTTCTGGATACTAGCCTTCGCCATGCTATTACCTTGGCGAATCGCTATGCTGATCCAGTTTAAAAGAGTCAAAAAAACAATCCCAAAACTACACTAGTGCAGAAGCTAGTGTAGTTTTTTTGTGCTTGAACAGCAAAAGTGTGGATAGAAGCTTAAAAGTAGAGGATAGAATTTTGAAGCGTGGATAGAAGCTCAGAAGTGGTGGATAAAACAGCAAAAGTAGCGGATAGAATGAGGAAAGCGAAGGATAGCTTTGCGAAAGAAGAGGATAGAATTTTGAAGCGTGGATAGAAGCTCAGAAGTGGTGGATAAAATAGCAAAAGTAGCGGATAGGATGAGGAAAGCGAAGGATAGCTTTGCGAAAGAAGAGGATAGAACCAGAAAAGCAGCGGATAGCCACGAACACCCACATTATAAATAAGAAAAAACGCTGCACATAGCTTCGTGCAGCGTTTTTTTAATCAAATAAATGTTCGTAGGGGGCGATGTCAATGTGCATTTGTTCTAATTTTTTGCGTAAAAATTTGTGATCGCGTTTTGGTGTGGCCTGGATATATCCACGAATAATAAGGTCATTATTGATGGCAGCAGCTTTTTCTTCTAATGCGAGCTCGCCAATTTTTCCTGCAATTTTTTCCTTTGCTACTTGTCTAAAGAGCTCAGGTACAGGGCTTACTAGCTCATAGAGTAAGTCTTTTTCAGCTTGTCCCCATAAGTGAATCGTTCTATCTAAATAATATTCTTGCCAATCTAAATCTGATTTTCCATCTTGTTTAGGGAGTGCCTTTAAAAATTTTCGGAACATGAAGAATCCGCCAATAGCCATCAATGAAATGAGGACGACAACCCAAAATAAAATAAACCATAAAAACCAACCTTGTAACAAATCGTTCACCTCTTTGCCTTCTCTCATTCTATTATAAGAGCTTCCGAAAAAAAATTCATCCTATAATGTCCCTTTTTTAGCAATTCGCCATTATATAGTGTGCAGAAGGGAGGTGAGACTCGATGGTAGACGTTCACTTTTTAAATGCAACACTGCGTCTTAAGTATGTGACGGGCTATGATGAACAAAATGAACCAATATTCATCACAAAATCATATCGAAATATTAGCCCCTCGCATAATGAGGGCGACTTAGTAGCGGTTGCACATGTCATTGCTAGTCTTTCATCACAGACATTGGCTAGTATTGTCAAGCAAGAAACAAACGAGTTATCTTAAGGAGGAATCAAACATGACACAAGTTTTAGAGTTACTCTTTGCAACGACTGATGGGAAAACGACAACACTTACAATTGATGCACCAAAGCCGCATATCACAGCGGCTGAAATACAGCAGGCTATGACATCGATCATAGGTAAAAATGTCTTTGCTGGACAGACTGGTGCTTTATCTTCCATCAAGGGTGCACGCATGGTAGATCGCCAAGTAACAGAATTTGATGTAGCAACAGAATAATTCAAAACTGGTCTTTGCAATGAAACCGCAAAGACCTGTTTTACTGTAGGAGAGAGGGGGAGACAAATGGAACCGTGGCTGAACATGATATCCGATATCGGTTTTCCGATTTTAGTGTCATTTTATTTATTGCACCGTGTGGAAGTAAAGCTCGATGCGATTCATGCGGCGCTCGTTTCGTTAAAATGAAATTTATTTCACAAAGATGTACGAAAGCTGTCACGTAGAAGTTCTTGTCAACGTTTACAACCTACGGTAGGATGAGGGTAGTGTAGGTTAGGGAGAGTGTTGACATGAAACGTAAGTTAATAGGGCTAGTTCTACTTTTAGCCTGTGCATCTGTGCTTGGCGCATGTGGAAATTCAAAATTTAAAGCAGACTACAGCCTCGAAATACCCGATTTTGAACATATTAATCAACGTGGTGAAACCGTTTCGCTCGAAAGTTTAAAAGGTAAGCCTTGGATCGGTATGTATATTTTCACGAACTGTATATCGATTTGCCCGCCGATGTCATTGAACATGGCACAAGTGCAGGAAAAGCTCCAGAAAAAAGGAGTAGAGGATTATCACATCGTTGCCTTTTCAGTAGATCCAGACGTTGATAAACCAGAAGTGTTAGCTAATTATATCAGTAAATACAATGTGCCAGATGAATCTAAGTGGAATCTTCTGACAGGCTATTCACAAAAATATATTGAACAGTTTGCAGTGAAAAATACAAAGATATTAGTGAAAAACGACCCTAACAGTGACCAAGTCATTCATGGCAATCAATTTTTCTTAGTGGACAAAGATGGTGTAATGGTCAAAATGTATAATGGCTTTGCTGAAAATATTGAAGATGTACCAATTGATACGATAGCTTCCGATATCGAAACATATATTGATGAAAATTTATAAAGAAGCAATAAACCGTCTCGAATTTTAGAGGCGGTTTTTTTATGTCATTTTAAGCTGGAAAAATAATCTTTTTCTGGTTGGGAATCGTTTATAGTGTGGAAGGAGGGAAATTACATGTCAAATAACGAAAAATTAGAGCAGCTAATGGCTATACACACGGAGCTATTGAATGGGAGGTACTTTTCCATGGATAAGCATACAATGCAGGCGTTACAAGATGTTTCAGCACATAAAGAAGCAATCATACATAAGGTTCGCCAACAAATTCAGCAAGAGCCTTATCCGTCCAAACCAAAGTGGACGTATCGTGCAGTTACCATCATGATGACATGCTCTATTTTATTTTTCATTGCCTGGCAAGCAGCCAAACCGTCTAATCAACTGACGACACAGGTAATGAATGAAGAAGAAAAACCTCCTTTTACGGATTTGTTTCAAACAGAAGTGGAAGGAACAGATACAACATACAGTCAGTTTTTCCCGCTAGCCAATTTTTTAAGTCAGGCAAAAAATATCAAATATTATGCACCACTTCAGGGTTTCGTGGCTATGCAATCAGTAGCAACCTCACTGGGCAATGTCGTTCATCTTACTACACCGGAAGAGTTGCCATTTCAACCAAATATTCAGGAGGTCTATGCGGTATCATCCAAAATGGATGATGGCAGTCAACAAACGCAATTTCAATTTAGCTATAAAGAAAAATCCTCCACTGGCAGGGATCTACAATACATTAATTTCTCAGTGACAAATGTAGATCGTAATCCCTTATCAACATATATTAAATCGAAAGATATTGAGGAAACTTTAGAGATTAAAGTTTCAAATGTAGGTTTAAATTTTATGAATCCTTTATATTATCGGGAGATGACACCAGATCGAGGTTTTGTTTACATTTACTATAATTACGATGAAACAGATAAGCGGATCTTTCAAATGACTACAAATGCCAATGAATTTTATACGTACTATAACGGCTATGTCTATCATATTGGTTATCAATTAGATGGCGACCCACAAGAAGTCCAAGAAAAAATGGCGACCATTGTAAGAGCGTTTATTCTTGGCGATTAGTAAAGCACAGATGAGACAATCCCTTTGAACTATTATAGAATGATAGAAAAGAGGGGATGGGTACAATCATGACAATCGCACACACTTATTTACAAGTTGTTCAAAAAAGATTTAACAATGTGAAAGAGCAAGGGGATAAGGCGCTTGCCCAATTAGAAGAGGCACAGTTACATTGGGCGTATAATGAGGAATCCAATAGTATCGCAGTTATTGTGAAGCATGTTAGTGGCAATATGATTTCACGCTGGACAGATTTTTTAACGACGGATGGTGAGAAGTCTACGCGTAATCGAGATGATGAGTTTATGGATAGTCTTCACACGAAAGAGGCCATGCTCGTAGCTTGGGAAAAGGGTTGGCAAGTGTTTTTAGACGCCTTAGCGAGTTTAACAGAATCTGATTTGCAGCGATATGTCACAATTAGAGGAGAGCAGCTAGCAGTCATTGATGCCATTGAAAGACAGATGGCGCATTATGCACAGCATGTCGGTCAAATTATTTATATTGCGAAACAAGTTAAGGGCTCTGCTTGGCAAACGCTTAGTATTCCAAAAGGACAGTCACAGGCTTTTACAGAATCCATGCTAGATAAACAGCAACGTTAACTAAAGAAAGATCGTAGCCAATAACATGTGCTACGATCTTTTTATGTTAAATATAGCTTGTACATGGTCGTTTCTGCATCAATAGCTTGGGCGAGTTCGAATGCTTCCTGCTGATTTCTTTGATTCGTGATGATCTCATAGAAAAAGCGAATAAGAAACATGAGATTTGCGTTACCTTCTATATAATCATCGGGTGCTAAATAGGAGTGACAGCCACTTTCTAAAAAGGCTGTCGCTAGCTGTTGCCAGCCTAATGTACAGCCAGCTGCTATCACCTTGACATCCTGTAGCTGACAATAGGATAGGACATCCTGTCGTTCAAAGTAGATACTTTTAGGTTCATTGTCTTCATATACATCTTCGCCTAACTCGGGTAAACAAAAGCGTCCCTCATTACCGTGGAAGTTTAAAATAAGATAGTCCATTTTGCTTGGCAGATCCTCTCCAGACAAGACATCAATCAAATCATTTGGTCTTCCGATTAAATGAATTGTCACCCGTGCATCAAAGGATTCTAGTGCCGCTCTGATGGCCATGGATTCGAAATCACAATCAGGTCCAATGACTAAATGTACGTATAATGCTGGTTTACTCATATTTGCTTCACCTCTATTATTAGTATAGATGAAACTTATTGGGAGTGTAAACCGTATATTACAATAATTACTATATATAAAAGTCTGTAAAGGAGGCGTAGGGATGCACAAGGGAGGCCATATTTATACACTGTTACTAGGCATTATTCTTAGTATAAGTACACTTCTACTTTTCAGTTACAATGAAAGGCAGCGAGAGGAGCTAGTATCCCTGCATCATAGTGAATTTCAAACAATTCAAGAGGCTTGGTATTTGTCTGGAAGTGATAGCAAGGAGCAATATTTGTATCCATTAAAGCAAGTGTTCTACATCAACCGTTATGAGGTGAAAGACAAGGAACATCTCCAACAAGCATTACAGTCCCCAAAAAATCCGGTTAGTCGACCAGCTAATGCTACTACGGTAAGCGACTTATATATACGTCTTTATAATGGCAAGGAAATGGCCGTGAAGGTGATTAGCAAGGATGAACGATTATTCCTAATGGATCAGAAAACGATGCAGTATTATGAACTAAAGGCACAAGATATGGTGGATTATTTTCATTTGTTGAATGAAGAAAGTAGAATGCCGTTTCTATTATTTATTGTGTATACAATTATATTTTTCAGTCTAGCCTTTATGCTAGCAAAGAAACTTACAGGGGCTAAATCGATAGAAAAAGAAACGGCTCCTCCCATATATTTAAACAAAGCGAAGAGCAAGAGACCGTTAGCAGATTTTATTTTTCCAGCCGCCTTGCCATTCGTTATTACATTTTCTTTGCAGATCTATGGGGCTCAGCATAGCTTATTGTTACTAAGTGCTATTATGCTTACTTCAGGTATTCGAGAATATGTTGAAAAAAGAGGGCTTTTTCTTAAAATAGTTCTGTTGCTCCCTCTCTTTTGGGTTTACCTCTACGGTTTCCAAATGCTTTCTACCTATTTAAACTAGCGATATAGTGGATATTATTGTCAATAGATTGAGCGTGGAGTTCTTATTTTTGTTAAATTTTAGTGATAATTTATGAGGATAGATACATATTATATAGGTTAATAGGTTTAGGTAGGCTATACTCAATATGATTATAGTAGAATTGAGGGAATCATATGAGACTAACTGTGGAACGAAAACTACAAATTGCTTTTGGCATTGTACTCGTCTTCCTACTGCTTATTTCAGGTATTGCATTATACTACTTGAATCATAATAATCAGACTCTAGCAGAAATTGAAGACAAGACAGAATTTATTCATTTATATCAAGATATCTCGTTCCAAACAGTTCGAGCAAATGCAGCTATTCGTGGGTATATATTATATGGCAAGGAAGAAATGCTTAACAACCACCATGAAATCCGCGAGACCTTACATATGTCGATTAATCGTCTCCAAGAAAAAGGCGATAGCAATGAAGAGTTTGAGCAGTTTTTACAGCAACTAGCCGATTGGGAAAAGGCGATAGATGGGCAGATAGTGCCACTTTATCAACGAGGAGATCATCAACAAGCCCAACAGCAAGCATTGCCAATTTTAGGTGAAGGTTCTCTGAAGTTAGTTGTCTTTGGCAAGACGATGGCAACGGCTCAACAGGAAGAGATGCAAGCTCATATTGAAGCAACCAAGCAAGAAGGGGAAAGAAGCGGGGTAGAAATTACAATACTAGCCGTTATTTCTTTGATTGTTAGTATCATCATTGCCACAGTATTTGGGAGACGAATCGCTAAAAACATTCAGCAAACAGTAATAGAAATGGATAAATTCTCTGAAGGGAATTTGCACACGCATTTACAATTTAAAACCAAGGATGAATTCGCCCATTTGGCCGAGTCCTTTAATAGTATGTCACAAAAGCTTCGACTGATGATGAAACAAGTAGGCAACTCCTCCGAACAAGTTGCAGCCACATCAGAACAACTGACGGCTAGTAGCATGGAGGTTACACAGGCGACAGAAGTGGTGACGGAATCTATTCACGATATTGCACAAGGAATTGACCAGCAGGACACTTTAACAAGCGATGTACGGAATTTATCAGCTCATATTTTAAAGAAAATGAATGATATTTCTACAAGTATCCATAACGTGAATCATGCAACCGTCGAAACGAAAAATATGGCGAGTATAGGGCGTTCTTCTGTGCATGATGTGACGGAACAAATGAATGAAATTTCTGCCAATACAAGCGAGTTAAATACCCGTGTGCAAGATTTAGATGACAATACAGCGGCGATTGTAAAAGCCGTGAATGTCATTAAAAGTATTGCGACACAAACCAATTTACTGGCAATCAATGCCTCGATTGAAGCGGCAAGAAGCGGCGAACATGGCAAAGGCTTTGCGGTTGTTGCAGAGGAAGTACGTAAGCTAGCAGATGAGTCCAATCTTGCAGCAGGGGACATTGAAAAAGTAGTGGCACAAATTACCGATAGCACGAGAGTCATTGAAGAGGATATGGTCAATAGCAATGATTCGGTCCATGTAGGACGTGAAAAGGTCAATGTGGCAAGAGATAATTTTATACAGATTGATGATGCCATTAATGATGTACAAGCACAAACTGAGATAGTGACAACAGCCATTCGGACTATTCATCAGGATGTAGAAAAGTTAGTCAAAGAAATTGATTATATTAGTGAAGTCTCAATGAAATCGAGTCGCCATGTACAAAGTGTTGCAGCCTCTTCAGAAGAACAAAATGCAGCAATGGAGGAGGTAGCAGCCTCCTCTACACATCTAGCGAAAATGGCGATAGATTTGCAAGAGTCTATACAGTCATTTAAATACTAAGGAAACACTACCTCTGTATATTTACAGGGGTTTTCTAGTTGTCTGCAAAGCCTGAATAATAAGAAATTCAAAAATATGTTTGAAAAATAATATTTCATCCGATAAAAGCTTTGGGAGAAATGTGAAGCAGATAAAGAGAGGGAAATACTGTGGAAAATAGCTTGCTATTTTTTCACGACAAGAATCAAAAGGAGATTGATATATGAAGAAACTATTTAGCAGTTTTAAGGGCAAGCTTTATACTTTATTTGCGCTAGTATTACTAATTCCTGTCATTTCTGTTGGGAGTTTATCTTATTTATCTGCAAAAGACTCAATAGAAGAAGAAATATTATTTAGTGCCAATGAAAGTGTGGGCATTTTAAATAAGCTTATTGATAAAACCATTAGCGAAAAAATGGATGATATCAATGTATTTAGCAGTGAATTAGATGCAGGAAAATATCAGCAATCCCAAGCCTCTATTGAGACGAATTTGCATCAGTATGTAGAGCTAAATCCAGATGTGCTAAGTATTTATATTGGCATGAACGATGGCTCCTTTACACAAGAGCCAAAATTAAATGATGCAGACTATAATCCACTAGATCGAGATTGGTATAAAGAGGCAACAGCCCTCAAAGGAGAAACGTTAATCACAAATCCTTATAAAGATGCAGGAACTGGCGATATGGTTGTGACGGTTGCCAAACAGATTAAGGATCATGCTGGGGTTGTGGCTATTGATATTAAACTGACAGACCTTCAAAAAATTGCAGATTCCATTCGAATCGGGAAAAATGGTTATCCTTCTATTTTTGGTGAAGAAAATATGGTTATCTCACACCCTACGCTTGAAGCTGGAGGAAAACTAAAAGAAAGCTTCCTCGATCAAATGTACGAAAATCCTTCTGGTACCTATAAATATGTCTTTGACGGTGATAACCGAATCCTGTTCTATACAACAAATGAACTGACTGATTGGAAAATCACAGGGACCATTTTTGCCAAAGAAATTGATGAATCGGCATCTAAAATTTTATACCATACGATTTTAGTGCTGATTGCGGCTATTGTTATTAGTACGATTGTCTTTTATTTTGTTATGAGGGCTGTGTTAAAGCCAATTAAAGCTTTAAAGGATAGTGCTGTGACGATCAGTAAAGGCGATTTGACAGAAACGGTGACGGTTACGTCGAAGGATGAGATTGGTCAATTAGGACAAGCCTTTAATGATATGCAAGAAAGCTTACGGACACTTATTCAAAAAATTGAGCAAAATGCAGAGGAAGTGGCTTCGTCAGCAGAGGAGCTAACAGCCAACGCGAATCAAACAAGCATTGCAACGGAAAAAGTGGCGATTTCTATTCAGGATGTTGCCTCAAGTGCTGATTCGCAAACGATCAGTGCCAATAAAAATGCAGAATCACTGCATGAGCTTTCAACAGCTATTTTGCATATTGCCGAAATATCCTCTGCTGTGACAGACCTTTCGCAGCATGCAACATCACAAGCAGATGAGGGTGGACAAGCTGTGCAGAATACGAAGGATCAAATGCAATCCATTCATTTATCTGTAGCAGATTCCAATGCGAAAATCCAAACCTTGCATGAACGATCTCAGCAAATTACGTCCATCTTAGATGTCATTACGAGCATTGCCGATCAAACGAACTTACTTGCATTAAATGCAGCTATTGAGGCGGCAAGAGCAGGTGAGCATGGGAAAGGCTTTGCCGTTGTGGCAGATGAGGTTCGCAAGCTAGCAGAACAATCACAAGAATCGGCCAAACAAATATTTGAGCTTATTCGAGGTATTCAGCAAGAGACGGAGCAATCTGTCAGTATTATGGCGAAGGTAACGGAGGATGTGCAAAGTGGTCTGCATATTTCGGATGAAGCCATTGCAAAATTCCAAGTCATCATGGCAAGCATGAATGAAATTACACCTAAAATGGAGGAAGTCTCTTCAGCCTCTGAGCAAATGTCAGCAGGTGTTCAAGAGGTGGCAGCCGTAACAGAAGATTTGGCATTCTCTGCAAAAGGCAATGCTTCTGCATCCGAGGATGTAGCGGCATCAACAGAGGAACAATTAGCCTCAATGGAAGAAATCAATGCCTCGGCACAAGCACTCGCACATATGGCGGATGAATTAAAGCAACTGATTAGTCAATTTAAATATTAAAGCACAAACGCCACTCCTATCAAAAGGAGTGGCGTTTCATGTTGTTGAAAAAAGGTAATGTCAACGGCATAATAAGCAATTTTGTAAGGCGAGGGGTTGATTTCCGTTCCGCCAGCGTCCTTTCCAGGGGGCGTCCGATGAGCCGCTTCACTCACTGCGTTCGCTCCAGGGTCTCCTCTGTGACGCTAAATCCCCTAGGAGTGACACTGGCTCCACTCCAATCAACCATTCTGCCAAAGTGTCTTTTCCTGAACAAAATAGCCCATTATTTATAGTATAAGAGAGGATAGCTTCTTACTTTCAATGTGGAGAAGTGATGTGTGACAACACTCCTCCATAAAAGAGTAGTGAGTATGTTCACTTTTTTGCTAAAAAGTGAACATTTTTATTTTATGGATTGGAGTGGAAGGCTACTTGACTCCCGTGGGAATAGCGAGACAGGCGAGCCCCTGCACGGAGCGGTAGCGGAGGAAGCGGCTCGGCGCTCGCCCACAGGAAAGCAAGTAGCCTGCAACGGAAATCCTTTTTCACCTTTCACATAAATTCTATGGATGGTTTTGTTTTTCAACACTATGAAACGCCACTCCTATCAAAAGGAGTGGCGTTAGCTGTTTATCGATCTTCTTCCCAACAGTCTGTATTTTTTAAGGTTGGAATTGATTTTGCATAAAAGACAGGATTTTTACCAGCTTTACGTTGCTGTGTAAAGTCGTCTAATACAAGGAAGGCAATTTTACCGAGAATAATAATAATGGCTATATTGATGAGCGCCATTAGACCCATAAATAGGTCAGCTAAATTCCATACAAGCTGTACCTGAGCTACAGAGCCAAACATGACCATAGCTAACACTAATATACGATAGCTAAACATCCAACCTTTATGCGCATCCATAAACTCAATATTGGATTCACCATAATAATAGTTTCCAATGATCGAACTGAAGGCAAAGAAGATGATGGCGATAGCAATAAAGTAAGGAGCCCAGTCCCCAACTTGGACAGCTAAAGAATTTTGCGTCAAGATAATGCCGTCACTTTCGCCTTTATCATATAAGCCAGCTAAAATAATGATAAAGGCAGTCGCTGTACAAATCATGATCGTATCAAAAAAGACACCTAAGCTTTGTACCAGCCCTTGTTTGGCAGGGTGTGAGGTATTGGCAGTTGCCGCCGCATTAGGTACACTCCCCATACCAGCCTCGTTGGAAAATAAACCACGACGGACACCTTGCATAATAGCCGCCCCAATTGCACCACCAGCAGCTTCCTGTAGGCCAAATGCATGCGTGAAAATTAAGTTAAAAACATGCGGGATTTCCGAGAAATTTGTCACTACAACGAAAAGGGCTACAAGTAAATAGAAAATCGCCATGACAGGTACAAGAATTTGCGTCACCTTCACAATTCTATGAACACCGCCAAAAATAATTAAGGCTGTTAAGGCGACAAGTATTATCCCAATGATCGCTGGTTTGATATCAAATGCTTCTCCAACTGACGTGGCAATTGTATTGGACTGTACAGCATTAAAAATAAACCCAAAGCTAAATGTTAATAAAATACTAAAAATAATTCCTAGCTTTCGTTGACCTAACGCTTTTTCCATGTAGTAGGCAGGTCCACCCCGGAATGTATTACCATCCTTCACTTTATAAACCTGTGCTAAGGTACTTTCAATAAAGGCAGTAGCCATCCCTAAAATAGCGATGATCCACATCCAAAAAACAGCACCTGGTCCTCCTACACCAATGGCTAAGGCAACACCTGTAATATTCCCTGTGCCGACACGTGAAGCAGCACTAATAGTAAAAGCTTGGAACGGTGATACACCTGATTCGCCCTCTCTTTTTTCTACAATTAAACGAAACATTTCAGGAAACAGACGAATTTGTACAAACTTCGTACCAAATGAAAAATATAGTCCTGCTACGATCAGTAAGATAATTAGGATATATGTCCATAAAACATTATTTCCACTATTTACAATACTTGAAATCCATTCCATAAGTTGTCCTCCTTTCACAATACGCTTTAGTCTACACTGTTTTTTTATAATAAATCAACATTTCTAAAATAATGGAAATAATCATAATATTTTGTGGTTTTAAAATATTTAAATGGATAGAGTTGCTTTAAATACTATTTTTCTGTCATATTCGATAGGGAGATAAAGCATTGAATTTGGAAAATTCTCTTATTTTATTGCGAGTTATGCGTATAATAATAGAAAAGGAGTGTGATGTTGATGAAAACAATCGGCTTAATTGGTGGGATGAGCTGGGAATCCTCCGCTGCCTATTACAGGCTCATGAATGAGCAGGTCAAACAGCGACTAGGAGGCTTACATTCTGCCAAATGTATTTTATATAGTGTGGATTTCCAACAAATTGAGCATTTTCAAGCGAAAGGAGAGTGGGACAAAGCGGGGAATGTTCTGGCACAAGCAGCGCAATCACTTGAGCGTGCAGGTGCAGATTTCGTTATTATTTGTACGAATACGATGCATAAGGTCATTGATATTATAGAGGCAGCGATTACCATCCCGATTTTACATATTGCGGATGCAACAGCTAGACAAATTAAAGAAGCAGGTCTACAGAAAATAGCCCTTCTTGGCACGAAGTATACGATGGAGCAGGCGTTTTATAAAGCAAGAGTGGAGGGTTTCGGTATTGAGGTTATTGTGCCAGACAGCCACGAACGAATGGAAGTAAATCGCATTATTTATGAAGAACTGTGTTTAGGTATCATTAAGCAAGACGCCAAAACGTACTATATCCAAGTTGTTGAGGAGCTTGTGCAAGCGGGGGCACAAGGAGTGATTTTAGGCTGTACGGAGATTGGTTTATTGATTCAGCAGGAGGATATTAGTGTGCCAGTGTTTGATACAGCAGCCATTCATGCACACACTGCGGTGTCCATGGCGATTCAGGAGGAGTTGTAATATGCCAGGCAAGGTACGACAAATGGGCATCAAGATTGGCAAGTTACCAGTTGGACCAAAAAACTGTATGACCGATGTAGCGGGAGTTCAGGTGGGACATGTCACATTGGATGAGCCATTAGATCAGGACGGTGCTTATGCGTGTACAGGAGTCACAGCCATTTTACCGCATGGTGGTAATTTATTTCAGCAAAAGGTAACGGCGGCAAGCTATGTGTTAAATGGTTTCGGAAAAACAACGGGACTTGTGCAAGTCAATGAGCTTGGTGTGATCGAATCACCTATTATGTTAACGAATACCTTTGGCGTGCCAGCCGTTACACAAGGAACACTAAGCTATATGTTGGACTTGAATGAAGATATTGGGCTCATAACAGGAACGATTAATCTTGTTGTAGGCGAATGTAATGATAGTTATTTAAATTCGATTCGAGCGTGTCCCGTGACACCAGAACATGCAATAGTAGCCATTCGTCAAGCCTCTACGGATATAGTACAGGAAGGAGCCGTTGGAGCAGGGAAAGGTATGATGTGTTTTGGCTATAAAGGGGGGATTGGTTCGTCTTCTCGCCTTGTTAAAGTTGAACAACAGGAAATTAGCTATACAGTAGGTTGTCTAGTTCTCAGTAATTTTGGTCAAAGCACTGATTTTTTAGCCGAGCGTTACAACGCTTCCAATAGGCAAAGCCAATCAACATTATCTCCTACAGATGGTTCAATACTTATTATTCTTGCAACGGATGCCCCGTTGAGTAGCCGCCAATTGCTGCGTGTCATTAAACGCTGTGGTATCGGTCTCGGTCGGACAGGTAGTCACTTTTCACATGGTAGTGGAGACGTAGTCATTGGTTTTACAACGGCACACAGTATTCCTCATACGACAGATCAGCTGATGGAAACAAGAACACAGCTACGTGAGGATCATCCCGTCATGAATCAGTTGTTTGTCGCCGCAGCTGAAGCGACAGAGGAAGCGATACTTAATTCATTATCTCAGGCCCAGACTACAACGGGACGCAATGGCCATACAGTGGAAGCTTACGCTTTTCATAAGGCATAACGATTAAAGCTATTGAGACATCATCCATGTTTCGATAGCTTTTTTTGTACTTCGTTAGCATGAGCGAGCAATGTGATGAATAAAATCCTTAACTAGAGGACAAAAGTGATTTTTCGACAGTGTTTTGCTGGAATATGAATCATTATAGGAGAAAAACTATTATATTGTAATTATTCCTTTTTTATCTAGTCAATGCTAGAGAGATATGATAACATTCATTTTAAAAAACTGAATTATCTAAAAATTAAGGAGGTGTGCCAATATCATCAACCTATTTCAACCAATAGCGGCAGCTGTAAATAGGAATCCACCTCTATCTCCGTTTGTTCGTGAAAACGGTGAGCCGCTTATCCGGGTCACAGCTACACATCCGAGACTATTCATGGAGCCTATCTACTATCAGCAACAGATTCCTGATAGTTTGCAAGTTATTTATGTGCGAGAAGGGGTCTATAAGCGTTTGCAGCAGGCGTTAACGTTATTACCACAGGAATATAGTCTCTTACTTTATGATGGGTATCGTCCGTTTCAAGTACAGCAATATTTGTTTACCCATTTTTCAAAGCAATTAGCGCAACAAATGCCACAGGCAACACCACAGGAGCTTGTGCAGGCTACGAAAAAATATGTAGCTTTGCCAAGTGAAGAATCCGCCCATTTAGCCCCACATTTAACAGGTGGTGCAATTGATGTCACGCTGGCTGATGTCCACGGTAAAGCGTTGGATCTTGGTACAGCTTTTGACGAAATGCATGAAAAATCTGCGACACGTTATTTTGAACAGCACTTGAAGGAAAATCCGCTAGCCTGTCAGCATCGGCGTCTGCTGTACAACTGCTTGTCACTTGCTGGATTCACGAATTATGCAGAGGAATGGTGGCATTACGATTATCACAATGTGGCATGGGCAAGACGTGTGCAAGCACAGGTAGCCCATTATGGAGCAGTACACGCAACAATACAAAATCATAATGTAAAGGAGTTGCGATTTCTATGAAGGTTTATATTAGCGCAGATATTGAAGGGATTACAGGTACAACATCATGGAGTGAGACCGAGTTAAACGCACCGGACTATCTGTTTTTCCAAAGACAAATGACACGAGAAGTAGAAGCAGCCATTGAAGGAGCGATAGCAGGAGGCGCCACAGAAATTTTATTAAAGGATGCCCACGATTCTGCTCGCAATCTCGACATTTCCAATTTACCAATCAATTGTAAAGTCATCCGTGGCTGGACATACGATCCAATGTGTATGGTGGCAGGTCTCGATCAAAGCTTTGACCGTGCCATTTTTATTGGCTATCACAGTAAAGGAGGAAGTGAGCGCAACCCACTTGCCCATACACTTTGCACATATGCCGACGTCAAAATTAATGGTCATTATGCAAGCGAATTTTTAATCAATACGTATGCGGCGGCTTTACATGATGTTCCTGTATCCTTCGTTAGTGGGGATGTGGGGCTAACAGAGGAAATACAGGCCTTGAATGAACATATGATTACATTTGCCACAAAGGAAGGCATCGGAAATGCAACGATTAGTGTCAGCCCACAGCTAACCATTATGGAAACCAAACGTCTGGTAGAGTCTGCAATGAAAGTGCCACGTGCTGATTTGCAGGTAGCGTTACCAGAACGCTTTGTGGTGGAGATTATTTATCGAGACCATACACGAGCTTATCGCAATTCTTTCTATCCAAATGCCACATTCAAACCACATAATACCGTAGAGTTTATCACCGATGATTTTTATGAGGTGCTTCGTATTTTACAATTTTTAACATAATGCTACTGAGCTTGCTTTATCAATGAATGATCAATAGTGATAGCTTCGTTCCAAAATAGGAATAGAGTGCTCATCCAGGAAAAGCCTTACAAAGCGCTCATCGAAGCGATGAGCTCGCTCAGAAAGAGGAGAGGCGCTCACCCGAGTGAAAAATTTGCTCAGTAAAGCGCTTGCCCCGATCACAACAAGGCAAAATCGCTCATTCCAGCGAAGCCACCACTCAAAGATGTAGTCAAAAAGCAGTGGGACACGCTGTCCAATATGTTTGATTTGATAGAACCTACAAATTTATCTCATTACCGTGACAACGAGCATGGAATCGTTGTGCATTTCATCGATAGTGGGTCGATTTAGAAGGACCTAGCTTATGTTTGAAAGATCCTATTGAAGGTGCATCCGTCCTTGCAATAGGATTTTCATTATAAAAAGATGATTAGGGGGATGCTTGTGAGAAAGTCTTGGTTGCTGTTCATATGTCTGGTCGTATTGTTTTGTGTAGCCTGCAATGATGAATCATCGAGTGAAAAGGCATCGGAATATCGTGTTGTGTATTCGGGAGAAATTAAAACGTTAAATTATTTAAAGACGTCTGAAACAAATGAATTTGCGGTGGCCGCAAATATGGTGGATGGACTCATAGAATACGATCAATATGGAGTCGTTCAGCCAGGATTGGCGAAGGAATGGTCTGCTAATGAGGATGCTACTGTTTGGACGTTCAAGCTACGTGATGATGCTAAATGGGTCACACATGAGGGGAAGGACTATGCAGATGTTGTGGCACAAGACTTTGTGGATGGCTTACATTATGTGCTTGATGCTAAAAATGAATCATCGACGTCTTGGATTGCGACGGTCGTAAAAAATGGGGAGGCCTTCTATAACGGCGAGTTGGCTGATTTCAAGGAGGTTGGCATAAAGGCGCTAGATGAACATACAGTAGAATATACTTTAGAAGCCCCGACACCCTATTTCCTTTCTATGTTGAACTATGTTTGTTTCTTCCCGGTGAATGGCAAGTTCATTGCCGAGAAAGGGAAGGATTTTGGTACGACGCGTGAAAATTTCCTTTATAATGGCGCTTATCTTTTAGATAAATTTGAACCGCAAAATGAGCGTGTTCTTGTGAAAAATGAGTCGTATTGGGATAAAGACAAGGTGTTGATTGATCGCATTCGCTATAAATACAATAAAGAAGCGGCAACAGTGGCACCAGAGCTGTTTTTACGTGGAGAAATTGATTCTGCTAGTATTCCAACCTCTATTATTGATGAATGGTTTAAAGACGAGAAGAAAAAATCCCAGGTTCGTCAAACACAAAATAACTTCTATACCTACTTCTATGCACTTAACTTTAATCCACAATTTGACGCCCAATATGAGCCAGATAACTGGAAGGTTGCAGTCAATAATAAAGATTTCCGTAAATCCTTATTCCATGCACTGGATCGGGTGTCCGCAATGCTGACGGTTGAGCCTTATAATCCAGCAGATTTGCTGAGCAATACTATTACACCGAAAAACTTTGTCGATGTGGAAGGGGTGGATTATACCCAATTAGCGCCACTTACGACCATTTCCAATGAAGATTCCTTCAATAAAGAGCTCGCTCTAGAGTACAAAGAAAAAGCGAAAACAGCATTAGCAGGTAAAGCCACGTTCCCTGTAAAAGTATTAATGCCCTATAATGCAGGCAGTCCAGATTGGGCCAATCGTTCTCAAGTAGTGGAACAGCAGATTGAAAAATTACTAGGGACAGATTATGTCGACATAATTGTAGAGGCTGGTCCATCGACAGGCTTCTTATCAGAGGTGCGTCGTCCTGGCAAGTTTGCGCTTTTAGAAGCGAACTGGGGTCCTGACTTTGCAGATCCCTCTACGTATACAGATCCATTCACAGTGGACGGTACTTACAATAAACCAGAATTAGCAGAAGGCTATAAAGAGGCAAATGGCAAAACGACGTACCAAAACCTTGTGGATCAAGCGAAAGAAACGATTGATGCCGCAAAACGCTATGAGCTATTTGCAAAGGCAGAGGCCTTTTTAATTGATGAAGCCTTTGTGATCCCTTATTCAGTAGGGGGGAGTGGCTATGTGGCGTCTAAATTAAATCCATTTGAGGCGCAATATTCGCCATTCGGTGTAACGGCAGAGAAATTTAAAGGACAGCAAGTGCTGGAGAAGCCAATGAGTAATGAAGAATTTAAAAAGGCGCTCGCGCAGTGGGAGCAAGAACGTGCGGAAGCGTTAGCGAATGCTGAAAAGTAGTATGGCTTCGTAGAGGAAAAGGAGATACCGAAAGAATAGTCGGCATCTCCTTTAGTCTTTTGGATAAAGGAGGATAGCGCCATGTTGCAGTATATAGGAAAACGTCTCTTACAATCCGTGTTCACCCTTTTTATTATCATCACGATCGTCTTTTCATTATTACGATTAATGCCGGAGGAAGGATATTTAGGAGCGGCAGCCGATAAAATGTCACCGGCTCAGCAAGAAGTTTATTTAACAAATCTTGGCTTACGTGATCCATTGCTTGTTCAGCTAGGAAATTTTTATAAAAATTTGTTGCAAGGGGATTTAGGCAAATCGGTCACTTATCGTACGGATGTACCGGTTGTGACGATTATTGCGGATAAAATTATGTATTCTCTGCTCTTTGGTTTGGGGGCAGTAGCTTTATCGCTACTCATTGGTGTGCCGTTAGGGATTTTGATGGCCTATCGTAAGGGGCGTTGGCTAGATCGGCTAGGGACAGGCTATATCGTCTTTGTCGTTGCTGTCCCTGCAGCAGTCTACTACTTAGTCATTCAAATGTATATTACGGAACTCTTTCAATTACCGATGCTGTTTGATGCGTACAGGCCGATTACTTGGATTTTGCCACTTACCTCCATGGCGTTGGCGCCGACAGCCTCCTATGCGATGTGGATGCGACGATATATGGTAGATGAACTGAACAAGGACTATATTAAGCTAGCAAGGGCGAAGGGTGTGAAGGAGCGGACATTGATGTTCCAGCATGTACTGCGAAATGCCTTTATTCCAATGGCACAATACTTACCTGCCACCATTCTATTTACGATTACAGGCTCTATTTATATCGAATCGCTCTATTCCATTCCAGGGATGGGGGGCTTACTCGTGGATGCCATTCAGCGTCAGGATAATACGATTGTGCAAGGCTTAGTGCTAGTATTCTCTTCTCTTGGCATCATCGGACTTATTTTAGGGGACATTGCCATGGCACTTGTCGATCCACGCATTAAATTAGGCAAGGGAGGGGGTGTGCGCTAATGGGTATGTATACAGATGAAATCAATAATATTTCGAATAAGTCCCGTCAAACATTGTTTGAATTTGCTGAAGTTGACGCAAGACAGGCAGAGGAAACTGGCTATTCCAATTACTCTTATTGGCGGTCTACATGGCAATCCTTTTTAAAAAATAGACTAGCCGTTTTTTTATTAGTGGGAGTGTTTATTATTGTCAGCTTCACCATTCTCCAGCCTTATTTACCAGCGCAAAAATCACCAACTGAAATTTACTTGGATGAACAAACAGGGATGCAGGCACGCAATATTACCCCCAATGCAGAGTTTTGGTTTGGCACGAATTCCATTGGTCAGGATTTATGGTCTCGTATTTGGGCGGGCACAAGAACATCTCTCTTTATTGGCTGTGTCGTAGCCTTGGTAGAGGCAGTAGTCGGTATTACAATCGGTACACTGTGGGGCTTTTCACGAAAATTAGAAGCATCGATAACGCAGCTATATAATGTTGTCGATAATATCCCCACAACCATTGTGCTCATTTTAATGTCTTATATTTTACGCCCAAGTATTTCGACGATCATTATAGCTATGTGTATAACGGGATGGGTGGAAATGGCGAGATTTATTCGCAATCAAATTGTTATTTTACGTGACCGTGAATACAACCTAGCCTCAAAATGTTTAGGCACTCCTGATTATCGTATTATCTTAAAAAATTTATTACCTTATTTAATTTCAGTGATTATGTTGCGTATGAGCCTCGCTATTCCCTTTGCGATAGGAGCCGAAGTATTTCTAACATATATCGGTTTAGGGCTACCAATCAGCGAGCCGTCCTTAGGAAATTTAATTAATGAAGGGCGTGTACTCATGATGTCACCAGATTTACGTTATCAGCTGATTTTCCCAAGTATTGTGTTAAGTGTCATCACGATAGCATTCTATATTATTGGTAATTCTTTTGCAGATGCAGCAGATCCGAAAAACCATGTGTAAGGAGAGGAAATAAGTGACATTGAAAAAATCGCGCATATTAGTCATACAAAATTTAGTCATTCAGTTTACGCTACGGGGTCGTGTCTTAACAGCTATCCGCGATATTTCACTCGACCTTTACAAGGGAGAAAGCTTAGCCATTGTTGGTGAATCAGGTTCGGGAAAATCGGTGCTGATGAAATCCATTATGGGCTTGCTAGATAAAAATGGCAGCATTCAGCAAGGACGAATCATTTACAATGCACAGGATGTAACTCAGTTTACGACAGAGCAAGAATGGTTGCGTATTCGAGGTAAGGAAATTGCGATGGTAACGCAGGACCCAATGACATCGTTGAATCCGCTCAAAACCATTGGGAAGCAAATTGAGGAATGTGTCGTCATGCATCAAGGCTTAAGAGGCAAGGAAGCCTATGAAGAAACATTAAAGTTGCTAACAGATGTAGGTATTACAGATGTGAAAAAACGCTATAAGCAATACCCACATGAATTTTCGGGAGGCATGCGCCAACGTATTGTCATCGCTATTGCGATTGCCTGTAAACCGAATATTTTAATTTGTGATGAACCAACAACCGCTTTAGATGTGACCATTCAAGCTCAGATATTACAACTATTAAAGAATCTTCAGCAGAAATATGGCTTATCCATTGTCTATATTACGCATGATTTAGGCGTTGTCGCAAAGGTGGCTGATCGTATTGCCGTGATGTATGCGGGTGATGTCATTGAGGTCGGGGAAACGCATGAAATTTTCTTTAATAGTAAGCATCCTTATACGTGGGCACTCATTTCCTCCTTACCTCAGCTTGGCTCAAAGGGGGAACAATTATATTCAATTAAGGGCACGCCACCGAATCTTTTTCAGGAAATAAAGGGTGATGCCTTTGCACCACGCAATCCATATGCATTAAAAATTGACTTTGTAGAGCGTCCACCTTTTTTTCAGGTCAGTGACACCCACTATGCGCGCACATGGTTATTAGATCCACTTGCACCAAAAGTAGAGCCGCCAGCCGCTTTACAAGCATTTTTTGTAGAAGGGAGGCAGTATGCTAATGACCGATAAAGAAGTGCTAGTAGAAGTGCAAAATGTATCCGTCGTATTTGGTAAAGGGAAACATAAATTTACAGCGATTGATGATGTCAGCTTTCATATTTTTAAAGGTGAAACATTTGGCATTGTAGGTGAATCAGGATCTGGGAAAACAACGATTGGTCGGGCTATTATGCGCATTAATGAGGTGACAGAAGGACAAATTTTGTATCATGGCAAAAGTATACAGGGCAAAATTTCGAAAGAGTGGGATAGAGAAATTACGCAGAAAATCCAAATGATTTTTCAGGACCCGATGGCCTCCCTCAATGAGCGAGCAAAAGTAGATTATATTATTTCCGAAGGATTATACTCTTCAAAGAAATATAAGGATGAGGCAGACCGTCAGCAAAAGGTTCGCAATGCTTTATTAAATGTAGGCATGCTGCCAGAGTTCTCTAGCCGCTTTCCTCATGAGTTTTCAGGAGGACAACGGCAGCGTATTGGCATTGCTCGTGCTTTAGTGATGGACCCCGAGTTTATTATTGCAGATGAGCCTATCTCTGCCCTAGATGTGTCCATCCGAGCACAAGTATTGAATTTATTAGCTAGTCTGCAACAGCGTAATCATTTAACGTATTTATTTATTGCCCATGATTTATCAATTGTCCGTTTTATTACCGATCGGACAGCGGTCATTTATAAAGGGAAAATGGTTGAGCTGGCAGACACAGAAAAGCTATTTACTCATCCGCTGCATCCTTATACAAAGGCACTGTTATCTGCAGTACCAGAGCCGAATCCCTATAAGGAACGAGGGAAAATCGTTGAAGTGTATGATCCGTCACAGCATCGTTATGAGGAAAATCCTCCTTCATTTGTTGAAGTAGAGGAAGGTCATTTTATTTTGGCCAATGAAGAGGAACTAACGCATTATCGTACTTCACTGAAAATGGAGGGAAAAACATGATTCGTCCAAAGGCATTGAAAAAAGGTGACACTATTGGTCTTATTAGTGCTTCTGGGGCAACACCACCAGAAAAGCTGCAGCCTGCTATTGCGAGTATTGAGAAGCTAGGGCTCAAGGTGGTCGTTGGGGAGACCTGTCACGCAAGGCATGGTTATTTAGCAGGTGCTGATGATGTGCGGGCGGCAGATGTCCATCGCATGTTTGGTGATCCGACCATTGACGGCATTTTTTGTATACGTGGAGGCTATGGGGCGACGAAGATTTTAGCACAATTAGATTTTGAGCTGATTCGAGCAAATCCTAAAGTATTTGCAGGCTATAGTGATGTGACTGCCTTACATATAGCCTTTCAACAGCTATGTGGCTTTGTTACGTATCATACCCCGATGCCATCCACGGAATTTATTAGACAGGAAATGGACGACTACACATGGCAATCCTTCAGGCAGCAGATTATGGACAATGACAAAACGTCGTTCTACTTAGAAAATCCCTCTAACCAACCCATGTCAACACTTGTCAGCGGGAATGCTACAGGTCAGCTAATTGGTGGTAATTTAACATTGATTACAGCGTCACTTGGCACACCCTATGAAATTGATACAAGAGGTAAAATTCTGTTTTTAGAAGATGTCGATGAAACGCAACAACGGGTCGATCGTATGTTGACACAATTAAAACTGGCGGGGAAGTTCGATGACGCGGCAGGTATTTTGTTAGGAGCATGGACTAATTGTGGGCCTGAAAATCTGCAAAGGCCAGAGCATAGCTTATCACTACACATGATTTTCCAAGAAATACTAGTGCCTCTAGGTAAGCCAATTATAGCCGAAATGGCATGTGGTCATTGCTTACCAACGATGTCGCTGCCTTTAGGAAGAACGATCTCAATGGATGCGGACAACCAGCGAATCCATGTGATTGAGTAGGTATTATATGGAGCAGATTATTGAAAAAATGGTTCAGGAATCCCCTTACAACGTACATCTATTTGTTCATAATCTCACAACCAATCAATTGCTTACGAGTCATCAGCTAGAGACTGCATTTTCTAGTGCCAGTGTCATAAAAGTTCCAATTCTAATAGCCTTGCTCTCATATATAGAGCATAACAAATTATCACTTGATACTACGCTGCCGATTTCACCAGACGATTGGGTGGGTTTTAGCGTGATAAGTGAGCAACGGCTTACCCAAAGCACTTTATATGACCTTCTTGTATGGATGGTTATTACGAGTGATAATACAGCTACGAATGTCTTAATTGATGAAGTAGGGATGAGCTTTTTGAATGACTATTTTCGGCATATTGGGTTACAGGACACGGTGTTACAGCGAAAAATGATGGATGTAGAACGGCTAGCTCAGGGCATAGACAATCGCACGTCAGCACGGGATATGGCGCATCTTTTTACGCGTATCTATCGGCAAGAGCTACTAACAGCCCCTTACAGTCAACTGGTCATTGATATCTTAAGCCGTCAGCGTGTGCACGACTCCTTAAAGCGTTATCTTGTGGAGGATGTGAAGCTGGCACATAAAACAGGCGGGCTTGATACGGTCGATCATGATGTCGGGATTGTTTATAGTAGCACAATCGATTATAGTATCGGTGTTTTTATGACAAACGTGATGGATAATGAGCAGGCTCGCCAACTAATCGGTCGTCTATCAAAGGTTGTTTATGCGCAGTTGGTGGAGGGAAAGGAGGGACACAGATGAAGGCTATCGTGACAGCAATGGTTGCCAATTTACAGGCCAAGCCAGATGCAGCTTCTGAATTAGTCGATGAGGTACTTTATGGGATGACAGTAGATATTGTCAAAGAGGTGAATGAAGCTTGGGTATATGTCCAAACAGCCTATCGCTATGAAGGCTATTGTCAGAAGACAGATTTACTGTTAGATGCAGCAATCGCCTCCACGTGGCAACGGGAAGCACAGCATGTCATTCGTCAAAGCTTTGCAGATGTTTTGCAGCAACCACGTATCCAAAGTACCAAACGACTCACGCTTGTAAAGGGCTCGTTCGTCAAAGTCATGTCTTTAAAGGATGTACCAGAAGAATGGTCGGCCATTCAACTCGTATCGGGACAAACAGGGTATGTTCGGACAAAATGGCTGCAGCCGAAAATTTCAGTTCAGGCATTATCGGAGGCACAGTTTCGAGAAAACGTTGTGGAAACGGCACTTAGCTATTTAACAGCACCCTATCGATGGGGTGGTAAATCGCCTTTAGGGATTGATTGCTCTGGCTTATGTTCAATGGCCTATCTGTTCAATGGCGTTTATATTTTTCGAGATGCCAAAATAGTAGAGGGCTTTCCGATTGTCAAAATAGACCAAGACCAGATGCAAAAGGGTGATTTAATCTATTTCCCTGGTCATATTGCTTTATATATGGGCGATCAGCTTTATATCCACTCATCACTAGGAGGCAATGAAGTGACCATTAATAGTCTAGATGAAAAACATCCGCTCTTTCGACAGGATTTAGCTACGACGATAGTAGCAGTAGGTACTTTTTTTCAGGAGAAGCCAAATATTTAGGCTTCTCTTTGAGTTTTTATAAGAGAAAAATCCATGACATGTCTGTCCAATCAACAGTGAGATTTAATTCGATCCAGTTTTTTTAAGGACATCCCAATTTTGGTGATAACTAATGTACTAACATTCACAAGCAGTAACGCTACTAGCTGCCACACACCGATAAAAAAAGTAATCATACATAAATCAAAGGCTGCTTCACCTGGGGGCATGTCTGGATAGGGCTCTAATTGCCAATAATGCAACACAAAATAACAGGCTAAAGCTGTTCCTTGACCGACATAGATAAAGATCCAATGGATAGAGGATGCTATTTTGAGTCGACAACACCAAAGCGCTAAATTTAGCAAAAGGATAAGTAGCGGAAACAGCAACAGTTGAAACATACTTTCAGCTATGGTCGTAATGAAAAATAGGTTATAGCTTAGCTGAATGACTGGCAAAAGGATTAAGTTGACGGTGATAACACTGAGCAGTTGTATGCGCGTCATGATATGTCTACCCTTTCCGTATTTTTACATAAAGACGTTTTGACAAAAGAAAGGGTTTCGTCCACTATAAGAAACCCTCCATACGCTTGTTTGTTGGCTGAGTACGGAGGGTTTTGGATTAATAATGATAGATATTAAGTTGTTGGCCTGCTTCAAGGCGATCTGATCGCAGCTGATTCCATTGTTTAATTGATGTCACCTTTACATTATAGACCTCTGCAATCTTCATAAGTGAATCCCCATCAGCCACCGTAATCGTTTTCTTATCTTTCACAGGGGTGTCATATTGTTGTAGATCATATTTTGCAATTAGTGCATTTAATTTTTCACTGTATGATGAATCAGTAGCATAGGAGCCTGTTAAAAACGCCGTCGCATCTGTATAGACTTTTGTGTTGCTTTTGAAAACGCCCGCGTAAAAATCCTTGTTCCATGAAACGCCATTACGCATTAACTTTACATAATCTTGCATGGATGCCTCATAGGAAGGGTATTTGCGGAAGGCAGCCATGATTGTGGAAAGATTACCAGAACCATCATCCTCTGATGTTTCGAGTGTTACGGAATCATTTTGGTAGCTGCCTTTCATGCCAAATAAATTATAATTGGGTGCAGAACCTAGTCCACTTTGACCATGCTCACTTTCTAGAATCGCTTGGGCAATCATGACGGATGCGTATAGGTCATTATCAGCACCAAGGTCCCGAGCAGTTTCGGCGATTTCACCAATAAACTCCTCCACACTTGGGCCATTATCAATGACGACAGGCTCTTCTCTGTCAGTCGTATTCAATAACTGTGTTACCATATAAAACGAAATACAAATAACAACAATGGTAATCATAAGTCCTTTAAAAAAGTTTAGCACGTATTTCATTGTAGCTGGATGTTGGTCGTGACCACATCTCCCTCCCTTCTATTAAAAGTTTAGCTATCTCTCATTATTACAGAGAGTTTAAAAGAAATAAAGAGCAGTCTAAATAAATAGATTTCATCATTAATAGAACGCTACCAGTGCTAATTAGTTCCTCGTTATTGCTCACTTATACTTTAAAATTTTGGGACATAAATTGTTTGAATCTCTCAAAATATTGCTCGGAGGCTTCCCATTGTCTAGTGTTCAAATAAGATAGCTCTTGAAGACCATAATAATGAGGAGGCTGATAATAACGGGAAACATAGGATTGATTTTCAAGTGTATAAAAATAATACGCTTCGTCAGGCGTCTGAATTTCAATGCGAGCATGTATCCTATCACCATCCTCATCCAGATAGGCTTGACGGAAACTATAGCATTTGGAACCATCCCAGAAACCATCATGGTCTTCTTCTAATTCTTGGATTGCTGACTGCTGGAAAATTTGTCGTACATATTGTATCTCGATAGTATGCAAGTAAAGCTCTGCTACATTGATGCACGTTAAAAGCATGAGCCAGTGATCGTGAATATCCACTAAATGCGCCTGCGATGATTCTGTAATATCCCACCATTCAGCTTCTTCCTCTAGTGTTTTTCTCAAGAGGGAGACGGATTGATCCTCATTAAGCCAAATAAAATAGTGATACTGAGAAGTCTTCATATAAACACTATCATTGTGTTTGTCTCCATCAGCATTGGTATGTGCGCGCTGGATCATGAAATAAACATCCTGTTCCGTCAAATCAAAAGAAGGCTTGTCTGGTGTCATCAAAATACATGTAGTCAGTTTCAGTATGTTTTCCGCATTAATCGAATGGTGCGTGAAATAAACAGAAGATGCTATCGTCCTTTGAGGAACGCTTGTAAAATGAGTGAGTGCGGAACGTCCTTCTTTAAAAATTTGCACCAGTGAAGCGAATGAAAAGCCGACCTCATCCTCATCTTCATCCTCGTCTAAAAATACTTCATCGATTAATATGTCCTGAATACGAATGGGGAGTTCTTGAAAAATACCGTCTCCGTGCCAAATATTTACGATACACTGAAGCGACCTCTGGCCATTTACATTGATGCGATACTCGTCATCCTGAACGAATGTTGCTGCTTGAAGATTGCCGTTAACAATAGCTTCTCCATGATTGTATGAGCCACATAAAATATTCTCGACCGTCAGATTTCCATGTACATAGATTTCCTGACCACCGACCGCTATATTTTTAGCCATTAAATTGCCCATCACCATCAGCCCAATTGCACCATCTGTTTCTAAATTGTATAGGTTGTCAACGGTTAAATGGCCATTGATGAAAATAAGAATGGTCTTATCTTGCTGTGGAAAAGGCATACCCCAATCCAAATCAAGAGAGGGAAGTGTCAAATCGCCCTCATAGTACGCTACTAGATCATCCTCACTAAAATCCTTGTAAAACTTTGCCCACCAAGAGTCTGCTGGAAATCTTTCAGCTAGTTGGGAAATCGCCATGAATTGATAGACATTGTGCATACGTCACGACCTCTCTATTGCTATTTTTTTTATCTTCTCACAGCGAGTAATTGGCAGTCAATTTCATAGATTGGTAGAGACAAGCACAATTTAATAGAAAATGGTATTATGAACCTTTAAAATGATTAGTTGAAAGGAAGTTTTGATTGAATACGATTTTTAGTGTTACACAAAAACAACTATACGATTTTCTACTGAATGTAGCGACGATACGACCTGTCTTTATTTGGGGAGCGCCTGGCATAGGGAAATCAGCGATTGTTGAAAATTTTGCTAGCGAATTAGGCTTGCCCTGTGTTTCGTTATTGGGCAGTCAGCTAGCACCCGAGGATATCATTGGCGTTCCGCAAATTAAGGATGGCTACAGTGTTTTTTGTCCACCCAAAATGATTGCGCGAAATGAGCCTTATTGCCTTTTTTTAGATGAATTAAATGCTTGCTCACAGGAAGTACAAAAAGCTTTTTATAGTCTCATTCATGAACGCAGAATTGGAGAGTTTACGTTGCCAGAGGGCACGATTGTCATTGGCGCAGGCAATCGTGCTCAGGATAATGCGATTGTTAAACCGATGTCCTCAGCATTAATCAATCGTATGGTCCATGTTCAGCTAAGGGCATCGCACAAAGATTGGCTTGAATGGGCCTATGCACATGAAATACATCCCTATGTGATTGAGTATATTCAAATGCGTCCCGACCATTTATGGAGCGAACCGCCGAAAACAGAGGAACCATTCTCTACACCACGTTCATGGCATATGCTAAGTGATTGCTTGTATGCATACGGCAATAGCTTGCCAGAACAAACAATCGATCTATTAGCAAGCAGCTGCCTATCTGCACATATTGCCAGTCAATTTAAAGCCTTTATCAAACAAGTGCAAAGTAAATATGATCTAGCCAAAATTATCAATGGTGAATTGCGTTGGCCAGATCGACCGGAAGAAAGAGATTTGCTTTATTTCATGGCGCAATCCTTCCGTGCGCAGTTACTGAAGGAGCTTCCAAACGAGCATACGACATTGAAGGGGAATCAACGACAATTAGCCTTTCGTGCCAAAGATTTGATCAAGGACTTAGCGTCCATTAGCTTAGAAATTGCACAGATGGTTGTGTCAGAGCAAAAGGGTGAAGCTTTACCCGCTTGGTTTATGCTGGAGGTTATTCGGGATTTACCACGTTTAGTAGCTAAAAAGGACGGTTAACATATGGCCAAAAAAAAGAAAGCATCACAGCAGGAGCAGAAAAATGAGAAAGCGATCGCGCGTGGGCATGAGATTGTTTGTACACATCCCTTGTTCGAGGCGTTATGTCATGCTGTGTACATGCAATATGAAAGTATGCCACAAAAGGATTGGGCTTACGTCACAAGCGCGGGTGTCATCTGTGTTAATCAAGATAAAAAAGGACAGCCCAACGAATGGGCCTATGTCATAGCGCATTGTTTGCTACACCTTGGCTTACATCATCAACCAAAAGAGCAGCAGGAACTGTGGAATATCGCCTGTGACTGCTATATTACAAAGTTTTTAGCAGAGCTAAAATTTGGTCAAGCACCTAAAGAAATGAGTAATCCGCTTTTTGAAGCTTTTAGCTCGGAGGAAAAATTGTATGACAGATTTTTACGCGAAGGTGTGCCAGACGATTTGAAAGGCTATAGTACAATGCCAGGACAAGTGGACTTTATTATTTCACAAAATAAAACGAATGTTCTTTATAGAGGCGTTAGCAATTACGCTGCGTTATTTGCAGAAGGTTTATCGAAAGCAGTGCAAAGCGCCATTCGTGTAGCAGGTGGGGTAGAAACCACATTTGGAGGAACAACGAGGGTAACACAAGCACAACGCGCAAAGGCTTGGTTTATGAGCTCATATCCCTTATTTGGTGCTTTAGCTGCGGATTTTACCATAATTGAAGACCCACTTGTTTGTACAAGAATGGATATCTCGGTTGCCGCCATCGCAGTGGAAACGAAGGAGATTTATTTGAATACGGCTGTAGGCATGACCGATGAGGAAATGCGCTTTTTAATGGCACACGAACTGCTGCATGCGGGATTAAGCCATGCTACGCGCAGACAAGGACGTGATCCCTATCTATGGAATGTTGCTTGTGATTATGTCATCAATGGCTGGCTCATCGATATGAAAATTGGCGAGATGCCAGCATTTGGCGGGCTATATGATCCAGCCTTAAAAGGGCTCTCGGCAGAATCTATTTATGATCGCATTGTTACGGATATCAGGATGTATCGCAAATTAAGAACCTTTCGAGGGCAAGGCACAGTAGATATGATTGAAACGAATCCACCAGACTTTTGGGAAGGTAAGGCAGGTGTGGATTTGGATGCTTTTTATAGAAGAGCATTGAGTCAAGGATTAAGCTATCATATGGCACAGGAGAGAGGATACTTACCACAAGGACTCATTGAGGAAATTCGTAGTCTAGCACAGCCACCTATTGCTTGGGATGTGGCCTTAGCCAAATGGTTTGATCGCATGTTTCAGCCGATAGAGAAAGTGAGAACATATGCCCGTCCAAGTAGAAGGCAAGCATCGACACCTGATATAGCTAGACCAAGATGGGTTCATCAAAGCGGAGAGGAAGATGGGCGTACTTTCGCAGTCCTTATTGATACCTCAGGCTCTATGGATCGTCTCTTACTAGGAAAAGCACTCGGCACAATCGCGAGCTATAGTATTGCCAGAGATGTTCCCCTTGTACGAGTGATATTTTGTGATGCCGTTGCCTATGATGCAGGCTATCTAGCACCTGAAGAGCTATTGTCTAAAGTGAAAGTAAGAGGCAGAGGAGGCACCGTGCTACAGCCTGGTGTCCGTTTACTAGAAGAAGCGCAGGATTTTCCAAAGGATGGTCCTATCCTTATTATTACGGATGGTCAATGTGATCGTTTAACCATAAAAAGAGAGCACGCCTTCGTATTGCCAAAAGGGGCCAAGCTACCGTTTGTGCCAAAAGGCGAAGTATTTAGAATGAAATAGCCAAACCTACCTGCACATGTTTGAAAGAACTGTTGTTGGTGAAATATAGAAGTGAACTTATTCTCATTTCATTCGCAAATTTAAAAGGAGATGACAGATGATTACATTTGACAATGTCTCAAAAAAATATGATAACGATTATACAGCTGTCAAAGCTCTAAATGTCGAAATTAAAAAGGGTGAATTTTTTGTCATTATCGGCCCTAGTGGATGTGGCAAAACTACTTTATTGAAGATGATTAATCGATTAATTCCATTAACAGAAGGAACGATTTGGATCAATGGTAAAAGAATCAGTGACTATAATATCCATGAGTTACGTTGGAGTATCGGTTATGTATTACAGCAGATCGCCCTGTTTCCACATATGACGATTGAAGAAAATATTGCGATTGTGCCAGAATTGAAACATTGGCATAAAACAAAAATTCAAAAGCGTGTGGAGGAACTGCTGGAGATGGTTGGGCTTGAACCAGAAAAATATCGCCAGCGTAAGCCACAGGAGTTATCAGGTGGCGAACAACAAAGAGTGGGCGTTATTCGTGCCTTAGCGGCTGACCCATCGATTATCTTAATGGATGAGCCGTTCAGTGCCTTAGACCCCATCAGTCGTACAAAACTCCAGGATGATTTACTGGAGATGCAACGTACGATAAGGAAAACCATTGTATTTGTCTCACATGATATGCAGGAGGCACTGAAGTTAGGGGATCGCCTCTGTATTATGAAAGATGGCGAAATTGTCCAAATAGGTACGCCACAAGAATTGATACAAAATCCTGCCAATGACTTTGTACAACAGTTTATTGGTAGCAAGCATCAGGTAGAGCATGCGTTTACTATCCATGCCATCATGCAACCAATCATGACAACAAGCGAGTTCCAGGATACGATACTTGTGGATGCTTCGCTTGCGACAATTTTTGACAAGCTAGCCCAGCATGACTTATTAGGTGTCGAGGAGGATGGCAAGCTCATCGGTATGGTGACAAGAGCCTCTATGCTGCACTATTTAGCAAAGGATTCAAAGGAAAGAGGTCTTGCGCATGACTAATGTGATGGAGATGTTTCAAGAACGGAAGGCACAACTGCTAGCGGCATTGCTAGAACATATCCAACTATCCTTCATCGCTTTATTTTTTGCTGTTCTCATTGCCATTCCTCTAGGTATCTATTTAACCAATAAAAAGAAAATAGCTGAAAGTATCATCGGCATCAGTGCCGTTTTGCAAACGATTCCTTCTTTAGCTTTACTGGGCTTATTAATACCTCTATTTGGTATTGGGAAAGTTCCCGCCATTATTGCGTTAGTCGTCTATGCGCTATTGCCTATTTTGCGAAACACCTATACGGGCATTAATGAAGTCGATCCATCATTAAAGGAAGCGGCATTAGCCATGGGGATGAATAGACCGAAGCGTTTATTGAAAGTAGAATTACCACTGGCCATGCCTGTCATGATGGCAGGTATTCGAACAGCGATGGTGTTAATTGTGGGGACCGCCACATTAGCTGCTTTAATTGGAGCTGGGGGATTAGGAGACATCATTTTACTTGGAATTGACCGTAATAATACAGCCCTCATTTTAATAGGAGCTATACCGGCAGCCATGTTAGCATTGATTTTTGATGTGTTGCTCAAAAAATTAGAATCCCTGTCCTTTAAAAAAACATTGACTACATTGAGTCTCGTTAGTTTGACGGCATTCATCATTATTTTCTTCCCGCTATTTAGTAATAAACCACAAGATGAAATCGTGATAGCAGGAAAGCTAGGCTCTGAACCTGAGATACTCATCAATATGTATAAATTATTGATTGAACAGGAAACGGACTTAACTGTGCAGCTAAAGCCAGGGCTTGGTAAAACCTCGTTTGTATTCAATGCGTTAAAATCGGGGAGTATTGATATTTACCCTGAATTTACGGGCACAGCTATTACGGAATTTTTAAAAGAGGAAGCGATCAATCATAACCAAGCCGATGTCTACCATCAGGCAAAAGATGGCATGCTGGCGCAATTTGATATGGTCATGCTAAGCCCCATGAACTATAACAATACGTATGCATTGGCCGTATCACAGGATTTGGCGGAGACGTATCAATTGCAAAAAATTTCTGATCTGCAAGCGATAGAGCAGAAGGTGAAGGCAGGCTTTACATTAGAATTTAATGACCGTGAAGATGGCTATGTTGGCATTCAAAAACGTTATGGGATTGTGTTTCCAACACTTGCAACGATGGAGCCAAAGCTTCGCTATCAGGCGATACAATCGGGCGATATCAATTTACTGGATGCCTATTCAACGGATAGTGAAATTCGTCAATACAAGCTACATGTATTGGAGGACGATCAAGCATTGTTTCCACCCTATCAAGGAGCACCATTACTAAGAAAAGAAACGCTAACAAACTATCCAGAGATTGAAAAGGCATTAAATCAACTAGCAAACCACATTACAGACGATGAAATGCGAGAAATGAATTATCAAGTAAATGTGGAAGGAAAGCTCGCAGCAGACGTAGCAAAAGCATTTTTAGTAGAGACAGGATTATTAAAATAAAAGCCAGGCCCTCTAGCATTAGAGGGTTTTATTTTTATCGATAATTATTGATAGGGATAAAAAAGGAAGGAAAGGGGATGCTGATTTTTGGCTTGACGATGCTTGCGATTCTTTTGGTAGGAACAATGAAGGTATCAGAACAATTAGTAGCCAAGGGGAGTATGGCGGCTTCTATTCATTTTAAAGGGTTGGAAATGCTGTTGTCCGATTAGGTAGGCAAGGATATGCATTATGCAAAAAAGATGTCATGACCCTTTTATTTACTGCTACAATATACATAGCTATTGTCTTATTGATTATTGTCTAATTTACAAAAGGTATCCTATTTTCGTTAGCTAATAGTAAAAAAATAGCAAGAATTAGATACTGTGTGATCGTGTTGAGCTTGATAGCTAATGCATTCCATACCTATTTTGCCTAACAGCTTAGGAAGTGAGAACATGACCATAATGATTCGCTTAGATTGTATGCAAGCGGATCGTAAAATGCAGCTAGGTGATGGTCAATCTCTCTAATTTAAAAACGGGTAAGGTAATACGATTGGTAAAGCGCAATCTATTGGAGTATGTTGAGGAAGAAGATGACAGATAGAAGTGAACTAGAAAGGATTTTCAAGAATGATGGTTTTTAGTTTTTTATTGATCGCCATTGTAGCAGAGGTTTTTGCAAGCTCCATGCTAAAGAGCACAGAAGGTTTCACGCGCATTTGGCCATCTGTTGGTGTGGTGGTTGGCTACGCAGCGGCATTTTATTGTTTAGCCTTGACATTACAGGTTATCCCTATCGGCACAGCCTATGCCATATGGGCAGGTTTAGGGACAGCGTTAACGGCTATTGTCGGGGTTGTCCTTTATAAGGAACAATTTAATCGCAAGAAGGTCATAGGGATACTATGTATTATTTTGGGTGTCGTAGTACTCAATCTTGCAGGTGGACATTAGGAGGCTGAACAGCATGAAGGGCTATTTATTTTTAACATTATCGATTATAAGTGAGGTTTTTGCGACAACTATGCTCAAGCTTTCTGAAGGCTTCACCGTGCTGGGTCCCTCTTTAGCGGTGGCACTTGGCTATGGCATTTCATTTTATAGCTTATCCTTATGCCTAAAAACATTGCCATTAAGCCTAGCCTACGCTATTTGGTCAGGTGTTGGGACAGCTTTAACCGTTCTCGTAGGTATGATTATTTGGCACGACATGTTTAATCTCTACTCGGCACTTGGCATAGCCCTCATCATTGGCGGCGTGATTTTGTTAAATCAAGGGGATAAACGTGACAAGGTGATGGATAGTTTGCAGGAGTAGGTGGATAGAGTTATAAAAGTACTGGATAGCAGGAAAAGAAGGATAGAGTTGCAAAAAAGGTGGATAGAAACACAAAAGTAATGGATAGAACAGCAAAAGAGGTGGATAGAAACACAAAAGTAATGGATAGGGTTGCGAAAGTGATGGATTGTAGAAAAAGAAGGATAGAGTTGCAAAAAAGGTGGATAGAACAGTGAAAGCGGTGGATAGAAATGCAAAAGTAATGGATAGAACAGCAAAAGAGGTGGATAGAAACACAAAAGTAATGGATAGGGTTGCGAAAGTGATGGATTGTAGGAAAAGAAGGATAGAGTTGCAAAAAAAGGTGGATAGAACAGCGAAAGCGGTGGATAGAAATGCAAAAGTAATGGATAGAACAACAAAAGTGATGGATAGAGTTATAAAAGTACCAGATTGAAGGAAAAGAAGGATAGAACAGCAAAAGCGGTGGATAGAAATACAAAAGCAACGGATAGAACAACAAAAGTGATGGATAGAGTTATCAAAGTACTGGATAGCAGGAAAAGAAGGATAGAGTTGCAAAAAAGGTGGATAGAACAGTGAAAGCGGTGGATAGAAATGCAAAAGTAATGGATAGAACAACAAAAGTGATGGATAGAAACGCAAAAGCAACGGATAGAACAACAAAAGCGGTGGATAGAAATGCAAAAGCAACGGATAGAACAGCGAAAGCGGTGGATAGAAATGCAAAAGCAACGGATAGAACAACAAAAGCAACGGATAGAACAGTAAAAGCAGAGGATAACATGCTGTATAGAAGTACGATAGCGTTGGATTAGTTCAAAGGGGGAAAGTAGGATGTTGAAAGCGATTGTTTTTGATTTTGATGGTACGATTATTGATACAGAAACGGCGTGGTATACCGTTTTCAAGGAGGCCTATGCTCATTATGGTGTTGCGTTATCCTTAGAAATGTATGCAAAATGCCTTGGTACAAATCTTCAAGCCTTTAATCCTTATACATATCTTGTTACACATCATCACATCAAATTAGATGTGGAGGCATTTCGAGCATCTATTCAACAAAGTCATGCACAATTAATGGAAAAGGAAACGCTCAGACCGGGTATATTAACACTGCTGCAGCAAGCAAAGGAAGCGAGTTTACAAATTGGTCTTGCTAGTAGCTCGAGTCGTCAATGGATTGATCAGTATGTTGATAAGCTTGGCATTCAAGATTTTTTTGATTGCTATTGTACCGCGGACACCGTGACAAATGTTAAGCCTGATCCAGAGCTATACTTGCAGGCGCTTAAACAATTAGGTGTAAAGGGCAAGGAAGCGATAGCGATTGAGGATTCACCGAATGGCGCACAAGCAGCTGTGGCGGCGGGCCTTTATACAGTGGTTATCCCAAATGCTATTACGAAGCAATTACCATTCGGCACAGGGCATCATACAATGGATACATTAGAACCGAATAATGTACAAGAACTGCTGACATGTTTCTCTCAATGATCTCATGAAGAAAGCCTCTCCATTCTATGGTAGAGGTTTTTTTAGTTTCTGTGTGAAAAAGTCGTCATATTTTTTGTCGCTACATATTATAACGAGAGGGCAACTTACATGGACCAACAGACATATTCAAACTAGAGAGGGGGCTACAATTTGAACAGTGAGAAGAAAAGAAATCACTTTTTATGCGAAGCTTTAAGTGATTTGAAGGATCTTCAGGATATTATGATGAATTTTCATTCTAAATATTTCGGTCAGCTACTTGTCAAAATAGTCGGTAGTGATACGATTCCATTTTTTTTAATTACACATAGTGGCGCTCATTTAAGGTTAATGGATACAGTGAAACAATTTGAAACGGAGTATTTCCGTATCGAGGCGATTGATAAAGAGCGTTGCCGTGGCACAGTGTCGTTGTTGCGCGCTTTTGATTATGAAGGAAATGATACTAATTCGATTGCTGACGTGGTGAGGTTAGAAAAAACAAGTACGCACAAATCGATTGAACTTAGTGGGATATCGGCGATTCAGCTCTTAAAGCCAGACATGTTGAAGGGGAAATTTATCATTGAGCCTAAATGGTAGCGCCATATTAAACTACTAAAGCTAGAGCATCTGTCTATATGTGAGGGATACAAAGTGAATGTAATAGAGAGAGAATCTAATGAAAGGAAGTTTAACTATGACGATTATTGGTATGCTGCATCATCGACTTGATCCAACTACAGTTCTCAAGTCATATGCCTATGCAGCAGTTGCGAAAGCAGAAGGGGCACAGTTTTTTTACTTCACCCCTAAAAGTGTTGACTTTGCCAAACGCTCCATTCAAGCAAAGATCTATGAGAATGGCGAGTGGCAGGAAAAAACGATGCCCTTTCCTGATGTGATCTATAATGCGGGGAGCCCAGAGAAATTATCTGTTTCTAAAGATATTATCGATCGTTTAAAAGAAGAGATTCCATTTACGACCCATTCGATAGGGAATAAATGGAATGTCATGAAGCGATTGAAGGAAGCAAAGGAATTTGAACAGTATTTGATTCCATCGGAAATTGTAAAGGATGTCGATTTATTTCACAAGTTCATTAATTATTATAAACGGGTTGTCTTCAAGCCGATTGATGGACGTAAGGGGAAGGGCATTTATTTTATTACGAAGGCGGGAACTAAGCATTTCGAGGTTCGAAAGGATAGCACCAATACGGTTTATTCAAAGCCTCAATTAGATGCATTGATAAAGGAGCAGCTTGCGTCTGGTACGTTTATTATGCAGCCCTATATTCAATCGGTCACAAAGTCGGGTCAGGTTTATGATTTCCGTTTGCATGTTCAGAAAAATGGAGAAGGCAAATGGGTAGTGACGACAGTGTACCCACGAATTGCACCAAATGGTTCCATCATACCGAATATTAATAATGGGGGCTATACGAATTATTTAGATCCATTTTTAGAACAGGAATTTAAGGAAGAGGCTTATAATATTCGGCGAATGCTGGAGCATTTCTCCTTAGCGCTAGCTCATCACCTGGATGAAATTCAAATGGTGAAGTTTGGGGAAGTGATTGATGAAATTGGGATTGATGTTGGCCTAGATCAGCAGCAAAAAATTTGGATGTATGAGGTCAATTGGCGACCAGGCTGTCCTCCTGCCTTTTACTTGGAGCTAGATGTGGTCATTCATTCCATCCGCTATGCGATGTATCTTGCGAAAAATCAAAAACCTCTAAAAAAGAAAATTGTCCAACAAAAAAGTAAGCAACAGGCTGACAAGAAAAACTTGCCGATTATTGCCATTACGGGAAGTGCAGGCAAAACAACAACAAAGGCATTTGTCGGCTCGATTTTATCGAAAAAGTGGAATGTTTTTGAGTCGAAGGATTATTGGAATACGACTGAGCATACGAAAAAGCATAAGGAAGAAATCAATGATACACATCAGGCTGTCGTATTAGAGTATGGTATGGCCTACCCAGGTATTATTACCAACCACTGTAGTATAATTCAGCCGAATATTAGTATTGTAACGAATATTGGCTTAGCGCATGTGGGGAACTTTGATGGGGATGTAAGAGGCGTTGCCAAGGCGAAATCCGAATTGATTCATGGTATGGATCAGCAGGGCTTACTCATTGTCAATCAAGATGATGACAATTCCAGATACTTAGAGACAGAGCAATTTAAAGGGAAAATCTTGACGGTGGGTATTAAAAAAGAAGCCGATTATCGTGCCTATGATTTGCAGTATAAGGATATTGGCATGTCCTTTAAAATGAAGCTACATGGGGAAGAAATCGAAATGTATATTCCAATTTTAGGGGAACATCATGTTTACAATGCGCTCAATGCAGTGGCAGTGGCAGATCTTTTAGGGTTCACGCCCTTTGAAATTCAGGCGGGGCTCAACTTTAAAAAACCACCAAGACGTTTAACGATCTATAACTTGCGTGATGATATTACGGTCATTGATGATACGGTTCACTCTCATCCACAAGGGGTTCGAGCTGCGATTGATGTACTAACGAATATCGCGAAGGAACGGAAAGTAGCGATTATTGGACAAATGCGAGAGCTCGGCGTCTTGAGGGAGGAAGAATATAAAAAGGTTGGGGAGTACATTTACGAGGTAGGCATTGATGAATTCATTACCTATGGCTTTAGGACGGAAGAAATGAGCAATGCCGCCATTGCGAAGGGCATGGACCCATCCAAGGTACATCATTTTATCAATAAAGACGAATTGCATGTCCTACTAGAAACATTGGTAGAGCCTCATGATACCATTCTTGTAAAAGGTGCTAGTAAAACGAATATGTTTGAAACTGTGAAATTTTTAGACGAAACGTTTAAGGAAGAATGAAGTATGCTCTGATGTAATTGCGGCTGACGCTTCGCTTCCGTGCAGATACAATAATGCGTCCAACTTCATATTGAATAATGAACAGACCTGCATCGTGCAGGTCTCTCTTTCATGATATCTGTCAAATCAAGATAAAAAAGCCCGAGTAACTGTCCACTGGCAAGCGGCAATTATTCGGGATATTTTTTTCAAACTCTCAAAATAAATTTAATTTCTTTTGCTGCATTTGTTGCATGATTTCTAGCTTCCCTCAATGTTGACCCTTCTGCAATTACATAAGCATAACGATGTCCCATCGATAAAGGTGGCATTAGCAGTGTCCCTTTTCTCGGTTTGACATACACTTCTACGACACCTGTTGATCTTGTCGCTCTTGCCTTGCCAATCACCTTCTCTAAAATGCCTTTACTTTCCACAATAACATATTTTGTATAAACAAATTTTTTATGTCTTGGCTCGAGATTAGGCTGTTCACCAAGTAATAGTTTCAATGTTTCTTCCACTAAACTAAATCCTAGTGCTGCCTGTAGCATATTGTTCATGGCACCACCAGAAATCCGTGGATTGATTTCGATAAGCTTCCATCCATTTTGCGTTAATCGAAGCTCTAAATGGAGTGCTCCATTTTCGATATCAAAGGCCTTCACAATGGAATGGAGTACCTCTTCGATTCCTGATTGGATGTCTTGCGGAGCTTTCACTAAAACACCGTAGCCTGTAATAATAAATCGTTTTCCTTGCGTAATTTCCTGTTCAATAATGCCAATGACATGTGGTTGTTGTTGGTACACAACCGCTTCTACTAAATATTGTGGACCATCCAAATATTCTTCAATCATGATGGATTCGTAGGGATTTTTACTGCGTAATGCTTTGAGGTGATGATTAAGTTGCTCTGCATCTGTTGCTAATAATACATCTTTTGAACCTGTTGATTTTGGTGATTTTACGATTAATGGGAAGGTCAAATTTTTAGCAATAGGTTCCTGGGGCTTCAGAAGTGAAAACTTTGGTGAGTATGGTTGGTCTTTTAAAAAATTTCTTGTTTTCTCTTTATCCTCCATCATTTCAATAGCAGTGGAGGATGCATAGTTATGACAAAATTCATCACATAGCATAGAAGCAACATGGACAAATGGATCAACAAAACTAACGATACTTTTAATCTCTAATCCGGTTTTCCCTAGTTTATCAATTTCCTCTTTCATTCTCTCTATATTCAAAGTATCAATGAGTATCATTTTGTGGATGTCGGGGTAGGCACGTCGCTGCTGAAGTTGTTTTTCATTATTTGTGAAAAGTACTGTGAAGTAGCCTAGTTTTTCTGCTGCTCTTGTTGCTTCACGACTAGACCCGGATTTGTTTGTACCGATAAATACAATGGCTTTCAGGTATATCACTCCTTCTATTGGTACTTAGATACTTAATCACCTTTATATATATGCAGTGAAATAGTTTTCTTCTAGTTATGTATCTTGTCTACATCCAAGCAACTTTTAAGAGGTTACATATACTAGAAAAGAAAGGAGGGAGAAAAGATATGAAGCCTCTTTCGGTGAAAAATTTAGCAATGATTACGGCAGGCTATCTAGTGCAAGGGTCAGAGGATGTACTGATTCAGCATGGGGCTTATCGATTAAAACAAGTGAAAAAGTCCAATACGGCACTATTTACAAGTAAACGTATTGTGAATTGGAAAAGTCTTGAGCCGCTTTCTCCTCTAGTGCTAGTGACCGATAGAGCTTATCGGCCAAATGACATTCCAAACCAAGTCATTATGATACAGGTAGCGAATGCAGAAGAGGCCTATTGGAAATTTGTTCATTTTTATCGCAATCAGTTTCATATTCCGATTGTAGCGATTACAGGTACTTCAGGTAAAACAACGACAAAAGAGATGATTAAACATCTTCTTTCTGCTGATCGGAAAGTGACAGCAACGACATTAAGCAGTAATTCTAGAACCGCTTCATTGCAATATTTATTGGGCATTGAGGAAGAAACAGAGGCAGCCGTCTTTGAAACAGCAGTTGGCTCGCCAGGAGATGTCACGAATGCGGGAAAATATTTTAAACCGACCATAGGGATTATTACTAATATCGGAGCTCACCACTTAAACTATTGCAAAACATTAGAAGGCTATATACAAGCAAAGGGAGAAATGCTAGATATCATTCACCCCAAAGGTACATTAATTATTAATGCGGAAGATAGCAATACGCAGAAGCTAGATATTTCTAGATTCCGTGGTCGTTTGCTTAAAGTAGGGAAGCATGAGTCCTGTGATTTTCGAGCAAGTCATATCCACTACTATCAAAAAGGGATGAAATTCGTTCTTCAGCACAATAAAAAAAACTATGACATTCTTGTGCCAGGATTTGGAGAACACCAGGTCTATAATGCGCTTGCTGCCATCGCAGCCGTCTATGACATGGGAATGCCCATTCCAGTCGCAGCCAAACTACTCCAATCATTCCGTCAATTGAAAAAACAATTACAACTTTTTGAGGGCATCAATCATTCCATGCTATTGGATGATACCTGGAGTATTACAACCACTTCCTTGGAGGCAGCCTTAAAAGTGTTGAATGAGCTAGGAGATGGCAAGAAAAAGATTGCTGTCATTGGTACGATTACCGACTTAGGTTCATGGGGTTATATTATTCACGAGCAAGCGGGGGAATTAATAGAACGCATTGGCGTGGATGTCTTGATTACCATAGGGGAGCATGCAAGGATTATGGCTGATCATGCAGTCAAGTTAGGATTTAGCGAGTCTGTCTATACATTTAAAAATAGTACACTCGTCTATCCGTTATTGCAGAAGATTGTCGATGACAATACGATTGTGCTCATAAAGGGAGATATGTATAGCAAACAGATTTCTAAACTAGCAGCGGAGCTAAAGCTGAAACCTACCCCACCTGCTGATTAGTCAGCTTCTTTCTATATAGGATATTGACTGTGCCACATAGAAGAACATTCTAATAAGGTATAGTAATTGATCAGAATATAACACGCTGAATCAAGAGAAGGAGTAAGTCATGTACAAGATTGATAAAGAGAGGAGGCGCAGTACACTTGCAACCCATTAGTGTGCAAAAACTTAGAACCGTTCTACAAGGAAAGCTCATTCATGGATCAGAACAATGGTCTGTGCAGCAGGCCATTTACTATAATCGGCATGACCTAACAAAAAGTCATTCCCTCATGTTTGTTAGTCGAAACGATAAAATCAACTGGCAAGAGGTTGATCGGAAGGGACCGTCTTTAATCATCTCCGATAAATCGTCTACAGAATTGAAAAGCGCTTTAGCTAATACAACCGTTTTACAAGTGAAAAGTGTTGCACAGGCCTACTGGACATTTATCGAGTATTATCGTGGTCTTTTTCAAATTCCTGTTGTGGCTTTAACAGGAACTTGTGGTAAAACAACGACAAAAGAGATGCTAAAACATATCGCTAGTAAGCATTGGCAAGTGCAGGCATCCGTTAGCAGTAAAAACGAGCCAAGGCAATCATTGCCTTATTTAACGGGTATTGAAGAAAAAACACAAGCCGCTATCTTTGAATTAGGTTTAGGCAACACAGGGAATATTAAACATCAGTGTATGATCTATCAACCGACTATTGGTATTATTACAAATATTGGTGTGCATCATTTAGATGGCTGTCTCAACCTAGAAGGCTATATAAAGGCCAAGGCAGAAATTGTGGAAGGCATTAAGGAAGATGGTACGTTAATTATTAATGCCGATGATACCAACATCAAAAAAATTTCGCTAAAAAAGTTTAAGGGGAAAATTATTAAGTTTGGTTTACATGAGACGGCAGATTTTAAAGCGTCGAATGTAGAGTTTGCCAATACGGGCATGAAGTTTACTTTAGAAGTAGATGCTATCACGTACAATGTATTTGTCCCTGGCTACGGTGAGCATCAAGTCTATAATGCATTAGCCGCGATTGCAGCTTGTCGTGAAATGGGGCTGACAATTCGTCAGGCTATAGCTGGGTTACGAACGTTTAAACAGATGGCAAGACATTTAGAATTTACGACAGGGCTTGGTGACAGTACGATTATTGATGATACGTGGACAAATAACCCGACATCTGTAGAGGCAGCTCTAAAAGTGCTAGATACGGTAGGAAAAGAGAAGAAAGTCATTCTCGTTCTAGGGGATATTAAACGATTAGGTAATTTTGAAGAAAAATACCATCGCGAAATTGGCTCCATGGTAGCAGAAAGAAAGATTGATACATTAATTACCATCGGCAAAAGGGCGGAAAAGATTGCCGATCAAGCTCAAAAAGATGGAACCAGCGCAGAGGTTCATACGTTTAAAGAGGTAACAGGCGTTTTAGAATTATTGAAACCAAAGCTCGATGCAGACACAATTGTCCTAATAAAAGGACCGATGTCGAGTAGATCAATGATTGAATTTGCCAATACGCTTAAAAACTCATCCTAGCAAAAAAGGGTGTCTCAACCTCATTGAGACACCCAACCATTCTTATTTTAAAACACGTCGAGCTGTTACAAAATTCTTTTGTGCCCAAGTGGAAGAAATGTTTTGTTTCACAATACCATTAGTAGTCATACTAATATATTGATTATTTCCTAAATAAATACCAGTTTGCGTGATATCTTGTCTACCATTATTCGTTGAGAAGAACAGTAAATCACCTTTTTGAAGCTGTGATTTTTGGATACGTGTCCCTACTAAAGCTTGCTTACTTGCTAGCTTATCCTTTAAATCAATACCATGCTTTTTAAAGACATAGTACGTAAAACCAGCACTTGTAAAAGTCAGTGCACTTTCGTTGTACGTATAGCCGAATTTTGCTTTGCTTGTTAACCCGGTAGCTGTTGCAATAATTTGATTGGCTGAAATACTAGCTGAAGGTGCACTTACACTGGGAGATGAGTTGGAATCAGAGAAAACGCGCTTCGCTGTAATATAATGTTCAGTATAATAATCTACAAATAACACTCTTGTCATCACACCGTCTGAATTAGGAATGATGATTCGATGATCGCCCGCATAAATCCCTACAAGCGAAGGTGTCTTAGAGCCTTTAACACTATTAAAGAAGACTAAATCGCCCTTTCTCAAATTAGCACGAGCCACTGTTGATCCTTGGTTCATTAAATTGCTTAACGTAGTAGCGCCGAGTGTCACGCCACTTTTACGATAGATGAAATCAACAAATGCTGGAGCTGTGAAGCGTAGGCTTGACTCGCTTGTTGAAGTGCCAATCGTTACTTTGTTTTTATACGTCAGGGCATTCTCTACAATTTTATCGCCTTTTGTTGCAGGATTGGCTGATAGTAGGGTAGGCAATACTCTACGTGCAGATACATAGTTTTCTGTATAATACGGCTTACTGTTTAAATCAGAAATGACAATATTTTGTTTGGAATCAGCCATGTGGATGATTTTATTGTCACCGATATACATGCCGACATGATCGGGGTCAGTCCCTGTTTTTTTACTTTTAAAGAACACTAAATCGCCTTTTTGTAATTGGTTCCTTGCTACATATGTCCCTTGCTGAATCATATAATTTTCATTATATGTCCCAAGGTCTACACCATTTTTCTCAAAGATGTACATTAAAAATGAAGCACAAGAAAATTTATATGGATATGTAGACTTGTAAACCGAATTGCTATATGTCGCTTGACCCATTAAGCTTTTCCCTGTCTGAATGAGTTGATCTGCTTTCGCTGCAACAGCCTGTGCGTTGTTTTGAGCATTTGTTGTAGCAGCCTCGACCTGTATCGGCTGGATGGCTGTGTGCACCATTCCGAATGAACTGAAGCCAATTGTTAAGGCAAGTGTTGTAGATAAAAATCGTTTATTCATGTTGTTATAACCTCCTGAAGCATCTAGTAGAATTTCTCCTGTATAGCTTTGCCATGGAAATAATCGTAGCATGAAAATAGAGGGCTTCCGGGAGGTAAATGTTACCAGGGTAACTAGAGGGAGGGCTTCAACACTTGCTATAAAAGGCTTTATCAAGGGAATTTACAGTTTTATTACAAATGTTTCAGCAAGATGTAATATGGAACAGTTCCATGAAAAAACTGCCCTAATAGCGGGGCAGTTTATCTTAATTTTTGAATCATTTCGACGCGATTACCAAACGGATCTCGAAATTCAAATCGCTCATAATGAGGGATTGGCACAGAATCCAGTATGTCTATTTGATGTTCTGCTAGTTTCCTCTTCCAGTACTCAATATCTTCTACTTGATACGCAATATGCGCCTTTGTTGTCAAGCGATCAAAGCCATCTTCCGTGCCCACATGAACCTCCTGCTGACCAAGCTGTAACCAGAATCCGCCTCGTCCCTTCAGCGACTCAGGCTTCTCCAATTCCTGCAAACCTAAAACCTGACAATAAAAAGCTTTCCCCTGCTCCTCTGATCCTTGTGGAATGGTAATTTGCACATGATGTAAACCGATAATCATCTCATAATGCCCCCTTTTTCTTTAAGTATAGTTTAATTTTTGAATATTTAAAATGTTGGCGGATAGCAATGGGAAAGTGATGGATAGCTTTTCAAAAGAGGAGGATAACCCTCAAACAGGTGGATAGAACCTTCTAAGTGCAGGATAATCCATCAAAAGAAGTGGATAAAACCTGCAAAGAGAAGGATAACCTTCAAACTGGTGGATAGAATCTTCTAAGTGCAGGATAACCTATCAAAAGAGGTGGATAAAACCTGGAAAGAGAGGGATAACCCATCAAAAGAGGAGGATAGAACCCCTGAAGAAAAGGATAACCCTCAAAGAGGTGGATAGCACCTTCGAAGAGAAGGAGAACCTATCAAAAGAAGTGGATAAAGCCTGCAAAGAGAAGGATAACCCTCAAACAGGGGGATAGAACCTTCTAAGTGCAGGATAATCCATCAAAAGAAGTGGATAAAACCTGCAAAGAGAAGGATAACCCTCAAACAGGTGGATAGAACCTTCTAAGTGCAGGATAATCCATCAAAAGAAGTGGATAAAACCTGCAAAGAGAAGGATAACCTTCAAACTGGTGGATAGAATCTTCTAAGTGCAGGATAACCTATCAAAAGAGATGGATAAAACCTGGAAAGAGAGGGATAACCCATCAAAAGAGGAGGATAGAACCCCTGAAGAAAAGGAGAACCCTCAAACAGGAGGATAGAATCTTCGAAGAGAAGGATAACCTATCAAAAGAAGTGGATAAAACCTGCAAAGAGAGGGATAACCCATCAAAAGAGGAGGATAGAACCCCTGAAGAAAAGGATAACCCTCAAACAGGAGGATAGCACCTTCGAAGAGAAGGATAATCCATTAAAAGAAGTGGATAGAGCCTGCAAAGAGAAGGATAACCCTCAAAGTATGGATAGAACTCAAAAAAGGGGGATAGAGCCCCCAAAAAGCAAAGGATAGTCACTCATACAACACCTACATATTCGCTTATTCTTCAGCTCCAAAAAGATTCAAATTATACTTTTCTGAAAGGGATATGATAGTATTCCATGATTTATTTAGTTCCTGTAAAGATTGCTCATACTCTTCTTTAGCATTTACTCTATCAATTTGGTATGTTGCATCGACTAATCTAATAGTTGGAAAATCATGAGAGCTTTTTTTTTCTTTAAAATCAATTATCGCATTATAGAGTTCTTTTTCTTCTGGGGAGCTTGTTTTAGGTTTGAAATCTATTTTATTATGTGAATAGTCTATCGCATCTTCATAATATGCTTGCTGTTGTGAGAGTGCTTTTTTTATTCCATCGCTGGAATGGGCCATTGAATATGTTTGTGATTCATATAAATTATTCAAGTTATTTATATTATTTTCTTCTATGTTTTTATATTTCGCTTCTACTTGAATATAGTCTTTTAAATCAGCGATAAATTGATCATCGAAGCCTGTCTCATTTTCTTTACTACAGCCAGATAAAAGTAAGATAAAGAGTAAACTTTTCAATAGTAGTATTGCGGTTTTATTGCGTTTCATATGTATTCCTCCTGAAATCTATGTTTCTTTATATGGTAACATAGTAATAAAATAGAAGAAAGTTAAGTGTAAATGGAAGTGCCGATCAAGTCATTACATCTATCACAGTATTTTATGAAGATCGGGTCTGTGCACACAAATCTTTATGGTATAATAATAAAAACGGAATAATAGGATAGAGGTACAAATCAGATTTTAGGATTTGTTTAAAAGGGAAGATCGGTGTAATTCCGACGCTGTCCCGCAACTGTAAATGGGAGCACTTTTCAAAAGGCCACTGTTACGTGTCGTAATGGGAAGGTGAAAGGTGTGATGAACATAAGCCAGGAGACCTGCCTTTATCTAGTACAGCCAAAAAACCTACGCGGATAGGGGGTGTTGAGTGTGACTAGAGAAATTCTCCTGCATGCTCATAGTACGATGACTGCTAAAAAGGTAGCTTCTATGCTGAATAGAAAGCTTATTTCCAACTGGCAATCACCGTATTATGTCATGTATTTGTCATAGTAGACATCTTTCTAATAAGAGAAAGATGTCTTTTTTATGTAAAACATTAAAGGAGCGGTCCACATGAATCCACAAGTTGTTGAGTATTATGAGAGCCTATTAAAAATTGAAATTATGCAAGAGCCTTATGCTGCAAAGCCTCTAAAGGAGCTTGTTGAACAATATGTTGGGCATGATGCTGCACATGAGCAATCCATTTTAGCAGCGTATACCAATGTTTTAAAAGAATTACTTGGATAGAATGGTTTTGGCTACTTCGTTTTTCGAAGTAGCCATTTTTAATAAGCGCATACTTTGACAATTAGTACGAGGAGGCGTAAAATTTCGTTGAACAATTGTTTTGAACGTTTGTTCAAAAAAGAGGTGAGTACAGTCGATCAGAAAGAGAACGTATCAAAAGAAAAAAATAAAGAGGTAAAGGATCAAATTTTACAGGCCGCGAAATCGTTGTTTTCGTCCAGAGGCTATGATGGGACGACGGTGAGACAAATTTGTGATGAGGCAAATGTGTCACTTGCGCTTGTTTCCTATCATTTTGGTGGCAAAGAAAATGTATTTAATGCATTGTTTGAACCGCTACGCCACACCTTTATGAATGCCCATTATGATATCCATGATTCACTTGGTGCACTTCGTAGCTTTTGCCGAAACTTTGTGCTTTATCGCATTCATGAGCATGAATTAATTGATATTTTACAGCAAGAGATTGTTATGAATAGTCCTAGGTTAGAGATGCTTAAAGATGTTTTTTTACCTTCCTGGGAGCAACTTCGGAAGATTTTATTAGCTTGTCAGGAGCAGCAGACCATTCGCTTTGAGTCGCTTGACGTTGCGCTGAACTTTATTATGGGGACGTTAATGTACTCCTTGAACAATCCATTTTTAAATCGTTCTTCCTTACAATCAACACCTGAACAAATTGCAGAACATGCAGTCAACTTTGTGTTATACGGTCTTCAAACTAAATCATAAAAAGAAGGTAATTCTAATGAAAGCAGCAAAATATTACGGTATTCAAGATATTCGAGTAGAGGAAGCACAATTGCCAGCACTAGAACCAGGCATGGTAAAAGTAAAAGTCGCATTTGCAGGAATTTGTGGTAGTGATTTACATGAATATGTAGGGGGTGCCTATGCATTTCGTACACAACCTGTATTAGGTCATGAATTTGCAGGTGTTGTTGTAGAGGTCGCAGCAGGTGTTACTCAAATAAAAATAGGGGATCGTGTTGCAGTGGAGCCACCGATTCCTTGTGGAAAATGTAATAATTGTCGACGTGGGTATACTAACTTATGTAAACGTGGACAATCCTACGGTTATACGATTTCAGGTGGATTTGCTGAATATGCTATTGTGCAGGAAGAAAATATTCACCACCTTCCGGATGACATGAGCCTAGAGCTAGGCGCACTTGTTGAACCTACAGCAGTAGCCGTTCATGCAGTGCGTCAAAGTCAATTAAAGCTGGGCGATACAGCAGCTATTTTTGGCGCAGGTCCTATTGGTTTATTAGTCTTACAGGCTGTGAAGGCAGCGGGGGCAAGTGAAATTTTTGTCGTGGAGGTTTCTGATGAACGACGCCAAAAAGCACTTGAATTAGGCGCAACCTATGTCATCAATCCAATTGACACAGATGCTGTCGCGTTTATTCGTGAAAAAACAAATGGTGGGGTGGATGTTGCGTATGATGCAGCAGGTGTGCAGGCAACGTTTACAAGTGGTGTCAGTGCGGTACATCCAGGCGGCGAATTTAAAATCGTTAGCGTCTGGGAAAGACCAGTAGAATTTAATCCAAATGCGGTCGTTTCTCCAGAAGTGAAAATTAGTGGCTCATTTGCTTATGTTAATATTTTCCCCGAAGTAATTCGTCTACTCGCTCGTGGGGTCATTGATGGTCAAGCTGTTATTACAAGCCAAATCGCTTTAGAGGATATTGTGGAAAAAGGTTTTGAAGCATTAACGAAAGACCGTAGTCAATGTAAAATTCTTGTCAATATGAATCTATAAATCTTACTGAAAATCGTAGCCAAACTTGCGTTAAAACAGGTTTGGCTACCATTATTTTTGGTCTATTAAATAGCATAATACCAATTGGATTACATTTATTTGTCATAAAACTGTCTTTAGGACTTCATTCATATTTCACTTTTACTTTATATAATAAATTTGCTATTTATAAATAGAATGGAGATCAAATATGAAAAATCTGCTTTATTCAAGGTTTTGGCGATTGCATTTTTTCGCAGCACTTTTTATTACACCATTACTGCTATCTCTCACATTAAGCGGGATTGGCTATTTATTTTTCACAGATGTAGAAAATCGATTATATGATGATTACTTCTTTGGCGAAAGCCATAAAGAAGAGGTTTTAACGATTGATGAAGCCGTGGAAAAAGCGGAAGCGGCATTTGCAGGCTACTCCACTACGAAAGTTATTATGCTGGAAGAGCCTTATAATACGCGTTTAACTTTATCAAATGGCAAAGAACAGAAGTACGTATTTTTAGATGATCACAATCAAATGGTTGGTAGTCAGGATGCGAATTATACATTTTCTAATATTATGAGAAATACACACAGCTCCCTATTTATTGGCGGTACTTTTGTCAATTATTTAGTGGAACTAGCGGCATGCTGGACAATCTTTTTATTATTGTCAGGACTTTATATGACATTTAAAGGAAATCTTTTGAAGAAGCCAAAGGCAGAGAATAAACGACAAAAAAGTAAGAGATTGCATGCACTCGTTGGGACAATCATTACAATTCCAATGGTGCTGTTTATTTCTACAGGGCTATTATGGTCTGCTTTTCAAGGGTCGATTCTTGTGAATATAGCTTCAGAAAGTCCAACTTTTGGTTACCCATTATTACAGCAAAAGCCACCAACATCGGATGTCTCTGAAATTCCTTGGGCCACTCGACAATTAGAGGCGCCTATATCAGAAGGTGAACATGCGCAGCATCATGGAGGCGGAGCTGTCCGTTATACAAATGACAGCCAAATTTCGATTGCTGATCTTGAAAAAGAAATCAATGTCATGAATATCACAAAACCTTATTCGATTATTTACCCGTCAAATGAGGAGGGCGTATATACAGTGGCGAAGGCGAGTAATTCAGGTGTAACAGGTCTGGATGTGAAGCCTTCAGCAGAAGCAACGATGTATTTCGATCAATATAGTGGGAAGTTTATCGATCAAGTAAATTATGCTGATTATGGCATGTTGGCTAAATTCTTTACATGGGGCATTCCTTTACATGAAGGTCACTTATTTGGCTGGCCTAATAAGATTCTAAACTTAGTGGTTTGTCTAGCCTTTTTAGCCGTCATTATGTGGGGCATTCGCACATGGATTTTACGTAGAAAAAAAGGGGAGCTTTCTGCACCACCGCAAATTTCTCATAAAATGTCCATGCCGTTTATCATTTTCCTTGTTATTTTAGGCATTATAATGCCGTTATTTGGCGCCTCCTTGATCGCTGTCGTATTGATGGAGCTCATCATTATAGGCTGGCAAACAAAGAAGAAGTTAAGAGCAGAAGAAACTAAATAATGCGAATGGATACGGTACAACAGGATTGTGCCGTATCTTTTTTGTTTATTTCGTTTATATGAACGCAATACTATACTGAAGCTGCAAAAATGTTTATAGATTTTTCAGCCCAATTTTATAAAGTTTTAAGATTTGTATGGTACATTGCTAGTAGTTTCAGCTTATTGGGGGAGTGTAGATGTCAATTAAAACGAGGTTTTTGCTATCTTATGTGGGTGTTATTATCATTGCTATCACGCTTTTACTTGCAGCCGTTTTTCTTTTTTCCTTTGCGATTACGGGTGATATCAAAGCAATAGAGCATTTTTATAAAAAATCCTATGTACAAAAGCCTTTGACGACGGTAGAAGAAAACGCTTTTCTAGATTTAAAATTACTAGCTAAAAATAATCCCCAGCAGCTTTTAGATCTCGAACAGCTAGAAAAAATCAATGCACCTTCGATTGAGATTGTGGTACGAAAAGATCATCAAATTGTTTATTCAACGCAGAAAGAGCATGAACAATTATTACTTCAAAGCTTACCTGGCTTTGAAGCGACCAATATTAATTCACGTGATACCATCATGATTAATCAAGCCTTTTATACGTATGTAAAATTTGATTTTTATTTTCCAGATAAAACCGAGGGAAGTATTTTCGTTTTAAGAGAGGTTAGTTCTCATGCGGAAGTAACGCGTGAACTGTTGCCCATTCTTTTAGGAATCTTATTTGTACTATTTATGATGATTATTGGCTTATTAAATTATTTAGTTTCAAGAAGTATTATTAATCCAATCTCAGCTTTAAAGGATGGGGCTGAACGCATTAAATCGGGCGACTTAGATTTTGAAATTACGTCTCATTCCAATGATGAAATTGGTCAGTTGAATCGATCGTTTGAGGAAATGAGAGTTAAGCTAAAAGAATCAATCCAGCTTCAGCTTCAATATGAGGAAAATCGGAAAGAGCTATTATCGAATATTTCCCATGATTTAAAAACGCCTATGACTTCCATTATCGGCTATGTAGAGGGCATTAAAGATGGCGTGGCGAATACAGAGGAGAAGATGGATAAATATTTAACAACCATCTATACAAAAGCAAAGGATATGGATGTATTAATTGATGAGCTGTTCTTATTTTCTAAATTGGATTTAAAAAAGGTTCCATTCCAAATGGAAAGCGTCAATCTCCAGCAATATATGCATGATTATGTAGAGGATGCGAGCTTTGATTTTATTGCACGAGACATTCATTTACAATATATATCAGCAGGTTCTCCTCTTTTGGCCATGGCTGATCGTGATAAATTAAGACGTGTCCTGTCAAATTTACTAAGCAATAGTGAGAAATATATGGATAAATCCTATAAGCAAATTATTATTTCGTTGCACGAGCGAACTGAGGATGCGATTATTCAGGTAACAGATAATGGTACGGGCATTGATCCTGCTGCGTTACCTCATATTTTTGATCGTTTTTACCGTGCAGAGCCTTCCCGTAATTCGCAAACAGGAGGTAGTGGCTTAGGGTTAGCGATTGCGAAACAAATCGTCCTTGAAATGGGCGGCGACATTTGGGCGAAGAGTGAATTAACGAAGGGAACGAGCATATTCATTTCATTGAAAAAGGCTGAGGAGAAGGGGAGTCATCATGAAAAAAATTCTGTTAATTGAAGATGAAGTGAGCATAGCAGAGCTCCAACGAGATTATTTAGAGATTAATGATTTTTCAGTAGATATCCAGCATAACGGAGACGATGGCCTGAAGCAGGCACTAAAAGGTGATTATGCTTTAATCATTTTGGATATTATGCTGCCTGGGATGAATGGCTTTGATATTTGTAAACAAGTTCGAGCAGTGCACAATATGCCCATTTTATTTGTTTCAGCCAAAAAAGAGGATATTGATAAAATTCGTGGCCTTGGTCTAGGGGCAGATGATTATATTACGAAGCCCTTTAGTCCAAGTGAGCTAGTAGCAAGAGTCAAGGCACATTTAGCCAGGTATGAGCGCCTCGCTACGAATCAGCAAACAAATCATACGATGTCCATTCATGGCATTACGATCGATACATCTGCTAGAAAGGTTTTTGTCAATGGGGATGAAATTGCCTTTACAACAAAGGAATTTGATTTACTCGTTTTTTTTGTTAAACACCCAAATCAAGTATTAAGTAAAGAGCAGTTATATGAGCGAAACTGGGGCTATGAATCAGCTGCAGATGTTTCGACCGTTACCGTTCATATTCGCAAGCTACGTGAAAAAATTGAACGTGATCCAGCACAGCCAAAGTTTTTGGAAACGGTATGGGGAGCAGGCTATCGTTTCAATGTTTAAGAGCAAAATATCTCGTCCATGTGGCGAGGTATTTTTTTGGCCAATTTTTAGACTTTTTTAAGAAATGGTTAATGGAATATTTAGCATTACCACTTACACTAAAATAAGGAAGACAGCAATAAATAAGAGAGTGTGGTGCAAGGGGTGAAAAAAATACAAACGGTTATGATCGCATTATCATTTTTGCTTCAAGGATGTACCTCCAACGAATCAGAGGCAATACAGCTTGATAAAGGGGAGAGTGAAGTGGTGAAATCAAATTGGAAGAGTGAACTATTTAAAGCAGCCGAAATGGGAGATATGGAAGCGTTACAACGTGCTTTGGATCAAAAAGTTGATATCAATGTCCAAGATTCAAATAGCAGAACAGCTTTGATGATTGCAACCTATAATCAGAATGTCGAGGCAGCACAATTATTAATAAATGCTGGGGCCGATGTCAATATACAGGACAATAGGCAAAATACGCCCTTTCTTTATGCTGGAGCAGAAGGCTATCTGGATATATTAAAGATGACGATTCAGGCTGGTGCTGATCCTACTATTTTGAACCGATATGGAGGAACCGCATTAATCCCAGCTGCAGAGCATGGTTATGTGGAGGTCATCGAGGAGTTGTTGCGTAACAGCGACATCGACGTCAATCATGTGAATCATTTAGGATGGACAGCGCTGATGGAGGCGATTGTGTTAAATAACGGCAATCCAACACAGCAAACGGTAATTCAGTTATTGATTGAGCATGGTGCTGATGTGAATATTCCGGATCAAAATAATGTGACACCATTACAACATGCGAGACAGCGAGGATTTAACGAGATTGAACAAATCCTGATTGCAGCGGGAGCGAAGTAATGCAAACTGTAGGGATTTTTTTGAAAGCCCATTACAAATTTTGTAGTGGGCTTGGAAACATTAATTCAGTATACGTATTACCAATTGGAGTTGCAGTTTCGGTACGTCTTTTTTTACACCAACACGGCTATATTTATTAGGATACAGCGATAACGAAGATTTTAAAAAAGGTGGCATAAGAGTGGTGAAAAACAGGCGGATTTTTTGTGCTTTACTTGGACTATTGTTTACGCAAACGGCTTGTAGCAACGGTGTGAGAGTTGATTATGAAGAGGAATTTGTAATTTCGGAAACCGCGCAATTAGAAAATGTAAGAGTACTAGAACTGGACACTAATGACGAAGATAATCAAAAGGTACTTAACGTATTTAGAGGAGACTTAAAAGATGGCGTTTATGCTTATGACGAGAATAAGCATAAAACCTATATCTTGATAAATGCCAATACTAGGAATTATGCTGATTATTCGTTTAAATTAGATAAGGAAAATAAAATTCTAACACTTTTCTATACAACTACAGAAGGAAGTGTTACAAATAAAAAAACGCTATTCCTTATAGAAAGTAAAAACAAGCATCCACTTGAGGAAATAAAATTGATTAACAACGGTAATGATGATGGTTTTATAGGAGTGTATACTAATTAAAGAAGGTCTGACATCATTTATAATTATCCATTGATTGTGTGGCTAAAAATAGCCCCACTTCAAATCAACAATTGCGTGAAGTGGGTAAACTATTAATAATCAAGCGAAGTATCTTATTTTAAAATGGTGAAAATCTCGTCACGGCTGTGGCGAGATTTTTTGTTATAGCCAGCCTTTGTCACTTGCTATCTGAGCAGCCTGCTGTCTTGATTCCACTTGCAGCTTTTGAATAGAGGTAGATAAATAATTGCGAATGGTACCCTTTGTTAAAAACAATTGCTTGCTGATTTCATTTGTGGTCAAACCCTCTTTGACAAGCTGTAGTACTGCAATTTCTCGTTCGTTTAAAGGGTTTTGCTCCTTCATAAACAAGGTAGCGGCTAGATCCTTACTAACCACCTTTTCTCCCTGCATGATTTTTCGAATGGTAGCGATTAAATAATCGATCGGTTCATCTTTCAATAGATAGCCGTGTACCTCGCAATCCATAGCCTTTTGTAAATAGCCAGGACGAGCAAAAGTTGTGACAATCATCACTTTACACGGTAGGTTAGCCTGTTTAATTTTTTCAGCTAGCTCTAGCCCAGACAGATGGGGCATTTCAATATCTACGAGGCAAACATCTGGTAGCTCCTGTTGGATGTAGTCCCATGCTTTTAGCCCATCTGCGACCTCGGCTATGACTTCAATATCTGGTTCAAACGATAAGAGTGATGTTAAGGCACCACGTAGCATTTGTTGGTCCTCCGCTAGTAATACACGTATCATGATGTGGGCTCCTTTCCGTCTTGAATTGGTAGCGTAAGAGTTACGCTCGTGCCTGTAGGTGTATGGCTGTTAATCGTGGCATAACCTTGTAGGATATGCATTCTTTCCTTCATCGAATGGATGCCATTGCCAAATCCTTTTTGCTGTAAGCCTATGCCATCATCTTTCATGATTAGCGTGTATTGTCCCGTGTGATATTGAATGATGATGTGGCATTTTTTTGCCTGACTGTGCTTGAGTATATTGGTCGTAGCCTCTCTTACACATAATGCGAGCATCGTTTCCTCCACACTAGAAAGAACAATTTGAGGGCATTGATTGTGAAGGCTTGTTGTGATATTTGCACTTTGTAAAAGCTGTTTGCAATGCACTAGCTCCGTCTGTAACGAAATGAAATTCATATCAGATACTAGCTCACGCACTTGTTTTAAGGCTGTACGTGTAGTGGCTAATATATCATCCAATTCTTGCTTCACCTTTGAAGGATCTCGGTCAATTAGTTTTGTCGTTAGTTCCGTTCTAATCTTAATCATTGTGAGTGTATGACCAATTGTATCGTGAAGGTCTCTAGCAATACGCTGTCGTTCTTCCTGCTGAACAAGCTGCATATTGACGTCTGCCAATTCAGCTTGCAGATTTTTCGACTTTTCCACAAAGTAAATAAGAATTGGCAATACTAGCTGAAACATCATGATAGGTACTAACACCTGTGATTCCTTCTGTAAAAAGGAGTTTGTCGCCAGATACATGACCGTCAAAAACATGATCGCGATGGCTAATATTCCACAGCCAATATGCCATTTTGATTTCGCCCGTCCAAGTAAATCGGCAAAGGTAAAGCCAAAAATAAGCATAAAGGGCTCTATATAAATGCTTAGTATAGTGATGACGATGAAGCCTACTAATGATGCGACAAGGAGTCTCCCATTTTTATGCCATAAAGCATTATAGAAAGCTCCTAAGTATAAAAGGAGCAATGTTATTTTCATAGCTAGAGGAAGTGATCCAGACCATAGTACTATTGTGATGAGAAAAATCACAGAAGCTACATCGATGATTAAATAATGCTTTATTTGTTCTCTAGGATATATTTTTATTGCCTACACCTTCCTTTGTTGCAAATTGTTGCGTCATTGCTCGAATGGATTTTTGACGAATCCATTCCATAGGACCCAATTGAAAATGCTGTAACCAAATAGACGCTATGACCAGTTGTAGGAATGACAAAGTTAGCCAAATGCAAATGACGATCACGCTATTGACATGCCCTCCTAAGCCAAGGCCCCAACCATAAAAAATAAATGATGCAAGTATGTTTTGAAGGACATAACAGCTTAAAGACATTTTACCGACTTGTGCAAAACGTTGCCAAAGCCAATTGAACCTCTTATATTCTACCAGTTTCCCTAAAATTCCAATATAGCCAATCGATAGAATAGGGGCACATAAATAGCGAACAGGAAAATCAAAAAGTCCCCCTGGTATAAAGATAAGTAAATTGAGGGGAATGCCAATGTATATACCAATCGTAAACAGCTTTTGGCGTATTTGCCGTCCTCTATCTGTTTGTGAAAATACATCGTTGCGCATAAGCTTCACACCAAGTAAAAATAAAAAGATATTCATAGGGATAATGAAAATAGCTTCTGATCGATAGAATAAAAAATTTATCAGACGATGCTGTACTTGTGCTAGCCATGAGCCGTTTTCATACAATGTGGCAACGCTCTCCATTCCATTTAAGGAAACACCAACACCTTGTAATGTACTGATAAAAATAAAGAGGATCAGTAGGACATGAAAGCTGCCAAAAAGATAGAAAGCCCAGGTCATGGCTTTGTTACCTAATCGGATGAGAAAGGCAACGATGAAGGCTGTAGCAGCATAGCTCATTAAAATATCGTATTCCATGACAAGGGTATAATGAAGCAGTCCCTCTAGCCCTAAGAAGACGATTGTCCAAAGGTAGACCCCAGGCCAAGCATTGCTTCTGCGTAAGGCTTGCTGATATTTTAATTGTAAACCTACCCCAAACATAATCGTTAACAAGCCCAGTAGCTTACCGTTGACGAAAAATAAGACTACCATTCGTAAAAAATCCTGGAAGGACCACCAACCAGAGTAGTTGCTTGTTGTGATATACGATAAATCACCTAAATAAGCAAAAATCCAAATATTGGTGCCGAGCGTTCCTAAAACGGCGAAGCCTCTTAACATATCGATAAAGGGAAGCCTTTGTTGCATTTGCATATGTTCAATCACTCTTTCTGTATTTTCTTACCTTCAGGATAAGAAAATACGAAGAAAAAACCTATTCACACCAGTCAAAGGAATTTTATGACAGGTGTCATAAAGTGATTGGGACCACATAAAAAACCAGCAACGCTTTGGGTGCTGGTTCGTTTATTTCGTACAAGTATAGATGCGATAGTCTAAAAATGGCTGGTATTTTTCGTTCATGGCAAGATGCTGATCCATGACCTCATAAAACTTGGATTCAATCGCTGCGGAAACATCAAATTCAGGCTTGGAGGAGATGGATTGATTTTTTTGTATGCGAATATCGTGAAAACCAGCCTGTTGCAGTAGCTTTACCCAATCCTTTTTCATTAGGAGGGACTTGAATCCGTAAAATTGTTGGATGTCGTCTGCTAGCTCAGGGGGGAGAGTTGTAGGTTTGGTGAATTCAATAGCAATGAAGCGTCCACTTTTCTTCAATAAACGATAAATTTCTTGCAAAGCCTGTTGCTGATTTACAAAGGCTAGTACTGATTCAGCTAGAATCAAGTCAAATGATTCATTTGGTAACGAAGTTTTTTCAATTGAGCCTTGCAATAGACGGACGGGTAAACGCGCTTTTTGCATTCGTTTCTGCGCCTTTTTGATCATGACGGGGTGAATATCGATGCCTGTGACACTAGCTTGATAGGCAGTCGCCAAATAAGCAGCCGTTTGTCCTGTACCACACCCTACATCTAAAATATCGGCGCCTGGCGTAATATTCTCTGTTGAAAAGAGAGCCTTTGATAGATTAATTCCTCCTGGATGCGCCCCTCCAATGCCGAATTGAGCTAAAAAGGTAAGATAATGTGAGCCTTGAATGCGTATCACCTTCTTTTTTCTTATAGTATGACAGGGAAACTAGTCTTGTTCCCTCAAACATCTTGAGTGGGCAAGAGAATATTTTTACAGCCTTCTTCAAAAGTCTATTTCACTACTAAAATTCCCACATATACTAGTTAGAAGCTTTCAGACAGGAGGTGTATAAATGCCATATTTTCAGCCGAATGCTAGAAGAGGTCCCTATCCGCCAAGCAATAGACAATATTTTGGCCCACCTTTTCGAGGTAGAATGGTGCAACCTTACTATTCTCCCTATCAACAACAACAAGGATCCAGATTAGGCAGTTTGCCAGATCATTTAAATACGATTATGGGGCATGCTGGGACGATTACAAATGGAGTCAATATGTTGAGGCAGATGGGATCGTTACTAAGTTTATTTAGATAAAGCTAGAAACCCTCTTAAGAAAATATCTTAAGAGGGTTCATGTTCGTGCTTAATCGGCTTGGACAAGTTGTTTTTCAATAATCGAGCGATTCTTTTCTTTAAATAGCTCATTATGAGACGATACCATGCCATGACGATAGGCTGTTGGCTCCAAATACGTTTTAATGGAGTTGACCGCATTGGCTGCATCTTGGAATGTTCCTAGTAGCAAGTGGATTTTTCCTTCAAATGATAAAATATCACCAGCCGCAAAAATACCTGGCTGTGCCGTTTCACCTGTTGCTTTTCCTTCAAAATAATAATCATCCTTTTTGGGAATAGCAATGGCTTCATCAAATGCGAGAGATGCCTCACGGTTATAGCCATGACTAACGATCACCTCATCGATTTGACGGGTATAACTTTGCTGCGTTTTCGTATTTTCACATGTTACTAATTGAATAGCCGTTTTATCAGCATTCGCTGACAGCTTTGTAATCGTCGTATTGCACTCTATATTTACTCCCGCATCAAGTGCTTCCTGTACCGTTGCTTCATGCGCTGATAAATTCTCTTTACGGTAAACGAGGGTCACGCTTTTAGCAATTGGGCTTAACTCAACAGCCCAATCGATGGCTGCATTACCACCACCAGAAATCATAATATCTTTGTCGACAAAACGTTTATAGGATTGAACGGTATAATGTAAATTTGACATTTCATATTTTTCAGCGCCCTCAAGCGTCAGTTTTTGAGGGTTAATAATACCACCACCTACAGCTAGCAGCACCGTTTTAGAATAATGCTTTTCACCAGCTGCTGTATGGATAATAAAAACATCATTCTGGCGTTCAATCAAATCTACTTTTGTATCTGTCAAAATGGTAGGATCGAATGTTTTGGCTTGCTCGATTAATTGTTTGACAAATTGCTCGCCTAAAACAGGAGGATGTCCGCCAATATCCCAAATCAGCTTTTCAGGATAAAGTAATACTTTTCCACCAAGCTGTGATTGACTCTCAATCAATTTTGTTTTTAATCCACGCAGACCGCTGTAGAAGGCACTATATAAGCCAGCAGGGCCGCCACCAATAATTGTCACATCATATACATGTTGCATTTTTATTGCCACATCCTTAAAAAATAGTAAAAAGTAATTGACAAATTCTTATCAGAAACTAGACTAAATCTAGTGATAATGATTATCATTTTAAGCTGTGAATAGCATAGCATGGAAAGATGTAAAAAGAAAGAGAGGCTCCGATTTGCAGGATGCGCTAGTGACTGCTGCTGTCTCTATAACAGATGGTGTAGCCTTTGGTTCGCGCTACTAATATTGCCACTTTTCAGTGGAGCAAGCTTGCTGATATGGTTATGTCGGCACACTTCTTGTATTTATTGAATGACTAGAAAAGTGTTAGCAAACGTGAGTTGCTGCTCGAAAGAACAGACTTTTGATCTAATAAAAACTGTGAAAAATTAATTTTACAACATCGACCTTTCAAGTTTTTGAGAACCTCATTTGTTGTGGTTCTTTTTTTATATAATCAGGGCAGGAGGTGAATACATGATTCTATTAGCACGGCAACCATCAGATTCGCAGAAAATACTGGAGGCGATGCTACAAAGATTGCCTCAGACACACAAGGAATACGCGTATGTACGAGAGCGTTTAGGACGTGTCAAAGCAGGGCTCGCTGGTGAACAGCGTGTCGATGCAGAATGGCTTGAGCTGGACTTACCAACCCCACATTATTTTCTCCATGATTTTCAAACAATGAATGACTTCGGTTCAACACATCAAATGGACACCATCTTTCTCTGTCCCCATTTTTTACTGATCCTAGAAATCAAAAATATAACAGGCATTCTCTCATATGATGCTTCATACGCTCAACTAACACGCACGACCATAGAGGGTACGGTCGAAGGGATGGCTGATCCATTTCTTCAACTGGAGCGGCATGTGGTCTGGATGAATAAATTATTACAGCGTGAACGTTTTCATTTACCAATTGTGCATGCGGTGGTACTGGCAACGAGAAATGGAATTTTAACAAAGGGGTTTGAGGGGCAGCCTATATTTCATGTGACGGGGCTGCGTTCTTGTATCCAAAGATGGACAGAGATGTATCAACCCGTAAAGGCAGAAACCCTCTTACCCTTTGCGACACGTTTATTGTCGATGCACACAAGGTTAAAAAAAGAGATGACGGTGCCTTTTAAGGAAATGATGAAAGGCGTAGTATGTCCTCATTGTGGGAATGGACAGCGATTACAGTATCACTATAGAAAATGGACTTGCCCTCGCTGTGGATTGGTGGATCACAATGCATTAAATCGAACATTGGAGGACTACCGATTACTAGTCGGACCACAGCTGACCAATCGAAGCTTTCGTGAATTCTTCGCCATTGAATCCCCAAACCTAGCGTACAAATTGTTGCAGCAACTACCTTTGAAAGCGGAGGGTGAAAAAAAGCATAGGAAGTACTGGATTATAGATTAAGGATTTAAAAGCCCAGCAACCATTCAAGCGGTCTGACTGTGTTGCTTTGTGGATAGAACGCGCGAAGTGATGGATAGAGTGGAGAAAGAGGAGGATACGCGTGAAATTGGTGGATAGGAAAAGAAAAGTGTTGGATAAATTTGAGAAAGTAGTGGATAGAACGCGCAGAGTGGTGGATAGAGCGGAGAAAGTAGAGGATACGCATGAGGATGGTGGATAGGAAAAGAAAAGTGTTGGATAAATTAGAGAAAGTAGCGGATAGAACGCACGAAGTGATGGATAGAGTGGAGAAAGAGGAGGATATGCGTGAAGTTTTTGCATAGAACAAAGAAGCGTATACGCTTGCTTCAATTGGACAGGATAGAACTCACAAAAAGAGCGCTATAACCTGTCTTGCTGAGCAAGGGTTCGCTTATTTCCTACTAGACAAATGGATTTTTTAAGTATATAGTTAGCTAGGCTAACTAATTTAAAAGGAAGTGATAGTGTGACAATTGAACAGGAATTTTTTAATCAGTACCGCTTAATGTATAGGCCATTTATTAATCAGCTGAATGTGCAGCTTGAACCTTATCAGTTATATAGCTCGCAGTGGGCAGTGCTTCGTTTCTTGAAGGATAAGGGTCCACATTCTTTTGTAGATATCGCTAACTTCATGTCTATAGAGAAGCCAAGTGTCACGAAGCTTGTACATAAATTGGTGGAGCTAGGCTATGTGGAAACGATGACGGGCAAGGATAAGCGTGAAAAACTGGTACATCTATCAAAGCATGGGGAAGAGCTTGTGCTGGAAATAAAGTCGCATCTAAATCCGTTTTTTGTGCAGGCATTGGCAGGTGTGCCGAAGCAAGATATTGACATTGCGACACAGGTTTTAGCAAGAATTTGTATGAATATCAATTAGTAGGAGAGAGTAACGTGGAAGCAACTAGAAAGAAACTATGGACAAAGGATTTTTTAATTGTCTCACTTATTAATTTTACCATTACGTTAATCTTTTATTTATTAATGGTGACCATCGCGGCTTATGCTGTGGAGCATTTTAATGCTTCTACAAGTACAGCGGGGCTGGTATCGAGTATTTTTATTATTGGAACATTGTTAGGGCGGCTTGGTACAGGGCGTATTATTGGTGATTGGGGTAGCAAAAAAACATTGTTTTGTGGCTTGCTGTTATTTATGTTATCCACGATGTCTTATTTTGTAGCAGGCAATTTACCGCTGCTTATGGTTAATCGTTTAATACAAGGGATTGCTCTTGGGATAGCTAGTACAGCAACGGGAACCATTATTGCACAAATTCTACCGCCGGAACGACGTGGCGAAGGGATTGGTTATTATAGCTTAAGTGCGATTTTAGCGACAGCTATTGGTCCATTCATTGGCATTTTATTAACACAATTATTTGAGGATTATCGCATGATCTTTGCAGTCGATTCGGTTTTAGCTATTATTTGCTTTTTTATGTACTTCATAGTGACCGTACCAGATGCACCGAAAAAAGCGACGGATACAGCTGTGAAGGCAGGCTTTAAGGTGACAAACTTTATTGAAATGCGTGCGGTGCCGATTGCCTTTGTGGCACTTGTTATTGGCTTTGCCTACTCAGGTGTTATGTCCTTTATGACGTTTTATGCAAAAGAGCTACATTTAGTATCAGCAGGAAGCTATTTCTTTATTATTTATGCCATTGTCATTTTGGCTACCCGCCCATTTACAGGGAAATTATTAGATACGCGAGGGGCTAATATTATTATTTATCCTTGCTTAGTGCTTTTTGCGATTGGCATGTATGCCTTTAGTTCAGCGACAACAACGATCGCCTTTTTAATCGCTGCTGCCTGTATCGGGGTTGGCTATGGAAACTTCAACTCCGTTGCGCAGGCGATCGCTATTAAAGTGACACCGAATGAGCGTTTAGGACTTGCGACATCCACGTATTTTATATTTTATGATTTAGGTTTAGGTGTTGGGCCTTATTTCTTAGGGCTATTTGTTCCTTCTATGGGCTACAGTGCGATCTTCTTTGCTATGGTCTTTGTCATTTTTGTATCGATTGTGCTTTATTATTTCTTACATGGAAAACATGAAAATTTGAAACAAGCAAAAATCTTGTAGATTAGAATCATTATATTGTAGAAAAAACGTTATTTTTCTAGTTGTGTATACAGATCAACTGAAAAATGACGTTTTTTTCTATTTCAAAAAATAGTTGTTGCAATAGATGATGATAATCATTATCATCACAAATATAAAACTAATTCGGAAGTAGGTACTAAGTATGAAAAACAGATCATTTTTGTCGGTATTAGTAGCAGGGGGCATTTTAATGGCTGGCTGTGGCAATACAGAAGAAGCTAAAAAAGAGGACAAGCCGGCAACAGAACAGGCAGAGCAAGCGACACAAGAGGTGGATTTATCTGCTGAACTATCAGCCTATCAGCAATTTGCTTTAGAGCAAATGGATCAATTTTTACTGGACACAGAAAAATTCGTGAATTTATTCAAGGCGGGCGATATTGAAGGCGCTAAAGCAGCGTATGCGCCAGCACGTATGTATTTTGAGCGCTCAGAGCCAATCGCAGAAAGCTTTGGTGATCTTGACCCTCGCATTGATGGACGTTTAGCGGATATTCAAGAAGAAGGAAAAGGCGAGGAAGAATGGTCAGGCTATCATAAGCTTGAGTATGCACTATGGGAAGAAAATACAACTAAAGGTTATGAGGCTGTAGCAGATCAACTGCTTGCGGATGCGAAGGAATTACATGCACTAGTGCAAACGGTGGAAGTGACACCTGATTTAATGATTACTGGTGCGGTAGATTTATTAAATGAAGTTTCAACATCTAAAATTACAGGTGAGGAAGAAATTTACTCACATACAGACCTGTATGATTTTAAAGCGAATATTGAAGGCGCAGAAAAAATCTTTGAAATTTTACGTTCAAAATTAGAAGCGAAAGATTCAACACTAGTGTCAACACTTGATGAAAAATTTAAAGCGGTGGACGATTTATTAGCGCAGCATGCAACGGTTGATGGTGGTTATGTATCCTATGAGGAATTAACGGAAGACAATACGAAAGCACTTGCGGCAGCGGTGAATCAGCTTGGTGAACCATTAAGTCAAATGGGGATCATTTTGGAGTGAAAAAAATGACAACGTCCAATGAAGAAAAATTGATTAATAAAAAAATTTCTAGACGTGATATGTTGAAGCTGACAAGCATCGGTGTGGCAGGTGTTGCCATCGGTGCCTCCGGTTTGGGTGGTGTCATGAAAGCGATGGGCTATGATGTTTTTGAGACAGCAGCAGATAGCACGACGGCTAGCAATAAGATTAATTTCTATGGAGAGCACCAGTCGGGTATCGTGACACCTGTTCAAACGAATATTTATTTTGCTTCTTTAGATGTGTTAGTGACATCGAAGAAGGAACTACAAGAGTTGTTCCAGCAATGGACACCTCTTGTTGTGCGTTTAATGAATGGTGAATTAATGGTCGATGTTTCGACGAATACGAGAGTACCAACAGGTGATACAGGAGAGGCAGAGGGCTTAGATGCAGCCAATTTATCAATTACTATCGGTGTAGGTCCTTCACTATTCGATAAACTGGGAATGCAGCATGTAAAACCAGCGGAGCTAAAGGATTTACCACATTTCCCTAAAGATCAGCTACAGAAGGAATATACAGGTGGTGATCTGTGTATTCAAGCCTGTGCAGATGATCCACAGGTGGCATTCCATGCAGTGCGCAATTTAGTACGAGCTGCTTCTGGTAAAGTAGAGATTAAATGGTCACAGGCTGGCTTTAACTCGTTTCCAGCTGGTGGAGGGACACCTCGAAATCTCTTTGCCTTCAAGGATGGTACGGTGAATCCAGCCATTACGGATGAAAAAGACTTAAATAAGATTGTGTGGGTGGATAAAGGCTGGCTAAAGGGCGGCTCTTATTTAATCGCACGAAAAGTTCAAATGCATCTTGAAACATGGGATCGCACATCATTGAAAGATCAAGAGGCTACATTTGGTCGTTATCGTGACAGTGGTGCACCATTCGGCAAAACAAAGGAATTTGATGATTTTGATGTAGAGGCAAAGGATGACAAGGGCAATTATATTATGCCTGATACGTCACATGTTCATTTAGCACGTAAATCGGGTGCACGTGTTTTACGACGTTCTTACTCGTATGCATCGGGTGTCATGTCGAATACAGGAACCCATGATGCAGGGCTAATCTTTATTTCTTTTCAAAAAGACCCAGCCCAATTTACAACAATCCAAAATAGCTTAGGGCGTATGGATAAAATGAATGAGTACATTACCCATCGAGGCAGTGCCGTGTTTGCTTGCTTCCCTGGTGTACAAAAGGGGAGTTATTTAGGTGAAGCACTTTTTAACGCGCTGTAGTATCATCATTGCCTTAATCCTAACTTTAGCTCTACCTGTGCAGGCAGCGCAATCTTATAGTCATTTATATATTGCGATTAGTGATGCACTGATGAATACGAAGCAGGATAAAGAGACGGAGGCCAAGCAGGCGCTCGAACAATTTGCTGCGGACTGGGCTAAAGTTTCTTCAGAGCAGAAAGATGCCAAAGCAAAGGTCGATGAAATGCTTGCCCAGGCTACGGAAGCAACATCCAAAGACGAGCGTTTAGAGGCGTTGTCGGCACTGTCGAATGCATTACGTGCCCTAGAAAAGCTTGAAAATCCAGTGGACGAAGCGGCACAGCGAGCAGAGTTTGGGCAAAAGTTTAAGCCGATCATGGCAGACTTCGAAAAAGCTTTAGCCAGTGGGGACATTCAGGCTATTGATGAAGCCTACAAAGATTTTAATAGCAAATGGAATAAAAATGAGCGCCCTGTGCGTGAGCAAAGCATTGCGATGTATGGGCAAATCGAAACACAAATGGCGTTTCTACGTATCGCCATTTCGGCAGAGGAGCCAGATATAGCCCTTATGCAATCTCAATTTGAGGATTTGCAGCAAACGATTGAGGATTTTGTGGCTGGTAACGAAACAGCAGAAGTGGTTGAAGGGGACTATTCGTTAGCGACATTGATTGCTTATATCGATGAGGCAAAGGACTTTGTTGATGCTGGTGATTATCAGGCGGCTTCTGATAAAATACGTGAATTTATTACCATTTGGCCAAGTGTAGAGATTGAAATTTCCACACGTAATGGCAGTCTTTATACGAAAATCGAAAGTGATATGCCGATTATCGCAAGTGATTTATTAAAATCCAACGTCGATCAGCAAGCAATCACAAAAAAATTAGATACTTTCCGTACTGAAATCGAACTGATTCAAGGGGATTCAGATTATACAATTTGGGATGCTGCATTAATTTTGCTGCGTGAGGGACTAGAGGCGCTACTGATTATTTTAGCCTTAGTATCATTCCTCAATAAATCAGGACAGAATAAGATGCGCAAATGGATTTATGTTGGAGCGTTTGTCGGCGTTCTATTATCAGCCATTGCTGCCATCCTCATGTCCACGATTTTGAATTCAGCAACAATTGATACGAATCGAGAATTAATGGAAGGTTATGTTGGGCTAGTTGCAGCAGCGATGATGATCGGTGTTGGTATTTGGCTGCATAGTAAATCAAGTGTAGTCAGTTGGAATCGCTATATTTCGAAACAAATGGGCAATGCCATTTCTAGTGGTTCTATTTTTGCGATGGCTGCCATTAGTTTCTTATCGGTCTTCCGTGAAGGAGCCGAAACACTAGTCTTTTACGCGGGTATTGCACCGAAAATGGAGACTTCGCAATTTATTCTTGGGATTGTTGTAGCACTGCTTATACTTACTGTACTGGCTATTGTATTATTTAAAGCAAGTGGCAAAATCTCCATCCATAAATTTTTTGCTGTCGCAACGGTGCTTATTTATGTATTAGCCTTTAAAATTATTGGTGTCAGTCTGCATACATTGCAGCTCACGGATAATCTGTCCACGACGATTGTTGATGGCTTACCTGTCATTAGCCTGATTGGCTTCTATCCAACAGCGGAAACCATCATTGGGCAGGCAATCTTACTTGTGTTAGTAGCAGCTACTATAATCTATAAAAAGAAACGAGCCTAACGATAAAAGGTAGATGAGCGTACGTAAACCGCCATCTACCTTTTTGATTGCCAATGGGCAGGTCGTTTCAGATAGGAAGGCAATTTAGTAGAGCGGTCACCTTGTGCGACGTTCATTTGCATTTGTGTTAAAAACAGACTTGTCGAAAGGTCAGCTCCACGTAAATCAGCCCCGATGAAGTCTACTGCTTGTAAATTAGCATCTTGAAGATTGGCTGCGATTAAATAGCTACCCCTTAGATCAGTCGCTCGTAAATCCTTGCCTTTTAAATTTTTGCCCATCCAATCCGCTCCACGCTGATTCAAATGTCGCGTGATTTTGCCTTTCAGCCTCTGTTGACGAATTTGTTCGCTTGTTTGTAGTAATAGCGCATTGACAGGCATACGAATAGCCATCATATCGAGTGCTAATAAGGCATCGGCATCAAGTGATTTTGCTTGTTGTAGCTGCTCCAATTGCGTTAGAAGCTGCTCATCAAGCGGCTGTTCACCTGATAGGATAAGGCCTCAGCTACATAAGCAAGCATTTCGTAAAGCTGTTCCATGATTGGGAAAACCCGAAACAACTTGTCAGCATGCTCACGGGATTGTCGCCAATCTTGTCCATGAAACGTGACCTGTGACACTTGCTGCCCAGCACCCAAGCAATCAAAAACCGTACAGCCTTTAAAGCCTGTGTCTTGTAGCTTGCTATGGATATGACAGCTATAGTCATCCTGTAAATTAGGGCATGGGGAGCCAGCTGGTTTATTGATGGCAAAGTCACTGGAAGCAACGATATTTAAAGCGGTACAGCATAAGTCGAAACAGCTTTGGCAATCCGCCTGTAAGCTTTCACGGATTTTTTGCCAACAGAGGTAGCTCTTTTTGTCTGATGTGACATCCTCATTGTCCTCTCTTACCTCATTCATATAGTTAATAGTTTATTATTAAAGACAGACTAGCAGTTAAAATAAGGATAAAACTGTATTTTGAAAGATCGTAGGGGATATGGTATTCTTCTTCAAAAGAGTTGTGAAGAAAAGTGGTGGTGAAGCATGGGGTAACGGTCAATGAATTATTACAATTGCCATCCTTTCGGGGGGCAGAGGTGCTAACAGGTCGAAATAATTTACATCGTACGGTATCTTCCTTATCTGTATTAGAGGTATCCAATGTTGATTTTTATTCTAAAATTATTAATCGTGTGCAAGAGGAATGGTATGCAGAAGAGATTGTCATTAGCTCTTTTTACTCCATAAGAGATAGTGTGGAGCAGCAATGCGAAACGATTCAGCATTTACATGATTTAGGAGAGCTTGGTCTTATTTTATATTATGTCGGTATTGTCTTGCCCCTTATTCCAAAGGAAGTGCTTGACTTAGCGGAGGCGCAAGGATTTATTATCATTTGTATGCCAAGAAATGATTATTCACTGCGTTATAACGAGGTAATTTATGAGGTAATGGAGGCAATTGTTAGCAATCAAGGTGTGAATGATCATTTTGTGAAAGAAACGTTGGAAAAGGTATCCTTACTGCCAGAGCATTTAAGAAGTGTTGAAATTACGCTGAAAATGCTCTCAGATCGTTTGAAAGCCAATATTGTGCTCACAAATAATCATTTTGATATTGTGAATCAAGTGATGTGGCCACGAAATTCATCATTAGATGTAGCGAACGTTATTGAAGAATGCTCGCAGGCCAACTTCCAGCACGAAACAGGAAAGCTAGAGCTAGAAAGAAGTGATGTCTCCTGTGTCGTTGACTATAAAAGAGTGCATCAGAAAAATGGCGAGCCCCTCTTTTTATTCTTAATTAAAGAAAATACAAAACTGCCTGCCAAAACGATTGAAAAAGTAAGTGAGGTTGTGCAAGTAGCCATTAATTTATGGGGGGACAAGCATGATGAGGTAAGTGAGTATGCCTTAGTGAAAGCCATTATTAATGATGAAAGTGAAAAAATGAGAAGATTAGCGAATCTCCTTCATATAGATGTTTCCGCCATTCAAATGATGTGGCTCGTCTACATGCATGATTTAGCGGACGAAAAAAGAATTCGCGATGAATTAGAAGAGCAGCTGTCCAAGTATTACCAAACAAGAGTGATACAATGCATTGATCATTGTATAATTGTGTTACTAGGGAATTGTTTGTATAAACATCATGAATTTGAAATTGCCACTGAATTTAACGATACTACAAGCTATACTGCTCAAATAGCGGAAATTGTTTATGCGCCTAAAATGAGAAATACAAAGTCTGTTCGTCAAATGTATCAATTGGTCAATCAGGTGGGGGACAAGGCCCATACCATTTATCCAATGCAAAAGCTGTTTACGGCAGCGGAAGTACGCTCCATGAAAAGGGCGATGGATGTCAGTATACAGGGAGAAGAAATGATTGAAGAGTATTTGTCTGTCATTGAACCTATCTTGCGCGATCATGATTCCTTACAGACCTTAATTACCTTTTTATTAGACGCAAATGCTAGTGTGGAGCGCTGTGCAGAGCTACTTTATATTCATAAAAATACAGTGAAATATCGCATTAAAAAAATTAGTGAGTTGATTGGCACAGATGTCACAGTATACGCAGAATTTTACGATGTGTATATGGCTTGTATGCTGTATCGATTAATTAATGATTGATTAGAATAATCTGAAATTTTGTCATTTTGAACAAAATTTCAGATTATTTTTTTCATTTACGCAAAAGACGTGAAACCACCCTTTCTTTTATAATGAAGAACATTAACCAATCAAGCAATAACAAGGAGGGAGTCATATGCAAAACGAAAACAAAGGTCAATCATGGTATAGCTTAGGCATTATTTGGGCGGGTGCCATGATTTGTATTCCCAGTTTATTAGTAGGTAACGCACTCATAACAAATATGAGTCTATCAAAGGCACTTGCTGTCGCTTTTGTAGGCTACGCGATTGTCGTATTCATTATGATTTTACAAGGAATGCAAAGCAGTGATTTAGGAAAACCAACTGTTCATGTGGCAGGGCAAGTGTTTGGTAAAAAAGGCTCTCGTACTATTTTGTCCATTATTTTAGCCATTGCTTGCTTAGGCTGGTTTGGTATTCAGGCCAATGTTTGTGGCGTTGCCTTAGCGAATTTACTAGCAATCTATCATTTGAATATACCTATTCCGCTTGCTTCATTGATAAGTGGTATGGTGATGGTCGTATCCGCTCTTTATGGAATGAAAGTGTTACGTGTATTAAGCTATATCGCCGTACCATTACTTGTCATCATTTGCCTTTACGGTTTAGGGCAAACATTAACGGGCGATCAGCTACAGCTTATTCGAGACTATCAGCCACAGGGGAATATGAACTTTATGGATGGTTTAGCTGTAACGATTGGATCTTTTGCTTTAGGGGCTGTCATAGCGGGAGATTATTCGCAATTTTCCAAAAAACGTTCAGATGTAGTCAAGGCCGCTGCATTGGGCATTATTCCAGCTGGTGTACTAATGATTGCAGTAGGAGCCATCTTAACGATTGCCTATCAGACAAGTGATATTACAGCTGTCTTTCTGCATATCGCAACACCGTTTATTGGCGGGGTTGGCTTGATTTTAGCGACATGGAAAACGAATTTGGTCAATGCCATTTCTGGCGGTATCGCTTTAATTAATGTGTTCGATGTTGCCAAAAACAAAGAGCGCTTAGCGATTGGGGTTGCAGGAACAATTGGCACAATTTTAGCGGTAGTTGGGATATTAAATTATTTTACACCTATTATGTCGATCTTATCGGCCATGATTCCACCTGTTGCAGGGGTGATGATTGCCTCCTATTGGGTGATTCATAAAGGCAAAGCAGATAGCTGGCATGAGGTGGAAGGGGTCAATCGATTAGGCGTATTTTCTTGGTTAGTAGGGGCTATGATTGCCTGTATGCCAGTGGTATTCTCTTTATTCCCTGAGTTGCCATCACTGCCAAATCAACCGATGATTGGCATTATTATTTCATTCGTTATTTATTATATTGGGTATCGTCTATCCATACAAAAAACGGTCATACTGGAGGAACATAGATGAGATATTTAGATCAAGCAGCTATTGAACATATTGCCATTGGTGCAGCATTTCTAGGAACAGGTGGAGGCGGAGATCCATACATTGGGAAACTTATGGCGCTTTCTGCCATCGAAAAAAATGGGCCTGTGAAGTTGTATTCGGTGGATGAAATTGGGGATGATGACTTTTTCATTCCAGCAGCGATGATGGGTGCACCTTCCGTGTTAGTAGAAAAATTTCCACGTGGGGATGAATTTGTCAAGGTATTCCAAAAGCTTGCTCAATATTTAGGAAAAGAAAAAATTGCAGGCACTTATCCAATGGAAGCGGGCGGCGTCAATTCGATGATTCCGATTGTAGTAGCTGCACAGCTTGGATTACCGCTGATTGATTGCGACGGGATGGGTCGTGCATTCCCGGAATTACAAATGGTGACCTTTAACCTAGATGGAATTTCGGCAACCCCAATGGCCATCACAGATGAAAAAGGGAATATTGGTATTTTTGAAACGATTGATAATAAATGGACGGAGCGTCTCGCCCGAACTGCAACGGTAGAGATGGGCGCTAGTTCTCTAGTGAGCCTGTATCCTACGACCGGTGCACAAATTAAGAAAAGTGGTGTTCATCATATTGTGACGCTTTCTGAAAAAATCGGTGAAATTATTGCCTCTAAAGATCAAGAGGTGAACGATAAGCTAGAAAATCTTTTAACGCTTGTAGAGGGCTATGAGCTATTCCAAGGAAAAATAGTAGATGTTATTCGTGAAACAAAAGGTGGGTTTAATCTAGGTAAAATGAATCTTGAAGGGATTGATTCCTATAAAAACGATCAAATGAAGGTTCATTTCCAAAATGAAAACTTATTAGCAGAGAAAAACGAGCAGGTTGTTGCGATGACGCCAGACTTAATTTGTTTGGTGGATTATGAAACATTATTGCCTGTTACAACAGAAAGCTTAAAATATGGTAAACGTGTGCGTGTGATTGGCTTACCAGCACATGAAAAGTGGCGTACAGCAAAAGGCATTGAAACAGCAGGACCAAGATACTTTGGCTATGATTATGATTACATGCCAATTGAGGAAATGGTGAAAAAGGAGGTAACAAAACATGTATAAAATTGGAATTGATGTGGGCGGAACAAATACGGATGCCATCCTTTTAGACCATAATAGTCAACTTATTTACAGTGTGAAATCACCAACAAGCTTAGATATTAAAACGGGTATTGAAAAGTCCTTGCAACAATTACTCAAGGGTGCAAATATTGATAAAACAAAAATAACACATGCAATGTTAGGGACAACCCAATGTACAAATGCCATTGTTGAACGTAAAAAGCTAGCAAAAGTCGGTGTTGTTCGGTTAGGCTATCCAGCAACGGCATCAGTACTTCCTTATACAGCTTGGCCAGCGGATATGATCGATCAATTGTCGGGTCATTATGCGATTGCACATGGTGGCTATGAATACGATGGTCAATTATTAAGTGCTCTTAATCAAGAAGAAATTAAAAAACTATTAGAGGAATGGCACGACCAAGTAGAATCGATTGCAATTGTTGGTGTCTTTTCTTCTATTAAAAATGATCAAGAATTACAGGTTCGTGAATGGATTCAAGAGGTCTATGGCGAGGAATTTCCTATTTCCTGCTCCTCATTAATTGGTTCTGTCGGGCTAATTGAACGTGAAAATGCAACGATTCTCAATGCGGCATTATGTAAGGTCATTGAGACAACAACACAGGGCTTTGTCCAGGCGCTTCAAACGGAAGGTATTTTTAATGTAGACGTTTATTTATGTCAGAATGACGGTACGTTAATGTCCATCGATTATGCAAAACAATTCCCAATTTTAACGATTGCCTGTGGGCCAACAAACAGTATTCGTGGAGCGTCGTATTTATCCCAAATTCAAAATACAATGGTGCTGGACGTTGGGGGAACGACTTCAGATATAGGCGTATTACAGGATGGATTCCCACGAGAATCTTCAGTTGCTGTGGAAGTAGGAGACATTCGGACAAACTTTAGGATGCCAGATATTATTTCAGTTGGTCTTGGCGGTGGTAGTATTGTTCGTGTGAACGGTGACAAAATTACAGTTGGACCAGATAGTGTAGGCTATCAAATTAGTGAGGAGGCACTTGTCTTTGGTGGCTCGACTTTAACAACAACGGATATCGCTGTCCGTCTAGGCTTAGCAGAAGTAGGCGACCCCACTTTAGTCGCACATATAGATGAAGCATTTGCCAAAGCCGTTCAAGAAGAAATTTCTTCCTTACTGGAACAGGCCATTGATAAGATGAAAACCTCCTCAGAGGATGTGTCACTGGTCTTAGTAGGCGGTGGGGGGATTATCGTGCCAGAGCAGATTCGAGGCGTTTCCACTATTGTGAAAAATGAATATGGTGGTGTGGCGAATGCCATCGGTGCCTCTATTGCGCAAATTAGTGGTCAATATGAGCAAATTTATATTTATGCCAAGGAACCTCGCGAGGAATCATTAAAGGATGCCCAAAGTAAAGCGGTGAAACAAGCAGTATTAGCAGGAGCCATTAAAGAGACGATTGAGCTGGTAGAAGTAGAAGAAACACCACTAGCCTATCATCCAGAAAATGCAACAAGATTAAAGGTAAAAGTAGTAGGGAAAATGGTCTAACACATAAAGGAAGAGTCCTAGTCAAACAGGGCTCTTCCTTTTGCTAATGGATCAAACGAATGAATCTCTGCATAGGGTCTGATGTCAGTATCATTTTTGCGCCTATATGGATTGAACCATATACCCTTGATCTTTGCATGCTGACAGCCGCCGATATCCTTTTCTAAGTCATCTCCAACGATTAATGCATCTTCTGGTTGCACTTGAAGCTTGTTTAAGGCAAGTTCAAAAATGCGCTTGTCAAGCTTGCTGTAGCCCACTTCCTCAGAAATAATGAGGAGATCGAAACAGCTAGTTAAATGAGTGTGCATGATTTTTGCTTTTTGTCTCTGAGCCGACCCGTTTGTGATAATGCCAACTTGTACATGCTTTTTGATAGAATGGATAATATTCAACGTATTTTGATTGATAGAAAAACAACAAGGAAACTGTCGATTCCAAAAGTCTTCGATTCAGTAATGTATCGTCTAAATCAAATAGCATCGCTTTCAACTAGCTGTGAATTTGTAAAAATTTATTAAAAATCATTTCAGCTTCGTAGATTTCTGAAAGTGAAATAGTTTTTTGAAGTTGCTATAAAGATTGTGAAGGAAGATATTGAAACGAACCAAAGCAGATTTGCTGAATAAGGTTACACAAAAGTTTTTAAACTTTCCCTCTAAAATTTTCAAGATATTGTTAGGCAGTAAATAAATGTCTCAAGTTGTAACCTCCAAAATATAATATTGTAAAAAATATGGAATAATGGTATATTCAAATAGTAATGGGTTTTTTATGCAGATAAGAGGTGAATATATTTCCTTTATAATGAGGAAAATTCCATTACATTAAGATATTTAATTTACTATTTTCTCAAAAGTTTTATCCTTTACTCATTCTAGAGATTGAAAATTTACCGAGTTATAGTTGAATTAAGTGGAAAAACTACTAGTTGGAGGGAGAAGTTAAGATGAAAAAAAATAGCAAAGTAATAGCGGGAGTACTTTCCTTGGGTCTTTTAACAACTGGCGTGTTAAACGTACAAGCTCTAACAGAGCCCCGTAACATCAATGCGTCTGTTCCTGGTTTAAATCAATCATCAGCTGATGGATATCAACAGAAATCTATCTCAGATAAGGATGGATATTTATTTATTGATTCTATCTCTAACGAGAGTAAACTAGATGCAAGAGCAGAGACGGCAAAACTTACAAATACGGGTCCTTGGGTACGTTTATCTCATGTTAATAAGGGCTATCTATTAGAAAATTCAATTAAAAAAGATAAATATATACAAGCAAGATTCAGTTCTGATGTAACATCATTTTTACCTATCACCGTTACTGGAACATTCCAAGGTAACTAATTCACGGATTTTGTCAACCTGTTTAAACAGATTTAAAGACCATGAGGATTTTAAATCCACATGGTCTTTGTTAATAAGTAAACTTTATTTTTTATTTTACTCCTTTCATTAATTACTATTTAATCTATCTTTTTTAGAGTTGATACTATTAATTAGGGAAACTAGAATTTTGTAAAGTTACCGTTATTTTAGATGTTTGTTATTTTAAGTCGAAGAATAGGAGAGAGAGATGTTAAAACAACAAATAGGGGTTGAATTTAAGCAAATACTTACGTTTAATAGAGTTCTAACTTGGTTTCTTATTATTATTTTACCCGTATGGATACAATATTTAATAATCCATGAAGGCTATTCCTTCACTGACAATATTGATCTCTATGGGCGTTTGCTCAATGGTATTGGAGCAATGATTTTTCCAATTTTAGTATTATTCGTTTTTGCAGATACAATCATTCATGAGAGAAATAATAATTATTTAACATATACCAAAATAAGAATAGATTTTAATATCTATTTGAACGCTAAAATCATAGTAAATGCACTTCTTTCATTTGGGGTTTCATTTTTGTATGCGTTTTTACCATTCCTCTTTGCTCAATATATAAACCCCCAATTTGCATTCATCACTAATATTGGAGATAGTGGGAATATGCCTGGTACGGTAACATTCGATCAACTCTTAGTTTACGGACCTTTTATGTATGGATTTATATACTCCCTCTGGGTAGGTATCAATGGAGTTTTATATGCTACTTTACCTTTAATTTTATGCTTGATCTTAGATAATTCCTTTGTTGCTTTATCGATACCATTTGTATGGTATCAAGCAATGAGCTTTGTTTCTGCTGTGTTAGGTATTTCGAAGTTTGCACCATTATATACAGTTTTTCCGTACTCTATAATGCAACAAGACTTATGGACTGTATTTGTACCATTTATGTTTTTATTAATAATTGTGATTGTGAGTTATGTATATCTTAAGAGAAGGAATTCGACAGAATGGTTATTTTGAGAAGTCTTATCAATGAGTTGCTGCAGTTAAGGTGGAATGTGTTGGGTTTCGTTATTTTTATTTATTGTTTTGGAATAAGAAGAACAATTATTGAAAGTTATGCACCTGTTAATGCTTGGGATCTACTAATAATATTACTAAGTGATGTTAACTTAATTATTTATTTCGTTTTACCATTCCTCTTATATTTCTATGTAACTTTTTTAGTAAAAGGCTTTGAATATCAAATATTGATCAGATTAGGCTCATATAAAAAGTGGGTACTCATCGCTTCTAAGAAAATTTTATTGTATTTAACTTTGACGATTATAGTTTGGCTATTAGTGGCATTCATCATGAGTATAGGGCTTCCCTTTGCAAGTGAATGGAGTTCTGGAAGTAAATTATTCGAACCTACTGCCATTATGAGACAGTATTTTGATCTCCCTCTTCTTGCTCTTTTATATCAAATAGTTATGTTCGTTATTACGACATTTATTATTTTAATGTCGGTTACTACTATATATGTCTTTCTTCAGTCATGGAGATGGATAAGCTTTGTTGTTACGGTTCTATATATATTTTCTTTTGTATCCTGGAAACTTTTCCCTGAGTATTTAGCGAAATTGTCTTTATCAAACTATGTTGTTATGTTCCAAACATTAAATCTTTGGAATAACACATTAACTCTCCCTTTAATAGCAATTGTTTCTCTTGGATTAATCTATTTAGCCGTGCAATTTAAAGATGGAAAACAAATAGTCAGCTTTACTTCTTTTCAGACGGGCATAGTAGTATACCTTTTTGTATTAGTATTAGGAACTTACTTTATGGCAGATACCCGAAGTAATACTGTAATTGATCTATTTCTCCTTAATTTTTTCGGTACATCATCTGAGGGTTATACTTTTTTGTCGTATTTGTATTACATAGTAATTTTCTTCGGCTTTTTATATTTGGCACAAATCTATTTAGCAAGTGAGTTTTCTGAGTTGAGCTACTACAAAATTATTCGCTACAACTCTATGTTTAAATGGATGGGCGAATGGTTGCGTAATATTTTATTAATGGCAATATTGTATTTGTTTTTTATATTTATATTGACTTTAACAGTGGCATATTTTAAGGGTATTGAATTTTCCTTTCGAGTGACAGTAGTGGAAGATATGAAATTTACTTCTTTGCTATATCACTTTTTTATCAATGGCTTTCTACAAATAAGCATTTACATTCTGCTGTCGATTACATTACAAATAGTTTCAAAGAGCAGTTCAACCAATTTGGTTACTATAGGCATCTTTATCGCATTATTATTCCCTGGTTATAAATACATTCCAGTGGGTTTAAATGGGTACAGCCATTTGATATATGGCACATCACCAATGATCGTATCATTGTATTTGATCCTTATAGTATTAGTTGAAGGGGTATGTATATTTTATTTACTTAACAAAAAATATATATTTGAGGGAGTATGACTATATATGAGCCTTATTGAAGTAAGAAATGTCAAAAAGTCCTATAAGGGCTTAACTATATTTCAAGATATAGATTTAACTATTGAAAAGGGGAAAATATATGGAATTGTAGGTCCTAACGGTTCTGGGAAATCTGTATTATTTAAGTTGATTTGTGGATTTGTTAGACCCGATCATGGTGAAATAGTAATCAGGGGAGAATATTTACATAAGGATATAACTTTTCCTAAGAACTTTGGAGTCATAATTGATAGGCCAGGATATTTAGGAAATAAAACGGGTTTTGAAAATCTAAAATCTCTGGCTATGATACAGAATAAAATTGATGATGAGCAAATCATTAAAACAATGGAATTAGTTGGACTTCAGCCCACAGCTGAACAGAAAGTACGGAAGTATTCACTAGGCATGAAGCAAAAGCTAGCTTTAGCACAAGCATTTATGGAAAATCAAGAAGTATTAATATTAGATGAACCATTTAATGCTTTAGATTTTGAAAGTGTAGAAAACTTACGTAGCCTCTTACTTAATTATAAAAAGGAAGGGAAAACAATTATTATGACCAGTCATAATCAAGAGGATATCGATCTTCTTTGTGATGAAGTTTATAGAATAAATAAATTTAAGTTAGAGAAGTTATAAAAGTAATATTATTAACAATTTAACTCAGAAGCTATAATTAGAAGGATCAACTTCTAAAAGCTATAAGTGAATAGAGGACCTTTCTCAAATAGCAATTGATTATAAGTGTCCAAAACATGATGAAGATTTTTACAGACTATGGTATTTTAATAGATTGAAGAAGCATTAGAAGTTCATTTAATTGATTAAATATTCTTATAAAAATTCCATACTTAGTTAGAAAGATTAACTCCATTTTGATCATTTTTTTCAAAATGGAGTTTTTGCATTTGCTGATAAATAAAGGATGAAGGAAATTTTTAAATCAAAAGCAATACTAGCTCCATATCCTTTCTTATTACTCATTAAGAGTGCTTCGCTTATGCTTTTCAGTAATAATTTTCTTATTGAGGATTTGCACCTTATCTACCATAAGCAAGCGCATATCTTCCACAATATACTTTGCTAGCTCTTCGTCCGATATATCATCTCCATTAAGATCAAGACGGAATTCCTGCCCTTGTATGCCACCTCCATTTGTAAACTCAATTTCAAAGTCAAAGACAACTCTTTTCTCCATTCATATACCACCTTATCTCTTAGAATGCTATCAATATATTCTGTTTTTCACATGCGAATACCTTCTTTCGAGAAGCAGCGTTTTGAAAAGAAGTGTTTCTGCATGCACAAATGAGCCCCGTTCATTCAATCAAATATTCATTCATATTGCAAAAGAATAAAGGAATGGAAGGCTTTTTAAAAGGACAGACCTAAAGAAAAAGTTTTTTCCTTTTTCTTGTATTTGCCACTTGAAAATTAAAAAGTCATAGTGTACTATTTGACTAGTACACTATGACATGAGGTGTTGAGGTTGAAAAGTTTTGCAGGGCTTTTAAAAAAAGAATGGGTACTTTACCGATCATGGTTTCTAGTGGGGATATTTATTGGTCTCATGTTATCTTGGATCGTTCCCTATGTATTACATCAATATGTTGATCTCTTTGCGCATGAGAATCAACTAGCATTTGCCTTTACGATGCTCGTCCTTGCTCTAGGCGGATTTTATTCTGTCTTACAATTTTTAGCGACGTTGCGTTTGGATATTAAAGCAAAGGAGAGCTGGTTACATTCAACAAGCTCTATCACGAAGCTTATCGGTGCAAAGTTGGTTTGCTCGTTAATAGGCTATGTCCTCTTCAATACACTTTTTACGAGTATAGCCATCTACAATATTAAAGATGAACTGATTGTAAGTACTGGACAAATTTTATTGACTTTGGTATTAGTTGTTATTGTGTTAATGATTTTCCAATTAATGCTATTTATCCTTCTTTTATTCTTTTTAGCTTTTTATTTGCAGTTGAAGCGCGTAATAGGACGTTTTTCGATTGTGCTGACAATGGCTGCATTTTATTTAACGACAGCTGGTTGGGTGCGAATGACGGAAAGTGAGCTGTACCAAACGATCTTCCTCCGTGGAGAAGTTTCGCTTCGCCATATCGAACAGTACTTACCAAAAGGGAAAGAGATGACAATGGAATGGATGCTAGGCTCGTTTTATGTTGTCGAAGAAGTGGCAATGACATTATTCATGCTACTGCTCTTTTTAGCAGCATCCAAATGGCTTGAAAAGGTGGTATTACGATGACAATGGATTTTTCACGTGATAAACCGATTTATAGCCAGCTTGTCGATCGAATTTGTGGGGACATATTGAAGGGAAAGTTACGGCTGGGAGATCGACTGCCGTCCGTTCGAGAATATGCAGTTGAAACAGGTGTGAATGTCAATACGGTGCAACGTGTCTATAAGGAGTTAGAGGCGATGAAGATAACGGAAACCAAACGAGGTCAGGGTACATTTATTACAAGCAATGAGGAACGCATTGAATTATTACGAGAAGAAATGAAAAATCAGCTAGCTGAAAACTTTTTAACATCGATTGAGGCACTAGGCTTTTCAAAGGAAGAAATGCTTGATGTTTTGAAAAATAAAGCGTGAGGTGAAGGGTATGTTAGAGCTATCAAATGTGTCTTTTCAATATAAGAAACAGCCGATTTTACAGGATATATCCTTTTCCTTCCCGATTGGACAAATCATTGGGCTTGTAGGGGAAAATGGAAGTGGTAAATCTACGCTAATGAAAGTATTAGCGGGTTTATTACGACCTTCTGCCGGTAAAGTCACACTGAATGGCAAGCCTGTCACACGTAGAAGTGCGGACCAAATTGCTTATTTACCCGATACTGATTTGTTTTTTGAGTATTATACGGGCGAACAGCTATTCCAGTATTATGCCTCTCAATTTGAAGATTTTTCCTATGATAAGGCCTGTATCGTCGCACAATTTTTACAGGTGGATAAAAATACGAAGCTACGTCAATTATCAAAGGGTAATCGTGGTCGGATGAAAATGGCTGCTACGCTTGGTCGAGAGGTTCCTTTTTATGTCATGGATGAGCCATTTGCTGGGCTTGATCCCATTGTGAGAGAACAGCTGATTAAGGGCTTAATTCAATTTACAGATATCGAAAATCAAACGATTTTGCTATCAACACATGAATTATATGAGGTAGAACCTATTTTAGATCAAATTATTTTATTGCAGGCGGGGTCCATCACGGCTTATGAAGAAGTTGAAACCTTACGCGATGTGGCGAATAAGGACGCAGTCGAGTGGATGAAGGGATTTTATCGTCTTTGAGTACAAGATACCGACCTCTCAAAGTGAAGAAAGGATCGTCAGTAAGCATTTTTAGCAGTGTTGCTTCAATAGCATCCACTGATTGAGGATATAGTCGCTGGCAGATGTCATAGATTTTGATCGTGGAAGAAGTACCATCAAAATCTGGACGCCATTATGCCAAGGCGAAATGGATAAGAAAGGGTGAAAAAATATGACAGAACCAATTGTACAATTGCAAAATTTATCGAAAACAATTCGAGGCAAGCAATTAATTCAACAGTTAAACATTGATTTATATCCAGGGCAGATTACAGGATTTTTAGGACCGAATGGAGCGGGGAAAACAACAACCATACGAATGATGACCGGGCTGATGCATCCAACAGAGGGCAATGTCATTATTGATGGACTTTCCCTACAAGAGCATTATGAGGAAGCCATTAGTAAGGTTGGCGTAATTGTCGAAAATCCAGAGATGTATAAATTTATGTCAGGCTATAAAAATTTACTCCATTTTGCACGTATGCATAAAAATGTGACGAAAGAACGAATTCAAGAGGTCGTTCAACAGGTGGGTCTTGAAAACCGTATACATGAAAAGGTTTCTACGTATTCACTAGGGATGCGCCAACGACTAGGATTAGCGCAGGCGCTGCTACATCGACCGAAGTTTTTAATTTTAGATGAACCAACAAATGGCTTAGACCCTGCTGGTATTCGTGAGTTCCGTATGTACCTGCGCAGGATTGCTTCGGAAGATGGCGTATCCGTTTTTGTATCGAGTCATTTATTATCTGAAATTGAGTTAATGTGTGATCGCGTGGCAGTGATTCAAAATGGGCAACTCATTGACCTCCGTGATATTCATAATGAAAGCTCATCCTTTTATTATGTGGAGGCACAGCCAAAAGAACAGCTGTCTGCTCATTTTGAACAGCATGATTACCATTTCGTTGCTGAAAATGATGGCTATGTAGTGGAAATGAAGAAAGAGGATGTTCCTGCATTGACGACTCAATTAGTGCAAGCGGGTATGCAACTATTTGCTGTACAGCCACATCAAAAAACATTAGAGGATCAATTCTTAGAAATGACTGGAGGCGGACAAATTGCTGAAGCTAATTCAAAATGAGTGGATGAAATTATGGCATAAAAAGGGAACCTGGGCAATGGTGGCGATGCTCATTCTTGTTATTCTTGTTCCTGGTGCTATCATGAAATATTATGAAGTAAAATCAACAGATGAAGGCTCCTGGCAGGAGATCGAGCAGCAAGCAATCCAAGCGAACAAGGAGATGCTTGCAAGTGATGATTTAATGGAGGAAGATAAGGCCCGTTATGAAGAGCAAATCGCTATTTCTGAATATCGTTTAGCCAATGATGCGCCTAGTCAAAAGGATAATAGTTTTGCGAGCTTTATGTCCTTTACAAGTGGTATGCTTACACTTGTTACGTTATTTACGGTCATTACAGCGGCTAGTATTGTGTCGAGCGAATTTTCAACGGGTACGATTAAAATGCTGTTAACACGTCCGATGTCTCGTGCGAAAGTGTTAACGTCCAAACTACTGTCAACCTTCCTATTTGGTTTATTCTTATATGCTGTGAATGTGGTGGTAAGTGCTCTTGTGGGCTTGATCTTGTTTGGTATGGGAACAGGTGTCGAATTAGAAATCGTCAATGGTCAAGTAGTTGAAAAGGCTGTATGGGGGGATTTAGCGTATCATTATCTACTTTCTAGTGGTGATTTTGTTATGTCTACATTATTTGCCTTTTTAGTAGGTTCGGTGTTCCGTTCAAGCTCATTAGCGATTGGTTTAACGATGTTCCTCTCCTTTACAGGTGGCATGATTGTTATGTTCTTGAGTAGATACGACATTGTCAAATACATTTGGCTCACGCATTCAGATTTAACACAGTATGAACATGGTGGTGGCTCCATGATTGCGGATGTTACGATGCCTTTCTCTTTAACTGTGCTTGCTGTTTATGCATTCTTGTTCCTTGTGATTAGTTATACAACCTTTATGAAACGTGATATAACTGCATAATCTAAAATAAGAACTGTGCCCTAATTGAATTAGGGTGCGGTTTTTTTATTGGGCAACACGAAATATTAAAAAAGTATTTATTTTTTTTTGAATTGCGCCTATAATAATAGCAACTTAGTGAAAACGCTTTTTTTTTACTAAAGTGGTCTAGACAACTATACCAAAGGGGGATAAATAATGTTTGCTTTCTTACAAAAAATCGGTAAGTCTCTCATGTTTCCAATCGCTACATTACCAGCAGCAGCATTACTATTGCGTTTAGGTTCAGGGGATATGCTTGGAGCCGTACCGAATGAAGCAATCCAGTACATTGCTAGTATTATGGCCGCTTCGGGCAATGCTATACTTGGCAATTTACCAATCATTTTTGCGATTGGGATTGCGATGGGATTTGCACATGATAGCAGTGGGGGCGCAGCACTTGCAGGTGCAATTGCTCATCTTGTATTAGTGGCCGTTTTAGGAACTGTTAATGAAGAATTAAATATGGGTGTGTTTGGTGGTATTATTGCCGGTATTACGGCAGGCTTATTATATAACAAATATTATAATGTGAAATTTCCAGAATGGTTATCATTCTTTGGCGGACGGCGCTTTGTACCGATTATTACGTCCATTACCATGGCGATTTTAGCTAGTATTTTAGCGATTGTGTGGGGACCAATTCAAGGTGGTATTGATTCTGTCGGCAATTGGATGATTGGCGCAGGATCACTTGGTGTTGGAATGTATGGTTTCTTCAACCGTCTATTAATTCCAGTTGGTTTACACCATGTCATTAACACGGTCATTTGGTTTGATTTTGGTGAATTTACGAATGCTGCGGGCGAAGTGGTGAAAGGGGACATCCACCGTTTCTTAGCGGGAGACCCATCAGCTGGACATTTCCAAGCTGGTTTCTTCCCAATCATGATGTTTGGTTTACCAGCAGCATGTTTGGCGATGTACTTTGCAGCGAAAAAAGAAAAACGTCCTGTCGTTGGTGGGATGTTCTTTTCCATCGCTTTGACAGCTTTTTTAACAGGTGTTACAGAACCGATTGAGTTTTCATTTATGTTCTTATCACCAGTTCTATATGGTATTCATGCTGTACTAACAGGTATAGCACTCGCTGTGGCCTATATCGTTGGATTCCGTGATGGTTTTGGATTCTCGGCAGGTTTAATTGACTATTTGTTAAACTTAGGTCTAGCAGATAAACCATTGCTCTTACTGCCTTTAGGCTTAGGCTTTGGTGCGATTTACTTTGTTGTATTCTATTTCTTAATCAAAAAATTAGACTTAAAAACACCTGGACGTGAAGACGACGAGGAAGAGGATGGAGAAGCAAATGCTGCCATTTCTGACGATGTTGATTTACGTGCCTACTATACAATTGAAGCATTAGGTGGAAAAGAAAATATTCAGCAAGTGGATTACTGTACAACTCGCTTACGACTGTCTGTACAGGATGCCAATGTTGTAGATGAAAAAACATTGAAGCAAACAGGTGCACGAGGGGTAATGCGCATTAGTAAAACGAATGTTCAAGTGATTATTGGTACATCTGTTGAGTTTTTAGCAGAGGCTATCAAAGATCGTTTGAAAAAAGGCAATCCAGCACCTACAAATACACAAGTGCCAACAGCACAGCCTGTAGTGCAAGAAGCAGTCAAAAATGAAACAACGAACTTCCATGATTTTGAAATGCCCATGACAGGTGATTTATTGCCATTATCAGAAGTGCCAGATGAGGCATTTTCGGCAGGGTTGATGGGTCCTGGGTTTGGTATTCGTCCAATGGATGGCACAGTTTATGCACCGTTTGATGGGGAAGTGGTGATGATTTTCCCAACGAAGCATGCGATTGGCTTGAAATCAGATGCAGGTCTGGAAGTATTAATTCATGTTGGTTTAGATACAGTCAAACTTGATGGTAAAGGCTTTGACCTGTTCGTCACGGATGGTCAAAAAATTCAGCGTGGAGATATGCTTTTAAAGGCTGATATCAATCAGATTAAAGACCAAGTACCTTCTGTGATCACACCAGTTGTTTTCACAAGTTTAATGGGTCAAGAGATTACACTCGGAAAATCTGGCTATCAACGAGCGGGCTCTACCAATATTATTGCAATGAAAAAGTAACAACAAATAGGGCTGTTTGCAAAAGCTACACATAGGCAATAGGAAATGGCAAATGGACACCTTTTCAACAGCCCTTGTTCAAGAAGAGGAGATGTTTTTCTTGAGTTTAATAATTCGGAACATCACAGTGGTCAACGCAAATGGTCGAGATGAGCAAGTGGATGTGTGGATGAAGGATGGCAAAATTGCACAAATTGCTACACAGCTCAATGTCAATCATGTGGAACAGCTAGATGGTTCAGGGAAATTTTTATTGCCTGGATTTATTGATATGCATATTCATGGGTCCGCTCAAATGGATACAATGGATGCCTCAGATGAGGGACTTCATATAATGGCACAATCGTTACTCAAAGAAGGTACGACAAGCTTTTTAGCAACAACTATGACACAAAGCTATGACAAAATTGAGCGGGCCATTGCCAATGTGGCACAGTTCCAGCCACAGTCAGATGAGGCGGAAATATTGGGGCTTCATATTGAAGGACCATTTGTTTCAAAAGAGCGGGCGGGAGCACAACCTCTTGACTATATTGTCCCGCTTGATATGGCTATATGGACAAAATGGCAGGAATTAAGTGGCCATAAAATTAAGCAAATTACGCTAGCACCAGAGGAAATGAATGGCATGGCAGCAGTGCAAAGCATTTCTGCAAGCGGTGTCATCGTATCGATTGGTCATTCAGATGCAACATTTGAGCAAATGCAAGAAGCGGTTCAATTAGGTGCTTCACAGGGGACACATTTATACAATCAAATGCGTCCATTCCATCATCGTGACCCAGGTGTCGTTGGTGGCGTCTTGTTGCTAGATGCCATCAAGGCTGAGCTCATTGTTGATTTTATTCATATGCATGAAGGGGCAGTGGAAATGGCCTATCGGTTAAAGGGAGCAGACGGTCTTATATTAATTACTGATGCGATGCGCGCAAAGGGTATGCCATATGGAGCGTATGATTTAGGCGGCCAAATGGTTCATGTGACTGAAGCGGGCGCTCATTTATCAAACGGTGCTTTAGCGGGTAGTATTTTAAAAATGGATCAAGCTATACGAAATATGCGTCATATTACGAAATGTACAATGGAGGAGCTTGTGAAAATGTCAAGCTTCAATGCTGCTCAGCAATTGAAATTAACCAATAAAGGGCAGCTTGTGCAAGGCTATGATGCAGATGCTGTGATTATGGATGAACATTTAAAGCTTTATCAAACAATTAAGGCAGGCAAGGTCTTATATGATGCCATGCAATAGGCGATGACCGTTAACGTCAGAAGGCATGCAAACATCTAGCATGGAACGATCGAAATGAAAAGGTGATAGAACATGAATACCTATTTTCAACAAGTCAATCGATATTTAACAATGGTGGCACAGCAGGAAAGTGAACAAATTAGACATGTTGCCCAGCAAAGTGTTGAACGTCTCACAAAGGGAGGCATTATCCAGCTGTTCGGCTCTGGTCATTCCATGTTATTAGCACAGGAATGTTATTACAGAGCGGGTGGCTTAGTGCCTGTTAAACCGATACACATTGAATCGTTAATGCTGCATCAGGGTGCACGGCAATCCTCGCAAAATGAAAAAAAACAGGCATTTTTAGCCTCATATAAGGATCAGCTACAGTTTGATGACCACGATGTTTGTATCATCATTTCGACATCTGCCAATAATCCAGCACCAATTGATATGGCTATCTACGCTAAGGAAGCGGGTGCTTTAACCATATCCCTGCAATCACTGGAGTATCAGCAACAGCCATCACGACATCCATCAGGCAAGCGTTTAGAGCATGTGGTCGATGAAGTATTGAATACGCATGTTCCATTAGGGGATGGTGTGTTAACTGTTAATAAGTTGCAATATGCACCTGTGTCCACCGTCTTAGGTGCGACATTATTAAATGCTTTATTCGCACAAATTATTGAGCTAATGCATGAACAGGGTGCAAATATACCAGTGTTTGGTAGCAATAATCTAGGTAAAAATAATAACGATGCGCTCATTGATCAATATGGTCAGCGTATTCATTTTTAAGGCACGAATGAAGGAGGATGAACGGTGAGATTAAAAAGATTTTCCTCAATTGATGATTTATATGCACAAGCCGTGACAACAATCGTTGAAGCTAAAAATAATGGGGCGACAACTTTTGGATTGGCTACTGGTGGAACAATGGAACCGTTATATGCTAAAATCTGCAAAACAGATCTCGATTTTTCACATTGCATTAGCTTTAATTTAGATGAATATGTGGGGCTTGAGGCAACTCACGAGCAAAGCTATGCCTATTATATGAACAAACATTTATTTCAGCAAAAACCATTTCGAGCATCCTATTTGCCAAATGGTCTAGCAGCAGATCCTTTAGTGGAGGTAGCTCGCTATGAAGCCTTACTGCAACAGTATCCCTTAGACTTCCAATTGCTTGGGATTGGTCAAAATGGTCATATCGGCTTTAATGAACCAGGCACGTCATTTGCTTCCTTGACGCATCTTGTCACATTGGAAGAATCTACTCGTCAAGCCAATGCTCGTTTCTTTTCATCCATTGATGAGGTGCCGACACAGGCATACACGATGGGGATTCAATCAATTATGCGTGCAAAGTGCATTTTGTTAATCGCAGTGGGAGAAACTAAGCGTGAGGTTTTAGAGCGCATGCTGGCATCTGATTATACAGAAGATGTTCCAGCAAGTGTGTTGTCCAAACACCCAAACGTTATCATTTTGACAGACTTACAAGAAGAGGAGAATATATAATGAAAACACAACAATTTACAGTAGTCGATCCTTTAGGAATTCATGCACGTCCAGCAAGCCAACTTGTGGCAAAGGCAACACCATTTACTTCATCAATTGAAGTGCGTACAGAAGAAAAAGCAGCTAATTTAAAATCCATTTTAGGTGTGATGGGATTAGCCTTGAAGCAAGGCTCACAATTTACACTTGTTGTAGATGGGGAAGATGAAGAGCAAGCATTAACAGCTTTAACGACACTCATAACAGAAATGGGGCTTGCACAATGACACAACTCACTGGTATTGCCGCTTCAGACGGCATTGCCATTGCCAAAGCATATCGTTTTGTCCAACCAGATTTAACATTCACGAAAACAACGGTTCAAGATATCGAGGCTGAGCAACAACGTTTAGCAGCCGCTCTTGCCAAAGCAGAGCAAGAGCTGGTGGTCATTCAACAGCAAACATTGAAAAAATTTAGTGCTGAAGAGGCTGCGATTTTTGAGGCGCATTTATTAGTGGTGAATGATCCAGAATTAATTGGGCCGATCAATCAAAAAATTGCAGATGAGGCGGTTAACGCAGAGTATGCCTTACATGAAGTATCGTCTATGTTTGTGGCATTATTTGAAGGTATGGACAACGAATACATGAGTGAGCGTGCATCCGATATTAAAGATGTGACAAACCGCATATTAGCACATTTGCTCGATGTACATATTCCGAATCCAAGCAGTATTAACGAACAGGTGATTATTGTTGCGAATGATTTGACCCCTTCAGAGACAGCCCAATTAGACCGTAATTATGTCCTTGGTTTTATTACGGATATCGGTGGTCGTACATCCCATTCAGCCATCATGGCACGCTCGTTAGAAATTCCAGCAGTCGTAGGGGCAGGGATGGCAACGACAACGATTCAAGATGGCGATTGGTTAATCGTCGATGGTTTATCTGGTCAAGTGCTTGTAAATCCAACAGCAGATGTCATTGCTAATTATCAAGAAAAGGCACAACATTATCGTACACAGCAGGCGGAGTGGTCTACATTAGTAAACGAACAAACTGTGTCCAAGGATGGCGTACATGTTGAACTAGCTGCGAATATTGGATCACCAAGTGATTTGGACGGTGTGCTGCGTCATGGTGCTGAAGGAATTGGCCTGTATCGTACAGAGTTTTTATATATGGGTCGAGAAAACTTGCCATCAGAGGACGAACAATTCACCGCATACAAAACAGTCATTGAAGGAATGAAGGGTAAGCCAGTAGTTATTCGAACACTGGATATCGGTGGTGACAAACACTTACCATATTTGCCATTGCAAGAAGAAATGAACCCATTTCTTGGTCATCGTGCTATTCGTCTATGCTTAGAGCAACAAGAGCTATTCCGTACACAATTACGCGCTTTATTACGGGCTTCTGTATATGGTAACTTAAAAATTATGTTCCCAATGATTGCGACCATCCAAGAATTTCGGGAAGCAAAAGCCATTTTGCTGGAAGAAAAAGAAAAGCTTGTAGCGGCATGTATTGCTGTAAGCTCAGACATGGAAATCGGAATGATGGTTGAAATTCCAGCCACAGCAGTAATGGCAGACATCTTTGCGAAAGAAGTGGATTTCTTCTCCATTGGTACCAATGATTTAATTCAATATACAATGGCTGCGGATCGTATGAATGAAAAGGTTTCTTATTTATATCAACCGTATAACCCAGCCATTTTACGCTTAATTCAAATGGTTATCGAAGCTGCCCATAAAGAACAAAAATGGGTAGGGATGTGCGGTGAAATGGCAGGCGATGAGTTTGCTGTTCCACTATTGCTAGGATTAGGCTTAGATGAATTCTCCATGAGTGCTGCATCTATTTTAAAAACACGCTCCTTGCTGAAGCAATTATCTGCCACAGAAATGCAAGCTTTAGCAGCACAAGCCCTCCAATTAGCAACAGCCGAGGAAGTGCTGGAAAAAGTAAAGCAGGCTGTGAAATAAGATAGACCAAAACCCATCTACCTATACACAATTATGGTAGATGGGTTTATGTTGTTAAAAAATAACATTAAAAAACATTATAGCAAGGCTAGGGGTCGATTTCCGTTCCACCAGGGTCCTTTCCAGTGAGCACGTAGAAGTTATATTGCACTCTAATCAACCATGCTACCAAAATAATCGAGAAAGGATTAGACATAACATCAATAAAATAAGTAGTTTTTTACCTTTCACAATAGTTCTATTCTAAATAGAATTTAAATAAAAAGTAGCTGAAGATAAGCTTCAACTACTTTTTTAGTGAATTATGCATGTTTTGAAATGATTTGCTGAAGCTTAGCTTGCAGTGTCGGTAGGTCATGCATCGTAATCGTTGTTCTGACATAGCGTTCATCCATATCTAATGCCTCTGCAAAAAAGCTACCAATGCCTCTTACCTTGCGATCAATTTGCATTAAAATTTCCGCTGAATGATTAGACTGGGAGAGGAAAACGATTTCCAGCTCATCTAAATGCCCTCTATATTGTCCAGTTGGTACAAATTCAAATTCCTGTACAAATGGATAGTAGCCACGGAAGCGGGAAGGGGCTTGCTCGCATTCAGCTTCCCGTAAACGGAAACCTAGGCCTTGAATTGTATCCAGTATATGGCTTGCAAGCGTTGTTGGCTCCACACGAATATAATCCTTATCACTTGGATCGACAGCATTTTTAATATCAAGGCCCGTTTGAATCCAAACCTGTGTTTTACCAGCACTAATCGGTGTTTCAAATGGCAGTGTTATCGAAATAGGAAAGGCCTTTTCTTCACCAGCCGCCAGTGTGAAAGGCTCTGTTACTTTGACTTTTTGTAGAGCAGCAACCTCTGTATGTTTATGATCATTGGACTCGCGAATATAGGTCGTATTAACTGACAGATAAATAGCATCAACTTGTTGGTCAATTTGACCGCCACGCACGATGATTTCCCCCTGCATAACCTCTCCAGCGCGATAAGTATCCTTTGCCAATCTTGTATCCACTGTTGCTGCACCTATTCCAAAACTTGCTAATGCTTTATGAAAAAAAGACATCTTTCATTCCTCCTACTGACATGGTTAGCTATACATACGCTCGTGTTGAAAAAAGGTTTCAAGACTGGCAAATTTTTCGCTATACTAGTTGGAAAATGAAATTTTTAAATGCGTGTTGTTTTTGTAAGAATACTAAGGTAAGTAATGGTTTCTGCACCGATTATTCATATTTAGCCTTTATACTAAATGAATGTAGGTCTTCCTAATGATGAAAGATAGAGGGTGATTAAATGTATAGTGTGATGTCCACCATTAGTCAGTTTATTAGTGAGCCAATTACGCAATTATTACATGGCTATGAGCATTCTGCATGGATGATGGCCGTTCTGCTTGGCTTGATAGGTGCACTTGCTCCATGTCAAATAACAGGGAATATGAGTGCCATTACGTTTTATGGCAGTCGAACGCTTCATAGGAGCAGCATTTGGCAGGAGATTATGTTTTTTATGATGGGCAAAGTGGTTGTTTTTAATGGGCTTGGACTGCTAGCTTGGCTGTTGGGTCAATCGTTTGAAACGAAGATGACGCTATATTTTCCAATCTTTCGTCAGGCGATCGGACCAATGCTGCTATTAACAGGATTCGTGCTAATCGGTTTAGTGAAATTCACCTTTCTGCAACGCTTGTCATCGAAATTACCACCTATAGTAAAAGAAGGGAATTTGGGTGCTTTTTTGATGGGGGCTAGTTTTTCGATTGCCTTTTGTCCGACCATGTTTGTCTTGTTCTTTGTGTGGCTCATGCCCATTGTAGCAAGCACTCCCTATGGCTTCATCCTACCAAGTATTTTTGGCGTGGCAACGGCTGTACCGCTTATAATCATGCTCCCCTTGCTATATGTTTTTAATGCCAAACGTCTTATTGTACGGACAAGCATGAAGATGGGGAGAAGTATGCAAATGATTGCTGGTTTATTATTACTATTAGTCGGCATGATAGACACGATTACATATTGGGGATTATAAGGATAAAGAGAACATAGCCGAGTGTTTTTGCTTGGAAACAATAAGGTAAATCGTCTGTGCCAAAGTGACATGTTAAATATACTCGATTTTTGCAGAGCTAGATTTTCGATTAAACATATACCCAATTTGGCAACGAAATTTAGTTTTTCACCATATCACGTCATCATCTTTGCGTATGCAGATGCTGGCAATATACCGATTAGTCTCTTCATGGTAATTACTAATAAGATGGTTGAGTGAAAGGGAGATGAATGGTTATGGTATATCCTGCAAAAGTAAACAAGGTTCCGGTTATATTGAGCTTCTTAATGGTCTGGCTCATGGCGGCTATGGCACTGTGGCTCTTCGCAACATCTTTAATGGTCATGATTATGTCTGTGTGTTTTATTCTTTCAGCAAGCGTCGTCTGGTGGTACGCCACATCTATTCAGTTTGTTTTTGATGAAGAATATCTATTAGTGAAAAGTGGTCCATTTAAAAGTAAAATCCCATACCAAGGCATCACAAAGATTGCTCCTACAACTGCCGAATTTACGGGTTATCAGATTTCTACAGCTGATAAGGGATTAGAACTTTTCTATCAAACGCCAGCTCAAGGGAGTGTAAAGATGTTGCCACAGGATAAATGGGCATTTCTTAGTGAGCTAACAAAGCGATGTCCCCATGTACAGATTCCACAAGCCCAACATTTCAAGTAATGCTAGATAAGTTAAAAAAGGTAGCTGATGTGTTGATCAGCTACCTTTTGTTATTGATCAAGCTTTGTTAACGTTTTGCCGCTCCAACCAAAAATAATCGTTAGAATGGGACCTAGTAAGCAGAAGAAGGTGAAGGGTAGATAATCCAGTGTGGAGATACCGAGGACACTTGTGATGAAAATACCACAAACACTCCAAGGGACTAGCGGATTGACGACCGTACCAGCATCCTCCATGACACGAGAAAGGTTTTTCGGCGCAAGACCTACCTTGGCAAATTGCGCTTTAAAGGCTTCACCAGTTAACAGAATGGATAAATACTGCTCACCGATTAATGTATTGACACCAATGCCCGTAATCGCAGCACCTGTTATAACGGAGCCAGCACTTTTAAATAAGCTTTCAACTTTCCCTAAAATACTTTGAATAATGCCGAGTGTAAATAATAATCCACCCATTGTTAAAGCAAGTAAGACAAGCGCGATTGTAAAGAGCATACTATTCATGCCACCACGCGTTAGCAAGGCATCTACTTCCTCATTACCAGTTTGAGAGACATAGCCATCAAAGAGAATTTTGAAAACATCTGCAGCTGGTAACGGGTCAAGCATATAGGAAAGACCTACACCGATAATGGATACGACTGCCAAAGTAATGACAGCAGGTGCTTTATAAAAGGTCATGATTACAAGGACAACAATTGGCAATAATGTATACCAATGAATCAATCCTGTCGACAGTAGTCCTTCTTTAAATAGCTCCACGGTCTCAAACGATGTTGAAGCACCAGATGGCGATAAAATAGCGTACAGCACAAAGGAAATGATGAAAGCAGGAATAGTGGTCCAGCCCATATTTTTAATATGCTCAAAAAGATCTACCCCAACCGTACCTGAAGCAAGATTGGTTGTATCCGATAAAGGAGACATTTTATCACCAAAGAAGGCACCAGAAACAATCGCTCCAGCCGTGATCGTTAATGAAATGTCCATCGCACCAGCAATGCCCATAAATGCCACACCAACTGTTGCCACCGTTGTTAACGAGCTCCCAACAGAGATGCCGACGACGCTACATATAAGGAAAACAATCGCAAAGAAAAAGTTCGGTGAAACGGTTAAAAAACCATAGTAGATGAGCGTTGGGATCGTTCCACCCATAATCCAGCTCGAAATTAAAATACCAATGAAGAAGAAAATAAAAACGGCACCAAGTCCAGCACTAGCACCAGCAATCATACCGCCTTCCAGGTCACGAAAAGATACTTTCTTCCATAACCCATAAGCCAGCAAAATGGCAATCACTAAAAAAATCGGGATGTGGGGTGCTGCTTTTAAATAGCCAATACTATAAGCCATTGTGATAATAATTAACAGTATAATAAAGAATGCCTCTATAAATCGAGGGTTACTCTTTGCTTCTATTCGAAACATGTGAATCCTCCTAATACGAATAAATACTTCTGCGCTTCAATGCGGTGAAGCCCAAAAGTATTATAGCACGCTAATATTTTTTGTCAATTGACTGAAAACAGAAGGCCCACATGTTTTCATGCATTTATTGTATAAGCAACTCTAAGGACGAGCATAACAAGAAGGAATACGTTTGCGCGTACGATAAAATACAAAAAATAACAATGAAATTCCAGCATTTTCATGTAAATTTCGTTTACAATTCCTTAACATTTCACATCATAAACAAATAAGCGAAAAAAAGTTTATTTCAAGTATTTTTATAAAAATAACAGAAAAAACGGTTATATTTAAAGAAAAAACGGTGATTTTTAATATTTGATTTCCAACGTTTGCAACTTGAAAAACAGCTTAAAAATAAATGTGGCAAAATTTATATTACATTTTTGTAAAATCAACATCTGCATGTTTAAAATTTTGTTGAATTGTGTAAATGTTTTGTTATGATGATTCAGAAATCGACAATATTTATTTCACAGGAGGAACAGGATGTTCAACTCAAATAAGCAAGATCCATTTTTTCAGTCATTATTAAAAATCGCAAAAAACGTGAATGAAGGTATTTATTATGCACATAATGCCCGCATTCAAGATATAGATGCGTTAAAAGAAATTGCCGATACAATGAAGCAATATGAAACAAGTGGCGATAAACTAATTCATGAACTTATTGTGATGCTAAATAAATCTTTTATGACGCCTATCGAGCGTGAGGATATTTTAGCATTAGCGAATAAGCTAGATGATGTGATTGACGGAATGGAGGGCTGTATTGCTCACTTCAATATGTACAACTTAACGGAAGTGACTGAGCCAATGTGCCAATTCCTCACATATATTGCAAAAAGCACAGATGAAATGGTACAAGCCATGGAACTGTTAAATAGTAAAAAGCTTGTAGAAATGCGTAAACATGCTATTCAAATTAAAGATAATGAACGTGAATGTGATGAAATTTTCCGTTCTTCCATGAAACAGTTATTTATCCAAGAAAAAGATCCAATGCGTCTGATTGTTTTCAAGGATATTTATGAGCAATTTGAAGATATTGCCGATAGCTGTCAAACAGTAGCTAATACAATTGAAACAATAATTATGCGTAATGCGTAAGATGGAGTGTACGAAATGGATACGATATTATTAATCACCATACTAGTCGTTATTTTCGCACTTGTGTTCGATTTTATTAACGGCTTCCATGATACAGCAAATGCCATTGCCACTTCTGTATCAACCCGTGCCTTAAAGCCACGTACTGCGGTTTACATGGCAGCGGTAATGAACTTCGTCGGAGCCATTACCTTCGTTGGGGTAGCGAAAGCATTAACAAAGGATATTGTGGACCCGTTTACTTTAAATGCCTATGACGGCGATATTACAGGTTCTGTAGTGATTTTAGCAGCTTTATTATCTGCCATCACATGGAACTTGTTAACATGGTACTTTGGGATTCCATCCAGTTCTTCTCATACATTAATTGGTTCTGTTGCAGGCGCAGCCATTGCCGCTGCAGGATTTGATATTTTGAACTATGCTGGGTTTATTAAAATTCTTCAAGCACTTATTTTTTCACCATTGCTAGCATTCGCAGCTGGTTTCCTAATGATGACAATATTGAAGATTATCTTCAAAGATATGAATTTATATCGCACAAATAAAGGCTTCCGTACCATGCAAATTGGGACAGCTGCCTTACAGTCTTTTACACACGGAACAAATGATGCTCAAAAAGCGATGGGGATTATTACACTAGCTCTAATCGCGGGCGGCCTACACCATGGGGACGATATCCCATTCTGGGTACGTTTTGCAGCAGCAACAGCGATGGGTCTTGGTACATCGGTAGGTGGCTATAAAATCATCAAAACAGTTGGTGGTAAGATTATGAAAATCCGCCCAGTAAATGGAGTAGCGGCAGATTTAGCTTCTGCTTCTATCATCTTTGGTGCGACGTTGATCCACTTACCAGTATCTACAACACATGTTATTTCTTCATCCATCATGGGTGTAGGAACAGCGCACCGCGTCAAAGGCGTTAAATGGGGCATGGCACGCAAAATCGTCACAACTTGGGTCATCACAATGCCAATCTCAGCCGTTATGGCAGCCTTGATTTACTATTTTTTAAGTTTATTTTTCTAGTACGATAAGAGGAATGCACAGCAATTGTGCATTCTTTTTTTATTTGCGTAGATAAGTGAAGGATAGCGAGAGCAAGAAACAGGATAAAGGAGAGGAAGAGGATAGGAAGAGCAAAGTGGAGGATAGAACGAGAAAAGCGGTGGATACAACGTTTAAAGTGGGGGATAGCGAGAGAAGAAAGCAGGATAGAGAAGAGGAGGTGGATAGGAAGAGCAAAGTGGAGGATAGAACGCTTAAAGTGGTGGATAGAACGAGAAAAGCGGTGGATACAACGCTTAAAGTGGAGGATAGTGAGAGAAGAAAGCAGGATAGAGAAGAGGAAGTGGATAGGAAGAGCAAAGTGGAGGATAGAACGAGAAAAGCGGTGGATACAACGCTTAAAGTGGAGGATAGCGAGAGAAGAAAGCAGGATAAAGGAGAGGAAGTGGATAGGAAGAACAAAGTGGAGGATAGAACGCTCAAAGTGAAGGATAGCGAGAGAAGAAAGCAGGATAAAGGAGAGGAAGTGGATAGGAAGAGCAAAGTGGTGGATAGAACGCTCAAAGTAGAGGATAGCCTGAACATAGCGGTGGATACAACGCGCAAAGTAAAGGTTACACCTAGTAGAATGCTGGGAACATTCCTACTTGTGCGAGGAGCGGATTCCCTCTAAGGTTAATTATAAAGAAAGTATAAACTTCGGAGAAAATCACTTTTTCCATAGTAAGGTGGAAACAGGAGGAGAACGAATGAAGGAAAAGTTACTACTGATTGAGGATGATGTCGCTATTGGTCGGATTGTCAAAGAGACGCTAGAGCAGGAGGGGTACGGTGTGGCGTGGGCGACTACGGGCCTTGAAGGGTTAGCAGATTTTCAGGCGGATTCCTTCGATTTAGTGTTGGTGGATTGGATGCTGCCAGAGATGGATGGGCTTGCGGTTTGTCAGAATATACGCTGGGAAAGTGATGTGCCGATCATCATGATGAGTGCTCGTAAGGAAGAGGCGGATAAGGTGGAGGGCTTGCAGGGGGCAGATGATTATATTGCAAAGCCGTTTAGTTTAGAGGAGTTGAAGGCACGTGTGGCTTCCCATCTTAGGCGCTGGAAACGTTATAACAGGCTAGAGGAAGTAGAAGATCGGACTTCCTATGCCTTTGGATTAATGATTGATTGGCAACGAGCGATAGTGAGTGTTAATCAGCAAGAGCTAGCGTTAACCCAAAAAGAATTTGCTCTTTTCAGGCTACTTGCTAAAAATCCGAATCAAACCTTCACAAAGGAGGAACTGTATCAGCATATTTGGCAGCAGGCGAGTATAGAGGACACACATACGGTCACAGTACATATCAAGGCATTGCGTGAAAAGCTCAATGATTCTGTGAAAAGCCCTCATTTTATTCAAACTGTATGGGGCAAGGGATACCGTTTTATAGGTGAACCATTATGAAAATTAAAACATGGTTACTCCTTACTTTTTTTCTTGTCATGGTGTTACCGATTGCAGGGGCATACAGCCTTTATGTATGGATAAATGCTTATTATCAAGATAAAAATGTTGCGGAATACTTTGATAAGTGGACTGAGCTGAATCAAATAAAAGCAACCATTGACAATCCAGCGCTCTATCAAAAAAACGCGGATTTACAAGAGTTAGAAGAGCTGACAAATGAGCAGCTAGGAATTACCCTTTATACAAAATCTGGCTTTATTTTATATTCCTCCAATCCTTTGTTATCAGGCTATGTTGGAAAAGAGCGCATGTTTAAAGGATTATTTGATTTACAACAAACATACAACGCCTTTACCTATAAGGAGCCTGTCTATCAACAGGGCGATTTATTAGGTGTCTATGAAATTCAATTAGTTAGGGTAGATTGGGTAAAGGGTGTTGAAAATCGTTCATGGCTTGTTATAACAGGTTCCATTCTACTATTCCTTGCCATCTATTTAGCTGTCCTGTTCGTGCTTAATCGTAGACTAAATCGACCATTAAAAGAGCTGATGCAGCAAATGCGCATTTTTGCAAAAGGTGGTCATGTGGAAACAAATCTTAGCGCAAGGAAAGATGAAATTGGAGAATTAGCTCAATCATTTGTGGCCATGCAGAATGAAATTGAGAAGACAAGAGCTTCCTTAAAAGAGGAGCAGCTACAAAAAGAGTTGATGATTGCAAGTATTTCTCATGATTTAAAAACGCCCCTGACTGCCATTCAAGCCTATGCAGAATCTTTACAAAGTAGGGGGCTTACAGAACAGCAACAAGAGGAATATCAGCAGGTCATCGTAACGAAGGCTGATCGGATGAAGCATATGCTAGAGGATTTACTCATGTATACATTGCTCCAATCAACGAATTATGAATTAGAGCTGGTTGCTGTTGATGCTGCAGAATTTTTTGAGATGGCATTGTCTGACTATGAACCATTATGTGAGGAACAAGGATTTACTTTAAACGTTTTCTGCGATGTAGATGGGCTATATGCGGTTCACCCGAAACAATTACAGCGTGTGATTGATAATTTAATGAGCAATGCTTGGCGCTATGGTGAAATCGGTACATCTATTGGCTTAGCGGCCGTCAATGCTGGGAGTTATCCAGTATGGAGTTTTGATTTCCTGAAGTCAACCTTGAACAAGCAAGAAGGTGTATATATCATTGTACAAAATAGTGGTCAAGGCATTTTGCAGGAGGACATCACAAAATTATTCGAGCCCATGTATCAAGCAGATCGTGCAAGAACGAAGGCTGGAGAACGAGGGACAGGTCTAGGTTTAAATATTACAAAACAAATTATCGAAAAACATGGTGGTACAGTAGAGCTGTTTTCGCAGGAGAATATCGGAACAGCTGTAGTATGCTGGCTACCACCATTTAAAGGAGCAAATCAAAAATGAAATGGAAAAAAACATGCCGAGCAGCGGGCTTAATCGCTGTGATGACATTTAGCTTAGTGGGCTGTAATACGGAGGCATCGTATTCACCACAGGAAATTATTGAGCAAGCACTACAAGAATCCAAAGAACCACTAACTTATTATGGCGAATACACGTTAGATATGGGAGAGCTTGGTGGCAAAGCCCAAGTGAAAGAGTGGGTCAAGGATGGCAATAGACGTATGGAGATGACAGGTGACAATGATGAACACGTCATCTCAGTCATGACTGATTCACAAGTGATAAGCTATGATGTTGCTGAAAATACAGCCTATAAAATGGCCTTTCCACAAGGTGGACTAGATGGACTTCAATCACCTAGAGATCAAGTACAGCTTATTTTTAAGTTAATCAAGGATACACATGAGATTAAGATCGCAGGTGAGGAAAAGGTAGCTGGTAGAGACACGTATAAAATTGTAGCCAAAACGAAAAAAAGCGAATCGTTATTTGGGGATATCGAAGTATGGATTGACAAGAAAACATGGCTGACATTAAAAACGAAGACAGATAATGCAGGAAATCAAATGATCACGGAATTTACAAAGTTGGAGGAGGGTAAAAAAATAGATGACCAACAATTTACACTAGATCTACCAAAGGATGTAACGATTGAAGAAATTAGTGGAGAGGATACTTCAGAATCTGTTTCGTTAGAAAGTGCCAAAGAAAAACTAGGAGCTTTTTTAGTAGTCCCACAAGAAAATGATCTAACGCTAGACAAGATTTCCATGGCTAAAGGATTAGAAGATCGACCTGAATATTCGTTTGACTATGGATTAGATGGGCAGCCAGCATTTTTTGTTACTATTTTCAAGGCAGATCCGAGTTTGGCAGAAATTGAGCCAATATTAAATGAAAAAGAGATGGTTATTCGAGGGCAAAAAGGAACTGTTATGGATGATGAAAATTTCCGTTCCATTTCTTGGCAGGAAAATGGCTATCAATACAATATCGTTGGGGAAAATCCAGCGTTAACGCTTGAGGATCTTTTAAGCTATGTGCAACAAATGACATTTGTTCAATGAGGTGATGCTATGAAAAGAGCAGAAGGGCTGAAATGTCTTGCATTGTTTTTATTTACCACTATTTTCTTATATGGAGTAGGGGAAACCTATGGAGTATCTTGGCTACAATTTCACTTTTTAGGTCAGTATGATGATGCAGGTTTTTATTTTAGTTTTACATCCCTGATTCCCATCGTGATTGGCCTATTTATGGTAGGGCTTTATGAATCCATCTTAAAACGTTTCATCTAAATAGAACAGTGGTAGGATCACAGATGGATGATCCTGCCTTTTTATGGTTTAATTTAAAAAAAGGAGGTTTTTGACGATGTCTACATTTATAGTTGGCGTACTCCAACAATTGACCTCACCCCTGTTGATGGTTGTATGCTTTTATTTTACATTAACTTATTTTCATCATCTAAAGATAGGTGATGATAGGGGCATCAAGAACACAAAATGGGCAGCGGTGCTGTGCTTAGCGCTTGCTTTGATATTACCGTTTATTTACAACTTTCTTATCTTCATCATGAGGGGATAAAGTGATCCGTACATAGTAAATGTAGCAGGTTTATGATTTATAAATAGATGATCTATTAGTTTAAAAACAACCACTCTATACGGTCACCGAACCATGTAGAGTGGTTGTTTTTTTGTAATACTTACGTAATTTGCTGTAAATGTGTTTTCTGAAAGGCTTCCTCATATTTTAAACCGTAGCCAAGTGCGCGATCTAAGAAAATATGTGCGAGCCAAATTAAAGCAACCATCAGAGATATAGAGCTAGACATCATAAAGTCTATTACTAGAAGGAGGGCAGGCAATACAAAGCTATGCCCAATATTATAGAAAACAGCGCCTATTTTCGGATTGAGGAGATAGCCGATCATAGTGATGTCAGGGAGTAATAAAAACACCATAAAATACAGCCATGAAAAATCCAAGTGCCCATAGAAAAAGACGGTGATAATCAAGGCAATCACATATTCTAAAGAGATGATTTTACGTAATTTCATCATAAGCCACGACCTTCCAATAAATTTTGATACATCCCCTCAATGAGAGAGGCAATTTTTTCTTGATTTTTTTCATATTGTCCGTCAGCCATTAATGTTTTAGTCAATTGTAATGATTGCAGTGCGTGCTGATAAAAACGTAGTTGTTGCTCGATTTGTGCTATTTTGACTGAAAATAGCTGTACGGTTTCTTCATTACAAGCTGTGGAGATAGGCTTTTGTTCCAATGTCAGTAAATGTTTAATTTCTTGTAAGGTAAAGCCGAGTTGACGTAAGACGATGATGAATTTCATTGTCTGCTCACATGCGGGATCATACACACGATAGCCATTGTCCTGTTTTCGGGGATGTAAAAGACCCTCTTTTTCGTAGTAACGGACTGTATCAGTTGTGAAGTGAAATTTTTCGGCGAATTGTTTAATTTTCATACGAGCACCTCCTAAATTAATCCTAACATTGGAGTATGCTCCAAGGTCAAGGTTCTTTTTGAATAATAGTAAAAAAAATGAAACGGTTATTTAGTGGCAGTCGTTTATAGTGTAAGAAGGGGAGGTGGACGGCATACTTGAAGAAATAATCGATGAACATGCAGAACATTTATTACGTCTCGCCTATTTTTACGTGAAAAACCGGCAAACAGCCGAGGATATTGTGCAAGAGGTCTTTATTAAATTTTCTCAGCGTGGCTATGAGGAGCGAGGGCAGCTACGTGCATACTTATCCACGTTAACGATTAATCAAAGCAAAGATTATTTAAAAAGCTGGCATTATAGAAAATTACTATTCCAAGAAAAACTATTTCCGCTACAGGGGCATAAACAGCGGGATGAGCTCGTTGCAGCAGAGGAACGATCTCAGATTGGGGCAGCCATTTTAAAATTGTCCTTAGCCTATCGTGAGCCCGTCATTCTTTATTATTTTGAAGAAATGAGGATTCGTGATATTGCTCAGCTACTAGGAATTGCAGAAAATACGGTGAAAACAAGGCTGAAACGGGCAAGAGAAGCATTAAAGCCCCATCTAAAGCAGGAGGAATGGGAGGTGCTAGGGCATGAATGATATACAGAAGGAATTAGTCAATGTAGCAGGGGATGTGACAGTGAGCAAAGAAAGAGTCAAAAAACATGTGTTACAACAGCCGACTAACAGAAAAAAATCTGTACGATTCACGCTATTAACGGTTGTGCTCACTCTTTGTGTTGTGGGTTTTATAATGATGCAGCTTTTAACGAATGAAACAAAGCAGACGACCGCCCTATTCCATGAAAGGCAACTGGAGCACTTTGAGCGTATTAGCCATATGATACGGTCAGGGCAAGAGCAGGCATATTATAAAGAGGAGGCGTATTTTTCATATGAAAAACTTGTTGCCTCCTACTATTTTGCGAAATCATTAGGGGTTACCTATTCTAAGAAAGAGTTAGAGGCAGAAAGAAAGAAACAGGTTGAGCAATTGGAAATGCTACAGCAATCGCCTGAATCTAAAGCTTTTTTTCTCGGACTAGAGCCGAAACAATATGTGAAAACATACCTTGAACCCCTTCTACCAATGTATACCGCTAGGACGAAGCTGTATGCGATATATCAAGAAAAATATCCAACCTTTTATGCTTATCAAGAGGTAGCCAATATTGATGCCAAACGGTATTTCCAAGCGCATTTTGCTGAGCAGGCAAGAACCTTTCAAAAGGAGCATAACATCGAAATACGTACCAGTGCACATGGCTCTTCAATGGTCGGCACAGTTGCGAAGGTCGAATCGAATGTTTTCTTATTTATAGAAGGAGTGATTCCTGAGGATCTTAATCATATGACGGAGGGACAGCTTGCTGAAAAATATGAACAAGCCGATTGGTATCCTGTGCTGGATGAATTTCCTGTCGAGCAGGGGGATTATATTACTTTCACTTCAATGGGAACAGGGAGCATTGAGGAAAACGGAGTCATAAGAAAATATGGTTTATTAACTAAATTGGAAAAACTAGAGCCAACCATTACAAAGGTGCTTGAGCTGGAAAATGAACAAGAAGTCGCTCAGTTTTTGCAGGATGTCCCATGGCAGCCAGCCAATAAGATAGCAAGACCTCCCGAGTATTCTTTTCAGGTTGATGGCGTGCGTATCGAAATGTGGAAGGGCTATGGTGGATCTCTTTATCTTCAAAAGGTAGGGAGTGGAGAAATCCAGCTGAATGCTAAAAGAGCAATGCAGTTAAAAGCGCTAATAGGTTTACAGGAATCTTAGCAAGTCTCTTTGAAAGAGGCTTGTTTTTTGTTGAGGAGAAAATTATAGTGAAAGTACCATGTTAAAATAACTTTTCATTACATCTAGGATAAAATACATAGAGATATTTGTTGTTAGGAATAATTGCTTAATGATGGGAAATTAAATGAGTCCAAAGAATTGTAATATTTTGTGTGCAAAGGTAGTATTAAAGAAGTAAGGGTGAAAATAAGGGGGAGCGGTATGAACACACAAGAATTTGAAGAATTATGGATTACGCTCAATGAATTATATAATGCTGATCGCTTTTTAGAATATATAGAAATAAGTAGTGCCGCAATCGAGAGTGCCATTGAGCTTGGAATGTATGATAAGGCTATCCTGCTATTGCGCTATAGTTGTGCTAGTTATTTTCAAACGGGTGATCTACAGCTTTCCATCAGTGTCCTTGAACAATATCGTGAGCTAACCTTTCAACATGGCAATGATATCGATTTAATTCAATACTACAATTTAGCCGCTATTTATTGGGGAACATTTGGTCATTTAAAGAAATCAGAAGAGTTAATGCTGAAGGGCTTAAAAATAGCTGAAACGATTCATCATGTGGAGAGTATGGGGAAAATTTACAATAACCTAAGTGATTTAGAAATTTCGATGGGCAACTATCGCACAGCCAAGGAATTTGCCCTAAAAAGTCTTTACTATTCGAATGCATTTGAAGTGAAGCATAAAGAGCCCTATACAGGGGTTATGTATCCTAAAACGAACCTAGCTGTTGCACTTATCTGGCTGGAAGAATTTGATGAAGCGAACGAACTCTTACTAGAATTGCTGGCAACGATTCAAGATCCGCCTTATTCGAAAGTACAACTAGAGGTATTCAATGCGTACGCCTTCCTATGTGAAAAACAAGGGCGTATCAGTGAAGCCATTGACTTATATCAAAAGACGAAACATTATGCCCTGCAAAACAATGACCTGTCCTTGCTGCAAATCATTTATAATTCTTTAGTGAAATTAATTGAGGCACAGGGCAATAAAATTGTGTTATGTGCTATACAAAAAGAATTTATAAATATTTTATTAGAAATTCAACGTGAAAACTATTCACATGTATTGTTTGAAATGGAATATAACGATCATAAGAAGCAATTTGAAAAAAATGCCTATATGGATCCGCTGACAAATATCTACAATCGACGCTATTTTGATGAACAGGCGAAAAAGATGGTTGAAAAAGCGGCCGAAAGTAATCAGCAACTAGCTTTAATGATGGTGGATTTAGACCATTTTAAAGAAATCAATGATATGAATGGACATTTAATTGGCGATGATGCGTTGACGAGTACAGCCAAAGCATTAAAGGACTATTTTGAACCGTTTGAGTCCATTGTTGCTCGTTTTGGTGGGGATGAATTTATTGTGCTAAGTCAGGTTAAGGAAGGGGAATCGGTGCAAATATTGGCTGATAATCTTTATCACGCATTAACGGCATTGTCTCTGGTAGTGAATAATGAAAAGGTTCATTTGGAATTTAGCATTGGAGTAAGTACCAATCAGCAAGGCAGCATTGTAAAAGTGGAAGAATTAATCCAACATGCAGATGAAGCGCTCTATAAGTCCAAGCGCAATGGTCGCAACCAAATTACGCACTATAATCATTATTCCGATGTGGGAAATGGTATATAAACGAGGGAGAGGCATATCTGCATAGGAAGTGCCTCTTTTGTGTAAGTTGTCAACTAATGGTTTGGATTGATTAAGCCATAATAAACAATATCTTCGAAAGCACCATTTTTATACACATGCTGTTTTAGGGTCCCCTCATAATGCATCCCGCATTTCTCCATGATTTTGCCGGATGCAGGATTGGATTGAAAATACTGAGCATAGACACGATGATACTTTTTCTCTTGAAACGCAAAGGCGATGATTGCTTGGGTTGCTTCTGTCCCATAGCCATTTCCCCAATAGTGCTCCCCAATCCAATAGGCGATTTCGCCCCTTTGATGTGGCTGCTGATTGGACAACCCTATCGCCCCATATAATTGCCCACTAAGTTTGTCTGTTATAGCCCATTCATAGAGGCGATTCTCCTCAAAGTTTTGTTGATGAGTGGCTATCCATGACAATGCACAATCTATTGTATAGGGATAAGGTACGTTCAGTGTGCTTTTGTAAATGGCATAATTGTTACATAAAACACTTACCTCAGGTGCATCTGCTTCTGTAAAAGGGCGGAGTAATAAACGCTCAGTCTCCATTGTTTTTTCTGCTGCTCGGTAAATCATCGAATTCCTCCTTTGTCTTCAGTGCTATTTTTTAAAGCTTGAGAAGATGAATCGATTATAGCACAATAAAAGGGAAAATAAACCAAATAACAGTTAAAAATACATCTTGAATCAGAATAAATATTTATTGAAAAACGATAAAAATTATGATAAATTGTACAGGAGAATAAATAAAAGAGGTGCGTCAGATGAAACGAGAAACGCTCTTTTTAAAGATAGCTGTTTTTCTAATGGGAATACCGGTTCTTGCCTTATGTCTATTGGTAGTTCCTCGTGTAGCGATAGGGGCAGCACAGCATTTTCCGAAAACAACCATTTTTGCTTTACTAGGTGTTTATGCAACGGCCATCGCCTATTTTGTTGCTCTGTATACGACGATTAAACTACTAAGCTATATCGATCAAAATATTGCGTTTTCAGAACGATCTGTGAAAGCTTTAATCAATATTAAATATTGTGCAATTATCATTAGTGGTGTATACGTGGTAGGTATGCCACTGATATACTATGTGGCGGAAGTAGATGATGCCCCTGGTCTTATTATTATCGGAATGGTTATTATTTTTGCTTCCTTTGTCGTGGCAGTCTTTGCTGCTGTGCTGCAAAAGCTTCTAAAAAATGCCATCGATATCAAATCAGAAAACGATTTAACGGTTTGAGGTGAATACTATGGCAATGATCATCAATATTGATGTAATGCTGGCAAAACGAAAAATGAGCGTAACAGAGCTTTCAGAAAAAGTGGGCATCACGATGGCAAACCTTTCTATTTTAAAAAACGGCAAGGCCAAAGCCATCCGTTTTTCAACATTAGAGGCCATTTGTGAGGCATTGAATTGTCAGCCTGGCGATATTTTGGAATATCGAAAGAACGAGGACACGCAAAAATAAGAGTCTGCTTCATGCAGATTCTTTTTTTTGTAGGAATTATTGCCAGTAATAGCCGTCCTATGATACGATAAAGGAAAGATATATCGACAGGCAGTCGGTCAAATGTAAGGGGTTGTGATTATGAGGGAAATGAAGAAGGCGGAAGAGCGTCGCAATGAAATATTAGATGCAGCAGACGAATTATTTACACAGAAGGGGTTTGACGGTACTAGCACCAGCAATATTCTTGAAAAAGTGGGCATTGCACGGGGCACGCTTTATTATCACTTTAAGTCTAAGGAAGATATTATGGATGCCCTCATTGAGCGTTATACAAGTACGATGCTTGCAAAGGCAAGAGCGATTGCAGAAGACAAAAGCATTGCTGTGAATGAGCGCATTCTACGTGTTGTGATGGCATTAAACATACAGCATGAAAATGGTGGTCAGGAGATTATGGAGCATGTGCATAAGCCACAAAATGCATTAATGCATCGAAAAATACAGCAGGTGGTGATGAATCAAGTGCCACCAATCCTTACGGCCATTATTCGTGATGGTATTGAACAGGGCGTTTATCATACTCCCTATCCATATGAGTGTATGGAAATGATTATCGCCTATACCAATGCTGTATTCGATGATGATTTAGTGCTGATGACAGATGAAGAACGAGCGGCACGCATTCCAGCATTTATCTTTAATGTCGAACGAATGCTTGGAGTGGAAAATGGTAGTTTGCTCTATATGATGCAAATGTTTGGCAAGGATGGCGAAGGTAGTACGACATAAATACGAATGAGGGTCTTATTGGGTTTGACGGTAGTTAAAAACTTCCAAAGAGGTGACCTATGTATTGGAAATTTGTGCGAAATGATGTGGCAAAGAGCAAGCTTATAGCAGGTATCACGATACTGTTTGTGGCAGCTGCTGCTATGCTTGTCACGCTCTCGGCAATGCTCATTGTCCATTTAACAAGTGCGATGGAAACGATGATGGAGCAAGCAGAAACGTCTCATTTTCTACAGATGCATGCAGGCAAAATTGATCAAGCACGACTCACTGAGTTTGCGGAACGTGATGAACGTGTAGACGAATTTCAGGTCAATGAATTTCTCAATGTAGATGGGGCCAAGATCCATATTGCTGGCACCACACTAGCGCATAGTGTACAGGACAATGGCTTTAGTACGCAAAGTGAGAAATTCGATTATTTACTGGACCTGGATGGTCATGTAATTGAAGTGGCGAATGGCGATATTTATGTGCCAATAGGCTATTGGAAGGATGGGACAGCCAAACTGGGTGACACCGTGATTGTTCAAGATAAGCACTTGACGATTGCAGGATTTTTACGAGATTCACAAATGAATGCTATGCTGGCCTCTTCAAAACGCTTTCTTGTCAGTGAACAGGACTATGCAGCCATCCAGGGAGCGGGCACGGTTGAATATTTGATTGAATTTCGGTTAAACGATTTGGCTGAATTAAAAGATTTTGAAGAAGCCTACACACGTGCAGGGTTAGAAGCGAATGGACCATCCATTACGTTGCCGCTCTTCAAAATGCTAAATGCACTATCGGATGGGCTAATGATTGCTGTCATTTTATTAATCAGCCTTCTTGTAGTATTCATTGCTTTTATGTGTATTCGTTTTACATTACTCACGAAGATGGAAGAGGATTATCGCGAAATTGGTGTCATGAAAGCGATTGGCATTCGAGTTGCGGATATTCAAAAGATGTATTTTGCCAAATATGCTGTGATCACGGTAATAGGCTGTATGCTAGGGTTTGCTAGCTCTTTCTTGCTTCGAAATAGGCTACTTGAAAATATCCGTTTGTTCATGGGGGAAACGGGCAATACCTCACTGATTTGGCTGTTCACCTTCATCGGGCTATTGCTCGTATTTATCGTGATAATGGGCTATGTACAATCTGTTCTGAAACAATTTCGCAAGCTATCAGCCACTCAGGCGTTGCGTTTTGGTACAACACAAGGAAAAACACAGCATACAAAATGGTTGAACCTCAGCTCAAATAAAAGACTTCCCATTAATCTCTTTCTTGGGGTGAAGGATGTCCTGTCACGGAAAAGGCTGTATGCCACTATGCTGGCCGTCTTACTCCTGGCAACATTTATCATCATCGTACCTCATAATTTACACAATACGATTGCCGCCAAAAGCTTTATGACGTATATGGGCATTGGCAATAGTGATATTCGAATAGATGTCCCACAAAGCAAGCAAACTGCCCAGCAGGTGGCAGCTGTCATTAAGACATTAGAACAAGACAAAGCAATCGAGCATTATAGTGTGTTGACGACAAAAAAGTTCGCGACAATGGCCGATGATGGCTCGGAAGCAAGCTTAAAAATAGAGCTGGGTGATCATACAATCTTCCCAGTAGAATATGCACATGGCAGGGCACCAATTGCCCACAATGAAATCGCGCTTTCTGTGCTAAATGCTGAAGAGCTTCACAAAAAGGTTGGCGATGCTATGTCATTGATCATTCATGGTGAAGTGAAGGATTTGATTGTTAGCGGCATTTATTCTGATATTACGAATGGTGGCAAGACAGCAAAGGCAGCTTTCTTTGACCATTCTACAGAAAGTATGTGGAGTGTCATCTATGGAACGATGTCTAAGCCATCGCAGGTCGAGGAGAAGCGAAAGGAATATGCAGAAACATTTTCTTTTGCAAAGGTCTCAGGCATTGATGATTATATCAACCAAACCTTTAGCACGACCATCCATGCCATTGAAAAAGCATCTCGTGCAGCACTTGCCATAGCCCTCTTGCTGTGTTTGCTCGTCACGCTGTTATTTATGAACATGCTAATGGCGAAGGATCAAACATCTATCGCTATTATGAAGGCATTAGGCTTTACCAACAGAGATATCGCTACACAATATGCGGCTCGAGCCGTGTTTGTTTTACTTTTGGCTATAACAATGGGGACGTTCCTCGCCAACACGCTGGGTGAGCTTGTGACAAGTACGGTTATCGCATCATTTGGTGCGGCTTCATTTAAGTTTACGATTCAACCTCTAGCGGCCTATGTTTTTTGCCCATTAGCGCTCACAAGCGTTGTTCTGCTAGCTACACTCATAGGTACGTCCAGGGTGGGGCATGTCAAAATGATGGACCATATAAAGGAGTAGAACCTTATGAAACTAGTGAGTGGTAAGCAAATAGCAAAGTCATTTCAGGTCGGCGATGAACAGTATAATGTGTTAATGAATATATCCGTTACAATAAATAAAGGGGAGTTCGTTGCCATTATGGGGCCCTCTGGCTGTGGGAAATCGACACTCTTGTATGCACTTAGTGGGATGGACACTATCGATCATGGGCAAGTGATCTTTGATGGCATGGATTTAGCCTCACTTCGTGACAATGAGCTTGCGGATTTGCGCAGAACAAGAATGGGCTTTGTGTTTCAGCAGCCGACCTTTCTAAAAAACTTAAATATCCTTGATAATATTTTGTTACCTGCGATGCGTGATCAACGAAAAAATGTGAGCATCTTAACAGACAAAGCGCTGTCCATCATGGAAAAAATGGGAATTGCGGACTTAGCAAAGCGAGATTTGACACAAGTTTCTGGCGGACAATTGCAACGAGCAGGCATCTGTCGTGCATTGATTAGCGATCCTCTAATGATTTTTGGAGATGAACCAACAGGTGCTCTAAATTCAACGTCTGCACAGGAAATCATGGATTTATTCACGGTCATCAATAGCGAGGGCACAACAATCATGCTCGTGACACATGACCCAAAAATTGCTGCCAGAACGGAGCGTATTCTCTTTATGTGTGATGGAGCCATCGTAAATGAGCTACGATTGCCCACCTTTACAGGCATAGATTTAGACGGTAGAATGGCCAAAGTAGTGGCTACTATGCGAGAAATAGGTATTTAAATAGATGAGAATCCGTAATGATTAAAAAATTACGGATTTTTTTTGTGAAAATTGAATCGTAATGGCAGTGGCGTCCGTCAGTAGTGTAGAAAGAAGGTGAGAGCAATGATGGATATTGAACAGATAATCGAGGAGCATGGTGATTACTTGCTAAAGGTCGCCTATCTATATGTGAAAAATAAGACGACAGCAGAAGACATTGTGCAGGATGTGTTCATCGCCTTTTATCAAAAGCAGGAACAGTTTCGCCAGGAAGCATCATTGCGTACATATTTAGTGAAAATGACGGTTAATCGAAGTCATGATTATTTACGGAGTTGGAAAAGCAAACGGCTGACACTGTTTGAAAAGATTACAGGGCGCACGACAACGGTTACACCTGAAAAGGAGATGCTAGAGAAATCCGTCAAAAAAGAGCTAATGGAGGCATTGTTTACGTTATCAGTCGCCTATCGAGAGGTCTTGATTTTGTATTATTTTGAGGAGATGACGACTGTGGAAATTGCCCAGCTCGTGCGTTGTCCAGAAGCAACAATTCGTACAAGACTACAGCGAGCCCGTAAACAGCTGGCAGCAGCAATGGGTGACTTTGATTGGGAGGGGCTACGTCATGAATCAATTTAAAGAGGATTTGCTTAAGGAGCTACAGGATGTCAAGCTCTCACAACAGCGCAAGCAATTAATCGCTGACAAAGCGCGACGACAAGGGCAACGTAAAACAGGAGGGGAATGGACATATCGTCTCGTGCTGGCAACCTTTACTGTTTTCGTCATTGGTTTTAGCTATATTTTGACACAGCAAAAGGAACAGCGTACCACAGGACAGCAAGCAGCTAGTACATCATCAGATACATGGCACTGGTGGTCCCTTTTTGACTCCGATTATGTAAGAGGCATGTTATTGCTTGGTATATTTATCGGAGCAACTTTTATTGTCAAGCGTTTGTTAGTGAAAAAAGGATATGGCCTACCTGTTTGTATTGAATGTGGGGAGAGCTGGTCTGAGAAAGATGCACGTAAGTTGTATCGCAAAAATGGTGAAATTGTGTGCCCTCATTGTGGACAAAAACAATATCGCACAAAAAAATCCATTCAAATCAGTGGTGTGATGACGATGCCAGTGCCGTTATTGATTATGCTGCAGCATGTTTTCCAACATTTTGTTATCGGACTTATTTTCTTTTTAGTGGGCATGTTCTTTTATCATCATCAAATTGCGCCATATGTGTTTAAGCTGCAAGAAAAAGATCCAATGAATGAACCTTTATGGTAATCATTTTGAAAGGAAATTACTATTGTAATCTAGCAATTTCCTTTTTTATTCGAAAATAGATTGACAACGGTTTTTATTTGCTTTATCTTTGTGTTAACTTATTTTAATTATTGGTTAACGCACAAGGGGAGGCTTTTTACATTGAAAAAAGGAAGTACATATCAATACGTGTTAGCAGCATTTGGAGCTGCGATTATCGCCGTTCTAGCACAAGTAACGATTCCACTACCACTTATTCCGATTACAGGACAAACTTTAGCGGTTGGAATTGTCGTAACCATTTTAGGGACAAGATTAGGGACGATATCTGTCCTGCTTTATATACTATTAGGCGCAGTAGGTTTACCTGTATTTAGCGGGATGTCAGGCGGACTCGGGATTTTAGTTGGTCCAACAGGCGGATATATCGTCGGTTTCCTTGTCACAGCGATTATTATGGGCTTATACTTAGATCAATTTGGTATTACATTTGTTCACGCTATTATTGCGAATATTATTGGCATGATCATCACATTAGCGTTCGGAACAGTGTGGTTAAAAATTATAGCAGAATACACGTGGACAGCTGCCTTTATGGGTGGTGTTGCACCATTTATCGTAGTGGGGATCGTCAAAGCGGTACTTGCAGCGTGGATTGGTGTCATTGTCCGTCGTCGCTTAGAGAGCGCACATTTAATTGAAGCAACAGCATAGGACATGGGAGGAATTGTTTTGGCAACATTATGGACAGGTGGCAAGATTTACACGATGGCTCAGGTTGGTGAAACAGTGGAAGCAGTCCTTGTAGAAGATGGAAAAATTGTGGCGACAGGCTCAGTGGAGAGCTTGTCGCCACTAGCTGCTTCTATCCAACATTTACAAGGACATGTAATGTATCCAGGCTTTGTCGATAGTCACTTACATATTATTGGTTACGGTGAAAAGCTCAAGCATATTGATGGCTCCACAATTACAAGTAAAGAGGCATTACTGAAGAAGCTTCAAGAGCGAATGTCCAAGGCTACGGCACAGGAATGGGTCATTGCAATCGGGCTAAATGAAAACCAATTTGATGAACCGATTTTGCCGACATTAGCGGAGCTGGATGCACTTGGAGAAGCCTATTTAATCATTAAACGGAGCTGTCATCATTTAATTTTAGCGAATTCCAAGGCACTTGCCTTTGCTGGCATTACCAATGATACCCCTTCACCAGAGGGCGGTGTCATTGACAAAGTCGACGGTCAGCTCACAGGTGTACTAAAGGACGCAGCATTGTATTTAATTGTCAACCATATGCCGCATATTACACCTGCGTATATCGAGGATGCTTTGGCAAAAGCGGTGGCCTCGCTCCAATCCTATGGTTTAGTAGGAGGGCATTCTGAGGACTTAAGCTATTACGGACCACCAAGCCAACCGATTCTGGCTTATCGTAAAATCGTGGAGGCACAGCAATCCTTTAAAGTTCATTTATTACAGCATCATACGGTCTTTGAAGAGGTCGCAAAAATGGATTTAGCCTCATCACCATTTTTAGAGTTTGGCGCTATGAAAATTTTTATTGACGGAGCCTTTGGCGGTCGCACGGCGGCGCTACGTCAACCGTATAGTGATGACCCTAACAATGCTGGGATGCTCATTCATACAACAGAGCAATTAACAACCTATGTTCAGCTTGCTCGTCAGTACGGACAAACTGTGGCCGTGCATACGATTGGAGATTTAGCAATAGCAACGATTTTAGACGTTTTTGCGGCCTATCCGCCGCAGGATGGTCAGTTTGATCGCGTGATTCACTGTAGCTTAGTTGATGATGAACTATTAGCCAGACTAGCTACTTTACCTGTTGCGGTAGATATGCAGCCGCAATTTGTACAGGGAGAATATCAAGCAGAGTTATCGAGACTTGGAGAGGCGCGCGCTCAAGGCTTACATCCTTTAAAATCACTTCTTGACCGAGGGCTGATTGTGGCAGGGGGCAGTGACGCCCCGATTGAGGTTCCCAATCCGCTACAAGGCATTTACGCTGCTGTCACAAGAAGAAATATTGGCGAAAGCCATGAGGGCTATAATCCGCAGGAGAAAATTTCACGGTTTGAGGCCGTCCATCTGTATACCGTAGGAGCAGCCGAAATAATCGGTCAGTCACATAAGCGTGGCAAAATTGCAGCAGGCTATGCAGCCGATTTTACGGTTTTACAGGAGGATCTTTTTACTGTAGATATTGAACAACTACCACATATACAAGTAGCTTGTACGGTGGTGGATGGGAAGATGGTATATGAAAATCGCTGTGAAGGATAACCTTTGCAGCGATTTTTTCTCGGTCTATTGTTTGTCAGCCAAATTTTTTACTTGCTGCTCTAAGCTCGATACACGTTTTGTTAAGTCCTCTACTTGCTGTTGCATGGTTGGTGGAGGAGGCACAGGGACGGTTGACTTCATTTTTTTAATCATATGAATCATCACGAAAAAGATAGCTAGAAACATACATAAAAGAACAGTTGTACTAATGATATCGCCAAGAGTGAATTTCATGTTTGCGCTCCTTTCTCTAGTGGGTATCTAGTTATATACTGGATAGCAACATGAAAAGTTTCAAAAAAATGGAGAAAGTCACGATAAATACACAAATCTTCTCTTACTTTGATGCATAGGATACTTGAACAAATTGCTATTTTAGCGGCTTTCAGTACTGTGCTATAGCTATTTGAACATACGTTAGAAGAGAGCTATTCTAACAGCATGACAGGGGTGAGTACGTGCACAAGGCAGGACAAGTAATGCGACAGGCTGTCCACAATATTTATGCGTATCGGTTAGATTATGTACAAGTTTTCGCATTGATTAGAATTTTTCAGTTTTTATTGATAATCCCTGTAACCTCGATCGTCTTGAAGCTCATGCTCCGAGTAACAGGGTATACACATATTACTGAGCAAAATTGGCAAAGCTTTGTGGCGCATCCCTTTGTCATCATGATGATTTGTCTATTAATTTTGCTGTTTTTATTATTTGTTTATTATGAAATGGGCTTTCTCTTTCTCATGGCCTTTCATCAGCAAAGGGGGATGCGCTATCGCTTTCTTCCTTTATGGCAGCAATTGAATCGAAAAGTTATTTATTTTTTTAGTGTCCAAGTCTTATTTTTAATTGTCTATCTTGCCCTATTAATGCCATTAGCTTCCTTTATGCTACCACTCACCTTAACGCAATCCGTTTCTCTGCCACATTTTTTAACAGACGAAATAATGAGCAGTCGAGCTGGTAGGCTAGCATATGCTGCGGTGGCAAGTATCGTGGTGATGATCGGCATTCGTAGTATTTTAACGTTACCAATTTTTACAATCCAGCCCAACATCTCGATTCTACGTTCCTTTAAGCAAAGCTGGCATTTTTCTAAACGAGGTTTATTTGAACTGTTAGTATTATTAGCGATGCTTTTAACAGGTCATTTGCTAATGATGCTAGGAATAACGGTCATCAGTACGTTTCCGCTCTATTTAATAGAGCGCATAATGCCGAGCGCAGCATTGGTCACAGCGGGGCTTACACTTGCCTTGTTAGAAATGGTCTTTGTAGTGCTATTTAGTTTATTACAGGCTATGTTTTCACAAGTCATGGTTGCCATTACGTATAACACGCCAGTGCTAGGCAAAGTCAGAGTGGCTACCAAGAGACAGCGACGCTATAAGCCATTACTATTGATCAGTTTCATCGTTTTTATCGTATTAAGTATGATGAACATCAATTCTTTAGAGAAAAGTGTTTATGCCCCAGATACTAAAATTATTGCCCATCGAGGCTATGTCGCAGGCAATGTAGAAAATACGATTAGCGGGTTAGTAAATGCAGCGAATGCGGGGGCAGATTTAATTGAAATCGATATTCAGCAAACCGTAGATGGTGAATTTGTTGTCTTTCATGATCGAACATTAAGACGGCTAGCCGGTAAAAACGGTGTCATTGCGAATATGACCCTAAGTGAACTAAAGTCATTAACCATTCACCAAAATGGCTACAGCGATAAAATTGCATCTTTAGAGGATTGTATCGAAATTGCCAAAGCGTTAGATGTGGCGTTATTAATCGAATTAAAGGTGCACGGCCAAGAAACGGAAGATGTTTTACCTAAATTAGTCGAGAAGCTACGTCAATACAAGGTGCTGGATTCCTACTATGTGCAATCCGCTGATGTACAGAAAATGGCGCAATTAAAAAAATTGTTGCCCAATTTGCGAGTGGGCATTGTCTATGCACTCAACATCGGACCAATGGAGGAAAATGTTGATTTTATCGCATTAGAGGAATCCTGGGTAACCGAGCAGCTGATTGAGGAATTAAAGCAGCACCCAACTGACCTATTTGTTTGGACACTCAATGACGACCGTTCCTTGCAAACCTTTATTGAAAAAAACGTCAGCGGCGTCATCACCGACCACCCCGACGTCGCCCGCGAGCTAAGAGCACAACAAAGCGAACATCAATACTTCTTACAGCGCATCCTCAATCGACTGCGATTTATCTTTTGAGGAAGCGAAGTGAATACTTGCAGAGGAAGTGAGAATACTCGCGGAAGGAGAGTGAATACTCGCGGAAGGAGAGTGAATACTCGCGGAAGGAGAGTGAATACTCGCGGAAGGAGAGTGAATACTCGCGGAAGGAGAGTGAATACTCGCGGAAGGCAAGTGAATACTCGCGGAAGGAAGGCGAATACTCGCGGAAGGAGAGTGAATACTCGCGGAAGGAAGGTGAATACTCGCGGAAGGCAAGTGAATACTCGCGGAAGGAGAGTGAATACTCGCGGAAGGAGAGTGAATACTCGCGGAAGGAAGGTGAATACTCGCGGAAGGCAAGCGAGTACTCGCGGAAGGCAAGCGACAACCCGCGAAAGTAAAGCGAACACCCAGATGCCCTCAAATCAAAGCGAACAACATAAGCGCTTCATCATACGCAACCGTTCGATAGCAGTTTGACTTCGCTGAAAATAAAAAAATCGGTCAGATTGTAACCTTTTTCATGCAGAGGCGACTACTTCTATGAATTCGAGATATGAAGGAGATGCTTTTTTATGAAAATGACGAAAGTCGTACCATTTGCTATGTCAGCATTATTATTAGGGGGCGCGATTGGAGCTCCAACTGCATCAGCTAACGAAGGTGAGGCTGTGGTGACGAACGCAGAAACTACGGAGCAACAAGTGCAGCCGACTTTTATTAAAGTAACGGGTACCGTGGAAAATGTAGATGTTCGTGAAAACGGAACGTCCTATACAGTAATGGACGGTGACAATACGAACATTGTCATCGCTAATAAAGAGTCATTCATTTTCGATAATACAGGAAAAGAAGTCAAGCTTCAAAAAGGGGATAAGGTGTCGGCTTACTCTTATGCGAAAAAACCTATGCTTGCAATTTATCCACCGCAGTATAACCCAGAAGTAATTATTGTTGAAACAGAAGCAATGGGTAGCGTGGAAGTTGATTTCTTCGATAAAAATTTAATCGATACAGACAACAACTTAAAATTAAATGTTGGAGAAGATACTAAATTAGTAAGTGCTTCTGGTAAAGATGTAAAATTGGATGATTTAAAAGAGCAGCATTTAGCCGTGTTCTACACAATTGCTACGATGAGTATTCCTGCTCAAACACCACCTTCTAAAGTCATCGTGTTGGACACGATCGAGAAGGAAGAACCAATTGAAGTAGATCCAGAGCCAACTCCTGAACCAGCACCATCGAATCCAGCTGTTCAAGAAATCATCAAGAAAGACTTTTATGAAGTAGAAGGGACGAAAATGGTGCCACTACGATTAATCGCAGAAGAACTTGGCTTTAAAGTAGAAGTTACGCCAAAAGGTGCTATTGTTTCGAAAGGTGCCGTTTCCTATACCATTACTCGTGGTCAAAAGGAATATGGCTACAATAAAGCGCTTCGCCAATTTAAAGTTGCGCCCGCTTTATTAGAAGCTGGCAAAACATATGTACCAGTTGAATTAGCAGAAGAACTAATGAAATAATGACATTGAAGTATCTGGCAATTCGCTAGGTACTTCTTTTTTTATTTCCTTCTAATGGAAAATTCAGTACAATGAAAAAGAAAAGTCGAAGCATAAAGGAGAACGTTATGAAGCAAGCACTCATTATTATTGATATCCAAGAGGCTTTCTTTTTGGATAGCCAACAAAATCTATGGAATGATGAAACGATTATTAAAAATATCAATATGGTAATCACATGGGCACGTCATAACGAAGTCCCAATTATTTTTATTCAACATACAGAGGCGGATGATGTTGATTTTGCAATGGGTCAGCCAGGGTGGGAGCTGTATCATGGACTGCTTAGACAGGCACAAGATAAAGTGATTCAAAAAACAACTTGGGATGCTTTTTATCAAACGGATCTTGCACAATATTTGAACGAACAGCACATTGATCAGTTGATTTTCGCAGGTGCTCAAACAGAGTTTTGTCTTGATACGACGATTCGCAGCGCTTTTAGTCATGGCTACCATCATAATATTTTAATCGAAGATGCACATAGCACCTTAAATAGTCAAGTACTCGCAGCACCTCAGATCATTCAGCATCACGAATCCGTATGGCGTAATCGCTTTGTAAAAATTCAGCCAGTTGAGGAGTTCCCAAATGCTCATTGACCAAAAAGCGTTTCATATAAAAGAGCTAGACTATATTATTCGCTGTGCACAACTTGAGGATGCTCAAGCTTTATCGGATTTGCGCCTACAATTGGACGGTGAAACAGAAAACTTCGACCGAGAGCAGGGGGAGGCATTCATCGATCAAGCGGGCTTCGAGCAGCTTATTCAGCAGGATACAGCAAGTCCGAAAAATCTGTGTTTAGTAGCGGTTGTAGGTGATCAAATCGTTGGGTACTCCAGATGTGAGGGCTCTCCATTAAAGAGACTTGCCCATAAAGTAACATTTGGCGTCGGTGTTAGGAAGGCTTTTTGGGGCTATGGCATTGGAAAAGCTCTACTACAAGTATCTATTGATTGGGCAGATGCCAATGGTGTACGGAAAATGGCATTAGAAGTGCTAGAAACGAATGAAAAAGCTATACAGCTCTATGAAAAATGGGGCTTTACAGTAGAAGGTATTTTGAAAAATGATAAATGCCTTGCAGATGGTAAGTACTATCACACAATCATAATGGGTAGATGGCAACCCTAGTTAAGAAGGAACAGATATGACCAATTTTATGTATATTTTTTGTTTAATTGTCTGGGGACTTAATTTTATTGCAGTAAAGATTCAAGGAACCCCAGTCAGTCTAGAATTATCTTTAACCTATCGTTTAGTTATAACTGCTTTTTTATTTGGCCTACTTGCTTGGTTGATGAAACCACAGGGGAAGCCGCAGCAGCACGATTTTCCATTTATTATCGTCTTTGGTATTTGTAATTTTGCCTTCAGTTATTTAGCTCTATACTATGCGACGATGTTGAGCTCCGCTGCGATTGTCACTTTAATTTTTTCATTAAAAGTAATTTTAACGCCCATTGCTCTTCGAATATTTCTTAAAGAACCATTACATCGTCGCGTTTTAATCGGTGGTACTTTAGGGGTAATCGGTGTTGGGGTATTAATCTATCCCACTTTACATAGTTTTTCAGGTTTGGCTGATTTAAAAGGGGTCCTAATTGCTTTACTCGGTACTGTCCTAACAGCAATCGGGGATGCAAGCTCTGCAAGAAATGCAAAGCGCCAGATTGACCCCATTTATGCCAATGCCATTGGTTTTACAGTCGGCAGTGTAGTCATGTGTGGTATTGTCTGGATACAAGGACAAAAAATCGTCTTGCCTACATCCATTACCTATTTATCAGCCCTACTGTATTTAACGATCATCGCATCATTTCTTGCCTGGCTATTTTATTTAAAGCTAGTAGAAAAAATTGGCGGGGCGAAGAGTGGCTACATGGTTGCGTTGTTCCCTGTGATTGGCGGGATTGCTTCTGTTGTCATAGGGGAATCTACGCTTAATCTGTATTTAATCATAGGCTGCCTCTCTAGCTGTATAGGAGCTGCAATTGCCTTAGGCTTTCAATTTAAGCCTTTTTTACGAGGAACGAAAACCTCCTCCCCTTCATAAAATAGAGAAGAACGCTTGAAAAGGGTGAGGACAAAATGTCATTCGTTCAATCGAGTACAATGGCAAGTAGCAGAGAAAAAGAAGAGGATCATTGGGACATTGACCGTTGGGAAAATGATGGTGGCAGAAGTTTGCAGACGTAAGGGGGGACGAAAATTTGTCTCCCTTATAAAATGTTGAAACCTTTTTTCGTGTTGCTCGTATGATTAAGTAGACAAGTTTTAATAGCAGATTTGAAAAAAGGGAGAAATATTTTTTGAACCATTGAACAAAACGATTATTATTCATTATTTATTTGATTGTCATTGCGGATGCATATTACACAACACTGTATATTGAACAAAAAACACCACCGCAATATCAAACCATCAAAGCATCAGCCTTTACAGTTAACATGGTACGGTAGCAAGCCTCACAAAAAGAAGCGGACAACCCGTCGCTTGAAGCCTATGTCCTTCAAGCCATTGCTTCAGAGAGTGACCTATGGCATGGTGACACAGGTAAGGAATTTAGAACATCGTACACAAAAGCACATCTTTTTACGATACCAACAGCTACGTTGCTGACACCCTGTACATTTACAGGGTGTTTTTGATAAGGAGAATGAATGAAATGAGCATGGTAACCTACATAGGATTAAATTTCCAGGCTGCAATAAATGACGACGATATGGAAGATGAAGTTGAAATAACAGATTTGTTCCTTAGTAGCGAAGAGCGTCAAATGCTTCAGCATCAACATTTTACAACGCCATACCTATATGAGCTTGAAGCAAAAGGGAGTCCCATTTGGCAAATGCATAACGACAATAAAGTGCATTCGCCACATAACTACGAAAAATCCAAAAGCACATTACTTCTTGTTTGTAACTTCCTGAAAAAACTTCTGCCAAAAGGTGATTATTGCGAAATCTACATTTGCTGGAAGGGGGAAGAAGGGGAGGATAGCGAAAAGAAATTCGAGCTCCTGTTAGACCAACTCTCAATAGACCAGCTCGAAATGAATGAAAAATACTTGATTACAATAAAAAATCAATTCTAATAAAGATTGAAGCGAAAAGCCTCACCCTTTATTAGAATTGTTTATTGGAAGTCGATCGGAATAAAATCGTCCCCGAAGAATGCTATGATATTGCAAAGATACTCAAAGACATTCGTGAAACTCGTTTCTCAGATGGCTTGTCTTGTCTACATTGTGTTAGTATATCGGTATAGTTAGTTGCAAAAAGTTTATTTGTTTCGTATTATGAAACAATCTCACATTTCAAGGTGTTTCGATTTACTGTGATATATTCCCCAGTTGATTTATTCATTACTTGTGACACTTTCTTGGTATGCGTTATCTCGCACCAATCATTTTGTACATCCACCAATATTTTTATTTCCACATCACTTTCTCCATATTTTAAACCACTATAAGATAATTTCGTCATGATCATCCTTCCTTTCTTAATCTTTAATATATTGTCAAATATGATATTTCAATCTACCTGTTTCTATTATACTGCACATTTATTGATTTATAAAAAAGCAACAATCTTTACGAAACCAGCCTAAAATAAAACGAGTATAGATATTATTAAACTGCCAGGGCAGTTTGGTTTAATAATCGTGCAATTGTTAGAATTTGGTATAATTATTTTGGAGGTGAACGTTTCATATATGATAGTATTTGTGTTCATTAGTATTTATTTAATGCCGATTTTAGCAATTATATTTTGTCTAAACCTTGTAGAAATAATAAAGAAAGTAAAAAAAGAACAACCAACTACTGCTAACACAGTTTGGTTAACAATCTCTTTTGCATTAATTGTATGGAGCATTGCTGTTACATCTTTTGGTGAATAATAGAAACGCTTTAGCCAAAGCAATCAACAGCTCTCCCTTAAAAATAAAATTTAACAACCAGCCACGATTCTGCTAAAAGAATTGTGCCTTTTCTTTGGGGGAAGGGACAGATTGCTAAACGGATAGTAGTTTAAGGCGAGGGGAAAATAAATTTCAGTTAATCGTTCAAGTTGCATACAAATATAAAGTGTGATGAATATTAGTAACTCATTAGCTATAATTATTCCAGAAAAAAGCGCTATTTGTGAGTTGAAAAAAATCCCAATTTCTCAATTTGAACACTAGGAAATTGGGATTTTATTTGATATAACAGTCAGATTTGCTTTTAAATCGCTTTGTTGTATGCAATAGTCAAGCAATTTTAAGCATCGTTTATAAATAGGAGCGTTTAGCTGGCCATGAACCTTGTAGTTTACGAAGTTGTACAATTTGTCCTGTATGATAAGCATCGTGCAAAAGGATATTTAGATATTGTTGCCAAACTGGAAGAGAAGGACTAGGTTGATCCAATTCTGCTTCTTGAAGGGATGCTAATGAAGATTGTAAGGCATCATGTACGTGAAGTGTTCGCTTCACAGTTTCTTGCCAAGCATCCTCATCATTCGCTCCACCTTGGACAAACGTTTCATCATTATTTTGTGGAGCAACAAATGAGTGATCTTTATGTAAGCGAGAAAGTAAGCGCTCTTTAAAGGCTAGTAGATGGTTAGTATTTTCCCAAATCGTATTAGCGGCCTTTCCTTCTGGTTGCCAACATGCTTGTGCAGCAGTGAGATTCTTTAATGCTTCTGATAGTGGTGGATACCATTCTTCTTCGAAAAAAACTTGATTGACTCCATTTTGTAAGAGTTCCTTTTTACTCATTGAGATAGCCCCCTCTTTTGTAACCTTCTAAACAGTACTTACTATTAATTTATCAAATTTTCCGAAAAGAGTATATAGGAGTGAAAATATACTAACAGGGACGTTAACTAAAGAGCATTGAGTTGCTTAGGCTCAGTGCAGGTTAGAAGAACAAGAAAGGCTATTGAATGACGTTCTGTTTTGTATCGGGATCTGATGGATTTGCTTAAATATTTATTTATAATATAAGGGAAAAATACTTACAAAATTTACATTAGAGGTGGCGATAATTCTTGAGAAGGTTGGTCATACTAGTCATGGTGATTTTTGGATTATTTTTCCCGATACAATTGCTATTAGTAAAGGCGAGTATTCAACCAAAATTGGAAAAAGTAGATGTTTCCTTATTCAAGTAAATCGTTTAAATGGGGAAACTCGTTTATTTAAGGAAAATGATGGATATGAGGAAGTGATTATCGATAAGATTGTTAACTGGATAAATACATCAAGCCCTTCCGAAGAAGCAAATGAGTTAGAGTTAAATCAAACTTCCATCATCTCGATAATGAAAATAAAACTAAAAAACGGAGACGTTGCAGTTATTGAACCAGCTTATAATTGTGTATCCCAAAACCAAGTAAAAACATGTACGATTGCAGATGGTGAGGTTATCTATACAAGTAATAATAAAAAGCTTCGATTGAAATCAGTAGAACTTTATGATTGGCTCTTAGTTGGCTGGAAATATGAAAGTGTTGGAGCACCAAAAGATGAGTTGCTTGAAGAAACTTTATATAGCAAATATTTTTCCTATCTCGATGAAACTTACGCAGATTTTATCATGTGTCCAAAAATCGATAAAGTTGAAACAATAGATGGCAATACAAGGAGACATATTGTTCAGGCAAGTGCGTTAAATTATAGTGCACATCATGGTGATGTTCCCTTTGATAGAATCCATATAATGTTGACTGATACGCCAGAAAATGGAGTGAAAATAAATAAAGTGACAATACAAAAGGGGATTATTGAAAAAGAAAGCGCTATACAATGTAGGCGAGCGAGCTAAAGGATGACAGTGTGAATGGATGGAACAATTGATAAAGGAAATAATGTCTCAGAGTAGCCAATATAAAGTTCAAATTATTAAACGTAAGGATGGTTTCTATACTATAGAAGTGTTTATGTGGCAAGAAGAGTATGAATATGAGTATTGGCGTCCAATAAAAAAAGATTTGACTTTGGTTGAAACGAAGGAAGGTGCAATAGCATTAGCCATTGAACATTTAAGCGTGTACTCTGGAGAACAATGCTTTTATTAATGTGCCCAATTTTGGATTGATGTTTTAGAATGCACTTGCTTCGGCAGGTGTTTTTTTCATTATCAATGCTCAAGAATAACATGTTTAATAATACAAAAATGGTTAAATATTGTATAATGAAGTTAGGATATTTTGATATTAGTAGCTTGTAGAAAAGAGAAAGTGGTTGAGAAAATGAAGAATAAAAAAGGCATAGTTATTGCTAGTATTATATTATTATACTGTGTGATTTCAGTTATCTATACGCTTTTACTGGATGGAAAAATCAATTGGTCTCTATTATTTTTAGCAATATGTATGATTTATATTATAGAAGTTGCTATATCTAATAATAAATTACTTAAAAAGAAATTGACTAAGTAGGACCAATACCAAAAGCTTAACAGGTTAAATCAGTTTTTACAGTTAAGTTACATCTGTTGGTAGGGCATCCACTCACATTCCAATGGTTTTATTATTCTCCATTTGCATTTAATACCTCATATTATCAGGTGAATAAGAAGGTGGGTATGCTATTGTTTAAAGAAGTTTCAAAGCTACAATTGGTACTATCTTTTTTGATGGCTTTTATTGGCTTCTCACAAGCATTTAACAACTGGGGAGAAAAGAGAATGTTATCTTTATTCTTTTTGATTGCTAGTATGTTCGTTTTAATTGTTGCGAGTTTAGCTCTGATTTTTTATAGAAAACGGCAAATCATTAAAGAGTAATGATGGGCTTCAAAAAGAAAAAGATTGAAGCTTTTTAGCTCCAATCTTTTTTCTTGTGCAATCATACCGTATTTTCTAGCCGAGGCTCAAAATAGGGGACATGATCTAAAACATTGATATATCAACTTGCATTTATTTTATTTGACGTTTGGATAAATCATCGTTGCTGGGTCGACATATTCATCGAATTGCTCTTCTGTTAGTAAACCACTTGCGATAGCTGCTGCTTTTAAAGTAGTGCCTTCTTTGTGCGCTTTTTTCGCGATTTTTGCTGCGTTTTCATAACCAATGTATGGATTTAATGCCGTTACAAGCATTAATGAATTTTGTAAATTATGATCTAGTACTTCTGTGTTAGGCTCGATTCCTACAGCACAATGGTCGTTAAATGATTTCATTGTATCGGCTAATAGGCGAGTCGATTGTAAGAAGTTGTAAATAATAACGGGTTTAAAGACGTTTAGTTCAAAGTTCCCTTGAGAAGCGGCGAAGGCAATTGTCGCGTCATTGCCGACTACTTGTGTGACAACCATAGTCATAGCCTCACTTTGGGTAGGGTTTACTTTACCTGGCATAATCGATGAGCCTGGCTCGTTTTCAGGGATTGTGATTTCGCCAATACCAGAACGAGGGCCACTCGCAAGCCAGCGAACGTCATTAGCAATTTTCATTAAATCAGCTGCTAATGCTTTTAATGCACCATGAGCAACAACAGCTTCATCATGGCTTGTTAAGGCATGGAATTTATTCGCAGCCGATGTGAACTGTTTGCTTGTTAGTTCACTAATTTCTGCTGCTACACGATCACCAAATTCAGGATGAGCGTTGATACCAGTACCAACCGCTGTGCCACCAATCGCAAGCTCTTTCATATAGTCAATATTTTGGAGTATCATATGCTCGGATTTTGCTAGCATGGCTGCCCAGCCGCTAATTTCCTGACCCAATGTAAGAGGTGTCGCGTCCTGTAAATGCGTACGGCCAATTTTAATAATATCTTTAAATTGAGCTGCTTTGTCTTCTAACGTTGATTTTAATAGACGAAGTCGTGGTAATAAGTAATCTTCCACTTTTAACACAGCTGCAATATGCAATGCTGTTGGGAATGTATCATTTGAGCTTTGTGATTTATTGACATCATCATTTGGATGAACAATATCAGCTTCGCCAGCGTCCTTTAATAATTGGTTTGCACGGTGTGCAATGACCTCATTCACGTTCATGTTGGATTGTGTACCGCTACCTGTTTGCCAAACAACAAGTGGGAATTGATCGTCCCATTGACCATTTAAAATTTCATCTGCAGCCTGTACGATGGCATTCGTTTTAATATCAGAAAGTTTGCCTAGTTTGTTGTTCGCAATCGCAGCACTTTTCTTTAAAATAGCCATGGCTTGCACAAGCTCAATCGGCATTTGCTCTGTACCAATTTGGAAATTCTCTTTACTGCGCTGTGTTTGCGCACCCCAAATTTTATCAGCAGGTACTTTAATTTCACCCATTGTGTCTTTTTCAATACGATAATCCATGTTCAAACAGCTCCTTTATTATGTAAAACTCTCCTAATATACAGATAAAAACGGATACTCTTAGTCTGATGTAAGAATATCCGTTTGATACATGCTTATTCAAAAAAGAGGGGGATTCTGAATTAAGCAATTTGGAGAAAAGAAATAATCTACTGATAATGATAATTGTTATCAATTAAAAAGTCAACGGTTTTTCTTGAAGAAATTAATGATGAGAATAATTCGCAATCGTTATCTTTGGTTTTCCCGAATTTCTAAGAAATAAACGGCGCTGTGAGGCGTTATCTCTTTTTCTTTCCGATTTCTTTCAACGGTTGTTTTTTAGGGATTTTTTCAAATAAAACCTTTACCTGAAAATTATGGTCATCCATTTGAAGTACCTCTATCACCTTGGCTTTACGCCCTTTAATTCGAATATCCTCTTCCACTGTAGGCAGTTTAACGAGCAATTGGCTTAAAACAGACGTCTTGTTTTCATAAAAATGAGTCACAAACATCGCTCTTCTCCTTCTAACATTTGATGTTACTCAATTTATGAGTGGGGCATAGTAGATAGAACTTTGGGTGAAGTGGTTGATTAGATTGGAGCTTCTTCAAGCGTTCATCAATTGAAGGGACTCGCTCATCGAGATTTCCAAATTGCTCATAAAGCATTCCCCATAAGTAATCTCCCAAAATGTCTGCGCAATAAAATCATTGAAATGAGCCAATTGCTAGGAAAACCAATGATTGTTGCGGAGAAAGCGTGGTTCATTCTGAAATACTTCACCAACAAAAGGTTTTATTTTATTTGAAAATCAAAAATATGACATAATTCTACGTATGAGAATTGCAACTTTCGACATATCCTTTATTTATTTCTCGGGAAATATCTCATAGGATTATGAGGGAATAGTAAGGATTTCGTAAGCTATTTCAGACAATGATTTGATTAGGGATTCAGATGGGTTCTTTTAGAGAAATATAATGTGTTTATGATTTGATTGACTATTCTTATTTTTCGTTTGACTCATGAGATAGGTGTATTATGTTTCAGCTAGGGCGATGTTCGTTATAATAAGAGAAAGGAGGAAACGAGATGTATTTAAAATCATGTAAGGTATTACAGGACACGATTCCGAATAAACAAATGTATCCTTTTAATATCCCAAGCTTGCAGGATTTATATGAGCTGGAGTTTCCGACAAATGTAACGTTCTTTGTTGGAGAAAATGGGTCGGGGAAATCAACATTACTTGAAGCAATTGCAGATCGCTGCGATTTTAATACAGCGGGTGGTGGTCGCCAGAATTTATATGACGTACATAAGGCAGAGTCTTCACTGGGTGAATATATCCGCTTGTCGTGGATGCCGAAAATCTCGAATGGCTTTTTTCTACGATCAGAAACATTTTATCAATTTGCCAGTCATATTGATTTGTTAGAAGATCCAAGGAAATATAACGCTTTTGGTGGGAAGTCGTTGCACCACCAATCTCATGGTGAATCTTTTCTTGCATTATTTATGAATCGTTTTAATGGCAAAGCTATCTATTTATTGGATGAGCCTGAGGCAGCATTGTCTCCAACGAGGCAGCTAAGCCTGCTGAAAATTATCAAGGATCTAGAGCATGAAGCCCAATTTATTATTGCCACACACTCGCCCATTTTACTGGGCTATCCCAATGCTACAATATATAGTTTTGATGAAGGAGAGATTGAATCGATTCGCTATGAGGATACCATTCATTACATCGTCACTAAACGTTTTTTAGATGCACCGCAATCCATTTTACGTGAGTTATTTGATGAGGAGAGGGAATTATGAATCAACGAAAAGGCTTAGTCATGCGAGAAATTCGATTAGACGAAATGGCACAGTCCATTGATTTACTGAATTATGTATTTCAGATGTCTATGTCCATTCACAAGGATCGCCGTTTTGTAAATGCCAAGAGCAGGCAGTTTAATGAAGGGCATGCCATTGGTTGGTTTGATGGCAAACAGCTTGTATCCCAAATTTTAAGTCTACCTTTTGAGGTTAATGTACATGGCAAAATTTATGAAATGGGCGGCATCACAGCAGTTGGCACATACCCTGAGTATTCTGGGCATGGCTTAATGGAGAGCTTGATTATTGAAAGCCTGCAAAGTATGCGAAATGAAGGACAATGTATTTCCTATTTATTTCCATATTCTATCCCTTATTATCGCAAAAAGGGATGGGAAATTATGAGCGATATTGTAGAGTTTCAGGTGAAGGATACACAGCTTCCGCATTATGCGGGACTCAATGGTAAAATTCGTCGTGTTGATCCCAAACATGAGGATGTTGTAGATATTTACGCACGTTACGCACAGAAAACGCACGGGGTAATGGTGCGCAATAGTATTGCGTGGAATGAAAAATTTCAGGAGGATTTCTGGGAGGAGAAATTCATTGATAGCGATGTCCAACTACAGGCAGCGGTCTATTATGATGAAGATGATGTAGCGCAGGGCTATATGTTCTACCGTATAATGGAGGAAAATTATTATATTGATGAAATCGTTTATTTACAGGAAGAGGCCCGTAAAGGCTTATGGAACTTTGTCTCGGCACATAGCTCGATGGTTTATAATGTTTACGGGAAAACAACGGGAAATGAAGCTGTGGCCTTTTTATTAGAGGATAGCGAGATTATTCAAAAGGTCTCTCCTTATTTCATGGCGAGAATTGTCGATGTCAAAGAGTTTTTACTACGCTATCCTTTTGTCGGTCAGGATTTTGAGCTTCAGCTTGCTGTCAGTGATCGCGTTGTGGCGTGGAATAATGGTACATTCATCATCAAAATGAAAGATGGAAACCTGTCTGTGCAAAAGGTAAGTGAGACGTTAAACGAGAATGCTGTTCATTTAACTGTGCAAACATTGGCTACGATGCTGTTAGGCTATAAACGCCCAAATTATTTAGAAAAAATTGAACGGCTACAGGGTCGTGCTGAGGAAATTGCGTTGCTTGAAGCTGTCCTACCAGTGGGTATCCCAACATTTATTGATTATTTTTAAGCTTTTTAGTGCGCGAGGGGGAGAGCCATAACGTTGACAGTTATGGCTGCCACGCCTCTTTTAGCCGTTCGACACCCAGTTTGATTTCTTCCATTGTTAACTTACTAAATCCTAATTGTAGCAATGGGTCCTCACTTGTTTGATTAATAAAAAACGGGCTTGTCGGATAAACCTTCACACCATAAGTCTCGGCTCGCTGGATGAGCTGTTGTTCTGAAAGGGGAGACTTGACCTTCACTACTATATAAAGCCCCGATTGCTCGCCCAATATAGCTATTTGTGGACCAAATTGTCGTTGCAGCTCCTGAACAAGGTGCTGCATTTTTTGTTTATACGTCAAGCGCATTCGTTTAATATGACGTGTCCATTCCCCTTGTGCCATGAATTGGGCCATTGTCCGTTGATGAAGGGACGAGGCATTTTGTTCAAAATGAGCAAAGCGCTCTTTAAATGGCTGTACTAGCGTATTCGGCAAGACCATATAGCTTAATCGTACACCAGGTAAAAACGATTTTGAGAAGGTGCCGAGATAGATTACCTTTGAAGGGTCGATCGAGGCAAGGGCAGGAAATGGTTGTTGTGTATAGCGAAATTCGCCATCATAATCATCCTCAAGAATATAGCCATTGACTTGCTGCGCCCATTGAATTAAGGTTTGTCGCTGCTGAATGGTCATGGACACACCGTATGGGAAATGATGTGAAGGGGTGACATACAATAAGCGTGATTGACAATGTTTAAGTATATCAAGTTGTGCCCCAGTCTCCATTACTGGCAATGTTTCTATGACAAAACGATGTAACTGAAAGGCCTCACGCGCCCCATTATAGCCAGGGTCTTCTAAAAGAACACTTGGAAAATGATCTTTTAATAAAAAGCCCACATACAGTAGCATTTGCTGTGTGCTACTGCCGATCATGATATTTTCGCTCGTTGTCGATACGCCTCTTGCTTGTAGTAAATACGGGACAAGCTGCTCCTTGAGCAAGGGATCTCCAAATAGCTCTCCATATTGATAGCATGATGGTTCCTGTAATACTTGATTGGCTAATTGACGCCATGTTTTCATAGGAAAATATGTCTGGTCAACAGCCCCAGCACGAAAATCTACAAGCAATGATGTTGTGTTGCTGGTTGGCTGTGATAGAACTGGCTGTTCCTGTTCCTGCAAGAAAACTGGCTCTAATGCATTGACGAAATAGCCTTTGCGTCCTTCTCCACGTATATATCCCTCAGCTACAAGCTGTTCGTAAGCAGTTAACGTTGTATTACGGCTAACCTGTAACGTTTCTGCTAATTTTCGAATGGAGGGCAGAGAATCGTTTGTTTGAAGTGTTCCTTGTGTAATGAGTATTTTCATTTGCTGATACACTTGTTTATATTTAGCCTCTTTTTCTGTTAATAGAAAGATAAAGTCATCCATATGATACCACCTTGACATGTTGAAATATTTGAAATTGTTTCTTTTGGAATGTCAGATTATTTACTACCATCATATAAGAAGGACAATGAAAAAGAAATGGGGAATCGAAACATGAAAATTTGTACAGTGACACAGGCGACCATTGAGGATGTTGTGCCTTTATTTAATGCCTATCGGGAATTTTATGGGCAATTGTCTGATATACAGAAAGCGGAGCAATTTATACGTGATCGAATAGAACGGGCAGAGTCCATTATTTTTCTTGCGTATCAGGAGGATGAGGCAGTAGGGTTCGCTCAATTATTTCCTCTCTTTTCATCCGTAGCCATGAAAAAAGCGTTTATCTTAAACGATTTATTTGTCGCCAAACAAGCCAGACAACAAGGGGTGGCACAGGCTTTAATGGAACAATGCTACGTCTACTGTAAGCAGGAAAATGCTCGTTACATGATGCTTGAAACTGCAACGGATAACATCAATGCACAGAAGCTCTATGAAAAGATGGGCATGACGATTGATAACAATGTCTATTATTATAGTATTTATTGGTAATTAAGCTGTATGGTTGCTTAAGCGTGGAGCTCGATTGGTTGGTGATGGGATTGCTCATAAAAGGACGAAAGTGCTAGACCTCGCCATGTCTAATTAGACATAGCGGGGCCTTGTGTTAGGCATGACTCATCCAGCCTGCGAAAAGACCAGAGGTGAAAAAGCGGGTAATGTTTTTGAATCCAGCTTCACTTAATAATTGTTGGATTTCTTGATCGGAAATGAAAGAGATATTCATGATGACTTTACCCATATTTTCTACTTTCTCTTTTGTGTAGCCAGCGTCTAAAAAGCCACTTTGCCAGATTTTGATACGATCTTGTAGTTCGTCACTTTCTCGGTCTCCATAGGCACAAGCAAGGACGAATGGTTTTCCGGGCTTTAATTGATCGTGAATGTTTTGTAGTAGATGTAGTTTTTCCTGACGATCTACAATGAAATGAAGGACGAGGATACAGCTGGCCGCATCGAATTTTGGCGTGGTTTGTGGCAAGCTCTCAATAGTTCCTTGTAGCAGTCGAACTCGGCTTTCTAATTCGAGTTGTACGGCCTTGTGTTGAGCGATTTGGAGCATTTCCTCAGCTGGGTCAATGCCTGTGAATGTCCACAGAGGGTTCGTTGGTCCCCATGCGGAAAGTTCATTGCCACCGCCAGCCCCCACAACTAGCAGGGATGCCTCTTGTTCACCTAAATGAGAACGGAAATAGGCTTGAGCCACGGCAAATAATGTGTCATAGGCAGGCACCGAAATACGAGTACTTTGCTCATATGTACGTGCCTTTTCTAATAAATGTGTTGATAGTTTATCCATCGATATAGCCTCCATTGCTTTATTATATATATTACAGACCCTTATTATCTGTAATTGAGTATAAATGAAAATGATTGAAAGGACAAAGAAATCGCTTTTTATAAAAGAGATTGGCGAAGCCTTTTGGTTTTCAAATGAGCAATTTCATGCAGGGCATCGTGTTTGGCTGAGCTATGTTGTGGGGACACTTTCCGTTCATGTGACCTTGTTAGCCGTGCTTATGACGGCATTTGCGGGCTATGTCATATGATAGATGAATGAACGGATGACAGGAGGCTTCATAGTATCGCGATTTTGGTAGCAGCAGGTTTTTCTATGTTTCCAATGCTATCATGATGACATTTTGACTTATTTGCATTTCTTGGCGGACGCTTGCATAATAGGGCAGAGAAGATTTTTTCGTGAAGGGACGTGCAAGCATGACAGAATGGCCTAAGGGAGTAGCAAAACCAGCAATTCGTGCATTACAGGCAGCGGGTTATACAGAATTGAAGCAGCTGGAAAAAGTGGACCTTACGACACTAGCTCATTTACATGGGATGGGACCAAAAGCGTTAGCGGCGATTGAAGCGGCTCTAAAGGAAGGTAGTGAGCCTCGTGAATAAGCTAACATTGTTTTTACTAGCTATGGTTGTCTACTATATTATCGTTGTATTCCTTATTAGCAAGCTGTTTATTATTCCAATCATGAAAGTGATGGCCTTGATCTTTTTTATAGGGGCAGGCTATATTTTTTCTCGTAAAATGCGTAGAAAATTACAGTAGGAGGCAATATGAAAATTGTAAATCTAACATTCTTTTATGGAGCGGTTATTATCTTAGCGATTACGCTGTCATTAGCAGGTGTTCGACTATCCATCTCACTCGGGATATTTGCGTTATTCGCAATAGGGGTAATTTATCGTCATATACATATTTTATATCGCACCAACAATATGGAGCAGGTGGATAAATGGGTGAAAAAACATAGAAAAGAACCCATCTTTGCTGCACTTTATGCCAATGCTTATGAGACGAAGGAAGAACAGATTCGTGCAGTTGATGCTATCATCGACTATTACAAGCAACCTGCCGTAAAGTATAATTATCAATTTATTAAAGCAATCATGGAAGAGAACTTAGGTGACGCGAAAGTAGCGGCAACAAAAATTGGCAAAGAACCTTTAGCTAGCTATGCACATTGTTATATCGCTGCTCTCGAAGGCAGAACAGCTGACATGACAAGTGATAAACTAACACAACCGTGGATGCAACCCGCAATCGAAGCAGTCTATGCCTATACAGTAAAGGATCAAGCAAAGTTTCGCCAATTTGCAGATGCGAGCATCGAACACGCTCGTGGCATACAGAAATATGGTCTTATACATAATTTCAAGCAACTAGAAGAAGATTTGGTCATTCAATAATAGTTGGGCTACTTGGTAACCAGTACATACGGTATCAAGTAGCCTGTTTTCGTGTAGCTTACAATAAATGAAAAAATGATTTTATGAGGTGACAATGATTGTCTAAAATTGATCATATGATGCAGATTCTATGGATGCTGCATGCAGGCAGGAAAATTACCGCGAAAGAAATAGCTGAAAAATTAGAGATGAATATAAGGACAGTATACCGATATATTGACGCACTTTCTGCCAGTGGTGTACCGATTATAGCAGAAGCAGGTCATAACGGAGGGTATACCCTGTTGAATAATTTTATTAAAAGTCCTCTTCTATTTGATATTGATGAGAAAGCGGCATTACTTCATGCTGCTATTTTTGCAAAAGAAGCTGGTTATTTTTTAGATGAGGCATTAAATAGTGCAACATCAAAGCTAACAAAATTTTCAAATCAAGAGCAAGATGAAATGATTAAGCAACATTTAGAAGGATTCGAAATTGTAAGTCCTAATGCTCAATCATCTATGGAGCCGATATTGAAAAAAATAGAGGAAAGTATAGTAAACGAAACATCTGTTGAAATGGAGTACCGTACAAATAATGAAGAACAACCTAAACATAGGTTGATTAACCCGTATGGCTTAGTTTATTGGAATAATAGCTGGTATGTCATTGCCTATTGTCATTTAAGGAAGGAGATCCGTAATTTTAAAGTAAGCCGCATTATCAATATGAACCAAACAGCCATTACCTTCCAGCGACCACAACCTTTCTCGGCAAGTGATTTTTTTATGAAAAGCATTCTACCACAAGTAGAAGATAAACGGGAGCTTACGCCTTTCATCATTTGTGGTAAGACGGATGCGGTAGATGACATAAGTCAGCATTGGTTTTTAAGGCATCACCTCAAAGAACGGACCTCAAAGAAAGCGATATTTCTAGTAGAGGAAGAAGCGTTACATAAATATGTTCCCTATTTGCTATTACCATATGGAAAATCAATACAAATAGTAGAACCAATAAGCTTAAAGCAAAAAATGATTGACGTACTTTATGAGCTAATTAATTTTTATCAAGTTGAAAACTTTACTGACGGAGAATGTCAGTGAAGTTTTTTTATAATAAGCGTAATTCATTTAAAAGGAGTGGTTATTATGCATACAAGAAGAGTGTATCTTTATGTATTTAATACGATGTCAGACTGGGAAATAGGCTATTTAATTGCTGAACTGAATTCAGGAAGGTATTTTAAAAAAGGATTAGCGGCTTTTGAGGTAATTACGGTAGGTATTGATAGAAGCCCTGTTACTACGATGGGAGGAATTACAATACTTCCTACTATTTCCATTGATGAATGTCAATTGAATAGTACGGATGTCTTAATTCTTCCAGGAGGCAATACATGGCTTGAGTCTATACATGATCCTCTATTGAAGAAAGTATCCATAGCGTTGAACGAAGAAATTATCATAGCTGCAATATGTGGCGCAACTATGGGTCTCGCAAAGATTGGTTTGCTAGATTCAAGAAAACATACAAGCAACGATTTAGAATACTTGAAAATGTTTTGTCCACATTATATAGGGGATAAACATTTTGAGGAAGGCCCTGCTACAACGGATGGAAATTTAGTTACGGCATCAGGTACAGCCCCACTGGAATTTGCTGTTCATGTTTTGAGGCTACTTGACGTGTTTAGACTAGAAACATTACAGGCGTGGTTGAATCTTTATCAAACGCATGAAAAAAAATACTATTTTGAATTAATGTCTTCTATTGAATAATTAAGGTCTCAGTGGAGCATGTGTAACAACATGCTCCTAAATTTATTCTTATATAAAGAGGTACACTATCGCATTTTCTTTTCCAACAAAATGCCTCGTACGATGCCACCAATAAAGAGGATGCCTAACACGAAAAGAAATAGGTAGGCATGCCACTGCTGTAAAATACGCTCGTGACCTAGTGCCACTGTCAGGTCATTGAAAAGGGAATAAGTAAAATATAATAATATACTATTTTTTATGAGACAAAACGTCATAATGCCATTTTGTCGCTGTCTATGGGACAGGGGTGCTTTATTTTTGCGCATGACAGGGTAGGCAGCTTTCATTTCTAAATAATGTAAAAGTAAAAATAGCATAAGTGCGATAAAGGGTAAATAAAAGATCGCAATTTTCGGTCCAAACTGGGCTTGCTCATTCGTAAAGCTTTGTAAGACAGGAATCATTGCAGGGAGCTTTGAATATTGGATTAGAGTGGCGGTGATGCCAGCTCCAAAAATAGTGGCCGCTATAACAGTCAGCTGGTGACAAAAGCGCGGTGTGGGTGTTTTTTGTTGTGTATGCATCCTTGCCCCTCATTTCTCATCATTCAAAATGTTAATCTGTTATACTGTAACATAGAATGATTGCTTTTTGTGTTAGAGAAAGAAGGATACTATGGAATACTTGTTGTTTTTACTAATTGGCATCATTGGGAATGTCGTGGGCACATTAGTGGGTGGTGGCGGCTTAATTACCTTGCCTACCATGATGCTTATGGGCGTGCCCGTCCATTCGGCTATTGGCGCGAATAAAGTGTCCAATATGGTGAGTGCCTTTTCCAGTTTTTATACGATTTATAAACGAAAAGAATTAGCCTGGACAGAAATGCGTGCTGTCCTACTTGTATCCTTGATTGGAGGCACACTTGGTGGACTTTTCGCTTCGTTCATGAGCAGTCAAACATTGACGTTCATTGCCATTATGTTACTAGGCTTTGCACTCATCATGTCCTTTATGGGTGGAGCTGATTTTGGTGACAATGAATGCTTTACAATGAATCGAAAAAACGGTCCAATCCTTCTTGGGGTTGGTTTTTATGATGGTATGTTTGGCCCTGGCAGTAGCACATTAGCTCTCTATACATATGCACATGAGAAGATTTCCTATATCAAAGCAGTAGGGCTCTCACGGGTGGGGGTATTTGCCATGTGCTCAGGAGCGGCGATTACGTATATTGCGACGGGAAAAATTGAATGGCCATTAACACTTATTTTGATGATTGGCTCAACGATTGGTGCACAAATTGGGCTCGTGCTTGCGAGAAAAGTGAAAGCGAACCAAGTGAAGCTATTATTGCGGATCGTAACGATTGTGCTGATTGTACAGCTTCTTTATGATTTTATCCATCAGCTTTAGGAGGCGATTGTCCTGTTTGAAATAACACCATACCCAACCTTTTCGTGGTCACTCTCGCGTCATAAAACATTGACAAGCTGCGCTCGCAAATATGGCTATGAATATTATTTTTCACATAACGGCTGGCTCAGCTATAATGTAGAGCCTTACCATCAACAGGTGTATCGCTTAAAAAAGCTACAATCGATGCCTATTTTATTTGGGCAAATTGTCCACCGATATATTGAACAGGCCATTAATGATTATCTACAGACAGGGAAAGCTTCTACACTGGAGGAGCTGATGCAAGGGGCACGTGGACAGCTTAATGCAGCCTTTATTGATTCTACACGCCATGTGGAGTTTTGGAGGCAAAAGCCGAATAAATACTATATGATGCAGGAAATTTATTATTACGGCACACTTTCTTCTGAGCTTGTGCAGGACTATAAAGAACGTTTACAGCTTGTGTTTGACCATTTTTTGATGAGCGAAACATTCCAGCAAATCACGGCACAAAAGGGCGCTCTCCGTATTGGGGAACCAGAGCAATTCCGCTCGATGAAAATAGACGGCATCCAAGTATTCGTCGTCATGGACTTTCATTATTATGATGAACGAGCAGATAAATGGATTATTGTTGACTGGAAAACGGGCGGGGAGTCTGATGATGACCGCCAGCAATTAGCGCTCTACGCCTACTATGTTCAGCAAAAATACCGTGTATCCTTGGAGCAAATCGAGGTCTATAACGAATATTTATTAACGGGAAAACGGAAGAAATATAGGTTTACTGCCTACGATATGGAGAATATTTTGCATACATTTCAACGCAGTGTCTTAGCAATGAAAAAATACCAAGCCGATATTTTTTCTAACGAGCCTGTGGACTTGGAAGATTTCGAACAAACACAAGAAAAATGGCATTGTCGAGGTTGTAATTTTAGAGAGTTGTGTGGGACAAGGTGAGAAAGTAAAAGAAGCGAGTGCTAAAATAGCCACTCGCTTCTTTATTATGTCATTTAGGGATGACAATCCAGTACTTCTTCAAGAGACCTTTGTAGTGGTTTTCCTAATAAAATAGAGAAAAATGAGCTGAATGAGCATAACAACTAGAAACACGATGCCCAAAATAATGAATGACACCATTTTAATGGCAGGAGTTTGCACCATCCCAGCAGCATCAACATTTCTTACCCCAATAAATACTGCGAGGGCAGAAAAAATCAATAACCATACAATATTTATAGCCCACCATATAATTTTCGTAAACAAAATGAACATCCTCTTCCTATTTATAATTTCCTTTTATGGTTTTATTATATTGTTTTTGTTTGTTTTTGGAAACACACTTTAGACGGTGTTATCTCTCCGCCTTGAGACGGATTGACTTATTACTCTTCGGTTGGTGTGTAGAAGGTAAAACAATTTTGCCATTTGTCTAGAGCTAAAAAGGCTTTATTCCTTATTTAGGGTATATATGGTAAATTCGGTATATGTAAATATTTAGGTATAAAAGGGGGAGAGAGTATGTTACATAAGAAATCATCTAACCATCACTTAATGGGTATAGCACTGGTAACAAGTGAGGAGACTTCGCAATGCCCACACAATTTCAAAACACTTTCTGGAGAGGGGGGAGAAAATGATTAATAATAAAAGGGCGCTTATTCGTTCAATCGTAATTTTAGGTATATGTATGTGTCTTTTTTTTCCATATCCTTCTAATGAAGTGATGCATGCCCAATCTTCCTTTATGTCGTTTCCTATACAAACACAAGATGGCTATGTGTTGCTCGGCATCATTGGCTCGATTTTATTTATATTTGCGATGACTTTACTAGCTAGGAGCATAAACAAATATCACCTTACAACAATTGTTTCCGTAGTGTTACTCTATTCATTTTTACCCCATTTTCTCATAATGGCGTATCAAGAAACCTTAGCTACTGGTATTATGGCCATTTCATACAAAGGGGATGGCAACTGTGATTTTGAGATGGTGAGCAAAGATTTAATGAATGGGGATTGTACCCTTATCTTACATAATCGAAGCAATGAAGCTGTGTCATTTGATTTAGTATTTTTAGATAGCCATTTCTCGAAAGAAGATGTGCGTATATCATCACTTATGAATATAGCAGGTCCATATCATGTGACAATCGAGGCCAATCGTGAAAAATTGATTCATCTGAAGAAATTACTCGATTTATCAAAAGTTCCCCATCCTATTTATGGTGGAGGTTCGTCCAATGTGCAGGTTAAATTATTGGATGGAAACAATGAAAGAACTTTATAAATAGTCAAGGAGGGGGAAAAGTATGAGTAAATTATCATGGCTTTACTATGCTACCAGCCTAATCATAACGGCTATCATTTTTAGTCTTATACATGTTTTCACTGAACCAATTGTGATAGGAAGCTCCAATGGTATAAGTAATGGTAATCCAGGACTCTTTCCCTTAGTATTTTTCACACCGTTCTTCATTGTTTCCATTATGGGTACATATAAACTTGCCAATAGACTGGCTCTAAAAACGATGAAGACGATGCCATTTTACAGCATGATAGTGCTATCCTTTCTGTTTCCAAGTATTGTCTATTCATTGACTTTGAAAAAAGCACAAGAGCTAAGAGTGTTCGTGTTTGAACATAATCAGTTAGTTACGGAAATAGCTGAAATTCCATTGTTGAACACTTATTCCAATTCTATCTTTTTTACTGGATGGACCTTCCTTGCGCTACATTTTACAGTCATTTGGATCGCTTATCTATTAGCATTTCTAAAGCATAAAGGTTAAACAGTTAGCCACTCCAAACAGTTGCAACCTTAGCTGAACCAGATAGGGTGGATTGTGGATATTAATGCTTCTACATTACAGTTTACTCGTTATCATCACTACTCTAGCACTCTGTGTGGGAACACAATTTTCTAGTATAAAATTGATTCGTTCAACATATACAAATAGTAGAGAACGTATTCCTTTTGACATAATAGAGGAGGATGTAGATGAGTAAACAAATGTCTATGTTTGAGCTTTTGGGAACACCAAAGACCGTAGATGAAGCTATCAAAAGTGTGGAAAAGAAAAATGTAGTCGTACCTCGTAAGGTGGGCTATATTGTGCAACGATAAAACATGCCATGTAACAATAAATAAAAACGCTGTATTTGCTTTTATGAGTTACTTGTATTAAATTATAATAAGCTATTCATAGATTTTTAGAGAGGAGGCAAAATGTGATGGAAACTGTTTTCAGAAGAACTGCCGTTGAAGTAAAGACATTTTTACAATTAGATGATTACTGTTCAAAGGGACCAGTCTGTGATTTTTTAGAAAAACACCATATAGAACTCAGTAACCGGAAGCTTTTTGCCTTTGTATGTCATTCGTGAAAAACGTATTTTAAAAACGATACAAAGTAATGCCTAGACGCCGGTTTTATGGCGTCTTTTTTGTTGTGATTAAACTTAGAGAGGGTGAGCTAATTGCTGAAAAAATTAAGGCAATTAAGGGATGTTTCAGTGTTCCAAGCGCTTCTAATTTAGCAAAACAATTAGAAGCGAGGAATTTTAACTATGAAAAAACAACCCATTTTTACTACATCATTTCTTTTTCTATTTATAAGTAATTTTTTCATTTTTATAGGATTTGAAATGTTACTGCCTATCTTACCAGCCTATTTATTAAGTATAAACGCCACTCCTATGCAAGTAGGTTTGGTAACGACGGTATTTACACTAGGCGCCATTATAATAAGACCTTTTATAGGTTATTATTTAATCGATCATAAGCGAAAACATCTAGCTATTGGGGCAGGCATCATGTTGCTGATGATTACAATGTTATATCCTTTTCTTAGCACGATTTGGATTTTCCTATTGTTACGGTTTTTCCATGGAACAGCGTGGGGGATTTCTACTACAGCCAATAGTACAATGGCTGTAGATATCATTCCTAAAGCTAGATTAGGAGAAGGAATGGGTTATTTCTCGGTTTCAACAACAGTCGGAGCTATTGTTGCACCAAGTTTAGGTATCCTTATGTATAATTCCTTTTCCTTCCATACGCTGATTTGGTCATCTGCATTACTCTGTTTATTTGCGGTCATAATGCTTCCATTTATTCATTCAGCTACACCTAAACAATTTGACAAGCAGCCATTTCGATTTATGGAAGCGATTTTTGAAAAAGATGTATGGTTTCAGTCTTTATTGACTGTAGTGACGACGCTTGGTTTTGGAGCCGTCATTACATTCTTAGTCCTTTTCGGAGAGCAAAAGGGATTAGATCAGATTTTTCTATTCTTTTTTATCAACGCAATTGTTTCCACTTTATTACGTCCATTTACAGGAAAATGGTTTGATAAAAATGGACCATGGTCTATTATCATTGTGTCAGCAACACTTGGTTTCTTATCACTAATTGTGTTGTCCTATACAACAAATAATCACACTCTTATTTTGGCAGCCATTTTATTCGGTGCAGGTTATGGGACCGTTATGCCATGTTTACAAACATGGACTGTTCAAAAAGTAAGTGAAGCCAAAAGCGGTGCAGCCAATGCTACTTTTCTTTCAAGCTTTGATGTTGGTGTTGGCGTTAGTGCATTTTTCTTAGGGATTTTAGCAGAATGGATGAGTATAGCAATGATTTTCCGTCTTGTTAGCTTAAGCTTTCTTATTGTTGTCCTGTTAGTATACTACGATTACATTACCAATAAGAAAATGAACCAGTAATATAATAATAGGGACCAGTCTCAAATGTCTGGTCCTTTTACTATGAATGATAAAAATAAAGGAAGAAAGCAGGGAATCCTGTTTAAAAAACAGAAACTAGCTAAATGCCATAATTTATAAGAAACGGTGAAGGAGGCGTGTGTTATGCAAATGGCGAACGGGATAGCAATGCTGGAACTCCATTATCAGGGCTTTGTGATTCATCCTACATTGGTGTGGGACCAGGACATGGCGGTGTTGATTGACACCGGTTTTCCTGGGCAAATGGAAGAGCTGCATGAGGTGATAGTACAGGTGGGTGTGTCGTTAAATCAGCTCAAAGCGATTATCTTAACGCATCAGGATGTGGATCATATCGGCTGTCTACCTGATTTATTACAAGTGTGTGGGCCACATGTTCAAGTATATGCACATGCTCTCGACAAGCCCTATATTCAAGGAGAGCTGCCGCTAGTAAAAGATGGACATTTAGAGAACCCTCCGAAGGGTAAGGTGGATGTGGTGCTGAGTGATGGTGAAGAACTACCATTTTGTGGCGGGATTCGTGTTATTCATACACCAGGGCATACACCAGGTCATATTAGCCTGTATTTAACACAGAGTAAAACATTGGTGGCGGGTGACGCGATGTATAGTGTAGACGGTCATATTGAGGGCGTTCATGAACCAACTGCATTGGACGTAGAAGAAGCTCGTCAGTCTTTACAGAAATGCCTAGATATCGACCTTGAAGCGGTGATTTGTTATCACGGAGGCATCAGTAGGGGAGCAGTCCTTGAACAAATGAAAAAAATATTGTCATGATAAAAAGACCACGCCAAGAGGTAGTGACCCCTTAAAGTTAGAGTTTTTATTATGCAGCTAATTGGCGGGCTAGAGTTCGGTATTTTACTGGACTCATGCCAGCCAATTTTTGTTTAATACGTTCATTGTTATAGTAGTCGATATATCGTTCGATTTTTTCCTTCAATTCTTCAAACGGGATTAATACTTCACCGTAATACATCTCTTGTTTAAGTATGCCAAAGAAGTTTTCCATCGCCGCATTATCTGCACATGTCGCTTTGCGAGACATGCTTTGGAAAACCTTGTTTTGCCGTAATGTTTTCACCCATGAATTATGTTGATAATGCCAGCCTTGATCCGAATGAATTGTTGCACGATATGTAGCTTGGTTCTGAATAATTGGTAGAACTTGATGTAGCGATTCTAATACGAAATCCAATGTTGGGCGTTTAGACATACTAAACCCAATAATTTCGCCATTATAGAGATCCATAATTGGACTTAAATAAAGTTTTTCATCTTCTGTACACTTGAATTCTGTTACGTCTGTCACCAGTTTTTGTAAAGTGTTTGGCGTATTGAAACGGCGGTTTAATCGATTATTTGCGACTTTACCCACCTTGCCCTTGTACGATTTATAACGAGATTTACGAACGAATTTTACACACTTTAAGTCCAATTCCTTCATGATTCGCTGTACTTTTTTGTGATTGATGACGTATCCTTGCGCTTTTAATTCTGCATGGATTCGGCGATAACCATATCTACCTTCATGCTTCTCAAATAGCGCTGAAATCAACGTTTTCCATTCTTGATTGGGATCTTCATTTTTTAACTGTTGAATATGGTAATGATACGTTGCTTCTGGGATCTCAATGATTTTCAATACATCTTTCAATCGGAACCCTTCTTCTTTGAGTTCGAATGCCAACGCTGCTTGTGCTTTTCGAGGAAGGCATCCAGATTCGCCTCGAAAGCGTCTAACTTTTTTAAGTACGCAATCTCTAATCGGAGAAGCTCATTTTCACGTTCTAGCTGTTCTTCACGAGACAATGTGTTTGGTTGTTTGACAGGTTTATTTTTAGGATTAGTAGACATAGGTGGCCGTCCCTTCGCTTTTTCTTGCAGGCCTTCTATACCTTCCTTCAAAAATTTACTGTTCCAGTTCGCTATTAAGCCTGGATTATTCATGTTAAATTCAATCGCTGTATCTTGATAAGAAGCACCTGTTTGTTTCATAAAGTGTAATACATCGAGCTTGAATTGAACAGAATAAGCCTTTTTTGTTACTTTTCTACGTAATCCAACTTCTCCAAATTCTTTGAAGGCACGTACCCACCGCTTTATTTGCGAATGATTTGGTATGTCATGTTTTTTCGCTAATAATTTATAACCTAAAGGGCCTTTCATGTATTTATTAACCACATGTATTTTGAATTCTTCGCTGTATTTCGCCATATAAAAACACCCCTAAAGTTTAGATTTTTGACTCTAACTTTAGGGGTGCAGGACCAGAAGGGTGGTCTCTTCCATTATTCGGCGATGGTCTCTTCAAATGTTTTACGGCCAGGGCTTACTTTATTAATATGAATATCGATTTTACGGATGGAATCCTTCGTTAATGGAATTTTGCCATCCTTTTCTAGTTTCTTCCATGCCTTTACATTATCGCGGTAGAGGTATTCTGATAAGCGAAAGACATCCGCATCCATTTTCAAGCCTTCCTCGAAGGTAGCCATAATTTCATCTTTGACTGCTTTTTCTACTTTTTTTCTTACTTGATCGGGTGTCAGCTTCCCTTTAAAGCCATTTAAAATTGTGTTGAATTTTAAATACACCTCAAATTGGACTTGATTGTTTTGGACGATAGGTTTGACATCGACATCTAACTTTTGAATATCGACAGTTAAGAAATCACTTTTCTCGTTATTTTCCAATTTAACAGTGATTTCCCCTTGCTTTGTTTCATCGTTCATCCATTCAATACCGCGAGCGGCTTTACCTTTAATATAGCCTTTAAAACTATCCTTTGAGAGGATACCGACACCTGTAAAAACGGTTTCTGTTTTGGTACCATCTATGGTTTCCCAGTTTTCATTGACAGTTACGTAAGGGATTTTCATTTCATGGTTTGGCTCATTTAAGCCAATCACTAGCTGTCGCAAATTAACAGGCTCTACAAAGGACTCCTGCTTAGCCGTATTTTTAGGATTACTTAATTTCGCGGCAGTCGGTGACTTCTCTAATAAAGGGGAAACTAATAAAACATCCTCGATTGGGTCTTGTGTACAGTAGACCCAAATATGATATCTAGTTTCACGAAAGCGTAAAAAAGTATCGATTACAGCAATGGCATGCTCATCCTTCATCGCATTCTCTGAGAAAAGAAGATAGGTCATATGCCCCCAAAATACTTCTTGGTCCATGGAACGATATAATTTGTAAATCGCTTCTTCTATTGTTTTTCCCTTCGCTTGACCAATTTCTGTAGGTGAGGCTTGAGGGTTAGATTGTTCTGTTTTCGCTACGTTGGCAAAGTTGATAATTTGTAAGTACACAGTATATTCATTATCCTTATAATCAACCCCAACACCTTGCACATAATACATTCGTTGAGGCTCTGTAACATCCCAGCAGCCTGACATGAGTAGTGTAGTCGTAAGCATTAAAATAACAATCGCAATATTTTTTTGACTCATATGTCTCCCTACTTTTTCTAGTTCATGTATAGTAGTTTGGACAAGAACACATGGTATTATAAGTACAGATTATGTAGGAATGACAAAAGAAAGTGCTATCCCCAGTCAATGTGACATGGTGACAGCACTTGTTGTTTTAGTGGAAATATTTTTCGACACGTTGAATGACGTCATTTGCTGACAAGCCATCTGCATCAATGACAGGGCCTGCCATGACAGGATCACTAATGCCCATCACGTCTCTGTCCTGACCTGTAATGATACAAGCATCACATTTTTTGGCATCCTCTTCATTGCGAAGCTGGATGACCTCATAGCCTTTTGCTTTTAAAGCATCCTCGATATTAGATAATGATTGTTCCACACCAATAATTCTAGACATTTTTTTGTCCACCTCCTATAAATAATGTGCCATTTCAGCTTGTTCATTATTCATATTATTTTTTAGGGGAGATGGATAATGTCTATGCATTTGTCCGTAATAGTGGTTGTGTACTACATCTAAAAGAACCACCAAAGCTTCGGGAGATGTTAAAATCAACGTATTCTACAGTGAGACCTCTTTGTACTAATTGCTCGCCAATCCATGTAAATTCTTTATCTGTAATGTAAACCTCTTCATTGATAGGGAGACCGTTTGTTGCAAGTCGTGAGGCATCTTCTAGGGAAACATGAATTTTATCCCAATCCTTCAGCTGTTCGGGGATTCCCTCTAAGAAAGCATCCTCGCAGACAATCATCAGACCATCCCTTACCAAACTAAGTGCACAGTCTAGATGGAGAATCGTTGGATGAAGTGGAACCTCGACCACTGTAAAATCAAAATGACTGGCTAAATTACGCAGCCACTGCACGCCATTTTTATTGGAGGCTAGCCCTGAATTTCCTACGAAAATCGTTTTATCTAGCACTAACACATCGCCACCCTCTAAAAATGGGCCAGCCTCAGAATCCAGCCCGTCTGCGATATCAGGCTTTGGAATGGACACATAGAAACATTGGTTATCGTTTGCTTCCTGAGCTAAAAGATTACGCACTGGCAAGATTTCGTTCCGTCTATGAGGAAATCGAAGGGAGCCTTCAATTAAAAAATGACCGATAGTGAAAAAGGGATCACGAACAAAGAAATTGCTATAGCCATCCTCTTGTCCTAGCTCTTTTTCATAATCTGTTAAAAGTCGTGGCACCTGTACTTCCACACCATATTTTTCAAGTACTTTTTTTAAATTTGCTCGTTCTAATTCCCATTGCTGCTGTCTTTCTGGAAAGACCTCTTTGAAGTTTTTACCGAGCGTATCAACGCCCGCATAAATGGCTAGCGTTTCTTCTGTTAAAAATTCGTCATCTGTTGGATTGCCTGTAGCGGGAAAAGCAAACTCTGATTGAGCCATAACAACTCTTTTTAACGGAGCAAACTCACTTTTTACAAAAATATTCGTCATAGTACGACCTCCTGTTATATCATTTAGAGAAAATAGTGAAATTTTTTCCTGCGTTGTTCCATATCGTAAGGGATATAGTTACTACATAGTCAAGAAAGGTTGTAGGGTGGTGAAAAGATGGGCATTGCAGAAGTGTTGACCATTGTCTTTGTCGTTTTAAAGCTAACAGATGTGATTGCTTGGTCGTGGTGGGTCGTTTTATTACCAGCCATACTCTCATTCAGTTTGTATGTCATTGTGGTAGTAATAAAGCTTATGACGGTCCTTATTGCGGTAATCGCTGTTAAAAGGCGGGAAAAAAGGGTGGATCAATAAAACAAGGAGAAAATCGAACAAATTCGAAGATCACCTTATTCGTTGAAGTAGCTTGATTTCATAGTCAAAAATTATTGTACAGCGTTCCTCTGGATTCGCTAAAGAAAAAATGATAGAAGCATCTGTATGAGGGAATGAACTTCTTTTTCATTACGAGCTTATCTAATATCGAGATCAGTTACGCTGTTTCCGCTGGATCAGTATAATACGATTTTTCCCTCGTATCTGAAATTAATACAGTATTGACTTCAGATATAGCATCATACTAGTGGTCTACGATAAAATGATAGTAAATAGTAATCGGAAAATAACCAAGTCCATCTTCTTTTAAGAATCGCGGTCGCCTCCCAGTTCTTGCGCCAATATAAATTAATTTTGGAAGTGGGGGAATGATGTTGTCAAAAACTTCAAAGTGGTAAGATCAGCCCGCCTAGGGCCAACCTTACCACTTCACTATTTGCTTAATTCATAGGTTTTCACAGCCGGAGCAACAAAGCTTTCACATTTATCTAAAAGCGTTGCAGTGTCTTCAGCGACAATTAATGCTTCACGATTTTGAGCTTTTAAAAATTGTTCATTTTGCATATGGTCAAAAAATGAGATTAATAAATCAAAATAGCCTTCCATATTGAAAATCGCACAAGGCTTTTGAAGCAGCCCTATTTGATTCCAAGTAAACACTTCGAAAAATTCCTCTAAAGTACCAGGACCACCAGGAAGGGCAATAAAGCCATCAGCTAGCTCCATCATTTTACTTTTCCGTTCATGCATCGTGTTCACAACAATCAGCTCGGTTAAGTGCTGATGCGCAATTTCACGTTCTTCTAATAATGTAGGAATGACCCCTATAACCTTGCCACCTTCTTGTAGCACGGTATTCGCTACTGTAGCCATGATGCCAACTGAAGCACCACCATAAATAAGGGTAATTTGTCTTTTAGCTAATTCTTTTCCTAGTAGAATCGCACCTTCACGATAAGCATCAGAAGCGCCAAGACTTGATCCGCAAAATACAGCAACACTGTTCATAGTAGATTTCCTCCATAACTGATTAAATTCTTCTTGTACCGAAAGCAGTGTAAACGCCCGTTGAACTTAGGGAATAGCGTAAAAACGCCACGCCTTTAGTAATGACAGTCTCATGCTGTTCCCAAAGCCTCCCATGGGTAGCATAGATTTTAACAAGGGCTTTGGCTAAGGCACAAATAATAGTATAATTTATTTTGAAGAGGAAGGAAATGGAGGAAAAGGAATTGGAACTAAATGAATTTCAACGTTGGGTAAAGGATTATTATGAAGCACGAGGCTGGTCAGAGCTCAATATTTTTACACGTATTGGCTTCTTGGCAGAAGAAACTGGTGAGGTAGCGAGAGCCATTCGAGCGATCGAGATTGGTAGAGATCGACCAGATGAAAAAACACAATCCTATGAGGAACATAAACAAGAGCTTATTGAAGAGCTAGGGGATGTACTAGGCAATCTTATTGTCATTGCCAATCAATATGATATTCCATTAGAAGAAATATTTGCGGCTCATCAGGACAAGCTAGTAAAACGCTATCAGGACTAGGAGGAACTCGATGGAATATCAAGTTGAGGTTTTACATAAACAGCATGAAGCGTTTACGAATTTTTTAAGTGAAAAAATTCGCGCCTATAATAATGAACATTCCTCTTATCATCGTGCAAGTAGACAGCAGGGGGCAATCCAACCATTGCAATTGATAGTCACAGATTTACAGCAGCAATGGGTAGGTGGTATAACGGCTGAAGTCTACTGGGGATGGGTGGAAATACATAAGTTTTGGTTTAGTGAAGAGTATCGTGGAAAAGGAATTGGCACAAAGCTCCTAGCCAAGGCAGAGTTAGTAGCAAAGGAAATGGGTGCTACAAAAGCTCTGCTGACAACCTAGGAGTTTCAAGCTCGCACATTTTATGAGGCACAAGGCTATCAAGTGGTAGGAGAAATTAAAGATTATCCACCAGGTAGTAGTTATTATACGATGGTGAAAAATCTAGTGTAAGAGCGGTCAATGAGGATAGAAGCCGGCTTTAATTGACATCTCCTAAATAAATCGCTGTTTGTTGTCCTTGGATAAAGTGCTGTAGAGGGCGGATGAATGCTTTAGGATAAAATCTATAAGTGTGTAGCTCTTCTATAGGTATCCACTGTGTGCCGATTTGATGTTGATCTGGATTGGTTGGCTGACAAACTTGCCCATTGAATTGACATTGAAAATAATATTCTACCTGGTGGACATTTGCGTCAAAGGCGGCATGCTCATGATTTTTTCCAATATATTCTCGGATAAAAAGAAGCTCTCCAATCTGAACAGAGGAGCCGATTTCTTCGAGGCATTCTCTTTGCAGTGTTTTAGGGAATGTCTCACCATGCTCTTGTCCACCACCTGGGCAAAGATAAAAATAGCCCTCGTCATCTTGATTTTTTATTAGCAATATATTGCCATCAACGATAATGATGGCTTTTACAGAATTTCTAATCATAGGTATCTCCTTTGGATAGTTATTTTTCGTGGTCATGACTAAAATGCTTCATGAATGTCTACCTTAGTAAAAAGGGGAGATCAAGCGTGTATTCAATGTCCAATTTTAAACTACTTGTCGAAAAACAGGCTGAAATCGATACAATTTATCAGCGTTGTGATGATTTAATTGAGAAGACTGTTACACCGCAATTAGATGAAAAAGTAGAGCAGTTTTTAAAGATGGTCGAACAACATTTAACAAAGCAGGGCTTTAAGGTTACGAATACATCCACAGGTGTAATTGCCAATTATCAAGAAGCCGTCATTAATGTAGATAAACATTCCAAGCATTTGGAAGAATGCTTTTTTATCAATTTAAATAGCTATGCTGAGGATCAAGTATCCATTGTTTTGAACATCTCACCCACGATGCTACCGAAAATATCTAATCAACTCGATGGCTACACGGATATTATCGAGCAAATGACCGATAAGCTAAAGCAAGCCAAAAGTCTAGAAAAAGCCTGTACGAATCCAACATTTCTTTATAAAACGCAAAGCAATAAGGTTTTTCATTCGGCACAGGAAGTATTGGATTATTATTTTCAATAATGTCGTCAATAGGAGAAGCCACCTTAATTATTTAAGGTGGCTCATTTTTATGCTGACGATAAGATGCCCGCTTTCATCGATTATCGTATAAATTTTCTCCCACAAAGCCACATCGTCAGGGATAGACCTAAGAAATAGAGTGGCATTGTTAATAAAGAACCGTTGTGTAGCAAACTCATACCCGTTGTGATGGCACTGACTAATAGGTAATAGCCGAGACTAAAAATCGCGCCTGCTGTCCCAATAACATCCTGAAAGTCTACTAGTGCAAGACTTAGGCAATTAGGAAGTGCCATGCCAGAGCCGAGCAGTAGGACGAAAACGGTCAGCAAGATGCCGATTTCTACGAGTAATGCATGCAGTGGCATCAAACAAACGATAGTCAACAGCACAGCACCCAAAAGCATCACCAGACAGCCGAGGTGAATGATTTTTTGCGGTGGATGGTTGATGACCAGTCGTTTTGAAATCATGGCCCCTATGATAGAAGCCAATGCCACAATGATACCAAGAAAACCGTATAGGCCTGGTGACATTTGAAAATGACCAATGAAGATAAAGGGTGCTTCGGCATAGTAGCTAAATAGTACACCATTGATGCCCCCAATCAGTAGTCCATAGACAAGAACGGTTGGCGAAGCAACAATGCGTTTGACGACAGGCCAAATCGCTATTCGTTGTCTTGCGGCTGGATCTGTTGTTTCAGGAAGTCTGTAATAAGCATACATGAACAACAAGATACTCATCACCACAAGGACAAAAAACACGGCTCGAAAGCCAAGTGCTTGATCGACCCAGCCACCAATCAACGGCCCTACCGCAGGGGTAAAGGCAATGACAGCTGAAATTTGTGCGAACATAGCATGTCGCTGGCTACCTGCTACGCTTTCACGCAAAATGGTCTGTGTAATAATGGAGCCAGTGGCAGCCCCAAACGCTTGAATAAATCGACTTGCAATTAGAAAAGGAATCGTCTCTGCGTAAACACAGAGCAAGCTCCCTATACCGTAAAAAAGGAGACCGGCTAACATGGCAGGTCGACGGCCAATGAAATCAGAAATCCATCCCCAGCAAAAAACACCTAATGCAAAGCCAATAAAATAGATGCTTAAAGTTAATTGGACAGCGCTATTGGATACACCAAGTGCAGCTGCAATATCCGGTAGAGATGGTGTGTATATCGTTTCACTAATTTGTGGAAATGCCACAAGAACAATCATTAATAATAAAGATGGTACTGCCTGTTTTTTCAACATATTGCCCTCCTACAAGCAAAATCTACTTTGTTCGTTACAAGTAGATAGCGTAGCTAGGGAAACGGCGGGACCATTATAAGTATACGTTCATAGGATGTCATGTTGAAAATCACCTTTATCTATACTCAGCAAAAATGGTATACCGAAAAATACGGAAGCTGAGCTGTAATGGATATGCATGTAGTAGGAGTGCATAGTCTGATTACTATTATAAGCTATTTTATAATACCTTTATAGTAATAATTGCTAATCTTATCAATTTTTAAGAGATAGAGCTAGTGTCAAAAAGGATTTTGAAAGTGGATTAGAGAAATGGTAATGGGTGGTAGAGGAGGAGAAGGGAATGTTTCCAGTTTTAGAAACGGCAAGACTTAGGTTAAGAGAGCTAACTTTAGAGGATGTACCAGCCATTTTCCGCTGCTTTTCGAATGAGGCTGTAACACGCTATTATGGGCAGGAACCCTTTGTCGATACACAGCAGGCTAAACAGGCTATTAAGCAGTTTGCTAAAAACTTTGAACAAAAAAGAGGGATTCGTTGGGGCATTGAACGCAAAGATTCGAATGAAGTCATTGGTACGATTGGCTTCCATTTATGGTCGGCTGCGCATCATCGAGCAGAAATTGGCTATGAAATTCATCCCGATTACTGGCGACAAGGTTATATAAAAGAAGCCGTGCAAAAAGTGATAGCCTATGGCTTTCAGGACATGAACCTGAATCGCATTGGAGCTGTTGTCTTTTTAGAAAATGAAGCTTCCAGTCAACTATTGATGAAGCTAGGGTTCCAACAAGAAGGCATCCTAAGAGACTATATGTATCAAAATGGGCAAGCCTATGATACATTCATTTATTCTTTATTAAAAAAGGAAGAATAATGCCACTTTTTTATTTTAAAAGAATAATATTTAGTGAAAAAAGGATGATAAATAATGATTTAGGCTGGGTTTCGATGCTGTTTTTTTCGGCTATAGTACTAATATGAACAACAATTCATTTGTTCGTGTAAAAAGTATCTGACGAGGGGCTGGGTGTTATGGAGCAATATAGCACAGCTTATTTTCAAAAGCTAGATTTACTAGCAAGCTTATACGCAGGGCATGCCGCTTTAAAGGATTCAATATCAACAGAGAAAGTCAACCAAATGGAGCGCTATCAACAAATCGAAGCGGCAATTGCCAAGCTAAATAATGAAATAAGACTGATTGAACGGACTATTTTAAAGTCCTCAAGAAATCGTTAATAGCAGCTCAACCCATGCGTGTACATGCATGGGTTTTTATCTGTAGAGGGGAGAAAACATTGCAACATGCATCGATGAATAGAAGATCTTATTGTTGTATAGTTAGAGATCATTTCTAAGATAGACAGAAAATTCATGGAAGGAAGCATTAACAACCCATATTCCTTTTCAACATGTGGCACAGGTGGTTGATATCTGCTGTGGAGGCGGCATCTATACCAAGTCACTTATCAATACGAGGGTATCCTCTGTAACAGGAGGAGATTTTTCACAAGCCATGATAGAGGGGCAAAAGAAAATTGCCGAGCTTATCCACAATTTGTCCAAGGGGATACTTTAGCAGCAGGCCCTGCAGAAAATACTTATGTTGTTGTGCTTAAACGGGTATTGATACATTATCTAAAAGATCTCAACGCATTCTTTCAAGTGGCTTATCGTCTCATTCAAAAGGAAGTGGTGCGTCGACATAGCAGTCAGGTAGTAATAGAAAGCTTAAAAGAAGTGGGTTTTCATGAAATTAAGGAAATCACACTCTGGGAACAAGACAGGTTCATACCAATAAGGAGCATTTGTAAGGAAGAACGAGACATAGTCTTTTGCATGAATTAAATGACGTATAATTATCGGCCCTTCTTGAGGATATAAAGAAGGCCATTACCATAGAAGGCTCTATCTTTGAAAAGGATCGTTGGACAATTTGGATTGCTAGAAAAAAGAAATAAGATCCATTTACTACTATAAATAGTGAAGAAATGTAGAAATTTAAGAGAAAGGAGAATAATGATAGTACGCTTAAGATGTAAAAGTCTACTTATAAGAAAAAATGTGGAAAATAGACGAAAAATATATATAATTTTTAACAGATAGTATAGTAAATGGAAATGCTGTGAATTGTAATCGCTATTATTATAACTATAGGGGGTGAGGATGATGTAACCACTATTCTTCTAGTTGTTGTATTAATTTCCTTAGTCAGTGACAAACCTAAATTAAAGGAGAGGGCAAAATTATGTCAAAATTTAAACATGTATTAATGGTAAGTGCTTTATCACTAGGTTTTTTAGGAGCAATGAATGGAGAAGCGTTAGCAAAGGATCCACAAACATTTACAAATTTCACAGTTACATATTCTGGGGCTGAGAAGTTTGCTCCTTACTCAGTAAGACATTCTGATACTGACGCAATTGTTAATCTAGCAAACGACTCGGGTACTGCATGGATTACTGCGACAATGAAAAATTCTAATGATGTTTATCGAGGAGGAACGACTCTTCAACGAGGCGAAAGAAAAACGTTTGCAGCTGTAAACGCAGCAGTTAACCATCAGTACAAGTTAGGACTTCGAAAAACAAACGACACTGGTGGCGGTTCAGTGACAATTAGTGGTTCATGGGCGGCAAGTAACTAAGCCAGATTTAAATATCGTCCAACTAGAGATAACCTAGTTGGACGATATTTTATCTATTTATGTAATGGAGACAGGAGGTTGTTTTATGCCTAGTTTAAAAGTTAAAAGCAGATACATATTACTGAATGTCCTTTTTCTTGTTGGAGGACTAGCCTTATCGTGGGGCTTTGCCAGTCATTTTTTTGAGATTCTAACAATGGACTATAATGCGGAAGATTTAGTTGGTACAAAAGAAGAAATTAGACGTAATTTTATTTCCCAAATTTCAACGTGGGAAATATTTGTAGACTCTTCTATGTTTTATTTGATTAATTTTATTCCTGCCTTATTTATTTTAACGACTTTAGGTTTGTTTTCGGAGAAAAGGAGCTTATATGTTTTTGGAAGGAATCGCTATAAATCTTTAAAAAAGGCGATTTACAAAGATGTAATTCAATATGTGTTACTCTCAACAAGCATCGTTGTAGGCTCATTTCTTATTTTTTATTCAATTGGAGCCATATTTGTCTATCGAAGTATTGAGAATATAGGTGGTTTTGCATCAATGCTTCCTAAAGACTTTTATAGTAATCATCCCTATTTATTTTTTATTTTCATGACTTGCACCATATACTTGGCACTAGCATTTGTATTTAGCTTATTATCTTGTGCTTTAATACTATTAACAGATCGTGAATATAAAGTTATTTTATTAGTAGTAGTTATTTATTTTGTATATGGGAGAATTGGAAGTTATACAGGAAGTGTATGGTTTGATATTTTTGCAAGTTTCACGGCATTTAATACTTTATACACGACAGTGGAAGTTTTTCTGCCACTGATTCTATTATTCATTATTTCTTTATGTTTACTTGTAGTTGGTGTCAATAAAACTGTACGCAATATGGAATATTAGGAAGTGAGTTAGATGGAGGCAAAAGGAAAGCTAATCAAATATGGCGTGATTATTCTTTCTGCACTTACATTGGGGTATATCAATTTTAAACAAGGGTTTCAAAAGATCATTATCTACATGGATGACTATGATGTAATTTTACCGAAAGAGGCGGTATTTGATAGAATTTTTATCAATATCAATTTCTCAATGTACGAATATATGGAAGGGAATAGCCCGTTTCACTATATAGGACCATTTATGTTTTATTTATTGGCTATATTTTGGGGGGCATATCACTTTTTATTGTTAAAAAAAGGCTATTATCAATTCGTTTTCCTTCGAGCCCATACAAAAAAAGAAGCATTTAGATTTATTAAAGGATCGTATATAAAAAATAGTATCGTATTTATTTTTGTTTACTATGTTTCAATTTTCGGTTTTATTTATACAATAAATAGCTTGGAATTTCTAGATGTGCAAACACTCCTGTTAAAAATGATCTTTTTAGCCCTAACGAGTGTTCTATTAGTGATTGGCCTAACACAATTAATGTTTTGTATTTATTTAAAATTTAATGAGGTTATCGCATTATTTGTAATGTTTATAGGTATTCTTTGTCTATTTGCAATAAATCTAAATATCAATGGACTAAGTCTTGTTTTTATAGGAGAAGATCCTTTCTTTAAAAGTGGTATTACTTTAGGGGTGCTTATCATTGTTGTTTCAAAAATTATGCTAAGGAACGCAAAATATGAAATAGGGTAGGGAGTCAGCGTCATGATTGAAATAAAAAAAGTTTCTAAAAGTATAAAAGAACAAACGATTTTAAAGAATATTACCATTACAGTTAAAGATGGTAATTGTATAGGTTTGGTTGGTCATAATGGTTCGGGCAAAACAATGCTGTTAAAGGCAGTTAGTGGTTTTACAAAAATTGATTCAGGAGAAATTTGGGTTGACGGTAAACAAATTGTTTTTGGTAAAGAATATATCAAAAATACAGGTATTATCCTTGAACAACCTCCGTTTATTACATATTTAACAGGCTTAGAAAATTTATTAATTTTAGCAAATATCCAAAAAAAGATTACGAAAGAGGACGTCATACAAACCTTAAAAAAAGTCGGATTAAGCGAAGCTCAAAATAAAAAGGTACGAAATTATTCATTAGGCATGAAACAACGATTAAGAATTGCACAAGCCATTATGGAAAATCCACAAATTCTGATTTTAGATGAACCGTTTAACGGGTTGGATAAGGAATCGGTAAAAGAAATTCAAGAGCTTTTGATTGAATATAAAAATAAAGGAACCACAATTTTATTAACAAGTCACGATGAACGTCATATTGATTACCTATGTGATCAAGTATACGAATTAGAACGAGGTGAACTAGTTGAATAAATTAAAGTATTGTCTTGTAGTTGGAACATTGTTATTAACCGCATGTGCACCGTATGGGGTGAAGGGAAATCCTCATAATACGTCAACAACTGAACAGACTTCTGATGATCAGACAGATGAATCACTTGCCAATCTGAAGACTTTCCCCATGACAATAGGGGAATTTGAACGTCATGTACAAAAATATGATGTTTCTAAGTTTCTGAGCGAAACAGAGACGGGTTATGAAACTGGTAAACAAATTATGATAATTGAATATAAAAACAATCACAGTAAAGAGAATGATAAATTAGGAAACATTAATATTTTGATTAACCAACCTGGAAAAAAACTAAGTGAGATAGAGGACGATGTACTGCGTTTATTTGAAGTACTATTTACATCGCTGAATGTTTCATATGAACCAGAACAGTTAATCACGAATATAAAAGCAAATCAAATCAAACTTTTAAGTTCCGAAGAAATTGAATTGGAGTTAACAAATTATGTTGATGATATCCAAGTAATTATTGAACCCAAGTAAATAAGCAGCTGTAGGGCAAAAAATTTATAAGCTGACCTAAGTGAAGCTTAAAAGTAATATTCAAAGTGGGTGAATGAATCACTAAGTACAATTATGCTATCGACAATTTAGAGTTAGATTAATATGGGGTGATTGATTGCAGTTCTTTGCCTATGAAGAAAAGCTGTTAAATAAATTTATAACAGATTCGATGGATTCGAAAGAGCAAGTAAAGTTGAAATTCGGATTTTATATCGTAGCAGATATTATTAAAAAAGGCTTAGTTGTTTATATTTTAGCGGCTTTACTAGGAGTATTTTTGAAAGTGTTAATTGTCCATTTTAGTTTTTTATTCCTCCGACAGGTGACTTACGGATGGCACAGTCGTACAAATAAAGGGTGCATTTTGGGAAGTGTGTTTGTATTTGTAATTTTCCCTTACTTTTTAAATCTTGTTGATTTGTCAGCAACTATGGTTTATGGAAGTAGCTTAATTGTCATTGCTTCAATTTATTTAATAGGACCTCTTGGAACACTGATAAATCCAATTCAAGATGAAAAAAAAAACTTTTACAAAATAAGCTTCTAATACGATTATTTTTATTATTGATTCTCATGGTTGTCATTCCTCTAGGAGTGTTTCAGTACATTCTTATTGGTATAACTATTCAATTGACAACATTACTTATTCAAACTTTAAAAAATGGAGGTGTTACGTATGGCTAAATTTTTTATCAGAACTTTACGTAGTTTATTTTTATATTTAGGAGCTTTAGGAGCCTCTCAGATGTGTTTTGGTTATCTTCATGAAGTATCAGTACCAGAAGATTTAAAAGAAGATAGAATATTATGAAAATTGATCTAACCCCTTTTATACTTTATTATGTATAAAAGGGGGATTTTTCAAAATGTTGCACGAATGGACCATCAACCTTATTAATTTACCTATACAGTATGCTTTATTAATGGCCTCTTTTTATTACTTAGTAAATGAACGGCCATCATGGAAAAGAGTTTTATTCAGTTCACTAGTTATCTTTCTTCCATCAGTATTTCTATATCAAATGATATTTTGGAGCGGAATACTTTATCTACTAGTTGGAATGACTATCTTCTTTTTATGGGGGAATCCAAAAACAAAATGTCTGTTTTATTGGGGGATTGTTATTATTGTCGCTATAATTTCTGATCATTTGGCTACAATTATTATTTTCAATCTGTCATTTAAGGATGAATTATTTCAATTTTTTTTAAGAACAGTTGTATTTATCTGTATACATATTTTCATCATTTACCTATTGTCCTTACTAATTAAAAAGATATACTTCAAAATGCCGAAAAAAGAAATTTGGCTGATTAATGTGGCTATAGTATGTACTATTGGTGTTTTTTATTTTAATATTTTTCGTGTATTTAAGTATTCGAAAATTGAAGTATTAAGGTTTAATACAATTTTGTTAACAGTATATTTTATATTATTAATAGTCTTAATTGGGATTATCATTAGTATTTATCTAAAAAAATATGAGTTAACGGTTAAGGAAAAGGAACTTTCAAACTTTAGCGTTTATATTCAATCTTTAGAGCAAGTGAATAAAGATATGCAAAAGTTTCGACACGATTATTTAAACATTTTACTTAGTTTGAAAGGCTATATAGCGGATAAAGATTGGGAAGGTTTAGAAACCTACTTTGAACAGGGAATTTTAAAGTTTGAACAAAAAACATTGGAGAGTAATAAAATTCTAGCCCATTTAAACAATATCCAAAACCTTGCATTAAAAGGTTTAATTTTCAATAAGGTAAGTAGTGCTATTGAACAAAATTTGAAAGTATCACTAGAGGTTCCCAATCCGTTAAAGTTAGAGGAAGATTTGATTGATTTAACTCGAATTTTAGGTATTCTACTGGATAATGCAATCGAGAATTGTGTAGAAGATCGTCAAGAATTTATTCAACTGGCTGTAATAGAACAAAAGGATTCTACGCTTTTTGTTATTCGAAATAAAATGAATAAGAAAGTTATTGATATAAATAAACTTTTTTGGGAGGGGTATACCACTAAAGAGCAAGGTCATGGCTTAGGATTGAGTACCGTGAAAAAAATAGTAGATTCCTCGTCAGATATGTTACTAAATATAAGCGTAGAGGATAATTGGTTTAATGTAGAGTTGTTGATCTTGCGTCAGCAGAAGACTTCCTCCTTTAAAGGGAGGAGATGAATACTTGTTTTGCTTTTTCAGTGGGTCTTCAAGCCAAACACTAGCTGAAATAGGAGTACCGTTAAAAAGCGCATAATTTGAGGTAATGATGGGTGTTACCCACATCATCTCAGTAAACCATCATTATTAGCTCTATAAAATGTGCGTAGCTACCTTACTAACCTACGTAATGGATAAAAGGAGAGAAATTATGAAAGTGGCAATCTGCGAAGATAATGTAGTATTTGCAAAGCAAGTAGAATCCTATATTAATAATTATACGTTTATTGAGGAAAACGGTATTAAAGTAGTATTAAATACGGCATCTCCAGAAGAGTTAGCAAAGTTTATTCAAAAAGAACAGGTGGATTGTTTCTTTTTAGATATTGATTTCGGCACAGCTATAAACGGACTAGAATTAGCGAAGATCATTCGGGCAGCTCTACCTTTAGCAAGTATAATTTTCATTACTACACATAATGAAATGCTGCACTTAACATTTAAGTACCAAGTAGAAGCCCTTGATTTTATTATAAAAGACGAGGAAGAAGACTTACAGCATAGTATTATCAGCGCTCTAAATTCTGCTTTTACAAAATATCGAAATATAGGTGAACGACTTGACACCCACTATTTTCAAATTAAGGTAGGTGAATATGTAAAAAATATAAATTTAGATGATATTTTATATTTTAAAGCTGCAGATGTCCCTCATAAATTGACTTTATCGACAAAGCAAGGGTTTTATGAGTTCTACGCAAAATTGAATGAGATAGAAGAGAAGGAGGGTTTTGATGAAATATTTTTTCGCTGCCATCGTAGCTACTTGATTCAATTGAATAATGTCCTCGAAATAAATTGGAAGTCAAAGATGATTATTATGCTAAATGGCGACAAGTGTCCTATTTCATTCCGAAAAGTTAAACTTTTAAAGGAAAAATTAACAGCATTTAAGTCATGATAAATCTTTCTCAAAGAGCCGTTTCTCATTTCTAGTCAAAACGTAAGGCGGAACATGCATTTTCTTTATTAACCATTTGGATAATTATAAAAAATATCTATGAGACCGTCTGTATCTGTATGTTTCGTCACCGCCCTTCGTTACACAAAAAACCCTCATAGACTAGCTATAAGGGCATATATCCTTTATTCTTGAACAAGCGTCAGTAAAAATTGATCGCGTTCTGCTTCCTCTTGCATTTTACTATCAATAAGCATTGCACCAGATTGGACACTTGTGATGGCATTGTCTACAAGAAATTGCACATTGACCTTGGCTATTTCATTGTCAACGGGGCAATCCCCCTTGAACTCTACGACGTCCTGTCCCTTTTGTGTTTCAAAATAAACCCAATATGGATTTTCACAGGCAGCGGCAAAGGCACTTTCTAAAGTTTTTGTACTATTTTCATACGTATAGTTTTGTACATATGTAATATATTCATTGTTTGTAATATCCTTTTGTGGGCCATAAAAGTACCAAAATACCCCTAAAATACCGATAGGCACAATCCATAATATATTCCTTTTACTTAATTTCCCCATGCTTTGCTTCCCCCTTTATGTGAATATTTTAACATCTTCTTTTGCATTTTTGCTAGCTTACGATAATATTTTCTATAGAAGGCCGTGATTCTGTTCATAACGTGAGCTTTGAATTCAAGTGGCAGTTATGATAACGTTAGTTGATAGATTTGTTTCGAAGTCGCCATTTTGTTTGGTGAAGGAGGTTTTTGCATGTATAAAAGAAGACGTGGTTTGCTCCTAGTTCTCGTGCTGATATTACTGGGTTTGTTCTTTTTTCTCGGCACAAAAATGCGGCCGGCCACACAAACGACAAGAAATTCTGAGCCATCCCCAGTCCAAGAGGAAGTATCTGAACAAGAGGGGGTGTCAGAAAATGTGGAGGTCATCCTACAGGACATAGCCAGTTTAGCACTAGAAGGAAGAGTCCCTTATGTGCCGTTTGCAGCAGGTGAGGCGGATCAACAAGTGGTTCATCAGCAATGGGGGGAGCCTCAGCAAGTAACGGAGTCAGTGAATGGACGATATGAAGCTTATCAGGATGTGACGATTGGCTTTCAAGGTTCACATGCTTTTGATATTCGTTCATTTAAAGAGGATATCAAGAAAATTCATTTAGCCGATATTAAAAATAAGCTAGGTGAACCCGATGAGGTTCGTTATTATCAGGATACAACGACCAATCAAATCATTCTTGTCTACCAAGTGAATGCCGACTATCAATTAAAATGGATTTTACCAAAACCGACTGACAGTGATCCTAATCCTGTCGTTCATCATATTTCGGTCTATACTGAATTAAAGCAACAAGCAGCTGATACGGTCAAGCAGATGACATTGGACGAAAAAATTGGTCAAATGATGTTTGCAGGTGTGTCAGGTACGACGCTTCAGCAGGACACAACAAGCCTCATTCAAGATGACAAAGTGGGTGGTTTGATTCTTTATGGTAATAATCTTGAAACCCCTCAGCAAACAGTCACATTGATGAATGACTTAATGGCTGCCAATACCAATAATCAGGTGCCCCTTTTCATAGGAACCGACCAAGAAGGTGGGAAGGTGGTTAGATTACCAGGGCCTTTAAAAAACTTCCCAACGAATAAAAGCATTGGGGATATCAATCAATCCCAATTGTCATTTAAAGTAGGTCAATTGCTAGGGGAACAATTAAAGGCATTTGGCTTTAACCTTGATTTTGCCCCTGTACTAGACGTCAATAGCAATCCGAATAATCCGATTATAGGAGATCGCTCGTTTTCGAATCATCCCGATATTGTCAGCAAATTAGGCATTCAGACAATGAAAGGGCTAGAGTCCAAGCAAGTAATTCCAGTAATCAAGCATTTCCCTGGGCACGGTGATACTTCCGTGGATTCCCATTTAGAATTGCCAAAGGTGACGAAAAGTTTGGCCGATTTAAAGCAACTGGAGCTTGTCCCCTTTAAAGATGCCATTGATAACGGTGCCGATGTGGTCATGGTTGCTCATATTTTATTACCAAAGATTGACCCACAATACCCTTCATCGATGTCGAAGGAAATTATCACAGGTATGTTAAGGGAGCAGCTAGGCTTCGATGGGGTTGTTATGACAGACGATATGACGATGAAAGCTATCACGAATCATTTTGCTATCGGTCAAGCGGCTGTAGATTCAATCAAGGCTGGCAGTGATATTATATTAATTGCCCATGAGTACACGAATGTCGCATCAGCCATAAAAGCTGTGAAGGCAGCCGTCCATGATGGAGACATAACAGAGGAGCGCATTAATGAGAGTGTCCGTCGAATCATGCAGCTAAAACAAAAGTATCAGCTTGTCAATCAACCCGTGACAGCAGTTGATATCAACAAGCTCAATACAGACATCGAAAACGTATTCAATATGTATAAATAAAGATGGAGAGGGACATACAGCAAGTAATGTATGTTCCTTTTTGTGAATGATGGATAAGGGTGAGAACGTGGATAAGGAATTCAAATTAGCTAGTCGATTATTAACGCTGTTAGATGCTGAACAAAGATGGTTTACTTTAGCGGAGGTTGAAAAAAGTTTACATGTTTCAGATAAAACCATCCGTAAGCTAGTAGAAGAAATCAATAGGCAATTGCCAGCAGCGATGACTATTGAAGTGTCTAGAGGAAAGGGAATCTTTCTACAACGCGATGGGCGAAGTACAACAGTTAGTGAAGTGGTTTCAAGCATGCTTAGACAAACAATCTTCTATCGACTAATGCATTTATTGTTTACAAATGGGCATCAATCCACCATGGAGGAGCTTGCAGAAGCTATGTTTATGAGTACCTCATCTTTGAAGAAACTGATTATGCAATTAAATAATCACGATTTGAAGCCATATAAGCTACGGATTACATACTCGACGCCAGCCGTAAAGGGAAATGAATTGAATATCCGCTATTTTTACTGGAAGTTATATGGTGATGCTTATGAGTTTACAGGATGGCCATTTACGAATAGTGACTTTGATTTTATCAATCAATCCATTACGAATATAGAGAATGAGAAGAACATTGTTTATTTTATCAATTCCAAACGGAAATTATCGTTTTTAATAGCGATTGTACTTGAAAGAGTGAGAAAAGGGAACTATGTCAAAATTGCTGAGGGTGATTATCTTTGGGAAAGTGGGATTTTCTATTTGCCAGTAAAAGACTTTGCGCTGGCACTGGAAGAAAGATTCTCTATAGAATTACCAAAAAGTGAATTGTTTTTCATGCAATCCCTATTTAGCCTAAGCCAATATCATTATTATGAAGGGTCTGACATGACGCCGGAGAAAGAAATTGAATTGTACAAGAATAAAGAAGTCGATCAAATGGCGCAGCAGTTGTTAACAATATTGGCCAAGGCTTACCCCAATCTAGATAGGCAAGAGCGTTTTATCTTGGAAGTATATGAGTTTCTTGACAAGCTTTTAATCGATAACGCCATTCCTGAATGGTTGACGATTGCAAAAAGTAATTTAACAAACTATGTTCAAATCGAGTGTCATCAGATTTATCAAGATATGCAGAACTGCATGCAAAAGTGGCAAAAAACATACCCTTCTGTCCTGTATAATGACTTTCATTTAACCAAACTCACCTTACTTGTTCGTTCAGGACTACGCTATAAAAGTAAACGAGCCTTCTTGGTCATTGGTGAGGAGTTTTCTATCCGTCATTATATAGCTAATTTGATAAAAAACGAAATTGGAGACCAGCTCATTATTAATACTTCTATTATGAAGGGGCTAACCGATGAAATGGTGGAGCAGCATCACATTGATTTTGTCATAAGTAATTTTCCTGTTGCCTTAACGACAGTGCCAGTTGTTATTATTTCAACGATTCCTTCAAAAAGGGATTTAGATAATATTCGCCAAGAATTGCTTCAGTAATTTGGTCAATTATTTCCTGTACACTACGTAACAATCTGGTCTAGTTTGTTATGATAAAAAAATCTTATACTCATAGTAGTTTCTGAACCGATTTCTTTTAAGAGAAATTGGTTTGGAAACAGCTATGGGTTTTTTTGATGGCAAATGAAAACGTTTACCTTATGGAATTTGAGATAAATAGTTGGAGGGATAAAGATGAGTAGGCATTTAGGTGCAAAAAAGGGAGAAATAGCAGAGCGTGTGCTGCTTCCTGGAGATCCTCTGCGTGCAAGATTTGTAGCAGAGCATTTTCTAGAGAAGGCTTATTGCTATAACGAAGTAAGAGGGATGTATGGTTACACAGGAATGTACAAAGGTGTGCCGATTTCAGTTCAAGGTACTGGGATGGGCAATCCATCGATGAGTATATATGGTACGGAATTGGTCAACGATTATGGCGTTAAGAAACTGGTTCGTATCGGAACATGTGGTGCGATGCAAAAGGATATTAATATCCGTGATATTATATTAGCCCAAGCAGTGTCCTCAGATAGCAATTTGACGGAGAAAATATTCTACGGTAATAATTACGCACCAACAGCAGATTTTTCTTTATTAATGAAGGCGTATCAACAAGCACAAGACAAAAAAGTAAATGTCTTTGTTGGCAATATTTATAATTCTGATGAATTCTATCGTGAAACACTAGACAGGCTTCATAAGTTTATGGAATTCGGTGTGTTAGGTGTAGAAATGGAAAGTACATCCCTCTATACTTTAGCTGCTAAATACGGGGTAAAAGCATTATCTATTTTGACGGTAGGTAGTCAATTATTAACAAATGAAAGCTTATCTCACGAGGAAAGTGAAAAGTCCTTTTATGAAATGGTGGACATTGCACTTCAGACAATCATCGATGAGTAATGCAATAGTAATCGTAAGAAAAGGGGAAGACCGTAATGAAGGCAATATTGTCTGGATTACAGTGGATGGTATTTATGCTCGCTGGTGCTATCGCAGCGCCGATTGCTATCGCAGATGTATATAATCTAACACCTATTGAGACGTCTGGGCTAATCCAAAGTACGATTATTACTTTAGGGATAGCTGGTTTTTTACAAGGGCTGATTGGTCATAAATTACCAATCCATGAAGGGCCAGCTGGTTTATGGTGGAGCATTTTTACCATTTATGCGAGCTTGGTAGGGGTATTATATTCTTCTCACATGGCTGCCTTACAAGCTTTATGTGGAGGAATGATTATAAGTGGTATTTTATTTATCCTACTTTCAGCACTTAAGCTAATGGATAAAATTGCTTGTTTATTTACACCGACCATCACTTTTATCTATTTGCTTTTATTAATCTTTCAATTAAGTGGCTCCTTTATGAAAGGAATGATGGGTATTTCGTCAAGCCACGCAACAGTAGATATTAAAGTATTTCTACTTAGTACGATGGTCATTTGTATCACCTTTTGGTTAGGCAACAATCGCTATACTATTCTGCGGCAATTTTCAATCATTATTAGTATATTGATAGGTTGGTTATTATTTGCGATTTTTGGTCAGACATCTGGGATTTCACAGGTAAATACACTAGTTAAGCTCCCTGAATTCTTCCCATTTGGAAGGCCGAGATTTGACAGTGGAACCATCACTACAGCATTCTTGTTAGCATTGCTATTAATAGTTAATGCGATTGCATCAATCCGTTTGATGGTGACAGTCATGAAACAAAAACAATCAAGGGATGATCGCCGTTATTTGCGTGCTGGATTTATGTCAGGGATTACACAACTAATTTGTGGAGGCCTGGGTGCGATCGGCTCAGTGCCAATTTCGGGGGCAGCAGGATATGTTGAACAAACAGGTATGAAGGAACGCAGGTCGTTTTTAATTGGGTGTTGCTGCGTTATCTGTATCTCCTTGCTGCCACCCTTTATGAATATATTAGCGGGTATTCCAGCACCAATAGGCTATGCTGTAACATTCGTTATTTTTGTCAAAATGGTCGGAATCTCCTTGAAGGAATTGAAAACGGTTACGCACGAGGAACGAACGTATATCGTGAGTGGCGTGTCTCTTTTAGTTGGTGTTGGTTTAATGTTTATTCCTTCATCTGCGACAAGCCAATTATCTCCTATCGTGATTGCTATTTTAAACAATGGGTTAATTTGTGGAAGTTTTTTAGCGATTATTTTAGAACAAGGATTAATCTGGAAGGAAAAACATTCGAGTAAGTCTATATCTTAAACAGAGTAAAACACGGAGGGGACAAGATGCATTATTTAATTTCTATAGTAGGACTCATGCTAGTTCTATTATTAGCATGGGTTGCAAGTAATAATAAGAAAAAGATTAAATATCGCCCCATCATGGTGATGATTGCTATCCAACTTATTTTAGGCTTTCTTTTACTTAAAACGGGTATCGGGGAATTTCTAATTAAAGGTTTTGCTGATAGTTTTGCAAAATTACTTGAATACGCCAATGAAGGTACTAATTTTGTATTCGGTGGGATGGCCAATGAAGGTGCACATACATTTTTCCTTTATGTATTAATGCCAATTGTATTTATGTCAGCAATAATTGGAATATTGCAACATTATAAAATCCTCCCATTTATTATTAAGTATATTGGTTTAGTATTAAGTAAAATAAATGGGATGGGTAAACTAGAATCATATAATGCAGTTGCAGCAGCTATAGTAGGACAAAATGAAGTATTTATTTCCGTGAAAAATCAAATTGGATTTTTACCGAAACATCGTCTGTATACATTATGTGCTTCTGCGATGTCAACGGTATCTATGTCGATTGTCGGCTCCTATATGACGATGTTAGAGCCTAAGTATGTAGTGGCAGCATTAATATTAAACTTATTTGGCGGCTTTATCATAGCCTCCATCATTAACCCGTATGACGTAAAAGCCGAAGAGGATATAATTGAAGTACAAGAAGGTGAAAAGCAAACCTTCTTTGAAATGCTAGGCGAATATATTATGGATGGGTTTAAGGTAGCCATCATCGTTGGGGTCATGTTAGTAGGTTTTGTTGGGGTGATTGCCTTGATTAATGGTGTATTTAGCGGTATATTCGGCATCTCGTTCCAAGACATCTTAGGCTATATCTTTGCTCCAATTGCCTTTGTCATGGGTGTACCTTGGCATGAAGCTGTCAATGCCGGAAGTATCATGGCGACAAAGCTTGTGGCAAATGAATTCGTTGCCATGCTGGATTTTGTTAAAATACAAGATAGTTTCAGTGAGCGCACAACAGCCATCGTATCTGTTTTCCTTATATCCTTCGCGAACTTTGGGTCCATTGGTACCATCGTGGGTGCGGTGAAAGGGTTAAATGAAAAGCAAGGGAATGTGGTTGCGCGCTTTGGATTAAAATTGCTATATGGTGCTTCACTTGTAAGTGTTCTATCAGCTATCATTATCGGCATTGTATTTTAAATAGGCTCATAAGATTTGAATGACTTAAGAGTATCTACACCATTTCCTATCACCTAAAATTGCTCAGTTACTTGGAAAAAGGGAGGGTAGATCTCTATAAATAGCTATAATTTTTAACCCTTTCGTTGATAAGAAAGGGTTTTTGCATATTATGTAAAAGGCTAGGAACATTCATAACATATAGACCTTTCACATATGGCAAAATTCTTTTTATCTCCTTGTAATATTTCTCCCTCTCAAAGTACCATATATTAATAACCTCTTAATATCCTCCAAGAAAAGGCAACAGCTTCTACACTTTTACCTATTTCGATGGTTTAAATTGCCATATAGGTCTTTAGACAGTTGAGTCATTTCTGTCTTTCTTATAATATGTAATTATTGTTGAAAATGATAATCATTATCAACGTTTGTCAACAATTCAATTGTTTCCATTTACTTCTTATCATCTCATCAGTCTTTTTAATTTGGAAGACTCATTTTTTTAACAGTGAATGATAATAATTATCATTTGATAGGGAGAAGGCTCTGTGAAAGGATGGTTAATGAATGCAACAGATGGCTAAACAGATTGCAGAAAATGCAACGTTTCAAGCGTTTATGAATTGTTATATACGAGAGGTGAGTAGCGGACACTGGGTCAGAAAGGAGGAATGGATAAAAGAACAGCGACTATCTATCCTGATGACAGAGGAATATATATTAGAAATCGAGTTGCCATTACAAAACACACGTTTTGCATTTGGCATGGAATACAAATCTCTTGTTGGAAGACATAAATTTGGTGACTCGTTGAAGTATTGTACGAAACAAAACCAATGGCTTGTCGAAGATAAATTAACAATACTCATCACATTTATTCAGGAACTCCATTTTATGGCAAAGAAGGATGGATGTCATGAACTTTCCTCCCATTTTGATGAACTCATTCTTCGCATAATTGAGAGCTATCAAACGATGACAAATTATATTGAAAAGCGTCTGGAAAATAAGAAACAAAATGGAGCTAACGGTACGTTTATTGAAGCTGAGCAATCACTCTTACTTGGACATTGGCTCCATCCGACACCTAAAAGCAGACAAGGGATGTCAGATTGGCAGCAAACGAGTTTTGCTCCAGAGTTACAAGGTTCTTTTCAGCTTCACTATTTTCGTGTTGACCGTAAAAATGTAAAAGAGTCCTCTGTATTAGAAAAAAGTGCAAGTGAACTCATTTCTCAGTCTTTAACAACATCACAACCTGATTTTGTGATGTCAGAGAAGGATTGTCTCATTCCGATGCATCCGCTTCAAGCACAATGGCTTTTGCAGCAACCGCATGTAAAAAAAGCGCTTGCTGAAGGATGGATAAAATACGAAGGTGCACTTGGGGCACTTTATACAGCAACCTCCTCGATAAGAACGGTATATAGCACAAATGAAGAAATGATGTATAAGTTTTCAATTCCAGTCAAAATAACGAATTCATTGCGGGTGACTAGAACGCATGAATTAAAAGCTGGGATTGTTATGGCTCGGTTAATGAATAAGATTGATTTCTTACAGAACCATCCATCTTTTCGGATGATTGATGATCCAGCCTATATGACTGTAGAGTTCCCAAATCAGGCGGAATCAGGGTTTGAGGTTATTTTTCGCTCAAATGTATTTCCTGAAGGACAGGATGAAGGAATCTGCATGATCGCTACGCTTTTGCAAGAGCCCCTACCAAAAGAAAAATCAAAATTATGTCAGCTCATCATGAAAATTGCTCAATCAGAATTCCGATCATTAGAGAGTGTAAGCTTAGATTGGTTTAAGGCTTATTGGAAATGTTCGATTGAATCGTTATTAAGATTATACGATGAGAATGGAATAGCTCTCGAAGCACACCAGCAAAATAGTTTGTTAAACATTTCTTCCAGTTATCCAACTACTTATTATTATCGTGATAACCAAGGTTATTACTTATCAAAAACATATAAAGAAGTACTTCTTTCAATAGAGCCTTCTTTACATGAAACAGAAGAGCTATTTTACGAAGATGCCCTTATTCATGATAGATTTACATATTATTTATTTATGAATCAATTGTTTCCCGTTATTTCTCGATTTGGAGCCGATCAGCTAATCGATGAAAAAATTCTTTTGAAGTGGTCTATCGATCAACTGCACTTATTAGAAAAAGAATTTACAGGTTTCGGGAAGGCATTTATTCGTAACATTCTAAAGCAAGAGGAGCTTGCGTTCAAAGCAAATTTATTAACAAGATTTCATGATGTAGATGAACTAGAAGCCGAGCTTGAACAAGCGGTATATACGAAAGTGCCAAATCCGTTCGTTGTTCAGTATGAGGAGGCAGAATATGAAGCAGCTACAGCCTTTAGTTACTAAACAAGAAGAGCTACGTGTAAGGCGGCAGCTTGTAGAAGCAATGATGTTTGAAGGACTAATCAAATATGAAGAAACGCCTCTAGATAAATGGTCTTCCATTTTTACTCTTGTTGGACAGAAATGTACCTATCGTTGTGAAGGGCGAAGAATGGCCTTTGATCGTATCCGAATAAAGGGCGATAGTATTTTTCTAGTAGGAAAAGATGAGACGTTACTAGAAGCTACGCTTGAGGATCTAGTAGATGAATTACTATCTACTCGTAAAGACAAAGTTCGTTTACTGGAAGAACTTCATTTAACGAGTAAGCTTTGTCAATGGAATGAGCGTCATCTCCAAATGCCCATGTCGAGAAGAAATTCGAGCTATGAAGAATTAGAATCAGAAATCATGGAAGGGCATCCCTATCATCCTTGTTTCAAATCTAGAACCGGTTTTACAATTGACGACCATAAAAACTATGGCCCTGAGGCAAAGCAATCATTTACCCTTCAATGGGTTGCGGTGAGAAGAAGCTACGTACGAATCACCGTTCTTGAGGAAGAGAGCTTTTGGAAAAGAGAGCTAGGACATTTTCTGTGGGAAGACCTTCTAGCAAAGCTTGCGATTTTCGGTGGAACATTTGACGACTATACGTTCCTCCCTGTTCATCCTTGGCAATGGCATAACCTGAAAATGGAACTAGCTGGATTAATTGAGCAAAAAGATTTAATCCCTCTAAATGTGAAAGGAGATTACTATAGGGCAACCCAATCAGTACGAACATTATGGAATGTTTCACATCCTGAAAAGGCGCAATTAAAATGTGCAATGAATATGGTGAATACTTCTTCCTTGCGAAAGTTACATTCTCATGCTGTTTGTGCCGCTCCTCCTATTTCATCATGGCTTAAACAGGTGATTCAATTAGATGCCTATTTACAAAAGGAAGCATCGCTTATTGTACTGGAGGAATATGCAGGTATTATTTTTGAACCGAATGCCAAAAAGCATAGTAGCAAACTAGAAGGTCAGCTTGGTACCATATGGCGAGAAAGTGTGCGCTTGTATATGAAGGATGAAGAGGAAGCGGTTCCTTTTACAGTACTAATGATGATGGAGAGAGATGGGCGTCCATTTATTGATGATTGGCTTTCCCGATATGGAGCAGAGGAGTGGGTAAAACGCTTGATCGAAGTGAGTGTTATTCCTGTGTGGCACTTGCTGGTCGCCCATGGTATTGCGCTGGAGGCACATGCACAAAACATGATTTTATTGCATCAAAATGGGTGGCCCACTCGGGTTGTACTGAGGGATTTCCATGACAGTATCGAATATATGGAAGAATTCATTGCAGACAGAAGCCTCGTTCCAGACTTTGCAACGATACACGAACGTTTTAAAGATGCACCTGTCGATCAGTATTATTGGATGTCTTCTCTAGAGGCTTTACGAGAATTAATTATGGATACACTATTCGTATTTCATTTAAGTGAACTATCGTATTTGCTAGAGGAGCAGTATGACTTTGCAGAAACACATTTTTGGTGTCAAGTTAAGGACAGCTTACAGAAGCACTTGGAACGCTTTCCATCGTTATGTGCAAGACATGAACAGCTTCAGCATACTAGCACACAAATTTATGTTGAATCTTTGCTAACTAAGAAAGTTCAAAATCAAGAGGAAGGTAATTTTCGACATATCGTCAACAATACGTTGGCGCAAGCGGATAAAAAGGAGAAATGATGATGTTTTATGTCAATGATCAATTTTATGCAGTAGAAGATATTGAGAAGCAATTTGAAATATATGAAAGCTTACCTCATTTAAGGGAGTGTAACAATCGCAGACTAGCTATTTGTACGGATGATACTTTCCAATATATAGCTCTTTGTTTATACATTCGCGAAAAAGGGGGATCAGTTGTCCCCATCCATTCAGCAACGCCGAAAGAGGGAGCTGTGCGGCTTGCTTCTTCAGCAGGTAGTCATCTGCTGTTGTTCCAATCGATTGATACTTTCATTGAACTATCAAATCATTGCAATAACCAAGAGGGCGTATTAGTTCAAATGAGCTCAGGCACAACAGGCGCTCCGAAATGTATTGAACGAACGTGGGGCTCTGTGGAAAAAGAGATTGAAAGTTATGTGACGATGTTACCTGTCGATTCCTTGACAAATTCGGTTGTTGCTTGTCCAGTAACTCATTCCTATGGCTTCATTTGTGGTGTTTTGGCTTGCCTAAGAAGGGGAGCAAAGCCAGTTATTATTACAAATAATAACCCTAAATATATTTTGAAAAAGCTAAAAGAATATCCTCAACACATACTCTATGGGGCCCCAGCGTTACTTTATACATTAAGTCGATTATTACCGATGGGTGAACAATTTGATCGTGTTATGACGTCAGGAACTTTGATGCCGCATAGCTGGCTGACAACATTAAGAGAGAAATCTCGCCAAGTACTCCAGCAGTATGGCTGCTCTGAAGCAGGCTGTGTTGCGATTCACCCTAATGTGGAAGATCCGAAAGAAATGGGCTACCCACTTCCTCATGTAAAGGTAACAGCCGGTGATAAACAAACACCGAGCGAAATTATTATTGAATTGTCGACACAAACGATTTATACGAAAGATCTTGGCTATATAGAAGATAATGTTCTGTCTTTTCTAGCAAGAATAGATGACACGATTAATGTAGCAGGCTTGAATGTGTATCCGCAAGAAGTGGAAACCGTGTTAATGGATGACCCAAGAATAGTCGAAGCAGTTGTATATAAGAAACAAGATAACCTGTCAGGAGAGCGGGTATGTGCACTATATGTGTCTACTGAACCAATCGATAATATGGAGCTTCGAGAATGGTGCCGAAAATTTCTAGCTCCACATCAAGTTCCAATAGAGTTTTTGCCTGTTCAAGAAATTGAAAAGCTGCCTAATGGAAAAATAAGTAGAAAAAAACTTGGAGGCATACCAGTATGACGCGACAACAATTGATTCAGAGCATCTATGATATTATGGAAAATTCATTAGAGTTGCCGACACTGTCTTCTTTCAATGAAGATGCCCGATTAAATGAGGATTTGTATATGGATTCCATTATGGTCCTTCAACTGATTCTTCATATAGAGCTGGATCTTGGCATTGCCATCCCCGATGAGGTTCTCGTTCCTAAAGATTTCAAAACAGTAGGAACATTAGCAAGCTTTTTAGAAAAACAGCAAAAGGTAGAATAATCGGAGGCCAAAAATGATAAAAGTTCATTGTTTTGTAAGCTGTGTTTGTGAGGTTATTAAGAAAACGAAAGGTGTCGATCATAGGCCCTACTATTTTGGGGTATGGGACGCTGATTTTGATGTGCTTGATAATGGTGTGCTAACATACCATTCTGATCAAATCGATCATGATTTCTTTCAAACATGGTATGAAATGCTCTATGGCATCAAGCTTTACAAATGGTATGACGAAAAGCAGTCTAAACAAGAAAATATAAACAAATTGCTAGGGCTAGTAGAGAATAAATCGCCACATCAGCATGTGATGGTGATGCTGGATTTATCGATGCTGCCAGAGCGAGAGAATAAATTTCATCAACGTCCATTCCCTCATTATGTGATGCTAGAATCGACCGAAAATGAAGAAGAGTGGTTTATGTATGACCCTGATTTTCGCTGGGAAGGAATTTTACCGAAGGAGCGAATTTTAGCTGCAATCCAAGAGCCAACTGTCAAAGGTGGCTATTACTTTGATTCTGAGACGATTATTGCTCCTACTACAGAGACGGTTGAAGCCTATTTTAATACATGCATCAAGCTTGATTGTAATCCGTTGACAGATGCCGTTACCGAAATTATGAAAAAGTCTATCGCAGGAAAAGAACGTCTGTCAAAACTACCGACGGCCTTAAAGCAATTGCCAGTTATCGCGATTAGAAAGTATGCATATGAGCATGCATTTGCATTTTTTTGGGAAGCACTTGGGCGAGAAGAGGAAGGCTTTGACACATGGTGTGATGAAATTGAGCGTCTAGTGACTGGCTATACAACGATTCAGTATCGAGCGATGAAGCTGGCGATGACGCAAGATTTGTTATTGGTGGAAAATATTTTTGTGAAGTTAGAAGAACAAAATCAGCTTGAGTTCAAAATCAAGCAAGGATTACAAGAATGTTTTCAAGCATGGTTAACATTACAGCACAAGAAAGAGGTCATGTTATGAAACTATCAATTTGTACAATCTCATTTCGGCACCATCTCCACTCGATGGAGCAATTAGCTCAATTTGCTAAAACACAAGGCTTTCAAGGAATCGAGCTCTGGGGCATTCATGCAAAGAACTTGGCAGATGAACCTCATTATGGAGCAGATTGGCTAAGCTCCTACGGTTTGGAAACGAGCATGCTTAGTGATTATTTGCCATTAGATGCACCCGTTTCGGAGATGATGGCTGAAACAGAAAGATTATCTGCACTTGCCAAGCGCTGGGGAACAAATAAAATTCGTACATTTGTAGGAAAGCAAGGCAGCTCAGACACGAGTAAGAAAGAAAGGGTAGAACTTATTGTCAGACTTACAATGCTCTGTGATTATCTTGAGTCACAAGGACAAAACTTGCTGGTAGAAACTCATCCAAATACATTAACAGATAATCTACCTTCAACCATGCAGTTACTTGAAGAAACGAATCACTCAAGCCTACGAGTGAACTTTGACGTTTTACATATATGGGAATCAGGAATGAACCCGATTGTCGCCATGAAGCAACTACGTCCTTATATCTCACATTTTCATTTTAAAAATATTGCCTCACGTGCTCAACTAGATGTTTTTTCACCAAACAATGTGTATGCGGCAGCAGGGTCTAGGGAAGGAATGGTTCCTTTGTTTGAAGGTGCTATTGATTATGGTGAATTCCTAGCAGAAGCAGTTTCAACGATGGAGGTAGATGCATCATTGGAATGGTTTGGATCGAATGTGATGAGCGTATTAGCAAAAGATAGTCAAGAGGTTAAGAAGGCGTTGCAGTTGGTGCAAATATAGTGTAAGGCTGTTTATACCCAGCAATGATGATGGGGTATATGGCTGCTGAGTTGGTTAAATCACAGCAGCCTGATTCCTCGATTTGAAGGGTCATTTTAGTTCATAGATTTTAATAAGTGATATTTTTAATTGTTTAAAGTAAAATAGTAGTAAGGTATTCACCATCAACTCAACTAATCTGATTAGTTGAGTTTTATGTTTTTATAGAAAAGCTACGAAACTATTTTAAAGAAGATGTGATGATCAATGGGGAAAATCGCCATTTTGGCAGAGAAGCCATCTCAAGCAAGGGCTTATGCAGATGCATTTAAAATAAAGAAAAAAGAGAAAACATTTATTGAACTGGAACCTTGTTCAACTTTTCCTAATGGTGCAGTCATTACCTGGGCAGTGGGTCATCTTGTTGAATTAAAGGAACCAAAAGAATATCAGAAGGAATGGGAGAAATGGTCACTGGGATCATTACCGATCATTCCACAAAAATTTGAAGATAAAGTTGTCTCTAAAATGTATACACAATTTCATGCAGTCAAAAAAATCTTTAATGATCCGCAAGTAACCATGATTTATAATGGCTGCGATAGTGAACGTGAGGGTTCAAATATCTTCTACTCCCTTTTAAAAATGACGAAAGTCAACAAGCCTGTTAAACGATTATGGATCAATTCATTAGAGGTTGAGGAAATTCGAAAAGGTTTTAATCATATGCAAAGTAATGAGCGTGATTTGCTCATGTACCAAGAAGCAAAAACACGTCAAATTAGCGATTGGTTAGTAGGTATGAACTGTAGTCGCCTCTATACGCTACTTTTACAAAAAAAGGGCTTTAGGGGTAGTATCTCCATCGGACGTGTGCAATCACCAACCGTCTATTTAATTTATAAAAGACAGCAGGAAATCGAACATTTCAAGCCTGAAAAATTTTATGAAATTGAAGGGGTTTTTACAGCACAAAATGGTGTATATAAAGGGAAGGCAAATTTAAAAACAAAAGAGCGTGCAGAGGCTGTGCAATTATTGCAACAGCATGGGATTGAACCGCTGGATACGGGTCTAATTACAAGTGTAACGAACAAAATGAAGCGGATCGCACCACCTAAACTACATGCGTTATCAACATTACAAGCTGCTGCCAATAAACGTTGGAAATACAGTCCATCGCATGTGTTGAAACTTACGCAATCACTTTATGAGAAAAAGCTCGTTTCTTACCCGCGTACCGATTCACAGCTCATTACACATCATGAGTTTGCCTATTTAAATGACTCATTGGCCAACTATCAGCAGCTCGTGGGAAAGTCATTTCATGCAATCAACCGTGGGAATAACAAACGCTACGTCGATAGTGCCAACGTTGGGGAGCACTATGCTATTATCCCAACGAAAAAAGTGCCGACAGAAAAAGCGTTACAATCCATGAATGCGGATGAACGAAATATTTATTTTGAAATCGTCAATACGACACTCGCTATGTTTCACCAAGATTATCAATACGACGAAAAAACGATCATAACGAATGTCAAAAACGTTGCGTTTAAAACGGTAGGGAAAACAGAGCTCGTAAAAGGTTGGAAAGAATTGTTTTCAAGTGAGAAAGAGTTGCAGGAGCGTGAAGAGTCGTTACCTGTTGTTTTCCAAGATGAGATGGTACAAAGTATGGTTTCTATTTTAGAAGGCACGACAACGGCTCCTAAGCCTTATACAGAAGGTCAACTCATTACGATGATGAAAACATGTGGTAAATCGGTTGAGGATGAAGAGGAAATCGAGGTGCTGAAGTCGATTGAAGGTATTGGGACGGAAGCAACTCGTAGTGGCATTATCGAGACGATTAAAAAGCATGGATTTATTGAAGTACGAAAAAATATCGTGAGTATTACGCCTAAGGGTGCGCTTTTATGTCGAGCAATTGAAGGAACATTACTGTCAAGTCCATCGATGACGGCAAAATGGGAAATTTATTTACATAAAATTGGTCATGGAGAAGGGTCAGCCAAACATTTTATTGAAAGCATAGGCAAGTTTATTAATCAATTAATAGCGGAAGTGCCTAAACAGTTAGAGTCACTTACAATTGAAGCGGAGCAGTTTAAACCAGCTGTTGTGAAAGATATTGTGATGTGTCCGACATGTAAAGTAGGAAAAATAGGTTTGCGTAAAAGTTTTTACGGTTGTTCGAATTATAAAAATGGTTGTAAGCAAACGTTTCCAGGAAGGCTATTAGGAAAAAAACTAACGGAGAAGAATATTCATGATTTATGTAAGATTGGTAAAACAGCTGTGATGAAAGGGTTTAAATCAAAGAGTGGCAAACAATTTAATGCGTCACTCCGTTTGGTAGAAGGGAAAATTGAATTTGAGTTTAATGAAAAGTAAAGCGGGGGAGCTTTATGATCTATGGTGCAAAAAAACTGATCAATTGAATTCATTTTATAGCTTTTGCTAACGGTCTTATGTGGATCGAGCAATATAGACAGAAAACCCGAGCTAGTCAAATCATATAGTTCGGGATTTTTTATGGGCTAATGTGAGGTTAATTTTTGATAGTGATGAAGGAGATTCTCTACTTGGTCTTGGATTATTTGTTGTAATGCTTTGGGCTTCACGGAGATAATATGCTGACCATACCTCATAAAATAATTGCCGATAAATGTTTCTTCTCCTGGGTTGTAAAAGCCCTTAATTACAGTTTTATCATCCATTTCTAGTGTCATAGAAGGGTAATGTTCTTTATAAAAAATATCCTTTGCCTGTGCTGAAATTTCTACCTCAAATGCAATACGTTTCTTTGGTTGATCCATTTCTAATGACCGATTGATTAGTGCGTCTAGAGAAAAGTGCATGCTACTATCTATTATTTCAATGGACGTTATTTTATCACATCTGAAAACCTTCACTTTCTTCGTATCCACTTCTATGCCAGTTACATACCATTGCCCAAATTTAGCAGATATTTCGAAAAATTGAACATAGTAATCTTTTTGCTCATTATTTTTTTGATATTGAAATTGACAGCCATATTCATGAAGAATACTCATTAAAATCTTATCTAAAAAAAGACTAATATGATGATGTTGGTTAGCTTCAAATTGCAGGACTTTTTTCATTTGATGCATCTGTTCTACTTGATGTTTAGACAGACAGCTTTCAAATTTTTCATTTAATTGATTAACACTTAGATGAAAAGGTGTTGATTGGTAAGATTCTAATGTTAGCATAGCAAAGTACAAAGCATACACCTCATCCAATGTAAAAACAATAGGGGATAATAGCCTGTTTTTTAAGATGCCATACCGTCCATGTCTTCCATGCTCGGCAAAAATCGGCATGCCTAATTGCTCTAAAGAATGAACATCACGTAGCGCTGTACTTTTAGAAATGCTGTAGGTAGTCATTAAATCCGTTAAATTAAAAAATTCCCGACCATTTAAGTATCTAATCATATCATTAAGTCGTTCTGATTTTTTCATGGCTATCTCCTTAAAAGGTGTCATGTTTTGATACCTTTATATTCTAAAATAAGGGTTAGGTAATATCAATGGAGTTATTATCTAACTATTTTACTAAGGGAGATTGATACGATGAGTGCCACACTTGAAGTCGCTATTTTTTTATCCATGAACGGAAAGGCAAAAGAAGCTGTCCAATTTTACAAAGAACATTTGAATGCGGAGGAACTGTTGCTTGTGACATATGAGGATATGGCAAAACGTGACAAGACAATGCGTCTTACAGAAGAAAATAAACAGTATATAGCACATGCTGTTTTATTAATTGGCAAAACAAAGCTAATGCTAGCAGAAGCTACAATGGATGTTACGGAACACTATGTAGTAGGAAATCATTCCTCATTATGTATACAGAGCGCAGACCTAGAAGAAATGGAGCATTTTTATAAGAGCTTAACGTCAGATGAAAGAGTAAGAATCATTGTTCCGTTATCCAGTAATGTTTTTAGTAAAGCTTATGGCATTATCGAAGACCCGTTCGGCATTCAAATACAATTAATGTTTGATGAAAGATTACTAAATGGCGCATAGGTAAGTCCTTTGGGTATGGGCTTAACCTATACCCAAATCTTCTTTACTTTTCAAAGGGGTTGTCAATATAAGGCCCTTTAATGGTAATACGCATGAGCTGGGTCGCCATAAATTTTGGTGTATACGGCATATCATGTTCCAACCACCAAACAATCACTTCAAGAAAGGCAGCGGCATAAAACCGTACAGCCATCTCACGGGGCACTGTTAGCTTTTGATCGTTAGGCTCCATAATTTGAATGCCACTTGAGACGAAATTGATAATAATGTTTTTCAAACCATCAGAGAAATAAGGGATATTCTTTTCCGTGAGATAAACCTTATAAAGCTTACTATTCAGCGCTATTTGTTCAAATAAATGCATAAATGTCTCGTGAGGCTGGTCATAATTTGGTAATAAATCAAAATCCTTTTTCTCCTCAAAGTTTGGACGAATACTACTGACAAGCTCATGCAAAGTTTCTTCTGAGCTTTGATAGAGAAGGTCCAGCTTATCACGGTAGTGTAAATAAAAAGTGGCACGATTTAATGTGGCTCGTTGTGTAATATCTTGAACTGTAATCTTCTCATAGCCTTGTTCATCAATTAATTCCACCAGTGCATCTCTTAATAATTGGCGTGTTCGGATGACGCGGGGGTCCATTTTTTTCGACATTTTTATGCTCCTTGTATCAAATTTTCTATTTAAACAACAGATTTATTGTGAATGTTGTGTAAGCATCATAACAGGTTTTTGTGTTGTTTGCCCTTTTTAAATAGCGAGTTATAATTATATTAACGACACAGTGTCGATAATACAACTAGTTGTTAACGTGTTCACGAATTGTTCATTTATATAGAAGGAAGGAAGTTTTTATTATGGGTCGTTTAAATGGGAAAGTAGCAATTATTACAGGAGCAGCAATGGGGATGGGTGCATCCGAAGCAAAATTATTCGCACAAGAAGGCGCAAAGGTAATTGCAACAGATGTGCAAATCGAGCCATTGCATAACTTAGTTAAAGAAATTAAAGAAAATGGTGGAGAAATTATGGGGCTTTCACATAATGTCACTTCAGAAGACGAGTGGAAAGCAGTAATTGCGGAGGCTGTAAAGGCTTACGGCAAAGTCGATATTCTTGTCAACAATGCAGGCGTTTCATCACCAAAAACGATGGCTGACATGGAAATGGCTGAATGGAATAAAATTATGGATATCAACCTGAATGGCTGTGTTATTGGTATGAAATACGTGATTCCTGAAATGCAAAAAGCGGGCGGCGGTTCAATCATTAATATTTCTTCCATTGGTGGAATCGTTGGGATGGCTGGTACAAGCCCCTATACAGCAGCAAAAGGTGCGCTGCGTGTACTTTCTAAATCAGCTGCTATCGAATACGGCAAAGATAAAATTCGCGTGAATTCTGTGCACCCAGGCATTATCGTCACACCGATGACAGCACCGACAATGGTAGAGGGGGGCGCACTGCCATTCTATCAAACTTACACACAACTACCATACTTCGGTGAACCGGAAGATGTAGCCTATGGTGTAGTCTTCCTAGCATCTGACGAATCTCGTTTCATGACAGGCGCAGAGCTAGTGATCGATGGTGGCTGGACAGCCATGTAATCCAATAGCACAAGTAAAACTAGGCATCACATAACGTGAGCCTAGTTTTTTTATGTAGAGGAAGGCAGCTGCTCATGAAAGATTGTTGCATCCAAGCAATTGAGCGAGAACTTCAATGATTAATAGAATACTCGCGGAAGGAGGAGGAATACTCGCGGAAGGAGGAGGAATACTCGCGGAGGGAAGAGGAATACTCGCGGAGGGAAGAGGAATACTCGCGGAGGGAAGAGGAATACTCGCGGAAGGAAGAGAAATACTCGCGGAGGGAAGAGGAATCCTCGTGGAAGGGCAAGAAACTCTGTGAATGAGATAACGCCCTTGAAATCAAGCGTTAGAACTCTGCTCAAGTCGTCTTTTTTACATATAAAATAGCACAAACATAGTGGCTGTTTGTGCATATCATAGTTGGAGTAAGCGTTTTCTTCATTATATAGAAGAAAGTCAAAATGGAAAATTTCACGAATATGTGAATGTCACGAAAAAAAATTCATAAAAACCTTAACTATTTCATGCGAAATCCGTATAATAAATCAAACAGTACGAAAATTGTCCATATTTCTCGATAAATTGCGTGAATTTTTTAAATTGTATTGACGTAGGAAACGATAATTTGTACACTGTGTACATTCAATTGTTTTTTGGAGGAATACAATTAATTTGAAAAGTTAGGATTTGATAGATATGATCGTGTGTAAATTTGGTGGAACATCTGTAGCAAGTGCAGAACAAATTCAAAAAGTGGCAAACATTGTGAAATCTAATCCGGCACGTAAGATTGTTGCCGTTTCAGCACCAGGGAAACGTTCTGATGACGATATAAAAGTAACAGACCTATTAATACAATTAGCAAATGCAGCGTTACAACATGAGAATACGGAAGAAAAATTGCAAACTGTTGTGAATCGTTTTCGAGCGATTGCAGATGGTTTGGGATTAGACCATGCCATTTGTGACGTAATTGCGGAAGATTTACGTGAACGTGTACAAGGTGACAAAACGAACGTGGAATTATTCATCGATAGTATTAAAGCAGCAGGTGAAGATAATAATGCCAAGCTGATAGCAGCTTACTTTAATGCCATTGGTATGCCCGCACGTTACATTAGTCCAAAAGAAGGTTTAGTGGTCAATGATTTGCCTGAACGCACATTTGCTTTACCCGAAGCGTATGCTAATTTAGCCCCTTTAAAAGATACAAAAGAAATTATTGTGTTCCCAGGGTTCTTCGGTTACACTAAAGCGGGCGTATTGCGAACATTTGACCGCGGTGGCTCTGATATTACAGGTTCCATTTTAGCAGCAGCCGTTGAAGCGGAGCTGTACGAAAACTTTACGGATGTGGATTGTGTGTTCTCTGCGAATCCGAAAGTTGTCAATGATCCAGTGGAAATTAAAGAAATTACGTATCGCGAAATGCGCGAATTATCATATGCAGGCTTTTCAGTGTTCCATGATGAAGCGTTAATGCCTGTCTACAAGATTGGGGTGCCCGTTAACATAAAAAATACAAATAATCCATTAGCCCCAGGTACTCGTATCGTACCAAGCCGTCCTGCAACAGGTCGTCCCGTTACAGGAATCTCGGCAGACAGTGGCTTTTCAACTTTATATGTTTCTAAATATTTGATGAATCGTGAAGTAGGCTTTGGACGAAAGCTGCTCCAAATTTTAGAAGATGAGAATATTTCTTATGAACACACACCGTCTGGCTTAGACGATATTTCTGTCATCATGCGTTCAAATCAACTAACTCCAGAAAATGAAGCACGTATTATTAGTCGTGTGAAAGAAGAGCTACATGCTGAGTATGTAGAAATGCGTCACGGTTTTTCGATGATCGTGATTGTTGGCGAAGGGATGCGTCATAATACAGGTTTAGCTGCCCGTGCTGCCACAGCGATTTCAGAAACTGGCGCAAATATTGAAATGATCAATCAAGGTTCTTCTGAAGTCAGCCTCGTATTTGGGGTCCTTCAGGAATATGAAAACCGTATTTTACAAGCATTATATGAAGAGTTTTTTGCTCATGCGAAAGCAAAATGACACAATCATCACTAATCCAAGTGTTTCTTGCTTGGATTAGTGTTTTCTTTTTGCTTAGAATACGGTAAAATCGAGGGCGTACATAAGTTGGGAGGGTTTTTCGTGAAGAATTTAACAATTGGGATGCTTTTCTCCATCCTTGGGATACTTTTTGTCTGTTTAACGATTATGGATATTTTACCGTCATCGACCAAAACAATGAAAATTGTTTACATTGGCATTGGCTGGGTCTTTATTATTATAGGCTCTGTGATCCGCTTTAAAAATCTCAAACAAAAGCAACAATAACGCTTTGAAATTGGAATTGTGACAATAGCCAAAGTTATGATACAATTTCAAAGAAAATAAATAATTTGAGTATTATGAAGTTGTTATTCTGTACATACGTTCAGAAGGTTCAAATTTGAATAAAGAATCGACAGTACAAATTCTTCTTTGTAAGAATTTGTTTTTTTATGTTCCGTAACTATCTCGTGCGAGGAGGCGATGAAATGCCTATACTGACGAAAGACCATATTCAACTATTTGATCATTATGTTGCTCTTCAAACAGCTTCACCTATGAAGGTCGTATCCTCCGCCATGCATAATCCAGGCTTTGGACATTATACGCATCTCATGAATCGAACAGTACCCATTACTTATGATGAACGGCAACCCCATCAGGAATTACAGCAATTTTTGCAGGTACAGGGCTTTCCGCTCCACAACACTGTAGCCATGATGACGGCCGTTCAGGCCCAATTTGCGACCATTCGCGACTTTACATTTGAAGGCATCCAACTTGTCATTATGATTACTGCGGGGCTAGGTAATGCGGTCGATATTACACGTGCTTTTCATCGGGAGGAGCAGTACCATGCAGGGACGATTAATACATGGGTGCTCATCAACGGAAAGCTATCGGATGAAGCACTATTTCAGGCAATGATTTCAACAACAGAAGCCAAGGTGAAGGCGTTAGTGGATGAAGCTATTACAGACCCAACAACAGGTACGCAAGCTACAGGTACTTCTACCGATAGCTTGCTAATTGCCTCCACAGAAGAGGGGGACTACCATCAGTATGCAGGCCCCATTACGATGCTCGGCAAGGTCATTGGCTATGGCGTCTATGAAACGATGCGTGAGGCTGTAAGGAAATACAAAAAAGATAAGGAGGAGAGAGCTTGATGATTGCTATCGTAATTGCCTGTATCATAGGGCTTGTTTTCGATTTAGTAGTAGGAGACCCTCCAAAGCTTCCCCATCCTGTACGCTGGATTGGACATTTGATTCAATCGCAAACAGCTCTATGGAATAAGGGCAAATGGCGAAAGCTGCGTGGGATGGTGATGGCACTTGCTGTTGTTGGGACGACCATGTTTATAGTGACATTGATTCTGCTCCTTAGTTATCAGGTAAGTATCATTTTTGGCATTCTAGTAGAAGGGCTTCTCATTGGGATTGGATTGGCACAGCGTAGCTTGAAGGAGGCGGCAATGGCTGTCTATGAGCCGCTTGTCAAAGGTGATTTTGCGGAAGCGCGTGTCAAGCTGTCGTGGATTGTTGGACGTGATACCGAAAAACTGGATGAAGATGAAATTGTGCGTGGTGTGGTAGAAACGGTTTCTGAGAATACAAGCGATGGCGTGACAGCACCGCTCTTTTATGCCTTTTTATTTGGGGCAATAGGGTTATGGGGCTATAAGGCTGTCAATACATTAGATTCGATGGTCGGCTATAAAAATGAAAAATACAAAGACTTTGGCATGTTCTCTGCCAAGCTGGATGATGTGCTGAATTTTATTCCAAGTCGTATTACAGGCTTGCTAATTGTGCTTGGCACAAAAAATGAAACAAATTATTCGCTTGGCAAGCGTTTAAAGCGATGGGCACAGGATGCGAAAAAGCATCCAAGTCCAAACAGTGGCTATTTAGAGGCAGCGACGGCTGTGCAGCTCGGTGTACAGCTCGGTGGAAAAAATACGTATAAGGGTGTTGTCTCTCATCGAGCAATTATGGGAGAAAAATTAGTTCCTTTAACAAAGGAGCATATTGCTACATCTATTCTTCATATGCGCGTTGCCACAGTTCTCTTTACGCTTGTCATGTTAGCAGTGGAGGTGTTCATTTATGCTATTACCTAATCACGGAGCAAATCCGCATAATGTGTATCAGCAATTAGGCTTAACTATGCCTGAAGTAGTGTATGATTTTAGTGAAAATGTGAATGCCGCGGGACCGCCATCCTTTGTGGAGGCACGGTGGCGTACATTTTATCCGCTAATTCAACGTTATCCAGATCCTGATGGAGAGCCCTTTTTAACGAAGGTTGCAGCTTTTCATCAAGTGGCAAAGGATACGATTCTATTAGGTAACGGGGCATCAGAGCTTTTTAGTGTGCTAGCAAGACGCTATGCGAAAAAGCGTGTCATCATTGTGCATCCGACTTTTTCTGAATATGAGCGAACATTGCGTGCAGTGGGTGCTGATATTGTGCCCGTTTTGGTGACAGACTTCATCGAGTACACATTACCTATGGAGCAGCTACAGCATGAAATGATGAAGGCAGACGCAGTTTATCTTTGTACACCTAATAATCCGACGGGCGTCCTGCCGAAAAAAGAAGATTTACTTGCCTTAATAGAGCATGGAGCTGCCGTTAACTGTGAGCTTGTCATTGATGAAGCCTTTATGGATTGGGTAGATGAGGCGTATTCGCTAATTCATAATAGTACACAACAACCGCATGTCATTGTCGTACGTTCGATGACTAAAATGTATGCGATTCCAGGTTTACGTCTAGGTTATTTAGTTGCACATGCTTCCATTGTGAGCACTTTAAAGGACATGCTGCCTCATTGGAATTTAAATGCCTTTGCGCTTGTTATTGGTGCGAGCTGTTTAGATGAACAGCATTATTGTCAGCAAGCCATTAGCTATGCGACAGCGCAAAGAGAATGGCTGCATCGTTATTTACAAGAAAATGGCTGTCAAGTAACCAATAGCATTACCAATTATGTGTGCTTCTCACTACCAAAAACACAGCAGGCAGATACCTTTTTCACCTATTGTCTAGCACAAGGTATTGTCCTGCGTCATACGAAAAATTTTCAAGGTTTACAGGGTGAATGGTTCCGTATTGGAATAAAAGATATTGCGGCCATGACTTCTTTACATAATTGTCTGCAAGCTTGGTTTAGCGCAAATAAGGGGAGAGAAAAGTGACAACTTTTTATCTAGTAAGACATGGGGAAACACAATGGAATCAAGAGCAACGACTACAGGGGTGGCTGGATTCACCATTAACAGAAAACGGTAGAGCAGCGGCTGAACGGCTACACAAGCAACTGCAACAGATCCCTTTTGCTGCTGCTTATTGTAGCTCAAGTGGTCGTGCGAGGGAGACGATGGCTATTCTCACAGCTAATCGCCAGCTGCCTATTGTCTATGAAGATGATTTACGAGAAATCTATTTAGGGGAATGGCAAGGTCATACCATTGAGGAGATAATGGCGACGAATAAGCTGGATTATGAGCTATATACAAACTATCCAGCACAGTTTGTTGCTACTCATACCGAAAGCTTCGGCGCTGTGACAGAAAGAGCGATGTTTACACTCAAAAAAATAGCAGCCCAATATCGGGATGAATCAATCCTCATTGTCTCTCATGCCGTCACCATTAAATGTATTATCAACGCCATTTTACAGCGTAGCATTAGTGAGCTGTGGGCAGCGCCATATATTCATGGGACGAGTGTGACAGTGATTGAACGACAAGCTCAACAATGGCTTGTCCAAGATATCGGTAATTTGCATCATTTACAATAGGAGGTGCCTGAAAATGCCACTCATTTTTATTACAGGTGGTGTGCGTAGTGGTAAATCTCATTTTGCTGAGCAAGTAGCGATGCAGCAATATCAAACGCAGTTTAGTACTGCAAAACGTTTGATATATTTGGCTTCTGGTCTTGCTGTAGATCGTGAAATGGAGAAGCGGATTCATCGTCATCAGGCAGATCGACAGGCACAGCCTATCCAATGGCTGACGGTGGAGGCCCCATATGCGATAGCAGAGGTGTTTGAGACACTTCAAGATGGGGATGTGGTGCTGTGGGATTGCGTCACAACTTGGCTCACCAATGCTTTTTATGAAGGCTATGACAGTGGGACACCGTGTGTACAACGGCCTGGGTGTTTAGAAAATAAGCTACAGGTTGTTAAACAGGCTATTCAGTCACTACTAAAGAAGAACATGACTTTTTTTGTTGTCTCCAATGAACTGTTTGATGAGCCACCTTATAATAGTGATGAAGTAGAATTATACCGACGAACACTCGGACAATTCCATCAATGGTTCGTTGCAATGGCACGGGAGGCCTATGAGATGAATGACGGTATTGTGAAGAGGTGGAAATAAATCGAGAAAGAGGGCAAGACGATGAAAAATTTTTGGCATAGCCTGCTATTGGCATTTCAATTTTTTACGGTTTTGCCAGTACATAAAGAGTTGCCATTAACGAGGTTCACCATCACAGGCATGTTCGCTTGCTTACCGTGGATAGGGGCTTTGATGGGGACGACGGTGGCAGCCGTGCTGTATAGTCTCACGCAGTGGACCGCAAGCAGTGAAGTGATGCTAGCTTTTATTGTCATAGGGCTATTTGCTTTATGGACAGGTGGTTTACATTTAGATGGCTTTATCGATATGGGCGATGCCTATTTTTCTTATCGAGATCGAGAGAAACGATTGGAGATTTTAGATGATCCTCGTGTAGGGGCATTCGGGGTATTGTCTGTCGTGTTTTTATTAATGGGTAAATTTGTCATTCTACATGAGCTATTTGTACAGCAGCAATTCGCTTTATGGATGGTGTTATTTGTGCCATTTCTAACGAGGGTGGGTATGAGCTTTTATTTTATGTCACTCCACTGCTCCAAGGAAAAAGGCCTTGCCTATTTTTTTAAGTCTCATATTAATGCCAAGCTATTGCAAATATGGTTGCTGTTATCGCTCCTCTTAGCTATAACGGCTGTATTTGTCTTTACTGAGTTCTCTCTGCTACCCATTATATTAGTGATCGTTTTAGCCATTGCGCTTTTTATTTTTCGCCAATTTACGTTGCGTAATTTTGGTGGCGTATCAGGTGATTTACTAGGTGCATCGATTGAAGGGATGGAGGTTGTGCTATGGGTGACATTGTTACTGTGTGCTTAATGAGGCATGCACCAACGAAAGAAAATTTAGAAAAGCGCTATCTTGGTTGGACGGACGCACCATTAGCAGCGACAACCGAGCTTGCTGTTGTAGATGCGAATGTCGATAAGGTTTATGGCAGTGATTTACTACGCTGCCGAGAAACAGCGGCTCATTATTTTCCGAATGCAAGCTACCAGACAGAGCCACGCTTTCGTGAGACAAACTTTGGTGCGTTTGAAGGGCAAACTTATGAGGAATTAAAAATGAATGCCCATTATTGTGCATGGCTTGACGATCCGATTCACACGCCCCCACCACAAGGCGAAGCGTTTGATGATTTTGTAACGCGTGTTATAGACGGCTTCAACCATTTACCAAAGGATGAGGATCATTATTATTTAGTTGTTCATGGCGGGGTCATTCGTGCGTTACTCGTTGCTTTTGCCCCAACAGAGCAGCCTTTTTGGTCCTATCAAGTGCCACATGACAAACAATTTGTTTTAACGTTTTCAAGAAAGGCTTGGGAGGAGGGAGCAAGATGCATGTCTTTATCGGAGGCGCCTATAACGGCAAAACCGACTATGTGAAGGGTTTGTATGAACAGCATCAGATGGTAATGCTTGATGGCGAATTACCAGAGGTGGCACCAGCCTGTGATGTCCTCGTCATAAAAAATTTAGAAAGATGGCTCGTGACACAAAATTTGGAGGAAGATGAACAAGTGGTTCAAACGGTGCTAGCAACAGTACAGACATTGGAACAACAATGTAGATTAGTGCTCATTGTCACGGATATGGGGCGTGGTGTTGTGCCGATGGAAAAGCAAGCACGTCTACTAAGAGATACATGTGGTCGTTTATACCAAGCTTTGTTCAAGGAAGCAGAGCAAGTTGTACGAATTTGGTATGGATTGGCTGAACAGCTGAAATAAGGTAAGCACTCAATAGAAAAGAGGAAAAGGCATGGAACGACAAAGATTAAGGAAATGGATATTGACGGCAATGGTAGCGGCCATTTGTGCTGTAGGGGCAATGATTAAAGTGCCAACATTTATTTCAACGGCGGCTCTAGACTCGGCTCCAGCCTTTTTAGGGGTTGTCTTTTTATCACCGCTACTAGCAGGTGTCGCTGGGCTGATCGGTCATTTTATTACAGCGCTCACGGCTGGATTTCCACTAGGTCCTCTACATTTACTAATTGCCGTAGAAATGTTGATGGTTGTCTGGATCTTTGGTGTGATGCATAAAAAAGGCATGCATTTTTGGAAATGGCCCGTTGCCCTAGTATTAAACGGCATTGTGGCGCCACTTCCGTTTTATTTTATTATTAGCCCAGCATTTTTCTGGGGAGCGTTAGGGAGTATTCTGATGGCAACGGTAATCAATTTAGTGATTGTCGCTGTAGTTATGCCCGTTTTGTCAAAGGTTTTTGTGCGTAAGGAAGGTCGTGTACAGTGAGAAATGCGATGAAAGTAGGCTCGTTGGTTGCGACAATGGATAATGCGGCAACCATTGGGGAAAAACCTCAGGATATTGTGTCTGCATCCGATCAATTGACAGCCTATATGACGGCACGTGTATCGTTTTTAGAGCAGCTTGCCGCGCAGGCATTGCCCATCCAAATACTACTTGCTAATTTTTCTGGTGATGCCGCATGGTCACGCTATGAGAAAGGCATTCAGCAAGTGTTTGAAGAGGCGGGTCTTACATGTCCAGCCATTGCAGGTAGTACAGAATCCAATATGCCCACACTGCAGTCAGGTTTAGCTATTACGATGCTAGGGGAGAGCCAACAGCGCTGTGCATTTGACCATGAACAGCTTAGCTGGTACACCTATGGCTTGCCACTTGTGGGCGAGGAAGTGTTGGCGCAGCCTGAAGATGTTGCACAGTTGCAGCCAATTTTTCAGGCATGGCGAGCGGAAATGGTTCAGCAAGTATGGCCCGTTGGATCAAAGGGGCTGCAAGGAGAATTCGCCCGTCTATTTAGGGGGCAGCGTGTTGAAAGTTCTGTTGATTGTACAAAATCCGCAGGGCCCTGCACGGTCACTTTGCTAGGCATTGATCCTAATAAAGAGCAACAGGCACAAAAGCTTTTCCTGCGAAACTTCGAAAAACTACGCATCATTACACTGTAACAGAGCTTGCTTCGAGCAATGGTCATCCTAAGTAAAATGCAAGGAGCATGGCCAGGAAAACGCAGCTTTATTGGCATAACAATGGGAACGTCCACATCCGGGCGTTCCCTTGTTTTTTACAAAGCTTTTATTTTCAAGGTTTATGTCCTGCGCATATAAGCACGTATTGTGAGAGGGGCCAAGATTGCCACCATCACTACACACCGTAAATGCTTCCAGCACGAACGTTCAGATCGACACCATCAACAGCACGATTATTTCCAAAAAGCTTAACCAAACGATTGGCTTCAATTGCCCACTCGACATTCGTTGCTAGTGATGCTCCCATGGAATTTCCCCCTATATCTACAAACAGATCATACATGACATCAATAAACTGAATATTAACTGGCTAAAAATATACTAGATAGCGATAGGGTTGTAAATATTACGAGACCCGAAAAATTATTGCCAAATGGGAATGATTTTCAGTTATAATGAGGAACGAATGGGATTTAAATAGAACGGAGACGAATGTATGCAGGTAGTTAAACAGTTAGGGCAGTATTTGGGGCCTTATAAATTTTTCACTTTGATTGCGCCGTTATTGATGGTGCTAGAGGTGACGATGGATTTAATTCAGCCAACCATCATGCAGCATATGATTGATACAGGGATTGTCAATGGGGATAATCGTTATGTATTGACTATGTTTGTCTGGATGCTTGGTAGCGCAGTGCTGGGGCTTATTGGTGGAGTCGGTTGCTCGTACTACAGCTCGAAGGCTGCGATTCATTTTGCATCGGATGTTCGACAGGCTCTTTATGAGAAGATGATGACGTATTCAGCCAAGGAGCGGGATGCGTTTACGACAGGGAAGCTGATTACGATTTTAACAAGTGATGTGGAAAGTATTCAGCGCGCATTTATGATGACGCTACGTATTTTTGTGCGTGGGCCTTTGCTTTTTATCGGAGCAGTGATTATCGTGTTTGTGACAGCGCGTGAGCTTTTTTCCATCCTTCTCATTATCGTGCCATTGTTGATGATCGCCATGTATTTTTTTACGAAGTATTCTGGTGTGCTGTATCGTCGTGTTCAGGAGGCGATTGATGGGGTCAATACGAAGCTACAGGAAAATTTGGCGGGTATTCGTGTGGTCAAAGCGTTTCGTCGTGAGACACAGCAGGTGGCACAATTTGGAGAATTAAATGAGGCGCTGACAAAGCGTTTCATCACTGCAGAGCAAATCGTAGGGGTACTTGTGCCCTTTACGATGTTTATTGTCAATCTGGGCATTGTAGCTGCACTTTGGCTTGGGGCCATTAAGGTAGAGGCGGGTACTTTGAAAGTTGGGGTCATTCTGGCGTTTATCAACTATTTAACGATTATTTTAAATGGCTTAATGTCTTCTAGTATGGTGCTAATGCAAATTGCACGAGCATTGCCTTCAGGCGAACGGATTGTGGATATTTTAAATAAAGACATAGCGGTGAAGGAATCGGAACAGGCGATTTCTGCATCCATACAAGGTGCGATTGACTTCGATCAGGTGAGCTATCGATACTATGATACAGCAGAGGATGTCCTCAAAAAAATTTCGTTTTCTGTAAAGCCTGGGCAAACGGTAGGCATCATTGGAAAAACAGGTAGTGGCAAATCAACGCTAGTAAAGCTGCTTCCTCGCTTATTTGATCCAACAGATGGTGAAATTCGCCTAGATGGCAGACCACTCAAATCGTATGCCCTCGCAACATTACGTACGCATATCGGCTTTACCTCCCAAAAAGCGTTATTGTTTTCTGGAACGATTGAAGAAAATATTCGACTCGGCAAGGATGAAGCGACAGCCGAGGAAATACAACAGGCAATAGAGGCAGCCTGTGCGAGTGAATTTGTGGAGCGACTTGATAAAGGCTTAGCCCATGAATTGTCACAGGGAGCTACAAATTTATCGGGCGGGCAAAAGCAGCGCCTTGCTTTAGGCCGTGCATTTATTCGTAAGCCTGCCATTCTAGTGCTAGATGATACTACCTCCGCGCTCGATAGTGCGTCGGAGCAGCATGTGCAGCAGGCTATTGCCACACAGTATCAAGACACAACGACAATGATCGTAGCGTCGAAAATTGCCTCGATACAGCAGGCTGATATGATTTTGGTCTTAGAGGATGGCGATATTGTTGGGCAAGGAACCCATCAGCAGTTACTACAAGCCAATACGCATTATCAAGCCATTTATGCGTCGCAGCAAAAGGCTGGTGAACAAAAATGAGTCAAAATCAACCAAAGCAAATGAATTTTGGACGTGGCCCACGTATCGGAGGGCCATCTGAGAAGGCGAAAAATCAAAGAGCAACATTGTTCCGAATATGGCATTATGTCAAACAGCAAAAAATAGGGATGTTTTTAGCCATCTTTTTTGTCGTTGCTTCTACCTTTTTAAGTCTAGCAGGGCCCTATTTGATTGGGCATATTATTGATGATTATATTATGAAAAAGGATATCGACGGCACGATCCGTTTAGGTATCGTCTTAGCTGTTATTTTTACAGTAGCATCTATTCTGACATGGCTGCAAACCTATGTCATGATTCATGTGGCGATGAAAACAATTCGGACATTGCGGCTGGAACTGTTTCATAAGCTTCAAACGCTCACATTACGATTTTTTGATCAGCGTGCACTTGGTGATTTAATGAGCCGTGTCACAAATGATATTGATAATTTAAATACTGCTCTTGCACAAAGTGTGACGCAAATCGTGTCATCTATTTTAACTGTCATTGGTGTCAGTATTGCGATGTTCACATTGAGCTGGCAGTTAGCCATTGTGACATTGATTATTATTCCGCTTATTGTGTTCACGACCAAGCAAATTATTAAGCGCAGTAGTAAAAATTATGCAGCAAGGCAACGGGATCTTGGCAGGCTGAACGGCTATATTGAGGAAATGATTACGGGTGCGGAGGTCCTCACGCTTTTTGGGAAGGAGCAGCAAACGATTGATACGTTTCATCAGCAAAACGAAAATCTGCGAAACTCCGCCCAACGTGCAGAAATTACCTCTGGCTTATTAGGACCGATTAATAACTTTATGAATAACTTGGGCTTAGCCGTCGTTATCGGAACGGGTGCCTTTTTAGCCGTGAAGAGCATCATTACAGTTGGGATCATTGCCGCCTTCGTGACGTATACACGGCAATTTTTCCGTCCGCTTAATCAGTTATCGAATCTGTTAAATACCTTTCAGTCGGCCATTGCTGGTGCAGAGCGTGTGTTTGAGATTCTAGATGAACCATCCGAGGTAGTAGATCAGCCTCATGCCATCGAGGCAGCATCGCTCAAAGGGGATGTTATTTTCCAGCAAGTATCTTTTAGCTATGAGCCAAATAAGCCTGTGTTAAAAAATATTCACTTCCATGCCAAGGCAGGAGAGACCATCGCTCTTGTTGGTCCAACAGGCTCAGGGAAAACGACGATTATTAATTTACTGACGCGTTTCTATGACGTGGATCAAGGGGAAATTTTGATTGATGGGCACAATATCGAACACTATCAAATGGCGACCATTCGCCAAAGAGTAGGCGTAGTTTTACAGGACACGTATTTGTTCTCTGGCACCATTCGTGAAAACATTCGCTTTGGGAAGCTAGATGCCACAGATGAAGAGGTCGTGGAAGCGGCGAAAATTGCGAATGCCCATCACTTTATTAAATATTTACCAGCCCAATACGATACACCTGTGCAGGCAGGTGGCGCTAATTTAAGTCAGGGACAACGCCAGCTCATCGCCATTGCTCGTGCTATTTTAGAGAATGCTGATATTTTAATTTTGGACGAAGCGACATCGAGTGTGGATACGCAAACAGAGGTCGATATTCAAAAAGGCTTACAGCATTTGATGCAGGGACGCACAAGCTTTGTCATAGCCCATCGTTTAAAAACAATCGAGAATGCCGATCAAATTCTCGTCATTCAACAGGGGGAAATTGTCGAGCAAGGTAATCACCAAACGTTAATGCAGCAGCAGGGCATTTATCGTCATCTCCAGCAAAAATTATTGTTAGAGCAGGTAGAATAGGGAATAATAAAGGTACATCTTCCAGAAAGTGAGGGATAGACATGTATGAATTAAAAATGAAAGAAACAGATGCAAGTGTCATTGAATTTATTGAAAATGTGGACCATCCACAAAAACGAGAAGACGCCTTTCGGTTATTGGACATTTTTACAGAGGTCACAGGCTATGAAGCCAAAATGTGGGGACCGAGTATTATCGGCTTTGGTAGCTATCATTACAAATACAAAACAGGCCATGAAGGGGATGCACCCCGTGTTGGCTATTCCCCACGCAAAGCAAAAATTAGCCTGTATTTTGCCCCAGGTGATGAGCGAGAGCAGCTATTACAGCACTTTGGCAAGCACACAACGGGGAAAGCCTGCGTGTATATTAATAAGCTTGCGGATGTGGATGAAGACATCCTAAAAGCCCTTATACAACAAACCATCGACTTTGTACAAAAAAACTATCCAGATGCTTAATACTAAGAAAGCTGCCTATCTCAATGTAGGCAGTTTTTTTGATGGAATCACTGCAACGTATATATACAGGAGACGTCTAAAAATACTAACAAAAAAGAGGGTGTAACATTATTGCGGCCTTCATTGTATTTAAATAAAAGGAAGTGGTAAGAGCAGTAATACTAGATATTACAGAGAAGTTAAAAAAAGTAAACAGATGATATTTAGAGATAGCTAGTCCAAATGCTTTAACAGTGTCCTATTATACTACTAATGATTTTACTATTGGAATAAAATGAATCGTTCAAAGCTATTTAGCCATCTGGTGTCGATATTCAATCGGGGTCAGATGGCTGAGTCATTTTAGGAAGTGTGCAACTATAATTTTTCTCCAAAAATTAATTAGAAATTTATTTTTAATGTGTATCCTTGCAAGTATGAACGGAGAGGAGCTACGTATGAAGAAATTAAAGAAATTATTGGTATACATAGGAGCATTAATCATGCTTGGAATGGTGGTTGTTTGGATCTACCATTATCATTTAGTACAGAAGGAATCTGCTATTTTACAAAATAATGGCACACTAGTAGACGTCGATGGTCATCAAATTAATGTCTATCAGGAGGGAGTTGGCGAGGACACGTATGTATTTATGGCAGGCTCAGGTATTGCAGCCCCAGTGTATGAGTTAAAGGGGCTGTACCGTAAGTTTTCACAGCACCATCAAATAGCCGTAGTGGATCGAGCTGGCTATGGTTATAGTGATGTAGCCCATGATGCAAGAGACATTGAGACAATCCTAGCGCAAACACGAGAGGCTCTGCTACAAAGTGGTCTTCGGCCTCCTTATATACTCGTACCACATTCCATTTCAGGGCTAGAAGCCATTTACTGGGCACAAAAATACCCCGAAGAAGTAAAGGGAATCATCGCGCTGGACATTGGTTTACCTAGTCAATATGTAAAGCATCCAATGGGAACCGTCGATAGATGGATGGTGAAGGGGATGAGTCTAGCAACTAGAATGGGTTTACACCGACTTCTGCCATCACAGGTCTATAATCCGCAAGTATTGAAAATGTCCTTTTTAACAGCAGAGGAAAAGAAAATGTATCAGGCATTGTCCTTTAGACAGTTTTTTAATGAGGATATGAAAAATGAGCTGTTACAGGTCTATGAAAATAGTTTACAATCAGAACAGCTTCCAAAGCCGCAAAACACGCCAATCTTGCTGATTGATGCCATTGCAGAAGACAATAAAGATTCGCAATATACGAAGCAGAAAAGGCAGGATTATGCAGACTTTGCACAGCAATTCACCTATGCACAGGTGGAAGAGGTCAGTGGCACACATAGTATTTATCTTTATCAACCCGATGAAATCTATCAACTAGCCATGATATTTATGAAAACGAATGCTGATAAGAAAGGTCGATAATATGAAAGGATTTACCATTTTAATTGTAGAAGACGATCAAATGATTGGGGATTTGCTACAAAAAATACTACAGCGAGAAGGCTATGAAGCGATTTGGAAAACAGATGGTCGAGACATTATGTCACTCATTCAGCAAGTGGATTTAGTCATTATGGATATTATGCTGCCAGGAGAGGATGGCTATCAATTAAGCAAAAATATTAAACGATTAGGCTTAAATATCCCCATTATTTTTCTATCGGCACGAAATGATATTGATAGTAAGCTAGAGGGCTTAACGGTCGGGGAGGATTATTTGACAAAGCCATTTGACCCGCGTGAGCTTTTGCTTAGGATGCAAAAAATGTTGAGCCAGCAATATGGTATATTGACGCAAATCCAGCATTTATTTATTGATGGGGAGCGGCGTAAAGTGTTTAATCAAAATCTTCATGATGAAATTGCATTGACAGCGATAGAGCGGAAAATGTTCTTTTATTTATTTGACAATCGAGACAGAGTGTTAACAAAGGATCATTTTTTCGACTATCTTTGGCCACTGGATGAACGCAATCATAATATTCTCAATGTCCATATTAAAAAGATTCGAGCAAAGCTACATGATCCAGCAGGCAGCATTGTGCAAAATATTTATGGAGAAGGGTATCGTTTGAATACCTACATCAAAAAATGACCTTAAAAACGAAATACCGTACTTTATTATTTTTGGCGATTGCTAGTGTACCAATTGTGTTATTAAGCATTAGTGTGGCTATAGCTGTTGTTTATGACAAGGTCTTTAAATTGAAAAATGAAGGCATTCCGTTTCATGAATCCTTTGCCTATCCTATTATGCTCGTAGCGTTTGTGCTGTCATTAGGACTGTTAGCATTATTATTCTCAACAACTATCCATTCTTTATTGTCAAAAATCACGATGCTCAATAAAACGATACGGGAATTAGCTAGTAATGAGCGGATACCAAATACGTTAACAGTTAGTAGTGAGGATGAAATAGGACAGCTTATGCAGTCTGTCAATCTCTTAATTGAGCGGACGACTTACCGAGAATTAGAGTTAGCGCAGCAGCAGGAGCTCCAAAAAGAGCTGCTGCAAAAGTTACGACATGACATCCATACGCCCTTGACGGCCATACGTTTACAGTTATTTTTTCTAGAAGATCAATTACAAGGGCAGCCGAAATTGGTGGAATCCTTAAATGCACAAATCCACTATATAACGAATTTAACAAATGCATTTCAGTTACAAGCCTTTGATACAAGTGAAAATTCCTTTGTTGTCCAGGAGGAAATCCAGCTTGTACAGCTACTAGAAACGATGATGAAGAAGTGGCGTTATTTATATCGCATGCAAAACATAGCCCTGCATTTTCACCATGATGACCCACATGCTATTTGGATTAGCAATGAATTATGGCTACAACGTTTATTTGATAATGTCTTCCAAAATACATTAAAGCATGCCCAAGCAACGCAGCTAGAGGTTTCAATAAACAATGGTCAAGTGTTCATGTGTGATGATGGAGTTGGCTTCAAGCCTGATGCCGATTATGCAGGACTTGGGCTCAAAATTATACAGGACATTGCCAAAACATTGAACATCGACGTTTCATTACAATCAAACGACACGGGGACTTCCTTTGGCTTTGCCCAAAAGTCCCTGCAATAAAAAAACAACGGCAGCCTTTGCCGTTGTTTTGTCTTAATGAGATTTTCGTTGTTGCAGTAAAAAGAGCGCAAGTCCTAGTAAAATGACGATAATGCCGATCCCTTGTTGAACAGAAATCATCTCATCTAAAATAAAATAAGCTAATATACATGTACCGATCGTTTCACCTAAAATACTCATCGAGATAACGGTTGTACTTAACCATTTCAATAGCCAATTAAAAATGGTTTGCCCAAAAATCGTTGCAATAACGGCTAATCCTACAAGAGACCACCAAGTGGATGCTGAATAGTCGAAGAACGATTCCTGCATAAAGAGGGCGTATACCGCTAAGAAGATGGAGCTGCTTCCATAGCCAATGATCGAATAAGGAACAAGTGATAAATCCTTGCGAACAGATTGTCCGATAAAAAAGTAGGCCGTAATAATACCTGCCGCTATAAAGGCAAGGATATCGCCATAAAGAGCTTGTCCACTAATCTGGAAATCCTGCCAGCCGATGATGAAACAACCGATAATGGCTACGCAACAGCCAACAATTGCTCCTTTAGAAAAACGTTCTTTAAATAAAAAATAGCTTCCTACTAAAGAGAATAAAGGTTGTAGTGTTACAATGACTGTTGAACTAGCCACCGATGTGTAGTTTAATGATTCAAACCATAAGACATAGTGACAGGCTAAAAATAATCCTGATAAAATGCCCAGTCCCCACTGTTTTTTGGAGAGGCTCGTCATTTCCTGTCGCAATCCCTTTTGCGCTAATAAAAAGGGGAGTAGCACTAGCAGCGCAAAAAATAATCGATAAAAGGCCGTAATGGCTGGTGGCGCATCGGCAAGCTTGACAAAAATAGCTGAAGTCGATAATGCAAAGACAGCAAAAAATAAAGAGATGTAATAAAACATGATGAACTCCTATGTATTTGTTTATAATAATAAACAAGATTAATAATATTGCCTAACCTATTATAGTGTAGTCTTCCTCAATAAAATAGGGTTTTTAGAATATCAGCACAAAACTAGAAAAATACACATTATGATAAAAAGGAGTCGTTCCATGCAGTATCATCAATTAGGACAAACCGTACTAAGTTATCGGAAGAAAAATGGTATGACCATTAGAGAGTTTGCAGATTACGCAGGCATTAGTACTTCTTTAATTAGTCAAATCGAACGTGGACAAGCGAATCCATCGTTAAGTGTGCTGGAGTTAATTGCAAAGGCTTTACATGTACCATTGTTTACACTTTTTATTCATGATATCGATACAAGTACACTTATTTCACGCAAGCACAACCGCAAAAAAATATATCGAGAAAACAAGGATCATATTGTCTATGATGTATTAACACCTGACTTTATGAAAGCTCGAATTGACATGCTCATGATGGAATTAAATCCACACGCAGTGACCACGGAAAGTCATTATTGTCACAATGATAAAGAAGAGATAGCAGTGATGATGAGGGGGCAAGGCTATGTAGAGCTAGAAGGAGAAGAGTATGAGCTATTGGAAGGGGATGTTGTGCGGATTCCGCCGAATGTTCGACATCGTTTCCTCAATAAAAGCAATGACAGCATCCACGTATTATTCGTTCTAACACCTTCATTAATATAGAATAAGCAAGGACTAGCGAAGCCTTGCTGTATTCGATACTATTCCGTTTCAAGCAAGGACTCTATTACCTGCTTTAATTGCATAATAGAGGAATGCTTGCTGTCGTTTTCATGATAAATAAAGACCGTTTCAATTACTTTATTGAGATCATCCATGTCATAAAAGTGCAGGTCAGGGCAATGATAAAGTGCCAATAATTTCGTATTTAAGACTGCAATCGTATGCTCAATTTCTAAAAAATCAAGAATACTACTAACGGATTTAATTTCTTTCATTGTGAAAGGAACTTGCTTCATTGTTAGCCATTGTGCCAATGCATGTGTATACATACAGCCTTTACTTAAGACGAGTAGTGTTACTGGCGTTCGTTGCTCAAAATCGATGACATGAGAAGGGCTTGAAATGACCTCAAATGTTTCTGACGCAATTAAATCATAGTTTAAATCGGCATACTGTTTAGTTGGATTACTAGTCAGTGCACAATCCAGCTCAGCATTATGTACTTTGTGATTTAAAGATGTACTTGATTCGACAGTGAAATCGACATCAATTGGACTATGACTCGTTTGGAGTTCGTTCATAATGGATGCACCATAAATTTTAATGGTTGTATGAGAAGTTCCAAAATGGAGGCTCGTTTGAGCAGGTCCGATCATTTGTAAAAATTTTTCATAGTTTTGGGCAACCTGTTTTAAAAATTGTAAATAATGGCTACCTACCTCCGTCAGCTTTAAACCTTGTGGTGTTCGTTTAAAGATCTCCTGTCCAATTTCACTTTCTATTTTTTTTACCTTCGAAGTTAAGGCAGATTGTGTATAATTGGTGATTTCAGCGGATTTACTTAAGTTTTGCCTTTCTAAAAGCTCTATTTTTAAGGCAATGTCTTCAATGTTCATGTTGTTCGTCACACACCTATTAAATTTTTTGATAGCTGCTATCATTTTCCTCCATTTTACGTATGCTATCAGTCAACGTAAACTCTAGGTAGCGACAAGGTATACTGCATAAATAAAGCGGTATCAACCTGATGGAGGGTTAACATGCATACATATTATCAATGGGTTATTTTACTAGTGGCTACACTGTCACAGACAGCTTCAACCTTTGTCACCTATGGGATGGGGCCAGTTGCCTCTTTTTATCAAATGGAATGGCACTTAACGTCCTTTCAAACTGGACTGATTGTTTCAGCCGTCAATATAGGGCCGATTTTCTCCATGCTGTTATTTGGCTACCTTATGGATAAAAAAGGAGAAAAGCGGATTATTGGATGGGGCTCCGTTATACTGGGCCTGTCAGCCTTCCTGTTAATACCTGTGAACCATTATACGACATTGCTACTCGTATTAATAGTTGTTGGTATCTGGTATGGTAGTGCACAAACTGGCGGCAGTACCGCTATTGTGAAGTGGTTTCCAGATAAGCATCGTGGGCTTGCTATTGGTATTCGCCAGACAGGTATCCCCATTGGTGGGGCACTTTCTTCTATTGTACTAACGTATTTATATCAACAGCACCATCTGTCCACTGTGCATTTGGTACAGGGTTTAGTGGCGATAAGTGGGGGACTTTTATTTTTACTGCTGTATCATGAACCAAAACAGCACGTAACCGTTGCCGCAAATCCTATTTCCTTTAAAGAAAAGATGATGGCTATTCAACATAATCGAGCGCTCTATCCTCTATTTTTTGTCGGCATTGTCATGATGTCCTTACAAATGGTCATCATTGCTCATTTTATGAGCTATTTACATCAAGAGGGCGGCTATACATTAACAGAGGCAGGGAGCTATTTAAGTTTGATTTTGCTGGGAGGCATGCTAGGGAGAATTGTGCTTGCTTGGCTGGGTGACCGATATTTCGCTCATAAACGTGCGTCATTGTTAGTGCTTGTCATGGTTGCCACATTTATGATGATTGGCTGTTTGCCCTTTGTCATACATGGGAAGAGCTTGATGATTATTTTTTGTGGTGTGTTTGGTTTTTTAGCACTCGGCTGGTATTCCTTATATATTACCTGTGTCACCGAGCATTCTGATCCTCAAGCTGTGGGACTTACCGTGAGTGCAGCTTTAACGATTAATCAATTTTTTATTGTCTTAGCACCAACGTTGTATGGTTTTTTAGTTGCTGTTTTCTCAAGTCATCAAATAGCCTTGGATTTCATGGCCATGTTCATCATCATTGGGGCATTTCATTTATACCGAACATCCCAAAGTAGTCTATCGCTTGAAAATTCGGTAAAATAATGGAAAACAGAAAAAGGTGGTAATGGTGAATGACCAGTTCGATTTGGATTGATGCGAAAATAGATAGCGTGTGGCAAGCGATTACAGAGGAACAACTCCTCTCGCAATGGTATGCACCAGGCTCCACCTGGGATATCCCTCAACTAGCAGATGGTGAAAAGATAACGTTTACGTTAATGCCTAATGCGCATAATCAGCTATCTGAAAAGCTACCTATGCAGCTCACGATTCAGCACGTAAAAAAACATGAGGAGTTTTCCTTTTACTTAGAGGTGCCGGAAACGTTGATTGCCATTACGCTAGTACAACAGCACGAGGGGACAACTGTAAGCTTTAACTCACCAGGCTATGAGGCTTCGCTGGCTAATTTAAAGGCATTGCTGGAAGGGGGAGATATCCCTTATCAGTAGCGAACCCTACGTCTTAGGTCTTAGATAAATTTCGAGCGCAGGGTCGTATTTTAAAAGGTTGACTCCTATATAATGAAATTATTGGTAGATTATATGGTGGGAGGAAATCATGTTGAAAAAATTAGTTGGTTTAGGTGTCATAATGGGTACATCTGTATTGGTCTTATCGGGGTGTTTCTCCTTTATTCCAAACAACAAGATGCGAGAGGAAGCCATCTTGGTAGAAAAGGATAAAGTGAAAGCATTAGAGGTAGACATTGATCTAGGTGTTGGTGAACTGACAGTATCGAGCGGTGCGAAGGAATGGGTAGAGGGCAAGGCCGACTATAATATTAAAAAGCTAGCCCCACAGGTAGACTATGATGTCCACGGCGATACGGGAGAAGTGGATATTCAGCATAAAGGCTCTACAAAGCTAGGAATCTCAAATATTAAAAACACTTGGGCAATCCAACTGAATGACAGTATCCCGATGGATTTGACAGTTGAAACAGGCGCATCCCTTGCAAACCTAGATTTACAGGGGCTCCAGCTGGAAAAGCTTGATATTGATGCAGGTGTCGGTGATGTAACGGTTAATTTAGGTGGCGATTGGAAAAAGAGCTTTAAGACATCGATTGAAACGGGCGTCGGTCAAACAACCGTTATTTTACCATCAAAGGTTGGTGTCAAATTAACGACAGAGAAGGGCATCGGATCTTCAAATATAGAGGGTCTTGTATCCAAAGGCCAGGGTGTCTATGTCAACGAAGCCTATGATAAGGCAGATGTTGTGCTAGAGGTTCATTCGGAATTGGGTGTCGGAGATATTACCTTTAAATTAGATCAATAAAGGAAAATGTAGTAGGCTACTTAAAATACAGTAGTCTACTTTTTGTATGGCCAAAAAAATAAATAAAAGTGAAACCTTTTGCTTGGATAAAAGACTCTAAGTATGGAAGGAGGGGAAACAAGTATGGAACATGATTTATCTATCGTTAAACAAGCGATTGCGGGGCAGAAGGAAGCCTTTGAACAGCTACTTGTGCTAGAGGAAGAAAAACTATATTACACGGCGCTATCGTATGTTGGTCAAAAAGAGGATGCGCTAGATGCTATTCAAGAAGCGGCATGTAAAGCCTATTTAACCGTTCATCAACTAAAAAATCCAGCATTTTTCTCGACATGGCTGTTCCGCATTTTAATTCATGAATGCTATCGTTTGCTGAAAAAGGGCAAGAAAATGATTCCCTATGAGGAGAGGGAATTATTAGATCGGTTACATGAACAGGAGCAAGTCATCGGGAATCCTATTGATTTAGCAGAAGCTATCCAACAATTAAACCATCCTCAGCAAATGGCGCTCATTTTATTTTATTATCGCGATTTGCCGATTAAAGAAATTTCAGACATGATGGAAAAGCCTGAGAACACCATCAAAACCTATTTGCATCGTGGTAAAAAACAGCTAAAGCGACAATTAGAAAGGAGTGCAATGTTCAATGAAAAAGTCAGTGACCCTACCTGAATTTCCACGTGATGAGGTACGAGCAGCGATTGCACAAGGTATTCAACAAGCACAAGGTAAACCAATTCAAATGAAAAGAAGAAGCAAGCGTAAACCATTCGTATTTATTGCCAGTACTGTTGCCATTTTTAGTTTAACCATTGGCACAGCCTATGTATTACCAACATTTGCGAGCACATTGTCCAAGCTACCAATTATCGGTTCCGTATTCAATGACTCAGGCTTGCCTGGGCTAAAACAAGCCAGTGAACAGGGGCTAACCAAAGCTGTTGGCGAAACACAAACCATCAATGGGATTTCGGTCACAGTAGATGAGGTGCTTTATGATGATTCTCGTATAACGGTTGGGGTAACGATGCAATCTGAGCAGGAATTGAGTAAACTATATTTTGGAGCAGGCTTGGAATTTACCATTAATGGCGCCCAACCAACTGTCAGCTCAGGTAGCTATTCTGAACATAGGTTAAGTCCTACGGTTCGGACAGGTATTGCGACGTTTGATGTCAAACAGGTTGAGGAAATGCCAGATTTCTTTCAATTGGGCTTAATATTAGCAGGGGAAAAGGGAGAAAAATGGATGTTTTCGACCCCGATTGAAAAGATTACAGAGATTGTCCATGTTCCTGTGAATCATCGACAGCAGGTTGAAGGCATTGAGCTTGATATATCCAACATCTCCTTCAGTCCATCAGGGATCTCCCTTGACTATGAAGCAACGATGAACGGAATCCTCGATAACTCACCAGCATCTATAGAATTTTTCATAACAGATGGGCAAGGCAGAGAGATTGCCTCTCATTCGGGCGGAGGAAAAGCACAATTTGATGATGGGTTGTGGAAATTAAGCAGCACGAAAGCCTTTGATCCAATAGCACAACATGTTGAAAAATTAATCATTACGCCTTATGTTTCCATTCCATCAGGAGGTGGGAGCGTTCAAATAGACGCTGATGGCAAAGAAACACATATCCCATTCAATCCATCAGCCTATAAAGAAGTGAAGTTCCAACCATTTACAGTAGAAGTACCCAAACAATAATAGGAGCGTCAAATACATCCTTTGTATTTGGCGCTTATTTTATGGTAGCTTTAAGAAAGTTATTGTTTTGAAGGAGCGAAAGTCGTGAAAATTTATACATACAAGCAACCAGCAGCTATCGAGTCAACAGAGGCCATCCAAATTATCAATGAAGCAGGGGAGGTATCGTCCACTGTTCAACGTGTTTATTCCAATGCTCTAAAAAAAGCATTTGACCGCACGATGGACTATCGTTATTTTGTTCGCTTTGATGTCAATGATCGCAACGGTCGACCACTTTTTACGTGTAAAAAAGTATCCCGTCGTGGGCGCGTACATTTCAGAGGCAAGGATTTGGTGTCAGGCAAAGACTATATGATTGCCTATGATGGCTGGCAAATCATGATTCCTGATTTACTGATTACAAATGGTGAACAGCAAATCAAGCTCAACAAAGAAATGGAGGGCTGGTCTGTATTTACAGTGAATGAGCAGCCTATCGCACGTTGGCAAGCTACTTTCTGTGAGACGCATTTTGATATTACGCTAGAAATTGAAGACAGTAGTCCCATCCAGGAGGAAGCCTTTTTTATTGCGATAGGACAGGCAGTATTGTTTGTGGGGGCATAAACGAATTCGAGAAAGGGCTTGATTGTGTGCTGAAGATACTACCAGCGAAAGAAATTTATTTACAGGGAAATGAGCATGCCGTATTACTTTTACATTCTTTTACAAGTCATACAAGAGATATGAAGAAAGTAGCCACTTCATTACATGCACAAGGCTACACTTGCTATGCACCATTATACCGAGGACACGGTCATACCCCAGAACAGCTATTACACTATCAGGTAGACGACTGGTGGCAGGATGTAGTCGATGCCCACCAATTTTTATTGAATGAAGGCTATCAGAAGATTTCGGTCATTGGCTTATCCATCGGTGGCATTTTTACTTTAAAGCTTGCCCAATTCGAAAAGCTATTACAAATCATTGTCTTATCAGTACCAATTGATAAGGAGCCAGCGCAATTAAAACAAAGAATAATTGATTATGCCTACAATTATAAAACGATAGAGGGCAAATCAGCGTCTCAAATTTCACAGGAAATGGAGCCATTTCAACACATGGCGTTAGATGCTATGAGCGCATTTCAACAGTTTATCCAAGCAACGATGCAGCAGCTTGATAGAATTACCGTTCCTATCGCTATCTACTACGGTGAACGCGACGATGCATCATATGCACAAAGCGCTGAAACGATTTATCAACATGTTCACTCTTCCACTAAGCAGAAGAGGGGCTTTGAAAACGCTAAACATTTGATGACATTAGGCCGGGATCAAGATGAAATCATACAGGAGATAATAGATTTTTTGGAATAAATGCTAATGGAGGAATGTTGCAGGACATACCAAAATGCCTTTTTGCCAAGCATCCTGAATATTTTTGAAAAATAATTCTATATTAAGGGGTTTTCAATAGAATACATAATTATTTTAAAAACATGTAATAGCTTTTGATAAAATTTGAAGGAAACCTAATTTTTGCGGGTTTCCTATTCTTATTAAGTAACAAATTTTACAATGTAACCACATTATTTTTAGACAGGATTAAATAGCAGTTATTTGATTCCCGCTTATAGTGTCCTACATGAAATTCATTCAGGTTTATTAAATCCTTGAAGTATTTTGGGACAGGGCAATTCCAATTGATATTTTCTATTTTTAGTGGAAAATTGTCTTCATTAGGATTGGGCGTATGAATATAGACTGAATCCAAACCACAATCTTCATCTACTAACTCAATCCACAATTGATATGGTTTTCCGAGTGTTTCAAGCTTTTCTAATAAACTGTTATGTAAGGCTATATAGGCTTTTATATGCGTTCTTCGTATTTTCAAACTGGTATTCCCCAATCCATAAAAATCAAGATGGGTGTGCCACAAATCAAACCAACCTTCTTTGCCAAAGTCTAAATCATATTGCTCTGCTACTGTTTCTTGCCATAAGTTACGGAAATAACGCTTTTTCCCACGAAACTTTTTCAAAATGATTGTTCCCCCATTTAAACATGTTTTTAACTTTTTGAACCCCTCTACACGAATGCTTGTTCTTGTGTTGATTATAGCAAGGATTCGAGCGTGCATCCAATATCAAAATTTTCCTTGAACAGAGCATTTTGAAAACCTGATGTGCAATTCATAACAATGAACAGAAACGATTCTGTCTGCTATGGTGACGATATTGTAATTGGTTCTGGTGATAGAGGTTTTATCAAAAAATTGCAAGACTGGGGAGACGAGCTGATTCAAAAAATGAAGTTTTAAATTATCATTATTTTTTCACTAGGCATTTTTAAAAATTGAAAAAACGGTTTCATGCTATTTCATCGTATTGACGGGACTTCGTATTGGGCCAAAACGTAATAGTTGTAGAATGGATTCATGTTCAGTTAATGGTGCACGCTAGTTGAAGAAATGGTAACTATAGTGTGTTCGATGTTTAGTTTATATAACAGAGTTTTGCGAAAATTATCGTTGTATGCTACATTCAAAATGCTCATATAACTTGTGCTGGTATCTTTAATAGTTAAAAACAGAGTAATGTTGCATAGTGCCTTCAATCATATTGGGGGCATTTAGGCGACACAGTTCCAAAAGGTTCCTATCAATTACTCGGCTACACAAATGTAGCTCTGCTCGTCATTCCAGAGGAAAATGTAGTAGCAGTAAGAATGTTCAACCGTTATGGTTCATCTGAAGGATACGATTATCTAAACGACATTCGGTCTTTTGGAGATACTGTTTATAAATGTTCCTTAAAGACAAGTACAACCCAATAATGGTAGGTGTTTCAGATTCGACGACAGCTCCCAAAAAAGGTTGGAAATTAATATTAGACTTTGGTAAATTAGAGCTTTTTTATTATTTTACTAAAGGGGGCATTAATTAAATAACAAGAAAGAGGTATCCATCTCATATGAGGTGATCTTTTTTATTTAAACGGTGTCAAGATGCAAGAGTTGTGGAACGGATTCTTATTCAACTAACGAAGCAGTTTAGTTGAATATGTAACTTTTGGTAGACAATTGGTGTCTATATAAAAGAGGTGGGTGGATTGAAAATAAAAAAATTATTCTATGGTTTGATCGCATTAGCTTTATTCATGATTACAGGATGCAATATTCAAGGAGGAACTACAACAGTATCAATTGACAGTATAGATGCCGAAGAAGTTTTAACATTAGATTCTGATGCTGATATTTTCCAGTATGATGGAGTTATCTACAAAACTAATATTGATTGGGTTGAAGAATTGTCTTTAACAAAAGATGTTCAAATCAGTGAAATAAAAACAAAAAATGATGCTAATACAGATTTTAGAGATGAGATGTCGAATAAACTTCCTGTTGGTACAAAGATTTTTTCTACCAAAGAACGAGGAGATATTTTAATTGTTGAATCTGAAGGACAAATCAAAAAATATCTTGCAATTGTTGAAGGGTAAGCAAAGTATCTTGTTCAACAAGCGTGGTGCGCTAATTGAATAGCTAGAATGATGTATCCATCTCATACGAAGTGGTCTTTTTTATTTATACATGGTCAAAACGTAAGAGTTGTGGCAACGGATTCTTGTTCAGCTAACGACTCGGGTTGTGTTAGAAGGAAAATTAATGACAATCATAGAAACTTACTTATAACACCTAATTGGGAGGGGCATGTATGACAAAGGAAATTTATGTTGTGAGACATTGTGAAGCAAGGGGACAAGCTGCTGAAGCACAGCTAACAGAACAAGGAGAAAAACAAGCAGAATTATTAGTGAGGTTTTTTTCCAATAAAAAAATTGACCAAATAATTTCAAGCCCATTTTTACGTGCTATTCAATCAGTTGAGCCTATAAGCCAGAAAAAAAACTTACAAATAGAAATAGATGAGCGTTTGTCAGAACGTATCCTTTCTACAACAGATTTACCTGATTGGTATGAAAAGCTGAAAGAAACATTTAATGATGCAGAGTTAAAATTTGAAGGAGGAGAATCAAGTCAAGAAGCAATGAATCGAATAGTAAATGTAGTAGATGACGTTTGTAAAAGTGAAATTGAAAACACATTGATAGTTACGCACGGTAATATCATGTCGTTATTGCTAAAAAATTTTAATAATGACTTTGACTTTGAATGTTGGAAAAATCTTCGTAATCCAGATGTTTTTCAATTATGCTTAACAGAAAATGAAGTAAATATAGAACGAATATGGCAAGGTTAAACGACAATAAAATAGTAGGTTTTATTTCGCTAATGGGGCCTTTAACTGAATAGCTAGAAAGATGTCCCTATCTCATAATTAGAATTTTCACCTTTTCATCCAATGTCATTCTCAATTGTTAGGATAAAACCAATAGATGCACCCAATCGTTAGGGAAAATCTAATGACTGAGGTGCATGTTTCTTTCTAAATTAAAGGATCTTTTGTTTTTGTTTCTCCAGTTGGATTCTTTCGTATTCCACCTCTAATTCTCTGTGTTTAATCAAATACTCTTTTTTTATTTGATACACCTTAATCACACTGAAAATCGCAATAATAAAGGCAAATACAAGCATTAATAATTGTATATTTGAGAAATACAAAAAAACACCTCACTTTCTTTATATATTATACATTTATCTGGATATTATGTATAATGAAGTTAATATTACATTATCCATTAATGTAATATTTTAACATAAATAAATAAAACAAGGAGGTTTGCTGTGATGAAGAAGCTTCAATTTTTTATTTGTGGTTTGATTGTTACGTTGATTGCTGCTACAATTTTTCCGAATTTTGCGAATGCTAATGAATTTGGACGTAAAGAAAGTGCTTTAGCCGAATCCATCTACTATAACTTGGCTACACAAACATTAGAGTTTGATGAAGAAGCTGCCCAGGAATTATATCATTTCTCAGATGAAGAATTAAATTATTACGAATCTCTCGAATCACTATCTCCTAATGAGGTTCATCATAAACTTTTAACCTTTGGGCTAGACATGGAAAATTACGATGGTACAATCCTTTATAAAGAGAATGAAGATGGAGAAGTAACACCATATGCTGTTATCGCATGGCTTGCCGGAATTGGTTTGGTTTCTTTCATAGGCTATTTCTTCTGGGACCGATACTTGACACATAAAGAAAAAATGAATTACATGAATAAATGCTTTGCACAGGGTGGCAACCCCATCATTGACTCAAGAGATGATGCTGGTTTAAATGGACAAACCAATGCGACGGAGGCTAGAAAAATCGGTGGTTATAATTTTGCTTGCCAAAAACCATAACCTTCAATGGAATGGGCAACTCGTCGAAAAAATGACGAAACGAATGTGAGAGCCCTTCAAAATCTGAATTTTGAACAGTAAAGACAACAGCCTTTCTGAATAGAAGGGCTGTTGTCATAGTGTTGAAAATCAAAACCATCAATAGCATTTTTGTGAAAGGTGAGAGGTGAAAAAGGATTTCCGTTGCAGGCTACTTGCTTTCTTGTGGGCGAGCGCCGAGCCGCTTCGTGCAGGGCATCGCCTGTCTCACTATCCCACGGGAGTCAAGTAGCCTTCCACTTCAACCCACAAAAATGGTACCTTTTTAGCAAAGGTTTTCAACTAAAGTGAAAGTATTCATTACTCTTTATGGAAGGGTGTTGTCACTCATCACTTCTCCACATGAAAAATAAGAGCCTATCCTTTCTCTCATCATACAAATAATGGGCTATTTTGTTTACTACGGCTCGTATGAAAGATAAGGACAAGACACTTTTGCCACATGGTGATTGGAGTGGAGCCAGCGTCACTCCTAGGGGATTTAGCGTCACAGATGAGACCCTGGAGCGAAACGCAGTGAGTGAAGCGGCTCATCGGACGCCCCCTGGAAAGGACGCTGGCGGAGCGGAAATCACCCGCTCACCTTGCCAAAGGTTCTTTTTCTGCTATTGACATCACCTTTTTTCAACAACAATAACAACAGCCCTTCTGATATAGAAGGGCTGTTGTTATTTAGATTTCCACGATTTCATTCGCTAATTTTTGTCGGCTAATCCAATAGCCTTGGAGCGTAAAGACAATAAGTGTTGCTATTAAGAAGGCGCTGCTTGTGATGCCTAATGTTAAGTAGTCATAGGACATCGGAGAGCTTTCATCAATGAATCCCAGCATTCTTGTTAAAATAAGTCCAATAAACGTGCCGACAGTGAGGCCATATAGCACAAACGATAGGACTTGCGTCAAAATAAGTTTTATTAAACCATTTGGTGATAGGCCTATCAATCGCTGAATGACATAGTCACTACGTTTGGTATAAATGGTATGCAGTAATGTTTGCAGTACACCAAGGACAGTAGCGACAATTAATAGTACAAAGACGCCGACAAATAGGCTCCAACGTTGGAAGAACATTTCACGGGATTGCTCCATCATGGTCACTTTATCCGTAAATTTCAAGGCTGGCCAGCGCTCTTCTAAGAATGACAGGTCAGACAATGCTTGCTCAGGGTTAGTCGTTTCGACCATAATGTCTTCAATGATTGTGTGGTCCTGAGAAGTGAGGAAGGATGACCAATCCACGATTAATTCTGCGTAGTGAAGAGGTGCATCAATAATTCCTATAATTTGTAATTCACCTGTTGGCCGATCCTGCTGTGCAGCAACATCATAGGAGCCTATTGTAATACGATCACCAACCGATAAATGATGACGATTCGCCAAGCTTTTTGTCACTAACAGTCCATCCTGTAAAGGGCCCTCGATTTTTGGCAACTTCCCTAATTGTCCAAATTTCTCGATATCAATGGTTGTATAGTTCTCTGGTAGCCATTCATCGCCGAGTTGCAGGGCAATGTACGCATTATTACTTTGTGCATAAGCATACTGCACGCTTGGCAAGGCCTCCATTTCCTTAATAACTGCGGGTGTAAGGGTTGGATCATTTAATTCATTATTGATTTTTACAGCGGTTTCGTATTGTGATTCGGTGAAGGCTAGGTCATTATGCTGTAACGTTTTCATTAACGAGCTACCAAAGGTTAAAATGACCATTAACCCAATAATGCTGAGCACAATCGGCCTATTTTTGCGTACTTGTGGCATGACTTGCTGGCACGCTAAATAGGCTTCCTTGCCAAACACTGCACGAATCGGCTTTAATGCAACCTGAAGGAGGGCTGTAAACAGATAGGGGATGAATAACAGTAAAATCCCACAAATCAAGATCGTTCCGATTAAAATCAAGAGTGCTCCTTGATTGCTTCCTGTTCCTGTCAGTTGTGCTTGCAACAAAAACAAAACAGCGATAATTCCTCCAATGCCGACCATGATCGTTTTCCATTTGGTCCAACGAAGACGTAAATTTTCATTGTTTGTTGCGATTTGTAATGGCAATAATCTGGCACTTTTTGCTACTTGCCATTGTGTCATTACCTGAAGAATCAAGAAGCTCGAAAGCGCGATGACAATCACAAAAGGAAGAGGAAGCTCTGTTCTAGCATTTGGTAAATGTAAGAGGCTAATCAATTGTGGTAGCCAGACTTTTATGACCAGTAAGCTCATCGTTGTTCCGAGTATAACCCCAAAGCAAATAATAAGTGATAATTGTAGTTTGACAATGCGCCTAACTTGCTGCACTGATGCACCGAGAGCACGTAAAATCATCAGCTGTTCTTTAATTTTATAAAATAATAGCTGGAAAGTGGACAGTAATAAAACACTTGCAATGAGTAAAATAAAGACAGCTAGGACAATCATAAAAATCATTAAGCTTTGTAAATTTATTTTAAACAAATCATAATCACTCATGACATCTACACGAAAAGTTTCATCAAGTTGCTTGATCTCTGTGCCAACTGCCTTAGCAAGGCCATCCTCTGTTTTAATAAGTGCAAACATACCAGCAGTTTGTGGCTGACTATTATTCATCCATGTTTTCACAATGGTATTTGGCAACAATATGATATTAGGGCTATCCGTACCTTTCATCGTTGGTAAAATTTCTCGCACAATAAAATTCTTCGTTTGAATATGAATGGTGTCTCCGACGTTCTTCTTGAAAATACGTGCCACATTTTCTGAAATAATGGCATCGTTCGGACCAAGATTCATCTCGAAATGATAGCGGCTTTTCACAAGGTCATCATTTTCTACGCCAACGGTATAAAAGGTTGTGCTTTTTTCTTGCTCAACCTTTGTGTGAGCTAAAGATACATTAGACACTTGGGTGACACCTGCTAGGCTGGAAAGTAACTCTATTTGTTGTGTCGTTAACAGCTGATGTTGATCTGGATTATAGCCGACCATTATATCCATTTCTCCGTACAAGGCTTGGATGTCAGCCTTCATTTGATTATGGGCGTTTAAAGCGTAGACACTCATCGTCATCACAAGGCAAATGGAGATGGTTATAATGCTAATACTCGTTAGGACATTTGCCCAAGCGGCACGAAAAAGTTTTAGGGCAACGGCACGCATTGTAAACATTATCGCTCCCCCCTCGTAGCCTGCTTAAATTTCATTAAAATACAATCCAAATCCTCTTCATTTCGCTGATTCTGATAAGAGTCTACAATCGCACCATCATGGAAGAACAACACCCGATTGGCATAGGTAGCAACATAAGGGTCATGAGTGACAAGTAAAATCGTTTGTTGACTCTTTTTTTGAAGCTCAACAAGCAACTCCAATATCTCATCCGTCGTATTGACGTCCAGCGCTCCTGTTGGCTCATCAGCTAGCAAAATAGGCGGATTTGCGATAATGGCACGAGCAATAGCAACCCGTTGCTTTTGTCCTCCTGATAGCTCATGTGGTCGATGCTTTGCCCAAGCGCCGATTTTCAGTTTTTCCATCATGTGCTGCACGCGCACTTTAATGTCCTTACTAGAAACATCATTTAAAATAAGGGGGAGTGCAATATTATCTTCCACGGATAAATCTTTTAACAGATGAAAGGATTGGAAGATAAAGCCGATATTTTCTTTACGAAATTGCGATGCTTTGGGCTCTTGATATATATCCTGAGCCTCCTGACCAAATAAAAATAATGCCCCTTCTGTTGGTTCATCAATCGCACTAATCATATTCAGTAGGGTACTTTTACCAGAGCCGCTTGTCCCCATAATGGCCACCATCTCTCCTTGATAAATGGTGCAATGGATATTTTTTAAGGCGTTCACGGTGTGATGCTTTTGCTGATAAATTTTGGACATCCCTTCAACACGTAACACTTCCGTTAAACGTCCTTCAGGGATGGGTATTGCATTAATGACTTCTTTCAACGGATTGAACCCACTCATCAAGATATGCCCCCTTTAATTGTTGTCGTAATGCTTGCAAGCCACGGCGAATATGTGTTTTGACGGTGCCTTCAGGGCATTGTAAAATCGCTGCAATATCCTTGACGGAGTAGTCCTGATAAAATCGTAGCAATAACACCGTTTTATACTTTTCCTCAAGCTGGCAAAGAGCCTGCCATAAATCCAGCTCTTCCTCGATATATGTAGGAGATGTACTTTTTAAATCCTCTAAGGTTTGTGGTTCGACAAGCTGAACCTTCTTTTTCTTGGCTATATAGGTTTTACAGCAATTGATCATAATGCGGGTTAGCCAAGTGGTAAAATAGTGCGGCTCCTTTAATTGTGCTAAGCCCTCAAAGGCTCGAATAATCGTTTGCTGAAAAACTTCTACGGCGTCGTTTTCATTTTGTACATAGACATAGGCCATACGATAAAGCTTATGCTGCTCCAGCTCAATTAGCTGATAAAACGCTTGCTCATCGCCATGTTGGGCTAAGGCTACAAGAGATTGTTGCGTGGTTGTAATGAAAATCGCCTCCTTTTCAACTATTAGACTCGGCAAGTCGTCATTTCGATTCAAGTTTTTTATTTTTTATGAAGAAACTTAATAAGCATACCCATTTAATAGAAGGTTATCAATTTACTGCTATAATGATAGTGGTTTAATCGAAAAAAGGAGTGAGTTTATGAGCAAAAAACCTATTTATGTTGAGATAGACATCCAGGCTCCTATAGAAAAAGCATGGGATTATACACAAAAACCTCAGCTGCATGAGCAATGGGATTTACGTTTTACATCCATTACATATATACCGAAAAGAGCACCTGAGGAGTCACAGCGTTTTACCTATGAAACGAAGGTCATACCAGGTTTACAGGTTAGTGGCTGAGGAGAAAGCAAGGGGGAGCATCATAAAGAAAATGGCATCATTGACCGCTTCGCATCGGATGACGATATGGGGGATTCCTTTTTTACAAATTGATTATCATATTGAAAGAAATAAGGTAGATTGGCAGGAAATGACTAGTTCAAACGAGAAGGTCCTTATAGAGTCAACTAAAAAGGAGTGATGGTTTGCGTTTAACAAAAGGAATTACTGGTTTTGATGCCGAGCATTTAATCGAGCAGGATATGCGTACGTTTCAGTCGATGGTGTACCATTTAGTGACAAGTGAACAGCGAGCAAAAGTAAGACAATTTATCGATGAACCTCCCTTTGTCTACATGCAGGCAATGGTGGACTTAGATGGGGAGAAGCTGACAATTCTTCATCATCGATATATGCCCTATATTGCGTTTGCCAAGCAGGATGAGGAGCTTCCCTTTACATTTTTATCAAAGCCTCGGCTACACAAATATTTTCCCATGCGTAAATGCTTAGAAGCGACTACTCTTACGACATTACTATCAAAGGATCAGGCTTTACATAGCTTATCAGTGACGGAATGGCAGTACATCGCTTATTTCAATAGCCAAACGATTGGCGACGTTATGTTTAATGCTTGGGATTGATTGTAGTCCAATATACTCAAGACGAAAGATGCTATAAAAAACACTATATTGACCAAGTTATTTCTGGAAATCTAGTAAAAATTCCTAAAGCCACCAATCCTTCTTGTTAAATGGTAGATTACTATTTATGGAATAGATATGGAAAATAAGGAGTTTTTGCAGATGAAGTTCAAAACAATCAGTCGACGCATTGTTTTTTCTTTTAGTATTGTCATCGCCATCATGATAGGCTACATTGCGTACAATTATTATGCCATCACACAAAGCAACAATGCGACAGAACAAATTGTTCAGCAAGAATTACAATTATTAATTGCAGATTTTGAGCAAGCACAAACAATCGATTTAAGAATAGCGGCAGTTAGAGGCTATGTACTGTCTGGTAATGAAAAATATAAAGAGATTTTCCAAGATAATGTGGCGAAGGCAGCCGACAACGAGGAAAAACGATCAGCACTCACAACCTCAGGTGAATTCGGGAAATATGCGCAAATGGCAAAGGAATGGAATCGTTATATTGAACAACAAGTATTTGCAGTATATGACAAGGGTCAAACCGAGCTTGCTATCCAAAATTTAACGAAAATGGATGACACGGCAACCGCGATTCGTGAGGGCTATGAAGGGTTAGCGGCGCAACGAAAGCAAGCCATTAATGAGGTAGGCACGGACATGATTGCTGCTGGTGAAAATAAACAGCTAATTGCGATTGTCGTAGGTATTTTCATTGTCCTGCTAGCCGTGATGATTGAACTACTAAGTGCCCGTGGTATTTCAAGACCCATTATTACATTAACAGAGCGTATGCAACGAATGACGAAGGGGGATTTAAGCGAGCCCCCTTTACCTATTCAATCAACGGATGAAGTGGGCCAGTTGATGGAAGCGACCAACACAATGGCAGATATTTTAAATCAACTCTTGAAACATATTCAAACAGTGTCGGATGAGGTAGCGGCTCACAGTGAGGAGCTTTTGCAGTCAACCACGGAGGTAAAAGCAGGTACAGAACAAGTTGCCCATACTGTTACAGAAATCGCCAGCGGTACAGAACGACAGGCAAACCATGCAGCAGATGTCGCTTCCTCCATAAACGACTTTGCTGTCAAAGTAACGACTGTTCATGACGGCAGTAAAGACGTTCAACAATATTCGCAGGAAGTCAAAGCTTTAACAGAAGAAGGTAGAGATGCCATGACCTCTTCCACAAAGCAAATGGAAGCGATTCAGCAGATGGTAAAGAACGCGGTGGATCAGGTAACTGGTTTCAGTAAACAAACACAAGAAATTTCTAAGCTTGTAGCGGTCATTCAAAATATTGCGGCACAGACAAATTTATTAGCACTGAACGCAGCGATTGAAGCAGCCCGAGCTGGGGAACAAGGAAAGGGCTTTGCAGTAGTAGCCGACGAGGTTCGCGCATTAGCCGAGCAGGTGGCCTTCTCCGTTGATGATATTACAGCTATCGTAAGAGCTATTCAGGATGATTCAAGTACAGTGACCTCCTCATTAGAGCAAGGCTATGGGGAAGTAGAAAAAGGCACAGCGCAAATTGCCACGACCAATACAACATTCTATCGTATTGCAGATGCGATCGATGCCATTGCAGCAAGCATTGATGGGATGTCATCAGATTTGCACGGGGTTGTTCACAATACTGTCACGATTCACCAATCTGTCGATGATATTGCGGCTGTCTCTGAACAGTCAGCGGCAGGTATTCAGGAAACATCGGCGACCATTGAACAGGCTGCAAGCTCTATGGAGGAAATGAAACATAGTGCCGAGCATTTAGCAGAAATGGCCGAACAATTAAATGGCCTCATTCGTCGCTTCAAACTATAGAAAATTGCGCTTGATTTCAAACTTCCAACACATTTACGCTGTATACTATTGCATTGGAAGGTGGAATCATTTTGAGAAAATATTTACTTTTATTATTAATGAGTACTTTATTCATGGCACCAGTTGCCTATGCCCATACGATGGATAAAAGTACACTATTCACAGATGTCCCTGAAACAGCCTCCAATATTCAGGACATTATGGTATTACACAGTATTGGGCTTCTTGGGTACAATGGCAAAGATATGGCCTTAAACCCAACAGACAACTTATCACGCAAGGATTTTGCAGGCTGGGTAGGTGGCTTCTTTGGCCTAGCAGGATCGACTGTAGATGAGCTAGCACAAGCAGCACAAAAAGAGGATTACGTTTCTTCCTTAGAGGGGGACCTTACGTACAAAGAAATTAATACTGCCCTTTTTCATCATAAACTAGAACTAGCGAATCCAGATGCAACCATGACAAAAGAGGAGTACATTGCGTTCTTAACAGAGAACCTAACATTTGATATGGGTGGTCATACGCTTATTCAAATGGGCGGCTTTGCAGAAGGACCAACAGGTACTATTGAAGATGTCGTAACAGGTGACGAAACAGGGCTCATCATTGGTGGTAAAACATACATGCTGTCAGGACACCCGCGCATCTTTGCTGATTCAACAGATGCCAAAAGCTGGGTAGGTCAACAACTGGAACGCTCTATTTTCACAACAGCAGGAGATCATCATCATGGTCATGACGGTGGTCAAGAAGAAAGTCACGGGGATCATGCCGAAGGGCACGGCGACAGCCATGAACACGAAGCAGCAGCCTCGAATGAAGCTACTCTACAATATGTGCAAATTAGCTCCGCACAAGTAGCAAAAGAGGACGCCAAAGAAGTGCAGTCAGCGAATGCCACGCCAAAAGAACAACAAACAGCCGCAGCAGATGACACAACATCCAACTCAAATACAGTATGGATGATTGCCATCCTAGTCGTGCTAGCAGCTATTTTCGCCTTTGTTTTTGTGAAACGAAAAAAATAAAGCAAATTTTAAGAACCAGCAATGATCGAGGAAATTCGGTTATTGTTGGTTTTTTTTACAGGGAATTTTATTTATACAATAAATTTTAAGGATTTAAAAAATTTTAAGGATTTAAATTCCGCTTAGGTAATAAAAAATGTCGTCAGTTGGACAATATCTTCCTATCCTATTCTGATTTAAAACCCACTTAGTTAATGAAAAACTGTGATTCAAATATTTAAAGAAAAGACTCGTTTCTTTATTTAAAATCCACTTAGTTAATGAAAAACGAAGCTCGTACTATAGCACTTCGCACAATATCCATATTTAAAATCCACTTAGTTAATGAAAAACCTTTTTGCCATGCCCTGTTATCATTTTCAAATCCTTGATTTAAATTCCACTTAGTTAATGAAAAACTTTCCGTTTAGCAGGTTATTCATCTGGGACAGCCTAATTTAAAATCCACTTAGTTAATGAAAAACCGGTTATCATCAATGCTAATCTAAAACATTCTCATATTTAAATTCCACTTAGTTAATGAAAAACGCTACAACTAACATCGGTGACAATCGCGGTTTTTACATCTTTAAATTCCACTTAGTTAATGAAAAACTTTTTAGTGTTTAACATTAACACAACAAATTTTTCTCTTTAAATTCCACTTAGTTAATGAAAAACCGATGGTAAAAGTGCGTATCCAGAAGCAAGTCATGAACTTTAAATTCCACTTAGTTAATGAAAAACTGATGTTGAAACGCAGCGTTTAGCTTGGCAAAGTATCTTTAAATTCCACTTAGTTAATGAAAAACACTTTTCATCAGTCAATTAACGTGTTGCGCTGTCGTCTTTAAATTCCACTTAGTTAATGAAAAACGGCAAAATACGATTACTATCCACGTTCTAAAGAGGACTTTAAATTCCACTTAGTTAATGAAAAACAAAGACTTCCATATTTCTATATCTGCTTTTGTTTCCTTTAAATTCCACTTAGTTAATGAAAAACCTATGTTCGTAGTTAAAGAAAAACAGAAGTACCAAACTTTAAATTCCACTTAGTTAATGAAAAACTCTAACTGTGTTGCTTCACTTTCAGAATACTGTTTTCTTTAAATTCCACTTAGTTAATGAAAAACGTTGAGCGATAGCATTAACGGGCACTGTGGATATTGATTTAAATTCCACTTAGTTAATGAAAAACAAGATTTAGTAGTTCTAACTGAAGGTATGCTAGCTGATTTAAATTCCACTTAGTTAATGAAAAACGCATTGCAACGCCTAAATAATAAACGCTTTAATTACTATTTAAATTCCACTTAGTTAATGAAAAACTATAAAGATGTTGATGAAATAAATCAGGATGGAAATGATTTAAATTCCACTTAGTTAATGAAAAACCTTTGTAAGATAACCGTGGAGTCTAGAAAGTTCAAAATTTAAATTCCACTTAGTTAATGAAAAACCGGTCACTCATGGACTTTCTATTCGACTGTTTCAAGATTTAAATTCCACTTAGTTAATGAAAAACGATGATGATGATGTTGACATGAAATATTATTAAAAAATATTTAAATTCCACTTAGTTAATGAAAAACATGAAATACCAGGAGTGCTCCAGCTGATGAAATACCATTTAAATTCCACTTAGTTAATGAAAAACAGGCGACTCATATGGTGAAGCGAAAGACTTCATCAATTTAAATTCCACTTAGTTAATGAAAAACGGATGTTCCCTTGGATGAACGTTCTCTGACTATTACATTTAAATTCCACTTAGTTAATGAAAAACTTACGACACAGCGTCATAAAGAAATGTTATGCAGAATTTAAATTCCACTTAGTTAATGAAAAACGAAGCTAAAGTATCTATCGATTATGAAGACGTAAACAATTTAAATTCCACTTAGTTAATGAAAAACGATTTCGCATTGGATACCAATGATCACGAATGGATCAATTTAAATTCCACTTAGTTAATGAAAAACGCCTCAGTATCAAATGCATGAACAGATGCGATGACATTTAAATTCCACTTAGTTAATGAAAACCCGCTTCTTTAGATATTATGCAGTCCAGTGAATCAATATTTAAATTCCACTTAGTTAATGAAAACCCCTGCTGCTAATCCTGCAACGACACCTGATAATTCTATTTAAATTCCACTTAGTTAATGAAAAACGAAACAGAGTTCCAAGCATCTTTCGAAGAATTACTGATTTAAATTCCACTTAGTTAATGAAAAACTAATGCAGCATCTTCAATGAATCAAATTGAGCAAGATTTAAATTCCACTTAGTTAATGAAAAACGGGGAACGGGATTAGACGTAAACCGCAAACGTGTTAATTTAAATTCCACTTAGTTAATGAAAAACGATATTGCTCGTCAATTACGCCTTTTTGCTTCATTAATTTAAATTCCACTTAGTTAATGAAAAACATGATGGTCGCTGGCAACAATATGAAGCCGTTCTTAATTTAAATTCCACTTAGTTAATGAAAAACGTAGCACTCCTAAGCTACTTGCAACTCGTCCCATCAATTTAAATTCCACTTAGTTAATGAAAAACAAGGACTCGAAAGGATAAAAAAGCCCTGGTATCCTCTATTTAAATTCCACTTAGTTAATGAAAAACATAATTCGCCAATGTATTACCACCTGCCATATCAATATTTAAATTCCACTTAGTTAATGAAAAACCTTAAAACTGTAGTATGTACCACCCCAATATGTATTATTTAAATTCCACTTAGTTAATGAAAAACGGTTTGTACATCGTCCTCAGCACTCACTTTCTTTAATTTAAATTCCACTTAGTTAATGAAAAACTTATTACGTTGATGTGAAAGGAAATGTTTATTCTCGTATTTAAATTCCACTTAGTTAATGAAAAACCAAAAATTTGTAGATGAAGTAACTGTGTTGTTAGAAAATTTAAATTCCACTTAGTTAATGAAAAACTTACTGTGGTGGTGCTGATAAATTCAATGTTGTTTTATTTAAATTCCACTTAGTTAATGAAAAACTTGAGAATCATTTCTTAGACCAAATACCTGAATAGGATTTAAATTCCACTTAGTTAATGAAAAACGTGGGAGCATACGGAGCTACGCCCAGACAACTTTGATTTAAATTCCACTTAGTTAATGAAAAACTGAAATACCAGGAGTGCTCCAGCTGATGAAATACCATTTAAATTCCACTTAGTTAATGAAAAACTGAGTTCGATACGTTTGTACATAAGTCTTGTACAGATTTAAATTCCACTTAGTTAATGAAAAACGAAATACCCGGAGTGCTCCAGCTGATGAAATACCATTTAAATTCCACTTAGTTAATGAAAAACCCCACCTTAATCATAATCAAAAAAACCTTATTTTTCAACGCTTTATCGGGTTGTATGTTGCGACCAATATCATTTTTTGCAGTCAATCGGTAGTCCAGAAATTTTCCTTTGTCATTCAAGTGCCTCAACGCTAGGCATGGTAAGCTTTGAAGGGATTTAATGTTGTAAAATGATTCACTGCAATTTTATATAAAGAGGGGAGAATCCGTTCCATTCAAGTAATAGTTCATGACGAGCACATGCTCATAGGGAGTTTTGTATCTACGTTAAATATTTTCATGCTTTATAAATTTGCCTTACTCGTGTTACCTCCCCATCATGAGAAATCGGCGTATACTTAGTGCTTTTACCCTTCAATGTGAATTTCATATTTGGGGAGGGATATAGGCTCTTGGTTGCTACTAGTTACTGTGAGTTTTTTATTAGATGTAGTTGAAGAGGGAACAGGAAGTTAAATGAAGTTTAGTTAGAATCACTAATCTTAATCAGCTAAGTAAAAAACCTACTCGAATTAGTCTCAAGTAGGCTCTTTTGCGGTCTTTTTAAAAGAAAGTTAAGATTTGAGGTAAGTGAATTTTCACCTAGTCAATATAAAATGATATAGTTTCAAACAAATTAAATAATATTTGAAACTATATATTTGCATTCTACTTAGTTAAATAAGATTTTTCTACCTTATCAAAAGTAGCCAAGGAAATAAATAGACATAAACTCAAAAGATAAACATTAGCCCTATTTAATTGTCAAAAATTGTTGATAAGTAGCGAAAAATAGATTAGTATAAAAATAAGTTTATTTTTGGATAAACCACCTAAAATTTACGGTATCTAGTATTGAGCTGCGAAAAAAAGGGAGGTGAACAAAATGAGATTGCAAATCATTGTTGAAGCGGAGAAAATACCTAAGCATTATCACTTTTTAGCAGGAAGTATAGTTAAAGCTGGACTATCTTCGTTCAATCCAGAATTAAAGGAAAGTTTGTATAGCTTTGAGGAACATCAAGCTAACAAGGCGATGCGTCCTTTCACAGGAGCGATTTATTTAAATGGTTATACGCTAGAAGGTGATGAATTTATCATCCATCAAGACATTCGTATGACCATTTCTTCTTCTGATATAAATTTTATGATAACACTTTATAATGGCTTACTTGAGCATCAGCAAATGCAATATAAGTCATACACCGTACACATTAAGCATGTTAAATTTTTATCTGAAAAATTGCCTACAAAATCTCAAGCTCTATTTAAAACAAACAGCACCATCATTATTAAAGATAAAAACAATCAATATTTAAATATTGATGATCCTAATTACGAGAAGGAATTGAATTATGCGGCGAATGAATGCCTAAAATCTGTTGCTGGGCGAACATTACATCAGCCACTTGTTTTTACACCAGTCATGATGCATAAAAAAGTTGTGCAGTTAAAGCATGACAAGTTTAAAAATTTAAATGAAAAAGGAATTCTTTATTTGAATGGTTTTGAGGGAAGTTTTGTACTAGGAGGACATCCAGAAGATTTAGCTTTATTAACGCAGACGGGTATTGGTTTTAGAAGATCACAAATGCTAGGCTGTATTGAAATGGTGAATGAATAGGAGGTGAAGTGAATGATTGAACTACAGTTAGATGAAACAATTTACAATGCAAGTATTTTGGGACTTTGCCGTGTATTTGACTATGCAAAACTAGAGTATAGTAAGAGCGATCATCAGACTATTAGTTTTCCAGAAAGCAATTTAGCGAACTTTGAAGAACATTATTTTGCCTATTTATCTGCTCAATATGGACATGAAACAAATTACTATAAAATGACTAATCCTAATATTGTTGAATTTTTATTAAGAGCGAAAACTGACATTGGAGATGAAAAAAAATTAGAACGGCTCAATGCCCATATTGAAAAAGTGAAGTACTGGTTGTCATCGAATAGTTATAAGAATGTCTATCCATTTCTGTCTGCGATTCCATTTGATTTTTTAGAGGCTGCGAAAAGTTTAAAAAAGGTAACACAGAGGAAAAAAGAAACCTTGGAACAAATACAGCCGCAAATTGTAGATGCTGTGGACGCATTACTACAAATTGTCGAGCATTTAAAGCATAAGGATGCAAAGCGATTTATCATCCCACGTGTCCTTACATATCAAGTTATTCAAAGTTTTTGGTCCAATGTTTCCTTTCTAAATAGCAATGCGAGTAAAAAGGATCTCTATGATGAATATTTTAATTACTTCATCAAACCTGCTCAAGATTTTCTAACGTCAAAGAAAGATGAAAAAAAGTACGAAAAAAATAAATTAGCATGTGCGTGCTGTGACAATAAAATGAAGTCTATCTCAGAGGCATTTGATCTTACTTGGGTACAAAATTTAGGGGTTGATGGGGCAAGAAAGTCCTCACATTATTGGAATCATCAGCGCAATTTATTTATTTGTCCAATCTGTAATATTGTGTATAGTTGTCTACCATTAGGTTTCACATTGAAAAATGGGATAGGTCTCTTTATCAATAGCAATCAATCCATTGTCGAGTTATTAGCTTACAATAAAATCCAGTTGCGCAATGATAGAGGAGAAGAATACACACGCGATAAGCTGGAGGAAATGGCCTATTCAAAAATTATCAATGAAATGTATCAACACGCAGAAAACAAGAAGAATGTAGAAATTGATAATATCCAGATTGTTAAATATGACAAAAATAATGAATCCAGACCTTATACATTCAATATGTTATCCTGTGACAAAGCACAGCAGCTATATGATAGCCGGAATGACTTCCATTACTTGACGGGGAAATTTGTTAAGGAAAAAGGAGACTATATAAGCCTCTATCAAGAAGTTATTCGACGTTTTTATAATGGACAGCGTTTTAGTGATTTACTCTATCGTTTAATACGTTTAGTAATCGATGATAAATATGCGGATACTTTTTCTATCTACAAAATTCTGAAAATTTCAAATCATGGGTTAAAGGGAGGTTCACATTATATGACAGATAAAGAGTTAAGAAGTATTCGGATTAGCGGCTACGAATTAAGAAAAGTATATCGAGGTCAAGAAACAAAATTAAATGCTATTTCGCACCGTTTGTTAAATGCGTTAAAAGTAAAAAATCCTAATAAATTTATGGAAACAATTGTACAGGCGTATAGCTACAAACGCCATGAAAAATTAGGTATACCCATATTTTTCACAACAACACTAAGTGATATTGAAAAATTCCAAACAATTGGCTACGCATTTTTAATAGGATTAAATGGAAAAGATTTCGAAAAAGAGGATATGGCAAAGGAGGAGCAAGTAAATGAATAAAAAAGGATTAACAGTCAGTATGATAGTTGAAGCAGAAAGTGCCAACTATGGTGAGGGTGTTGGGAACGTTGCTTCTTTGAAAAAAATTTCCCGCGGAGATCATGAAGTGTATACGTATATTTCACGTCAAGCATTGCGTTATAACATTGTCGATCAAATGGATATCAATCATACGCCATTGGGTATGGATGGCTCCGTTATTCAATTTCACCCAGAGGCAACAATCGCAGATTATCCTGAAATTGATTTGTTCGGCTATATGAAAACGGTAAAGCCAACGAAAACTCGTGCTGCCGTGGTACGCTTATCCAATGCTGTCGCATTGGAAAGTTATAATACAGATTTAGAATTTTTAACGAATAAAGGGTTGTTTGACCGCCATAAAAGTGCAACGGCTAATGAGGAATTAAGAGGTGGAAATATTGCACAAAGTGAAATTCATAAATCCTTTTATGCTTACACACTGACGGTGGATTTAGATAAGATTGGGATTGATACAAACGATCAAATCGAAATTCCATTAGAGAAACGTGCTGAGCGTGTTATTTCTTTATTACGTACATTAAAATTTTTATATCGCGATATAAAAGGGCGTCGAGAGAATTTAGCGCCAATTTTTGCGATCGGTGGTGTCTATGATTTAAAAAATCCATTTTTCGAAAATCGGTTAAAGCTTCAAAATAATAAGCTTGCCGTTGCAACGGTTGAGGGAATTTTAGCATTGGATTCACATATTCAACAACATACACATGTTGGCTTAGTCAAAGGATTATTAGCTAACGACGAGGAAATTGAGCAAAGTTTACAAGCCAAACCAATGGCAGACTTCTTCGCGCAGTTAGAGCAGGCTGTATCAGACTATTATAAGTAAGCAGGTGAACATATGAAGGGGATTCGGATTGAGGCTTATCAGAACCTAGTGAACTACAAAAAGCCTACGAGTTTTCAATTAAAGGAATCATATCCACTGCCCCCGTACTCGACTGTTATTGGCATGGTGCATGCGGCATGTGGCTTTACAAGTTATGTGCCAATGCAGGTGAGTATTCAGGGGAAATATCATGCAAAGGTCAATGATTTATGGACGCGCTATGAGTTTGCTGGTAGTTCGTATGAGCAAGGCCGCCATCAGTTGAAAGTGGAGTTATCAGATGGAAAAGCACATGGGATTATACGGGGTGTTTCCACAACAGAGCTATTAGTAGATGTCGAACTAGTATTGCATATTGTACCAGAGGACAAGCAATACATTCCAATCATTATCGACGCACTAAAATCACCTGCTGAATATTTATCACTTGGTAGACGCGAGGATTTATTACAGATTAATGTGGTGAAGGAAGTAGAAATAGAGATTCAAGAAATGGAAGAAGACAAGGAAGTTAATTTTGATATTTTTATTCCGCAATCGATGACCAAGAGTGATATTTATGGAAAAGTCGGTACATCCTATCGTTTAAATAAAACTTATAAATTATTAGAAATTGCTAAAGGAAAGCACATTCGTCAGTGGGAAAAAGTGGTTGTTTCCCATGTACCAGCTTCTTCGACTAACTATCTTGCTGCATATGAAAAAGTGCTTTTCGATAAAGATGGCTATACCGTATTTTTAGTATAAGAGTGGGGAATGTTCTCCATTCTTTTTTTTATAAGGAGGTTAGTAGATGTTTGAAAAGCTACTAGCAAAATCTGCAACAAAAACATCCGCCGCACAAACGATTATTGAGCATACGAACCATTTAATTAATAGATGGGAAACATTTCGTGAAATTTATCCAAATGCCTTGTCAAAGAAAGATTGGGACATTTTATTACAAGCGGTGAAGTACCACGATTTAGGGAAGGCAAATACCAAATTTCAGAATAAAGTACGCACAATGGAAGAGCATATAGTTGATTTATTTCCTGAAATAGATGAAATTCCTCACAATTACTTAAGTTGTGCATTTATGCCGATTAAAAATCTAATCACCCAATATGGTAAAGAGGATGCTAAGATATTAATTTTAGCTGTTTATTATCACCACGAACGGGCAGAGCAAAATATGTACGAGAGTGGTGATGAGATTAAAAAGGATTTACAAAAATATGTGCCACTATTAAATGGTGATTTTAATATTCGTGAGGAACCTAAATTTGATTATCGAAAATTTACCGATCGAAAATTTCTTAGAAACCGTGAGCATCTTTATCGATTCGTCCGAATAAAGGGCTTATTAAATAAGTTGGATTATGCAGCAAGTGGAAATTATGAAGTTGAAATTCCTCCTGATGATTTGCCACAAAAGATGGAAAGATATTTTAGTGATAAAAATCGCGCTCGGAATAAGTTACAAGACTATCTATATGCTCGACAACAAGATAATCATGTAGTCATTGCGTCAACAGGTATTGGGAAAACAGAAGCTGCACTTTGGTGGCTGGGTGATGACAAAGGCATTTTTACATTGCCATTAAAAGTGTCCATCAATGCGATTTATGACCGATTAATTAATGAAATTGGCTGCAACAAGCAGAATACAGGATTACTTCATAGTGATATGCATGCTGAATATGTCAAACGTGTGGATGAGCAAGACCTTGATTTAATAACGATCACACATGCGAAAAATCTATCTATGCCGCTTACAGTAACAACGATCGATCAAATTATTGATTTTGTCGGGTTATATCCAGGCTTTGAAATGAAACTTGCCACATTAGCCTATAGCAAAATTATCATTGATGAAATTCAAATGTACAGCGCAAGATTAGCTGCCTTTATCGTATTAGGGTTGAAGCATATTACGGATATAGGCGGTAAGTTTTTAATTATGACTGCCACATTACCACCACTTTTCATAGAAGCGTTAAAACGATTGGAAGTGCCGTTTGAAAAACGAGAAGACCCATTTTTAAAATTCAATGGCAATAATCAGCCGATTCAGCGTCATTTTATGCAAATCGTTGAAAAGGATTTAACGCTAGAAGAAATTTTAAAGCATCCACTGGAACAAAAGGTATTAATCATTGTAAATACGGTGACGAAAGCACAGCAATTATATAAAGAATTTGAAGAAACAGGGATTAAGGCTTCTCTTTTGCACAGCCGTTTTATTAGCAAGCACCGTCAAGAAAAGGAAGATGCGATTTTAGCATTAGGAAACAAAGATTGCCTAAAAACGGGAATATGGATTACAACACAGTTAGTAGAGGCAAGCGTTGATATTGATTTTGATATTTTATTTACTGAGCTTTCGGAGGCATCAGGTTTATTTCAACGGATGGGGCGTATTTATCGAACGCGAGATTATGTAAAAAACATACCGAATATTTACGTTTTTACAGGCGATCCATTGCCATCAGGTATTGCAAACAACAAAAAATCTGTTGTTGATTTTACAATTTTTTCTAAATCCAAGGAAGTGCTACTGCAATATAACAATCAGCTAATGGATGAGAAAATTAAAATGGAGATTGTGGAGCAAGTGTATAGTAGAGAAGCTTTAGGAGCAGAGTGCGAATATATTCAAACATTCGATGAAACATTAGCTTGGTATGAGGATTTATTACCTTATCAAAAGGAGAATAAGCCAACTTTAAGAGATATTCAAAATCAATTGGTGATACCATATGGCATTTATAGGGAAAATGAATTCGAAATAGAGAATATAAAGAATGAATTATCTAAAAGATTAGCATGGCAGACGAAGATTAATTTGTTAATTGAATTGCAAAAATTTACAGTGCCTATCGCAACTTGGGCATATGATAATGCAAGAAAACGAAAAAATGGAGAGGTTACTTCAACAATTAGAGTTGATCGCTATACAGAATATCCAGTTGTGACCTATCAATATACAGAGGAATTCGGCTTAATTTTTGCAAATGATGTAGATGCCTTCTTTCATTAATTATGGAAAATACCATACAAGGGGTGAAAGCATATGCAATGGGACGATTTAAAGGCAACCGGTTTGCAAGTCCAATATTTGAAAGTATGCGAGCGCAAGCTATGGTTACATTCACATCAACTTGGCTTTGAGGATGAGGACGATAACGTACAACAAGGGAAAGTATTGCACGATACGTCCTATCAACGCCAAAAGTCAAAAGAAGTTTTGATAGAAAATTTAATTCGCATTGATATGATGGACAAGCATTATGTAGGAGAAGTGAAATCTAGTAGTAAAATGGGACAGGGTGATAAGGCGCAGATTCTATATTATTTATTCGTACTTGAGCAAATGGGGATATATCGAAAAGGCAAAATACATTATCCAAAAGAAAAACGTGTTGATGAAATTGAATTAACGGAAGAGGATAGAGAGGCCATCCCTAAATGGTTAGCCCAAATCCAACAAATTATTCAGCTAGACAAGCCTCCTAAGAAGAAAAAATTAAGATATTGTACAAAATGTGCTTACTATTCATTTTGCTGGGTAGGTGAAGAGGAATGAGAAATGTATATTTATTTAATAACGGAAGGATCCAAAGAAAAGATTCTACTATTTATTTAGTATTCGAAGATGGTACGAAAAAAACATTACCAATAGAAAATACAGAAAATCTACATGTATTTGCGGAAATGGACTTTAACACCTCTTTTTTTAATTTGATGAATCAAAAAGATGTGAATATCCATTTTTATAATTACTACGGCTACTATTCAGGTAGTTACACACCTAGACGAAAAAAAGTGGCGGGCTTTGTTGATGTCCAGCAAGCAGCTCATGTACTTGATTTGAATAAAAGGTTGTATATTGCACAACAATTTGTCTATAGTGCTATTCATCATATGTTACGCAATATTCGTCGCTACAAAGATGAGGTAGAGCCATTCATCGATGAAATAACGCAACTAAAGAAACAAGTTGCAGATGCTACGGATATACGAACCTTAATGGGCATTGAGGGGAAAATTCGCTTTACTTACTATCAATGCTTTAATGCAATTATTAAAAATCCTGATTTTCAATTTTCAAAGAGGGAAAAGCGTCCGCCTACAAATCCAATTAATGCACTTATTTCATTTGGCAATAGTTTAATGTATACAGCTGTATTATCTGAAATGTACAAAACGCAATTAAACCCAACAATTAGTTATTTACATGAACCAGGCTCACGAAGATTTTCCCTATCACTGGATTATTGCAGAAATCTTCAAGCCGTTGTTAATGGATAATTTAATTTTTATGTTAATTAACAAAAAGATGATTCGTGCGGAACATTTTGAATATATCGAAGAACATATTTGCTTATTAAACGAAACAGGACGTAAAATTTTTATTGCTGAGTTCGAAAAACGAATGAGCACAACCATTAAACATCGAAAATTAAACAGACAAACCTCTTACCGATTTTTAATTCGTCTAGAATGTTATAAATTAATTAAACATCTGATTGGTGATGAAGATTATAAAGCATTGAAAGCGTGGTGGTAACATGTATGTGCTGATTGCGTATGATGTGGATGTAAAACGAGTAGGGAAAGTCCATAAAGTATTGAAAAAATATTTAACGTGGACACAAAACTCCTTATTTGAAGGAGAAATTACAGAAGGACTTTTAAAACAATGCCTAGCTGAATTAGCAACAAAGGCTAATCCGAATATTGATTCGATTTATGTTTACCGAATTGCCAATCCAAAAAACATGAAAAAAACTGTGTATGGGGTCGAGAAAGATTTTGAGAGCATGTTTCTATAGTCAACTATTATATTATCAAATGATTGGTCAAATAAAGAGAGAATCGATTGCATTCAAGGTGCTTCATCCAATTTCAATACAACAAATTCTCTCTTTTTTGTAGATTGCAGTGAACCATTTTACAACATAATATCCCTTCCAAGCATATCATATCTAGCTTTAAGGCACTTTGATTGCAAAGACAAATTTTTGAATTACAGATTGACTGCAAATATACCATATTGATCACAACGCACAACCTGTTAAAGCGTTGAAAAATAAGGCTTTTTTGAGTATGATAAAGGAGGGTTTTACATTAACTAAGTGGAATATAAATTTAAAATCGTTAATATGACAAGGTGGAGTAAAAAGGTTTTACATTAACTAAGTGGAATATAAATATGTTGGAAAATGACGTGTTTATTGTCACACAAGGAGTTTTACATTAACTAAGTGGAATATAAATAGCTAATCTCGATGTCTGGTAAATCGTAAGTACGACGTTTTACATTAACTAAGTGGAATATAAATCTACTCCTAGAGTGTGGTATCAGCTTCAAGGACATTGTTTTACATTAACTAAGTGGAATATAAATCGATGTCAAAAATGAGCACCCGACATTAGGATTACCGTTTTACATTAACTAAGTGGAATATAAATTTAGCTAAAATCTCCTTGATAATGCTGTTGTACTGGTTTTACATTAACTAAGTGGAATATAAATTAGGACGTAGTATGGATGAGACTACCTTGCAAGATAGTTTTACATTAACTAAGTGGAATATAAATTTTTTTGCTGTGTAACATTGTGGCATTTTTTTCACGTTTTACATTAACTAAGTGGAATATAAATTTGCTCTCCTGGTAGCCTGTTGGTGCTGCCGCCCGTTTTACATTAACTAAGTGGAATATAAATGATTATGTTCCTAAGTCAGTTGAACGAGAAGGGAAGTTTTACATTAACTAAGTGGAATATAAATAAAGAAAAAACGAAATAAATATGGCTTTGAGAAAGGTTTTACATTAACTAAGTGGAATATAAATGTTGTTGTAGGATCACTAACTACACCAAACAAAACTGTTTTACATTAACTAAGTGGAATATAAATAACAACTATCTGATTTGCAAAATTTCTTTATGTTTGTTTTACATTAACTAAGTGGAATATAAATTTAATTTCAAAAGCACAGCAAATCGCTAATTCGATGTTTTACATTAACTAAGTGGAATATAAATGTTCAAGACTACACGTTAGATCTACCGATTGTTGGTCGTTTTACATTAACTAAGTGGAATATAAATCCTGTATTTGTACTAGATTCGTGGTTTGATGTGCCCGTTTTACATTAACTAAGTGGAATATAAATCACGAATTTGCTCGGTGTAGCCGTTTGCCTGTAAACGTTTTACACTAACTAAGTGGAATAAAATTGAAGGTCTATAGAAGTTGATTAGTTATTAAAACTAAAATATCCTTACCCTATAAAAATGAACAGCGCCTACAATCGCTGTTCATTTTTTATTCCCCAAAACCGTACACATTCATTAAAATGTCAAACCTTTCATGTGAATGCATGCATATTGCAGCAATTTTGCACAAAATTGAATAACCCTAAGCATGTTCGGTATATAAATAGGGTACGATCATTTTTTAGGCTAAGGAGTGTGCAAATGGCTGTACTTGTGGTGAAGAGGAGTATTATGCATCGGTATCAAAGTATCGGGCAGGCAATTGAAGAGGCAATGCCTGGCGATATGATTGAGATTCGGGATGGGATTTATGAGGAGAGCTTGGATATTTCCAAGCGGCTGACGTTGTATGGGGTTGGGAATGTGACCATCAAGGGTGGCGTTTTTATTCGCTATCAAACCCATGTGGATATGCGGAATTTACGGTTTCGGCAAGGGCAGGGGCTATATATCAAAGGGGATTTACAGTTAGAAAACTGTATTATTGAGGAGCAATTGATTCGGACACAGATGATGGTGAGCTATGGTAGTTTGCTGATGAAAAATTGTGCTGTGCTGGCGACATCGCTAAATCATTTTGGGCTACGGGTGGCAAATGGTTCAAGTGTGATCCTCGTTGACACGACATTTGAGCATCATGTGAAGGCCCAAATCATTGCCCAAAATTGTGAGCTGACGTTGACGAATTGTCTGCTGCTGGAGGGGAAAAAGCATGGTATTTTTGCCATTCGTCATGTGAAGCTGGTGCTGGAGGACTGTGAGATTCATGGGCATGCCAAGGCACAAATTATTGCAGCAGCGAGTGAAATGGCTATGACGAATTGTCTGGTTCATCAGGGGCAAGGGGTAGGAATTCAGCTATTTGATGGCACGACTTTGCGGATGGATGGCTGTGAAATAAAAGAGCATCTCGATACGAATATGGTTGTCCACCGCAGTGAGCTAATGATCGCCGATTCAATCTTTTCAGATGGGCAAGGTCACGGTCTTTACCTTGGTGAAAAAACGGAAGCGAAGTTATATGATTGTCAATTTTATCGACATGTGAAGGCACAGATTCTGATTGAAAATAGCCAGGTAGAATTTCGTAAATGCCACATCCGAAATGGCATGGCTGTGGGTGTAGCGATTGTCGACGAAGCAGATGTTTCGTTGACGGAATGTCAAATTCAAAATCATCAGCAATTCCATATCATTGTGGATGCCAGTGGACTTCAGCTTCGTCAATCTACCATTCAATTTGGACAATCGGGTGGTATTTATGGCAATGATCATGCCAAGATTATGATGCAACATACAATGATTCGAGAGCTGCAAAGCCATCACATCTATATAAACAATGCCCGTTTGTTTACACAGTATTGTACCTTTGAACAAATGCAAGGAAATGGCATTACTTGTATTGATGCCATTTTTGAAGTAGCCCATAGCTATTTTAAAGACGGTCAAGAAAGTCCTTATGCCATGATTTGGTCAGATCAATCAATGGGACGTATTGAACATTGTACGGTGGATGAGGCAGCCCGACCATTTTTAGCATTGTCCAATAAATCATTAATGGAGATACGTCATACGGATATTCATGCAGTAAAGGCTCCAGCTGTGGTCCAGGAAAATAGTCAATTATTTGTGCAAGGGCAAGTTCATACAGGGACATGGCAAAAGGATGCAGCGTCCAAGGTTTCCTCAATTGAGGGTATGCAGGTGATGAAAGACCATAAGATAGAAATCCCGAAACATGATATTAAAAAAATAATATAAAAGCCGATTATACAAATAAGATAAGTAGTTTCAATTTTGAAATTACTTTTTTTATGGAATGGAGAAAATAGGTTTTATTCATGTGAAAAGTGGGTAAAGGAATATGTTTGCACAGTTGAAAAACCTTGAGTTTGTGCAAAAGAACACGATAATTCGACAAAATGCATGATTATTTTTATAATAGAATAGATGTCATCCTGCGATTTCTGTAATATTTTGAATATTTTAATGGAAAAGCTATACAATTCCTTGTAAAAGTTATGATAAAAATAATAAAGTATAAATAAAATGTAAAAAAATTATTAAGTAATAATCGATAAGAGATTGATTATTTACGATGTTTTATCCTATAATTAGTAAAAATGGTTCATGTGATAAGATAATTATACGTTATTTGAGAAATGTGTGTAATGATTTTACAATAATAAAATGACAGAGATATTGGGGTGATATGTGTATGTTTGGGCTGACAAAAGAAGAAATTATGTTGCTGCTAGAGGGGGTTGAGTTAGCAGAAAAGCAAAAGAATGTGATTGCTGATATCTTACATTTAAACAATATGCGAATCGAACAACAACTCGCATTAATGATCCATTTAATCATAGATGAGCGCGAACGAAATATTTCCAACAATACATATCTAAACTAAAAAGTATCGAAAAATCACAGGTGAGCTACACAAAGCACCTGTGATTTTTTTGTCAGCCATTTTTATAATTTTTTTGTGAAGCAGATAATGCGATTGGCTTCTGTAAAACCGAGTTGTAGATGGACGCGTAAACTTTCTTCATTATGCCATTCACAGTCACTAGCAAACTCTTGACAGCCTTTGTTCTTTGCCCATTGCTCACAGTGCGCTACAAGCTGTCTTGCATAGCCTTGCTGTCGATAATCTGCCATGACGAAAAGACCTTCTAAATAACCTACAGGGCTAGAGTTAGTACCTTCTACATAATCCGTTCGCAATTGGCATTGAGCAAATCCAATGGCTTTAGCCTGGTCATAGGCTAGAAAAATAGCGGCGTTGTCTTCCTTTAAGAGCTGAGCCATCTGTTCGGCAAATGCCTCTAGTGAATGATTGGGCCAAAGCAGTAAGGCTAATGTGGCTGTTGCTAGAGCATCCGGTTGTGTTGCTTGCTTGATCATACAATCCCCCCCTGGAAAAAAATGAAACGAAACGATTTTTAGCACGTACAAACTAGTAAGAGCTTCCACTAATGTTACATTTTCTATTTTAACACCAGTACTGAAAAAGGGGGAATCTACTGAATGTCACTCTTACAAACGTTAATTGAACAAGCGAAAAAACCTAATGGCTGGATTGGCTCATGGATGCTACGGATAATGAATATTGCCCATCGAGGTATGTATGCATGGCTCATTCGGCAAGGCGCCATCAATGATGGGGATTGTGTGTTAGACATTGGATGCGGGGGCGGAAAAACGCTTCAAAATCTATCCAATTTGAATCCAAATGGTATAATCTATGGTATAGATATTTCTGAGCAGGCAGTGAAGGAATCCATCAAGCTGAATGAAGCACATGTCGCCAGTGGCAAAGTAGTGGTTAAAGAGGCGAGTGTGACAAGCATCCCTTACGAGGATCAATTTTTTGATGCCATTACAGCCTTTCAAACACATTATTTTTGGCCATCATTAGAACAAGATGTCAAGGAAGTATGGCGGGTGCTGAAAAACGGAGGAAAATTTATTATTATAGCAGAGCTATATAAAATGAATTACCATATGGAAGCTTATCAAACACCAGCTGCTATGAAGCAATTATTAGAACGTACAGGTTTTCAAACAGTCTATGTTACGGAAAAGTCGAGTAAAGGGTGGCTCTGTATGACAGCCATTAAGTAAGAGATACATAAAATGGAGGGAATAAAATGAAAAGATGTGATTGGGTCAAGTTAGATGAGCCTTTGTATGTGGCATACCATGACAAGGAGTGGGGAGTGCCAGTCTATGATGATCAGCATTTATTTGAAATGCTTTGTCTAGAGGGAGCACAGGCAGGGCTAAGCTGGTGGACGATTTTACAAAAGCGTGAAGGCTACCGTGAGGCATTTGATCAATTCGATGTGGAAAAAATTATACATTATACAGAGGACAAGCTACAGGCATTACAGCAAGACACACGAATCGTGCGCAATAAATTAAAAATTGCTAGTGTGGTGACAAATGCTAAAGCCTATCTACAAATCAAGGAAAAATACGGTTCATTCTCTGACTATATTTGGGGATTTGTTGATCACCAGCCATTGATGAATGAATGGGCATCTATAAAAGATGTACCTGTGACGACAGAAATTAGTGATCGTATGAGCAAGCAATTAAAGAAGGACGGCTTTAAATTTATCGGTAGCACGATTTGCTATTCCTTTATGCAGGCAGTTGGCATGGTGAATGATCATACAACGGACTGCTGCTGTCGCCAGAAGGAGCTAGCGCATGACAATTGAATATATTCGTGCGCAACTAGCAAAGCAGGCCACGATTTTTCAAACAGGTGGTATTCGACCGACACATGATTTATTGGAAAGCTGGATTGGCTATGTCGGCTGGTCTTTACCAGAGGAGGAACAACCACCATCTGGCTATCAGCCGCTTGCTACCTTCTTTTTAAAAGATCTACCCTATGTACCAGCAGCGCTAAAGCCTTTTCAATTAGTCACACTGTTTGTCGATGAACGTCTTTTGGATCATCTAATGGAGGATGATCTTAGTCCTTATTTTCATATTAGAACATACACGACATTGGAAGGTTTAGTAAAGCGTGAATGGCAGCATGATGGCATTCGTGCATTTCCTCTCCAACCAAAGCTTATTACGAATGACTATCCAGTATGGGATGGGGGAGGTATACCGCTTCAAATAGAAGAAGATATTTTGACCTTGGAGCGTGAAGAGGAGCTAGAATATTTTGAGGATATCGTAGAAGACCTTTATCCGCTTCATAAAATCGGTGGCTACCCAAGCTTCTGTCAGAGTGGCTATGATTTTGGAGAGGATACACCATTTGTCCTCCAAATTGCCTCGGATGCGAAGGCACGATTGAACATTGTGGATCATGGCAATTTTTATTTTTTCTACAATCCAACAACGCAGACTTGGCGCGTCTATTGCGATTTCTACTGAAGGGAAGAGGGCTTGCCTTTTTCACGAACGGTCCAATCGATGATTCGGTTAATCAAGTATAAGCCGAGATACGCTCCTGTCAATAGAAAAAGAGGGTTTAAGAAAACCGCATGAATCGTTGTCATAAAAACCGCATCCTCAAGAATAATGTGCGTTATAGAAGTAGCAGCAATCGTGCTGAAAAGTATGGCAGCGATGATTCCTACTATGTTGAACAGCAGGCGAAAGATCGCCCATTTGAGCTGTAGATAAACCATAAGGCTCGGGATCACAATGGTGGTAGCCAGCATGAAAATGGTCATAACATCACATCCTTTCTTTCAGGATGCCCTTGTTCGCTTATGCATAAACATCATTGACGATAGGAGGAAAACATGTTGCGCTGGCAAGATGGAGAGGTGAAAAGAACAAAGAAGGTGAAAAGAGTAGAGCATAAAACGGTCGTAAAAAATGGCATTGGCTTTGGTTCAGTTTTAGCGATAACGATTTCATGGAGTGTCCATCATTCGATTATTTGGGCAATCATCCATGGCTGTTTTAGCTGGTTGTATGTTGTATACTATGCCATTACGCGCTAAGCTTGTCTGTCAAACTATCAACGAAGAGGTTGTTTGAATAAAAATAACTGAGGGTACATAAAAACAAATGTTCATAATTTTTGATTTGCCCGCATAAATAACAAAGTGCTCTTTTTCCAAGGCCAATTAAACTGTATGAACGTAGAAGAAAGGTTGATAGTATGACACATCAAGTAACGGCTTTAAGTAATGTTAATGGAAATGCTACGGGAGTGGAAGGTATTTTACAAAATGTAGCATTTATTTTATCAACGTTTACGATCCCTTGTCCGCTTCGAGAATATGCGATCAAGTGTGGAACTCGTAAACCCTTCCAACGTATAAAGAAGCTGAACACAACTCGCCTCATAGAATGTATTCAACGTTTTGAGCCACGAGCTGTCGTAGTAGATGTTGATTATCTTGGCGATGTCAATAGAGGAAAACTAGAGCCCATTGTCAAAGTGATTGTGAATGCATAATAGAAAAAAATGTATTCTGCCAGGTTTGAGTCAAATAACCTGGCAGAAGATCAAATTTGCTAGTAGTGGTAGGATTTATAGTATATGAATTGGTATCCAATAGGGCGTTCGAACATTTACGCCAGATTGGCGCTTCTAATGGCGATAATTTGTTGGCAATCAATGATGAGTGGTGACGCGGCTGCACCGGCTACCTCAAAGAATGTTGCACAGCAAGTTTTAGGATCTAAGCTGATAAAATAAATACCCGCGAAGCTACCGCCACCTGCTAAAATAACATCTACGAAAGCACCAGTAGACAGGCATTTTAATTGATGACAAATACAGCCTTTACAGTGGTGATCTTTAGCATGTTCCGCCTCGTAGTAATAATCTTCTTCATCACAGTATTTTTCCTCTTTTTTGCAATGGCAGTGCTTATGCTTTTGTTCCCGCTGACATGGCTCATTTTTTTGCCAACACTTGCATCCATTCTGTTTATGTTCCCATTTATATTGGTCATATTTATGCTTGCACTTGCATTCTTCTACTTTGTGCTCACATTTCTTCTGTAAATGACAATTACATTTTACATACTGTTCACAGCACTTTTCTTTTTTCTTATTCCAATTCATATAATGGCTAAATCTACTATCTTGCATCTTTTAATCTCCCTTTTTGTTAGTTTTTTAGTAATGGTAGCGCTAACCTTTACACTTATAATCTATGAAAGGATGAACGATACTTCTTGGTAATTGCCCCCTGCGACAGCTTAAAATTATTTTTTGAAAAATTAAGAGAGAGATAGCCATAGATAATTGTGATAACCCTAACAGTTTTCAGGAGAAAAGATTGCTAGACTTCCGCCTGTTAATTTCATGAAGAAATGGAGTGAATGTATGAAGAGAATACTGCAAATCTTCTTTCTTTTCATGTGCTTAATAGTAGTGATCTCATTGCTAATTGTACAAAGGCAGCCTTTAACCACAGCGACCAGTACGAATAGTCCAACTCCCTATGCAGAGGAGCTTGGCCAAAAATTACAGACTACAGATTTTACGAAAAAGGTGTTGCAGGAGATACGAGAGGTAGGCTACGCCCCTGATAGTACTGTTGGCTATTTAATAGACTCGCCAGAACATCAGGTCATCACGATTCAATTACACAATGGCGAAGAAATTGATGTAAGTACAGAAAGTGAGATTCAATCCATCATCGACGAGCTGGCCAGAAAAAACAATATCCCTCTATTTATGGTTAATGTCCAGCTACTAGAGGCTAAATGAGCTGAGAGGGAGGCACATTGGATAGTGTCTCCTTTTACATATAAAGGGAAATTAAAGCATGCTATAATAAGAAAAGAGGTGAGATCAATGAAAATCTTAGTATTAGGGGCGAGTGGACGTGTAGGTAGCCATCTGGTTGAGCTGGCATTAAAGGATCAGCAAGAGGTCACTATATTGGTCCGTGACCCTAATAAAATACAGCAACATCATCAACAGCTGCGTGTTATTCAAGGAAATGTTTTAAATAGGCAGGATGTTGAGCAGGCAATGGTTAATGTGGACGTGGTGGTCAGTGCATTAAATACAGATAGTCGCGATACATTATCGGCGAGTTTACCGTTGATACTTGGGGCGATGACACAACAACAGGTGAAAAGAATCATTACAATCGGAACAGCAGGGATTTTACAAAGTCGTGTTACACCGACGATTCTCCGCTATCAATCGACTGAATCTAAACAAAAATCCACGTTTGCCGCACAGGAGCACCAACGTGTATTCGAACAATTACAGCAGTCTGATAGGGACTGGACGATTGTCTGTCCTACTTATCTACCTGATGGGGCTTTGACAGGGAGCTACCGAATCGAACGTGATTTCTTACCAGAGGGTGGCACTCAAATTTCAGTAGCAGATACTGCAGACTTTGCCTATCAACAAATCTTTAGCGAGGAATTTTTGAAGACACGGGTAGGTATTGCGTATTAAAAAGGGGAATGAGAGATGAAAATTATTCATGCCATCATTGGTATGGTTATCATTGTCGTGGGATTTACATTCCTCAGTACAACGATTGAAGAGGCGCCTGTTAGAAATGTGACGCTGAAAATCTATGGAAATATTCTAGTTTTTATGGGTACATTCTATCTCAAAAAAATTGCGAAATTTGGTAAGCAAATAGTCTAAATGAACTTATTGCTTTAACTTCTTTTCATACCAGCAGTCAATCCAATATTCAAAATGAGTGAAAAAATATACTGATATTTTCCTTTTTATAGAAGGTTTGCTATACTTTATGTCGAATATATCATTGAAGAGGTGATTGTATGGACAAAGAAATATCAAATAACTGTCAATATCCTCAACACCTAACAGGCCATGATGGAATCGAAACGACAGAATTATATGTCATCAAGATCACAAAGGAACAAGTCGATAGGTTGATTGAGGATATCGATCAAACATTAAAGGCGTCTACATGACGTCTTTTTTAATGGCAAAAAGGCCACCTTCAGGGGAAAGTGACCTCAAAACAGGAGAGCTTTGGAAAGGCTAGATTTGCTTTACACTACTATACATATGAAAAAGTAATTTTGTTCGCTAGCCATTTGCCCGAGAAATAGATTAGAATTTCTAGCATACCACTGCCTGCATTATGTACAACCTCAGTCCTTTCGACATGAAAAGGAATAATTCAATGCCAAATAATCTCGTACGATTTTTGGCTGGCCTCCATTTTCAAGACATAGCTTACTAGCAATCTTAATTTCCTGCTGATTATAGTGAGATTGTGCCCCAATCAAAAATATGCCTGACAGTATCAATAAAGTACCGATTCCCAAAACATATTTTATAATCCTTTTCAATCAACTGACCTCCATTTCCACCTGCCTATTTTCTAGCATATGTCTGACTAGCAAAGCAATATGTTAATTGACATTTCGTATACAAATGTATACAATTAGTTTAAATAAATGTATACATTTGTATACAAAAGGAGGATTTTTATTAATGAGAGGTTCTGGATTTAGAGAACATATGCGAGAAGGACATCACCGTGGAGGACGTCATAGAGGCATGGATGGTACAGCACAGCGAGGAGCGAAAACATTCCGACGAGGCAAGGCCATTTCATTTTTAGAAATGCTACATGTTAAGCGAGCAACGATTAAACAGCAATTAGAGCAGCCTGAGTTTCAATCGATTCAGCAAATTTTGATAGGGGAATTAAAAGCGATTGACATGGTCATCCAAGAATTTAGCCAGTTATTTGACATTCAGGAAGGTGAAACAACGGAAGCAGCTGACAGTCCACAGGAGGAAAATGTGCATGAAACAAATGAATAACTATATTGATACGCTATTTTATCAGCAGGATACGCTGTTAGAGAATGTTATTTCCTCCATTGCAGAAAAAGGCATGCCTGCCATTTCCGTGTCACCATCTTCAGGGAAACTGCTGACGATGCTTGTATCGATTACAGGGGCTAAGGCTTTATTAGAAATCGGTGCGCTCGGTGGGTATAGTGGCATCTGTTTGGCAAGAGGATTGGATGCAGAAGGTTCATTGACTTCATTAGAGTTAGATGAAAGCTATGCACAGCTTGCTGCTAAAAATCTTGCCAAGGCAGGCTTTGAGAAGCAGGTTACCTATTTGACGGGCCCTGCATTAAACAGTCTGGAAAAGCTAGTAGCAGATGGACGACGTTTTGATTTGTTCTTTATTGATGCCGATAAGGATAATTATGAAAATTATGTAACGGCGTGCATCAAGCTGGCAAACCCTGGTGCATTAATTGTGACAGACAATGTCCTTGCAGGGGGCAGTGTAGTAGACCCTGAGGCTACACCAAAGCGTTATACAGCCATCATGAAAAAATTCAATGTGACGATCGCTAATCATCCACAGCTTGAGTCCATCCTTCTCCCAATTGGGGATGGCATAACCGTTTCCAAGGTTAAAAAATAGTATAACGAACTGACTATTAATGGTAAAATATTGTTAGCAAACAATAAGGGAGAGATGCTTTTGAAGCAAGCACTAGTGGTGATTGATGCACAGCAAGAACTAATCGAGGGTAATCAGGATGAACAAGCCGTCTATCAGAAAAACGAATTACTGGAGACAATCAATGCCGTCATCCAGAAGGCCGCGGAAGCCCAGGCACATATTATTTTTGTTCGTGACCAAGATGTGGCAGGTGGCGAAGGGGAAGGCTTTCAAGTACATCCAGCGATCCAAGTTCCAACGACAGCTGTCTTCTTTGATAAACTGGCAACGAATGCTTTTTACAAAACAGGCTTACTGGACTATTTACAGACCCATGACATTAAACATTTAGTGATGATGGGCTGTAAAACCGAGCATTGTGTGGATACAGCAGTAAAAACAGCAACCGTTCATGGCTTTGATGTCACATTAGTGGCAGAAGGTCATTCCACTAACGGCTCCGACTGTTTATCACCAGAAGCTATTATTGCACATCATAACGACATTTTACATGGCCATTACAATGTGGATCATTTCTCACTTGTGCGCAACGCCGATGAAGCACTATTTAAACCAACACATAATAATTATCGCTAACAAAAAATGACCAAGAATCTAGGTTCTTGGTCATTTCATATTAGGATTGAAAATCATCCTACTACAGTACATACGATGCTAAAACGTATCAAACATAGCCCCTGAATATTCAAAGACCCCCTTAAATAAAGCGCATAGTATGCTTGAAAAAGGATCGCTTGGCTATATTTAATAATAGTAGTAAATGGCATATACAGAAAATTTAAAAATTACATTGCATCATGAATTCTTCTATTTATAAGGGTGTTTTACAAATATTAACATGTAAGCTATTGCTGGTTACAATGGATAGGGCCACCGTGCGAGCAGTGACCCTAAGTATCAAGTCAGGAGGTGTAAGGCTAAAAAATTAGCTTTACACTATTATATATATGAGAAAATAGCTTCGAAAGTTAGTTATTTGCCTGTTCGATAGATTATTTTTTGAAAGGCGACTAAATGGTGCATCAATTGTCGGATGTCGTATTGTTATGCCTGTTAAGGTAGTGATAAGGAAGGTGATGGATATGGATTCTTTAACAAGATTAAATGAGGCAGTGGCGTATATTGAAGCTCATCTAACAGAAGAAATAGACTTAAAAGAGGCTGCAAGAATAGCTTATTGCTCGGACTATCATTTTAAACGAATGTTTTCCTTTCTAGCAGGGGTATCGTTGTCCGAGTATATTCGTCGTAGGCGGTTGACACTTGCCGCTCTAGAACTGTCGCATTCCTCTAAGAGAATCCTTGATATTGCCATTTGTTATGGCTATCGCTCCGCAGATGCTTTTACAAGAGCCTTTCAGCAAATGCACGGCATCACACCATCCGAGGCGAGACAAAGTGGTCAAATCTTAAAAGCCTTCCCCCGGATGACCTTCCAACTTACTATTAAAGGAGGTAGTGAAATGAATTACCGACTCGAGCAAAAAGAAGCATTTCACATTATCGGGCTCATGAAAAGAGTACCAATTGTTTTTCAAGGAGAAAATCAAGCAATAACAGAGCTGGCTCGCTCTTTGACAATGACGGACATTGAGCAACTGAAAAAGCTGTCCAATATCGAACCAAAGGGGATAATCCAAGCCTCCACCAACTTTTCAGAAGGGAGAATGGACGAAAAGGGGGAACTCGACCATTATATTGGAGTAGCCACAACAGAAAAAGGTACCCACCACTTTACTGAGTTGGATGTACCTGCGTGTACGTGGGCCGTATTTGAAGCGGTCGGACCATTCCCGCAAACACTACAGGAAATGTGGGGCCGCATCTATGCCGAATGGTTCCCATCATCTGGCTATGAGCAAGTAGCTGGCCCTGAAATCGTACGCCATGCAAGCACCGATTTCTCCTCCCCAACATTTACAAGTGAAATATGGATCCCCATTTATAAAAAGGAGCCTTTTGCGTAATGCAAAGGCTCTTTACTGTATTTTTGTGCCATTTGGTACCTGCTGATCAGGTGTTAACAGGATCACATCGCCCTCTACAGGCACTCCACCAATAACTAATACCTCAGACTTAAAACCAGCCACACGGCGGGGAGGAAAATTAACAATTGCCACTACTTGCTTCCCAATCATTTGCGCCGGTGTATAACGCTTGGTAATTTGTGCAGAAGACTGTTTAATGCCAAGCTCTTCACCAAAATCAATGGTCATTTTAATCGCAGGAACACGCGCTTTTGGCAATTCCTCTGCCTCTATAACCGTGCCAATTCGTATATCAAGTGCTATAAAATCTTCAATGGTAGCCATAATCATACTCCTTCTTCTTTTATGACAATGCTATCATTGAATAGAAAAATATTCAAAAAAAGAAGAGCACGTGCAGCGCTCTTCTCTCATTAACGACGATGCTCTACCAGGTCAATAGCTCCTAACACAATGTGTGCTAGCCCAAAACCAAAGAGGGTATTGGCCACCATTTTGTTAGAGCCATGCTTTTGCTTCATGGCATATCCAGCAGCCGTAACAGCTGACCCTAGGATAGTAGGGATTAAACCTTCACGAATTCCATTCATAAATTGATCCCTCCGTCGTATGATTCGGTGTGAATTTCACACCATACTTACTATGAACGTTTGGCGAGCATACTATACTAAGCATCAATCAAATAGCGTATCTTTGTACTAAAGGAAGAAAGCCTCCTGCAAAAAAACGTAATAGAATGGCCACTCTCATTTACATAATGTATGTAATTTTTGAAATTATTGAAACAAATAGGAGACATTAGCCGTATAATAAAATAAGGGGGGCTGAAAATGAAGTATGTAGGCATTGGCACGATATTATCGATTCTAGGTGTTGTATGTTCCATCTTCATATGGGGTACCGAGCAAGCGCATTTGCTCTCAGGGATACTAGGCGGAGTGTTCATCTTTGTCTCGATAGTAATGTCAGGAGCAATAGCGAGCGGAGATAGAATACGAGCCAATCTCGCTACAGAAACAAAAGAAGCTAGAAACGAACGCAATCGCATGATGACTAACGCGTCACTATTAGCCTTACCCAACATTATTGTAGCCATCTTCGCCTATTATCTCTGAAGCATCCATCAATCTGAACAAACACTCCATTCAAAGTAGTTCTATCGCTCAAAATAGTGGTTCGATTCACTTAGAGTAGTTCTATCAATCAAAAAAAAGCGTTTTATCGATCAGTTTATGCATTTTATCCACTACATTTTAAGTTCTATCCACCACATTTTGAATTCTATCCATCAGTTTGGATGAACGCCCCACTGAGAGTAGTTCTATCGTTCAAAAAAAGGTTTCTATCGATTGATTTATGTGTTCTATCCACCACATGTTGAATTCTATCCATCAAACTAGATGAACAATCCAATCATAGAAGTTTTATCAATCAAAAAAAGGTTTCTATCGATCAATATATGCGTTTTATCCACCACATGTTAAATTCTATCCATCAATTTTAGATGAACAATCCAACCAGAGCAGTTCTATCGCTCGAAAAAAGCGTTTTATCAATCAAAACAAGTATTCTATCGCTCAATATATGCGTTTTATCCACCACATGTTAAATTCTATCCATCAATTTTAGATGAACAATCCAACCAGAGCAGTTCTATCAATCGAAAAAAGAGTTTTATCAATCAAAATAAGTATTCTATCGATTAATATATGCGTTTTATCCACCACATTTAGAATTCTATCCATCAATCTAGATGAACGCTCCAACCAGAGTAGTTCTATCGCTCGAAAAAAGAGTTCTATCCATCAAAATAAGAATCTATTCACCTCTAATAGAAAGGATGTCGCGTGCTATGGATGAAGAAAAAGATTATTACCCAGAAGCTTCTAGATACACACTTGCTGTTGTTCTTTTGACACTAATTATTTGGGGTATTTATGATTGGCGCAATGCACATGCAAATGGTTTTCAATTCCTGTTAATTAATGAAATTGTAATCACACTTGGGATCACGCGCTATATGTTGAAGAAGCGAGATCAAAGAAGGAAGCGCTCTCAATAATCGGTACATATAAAATTCATAAAACGTGTCACATCTACCCTAGGTGTGGCTTTTTTTATTGCATTTAATAGTGGATGAGTACATTTGTAATAGAGAGGTGGTACTATGCAATTAACAGATGGTACACGGACATTTGACACGGACATCATTGATGAGGCTGCCAGAAAGAAAGAGCGTGATGAGCAGGAGCGGGAGATGCTCAATGCCTTTGCACGTTATGCTTATCTTCGCTACAAGCAAATACGAGATAAAGTAAATCCACGTAAATGTAAATATATGTATATTCATCAAGTTCGCCAGCAAATAACATCACCTGCTAGGCTTCAACGTGTTTGTAAGCTTCTGACGATGACAGAGGAGGAAGTTCTGTACATTGTGGAATTTGTGCGAAAGTATTTGAAATATGTGAAGTAAACCTCATCGATTGATGGGGTTTTTTTACATAATTTCTAGGGAGAATTATTTCTCAACGACCTGCTCCATATAGTATGATGAACGTGAGTAAAGGAGTGAGAATTTGAGATTCATTAAATTTCTAGTAGTGATGATTATTTTCCTTGGCGTAGCTGGGTATGGTGTGTTACATTTCGGCACAAAATTTGCCTCTGAAAAAATCGTAGATACGTTGTCAACGGAATTAGAAAACAGCGGACAAAAGGAAGAAATCAAAAATACCATTGAAAATGACCCTCAGTTGAAAGCCTATATGGAGGAAGCAAAAACGGTTGACAGCAGTACATTGCCGTTTACGACAAAAGAAGAGGCGACTAAAGTATTAATTCAAAAAGTGGGGATCACGGAGCTGAACGACATTCGTGTGAAATTGCAAGATGGCTCGATGACACAAGAGGAAGCACTGCAAATGGTTGAAGGAAAATTGTCGGATGAAGAGCTTGCTGCGTTAAAAGTAATCGTTTATCAAGAGCTTTATCAATAAAATTCGGACATGCTGTTGTGGCATGTTCTTTTTTTATGTCCCTTTTTCGAAAAATTCCCTTTATATAATAAGAAAGGGAATTTGACAGAAAGAGGGGATCATAATGATTTATAGAGTAGCCAAAAAGGAGAATTTCGTTGTCTTGGACAAGGGATTTTTAAATGATGATCAATTAAGCTGGAAGGCGAAGGGGCTGCTTGCTTATATGCTGTCCTTACCAGATGATTGGTCTTTTAGTCTTGCCGATTTAGCAACCCGCAGTAAATGTGGACGAGAAGCGACTGCACGAATTGTAGACGAACTGATACAGACGGGTTATCTTCAAAAAATTCAAGAGAGAACAAAAGATGGTAAGTTTCGTAAGGTGGAGTTTCTCGTATATGAAGCTCCAGCACTTGCTGCCATGCCGTCAACGGGAAATGCGTCAACGGTAGCACCACAAACGGAAAAGCCCACACTACTAAATAATGAATTACTAAATAATAAATTACTAAAAAATATAGATGATGATAAACAATCTGCACCCTCTGTCTATCACTTTTACGAGCAACAAGGCTTTGGTGCACAAACTGCCCATATTGGTGAGAGAATTCATCATTGGCTCACTATTTTTACGGAGGAAATGGTTATACATGCGATGAAGCTAGCAGTGGAACACAATGTATTACGTTGGCGGTATGTAGAAAAGATTTTGCAAAATTGGTATAGCAAAAAAATAAAAAGCATGGAAGATATAGCCATCGAGCAGCAGCGATTTCAAGCACGTAAGCAACAGATGGCACGACAGCAAGTTAACAGACGTCAAGAAATCATTCCGAAGTGGTTTCATCAGCGTCATGAAGAGGAAGTACTATGTGATCAACAGCCAACAATGGATTTTGCAGCGGAACGTCAAAAAATATTAGCATTATTAGAGAGCATATAATCGTCCGAATACCATAAAGGTTTGGTTGATGAAAAGTCATCATGATCCTGTAATATCAAGTGAATTCTTGCTAACGCATCGTCAAAAGAACGTGGGTCATATTGGCGTGTCCAAACAATGGTGGAAAAGACCGTCATTGCCACATATAAGGCATAAAGCTGCCAAAATGTATCGTCTGGAGTAGCCGAAAAATAGCCATTGATTTGCCCGATGCAGTAGGGGATGCTGTGACGTCTACTAAATAAGGCAAGATTATAAAAGTCATGAGAAGGGTCACAGGTCGATGTTTTAGCAGTGGCAGATGCGCCTCAATAAAGCTTCATCATTTTGCTTCCTGTGGTATGTGATAGGAACCTTGCTGGTATGCCTTCCAATAAGCAGAGAATTTCTTGCGCTGTGTCGCCTCCCAATTGAGCATTGGCGGAGCACTCACTTGATGGATTTTTCTCAATTGTTGCCCAGCAGCAAGACCGAGATGGAATTGCTCAAAGTCAGTGAATTGCTGGATGACATCATCCGCGGGTATTCCTTCTAAAAAACGAACGACCGTTGCGGTTAAATGGGCTTCTTGCAGCACCTTATAGTCAATCGCTTTATGTGTTTTTACACCCTGTTTTTCTAATTCCTGTAGCAACATAAATTCATTTTTGCGTTTTTCACGATGCGCTACATCTGCTAATCGTACAAAAAAGCGCGTTTCTCCCACAGTTACGAGATACTTAGTATCAGGAGAATAGCCTTTGAGGACTTTGGTTATTTGCGTAAAACCATCTAAGCTTGGCAATTGCTGAAATATATCTACTATATGCACATGTCATCCCCTCACTTTCAATATTTTAGAAGATACAAAATACTATAGGAAGCAATCTTTGTCAATGTCTTGGATAGTAGGAAGGGGTAAAAAAATCATATATAAAAAATAGTAAAAGAGCACAATTAACTAGAAATCACTGGTATGGGAGCATTTATTAACTATAAGTGAATGTCTTTGTATCATTCACACTCAGAAAGAGAGGTGAAATGATAGCAATAGTCGTATGCAAGAAAAGAACCTGTTAAGCCCCGTAAGGAATACCTCTGATTAATTATCGTTTTTCCCTGAACATCACAAATAGTAGAAATGGATAACATAGCTGTCATTCACGAAAAAATGATAGGAAAGGGTGGTGTAGTATGAGTTATGTTATTGAAAAACAGATCATGTCAGGGTTACCGAATCAAGCGCTCACGGCTATAAAATATGTGGTGGCGCATGAATCAGGTAATAGCAGCAATACTGGTCCAAACGCATTGGAAAACGAGATTGCCTATATGAATAGAAATAAAGCGAATGCTTTTGTATCCCACTGGGTAGGCGGTGGTGGACGAATCGTACAAGTAGCCCCCGTGAATCGTGTGCAATATGGCTGTGGTCCAAAAGGAAATCCATATAGCTATGCCCAGGTGGAGCTGGCACGGACAGCTAATAAGGAACAGTTTAAAAAGGATTATGCAGCGTATATTTGGCTGTTACGTAAGCTTGCCATAGAGGCAGGAGTCCCAACTGTTTTAGATGGCAATGGTAACGGCATTAAGTCACATCGATGGATTACGGAAAATCTAGGAGGTACCACACACAAAGATCCTTTTGCCTATTTAAAAAGTATGGGGATTTCAGAAGCACAGTTCCAGCTAGATATTAAAAATGGACTTGAGGAGGGATTAACAGTGTCACAATATAATGAGCTGAAACAAGAAATTGCGATGTTAAAAAGCTTATTAGCTGAAAAAGCTAGCCTACAAGCAAGCAGGGAAGTAGGAGCATCTCATAAAGAGGCATGGGAATGGGCCGTTAACGAAGGAATTATCCGAGGCGATGGCAGTCAGAACATGAATCCAGCAGGCGCTCTCACGAGGGAACAAATGGCGACAATGCTTAAACGTTATTACGATAAATTTATAGCGAATTAACTGGGGAGGATAGAGCTTGCATGCAAAAGCGAGCTTTATCCTTTTTCATTAAATAAAGGTTTTTTCAAAGTTTTGTCGAATGTAGTAGAAGAGAGGAGGGGTTTTGATGTTAACGAAAATAAAAAAAGTGAAATTCGAGCAAGAAAGAAAAAAACCATTGTACAAGGTGATAATGGAATGTCCAGAGGGGAAACAATTATATGTGAAGTTTGATTATACTTATAAAACGGAAAATTTCTGGCCTTTAGAAGTGAATTATAATAAAAAGAACTATGGTGCGAAACTAGCATGGTATACAAATGAAGTCGAGAATATGACAGTGGCATCATTTTTAGAAACCATTGCTGGGAAAATTAATAAGAAGTACGACTTTGACTTTAAGCAACAATAAAAAACAGCATCCTGAGGAATGCTGCTGTAAAGCCTATCCATTAATTGGTCGAGATATAAACAATCAATGCTGCCTCATCAAATGTTACATTTGCACCAAGTGCTTGACTAACAAATCTTAGAGGGACCATCGTTGTTCCTTGATAAATTTCAGCTGGATGGCTGAGGGCGATAGTGGATGTAGTACCATTTGCATCAACATAAGCCATTTTATTCCCCACACCAAGCACAATTTTTTTACTGCCCTTTGTTGCCGTTACTTTTTTCGTTGCACTTTCATAAGCAACTGTTGCTCCAAGTGATTCAAAAATGGCCTTCATCGGCACTAATGTTGTGCCATTTTTCATATAAGCGCCAGGCGTGTAATGTTGCTTTACATTATTTAAATAGACAGCAACTTTTGTCAACACTGGGGCTGTAGTTGCTTTTGGTGTCGGTGTAGATTGGCTTTGACCACCTGAGGAGGACCCTCCATTATGATAATGGTAGCCTGAACATAGCCCTTTCGCTTTGGACTTGTCCGAGCAATTATGCCCACCATTGCCATCTAAACGCCCAGGATGCGCTTCCGCAATAGAGGCTGTAGCGAGAAATAATGTAAACATCGCCATTAATAAAACCAATTTCTTCATAAATATCCTCCTATTATTGAAATATGTAATTATTATACTGTTAAAAAGTAAATTTTGATATGTTTTTATAGTAAAATAGTTGTAAAAGTTGGAGGAAACTAGAGCAATAGGCTTGTGGCGTATAAAATGAAGCCCTTTACGAAGAACTTTCGAAACAGCGGAAGTAGTAGCTACGTGTATAGGCGATAAATTGGCACTAACAATTAAAAGTTGTTAGTGCCAATTTATTTTGCTTCAGCGGGTGTTGAAACCCAATAAAACCATTTCTTATGGCAAATCAATATCCTGTGCCTCTGACGGATGGCAATGGTTTTCGAGCAACTCGAAAAAATGTAGATGCAGCGTAAGCGATTATGCCGAATCGTAATGGATTAGACCGTTAATTCATTTTCGTATTGTAGCTCAACGGTTATTTGTAATAGTTGATGCAGAATAGCTGCAAACATCGCAATGCTGCTTGAGGTAAAGATGCAAATGAGTGCCAGCATCATAATGCCAGTTATGTCTTCCTTGTCAGTAAACATGATGATAGATGCTGCAATGCCCAGTGCAAGAAAGAGAACAATCGTGAATGTACACAATATTTGATAGTTCTCAAAGCCTTTACAGACGATGCCGAGAACGCTTTATGCTGGTTGATGTTGATTAAGAGACGATAAGCTTGATATAACGCACTGTAGTAGGGAACACATAGAGCAGACACAAAAGATAGGACAAATAAGCAGATTCGAGATGTGCTACTGCGTCTCGATTAGCCATGTCAGGTAACCAAAATAGCCCTAAAGCTAAAGTAGAAATACCTAGCAGAATAGTGACAATTTTTAAGAAAATGGTTGCCCTTTGTTTCTGTTTCATTCAATCATTGGTTACCTTGATTTTAAAATTCATTGTTTTCTATCTAAAAAAGACATCCATCCTTGTGGGAGGGATGTCTTATTAGACACGATGTTTAACATCTTACATATTTTCGTTTAAAACCAAGTCTGCCTCGCTCTACTTCCTTTTGAATCGTTTCATAAGCATTTAGCGTAGTGTTTTTTTTGTTGTCTCTTTTCATTTCCACTGGACCAATCGCCTGTGCCGTTTCAATGGCTTGCTCATGAAGTGGCACATAGGAAATGGCCACTGTGTATAGAAAATTATTCATCCCAGATTTCGTGCGTGCTGGTGCATCATGAATTGTATTTTTTACCACTTCTAGCATGTCGGCTAATTTGCTCATAGAAAATTCGCTATCCTTGCGATTTCCTAAAAGCCAGCAATAGCAGCTCCAGCCCGCTGACATTCTTAGCTCCTCACCGCTGGCAATCCATGCATCCGCCACCTCCTGTGCAATAGGGGCTTCCGCTAACGTGACCGCTACAACATAATCAGACAGCATATAAAAATAAGCCGCATCCATCCAACGATCAAAATCTTCCACAGTCATTGCTTTGGGATCAGCAATAACGCCTGCAAAATACATCGCATCATAGTTACCTGTAGCATAAAGTTCTTCTGCTAGAGCCTGATTGATTTTGATTTTCTTCGCAATAGGCTTCATGGCTCCCGTTGCCACACCAAAAAGTGGCTCCTGTGCACCATTTGACAGATACATTTTTTTCGTCCGTTCCTTGCCTAGAGCCTCTAGCTCCTGCATCACCATTTCTGCATTCATCCAGTAGCACTTCCTTTACCTTTAATAGACACAAGCCCATTATCCTATAACAAACGCTCATTTGTCATGGAGGATACAGATAAAATCGCCTAACAATAATGATTTTATGTTAGATGAATGCCTTTTGGGAGATTTAGCTTGGTTGAAGAGGTTAGAGCCTATTCCATATAAACATAAATTGAGCTGCATCGGATTCCAGCGCAATTCGATGATCGTCCGTCGATTGATCTTCAGTCAGCAGGCGACCTTTTTGCACGTTTAAAATGGCATGTTTAATAGTGTCAGGGTGTTCTATTTCGTAGTGAGAGTTTTTCAGGAGGGTTAAGGCAGATTGGCATTTATATTTATCAATGCGCTCATTTTTACCTTTGAAATACAGCTTAATCAAGTAGGGGATATCGTCGATGATTAAACCAAGTTCAGGATTGGAACGCACCGTTAATGCATCACTATACCAATTAGCCTTACCTGGTGCAAACCACTGAACATTTTTGTTTTTTAAAAATTTTAAATAGGCTTTTACGACATCCTGATAATTTTTCTGACGTGCAGGGAGGGCATTATCAATCATATCGAGTAAATAATTGTCAGGCAAACCCTGTTCATGGTATTTTTTTAAACCATCGCGTAATGCCTTCCAATAATCTTTAATTGGATGATAATCTCCCTGATATTTAATATCTTTCACAAACTTCGTCTTGGCTGTACTTCCCTTCATCGTGAAGTCTGTAAATTGGGTTAAGCCAATGGATGGCTTTGTGATAATCGTCATCATTCCATCGCCCTTCTTTCCTTATCAATGACATGTTATAGATTATATTGGAAAGGGGGACTGTATATGATTTTCTGGCGTGTTAAAAGTTATCAATGAAAAGAATTCTACTAGGCATCGCTTTCTCGTACAATTGATATCTTTACAATGAAAAAACAACATTCTATAAAAGAAATGTACCGCCAAGAACACCTTCTATCGATGCTCATTGAAGAACATGAAAGGAATAGTCAATTTGAGCAAACCGCATGGATTCTTAATTGTGCTATACCAAGCAGCATAGCCTTGCGACCTACCATAAATTATATGAGCAACTGTATGACCATCTTTTGAACCAGCAGACAGTGAAATTAGTTTAGCTAGAAATAATCATTTCATACTGTACTGGGAATAGATCAAACCAAATAGGGCAATGTAAGACTACTTGGAGGTGATCATTTTGTCGAAGGGCAAGCAATATAAACGTCAGTCAGAGTTGGCAGAATTAGCGACAGATTTAAGTCCAGATGATTTAGATGTGCGTGAAGAAAATGCTTTAACACAAGAGCAAAAGAAAAATTCGAACGAAGGTACTCGCTCGAAAAAATCTGCAATACGTAAATCGCAATCATAATACTGACACCACAATCATCGTGATTGTGGTGTTATGTTATCCTTCATTTCACGGCCATTAGACCAATGCCAAAGAGAATCGATACCATCATTACATACAATACATAAGATCGATACCTTTCTACAAAACACATTAGCAATAAAGGAAATTCAGAAACAATTCATAGTACACTGTAAACAATAACAATAAATGGTATAATTTATAAAATGGTTGAGAGGAGTTGATATAAATGATTTTATTTATCTTGTTTGTTGGGATCATCGTTGTCGTCGGTATAGTCAGTATGCTCAATCAACCGTACAATAAATCGAGCGAACAGTCACACCATAGTCACCCAACAAACGATTTTCTAACAAATGATGCACAGATTTCCTCACAGGAAAGCCATCATTGTGCTGATTATAGCGCATCCACTAGCGATTCATCATGTGGCTCATCAGGGGAATGAACGAATGGTTTAGGTAATTTGCTATATTTCCTTGTAATTCCGCTCAAAGACAAAATCACAAGGATACGCAGCCAAAAGCGTGTTATAAAATAACCGAATTGTCAGGAAGCGTCTCAAAATCGGAGCATAAGCATCCACCACAAAAAAGCTGGAAACCGGTAGTAAACTGGTCTCCAGCTTTATTCATATGTAAGGTTATCTTAAATGTCTTGTTTCTGCATCAATCATCTAGTTAGCCAAATTGACACTCGGAGCGATAGTACTAAAGGAGTACTTGATGTTTACACAGGACGCGGTATGAATGATAGAGGAGCCAGTAAATAGTCAATATTCGGAGCATTTGTTTCTACAATCTCTATTAATTGTGCAGAATCATCGGTGAATGCTGATAAAATGACGATTCATTTGGGACGAACAAAGGGACATCACAATGAGAAGCATCACCCTATCATAAGAACAAACAAATGGCGAAGATGGGGCAATATGGCGTAAGATAGAGTAATAGATAGAGAGAATTTTGGAGGGACTCAATATGATACGATTCGAAAATGATTATGCAGAAGGCGCACATCCACAGATTTTGCAACGATTAGTGACGACAAATGAGGAGCAAACACCTGGCTATGGTATGGATAAGCATTCGGAAACAGCTAGAGCTTATATTAAAAAAGCGATTGCAGCAGAACAAGCAGATATTCACTTTTTAGTCGGTGGTACGCAAACGAATACAATTGTTATCTCGTCTATTTTGCGTCCTCATCAGGGAGTCATTGCCGCGCATACGGGACATATTGCGGTGCATGAAACAGGTGCAATTGAAGCCACTGGTCATAAAGTGCTGACATTGCCGAGCGAGGATGGCAAAATAACGGCGGCACAGGTGAAAGCATGCTATGAGGCTCATTGGCAGGATAGCACGCATGAGCATATGGTGCAGCCGGGCTTAGTGTACATATCTCATCCTACAGAAAATGGCACGACGTATAGCAAGGCGGAATTAACGGCTTTAAGTGAGGTTTGTCGAGAATGTGGCTTACCGCTATTTTTAGATGGGGCGCGACTAGGATACGGGCTTGTAGCGCAAGATAGCGATTTATCCTTAGCAGAGATTGCGAAGCTTTGTGATGTTTTTTATATTGGTGGCACGAAAATGGGCGCATTATTTGGCGAAGCGGTCGTAATAGTGAATCCTGCGTACCAAAGGGATTTTCGCTACATGATGAAGCAAAGAGGAGGGCTGCTTGCTAAGGGACGTTTATTAGGCATTCAGTTTGAAACCCTATTTGAAGAAGACCTTTATATGGCTATTTCTCATCATGCTGTAGACATGGCGATGCTAATTCGACAGGCGTTTATCGACAAAGGCTTTGCATTGCGCTATGATTCGAAAACCAATCAGCAGTTTCCGATTTTACCAAACGACATGCTGACGGCATTGGCTGATAAATATTCCTTCTCTACTTGGGAAACCTTTGATGACAACCATACCGTTGTGCGCTTTTGCACAAGCTGGGCCACAAAAAAGGAACAAGTAGATCGCTTGATAGAGGACATTCACCAATTAGCCTAATCAGTGAACTGCACCTGGAATAAAAGGGTGTAGTTTTTTCCTATTATTCCCTAGAGGTTGCTATACTAGAGGATGAAAGGAAAGGTGAAATGGCATGACGAAATATATAGCATTTTTAAGAGGCATTAATGTAGGTGGACACAATAAATTGAAAATGGCTGAATTAAGAGAAGCGCTTATACCGCTGGGATTACAAAATATTCGGACATATATTCAAAGCGGCAATATCCTGTTTGAATCAAGTGAGTCTGAGGTATACCTACAACAGCAAATACAAGCAACCATTCAAACAGTTTTCCATATCACAAGTATCGTGATAATCAGAACAGCCGAAGAACTGCAATCAATCGTCCATAATTGTCCGTTTTCAGAGCAAGATATGGCTGAGGCAAGTACCACAGCTACAGGGGAAAGTCTCCATGTCGCCATGCTACCAGTTGCACCCACTGAAGTGAATGGTGCGAAGTTATTAGCCTACGAAAGTGAAAAAGAGCGTTGTCTCATCAAGGGCAGAGACGTTTATCTGTTATTTTACGAGAGCATCCGCAATGCCAAGCTGGGTCAACAGCTACACAAGCTGGAGATACCTGCAACGGTGCGCAATTGGAAAACGATGAACAAGCTTGTGACGATGATTGACCAGTAAGAAGACGGATAATAGAGGTGTAAGATTGAGACGAGACCAAATAAGTTATTTTATCTATCCTTGTGCTTATTTCATTGTGAGAACGATCAATCAATGGAGAAAACAAGAATCGATTACATGGGGAGAAAATGTCATGACGATGATCGGCCTAATGTTCTTCATCTATCTGTTGATTCTCATGTGGAATTGGTCAAATAAGCCCTATCAATGGGGGAAAAAAGATAAAGAAACATAAAACAAGAGAGCCCTTTCATTTTCTTTTAAATGATTGCTCTCTTTTTTTCAACTCGTCAACATATAAAAAAACCTGCAGCGAAGTTAATCGCTACAGTTCAGAATTGGTTGATACCCTTTGAGTATTCTCATGTATTATAGCATAACTCTTTATTTCCTGTATAGAAATGTTTAAGTCTAAATCAATTTATGCAATTACTGCTTCATCATCACTTGAACGTTTTATAAAAATAGGACTCGATGTGCAGTAATTTCCTCCAAGCAATGCGACCAAAGATGTTATGGTTTGCTGAAGCGATTAGCATAGGATGTTTTTTTGCTATGTGCCCAAAATAAAAGCAATATAAAGTACCGCATAAAGAGGCAAAGCAATTGAAAGCATGATATACATGGTCCATTCACCAATTGTTAGTGTTCCTTGCCATTTCGTTAATTTTAGCTGTCGACGATATACCATACTGGCAATTAATATGACTAACAAAGCGAGATCCTTTAAGTTATCGAAAAAGGTAATCACAGTATCAGCTCCTTTAGGCTTTTGCAATATATGAGCCTACAATTGTCAACATGACTAGCCAAGATAGTGTCCAGATGTCAACATAAAAAGTGCTTCCCTATATAAAATAGAAACGCACGTCCATTTATTCATCTCGAATGACGATAAAAACACCACTCAATATGAACAGGGAGCCTAGCCAAAAGGACAGTCCTATCGTCTCTCCTAATAAGAGCCAGCCTAAAAATGTGCCAACAATGGGCTGGAAGAAAAAAAATAAGCCGCCACTTGACGCATTCATTAATTGAAGCCCTTTATTCCACAATAAAAAGCCACCCGCTGTAGAAACAATGCCTAAGTAAAGCAAGCCCCCTGAAATCGTTGGCTGCAAAATAGTTGTTAGCGCCAAATCCTTTAATCTTGGCAGGATAAAAGGTGTCAACAAAATCACAGCTACTATAGATGAGTAGGTTGTCACGACAATTTGTGAGTAATGGCTAGGCACTTTTTTTACTAATGCCGACATGAATGCCCACGTTAAAGCAGCGACTAGTAAGTAGAATCCACCTAATTGCTGTGTAATATCGATTTGGCCGTTGCCCACAATGATCCCAACGCCAATGGTCGCGAGGACGATGGACAAGCATTTTTTAATCGTAATGTTTTCCTGCAAAATGAAACGAGCGAAGACAACCATAAAAGCAGGGGTTGTAGCAGTAATCATCGCCCCCATTTGAGCAGTGGAGAGCATTGTCCCCATTTCTTGCGTGACAATCGAAATCGTATTCCCGATGAGACCAACAAGAAAAATAATCAACCAATCTTTTTTAGCGATTGTCCAAGATTGCTTCATCACGATGCCGATAATACCGAGTGCAATCACCGCAATCAAATAACGAATCCAAACAAGCTCCAATGGTGGCACAACCTCCACCACTACTTTAACTACTACATACATGGCGCCCCAAATACTCGCAGCAAGCGATAAAAAGATGGCGCCGATACTTTTATTTCTCATGTTTTTTCCTCCGTTTTCATAGATACCTATGCCCTTAACGGAGAAAAAGCGCTTCTACCGTTAAGGAAGAAGGATTGCTGGTACGTCCTGTTCAAATAATGGAGCAAACATCATATTTATTACACCATCCTCTTGTCATTTTTTATAAGTATAAGGAAATCGTCATTATTTTCATAGTGGCGATTATGATTATTAAAAAAAGTAACGCATAATTCAAGCCATTCTAGACAACTTTACAACACTACAAAAAAAGCCAATCATTCCACCAATCAAGAACATATAGGCAACTAGCATGGACATCGCTACTAAGTTATTTGTAAAGATTCTGTAGGCTCCTAATGTCCATAATGCCAAAGCACTAACCGAGCTAAGTATTACTTTATTCTTATCAGTCAAAAAATCACCTCCATTGTCTTTACCTGCTTCCTATTTTTCCATTTTACGAATATAAGCGATATGATGGCCCACCATTCAGCCTGCACTGGATAGCCATTGACAATTGACAGTAGCTGCTCCTCCTGCCAGTGGAGTAATATGTTTAACATAATGCCAAGAGAGTGTCCTCATCTCTAACTAGAAAAGTATCCGCATTACCATTGATGGGTACACTGGCATGAACTTGATTTTCCTTATACCTTTCATTCCAATAAATGAGATGTTGGACAATTTCAGCAATGCTATGGCTAGTAGCATCTGGCTTCCAAAATGCTTCTTTTTCAGATAGTCCATCCACTGCTTCAGAGAATGAGAGATACCACCTACGATCATTGGTATTCGCTAGTAATTGATCTAACAAGATGGTCTTAGCTTCCATCATCTCCTTTATATTCCCTTTTATTGAATAGTATAGCATGTTGGTCATATGCTTATAGATTGTTTTCAGAAAAGTAGAACAGCAATCTGTCATGTTATACTGATGGAAGGTTTCTTCCCGTAGAGGAAGACGGATCATCAATTAGGAGGAGTAAGCAGTGAGTATGACGAGGGAACAGCTAGAAAACCATCAAATTTGGATTTATGTTTTTTCTTTAATGATCGGTGGGCTATTAGGTTTCACAAATGAAGAATTCGGAGCTGCTTTAGACTGGATGATCTCACCATTAATAGCGATTTTAATGTACGGCATGTTTGCTCAAATTCCATTTTTAAAGCTACGTGAAGCTATTGCAAATCTTAAATTTATGGGTGCTTTATTAGTTGGGAATTTCATTGCAGTCCCAATGATTGTTTGGATCTTAACAGCATTGTTTCCACAATCAGCCCCTGTTTTATTAGGCGTTTGTTTGGTTTTATTGACACCGTGTATTGATTATGTCATCGTCTTTACGCAATTAGGGAAGGGCAATGAGAAATTAATGTTAGCTGCCACGCCAATATTGTTTGTCGTACAAATGATGTTGCTTCCTTTGTATCTATGGTTATTTATAGGGGAAGAGATGGTAGGAATCGTTCAAGTAGACCCCTTTTTAGAAGCATTTCTATTATTAATCGTGCTACCGTTGATTATTGCCGTTATTACACAGTTATGGGCTAAAAAGAACGAACGAGGTGAAAAAGTTTTAGAGAGTACAGCATGGTTGCCAGTACCGTTTATGGCACTTGTATTAATTGTGGTCGTTGCGTCCCAAATTGGCAAGGTCTACAGTGATTTCGATGTCATTGTACGTGTCATGCCCATCTATATTTTATTTTTAATTATCATGCCCGTGGTTTCCCGATTGATCGGATTGACATTCAAATTGGATACAGGAGCAGGGAGAGCACTTATCTTTAGTATGGGAACAAGGAACTCTCTTGTTGTTCTTCCTTTAGCACTAGCTTTACCAGCATCATGGGCAACTATCGCCGCAGCAGTAATCGTGACACAAACGATGGTGGAGTTAGTTGGAGAATTAATCTATATGAAGGCAGTGCCTCATTTGATATGGAGAAACAGAGAATAGTAGGCAGTAAAACACCGTCTATACAACCGTGTCTCTCTAGAAATGGTAAGGATAAAAAAGGTTTATCAATCTGTAGAGTGGAAGAAACATAATGAACAATTCTTCAAATAAAGTATTTAATGCAAGTACATATCAAGTTTTCGCTGTAGTAGAAGGAAAAACAGTGGGCTTTGCCAGATGGAGTATTGAATGCCGCAAAAGCTGTAGTGTTGTGACACGCTACAGCTTGGGGTTTTGCAACTTTAATGGAAGCTACTTCTCCACGATCCTTACAAAAGCGAAAAATAAATGGGGATCCTGCCAAATAGGGTCCAATAGGTTTAACTAGCATCACCAACTTGACCGGTTGTAAAAGAATCATCACCACAAGCCTTACAAACCAATTTGTCGTTTTCCATAAAAAAGAACAGCTGAAAAATTATTTGACAGCTTTAAAAAGAGCTTTTCCCTTGTTGTATAGAAATCTTTCCCACCTAGCTAACAACCCATTTCCATTCTCGCCAATTTCTATTGTTAATGCGTGATTTTTATGGAAATCTTTGACCCGTTTATTATGTTCTTTTTGCCATTGATGCAAAGAATTATGTTTCATTTTCTAACCTCCTTTTAGTTACTTAAGTATATGGCTGAGTCGAATAAATTAAAAGTAATCTATATCATTTCTTCCTAGGTGTTATCCTCTATGGATTATCAATAAAGCATCATGTTAAATCAATTTCTAAAAGTTATTGAGAAACGATCATGACAATCATTCAACTTGGATTCAAAGTAGATGCATTTTTTCAACGAAAGGGCACATTTCTGGAGTAGAAAATCTATGAACACTTTATTTATAAAGCTTTACTGTTCCTTCCAAAAAGTTTACATATTTCGCAATAAAACTCTTTGGCTTTATAATCTTCACTTTATGACCAAATCCGGCTAAAAATTGATAGGCATATTGATTTTCAGGCAATTCAATTGTTGCAAGGTAACTTCTTGCAGTTTCTTTTATAACAGCATTCTAAAAGTGCAGGATAAATCTAAAAAAGTAGCGGATAGAACGCTCAAAGTGTGGGATAGCCCTCAAATAGAAGGAAAGAATTCTAAAAGTGCAGGATAAAACTAAAGAAGTAGCGGATAGAACGCTCAAAGTGGAGGATAGCCCTCAAATAGGAGGAAAGAATTCTAAAAGTGCAGGATAGAACTGGAAAAGTAGCGGATAGAACGCTCAAAGTGAGGGATAGCCCTCAAATAGAAGGAAAGAATTCTAAAAGTGCAGGATAGAACTAAAAAAATAGCGGATAAAACGTTCAAAGTGGAGGATAGCCCTAAATAGAAGGATAGAATTCCGAAAGTGCAGGATAGAATTAAAAAAGTAGCGGATAAAACTAAAAAAGTAACGGATAGAATACTCAAAGTGGAGGATAGCCCTCAAATAGAAGGAAAGAATGCTAAAAGTGCAGGATAAAACTAAAAAAGTAGCGGATAAAACTAAAAAAGTAACGGATAGAACGCTCAAAGTGGGGGATAGCCCCGCAAATTAGGCGGATAGCCTGTAAAGGGAAGGAAAGAATGCTAAAAGACGATAAAATAGAAGCTTTACAAATTGCAAAAATGAGCGCTATCCATAAAAAAGGATAAGCGCTTTATTTTTTTCTTAAACTTTTAAGCCCTCAAACTAGTATTTAACCTTCAATCCTAGTAATGAAGCAAAGCCTATCGCTTGTTCAGAAGATACTTCACAGCCATTTAAACTTTCAGGCGTTACTTGCAGTCTTTTAAATTTACATGTACTGATGTCTATCCCTTTTAAGGAAGTTTGAGAAAAATCAACATCATTTAAATCACTTTCATGAAACGCTACTTTATTTAGTAAACAATCATAATAATTTGCACCCTGTAGGGAGGTGTTATCAAATAATACTTGTTTGAAACGCACTTCAGGGAAATTGCATAAGTTTGCAATACAATTTTCAAATGAAACATTGCCAAGATTAGCTTCAGTAAAATTCAACCCTAATAATTTACAGTTTTTAAAAGCCACTCTATGAATGATGCCTTCACTTAAGTTTGAGTTAGACAAATCACAGTTTTCAAAAATGACATCCGTTAGATCAATTTTTTTAAAGGTACAATTGATGAATGTGACATTTTTAAACATAACTTTAGATACAATGAATCGTTCAACTTCTTCGTGATCAATGACCGTATCAGCAATCATGCCATTTGTTAAATACGGTTCTTCATCATAAAAAATATCCTGAAAATTTACCTTTTTAAGATTAGTAGGTATTTTTGGTGATGTAATTTGGAAATGGAATGACATATCAGCACACCCTTCAAATGTAAAATAAAAAGATTTTCCTATTTAGTATAAATGTAAATCTAAAATAAAAACACCGTCTATACAACGGAGCTTTTTGTCACCAACTTACTAAAAACAGAAGCTAGCACCTGTTGAAAGAGCATACCGAACACAACAGGCATAGCGACTTTACCTGGAAAGTATGTTGTGGCAACAATGACCCCGACAGCTATATTTCTCATACCGCCCGTAAAGACAAAGGTCGCCATTTGAGGAGCGTCTTTTAAAAGCGTCCGACCAATTAGATAAGCAAAAGCATAGCCTGACACAGCAAGCAAGAACACTAAAAGTATGACGAAAAATAGTTGTAAGTTTATATTTTTTAAATAGGGTGAGATTGCACTACTGTTAATCATGATGACCGCAAATAAACATAGCTTTGAAAAAGGAGCCAGCTTCTTGCCATACTTTTTAGGTATTTCGCCCTTGGAAAGCTCATTCACCAATATGCCTAAAATCGTAGGTAACACAATCATCAGCAATAAATTCACAATCAGTGAGGCTACATCCAATTCAATTTTTTCACCCGACACGATATAGAGTATGAAGGGAAGAATGAATGGAGCGAGTAATGTATCAATTAAAATAATCGATAAGCCTAACGGTAAATTGCCTCTACAAATATTAATCCAAATCACACTGGTTACACCTGTTGGGAGGGCGACAGCTAAGACAAAGCCAACCGTCAACAAATGGTCATCGAAAATAACGGTGGCTAAAAAATAAGCCCATAAAGGCATCAAGAGATGAAGAAAAATGATGGAGAATAAAATGAGTGTAGGATGCTTGGTAAAAATCTTTACATCTTTAAATTTCATGGATAAGCTTCCTGAGAATGTCATGAATGCAAATAGCCATGACACAAGGAATAATAAATGATGTCCAACACTTTCTAAGAACACACCTACAATTAAACTTAATGGTGTCAGGAGCGCTATGTATTTTTGGAGAAATCTATTTAATTTTTCTAACATACAAAGACCTTCTTTTTTTATCTGATTTTATCACATTATTATAATAGTAATCATGGAATAGTAGGAGTATTTGTAGCAAAAAAAGCAGAAGGAATACTGCCGATGACTAACGTTTATGGGGTAGGGGCGGCCCTGTCCATCAATTGGGGATTCACTGACAATAGAAAAGCCATTTCTTAAATAACAAATCTTTGCCTTTTTGACATCAAAATGTGGATGTGTTGATGAATTGGTTTGCCATGAAAAGTTGAAAAGCGAAGAGAAGAAGTATTGTGAACCGCATTTGGATAGCAAGGTAGGGGAAATATGAAGGGATTTCTTTTGCTATCTTTAGTAAATCTTCTAATTTGATAAAATCATTTGTTGCTTTTCTCTTTTGTTTTTTATCACACGCGTTCCCTAGCCCGATTTTATGATCCTCACGATGAAGCTCCAAGATATATAAACCACCATATGTTTTCCTTATTTCAATTCAATAAAGCAGGGATATCATTTTGCTCCATCTGATCTTATTGCCATTTAAGTATAGTAAAAAACACTGCAATCTTTTACACCTAAGTAGGAAATTATACATTTAAAGAAATAGTTTCCAATATTAATAAATAAATGTATAATACAAAATGTCAAAGGGATATGTAATAAATAGAAGGAGCTGATGTATACTTGCATTCACTTTATACATCAAGCTTAACTGGTAAGAAAGTTAGCAAGACAAAAAGCTTTATCATACATAATTTAGTCATCGTTGCCGTTATTGGCGGTCTACTTGCCATTACGATCGTTGGGTTCATAAATGCCAAAGCACTCAAACTAGAGAAGCATTACATCAGACTACTGATAGTAATCAGTATAATTCTCAATACAGCTACTATCATCTGCTATGCTTGCCTTCCTTTGTCCGCAGAAATGGATGTACTTATCAATCGATTACTTGCTGGGGTAAGTTATTTTATCTTTTTCATTATTCTAAAAAGGCCTTATAAAGAACATTTAGTATTTGTGGGGGGAACACAATCCTTGTACTGGTCAGGGATTATCTATTGTTTACTTTCCATCTTTATAGATGGTTTTCTTAGAGAAGGTGTCCTAGCTTATGAAGGAAGGAATTAATGTGCATGAACAGTGAAAAAGAAAATATACCTATGGCTCTTATTGAACATTATTTTGCGATTGGAAAGTACACAAATGTTATTCCCTTAGTGAAGCAGAGAATGGCTGAAGATATGGAAAATAAGGAATTATGGTATAAACTAGCTGTCAGTCATTATGCCATAGGTCAATATGAAGAGGCGTTAGAGCCATTTCATAGAGCATTTCAGTTTGGATATGATAAGGGCGTCATTTACTATTTTTTAGGCCGTATCTATATGGCAACGGAACAGTGGCAAAAAGCAGAAGAATCTTTTTTGGAAGCAGTACATAATAATCCAAATGATGCGGATGTTTATTCAGCGTATGCTATTTTGATGAAAATGACGGGTCATAGAAAAAAAGGCAGTTTATTATTAGAAAAAGCTCTAGCATTAGATCCTAACAGCACAGTCGTTTTACAGCTCTATTCACTTACCGAAATGACTGCAAAAAAGGAAAAGCACAATAATGCACTAGCACTTTATATGAATTCGACAGATAGTGAGTTCGCAAAGTTAATTCATCTTGGCTGGAGTGCTGACTTTCATAATCGATTTAAGGAAGCTAGAGAATATTATCGCCAAGCCTTTGTAATAAAACCTGAGGATAAAAGAATTTTATCGAACTTAGAGGAATTGGAAATTAACACGCACCCACTTTTGCTTCCCAATCGTATAGTAGAGCGATTAGGCGGCATTGGCTTTGTATTAATGATATGGATTATACTATGTATCCTTCTTGACAAGCTTATTTCCAATGATAACTTTGTCAATCACCTACTTCGCTTTTCTATTTTTTTCACACTTTATTATTTTATATCTATTCCCATTGTAAAAGGCTTAAGAAAATGGAAGAGCCTTAAATAAGGAAGGAAAAAATTGAAAAGGAGACAACTAAGGAATAATGGAACATATTTATCAACCTAGTATACTAAACGAAAATGAGGAACGAACACGAAGTTATGTTGTAAACAATTTATTTTTCGTCGCTTTTTTTGGTGGAATTTTTGCCATTGTAGTATTAGGTATGCAAAATGCTAAGTGGTTAAAGCTTGAAAAAAAATATATCCGTATATTAACGATTCTTAGTGGTTTACTAATTATAGGAAAACTAATCATGGTTTATGCCATTGGACAAGGAATCCTAGCGATTGATGAAAACCACATTAAGATTTTTGGACGAATTATTGCAGTGGCGGGCTATTTTATTTTTTTCGCCTTTTTAAATAAGCCCTATAAAGATCATCTAGCTGTTGGTGGACAAACTGAGTCCTTATGGAAGCCTGGCTTTCTAGCATGTATGATTGCTGGGTTTATAGAATACCTCGCTATGGCATTCTTATTAGCACTTTAAAAAGGAGCTTTATTACAGAATGGTTAACTATGAAGATACTGAAGTAAATGAAAATTATGAAGAGTCATCATTTGAAGTAATAGAATATTATTTTAAAATAGAGAAGTATGCACAAACCATTGAACTTGTCCAGGAGAAGTTGGATGAACATATTGAAAACAGTCGATTATGGTATATACTGGGTTTAAGTCATTTGGCTATGAAAGAATATGATCAATCTGAAGAGCAATTGAAGGAAGCCCTGCGTTTAGGGTATAGTGAAGAATCTGTTTACTTTGGTCTTGGACATGTTTATTTGGAAACAAAGCGTTGGAAAAAGGCTGAGGAAGCTTTTCTCGAATCATTACGATTTAATCCAAACAATGAAGGAGTCCTGGCTGATTATGCGATTCTAATGAAAATAATGGGTCATCGAATAAAAGCAAGACGATTAATTAATAAAGCACGAGAACTAGCTCCTGAAGATGGTTATGTAGTACGTAAACATTTTATTATAGAGGGGGTGACTAGCCCTAAAAAACAGCAAGTCCTCGCATTGGAACAATATATGAACTCAAATGATAGTGAATTAAATAAACTAGTAATTTTAGGTAATCACGCATTCCTTCATATTAAAGAAAAGGAAGCACAAGAATACTTTAGACAGGCCTTTTTGCTTAATCCTGAGAATAAAAGTACATTATCTTTTTTAGAGTTTTTTGAATTAGGGGGTTTTGAATTGGGACACCCACTCTTAGCACCTAATCGCCTCATTGAACGTGTGGGCGGCCTTGCTGTTGCCTGGCTGATTGGAATTGTCATTTACTTTTCATTAATAGTTCTAGAATTTAATAGCGCAGCAATTCTATTTATACAATGCTTCTTTGTATTCGTACTATATACATGGATTTCACTTCCTCTTGTAAAATTAATAAAAATATGGAGAAACAAAAATGGATAAAATAAAATGGTTACAACAAATGGTAGATCAAAATGCTAATGATCCACAAGGGTATTTATGGCTTGGCAAAGAACTAGCTGATCAGCATCGTTGGCTTGAAGCGGTTCAAACTTATTCATTGGGTCTTTCTTTTTGCTCAGACGATGAGCTACGAAATGACATCATTCAGGAATTAACAAAGGCTAGTTTACAAATTCAACACTCTCCGAAGGATGCTAGCCCAGCTGGAATTGACGATGAAGACAAGGCTGAATTAGCTATCGTAGATAAGTGTCTAGACACAGTAACAGAGGTGGAACTGGATAATCAAGATAACATTCCTGACATACAGTTAGAAGATAGAAAAGTAAAAAACCTTGAACCGAAGTTTAGGGTGATTGATGGAGATGCACCTAAAAAGGCTATAAAAAAAATCGATGAAACAGTGACCTTTGCGGATGTTGCTGGTCTTGAGGATTTAAAAAAAACGATTAACTTACGTATTATTAGTCCATTTTATAACAAGGGATTGTTTGCAAAGTTCCGTAAAAAAGTCGGGGGTGGCGTTCTTCTTTATGGACCACCTGGCTGTGGGAAAACCTATATCGCTAAAGCGACAGCGGGAGAATGTAAGGCTAATTTTTATCCCGTTCATATTACCGATATCTTAGATCCCTATATAGGTGTAAGTGAACAGAATTTAAAAGCTATATTTGATAAAGCTCGTTTCCAAAAGCCCAGCATTCTGTTTTTTGATGAAGTAGATACCATTGGCATGAGTCGTTCACAAACGTCCTCCCATGTTCGTGGCATAATCGATACGTTTCTAACCGAGATGGAAGGTGTGGATACAAACAATGATGAGGTTCTGGTGATGGCTGCTACCAATACACCATGGGATGTTGATAGCGCTCTAAAAAGACCTGGTAGATTTGATCGGCTCATCTTTGTAGCGCCACCAGATGAAAAAGCAAGAGAGCAAATTTTTAATTTGAAATTAAAGGGAAGATTAGTTGAAAATGTTGATACAGCCGTATTAGCAGCCAAAACGCCATTTTTCTCAGGTGCTGATATAGCTAATGTAGTGGAATTAGCTACTGAATATGTGCTAGAAGAAATATTACTTTCAGGTAATGAAAGGCCGATTACTACCGATGATTTAGTAATGGCACTACAAGAACTTCAGCCTTCTACATTAGATTGGCTGCGTACAGCAAAAAATTATGTCAAATACGCAAACCAATCAGGGTTGTACAATGACGTGGAAAAATATCTCCGAGCCCATGCACGTTATATATAAGTGGGCACTCGCTCATTTTTGAGACCATTTCACTAAACATAAATCCTCTTAACATAAGCCTTCTAAACATTCATTGTTTGACAAAATGTATGTTTAGAAGGTTTATTTACACATGAAAATATAATTTTCTGTCATGGATAAATCTTTAAAGCCATACGTTACAGATGAAATAATTAATTTAATTATTATGAGGAACGTAAGCTTTATTGATATGTCTTATCCATAGATAATAAGGATGGTCTTTTAAGTTTACTGGCAAAAACAAGCAGAGAGGAACTTATCTATTAATAAAGATTGCTCAGTTGCTGCTATTTGATAGTAAACCAAAAGGGTTTGTGTTAAAGGTTTAATTTAAATCAACGTAGAGTTTCGTTGAATGAAAGAATTCGGGGTGGAGTTGTGAGCGGGATAGATAAACGAAATAGGCTGAACGAAGAACCATTTACTTATCAAATCACAAAAAAAGGGACTATTGTTATTTATTATAAAGGTAAACAAATTAAAATTGTGAAGGAGAACGAGGCTGAGCATCTTCTAGCAAAAATTCATAAAGTGGAGGGTCAAACAAAGGAAATCCAGTTATTGTTAGCTAAAATTACGGGTAATTTTAAGCGTGGTAACGAAAAATCGGGGTAAAATAAAAGAACATTTTGAATGGGGGAATAACTTTTTAATATAAGAATTATGCAAATCTAGTATGAACATTTTTAAGGAAGAAGGTATGGGAGTTAATTCGAAGTTAATAAATGCATATAGTTCGACTCGCCATTTGAATCCAATTCCTAGACCTTGCTAATGTAATATTCATAATAAAAACATATTGATAGGATAGATTAATGGGAAGAGGAGAGGCAAATGAGGTTATGGCATGTAGATTTAATCGAGTATTTACCGAAAGGGCAGCTACTTTCACAGTGGAGAGAGCTAAATAGCATATTTGCTAAAGAAGACCAGCATATTTTGATTAATTATGTCTACGAATACCCTAAAGAGGACCTGTATGTGTATACCGAAAAAGTCATGGAAGAAATGAAGAAGCGCGGTTATCAAATTAGAACATATGAAAAAATGAATCGTTACTTTGATGGCTTGGGGCCAGTAAAGGATAGGAAACCGTTTCAACAGCATCATGATAAGGAATATCTTGAAATTTGTTTTTATAATTTAAAAGAGAAATATATTCGTGGTCAGAAGGATTATGCAGAGGAACTATATCAGCAATTATGCATGTATGTAAATAACGTGCTTTAACTAGGAGGAACACTCATGTTGAGAGCCATTATTTTTGATGTAGACGGAACGATTTTGGATACTGAGCAAGCGATTTTACAGTCATTGCAAAAAACGTTACGGCAAGAAACACAAAAAGAGTATTCATTTGAGGCACTACGATTTGCTTTAGGTATCCCAGGGAAAGATGCCTTACAGAGGCTCAAGGTCGATAACATAGAGGCTGTTCATCAGAAATGGTCTGCGGCGGTTCTTGATTTTTCACACGAGGTGGCCGTTTTTGAAAATCTAGAGGCAGTCATCCAGCAGTTAGCAAGAACATCGCTACAAATGGGCATTGTGACTTCTAAAACAGCTCAAGAGGTTGCAGATGAGTTTAATCCGTTTGGGTTAAGTGATTATTTCCAACATATTGTTAGTGCTAGTGATACGGAAAAGCACAAACCACATCCAGAGCCCCTTTTAAAATGTCTGGACACATTGCAGGTAGCTCCAGAAGAGGCTATCTATATTGGCGACTCTATCTATGATTTCCAATGTGCAAAGCAAGCCGGATCCAAATTTGCCCTTGCCCTCTGGGGAGCCAAAACCACTACTGGATTTAAGAATGCAGATTACGTGCTACAGGAGCCAAAGGATATTTTGACACTCATTAGCTAAGAAAAAAACACCCGAATTATGACAAAACACTTAAGGTATGGAGTGTTTTGTCATAATTCGGGATTTTCATTGCTTACAATTCTTTTGTTCCCGTCCCTTCGATTGCTTATGTAAAAATAGGAGAAACCTTTCTTGCGCTTGCTTATTCTTCATCATTCGCTTGACCCGAACATTACTTTGAAGGTATTTTCTGACATGGCGATTCGCAAAAAATAGGCTGCGGTATTGATAATGATGGTAAATGTCGTGAGACCAATCGCAGTGCTGTAGCCTTGCTATATTTTGATCAATTTTTCTTGTATGTAAAGTTGGTTGACCGACATAGGTATTTGATAAGAAATTGATAATAAATTCTAACATAAATCCACATCCCATAATGACGAATAAATTCTATCGTAATGGATGTCGTTGAAGTGTGCAATAGCAAAAAAATAGAAGGGACACTCGATAGAAGTGCCCCTTAGTAACAAATCGGGAGGTGCCATGTTAAACGAATTCGCTTAACACTACTATTTATATGATAAGATTACTTGGTTTTATAGACCATCATCCTGAGTAAGCTAAAATTTACACTTCGTATCGAAGAATGGCTGTTATCCAGTCTTTTACTAAACGTTCCCGCTGTAGCAGTGAGCTATCTAAAGGAAGAGAAAGACTTTGCAACTCTTTGGGGAGCAAGTGTATTTTGTGACGAATCATTTCATTGTCAGGTGATTCTGTATCGATAAATAAAAGATAGCGTCCGATTAAATCTTCCTTGTACATAGATGGAAAATCAAGAGCTTTTAATACACGTGTAGAAAATTCTACACCATTTAGGTTCACTTCAAAATGTCCCCGCACATTAAATTCACAGCGAATATGTGTACCAGGCAATCGATGTAGCGCTTGGACAAAAGCAGCTAATGTGTTTTCCCTGATGAAATAGGTTTCAAAATAGTATTGATTCTCTGTATGAAGATTTGAATTAGCATCATATGTATCATATCTTATTTCTAGTGTGTCTTCTGCTGCGTCAGGTTTTTCCGTAGTGAGGTAATGCCGAACAATTTTTTTAATGGTGTGATGATCTAAGTCACATCCATAGCTGAGAATAGTTACTTGTCTACGTTGTGCTTTGGCGAATAACCACATTTCCAAATGTGCATCATCATTTAAATCCCAGCCATAGCGTGGGTTGTAATGGATACATTTACTTTTGCTCATGGAGTCCTCCTTTTTGCCTTGTCTAATAATAGTATAAATAATTTTGTCTAATTTTCCTTATTTTTCTTTTTAAAATGAAACTTTTGGATTTTAAGTCTCGTATAAACTGGAAAATACTTTTTAGGAGGTAAACATGGCACAATCCTTCTATGTACTTTGCTATTAACAGCCTGTACAGCGGAAACCGTTCAACCTAAAGAGCAAATACAAGAAAAAAACGATGAAAATATTGTGGTGACAAAGGATGGTAAAATAACTTTTGAGATTAAGAATGATATCAACGTTCCAAAAGAAAAAGTAGCTATCTTAAAAGATGAAATCCTTACGGCGTATGATAACATTCAGCAATCCATACATACTTCCTATGTGCCATCTGACAAGATAACTATTTATCTTAAAGAAGACGATCAATCATGGGGCTTAGCATCAAAAATCAAGTTAACTGGCGTTAAAGAAGATATATATCCACTTGTCCATGAAATGACACATTCTTTACTTGGTTATGGCAATAATTTTGGATCTGACCATGGCTATTTTACGCAAGAGGGTTTTGCGAGTTATATGGAGGATCAATATGGAAAAAATAAATTATATTTGAAAAATACATGAAGCATTATATGGATTCAGACAAGTTAATTCCTATTAGTAAGTTAATTGATCCAAATCAAGATGATGCCTATTTTCGCCCAAAACTTTCAAATATAAAAGAGAATCAAATCCTTATGGAGCTGAGCTACACACATGCGGCTTCATTTACAAAATATTTAATTGATACCTACGGACTAGAAAAGTTTGAACAGATCTACAATGAGAAAGATTTAGCAAAAAAAGTAGAGGAAGTTTACGGAAAGAATAGCGGTGAGTTAGAAAAGGAGTGGTTAGCATTTATTCAAAATCAAAAAGGATTTACTCATGAGGAAAAATTTAAGTCGGGAAATTTTTATGATATGAATACAACTCTTATTCAATTAGATCTAAAATATTTTGAGAAGGAATAATTTTTTCTAAATCATCAAGCATACCCAAGTGCTCTTTATTTTGAGTTCCTGGGTTTTCTTTTGTATGCATGCGGATGAAATTGTCTATGTAATAAATGAACGCCCTGTAAAATGGACAGGACACCAATGATTCTTAATAATATATTTTTGAGCCATACCGTATCGTCAACCGTAATGGCAATCAACATAGGACCAACCATAATCAATGCGATTCCTAGTAATGCTTTTATTACTCTCAACATGTAGGGTTCACCTCAATTTGCCATTTCAGTTAGGTGGGATATTGTTACAAAGCTAATTCTTCTTCATTATCGCACGTCTGTCTGAAATATAAAAGGGTCACTAGGCTGGTAAAGCGACCCTTATATAATGGTTAAAATGACTTTACACGGCTTTAGCAGCGTGTAAAAGGGTGTTCTAGGTGCTAGTTGGGATGATTAATACATGAAAGAAGCGCCAACGATAACTAATAAAATGAATAACACGACGATTAATACGAATGTTGATCCGTAATAGCCGCCACCGCCAGAGTCGCCGCCATAATAGCAGCTGTTGTTGATATTACCTACGTTTCCACTGTATCCCACTGAAAATCCCCCCTTTCTACAACATATAATATGTATCGATGCAGAAAGGGGAAATGGTATTTACCCTATGATTGCTTTTTTTCTTTTGATTCGCGAGAGATTCATATGCCAATATAAAACATAAATAGAGGAAAAAACCTTTGTTTGTCGAATGACTAATCATTGAAAGAGGGAGAATATGCAACGAAAAAAGTTAACACAACGAATCATCTGGCTGTATCATTTATTTGAAAGAGCTAGTAAATGCCCGTCGAATTTATGATGGAGAAATACTGGAGGTCATTATGCTGGTCATTACAAATGGCCCTGAAAGCTTAACAGCTCCACAATGGGATGTCTTATTAGAAAAAACTTTATTACCCGATTATTATGCAGAGTGTGAACGATGTAAGGAACCCATACTTTGGGCCGATATGTACCGAGCAATTTTTATAACAAAAGACCATTGTTGCTCTTTTTGTAGCTTTCTAGAAAATAAAGAAGATGTAAGGCTATTAGAATAGAAGGGAAGGTATAACAATAATGAAATGGTTCATGACGATAGCTGAATGGTTATTCTTTTTTTGTGTGCTGATTTGTCTATTGATTTTCAACATGATTCACTTTGGTAACCTTCTCTATGTGGATATGCCGTGGGAAGAGCCGATGACTGTGACATCCTCCTTTACTCAGACATCACTGTTGATCATAGGGATCGGTGTTGTTTGTTTCTTGTATATGAGATATTTAAGAGGCGACAACGTTTATAAAAGGACGAAAGCGGCAATCTGGGGAGGTTTATTTGCTTGTAATGCGTTGGGAGGTGGTTTTTTTATGTTTATACGACATGGACTGCCATTTAATCAGCTCGAAACTATGGAACTTTTATTATCGACTTTGATTAGTTTCATTCTAACCTTTCAGGCTGTTATGAAATATTACGCGTGTAATATGACCGAAAACTGATTGTGTAAAAAGTGAAAGAAAGTGATTAATGGTATTGAAATCGGCTACTGTTTAATTAACACCTCTGTTCTTCTTAAACTTATGGAGCAGAATACTTGAACTAGCAAGTAGCTTTGAAACGTATGTGGTAGTAAGAAACGATAAACCAAGATATAAATGAAGGGAATAGGAATGGATTTAATCATTGGAATAGCTATTGTACTAATTGTATTTTTCTCTTCAAGCATAATTGAAAAAAGGTTAAAATCGATTGAAAAACAAAACAATCGTGTAATAGAAATACTAGAAGAAATAAGAGATAGAAAATAAATTGATATTCCACTAATGGGGTGCGTTAGTTAAAGTATCATGAGGTTGCCATAGGTAATGCTAATTTCTTTTTCAAACAACGCAACCGTTTTAAGGAGGAAGTGAATGACAATATCTATTCACGATGGTGTGATAGTTGGATACTCAGTAAATTTTCTAGAAAATGAATTGCTAGTACATATCGAAACAATGGCAGATGAAATTGTAACTGTTACATTCGGGAATTATTTAGCGCATGATTTCGACCATGTAATGGCAGGAAGTATTTTATTCTATATTGATGAAATGGATTTGAATACATTTTTCGTAGAGAACAGAGAGCAGTTTGAATCACATAAGTTATACGCTTGGCCGATTGGTTACGAAGATACGAATGAACTTGAACAATACTTACAAAAAAATAATTATAAATGCTATGTTATTAGTGCGTCACTAGGATTATCAGGTTATGTATTAGCTAAAACGCAGAAAACCAAAAGAAATTAAGTTGCGTGAGAAAAGCTAGAGCTTGTGAAGTATTCTGCTTAAACGGATGCTATTGTTAAAGAAAAAACTTTGATACAGTTTTACATATATACTTTTAGTAAGTCACATTCTACTGAGGATGTGGCCTTTTTTGAAGTCGACAAACTATGAAGTAATAAAATGCTAGATGTGTTTTCTTCCCTTTTTACTGTTGCAGTAAGGAGTTGAATCTTGTTGATAATAATAAGTGTGCTTATTATCATTGATAAGTGCACTTGCTAATTTGATGTATGGATTATGACTAAGGCAACACCAGAGTCAAATTGAGCGTTATATAGTAATGAAAAGGCGGGTTTGTACAGTTTTATAAGAAGGTATTTTTCCATTAAAAGGATATTTGTTAATAAATTATTCGCCAAAGACTAAGTTAAATGACCCAAAGGACAGTACGGATTTTTTATTATGGCAAGTGACACATTACAAAAGAACTCAACAAGGGCGGTTTGACATATGCACAGTTTATACTATTAGCTACATGTGATTACCTCCAAACGCACGGAGAGCTCATAAATTAAAAAACATGCTGAATTCACAAAGTTAAACATCATGATGATTTCAGATATTGCTAGGACGCTTGAAACTAAAGGCTTTAAACGTAGAAATAAGAATCCTTTAGATAAGCGTGAAATCTTACTTTCACCCACTGAGGAAGGAGCGAGTCTCATTAAACACCAAAGTTGATGACTAAAATTATTGGATGAAGCGTTGCTCACGGTGATGGCAAATGGTTGAGGCATTACATACAATTTTGATACCTTTCAGGAAGCATGTTATTTGGATATGTTATGATTAAATTTGTGAAGAGATGTAGCATAGTTAAATGAAACAGGAGGACAGAAGATGGATAACCAATATTTCGCAGGTTAGGGCACATTGGCGTTGATAAATGCTGGGCTTGCACAAGGGAAGAATAGATCGGGGTTAAATTGGTTTTTACTTTCTCTTGTATTAGGTCCATTGGCAACACTCATTTTGTTGTTTGTTGAAAAGAGGCAGTAATACAGTAAAAGCACTATTCTTATGCGAAATAGTGCCTTTTTTTGAATCCCTCTATTCTGTTTTCAAAGCCAATGCTATTCAATTTTACTAAAGATATTACATTTTTATTTAAAATGGTGTCGAAACTGAGTATGCAATTAGAAAATGTTAAACATAGTATTGACAATCGAGTTAGAGTTGTAAAGTATGTTAGAATTAGATGCGGGATTTGATGGGAGGACTTAATTTGGCTGCAGAAAAAAAGTTAAAAGTTTGTGAAAAAGGACATACCTTTTACAAAAGCACGGATTGTCCAAGTTGCCCTACATGTGATCAAGAAAATAAACCAACTAGTGGCTTCCTTTCAAAACTCAGTGCACCTGCAAGAAACGCTTTAGTACATGAAGGCATTGATACGTTGGAAAAGCTATCTACGTATACGGAAAAGGACATATTAAAAATACATGGTATTGGACCAGCCTCCTTACCCATTATGAAATCTTCATTGGAAGAAGAAGGCTTGTCATTTAAATAAGCGAGGGGGAAGACGAAGATGACAACGAAGGTATTATCACAAGAGCAACGCGAGGAACTAATCCATACTTTGCAAGTTCGTTTTGAGAAAAATACGCCTCGTCATGAAGGGCTTGACTGGGCTAATGTACAGGCTAAGCTAGAGACTAATATGGAAAAACTAGGGTCGCTCCATGAAATGGAAGCAACGGGCGGTGAACCAGATGTAGTTGGCTATGATGCAAATACAGACGAGTTCATTTTTTATGATTGTTCTGCGGAAAGCCCTAAAGGTCGTAGAAGTTTATGTTACGACCGTGAAGCATGGGAAGCCAGAAAAAATCACAAGCCAGAAAATACGGCGATGGATGTAGCCAAGGATATGGGCATTGAGCTTCTAACAGAAGAGCAATATCGACATCTACAAGAGCTTGGCAAATTCGATTTAAAAACATCGAGCTGGGTACAAACACCCGACAACATTCGAAAACTCGGCGGCGCCATCTTCTGCGACCGTCGCTATGACACGATCTTTATGTATCACAATGGAGCAGAATCCTACTACGCAGCAAGGGGCTTCCGTGGCTCATTACGAGTTTAAGAAATAAAGGCATGCGTTCGATATACGGTAGAGCACATGCCTTTTTCTATGGGAAAGGGGGTTCACGTCAGCATCTAATGCTGAAAACATAAGGAAACAATATTACATAAGAAGCCTCTCGAACGTCTAGTTATCTTACATTGTATGATAAACTAAAAAAGGGGGTGGAAAGTAATGTTAAATTGTTTGAAAATTATTTTCTCAATCATTGGTATTTCTCTCGCTGCTTATGGACTAATCACCCGTGATTTCGAACTGAATTACCTCATGATATTGTTCTTAGGTTTATTCTTGTTCACTTTAGGCATTCAAGAATGTCAAAAACAGAGAACCGTTTATGGGTGGTTGCTAATCGGGCTATTTTTATTTTCAATTTATGTGTCCATTCAAAGCTTTGTCTTGATTTAACGGAAGAAGTAAGGTTGTTCCAAGAATCAATTAGTTCGATTAAAGTAGGAATCACTTCTTCATTCAAATAATACATATCGTATAAATAAAACCTTCCTTAATCAAATCCTTCCAGTTTATATAATGGTTCTTCATCTGTATGAAGTTCTATTAAAATGTTGGCGTTTTGCAAGGCATTTTTAATTCGATGTTCACAGCATGTCGTATTTCTTGTCTATTCCCTTCACTATTTGCCCCTTTGTCCCGTCACCATTCATCAGGAAATGCAAACATTGTTACTCTGTTTTCATATTACACCCTACAAGTAATAACAAACTGAATAATAAGAACGTTTTGGTCCTTTTCCATTTGATTATATACATAATGTTGAAATTTTGAATGGACTGACACGATCCTCAGCGTTAGCTAGAGCGTGTAACGAGATGGAGTGATTTATGTTATAATTTACATTAATTACATAAAGAGGTGAGATAATGGGAAATGAAAAGTTAGTTTGCAAGGTTTGCGGTCGAGATACCTTTACAACTGGGCAGGTTGGGGGTACGACGAGTCAAGGTAATATAAGGCCTATAGGAGCAATAATGGCAGTAGGGTCACCACTTTTGATGACTTTCTGTAAAAACTGTGGGGAAGTAGCTTCCTTTAAAGTGGTAAAACCAGAAAAATTTTAAATAATTGGTGAAAGGACCACTGAATGGAAAGTGACTCTTTTTATATAGTGAAAGTTTCAGATTACCAGATATAATCAGAGAGTCTCAATAAATTTTACTTTCACTAATGGGAGGGAGCAGGCTTAATGATTGAAATAATTTATGATACGAATTTACTCGAAGGTTCATGTTATATCGAGATTTTGCCAGATCAATACAGGGGCGAATGCTGGAATAGTTCTTCTATTTACTTTACCGAAGACAACTTCGGATACATTTTGCCTGCGATCGACAAGCATTACAAGAAATTCGATTATTTTGCTTTCAATGAAATCGAGATGGGTATATGGGATTTAATCAATCAGGAATTGGAAAGAATGAAACAATTTTTAAATAGTAAGCCCAATCCTAATTCATTAAAAGAGGGTATAGGATTTTTATACGGCTATTCAGAGCAGGAGTTCATAGAAAACTATGATACTAATGTCCAACAGCTAATTACCATGATAACGGAATTTCAATCTTGGATCATGCAAAAAAGGTCAACAACCCAGTTCATTTCTGTTTTGGGGATCTAATCTATAAGACAGGTGTGAAACGACACCAATTCAAGGATTCCACTGTTCATTTTTCCTGAAACCCGCACACATGAGATGGAGTAATTAATTAATCGAGTCATATGTAGGCTATTCAAAGAGGGTTTGAAAATTAGAAATTCCACTTTGTAAATTTAAAAACACCCTCTAATTATTTGGAGGGTGTTTGAATGCTAATTAGATTGAATTTCGATAAGCGTTTAATGTTGAATTGTGCTTAGTGTTTGATAAAATTTTTTGGAGATTGTATTTCCCCCATGGTCCTAATGTTTTAGCACTAGAGCCTAACAAACCATCCTTAGCAGCACTTTTAAGTGTTTCAATCTGTTTAGCAGAGAGTCTAGAGGTTTTGCTTTCTTCAATAATTTTACTCACACTGTTAATTCTCTCTTGACCCTTTGTAGAGGTGTTATTAGCTTCATTGCCAGTCTGTTTTGTTAACCCATAATACTTAGATGAAGACCGACGTGCCATTAAATATTGCATGTTTGAAAATTGAGAAGAGATCATAATTGAATTTACTCCTTTCTATTAAATAATTTATGAATCCATTTTGTTATCGAACAAAATCTGGAATAATTTAGTGTCTGTACATATTTTATAGACAAATATGTACATTTATTGAATTGATTTGAGCCTGGGCGTTTTTGTTTTAATGAAAAAGTAATATCGATTGTATAAATTCCATTTTTAGGTGTATGACGACCTTAGATAAAATAACCATCCGTTACACAAAAAAATTCGCATTTCTCTCTAAAACTCATGGAATTGAATAATAAGTATGTCTTTGTGCATTCGTAAAATCTTGCTAAAATATGCTTTGCGAATACATATGAAAGAGGGTAAAAGCATGAATGCTTATGATGAATATAAGCGTTCATGCTTTTTTGTTCATTGGTATATCAACGTTTGTAGAGGTTAAATTAGTATGGTTTTTGAAAAAAGTCACGAAAAGTAAACGGAAATATATATATTGTCCTTCTAAAATAACTCAGAGTAAACGCTTAGGGAAATATATTATTATTTGGATCCAATGTAATTTTAGTAGAATGATATTGGTAAATTAAGTATAATATTAATGGGTAATGAGTAATGAGTAATGAGTAATGAGTAATTATGGGAGGTATGACAAATGGTATATGTTGATAAAATTTATGAAGCCGATAAAAAAGCAATAAATCATCAATTCGCAACCAAAATATTGTATTTAATGGATGATTTGAGACTTAATGCTAACGAAAAAAATTCGAGGCGTTGGATATGGGAACTCCTTCAAAATGCAAAAGACGTATCGTACGAAAACAATAAAGTATCTGTTAGGATAAATTTAGATAAAACTAAAAAAATATTAGAATTTAGTCATAATGGTAAACCGTTTACGTCAGAAAATATTACATTTTTACTTAAGCAAGTTTCTACAAAAGAAAGAACGAAAAATGGAGAAAGCAAAGAAACTGGTAAATTTGGAACCGGTTTTCTTACTACTCATTTATTATCTGAAATTGTAGTTATCAATGGGATTTTAAAAGAACCAGATGAACCATATAAACAAGTAGAAATTAAACTCGACCGAAGTGGGAGGGATATTGATACTATAATTAAATCAGTTGAAACTTCATTTAGTCAGCTAAAAAAAATTGACACCTCCCCCAGCGTAGAGGATTTTAACCCAAATAAATTAAATACTGTATTTACATATGACCTTGATGAAAGAGGTATTGAAATTGCTGAACAAGGTTTAGAGGATTTACTTAATAATATTATATTTACTTTAACTTTATTACCAGAAATCAAAAGCATATATATTGAAAATTTAAATACTAAATTTGAGTTAGAAAGGGAAGTTATTAAATTAAGTGAAAATATAGCTATTAATACTGTAATAGAACAAACTGGTGATAAAAGAAATGAATACAAGATTCTAACAATAGCTAAACATAATGTAACCCTGGCTCTCCAAATTGAAGAAATACAAAACAAAATTTTTATTAAAGAAATTAAAAATACTATTCCTAAATTATTTTGTCATTTCCCATTAATTGGTACTGAAAGTTTCCCGTTCCCTTTTATAATTAATAGTCCTTATTTTAATCCAACTGATCCTAGGAATGGGGTTTATTTAAAAGATAGTAATGAGGAAAAAATTATTGAGAATGTTACTATTATGTCTATTGCTTTAGAGTTATATTGTGATTTATTAAACTATGCTTCAAAGCATAATTGGGGGAAAATGTATTTATTTGCATCAAGTATAAACTCTTCAATACATGAGGACTGGCTTTCAAATGAGTGGTTAAAAAAAAATATCACGGATCCAATAAAAAATAAACTATTGAATACCCCGATTGTTGATACCCTTAAAGGAGATAGAATCTCTATACTTGATGAAATAGGAAAAACTAAGGTATGGTTCCCTTCACATAATAACTTAAAAATAAGAAGTAAGATATGGGAAATAAGTAGTTGTTGGATACCAGAAAAACTCCCTGTACAAGAGGAAATAGATAATTGGTATCAGGTAATGTGGAGTGATAAATATAATTTAACATTAAAAGTTTTAACTTCTAGTTTGCAAGAAAGAAAAAATATAGATTATCTGGCTTCCGAATTAATTGATATAGCAGCTTTTGACTGGATTAATCTTTACTTTGAAATATTAAATGAGGAAGGTAAATTTATTAATGAAATTATTGGAGATAAATTTGCTGTAATACCTAATCAAAAAGGTCATTTTAAAAAAAGAACGGAACTTAATTATGATGAAGAAATTGATGAGGAATTAAAAAATGTACTGGATATTTTAGGAGAAGATTATAGAGAAAGATTATTAAACAGAAAAATTCATGTAGGAGACCAAATTTTATTATCTTCAAAAAATCAAAAAGATGCTATTAATAAAATAAATGAAATAATTTCCTATGACATTAACTTAGAAGCATGTTTTTATACAGTTTCACTTTTCAACTTTGAAGACGAGTTTCCAAAGATAAGAAATGATATTTATGATTTCTCCAAGGATATCTTTAAAGATAAAATACATGATAAAAGTGAAATATTAAACTGGTCATTAGATATTTGGGAAAATATTGATAAAATTGTAATTGAGTATTTAGTAAATGAAATATCTAATTATAAGAACATCGAAACATTATCTGAGGTTTTGAATACAGACCAAATTAGTACATTAAAATGGCTTAATAATTTTGTTTCATTTCTAAATGAAAATCAATACGATTATCATGTTAATAATGGTGATAAACCAATACTACCAAATCAAAATGGTGTTTTCCATATTAAAGACAATTTGTTTCTAGATGATGGTACAACTGAAGATTTTTTAAAAGATATATTAAGAGAATTGGGATTGGATATTAGAGAAAATTTATTAAGTAAAGAAATATTTTTAAAATTACCTGAAAATAGAACGAAAAATCAAACAAATATTGCTGAAGATATAACAAAATTAATAATTGAGCTGAATCGTGATGCATCAGAAGATGAGGACATAAAACAGGTTCACAAAAAAATATTAATATGGTTTAAGGATAATCAAGATTTAGCTAAAGAACTTTTCCCAGAACTATATAAAAATAAACATAAATTATATGATGATACCGAAATAGCTGAAAGTATGGAAAAAGCGATAAAATATGATGAGATAATGGATAAGTATGATATTCAGGACTTTAATAGTTTAGAAAGGATACTTGAAGTAAAATTATCTCAAATAGAAGAAAATCAAGAATATAAACAAAATTTAACTGAAGAAATCTTAATACAATTAGGTATTTTTTCACAAACAGAATTAGATGCAGCTTTTAGTAATAAGTTGTTTTCAGATAATTTTATTCATTTATCAGAAAAAGATCGAATCAAATTTGAGTTTGTTCAGAAAATTATTAATCGCTCAATTAAAAAAGTATTTGAACATTTAGAAACTAAATCAGAATACGATGTAAGTGATCCTGAAGAAATTTCTAAAACAATTTTTTCGGTTACTAAAAATGGAGAAGATATTTATCTTATAATAAGACCTGCTGATTATGATCAAGTAATAATTTATTATGATTCTGAAAAGGATATACTTGATTATGAAAAAGATTGTGAGTTATGGATTGCTGATGAGAAATCTCCACCTCAAAAAATCACATTTGGGAAAATGTTGAAAATCACGGGGCTGAATAGAATTCCACTAAAAAAAATAATATAAGGGGATATATATTTAAACATGCATGATGAGCTTTTAGACCTTATTCAAAAAAGAAATTTTGATTCAATAATATGTAATCCTGTACTAATACCTTCTAAAAGAATGGCTGCAATAATTAGTGGGCTCTCAAATACAGAAGGTGGATATATAGTTTTAGGTGCAATTCGGGAAAGTAATAGATTTGAAATTGTTGGTTTAAGTGATGATTTTAATACAGAATCAATTATTAGTAATACACTAAATTTATTAAGTCCAAAACCAGATATACAAATCCAAAAAATGTTTATGGAAAATAAGAATATCTATGCTATTAAAGTTAAGAGATTAAATGAACCAATATTGTTTAATGATAATAAGTACATTTATGAGCAAAGCGAATTAGTCAAGTGCAAAGGGGATGTTGTTTTGGATAAATCAAAAGTATTTATCGTTCACGGTCATGATATTTTGGCTAAAGAAGAAACAGCTAGATTTGTAGAAAGTCTAGGATTAAAAGCGATAATATTACATGAGCAAGCAAGCAGTGGCAACACTATTATAGAGAAAATTGAAAAGCATTCTAATGTAGGATTTGCAATAGTTTTATATACACCATGTGACTTAGGTAAAGCAAAAAATGATCATGAATTGAATCCAAGAGCTCGTCAAAATGTTATATTTGAGCATGGCTATCTTATGGGGAAAATAGGTCGTAACAATGTTTGTGCATTGGTAAAATCACAAGTTGAAAAACCAAATGATATTTCTGGTGTAGTTTATGTTGAAATGGATACAAACGGGGCATGGAAGAATTCACTGATAAAAGAAATGATAAGTTCTGGATATGTAATTGATGCCAATAGACTGTTTTCATAAATAGAACTAGAAATATAACAAATGTAAAAAGCCAGAAAACTATTCTGGCTTTTACGATTTTTAAAATTACACAATTAAATCTTGCATTAAATACTATATTTAAGACTCAATAAATTATAGTTTAGTTTTGAAGATTAGTTCTTCAATAATTCTGTAAACTTATCATACATTTTCTCAGTAGCAACTGCTCGCATCCCAGAAGTAACATGCAAATAAATCTTAGTGGTAGTATCAGAGTTTTTATGGCCAACACGATTCATAATGAAATTTAAGTCGACACCAGCCTCTGCCAATAAACTTATATGAGTATGACGGAGGATGTAGGTACGGAATTGTTTTTTGATGTCGGTGTTGGCACCAAGCCGTCGGACGGTTTGGTTTAGCATCTTGACAGTAGGAGGGATGCCTTCCTTGTCACCGAATATAAAATCTGATTTTATCCATTCACGATCTTTATGCCATTGGTAGAGCTGTTTTAATTTTTCTACCACAATATAATCAATATCCACAGAGCGGATACTACCAAATGTTTTTGGGGGAGTAAGCTCGAAGTCACCTCGTACGCTTTTTTTCGCATAGACGGTTTTGTTGATATGAATAACCTTCTTCTCTAAATCGACATCTTCATATTTTAGAGCAACAGCTTCTCCTGGGCGCATTCCTGTAAAAGCGATACTGTAAATCAAAGTGCGATACATGTTATTACGGTGCTTGTCCACATAATTTAAAAATTCCTTCAGTTCATCCGTCTCTAAATATAACTTTGCTGTTTCCTCAGTAGTAATTTCCTCTAAAGTCATTTTCTTTTTCGGTACAAAAGCAGCTTCTGCAGGATTCATCTCAATCAAACCCGTTTCTTTAGCATAGGCAAAAATCATTTTTGCTGCATTATGAGTGCCACGTAGCGTATTAAAAGCTGTGCCGTTTTCAAATAGACGATTGAATACTCCTTGTAATTCAATTGTTGAGATGGCAGTCATTTTCTTTTTCGCTATGTAACGATTGAATAGGGAAATGCAGTAGGCACGATGTTCATTAGTCGTTTCCTTATTACCTTTCATCCGATAGAGCTTCAACCAATCTTGGCTGAATTCATCAAATGTAATCTTTGCATCAAAGGTATATGCTTTCTTTAACTCAACAATAGCTTTTCTACTCTTTCCCGAGCTTCGCCTTTACTTTTACCACGACGTGTAATTTGTGAAAGTTTACCAGTTGAAGAGTTGCTGGGGCCCTCACCAGTACAACGCCATGTAGTCTTATTAATTTGAACGAAATGTACTAGTTGTCACCACCTTCATGAATTACATCCCAGATTATTTTTAGTTTTTCAACATCTTGCTCATTGCAATAGAGAAGAGACTTATACCATTGCTGTAATGTGGGATTGTGAGCAAAAGGTTCTTTTAATGCTGGATTATAAAAAGGGTTATCCGAGAAACCTACCACTTCTATTAACTTATAATAATCATATTTATAGGCGTTAGCGATTTGTTGCAAAGTTTCTGGTGTAGTTTGGGAAGATTACCAGTGCGACGATCTTTTCCTCTTTCAAGCATAGCTAAGTAGGAATACGTAATGTCCATACGTTTTGCTGCATCACGTAAACCCTCATCACCAAGGAGTTCCTTTAATAACTTACCTAAGCTCAATTTATTCACCTACATTTCAATAATTTTGAATGCCTATATCTTTTTATTTCCAACTATAAAATAAAGTCAGATTGACTGCCCATTCCAATTCAGAATAAGTACCATTTACTTAGATACTGTTCTAACCGCTTGCGGGCAAAATCACATTCCACATTAAATTGCTCCTGTATATATTCGACAGTGAGATTATTTGGCTCTATTTCGTCCAGCATGAAAGAGGGGACACAGGCATGATACATAAAATGGTTTGCTTTGTTCTCCTGGTATTCTCGAAAAAGGGGAGACATACGTCCTTGATGACCAGTATGTAAAAGTACATGTGCGAAAATTCTTACCATTGTTGTTTAGATAGTCGTTCATTAATAAAGATATATGCATTTTCTTTTAAAAAGAGCGTTTGGCTTTTATCAGTCCAATAAAATAAATGGATTCCAAGTTTAAAAGCATCTTTTGATAATCTAGTTGTTGGGATGTTAATATGCCCATACAACTATAAAATTTCAGGATAAAATCCTCTGTGTGTAGAGTAATCCATTAAATCAACTCCAATCAAAATAAGAACGTTTGTTCTTTACTGTAATAAAATATTATTTGCTTTTTGTTAATCGTAATTATAGAACAAATGTTCTTTTTGTGATAAAATAGAAAAAATAATTGTAATTTATATTATTGAATCAAACAAAGTAGTTGTTTAATATTAGATAAGGAGGAGGGAGGAGAATGAAGAAAATTATTTTAATATTGGCATGGATTACAACGGTCGTATTAATGATAATAAACATAAAAATTAATCCGTCTTCTTATTTTGCTAATGGAACTATAATTTTAGGTTGGTTATTATTTGCATTACAATTATCATGGAATAAATCCGAATGGTTTTATTTAACTTGTAAGAATCTTTGGTATAAGTTCACTAATCCTGAATGTATTTGGAATATGTCTATTGAATATTATGGTACTTTTAATGAACAAGTATTTGAAAAATTAGATCAGATTTTTCTAAATAAAGAAAGTAGTAAGGTTCTTCAAGTAAGTAATGTTCGCAGGATTTATAAAGTAGGGACTTTATCTTTCGAAGTAGTAATTGACCGAGAAAGTATTAGGATAGAGCTTAGTGATCTAGAGGTATCGTATAGAAGATCAACACATATTATTAAAACCGAACTAGGAAATATTTTGGAGGATATACCCAGTAAATTAAAAAACGATCGTTGTGAATACTATTTAGATATATATTTTAAAGGGGAAAATCCTTATTATGGATTATATTTAAGAAGGCTTGATATTAGGGATATTGAAACTTTTAAAATTCAATTTAATATACAAAACGAAAAAATAGTAGTTAATAAAGAACGAATAAGTATAAATACAAATAGCTTACAAAGTTTAAGAAATTTCTCAGAGGAATATTTAACAATATCCCCACGCTAAATTTGAACTGCTCCCCAATTGTTAGACACATCTAACAATTGGAGGAGCAGTTTTTATATGGCTAAATATACATCAGGAGAAAAATTACAAGCAGCCCTATGCTACATAGAAGGTAAAGAAAGTTCACATGAAATTGCTAGATTAATTGGAACAGATCACAAAGCGATTCTTAATTGGGTGAAACAATATGAGTATAGCGGCGTAGAAGCGTTTATAAAACGATATACAAATTATTCGGCACAGTTTAAACTAGACGTACTAAACTATATGATTGAAAACGGTACGTCCTTACTTGAAACGACAGCTATCTTTCATATAGCTACTCCTTCTACACTTCGTTTTTGGAAAAAACAATTTGAAACAAAAGGATTCGATGCCCTTCAATCAAAGAAAAAGGGGCGTCCATCCATGAAAAAAGAAATAAATAAACAACCAAAACAAGCACCAGTAGAAGGCTCACCAGAAGCACTTCAAGCAGAAATCAATCGTCTACGTATGGAAAACGAGTATTTAAAAAAGTTAAACGCCTTAGTTCAAGCCAAGGAAAAATCACCAAAGAAGACAAAGTAAAAGTTATCTATGAATTAAGGCATAAATACTCGGTGAAGGCGCTTGTAGCGTTCGCAGAAATTCCACGTAGCACGTACTATGATTTAGTAAAGAAGATGAATCGTCCCGATCCAGATGCCGAGTTAAAGGCCGAAATTCAAGAAATCTATAAGGAACATGAAGGCCGTTATGGCTATCGTCGTATTCGTGATGAGCTAGCGAATCGTGGGCAAAAAGTGAATCATAAGAAAGTGCAACGCCTGATGAAAGCGCATCGTTCGTATGAAAAAATATAAGTCATATAAAGGGACAGTTGGTAAAATTGCGCCTAACATTTTAGATCGCAATTTTACAGCAAAAGCGCCTAATGAGAAATGGGTAACAGATATTACGGAGTTTAAGTTAATTGGTGAAAAGCTTTATTTATCTCCTGTTTTAGACTTATTTAATGGCGAAATTATTACGTATACAATTGGCTCTAGACCTACATATTCGTTAGTTTCAGAGATGGTAGAAAAGGCTTTAGAGCGGTTGCCAGAAGAACACCAGCTCCTCATGCATTCCGATCAAGGCTGGCATTTTCAAATGAAACAATATCGCCACGCCCTTCAATCAAGAGGGATTGTGCAAAGTATGTCGCGTAAAGGCAACTGTTACGACAATTCTGTCATGGAGAATTTCTTTGGCATCATGAAGTCGGAATTTCTCTATTTAAAGGAATTTAAAAGTGTCGAGCATTTTAAAAAGGAACTCGAAAACTATATAAACTATTACAACACGAAACGTATGAAGGCAAAATTAAAAATGAGTCCGGTGCAGTACCGAACTCATTTTACCCAAGCTGCCTAAACGAAATAACCGTGTCTAACTTTTTGGGGTCACTTCAATTGCGTGGGGTTTAATTAGTTTTTGAAATAGATCATTAACTAAGTCAAGTTCCTCTTCTATTGTTTTAAAATTATTAAATAATGTAATAGAACCTTTTTTTGAAATAGTTATTGAATATTCAATATGCTCTTTACTAACCCATTTAATTGTCATCGATGAAACTTTTCCTGTTTTAATGGCATCTTTATATTCATCACTCATGTGTACATTAGGACCAAAGAAGCCTGCTGTTTTTAGGTGTTTTCCTTTTAATTCTGCAATCCATGCTCCAGAAATTTCAGGAACCAATTTAATTATTCTCTCAAAACTAATGTCATGAGGTTCAAGTTTATACTCTTTTGTTGAATTAATTTCTGTAATAAATTCAAGTGCGGCATCAGTTTTAACTTGAACAAGCGCAAGATTATTTTCTCTATGAAAGTATGTTGAAAAATCCATAGGTTCAAAATATCTAGTAAAAGGTTTATCGAAGACTTTTCCAACTTTATTATGCACATAATCATAATGACATTGAAATAAAGAAAAACCTTCGTGAAAGTTTTCCTCAATAAGTTTTAAATTTACTTCAGGTGTCCCTTCATCTTCTAATAATTTTATTTGAGAAGGAACAAAATAGTCATCTTCTTTAAATCTTATTGAATTGCATATTAAAAATGATTTTGCAGCCAAAAAAATACCTCCATCAAATGTATAATTATAATTGCAGTATGTCCTTTTCAATCTAGTTTTTATATTTCCTCAGTTGTAAAAGTAGCTGATGACCATTGTATATAAAGACATTTTTATGAATTAGCTTCTTACTACCGTCCTCACATGTACTGGATCATTTTTTCGAGATAGAAGTGTTAGGAAATCATCTTCATAGATAATTTGAAGGTCAAAACCTTTATCGATTAGCTCTTGAGCTTTAATTTCTTTTGTACTTTTTCCCTTACTACCAACTAATTTTTTGTCTTGTTGTCCTAAAATAAGAAAATCAATTTTGCTACTAACGCCACTTTTTAATATTGCACCACAGTTGACTGCTAATTGCGCTGCTTTTGTTCTATCAAATGCTTTTAACTCGCCTGAAAAGACCAGCTTTTTGTCAAAGAGTGGGTGAGTGGTATCGAAAGCGTTGGTTGTTGGTTGTATGTCTGTAATTTTCGTTGAACGGAACTTACTTTTCCCAAATTCATTTGGTGCATTAATGACAGAAAAGGCTTTGATAGGAATATCACGATAGACACGAAGGTATTCTTCGACAGTTGGAGTACTTGTCGCTTTTAAACTGTGTAAAACCAACTCAGCACAAACACGAGCATCATCTAATGCATGATGATGATTTTCCAAGGGAATACTGAAATATTCTGCACGAGTCTTTAAAGAACGGTCAAAATCCCCTCCATATACCCGATTTGTGAAGGGTATTGTGCAAAAATAATCGAATTCATTAGCTTCAATATTAAAGAAGTCGAGGCAGCTCTTTAACACACCTAAATCGAATTGAGCATTATGAGCAACAATATAATAGTCCCCATTGAAATAGTGAGAAATTTGAGGCCAAATTTTATGAAATTTTGGTTTAAACATGACATCAATTAATGCAAGTCCATGAATAGCTTTATTAGTTGGATGCATTTCGAAAACGGCTGGACACATTAAAAAATAATGTTCATTTATAATTTTATTATCTTCTACAACTACTAGTCCCAATGAACAGGCACTATGACTTTTTGGTGAAGCCGTTTCAAAATCAATTGCTACGAACCCTTTCATTTCAATTGCTCCTTTTATGTGTATATTTTGTCATGCGTAAATATATCTATTAATATGTCAAAAAAATAGTCGAGAAATGATAGTGATTAAAATCACTGTACTTCCACCTATTGCATCAAATTAATTAAGTTCTTTAGTATAGTGATTTCATCTCATTCTCCATTGGTTGCTAGTTAGATAAATATGCATAAGTATAGTTTTACTTTTATATGGTGCTGCTGCATCAATTAGTTTTTTATTAATCAAAAATTAACGTGTGATTTACACTGATTATTCGGGAAAAGATTAGTATATAATCCAATTTTTCAAAGTATATTTAGGAAGGAGAACTTCTACTAGTCGCGAATTCAACTAAATCTTCGTAGGGTATTCTATCCTTGTCAACAGCATGACTTATTAAAGCAGATACATCTAATTTAGAAGCATCTTCAGGTACATAAATACCTAAACTATAATTCTATTTATCATTATGTTGGTTGTTCATAATAGATTCTAATCCATTATTCTTTGCTTTAACAACGGCGACTACTTTTGTAATAGCCTCAATTTGATGTGTGGAAATAGATTTTGTTTGGTAATTTTTAATTTTAAATAATGAATAGTTCATACAAACTCTCACCTTCAATAAACACTATTGTGAATAAGTTAACCATTAATGTTTTATATTTACATAAATGAATAGTAATAAAGGACATACTAGATAAAGCATGTCCTTATTTCATATTGACGAAGCTCGAATAACAGCTCCTTCATCTTCATGTAAATGAGTAGCTGTCTGTTAGCATGCGCAATATCAGTAGTATCTTCGAAAAATCAGTTTTAATGTAACGATTGTTTTTGAATTGTTTTTTTCCATACACATTACTTTTAAAAGGGTACTTATCATATCTTACCCCTCGATAACATTATAGTTTAACTAATCATTAAACGGAATAGTTTAAATAAAAAGAAATTCTAATTTAACTAAAAGTGAAAAATCTATTTTGACGTAACTTTTGAAAACTGGTATTAATTTTTAATACTAATTTAAACGAGATATTAAAATGACTTTTATTATGTACAATCCATATTTATAGTTGCTTCTACATTATCTAATCCCTCATATCATGTATTTCCTGCAAATGGCTAAGCAATTATGCAGCCTTCAATTCCAAATAATATTGTAAAGGATGATGATAAAATGCAATTTACGAATGAAACAATTAAAGCTGCAGTGCGTGATTTAATTAAACAAGCCACAGACGAAAAATTAATTGATAAGTCATGGTTAGATAAATTTGACGCTAGAGTGTTGACAGGTGTCGATTTTGAAGATCTTAAAATTATCATGGCACAACGTAGCGTTTAATATCAAAGACCGTTCACTTAATTGGTGAGGGGCTTTTTATTTTGAGTATCTGAAACGCATTTTACTGTCAATAGATATTTAAGTACAAATTATTAATTTATGATTACAAAATGAATAGATACTACAATGTGTTTAAAGTCAAGGGGTATCTTTTAAAAACGCTGGAAATGAAACATTAGTATTACCAAATTAAATAGGAAGCGCCAAAAAATGGCGTTCTTGATGGCGTTATGTGGCGGTCATTGTAAATTTAATGTAAAATTAACGCCAAAAAGTGGCGTGATTCAACAATGGAAATTGAAGGGTTTTGAATGATAGGATGTTAGTAACTCGAGGGTATGTTTACTATAGTAATCAATTTGTTAAGAGAATATTAAATTCGTTAATTTGGAGGGTAAATATATTGAAAAAGTTTATTATTAGTCTAATATCTACATTTATGTTGTGTGCAATGATTCTACCAAGCATAGCTTTTGCACAAGAAACTGAAATACCTGGTAATGGATGTGATGAATTTCCTGAAGAACTAAATTCTAACACTCTGATTGATAATATTGGGAATGATGAGACAGTACAACAATTTTGGGTAGGTCCTATATTTAGAGTCGTTTTACAAGCTGGAAAATATATTTCAACAATGAATAGAACAGGTAAGGTAATAAAAACTGCTAGAAATGTTGTAGCTACAGAAGCTCATATTTTTTCAAAAAAGCATCTTGATGGGGGTATACTGAGATTAGGAAAGGATAGACAGCAAATTGTAGACAGAGGGATTGATATAATTTCAAAAAATGACGACAACGGAAAATTGAAACAAGGGCATAATCAAATTTGGACAAATATTAATAATCAACCTGCCGAAGTAAGATGCTTTGTTAATAAAGATGGTCAAATAGAGAGTTTTGATATGTTCTTTCGTGCGGTAAGTCAGCCTAAACCAGGGGCAAATTTGATTATCGACTAAAAAAATGAGGATGAAAATTTCATGAAAAAATTGCATTTGAACGGACATTCACTTTCACAAAATGAAAATATATTATCTTTCGCAAGTTTTTCTGAAGATGAGAATAAAACTTACTATTATCAATATAATGGTGAAGATATAAAAGAAATATCAAGAGAATCGTATGCGAAAATTAAATTTGATAATAGATGGGGTATTATATCTAGTCAATTGGAAGTATCAAACTATTCATATCTAGAAAGTATAGCAAAATGTTGGATAAGTGAAGGAGGAAAAAGAAAGTTAATTAGTCTTAGTGAATACTATAATAACACGTATGGTGAGGATTGGGGAGATAACTATGATTTTGATATAATACCAAATAATATTTTTTCTGATGTTACTAATTTTATGACATGTGCTATACGAAATGAAACGATTTGTCTTCTCTGGCCTCATAATATCATATTGCACTTTAATGAGCATGATCAGCTTGTGCAATATATTTTGTTGGAAACCTCTGACTATTATGATACATTACATAATATTTGTTCAGATGGACAAGCAGTCTGGAGTGTATCCCCGACTATGAATTCTGTTGTAAAATATAGATTTCCGAGTTTTGAAATAGAAAAAATCTACCGTTATACTACTGATGTAGAACTTGCACGAAATCCAGAAGCTATAAATGATGATCTCCATGTAATTTATTGTGAAAATGAGCTTATAGGTTTACAATACCCAGAATATATTTCTTATATTAATGAAGGATTTTATATTTGTGATATGGAAAATAAACGCATTGCAACTTTAAATCCTAACAGTGGGAAAATTGATCCTTATATTGCTCTGAATTCTAAACCATTTGAATTTTTAAAATATAAAAATCAATTTGTTATTCAAACAGATACAGGAATATATCTATTGAATGAGAATGAAAAGAATGATTTTTTTGATTAAAAACTCATTAATTTGAGCTGATCCCCTTTTTGTAGACAATGTTACAATACTTACAGTCCGCTGTAGATAACATTTTCCTTAAAGGGGGTTTTTTCTATCTTGAAAAAAGATACGCATTCAAATGAGTTGGAGAAGTAGTACAGGCTTATTTGGCGGGAGAAGAAAGGTATGCAAAAGATAGTATAAAAATACAATATTTGTAATGTTTTGCAAGTAAAGGTATGGTGATGATTGGTAGCCATTCATAAAGGTAATTGCCACTATAATCCTGCATGGAATCCTTCTTCTCACATTTTAAAAGCGAGTGTTTGTAACTTTCACAAGATCAATCTAAAGACGAAATGATCCGAGCTGTTGAGCAGTATATCTACGTTTATAACTATAAAGCTCCCAATAACGACTCAACCACCTGACACCGATAGAATATCGACATCAGATGGCCACTTAATCTTTTTAAAACTGTCTACTTGACGGGGAACTGTTCAGAGTACAAGCTTGGGCTTTTTTATTTCCATGAAGATTGTGGAAATTCATTTTTTAGGTAAGTAACGACTTTAAATAAATTCCTTCTCTGTTACAAAAAAGTCACACTTCCCCAAAAATCAAACAAAAAGCATGTCTTTGTACATTCACACGAAACCTTGCTATAATAAGCTTTGCGAATACATAGGAAAGAGGGGAAAAGCATGAACGCTTATGATGAATATATGAAGCAGGTTGTGAAGCCGATGCGTGAGGAGCTAGTGGAGGCTGGATTTACGGAGCTGACAACGGCTGATGCAGTGAATGAGTTTATGGCAGAGACGAAGGGGACTTCGTTAGTGGTCATTAACTCGGTATGTGGTTGTGCGGCAGGACTTGCTCGTCCAGCAGCGCGCGAGGCAATTGCTGCGGTGAAGCCTGACCATCTTGTGACGGTGTTTGCAGGGCAGGATCCAGAGGCGACTGCAGCAATGCGCGGTTATTTTGAAGAGGTGCCACCGAGCTCACCGTCTATGGCGATTTTAAAGGACGGGGAACTGGCTTACTTTATTCCACGTGAACAAATCGAGGGATTCCCTGTGGAGCAAATTGTCTCTCATTTAACTGGCGTGTTAGAGCAAACATGCGAGAACTAAAAACGATTGTGACGACAGCGGGCAGACCAGACGAAGTATCGATGGCGCTCGCTGCTTTTGCGTGTCAAACATTAGGTGCTACATTTGAGCCACGGAAAAAGCGCTCTGTTCGTAAGATTTCACAGGAGTTGCAGGCACATGTGATGGTGGCGGGGAAGAATCGCTATGAATATTATGCCTATGGGGCACAGGAGCCCTTTTTCTTTCATCCGAATTCTGCAGCGTTTCGACTAAAGCGTGTTGCTCGTGGTGAGGCAGAGCCCTTTTTGGAAGCGGCACAGCTTCAACAGGGTGATTCGGTGTTGGATTGTACATTAGGTCTTGCGGCAGATGCTATGTTAGCGGCTTATATCGTGGGTGAGACAGGCCATGTAGTAGGGCTGGAAGCAAATCCAAATGTAGCGTTTATTGTCAGTCGGGGGACGCAAACCTATGATACGTCCGAGTTACCATTAACCGCCTGTATGCGACGAATCGAGGTAGTTCAAGCTGAAGCGATTGCTTATTTAAAAACCTTGCCAGACAAGGCTTTTGATGTGGTCTATATGGACCCGATGTTTGGAGAGGTCATCGAAGAGGCGAATAATTTTCAGGCGTTACGGCTCGCGGGTGAGCATGTTACATTAACGGATGAATGGGTCTATGAGGCCAAGCGTGTAGCGAAAAAGCGGGTGGTATTAAAGGCACATTTTCGTTCAGAGTGGTTTGCACAGTACGGTTTCCAGCAATTGACGAGAGTAACCGCGAAGTTTCATTATGGTGTGCTAGAAGTCTGACCGAGCTCCAATAGATATAGAATATATGACAAAAGATGTCCAACCGTTCGAAATGTCTGACTTGGGCATCTTTTGTCATTTTAATTTTTGCGGAAGTGAAGTAGTAGAGGACATTATAATGCATCAGAATATCTGAAATGTGTGAGTGCTACTGAATATTGCTCTCCATGATCCTCGGATAGAGCAAGCCTTTCAACAATTTTAGCTTGCGCAAATTTTTCATTAAGTTTTTTTGTTGAGATGGTTATTTATGAAGACTTAAAAAAGTTTATAATAGAATTTATAAAAGCTTATGGAGGGATTGTTATGGAATTGAAGACATGTCCAAATTGTAATAGTCAGAACATTCATAAGGGTATTATTCGAGCTGTTCATGCTCCGCTCCACATGTTTCCAGAAGAATCATTTAACAAAAACGTACCACTTAATTCTCATCTAGGAAATTCCTCTAAAATAACCTCATACTATTGTCAAGATTGCGGTTATATTTTAGGTGCATTTGTAGATGAACCGAACAAACTTATTAAATAAGTTAAGGTTAAGAATGAAACTTTTTATGAAAATCTTAGCTATAAAGAAAACGCCACTATTCGGGGCTTTTTGTTCATTTCACAAAAAATTTCATTATACTAAAATATACGAAATGAAGAACGGGAGAAATTAGCATTTCGTAATACTAGTTCACTAACTGACATTAGGCTTGATAATATGGGCAGTTCATTTGGGGTATTTTTGGAAACAAACAGTGATGGTATCGCCATTCGTGGATTTACAAAATCATTGACTGTTGGCAATTCTCGTCTTTGCCCTCAATATTTTTGGCTATTATTTAGTCGGCTGGCTGATTGGTGCAGGGTTTTATCGCTATGGCGGCTTGTTTGGTCTAGCTTTTATAATCATGGCTTTAGTTATTGTTTTGGTACAGGCTGTTTTAGTAAGGGCTGTACTTGGTTTGCCATTAAACTCAGCGATTGTATCGTTTGATGTGCCTGCTGTGATTGCAGCCATAGGGATTTTAACAGTCATCAGCCTCGATCCGTCAACTAACAAAAGGGTTGTCATTAAAATGTAGAGTGGAAATGGAGTATGCAATAATAAAATCAGTATGCTAGGTGACATGTCCTACCATACTGATTTTTTGTCATATATCATGATGTGTATGTTGTATATAAATTTCCAATGTTTATCTACTTATAAACTGGCTTTTTTACAGAAATCACAGGTATTTGAGATTGTTCGATTTACTGAACAGGCACTGTTTGTTGAAGTAGAACTTTCATTTCCTGTGCATAGGATTCTTGATGGAAGTTTTCAGCGTGAATGTACAATTGTTCAGAGGCTCTTGTGATACCTACATACATAGTTTTTCGATATTTTAATGCTTCTTCTTTTACAGAAGTAGAGATAAATCGATCTGTATCCAATAAAAATACGATCGGAGCTTCTAATCCTTTTGCTGATTGATAAGTTGTCACAATAATTTTATGCTCAGTGGATGCTTTTTTATTTAATGATTCCGCTTTTGCTTGTAACACCTTTGGAAGTGTTTGGATGAAAGTGTTAGCTCTCTGCCAGTCTTTACAGAGTACCATTATTTCATTTGGATTATAGCCAGCTTTATAAATCAATTCCTCAATTTTTATGGCTACCTCTTCAAGTTCTCCTTCAATCATCTCGATGCCATTTTCAACCGAATTTTCATACTCAATTTCCTTCATAGGGCAATAAAATTTTTCTACCTCGGCTTTTAATTTTTCATCTACACTTAAAAATTGTAGAGCTAAATCAATATGCTCATTGGCTGAACGATAGGCTTTTTTTAGTAATTTACTTCTGCCGCGCATGTCTAAAATAGGGTCAATTTCTGTCCAAGGTGTATCTGTTGAACGGTAGAGACCTTGTAAGCGATCGCCAGCTAAAAATAAATTAATGCTGTTTTTTTCTTCTTTTTTACTATCAATAGTTTTAAAAGTCTTACAGCTTTGAATGGCTAAACGAATCCAATCGTCTAAAAAATCTTGGTATTCATCAATTAAAATTGCATCATACATCGGTTTAGCTTTTTGTAGAGACAAACTTGGCAAATCATAGTCCCACCATTTTTGCTGTTCATCACCAGATAGTTTTGGGATAGAGACATGTGCTATATCTAATGCAAACTTGTGGAAGGTACTGATTTCAATATTTTCAATATGTATATCTAAAAATGATAAATTTTCTGCTAAGCTTTTTACTTTTTGTTCTAGTTTTGTAGCTAAACTTCTATTGTATGTTAAAACGCGTATTTTCCAATCTGGGTTTTCTCTGATCAAATGAATTGCTCTTGCTAAAAGCATAACTGTTTTTCCACTGCCAGGTACTCCCGTCACCATATAATGACCGTATGAAATATTTTTAGCAAATCGTTCTTGCTCAGCATCTAATGCAGCAATTAGTTCCTGCGTGTGGTTTTCACTTGTAGAGAGAATTTGAATCTCTGGGAAGATAATTGCTCTGAGCATCTTTAAATACATAGGGCTCAAAGGCTTAATTTCTGAAAATAAGTCTGATATTTCTAAACCGTTAAAATCCTCCGATAATAGATAGTGTGCAGGTTTCTGATTAAAAACATCTGCTAAGCGATTTTCTTCAAAGGCAGCTCTTTTTAAATGAGGCAAAATAGCAAAGGAAGAGAGCTTCACATCTAGTTCACCTTGCGTGTTGTATAATCTATCATCCATTGAAAATAAGCCTTCCAGAGATTTATAATATTGACCAGCTTTAAATACTGGATTATCTAGTTTTTCGCCATTGATATTTTTAATTTCTAGACGAGTCCAAGAGGCAAGGTAGTCAATACTCCAGTCCTTCACTTCTAAAATACTTACTCCTCTTAAACAATCAATTAGAATAAAATCTGGAATAAGATTTTTAATCTTGGGTTGAATATAGAGGTAGGCATCACTTTGTTGTGCTTTATATAAATTTTTAATCTTATTGAGCACACTGCGCTCGCCCTTAGTTAATGTAGGAAGATCATTTGGTATGATATGTAGCAAAATATATTAACCTCCAAATATTAGTGTGTTATACAATATTTATAATACACTATATATTGTAAAAAACAACAACTTTAGTCTTGTGGTAAAAAAGCATTATTATAAGCTAAAACATTGGTTATTTAAAATAAGATCCTTTCTAAAGAGGAATTTTTATGAGTCTTTAGGTATATGAATTAGAAAGAGTAAAGAGTGAAAAAAGAGTGTGAAATTGTATTTTGTATAAAATATTTTACTTATTTAATTCACTGTGCTATAATAAGAGACGTGCTATTTTAGGTAGCATATTTCTGTAATCTGGCATTCTGCTTTTTGTTTTTGTAGATACTTATTCACACTGGCGCATGCTTTGGGGCTGCAAGGACGCAAAAGATGGTAGGGTTTGCGTTGCTTAAGTTAGAAGGCACACAGTGGAATTTTACCGCGGTGATGAAACGAATCTGGTTTCAAGATAATATTCCCCAGACGATTGGGTTGAGACTTTTACAATTTACGAGAATGTTACCTATAAATACTAAAGGGGTAGTTTCGCAATAGCGAGGCTGCCCCTTGTCTAATTTTCCCAGCCTGTCGTCCCTAGCTACGACAGGCTTTTTTGGTATACATTACCGTTTACTCTATACCTTAAATAAGTGATAATAAAAGCATGAATTTTAGTAAGAATCTAAATTCCGACATAAAAAAACTGAAAAATCAAAAAGGTGAGGGATATTTATGGAAACAATGAGCACACAATCCACGAATGTGTTTACACAAATAACAGAAATGGCTGCAGCACGGCAAGAAAATAGGGAACAGCTAGTATCACTTTATTGTCAAGAAAGGCTCCTTTATCGTTTATCTGTCTCATCATATAACGATCAATTTTACTTAGCAGGGGATTTATTATTATTTGCATTAACAGAGGGATTGGTGAAGCCCACAAAAGAAATCACACTGCTAGCGAAGCCGAGTGCTCGTCAACAGGAAATAGTGAAACAAGCATTGAAAGAAATTTGTTCGATTGCAGTACCAGAGGATGGCATTGAGTGGAACGCAGAAAAAATAGAGAGTGCTTTAACAGAAGACGGTATTCATTTCACAATACCAGCTACACTAGGCCAAACAACAACATACATAGAAGTAAGAATAACCTATAAAGAAAGTGTGCCAGTGACACCGAAAACCATTATGTTTCCAACCTTACTAGCCAGCGAGGTGGCTGTGCTTTATACATATCCAACGGAATTCGTGATAGCACAAAAATTTATCGAAATGTATCAATATCCAGCCTTAGAGAAAACATCAAAAGCAATGTTGGAAGTTAATCAACTGTTGCAAACCCAAAACATAGAAGGACGTATCTTACAGGCGTATATAGAAGCATTATTTGAGCGCCATCATTTTACAATTGAGCTAAACACTACACTCGAATTAACAGGCGTACTAAAACAATTTTTCAGCCCAATTCATGAAGTGCTATTGGCTGAGCATGAATTTTTCCAGCAGTGGCACTTTGACAATCAGGCTTGGCAATAACGATAGAAACCCGCGGACATTATGTTGTTCGCGGGTTTCTACGTAGTATAAGTAGTTATATGGGAATAGAATAAACATTTTTAGTGATTATCTAACGCATCAATGCATTAAGAAGTAGACATTATAAACTAAAAAAGGAGAGCGGATTTATCTATTATGACTGATGAATTTTCTCTTCTAGAATCACAATGGAATTAGGTGAAGAATAGGATAAAGCTGGCTAGCTTATGTGTTCAAGAGATTGTTCAAACAGGCGAATTGCTGTGCAGCCGACAAAAAATATGTCTGAGGCGGGGAAAACTTTGCAAGAGGTATAGTTAGATAAAGTATTTTTGCTTGCCTTGACATCCTCAAATAGTATTTGTTATGTTGTAAATCTGAATGAGAATGATAATCATTGAAGCTGTATGATCTATGGGAAGGAGCAATCTAATGGACAGGATCAATAATGTTCATTTCGTGGCAATATTATGAATATAAGCGAAGAAATTCAACTGTGGAATCAAGTCGTCATTCGTGTACTGGACATTCGGGTAAAACGACTTGGGCGTGGTGACGAAATTCGTAATTATGTAACACCAGCAAGCACGTTTATGTTTGTGGCAAATGGACGGGCTGAGCTGTGGGTAAACGATGAAGTATGGCTATCCGAACGGTTTCATTTAATACATATCGGCAAGGGGCAGCGGATAACGGTTCAATCTACTGACTTTCTTGACATCTACATGATTTTATACAATGCTTCTTTGCCAGCTTCAGCATTGCGGGAGTTTCATATGATGATGCAAACAGACAATCCATTTATGAAAAGTTGGGCAGTGTCGCCATCCGAACCGCTCGTTATGTTGGAGAGGCTAGAAACAATGTTGAGCGATTGGCAACAAATAGATAATGGGCAGATAGACAAAGAGAAAGACATGAAGGATGTCCATGAATTAAGAAGATTGAAGGCTAAGGGGGAGTTCATCCGTTTCGTCCATGCAGCGTTACAGGAGCGGATGGAGCTTGCACACGCCCCAACGTTGGCTGAACAAGTTGTCCGCTATATCGCAAGGAATTATCGTGGAATGATTTCCATGGAGCAGTTGGCCCATCAAATGAATTACACCCCACAGTATGTTTCAAGGAAATTTAAAGAGCAGATGGGATGCAGCCCACTTGATTATACGATTCGATTACGCATAGACTTGGCACGAAATTTGCTGTGTGATACCGAAGCGACACTACAAGAAATAGCTGCTTATGTTGGTTATCCAGACACAGTCTATTTTAACCGTATGTTTAAGAAACAAACAGGTATAACTCCAGGGGAATATCGCAGGCAATACCAGTTTGTAGGTTCGAAAGATACTATGAATTGGACAGATTTGTCCATTGTTGCTCCACATCCAGCCATGTATCATTTAAACGGTAATGATATTCATTATCAATTAATGTTAGATGGAGGAAATGATATGGCAATGAGTAAAAAAAATATGTTAGCGATGACACTATTGTGTCTAACAATGGTTACATCGGCATGCGGGACATCATCAGAAGGGACAAAGGGAACTAGTGGCGCAGCCAAATCTGATCAATTGAATGCAGAAGCACCTGCCAATATCGAAATGCGAACAATTAAGACCGCTCTCGGAGATGTGGAAGTGCCTGCGCATCCACAACGTGTAGCAGCATCGGCATTTTTAGGTACCGTGTTGGCACTAGACGTCCAACCAGTGGCATCTGATTTTTTATTGATGGAAAGTCCGTATTTAGAAGGGATGCTTGACGGTGTCACTAATGTGGGAGATTCGCTTGAAGCACTGGTTGATTTGAAACCAGATTTAATCATTACAAATATTAATAAAGAAGAAACAGTGGACAAATATTCGCTCATCGCGCCAACAGTGGCTATGCCTTATAATAGCTTTGAAAGTATTCAGGAGGAAATGCGATATTTCGGTGATTTATTAGACAAAAAGGATGTCGCTGAACAATGGATTACCGATTTTGAGAGTCGCACAAGTAAGTTACATGATGAAGTTCAAGCTGTACTTGATGAGGGAGAGACTGTCTCCATCATGCAGGAGTATGATGGAAAGGTATTCTTATTCGGGCCGAAGTCTGGACGAGGTGGGCGAATCATGTATGAAATATTGGGCGCGAATCCACCTGCTACGATTCCCGAACATATGCTAGCTGAATCATTTTATGAATTTTCACTGGAATTGCTTCCTGAATATACTGGAGATTATTTGGTTTTAACAACAGAATCGACATTGGAGGAACTACAGGCTGATCCGATTTGGGGTAACCTGCCTGCGATTCGCGATGGAAAAGTATTCTTGTGGACTGAAAGCCAGTCATGGTTTAGAGACCCAATTGCTGTAGAAGGGCAAATAGACAATTTAGCTAATTGGATTTTGGAAGCTGCCAAAACAAAATAGATATTGTAGCGTAAGAACTGACTTACTTAGGCTAAGTAGCTGAAAAATATTGTCTTCTTCATCATCTCGTTTTTCCTCTATTATTTAAAATGAATTTAATCTCTTTACAGATTCCTAACAAGGCTCTAGAAAGTAACCGATTAAAAGTTGCTTTCTAGAGCCTTCCCTTGTCGCAATTTCCTATGTATAGATAACTCGTCTGCTTTTTGCAAATTTCTTACTAATGTATGATGATAGGTAAAAATTAATAAATTGTGACAATTGATACTACCATCAATCATTTTATTGCATCCTTCTGCCCTAAATACAAAATAAACAATATATTTAGGAAAAGAAACGATTAAAAAACGATGAAAAACAATCCATATGTCTTTATAAAAGATAGTTTAAACCCTTTTTTGTGAAAATTAGTGACATTTAATATGATATGTACATTAGATAATCTATGAACGCCCCTAGCCAAAAGATCAAAAGTGTACACACTCATGGGTGATGGCGCGTTGTATGGATACGGTTAACGTTCATAAATGGGATAGTATAATCAGAAGTTCTATAGTATAGGAGGTCAAATGAAAAATGAATATTAACAACGTAAAAGGAATGATGAATTACAATAATGTATTACATGGTACAAATAATAAGTCTAAGTTCAATAGTATCTCGAATCAATTTAATCATTTCAAAGATGCAGTAGAACTCTCTAGTACAGGAAAAACAGTGATGGAAACACTTGATAAGGGCACAGCAATCAAAACGACACTTTATGTAGATTCCTATACCTATAACCAAATTTTAAACTACACTACCAATAATCCTGAATGTCAATGGAGTGAAATGGGCTTTGATGGTGAAAAACGTTGGGTTGTTGTGAATGGACAACGTTTCGAGTGTCCATTAAGCGAAAAAGAAAAAGCAGCTAGAAAAAGGGCGCAATTTACACTTTTAGATTACATGGAGGAACATCGATTACAGAAGGAGAAGACTAGGCTAAAACATAAAAAATATGAGCAAATAGACATTGATTTTACCGGCACATCTAATGCTAGTATCCTTGGAATTGATCCTAAAATCGATCATTTATTGAGCAATGAAAAAGCAATAAACATGCTTAAAGATATTTCTAAATATACAAATGGAAAGATCTCTTTATCGTCTAATATATAATTACTTTTTTAGACCGAATTGTAATTTAGGTAATCGTTGATAACTAAATACAGTTTTCTGTGGATGTCAATCAGAGCTAGTATACTTTAAAGCTTTTACAGTTTGGAACGCCTCTTTTAAAGGCGTGTCTATTCGTTTTTAACAATATAAAATGAACTAGTAACTATATGCATGAATCAATCAATGTAACAACTAGCTACTAATTTAGCTATAAGGTTCTTAAATACGCAGCATAAAATTTTCGATTCTATCCCATTCTTTGTGTATCAAAATAGTACTTAGAAAGGAAAGGAGATAAACGTGAATATAAATTCCCTTTCTATCGAAAATCTACTTCTCACACAAAAACTCCTTCAAGAATTGCCTGAAAATAAAACATTAAATTTATCAGAAAAACAAAAAGCTTCTTTCAAACAAATATTAACAGAAGCCCTTCTTAAGAGTTCAGATACAAAAAATTTATCTGATTTACAAAACCAACTGTTTTTAAAAAATCCTACATTATTTAATATGATCAATTTAAATACTCAGAGTGGTTTTCTAAATCTACTCGAAGCTCAATTAGATGAGGATTATTATCTATCCAAAGTGCAAAAACAACTATTAAAAAGTACTGATTTAACGAGAGAAGGATTTATCTCACCTTCTTCAAATATTGTTATTAACACGTTAGTAAATTCTAGATTAAAACCAAATAAAATGGCGGCTAAGTCTCATGTAGACAAGCATAATACAGCTAAAGCAAAAACATCATATCCACAACAAATCCCAATAATTTTAAGTACAAATATGGGTGAAATGTTCTCAAGAATTCAACAAATTACATCTAGTTTTTGGTTTAGAAATCCATTTTCTCTTTGAAGAAACTGAGGTTTAAATATCTTCTGTCGGTTGAAGAGGCGGTACACCACCGCCTTTTTCGAAGGTATTGGTTTTAACCTTTCTTAGCTTAGTAAGAGACGTTTAAGTTGAACAAAATAGACTTTAAAATTTGAATAATTGTTGTATGATAATAATCTGCTGATTCCAAAATAGCAACAAGTATTCGTCCTATTATCGATTGAATCGCTATTATATACCTCGTAAACTTATTCGATTTTTCACAATTAAGCTTTATTAGAGAATTTCCCTATATGAATCTCTTTTTTGAGAATCCTGCATCTTACTTCCCACTTAGCTACATTACTTCCTGCTACTGCACTCATTTTTTACCTCCTCTAACCACTATACCTTCGTTTGTTATACAAGATATACGTCCCAACCAACCCGCAACATATTTTTACTTTTATTCTTGGAAAATAATAAATTAATCCTTATCGTTCAAGTTGAATTCATTTTTTTGACATTTTAATATTTAAACGAATGGACTGATAAGAATTATGCGTATTTAGCTTCTATTTGTGCTGCGTTTATACAGAATAATAAGCGATTTTTTTAATTTCAGAGAAAAATCAAATCAATAAATTATGACAATTTATGCTAATTTTTATTGTTTTTTATATCCTTCTGCCATAAATACAAAATAAACAATATATTTAGGGATAGAAACTATTAAAAAAATAGTAAAATCAATCCATATGTCTTTATAAAAGATAGTTTTAACCCTTTTTTGAGAAAAATTGTGACATTCGATATTATATTTATATTAAATAATCTATTAATATTAGATATTTAATAAAAAAATATTAGGAGGGTTTCACAATGAAAAATAAAATAATACTGTATGGTGTAGTAACAAGTACTTTATTGGCAGGCGGTCCCTTTTCTAATAATGCAAGTGCTTCTGAAAATCAAGGACTGACGGGGAATAATATTGGAGTTGTTTCAAGCAACATAAAAGCGGCTGAACAAAGTCAAAATAAAAATAGTGCCTATCAAGATATTGATGAAAGAGTGAAAAAGATGTTGATCAGTGCTGCTTTTGATGGTACAGAATATAGATACCACCATATAAAAGATACCGAATTAAACGGTAATATTATAGAAGGGTCTATGATTGAAAACGCTCAAATTTTGACAATTGGAGAAAATATTTTAGAAAATAATCTAGGGCATGAGGTAACGTTATTTACTAGTGGATATGAGCATGAATTTAAGGAAATGACTAGTACAACCAATACTTCAGGTTGGACATTTGGATATAACTACAATGCAACCCTATCTGTAATGATGGTCTCAGCTTCGCAAAGTTTTAGTGTTGATTATAATATGTCCACTTCAAACACTACAGAGAAATCACAAGTTAGAAAGTTCACTGTGCCTCCACAAGGATTTCCTGTTCCAGCAGGGAAAAAATATAAAGTTGAGTATGTATTTGAAAAAATAACAATATCGGGCAGAAACAGACTGAATGCAGATTTATATGGGGACGCTACTTATTATTACAATAATTTACCGATGAGCCCTCAACTTTTATATTCTGCCATGAACTTTGCTTCAGATACTCAAGGATTTGAACGCGTAATTAGAGATAATGCAGAAGGAAATGATCGATTTGGAATTAGAGCGACGGGCGAAGGACGATTTAGCACAGAATTCGGTACACGTTTATATGCTAAAATAACAGATATTACAGATTCGAAAAAGCCCGTAACAATAGAAACAAAAAAAATTCCTGTTAATTTTGAAACCCTTTCTGTGGCTACTAAAATAATTGAATAAGAATAGGAGCATGCAATACCCTTAGCGTATTAAAAGTAAGGGTATTGCATTTTTATATTGCCTCTAAAAATTGGATAACATTTTACATTATCAAAATTTTTATAGCTATAGGTAAGTTACAATGAATGGCAATCGAAACGATAGATTATCAATCAACTTTGTGAACAAAACGCTCTTGGAAAACACTAAATCAATCCTTATCGTTCAGGTTGACTTCATTTTTTGTGAAATTTACCCTGGGAGAAATACTTCGATATTCTTGCCTAAAGCATATGAATTATTTTTTGTGACATTTTAATATTTAAACGAATGGACCGATAAGAATTATGCGTATTTATCTTCTAATTGCGCTACATTTATACAGTGAATGAACCAATATAGAATAATAAACGATGTTATTTTTAGTATTTTTGTTTAATTTAATGAAGATTCGCAATTGAAAATAATAATCTGTATGATTGTAACAAAGGAAAAGCAACAGGATTTCCAAGAAAGGAGGAACCACATGAGAAATTTTTTCGAAGATCAATATATAAATAGTGGTGAGCAACAAATAATAAACTTAGTTAGTGAAATTAGTGAATATAAAGGAAAGTTGACCGCTTATCAAGAGCAAAGACCTGATATGTTCACTAGGCTTGCAAAAGCGATGCCACTACAATATATAAAAAACTATGTTTCGGTATATGAAGATATAAAAGTTTCTAATAAGCGCTTAAAAGAACTTATTTTAGAAGATATGATACCCCAATCGATCTCAGAAGATGCGATATTTTGTTATTATGAAACGCTGACACTTGTACATGAAAAATCTAGTGCTTTCTCTATTAGTCCAGATACTATACAAGAATTGCATTTTCAATTAGTTCATTTTATTACCTCTGACGGTGCAAAATGGCGTCAAAAGCCATTCTCTATCCCGGGAATTCCGGAGAAAGGGATGCACACGATTGTTTATCGTCCTCTTCCTCCTGAAAATATCCCAATGGCTGTAGAACAATTATGCAACCAGTACAATGTATTAAACCGTAAAAAAGAGTTACCTACACTTATATTGATAGCTCGTTTTATATTCAATCTTTATTGTATAATCCCATTTAGTCAAGGTAATGGTAGATTAATGCTTATGTTAATGCAATTATTACTAGTAAAAAGCGGACATACATTTGTTAAATATGTTTGTTTAGATGAATATATCAAGAAAAGAGAGGCAGAATACTATGAAGCCGTCTATCAATCATCGGTAAATTGGTATTGTAATGGGCATAATATGAGCTTCTGGTTAAAAACATTCTTATCTATTATTTTAGAGGCTTATAAAAATCTACATAACAGAATACGGGATTCTATATGCAGACATACTAAGATAGAGCGAATTCAGAATTTTATTCTTAATCAAGAACAACCCTTTACAAAAGAATACATTCGAAGTATTTATCCTGATATAGCCGAAAGTACAATTAGTAAAGCTTTAACTGATTTACAAGTAGGTGGTGAAATTAAACTGATTTCAAAAGGGAGAAATGCGTGCTGGATGAAAGTCAAATCTTGAAGTCGGAGAGCTACTAAGTCAGAAAAAATAGTAGTAATGCGAAAAGGAATATTGGAATTACACTGGCCAAGTCACTTATCCATGCTTCATGTTCAACCACTGTGCAAATGGTAGGAATGAAAACGAAATGTGCTAAAAACTAACTGAGAAAAATAACAAATCGTATTGGTTGTAAAACGTTGGTCATTTTATGTTATACCACCTCCTAATGATACTCCTCTTGTTTGATGCCATCTAATCTAAGTGGACACGTTTTAGTTTCTATTGACTCACATAAACTCCCTTCTATCTCTAGATACAAATTCCACGTTCTCCATATTGACGCCAAATAGGTCGAATTTAGTTGGACGATCAAGGTGATATGAAAATAAATTTTTTCAAACGTGCATTCAGTATTAGCAGAATCCACTCATATCTAGCAGGGGGCAACATCTCCTTTTCTTTAATGATTATACGAAGATGAAAGAGTTCCATTTTATAAAAATTCCATGTCATGATGAAGAATACATTCCTCCAAAAAAATCAGCAGATTCAAGATTAAGCCTGTGGATATTTGGGGGAATTTTATTCTATGATGGAACTTATTTTTATGAAATCTAAGTATGACTATAATCGTAGGGTTCATTTATATTTTTTTAGAAAAAACGAGGTATCTTCACATAAACTACAGATTGCGTGGTTATAATGGCTAACTAGGGGGAGATCTTAATGAACTACAAGATTCTTGTAATAGAAGATGATTTAGAAATTCAAGAATTAATTAAGCAGTTTTTGAAGACACAAAATTATACTTTAGCGGTAGCGTCAGATGGAGTAGAGGGAATAAAGAAATTAAATACTCAACCCTTTGATTTAATTCTTCTTGATGTGATGATGCCAAATCTAAATGGATTTGAAGTAGCCAAAATGATTCGTAGTCAATCTAATATACCGATTATTTTCCTAACGGCATTAGAAGAAGAACAAGATCAAATGAAGGGCTTTGATCTTGGTATTGACGATTATATAACGAAGCCATTCTCATTTCATGTGTTGATTAGACGTGTACAAGCCATTCTCAGAAGAAGCAATTATAAAAATCGGGGTAACGATTTACATTTTAATGAACTTAATGTTGATTGTGACGGATACAAAGCTTATGTAAATAAAGAGGAAATATCTTTAACGACAAAGGAATTCGAGATTTTACAACTATTACTTCATAACGAAAAAAAAGTACTTACTAGAGAAATCATTGTAGAAAAAGTTTGGGGATATGATTATTCAGGAGAAACACGGATGATTGATACACATATAAAAAATTTAAGAAAAAAATTAAATATACCCTATATTAAAACAGTCAAGGGTATTGGATATAAAATTGATGAGTAGGATTGTAGACATCATGAAGATGAAAAAAATAACCTATAAACTTTTTATGATTACTTCTCTTATATTGCTATCTTTTGCAGTATTAATTTATTTAACATTATACTTCTTCCTTCCAACATTTTACGAACAATATAAAACAAACCAACTCCAATCAGGTATGGTCGACATCATTAAAAAATCGGAAAAAATAAAATTAGAACATGCAAAAAATCTTTTGGACGAGTACTCCAAAGAAAATAATGCCATCATTTACCTACAAGAAAAGGATGGAAATATTATCTACTCACCTTCGTTCATGATTCAGGGAAATTCGCCGCCACCAATTATTACTGGAAAAACAACACCATTACAAAATGAAGAAACAGTAAATGCATTTCATAAATCTTTCCCCATTCAATTTCTAGATAAAGGTAATTTAATCGTGAATGTATTTGCTACATTTCAACCTATCGATGAAGCTTCACAGGTCTTAGTACGTTTTCTCCCTTATATTAGCATCATAGTAGTGGGTATTGGATTGGGCAGTGCCTATCTATATTCAAGATTTATTACAAAACCACTCCTTTATATAAATGAGCGTGCGCAAAAGATGGCAAACCTTGATTTTTCCGAAAATATAGTAGTTCGTTCCAATGATGAGTTAGAGGAATTATCTAATAGCTTAAATGAAATGTCGAATAACTTGCAAAAGACAATGAATGATTTACAAATAGCAAATGAGCAATTAAAAGATGATATTGAAAGAGAAAGAAAAATCGAAACAAAACGTAGGGAGTTTTTCACTACAGTTGCACATGAATTAAAAACGCCACTCACTGTCATGAAAGGTTATATAGAAGGGATGATTTATAATATCGGACCTTATCAAAATCGTGACTACTATTTAGAAAAAAACCGTAAAATTATTGAAAGAACAGAACAACTCGTCCGTGAAATTTTAAGTATGTCCAAACTAGAACAAGATACATTTAAAATCCAAGCAAGAGAAATAAATCTCCTAGATTTAATTGAGACTATTACGAAGGACCTCGCTTTTTTTGCATCTCAGAAAAATATTAGAATCATTAACAAAATCCCACCAGATAATTACGTATTTACAGACAGTGATTTATTAGAAAAAGCATTAAAAAATATTATCCATAATGCAATTATGTATTCACCACAGGGAGAAACTGTATATTTAGCATTGACGGAGGATTCAAAACAAAACCAGATTCAAATCCAAATCATTAATACAGGTATACAAATAAAAGCAGACGAACTACAACAATTGTTTCAGCCTTTTTATAGAATCGAAAAATCAAGAAATAGGAACACTGGTGGAAGTGGCTTAGGCTTATATATTGTCAAACAAATATTTCAATCACTCTCTATTAATTATTCAGTGGATAATATGGAGAATGGTATTCAATTTTTAGTGACATTTCCTGAAAGGTAAATAATTGTTACGAAGGGCAGCTCAAATTTTAGAACCGAATGAAACAGGAATCTTGATTCACTTGAAGATAGGAGATAGATAGATAATGAAGATCAGGGCAAAGTTAATTGTGATTACATTAAGCCTCTTATTCATTCCAAGCTTAATTATCGGCGTAAGCAGTTATTATTCTGCTAAAGAGCACTTGGATGATATGGGAGAAAAAATGCTGAAAAATAATGTTGAAATGGCACTTCAGTTAATTGATGCAATGAATTATGCCGTTCAAACGGGAGAAATATCGTTAGAGGATGCTCAAGAAAAAGTAAAACAACATTTAATTGGCGATTTACATAGTGATGGTACCCGTAAAATAACTACTCATGTTGATTTAGGTGAGGACGGCTATTTTGCTATTTACGGATTAGATGGTCAAAGAATAGCCCATCCTTTCTCAGAAGGGAAAAATGCTTGGGAGAGCGTTGATAGTAACGGAATTTATATGATACAAGATATGATAAAAGCAGCAGAAAAGGGTGGGGGTTTTACATATTACGCTAGAGCATTACCGAACCAACCTGATACAGAAGAAGACAAAATAGCCTATAGCGCTTTAGATCCGAACTGGGGTTGGGTGGTAAGTGCTAGTAGCTTCATGGCATCATTTAATCATGGCGTTCAGTTAATTCAACATACGATTATGATTACACTTGCTAGTAGTGTTGTTATAGGTTTAATCGTTATATTTTTATTTTCAAGACATTTAGCAATTCCAGTTCAGATGGTCACTGATAGTGTTCAAAAGATTGCTAATCAAGATTTAACCTTTAAGCATCTAAAAGTTCAAAATAAAGATGAGTTAGGTCATTTAGCGACAGGAATTAATACGATGACTACAAATTTAAGAGGTATGATTGAATCCGTTTCAAGTTCAGCCGAACATGTGGCAGCTACATCTGAACAACTCACTGCGAGTAGTGAACAAACAAGCATGGCCTCAGATGAAATTACTAAGGCTATTCAAGAAATTTCTACAGGGCAAGAAAAGCAACTGGCTGGTATGGAGGAAGCAAATCATTCAGTTTTACAGATATCATCAAGCATCACAGAAATTACGAAAAATATTAAAGAATTAAGCGATCTATCCATTGAAACTTCTAAGGTTTCTCTTTATGGTAATGAAGTCATTACACAGACAGTGGAACAAATGAATCAAATTAATAGCCAGAACATCGTGACGACTGAAGCAATGCAATTGCTTGAAAGTAAATCACAAGAGATTGGTGAGATTATTAATGTCATTACTAGCATTGCAGCTCAAACCAATTTACTAGCTTTAAACGCAGCAATTGAAGCAGCACGAGCAGGAGAACAAGGGAAAGGATTTGCTGTTGTTGCAGATGAAGTGAGGAAATTAGCAGAGGAATCAAGCAATGCAGCTAACAACATCTCTGCTTTAATAGGTGATATTCAAATGAATACACAAAATACAGTACAAACTGTCAATGAAGGAAAAATGGTAGTGGAAAAGGGGATAGATCATGTTGCGAATGCAGGGAAAACATTTGAAGAAATCGCATTTGATGTAGACCTGATTAACAATAAACTAGCATCTGTCTCTACTGAAATTCAAGATATTAGTGCGAATACAGACATTCTTGTAAATGAAATATGGAAAGTAAAAGATGTTAGCAATCAGTCATCAAGCTATACACAACAAGTCGTAGCAGCAGCGGAAGAGCAATCTGCTACGATGATTGAGATGACATTTGCATCCCGTTCTTTAGCAGAGATGTCGCAGGAGCTTCAAAATTTAGTATCGAACTTTAAAACGGATGAATAAATAACGGTTGTAAAGGCAGCCATTTAAACTAAATATAGTGAGCTAGCAAATTTCTTGAAGTGGTGATTTGTTAGCTCTTTTTTTGTGCAAGTAAAAGAGCTGAATTATCCACTTTTAACCAGTTATTAGTGCTCCACATAAACTTCACATTCAATACACGCCAACTACAGATTCACTTTATAAAATATATTATATGTATAGTAATTTTTTGATAATAATTGGAGGAATTAGGATGGAGACTGGGATAACAAAATTTGAATCAAATCGTAAGTTTGTATTGACGAGTATTGAAAATAAAAAATCTTTCGCATTAGTATATATTACAATCATAAGTTGGCATAATGTAGATACTTTTAATTGTATAGATGAGGTTAAGAGAGAATTAGCAATGTATCAAACAGAGGTTGAATGTTACAGAGTATTTGATAAGGAATATATAGTAGTCTGTAATGTTCAGTCGCAGGCTCTTTCCATTATTAATGATTTATCACATATTGATTATGTAAGGACACACTATCTATATGTACAAGATAGAAGGCTTCCAGCGTTAAATTACGTTAGACAAGTCTATTCGCAAAATAAGGATAGTTATGCTGTAAAAGCACCCATTTCACAGGAATGTTTACTATCGAAAGAGTTTGAAATCGTTTTCCAACCCATATTGCACAATGATAGGCAATTATCCTTTGAAGCACTAAGCAGGTGGAAATGCGAAGAACTAGGTTCCATATCACCAGGTGTTTTTATTCCGATGTTAGATAATGAGAGTTTGATAAAGTTAACTAAGAATATTATTAATAAAGCTGTTGATTTGTTGAAAAGATATAATGAAATAGTTTATGTCTCGATTAATTTAACCGCTTCATTAATCAATGATATCACTTGGCTAATGGAGCATTTGGATGACATTAATTTTACGAACAATAAACGAATTGCTTTTGAATTAACGGAGGAAACCCTAATGGGAATTGAGGCGAGAGAAAATTTAAAAATTATTCGTGAACGTGGTCATATTTTATTAATTGATGATTTTGGTTCTGGCTATTCCAATTTTCAATATATTTCGCTGTTTCCTCTAGATGGGGTGAAATTAGATAGATTGTTTATTGAGGGCAACTCAAATAAAAAGGTAGTTGCATTGCTTACAAAATTTATCAAAACACTAGATTTAAAAGTGATTATAGAAGGAGTAGAAAGCGTTGAGCAGCTTAATTCCATATCAGAGGCCGAATATGATTCAATACAGGGCTATTACGTATCTAAACCCCTCACTATAAATGAATTGATGCTATTTATGAATGCCACTAGATAGACAAACTATGAAGCAAAAAGGGAACTCCAGACAATCTCCAGTGTAGCTGCACATATAGGATTAACTTGTAAGACAAAATACACCTTAAAAGGAAATGAAATATTATAAAAAGAACATGAGATTGGTTGCTACAACTTTTGATACTATATTTTCTGCATTTGCAGCAAAGTCCCCAACTCAAATTATTGGAAGTAGTGAATTTGTGGTAGATCAAGTGAGTAACCAGCTAACGCTAATGAGATTTCAAAAGAGAAGGTACAAGTCATTTTTAACAAAGCAGAAGCAGAGACATTAACGAAAGAGGAAGCGATAAAACAACTAGGGCGCTTTTCTGAAATAAGAAAACTCCTTTCTCAAATAACGTAAACATTTCTAATATTTTTGTGTATTTATGATGAGAAAAGCGTAAGTTAATAAAATAACCTTTTTATTTATGAGGTTATTTTAAGGGATTTATCAAAATCTATATGGATTGTTAGCTTATCATTCAAATAAGTGACTGATCTAAAATTAATAAGAAACATCCATCAATTCCAATAAGAATTGATAAATTTTATGAAATATGAAATTAGATCCCTTGACGAAGTAATTATAATGAACTGCCATTCAAAGCGTAATCATTACTAATTATGAAGTGTTAGAAATGAGAGTCAATATTACTTTAGCATGTACAGAAACAGGTGATAAAAATTGTATTACGACTAAAAATAAACGAAATAACCCAGAACGATTAGAATTAAAAAAGTATTCTCCCCGACTAAAACGTGTACGTTTCGCCGAGAAACTAAATAATAAAGTAAAAACGCTTTTAGAAAGATTCGTCAGTAATTTTCGAGTCTTCTAAAAGTGTTTTTAATTTTAAAAAATACTTGCAATATGATTAGAAATATGATTAACTAAAATATGTTTCAAATCGTAATGATTACTATTTATTAGTTTTAACATGGATAAAATCACAGTTACATCATTAAGTGGTTATTTAGGGGCTGGTAAAACAACAATACTTAATAATTTGTTATCGAATACAAAAGATTTAAAAATGGCAGTCATTGTAAATGATATGAGTGAAATTAACATTGATGCCGATTACTTTTAGATAGCATTCATCTTACTTTTATATCCCTCATATCATTAAGCTTTGGAATCGTGTGAGATCCATGTAGAATCCTCTGTTATTAAGACTATGAACTGCTTCCCATTGTAAAATACCCATTTTAAAATAGAGTAATTTTTCTATATTTACATTTAGCTTAATAGTGAAATAACAGTCTAAGAGAGGTACATAAAAAGATTATGAAATAGAAATAAAATAAAGTTCCCAGTAGTATTGCGAGAAATGTTATGAAGGAATTTGGCCTAAAGGTAATACTTATTGAAAAGAGGCAGTCAAATCATGAATAGAAGATACTAATTGAAATGTCTAATGGGCCTATTTGTTTGTTTTTTGGAAGATTAATAAATGAAATACAGAAACATAAAGACTTTGGGTGTTTGGAGTAGAATGAAAATAAATAAAAAAATATTGATAATAGTAATCATTACTATTTATAATGGTGGAGCGACCTGTTCAAAGCGTAATCATTACTTTTTGTGAATTTGAAGGAGGGAGGAATAAATAACATTATTTATAAAAAGAAATCAGATTAGAAATTACTTCTTTTTGTGTGGATTGATTTTAGCATCAATTAAATGGAATAACTATGAATTTAAGGAGACTAAACATGTTAAAGAGAAAATATTTTTTATTTATCCCATTATTTGTTTTACTTTTTTTAGTAGCTTGTAGCGATGATACAGCACCCAATGCTGGTGAAGAAAGTAGTGTTAATAAAAATACATTGAAAATGTCTTGGCCGTCAGATATAGGAGAGGCGAACCCTCATTTATATTCACCAAACGAAATGTTTGCACAGGCGCTGCTATATGATCCATTAGTTGCTTATGGAAATGATGGGACAATATCTCCAGGATTAGCTGAGAATTGGGATATTTCTGAGGATGGTAAGGAATATACATTTCATTTGCGAGAAGGAGTAGTATATTCTGATGGTTCTATGTTAACAGCAGATAACGTTAAACGTAATTTTGAGACAGTTATCGGAAATAGTTTAGCGCATAGTTGGTTAGAGGTAGTAACAGTTATTGATGAAGTTGAAGTAATTGATGAGTTAACAATAAAGGTCTCATTAAAAGAATCATATTATCCGTTTTTACAGGAGTTGGCTTTAATTCGTCCATTACGTATGTTAGGTGACGCTGGATTTCCAGACAGTGGCAATACAGCAGATGGAATCAAGAAACCAATTGGTACAGGGCCATGGATTTTAAATGAAGCAGATGAAAATCATGCTGTATTTACGAGAAATGAAAATTATTGGGGAGAAAAACCCTCGATTGAAAAAGTAGAAGTGAAATATATTGCTGATTCACAGATGCGTATGATGGCTTTAGAAAATGGTGAAATTGATTTAATTTTCGGAAGTTCCCAACTTACTCCAATTGAGTTTACCACATTGAGACAGAATGACGAGTATTTGACTGAAGTTTCAGACCCTCTATCAACTCGTATATTATCTCTTAATACCACTTTTGGTGTAACTAAATATAAAGAGGTACGATTGGCGCTTCAACATGCACTAGATCGACAAACTATTATTGATCATATTTTAAGTGGTATGGAGCAAGAGGCACACTCTTTATTTTCACCAGGATTCCCATATAGTGATATTGAAATTGAAGAATATAATTTTGATGTAGAAAAATCTAAAAAAATTCTAGATAAAGCTGGCTGGATAGTTGATGGAAAAACTGGGATTCGTTCAAAGAATGGTGAAAAGCTTGAATTACTAATGGCTTACAATTCAAGCGACCAAATTCATAAAGCAATATACGAGTATTTACAAGGAGCTTGGAAAGAAGTTGGTGCGGATGTGAAATTGGTAGCCGAGGATAATCAAGTGTATTATGCGCGAACAAAAGCAGGTGAATACAACATAGTAATGAATGATACTTGGGGCGCACCTTATGATCCTCATATGTATATACGTACTATGACAGGAGAGCAACAAATTGGTAACTATTCCATTATGGGAACAGATTCGAGTGACAAACTTATAGAGGAAATTACACGTGTTATTAGATCTACAGATGTAACTGAGCGGGCTTCATTATATGAAAGTATAATCCAAACAATTCAGCAAGAGGCTATCTTTATACCAATTTCATATAAGCAAAATTATCTTGTGGCAAATGATGTATTCAAAAAAATCAAATTCTCTCCTCAACAATTTGAGGTACCAATTAATTTATATGAGATGAAGTGATAATAATGGCAAAGTACTTTTTAAACCGCTTTTTTAGTATGACTATAGCAATGATTGGTTTAACGTTAATTGCATTTTCACTCATGCGTATTATGCCTGGTGATCCGATAGAGTCATATTATATGGCAAACCATATTCCAGTAACAGATGAAATACTAGAGCAAGCAAGAGAGGAGCAAGGGTTGGATAAGCCCTTGCTCACACAATATGTAACATGGCTTGGTGGAGTATTAAAATTCGACTTTGGAACTTCATATATGAATGGAAACGCAGTTAGTGAGGAATTATTGTCCTATTTTGGTGTTACAACTCAGTTGGCGCTCGTAGCTTTTCTATTAATATTAGTTATTTCTATTCCACTTGGGATTTTTAGTGCAGTAAAAAAGGGCTCTGCTTTTGATAATCTAACAAGAATGACTATATTTTTCATTGCCTCGATGCCTAGTTTTTGGCTAGGTTTCGTTCTGATTTATGTTGTAGCTTTTAAGCTTAATCTTCTTCCACTTATGGGATGGGGAAATTTAGATGCAATCATTTTACCAGCATTAACTTTAGCTTTGGCCAATGTACCATTTTACATTCGTATGATTCGTACAAATATGATTGAGCAAATGGATAAGCCTTTTATAACGTTTGCACGTGCTAGAGGTATAAGTGAGTCAGTCATTATTCGTAAGCATATTTTTAAAGCTACATTGACACCATTTATAACTTCACTTGCGATGACATTAGGGGTACTTATTGGTGGGGCTGCAATAGTTGAAATTATTTTTTCTATACCCGGCATAGGCCGTTATATTGTTACTGCAATAACAGCGAGAGATTATAACGTAATGCAAGGTTTCATTATGATTATTGGTTTCTTCTACATTATCATTAATTTTTTAGCGGATATAATATGTGCGTTTATTGATCCGAGAATTCGATTAAAGGAGGAATTGTGATGAGAAAAAAATGGGCATTTTACTGTAGTACGTTTCTTGTAAGCATCCTATTTTTTGTTGCGATATTTGGACCATTGCTTATGCCAAATGATCCTCATTTACCGAATATGGCCATGAAGCTACAAGGTTTTTCAATACAATATCCTCTTGGGACAGATCATTTAGGACGTTGCGTTTTATCAAGGTTAATCGAAGGTGCGAGAGTGTCGTTATTTGTTGCACTCATTGTACTACTAGTCACGCTACTAATTAGTATGGTCGTTGGTATAACTGCAGGCTATGTTGGAGGTTGGATTGATTTAGTCTTAATGCGTCTATGCGATATTTTGCTCGCAATTCCAAATTTTATTTTTGCGCTTATTATTGTTGGTGCACTTGGAGCAGGGATGGGAAATCTAGTAATTGCAATTGTCATTGTAATTTGGGTCGGCTTTGCACGAGTTATACGGAATATGGTTGTGAGTTTAAAAGAAACGAATTATGTGGTTTATGCCAAAATTTGCGGTGTCCCGACTTTGAAAATTATGTGGCGTCATATCGTACCGTTTGTATTTCCGCAAATGCTTCTACTAAAGCTAATCGGTTTAGGTTCAACGATATTAATGATTTCAGAGTTGTCTTTTTTAGGACTTGGGATAACGCCTCCAACAGCTGAATGGGGCATGATGATTAGTGAGAGTAAAACATACTTAATGATAAAACCTGAGTTAATGATCATTCCAGGTGTAATGCTTTCAATAACTGTATTAACTTTTAATGCATTTGGTGATTCGTTAAGAGATTTACTTAATCCAAAATCAGTGTGAGAAGAGGTGAAATAATATGTTAGAGATTAGAAATTTAACTGTATTTATCCATAATAAACAGGTGCTAAATCAAGTGAGCTTATCAGTTCTGAAAGGCAAGGTTGTTGGAATTATTGGGGAGAGTGGTAGCGGAAAATCTGTATTATGTTCGACGATTTTAAATCTTTACCGTAAAGAGCGATCTGCAAAGGGAAGTATTGAATTTGATGGAAAGAGTTTGCTTTCGATAGAGGAGAGAAAAATGCGTGAGGTGCGAGGAAAGGAAATTGGGCTCATTATGCAAAATCCAATGTCCATGTTTAATCCAATTGTGTCGATTGGTGGACATTTCATTGAAACGCTTCAAGCACATACAAAAATGTCTAAAAAGGAAGCAATTGAGAAAGCAAAGGAGCAGCTCGCACTTTTTCAATTAGGTAATGTAGAGATCTTAAACAAATATCCAAATGAACTAAGCGGAGGAATGCTTCAGCGTATCATGATTGCCATTGCAGCAAGCCTTGAGCCAAAGCTATTACTTGCTGATGAACCTACCACAGCACTAGATACTATGACACAACTTGAAATATTAAAGGAATTAAAAAAACTTCATGAGAAAACGGCAATGTCGATGTTGATTGTATCGCACGATTTAGGTGTTATTGCAAATTTAGCAGAAGAAATAGTTGTAATGAGAAGAGGGATTGTAGTTGAGCAAGGTCCCACTTCCCATATTTTATTGCACCCGATTCATCCTTACACTCAAACGCTTGTTGCAGCACGAGATGAGCATAGTAAGTTAGAAGAGCTTGCTGATAAGTATGAAGGTTCAGTATCAGGAGAGCTTGTCTTATATGATCAGAACCACTGGGTGAGAATGGAGGGGACAAACAGATGATCCAAGTACAGCAAGTATCTAAAAGCTATAGTCAATCACGATTTTTTAGGAAGAAAAATTCGATGGTAAAGGCAGTAGAAAATGTGTCGCTTAATATAAAAGAAGGCAGTTGCTTTACGTTGCTAGGACAAAGCGGTTCTGGAAAAAGTACGCTTGGTAAAATGATACTTGGAATTGAAAAGCCAGATGATGGTGTGATTTTATTTAATGGGATAAATGTACATAAAACAACTATAAATGAACGAAAACGATTGCAACAATCGTTACAAGTGGTATTTCAAGATTGTCATAGTGCAGTAAATCCTAAGCTTAAAATCAGAGACATTATTGTGGAACCAATACTAGTATATGAAAAGCTAGATATAAATCAAATAGAGGATCGTGTAGGAAAGTTACTAAAAATGGTTGGTCTGTCAGAAGAGGATATGATGAAATATCCTCAGCAATTCAGTGGCGGACAATTACAGCGAATTACAATTGCACGTGCGATTTCCACACAACCTCGATTGATTGTTTTAGATGAATCAGTAAATAGTTTGGATGTCTTGGTGCAAATTAGTATTTTAAAACTACTCAAACGATTACAGCACGAGTTAAAACTAACTTACTTTTTTATCACCCATGACATACATGTAGCTCGACTTTTGGCAGATGAAATCGCGATTATGCATAAAGGAAGAATTGTGGAACAACTACTGATAGATGAGTTAGAGAATGCAAAACATGTGGCCACAAAAGTATTATTGGATTCACAACTTAAAATCGATTCTATTCACCACCAATTGGACCTAAAAGAGGAGTTGGAATTATGAAAGTAAGTCCATTATCTTTTAGCATGCTACAAAACTACGGCTTGGCAATTTTTTATTTTACGGCTAATTCTGTATTAACTGTCATATTCCCTTTGCAGGCAGCTAATCACGGAATGAAAGAGGCAGAAATCGGTCTGATGATGGGAATCTATATGTTTGTTTGTATGGTGTTACGTCCATGGGCTGGTCAAATGGTATCAAAATACAGTGTCCATACAGTAATGAAATATTTATTACTAGGGCATGTAGCAGCACTCCTTTTGTATGTATCGCTTGGTGTTGAAAGTCTTTATGTTGTGCGCATTTTGCAAGGAATCGTGACGGCATTTTTCTCCATGTCGATGCAAATGGGTATCACGGAGACTTTACGAGATGAAGATAGAGGACAAGGTATGGCAATGTATTCTTTATCAAGTGTCATGCCAGGGTTATATGGACCAGCATTAGCAATGGTTATCTGGGTTCAAGGAGATGTATCTTGGCTATTAATTTTTATTACCTGCTTAGCTTTTGCACCTCTTATGTTTTTCATTAGATCACCATTACCGAAAGTAAAAAAAGAAAATGTATCGTTCACCTTGGAGGATATGAGAAAAGGAATGAAATTAGCTCGTGCGCATAAAGGGTTAATCGTTTCTTCGGGGGTAATGCTTATAGGTGCAAGTATATTTGGGGCAATCTCGACATTTTTACCTCTGTACTTTTTAACTACAAATACAGGGAATGTTGGGCTTTATTTATTTCTGCAGGCTCTAGTTGTTGTAGGGAGTAGATTTATTTTTAGAAAATATATTCCATCTGATGGAAAGTGGCATCCAGGTTTCATAACCCTTATATTGAGTAGCTCTATTATTGGGACAACGATGCTAGCGGCACTTCCTCTTATCGGATCGTTTGTCTATATTAGTGTTTTATTTAATGGAATAGCAGCAGCGATGTTATATCCTACATTAACCACATACATTTCTTTTGCAATTCCGGAGTCACATAAACATGTATTATTAGGGTTATTTTTAGCATCGTATGACTTAGGTTTTTCTTTAGGTGGGATGGTAATGGGTATTATCGTACAATTTGGTTCATATCCAATGATGTTTTCTGCATGTTCAGTAATTGGTTTATTGGCAATTATATATAATTTAACTGCTAGTGGAGAATATACTAACTTAGAACATTGTGATGCCCTTCAAAGGTCCAAGTAAAGAAGTCAATGAGAATGTCCAAAATACCTTCATTTTTAGCGTGACTTCGCTTCAACATCATTATATTTAATTTAAGATTGATTAGGAACTGATATTTTTTAGGATGGTTGAAAGAATGAATGATCAGATGGGTGCTATTTAAGGGCCATACCTAGTAAAGAAAAATGAAAAACCCCAAAAGACTGCATATAACAGGCTTTTGAGGGCTTTGTAGGGTACATATTACAAAATAAAAAAATTAGTCCGTGAAGCATAAAGATGATAAGTAACCTAACATTAATAAAAGACCAATACCCATTACGATGCTCATGATTTGTACCTCCTTTAAAAAACCGACACATTATTCATAAATATTGTACAATGAATTATAGAAATATGAAACCTTTTAATGGCGAGAACGTATATAATAATAGGAGAATTACCAATTTGTACATAAAGAGTAGGTGACAAAAAATGAAAACGTGGGTTAAAAAAAGTATAGTTATCATGGTTGCGTTTTTAACATTTGGTTTAATAACGCCTACACATGAAATTTGGGAAGCATTTGATCACAATCCTTCGAACCGTGCATCCATCGGCCCTGAACCGAGGACAAGCACTGCTGTTGCTGCTGAGCATGATGATTATCAAGACGAACAGATACAAATTCAAGAAGAAGAGATCGATTATAATGCCTTACTCCTAGATGCAGCAAGAGAGCAATCGTACATAAAATTTGGCACAAAAGTCGGTCCGAAAATTAGCAATGAATTCGACAGCATCATCTTCCCAAAAATGGAGGAAGCAATTGCGATGACAGTGGCTAATCTTGGCGATCAAAGCGCTGCATCATTAACAATCTCTGAAAAGCCAAGTGGTCATTATGGTGAAAAAATTTTCAATGTCATTAACAATGAAACCGGAGCAGATGTAATCCGTTTCCATGTGCGTACAGAAAAAAGACCACAGGAAGGCTACTACTATAACTTCCACTATCACAGTGCCGAGGACGAATTCATGGTACACCACAACCTTGGCGATATCTATTGGGAAAAAAACACACCACCGAAGTGGTTGTCATAAAAGATGTGAAACACTCGTTTACAATGCGAGTGTTTTTTTTATTTGGAAACATTGATATATCAACGTTTGTAGTAAATGTTTTTGTCATAGTCTTTTAGAGATATACAGAGTGGGGGAGGTAATGAAATATATGTACCCTAAAATCATCATTTTTTGATTTCCTTAGATTTAAATGAAATCTAAAGTGATGATTTCATCGTTAAAATAATGCCTTTTGAAATCCATTAATGCGGGCGATAAGCGAGATTTGTCCAACATGATATGCTTCATGCGTATACACATGATTAAACAGCCAATTTAGTGTAGGTACTGAAGGTGGCATCCATCCATCTGAAAATTTAGGAATTTCGACTAATTTATTGAGTTGCAAATCTCCTAATATATGTAATATGTCATCAGTATGTCTCTAATTTGAATATAGCTATCTAATATATCTTTAGGTGAACAAGCATCGTTAAGATTTAAAATACAACTTTTTTTAAGTCCAATTTCATTCACCCAATAGTCTTCACTACTTGATATATGAGAAATTAACCAAGCTAGATTATTTGGATAGAAATCTGGTTTCTTAAACCAAAATTCCTCATCAAGATTGTTTAGGTAAGGTATCAAAATTTTTCTAAGATCATTACGATATGGAAGCAGCAAATAAATACATCCTTTCACTTATTAATATGTTTATTATAAATGAATTGATAAGAAGGCTTTTTAGAAATTATAAAAATACTTTATTTCATAGTTCAAGAAGTATATGGCTGGAGAATTAAATATTTGGAATGATCAATCGAAAGAAAATGTGACATAGTGAGGTGTAAATAATTGGACGAAAGATTGACTGAGAAATCAGTAGGTAATTTTAAATACGACTGAAAAACTCTAAACATAAATCGAATGAATTCAATGATTATAATACTTTCTTTGCTTATTGCAAAGCTGTTAAAAGGTTGGGAGAATTAGAAGGTGCAAATGAGTCAAAACTAATTAAAGAATGGTGCAAAGATGATGGAGGTGTCTCTGGTGGAGTTTCCCTATAGTAGAACCACCGTATGGTAGAACACCTTTAGACAGCGACGTCTCTAATTAAGTTACGCATTCTAGGAGAATTGTGTTGCCAATAGGAGTAAATGAATTTGAATAGTTTAATGTCGCACTTTGAGGATGAAGGATAGCAAATGGAACATTATTATAAAAACCAGCACTCTGTTTTATTGGCACTATTTAGAACTCTATATAAAAAAATCCCCACTAATACGTTTTAAACGTCCTTAGAAGGGATTTTACATTTATTAAATTATTAGTGGATTAGACATACCATAACATGAGAACCTAAACAACTAGCACAAGCAACAGCACCTACAACATTTCCACCAAATATTACTGACGCACATGCAGCACTACATATTTGTTTTGTTAGTTCAGGAGCATCATACCAATAGTTTTTTTAGCATTCCCATGAATCACTCCAATAACCTGCTTTAGCACTATTAGTTGATAAAAGGGAAACTTCTGAATTTTCATCGAAATAAACATGTTTATCAATTACCTTATTTGTACTTGCTTCAAGAGTCATACCAAGCATGTCTTCGTTATTTAATGTTGCATAAGTAACATTGATTTCATCATTCTCTACATCTAGAGTTGATTTCATTATGATAAATTCACCGACTTCACCAGTTGTTTTATCATAAGTAGTCAGTAATCGTATATCAAAACTTTCATTGTTCTTTTTATAAGGAATCATCAAACCATCTTTATTCTTACCGTAATCCATATATTCAGTATTTTGCCAATCAAAGTCTTCTCTACTGTATTCACTATGTGTGAACTTCTCTGCAATATCTAAATCCTCTTTTACTTCATTTACGACTACTGAGTTATTAAGAAAACCATTCTTTTCAATTTGCAAAGGTGCTTGTTGTGAACAACTTACAATCATTATGTTCATTTGTTTCTTTAGCCAAAGCACCTAAATTTACAGATAGGGGTTGAAATGCTAAAAGCATAAGCATTTCAAAAAGGATTAATTTTTTCTTCATTTACTAATCCTTCTAACTTTAAATTTACTTTTTGAAAAATTTGTACCACGGCGTACCTATAAAGAAAACAGCAAACAATAGGATGAGAAAATCATAGGTTTGTATCCCATCTGAAAAAAAGATTAGTAATACGGCTATCAATGCCAATATTCTAAGTAGGACTGATTTTTTCATTTAAGACCCCCATTCTTTTCTGATATTGCGGGAACAGTTTATACACATAAACCATTCATAGAAAATTTTAACATTAAAATGAATGTTTTCTATATAAATTCCAAATGTTTTTCTTTTATATTATGAAGTTTATTCTCTTCTATTAAATATGTGTAACATAAAGTTTCTGTTTTACATAAGCAGGTAGTAAAATTAAAAGTAGACAAGAAGAGTCAAAGTCTAGTTTTTTGAGAAAAGGAGTGTTTTTATTAGAATTTAAGATTTAATAGAGTGATAGATGTCAAAGGATTATTAAAATAAAGTAGCTTGTTTCTACATGTGTAAACATCTCTGAAAAAAGTAGAAAAAAGAGCATACATACCAATTTGAAAAATTAAAGCAGTTGACTTTTCAGAGTATGTTTATGCTCAGAAAGGACAAAAATTAGCGGTTAATAATGAATCTACAGGTCAATTTAACTTTATTACTCAATTGGTAGATTCTAATAATAATAATATAGGAGATGAAGTATATTTCACTGATACTCAATATAGGACTGTACCAAGTTCTGGTAATTACAGGGTGAAAGTATATTGTAGTGATACATCAATTAAGGAAAGATGTACTGGAAGAGGTTCAGTCTCCCAATAAATATAAAGAGTAAGGATCTAAGTTCGAGTGTTAGTGAACTTAGATCCTTTTTCAATTATATTTTGTAATACAGCTAAATAATTCATACTTTTATTGAAATACTAAATATCGAAGGGAGGTTTATTGAAAACAGTTCAGAGATTGATGCTTTATTTTATTGATTGGGGTGTAGCAAAATGGTTAAAATAGTTTGTAATATTTTATTTATAATTAGTTGCATTTTTATTTTTACCTTTAGTGTTAATGTTTATGCAAATACTCAATCGTCCTCTTTAGTGGATAAATATTCTGAAGGAGGATATAAATCCCTTGACAGTGCTGTTCATGCGTTTGAAAAATACTACAAAACTGAAGTAAAGTTACCAACAATTCCTTCTACCATTTCATTTACACACAAATTCGGTAAATTTTATGTAGATTCTGAATATAATCTGAATACCACTTTAAACTTAGTTTTTGTAAATGAACATATAAAAGAGAATATATTTAAAATTGATATTCGGTCTTTAAAACATAAATTGGACTTTGAAGGTGAAAGTTATCCACTCAAAGATGGTAGTAAAGGAGTTTATTTTGAACATCAAATATATAAGTTCTTTGTCTTTGAAAAAAATAATTTGCAGTATATGTTTGGCATTCATAAAAAAGGTACCGATTCCATCAAACCAGAGTTACTTGTTGAAATGGCAAATTCAATTTAGCTTTAAATAAAAACCAGGGACTACTTGTGTACCTGGTTTTTTGAGGAATATCTACATCGTTTATTATCGAACATAACATTACTTCATTTGGTTATTTTTGGTATAAAACTATTCGTTTTAAGTAGAATCAAAAGGCTCAATCATTACAACTTTGTAAAATGGCGATAACTCTTCTACTAGCGGCTTAAAATCAAGTGCTGGTGTTCCTGTCCCAAAACCTGGTAGTAGCACGACTGTTTCTGTGCCTTGTCCTTGAATCAAAACATTCATATTTTTTCCATCCACTAATTTTTCTATCTTTTGAAAATTAATTCTTGATAGTCCTCCAAATGTTCAGTAATGGATAATGGATTAAACTACTATATGAATTTTGAGCGTCTAATTTGTAATAACAGTATACTTAGTCTTCATCTGGTTTGAGAATTAGTGTAAACGGAGGGGGAGGGAGGTTTACTTTAAATGCTGCATCATACCTAATGTTTAAATTCGGTTGAAGCTGCCTCTGTTGGAATTGCTAATGCTTAAGGTTTGCTAGCTGAATTTCAGGTTTGGCTACTTTAAATCAAGACACTTCACCACAATTTTTGCAAAACAACAAAATAAGTCGGGAGCCCGAAGCAATTAAAGATCTTATAGGTCTAACATTTCTATCGCAAGATAATTTTCATGACCAAGCTAACCAGTTGCAAAAGAGTTACTACTACAAGCTCTACAGATTTTCCATAATATCACCTCATTGGGTATAACGTGAAAAAAGCTATAGCTTTTGCAAAGGCTACAGCTTGAAGTCTTACAAACTCATCGCATTCTCCTAACTTTCAAAACTACCTAAAACCATAAAATCTACAATAACGCCACTTACTGGATTTTCTGAACCTAATACACTAATTCCTAATACTGTGACACCACTAATATTTGTAATATTAGCAGAGACATATTTTCCAGTACTATTCTTTTCTCTCATTTGTACTCTTGGTCTTGCATTTATCGATGAATTTGTAGAATATACACTTGCCACGGCATAGTCAATCGTTGATAATAGTGGATTGCCATTAGCTAATGCATTGTCTGTAAAATAAAACGTAGCTATACCATTTGCGTCTGATGTAGCTTGCCCATAAACAATGCGCCTTTCTTTTTTGGGATTCGACTCTCCCGCTTTAAACACATGCAATAATGTTGGTGCTAGTGTGATGAATTCAATACTCATAGTCTTACCCCTTGTTATATTTTGGCATTATTACTATACTATGAATTTTTTATTCGTTTATTACTTCTTCACTGTCCTTGATGATTCTTGTTTAGAGAGGAAGTTGAAAGAAATGATTGAGTGAACTACTTTGAACAGAATGTGCATTTAAAAATATTTAGTATTACAGGTGGTGAGCCAATGATGAGTAAAAAATCTGTCTAAAATTAAAAAGCTGTAGCGTTGTTACACGCTACAGCTCAAATCGGTTAATGCTCTTTGTTGGTTTAGTCATATAACATTATAACATACTGGAGAGCAAAATGGTGTTAAAAGGATAACAGGTAGCTACTACAGATCATTTATGGGTGATAATAGTAGCTATATTCATGCAAAGATAGCCATGTACGAAATCAAGAGGGATGCAAGTAATCAAGTGTTAATTACAGCAGCTTATTTAGTGGTCAAAATTATAAAATGAAGGCATACGAGCAAGCGATTGCAGAGTACAACAGATGCATCCATGATTCCACTTGCTTAACTCATACTGTTGGAGTCAGTGCCTTGATTTCTCAAATTGTCTCCTAGTAGCATTCATGTTAGAGCTTATGCTAGATTTTGAGAAATTTTGTTTTACTAGTATAATTGGAATATATTCGTTATTGTGTTTTGAGATGGGAGAAATGTATGAAAGATCGTAAGCAAGTGGTCATCGAAGCAACATTGCAATTATTTACTGAAAAAGGGTATCAGCACACATCGGTTCAAGATATTTTAGATAAAGCCAATATTTCAAAGGGGACATTTTATAACTATTTTTCATCCAAAAATGAATGTCTTTCAGCTGTGCTCGAACAAAATCGTCTAGAAAGAAATGTTTTAAAAGAGGAAATTCTAGTCGGCAAGAAAATAGATGATATAGAAGTTTTAGTTGAACAATTAATCGCTTCCTTAAGGATTAAAGAAAAATATAACTTAATGCCTTTATTTCGAGAAATCTCTTTTTTGCATGATGAAGAGTTGCAAAAAATTCTTGCTGAACACCGTTTTTATGAAATCACATGGCTAAAAAATAGATTTTATGATATTTATGGGGAGGATGGAAAGCCCTATTATTATGAGTGTGCAATCATATTTTTTGGTACGTTCCAGTATATATCCTTTTATTGGAATTTAGCAACTAAGACAACAATTGATATAAAAAAGGTAGTCTACAGATCGATAAAGTATGTAGAAAGTTTTCTTCCAGAAATGATTGAGAGTGGAGAAATATTATTAGAGCCAAATGATATGTATTTGCTTGAAATGGATTCAGCGTACAAGCCGATCACAAACGATCAAATTCAAAAGAAACTAGAACTGTTTTATAAAAAAATATCGACGGTTGAGCTTCAGCAAAAATCAACGGAACTAACGACGTTGCTTTTGGATGAAATGAGTAGAGAAAAGCCGCGCATAAGCGTTTTAGAACTCATTATCCAACCATTTCGTAGTTCTTTTTCTGACACAATTTATAAATATGAAGCGGAAGAAATCGCTAATCTTTGCTGGCTTTATATGAAAAGTCCAAACAAAGCATAATGACCAGACCAGCTTTTTCTCATAAAGTTGGTCTTTTTCGTCTATCCATGGCCAAATTAATAGGGCGTTGCAATTACTAATTCAGGAAATATTATTTGCATTTTACATTACAGCTTTATGTAGAAAGGTCGTGATGAAAGTAAGGGGATTATGGTTAACCACAATAAAAGTATTGTTAGAATTAATAAGAATTGTTTTGATTTTTCTCATTTTTGGATGCTTGCTGTGGGGAGGCGTAAGGCTTATTTATACTACTTTACGAATAAATGTCGATGGTACTTACGGAGGCTGGCTAGGAGGAATCGCCATATATTTTTTATTGTTTGTCCTCTATCGTAATAAACTACAATTTTCAGGTTTTTATGATGGCCCAAAGCAACAAAAACTACCTAGAAAAATAACTTACATTTTAGTTACTGGCTCTATTTTTCTATTAATACTTCCGCTGTTGCTCTCGATTAAATAGCGTCTTGATTTTATGCATTGCCCCACTTTTACGTGGTATATAATGGATATGACTAAAAGTAAAGGAGTTAGGACGATGCCAGAATTTAAGAAGAGGGCAGAAGTATCTTTTATCACGAATATATCCCGATTTGATTACCTGAAAGAACAACTACAAGAAGTAGCTGGAAAATTTAATTTCAATCATCTTCAGCTTTCCAAAATAGTTGATTTACCGATAAATGAGCTGGAAAGTTTGCTAAATGGTAAGGGGAATATTACGACTGACCAGCAGGAAATAATAGAGCATAAATTAGCCAAGTTATGTTTTGGTTTTCAAGGTTTTGATGCAAAAGAAAGAGCAACATTGCTCTTGAATGATCTCGTTAAGGATTACATGTTTTCAACAGCAAGTATCGCAAAAATAATTCATGTAGAAGAAAAGGAACTCAACGATTTTAGACAAGCACAAGTAATGGATAGAGAGGCAGAATTGAAAATATGTGTGAATGTGATTCTGCTATATTTTGTTTTACATAACTAATAAGCCCACATCGCCTTTACACGGGAATTGCCAGAAGAGATATAGAAGGATATTATTATCCATTTCATTATGACGAAATGCAAAATGGTGTATTGACAGACAAACTTTGTATACAGATTAGCGGATGATATTTATATATCGAAATCCTACCCGTTAGTCTCGCGATGACAACCACTCCTTGAAGAGTGGTTTTTTGTTGTTTCCGACATAATAGTTATAGGCGCTTTCTGTATATTGAATGTAGACATAAGTTTTTGTATAAAAATATCGTTTAACTCTCAAAATAAAAGAAAATTTGATTGATCGTGGGGTACTCTAATGGAGAATATGATGATGGAACTGAGCTCTAAGTTTGCAGATCATGATGATTTTTTCGTGGAGGAGGAGCTAATAGATCAAACAACCATCTATCTTATGGGATTTAAAACATTGATTGATTTTGCCAAGTCCAATCTATACATTCGGCAAATGGCTGCTTCATCTGCCTCAGTAGGGGAGCTTTTTACAAACCTTAGTGATCAACTTGATATGGATATTGAACAAATTGTCAATGCTGTTTTGGAGGGGAAATTGATCGTCTTATCTCAAGGAGGACGCCAAAATGCGATAGTTGATCCTATTTCCATCAATTTAACAAGAAGTATTGAAGAACCGAAAAATGAAAGCCCTATTCAAGCTTCTATGGATGCATTTGTTGAAGATATTCATGTAAATGTTGGACTTATTCGAAAAAGGCTGAAAACGGCAAGGCTCTCTCATTGTACCTTTCAAGTGGGCGAGCTAGAAAAACGTAATTTGTCCATGTTATATATCAATGGAAGAGCATCAAGTGATCTTATTGAAAAAGTCAATCAGCAGTTAAAAGAAATTGACACGGATATTGAATCCATTGATGATTTGAACAAGTATTTTGGTGTTCGGAGAGGGAGTCCTGTTAGTCATTTTTTCCCGACAGAAGTGCCGATACAAGCCATTCATGCATTAAAAAAGAATAGAATTGTCCTTTTCTTAGACAATTACCCTTTCGCCCTAGTTTTTCCACATCTATTGCCAGATATGTTTAGTATTGTGAATGATCGAAACTTCCCGTATGTGCTATCAGTTATGCTTCGCGTTCTTCGGGTCGTAGGCGCTATACTGACACTCATTCTGCCAGCATTGTATGTCGCGTTAGTATCTGTCAATCCTGAGATATTCAAATTTGATCTTGCATTATTTGTGGCAAAAAGCAGAGAAGGGATTCCTGTTCCTGCTTTGCTTGAAACGATCATCATGGTCGTATTAATTGATTTAATATTAGAAGCGATTGTAAGACTGCCGAAAAGTATTGGACCGACCATTTCAATGGTAGGAGGCGTTATATTAGGCCAAGCAATGGTTGAAGCGAAATTAGTCAGTACCTTATTAGTAATTGTCATTACAGCCATTGTTATTTCAAGCTCGGTCGTAGCAGGTATTCAAAATTCGTTATACATTCGTTTATTAAAATATCCTATTTTAATTTTAGCATCTATTTTCGGCATTCTTGGTATATTTACTGGTTTAGCACTTACTGGCATTTATTTGGCGAGTTTAACTTCATTTCATATTCCGTATACGACATTTCGCTTGAAAAGAGAAGGAGATACTAAGTGACCCATAGGTTTCAAATTGGTATAGTTTTTTTTATTATCCATTTAAGCTTTGGTTTTCTGCTTTACCCTGATCTCATCTATTCGTTGACAGATGCGGGGCATTGGTTAGTCATTTTGTGTCAGGGTGTATTGCAATTAATGTTAATTTCACTCTACATTAAAGGTTTGAATTTTTTTCCTAATCAAGATATTATTGATATTTATTTAAAAATGGGACGGTTGGTTGCATTCATCATCCTGCTACCATTTGTCCTGAATTTAACGGTACTTGTTGCGCTTAATATCCGTACCTATACAGAGGTAATTAATTCTTTATTTTTATTACGAACACCGCATTGGCCAATAGCCTTATTGCTTTATTTTATATCGGCTTATACGGCAACAAAAGGCTTAGGGACAATATTGCGATCTTCCGTATTTATTTTTTTTATGATTACTCCTTTCATACTGTTTATCATTGTCTCTTCCATAGTAAATTTTGATTTTCATAATGGATTCCCAATACGAAATTCATCGTTTGAGTTCTTACTAGATATCCATTTTTACTATCTCATTGGATTTTCAGCATTTTTATTTTTAGGATTTATGGTTTCTAAAAAACCATTGGTATTTCGAGATATTTTTATAGCCTGGTTTTCTGTCATCATGGTTTACTTAGCCTTTGTTTATATACCACTTTTTATTTTTGGACAAGAAACAGTTGTTACCATGTCCTTACCCTTTGTAGTAGCGGTGGACTCAGTTGATATTCGTTGGCTAGCTTTTAACCGCCAAACGATGTTCTTTGGTATTTCTTCAATTGGCTTTATGTTAATTTTTAATGCTGTGATGCTTTGGATGATTAGTCAAATTATGCAGAAATTATTCAGCAGGCTTCACGTAAAATCAGCATGGTGGATTATGATCTTTTCACTTATTGGATATACTGCAGGATTATTTATTCCGAATCAAGTTTGGACAAATACATTGATTTTGTTGAATAGAGGGGCTCAAGTTTATTTTATGCTTATGATCCCTGTAACGGTATATATCTATGGCATTGTGATAAAGAGAAAGGTGACGAACGATGAAAGAAAATCATCCTTGTAGCATGCTCATTATATGTATGTTTTTGCTATTACCTTTTCTTGGCGGATGCTGGGATGTGAAAGATATCGATAAAAGATTATTACCTTTGGTTATAGGTATTGCTAAGGAGAATGAGGACTATCATGTGACGCTGCAAATCCCCATTACACAAAAGGAAAATGAAGTATCAAGAATTGTAACAGGCAAAGCAGATACGGTTTTAAAGGTGCTAGGGGAAGTTCGTACAAACTCTGAAGAAGCAGTGGATTACTCCCATATAGAATTAATTGTCATTCAAAGCAACTTGGCGGCCGATCAAGCGGAATTAAGGGAGCTCATAAAATTTTTAATGGATTCGGAAGAAATCCCTTCGAGAGCATTGTTAACCATAACTGATGATAAAATCGACAAAGTCCTTTCCAACATTAACGATAAATTAGGGGTGAATGCGACTTCCATTTACAATTACTTTAACAAAGGGGCAGGGTGGGCACCTGAGATAACAAGCATTCATATTTGGGAAGTATACCGAAGTCTATTTTCTTATACAAAAGATATTACAGTTCCAGTTGTTCGTGCTGGAAATGATACAGTGTTAGTCTATGAAGGCTCTATGGTGTTGAAAAATGGTGAATTAATGGCAAGAATTAATTCAGATGAAAGCCAGCTAAGTAAGCTATTTCAAAACGCGAATGCAAAGGGGAAAATCGAAAGCCTTGATTTAGCGAGTATTATGGTGGTCAACAGTTCCCTTAAAAATAAAGCCTCTTTGAAGAACAATAAACCCGTTGTGGCAAGTCATTTAAAATTAAAAATCGATATTTTAGAGAGAAAAAAAGATGTGTCAAATGACCAAATTATGAAAGAGCTAACAAAGCTTATGGAAAAACGGTTTTATGATATGTTTGAACAAGCCCAAGCAAATGGGGTGGAGATTTTCGGATTTGGACAACTCTTTCGTGATCAGCTCTCCTATCAAGAACTAAGGAACTGGAGAGAAGGCTTTTATCCTTACTTGAAGGTGGATTTTCAGGTGAATGTGAGTGTAGACTCATAGCTATCTTGTGGCATAAGGAAGGGCAGAAATGTTGCTGGCACAACACTTCTGCCCTTAATCAATCGCTATTTTTTCGTAATGCGCTCAAAAAATTCGACGGTTTTATTCATATCTGTAACATGTTCATTGCACGTCTTACTATCCGCACAAATGTAATTGCTATGGGAGGTAAATGTGCCAACGACCTGTCCTTTGATCGAGGTAGTAAACAAGCCAACATCTGCATGGCGATTACAGATGGCGCAAATGCCGCGTACAGTGCTGTTGGCAAATGTGCCTTTAATACCTGCTAACTGTCCATTTTGATCAAGGACAACGTATTTTCGATGTGTGCCAGGGTCATCCCATGCAAGATAACAAATTCGCTGGAAATCGAGTGCTTCTAGATTTGGTAGCTTTAGCTTTTTCTCCTTTTTAAATAAGGTTTTAAGCGTACTGGCTGTCACTGGCTTGAACGGGATGACATATGGCTTTAATTGTTCTAAAAAGGCATCCCCTTGCGCCCGATCTGTTATAGCAAAAAGTTGTTCAATCAGCTTTGTTTCCGTTGCTGATAACTCTAGTTTTGTCGTTACCTCTGTATCCACAAGGCCCCGAACGGCTAGGATGACGTTTTTATCGTTCGTTGTCGTAAGAGCATGTAAAATTTTATTTAATTGCTGTTCTAGTAAATGATAATTAGCGACCGTTAAAAACGGCTGAATTGTTTGTTGTTCCATTTGAAATCTCTCCTGTTTAGTAGGCTATTTTATAAACTTTTGGCCTAAAGAGATCATTCAATTTTAGGTTATTTGTATAACTTAATCTAGACCTCTTTGACCTAAAGAAGACGTTCTAGAGCAAGCATTACAAGTGAATGCGTTCATGTCGATTCCTCCTTGAAAGAAAACTACGATTATTATAACATCTTTTGACATTTTGATAAATGCTAAAGCTCTACTTATTTTCTGAATTGTTTGATAGGTAGAAAATTGGTATAATGGTCTAAATTGGTTGACAGAGGGGGACTTTTTATGAAACAGATGACTGCATGGAAAACAACGCTTACTTGGAGAATTTATCAATTGTAGGAGGCATTATGATACTCAATAAACAAGGCTTTGATTTATGGGCGGACGGGTATGATCAAACCGTGCAACTAAGTGAAGAAAATAATCAATATCCATTTGCAGGCTATAAAGTGATTTTAAATAAAATTTTTAATGAAGTAATGGAGGTTCCTGCTTCCACGGTTTTAGATATTGGCTTTGGGACAGGTGTATTAACAGCGAAGCTTTATGAACATGGGCACGCCATCAATGGCCTCGATTTCTCATCCAATATGATCGCCATTGCGAAGGAAAAAATGCCACAGGCCAACTTAATCGAGTGGGACTTAACGAAAGGCTTGCCACCAGCGCTATTACAGCAATCATACGATGCCATTGTTAGTACGTATGCGCTTCATCATTTTACAGATGAGCAGAAGATTACGTATATCACACAATTACTACGGCAGCTAACGCCAACTGGTAAAATATTAATTGGCGATGTTGCCTTTGAAACAAGAGCGCAGCTGGAACAATGCCGTCAAGACAGCAAAGGTTACTGGGATGATGATGAATTTTATTTTGTCCATGAGGAGCTAAAAGCCTCGTTACAGGATATTTGTCAGCTTAGATTTTATCCGCTATCGCATTGTGGTGGGGTTTTTGTGATAAAAGCTATTACGAGATAAAATGACAGTTCTTCTCCACATAAAAGGAGCTATCGAATGGATAGCTCCTTTTATCTGTTAAGCAAACATCGACAAAATATATTTGCCAGATAGCATAGACAGCGGGGGCGCTCATGACAGAAAATGCTTGGTTTAAACCAGCTTGTTAAGAGAAAGGCTAGCATAGTAAATAACAGCATACCCACCGCTCCAAAAACGGTGTTTTGTAAGATGATATGAAAGGTATCTTCCTTCCTATTTTTCATTTGCATGCCCATATTAATAAGCATGAGAATGGGCAAGGCTGTAATGATGCCTGACAAAATCAAAACTTAGATTGGCTTAGTAGTAGCGCTAACACCATAATGGTGACACCTACTAAAGAATAGAATCAGAAGAAAGTAATGATACTGTGGAAAATGCTTGTGTACAATTACCTCTTCATCCTATTTAGCAAAATATGCAGAAAGATAGGTGGGGACAAAAAATAGAGAGACTATTTCTGAGAAGGCGTGTCTCACTCAATCTATTCAAAAGAAATATCTGAAAATATAAACTTTAATAAGCTATCTTTTAATATATCGCTTTATACGATATAATCGTATAAAGCGATATATCAAAGGAGTTAGCATGATGATTAAAGAGATAAATGACTATTTTACAACGATATTCTATCATCTACATACAACACATGAGGATGTTATTTCCCATCAAAGCGTACGTATTTTACAGATGATTCAAAAGGAAGAGGAAGTCACGGTGCGTGATATTGCAGGATTATTAAATATTTCTCATAATACAGCATCAGAGCATGTGAAAAAGCTAGAGCGGCATGGCTGGGTGACGAAAGAACGAGGGCGTGACGACCAGCGTAAAGTGATACTTCATTTAACAGCAGAAGGTCTACAGGTGCTGAAGAAAAACTCGGAGTTAGATGATGCTAAGCTACAGCAAGCCCTTCATCAGCTAACTGAACAAGAACAGCAAGCCATCCTCCAGGCATTTCGACGTCTAAGTGAGGTGGCAAAATAATGTATACATTTTTTAAAATCCTGAGCTCAGCAGCCATCATTGGTATTGTGACAGAGGTGGCACGAAGGTTTCCTACCTATGGCGGAATTATTGCCGCATTACCATTGGTCAGTATTTTAAGTATTATTTGGCTAACGGTGCAAAGTGAGCCAAGTGAGCATATTCAGCGTTTTACAGTGGGTGTCATCGTTGGTTTACCAGCAACGATGTGTATGCTTTTTGTTATTTATATGGCGATGAAATCCTCGATGCATATTGTACTCGCGATTGGTCTCGGTGTGCTGTCATGGGCTGTGTTCCTAAGCATACAAAAGGCCATTGCAGGTGTTTTTCATATTTCAATGTAAAAGGGGGAATTTTATATGACAATTATGGCGATTCATCAAGTGCCAAAACAAGAGGTAAACCAATTTTTTCAGGAGCATTGGGGTTCGACCGAGATGGTCATTTCCAGTGGTATCTATAACTGTAGTGAATTAGACGGCTTTGTTTTTGTAAATGAGCAACAAGCAATGATTGGTTTGATCACCTACATTATACGAGAAAGGGACTGTGAAATCATTTCATTAGATAGTACAGTCGAGGGCAAAGGCATTGGGACAGCTCTTGTGAAAGCCGTCGAACAGACAGCGGTGGAACAAAACTGTGCAAGCATTTCTTTAATTACCACAAATGATAATTTGCATGCCTTAAAGTTCTATCAAAAACGAGGGTATTGTTTAATAGAAATACTGCGTAATGCAGTTGAAAAAGCGAGGGTCTATAAGCCTTTTATCCCATTACTCGGCGATGACGGCATTCCGATACGAGATGAAATACGTTTACAAAAACAACTTGACTTCCAATAAGTCAGGTTGTTTTTTGTTATACTGTGGATGAGGAAAGAGAGGGAAAGCATGAAAAAAATACTATTTATTTTAGTACTGAGTGTGCTTGTGGTCGGAGCTGTTTTTATGATTTATCTCAAAAGTAATCCACCGCTCGCCATCGAAAGCTATACAAGTAAACAGGGGAATGAGGCAGTCAAAATCATTGCACTTGAGAATAAGGGCTTGCGTGATATCAAGCTAACACAGCTACTTGTCAATGACCGGCTTCCTGAGAGTACAGAGCTTGTCATTAGTAAGTCAGAACCATTCGAGGCGGAAACTAAGCTAGAGGGAAATGAGCATCTATCCTTTCATAAGTTATCACAGCGTACGATTTTACCTCGGCAATACATAGATCCACAAGCCATTGGCAAGGAGCCTCAGCATTATGCGGTTCAAGTCCAAGCTCCTGATATCAGGAAAATAACGATTCAATATGAATATTTAAAAATACCCTTTACGCTAACTGCCGAGCTACAAGCAAACAAATAACCAATTGCAGAGCAAATTTTGTCTTATCCTTTATGCCTGTGTCAATTCCTAAGATTGTTTGATGAAAAGCACCTATCCCTCCTAAATCATGGTAATCTTATAGTAACAGCAATTGTGATACTAGGAGGGACCTAATGGCATTTATCATTTGTGGTATAGTACTATTTATCTGTGTTATCACTGTGGTTTTAGTGTTTAGGAAAAAGTTTTCAAAAAATGATATTATGCTTGACGTGACAGCCACCTGTGAAGGGAGAAATGAAGACAAACAAGCAATTATGAAAATATATTTTACGTATTCCATTGGCCGTCTTGTCACAAGGAAACGAGATATCATAGGTAGTATTGAGTGGTCTGAAGGGTGGATGCCTGTCAGCTATAACTTAAAAGAGCATGGTGTTTATCGTGAGGAAAAACTTCTCTATGCAACGAACGAGCAGTCTTATTCTACCTTTGAAATCAATGCGACGAATGCTATTGATGAACAAGGTCGAGGAGAGGGCTATGTTGTCCTTGTACTGGAAAAGCCGAATCCTTCTCATATGTCCAGAGCAGGTGTTGTACTAGCTGTCACTGCCAATATGGTTACCTATCAATTAGCAGACTCAACCAGCTGGCACAATGATGTGGTGGTCCATTAGCTATCCAATTTATTGGATAGCTTTTTTGGTGCTTAAAAGTAAATTTAGGCCGTTTATGGAACCAAATGGTGGGAATATCGTATAGAAAGAGGAAGGACTTGTAGGGTGAAGGAGGATATGGATGTCCAAATGTTCAAGCAATAGCTATGACTTAAAGCTAGTCGCAATCGATGAGCAAATATGTGCACTTTTACAGCAACGTAAAGAGGTATGCGGTCATACCCTAGGTTTTCCCTCAGATGAAATCATTTCGGAATGGGCACAGCAATATGGTTTCGATCACACTTTTTTAGCTATATTCTTTCACTTAATGAGAAGAGAAAAATACTATAATCCAAAAGTAGAACCAACAGGCTTCCGTCACTATATCCCTGTGTTACAAACGGTAGAAAAGGGAGGGCGATTGTATACGCTTTCTTCTATTCGTCAATATGAAAATGCCAGTATTGTGCAGTTATTAGTTGATTGGGATGAGCAGCAAGAACCAGAGCAAACGATTCAACAAAAATTAGAGCGAAAACATCTTGGTCTATTCATTGATGAGTCCTATGAATGCCAAATTAGAGGTACAAGAGGCTCGAATGGACATGAAAGCAGTACATTTATAGTGACGCCACCCTTGCCAGAAGATATCCAAGGATTTGATTTTGTTTTTACACAATACGAAGATGTTTTTGAAGAAAAACCTACAGGATGGGCTGTCACCATACATGGTTAGGAGGAATGTTCAATGAAAAAATGGCTTTTTCCATTGGTCATCGTAGTCATTCTAGTAGCGGCCTGTCAAAGCCCTGAGCAAGAGGTGCACTATATTGCCAAAAGTGAGCATTGGAAAGCAATCTATCACAGTAATGGTGATGAGGGCTTACGCTTATTTTATCTAGGGAATCATGATGATCTAGGACCTTTAGAAATCACGATTGAGGGGACAAAAGAATCCCAAAGTTTAAGCGATGTTCAGTTAAATAAAGATGGCTATTATTCCTTCACAAAGAAAGAAAGTGAGAAAATTTTTAAACGAGAGACAAAGCCAATGGTTCATGTGCAATGGCAATCTGATAGCGAGACTTTAGAAGTGAAAAATCATTAGGAGATAATAAAAATATGCGAATTGAACAACGCGAGGATGTAGTCATCATAAATGGATTGGAGATTGGTGGATCTATTCAAAAAATGCACCACATGTCAAACTCAGATTATTTATGATGACACGTTCGATAGTTATTTTTGTGCAAGCTGTAATGAGTGGCTTGAGGAGGCATGTGAAGATCCGCATTGCACCTACTGCGTCCAACGACCAAACTCCCCATTGTCAGACAATCGCTAAATTTTTTTTATTTTCATGTTTGACAAAAAATCCACGATTCGTTATAGTAATTAACAATTTCATACAAAAATGAAATAAGCAATGATAAGGACAAGAGATTCGATTAACCATTTTCAGAGAGGGAAGCACTGGCTGCAAGCTTCCTAATGTTGTGATCCCATCTTACTACCTTGGAGCTGTGCTTGGAAACTTGCACCGTCTTTTGCTACGTTATAGCAAAGTCAATGAGCCACTAGCACATAAACTAGTGGGAATTTGGGTGGAACCACGGGTAATCAACACATACTCGTCCCTTCTTAGGGGCGGTTATGTGTTTTTTTATTTTGATTCAGCAAATATTTTTTGTATCGAAAGCATAGCGGCAGATATAGAAGGCCCTTTCCGAAGGGGAACGGAATCAAGATAAAAAGCCTCTGGCGGATGTCCTAGATTTTGAAGAGTAGCTTTTCGAGCTTGCTTGAAAAAAATCAGGACACAATTACCCCGAGGCGTAAATGATTTTATAACAAAAAAGGAGTAGAGAACATGTCAAATCAAGATATTCACATTCAATTTCCAGATGGTCAACAGCAAACTTTTACAAAAGGCGTGACACTAACCGATATTGCGCAAGCTATTCGTCCTGAGCTTCGCAAAAAGGCAGTAGCAGGAAGTGTTAATGGAACCATCGTTGATTTGACGCACCCGATTACAGCAGATGCTCAAATTTCATTGTACGATGCAAGCTCGAAGGAAGGAATCGAGGTTATTCGCCATTCAACAGCTCATCTATTAGCTCAGGCGATTAAACGACTTTACCCCCATGCCCAATTTGGGGTAGGACCAGTGATTGAAAATGGTTTTTATTATGATATAGAGATTGCAGATACGCTAACACCGAGTGATTTGCAGCGAATTGAGAAAAAGATGAAACAAATTGTGCAGGAAAATGTCCCGATTCACAGGCGCGAAGTGTCACGACAAGAAGCCAAACAATTATTTGTGCATGATGCGTTAAAGCTAGAACTGTTAGAGGCAATACCTGCGAATGAGACAGTAACGATTTATGAGCAAGGAGAGTTTTACGATTTATGTCGCGGCCCTCATATTCCATCCACAGGTAAGTTGCAGCACTTTAAATTAATGCAAGTGTCAGGTGCGTATTGGCGTGGCGATAGCAACAATCAAATGCTCCAGCGTATTTATGGAGTAGCTTTTGCCACAAAAGAAGAATTGCACAATCATTTTGTATTTTTGGAGGAAGCGGAAAAACGGAATCATCGCAAGCTAGGCAAAGAACTATCGTTATTTATGTTTTCAGAGGAAGCACCTGGCATGCCTTTTTATTTAGCAAACGGTCAAATTTTACGCAATGAGCTGGAATCGTATTTGCGCAATCTACAAGCGAAGTATGACTATAGAGAAGTACGGACTCCACTGATGATGAACCAACGTCTATGGGAGCAGTCGGGACATTGGGACCACTATAAGGATAATATGTATTTTACACAGGTCGATGATCAGAGCTTTGCCTTAAAGCCTATGAACTGCCCTGGTCATATGCTGATTTTTAAAAATTCCTTACACTCTTATAGAGATTTACCCATTCGTATGGCGGAATTTGGGCAAGTGCACCGACATGAATTTAGTGGAGCCTTGAATGGTCTATTACGTGTACGTTCATTTTGTCAGGATGATGCCCATATTTTCGTAACACCACAGCAAATTGAAGATGAAATTGCCTTGGCATTAAACATTATTGATGAAGTGTACAACGTCTTTGGCTTCGAGTATACGATTGAATTATCGACACGACCAGATGATTATATGGGTGATTTGGCTTTGTGGGATCAAGCGGAGGGGGCACTGGAAAATGTCCTCAAGAATTTAGGTATTGCCTATACGATTAATGAGGGCGATGGGGCATTCTATGGACCGAAGATTGACATCCATATTAAGGATGCCATTCAGCGCAGTCATCAGTGTGCAACGGTTCAGCTCGATTTCCAGCTACCGGAGAAATTTGATTTAACGTATATTAATGAAAATAATGAAAAAGTAAGACCTGTTGTTATTCATCGGGCAGTGTTTGGCTCGATTGACCGCTTCTTAGGTATTTTAATTGAACATTTCAGTGGGGCATTTCCGACTTGGCTTGCACCACAGCAAGTACTAGTGATGGGTGTAGCAGACGCCCATCAAGCTTATGCTAAGCAAGTAGTAGAAGCTTTACAACAGGAACAAATTCGTGTGCAATTAGATGATCGTCAAGAAAAGCTCGGTAAAAAGATACGCGAAGCCCAATTGCAAAAAATACCGTATATTATTGTTATTGGTGATCGAGAGGTTGCCAATCAAAGTGTAGCTGTACGTAGACATGGTCAGCAAGATTCCACTGACAAAACACTACAGCAGTTACGAGATGAAATAAAGACAGCCATCCAACAAAAAAGTTTATCTTAATAGTCAGCTATAGAAAAGAAAGCTTGCTTTGAATGAAGAACATTCGAAGCAAGCTTTTCAATTATTAAAATTATTTATTTCTATTTTTTGAAATGACTACTAGAATCTACATGATGTGCATACAATGAATTAAAGGTGCTTGGTACTTTCTTGAAAATGCGAATGTCCCAGTAAAATTTCCTGGGTTTCAGCGTCGATGACAAGAAATTTGCGATAGGTCTCATCGGTATTGTGCTGAAAGGATGCTAAAAAATAAACTTGTCGATTGGGATGAATAAAAGTATGTTGAGAGAGGTCTATTGTTTCCTGTTTACCATCTGTTTGTAAATAAAAGCTCTGTGTCGCATTTGCTACATCTTTAAAAGCCATCTTTTGACGAATATTCAATGAAGCATTGGTATATTCCTCATAAATTGCACGATTAAGCTGCTGATAAAATTCGTCCTCATCACGAAACGATTGAAATTGGTTGTTTGGATATTGATATAGTGTGTTTATTTCAGTTGGTGTGCAAAGTGTGGGTGTTGTATGGTCTACTGAATGTTGAGGTGGCAATATTATTTTGGAAACAACCATAAAAGTTAAGAAAAATACGTGCATCGTTCAACCTCCAAATGTTTTCTTATCAAAAACATCGCCTAGTTTTTCTTACTCTATACATAAAAACGCTGGCTAGAGGGAATGCATGTATCATCCTGGATAAAACCAGCCAAAGAAAGTTGGTCTGGCTTTATCACTATCTATTCTTTCTTCTATATATATGCCTCGTTATGATTAGGAAGCTTGTGCTTGTTTTAAATATCTATTAAGTAGGACATCCAATTCTTGACTGTAATCTACTACGGTAGGGTGGGTGAAACCAAGATCCTTTGCTTTTTTATACATAATTCTACGTTTGATCTCAATTTCCGCCTTCAAGAATTGTTTAAGTAATAAGTTTACCAAGATATTTTCCTCCTAATTTTTTTATCCATATTCTTGAAATACATTTTTTATGACCTCGATTCAACTTTCTCATTGTATATCACTTATATTAAAAAAAATGTCATATTGTGTATCATTTCTCAAATTCGTAATTTAGTCATAGATAAGAACCTTCATCCTATTTGATTTTAAAGAAAAAATTTATCTATAATAGATAAAATATACTAATAATTCCTCCCTTTATTGAATTGAATATGAGACTTAAAACCCTATCGGCGGAAAATGGTGGGGTTTTTAGCTTGCTGTAATTTAGAAAGTATTAAGAGAAAAAATGAGAAACTTTAAACCTTTTATACTATGCAAAAAGTTGCTGTTAGAGATCGAATTTTCCGATAATTCAGCGTGTTATTCATATCTTGTCACATTTTAGCAAATTCCCTTTGATGTTGTTTAGAAATGTGGACATTTCATTTTGTATGGTGAAATGTTGAGAATTTTTGAAATTAATGGAATAATAAATGAGAGGCTTGAGGTGATGAGGAGTATGGTGAAAAACACGTTTATATCGTATTTTTTCAAGTTTACTAGCCGTATGTAAAAGAGAGTTGCCTTCACAGGAACCGATCATTGTGTATGGCATTCAGAAGATATAGCTGTGTAGCGGATGTATCCTTGGACAATAGGGAGCGCTATGATGCGTTTCTAAATGATGGGAGAGTAAACCTTTTCACCAGAGGAAATATTGCTAATAATGTTCGAGTTTGTGGAAGAACCTCGTGTTGGTAACTTCCCCACTACTACGTTTTGCACTCATCGGCACAATGCCTTCTTCATGAATACTTACATAGTAGCAGGTAGCGTTTAGAGAATGGTAGATGTTTATGCTAAAATATGTCATAGATTACGAGAGAGAGGGATTACCATGCGTACCACTTATTTTAAAAACTTATTACAGCACTTACCTGAAGAAGAACAACAACAATTGCAACAGGCAAATGGTGCAACTGATGCACATATTGAATCATTGCTAGAGATATTTCCACTTTGCCCGCAATCATTGCTGGAGCTATTACGGGATGTCAATGGTACTTATTATTGTCGACATGGCCAAGAAACAATCTGTGCCCTTGTGCTTGGCTCTGATTTAGGGGATTATCCGTATTATTTAAAGTCAGTGGAGCAAATCGTGGCAGACTATCATGACAAGCGTGAAACGATTTATGAACGTTATCAAGATTTTTTAGATTATGTCGAAGTGAATGACAAGATTAATATGCATGTGCCGATAAATGAACGTTTATGCTTTGCTGATTGCATGAATAATGGTGGAACCTCTAGCCTGTATATTGATTTTTCACCAAAGGAAGGCGGACAAGTTGGGCAAGTGGTCCGTTATGTGCATGATCCTGATAGTTTTGAGGTAATTGCCGCTTCCTTTGAAGATTATTTACAGCAACTTGTAGAGGGAGGTTATGAATTCACTGCTATTTACGAGGAGGAATTCGAATGACCATGCTGCTCATGTTCCATGAGGACAAAGCACAAACTTTAGTAGAACAATACACCCTAACAGAAGAACAGCTACGTTATACAAATTCCCCAAAAGATAGCATTGAACTTGCGAAGCAGGATAATAGTCGACATGCCATTTTAGCGCTGGTCAGTAACAAGCTAGTCACTTTTTTTGTCTTACATGAAAAAGAAGGAGTGAAGCCTTATTCCTCCAATGAACAGGCGTTGTTAATTCGCTCCTTTTCTACGGATTATTATGAGCAGGGCAAAGGCTATGCTAAGATGGCACTCCAATTATTACCTGATTTTGTTCGCAAGCATTTTCCACATATCAATGAGCTAGTACTAGGTGTAAATGTGCCAAATATAGCAGCTCAGAAACTTTATAAGAGGTGCGGTTTTGTGGATGAAGGCAGACAGGCAAAGGGGATTCGAGAGGAGCTAAAAGTAATGAGCTATTATATGAAGGAGACTCAAAATTGAGCCATATAAAAGAGGCAAGAATGGAGCATTTACAAGTACTTTGCACAATCGATCAAAAAGTGATTGGAGATGCATCCAGAACGGAAGAAATTCAGCAAGCAATCGAAGAGAAACGCTGTCTGCTATACCAATCCACCGATAATATTGCGGGGTTTCTGCTATTCACCAATGACTTTTTTGGCTATAGCTTTATTTCCTTAGTCATTGTTAAGCCGTCAGAGCGTAGAAAAGGCGTCGCGTCTGCCTTAATGAAGGCTTATATGCAAATGGCTAAAACGTCAAAAGTTTTCTCCTCTACAAATCAGTCCAATAAGCGGATGCAACAACTTTTTCACAATTTAGGCTTTGTCAAAAGTGGTGTTATCGACAACTTGGATGAGGGAGACCCAGAAATTATTTATATGAAACAAGCCTCACCACAAGCATAGGGTGAGGCTTTTGTTTATTTTTTGACTTTAATAAATAAAAAGGATGGTCTGCGTAGCTCCTTTTCAATAGAAGGAAGCTGTTGAATGGCCTCTTTGCTTGGGATAGGTTCAACGATTTTGTCAATGGATAACCCGTGCGTAATTAAGGTATTCATCATCGTTGCTATCGTGCGATGATATTTGACAACGCCATCCACCAACCATGTTTGCTGACGTAAGCCCTCTTCATGGTAATGATCCACTGCGTAATGCAAACGGTTATGGCTTTCGTCATAAATCCAATTATCTACCAATGTGTGACGAGCCGTAGCAATAGGATGCTCCACAGAGAAAATAAATACCCCATTTGGCCGAAGCATTTGCGCAATTTGACTAATTACCTTATCGAAATCTTGGACATAATGAAGAGAAAGAGAGCTGGTTATACAATCAAAGCTATTTGAAGGCGCTTCATAATCCTCTATGGCTTGCAGCTGATAGTCAATGTGTGGATGAGCATGCTTCTGTTTGGCAATAGCTAACATATTGCTCGAAACGTCTAAGGCGGTCACATGCTTAGCGTGATGGTCCAGACAATATTGTGCGAATTCACCCATACCACAGCCAATATCAAGTATTTGTAAATTCGTTAATGGTGGTAGTAAGGACTTCATTGTGGGTTGCTCCAAAAGACCATTATAGTTATACGTTTTTTCTCGTAAAGCCTTGTATTGGTTGAAAAAAATCTGATTATCATAGATATTTTGTTTCATTAATAACCTCCATTTTGTGAAACATAACGTTATGTCAAGTGTGCGCATTACAATTGTCTCATGTGGCAATAAAAAGATATAGACTTTTATTACAATTTTTTGTAAGATGTAGATAGAGGCATGTCATTTTTTGATAATAGTTAATTCCCACCTATTTACAAATTAGATGGTTTATTTTTTTTAGAGAGCACTAATGAAAATTAATTGATGTCCAGCCTAACTAAGTCGAGCAGTTTCTCCAAGTTTCCTACATCGTTTTTTTCTTCACTATCACTATTCTTTGCAGCAACTGAGTCACTACTTCTGTTTATAGTATCTACCAATGTCCATTTGCGAATGGGAGTGAAGTCCAGCATATGACAGGCTGATTTCATACCTTCTATGGATAGATTTGTTTTCCCTTAATGTCATAAAAATGTAATAATTCAAAAAAATAAATTGATTTAAAGGGAAAAGATGACACTTCTTGCAATCTATAACGTTCTTAATAGTTGGAAGCAAATTCCGAAATAGAGACGTTGGAGGGATTCGATTGAATCAAGAAAGCTTATTATCCATTAGTAGCAATGCTTTATTTATTGCCTTTATTCTCTTGCTTATAGCAATTGTGCCATTAGGGCTTGCTGTCAAATCAAAGAGGAAAATGTTCGGCAGGCTAGGTCTGCTTCTCACTTCTGTAGCCTTTGCCTTACAGCTTGTGTACTTTGTTGTGAGGTGGGTGGCGGTGGACCACGCACCCGTGAGTAATATGTATGAATTTATGACATTCTTTGGCATTATGCTCACAGGAAGTTATTTGATTATCCATTTTTTATATAAGCAGCTCGTCGTCGGCTTATTTACCATTCCTGTGTCATTAATCATCCTTGGTTATGGAAGCGTTTTCGCAAAGGAGGTATCACCGCTTGTGCCATCCCTACAAAGTCACTGGTTAACGATTCATGTGATGACGGTAGCTTTTTCCAGTGCCATTTTATCGGTCTCCTTTGCCACAGGTTTGATTTATTTACTAAGAACGTTGGATGTTTCTAAAAAATCCATCAGTACATATAGTTTAGAATTTGTCTTGTATTGTTTAGTTGTCGTAATTGGCTTTATTGGTGTATCAACGGTTTTCAGCGTTGCCGCAGAAGAGGTGCAAGTTCAATTTGACAATTCACAAGGACAGCAAGAAAAAGCCACCTACTCCATGATGCCCTTGATTGTTAACAAGGGTGCGGTCACAAAAAATGGTGAAGGAATAGGCATAGTAGAAATAACGAATAAAATAGATGCCAAGAAATTAAATTCAATTGTCTGGGCATTTATCGTCGGCACGATTTTATATGGTGTGATTCGATTGATTACAAGAAAATCGATCAGTGCCGTATTAAAACCATGGACAAGCCGTGTCCAGCCACAATTAATGGACGAAATATCCTATCGCGCTGTCGTCATCGGCTTCCCATTATTTGCATTAGGTGGTCTTTTATTCGCCATGATCTGGGCCCAAATTGCCTGGAGTCGCTATTGGGGCTGGGACCCTAAAGAGGTTTGGGCATTGATTACATTTTTGTTCTACGCAGCCTTTCTTCATTTCCGCCTATCCAAAGGCTGGGAAGGGGAGAAAACGGCTTGGTTAGCCATTATCGGCTTCGGCATTATTGTGTTCAACCAAGTGTTTGTCAATTTAGTGATTGCCGGCTTACATTCTTATGCGTAGGCAGGGGTGAGCTGAGCCTTTCATGTGATTTTATGGAGGGGTTTTGGGTGACATGATTCTCGTTGTGGGAATGAAATGATCCTAGTTATGAGGGAATCGCTCTAAAGAGTGTGTCAAGTACTCAAAGCCACTCCAAAGTGTATGAAAAGCGCTTAGAAGAACTGCTCCAAAAGTATAGACTAATGAGGGAACCGTGTCCTATTTTCTAAAATTGAATATGGTTAGTTATATATGTCATGTCCGCTGTTTTTTATTGCCGTGGAGTTGACAGTTCCATTAGATCGGCTGCTCAAGAGGCATAGTGGATAATTTCTTGCTTGTTGTTCAGTGAATGGCACTTTTGGTGGAACAGTGCTTATTTTATAAACTGGTGGTTTCATCGTTGGGCATTGTCGTTTTGTTTAGGGCACTGCCGTAGATACGGTGCTGTTTGCTAGGCAGTTTCCAATTGCCCATCAGGGAGAAATGTCTGTACCTGTGCAATCATAAGACAAACAAAAAAGAGACATCCGAAAATGGATGTCTCTTTTTATACGCACGTCTATGTTAAGTGAAGATTATAGTTTCACTACATTCGTTGCTTGAGGTCCGCGGCTGCCTTCTTCTACTCCGAATTCAACTTTTTGGCCCTCTTCTAAAGTTTTGAAGCCATCTGTTTGAATCGCTGAGAAATGTACGAATACATCATTGCCACCTTCAACTGCGATGAAGCCAAAACCTTTTTCTGCGTTAAACCATTTTACTGTACCTTGTGTCATGTAAACACCCTCCCAAAAAAATTCAACAATCAATTGCTTCCATCACATATAAAAACGTTTTCAAAAGCTCTTATACCAGTTGAATCTGCGTTTTTAATCATCGCAATGAAGTAATGTAATTATTAACTATATTATAGTACAGAATTGTTTGTATATCCAGTAAATTCCGTTTTTAGTAAGAAAAAATTTACATTTGTCATCTATTAGTAATATAACGATAGCGTCTCACTAATCTATCCATGCTTTTTCTTTGGCAACAATCACAGCCTCTGCGCGTGATTCTACACTTAGTTTCACAAATAGCTTTGATAAATAATTTTCTACAGTGCGCTGGGTGACACCGATAGCAGAGGCGATGGCTTTATTCGTACAGCCTTGGGCAACGAGCTGTAAAATTTCCTGTTCTTTGTCGCTCAGTAATACCTCCTGTTGAACATTAGGTAGGTTGGCTCGTTGCTGGACAAAGTCTAAGAAATCAGCTGCCAGTAATATTTCGCCTCTTAGCGCTGCCTGAATCGTTTGGATGACCTGCTCTTTTGTCGCCAATTTTGATAATAGACCATCAATCTTTTTTTCAATTAACAGCTCATAGTAATCAGAAAGCTCGTAGCCTGTATAAAGAATAATAAGTGCCTCAGGTTGCTTTTTCCTAATCATTTCTGATAGTTGAATGCCATTAATAGGCTTCATGTTAATATCGATAAGAAATAATTGAAAACTTTCCGTCTCCATTCTTGGTAAAACGGCGGCACTATCCTGCTCCGTTTTGATTTGAACATTGGCTAAATCCTGTAGCAATGTTTTCGTACCATCTAAAACGACAGGATGGTCATCTATAATAAGTATGTTCATCATATGAATCACCGTCCTCTTGTATTTGTATAAAAATATGCATGCCTTCCTTGTGGCTCGATTGGATGGTGATGTCACCATTAAAAGCACGGACACGTTCACGAATGCCATTAATGCCCATTGAAGCAGAGGACTGAATTAAATCGTCAATGTCACAGCCAATTCCATTATCATCATATTGAAGGATAAAGCCCTGAGGCATCGCCTGTAATTTTAGTGAAACCTCGGTTGCCTCGGCATGCTTGATTGCATTATTGAAAAGCTCCTGAACGAGGCGATAAACCACAAGGTGGAGCGTGACATCCTGGAAGTGCACCCGGTCAATTTGAGCGTCTAATAAAAAGTCAGCACGTATTTTTACCTTTTGAATCAGTTTTTTTAATGCCATTTGTAAGCCAAAGGTATCCAGGAGTGGGGGACTTAAGTTCTCGCAATATTCCCGTAAGTCCTTTGTTGCATTTAATAGCTGTTCCCGAATAGCTAGTACGGTCTCCTTTTGAATAGTAGGAGAGCTAGCAAGAACATCGAGTTCTCTAGCTAAATGCAGTTGCTCCTGCAAAATGGTATCGTGTAATTCTTGTGCTAAAATACTCTTTTCCTTCTCAATAATATTCCATAGCAATTTATCGAGCCAAGGAAGCGGCGTATCACTGGTGTTTTTCATATGCTGAATTTCGCGTACTAAATCTTCAATTTGCTGTAAATTATTAATAAACATTGATACATACAGTGCCAGCAATTCTAACCAAAGAAGCTCTTCCTTTTGAAGGGCATGCCGTATTTCTAGTAAAATTTTTTCATCCCCAGCATCGTGCAACAACAATTGGGTATAGTTGCTACCAAACTTTGGAGAAGGGGTTTCTTCTGTTATCGTACAGATATGGAAGGCAGTTGTGCCTAGCTTCTCGGTAATTTCATATTTAAAACGATCCAATAACTCTTGTTGGTTTTTGGCTTTGCCCATACGTTGCACTGCTGCATATAGATTATGTACATAATTTCCAGTAGAAGAAAAGATAATTTTTCTATACTTAAAATCGATGCGTTCTTTAATATAGAAGCTAGCAATGATCACCATGAAAATTAGTAAAAATATACTTGTGACATGGACGATGGATAATTGACCTAAGAATAAGAGGGCAATCCCCGCAGTCGATAACAAAGCGCTGAAAAAGGCCAGTGTGGAATAATAGCGCAAACGTGATAATTGGTATTCAATATCAAATAATCGTTCGTTTACCTGAATGAACAGAAACGAGAACGGTATAAATAATAGAAATAACGCAGCAATTTCGGCATGTAGTAATGGCCTATGCCCTAAAATTTCAGGTGTGACGAAAAATAATAAAAAGGGTAAAAATGGTACAATAAAAGCAATGGCAATCAAGCGAATTTTCGCCAATTTCGTGCGTAAATAACTCGTTAATAAAATATAAATAGCATAAAGCACAAGAACCGCAAATAAGCTTAAGTTCAAGATAGGCATTATTTCACGTAAAGCTGGCACGTAGCTTTCAATAAGAGAACAGCCAGGAATGATAAACGGTAGAACATAAAGCCATTTGCTGTGAGGATAGGTCCATCTGATTTGTAAGTAACGGAAAAAATGCTGTAAAAAATGGATGAAGAGCACTAAACATAGCACAATACTAATGCCAATGGTAATCATTCCAATCAGATTGCCTCTTGCCGAAGCGCCAGTGCTTATATAGCCCATGGAGCAGGTTAATAAAAATAAGACCAATAAAAATGTCGGGATGTTATCTTGATTGCGTCGCCAGACATAAAGTGCAACGCTGAAAGCTAAAAGAAAATAAAAGATCGGAAAGAGAATTTGCAAATATAATTCTTCTGGCATATCACTGTGCTTCACAGCAATGCTTTCAATGGTCCCATCAGACTTTTGAATCGTTAAGGTATTGGCACTTCGAATGATGGCATATAACTGAACAAAGCGATTCTCCATGGCTGGTTGTCCATCAATGGCCACAACGATATCGCCTTTTTCAATATTTTTTTGCGCAGCCCAGTGAGGATAGTAGCTATCTATAATGACTGGTTGACCGTTTGTCGTATCGAGAGTGAGGCTAATAAAGGGTGTTTTGATAGTAACGCCTAATACATAAATGCCAAGTATTAAATATGTAAGAAAAATAAAATATGTCCATTTTTTCATTGGGAAACCTCAAATTTGTGTATGATAATAATCTCCTATATATTATCGCTAATTATTGATAAATTTGGAATACCGAAATAACGTGTTTCGGAAAACCACTATTGCCTTTTCGGAATAACGAAATAGTGTTTTCGGACATGGCTATGATACGGTGAATTTAATTATTGTGACGAACAGGGGGTCTATTGCGTGAAAAAAGGCATTTGTACATTTATTCTTTTTTTCCTCATCGCTATGATTACCATTCCATTGACCACGAAGGCCAAAATGGTGAATCAAGATAAAGTCGAGGTAGAAATCGGTCTCATTGGTAGTGATCATCATTTTGTCTATAAGATTCCGAAGCATTTACATAAGGATATGCCCTATACAGACATGAAAAACGGTATTCAAGCTTCCTTAGCTAGTCATTGGAACATTGAAGAGGCCCGTTACGAAGCCAATAAGTCGGATGTTGCCTATACCTTTTATATTCAGGATTTATTTCAAGAAAAGCGAGATGGCCAGCTAAAAGTAGCAATCCCATATCGTAATTTAGTAGGCATGTTTGGGGAGCAAGATCCCATTCAATTGCGTATTTTAGCGAGTAAATTATCGAGTTGGACTGTCAATACAAAGGACTGGACAGCGTTTGGCTTTATGGAGCCTTTTACTGTTTTAAGTGAGCGTGAATATGTTTATGAGGGAGCAGTTAATGATTTATTAAACCAGAGGGTTGGTCATTTTGATGGCACGATACAAAAAAGTCAATTGCTATTATACAGCATCATTTATTTTTGCTTTATGGCAGTCCAACTGCTTGCTTGCATGATTTTGTCTAGGCGTTTAAAAAGAAAAATCATCGAAAATCCAGACAATATGCACCAGTTCCGTAAACTTAATTATCTGTATCAATTGTTACCGATTTTGATTATAGTTGCCCAAATCGTATTCCTCGTGTTATCGGGCTTGATTACAGCATTCGGGCTTTACTTTAGCCCTGGCATTGATTTATTAGTCATCGTTGGACCGATTTTATTGAATATTATCTTACTGCCCACTTTTTTCGTCACAACCGAGAGTGAAATTTCACGGGAGCTCAATAACAATTCCTATCATTCGGGCTGATGACAGCTTTATTCAACATTTGACATACGAAAATCCGCCATGTAATGGTATAATGGTCAACAGCAAAAGTGAGGAGTTGTTGAACAAAAATGATGCATCCAGAAATGGCGTACTTAAATTTACTACAACATATATTAGAAAATGGCACGAAAAAAGAAGATCGGACAGGGACAGGTACATACAGTGTCTTTGGTTATCAAATGCGCTTTGATTTAAGCAAAGGTTTCCCACTTTTAACGACAAAGCGTGTCCCTTTTAAGCTGGTAGCGAGTGAATTATTGTGGTTCATTAAAGGGGATACGAATATCCGTTATTTATTGCAACATAATAATCATATATGGGATGAATGGGCATTTAAAAAATGGGTGGAATCAGATGCCTATACAGGACCTGATATGACCGATTTTGGCCGCCGCTGTTTAGTGGATGAGTCGTTTAATGCCTTGTATCAAAAAGAGCTGGCTTCATTTTGTGAGCGTGTCTTAACGGATGACGACTTTGCGCAGCAATACGGCGATCTCGGTAATGTCTATGGCAAGCAATGGCGTCATTGGACTACATCTGATGGCCAGAGCCTTGACCAGCTACAGGATGTTATTGATCAAATTAAGCATAATCCTGACTCACGACGTATGATTGTCAATGCGTGGAATCCTGAGGATGTTATCAATGCGGGGGCAAAGGGCAGTAAAGCGGCATTACCGCCATGTCATGTGATGTTCCAGTTCTATGTGGCGAATGGTAAATTAAGCTGTCAATTAATGCAACGAAGCTTAGATACATTATTAGGCTGTCCGTTCAATATTGCTTCTTACGCTTTATTAACGCATTTAATTGCACATGAGTGTGGACTAGAGGTTGGCGAATTTATTCACAGCATTGGGGATGCTCATATTTATGCGAACCATGTGGAGCAAGTGAAAGAACAGCTATCACGGGAGCCAAAGGACCTACCGACATTGCACATCAATCCAACTAAAACATCGATCTTTGATATAGAGCTTGAGGATTTATCCATTGAAGGATATGATCCGCATCCAGCTATTAAAGCACCGATTGCCGTATAATCCTAGCAGCAGCCGTCTTGGTTGCTGTTTTTTTCGAACGAAGCACTAGGTCTAACGATTTGTTTTACTAAATAGGTAAGCAGTTGGATGACTGGACGAATAGTAGTTGATTATAGTAATTATGGGATTACTAGCATTATTTGGAGCGAGTCAGTCCATTATCGTGTAGAGGTGAAAGTTGTGAAAAATACAATAGTACTTCAAGCAGATGAATGTGAGCGGCAGCCGAGTCATCAACGGCAAAAACAGGGTGCTACACAACAGGTGTGTTCTTGTAACACGACGAAATTATCACAGCAGCAAATTCACGAAATGATGCAAATCATCGAAGAAATTCGTTTGAAAGGCTATAAAGAAACACTATAAATGTAAGCGCCTTCTAAGCTATAATGGCTATGGAGGTGTTTTTTTATGAATGTAATTTTTGTCGATTCATTTTCTGGAGAAGAGTTATTACATACGGTGTCACATGATGTGGCAGGTATATTGGCTGCAACTCAGGGAGAAAGTGTGACATTTCCAGTCGGTCATTTCAAATATGAATTTCATAACTTAGATTTTTATGATGACAATGGACAAATACGTCAGGAATTAGTGATATATGTGAAGAAAATATAAACGGCGTATTTGATGTAACAAAACGGAGAAAATAAATACAGGTGACAAAAAGGGCTTGCTTTTTTTTGCACCTGTAACTATAATGGTTACAACAGGTGGTGATACATATGGTGAACAGTCGATTTTCGGTGGCGATCCATATTCTTTCTCTCATTGCTACAACATCTGATAAAAGCTTACTCACGTCCGACTATATGGCTGGGAGCGTGAATACTAATCCCGTTGTTGTAAGACGTATGATTGGCGTTCTAAAAAAGGCTGGCTTACTGTCATCACATTCTGGCATGGCTGGCTATGAGCTATTAGTCGAGCCAAAGGATTTAACACTTTTAGCTATTTATCAGGCGATGAATGGGCCAGAGCAGCTTTTTGCGATTCATGATGAGCCAAACCCAGCGTGTGCAGTAGGGCGGAAAATCCAACATACATTGGAAGGTGTCTATACATCTGTTTGGCAGGCAATGGAGGAGCAATTACAAGCACAGACGCTACAGGATGTGCTGGATCAACTTCGTGCTTAGACGGAGATGGTCTTTTTGTATCTAACCTGTAACTGAAATAGTTACAACTAAATTTGAGGAGGAATAAATAATGAAAATTGCCGTAATTGGTGCAACAGGGAAAGCAGGACAAAAAATAGTAGAGGAAGCGTTACAACGAGGTCATGACGTAACAGCTATCGTTCGTTCAGCAGCTAAAGTGACAGCCGCTATTCCAGTGCTTGAAAAAGATGTCTTGGATGTAACAGCAGAAGATGTGAAGGGCTTTGATGTCGTTGTGAATGCATTCGGTGCGCCAGCAGGACAAGAACAGTTACATGTAAAAGTGGGCCGTCATTTGATTTCGATTTTCAAAGGGATTGCTACAAAATTAGTTGTTGTAGGTGGTGCAGGTAGTTTATTTGTGGATCCAGAGAAAAAAGTGCGTGTGATGGAAACACCAGATTTTCCGGCAATGTACTTAGCAACAGCACAAAATCAAGGACAAAATCTAGAGGATTTACAACAATCATCTATTACGTGGACATTTATCAGTCCATCAGCATTTTTTGATCCGGAAGGACCACGTACAGGTCACTACACAGCAGGTGTTGACCATTTATTAGTCAATGACGCGGGTGAAAGCTATGTCAGCTATGCTGATTATGCGGTTGCTGTCGTAGATGAATTAGAAAATCCACAGCATGTAAATAGCCGTTTTACAGTGACATCGAATAAATAATAAAGGCAACCGAGCGTAGGAAATGCGCTCGGTTTTTAGCGATTTCTTTGCTTTTTTGAAGGATTTTTTTCGTTTACAGAAAAATGACTGTTTACAATACGACTTTTATTAGCTACTATCAAGTGTGAGTATTACATAAAAGGAGACGACAATGATGTCAACACAACGTATAGAAAAAGATTTTTTAGGTGAGCGCGTATTACCAGCAGAGGCTTATTACGGAATTCAAACATTACGTGCAACGGAAAACTTCCCAATTACAGGCTACACAATTCACTCTTCACTTATTAAGGCGATGGGGATTGTGAAGAAAGCAGCGGCTTTAAGTAATATGGAAGTACACCTATTATCAAAAGAAATTGGTGAGGCAATTGTCGAAGCAGCACAAGAAGTAATTGATGGCAAATGGGATGCAGAATTTCTTGTAGACCCAATCCAAGGTGGAGCAGGTACATCCATCAATATGAATGCTAATGAAGTCATCGCCAACCGTGCCCTAGAAATTTTAGGGAAAGAAAAAGGTGACTATCACACAGTAAGCCCAAACAGTCATGTTAATATGTCCCAATCAACAAATGATGCGTTCCCAACAGCTATTCATATCGCTGTTTTAAATTTAATAGATGAATTATTAGTAACGATGGATTATATGCAATCGGTTTTCCATCAAAAAGCAGAGCAATTTGCACATGTCATTAAAATGGGTCGTACGCATTTACAGGATGCCGTGCCAATTCGCTTAGGACAAGAGTTTGAAGCTTATTGCCGCGTGATTAACCGTGATATCGTACGCATTCGTCAAACACGTCCAAATTTATATGACGTGAACATGGGTGCAACGGCTGTTGGAACAGGTTTAAATGCCTTCCCAGATTACATTAAATCCGTTGATGAGCATCTTGCTGAAATTTCTGGTTTACCATTAAAAGGTGCGACACATTTAGTGGATGCAACACAAAATACAGATGCTTATACAGAAGTATCAGGCGCTTTAAAAATCTGTATGATTAATATGTCTAAAATCGCTAATGACTTACGTTTAATGGCTTCAGGTCCTCGTGCAGGCTTAGGAGAAATCCTTTTACCAGCTCGTCAACCAGGATCTTCGATTATGCCAGGTAAAGTCAACCCAGTTATGCCAGAGGTACTGAACCAAGTTGCCTTCCAAGTGATTGGTAATGACCATACGATTTCACTAGCATCTGAAGCTGGACAATTAGAATTAAACGTAATGGAGCCTGTTTTAGTGTTTAACTTAATTCAGTCCATTAGCATTATGAATAATGTTTTCCGTGCGTTTACGGAAAATTGCTTAAAAGACATCGAAGCAAATGAAGAACGCATGAAAGAATACGTAGAGAAAAGTGTAGGGGTACTAACAGCTGTTAACCCACATATTGGCTATGAAGTAGCAGCACGTCTTGCACGTGAAGCAATTCTAACAGGTCGTTCTATTCGTGAGCTTTGCATTGAAGAAGGTGTCTTAACAAACGAACAATTAGACTTAATATTAGATCCATATGAAATGACACACCCAGGTATTGCTGGCTCTAGTATCATGAATTTAAAATAATTCCAACATCAAGACTGTAGACATGCTTTACGAGCTGTCTATAGTCTTTTTTTATGCAGTCATCAATAGGCTTGTGTCTTTGTTCTTATAAAAGAGAGCGTATCCTTATGATTTTTAGGATTTTTCAACTATAATAATGGTATGGAAGACATATTTTAGTTGGGGGAATTTGGAATGAGTTTACGAAAAAAGAGTTTACTTGGCTTTGCAGTTTTAAATGTCTTAATGATTATTATTCTCTTTATTGATTTAGCCAATGTAACGACATTAGAATGGCTTTCGACTGTATTAACCATCGTAGGAATAGCCATTACATTAGCTTACACCGTATATGTTCATTACAAAGTGATACAGCCTATCAAACAATTAACAGAGGCTGCACAGGGTATTACGGCAGGCCAATTAGATACAGTTGTCATCGAGGTTCGTGACAAGAGTGAGATTTCTCAGCTAGCGCAATCCTTTTTAGAGATGCAGGAACAATTACGCACAATGACACAAAAAATTGCGCACAGCTCTACAGATTTATCAGCAAGCATCGAAGAATTATCCGCAAGTACGAATGAAATTACGGTAGCTGTGGAAGAAGTCGATCAACAAATGGAGAAAACGTCAGAGGGCTTGAAGCAAGCGGCACAATCTGCCAATGATAGTGCTAATGCTATGCAAGAAACTGTCGATGGAATCGGACGAATTACGGAAGCCACTCAGGATGTGTTTGATCATGCAAAAGATGCCAATGAGATTGCAGGAAATGGAGCGAATATTTTACATGTGGCGAAGGAACAAATGAAATTTATTTCTTCTTCAACCGAAAAAACGAGCGGACTCATGCAGCAATTATCCAATAAAATGACAGATATTAAATCGATGACTGAGATGATTACAGCTATTACGGACCAAACGAATTTATTGGCATTGAATGCCGCCATTGAAGCAGCTCGAGCTGGAGAACATGGGAAAGGCTTTGCAGTTGTGGCAGAGGAAGTGCGTCAATTAGCAGAGCAATCCAAGCATTCTGCTGCACAAATCGTGGACTTAGTAGTGGGCATTGAAACTGACACGAAACAGGTAGCATCCTCAGTGGAGGAGGATTTAAAAAATGTTCAGCAGGGTGTCTATGTCATTGATGAAGCAACAAAATCCTTTGGCACGATTTCACAGCATGTTAGTCAAATGACGAGCCAGCTTGAGGATATTTCAACAACAGCTGAACAGCTTTCTAGCAGTGCCAATGAAGTAGCTTCCTCTGTGACAACGATTGCTAATGGTATGGGTAAGCTATCGCATTATACAGAGGCTGTTTTACATTCAATGGATGAGCAAACAGCCTCAATGCAAGCTGTCAATCATGTGACACAGGATTTAAGCGTACAAGCTGATAATTTACAAAAGCTAACAAATCAATTTCAGGTTTAAGCAAGAAAAACATATTTTCAAGGTTTTTTAGCCCTGAATAGTTATCTAAGAACAAGATGATTTTGCCTCCACAGATAGCTATGCACAAAGGTGGTTTCAGGCGATAGATAAGTAATTTGAAATGCACTTCCTGTCATTAGAATGGGAAGTGTTTTTTATTGGCGGACCAACGTAATTAATTTCTTAGTGAAATCCTTAGAGATCACGTAGATTGTATGCGTAACCTTAACCTACATTCAGCTACTGATTTGTCCTTTTTCACCTTACCAAAGGTGATAGCCATATTTGTTTCTAGCCGTATCCTCTATTTACACCATATTGACAACACCTTCATTTTGGCAGCTGTTGCCATCGCTTCTTGGAATAATTTGAGTGATTCTTCATTCCCATCCTCTTTAAAAAAATCGCTATTTACCTTACCAAAAGAGATGCTAACCTTAATCAGCTTCCTCTCTTCATCACAGCCTAAACAAATGCTAGTAGAGAGCCTATGATTACGTGCAATGCTTCGCCTCTATAGACTCAATAAAACCATTATTTCCTGTCGTAGCGTTATCTTCTTTGTAATACATTAAATAAATGACAATGAAAGGGGCCAGGAGATGGGCTTATTTGATGGATTAATCGGCAATGCGAGCGAGGTGAATTTAGAAAAATTACAGGAGGAGGTCCGTGATTTATTGATTCCAAACGAAACAATCAAAAATGCCTATAAAATTATAAGAGACACGTTTATTTTTACGAATAAACGATTAATCCTTATCGATAAGCAAGGGGTGACTGGCAAGAAAACCGAATATCATTCCATCCCCTATAAAAATATCGTTCATTTTTCAGTAGAAACAGCCGGGACATTTGATTTAGATGCAGAGCTCAAAATATGGGTGTCAGGCAGTTCGTTACCGATTCAAAAAAACTTCAACAAGGCGACGAATATTTACAAAGTGCAAAGTGTTTTAGCGCAGTATGTTTTGGGGACGTAATGTATGGTACTAAAAGCCCGCATTTATGCGAGGCTTTTTTGTTGTGCAAAGAAAGGATGATAAAGATGAGGAAATACCTTGTGAAGGGTGTAAGGGATTCCAGTTCCGATTACGAAAAAAAGAATTACAGGACATTTAAAAATCAACAAAGAGGTGCGGGCATATATATTTTCTATGATGTAGAGAAAGTGTTAAGCGATAATAAGGTTGTTTAACTAAGAAGGACACATATATGGTAATATTTATTTAAAAAAGATGGAGTGAATTATGAGTAATTCTATTAATTATAAAATATGGAATGTGTGTATGATTCAAAGTGAAGAGAAGGTTTTACTTCTGGATAGACAGCACGACCATTTCAAAGGTTTTATTCCACCGGGTGGTAAAGTTGAATTTCCTGAAAGTATTGTAGAAAGTGCTATCAGAGAAGTAAAAGAAGAAACGGGGTTAGAAGTTAGAAACCTTATTTATAAAGGGCTTTATGAATATGTTAATCCAGTCGCAAAAGATAGATATATGATATTTAATTGCATAACAAAGGATTTCGAGGGTGAACTCTTGAAAGATGCTCCAGAGGGGAAAGCGGTTTGGGTAGATATAGAGAGCGCATATAAACTTCCTATGCAGCCATCGATACGGAGAAGATTTCCTTTATTTTTTCAAGATGGAACATTTGAGATTCAAGTTGAATGGAACCACGAAGAAAATAAAGAAGGGAAAGTTACTATACGTCACACCTAAAACTTGTTATTGGACTGACAGGGGGCAATCGTTCAATAGAGCAGTCGCTTTTCAATAACATCGAGGTCAGTTCAATACATATATATGTGAAGAATAAATAATGGGGCTTAAATTTACCCACTTTGTTAAATAGTTTAACTTTCAATATCTAAATGGTAGAGAGGGATTAAGAATAGCTAGAGAAAATTCTAAAATAAAAGGTGCTTGACCGTCCTTTTGTTTATTTAACGAACGGTGCATATTGTTGAAGAAGAAATTTTATAATAGTGATTTATTAAAGAATAGGGAAGTGGCAGTAACCATGAACTACATAATCAGATTAGCGAATGAAAACGACTTATCGGGTTTATGATAGTAGAAATAATAAAGATCTATTCACGAATTATTTAAAGCAATTTGCAAAAAAGGAATAATATCAAGACGCACTTATATTAGGTTTTGGAGTTCTTAAATTAAAAGGTACTTTGCTTCCTAAATTAAGTGACCTATATGTAAAAGAGGATTATCGTGGTAATGGTATAGGTTCAGACTTAATGAGGTATAGAGAAAATATTGCAAAGAGTTTAGGACATTCTGAAATATTTGTGAGTGTTGACTCGATAGAAAATCCCAACATGATAAAGTTAATTAGCAAACACGGTTACGAACCTATCTCTTACCTATAATAAAACTACACAAGAATTGATTTCAGGAAGTTGTTGAACTAACGGGGGCTAGTTGAACAAGATTTAAACAACTTTAATGAGCCTTCTTATAATATAATTTTTGTATTTTTTGATTAGAAATAACTTTATTATCATTTTACAGAAAGCAATTAAAGCGATGCTCAGTGTGACATGAGGAAAACCTAGTATTCTATGCATCCATTTACATGGAATTATTTTGAAATAATTAGTATTTTTTAGCATAAATTGACTTTGGACATACAATACTTTACAATGATTAGCTAAGGAATAGAGAATTTTCGTAAATTTCCTTACCAACTGAATAGCGTGTAGTAATAGGTGTAAATTGCGTGCAATTTGCTTAAAAGGGAAGTCGGTGCGAATCCGACACTGTCCCGCAACTGTAAATGTGAGCGACTTTTCAGCAACCACTGTCAAATGATGGGAAGGAGAAAAGTGGCGATGACCATGAGTCAGGATACCTGCCTATTACGAGTACACACCAGTAACCTACGAGGAATAGGAGGTGGCATGTTGACAAAACAGAATGCTCTGTTCGTCACGGTACGTCAAACGCCCAAAGTAAATGAAGGGGTTCGCAATCGGGCTCATTTACACATACTTAGGGTTTGTTTGGCATTGGGTGATGAACGAAGATAAGCGAAGGATTTCCTCAAAAATGGTAGGAAATCCTTTTTGTTTTGACATTATGTACGTAAAGGGGATGCATGTATGACTTCTTTAGATATGACCATTTGTAAGCAGCCACGCACAGAAGTTGCCAAGAAAGCGAAAACAAGAATGGCGGTCGAATCATTGATTGACCAATTATTAGCAACGAAGCTGATCCGCAATGATCGCTTCTTTGAGCAAATTTTATATAATAAAGAAATTATTTGGATACAAAATGGGGATGTGGACGGGCATCTTTTCGCGAAGGCAGCGGTAACCGATCAACTGAAAACGAAGACCAATAGCTTTATGATGTATATGCCGACTAACCCGATTGTCTATGAGGTTAACGGGGAGCCATACCATTTAATTACACGCATTGATTCCACTCGTGCCAAGCCCAACCTTGACCGTCTGTCACTGAAGCCAAAGCCTGTTTTAAGTGCAGCGCGTGTCAATGATGTATTATGCTCGATCGTGATGCGTTTTTATGAAACATATATCCATGATTTAGCGCCTCAACATGATAAGTTAATAGCCTTTGTGCAGCAGGAATACGCCCAATTTATTGAAGCGGTTCAGGCATTAAATGATTACCATTTCAACTGGCATCCACGCGGCAACGGTCACGAGCTATTGCTGCAATTAATTGATCAACTGCAAATTTTAAAAAGTTATCCTGGTAAAGTGCTAGTTGATTTCACAAACACGCATGACTACGTGATTGTCGAGCCTGCATACCTTGTGCACAGTTCTACAAAGAAAGCAGTAGGCGCATTATAAACTCAAGCCCTCCATCAAACGGAGGGCTTGTTTTTATTTATTTGAAGGGTAGGGGGTAAATACTCTTGTTCGAGCAGCGAATACTCGCGGAAGCAGATGAAATACTCTCGCTCAAGCAGCGAATACTCGCGGAAGGAGATGAAATACTCTCGTTCGAGCGGGGAATACTCGCGGAAGCAGATGAAATACTCTCGCTCCAGCAAGGAATACTCGCGCAAACAGGGTAAATATTCTCGCTCAAAGCAAGTAAACACCCGCGCAAGCAAACGGCTTCGCGCGGGCAGGATTACCTACTTACAGACAATGCATGGCTGCTTGTGCCTCGTGCCAAGGAACAGAATATCCTTTGCCCTTCGCACAAAAGATGCTGGAGGAGCTGTATTCTGGGTCGGCATTTTTATCGTAGCCAATGTGCGAAATAATTTCCTCGGCATTATGACACACATCATAGCCATCAAATTGGAGTGTGAGTGCGCCCTTACCATTGGTATAGGCCGCAAAGGTTGTGCTATAGCTCATTAGGGTGGCGACGGGCGCTCGTCCCGTTAGCACAACATCTGTTTCGGATAAGATGGGGTCATCGAATGTGCCAGCAGCTTGCTGTATGTCGCTCATCATGCGGCCGATAAAGTCGTTCGAAGCCTTCATTTTAAAGCGATAATAAGGTTCAAGCAGGATGTTCTGTGCTTGCTCAAGTCCTTGACGTAGCGCACGGAAACTAGCTTCTCGGAAATCGCCGCCCGATGTATGTTCATTATGTCCGCGACCTGTTAGCAGTGTAAAATGAATATCTGTCAGAGGGAAGCCTGTGAGTAAGCCATGGTGATCACGCTCAAACAGGTGCTTTTCAACAAGGCGTTGGTTGCCTACCGATAAATGATCCGCATGGCAGGCATTGCTAAATGTATTACCTACTCCTCGCGGATTGGGCTCCATTAGTAAATGAACTTCTGCATAATGCTTGAGGGGCTCAAAATGACCATAGCCTGTCACCGTCGTCGCAATGGTTTCCATATATAAAATTTGGGGCTCGCCAAAGGAGACCGTTAATGAAAAACGCTTCATTAACACTTCTATCAGTACCTCCAACTGAATAACGCCCATAATGTGCACATGGATTTCCTGGAACTTTTCCTGCCAAACCACACGTAAGGAAGGCTCTTCTGCTTCTAGTAAACGGAAAATTTGTAACACTTCCTTGATATGCTGATGGCCCTCATATTGAACCTTTGCCTGTAGCGTTGGGACAAGCTCATAGGGCTGTGACAGCATAGTAGTGCCGATGCGGTCTCCAATATTGGCCTGACTAAGTCCTTTAACAGCAAAAATCTCTCCCGCTTCAACCTGTTGGACGGTATCAAAGCGACTGCCATTATAGAGGCGAATTTCAGTCACTTTTTCTGTCACTTCTTCAAACGAAAATTCATCCCGAACATGTAAAACGCCCTTGACAGCCTTCATAAATGTTAAACGCTGGTGGCCGTCATGACGAATTTTAAAAACCTCCCCCTCAAACGGTGCATTCACTTCAAAATGGGTGTCTGTTAATAGAGGGAGCTGGGCAAGCAATTCCTTGATGCCCTCATCCTTTAGGGCAGACCCTGTAAAGCAGGGGAAGGCACATTCCTTTTGAATCATGGTCTGTAGCTGAGTAAGACATTGCTCATGCTCCAATGACTCATTCAAAAAGGCATTGAGCAGCTCTTCATTACGCTCAGCCAACCATTCCATGATGCCGCTTGAAACATAATCAGTACGAAGCGGTTCATCGACGAACAGCACCTGCTGGGAACAATCCTTGCGGAGCTGTGTCATAACGGCCTCCACATTGGCTCCTTCGCGATCAATTTTATTGATAAAGAAGAATGTTGGGACATGGTATTTGCGTAAAAGCTGCCACACGGTTTCCGTATGACCCTGTACGCCCTCGACCGCACTAATGATAACAATGGCATAATCCATCACACGAATGGCGCGCTCCATCTCAGGGGAGAAGTCGACATGCCCTGGTGTATCAATCAACGTGTATGTATCGTCGCCTATGTTCATGCGACCTTGCTCGGCAAAAATGGTAATACCACGCTTGCGCTCTAGCTCATGATGATCGAGAAAGGTATCCTGATGATCCACTCGACCACGAGCTTGAATGCTTTGTGTATGAAAAAGTACTTGCTCAGAGAAGGTTGTTTTACCTGCATCCACATGCGCAAGTACACCAATTGTTTTGTACATAACATATCCTCGTTTCTATCTATAGCTATCTTTTCATTGTAACAGAATACTAGCCTATATATTTCTTGTAAAATAGTTCGTATTTTTGTCGAAATAGTGCTAATATAATGATGATTATATATTTAGCAACATACTACTGATTGAGCTACAAATTTTCTTCTGCTAGTCTATCAATAGTATTAACCATTATAGAACGTATTGGTGCAAATGGCATTTGTCATTTGCTTAAAAGGGAAATCGGTGCAATTCCGATGCTGTCCCGCAACTGTAAATGGGGAGTCTGTACAGCATGCCACTGTAGTTTAACTATGGGAAGGCGTATAGATGATGAACCTAAGCCAGGATACCTGCCAGTATGTGTTTTTTGACTAAGAACCACGAGGATGGGGATAGTGATAAAGGTAATGTACCGTTTTTTCACTATGCTACTCTCTTGGCGACAAGAGGGTTTTTTTATGCCCTTCCCACGAATCCTGGTAGCAAAGAAGTCTTTGATTTCTTTCTATAGATGAACAACAAAGGAGAAAAGGACATGAAGAAATGGAAAAGTTTATGGCTGGTGATGGTCATTGCCTTGGTCGCTGTTTTAGGGGCTTGTAATGCAAAGGACAAATCTGAATCAGCAGCGCAAGATGAGAAGGTTGAGCCATCTGAGGCAGCAACGGAAGTAACCATTGACAATAATGAAACAACTCAAACATATAAGGAAGCACCTACAAAAGCGATTAGTTTAAATCAGCATGTGACAGAGATTATGCTAGCGCTAGGCTTAGAGGATTCCATGGTAGGCACAGCTTACTTAGATGATAAAATCTACGAGCCCCTACAAGAAGCATACGATAAAGTGCCTGTGCTTTCTGATCAATACCCAACGAAGGAGCAAGTAATTGATGCCGAGGCTGATTTCTTATATGCAGGCTGGAAGAGTGGCTTTGGTGAAAAGGGTGTTGGAACACCGGAAGAGCTTGAGGAGTTAGGCATTCATACGTATTTACATACGGCTTCCAATATGACAAAGCCAACACTAGAGGATATTTTCACTGATATTCGTAATATCGCAAAAATTTTCCGTATTGAGGATCGTGGAGAAGCCTTAATTGAGCAAATGACGCAAGATGTGGAGGCAATTCAAGCTAAATTACCAAAAGATAGTGAGAAATTACGTGTTCTCGTATTTGATAGCGGTGAAAAGGATGTCTTTACAGCTGGTCAAAACTTTATGAATGAACTAGTATCAATCGCTGGTGGTCAAAATATTTTTGGTGATGTGGAATCAGGCTGGACAACCGTGTCGAAGGAAGATGCGGTAGACCGTAATCCCGAGGTAGTTGTCGTGATCGATTATGGTGAAACAACGGCCGAACAAAAGATTCAATTCTTAAAAAATGATCCAGCATTAAAGGAGATGGAAGCTGTTAAAAATGATCGCTTTGTCATCCTGCCACTGTCAGCTGCGTCTGAAGGCGTTCGTGCGGCAGAGGCTATTGAAATTTTAGCGAAGGGCTTCTATCCTGATAACTTTTAAAATTCCGAGCTAGCATTGTGCTAGCTCCTTTTTCATAAGGAGCGATATCAATGAATGCATTTCAGAAAAACGTACCAGATCAAACATTTGAAACACTTAATCGTCATGGCGAATTTACACGCTTAGCTGTCAGCCCAGGTATTATTAATAAGCATTATACGCCTGCACAATTTCAAAAAATAGCAGAGGTTGCTGGCGAAAAGGGGGCGATTAAGTATTCGGCCTCCTATAGTATTTTAGTGTCCATTCCAACGAGTGCCGTGACAGAGGCTATGCAAGCCTTACGAGAAGTGGGTCTTTATGTTGCACCATCAGGACCCATCATCGCGATGAAGGCCTGTGATTTTTGTGATGGTGAAAAGATGGAGGCTGCTCCGATAACCGAACAGCTTTATCATGCTTTAGAGGGGATCGAGGTACCTGCAAGAGTACGTGTTAACATCAATGGCTGTGCGTCAGCCTGCTACAATGCAGTCTATGATGATATTGGACTCGTTTATCAGCAGGAGAGCTTTGATGTTTATTTAGGCGCTGTACCGATGGGGGCAAAGGCGCAGGCGGGCATGTTATTTGCGAAAAAGGTAGGTGTCGAGCACATTGAAGATTTTTTGCTACAAATGATGAACCTTTATAAGGAACATGCTCGTCCGAATGAACCCTTTTTTAAATTTTATCGCAGAACAAAATCAACCGAATATTGGGAATTAGTAAAAAAATCAATTAACTAGCAGGAATATTACTTAGGGTGTCGAAGTATTGTAGTAGAGTACAGAAAATGACAATACAAAGGAGCAAGAACATGACATCGAAACAAGGGATTCAACCAGAAGATCTTTACCACTTGAAATCAGTAGCCGATCCACAGCTCTCACCTGACGGGACTGAGGTAGTTTATGTTGAGACACGTATTGATGAGAAGAAAAAAGATTATGTCTCGAATTTGTTTTACATAAACCTGAAGAACAAAACACCACAGCAATGGACATTTGGGGAGGATAGAATAAGTTCTCCTATATGGTCACCTGATGGTAGTCAAGTTGCGTTTTTATCCACTAGAACAGGCAAGTCGCAAATTTATGTTCTTTCAAAAGCAGGCGGAGAGGCAAAGCAGGTGACATATTGTAAAAATGGTGTGACATCACCTGTGTGGTCACCATGCGGCAAGAAAATGGCCTTTTCTATCAAGCTAGGTAAAGATGAAACGATTTTGGATAAGGTAACGGATGAAAAGAAAGAAGAAAAAGAACTAAAGCCTCTAGAAATAGACAAGATGAAACATAAATCGGATGCTGCAGGTTTTTTGGATATGGAGCAGTTTAGTCAAATTGCGATCGTCCATTTAGAATCGGGCGAGTTAGAGCAAGTGACGAAAGGAAACAATCATGTCCATCTTGGTACATGGTCACCTGATGGTCAATATATGACGTACTTAGCTGATGTCGCAGAGGATACAGATTTTTCATTTAAGAGCGATATCTATTTATTAGATGTAGAAACAAAGCAAGCGCGTCCGTTAACAGAGGGAACAGGTATGTATTACCAAACGTCATGGTCTCCAAACAGTCGCTTCATCTCTTTCATAGGTAGTGAAAGAGAATTTGAAAATGCTACACAAGCAAAGCTATGGCTCTATGATTTGCAACAAAATCTGCTGACATGTGTAACAAGTGAATTTGACGCCCCTATTGGGGATTTTGCAATCGGCGATTTTCTTCAAGGTGTGGTGTCACCACGTGTTCAATGGTTGAATGATAATCATAGCTTCTACTTCCAAGTAACAGATCACGGTAATGCTGCGATTTATTTCGGAAATATAGATGGTGAAATCTATCCAGCTATTCACGATGATCAATATGTCTATGGTTTTTCACTTGATGCACAACATGATCAAGCAGTCGTAGCCATTAGTACAACGACGAATCCTGGCGATTTATTTTTCGTCAACCTAAAAACGGGTGAAAAAGAACAGCTGACGTCCATCAATGAAGAATTTTTAAAGACGAGAGCATTAGCTGTTCCAGAAGCCATTGAATTTGAGGGAGCAGAGGGCTGGAAGGTAAATGGTTGGATCATGAAGCCAGTTGGTTATGAGGAAGGGAAAAAATATCCTCTAGTGCTTGAAATTCATGGCGGGCCACATGCGATGTATGCCAATACTTATTTTAATGAGTTCCAAATTCTAGCTGCACAAGGATTTGCGGTGCTATATACGAACCCACGTGGCAGTCATGGCTATGGTCAAACGTTTGTTGATGCAGTGCGTGGTGATTATGGTGGCAATGATTATGAGGATCTAATGGCGGCTGTGGACTATGTGCTGGAGCACTATGATTTTATTGATGCAGACCGTCTTGGAGTGACAGGTGGGAGCTATGGCGGCTTTATGACCAACTGGATTGTTGGCCAGACGAATCGCTTTAAAGCAGCTGTGACGCAGCGCTCTATTTCGAACTGGATTAGCTTTTACGGTGTCAGTGATATTGGGTATTACTTTACAGATTGGCAAATTCTTGCGGGACTTGACGATATCGAAAAGCTTTGGCATCATTCACCGCTGAAATATGTCAATAATATCGAAACACCATTGCTCATTTTACACGCTGAAAAAGACTATCGCTGTCCAATTGAGCAGGCGGAGCAATTATTTATCGCCTTAAAGCATCGTAAAAAAGAAACAAAATTCGTGCGCTTCCCTGAGTCCAATCATGAACTGTCAAGGAGCGGAAAACCAACTTTAAGAATCAATCGACTTGAATATATTCGCGATTGGTTTGTGAACTATCTATAAGTAGTATTCAGAGGTGACTTAAGAAATGAATTTCTTAGGTCACTTTTTTATATAAAAAGACAGAATCATAAAGAAATGATTCTGTCTTGAATTCCTGTTAGTCCATTTTTTGAATAAAGACGACCTTCAAATAATTAAATTCAGGGTATTCACGTGAAACACGGAAATCCTTTGGTAAACCGTATTCCTCTACAATTTTATAGCGTGTACGGGTTTCTTTAAATGCTTGGTCAATAAAGCCTTTGAACTTTTTCATCCCAAAGCTAGCATTATTTGTGGAAGCGACAATGATGCCATTTTTAGCGGTAATAGCAATGGCATCCTTCAGTAATTTAGGGTAGTCCTTTGCTGTTGAAAATGTCATTTGCCTCGTACGGGCAAAGCTAGGTGGGTCTAATACAACAAGATCAAATTGTAAGGCGTGACGCTGCGCATATTTAAAATAATGGAAAACGTCCATTACTTTAATATCCTGTGCTTCATAATCAATTTGATTCACACTGAATTGCTCAATGGTTTTGGCAAGACTGCGTTTAGCTACATCCACACTTGTTGTTTTCATGGCGCCTCCTAGAGCAGCTGCCACTGAAAATGCTCCTGTATAGGAGAATGTATTAAGCATGTTTGTATGGTTTGCATAACGCTCACGAATAGCCAAACGTACCTCGCGTTGATCTAGGAAAATCCCCGTCATCGCTCCGTCGTTTAAATGAACTGCGTATGTCATACCATTTTCCTTCACCATGATTGGAAATTCACCAGGCGTGCCCGTCACAAAATCATCCTGTTCAATATACTGCCCTTTGCTATCAAAGCGTTTTTTCTCATAAATAGCTTGGTAGTTCACCGTCTCAGCAAGCGCCTCATATACGACATCTTTCAAGGAGTAAATGCCCTCACTATACCAGCTCACCATGTAGTAGCCATTAAAAAAGTCAATCGTGAGACCGCCGATGCCATCTCCTTCACCATTAAATACACGAAAGGCTGTTGTGTTTTCATTGTTGAAAAATGCTGCACGATTGTCGATGGCTTTTTTGAATTTTTTCATGAAAAAAGTCTTATCGATGGTTTCGTTCACATCAGTTGTTAGCACCCAGCCAATCCCTTTATTTTGAATACCGTAGTATCCTGTACCAATAAAACGATTATGGTGATCCATGAGCTTGAGAAGCGTACCTTGCTCAGAAGGTAGGCGTCTTGCATCGACCGCATCCTTTGAAATAAGTGGATAGCCTTTTTTTAATTGCTCAGAATAGGGCAGTTGTATTTGTAATGTCATTGTTTGTGTCATCATGTCATCCTTTAAAAAACGTTTTGCTCTATTATCGCACTGTTTGAGCTGGATAGCCAAACTTATTTCAAGAATTCCACAATTTTTGCCACCGTTTCGTTTGTGGCATCTTCAAAATAATTCATTTTACTGAAATAACTATGAATTAGACCTGGCATTGTGACATGTTCTACTGCAACGCCACCAGCTTTTAGTTTTTCTGCATAGCTTAGTCCTTCATCATAGAGAACATCAGCCTCAGCAGCTATGATGATTGTTTTAGGCATGTTACGAACATTCTCTAGCTGAAGAGGGGACACGAGCGGGTTTGTAAAGTTTGCTTCATCTGTATAATGCTGAGAGAACCACTGCATGCCCTGTGCATCTAAGCCGTAGTTTTCACCAAAAAGCTGATAGGATTCCGTTGTAAAGTCGACATTTGTCACGGGATAGATTAGTGCTTGAGCTTGTAACGCTGGACCACCCAATGTAGTAGTTAAGTAAGCAACAACGGTAGCTAAATTTCCACCTGCACTGTCCCCAGCAACAGTTAAGCGATTGACATCTCCACCAAAGGCTTTGATATGCTCAGACACCCATACTAAGCTATCGTAGGCATCATATAAGGGAGTTGGGAAGGGGTATTCTGGTGCTAAACGATAGTCTACTGATACGACAATCGCCTGTGCTTGGTCTGCTAATAGCTGACAGCCTGCATCGACAGACTCTAAATTGCCGTAAACCCAGCCACCACCATGGTAATAAACAATGACAGGTAATGTTTTGTCAAGGACAGGCGTATAGAGACGAAGTGTAATGGCAGCTCCATCTCGCACCGTAATATTGTAATCTTTGATGGATGCTAGCTTTGGTCTGTGTGGTGATTGCCAAAGCGTAGCTGTGCGCATTGCTCTTGCTTCCTGTGGGGTAACTTGGTAATAAGGTATGCCCGTATGCTGGGCTTCAATATAATGAACAGCTTCTTTTCTTAAAGTAGTCATCTTCATCATTCCTTTATCGTGACGTTGGATATCTCTATTATAAACTATTCATATAATTTTACTAGGATTTAATTTTATAAAAAGAAAATTCATTCATAAATGAGGTGAAATACGCTCATTATGTTTATAATAAAAAAGATGAAAGTATTTGGAGGGACAGTATGATTTCTTTAATTGTGGCACATGATGACAACCATGTCATTGGTTATAACAACGGGATGCCTTGGCATTTACCAGGAGATTTGCAGTATTTTAAAGAGAAAACAATGGGTAAGCCGATGATAATGGGACGTAAAACATTCGAATCCATTGGTCGTCCACTTCCAGGGCGTCGCAACATTGTCATTACGCGCGATGAGAACTACCAAGCGGATGGTATTGAAATCGTGACAAGCTTAGAGGAAGCATTAGCACAAGCTGGAGATGTACCTGAAATCATGATTATTGGTGGTGAGCAAATTTTCCGTTTAGTAATGGAGAAGGCAGATCGTTTATATATTACAAAAATTAATCATGCCTTCCAAGGAGATACCTATTTCCCAAGCTATGAGCAGGATTTTATTGAAATATCATCAGAAAAGCCTGAAACAGCACCAGAAGGCTATACATTCCAATATCAAATTTTTGAACGTAAATAGTGGTGAGACAAGCGCGGTTTTAGTAGACCGTGCTTATTCTGCGTTTAGGGGAGATTCGATGGGAAAAATAACATTATTGAGTGGAGAAATGGCTCATGTTGATTGTTTGAGCTGTGCAATCACAAGTGGACAAATCGAACCCAATGGAGGTGTTGTCGTTGAAACGGATTATTTTCACGCTCACCAGGATGTAGCGTACCCCATAAAGGGATTAGTCATTTTAGCTTCAAAACGTCATATTCATGGCTTTGATGAATTAAAAGAACATGAAAAAATGGACTATATTAACCTCTTAACAACAATCAGAAAGGCTCAAAGGGAAGTATTAGGTATAGAATATGTTTATTACTTTTACAATGAAGATACGACACACCACTTTCATACTTGGATGGTGCCTCGCTATGAGTGGATGAATGGATTTGGGCGTTCTGTTGAATCCCTGAGGCCAATTTTACTGCATGCTAGGCATAAATTGAATGATGAAGAGAATGACAAAGAGGTAAAGGAAGCCATTGCGCTTTTACGAGAATCCATAAAAAAACGCTCCTTATGAAGGGAGCCTTTTTTTATAAATAGAAATAGACACAAGCATACATAGAAGCACAGCCCGCCAGTACAAAAAGGTGCCAAATCGCATGGTTGTAGGGTAGGGAGCGCCATGCATAAAACATTGCTCCAATGGTATAGAATAGCCCACCTGCTAGCAGCAAAGCAAAGCCATAAAAACCTAAGTAGAGATAAACGGGCTTAATGGCGAAAATAATTAACCAGCCCATACCAATATAAAAAATCAAGGAAAGTACTTCGAAACGATTAATAAAGAAACATTTAAACAGTACACCGAGTACAGCGAGTGACCAAATAATACATAATAATGTCAAGCCTAGTGTGCCACCAACAGCAATTAATAAAAACGGCGTATAGGTGCCGGCAATTAAAATATAAATGGACGAGTGGTCCAAAATAGCAAAAAAGTGTTTATATTTTCCTGGCATACTGTGTAGCAATGTAGACATTAAAAACAAAATGATGACAGACGCACCAAAAATGCTAAAGGTTGTAATATGTAGTGCATTTCCTGTTTGGACGGCTGCTAACAATAAGACAACCAGTGCCGGAATACTAACAACGAAACCAATACCGTGTGTAATGGCATTCCATAGCTCTTCTTTCCATGATTTATAGTCAAATGAATCCACCATTTGAAACACTCCTTTCGTTCATGTATTTACTATACCCCAATAATTTATTCTTGAACATTTACATTTGTCATATATTTCATATCAAAAATGTCATAAGGCTGTCATATTCTTTGAGGGGCATTGATAGACAAGAGGTGGGCGAAAACGCTATAGTATCCAAGGTAGCGTTTACATGCAAGTTAGGACAGGGCATTACCTAATGACAAATGTCATGTTTACATAATGATTCATTAGTCTATATAATAAATTTTAATGAAGTAAAAGGATGTGTCGAAGTGGGACGAATTCATATAATAACGGACTCAACTTGTGATTTAACAAAAGAAGAAGTAGCACAACATGGCATACATATCGTGCCTTTAACGATTCAAATTGATGGTCAAACATATACAGATGGTGTGGATTTAGAGCCGCAGTCTTTTTTAGGCTTAATGAAAAATGCGAAAAATTTACCGAAAAGTTCACAGCCAGCTCCAGGGAAATTTAAAGAATTATATGATGAGCTTGGGAAAGATGGGGATCGAATTATCTCCATCCATATGACAGGTGGTATGAGCGGAACAGTGGAATCGGCACGCCAAGCGGCACAAATGACAGACGCTGATGTAACGGTCATCGACTCACGCTTTATAGCGATTGGTCTCGCTATTCAACTACGTGAAGCCATCCGCATGCGTGATGAGGGCGCAACCGTAGAGGAGATTGTGGCACGTTTGGACAAAGTACGTGACAATACCTACCTATATGTTATTGTAGATACGCTTGAAAACCTAATTAAAGGTGGTCGAATTGGTAAAGGAAAGGGCTTTATCGGTTCACTTCTAAACATCAAAGTCATTGCCAACCTTGAAGGCGGCGTTTACAACCCTGTATCAAAAGTACGTAGCCATAAGCAGGTAGTCAATTACTTATTTAAACAATTTCAAGAAGACACAGCTGGAAAAACAGTCAAGGCAGTGGGCATTTCCCATGCAGATGGCCTATTAACGATGGGCAATCCATTAAAAGCCTTAATCGAAGAGACGGGTTTTAACGATGTAGAAATTGCATTCACATCCCCAATCATCTCGACACACACAGGCCCAGGAGCCATCGGTTTTATTTATTTTGCAGAATAATAGTGAGGAGCTACTACATAAGTAATTGTAGTGGCTTTTTTTCATGCTTAGATCATATTGGACACATTCGAGAGATGGGCGTTTTGTACGACTGCATTCTAAATAAGAGCGCTTTACCGCTAAAGAAGAGTAGCTTCGCATTTGCCTCAAGGCTGAGCGGCTTCGAATGAGGCATGAGCGCATTTGCCTCAAGGCTGAACGACTTGGAATCAGATGAGAGTACTGCCATCAAAGGTGAGCGACTTTACTCGAAATAAAAACACTTCACCACCAATCATGAACAAACACTAGCTATTCCTATTATAAAGCCACATTACCCAGTGAAGAAACTTGGCAGGAGCACAAAATTATGGAGAACTAAGGGTTAGTCACTTTTCATTGCGGCATGAACTATTCTATAATAGAAGTAATAGAAAGGGATGGAAGGTGGTCAAATGGACATTTGGCGATTTATGTTGTCGTGTTTGACCGTCTTAGTACTAAGTGGTTGTGCAATATCAATCGATGAACCGAATCCGCAAGCAGAACCTGACGGTGAGCAAGCAGGGACGGAGCAAGATATGACGCAGGATGAGCAACAAACAGAGGATGAGGAAAAACCCTCTAAGAATATGTTGACACAAATATTTGAACATTTTTTTGAGCCATCAGCAGAGGATTTATCGCAAATTGATGAAGAACAAGCAAAGCAACTACATTACTTGGCACTTGGAGATTCGTTAACAGATGGTGTCGGTGATGAGTATAGTCAAGACGGTTATGTTGGAAGATTAGCAGATTCATTGCTCGCATGGCCCTCGATTTCAGATGTAGATGTAGATAATCGAGGCAAACGAGGTAGACGCAGTGATCAACTACTAAAATTAGTGAAAAAAGGGCATTATGATGAAGAGTTGCAAGAAGCACAGCTTATTTCCTTAACAATGGGTGGCAATGATGTCATGAAGGTCGTCAAGCAGGATTTATTTAACTTGAAGCGGGACGCTTTTGATAAGGAGCTGCGAGCATATAAAGAACGTTACAGCAAAATCGTAGAAGGCATTCGTGCAAAAAATCCGACAGTGCCCATACTACTCATTGGTTTTTATAATCCATTTTCAATTGTAACCAATGAGGCGAATGAATTTGATACAATTATCACAGAATGGAATAATGTGATTGAAGAAGTAGCAAGCAAGGATTCCAATGCTTGCTATGTATCAGTAGAAGATTTATTTGATTCAAATGAAGAGCTCGTCTATCATACAGATTTTTTCCACCCGAACGCAAAGGGATATGAAAAAATGACAGAGCGTATATTAGCAGCAATGGAGCAGTGTGGTATGGAAAAAAAGATTAACAAGGCAATAGGCTTCGAGGAGTGACAAAATGAATAAATGGAAAGTCGCGTTTTTCGCCTTAGCAGGCACAGTGCTTTTTGCAATCCTCCTCGTCGTTTTTTTAGCAACTAGACCAGTGGATGGCGTCAACGTTGCGAAGAGTTCAGCAGGTGAAAGTGAAAGCAAAGGGAATGTACTCGTTGTGCAAACAACAACAAAGGAATTAGAATCGATATCGAAAAAGTATTTAAAGGATGCAGCGAAGGGCTCACCTTTACCGCTTGATTTTACAATTGGTAATGATATTCAATTACGAAGCACCCTAACGGCATTTTATACGGAAGTTCCGATTTCCATGAATTTTGAACCGATTGTAGATGACAAAGGCAATATTATTTTAAAGCAGACGAGAATGAATGTTGGACTACTGAAAATTCCACCAGAAACGACTATGAAAATTATGCGCGATTCGGTGGAATTTCCTTCATGGATTACGGTGCATCCGAATGAAGCGGAAATTTATATCGATTTATCCCGCATCAACATCGCTTCAGGATCACGTGTCCGTGCCAAAGAATTAGACTTACCAAATGATAAAATTCTATTGGAAATTATTGTTCCTGGTGAATAAGGAGTGAAAACAATGGCAAAGCAATACGCAACCTTTGCAGGGGGCTGTTTTTGGTGCATGGTCAAGCCCTTTGACGAAACACCTGGCATTGTCTCAGTGCTATCAGGCTATACAGGTGGACATGTTGTCAATCCTACCTATGAACAGGTATGCTCTGAAACGACAGGTCATGTAGAAGCTGTACAAATCGTTTTTGATGATGAATTATATAGCTACGAGCAATTACTAGCGATTTTTTGGACATTGATTGATCCTACTGATGCAGGGGGTCAATTTTTTGACCGTGGAGAGTCTTACACAACGGCCATTTTCTATCATGATGAGGAACAACGTGAGTTAGCAGAACGCTCGAAGGCAGATTTAGCAGCGTCTGGGAAATTTGATAAACCAATCATGGTAAAAATCCTGCCAGCCAGCACCTTTTATACGGCGGAGGATTATCACCAGCATTATTATAAGAAAAATCCAATGCACTATGAGCGCTATTCGATTGGATCCGGTCGCAGAGCGTTCCAGGAGCATCACTGGGGGAATAAACATGAGTAAAGAACAACGTTTAAAAGAATTAACAGATATGCAATATTACGTCACACAGGAAAATGGCACTGAGCCCCCATTCCGCAATGAATACGATGATCATTTTGCAGAAGGCATCTATGTAGATATTGTCTCAGGGAAACCATTATTCAGCTCACTCGATAAATACAACTCAGGCTGTGGGTGGCCAGCTTTCACCAAGCCGATTGAAAAAGAGCAAGTAACCGAGCTTTTCGATACATCCCACGGCATGCGTCGTGTGGAGGTGCGCAGTAAAGAAGCGGATTCCCATCTAGGACATGTCTTCCCAGACGGTCCAAGTGAGCAAGGAGGCTTGCGCTACTGCATTAACTCAGCAGCGCTCCGATTCGTCCCCAAAGAAGATTTAGAAAAAGAAGGCTATGGCGAGTATCAATCGTTATTTAAATAATCCAATCCTAGCAAGGTAGCTCTTGCTAGGATTTTTTTGTTTTGTAACCTTAAGGTGATGAATTTACTGATGAGAAGGAACTTGCAAAGTGGAAGGGAGACTTTGCAGATTGAAGGATAGAACTCATAGATCGATGGATAGAAGCAATAAAGTGGAGGAAAGCCCAGCAAAATGAGAGGAGAGTCAGCAGAGTGGAGGAGAAAACGCTTAGATTGGTGGATAGAACCAGCAAAGTAGAGGATAGAACTCATAGATCGATGGATAGAGGCAATAAAGTGGAGGATAGCTCAGCAAAATGAGAGGAGAGTCAGCAGAGTGAAGGATAAAACTCACAGAGTGATGGATAGAACCAGCAGATTGAAGGATAAAACGCTCAGATCGGTGGATAGAACCAGCAAAGTAGAGGATAGAACTCTCAAATCGATGGATAGAACCAATAAAGTGAAGGATAGCCCAGCAAAATGAAGAGAGACTCAGTAGATTGAAGGATAAAACGCTCAGATTGATGGATAGAACCAGCAAAGTAGAGGATAAAACTCATAGATCGATGGATAGAAGCAAAACGAAGGATAGCCCACCATTTCAACAGAGAATCCTTTATTTGAATGATCGAATCTTCAAATTGAAAGGATAGCCCCTCAAAATGCAGGAGGAACCAGCAAAATGCTGGATCCTCCTTCGAGTGGCTTATACTTTAAATTCGCTCACTAGGTTACGTAAGCTATCTGCTTGTTGGGCGAGCTCGGTGGCTGCTGCGTTGATTTCCTGCATGGATGCGGAGCCCTGTGTTGCGGCTGCCGCTGAGGTTACCGTGTTGGCTGCTGATTGCTCGGCATAGGCATTGACATGCACGAAGTCACTTGCTACGGCATTGCTAGAGTCAAGTGTAGTCGCAATTTTATCTACCATAGCTGCGATAATCGTCGTTGTTTCCTCTGTATGCGTTAAAATATTGGCTAAGGATTGGTTCGTTTCATTTGTTACTTCCACGCCTCGGATAACAGTTGTCACTCCTTCATGATTTTGGGCAATGATTGACGTAACTTCCTGCTGGATGGACGTCACAATCGTTGTTACTTCCTTCGCTGCGCTTTGTGATTGCTCTGCAAGCTTGCGAACTTCATCTGCTACAACTGCGAAGCCTCGTCCATGTTCGCCAGCGCGTGCCGCTTCAATGGCCGCGTTTAATGCGAGAAGATTTGTTTGCTCAGAAATGGCTGTGATGGTGCCGATAATCGATGTGATGTCGGCAGATTTACGACCTAATGCTTCGACCGTGGACGTTGTGGAAGCCATCGTTTCTTCAATGGATTGCATAACAAGCGAGGATTGTTCCACAGAGCGGCTGCCTTCATCGGCTGCTTGCTGCATAGCGACAGAGGCACGATGGACGGCACTTGCTTGTTCATTTAATTGATGCACGGCATGCTCTAAGTCGCTCATCTTTTGCTGGGCACTATTCATACTTGAAATCGTATTGTCACTATCACTGGCAATATCAGCTGTGGCATCCGCAATATCCTGAATCGTTCGTGCATTTTCATCAGCTAACGACATCAGCTCCTGGCTACTGCTTGATACATGATCCGCTAATTCACTGACACGGCGAATTAAATTAGAAATTGACTCGATTAATGTATTCGTCGAGGCCGCAATGATTGAAAATTCATCACGATTACGTACTTTTACACGTCTTGTCAAATCGCCTCCTGCCTGTGCAATATCAAGGATGGAGTCATTAATAGCCTGTGTATTTCGTTTAAGTGATTTAAAGAGCATATAACCAAAAATGATGATTGCTAAAAAGCCAACAATTGACACGATAAAGAACGTAGTAATGGAAAGATTGACCTGTTGATTAAGCTTGTCTAATTTGGTTTTATTCGACTCGTCCATGACCACATTAATAGATTCAATATTGTTATCGATATGCGTTTTCATCGTTTCCCCAGTAGCACCCATCATGAGCTTACGGGCTTGTTCAAGTCCGAGTTCGTCGCGCATCGTCATGACTTTGTCTGAATAATCTAGGTAATTTTTATAATATTGCTCGATGGCCTGCATATGACTTAGCTCTACTTGTCGTTCTTGAAATTGTTCTTTTAAGGCAGACAGCTTTTTGTTAATAGTATCAATTTTCATATGATAAGAAGTAGAATAAATACCATTACCTGTAATTAAATAGGATTGTTCTAAATTTGTTAGTCGAGCAATTTCATACGCAAGCTGATTGACAGTTAACTGCTCTTGGACGTTTTTCTTCGTAAAGTCTTCCATTTGCTGCTGCAAATTTTGTATATTGACATAAGACAATATACCCATGATACCGTTAATCACAATAAGCAGTGCAAACATAATAAGCATTTTGCCCCGAATTAAATGGTAAAAACGTTGTCGTTTTACTTTAATAGGAGGGGGATTGTTCCCGGGTTCTTCTTTTGTAGCAGCTTGCCTTTTCCTCAAAAAGCTAAGCATAAAGAGAGACGGGCGTTTTTTCGCTGTATTACGAGTTTTTTGAGTTTTTTTCATCGCCATCACCTTCCTATTTTTTTCAATAATCGATTTCAATTTTATCTTATTTTACTAGATATTTCTATTATTATTTCTAAAAATTTAAATTTTTCAGATAAAATACACCGTGACTAAAGTCAGTATTGTCCGAGAAAATAGTTCTAAAAGCATGAATAGGTAAAATATCTTAGTGGTGGGAATTATGACGAAAGCTATTTTTTTTGATACACTAGCGAAAAGCCAATGTTTTAAAAAGGGGAAATTGTTTCATGAAAAAAAGTTTTTATTTGTATGTATTAACATTCCGAGGAGGTGATTGGTCAGACCCTAAAGTCCGCTTTGCAGAGGAAATGTTTCAGGAGCATAATTTTCCAAAACAGAGCACAGACTTTCATGAGCTGTCCGACTATATTGAATCCTACGCTACGGAAAACTTAACAATCGAAACATTCGATACTTTATGGGCGCTTTATGAGGAATAAGCTTGCTTGTATGAAAAGATCGATGATGCTTCGGCGAATTGGCGTCCAGATTTTTCGGGCAAAAGAGTAGAAGTTAACCTAAGCGCTTTATGTTCTGAACTGCGTTGCTGAATCAAGATAAATATTTTTAGTTGCTAGACGTCTAGCATTGCGTAAATGACAGAAACACAGTATTATTTATAGTGATAACTGACAGAAAAGAGGGATTGTAGTATGAGTATTCATATTAATGCAAAAAAAGGTGAAATCGCTGACACAATTTTACTTCCAGGAGATCCATTGCGTGCAAAATACATTGCAGAAACATTTTTAGAAGATGTAATTTGCTACAATGAAGTACGTAATATGTTTGGTTATACAGGTACGTATAAAGGTAAACGTATTTCTGTACAAGGAACAGGTATGGGTGTGCCATCTATTTCTATCTATGCAACAGAATTAATGCAAGAATATGATGTGCAAAAATTAATTCGTGTAGGTACTTGTGGTGCAATTCAAAAGGATGTTAAAGTGCGTGACGTCATTTTAGCGCAAGGCGCAACATCAGACACACGTATGAACCAAATCATTTGGGGTGGTGCTATCGACTTCGCACCAATCGCTGACTTTGACTTATTATTAAAAGCTTACAACGCAGGTAAAGAGGCTGGTCTTAACTTACAAGTAGGGAATATCTTCACAGCAGATTTATTCTACTCAGACGAGCACCAAAACGAAAAACTAGCACAATATGGTGTGCTAGCTGTAGAAATGGAATCAGCAGCCCTTTACACATTAGCTGCCAAATTCGGCCGTAAAGCACTTGCAGTTCTAACAGTAAGTGATCATATTATCACAGGCGAAGTAACAACTTCTGAAGAACGTCAAACAACGTTCAATGACATGATCGTGGTAGCGTTAGACGCAGCGATTCAAGACTAAGCTTACCAAGGGTTTATTGAATTGGACTAAATTTCAAAGGACTAACCTTTAAAGACTTATATGAATGGCCTATTAGGTGACTGAGTAAATCAGAGCCTAATGGGCTTTTTAAATCGAAGTGATTTGAGGAAGCATTACATAAGGACTTGTCTGTAACGACTGCTATTTTAATTTTTGGATAGGTTGAAAGTCACTTCTGATTACACTTTCATTTTTATCGCTTTACTAATTAGTAAAATTCCTAAAATACATAAACTCCCAGATAAAGCATGAAGGATTATATTCCATCCTTCACTGACATTCTGGAAATATTTGATAGATAAAGCTACACCATATAAGCATAATAATATACCCCAAATTCCTCTAAATAATTTCATATAATTCCTTCATCCTTCTTTAATTTTTAATAATGGCTATTACTTTAATTACTCTTATTTTGATTCGTACTAAAAATACTGATAAACGATACTACGCACAGCAGGAACAGTAAAAATAATCTTAACCAATCCATGGAATGCCAAAATTCTCCACCACTAACAATAGAAGGACTTGTACCATACTCATCAACATAAATACCTAAATTCCAAAATAATTTAAGCGAAATAAGTAATGAGAAAAAACTTAGTAAAAATACAGCGATTGATAAAATCGGTTTCTTCATTTTAAATCCCCTTTTGAATAAAATTATTAACTAAATACCACCTAATTTTACCATAAATAACCGTTGTATCAATAAGCTGGTGTGCTTCTTCTTTTTCAAGTGCCACAGAACAGCATTGAGCGAATCGAGATACATTAAGATGGATAATTAGTTACGTAATTTGCTCTCTGCTGTTACATTAAAACCTTGCATTAATGGCTTTATTGGATTGACACAGCAAGCGGTTTATGGACTGATATGTGAGAGAGCCTGTGCGAGCATAACAAAAGGACTTGCCATTAGCAAGTCCTGTTTAAATAATAGAAAACTCATTATTGTAGACCAAATTCTTCTTTCATGCCTAATGTACCGTTATAAAAAATTAATTGAGCAGAACCGCCACTAACTCCTTCATACCAATAGGTCTCTGTTGTAGCATTGGGTGTAGTCATATCTCCTCCAAATTCACCTATACCTAAAATGGATTCTACTTCCTCGAGAGACATTCCCTTCACAGTTGCCTTAACTGCGTTCACGATAAGATTTTGTGCTATTTCCACCCAAAATTGATTTGCTTCATCCAGTGCAGACTCTAAATAAAACTCGGATTCAAGTTCAGCAACAGCAACTTCTTCTTTATTAACAGCCTCTATTTTTTTTAAAAACCTATCAAAGAACCCCATTAATTGCACACCCTCTAATTTTATTGATAAATGATTTTAGTCATTCTGCTTATTTGCTAAATAAACATTTTGTCTATTATAGATGGTAACATAGAGGAACATAAAATAGTATATAAATGGTAAAAACGAATGAGACTTACTACTATTCCAAAACTAGATGAGCATTCAACGTTTTAGCATTCGCTCATTACATCATGATATAGGCAACCAACTCTAGACGACCATTTGATTAAGATGGTCGTCTAGAGTTGGTTGCTTTTTCTTTAATTTGACTTGCTACTTCTTGTTCGCCAAGGGTGTCAAAAGCTAGTTGCAGATGGTGCCCGTTTTTATACCAGTAGGACCGTTAAATCCAGGGATTGTAGCAATGACCATATTGGTCGCTATATCGATAACAGACACTGTATTGTCCACTTGGTTCGTGACATAGGCAAATGTTCCATCAGGCAAAATCGTCACTTGGTCAGGAGATGATCCTACAGGAATTGTAGCAATCACCGTATTAGTAGCTATATTGATAACCGAAACCGTATTGCTACCTTTATTGACAACGTAAATAAGTGTTCCATCTGGTGTAATGGCTGTTCCTACAGGTCCTGTGCCCACAGGGATTGTAGCAACTACTGTATTGGTTACAGCATTAATGACGGATACGGTGTTGCTATTTTCATTTGTCACGTAAGCAAACTGTCCACTCAATGTGAAAACAATGGATCTTGGGCGAATGCCGACAGGGATTGTAGCGACCACCGTATTAGTAGCTGTATTGATAACAGATACTGAATTTGAATTTTCGTTTGCAATATAAGCAAACGCGCCATTTGGAGTAAAAGCAATGCCTTGAGGCTGGAGCCCTACTGGGATAGTTGCGGTTACAGTATTAGTGGCTGTATTGATAACAGATACCGTGTTAGATCCATGATTGGATACATAAGCAAGTGTTCCATTCGGTGAAATGGCGACACCTAAAGGATTAACCCCTACTGGAATGGTAGCGATTGGTGTGTTTGTGGCAGTACTAAAGACCGTAACATTATCCGAGAAGAGCGCTGGAACATAACCAAATGCTCCGTTTGGTGTAATCGCTACTTCGAGAGGAGCAGATCCTACGGGTATGTTTGCGACTATCGTATTTGTCGCCGTATCAATCACAGATACTCTATTATCAGGCAATACTAGCTGACCAGCGTCTGTCACATATACGAGATAGTTACAACTTGGTGGTATCGGTAAAAATGGTGGTTTACATTTACAACGACAACAAGGACAGCAACAACGACAATGACAATTTGGATTTGATTTTAGCTTGAATTTTTTTAAAGATTGATGTTTTTTCTCCACACGAACACCCTTCCTAACATATAGTGATACTATATGCGTACAGAATTGGGCTTATTGTACGTTCACCTAATTCAAATACTTCTGAAAAATGTGGTGGTTGTATAGGATGGTTTGATGAAAGTGATAAAGATAAACTTCCAAAATCAGCATTTTGCCTATTAGGTGAAGGAATTTCTTTCAGTATATTGGGCTTGTATTTCCTTCTAACAGTATGCCCATCAATGCTTTCACCTTATTATTAATAACGGGTTTTGTTGAAAAATTCCAAATATCGAGAATATACCATATATAAGCAAAGCTGATTGATTTTAAAAGCCTTTTGGATTTTTTATGGTAGATTATAGTTTAGTTGTTTTAAAATAATATTCAACACTATATATGACAGGGGAGGGTCTAGGAAAATGCTAACATATGAGCTTCTGGATTTAAGACTTCTAGCGGACGAGGGAACACTGAGTCCCGCTACGCTGACAGGGTTATTTCCAATGATTATCATTCCTACACAACCGATAGTTATTCGAACAGGGCAACGTACTTGTCGTATAGGGAAAGGGCAATTCGTCTTGCTTTTGTACCCGGAGAAGGACAGCCATATCGTCCCGAGCACTAGCGAAGGATTTATGCCTGTTTACAGCATCTCGTTTAATAGTTATCGATTGGCTAAACGTGAGAAAGAAGCGTTATTATATGTGATTGATACAGCCCATTTGCCTGCGCATGGGCAGGTCATGGAATTTCCTCGATATGCGGAAGGGCTGCTGAAAAATTTGATAGGGCAGTTTTCTCAAACGCAGAAACTAAATGCTGCCCCTAAGCTCCATTTGCTTCTGCACGAGTTCCTCGATACGATTTTTGAAAGAAAGAGTATTGATAACAGTTTTGTGACGAACGATCAAGCTATTCAGCAGGCTGTTACATATATCAAACAACATTTTGAAGCACCGCTAACACGTTCTTTTATGGCTAACATGACAGGCTTTAACGAAAGCTATTTCTCCTCGCTGTTTAAGAAGGAAACAGGGTGGAGCTTTGCTGAGTATGTGAATCAAATTCGGATTGACCAAGCGAAGCTTATGCTACTTGGAACAAATGACAAATTGCAGGATATTGCGTTGAAAACAGGATTTGCAGACGGCTCGTATTTGGGAAAAACGTTCACCAAGTATGTTCATCTTTCACCTAGTAGCTTTCGCAAGAGGAAGCAGAGCAACCGTATCGTTAGTATACAATTTCTTGGGGCATTACTCGCATTGGGAATTCAGCCCCTCGCTACAACACGAGAGCTGCTTCAATCATCCCAGCTATTGCACAGACGATTGCCGAACATAGTAGAGATAGAATCTTTTGACCAAATAGAAGTGATACATCAACTAGCCCCGGAGTTAATCGTGGCACCAACTTATTTTTATAACTATCCTGAAGTAATGAAAGCACTCGAACAAATTGCTCCTGTTCTGACAATTCCATGGGGACAGTTAGACAAGCTTGAAGAGGTGCGACTGCTTGGGACACTCCTTGGGCGAACACAAGAGGCTGAAGATTGGATTGCGCAGCTACAGCAGTCCGCCATAGAGGCAAGAAAAGTCATCACACCATTTCTTCAGTCAGGCTCAACAGCAGGTATCTTTGAATTAAGTCACGATAACTTATGGCTGATCCCTTATCTATCGGTGCGCTCCGCCTACACTTTATACCAGCTATTAGGACTACGAGCTCCTCAGGCCATTCAGCAGGAGGTACTTCAACCTGGTAAACATCTGAAAGTTAAAGAGCAGGATTTGCCCCTGTATGCGGCCAATCATATGTTTTTGATCGTACCAACTGATGATACAGAATCTTTCCGCACCAAACTGATGCAGCGTTCCGTGTGGCAGCAGTTAGTGTATGAACAAGGCTGCCAATTACACTTACTTAAGCTAAATGAATTTTGGTTTGATGATGGCCTGTCTTTGGAGATTCAACTTGATGTAATGGTAAAATTGTTCACTAATCAAAGTTAAATCCAACAATTTTCCCTATGCAACATCCAATTTATAGGCGTTGTCCTTGTATAAGACTGCCTCTATAATGAATATATCATCGCGAATGATAATCATTATCAAACAAGGAGGTACAATCTTGTACTTACATAAGGTGTTAAAATCAATAGTATTTCTTGCTTTACTCGCTATACTGACGGCTTGTGGCAATGCCAATGACAGCGCCGATTCCAATACTAATAAGGACATTTCCAAAACAGCTGAAACAACAGAAGCAGCTACAAAAATAATCAAAACACAACGTGGTGATATTGAAATACCACGTCAAGCAAAGCGGATTGTAACAGACGGCTATTTACCAGAATTACTTGTGTTAGGTATCAAGCCAATCGGCTCTACCCAATGGGATTTGGAGAACAAAGTAATTCAAGATCAGATTGATGGCATTGAAACAACTGGGGAAAGATCATTGGAGACAATCGTTCAGCTGAAACCGGATTTAATCATCACTTGGGTGGGTGATGAAAAGATTCTTCAGCAGTATGAGAAAATCGCACCTACGCTTGCGCTCCCTTATAGCTCTTCAGGTGATATTTATGAAATAATGCGTCTTTTGGGCGATGCTTTGGACAAAAAAGATGAAGCCGAGCAATGGATTAAGCATTTAGATAAGACCGCAGAGGAAGCACGAGCACAGCTTGCGAACATTATTAAACCCGACGATACTTTTGCACTTATGGGCGTTTTTGTAGTAGATAAAGGATTTTATATTTATGGTGACGGAGGCTATAGGGGTGGTGAAGCCATCTACAAACATCTTCAATTAAAGCCACCAGCGAAACAACAGAAGGAAATGATTGGGAAAGAGTCCTATCGACAAGTTTCGTACGAAGTCATTCCTGAATATGCTGGCGATTATATTTTCATCGATCAGGGAGATTTAATCTCAGAAGTATGGGGTGAGAGTGAGGGACTTTGGAAGTCACTAGACGCCGTGAAGAATGACCGAGTGTTCAAGCTGGACCCAGATTTATTCTGGGGCAATGATCCAATATCATTAGAGCTGCAAATCAAAGAAGTAGTAAAAATGTTAACTAATAAACAATGAGAATGACATACATCATTAAAGGCCGCTCGTGATGAGTGGTCTTTATTGTTGTTAGATAAAAAATAAATATACATTTATTTGTAAAAAAAATGAAGCTTTACGGTACAATGAAAAGAGGCTTACTAATAGCAACTCTTTTGGCAGTAAGTGCAATCTTTATTTATTGTAATAAATTATTTTATCCTCCTTTGCCAATCGACTCCCTCACATCAAAGGAAGCCATACAAAAATTAAATACATTTCCCTTTGATTTAGTGGCGCTCTTCGATGATAAGAATGTAACTTGGTACATCCCAGCAAAAATAAGAATGACAAACAATAGGTCCATCATACACCTTCTTTCTATTTTTACGATCATTGTAACAGGAATTTAGTAGTTAGATGGAGGTGCTTTTAATGGAGAGAGACGGTTGGTCAGGAGCTGAATTCATTAGATAAACAACGGTTTCGTATAGATAAAATAGATGACTATTAAAATGGTAGAACATGATAGTAATTGACACATTATTCAATGACTACTGATAGGAATAGAGAGGTAGCGTTTTATGAAACAAATTCAATCAAGCAATATCCAACCCGAAGTGAAAGTACTATTATCCTACGCCACTTCAGACAAGAAAGTAGCTAGAGAGTACCAATTATATATGGAAAGTCCAGAAAGAGAGTTATATGGCTATAGCATCGAGCAAGACATGGTGGGGTGTATCGGAATCGCAAAGAGGGATGGAAATCACTGTGAAATTAAACATCTTGCCGTATCACCAACGAATCGTGGAGAAGGGATTGGACGTGAGATGATTCGATATTTGAAAGAACACTATTCATTTTCTACGATTTATGCAGAAACGGACGAAGAAGCTGTTCATTTTTATAAAAATATTGGGTTTCGCATTACAAGCTTAGGTGAAAAATACCCAGGTGTGGAGCGTTTTTCCTGCCTTTACAACTGCACTACTAATAGTCTGTAACGGCTATTTTTATGTCAGAGCGTAGTCAATTGCAATGTTAGGTTTCAAAAGAAAGGAGCTACAGAATGAGAAAAAAATGGTGGTTTATTGTAAGTGGCTTGGCGATAATGATAGCGGGCTATTCGGTCGTTCAATATATCGTATTCCATGCACAACAGGCTGGGTTTGTTCAATTAAAGCTCATGCTTAGCGCTACATTGAATTCCTTTTGGTATAGTATGCTTTACATTCATATCATTTTTGGTGTGTTAGCCCTCGTAATCGGCCCTTTTACATTGTCCTCCACCTTAAGAGAGAAAAATGTGAAACGTCATAAACGATTAGGTAGCATCTACATGGTTAGTATTTTGTTCGGTGGTGTGGCAGGACTTTATTTAGCATTTCACGCAACTGGGGGATGGGTAGCACAGCTAGGCTTCGCTTTATTATCTATAGGCTGGCTCATCACGATGTTTCAAGCACTGGCTAACATTAAACAAAGAAACATCCAAGGACATCAAAAATGGATGCTAAGAAATTATGCTTTAACCTTTGCGGCAGTGACATTGCGAATCTACCTCCCCTTATTTACTGTATTATTTGGCTTTGAAAATTTCCAGTATAGTTATGCCGTCATCGCGTGGTTATGTTGGGTGCCAAATTTATTCGTGATGGAATGGTATATTCAGCGCAAGCTTCATGTCTTTATAGACAATCGACATGTAACAAAGACGACTTGATTTGCAATAGATTAAAGAGAATGTAAAGCATAATGAATTCAATAATCACTAGTAATAATTTCTGTGCTTGTAAAGATAGGATACCAGCAATTGACCCTTTAACCATTCCTCAGTATGCACAGCCTTCTCCTCATAATTATGCGAATATTCTCGACAAGGTAACAGTAGTAGAGTATTGTTTTAGTAAGAGAAGTTATTATTTAGTTACTTTGGATAAATAAGGGGAATGACTATGCATACAAAATTGCAAAATGTTATAGTGGACATACAACAGAATCTTGATTTTTCGGGAACAATTCTAGTGGAAAATCAAGAGAAGGCTGCCTTAGTCAATCAAAGCTTTGGCTATGCAAATCGCTCGGAGCAAATTGAAAATAACACAAAAACGCGTTTTGGTATTGCATCTGGCTGTAAACTTTTTACTGCAATTGCTATTTGTCAGCTTATCGAAAAAGGAAAGCTTTCTTTGGATAGTAAACTAAGTGACTGTTTAAACCATCATTTTAAGCATTTGGATGAGCAGATTACTATTGAACATCTGCTAACGCATACTTCAGGAATTGCAGATTATTTTGATGAGGAAGAAATGGAGAATTTTGAAGAATTATGGGTTGAAAATCCAATGTATCAACTTCGAACATTGCGTGATTTCTTACCTTTATTTCAGGATCGGCCGATGAAATATAGGGTAGGGGAGAGATTTCATTACAACAATGCCGGGTATATTTTATTAGGCTTAGTTATTGAGCATATTTCTGGTATGAACTTTTCTGACTACATTCAAAAAAATGTATTTGATCCAGCGAATATGAAGGAATCGGGCTATTTCTCGTTAGATTCTCTACCATCTAATACCGCAATAGGATACATAGATAACCCGGATGGTACATGGAAAACAAATATCTACTCCCTACCTGTAAAAGGAGGTTCGGATGGAGGAGCATTTGTAACGGCGAAGGATATGTCAAGGCTGTGGCACGCGCTGATGAACTTTGACCTTTTAAGTGAAGCTGTCACAACACAACTGCTAACACCTCATGTTGAGATGAATGAAAGTGATAGTTACGGGTATGGTGTATGGATTAAGAAAAACAGTGACCAATCTATTTTAAAATATCATGTGATGGGATATGATCCAGGTGTGTGCTTCCATTCAGCTTATTATCCTGACTGCTCAACCAAAGTAGTTGTTTGTTCAAATAAATCGAGTGGAGCTATGAACATCATGAAGGGCATAGAAGCAGCATTATTATCAGCTCAACCCTTATAAAATAAATAGAGCCTATGTGGAAACGGCTCTAATGTTTAATAGCATTGGTCGAATATCGCCCTTGTGTGTATGTGCCTTTTTTTCTCATTACCTATGAAGCTATTGACTGCTTGCGAGTGTATAACTAATACTCCAAACAATTAATATAAAGGTTATTATGACAATCCTCGATTCAGTCGTTGTCGTGTATTGTCCCTTACTGAATTTTTTGAGTAGCTTAATAAGGTAATAGCTAAACAAAAAAGCGTAGAGGGGCATTAAATAAAAATTACTAAAGAAAAAGAACATTTCCATAGCTGAACAACCTTTCTTATCTTTATTAAAAATTACAGGATTATTGTGCAAACTGATTAAAAAGGAGCTACTTTAATAAGTAGCCCCAAATTTGTTAATATTAGTATATTATTTTGTCTCTATTCCTGCAATCGCTACATTCTTATGGATCGCTATGTTTCTGTTTTTGGAATTTCTTTTGTTTGTAGGTAATATAAGATGTTTTCAATGAAGCGTAACTACCAATGGCTGCGTAGCCATAAAACCAGCCCATGAAAAGCCCAGCAAGAAGGTTGTGGCGATGGCTGATGAAAATGGAAATGAATAAGCCGACGATTAATGCAATGCTCGGAACCCAAAAAGGTTTGATATGACCCAATTTCTTAATTAGTTGCGTAACAATCATCACGACAGGGACTGCAATGACGGCATCCCAAAAATTTGTATGTATTAGCGGAAAATGCTCCATACCTCTCACCTCAAGTAGACTGACTTAGAACTTATTGTGGACATGAAGTAAGATTTTATGCAAAAGGAGATGAGGAGCGCTTGTAGGAATAGGCAAGCAAAAGAACATGATAATTAGCTTTGTCCTTTTAAGTGTCATCAAATGGAAATAGAGATTGAAATAGTTCGTCGAAAAAAATTTGTTTAACAAATCCATGATTAAAGAGGTATGCTATGTTTCCTATATTACAAACTGAACGATTAGTATTAAGAGAATTAGGGAGTCCTGATGCACAAGCTCTTCTTGATTGCTTTTCGAATCCTGAAGTTTTGCGCCATTATGGGCAACAACCCTTAACGAGCTTAGTACAAGTGCAACAAATCATTAAAAATTTTGCAAACAATTTTACCGAAAAACGTGGTATTAAATGGGGTATTGCATTAAAAGAACAAGAAGGGATTATTGGTACACTTGGCTTTCAAGAGTGGTCAATGGAGCATCGAAGAGCAGAAATCAGCTACGCACTATTTCCTGACTATTGGGGAAAGGGCTATGCTCAGGAAGCTGTGAAAAGAGCCATTTCCTATGGTTTTGAAGAGATGGATTTAGTACGTATTGGTGCTATTGTTTTTACAGAAAATGAAGCTTCTCAGCTACTATTGCAAAAAATAGGTTTCGAACAAGAAGGATTATTAAAAAAATATATGCATCAAAACAATATGCCACATGATACATATATGTATTCACTCATAAAATAAAAAATTTTTTAAGACCAGATTCCCTAAGTTAGGGCTTCCGGTCTTTTTTTATAGTTTCTGTGAATGTTTTGCGACCTGGATTGATTTTAGCTACTTCCACATGAATTTTACTGATAGAATCCTCTGTTAATGGAATTTTTCCATCCTTTTCTAACCTTTTCCATGCTTTGACGTTGTCCCGATAAAGAGACTCTGATAATCGATAGATATCAACATCTAATTTTAAGCCTTCATTGAAGGTTTCATGGATTTCCTTTTTCACCTGTGTGATTATATGTTTTTCCAGCTCTTTTTCCGTTGTTTTTCCTTTAAAGCCATTAATGGTCGCATTGATTTTTAATTCGACTTCAAATGAAACATCTTCCTTTTTGACATGTGGTTTCACATCGACATGAATTTTTTCAATACTCACGGTTAATTCTTCCTGACCATTTGTTTTTAATTGGAAGGTAATCTCACCGCGATTTGTATAGTTATGCATCCATTGATTGCCTCTTGCTGCATTGTCTTGCAAAAATCCTTTAAAGCCATCTTTTGATAGGACACCAACCCCTGAAAAATAAGTTTCTTCTGTTCGATCCTCATCTGTTTGCCAATCTTCTTTAATGGACACATATGGGATGGTCACTTCATGGCTTGGTTCATTTAAACCAATGACGATATCTCTTATATTTTTGGGTTCAACAAAGGTTTCTTGTTCAGTTGGGTTAATCGGGTTACTTAATTTTGATGAGGACAAAGAATTTCTTAGGATGGGTGTGACAAGCAGCACTTCATCTACCGGATTTTTTGTACAGTACACCCAAATCTGGTACCTTGTATCGCGAAAACGTATCAATGTATCAATGACTGGAATAAAATGTTCATTTTCCATGGCCCGCTCTGAAAAGAGAAGAAACCTCATATGACCCCAAAATATTTCCTGATCGGAGGAGCGATACAATTTGTAAATCGCTTCTTCTACTGTTTTGCCAGTGGCACGACCCACCTCCGCAGGAGCCACATCTGCACTGGGCTGAATCGATTTCGCAACATCGGCAAAATTAATCACCTGTAAATAGACAACATATTCATCGTTTTCATAGTCTACACCTACTGCATTAATATAGTACATTCTCTGTGGTTCAGTAATATCCCAGCATCCAGCGAGTAAGGTCGTCAATCCAATAATCATTAAAATTTTGAAATATGGTTTCATCGTTTCTCCACTCAAAAGCTCTACCATTGTATTTTATAATGTTAGCTTAGACAAAAGGTGGTTATTTTATAAAATGATTATTTGTTTGAGTGTGTCTATTCAGCACTTGCTTGTTTGCGTTATGATGAGAGAAGAGGTGAATAAGATGACGACTATTTCCTATTCTATAATAAATACCTTTACAACAGAGCTATATAAAGGGAATCCGGCAGCAATATGTCTTGTAGATGCAGATGTTTCTGAAGAGACGATGCAAAAAATTGCACAGGAGGTACCTGTCCCGACAACGGTCTTTATTGAAAACAAACAGCTTGATTTTTCGATAAGATGGTTTACCCCAGAGACAGAAATCCCGATTTGTGGTCATGGCACCCTTGCTAGTGCTTTTTTGCTTTGGCAGCAGGGGATCGTGCCTAAGCATCAGACCATCACATTTCAATCAACAAATGGCCCTTTGCAGGCAAGATGGCAACAGGAGCGAGTGGAAATTGCCATCAAAACGTATCCAATTGATGAAATAGTGTGTCCTCCAGCATTGGAAGACTGGTTAGGAAGTAAACCGATCTATGTAGGGAGTACCGAATTGGATTATATCGTGGAACTAAGCAATGAAGACCTTATTGCACATTTCGAGCCAGATTTTTCTGCGATGGAACAATTTCCTGTTAGGGGGATATGTGTGACCAGTAAGTCGAGGGAAGAGGGCATTGATATAGTATCCCGCTTTTTTTCTCCAGCACAAGGAATTGACGAAGATCATGTTAATGGGTCTAGTCATGGTGCACTTGGGCCATACTGGTGTGAAAAATTATTGAAAAACCAGCTAGTAAGCAAGCAGCTTTCCAAACGGGGCGGTATTTTATACGTAACACCCCAACGCGAAACAGTAGCGATAGCGGGTTCAGCCGTTCTCGTGTTGAATGGAAGATTAAGCATTTAAAAGCCGCTTAGATAAGAGAGATGAATGAAAGTTTACAAAAGGATTGTTATTTGCATCCTATTCATAAATACCAACGCCTTTTTGGTGTTTGTCAATTTTTATCAACTGACGATGGTTTGCACTATTTGCAGGAAAGAACTAAAAAAATTTTAAATTGGTTGTAACTTTTCGCAATGCTATACGACTACTCTATTAGTAGAATACAAAAAACTAAAGCAAAATAGTAACATTCACTTTTCACAAAATGACCAGGGCTCAATTTCTGAGTGCCTGGTTATTTTGTTGGATACAAAAAGGACATGCATTTTTTGCATGTCCCGTGTCATTTATTCGCTAAGCATCGCTTTTAATGTTCGCTTTTGCCAGCCTAGCTTGAAGTAGGCATATTGCATAATGAAATGGACGCAGAAGGTAATTGGATAGGCTAACCAAACACCGTTTAATGCGAGTGACGTATGGTGGGACAAGAAGTACGCTAATGGCACTTGCACGACCCAAATCGTTATGACTAAGAAGATGGTCGGCCATAGTACGACACCAGTGGCACGCATCGTAGCGGAAACGGTTTGCGTATGTCCAAATATTAAATAGCTCCAAAAGGCGATATATAAATAATTTTTGGCAATGAGCACAGTACCATGTGAATCGATAAAGAAAGCCAAAATTGGCTCTGCAAATAGATACATGATGAGAATGATTGCGCCACCTAAAAGATAGTTAATACGCACACCCATTTGACGAATTTTTTTAATCATTTCTGTAGAATTCGCTCCTAAAGCCTGTGCTACGAAAACGGATGTAGCAATAGCAATACTCATCGCAGGCACTTGTGCATAGCTAGCTACCTGATTGACAACGCCATAAGCAGCAGTGGCATCAGATCCATAGGCATTGACAAAACCAATAACGGCAATTTCTGCAACTGAGATGGCAACCATACTAATACTTGATGGAATCGCTAGTTTTAATAATGATGTTAAAATATCCTTCTTTAATTTAAAATGCTGTAAGATGGATTTATCAAAACGTAGTAAATGCTTTGTTTTATGCAAATAAGCTAATAATAAAATCATGGTCACTAAGTTTGATAACACAGAAGCATAGGCAGCACCATTTAAACCAAACGCGGGTAATCCGAACCAGCCGAATACCAGCGGTGGGAGGAAGGCAATATTTAACACCACACTAATCACTAAAAAGAGAAAGGGTGTTTTCGAATCACCGACGCCGCGCATAAAGGTTGTATACACTAAATACCAAAACATAATGGGTAATGTGAAAAATAAAATTTGTGCATAGCTAATACTCATGTCTAAAATATTTGCTGGTGTTTGCATAAAGCGTAAAATCCATTCAATGAAAAAGCCGCCAAAGAGCGCCACGATAATCGATAAAATCGTAGTAAAGGCAAGGGTTACCCCAACTACCTCTTTCATCTTTTCATGATGACCAGCCCCAAACGTTTGCCCAACTAAAATAGAGCTTCCCGAACCTATGCCAATCGCGAAGGCCATTAAAAAGAAGAAAAACGGGAAAAATGCGGAAATGGCAGCGAGTGCATCGACACCTAAATTGCGCCCGACGATAAACATCGCAAATACTTGGCCAACAGATTGCAGTACATTCGCTAGCATCACCGGGATTAAGAAATTAAAAAAGGCCTTTCGTAGTTTTTTATCATCCTGTAACATTTGTTCATTCATCGTTAAAATCCTCTTGAGTTTTAATAACCCATTTCTTTTAAGATTCGTGATAGTGAGCGAAGGCGTTCACCGATTAGCTCACCATCATTATTTAATGCTTGCTGAAAAAGCTGAATATCCTCTTTAATTTGTTCATTTTCTGTGCATACTTCCACAGTCATAGCATCACCTTGTAAGCCTACTCGATTAATAACAGGGTTTGCTTCATCATATAAGTGCTCGTAGCGGTATGCATCCTTAAAATAAAGTTGTGTCTCACATACTAGAATAGCGAGGTCAAGCACACGATGGAGGGGTAGTTCTTCCGACTGACGTGACCATTTGCCACCTGTATGTCGCCAAACCTTCGCAGAAATATCAACCTTTCCTCGATCATTCCATTGTGCCAACCCAAGTGAAAGTCCTTGTGTATCAGTTTGATAAGCTGTACGCCCATCGATATTGGCATAGTTTTCAGCAACGATTACAGGTTTATGTTTTAAATGTGTTGGAATTTTCATTGTTAAGCACTCCTTGTTATTTGAATTTAGTAATTTAGTAAATTACTACTTTAGTAAATTTAGCATTCACCTAAACAGAAGTCAATAGAAATGGCAGTGTAACTTTTTCTGCTAGGCTAAGTCTAATATGTAAGATGATGGAAAGGGTGATGTGATGAAGGGCTATCTGCGGATGTTTTTGTTTTGTATAGTATGTCTCGTAATAATACCTGTGAACACTGTCGCAACAACTTGGGTCTATCCTTTCGTAGTTTGGGATGGTTATATATATGAGGTAACGGAGGAGAAAGTGCACACAGTTGAGAATGAAATAGGAAAGGTAACGAAGTATTCAGATATGGAGCAACATGGAGGCAATTTTTCAAATGCATATCCAAAAGGAACCAAGTACTTTGCGATAAAGGGAACCGATACAAAGGTCGCCATCGCGGTACAAGTTGACAAAGGAGCATACCTTAAAGCGGTGAATGATGGAGAATATACGTATCAACGTAAAGCAAACATTGCCTTATATCTTTATAAAGCATTAGGAATCCTCGCCCTGTTCATCGTTATTTATCTATTGTTCACGAGTTTACGCAAGAAGCGTTAAGCAGCAAATTCGTACTTTATGTAGGGATGTTGCTTCTCTATACAAGAAAACGATTATTGCTACTTTGCTTGTTTTTTGCGGTATCGTATTTTTGAAGGAGTTTAACTTTAAACGGTTCAAAGAATAACAGAAGTATGATAAACGTGAAGGGTTAATTTTTTTCAAAATTCCTTCAAAAACCTGTAACCTTTGCAAAGCTGACACGACTACTGTAATAGTAGAATACAAAACTACAGCAAACTAGTAAGTTTCACTTTTCACAAAAAGACCAGGACTCTGTTTTTCGAGAGTTTCTGGTCTTTTTGTGTGCTGGAAATAACACCGTTTTATAGTTTATGTTCTTAAAAAAGGGATTTCTTAATCTCTTATTGACAATATATTTATAAAAACGAAACTTTTCCCAGTAAACATGCGTAAAACTAGTAAAAGAACAAGGAAGGGAGCTCTTAAAAATGCGTTGGAAACACTTTATTATGATGGTTATTGCCTGGATTGTGGAGATAGCGTTAACCTATTGGATTGCCACAATGTTCTCTGTTCGATTTATAGAAGTGATGTTTTTCACTGGTGTTGCCTTTACGTTAGGCACATTCTATTTTTCCAGCAGTGGTGGAGCCATGTCTAGGCTTTATGCATCTCAGGTCAGTGCACAAACAGGAATCATTCATGAGCGAGAACGATTCCAGGTAAAACTTGGTCCCATGTTTAAAGCCTCGTTCATATTTTTCCTCATTGGTTTGGTGTTCTTTATTTTACTTGTAACAGGCATCATTCCACCTCAAAGCATGTAATATCTTGTGTAGGTTTGATTTAACTGCTCTTATACCTTTAAAGCTTCAAATAAAAAGTCGGCTATTCCTTATCGGAGTAGCTGCTTTTTATTATGCACAATTTTTCTTAAAAACTTATTCTATTCCATTTTTACTATAGTTTTATGTGAGGTGTTAAAAGGGGAGTTCAAAATTACAAATTCCTGACTGAGGTAATACTTGGTTAGATTAGAATATGTAGTTCAACATTTAGTGTAATTATCAATTGAATGTAAAAAAATCCTTACATTCTACCTCAACAATTATAAAATATTATTTGGAACTTGATTTGCTTGAGTTAATAACAATTATGATGCTTTTGTTATGATATTATTTTTAATGAAGAGCATCATTTCTTTAGCCATATCAGTATCACGTATTTGTGATTCAGCAGCTTGAAAATTTTCAGATGTGTTGAAGTTAGTATTAAAAGCCGCTTCTAAGCGATTTACTAGTTTTGAATGTTCGTTCGATAAAATTTCTGTGGAATTATCGAGGGAATTTAGGGAGGTGGTTATTGCATTTAAACGAAATTAAACAACTTTATTATGCATTTTCAGTATCACCTAAGTGATACACCTGTAAGATAAATTTAATCCCAAATCCGTATTCTTGAAAATCTTGTCATTCTTAAGTAATCCAGCTTTGGACCGTATGTACTGATCACGATATACGACACTTAGAAAAATTCCCCTTAATCTTCTTCTATACCGAGAATGTGGCGTCTAAAATCTTTTTTTCTAATTTTCGTTTACAATTCTAGTTCTAACATTATTCAGAATTGCTACCCCAACAGCTAAAACTGTAGCAGCAGTACTTAATCTACCAATAATCTTTTCATCATTTTCCTTTAGGTCATTAAAAGAATCAATAAGCCCGTTCATATCAACATTTTTCCATAGTATGAATATCCATGAAGCAGAAATAACTAAATTACCAAATCACAAACCTTATCTCGTTCAGTCGGCTCCTTGCTTCTTCATATGCATTTAAATTACAAAAAAATAATTATATGGTAAAATAAGTTGATAAACGGAATATAAGACTTTTTCTTAATTTCAGAATACTAGTTTGGAGGGTTTATATGAAAGGCATAAAGATAAGTATAATTACTTTATTTATTATCGTATTTGTGTTGATTATCATGTTACTTAATGCTGGTCCCCCTAAGCCAATTGTATTGTCAGGAAATAATAAGATAACAATAGTACAAGGTTCTTATTGTTGGAAAAAAATAACTGGCACTGAATGTGTTGATAAAATTTCACCACCAGAAATTCTTGATAATAATAAAATTGTCCCTTTTTCAGTATCCCCTCAAAGTAAAATAAAAATCAATTTTAAGAAACAACCTGAAAAAGTAGAAGTTGAGAAATGGATGAATAACGATGAAAGCGAAAAAGTAATAGTGGAAGATAATAGTATTTCTGTACCGAACGAAAAAGGCAAGTATATATATATTATCTCTGGAAGATGGGACAAAGGGAGTTCTTCTTATATCTTTAGTATAAAAGTAAAATGATACCAAATTACCCTTTATATTGTATTTTATTATGTTTATAATTTATGTGTGTTAGTTCCATGAATGTAAAAATAAAGGGGAGTTGGTAAAATGAAGTGGAAATTTAAAGGCTTTTTAATTATGCTATTACTTTGTGTTGTATCTCTACCAATTACAGCTGATGCTTATCAATTACTAGGATTTAAAAAGAAGGATAATTTAGATTTGTATTACAATATTAGTCAAGAGCTAATTGATATGGGTTATAAGCAAGATATTCTAAGAGGATTTACTGCGTGGCATTCAACTAATAAAGTTAAGTTTACTAAAGAGGTCTCGGTTAGTGGAAATGTTAATGTTGATTATGTAAATAGTAATTATGGTGATGCATATGCTACTCATCGTAATGGTTCCTCTACTTTATCAAACATAACAATGTATAAATCATGGAAGGGATTAGATCAAACTCGTAGAAGGGAAACTGCAGTTCATGAAGTAGGGCATGCTTTAGGTCTTGATCACACTCAAACAAAGAATAATTCCATATCTGTTATGAGGACAAAGGGTTTTAATGATAAAGACTGGCCGTTACAAGACGACATTGATGGTATAAAAGCTTTGTATTAATTACATACGGCTATTACTCACACAAAAATTGTCGACAAAGGGGCAGGTAGTATGAAAAATAGAAAGTTTCAAGTGTTTAGCTTTTTTTTAGTGTGTTTTTGTTTAATATTCTTTATAAGCATTAAAGATAATAAAAAAATAGAGACTATTAATTTTGAAGGTAAAACTCTAGGTTTTGATAATTTAGAAGAGATGGAAGAAGCATCACCTGTAATTGTTCTTGGTACAAAAACAAAAGAAAATGATACTGAAGTTTTTAGATCAGACATTAATAACGATGTAATTGGTGGATATACTAAATCAAGTTTTTTAATTTCAGAAGTTTATAAAAATAACGATAATAAAGAAGATATAAAAACAAATTCTCAAATTACTGTGTCAGAAATGGCTTTTTATGATAAAGAAACAAATGCTATGTATACTGTGAATGATTATGAGAACATGGAGTTTGATAAAGAATATTTACTATTTTTGGTTCCAGTAGATGATGGTATGTATGCCCCTAGAGGTGTAACTACTGGTAAAGTGCCAATGTTTGGATCTAACTCTTCTCTTAACTCTTTAAATACTGTAGATAGTGATAATTCTGATCTAGCCATTATGAGAGATGCACAGCTTAAGTATAAAAAATAATAAAATTTCGTGGTCTACTAAAATGTAGCGTATTTATATCATTTAAAAATAAGCAGCCTATGAGTGAAGTGACCCCTAAAAGTTAGACACGGTTATTTCATTAGGCAGCGGTTAGGGCATGGGTTCGATATTGTATCGGACTCATGCCTTTTAATTTTGCCTTAATCCTTTTTGTATTGTAATACGTTATATACTTTTCTAATTCAGTTTTAAAATGGTCTACACTTTCAAATTTTTTGAAGTATAAAAACTCAGACTTCATAATCCCGAAGAAATTCTCCATTACAGAGTTGTCGTAACAGTTTTCTTTACGAGACATACTTTGGAGAATACCCCTTGATTGAAACGCATGACAATATTGCTTCATTTGATAGTGCCAGCCTTGATCTGAATACATGAGAAGCTGATGGTCTTCTGGTAGACGCTCTAAAGCTTTATCTAACATCTCTGAAACAAGTGAATAAGTTGGTCTAGAGCCAATTGTGTACGTAATAATTTCACCATTAAATAAATCTAAAACAGGTGATAAATATAATTTTTCGCCGAATAATTTAAACTCCGTAATATCGGTTACCCATTTTTCATTCGGTGGGTCCGCTGTAAATTGGCGGTCTAAATGATTAGGCGCAATTTTACCGACTGTTCCTTTATAGGATTTATATTTTTTCATACGCACAAGGCACTTTAATCCAAGTTCTTTCATGATGCGTTGGATCTTCTTGTGATTCACGTTCTTACCACGATTAGCTAGCTCATCACGAATACGACGATAGCCATAACGTCCTTCATGTTCATCGTAAATTGAATTGATTTCTACTTTTAAATCGGCATCTGGATCTATTCGGTTCATTTTCTTTACTAAATCATAATACGTGCTACGTGGAATACCAGCGAGTTTCACAAGCGCCTTCACCGAATATTTATGCCTTAACTCAAAGACTACTTTTGCTTTGTCTTGTTTCATGATTTTTCCTTGTTTTGAACTAAGGCATTCAACTTTTTTAAATACTCGTTTTCCATTTCAAGTTGTTTAATACGTGCTTCTAGTGCCTCGACAGATCCTTCAGCCAGGATTGTTTCGTCGATTGTTTTTTCATCGATGGACGCCCCTTTTGTCTTGATTCAAGGGCATCTAAACCGCCAACCTCCATTTGTTTTTGCCAAGTATACACTATTGTATAACTTGAGATTTTAAAAAGAGCTGCGGTATCCATTAATGACGCACCAGATTGAACCATGTAATTTAATACGTCTAGTTTAAATGGTACAGAATAATTTGTATAGGTATTCCTAAACCCTTCATCTCCATGTAATTCATATAACTTTAACCAATATTGAAATTGTGCTCTTGTTACTCCCATCTGTTTTGCATACTCTTGTTGAGAAAAAATCTTTGAATTAAAGCCTTGAATAATCTTTAACTTTATCTCGCTCGTAAATTTAGTCATAAAAAAACTACACCTCCAATTGTTAAATGCTGTGTCTAACAATTGGGGTGCAGTTCATTCCTTATCGGAGGGGCTGCTTTTTTTATGGCAAAAAGTTCTAAAAACCCGACTTTACTTACAGGCATTGGATAGAAAGGGTTGTGGAAGTATATGAAATGTTTTGGCGAAATGGTTCAACCAAATCAGAGCCCGTTGTTCGATTAGGACTATATTAAGAATTTGTTCAGAATTTGTAGAGATGTGCTTGGTAGAATTGGAAGGTTGTAAGATCATTACTCGATCAAGACCTAGGAGGTGGCGTTCGCAAAGGAGAAATACTATGTTGCCCTTTGACGAGATTCACTTATGAAAAAGAAAAAAATAGCGATCATTATTCTCTTATTTTTTATTTTGTTAACGAGCACACGCATATTGTGGTTGCATTTATTTACTCAGCCAGACCAACCCTACGCAGAAAAAGGACAAATCGATGTACGGGATTTTGATTTTCAACAGAATGCTTTGACGCTGGATGGTGAATGGACATTTTATTCCTCTCACTGGTTGATGGATAGTAATCAACCACCTTTCCCCCGCACGTACATACAGGTTCCAGATGGTTGGGATCAAATTTTTCAAGAAGGTAAGCTGACGCCATATGGCTATGGCTCCTATCATTTGAAAATACAGGTTAATCCAGAAGAAACAAAAACATTTAGCATAAGGGTGCCTAGCATTCGTAGTGCAGCAGAAATATATGTAAATGATCGTTTAGTTGCGAAGGCTGGTGAGCTAGGTGAAAATCGAGCGCAAACGATGGCCAAAAATGTTCCATTTACAGCTTCTTTTGACACAAAGGGCCAAAGTGAAATCGACATTGTTGTGCAAGTGGCTAACTTTCAAGATCCTCGTAATGGGGGAATTGTGCGGTCTATAAAATTTGGATATGAAGATGTTATCTATCGCGAAACACAATTGTCTATTACCATGCAGCTATTAGTGGCAGTCGTTTTACTTTTACATGCCCTTTACTCGATCATCCTATATTTAGTTGGAAATAAGGAAAGACCTTTACTGTTCTTTTCACTCTTAACCGTCAGTATCATGTTTTATTATCTATTAGGGAGTGACGATAAGCTTCTCTCATTTTGGTTTCCAATCAATTATGATTGGGGGTTTATATTGGTTCACCTTTCGATGATTGGCATTGGCTATTCCCTGCTACAATGTATCGATCCATGGCTACCGCGCCATTTTCACCGTTATCAGCAGGGATTTGCCCTTGTATGTGCCTGTGCAGCTGTGTTGGCTATTGTACTACCAACACGATATGTAGTGTCGATACAAAGTGTTTATATTGTCATTTTAGGCGTTCCCATTGTGATCACCATGATGATGATGCTAGGAAAGGCGCTCAAAGATATCCGTCAGCATGTTTTTCTACTTTTAGCAATCCTTGCATTTATCAATAGTATTCTTTGGGATATTTTGCTACTGATTTCAGGAATCAAGGTGATTTCATATCCCTTTGATTTGATAATGACCATTGCTTGTTTAGCGACATTGTGGTTTAAAGATTACGCAAAAGTGCATGCGGATACAAAAGACCTTGCCCAAAAATTGCAAGAGACAGATAAACTAAAGGATGAATTTCTGGCAAGCACCTCCCATGAATTACGCAATCCGCTTCATAGTATTATCAATATGTCCAAGGCTGTTTTAGAGCGTGAGTCCCATGCACTTAGTCATAAAAGCGTCCATGATTTAGAAACGGTGCTGTCTGTTGGGCAACGAATGTCGCATTTATTGAACGATTTACTTGATGTGATGAGCCTAAAGGATAATACACAAAAATTGCATCTGACCACGGTTTCCATTCATACCATCGTGGCTGGCGTCTTCGATATGCTACGTTTTATGATTGAAGGAAAGCCGGTTCAGTTTGTTCAGCAAATTCCAGCAGACTTTCAAAAAGTATTGGCAGATGAAAATCGGGTAATCCAAATTATTTTTAATTTGGTACATAATGCCGTGAAATTTACTAATGAAGGTACTATTACGATTTCGGGCTATACCGAGGCTAGCATGGCGAAGATTGTGGTGGCAGATACGGGCATTGGCATAGATGAGGAAACCATGCAGCGATTATTTGAGCCATATGAGCAAGGCACTGTCAGTAAGACGATAGTAGAGGGCGGATTTGGGCTAGGGCTTAGTATTTGTAAGCGACTGGTTGAACTACAAAGGGGAACATTGGACGTACAATCAGTGGTGGGACAAGGCACCACCTTTACCTTCACATTACCACTATCTGACGAAGCGGAAGCTCAAAAGGTAACGCTTGCACAGCAGGCTCATCAAAAACAGGAAAGCCCTGAGGTACAGCAAGATGGAATGAACGATGTAGGAGATGCGTGGAATCAACCACGAATTTTAGTAGTGGATGATGAGCCCATCAATTTAAGAGTGGTGGAAACCCTCTTGGCGAATGAGCAGTATGATGTCGTCACGGTGACAAGTGGTTTGCAGGCACTTGAATATATACGGTCCCAGGAATGGGATTTAGTGATTTCAGACGTAATGATGCCGAAAATGAATGGCTATGAATTAGTACGAATCATCCGTAAGCAATTCTTCATGACGGATTTACCCGTACTATTACTAACTGCACGTAGTCAACCACATGATATTGAAAATGGCTTTTCAGCGGGGGCCAATGATTATGTCGTCAAGCCTGTTGATGCCTTAGAGCTTCGATCTCGCGTTGAGGCATTAACAAAGGTGAAGCGATCTATTCAAGAACGACATCGTATGGAGGCAGCGTGGCTTCAGGCACAAATCGAGCCCCATTTTCTCTTTAATACATTAAATGCTATCTTAACGTTAAGTGAATTGGACAGTGAGCGGACAGCTAAATTAGTAGAGGCATTAAGTGATTTTTTAAGAGAATCCTATAATTTTCAAAACGTAGAAGCGCTTGTTCCATTAGAAAATGAACTTCGGTTAATTCAAGCCTACCTCTATATTCAGCAGGAACGTTTTGGTGAACGTATTCGCGTCGTATGGGACTTAGATACAGCGACGAATGTATGGATTCCATCGCTAACCATTCAACCGCTAGTTGAAAATGCATTAAAGCATGGTATTTTAAAGCGTGTTGAAGGAGGAACCGTTCACATTCGTATCATTAATTGTGGTACTCATATCGAAATTAGTGTCTCAGATGATGGCGTTGGTATGGACGAAGAGCAATTGGCGAAGCTACTACAGCCGAACAAACGTCCATCCAGAAGTATTGGCTTATCGAATACCCATAGACGTCTGCAACAGCATTACGGTCAAGGCTTACACATAACAAGCAAGCTGCATGAAGGAACTGCTGTTTCATTTGTTGTATTACCAAAGAAAACAACTAATCAATTAGATGCCTTCTCCCTCAGCGAATACTGAGAGGGGGGAAGGCATCTTGCATCTTATGTTAATGACAAACTTGATTCTGTGGCATTTTGGTTTTAAAGTGCGTAAATAAATAACAGCCCATAATAACGATCAGTCCTCCAATGCCTTGAAGCCAACTCAGCTTTTCTCCGATAAAGAAGAACGCGAGCAGGGCAGTGAAAATAGGATTGAAGTTTAGGAAAATGCCAGAGGTTGTGGCTCCTAATTGCTGTACGCCTATATTCCAAAAGACCATACAAACGACAGTAGAGATAATCCCTGTATACAGAAGAGAAAGGATGAAAGACGGATTGATATTAGAGAAGGTGAATTCCGTACTGGTGAACGGGACAAGAGTAAGAATACCAAACACTCCCGCATACAATGTAGCCATTAATGGAGAGGTTGTTTTCATAGCCCACTTACTACAAACCGAGTAAAGTCCCCAGACACAAACCGCAGCTACCATCCATAAATCCCCTGTATTCAATTGAAAATCCAGTAACTGCTGCAAATCTCCTTTCGAAAGGACGAGAACCACCCCCATGAAAGAAAGAGTCATAGCCAAAAGCTGCAAGCCATTTATTTTTTCTTTGAGAAAAGCAAATGAAAAAAGGGCTATGGACATCGTATTCATCGTTGAAATAAGGCCTGCATTCGTGGATGTTGTTCGCTCCAACGCTAAAAATTGAAAAATATTAAACAAGGCGACACCTGTAATACCCATGAACAATAACGGCACAAGAGCTGCTTTTGCAGGGACTAGCTTCTTTTCTTTCCACCAGACTAATGGTATAAGGACAATCACCGCAATGAACCATCTTGCCATCGTTAAAGTCATCGGAGAGGCATGCGCCACAAGCGTCTTGGCCACAACAAAATTGCCTCCCCAAAGTAAGCTTGTGACGAGCATTAAGCCCATATAAAATTTGACCAAGGTATGTAACCCTCCTATGATTTTATGTATATTAAGAATCATAGCATTATTGAGGTTTTGGCTGTATAATATTTTGTATAATTGTACTAATTTGAAATAATTAAAATAAATTTAATAAATTTCAGAAGAATATTCTGAAATAGAGTCTAATATGTACTTGCCGAATAACAATCAAAAGGAGAGATAACAATGGAGGAGATTAAAAATAAAGCATTAGACAGTGTGGATCTTCAAATTTTAGCGATTTTGCAGAGAGAGGTGCAACTTAGTAATGCAGAATTGGCTAGACGAGTAAACTTGTCTCCACCAGCAACTCATACAAGGGTCAAACGCCTTGAAACAGAAGGATATATCGATCAGCAAGTGGCTATTTTAAATCAAGAAAAGCTAGGATTTGATTTACTGTGCTATGTCTTTATGAGCACTAATATTCACCAAGCGAAGGAAATCGAGGAATTGGAGGACAGCTTAAAAACGATGACCGAAATCATGGAATGTCATTGTTTAACAGGTGCATATGATTATTTGTTAAAGGTTGTCATTCGAGATCGCAAAGAATTAGATCAATTCATCCGCAAATTAAATAAGCTAGGGGTTTCTAGAATTCAAACGAACTTATCCTTGAGGGAAATTAAATATTCTACTGTGTTACCTATAGAAGAAAACAGCAAGTGTGAGTTTTAGGCTCAAACTTGCTGTTTTTTAGTTTTCAGGATGACCTATTAAAGGTTTTCTACGATACTTGTGGCATACTTTTTCAGGTTAGACAACGATAGAATTTTATAGAAGCGTGTTTGGATGCTCTCTACTTTTCTCGTTATTCATCCTTTGCTGGGAGTTGGTCATATCCCAAAGTATTCAGGTTTTCTTGTGGCTGCGCATTGACGGTTTGTTCTTTAGCTTCCGCTTCTTCGCTAGGCGGAGCTTCTTCCGCAGAACAGGCAGCTAAGAGGGAAAATAGCACGCAACTTAATAACAGTAGCTTCTGCATGAGGCAAACCTCCATATATTCGATGTTGATATGAATATTTTGTCCATTTTCATGCAGAATATGTTGAACATCGCTTACAAAAAATTATGCTACTGTATTACTAATAATGGTACTAAAGCCATTAGTGGCAGCATTGTTTATAAGCTGTTTTATAGATTGAACTGCTTGATCTGTGAAAATATACCAGCTATCTTCAAACACATCATGCAGTAGATGATGGGGATGACCTTGTAATAGTTCATCAGGGAATGCAGTATTTAATGAATAAATATCAAATTGTTTGACTGTGTTCGTATCATCGCTCATAAAACGATATTGCCCACGTTTAGAATAGGAACCAGGTATGTCTAAATTAATTTGCCATGAATATTCTTTAGGTGCCTCTACTTTGTTTCCTTTTTGCTGGAAAACTTGATAAAGCGCTTTATGATAAGCATTGCCTTTAATGTCTTGAATAACACCACCCATTGTCATTTGATATTCATAGCGGAGGGCTTTTATTTTTTTATTGTCAAGTAGTAGTGGTTCAGAAGTGATACTGACTGTACCTTGATTGTATTGGACCTGACTGCCAAATGTTTCCGCAATAAAGCGAATCGGTACATAGGTACGATTATTTTTCATGTATGGCTGTACATCCAATTGCTCTGTTTTGTCATTTTTCATGACAGTCTTGTTGTTGAGATTTAATACAATCAATGTTTTATTCATGGCAAGGGTAATTTGTGAATCCTTCCAATGCACTTGCGCACCTAGATTTTCACTGATCACACGCAATGGCACCATGATTCGATTGCTTCTTTGCTCGGGTGCTGTATCAGATTTTACTATTACGTCATCTATTTTAATTTGTGTAGTGGCAGCATCAGCCGGAAAAGCCACAAAAAACATAGATGTTAACAATAGTCCAGTGAAGACTTTTTTCATGGTAGTCAACCTCCTATATTCGAGTTTTTAGCATCTTCAATATTTTACCATAGTTATTGGCTATTGGTCGCTAATTTTTTACAGCTATATTCCGTAATTGTTCTCGAATACTAACGGTGAAGGGAGGTTTTTAAATGAAATTATTGACCTGGGGTATTGTTGGTGCAGCACTGTTTGCTGCCATGAAAGGTTATGGGAAATCAAATCAAGGACAGAAGGATAGCTCTCAACAAACGACGACGCCTGTACAATTAGTCGCCAATGCGAATCCACTGACAGCCAATACACCGAAACAGTAAAACGAAGAGAAGCTTATAGATTACTTTGATCTATAGGCTTTCTATAATTTTACATAAATATCATATCATTGGTATAATAGATTGGGAGAAAAGGGGTGTATAGATGCTTGATTTTACAAACTATCATGACGATTTAGAAGAAATTCTGCAATTATTTAACGAAACCGTACATACTTTTATGTCCATAAGGATTTTCAAAGACAGGGGATTGCAGCAGCCTTAGTAGATTTACTAGAAGCGGACGCAAAAAAGCTTGGTCTTACCCATATCTACACAGATGCTAGTCTTACAGCGAGACCCTTCTTTGAACGAAAAGGAGACCAAATCATTCAAAGACAAACTGTCGAGCGTCAAGGCATATCGTTCATGAATGTTAGCATGGGTAAATTATTTATTGATGAAAAGGACGGATGAAAAGGATGCATTATGTAAAGGGTTTTGCCGTATTAATGATGCTATGCTTCATGCTGAGTGCCTGTGCACAAACAGAAAAGCCTTCCCATGAAAAACCAGATGTAGAAAGTATCACGGTTTCATTCGAACATCCAGAAACGAAGCAACCATTTAAAATAGTTCATGCTTTTGAGCTTTTTCAAAACTATACGGAAAAGGTAGAAAGTAATCCAGATCGTTCACCATTGGACATCTATCGAGAAGAGGTCATTGATCCCGTTTATAGTGCATGTTTTGAGAATGGTGAATATATAAACATGGCTGAGACGGTGTTAAATAGCACGACCAAACAATTGAAAGAAAATCAATTATTAAGCGAAAAAATTGATAGGGAAGCAACAGAAAAGAGTATTAAGGAAGGTCTATTCAAATCTTCTGAACTCCTTCCCACTAAAAATGAAACGACGGTATGTGTTTTTCCAGCCACAGATGTAAACGCGAATATGGTAACGATTGGTGCAGGTAAAATAACAGCCCTCTATAATAAATATTATACAAATGAATTTATTAGGGCTGTAATTGCCCATGAATATCATCATAGTGTTGCAACTGAAAAACGCCCGCGTAGTGAGGGGACAGTGCTAGATCATCTCATATTTGAAGGAAGGGCAGTGATGTTTGAAAAATTAGTTTATCCTGATTTGAATTTTACGCGAATAGATTTGGATTACAACAAAGTTTATTGGTCTGATGTTGCAGCGGATTTGGAAAAGCATAACTTGATTCGTGCCCTAGAAATAATTAGAGGTGGAAATGGTCTACCCTTTAGTTATGGCTACAGCGAAGGCTATAAAATGATTAAATCTTATCTCGATTTGCATCCCAATGTATCGATAGAGGAGTGGACTGCCTTAAGTCCGAAAGAAATTTTTGAAAAAGGAAAGTATCTCGAAAATTATCAATAAACAAATAAGCAACAGACCCTGTATTAAACTCGGTCTGTTACTTCGTTTAGGCATCGATGAATGGTGACAATTGCTTGTAAATGCATACCTTCATGAAAGATGGTACGTAGGAGTACTTGTTCAATGGTCTGCATACCCATGTCGATAGGTGGGAATTCCTCAGCCAATCGATGACCGTATCGTTCCTTTATCTGTGAAGGCTGCTGAGCCAAGTACTTTTTTAACTCCTCGAATGTAGGCGTTTTTTCGTCAAAATGCTTAGGCGACGTACCAAAGCTAAACCATTTCATGAGAGCTACTAAAGCTGTATCCTTTTCTTTTGTTAACGCCTCTAGCCATAAATATTGATCGAGATAAAGATGGCCCATATTCCAGCGAATATTATTATGAAAACCAGCTGGAATGATATTTGCCTTTTCTTCTGACACATGCTCTAGCAAATGGAGTAACTCGCTACGGTAATGTGCTAACTGCTGAAATAAATTTTCTTGACGTTCATTCAAGTTCACCCCTCCTTTTTAGTATGTATTGGCTAAAATTCTCCATTTTCCTGCAAAAAAAAGAAGAACACTCTTTTGTGTTCCTCTCCAGATTATCTACTTTGTGTCTGTAGTGCTAAACGGACACCGAGACCGATATAGACAAAGCCGACAGTTTTTTCAAGCCAACGTGAGCTACCACTTGTTTTCGTAAAGATTTTTTCACCAATGAAGCTTGTAATAATTGCTAGTAGTATTGTATACAAAGCACTCATCACAACAAAGGTGATGCCTAGTGTTAGCAATTGGCTTGTGACAGATTGCTCGTTGTGCTGTACAAATTGTGGTAAGAAGGCAAGGAAAAATAAAGCTGTCTTCGGATTTAAAATTTCTGCTAAAAAGCCTTGGCGGAATGATGTACTAGCAGGGCTTTGTTCCACAGTTGGTTGTTCAATTTTTTTTGGTTTTGTGAGGAGCATCTGAATACCTAAATAAACAAGGTAGGCCACCCCAATATATTTCACTACCTCAAAGGCTGTGGCTGATTTCATCAAAATAGCAGAAAGACCTAAAACAGCCGCTAACGTATGAACTAAATCTCCAAGACCGATGCCTAAAGCGGTATAAATACCATTCTTTTTGCCACTTTTTAATGTTTGTGTAATCGTGATAATAACAGCAGGACCTGGGATTAAAAATAATAAAAGTACTATTGCGATAAAAGATAACATGCGAAACCTTCCTATTCTAATAAACTAATCAATCTAAGGTGAATGCATGGAATATTATATTCCAGCGACTATAGGGCTGTCGATAAAGAAATATTGAAAAAGGAATGAAAAAAAATTCAGAAAATAATTTAGTGAGGAGATGATCGGCATGAAATGGTCCTATTGTCTACAACTATTCATATTTATCCCAATTGTGGTGACGAGTATGTATGGTCTTATTACAAAAGATTTTTCGTTCTTACCAGTTACTTTCATGTTATTAGGTTGTACATTTTTACTCATTGGTATGAGAGCGTGGCAAAGAGCCAAACGATCTGCCATTAGTATTCTTTCTTTTGGTACGGCCATTTTTCTATTTGTCATTGTCAGACAGTCATTTTTTGACTAACTTCATTTTTATTACTAAGTACTAATATTTAGTGTTAGAATAAGGTTATAAAAATGCTGTGGAGGAATCAATATGTTAACAAGTCAACAATTGCAAGAAATATTACCACATCGCTATCCGTTTCTTTTAGTAGATCGTATTTTGGAATTAGAGGAGGGGAAGCGTGCAGTCGGATTGAAAAATGTGACAATCCATGAGGAGTTCTTTCAGGGACATTTTCCACATTATCCTGTCATGCCAGGTGTGCTCATTGTGGAAGCGTTAGCGCAAGTCAGTGCAGTCATTATGCTGACAAAGGCAGGGAATGAGGGGCGGTTAGGCTTGCTTGCGGGCATTGATCATTGTCGCTTTAAAAAACAAGTTAAGCCTGGTGATCAGCTACGGCTTGAGGTAGTAATCAACCGTGTGAAAGGGACAGTCGGTAAAGGAAGTGGGGTTGCCACAGTGAATGGAGAAATCGTTTGTGAAACAGACCTTGTTTTTGCTTTTGGCCAGTAAAAGGAGGTCCTTTTATAAATGATAGTTTCATGCATAGTGTTTTTGTCTTGACTTTGCTTGATGACGTACTACATACCCATCTTATCCTCATGATTCAACTGAAGACTCCCTTCTCTATAGGGGCAATGAATACTTTTTGGCGGGTGAGCGCCACGTGGTAATAATGGTGAAAGCATGTCACAGGATGTAACGATCGGCAAAAGTGAAGCGTCTGCGACAAATACACCATGGTGTGATTGAATGTTGTGGACAAGCTTCAACAAAAAAATTATAGGAGCCTGGAAAACATACGTCATGATAAATTTTAATGAAATAAAGCTAAACATAAGCATTTTTTTATGAAATCCACAAATAATAAAGTACGAAAATTATTTGGGGACGTGAAAATGTGAAAAAATTTTTACTGTTTTTACTACCACTTTGTTTGATCACGGTGTCGTTTTTTTATGTCAAAGTAAGTTCTTCTGAAAATAAAGGGAGAAAGTATTATGAAGAAGCAGGACAAATTCTTTGGGAAATCCAAACAGAGGAAAAAATCATTGCCTTAACGTTTGATGATGGTCCACATCGTACCTATACAGCGGATGTTCTTGATGTATTAGAGAAATACAATGCGAAAGCTACTTTTTTTATTGTTGGTCAAAATGCAGAAAAAAATCCTGAATTGATAGCAAGAATGTATGAAGAAGGGCATGAATTGGCCAATCATACCTTTACACACCCTTTAAAAACAAATGTACCTAATTTAATGAAGGAAATTCAACAAACAGATGAGGTAATTGCAGGAATTACGGGCTATCAGCCAACCTTATTTCGCCCCGTTGAAGGGCAATATACCGATGCCATGATAGAGGCGATTGCCAAAAAAGGCTATAAAGTCGTTATGTGGTCTTGGCATTTGGATACGCTCGATTGGAAGAATCCTGGGGTCAATCGCATCGTTAATACGGTTTTAAAAGGCGTAAAGGCTGGCAATATCGTGCTGTTTCATGATGGTGGCGGAAACCGAGCCCAAACCGTCAAAGCATTGGAGCAAATCTTGCCAGAGCTTGAAAAGCAGGGCTACCAGTTTGTGACGGTTTCTGAATTGATGGAACTACAAAGGACTCATCAGAAGATAAAAAAACAGTAGTGTGGTAGGTATTTGGCTTCCACACTACTCTTTATGTAAAGGTTATTTTAACATTTTTTTGATTTGCTTTAGTTCAGCAATTAAATAATCGATTTGTTTCTGCATGTTATCGACTTTGGCTGTTTGATCACCATTATTTGTTGGAGAAGAATCGTTCTTCGCATTTTGTAGTGCCTCTAGGGCTAGACCAGCTGCGATGGTCTGAATGCCATCCCCTAAAGTTGAAATGGCTGTGCCGATATAGGCTAACTTTGCAATATAAATATCCATTGAATCATTGTTCTGGTTCTGTTTATTATTTCTTCCCATTTTCCTGCCTCCTTACAATTGTCATTACTTGCATCATATGCGACAACAATGGAAAAGGCGATTCACGAGGCATTTGAATGATTCGCTAAAATGGTAATGTTAGCTCAGCAAAATTATTGGAGGAAAATAGCATGGCAAATGTAGAGCTTGTTGAAATGGATAGTGCGTTGCTAGAGAGAATGGGCAGGAGCGATTAGCAAACTTTCAATCTTCCTATGTAGACGTTGCGACGGAAACATTCAAATGGCTGCACGAAAGTTAGGATTGTAGCCTAAGTTGATCGAGCTTCAAGAGATGAGCTAATGGAAAAAGCGCCTACACTGTATGGTAATTTTTCAGTCGTATATAAAGGGCAACTGCTTTCCTTCCGTCGATTAACTGTTCATATGGTCTATAAAAAAGGTGAAAAAGAATGAATAGTTGCTAAGGAGCTGCAACTTTTTTCGTCACTTGTACGTTATATTCTTATAGCATTTCTATGATTCTTTGAGTTTTTGGTTGACTGCAACTAGGAAATGAGTAAAATTAAAAGGCAGTACCATTATATACCTAAACTTAACAGTATGATGAGTAAATAGGTGCTAGGATGCTAGATAGGATGAAGCATGATAGGTTAAGGTTTGTCATGAAGTTTTGGCAGTCTTTTTCTTTTCGTCTTCTGGATAACCTGTTAAGATGGTAGTAGTGTGACAACAAGTTAGTGTATATGAGAGTGGTGACAATCAAGATGGATGAACAGAAAAATGAAAGTACAGAACAGCAGCAGGAGCCGACTCCAGCAGAAGTAAAGCCGGCAGGACAATTTATACAACTGAAACCGTTTAAATTTATCATGCTAATGTTCTTTACAATCCTTATTACGGCAGGGTTAACGATTTTTGCGTTAACGTTTGGTGATAAGAAAGTAGTAGAAGTGAAAGTTCCGACTGAACGTGAGGAATTTACAAAATTATATGAAGCATTTGATTTACTGAAAAATAACTATTACCAAGATATTGATGATGAAAAAGTAGTCGATGGTGCTATTAATGGTATGTTCGATGCATTAGGCGATCCTTATTCTGACTTCATGGTAAAGGAAGAAGCAGATCAATTTAATTCTGGTTTATCTTCTAGCTTCCAAGGAATTGGAGCGGAAATCCAAGAGCGTAATGGTTATATTACAGTTGTGTCACCTATCAAAAATTCTCCTGCAGAAAAGGCAGGCTTATTACCAAAAGATATCATCTTAACGGTTGATGGGAAAAGCATTCAAGGCTTGAGTGCAACAGAAGCGGTTGCTTTAATTCGCGGTGAGAAAGGAACACCAGTGAAATTAACGGTGAAACGCGGCGAAAACACAGAGGCTATTCACATGACCATTGTTCGTGATGAAATCCCAGTAGAAACAGTTTATGGGGAAATGCTCGATGGCAATATTGCCCATATTCAAATTACATCATTTAGTGAACAAACAACGAAAGAGCTTGAAAAAATCCTTGCTGAGTATGAAGGCAAAGGAATGAAAGGCATTGTTTTAGATTTACGTCAAAATCCTGGTGGCTATTTAACGGCTGCTGTCGATATTTCTAATTTCTTTGTACCAGAAGGAAAAGCGATTGTTCAGGTACAAGAAAAAGATGCAGAGCCTCAGATTACTAATGCCATTGCAGGTAAAAAATATAACCTACCAATTACAGTACTTGTCGATAGTGGTAGTGCCTCTGCCTCTGAGATTTTAGCAGGTGCATTAAAAGAATCTGTAGGTGCCAAAGTTGTAGGTGAAACATCCTTCGGTAAAGGGACTGTCCAAAATGTAACACCATTAAAAGACGGCTCTAATCTGAAATTTACAACAGGTAAATGGTTAACACCGAATGGGAACTGGATTAACGAAAAAGGCATTGAACCTGATGTCAAAGTTGGTTATCCATCGTATGCTACTTTACCTTACTTGAATGCCTCTTTAGAAATGAAGACAGGCTTACAGTCGGACTCTGTAAAAGCAGCGGAGGAGATGCTTCAAGTGCTAGGGTATGAGCCTGGTGAAATAGATGGTATTTTCGATGACAATACTGCACGTGCTGTAGAAAAACTACAAGCAGCGAATAACCTTGAAGAAACAGGTATTTTAACAGGCAATACAACGTATGCGTTAATGGATGCTTTACGTGCAAAAATGAAAGCCGATGATCCTCAGTTATTAAAAGCGAAAGAGCTTCTTTCAGGAACAGCCGAAAAAACAGAGGACACAACAAACTAACAATGTAGCTGTCGCAACGGTCGTCTTTCACGGCATTTGCGACAGCTTTTTTTATAGGAGGAAAAATGATGAAAGATGTATACCTATTTAGTGGCTTTTTAGGGAGTGGCAAAACATCCATGCTTACAGATGTCATTCGCCAATTAAAAGAAAAGAATCTAAAGCCTGCCGTTATTATGAATGAGCTAGGAAAGCTGCCATTTGACTCACAGGCAGTGGAGAAAGATATCCCGCTGAAGGAGATGCTGGAGGGCTGTATTTGCTGTTCAGGTGCTGAAAAAACGGAGGCACAAATTCAATCTCTTCTATTAGATAGTGATTTTGATGTATTAATTATTGAAACAACGGGAGCTGCTCATCCTGTGGAAGCATTAGATGCTGTGTATTCACCACTTTTTGCAGATCAGTTAAATGTCAAAGGCATTATCACAGTGGCTGATTCCAAGCTCTGGCTGCACCGTGATACGTTAACACCGCAAGTACGCTCTTTATTTATGGAGCAAATTCGACATGCGCACTTATTATTAGCAAATAAAACAGATTTATTAACAGAGGCAGAGCAAGGACAAGTGGTCTACGAACTCCAAGGCTTAAATCCACATGCCTTTATTTTGCAAACAACGAATGGGCGAGTCCCACTTCACTTACTTGAAGGCTTAAAGGCAACGGCACAGGTTGATAAAGCTGACATTGTCAAAGCGCCAATAGCCTCCATGCAGCTTGGCTCACGCTTAGTGGAATTCACAGATAGCGAATTTACACAGGAGCAATTTGAAGATTGGATTCGTACATTACCAGAAACGATTTATCGTATGAAGGGCTATGTGCCGATTGAGGGCATTAAAAATCCGATGCTGTTTCAATATGCTTATGGAATGGTCCAATGGCTCCCTGAGTATATCAAAATGCCAGCAAAACTTGTCATTATTGGAGAAAATGTCAGTTCTTTACCTATCATTGGGGGACAATGAATAAATTTGATAATCTGCGAAATGTTGCATATGTACGTCATATGTAGCTTTACGCAGGTTATTTTATTTTTATGTAAATGAATTGTAATGCCTTTGTAACACAACTGTAATATTGAATAGCAATAAACACGCGACACTAGCTATCTCTAGGTCTATTCCATAATTGAAGGTAAGAAAATAGGCTGAGAATCTAGTGCATAAAACCATCATTTTTTATTCATTTTAGATGCGTATTTTCGAAAATAGTAACGAGTTTAAGAGGGGTGTCAACCCTCTTTCAAACGTAAGTATTTCATAGATTGGCGAAAACTAGTAAAAAATAGTGCAAAAAAAACGCGATTTTTCGCGCATTTCTTTCTTCGTTGGAGACGTTAGCAAATGTTGGTAAGATTTTTATGAAAATCATCCTTTACGATTAGTTGCAGAGAAGGAGGAATTGCAAACATGAAAAAAACACTCACTGCAATTTGTGCAACAATTCTTTTAGCAGCTCCAATTCAAATAGCTTCAGCTGCTGCTAATACAACAGAAGGGGATTCTGTACAGCAATCAACGAACTGTAAAGTTTATTATTATAAATGGTCAAACAATCATAAGTGGAATATCAAATTACCACAGGCATCTACACCATCTAAAGAGGTGCCAACAACAAATAATAATACACAACCAACGCCAAATAATAATCAATCATCACAAAACGAAAAACCAGCAACACCACCAGCTACTTCAACACCATCAACAACAACTTCAGATGTGAACGCATTTGAACAGGAAGTAGTAAAATTAACAAACGCTGAGCGTACAAAAGCTGGTTTATCACCACTTCAAACAGATGCGAAATTAATGGCTGCAGCTCGTGAAAAATCACAAGATATGCAAACAAACAAGTATTTCTCACATACAAGTCCAACATTCGGTTCACCATTTGATCGTATGAAAGCTTTAGGCATCACTTATAAAGGTGCTGGAGAAAACATTGCTCAAGGTCAACGTTCACCACAAGAAGTAGTACAAGCGTGGATGGACTCACCAGGTCACCGTGCGAACATTTTAAATGGTAAATTTACGCACATCGGTGTAGGTTACGTGAAATCAGGTAACTACTGGACACAACAATTTATTCAAAAATAATCACTGCTTACACAAAAGATACCCGATAAGTCTCTAATGGTTTATCGGGTATCTTTTTTTATTTGCAAAAGTTAAATGCTAATGGACTGTTTAATTATTGAGCAAATCACAGGCTTCATCACTCATACATCAACCTTTATCGTCCAACTTTTAAATTTTATCGTCTAACCATCAAAATGATAGTTTTTAAACTATGTTTTTGGGGAATTACTAAATTAGTAGTAGGTAAAAAGTAGGGAAGGGTGAGGTTGATGAAAAAGCCGAATTTATTAAAGCAATTTTTTGCAAGAGAAGAAAGTACACAGGCGATAGCGCTGGCTACAGTTCAAGATCATCGTTTATTCTCATATGCCATGTCCTTTGCGAAGTATCACCCTGATATGATGATTGTCTTTGCAGCGGATGGAGAAATTATTTATGTAAATCAAGAGGCACTCTATCAACTATTACACTATCGACCAAGCCATGCAGAGGATTTTAAGCGAATTTTGACGGTCCCTGATTATAAGCGGCTAAAAAGAGCATTCAACCAAACATTGCGGGGGAAATCGGTCAAAATTGATATAGAAAGGCTACAGCATCAAGGTCAACAGCTAAGCCTTGTACTAACATTTATACCGATTAAAAATGGTGAGGATCAGGCAGAGGGGCTTTATTTAATTATTGAAGATATGTCTACCTATTCTGCGATGAAGCATCAATTATTGCTTCATGAAAAGCATTTAAATTATGCTCAGCATATTGCCGCAGTAGGGAGCTGGGAATACTTTATTCAGCATGACAAGCTGTATTGCTCCGATAATTTTTATCAAATTTTTGGCTTTAGCCGTTCAGAAAACGACGGTATTGATCGAGCTTTCCAATTCATCCATCCAGATGACCATGAAAAGACCTACGATGCATTTAACAATGCCCGAAAAGGCATCAACTTGAATAGTGAATTTCGAATATACCATGGTGAAACTCATGATTTACGTTATGTACAAGCAGCGGCAGAAGTAACTTGGAAGGATAATAAGCCCTTTAAGATGGTTGGGGTTGTAAAGGATCAGACAGCTTTTAAACTGCTTGAGCAGGCATTAAATGATACACTCGCCAACTATCATTATATTTTTAATCATTTAGATGCGGGGATTTGGATGCGAGATTCCATTCGGGGAACAATGCTTTTTGCCTCAAAAGGGCTAGAGGGGATTTTAGGCATTCCACTAGCGAAGCTTTACGAAGACGCCGAAGTATGGATTAACATGATTCACCCTGCACATCGCGAGGAGGTACTAGCGTACACCGATTATCTTGCTATCGGCAAGAGCTACCAAGTGATTTATCGTATTTTTACAGGTGAAAACCAAACAAAATGGTTGCTTGAGCAAATTGTACCGAGACTCGATGAGAAGGGAAAAGTAAATCAAATTTTTGGCTTAGTAACGGATATTACAAAGGAGGTTGAACGAGAAAAGAAGCTCAATTATTTAGTGTACTATGATGAATTGACAGGCTTACCAAATCAATTGAGCTTGCATGATAAAGTGGACACGCTCTGTTCGGCAGGCGAGCCATTTGCCCTTCTCTATATTTCCATTAATCGTTTTCATGTGCTAAATAATGCATTAGGTTCACAAATCGGTGATGAGCTTCTTCGAGTGGTGACCCAGCATTTTGCCAAGCTTCTCGATGATACTAGTTACTTGGCACGCCTAGACCATCAGCATTTTATTTTGGTAATGAAAAAATATGTGAGTAAACAGCATATTTACGCATTGGCTAATCGTTTACTGAAAATCTTTGATACCGCTCTGACGATTAAAGACTATCAATTGCATCTCTCTGCTAGCATTGGCATTGTTTTTTATCCTGAGGAAGGTAGAAAGAGAAATATCTTATTAGAAAATGCTTACTCTGCTTTGTGCTATGCGAAGCAACAAGGGCGCAATCGCTTTCATATTTATGCCTTTACAGAAGATATTACTTCCTATAAGCAATATGTGCTAGATCGTGATATGCGTCAAGCGATGTTAAATGAAGAATTTGAGCTATATTTTCAGCCATTGGTAGAGCCACAAAAAGGCAATATTTATGGGGCAGAGGCGTTAATTCGTTGGCATCATAAAGAATGGGGGCTTGTGTCACCTGGTGAATTTATCCCTTTAGCGGAAGAAAATCATATGATCCATATTATTACAGATTGGGTCATTAAAAAAGCATGTGCTTTCTTGCGGAAATGGAAGCAAGATGGGCATGTACTGCGTACGATTAACATCAAAATTTCACCTATTCGTTTGATGAAAAGGGGCTTTGTCCCATTTCTTCAGGAGCAATTGCAGCTCAATGAAATCCCTGCTCACTATTTACAATTAGAAATTACAGAAAGGACCATTTTAAAAAATAGCGCAAGTGTTATGACGGTATTAAAGGAATTGCAAGAACTTGGTGTCAAAATTGCTATTGGTGATTTTGGAACAGGCTATTCATCGTTAGAATCATTGCGCACGTTTCAGCCAACAACGCTTCATATCTATGAGGCGTTTATTCGGCAAATTCGCCATGATCATCCTATTGAAAATGGGCTTATCTCAACAACGATCTATTTAGCAAAAATGCTAGGTATTCAAGTAGTGGCAAAAGGGGTCGAAAGCTATGATCAATATATTTTTTTAAAGCAGCATGAATGTCATTATCTACAAGGAAGCATCTATTCAAAAGCAGTTCCTGCGAAGGCTTTTGAAAAAATGCTAGCTAAAGGCTTCTTAGAACCGCCGAAAGCAATTGTCCATCACAAGCCAGCTGTGGAGCGTCGCAAGTATTTTCGCTTTCATTTCCCAGCCTATGTGAAGGGCTCTATGACCATTATTGAAATGAACCAGCAAAAGCTTGCTATCGGTCATACGCCAATCGTGATTGAAAATATTAGCTTAGGGGGAATGAAGATTCGCTCTACACTGAAGCTACCAATCAATCAAACGATGAAGTTTCAATTTAACTTTGTGTTGATGAACCAGTCATTTACTATAGAAGGTACATTTAGATGGACATTAGAGGAAAAGTATCAAATCTATTCATACGGAGTAGCCTTCAATCTAACGCAGGAAAATGAAGGGAAATTAGCGCCTATCATCAATCGTATGACAGCTTTGCATAATCAGCATGAAAAAATAGAGGGGACGCCCTTTATCTATGAAGATATTGAAGCTTATTTTAAAAAATAATCCATTTAAAGATGCCCCTCTGTTTTAACGGGCATCTTTTTTATGGCTATGAATCCCACTATGCAAGCGTTTGAAAATGGCGAAAAATGTTTATACTCTCCAATAGAGGGGGGCGTTTTATGGATAAAGTGGAGTATATGATGAAAAGCCTACAAAAAGCATTCTACCATTCCTCGGATTTGACAGTCAGACAAGTAGATTGGCATGAAGGGGATACGGCTATTTTATGCTTTTACGCTTCTCTAGTTGACGCGAAGGAAGTACAAAAAGTACTGGATACCATTTATGCCCGTTTAGATACAGATAAACCTTTTTGGAGTGAAACGTTAATTACGACATTGCAAGATTTTTCCTTACCGCAAGCGATTGAAAGAGTCTGTCAAGGGGAAACGATCGTGATATTGCCTGAAAGGGGAGAGATGCTGACACTTAGCATCATAAATGAGGTGCGTCGAAATCTCGAAGAGCCGATCAACGAACATATTCTTCGAGGCTCGCATGAGGGCTTGATTGAGCGTGCAGACACCAATTTAGCTTTGATACGAAAGCGAGTGAATAATCCCGCACTTGTCGTAAAATCTTTTTCGATTGGCCATCAAACGAAAACAAAGGCCTATTATCTGTATATGGATGGGGTCATACAGCCTGAGACCTTACAGGAGGTTGAAAAGCGGATTGCAGCGATTCAGATCGACTATTTTTATAGTATTGGTCAATTAAGCGATGCGTTAGAGGATTCGGTGTTATCGCCCTTTCCACAATTGTTAAATACAGAGCATCCAGATCGTGTAGTAGCCAATTTAGTGGAGGGCAAGGTCGTGGTCATGACAAATATTTCACCATCTGCCTTAATTGGTCCCGTGACCTTTTTCTCTTTCTATCAAACACCCGATGATTATAATGGTCGGGTTGTTGTTGGCTCCTTTTATAAAATCGTCCGCTTACTGTCGTTTATAACCGCGGTTTTTTTACCAGCTTTTTATATTGCAGTAGTTAGCTTTCATTTTGAGGTACTGCCACTAGAACTAAGTAATCAAGTGAAAAACGATGTGAATGAAATCCCTTATCGACCACTAATCGAAGCGCTCATTCTTGAAATTATTATGGAGCTTATTCGAGAATCGAGTATACGTTTGCCGCAATCTGTAGGGCAAACAATTGGAATCGTTGGGGGGCTAGTAATAGGAGATGCCATCGTTAATGCAGGGTTAGTGTCTAATTTAATGGTCATTGTCGTTGCCTTAACGGCTATTTCAAGCTATGTCGTTCCATCCGTTGAATTGAATAGTACCATACGTATGTTACGCTTTCCGTTTATGGTCCTAGCCTCATTGTTTGGGTTTTTAGGGATTGTCATAGGGGTTGTTATTTTACTCATTCATCTAATCAGTTTAACTTCTATTAAACAGCCGTATTTTTCACCCATCGTACCTTTTCAGCCAAAAGCGGTGTATAAAATTTTTTTACGCTGGCCATTCATTAAACCGACTGTGCAAGTTACTTCCTTTGACCCACCAGAGGATGAACAGCTAAAAAATGAGGATACGCCATGAAGTTTTCGCTATCTAAGGCTCAATTTTTTTTAGTACTATTTATTATTCAAACAGGTGTCGTCTATATTGCCTTCCAAACCCCTTTAATCATTTACAGTCAACATAATGCTTGGCTCGTTTTTATTTTAGCAAGTGTCATTCATTATGGTCTGTTGCTCCTGTTTGAACGCTATTATGCCTACTTTTATTTAAATCGATTTTTTCGCTGGGTCTATCAGCTTTATTGGATTTTATTAGCGGCTGTACTGATTACCTATATGGGATATGTTTTGGCCACATGGGTATTACCACAAACCCCTGAATGGCTCGTTGTTGTACTGATTGTCGCACTATCCTTGTATGCCAACCTAGTAAGACCAGAAACGGTCATTAACATCGGTGTCATGCTCATACCAATCATTTTCCTTTTTGTGCTTTTTTTAATGCTGGCGATTCCCGATTTAACATGGAGTAATCTATTTCCTATTGAATGGAATCATATGAGACAAATCATGGGGGGCTTGATTCATAGTACCTATGCTTTTTTTGGCATTGAAATGTACCTTCTTTATCGACCATTTCTAAAACAAGATACACAGGTGAAAGGGCGGCCTTTATTCATCTACCAACTGGTCATTTTTGTATTTTATTTGATTTCCGTGCTTTTTACGCAAATGTTCTTTGCCTTAGATGAAATCAAGTTGATCCCAGAGCCGATTATGTATATTTTAAAATCACAGGAAGTGACATTTGTTAAACGACTTGATATTTTCTTCGTCTATATTTGGCTATCATGGTCTATTGTCACGGTCATGATTTTTGGTCTGTCCTTTCGAGTGCTGTATCTTTCAAAAAAAAGGAAGCATCCGCAATGGAGTATTATTATCTACCATCTTTTACTGGCAATACTACCGCTCTTTATGATGCAATTTCAGCGCATTGAGTTTATTAAAAATTCTTTGCACTATGTATTATTCTTTTTTACTTTTCTACTACCGCTCATCATTATCTGTTGGAATAAATGGAGGGGAAAACGTGTATCGTAAAGGGAGTATAATCATCTTATCTATAGTGCTTTTAGCGGGATGTTGGGATGAACGTCTTTATAAAAATGCGTCTGTCGTAACACTCGTTGGTGTGGAAGGCTATGTTGGGGAGTACAAAGGCTATTATGCTTATCCGAATACAACAGCACAGCAAAATGAAGTGATTGAAGCGGAAGGGATTTCACCGAAAGATGTACGCAATAACGCCAATTTGAAAGTCGAGCAAACGCTTGATCTATCGGAGCTATCAACGCTCCTAATAGCGGATCAAACAGTGAGAGAGCCCATTTATGATATCTTGGATATTTATTTTCGCGATCCTCAAAATCCGATATCCATCAAAGTGGCGATAACAGAAGGGGATGTCAAACCATACGTCGACTTAACGAAGGATTTAGCTGGAAGCGCAGGCGTTTATTATGAACGCTTTATCGAAAGTACAGAGGAAAATACCTTTTTTCCGAAATTAGATTTACAAACGATTGGCTCGATGTTATTTGAACAAACAATCGATATCACGCTACCGTATATTCGGCTAGGTGAGGATAAAAAGCACGTTGTTGCGGCTGGTTTAGCTTTATTTTCAGGTCAAACCTTTACGGGCACAGTATTAACGCCAAAACAATCCCTCATCATGCTAATTTTAATGAATCAAACTAATAAGCAAGCACGTATGAGTTATATGTGGAAGCATGACGGGAAAGAAATGCCGATTACGGCAGATGTTATCCATGTGAAGCGTAAATGGATAGTGGATGAGGAACTGAGACGAATAACGATGGATTACCAACTCGAGGTCGGAATTGAAGAATTCGCCCAAGATCATTTGTATAAAGAAACCATTTTTAAGGATGTTCAACAATTGATTCAAAAGCATTTGCAGGCGGAGTTTGAGGAGGTCTTACGTATACTTCAAAATCAAAAGTCTGATACATTAGGAATTGGTCGCTATATTCGTGCCTATCACCCGAAGATGTTTAAGGACGACTGGCATACGGAATATACATCCTTACAGCTCGTGCCGTCTGTTCAAGTGAAAATCATTCGTACAGGTGTATTACGCTAAAAAATCGCCTTTCTCAAGAGGGAGAAAAGCGATTTTTTGTCGTTAGACGGTAACTCTTTTTTGAACAATTAGCAGACGGATAAGCAGGGTGATTGCGCCCATTGTTAAACCAGCAACAAGTCCAATCCAATATCCAAATGGACCAAAATCAGTATGCGTAGCAAGGATATAGCCCACGGGCAAGCCAATGATCCAATACGAGATAATTGCCATCATAAATGTGATCATAACATCCTTATAGCCACGTAATGCCCCTTGTACGGGTGCTTGAATCGCATCCGAGAGCTGAAAAATGGCTGCATAAACTAAAAATTGTACAGCATACTCAAGTACTATAGGATCTGTTGAATACATATGAGCTACAGGCTCACGTAAAATAAATAAGATACAAGCAGAAATAAAACTAAATAAAATGGCTGTGCCGACACATAGATAACTATAAATACGAGCATCCCGCATGCGACCAGCACCAATTTCAAAGCCTACTAATATGGTAACACCCATGGAAATACTAAGCGGCACCATATAGAGCAGGGACTTAATCTTTATAAAAGTTTATCGTAATGACATCGAAGGGTGTATTAACGTAAATTAAACTCTTTGATATATTTCAATACTGTCTTCTCACTCATTGACAGCTCTTTGGCGATTTTCCTAGCGCCTAAATCTGGCTGAGCACTTAGCATTTTACTAATCTCTTTAACAAGCATTTCCTTACGTTCTGAGCTCCCTTTTCCAAGATGGAGGTTTTTATATGGACCGAACCTTTTCTCGTCTCTCCGAAGCGTTTTAGCACCTAAAGGGGATAACTTAACTAGCTCTGTGAAAGATATCTTTCGACCTTGTGCATTTATTAGATCTTGGGTTAGGTTGTAACGTGCTCGTTGCTGTTCTAGTTTTTCAGCTTCCTGTTGAGCATTTGGAGGATCTAATTTGATTGGTATATCCCAAGGTATACCTTCTGGAGAAACTCTCATTCTTACATTCAGAGTTTCAGTTTCATCATGGTATACAGCTTTTTCGAACAACTCACCTATGATATCTTGTAAATCTTCTTCCTCAAAATGTCCAAACTCAATACCACCTAAAACCAGTGCTCCAGCGTATAAAGCAGTATTTTTAAATAGTGATTCATAAGAAAGTTGATTTTTCTTGATAAGTTCAATCTTTTTGTTGTTAATCTCAAGTAATTCATTCAGCATTTCATTTTCGTTTTCAATTTTTTGTTTATTTTTATCAAGGACTTCTTCAGACCACTTTCCACTCAAGTATAGACCTAAAAGCTTATCTATCTTTCCGTTGTTCTCTTTTATATTTTGTTCGATTCTATTTGTCTCTGCTTCCAGATTCCTTAACTTTCCATCATCTTCAAAATCCAAATCAAAATAGTTTTTTACAGAATCTTCACCAGTCAAAAACTTTTTGACGAATGATAGCAATGGCACGCGGACTCTGTCAGTGTTAACACTAGGGATACTAGGGCAGGGGGTTACGTAATTATTAGAGTGACGAAGATAGTGTTTGTACTCACCATCAACATAACTGCCTTTTCTGACACTTAAAATGTTCCCACAATCAGCACACCGTATTTCGATCGATTTTAAAAAGTGCGCCTCACCAGTACCAATTTTTGAATGACGTTTATCTAACATGTCTTGTATTTTGTTATAAGTTTCAGTTGTTCTAAGTGGGGGATAGATGTTATCTTCTGTGATTGTTTCTCCATTAGCGAAAGTCTTTTTTAATTGACCATGATATGCTGGGTTTCTTAATTTGTTTCGAACTTGAACTGCTGTCCAATTTCTATCTTTTGCAGTTTTACTTAAACTGTTTAAATGTGTGGCGATCTTTTGTAATCCCATTTTTTCTTCAAGATATAAACGATCGATGAGAGGGATGATCCAAGCTCGATCGTGATTTATAGAGATTGTTTTACTGTATGGATCATAAAGGTACTCTTCAGGTTGTTTTCCCCAAACATTACCTTCGCGAGTATATTGACGAAGACCTCGGCCCATTTTACTTAGTAACTCGCGTCTTGATCTCTGAGCTAAGAGATTTTTTAGATCTGAAAAGAACTCATCATCAGCATTCGATAAATCTGAAATCCGACCAGGTTCAGCGATCTTCACATTATTTTCCCGTAGAACACCTTTTAAATATTCCCATTTTACGGTATCTAGTCGAGATAGCCGGTCTTGTTCAATACAGAGAACAATGTCAACCTGACCATTTTCAACACAATCTAAAAGGGACTTAAGACCATCTTTATCTAGTTTAGTTCCACTGTCTACATCCCTAAAAACTTCGACTATCTCCCAACCTTGTTGAATAGCATATCTAGTCAATTCAACTGTTTGGGCGCTTAGACTATATCGATCTTCTTGTAACTTTGTGGATACACGTATGTAAATGGCTACACGTATTACTTTAGCTGATTTCAATTCTTTTACTGTCAAAAGTTACACAACCTTTCAAAAAAATATTCTGAAATTGCATCTGGGAGCTCTTTACAAACATCTGTTCCCTATGGTACTATTATGGCATAAATAAGGGAATGTATGTTCTGTTTTTATGAAAACTTGTTCTGTTTTTGACGCAATGCTTTTATAAATTCAGTTGCTTTCTCTAGTTCTTCAGAAGTGAGAGGCTTACCATCAATGGTGATTTGTTGGTTTCTTAAACTCAACATCGCATACTCATTTTTAATAGCAGGGGGTGTATCCTCCCCCAATATTTGAGTAGTATCAATGATAGCATCTTCTCTTACTTTTAGAGCACTCTCATTATCTACATTGTAGAACTTAGCTAACTTGGACATGGCGTCAACAGAAGGGATTCGTTTACCTTTCTCGTAAAGACCAATCACCTGTGGGGTCATGTCTGTCTGGGATGCAACATCAGCTAGAGATAACTTTTTGTTATGGCGAAGGTTGGATAAATAATCAGCAAGGATAGTACTAAACTGTTTTCGAGTACTAGAATTTTTAGCATTCATAAAAGCACCTCCATTTGATTATTTATTATCTGTATTTTGGTTTTTCATAATACGTAGAGCTCGAATATATTCTTTTGCTTTTTCTAACTCCTCTTCAGTAAGAGGAGCACCATCAATCGAACTTAAAGAATTTTTTACTTCAACAATTACAGGCTTACCATCTTTATGAAAAACAAAGTCTGGTTGATAATCTCTTTTTTCCTCAGGATAATGATGAGTAGATACATCATCTGGGGAATCCTTTGCAATTACAGCATCGTTACGAATTTTAAAGAATACGTCTTCATCCACACCTAAAATTTTTGCATAATCAGGAATTAATTTCACTGAGGGAAACTTTTTATTGTTTTCCCAACTGTTTATTGTTTGCTGAGATACACCCAGTTTTTCAGCTAATTGTGCTTGTGTGAGATCTATTTTTGAACGCATTGTTTTTAAAAATGAACCAAAGTTTTTATACTCTTCGTCGAAAAAGAAGAAAAAGAACATTAAAATTCCGCCTTTCAAATTATTGATTTATCGCACTTTATCTGACTTATATTAAAAAAAATGAAATTTTATGATATAAAATTGTTGCATTAACATCTAAAAGCTGTTAGATTGTAAATTAACAAAACAACTTTTGGGTGTTAACGATAAGAGGTGATGTAATGGATACTAACAAAAGGGATAATTTAAAATCATTAAGACTAGCTAATAATTGGACTCAATATGATCTTGCAAAAAGAGTTGGTACTAGTCAGCAAACTATTTGCGCCTGGGAACAGGGCATTAGATCTCCAACATTAAAGAGAGCCAAGAAATTAGCTGAACTTTTTGAAGTTCCGATTGAATTTTTTTTATAGAAAATATGACTTCTGTTAGTTGTATGAATAATTAATTTTAATAGCTTAACAGCTAAAAGTTGTATTAGGGTTTAAAAATAAAGGGGGTTTAAAACCACCATGCAATTTAAAGAATTAGTTCGAATTTATGCGTACTTACCAGTTAAACTAAGTGAGCTTTCCAAAGTTAACCCAAATGCTGCAATAAGACTATTACAAGAATGGGGGGAGGGTAAAAAGACCATCCGCAAACTTTGGAAAGAAACAACTGATTTAATTGATGCGGCAACATCAAAAGAATCAGCGTAGATTATAGTCAATATATGACCTAAACGTTGTTTTTAAAATACAACTCTCAGTTGTTTATATCCTAACATAAACGTGCGTTTAGGTTCAAGTAAAATTATGTATTTATTTAATTAATTTTAGAGAGATAAAGCATAGTATTAATGATTTAAAACCTATATTTAGCATACTATTCGAAAGTTAGGTGTATAAATGACAAAATTCGTTCAATTCGTATCTAAAATTTTAACAAAACAAGAGATTATCAATACCACAGCAGCAATACTCCCACACAAGCAGGAGCTACTCAAAGCTATCGCTACACATGATAGTGTGGCTCTGGATGCTGTAGAATCTATGGTTGGGGGATACATGCTTAGGCAAACTAACCCAGATCAACACAGATATCTTAAAAGATCACTAGAATCTAAAATCAGTTAAATAGATTGCGAGACTCTGTTCTCGCTTTGGTTTCTTAATACCTTATGTATTTTTTCAATTAAGACTCCAAAGCGATGCCAGACATCGCAGAGCTATCAATAGCTCGTAAGGGAATGGACTAGAAACACCTTACACATAATATTAATCCCGAGAGGAGAATGCTAGTGCGAGATTTGAAGGTTTTCAGTAATCATGTATTTGAGGTTGGAGTAGTGTTGGATGGCGATGTAGTGCTCTTTGATGTTGAACAAGTCGCAAAATGTCTAGGAATAGTCTCTAAGACTACTAAAAACAATATTGTTTATGAGAACGTTAGATGGTCAAGAGTAAATGATTACATCGGACATCTTCTGCCACACGTGGCAGAAATACAAAAAGGTGATTTAATACCGGAACCGCTGGTTTATAAACTTGCTTTCAAGGCATCAAATGAGGTAGCAGAGCAATTTCAAGATTGGCTAGCAATAGAAGTGTTACCTGAGTTGCGTAAAACTGGCCAGTATAACTCTAGCCAGAAAAGCTCTTCCAAAGAGCAATTCGATATGCAATTGTTAGGTGTTCAATATGCATCTGAAATACTTAGGGTAGATGAAACTTCAAAGATCAAGATGCTAGAAGCTGTACACAAAACACATGGGGTACCTACAACTCATCTGCCAGCTTATGTTGAGGAAGAGGTAACTCAATCAATTACCGTGTTGTTAAAAGAGCATGGTGCAAATTTGACTGCTGCTAAAGCTAATACTTTATTGATCCAGAAAGGCTTATTAGAGATCAAGGAACGACCTAGCTCAAAGGGTGGAACTAAACAATTCAAATCATTAACTTCTCTAGGCTTAAAGTATGGAAAGAATCTTCTCAATCCTAAAAGCCCTAAAGAGACGCAGCCTCATTTTTATGCTTCAAAATTTAAAGAACTATTAACAATAATTGAAGGGGGAAACATCTCATGAAAGCTACAGGAATAACTCGTAAAGTTGATGAGCTTGGACGTATTGTAATTCCAAAAGAAATCCGTCGTAACCTTGGTATCGAGGAAAAGGATTCACTAGAAATCTTCACGGAAGGTAGTAATCTTATTCTTCGTAAATATGAGCCAGTTAGTGAAAATAAAATTCGTACACAAGTTAAATTAGAAAAGCTTCTTAGTGAACTAACACTTGATGAGCAAAAACGAGTTGTACAAGCTGCTATTAATCTCTTAAAAGGGTGATAGTTTATGAAAAATCCTAAACGTCTCACAGTCGCTCAGCGTAAGTATTTAGCATCAATGAACGTAAATAGCGAGAACTGGCTTATCTCTAAATGCACAACAGATGAGTGGGAGTTAGTGCATCGATATACTGGGCAAGTTAAAGTAGTACCTGCACCTTAAAACTGAATAGGAGGACAAGCTTATGAATGATTTACAAATTAACACACAAATTCAACATTCCGAAGCTAACGGTTTATATCAGAAAATCGAAGACATCAAACGTCAGCGAGCTAACTTGAAAGATCAGCAAGATAACCTTGAAGGTAAATTATTTGATCACATTCAAAAGCATGGCAAAGTTCTAGCTTACAAGAATGACATCCCTTATGTACTGACAGTTGGCAGTGTTACAAAATCAATTCTGAATAAAAAGGAACTTGCTGAAGAACTGGAAGTGCCTCAAAAGGATTTGAATACTCAGGGCATTGCAGAACTCGTTGAAGAACAGCGATTAACAAGTGATATGATCCGGTCAGCAACTTACAGTGAATCGGATATTAGGTTAAAGGCTCGTAAAGCTAGAAAGTCTGATATTGAACTAATCTTTGGGAAGTAGGTGAGTGTATGAATCCACCAACAGATATGTTTGGAAAGGTTATTGAAGTGGGAGATGTATACTTCGTAGTTAACAACAAGTCGATCCATCTGGATTCAATGGAGGATTATTTCATTGAGGTATTAGGCGCAACGGTCCACGAACGTAAAAAATCGTTAACTGCTGGAACAGTTAACGATGACAACAAATCACACCAATGATTCAGTGCTATTGTAGCACAAAAGGAGCGAAATTGAAAATGAAAATTGAAGTTACTCATGTCATAAAAGCAGATCCACAAATTATTAGTTTGGTAAGTGCATTCCTAAATGCGCTAGGAACACCTTCTCAGGATATGAAAGTGAGTGATGCAGTTGAGCTAACGAATACTACGACTGCCACTAAGTCTGAAAATAAATCAGTAGTTGATTCAACAAAGGCTACTAAACGTACGTATTTATTCCATGAAGAATCAGGAGCTGTTCTTGAAGTAAATAAAGGTGAAGAATTAGCATCACATCTTAAACAAGGCTTGGTAGAAATCTCAAAAGCTGAATACGACCGTATCCAAGCTGAAAAACAAGCTCGTATAGAAAAAGCTAAAGAGCAGGCATCAAATACATCAGTTGTTGATGAAGCTCAAGAAGATGCAGAGAAAACTGCTAATCAAGGCAGCAGTGAAGACCATGGTATTACGATAGAAATGGTTCGCGCTGAAGCTAAAAAGTTAACGTCTAATGGCCGTCAAGCTGAATTCAAAGATATTCTTACTTCTTTTGATGCACCAAAGCTTACTTCTGTTCCAGAAGCTAAATTCCCTGAATTATTAGCAGCCATTAAACAAGCTGTAGGTGAAGAATAATGACTAGTCATAGTGAACGTACCCATGCATTATTAAGTGCTTCGGGATCTAAACGTTGGCTGACATGTACACCTTCTGCAAGAGCAGAAGGGCTGTACATGCAGGAGCTGTCAAATCAAGGGATAACTGAACAAGAAAGCCCATTCGCTGAAGAAGGTACACAGGCTCATGAGTATAGTGAGATTATTTTAGAAAGAGAGCTTGGCACCATTACGAAAGCTCAGGCAACTAGACGTATTAACAAGTTCAAAAAGGAAAAGCAGTATTACGGTCCAGAGATGGAAGACATGGTAGAAGTCTATACTGACTTTGTTATGGAACGTGTGAATGCTGCAAGACTCGAAACACCAGATGCACTTGTACTAATTGAACAACGATTAGACTTTAGCCAGTGGGTACCTGAAGGATTTGGTACAGGGGACGTTCTTATCGTACGAGATGGTGTGTTAGAGATCATCGATTTAAAATATGGCAAAGGCGTAGCAGTAGATGCCTATGAAAATCCACAGCTAAAGTTATATGCACTAGGCGCAATCGCTGCTCATGATGTTCTCTACGACATTCAGGAAGTACGAATGACCATTGTACAGCCAAGGCTAGACAGCATATCTACTTTTGAAGTGTCAGCTGAAGATTTATATAAGTGGGCCAATGAAGTAGTGAAACCAAAAGCCGAAATGGCTGATAACGGTGATGGAGATTATGAACCTGGAGAACACTGTAGGTTCTGCAAAATCAAATCGACTTGCAGGGCAAGAGCTGATGAAGCATTAGAAACGGCCAAAGCTGAATTTGCAGATGACGGATCCTTAGAGGTAAAAACACCAGAACCTGCAACATTGTCAGATGATGAACTAGCAGAGATCTTATTCGTAGTCGATGATATTGAAAAATGGTGTAAAGACATTAAAGCCTACGCTTTGGAACAAGCACTTAACGGTACTAGTTATGAAGGATTTAAACTAGTAGAGGGAAGAAGTAATCGAGTTATCACAGATGAAGCAAAAGCCATAAACCTGCTGCTTGAAAAAGGTGGAGTGGGCGAGGACGACTTATATGCTCCGCGAAAACTTGAAACAATCACAAATCTTGAAAAGAAAGTCGGCAAAAAAGCATTTGCTGAGATTTTAGAGGGTGTAGTCATTAAGCCTCCTGGTAAACCAGTACTTGTTACTGAAGATGATAAACGACCTGCTATTCAATCAGCTGAATCAGCTGCTAATGATTTTGACGATGAGTTACTAAGTTAAAAACGAAACCACTGGTTTATAAATGAAACCAACGGTTGATAAAAAGAGAGGTGACACAGATGAACACAACAGTAAGAGGACTAGGTGATCGTAAAAAACAAATCATTCAGTTCATTAACGATTTTAGACAACAAAATACGTACGCACCTACAGTCCGAGAAATTGCAGATGGTGTTAACCTCTCTTCTGTATCAACCGTACAAAGGCATTTAACAAGCCTAGTTGAAAAAGGTTATATCGAGATGGAACAATTTAAACCTCGTACTATTCGTTTAACTGACAAGGCCATAGATATGACTACTTGAGAGGTGGTGAACAAATGAAGCGTTATCTTATTACTACTAAAGATACTAGTGAATTTATAGAACCAGAGCATACAAGCTTAGCAAACTCAAAAAGCTCAGCTCTCGCACTACTAAGTAGCGTTACTAACAATGAAAATCAACACCTTGTTTCTGTAATCGAGGTTGATATTGACACAGCCCAAGCAGTAAAGCTTGAACCTTACCTAAATAGCAAGTTCAAATTAGATTTACGTGAACCACAATAATCAAAATCAAAAACAACATTGGAGGAATTTAAAATGGCAAAACGTGAAGGTACAAAAGTAATTACTAATGAGGCTCGCATGAGTTATGCAAATGTATGGGAACCAAAAGCAATTGAGGGAAATGAGCCTAAGTATTCCGTAGCTGTCCTTATTCCAAAATCGGATACAGATACAATCAAAAAAATCAATGAAGCAATTGAAGCTGCTAAGCAAGAAGGTAAAGCAAAATGGAACGGTAAGATTCCAGGCAACCTTAAAACACCTTTACGTGATGGTGATGAAGAGCGTCCAGATGATGAAACTTATGCAGGGCACTACTTCTTCAATGCTACATCTAAAAACAAGCCGGGCATTGTGAAAAAAGGTGTAGGTGCTGTTGTTGAAATCACAGATGAGGACGAGTTCTATAGTGGTTGCTATGGCAAAGTATCAGTGAACTTCTATCCATTCAATGCTAACGGCAACCGAGGCATTGCTGCTGGATTACAAAACTTATTCAAAACGCGTGACGGTGAACGTCTAGCTGGTGGTGCATCTGCTGAATCTGACTTCGCTGATGAAGTGGACAACGATTTTAATGAAGATGAAGATCTACTGGACTAATCAATTATGAAAATAGCTGTTGTTAATTTCCCTAGCAGTCTCAGTGCCACTGGTTTTGGAGAAAAAGAGTATCACTATAAAACGTATATTGAGACTCTTAACGAAAACAACCTAGTTGTTGTTGAGACGGCAACTGGCTACACCGTTGCTCGATTCAAAAGATATGTAGATCAAACAGAAGTTAACGATATAAAATACATTGTTCAACTTGTGAGGTTAAAACGCCACAAACAGTTAAAAGAACAATGTGAAATCGAAGCGTTGCTTGATTAACTGAATAAGGAAGGTCTATATTTAGGCCTTCCCTTCTTTATACCTAAAATACCTATTTAATAGGAAGAAATACAAACTTTTAGGTGTAACGAAGGGAAGGAAGAACCCTTTAAATCCATAAAGGAGTTGAGCTAATGAAGTTCTATAGAGTTAAGCCAGACAGCAAGTATTACAAAGCCATTCTTGCTGCACGTGAAGCTGAAAAGAAGTTATTAGAGATTACTCAAGCTGTTCGTAATGAATTCGATTTACCTGAGTGTGACCAATACAGCATTTCCACTGAATATTACTATCATGATGTAGATGTTCTTAAGGGAGAACAACTAAAAGCATTCACTCAAAAAGGTACGCCAAAGAAAAATAGCAAGCTAGGAAAACAGATCATTGGATTTTACGACAAGCTTATTGAGGAAGCTAATCTAAAAGCGATAGAACCTGAAAGATTAGTTAACTTTTCTTTTGGCATTATGAGACGCCAAGGTGAAACACTTGAGCGCTTAAATGGGCTAGATACTATGTACATCAAATCTGATGCTGAATTTAGATTTGGGGCTTTGGATTACTTAGAAGAAATTACTGAATCCGAATATGTAAAAGCTTACCTTGCTGCTGTAGAAGCGAAAGAAGGTGCCAAAAATGAAACCAAAGTTTGAAGTCAATCAACGTGTCTGGGTGTCAGTCCGAAACACTGTAGAACAATCCAAGCCTTACATTACTGAACACATTATTACTCGAATTGAAAAAGGCGGCATCTATGCTAGGCCATTGAATCACTTACACGAACGTCGTTTTCATACCAATACAATGACAAGCAAGCATAAAAGTAGCAAGTATGAGTTTAGGTTATGGGCTAGTGTGGAGGACTTCTGGAAAGCTGTAGAGGAGGGGTTTTATGGAAAGAGTAAACAATAAACAATTGAATGGGATGAGTCAAGAATACTTGAATACCATTAAAGAACGTGTGGCGAAGGCTACACCTGGACCGTGGCTAGTTGAAGAATCTCGATATGAAGGGCGATTTAATGCAGCTAGTGTAGATGAAAACTACGATCTTCCAGCTTGCTTGATGGGTATCGAAGATGCAAAGTTTGTAACTCACTCTCGAGAAGATGTGCCAGCTCTTGTTGCAGAGGTTGAGAGGTTACGTGAAGTGTTAAAAGGTGCAGCAGTGGTATCCAATCAGGCAAAAGGGTTAGTTGAAGAAAATAAGCGCCTACGCCAAGCACTAACTGAGATTTTAGATTATAACACCTTTGATCTTGCAAAATTCGAAACAGAGGTTATTGAAATCGCGCGTCTAGCATTGGCAGGTGAATTAAATGAAGGGTAGTTTTCATCAATCAAGAAGACAATCAAATTTTTATAACTACTTAAAACCAGATAAGCAATTAGCTTATGCAAAGCAATGGGTAGCCACTCTGAATAGCAAATTATTAGAGCCATTTGTAAAAATCACAGGTGCTACAAAATTCAATCGAGAAGTGTTTTACGAAATTGACATTGAAAGGTTGTTGAAAGTAGAGGGAGAAAATCAACGATTACGAGAAGCACTTGAGTTTTATGCAGATCCAGTAACTTATGAGCCTGTAACAGCTTATATAGGAGGCGAAAAAACAGAGTGCTATCCAATTGATGGAGATGGTGGAGAAATTGCACGACAAGCATTAGGTGATTGTGAATGAAAACACTCAATATCGATATTGAAACCTATTCAAGTTACGACATTAAAAAAGTTGGTGTCTACAAATATTGTGAAGCACCTGACTTTGAAATACTCATCTTCGCTTATTCAGTTGATGGGCAACCAACAATTACAGTTGAGCTTGCAAGAGGTGAAACTATTCCACCTGAAATAATTGAAGCTTTAGATAATCCAAAGGTGTTAAAGAAAGCCTTCAATGCACAATTCGAACGTATCGCATTAAGTTCTTATCTTAAACGAAACTATGAACCTATTGAGATGTTCAAAAGTTTTACAGAACTCGGATTCTTAGATCCTAAACAGTGGCGCTGTACAATGGTCGATGCCATGAAGGCAGGGCTACCAGCAACTTTAAAAAGTGCTGCTCTTGCTTTGGAGCTAGATGAACAAAAAGACAGTGCGGGTACACATCTGATTAATTTCTTCTCTAAACCTCGTAAGCCGACTAAAAAGGACAAGCGAACGAGGAATATGCCTGAAGATGATTTAGAAAAGTGGAATGCTTTTGTTGATTATTGTCGACAAGACGTAGAAACAGAAAAAGCTGTCGGAAATGCAGTGGACAAGTATCTTAACCTTGGAAGTAAATCTGACCGTTTTGAGATGGCACTGTATCACTTGGACCAAGCGATTAATGACCGTGGTGTCCTACTGGATATGAATGTAGTAGATGGAGCCCTGGCAATAGATGAGGCCTACAAGTCTACATTAATGAAAGTTGGACAGGAGATAACAGGACTTGAGAACCCGAACAGCCCTAGTAAATTACAAGCTTGGTTCAAAGAACAAGGCTTGGAGCTACCGAACCTTACAAAAGATACTGTGAAAAAGCACATCGATAAAACAGATGGTGACATACGCACCATGCTTGAAATTAGACAAGAGTTATCAAAAACAAGCACTGCTAAGTTTGTCACGATGAAAGCAGCTGTATGTGCTGATGGTCGAGTAAGAGGTTTACTACAGTTTTACGGTGCTAGTCGTACTGGCAGGTGGGCTGGGCGTTTAGTACAGGTACAGAATCTACCGCAGAACAAAATAGCTGATCTTCATATTGCTCGGGAAATAGTTGAAAATTCTGACTTAGAGACTCTCGACTTATTATATGACCAGGTACCTTTTGTTCTATCACAACTTATTCGAACAGCCTTTGTGCCAAGAAAAGGTAAGATTTTTGCAGTAAGTGACTTCTCTGCTATTGAAGCTCGTGTGATTGCATGGCTAGCTGGTGAGAAATGGCGCTTAGAAGTGTTTAATACACACGGTAAGATTTATGAGGCTTCGGCAGCACAAATGTTTAGTGTTCCAATAGAAACAATAGATAAAGGTTCTCCTCTACGTCAAAAAGGTAAAGTGGCTGAGCTAGCGCTAGGATACCAAGGTGGAGAAAATGCACTTATCTCAATGGGTGCACTTGATATGGGCATACCTCAATCAGAGTTGAAGCCACTGGTTGATGCCTGGCGTAAGGCCAATCCTAAAATCAAAAAGCTTTGGTGGGATATTGAAGCTGCTGCTATGCGTGCTATCGAGAATCCAACTGAAGTCATTACATTCAATAAGGGTATGAAATTCTTCATGCATCACGGGTCACTAATGATGCAATTACCGAGTGGTCGTAGACTTTGCTACTACAATGCTAAATTACGAGATCATCAAAAGTTTGAAGGTAAACAGGAGATTGTATTTTGGGGTGTTGATGGTACTACAAAAGCTTGGTGTGAGCAGTCCACATACGGTGGGAAACTTACCGAGAACGCGGTTCAAGCGATTGCCAGAGACTGCTTAGCAATGTCCATGTTACGCCTGGACAAAGAAGGATATCTAATTGTCATGCACATTCACGATGAGGCTGTTATGGAGTCAGAGGTAGATACGATAGTGACTATAGAAGAGATTATGGGACAACCAATCAGCTGGGCTGAAGGGTTACCGTTAGAAGCTGACGGTTTTGAAACACCATTTTATAAAAAAGATTAGGAGGGAAATCATTATGGCTATGGATGTACAAATCAGTAGTAACTACAAGGTGACAGATTTAGTTAATGCATATAACCGAATTAGTTTTGATGCAACAAAAGTTGAAATGAACAGGGCAGTGCTAAATGCTAAAATTGCTAATCTAAAATTTGCAATCGATATGGCAATTGATGCTGGTGACCGTTATAAATTCCTAGCTTTATCTGGTCAGTTAAAAGAGCTGTTAGCAAAGGTAGGTAATGATTTTGGGATGGAACATGCTTGATCTTTGTTCAGGTATTGGAGGAATTTCTTTAGCTGCTGAATGGGCTGGAATAAAAACGGTTGCTCATTGTGATATAGAAGAATTTTGCCAAAAGGTTCTTAAAAAGCATTGGCCAAATACACCATTATTTTCAGATATAAAAACAATAACTAGACAATCATTAATGGAAAGAGGTATAGATGTTGACTCTATTAGAATTGTTTCCGCAGGATACCCATGCCAACCATATTCACTCGCAGGAGATCAACAAGGGGAAGAAGACGAAAGATATTTTATGGGATGAAGTGTTCAGAGTCATTAAAGAAGTCGAAGCTGATTGGTTTGTTGGAGAAAACGTATTTGGACACGTTAACAACGGACTATCAGATGTTATCAACGATTTGGAATCTGAAAACTACGAAGTCGAATGTATTGTATTACCGGCTCAAGCCGTTGGAGCGCCACATCAAAGAGACCGTGTCTTTATCATTGCTAGGAACACCTGCAGCCAGTCAAGCGTACAAAAAGATTCGGCCATTAGCACCTTCAGAAGCCAGTGGCAAGCATGGCAAAGTCTTACCTGGGAGTATTGGAGAAAAGTTTCCGAGCTACATTGGTCAGTACCCAAACCCGGCATTTGTGGAGTGGATGATGGGTTTTCCAGAGAATTGGACAAAAGTAGATTAATAGCTTTAGGAAATGCTGTTGTTCCGCAACAAATTTATCCGATCTTTGATGCAATCGTTAAGTTTGAATATTAAATACTTTAATAATAGAAAACTCCACCTTGTAAGGATGGAGTATTGAAATTTTATCAACCTAAAAGGGATATAAGATCAGTTTTGTAATTTTGATATGTAGTCCAACCTAGTAAATCTATTATTTCTTTAGCTAAGTTATCGCCATTTAGTGTTATACCTAAATTTGCAAAACAATTTGTTACTGCAGCTCTATGGGAGCCTTCTTCATAGTGTAATGATTGATTTCTAGCCTGCCAAATAATGTTTTTAATGGGCTCATTATTAATGTATCTACCATCGGGACACGGATCTAACTTACCATGAACAATACTAATACCTTGTTTAGCTATTTGTAAAAGAGCGCCTGATAATGCCTTTATTGATTCTTCCTTAGAAGAAATCGATGCCTTCAACTTTTCTATTTCTACTTCAGTATTTTTGATGCTAACAGTATTAGCCGCTTGTTTTGAAAAAGCATGCATTGTGTGATGTTCATTAAAGTTATCATCAGGATCTAAGTCCTTACTCAAAAAGTCATTATATAAATATGGTTGTTGCTTTATTAGTAAACTAAGCGAAGATGATAGCTTTTCTAGGGCTATTTCTTCATTGCGAATTAAGTCAATTAAACTACTTACTGCATACTCGGTTTCAGATAAATAAATATTCAATTTGTTCACTCCTAATTGTAATAATTATTTTATTATAAAATATTTTGAATGTTTTTAACAGAATAGGTAAGAGTTTGATAGATTATTATTCAATAATGGGAGGACTGAGTTTATGAGACAGATTGTTAAAATCATTCGCAAAGTAGATATTGAACGTCAATACCGCCACATGTTGTCACTGGAACAAGATTACGAGCTTGCTAGTTTATCTCAAGCATTAAAAGATAATGATGCTACTGAAATCGTTCGTAGTAAAAATCGTTTAAAAGCTATAGAGCTTGAAGAAATGGCTTATTACAGCTAGAAAGTAGGTGGCTTTATGAACCTGGAGGAAGTTGTACAGGAAAGATTACAATTATTAAGATCTGTAACAAACCTGACTGAAACAAAATGTAAGGGTTGCGAGATTCATAGTTCTAAGGCTGGCAATAAATCTTGTGAAGGTTGTCCAACCCTAAGTGAATTTAGAAAGCTTGGCGATAAGTTGACAGTAAATCTAAACAAAATGAGAATTCTAAGAGGTCAGCCAGTACCAAGAAAACAAATTAAAAATGTTAAAATTGTAGGTGGAAAAATGAGTAAACAGTTAACAACTGAAACGTATCATCGATTGAAAGCACAAGGGTTAACAGATAGTGCAATTCGTAAACAGCTAGGTATTGAAAGCAATAAGTTCTATAAGTTCAAAAAAGAAAACGGTCTTATTGGTGCTTATGGGAATGCGGCTACTAAAAAGGAGGAGGATACTCCAGCACTTCGCGAAAAAGAAGTTAGTGCTCATAAGGTTGATAATGATCGCGTGTCCATTCTTGAAAAAGAACTAAATGATATTAAGGTACACCTAAAAGATGCTATGTCATTTATTGAATCTTTAAAAACTGAAAATGCTTCACTAAATGAACAGTTATGGGGTAACCGTCTACAATCCTTATACGCTAAACAAGCTGAGCTTGAAAACTTTATTGCCAGGAAACATGGTATTTCCATTCACGATTACCTGGATGAACAACAGCTTTCCATTTTAGTAGAGTTGGCTGAATCAGCTAATGAGTGGCAAGGATTCAAGTATTGGAAGCTAAACAAAAACGTTGATCGTGAAAAGCTACTCGAAGAAACTGTTGATGTCCTACATTTAATCTTAGCACGTGGGATTGCACTTGGTTGGCAGATTGCAGCTGTTAAAGCAATGACAAACCAATCTATTACAGGTCAGTATAAGGCGCTTATTCAGTCGGTAGCTATTGATAAAGATGCAGAGAGTAAGTTCACTTATGAGGAAACTTTTAACTTGTATGTTGGCCTAGTTGAAATGCTTGGTTTCACATGGACAGAAGTAGAGGCAGCTTATTTGAAAAAGCACCAGGAGAACATCGATAGACAAAACAATGATTATTAGGTTTCATTGATATCTTTGTAAACCGCCGGTTGATAAAAAGGAGTTGAAGCCATGTACCAGAAGGAATACGACAACTTGCTATTAGATGTTAAACGGCTTCGAGAAAAACTTGTACAGATGGATGTTGAATTAACACATTACCGTACTCGTTCTTACAAGGGCTACGGTAATGAAGGCATCGAGTCTTATGAAGAATTTAAGCGCCGCGAAAAGCTACGTGCTGAAGTTCGTAATGAACTAAAACATAAAAATGTACGTATATCGGAGCTTCAAAGGCTGATGAAGCAAGAACGTCAAAGGGAAAATGAAAAGCGTTCTAATCTGTTTCTACAACGCTTTAAAGATAATGTGAGATTGGTTGTTAGTGACGATCAATACGAGCTTATATTGAAAATGACTATGGATGGTGAAATGAATGCTTGACCAATTGAAAGCGTGGTTGAAGAAAAAACTAGAAATAAAGACACCAACAGGAGATGAAGAACAATACAATAATGACTATTTTCGAGAACTTATTCAGTCTCAAACACATTTGATTGTACAACTCGAAGCGAAACTTGCTGCTTATGAAGCTCAACAGTCAAATAGCATTTTAGCAGATATTCAGCAGCTGTTTGTAATCCAAACAAATAAAGGTATCCGCAAGTATGGTGATTCAGTACGTGCAGATAATCTCACACCAGTTGAATGGTGCCAACATGCTCTAGAAGAACATGCAGATAGTATGGTGTACCTGATGGCTTTGAAAAAGTCTTTAGAGGAGAGTGAAGCTAGTGGACTTGAAACAAGCTGAAGCTATAATCGAACGTCATGAGAATGGGGATATGGTGTACGAGCAAGAGTACATTGATGCTTTGGAAGTAGTAAATGAGCATTTAGCAAAACAATCTTCTTACTGGAAAGCTGAAGCATTATCAGCTCGTACAGCCTTTAAATATACACAAATGTATAGCCGTACGAGCTTGCAGGATTGGAAGGGAGATGAGCTTAATGGCTGAAAACTGTCTTTCGGAGCTATTTTTATCTCTATTAATTTTGCTCTTCGTATTTAACTGGAACTATTATTTTTTTTCTTAAAGTCTCGATTTATAACAATAATAGTGTCCAGGATGACAAATGTAAGTAGCGATTCGGTTATAGATGAAAAATGATCTTTATCGATTATGGCTAAAAAATTTAGAAAGTTAAACCCGAAGTACAAAATTGCTAATAAGATATACACGTGTTGTCTTAAAAGGTCTTTCGAGATTTTTGATGCTTCATCTTCAAATGCATAATCTGCAAATGGAATGCTATAAAACATTTTTATTCCTTTTAATAAATTCATATATAGTATTTTAAATCTGTTCACGTGGGCATAAACGATTGATGTAAGAGTAATCGTTGCATATCCGAATGCTTCAATTGGAATTTTAATATCTTTAAGATTGAATAATTTAATAATAACTACAATCATGCAGCCTGAAGATATAAATATAACTATGTAAAGAAAAATACTCACTAATATTGGCAGGAGTATTTTCATTAAAATAAAAACCATTGAAACTATTATGCCCTCTATTATTTTTAGTACTTTTATAAGAGCGTTTAGTATAAAGTCTCCTTCGTTAACCTTATCTTTACGAGTTTTTTGATTTCTAATTTTTGTAACTGTAAATAAAGTAAGAATACTGATTAATGCCCAATAAAAAATACTTAACACAAAATAAAGCTCCTTTTTTCCTGTAAGTTTTAAATGAATTTTCCATTCAACTAGGAGGTTAAGAAATGATGAACACTCAAGAATTTAAGCTGAATTTAGATTCAAGCATAGGATTACAAATGATTGTAGCTGGTATGGCGAGGCTAGTTGAAGATGAAGGGTACACACCACATCAAGTTTTTGAACTAATGACAGCTGCTAAACAAAATACGTTTCATGCTCTAAGTGACATTCACAAAGAGGTAAAGAAGAATTAAAAAAATAAAAAAAACTGAACGGTCTAAAGACCGAACAGTAAGTACAACAGTATAAATACTATTGCTGGGGATAACTTTATCGAGTAGGATGAACCATCCACTCTAGTTAAGTTAATCTCCATGGGTTTCACCCTTTAAAGAGGGTAGGATTTAAGCCGAAGCTCAACCCCCTTAAAATAAAATGATATTACAACTTAATTATATTACTTTTTGTTGGTAAATCAATACTATTTTTACAGAAAGATAGGAATTATGACTTTAATTCAGCGACTGTAGTAGATACAAAACTACTAAATGATTTTCTTTTTGACTGTTTTTCTTGCTCATAAAGTTTTTCATCGAGAATTAATTCAATTCCGAGCTTAACATCAGGGAATAAGGCCAAACATTCATCTTCACTTAATTCATGAATCCCTTTGCTCATAATCCCGTAGATGGCTCTATTCTCTACTAGAACTTCAGGAAGTTTGTCTTGAAGGAGTTTTATCTTATCATCCATTCTTGAGCGTTGATACAAATCGTCGTCCCAATGATCAGATTGTAAATACTCTTGGTGAATTTCTTCAATGAGATTTTCAAATATACGTCTTAGGTAAACAAACGATCCAGCACCTACACCGTGTGAATGTAGTCCTATTGCCTTTGAAAAGTCACTATAATCTCTCTTAAGTAAATTCTTATACTTTTGGATACTTGGGATTTCAATATCTGCCATTGAAGGATACTGCCCAGTTTTTATTAACTGCTTATCTTTAAAATAAAAGTTATACGTGAAAATATGATTTTGATTTCTTTGGCAACTGAATATTTGAGTTTTAGGGATACCAAATCTATATAACCTATCAAAAAGGAAAGTTGTTGATTCAGTCCTCATTGCTGAACCAATTGATGGCTGTATATAGTATTCATTTTTAACCATAAGAAAAGTAGACTCTTTTGAACACTCAGGGCAATAGCAATCAAACTGTAAATTATCACAATAAGAAAATAGCTTAACTACGTCTTCATCCTTTTCTTCGTTTAATTGAATAGGTTTGTAGAGTGAAAGTTTTAAATATAAATCTTCGAAAGTACTTATTTCCATATATAGGCCACCATCCTTACAATAATTAGTTATATTATACTAATTGTTTCCAAATAAGACACTAATATTTTTCAGAAAGGATTGAATCACATGCAGCAGTCAGCAGATAAACCCAAAGTGATTGCAATACAGCATGATGGCATGCTGACGATTGCAACAGCAACATCACGTAAGTCAACAGCTTGGAAGAACACAGAAATGTCGTACAGTGACTTCCTTAAAAAGCTTTCTACAACTGTACGTACAAAAGAATCTCTTGCAGAGTATATGAAGCTCTCAAAGGACGAGCAAGGGTCCATTAAAGACGTAGGGGGCTTTGTGGGAGGGAGCTTAAAAGGTGGTCGAAGAAAGGCTGATAGCGTAGCTTGGCGTCAACTGATTACCTTAGATGCCGACTTCATCCAGGGTGACTTCTGGGATGGGGTGACAGCGTTCTTTGATAACGCCTGTGCCATTTACAGTACCCATAAGCATACGTCTAAAAAGCCACGTATACGCTTGATTATTCCGTTATCTCGTCCAGTATCAGCAGAGGAATATGTAGCCGTTGCGAAAAAGCTAGCTGATATTTTTGGTATTGATTACTTCGATGATACGACCTATCAGCCACACCGTTTAATGTATTGGCCGTCTACTGCTAGCGATGGTGAGTATGTTTTCGATTACCAGGATGCAGCTTGGTTGGATCCGGCTGAGATATTAAAGATGTACAACGATTGGCGTGATCCAGCTGAATGGCCGGAGTCTTCTCGTCAACGAGAAAGCCGAAAAAAGATGGCTGACAAGCAAGGTGACCCATTAACGAAACCAGGCATGGTTGGTGCGTTCTGTCGTACGTACTCCATTACTGAAGCTATTGAAACGTTTTTATCAGATGTGTACTCCGAAGCCGGTGATGGTCGTTACACATTCAACGGAGGCTCCACAACAGGTGGGCTAGTACTCTATGATGATGTTTTTGCCTATTCCCATCACGGTACGGATCCTGTAAGTGAACAGCTGGTGAACGCTTTTGATTTGGTACGGTTGCATCTATTTAATGATTTAGATGAGGATGCAAAAGAAGGTACGCCAGTTAATCGATTACCTTCAGCAAAAGCGATGAACGATAAAGTCCGTACACTTGATAAAGTGAAAATGATGCTCGCGGATGAACGTATTAAAAGCGCGGCAGAGGACTTTGACCTTGAGGATGATGCAGAACTCGACAGCGAAGAAAAGATTCAGGATGATGGGCTGTGGAAGGCAAAATTCGATATTAATAAAGCTGGTGAGCTTGAAGTCACAGCCAAAAACCTCAAGTTGATTTTGGAGAATGATCCGCATTTAAAAGGATGCTTTGCCTTCAACGAGTTTAGTAGACAACCAGAAATTCTAAGAGACTTGCCTTGGCGTAAGAGAGAAAAATCAATTGGTTGGACAAACGGTGATGATGAGGATCTACGCAACTATTTAGATATGGTGTGGTCCATCACTGGCAACTCTAAGATTGCGGATGCATTAGGTGGGGTGCAACGTGCGAATACGTTCCATCCTGTGCGCGATTACTTAGGGGCTTTAGAGTGGGACGGAGTAAACCGTGTTGATACGTTGCTGATTGACTTTTTGGGTGCTGCTGATACGGAGTATGTACGTACTGTTACGCGCATGACATTGGTTGCAGCAGTTGCACGCATCTTTGAACCAGGTTGCAAATATGACTTTATGTTAACACTGGTGGGACCACAAGGGCTTGGAAAATCCATGCTGTTTAACATGCTTGGGGGTAAATGGTTCAGTGATAGCTTAACTTCCATCCACGGAAAAGAAGCGTATGAAAGCTTGCATGGTGTATGGATTATGGAGATGGGCGAGCTGGCTGCAACGAAGAAAAGTGAAGTTGAAACAATTAAACAATTCTTATCGAAGCAAGTGGATCGATACAGGGTTGCATATGGAAAACGACCTGAAGAATTTCCACGTCAATGCATCTTTATTGGTACAACAAATGAGCATGAATTTTTACGAGATCGCACAGGTAACCGCCGGTTTTTACCTGTAGAAGTGCAACCGAATAGTAAACGAAAATGGAAAGATCTTGATAGCGAGAAAGGACGTCAAGAGATTGACCAGATTTGGGCTGAGGCAGTGCATCTGTATAAAAGTGGTTCGCCTTTATACTTGGATGAGGCGATGGCGGCCGAGGCACTTAATATGCAGTTAGCCCATACAGTTGAATCGACGTATGCAGGACAGATTCTTAGCTTTTTAGAGAAACCAATTACAGCAGATTGGTATAAAAAATCGATAAATGACCGCAAGTTAGCTATGAGAGATCATGATTTTTCCGATGATCTCACTGATGAAGAAGAGGAGCTTTTAGAAGAAAATGAAGCCCTTGCAGCGCAAAAATCAGGTGTTCGTTTACGTGAAAAAGTGTGTGCATTAGAAATTTGGTGCGAGTGTTTAGGGAAGGATAGAGGGTCGTTTCCAATGCATGAATCTCGGGAAATAAATTCAATCTTGGCAACTTTACCGGGTTGGAAACCTCACAAATCTACTTTGAAATTTGGTGCAGAATACGGCACACAGCGAGCATTTGTACGTGTTGAAAAGTAACAGTTTTACCAAAATACAGGGTAAACAAAGTCTATAAATAACGGCAACAAAGTAGGAAAACGACAACAAAGTAGAACGCTTTAAATCGTTAAAGTGGGTAAACAAAGGCAACAAGGGTAAACAGTGTTTGTTGCCGTTTCTCGATAGCCTAAACCCTTGCGGTTACTGCTTTTATATATAAAGGTAAACAAAGTAAACAATTAATATCTATTGAGATGTATTTTATATATTAGGTATATATAACATATATAAATTATACCTAATACGCCTAAATCAATAGTACTCTATACGCGTATGTGAGATTGTTGCCCTTGTTTACCATTTAACTTGGAGGTAAAAATTAGACATGAGAGAATCGCAAATTGAAAACTATTTGAAACTTGAAATTGAAAAATTCGGAGGGCTATGTCTTAAATTTGTAAGCCCGGGAAATAAAGGAGTACCAGATCGACTTTTAATCTTACCAGGAGGAGAGGTCATCTTCGCAGAATTGAAGAATGGAAACAAAGGACGGCTGTCAGCACTTCAAGTGCGAATGCAGACCGTTTTAAAAAGCCTTCAATGCCGAACGTATGTTTTGACAACGAAACCAGAGGTTGATAAACTGATTGCAGAATTGAGGGAAGAACTATGACAAAGTTTATACCCCATGCATACCAGAAGGTTGCAATTGAGAAGATTATTGAAAACCCAGCTTATGCATTATTACTAGATATGGGCTTGGGGAAAACTGTATCAACACTTACAGCTGTTGATGAATTAAAAAATGATTACTTTGATGTTGAGAAGGTGTTAGTAATTGCGCCAAAACGTGTTGCAGAAGATACTTGGTCACGTGAAGTTGCAAAATGGGAACACCTAAGACATTTGAAAATAAGCAAGGTTCTTGGTACAGAACAGCAAAGACGAAAAGCCCTTCAAAAACAGGCAGATATCTATGTGATCAATCGCGAAAATGTGGAATGGCTTGTATCTTACTACGAAAACGGTAAGACATGGCCCTTTGACATGATTGTCATTGATGAGTTATCAAGTTTTAAAAATCCAAGTTCTAAGCGATTCCGAGCCTTACGAAAGGTAAGAACTAGAACGAAAAGAGTTGTAGGATTAACTGGAACACCAGCACCTAATAGTTTAATTGACTTGTGGTCCCAGATTTACTTGATTGACATGGGTGAACGGCTTGAAAAGACTTTTACAAAATACAAAAGCAAATATTTTAAGCAGGATCCTTATCGTGTGTATCACATTGAGCTGCAAGAAGGTGCAGAACAACAAATCTACAGCAAGATTGATGATATCTGTCTTTCCATGAAAGCAAAGGATTACTTAAAAGACCTTCATGAACCAGTCATGAACATTGTTGAGTTAAAGCTTTCTCCAAAAGAGCGAGAGTTGTATGACAAACTTGAAAAGGATTCATTACTAGAATTCTCTGATGGTGACATCGTAGCCACAACTGCAGCTGTATTAAGTAATAAGCTTTTACAGCTTTCTAGTGGTGCAGCCTACAACGATAAAGATGGTGTACAAATCATTCATAGCGTGAAATTAGATGCCTTAGAGGAAATTGTAGAGGCTTCGCAAGGAAAGCCCATTTTGGTGTTTTATAATTACAAGCATGATGTGGAACGGATCAAAAAGAAATTCAAGCAAGCTAGGGAATTAGAAGATTCCAGTACGATTGAAAAGTGGAACAACGGTGAAATTGAAATCCTTCTAGCACATCCGGCAAGTGCAGGACATGGTTTAAACATGCAAGATGGCGGCCATACAATCGTTTGGTATGGGTTGAATTGGAGCTTAGAACTGTATATGCAAGCCAATGCAAGGCTTCACCGCCAAGGACAAAAAGAGACTGTAGTCGTACATCATCTTGTGTTAAAAGACAGCATAGACGAGCGTGTCATGAGCGTTCTGCAAGGTAAAGAGCAACAACAAGAAGCCTTGATGGAAGCTGTGAAAGCACGCATGAGCGAGGTGCTTGGCATTGATTGATTTAATCATGGAGTACAAGCGTGGCAAAAAAGCCCTTGAGCGAATGAAGCCAAAAATTACAGATCCAAATGAGTTAAAGATTGTAAACGAGATGATTGCGGACATGGACTATGCCATTGAATGGATGAAGCTAGGCGAGCGACCTAACTTTACAGGCCGAGCCATTAAGCAAAAGAATGCTTATGCAAGACGTTCCCTTATCAATATGGACCTTTTCCCAAGTCTTCAAGTGGAGCCAACAAAAGAGATTAGCAATGAACGCAAGAAGGCTGTCATGCAAATTCTAATGACGTTGACGGAAAGACAATTGAACTGTTTTCTGCTTCATACAGCGCACCTTAGAAGTATGCAAGAAATTGCAGATGAGCTGGGAATCAAGAAACGTACAGTCCAGGAACACATTGACATTGCACGTTCAAAGATAAAGGAAATGACTAAGAATGTTATTTAGCAACATATGTACCCGTACAAACTTCGTACAAAGTACCCTTATTAGTGAAGGGGTAAAGTATCGTCAAAAATGAGGAAAGCCCTGACAAGCCATTCACGCAATTAGCGTGGGTGGTTTTTAATTTTCTCCCTATAGCCAAACGGATAAGGCAACCGAATTCTAGTCGGTTAATTGTGGGTTCGAATCCTACTAGGGAGGTACATAAAAAATCCTAATTAGGAACGGAAGTGAGTTGTATATGACATGATAAATTGGGACGTAATACGAAAAGAGTGGGAAACTTCTAAAATCACATTAATTGAGCTAGCAGAAAAGCATGGAATAAAAGAGGGTACACTGAAAAGCCGTAAGAGCCGAGAAGGTTGGAAGAAGGTTGCAACTAAAAAAGATGCATCCAAAACGAAAAAGATGCAACCATCCAAAAAAGATGCTACATCTAATACAACTAGAAAACGTTCAGGCAACCCCAACCCGAAGAATCAATTTACCAGTCGGAACAATCCTAAACTAGATCACGGCCTGTTCGCAAAGTTTCTACCTGACGAAACGCAGGAGATCATCGAAGCAATGAACGCTAAGTCTGCTGCTGACTTAATGTGGGATCAAATCACAATTCAATATGCTGCAATCTTACGAGCACAAAAGATTATGCATGTTGAATCAAAAGACGAAATGATAAAAGAGTTGAAGCGAGAGAAGATGCAAGGTGGTAAAAACCCCTCTCAAGAAATTGAGTATGAGTTCCAGTTTGCTTGGGAGCGTCAAGCACAGCTCTTAACGGCTCAATCAAGAGCCATTAGCGAGTTACGTACTTCAATTAACCATTTCATCAAACTTGCTGATGAGGCTGACGAAAGACGATTAAAACTTGAACAGATGCAGCTTGCAATTGATAAAACGAAAGTGGAGATTGATAAGCTTGGTTCTGATGAACAAAATGGACCGATTGAAATTAAAATTGTTGGTAAAAAGCGCGAATAGTTTATGCAAGAAATGTTGGGAAATAAAATTGAGCAACTGGCTTTAAGCCTGTTAAATCAACAATGTATAAAATCTTGCATAATCAATAAAAAGCGAAGTTATAAGAACGTTGATATATCAACGGTTTGTAAGAGTACCAACTTCCTAAAAGTACGATTATGTAAACCAAAAATGAATGTGAAATACAGCAAATGTATAAGGAGTTGAGTAAATGTCGCTTGCAGTTGAAAAAGAAGTGAATCCGCATTTTGAAGACTTCCTTTTCGATTGGCGTTGTAAAACTCAACTCCTGGTCGGTGGGTATGGTTCTTCAAAATCGTATCACGTAGCACTTAAGATACTTTTAAAACTACTCCAAGAAAAACGTACAGCTCTTGTCGTTCGTGAAGTTTACGATACGCATAGAGACAGTACGTTTTCTTTGTTTACAGAAATTATTGAGGACTTAGGGCTATCGGGCAAGATAAAGACAAGTTCATCACCAATGACTGTAAAGTTTCCAAATGGCTCAAAGATAATCTTTCGAGGTATGGATAAGCCGGAAAAGCTAAAATCCATCAACAACATATCTCTCATCTGGTTAGAAGAATGTAGTGAGATTAAGTATGCGGGCTTTAAAGAGTTACTTGGTCGTTTGCGACACCCAACATTAGACCTGTTCATTATTCTCTCTACCAATCCAGTATCAAAAGGAAATTGGGTGTATAAGCATTTTTTTAAGAACGAGCTGGAAGACTATTTTGTCTTAGATGACGAGGAGTTATATAAGCTACGGACAATCATTGTGAACAACACGTATTATCACCATTCAACAGCTGATGATAATTTGTTTTTACCAGGTAGTTACATTGAACAGCTTGATGAAATGGCTTCGTATGACCCAGACCTTCACAGAATTGCTCGTAAAGGACGTTTTGGAGTTAATGGAGTGTTAGTACTTCCTCAGTTCGAAACCAAGCCGCATGACCAAGTGATGAATGAAATAGCACGCATTAGAAAGCCTCTGTATAAGAATGGCATGGACTTTGGGTTTGTTGATTCTTACAATGCCATTTTGAGAATGGTAGTTGATCATGAAAACAAATGGTTATACATCTACTGGGAGTACTATAAGCGTGGATTAACTGATGATATTGTGGCAGATGAGTTAGCAGCAGAAGGGTTAAAGAAAGTTTTGATTAAAGCTGATAACGAGGATGCGAAAGCCATTGCATATTATCAACAAAGAGGTTTTAGAATGCTTTCATGTAAAAAGTTAAGAAGAATTGATAACACGCGCAAGATGAAACGATTCAAGCGTATCATTTGCTCAGATGCATGCGTGAACACGATTCGAGAATTGAAAGAACTTACCTTCAAAAAGGATCCTAAAACAGATGAAATCATTGAAGATGAATTTAATATTGACCCTCATACATTTAGTGCAATGTGGTACGGACTTGATGATTATGAAGTAGCTAATGTAAAAGGAGCTAACGCTAAAAGAAAGTAGGTGAAAACATGGATGAGAAACTAACAATTCGTCAACAGATGGATGCTTTTAAAGCGTACATACCTTACCTAGATGACCATGGCATCAACGAGACTATTCTTGCTCAAATAATCAATGAGCATAAGCCAATTAGGCGTGAAGTAGAGATGTTGCAGAAAAGGTATGACACAACAGATGTACCTATTATGAAGCGTCCAATCATAGAGCTTCCAATAGCTAGTGAAAATATGAAACGTATTGACCAGCTAATTAACAACAAGCTAAACAATGCCTTTGATGCAGATGTGGTTGACACGAAAGTTGGGTATTTCCTTGGGCATCCGATTAATTATGTAGTAGAAAAGGAGTCACTAAACTTCAAGATACTCACTACTACAATTGATGAAATGCGTATACGTGAGAACATGCCTGCAAAAGACACGTCAACAGGCATACAGACATCTATCGCTGGCTATGGTGCTAGATTAGTTTACTGGTCAGAGGACAACGGTAAACAGGTGTTACGAGTATCGAATGTTAACCCAGCTGAATGTATATTCTTGTATCACGAAAACATGCATGAACCTTCTTACTCTATCCAGTACTACTCGACAACACGTATAAAAGCTGATGGTACAAAAATGAAGATGCAAGTAGCAGAGTTTCATGATAAGGAAAATACCTGGTTTTTTGAAAGTGGATCAAGTGGTTTTGAGTTAGTAGATGTTATACCGCATTACTTGCTTAATCCTCCGTTATTTGGTGTCGAGAACAATGATGCTCTGCAAGGTGAAGCTTCTAAAATACTAGCCCTAGTAGATGCCTATGACCGTACAATGAGTGATGCAAACAGCGAAGTAGAAGCTACTCGTTTAGCAATTCTTATTTTGCGGAATATTGGTATGGATGATGAGGACATACAAGAGCTCAATAAATCAGGTGCACTTGAGCTGTGGGGTAATGATTCTGATGTAAAGTACCTGACGAAAGATGTAAATGATTCGATGATTGAGCATTTACTAGATCGTCTTGATGAAAATATCACTCGTTTTGCAAAGAGTGTGAATTTCAACGATGAGGCTTTTGCTGGGAATATCAGTGGCATTGCAATGCGCTTCAAAATCTTTGCACTTGAGTTCAAAACAATCTTAGCAGAGCAACGTTTCCGAAGTGCTTTGACCTATCAGTTTAAATTGCTCTGTGCTGGATGGTCATTACTGAATATCTGTAGCCCCGATGACTATCTCAAAATTTGGTTTGGCTTCAAACGTAACCTACCATCAAACCTGAAGGAAGAGGCAGAGATACAGTCGATACTACAAGGCAGGGTATCAGAGCGTACACGCTTGTCGTTATTCAGTCAAATTGATGATGTAGAGGCTGAACTGGAGGCCATGAAACAAGAGAAGACCGAGTTCCAGGGAGAGTTTGAAGACTTGAAACGTAAGGACATTGATGATTCAGATAAAAATGAAGAAACAAATGAAGATGAATAGGTGGTGGCTACATGGACCAACTAGAAATCTTTGAAAGATTGAAAAAGATACTTGAAGAATACGAGAAATCGTTTGATAAGCATTACTCTCGCTTGCAAAGTAGAATGGTTGAGAGTTTACAAGAAGCTTATGAGAAGTATGGAAACAACCTATCAGAATATCGTAAATACAGCCGATTACAGGCATTAGTAAAGCAATTTGATGGCATATCTACAGCAGAGTATCAAAAGCTGTTAGGAGAAGCCTTAAAGATGCAGGAAGAGACGTTTAATATGACGTTTTTACTTTATACCTATCTGATCTACATGTACCTAAGTAACGAGGAAGGTAAGTTACTGAATATCACAAGTGCAGCAGCTGGTACAAGCTCAGCAGTTGCTATTATCTACTGGTTATTGAGGAATCGAAAAAGGTTACTTAAAGAATTTTTAAAAGAGTCAGAGTATGAAACTCTGCTCAGATTTAAAAAGCATAAAGATGATTATGTATATAGCGTCTTTATGGACACACAAGATAACCTGAAAGCAGAAGAAGATTTTTCGGCCACTTCTAAGCAAGCAAAAAAGCGTACTCAATCAGCCAGAAACAATGGAATTAAACGTCTTCAGGAGATGTTTAATAGCACGGTTAACTACGTACAAGAAATAGTATTTGATGCTCTCAAAGACAAGGTAGAAGGTGTTGAAAAGATGTGGATCTCAATGAGAGATATGCAGGTAAGGCATGCACACCGAATACTAGATAGCCAATTTGCAGATGAAGAAGGATACTTCCATTATGCTGGTGATAGAGCTAAGCGGCCAAAATTGTGGAAAGATCCTTCGATGAATTACGGCTGTCGATGTAAAATAATCCTTCTTTTTGGTGGTCGAAATCCAAAGTTCAGTCGCATTTATGATTATCAAGATCCAGGATATCAAATAAAGATTGCTGAGCGTATTGATGAGTTGCTACCTAGTAAAACATATCTTCAGTCATTAAAGCAGGCTCAAGATGAGATAAAGCCTCCTAAGAGAACGGTGCCATACATTACGTTTGAAGATTGGCTTGAACGATATGGAGAGTAAAAAGCTTGAAAGTATCTTTGAATAAATATTCATAAATTGCTTCCGATAATAATTAATTATGTAAACTTGGTATTCTACGAAATGTTGATATAACAACGTTTGAAATGTGTATCAAAAACAATCGTATGCAAATTCTTATACATGCGTAACAAATCCTTTATTTACTTACACTTACAAATAGTAATCAGATAGAGCTATTGATTAACTGTGTATAAAATCCTGCATACAAAAACTCTATAACGAAATTACAAAAGGCGTAGAAATACGGCTTTTTTATTTTTGCCTAAAAGGTGGTGAAATACATGGTTGAAGCCATTGGATATTTTATTATCATCTCAATTCTTTGTGTCTTCGCATTAGTAATTTCCAGATTTATTAAAGCAAGAATCAAAACGTCTCTTCCAACTGATGTCAACCAAGAGATGTTTGCAGAACAAGAGCCGGTAATTGCAGAAGTGCCTAAACGCCCTGTAGCAGACTCTCATTGGCATGTAAAAACGTTTATGCGACCAAGACGAAAGAGGGTGTGATTATGGTTGAAGTTATTGAACTACTTTATCGTCATCCAGGTTGGACTACTTTGTGGCTGTTACTAATTGTCATGTGTATTGCTGCTATAGCAGAAAGGCAAAGGTGATCCAAATGAGTTTCAACGTATCTAGCTGCTAGGGCTTATCTAGTAAATACATTGAGAGAAGGAGCGACTTATGTTTTCAAAAGTGCTCATTCAATTGCAAGTTGCGGTCATATTCATCGTACTTGTTGTTGTAACATTTTTAGATGGCAATTTTATAGATAATAGCTTCACTGAAACAGGCGGTATCTGTTTTACACTAATGCTTTGTACTTTAGCAATTTGTCACTCACTCGAAAATAGAAAGTAGGAAAATGCAATGGATAACAAAAACAAATGCTTTTCTCCAGATTGTAATAACAAATCTGAAACAGAATTTTGCCCAGAATGCTTAGCAAACGGTGGTTTTAAACCAAATGTTAACCCACAATTAGAAAATAATTTTAGGTACCACTCGCCAAAAGAAGGGCAGCCAGAACGATATCAATTAATTCGCGATAAAGTCAAGGAACTTGCATATTTAATTGATGGAAATTGCCCTAACAGCAGGGAAAAATCCCTAGCAATTACTAATCTTGAGCAAGCAATGATGTGGGCTAACGCTTCAATTGCTAGAAATGAATGAGGTGTGATTATGAAGGATTATCTAGTATGTCTAAAAACTGATGTTAGTGTTCCAGTAGAAAATATTACTGATATATGCAGATATGAGAATTTTGTTGAATTTTATAACGGTGATGTATTGGTTGCATCTTTTGTGAATGAAAACCTAAGTCACTTTTTACAAGTGGATAAACACACAGTGGAAACATTCAAGAATCCAATTTTTAGAGAACCAGGTAGCTTTAAATAAACATGTTGTCTTTTTTAAGCATTTGAAGACATTAAAGAACAAATGACTAAGTGTTTCGTGGGCGAGAGTGTGCGAAGGACAGGAGGATAACATGCAAGTAAATTTTGAGACATTAAAAACATTGGTTGAAGCTGGTGATAAGTCGGCTTTTGAAAAACATATCTTTGAGAGTTTGGAAAAAGGTGACGTAGTTGCGGCAGCATCACACAATGCTCTAGTAAAAAGTGAATTAGATTCAGAGAAAGACAAGCATCACAATACAGCACTTCAAACATGGAAGGATAACAACCTTCAATCATTAATCGATGATGAAGTTTCAAAGCGAAATCCGCAAGAAACGCCTGAACAAAAGACTATTCGTGAATTAAAAGAACGTCTTGATCAAAAGGAAAAATCAGAACAACGAGCAGCATTGAAAGAAGCAGCTCTTACTTATGCAACTGACAAAGGGTATGATGCAAAGTTCGCAACAAAGTGGATTGATAGATTACTTGGTGAAGATGAAACAGTTACAAATACCACGTTGGATAACTTTAAAACGGACCTTGATGCTATTGTACAAGCCCAAGTAGAAGAAAAGCTTAAAGGTGCTAATCGTAATCCTGGTGGTGGATCAGGCGGAGGCGCAGGTTTATCAACTGGTGCACGTGTAGCACAACAAAATCAGAATAAAAATGCTGAAGAACAACAAAAAGCGTTCTTCGGATAAGGAGGATAAGCAATTATGAAATTTAAAAAGACGGAATTTACAACACCTGCTGAAATTTTAAAGTTTCCTGAACATCATGTATCCGTATCGGTGTATGTAGATGACACAGGTGTTACAGCAAATGCAGAAGGTAAGAAAATCGTTCCTGCTGGCACAATTGTTGGTGGCGGGTTTCTAAATAATCGAAGTGTTAAGGCAACGAAAGCAAATAGTGCTTCAGCTGAAGGTGTTCTACGTTATGACGTAGATGTAACGTTTGGCCCAGCGAATGGTGCAGCCGTTATTCATGGCTTTGTTGATTTAAACCGTTTACCAGAAGCACCGGATGCAACTGCTATTACAGCGTTAAAACAAATTACATTCTTAAAATAATGGAGGTTTAAAGTATGCCAACTATTTTTGATTTAGTAACAGCGAAAAATACCAAGGATTACATTGAAAATTCCGATCAAAAGGTTTATTTAGGAGCTTCTTTGTTCCCGAATGATAAACAACTAGGACTAGAATTATCTTATTTAAAGGGCCGTCATGGCGCACCAGTAGTTTTAAAAGCAGCAGCGTTTGATGCGAATGCTCCTATTCGTCCACGTATTGGCGTTCAAAAAACCGAAACAGAAATGCCTTTCTTCCGAGAACAAATGAATGTGAAAGAGAAGGAGCGTCAACAAGTCAACACTCTTTTAGCTGGTGGACAAACTCAACTTGCTGAAGCAGTATTAAAACACGTGTATGACGACCAGAAAGCACTTGTTGATGGGGCAAATGCTACAGCTGAACGTATGCGAATGCAACTACTGACAACAGGCAAAATTTCTATCGACAGCGGTGCTGAAGGTGCACAGTATGATTATGATTACGAGTTTGATCCATCACAATTTGAAGTGCTAACAGGCACTGACGTCTGGTCAGATCCAAATTCGACACCAGTTCAAGATATTATGCGTTGGATGCAAGCTGTAAAACTAGCAAATGGAGCACGTGCTATTGTAAATAGTGCAACGTTTGCACATTTAGCTGCTCATGAGTCTATTCGAAAAGACCTTAATCCATTAGGAGCTACAAGCATCATCTTAACAAACGATGATGTCAAAAATTATTTACAACGCAAATTAAAACTAAGTGTGGCAATTTATGATGAAACGTTTATCGATGAAACTGGCGTTGAACAAAAATTTGTTCCAGATGGTGTGTTCACATTAATTCCACCAACAGGTACGCTAGGCAATACAGTGTATGGTACTACACCAGAAGAATCAGATTTAATGACAGGTGCTACAAAAGCTAATGTTGAAATCGTGAATACTGGAGTAGCTATCACAACTGTAAAACAAGAGCATCCAGTGAATGTTCAAACGATTGTTTCTGAAATTGTACTGCCATCATTCCCTGTTGCAGATAAAGTGTTTATTGCAACTGTTTTATAATCAAGCGACTTGATAATTAGTCGCTTTTTTCTATTTTACGGAAAGGAGAGATACGAATGTATTCAGTAGAGTTATTAAGAAATGCAAAAGTTCATGGTAAACCCCATAAAGCAGGTGAGCTTGTGAACGTTGACAATGATTTACTTGAGGAATTAAAAGAAAAAGGTCTTGCAGGTGCTGTAGAAGAACTTAAAAAGACTTCAAGGACAACCAAAGTTGTAGGCACGAAAGATGGTGAATAGTTATGTGGAATGTCACTGATGATGATGTGAAGTATTATGCTACATTAGGTCAAATTAAAAAGCCTAATGCGGATTACTACAAAGCTATGTTGCCAGTGTTGCTTGATAAAGTGAATGAAGATTATAAAACATGTTTCACACCTGAAAACATGCCACCAAATGTCAAATTATTTTTGGCTAAAGCCGTACCATTTTTCAGTGGCGCCAGTGGATTAAAGTCGCGAAAAATGGGATCTGTTTCCTACTCATTTGATTTTCATGATATGCCTGTAGCTATTACGGATTTATTAAAACGTTATAGAAAGGCGAGATTCCATGTTTTTCGACCCTATGGATGAGTTCCCTCATACTGTGTTTATAAAAGAAGAAAAGTCAGTTCCGAACGGCTCTGGCGGTTCTTCAAAGAAATGGATTAAAACAGGTGAACTTGACTGTTTTGTAGATACACCAACATCATCAAGACTTGTAGAGATGAAACAACTTGGCGTGTCATTCCATCGTGATATTTATTTTGCCTATGAGGAATCAATACCTTTAACAGCAAGGATAGAGTATGAAGGTGTCGAGTACACAGCTGCAGGTGAAGCTGAGGATCAGGGTGGTATGCATGAAGTCATGCGTTTGCCATTAAAGAGGGTATGACTATGGGGATAACCAAAAGAGGCAATAGGCGCGTAGAGCGAGCTCTTAAAAGGTGGCAAGATGACATCATCGAAGAAATAAAGCGTATTATTAGAAACACAACTCTGTTATTAGAAAAAAAGTTGAAAGCTAGAATGCCTCATGAAACAGGCGAGATGGCTGATTCAATTAGCGTAACATTTGATGCTGATGGGTATGGTGCAAAACTAGAAATCGGTGCATTTTACGCAATCTACGTAAACTATGGAACAGGAATCTATGCACAGGGTCCTGGAGGAAGTAGAGCAAAGAAAATTCCTTGGGTGTACTTCAATACACGGTGGGGCCGTTTTGTCCTGACTCATGGTCAACGAGCACAGTTTTTCTGGGAGCAAGCTGTAGATGAAGCAGCAGATTATTTCATAAAAGAATTTAGAAAGCTAGGGAAGTGACAATATGGCACTACCATTTATAGAACTACAAACAGCGGTGTATCAAAAGCTATCCAATGATGCAGCGCTTTTAACTTTGGTCACAGGTGTCTATGACCATGTAACGGAGGACACACCATTTCCTTATGTCTATTTAGGGGAGCCTTTGCTGAATATAGACCGCGAAGTGAAGATTGAGGACATTGCTGAAGAAACGATTGCCATACATGTGTACCACAATCAAGAAACTAGCGGTGAGTATGGTAATGCAAAAGTTTATGAAATCTTAAATGCTGTTCATGAGGCACTTAAGTACAGGATTGAATTGCCATCTTATGAAATTATGCAAGTGACACCAAGAGAGCCACGAGTCTTTGATGACATCGACAATGTACAAAAGCATGGTGTAATCACTTATAAATACAAACTATTAAAAATGAATTAGGAGGATCCACAATGGCAAAAATTATTTTGGTACAACCTACCAATAACGTTCTAGGAGCTGATGGTTTAGTACCCGGTTTCCAAACAGACTACACACATAGCTTAGAGCGTGATAATTCAACAGAAGCTACAAAAATGGGTTCCATTTCAGCTATCGGTACCTTAACTGAAACAATGGAATTATCCATGTATGGCCGTAAAGGTGATGCAGGGCAGAAAGCCATCTATCGAGCAATTAAGGACGGTAAAGAGTTAAAGATATGGGAAGTGGACACAGAAAAGAATGACGAAGGTACACACGATGCTAAGTTTGCTTTTGCTGTTGTAGACTCATTTGAAACAACTAGTCCAACAGAAGGGCTAGAAGAATTGTCTGCTTCTCTGACAGTGCAAATTGAATCAGCAGAAGGCGCGTTTATGGATTTGCCACCAGGGCTTATTAATTTTGCTAAGTACGGATTCCAGTTACCAGGCGAAACTACAGGCGATTCTAGCAATATTGTTAACAGTACAAAAGTGACTGGCATTACTGTGACACCTGATACTCTCACTTTAACACCAACTGATAAACAGCAATTAAGTGTAGAAATTACACCAGCTAATGCTTCCAATCAATATGTCACATACGCTTCTTCTAATGCATCCATCGCCACTGTAACGCCAAACGGTTTAGTTACAGCTGTAGCAGATGGCACCACAACAATTACAGTGACATCTAAAGATAATACTACGATTACTGATACGGTAACGGTAGAAGTTAATTAAGACGGATTTAAGTTCGTCTTTTTTCTTTTGACCAAAACTAAACGAAAGAAGGAAATGAAAATGCCTACATTAACAATCAAAGACACAGATTACGATCTAAAATGTTCAATCATGTTAGATAAAGTTCTAAATAAAGTGATTCCAGATTCGCAATCCGATGAGAAGGACTCACAAAAGGAAAAAGTTTCAGGTGGATTTTCTAAATTGCTCCCCTTACTTATTGAACAGGACTTTGAAGGACTTTTATATCTTTGGGAATCAGCAATTAAATTAAAAACAAATAAGCCACCAACACAAGATGAAGTTTTAACAGCTATTGACACACGCATGGATGAGGAAGGGGATGCAACAGCGCTGTTTTCAGAAGTGTTTGAGGCTATCGATGAATCAGCTTTTTCTCGAAACGAGTTTGCGAAATTCAAGAAGAATATGCTGCTCGTAAAAGAGATGAAACACAAAGACGAAGAAGAGTCTCAGAGAGCAGACATGATGATAAAACGTCTAGCCGAGGGCTACAAGGAGATCACTGGTCAAGAACTATTCGAGGAAAAAGTGAAGGCTTAACGTATGACGATTTAGAGAGAAATTGTGCTAGGTTTTTAGGTGTCTATGATGTGGATTTAATCTATTCATGGACTCCTAAAGAGTATTGCAATTTCTTGCAAGGTTCGCAGTTAGCTAAAATCGATGATTTTGAACGTCAAGTACAGAGTGCTTGGGTGGCTGGTATAGTCTCTAAGCAAAAGAAATCTCGAAAAGAGCCGCCAGCAAAAAAATATTTTGATGCAGAGAAAGCACGTAAAGAAATACTTTCAGGGATTGATAACAAGCAACAAGTGAAATTAGACTTCACGCTGTATGATCAAATGCGTGAAGAACTAAAAACATTTAATTGGCAACTTGTAGAGAAGAAATCATAAAGGTGGTGAGTATATGCCAGTTGAGCGCTTTAAAGCAGAAGTCGACGCAGATATACAGCGGTTTAAACGGAAAATGGCTGAAGTGGATAGACAAATGCATGAATTAGCTACGGGTGTATCTGTAGAGATCAATGCATCGATCAATGAGTTTATGCAAAAGGTGCAACAGGTACAAGCGCAATTACAAAAATTAGATGCGACTGAAGCGACTGTTGAAATTGAAGCAATGCTCAATGACTTTATGCGTGATATCTTGCAAGTCAGAGCACTAGCACAAGATTTAGACGGTGAGTCTATTAAAATTAAAGTATCACTTGATATGGATGTGTTTTATTCACAAATCTTGATGGTGCAAGCAGAGTTAGATGCTTTAGGCAGACAATCAGTCGAAGTAGATGTTGATTTGAATATGCATAGCAACGGAGCTGTAGCTGATTTAGCAACCATCGAAGCTTTGCTTACTTCTATACGAGATGTGACAGTGGATATTAAAGCAGATATCAGTAATTTCATGACTGGTGCTGCAATAGTCAACCAACAGGCAAATAGATTAGATCGTAGAAATATCATTATTAAAATTTGGGCTGACTATACTTCTGCAATGAAATCATACGCCAATACAGTACAAGCATTCGCTGAAGCTGGACAACAAATGATAGGTGGAGCCTTATTATCACTAGCGCCTGCCTTGTCACAATTTTTATCGGTCCTTGTTGGCTTGATTGGTTCGTTGGGTGTCATGATTGGTGTGTTAGCTGGTCAATTGTTAATTATGGCTAGTGCATTAGGGATAGCAGCGTTAGGTTTTGTTGGATTAGCCGCTGTCGCTATTCCCACTATTAAAAATTTATTCGATGAAACTGCAAAATTAAACGCTGAACAACAGCGAGCTAAAGCTTCATGGGACGCTTTTAAAGATACCTACGATGATTTAGTCAAAGCGACTGAACAACCTGTTCTGCAAGCCTTTACGAGCGCTATGCAAGGTGCTCAAAAGATACTTCAATCACTTTCACCAATGATTGAATCTGTAGCAAAAAGCGCAGCTAAAATGATGCAAGCTTTTGATAAATCTATCAATAGTGCACCGATCCAAAAGATATTTGACACATTCAACAAGTATGGGGCATCGATTTTTGAAAACATAGTTGCAGGTATTGGTCATCTGATAGCTGGGCTTGGTAGTTTAATAGCAGCTCTTGCACCTGCAGCTGAAGCTTGGTCGAAAAACTTTAATGGAATGATGCAGTCATTTGCGTCTTGGGCTGATGGTTTAAGCGAATCTGAAAACTTTAAAGCATTCATAGATTATGTCCAAAAATACATGCCTGTGATCTCATCTATTTTTGCAGATTTGACCATGGGGATAGTAGCCTTTTTCTCAGCATTTAGTGACATGGGTGGAAGTTTCATGACACGTCTCGCTGAAATGATGGAAAGCTTTAGAGCCTGGGCTGAAACATTAGGTGAAAATCAGCAATTCCAGCAATTCCTAAAATTTATTCAGGAATCTACGCCTGCAGTATTAACTTTATTAGGCAATCTATGGGACCTAATAATAAATCTAGGTATTGCATTTGCCCCTATTGGTGCAGCTGTTTTAAATGTGGCTAACGCCTTTTTAGAATGGTTTAATAATTTATTACAAACAAACGAAACAGCAGCAATGCTGATAGCAGCGCTACCTGTGGTGCTTGGGGTCATTTCTGCTTTAGCACCTGTTGTTATTTCAATAGTATCGATTTTTGGAAACTTAGCTGGAGCAGTAATGCGAGTTATACCAAACATACGTAACTTTTCTGATGTAATTGGGAAAGTGAAGAGTGTAGTTGAACCTGTTTGGGATGTAATTACTAAATTGTGGAGAGTAATTCAATGGCTAGTTACTCCTGTCGGATTGGTAGTAGTGGCTATTGCGGCATTTATTGCTATTTTAGTAGTTGCCTATAATAAAGTCGAATGGTTCCGTAATTTTGTTAACGAGGCTTGGAGTAAAATTGCCGCTCGAACAAAAGAAATATTTGGGAATATAGTTAAAGATGTTTCTGAAGCCCTATCAACTGTGGTTGAGTTTGGAAAAAAACAACTTGATAAATTCCAAAAATTATGGGATGAACACGGAAAAGGCATTATGGAAATAGTGTCGAAATTCGGTGTACTTGTTGTCACGCACTTTTCTTTAATGATGGACGGCGTACTTACTGCAGTAGAAGTTGGGTGGGCTGTAGTTAAAGGTGTCTTTAAAGTTGCCTGGGCTATAATTTCTGGCATCATAGAGGCAGGAATTGATTTAATTATTGGCATACAAGAGGCCGGAATGGCTATTTTGCAGGGCGATTGGGAAAAAGCTTGGGATATCATACTTGAAACAGCTGCATCGATTGGAGCAACGATTGTTAAAACCTTTACTTCAATCATCGATAGTGTATGGCAAGCTGGTGTCGACATCGTAAATGGACTTATTTCTGGTATCACTTCGATGTTTGGTTCTGTAGCAAAAGCGCTAGGAAAACTGACTGATAAAATTCCTAAATGGGTGAAAGAAGCGCTTGGAATTCATAGTCCCAGTCGTGTCATGGCGGCAATATCGCGTTGGATTCCAGCTGGAATTGCTAAGGGGATTTTAGATAATATCAATATTGCAAAATCAGCAACCCAAGAAATGGCCAATGCGATTGTTCCAGATTTCAGTAGTACTGTTAAAGCATCGGAAGGCCTGCTAAAACAAATTAACGATGTAAGCAAGAAGTATACAAAAGAGCACGCAGCAACACGCTACGATGAATTCGAAAAACTACTTAGCGAGCAAAAGAAATGGTACAACATTAGTGCTAACTATGAAAAATCCTACTGGGAAGATGTTGCAAAGCACCTGAAGGATGGTACAGCTGCTAAACGTAAAGCCTTAGAGAATGCACAAAGTGCCCAACAACAGATCCTGAAAGAGCAGTATGATCGTGAAAATAAATTTATTGATGAAGCAACCAAGTATAATGCACTTTCTTTAACAGATCGTATCCGAGCTTATGAGCAGTACATGAAACAATATGCTCTAGGTAGCGAACAGCAAATCGCCTATGAGGAAAAAATCTATGATGCGAAGAAAGAATTATATGATCGCATGAAGTCTTTATCTGATGACTACTTATCCAAAGTGCAAACTGTCTACGATAATCTAGCAAATGAAGAAAAGCGATTACGTGATGAATGGCAGCAAACGTATGATGCAAGGGTAGAGACGCTGAAAAATACTTGGGGCCTTTTTGATAAAGTTTCACTTACTGACATGACTGATGTTGATTTATTAGGTAATTTGCGTGGTCAAGTTGATACAATGCGCGGCTGGATGAATAATCTATTTGAGCTAGAAGCAAGAGGGCTCGATGCGGCACTTATTGGTGAACTGCAACAAATGGGTGCGAAGTCAGCAGCCGAAATAGCAGCATTAACAAGAATGACAGCTAGTGAATTAAATGAGTACCAGATGCTGTGGCAGACAAAAACGGAACTTGCTAAAAAGCAAGCTACGAAAGAGTTAGAATCAGCGCGGCTCACTATGGAAGAAGAGGTTAAAAAATTAAATGCAAATGCTGCAGTAGAACTTAAAAAGCTTCAAAAGTCCTTTGAGTCAGAAGTCAAAAAGTTACGGTATGGTACAGAAAACGAATTTAACCTGATGTCAGCATCTCTTCCTAAGATTGGAGTACAAGCCATTCAAGGGTTAATAAACGGCTTGAATTCAATGAAAGGTAAACTGCAATCAACAGCAAAATCGATGGCAAATAGTCTGAAAAATACACTTCAAACAGAGTTGGATATACACAGTCCTAGTCGTTGGACAGATCGCTTTATAGGTGTGAATTTTGCACAAGGGGCTATAAATGGTATAGAACGTATGAGAAGTGCTGCAGAGAACGCAGGTGCCTCTTTAGCCTCTTGGTTACAGAATGGTTCGTTGCAAACTGCCTTTTCCGGCAATAATTTCACAAGCGATACATCACAATACATTAATCAGGATCTGGTACAAGATATCGATTATGAACAACAGCCTGTCCATGTCAATATCCATCAAGAGTGGAATGGTGAAGAGGTTGAGTATTGGTTAGATGATCGTAGTGCTACTAATCTTCAATTAAAAACTTTCAAGAAAGGGTGACGCCATAAATGGCAATTTTAGAAACGATGGACGGTGTACGTCATAATTTAACTGAATATGGCGTCCCTGTCCTAAAAGTTGCCCCTATCGATATTATGTATAATTCGGAGAGCATTAAAGGGCGACCAGGACGAAATCGAACAGAGCGTTACCATGGTGTCCGTAAATTGCAACTGACTTTAATGGTCCAAGCAAAAGATGTTACTGACACTGAATTATTAACAGATCAGTTAGCTGATATTTTAGATGGAGATGAAGAGTTTTATATTTATCAGCAACTAATGACCAAAGGATACGGATTTGAAATGCCAGGGCAGTCATCTTTCGCTGGTGCATTAGATGCTGTTGAATGGACACCACACATGTATAAACGATGGAAGGTTGAACGCATTAACAATGATGCGATTGAATGGAAAGGGCTTAAAGGCAAGCGAGTCATAGAGTTTGAAACAAGCGATTTACCTTATGGCGAAACACCTTTCACGTCGATGCAACTACTTAATAAAGAGTGGGATTTAGATCAGTTATCCTGGGGACTTGGGTTTGATTGGGACGAAGATCCACCTCAATTTACTTTTACCACTAATACATTTGTTGTGAAGAATTATGGCCAAGTTCAAATCAATCCACGTTACATGCCTTTACGTATAGTTTTACGTGGTAGTTTTTTAAGTGGTGTAACAATCACAAATCAAACAACAGGTGATATATTCAAATATAACGGCTCTCTCTCAACTAACGATATTCTTGTAATCGATGGAGTAAGTTATACGAAAAATGACCAACAGGTTACTGGCCAAACTAACAAAAAATTAATATCTATAAAAAGAGGGGATAATCAAATCTCGATTCAAGGTGGCACAGTCACTTCGATCAGTTTTGATTTTCCTTTTTATTTTAAGTAAAGGAGGCAATCAAAGGTGTCAGAAAAATACCCTTTACAAGAAACGTTATCTCCAATCAACAGAGATGGGCGTAATCGCATTAATGAGAATTGGCAACGTATCATGGCTTACTTTGACACAGTGCAACAGCAAATTAAGGTACTTGCTGGCGGTACAGAAGTAGACGAATTATTACAACGTATTGAGGACGCCATTACTAACGCATACACTGCAGTAGAATTAGCTATCTCAGAAAACAATGCTGCTACACAAGAAGCTATCAACAATGTAAATGAATCGTTACAGCAATTAGCCCAAGCTATTATTGAAGCTAATACTGCAATTCAAGCTACACAAGAGGCGACGATTGAGGCTAATGCAGCTGCACAAACTGCAAATGAAAAAGTAGTTGAAGCAACTCAAATAATTGAAAGTTTAACTCTTTTAAAAGATCAGCTGGAGCAGATGCAGACAATACTCACACAGGTAACAACAGCAGCACAAACAGCTACTGATAACGCTATTGACGCAACAGAGAACGCTAATAATGCGACGGCAAATGCAAATCAAGCTATCCAAGCATTTGATGCAAAGTTAAATGAAGTTGATACAGCCATTCTTAATGCTACCGATGCAGCGACAGAGGCTACGCAAGCAGCTGAGAATATCAAGGGTTGGGGAACAGCAGTAGCGTGGGACGCAGTCACTAATTTTGAAAAGAATAATGTGGTCACAGAGAATGGATCCACATGGCAAGCTAAAAGGCAAAATACTAACTCTAGGCCCTCAATGGATAATCAAGATTGGATTTTACTTGCACGACGTGGCGTGGATGGTACTGGTTCGGTTAGCTCAGTAAATGGGCAAAGTCCTGACGAAAATGGCAATGTCGAGTTAGAGCTTCAGCAAGATGCTGTTCAGAAGGTCAATGGTAAAAGTCCTGATGCAACAGGTGGAGTAACGCTAGATGCAACAGATGTTGGGGCATATTCAAAAGTTGAAACAGATACACACATTCAGAATCTAAAAGATTTACTTGCGGAGTCAGGGTATGCGGCATCAGATTTAAAAAACATCACAGAAACTGAATACTCTCAAATGGCAATTAGTGGTCAGTTTTATGTCACTGCTGATAATTCTGCATTCTTGCCCACGCAAGAACCGTACTTCGGTAGTGTGTACCTAAATGAAGATAGCTTTAACACGTTGAAGTTGCTTGAAGTTGTTAAAATCTCATCAGGCATTACTTATACACGTGTTATCACTCATGACGGTACAACTAATACTGCTGATACAGGATGGATTGAGGGTGGAGGTGGTTCAAGTGGAAGTGGCGGCGGAATTACTAATGTAAACCCCGTGAAGCTTACTACAACTACTGAAAATCAAAAGTCATGGAATATACCTAATGGTAACTATGACCCTTCTACAGACTCGCTATTAGTGTTTCACAATGGGGTGTATCTTCCAACTTTATCATGGTCAGTAACGGGTGTAGCACCAAACTATGTACTCAATATTCCTGATAATCCAATGGTAGCTATTACAGATAACAACGTATCAATTGCTATATTCAGGAACATGCCGTTTGGTGACACGGATACAATTAGTGGTACACGCATTACACCATTGACTATAGGCATGGATCGCTTAGAACAATCAGTACAAGATTTAATTAATAGTGGTGGTGCTGAAATCGTAAATAACTTAGTAACTGATGACCCTAACAAAACATTATCAGCAGCTATGGGTGCAGAATTAAAACGTCAGTTGGATGCGATACCTACAACATACTTTAGTTCTTCTTTGACGCTTGATGATGAAACTAAAGCAGCTACATCTAAAGCAGTAAAACAGTTGAATGATGAAAAATTAAATCTTACAGGTGGTACAATGTCGGGTGATTTAATCATTGATAAAGGGAATGCTACACTTTCTTTAACTGGTACAAGTATTAGTACAGGTAGGAAAACGTCAATTATACGTGCTAGGGTTAATTCGAGTAATAACCAAGTGGGTATGGAAATGTTGGTTGATGGTAACGCATCATTTAGAATACTAGGTGAGAAAGATGTACAGTTCTTAGACAACAATAATGAGTGGAGCAGCTTACAAAGTTTAAAGACATCTGTCGTTAATGGGAAAACATCTATTGCTGCTGCCATTACGACAAAAGGTGTACCAACAGCAGCAAATGCAGATTTCTCAACAATGGCAAGTAACATTAATTTAATATCCACTGGTAAGAAGTATGCTAGTGGTACGGTGTCATCACCCGGTAGTAAATTATTTACCTATGCAGATGGTTCAAGTACATCAACTGTAAGATACGTAGTTATAACATTACCCTTCTTACCAAAAATTATTGAATTGGTATCATATGGTGGTGATGAAAGATACACTGCTACTTATACCTACAATATGGACTATTTAAGTGCTATGGAGTCTGTGAGGGTAACAATATACAGAAACACTAGTTATAACACAACTACTTACAATTTTAGACCTAATATTGTTTCAGGTTCAGCAAGTAATTTTATAGTGGAAATACCTACGTTATCAGGTGGTACTAACATGCCGTGGATAGCATATGAAAGATAATAGATGGGGATGATTTAATGTATACACGTGGTAATAGAATTTATTTTGAAACTGAAACAGGCGGTATCATGTAAAGGAGGTAACAACACATGGCATATGAAGGTAATAATTTAGCATTCGGAAACATGAATCCTAAATTGCAGGAAATGATTGAGCAGGGTGGTTTATATAAAAACATAGATCCTCTTGAAGCAACTAACGGACCTAATGATTACCCTACAGGAGAATCATTTTTTGCAAATACTAACCTCAATATTGAATCGTGGAGGACAACGACAGGGGTTGATGCAACATTTACTAGATTGTTTGTTATCACACGTGTAGACAAGCACAGACTACACACATTCCAAGACATCATCCTTGCTTCACCTACGATGATTAAACACTTTGTACGCTATAATTTAAACGCTATATGGCTAGCACCGTATGAAGTAGGTGGCGATGATGCTCCTCCTGAATATGGTGTAGAACGTATTAATGATAATCACGCTATCAGGCGTTTTCCTGTTTATACTGAGTGGGCAGGTAATGTTAATCAAGAAGCTTTGCAATATAAGTTTCCTGACGTCCCTCTAGTTGGTTTAATCAAGATAAGAGGTTCTATACCATTTGAATCAGGAATAGCAGCAGGTGGTGGGGTAGAAGCTGTTTATAATGTAAATAGAGGTACAGCAGGTTCTACAGCCATAGGCTCAGACCTTAATATTACACATTTGTCTAGCAACTTTGCTAACAGGTTTTTTATAGGTACATCAATAGGTGTTGTAGGTGATTTTAGACCGTATATTTCTATATTAAAGAAAGCTACTGCTAATCCTTTGTATATGGAAATTGAACTTATTACTAGTAATGGTAATGCTGGTGATATATTAGAGGGTATCACTTACAATCTAATTACATCTTACGATTCACCTAATACAACACCACCTCAGCAATCAATTTTTACACATGTAGGTAATAGTAAGCAGAATTTAGCAACCGCTATTACTGGTAAGGGTGTAACTACCTCAGCAGACGCTACGTTTGCTCAAATGGTTGCTAACATTAATGCTATACCTACAGGAAAGAAATATGTACACACAACACTAAATTTTGGTTCTGTTCAAGGTTCATTTGAATATGCAGCCTCAACAAGTACAACTACTATGTATTATGCATTCCTTGATTTACCTGCCGATTTTGATGTAGCTTTGATTGAAATGTATAGTACGTCAGGGGACAGTCATGGAATACTAATTTCAACAGAACTTGACTTCTATTATAATTTTGGCACTATGAAGGTAATGAGGTTTAATGGTAATGCTAATTCATCTACTACTTACAATTTTAAAATTAAGAAGGATACAGCATTCCCTAATAGATTTGTGGTTGCATCTTTAGTGGGGTCAATGACTTATGTAGTGAGAGCATATGCGAAGTAATGAGAGGAGGGAAAGTATGTACACACGTGGCAATCGAGTATTCTATGACTCTAAAACTGGGATGAAATTATGGGAAACTGGAGAAGTATGGGAATCTACAGAACTTATGAAACATCAAGAAATCGAAGGTGAAATTATGTATGTAGATTTGGAGGTTAAATCATATGACTCAATGAAATGTTTCATATCTTCAATAAATCCAGAAACAAAAGAACCTATTTTTGAATTTTATCCAGCTCCAGAACCGACAGAAGATCAGTTGCTTATCAAAGAATTAGAAGATGATATTTTGTTATTAAAAACAGACAGTGAAGTAGGAGGGATTTTATAATGAATGGAATTAATCAAGTTGTAGTAAGAATTGCAGCAGAACGAATTATTTCAGGTGGTTTAAATCCAAAAACAAATGCTGTTTATGTGATTGATGATGTTACAAACGAAGATTACCGTGTCGCTGTTGAGGATTATATCCTAGCAAATACTGAAGGTATATAGTTAGTCGAAATTGAGTGTCCTTATTTACAGGATGCTTTTTATTTTGCACGAAAGGAGTTGGCAATCAGTCGTGCCATTAATAAAGCATAAGAATAAGGAATATCCAATCAACCATATTCAGTCGGGGCGTATAGATTTAGAAATCAGTAGCGCCCATGAATTGAATATGATTGTTATTAATAGGACTAATAATCCTGCTTATCCATACTTGCAAGAAGAAGCAATTATTGTTGTAAATGACCATGAATATCGTATAAAAAAGTTAAGTGATAAAACACATTATAAAAATTTAAGTGCTTTACACATTGTTACTGATTTAGCTGGAGTATCATTCAATCAGAAACTATCAGGCACCTTTACGCCAGCTGAGGTATTTACAGCCTTATTAGCAGGAACAGGGTGGACTTTTAATTTTGATGCTGCAGGTGTAATTGCAAATGTAGAACTAAAGGATTTTGGACGTAATAACGTCTGGAAACTGTTTAGAGATTTTTGTAATAGGATACAAGTAGAATTTGATCTATTACCTGGTCAAGTGTTTGAAATTCGAAAAATGCTGAGTGGTGACTACGGCCAACAGTACCGATATGCTTATAACTTGCGGAATCTAACAAAGGAATCTATTTCTACTAATTTAGCGACTCATATCATCGTAAATTATGGTGAGGATCTGCAGCAAACAGCGACCTTTGAATCTCCTGCAGCCGGTAATTATGATCGATCTATTTATGGTGACATCATTAACGATGAGCGTATCAAGACGTATGAGGGAGCCCGTGAACGTGCAAATGCTAAGTTTCAAGATATTGAGATATCTTATGAACTGGACATAGCTCAATTAGGCGAGACGCATGAGTTAGGGGAAACCATTCATACCATTTATGAACCAATGGACGACTTATCGATTGTCACACGTATTTTAAAGGTTCGCGAAGAGTGGAATGGAGAAGCATTTGTTGCTACAAGCGTAAACGTAGGAAACTATGTATTTAAAACAGCTGAAGAGATTTTGCAGGATCAGATTAAGGATACTGAAGATAATGTTAACGAGAATATTGACCAAACAAAAGAAGTTATTCAACGCGAGTACCGTTGGGAACTATCTGAAACGGTCACAGAATTAGAGAAAAATATTACAACCGAATACACAGCAATGGTAAGCCTGACAGCGCGTGAATTACGTACCGAAATGACACAACATGTTACGAATATCAACACGGACATGGGGAGCATGGAAACGCGTCTAAACTCTTCTATTTCTCAAACAGCTGCTCAAATAAGAGCTGAAGTCCAGTCAGAAGTAACCACATTAAACAATGGCATTAGCTCTGTTAAGAATGATGTATCTAGATTAGAGATTACGGCCAGCAGTATTCAATCTACAGTAACATCCCATAGTACTCAAATTGGCGGTCTGAATACACAAATGAGTAGTGCTCAGTCGAGCATTACACAGCTGTCTAACCAAATAACGTCGAAGGTTTCGTATACAGATTACAACGGCTCGACGATTATCAGTAAAATCAATCAGGATCCGTATTCTGTAACAATTGATGCACAGAAAATCAATATGAATGGTGCTGTAATGATAAACGGTAGTATTGAAGGTTCTACTGATATTCGAGTAAATAGGGATGCGTATATAGGTAATAACTTGTACTTAGGCACATCTGGTTGGGGTGGTAAATCAGTTAACTTTGGCGGTGGTAACGGAATCTACTACAATGGCGAGCAAATGACTTTTTCAGCGCCTTATCTAAACTTTGATAGTGTTAATAGTACCTTAAATGGTTATAACACGATTTACGGCACGTTGAACGTACCTTCAACTACTAATCTATCAGGTCTTGTTCGTGCTGAATCATCAGGGATTGGAATCTCCGTTTCTGGCGGTTATTTATATGTAAAAGTCTATGGCAGTACAGTAGGATCAGTAAAATTATCTTAAAGGAGAAATAAAAATGACAGAATTCGTTATAGTAATGCATGATGGTAGACAGGTTGTAACATCAGGAGTTGATTTAAAAAATGTAGCAGCTGTTTACAATCAACGACAATCAATAGCAGCTGTAATCGGCAAGAAAAGTATGACAAAGGGCTTGGTAGCAGCAGTTGCTAAATTAGAGGCACTTACGAAAACGGAAGAACGGAATGCAATGATTCAAGTAGGATCAACGCTTTTATACACTTCAGGTAAATCTGATAAATTTCTTGAGACATTAACAAACGATATTAACAATAAAGAATTTTCTATTGTTAATGATGAAATTCTTATAAGTCGTTCCTTCTATAGCCATGCTGAAATAGATGAAAATTTGAATACTGAAAACGAAGCAGAAACGCAAGCATAGGCTTAGCGTTATTTTTATTGTCTAAATCACACGTTAGGGAATAAGCCTTCCTTATTTGGAGGGTTTATATTATGAGAAAAGGAAGGTGTCAGATGAAAACAGACACACTATATACTTCACTTGTAGGCGGCACAATGGCGTGGATAGGGTACCTTGTTGGAGGTATTGACCACTTAATTAAAGCTTTAGTTATTTTTATGATTATCGACTATGCGCTAGGTTTTATGGTTAGTTTGGTCTTTAAGAAAACGGAAAGTAAAAAGATGTTTATTGGCTTAATCAAAAAGACAGCTATGATTCTGATGGTATTTGCTGCAGTGCAATTAGATACAGCAACACAGAGTGGAAACTTTATGCGGAATGCAATGATCCTGTTCTTGATTGGGATGGAAGGTATCAGCATGATTGAAAATCTAGGTAAGTTAGGCATTAAAGTGCCGAAATTTTTAGCAAATGCTTTTACACAATTACAAAATGATAATGATGATAAAAAGGATGGTGCGAAATGATAAAACCTCAAAAATTAGAGTTCCATGTGGGCCATTATGGTGATGGTACAGGTGCCAAGAGTTTAATAGATGAAGTACAATATGCTCGTAAATTTATTAAACGTATTTATGATATTTGTGTTTCTAATGGTGTTCCAGCGACTTATTACGAAGATAAAGTTTCCAAAAGCCAAACACAAAATATCAATAATTTAGTTGCTCACCATAATAAAGATCGTAACGGGTTTATTGTGTCGGGGCATCTAAATGCTAGTGGATCTGTAACTGATCAAGCCATTGGAGCTGAGGCGCTATATTATGATCAGGCTGCTATTGCGAAAGAAATAGTAGACGCTATTTGTAATGCAAGTGGTCTGAAAAATCGTGGGGCTAAAAAACGCACAGATTTAGGTGTACTGGTACGTACTTATGAACCTGCCATTTTGATCGAATTCGGGTTTGTTAACAGTAAAAAAGATATTGAACTTATGGATAGACACTTTGAAGCTATTTGCCAAGCTATCGCAAAAGTGTTGGCCGAACACATTGGTTACACGATCAAAAAGGAGATTGTAAACGTGGAGAAACCTGTAGAAGCAAAGGTCATGCTAAATGATACTAAGTCTATACCAGCTGTAATTATTGATGGAAGAACGTATGTACAGGTACGTGAGCTTGCTGATCTGTTGGGATTAAACCTCGTTTATAACAATGAGAGTAAGATTACAAAATTGTATGAAGTAAAATGATAATATCAGCTTTCTTGTAATTCATATGCCCATTACCAATTAAGGTAACGGGCTTTTGTTATTCTTCAATTGTCTCATCAAAAGTTTTTCTTCCTGGATTTATTTTATTAACATGAACATTTATTTTACTTATTGAATCTTCCGTTAAAGGTATTTTTCCATTATGCTCGATTTTTTTCCACACCTTTACATTACTTCTGTATAGATATTCTGATAAACGATATACATCAGCATCTAATTTTAGACCTTCTTGATAAGTTTCTTTAACTTCTTTTTCTATTTGTTGAGCGATATTTTTTCTCACTTCATCCGTAGTAATCTTTCCTTTGAATCCATTGAGTGTTCCTTGTATTTTGATATCAATTTCAAATTCAACTTGATCGTTTTTATTAACAATGGGCTTAACTTCGAGATTTAAATTATCTATATCAACAGTTAGATAATCCCTTTCACCACCTACTAATTTAAAAGTGACTTCTCCCCGATTCGTATCTTCATTCATCCATTGATTACCTCTTGCTAAGGAATCTGTAATAAAACCTTTAACCCCATTTTTTGTGAGAATACCTATGCCAGAAAAAGTAGTTTCCTCCATTAATTCTTCATCATTTTCCCAATTTTTCTTCATTGTCACATAAGGTATAGCAATCTCATGGTTTGGTTCATTTAAACCAATAATTAATTCCCTTAAATTTATAGGTTGAACAAATGATAATTGTTTAGTAGTACTAATTGGATTACTTAATTTTGAAGCTGTCAAAGAATTTCGCAAAATTGGTGTTACAAGCATTAAGTCATTAATAGGGTCCTTTGTGCAATAAACCCAAATATGATATCTTGTTTCTCGAAAACGAATAAAAGTATCAATAACAGGAATGCTTCGTTCATTTTCCATGGCACGTTCTGATAAGATTAGGTATCTCATATGTCCCCAAAAGATCTCTTGATCAGATGAACGGTACAATTTATAAATCGCTTCTTCGATTGTTTTACCTTCAGCATACCCGACTTCAGCAGGTTCAACATCACCACCAGATTGCTGTGATCTAGCTACATCAGCAAAATTGATAATTTGTAAGTAGACTTTATATTTATCATCTTCAAAATCAACTCCTACGGCATTGATATAGTACATTCTTTGAGGTTCCGTTACATCCCAACAGCCTGCCAGGAGCAGGAGCAGAGTAGAGGATAAAATAAGAATTAAAAATTTATTCATTGTCATTTTTTCGCCTGCTTTTATTAATAAAGTGTACCGTTAGTATTCGCATACTGTTTTGGTTTTAAACTATAAAAATACACTTCGAAATGTCAAAATCAAAGAAAAAAGATCCAACTAAAAAAGTAGCAGAAAAACCAAAACAACCACCAAAACACCCTGAACGTGACGAGTTTGACCTTGAGGAGCTTGGATACAGTTTAAGTGAAGCACTAGAAGATTGTAAGTATCGAATGTTTGCTGTGTACAATAAGCCAGGGTCATTAGAAGGAAAGGTAACAAAAATGGACCCAAACACAAAGATGATCCACATTCAGGATAAATACATGGATGTCCATAAGGTGCATTTTTTAGACATTTTAAGTGTATCGAATTTGGATTATTAGCGCACTATGCAAATAGAAAAGACCGTCTTAATTGGACGGTCTTGTAATTATTTTAAGTTTATCATGCCTGTTTCAGTTCCCCAGATACCTGTTTGCACTTGTAACTGTAAATCAGTTGACTCAGCAACTTCAGGTGCAAGATCAAACACAACTTTACCTTTAATCTCCATATCCGGGTTTACTTCTTGTAAGAAGAAGCTATTTTGAATATTACCATCTTCACCTTGGTTAGCGGACATACTCGCAACGCTATCAGCTTCATATGTTTTTTCGCCACGTTTTAGTTTAAAGAAACTAGAGTCGATTGTTACAGCTTTGTTCCCATTATTTTTGTAAGTGACATCTAGTACGATGTATTTTCCACTTGCTTTTGTAGGTAATACAGAAGGTCCTACCTGGTCTGCTAATTCAACTCCGTTTAGTGTAAATACTGCATCTCCTATTTCTAAAGCAGTACCAATTCCAACAGCTTGCTCTTTTTCTTCTTTTTCAACAGGTTTTGTTTCATCTTTCTTTTCAACTTCTGTGGAAACCGGCTGTTTTTCACTCTCTTTATCCTTCGATGAATCATCACCGCCTCCGAGTGCACCTATAATTGCTCCAAGAATGATTAATGCAATTATTGCTCCGCATCCAATTTTGAAAAATTTCTTCATTTCAGTAACTCTCCTTCAATATGTATTTTCTATAAAACTATATCAAAAATACTAGAAAGTGTCAGTATAATTTTAACATTATTGCTAAAATACCCATTAGTACAAATTGTATATTCTGGGTATGATATCGCTAATATCACATCTTTTTTACAGATGTTAGGGTAAACAAAGTACGAAAAAGAGGGGCAACAAAGTCCAAAACGGCAACGAATGTTAGTGCTTTAAATCGTTAAAGTGGGTAAACAAAGGCAACAAGGGTAAACAATGATTGTTGCCGTTTCTGTGTGGATAAAACCCTTGCGGTCAAAGGATTCCCTTATATAAGTAAACAAAGTAAACAATTAATATCTATTGAGTGTATTTATATAATATAGGTGTATATAACGTATATAACATATACCTAATACGCCTAATACACATATACTATATACGTGAGTACAAATTTGTTGCCCTGAAATAAAAAATACCGCCAAGCGGATAACGCAGATTTGCTATCGTCGACTCAGCGGTAATTATTAAAGTACGCCCGTAAATGTTCAAGGAAGATACATGTATGAAGATAAGGGAGGTGAAATTTAAGGCAATTTGATGAGCAGCAATAATTTCTGTACTAAAATTACTCATCATCATGGTAACGGCAGAAAAAATGCTTGTTTCTGCAAATAAGGAGATGCCAATTGGCACACCAATCAGTAAAATTTCCTTCCATCGAAGCCATTCCAGCTTCGGCCAATGGTGGAACAAACGGAAACGTTCGAACGGTACTCGTTTGGCGATAATCCATACAGTAATCAAGAAAATGAGCCAGTACGTAATTGCTGTTGCGACACCTGCACCAATCCCGCCAAGCTCTGGTGCGCCGAATTTACCGAAAATAAAAATGTAGTTAAGGACGATATTAATCGGCGTTGTCAATAATGTAATAATCATTGTGACACGTGTCTGCCCAAGGGCATCAATGAAACAACGCATGACAAAAAATAAGAATAAAGGTAAAAGACCAGCACACATCGCATAGATGTAGCCTTTTGCAATGCTATGTACAGCAGATTCTAAATTCATCTTGCTAAGTATCCAATCGATGCCAAAAAAGAGCCCTGTGAAGATGATGATTGCCAGCAAAATGGCTACATAAATACCTTGCTGAACGGCCTTTTTGGCATCCATCTCTTGTTTCGCTCCGACTAGCTGTGAGACAATCGGTGTAATGGCAAGGAGAATACCCGACAGTCCTGTATAAATCGGCATCCAAATGGAGGAGCCGATTGAGACACCTGCTAAATCGGCCGTCCCATAGCGACTGGACATTAAAATATCAAAAAATGAAATAAGATAAATGGCTACTTGTGTTACTAAGATGGGAACAATCATTTTTAAAAGTAGTGCATATTTTTCCTTAATTGTGGATGTTTGGTACATATTTGATACTTCCTTCGTGAACATAATGAACAAGTATAGCATATGTAAAGAGAGAAAAGCTTGAAATTTTCGTGCTTCATCTATATCTTTTCTTCAGCATATAGTAAAATAGAACACTGTAAACAAAAAGTAGTGCGGACTACAATGGTTTTTAAGGAATAGGAGAATTAATGTGAAACAACAAACTATCATTTTAACCGGTGGTGGGACAGCTGGCCATGTATCGTTAAATCAAGCGATACTCCCGTCTTTACTTGAACTTGGTTATGATGTCCACTATATTGGTTCAGAACAAGGTATTGAAAAAGAATTAATAGGCGAGGCCTTCCCCGATGTTCCGTTTTATGGCATTGCGAGTGGTAAATTGCGTCGTTATTTCTCAGTGAAAAATTTTACAGACCCATTTAAAGTGCTTGCTGGAATGATGCAGGCTTTTCGTATTATTAAAAAAGTAAAGCCACAGGTTGTCTTTTCAAAGGGTGGCTTTGTTTCAGTACCTGTTGTTATGGCAGCAAAACTGGCAGGTGTGCCTGTTGTTATACATGAATCTGATGTGACACCTGGTCTTGCCAATAAAATTGCCCTGCCTTTTGCCTCTCATGTGTTCACGATTTTTGAAGAAACACTAAAGCATTTACCACAAGAAAAGGCAACTTGCACAGGCTCCATTATTCGTCCGGAGTTGTTTGAGGGCGAACGGGCAAAAGGGTTATCATTCTGTGGCTTTTCAACATTAAAGCCTGTTTTACTAGTGATGGGCGGAAGTTTAGGCTCTGTTGTTCTAAATGAGGCATTGCGTCAAAACTTACCAGAGCTTTTAAAGCAATTTCATATTATTCATTTGTGTGGGAAAGGGAACTATGACCAAGCACTAGAGACAATGCCTGGCTACAAGCAATTTGAGTATGTGACAACAGAGTTACCTGATCTATTGCATGCAGCAGATTTTATTGTGTCACGAGCAGGCTCTAACTCCATTTTCGAATTTTTGGCACTCCACAAGCCGATGCTATTAGTGCCGCTATCTGCACAAAAAAGTCGTGGGGATCAAATTTTAAATGCCAACTTGTTTAAAAAACAGGGCTATGCGGAAGTGCTGCAGGAAGAAGAATTAACAAAGGAATCTTTTATGAAGTCGGTTCATACATTAACAGAGTGTAAGGCAGAAATGGTCGAGAAGATGTCAAAAACGCAAAAACCAAAAACACCAGACGAAATGGCAACATTAATTTTGCACTACAAAAAATAAAGGCTCTTTGAAAAAAGAAAAGAAGCTATGAGGCAGGTCAAAGATGACAAAACCTTATAGCTTCTTATTATATATGACACATTACATGGCTTGCTCTTCGCCTTCTTGCATTTGATGTGCTGTTATTAAGTAGAATAAATCTTTTTGAATTTTGAATAAATTAAATTGAGCTTCACCGCTATTGACCTGTGCTAATAAAGTCGGATGACTTTCATTGGCACTCACCACATAAGGTAGCTTTAATGCGGCACGCTGTGATTTTAAATTTTCAACTCGTATACGGAGAAATACCGTATGGAAATTATAATCAAAAAATAACTCATTCAAAAATAGCATTTTTGCCTTTTGATTATAGCCTTTACCCTGGTAAGGGAGTCCAATCCACGTTCCTAAAAAGCCTGCACCGTCCTCCACATCGTGAATACTAATGGTGCCGATTGGTTGACCCCAATCATCAGTAATGGTCCTCGAGATAGCGAGTCCTCTCGCTTCCTCTTCAATCAGTTGTTTTGTCATAAACCAATACTCATCAGCGGATGTGGCTTTCTGACGGACAAAAGGGAATACAGAAGGGTGTGATAATAGCTCATAAAGCTCTGTACATTCATGCAGGTCTCGATGTTTAAGCATACGAAACGCCTCCTTTACTAGGGTAGTTAAAACAATTCCGTTGAAGCATAAAGAAGAAAACTAAAATTCGTACTGGAATTAAAACCCAAAGAACTAGACGTTATAACTATGATATTCCATAATCTCCCGCTGTCTTACTGATTTCGACCATACCGAAAAAAGGCTAGTTTTTTAAATATAATATAACACGAAAGCTGTTTGATGCAATCATTTTGCTCGAAAAAAACAAAATTTGAGTTTAGTAGTCAGTAAATTCTGACAAAAGAAGAGGCGTTGGCGAAAATATTGTTGTTTTTTAGCATTAAGTCTATCCTATCAATTTTATCTAATATTAATCATTTATACACTTCTTTAGTAGGATTTAAATGTTTCTACAATAGGTAATATATCAAAAAATATCCTAAAAAGGATATAATTTATCTTATTCTGTAAGGGTAATTTTTGATTTTTATGTTATAATAGTAGTATTATATAAAATCGAACAAAACATACATACTAGCATTTTTATCATGATTGCAATGGCTTTTCTGGAGGTGACAGCATGGAGTATCTTTTAAGCGAAGATTTTTTTAATTCATTATTTATTGGCAAAGATTTTGCTTTTCTCATGAAAAAAGTAGAAGATGATTATCAATATATTCGCTTAAACCAAGCAGCTCGTGACCTGTTATCAAATGAGGCGATTGGAAAAATGATTTCAAGCGTTACCTCAGAGCGCATTTTTTCGATCATTCAGAAAAACTACGATCAAGCGATTAGGGAGCATAATCAGGTTGACTATGTAGACTATGCGTATTTTCAGTCGGAGGTTCATAAATACGAAACGTCTGTCAGACCGTTGAAATATAATAATGAAGACTATATATTAGCCATCACAAAGGAAATCCTCTATGACCGCAATATTGAGGATAAATTTTTATTTATGCGGTCCATGTTTGACCATGCCTTTTTCTCCACGGTCATTTTATCGGCCGAAGGTATGGTATACGAAGTGAATTCTTGCTTTATGGAAGATTTCCAATTAGATAATGAAACTGTCAAGCAAAAATTGTTTGTTGATTTACCGATCATCCCGAAAGAAGAGGTTGAACACATTGAAGCTTGTTTACAAAAAGCAGCGAGAGGGGAAAACCTTGATAAAAAGCTGATCAAGCTGTTTACGTCAGAAGGTCAGGAGCGCATGTATTTAATGTCCCTATCGCCTGTAATGCAGGATGATAATTCGTTTGCTATCTTTCTAATCATGCAGGATTTTACTCAATTTACTTTACAAAAAGCAGAATTACGTTCGAAGTCTCATGGTTTAGAAGTTTTTAAGTCTGCCTTAAATTCAGCTACAGCCATTGCTGTATTGGACCATAAAGGCTATATTACGGAAGCAAGCGATATGTTTTTACAGGCTTCTGGCTACACTGCGGAGGAATTAATAGGTCAGCCCTATTCATTAATGGAGCCAAGGTTCAATGCGCAAAACTTTTTACAATTAATCGAAGGCAAGCTGGATACAATGGAGATTTGGCGAGGAGAACTGTGCTATCGCACAAAATATCATGCCGATTATTGGGTGGAGGCAACCATTGTGCCGTTAAAAAATGAGTTCGGTAAAATCGAACAAATTTTAACCATTAACTATAATATTACAGATAAGAAAAAAATGTTCACAGAATTAAAAAATATTGAACGTACTTTCCGACTCATTACGGAAAATACAAATGATTTAATCGTGATTACGAATGAAGATGGCATTATTCTTTATGCGTCTCCATCCTATGGGATTTATTTAGGGTATGAAAATGAAGAGCTACTTGGGCAGTTTTACAGTGATATTTTAGATCAAGAAAGTAAAAACGAATGGCAAACATTTTTAAACAATTTTACAGGTCAGCCAGAAACACAGTTTGAGCTTTTACTAAAGGCGAAGGACGGTACACCGATTTGGACAGAGGGCAATGTCACGGTTGTACATGACCCTGAACGTGAAAAGGTTTCACAAATTATGATGGTGTCTCGAGAAATTACTCATCGCAAAGAAAGAGAAAATGATTTGCTCTATTTAGCCTATCATGATGCGTTAACACAGCTACCTAATCGACGTTATTTACAAAAAGAGTTTCCGAAAATACTGGCAAAAGCAGCTGAAAATCAAACCTGTGTCGCCATGCTCTATCTAGATGGCGATGATTTTAAAGAAGTCAACGATCGTTTTGGTCATGACACAGGGGATGCGTTTATTCAGCGCTTTGGTAATGCCTTAAATCAAACGGTTCGCAGTCATGACATGGTCATTCGAATTGGTGGCGATGAATTTATCGTCATCCTAACAGGTTTAACAAGAGAAGCTGATAAAAGGCATGACCAAATTATGCATATTATTCGTCGAATCCGCGATGAACTAGCAGAAGGCTGGATGATTGAAGACCATCATTTTACTCCTACAGCCTCAATCGGTATTGCCTATTATCCAGATCATGCACAAACTTTGGATGAGTTAATGGATTTAGCCGACCGAGCTTTATATCGATCAAAAGAGTTGGGAAAAAATAATCTTTCCATTTCGGGAATACAATAAAAAAGTCTGTCCACAGGGTTTCCCTTGTGAGACAGACTTTTTGTTTGATGTTATGCTAGAACGTGAGAGGGATAAATATCCTATATCGTTATTTTAGAATAGAAGGTGATACAATGCCTAAGAAGATATTGTTGGTAGAAGATGAGAAGCATATTGCGCGTTTTGTTGAACTAGAATTACAGCATGAGGGCTATGAGGTGAAAACAGCCTTTGATGGACGGGATGGACTGGCTTTGGCCACTACGGAAAATTTTGATGTTCTCTTATTGGATGTGATGCTGCCAGGCATTAATGGCATTGAAATTTGCCGCCGTATCCGAACGCAGTCACAGGTGCCAATTATTTTATTAACGGCGAGAGATGCTGTAATGGACCGTGTAGCGGGCTTAGATGCAGGAGCCGATGACTATATCGTCAAGCCTTTTGCTATTGAAGAGCTGCTTGCTAGAATACGGACGATTTTACGTCGTGTCACACCAGAGCCTACTAGCAGTGAATCTTTATGTTTACGAGATATTGAAATAGATGTGGCAGCCTATGAAGTTTTTGTTCAAGGGAATAAACTTGACCTAACAAAGACAGAATATGATTTACTAAAACTATTAATCGAGCACAAAAATAGAGTGTGTACGAGGGAGCATATTTTAACGTCAGTTTGGGGCTATGATACGGATATCGAGACCAATGTAGTAGACGTTTATATCAGACATTTACGCACAAAGCTCCCTGGTGATATGAACGCTTATATAGAAACTGTTCGTGGTGTTGGGTATGTGATGCGTGAATGAATAAATTAAAAAATTATGTACGTCACCAATCTTTACAGAAAAAATGGATGCTGACATCAAGTAGTGTCATCTTTATTAGCTTTACAATTATTTGTATAGTCGTTTATCTTTCGCTTCATACATGGCTCTTAAACGATGAGGAAGGTAAGGTCAAACGTACAAGTGACGATATTATCTCCTTTTTAGAATCACAAGGTCCTAATGTTACCATTCAGCAAATACAACAAAATACAGGTTTGCTCAAATCCATTGCCGATCGCGATGAAACGGTCAGAATATTTAATAGAGATGGAGTGGATATTTTACGTATCAATGATACTTCAGCTGCTGCACCGCTACAATCGATGCAAGAAGTTCTGGAAATGACCATCGATAAGAAGGATGTACTCGTCATCAATGAACCGATACGGATCGGCTTTTTTCAAGGCTATATCCAAGTTATTCATCCTTTGACTAGCTTTCAATCCCTTATGCATTACCTTCTGACAGCGATGCTAATAGCGGGGATAGGGGCATTGATACTATCAGGCTCCATTGGCTATTATTTGGCCAATTATTTAATGAAGCCATTACATGAATTGCGTGCATCCATGAAGACGGTGGTAGACCAAGGATTTAATCAGCCTATCCAGCTAACCTATACATCACAGGATGAGATTGGTGATCTGTTAAAAATGTACAATGCGATGATGAATGAGCTGCAAATTTCCTTTACCCAGCAGCAACAATTTGTCGCAGATGCTTCCCATGAACTGCGAACACCGATTCAAGCCATTGAAGGGCATCTCTCCTTGTTAAAAAGATGGGGCAAAGATGATCCAGCCATTTTAGAAGAATCCATTGATACTTCACTAACGGAAATTGCTCGGATGCGTAAAATGATTGAGGAATTATTAGAGCTTGCACGACGCGAGGAAAAAGATGAGACAAGTGAGGCAAATGCACTAGTAGTAATAGAAGCCGTCATGGAGGAGCTACAGCTTGTCCATCCACAAGCACGAATATCGCTGTCGAAAAATGGCGAAATCGGTCCGTTATTTATTACCGAAAATGCACTAAGTCAAATCGTTCGTAATATAATAGAGAATGCAATTCGTTATTGTGAAAAAATTCCTGAGATTGAAATTTCTCTTACAACTGCTGGAAAAATTGCATGTTTAGAAATTGCTGATAATGGTATAGGAATAGCAGAAGAGAATATGCCGTTTATCTTTGATCGATTTTATCGAGTGGATGAAGCAAGAAATCGTCAAATTGGTGGAACTGGCTTAGGACTTAGCATTTCGAAGATGTTACTTGAAAAATACAATGCGACAGTAGAAGTCAAGAGTGAGGTTAATATTGGAACCGTTTTCTCGCTAAGAATACCGCTAAAATATTAAGAAAAATTCACGCTTTATTTCATTATTCTATCCTTTGCGAAAAAAATTGCTTAATTTGCTAAAAAGAGTTGTATTTTTTGTGAAGAGTAGTAAGATTGAGATGGAAAAAACGTTCTTTAAAATATGGAAAAGTAGTGTGAAACTTTCTTTTAAAGAACGGCTAAATATTATATAATTAATTGTAATTTAATTAATGGAACTGCCGAAAGGCAAAATTTGGAGGTCATTTTTCATGTCGAACAACGTTACAACTGTAAGTTCTCCATGGTCAGCTTTCTCTGGTCCTAACCTAGGATATGTGATGGAGCAATACGACTTATTCTTACAGTCTCCTGAAGAAGTAGAACCGGAGTTAGTTTCTTTATTCCAACAATTTGGTGCACCAGTAGTAGTAGAAGGTGAAGTAGCTGTAGTTAGTCATACAGCAGCGGCTCCTGCTGGCGATTACAAAAAAGTGTTAGCCGCTGTGAAATTAGCAGACGCAATCCGTTCACACGGTCATTTAGCGGCAGATATTTATCCTCTGAAAAACCGTGAACTACAAACAGCTCAAATTGAAGAAAGCGCGTTCAACTTAAGCGCTGCGGATTTAGCTGAAATTCCTGCAGCAATCTTCTTCAAAGATGTGCCAGCAAACGTGAAAAATGGTAAGGATGCAATCGACTATCTAAAAGCTGTTTATACAGATAAAGTGGCATTTGAATACGGTCACGTAGTAGCTACAGAAGAACGTGATTGGATTCAAGCGCAAATTGAATCAGGCTTATTTAAACAAGCATTATCTTCTGAAGAGAAGAAAGCCTTATTAGATCGTTTAACTCGCGTTGAAAATTTCGAAAAATTTATTCATAAAACTTTTGTAGGGCAAAAGCGTTTCTCTGGTGAGGGCTTAGATACGCAAATCGTTCTATTTGATGAAATCGTTAAAACAGCAGAAACCAAAAATGTAGAAAATGTACGTATTGGTATGGCACACCGTGGTCGTTTAAATGTTTTAACACACATCTTAAACAAACCTTATGACATGATGTTCTCTGACTTTGCACATGTTTCAAATGAGTTATTTATGCCTGAGCATGGCCGCCTTGAAATTACAAAAGGTTGGACAGGTGATGTGAAATACCATATGGGTGCTTCTTACAACCGTGAATCGGGTATGAATGTTAAATTGGCTTACAACCCATCTCACTTAGAAGTTGGCAATCCAGTTGTACTTGGAGCTACTCGTGCAACACAAGATGATACGTCTAAACCAGGCCAAGCGGTACACGACCGTACTAAAGGCTTAGGTATTTTAGTGCACGGTGATGCTGCATTCCCAGGCCAAGGGATTGTGACTGAGGTTTTAAACTTTGCTAAAACAGAAGGCTTTACAACAGGTGGTACAATCCACATTATCGCGAACAATATGATCGGTTTCACAACTGAGCATTATGATTCTCGTTCTTCTGTGTACTCTTCTGACCCAGCAAAAGGTTACGAGGTACCAGTAATCCATGTCAACGCAGATAGCCCAGAGGCAGTAGCGCAAGTGGGTCGTTTTGCTGCTAACTACCGTCAAAAATTCGGCAAAGATATTATTGTAGACTTAGTTGGTTACCGTCGCCATGGTCATAATGAAACAGATGACCCAACTGTGACAAACCCAGAAACATACAAATTGGTTTCTAAACATGAAACAGTGCGTGCTTTATATGGAGCACAATTAGTGGCTGAAGGTCTTCTATCTGCTGAAGATGTAGCTGCCTTAGATACAGCAATCTATGCAGAAATGCAAGCAGCCTATGACCATGTAAGAGAAATGGCAGATAAAGATGATCATCAGCATTTAGAAATGCCAGCAGAATTAAAAGTAGAGTTCCCACAAATTGATACAGCAGTTGGTGCGGAACGTTTAGAAAAAATCAATGAAGAGCTTTTAGTGTTTGAAGAAAACTTCGAGCCACAGAAAAAGCTTGGCAAAATTTTAGAAAAACGTCGTGATGCCTATGCATCAGCAAAAATTGACTGGGGCCATGCAGAAACGTTAGCATATGCGACAATTATCCAAGACGGCACACCAGTACGTTTTACAGGTCAAGATGCTCAACGTGGTACATTCTCTCAACGTCACTTAGTACTTCACGATAAAAACAATGGGAATGTCTTCACACCGCTTCATCATATTTCTGGTGCGAGTGCATCCTTCTCAGTACACAACTCTCCACTGACAGAAGCGGGAGTAGTAGGCTTTGAGTATGGTTACAACCTAGAAAATAGTCATGTTTTAACAGTGTGGGAAGCACAATTCGGTGACTTTGCGAACATGGCACAAGTGATGTTTGATAACTTTATTTCAGGGGCACGCTCTAAATGGGGCCAAAAATCTGGATTAGTGATCCTTTTACCACATGGTTATGAAGGTCAAGGTCCAGAGCACTCTTCAAGCCGTATGGAACGCTATTTACAAATGTCAGCTGAAAACAACTGGTTTGTAGCGAACTGTTCAAACGCAGGTAACTACTATCATTTATTACGCCGTCAAGCAGCGTTATTAGGTACAGAAGGGGTACGTCCACTTGTAGTCGTATCACCAAAATCACTATTACGTCACCCATTAGCTGCGGCGAATGCTGAACAATTAGCAAATGGTTCATTCCAAGAAGTGATTGAACAACCAGGTTTAGGCGCTAAACCAGAAGCTGTAGAGCGTATCGTTTTAGGAACTGGTAAAGTGATGATCGACTTAGCGGATCGCGTAAAAGACGGAGAAGGCTTCAATCATTTACACATTATTCGTGTAGAACAACTTTACCCATTCCCAAAAGAGCAAGTTGCTGGTATTATTGCTAAGTATCCAAATGTGAAAGAAATTGTTTGGGTACAAGAAGAACCTAAAAACCAAGGCTCATGGAATTATGCATTAGAAACATTATATGAACTTTCAGAAGGTAAAAAACTTCGCTATGTAGGTCGTCCTGCAATGAGCTCAACTTCTGAAGGGGATGCAGATTCTCATAAAGCAGCACAAGCAGCATTAATTGAAGCGGCAGTTGCTGAGCCAGTGAAGGTTAAATAATCACATATAAATTTTTGAAAAAAACGGGCTACTTGCCCTCAAGCAGTAGCCCTTTTATGTGCGTCATGCACGTTAATCAAAGGAGGAAATGAAAGTGGCTGAAATTAAAGTCCCTGAATTAGCAGAATCGATTACAGAAGGTAGTATCGCACAGTGGGTAAAAAAAGTGGGCGATCGCGTTGAAAAAGGTGAATTCATCGTTGAACTTGAAACAGATAAAGTAAACGCTGAAATCATTTCTGAAGAAGCAGGTGTATTAACACAAATTTTAGCTGAAGAAGGCGATACTGTACTAGTTGGTCAAGTTATCGCAGTAGTAGAAGCAGGCGAAGGCGCAGCACCTGCACCTGCAGCGGCTCCAGCTGAAGCAGCTCCGGCTCCAGCAGCGCCACAAGCAGCATCTGCACCAGTAGCAGCGGCTCCAGTTGTAGAAGAAACTTCTGGTGAGCGAGTAATCGCCTCTCCAGCAGCACGTCGTCTTGCTCGTGAAAAAGGTATCAACCTTGCAGCAGTATCTCCAGTAGATCCACAAGGACGTGTACGTGTACAAGATGTAGCAGCTCATGGTACAGCTCCAGCTGTAGCACCAGTAGCAGCACCTACATCAGTAGCAACTTCAGGTGGCCCAGTAGTATTTACACCAGCAGCTAATTCTGACCGTGTAACAGTTGAAAAAATGAGCCGTCGTCGCCAAACAATTGCTAAACGTTTATTAGAAGTGAAACAATCAACAGCAATGTTAACAACATTTAACGAAATTGACATGACAAATATCATGGCACTTCGTAAACGTAAACAAGAAGAGTTTGTAAAAGCAAACGACATCAAACTTGGTTTCATGTCATTCTTCACAAAAGCTGTTGTTGCGGCACTAAAAAAATACCCATACGTAAACGCTCAAATCTCTGGCGATGAAATTCATTTAAATAACTTCTTTGATATCGGTATTGCTGTATCAACTGAAGAAGGTTTAGTTGTACCAGTTGTACGCGATGCAAACAGCAAAAACTTTGCAGAAATCGAAAAAGATATCGCTAACTTAGCGACAAAAGCTCGTGATAAAAAATTAGGCTTAAATGACATGGCTGGTGGATCATTCACAATTACAAATGGTGGTGTATTCGGTTCATTAATGTCAACTCCTATTATGAACGGTACGCAAGCTGGTATTTTAGGTATGCACTCAATTGTTAACCGTCCAGTTGCAGTAAATGGTGAAGTTCAAATCCGTCCAATGATGTATGTAGCACTTTCTTACGATCACCGTATCATCGATGGAAAAGATTCTGTAGGATTCTTAAAAACAGTTAAAGAATTAATCGAAAATCCTGAAGATTTACTATTAAATTCATAATGCGATTCAACCCTGCGAACAATGTTCAGCAGGGTTTTTTTATGCATGACGAAAGATTTTGACCGATTCTATGTTTGAAAGAGTACTAATGTTATATCGTTTAGAGGAGCAAAAAAGACATAAACATAACTTTTCTCACATAGAGCACATACTCCATAATAAAAATTTGTTTTAATTTTCAGAAATATAGATAGAAGCTTAACGATTTAAAATGAATAGAGAACGAACAATATCCTAATATTGCCATTAGTCAGAAAAATGTTAAAACTGTCTTGACGAGTGTACTAGTTTTATAGTAGTATCTAAATATCAATTAAATAAACAAACCTCACTAACGTTTACCAGTGAGGTAGAGGCGCGGTATTTATTAGTTCATTGTTGAGTTCAAGCAAGCGAAGACGCAATGAAGAAGGAAATATCGCCGAAGTATAAAAGGAGCTCGTACTTTTATGCTGGGTCTGCAGTGAATAAGTGCAGGACTGTCCTAGTAAATGGATTTCCAGATTTACTAGGTTGTGCTATCTCGGAAAATGGAAATTATAGTGAGGATTTGGGCAACTGTCATACAAGGTAAGACCTAAGTTCAATATACTTAGGTCTTTTTTATTACAGTTGTCTTATTTTTTTACAGAAAAGGGGAGTTTTTTATGAAAAGAAAATGGTTGTTAGTAATGATCTCTATCATGACAGCAATTGTGCTAGCTGCATGTGGCACTAGCGACAAAAAGGATGGCGGTTCAGGTGATGCTGGTGCTGATAAGGAAGCAAGTGGCGGTGAATTCCGAATCGGAATGGAGGCTGGCTATCCACCATTTAACTGGACACAGCAAGGTGATGCTAATGGTGCAGTGAAAATTGCTGATAATGCAGAGTATGCAGGCGGCTACGATGTCCAAATGGCAAAAAAAATTGCTGAAGGCTTAGGCAAAGAGCTAGTCATTGTCAAAATGGAATGGGACGGATTAGTACCAGCGCTACAATCTAACAAAATTGATGCGATTATCGCGGGTATGTCACCAACTGAAGAGCGTAAGAAAACGATTGATTTTACAGAAAACTACTATACTTCTGATTTCGTTATGGTTATTAAGAAAGGTAGCAAGTATGAAAATGCAAAATCGATTCAAGATTTCTCTGGTGCTAAAATTACTTCACAATTAAATACATCGAACTACAACGTTATTGATCAAATTAACGGTGTAGAAAAACAAACAGCAATGGAAAGCTTCCCCGCAATGCGTGTCGCTTTAGAGGCTGGCAAAATTGATGGCTATGTAGCAGAACGTCCAGAAGGTATTTCCGCTGCTGCTGCCAACGATAAGTTCACATATGTCGCATTTGAAGAAGGCTTTGATACGGATCTTTCCAATACTTCGATTGCTGTAGGCTTACGTAAAGACGATGCAAACCGTGAAAAAATCAACGAAATCCTAAAAGGTATTTCGGAAGACGATCGTCAAGCGATTATGGAAGAAGCGATTTCTCAACAACCAGCAGCACAATAATGACAAGGCACGGGCTAGTTGCTGGTCCGTGCATGATCATTTCATCATTATCAAAATGAGAACCTCTCTACATAATGATAATGTCCTAGCGTAACAAATCATAGAATAGTAGAAATAGCTAGGACACGAAGGAAATAAGCAAGCAACATGACATTGTTAGGAGGAACATCATGAGTCTTGAATGGATACTTTCAATTATTGAAAACAACTGGCAAATGTTTTTACGAGGTGCGTATTATACGTTACTGATTTCGATTATTAGTACAATTATTGGTGCATTCATCGGATTTTTCATTGGAATTATGCATACGATTCCAGTTCGTAAAAAAGGTTTAAAATTTTATAGCTTAAAGCTTATTAATTTTATCCTGACATGCTATGTTGAATTTTTCCGTGGTACACCAATGATTGTACAGGCTATGGTAGTCTACTACGGACTAGATATCGCATTTGGTATCGATATGCATTTTATTACAGCAGGTATTTTAGTCGTTTCCCTTAACACAGGGGCCTATATGGCAGAAATTGTTCGAGGTGGTATTGTCTCGATTGATAATGGTCAATACGAGGCAGCGTCGGCAATTGGTATGAATCACTTCCAAATCATGCTGCATGTTGTTTTACCACAAGTAGCACGCAATGTCTTGCCGGCGACAGGTAACCAATTAATTATGAATATTAAGGATACAGCCGTATTAAATGTCATTGGGGTAACGGAATTATTCTTCCAAACAAAATCAATTTCAGGTAACAACTTCCGTTATTTTGAATCATTCTTTGTCGCATGTATTCTTTATTTTATCATGACATTTACCGCATCTCGCATCCTTCTCTATGTTGAAAAACGTCTAGATGGACCTGATGCCTATCAAAAAGAACAAAAAGAAGCTGTATAGGGGGACGCACAAATGGCAGTGATTAAGATTGAACATTTAAGTAAATCATTTGGACGTAACCAAGTGTTAAAAGATGTAAATTTCCAAGTAGAAAAAGGCGAAGTCGTTTGTTTAATTGGCTCTTCTGGTTCTGGTAAATCGACATTACTTCGTTGCATCAATTTATTAGAAACGCCAAGTGGTGGTCAAATTATTTATAAAGGGGAAGACATTTTAGATGATAAGCACAATATTCAAGAATATCGTACACATCTAGGAATGGTATTCCAGCAATTCAATTTATTTAACAATCACAATGTGTTAAACAATTGCACAGTGGGCCAAATCAAAGTATTGAAGCGATCAAAGAAAGAAGCAGAAGAAACGGCGCTTAAATATTTGAATATCGTTGGTATGGATCAATATGTGAACGCCAAGCCTCGTCAGCTTTCAGGGGGGCAAAAGCAGCGTGTGGCTATCGCTCGAGCATTGTCAATGAATCCAGATGTCATGCTATTTGATGAACCGACTTCGGCATTAGACCCAGAAATGGTCGGTGAGGTATTAAAGGTGATGCGACAGTTAGCCACTGAGGGGAATACAATGTTAATCGTGACACATGAGATGGAGTTTGCCAAAGAGGTGGCAGATCGTGTCGTCTTTATGGATAAAGGCATCATTGTCGAGGAAGGCCCGCCATCACAAGTATTAGTAAACCCTCAGCATGAACGGACAAAAGAATTTTTAAAGCGGACATTAAAATAAGCATAGAAAAAGTGAGTCCGATTTATTGGACTCACTTATTTTCTAGAATTCCATTCTGCATAAAGAACAAAGCAGATTGCAAATGCTACAGCAATAATAAAAAACCATTGCGGTACACCACCAAAACTCATCATAACACCTCAAATAGTCATTTTTTTTGGATAGAATAGCTATAGTCTTTCTTTTTTCTCCACAAAAGCCCAAAAATATTATAAAATAAGCAATAGACATTAGCTTCGGCTAGTAAAGAGAGGTAGAGAGAATATGTTACATTTAAAATGGAAAGATGCGCCAACACTACGAACGATAACTTGCAAACATACAAATGCGTCAAAATACTTAGTGTCCAATGTATTAACAGTAGGGAAAGAATATGAAGTAAAAAATGAAACAGAAGAGTTCATTTTTATCATCGATAATACAGGTAATGTCGGTGGCTACTATAAAGATTATTTTGAATAACATAAAACAGGGTGGTTCAGATTATATGCTGAGCCACCCCTTTTTTGTTAATCGCGCTGATAGCCTCTGGCACCTGCCACATCTTGTAGCTGTTGTTTTTCTTGTTCAGTTGCTGTATGCAGGGCAAACACATCTTTAATCGCGGTTTGCAGTTCTCGCTGCGTTTCTTTAAATTTCGAAACCTGTTGTTCAAACGATGGACTAGAGAAGCGATCATGTGCCTGAGCTAATCGTTCTTCTAGCTGTGCATAGTGATGATCCATATGCATAGAAAGCATCATCGCCAGCTGATTTTTCCAAAGAGGAATCAAAGTGACAATCGAAAATTCAATTTTTTCCGCTAACGTTTGATTCGCCTGTTGAATCATGCGTATTTGAGGAGCCGTTTGCAGCGCTACTTGCTGTGATACTTGTAAATCATAAATACGTTGATCCAACCTTTCAATTTGTGCGGCAAAGTCATTGAGCTGCTGAATAGCAAGCGGTTGTTTCGTTGCTTGAACACTCGTTATTTGTGTGGGTAACTCAACCTCAATGGCTTGCTGTTTTTTCATTTGACCTGCTGCAATAGCAGTAGCCAGCTCCTCAAAAAATCCACGATTATGAGCATAAAGCGCTTCTAAGTTTTCGACATCCTTGATCAACTGAAGCTGTGCACGCTCTAGCTGAACGCCAATACGTTCCACCTGAATACTAATACGCTCAAATTCTGTTAATGTTTGCTTCACAGTCGGCTCTGTTTTTCCAAAGATTTTTTTGAAAAAGGTTTGTTTCTTTGGTTCTAAAGCCGTCGGGTCTATTCGATCTAACGTGTGCATTAAGGAATCAAGCATTTGACCGATTTTTGAGACGTCCTTTTGCTTCACTTGCGCAAGCATGCGATCAGCAAATTGAGACAGAGCTCGCTGTGAATCTTGCCCAAGGGACAGCAATGATTCAAAATCTGTCAAATCAATTTGACTAGCATAAAGTAAGGCACGACTTTGTGCAAGAGGCGATAGCGTTTCATAAGTCGCCATCGCCTCATTTTGTGGAGTTGTTTCTAAATAGGATTGGACCAGTGGAGAAAGCCCTGGTATGGTATTCAGTTGAAATGCGTGTTCATTTGCTGTCATTTATCGTCCCCTCGCCAATCCAATTGTTCTCTACGTCTAAGATTGGAACGATTTGCAAATTCAATCTCCATTTGTAGGGTATCAATATCATTAGCAAGCGCGTCCTTTAAATCAATTTGAATCGTATCATTTAAATCAGTTAGCGTTTCACGTGTTTTTGATAATGTTAATTGAATTTCTTTATCCTTCACAGGCTGCTTCGAAAGCATTGTATACTTATCCGTTAATTCCACAGCAGAAGGTAAGTGTGCATAGAAAAAGGGCTCTACATTATAAAATTTTCGTGGGTCTGTCTTCACAATTTTGACGATATTTTTAGAAATACGCGTCATTTCAAGTAATTGTTTAAACGCAGATACAGAACGTACGCGTAAATAGTTTTGACTTAATGTTTGAATATGCTTATTAGCTGCTGATAATTGTGTTTCAATATGCTTGAATTCTTCTTTTGTAATACCTGCTATTTGCATGACTTTCTTTTTTTGTCTATGTTTCAGCAACGCTGTACTCGTCGCGTAGGAACCCGCAAACAGTAAACCACCAAGGAAGAATCCAGGATTTGCCGCAATTGCTGCGATAGAAACGGTCGTAAGCGAAATAAGAAAGCTGGCAGAATGTCTAGAAAAAAACTGTCCGACACTAAGCATTGTTTCATCCTCCTTGCTTTTCAATATGTCTATCTTCTTATACGAAATAATCGACATAAAGTTTCATTGAAAAATGATCCCTTACATAAATTTTACTGCTATTTGTTAACTTTCTCAATGATAATACATAGAATAAGTGAATTGTTTCTCCAAATGCGTCGATTTTGTCCTCCTAATGAACGATTGTGGCATTGGCATGAGCGATTCAACGGTCATCTCCCCATATCAGTACTAATAACCATTCAAGCGTTAACTAAAACAGTAGCATCCATTCATAAATAGGATGACCCAACCCCAAAAACATTATGAATGGGAACAAAATGATAGGTCTTAGCTCAAGGGCACGTCTTTTTTAAATTGAAACTTTACCCAAATAAATTCGTAAAATAGTTAAAGGGGGAAAGAGCATGACAAAAATTTATATGATGTCGATTACTAAAAATATAGATGAACAAGTATGGGAGCAAAAGGTGATAGAAAAGATCTTTGAGAAAAAATCAAAGCTAAAAGCGTATTTATGCAAAGAGGGATATTTGAAGGAATCCAAAAATCAATATGTGAAAATCAATGAAGCATCTATCTATGTTGCGACGATTCAAAAAATAAAAATTAAATAATCGTCAGAAGTCTGAACGTGGCTTTTTGTTGCCTTTTATAGTTCTTACAATAATGCGGTGTAGTATTAATTTAATAGAAGTAGGAAGAAAGGTATGGAGATTATTTGATGAAGAAAGATATTCAAGAGTTGCTTGATGATCACAATTTATTTGCGAGACAAATTGCTAATATAAGGTTATCGAATTTATCATTTGATGTATATGAATTTAGAGATAACTATGTTAGGCAAGTCGATTTAATATTTGCAGAAAAAAGTCAATTTGATACTATTCAAGAGGCATTTTCAGCGATCTTTAAAAAAGAATTGTTTGATGGAGAGGAGTGGGAAATTAATGATGACCCAGACCCTTCAGATGAACAATGGATAACGGCGTTAGAAATGGGCTGGATTAATGAGTATTACCCCAAAAAATACAGTTATATGGAGTTAGTGAACAAAGATGATTTTATCAGTAGATTTAAAAATGAGTTAGCATACCTTAATGCTCAAGAGTCCATTGTAAAAGAACTTTTAACTAGATTGAATAATGTCGAAATTATTCAAATAAAAAAGGGACATACATATGATTATATATTTGGAAAATCTGATAGTCATTATTTTTTATTTGAATGGGGAATATATGATTAGTATGTTGTTGACTATTACGAACATTAAATAACGCTCAAATGAAAAGATGTTCCTAGTTTTGGGGAATGTTTCATATCAATGTAGGGCGAAAAGGGAATGCTTTCTTTACTCTTTTTGACGTCCCGTATAACAGTACAAAAAAAAAGAGCCAGACTAAACAATGTCTGACTCCATACGTACGTATCCTTTTAACTCATCGTACAATTCTAATGAAAATGAATTGGAATCAGCTTGAGGGCTGACGCCTTTTTGGACAAAAAGGAGGAATTCATTAAGCGCTTTTTCAGAGCCTTCTACTTCCACTTCAATTTGCTCTGCGTCATTCAATCGGCAGTAGCCTTTTAACCCTAATTCAATAGCTTTTTGTTTGATGAAAAAACGGTAGCCTGTGCCGTAAACATCACCAAAAAATTTGATACTTGCTCGTTTGTTCAAGGGAATACCTCCTAGCTAATGGGGGAGAGGGATGAGCCTCTCCGTTTATTGCATGACACGTTCTTTTTCTAAATAGGCAATTAAGTTATTAATATAATAAAGAACATGCTTAGATGCCTCATCTACTTCCTTTAAATGGACATCGGCTTGCTCGATATGGCCAGCTTTATGGGCTTCTGCAGCAAGCTTCGCTGATTCATGGACACGTAAATGATAGCCATCCAACTCATGATAGTCCTGTAAATGGCCGAAACGTTCTACTGTCCGTGGCGCTGTGTACCATTTGCCAAGTCGGCAATCTCGATGAGAAGAAACATCGCTTGGTTCCACTTTTTCTAGGCCAAGGAACATATTATAAATGCGCCATTTCCATAAAATATGATCAGCCTTCGATAATTGTAAAAGAGCAATAGATGAAAGCTGCACATTATTGTTGGCAATAATATCATTACGGAAACGGTTAATTTCTTTCCCTAATAAATGAATGTCACTGGATGTATTATGGCTATAATCACGAATATCTTCCTGCAAACTTGAAATTTCAATCATTCTCGCAGAGACTTCATCAATTGCAGCTGCTTGTTGTTGTGAAATGGCTGCTGTATTTGTAACATCTAAATTAATGCCTTCAATCGCATGCACAATGGCATTTAATAATGGTAATGAATCTTTTGCCTCGACAGTAGCTTCTTTAATGATGGCTGTCGTTTCTGTAATGGAATGAGACACATCATTGGAATAACTCTTTAAATGATGAACATTCGCAGATACTTCGCTTAGAGCAGAGACCGTGTTTTCAGCTAGCTTTCGTACTTCTTGTGCTACGACCGCAAAGCCTTTTCCATGTTCACCTGCACGTGCGGCTTCGATGGAGGCATTGAGAGCAAGTAAATTCGTCTGATCTGCAATTTGGTTGATTAACGTGACAACCTGCTCAATATCATTTACCCGCTTTTGCAATTCTGAAAATGATTCTACGATAGAAGTAAACGTTTCTTCCGTTTTAAAAATTTCTGATAAGGCATGCTCAATCGCATTTTTCCCTTGCGTTGCATGGTCAACAGATTCAGTCGTTTTCTCAGATATATGAGAAGACATACGCGCTACCTCATTAATAGAAGCGGCAATCTGTTCTGTTGCAGCAGTGGAGGATTGAATTTCCTCATTTTGTTTATCTAAGCTAAAGACCAAATCTTTCATGTACATAATTTTGGCATTAACATCCATTAAAGAGGATACTTCGCCCACTACATTTTCAATAATGCGTTCCGTCAAGACTTCCACTAATAATTCTTGATCGACATTGACAGCGGATTGGAATGATTTCATAAATTGAAATGCCTTATTCGGCTTGATACCAAAATTGTGTAAAATATATGTCGTAATATAGAATGCGAATTGATTAAATACGACAATTAGTTTACCAGGCTCATATTGATGCTTGCGAAATAGATTGAAAAATTTGACAGTTTCGTCTACATAATTATCATCACGTGTTGCTAAGAAAAATTGTGTTAAGTATTGATTGATATTTTCTTCACTAATGGTTAATTGAGAGGTAGGGGATATCTCGCTTAAATAATGATGAAAAATGGCATCCATGGAGGGGGTAATATCTTTTAGCTTTTGATAGAGTGTCCTCAAATGCTCCTCATCCTGTGAATGAAAATGGTTGAATGCCAGTGTTTGATGGAATCGGCCTGTTGCATGCAAATCCGTACCACGTTTTAGAAGCTCTTCTAACTCTGCTTTAGGTCGAATACTTGAAAACATAAAAATTCCTCCCAAAAAGTATGTATAATAAGGTAATAATAGCATAATTCAGGTGGTTTTAATAGACATTTCAGATGTGTTTGCTAAAATGAAATTATCTAATGACAGCAAGGAATGGGCAAATATGTATACAATTATTTACATGAAAGCGGACTACGAGCCTTGGTGGAAATTTGAAGGCTGGGAAGCTTTTATTCAAACACAAGATACATTTGAAACGAAGGAGCTTTTTGAAAGTGCATTACAGCAAAAATTAGCACACTTTCGTTCTTCTCATGACAATGAAATGACGAAAGAAGGGCAGTATTGGGCTTTTTGGTCTGATGACGAAAGCTTCTATTGTGAGGCTTGTGATGACGATGCACAAGTTTATCATGGCATTATTGCCTGTAAAATCGAAGAGTTGTAAAAAGATTTTGAAATAAAGTAAAAAAACAATTTCTTTATTTGACAAAATTATGAATGGCGGTTATACTTAGGTTAACAATTTAATTGCTTCACCGGAAACATGAATTCACATATTACAAAAAGTGATCGCGTTAGTTCGGTACTCTTTGTAATATGTGAATTTTTTTCATTCCTTGAAGAAATTACATATTGTTCACTTTTATTTTTTGGAGGTTTTCTTAAATGAAACAAGGTACAGTAAAATGGTTTAACTCAGAAAAAGGTTTTGGATTCATCGAAGTTGAAGGTGAAAACGACGTATTCGTACACTTCTCAGCTATCCAAGGCGAAGGTTTCAAAACACTTGACGAAGGTCAAAAAGTGGAATTCGAAGTTGTAGATGGCAACCGCGGACCACAAGCTGCTAACGTAACTAAACTTTAATTCTCAGTAATTAAAAAATACTTTCGTTAAACCCAGACATCCTATGCAAATAGGATGTCTTTTTTTGTAGCATTTAAAAGTTTAAGGGATTACAAATCATTATTTAGGTTATATATAGAGTAGTGGATAGAATGAGCAAAGTGAAGGATAGCCCGCAAAATTGGAGAGCATCTGAGCAAAGCGGTGGATAGGATAGCAAAAGTAGCGGATAGACTGCGTAAAGCGAAGGATAGCTTTATGAAAGTAGTGGATAGAATCTGTAAAGTGGAGGATAGCCTGCAAAAATAGGGTTCATCTGAGCAAAGCGGTGGATAGGATAGCAAAAGTAGCGGATAGACTGCGTAAAGCGAAGGATAGCTTTATGAAAGTAGTGGATAGAATCTTCAAAGTAAAGGATAGCTCGCAAAATTGGAGGGCAACTGAGCAAAGCGGTGGATAGGATAGCAAAAGTAGCGGATAGACTGCGTAAAGCGAAGGATAGCTTTATGAAAGTAGTGGATAGAATCTTCAAAGCAAAGGATAGCTCGCAAAAATGGAGAGCATCTGAGCAAAGCGGTGGATAGAATAGCAAAAGTAGCGGATAGACTGCGTAAAGCGAAGGATAGCTTTATGAAAGTAGCGGATAGACCACACAAAGCGAAGGATAGCCTGCAAAATTGAAGGGCAACCGTGCTAAGTAGAGAAAAGACTGCACTTAATAGTAGCGAATACCATGGAAAAAATTCTAGATTGTTTGTAATAATGAAGGAGGTAGATGGATTTGCAGAATGTAGAAAAATTGCCTGAGGAACAGGAGCAGCAAGATTTTTATCAGAAGTTGCGTATGAAATTAGTAGCTTTTCTTGGATCGAAGAAGGGGAAAAAGAATAAATTTACGCCTTATTTAATGTTTGTGCCTGATTTATTTCATTTATTAATTAAAACAGTAACCGATGCGGGTGTAGATAAGAAAAGTCGAGCTTTAATAGGGGCTTCTATTGCGTATTTTGTGCTGCCGATTGATCTGATGCCAGAGGGATTATTAGGCTTTGGTGGCTACTTAGATGATGTGGTGCTGGCGACTTTTGTGATCAATACGATCATTAATAAATTGGGGCCGGAAGTAGTGGAAAAGCATTGGACAGGGGACGATAAGCTGTTACATGTGCTACAAAAAGTTGCAGAAGTGAGTGATGAGGTAGTCAGTAAGATCCCTGTGAAATCACCAATCGCTCAGTTTGTGAAGCAAGAAAGTAAGGATAAATAATAATATTATGTAAACTCTATTCCCCCAAAAAATGAACCTGCTTACCACAAGTTCATTTTTTATGTTGCGCTTCTAATAAATGATGGAGCTGTTGAACGGGTACGAACAGGCCGACACGACCAATCGGCTCATGTTTCATCGTCGCAAAGATAATGCCAATGACCTTCCCCTGTTGGTCGATTACAGGGCTACCACTATTCCCCCGATAAACCGGGGCTTTCAGCATCATAACGGGCTCCTGCCAATCCTCTAATTGAATGGATTCTAGTAGTGTCCCTTCATTCGCAATACCTGTAAAGGCGAGAGGGTTACCAATAAAATAAATATGTTCATCCGCAGAAAAAGGTGGATCTTCTGCTAGTGGGAGATAGGGGAGTTGCTCGGCCTCCACTTGTACTAGAGCTAAATCTACTGCTGGATAACTCTCGATTAACGTTGCCTCCATCAATCCCTCATCTGGAAATACAACAGATAATGAGGTGGCATCTTCTACTACGTGGGCATTGGTGACAATAAGCCCGTCAGGAGAAATGGCAAAACCAGTGCCTTTGCTAGAGCCAGTCGAGATTTCAACGACTGCCTTTTTATAGGTTTGTATATCCTCTTGTGCCGAGAGCCGGGTTGAAACTTTGATGAATTCAATCGCTGGAATGGAATAAATTTGAAAAACCAAGGCAAATGTATTGAAAAACAGGACCATTGCCATGCTCCACACCATCCAGCGCACAAGAGGTTTTTGTTTTTTGGGCTTTTTTCTATGAAGCCGTTCTTCTCGTTCTCGTGCTAATGCTTTTTGTTGTTCTTCGAGTACGAGCTCAATGAATTCTTCTTCCGTCAATTCTTCTTGCTTGGATGTTGCATTATGTATGTCACTCATATAAGACCCCCTAAGCTAAAATAACAGGTGCCCAAGCTGGACGCCTGTTATCATCAAACTATTCTATTTTTTGCAAGGTGGATGTTACAACAAATGGTTCATCTTGATCTGTCTCCATCGTATCCTCTATGCGAATTAGGCCTATATCTTTCACAAAATATTTGGTCGTCGTCATTTGATCTTTAGAGCGGGTTAGCTGGATCACATCTTGATAAATGTTTGTTCCTGTATCAACAGTGGCGGTCGTTGATTGAATGGTCCAGCCTTGAAAACTTGTCCCAACTTGTAATGGCTTTTGAAGAATTGTTTCCAGTACAGGATAAGAAGCTGCCTCTGCTGCACTTGGCAAACTTGGATTGCTGTCAACTGGTTCCCGATAGACAAGATCAATATTTGTATCCGTTATGCGATAGATTTTTAAGAGAGTCACACCACCATTATCCTCTATTTGTGCAATATGCTGTGGATCGAGATAGGTTGTACGCAGTGTGAAGCTAGCAAACTCATTTCCTTCTCCTTGAAAATAGGCCGTAGACCCATCAGCTGGAAAATAGGAGAGAAGCGATGTTTGTTTCTGCTCAACAGGCTGTTTGTCCTCCGCAGTTGGCGTGGGCTCTACTTTTCCTTCTTCATTACAACCAGTGAGTAAAAATGCAAGAGAAAATACTAGGACAAAGTGTCTCATAGGCATACTCCTTCGCTATTTTCTTTCATTATACGTGAATGCGAGACGTTATACGAGTGATATGAGGTTAATATAAATAATTATATTATGTAAACTATAATCAGAAACTTGTCTCCCATGGGAAAATTAACTATGATAGAAATGAAGTTGAAGAGTGGGGGGCAAAGATATGTATAGACAAATTGATGATTTTTTACAGGAATGGTCGAATGCATCTAAAGGAACACTGCAAGTATTACAGGCTCTAACAGATGATAAGCTAAATCAAAATATTGTGGAGGGCCACAGTACACTTGGCTGGCTAGGCTGGCATTTAGTTGGGGCTGCAGGCTATTTTAGTTATCTGGCAGGCTTAAAGGTGCCAATGATTCGACAAGAAGATCCCGTACCAACGACAGCTGCTGACATTGTGACAGCCTATGAAAATATTGCCAACGGTATTAAAGAGGAAGTGGCAAAGCTTTCTAACGAAGATTTACTAGAGGTAGTCAATGGCTTTACAGCGCCAATGCCAAAAGGGGCTTTATTACGTGTATTGATCGACCATCAAACACATCATCGTGGACAAATGACGGTTCTGCTACGTCAAGCTGGTTTACCAGTACCTGGTGTGATGGGACCAACAAAAGAAATGCAATAATTATTCAAGCGGCAGATAAATCATTTATCTGCTGTATTTCTAAAAATTGACACTTACCTACTAGTAAGTTAGTATAAAACCATGACAAATAGAAAAACGCAAATTATAGAATTATCATTGAAGCATATTCAGGAAAAAGGTTTCACATCATTTAGTTATGACCATTTAGCTAAAGAGCTTGGCGTTACGAAGGCAAGTATTCATTATCATTTTGAAAAGAAAGGAGACTTAGGGGTTGCGGTTTGCGAAAGGATTCAACAAGGGCTAAAAGGGACGTATAAAACGATTCAAGATTCCGCTATACCAGTGGAGGAAAAACCTTTTGCTTTTATTTTGCAACGAGTAAAATGCCTAGAAAAAGAGGGTGTTTGTCCTATTTCAGCTTTACAGGCAGATTATCAAGAATTACCACAACGGATGCAAGACAAGCTACAACAGCTTAGTCAAATGGAAATCGATGTTTTTATAGCCCTATTGAAGGAAGCCAAACAACAGGGTGCACTCCAAGCGACGGATGATTTAGAGTCTCTAGCCATATTGCTTATTTCTAGTACAAAGGGTGCGTTACAATATAAACGCGTTTTAGGAGAAGCGTTTTTTGTAAAAATGCTGGAGCAATTAAAGGCGTTATTAAAATAATTTTCTAAATAAGAAGGAGAGATGTGCATGGTACGAAGAGTCGTTGTGACTGGATATGGTGTTATATCTCCATTAGGGAATACAGTTTCAGCCCTATGGGAGAATATAAAAACTGGGAAATCAGGAATTCAAAAAATTCAAGGAGAGCAATTCAGCGGTATTAATACGCAAATTGCAGGGACGATTACGGATTTTGACGCAACACAGTATATGGATAAAAAAGAAATCAGTAAATATGATTTATTTGTGCAATATGCAGTTGCCGCTTCTCAACAAGCTTTAGAGCAAGCCAATTTAAATATGGAGCAGATCGATAAGGAGCGTCTAGGTGTTTATGTTGGCTCAGGCATTGGTGGTATTGAGACGATTTTAGAGAATCATCAGGCAATGCTCGATAATGGGCCTAGAAGGGTGTCCCCATTCATGGTGCCAATGATGATTAGCAATATGGCCGCGGGAATACTAGCGATACAAACGGGCTTTAAAGGGCCAAGCTTTTCACCTGTCTCAGCCTGTGCAACAGGAAACCAAGCGATTGGAGAAGCCTTCTTAGCTATACGACATGGCTATGCGGATGGCATTTTAGCAGGTGGAGCAGAGGCGCCCATCAATCCACTTAGCTTTGCAGGTTTCTCACGAATGAAAGCAATGTCCACCAGAAATGATGAGCCAGCAAAAGCAAGCCGTCCCTTCGACAGTGAGCGAGATGGCTTTGTCATGTCAGAAGGAGCTGGCATCGTATTCTTAGAGGAATATGAACATGCCAAACAAAGGGGCGCAACGATTCTTGGTGAGATTGTAGGCTATGGTGTCACAACAGATGCTTACCACATTACAGCACCTGATTATACGGGCGCTGCCAATGCGATGAAATTAGCCTTAAAAATGGGCGATATAGATGTATCGACTGTCGATTACATTAATGCGCATGGTACTAGTACACCAGAGGGCGATAAATCCGAAACAAAGGCAATTAAAAGTGTCTTTGGTGAACATGCCTATCACTTAAAGGTGAGCTCTACAAAATCGATGACAGGGCATCTCTTTGGAGCGGCTGGGGGCATCGAAGCCATTATTACATTGAAAAGTATAATGGAAGGCATCATTCCGCCAACCATTAATTACGAAACACCAGATCCAGAGTGTGATTTAAACTATGTGCCAAACAAGGCACTACAACAACCTGTCAATATTGCGTTATCTAATGGTTTTGGCTTTGGGGGCCATAATGCCGTACTAGCGTTTAAAAAGGTGGAGGAATAAAAATCGAGTAATCGTTGATGAAAAGAATGGTAGGAGCATCCAGCTTCTTACCATTCTTTTATTTTTGCCCCTCCTAAGAAATCGTTTCATTCAATAAGCCTTTCTTATAATAAATAAATCAATCAAAAGCTATATTATGGAAATTGGAAGAGGTAGAAAATTATCAGCAGAACAAGCAAATCTCCATGTCGTGGGGGAGTGGATGTATCAGGGGCTTTTCAAGATTTCGATCAAAACTAGTTATTATCACCTAAACAAAAAATTCTTTCAATCTTTCTTAATCAAATGTCCTTTACCACTGCCTCTAATGCTGTTTTATTTCCGTGGACATCCGAAATAATTGCAATTTTGCCCCTCCTAAATCATCTTTTGTATCTTAATAGCATTCTATAAATTATGACAGCATCCGCTACACAAAAAAATCCTCTACCTAATGCTGGTAGAGGATTTTTGGTGGAAATTAGCTTAAGCCTTGGCTGTCTTTCCACTCTAAGAATTCATCATATGTTAATTGTTTATCTAAAATTGAGCCGTCTTCACGGATTTCGATGACACGGTTGGCGATTGTTTGGATAAACTGATGGTCATGTGATGTGAAAATCATGGCACCTTTGAAACGAATTAAGCCTTCGTTCAATGCTTGAATGGATTCAAGGTCAAGGTGGTTCGTTGGTTCATCAAGTAAAATCACGTTTGCTGTCGCAAGCATCATTTTTGATAACATACAACGAACTTTTTCGCCTCCTGATAGAACAGCAGGGGATTTTTTCACTTCTTCACCAGAGAATAGCATACGTCCTAAGAATCCACGTAGGAAGCTTTCTGTTTCATCGTCTGGAGAATATTGACGTAGCCATTCCACTAATGTTTTCTCAGAACCTTCAAAGTACTTGTCATGATCGTTTTCGAAGTAGCTTTGAGATGTTGTGACACCCCATTTAAATGATCCAGCATCTGCTTCTTTTTCTTCCATTAAGATATCAAGAAGGGCTGTTTTCGCCATTGGGCTACCAAGTAAAACGATTTTGTCTTCTTTGTTCATAGAGAAGCGAATGTCTTTGAATAATGTTGCGCCTTCATGACTTGCTGTCAAATCTTCTACTGTCAGTACATCATTACCGATTTCACGACCGATTTGGAAGTTGATAAATGGATATTTACGGCTTGATGGCTTAATATCATCGAGCTCAATTTTATCCAGCATTTTTTTACGAGATGTTGCTTGTTTTGATTTAGAAGCATTCGCAGAGAAGCGTGCGATAAACGCTTGTAATTCTTTAATTTTTTCTTCTTTTTTCGAATTTTGATCTTGCGCCATTTTTTGTGCTAATTGAGAAGATTCATACCAAAAATCATAGTTACCTACATATAATTGGATTTTAGAGAAGTCCAAATCTGCAATATGTGTACATACTTTGTTTAAGAAGTGACGGTCATGGGATACTACGATGACTGTATTTTCAAAGTTAATCAGGAATTCCTCTAACCATTGAATCGCCTTTAAGTCAAGGTGGTTGGTAGGCTCATCGAGTAAAAGGACATCAGGCTGACCAAATAGTGCCTGTGCAAGTAAAACTTTGACTTTGTCAGAACCTTCAAGATCGCCCATTAGCATGTAATGAAGATCATCTGAGATACCTAAACCGTTTAATAATGTTGCAGCTTCTGATTCAGCTTCCCAACCGTTTAGCTCGGCAAATTCACCTTCTAGCTCGGCTGCACGCATGCCATCTTCATCTGAGAAGTCTTCCTTTGCATAGATAGCGTCTTTTTCCGTTTTTACATCATAGAGGCGTTTATTCCCCATAATAACTGTGTCGAGCACTGTATGCTCATCGTATTCGAAATGGTTTTGTTTTAGGACAGATAAACGTTCGTCCTTGCCCATTGATACGTTACCTTCTTGGGCTTCAATTTCACCAGAAAGGATTTTTAAAAATGTTGATTTACCAGCACCATTTGCCCCAATTAAACCGTAGCAATTTCCTGGTGTGAATTTTATATTTACGTCTTCAAATAGTTTACGATCGCCATAGCGAAGACCTACATTACTAACTTGAATCATGCAAGTTCCTCCTTTTTTCACAATGGCTCTAGTATAGCATGAAATATGTTCCATAGTCTATAAACATTATTAAATCAAGGTTTGGCGTTCTTTCAATAGTTTTTGTTAAACAAAAACTGAATAAAGATACATTTTTAAAATTTTTCTTGCTGTAACTTTCTTTTTGGATGAGACGTCTACATTGTAGTGTGATTAACTGTTTTTGCAAAAGAATAGAAAAATGACATCATTTACCACATGGATATTATTTGCTTCTTCACAAAGCTATCAACTAAAATAATGCTGATTGTTTACATTCAAGGAAACAGCGTCCTGATCATCACTGGTGTGTAGGCACGTCATCCCCGATTTGATTGCTAGCCGATCGTTCCTTTCAATCATCCCAGTTTTCGCAACTAGCATTGTCTAACAGATGGACAAAAAACATCCAATCCTCAAAAAATGATTACATTCATGAGTTTAGGTGAATCCTTTCAAACCAAAGAATTCCGTAGATGAGGCGTTTTAGTTAGCTTTACAGACATGCTTTCATATGGATGCACAGAAAATAGGACATTCAGCTCTTCCAAGAGGCGGAAATGATGATAAAATAAACATGTTTGTGGAAATATTAGTTATCGGAGGTACTTTATGGGTAAGGGCTTATTATGGACAGCCACTTGTGTAATAGTAGTTTTACTTGGGTTTGGAAGCTACTATTTTATAAAAGAAATGACGAACTCTATGGCATACAATAAATTAGTGGATGAGTATAAAAAGCCAGAGCCAATCAAAAATATAGAGACAGAGTATGATGTCATTGTCATTGGTGGTGAACCTGAGGGAGTAGCTGCGGCAGTGGCTGCGGCACGAAATGGTGCTAAAACTTTATTGGTAGAAAAACGACAAGAGTTAGGTGGATTATTTACATACGGTATGTTGAATTTCCTTGATATTCCGCGTGATGGTCGTAACAACTCAATTAGTGAAGGTATTTTTAAGGAATGGCATGAGCTGGTGACAGGGAAAGATGCGTTTGGCATTGTTGGTGCTAAGGCTGCCTTTAAAAAACTGATCGATGAAGAACCTAATTTAACCTTGTCGGTGCAAACCGAGGTCGTGAAAGCGAATGTTCATCAACAACAATTAACGTCAGTGGAATTAAAAAATGAGTACGGTACATATGTAGTGACAGGGAAATCATTTATAGATGCCACGCAGGATGCTGATTTTGCGGCCATGTCCAACGTTCCTTTCTTTGTGGGAGGAGAAGATATTGGCATAAAAGATAAACGCATGGCTGTGACATTAATGTTGCATTTGAAAAATGTCGATTGGGATGAAGTAAAAAAAGCGGCTAAATCCGATGTGTTTGGCGGTGCTAATTTGAATCATACCGTGATGTGGGGCTTTACAAAGCTCCATGATGAATACAAGCCTTTGCAAGAGGGTACACGATTAAGAGGGTTAAACTTAGCTCGTGTAGATGATGAATATTTTATTAATGCATTACAGATTTTTGGTATTGATGGCTTAAATGACAATTCGAAACAAGCTGCTATTGTCGCAGGAAAGAAAGAAACGTTACACATTCTAGAATATTTACAAGCGAATTTTCCAGGGTTTGAAAAGGCTGAAATTATTAGCTATCCAGAGGAACTTTATGTAAGAGAAACGAGACATATTTGGGCGGAATATCAATTAACGATGGCTGACCTGTGGAAAAATAGTGACCAATGGGATAGCATTGGGATTGCTTCTTATCCAGTCGATGTGCAAGCACAAACGCCGCATGATTATGGGTATGTCATTGCAGCGCCAAAGCAGTATGCTATTCCTTTCCGTTCATTAGTACCGAAGGACATTGATGGCTTATTGGTGGTTGGACGCTCTGCAGGGTATTCATCACTGGCGGCAGGTAGTGCGCGCATTGTTCCGACAGGGATGGTGACAGGTGAAGCGGCCGGGACTGCGGCTGCACTAGTCATGAAAGAGGATGTAACCTTTAGAGATATGAGCAAGGATAAACAGTTAATTGCTACGTTAAGAAAACAGCTCGACAAACAGGGAGCATATGTTGATTCATTTTCTATGGAGTACCCATATCAAGGGAAATGGTATGATGAAGCTATTCAAACACTCATTAACTATGGCCTAGTGGTGGGTGGTTATGATAATGATTTAAAAGTGGACAGCCAGGCGACAAAAATAAAGTTTGCTAAAATGTTAAAAGAGAGTATGCTACGAGCTGGTGGAGAAAGTGCAGCAGGTATGAGTGATCAGCTCGAAATTGTCATCAATAAAGTTTATAATAATGGCGAAGAAGCCATTGAACGTGATGAGATGGCTCAATATTTGGCTGACGTCCTCATTGGTGAATCCAATGCGACTAGCTGGGATACATTAAAGGAAAAAGGAATTGTCACTGAAAAAGTAGCAAAGAAAATTTCAGACAATAAGAAATTAAAATTAAAAGAGATGTACGCCATCATGGCTGATGTCATTCATTATGTAGAAAAGAAGCATTCCTCTTCTTGAGGAATGTTTCAGACTGTAGACAAGCTCGAAAAATTTGAGCGTTTGCCTACAGTTTTTTTATTTTACAATAATATAAAGCCGTTGATTTCCACTATGGGCAGCCTCACTCAGTCAGAGATCTCCTTTTGTTTCAAGCAACCTTTACATATAGTGTTAAACGGAAGTATTAAATTTGATCCTTTTGATTTAATCTATAGCTCATGAATGTTAACACTGAGGCTATGAGCGCTAAGATTCCACCAGCCCACGAAAGTTTGTCTAGACTGCCAGAAGCTACGACAAATCCTCCTATTGCAGAACCTAATGCAATCCCCACATTAACAGCAACAGGGGTTAATGAGGATGCAAAGTCTTTTGCAGAGGGAGAATATCTTTCAGCTAAATCCATGAAGTAGAGTTGGACAGTTGCATTAACAGTATATAGCATGACAGCCATTAACATAATAGTCAGTAGCCCTAACCACATAGAGGACATCGTAAAATACAGAGTAAATAAGATAATGGCCTGAATAATGAACGTATAGCGCAATCTACCTAAACCGTTATGCTGAGCAATCTTGCCAGCTAAAAGATTACTAAAGATTGAAAAGAAGCCATAGATTAAGAGAACAATACCTATGTATTTCGTTTCAATACCAAGTTTTTGTTGTAAAATGGGCGTAATAAAAGTATAGATTGTGTATGTTCCAGCAATCGTAAAAACAGGAATGAAGAATGCTAGAATGATTTTAGGTTGCTTAAATAAACTTAATTGCTCTGATAGTGAACTTTTTGTTGCTTTGATATTTCGAGGTAGCACAAACATGCTGATGATAAAGGCAATCCCGCCTAAAGCTGCCGTTAACCAAAATGTCATGTGCCAATTACTCCATTGTCCAACCATTGTTCCTAGAGGTACACCCATGACGTTGGCAATGGTAAAGCCCACAAATATGAAAGCAATGATAGAGGATCTTTTTTCTTTTGGCATACTATCATTCGCTATGGACATGGCTAATGCTGTAAGTACGCCGCTGACAACAGCCGTAACAACTCTGGAAGTTATTAAAATACCATAGGAACTAGAGAGGGCACTTACAATATTTCCAAGTATAAAGAGGGAAATCAATACTAACATGAGTGGATATTTTGCAAATCTACTAACAAAACCGGTTAAGATGGGTGTACCAATCGCATAGGCGATAGCAAATCCAGGAACCAGCTGTGGCAATTGGTATACTTAAATCTGTAGAGACCTCCGTTAATAATCCTACAATAACAAATTCACTTGTTCCCATGACAAACGTTAATAAGGTTAATGTGAAGGCTAAAATTTTATGTTTATTGCTAAATGCATTTTCTTTATTCATAATCAAAAAACATCACTCCTTTATATCAATATATCGAGAAATTTCGATATATTGTGCAAATGTCTATAGCGTATCTATTTATCGTGAATAATCGATATGGCATTTTAAACAGAAACCCAATTTTAATCATTTTGGGTATCTGATACAAGAAACGAGGCAATTTGATGAATCGTTTCTTCTTTTAATTTATAATATGTCCATTGACCATGACGAAAAGATTCGAGAAGTCCAGCCTTTTGCATCATATTTAAGTAGTGAGAAACGGTTGATTGAGAAGTTTTAGCTTTCTCCTGAATATCACCAACACATACGCCTCCTTCGATACTCACTTTTGGGAAATGTTTCTCAGGTTCCTTCAGCCACTGTAAGATGTTTAGCCTAGTCTCATTTGATAACGCTTTGAAAATTTCAATTGGTTCCATACCGCAATAATATATCGAATTATCTCGATATGTCAATTGCTAAGTACCGACATTATATTTTAAAAATGGTTGACGTCAATAAGGAAGTCCTGTAATATATGTCAAAATCATAGAAAAATTCGATGAAGAAGAGAGTAATTGATGGACAACTGGCAAGCGAGTTAGGGGTGGTGTGAGCCTAATGCAGAAACCATGAATGAAGCGCACTTTGGAGAAGATTCTCGAACAAGTAGTAGAGAATAGCGGGGCGTCACCTCGTTAACAATGGAAAGTGGTCATATTAAATGGCAACTAGAGTGGTACCACGGGATTATAATGCTCTCGTCTCTAATTTTAGAGACGGGGGCTTTTTTATTTGGACAGGAGGAGGATCAAGATGAATAAACAAATCGCTGAAAGTATGGCAGAAGTAGTAAATCATCAATTAACAGCAGATGATATTGCGTCATTATTAGAAAAACCAAAAAGCTCGGAGCTAGGGGACGTGGCATTTCCTTGTTTTACCTTAGCAAAAAGATGGAAAAAGTCACCACAAACTATTGCAGCGGATATAGCAAGTCAATTAAACAATGACAATATCCAGCGTGTGCAAGCTGTTGGAGGCTATGTCAATATTTTTCTAGATCAACAAAAAGCGACGCAACAAGTGCTAAGCAACATCATGCAAGCAAAACAATCATATGGAACTAATCAAACGGGGATGGGAGCTGTCGTCCTAGATTTTTCATCTCCTAATATTGCGAAGCCATTCTCGATGGGGCATTTACGTTCAACAGTCATTGGGAATGCTTTAGCCAATATGGCAGAAAAAAATGGTTATCAAGCGATTCGCATCAATCATTTAGGGGACTGGGGTACACAGTTCGGTAAGCTTATTGTGGCTTATCAACATTGGGGTGATAAGCAAGCCATTACCGCGTCACCAATTGTGGAGCTATTAAAGATTTATGTGCAGTTTCATGAAGAGGCAGAGCAAGACCCAGCACTGATTGAACAGGCACGTGCCGCTTTTAAAGCATTGGAGGATGGCGATGCAGAGGCACTGGCATTATGGCAATGGTTCCGAGATGTATCATTAGTAGAATTTCAATCAATATACGAGTTGCTAGGAATTCACTTTGATGCTTTTACAGGAGAAGCCTTTTACAATGACAAAATGAAGCCTGTTGTGACAGAACTACAAGAAAAAGGGCTCCTAGTGGAATCAGATGGGGCGTATGTTGTGGAGATGGAGGAAATGCCCCCATGCTTAATGACGAAAACAGATGGAGCCACGCTTTATGCGACACGCGATTTAGCTGCCGCCCTGTATCGCCAACAGCACTACCAGCCAGAAAAGATTTTCTACGTTGTTGGCAATGAGCAATCCCTCCATTTTAAACAACTTTTTCAAGTCATCGAAAAAATGGGCTATGTTTGGGCCAAAAATCTACAGCACGTCCCATTTGGGATGATGCTCAAGGATGGCAAAAAAATGTCGACCCGTAAAGGCAAAGTGGTGTTATTAGCAGATGTGCTAGCAGAGGCCATTGCGACGGCGAAGCGTAATATCGAAGAGAAAAATCCCCATCTTCCTAACAAGGAGCGAGTAGCCCAGCAAGTTGGGGTTGGCGCAGTTATATTTAATGATTTGAAATACCATCGCCTCAATGATATTGAATTTTCGATCGAGCAAATGATGAATTTTGAAGGTGAAACAGGTCCTTATGTACAGTATACGTATGCCCGTCTTTGCTCCATTTTAGAAAAAGCAAACGCCCCAGCTGAAGTGATGACCTTCCAGCCATTAGGAGAGCAGGCTTGGCCAATTGTTTTATTACTGGAGCAGTTTCCGAAAGTGGTAGCTACGTCTTTTGATCAGGCTGACCCGTCCCAAATAGCGAAATATGCCTTACAATTGGCCCGTTTATTGAATAAATATTATGCCCAACAGAAAATATTAGCGGATGATGAATATCAAGCGTCACGTCTAGCACTTTGTTCATGTGTTGCGATTGTCTTAAAAGAATCATTCGCCTTATTGGGCATTGAATTACCTGAAAATATGTGACATCTACTGAATCAAGATAAAAAACAGCCATTTTCAAGAAACTGTCCCAAGATTGACCGTCTATCGAAAACATGGTAAAAGGAGAGAGGAATAAATAAACAAACTCTTTCAGCAATGAATGTTGAGTGGCAGTAGAGAGGATATTGAACAAATGGCAAAAAAACAATGGACCCTTTCACTTATACTAGTGGTCATCAGTATATTTTTTGTTGCACTCAATATGAGACCTGCAGTAACAGGGATTGGCCCACTTTATAATGTACTGATGACATCCTTACATGTCTCCAATACAAGTATGAGTTTTCTGACATCCATCCCCGTTTTTTGTATGGGTTTATTTGCACCTTTGGCTGTACCGCTTCAGCGAAAGGTTGGCACGAAATCCGCCATAACATTTTTAGTGGCTATTCTCGTCCTTGCCAATGGACTACGCCTTTTACAAGAAAGCTACGCTTTGCTCATTGTGACAAGCTTTGCAGCAGGCTTAGCTATTGCGATGATTGGTCCTATTTTAAATGCCTTTATTAAGAAAAAGTTTCCACAGCGTTTTACGACTGTGATTGGCATTTATTCCTTCGGCATTGGCGTAGGTGCTACATTAAGTGCGGCCTTAACGGTGACATTTTATCAACGTTTCGGCAATAGCTGGACCGTCGCTCTTGGGATATGGGCTCTACTTGCATTAGTGGCGCTAGTTATTTGGTTATGGGCCATACCATCACAGCAAAATGAACAAGTTCTAAAGATAACGACGACTGAATATGCTCGTAATCCTTGGACATCTGGACGTGCTTGGGCAATCTTACTGTACTTTGGCTTACAAACCTCGCTGTTTTTTTCGATGATGGCGTGGCTTACACCGCTGTTGCAGGATAAAGGCTTATCACTAGAAACAGCAAGTGCTATGCTGACGTTTATGTCTATTGTGCAAATGATCGGCAATATTGCAGTGCCGATGCTCATGGAAAAATGGTCAAGTCGAATGGTATGGATACTGGCACTAGGCTTTGTAGGATTAATTGGTTTCACGCTATTATGGCTTACGTTAGGCGTCTATTTATGGCTTGCTGTTTTATTAATCGGCATTGTTCTAAGTGGTCTATTTCCGATTGGCTTATTGTTACCGCTGGATGAAGCCAAAAATGATCTGGAGGCTAATAGCTGGTCATCCATGGTGCTATCAGGTGGCTTTATGCTGAGTGCAATTATTCCCATTATGATCGGGGTTTGCTATGATATCACAGGCAATCATACATGGACTTATATCATCTTTTTACTGTTGATGGTGGGCATTATCGTATCGACAAGACTGTTAAGAAAAAAATAATCGAAGAAGACATGTGAAGCAATGCGCATGTCTTTTTTAATGAAAATTATTTTTAGGTCCAGTTATCCTCCAATCCTCATAGCAAATTTCGTATTTCATAAATAATAATAGGTAGAATGAAATATATTTAGCGGTGTTGTCGCATTTCCCTAACATTATTATAGAAATAATAATATTATGTAAACTTGAAACATCACAAATCCTTGATTATGATAGATAATAGAGAATGATGAATAGAAAGTTTTGGTGAAGGTATGTATAAAAAAATGCTCGTGTTAGGAGCGACGGCTTTCCTCGTTACAGGCTGTGACAGTCAAATAGGCACAGGCTGGTTTCAAAGTAAAAATGCGGAGGTTCAAACAGAGGGGGCAGTGACCAAGCAAGAGGAAAAAATTGTCCCAGAGGTCAAAGTCATCGGAGAGTATGGTGTTGGAGCAGGTATTATTATCAAGCAGCAGGAGGATCAGCTGTATATTTTAACAAATGGTGCATTAGTTGCTTCCAAACCGACGGCCCTTGTTCAATTTGGTCAGGACAAGCTAATGGCAGCAAACGTACATGTCATGTCAACAGCTCATAATCTAGCACTTCTGCAAGTAACGTATAAAGCGAATGTGCATGTGCCAAAAACGTATGAAGGTGAGCTGAATCAGCTAGCCGTTTATGTGAATGGCTTGCCCTACACGATTCAGAAATATCAAGATAAGGTAGCGGCCTATTATATAGATGTGAAACAAGCTATGCCTTTAGGAAGTCCTGTAATGGAGGCTGAAAATGGAGCTATTGTTGGACTATATTTTAATCGTCAACAGCAAGGAGAGTCCCAGCCATACATATTGCCGATGAAGGAAATCCAATCATTCGTGGATAAATGGATTGAGGATGGCATGAAAGCAAGTGTACGATTGTCCCAATCCAAAAATTTATATCCCTATATAGAACAAGGTGACAAAGAAGCTGTACAGCAAGCAATCGAGCAATATGGTGAGAATGTGTTTGCGTATAATACAGATGAAATCAAGCTGTTTTTAGATACGTTCCATAAGCATTTAAAGGCGGCTGTGGCCATTCAGGATGCGAGTGTCATGAAACCAATTGTCGGAACAGAGGATTTACAAGAGACCTTGAATAGCATGGTTGCTTATTATGCTTCCAAACAAGCTAAGATCCATTTCTCTAATACCGATATTCAAGCTATTCGTATAGAAGGCCAGCATCTTATTCTACGTGCTAAAACGGAATATGTTTTGACGAATGCTGCAGGGCAGGAGGCACTTGCCCATTCCATCATACTGTATGAAATCGAAAAAAATGAACAGGGCGAGTACATGCTACTTCGTCTAACAAACGAGGAGTGAACTTTGCATGGAGCAAGCAAGACAAATGCTACAGCATCATTTTGGCTATGAAGCCTTTCGCCAAGGACAAGCCCAAATTATAGAACAAACATTACGAGGGCAGTCGAGCCTGTGTGTCATGCCAACTGGTGGAGGGAAATCCATTTGCTATCAAATTCCTGCATTAATGCTAGATGGGTTAACTATTGTCATTTCCCCCCTTATATCTCTGATGCAAGATCAGGTGGAGGCTTTACGTGCGGCGAACATTCCTGCCGCCTATATTAACAGTACGTTGTCGGCACAGGAAGTAGATGAAACGATGCAACTAGCGAGCGCAGGCTATTTAAAACTTCTCTATATTGCGCCTGAGCGATTGGAAAGTGTATCCTTTCTGCAAGCACTATCCTATTTACCTGTGCCGTTAATAGCGGTAGATGAGGCACACTGTATCTCGCAATGGGGGCATGACTTTAGACCAAGCTATCGCTCCATTCAAAAGCTGTTTACACTATGGTCACAAAAGCCCGCGGTTTTAGCGCTGACAGCCACTGCGACACCAGCTGTCTGTGATGACATTCGCCAATTACTAACGATTGATGAGCAAGCGACAGTCATGACAGGCTTTTCACGTGAAAATTTGGCGCTGTCCGTACTAATTGGTGAAAATAAAGAACGTTATGTAAAAAATTATGTACAACAAAATAAACAGGAAGTCGGCATTATTTACGCAGCCACTCGAAAAGCAGTAGACGCGATTTATGACATGCTGAGTCGCTCTGGTGAAGCGGTTGCGAAATATCATGCGGGTCTGTCAGAGGACTTGCGAATAGCTGAGCAGGAGCGGTTTTTAAAAGATGAAGCACGTATTATGGTAGCAACGAATGCTTTTGGTATGGGGATTGATAAAAGTAATGTGCGCTTTGTGTTGCATTATCAAATGCCTCGTAATATGGAGAGTTATTACCAAGAAGCGGGTCGTGCAGGACGTGATGGTCTGCCGAGTGCCTGTATTTTATTATATGCTTCTGGGGACGTCCAAACACAGCGTTTTCTAATTGAACAAACACAGGATGAAGCACGTATAGCCCAAGAATTAGCCAAGCTCCAAACGATGGTCGATTATTGCCATACAGAGGGCTGCTTACAAAATGCGATTTTATCCTATTTTGCTGAAGAGCCAGAGGAGCCTTGTGGGCGCTGTAGTAATTGCAATGATGGGCGGGCAGTGACAGACGTGACTGAGGATGCACAAAAGGTGTTAGCCTGTGTGGTACGCATGGGACAAAAATTCGGCAAGACCATGGTGGCTCAGGTGTTGATTGGCTCCAAAAATCAAAAAATAACGGAATTTGGCTTTGCACGTTTATCGACCTATGGCATCTTAAAAGGAAAATATGCCTCAAAGGATGTTTCGAACTTCATTGAATTTTTAATTGCGGAAGGTTTACTTGCTGTGAAGCATGGGACATTCCCAACCATATATGTATCAGCGAATGGCAAGGAAGTACTGCTTGGCAATCGACAGGTTATGCGCAAGGAAGCTGTAGCAGTGAAGAAGCTGGTGGACAACGATCCTTTATTCGAACATTTACGCGTATTGCGCAAAGAGATTGCAGATGAAGAAAAGGTGCCACCATTTGTAGTGTTCTCTGACAAAACATTGCGTGATTTATGTGATAAGAAGCCAGCCGTACTGGAGGATTTACGACAGGTGAGCGGTATTGGTGAGGTGAAATTTGACAAGTACGGTAAGCGATTCTTTGACGCATTACAATCGTTTTTAGAAGCTTCCGTGTAATAGTGCTTATTACGTAGAAAGAGGTGTCTCTCCATTGTGAGACACCTCTTTTCATTATTGTTCCCAGTGCTTTGTTATGAATGTATCACGGCCAGAATTGGCACGATCTTGCTGATAGTGTTCCGTCTCTTTTTTATAATAATCTTGGTGATAGTCTTCTGCTGGATAGAAGCGTTCAGCATCGCGAATTTTGGTTACAATAGGTTTATCAAAGCGTCCACTATTGGCAAGCTTTTCTTTTGAGGCCTCTGCGATTTGCTTTTGCTCATCTGTGTAGGTAAAAATAGCTGTTGTATAGGATTCTCCACGATCATGGAACTGTCCATAAGCATCCGTTGGGTCAATTTGCATCCAGTAAATATCCAGGAGCTGCTCATAACTAAAAATAGCAGGATCGAATTCAATTTCGACCACTTCTAAATGGCCCGAAGATCCTTCCTTAACATCTTCATAGGTTGGGTTTTCTAAATGGCCGCCCATATAGCCAGAAGTCACTTTATGTATACCGTCCCACTCGACGAATGGCTTCACCATGCACCAAAAACATCCGCCAGCAAATGTAGCTTTTTCGATCATTTACATCATCCTTTCTTTTGTGAAAATATTATAGCATTGTTTTGCTCGAAACTGAGTAATTAGGTGTAAAATAATGATGAGATAGAAAAACATGGAATAGCTGATTGCCAAAATGAAACTTTCTAGCTAATCAATCGTTACATTAACTATATCAAAATAGAGGAGTTAGTTGTTATGGAAGAGCAAGATTATACGAGACGCTCCCAACGTCCTAAAAAACGTAAATTACGTAAAGGGAGAGCAATTTTTACACTATTATTACTGTGTATCATTGTCATCGTCGGATATGCTGTCATGCAATATCGCAGCGGGCTTGAGCTGGCGAATGATACGAAAGTAGCGCAGGAGGATTTTTCTGGAGATACAATCAAAGGGGATATTGAGAACTATTTAATTTTAGGAGTCGATACACGCGGCGAGGAAAAATCTCGTACAGATACGATGATGGTATTATCCTGGAATAAAGCAAACAATGATATTAAGCTTGTGTCCTTTATGCGTGATATTTACGCAGATATCCCAGGCTATCAATCCTATAAACTTAATACAGCTTACTACCTAGACGGTGTACAGCTATTAAAGGATACATTGACAAATATGTTTGGCTTACCGATTCATCATTATGCCCTAATTGATTTTAAAAACTTTGAATCATTAGTGGACATTTTAGCGCCAAATGGTGTGGAAATGGATGTAGAAAAGGATATGTCTGAAAATATTGGGGTAGAGTTAAAGCAAGGTGTTCATCATTTAAATGGACAGGAGCTATTAGGCTATGCACGTTTCCGTCACGATGCTGAAGGAGATTTCGGTCGTGTTGCCCGTCAGCAAAAAGTCATTGAGGCTTTAAAAACAGAGCTATTAACGCCTACGAACATGTTAAATTTACCAAAATTTGTTGGAGCTGCACAGGGCTATATAACAACCGATTATTCATCTGCTGAGGAAATGCAGCAAGTGCTTAAATTGCTATCTAAAGGTAAGGTCAACATTGAAAAAGCAACGATTCCCATCGAAGGTAGCTATCAATTCCAAAACTTTAGTCATGCAGGCGATTCCATCGTCATTGATGTGGAGCAAAACAAAGCCTTTTTAAGTGAATTTTTAGGTATTTCACTGGAGTGATGTTTCGCAAAAACCAACATTATCCTGTAATATAAAGGTAGAGCATTTGGATTGGGGTGGATATATGGAAAAAGAAAGACCAAAAGAGCGTTCAAGCCTATTAGCAACCAAGTTTATTCGTTTTTTAGGTGGTAGAAACCTATTATTTATGCTGGTGATTTTATTACTAGTTGCATGTGTTATTTTTATGTTTAATCAGGTTTCCTTTATCTTTACCCCGTTACAAGTATTATTTGAAGTAGTGATTTTACCAGGGGTACTAGCCGTCATAGGCTACTATTTATTGCGTCCATTGTTGGCGATCTTGGTCAGATGGCGAATCCCAAGAATTTGGGGGATTTTAATACTATACATTGCGGTTATTGGTGTCATTACACTACTCGTTGTGTTGGTTTATCCATTTTTACGCGACCAGTTCACGAACTTAGCACAGGAATTCCCAGAGTATTTCATGAAGTTTACACAAAATATCGTTGCATTCTTGAACAATTCACGTTTTAACGATTATTTAGATAAAATTAATTTTGATTACAATGAAGTGGTTAAAAACTTCACTACAGATATGGTGAAAACTGTAAGGGAAACAGCTGCAAATGTAGCGCAAGGTGTGGCCACAGGTATTACGGGCTTCCTTTCAACCTTAACAGGTATTGTGCTATCACTTGTAACGGTGCCATTCATTTTATTTTACTTATTAAAAGAGGGCGAAAAATTACCGAAATTTATGCTGAAAGTGTGCCCACCACGTATGCGTAAAGAAGTCACTGAAATTTTCCATGACATGGACAAGCAAATTAGTTCATACATACAGGGGCAAATTTTAGTATCTATGTGTATTGGAGCAATGGTGACCATTGGCTTTTTAATCATTGGCATGAAATATGCTTTATTGCTTGGATTCCTAGCGATGATTACAAGTGTAGTTCCTTATTTGGGGCCAGTCATTGCCATTACACCAGCCGTTATTATTGCCCTTGTCACATCTCCATTGATGTTGATTAAGCTGGCGATTGTATGGACGATTGTTCAATTAATCGAAGGAAAATTCATTTCTCCTCAAATCATGGGGAAATCACTCAGTATTCACCCGATTACGATCATTTTCGTCTTATTAACGGCAGGCTCATTATTCGGTGTTCCTGGTGTTATTTTAGGGATTCCAGGCTATGCGATCTTTAAGGTGCTGGTGACCCATTTATTCAAGCTCTTTAAACAGCGTTACAACCGTTACGAAGATGATGTTCATCAAAAATATGATGTGTGATAAAAACAGCTACTGCCGTTTGACAGTAGCTGTTTTTTTAATGTGTGTTATCCTTATTAGTAGATTCATCAAAAGGATGGGGGAAAAGGGCATGACATACATACCGATTAATTTTCAAGAAAAATTAACTAAGTTTCAAGAGCATTGGTCTCCGAAAGTGATTGCTGAAATGAATGATTATCAATTTAAATTAGTTAAAGTACAAGGGGATTTTGTTTGGCATAAACATGATGATACGGATGAAGTGTTTATCGTCATTGAAGGGCAGCTAATCATCGAATTCAGAGATGGAGAAGTGCGTTTAAATGAAGGAGAGATGTTTGTCGTACCACGCCATGTTGAACATAAACCTTATGCGGCTTCTGAGTGTAAAATTCTACTTGTAGAGCCGATGGGGGTTGTCAATACAGGCGAAGCACAATCAGAGCTAACTGCTGAAAATGATGTGTGGATTTAACATTCCTGAATAGTCATAGTAAAACCCTTCTAACAGACAAGGTTAGAAGGGTTTATTATTTTTCAAAAGCACTAGCTTTGTGCCAGTAATTGCACTTGTGCTAAGCGATCAACAGCTTCTTGAAGAAGTTCCTTTGGTTGCACCAATGCTAAACGTAAATAGCCTTGTCCAGCCGTACCAAATACGGTACCAGGAACGGTTACAACGCCAACTTGTTCAATTAATTGAAAGGCTAGTTCTGTACAGTCCATATCGAACGGATATTTTGCCCATACGAACATTCCACCATCAGATGGTGCGGCTTCCCAGCCTAATGCTTGTAAGCCGTTCATCAGGGTTTTATGACGTTCTGAGAATGTGGCACGTAAGCTTTCCGTAATTTCTTCTGCGTTATCAAGTGCGACGACTGCTGCATCTTGAATAGGCTCAAAAATACCGAAGTCTAAATTTGATTTTAATTGCTTAATAACGGCGATCATTTCAGCATTTCCTGCGATATAGGCAATACGCGTTCCTGCAAGACTAAAGCTTTTGGAGAGGGAGTTAATCTCCATACCGACTTCTTTTGCACCTGGTGCTGCAAGGAAGCTAATCGGACCATCACCTGTAAAATAAAACTCGGAGTATGCCGCATCATGAAGGACGATAATATTATATTTTTTGGCAAAGGCAATGACTTTTTCAAAATACGCTAAGGACGGCATCGCTGGTACAGGATTCCCTGGTAAGTTTAAAATCAATAGCTTTGCTCTCTCAGCAATTTCTTCTGGGACAGCGTCTAAGTCAGGTAAATAACCATTATCGGCCGTTTGAGGCATGTAATAAGGTGTTGCCCCTGCTAAGTGAATTCCTGCATCATAGGCAACATAGGCTGGGTTTGTGGATAACACGATGTCTCCTGGGTCACAAAAAGCTATCGGTAAATGGACAAGGCCTTCTTGAGAGCCAATAGTTTGAATAATTTCCGTAGCGGGATCTAAATCGACATGGCTACGACGCTTATAGTAGCGACTAACGGCTTCATAAAAACGCTGTGTGCCTGTCAGTGTGTAGCCGTAAGATTCAGCTAACCCTGCGCGATAAGAAAGATGCTCACGTATTTTGGCATGTGGAGGAAGATCAGGGCTTCCTAAGCTTAAGTCAATCAAGGTCATGCCCTTTGCTTGCTGCTCACGGGCAAAATTTTTCAAATCTCCGAAAATTGCTGGTGTAAATAATGACATTTTTTTAGATGGTACGATTTTCAAAACTAGTACACTCCTTATCGTTGTATAAAGTGCAACGTCAATCCGTAGATGATTCTCTTGTCTACGCTAATTGTTTGTTTGCACAAATCGGGCTTTAACAGACCATTGTTTGCTTACGGGCCTGTTTATGCGAGATAACAGAATAGTAGTACACATTTTATCATACTAAAGCACAGAAATGGGCAGATATTCTGAAAAAAGAAAATATTTATATAATGTAGAGGATGTGTGCATAGGCTAGCGAAAATAGATTGTCTGATGTTGGGATAAGCGACTATAAATACCTTCAAAGAGAAAATTGTATTATACTGAGTATAAAGTTTTTCAGGTGGGGAGAGCATGCATCTTAACGATTGAATAGCTGATTCAGTAGTGAACGATATGTTGCAAGGTTTCACTATTGTCTGCGCCGTAACAGAAACAACCTCCTTTTTACAAGATCGGACATAGACTTTGCTTACAGCTATACATACTGAATAGTATTAAAGGATAGCCATCGTATTGATGTTCCCCTATTATTGACAGTGGCAATGCTGGATGAGTAGGGGCAAAACAAACTGCCTATGCAAGTGTACGACAAGGCAGTCTTTACAAAACATGATGAATCGTTCAGCATTACGATTTTCAATTGTCTACAGCCAAGATAGGGAGGTATTAAAAAAGCTATATGCCAGCGGACTAGCGGGCATTGTATGTAAAAACCTACGCAGCTGCTGACTATGATACTATGAGGAATACCATAGTTGCGGCATGCACACTATTTCGAAGCATGTATGATACTACCTGATACGCAAACCATTTAGTAAGGGAGGGAGAGGGCAGTGAAGGTATATTCGTTAAGTGGACCAAGCGGCACAGGCAAAAGTACGAGTGCCCTTGCCTTTGCTCATAAATTAGGAGTGGAGGCTATCATTGATGATGGTCTTCTCATTGTCAATGGAATAAGAGTTGCTGGCATTTCTGCCAAATTCGAAAAAAATACAATTACCGCTGTACGACGTGCCATTTTTACGGAACAGGAACATCGTGAGGCTGTCAAAAAAGCGTTAGCAAGTCATAAGGTGCAGTCCATTTTACTGATTGGGACATCCACTAAAATGACGAATAGTATTGCTAAGCAGCTAGATCTTGGACCCATTGAACATTATTACGATGTGGAGGATGTTCGTTCCTTTAAGGAAATTCAAAAAGCTCGTTTTATTCGTCAAACGCAGGGCAAGCATGTGATGCCAATTCCTTATCGACAAGTGGAGCAAAACTTTTTTAAACGATTGGTACAAAAGGGCATGGAGATTTTTTCATCAAAACGCGAAAAAATCGGGGAAACAACGATAGTGCGACCTGATTTTCAACGGGAGTACATTGAAATTAGCAAGCATGTTTATGTTCAGCTACTGACGTATTGCTGTAGTCAACAAGCAATTGTACAAAAGGTGGAACAGGCCCAATTTTTGTTAGGAGATCAGGCTCAAGCTATTCTGACTATACAAGTAAAGCTACCGATAGATTATCCATTAGCAGCGCGTTTACTAGAGCTACAGCAGGCGGTGCAGAAGGCGTTTTATTTACAATTTGGCTATGAATTAGATGCGATTCATGTTCATGTCAAGACGGCTATACAAAAGAAAAAGTCGTGAAAAACAGGTACTCCCAACGCACTTTGCGACGAGAGTACCTGTTTTTATTTTGGTTGACGGCTGAACTGTGGCTGACGTTTTTCCACAAAGGCACGACAGCCTTCGGCGAAATCGCTGCCTACAAACGGTGAAGAGCCTTGCCATAATGTCGGCACACTATCGAGACATTCTTGAACGGATTGCTTCACAGCAAGCAAGGACTCTGGCGACATGCCTGCCACAAGCTTGCCCATGCGAATCATATATTTATTTAAATCCTTTTCGGCTACTAAGTAGTTAAGCATCCCAAGCTTGAAGGCTTCCTCCGCTTTAAACATGCGTCCTGTAAAGACTAAATCCTTTGTGGTCGCAGGGCCAACGAGCTGTACTAAACGTTGCGCAAATTTATTGTTTATGGTGATGCCTAATTTTCCGACAGGAATGCCGAGCTTGGCTTTGTCTGAGCCAATGCGGATATCACAAGCTAATGCCAATTCTAAACCAGCGCCCATCGCAGGCCCGTTGATGACGCCGATTGTTGGAATCGGAAGGCGCTCAATTGTGGAAATGGTTTTTTCCATATGTACAAACGCCTCCTCGGCTTGTTCAAGTGAGATGGCATTAAATTCTTTAATATCAGAGCCTGCGGTAAAGCTTTGACCAGAGCCTCGTAAAATGAGTACTTTATTTTTCGGATTGTCTAATACTTGTAGGGCAATCTTTGCTAATTGATCCCACATGTTTGCGGTTAACGCATTTTTTGCCTGTGGTCGGTGAATCGTAATTATCGCTAGTCCAGCTGTTTCTTGATAAATGATTTTTGCATCTTCTGCTTCCAATCGTGTCGTCTTTACTTGCATAGTGGAAAGCCTCCTACGTATTAATGTCTATCTTTATTATATAACACAATCAACTATAAACACGAAATGATATGAATTTTCACATAAAATTGCGTTGTTATACAAGAATGTAGGGAATAGTTAGCATTTATTGTTCTATAACAGGGGAGCGGAATTTACTATTGTAAGAAAGCAAAAGATATGAGAAACTACTGTAGGAACATACGTTTCTTATGCACGTAAGGGGCATTTGAAGACTGGAAGCGGCTTGTGTATTGATATTACAGATTATCCGACACTAAATTATTATAAAATGAATTGAAACACACGCACCCAAAATATAGTAAAATAAAATGACATGACGCACAGCAAACAAGGAGGGGCAATATGGTCACACTCAAGGAAGCATGGAATAGTTACATCTTACTGCTGCAATCATTGAAAAAAAGTGCTGCCACAAAAAAGCAGTACAACATAGATGGACAGCAATTTTTAACGTTCGCCCATGAACACCAATACTTGTATGTGGATCATCAATTAAAAAATCTATTACAGCTTTATTGTGACTATCTCAAGGAAACCTACTGCAATATCAATACATTTAACCATAAAATAGCGACATTGAGAGGCTTTGTAGACTTTATTTTTTTACGAGAATGGGTGACACCTTTTGATTATCAGCCCATTTTACAGCCGAAAAAAAGGCAAAAAGAGGTGCTGCAAGTACTGACCAATACGCAGATTATGCAAATTGCCAACGTTTGGCCAACCTATTTTCAATATGCAAAAACAGAGGAGCATGCTTGGCTGGCTAGACGCAATGGCTGTATAGTCCAAATGTTGATGGAAACAGGTTGTAAGCCTGCAGAGCTTGTGCGAATGAAATGGACTCATTTTAACGAAGAAAAGGCAACCCTTTTTATTGCGAATCGAAATGGCCGTCGAGAAATAAAATGTTCTCCTGTACTAATGGACATGCTAGCTCAGTATAAACTAGCGACAACAGTTTTACATGGGCAAGAGGTAGGGGAATGGGTTTGGGTAAGTGAGGCAAGTATTGTGAAGCCAATTTCAACGAAGACGGTGGAGCGTATTTTTCAAACGATGTCACAAGATATAGGAAAAAACATAAGAGCAACCGATTTGCGATATACCGTTATGCAACGGGCTTTTCAGCAGGAAAAAACGCTGGAGCATATCCAACAAGAAATGGGCTATGTGAGGAAATGGGTGCTGACAGAAAGACAGCAACGCTTCGAATAAAAGCGTGCAGTAATCGCGATTTATCACCATTACTGCACGCCTATTATAAATGATTCAATGCTTTGACACTCACTTTGACCGTTAAATCATGCTTGCCTCCACTATAAACACCTTCAACAGGGCTAATATCACTATAATCGCGACCTATACATAAAATAATATGATTTTCTAAAACTTCTACATTATTTGTTGGATCAAGACCAATCCAGCCAATACCTGGTATCATGACTTCCACCCAGGCATGTGTAGCACTATCACCAATGAGGGCTGAATTTTCATCCACATATAAGTAACCACTGACATACCGAGCGGGAATGCCTTTAGCTCGCAAAACAGCTAGCATGACATGGGTGAAATCCTGACAAACACCCCGTTTTAATGCAAATGCCTCACTTGCTGTTGTCGTTACAACTGTCGCTGTAGGATCATACTCAAAGCTAGCATATAAATATTGCATTAAATTAAGTGAAAAGAGCACTGGATTTTCAGCATGACCAATCGCATGATAAACTTCCTCTAATTGCTGATCGGTCATAAAAGTAAAATGAGTTGCTTTTAAATACGGTAAATAATGCTCATAAAATAGCTGTGAATGGAAAATGGTCTGCATTTCGGGCGAATATTGAATACGATGAATAAATGGTGCACGCTGAATACTAACAATCGAAGATGTATGAATTTCGAGTATTTGATGCTGCTCCGGTATATAAAAAGAACCAACTGTATTACCCCAAATATCCGTATGCTCACGGGTCAATGAGGAGGGCGTAATGGCAATTCGATACGATAATAATCGCTGCCGCTCATCACTGCGAGGCTTTAAACGAATCGTATTCAAGCTTTGATCGACTTCAGACTCATATTGAAAAATATTGGTATGCTGAATTTCAAATTTCATCGTGTCCGCTTCCTTCTGCTTACTGACTTGCCTGTTGAAAGGGAGCTGTGGTGGGTTCCTTTCAAGGTTGTATGCTGGGTTCATATAAATGATAAACTGTCGAAAAGGTATCACTAAAAGCTATACATTGCGACAGTCTTTCCTCCATTATAGTCATCGTTTCTTCAAGAGTCATTTGCCAAAAATCAAGATGATTGATTGCTAGGATGAGGCTACGAATGCTTGTATGCAGTGTTAAAAATCTTGAGGATAAAGAATCATGTTCAATCGCCGTAATAGCTTCCTCTATTTTCTTTAGACAAAACATCACAGAACATGGGAAATGCTCATCCTGTACTAAATAGCGAATAACCGCAAGTAAATTCGTCTGGCAATGTTTCCGCATATAAGACTCTCTTGCTGCTGTAAGCGCCAATAAAAAGCTACCATCATCCTCTAACAGGGATAAGCCCGACAGCTTCTGTTGTTCCACTATACTTAACGTCATCCGCAACGTTTTTTCTGCTCGTTCAAGCCATTTGCCAACCTGCATGAAATAAAAGGGAAGATCACGATCCATCGTGCTCTCGATTAACCCGTTCTCCATCCATAGAGTTTTTCTTACTTCCTGTAAAAATGCTTGAAGTTCAATAAGTGGGATTGGGCGTTCTCTTGTCAGTATGGCCTGTTGCTTCGTTAAATAAAAGGTATTTTGTATTTCCCATAGCTCAGTTGGTATACTATCACGCGTAACCCGTGCATTTTCTCGTATGGCACGTAATGTAACGTGGAGGGCATTGCCGTTTTTCTCGGAAAAAAGTAGATAGTCAATCAATGGGTTGACACGTATGGCTGAGTAATTCGCTAAATATTCCTCCTTAGAGGCACAAATAGCTAAGACAGCCTCCCAATGATCAAGATAAGCATGTTCTTGCCCCGATTGCTCCAACATATTCAACAGCTGTACCTGTAATATATGTGCATTTGATTGTGTGCGTTCACTATACCGTGCCATCCAGTATAGCGCGTCGGCTACTCGACTTAGCATGCTGCAACTCCTCCTTTAGTATCCACGTATCCTTAGCACCACCGCCTTGTGAGGAATTTACGACAAGTGATCCTTCTTGTAGTGCCACTCGAGATAAACCGCCAGGCAACACATAACAATCCTCACCCTTCGTGACATAAACTCGTAAATCGACATGACAAGGATAGAATCGTCCATTTTGAAAGGCAGGGGCTCTAGACAATTTAATCGTTGGTTGTGCAATATATTGAAATGGCTGCTTGCTAATTTTTTGCTTAAACAAAGCAATCTCTTCCTCACTAGCATGCGGGCCAATCAACATATCATAGCCGCCAGAGGCACTCACATTCTTAATGACTAGCTCTTGAATATGTTCTAGCACCCATGCTCGTTGCTTATCATCTCCTAAATGATAGGTTTTCACATTCGGTAAAATAGGCTCCTCCTGCAAGTAATACCGAATCATCTCTGGTACATAGGCATACATTGCTTTATCATCAGCAACCCCGTTGCCAACAGCATTTAAGATGGCGACATGCCCCGCTTGATAGGCAGCCATTAAATGAGGAACACCCAATAAAGAATCCTCACGAAAGACAACAGGATCTAAAAAATCATCATCAATACGACGATAAATAATATCTATTTGCTGTAGACCATAAATAGTTTTCATATATACTTTCAAATCCTGTACCACTAAATCACGACCCTCTACGAGCTGTATATTTAAATGCTGGGCTAAAAAGACATGATCGTAATAAGCTGAATTGTACATGCCAGCTGTTAGTAGCACGGCTTTAGGCTCTCTCTCTGCTTGCATGGAAGGTGGGCGGTGCACAAGAAGTGCTTTTTTCATATAAGCGATGTGTTTATCAAGTGGTTGGATGGTATGCTTAGAGAAAAATTCAGGATACACTTCCTTCATGACATCACGATTTTCAAAGACATAGGAAATGCCAGAAGGGTTGCGTAAATTATCTTCCAATACATGATAATCACCCTTTTCATCCCGTATTAAATCAATGCCTGCTAAAAATATATGATTCGCAATCGGTACTTGGAAACCCATCATTGTTGCTGTAAAATACGGATTATTTTCAACAAGCTGTCTTGGAATAAAACCGTCTCGAATAATCCTTTGTTGCCCATAAACATCCTGCAAAAATAAATTGAGGGCTTGCACACGCTGTTTGACGCCTGCCTCAATCATGGCCCACTTCGTTTGAGGAATAATAATGGGGACACAATCAAAGGGCATTGTACGCTCAGTTCCATCTTGCGCTCCATAGACCGTAAAGGTAATTCCTTGTCTGAGAAAGCTTGCTTGTGCTTGTCGATACTTTTCTTCAAGTTGCTCCTGAGAAAAAAAGGATAGCTTATGATGAAAAGATTGATAATGAGGCTTCGGCTGATTGCCATCAAACATTTCATCAAAAAACAGACTAGAATCATATAAATTCATCATATGGATCGCCTCCGAATTCAAGTAGTAGTGAAAACATGTTACACTGTGAATAAATACATATAAGGAGCTAACAATCATGACCATCATTAATTTAATGCAAGCTTATGAATTAGATAAACTATCTAAATTAAATTTTTCAGAAGAAGAGATCTTAGGCGCTTTACGTACGGGGGATGTATCAGCTTGGCAAGAACAAGTACCAAACTATGAATTTAATGAGACAATGGCTCTTTATAAAGAAGGGGAACAACAATTCTTAGAAGCGTACCATGGCCATTATCGAATCAAGTATGTAACATTGCCAGGCATCCAACGTTTATTGCAACTTCGCTTTCAATTAGAAGAAGGGAAGGATTACCAACTGTTAGAAACAGGTATCCAGCATTTAACGTGTAATGAGGAGACAGTCGCAAGACTTCAGCAAATGTTATCGACAAACTGGTCACTAACAAAACAGGCAGACGGTGCTTATTCAGTTTTTGTAAAATAATACCATTCGCGTTGTGAGACGAATCGACATGGGTAGTGACCCATCTTCTATTTTTTCAAAGCGTCTCACAGGGCAAGCGAATTGCGACTCCTCGTAACTTTGTTTTCAAGTAAATAAACAATACTCAAGCTACCAAGTAGAAGTTACTTGATATTAATCACACCGATATTGCCATAAGACATAGCCCTTTTTGACGGTTTAGTAGAAGGTGGGCAAGACAAGCATTTAAGCTGAATCAAGATGAAGTATACTAGATTTTAATATTCATTTAACGTGAACTTTATGACTATTTTCCTGCAACTGTCACAAAAGATTTAAAAGGAAATCCTCTTTTTTTAAAAAGGGGATTTTTTTATTTGTGTGCTTTGAAAACCCCCTGCTATGCAGGGGGTTCCGGAAAGCTTTTAGCTATGGACAATAAAAAAACTCCAAACGTACAATAAAGTCAGGTCTAGTCAACCGACTTCGTACGAAAGGAGCCACCATAAATGGATAACAAAAGTTTAGCACATACAACGTGGAATTGTAAGTATCATATCGTCTTTGCGCCAAAGTATAGAAGGCAGATTATTTATAGTCAAATTAAAGCAGATGTTGGAAGAATATTGCGCCAATTATGTGAAAGAAAAGATGTAGAAATCATAGAGGCAACAGCCTGTCCTGACCACATTCATATGTTGGTAAGTATTCCACCGAAATTGAGTGTATCTGCGTTCATGGGTTATTTAAAAGGGAAGAGTAGTCTAATGATTTTCGACCGACATGCGAATTTAAAGTATAAATACGGTAATCGTCAATTCTGGTGTCGAGGATACTATGTGGACACAGTCGGCCGAAATAAGAAAAAGATACAAGAGTATATAAAAAATCAATTACAAGAAGATATCCTGCAAGATCAAATGACGATGAAAGAATTCATTGACCCATTCACAGGAGAAGAAATCAAGAGAAAGAAAAAATAAGTAAGCCGCTTTAGCGGTTTGTGTGAAAACGGAGTGCGGTTGGCAGACCATTCAGAATGTCTTTAGACATGGGCCAGTACCCCAGCGTTTCACGCGCAGAGCAAACCACCAGTTATACTGGTGGTTCTGATTGCTTAAAAAGAACATTTGTTCTATATCATGAAAAAGGGCATTTTTTTCAATAAAGTTCCCAAATTTATATTTGGGAACGTTTTTTCATGGTAAAATAGAGCAAATAGAGGTGATTAGCATGCAAAATACCAAGCAACCGAAATTCATGAAGGATTTTCTAGTTTATTTAACGACCATCAAAGGAAAATCACAGCGCACAAGAAAAGAATATGAATATGACCTAACCTTATTTTTCCGTTTCCATAAAGCAATCCAGGAGGATCTGGATATAGAAAATTTAGTAGCCATTGATATTGCCACTATTACAATAGAAGAAATTCGTGATATTACATTAGAGGATCTTTATTACTTTATGGAGTACTGTGAGGTACAGCGAGGAAATTCTGCTGCTTCGAGGGCACGAAAAGTGGCGACATTAAAATCCTTTTTCAAGTACTTGAAAGGAAAACGTCGACTTATTGAGGAAAATCCAGCAGAAGAATTAGAAACACCAAAAATTGGCCGAAAAAGACCAATTTATATGAATCTTCAAGAGGCTACTCAATTTATCGATGGAATACCAACAAATCAGGCATCACCAAGAAATTACTGTATGATGATGTTTTTCTTAAATTTAGGAATACGTGTGACGGAGCTTTGCCAGCTCAATAAAACATCTATTCAAGGACGTTATTTAACGGTTGTCGGGAAGGGCAATAAGGAGCGTACTGTCTACTTAAACGATAGCTGTTTGCAGGCACTCGCAGATTATGAAAATAGTGGGAAAACGCCTTATAAGGGGGACGGGGATGAGCCTCTTTTCGTCTCACAAAAAGGAACACGCTTTACGCGCCAAACTGTTGCCAAAATCGTGAAACGTATTAATCAACAATCAGGTCTTCAAAAGGAACGACTTACACCACATAAGTTGCGTCATACATCTGCGACTATGATGTATAAAGCAGGTGCAGATATTCGGAGCTTACAGCATATCTTAGGACATTCAAGTGTAGCGACGACTCAAATTTATACGCATATAGAGGACGAGCAGCTACAACATGTTTTAGAAAATAATCCCTTTAATATTGTGCGCGAGAGATGATTTTTACCCCTCTCTGTCGAATATAGTAGTATGCCAAATGAAGGGGGTTAACTTATGATGTTAGTAGCAAAAGAACAATTCGACGCAACAAGGGCGCAATTACTTCAAACGATTCAAAACTTAGACAATACAAGCTTTAATGACAAACCAGATGCACAAAGCTGGAGTGTAGCACAAATCTGTCATCATCTTGTGTTAGTAGAGGAAGCAGCCAAAAAAGCCATTACATGGGGATTACAAGCCCAAGAACAATCATCACCTGCAAGAAAAAATGTTCAGCTTGTTGTTTTGGATAGAACAAAAAAATTTCAAGCACCAACTATTGTGGAGCCAATAGATCAGCCTTTTACCGTTCAGGAGATGCTAGATTTACTAGCCACAACAAGAATGAATTTTCTCGCTTTTTTACAAACAATCGAAGAACCTGAAATTTTAACAAAATATGCTGTGAAGCACCCAGCCTTAGGTACATTGCCACTCGATCAATGGATTGAAATGGTTTATTTACACGAGCAGCGTCATATCGAGCAAATACAAGAAATAATGAAATAAACATATGGTAAGTAAGTATAGAGGGATTTGAGCACACAAGTGTGAGCCAAATTCCTTTTATTGTTATATGTTTTTTCTATCATAACCTCTTGACGTGCTACATAATCTGTTATATATTAAATAAAAATAATAACAACTGTTATAAAACAGTTTTCAAATCAAGGAGGAATTTTTAATGACAAAGTATCGAGACGGCTATGAATTTTATTGTGAAATGTGTGAGCGTTATGGATTAGAGCCAATTTCTTTCCGCTATTATGTATTACAGTTATCACAGCAACAACTGTCTGCTTATAACATGCAAGCAAAACAATTAGGCATTTAAAGGACGTGGTTATGACGGAAGCCGACGTGAATATTTTATGAAAAGCCCAGCCATACTAAATACAATGGTTTGGGCTTTTGTGATTTATAAAAGAAATTTCAGATAATTTATTGACAAGCATCATACTCTGTTATATATTTTTAGAAAATAATATTACTGTTATATAACAAAAATCAAAAACCACATTTAGTAGCAATCATGAAAGGAAGTTAGAAGGGTGACAGATTATCGAGAGGGTTATGAATTTTACCGCCAAGTATGTGAGGAGCACGGACTAGAGCCTATTAATTTTCACTATTATATTTTAAATTTATCGCAAGAGCAGTTACATGCATATAACCAATATGCAAAATCATCAGAAGAGTCAATCGAATATGAGGTTTCTTAACTTGTAAAATACCTTATTACCTCTGTGGGTTCGTAAGGTATTTTTGCTTTCACAAAAAATTTACATAGCTGCATTCTCTTTATCTAGCATAATTGAAATTTGTATTTAATAGATAAATAGCCTAAAGAAAGCACTTTCAATAGTACAAAAGTATCAAAAAACTTTACGATTAGGTAAATTTAGGGTGTTTATAACCGCTATTTTTTGGCTATTTTCTCATAAATCCTCAAATAGGGCTTTAGATGTTTTTGATATTTGGGTTGAATTAACTGCTTTTCTAAGACTATAATATAATTACATAAAAAAGGGCGATATACCACAACTTTATACCTCGCTGTAAGATAAAGCAAAAGTACCAAACCCTTCATATTTTAATGAACGGAGAATGAAAATGATGAATATCACGCCTAATAGCATTAATCAAATGAACTATAGTCTAAAAGAATTACAAGATATCTTTTCCGCCATGAATAGTTCCATCATTGTAGCGATTACCGATCGTACCGGGAAAATTACGTTTGTTAATGATCATTTTTGCAAAATTTCGAAGTATACGCGTGAAGAATTATTAGGTCAAGATCACCGTTTACTTAACTCAGGCTTCCATCCTAAATCTTTCTTTAGAGAGATGTGGAGAACAATAGGTAATGGTGATATGTGGAATGGCGAGGTGTGCAATCGTGCGAAAGATGGCAGTTTATATTGGGTAAAGACAACGATTTTCCCATTCCTTGATGAAAAGGGAAAGCCTTATCAATATATCGCCATTCGCGTCGATATTACAGCGCAAAAGGACATAAAAAAAATTACCCATATTGCCTATCACGATGAATTAACAGGACTGCCAAATCGTCGTAAACTAGAACAGCGTTTAGAAAATGAATTCCATCAATCTCGACGTACAGGAGATAAATTTGCGTTATTTTTCATTGATGTGAATCGATTCAAACACATTAACGACGGGCTTGGTCATATTATCGGCGATATGTTTTTAGTGGAAATGTCGAATCGTCTACGAAATGTTGATTATACATCTAATTCATTCTATCGCCACAATAGTGATGAATTTGTCATGATTTTAAATGACGTCAGTCGCATTGACGAAATGGCCAAAGAAATCATTAATGTCTTCAATGAAAGTTTCATCGTCGATACCTATGAATTTTATGCAAGCATCAGTATCGGCATTAGTATATTCCCAGATCATGCAAACTCTGTAGAAGAATTATTGAAAAATGCGGATATTGCCATGTATGCAGCAAAATCTACGCGTGGAAATCAGTACCGTTTATACCGTGACAATATGGATGAAGCCAACGATAAATGGCTTCTATTAGAAACAAAATTACACCAAGCATTAAAACAGGACCGCTTAGAATTACATTACCAGCCTAAAATTGATTTAAAAACAGATACGGTCATTGGCATGGAAGCCTTGCTACGCTGGTATGATCCTGAATTAGGTCATATTCCACCAGATCGTTTTATTCCATTTGCAGAAGAATGTGGGCTTATTAATGATATCGGTGTTTGGGTATTACATAAAGCCTGTGCTCAAGCTCGTTTTTGGAATGAAGCACATAATTTAACATTGCGCGTAGCCGTCAATATTTCTCCGATTCATATTAGTACAAGTAGCTTTGTGGACATGGTGTGTGAAGTCATTGCAGAAACAGGCATTGACCCACACTTATTAGAAATTGAAATTACGGAAATGAGTATGCTTGATTATACGGAAGATTTAATTGATACCATCAAGCAATTACGGGCATTGGGCATTACGATTTCATTAGACGATTTCGGGACAGGCTATTCATCGTTAAACTACTTAAAAAAATTCCCTGTGGATGTCCTTAAAATTGACCGTGCCTTTGTCCGTGACATTGTGCCTGAAAAATCAGGGATTGCGATGATTTCAGCTATGATTTCCTTAGCACATGCTTTAAATCTTCAAGTAGTTGCTGAAGGTGTCGAGGAAGAAGCTGAATTGAACGTACTTCGTGAGCATGGCTGTGAGTATGTGCAGGGTTATTATTTCAGTAAGCCATTGTCTGTAGATGATTTTACAGATTTAATCGTTAATTCTGTGACAAAATAGACCAGTTATGAATTGCTATTCCTGAATGATTTTGCTAAAGTGGGATAAAGCCAAACAGTTCAGACAATATTCAATTTGATGATGTGGCCAAGTAAGTAAGAATTGTGAGACAGAAAATATAGCAATTGCTGAGAGCTATATCACCGCTTCTTTACTGAACACCTACCACGGAGATGTTATGCAAACATAACCGAGTCGTTTTCGTTACCAAACGTGAGAGGGTTTTAAGTTCTACTTAAAGCTAAATCAAGGTGGTACCACGTCTATCCAGCACAAAGACGTCCTTATTCAGAGGACAGCTTTGTGCTTTTTTCATTCAGCTTGATAGTAACAGCTCGCTGAAACAAGCTAAACGCCCTGGTAGATGGCACTGTTTTTCTTACACCAAGGCAACAATGATTTAACAAAAATTGGAGGAGATCACATGTCAAAACAATTAGAAGATTTTTCGAAATGGTATATTGAGACTATCCAAAAAGCTGATTTAATGGATTATACACCTGTTCGTGGCTGTATTGCCTTTAAACCTGATGGCTATGAGATTTGGGAGCATATTCAAGAGGAAATGGATCGTCGCTTTAAAGAGACAGGGCATCGTAATGCCTATTTCCCAATGCTTATTCCTGAATCTTTCTTCCAAAAAGAAAAGGATCATATCGAAGGATTCTCACCTGAGCTACCTTGGGTAACAGAGGCAGCAGGGGAACAATTAGAAGAACGTCTGGCACTACGTCCAACGTCTGAAACGATGATTGGCCATCTTTACTCCAATTGGATTAAAAGCTACCGTGACCTACCCGTTTTGATTAATCAATGGGCAAACGTCTTCCGTTGGGAAAAGAAAACTCTTCCTTTTATTCGCACATCTGAATTTTTATGGCAAGAAGGACATACAGCGCACGTCGATGAAGAGGATGCTCGTCAAGAAACGATGCAAATGCTTGAAATCTATAAAGAAGTTGTAGAACAAGTACTAGCAATTCCAGTCTATGACGGACAAAAAACACCTTCTGAACGTTTTGCAGGTGCTGTCGATACGTATTCGATTGAGGCGATGATGAAAAATGGCAAGGCTGTGCAAGCTGGTACATCTCATTATTTAGGTACGAAATTTGCAGAAGCCTTTAACATTAAGTATTTAAATAAAGCAAACCAGCATGAGTATGTGCACACAACATCTTGGGGTACATCTACGCGCTTAATCGGCTCGGTAATTATGGTGCATGGTGATGAGCAGGGGCTTGTTTTACCTCCACGCATCGCGCCAACTCAAGTTGTTTTAATTCCAGTGGGACCATGGAAAAAGAACCCTCAAATTATGGAGCATCTAGATGAAATTTTTGTCGCTTTAAAAGCGAAGGGCATTCGCGTACGCCTTGACGATTCGGACCAATCACCAGGCTTTAAGTTTAATGAATGGGAGCTAAAAGGGGTGCCAGTTCGCATTGAATTAGGACCTCGTGATCTTGACAACAATCAAGCTTTACTTAAAGCCCGTGATGAAGAGGAAAAACGAACAATTGATTTAGCTACGATTATCACAGCCATTGAAGAAGAATTAACAACCATGCAAGCGCGCTTACTCGAAAAAGCACGTCAGTTCCGTGAAGCAAACACACATACAATGATTGATTCATTACCACAATTACAACAGCATATTGAAGCAGCCAAAGCAAACGGTACAATTCCTGGCTGGGTACTAGCTGGTTGGTGTGGAGAAGATGCATGCGAGGAAAAAGTGAAGGAAGAAACAAAATATACATCTCGTAATATGCCGTTTAATCCACCAACAACAAAAACAACATGTATTGGCTGTGGAAATGAAGCTAAACATACGGTTTGGTTTGCACAAGCCTATTAATAACGACTACAACAGCCTCCTATTTAATTAGGAGGCTGTTGTTATGAGGTGGTGATCGATTACATCCTTTGCTTTCGGGAAGTAGTCCAATTTTAAGCTTTCGCCATCCCTCATAGTGAGCCATCCATCTGTCTGATCTGCTAAAAAGACTGCCGTTACGCCGAATACCTCATCCCCATTAGGATATTTAAAATAGTCCTGATAACCTGATAATATCGTTAAAAACTGAAGATTGTTTGCATGCAATTCTGTCTCTTCATACAGCTCTCGTTTCGCTGTTTCTTCAAGGGTTTCCCCTGGCTCCATTACTCCTCCAGGTAATCCCCACATTTCGATATCAGCACGAAATTGAAGGAGCACTTCTTTCGTCTGATTTAAGACAATTACTGTAGAACCTACTAAAATAACAGGCATTGTCCCAACTAGTTGTCTTAATTTGATAACATAATCACTCATAGCGCCCCTCCAACATAGTTAGCCAAATTTTTATTCTACTTATGATAAAATGAAGGGGTGTTATATCTTGAAAATTTCCTGAAGAAATGGGGATATAGCGATTAAAAATGATGCTACTATCTATGACTCAATTTTTTGATAAGGATGCTAACAGACTATTTTTGACAAGGAGATAAGGGAATGACAGATACAACAGGCTGGAAACAGAATGCACAAGATCGTCCATTTATTGCCTCATTTAGTGGTGGAAAGGACAGTACTTTAGCTTTATATAAAGCATCCCAGGTAGGTCAGGCTGTAGGACTGCTTGTGATGCTAGAGGAGGAAGGGAAACGTTCGAGGTCACACGGCATGCCACCTGAGCTTATCCAGGCGCAGGCTGACTCGATCGGATTGCCTGTCTTTACGGCTGCAGCTAGTTGGGCAGACTACGAAAGTGTCTTTATGCACCTTTTAGAAAAGGCAAAACAGCAGGGGGCAGAAGTGTTAGTGACAGGTGACTTAGATATGCCTGCACATGGCTGCTGGCATGATAAGGTCACAAAAAATGCTGGGTTACAGCTAGGCATGCCATTATGGGAAATGGACCATCGCGAAGCAGTCGATGAATTTATTAACTTAGGATTTATCACGATGATTGTCACGGTCAACTTATCCTTAGGCATGACTGAGGATGATTTAGGGCGAATACTTACCCCTGAATATGTATTAGAACTAGAAGCTCGTAAGATTGACCCGTGCGGGGAGGGAGGAGAATTCCATACAACCGTCATTGATGGCCCTCTTTTTCAGCAGCCAATAGCTGTGCGCAAATGTCCAATTATAAGAGATGGAGACTATGCATTTTTACCTTTAGAACGAGCGTAAATCCACAGCCTTTCTTGTGATGATCATGGTTTTTCCTTTTAATGTATATGGTCGTGTGTAATAAAATGATTACAGAGGAAAAATACATTAAATGGGGATGAATTACTATTAGTATTAAGTGCTTTGTCAAATCCTTATCGTTGAAAAATGATTGCCACTCTTCATCAAGAAAAGCAATATGTTAGCTGGCTAGCGCGAGAGTTAGGGAAGCTAAATTGATTAATGGTTATCACGAAATTTCTGAAAGTGGCAAAGCATTGAAAAAATACTGAAACAAGTTGATTAGACAAATGAGCGTTTCTTAAATAAACGATTTCGAGTAATAGAGAAAACAATGAGTCAACATATAGGCTTACTACATACTCTGGTTTTCATGGCTCTCATAATAAATTTAAAGAAATAGATACTAATAATGAACGAAAAGTACAAAGGCTCTCACCTCTGTACTTTTTTTGCATTTTGGCTGTTTCTTCTTTATAGGTATAGAATCCATCTCATTTTGTCCAAAATAATCATTGACCGGACACTAAATGGTGTCATATAATTAAGACACCATTTAGTGTCCTATTAGAAAGGGTGGTGGTTTTGAATAACAATCATCAAGAGCGTGACGTTTATGTAGCCATTGCTGACCCTACAAGACGAAAGTTGATCCGTTTACTGGCAGAGGTAGATGAGTTACCGCTTCACGAATTAACCGCTCAATTTGACATGGGGCGTACCGCTGTTTCGAAACATTTAGCCATCCTGAAAGATGCAGGTCTTGTCGTTGCTCGCAAGGAAGGTAGAGAGACAAGGTATCGGCTGAATGCGGCCCCGTTGAAAGAAATACAGGATTGGGTATCGTTTTATGAAGGATTTTGGAAAGAAAGAATCGCTAAATTACATCTATTATTGGAGGAAAAAAAATGAAACCAGATGTATCATTAGATTTTACATTTACAAGTTCAATCGAGCAGGTTTGGCATGCTTTAACCGATTCAGATACGCTAGCAAAATGGATTTGGAATAATGACTTCCAACCAATCGTTGGGCATAAATTTCAATTCCGTGCTGAACCAAATGAATGGTGGGACGGCATTGTAGACTGTGAGGTACTTGTAGTAGAAGAGCCTCATACATTATCTTACACTTGGACAAGTGCTGGTGAAACAACGACTGTTACATGGACATTAACACAAGATTCAGATGGCACGACTCAGCTTCATCTTGATCAAAGTGGCTTTAGCGAAGAAACAAAAGCTCGTCAAGGGGCAATCGAAGGGGCAACATATGCTTGGACGAATATGAGCACACAGCTTGAAAAAGTACTAGCCTAATACAAATCAAACGATAACAAGGAGAGCGCAATTCCGTAGCAAGAATTGTGTTCTTTCATTTTCACTCAAATTTTTTAATTTTCTAGACATGGAAGGATAACTAAATGAAGATCAATCAACTAATTGCCAACAATATCAACCGTTTAGATGTCGTCTTACCAGAACATCATTCATTGGGTATAGCCGGTTTGTCTGGCTCAGGGAAAACGACATTTTGTCAAACGATTGGGGAAGAATCCAAAAAACGTCTCGTTTCTTTATTACCTAAGGCGGAGTATCAATATTTATTTCCAAACATTATGGAAACGAACTTCAGTGCCATCAAAATGGAGGATATGCCCCTCGTACTTTTTTTAGGAAAATCCTCTATCTCCAGCAACCCACGTTCAACGATTGGTACTCATACGGGTGTTTTTAAAGAAATTCGTAATCGACTCGCGGATGAATTTCAACTTTCTCCAGAGATGTTTTCCTTTAACAATGCATTAGGCTGGTGTCCTGCATGTAAAGGACGTGGCACGACGAAAAATGTAGAATGTAAAAAATGCTCAGGTAAACGCTATAGTCCTGAAGTGGAGCAACATAAAATAGCTTTATGGAATGAATCATACAGTATTTCTGATATTCACAATTTCAGTATCGAAACGATCTATTCCTTATCAAAAGAATTAAATATAAGTGAAGAGAAGCAACATATTCTTCAAAATATTATCCAGATGAATATTGGCTATTTAACATTAAATCGTATTATGGGGACATTGTCGGGCGGAGAATTAACAAGACTTTACTTAGCAGAATTCATGGCTACTAGCGAAAACACGGTCATTATTGTCGACGAAATTTCTGTTGGTCTTGACCATGACACATTACTAAAAATCTTAGAGCAAATCCAACAGTTGGGCACTAAAAACCAAATTTGGCTTATTGATCATTCAGATACGGTGCTAGACATGGCAAATAAGCACCTATTCTTTGGACCAGGGAGTGGGAAATACGGCGGTAAAATCGTGGAAGAATCTCCTCGACCACAGCCTATCTATTCGGAACGAAACCCATCAAAGCCAACATCCTTTTATCAATTCCGAGACTTATATTGCCGCAATATACAAATGGACGAAATAGCCATTCCGCAAAACCGACTTATTACTTTTACTGGGGAGTCTGGCTGTGGGAAATCAACGCTTGTGAATGAATGTATCGCTAAAGATTTTGTCAAACGCTATCCAAAGGACAAACTAGTGATGGTCGGGCAGGATCGGAATCAGTCCATTACTAGTCGATCAACTGTCGCAACTTTCCTCGATATTAAAAAGAAACTAACCAAATATAGCGAGGACATTGATGCTATTTTCCAACGCTCGATTGAAGACATTATTGATGAACTTCCTCATGAAGATATCGCCCATAAACGTTTAAGCTTACTAATTAAACTAGGGCTAGGCTATTTGACACTGGAAAGAAAAACACAATCGCTGTCGACTGGTGAATTCCAATGTGTGCATTTAGTATCGGAGTTATTTGCGAATTCGCGAAATCCACATACACTGTTTATTTTTGATGAGCCTTCTAAAGGATTATCTCAAAACATTTTAAACCAGTTTATTGATAGTGTAAGGGACATCCTTGAGGATGAAGCTATCTCTATCATCATGATTGAGCATAATACCTATATGTTAGAGAGCTCTGATTTCATTGTAGACTTTGGTAAAAGACAGCAGGAGCCTGTGACACATCTTGAGGTAGTTTGTCATGAGGACTATTATAATCAGGTTAACTATACAAAAACGGCTCCATTACAAATCGCGTCTACGCTCGCATCAAGAAATGGTATTCAATACTTAGAAGACCAACCTATAAGCTATTTTAAAAAGGCTGAAAATATTTATAAAGGTGGCATTTTAAAAAGCCTATCTTCAATGGCACGTCTCATTTACGGTGACTACGAATCCAATAAAATAGGGCCTGTTATTGCGATCGACTTGGAAAGACATTTATATAGTCAGTATAGTTTTCTGTATGAAATGGGTGGTCTGATTAATCATATTGTCGCTGCACACCCAACGAATAAGGATACAAGAAGCTTCGATTTCTATAGCCAAGACAATCATTGTCCAAGCTGTTCAGGGAGATTGGAAATTTCCAAATTCGATTTTGATCTAGTCGTACAAGATAAAAACGTGCCATTTTGGGATGGCTTATTACACCCAGATATTATGGAGGTCTTAAAATACTATCAACATGCGAAGCTGGAATTTCTTTTTGAAGAAATTAAAAATGAACTTGGTCAAGACATTAGTAAAAGTTACAATGCTATGACTGAGGAAGAAAAGCATACATTTTTATATGGGTATTGGGATAAGTCCTTTTATGATAAGGCAACAAAATCTTCGAAGAAATGGGAAGGTTTTAACTTTATCATTGGTCGCTATATCGTCATTTCAAAATCCATTATTAAGGAGCAAATGAAGGAAACAAGAGAGATGATGCCTTGCCCAATTTGTCATGGCACTGTGCTTAACCACCAGAAAAAATTACAATTTGGGGACACAGATATTCGTGACTTGATTCGTCAACCTCTTGATGTGGTAATAAAAACTGTAGGGAACTTACCACAACTTGAAAAATTGAAAGCCATTGTAGGGGGTGACATGTCACTTCTACAAGATGTCTCCTTATTGCCAAGAGAAATACAAGTAGCGTTGAAAATGCTGGAATTAGAGCTAGCAAGCTTTGTTGGCTATGAAATGGTCCTACAAAATGCACTTCCATTCTGGGACAAAATCCAAGATTATATAAAGAACATCAGCCTAAAAAACCAAGTAACCATCTGTGATTTTGCCAATATTTACGAGACAAGAGAAAATATCATCGACCAGTATTTTACGAATGGAAAATACAAAAAATTAACGTATGTTTATGAAGCATTTGGCTATAAAAAAATTGTCACTCAAATCAATAAAGTAAAAGCTAGTCATAGTTGTCCATTCTGCAAAGGGAAAAAGGTGCTTTCAGAGGATGGATTGCATGATGGGGTCCATAAATTAACCGTTCCATGTGTCAACTGTGGTGCAAGTGGTATAAACGATGAAGGTCGCCAGCAAATTGTTGATGGCATTGATGTGGAAACGTGGCTAACTGGTACTGTCAGTGATGTAGTAATAGAAGGCTCTCATCTTGAGGCAGTTGCCAATATTCCTATTTTCAATCGCATTCGTGAGCTGAATAAACAGGAAATGATGGCGGTTTATCAGTTCTTACAGCATAATAATTAAAGCTAATATGTTAGAAAGCCCATTTGCACTGAGCAGATGGGCTACTTTCATTTGACTAGAATCACACACTAATTTTTCCAAAAACATTCAAATCTGTATCGTCTTTGAGCTTTTCATCGTACTATAGGAATAGCCAGATTGGCAGGAAAAGGGAGGATATTCTTTGGTAAAAAAAGTGCTGTTATTTGGGGATATTGGCATTGATGATACCGTAGCATTAATTTATGCCAGGCTCAATCAGGAAATAGAAATTGTTGGGTTAGTGGCAGACTACGGCAATGTATCGCGAGAAGATGCGGTATCCAATATTTATTATGTCATGAGATTGTTTAACTTCCCTCAAGGGATTCCCGTTATTTTAGGGGCAGAAGTACCTTTAACTGGTGAACAGCCGACTTACTATCCAGAAATACACGGCGAACGGGGATTAGGACCCATTATTCCAAATGATGATCATGAATTAAAAATTGAAAACTTTTTTGAAATCGTCAATATTATAGAAAGATATAAAAATGATGAACTAACAATTGTTAATATTGGGCGATTGACCTCGCTCGCAACGATGTTTATCCTCTACAAAGAGCTTATGAAACATGTCAAGGAATTTTATATTATGGGTGGAGCGTTTTGGGTTCCTGGCAATGTCACAACAGTGGCAGAGGCAAATTTTCATGGTGATCCGTTTGCAGTTAATATCGTGCTTACCTATGCAAAGAATGTCACAATCATTCCCTTGAATGCTACACAAAAGGCGATTGTCACGCCAGGTATGGTAGACTATATTGATTCATTTGGACAAACAAAAATCCTCAAGCCATTAATGGAATACTATACTCGCTTTTATCAAGAACGGGACCCCTCACTTTTAGGGAGCCCTGTGCATGATGCGTTAACGCTGATGGCTATAATGGAGCCTGACATGTTTATATATGAGTCCTATCCCGTAACTGTTGTCGATAAATTAGAAGGCCCTGCAAGAGGGCAAAGCATTGCTGAAACACGGCCTTATGAAAGTATAAACAATGGCGAGAAAAAACATCGTATTGCCTTTGATATCCAATACGAGAAATTTTTCCACCACTTTTTGACGATCATGACAGGGCAACCATTGCAGTAGCTTATTCAAAAACACCGTTCCGTAAAATCACAAAATCAACATGGACATTTACTTTCATATCTTTATACATCTTATGCCATTTTTCTTTAGTGAGTTCAGAATGTCTCACAGAGCTTCGGTATTTTTCACCGAAACCAAAAATATCGGATTCGACTTCCTGACTATGGGCAATCACTCTTGATACTTCCTTCGACAATTTTTTCTCAATCGCTTTTTCTAGTGCCGATACACTTTTTGGGTCACCTTGGTTAATATCTGGGTACACTTCTAATACTCTTGACTTGATTTTGATGTTTAGGTCAAATGTTGGTTTATCCGCATCGATTAATTGTATTTCTCTTTTCGAATGAATCGCATCAAAGGCTACTGTGATTTTGTTGGCTTTTTTTTGAAGGATCTTGGATGGAACATCTTCGTTGTCCAGTATAGTTTCATATAGTCCCACTTTGAATGTGTCTCGAACGATTTTTACGTAAAAGCTATCTTTAACTGGTAGGGTGCTGACCATTTTACTTCCTTTAAAAAGAGCGACACCACTTAACTCCACTAGCTCATCATCTCTTTTTAATATGGGCATAGCTAAATCTTTGCCAATTGAGTAATAATCGTGGGCAATTTGATGAAGCGTGGACGAAATCATATATTCCTGCTTGACGTTTTGTTCGATGAGCCTAAAAATATGCTGCCCTATGTCCTCGATATTTTTGTATTCGTATTTCAGTAATGGTGCTGCTTCGCCTTCCACAACTGCCATAAAGATTCCATTGCTGACACTTGCATTTTCTAGATTTGTATCAAGATAATAACGAAGATCATCTTTCGCAAGTTCTTCACCGAACAAAATTACCCTCATTTGACCAACCATGATTTTTTTCGAAAGCTTGCGATTGGCTTCCATTCGATTCCCTTTACTTGTATCGTTTTCTGTTGTTAGAACTTCCACATTGCTTTGGAATTCAGGATTTACTTCACGTATGACGGCTGTCGTTGCAATTTTTTCTTCTTTTCCTATATCGTAGCCGACTAAAGTGGTTAATCCTACTTTATCCAAAATATTCGTTTGGGCACATCCATATAAAAAAACAATCGATAGAAGAACCAACCATTTTCCTTTAAGCTTGTTCATTCTTTTTCACCTTCTTTGATGTGAGGTTCTTCTTCAGTAGGGCGATTGGCCATAGCACAAGAGGGTAGACAAAGATCACAAAAAATGCCACTTGTCCAAACACCGTGTTGATTGTATTGATCTGTGTGCGTGTTTGAATAAGTAATGTTCCAATGAAAACAAAGAACGAAAGTATCCAGACAAAAGTCGTTCCACTTATATTGACTAATCGAATTGCTCCCCGATAGGCCGCCCATAAATACAGACAAAGATTAGGTAAAATAATCAACATCCAAAAACAAACGGCTACAAATTCAAAGCGTTCCATGAAAGGGAAGCTAATAAAGCTAAACAATGTCAAAGTTGCCCAAATTGTTTTCAGTAGTTTGCCTTCACTGTAGTAGGTGATAGACACCAGCATGACGGCTAAATAGATGACCGTTGAAGCCAATAACCCTAAATGGACAGGTTTTCTAACATTTTCCTTGTCTTTCACAAAGGGATAAATCACGTTCAAAATTTCAAAGCCAATGATGGTAAAAGTCATCGAATGGGCACCCTTTAAAATCGAGCGAAAGTCGTTTTCTAAAATAGGAAAGAGACTTTCTGCTGAGGAATACTTCAAAGGGAAGGCTAACATCGGCATAATCCATAACGATAGGATGATACTAAAAAAAGACACCCCAACAATTACTCGAAGCCCACCCGTAAAGGCATAAATAATAATGATTAATAACGTAGCAGATAGAAACCATGTCCCAATACTTGGGAAAATCCATGCTTGTATAACTTCTATATAGTTTCGCAAAACGGAAAAGAATGCTACAGAACAATAGATGACATACATAACATTTAAAAAATTGCCAATCCATTTGCCAAAAATATCGATTTGAATTCCATATAAATCATTGGAGCCATAGATCTCTAAAGTTTTAATCATACAAAATGTGACGATATGTGTAGCAATACCAGCCAGTAGAACTGAAATCCATGCATCTTGTCTTGCATCCTGATAGATAATGCGTTGAAATCCCTGTATACCAACCCCAATTTGTGCACCGTGTACCACAAAAAAAAGCAAATAAGCATTGATCATATCTTTAGGGCTAAGTTGTATAGGTTTTGCCATTTATCTCACCTTCAGTTCAACTTTTTTCCGGTTTTACAGGCTCAGGCTCGAATTTATAATCATCCTTCGGTCTTGTTAAAGCAGGTCTTTTTGCTGTTAAGGGAATAGGCATTCTGATAATACTATCCCGCATTTCCTTCAATCTTGGTGGGTAGAAAGGAGACATATATGGTGCTCCCAAGCTTGTCTGGCGTAACAGATGGATAAGAATAAAACAAAAAGCCAGCATGATGCCGTAAAAACCCCAAAATCCTGCAAGTATAATAATAGGGAAGCGAATAAGACGAACCACATTGCCCATCATATAACTCGGTGAGGTAAATGATGCTAAAGCACTTAGTGCAATAATAATCAGTAAAATATTACTTGTTATACCTGCCTGTACAGCTGCTGTCCCGATAACGATACCGCCAACGATACCAATCGTTTGTCCAATTTTAGTTGGCAATCTGGCTCCAGCTTCTCTCAGTAATTCAATGATAATTTCCAGCAGCAAAGCTTCAAATATCGGTGGGAACGGAACCAAAGCCCTCGATTCACTTAATGGTACGAGGAAGGCTTGCGGAATCACCTCGTAATGAAAGGTCAAAGCTGCCACGTAAAAAGGTGTTAAATAAACGGACAAAAAAAAGGCAGTAAGTCGCAATAAACGGAGAAAAGTAGCAATTTGCCATCTTAAATTTTGATCTTCTTGACTTTGGAAAAATTCAGTAAAGGCTTGGGGGCCAATGATGGCCATTGAGCTACCATCTACAAGAACGCCTACCTTGCCATCTAAAACCGCATCACAAAATCTGTCAGGTCTTTCCGTCAGCAGCATCTGTGGGAAGACTGATAATGAATTATCATCAATCATTTCTGCTAGAACCGCACTATCGAGCAATTCATCGATCGTAAGGTCTGTAATTCGCTGGCGTAACGTCTGGACCATTTGATCATTAGCAATCCCATGCATATATAGGAGTGAAACAGACGTATTGGTGCGCGTGCCAACTTTTATTTTTTCATTGCAAAGATTCGGACTTACTATGTAGCGACGAATTAAGGAAATATTCGTTGAAAGACTCTCATTGAAACCAACCTGTGTACCAATTACTTGTGACTCATTTTCAGGAGCTGACAAAGCTCTAGATTCTCGGCTAGCAATATTGGCTAAAATCACTTGTGAGCTACCGTCTACATGAATCACAACAGATCCATTGACCATTGACGCTACGGTTTCCTTTAATAGACTGGCTTGACTAACTTCAGCAATAGAAAGGGCCATCACAATGTCCTCTGGTGTTTCATGTGGCTTGTTCTGTAAACAGGCGATAATATCATTATTCAAAGTTTGATCATCAATTAAGTTATCGATATAAATAAGGGTCAAGTTTGGAGGAAGTGATTTAATAATTAAATCAGCTGGATCATTTGTTGCATTTTTGATTGATTGAATAAAATGTTCTGTTGTATGTGCAACCCTCACAAGATTTTCTTTAGGTGCCTCTTTGATGGAAGGTGGCTGTTGTTTATTGAAAGGTAGTTTAAATTTCATGATGAATTGTAGGCTCCCTTCATTGCTAACTTCTTTTATAGAATTGTCTTGAAAGGGGTATTCTATACTTATTTCCTTCATTTTCATCATCAAGTAGACAGTACTTAACAAAAAGTGGTAGTATAATAGTATTCTTAAAAACAGAAGGGAGATCAGCCGTTTATGCTAAAACTAATTATCGCAAATTAAATTCCAATGAATTTAATAAAGGGGCTATTCTATAATTTTTTGTGAATTATAGGGTTTATTTAGTATGGCCCTCTTGCGATAACGAAGAGCAGCATAATCCTGTCTGATCCATGTAAACAGAGATCATTGGTAGTTACTTAAGTGGCTAGCATTATTTTCTGTATATAACAAAGGACTTTATGAGTTTGTTCTCATAAGGTCTTTTTTCTGTTTTTAGGAGGTGAGTATTCCCACAATAATGAGCTAATAAAACATAAAATCGGAGGGAATAGACGTGATAAAATATGAGTTAGTGAGTAATTATCGTCATGATGAAAAATTGAAGGCCAGCTTTAATGATTTAGCCATCGAAACATTCGGCTTAGATTTTAGAGGCTGGTACAACAAAGGCTATTGGAATGATCGATATATTCCGTATTCTTTTGTTCAGGGAGGAAAAGTGATTGCCAATGCCTCTATTCATAAAATGTCTGTACTAATAAATGGTCAACAATTAAAAGGGATTCAAATTGGTACGGTGATGACCGATGAAAAGTATCGCCATCAAGGTTTGGCTAAGCAGTTAATGCAGCATATTCTCAAGGAATACGAAGATGCCTGTGATTTTATGTATCTTTTTGCCAATGATACGGTACTAGATTTTTATCCAAAGTTTGGCTTTACACGAATTCATGAAAGCGAATTTAGCTTAGACCTCACGGAAAAGCCTATTCCACTGAGGGAGGATGCCATCGTCCGACAGTTGACAATTGAACAGGATCTAACACTCCTTGAAAACTATGCGAAAAATCGTCATATCCTTTCAAATATTGTAGATGTTGAACAAAACGAGAGTTTATTAATGTTTTATTTCACCCTAGTATTCCAACATGCCATTTACTATTTAGAAGATTTAGCAACCATTGTGTTAATGGAGGAAGAGGACGGGATATTAAATATTTACGATATCATCTCCCAGCAGGCAATCAATGTGGAGGCTGTGTTAGCAAGCATTGTAAAACAAACAACGAAAAAGGTGGTATTTTATTTCACACCTAACTTTGCGATGGACGACATGACAGCAACCATCACACCAAATGATGACGACGCCCTATTCATCCTATCGAAAAAGCCACTCCTACAAGGTAACTTTATGTTCCCTTTAACATCCCATTGTTAGTCTGGACATGAGTGCTTTTAACAAAAATTCATCAAAGCAAAAATAACATGAATACTAGCTCGTACCTTCAAAGGTGCGGGCTTTTTTTAGCCATTTATGATATTTTGTCAAATGGCTGTAACATTGTTGTTTTACGATACAAGCATCACATGAATGGAATTGAGGTTAAACACTATGAAAAAAATAATCATCATCTTATTTGCAGTAATGATAAGCTTGTACGTAGCCAAACTATGTGGGCAGGACAATAACGATGAAATGAAATTTGTCGACGACATTGCGCCAATCGCTGTTGCATTACATCAACAAAACGGAGAGATATTGCCTAGTATAACAATCGCGCAGGCTATTTTAGAATCCAATTTTGGACGGAGTGAATTGGCTGTCAATGCCAATAATTTGTTTGGGATAAAGGGACGGTATCAAGGGAAGTCCATCAAAATGCCGACAATGGAATATCAAAACAATAAAAGCTATACAACCGAAGCTGAATTTCGAGCCTATCCTGATTGGAAAAGTGCATTAAAGGACCATCGTCAGCTATTATTAAATGGAACGAGCTGGAATGCCCATCAATATGATGAGGTGCTGAAGGCAACCAATTATCAAGAGGCAGCCTATGCCTTAAAAAAAAGCAATTACTCGACAGACCCTTTATATCCTGAAAAATTAATTGCGATTATCGAACAATATCATTTAGGAAAATATGATCAATAGGAGTTCTATAAAATGAATATACTCATTGCTGATGATGAATTAGATATGTTAAAGATTTTACAAAGCTATTTTCAAAGGGAGGGATTCACTGTCTTTACTGCTATAAACGGGGAGGAAGCACTTGCGATATTCTATCAACAAAAAATTGATTTAGCGATTTTAGATTGGATGATGCCTAAAATAGATGGCATTACGGTTTGTCGTGAGATGAAAAAAACACAAAAAATCAAGGTTTTAATGCTTACAGCAAGGGACACTGGTGAGGATGAATTTCAAGCGCTAGCAGATGGAGCTGATGATTATGTCCATAAACCATTTTATCCAAAAGTACTCATTATGAGGGTGAAAAAATTGCTGCACATAGAGTCTGTCCAGCAACTAAAGGAAGTATCCTTCGATATCGCCAGCAAGCGCGTTTGGCGAGCAGGGACAGAAATTGAGTTAACCAAAACAGAATTCGAGCTGTTACGCGTTTTTAGCCAGAATCGCAGACAAATCTTAACGAGAGATCAGCTCTTAGATTTAGTGTGGGGACTGGAATATGTCGGAGATCCTCGTACCGTCGATACACATATTCGACGATTACGAGAAAAAATAGGAGAGGACATTATCCAAACACATAGAGGTGTTGGCTATAGTACAAGCGAATGAAGCAAAAAATCGGCACTAAATTAACCATTTATATCACATTCGTTGTGATTGTCACGTTTACGATTTCGCTTGTCGTCAGCCAATTTTTTCTGCCTAAATATTATCTCTATCAGTTAAATAAAAAAGTAGCAGACGCTTATGAAACGTATCAGACCAAGGATGAACCTAGCCTAGTGGAACGACAATTTGATGTCACAATCATCACTGTGCCTCTTGAAGGCTCTATCGATAATCTGAACGAAAATTTAAGACTACAGCTGGCGAGAGAACAGATCGCTCTTAATAAATTTTGGGTTTCAGAAGAAGTGCTACAAGACATAGCTGGAGAAAAAATAGTAGGCAAACTGTATGATCAAGGAAAACAAAAATCGAGCTTTCTTGTACATTATGCCAAAGAGGGAAATCAGCTTATAATGATTGGGGCCTCTATGGCTCATTTTACGGATATTGCTTCTTTTATCAATCGCTTTAATTTCGTCTTTTTAATTGCCAGTATTTTAGTAATTATCATGGTGACAGCCCTCTTATCTCGCAAGCTGACCAATCCATTAAATGAGCTACAACAAGTGGCACAGGAAATTGGCGCACTAAATTTTCAGCAGGCAAACATTCAAACAGGTGATGAAATCGAAGAATTAGCCAAAAGCATTAATAAAATGAGTCAAACACTGGAATCAGCCCAACAGCAATTAACGCAACGCAATCTGGATTTGAAGCAATTTATGGTAGGCTTAACACATGAGCTAAAGACGCCTCTTGCCTTAATCAACGTATATGCAAGTGGAATGGAAGATGGGATGGATGATGGAACCTATTTAACCGTTATTCATCAGCAAATAGATCGAATGGAAAAAATCATCACAGATATGCTTTATTTCGCTAGAACTGAAGAAAACGATTCGAAAGTATCCAGCTTTGATGTTATTCAGCTACTGCAACAAATCATTCATAGCTATCAGCCGCTGCAGGGAGATAAACAAATTTTTCTTCAATCAGAACTAACCGAATTCATGCTAAACACCGAGCAAGAGAAAGTCCATTTTATTGTAGAGAATTTGATCAGTAATGCTGTCAAATATACCTCTGGTCGTGACATATTCATCTGCTTCGATTCACATGGTAGGCTAGAAATTACGAATGATACTACACTGCCAGATATCTCTAAAATATGGCAGCCATTTTATGTAGGGGAAAGCTCTCGAAACAAGCATATTTCAGGAACTGGTCTCGGTCTCGCCACAGTGAAAAGTCTTGCTGAACAATTAGGCTACACGACTAAATCCACATTAGCCGATGGGAAAATCACCTTTACAATTAATTTTTGGCAGAGGGGATAGTGCCTTACTCTTTACAATGATGTAGATGGGGACTATTTCCTCCAATAGAGGAGCTAGACAATGTTTTCCACGAGGATTTTCTTTACATGTAGAGGTATTTGCAACAGAGTAAAGTGGGGCAGCCATTATCTATGCTGATTGAAACTCAACAAATCAATAAAAGTGATATCTTTTAGCAAAAATGAAGGTGTTCATCCCTCATTTTATCGATGGCTGTTGTGACTAATACTTCTTCACATTGAAAATAAGAACGTATTCTTCTCCTAATGATGTGCTATTTTATTCATTACTACTTACTAGTAAGAAAGACAAAAAGCCACTTAAGATTGGAGTAAAGCCAGCGTCACTCTTAGGGGATTAGCATCATCTTTCAACATGAAAAAGGGGAGGTCACATGAAGTGACCCCCCTTTTGTCTATTAGGAAAGTATACGAATAGTTGAATCGGTTTTTGTTCTCACTTTTAACGTTAGCAGCATGAGAACAAACATTACCACTAATAGGGCGAAAAGGGCAACGTCAAATGTATTAGTGACATCTTTTATGACCCCAACAAGCATCGGAATAATTCCACTAATAATATAGCCACCAAATTGAATCATGGCTGTCCATTCGCTTGCAGCTTTTGGTGTAGTCGTTGCATCTAAAGGCAGAATCATTGCTAATGGGAATAAACCACCAGCACCTATCCCCGTTAATGCGGCACAGAGAATTGGAGAAGTCCCGCCAATTATTAATAATAGGATGCCGATAAAGGAGCTGAAAGCACATAGTAGCATCCAAGGTTTTCTCTTCACACTATTATTAATGATAATTGGAATAATAAAGCTACAAATCATTTGCATAACAGAAAAAATAGTAACCGTTGTTGCGGCATATGCATCACTATAACCCATGTCCTGTACTTTTGGCGCAAGCCATGTTGCCAAGGAATAATAAACACCTGATTGTAAACCAAACATCACCATCAAAAGCCAAACATAACGATTTCCCCAAGGTAGTCGGCTTTTTTGACTGACAGCTTGCTCTGCTATGTTTTGTGATTGATGTGATTTTTTTATAATAGGAATCCAAACGATGATTCCTACTAGTGCAAACAAAGACCAGATCGCTAAAGCGATGTTCCAAGATTGGTGAAAAGCATGCATAACAGGCACAACTAAGCCAGCACTTAAAGATGCACCAATCCCCATGCCAGCTGAATAAACACCAATCATCGAGGATGAGGATTTAGGAAAATGCTTTTTAATATAACCAGAAATTAGTGGACCTGTAATGGCAATGCCTATTCCGCTAAAGACAGCTGTCAATAATAAAAGAAAAGGGAAAGTCGCTACTAAACGTAATGCAGTTGATACGCCAATTAATAAAATCGATAACGCAATCGTCAGCTCAATGCCCCACCGTGCACTTAACTTTCCAGCCAGTGGTGCAAAAAGCCCCATACAAAAAACGGGTAAAGCCGTTAGTAAACTGACGACAACACTCGACATCTGTAAATCGGCCTGGATATTTTTCAGCACGGGTGAGATGGATGTAATGGAAGCTCGTAGATTCATAGAGAGTATGAATAAAGAAAAAACGCTCCAAATAATATATAGATTTTTTGATTTTGCTATCATTGAAAGCACACCTCTTTTTGTCAATATAGATGATTATTTGATATACTATAATTAACTTTTTATTTTAAAAATAAACTATAATTTATCGACTTGTATACTATAATATACTTAATATACAAAGTCAATGAAAGGGGTGCGCATAATGAATGAGGAAAATATTGACTTATCTGGTCAAGTCGGGGTTAATCTAAGAGAAATTCGAAAAAACAAAAGGATGAGTTTAGAGGAGCTAGCGAATGTCAGCAATGTTAGTAAATTGACATTAGGGAAAATTGAAAGAGGGGAAACAAATCCAACCGTCAATATCCTGTGGAAAATATGTAGAGGACTCAATATTCCACTCGTTTCTTTATTAACATTTGAAGAACATACAGAAGTCCATCGATTCGGCTCGGAGTATCAATTTGCAGGGCATAATAACGACTGGTTTGTCGAACCATTATTTAAAACACATGGATCAGAGTGGTATAGAGGCTGTATCGAGCCAAATAGTAAGTACAGTGAATGTCACTTAGCAGGGTCTGAAGAAATTGTACTTGTGTTAAATGGACAATTAGAGCTGAAGGTCGGAGAAAAATGCCATCAGTTAAACCAATGGGATGTCATTAAATTTAAAGGTGAAGAACTTCACACTTACATCAATCGCTCAAATGAAAAAGTACATTTAATGCTGTCGTTAACGTATACAACGCCCTAATTATCCCACAAAAGCTAGGCAGAAACCTGACTCTAAAAAGGTTGATGTAAAAAATAGAAAGAACCCCCTTTTAATAAAGAGGTTATACAAATACACAATAAGTATCATTAATTTTCTCAGTTATACCTGTTCTAAAGCAACCCCTTATCAGTATCGCCACAACCATTTACGAATGAACGGGGAAGGCTTAATAAAAATATAATGAAAAAAAGTCGCATTCCTATAGTTTAGGAATCGACTTTTTTGTGAAAATAATTTATGTAAACACATTGAAATAAAGCATGTCTTATGATAAATTTATATAGATAGACGTTGTATATTTATTATACAGCGCACTATCCCTATTTTAATTATATAATACATTCTATTCTTTCGTCAACACTTTTAATAGTCTTTTTTTTTGAGGGGTGGTTTTGATGAAGTCAACAGGGGCAAAACAGCAGATTGGGGGAAAAATGAACGAAGCAGTTCAAATCTTTTAAGGACTTAAAGGTAATCGAAAGGCTTCCTAAACATGTGAATGAAATTGAAAAAGATAAAGAAAGTAGGACTGATACTATATGTCAGAGAAAACCATTTCAGTTGAGACAAAAACGCCATACGGCATGATTGCCATTTTATTTATTGGGGCCTTTGTTGCTATATTAAATGAAACCTTACTAAACATTGCGCTTCCAGCCATTATGATTGAATTCGATGTGAATGCAACGGCAGTACAGTGGCTTTCAACAGGTTATATGTTAATTAACGGTATTTTAATTCCCGCCAGCGCGTTCTTCATTCAACGCTTTACGGATAAAAAATTATTTATTACCGCGATGGCCTTGTTCACATTGGGTACATTTTTAGCTAGTATTGCACCTGCATTTGGTGTGTTACTAGGGGCGCGAATGATTCAAGCTGCAGGATCAGCGATTATGATGCCTCTATTAATGAATGTTATGCTGACTGCATTTCCGGTCGAAAAACGAGGCGCTGCAATGGGGATGTTCGGTCTCGTAATGATTACAGCTCCAGCTATTGGACCGACTCTTTCGGGGTGGCTAATTGAGCATTACAGTTGGAGAATGTTATTTGATCTTGTACTACCAATTGCCATTCTAACATTAATTTTCGCAGCCTTTAAATTAAAGAATGTGACGCCACAACGTCCTATTAAGCTCGATGTAATTTCACTTATTTTATCAAGTATTGGATTTGGTGGCTTGCTTTATGGCTTTAGTTCTGCTGGAGAAAAAGGATGGGATAATGCCCTTGTATACGGAACGATCATTATTGGAACGCTCGCTTTAATTACCTTTATCCTTCGTCAGCTACGACTGGAGGAACCAATGCTTGAGTTTCGTATTTTCAAATATCCAATGTTTGCCTTATCATCAGCCATCTCCATTGTCATTTCGGTGGCAATGTTTTCAGCTATGATTTTAATGCCGATTTACGTTCAAACAATCCGTGGTATTTCACCAATGGATTCAGGTCTACTCATGCTACCTGGTGCGATTGTGATGGGGATCATGTCACCTATTACAGGGAAGCTTTTTGATAAATATGGGGCAAGAAGCTTGGCCGTATTTGGCTTGATTATCACCATTGTGACGACGTATTACTTTAGCAAAATTAGTATGGATACGGCTTATTCTACACTAGTGGTGCTGTATACATTACGTATGTTTGGGATGTCCATGGTAATGATGCCAGTAATGACAAATGGTTTGAATCAGCTACCAGCGCATAATAATCCACATGGAACAGCGATGAACAACACATTACAACAAGTTTCAGGCGCAATAGGTTCAGCAGTATTGATTACGATTATGAACAATAAAACAACTGTCAAAGCAGAGGAATTAGCTGCAAGTGCGATGAACAATATGAGTGCTAATGCAACTCAAACAACGTCACAGTCTGCTGCGGAATTAAAGCAACAATTGATGAACGAAGCCATGCTACATGGTATAACTTATACATTCTTCCTGTCAACATTGATTGCAGCGATTGCACTCGTCCTTGCCTTCTTTATTAAGCGAGTTAAACCTAGTCATGAAAATCATGCTAGTGGGGAAGTTAATGAAAAAATAGTGGAAGAATAAATAAACGGGCGTTGCTAAGCTTAAGCAACGCCCATTTTTATTTGGATAAAGAGGATTTATAAAAAAATTATCGATACAACTCAATAATTTGGCTGGCTATCTATTCAGAGCTAAAATGAATCCCATCTTTGAGCAACTCCTAGTACAGAAGAAGCAAGAATATCCATTGATAACGTTATTTCTTCAAACTCTCTCTCTCATGATCAAGTCTGGTAACATCATATAAACTTTTCTTTTGAAGCAAGGGTGTCAATCTGCAAAGTCAGCGTTATTTTTACCAACAAATCGTTAGAAATATCGTACACTACTTGTTTTAATAGATCATTCATATCTATAAAATGCAAATAAAAAGTGGCTCGATTTAGCTCGGTACGTTCGGCTAATATAGCGTTTATCTTAATCTATTTATATAATTTTGAAGTGAGTATAATTAGTGCGGGCTTTGGAGGTGGGGGAGCTACAGAACAAAAAGGCGTCTCATCCATAGATGAAACACCTCTTTGAAGTTAGTTATTGAGCTAATCGTTGGATAAAAGCATCTAATTGTACGAGTGTAACATTGTCATTCACCCCAAATACATTGTCACCTTTACCAACTGTAACTTTATTGGAAGCGAGGATGGATACATAATTGTTTGCCCAATGCGCACTTGGAACATCGACAAATTGTTCTGCCGCTCCTTGTTGTTTTAAATGAAATGCTTCCACTAAAACTTTCGATAATTGACCGCGTGTCATAGGAGAACCTGGATTGAATTTGCCATTTTCATCCCCCGTAAAAACGCCGATTTTTTTAAGTGCCTCAGCAGCACCCGCATATTTAGACGATGGTTTTACATCAGGAAAACTTGAATTGGTGCTACTAGTATCTAATTGTAATTGCTTAGCCAGTTTAAGAGCTACTTCTCCACGTGAAGCATAAACGCTAAAGTCGATTTCAGCATCTTTTACTTCTCCAAACTCATTTTCAGTGAAGTTCGCCACGCGTTTTGCCCCTACGTAACGAGATCCCCAGTAATAAGGGTCATTGATGTTATCAATTTTAACACCAGAACTTGTAGTAGCTGAAATAAAACTGCTGTCACCTATGTATATGCCGACATGGGAGATACCACTTCCCGAAGTATTAAAAAATACTAGGTCACCAGTCTTCAATTGATCTTTAGCAATCGAAGTACCTTGCTGATATTGAGCTTTGGATGTACGTTCTAGTGAAATCCCTAGCTTTGAAAAAACAATTTGTGTAAATGCAGAGCAATCCACACCTGTCTTAATATTTGTGCCCCCGTATTGATAAGGTACACCTATATATGCTTTTGCTGTATTTGTTATATCTGCTATTGTTGCCGCTTTCGCTTCATGAACACCTATGCCTGTGAAGAACATAAATGAGGCGAAAATGGGTAGTAACCATTTTTTCTTCAATTAAATCTTACTCCTTTCAAAAAACTTTCGCTTTTGAACTAAAGTAAGAATAGCATGAAAGAGACAAGCGTTATTTTTCAATAATATTACCGATTACCCCTAAACAGCTAAATTGAAACCTTAATTTTAACTGTGTAAAACTTCTGCAATAATCACGGATAATTTTACCAAAAAATATATGAAATTATTGGATGTGTAGGGATATAAGTGCTATTTTATATATTTCATCTATATTAAAAAACCAAAAACCATTGAACAAAATATAAAAACATAGAATTATGACAAATGATTTGGGAAGAATTAGTCGATAATCAAGAGGTGAAAATTCCATTCAAAGAGAGGGACATCATTTTAACAGGAAATGAAATTAATCTGTGAACCTCATTACTTAATAACCTGATAGGAGGGATTCTATTGCAGCAGATTTTTAATAAGTTAATAAAACAGAACATCAAGCCATTTCTTTCGATGCTTGGCTACAACAAGAAAAGTTTGAATTTCTATAAAACAACCGACAATCTTATCTATATGTTCAATTTCCAAAAATTCGCTAATAATGTCATGTTTTATATGAATTGCGGTATTTACGCAACCGAGTTGGCACACGTTCAATCGAAAGAGATTCTGACAGCATCAAAAGAAGCAGAATGTCACTTCCGAGCAAGAATTGAATCAATTGTCGAAGGTACATTTAATCTCGATTTTCCATCCATCCTACTACGAATATGGATGGTCTAAGAAAAATGCTACTTCGTGGGATGAAAGAGGCTCATCATTTCTTTGAATCGATGACTAATGCCAGATCCATTATAAACTATTACACGTCTGGCCCATTTCTACATTTAAATGATGTAACAGCAGCTAAGCGTTATTATCATGAATGGCAGAAAAAGCATGGAACTGAACAGCGATGGGCCATTTTCGAAAAAAATATAAGGCTATCTTCAATCAATTTGGTGTGAAACTTGATGAAGAGTAGCTATCATAAAACTAGAATTCCTTCTTCATCGAATAGCCGGTTTTTTATTTCAGTTTCCCATTTTGATCATTTACAGTCGTATTCAGTATAGTATCTAGTATTCTTCCAGTAATGGGCATAAAGAAATGCAGGATAAAGCCACCTAAGCAAACCGTTAATAATGTACCGACACCGATTGGTCCTTTACACAACATCGCCAACACCAAGAAAAAGAGGTAAATAACCGTTCTTGAGAAAAAAATCGATTTGTTTGTTAGCTCTTTTATAATTAAGGTTAGTCGGTCTACAGGAATTGGCGCAAAATTTGTATGTAAATAGGTTGCCGTTCCTAATCCTGTCACAACTAGCCCTATGCCAAAATAAACCACCTGATTATACCATAGTATTGCTAAATCATTTAATAGCAGTAACCACATATCAATTCCTATACCTGTGATAAATGCTGTGATCAGCCCTACTATTTCAGGCTTTTGTCTAGCTAATATGGAATTACTACCGACTAATAGGATAGCCAAAATGATTTCCCAGCTTCCTACAGTTAGACCTACATGATTAGACAATCCGACTAAAACCGCATCAAAAGGGGAAGTCCCAAGGTTGGAATGAATTGTTAGAGAAATACCTAGCGTTAAAATGAAAATGCCTACTACATAAAAGATATATTTCAAACGAAAGCCCTCTTTTCATTTTTATTGCAAATACAATAAAATTACGTTAAATTGACTATATACTCTTTTTGTTGCATTTGCAATATAAAATCTAGAAAGAGTTCACGATAAGGGAGTGGAAGCAATGACCGTTAAATTAGAGGAATGTAGTCTAGCAAACTTAAAAAAGCTTCAAGAAATAAGCATCGAAACATTCAATGACACGTTTAAAGACCAAAACTCGCCTGATAATATGAAAGCTTATTTAGAGCGTGCATTTCATGATCATCAGCTAGAGCAGGAATTGACCAATGTCGATTCAGCCTTCTATTTTATCTATGATGATGAAGAAGTAGCTGGCTATTTAAAAGTAAATGTCAATGAGGCACAATCCGAACAAATGGGGGATGAGTCACTCGAGGTGGAGAGAATTTATATTCGACATAAATTTCAAGGCAAAGGGCTCGGTAAATACCTCATCAATAAAGCAATGGAAGTAGCTATTGCACACAACAAAATAAGCATTTGGCTAGGCGTTTGGGAGAAAAATGACCATGCTATCGGTTTTTATAAGAAACTTGGCTTTGTTCAAACAGGTGCTCATTCTTTTTATATGGGGGATGAAGAACAAATGGATCTCATCATGACCAAAACGCTCGAATAAAGTGATAATGGCAGAAACGTTGATAAAACAACATTTCTGCCATTTTTATTAGTCATTTCTATTTTTCTTCATGGCATCTGCCAATGCATCAGCTTGAGGTTGTTGTTCTTTATAAAGCTCGCTAATAATATTGGCATAATCATTAGCATTACGATTTTGGCTTAATTTATAGGCAGCCTGCACTTCGTCTATCTTTATTTTAAATCCTTTAATCCCTTTTATTTCTTGCTGTAAAAGCTCAGGCGATAGTTTATCCCACAAAACAGAGTTTTCACGGAATTTCTCATATTTTTCTAGTAAGCTAGTCAAATCTTGCTCTAACTCTTTTCCGTTCATAAGGCTTGCTTTTCCGTATATATGGACAGCTTGATAATTCCAAGTTGGCACATTTTCATGCTCATACCAAGAGGAAGAAATATAGGCATGAGGCCCATTAAATATGACGAGAAGGTCATTCACGTCCTCAAAGGTCTTCCATAAAGGATTTCCATAAGCTAAATGACCTGTCAGGTAATAGTCATCCTGAATTTTATTCAGCAGTACAGGGATATGGGCTGCTATTGGTTTACCTTTTCTAATTGAAACAATTGTCGCAAAGGCATTGTTTTGAATAAAATCTTTGATTTCTTCAAAATCTGTTATTTTGTAGTACTTTGGAACATACATGCAAACCTCTCCTTATCTCATCAAATCATTGTGAGCTTTTTGAATAAACAAACTATTGTGATTACACGTCTTTACATTTTCCCCTCTACAATGTAGATTTTATTATAATCAATCACTGGTACCTCTTAAAAGTGCCAGTAAAGCTATTTTCAAAGGAGCCAATAAGCCATGCTCGAAATGACACCTAACTTGCATAATGAAGAACCACTTTATCTTCAGTTATATAGCTATATAAAAGCTGAAATTCAAAATGGAAATATTTTAGCTCAAACCAAATTGCCGTCTCAGCGCAGCTTAGCTAAACATTTACAGATTAGTCGCAACACGGTTGATGCAGCTTACCAGCAGCTCCTTGCAGAGGGCTACGTAATTAGTAAAGAACGAGAGGGGCTTTATGTTGTAGAACTCGAAAGGGGCTATTTTCAAACAAGTTCTAATCATTTTGAGCCGCAGTTAGCAACTCCGCAAGAACAACAACTACCTTCAATTAAGTACAACTTTAATTATGGAGATATCAATTTAAAAGATTTCCCCTATAAAATATGGCGTACATTAACACTGCAAAGCCTGAATGAAGAGCAGGCTCATCTGCTTTTATATGGAGATCCGCAAGGGGAGCTTGAATTAAGGAATTACATTGCAAGCTATCTTTATGAAGCAAGAGGGGTACAATGCCAAGGAGACCAAATTGTCATTGGTGCAGGTTTGCAATTTCTAATGGGCATCGTATGTCATTTAATTGGAAGAAATGAGCTTTTTGCTATGGAAGATCCAGGGTATTATCGCGTTCGTTACTTGTTTAAGGATCATGGTATAAAGGTGAAACCTATCCCTCTCGACGAACATGGCATTCATATCAGCCAGTTAAGAAATAGTAGGGTCAAGGCTGTTTATGTCACCCCTTCCCATCAATTCCCCATCGGAACGGTCATGCCGATTTCAAGAAGACTAGCATTATTAGAATGGGCCAAGGATGAAAATGCTTATATTATTGAGGATGATTATGATGGGGAGTTTCGATATGCAGGTAAACCTATACCTGCTCTACAAGGATTAGATTCGAATGACCGCGTCATCTATATGGGCACTTTTTCAAAATCATTGATTCCTTCCATCAAGCTAAGCTATATGGTTTTACCAAGGGAATTAACCCTTTTATTTAATAACAACAACTACTATGTTCAAACTGTATCGAGACTTCATCAGCATACCTTACAGTTATTTATGGAAAGTGGGCATTGGGAGAGACATTTGAATAAAACACGAAATGGCTATAAAAGAAGATATGAGGCTTTATTAAAGTCCATTCATCAAATATTAGGGGATAATGTGAAAATACATGGGGCTAGTAGTGGCTTACATATTCTACTCGAAGCAAATAATAAAATGTCTGAAGAAGAACTAATTGAAACAGCAAAACGGGCAGGTGTAAAAGTATACCCAACCTCTATTTTTTACGCCAATCCTTCCGTCATACAGCATGCAAAAGTTTTGCTTGGATTTGCAAATTTAGAGGTAGAAGAGATTGACAAGGGGATTAAGCTATTAAAAAATGCATGGTTTGATAGCCCCAGCATGTTGTAACTCTCTTTGAAAGCTCTATTTCTATAGATCAGTACTTATGCATGTAACAGTAAAAGTTGTGTTAAATCATATTATTGCGGAATCAGCATATTTTATTGGCATTGCACAAACCATCTTATTTCAACAGAAATGGTAAGACTTGGCGAGTTAAAAAATGGAGTTTGGTAGAAGAAACTCTTACCAAATTCCATTTTTCATAACGCTATCTTTGTCACAATATTAACTATTCGGAATTTTCTCTTTATACTTTAAGGAAAGAAGGCTTAAAGAATAATTCTTAAGTGTATCTGTGTTAATAAAATCATTTAGAATACCTTCAATGGAACTACAATGCTGATTAATTAAATTGATTTCTTCTATATAATTTGAATCAATCGAAGCTTCTCTTAACGTTTTAAACACTACTTTCTGTTCATTAAACAAATAGACCAATTCAAACCTAGCATTCAGTATCAAAATAGTAATCTCTGGAAAAACAATTCGATCTTTTAAAACTTCAAGAATGCAATCGACAGACTTTACGCCTTCTATCGCATGCAAAGATGAAAAAACACCATGTAATAATTCTTCAAAATCAACCTTCATTTAAATCCTCCATCAATCATAAATCCTTTCTGATCATAACACTTTCTCAGAAAAATTTTAATGCTTAATATTTTCCTTCAATAATGTGGAATGGACTCATGCAAACGATAAAGATAATAAAGATTTAGCATTAAGGAGTTCCCACAAATGGGATGATAGAAAAAATGTTAATTATAAAATTATTTAACAAAAGAAGAAGAATCGGAAAAATTAAATTTCCCATTCTTCTTTATATATACCAGGGTAATTGATGCTGCATTTTCTTACCTGGCTTACTTGCTTTATTTATTACGGTCCATGTGCCGTCTTTCTTTTGCAGCTGATAGCTTACATTGGTCCCATCTGCCCTTTTAAAGAGCATATAGCCTGTATTGTCTTTGATAAAGGTGACAGGGTCAACTACATTTTTATAGGGTATCTTTCGCTCAGGAAATAAAATATTGTTTGCTATTTCATCTGCAATCGTAGCAAGAGGCTTCATTTCATTATTTATTTCAGCCTTGTATTGCAATTGATTGTATCGATAGGAAATGAACGAGGCTAAATTCAAATTAAAGCTCTGCTGTATGTCTAAAAGTGTTGTGCGATAGAATGCATCTATTGCTTTTTCTACATTATCTGCCTCATGTTTATAGTGAAGGGTGTTCACATCAGTTGGACTGATTTCAAACGTAATGATTTCCTTGCTATATGGTGGGGAATGGGCATGTTCAAAAGTAGTAACTTGAACGTTAACCCTAAAGCTAAACTGACTTTCCCTAATAACGTTCAAAATGTTCGCATCATACAAGCCATACTGCTTAGGATAGCCGTAGTAATGGTCAATTTCCTTTTCTATAAATGGATTAAGGATTGTTATCAATGTATCAGTGATGAGTTTCTCATCAGCTTGTTCGCTTTGTGCATAAATCTTACTGGGCATAATCAAAATAGTGACTATAGTCATTAAAGTAGCGATTTTTTTCATGGGATTGCTAGCCTTTCTATAAAATATTCCTTTATAGTGTGCGTCGATCACAGAAAATTATTAAACGTTTTATAGTTAAAGATAAAAATAATAAAGGTGTCACTTGGTTTCATTAAAAAGAAGAATCCATTTTGAAAATGGACTCTTCTCTAAATGTTTCCTTTATGACAAAGATATTGTTTTCGTTGCCACGGTTTGTTGAAAGGCTTGATCATGCTCCACAAAAATCATTGTAGGATTAAAACTTTGAATAAGCTCTTCAATCTGCATGCGCGAATAAATATCAATAAAATTTAAGGGTTCATCCCAAATATAGAGATGTGCTTTTTCACACAAACTTTTGGCAATCAACAGCTTTTTCTTTTGCCCACCTGAATAATGTGAGATGTCTTTATCAAATTGAATTCGGTCAAAGTCCATCTTCCGCAGAATAGATTTAAATAACGTCTCATCTATAGCATGCTCTTCAATAAAATCCGATAATGCTCCCTTCAAATGAGCAGTATCCTGTTGAACATAGGAGATAATAAGGCCAGCAGCTAAATGTATAGAGCCTGTATGCTGTATAGGCTTGCCAAGAAGCAGCTGTAGGATACTACTTTTTCCGCTTCCATTTTTGCCATCGAGAACAATGCGATCACCTTGCGCCACTTTGAAGCTAATAGGCTGATTCACAAAGTTGTCGTCATACTGAATTGATACATCCGTTACAACAACCATGTCTTTTGATGGAAATGCTAATGGTTGTACTTTTAAAGATTCCGTTTTTTCAACATTTTTTAGCAGTTTTGATTTTTCATCAATCGCTTTTTGCTGCCTAGATTCCAAGTTCTTTGCTCGCTTCATCATCTTGGCTGCTTTATGTCCAACAAAGCCTTTATCTAGCTTAGAACCCGAATTCGTAGTTCCATTTTTGGAAGCCTCCACTTGATTAGACCAACCTACCGAACGCTTGGAAGACTGCGTTAAACGGTCGATATCTTTTTGCAGACGTTGATTAGTTGCTTCTTCATGTTCCTGCTGTCGATCAAAATTTAACTTCCAAGTTGAGTAGTTACCACTTTGAACATCAATATTGGCTCTATTGATCGATAAAATATGATCAACACAGCCATCTAAAAAGGCTCTGTCATGCGAAATTAAAATAAATCCTTTTTTCTTGCGTAGATAATCAGAGACCGTCTTTCGTGCATCTGTATCGAGATGATTGGTTGGCTCATCAATTAATAGAAACTGTCCCTCTGTTAAAAAGAGCGCTGCAAGCAACACCTTTGTTTGCTCTCCATTAGATAATGTTTGAAAAGGGCGATACATGACCTCAGCATCGACATCTAGATAGGCTATTTCACGAATATATTCCCAATCTTCTGCCAGAGGGCAAATTTCTTCAAAAATTTCGTACGTATATTTATTTGGGTCTGAAACAGGATAGGGGAAATAAGTAAATTCTACTGAAGAAATGATGTTCCCACTATACTCATAATTCCCTAATAGCAAATTAAAAAATGTTGTCTTCCCACGACCATTCCTACCGATAAATCCAAGTTTCCAATCTGTATCAATCTGAAAGTTGACACCCTCAAAAATATAATCAAAGCTGCTTGGGTAAGAAAACGTTAAGTCTTGTACTTGTATCATTGACATGATAATTCCTCCTTTGTATAGCAAATCATTTTTCTTTTATACAAAGTCGGTACATCCATCTATGCTAAATTTCTCCGTATAAGTTGATGGATGCTAACGACTTATACGGAGCATCACATGCGTCACAATAGGTTCAGAATCGCTCATTTTTTTCTCTCCTTTATTAGGTAGATGAAAGATACAGAATAAACTATGAGAGCAAGAAAAAATCCCCCCAATTGGATATTGGAAGGATTAGTCTCTCACTGAATAAACTTTATTTGCCAATGACATCATGACAAATAAACGCAAACTGATTGTTAAAAATGGATAGACTAATCCTATATTTTGTCGTTTGAAGTGATTCATTTCAAATAAAAATATAGATTAGTTCATCATTGTCCATTCATCAGTCCTCTCATAATTGTATTTTTATAGTAACAAATTTTTTTATGGAATACAATGTAGCCTTATCTTCTTAAACCAATCCCTACAATAATTATAGAAATAATTTAGATAATCGTATAAAAATTATTTCTACTATTCTGAAAGATATGTTATAGTAGGAGCATAATTGAATAATGTGTAAGAATTGGTGCCAAATGAAGGTTTGGCTTAAAAGGGAAGTCGGTGCAAATCCGACGCTGTCCCGCAACTGTTATTCGGAGCAAATCACAAAGGCCACTGGGAAACCGGGAAGGCTGTGAGGCGTGTTGATGAGAAGCCAGGAGACCTGCCAATTTCTAGTACACACCAAATACCTACGTGGAAATAGGTGGTGAAAAGTGACCAAATCGGCACTGTGCGATAACAAATGATTTATGCGAAAGTAGATACTTTTTTCGTATTGTTTTAGCATTAAAAATTTCAACTAGCAGCCATTCTCCTCCTTGGAAAATGGCTTTTTATTTTTTTCTGAAAAGGAGATATAAAAATGACCTATACAAGCACACTCATTGGTTACCCGTATATCGGGGAAGATCGCGAATGGAAAAAAGCATTAGAAGCATTTTGGCGCAACGAGCTTTCTGAAGAGGATTTTGAGGATAGTTTAAAAAAAATCCGTTTAGCTAGAATTGACAAGCAGCTACAGCTTGGCATCGACATGGTGACAGTTGGCGATTTTACGTATTACGATAGAATGTTAGATACAGCATTAATGTTTGGTCTCATCCCAAAACGCTTTAACTGGCAGGGAGGGAAAGTAGATTTATCTACCTACTACAGCGTAGCAAGAGGGAATAAAACAGCTGTAGCTAGTGAGATGACAAAATGGTTTAATACAAACTATCACTATATTGTTCCTGAATACGAGGGACAGGCCTTGAAACTAACAGAAAATAAAGTGTTGGCCGATTTCTTAGAGGCGAAAGAAACGTACGGTATTATTGCAAAGCCAACATTGATTGGTCCCTATACATTCTGCAAGTTAACAAAAGGCTATAGCAAATTCACACAGGTTGAATACTTATTAGCTCTAATACCGCTCTATACACAAGTATTAAAAGAATTAGTAGATGCAGGTGCAAATTGGATTCAACTAGAAGAGCCATCACTTGTCACAACCCTTGATCCAGCAGACATCAAGCTTGTGCAAGAGATTTACGACCAGTTAGCCGTTGCCGTTCCAGAAGCGAAAATCATGCTGCAAACTTATTTTGAAGCATTATGCAGCTATGAAACATTGATGACATTGCCTGTAGAAGGATTTGGCCTAGACTTTGTTCATGGCTATAAAGGAAATATGGCGTCACTTCGTCAATATGGTTTCCCTCAGGACAAAGTATTGGCAGTCGGGGTTGTTAATGGACGTGATATTTGGCGTTCCAACTTAGCGGAGGTCAATGCTACAATTCAGGCAATTGAGCATTTAAGTAATGCAGCAGAGCTATGGATTCAACCATCCAGCAATCTACAACATGTACCGATCACAACTGCTCTTGAAAATGAGATTGACCCTGTTCTGAAGCATGCTTTAGCCTTCGCAGATGAAAAGATTGTAGAAATCACGGAGCTAACTAAATGTAGACGAGATACAGAGGGTATCTTACAGCATAATTTTTCTGAAAGTATGAAGGCAATTGAGGCTCTAAAAAACCATCCAATCCGTCAAAACAAGTTGATTCATCAAGCAGTTCAAACTGTGACAACGCAAGATTTTGAACGACATAGTGAATTTGCTCAGCGTCAAAAAATCCAGCAGCAAGCGTTAGCGTTACCGCTATTCCCAACAACAACAATCGGAAGCTTCCCACAATCCGATGAGGTGAAAAGGAATCGTAATGCTTGGCGTAAAAAACAATTATCGAATGAAGCCTACGAAGCATTTATAGAGCAGGAAACAAAACGCTGGATTACGATACAAGAGGAACTAGATATCGATGTACTCGTTCACGGTGAATTTGAGCGTACAGACATGGTCGAATACTTTGGTGAAAAGCTGACTGGCTTTGCCTTTACAAAAAAAGCATGGGTCGTTTCCTATGGCTCACGCTGTGTTAAGCCACCGATCATTTATGGAGATGTAGCGTGGTCTTCAGCAATAACTGTAAAAGAGTCAGCCTATGCTCAAAGCTTAACAAAGCGCTTTGTAAAAGGTATGCTGACAGGACCAGTGACGATATTAAATTGGTCCTTTGTACGAGACGATCTGTCACGTAAAGATGTCGCTTATCAAATTGCATTAGCACTTCGCAAAGAGGTTGAGGCACTCGAAAACGCAGGTATTTCAATTATTCAAGTGGATGAGCCAGCTCTAAGAGAAGGTTTACCGCTACGAAAAGAAGAATGGGGAGCTTACTTAGAATGGGCTGTTAATTCCTTTAAGCTGGCTACAGCTAGTGTCAAAGATGAAACACAAATCCATACACATATGTGCTACTGCGAATTTAACGATTTCATCGAACCGATTAGTGCACTTGATGCAGACGTGATTTCCATTGAAACATCAAGAAGTCACGGGGAGCTCATTACATCACTGCAAGGGCAACCTTATCAAAAGGGCATTGGCTTAGGCGTTTATGATATTCATAGTCCTCGTGTGCCAAGCAATGAAGAAATGCTAACTATTATGAGAGATAGTTTACAGGTGTTAGATCCCCATCAATTTTGGGTGAACCCAGATTGTGGTTTAAAAACAAGAAAAGAAACTGAAACTGTTGCAGCTTTAGCTAATATGGTTGCTGCAACGAAAACATTACGCCAGGAAGTACAACCATCTATCTCGAGATAACGACATCATTTTATAAATCTACTACAACTACTACATCTTCTCTCCGAAATACAACAAAGACCAGGAAAAAAATGGACCTGGTCTTTTGTTGTTTCATTCTTTTAAGATTTTTATTATATTCAGAAAATAAAATTGACGTGAACAATCGAGCATGTTATGTTTATAACGAATTTCATAGCGATCATTACAAGTTTGAGTGAAAAAGACTTTCATTCAATTAAAAGGAAAATGGGTGTAAATCCCATGCTGTCCCGCAGCTGTAAATGAGGAGTTTTGTTTCAAATACCACTAAGTGATTACTTGGGAAGGTGAAGCAAAATCATGATTCATGAGCCAGAATGCCTGCTTGTAAGGAGATTCATTGATGATCTACGAAAGATAGGGAGATGGATGGAGGCTTACTCATTGTAAGTTTTTCTGTCCTTATTCTTTTTTAGAATAAGGTTTTTTTAGTTTGATTCAGCAAATGTTTTTGTAGTAGCACATACAGAAGACTTCTTTTTCTGAAGAAGATAAATAGTCAATGGCTGTTTAAATGCCCTCTGAACGTCAAGAAGCACCACGTCCTGTGGCAATGTCGGTGTGTCTAAAGCCTCTAGCTGATATCACAAACTTTGAAAAGGTGTCTGCACAATGCAAATCAACTTCTACTCGTTAGCTCGAAAAATTTGAACGCATTGTTGATACCTTCTTTCCATCTATCTATAACTAGATTCATTTGTACCACGAATAGAGATAGGAGACAGAAAATGAGATTGACTAAGTATGTACTTCCCTTCATCCTTGTGTTAACTTTCAGCGTACTTGCTGGTTGTACAAGCACAGATCAAGAAAAGGGAGAGACAGGAACACAGCAAACAAATGAAAAAATGATAACAATTGGGTGGCCATTAGATGTCGGCCCATTGAACCCCCATACATATTTACCCAATCAAATGACCGCACAAGCGATGGTCTATGAATCCTTGGTGGAATACAACGACGATGGAACTGTTAGCCCAAAGCTAGCAGAAAGCTGGGACATATCAGAAGATAAAACGACTTATACTTTTCATTTAAGAAAAGATGTTAAGTATTCAGACGGAACTGCGTTTAATGCAGATAATGTGATTCGTAATTTCAATGCAGTATTAGCGGATCGGGAAATGCATTCTTGGATGGGTATGGTCAACCATATGAAAGAGGTTGTGAAAGTGGATGATTTTACAATTCGCTTGCAATTAGATGAACCTTATTATCCTGTCTTAAACGAGCTTGCCTTTGTAAGACCATTCCGTTTTTTAGGGGATAATGGATTCCCAGCCGGAGATGCGACACAAGATTCGATCAAGGCACCTATTGGAACAGGTCCATGGGTATTAACCGAGTACAAAAAAGATGAATATGCTTTATTTAGTCGCAATGAAAACTATTGGGGAGAAAAGCCTCTCGTAGAACAAATTAAAGTTAAAATTATCCCAGATTCAGAATCGATTTCATTAGCATTTGAAAACGAGGAATTAGATTTAATTTATGGTCGTGGCATCATTAGTTTAGATAACTATACGTATTTAAAAGATAGCAGTAAATACAAAACCGCTACCTCTGAGCCTTTGTCTACGAAAGCGTTACTCTTCAATACTCAGTCGGGTCCGTTAGCCGAATTAAAGGTTCGTCAGGCCATTCAATATGCTATCAATAAGGAACAAATGGTTGACAGTATTACACATGGTACAGAAAAAGTGGCTAACACATTATTTTGGGATGCCATTCCTTATGCCAATATAGAGTTAGCGCCAATCTTATATAATCCTGAAAAAGCGCAGCAACTACTAGATGAGGCAGGATGGACGTTACAGAAGGGCGAAAAAATTCGTTCGAAAAACGGGCAACCATTATCATTAGATTTAATCTACATCGCAACAGATGCAATCCAAAAGCCAATGGCGGAATTAATGCAAGGTGAACTAGCAAAAATAGGGGTACAGTTGAATTTAGAAGGTGCGGATGTGATGGTCGGTCTTCAAAAATTAATGGATGATCAGGTGGATATTAATTTCTGGCGTACAAACGGACCACCAACCGACCCACATAGCTTTGCAAATGAGTCAGCTACGCCAAATGCTAGTGGTGTTTATGAGGCAAAATTAGGCTTACCTAACGCCACAGACATCGATACGAAAATCCATCAATTATTAGTGGGAACAGATGAAGAGGAACGAGTGCAGCTTTACACGGATATTTTATCCATATTCCATGATCAAGCACTTTTCTATCCTATCTCTTACGAAACAAATAATGTAATTTATCAACCATATATGAAGGATTTTGCTCCACGTGCATCTGAATATGATATTCCCTATGCACAAATGGATAAAGAGTAATAAAAAAGAGAGAGTATGTCTTGCAAAGACAGCTCTCTCTTTATCATAGGAGTGAGTAGGAAGTGACAGCATGTATGAATCGACATGGATGTTTTGTTTAAAAAGAATTTTGACTTTGCCGTTTGTCTTACTAGGAGTTTCCATCCTAACCTTTGTATTTATTCGTTTTGTACCGATAGAGCCTGCTGAGGTCATCCTACGATTGGCAAGAGTTGCTCCAACCGAGGAAGCTGTTCAGGCATTACGCGAAGAACTAGGGACGGACAAACCTTTCGTTCTTCAATATTTGCTATGGGGAAAAGGCGTTTTACAGTTAGATTTTGGTACATCCTTTGTGAGTAAATTACCAGTAGCACATGAGCTATTCGCGAAATTACCTGCAACCATTGAATTAGCTCTTGCCGCATTTGTCCTCATTTTAGTATTCAGTATACCATTAGGGACTATGAGTGCATTGTCTAAGTATGCCATCATCGATAAAATCATTAGATTCTTTAGCATATTGAGCGTATCCATTCCAACATTTTGGTTAGGTTTCCTACTGCTCTATCTATTTAGCTTAAAATTAGGGCTCTTTCCGACAAACGGAAAGGGTACACTCGCTCATTTAGTTTTACCAGCCTTCGCACTAGCATTGCCAACCATTGGTCTGTTCATCCAGTTTATTCGTTCCACTATCCAGGAAGAATTACAGCAACAATATGTTCAATATGCGCAGCTAAGAGGATTAAAAAATTCTGTAATCCTCATACGTCATGTGTTACGAAATGCTGCCATACCTTTGACTTCCTTATTAGGTATGACGCTCGGTAGTTTACTAGGTGGAGCTGTAATTGTGGAGCAAGTTTTTAGTTGGCCAGGACTCGGTAGGTATTTAATCGAATCCATTACGAACAGGGATTACCCCGTTGTACAATGCTATGTATTGATTATTGCTGTGATCTATGTGTTGACCAATCTATGCACAGATGTATTGCATCGTCTATTGGACCCTCATCTGATGATGAAGGACAGGAGAGATTAACATGAAGCGATTACGAAAAAGAAGAGATCCTATTCTAGGGTTATTTAGCTTATCCCTCCTTGTAATCATTGTCTTACTGGGATTGTTTGCACCCATTTTAATGCCACATGATCCGTTAGCTGTCGATATAACTAAGAAATTTTTAGCCCCTTCCTGGGATTACCCATTCGGTACAGATCACTTAGGAAGATGCGTCTTTTCTCGCATGCTTTTAGGTATTCGCTATTCATTAGGATCAGCACTCTTCATTCAAGTCGTTGCTATTGTTTTAGCTGTCCTACTTGGTGCCTTTGTAGCGTTGAAAAGAGGTATAATCGATGTGGTATTTATTCGAATATGTGATGTTTTATTAGCTTTTCCGACACTGGTACTTGCATTTGGACTTTTAGGTGTATTAGGCCCTAGCTTAAAAAATGTTTTAATAGCCCTTATTTTTACACAGCTTATTTATTACTCCAGAATGGTTCGAAGTTTATGTATTGGGATGAATGAAAAAGACTTTATTCAAGCTGCTAGGATTACTGGCACTACAGGCATTAAATTAATCATTCATCATTATATCCCTAACATACTGCCAGCTATTGTCACGATTGTGGCGTTAGATATCGGGAAAGTCATTTTAGAAATCGCTGGCTTTTCCTTTATAGGTCTGGGCGTGCAGGCGCCGATTCCAGAATGGGGCATGATGGTAAATGAAGGGAAACAATATATCCGTCAGCATCCCGATTTAATGCTTTATCCTGGGCTTGCCATTGTCCTAGTGGTGTTATTGTTTAATCATTTAGCCAATCGTTTAAAGAAGTTTGATTCGTGAGGGGTGAAGTTATGGAGAAGGTTTTAGAAGTGAAAGATTTAAACGTCAAAATTGGGGAGAAAAATGTATTATCCACTATCAATCTGACAGCCTATAAAGGGCGTGTCTTAGGAATCATAGGAGAAAGTGGTAGTGGCAAGACCATGCTTTGCCATGCCATCATGCAAACATTACCGTCTATCGCACAGGTGACACAAGGGGAAGTTCTTTATCAGCAGGAAAATTTAATGAATGTTTCAGCTACTAAATTAAGAGCATATCGTGGGCGGCATCTTTCGATGATTTTGCAAAATCCATCCGCTGCCTTCGATCGTATCCAAACGATTGAAGGCCATTTCAGAGAAACATTAAAGGCACACTTTAAGCTGACCAAAAAAGAAATGAGACAAATAGCTCTTGATGCCTTACATAAAGTGCATTTACCAAATCCAGAGCAGCTTTTACACTATTATCCTTTTCAGTTGAGTGGTGGCATGCTACAGCGAGTGATGATTGCCTTATCATTGGCGCTACAAGCCTCCCTCTATATTGCTGATGAACCAACGACAGCTCTTGATACGATCAATCAAAAACAAGTATTAACACTATTTGATCGTATTCGCGTAGAAACAGAAGCTGCCATACTTCTTGTTACACATGATTTAGGTGTTATTGCTGAACTAGCTGACGATGTGGCTGTTATGTATCAAGGAAAAATCATTGAGCAAACGAATGTCTATGATTTCTTTGATGCACCTCAGCATGCCTATACAAAGAAACTATTACAAGCAAGAATGCTATTTTAGAGGTGAAAAAATGACGCTGCTAGACGTGAAAAATATTGATATGCATTACGCTCAAAGACCATTTCTATTCCAGCGTAAGCAGGAAGTTCCCGTATTACAGAAGGTGTCATTCTCACTTCAGGAGGGGGAATGTCTAGGAATAGTCGGTCAAAGTGGTTCAGGAAAAAGCACATTAGGTCGTATTATTTTAGGAATCGAACGACCAACAAACGGGGAGTTGCTCTTTCAAGGTGTCAATTTATACGAAGCACCAAGCAAGCATAAAAAAAGAATACGTAGAGATTTACAGGCAGTTTTTCAAAATAGCTATCATTCATTTAATCCGAAGCAGACGATTTTTGAAATACTCGAAGAACCGTTTCTGAATTTCGAGCATTTTAGCAAAACAGAGCGACAACATAAAGTAAGGGAATTACTAGACTGTGTAGAGTTAGAGAGGGCAATGGCTCAAAACTATCCTTCGCAGCTTAGTGGGGGGCAACAGCAACGAGTCAACATCGCTAGAGCTCTTGCGCTAAAGCCAAAATTAATTGTCTTAGATGAAGCGATTAGCAGTCTTGATATGATTTTACAGAAGAAGATTATACAGTTACTACAAACACTTCAAAAAGAGCGACAGCTTGCTTACATTTTCATTTCGCATGATTTACAGGCAACACGTTTTATGTCAGACCGTATCCTTGTCATGCAGCATGGTCGGCTAGTGGAGGAGATTGGAAAGGATGGAGCATATCAGCATCCCGCTTCACAACAATTATATCATGCTATTTTGCCTTCACACCCGCGAGAAAGAAAACATAAAACGAAATGATCATAATATAGAAAACACGTATACAGTGGTCATGGAGGTATGGGCTGGTAATGATAGAGGCCAGTTGGATTACCTCATTTGCTCCAAACATTAGTAAGAGTCATCTATTAAAGAAACGCCATTTTGCATTAGAATGGCGTTTTTCTTTTTATTAATAATATTAATTAACAAATTAACTTTATTGATATTTTCATTGAATAAATTAATTTTATTATTTACTTTTTTAAATTATTTGGTATATAATCAATTTAACTTAAAGGAAGGAGTTCACTATGGCTTATCAAGTAATCACAAATTGTCCTGTCTGCAGTAAAACATTGAAAATTACGAAGTTACAGTGTTCTCATTGTCAAACGACGATTGAAAATGAGTTTGAATTGTCGAAGCTAGCATCCTTATCACAGGATCAGCTTCATTTTGTGGAAGTATTTTTAACATGTCGAGGGAATATTAAGGAAGTAGAAAAGGAACTGGGCATTTCGTACCCAACTGTGCGAGGCAAGCTAAATGACATTATCTCATCCCTTGGCTATGTCCAAAAGAAGAAAAATGAAGTAGACGAGAAAAAAATTGTAAGCATGTTGGAAAATGGCGAAATCACAACTGATGAGGCCATAAAACTCTTAAAAGACGAATAGGGAGGAATGCTACATGAAAGAGGAAATTACTAAAGTGTTAACCATGATTCAAGAGGGAAAAATTGATGCTGATAAAGGGTCAGAGCTGATTCAAGTGTTACAAGAGAAAGAGGAGTCAGGTAATAAATTTCTGGAAAAAACGAAGTATTTAGATAAAACGTTAAAGGTTCGTGTGGTGTCCACTGAAAATGATAATGTCACTGTGAATTTGCCTATAAAACTTGTCAAGGCTGTGTTAATGGCTGGACACAGTATCGCTGCGAGTATTCCGCAATCGGAAAAATACGTGAAAGATATCGATATCAATCTTCTTCTTGAAGCCATCGAAAATGAATTAGATGGACAAATTGTGGACATAAAATCGGCAAACGGAGATACCGTTTCAGTTTTCATTGAGTAGAGGCGACTTATGATGCATGTAAAAGTGAAAGCAAAAGACGTTCGCTTTACCGTTCCTGTTCCATATGCTGTGCTAACCATTGTTCTTTCCACTTTGACTTCAAAATGGATTCAGCAAAGTGTCAACAAATGGACAAAGGCATACTTCGACAGAAAAAAAATCGACTTTTCCTTTCCATTCATTGACAAAGAAATGCTCAAGCCTATTATCAAGGAACTACAAAATTACAAAGGGCTCGTGCTAGTAGATGTCAAGGCACAAGACGGTACAGAGGTTAAGATTAGACTGTAATAACCTAATAGTTAAGATGGGAGCATGTTTTCATAAAAAGCATGCTCTTTGTTATTTAAAGAGAATTCTTTGCAAAAGAACTATCTAAATTCCACAATTTGTCCTCTAGATTGTCTAAGAGTGTTTTTGTTCTTTTCTCAAGATGATCTGGTAGCTCATTTTTACTGAAATAGGTAAGATTCAAACTCTCACCATCCCTCATCTCTAATACACCACTGACATTTTTCGCACTATAAAGATGAATAACTGTATAGATTTCATCCCCATTTGGATATTGAAAATAATAATTTGGCCCTGAAAAAACACCAATCAAGTCCAATTCATTCGCTACCAGTCCTGTTTCTTCATGAAGTTCACGGGTAGCAGCTTCTTCTAGCGTTTCATTCAGTTCCATTGAGCCACCAGGTAATCCCCAATCCAACGTATCTGAACGATGTTGAAAGAGAATTTTCTTGTCATCGTTGACTACAAGAATTGTCGCCCCGATACTGATAATCGGTCTACTACCGATGTGTTTCCTTAATTCTGAAATATAGCCCATATGTGCTCCTCCTCTATATTATAAAAAAACTATTCGCCTTTCTTATTATAAAGACCTCTATTTTACTTATAACCCTTGAAAATGGATTTATTGGTATAGATGAACAATCTTTTTTTGTACAAAATAATGCTCAAAAATGCAGAATAGTCAATCAAAAATGAAAAATAGCTTTTTATAATCAGTCTTTTCTGAATTTTACCTATATTGATTGTTTTGAAAACTCTATGTTAAGGTAAATAGACAAATTGAATATGCTAAATTTTGGTGGTTCAAATGGGGTTCATTCCATTTGATTAAAAGGGAAGTTGGTGAGAGTCCAACACTGTCCCGCAACTGTATTTAGGAGCTCGATAACAAGGCCACTGTTTTGTTTGTCAAAATGGGAAGGTGTTATTGAAGTGTTGATTATAAGTCAGGAGACCTGCCACAAAATAAGCATCAATTGACCTACGAGGATAGGGAGGTGTTAGCTACTGCATGATTTTTGTGAATTCCTGTAAATTCACTGTTATTTGGTCTGTCATGCTTTTGTAGATTAACAACTTCTAAAAAGGGGTAGAAGTTGTTTTTTTGTTGTTCTTTCGTGTTGGAATGGTAACGCTTACAAGAATAATTAAACAAAGGGGCTGTCATTGAATGGAGTTAACTTATTCACCAGGTCTTGATGGGGTCATTGCTGCTGAAACAAAATTATCTTTTTTAGACACTGTAGGAAGTCAAATTGTTATTCGAGGCTACGACTTGATTGAATTATCACAAAGATATTCGTATTTAGACATTGTCTACCTACTACTGCATGGCGAAATTCCTACTGCCGAGCAACAGGCTGACTTACAGGACAAATTAAAAGCACATTATCAGGTTCCACAAGAGATCTTCCAAATCTTCAAGCTCTTGCCTAATGAAACACATGCGATGGATGGACTGAGAACTGGAATTTCTGTTTTAGCAGGCTTTGATCAGCACATCAATGATCGTTCTACTGAAATGAACTTGACGCGAGCTTATAGACTTTTAGGCGGTATGCCTAACATCGTAGCCAATAGCTATCGTGTCTTAAACGGACAAGATGTTGTGGAGCCAGATAGTCAGCTTTCCTATAGCGCCAATTTTTATTACATGATTACTGGTAGAAAACCAACGGCGTTAGAAGAGGAAATTTTTGATCAGTCTCTCGTTTTATATAGTGAGCATGAGATGCCAAATTCGACGTTTACAGCTCGTGTTATTGCCTCTACACAATCTGATTTGTACGGTGCTTTAACTGGAGCTGTCGCATCATTGAAAGGAAATTTACATGGAGGGGCCAACGAGGCAGTCATGTACATGCTTCTAGAAGCCAAAACAGTAGCAGGCTTTGAAGCCTTGCTGAAAAATAAACTGCAAAATAAAGAAAAAATTATGGGCTTTGGTCACCGTGTTTATATGAAAAAGATGGACCCAAGAGCACAAATTATGAAAGAGGCTTTGCATAAATTATGTTTGGCACAAGGGGATGATCGCTTATATCACATGTGTGAAGCTGGTGAGAAGGTGATGGCACAAGAAAAGAGCTTGTACCCAAATTTAGATTATTATGCAGCACCAGTATACTACATGCTTGGCTTGCCAATTGAAATCTATACACCTATCTTTTTTGGCTCACGAACGATTGGCTTATGTGCTCACGTCATTGAGCAGCATGACAATAACCGATTATTTAGACCTCGTGTCCATTATATTGGCGAGCGTCATAACCTTGAAGAATTGTCGGTATAATCAAGTTTTAACAACTCGCCATAGAGCTGATGGGCATTCTGACCAATGCCTATCAGCATACTAGTATATCAAATTCATGCCTTGAAAGGAAGATATAGATGATTAAAACAAATGACATATCTAAGACAGATCAATTACTTACAGATATTGCGGATTACGTAGTCAATACAACTATTACAAGTGAAGAAGCATACGAAACGGCACGCTATGTATTATTAGATACATTAGGGTGTGGCATTTTGGCCTTACAATATCCTGAATGCACGAAACTTCTTGGCCCAGTAGTACCAGGCACAGTCGTTCCCAATGGTACACGAGTTCCAGGCACTTCCTATGTTCTTGATCCTGTAAAAGGTGCCTTTAATATCGGTTGTATGATTCGTTGGCTGGATTACAACGACACTTGGCTTGCGGCTGAATGGGGACACCCTTCTGATAATTTAGGGGGCATATTAGCTGTGGCTGATTATTTGAGTCGCGTGCGTGTTGCTGAAGGGAAAGAGCCACTTAAAATGAAAGACGTATTAGAAATGATGATACAGGCCCATGAAATACAAGGTATTCTCGCATTAGAAAATAGCTTAAATCGTGTTGGGTTAGACCATGTACTGTTTGTCAAAATTGCGACAACAGCTGTTGTGACAAAGGCATTAGGTGGCACTCATCAGGAAATTGTCAACGCCTTATCAAATGCTTGGATTGATAATTCGAGCCTACGAACATATCGCCATGCACCGAATACGGGTTCTAGAAAATCATGGGCTGCTGGTGATGCAACAAGCAGGGCAGTACACTTAGCCATGATGGCTGTGAAAGGCGAAATGGGCTATGCAACGGCCTTATCTGCACCTGGCTGGGGCTTCCAAGATGTTCTCTTTAATAAGCAAGAATTAAAGCTTGCTAGACCACTAGCATCTTATGTGATGGAAAATGTTCTATTTAAAGTTTCTTATCCAGCTGAATTCCATGCACAAACAGCTGCCGAATGTGCCGTTCATTTACACAATGAAGTGAAAAATCGTTTACAGGACATTGAACGCATTCAAATTACGACCCATGAATCCGCTATACGAATTATCGATAAGGAAGGACCTCTTAATAACCCAGCTGATCGTGATCACTGTCTTCAATACATTACAGCAATAGGGCTTATCTATGGCGATATTACAGCAGACCACTATGAAGATGAAGTGGCTGCAGATCCACGTATCGATAATTTAAGAAATAAAATGGTGGTTGTGGAAAAACCCCAATATACAATTGATTACCTAGATCCTGAGAAACGTTCGATTGCCAATGCTGTTCAAGTTTATTACAAAGATGGCACATCATCTGAGCTTATTGAATGTGAATATCCTTTAGGACACCGTTTCCGTCGTGAGGAAGCATTCCCTCAAATCATCGATAAGTTCCAGCAAAACATTAGCACCCATTATTCTCAAAAACAATACAGCAAGATTAATGAAGTTTGTGCTGATCAAGCACTTCTTGAAAATAGTGCTGTTCATGAATTCGTTAATTTATTTGTTTAACTTCTTTCAGGAAATTAAAGCCTCTGGCGAATGTCACGAATCGGGAAGGAGTTAATAAAGGATGTTAGCCTAAAATCCTCCCATCCTTGCGATAACGGCTAACTGACCTGCATCACAACCACTTTCGGACGTAAATATGCCGAGGCATCATTGATTATTAGGAGGTTTTTATAGATGGCGTGGATTGTAAATGAAGCAATAGCACAAAAACAATTGGCTGAACAATTTCGAACACTCATTACTCGTTCAACGATTTTACAAATCCCAGGAGCTCATGATGCAATGGCTGGCTTAATGGCTAAAAAAGTTGGCTTTGAGGCATTATATCTTTCTGGCGCTGCCTACACTGCCAGTAGAGGTTTACCTGATTTAGGCATGATTTATTCAAATGAAGTTGCACAGCGTGCGAGCGAAATTATTCGTGCGACTAATTTACCGCTGCTAGTGGATATCGATACTGGCTTTGGTGGTGTCTTAAATGTTGCCCGCACAGCTCGTGAAATGGTAGAAGCTGGAGTAGCTGCTGTACAGCTAGAGGATCAAAATCTTCCCAAAAAATGTGGTCATTTGAATGGGAAAACACTCGTTGCTCAAGAGGAAATGATACAAAAAATAAAAATGATTAAACAAATAGCTCCTACGTTAGTAATTGTTGCCCGCACAGATGCAAGGTCTGTAGAAGGTTTAGAGCAGGCTATTTTAAGAGCTAAAGCTTATGTAGCAGCTGGGGCAGATGCCATTTTTCCAGAGGCTCTCCAAACAGAAAAAGAATTTAAACATTTTGCTAGTGAGCTAGATGCTCCGTTATTAGCCAATATGACTGAATTTGGACAAACACCGTATTATACGGCTAAGGAATTTGAAAAGATGGGCTATTCGATGGTTATATATCCCGTTACATCGATGAGAGTAGCAGCCAAAGCCTATGAGCAAGTATTTGGCTTAATAAAAAAGACAGGGACTCAAAAAGAAGCTATTGAGGATATGCAAACAAGAAGTGAATTATATGAAACCATCTCCTATTACAAATTTGAAGATTTAGATAGTGAGCTGGCGAAAACCATCTTACCTAAAGAGGAAATAAAGTAGGAGAAAAGTTTACTTTTCTCCTCTTTCTTTCAAGGAGGACTAGCATGGATAAATTAGAAAACAAAATGACCATTTTTACACCTGAGGACTTTCAGGAGGAAGAAGGGCTCATAGCAAAAACCGCAGAGCTGTTCATCAAACAAGATGTTGCTACTAATATGGCAGCTATTGAGCAGCATCAATATGACATCACTCGTCGGTTATTTCAAAAAGCTGGTGATCTTGGTTTACTAGCCATCGAAATACCCGAGGCCTATGGAGGGCTAGAACTTAATAAAAAAATTTCCGGGTTAGTTGCAGAAAGAATGGGTTATGGCAGCTCATTCAGTGTATCTTACAATATTCACGCAGGAGTCGGCACATTGCCCTATGTCTATTTTGGCGATGCGTCCCAAAAGCTGAAATACCTACCAAAGCTGGCTTCAGGTGAATGGATTGGCGCCTACGCTCTGACTGAGCCAGACGCAGGCTCAGACGCACTACATCCCAAAACAAATGCCATTTTAAACGAGGACGGCTCTGCATGGGTAATAAATGGTGAAAAGCAATGGATTACCAATGCACAGCTAGCAAATCTCTTTGTTGTTTTTGCGAAAACGAGTGAAGGCATGACTGCATTCATTGTAGAACGTACGTTTAGCGGTGTATCTATTGGACAAGAAGAGGAGAAAATGGGCATTAAAGGCTCCTCGACAGCTACGCTTATTTTACAGGATGTTGTCGTGCCGAGGGAAAATGTTCTTGGCGAGGTTGGAAAAGGCCATAAAGTAGCGATGAATATATTGAACATGGCACGCCTAAAGCTAGCTTTCTCCAACATCGGCACTTCCAAGCAGGCACTTCAGTTAGCTGTAACATATGGTAGGGAACGGAAGCAATTTCACCAGCCAATCGTTCATTTTACCATGATACAGGAAAAACTTGCGGATATGGCGACCTCCATCTATGGGGCGGAAAGTGCTGCATACAGGACAGCAGGAGAAATAGATGATGCGATGGAAGTTACGGATAAAGAGTCAATGGTTCAAAAAATAGCTGATTTCGCTCTGGAATGCGCACTCAATAAAGTCAATTGCTCAGAAGTGCTTGGGGAAATTGTAGATGAAGCTGTACAAATCCATGGTGGCTATGGCTATATGCAAGACTACGAGGTTGAACGCTTATATCGTGACGCTAGAATTAGCCGTATTTTTGAAGGAACAAATGAAATCAACCGTTTAACAATGGCGAAGCTACTATATAAGAAGTATTCACAAGCAACATCTACCGAAAATGCTCCAGTAGCATATCAACCAGCAGAAAAGAATCAGCAATACATCCGTCTTGCCAAGTACTTAATGCAAATAGCCATCGCTGTCATTGCTGACGCACAGATTCAATTGGAGCAAGAGCAGGAATATATGCGTCTGCTAGCTGATATAGCAAAAGATATTTATGTTATGGAAGCTTCTTTACTGCGGACGGAAAAGAACGCATGTGACAATATGAAGCATTTGATGACAGATATTCTTTGTCAGGAAGGCTATCGTAAAATAGAAAAAAGGACAATCGACATTATTTGTGCTGCTGAAACAAATGAACAAAAGCGAAAAACAAGGTTAGATCATATTCAGCGCTTAAACATCCCACTCCATCAGAATCTCTTTATGAAAAAGCGAGAGATTGCAAGAGGGATCATCAACAATCCAAAATCGATCAGTTCATTATCATAAACAGGAGGGAAAAATCATGGTTGATACATTTGCCAATGTTAGTAAAGAAGATTCCATCACGCTTATTCATTTAAATCATCCACCAGCAAATACGTTGTCATCAGCTTCTATTGAACATCTTCGTGTCATTTTTAAAGAATTAGCTGAGGATGAAGAGACGAGAGCCATCATTGTGACCGGCTCTGGACGATTTTTTGCTGCGGGAGCAGATATAAAGGAATTTGTTGCTGCCTTTGGGCAACAGGATAGAGCATTACAAATGGCTGAGGCAGGCCAAGCGCTATGTGATGAAATTGAAGCCATGAAAAAGCCTGTTATTGCTGCTATTAATGGGCCAGCCCTTGGAGGAGGACTAGAGCTAGCGTTAGGCTGTCATTTCAGGATTGCTTCAAGTAATGCCATTGTTGGTTTACCGGAATTAAAGCTTGGCTTACTGCCGACATTCGGAGGCACTCAACGACTGAGCAGAATAACAACGCAAGCAAAGGCTCTACAATTAATTTTAACAAGCCAGCAATTAAGTGCTGACGAAGCACTACAACTAGGTATTATTCAAGTGGTGACGGAGCCAGATGAGCTTCTGCCAACTGCCAAAGCCCTTGCTCAGTCTTTTGTTGAGGGCAAAAGTATGACAAGTGTATCCCGTACAATTGAATGTATAATTCAAGGCGGGAAGGATCATCTCCAAAAAGGGTTGGAATTAGAACGAACACGCTTTGCTGAGTTATTTTTAACAGCGGATGCTAGAGAAGGCGTTCAAGCGTTTATTGACAAAAGACAGCCCAACTTTAAACATTCGTAAGGGAGGAAACTACTATGACAAATGAAGTAATATTTTCCGTCAGTGATGGTGGCGCAGCAAGCATTACGCTGAATCGTCCTCAAGCTTTAAACTCACTTTCTATAGAAATGCTAAAGCCCATTGGTGAGAAACTAAAGGAATGGCAGGCGAATGATCAAATACACTTGATAATTCTAAGAGGTGCTGGCGAAAAGGGCTTTTGTGCTGGGGGTGATATTAAAACACTCTATAAAGCTCGCTCCAGTCAGGAAGCTTTCCAAAATGCCGAAATCTTTTTTGAGGAAGAATATCAAATAGATAAGGCAATCTATCACTACCCAAAGCCTATCATTGCTTGCCTTGATGGCATTGTCATGGGAGGTGGGGTTGGTTTAACGTATGGGGCTAGCCACCGAATTGTGACAGAGCGAACAAAATGGGCTATGCCAGAAATGAATATTGGCTTCTTTCCTGATGTTGGAGCTGCCTATTTTCTAAATAAAGCGCCTGGCTATGTAGGATATTACTTAGCTTTAACAGCATCGATCATCCAAGCTGCGGATGTTCTCTTTGCTAATGGTGCGGATAGCTATATGACGAGCGATCATTTACACGCATTCCTCACACGCATTGAACAAACGAACTGGCATACAGTGGAGACTAGCACAGCTCTAAAGCAATTAATAGAGGACTATTCAAGTACACCAACAGCAAACAGTGAGCTTGCCAGCCTTCAAAATGAAATCGATCAACATTTCTCAAAACATACAGTGGAGAAGATAGTCGAATCCTTAGACAATGACCTAAGCAAATTTGCACAAGAAACAAAGCAGTTGCTTCTATCTAAATCTCCATCATCCTTAAAAATTACATTAAAGCAACTGATAGATGCCCAACATAAAACGGTAGAAGAATGCTTTGCGACTGATTTAATCTTGGCAAAAAACTTTTTAAATCATGAGGATTTCTATGAAGGGGTTAGGTCTGTCGTCATTGATAAGGATCGAAATCCTCAGTATATCTATCAAACATTCGCTGATTTTACAGATGATATACTTGAAAAATTCTTTCAAGACAGTAGTGAAACCGTAAAGAAGTAAGAACAATGACATCTTCGCTCAATAAATGCTGAAACCATCTACTTGTTAAGAGGTAGGTGGTTTCTTAAGTGTTGTTCTGTAGATTTTCATAGGGTTTTGTCAGAGAAAGTAGAATGATATGTTATACTATAAAAAACGGAATAAAAGGATAAAGGTACAAATTCAATAGAATTTGTTTAAAAGGGAAGAACGGTGAAAAGCCGTCGCTGTCCCGCAACTGTAATTGGGAGCACATTTTAAAAACCACTGTTATGTATGTAATGGGAAGGGAAAAATGTGTGATGATCATAAGCCAGGAGACCTGCCTTTATCTAGTACAGCCAAAACCTACGCGGATAGGGGGTGTTGAGTGTGACGAATTACCTTCATCATACTCATAGTGCGACAACCAAAAAAAGAGTCTCTATTCAATATAGACGACTTATTTTATATTGGTTGAAGAACTATGAAGTATGTCAGTCATAGCTAGCATCTTCCCATTAGGGCAAGATGTTTTTTTTATGAATAAATAGGGGTGAACAAGATGACATCACATTCAATTTCATTTTATATAAATCAGTTAAAGCAGCAAATTATGAACAACCTTTCTGGTGAGCATATTAGGCCTTTACAGCTTTATATTAGGAAGTTAATAGAAGAAAACCCAAATGATTATACATCTATTAATGATGCCTATTTAACGATCAAGCGTGAATTAGTCGAGACATGTCATGATAGTAGATAAAAAATCTGAAGTGAAGTGAATAATTAAATGGAATGCAAAATGAACAAATCTGAAGACATAATGGACAACATAGATATGAATCAAAAAGTTTTATATAGAAAATTGGATCATTTTGAAATGGAAAGAGGCTTGGTATTAGAAAGTTTAGACATTTTTCTAAGATGGAATCAACAAACACAATACCTTTCTGAAGACAAGCTTCAAAAGCTTTGGATGAAACTGGTAAGGAAGTATAAATTCTCTCTCGATGAATGGGAAAGAACTGCTGGTCATACAAATATCCATGCTTATCTAGTGAAGGAGCAAGGACATGGGTTACAAAAGTTGATGCGCTTTTACAAAGATCGCCACGGCATAAAATGGTTGGAAAATGCATTTCATTATGGAATGTCATTGCTCATTGAAGTTGGAAAAATGCCTGGATTAGAAATGTTTTTCCTAACAAATTTAATATGTTACAGATGGGAAAAGGATTATTTAGAGGATGCAGATGTTCAACAGTTTTTTTGTCATTCAATAAATGGTAAAGTGAAGGAGGTCTATGAAAGTTTCAGGGCTTTCGATCAAGAACAGAATCTGTTAACCGCAACTACTCTCTATAAACTTTTATCAAAATATAATCCTCATTTTCAAGTGAATTCGGCAGCAACGCCTGAATTTTATAAGGAATTGTCCTTATTTGTCGAAATCGAGTAATCCATACGTTCGACATGTCAAACAGTCTATTATTCTTTAGAATATAGGCTGTTTCTATGTGAAATACGCTAGTATATTTAATGCTCATAGATCCGTAGTAACAAAAAATCTCGTACATAGTTTAGATACACAATGAATTAAGATATAAGTAATAGATGGTGAAATTCCTTCGAAAGTTATAATCGAAAATAATGAATAATCAAAAAATAAAGAAGTTTAGAATCTAGATTTACTTTTTATATGAAGGATGGTACACTTAAAACTATTGAACAACAACTATATATTGTGTTCGTTTTATATAGGTGCTACTATATGTAGTTTAAAAGGGAAGTTCGGTACAATTCCGACGCTGTCCCCGCAACTGTGAAGCTGACAATGATTACAACCACTGTGCATTCGCATGGGAAGGGAATCAGAGGATGAAGCAAAGCCAGGAGACCTGCCTCTATAAAACAATTAATCATTTCTTCGGGGATTAAGAAATGGGAACGTCAGTATTTTTGGTATGGTAACGTTTCCATTTAGCTATCTCTCTAGAGGAGATAGCTTTTTATTATATGAAAAGAGGGATTTCTATGAAACTTTATACGAAAACAATCTGTCCAAAATGCCTTTGGGTAAAATCTGAATTACAACGTGCAGGACTTGATGCAGAAATTGTCAACATTGATCACGATGAACAAGCTAAACAAACAATAATCGATGCAGGTTTTTTAAGTGTGCCTGTTTTAGAAATGAATAATACATTTATAGGAGATGTTAAGGACATAGTTTCTCATATTGAGATGATTGCGCTATGATCGTTTACGCAAGTCGTACAGGAAATGTCCGCAATATTGTTTCTAAATTAAGGGCAGAGTCTGTCGAGCTCTTTGAGGAATTACAATTGAATAAGCCTTATCTTTTAATTACTTATACTGATGGCTTAGGCGATATCCCTGCAAAAGTGGAACGTTTTTTAGAAAAAAACAGAGATTTTTGTAAAGGTGTAGTTGCCAGTGGGAATAGTAACTTTGGGCACAACGTATTTGGGGCTGCTGGCGAGAAAATCGCTGCTACCTATCATGTACCCTTAGTAAGAAAATTAGATTTACGAGGCAATCAAACAGATTATGAAGCCATACAAACGTTTTATGAAACGAGGGTAATAAGATGAAAACCTATTTAAAGCTAAATAATGACGTACTGAATCGTTATAGTTCAACTGGGCTACTTGAATTAGAAAAGGATCGTGAAGCTACACGCCGCTACTTTTTAGAGTATGTCAACGTGCGTTTACGTTACTTTATTGATATTGAAGAAAAAATCCGTTATTTAGTTGATGAGGGCTACTACGAGAAAGCATTTATCGACATGTATGAAATGGAATTTATTAAGAAGTTGTACAAAAAAGCATATGATTATAATTTCCGCTTCCCATCCTTTATGAGTGCAAGTAAATTTTACGATAGCTATGCTATGAAAAGTCGTGATGGAGAAGAGATTTTAGAAAAATATGAGGACCGTATTGTCATTATCGCCTTGTATTTAGCACAAGGGAATACGGTGCTAGCAGAACGTTCTGTCGAAGCAATGATGGAAGCTTATCAGCCTGCTACACCAACAGCATTAAATAGTGGTAAAAAAGCACGTGGTGAATTAGTGAGCTGCTTTAAATTATCGATGGATGATTCCATGAATAGCATTGCTGAAAATATTGGTTATTGCTTAGAGCTATCAAGACTTGGCGGTGGGGTTGGAGTTAACTTAACTGATTTACGCCCTTTAGGTGACCCTATTAAAGAGATTCTAAATCGTGCCAGTGGTGTCATCCCAGTTGCTAAACTGTTAGAAAATTCTTTCAGTTATTCCAATCAACTAGGGCAGCGAAATGGCTCTGGTGTTGTCTATTTAAATATTTTCCATGCAGACATTGAAAATTTTATTTCATCTAAAAAACCGAATGCCGATGATAAAATTCGCCTCGCAACATTATCAACAGGAATAATTATACCAAGTATTTTCTTCGAACTTATGAAACGTGATAAAGATATTGTCTTGTTCAGCCCATATGATATTTTCAAAGAATATGGCAAACGCATGTCTGAGATTTCCATTTCAGATATGTACTATGAGCTACTTGATAACCCTAAAATTCGTAAAATTAAACGTTTGAATGCACGTAGGCTGTATACAGAAGTGAAAAAAGCACAATTTGAATCGGGCTATCCGTTTGAAATTTTTGATGATAATGTCAATGAAGTGCATCCATTAAAAAACATCGGTCGCGTAAAAATGTCCAATCTATGTACCGAAATCCTGCAAGTTCAAGAAACAAGCATTATTACAGATCAAGATCAACCGAATGACTATGGATTAGATGTATCCTGTAACTTAGGGTCTATTGATATTCATGCAGCAAGTAAGGTCAATGATTTCGAAGCCTTAATCGATACGGCTATGCACCTATTAACAAATGTGTCGCAAATGACGCACATTAAAAATGTACCGTCTGTTGCAAAAGCCAATCAATTAATGCATTCAGTAGGACTTGGTTGTATGAACCTCCACGGCCATCTTGTGACGGAGGGCATTTTATATGGCTCTAAAGAATCGATTGATTTCATGGATCGTTTTATGGAAGCAATGAACTTTTATTCACTCAAATCATCGATGGAAATGGCTAAAGAAAAAGCTGCAACTTTTTATCGATTTGAGGACAGTGATTATGCATCAGGTAGCTACTTTGACCAATATGTCAATAAAATCGACGAAGAACTATCACCCGTTGTGTTAAAAGCACTTGGCAATGTTCCAATCATTACGAAAAACATGTGGGAAACGCTTAAGCAAGATGTGATGCAATATGGTCTATTCCATTCCTATCGTTTGGCTATTGCACCAACTGGCAGTATTTCCTACATACGTAGCTGTACGGCTTCTATTGCGCCATGTACTGAGCGTGTAGAGGTTCGTGATTATGCAGATAGTAGAACGATTTATCCAATGCCTCATTTAACAAATGATAACAGTCATTTATATGTAGAGGCATATGATGTTAATCCGTATGATTTAATTGATTTGTACTCTGCTTCTCAAAAACACGTTGACCAAGGTATTTCCATGACGCTTTATGTAACAGATAATTGGACAACTGAACAATTAGCTAAAGTATACATTTATGCATGGGTAAAGGGCATTAAGTCCGTTTACTATGTTCGTCAACGATTACAAAGCTTAGAGGAGTGTGTAGCATGTCAAATATAATTTATGAGGCGGTCAATTGGAATAAGGCAACGAGTGAACTTGCCCAAATATTTTGGGACCAGCAATGGAAGCAAATTTGGTTTCCTGAGGAAATTGCGGTCAGTAAAGATATCAAACAGTGGAAAAGCTTTGAGCATCAAGACACGTATAAAAAAGTGTTCGCGGGATTAACGTTACTGGATACAGTTCAGACCAATATAGGGATGAATCGTGTGGCCGCTTATACAGACGATTTACAAGAGAAGGCTGTCCTAACCGTTTTTGATGCATTTGAGGCAATCCACGCCAAATCCTATTCTTATATTTTTACAACGCTTTGTACAAACGAAGAAATAGATGAGTTATTTGAATGGGTCAAAAAAAATGAGTTTCTACAATATAAGGCCAATAAAATTGCGGATATTTATAATAGTATCGAAGAAAACGATCCAGAAAGCTTATGGAAAGCGATGTTCTCCTCCGTTATGCTCGAATCTTTCCTTTTCTATTCTGGCTTTTTCTACCCGCTGTACTTAGGAGGACAAGGCTTCCTACGAAACAGTGCTGAAATTATTTCACTTATTTTACGCGACGAATCCATCCATGGTGTCGCAGTTGGATTTTTTGCTCAAAATCTATTCAAGCAATTTTCAAAAGAAAAACAAGAAGAGCTAAATTTATGGGGCTATGAGTTATTATTAGATTTATATCAAAATGAAATGAAATATACGGATGATATTTATGCGGAAACAGGATTATCACCTGAAGTGAGAGCCTATGTACGATATAATGCTAATAAAGCCTTAATGAATGTTGGTTTTGAAGCAATGTTTCCAGAAGAAGAAGTCAATCCGATTGTGATGAACGGTATTCGTAATGAAGGCTCCACATATGATTTCTTTTCACAAAAGGGAGCTACCTATGCTAAAGCAAAAGTAGCGCCAATTACAGATGACACATTTAATTTTAATCGTTAGGATGGAAAATAATGAACGTAGAAGTAAAAATCAAAAGAGTACACGCGGATGCAATACTACCAATGCAAGCCAATCCTGGTGATGCGGGCATGGATCTCTATTCCATTGGAGCAGTAGAAATACCAGCAGGCGTAGCCAAACTTATTAAAACAGGTATACAGATTGAATTACCTAAAGGAACGGAAGCCCAAATTCGACCAAGAAGTGGACTAGCATTAAAGCATAGTGTAACCGTACTGAATAGCCCAGGCACAATTGATGAAGGCTACAGAGGGGAAATCGGCGTTATTTTAATCAACCACGGCCAAGAACCGTTTATCGTCGAAAAATCTATGCGTATCGCCCAAATGGTCATTCAATTTGTCCCATCCATTCAATTAGTAGAAGTAGATGAATTATCACAAACGATCCGAGGAACATCTGGATTTGGAGCAAGTGGTACTAAATAGAATTGATTAGTTTAAAAAGATGACAAAGAAATCCTGTGTGTATATACATGCAGGATTTTTTTGTTGTCAGTAAGGATAGTCTGTTTAAAGCTTAGCAGAACTACATACGATTGTGATAGATTACGAACCATTACAACAACACATGAAAGCAATGGACATAAAAAAATGGCGTCGGTTACTTACCAAAGTCATCCCATTACGGCATAATCAACAGCTACATCTAAAAATATCAACAGCTTTTAATTTTCATCTGTCTACCTAATAGGCAGCATATCACCACGAATATGTGCTCTTCTTTCTTTGTTCATCTTGGTAATTAACTAGATTCCAGATGAAAGATCGAAAGTATATGGTTTAAATTGGGATAATAATATAAAATTTATATATATACCATTTTTATTGTAGCTAATAGTGTTGGGATTGGGGGCGGAAGTTATAAAGAAGAAATTATGGAGTACAGGTTTATTACTAGTATGTATTTTTCTCGTTGCTTGTGAGTTCAATCAACAGGAAGGGAAAGAAGCGTCTACTATTGCTCAAAAGGTGAATACAGAAGAATTTATACCAAAGGCGATAAGCCCTGGTAATTTTAGTGAATACGATATGGCACTTAAGATGGATAATGACGGGAAATTTCAGCTAGAATCAACCGTTGTCGTTAAAAACCTCTCTACCGATGATTGGGAACAATTGATATTTTATTTTATACCTAATATGTTTACAAAAGCTGTCTCACCCGAACTGGAGCATCCATCGACCATTGCGTTCCATAACATTACCATTGATGGAAAAACGGCAGCTTATACTCTTGAAAAAGATTCACTCAACATTCAGCTTCAAGAAAAATTGAAACCTCATCAAGAAATGAAAGTTTATTTTTCCTATGAGTTCACTCTGCCTGAAGAGGGCTTAAGATTTACGAAGAGTAATGGTAATTATCATTTAGCTCAATTTTATCCGATGCTTGCCACATATAGAAACCATCAATGGAACAAAGAAGATTATCGTTTTAGAGGAGAGACGTATCATACTACATTCAGCAATTTCAAATTAACCTATGACATTCCTCAGGAGTACACGTTGGTGTCTTCATTTGATCAAGAGGCATTTCCAAGCCCAAACAAAGGGTTACTTGAAGTTGAGAACGTGAAGGAAATATTTGTTGCTCTAGTAAAAGATCCAATACTAGTGGAAAAAGACGAAGACATCGCCATTAGAGTATTTGGATTTGAGGAAAATAAAAAGGAATTATATCAAGAAATAGCAGACGAGGCTTCAGCTGTCATAAATTATTTTGAAGAAATAATGGGGCCGTATCCTCTCAAACAACTAGATATTATCATAGATGGAATGGGCATGGAGTACCCAGGAATTGTAACAGCCCATACGATTTACAACAGTGGTCCTAGTAGTTCTGAGCAGATTAAAAGTACAGTGGTTCATGAAATTGCCCATCAATGGTTTTACGGGGTCATTACCAATGATCCTTTTCATCATGCCTGGTTAGATGAAGGCTTCGCGGTATTTGCTACAAATCTATTCAACTTTAAAAAATTGAATCTGAGCAAACCCTATACGATTTACAGCATTGATCCAGACCTAGTGCTTCCAGTCAATTTACCACTTGATCAATACCAATCTGATATGAGTGCATATGTCTATGGAAAATCGCCTGCAATGCTCTTGAATTTGTTTGATGATAATGAAGAAATCAAAGACATTGAACAATTTTTAAAAAGTTACTATCAATTTTATAACTATAAAGAAATCGATTCCACAGAATTCGCGCGATTCACAAAATACTATTTTGATTTAAAGGACGATTCTATATTTGAGGGATGGTTAGATCTAGATAACATTAAAAATGAATGATTTAGCAATAGGTTCTCCACGAAAGAAAAGGGATATTGTGCAAGCAGTATCTCTTTTTTTATGTTCAAAATATATCAGCTTCACGATCAGGATTTAACCACCTTTTAGAGAAAAAAACATAAATTGAAAATTAAGTATTCTCTTAACGCTAATAATAAACTATACTTACAATTAATTATAGTTATAGAACAGGAGAATTGTCATGCTAAAACGGTTATTTTTTGTAAGTTTTGTATTTTATCTATGCTCTTTGATTTATGTAGAGGATAATAGCTATGTCCATGCAATTAACAAAGATGTAGTATTTTTTGATAGTGGTACTGCTATAAATGGTAGGACGATGTTACCGATGAGAAATATATTTGAATCATTAGATGCAACTGTTGCCTGGGATTCCTCAACCCAAACCATAACAGCAAGTAAAGGGAATACAACTATTCAATTAAAGGTTAATTCGTATAAAGCAATTGTTAATGGGAAGGAGACTTTTCTAGACAACCCACCTACCATTATGAACTCAACTACAATGGTACCCGTAAGGTTTGTTAGTGAGTCTTTAAAACTACCTGTTGAATGGGATTCAACACTAAGAGTAGTTAATATAATCACAGAAGGGAAAAATATTTTTATTTATGTTAATGATCCTACAATAAATACAGATAAGAATTCTAAAATTAATAACTATAATCAATTGGTTGATTTACATAATAACCTTTTATTTGTACTACAAAATTTGGAATATGAAAAATCGTTGTATCCTAATTATTCACAAGATTACCGTAATATATTAGAGAAACAGTTAACATTGTCTAAGCTAAAATTAAAGGTAATGCAAAGAATGGAAGTAATATTAACGGAAATTATAAGACAAGGATAGAGAGACAATTATTCAATCAAACTGATCCTCAACCGACATAAAAGAATGAAGGGTTGGGCATTTGGCTTTGTTATTAGATATGTAATAAAGCGTTAGAAGTTTATAAGGGGAAACTAACTCTCCATTCGCTGGCTATGAATTTTAACGCTGGTTTGTTAGATTGAAGTGTGATAAGAATTCATTTTTGATTAACCATTTCTTCAAAATGGACTCAATAAAGAACATAGACTTATCAATGATTTGAGTGAAGAATGCAGCTCTTTCTTAGTCATTGATTCAACTTAAAGTAAGAACTAATTATTAGCGAATATTACATTGGAAAGGCTACTTTAATATAAAATCCATGAAACTTTTTGACCATTTGAGGACTGTAAATAACAGTCCTCTTCTTTTTGTCGCTTACACGCGTACCAGACTTGAATAATGGTAAGAAGTTTTAAAAGTTAAAAAAATTTAAAAATTGAAAAAATATCCACAATATCTTATCATAGTAATGTAAAAGCTTACATTGAGAAGGGAGGCGGATGCCGGTGTTACGTGCATTAAAAGTAGGACTAGTAATTGAGCGAGCCAATCGGAAAAATTTAGTTGCGTTAGTCGCTGTTGCCATTATCGTTTTCGGCTTTATGTTTTATTTAAAGGCACAGGCCGTTGGTAATCAAATCGTTGAAAAAAAGGGTGACTATTATTCCATCCAGGCTGTACTGTCAAAATTTCAAGTGAAAGATGCTTCAGAATCAGGGGATGGCAGCGATTTATATAAAAATTTAACTAAACAAAAAAGCAAAATTGCTTTACAAATAGCAACATTAACAATGGATAGACAATCTATGTATTATGAGGCTTCACTTCAACTCGCTAAATTAAGGCAAGAGGCATTCGAATTAGAAGGATACGAAAATATTGCCGAGTTGTTACCCTCTAAATTACAAAATTCGATGGACTACCTTTATTTTAAATGGATGATAGATGAGGGAAAGGATACACGATCTGATCTATTTCAATACATACCGTTTTTATTATTTTTATTTAGTCACGTAGGTGCAGGCTGGTACATATTTATTAGCTTCCATACGAGTTCTATCTTACTGGATGACTTTGAGCATTCTAGTTTAATTCAAGGCTTTCCTGTGCGGTTTGATACCTATATTTTATCTAAATGTCTTATTTCTTTGTTATCCATAGTGACTAGTATTTTACTCATTTTTATTTGCGCAAGTCCGTTATGGATACTAAATGGACTTGGTAACCCACTAGAGCCTGTCGGGATTTATCTAGGAAATGCCACATTAATATCTACGCTTCAATATATCGCCATAAGTGTTGGCTATATGTTCGTCATTTCAATTTTTGTCATGCTGTTGTCGATTATTTTAAATGTGCTACTGAAAAATATGTATTTAACACTATTTGTACACTTTATTGTATTCTTTTTACCGATGATTTTTCCATCTCTTATTAGTTTATTCCCCTATAATCCTTTTAATTTTATGAATTTTAATGATATTTTACGAGGAGTACCGGTAGATTTAGCAGAGCCTGTTGCTATTACGATGAATCTAGGCTTAATCATCCTATGTTTAAGTATTATTTTAATGTTGTTTGTGATTAAAACATTCTTCTCAACAGGAAAAATCAATAGGGCATAGGGGAGGGAAAATAAGCATGTGGAGTTATTTTAAATTTGAATTCAAGCAATTTTTTTTGAATAAGAAAAACTTAGCAATCTACTTTTTACTTGCTTTTGCAACCTTTTTTTATGTATTTAAAATAGCACCAGCTTACGATCCGATTGAAAGTGTAGACTCTGAGGAGATTGAGGCGCGCTATTTAACACGTCAGGAATTTTTAGATCATATGGAAGGAAGAAAATTACATGGTCTGCATCCTGCCGTTATTTTTGCTATTGAAATATTTAGCGAGATTAACCCTATAGATAAAGCAAGATTAGATGCATTAGAAAAGGGCAATTTAAAAAAATATGCAGATTTAACGCGTGATTGGTACTACTTTACCAATGCGATTACCTATAAAAGTGATTCATTTTCATATAACTCAAAGTATTTTATAAAAAATAATGAGTATGCAGAAGATGATGCCTTTTATGCTTATTTAGAGCATGCAGTCCGTTATGATGCATATTCGAAAGCAGATTATGAATTATCAACGGAAATATTTGAACAACGCACGGCACTACAAACGCTCGAACGCTTATTAAAGGGTATACTGCCCATTATATTGATTGTCTGTGTGCTACTTTTAGCAATTGATATGGTTGCCAAAGATAGACGCCATCCATCCATTTTGAAGGGGTTTCCGATTAATGATTGGAAAAAGCTCCTGGTGAAAATGGTCGTTGTGCTACTAGGTAGTGCCTTATTATTTATACCGCTTATTGTTGGCTTCTTTATTGTAGGACTACAATCTGGCTTTGGGAATTTGCATTTGCCCTCTCCAGTATATGCGCCGCATCTCGACTGGCGTATGGAAGGTAAATTTGAAATGATGACTTTAGGTACGTTTTTAGGACAATCGCTGGCTTTACTTTTTACCTGGTTCATCGTTATCATCAGCATTGTACTATTATGCAGTATGCTATTCCGCAATGAGATGGTCAATTTCGCTGTTGGCATACTCCTTATTTTTGGTGAAAATTTTTATTTCAGCCGTTACGTTGGCTTTTTCTGGGACGTTCAAAATTATCCAACATCCTATATTCAAGTCGGACAAATTATTTCAAAACAGCGGAATTTTTATTATATGAATGATCATTTAAATTTTACTTTAGGATTACAGTTATTACTTGGACTAGCTGCCATTGTCATTTTTTTCATCATACTGACGGCATCGAACAGGCGATATAAGCTAATTAAATAGGGGTGGTAAAGATGATTGATATTCAAAATATTACCGTGCGATTTGGAGAAATGAACGTGTTAAATAATATTTCCATGACCTTTGAGCAAGGCGAAATGATTGGGCTTGTTGCACCAAATGGAACGGGAAAATCTACATTTATGAATGTGTTGATGAATTATGTGAAACCGTTGAATGGCAAGATCATTTTTAAAGATGGCCTATGCTACTCAAATAAACAAAATGAAGTGAAAATCCACACATTCGTGTCAATGATGCCAGACCAAAGTGACTTGTATAATCATTTAAGTGGGCGAGAGCATTTAAAAATGTTTGCTACGATGTGGAAATCGGATTTAAAACTGATTGACGAAACAATCGAAGCATTAAATATGGGGCATTATGTGAATAAAAAGACAGGTACCTATTCCCTTGGGATGCGCCAGCGTCTATGCTTCGCCATGCAAATTGTTACAAATACAGACATTATGATGATGGACGAAGTGATGAACGGGCTTGATCCAAATAATGTGGAAATTATTTCGAAAATATTATTAAAGAAAAAGGCGGAAGGGAAAATTATTATCATTGCCTCCCATTTACTTGATAATTTAGAGAAATATGCAGACCGAATTTTCTTATTTAACGAGGGAAAACTAATAGATACCAATCAAATAATAGAAGATTTTAGTCAAGCGCATATTAAAACGATTCGCATAAAAAATATGGAAAGTAATACGAAAAAACAGCTTCATGAGCTATATCCAAATATCAAACTTCAAACACTGACAAATGACATGACACTCATCCATTTACCAAGTTCTGAAGCCAGCTTATTAAGTTCACTTACATCTTTTTTAGTTGAGAGAAACGTAGTAGATTTTGCTTTTGGGAAAGTTACATTAAATGATTTGTATGCAATGTATTATCACGAAGAAAGCAATGTGACAGCTAGTTAAAGAGGAACAATCACTTTTATTGTTATAATTAGTTCTTGCTGTAAAATATAATGATTATTTACGGAGCTGCTTTTGACTTACTCTAGTTTCCAAAAACATAGTATTTACTACCTTTTCAGGTTAAGATTACATCCTCAGATAATTATTTATTGTTTGGTCATCATTGTTAAAATAATGTGAGACATATGAATGAAAAATTACGGTGACAGGTCCGCAGGTGATATACTGGTATATCTTAGTATAAGAAGAGGGGTAAAGCTATGAATAAATTTAATAAGACATTAGCATATATAAATGAATTACTTTATGAACCTAATAATTTAACAATAAAAGATATCCATGAAGAAACTCAAAACTCAAATTATGGGGCTGGGCTATTTCAGTTAAATTCTAAATCGGTTAGATTTAGAGTCGCAAAAATAACACCTAATAAGATAGGACAGTTTGTTTCCTTTTGGGAAAAGGATGAAACTAATAAAAACCAAGCATTCTCATATGATAATGCCACTGATTTATTGGTAATAAACACTTTTAATGATAATGGTGATTTTGGCCAATTCGTTTTTCCAAAAGAAGTTCTTTTAAAACAAAACATCCTTAAAACCGTTAATACAAAGGGTAAAATGGCAATTAGAGTTTATCCTAGTTGGGATACTCCCACTAGTCAACAAGCGCTAGCAACACAAAAATGGCAATTACCCTATTTTATTAAAATTGACGATGCTAGTAGTTTGTCAATACATGAGCTATTAAAATTATACTCCAACTAATTTTCTTAAACAAATGAATAAGCAACAGATTTATTACAGAAATTGCGCTATTCATATTTACTGAACAGTTTGAGGGAAGCAATAAATAAGGTATCAACTACTGATTACGATTATCAAGATTTTGAAAAGGATCTATTTAAAATAAGAGCCTTTCTACGATAAGCAAACACAGGGACGATTATTCAATTAACGCAGTCTCTTCTTATATTAGCAGTTTAGTTATTCTTTAATATTACGTGAAGCAAGGATGTGAGTGCATGTTTCAAGATGGATTTCCCAAACATTTAAATGAGGATGTGACGACAGTGGTTGGAATGATTCCTCATAAAACTTATAATCATGTCACGATTGCTGTGTCTGAGGATACTATCCACTATTTTCAAAATAATACCGTGATTAGATTTCCTTATCGTACCTACTACATTGATAGTTCAGATGAAGTTATAGAAAAACTAAGTCTACAACAAAAAATGATTTTGCATTGTATATATTCAAGAAGTTGTGATGGATTTGTACGTCAAAAGCATATTTATTCGTTGCTACAGATGGATTACGAAGACTGGGCTATTCCTTATATCGTCAAAATATGTGATGAATATGTCGTAGAGATAATAGAATTAGCCTATGATATTTTAAAAGAGCAGGATACAGAACGGATTAAGAGATTTTGTCTTGAAAATATTGTGCCATTTTGCAAAAGCTATAATCGAATGATTAGCTATTGGAACGAATTTTACCGATATAGATACAATCATTTTCAAACATACATTGGCAGGAAGTTATTTAGAGATTGTTTTGGTTACTCTAAATCAATGGAGCGCAGGGCAAAGAGAATTGTGGAGCACTTAACCTAAAGTAACTGAGGCTTTAATTGAATAAGACTTATTTCATTTTACGAACGGGCCAGATTGTTGAGGAACATTTTCAACAAAATTGATATTATTGTTGAACTATCGAGTAAGGTTGTGAAGATTATTACTTAAACTAACGGCTCAGGATAGTTAAAGTATATTTAGGGCACGTTACTTCAAAAAAGGAGTAATCTAAATGAAAAACCCATTCTTAATTAGTTCATTTGTGTTTATATTTTTGTTCAGCTTTTCTATGTATTTAGGAAGTCCAGTTTATTCACAAACTACACCTTCAGATAAAAATGAGTATTTACATCCTGCAAATAAGGAAAAAGTTATTGATGAAACTGTAGATGAATTTTATCTGGCATTAAGAGACCTAAAATATCCTATACATCAGGAGGTTTTTCAAAGATATAAGCAGAAGTCAAAGCAACAGCAAAGGCATTTGGATACTGCTCTTTTTAAAGAAATGCCTGATGCATCTGTAAATGTTAGAAAAAAAATATTGTTCAATGAGGTAGAAAAATTAAATTATATTACTTTTGATGGAAATATTCTTCGTACCTACCCTAATATAGATATTAACTACCATCAGACCGTTAGCCCCGATAGGCAAGTTTATTTCTTTTATTCCTTTAAAGACACTGAAAAAGAATTTAAAGGTAATTATGCAATTTATGATGTGGAAACAAAAGAAATGGTGACAGGTGGAAGTACTTATATGCCAAAGCTCAATCTTACAATGAACACTTATGATAAAGAAAGTTTAGAGAAAGTTGCAAAAGGGATGTATTCGTCTAGTTGAACTAACGGTAGCGATAGTGCAACTTCCTATAAGCAATTTTAGACATACTTTAGTTATTTCATTAAAGGCGCAATTCTGCAGCAAGAATTGTGCTTTGTGTAGAATTGAAATAAAGTTGCGATGTTTTAAAAAAAGATACGATGTTTATAAATTATCAAGACCTAATTTTAAAAAAGATAGAAAAATTAAACATACTAACATTAGTAGTACAAACCAGGGCCATGGTTTGTACTACTAATGTTAGTATGTTTCTTCTTTTACTAAAGCACCCGTTAGTTTAAGTGTAACTCTTCACAATTACTTGATATTATATAGTTAAGTAGAAATATAAATTAGAATTTAGTTTATAGTTATAAAAATAAGTTTTTTATACTCTTATAATTCTTCAAAAAGGAGAGTTTATGAAAAAGACTATTGTTTTTGTATTAACGATACTTATATTATTCTCGGGATTCGCAACACAAAGTTATGCGTTGTCAGATTCGAAATCTGTGGCAATACAAGCGTTGCTAGATGATGCCTCTCGTACATCAGGTGTGCCTGGAATGTCAATCTCAATACTTGCTAATGATGAAGTGTTCTACTTTTCTTCTGGGTATGCAGATCTTGAAAAGGGGTTGTCTGCAAGTGAAAATACACTCTATGAGTTGGCCTCGGTGAGTAAAGCTTTTACTGGTATGGGGATTCTGCTATTGGAAGAGCAAGGGCTGCTATCAATGACTGACCCTATCCAAAAATATTTACCTTGGTTTACGTTAAAGTATCAAGGTAAACCTGTTGATATGCAAAGCCTTACACTAAATAACTTCCTTCACCATACCAGCGGCTTAACAAATATTAGACATACTCAAAATATTCCACAAGGCAATACGCCTGATATGTTGCAAAAGACTGTGGAAACGCTGGTAGATGCTGAATTGGCGTTCTCTCCCGGTGAACAATATAACTATGGAACCGTTAATTATGACGTATTGGGTTTGGTTATTGAGATTGTATCACGACAAAGCTATGAAGACTTTATGAGGGAACAGATATTTCTACCCTTAGGTCTTCACCAGACGTATGTTTATAAAGAAGATGCTCAAGCCACTGGACAGTTAGCACAGGGCTACCGTTCTTCCTTTTTCATAACAACTCCATTTAACGCTCCGGATTATGCTGGGAATAAACCTGCCGGCTATATCATTTCTAATACAAAAGATATGGCGCGTTGGATGGGCATACAGATGGGTATCGTGCAGGACATACCCGAAATATTTCACAGGGTTATCGAAAAATCACATAGGGGTGATATGTCTGTTTCGGCTGTCAACGATATGTATTATGCGGCAGGTTGGTCGGTAAACGCCGAACAAACGTTTATAGAACACACTGGGGGTAATCCGAATTTTAGAACCGAAGTAGCCATACTGCCAAATGAACGAACAGCCATCTGCTTACTGAGCAACGGCGCAAATACCAATATAAACCTGGTACTAAAAGTTAAAGATATATTAGACGGCAATCTAACTCAGTCATATGAGATAAGCGGCACACAGCTTTTGGACATCATTTTGTCGTCTACCACAATTATTCTTTGCCTATTGGCCGTTCTGTTATTTCTCTTAGGATTAAGAAAAAGGAAAACGAATGAGCAGCAGCCAATTACAAAAAAGAGAACAATCGTAACAATTATTTTCCTAATCGCTACGATTGCCCAGTGTATAATGTTTTTTGCCTTCGATTGGTCAACGATACTTATTTGGCAAACATATAGTGTTCTTACAGCTTTGATTTCGTCAACATTATTAACAGCAAGCATTACTTGGTATATACTCACCGATAAGATGCCTCGCTCCGAAAATAAGTATAATGTTAAGTAATTAAATTCCACTTTATCAATATTCTTAATTAAAAAAACATAAGACACCTCGGTGTCTACAGTCTGAAACTGCATAAATTTTTATGCAGTTTTTTCTTTACTTTCAAATAATTATTTTGTAAGATAAAGCCAACTTCAAAAGTGGCCAGACCACTTTTGAATTCATTCAGTAAGAGACGCCATCATCTGAAGGTGGTGGATTTTGTTTCTTTTTAGTAGGTACCCAAACACCTACTGAATGAAGATAAAGCCTTTGGATGCATTGTTTATCTGCGCGAAAGGAAAGCGACAGCAATAATTATTCCAAGGCAAATAGATTGACCGAGGAGTTGATCGTATGAATAAAAAAACCGAACAAAAGAAAGTGTTTTTAGATATCGTCCAATAATTACGACAACTTATTAAAATAGAAAAAACACAGGCTGGTGAAAAGTCACCTTCCGAAAGAGTCTTTTCAGAACGTCTAGGTGTCAGGCGATCCTCTGAGAGAGAGGCATTGCGAAGTTTAGAGTTATTAGGTCTTATTGAAACGAGACATGGGGAAGGTATGTTTCTAGCTTCTACATAAAAGCATCAGCTCGTAGAAATATTGTCGATGTTTATATTAGAAGACATGAAAAGGAAGCCATTCGCATTATAAGTTGTACAGAAACTCTGCGAACACTACCAGTGTGGGGCAGTTTTTTTGTAAAGCTAGAGATAGAAAGTACGATTAATTGTCAGGATGTTTTACGAGAAATAATCATCACGTCAGGAAATCGTCTTTCACTAAAAGTCTAGTTTCAGTTAGCAGTTTATGCTGATGACCGTTTAAATCGAAACTCAACAGAAGAAGAAAAATTAATCATTCAAACTATGTTGAAATCGATGCAGCTTGGCTATGAAAAAGAAGCATTAAAAGCTTACCAACAGTGGATGAATGCTGAACAAGGCATTTAGACAACAAAGGGGGAGTAAAACATGGTAATACGTAGCTTATTTAGTAAAAAGAAAGGGGACGGACAGGAAAAGGGATTTCCAGAAGGACTTATGACAAAATGTCCAGAATGCCGTCACATTCAGTTAACAAAGGAATTAGAAAAAAATCATAAAGTGTGTACAAAATGCGACCATCATTTCAAAATGACTGCACAGGAGCGCGTAGCATATTTCTTAGATGAAGGTTCATTTGTTTCAATGGATGATCATTTACAAACAAGTAATCCACTTAATTTCCCTGATTATGTAGAAAAAATTTCAGTGGCTAAACAACAAACGGGATTAAGCGAAGCTGTACTAACTGGGTTAGGAACTCTTGATGGAGAAGAAATTGTTGTAGCCATTATGGATTCTCATTTCCGTATGGGCTCAATGGGCTCCGTTGTAGGAGAAAAAATCACACGTGCCGTTGAAAAAGCTATTGAATTACGTGTACCGGTTATTATCTTTACTGCTAGTGGTGGAGCGCGCATGCAAGAAGGTATTCTATCATTAATGCAAATGGTAAAAACGAGTGTGGCATTAAAACGTCATAGTGAAGAAGGACTATTATTTATTTCGATCATGACGCACCCTACATACGGTGGCGTTTCAGCAAGCTTTGCTTCTGTTGGAGATATTAATATTGCTGAACCACAAGCATTGATTGGCTTTGCTGGTCGCCGTGTCATTGAAGAAACATTAAGAGAAAAATTACCAAATGACTTCCAAAAATCAGAGTTTTTACTAGCACATGGTCAGCTTGATGCAGTTTTCCATAGGAAGGATTTACGAAACCAAGTAGCAATACTTGTAAAAATGCATACAAAAGGCGGTGTGCAACATGTCTAAAAATTTAGCTTTTGAAGAACCAGTAGTACAATTACGAGAAAAAATTGATGAATTAAAAACGATTGCTACAGAGGCAAATGTAGACATGACAGGCGAAATCGAAAAGCTTGAAACACGTCTAACACAGCTAGAACAATCTATTTATGCCAATATGAAGCCATGGGATCGTGTACAGGTTGCTAGACATCCAGAACGACCAACAACTTTACAATATATAGAAGCTATGTGTGAAAACTTTATTGAGTTACATGGAGATCGTACATTTGGTGATGATGCAGCTATTCTTGGAGGAATTGCTCTCTTTGAAAGACAGCCCGTAACAATTGTTGGACATCAGCGCGGAAAATCAACTAAAGAAAATATTAGACGAAATTTTGGTATGCCACACCCTGAAGGATATCGTAAGGCATTACGCTTAATGAAGCAAGCTGAGAAATTTAAGCGCCCAATTATTTGTTTTATTGATACAAAAGGAGCCTATCCGGGTAAGGCAGCCGAGGAACGCGGCCCAAGTGAAGCCATTGCTAGAACTCTCTCTGAAATGGCGATTCTAACAGTACCAGTTATTAGTATTGTTATTGGGGAAGGCGGAAGTGGAGGTGCCATTGCATTAGGGGTAGCTAATCGCGTCTTTATGTTAGAGAACTCAACGTATTCGGTTATCTCGCCTGAAGGGGCTGCATCGATCTTATGGCGAGATGGTAGCCTAGGGAAGCAAGCTGCAGAAGCAATGCGGATAACAGCACCTGACTTAAAAGAGCTTGACGTTATTGATGGAATAATCCCTGAAATAACGGGTGGAGCACACCGCAATGTTGTGAAGCAAGCATTTTATATAAAAGAATGTATAAGCGTCACACTAAAAGCATTGAATTCCCTAAATGGCGAACAATTAATTGAAGATCGCTATGAGAAATTCAGAAAGATTGGACAATATACAGAAGCTTAAATTCATTTTTAGGTTTTTGGACATGTGAATTTGTTCGTAAAGAGAGAAAAATTGTTTCTTAGATAAATTAATATCCCAATGATGGAAGAAAAAAGAGTTGTATTTTGTAATATAGTTTGAGAAAAATAATTTCGCATTTAAATAAAACCCACGCATTTTGATAAAAGTTTGATCAAAATGCGTGGGTTTCTTCTATAAAAAATCAACGTTTGCAACAAAATCAAACTTTATTCCAAACCAATATGAGCTAATATCGATTCTATTTAGAAAATCGTAAATTAAAGCCTAAAATATACAAAAGGTAATTATAATAATTCGATATTAAAATAATCGTTTTTTATCAATCATTTTCAAAAGTTTAGACTTTGATGTCTATGTACAAGTCATTTCGTCTCACTATTATTAGTATACTTTTCAATGAAACATAACTTCCTATAATTTATATTATGTAAACTAAAATTATTTGGCGTGGAGGAGGGCTTAGACACGTCAACTACCCATAAGCTGTTGTATATATGGACAAAACTGTCTCCCCCTTTAGTGAATTTGTTTAATTGGCAAGATTTATACTGCATATACTGTTTAAGGTAACTTCAACTCCACACGTTTTGACGCTTATTCATCATCTGATAAATAAGCTGTTATTGAACGAACTTGTTCGTAGCCAGTTGCCATTAAAAATGTTGGAGCGCGTCCATAACTTTTAGCTCCGACTATATAGAAGTCCTTTTCTGGTTGGCGCAGAATTTTTTCTCCATGCGCTCTTACTGTGCCACAACTATGCTTCACCACCATAGGCTTCTGCTACAAATTTTTTACGCATAATCCACACTAGCTTTGTTGCAGTATTCTCTGCTTGTAATTCAGCGAGTACCAATAATGTATTACTAGCCGAATGACCACCACCAATAACTGCAATTTACTTATTGACATATCTCTTAGTCTTCTTATTAATGTATAGGATACCATATTCAATGTGATCTACTAATGCTTTTTCATTTTATAGCCCTCCCCCTGTAGAATTTGCTGGGTTTGGATTTCCCCATGCACCCGTTGCATAACAGCTCTCGCTTCAATAATCAGGAAATCTTAGTAAAAGATGTTTACAAACAACTTAAAGAAAGATATACTTACAAAGTAAACAAAAATTCTTAAGGAGGTCGAATGAAATGATCGTTAAATTAATGTCATTGGTAGCTACAACTTCAGTAAAAATGAAAATCACACATTCGACCAGATCGGAATGGATCGCTTAAGTTTTTTGTAATTAAGCATACCCATACCGCAGGGAGAAGTGTGCCCCTGCGGTATTTTTGTGCCTTTTTTTACCGTAGAGGAGTCTCTCTACGGTTTTTTTCATTTTTCATGGTAATTTAAGGAGGTGATAATAAATGATATTAAACATTTTTGCTCTCACGATAACTATTACAAAACGTAAGATCTCTCGTGAGCAAGCACTTCATAATGAAAATGTGAAAAAAATCTTTGAAGAGAACCAAAGAAAAATTGAAAGTTATATTCGTATTCGTCAATATTAATTTTGTTAATTAAAAAACAAGAAAGGTGGGAATTGAAATGATTTATATGATTAAAAGACGTCATGCAGTTTTATGGCTGGAGAAAGACACAACCACCAGATGAAGTAATATAAAGTGACAAATAATCACAGTAAAGCTAACCCGTTCTAATCTAGGACGGGTTGCTTTAGGAGTCACTTTTTAAGCGATGTTTTATACATACAACTTGATGTAATTTAAGAAAATGCTGAATTCCTCGATACTAAAATTGAACTTGGCAATTTTTATCTTAATTCCATTATTCCGTTAGCCATCCATGTAGCGCAAAAACAGCGCCCCATTGTGGAAGATCATAAGCAGATGTCTTCTTAAATTAAAGCCCTCGTTAGTTTAAGATAGTACATAATTATGATACGGTTCACCTTAATGTAGTTAGTTTCCATTATATATCCTTACCAGCGATTTATCGCTATTTTCATTAAGACAACGTATAATAAGAGAAGCAGAAGAAAAAGAATTCATTTTTCCTCTAGTTAAAAAAAGAGGTGCAATTATTTGAAACAGTTTGAAACAGCATTACCTGAGCAGTATGAAACATTAAAAAAACAGGCAAATTATACGTCTAGCTGGCGAGAGCGTTTAGACGCAGTCGAAAAGTTATCGGCTTATCAACATGACAAAATCATAGATTTATTAATAAATCGTATGCAACATGATACTGTCTACAAGGTGCAAGTAGCAGCCTATGAAGCACTTGCGGCGCTTGGCGAAGACGTAGAGAAGCCATCACCTGCACGTTTTGATATTATTAAAGGAACAGACAAAATTTTCCTGCGGGTTAAAAAGAGCTTGCCGAAGGATCATACCGTGGCAGATTTTGCGGATAAACTAAAACGTATGCGTTTAGATGTCTTTGATGCGTATGAAGGCGACAAAGGTTTACAATTTATGAACTGGTTAGAGGAACGTTGGGCAAAACTGTAATCAGTAGTTTTGCGATTTATGAAGGAAAGTCATTCTCTCCACTTGTGGAGGGAATGACTTTTTCTTATCTTACGCTGCGGTTCATCGAAATTAATATTAACTTGTATTACTTCTTTTCTTTGATCATCTATCTTTATTGTTTAATGATAAAACAAACACCTTAACGATTTTCTTTAAATATGTTACTCAAGAAAACGGCCCGATTGTGAAGTAACAAGTTAAACAACACTCTTCAACTAAACTGCCCCGTTAGTACAATAATAAAGAAAAAGATGGTTGCCTACCCTACCCAACTTGAAGTCGTTGCAAGTTCAAAAAATGTTGGCAGATGACATTTAAAATTTTCTTAGAAATTAATCAAATAGCCTCCATTTTTAGAGAGCTATTATTTATCAATATATTAAAAAAGGGTAACCTATCACCCATAGAACCCCTCCAATTTCTTTTTACAATCATTTTATTCAGATAACACACTCTGCATAATTACTATCGTAGCCCTTTGCATAAAAAGCTGTAGAAACAATATTCAAAGGAAAATCCAAGAAATGTTAGTTTAACAGCATTTCTTGGATTTCGGTTTCTTTCCAAACTTTCATTTGATATTGTTATTAAACGTTTACTAGTGGATAAAAATTATTAATCTTGAGATAGGTGTAACCAATCAAGGAAACCAAAAGGACTGTCTCCGTTGAAGAAGTATCATTTAAATGCAATGATTCAACTACTTTTTAATATTTATTACTTTGTATCCAATAAATAAAATTAAAAACCAAACTGGGGCGACATATAGAGCAACACGCATATCTGGAATAAACGCCATTAACACAATAACCATTAATAAGAATGCAATGGCAATGTACGTAGAAAGTGGATAAAGCGGAATTTTGAATTTCAGTTCAGCTACTTCCTCTTTCGTTTTTGACTTTCTAAATCTCAATTGTGCTAATAAAATAATCATCCAGCTTGTAATGACTGCAACCGTCGCAACAGCAGAAATATAGATAAACACTTTTTCAGGTACTATATAGTTTAAGACAACCGCCATTAATAATACCGCTGAAGAAAATAAAACTCCTCTATGCGGACTACCGTTTTTGCTTACTGTTTTAAAATATTTCGGACCATTTTTTTGTACCGATAAGTTGTGTAGCATACGCCCTGAACCGTATAAACCACTATTAAATGCAGACATTGCTGCTGTAATAACAACAAAGTTAATAATGTGAGCCGCAGCAGGGATGCCGACATAATCGAAAATTTGAACGAACGGGCTACCTTCTGAACCAACTTCATTCCAAGGATAAATAACCATCATAACGCCTAATGCACCAATATAGAAAATTAAAATACGCCAAACGATATTGTTAATAGCTGAAGGAATGGATTTGCTAGGATTTTTAGCTTCGCCTGCAGAAATACCAACTAATTCAACCCCACCAAATGAGAACATAACCAATACTAGTGACATTAAAATACCATGGAAACCGTTTGGCATGAAGCCACCGTGTGCCCATAAATTATCGAAGCCAATTGCTTCACCATGGTTGCCAACACCGAAGAAAATAATGGCTAATCCTAGAACGATCATACCGATAATCGCAACAACTTTAATCATCGCAAACCAGAATTCGAATTCTCCGTAAGCTTTTACATTTGCTAGGTTTACAAGCGTCATAATAACAAGGACTACAAGAGCAGTTACCCATTGTGGAATATCAGGGAACCAGTAGTTAATGTATACACCGACTACTGTTAATTCTGCCATGCCAACGACAATCCACATGAACCAATACGTCCAACCGGATAAGAACCCCGCAAAGCGTCCTAAATATTTATTCGCGTACGTGCTGAACGAGCCTGATACTGGTTCCTCTACTGCCATTTCTCCTAATGCACGCATAATTGTGAAAATAACTAATCCACCAATTAAATAAGCTAGTAGAATAGATGGTCCAGCCATTTGAATTGTTGAACTAGAGCCATAAAATAAACCGACCCCAATTGATCCACCAAGTGCAATTAATTGCATGTGACGAGTACTTAATCCGCGCTTTAGCTGTGAATCTTGATGATTATCTTTCATAATGTCTTACTCCTAATACGTTTAGATTTTCAAATACTTGCTCAAAAAAGGAATAAAAAAACGCCCTTTTGGATTAACCAAAAGGACGATTCAACTCGTGTTACCACCTTTAATTTATAAGCAATTCACATTACTTACCTTAAGAAGTACGGTCATTTGACGATACTCTCGCACATGATTACGGGTGCTTACCGACGTAGCCTACTTAGAATAATCTTTTCGGTACGCAGCTCCAAGATGAATTCCCAATCGTTTTACATGCACCTCTCATCAACCGGTAACTTTCTGTTCGTAAAAATAATTGATACTATTTCTTTTCATAGCCTTTGTTCTATACAAATATTTTTGAATTATTTTTCATTTTACACAAAAAAAAATATTTTGTCAATAAAATTTTTCAATTAAAGCTATAAAGCATAATATAACAAGAATATTTGATATGAATCATACATATATTGATTTTAATATTTCATTAAAACAGAAGTCTATTATGATCCTAAGAAGGATTTATAATATATGCGAGAATTATCTATAAAGATAGGATGATGACAATTATTGAAAAATCGGTTCTTGCTATGGTTATTTTACGTGTATTGTCTGGAAGTATTGAAGTAAGTGCTGGCTTATTGATGCTAAAGTTGAATAATTTAGAAAAAGCATTCTATATTAATACAATGCTTGCATTGGTTGGTCCAACAGCTTTAATCGTAACGACAGCAATTGCACTATTTGGACTAGCTGATAAAATTCCTGTGACGAGAATCATTTGCTTATTTACGGGAATAACACTTATTATTATTAGCTCACATATTAAGTAATATAGTCATTCCGCGTTCTAATGCTAATTAAACTCTTTCTTACAAACATCACATTTATGAGGCATACCTTTTCGCCCTTTTTAAACAATATCTTTTAGATTATTTAGTTTGCTGTAGCGTGTGACGACGCTGCGTTTTTTTTTTATGTATAAGTAACCACTACCTGCACAAATTTATATTAAGTGTATCGCACGCACTTATTCGGTTGTGGCGTTGGTTGACCGCCACAACCTCCCTCATTCAGGGTCACCGTAACTCAGTGACCCTTTTCTAATTTCTATTGTCAGATTGTTTAGTAACATTACACTGCATCAGGCAGTTTTCTACTTGAATAAAGAATGCATCTATAAAGCAATTTCTTTCGGCTTAACATCGATCAACAATATTTCTTGACCTCTACCCATGTTGATAAATAAGTTCTTCTATCTTTGTTTTTGTCAGTTGTACTCTGCCTTGCCTAGTTCCAAAAACCCCTTAAATTATCGATTGCCAGTAAATTGAACTTTTGTCTGACTATTACCTTTATACACAACTCTTCTAGCGCTTCTCTTCTTTGCTGCATCAGCTTCGCTAATCGTGCCTATTATACTTTACTTCATTACCAAACAACGCTTGCCTCAGCTCTAAAAAATGATGAAATTTGATTTTCTATACCCCTATTTTTTTTGATTCCGTATATTGCAGAAGTAATTTTAGAAGTAACAAATGTTTATTACGTTACCACCATATAAGAATATAGAATCTAAGGATTAAATTTCCACTCCAAAGACAATTTGTCCAAGACTTATTGTCTTTAAATAAAAAAGCCCAAAACTATTAGTCCATTGTTAAGATAAATAGTTTTGGACAAAATATTTAACAATCCTTACAAATTGCTCATGTACTACTCTTTTATAAACAACTATGAATTAACGGATTCGAGCCTTACGGAATCCATCGAAGATACTGAGTGTTGCAGATAAAATGAATACGATGATGACGCCGACGACTATCCATATTTCCAATTGCTTAGTTGTTATGGTAAATAATTTACTCATGTACGTTATAAATTCTTGGTTCATTAAATTTGGATTGCTTAAGATAACAATGAATACAATGGTTGCGAATAGTTCAACAATAGTATTAAAGATTGCCATTTTTTTCGTCCATTGTCCTTTCAATAATTTGTAGAGAGCTAACCCAATTTCGAGAGCGATGACAGCGATAACAATTGGCCAATAACGAAGTAAAACATCCTGATTGAAAGCGGGTGTTACGAAGTTGAGGCCATCACCACCGCCTTCATATATACCTACAAGGTGATTTGCATAAAAATAAAGAGTTGCCCAAATCGCCGTCCACATTAAATAGCCAAATACTTCAAGCTTCGTAATCGCTTTTTTCTTTGGAATATAAATAATGTTTTTCAAATCTTCAGGGGTCCATTTTGTTAGGTTTGCTGACAACGGATGCTGATCTTTTCCTTTATCTGTTCGTTCAATAATGACGAATACGAGTGTTAGCCAGAAAAAGACATGTATTCCTACTTCGATGATTCTCCATATTCCTTCACCCATAATCGTGAGGACGGCATTAATAATCACTTCTTCCCCACCAAAACCAATAAAGTATTCGGCAATAATCGAAATTAACGCAATGACAGCGGCAATTGGGACAATCATTTTTAATAACGATAAATATACATCAAAATAGCGTGGACCAATTAAATGCATTGGTTGATCTCGATAACCACTCGCTAATGCTGCTGGGTTCCCTAATTTTTCAAGTACATCCTTTACATCATCCTCACTGTAATCGTCAGGTAGCATATCCTCAATGGTTGATCGTAACTCAAGTGCGATATCCTCACGATTTTTTTCAGGCAGCCTCCGAGTGACCTCTTGAATATAAATCTCAGTCAGATTCATCTTGATCATCATCTCCTTGTAATAACTCATAAAGTTCTTTTGAATTGTTAATCCATTCTCTTTTTAATTGCAAAAATACCTCTAATCCATAGTCACTTAATACATAATACTTACGCGGTCTACTCTCTGATGTATCCCAGCTGCTCGTCACTAACTCTTGTTTTTCTAAACGGCGAAGCAATGGATATAAGGTACTTTGATCGATGTTAATGCCCGCTTCCTCTAATAATTGAACAAGTGAATACCCATACTGGGGTGTTCGTAATTGACTTAAAACGGCTAATGTCAGCGTTCCTCTCCTAAGTTCTGTCGTTAATGAATTCAGTAACGTACTCATTCACTCACCTCAATTCCACTTACTATATGACATACACTGTATAACTTATACTATGTATCGTACACTATTATTGTTACAACAACAAGCAAATTCAAATACCCTTGTAAGAAATAACATGAAAATGATTTAAAAGAGTGCATAAAAACAATGTTTATATTCTTTGTTAAGAAAACTAAAAAAGCCCAATTTCTCTGAATTGTAGGAGAGAAATTGGGCTTTGACTGCTACACAAAACTTGCCGAACTGTTGCATAAGATAGTCGAGCTTAGTTTAAAATGATCAGTCCTTATATAAAATTATAGAAATGATAGATAAATAGCATACGTGATTCGGATCGTCCTGGCTTCATCTAGTCAATATTAAACATTTTTGTGGAAGTCCATAGTTAGTTCAGTGTGATAGCAAACTCCGAGTTCGGCGCACCAGCAAATACAACCGTTCCATTCTTCGGTAGCTTTACTTTGTTATTGCCGCTTACAACGGTAAAATTCACGCATACGCCCTTCTCATCATAAACCGCAAACGAACTGTTCGATGACAATTCCACGTTCATTGTTTTCCCAGCTATCGCTTGTGGGATCGTAAACCATTTCGCATGTCCTTTTGCTTGCAAAGTTACTTTGGATGACTGCCCTGTATAAAGCGGTTTTACGTTAGTTCCACTTACGTATAAAAATCCGGACATTTCCATATATTCATTCCCGCCTTCCGTATAGAAACGAGTCTCTGTCATATCACGGCCATTCATCACTGGGATTTGAAGCTGATGCGCCGACATGTTTGGACCTATAATTTTTCTGCCCTCCCAATAGCCCGCTAGGTCTTCCTGACGATTAATTTGTTTGGTAAGCAGCATTGGTACGAGATATTGAGCAGAACTATATTTTTCGTTCACAAGATAGAACTTCACGCCCTCCCGTTTCTTCCATGCAGCAGCAGTCTCCTTCGATAGTACATTGTCTTCAAGCTTCTCAGCTAAATATTGAGTCATCGCAACTTGCCCAAAACCTGGTGCTGTTTGATAGGTGCTCTCTTTTAAATAAGTACGTCCGTTCTTCTCAGTGACAAAGTTGAGCTTGGATGTACCCTCCTCATTAATAAAGCTTCCGTCCGCAGTATATACATACTTTTCTTCGGGATTAAGGGATAAGAACAGTTTTCCGTTCTTCATAATTTCAAGTTTGAAATGACTGAAACTATTCCCGTAAAAGCCTGCTTTCTCTACTAAATCTTGAGGCATCTGAGTCGTTACTGGCTTGCCAAAGGATTTGTTTGGCTTAATATCCTTAATTGTGCCCTTCTCTTTAAGTGCAGCAAGCAGTAAGTCAGTCGCCATCAGTTGATTTGTAACACTACTACCGCTGGATGACACCACAGCAGCGGCCATCTTCTGTTCTGGTAGAACGACCAGTGTCGCATGTTGTAATATTGTGTCACCGCCCTTAGCCAAACCCTTTATCCCATATTCACTAAATGGATATAGTTTCACACTATCCCATCCAAGACCATAGTTGAAAATATTATCTCCATCCTCTGGCCACATTCCTTTTTTATATTCCTCTTGCTCCATAGCCTTGACTGCCTTCTCAGAGAGAATCTCTTTTCCCAGTCCCATAAACAATTGTGAGAACCTTACCATATCTTCTGCTGTCGAAGAAATCCCTCCCGAACCAATCAAATTCACTGATTCAATAGGAAGTTGCCCTTGATAGGATGGAAAATAAAGTTCAGCCCGTTTATCGTCTGCCCATTTATCCTGCGATGTTTTCGTATTATTGAGCTCTAGGGGCTCTGTAAAACGTTGATGAAGAAATTCGGTGAAGCTCATACCGCTAACTCTTTCCACCAAAATCTCGGCCAGCGTATAGCCGTCATTACAGTATACTGAGAACGCGCCAGGGTCTGCCTTTAAGCTCTGGTTTGACAACTGCTGTAACAAGGTATCATGGACATAGGTATCATTATCTTTAAATAAAATTGCATTACTATACACAGTTCCTTGTAAGCCGGAGGAATGGTTCAACAGCATACGCGGTGTAATGCGTTTGTATCGTTCATCCTTCATCTTAAAATCAGGAAGATAGTTAACAACAGGAGTATCTAAATCGACTTTTCCTTCATCGACCAATTTCATCATAGCCGCTGCTGTATACACTTTACTGACCGATCCAATTCCATATTGGGTATCTTTGGTTAGAGACTGTTCCCCTTTTAAATTGTCCTTGCCTTTCTGTCCCGACAAAATTAGCTTGCCATTATCAATTAACGCATATTGCACGCTAGCCGTCCCATAGGATTCCGTGAGTAGCGTAGCCTTCTCTGCTGCAATCTTCTCCAGTTTTTGATTAGCTACAACTTGATTAGCTACAACTGTAGTCTTATTGTTAGAAAACGCCATTGCCCCTGTTGGCAGGAACATCGTTAGCGCTAATGTAGCAGCTAATACCCCAGATAGTTTACTTTTCATAACAGAATTTCCTCCTTAGATAAGCAATTGATTTCATCGCTTACGGTTATTTGGACCAAAGAGTTCTCTTTGTTGTCCTTATTAGCAGTATACTTCAATAAAACCAAATTTAGGAAAAATAAAGTAAACAAAAGGGAAAATTTATAGCAACTGCCTTTCATTTATTAAAGGATGAATAACTGTATTATAGTTAATTTACCAGTACATAACATTTCAGACGTTAGTCTGAAGACAAGTAATGAGATAAATTGTATATTTTATTTATACTTTTTAACTATAAAAGTATTAGGAAAAATCCTAGACAACCATTACGTATAGATAAAAAATACTACTAAAACGTTCAAGTACATTTATTTGTACAAAACTATACGTAATGCGTTTGTTCTATTGGCATCAGAAAAATTATCAATCTGTATAAATTAAAGTCCAATGATTTTTTCATGTCGTTTTAGCTTTATGCAAATATTCAGACCGTTGACTAAATTTATCTGTCAATCATTGATGTTGCTAAATTGGGGCATTGTATTAAACATTTATTAATGAAGGGATATAAAAGTGTGTCGAGGTGATTTCTATGAAAAAGAAAATGCATTTTACAATTTTAAGTAACGATTCAACAGACGGAGATGGCGGTTACGGAGTAGGAACCCTTGATTTAAATAATGTAACGTCGATTATTATAGATTGTGAAAAAGAACAGGTGTTTATAGATTTAGAAGCCTTACATGGACGAAGTATAATCGAGAAAAAAGTTCGTTTTTCCTCTGATTTAGCTCATGCTAGTGACGATTATTATCGTTATTGGATAGTTTGGGTAGCTATTCAAATTTCTCAAAATGGTCCTTATTATGCGGGATGTACTGCAAGTGAAGTACGGGTATCAAAAGAAGTACGACGTATTAAACTTGGCTATAAATCTTTGCCAGAACAAGTAAATTATTTAGATAAGGCACTTAAAGGGAAAGTTCTCTTGAAACATGTAGATAGTAATTCAAAAAAACTACTTTATCAGTTTTTATCTGAATTTAATGAAGAGTATTGGAAATACTCACCTGAAGAATTAAAACAACAATTGTCTGGATGGGAGGATTTATAATGGCATTTGTAATTACAGAATTATGTAGAGATGAAAAAGCGGCTGTCTGTTTGGATGTCTGTCCAGTAAATTGCATTGTTATGACAGATACCCAATATGTAATTAATCCTGATATTTGTATTGATTGTGGAGCTTGTGAATTAGTTTGTCCAGTAGAAGCTATTTTTTTTGAAGATGAATTGCCTGCTGAATATGATTCAGCAACCCTGCTAGCTCTCAATCATTTTCGAAACTAAAATGGATTAGGATTTTATACTTCATATCATAATAGTGCCGTTTGCCCAAAACACCCTCCAGACTTTTTTCACCTTTATAATATTATGCTAAGCAATTTCCTATCTAAAAAAAGTCGGATTCCTAGACAATAAGAAATCGACTTTTTTATATGGCTATTTACAATACCTGCAAACTAATAGTCGTTCGCATGAATGAATTATTAGGTACAACAATAAGGAAAAATATTTAAAAATGCTGGTTTCCTTTTACCCATCTTAACGCTAGGGTTCAAAACCCTTCTGGCTAATGAAAAGTTCTTCTTCCGAAAAATACTGCCTCATTCGTTTATAAACCATTTGATAGACGGATGGATGATACCATTCTTCCATTTCCAGTTTTCTATATAGCGCCTGTAAGCCCATCTTGTGTGTGCGTTTACCACCGCGTCCGTCCCCCATAAAATAATCGTCAATACATAATCGGTTAACCAAGGGACGCAATATTTCTGCAAATCGCTCAGTACTTGGTAGTAAGGGGGCGATGGCAACCTGTGCAGGAATACCAAATTCAGCAAGCTGTTGGAGTGTTTTAAGCCTTGCTGAAATAGGTGGAGCATAGGGCGTAAAATGCTTGTGAATATCTTCCCTATCCGTCTCTATGGTCATACTTACCCGCACTTTATCTTTTAAAAGTTGCAGTAAATCGATATCTCGACTTACAAGTGGGCTTCTAGTCTGTACTAATAGGAAGTCAGGAGGATTCTCTACCATAACTTCAAGTAAAGATCGCGTCACTTTTTCCTTATGTTCTATTGGTTGATACGGATCTGTACTTGATGACATAAAAATGGTTACATTCCCTTTTGCTTTGGCCCGATGGAGTTCCTTTTGTAATACATGCGCAGCTCCGTTTTTAACATCGACCCAATGCCCCCACTCACCTTCCCTGAAAAGAGATACAGGCATTTCGCGAACATAACAATAGGAACAGCCAAATGAACAGCCTGTATAGGGATTTAGTGAATGCGTATAGCCAGACAGAAAGCCAGTTCCTTTATTTAGAATGGTTTTCGGATTTTTATAGAATATTTCATGTTTCATAATGGCCCCCATTCATTGTACGGCAATAATTATTCATTATTTGATGAAGCTCGCTTTTCAAGATCCAGGAGCAATGTCTTCATTTCTAATCCACCCCGATAGCCAGTTAAAGAGCCATTCTTCCCTGTTACGCGATGGCACGGTACCGTAAGTAATACTGGATTAGCCCCAATAGCCGCTCCTACAGCACGAACAGCAGCTGGTTTATTTATAGCATTGGCAATATCGGAATAGGATTTCGTCTGCCCATAAGGAATTTCACAAAGTGCATCCCAGACGGCTTGCTGAAATGGCGTACCTACGTACTCAAATGGAACAGTAAAGGTTTTCCGTTTTCCTTCTAGATACTGAGTAATTTCAACAACATAAGGTGCAAGCATTTCATCATCTTCCACAAGAGTACTTCCTGGAAAGCGTTTTTTTGTCCATTCGACTAATTCCTCGAATGGTTTGTTCTGTGAACCTACAAAGACAAGCCCCTTTGAAGTTGACGCAATATATAATTGCCAATCCTTGAACTTTAGTAAAGACCAATATAGACTTGAATTATTCTTTGTTTCCATTATACTTCTCCTCCACTTTACTCATTTGACGAAATTGTGCTGGCGTCTGTCCCGTTTTCTTTTTAAATAAAGTAATAAAATAAGGCGTATTAGCCATCCCCACACATAAAGCAATATCTCCAATCGCTTTATTTGACTGAATCAAATACTTTTTAGCTACGTGTACTCTAACTTCCTGTATATATTCAACTGGCGTCATGCCTTTGATCTTTTTAAATGTTCGATGCATATGATACGGACTTCCATGACAAATATTTGCTAACGATTCTAGCGTTAATTTTTCTGTGAAATTTTTATCAATGTATTCCGTAATTACATCCACCCACTCGCTATCAGGCAGATTTTCATTAGTGGGCTTGCAACGTTTACAAGGGCGAAAATTTGCTTGGAGGGCTTGTTCTGCGTTTGAAAAAATGCATACATTTTCTTTTTTCGGAACGCGAGATTTACAGGATGGTTTACAAAATATCCCTGTCGACCTTACAGCGTAGAAAAATTGGTTATTGTACGCTGCATCATTATTTATAATGGCTTGCCACTTTTCCTCTGTTATCATTTCTACTTCATTTATCATTCTAGGATGATGGCTCTCTCGATGTCCGTTATCGATACTATCCGACATTTATCTCACCTCTCCTTACAATATACTCTCTATAAATTCAGAATGGACAATTCTAGGAATAGAATAGCAAGATATTGAAGTTTAATTTTTACTTAGAATCGTGAAAAATGATTCCAAGTCCGTAGCGTTCTCCAGCAGTAACTGTGCTTACTCCGTGACGAACCGTATTTTTGTAATATCCTTTTTTACCTAAAACAGGTCGATGGTGAGTAGGAAAGATTAGCGCACTGCCTTGTTCTAAAGTAATGACATGCCCTCTACTCTGAGCACGCGGAATTTGTTCCACTAATAGAGATTCACCACCACAAAAGTCTTGATCTCGTTGATTTAATAAAAATACTACTTGAAACGGGAAAAATATATCACCATATAAATCTTGATGTAAACAATTAAATCCGCCTGTTTCATACTTTAATAGTAAAGGTGTTGGTCTCGTTTGATTATACTCTTCACAGGTGTTCAAAAAATCTTGAAGTTGTTCTGGATACTGTTCTGTCTTCTTTAAATAGCTCAGCCACCGATTAGCTGTTTTTGCTAATGCCAAATAAAAAGCCTCTCTTAAATGTTGGATGATGTCAGGTAATGGATAAGAAAAATATTTGTACTCCCCATTCCCAAAGCGATATCTCGTCATATTGATTGTCGTTCTGTATGACTCTTCCACACCATACATGTCTATGAAGAATTCACACTCCTCCTTTGTTAAAATCACAGGAAGCTTTGCAAATCCTTGCTCATCTAATTCATGTTGAATGGTCTCCCAATCTAAGCTCTCAACACGTGTTTTTATATGTTGGACCATTTTTATACCCTCCTTTACATTCCTGATAACTAACACTATAACCTCATAAATAGAAAAAAATAAGGAGTTGAGAATGTAAGAGCAAGATATCAAAATTAGTAAGGGCTATGGTGTGATTGTTATTACATTACCTACAATTTTCGATATGATTGCAAACCTAGGCGATCTAACAAGGGGGAAATTGAATGCATATATGAAATAGAGAAAGATATCATGACAAAAGCTATAGCCAATGGGGAAATTTGGACCTTAGTATAGGTAAGCGTAATAAATAATAAAACATCACTGAATCTCTTCTTTAAAAAATACGGAAAAGCATAGATATCTTTATGCACTCTTCTTCAATAAGCAAGAGATGTATTGACAGTATTTTCTATTATATATATATTTAGGTTGAATAGATTAATCATCAAAAAATGGAGGGATTTTTTTGAGAAAAACATTGATTTATTTTCTAGGATTCGTTTTGTTTTTATCTTTCTTTGGTTCTGAAGTAAAAGCTACGGAAAGGGTTGATAGTAAAACATTAGAGATAATAGATGGAACAACACTTAACTCAAAGGAATTGGAAGACCTACTTAACTCAAATAAAGAGTTTACTGTTGAATTATCAGACCAACAGGTAGCTGAGCAATATGCAAAAATAAAAAGCGTTACAATTCAAGAAGCTTACTCTAAATTAGCTGAATATAACAAACTTGATACCTTTTCTCCAAAGGCAGAGTCCTGTTCATGGTTTGGAACAAATACGGAAATCCCGATTTTCGGAAAAACTTACAGACCCCTCTTACAAGTATATGTACAGATATGTAGCTCAGGCGGCACACCAAAATATATTAATACAAACCAAGCACCGCTTTTACAAGAATTTGTAGCTAATCCAATCTCTTTTTCAGGCACAATCAAAGTGGAACTTCATAATGGACATTTCTTATTCCTAATCAATGGAAATTTTTATAATTCAACTTCAACCACTCATACTGGTACAATAGGAGTTGGAAACATTTTCACTGCATCCTACTCTGTTGCTTCTTCAAGTAGTTTTTATGCATCATTAACAACAGGTCTAACAAAACGTGATGTTTTAGGTTATTAACCCATTTTTCACCATTATCGGAGGCTGGTCCATGAAAAAAATACTTTCTATTATTACGCTAGCTACTCTTTTGATAATAGTCGGCTGTGATACTAACATATCAAATAACCAAATGTATAATGGGAATGATTTAAAAGTCGGGATTATCGGTCCATTTCCTGATTTTAGTGAGGAAAAAGTTGTCTTTGAAAAAATAACTTTTGATGATTTGAAAGGAAACACACAAAAAATTTCACACGACTTAGACGCTGTAATTATAACTAAAGAATTTCTTTCAGAAGCAGATGATGACCAATACGTTACTGTTTATAATGAATTAGAAATTCCGACGTTCTTTATGCAATCAACTAAGGCTCACATTCCTTTTGTCAATGAGGGAGTGGATTATGATACATTTATTGACATCCAACCCTTGAGTTATGCAACTGGTTATTTAAATACCTCAACTGATAAAGAAATCAAGTATGAAACTTGGAGGTATGAGCTTATCGATCATAAAGAGAACAATTCGAACATACAAGAGTTGTATTCAAGAATTTTTAAAACGATTGATTCACTTAAATAGAAAATGTATTCAAAATCATGGTGACATCCAATATCTGCATTCTATATAAATATACGAGGAATATAAAGAATTGGTCTTATAATATCCATGTCTAAGATACAATAAAAAGAGATTAAGGAACCTGAAGCTGGTTGGTGCTGCGTCCCGATTGTTAGACACATACTAACAATTGGAGGTGCTGTTTTTCTATGGGAAAATTTAAGCAGCAAAGAAAGAGAAATCGAGAAGTCAACAAATGTAGATCATAAACCCCTTTATTCATAATTTTTTACTTTCAACATGAATATCCACGCTAGGGTTCGTAACTTTTTTCGCTATTGAAAAGTGCATCTTCCGAAAAATACTGTCACATTCATTTATAAACCATTTGATAGATGGTTGGTACCTTTCCCCATATCGATATCTCGTCATATTAACACTATAACCTGATAAATAAATAGAAAAAAATAAGGAGTTAAGAATATAAGAGCAAGATAACAAAATTAGTAAGGGCTATGATGTGATAAAGTAAAATTACTCTTAATAGGACGAGGAGAATGAAAAGTGACATGGTATGAAGTCAATGATGATATTGTTATTACATTACCTACAATTTTCGACATGAATGCTAACCTAGGTTATTTAACAAGGGAAAAAAATGAATGCATGTACGAAATAGAGAACAATATTATGACAAAAGTTATAACAATTGGGAAAATTCAATCCTTAGTACAAATAAGCATAATCAATAATAAACAAATGGTGATTCAATTCCTAAATGATTCTAAACCTATTGAAAAGTGGAAGCGGCAAGAAATTGTAACATATATTCATGAATGGTTTGATCTCGATAATGATTTAACGTCATTTTATGAAATGGCAAAAGCAGACCCATTACTTAAAATACCTGTCCAAAAATTTTATGGATTACGAGTAATCGGCATTCCCGACTTATTTGAAGCTTTATGCTGGGGAGTTTTAGGCCAACAAATTAACTTAGCCTTCGCGTACACCTTAAAGAGGCAATTTGTAGAAAAATTTGGCGATTTCATTGAATGGAATGGTAAAAAATATTGGGTGTTCCCTTCATACGAACGAATTGCACAATTAACCCCTGCTGGCCTAGCAAATATTAAAATGACGGTGAAAAAAAGTGAATATATCATTGGCATTGCGAAATTAATGGCAGGTGGAGAATTATCGAGGGAAAAATTAATGGAAATGGACTTTAAAGATGCTGAAAAAAGCTTAATGAAAATACGAGGAATCGGCCCTTGGACAGCCAATTATGTTTTAATGCGCTGCCTCAGGTTCCAAACAGCCTTTCCAATCGATGATGTAGGACTTATTAATTCGATAAAACTATTACAAAATATGAATCGAAAGCCGACAAAAGATGAAATCATGGAATTATCGATACCGTGGAAAAACTGGGAATCCTACGCTACCTTTTATTTATGGCGTGTCCTTTACTGAATAAGTTTAAGATGAGAACAATTATAAAGAGCATGCTTTGAAACAAATGAATCAAAACATGCTCTTTTCAACTATTCTTTGCGAGCTTTCATATAATCACAGGCTCTATTATCTTTCATATAATTACAGGCTCTATTATAAATGTAAATCTATCCTACAATTCATCAATAATATCAATGTGTTACTATGGTAAACTCTCCACGATTTCCTCGTTGGAAGCCCCATCATGCTTTATGAAAAGTTTTCTTGTAAATGCACTAACTGCTAAACTCACTACAATATTAACGCCTAATGCAAGGAACCCAATGTTGATATCTTGTATAAATGTTGGCCAATTCGGGAAAAGGGTACTTAGATTTGCGCCTGTAGCGGCTTGCCAACCTACAATCATAACGCCAACAATTATCCCAGCGAACACACCTTGTAACGACAGTGGATTTTTTTTCATGAAACTACAAACAACAGCAGGTGCAAATTGTGTAACTAATCCATATCCCATTAAGAATAATAGAGTTATAGCACCACCACCACTAAAAGTAAAATAAAGGGCAATTAGGGCAACCAATGGAACCGTATAACGAGCAATAATACCAATTTGTCGATCCGTAATTTGAGGACGAAACGGCTTTATTATATTTTTTGCAAAAAGTGTAGCTGCAGACATCAAAATTAATGAGCCTGGAACAATTGCCGTTAACAGCCCTGCTGCTCCAATAAAGCCTACTATTACTGGGCTAAACGTTTGTGTGGAAATTTTGAATAATGCTAAATCAACATCGCCTCCCGATAAATTCGGGACTTGTAGAATAGCTGCTGCTCCGGTAAATAGGACAAATAATATAAATAATGCATAGATAGGTAGAATAATCGCATTTCTTCTTAGGGCATTTCCACTTTTAGCTGAAAAAGTAGCAACAAAGGTGTGGGGCCACATATAAAATCCTAATGATGTCAGCATCATTGTTGAAACATACCAAGACGCACTTAAACCTGAGTCTGGAAGCGTTAAGAACCCTGGATTTGTGGCTTCAATAGCTTCCCACATTGGTTGAATACCACCATAATAATGAAATGGTAAGTAGATTCCTAGAAATAAAACAACACCAAGTATAAGGAAGTCTTTAATGACTGCTGTCCAAGCTGAGCCATGAATACCTGAAACCATAACATAGACAATCATCGCAATGGTTCCAATCCAAATCGTGATTTTGGAGTCAATGGCTCCATAAGAAGCTTCAGAAACAATAATGCCAAGACCTTTCAATTGAATGATTAAATAAGGAATTAAAGCCGCCAAACCGACTATTGCTACAACCATTCCAAGCGCTTTACTTTTATATGCCTTCTCAAAAAAATCAGATTGAGAAAGTAAATTATGTTTCTTTCCATAGCTCCATATTTTTGGCGTTAACCAGTAAGCAATGACATAGTTCAGCATCATGATGTTGTAGAATGCTGCTCCACCTTTTCCATACATCCAACCACTTATCCCTAAAAATGCACTTGTAGTATAAATTTCTCCGGCCATTAGCAAGAAAATGAAAATAGAGCCAAAACCTCGACCGCCAACACTCCATTGCTCTAGACTCATATCCTTCCCTCTACTCGCCATAATGCCTAAAATTAATGCAATTCCTAAAAACACAGCAATAATACCAATAGATATTGTCATGTTACTCCACCTCTGCTTTGACGTCTGGATTTAAGCGATGTACTAAAAGCATGATACCTGTCCCTAATAAAATCCAAAGAACCATCCAAAATAACAAAAGCGGAAGTCCCAAGATATAAGGTTCGGTACTTTTAATAAAGGGAACTCCCAAAGGCATTCCAAAGTATGCAATGAATGATAGTAAATAACAAAGTCTTTTTCGAGTCATTTTATCTATCTCCTTCTTTTATAAGATGGCCTATTGTTTTATTAATTGGGCAAATCCATTATCAATAAACAAGCTTTTGACATCCCTTTTGTCAGCCGCAAATACGATTTGATGTTCATTATTTAGAAAATCAATGGTGTATTGTACAGTGGAAGCTACACCTAGCTTGAGAGCATCTTCATCTAGATCGAAGAAATCATTATGATGCTCTGCCCCAACCCCTTTTTCAAGATTTTTTATTCCAACGAAGGCAAATACACCTGGAAAGTATTTTTCATAAAACGCAAAGGATTCTGAGCCCATCCATGCTGGTGAAGAATATAACGTATTTGCACCTAATGCCTTTTCTACAGCAAGTGATGCAATGAGTGCGCAATCGTTTTGGTTGTAAACAAATAAATCCGATTCAATGGGCTCTGTAATAAATTCATATGTGCAACGATGTAGGTCGCAAACTTTTTCTAGGATTCGTTTAAATTCGCTTGCAGCATGTGAACCTTGATCATCATCTAAATATCTGGCAGTTCCTGAGAATTGTAAGCTTTCTGGAATGATATTTACGGCAGAACCGGAATGAATCATGCCAATAGAATAGGTAATAGTTTTAAAAGGATCTAAAGTATTTATTCTCATAGCTTTTAAATTGCTGTAAAAATCCGTAAAGCAATCTAATGGAGCCACCGATAAATCTGGTCTGGAGCCATGTCCACTTTTTCCTTTCAATAGCACATTAAAACTAAAGGAAGCAGCCATTCTTGGTCCTGGTTCAACAGATATTTTCCCTGTTGGAATATCAGATTTTAAATGGATGCCCCAAATGCCGTCAGCCCCTAATTCATATAAGCGTGTTAAAAGATTGTAAATGCCTCCGCCCATTTCTTCTCCTTGCTCAAAAGCAAGAAGTACTTTTCCTTTTACCTTATCTTTATGTTGAACCAAAATCTTCGCTGCCCCTAGAAGCATTGCTGTATGTCCATCATGACCACAAGTATGAGCAGCTTGACTAGTACTAGAAACGACTATTTTTTTCATTTTTAAATTATTTTCGTTTTCTTTCATCGGAAGTGCGTCTAAATCAGCTCTAAGTATCAATGTTTTCCCTGGTTGTTCCCCATGAATAAATCCAATAATTCCACCATTCGGGACGATCTCGTAATCAATGCCCATTTTAGTTAATTCCTCTGTAACTACTTTAATAGTCCGTATTTCCTGTAACCCAATCTCCGGATGCTTGTGAAGATCTCTTCTTATATTAATGACATAGCCTTCGATTTCTTCTGCAGCCTTTAAAGCATTAAGTTCAAACTCGATTGTTGTCATTTTATACACCCCTATTTTAATGGATTATTCTATTCCAAATCCTGAAATTCAACAGCAATCCGTTCAAGTGCTTGCTTTATAAGTGGTCTTGGCGAAGGGACACAAATTCTTTGAAAACCTTCCCCTTCTTTTCCGAACATCCATCCATCTTCTAGTAGAACATTCGCTTTATTATAGATACGATGATGAATCTCTCGATCGGAAAGACCATATCCATTAAAGTCCATCCACATCACATATGTGCCGTCTGGAATTCTTACTTTAACTGTAGGCATGTTTTCAGCTAAAAAGCTTTTTACAAACTCCATTGTGCCGTCAATATATTGCGTAACTTGTTCCAACCATTCATCTCCCTCGTTATAGACGGCTATAAGAGCTGCAATGGTAAACGGTGACGGTAACTGCATCCCCATTATGTCATTAAAGGTTTTTCTGCGTTCGGGGTTGGAAATGATGACATTTGTACAATGAAGACCCGCAACATTAAATGTTTTGTTAATGGCTGTACAAGTGACAATATGATCAGTATTTTCTACAACCTTACAGATTGGTGTAAATCTTTTATTTTTCCTAATTAAGTCACCGTGGATTTCATCTGCCACAATGATTACATTATGTTCCTCGCAAATTTTTGAAAGCCTTTTCAATTCTTTATTGGTGAATATATTTCCAGTTGGATTATGTGGATTACAAAGAATAAACATGGTTGTGTTTTTATCCTTTGCTTTCTCTTCAAAATCTACGAAATCAATTGAAAAAGATCCATCTGATTCACATTTCATTGCGTTATTTTGAACAATTCTACCATTACGCTCTATCGCAGTAGTGAACGGTGGATAAACTGGCCGTTGTATAATGATTCCTTCCCCAGGCTTAGTAAATGCTTGTACAGCTATATTCAAAGCATGAACCGTTCCAGGACTATATACGATTTCCTCTCTTTTGATCACCCAATCATGCCTTTTTTTAAACCAATGCTGAATGGATTCAAAGTACTCATTCGGAAAAATAGAATACCCAAAGATTCGATGATCAACCGTTTGATGAAGTGCATCTATCAAAGGCTGCATGACGGGTAAATCCATATCAGCTGTAAATAATGGAATCGTTTCATAATCATATCTTTCTGTATAACCGATGTCTTTAATTAATTCTTCCCCGTCCCACTTTAACGAATAAGTACGACGTCGACTAATTATTTCATCAAAATCATATATCATTCTTTCTCTCATCCCCCTTCCTCGTCATTGCTCGAAAATACGTTTTTTCCGTACCTGAGCAATTATTTTCATCAGTTTAGCACCTTAACTGTAAAATCGTCAATAAGAAAATAGAATTTTCCAAAAATTAAAATTGGGATGTTTGATCCCCTTCACAAAAATTGATTGGTTGTTGAAGCTTCATGATTAATTGAAGGAAATTATTTATGAATATGTTAAAATAAAGGGATGTTTGTTTACTAAGGGGGAATGATCTGTGGAGAAAGAAGAAATCTTTTATGAGCTAATGGAGACACTTTTTGAAACATCTCGATCCATTAGTACCTATGAAAGTATCCCGAGAAAGTACGGTACGGAAGATGAACTATATATGATAGAGGCTCACACACTCAATTTAATAGGTGATAAAATCAAAACAAATACTACTGAAATTGCAGAAATCACACACCGTACAAAAAGTGCAGTTTCTCAAATGATGGATAAATTAATAAAAAAAGAATTAGCATTTAAATATAGAAATCCTGACAATTATCGAGAATTAACGATTGAATTGACACCAAAAGGTCAACTGGTATATGAATATCATAAAAAACTCGATAAAGAAGAGTTTGGCAATTACTTAAAGGATTTAGAAAGATTCACCATTGAAGATTTTCAGAAAATCATTACACTTCTTAACCTAATTAATGAGCGAACAAAAAGTACACTTCATGAAAAAGCCTAAACCTTTTATTGCCAAGATTTGATCAAATTGATACTTTAAAAAAAGACAAGAGCGTGTTTTGGAAAAAAGATTGATCCAAACACGCTCTAGCTATTCACCACAGCTAGAGCGTCTCATCCAATTTCTGAATTTTGGAGTGGGAAATTAAATAGACATTGCCTAAAATGTCGATGTTGCCTCTCTTTACACGTACAGCGCAATCTTTGTTCGACGTATAAATATCTATGTCTTTCGATAAAGGAGACAGCTCATCTTGCACCAACTCCATGTTATTTTCAAGATCAAAATGCGACAGGACGGAAAAATTGTCAAGACCGATTCCTTCGTATAAAAAGCTTTTTTCAACTGGATAACCAAAGTTTTTCGAGCATAACCATTTAGCGGACATATTGATTGTTCCTGCGCTTGCCCCCATTACAACAGCTGTGCTTTTTTTAATCAAATCCGTCAATTCATAGTCTATCAAAAACTCATTCTGTTTAAGAGTATCTCCACCTAACAAGAAAATAGCTGACGCATTTTGAAGTATGGTTTGGGCATCTTCCTTCTGTACATGATAATTAATTAAATGATAGTCATCGAACATAATACCTGATAGATGTCTATGATTTCATTTTTAAATATAAAATTCAGTTTTTCAGCCTCTTCCAGAAACAGTTGAATCTATTGCTCATCGTACAAACTGACTACTAGTTTTCGTAAAGTATTTCCTCCTAATCATTTCATTAACAAAGCTTTATCTATAATGTTCGTTTTTTACGCAAAAGTAAAAGTGTCTAGCCAGTGGATGATTCGCATTTCACCGTTAAAAACACGAACGATTAATTAATTCTCGAATATTAACATACGTTTTTATTCTCTTTACGGATTTTCACCAATAATTACTCCCAACTATATATCTCACTCTACATACCTTATTGATTAAATAGAGTCAACCAAAACAGCATTGTACGTGTTCACGATTTTAAAGGTTAGCTTAAGAATGAGTTTTTAAAAAGTGTATAAATGGTTGTTCGATTAGATCGGATTTCCGCGAGCAAATATATAAACTTTGCTGAATATCTGCTTGCTGAACAGACACTTTCTCTTTTATTATTTTACTGGCATTGTTAATTGGGGAATTGCTATTCCTGTTTCAATTGGCTATATTGTTGGCTCTTTCTTAGGCTTAAAGATTATTCCGTACATCCAAACAAGATGGGTTCAAATTATATTACCAATCATTTTTTGTTCTTAATTGGTCAGGTCGTTTCGGATTTAATAAAATAAATCACCCTTATTACTAAGATACCAAGTGATAACAACATACAGTTTAATAATTTAATATGATTTTAAAAAGGGTATGTTAAGAAGCGATTGCTCTTATTGAACAATCGCCTCTTCCCCTTACCTGTATGTATTGGAAAAATGAAACACTATAATGAATCATCCATTTATCTTGTTTTATTGCCTCAGCAATTTTTTTGATTAATTCTTCAAGTTCTGCTGATTGATATTCGACATTGGCTTCACTCACCATATTTAAAAATTGTCTATGAAAGCTCGGTGGTGTCAAGGTTATTCCCCAATAGACGAGACTTTTAAACGGTCTATTTGTGTTGTGGGCGAATGTTTCAACGTGATGTATTTTTTACTAAAAACCTTAGAAAGTTATACAAGAAATGATTCCAAACTCGTGAATGTATGGCATAGTATCACTCCACCCCATTTCTATAATAATTTCCTTTATGACCCGCTAATGATTACGTTTCTTGCAAGAGGATTTTTGCGAGACGAAAAATACCTTCCTCAATTGCTAACTCATCCATTTTAGCAAATCCGAGTACCCATCCTTTTCGATTATTTTCTAAGCAATACTTACTAAGTGGATAAACACGTATCCCCTTTTCGAGTGCGAGGCTCGTCATTGCTTCTTCATCAAACGATTCTTCCGCTTCAAGAAGCATATGCAAGCCCGTTTCAATGCCACTTAGCTTGAAACGTTCCGCTAGTCCTGACGCTATGATTGCCTTCGTCATAGCTTCATGTCTACGTCGATAGACATTTCTTGCTCTCCTCATGTGACGCATAAAATGACCGTGCTCAATAAAATGAGCAAGTGTTAATTGCTCCATAATTGGGAGATGTCGATAAGTTAATTGTTGTACTTGCGCAAGTTGGCGAATGGCATCTTTTGGACCAATGACAGCCGAAATTCGTATGCCAGGAGCAACCATTTTAGAAAAACTCATCATATATAATGTGTTTTGGGGTTGTTGGCTAAACAAGGTAGGAAGCGGGCCACCCCGATACCTAAATTCACCATCATAATCATCTTCTACAATCCAAAATTGATCTTTCACAGATTTTTGCAGCAATTGTTGTCGGCGTGGCTCAGACATAATGACACCAACTGCACATTGGTGAGAAGGTGTAACAAAAACGAGCTTGGTTTGTGGATGAATAGAATCCACTTGTATTCCGTACTCGTCAACAGGCACAGCAATAACATTCATGCGCCGATATTTCATGGTCATCCAGGCAGCAGGAAATCCAGGATCTTCAACAGAAACTGTTTCTCCTTCCTTTAAAAGAGCTTGGGCAATCAGATCGATGCTATGCTGTGCGCCAGAGGTTAAGATGATTTGGTCAATATCTACATGTACACCTCTTTCAAATGTCAGGTAACGTTGAATTTGTTCACGTAGCGGTGTAAAACCGTAGGCATCGCCATAACCCCAATTGGTCAGGTCTGTTTCTGCTGAAGCCTGTAAAAAAGATTGTCTCCATTTTTTTCGGAAATGCTCGTCCAAATACGGCTCATGGGGGCAAAAATCGATTGCAACGTTTTGATTTGCTTTACCTCTAAACCAACTGTTTAACTCATCAACTGCCGCGTTTAATAAAGGTAATACTGGCGTAGATGGTCCCTGAAGAATGACCTCTTCTGACGAGTTCTTTTTATATCCCCATTCACTTACCCTTGTTCCACCACGCCAATTTGTCACGGTATATCCACGACTAAATAATTCCTCATAAACAATTTGTATAGTTGAGCGTGAAACACCTACTAATAAGGCGAGTTCTCGGGATGGAGGAAGCAACTCCCCTGGTGGCCATTTTCCTGTTGTAATATGATGAATAGCTTGGTCAAGTAACTGCTGCCATATAGGATTTTTATCGTCTCGGTTAACTTTTAACATTCAATTCACTTCCAATTAGAATAAAGATTGTTAAATTAAGTGAAAATTAATAGTTTCGTACAGTCAATCATTATTATACTATCAAATCGATAATTTTATAGGAATAGGATGGTTTTAGTATACTTTGCTTCATCTAAACAAATGCTATTATTCTTTTAAATGCTACTTCTGCAGCATGAATCGTTCTATCAATATCATGTATGGAATGGGCAGTCGATATAAATATGCTTTCATATTGAGACGGAGGTAAAAGTATACCCTGTTTAAGCATTTCCCTATAAAAACGACAAAACATCTCGGAATCTATTTTTTGAGCATCATCAAAATCTTGTAAAGGATGATCGATGAATGCGTATCCAATCATTGTCCCAGCTTTTGTTGTTTTAAGGGGAATATTATAGTTATGAGCTACTTTGGATAAGCCTTGAATAAGCCTATTAGATAACTTTTCTATATACTCGTAACTGTCAAGATTTAATTTATTTATTGTCGTATACCCCGCTACCATCGCTATTGGATTACCTGATAAGGTTCCAGCCTGATAAATATTCCCTTCAGGAGCGATTTGATTCATAATCTCTTTTCTTCCACCATATGCGCCAACAGGCATCCCCCCACCAATGATCTTACCTAAACAAGTTAAGTCTGGTTTTATGTTATAAAGCCCCTGAGCAGAATGATAATCTATCCGAAAGCCAGTCATGACCTCATCAAGTATAAATAGCCCACCATATTTTGTAGTGAAAGAGCGTATCGCTTGAAGAAATTCAGGATTAGCTGGTATTCCTCCCATATTGCCTGCAAATGGTTCTACTATAACGGCTGCAATTTGTGAGCCATATTTATCAAATATTTTCTTCAAGACTTCGATATTGTTATAGGGAATGGATATTGTATTTTTAGTTATTTCTAAAGGTACACCTAGACTATCAGGGAGGCCTAATGTAGCAATTCCTGAACCTGCCTTTACTAATAGATGATCACTGTGTCCATGATAGTTTCCATCAAATTTCACAATCATGTTTTTGCCAGTAAAGCCTCTAGCTAGTCTAATGGCGCTCATTGTCGCTTCTGTACCTGAGTTAACCATTCGAATCTTCTCTATGGAAGGAATACGAGTAGTTATTAATTCAGCTAGCTTATTTTCTTGTAAAGTTGGCAATCCAAAACTTGTCCCACTATGAATGGCTTCAAGAAGTGCACCTAAAACCTCCTTATCTGCATGTCCATGAATTAATGGTCCCCAGGAAAGAACATAATCTATATAGCTATTGCCATCAATATCATAGATTTTCGAGCCTTTCCCATGGCTAATAAAAATGGGCTTCATCCCAACCGATTGAAATGCTCTTACTGGGCTGTTTACGCCACCAGGCATAAGCTTTTTTGCTATTTCAAAGGCTTCTATTGATTTCATCGTATTTATTTTAAAAACCGCCTTTCTTATTGAACGATCTTAGCATAACGTATTACGGATTGATAAAAAACATCCAAAAATGCGAATTTTAACAGTCCATAAAGTAGGTACACTAAAAAACCACTAACCCTAGATAACTAGGATTAGTGGTGCTTAAAGTGATTTGATTTAACAAGTTTTGAAAACCAGTACTATGTATGTGGGATTTTTTCAATATTGAACATTTCCCCTAGTGCAATTGGATTTTCTTTCGCGGTAATATGTTGTGGAACAATTCGGTAAACTTGAACCGGCCCTCCGAAAACGGCTGATCGATATTTGTCCACATGTTGCTGGGATAAGGGACGGTTATAGTAACCAGGTACATATTTATTTATCATTTCTTGCAACATATGTGTCGCTTCATTTAGATCGACGATAGGTTGAGCCTTACCAAAAACCATGACACTCATATAAGCGGTGTCCGTTTTAGCGGGTACTGGATTAGTAATCGTTCCATATTCTTCGCAAACTGTAAAGCAGACCTCTGGATTCTCTTCCATCACTTGATTTCGTCTCCCGCCAGTGGCTCCATGGAAATAAAGCACCCCATTTGTCCACACAAAATTAAGTGGGATAACATATGGCAAATGACCGTCAACCATACCTAGATGCCCAATGCGAGCTTGCTGCAAAAATGTATCTATTTTGTTCTTGTCCAACACTTCTCTTACTTTGTAACGTACCTTAACCATGGTTATCACTCCTACTTGTAGTATGATGTGATTTTATCAGCCTTTGGATTGAATAAAAACGTCCATAATTATAGCAATCAAGCAATCCATTTTCAGAGGAGCGTTAAATTTTAAAAATTATGATTAACTATTAGCTGGTATAGTTCAAAGTTTTATTATGTGTAAAAGAAATGAGAGTGAAATAATGCTCAGTGCCATTGTTTCATATTAGTCATATTTAGTTACAGAAAAATTCTTTAACCTCATAGGATTCTCTTTGAACGAAAAGTTAGTGAGTTTAATAGTATCTCTGCGTCAAAGTGGGCGCTGAAAAACAGGATATTTTTCATCTTAAATTAAAACACTAATGTTCTAATCTAGTTAAACCACTAGCCTCTACTTCCGCTAGATAATTATTTTGATTTAAATGTTTCCATAGACGTTGTATTGCTTTATTTTTTAGGTGAATAAAACTTAGTATTCTTACTTACCTTATTACTTTTTTATATTGTTTATATGATTTTTTCATAATTTCCATTTGAAACCTTTCCTTACTATTTCCTAAAAACTAAAACCAGACTGTCTATTTCATTTACGTATCCTTCAAGATTGTAATCCGTTAATAGAACAGAGACTATATTTATCTTTTTCATTGCTTCCTGTCACCCCATTTGTAATTAGTCGCTTTGTATCTTATGGCTGTTGCAACTCTTATTCAACTATTTTACATCGTTAATCAAATAAGAGTTAACAACTTTATTGTCAGTTAATAGTCTCCATATTGTGTACTTTTAATACTGAGGAACTTTAGCCGTTTTCTCCTACGATTGTAGATATGACATCAGAAATTTCAGCTTTAATAAAAGTACCTTCTGGAAAACAAAGAACAATCTCATCCACCGTCGTAATGGGTACATCAAAGTGACAAAGAGATTCCCCGTTACAGTAGTATTGAATGCGTATATTGATAGTGAATCGAATTGGAACCAACTTCCCTGCATGAATTCCAGACAAAGGTTTTATGTCGTTATCCAAAACAGTAAAGCTGCAAGTATTTGGAATTGTTTTACAAAGGATCGTTAGTTCTTCGCCAGCTCTCCGACATTTGAGAATTTGCCTATTACAATTTTCCGGAATTGGAACCTTTCTTTGATGTTCCGTACAAAAAACGACCCAATCATGCACACACTGTGCTTGAATACATTCGAAATGGTTATTATCTTTTAGATAATGTTCATTTAATTTTTGACGCTTTCGAAGTTCATTCCGTGGTTCACAAAGGGTCCCTTGAATTTTTAATACCTCTTTAGATTGTACTTGTACATTTTTAGACAAGACAATATCTAACAGTAAAGGACAAGTTGTACAACATGGATGTGTTGCAGGAACTAATACAAGCTCCAACCTAAGATTAGACGCATATCCGTCAAAGTTTGGCCCACAAGTGCAACCGGGTCCAATAAATGTTTGACCAACTACAAATAATTCAACAATAATCGGTTGTTCGACCAGGGTTGATGATGCAGCTACTTCAAGTCCAACAAAGGGATCAAATAATTTAATTATTGATTGTCCTGATTGCGTCGGCTGAAAGTCAATAATCGCATCTGAGTACGATAAAAATATACTATTTGGTGGTACTGTATTAACCACAGCTTGGAATTCACCTGGAATTATATTGCCAGTAAAAGTAGCATTACCAGTTGTGATTACCGCAAATATTTCATCTATACTTAGGCCGCCAGCTGTATTTGGTTCACAAGCAAAGTTTAGTAAGGTGTTTAGATTAATAAAAAATGTTTCATTGGAACAAATGATTTGAGGTGCGAGTAGAGTATTAGTGATTGCTCCGCATACAGCAGATTGGGTGTCACTTACGGTTTCTGAACAATTGATTGATAACTTCATCGTATAACCTCCCAAAGTAGGCTTTCGTTCTTTTTTAAATGGCTGTTTGTAGTATATGAATCTTTAATAAAAATGGATAGTCTTATAACGATGAAATCAAATAAAAAGTCTATGTATAAACAAAACCATCATTCGAACAAATAATGCTCAAACGACGGTTTCGATTTTTATTAGAAAATGTTTAGCCAGTGCTTATAAGCTTATTGGCTGACTAACTTCGCTATATTTGCCTTCAAAGAATGCAAGTGGTGATCCATCGCTCATCGCGATATCGGTTACTTCTCCAATAAAGAGTGTATGGTCTCCCGCAATTTGTTTGCTATGAACATTACATACAATATTTGCTAATGCATTTTTTAATACTGGTAGCTCATTAACCCAGTCAAATTCTACTTCGCGCTCTTCTTTAATTTGTCCTGCAAAATGCATGGATAGTTCCTTTTGTTCCTCTGATAATATATTCACAGCAAATTTGCCCGAAGTATTAATTTTATCCAGCATTCTAGCTTTTTCGCCAATAGATATTAATACTAATTTAGGGTCGAGCGAAACAGACATAAATGCGTTTGCTGTCATACCGTGTGCTTCTCCTTCAATCACTGTCGTAATTACTGTTACCCCAGTAGCAAATTTACCCATTGCGTTTCTAAAAGTTCTATCATCCATCATGTTACTTCCTCCTTAAATTATAAGTATTTTAGATAGTGTTTAACCCCCTTGGAAATCAGAAATAGTAATTTCCAAGAATTATTATTTAAATATTCAGACTTATTAATAAATACTTTTAATCTTCTATTTAACAACCAGCTCTTCCTGAGGTGATGATTGATCTATTAGGCTTTCTTCCGTGACTTGCACTTTGCGTAAAAATGTTACAGAGATAAATGAAGCCACAGAAAGAATCGCAATAAAAATAGCTAGTGGAATCCATGAGTTATTGTAAGTACTTAGTAAAACTGTAGCTATCATGGGAGCGGTTCCTCCAAACAATGCTGACCCTGCTTGATAACCCAGTGTAATTCCCGTATATCCAACATTGGTACTAAACATTTCTGTAAACATTGTTCCAATAATACTTGCAATGGAAGACCAAAGAATGCCTAAACCGATAATAGAAGCGGCATAAACCCAAAATGTTGATGCTGTTGATAATAAATAATAGTAAGGAAAAGAGAATAACGCAATTCCAGCTGCTCCGGTCATGAAAAGACGTTTACGGCCCCATAAATCAGATAATTTTCCCATGATTGGTATACACAATGTCGTCACAATGGTTGCCACAGTAATGATGTTTAATGCTGTAGTCCGCGAGAAACCAATGTTATCTGTCGCATAGGAGATAAAAAATGTGGTGAAAATATAGAATGGACCCACTTCCACACATTTTGCACCCAATGAAATTAAAACAGCTTTCCAATGATAACGTAAAGTCTCAACAAGAGGAACTTTCACAACATTGCCTTTTTGTTTTTCTTCACTAAATGCCGAAGTTTCCTCGATGCCACGACGTATCCACAAACCAGTAATCACTAGAGCTGCACTTAGTAGAAAAGGAAGTCTCCAGCCCCATGAAAGAAACTGTTCTTCTGGAAGTAAACTTACAATTGAAATAGCAGTTGTTCCAAGTAACATGCCAAGAGGGATTCCCATCGCAGGGAAACTACCATAGAACCCTCGTTTTTCTTTTGGTGCATTTTCAACAGCTAAGAGAACAGCTCCTCCCCATTCCCCACCAACAGCAATACCTTGAAGGAGTCTTAAGAACACAAGTAGAATAGGGGCAAAAATTCCGATTGTACTATATGTTGGTAACAAACCTATACATACTGTTGAAATTCCCATTAACAGAAGTGAAACGACAAGGGTGTTTTTCCTACCAAATTTATCGCCCATATGACTAAAAATGAGGCCACCGAGAGGTCGAATAAAAAACGTAACACCAAAAGAAGCATAAGCAAGTAACAAACTTACGTATGGATCATGGCTTGGGAAAAATAATTTATTAAAAACAAGCGCTGCTACGGTACCATAAAGAAAGAAATCATAAAATTCAATTGTACTGCCAACTAAACTAGCAAATAATACTTTTCGGGAACTTGCAGTCGATTTTTCTTTTCCCATTCATCTCATTCCCCTAACTATTTTATTTTAAATACAAATTTGTACATCAACTTTAATTCTTAATAGGAACCTTATCCATGTAAGCTACTCTATCTAAAAATTTAACAGTGATTTCTTGTTGATTGACTTCTTTCAACCTTTCTAGTTTATTACTGCTCAGTTCAAATCTGTTTTTAGGAGAGCCAGAATATTTTAAAAAACCTTGAATAGCATAATCTCTATTAGCGATTTCTACTTTATATAAGCCTCTTTTCGGCAAAACATACTTCCCCTGAATTTGAAACTCTATACGATTTAATTTCTGTTGTATAGTCAAATCTTTCGGAAAATTGATCAATCCTTTTATTTCATAATGTTTTCCCAAGTAATATGGAACTAATTGAACATCACCTTCACGTATTAATTCTCGAATTAACGTTGAGCTTATCTTGTGATCGTTCGTGATTCTTTTTGAGATCACAGTAACATCAAAGAGATTGTATTTACGGGCCTTTCGTAAATAATCTACATTCCCTTGAGCTTTGTAACCAAAGGTAAAGTCAAAACCTACGACAATATGTGTAGCATGTAGATTCGTTATATATTGATTAATAAATTCACTTGCAGGAAGTGAAGCGAAAAGCATTGTGAATTCCATTACAAAAACTTTATCAACATCGAAATGAGACATCTCTTCTAGTTTAGAAGACAATGGGGTTAAATATTTTCTATCGGTTTCACATTTGATAATCTCACTAGGATGAGGATCAAAAGTCATTACTGATAATTTACAATTTTTTTTATGAGCGATTTTCTTTGCTTGCTGTAATAAAAATTGATGACCTAAATGGACACCATCGAAAAAACCTAAAGCCATCACATGAGGTTCTTGAATTTCAAAATGCTCTTTCATTGGATGTGTTAAATGTATGGTTTCCACTATGCTTCACCTTCCTTACAAGCTAATTAGTAATCAAAGAAACAAATCCTATTATCACCAATGCATACTGTATTGTGTATACATTGATGAACAATAAAAATCGCAAAATATTGTATAGCTTCAGAGGTTTTTAGATGAGACTCATCACCTCATCTAAAACATCAAAATCTACTTAATTTTATAGGACCTTTGAGTAATAACGAACTTCGAATATTTTACAGCCATTTGGCGATTGCCATGGTCCATGTTCCATTCCAGGAGGACGACATGCCACCATTCCAGCTGTAAATTCTTCGTTCAGACGTAAGTCGATTAACGATCCCTCAATAATGTATAATTCTTCCCAGAAATCATGGATTTGCACACCATCTGGAGATGTATCTGTTCCTGCATCGAGTTCTAGAATACGTGTTGCTACTTCAGTACCTGGAATTTGTGCAATAATTCGTTGTGAAGAGCCTTCTACAGTTTTTGAAGGGACTGTCTCAAACGTCTTGAAGTCAACAAATTCATGCTCTTGTTTTTCCTGATCAGCATAGTAACGAACTTCAAAAATTTTGCAACCATTAGGTGATTGCCATGGCCCATGCTCCATTCCAGGAGGACGACATGCAACCATTCCTGCTGTAAATTCTTCGTTCAGACGTAAGTCGATTAACGATCCTTCGATAATATATAATTCTTCCCAGAAATCATGCATTTGCACACCGTCTGGAGATGTATCTACTCCAGTACCAAGTTCTAGAATACGTGTTGCTACTTCAGTACCTGGAATTTGTGCGATAATCCGTTGTGAGGAGCCTTTTACAGTTTTTGAAGGAGCTGTCTCAAATGTTTTATAATCAACAAATTCATGTTCTGGTTTAATAACCACTTCTATTTCTGAATTTCCCATTTCACACTACCTCCGCATCTGCTAAAATATGAACCTTATAATGTAATTTGATTTTTCGGTCTGCTAAACGATCATATAATTCTGCTGAAAAACCGTTGCCGTAAATAAATTCTCCAGTTATAATTGGTAAAGTTCCACAAAACACCATCATATCCTCACAATAATAACCACGTTCTTCTATAATTTTAAGTAAATCTTTAGGCTGCAAAAATTCTCCGAGTGTTCCAGCCTGATACTCTTGTTTAATTCCATCAACAATCATCCAACTTCTCATTTCAATGTCATCCCAGCGGCTTTCTATATCATCTAGTAACCAAAATTGTGTTGAAATTGGCTTGCCGCAAACTTGTTTGGATTTTTGAATGGACAGTTTTTCAAGTTCACGATCTGTGTGATCACTTCCAAGTCCTACATACCATATCCCTTTAACATTCATAATAATTACTTCTGCTTCCCCACTACTACTTTCTTGGACAACTGAAATAGATTGACTTGTCGTAATAAGATTTGTTGAAACATCGTAAATCATCGGAACCTGAGGTGGAGCTGGTACGCCAATCTCTCTTAATTCATCAATATGTTTTTTTACAGATGCCTGATCTTTACCCGTATAGCCGGCAATAAGTAGGCGTTTAGGGGTAGCTTCAATGCTCTTTCCCGAAACGAAAATATTCATCCACTGAATTCCTCCTGTCTATCTAAAACTCGATGCTTTAAATTAGGAAAGGCTTCACGAATAGCAGCGATTTGAGAAGGAGCAATTTCTGTTTTGACAATAGTCTCTTCATCGCCTCCGCTTGCCATTACAATTCCCCAAGGATCAACCACTTGACTATGACCACCTAAATGGATGCCATGCGTATTACCAACACAATTACTCGAAATTAAAAAACATTGGTTTTCTAATGCCCGAGCTGTATTAAATATTTTCCAATGTTCCAATCTGGCATGTGGCCAAGCAGACGTAACAAGAAGTAATTCTGCTCCTAAATCTACTTCTGCACGATACAATTCAGGAAAACGTAAATCGTAACAAGTGGATAATCCTACCTTCCCAAAGTCTGTATCCACTACAGTTGTTTCATTTCCTCTTGTTAATATTTTCCCCTCTTGTGAACCATAACGGAATAAGTGAATTTTTCTATAGATTCCAATGAGTGCACCCTCTGGTGAAAATAGAACGCTAGTGTTATAGAATTTTCCGTTATTTCTTTCTATGAAACTGCCTGCAAATAGATAGGATTGGATTTCCTTTGCCTTTGAAGAAAATCGTTGTACAAAATCGCCATTTATTTCTTCTGATTCATCAACATAACGATCAAATGCAAAGTACCCTGTCGCCCATGTTTCGGGTAGTATAATTAAATCTTGTCCCTTTAATTGATCAATCATTGCTTCTACACGATCGATACGAGCGTTTTTAGATTCATGATCTTTAATTTCTAACTGTATTGATGCAATCTTCATTTTTTCAACATCCTTTTATCTGGATTTCCTAAACCAACTCCTCCACTTGTGTAGGAAGAGAATAACTTTCTAAAAATGTCTCCACCATTTTTACAGGCTCTTCATATCCATAATTTCTAAATGAATAGCCTTTCGTCACGAATGGTGCACCATTATAGAACAATTCATATTGTTGATGTCTACCACCAAACTCTGAGCCTATGATATCCCATACTAACTTAAATAATTTGATTCTCTCTTCAGCCCCAACCCCTGTTGAACGTATATATTGATAGATATCATCTTTCGTCTCTGGATTGATCAATTCTTTGTATGAGGAAGGTAATTGCAAAACACCTCCACCACAAAGCTCTCTTAAAATTCGAATAGTAGATGCATAGATAATATCCTGTTGACCGATTACACCATAAAGAAAACGCGGATCTGGTCGAGCAACTCCATTTTTATCAATGATACAATTATATTCTGAAGCTAATAGGTTACCTTCTACAGAGGCTGCAATAGATGCAAGTTCCCCTAACTTTTCTTGAACAGAAGGAATTTTATCTATACCGTTCATGGCTGTAACTTTTCGAGCAGCACCAATTAAAAATTTCAATTTATTACTAAATCTGATTTGTGCTTGATTATTGCCTAATACATGGGCAGGTGTTTCATGGAACTGAGCCTTCACAATATCAATATCTTTATAAACAAAGATATCTGACCATGGAATAAATACATCGTCAAAAACAACTAAGGAATCGCTCTCATCAAAACGAGAAGATAATGGATAATCAAATGTACTTGGCGATTTGTCAGCGTAACTAGGTCTCGCATAAAATTTTAACCCTTTTGCATGAATCGGTAATACAAAGGATAAAGCATAGTCTTCATCACCAGGACGTAGTGGCGTAAGACAACTAACAAATAAGTAATCCGATACTGCAGATGCTGTACCAAGCATTTGGGAACCTCTTACCACAATGCCGTCCTCTTTCTCTTCATAGACGCCTACTGGGAGGTATTTATCTTCCAGCTCATGTGCTGCTTTACTTCGATCAATTTGTGGTGGAATGATTACATATGTTACATATAAATCATTATCTCGAACATGTTTATAGAAATTTAAAACATTTTCTGCAAAACCTTTTCTCCCTCGTTCAAATACTTCCGGTGAACTGGCGAATGAGGCTAAAAAACTAGCGACATGATCGGGACTTCTGCCAACAAAACCACAAGTTGCTTCAGACCATTTAGAAATGGCCAATCTGCGTTCTTTCAGTTCTTCACGACTCCTGGGAATCATATAAATTTTGTTTGCTAACGTTCCATCATCCGTTTTATAAATCATATTGTGTGATTCATCTAACGCTAAATCATATAAACCAGCAATCGTATTTGTAATTCCTTTAAAAGCAGGGTGTGTAGCTACATCTTTGACTCTTTCTCCATTTATGTAGATCACACGATCGTCTTTCAATGCTTGTAAATATTCTTGACTTGTTCTCACCATATTTAATTCCCCCTAATGTGTTGTTTAAATAGATGCTATAAGTAACAATCTTTCAGAAAATCATTAACCACGGAAGTTTAATGTACACTGTATTGTGTATACATTAATTTCTGTAATAATTCTAAAAATTACAATAATTTAATACAAACTAATACGCAAGCGCTTACAATGAAGCAAAATAGTATTGGGTCTACTTATTGCTCAATTAGGAATTTGTAAACATCCTAGCGATTAATTTAGCTTGTTTGAAGTAAAACCCTACCGGATAATAGTAACCTCCTTAACACCTCCCTTCAAACATTAATGGCTATTAGCTATTATCAATAACCATTAATGTTTCCTTTGTCTTTTCTAAATGATTTAAAATCATCTTTGATGCTAAATCAGGATTTTTTTCCTCTATAGCTTGTATGATTTGTTGGTGTTCTATTAAAACACTTTTCATTCTACCAGGCTGCCTAACTGCTCTTAAACCCATAAGCTGTGTAAGGTTGTGAAGATTAGTCAAAATTTGTTCCATTATCGTGAATTTAGCCAACTTTGTAAGAGAAAGATGGAATTCATGATCTAACCCAATAAATCGAATAGCATCATCATTTTGCAAAGCTTCTTCTTGTTGCCTTAAAATTAGCTTCAGTGACTTTAATTGTTCAGGAGATGTAATTATTTTTATTAGCTTCTTTACTGCCTCAACTTCAATAGCACTTCTTAATAAAAAGATTTCTTTCTGTTCATCTTCAGTAAGTTTTTTTACAGTCATTCCTTTTCTGGGAATAGAAACAAGTAAACCTTCCTTTATCAAATCTTGAAGAGCTGCTCTTACTGGCGTTCTTGAAGTATTTAACTTTTCTGCCAATTGAACTTCTGTAAAGATTTCATCGATAGTTATACCACCGTATAGAATCGCTTTTTTAATTTCTTTGTACACTTTATCTTGCGTTGTTTTTTCTTTCTCAATTGGCTTTAATTGTGCCCCTTCCATAATAATCCATCCTTTTTACTAAGTCTTTACCATACGAAATTAAAAATTTGAATTTATATAATGGTTTAAACTTTTTATGTTTTATGTATACATAATACATAATACGTTTATTATAAGTCAACACTTTTTTGTTTTTTCTGAAATTTCAGATTAGTAGATTACTTAATTTAATTCAATTCAATTCAAGTAAAGGAAAAAGTCTAACCTCTAGCTTATTATACAAAAATGTCAAAAAAATCATTGCAAATTAAAGAACAAATAGCAGAGACTTCACCCTAATTCTTAATTAGCTAAATAGGTCTCCACTTGCCTTCCCCGTCAGCACCAGAAAAAAGCTGTCTGAAATGGCAGCTTTTTTTCTGGTGTAACTATGGTTTTTTATAAGTTATCTATTGCTTCCTTTCCTTTCTTCCAATATTGCGAATTCGCCCCACCCCGCTTAACAAAGCAGGAATTAGAATTGGCAACATGACAAAAGTAAGTAGAACAAGCCCTAGAATAACCGTTATGGCTATTTCAATAAGCGTTATGACACCTGAAGGCATTAATGCCGCAAATGTACCTCCAAGAATGATCGCTGCTGATATCACCACACCTCCAATGTGACGTGTGGCATCGATAATAGCTTTTGTCGAATTCCCCTCCAGCTCTCTATAACGCATCATCAAGAAGATACTGTAGTCTACTCCTAATGCAACAATCATGATGAAACTAAAGAATGGTACATTCCACGCTAGTTCACTCATATTGAGAAATTTAGCGCTTATAATACTACTCATACCTATGGCAGTATAGTACGTTATGAGTAAAGAGGCTAAAATAAAAATTGGTTTTAGGAAAGAACGAGTAATAATGATCAGAATGATACCAATGCCTATTAGCATGATGGCTGCTGTTCGAGTGAAATCCCCACTCGCAATTTCTTCAAGATCCACATTTTGCGATGTTCTTCCACCGATTGCTACCTTCGCATCACGAAACTCACTACTTTTAATGATCGCTTGTATCTCTTGCTCAATTTGGTCAACAATTATCATGGCTTCCTTTGAATAAGGATTCACATCTAAAATGATGCCCATCTGAGTTATTTTCCGATTATCGGACATATACATGTTCAATGATTTTTGGAACTCATCACTCACTAAAACATCCTTTGGCATATATAACTTTTCAGAAGCCTCTGATTCACTAAGACCTGTTAAATAGTCTTGCACATTTGTTAAACCTGTGCTGACGTCTTGTAAACCTTTTGTGCTTGCTGATAATCCTGATTGTAAGGTTGCCATTTTATCTGCTAAATCCGTTAGTCCTGTTTGCAGTTGCTTTTGTCCCTCGTTAATCGTCATTAATCCTGATTCAAGGGAGGGTACTTGGCTTGCGATTTGGTTAGACCCCTTTGCTGCAGATTGCAAACCATGTGTTAAGCTAGAAGATGCTTCATATAGTTGATTCACACCTGCTTGTAATTGGGAGAAGCTACTGTTCACTTTGGCAAGAGAAGCATTTACTTCCCTAAATGATGTCATGGCCCCTTCGAATTGAGCTGTCACTGTGTGTAATTTCTCTGATAATTGCTCTAATTGCTGCCTTTCAGTTGATGCAATGCTAAGCGTTGTTTGTACATTCATATCATTAGCTAACTCTGGTTTTGACTGTACGAGTGCATGCGTTGCACTTTCAATTTGTCTATATCCTTTTTCTGCACTTTCAATCCCTTGCCCAATGCTGGTAAAATTCGTACTAAATGAGGACAAACCTTTTTCAAGTTCCGTATAACCATTTAATAATTGTGACATCGAAATGGATAAAGTGTTCGTATTTTCTTTTACAGAAGCTAAACCATTTTCTAGTTCTTGGACGCCATTTGCTCCTGCACTTACGCCGTTTGTTAATTGATCAATAGCAGTCCCTAAACTAGAAACACCTTTTGTCATTTCATCTGTTCCTTGAATTAATGCCTGAACATTTTGAGCAGCATTTGTATCTGTTTGTTGGAATTGTTGCTCAGCTGAAGACAAACCATTACTAATCCTACCTACACCTTCATTCGCATCACCTAAGCCACTCTTTATTTGTTTAGATTGCTCCGTGATGTATAGGTCATCCATTTTTTCTCCAACTGGTCGTGTAGCTGTTAATACTTTAGATACACCGTCAATCTGCGAAATCTTTTCAGCTATTTCATCTAATGCTTGTAATGATTTTGCATTATCCAGTGCTTCATTTGACTGTAAGGCAAGTGTAGTAGGTGATGAAAAACCTGCTGGGAAATGCGCTTCAATCACATTAATCCCTTGCTTTGAAGCATAACGATCATCGATTTCCAACAAGTCATTATAGCTTAGAGAATGACTAGAATTCATGATAAAAGGAACGCACAAAATCGCTGTAAAGACTAGTGCAACGAAAGGTCTTAAAACAGATAGCCTCGCTAAAAATCCCCAGATTTTACTGTCATTATGACCAGTAAAAGTTTTCGCTGGCCAGAACATCTTTTTCCCCAGTAAAGCCATAAAAAAAGGATTTAAGGTCAATAAGACCAATAAGAGTACAGCTACGCCAATTGCTACAGCTGAACTTGCTCGGTATAACCCGAATTCCGCCAAATAAAGAGCCATAAATCCAATAAACACCGCAAGCGCACTATACAGAACCGTTTTTCCAGCTGTTTTATACGTGCTGCGCACTGCTTTCCAACGATCTTCCTGCTTCACCAGTTCTTCCTTAAATCGAGTGAAGAGTAAGATATTATAATCTGTGCCGATACCGAATAAAATAACAACTAAAAATACTTGAGTAAAATTCGAAAATGGGTAATTAAACTGATCTACTAAGTGTGCAATGATTCCTAGTGACACTAAGTAAGCTACTCCAACCGATAAAAGAGAGACGAATGGCACTATTGGTGATCGGAAAACAAGAATGAGCACAGCGATAATAAAGATAATCGCTATTATTTCTGTTTTCTTAATCCCCTCTTGTGTGGATTGAACGAAATCTTCCATTACCAGACTGTTTCCTGTTAGATAGGTATCTACATTTTTACTATCTATAATTTTAGTAAGCTCCTTCGTTATCTCAGAAATTTCTCTATTATTCTGCTCAACAGAAAGCTGAGCTAGAATGGTAGTTCCATCTTCAGAAATGAGCTGTTTTTTCGTTTGCTCATTATCTAAATGAGTCATAATCTCCTTCATACCAAGCTGAGTTTGTTCTTTTTTTAATTCTTTAATGATTTTTCCTACTTCTTCTTTTTGTTCCTTTGTTAATGCTTGATCATTCCCACTATTGAAGACAGCAATAATTTGATACCTTTCCCCACTGTCATTATCCATTTGATTAAGCAGATCTTCTGCAATATTGCTTTGAGCACTTTCGGGAATAGTAATTTGCCCTTTTTCTCTAACCAATTGATCTAAATTAGGCATCGTCGTGACGATAAGGACTGTCATGACTATCCATAAAACGAACGATGTTACTCGCCAATTCATGATTTTTTTCATCATCATTTCTCTCACTTTCACTTTACTAAATTAATAATTATCTAGAGAATGCTAACCTCTAGATAAACGATTATAAAATCATACAGGTGTATACTTTTATTCGTAAATCAAGTATACTTAGCCTCAGAAAACGGGACAATGTTCAATTTTCGTCTATATGTACAACTTTGAACATTGACATATCAATGTGTTCAACTTTAGAAAAATATTTTAGGAGTGCAAAAAAAATGAGTGGGAAAGCAGAATACAAAAGCGCAATTCGCTCAAGAAAAATGATTAGGCACGCATTTGTAGAATTAGTGCTGGAGAAGGATTTAGAAAAGATCACCGTAAAAAATATTGTTGAACGAGCTGAAGTAAGTAGAGGAACATTCTATGCTCATTACTCGGATATTTTGGCGGTTATTGAGGAAATTGAAAATGAACTAATGGGCAAAATGGTAGAGTTTCTGAATGATTTTAAAGCGGTCGAAATCATTCAAAATCCGATGCCTTTCTTTTTAAAAATGGTGGACTTTTTACAACAAGATATTGAATTTTACCGAAAGTTAATCTTTGTACAGGGGGCCTCTTGCTTTGTCGTGAAATTAAAAGACATTCTGATCGAGAAAATCATTAGTTTTCAAGAAACTATTCATCCCAGTCAAGAACGTCAAGAATTTGTATTACGTGTCCATTTCTTAGTAGGTGGGCTAATGTCGATGTATCAAGATTGGTTAGCAGGAAAATTCGATTGTTCATTAGAAGAGCTCACAAAGTCCATCAGTCGAATGATGATACAAGGGCTACAATCTTATACGTTCAAATAAAGTGCTATTTACTGCAAAAAAGAAGCTGCAATCACAGCTTCTTTCATATTTACCTCTATATATCAGCTAGCTTTTGCCCATAAGCACTTGCATAAATTGCTTAATGAATTTTAGCTTGTAAGAGGAAAATCTATTTATGCCAAAATATTCAATGTGAATTCAGCGAAAAAACAACGAAGGAATCATCAAGATCGAAATATCATTTTCTAGCATAGGCATTTTTGGAAGCATGTGCCAACACCATTATATTTTCCTTCACCATGTTCATATTAAGCGTGGTCACTCCGAAAACTAGTTAAATTGGCCATTAAATAAGAAGGAAACACCCCTCTATACATTTAATAATTCAGATCAATAGTAACCAAGATAGCTTAGATGACTACTTGATTTTCACAATTATCTTCCCCTTTGCCCTTCCAGACTCAGCATATCCCATCGCTTTTTGAGCTTCTTCAAATGTAAAAGTTCGATCAATGACGGGTTTGATTTTACCAGATTCAATATAGTCCGCAATTATACGTAATTGATCACCGCTTGGCTTCATAAATAAAAAGGAATATTGCGCATGATGCTTCTTTTCAAGTGCAGTCAGTTTATAACTTGCTGCTGAAAATAATAGGGTTTTGAAAAATCCTGAATCATTTTCTTTAGCAAAACGGGCATTTGGCATGCCAGAAACAGAAACAATTTTCCCTCCATTTTTGATGATCCCGAAAGATTTTTCAAGCGTCTCACCCCCAAGTGTATCAAAGACGGCATCATAATTTCCCAATATTTCTTCAAACTTCTCTGTCTTGTAATTGATCACTTCGTCTGCACCAAGAGATGTGACTAAGTTTGCACCAGCTTCACTAGCAGTTGTTGCTACTGTGGCACCCATTACTTTAGCCAGTTGAATAGCAAAAGTGCCTACACCACCAGACCCTGCATGAATTAAAATCTTTTGTCCTTTTTGTAAGTGCATGATGTCATGTAATGCTTGATATGAAGTTAACCCAACGAGAGGGATGGATGCAGCTTCCTCAAAGCTCAAGTTTTTAGGTTTTAGGGCTATATCATCTTCATGTATTGCGATAAATTCGGCAAAAGTACCGATTTTACTTTTACGTGGACGTGCATATATTTCATCGCCCACTTTAAAACGAGTTACTTTTGTGCCAACCTTTACCACAACTCCCGAAAAATCATTTCCAAGGATTAGAGGCATTTTATATTGTATTAACAACTTCACTTTCCCATCGCGTATTTTAAAATCAATAGGATTAATACTAGCGGCATGAATTTCTGCAAGTATCTCATATTCACCAATTTCAGGTGTAGGTATTTCTGCTAACTGCATCGGGGCTTTGCCATATTGATTGATAACCATTGCTTTCATCGTTTATTCCTCCAAATAACTTATCGTATTCTCAATAAAATTCCTTTAATAGCGTCTCAATATCCGTAACAAGTGTTTTTAGTAAACCTAATTTTGTGCGTATATCTATATAATAAAAGTTTTTTGTCCCTTCTTTACGCATTAAAATAACACCGGCATCACGTAAAATTTTAAGGTGATGTGACACAGCAGGTCTAGAGAGATGGGTTTGTTCTGTGATTTCGCCTACACGTAATCCTGTTTGACAATCCGTAGCCATTAACACAAGTAAAATAGATTGACGTGTTTCATCACCAATGGCCAATAGTACCTTTTGACAGTTGATAAAATTTTCTTTAATGGTGTGTAGTTGGTCCTGTTTAGTCATGTAAATAATCCCTCCTTTAATTAGTTGAATAGTTTAAGTTATTGAACCATCCTATGGATACAACCATAAAGTACAATGCTATTCTGTGCAATATTGAGAAAGAAAATCGAGACGAATCCAATCTTTGGAGGTGAATTCTTTCTCGACAACAAAAAAACACAGAAGTCACATGGACCTCTGTGTTATTTGCTTTCCTTAATGAGTGCCTTCATATCTCCAACAATAGTTTCAACTGGTACGTTTGTCGCGCCATCATAGTCTTTTACAACTGTGCCGTCTGCGTTCACTAAATAATAGCTCGACATATGTATGACTTGGTCTGAGTTTGGATCATTTTTGACTAATGAATTGAATGATTTACGTGCAAATTGTTCGATAAATTTTTGTTGATAGCCCGTTAATAGCTGCCATTTGCTTTCATCGACAACATTATACGTATTTAAATAGTTCGTTAATACCTCAGGCTTATCCACCTCTGGATCTACACTAAATGCGACAATTTGATAATCCTCAAGGCCTTCATCCTGTAGTGCTTGCTGGACCTCTGTCATATTAAATGTCATTGGCGGACAGATCGTCGTACAGTTTGTAAAAATAAACATTGCTAGCCAAGGCTTACCTTTTAAATCATCTAGGCTCACTTGTTCATTTTTTTGATTCATTACATTGAAATCTTGGACCTCAATGTTTACAGATGGCTCAAATTTGTAGCTTCCGCAAGCAGCTAAAATGCTGCTGAATGCTAGAACTAAAACGAGCAATATACTTTTCTTTTTCATTTGTGGTACCACTTCCCTTCATTTCATCATCTTATTTTATTCATTCTAGAAGCCAAATACAAGATAATGGACTTACCCCCAGATTGCTATTTGTATAACATGTGAACATTAACTAATTCTGGTATTTCATTACACTACATCTTCCAAATGACACATCCTTTTCAAAATTTTTTTGAAAGCTTTTTTTTATTATTTTCGTTATTTCCCAAGAGAAAGAACAGTTGTTATATAACAAACTAGTTCTACCTTTTACACTTCTCTGGGTTTTAATAGAAGAATAATAAAATACAGAAAATTCTCTTTTGTGAGTATATTTTCTCCTACATTCAACTTTATCAGCAACAAACTATTTCAATAATATTATTTCACTCGAAATTCTCGTTCTCTTTAATACCATTTTATTCTATTAAACACTTAATATTTCTATGTTATTTCTACGTAACTAAACTGACTAAAAATTATAAAAACTCAAAATTTAGTATTGCATTATAAGAATATCCCCCATAAAATAAGTGAATATAACGACGAAAGAAAAAGAAATATGTCGTTTAAAACAGAAATATATAACTTTAGGGGGAATAATAATGGCGAATGTTTCTAGTGAAAAACAGGCTCAATCAATTGATTATCATGCAATTGAGGCAATGGAATCGTTTAATACCTTTGTGAAAAAGAAAAATACCTTTCTTTTCTCGATTACAGCAGTGTTTCTAATTCTTTATATTTTGCTTCCGATCCTTGCCTCCCAACCTGTACTACAACAAAAATTATTCGGAAATATTACGGGTGTATGGGTATATTCTGCAGGGTTATTTATCATGACCATTGTGCTCTGTACAGTATATGTAAAAAAAGCTGCTTCATTCGATAAAGCTGCGGCTGCTGTGCTAGCCGAGTATCATGCGAAAGGTGGTAACTAAATGAATATTGTATCTGTAGGTTTCTTTTTAGCCATTGTTGGATTAACACTTGTCGTTACCTATATTGCAGCAAAACGCACTTCCTCAGCTGCTGATTTTTACACAGCCGGTGGTGGATTAAAGGGGTGGCAAAACGGCTTTGCGATTGCTGGTGACTATTTATCAGCAGCTGCCTTTCTTGGGGTGTCTGGTGCGATTGCCTTAACTGGTTTTGATGGTTTCTTCTTCTCTGTTGGCTATGTTGTAGCAAATTTAGTGCTTCTTTATGTCATTGCTGAGCCTATGCGTAATTTGGGGCGTTACACATTAGCAGATATGTTAACGGCTCGTTTTAATGAAAAACGAATTCGTGGCGTGGCTGCATCAGGTACGATTATTATTGTGATTCTTTACATGATTGCACAGCTTGTAGGTGCTGGTGCATTAATTAAACTACTATTTGGAATTGAATATTGGATTGCTGTGTTAATTGTCGGCGTTATGATGACAACATATGTATTGTTTGGCGGCATGACAGCAACTTCGTGGGTACAAATTATTAAAGCAAGCTTGTTATTATTTGGGACAGGTCTATTAGCGGTATTAGTGTTAATGAAATTTGATTTCTCTCTTATGAAAATGTTTGACACAATTGCAATGGATCATGGGGAAGAATTCCTTGTGCCTGGGATTAAATACACAAGCACAATCGACTCCGTTTCGATGATGATGGCGTTAGTTTTAGGAACATCAGGTTTACCACATATTTTAATGCGTTTCTTTACCGTAAAAGATGCCAAGACAGCACGTTCTTCTATTTCTTGGACAACTTGGATTACAGCTATTTTCTTCTCACTAACGATCTTCTTAGGGTTCGGTGCGCTAAACTTTGTTGGATTAGATCAAATTCTTGCTGAAAGTAAGGCTGGTAATACGGCTGCCCCACTTCTAGCGCATTATTTAGGCGGAGATGTCTTGATGGCATTTATTGGCGCCGTAGCCTTTGCGACGATTTTAGCTGTTGTGTCAGGCTTAGTGTTAACGGGGGCTTCTGCTATTTCTCATGATATTTATGGAGAAATCATAAAAGGAGGGAAATTAACTGAAAAGCAACAGGTTGTAGCTGCACGTACAGGCTCTATTTCGATTGCGATTGTGTCTATTATTCTTGCATTGTTTGCCCAAAGCTTAAATGTTTCGTTCCTAGTATCCTTTGCCTTTTGTATCGGTGCCTCAGCCAACCTACCTGTGATCCTTTATACAATCTATTGGAAGAAATTTAATTCCACAGGAGCTGTAACAGCTATGGTAACGGGTTTAGTGTCCTGTTTAATTTTAGGCGCAATGGGACCGAATGTCTGGAGCCCCGTTGAAGGTGCAGCCATCTTTGTTGGTCAACCGCTTGTACCACTTGCTGTTCCTGCGATTATTACGATTCCATTAGGCTTTATTGCTGGGTACCTTGGTACAGTTTTGACAGCTAGCAAAGTACCACAGGAAGAAGCTGAACGTATTTATCAAGAAATTCGTGTGAAAGCGAATACAGGCGTATCTGTTTCTGATATTTCTCATTAATATTTATTCACCTCTTGCATAATGAATTCCAATTCAAAAAATGCAAAAAAATAGGCAAAAAATTCGATTTTTCATCGAGTTTTTCGCCTTTTTTGTTATTCAATATCTACTAATTTATTTATTGAACAATACTATTTCTCTTCCAAAAAACAGAAAAAATCCAATTCCCACTAGGTAAATGGTGTTTAATTTTAATTGAAAAAACAAGATTTTCTTGTAAATTTACCCTTCTATTTTTGTCAAGAATCTAGATTTCCCTTTGCTTTATTTATTTATCTGAATTTTCTAAAACCCCCTATATTCTTGAGTTTGTGCCATTTTTTCTCTCTCAGGACTATTTTCTGAAAAATTTTTTTTGCATAATTTTTCTGAAATGTATTGCAATTTTGTGAACTGTTTCATAAAATGAAAATGTGAATTCACTAAACTAGCAAAATCAAGTCTTGAGGTAGAAAAAATATACACAAAATGGGGAATGTTAATGGCGAACAATCAGGCAAAAAAAGGTATCGTGATTGACTATGATGCAATTGCAAACCAAGAATCATTTAAATCTCTTGTACGCAGAAAAAATTCTTTTCTTTGGTCTATAACTGTCATATTTTTATTGGCATACATGTTGTTACCAATTCTGACATCGTACACGACAATTCTACATCAAAAGGCATTTGGGGAAATTACTTGGGTGTGGATCTATGCAGCAGGGCTATTCATCATGACATGGGGGTTATGTCATTTATATGTAGCTAAGGCAAACAACTTTGATAGAGAAGCAAAAGCGATTATCGCTGAATACGAAAACGGAGGTGGCCGCCGATGAGTAACGGAATGAGTTTTACAGCCATATTCTTCTTCGTAGCCATAGTTGGTTTAACATTAGTTATTACATGGTGGGCATCTAAACGTACATCTTCCGCAAGTGATTTCTACACTGCAGGTGGTGGCTTAACAGGCTGGCAAAATGGACTAGCTATCGCTGGAGACTATTTATCAGCAGCCTCTTTCCTAGGTATCGCTGGTGCAGTGGCGTTATTTGGATTTGACGGATTCTTCTTCTCTATTGGTTATTTAGTAGCTTACTTAGTGGTGTTATACATCGTTGCTGAGCCATTACGTAACCTTGGGAAATTTACATTAGCTGACATGATTACAGCGCGCTTCAATAATGCAAAAGTTCGTGGAACAGCTGCTTTAAGCACGATTACAATTGTTTTATTCTACATGATTGCACAACTAGTTGGTGCAGGAGCACTTATTCAATTACTTTTAGGAATCGACTACTGGATTGCCGTGTTAATCGTAGGTTTCATGATGACAACATACGTATTATTCGGTGGTATGACAGCGACATCTTGGGTGCAAATCATCAAAGCTTGTCTGTTAATGCTTGGTACAGTGATTATTTCGTTCTTAGTATTAAAAGAGTTCGGCTTCAGTATCTCGACAATGTTTACAGAAATGACAACAGCTACTGATAGTGGTGCTGCTTATTTAAATCCAGGTCTAAAATACACAAATGGACTTGATACAATCTCTATGTTAATTGCCTTAGTATTGGGTACTGCGGGTCTTCCACATATTTTAATGCGTTTCTTTACAGTAAAAGACGCAAAAACAGCTCGTTCATCGGTTATTTGGGCTACTTGGATCGTAGGTATTTTCTACGTTCTAACAATTTTCTTAGGTTTCGGTGCAGCAGCATTCGTTGGAAAGGAAGATATTATCGCTGCAAACGCTGCTGGTAACATGGCTGCCCCACTGCTTGCAGAAGCACTTGGTGGAGACATCCTATTCTCATTCGTTTGTGCGGTAGCCTTCGCAACAATCCTAGCGGTAGTAGCAGGTCTTGTACTTTCAGGTGCATCTGCCCTATCTCATGATATTTATGGACAAATTATTAAAAAGGGTAAAATTACAGAAAAAGAGCAAGTTCTTGCAGCTCGCATTGGTTCCATTACAATCGCTGTTATTTCTATCCTATTAGCACTTGGCGCACAAACATTAAACGTTGCATTCTTAGTATCTCTAGCATTCTGTATTGCGGGATCTGCTAACCTTCCAGTTATTATCTATACAATTTATTGGAAACGCTTTAATACAGCTGGTGCTGTAACGGCGATGTTAACAGGTTTAATTTCTGCATTAGTGTTAGTTGCTATTTCACCAAACGTATGGAATCCAGTTGAAGGTAAGGCGATTTTCGTTGGTGAACCATTAATCATGTTAACGAACCCAGCCTTAATCTCTGTACCACTTGGTTTCCTTGGTGGTTTCATCGGTACATTACTTTCTAAAGAAACGGATGACGCGAAGTATCGTGAAGTTGACGTTAAAGCAAACACAGGTATTTCTGTACAGGACGTATCTCACTAATCACTCAACACCCTCGTAAGCATCTCGCTTACGAGGTTTTACTTTTTCTTCCCTATTCGCTACTATAGAATGAGAAAAAGATTGGAGGTTATGCTCATGTCACAATCAAGGGCTAAAAAGAAACGGATGCATGTTAAACGAACTGTCGGCAAGGATGTTGAAAAAAACCGTCAATCTATATCCTTCAGTACACACGAGCGCATAACAAAAACAAAGAATGAGAAACTCGATCATGATTTCACAAAACATAAAAAGCAGTATAAGGACGACTAACGTTCCCTATACTGCTTTTTCTTTTAAAGCCGATAAAAGGCATTGGTGTTTTGCGTGATAATTTGAGCCACTTCCTGTGTCGACAACCCCTTGATGGACGCTATGACCTCAATGGTCGAATGCATCATCCACGGAGATGTACGCTTATTTGTAAACGGTCCTTCAAAAGGCCAAGGACCATCCGTTTCCACCATCATTAGTTCAATGGGATAAGCTTGTATCAACTGTTGAATTTCTTGTTCATACAAACAATCAGGGGTGATCGAAATAAAATAGCCATGCTGAATCATGCGTTTCACCACAGCCTCATCCCCTTTAAACCAATGAAAATGTGCTTGGCGAAGCTGATGTTTGTCAAGTAAATCACAAACGATGCTAGCATCCTCATAGACAGCGTGTAACACTATTGGCTTATCCAATTCCTTTGCCAAGACTATAAAACGCTCTAATAGAGCCACATAAAGTCGGTCATCTATCGTTTGCTCTTGTTTTAAATAATAAGGTAGACCCACCTCACCAATAGCAACCATATCATCCTGATGCGAACGAATCCAATCAAATAAAGCTGTCTCATCATTTGGACTTAGTAAAGGCTGTTCCGGATGAAAGCCAAAAGCAGCCTTTACTTGCTGATAGCTATTCGATAAACGCAACGTTCTTTCACAAGAGGAAAGTTGCATACTAACCGCGATTACAGCTTTCACTTCTTCTAATAAGGAAGGAATTTCCTCATCGGTGTACTGATCCAAATGAATATGCGCATCAATCAACATACATATCACCCTTTTCCTCCTGTAAATACATAAATAATTGTTGCTTTAACGCTGTGAATGCTGCAGAATGTCGAATTTCCTCTTTCCGAGGTCTCTCAAACGGCACGATGATTTCCTTTTTAACCGTCGCAGGACGTTTGCTTAAAACAAGGATCCGATCCGCTAAAAAGAGTGCTTCCTCAATACTATGCGTGACAAATAGTATTGATTTACGATAGGCTTCCCAGATGGATAATAGCCACGCTTGCATTTCCAGTCTGGTGAATTCATCCAGCGCAGAAAATGGTTCATCTAAGCATAAAATAGGCTTATCACTGACCATCGCACGTATAAAAGATACACGCTGTTGCATGCCGCCTGACAATTCGTTTGGATAAGCATGGATAAATGAACCAAGCCCCACCTTTTCAAGCCACTCTATAGCACGTTCAGTATTTGGTTGATGCTGTAATTCCTCTACGAGTGTGACATTCTCTAAAATCGTGCGCCAAGGTAGTAGACAAGGCTGCTGAGGCATATAACCAATCGTTCCTCTTTTTCGCTGAATGTCCTCTTCATTTAATAAAATGGACCCTTGATCAATCGTAGAAACGCCACCAATTAATTGAAAAAGGGTACTCTTACCACTGCCAGAGGGACCAACAATGGCCACAAACTCTCCAGCTTTAACGTCAAAGGATACATCTTCAAGAACTTGCAGGGTATCAAAGGATTTAGCGATGTTTTGAATGCTGAGCATGATAGCCTCTCCCCTTCACCATGAATTTTTCAAGTAAGCGAATACTGCTAAACAACAGTAAGCTTAATAAAACAATCGCAAAAATGGCTACGAATACACGATCAGTGCGGAACGAGGACTGTGCTAGGGTCATATAAACGCCTATTCCTTTTTTTGCACCAAGCCACTCCGCAATAACAGCGCCCATCACACTATACGTCGCAGCAATTTTTACACCTGAAAAAATCGTTGGGTATGCATGAGGCCATTCAAGCTTCCAAAAAGTTTGCGCCTTTGTAGCACCAACCATGGCAAAATAATGCTTTAACTCAGGTGCTGTTTGCCGAAATCCGTCCATTGCCGCAATAACAATGGGGAAAAAGCACACGAGGCAAATAATGATGAGCTTTGGTAATAAACCAAAGCCAAACCAAATAATGAGCAATGGCGCTAAGACAAGAATAGGGATATTTTGCGACATAATTAAAATCGGATAAAACAACTCCCGAATAAATGTAAATCGATGCAAGACAATCGCCACCATTAATCCACAGGCAATACCAATGGCAAGTCCTAATAAGGCTAATTGCATCGTAGCCCAAGCATGTGGTAAAAAGGTTTGATAGGCTTTAAAAGCTTCCAACAAAATACGACTTGGTGCAGGTAATAACCAATGAGGAACTTCAGCCACATGCACAATGAGCTCCCACACGAATAAGAGGAAGGCGATAAAAATAATCGTCCTTCCCTTTTGCAAAGCTTGTTTCATTACTGGTATTTCTCCGTTAATGTATCCATTGTTATACCAGTTGGCTGATATAATATTTTCACTTGTGTAATGACATTGATAGCACCAAGCTCAATCATCTTGTCATTCATTTTTTCAATGATTTGCAGCAACATTGACAGCTCACCTTCCATCGTCGTTTCCAACGGATGTACCTCATATTTCACACCAGCAGCATCTATCACAGCAATCGCCGCATCGACATACGGTATAACATCCTCAAATTTCTCTGTTTTTGGAATGATTTGAACACTGATTAATGAATTCGCCATCTTATTTGGTCTCCTTTTTAGGTAAGAAATCGTTTGTAAAGGCTTGTTTCGCATTAAATTCGCCCTCTAACACGTTGTTGCTAGACATCCATTTTGCATAGTTTTCCCATACAGAAAGCTTTTGCTCTCCCCATTGCTTGGCATCATCCTGATATTTATCAGCTAGCCATTCCTGACTTTTATGCACTAACGCTTGATCTAAATCGGGAGCCGCTTCTATTAAAATATCAGCCGCCTCACTTGGATGTGCTATGGCGTATTCATAGCCCTTCGATGCAGCCGCCACAAACGCTTGAACTAGGTCAGGATTGTCCTGGATCATTTTTTCATTTGTAGCTAGAACAGGTGTATAATAGTCCAGCTGATCACTATAATCTGTTAAGTACAGCATATTAATCTTTTCACCCCGTAGCTCAGCTTCAATACCTGTCCACGCGTAATAAATCCAAGCAAAATCAATATCCTTTTGCATCATCGTGAAAAAATCTAAATCTCCTGCATTGACGATATCTAGTTTATGAATGTCTGCCTTTTCTGTTTGCATCAATGATTGTAGGACAGCTTGCTCTAGTGGAGCCCCCCAACCGCCATAGGTTTTACCTTCGAAATCCTTTGGTGATGTAATACCTTTTGATGCAATAGAAGCAAAGCCAGATGTATTATGTTGAATAATAGCAGCAATGGAGACAAGAGGCACATCTTGCACACGAGCCTGTGTAATCCCTTCCTGATAGCTCACACCAAACTCTGCCTTGCCAGAAGCAACAAGCTGATCGGCTCCTGCCTCCCCAGGCATAATAATGTCAACATCTAAGCCCTGCTCCTCAAAATAACCGAGTTTTTTTGCGACATACAGTCCTGTATGATTTGTATTTGGTGTCCAATCTAAGACCACTGATACTTTTTTCAGCTGATCAGTAGCCTGCTTGTCCTCCTTGTCACTACAGCCCACTAACGTTAAAAGTGCAGCCACTAGAATAAATAACCATTTTTTCATGCGAAGTCCTCCTAGTCGATAATGTGAAAGTGTTCATGATTGAATGTTGTCACCAGAAAGAAAGCGTATGCGTTTGGCAAGATATTGCTTGAAAACATAAAAAAACGCCTAGGATTCCTCCCAGACGTATTGCAATCAATCTTCAAAACTTTGCTTTTTTGAATAGATGTTCCCTACGCTGGTACGAGCCAAATCAGGTTCAAAGGGTCAGCGTCTATCGGACACAATCTCAGCTAGCAACTACTAGCCCCCCTACATTCTTGTGCTATGAACTTTTCGTTGATTATTATACCCATAGTTACGCTAAAATGACAAGATGCTATTTTTGACTAACGACTGCTCTCGTAAAAAAACCCAGCACTCCTAAGAGACTGGGCTTATCATTAGCTTAGTTTCTGTTCTTTTTTAGCCGTTAAAACATGGGAAATAGCCCCATCTGTTGCAATATCCACTTTAAACGAACCGTTGGAATGGCGATCAGCACGCGTCAATGTTTGGACATCAATGAGCTCTTGTACACCTTTTTCCGTTTCAATCACTATTTGCTCCTCATTCGTTGCTTGAATAACTGCCACAATACGGTGAGGATTTGCTTTTAATTCTGTTAATACTTTTAGACCACGTTTTGCACGACTTGCCACTTCAACTTCTGCAACATTCATTTTCTTCACGGCTCCACGCTGTGTGACGATTACCACATATTGTGTAGCATCAGGCTGTAGCACATTGACACCGACTAAGGCTTCTCCATCCTTTAGCGTGATGCCTTTGACACCGCCTGTTTTCACCCCTGTAACTGGTAATTCTTCCAGTGGGAAACGAATCGCATAGGCTGTATCCGTTGTTAACATCAGTTCCACATCATCTGTCACAAACGATGCAAAGATCATCGCATCGCCCGCTTTAACATTCATTGTTTTTATTGGCTTCGAATAACGCGTCACCGCATAATCTGCCAGTGGGGAGCGTTTAATTTGACCATCTTTTGTAGCTGTTAAAATATACGTATTTGGCTGTTCGAATGTTTCAAAGCCATACACTGCAATAATAGACTCATCTTCCCCTGTTGGCACAATACTTGAAATATGCTGTCCAAGATCCTTCCAGCGAATATCAGGTAGCTCATGAACAGGCTGGTAAATATAATTGCCTCGATTTGTGAACAGTAACAGATGATGCTGTGTATTTAAGGTTGCTTCATACAATAAGTAATCCGAATCCTTCATCGCAAAATCCTGACCATTGGAAGCGGCATGTGAACGTGTGGATGTACGTTTAATATAGCCATCCTTTGTCACCGTCACCACAACCTCTTCACTTGGCACAAGGACATCTAGCGTAATTTTAATTTCTTCTATTTCCTGCTCAATTTTCGAGCGACGTGGCTCTGTGAAGCGTTTCTTAATCTCTAGTAACTCTTGTTTAATGACACGTACAAGCTTGGCTTCACTTTGTAAAATTCCTTCTAGCTTCGCAATCAACTTATTTAACTCGTCTTGTTCTTGACGAAGCTCTGTAATGTCTGTATTCGTTAAACGATATAATTGTAAGCTAACGATCGCCTCGGCTTGTACCTCTGTAAAATCAAACTTCGCTTGTAAATTAAGCTTCGCATCCTTCTTATCGTTAGAAGAACGGATTGTCGCAATCACTTCATCTAAAATGGAGAGTGCTTTAATTAACCCTTCTACAATATGAGAACGATCCTTTGCCTTTTGTAAATCATAAATCGAACGGTTCGTCACCACTTCTTTTTGATGCGCAATATAGGCATCTAGCAATAATGGCAATGTCATCATCGTTGGACGACGATTATGAATAGCAATCATATTAAAATTATAAGCTACCTGTAAATCTGTTGTTTTAAATAGGTATTGTAAGATTCCTTTTCCCGGAACATCTTTTTTCAGCTCAATTACAACACGTAAGCCTGTACGGTCTGATTCATCTCGGATTTCCGCAATACCCTCTAAACGTTTATCTACACGTTGCTCATCAATTTTTTTCACAAGATTCGCTTTATTCACATCATATGGTAATTCCGTGATGACAATTTGCTCTTTGCCACCCTTGATCGGTTCTACTACGGCTTGCGCACGGACAATGATTTTACCTCGACCTGTTTCATAAGCCTTTTTGATGCCATCTACCCCTTGGATAATCCCACCTGTCGGGAAATCCGGCCCTTTAATCACAGTCATTAATTCATCTACTGTCACGTTCGGCTTGTCTAAGCGCATTAACACAGCATCTAGCACTTCATCTAGCGCATGCGGGGGAATATCTGTTGCATAGCCAGCCGAAATCCCTGTAGAGCCATTGACTAGTAAGTTTGGAAAACGTGCAGGTAAAACAGTCGGCTCCATATCTTGATCATCAAAGTTTGGTACAAACTCGACCGTTTTCTTGCCAATATCTCGTAGCATTTCACCAGCAATAGCAGACAGTCTCGCCTCTGTATAACGCATCGCAGCTGGAGGATCACCATCAACCGAACCATTGTTACCATGCATCTCAATAAGCATATGACGTGCCTTCCAGTCCTGACTCATACGTACCATTGCTTCATAAACAGAGCTATCACCGTGCGGATGGTAATTACCGATTACGTTCCCGACAGTTTTTGCGGATTTTCGAAACGGTTTATCCTGTGTATTGCCTTCTGTAAACATTGCATATAAAATACGACGCTGTACTGGTTTAAGACCGTCACGTGCATCAGGCAACGCGCGGTCTTGAATAATATATTTACTATAGCGACCAAAACGATCACCCATCACTTCTTCTAGCGGTAAATCTTGAAACTTTTCTGTACTACTCATGCTTGGTCCTCCTCTTGTTGGATGAATTCATTTTCTAAAATATTTGAATCATCCTCCATACCGAAGTCAACATTGGCTTCGATCCATTTACGACGCGGTTCTACTTTATCACCCATTAACGTCGTGACACGTCTCTCTGCACGTGCACCATCCTCGATTGTGACACGAATTAATGTCCGTGTCTCAGGGTTCATTGTCGTATCCCATAGCTGGTCAGCATTCATCTCACCAAGACCTTTATAGCGCTGCAATATGTAACCCTTTCCAACTTTCTGGATGGCCTTTTGTAAATCGTTTTCTGTCCAAGCATATTCAATCACTTCTTTTTTACCAGTACCTTTTGATACCTTATAAAGTGGTGGTAAAGCGATATAGACTTTGCCTCCTTCAATGAGTGGACGCATATAACGATAGAAGAACGTTAAGAGCAAGACTTGAATATGTGCCCCGTCCGTATCCGCATCGGTCATAATCACTACTTTATCGTAGGCTGAATCCTCCACAGCAAAATCCGTGCCAACACCTGCTCCAATCGCATGGATAATCGTTGATATTTCTTCGTTTTTCATAATGTCCTGTAGCTTGGCTTTTTCTGTGTTGATGACCTTACCGCGCAAAGGCAAAATCGCTTGGAATGTACGATCACGACCTTGTTTGGCAGAACCACCCGCAGAATCACCCTCAACTAAATACAACTCATTCTTGGCCGCATTGCGAGACTGAGCTGGTGTTAATTTGCCTGATAGAATCGTACTACCTTTTTTGCTTTTCTTGCCATTCCGAGCGTCCTCACGCGCTTTACGAGCCGCTTCTCTTACTTGCTGCGCACGGATTGCTTTACGTACAAGAGAAGCCGATAACTCTGCATTTTCCTCTAGCACATACAAAATTTGCTCAGACACTACGCTATCTACGGCAGAGCGAGCCTCACTTGTACCAAGCTTGCCCTTGGTTTGTCCTTCAAATTGTAATAAATGCTCTGGAATACGAACAGACACGATTGCTGCTAAACCCTCACGAATATCTGTCCCTTCAAGGTTTTTATCCTTGTCCTTTAGCAAGCCGATTTTTCTTGCATATTCATTAAATACACGCGTCAATGCCGCTTTTGCACCCGTTTCATGTGTGCCGCCATCACGAGTACGTACATTATTAACGAACGACAAAATCGTTTCTGAATAACCATCGTTATATTGGAAAGCGAATTCTACTTCAATATCATCTTGTATGCCTTCTACATATTTCACAGGATGAAGAACATCCTTTTCTTCATTCAAATACGCAACGAAAGCTTCAATGCCATTCTCATAAAAGAATACATCTTGTTTGCCTTCCTCGCGCTCATCGATTAATTCAATTTTTAAGCCCTTTAATAAAAAGGCTGATTCACGTAAACGTTCTGCTAACGTATCATAATTGAATTTTGTGACAGAAAAAATCGTTTCGTCTGGTAGGAAATGAACAAGTGTACCTGTTTGCTTCGTTTGCCCAATTTCTTCAAGTGTTGTGACAGGATGTCCACCATGCTCAAAGCGCTGACGATACTTTTTACCATCACGATGAATCGTCACCTCTAAAAATGTTGATAGTGCATTAACTACAGAGGAACCTACACCATGCAAGCCACCACTTGTTTTATAACCACCTTGTCCAAATTTACCACCTGCGTGTAACACCGTAAAAATAATTTCAGGGGTAGGTTTACCCATTTTATGCATACCTGTTGGCATCCCACGGCCAAAGTCGCGCACACTCATACTTTGATCCTTATGAATTGTGACAATAATATGAGATCCAAAGCCGGCCAGTGCTTCATCCACCGCATTATCTACGATTTCATACACAAGGTGATGAAGTCCACGGCCATCCGTTGAACCGATATACATGCCAGGTCGTTTGCGTACCGCTTCTAATCCTTCTAATACTTGTATAGCGTCATCATTATAAACGCTAGTTGACTGTTTATTCGTCAAAAAATTCCCCTCCAAAAAACAAACACATGTTCTATTTATGTTCTCATCCTAATAATAATAGCATTTCCTGTCAATAGCTAGCGACAGGTCCATTAAATTTTTAAAATTTGCTCACAGTTTTGATCATCTTTATCAATAGTAAACATCTGCAACAGTTGCTTAAAATTGGTATTTAAGCAGGGCAGACTGCTACTAGTATCCATAAACGTTTGACGCATAGTAGCCGATTTAGTTTCAGCATACATAGAATCTAGTTCAGTGTAAACGCTACAATGTTTATTACGGTTAAACTGGATAAAGTTAGACTTCTATTCTACCAAAGGAATGAAGGATTGACAAAATTGCCTTTTTGCCTATATTTTTATAAAGGCTTTTTTTCACTTTCTAGAATCTCATGTCTGAAAGCCTACCCCTTATTAATAGGTTTTCTTTTGTATTGAATTCAAGGCTCCTAATGAAATCTCCTTCATAACATTGTAGATTAGCAAGAAAAAGTGTAAAATACTTGTTACAAACTATTAGTACCAAGTGATGGACTATGAATGAAAGGAGTCCAGCTATGATCAATGGACTTATTATTTTATGTGCTTATCTAATCGGCTCTATACCTTCTGGATTATGGATAGGTAAAATTTTTTATAATACCGATATTCGTGAACACGGGAGCGGTAATCTTGGTGCAACCAACACATTCCGAACATTAGGGAAAAAAGCAGGTATTGTTGTAACCGTAATGGATGTGCTCAAAGGAACAGCTGCGGTTTTATTAGTAGCACTTCCCGTTTTCTCTGACAGCACACTGCATCCCTTATTACTTGGTCTTGTTGCCGTAATCGGTCATATGTTTCCGATCTTCGCCAATTTCCGTGGTGGAAAAGCAGTGGCAACATCCGCAGGTGTTTTATTAGGCTATTCGTGGCCACTCTTTGTCCTATTATTTATTACCTTTATTGTGACATTAAAAATCACAAAGATCGTCAGCCTAACATCGATGATAGCCGCTTTAGTAGCACTTATCTATGCAATCGTTTATTATTTTGTTACGGGTGACTTTGCATTAGGCATCTTGGTAGCCTTTTTATTTACCTTTATTATTTATCGTCACCGTGCCAATATTACACGTATTAAAAACGGCACTGAGCCAAAGGTAAAATGGCTTTAGGAAGAGAGGAGCATTCGAAATGAACATTGCATTGACAGATGAAGCACTCCAGTGGTTCAAACACGAAATGGAAGTAGAACCAGGTGATACGATTCGTTTTTATGCACGCTATGGTGGCTCTAGTCCTTTTCATGAAGGTTTTTCACTTGGCATGACTCGTGAAGAACCTATTGCTATAGGCGTACAGACAGTGGTTGATGATGTAACCTATTACATTGATGAGAAAGATCTCTGGTTCTTTAACGATCACAACTTACATGTTGACGTTGATGCTAGTAATGATGAATTGCAATATGACTATCGTACATAAAACAGTCTATCCTTTCAGTCCATGAAAGGATAGACTGTTTTTTTATTTGGCTCCATCATGCCAATAGTTAGATTTTCACCCTCACCTCGTTTATCTCTCAAAAAAATTGTCCACTCTATAAATAATGAGCGTATATTTGAGGAGGAAAACACATGTCTATGTCTAACAATATCGATACCTCCCCATCCCATACAAACGATTTGTTGTATACATCCCTAGCTAAAAATAAAAAAATCATTGAACAGGCGCTTGGTCACAGTAATGACATCATCATACGTGAAATCACAATTGGTGAATCTCCCCCTCATAACATCGCTATCATTTCGATTGATGGCTTGTCAGATAAAACGACAATCTCCGATTCTGTTATTGATAAGCTTATGGCAAATATCGAGGAAGAACAAGACATTGAAATAACGACCATTAATCAATATGTACGAAACTCCTATTTAACAGTTGGGGATGTGTCGAATATCGAGCATTTCACAACACTCTACAATGCCATTCTCAATGGGGAAACGGTTATTTTATTAGATGGGTTTGCAGAAGGGATTGTGACAAGTACCAGAAGTGCAAAGGATCGAGCCGTTACAGAGCCATCGACTGAATCTGTTATTCGAGGTCCTCGGGAATCCTTTACAGAAACCATACGTACCAATACAGCGCTCATCCGTCGCAAAATAAAAAGCCCGAATCTCTGGATAAAGTCACGAGTTATCGGTGATGTGACACAAACAGATGTAGCGGTTATGTATATAAATGGCATTGCCAGTGACAAAATCGTCGCAGAGGTATTAGCCCGATTAGACCGCATTAATATCGATGGCATACTGGAAAGTGGCTATATAGAGGATTTTATTCAAGACTCTAAAAACTCTATGTTTCCAACAGTTTACAATTCAGAACGTCCAGATGTTATCGCTGGTGAATTATTAGATGGCAAAGTGGCGATTCTAGTTGATGGTACTCCCTTTGTCTTAGTAGTACCAGCGTTATTTACATCCTTTTTGCAATCAGCGGAGGATTATTATCAGCATTGGATGATTAGCTCACTTGTACGCATACTTCGCTTTTTTGGCATCGGTCTGGCATTAGTCGCGCCATCCTTATATGTGGCTATAACTACCTTTCACCAGGAAATGCTGCCAACACCAATGTTGATTAGTATTGCTTCACAAAGAGAAGGCGTTCCCTTCCCCGCAGTTGTGGAGGCACTCATTATGGAGATTGCCTTTGAGGTATTAAGGGAGGCTGGGCTTCGTATGCCTAGAACAATCGGCCCAGCGGTGTCTATTGTCGGTACTTTAGTTATTGGTCAGGCGGCAGTTGATGCGGGTGTGGTATCTGCTGTAATGGTCATTATTGTAGCTTTAACAGCAATTTGTAGTTTTCTTTTCCCTGCCTACGGTTTGTCGAATACGATTCGTGTGTTACGTTTCCCATTAATGATTTTAGCAGCTATGTTTGGTTTATTTGGTGTTATGTTCGGTATTATGGTCATTATTCTCCATTTATGTAGTATTCGTTCATTTGGTGTACCTTATTTAAGTCCATTTGCACCGTTAGTTTTAAAGGATCAAAAGGATGCCTTTCTTTTGTTCCCTCGTAGAAAGTTACTAACACGACCTCGTTTAGTTAATCAAAAAAATATTGTTAGAGGACATAAATATGTCAATGTAAAGGGCAGGAAATAACTACTGGATAAATGAGGAATGGAATATGGCAAAAATAAAAGTGATTTGCTTACTATGTATCCTCACTTTACTGTTAAGTGGCTGCTGGAGTAAGCGTGAATTAAATGAATTAGCCATTGTCGTAGCACTGGGTATTGACAAAATAGACGAAGAATATGAGATTACCGTTCAAATTGTTGATCCAAGTGAAATTTCGATGCGACAGGCTTCCACGCAACGCTCTCCTGTCGTTAGCTATCATTCGAGAGGCGAGACCATCTTTGAGGCAATTCGAAAAATGACAACCAACGCTGCCCGAAAACCGTATTTTGCCCATCTTCAAGTGGTTGTTTTAGGGGAAGATCTAGCAAAAGAAGGAATTAGTGATTCACTTGATTTAATTGTAAGGGACCATGAATTTCGTAAGGATTTCGATGTCATTATGTCTCATGAAGCGACAGCGAAGGAAGTGTTAAATGTACTAACACCCATTGAAAAGATACCCGCTAATAAAATGTTAAATTCCCTTGATGTCTCTGAAAAAGCTTGGGGCGCCACAATAGCTGTCAATATAGATGAGTTAGTCAATACATTAACGACTAAGCATAAAGGGGCATTAATTACTGCTATTGAAGTACATGGTGATAAGAAATTAGGTGTAGATCAAACAAATGTGCAACGAGTTAAAACGCCTGTGCTGTTGCAGTATGCAGGATTAGCGGTCTTTAAAGGGGATAAATATATTGGACTATTGACTGAGGGAGAAAGTAAAAGCGTTAGTTTCCTGAATGATAAAATACAGAGTACGATCGAAATCATAGCCTGCCCAAAGAAAGGAACTCTATCATCTGAAATCACTCAATCCACAACAAAAGTGAAAGGGTCTTTTGATAACGGAATGCCGAAAATTGATGTCCGTATTAATGTTGAGCAGAACATAGGAGAGGTCGAATGTGATATCGATCTTACAAAAAATAAATCCATTGATTATGTCAATAAAAAAACAGCTAAGGGCATTGATGAACGAATTCAAAAAACATTGGAGAAAATACAACAGCAATATGAGGTTGATGTGTTTGGTTTCGGTGATGCCTTACATCGTGCAGATCCAAAACAGTGGAAAAAAATTAAGGATGAGTGGGCTTCCATCTTTCCAGATTTGGCGGTAGATGTGCAAGTGAAAGTAACGACACAAGGTTTAGGTACGATGCAAAATTCATTATTAAACAAGCCAAAGGAGGAGTAACGAAATGGTGCTAGCTGTAGCCATCTTTATCATTTCAATGATCCTAGCACTTATTTTTATACCAAAGCTAAAAAAGCAGCATGATTCAAAAACCATTGTCGTATTTTCTATTTTGCTTCTCATCGGAACGGCTTTGAATATGGGAAATGCGCTAAAAATCCATATTCCAAGCCCATTGGATTTGATTACCTTTATCTTTACACCAATTAAAGATTATATTGTGTCATTAACAAAATAGATAGAAGGATAAAAAATGGAGGGTTGCTCGATGGAAAAAGAGATTATTAGTTCAAGACAATTTACAATCATTACATTCCTCTATTCTATCGGAACGGCAATTTTAATTATCCCTTCTAGTATTACGGGTGCCGCTAAGCAAGATGCATGGATTGCCGCCTGCATTGGAGTTGTCCTTAGCCTGCTGGCCGTTAAATTATTTTTAACACTAGCCAACCAAACACCGTCACTTAATTTTGTAGAGGCAAATGAAAAAATTCTTGGTCGTTTTTTTGGAAAAATCACAGCCAGTTGTTTCCTAATCTTAACCTTTCTATCTGCTGGAGAATTACTCTATTTTATCGGTATTTTTATGAAAACCGAAGTCATGCCGGAGACTCCGACATTAGCATTTGCCTTGATGTTTAGTATTATCATTATGTACGCTGCTTATTTAGGCATTGAGACCTTTGCCCGTTCAGCAGAAATTATTTTTCCAGCATTTGTCTTTATTTTTATTTTTTTTATGGTTTGTATTACGCCTCAAATTCATTTTGAGAACATTCAACCCTTATTAGAAGCAACCAAAACATCTATGCTTTATAGTATTGCACGCTTTATGAGTATCTTTTCCTTTCCACTACTGGTGTTATTAATACTGTATCCTGCTGGTGTCAATGTACAGCCATCTGCACAGAAAGGGTTATATTTTGGGACAATCCTCGGTGGCATCGTCTTAATTACGTTGATTGTGCTATCGATTCTTGTTTTAGGACCTGAGAATACGTCATCTAGAACATTTCCTAGCTATGCCTTAGCGCAAAGAATATCGATAGGGAATTTTTTGCAGCGCATTGAAATCATCATGGCCTTTATGTGGATTTCATCTATTTATATTCGCACATTTATGTATTTCTATACGACTGTTGTCGGTCTTGCGCAAATTTTAAAAATCAAGGATCATCGCCCTCTCATATTACCGATGGGTCTAATTGTCATTGGGCTTTCTCAAATTATTCATCCAGACATTGTACATTCAACCAATTACAATAATGAAATTTGGCCAATCTTTTCTTTTATAATCACCATTTTATTACCGATACTTTTATTGATTGTCGCAGTTATACGAAATCGCAAAACCAAAGCTCAAAGTACCGAAACGCCTAATACAGAAACAACGAATGACAATCAAAAAGTCTAATTTCTTTTATGGTGAGAAAAGAAATTAGACTTTTTATTAATTAAATATGATATTCAATTTCATCTACAAAATCCCATTCGTATGGTGTTTCTTGGTAAACATAGTAGTTCAACCAGTTAGAGAATAATAAATGCGTATGGGCACGCCATGTATTCATTGGCTCCTGTGATGGATCATCATTCGGGAAGTAATTCACAGGAACAGCGATATCTATGCCCTTTGCGACATCACGGCTATATTCATCGGCTAATGTTGTCGCATCATACTCCAGATGCCCTGTAATCATAATGTTTTTATTATCTTTTGATTGGACGATGAACACACCTGCATCCTCTGAATAGGATAATAATCGTAAGTCTGGATGATTGCGAACCTCGTCGATCGAAACAGAAGTATAGCGTGAATGTGGAGCGGTAAATAAATCACTGAAGCCACGTACTAAATCCACTGTTAAATCGGTGATTACATGGGAATAGACACCTGAGCATTTAGCTGAAAGTTCTACCTTTCCTATCCCATAATGATGATACAGTGCCGCCTGTGCCCCCCAACAGATATGTAAAACGGATGTCACATTCTTTTTGGACCAGTCCATAATTTCTGAAATTTCCCGCCAATAGTTAACTTCTTCAAAGGCCATTTTTTCTACAGGTGCTCCTGTAATAATCATCCCATCATAGCGACGGTGACGAATTTGGTTGAACGTTGTGTAAAATAGCTGTAAATGTGATTTACTGACGTTTTTCGACTCATGTGTGGCCGTATTTAAAAAGGTTATATTTACCTGTAGCGGTGTATTCCCTAATAAACGTAGTAATTGAAGCTCCGTTTTTTCTTTTTCGGGCATTAAATTCAATATTAATATGTTTAACGGACGAATTTGCTGTGTTTTCGCACGGTCCTCTTCCATGACGAAGATTTTTTCCTCACGTAAATGTTCTCCAGCTGGTAAATTTTTCGGAATATTAATTGGCATCTTGCGTTCCCCTCTCTTTGATCACTCTCTTTTAGCAAACCTTGCTGACAAATTAAAAAATCCTCCTCATTCCATACGAGATAGAATGAGAAGGATTTTTTCACGTCCACTCTTATCTCTCAAAGGAAAAATCCTTCGCTGGAATTAGCACCTTTCTAACAATTGTTAGAGGTTGCTGAAGCGTCATCGGGCCAAATCCCTCAGCTTCTCTTGATAAGATTATTTAATTACATCGAATTGTAGCATGAATTAGTTAGAATATCAATAATTCATAGAATATTTTGTGATTCAAATGCATGTTCCTCGTTTATTTGATGTACACTAAGCTTGCTATAAGTAGTGTTTCTACATTTAAAATTTATGGTAAACATGCCGTATTTATGTTACCATATAACTTTAGTAACAGAGAGGAACGTGAATACTTTGATTAAAATTGAATTTCCAAAACCTGATGTAGTCATCCGTCAACGTGAACAAGAAGTAAAACCTGGTGATGTGCCTATCACACCATACTTTGGTTTTATTGACTTCCATAAAATCACACGTGATAAAGGCGGCATTTTTTTATTCTATAATGACAAGAATGAGCTATTATTTGTCGGCAAAGCACGTAAAATTCGTCAACGTATTAAAAAGCATTTCGAGGACAATGTATCTCCGATGAAAAATCATCGTGATGAAGTGTTCAAAATTGAGGTCTATGAAGTAGAAGATCCAATGGAACGTGAAATTTACGAAACATATGCGATTAACACTTTCCGCTCCAAATACAATGTAGAGAAAGTCTTTTATTAAGATATCTTGTAAAGAAACCGAAATCTCATTTAATGGGATTTCGGTTTTTGTCTTATATAGAGGTTACGCGATCTATTGGCGTACTCTCGCCGTTTATTCGCAAATCAATCGTGTATAGCTCAGGATCTTTGGTGATGATTTTATATACATAGGGTTGAGCCACTTTTCGTTGCTCGCTACCTTCTTTCAGTTGGATGACTTGACTATTTTCTTCAGCCGCAATACTTGCCAGCACATTCCCTTTCGAATAATAAACAAGATAATACGTAGAGTCATCTTCATACAATAATTGAATCTTATCATTAGCCTCAATTTTTTGTTGAATATTGTCTGGAACGACAGTTAGCTCATGAATCATTAGTGATTTGGTAGGCGTTTTAGCGTTACATGCTCCTAACATTAATAAGCTCATTAAACCTAGCAACACGAATTTTTTCACGTTACTCCCCTTCCCTTATGACTATTCTAAGAAAAAAGCTTTACGCTCCTTAGCAATCCAGTCTTCTAATTCCTGATCATCACGTTTTACCAATCGATTGATAAGGACGTCATGCCAAACATAATCCTCTAACAAATAAATATGGACAGGGTCATTGGTGATAAAGGCCATTTCTTGCGTAGATGGAGAGTGACCATAAATCATTTCCTGACCATCTACCGATAAAATAAACCAATGTGGTGTAGACGTTTTTTTCGTGTAGTGTGTAGCTCTATGCTGGTCAATCGACTCTAGCTGTTCCCCTACATATAGGGTAATACCATGAATAGGAACATGCTGTGCCACTTCTTGAATATCTCCCCTTAAAGTATCATACATATCTTCCCACATCGATAGAATCACTTTTTTCTTGGCTTTTTTTAAAAGTGACTGGCAATAGTTGATGATCGCCTCCTTGCCCTTTAGCATGACTACTTTTGGCTCCACTTCCTGCACTTTTTCCTCTAATTTTTCTAATTTCGTACTCATGGATGTAAAATTCGATTGCCAGCGCTGCTGCATTTGCTGTAAAAACACAGACACAGGCATAGCCGCATAGGTCGTTTGTTCAGCCGTTTCTTCTTTTAGCACAATTCCCTTTTCTACAAGGACGTTTAAAATATCATAAATTCTTGCGCGTGGTATACCAGAATTTTTACTGACCTGATAGGCACTAACATGACTTTGCTGCACAAGTGCCGTATAGGCCTTTGCTTCATATTCTGTAAAGCCCATGTCTTTCAACTGGGCGATTAATTCCTCCATGTAATCCCTCCATTATCTTTATTATAGGCTACTGTTGTGAAGATTTGCCAATGAAAAAATGAGGGTTTACAGCGTAATTAAAATTAGTTACTATTTCAGTAGTAACTAATTTAAAAGAGGTGTAATATGTTTTTTGAAGTCGATGTACATATTCTTATCCTGTTAATTTCATTTGGATTTCTGGCGGCTTTTGTCGACTCAGTAGTGGGAGGAGGCGGTTTAATTTCATTGCCAGCTTTATTGTTTGCTGGCCTCAATCCAGCCGCTGCTGTTGCAACCAATAAACTTGCCGGGACAATGGGCTCACTGACATCTTCCATTTCCTTTTATCGTTCTGGTCAGCTTGAAATACGATCCGTTCTCAAATATTTCCCGCTTGCCTTTGTCGGCTCCTTATTTGGTGCATGGACCGTGCATTTAATCAATCCAGCATTACTAAAGCCATTAATGCTCGTGATGCTGGCAGCCGTTGCGGTTTATACAATTTTCAAAAAGGATTGGGGCGCTGTCTCTAGCGTAAAAACTCTCTCTAGAACCCACTTACTATTATTTATGGGATTATTATTTGGCATTGGTTTTTATGATGGGTTTCTTGGACCTGGTACAGGCTCTTTTTTAATCTTTAGCTTCTTGTTGATAGGCTTTGATTTTTTAAAGGCGGCAGGAAATGCAAAGTTTTTAAATTTGGCAAGTAACGTGGCAGGCCTTTGTATGTTCGCCTACTTAGGTCAAATCCATTTTGTTTATGGCTTCGTGATGGGCATTGCTCAAATTGGTGGCGCTATGCTTGGTTCCCGAATGGCGATCAAAAAAGGAAGCGGTTTTGTTCGTACGCTCTTTATCGTAGTGACAGTGACATTGCTTGCGAAAAATGCCTATGATTTTATGATTCATTAAACACAAAAACGCCACAGACTTGTATCTGCGGCGTTCTTTGATTTAAATCATGAGTTGCTCATTTTTGAATTTATGACTTGTGGCTAAGCTAACGAGAATAAAAATAATGAAGGATGCAACAATGGGAATCGTAACCGTGTGCATACCAAAGACGGAAGGATAAAAGCGATCAATCATAATATACAAGGACATGCCTGTAATCATGGACGCCATCGCACCATATTTATTGGCTTTTTTCCAATACAATCCTAAAACTACTGTCCAGATAAAGACAGCCTCTAGCCCACCAAAAGCAAATAAATTCAACCACACTAATAAATCGGGTGGGTTGAGCGCAAAGATAATAACAGCTAAGCCAATAACCGTTGTCACAACAAAGCTTGCACGTTTAATCTCTGCATCACTAGCTTGTGGCTTCATGTAATTTAAATAAATATCTTTGACAACCGTGGAGCTGACCAGCATAAGCAGGGCATTGACAGTTGACATGGTAGCAGCCATTGGCGCAGCTAAGACGATCCCCGCTAAAAATGGTGGCAATACCTTTAATGTCAGAAGCGGCATTACTTTATCACCAATCTCAATGCCAGGTAAGACAGGTCGTGCTAATACACCAATTAAATGCATGCCAAACATGATTGTCCCGATGGCAATCGTGCCAATAATGATGGCTAAGTGCATACTTTTAGAATCCTTATAGCTCATGGCACGGACAGCAATTTGCGGAAGCCCTACAACCCCTACACCAATTAAAATCCAAAATGTCGAAACATACAATGGTGTTAAATCTCCTTGCGCTCCAAATGGTGACACAAAATTAGGATTTTCAGCGACAAGTGAGGCCATAATATTATCGATGCCACCACCTGCAATAATAGTGCCGATTAATAGAATAATTGTGCCAACGACCATAATCGAACCTTGCACAGTATCCGTTAAAGCAACAGCTCGGAAACCACCAATAATGACATACACTAGCACTGAAATCGCAAAAATAAATAGTGCCGTTGTGTATTTTAAGCCTGTTAATGACTCAATTAAGCGTGCACCACCTACCCATTGCGCCATCATAGCCGAAAATAGAAAAACAATGATACTAATGGCTGATAAAATGACAATGACATGGCTTTTGTAGCGCTCTCGTAAAAAATCGATTAACGTAATAGCTTGGTAACGACGAGCAATAATAGCAAATTTCTTGCCTAAAATCATCAGTACAAAATAACCTGCAGGCAGCTGTGCCATTGCCAATAACACCCAGCCAAGCCCTTTCGTATAGGCCACACCAGGTCCTCCGATAAAGCTGCTCGCACTGCCGTATGTAGCAATCATTGTCATCGCCAGGATAAAACCACCCATTTCACGACCACCAAGAAAATACTCCTGTAGGAATGAATTAGAGGACCGAATATGCTTATTGGACCAAACACCAATTCCGAAAATAATAATTAAAAATAATAGCAATGGAAATACAACTTGCCAGTGCATTAGCGATCCCCCTCCTCATCATCAAATGGCACCTCTTTGAAGAAGAGCTTCATTACAACCCAGATGAGTAGGATCATAAAGCCTGTCCCTGCAATACAGCTATAGAAAAACCAAGCAGGGAAACCAAAGACATATGAATAATTTTTGGGGTCTCCCGAACCTAATCCATAGGCAAAGCCAAACCAAATCGCAAAGTTGACAAGGACTAGTCCTATCCCAATAAGCGCCTCTCGATGCGCTATTTTAAAGCGTTGATCTTTCACATGCAATCCCCCTAACCTTCTCTATTTTACTGATATGTTGGTCTGATGGGAAGAGATGCGAAAAAATTAGGGTAAGCTTACAAGAAAAATCTGTCTAAGGAAATCAAAAGTAAGAGCCCTAAGATGAACATGCATTCTTCTAAAAGCTTAGTACGCCACTATTTGAATCAAAAACAATGCATTTTTTATGTAAAAATATGGGATATTATTTTACATCCCATATGACATCTAAATGCTTTTCAACACAATCGTTTATGATGATAAAAAATAATAACCTTCGTCACACTAGTTGGACGAAGGTTATTTCCTATTTATAACGGGCGTTGTTCCCAAGGCTGTAGCGTGCCAACGATATTGATAGATCGATCATACTGAATAGCATCGATGACTCCTTGTGAAATTTCCTTATGTGTAAGCCATCTTGACTGACCGTTTTCCATTATGAAACCTGGCTGGACTTGACGATAGTGAGTGATATCAAGTAGATGGATTTTATCTTTGATTTCATTTAGATTAGCGCTACTGCCTAATACATGAAACAGCTTCCATATTCCTGAAATTTCACTAGCTATGCTCTCTAATACAGTTTCAGCATAGGAGTGAATCCAAGCAATGACCAATTCAATGGGTCCATTATGCGCTATCGTTTCTTCTAGCTTCTCTTTTAATAAGGCTATATCAAGATAATCAACTAAAATTGGTGTGCCACGTGATGGATTTGATGATTTACTTATGAAACATTCCATTCGATTGGCATTACGTCCAATTACCGAAACGTCATATCCGTTCTTCACTAACCAAAGGGTTGTGTCAGCTAACATTCCTGTCCCACCAATAACTAATGCGTGTGCCATTCATTTGTTCCTCACTTTTAATTCTTATTTAAGAGAGACTCATCATACTTAGCAGGTGGAATCGACTAGCCTATGCAATGCCTTTTTATCAATTTTACCAACACTTGTTTTCGGTAGTTGGTCTAAAAAAATGATTTGTTTCGGAATCTTATAACATCCTAATTGTTGATGACACAGTTCGTTGAGCTCATCTAAGATAGTCGCTACTTGATGACAACAAACAATAAATGCGGTTACAATCTCACCCCAATAATTGTCTGCTACACCAATCACGGCAACCTCCTGTACGTCCGGATGCTGCAGCATACATTGCTCCACTTCCTGAGGGTAGACATTTTCACCACCGGAGATAATCATCTCTTTTCTACGACCGACGATATAAAAATCACCATCCTCATCCATCATCGCCAAATCACCTGTTTTTAACCAGCCATCTTGTAGGATATTGGCGGTTTCTTGCTTGTTATTCCAATAAAAACGGAACATATGCTTACCTCTTACTAGCAGCTCGCCCACTTCACGAGGTGCACAACTTTGCCCAGCTTGATTAATGATTTTCGCCTCATTAAACTGCATGCTTTTCCCAACAGCCCCTTTTTTCGCGTAAGCATCTTCTCTTGCAATATAAAAATTATTAGGTCCCGCCTCTGTTAAGCCATAGCCCTCCTTAAAGAATAACCCCTTTTTATGAAAGACATCATAAATGGGATGTGGGCATGGGGCACCACCAGATAAAAATACGTTCATCGAGGGGAAATGATTTTCTCGAAAGTATTCCGTAGCAATCATCGCTTGATACATCGTTGGGACAAAAAGGGAAATCGTCGTTTGATATTGATTCGTTGCCCGCAGTGCGGCTTCCGCTTCAAACTTATCGCCAATGATGACGGTTCCTCCCACCATAAGAAGAGGTATGCATAAAGCATTTAAGCCACCTGTATGAAACATCGGCATATAATTTAATGTCCGATCTTTCTCCTGTAAACCCCAGCTAATAATTGTATTGATTGCGTTCCAATTGACCGACTGAAAGGATAGCACAACACCCTTTGGACGACCTGTTGTGCCTCCGGTATAAATCATTAGCCATGGATCATTCAAGTCCACGTCTTGCCTACTTGGTAGCGTTGCCTTCTCGTGCTTGATGAGATGAAGTGGAAACATTTTTTCTACCACCAAAGAACAATGACTCTCTTCTTCATACAAGAGAATGGAAGGGGTCGCATCCTCCAAAATTTGTGTTAATTCCTCTCTACTTAATCGCCAGTTTAATGGCACATAAATAAGCCCTCGTAGCCCACAGGCAAATAGAATAGCAAAAAGTTGGATATGATTTCTCGCAAAAACTGCGACTCTACTGCCTTTTTTTAGCTGCTGACGCTCGAAAAATTGACTCCATTTGCCGATTTCCTCTGATAATTGCTGATAGGTCCATTGCTCCTCTGACGCTAGATTAATCAAGGCGATGTGATGAGGCGTTAAGGCGGCACGTTTTAAAATCCATTCTTGCTCAACAAACATCTTGACACCCCCATCACATCATAATGGCGCCATCTACATGAAGCGTATGGCCATGAACATACGATGCCTCATCAGATGCTAAAAACAAATAGGCATTGGCTATATCCCGTGGGGTTCCTAAACGTTGTAACGGCACGATTGCCCGCATTTGAGCCAAAATATTTTCAGGCATCTTTTTGACCATAGCTGTTTCTGTAAAGCCAGGTGCCACTGCATTGACATTGATGCCTTTACGCCCTAATTCCTTTGCCCATGTTTTGGTCATCCCTACAATGGCAGCTTTCGTCGCTGCATAATTCGTTTGACCAACATTGCCATAGACCCCACTAACCGATGATGTATTAATGATTTTGCCACCTCCAGCTGCCACCATATGGGGAATGACCTCCTGTGTGCAATGAAAAACGCCTGTCAAATTGACATCTAACACCTGCTGAAATTGGTCATCTGTCATCTTTGTTAGCATTGCATCTCTTGTAATACCTGCATTATTCACTAAAATATCAATGCGTCCAGCCTGTTCGATCACTGCTGTCACCAGCTGGTTAACGCTCTCTCTACTTGCCACATCCACCTGTATAAATATAGCGTTTCCGCCTAGTTGTTGAGCTGCGAGATTCCCTGCCTTCTCATCGAAATCAGCGATAAATACCCATGCCCCTTCTTCGATGAAACGCTCGGCAGCCGCATAGCCGATGCCATTGGCTGCACCTGTAATAATGGCTACTTTATTGTTTAAACGCATACTGTCTTCCTCCAATTTCTAAAAAAGCCTCGATTTCAGCTGTTAATTGTGCTAAATCATCCATCAATGGTGAATGTCCACAATCTTTTAAGCTAACAAACTGTGCCGTTTTGCCTAAGTCTTGCAGTAATTCCGCATTCATTTCCTCTGTAATAACTAAGTCACGATCCCCTCTCAGTACTAAAATCGGTATCTGGAGTAGGAGAGCTTCGTGTGACCCTTTTGTCACATCATTGTCAACAGCACTTATATTAAATGTATTGAGTGCATGATACACCTCTGCTAAGTTGCGCTGTGTTAGCATATCCTCTATATATTCTTGGTATTTTTCCTCGTTTGGTTGCTGATGGGTATAAATTAAAGCATTCCATATCGACCGTAAACCTTCGCCGTTTTTTGTGTCATAAAAGCCTTGGATAAGCTTTGTTTTCGATGTATCCACAAGTACATCTTCATAGTTATAGGCTCGCTTAAAGCAGGCTGGATCGCCTGTTCCTAAATCCGTATAAAATGGATAGCCACGTGTAGAAGCGGAGGCCAGTAAGATTAATTGCTGGCAATAACCTGGATAATTGGCTGCAAACTGCATACAAACAGCTCCGCCAGTTGACCAGCCAATCATGTCAAAGCTTTGCAATTGCATCGCATCCACAAATAGCTTAACATCATCACTAAAATCTTTAATGGTATAGATTGGCTGATGATAGGATGAACCTCCAAAGCCTCGTAAATCGATTGCATAGATGGTGTATTTATCATCTAAAGCATCTATCAGCACATCCCAATGCTTAGAGGAAGTCATATTGCCATGAACCAACACTAAAGGATGACTTCCTCCAGCTCTTTTGCGATATGCCATCGTCTCACCATTTGCTAGTTGAATTGTTTGTAACATACCATTTCCCCCTTATCCCCAACGTATTGTGATAGCCCCCCAAACATAGCCAATGCCTGCACTCACTAGTGTCACAAGAGCACCTGCTTGAATACGATTTTGCTCCTGAGCTAGCTGTAAGGACAATATTTGATCGATTTGCCCAATATGTCCATAGTCTTGTAAATAAATAGACTGTTCCTGCTGTAAGCCAAGCTCTGCTAAAATATAATCATGTGCAGACCTTTTCATATGCAGCATCGCTAAGTAGTCGAGCTGTTCTTCACTGTATCCACTTTTCGCTAGAGAACGGCGAATAACCTTCAAAAAATGGCTTAATGATTTTTGTTCTAACCTCTCCTTCATCCCAATCGGGTCCAAAACGTCAAGCTGATATAAATTTTCTGTTAAATGGAATGGTGTTAACGGTGTTTTCGTACCTCCAACTGGTACAACTACATCCTCTGAGAAAGAACCATCTGTTATAATTTCCGCCTCTAAAAGCTGATTTTTTTCATAGTTTTTTTGTAGCAATATGGCACCTCCACCAGCCGCCAAATTGTACATAAAGCGCGTTCGTGGATTGCTGTAATCGATAAAATCCACATTGCGATAGCCACCTGCTAAAAGAATGGTATGAATTGTGTCATCTGATGCCATTAAACTTTTCGCTACTTTCAATGCCATGATCGTCGTGCCACAGCGCAATTGCACATCAAATGCCCATGCATTAACCGCACCAAGCTCCTCTTGCATTTTGATGGAGGCTGTCCATAGTGGGTATTCCTTATGCTCTTCACCCATATAGATGATCACATCAATATCTTTCGGGTCCAGATTTGCTTTTTTTATCGCATCCTGTGCTGCCCATATGCCCATTTGCACGGTATGATCATGCTCACCAGGGATTGGCTTTTCATGAATACCCATTTTTTGACGGATAATGTCCTCTGGAATATTTGAAAGAGCCGCAATGTCCTGCGAAGTCATTTTATTTTGAGGTAGATAGATACCTGTACTGACAATACCAACAGTCATTCAAATCGCTCCTTTTCCTGGGGCAGAGCTACGGGCTTTTTTCTTTGCTTTAGCTTTGCTCGCCATTTCCAAAACAGCAGTCTTAGTGAGCCAATAATACCTTTCGGGAAAAAGATAACGGCTAAAATATAGAGAATCCCAAAGAAGATAATCCAACGTTCAAAAATAGGGTAATCTCGTGCTAGCCCTGATAATGCATGCTGTGCATATTCAATCACTGCTGCTCCTAGTAATGGCCCTACTAAAGTGCCGACCCCACCAATAATCGTCATTAATAGCGCATCGAGTGTAATATCCATCGCCATCACACTCGTGTTAACGAAGCGTAAAGAAATCGCATATAAGGAGCCTGCAAAGCTCGCAACAATGCCTGCAACAACGGAGGCAATCACTTTATAGTGCAAGGTATTAAAGCCTAATGATTTCGTCCGTTGTTCATTTTCCCGAACAGCAATTAGTAGTCGACCTGTCGGCGAGTTAACAAAACGGTGGAGCGCTAAAAAGATGACAACTAAGCTTGCTAACACAAAGAAATAGAAGGTCATCCGATCTCTAAAAATATCTGGTGCTCGAAAAGTAAAGCCATCATTGCCATACGTGACAGAGCGCCACTTTTCAGCTACTACTAAAAATAACCCCGAGAAGGCTAGTGTGAGCATCGCAAAAAAATGACTTTTCAAGCGCAAGGTTAATAAACCTACTAAAAAACTAACAAAGCCTGCTATTACCATGCCTATCACGATGGACACCAGAAAGATGAATAGTGTGTTATCCATTTGCTTGAGCATGACCGCTGTCGTGTAAGCGCCAATACCAAAAAACATAGCGTGCCCAAAGGAAACGATTCCTGTATAACCGAGCAAAATATCATAGCTCATCGCCAGTATGCCAAAAATGAAAATTTGTGTCAGTAAAATAAGCAGCGTCCTTGAATCATTGACAAAAGGGAGTACGATAAAAATCGCCAATAACAGGAAAAAAGCGATAGAGCGTAAGGACATTTTCTGGTTCATGATGTTCGCTCCTTTCGCATCGTAAACAGCCCCTGTGGACGGAAAATTAAAACGCTGGCCATTAAAATCATATTGACTGCTAGTGATAGCACAGGCACATAATAAGCCATAAAGCTACCTGCTAGCCCTACTAAAATAGCAGCCAACAATGAGCCTGAAAAACTACCCATTCCGCCAATGACGACGACAATAAATCCTAAAATGGCGTACTCCATGCCCATCTCCGCATAGATGACGCCCGAATACGGAGCCATCAACATTCCACTAAGTGCCGCCAGAGCCGCACCCACCATAAAGACATATAGAAATACACGCTTAATATGAATACCAAGAGCCTGTGCCATTTCCTTATCCTGCACACCAGCTCGAACGATCAACCCAATCTTCGTGCGTTTCAGCATATATTGAAAAACACCAAAAATCACAAACCCTATAACAATAATAAATAGGCGATATTTGATGATAATCACGTCACCAAATTCCCAGCTTCCCGCTAAATAGCTCGGCGTTTTTACGGCCACACCATTTGGACCAAAAACCACCTTGATGAATTCCTGCAAAACGAGCATAAGCCCTAACGTAATTAAAATTTGCTGAATATGATTGCCGTAAACAGGCGTAATAATCAATTTCTCTGTAAGCAGTCCAAGTAACGCACCTGTCACAAGCGCACCTATAATTCCTACGATAAAGCTTTCTGTCCACATATAGGTAAAGATTCCCGCATAGGCTCCCCAAACAAATAATCCACCATGCGCAAAATTCAACACATCCATTAAGCCAAAAATTAACGTCAAACCTGCCGCCAGCAGAAATATCAACATCCCTGTTGCCAAGCCATTAATGAGTAAATTGATGAAAAGCTCCAATGATGGTCACCCCCTTTATCCAATTCCTAAATACTTGCGTTTTAGTTCTTCATTGACAATCAAATCCTCCATCATGCCCGAATTTACTGTTCTGCCATCATCGATCAAAGTATAGGTATCACCAATCCGGCTAGCCATCATAAAGTTTTGTTCAACAAGAACAATGGACGTTTTCTTTTTCATTTCCATAATCGCTTCCATCACCTTCTCCACCACTATGGGCGCAAGCCCCTTGGAAGGCTCGTCAATTAATATTAATTGGCTATCATTGATAAAGGCTCTTGCCATGGACAGCATTTGCTTTTGCCCTCCTGATAAATGCCCGCCAGCCTTTTTCCAAAACTTCTTCAAATCGGGAAACAGCTCCAGCACATATTGCTGTCGTTCTAACGTGGCAGTATCTTCCTTATACATGGCTACCTTCATATTTTCCTCTACCGTTAAATCTGCAAAAATCCCTTGATTTTCAGGCACATAACCTATCCCTAATTTAGCCACCTTGTATGTTGGGCTTTTTTTAATGGAGTGGGAGCGAAAGGCGATTTCGCCATTTGTCGCAGGTGTTAATCCCATAATTGTTTTCAAGGTCGTTGTTTTACCTGCACCATTTCGTCCAAGCAGTACGCTAACCTGTCCCTCCCTCGCTTCAAAATTAACTCCCTGCAAAATGTGATATTGGCCGATATGCGTGTGAACCTCATTTAATGTCAGTAAGGTGGTCATCGTACAGCCCTCCTAAATATGCTTGTTGTACGGTATCATTATTCATAATTTCCACGGGTGAACCATCTGCTAGTAGCTGACCATTAAATAACACCATAATGGAATCCGATAAATCTAAAATCATATCCATTTTATGTTCAATGAGCAGAATGGTTTTATTCCCTTGATTTTTAATGGTCCGAATGACCTCTAAAATCGTAGGTACTTCCTCTAAAGACATACCAGCTGTTGGTTCATCGAGTAGCAGAATTTCCGTATCCAACGCAAGTAGCATGGCAATCTCAAGCTTTCTTTTCTCTCCATGGGATAGCATCGTTGTCAGGGCGTCCCGTTTATTGTCGAGTAAAACGAGTGATAATAGCTCCTCCGCTTTGTCGGTAATCGCCTTATAGCTTTTGTAGTGTCGAAATAGCTGATAACGAATCTTTTCCTTTGACTGCACGGCTAAACGAACATTTTCGAGAACCGTTAAATTTGGAAACACATTCGTGATTTGAAAGGATCGACCCAACCCCATACGTGTTCTTTCGATGGCCGACTTTTGGGCAAGTGATTGCCCTTTAAAATAAACATCACCTGCAGTTGGTTTTAGCTCTCCACTAATCAAATTAAAGAATGTTGTTTTCCCAGCACCGTTCGGCCCTATAATGGACTTTAAATGCTTTTCAGGCATTTGAAAATTAACGCAATCCACCGCCGTATGTCCCCCAAACTGAATCGTTAAATTGTCTGTGTGTAGTATTGGCTCCATCCTCTACTCCCTTCTCCTCTAATAGTTATGTAGAAAGACAGCCATGCTGCCTCTCATTTGTTTAATTCATAACAGGTGGTGCTGTTTCCTCAGGACTTAACTCCCGAATAAGTACGGGTACTGGATAATCCACGCCATCCTGTTGCTCTAAGCGAATCGAATACATCGATTGAAGGGCTTGATGGTCCTCTTCACGGAACGTCATCGTACCTTTTGGTGTCTCAAATGACATCCCCTCCATTATGCCGATCAGCTTGTTGGCATCTGCATCTCCCTCCGATTTTTTCAATGCCTCCATAATGGCAATCGCCGCAGACATGCCGCCAGGTGTAAATAAGTCAGGTACTTCATTGAAACGTTTTTGATGTTCCTCAACTAACCATTTATTGACATCATTTTGCGGTAGCGTGTGGTAATACACCGAAAAACCTTCCATACCAACCAATGGATTCATAAATTGAAGCGCTATAATATCAGGTGCTCCCGTTGAAATTTTAATGCCCTTTTCTTGAATTTTAAGATCTGCGATTTGATTCCATGGTGAATTTGCTCCTGCCCAGACAACGAATAAATAATCAGGCTTAGCATCTAGCACCTTTTGTAAATTAGACGTAAAGTCTGTTGCTGCTGGGTCTGCATACTCCTCTAACACAATGTCAGCACCTAATTTCTCCGCTGCCGTTTTAAACGCATTCACCCCATCCCAGCCAAACGAATAATCTGGGGCAAATGTAGCAATCTTCACACCTTTACCAGCAATAGCCGCCGCGGCTGCATAGGCATCCTGTGATGAATTACGACCTGTACGGAAAATATACTCATTAAACTCAGAACCTGTAATACTGTCAGCCACCGCAGGCTCCACCACCATAATTTTTTCATACTCCTCTGCCAGCGGTAGAACAGCAAGGGTATCACCAGAACTTGAAGAACCTACTAAAAAATCAACCTGGTCATCTTCTAATAGCTTTGTTGCTTTCTGCACGGCCACCTCTGGCTTTGTCTCCGTATCCTCATACACAACCTCGATTTTCTTACCATTGACCTCCATCGTCCCACCAGTCGCATACTCAATCCCTAAATCAAATCCCCGCTGCGTCTGCTTCCCATATGATTCAAGCGCCCCCGTTAACGAAGCAAGCACCCCAATCTTAATCGTGCCTCCTTCCGCCGTCACCGCTTTTGTCTCACCATCGGAGGAATCTGCATCTGTTGCATCATCCTTCGTATCCTCCCCACTACAAGCTACCAACACCACAGCCAACATTACTAAAAGAAACCAATACCACCGCTTCTTCATCCTATAACCCCCTTTAAAATAAGCTCCATAGAAAGCGCTTTCTTGCTATGACAACACTATACAAAAGTCCAGTTACAAATTAGTTACAAAAAATGCTTTGCACAAAAGTACAAAGCATTTTTCTGTATCGAGGTTATGGAATTATTTATTAAAAATTTAAAAGTGTTAAAAGATTTATCGCTACGCTACTAATTACATCAGGTAAAAAGAAAGACAAAAACGTTGAATGTACAACATTTTTGTCTTTTGTATTAGGAACTATTTTTTAGTGTTTCAAACTGCATTCTGTAGTACGCTTCATGAAGACCATTCCTGCTTCAATACACTATACAAGAAGGAATCTCGCCAAACACCGTCTTTAATTAACATATTTTCACGTAATATTCCTTCTTTGGTCATTCCAACCTTTTCTAAAACCTTTGATGATCCAATATTTCTTGGGTCACAGGTTGCATAAATACGATGGAGCTTTAATGTGTCAAAACCGAAAGTGATCACTAATTGAGCACTCTGCGTTGCTACTCCCTTCCCCCAATAGTCAGGGTTAACAATATAGCCAATTTCCCCCACCTTATTCGTGAAATCCCTAATCATTATCTCAACCGAACCTATTAAAGTTTCTTGATAAATAATAGCAAAAACATATCTTTCCCTTGGTGTTTGTCTTGCTTCATCGAGTGCATCCTGAATGAATTCTTTTGAATCCTCCTCTGTATTCGGTCCCCATGTTTGATACCTACAAACAATCTCCTGTGAGGCATATTTATGAACATCAATCCAGTCATGTGGCGTGAATTCCCTTAAAAATAATTTTTCATTTGCAAGTATCACTTTAATTCATCTCTCCTTCTACACGATTCAACCATTCACTCATCTTGTTCAATCTGCAAATTGTGGCCAGCCTTTTATTTGTCTGACAAAATGGCATTTAAATATGTTGCTTTTTTTAACTTGTTCATATAGTTCATTTCTACTTATGAGTGGCTCTCCCTACACTACAAATTTGTACCACCCCAATAAGATTCCCTCATTTAAACGACGGAACTGGCTATCCCATAATTAAATCATAGACAGCCATGGTCGACTCCATAGGGGTTGTATTTAATTCGCTCTGTAACTGCTGGACACATTTTTCGTACCATTTGCATGCTAGAGAACGGTTTTGGAGTTGGTAGTAGCTGTACATAAGCAGGCGATAGCCCTCCTCCCATAGTGCATCCTCTCCAATTATTTTCTCTGCATAGTGGATGGCTTTTTTATATTGCTGCTGCCTTGTGGCATTTTGTGCCAAACGTTCTAGAACTTCTATATATAAAAATTGTAGCTTTTCGCGATCTTGAGTAAGCCAGTCGATTTGCTTTTTTTCTGCATATAAGGCGTCTGGATAACTCGCTTCCGCTAACAGTAGCCATTCATCGGACAACTGTGGATCAAATTCCTCCATTCCTAGGTTGTAATAATAGTGAAATCGTTCCACGTCAATTTGGAGAAAGGGAATATTTTGCAACTGATACATATTATTCTTACGTTGAATAAAAAAGCTCTCCTGCCTTGCATGTCGTTGTGGCTCCAACACTTTTAATAATGTATTTAAGACCACTTTAAAATCCCGATCTAAGGACTCGACAGTGCGGTCTGGCCATAATGCCTGCGCTATTTCTTCCTTTGGTGTAAAACGATTGCGATGACAATATAGATACACGAACAATTCCTTCGATTTATCACGTTGCCATTCTTTATCTTCGAGCTTTCTTTGTGCTCGAATTAAACTTAAACTCCCAAAAAGATTGATTTGTATTGCATCATGCGGATAATTGATACTGTCCTCCACTTGAAAATAGCTTCGTAATGTAAGAATGGCTGCATGTTCCACACCTCCTGTTTGGCTAAAATGCAATAGCTCATAGAAAATCATTCGATCACTTGGACCAAGTATCATTTTCCTTTGTAAAAAATAGTCATAGCCATTTGCCAAACATAATTGCGCAAACTGTTGAAAATACGGATGAAATTGGTCTCTATTATTTTCTTGAAACGCGATAACGGATTGATAGAATAGAACATGCATCAAGCCATTGCGATCTCCGCATTCCTGAAATAGTTGTTGTGCCTTCCTTACTAATTGCTTCGCTCGTTCTGTTTCTTGCTGGGAGAGAATGATTTTCACTTCCGCTAAAAGAATGAGGCCTGTCATCCAAGCATCTTGTACTTGCTCGGTTTCTCGTAAGCCCAATGCCAAGTATTTCTTAGCCGCTACTATATCTCCTAAATAATGTTTAGCAATCGCTAGCCCCATATAAGGTTCGGCCTTAACTCGAGAAATATTAATGGCATTCAATAAAGTCAACGCTTTTTCATAGGCTTGACATGCCCCTTGATAATCTGGGAAATCCATTAATAGTAGCGCATGTGCTTTTCTGATATAACCAACCGCCTCTATAAAAATAGACTTCTCTCTTAACCCCCTGCGTATCCCATGCTGGGCTGCATACCAAGCTTCCTTTCCTTGTCCTAACAATGCATAGACAAATGCTGCTAGTAGTTCACTTTCACGATGGGTTGCCACAAGCTGAGGTGGCAATTCAAGGCGCTGTGCTAATAATTCCTTCGCCTCTCGTAATTGCCCAGTCCGTAGTAAAACTCGGACATCCACATTCGCTCGTTGCATGACATCCGCTGGCAATGCCACGTCCTCCATAAATAACTGTGCACCCTTGGCCTTCCCTAAGTTCACTAAGTTTTCAGCATATTGCCGTTGAAGTTCTAATAATTCCTCTTTTAGTAAGGGTGTATATTTGGCAAGCTCTAATGCTTTTTCTAAATAAGGCTCTGCTAATGCAGGCTGTATAGTGTCTAAGTAAATATGTGCCAAACCTGCTTGAGATTTTGTCATAAATAGGTGATCCTGCTGCTGCTGTGCGATCATTGCACACTTGTCGTAGGATTGTTTCGCCCTTTCATAATAAGCACGGTAGCGATGGCATTCGCCATCAAAATAATATAATCTATAAAATGTATCTTTTTCTTGTACAGTAAATCGATTGATTTTTTCTAATAACCATTCAAATTGTCCAGCACGTACTAATGGCTCTGCATGACGCTGTAATAGCTCTCCACAAAAATCATGGTCATTCGTTTTAAAGGCATGATAAAGCACAGCTTGAATATTATGCCGTTCCATATAATAGAATGTCGCTTGTTTATGAAGGTCCGTATAGTAACTTGTATGCTGACGCCATTTCATTTCTAAAAACCGACTAAACAAAGCATGGAAGCGGTATAAACCATCTGTTGTCACTGGTTGAATAAATAAATGACGCTGTGATAAAGTATTCAACATTTGTGCCATTTCAAAGCCATAAAAATCTTCCAATAGCTCCGCTGAAAATGTAGGAAAAATAGCTAGTTTTAAAATGGTCTCTTGCTCCGTTGCAGTCATCCTACTATAAACCTCTTCTGACAAATAGGTGAAAAGATCATTCGGAGAAATCATTAGCCAATAATCTAAAGAAACATGATGCCATTGCTCTGCTAACAAGGAAAGACTGATGGCCCAGCCTTCTGTGATCTCCAATATCTTGGCCATTTCAGCATCGGATAAATGCACGTCTACATATTCTTCAAAAAAAACAGCAATTTCCTCAGTTGAAAAGGCCAGCTCGTCCTCGTTGATCACTAGCCACTTCTTTTGCAGCTTTAATTTTCTCATAATATCCCAATTCGGTAATGTTCTAGATGCGATAATAAAATGAATCGCTGGTGGAGCAAATTCAATAACTTTCTCCATAAAATAATTAATTGAAAAGACGTGATCCACTAAATGAAAATCATCAATGACAATTAGAAATGGCTCCTCTATGCTACATAGGCAATTGACAAAAAGCTTATACCAGCGATTCAGCTCCTCCATTTTAGGGAAGCGTGACAATTGATTCCACTCATCGAATGTAGGACCAAAATTCGGCACAGCTCGCTGTATGCTAAAAAAAAGATGTCTTAAAAAGGGTAATAAATTATCATCTTCTTCGGAAATACTATACCAAGAAAATTTATTCGCTTCGTTCGAGAGAAATTGTATGAGGATGGTCGTTTTACCATACCCTGCACCACTATGAATAAATGTACAAGTATGGTGATGGCTCTTCTTTAATGTCTTCATAAGTGCGGCTCTATTGATACAATGAGTGGATGGACTTGGTGCCATACATTTTGATTGAATAATAATATCTGTCATGTTAACGATAACCTCCAAATTTGTGTAAGGTTACAATAGCTCCATTTTTTCACAAAAATTCAGATTATTAAATTATTGACAGTTTACCATATTTTATCGAATGAATGGCAAAAATAAAAAACCCGATAATCAAATGAATGATAATCGGGTGATTTTCTATGATTATAGTAATTCTTTACGTAATTCAGCAGCTGATTTTGGTGAAAGCAGACTGAATGGAATATCAAATACTGTTTTCGCTCCTTTATCACCAGCTTGACTTAGACGATGCGCAGCACGTGCATAAGCCACTAATATACTAGATGTGAAGTTTGGATTACTTTCAAGTTTTAATGAGAATTCGAGAATTTGTTTATCGTTTGCTCCACTGTCACCACTGCGAATGACAAAACCACCATGTGGCATACCTGTGTGGTTTGCTGTAAATTCATCTTCAGAGATGAAGTTAACTGTTGTGTTATATTCATCGAAATAGTTAGGCATTGTGACAATTTCTTGTTCCACTTTTGCAGCATCTGCACCGTCTTCTAACACAACCCAACATTCACGTGCATGTTTTTCACGTGTTGTTAATTCAGGGTTTTCACCATTACGTACACGTTCTACAGCTTCTTTAATTGGCAATGTGTATTGAACAGCATTTTTAACACCTTCGATACGACGTACTGCATCTGAGTGACCTTGACTTAAACCATCGCCCCAGAATGTATATGTTGTACCAACTGGTAATACGGATTCTCCTAGTAGACGATTTAAGGAGAATAAACCTGGATCCCATCCAACTGAGATAACAGACACTTTACCAGATTTTTGTGCCGCTGCGTCTACAGCATCGAAAAATTCAGGAATTTTCGCATGTGTATCGAAGCTATCAATTGTATTAAACCATTGTGCAAAATGTGGTCCTTGTTCTGGTAAATCCGTTGCAGAGCCACCACATAAAATCATGACATCAATGTCGTTTTGGAATTTTTCGGCGTCATCTACTAAATATACGCTCGCATTGCTTGCTACGTTTACTGTTGAAGGATCACGACGTGTGAACACCGCTACTACTTCCATATCTGGATTTTGTGAAATAGCATACTCCACACCACGTCCTAAATTTCCATATCCTACAATACCTACTCGAATTGCACTCATTAAAATTCCTCCTAACGATTTCGTGACTTTGTGAAAACTTTCACGTTAAATCTAATTACAATAATACTTTGTGTTAGAAAAATTCACAATAGTTTGAGTATGAGTTTTTCAAAAAGAATTTATATCAGTTTTCTATGGTTTTTATCCAAAAACGGTATGAATGCGGTTACAAATTACTAAATATTCCATGAATCTTAAAGTTATTGTAAAAGCCTTGTAAATAACGGCTATTTTTCCAACCAGTCTTGTACAATAAATGTAACGACAAAAGGGGGCATGTTGAATGAAAAGTACTGGTTACTCATCAAGCACGGCATTGGCACAAGGAGAACTACTTGCATTCCATATGACACAAAATAATACGGCGAACAAGCACCTTGAAGCGAAACAAACTGTTCGTAAACCACATGAAAGTCTTTTACCAAACAATCCTTTATGTATCGGTGTTTTACCTTTTGACGTTATGGAAAACACGCTAGACATCACCATCCAAAAAAATAAGGTGCATGAGGTAGACTTCTACCATAGTGGTAAGGACATCGCTCGCTGGTTCATTAAAAAAAGTGAATACAACAAGCCAAACCCAGACTTCTTTATATGAAGTCTGACATGGTACTTCGTAAGCGTTCTGCTAACTTAATCGGGCGCTTCCTTCTAGCACGATCTCCTGCAAGTCCATCGCTATTGTATCTCCTGAGCCAACTGTGCAAGACGCTTTTCATCAATAATATGGTAGCCTGTCTTACGTTTTTCTAATATCTTCTCTTCACAAAACTGTGCCAATACATATAATAAATGGCGATAAGAAACCCCTAAATACTCACAGATTTCCGTATGCTTTTCCTTATAGACACCTTGATCAGCAGATAATTGAATAAAGGCTGCTAAGCGATTCTCAAACGGATATGCTTGATTTTGTGTATATTTAGATGTCATGTTCGTGGCTTTTTCCCCTAGAAACACACAAAGTCTACGTAAAAACAAGGCATCCACAAGTAACTTTTCCTTACATGCCTGTGTAATGGAGTAACAAATTGTCTTGGTAACAGTTTGTATCCCCTTTGTATACCTCGCCTCATTAAGCAATTCAATTTCCCCCATAAAACGAGGAGCTTCCAAATATTCAATTAGTGAAACTTTGCCATTTTTATGCGTCATATAGAGCTTCGCCTTGCCTTCTATCATGTAATACAATGTATCTGGAAAGGAGCCTTCCTGAAAAATCCACTCTCCTTTGTCAAATTGACACACTTCCAGATAAGGATCGATAGCAAATGAGAAAAAATCATCTATCGGATATTTTTCAAGATATTGGGTACGTGCTTCAGCTGTTAGAATATGCATTTTTTACTCTCCCCTCTAAAAAATATGAGATATCTCACATTATTGTAGCGATGAACATGCTATTATTCAACTTAGTTAATGGAGGTACGGTAATTATATGAACAATCAACGATGGCTTTCTCAGAATTTCTTTACATTTTTCATCACCTGGGGCATTTTCTTACCCTACTGGACAGGTTGGCTTGTGGATGCAAAACATCTGACAGTATCGCAGGCAAGTGTTGTAATGGGCTGTGGGCTACTAGCTCGTGCCACGTCCAATCTTTTCTTCTTTCCAACCCTTGCAAAATATGTACACAATAAACGTCTTATTACGATTTTAGCAGTAGGTGCTCTACTAACTGCATTACTTTATATTCCAAGCACTGGCTTTATCGCATTATTAATCGTGACCATTTTATTTAGTGTCTTTTATCCAGCACTATTACCTGCTGTGGAAAGTAGTGCAGCAACGCTTGTCCAGCATGGCAATATTCACTACGGCAAAAGCCGTTCCTATGGTTCCTTCGGGTTTGTGATTGCTGTATTAATTATTAGTATGTTGACGGGCGTTTTCGGCAAAAACATCATCTTTTGGAGCATGATTATTGGGTTGATCGGCATGTTACTTATGCAGCAATTAGCCACTCCAAAGGAATTACTTGTTGTGCCAACAAAAGAACAACGTGCGAAATCATTATCGATGAAGACTTTATGGACTATCAAGGGCTTCCCGATTGTCTTATTTATCGTAATTTTATTACAGGGTGCACATGCCTCTTATTATAGCTATGGTTATATTTATTTAGAAGACTTACAGGTAGACCCATTCTATATGGGCATGATTATTAACATCGCAGTAATTTGCGAAATCCTATACTTTATGAAGGCCGATACATTATTGACGAAGTGGCGTTCATCGTCATTATTACTCTTAGCAGCAAGCGGCTCTTCCCTGCGCTGGTTACTTATCTTTATGTTCCCGAATGTCTGGGTATTTATTGCTTCACAAACCTTGCATGCATTATCCTTTGCACTAGCACATTTCGCTTTTATCCGCTACTTAACGAAAGCTCTACCAAAGGAACAAATTCCAAATGCACAAGGTCTCTATTCCGCATTAGCCATGGGCTTAAGTACAGCAATCCTTACGTTTTTAGGGGGATATTTATACGAAATATCTCCTGGCCTGTCCTTTGCAGCCATGCTTATTTGTACAGTGCCTGCCATCGCTATTTTGCTGCTGACGCGCAAAAAATATCAATATTAACAAAAAGCAGGTGAGAATAAATATAGAACTTAATTATCATGTATTTTATTAAAATATCACACATTATAGTGGGTAAAAAAAGGATAGATGAACAGGAATTATACCTGTTTACATCTATCCTTTTTGGACAACATAGAACCCATTTACTACTACAACATCTACCACAATACTACAATAAATAATCATTGGCTTCTTCCATGATCGCGCCAGATTGTGGAAGATCGTTATTGAACTAAAGCACTCCGTTAGTTTAAGTGAATTTTCTCACAAATTTATGATATTATACAGTTGAATAGAAAGACAAATTAGAATTTGGAGGTTCACTATGAAAAATGAAGATAAACAATATGCTTTAACTGTTATTACTAATATATTAAAAGTAATGCACAATAAAGAATATGAAAACATTTTAAATTATGTGGATGAATGTGAAGTGGATCATATTGGTGAGTTATTCTATTATGTTCAAGAAACATTAAACTTAAATGGATTTGATTCATTTGATGAATATGGCGCTCCATGTAATTTCCACCCAAAATACGAATATTCACAAATCAACTTCTATGAATTCAATGATAATAGTGGATTTGCTGTTGATTATGCTTTAACTTCAAATTCAAAATTGGCAGATATGTGTTTACAAATGGAGTTTTTATATACGGATGACGGATTAAAAAGTGTTTTTATCACAGTTGACCCACAGTAAAACAATATATTAAAAGGAGAACATATGGAAATATACAATATTAATTTGAATATTCATTATTCTGCCCCACAAGAAGTTTGGGATAAGTTGGAGCGTTTATATAGAGAAATGCCTAACTGGAACAACTTTGTAAACGGCTGTCCACAGTGGTATGGTTCAGATGATAAATTAATAGAAGTAAGTATTGAATCAAGTGGATTACAATTCTATGCTAAGTTACCATCAGAAGAATGGGATGAATGGATTACAATATTTAAGAATAGAGCTACAAAATTATTGGGATATGAAGTTGGCGAACCAGAAGACGGTTTTGAATTTCACTATTATGATTAACCTCACAAATTCCAAGTTGTCCATAAGCTTAATTTGAAAATACATATGACACTTCGGTGTTTTTTATATCATCTCCAATTCTTCCAGTCACACCTAATTGCTATTCAACTAAATGCATCGTTAGCTTAAGTACATTGTTTCACAAACTCAAATCAAGATTAACATAAAGCCCCATTTTTAATTCAATTAAATGGCCCTATTAATGAAAAAGGCACAATTCCTTTTCAAGAATTGCGCCCGATTATTTAATATGTCTTCGAAATAGCGGTAATGAAAATAAATAAATATTATATAAAGGAAATATCCGCTTGAAAGTAGAATATTACCCTACAACCATAATTAACTATTCCGATGAGGAGGATTCATGTGCGTCCACGACCATTATTTATTGAAAATCCAGAGCATGATAGGTATGTTAGTCTTGTGCCAGATGGAGATATTGAAGAAATACTTAATAAGCAACAAGCTAAGACCCTTACCCTCTTAGGCAGCGTATCAGAGGAGTTAGCAAGTAAGACGTACGCACCAGGGAAATGGACTTTAAAAGAAGTGATTGGGCATATGACCGACTCCGAACGTGTGATGTCGTATCGAATACTTGCCATTGCACGAAATGAAATTGCACCACTCCCAGCAATGGATCAGGATCAATACGTTTCTGCGGCAAACTTCAACAAATTATCTTGGGAACAGTTACTAGCTGGTTTAGACACCGTACGCTCCAACACATTAAGCCTGATTTCAACTATTGATGAAGCTGCGTGGGTTCGTAAAGGAACTGTAATGAACAGTCCAGTTTCAGTAGGAACCATTGTATATGGCATTGTCGGGCACGAGTTACACCATATGAAAGTGATTAGCGATAAATACTTATAAATCTCTTTCTATTATTGAAAAAACCTAATTTTTCACTTCATACTGAGAAATTAGGTTTTCTCATAGTGAACCTTACTTAGCGTTATAAATCCGCATTTTCCTGACGTTATCCCTATTTATACATTATAATTTCTTATTCAATTATATGTCCCTATAATGATCGAGCACTGATCCTTATTACAGAACCGCGCCCGATGGTGGAAGAACTTTATCTACTATATGAAGTCCAAATTATATACATTTTTTTACAATCTACCTCAATCTTATCTCTATGCATTGTAACATATACATTCATGTATTCCGCCCATTGTGGTATTAGTTCCGTTAAACAATCAATGACCTTTATATCAGGAGTTGCATAACCGATATTTTCTTTTCTCAAAAAGCCATTGGAGAAATCTTGATATAATGAGTCCGTCCATTCATAAACTTCAAACTGAGAATCAAAAATCTGCTCATCTTCTTGATATTGTCCGTTTACCCAGTATATTTCCATAACAATGCCCCCCTAATTAAATGCAGCGTTCCATAACACTTTGTCCTATAAAGACACTTTCCTAGTTTTCCATGAAAACGCCCGATTGCTGAATAGCAAGACGGTGATTTGTCTTTTGCTTGTTAAAGTAAAGCATACTGTTAGCTTAACAAGAAATTATTTCCTTTTCTCATAGATTCCTTTTACGAATTGTTCCTTATAATCTGTGTATTCATTGATCCCACCATTTTTCTCTTCTACAAATTTCATTTTCAGTTCTCTGTACTCTTCCCTTGCTGTTTCGTTTGAATTTAAGTAGTTCCTAAAAAAGATTAAATTTTTCCAGAGTTCTTTGTTGTATTCTACTAAGTGAATAAAGTGTGTCTTTTCCTCATAATGATCATTATTAAACTTCGCAAGCACAATTTCATTAGGGCGTTCCACTTTGAGCTTTAAAAAACCAGCTTCCCTTAGCCCTTGAAATATCGATTTATCAACATTTTCAATATTATCAACACCAACGACTAAATCCAATATTGGTTTGGCAACGATATTCTTTATGGCTGTGCTACCAATGTGTTCAATTCTATTCTCTTGAATCGGCGTTGCATTTAAAATATCCTGTTTCACCCTAAAAAACTCTTTTTTCCACTCATCACAATGTGCTTCTAACCTTACCTCATCTCGTTTTAACCCTAATCTCATTTAGTCACCTCATTTTCAATATAGTTAACTAATTCGTTCGATGATTTCTTTATCCTTCTTAAACTCAACTGCAGTGTTAGTTTAAATACACTACTTCACAAGCTAAACTGAATTCTAATGTAATTTTGCCGAATTTCTTTACCATTTTAATCGCCCTTTAGATGATGAAAGACGCATTCCCAACTTTAACAATTGCGCCCTATTGTTCAGTTACTTCATCATAAAACTTACCATAACGGAAGTACGATTCCCACATGATTTTTAAATAATCATTTGAATAACAACAATAATATAATAAAAAACGAAATAAATATATTGATAAACGATAATAAATAGACTAATATCATATTATCATTAAATCGGTGAGGTGCTTCAAATGAATGTTAAACTAAGTTCAACTTTTTTCTTAAAGATCATTGCTTTTCTTATTGGAATTGCGGTACTTGCTGTGTGTATCTATTGGTTACCTCAAGCAGCTTTACGAGATGCCAAAGTGCGTCCAGGAGATTACTCGATATATCCATTGTTAATATGTGCCTATGGAGTATGCATTACGTTTTCTGTTGCATTGTATCAAGCCTATAAACTATTGAGTTATATCAATATAAACAATGCTTTTTCTGAGCTATCCCTTAATTCCTTACAGATTATAAAAAAATGCGCTTTGACAATTATTTTCTTCATTTTGTTTTTAATAGTTTACTTAAGGGTTTCTGCTATGTTCACGGGTGAAGACGCAGCAGGTCCGATAGCACTTGGTCTAATAGGGATTTTAGTAACAGCTATCATCGCTGCCATTATAGACGTACTTCAAAAACCCATAAAAAATATCCTAGAAAATATGTAGGTGTTTCATAATAACCATTTTTATAAAACTCCCTTCGTTGTTGTAGTAATAAATGAGGTCTACTAAATAAAAAAGTACACCACTACTATATAAGTGATGTACCAACTATCCTATAATGTGTGACATTAAAGATAAGTTACTGTTTTAAAATAAAAACATGCGTTCACTTATCTTTAATTTTACAAAGTATTCACCTGCATTCTTATTTTGGATAATACGAAAAACCAGGGTACTTCACCACTGGCCATTTTTCCTTTCTAAGAGCCTGTAGCAACTCAGGGCCAACCTGCAAATTACTTTGCACCAATTCTGTTGGCGTTAAGGCCATCCATTGATTTAAAGATACATCCTGGAATCGGTCACTTTTAAACATTTCTAAAAACCATAATGGCTCTGTGCCAGTATTTTCAACGTAATGCCCCGTCGCAAACGGCACATACCCAACATCACCTGCACGATAATCAAATGTTCGTGCTGTTCCATTCCCTGTGAAAACAGTCATTCGCCCTTTTCCTTGTAGATAATATTGCCATTCATCGTTGTTCGGATGCCAATGTAATTCGCGCATCGCCCCAGGCTCAATTTCTACCAGTGCCGCTGCGATATTTTGAGAAATCGGAAAATTAGTTGAATCCACAATACGCACACTGCCACCTGGTGTTTTCAGTGGTGGCTGTGCTAATAAGCGATGCTTAAAAGTTTGTGGAACCTGCCCATAAGGAGACTCCACTTTTTGTGAATTGATGGGACCAGGAACCTGATCCTGATAAATATACACTTGCTCATTCGGAATATGATCAAAAGCACTAATTGGAACCCCAAAATTGGCAGATAGCACATCCTTCGGGGTATGCGCAAACCAATCTGAAATCGACAATGTATTCAGATCTGAGAAATTGCCATCATCAAACACTAATAAAAATTCACAGCCATCCTCTAACCCCTGAATTGAATGAGGAATGCCAGGTGGAAAATACCATAAATCACCTGGTCCTACATCGGCAATAAAATTACAGCCATTTTGATCGACTGCCGTAATCCGAGCATGACCGAGTAGCATATAAGACCACTCCGCCTGCTGATGCCAATGCAGTTCGCGCACGCCTCCCGGTGTCAAGCTCATATTTACACCCGCCAATGTCGTAGCAATCGGTAATTCACGAACCGTAATTTCCCGTGACCACCCACCTTGATTTAATGTCATATGCGTGTCTGAAAACGAGAATCGTAGGTTAGGGATCAAACCCGCATCTGTCGTTGGTGGCACCAGCATATCCGGATTTTCTAAATCCCTCATAATATCGCGTGGCCCCTTATCCACCCCTCCAGCTCCATCATTCCGAATAGGCTGAGGCACTTGAAAATAACCCGGCGGCAAATTGTCCAATCGTTCACCTCTTTATCGTAGAAATTTAAAAAATACTTTCATCCTTCTAAATGTATGGGCACACAGCTTGTACTATTCACTTGCTTTTCTGTTGGGCGAGTGCATGAGAATGGCTATTTGGTTACGAGGAATGATTACTTTTTTGACCGCTTTCCTCACATTATGGAGCGGAGGCATCACTCCTCTAAACGTAGAGCAAATTCATTCCCATGAAAACATAATCAGTCACTGTAGCAAAGCCTCCACTACACATTTATGCAAGATTTGGAGGCCTTCCTGCAATTCGTCATATGTTGCATAGGCATAAGATAGACGAATATGATGATGATCTTGTGGGTCATAAATATAGCCAGGATTGATTAATACTTGTTGCTGCAATAGCTTCATAAAGAATTCTTTGTCTATAAGTGGCTCATGAAACTTGAGCCAAATATAAAAGCCTCCCTTTGGTTTGCTCCAAGTAGCAATGTCTTTAAATTTTCCCTGTAAAATTTGCTCAGTGAAATGGGCTCGATCCTGCAAGTGCTGACGTAAAGATGCAAGATGCGATTCATATTTTCCTGATTGTAGCCAATGTAGGACAATTTCTTGTGAGATAGCACTTGAGCCATAGTCCGTTTGCATTTTTATATCGGCTAATCGTTCGATGACGGTGGTTGGACCAATAAGCCAGCCAATGCGTAGCCCAGGGCTTAAGGTTTTGGAGACACTCCCAATATAAAGGACTTGTCCGCTGCTATCCATTGCTTTAATAGGAGGAGAGGTCGCTTCAAAAAGTAATTCATGATAGACATCATCCTCAATAATTGGAATACGTGATGCCTGACAGGCTTCATAGAGCTGCTTTTTTTCCAGAGATGTCCATACTTGGCCCGTTGGATTATGTAAAGTTGGGATAGCGTAAAATACGGCTTGTTTTTTCCGTTTCCTTTGAGACAATGTTTGGGCAAGCTGTTCATCGCGGTGAATGCTCACCATTTGCATCCCTACTGATTGAAATGGATGGACAGAATTTAAATAGGAGGTTGGCTCCTGAAATACAATAGACCCTTGTTCTAGTAAACCAACGGCAATTAACTGCAATGCCTGAAGTGCACCTGAGACAATGCAGACCTGTTGAGGCTCAGCAACGATGCCTCTGTTTCGTACATAGTCACAGATAGCTGCACGAAGGTGATCATTACCCTGTGGTGAGGAATAGCCCAATGCTTTGGGCTGAAAAGATAGCTCCCTTAATGAAGCTTCTATGGCCTCTGTGGGCAATAAGCTTGGTGCTAGCTCACCCGTTCCTAAACGAATGACATCCTCACGCTGCTCGTATTCATTAATTAATTGGATAGTGTGATAGTTTGGCTTATGGATACTTGTTTCGATATAGGTTTGCCAATTCGGCTGTGTTTGTTGAATTAATGCATGCCATGAATTATGCGTAACGTAAACCCCAGAGCCTACCTTTGATTCAAGGAGACCTATTGCTTTTAATTCCTCTAAAGCCTGTTGAACCGTGCTACGATTGACGCCAAACTGCATGGCTAACTGTCTTTGGGTGGGCAGTTTTGTTCCTGCTACCCAGTCTCCTCGTTCCACCAGTGCTGTTATCCATTGCACAATTTGCTGTTGTAATGAGGTATCTCTTTGTCTATTTGGCTGCCAGTTCATTTATCCATCACCTTTCCTGCTAGAAAATTGGGTGGATAAAAAACCATCCAATTGGTCGTTTTCTTTTAGTTATACCATATCTAAAATGAATAGTGAAAGGAGGGATGATTGTTGGAAGCTTTTCTTCATGGCATCATTTTAGCATTTGGACTCATTTTACCTTTAGGTGTACAAAATGTTTTTGTTTTTTCTCAAGGTGCTACACAACCCAATTTATTACGCGCCCTGCCAGCAAGTGTAACAGCTGCCCTCTGTGATACAATGCTAATTGTGCTTGCGGTATTCGGACTATCCTTAATTGTTTTACAATTTGAGTGGCTACGTATCGCTTTAATGACTGTTGGTATTGTTTTTTTACTTTATATGGGCTATACCATCTGGCGCTCAAATCCGAGCACTACAGAAAAAAGTGAACCACTGCCCATAAAAAAACAAATTCTCTTTGCCCTCTCTGTGTCGTTACTTAATCCACATGCCATATTAGATACAATTGGCGTCATTGGTACGAGCGCATTAAAATATAGTGGTACAGAGCAAATGATTTTCACGGTAGCCTGCGTGCTAATTTCTTGGCTATGGTTTTTCGGTCTCACATTGACTGGTGCCTCGTTCAAAAAACTCGATAGCTCTGGTAAGTTGATGGGCATCTTGAATAAATGCTCAGCCATCTTTATTTGGGCAACAGCGTGTTATCTCGCAAGTGGCTTACTGTAGCCTACATAGAAAATGCTCAGGATTCCTCCTGAAGCATTTCATGTTGTTGAAAAAAGATGATGTCAACGGCAGAAAAAGCAAATTTGCAAGGTGAGAGGTTGATTTCCGTTCCGTCAGCGCCCTTTCCAGGGGGCGTCCGATGAGCCGCTTCACTCACTTACGCTCGTTCCAGGGTCTCATCTGTGACGCTGGCTCCACTCCAATCAATCATTCTGCAAAGTGTCTTTACTTTTTTTCATAGTAGTATAGCGATCAAATAGCCCATTATCTGTATTCTTAGAGGGGATAAACTTTTATTTTCAATATGGAGAAGTGATGCGTGACAACACCTCTTCATAAAAAGTAGTGAACACCTTCACTTTATTTGAAAACTTTGCTAAAAAGGTAACACTTTTGTGGGGTGGAGTGGAAGGCTACTTGACTCCCATGGGATAGCGAGACAGGCGAGCCTCTAAACGGAGCGGTAGCGGAGGAAGCGGCTAGGCGCTCGCCCACAGGAAAGCAAGTAGCCTGCAACGGAAATCCATTTCTCCCTTTCAATTGACTGTTTTGTTTTTCAACACTAAGAAATGCTCAGGATTCCTCCTGAGCATTTCTTTTAGAGTGAGACAAATACCGTGAGCTGTTCATTAAACAATGTTGTTTCAACGGATTTCGCTTTAGACCACGCTTCACCATAATGAATAGCCTTGACTAATACATTCGCTTGTAATATTGCTTCATGCTGTCGGATGATAGAAAGTACCTTTGTACTACCGTTAAAGGCAATCGACACATATTGGGCCACTGGTAGCTGCCATTTTTTCCTTGCGTCTTGAATTGTGCGAATTAATTCTCGCATTTGCCCTTCTTGTAGCAAGCTTTCTGTTAGTTGAACATTCATCAATACACGACATGTGCTATCCTCAGCTAACCTATAATACTCCTTCACAACCGCTTCAGCAACAACATGGGCTGCTAATAATGTTAGCTGTTGTCCTTCCATCACAAAATTAATCGAACCATTATGCTGAAGCTTTTGCTTTTCTTCATTCGTTAATGCCATCACATATTCTTTTACTTGATTAACCTTTGCACCAAATGCAGCTCCAGCAGTTTTAAAATTCAGCTTATATTGGATGCTTTCATAGGCTGAAAAATCATGCGCCCACCTACAGGCTTTGATGTTTAACTCATCTTGAATGAGCTCACTATAGACTTGAAAATCCATCAGGTCTCCTTTTACGGCAACAATGAGTTCACTTAAAGGTTGCTTAACCTTCATTCCCTGACTATTGCGAATGCTGCGTCCAAGTTCCACTACTGTTAAAACCATTGCCATTTCTTGTTCAAGCTTGACATCCACTAATTGTTCGTCACATGCTGGGTAGTTCTCCAGATGAACACTTTTCCCACATAATTGACGGTAGATGTCTTCAGCAATAAATGGCGTAAACGGTGCTACCAATTGACAAATAGATGTAAGCACTTCATAAAGCGTACTAAATGCACCTCGTTTATCTGCTGTCAGTCCATTTGCCCAAAATCTAGCTCGTGAACGGCGAATATACCAATTGCTTAACTCCTCTACCAACTGAGCAATTTCTCGTGTAGCCTGTGTAAATTGATAATCATCCATGAACGTTGTGACAAGTTGGATAGTGTGATGGAGACGAGACAAAATCCAATGATCTAGAGGTGATCGACTCCCTTTATTTGTAGCATCATACGTAAAGCCATCGATATGGGCATACATTGCATAAAATTTAAACGTATTGTCAAGTGTATCCACTAGTTTCGATTTCGCATCTAAGATAATTTTCTTAGAAAAACGCTTCGGATTCCAAGGGGAGCTGTCGACTAAAAATGCCCACCGTAAAGCATCCGCTCCATATTGCTCGATTAATTCAACAGGCTCTAAAGCATTACCTTTACTTTTTGACATCTTCTGCCCATGCTCATCTAAGACATGCCCTAACGATAGAACATTTTTATAAGGTGGCTTGCCTGTAAATAACGTCGATACCGCTAATAAGCTATAGAAAAAGCCTCTTGTTTGGTCGATTCCCTCAATGACGACATCTGCAGGGAACTGCTGACGAAAAGTCGTGACATCTTCAAAAGGATAATGCTGCTGGGCAAATGGCATCGAGCCACTGTCAAACCAAACATCAATAACTTCTGGCGTCCGCTTCATGTCTCCTTGACAGACAGGACATGTACAGACAATGTCATCAATAAATGGTTTATGAAGCTCTAAATTTTCATCGAAAGCCCCTTTAGCTAATTTTCTTAATGCTGCAACACTACTTGGAGCCACCTCATGAGCACACTCCCGACAAACCCAGACATTCAATGGTGTACCCCAGTAACGATTACGGCTAATATTCCAATCCACTAAATTTTCTAGGAAGTTGCCAAATCGACCGTCCTTAATATGACCTGGATACCATGTCACTTGCTGATTATTTTGTAAAAGCTGCTCCTTTAATGCTGACATCTTGATAAACCAGCTATCTGTTGCGTAGTACAGCAAAGGTGAATCACAGCGCCAGCAATGTGGGTAGCTATGCTCATATTTCTCTTTAGCAAATAGAAGTTTTTTTGCCGCTAGCATTTTAATGATATCAACATCACAATCTTTTACAAAGCGTCCGACAAGCTCAGACACAGCTTCTGTATAACAGCCTTTTAAATCAACTACATTGACAAAGGACAAACCATGGTACTGTACTGTTTTATAATCGTCCTCTCCATAGGCTGGAGCAATGTGCACAATTCCTGTTCCACTATGCTCCGTCACGTAATCCGCCATAACGACAACTTGCCCTTTTTCGACCGTTACATAAGAAAATGGTGGTTGATAGGAAACACCCGCAAACTCTTGCCCATCATGCTCACTTAGTACTTCGATAGGCTCTGTAAAAACCTTTTCTACCAGTGATTTAGCGAGGATGTATATGTTATTCTCATGCTTTACACGTACATATTGAAGAGATGGATTCATAGCCAAGGCTACATTAGCAGGTAATGTCCAAGGCGTCGTTGTCCAGCCTAAGAAATATTCGTCGCGATCCCGAAGCTTAAACATCGCTGTAACGGATAAGTCTTTGACATCCTTATACCCCTGTGCTACCTCATGTGAACTTAAGGATGTTTGGCAGCTAGGGCAATAAGGTGAAACACGATGCCCTTTATATAAAAGTTGTTCCTTGTGTACATGGCTTAAAATATGCCACACAGATTCGATATAATCATTGCTTAGTGTCAGATAAGGATTATCCATATCAAGCCAGTAGCCAAGCTGCTCGGTAAAGGTACGCCATTTTTGCTCATAGGTAAAAACGCTCTTTTTACATGCCTGAATAAATCGCTCTACCCCGTAATTCTCAATTTCCTGCTTCCCAGAGATGCCTAATGCCTTTTCTACTCCTAATTCCACAGGCAATCCATGTGTATCCCAGCCTGCTTTTCGTTCAACGAGATAGCCTTGCATCGTTTTATAGCGTGCCACAACATCTTTAATTGTTCTGCCAAAAGCATGACCAACATGTGGTAAACCATTCGCTGTTGGCGGTCCCTCGTAAAATACAAAGGGCTGCTGTCCAGCACGATTGTTGATGGACTTTGCCAAGGTTCCTTCTTGCGCCCACAACGCACGAATCCTTGTTTCTCGTTCAACCACTGTTTCCTTCTTTTGTTCTTCCTGCATATGAGTTCCTCCTATACAATCCATTTTGTATAAAAGGCATACAAAAACCCCGTCCCAAGGAAAGGGACGGGGTTAACCGCGAATACCACCCTAATTCTATTGACAGAATGGTCAATAGCGCTCAGCAACGTACAATCATACGTGTTCTTTTTAACGGTAGACACCCGGATTGGCTTACTCTATTCAGCCAATCTTCTCAGAGAGGATTTTCATGTAACACCTGCACACCGACTTCCACCAAATGTCGGCTCTCTGTAGAACAAAATGAAACACTACTCTTTCTCATCAACGAATTTGTATGCTTTTATTGTCACTCATCGTAACAAATTACCAATTGTCTGTCAACAGTGGACAACCTTAAAAAATTTCGTTGAGACAAGTGACAATACTTTGATGGAGAGTCATATATTAAGATTGCGGATTGGTTTGAATAAAGCTCTTCAGCAATATTTTGACATTAAATAGCCCGATATAAAAGTTTACTTCATCCAATTGCCCCTTTAATGTGGCTACTGTTGACAGTGTTTGCTGCAATATTTGGATGATTTCATTTTTCCAACATAGCGAAAATCAGGACTAACAACCTTTCCTCCTCATCATGAATAAATACATAAGCAGGTTGTAAATAGAAAAACCAAAGTGCATGTAACATAGCGACATAGGCTGATCCATTCATTTTAGGATTTTTCACTAGTTCATCAATAGCATCCGATACATGTGCCACACTATGTGCCCATCCTTTGCCAGGTACATAGCTTCTTACATCCTTTTCAGATGATATGTAAGTTCATAACTTCGTTTGACAAGCCTCATGCTATCCTTAGATAAAAAAATATCTGTGTAGATCCCTAGCTAAAATAAGTACGAGCAATAAGATTGTAAACGAGTGAGTAAAAAACCCAATCAGATTCCTTTGAATAATAAATGGTTTAAGCTTTAATCCCAAAGTTCAATGAAGCAACGATGATTCAGCAAATTTTTTCTAAAATCCATTCATAAAAGCTGCCCTAAATCCATGTATCTCGTAGCTCACTTCAGTAGAACCGATATGTGCTAGCATGGCATGCAAAACCTGCTGTTGATGCTCTTGCTGCCAAGTAGCCTGACCCTTTTTCAATGCCATTAATCTAGCCTTTAATTCATCTTCCTTCAATACAACTGGCTAATTCCACTTTGCTTATTCATTGTGATACTCCGTACTACTTTCTCGGTATAGCCCATCCAGCTTCCATCCATTATAAAAACGGACATAGGTCAATTCCTTTTGCCAATTATCTAGGTGCACAATCACCTTGCTGCTCCAAGGGAAAGTGGCTGCATAAACCCGACCTCTGCGTACCTCAGCTATGTCATCCGCTACACCAAGAAGTGTAGAAGGTGCATTCGCATTATACATTAAATAATGCTGTCGATCTGAACTGATCTCAAGTTCTTCCATGACCTCCTGATGAAAAACAATCACTTGCTCATTTGCCTGATGAAGTGAATAGATGAGAGCTCCCCCAAATAGCACCATCAATGAAGCCACAATGAGTACATGCTTTTTCTTTAATCCTATGTAAAACGCCCACTGCTTTTCCTTATTGTATAAATGAATATATATTGCTAGACTTATTGGCCATAAAAATAATAACTGCCAACAAAGGACAACCCAAAAAATCTCGCCATCCGAGACAAAATATCGAATGACATTGTAATTCAACAACCATAAAGGCATCGACCACCGCCATAGGGATTCTTCCTGCGGTATACTTTTTAAATAAATCAGTAGAAGAGGTAAGCTTAGGAAAAAGGCTGTCGCATTATCTAATAGAGCAAATACCAATTCAACACCTCCTGCATAGAAAAATGTTACAACTATTGTATTTTAATCCAATTGTACAGAAAAGGCTAGACATTCTAAAACGTTGAATATCTAGCTTCCTTTTATTGAAGTTCCTCCACTATTTTCATCTCTAGGAAAATCGATGAGAGGTTGAGAGGCATTGTTCCCAATCACCTGGCTATATTGTACTTTGATAGCGTTTTGGGACATCCACTAAAGGAAAACGTGTACCATTGCTATGTTTTTGCACCAATTCATCTACAGATAATTATATCCACCACAGACATTGTTTTAAAAATGACCTCACGCTGCTTGAATAGGAGTGCTAGAATCACATTTTCAATCAAAATGCGTTCGTCTTGCTGTACAAGTATATCCTTCTAGTGGTAGTTTGCTTTGCAAAAAGCTTCTGTTGTACTTGAATTTTGCAATAGGCCCAACTGCGTAAATCTTTGCCTCGATGCTTCGATAAATAAGCCTTTAGCTCGCCACGTTCCTCATAGTTTTGTTGGTTATCATAAAATTTAATTAAGACATCCTGCACGATATCTTCTGCACTTTGTCAATCTCTTCCATAGTAAAAGGCAAGACGAATAAGCCTCTCTGTATGCTGTTCCATTATTCTTTCTAGTTCGTAAATGAGCCCTCTCTTTCCTATAAACGGTGCTCATAGCTTCGAGGTTTGCTTTTTTTGTCATTTATTCTAAATCATTGTCAGCAAACGGGCTAATAACCTTTTTTTCCGTTGAAGATAACACGATATTGGTAGAAGGTGTACCATAGGGCATAGCTGCATCAATAAACTGCTCTAATGTTTCTACTGAATAAGTCGCTAGTTTGACAATATAGCTAATTTCCCCCGCCACTCGATAGCACGCCAAGACATCAGGATGAGCCTTACAAAATGCAGAGAGGCTTTTACAATCAATGGATTTAAATAAAATAATGGCCTCAATAGTGCGCTCCATCTTTTTCAAATTCACCCTTGCATGATACCCTTCAATCACACCTTGTTCCTCCAGCTTTTTGACCCGTTCAATAACAGCGGGAGAAGATAAATGAACAATTGCTGCTAATTCCTTCATCGAGATTTTTGCATTGTGCTGTAATTGCTGTAATATTTGTATATCAATTTGATCCATGGTCCTTCACCTTTCTAAATCAATTATTTTTTCTATAATACCTTTTCAAATAAAGTTTTTTATCCAAAATACATTATACAGCTTCTGTTAACATTCAGCTCTTTTGATTACAATAAAAGCAATAAAGGAGGCAGAATCAATATGAAAAAAATATTATTACTTTTAGCAAATGGCTTCGAGGCCGTGGAAGCCAGTGTTTTTACAGATGTGCTTGGCTGGAATAAATGGGAAGGCGATGAATCAACAGAAGTCATTACAGTCGGGTTACATAAACAATTGCAATGTACATGGAATTTTAGCGTCATTCCTGAAAAATTGCTGCATGAAATTGATTTAAAGGATTTTGATGCTTTAGCAATCCCAGGGGGCTTTGAGGAAGCAGGCTTTTACGAAGATGCCTTTAGCGAGGAATTTCAAACAGTTGTGCGTCATTTTGATGAACAGAAAAAGCCTATTGCAACAATCTGTGTAGCCTCCCTAATATTAGGGCATAGCGGTATTCTACAAAATAAGAAGGCGACAACTTATAATCATCCAACAAGTAAACGATTAGAGCAGCTTCAATCCTATGGTGCAAATGTTGCTAATGAACGAATTGTCTACACAGAGCACATTATTACATCTTCGAACCCAGGCACTGCATTCGATGTCGCATTTGGCTTACTTGAAATGCTAACATCACCTGATAATACATTGAAAGTAAAGGATTTAATGGGCTTTAAATAATTTTATAAAGCTGTCCAAAAGAGTTCATTTTGGACAGCTTCATTATGTACATTTGTTTTCTGATATTGATTGTAATAACTTCACTCCTAACTCTTTACTTCTTGAAACTAATGATATAGTTCTGATTAAGGATCAATATATAGGTGTCAATCACGAACCGCTAAGGCACTGACTACCAGTTTTGAGTTAGTAAACATCGTTTAAACATGATTTACAGCAGGATAAAAAGCAGGCTTACACCAAATATTATGATGTAACCCTACTTTATTGCTATTATTTTTCTAATGGTGCTGTTTCTGATGTGTTAAAATCCATTTCCTTCGCGTTGTCTAGCACATCTTTTGGAATCGTAATCGTTGTTACCGCATTGAAATCATGATATTTAATTGTAGTTTGCTGTCTTGTTTTGATCGAATTGCCTTCCACTTTCATCTTTAAGGTCATATCCATAGCAATTTCTTCTACATCAAATGTTTCTTTATTAATCAATAATTTATATGTGAGACTATCAAAGGACATGTTACCTAATTGTGCCTCTAGATCAGCATCCATTCCTAAATTCATTGCGCCAAGCTGCTGCTTCACTAGCTCTGTGAATTTATCCCCAGCACCCTTTAGTGTTAATTCATAACGGTTTGCTGTTTCAACTAATGTGAAATCTTCAGCAAATGCTTGTAGCATCTCCAATTGTTCTGTTGCATCTGGCTGTATCCCTGTTTGGCTAAGTACATCCTCAAATAATTGTTTCGGGAACTTTACCCAAGCCTTTTGCTCTGCCTCATACATATACATACCATCTTTAGCCGTCATATACATTTTAATCGGCAAATTAATCGCTTCACCACTTGTTGGATCTGTTAGCGACATTGTACCATCAGCAAAGAATTGCATCGGCTCTGTAACAATTTCCATCTTCATGTTGCCTTTAGAATCCATTTTCATGGTTTCCTTGCCATCGTTTGCCTCCACTGACTGAGAGATGGTCATGGTAGCCTTCATGCTTTTTAGCTCTTTTTGCTTGGCTACTGTTTTAGTAAATACTTCCTCTAACAAAGCACTATTTTTTGTTGTAGTAGACTGTTCTTCCTTTACCTGCTCCCCTTTAGGGTCTTCCCCTTTTTCTTCCGGTATAGGCTGTGTATCCACAGGTAAGTCTAATGCGTTGACGATAAATGTTGCTAACTGACCACGCGTAACATTTTTATCTACACCAAATTCTGTGGCAGAAACCCCCTTCGCAACGCCTGCCTCATACAGTGCTGTTACTGCCTCTGCAAATGGACTATTTTGCTGTACATCAGTAAATGGGCTTTTGCCTTTCGCTGTTAAACCTGCTGCCTCTGCTACCATTATCGCCATTTGACCACGTGTAATCGTGTCATCTGGACGGAATGTATCATCCTCATAGCCTTGTACAACCCCAAGATTTACTAGTGTAACTATCGCCTTATAGTATGGGCTAGATGAGTCAACATCCTTGAAATTCGGATTTTCTACAGTCAAATCCGTTGTTGTTAATTGAAAAGCACTTGCTATCATCTTTGCCGCCTGTCCACGTGTTACGTCCTGTGAGGGCTTAAATGTACCATCTGGAAAACCATGAATAATATCTGCTGCATGTAATGTGGAAATACCGTTAAAATATGCATGATCTTCGCTCACATCTGAAAATGGACTAGCAGCCGAAACAGGTACTACTGCAACAGCTGTAACCGCCATTGCAGCTGTTGCCGCCGTATAAAGCTTATGTTTTTTCTTTGTCATAATTAATCGTCCCCCCATTTATGTAAAATGTAATGCTTACATATTAATTTTATCTAAAGATTTGGGAAAATGCTAGGTTAGTTGGAAATTAAAATATAATTATCCAATATATCCGTCATTTGGTTCGATCTAATTTTTATCCTCCATATAAAAAAACCGACCTCCTAAGAGATCGGTTTTTATGATGATGATTACTCAGCAGCTTTTGCGCGTAGAACCATTTGTAGGATACCACCGTGACGGTAGTAGTCTACTTCTACTTCTGAGTCGAAACGAGCTAAAGCTTGGAAAGTTTTAACTGTGCCGTCTTCAGATTTAGCAGTTACTGTTAAGATTTCACGTGGTTTTACGTTGTCAGTAATGTTAACAGAGATTTCTTCTTTACCAGTTAAGCCTAGTGTCTCAGCAGATTCACCTGGCATAAATTGAAGTGGAAGAACACCCATCATTACTAAGTTAGAACGGTGGATACGCTCGTAAGATTGTGCGATAACAGTTTTCACGCCAAGTAGGAATGTACCTTTCGCAGCCCAGTCACGAGAAGAACCCATACCGTAGTCATTACCAGCAAGTACGACTAAGCCAGTACCTTGCTCTTGGTATTTCATACATGCGTCATAGATATACTCTACTTCGCCTGTTGGCCAGTAAGTAGTGAATCCACCTTCTGTACCAGGAGCCACTTGGTTACGGATACGGATGTTTGCAAATGTACCACGCATCATTACTTCGTGGTTACCACGACGAGAACCGTAAGAGTTGAAGTCACGGATTGCAACACCGTTTTCAATTAAATATTTACCTGCAGGTGTATCTTTACCGATTGCACCAGCTGGAGAAATATGGTCAGTTGTGATTGAGTCACCGAACTTCGCCATAATGCGTAAGCCGTCTAAGCCTTGGATTGCTTCTGGCTCTTTTGCAAGACCTTGGAAGAATGGTGGGTTTTGGATGTAAGTTGATTTATCATCAAATGTGTATAGAGACTCAGTTGATGTTTCAATTGCATTCCATTTTTCGTTCGCTGTGAATACTGTTTCGTATTCTTTTTGGAATAACTCACGGTTAACAACAGTACTTAATACTGCATTAACTTCTTCTGTTGATGGCCAAATATCCGCGAAGAATACTTCATTACCATCTTTGTCTTTACCGAATGAATCTTTTTGTAGATCGATATCCACTGTACCAGCAAGTGCATAAGCAACAACAAGTGGTGGAGAAGCTAAGTAGTTAGCTTTTACAAGTGGGTGTACACGACCTTCAAAGTTACGGTTACCAGAAAGTACAGAAGTTACGAATAAGTCATTTGCTTTAATTGCATCTTCGATTTCAGGAAGTAATGGACCTGAGTTACCGATACATGTTGTACAACCATAACCTACAGTGTTGAAGCCGATTGTATCAAGGTACGTTTGTAAACCTGAATCTTCAAGGTAACCAGTTACAACTTTAGAACCTGGTGCTAAAGAAGTTTTTACCCATTTAGGCACTGTTAGACCTTTTTCTACAGCTTTTTTCGCCACTAAGCCCGCAGCAATTAATACGTATGGGTTAGATGTATTTGTACAAGAAGTGATCGCTGCAATTGCAACAGCACCTGTTGGAATTTCTACATCGCCTTCAGCGAATTTCGCTACAGAAGTTTTTGCGAATTCATCTTCTGTTAAACCGAAACCTTGTGTACCTTGTGGTGCCACCACTGCTTCTTTGTAACGAGAACGCATTTGAGATAGTGGAATTAAGTCTTGTGGACGTTTTGGACCAGAAAGGTTTGGTTCGATTTCAGCTAAGTTTACTTCTAAAACATCAGTGTAAACTGGCTCTAATGCTGGATCGAAGAACATGTGGTTTGCTTTAAGGTAAGCTTCAACAACCGCGATGTGCTCTTCGTCACGACCAGTTAAACGCATGTAGTTTAATGATTCTTCATCGATTGCGAAGTAACCACATGTAGCACCATATTCAGGAGCCATGTTTGAGATTGTCGCACGGTCAGCTAGTGGTAATTTAGATACGCCAGGTCCGAAGAACTCAACGAATTTACCAACTACGCCACGTTGACGTAATACTTGTGTTACTTTTAATGCTAAGTCAGTAGCCGTTGTTCCGTTTGGAAGATCGCCAACTAATTTAACGCCGATAACTTCTGGAATTGGGAAGTATGAAGGCTGACCAAGCATACCTGCTTCAGCTTCAATACCACCTACGCCCCATCCAAGAACGCCGATACCGTTGATCATTGTTGTATGAGAGTCAGTACCTACTACTGAATCTGGGAAAGTTTCGAATGTGCCGTCAGCATTTTCATTTACGTGTACAACTGGAGCTAAGTACTCTAAGTTTACTTGGTGAACGATACCTGTTGCTGGTGGTACAGCACGGAAGTTATTGTAAGCAGTTTGAGCCCATTTTAAGAAGTTATAACGCTCAGCGTTACGTTCAAACTCAAGGTCCATGTTTGCTTGCAGTGCAGATGCATTACCGTATTTGTCAACTTGTACTGAGTGGTCAATTACAAGGTCAACTGGAATAGCAGGGTTGATTTTGCTTGGGTCACCGCCCATTTCCTTCATTGCAGAACGAAGTGATGCAAGGTCAACAACTACTGGTACACCAGTAAAGTCTTGTAATACAACGCGGGATGGTTTGAATGGTACTTCTGCTTCAGGGTCAGCACCATTGCCCCATTTTGCTAATTCGTTTACATGTTCTTCTTTAATTACATACGCATCATATTGACGTAAAACAGATTCTAATAACACTTTAATTGAGTAAGGAAGGTTTGAAACTTTTGCAACGCCAGCTTTTTCAATCGCAGCTAAGTCATAGTAATTGTAAGTTTTACCATTCACTTCGAATGATGCACGGCTGTTGTGTAAATTACCTTGTGCCATTTGCGGATCCCCCTAAATATATCTTTTTGAAAAGGCTTTAAAAATGTGTAGCATCTTTTCTCCAATACCCATGATAGCGCATTTATATTCATAAGTAAATTACATTAATATTATCTTTTTTGATAAGCATAACTTATGACCTTGATTTCTATCCTGATGTTTTTAATTTTTTGATGTGCATAATATCAAGGGTTTGTATTAACGTGGGTTTCTATACCTATCTAACGAAGCATATCTAAATGTATTTAACTGTGGTACAGATTGCGGTACGAGCTGCGGTACACTTTTTGTAAAAAGTGTACCGCAGGAATAAATAGTAAATAAAAATTCATCCTGACACGTATGAGTAGTAGAAAAAATCAATACAACAACTTTTACTTTTAGATTATTAACTTCTTTATAATTAAACATTAAAGAAATGATGCAACTATTTTAATAACTATATAATATACATATACACATATGACAATACCTTACAATTTGTTTCTTCTTGGATAATCAGTTCTGCTTTAATAAAAAACAAACCAGGTGCACATTTGAGCGTCTGGTACCATTCATATGATTAACCAACAGTTTTTCAACTTGTGTTTTTTAAATGTAAATTGCGGAAAAATTTAGGTACTTCTTTTTAAAGACATCGTACTATATTAAAGAGGAGGATTTAATGAAGAAAAATCCGCAGACTGAGGCGAATAAACGTTGGCAAGCGAAGAATAAAGAACGTGCTAAATATCTTAGTGCACGATCTGGAGCACGTAGCTTTATAAGAGACCACGCCTTAGAGGAAGATTTAGACGAGCTCATGGAATTAATATTAGAACGTAAACAAGTATTATTAGAAATGAAAATAAACCAAGATGGCATGTAGCTGTCTTGGTTTATTTATTTTGGTTTGTATTTTATTAAGTAATTAATTTGTGGAAATAAAAAAAAACCAGGTACTCATTTTTGAATGAGCGCCTGGCCTTTGCTTTAAATCCTAATCAAATTCTTTTTTTATCTGTAATGCAAATTGTTCAATAGATTTTCTATTTTGATAAATTGTAATACCAATACCGGAACGAGTAGCTCTATGAGAGTTATATTCTCCTGCATCAATCCAAAATTGGAATTGATAAATCTGTTCATCAATTAGGTCACTATTATTCGCTAAAATAGCAAATGAAAAAGATGGATCCGTTGAGTCCCATACTTCTGCTTCCAATAATTCGTCCCAATTATTTAATATCAGCGTATGCAGCATTATAAGATCACTTCGTAAAACCAAAAACTTAAAATCTAAATGATGTTCACCACAATTAAATTTAATCAAAATATTACTGGAAATAGTATCACTCTCTATATTAACCACTTCTAAACTTGTCTTTGATGCATCAAATGATCTATCGTATAAGGTTGCCATAATTAAATCTTACCATCCCCAGTTACTACTAATAAATTTCTTAGCGATTTCCCCACTATCAGGTTTGTAAACCGTTACAACCTCTTTTGAATTCCCTATAAACACTACATTAATATTTTGATCTTTATCATAAATAGCTCTAGCACGTGTATGTTTATCCATGAATTTTTTTCCATTTACAATTGCATCAGCAACTTGTTTGGAAGAAAGTTGACGTGCATTAGCCTGTATAACTGCGTGTGAAGAAAATTTCACTGTTGCTTTTGGAATTTGTTTTACAACTAGTTTAACACATGTAGCTGCAACGAACCATACAATCGGAGCGACCCTCGGAGCAACAATAAATTGTTCAGATTCCAGTGAATTCATAAAAGGAGTTCGTGCAGTGTTAATAGAATCCCAAAAATATTGTCTTTCAACATCGGTAAATGATTCATATAGTTCCTTAAATTCCGGATGCTCATTTATATAATTTTCAGTATCTAAAATGTATTTATTATATTCCTCTGTATCTAGTTGAGGAACTAATAATTCAGTTTCCGAATATAAACTTTCATTTTGATCATTATCTGTGAATTCTATTGCTGAGGCAGCTGGTGGAAATACAATGCTAATTAATAAAGTAAATGTTAGTAAAATACTAATAATTTTTGTATGTTTCATGATTTATCCCTTCAAACTTGTATTTGATTCACTAGCAAATCCTTACCTCGAGTTAATTATTATCCTATCATTGGTAACTTCCCCAATTCAATATTATGTTCACGCCACTTTTTTGACGCTACTCATAGGAAATTCGTCAAGTCCGCCAAATCACGCCACTTATTCCCATCTTTTTTTAGTGGTATCGATATTTTTTTAGTGCTATATATACATTTATAGCGTTAACTCCATTTTATGCTTGACATTTTCAATAAAAACAAAAAAATATTGCTAATAACAAGTTCACTAATTTGACTATGGACATATCATTTACATTACTATTCTTATAATATTTTTATGAAATGCCCATTACTGATTAAGGTAACAGGCATTTGCTGTTAAACGCTACGTTGTGCAATGATAATCTTCAATCCTTCAAAATCACCACTTGTCATAGTTCCATTATCGAATTTTTCAAGCCATGACTTATCAATCACCTTTTTGTCTACGGCTTGTTGAATGTAATCACGTACTGCAGCTTTTGCGGTTGTGCTTGTGAATTTCATAGTATCATCCTCCTTTTGTTTTTGTGTATCCTCTACAATGAGTTGTACCTTTATGGCACTACTTGAGGGCACGATTACTTGTCCTTCAAATTTATAACCTGCAGGCATCTTCCATGTTGTAGGAATTTCAAAATGAGGTGCATCATACTGACCTACAGGCCAATAGCCTCCCCTAGTGATTCCTAGTTTTTTAGCTATTGCCCCAACCTTTGAAAGAGTAGAAATATCATATAAATTTCTTGGCGGTGCTACAGCAATATCCCAAGCTCTACGCGATGTATGATTACTATTTCGTGTCCAGGTAACTACTTGCCCTGGTCTTGTTCTCCCTTGCTCATATAGATAGTTTTGGCGAGCTTGGCTACGATATTTCTGTGATGAAAACAAAGTCAATACCTGCCTTGTAGCACTCTTGAAAGAGTAGTCGGCAGGCTGTTTGTGCCATCTTCTCCAGTGTCTTTATAACGCTTCAATAATTTACGGAAAATAGATGTATTGAAATAGAATGTGGCACTTTCTGGATACTCTGCACCTGTTGATCTATTCCCTTTAGCTACACGACCCATAATAGGGACTTGTGTTTTGGTTTTGTCCATACGTGCCTCTAGGTTGATTAGCTGTGCAAATAAATAACGTTTTCCTTCAACCCTCACATACGCTTTCCCTTGTGCACCATGAATAGCATCACGAGCATGCATGGTTGTGTCTGCAAAGTACTGAAGATTCAACGGAATCACTGGTTTCTTTTGTTCCAATTTATTGCCCTCCCCTCTGCTACTACCGTTGTGATATAGAGCTGAGATATAGCCCTGTTACGTTTACAACTTCGCTCGTAACAACAGATTTCAGACAACAGTAAAGTTGACGAATTTAATGTTTTGTTAAATGATTCTGTATTAAAATAGAAAAATAACCAGGTACTCATTCGAGCGCCTGGTTTTTTACGATAAGATGATACATTAAACAGTCATATTCAGTTAGTGCAGAGCTCTTAAAAATAAATGTTTCTTATCTCATAGGTTTATCTTGGAACCACCAATCGCCAACATTATCAACAGCAAAATCTATTTTCCAAGGTCCAATTGTTAGCGATGAATTAATATCTTGATAACGAAACTTGTATTGATATTGATTTATAGAACCTGGGTACCCAGTATTAAATTTATCTTTTGTTCTGACCAAATCCGCTTTCCATGTGCCGCTCACCTGTCTTTCTACTATTAGAGCTGTAACACCAATTGCGCCTAATGCTTTTGATACTTTATCAGATACTAATTTATTAGGAAGCTTTACTCCTAACCATGCACCTATAACAATTACACCTGTCATTAAAGTGGCTACATCACTAAATGATGTAGCTACACCTTTAAAAGAAAGACTGGCTGGAGCTACATAAACATAATCAGTAGCATAAACTGACATATCTGAATTTGTATCTGCATTAAAGTCAGGTTCAGTTATCTCAAGATTAATATCTTTACCATTTAAAGTAGCAATACCAGTAGAACTATTATAAATCAAAGTACTTTTTTCATTTCCGTTATTGAGTGAGTTTACTACAAAACCATCGTCAGTATATTCAACATTAATATCAATATTATTTAAAGAATTAACTAGATTAAAATTAAGCGAACTATCCGTAGTTACAGAATCTACTACCCTATACTCTGTTGGAGCAATTTCTGAGGCATATGCATTAGGAATACATACACTGCTACTTGCAAATAACATAGTTGAACAAAGAGCACTAGCAATTATTTTTTTTGAATTTAACATTTCATCACCTCATAATAGTATTTTTGGTACTATTTTACACCAACTTAATTAGGTATTTATGTAAAGTTATAATTTTCCGTCTCCTTTTTTTTCCTTTCTACTATAATAACTTCTAACAATTAAATTAAAGACAAAAGTCATGATTATCAAATATGCTGGAACTCCCCAATGACCTGTCGTAAATCTATCATAAAACCCCCAAACTAGGACGGATGTAAATAAAAAGACTACTGTTAGTCTTTCTGATTTTGGATAGATTTTATATTTATGCTTTTTTTCCACATCTTTAATATTGTTATTCATTTTTTCGTCACCCCTTTAAATTTTCTTATTAGTATTATATTCTCCAATTAGGGAAAAAATCCCTCTTTCATTTGTTTCTTAGTACTTGGATTCTTGTAGAAAAGCTTCACCCCGTGGATTTGCAATTAGTTATTCATTTATGCATTTTTAATTCAAATGGGGACATACTCATTCAACAAAGGTAGCCCTTCATGTAATACATTTTGTAAGACTACGAATTGAGCTGAAACTCCCCCACCCCTTTGATATCATAGAGTAAATATTTAATAAATACACATACCGATGATGGCTATAGACCCTTTTCAGAAGGGGCATATCAATTAAATTGGAAAGAGCCCAATACATTGGTCATAAGGTACGCGTTTGATTATACGTCTCTACACAGGTAGTTTCACTAAAATATAATTAGTACTTTTGAAGTTTGCACTAAAACTATGCTAGTAAAGGGTCACTACTCGCAGCGTGACCCTTTATTATTTTCTAACCCCACCATGAAACCCATTTAATGTACAATTTCTTTCAAAAACGATGCCGTTCATGCAATAATTCGATTTCATTATTAATTTTCATTCACATAGCCTGTTTTATCCTCAAAATGTGAAGTAACATAAAAGCTCTTAAATCGGAGAATATATTCAGTCCTTTGGGATGAATAATAAAAAAATTTGTAACATTAACATTCGTAACACCAATCATTTCAACTCGTTATCACGTTGATATAACTATTTTTTATCTACGGGGCTTGAAAATGGAAATTTATATGCGTTTAGAATTGTTTGTACAAAATTTGAAAAGGTCTATTGACTTTTGTAAAAATACAATTCAATTAGAGTTATATCCACAAAATGAGACTAGCTTTAAATAGAAAAACCTTAATGTACTTTTAACGCAATAAAATATTCTTTCAAAGGACCATTATTTCAGCAATATTAATACCTGGCGAAAAGGATATACGCGCTCTTTATATTTATTCTTTCCCAATTGCTCCTGTATCTTTTAAATCTTGCCATTCACTTTGGATTCAATGCCCTTAAAATCGCTAATACTCTAAGGACACTATTTAAATCAGTATCGGGACGTCAAAACAAACCGTGAAAGTTATTGGTGCTCAACAATTTTTTTCAAAAAATATTCCATCGATTTTGTCATATATGCATCTTTCCGTCGTATAAAGACGGTTGAAATAATGCCGTATTTATCTGGGATTGGATGACAATAAACCTTGCCTGTAGTAGAAAGATGTTCAACAGTTGATCGCGGAACAATCGTAACTCCTAGACCAATTGCAACACTTTTTAAAATGGTTTCTAATATGTTAAATTCAATGATCCTTTTAGGGAGTAAGCCCTCGTCTTTAAGCCACTGCTCTAGCTTCGCTCGATAACCGCAACCTTGGTTTGACATAAGAATTGGTGTAGTCATAAATTCCTCTATATGAAAAGTTTTTTTGGGGGTTATAAGAACGAGTTCTTCATTACATACATCGTATTGTTCTAAAAGTGGATGTTTAATGGGCCCGGTAATAAAAGCCCCGTCTAATTGGTGATCTGTAACTTCTTTAATGAGTTCTTCAGTTAAACCAGCTTGCAGTGTTAAATCGACATTGGGACACTCTTTGTAATAAGAAGCAAGAATATTTGGCAATATATTCACCGTTTCAACTGTACCAATTTTTAAAGTACCTGCTGGTGAATCACTATCTAAAAATACTTGTTTCAATTCTTCGACATCCTGCAAAATTTTATTAACATATACTAGCATTTTTCTTCCTTCTGCATTTAATGTCATCCCCTTTTTATGGCGGTAAAAAAGCGATGTTTTGAGCTCCTTTTCTAATAGCTTTATACGCGCTGTTACATTAGATTGAACATAATTTAATTCCTTTGCTGCATGGCTCACACTTCCGTGATTTGCGACGCTCTTAAAAATCAACAAGTCTCGTAGTTCCATTAAGTGCTCCTCTTGTAAAATATCATTTTAAATGATGTTATTAATCGTTTTCAATCATTATACATGATGCATATTCTTTTTTATAATGGCTATTGCGGAATTTAAAAAGAATTGGGATATACGGAGTGATAAATGTGAAAAATGTTCAATTATTAAAAGGCGCAGTGGCATGTTTAATAGCAAGTATGTCATGGGGAGCAATGTTTCCAGTCGCAGATCATGCTTTGGCCTACATAGATCCATTCTATTTTTCAACTATACGATATGGAGCTGTAGCTATTATACTAGTCATTTTCTTATGGATAAAAGAAGGAAGACAGGCATTTCGTTTTGAAGGAAAAGGAAAGCTGCTAGTCTTCTACGGAACGATGGCTTTTACTGTATATAATGTGCTAATTTTCTATGGCCAAATGTTAATGGGAAAATCAGGTATTATGGTAGCTTCTATTATGGAGGCGCTCATGCCGATGATTTCAATTGGCGTTTTATGGGGATTTAAACATGTGAAACCGAAGAAATACATGATGATCAGTATGGCTATTGCTTTTATTGGTGCAATTTTTGTCATTACAAAAGGTGATATAAGCTTCTTACTTACACTTAAGCATAATCTGTTTTCACTCGCATTTATCCTCATTGGTGTTGTTGGATGGGTGATTTATACGATGGGTGGAGCATCATTTAGTGATTGGTCTACCCTTCGCTATTCAACATTGACATGTGTTTTTGGAACAATTGTAACAGGTTTCTTAACAGTGTTATTTACAATCCAAGGGCATGTGTCTATGCCAAACATAGGAACGATTTCTGTAGTTAAGTATGATTTATTATTCATGATGATATTACCAGGTTTTGTGGCATTACTTAGTTGGAACTATGGCGTAAAAATTTTATCGTCCGTAAATGCAATTTTATTCATTAACTTCGTCCCAATCACAACATTAGTCATTATGATGATCCAAGGATATAAAATAACAATTTTTGATGTTGCAGGGACATTGCTTGTTATTATCGCCCTCATGCGAAACAATGTATATCAGCGTAAAGAAGAAAACGAGCATCAGAAGAATTTACTAAAGGAACAGTTGAGTAAGGTTATTTGATTTAAACGTTTGGAGGTTTTTATATGTATGAAAGTTTATTATTCTTCTTTGCTGCTGCAATTGGCTTAGAGCTTGCTGCAATTAATCGAAATGGTCGTAAAAAAATAGAACAGCAGGCTGAAATGATACAGCTATTAAAAGATGTACTTAGAAAATAATTAAGTTTAATAAAGGCATTATTAGGAATGTGATTACTATGTATCTTCAATGTGTTATAGTGCGTATCTGACTAAGCCATCGACGGGCATAAACCAATTCGAGCTGTGGCGTATACAAACGCTGCGGCTTTTTCTTTATTCATCGCCTTTAAACTATTTGAAACCTTTGCCAGTTTCATCCGTAAATTAATGCAGACAGTTTTCCTTTATCATTATTAGGAGGTTTCCGATGAATACTTTTGCTTTAATAGCTTTTCTATTTGCAGCAGCTTCTTTTGCTTTTGCTTCATCAGCTGATGCTAAGATTAAAAAGCTAGAAAAACGTATCGAAGAACTTGAAAAACACAAGTAATTACTTTAATACATAAATAGGTTAATAGAGTGATTAAATTATTTTTTTACGAAAGGAAGGAATGATTAATTAGATGAATAGCATCTCTCCTATCTATAACTCTACATATTCTAGATTATAGAAAGGGGGAGATTTAATATGGGAAATGAAGTTTATCATACAGACTATGGCAAACATGATAATTTATCATTTGCACTAATCGTTGTCCTATTTATTCTTTTAATTATTGTTGGCGCTCGTTTTATGCATAAGTAACACCTTTATTATTGGCTACATCCATAAACGCCTTCTTTAAGCTACCATAATCTAATGCTATCTAACATCCTTCTACACACTTATTATGATCAAAGGGTCTTCCCCCACCCCAGTGACCCTTTTATTAATTTCTTTTCTTCACCTGCATATATTGTCACAACTCGTTTACTGAACACTTCTTTCAACTATTTCCTTATCTCATTCCTATAGGCTTAACTTCCCTTTTGTCAGCACTGGCTTAGATAATACTTTCACTGTATTCAGCTTCCATGCATAACAACCACTCCTCAAATCACCAAAGTGCAGTTCATCGACCTCTAATTATTTCTGAATTCAATGACCATTTAAATGATTTAGAAGTTAAATGACAAGACCCATTGGTAAATTTGCATTTCCAATTCCATACTTTTGAAGCGCTTTTTTAATTAGAGGACATTCACAATATCCTATGTCCATTGTTTTACCAGCTTGGATAGCAATTGGATCAAGGTGTTGCCCAACTACATGTTACAATTTTTTCTCACCAAGAGTGATTAAGCACACTCAAGGTTGCTTAATTGTGGTAGCCTTCATCAGACAATCCCCTTCTAAAGCAAGCTCAACTGCTCATAAATTTTTTGACAGGTATGTCTCAAACATGCTATGCACTGTTTCTACCATTTCAAGCAGAACGAACAAACGCTTCTGCTACTCCAAAGTGTTCTAACAGCTCTTTACACTACATTAACCTTCATCATTTCGACAGTCTTTTATTTAAAAGATATCCATTAGCTTATGAATATCATTTAGACTGTCTCCAAAACAACATGCTACTACGCAAAAGAATGAAGAGTAAGATATCAAAGAAAAAAACTGTGACAAACATTGTATTTGCCACAGTCTGAAAGCCGCGAATTGAATTGTAGGTGCTATGATAAAATTTTATCCTTACAAATTTAATTATTATTGAATTGGACAGGAATGTACCAAAACTCCTCACACTTGATGAATGTTCATCGTAACTGCTATACCCGACTATGCTTCCTTGGGTTCAACATGTACATGCACTTCATAAACGCCTTGTTCTTCAACCATATTTTTTTCAACAACAGACGCGACATCGTGAGCTTCCGTTATATCTAAGTTTGCATCTACAAGAATGACGACGTCTATCACCTCGTTGTTACCATAATTTCTTCCTCTGATTTCTTTTAGCCCTTTGACTCCCTCTATTTTTAAAATAATATCTTTGTATGTTTGAAGAATTTTCTCATCAAATCCATCAGAAAGTTCATGAGAAGCTTCTTTAAAGATGTCCCAAGCTGTTTTACAAATGATGAAACCTACCACTATAGCAGTTACCGTATCCAACCAAGGCATATGTAGTTGTGATCCTAAAATCCCTACAGCAGTGCCAATACTTACCCAAGCGTCTGACAAATTATCTTTAGCGGCAGCCATGACTGCTTTACTGTTTATCTTGTCAGCCAATTTTTTATTGTAACGATAGACAGCATACATAACCACTGCTGATCCTAACCCAACATAGGCTGCGATCATATCTGGAGATTCTTTTCCACCTTGAAAAATGGACGTAAAAGCACCCACTAATACTTGAATACCAACCGCCATCATAATAAATGAAGCTACCATCGATGCAATGGTTTCACTTTTCCAATGACCGTATCGATGATCATGGTCTGCAGGTTTTTGAGAAAGCTTTAGCCCTATAAGTACTGCAATAGAGGCAATAATATCGGTCGTATTATTTAGCCCATCCGCCTTCAAAGCTTCTGAACCCGTCATGTATCCCATTACAACTTTTATAATGGACAAAACTATATAGGCAATAATACTGATGATTGCACCACGCTCACCTAATTTAAGATTATTATATCTTTCTGCTTCCAATTCACTTACCTCCCACTTACGTACATTTTTATAATAACAACTCAACATCGAGTGGGTCTACAGCAACCTTTTTGCCTTACTATACATAAGTAGGAGGAGTATAAAAGTGTTGATTATGGGAAAAAATACAGCCTTGAGGAAGAAGCTTAGTCACTGGTTAAAAACCTAGAAATTATTATTTTAAACGAATAAAATAATATAGAATCTGTTCTTTAAGATTTTTTCCTCCAACGAACACACCTTACAAAACTTGGTCATTTCCATATTTGGGAGTGACCCTTTTTATGTTAGGTCATTTGTTGACATACAAAGAGCCTGCCCCAATGCCTAGCAAGACTCTTAATCTCAACTTTTCTATCCTCGCAAAAACCCACCTTCTGAATGAATGATTTGTCCAGTTATCCAGGTAGCCTCTTCACTTGCAAGAAAGCTAATGGTTTTCGCCACGTCATCCGGCGTACCAATCCGACCCAGTGGAAATTTCGGTAACAGATGGGTTCTAATGCCGTCATTCATCCAAGTAGAATCTGTTGGCCCTGGATTGACAGCATTTACGGTAATATCTAAGGGAGCGAGTTCTTGAGCTAAGGACCTTGTAAACGCTGAAATAGCTCCTTTCGTCGAGACATAGGCTAATTCCCCAACCATCGGACCTAAATCCTGACCTGATGTCATATTAATAATTCTGCCTGCTTTTAAATTGGCCTTTTTCCACAGTCGGGCAAATTCAACAGAAAGAAGAAAGGTTGACCTCATATTGACTGCGTAATGTTGGTCGAGTGTTAGCGCATCTAACTTTAAATAGCCATCTTGTGCTGAATGAGCTGCATTATTTACTAGAATGGAAGGTACGCCTAGTTTTTCAACAACCTTCTGACATATCGTTTGTGCTGCCAGTGGATTTGATAAATCAATCGTCATATCTTCACAAGAGACCCTCATACTCTCTATCTCCATTTGGAATTCATCAATCCAAGCAGGATCAGCTTGCCAGTGTGTGAAAAAAATATTTACCCCATCCGCAGCCAATCTTCTGCAAATAGCTGTACCTATATCTCTTGGATGACTTGCACCTGTAACGATAGCTATTTTATTCATCATTCTTAACCTCCATTTTATAGGATATAGAGGTGTTCATTGATATAAAAAAGGAGCATAACCAAACTGGTCTGCTCAGTCTTTAGTATTAACGTACAACCTCACCCTAAATAGGCTCTCCTCTCTATATAAGAGGGATGTGCTACTATTTATTTCATAGATTGTTTATGCCAGAGTTTTTCTATACAGCTCTTTCCTAATCAATGATCTGCATTTAAAAAACTTTTGTCATAACCCTTTAATCTAAAATTTTGATGTTATTTTGAACATCGATAGAAAATTGCTCTACATCATAATGATGTTTCTTAATCATGTCTTCCGCTAGCTGATAAACCTGCTTTTGTATCATGTTATTTTTCTCTTGTGTTAAATTAATCCTTATCTGAATTTCCTCAGATGTAATACTATGATCGATACTGAAGATGCCATAATTTTGGTCAATCATTTCTTCAAATAGATTGGCTAGGACATCATTATAGCTTAGTCGCGTTGAGCTAGGCTTTGCTGGTTCGTAAAGATTTTTTAACGTTAATTGAAAAAAAACGGGATTTAAATTATTTTCTTTCAACACGTTCAACATAATTTCTTCTATTTTTTGTTTGGTGCTAGTATCAGCCTTGTCTGGTAATGACACGAGAAGTTCGATTTTGTCATTAGGCAGAACCCCGTAATCTAATTGAAAGCTATAATTTTCTTTGCGCAAGGCATGGGAAATCTCACTGATTAAAAATTGATATTGCTGAATATAACCCAATAATTCATTATTGCTGGGCTGTGGCACTGAAACATTGGATTTTTCAGCATATTGAATAGGTGCATTCGCCAAAAGGAAAAATCCACTACAAACAATAACAGCTAGTAGAAACCATAACGTAAATACCTTTTTGATAAACATTTATAGCCCCCTTATTCGGGACTATATGCAAGTTCTGTAAAGCTAATTACGGTAGAATCTTATAAAACAACACACGATCTTGATTTTCGCCACCGTAATTGCTGTGGACGGACACCTTATCCATCTCTTTGTCACCCTTTTCCATTCTAAAGCCCATATTCGTATGAAAGGCTATCGAAATTTCGTTTATAGGTGACGTGACACATTTCACAATATTTCGATGATATTGCTTCACTACATGAAAGAATACGTCGTATAACCTTTTTGCAATATTCTGTTTTCTGTAATCAGGATGGACCCCAACAAAATGGATAAATGCTTCATTTGAGTTGGCCTGCGATAAAAACCCTACAAGAAAACCAATAATTTCGCCATCCTTTTCCATAATTAGGCTAGTATTCGTAAAATGATCAAAAAATAATTTGGGCAGCTTATCTGACATATTCCTATCTCCCCACCACTCATTAATCAATGGAGATAAAATATAGTAATCTGAACTTTTTAAGCTACGAATGTTCATGGAATCCCTCCTCTATTTTCAACTCATCCTGTAACATTTGGCAACGGATCAGGTGCTACTGCAATTAAATAAAACGTTACAATCACCCTGGCAAACACGCTACCAATACGTATGAATTTGATTTACAAATCAGATAACGTTGGCGTTTCTTTGTAGCGCCAACGTTCAAAAAATAAAACTTTCCTCTGGATCATATAAGCACCATATACAATAACCATAAACAGGTATGGATAAAACAATGCTGATGAATAACATCTATATACCCTCCATCTACAATGTTAAATCATATTCTCATTTTACCCTACCATTTATTTCAATTTCAATGATTCAATCAAACCTTTGCCATCACTAATGATTTTAACGTATCACTTAACGTCTGAATGCGATTGGTCGTATCGGTCATCCTCACCAGTAGCTGATTTTCATCTTCCACTGAATGTAAAATATCGCCAGTGGACTCAGCATTTTGCTCAGTCATTTTATTAAGTCTTTCAATTTGCACTTGGATTGTCGCGAACTGTGAAATCGCACTGCTTAATTCATGCATTCCCCTAGTTAAATCTGTATTGGTTTGAGCAAATGAATCCTTCAAGACATTTAAGAAATGACTGACTTCCTGCAACAATTGTTCCCCATGCTGTAACGCTTTCTCACCATCGTCAGAACGTTGATGTGCTGCTGTTGATTTTTCAAACAAGGTTTTCGTCACATTTGTAATACTTACGGTAATCGCCGCGCTTTCCTCTGCTAGCTTGCGTACCTCATCTGCCACTACGGCAAATCCTTTACCATGCTCCCCTGCTCTGGCCGCCTCTATGGCCGCGTTCAATGCCAATAAATTGGTCTGCTCTGCAATATGCGTAATTCCCTTTAATAGGCTATCTACCGTTTGCAAGCTGTGCTGTAGCTCATTTACAGTTTCTGCAGTTGAGCTCATCGCATCACTCATCACGCTCATCTGGGCCATCGCCTCCTGCATTTTGTTCCAACCTGCCAAAACCTCCTGCTGCAGCTCAGTTGATTTTCCTACAGTATCCTTTGATATGGTCAAAGTTTCATTCACGAAATGGACGGAATCGCCCATTGTGCCATGAATCACTTGCAGACTAGAGGCTTCCTGCTGAATACTTGCCGAAATAGCCTCTGTCGCTAGCAATATTTGTTTACTAGAGCCTGAAATCCTTTGCATCGTTTGCTGGAATTGCGTGACATGCTCATCCAAGGCCTGACTGCTTTTTTCGATTTCAAGAAAGGTATTTTGTAACTGATTGAAGGATGCTTGTACCTCATTTTGCTGCGCCTTTGCATGTTCAATCAGCTCATTCCCCCATTTGGCCAGCAAATAAAAGACAATAATCACGCCATTCATAATCGCTAGAAGTGTTACAAAGACGATGATATCATCAAATGGGCCCAACAAGGATGACGAGTTGACCATATATAAAATGAAAAAGCTAAGATTTGTTAGAATACCAAAGAAGACAATTAATTCTTTTTTAAAATACAAGGCAATAATGGCCACCGTGCATAGTAAAATATAATGCTTATTTAATGAAAAGCTATCAAGCAAAAATAGTGTGAAAACAACACTTGATGGAATTAAGCCAAAGATAAAACCTTTGACATACGTTTTGATGGGTAATAAATAATTACAAACTGCCAATGAAATGACAGCAAGCCCAATAATTAAAAAATGTATTCCTTTCGATAGAATCATTGGTCCGCAAATTAAAATGGCTAAGATTGAGATGATAGCCAAATTGACACGGTGGACTTTCCGTGTGTCGTAACGAATTTTATTCTCCATTTTTATCCCCCTAAAAAATGAATGGACATTCAGTTTAATTTTCTATTATTATATAGTATAACTACTACTTTTTGTAGCTAAATATTGCATTCGAAAGCATATTTTAGTCATTTTTGAAATAAAAGGGGGAAATACATTTGACTAATGTCCAACAAATCGCACCAAATTTCTATTGTATTGACACACATGATTTAAATCGTGAGCAGCGAACGAGCTCCTATTTATTAATGGATGAAAAAATTGCCTTGATCGAAACTTCTGCAAGCCCTTCCGTTCCTTATATTATGGCAGGATTAAAGGAACTAAATATTGCATTAGAGGATATTCACTATGTAATCGTGACACATATCCATTTAGATCATGCTGGCGGCGCAGGTTTATTTTTACAAAGCTGTCCTAATGCCAAATTAGTAGTCCATCCACGAGGGTCGGCTCACATGATTGATCCAAGTCGCCTTATTTCCAGTGCAAAGAGCGTTTATGGTGCTGAATTTGATAAACTCTTTGATCCAATTGTGCCTATCGATGCTACGCGAATTATTGAGGTTAGCCATGAACAGCGTCTATCTTTAGGACAACATCATTTAACGTTCTTTCATACAGAAGGTCATGCTAAACATCATGTTTCAATGCTTTATTCTGCTACAAATGGCTTGTTTGTCGGGGATACAACAGGCGTTCGTTACCCAGAAATGGATGGTGAAGCGATTGATTTAATCATTCCGTCGACTTCTCCAAACCAGTACGACCCAGAAACAATGGAGCTATCTCTTCAATTGTATGAAAAGCTCCATGCAAGTGAACTATATTTTGGCCATTACGGTGCGTATAAAAATCCAACAGAGGCTTATCGTCAGGTGCGCTATTGGACGCCTCTCTTTCTAGCAGAGGGCAGAAACGCACAAGCGGCATCAAGTGACTTCCAGCAGCAAGTTCGCTATCTAGATGATCGCTTAAAGGCTCTTTTATTCAGCTATTTACAGGAAAACGACATTCCCACAGATCATCCAGTCTATCAAACAATCCCGTTCGATACGATTGTGTCATCAATGGGCATACTGGATTACTTAGAAAAAGTAAATACCCAGGCGTCACGCTAACAGTAAAAAGAGGTGTCTCTAGTGATTTTGGAGACACCTCTTTTCTGCAAGATAGTGGGGGCGAAATGCTCAGCTTCAAGTAAAGGCTCTCCACTTGCATCCCTATAAAGGGGACTGCTGCTAATGTAGTCAAAACTAGCCTGTTTTTCAGTAGGATTGCTTTTTTCCTACTAGCTGATGCTTGCTTATTCTTTTTACTAGGTTTAGAAGGGCCATGTATTCACCTAGATAAATTTGAAAAGGAATCATTCTTTTAAACGATCCAAAGCAGCTTGAAAATCCTGTTGCTCCCCCACCTCACGAAATGATTGAAAGGGGTTACTCCCTTTTTTCATACGTTCCATGACAGCAGGAATCGTGAAGAACTCTGGTGATAGACTCTCATGAACTTCCCCCCAATGCAGAGGTGTTGCGACTAAGCCCTGTACATTGCCACGAGTGGAATAGGGAGCAATAATGGTTTTACCCTCAGCATGCTGTAAATAATCTAAATATAATTTTTCATGACGATTCTTTTTTAAACGCTCCATTGTATATAAATTCGGTTTTTGCTGACATAAAAAACGACAAACAAATTCAGTAAACACACGCACCTCTTCATAGCTAAAAGTATTTTCGGGTAATGGAATATAAAGCTGTAAGCCTTTCCCGCCCGATGTTTTGACAAAAGATTGTAGATTAAAAAAGTCAATAATGTCCTTTAAATCAAGTGCACCTGTAATAGCTAATGAAAAATGCTGTGCTGAGGGAGGATCCAAATCGAAAACAATTTCTGTTGGATAAATGGAATGCTGTGTCTGAAATGGAATGTGCAGCTCTATAGCCAGTTGATTTCCTAACCACAAAAGGGTTTCCATATTGTTACATATTATAGTATCAATATGATCCATCGCCGTCGTTGCCACAAAATCAGGCAGTTTTTCTGGTCTACTTTTTTGATAAAAGCTTTCTCCTGGAACACCATGTGGAAATCGTATTAATGTAAGTGGACGATCCTTTAGAAAAGGTAATAAATAGGGCGCGATGCTTTGTAAATAGGATAAATAATAATCCTTTGTTATACCCATTGCAGGCCACACTGGTTTCTCTGGATGGGTAATGGGTACTGATTCGGGGATTGGAAAAAGCTGCCGCTGCATATGCTGCCATTGACAATCTTCTGGTGATAGCTCTAATCGGAAAGCATGAAATCTAGGCTCTCGAAGCTTACTGCCGTCGAAATCTATACATGCGATATCGACACAAATAGAAGGCTCTAACTGCCATAGTCCTTTATGGCGCTGCCCATTTGCCTGAAAGAATGCGACAAGTGTTTGCTGTTCTTCTTCAGCCATGCCATGCTTAAATGTAACGACTTCTCGTATTTGTCCCTCATCATAAATTGAGCCATGAAAATAGCCATTGACCTGATCATACTGCGTTACTATGACCGTCACATAACGCCAATTTTTAATTTTTAACCAATGACTAGAACGGGTGTTATCCAGCCATTTACTTGTTTTCTTCTTCGCCACCATGCCCTCACCATTGTAAACCTTGATGGCCTGCCATACATTCTCTCTGTCCTCATCACCTTGGATCATTTGTATAGACCTTGGATCCTCATAGTCGACGCTTGGCAGTTTTAATCTTGTTGCAAGCTTGGACAATTGCTCTTTACGTGTTTTTAAATAGCGGTTTTGCAGTGACACCCCTTTGAAAACTAGCACGTCAAACACAAGATAGCGAAAAGGAAAAGCTTTTGCATGTGTCTCAATGGCATCTTGATTTTGCATTCTCCCTCTTTTTTGAACAATGGCAAATTCGCTTTTGTATTGATTGCGTAAATAAACTAACTCCCCATCTAAGGTTAGTGGTAAAAATGCTTGAATGGACGCATGTATTTGCTGACAAAAAGCCAAAATTTCAGGAAACAAGTGGTTTAAATTTCGACCATTACGGCTAATGAGCAGCGGCTCTTCATCCCAAACTAATATACAGCGAAAACCGTCATATTTCGTTTCAAATAACCATTCACCGCCACTAGGAATATCATTTGTTTCCGTTAAAAGCATTGGTTTCATTTCACCATACCTACTTTGCTTTTTATTTTCAGTGTTTGATGATTTCAATTTAAGATACATAAAAAGCATCAAAATATATCATAGTAAGAAAAACGAGGTGACAAACAATGCATACAGTGTGGAAAGGCAGTATTTCCTTTGGACTGGTTAATATCCCTGTGAAACTACATGCCGCTACTGAAAATAAAGATGTTAAATTGCGACAGCTTCACAAGGAGTGCCATACGCCGATTAGCTACAAAAAGGTTTGCGAGGGCTGTAACCAAGAAGTAAAAGATGAAGAGATCGTCAAAGCTTATGAATATGCCAAAAATAAATTTGTCGTGTTGGATCAAGAGGATTTAGAAAACTTGCGTAAGGAAAATGAAGATAAAGCTGTGGAAATTATTGATTTTGTGCAATTAACTGAAATTGACCCCATTTATTTTGAGCGCACTTATTTCCTCTCTCCTGATGCAACCGGAGCTAAGGCCTATTCCTTATTACTTAAAACATTAGAGCAATCAGGAAAAATTGGCATTGCTAAAATTATTATTCGATCTAAGGAACAGCTTGCCATCGTGCGCGTTTATCAAAATGCACTCGTGATGGAAACCATTCACTATCCAGATGAAGTGAGAAGTGTTGGGGATGTTCCAAATATTCCAAGTGAACAGGATGTTGTACCAAAGGAGCTTGAAACAGCTCTATTGCTGGTAGACCAATTAACGACTACATTCAACCCTGAAAAATATACGGACGATTACCGCAATGCTTTACTAGAATTAATCGAGGAAAAGAAAGGTACGAATACGATAGCGACCAGTGATAAACAACGTCCAATTCCTGATAATGTCACAGATTTAATGACAGCACTACAGGCTTCCTTAGATAAAACAAAAAAGCCAGCTACAAGAAAGCGTACTACACGCACAAAGAAAAATGCTTAAAAAAAGCGTATCCTTTTATCGGGATACGCTTTAGAATTGTTGAAGGAAGTGATCCAAATCCTTTTTATGCTGAACTACTAAAATTTTATTTAACAGATCGCTTTGTTGTTTAAAAAATTTAGGTTTCCCCTTCTGCTCAAAGCGTTTATTCCAACGAAACATTTTAAAGAAAATCGAAAATGTTGGCTGATAATGGGCTTTTTCGATACCGATTTTTTGTTTCATAAACCGCTTCATAATACGGAAGACACGAATAGGATAAGGCGTATTGAGAAAGATGATGCAATCAGCTTGTTGGAAGCTTTCAACAACCCACTCCTCTTGATGAATTCCTTCAATAATCCAAGTGTTCGTTTGGAGAATGCTTTGTAAGTGCTCCTTTTTTTCTTCATCTGTTCGCCTAATATCCCCTGAATCCTTTCGAATCCATGCCACATTATCTAATTCATAAAAAGGAATCTGATAGGTTTTAGATAATTCCCTCGCTAATGTCGTTTTCCCACTGCCAACAGATCCAATAATATGTATTCTTTGTGGAAATCCTATCGTCACCGAATCATCTCCCATCTTATGTATCTTTGTAGAAATATTCCCTTTATTATACAATAATTTCAACAATGGTAAAGAGGAGGTTCCTATTTCTTACCTCCATTTAGAAAGAGACTTTATCATCATATTTGATACAGTCGAATGTAAATTCTCGCATCTTCGGATAAAGAGGCTCGATTTAAGCCTCTTTTCTCACCTGATAATGCATTTGCACCATTTGACCATATCGCTTTGTCTCCAGTAGCCTTAAATTTTCGAACGGACGTGGAGATTTAAACAAAGATATCCCTGCACCTAGCAAATGGGGAGTAATGGTAATAATCCATTCATCAATTAACTGTTCCTGTAAAAAGGCGTCTAGAATCCCCGCACCACCAACCATCCAAATTTTTGCACCTTGTTGTTCTTTTAATTGCTTAGTAAATGCGACAACATCCTCTTGAACAAACGTCACATGTTTATCTTTCCCAGATTGAGATGTTGTAAACACATAGCACCTTTTATCAGGATATGGGAACGTATCGCTATGCGCTAAAATATAATCGTATGTTCGTTTGCCCATAATAACAGTATCAATAGTTTGATACATATCGGAGTAGCCATTATCTCCTTCCCCTTCTGTTTCTTCAAGCCACTGTAAATCATCATTTTCCTTAGCAATAAATCCATCTACACTTAATCCGATAAATACCACTATTTCTCGTGACATCTCGTCAACTCCTGTTCTTTTGAAAATCTCTTGCACAATCTCTATACTAGATATAAAACATGACAACTATTGGCATGATTAAATAAAAAGGTGAAAAAATATGTCCAAAGCCAAACGATTAATTGATATTTTGTTATTTGTCAGTGCTAAAAAGAAATTTACAGCTCAGGAAATTGCCGACACATTCGATATTTCGGTGCGAACGGTGCATCGTTACCTTTTAGATTTAAGTGACATGGGGCTACCTATCTATGCGGAGCAGGGCAGACATGGCGGCTATACAGTATTGTCAAATGCGATTCTCCCCCCTATCTTATTTACCGAGGAAGAAGCGGTCTCTATTTTCTTTGCGTTCCAATCTTTGCATTATTATCGTGACTTACCTTTTAATACTCAAATGAAGTCTGTTTCTCAAAAGCTTTATGATTCCTTACAGAAGGAGGCCAAGAAAAAGGTGGATACGCTGCAATCCTATATGGCCTTTTGGAATCCTAAAAGAGCCATTACAACACCACTCTTAACAGACGTTTTAGAGGCAATCATCAACCAATCACAATTGCATATCCAATATGAATCAAAGTCTGGTATCACTTCGAAGCATGTCCAGCCTATTGGTGTGTACGCTCATGATGGCTTATGGTATATGCCTGCGTTACTATTATCAAACGAAAAAATTTTACTCTTTCGTGTTGATCGTATCCATGCCATTGAAGCCAGCGATGAAAGCCATAAGACGACTATGAATTTGCAGCAATGGCTCGAAAGTGCCTATGAACCTCAACATCCTATTCGCTTATATGTAGAATTATCAAGTGAAGGGGTTCGTCAATGTTTAAGTGAGCCACATCTTGAAAAAGCTGTTGTCCTACTTAGTGATGGTACAGGCTATATTGATACGATAATCGATCAAGGTGAACTTCAATTTAATAGCTCCCTTTTCTTTCGCCTCGGTCCACATGCGATTGTCAAAGAACCCCAAGCATTAATTCAACTATTGCGTCAGCATGCACACGAGCTATTAGAGATATATCCAGAGCCAAATGAAAGCTAATCTGTTAGATGACAATTTCGTCAGATTCGTGTAACCTTCATCGTTACTACTTTTTAGTAAACTATCTTATACTTGGCTTTGAAGGAGGAGATGACCGTTGCAACCAACCGACAACAACAAACGAATTGATACATTAGATTATTTAAGAGGATTCGCTCTACTTGGCATTATTTTAGTTAATATTCCCGCATTAATGTGGATTGAACCCCCTACATTAACGAGCGATATTGCCTATAGTCGCTTTTTAACTCTTTTTATAGAGGGTAAATTTTTCATCATTTTTTCATTTTTATTTGGTATAGGATTCTATCTTTTTATTTCTCGTGCCCTTGCAAGAAATGAAAAAGCTTATTCCTTATTTAGTCGCAGACTTTTGATGTTATTACTTATGGGGATTGTCCATTTCTATTTCCAACCAGGTGAAGCCTTAACGGTCTATGCCATTTTTGGCTTTGTAGCCTTGCCATTTTATAAAATACGCAAACAATTCAATCTAATCATTGGATTAATCCTATTAGCTATTACTGCTTATTGGGGCCTTAAAATTTTGATGCCCTTTCCACTGATTTTGCTAGGTCTAACTGCTGGTCAATATCGCTTATTTGAAAATATCTCAATTCATCGAAATAAAATCATACTAGTAACGATTGTTATGGGCTGTATAAGTATTGCTAGCTGGATTTATCAATGGCAGTATGTCCCTGATGCAATCGATACGATGGATCAGCTGTCTAAGGATCAGCTAGACGTCCATATTACAAATATCGAGCAATTTGCATTAATCGGATTACAGTTTAGCCCATTCGCTTCGGCATTTTACATGGGGACAATTATTCTACTACTACAAAACTCTTTATTTCAACAACTTTTATCACCATTAAAGGCATATGGACGAATGGCCTTAACCAATTACTTGGGGCAAACCGCGCTTATTCTAGTAATCGGTCATGCCTTCCAGCTCATTGGACAGCTTCGTTACATTGAGTCTTTGTGGATTTGTCTAGGTATTTATGTTTGTCAATTGCTCTTTAGCAAGCTATGGTTACATTTTTTCCGCTTTGGTCCTATGGAATGGCTGTGGCGAATGGGCACCTATTGGACAGCCCCTCCCCTACGCCAAAGCAAAAAAGGGCACTAATTATTTATCGTCAATGATAAACACCTATCAGTATTGGATTAAACGTCATATATTGGTAATGTACCCTACTCGCTTTCCATCTTTGCTCATATCTTCAGCAAGAAACACATCCCCATTTTATTTGGTCACTTATTGCATACATACGATTACGGTCAGAAATATGCAGATGTGACTAATTTAAAAACAGCGTAAGCCCAGTGCTGACGCTGTTTTTTTATTTTTATAAAATAGCTATTAAGAACCGAAAGTAAACATTTGGGACACTTTATAGGAAACAAAAGAAAATAAATCTAGTGACTCAAACTGTAGATAAACTATTTCTGGAGAGTTCAGATGCTAAAAATAGTTTGTCTCTTGCTTTATAGCAAATTTATCCAACATCATTTATACCTAGTGCTTTCTATGCTACAATTTACTATAAGTGAGGAAAGAAGGGTGTCTTATGAAAATATCTGTTTATGTTGCAAGTGCATTTAGCAAGGATCATAAAGGCGGAAATAAAGCAGGAGTGGTATTGAATGAAAATACATTGACCACTACTCAAAAAATGGCCATAGCCAAACAACTGGGCTATGCGGAAACCGCATTTATATCAGAATCTGACATGGCTGATTATAAATTTGAGTATTTTACACCAAAAGAAGAGGTTGATTTATGTGGCCATGCCACAATTGGCTCTTTCACGATACTGATGCATTTAAATAAACTTTTCAAGGATCGCTACACGATTGAAACAAACAGCGGTGTCCTTACTATTACCATAAAAGATGACATCATATTCATGGAACAAAACAAACCGAAATTCTATGATATTGTATCACCAAACGAGTTTATCGACTGTATTGATAGTAAAGCTATAGACAATCAATACCCAATTCAAATTGTCTCCACGGGCTTAAAAGATATTTTAATTCCTATAACAAGTGAAACACAATTACATGCACTGCAACCTAATTTTGAAAAGATTAAAGAAATTAGCGAGTATTATGATGTTGTTGGGATGCATGTATATACGTTTAATGACGATCGAATGATATGCAGAAATTTTGCTCCACTATATGACATTAATGAAGAAGCGGCAACTGGAACTTCAAACGGTGCATTAGCTAGCTACCTTTATGAACAGCATCAATTGCAAAAAGAAATCTATGTATTTGAACAAGGTTATTCTTTACATTCGCCTTCCGAAATATTAGTGAAATTAGCAACCAATAGCAAGAATGAAATAGAAAAAGTTTATGTTGGCGGCAAAGGCTATTATTGTGAAACTAAGTGTTTAAATGTAGAAAATATTGAGTGTAAATCAGAACCACCAGTATAACTGGTGGTTTGCTCTGCGCGTGAAACGCTGGGGTACTGGCCCATGTCTAAAGACATTCCGAATGGTCTGCCAACCGCACTCCGTTTTCACACAAACCGCTAAAGCGGCTTACTTATTTTTTCTTTCTCTTGATTTCTTCTCCTGTGAATGGATCAATGAATTCTTTCATCGTCATTTGATCTTGCAGGATATCTTCTTGTAATTGATTTTTTATATACTCTTGTATCTTTTTCTTATTTCGGCCGACTGTGTCCACATAGTATCCTCGACACCAGAATTGACGATTACCGTATTTATACTTTAAATTCGCATGTCGGTCGAAAATCATTAGACTACTCTTCCCTTTTAAATAACCCATGAACGCAGATACACTCAATTTCGGTGGAATACTTACCAACATATGAATGTGGTCAGGACAGGCTGTTGCCTCTATGATTTCTACATCTTTTCTTTCACATAATTGGCGCAATATTCTTCCAACATCTGCTTTAATTTGACCATAAATAATCTGCCTTCTATACTTTGGCGCAAAGACGATATGATACTTACAATTCCACGTTGTATGTGCTAAACTTTTATTATCCATTTATGGTGGCTCCTTTCGTACGAAGTCGGTTGACTAGACCTGACTTTATTGTACGTTTGGAGTTTTTTTATTGTCCATAGCTAAAAGCTTTCCGGAACCCCCTGCATAGCAGGGGGTTTTCAAAGCACACAATAAAAAGGTTGAGAAAATAATTTCTCAACCTCAGACTGTAGACAAAGTATCTGATTATTCGATGCTTTGTCTTTTCTTCTTAGTAAAATGCAATCAAATATACCGCTAAAAAATAGTTGTTCGTCATTCTTATAATCCTTGGACTAACATCTATATACGCGTTAATGCGCCATTAGGCTTTGGTAACTCTTGGGCTGTTATTTGATTCATTTTACAAAAATGTTTAAAAAATTGTTGTGCCAGCTCTCGTTCATCTGTGTCACTTTTTAATGAAACTATATCAAGCAAAATTTGAGCCATCCATAAATTTTCAAAATAACGATATTTACCTGTATTCCATGTCATTTTTTCAGGGAATTTTTCATTGATATAATAGTGCCAGAAAAGCAGCTGATCCGATTCCTGTTCTGTAAGTTGAATTCTGTATTTTGAATGAGCTGGAATATATCCATCTTCACAAAGCTTGCCGACAAAGTTTTCATTCACCATATAGACACCTAAGATACGTCTGTCTTTTTCAAGCATGCTGGAATCTTTTGCTGTTAAGAGGACAGCGCTATTTTGGTGCAAACGGCTCGGTTTGTTTGGCTTTCCTTTGTTATTACCACTTTTTAATATGCCCGAAAAAACTTTCCACTCTGAAAAAGAACTATCCTGTTCTTCTGTGTCACACCAAAAAACCATTTGTGATGCAGGATGAAGTTTATGGTTATGCATAAGTTTTTCATGTTCCAAACGAAGTACCAGTTTTTTTCTTTGTAGTATTTTTTCCTCTTCCTTCTTCCATTCTTCCTCTTTTCGCTCAATTTCCTTTTTTTGTATAATTTCTTCAAGTAACTTAGCATCACTTTTATCATGTATTTTTAGGTGCTTTCCAAATACATCAGGGAAAACAAACCTTTTATTTTCCGATCCGAAATGTATTTCAATACTAGAATCATTATGCTTAACTATACTACCTATGCCAAAACGCTTGTGTGTAACTTTCTTATTGATTAGATTCATTATTCTAGTCCTCCTTAAGGAATAAAAACTCGGTTACTATTAGATAGTAAATTAATCATTTTATTCAACTAACTTCCTTTAAAGCACACATAACTGTTTTGATTTTTTCTTCGGCTTAAAAAAGGATATTAAAAAAACGTACCCAAATTCTATCTGTAAAAAAGGACATCTGAATTCGAAATACGATTTTAAAAAAGTAATTGTAAGACTATTATAACATTTTTTAAAAAAATTACAAATTTATTATTGACATCATATTTTACCATAAGGTAAAATGATTATTTATTCTTTGAATTACCTTGAAATAGCTATGTAATAAAAGCCTCCAAAAATCGCAAAATTTCTGGAAAACACCTCTTTAAATAACCACTTGATTATTGGTGCTAAACATAGGAGGGCTTCATGAAATCAATGATGTTCCCTATAAAGAGACTCCCCTGTTGCAAAAGTTTTTTGTAAGAAAATCAAGTTAGGGGTTTTGTTCTAACAAGCTTCTCACCTTCCTCTGCTTTAGATAGCAGCTTATTTAATTGTGGTCGGTCTGCTTTCGCTCCAGTGAATTTCTCTTTGTTAATAACCGTTGCCCTTCACTCACCACTATTATTCAAAACCTGTCATTTTAAAAAAATGCATTTTATACGCCTATTTGCTTGCAGAATCAACAACCACTCCAATCAGAGCTAAAAAACGAGCCCAGTGTTATATTGTTGTAGGTGGTTTTCTATTGCCTCTTTGCCAACATCAGTAACCTTTTAGGCTATGTATGCCAAATGATTCTTCACCTGTCACTTATCCTAAACATATAATGCAAATAATACCCTTTTTTGTAGGGAGGATTTTATGAAAAATAACAAGGGCTATAGGAATAGCGAGGGGATCGAATCAGTTAGCCAAGCAGCTAAGCTGGCGGTCATTGCAGGAGCCATTACAACACTCGGTGACGCAATAGCGACTATTGCGGCTGGTCTTGCTTTAGAGGATGAGTTGAAGGAAAATGAAAGCAATAGCAATGATATTGACAAACTACAAAAGCAAATTGACGAATTAAATTATGAATTGAAGCAATTAAAAAGGATGTTACGTTAGAACAGTATTTATACCAAAAAACGACAATATCTTTTGGATATTGTCGTTTTTAGGCTATTTAGCAGCCCAAAGATCAATCTCTATTTTAATATCTGGTAGCCCTAAAGCCGTAACATAAGCAACAGTCATAGAGGGATAGGAATCACCAAACATGGCTTCCCATTGCTGATCGAAATAAGCCCAATCAATCTCCTCTGTTGCCCAAATGTTAGCCTTGACTATATGACTAGCATCCAATTCCTCAGCTGCTAAAATCGTTTCTATATTATTAAATGTATTGGTTATTTGTTCCTCGAATCCTTGAGGCAATTGATCATCTTGACCAATACCTATTTGTCCTGAAAATGCATACATTGTTGCATCTTTCGGGATGATTGTTACATGGCTATATTTTCCGACTGGGTAAGGCACCTGCATTGGATTTTTACGCACTATTTTTACTGTCATCTTCCATACTCCTTTAGGTTCTTATTTTTCTAAAAAAGGGCAAACTTATCCCTTGTTCAACGATTTTAGAAAAAAACAGCCGTGGAGAACCCTATACCCATGCTTAAAAAACGAATAGATCTTTTTTTCATGTAAATTCTCCTCCTGTTCCCTAAAGTTATTTTCACTTTACCATTTCTATCCTAGCTAATCAAGGAAGCGTAGAGACGATTTATGAGTTTCTTTATTATTATTTCTCAGGCAATTAACTATATAACCATAACGAATACAGCATATAAATAATAGTGTAAAGCGAAATTAGCCTTACACCTCCGAATTTGTTACCAGGGTCACACCATCCCAAGTGACTCTTCTCATCTTAAAAAACTAGGCTCTCCTAATCGGAGCACCTAGTTTTTTTGTTCCTATGCGTGTTCATTACTAAAATAGCATAGCATCCTCAACAAATTCTGAACAGACTATCTAAAATTGTTATATTCATAAATGCCATAATGGTTCTATACTGCACTTCATTTAATTTTTAACTTACCTATTACTGGATAGGCATAGATAGTCACTTCTTTTTTGGAGGGTGTTTTTCGAATTAGGTTCTATTAAAGGTGAATTGATTTTATACGTTTAGCCCTCTTCGCAATATGAATGCCAAATAAAAATTCACTTTTACTCCATACATAAATTTGCTATACCAATTGTAAAAACTGTTTCAATTGGTTGTCTATCTCAAGAGAATCCTGTTCGTTTTGTCCAATTCCGAAGCAATGTCCCCACTTAGATTCGATTGGTCGATAAACTGCATTAGGCATGTGCTTTACTTCATAAGTATTATCCTCTGGCGGAAAAAAAAGATCGGTCAACCCTGGCATAACAAGGGCTTGAGCAGTGATACAGTTTAACGCTTTTTCAAAATTTCTGTTGTCTTGAGGATTAGCACTTATATCTCCGTTAATACCTGTTCGTAGCATGGCAATCAAGTCGTTTGCATCAAAGGAAAGAAACACTTTATCCCAATAATCTTCTAAATATGCCTTTAATGTTGTGTACCCTTCTTCTTGATAGAGCTGTTCTAAATAGTAGGCTTGAGAAAATCCCCATGGCGCATAGGCACGTCCCATCGCAGCAAGTCCTGCTGTAGGCTGATTAGTGTAGAAGCCTCGCTTCCAGTTGGCGTCTGCTTGCAATGCTGTGATAAGGCTCTCAAAAACAACTTGTGCATGTGGTCTGGTCTTTGCTGTTCCGCCAAACGGTGCAATCCGTTCGACCATCTCAGGATAACTTCTTCCCCATTGAAAGGTTTGCAGCGCACCGAGTGACCATCCAACGACTAGAGCAATTTTCTTAATACCAAATTTTTCAGTTATGAGTCGATGTTGTAACCGAACATTATCATAGATCGTTACAAGTGGAAAATTACCTTTATCCATAGGAGCCTGTGTATTGCTTGGAGAGGAGGATAATCCATTCCCAAACATATTAGGCACGATTATAAAATATTTGTCTGGATCAAGTGCTTTGCCAGAACCAATCAACCACTCATTATCCGTATGCTGGCCAGCAAACCAAGTAGGATAAACAATCACATTTGATTTTGCAGTATTTAAAGTTCCATAGGTTTTATAAGCAAGAAAAGCTTGAGGCAATTTTTGTCCCGATTGTAGCAAGACATCTCCAAGTGAATAAATTTCGTAATCTTTCATAATTCAAATCCCCTTTTATAAAATTTTGCGCGTAGCTTGATTTTTACTCTACGATACTGTTACCATCAAATCAACGAAACGTTTTTGAATATAACGTTCATTTTTTTTGAATTAAGAGGTGCTGTATCAATGGAAATCCGTCAGCTTAAAACATTTTGGACGCTTGCTTCCACTCGCAGTTTTAGTCGCACTGCCGAAGTGTTGAACTATGTTCCGTCTACTGTAACCATGCAAATCAAGGCGTTAGAAGAAGAATTGGGCGTCAGGTTATTGGATCGCTTGGGCAAGAGTGTCGTATTAACAGATGCTGGCCACCAGTTATTGCCCTATGCTACCAAAATATTAAACGATATAGAGGAAGCCCGTTGTGTCTCCAGTCAGAACGGAGAATTAACTGGCACAATTATCATTGGTGCAGACGAAGTACTCTGTACATACCGTTTACCAGCATTACTCAGAGATTATCGTCAACAATATCCCCATGTTCGTCTGCTTTTTAAGCCTTTGTCTGGTCAAAATTTGAAACAAAGTCTAAGAGAAGGAGATGTTGATGTGGTCTTTATGCTAGATGAACCGATCGTATCATCAGATCTTCATACAGAAATTTTATTGGACGAACCGTTTCTTATGGTCGTTTCCCCCGACCATCCATTAGCTTCTCGTGCTACATTAAGCATAGAAGATTTTAATAGAGAGCATATTCTATTAAGTGAAAAAGGTTGCTCTTATCGGACTTTCTTTTATCGTACTTTGGTAAAGAATGGGGCAGACAGCTTGACCGAACTTGAGTTTAATAGTGTAGAAGCCATTAAACAATGTACAATGGCGGGACTCGGTATTGCCTTATTACCAAAAATGGCGCTAAAGGGAGAAATGGAGCGAGGTGAGCTGATCCCTCTACCTTGGGATTTATCTGAAATACAATTTGCCACTCAAATGTTGTGGCATCAAGAAAAATGGATTTCTCCATCGATAAAAGCCTTTACAGATTTAGCAAGAAATTTACTACAGTAATATTCTTAGGAGGAAGGGGCGGATTCAGAAGTTAATGATACTGAATCGACCTTTTTCTAAAGAAAGGAAACAGACTCAAATTAGTGCACAACGGACTTAAAAAATGTGACTACAACATCAAATTAAGGCTGCTTGAGGCTATGTTCAAAGCAATAGAAAAAGCCACCTCCCATTACGGGACATGACTTCTTCCTAAATCTCTTAATATTCACTTTTCAATATTGAAAAAATGGCAAGATCAACATACTTCCCTTTTTCAAGTTCGTGTTGTCTCAAAACACCCTCTTGACTAAAATTTAATTTTTCCAACAATCTTATAGATGAATTGTTTTCTGGCTCTATTTTCGCTTCGATTTTATTTATTGCCATCGACGTAAAAGCAAAATGTATGATCTTACTTAAAGCCTCTTGCATAATACCCTTTCCCCAATGTTCAGGGTTTAAATCATAGCCAATTTCTATGCGGTTATGTTCTTTTTCATAATTCAAATAACCACAAGTGCCAATCACTTTTTTGGTCTTAGCTTCTTCAATTACCCATCTTAAGCCAGTTTGTTCTTTGAAAATTTTATCATACCAGTTTAATTCATGTAATGCATCATCAACTGAAGCAAATAATGTTAATGGCAAATACTTGACCACTTTTTCATCAGAATAAAGTGCAAAAATATCTTTGCAATCATCAACTATACCTTTTCGTAAGATGAAGCGTTCCGTTTCCAATTTAGGAAAATCTTTAAATTCGAAATTTATACTCATCATAACTCCTTTTCACCATCATTAGCATTATTCATAAATAAATAGTAACACATTATATTCAGAAAATTATCATAACTATTCAATTTGTACATGCAACTCTTTTTATCATTACAAAAACAAAAGCCACATCTATTGGATGTGACTCAATAATTGATTATTTATAACAAAGTTCGAGACTTGGCACTATTGCCAGATACAATAAATTTATCTGTTTCTTCGTCAAAAGCTATAGTGAAACTAAATTCATTCATTAAGCTTCCTGTATAATCACTAAGACTTAGTGTAGGACTAACCCAAAACACAACTTCATTTCCATCAACCTTCCAGCCGCTCTCAAAGCCTTTGTGCTTATCTTCAAGACGCTTTCCGATAGTTTGTCCGTTATTACTAATGGTATTTTTCACTAAATCAATAAATTTATTTTGTGTTTTTATTTCCATTTAATTCCTCCATTCATACTAATAATAGCTTTAATAGTATTATATGGTTATGAATAGCAAATTAAAACATTTTTGATGCCTAATCTCTAAAAAAAGCAAAGGAAGCTCTCTCTGACACACTTAATATCTCTTTCTAAAATTAAAGAGCATCATTCCTTACTTGAATGATGCTCCACTAAATTAAACTAAGGATTACCCTTATTTTCCCAACCATTTTTAGAGGTACCATGATTTATTATAATCGCTCTAAATCCTGGTATTCTTTCATGTAAGGACCTTCCTCTGCAACAAATGAATGATACAATGCCTTTACTGCGAAGTTTTTCTCTAAACCCATTTCAGATTTTAGCTTTTTTAATTCATCATGCAACGCTCGATGTTCATTGATAAGCTTTAGCATTGTTGTTTTATTATATTTCATTACATCCGTCCTTTTTGTTTATAACTTGAATAATAACTTTAAAATAGTTAAATTCAGGGGAATTATGTGGAACTGCAAAATCCTCGGGCATCTGATGAAGTTTTATTATTTTTTGACGTGTATCTGGCCATTTAAATGCTTTATCAATAAACGTTTTAAATTTTTTCATGTCAAAGCTCGGGTTATTTGTTGAAGCTATATTACACCATTATCACTCATAATCGCAAGAACAACTTTAAAGATGCAACAGATACTTTAGTACAACATTACTTTATCACGAATATTTCATTTTCTACACTTCCCATTAATACATCACCTATTTTCACTTGATCTGACCATTTAAAATGACATAGGATATATTTCCACATAAAAAGCCTCCATCCTAAGATGAAAGCTTTGTAAGTTAACAAAAGTCTATGGCATAAATTCATGAAAACCTTCTTTAAGAGAACTACTCGTAAAGGTTAAGTTCAATTCGGATAAATCACTTTAATCTTCAACTTTGGGGTACAATCATAAGTTACGCCCCATAACCCTTGATAGGTAAGCATTTCTAGGCTTACCTAAAAATACTGTGCTCATAAAGATAGTCATAGGAAAGGTCAACAAACAAATATTCATGTTCGTTGATGGCGATGGAGAATGTTCTAGTAATTTCCCCTGTTTCAATATCACGGTATAATTCTGAGATTTCCCCACTTTGATCATTCCGCATTTTAATAATCGTTTGAAGGAAGTATGGGCGCCAGCTCCAGTTTTTATTAATGGCTCTTGGCTGTACTTCCCAGTTACCATCAATTCGCATAATATTAGGTGTTAATTGGAAACCATCCTCATTACATATATAGAGTCGGAAAGAGTAATTATCCAATAACTCGGCAAGATATTCTAGCTGGGATACATTGTCGCTCGTTGGTTTCACACGGTGAACAATTGCCTCTAATTCCTCTCTTAATTTTTTCAACTGCACATATTGCGCCTCTAGCATTTTCTTTTCAGAAGTAATGAATTGCTGGCATTCCTTTTTAAAGCGTTCCTTTAACACATCTTTATCGACAAAGGTCATTGCTGGATTCGCTAGGTACGGACCTTGATAAAATCTACCGCCGTTTTTCCAGGCAAATTGTAGCTGGTACACCGTTTCGATATCTTCAAATAAAAGATTGGCACCAATTTTATAGGCAAGGCTACCAATAGCGGAAATCATGTCCGATTGAGCTGACCAAGAATCATAATTTAAATCACGTGTATTAACCTTTAAAATATGAGGTGCCAATAAAGCAATATGCTCTAAATGACTTTCTGCTCCAACTTCCTGCACAGCGGTTTTCACCCCAAAAGTCGTAAAATAACGCAGGGCGTGGTGTAATTTATTTATATCTCCTAAAAAACGGTGCTCTGATACAACCAGTACGATACGGCGTAAATCCTCTTCAGCTATATATTGTTGGATAATATTAAAATGACTTTCACCAAAATCTTGCATTAGTAAATTTGGATTACTTGGAATGTAAATATCTATATCAGATGCAATCTCATCAATTTTGGCTAATGCCGCATGTAAAATTTTATGCTCCATATCAATTCGATATTCTTCTGGAATATCTTCATTATTGACGAAATCCTTTAAATTAATTTGTTGCCCTTCAATTTGGAGATGTCCGGAAATTTCGTAGGCAATCACCGTATGCGCGTCTGCGCTAAATATCGGTTGATAATACCCATGTATTTGATCTAAATTTGTTAACACTTCAATTGCGTCCATCATCGAAACCTCCATTATGAATAACTTTTTATTGTTATTCAAAAATAACATTATATAGTGCATTAATAGCTTAAAAAATGCTCTCTGACTGTATAATAAGTGGTTTAAAGTAAAATCGCAACTTCACTTATCATAATTAATGGAAAATCTAACCTAAATTTTTGCCTTTTCTTCGCTTTAACCAGTGTTTGATTTTCACCATTTCTAACGACTTTCAGACAGAATAGGTTGCTTTCTCTACTATCTGATCATTTTTAAACCAGTAAAACATTTTTTCAAGGCTGTACTCTCACTATAACGTATGCAGCATACCGCGGAAACAGCCATGACAATACATGATAATAACCCTATCTATACTAAATAAATCAGTCATTTACCCAGCAATTCAGGACAATTTTATGTTATTTCAACCTTCAATACTTATTGTAAAAAAATCTATGTCCAATAGCCCATCTGCTCGAAAAATCTAAACAGTCTGTCGCCCAGAAGTCAGGGATGAAAAAAAGCAGCATTCCAAATTGGAGTGCTGCTCATCATTATTCAGACAGGAAGAAATACCAAATGATTGCTAGTACCATTAACGATAACAGAACAGCTATGGTTACGCGAAGTGGTGAAATTGGCGCATTGCCGCCTACTCGCCCCGTTTGTCCGTTCACCATAAAGCGATAAATCTTTTCCTTATAGCGGAAGGAAGATAGCCAAATCGGTAACATTAAATATTTGTATGTAATATCATCATGATTTGTGGAAAAGCGTAAATTTGATACTACATCCGCACGATTTTCCCAACGAATTTTGGACGTAATTTGTGCATGGAGATGATCATGGATTTCATTTTTTGCTTGGCTCCATCCATCCTGCAAGCCGATACTGTAACGCTCTGATAAAAATCCAGCTACATATTCTGGTTTATAGGCTTTATTATTTAAAAGATTAAAAGGTTCAATCTTGCGCATCATGTCGCGATCATATCGGGTCGTTGCACTGACTAAGTGATCATCGATAAACTCCTGATAAAAGCCACTTGTTGAATACCAATCGGTTTCCGTGTGCGTTTTCCCATCTTTATCAGTAACCGTTCGATGACGTCCATATCTAGCAGAATATCTAGAGCTTGTTTTGGAGTCAAATGTCCAATATGGAAGATATACTCCTTTAAAAGCATCGGGTCTTGCACTAGTTTTAGCAGCTTTCGGTGTAAACCATCTGCCTTTAATCCATTTTTGAAAATGTTCTCCTGCTTGCTTATCTGTTACTTCAAAAGCACATACCCCATTCGGTGCAAGTGTATTTTCAGCGCTAGCCTCCATAACCTGATTGGAACCACAGTAAGGGCAACTATCTGCAACCTGCAGAGCATCATATATCGTTTCAGCAGCACAGGCTTTACAAATGACCGTTTTTTTCTCCACGCCCCAATTGAAATTCCCACGTTCTTCTGCGTTGAAGAAGTCCATTTCCTGGGCAACTTTTTGTTCCTCCTGATCAGGCGTTGCTATTCCAGTCTCAAAGCCACAATACGGACAAGTCAGTTTACCCGTGGAAGGATTAAATTCAATTGATGCGCTACATGACGGACATTCCGCATCAAAGTCAAGCTGCACTTGTTTGACATTTTCAACATCTTGCGTTGACATCAGTCTTCATCTCCTTACTTGACGTCATTCTCATCAAAAACATCGCCACATTCTGGACAGAATTTAGGCGGATTCACTGGGTCCTCTGGTGTCCATCCACATTTATCACATACATAAAGTAAAGCGCCAGCTGGTTTTTTTGCCCCACACTCACTACAGAATTTACCTTTATTGACCGCACCACAAGTACATGCCCAGCCCTCTTCCAATGGTTTTGCCGCACCACACTCTGAACAGAATTTCCCCGTGTTTTCATGACCACATGCACAAGTCCATGTATCAGTTGCTTTCGTTGCTTGATTTTGCATCGCAGCTTGCTTATTTTGCTCATTTATTTGATAAAGCTGACTAGCATTGACGCCACCAGCTTGTGCGGCCATATTCATGCCCATAAATCCTGCCATCGCACCGCCCTCATTGTTAGCAGCTGCTATCATAGCCTCTGCCTGCGCACCCGTTAAATGGGCAGCTGCCATGCCTGGATCACGCATAACGGCACTACGTTGTAGCTGTTTAATCATGGCTTCATCTTCATCAGAAGCCTTGAGCGTACTGATACCAAATGACACAACAGCCAAGCCACGTGTTGCAAGCCATTTTTCTGATAATACCTTATTGAGTGCATCTGCTAAAGCAACTGTATGAGCAGGTATTTCACTATAACGAACGCCACTTGCTGAAATTTGCGCGAAAGCAGGCTGTAATGCTGTCATTAATTCCGATTTTAACTGGCTATCAATTGCTACTCTTGTGAATTCATGCTCTACATTGCCACAAACATTTGTATAGAATAATAATGGATCAATAATTTTATATGAATATTCCCCGTGACAGCGAATTGCAATGTCAATATCTAAACCAATATTGCGATCGATGACACGGAATGGAATGGGTGCAGGTGTTCCATATTTGTTCCCTACAATTTCCTTCTTATTAAAATAGTAAACTCGCTGATCTTTCGCAGGCTCTCCTCCAAAAGTGAAACGCTTGCCTATTTGCTTAAACGTTTCCAGAATACCTTGCGACAAATCTGAATCAAACATTATCGATGGTTCTGTTGACGTATCATAAACATATTCTCCAGCCTCTGAAGAAAATTCAACAACTTTCCCCTGCTCAACAATCATCATACATTGCCCTTCATTGATGGCAATAATCGAGCCATTGCTAATGATATTGTCATTGCCTTTATTTGAACCTCGTTTAGAAGTACGTTTCACACCCTTTGTTACAAGAACATCTGCAGATAATGCCTCACAATAGAAATACTCACGCCATTGATCCTCTAAGACGCCTGTTAATGCCCCAACTCCTGCTTTTAATAAACCCATAATTTTTCCCACCTTCATATTAATGTTTAGCTTATTTTATCATCTATCAATACTATGTAATACGCAAAATCAGACAAATTGTTTCATTTTCTTCGTATAATTAAAAAAACGAGCAGCCTCTATGAAATGAATCATAAGAGCTGTCTCGTTACATTTTCTTTATTAGGATAAGGCAGCTATTATAACAAGCACCCATGCGACGATAAATAACATTCCGCCAATTGGTGTAATCGCCCCTAGCTTTTTCACACCTGTCACGGCAAGCACATATAAGCTACCAGAAAAGAAAACAATCCCTGTAAACATCAAATATCCTGCCCAAGAAAGCAGACTAGAGCTTCCTAAAAGTGCCTCATTAGAGAGAATACCTAGCCCCATAATCCCTAAAGCATGATACATCTGATATTGCACAGCCGTTTCCCAAATCGCTGCATAATGCGGTGAAGCAAACTTATCCTTCAGTGCATGTGCCCCGAAAGCACCTAAAATAACACCAAGACCTGCCAAAATCGCACCTAACACTAAAAACATTTCCATCTGTTGCTCTCCTATTTTGCCTCAACAGCAATTTCTTTATATTTGGCATCCCAAGCAGGATCAATTTTACTTAAAGAGACCGGGCGCAATGTATCCTTATGCGCAAGAATATGTACGGATTGAGCTGTGGCTGCCACCGTGCCATCCTCATGTAAAATTTCATAGCCATAGGTTGTTCGTAAACGATCATGCTTCTCCAACCAAGTACGCACTGTCGCTACTTGTCCATAATGCATGGCGGCCTTATACGAAATCGATAAATCCATTACTGGCGAAACATAGCCATCTTTTTCTAAAGCAGCATACTCAAAACCTACATCATTTACCAGCTGCGAACGCCCAATCTCCATCCAAATGATATAGTTTGCATGGTACACCACGCCCATTTGGTCGGTCTCCGCATATCGAATCTCAATCTGTTTTTCACTCACAAACATTTTCTTCACCTCGTCCTACATTATAGCGTAAAAGTGTTGGTTTGGCGGGGTTTTTGCTCAATGGAAATTGGAACGTTGAAAAATAGAGGGAAGCATTTCTTAAATATCTAAAATAAATATAGATTTTTCTAATATGAAATATAATTCATATAAACACTGCGGTACCTCTTTATGATTTATAAATAAACATGCACGAGCAGGTACACTAATCTGTATTTACACACAGTGTGTCACTCATTTCATTCAAATAAGTGACCTATTTATTATTTATAACGTACTGACAACACCAAACAGGGTTGATATAGTTTTCTTATATTACCAACATTCTATATGGAAGGACGAAGTTAATTTGAATATACAAGAACAAATAAGAGTTTATTTATAGCCAGCTGGTAAACAGGTTATTTCGTTTGTTGAAGAAGATATAAATATTTTGTCAACTCTTATTGAGCATGATGAACAGATAATATCTGCGACAACCGGTTCAAAAAAGTTAACTTATTTTTTATTCTTGTTAACTACTAAAAGATTGCTTACATTGGAAAAAGATAAAAAAGGAAAATTATTTGTTTCTTACGATGTAATTGCTATTAGTAACTAAATCGTCAACAGAAAAATATTAGCTGTAGAAGTTGATTTCACCTATTTAAAGAATGAGATTAAACTCAAACTAACTAATGATAATGCAACCAAACCTTTCGCGAATGAATTTGAAAATATCTTCGGCATTCCAGAAAAAACAATACCTCAAAAGAAAGAAAAAGCACCTAAAGCAATCAAACTAAACATGACCATCCTGAATGGAAAAGAACAGATAAAAGAAAGTTGTTTTAATACAAACCAAACAAGGCTATGTAAATATTGCTGTCGACTACAAAGAACCAGAAACCTTCAAGTTAATTAAATGGGAACGTGTAGAAAATGTCCAAAAGAGTACTTCAAGTATAGTTGGCTGGACAGTAATCGGAAGTAAATTCGGTAATGCGGGAGCTATAGCTGGAGCAATGGGAGCTAATATCGGGAAAGATAAATCGGTAGCTACCCTATTTTTAAAACGAGAAAACGGAGAGAAAGTGCCTTTAGAGATGGTGATGGATTAGCTTGTGATAAATAACAAAAGAAAGTCACTCATTATTTTAAATGGGTGACTTCTTATCTTGTTTATATAAAACTGTTCTGTTCTTGGCTACTTTAGTTTCAGTTCCATGATACTTTTAAACTCTTATCCCCTGTTTGTGAAACAGTTAAATTAAAATCAGTATTTCCTTTATTAATTGCCATAAATAATTTCCTCCTTGTGTTGTTTAATTGGTACATCTTAATAATAGACTTCCCACAATGTTCAAAATTATGTAAAATATACATAATTATTCTAGTTAATATCTATCAAAACTCTATATAAACAAATAAAAAACCAGGTACTCTGTTGAGCACCTGGCTATTTCTTTGAGTGATTTACTAAGCTTGAACCATATTCTAGTATAATAAGTTTACATAACATGGTAATATTGATATAATTTAATAGTACTAACAACATATACAAAGGAGACTATTTTACATGAAAAAACCTTTCTACAAAAAATGGTGGTTTATTTTAATTGTTGCCATCATTGTAATCGGCGCCATTGGTAATATGGCAGGAGGCAATGATACAACAAAGGAGAAGGATTCTAAAGATAAAGTTGAGACTTCTGCAAAAGCGCCAGAAAATAAAGATTCATCAAAAGATGATGAAAAAGCTAAAGAAAAAGAAGAGATTGCCGTAATTGATACTCCTTTAGAAGTTGGAGATGCAGTGTTTACTCTAAATGGAGTTAGTTTAACAGATCAAGTAGGGCCTTCTGTATTACCTACAAAAGCAAGTGGTACATATGTTGTGTTAGATGTTACTTACAAAAACAATGGAAATAAAGCTGTAACAATTGATGCTAGTTTCTTCAAATTAAAACGTGGTGAAAAAACATATGAATCCGATAGTGTTGCTAGCATGTCAGCAAACCAAGGTGAAGATGGTAACATTCAAAATAGCTTCTTCTTACAAGAAGTAAATCCTGACATGGAGATTAAAGGTAAAGTTGTATTTGACCTTGCTCCAGAAGTAGCAGAAGCAACTGATTTACAACTGCAAGTACAAACGGGTATTTTCGGTACTGAAACAGGTATGATTAATCTAAGACATTATTAAAGTCACTCAAATGAGTGACTTTTTTTAGTTCATATTTAGCTTTTATCTACAATTCTTCCACTAGCAGTCCATTCGTACTCACCTTCACCAGACATTATATGTCGTAATTTTAATAATTGTTCAATTACTATATCTAAACTCTCAACTTTATTAAAACCAAGTATAACAGGAGCATCATTTAAATTTAATATTTTAGTAGCTTCTAATTTCGTTCAAACAGGTTCTAGGTCAATTTTAGTAAACTGAATAGCTCCAGAATCTCTCTCCTTAACCCTCAAACAAGAGTGCTTTTCTATAAAAATTATAGAATATCTTTTGATATTATTACGCGATTACCTTACAATATTTTTTGTTTACTTCTGAAATTCAGTTAACATTAAATAGTCCATTAATTATATCTGTAATACTATAAAAATAATTGCAGACATAGTTAAAGAGCAGAGCATAACATATTGGATATTGGTGGGTTCATAAGTTGATAAAAAATACCTGCTACCAATCATTGATTATTGGCTAACCACACATCGGCGTATTGTTCTAGCTCTTGTATGTTGTTTAATGCCATCTTTCCTCATCCTTTCGAATACATAATCAGAACCACCAGTATAACTGGTGGTTTGCTCTGCGCGTGAAACGCTGGGGTACTGGCCCATGTCTAAAGACATTCCGAATGGTCTGCCAACCGCACTCCGTTTTCACACAAACCGCTAAAGCGGCTTACTTATTTTTTCTTTCTCTTGATTTCTTCTCCTGTGAATGGATCAATGAATTCTTTCATCGTCATTTGATCTTGCAGGATATCTTCTTGTAATTGATTTTTTATATACTCTTGTATCTTTTTCTTATTTCGGCCGACTGTGTCCACATAGTATCCTCGACACCAGAATTGACGATTACCGTATTTATACTTTAAATTCGCATGTCGGTCGAAAATCATTAGACTACTCTTCCCTTTTAAATAACCCATGAACGCAGATACACTCAATTTCGGTGGAATACTTACCAACATATGAATGTGGTCAGGACAGGCTGTTGCCTCTATGATTTCTACATCTTTTCTTTCACATAATTGGCGCAATATTCTTCCAACATCTGCTTTAATTTGACCATAAATAATCTGCCTTCTATACTTTGGCGCAAAGACGATATGATACTTACAATTCCACGTTGTATGTGCTAAACTTTTATTATCCATTTATGGTGGCTCCTTTCGTACGAAGTCGGTTGACTAGACCTGACTTTATTGTACGTTTGGAGTTTTTTTATTGTCCATAGCTAAAAGCTTTCCGGAACCCCCTGCATAGCAGGGGGTTTTCAAAGCACACAATAAAAAGCCTCCATCCTAAGATGAAAGCTTTGACATTGTGATAACCCTATTGTCGGGAGCTCATTTGCGACTCGTGGTAGAACACACCACATTATTTTGTAGCAAATTGTATTTGGTGCTTTTCCGGGCATTTTGTTGCTGTAGTAAGTTTAACTGAAATAAATGGAAAGTGGAGGAAGTTCATTTATAAACCATTCCTTTATTTATCTCCATATGAAACTTTGAATTGATGCATATGTTGAAAAGAAAAATACTCCTATTAGAAACAAACCATAAGCTTTTCTCTTACTTTGAAATTCTCTAATTCCTAAGGTTAACATAGATAAACCCAAAAAGAATATCATTAGGAAATTCAGCTGGTAATCACGTGTAATAAGTCCATAAGTAGAAAGAGATATTGCTATGATAGCAAAGGCAATTGGTAAAATTTTCAGCATAACCTTCTACACCTCTTTAAATTTCATATTTATTTATCATACTACAAAAAAGAGTAAATGCAAATAAATGTAAATTAATTACCTTTTATATTAATTAATAAACCTAATCTCTTAAAAATATAGATCGACCGTGTATGTCATGCCCCGACAAGTTTGCTCAGCGCTGATCGGTCCTCTATCTGTTTTTCCCTAATATTTAGGTTTTGATAAATACCAAGGGAGGAAAACCTTACCTCACTGACCTACCTCCGATTGTACATTATTATTTTCAACTCCCCTAATATCGAGGAGATTTATGGAAATAAAAAAAGACTAGGTACTCATGTGAGCGCCTGAACTTGATTAATAACTTGCTGTTGATAATTATGTTGGTTATTTGATGGGTATTAATTCAAATCATTTTAAGAGATTAGAATATAATACTAAACAAACTATAAAGGAGGAATCTAGAAATGTTTAGTAGGCATACACAAACGAGCTGTTGTCAAAGTGAAGCGAACTACTTCCCTAAAATTGTTGCTACTCCTGGCCCCGTTGCACCTGTCACTCCTGGCGTATTAGGTTATGGGTCCCTGCGAGGAGACACATTAGATTTTTTATCGCCTGTATCGACACCCGTTACATTTGAGCAAGTGGGCCCTTTATCTAATGTAACTGTCAGCCCATCTGGAAATGAATTAGTAGTGCAAAACAATGGCGTATATCAAATTACTATTTCAATAAATGCGCAAGCAACAGCATTACCTGATCCAGATCAACCGTATTTCACTGTCAGCATTACCGTAAATGGACTACCTATTTTTTTAGAAGGAATAGCTATTTTTAATGTACTAAATAGAAGTAGTTCAAGCTACATTGTCCAAGCTACTTTATCTGCCGGAGACTTAGTAGGAGTAAGTGCCTCGTCGGATTCTCTAGTCGCTGGTTACGCCAGTCGTTCGTTAACCGTTATTCAAATAGGTGGTTAAAAAGCATTAAGGTAATTGACCTTTGCTGTTAAACACTACGATGTGCAATGATAATTCCCTTCAAAATCACTGCTGGTAAGTGTACCAACATCGAATTTATCTAGATGTGATTTATCAATGGGCTTTATATCTACTGCTTGTTTGAGATAATCACATACTGCGATTTTAGTTGGCTTGTTTGTGAATTTCATTAATGACATCATCCTTTTCTGTTGGTATTTCAGATTTCTGCTGGCTTCATCGATGCCTTAATTCATTTCAAAAAACGATTCCAACGATCTTCATTTAAAATTCATTGCGGACAATACGTGCCGTTCCAACCCTGGTGCTTCTTCACTTACTTAATACCCCAACCGAATTGTTTTAAATGCTTCGCAATGTGTTGAACAGCGTTTTCCTCTGCAACTCGATAACGTAATCCACTACTTTTGCTGTGACAAATTTTGATATCAATAGAAAGCCAGTTTCCTTTCTTTATCGCATTAGGATCAGTACTACCCCCACAATGCCAAACATTTCGATTAAAAGGTATAGCCTGAATGCTTTCTTTATCATCCACAGTAACATGATAAGACACCTGATTGTTGTTGCTAATCCTATATGAAATCTCATTAGCTGTGTGGCCTTGTTGCGTATAGTGATAAATTGAGGCGCCATTGTGTATGGTGCCTTGATTGGATATTTGTTTATTGGTAGCAAGGACTGCTTAAAGCATATGTCATTTCGCTTTTTTCTTCTTTGTATTGAATATCTCTAATGCTCTCTTAACTGGTACATACATATTCACACCGAGTTTTGCTGAAATTTCGCCTAAGCTAACTAGTTCGTTTAAGATAAACGTTACTACAACAGCATCTGGAATAATCTGTCCAATTGTAAATCCTTGATCTTGCAGTACTAAATAGATGAGATTAGCTACGATTCAAACCAACTTCATGCTTTTTTTGATGATGCCTTGATACCGACGCTTACTGTTAATCGTTCCCCAGTTAGCTGCCATTCCAGATAAAATCGATTGCATTTAAAATAAAATGTACTGTCATAAACCTCAGCCGCCTACTGTGCTAAGTAAACTTAAATGTTTGTTCCATTTATCTACAATCTTTGCCCTTTTTGAAAGTAAAAAGCCTTGAGGCAAATCGAGAATATTGTGTACCGTTGCCCATCTCCATTAATAATCATAGCGCATAATAAAAGCCCTCCATGTTTGTGGAAGGCTAAAGAATATCCATACCGCCTGTTACTAATCAATATGTACAAAAGAACATCACTTCTTTTTCAAAAATATTTAAAGGTTAATCTTCTTCCATTTACGAATTTTGGTTCTAAAGTTTGTAAATGGAGCAACTGAATTAATGTGAACCCATTTCCAAACAGGCCAATTAGCTTGTGTTTTTGCCCATCGCCTTTGATCAACTTCAAATAATTCCTTCTCAGATAGAATATTTAACCACTCACATAAATTAGTGACCGCTTCATCAAGCATTGATTGTTGTTCTTTCAAAGAGTACGCTCCATATTGTTCATAAAAAGAATTGTACAATCCACCTAGATTATTCCACTTATAGCCTTCTGCTGGCGTGTGTACTTCTTCTCCCTGTTGTTCTTTTTGCTCCCAGTGAAGCAAAAGATTTATCCATCCAAGTTGATAAGAAAGGTTTTCAGATGGAGTTTTATCCACTTCCTCAATCCGTTTGTTTTTCAAGACTTCTGGTATATCATTAAATTCTGCAATATATTTTTTATACTTGTCGTTAATCGTACTAATCAATTCTTCCTTGTTTGCATACTGCCTCACTTTACTCCCCTCTCTTCCATTTATTAGTTCAGCAAAATTGAATGATTTCCTTCTAAAAAATGAAATTTAAAATAATGCTTACCTATCTGTTTGAGTGGCAGATAATGACAGTACACTCAATTATGTTGTGTTTATTCAATGATAGCCCCACTATATTCACAAAATTAGTGATCATTGGTCTACAATCTATAATTGCTAATTCGCTCTTTAAAGACTTGTAAATCTTCTTTCGTTATTGGAGAGATTGTAATAATTTGAATTAAATAAATTTGCATTAGGTTCATTCGTGACTTCCATAGATATATATTTTATTTCACCATTCTTTTCATAAGCAAAAATTAAATACCTCTCTATGATTGTGCTCGTTTTTTCCTTTGCCTCTCCACCAATTATAGCACCTAATGAACCAAAAAGATTATTCCCTGCTATAGCTTTACCAGCATCACTTACCCAACTTTTTTGAATTTCAACATCTGTTTTTATTAGAATATCAATCACTTTATTTATATTTAATTCAATTGTGGCTTGACTTCTTTCAAACACGATTTTATCTTTGCATCTGTAAACAAATATCTCAGCACCTTCGGCAACTGGTAATCCAGCCATATGTTTTACTTTAATACATAGATCTGCATTGAATAGCTGTTGTCGAGATTTAGAACCAAGTACTTTACTCTCTGCCTCGAACTGTTGTTTCTTTTTCGCAGCTTCTCTTTGTTTACGTGCTTCTATAGCTTCAGCGCTATAGGCTCGTTTATAAAGTTTAATTAGAAATCCCTCAAATAAAACAATAAGTACCAATAAAATGATAGAAACTAGATAGTCAGCACCTTCATATCCTTTGCTATTTAAAAACATGTTAGTTAAGCCGTACAAGAAATAAAATCCAACTAATGTAATAGCTATTAGATGAAGAACTTTTTTCACCAATATCCCTCCTCCTATATAAATATACATATATAATGAATGGGATTCTATTACAATTTTTAAATTGCTACTTTTATCGACTCATGCACCGTATTATCATGGCTAAAGCTTTTCAGTGCCAATAGCTTTTGACTATAAACTTGTGGTATGTGGTGGTGTGAGAATCATAGATATTTTAATAAAGAAACTCATCTTAGGTTCAAACTATTTAATACTAGAATGCTTAGGCCAACCTGGCTAGGCTCTTAGATTTCTTATTAACTTCTAAAATATTTTTTCGATGCAGTCATGTTGCCCATGTTGAATGCCAAAAACTTTAAGAAAGCTTAGTTTATTGATTTGACCCTCCCCTTACAGGATGCTTTATATTTAAAGTAATTTATAAGGAGGTGATTGTTATGCTGACCATTGGTGAATTTTCGAAAATATCTCATCTTACACTGAAAACGCTTCGCTACTACGATGAAATCGGACTTTTAAAGCCTGCTTTTGTTGATGCTAGAAATAACTATCGTTATTACAATGTTCCTCAATTAGAAACTGCTTTATCCATCTCGCGATTGAAAAACTATTTATTTTCTTTAGAAGAAATCAAATTTATTTTAACTAATTGGGATGATACCGAACTTCTTAGTTCTAAATTGAAAACAAAACAAGAAATTCTTACACAACAACTTACATTTTATGCTTCATTGTTAAATGAATTAAAACTTGATATTCATGAGCTTGATAAAAAGGGAAGTATCATGGGCTATTTAAATGAGATTGAGATTAAACTTGTGGATCACTTACCATATGATATCTTATCTCAGCGAAAGACAATAAATACCGATGATTTTCTAAAACACTTTAATGAGTTGTTTAGTAAAATTATGTTCAATAATTTATTACCTAGTGCAAAACCACTTGCTATTTTCCATAGTGCCGAATATGAACCTGATAATTATGATGTAGAAATGGCCATACCACTTACAACCGCCACGAATGAAACAAGATTATTTAATCCTGGTCTTTGTGCAATGGCTACGCTTATTGGTTCTTATGATAAACTACCTTCCATCCATACAAAACTACATGTTTGGATAACCGAACATAACTATAAACTAAATGGTGCACCGTTCGAAGTTTATCAAACAGATCCCTATAGTACACAAGAGGATAATAATATCACAGACGTATTTTTTCCTATTAAATATAAATAACAAAGGAGTGTCTTACTTTGTACGGTATAAATAATTCTACGATAAAAGAAAAAATCTTCATTTTAGTTGCTGAGATTATCTATTTAGTTATTGCATATTATTTACTTTTCAATACATATGGAAAATCTGCCATTTCTCTAGGGCTTTATATTGCTTTAATTATCACAGCTTTGCGATTAACAGCTATGATGTTTATTTGGTTACCTAGAGGTATTGCAATGCAGGAAGCTATCATGAACAGTATAGCCTTTGGGATTTATTATTTGGGCTTTCCCATTTTAATGATTACGAGCAAACAGGATCCAAACATAACAATGCTAATTGTAGGCTGGCTATTATTTTTAGGAGGAAGTATATTAAACACAGTTTCAGAATTACTTAGAAAACCTTTCAAAGACAATCCTGAAAACAAAGGTAAGCTCTATACGGGAGGTTTATTTAAATATGCGATTCATATTAATTACCTCGGAGACTGCCTTTGGGTACTAGGCTTAGCACTAATCTCTAACAATATTTATAGTTTGCTTATCCCTCTTAGTTTATTCTTCGTATTTGTTTTTGGCTATATCCCAAAATCAGATAATTACTTACAAAATAAGTACGGAGAACAATTTACAATATATAAACAAAAAACTAAAAAGCTAATCCCTTTCATTTGGTAAATAAAAAACATCAGGTTCACCTATTATAGGGTGATCTCAGACTGTCGACTTAAGGAATCGAAAAGTTCACCCTCGATTCCTTTTATCTTCTTTCATTATGTTTAAATATGATAATATACCACCCAATAAAACAGACTCTTCAAGCAAAAGAACTCTTTTAAACAACTTGCCTAGCCAATTTCTTTAAATTCATGGCAGCAAAAATAAGCATCGCCTACCTGGACAATTTATTAAGACCTCTTAAGCTTGTCCATCATATTCCACACTTTTCCTTTGCATCCACAAAGACACGCTCAATACTTTCTTTATTGGATGTCATAGGAAAAGGGCGTACATTTCGAACATGTGGTTGAGCGATAAAATAAATGGCTTGATCACAAACTTAGCATTAACTTCTCGTGCTATAAATTTGTAATAAACCTTAATATGAGAACAATAAAGAGCGTGTTTTGAAAATAAAAACTGTCCAAAACACGCTCTTACTATATGTAGAAGTTTGAAGCCCTTGTTGTACTAAAGCACCTATTAGTTGAGCAAGTAATCTATCTATAATCTTTAATGCCATCTTCAAAAGCCTGTCTATCTCCATTCTCAATTCCGTGCAATGCCTCTTGTAAAGCAAATGTACTTTTATAAAATTTAACCCGTTCAAATATTTCATCACCGTTAGGATATAGGTTAATACACATATCCAAAAAATCCTCGCCATAGCTAGAGAGTATTCCAGCAAAGTCATACGCTGGATCTCCTAAACCCGAACCACCAAAGTCTATTATCCCTGAAATCATACTTGTTTCTGGATTCCATAATATGTTAGATGCTCCGAAATCTCCGTGTATAAGTGTTATATCTAAATTAGAGAATGCCTTCTCTTTTAGAAACGTTTCAAAAGATTGTGAAATTTCCTTTTGAGCGTCGCTTCTGATAAAAGGAAATACATTATTTTGAATCTTATCATACAGGCTATACATCTCTTCACGTGGGTTACGAACCTTTAGTTTCAAATCTCGACTTGCTTTTTCCCCTGAAATAGAGTGGAGTTCTACAAGAAAAGAAACAAGTTGTTTGGCCAACCCCTTAACCAATTCAACACTATTAACACCTGTTAAGCTCTCCTTCCACAAAGGAACACCATCTATTAGGTTATAGCCGGTGAAGACTTTACTTGGTTTTAACTCTTCAAAAGACTGATAAATTGGATTCGGAATAGGGGTTGAGATGATACCTTTAATGTATTTTAAAATTTCCGTCTCTTTTCTTAATTGATTGATTCCATTTTTATATTTTGGAAATCTAAAAACCAAAGATTTGTTTACAATGAACACATCATTATTCTGTCCAATTTCATTAGGATAAAAGTCTTCAATGGAAAGGTCAGAATAAAGCGACTGAATGGTTTCAATAAAGTTATTATTCATTTAGTAATCCCCCTTTCGATCACTTTCTATTGTGTTGATCCCCAAATGCTTGTTGAACTAATTACCCGTTTGTTTAAGTACATGAAGCGTTCCTAAATGTAATTACCAATACTCATTGTTTTTATGATTTTTTAAATAAACATATTCTTCATTTTTACTTATCAATCACACAATTCCCACCTATCAATCGATTTTTCATCATAATTTATATGGTTTATTTTACCATGTTTTTAATTTTTACACAAAGCCAATTTAGCATACATACTCAACAACAAGATCACCTCTAAGAAAAACTAACGAGATGATTTTATCAGCTTTATTTCGAAAGCCTTAATTAATTTTTTATATAATACTTATAATTCCTATCAGCATTAATATAATTATATAGAATCACTACCATAGACACAGGATGCTACAAATAACCTATTCTCTAATTTACGATTTAGGAAAAAATACTTTTTAATCCAATCTTTACAAAACAATATATAGAAATATTATAAATGAATGGATATAATTTTTTTAGTAATCCTTTTACTATAAAGAATTACTAAAATTCATTTATTAGACGAGCTAAAATGTCTAATATTAACCACTCTATAAATAGTAGAGATTAATAAAGAGGTGTAGCAATTGGAAAATTACTCAATGAGAATAATACCAAGAATTTTTCTTCGCTATTATGAATTAATAGAAGATGAAATGATTTCTCAAGATGAAAAACAGCTAATTAAATTGGCTTTTACTTTATTAAATAAAAGAATAGAAAAAAATATTAGCCAAGATGAAATGGCTGAGAGAACTGGTCTATCCAAAAGTGTTATTTCGAGAATGGAAACCTTTAGCTCTATTCCATCCTCTTTAACCTTAACTAAATATGCAAGTGAATTAGGTATGGAATTAGTCCTTGTTGATAGAGAGCTTTATAAAATGTGGAATACAAAAAATAAATCGATAATGGAAAAGTGAGTTAATGTTAACCTTTTAAATAGTGAGCACTCCGCAAGTCCCTTACAGAAAGGTTGCAATTTTACTGATTACCATTATTCCTTATAAAATCAATACATCATTAAACATGCCCAGGTACTCATTTAAACTATCCTCAATTGCTAGACACTACCTAAACAATTACGGTACGTTAACTGAATATCTGGGCTTTATAATTTATTCTGATGAACTTAATAAAATTGTGAGCACAGTACCCCACAAGAAAATCACACCATAATAAAGTCTTTGTAATAGACCTGCTGGCAATGGAAAGAAAAACAAAAGAATGATAAAGAAAAGAAGAGTTATAAGAACAATTACATTTAAATAGGTCCACCTCTTACCTTTAGTCAATGATTTTGCATAAATCCACAGTCCAAACAAAACAGTAAACATACCTATTTGTGATAATATGGAATGCCAAAATAAATGAACATCTGCAGGTATAAAACCAGATACAATATTTCCTATAGCAAATATAAGAATAAATACTGTTCCTAATTTATTTATTCCATTTCTTTCTAGATACTGAGAAAGATACAACACTCCAACCGAAAATGTTAAACCGTTTACTATAAACAATACATTCATCCAAAAATGATAAGGTGAACAAATTTCATGAGGTGCAATTGAATATGTATACTTCCCACATGATGTTACTCCTAGATCACTCATAGCTTGTTGCATAAAATTATAGGGTACAAGTGCAGTCATAATAAAAATAGGCTCTATCACAAAATATAAAATGGTCACAACCCAACTTACTATTCCTATTTTTTTAGATATATGTAACAATATTTTTCCTCCTTTCTCTATTTATATATTTGATTTCAAAATAAATTACTTCTTTAAACGATAATGAGTTTTAATCCTGCAAAATCTCCATGTATCATTATTCCAAAAGCAAATCTTTCTATTCATTTCTCATATTTAGCTCCTGCATTTGCTGCTCAATGTTACTGGGTAGATAAAGCATAGACATGTGATTGCTTAATAATAAAATTATATTTTGCTTTATCTCCCTACGCCAATATACTAATTGCTTTGCAAAATAAAAGGACATCCCTCTGTGTAAGGAATGTCTAAGTATTTATCTATACAAATCCAACAGATTTAACAGATATCTTTCTAATTCATTGATTGCAAACAATACTTCCTTATGAAGTCTATCTTCAACTACGCTATTATCAGTAAAAACCTCTAAATATTTATTTACTTCTACAAAGAATTTTTCATATTTCTCTAAAAACTCATCAATTGTTTGATCACCAGGTGTTACAGATAAGTAAATAGTTTTGAATAAATTAAAGTCACTATATGCATTACTTAAAAAATAGATTGCCAGTGTTCTATCGCTATTAATATACAATTTTACAAAAGATAGGTTTTGTTTTATTTTATTCAATGCATTGATAAGATTTGTCGTCTGTTTAAGCATATTTGCCGTATTACTATACATTTCATACTCACCTCCATCATAAGCAGCAAATCGGTACATTTCAATATTTTTCCATAATCCCAGAAACACAGCAACTCTGGGTCGGCCATGTTGTCATTTCTTCGCTGAAAGTTTACCTATGTAGACAATCGTCTGTCTTTCCCTACTATTAAAGTCATGAAAAATATCAAAGGAGGGAAATCTTTTCGCAAACTTTAAAAAATTTAATCCTCAAATATAAAATCAGCTCTAGTGACGATTTTATTTGTGATCTAACTTTATTTTATTAATTGTCTCATGATGATTTCTTCGCCGATTCGTCCTATTAGTCTCTCATTTGTATCTTCAAATCCTACTTTAAAATATAGTTTTTGTGCTGGTATATTATCTTTGTCTACAACTAAAACAATTTCATCGCAATTAGGGAATTCTGCTTTCACAAACTCAACAAGTAAGGTCATTCCTTGTTTTGCGTAACCTTTTCCTTGCTCTGTATGGTTAATTGATAATGCAGTTAATAACATAGCATTCAAATTAGTAGAGTATTTCTTTACTCTTTCATTTGCATTGAGAAGGAAGAAACCCACTGGTGTATTATCACTTAAAATGACAATACGATACTGTCCTTCATTAATTTCTCCAAATTTGCTTGGAAGAGCAGAAAATTGTTTTTGTTCTTCTGTAAGTACAAAAGAGTTCAATTCTTTCATATATTCACTTGAAAAATGCTTTAATTCAACCCTTTTCCATTTTTCCATAAGATCATTCTCCATTCATTTTTCTATACTTTACCACTTAATTAGGTTTTGGTCATTCATTTATTTGAAATTTCCGAAATATAATAACGACGTAAAAATTTTCTTATTTAACAGTGGATTGTTTCGCCTGCTGGATTCTGTGATGGGACACGTCTCAGAATATGATATTGCTTAATTTAGAGAAGGTTCAGTACTGGAGAAATGCGAGTATTGTAACATGTTTAAAGAAAACGGCATTGTACGAGATATGAGTACTAATTCAAGACATCGATTCAACCTGAAAAAAAGACGATTTTCCATTTTTATTTCATTAATTATTTATTTTATTCTTTTGTTAATTGTCCTGAATTCATAAACTTTTAAGAATTTGTGTGTTTCAACTTTAGAAGAAATAGCGAAATTACATAAAAAGGAATTTTTGATTGAAGAGGTGTATTTAGCAGAGGTAAGATAGTTGATAAAAGATAGCTGCTTCACGATTTTAGTTTCGTTTATAAAAAAGACTGCTGACAAACATCAAATTTGAGTTTGTCAGCAGTCTGATACTACTCAATTAAGAGTGGTATGTTTCATTAAAAATTAAAGTTTTACGATGTTAGCAGCTTGTGGTCCGCGTTGACCTTCTTCTACTGTGAATTCAACTTTTTGACCTTCTTCAAGTGATTTGAAACCTTCACCTTGAATAGCTGAGAAGTGAGCGAATACGTCTTGTCCGCCTTCAACTTCGATGAAACCAAAACCTTTTTCTGCGTTAAACCATTTTACTGTACCTTGTGTCATGTAAATGACCTCCATTAATCAAATTAAATAAAATCACATTCATAAAAAAACACATATCACAAAAAGCATCTATCAAAACACGATTACTTTTTGTAATATGTGAATTCATTGCATCTTTTTTTTCGGATGATTCTATTGAATACAATATACCATGTAAAATCACCTTTGTCTAGTCCTAAACTGTTTAAATTTTGGAATATCCATTTTTTCTTGAGGTTAGGCATGAAAAGCAATGTTTTTTCCCCTTATCGGAACTTCACAGTATTATTGCGTTTTATAAACGAAAATCATCAGAAACATTTATTATCCAGCTGCTATCAGTGGAAGCCAGAAACGTTACTGCATCGGCAATATCCTCTATTCGCCCTATTCGATTGCAAATAGAAGATTAACTCCCGCTACAATGCTTTCTGAGCAACAGGCGATCATCAAGCATTCAAATCCGTTATTGCAGGAATAGTAATTTCCTTTACACATGAAACAGGTGATAAATGGATGACACATTGCACAATTGATACAATATCTTGTACAGGAATACGAGTCCCTTCATATAAATGAATTGCTTTCTCTGCCCCTTCTTCATAAGGTACTTCTGCTGCTAGCTCCCCTGGGTTAATACATGTGACAGAAATTTTATCCTTTCTTAAATGTTCACGAAGGGCATTGGTAATGCCACGTAAGCCGAATTTAGATGTAACAAATGAAACTTGTGCATTGTTCGTGTGATCTAAGCCCGCTGTTGAGCCAATTAAAATCACTTTTCCATTTTCCGCTTGTCTTAAATTTGGTAAAAGCGCTTGGATATATGTAATTGTAGAAGTTAAATTTATATTGATTATGTTTGAAATATCTACGACCTCATCCAAATCAAATGTATAGTCATCCTCGAATCCACGCTTTTCCCATACGCCAACATTGTAAATTAATACATCGAAAGGAATGTCTTTTACCTTCTCTTTTAAAGTTGGAATTGATTGCTGATTGGACAAATCAATAGCGAGCCAATGACGATTGACACCATCGTTGAGATTTAAGCTTTTAGGTCGAGAACGTGACACGATCCATACAGAGTCTCCCATGACGGGTAAACCTTTGACAAATGCATCACCCAGTCCTTGACTCGCTCCAAATATAATGAAATTCTTACTCATTCCACCATCTCCTTACCAGTTATTGCTATTCATTATAATAATTACAGAGTTATACAGCAATGAAAGTGGTTTATTGCTATGACAAACGTAATTTGACTTCTGCCTTTTTTGCTCTTATATTAACGACGCCACACTAGGGGATTAAAATCAGCACCCTAAGCCTGTATAGCTGATGCAAAATCTTAAGAAATCTTCATAAATATTCTCAATAATTATTAATAATTTCCATTTACAATAAGGAAAGTCGACAATATTACATCAAGAAAAGCTAAATCATCAGTTAGGAGCGTTTTAAATTGGGCGTAACAGAAATTATCAATAACATTCAATCTTTAATGCTGCCAGTAATGATTATTATTGGTGTTGAGTTTTTACTCATTGCATTCTATTATTTCTTTTATAATAAAAAGGAACCATCCGTTCGGAAACGAAACCACGTAAAAAAACTTATGCTTGGAGCACTCTTCATCGGCTATATTGTTTTTGTTTGTGAGTTAACAATTATTGGCCGAGGCTCTTCTCATTTTCTGCAGATGAATCTCCAACCATTTAGTGGTTATATCGATGCATGGAAAAAATATTCGTTACGAGATCTTCAAAATTGTATTTTTAATATTTTAATGTTTGTACCATTAGGCGTTTTCTTGCCCCTGCTTTTCCCTAAATTTAAACTATTCAAGTGGCTTTTTCTCGTAGTCGTCAGTGCTACATTATCCATTGAAACATATCAAACACTTACAGGAGCGGGAATTTTCGAGCTTGATGACTTAATCAACAACTCAATTGGTGGGATTATCGGATACCAGTTATATAGACTTGTGGCTTCCATTGTTCAGCATAAAAAAGTAAAAATAAAAAGTCTAATTGGCAATCTGGCCATCCCACTCATAATGGGTTTGATTTTTGTTGGGATGATGATTGTCTACAACCAACAAGAGTTTGGTCATCTTGCAATAAATGCCTATACAAAATCGAATATGTCAGGTGTTGATGTCTCCACTTCATTGGACTTAAGTACAGCACCCACAGTTGCCCCCGTGTATAAGAAAATAATGAAGAATGACGAAGTTGAAACCTTGCTGCAAAAAAAACTAGGTTTATCCGTAACGAGTACAACGGAAAATAGAGGGGATCGCGAAATTTTATTGGCAGACAACACAGGTAATCCTTATACATTATTTATCAGTTCACAGGGCAATTGGTCATTAACAGAGAATCTGTATACACCTGACCAAACTACAGCAGCAGGACAAGATTCTGTTAACAAGGCGAAGGCAATAATGGACGAACTTGCTCTCCTCCCTCAAGAGGCAGAGTTTACTGTATGGGAGAATGGTGAATTAGAATGGACACTTCCAGATCGCGCTAATATCAACAAAGATTATTGGCTTGGGGAAGTAAGTCTTGGGCTGAAACCAGATGGCGATGTATATTCCTTATCATCTAATCTACGTAACCATCAATTTATAACGGAAGTAAACATTTTGTCCCCTACAGAAGTGTATGAACGTATTAAGAATGGCGAATTTCCGCAAATAAAATATAATGCACTCGTAACAGACGAAGAACTTACAATAAAAAAAGGCGATCAACTGTCTATAGAATTAATAGAGCTTACGCATATGTATGATACAAAAGGTTTCTATCAGCCTGTTTACAATGTTTCCGGAACATTGAATGGCAAAAGCTGGTTCACCTTGATTCAGGCAAGAAAATAGCTTTTTATATTCTCCAAACATGAGAAAAGCCCAGGCTCGAATATGAGTAACTGGGCTTTAGGTGTTCGTCCAATTACTGAATTAAGTGTCGAATATACTACCTTTAGTAAATAAAAAGGAGGGTAGTTAATGTCTTATAAACATATAAATATGGGCTGTTGTCAAAAAGAAACAAACTCTTTCCCCAAAATTATTGCTATTCCTGGTCCTGTTCCCACACCCAATATTGGTGTCTTAAGTTATGGATCCATAAGAGGTGACACCTTAGAAATTATATCCCCTATTGCGGCACCTATTCCATTTCAGCAAGTGGGCCCTTTATCTAATGTAACAGTAAGTCCATCTGGAAATGAATTAGTAGTGCAAAGCAATGGCGTCTATCAAATTGCGATATCGATAAATGCTCAAACGACAGTAGAACCTGATCCATTACAATCCTATTTTACAGTTAGTATTACCGTCAACGGACAACCCATTTTTCTAGATGGTCTCGCTATTTTTAATGTGTTAAATAGAAGCAGTTCTACCTATGTTGTTCAAGCTTCATTATCCGCAGGCGATCTAGTAGGAGTAAGTGCCTCATCGGCCAATCCAATCGCTAACTACGCGAATCGTTCCTTGTCCATTATTCAATTGAGTTAATTGGAGCGTTCATAATATCTATTGAATTTTTCAAATAGCCATAACTTAACTGGGTTACAACAGCTGCGATACCATAGGAATTTAGCTCTCATATCTACCTTTTTAGAGATGGGAGCTATTTTTAGGGAGGCTTAACTTTTTATACTTTGAGTTTTATGTATACTATGTTTGTAGTGTATAAAAAATTTGTACTAGCTGAGAATCTTTCTGAAAAATGCTGCAAAAAGTTCAGGAAAAACGAATGTTCCTCTGTGATAATGTGTCGTGAAGTTACCGAAAATATCATCTTACACTGTCCATGCATTCCACTGCTTACTTCAGACAGTATTAATAATCAGTTTCATGGAAGAACCAGAGGACATACTAATATATTCTTGCAATGTAAGATAAACTAATGGAGACCCATGTTTTTAATCATATTAATAGAGAATAAATAAGTAAACGATGTGTGTTAATGCGACTTACATTAACACATTCTCTTATATTGTACCACGCTATAAGTTATTTACTCCGTTCGTGAGTATTTCACTCCTCTCCGCGAGTATTTCACCCCTCTTCGCGAGTATTTCACCCCTCTTCGCGAGTATTTCACCCCTCTCCGCGAGTATTTCACTCCTCTTCGCGAGTATTTCACTCCTCTCCGCGAGTATTTCACTCCTCTTCACGAGTATTTCACCCCTCTTCGCGAGTATTTCACTCCTCTTCGCGAGTATTTCACTCCTCTCCGCGAGTATTTCACTTCTCTTCGCGAATATTCATATCCTTCATAGCCTATTCTCTATTCAACATTCATACTTATAAATCTTTATATTTTTGTCAAAACTATTTGATAACTAACCAAATATAAAAGTAGGGACATGATGACAAAAAAACATATCGTATTTCTCCTATTCATTTTAACGTCTGCCTTTTTTATGACCGGTTGTTGGGATGTGACGGAGCCTCAAAGAATGTATTATGTCAATGCCGTTGGGGTAGATTATGAGGATAATCAGTACAAGGTTTATTTACAAATTATTAATTTTGCTGATGTAGCGAAATCCGATCAGCCTAGTGGCAATGTTGCACCTGCTGAAGTAGGCTTTGCTGAAGGTAAAACCGTGGAAGAAGCAATTTATAAATTGTATCGTTCCTCTGACCAGGAGATCTTTTGGGGGCATATGAGGTATTTGCTCTTTACAGAACGAGCCATGGAAAATGAACGAAGTATCCCTGTGATTGATACGTTCATTCGTTTTCGAGAGACTCGTTATCATATTTGGGTCTACAGTACAACGGACCCCATTAAAGATGTCATGCTTATCACACCGATTTTAAGAAATTCTCTGACTTCTTCAAAATTAAGTAATCCTGTCAATACAACGCAACAAGAATCCTTTATTGAGCCTCAAAACTTAAGAAATTTAATTATTGGTTTAAATGAACCGAGCCATGAGGTCAGTATCCCCTACGTGTCCATCATGAAAGATTGGGAAACGATGGATGAAGAAGTTGAAGAAACAACGTTCTCAGGTGTAGGAATTCTCTCAAAGGATGGCTTTAAAGGCTTTATTAAGAATTCTGCAGCAAAAGGCAATCAATGGATGCATAATGAAACTAGTCGCGGAGAGGTCACCTTTAAATTAGAAGGTGGCGAAAGAGATTATCTAACCGCTGATTTAGATAAATTAGATGTCAAAGTGAAGCCTGTCATTAAGAATAACCAAGTGACATTTGATATTACGATTCATTTGCGTGCTACCTTGAATGGATTTAAGGGAAAAATAAACTCTGATGAGGTGAGAGCCAATATTATAAAAGAAGTAAAAAAACAAATATTGACAACCTATGAGGAAGGTTTAAAGTTGGACGTTGATATTTATCGTTTTTCAGAGTATCTCTATCGCTCCAACGTCAAGACGTGGAAAAAGTTAGAGAAAGATGGAAAAATCCCTTTAACAAAGGATTCCATTGGGGACATAACGATCCAAGTAACAAAAATAAACCCGGGTCGTAAAACGTATGAAGAGACCATTGAAGAATAAGACCCCTATAGCTGCCAGCATGATGGAAAGCTGTATAGCCTGCTTTAGAATGATCGGAGGCATCATATTTTCTGACGGATTGATTTGTTGTCTGTATGCTACTACAAATTAAAAATATCAGCTAATATGAATAGTTGACCGCTAAAACAAAAAACCAGGTGCTCATCTTTGAGGAGCATCTGGTTTTATTGTGAAAGTGAATCTTACTAATTTGCTTAGTTTTGATTCGTTATAATACTACGATAAGTTGGAGCACTGAACAAGTTAAAATATTTTCCAATAAACTTTTAAGGGGATTTAATGGTTTTTCGAGAAAATAAATTGCCCTTTCAAATTTTATAGTGTTTATTCTATAAAATACTTTGCAGAGCAAGTAAACAAAAGGACCAGTCACTCTCCATGAGCGCTGGTCCTCTCATATTGTTGAAAAAGATGCTATTTTACTAAAATTCTATTGCTTGTTTTGTTTTTCAACACTATGAAAATCTTCTTGATCACTATACAAATATACAAAAAGGACTAGATCCCTACATCCTCATGTGGGTCCTAGCCTTTTTAGTGAAAGTGAATCTTACTAATTTTGCTTAGCTTTTGATTCAATTAAGAATACGTCTAAATTCCATAAAGGTTTCATTTTTTCGTTAAAAATCGATAATGCTACACAAAAAGACCAGGAAAACACGAAAAATGTGCTCCTGGTCCCTTTGTGAAAAGTGAATGTTACTAGTTTGCTTTAGTTTTTGTATTCTACTAATGAGTTAGACGAGTGATGTTTTAAAAAAGTTACATCTATTTTAAAAAGTTTTTATTCCACCAATTTTACAACAAAATCAAACATGCCCTCCGCACCATCTATCGTAATAATGGACATAGAATACATTCCTTCTGGCATAGTATAGCTTCCTTTTTCCAGTATTGCCGTATGTGCTTTTCCAGCTGCTAATGTCCCTTGAGCCCATAGCTTGCCATCTGAGTCAATCATTTTCCAACTAAATTGTTGTGTGCCTTTATTTTTCACACTGTATTGAATGCCTAGCTTGTCTGGTGAATGGTTACTATAAAAGGTGTCATGAAACTCACCATTTCCAGTTGTTCCATCACATAATTTATAGAAAGCCTATGGTACACTGCTACTTCCTTTTTTTGGGGTTGAACAGCATTTTTCATAATTCTCAATTTTCTCTCTATTTCCCAGGCAATTAACTACTTCAATATAGAGAATCAGTATACTATAGTAGTGTAAAGCTAATTAGCCTTACACCTCCAAGACTTGTTACTAGGGTCACTGTTCATGCAGTGACCCGCTTATGATTGATAAACCCCTAAAGGATTTCCATCTTTTGTTTTTCCCTCCCCTCCTAGAGCATTGACTTTCACATCATGATCCACTAAAAATTGATAGGTCTCTTCAATATTGCGCGACATGTAATTAAAATTACCAACCCAAAATATTTCTCTGGAAAACATCATGGCTGATGTTCCTTTGCTTTTACTAAGCAAGTGACGGTTGGACATTGTTTAGCGATTATCATGACAGCTGCCCCGTCCTATATAGAAGCTTAAAAGCAATATGTCCTCATACCATTTTGCCGATAATTTGGGTTCGAGATAAAAATAGCTTCTACACCTATTACTATTTCCTTCATTGCCATTTCCTCCATTTCCTCGCTTTTATACATACAGGTTCCCTTTCCATACTTTACTTTCCTCCAAAAAGAATCTCGTCGATATCGATTATTTTGCATGGCTTTTGCTTATCCTTAATAGTATCGGAAATGACTTAGCCCTTTTCCTAGAGGAGGTGCCCATCATCAAACACACACTATTTTTCATCCTACTGCTTAGCGTGATTCTCTTGCTAGGTGGCTGTTGGAATAAACGAGAGTTAAACGAATTAGCCATTGTTACGGCTGTTGGGGTCGATAAATCAGACGAGCTTGTTGAAATCTCCGTTCAAATCGTTAACCCTAGTCAAGTAGCCTCGAACAAAGCAACCAGCTTTCAAGTTCCTGTTTTCACCTATCACGCAAAGGGAAAATCCTTATTTGATGCCATTCGAAAATTAACAACGCTAACGCCAAGGAAGCCTTATTATGCACATGCTCAGATCATTATTATTGGAGAGGAAATGGCTAAAGAAGGAATGAATAGCATTTTGGATTTATTTCAAAGAGATGCTGAGGGTCGGAGCGAATTTAACATTATCGTTACCCAAGAATCGACTGCACAAGAAATTTTAAGTGTTTTAACACCGCTAGAGGATGTTCCTGCCAGTAAAATGTTTAAATCCTTAAAGGTTTCAGAAGCTGCATGGGGAACGACAGAATCTGTAATTTTAGATGATTTAGTCCAATCTTTAGGTGGTATTGATCATAGTGCCGTATTACCTTCTATTCAAATACTCGGAGATGCGGATATTGGAAAATCTATTAGCAATATAGAAAAAATTGAGAGCCCTGTACAATTACAATATGGTGGAATGGCCGTTTTTAAAAATTATAAGCTAATTGGCTTTTTAACCGAACAAGAAAGCAGAGATTATAATTTTTTAAACAATCATATAAAAAGCACGTTTGAAAATATTGCCTGCCCTGAGCAAGGAAAAATATCGACAGAAATTATCAATTCTTCAACAAAAGTGACGGGCCATTTTCAAAATGACAGCCCTTCCATTACGATTCAACTTGATATTGACCAAAACATAGCTGAGGTAGGTTGTCATCTGGATTTAACGAAACCTGAAACTATCGATGCATTAAATAAAGAGACGAGTAGACAAATTAAAGAGAGCTTAGAACGCACGCTTCATACGATCCAACAAACCTATCAAGCCGACATTTTAAAATTTAGTGAAGTGCTACACCGAGAGGACTACCATGCATGGAATCGAATAAAAAAAGACTGGCCAACCCTTTATCCCGAGCTAATCGTTCGTATTAAGGTCGATGTTCATACAAAAGGAATCGGGACTGCTACAAAATTAAAACTAAATTAAGCAACCAAAAATGACCAGACTCTTTTTCAGAGTGCTGGTCATTTCCATTAACAGCCGCTTCAAATGTAATGAGTGACGTTTCTTGATTAGGTTGTTTTAAGATACGTGTAATTCGCTGAACATATTATGCCAAAGAAAAATGGGAACATAGAGCTAACTATCATTATCTTGTAAATTTGAATTGAACGTTTAATTCAATATTTCTATTGATTTCATGTTGATGACCATTTAATGTACAAATTAGCACAAATTATCAAAAAATACTTTCGCTGAAACAGTACTATTAAGTCGAGAAAGGATGATGGTATGGATTATTTTGAAAGAATACAAAACGCCATAGAGTTTATTGAGGACAATCTACAGGAAAAGTTAACGATCACAGCTATTTCTTCCCAATCTTACTTTTCTGCATTTCATTTCCAACGACTTTTTCAAGCTATTACAGGATTTTCGGTACAGCAGTATATTCGCAACAGAAGGCTTTCTGAAGCGGCCTCTCTATTAGTAACTACTCCCAAGAACATACTGGAAATTGCGATCAACTTTCAATATGGTTCTCAAGAGGCGTTTACACGAGCATTCGTTCAATATTTTGGCGTCACACCTGCTAAGTACCGAAAAGGAGCCAACTCCATACCACTTCTAACCAAAATGAACTTTTTGGATTATAAACTGGAAGGAGAACTCCCTATGCAGCGACCAGAAATACTTCAATTACCTAAAAAATGTATCACTGGCTATGAATACAAAACGTCCTTACAAAACGATCAGTATTATGCAGACATCCCAAGCTTTTATTTAGATTTTGGCCAACAGCAGTATTATGAGCGAATCTCACATAAGGTAGCCCCTAATATGGCATATGGCATTTCTACAGGTTTTCAAGAGGATGGTCAATTTTCCTTTATTGTAGGAGAGGAAGTTCATTGCTTTGAGGAGCAATTAGAGAAAGGCTTCGTTCACCTTGAAATTCCTGCTGGTAAATATGCGGAATTCACATTGAATAGCACTGCGGAAGGAATTCAAAATACAAGACGTTACATTTACGGAGTATGGCTACCAAACTCTAATTATGAGCGAGATGCAGGCCCTGATTTTGAAATAACCGATGTCATGCAATCTATCTATCCACATGATATGAAGATGACAATATACATTCCCATTAAAGAATAAAAAGGAGCAACATCAATGATTATTGAAAAAGTATTTAAACAATTCCCAATCTTACATTCAACAACTTTGGAATTAAAAAAAATAGAAGAATCCCATTTACAAGAATTATTTGCCATTTATGATAATGACAAAGTATTTGAGTACTGCGGAATCATCCCAAAACACAACTTACAAACTGTTCAAAAAATGATTGCTCATTTTGAACGAGATTATTCGAAGAAAAGCAGAATTAAATGGGGTATTTTCGAAAAATCACAAAGTGAAAAACTAGTAGGTATTATCGAAGCAATGGACTTTAATCAAAAAGTAGATATGGTAACAATTGGTTACTATTTAGCTGAGACATCTTGGGGCAAAGGCATCGCTACAGAGGCAGTCGAAATCATTGTGAAATTTTTATTAGAGGATGTAAATGTTAATCGAATTCAAGCTGAGGTCATGCCGTTAAATGAGCCTTCGAAAAAAGTCCTGCTAAAAAATGGCTTTTTAAAAGAGGGTCTATTGAGACAAGCTTCATTATGGTCTGGTAAAGGAGTTGTCGATTTAGAAATATATAGTTTATTGCAAGGCGATTGCAAACATGATCTGCAAAGCTAGACTCTACTTGTGAGTCTAGTCTTTTCTTTTATTCTACAAACAATTGGACATTTTACCATCTCCCAAATGCTCTTTGACATAGATTAGAAATAGGTGCCTCGTGCTAGCAAGACATTCAAACCATAAAGGAGCGTTTAAGGAATGGATGAAAACAGATCTTTAAAACGAATGAATTGGGAGTTTAATAATTATCATAAGTTTGCTAAATGCTATTGTGCCTCAAAGAATTTTTGCTCAGGTTACTATTCTGACATCGATCATCATGTGGATGAGGAAGAGTCATATACAATCAAATACTATAATAGCCCCCAATATGAAAAAACATATAAGAAGAAGGAGCAAGCCAAAAAGCAGTGTGACAGTTGTATTTGCCATCATTTAGAATATTTTAAACCTGGAACTTTAGTCGATGTATACCTCTCGAACGGCTGTCAATTTTTAAGTATTTACTTTATCTATCTTGATTCGCAAAGTTGCTGTGGGTATTTCCTTCAAATAGATGATCAAGCCGTTCCTGTGATGATTGACTGTCGACAAATTGATGCGATACGCAAAGCTTGTTCTGCAAGCTAATACTTTGGCTCTTCCCTTTTGGGAGTAGCCTTTTTTATGGTTAAAGAAAGGAAAAAGGCTGGTTATTTGCTATAAAAGCATCACCAGCCAAAAATAACTATCCTTCGTTTATCCATGCAATTAATTGTTCATCAAAATATTCAGGTTCTTCCAGCATAGGATTATGACCACTTTTTTCAAAAATAACTTTCTTTACATGAGGAGTACACTCCATTGCATCCCATAATGATACAGGCGCAACTAAATAATCATACCTACCTAGACCGACAAAAATCGGCATGTTTAAGTGATGTATTTGCTGTAAAAGGTTCTGCTCAGCAAAAGCTACACCCCAAAGATAATCAATGATTTCCATATTCGGATACACGCCATCCCATGTAGAGGTAGCGTTGAATGTGTAATCATAAAAGCTATGTGCACCCATCCGAATACACATATGAACAAAACGTCGTTCAGGTTCTCTCTTTAGATCCTGTTCCAATAAAGCAATATCCTGCTGAAATTGATGTTTACGCTTCGCACTTGCATATGCCTCAAAATAAGACAAACTTTGTTGCTGTCTCTTTTGGCTGTTCGTTGTTGCTGTATTTAATAGGATCATTTTTTGAACATGCTGAGGGTAGGCTTTGGCATACGCCACCGCCATAAATGCATGCCCCGAATGCCCTGCAATAATTAAGTCATCTAGCTTTAGGATTTGTCTTGCATGCTCTATATCCTCCACTATTTTATCCAATGTATAATCAGCTTGTTTAAATGCACGAGTTGGCTTGCCAAATCCTCGATGATCTAAAAAAATAAGCTGAAAATGTTGGGAAAAGTTTTCAGAGAACAAACGCGGATAATAAACACTGCTACCCACCACCAAAATCGGCTGACCTTGCCCTTTTATACAATAATTTAATTCAAATCCATCACAAATTATTTTTTGATAAGTCATCATCTTAATCCTCTTTTCTTGTTTTGTTTAATCACTTCCTTTCCTCTTGATGTTCCCGTGTTTTTTCCATTGAACGCTCTAGCATTCTATCACCTCATGAATGTTACTATGACATAAACAATACCATTCCTACAGGTTTCTAGCAATTCGAGATCATGTATAATAAACAAAAGGATCAGCATTCCTTAGTAGGCACTCCAGCTAGCCAAGAAGATCAGCAGCAACCTCATGTACAATTTCATGCTGATTATGTAACATTCATTGAAATATTTGGGGGTGCCTATGCTGGAATAGCAGTTCATGCTTTTTCTAATGGCTCTAGTATTGGAAACGAAACCGTTGTCGATTTAACTAACCCTGGATTTTCGTCACCAATACAAAGATGTTCTATCTCCAAACATTCTAGACACTAGCTATGTCTTTTCAATGGATGGTGAGGGCAATCCCATTTTTATCGATTCATCAGGTAAGGTTTTCATTTGTTATCATGATTCGGGAGAAATGAGGCTATTAGTAGATTCATTCGAATTGTTGATTGAAGATTATTTTCGCGAATGGTAATTTATTATAAAATATAACGAGAGGGTTAATAATATGGATAAACAAATAGCACATCTTATCACATTGAGAAAAAACGGACAGCTTGAGGAAGCAAATCAATTGATGGTGGGACTAGTCAAGGAACATCCTGAAAATGCTTACTATCAATTTCAATGTGCCTGGACCTTTGATTCTTTAGGAAAAGAAAAGGAGGCAGTCCCCCATTATGAAAAAGCGATTAAATTAGGACTGGAACCAGATGTTTTAATAGATGCTTATCTTGGTTTAGGTAGCACTTATCGGACATTAGGGCAATATGAGCAAGCCGAACAAATCTTTATACAAGCCATTCACGAATTCCCTGAAGCCGAGCATGTCAAGGTCTTCTATGCCATGACACTTTACAATCTTGGCAACCATGTAAAATCGATGGAGACATTACTTCAGACATTATTACGTACAACCAATCATCAGGGCATTCAAGATTATAAAAAAGCTATTCACTATTACAGCGATAAACTTGATCAAATATGGTCGTAAAAAAACAGGCTCCTATTTAGGGCCTGTTTTAGCATTATTTTGCGACATTCATATTTTTTATTTTTGAAAAAAGGGCCATAAATAAGAATGTCAGTATGCCACTAAAGAAAAATAGATAGCTTAATGGAATGAAAAAGAAATTCTTCTCCACGATCGTTCCATCCGCTAATATTTCATCACCAATAATCCCCTTTATAAATAAACATAAAACCCCAAGTACCATTGGAATTGTAGCTAGTAAATATTTTTTCATTGTTGCTTCCTCCATCTATTTGTTTAAATTTGTATTTGATCAATTATCAAACACCTATTCACTATTGTTATAATAGCTTTATACACATTCTAAGTCAACAATTATTTATCGATAAACAATAAAATATTGTTGTTTTATATAAAATCCTTTTTTTCGCAAAAAGAAGGCATATGTGATAAAATAAGAACATACATTCCATCTCTCTTAATTTTTTTACGTGTGTTGTTTTGGCTATTAAGAAGGGTTGGTGCGAGTAGCTATAAATAATTATATTTTATAATGTCGGATAATCTGTTATTGAGAGCAATAAAAAAACAGTTACTTAGTAAAAAGTAACCGTTTTTTAGAATTTATATCGATTTAGAAGCCTGTTGTATGAGTGCAGCGACCATTTTATCCAACTGAGCAAAGCGGTCGTCCTGTGTTTGCCCCTTAGCATAACGATAATAAATTTGCTGACAAATAACGGCTAATTTGAAATAAGCAAATGTACAGTAATAATGAATAGTCGAAACATCTCGCCCACTTTTCTCCGCATATCGTTCAATAAACTGTTGTCGCGTATAAAAGCCTGGTAAAATGGTTACTGGTGGTTCTCCCAGTGCATATAACAACATTTTCGGGTCATCCGCATGCATCCAGTAGCTCATTGCTACACCGACATCGGCTAATGGGTCCCCTACCGTCGTCATTTCCCAATCAAAAAGGCCAATCATTTCGGCATAGTCCTCAGAAAACATCGCATTATTTAATTTATAGTCATAATGAATAATGGTTGCCTCATTATTGGAAGGAATATGATTTTTTAACCACTCTGTCAAAATAGCTACTTCCGCATGCTCTGCTGTTTTGGCCTTTTCATAGCGCTCTATCCAGCCATGAACTTGTCGTTCCATAAATCCATCAGGCTTCACCATATCCTTTAACGCTGTGTCTTGGTAGGGAATGGCATGAAGCGCCACTAAAGAGTCTACCATCATTTCGGACAACTGACGGGCTAGCTCCTCTGTTGGCTCTGTCCCATTTGGAAAATGCGTATCGAGAACAATACCTTTTTTGCGCTCCATTAAAAAGAAGTCGCTACCAATAACATCTCGATCCTCTACATAGACATATGGCTTTGGAACCGCTGTTAAAAACGGATGCAATGCTGATAAAATTGTAAATTCACGCTTCATATCATGTGCTTTCTTGGCTACTGGTCCAAGCGGTGGACGACGAAGAACGACTTCGAAATCAGCTATTTTTAAACAATACGTTAAATTGGAATGCCCTGCACTAAATTGCGAAATTTCAAGTTCACCCTGTGGTAGCTCAGGAAAATAGCTTGCCAAAAAGGCATGTAATTTGTCCACATCTAAACGCTCACTTGCCCTTACTTGCATCGTATCCATTTTATTCCCTCCCTAAATGATAGAGCTCATGCCCCCATCTACAACAATGACATCACCTGTTACATAGTCTGAAGCTGGTGCTGCTAAAAATAACGCCACACCTTTCAAATCATTTTCTGAGCCTAAACGTTTTAACGGTGTAACGTCCATCAAATAGTCCTGTCCTCGTTCAATTAAAACATTGGACATTTTCGTTGGGAAAAATCCAGGTGCTATCGCATTGACATTGACACCGTGTGGTCCCCATTTAACAGCTAAATCCTTCGTTAAGGTTATAACGGCCCCTTTACTCGCATTATAGGCAATGGTATCCATAAAGGCGGGAAGTGTGCCCCCAAGTCCTGCGATGGAAGCAATATTAATAATTTTGCCGCTTTTCTGCTCCAGCATAATTTTGCCCACTGCTTGGCTCATCAAAAAGGTCCCGTTGACATTGACATCAAATACTTTTTGCCAGGCTTCGTAGGGCATATCAATGGCAGGTGTCCCCCATGAAGCACCACTATTATTGACTAAAATATCTATTTTACCGAATGTAGTAATCGTTTTAGCCACCACATTAGCAATATCCTCTGGTTTTGTGACATCACAGGCTAGTGCTAATGTTTGAACACCTAGCTTTTCAAGTGCTATGGCAATCTCCTCACACGCTTCCACTTTTCTTGAGCATAAGACGACATTGGCCCCAGCCTCTGCAAATCCTTGAGCAATTTGCGCTCCGAGTCCCCGTCCCCCACCTGTCACTATCGCTGTTTTACCTTTTAAGCTAAATAACTCTAGGACCGTCATTTCATCAGCTCCTCTTGTTTTTTCGCATGCTTTTTCAATTCTAATTTAGCAATGGTATTACGATGTACTTCATCAGGACCATCTGCTAAACGTAATGTTCGTGAGTTTGCCCATTGTGCAGCAAGCGTCGTATCTGGCCCAACACCAGCCGCACCAAATGCTTGGATGGCTCGGTCAATAACCCTTAGTGCCATATTTGGTGCCACTACCTTAATCATAGCAATTTCAGCTTTAGCCTCTTTATTGCCTACTGTGTCCATCATATAGGCCGCTTTCAATGTTAAAAGTCTTGCTTGCTCAATATCCATACGAGATTCAGCAATACGCTCACGCATTACTCCTTGATCTGCCAACGGTCGATGAAACGCCTGTCGCTCCTGAACACGCACACACATTTCCTCCAATGCGCGCTCCGCAGCACCGATGAGACGCATACAGTGATGAATTCTTCCCGGTCCTAGTCGACCTTGAGCAATGGCAAACCCTTTTCCTTCTCCCCATAAAATATTGTCCACTGGTACACGTACATTGGTAAAGGTAACTTCACCATGACCCTCTGGTGCATGATCGTAGCCAAAAGCAGTCAGCATACGCTCTACTTTTACCCCTGGTGTATCCATCGGTACGAGAATCATAGACTGTTGCTCATGGATAGGGGCATTTGTATCCTTATGTTTACCCATAAAAATGGCCACTTTACAGCGAGGATCCCCAGCACCTGTCGTCCACCATTTATGGCCATTTAAAATGTATTCATCGCCATCTCGCTCAATGCTCGCCTCTATATTGGTAGCATCACTAGATGCAACAGCGGGCTCCGTCATCGCAAAGCATGACCGTATTTCTCCTCGTAACAATGGTTCAAGCCATTGCTTTTTTTGTTGTGCTGAGCCATAACGTACAAGCACTTCCATATTTCCAGTATCTGGTGCATTACAATTAAACACTTCTGGTGCCAGTAGTGAACGTCCCATAATTTCACATAAAGGGGCGTATTCTAAATTGCTTAATCCTGCTCCATATTCACTATCTGGCAAAAATAAATTCCACAATCCCGCCTGTTGTGCCTTCTGTTTCAATTCCTCCATAATGGGTGGAATCGCTCCCCAACGATCCTTCATAGCCTCTACCTGCGCTGCATAAACAGCCTCATTTGGATAAATGTATTGCTCCATAAAATTCGTTAGCTTGTCCTGTAACTTCACAACTTTTTCACTATAAGAAAAATTCATTGGAAGATACCCCCTTTGCTTGAACTTTAAAAATGAATGAAAATTCATTTTCATCGTGTTGAAAAACAAAACCATCCATAGCATTTTTGTGAAAGGTGAAAATGGATTTCCGTTGCAGGCTACTTGCTTTCCTGTCGGCGAGCGCCGAGCCGCTTCCGCTCCGTTTAGAGGCTCGCCTGTCTCACTATCCCCCTTCCACTCCAATTCATATAAATGTTTCTTTTTAGCAAGGTTTTCAACTAAAGTGAAGTTATTCACTACCCTTTATGGAGATGTGTTGTCACTTACCACTTCTTCACATTGAAAATAAAGGGCTATTTTGTTCACTACGGCTCGTATGAAAGAGAAGGAAAAGACACTTTTACCACATGGTTGATTGGAGTGGAGTGGAGCTAGCGTCACTAACGTCACAGGTGAGACCCTAGAGAGAACGCAGTGAGTGAAGCGGCTCATCGGACGCCCCCCTGGAAAGGACGCTGGCGGAACGGAAATCACCCCCTCGCCTTGCCAAAAAGTCTTTTTCTGCTATTGCCATGATCTTATTTCAACAACATAAAATGAATGAATATTCATTTTCATTCTTACATTAAATGTTACCGCTATTTTTCTAGTAAAGCAATGTTCTATTATGAATTTTCTAATAAAACAGAAAAAACATGACTTAAGGATTGCTTGCAAGTTATAGCATCTTATTTTCAAAAGAATGCAAAATATCTTTCAATAATTGTCGGATAGCCAATGGTAAATGACGATTTTTTAAAGATACTAAATAAACATTGCGACTTAAATTTGCACCTTCAATCTCTTTTTTTACAATGGTTTTGGCTGTTGGTCCTTGCAAATAGTTTTCAGGTAATATCGTTATCCCTAACTGTTCACGCACTAGTGAGACAGCCGTTTCAAAACGTTCGATTTCAAATTGTATGTTGATGTTTTTCCCAGCCTTTTCAAACATCGTTAAAATATCGTGTCTTGTTTGAAAGCCCTCGGTACTAATAATAAATGGCTCTTCACTAATATCCGAGATGGTTAAAGTCTCTTTCCTGGCTAACGGATGGTGTAAGGGTAACACTGCAACCAACCTCTCTTCATATAAGGTTTGGACTTCCAACTCTGGATCATCCATTAACTGATTCGTTATGATTAAATGGGTTTTATAGCTTTTTAACGATTTCTTCACACGTTTACTGCCTAAAATATCGACTAAATGAATCTTCATTTGTGGATAATCCTTTTTATAGTTAGCGATTACTTTAGGCAACCAATGCTTGATGGATTCCATAACACCAATGGTGATGTCCCTCGTGCCATGAACAATGACTTCATCCATTTCAATTTTCAATACTTCCATATTTTTCACAATAACTTTTGCCCGTTCAAAAAGTAGCTCTCCAGCTTCTGTTAATTGCAGATTTCTAGTATTTCTCTCCAATAAGGGGGAACCAATCTCTTGTTCTAATTTTTTGATAGCATTACTTAAGGAAGGCTGCGAAATATGCAGTCTTTCTGCGGCTTTCGAGAAATTCCTTTGTTCTGAAACAGCAATAAAATAGTGTAGTTGTTTAATATCCACTTATATAATCCTCCTTCATTTATAGTTAAAAGCTATAAGTTAATATTAATTATATATTAGTAATTATAATTATGTGAATATATAATGAATTACAACAATACTTTTTCTACAATAATTTTAGCAATGGGGTGAATAGGATTATGTACACACTAACAGATCAAAAACAATGGAAAGGCCGTATAGATTCAACGACAAATACAAGCAGTTTTCGTTTACATCAACAAGTAAAAAGATTGGCGATTAATGATGTAAGCGCTTCAGATAAGAAAAGGGCTGCACTCGTTGGTTTTATTTGCGATGAAGGGGTACGTCGAAATCAGGGTCGTTTAGGAGCAGCCAATGGACCGAACGCACTACGGGAAGGACTAGCTAGTTTACCGTGGACATTTGAGGATGATCAACAAATCATTGATGTTGGCAACATCGTTTGTCTTAATCATGATTTAGAGGAAGCGCAGCGTGAGCTTGGTGAAATTGTCGGAACAGTATTGCAAAAAAAATGTCAATGTATTGTGCTTGGGGGCGGTCATGAAACACTTTATGGCCATTATTTAGGTGTTCGTTCGGCATTATCAAAGGATGCTAAAATCGGCATTATTAATATAGATGCTCATTTTGATTTACGACCATACGATGAACAACCTTCTTCTGGTACTATGTTCCGTCAAATTTTAGAACAGGATCCATATGCTGATTATTTTGTTGTCGGTATTCAACGCTATGGCAATACAAGAGAACTGTTCGAAAAAGCGGATGAATTACAGGTAAAGTATGTGTTTGAAGATCACATGACAGTAGCCAACCAACAGCAATTATTGGATGAGCTACAACACTATATGGATCAACATGATTATGTTCTTTTAACCTTATGTATGGATGTCTTGAATGCAGCGTTTGCTCCAGGTGTAAGTGCACCTTCACCGTTTGGACTTGACCCATCAACTGTACGCACGATCCTACAAAAAGTCACTGCACATCCTCATACACATTCATTTGATGTTTGTGAGGTCAATCCGTTATTAGATGAAAATGGACGAACGGTTAAATTAGGTGCTTATTTTGTGTATGAAGCACTGAACAACTTACTTAGGGGGCAAGGCTCATGATCGAAATTAATCAAATAACAACGGTGTTTTTAGCCGTCGCACTCTTTGCATTGGGAAGCTTTCTTATTAATAAAATTGGATTTTTAAAGCGATTTTGTATTCCAGCTCCAGTGGTAGGTGGTTTATTGTTCGCTGCTCTCGCTACCATCTTAAAAACAACTGGTGTTCTAGAAATATCGCTCGATACGTCCTTGCAAAGCTTATTTATGATTACGTTCTTCACAACGATAGGCTTAGGGGCAAGCTTTAAATTAGTGAGACTCGGAGGAAAATTATTAGTTATTTATTGGCTAGCCTGTGGCTTCCTTGCTTTAATGCAAAATGTCATTGGGGTATCACTTGCCTCCCTCATGGGGATTCATCCTTTAATCGGAATGATGGCTGGTGCTGTTTCCATGGAAGGTGGTCATGGGGCTGCTGCCGCATTTGGACAAACATTAGAAGATTTGGGCATTTCCTCAGCCATGACGATTGGGGCTGCTGCCGCAACTTGTGGTCTAGTTGCTGGTGGATTAATTGGTGGTCCGATTGTCAAATATTTAGTCGGTAAATACAATTTAACACCTGATGAACAAGAAGCTGAAGCAGTCGAATATGAAAATAAACACGAACAAATTACATCTGACTCGTTCTTTACACAAGTCTTATTGATTACGTTCAGCATGGCTGTCGGCACATATGTTGGGACATTATTCTCAGAAGCAACAGGCTTCGTCCTACCAGGCTATGTAGGCGCAATGTTTGTGGCTGTATTAGTACGTAATATTATGGATAAAGTTAAACCTCAAGCAATTAATATGAAAAGCATTTCATTAATTGGGGATGTAACATTAGGCGTGTTCCTTTCAATGGCATTAATGAGTATCAAATTATGGGAAATTGCTGATTTAGCGCTACCATTATTCATCATCGTTTTTGTGCAAGTATTCTTTATTGTCGTATTTAGTATCTTCGTTTTGTTTAAGCTACTCGGCAAAAACTACGATGCAGCTGTGATGGTAGCTGGTTTTGCAGGACATGGTTTAGGGGCAACGCCAAATGCTATGGCAAATATGTCAGCTGTTGTGCAACGCTTCGGACCTTCTCAAAAAGCCTTTCTTGTTGTACCAATTGTCGGCGCCTTTTTAATCGACGTGTTTGGGATTCCTATTATTATTACAACCATTAATTTATTTAAATAAAAGGAGCTGTGCAGTGGTCTCTAGAAGACAATTGCACAGCTTTTCTATTATTTATTGTAATATCTCACTCACTGTAACAAATTCATAGCCTTGTTTCTGTAAATAAAGAATGACATTTTCTAAACCATTCGCTGTCGTTTGATGAATATCATGCATTAAAATGATACTGCCATCTTTTACAGAGGCTTTCACATACGCTAAAATTTTATCCGCATTATGATGTTTCCAATCTAGTGTATCAATCGACCATAAAATCGAAGGGATCGTCATGAACGAGCGCACTTGATCATTTGTCGCCCCATACGGTGGACGGAAAACGGTTGGGTATTGGCCAATGGCTGTATAAATCGCATTACTTGTGCCATTGACTTCTTGTTTAACCTCCGCTATGGATAAAGCCGTTAATTTTTTGTGATTCAAGGTATGGTTGCCAATTTCATGCCCAGCCTCATAGACTTGCTTGACGATAGCAGCATTTCTTGACACATTTTTCCCTACCATAAAGAATGTAGCCTTCGCATCGTATTTATTTAAAGTCGCCAATATTTGCGGTGTTACCTTGGCGTTAGGCCCATCATCAAATGTTAAAGCTACACGTTTTTTAGCACCCTTCACTACTGGCACACCTTTATTATACACTTTATTATCGGTTAGCTGAATATTGGCTAGCTCAGAAGCTTTGACATACCCTTTTTGGTCGCCCGCTTCTACATAGGCCCAGCCTGCAAGCGTTATGTAATACTGGACAGCTGTATTATTGGCAAGTGTACCAAGAACTTCTCCATGTGGGCTAGCAGTTAAACGTAATTCAGCACCAGCCACAGCGTTGATTCGTTTCTTCGTTGGAACAGGTTTTTTTAAAGCATTTGTTGCCACATATCCTATATCCTGCCCATATTGGACGAAAGACCAGCCTCCAGGTGCTGTGCCATACACATAAATCATGCGTCCTTCATAAAGCGATCCTGCCTGCTGTGCATTTTGGCTTGGCGCAGTAAATAGCGTCGCACCACCCTTTTGAATGACTAAATAGCCGACAGACTTCAACTTGACTAAAACATCAGATGGCACAAAGCCTGCCTGCTCTGGCGTTTGAATATGTGTCCACCCTTTGCTTGCTTGCGTCACTGTGACAAAATGTCCCTTCGCCAATTCCCCCATCTCATTGCTAGTTTTGGAAGGCTTTTCATAAATGACCGTATCCTTCATCACTTTTTGAATTACCACTGGCCCTTCAGCACTTGCTGACAATTGCCCAGCAAATAAACACATCATCAATGTCAACACGATTGCATAGGGTAAAAATTTTGTCATTGTTCTTCACCGTCCTTAGATGTCTTCCCATGTCGTTTGCTAAAAAAATGCTAAGAATTAACTATCATTATAGAGTAACCATTCAGACCAGAAAATAGTAGTAATCGACTAGATTCCATCTTCCAAGAGCCTTCACATCTGTATAATATTAACCTTACTACATTTCTCCTTCCCTTTTTTCTATAAAACTATGCGTAGATTATGATAATGACATGTTGAGCCCTCCTTTTTGTGGAGTGATTGAGTGGCTCGCTCCTATTTTGGAGCGAATTCCCCAGAGCTTCCCCAACCATGAGGGCATCTTCCCCGCATCAATAAGCAAAGGGCTACAAAAAGTAATCGTTTTGCTTGATCCAGGAGAGACTTCCCTCAAAAATGGATTATCTAGCACCATCGCAAAACAAGAAATGTCTTCCTTTCAAATAAGACGTTGGAAACGATGAAAAAGTTGAGATGTTTTCATCTTTTTTCCACTTACAGGGCATCATAGGCAGTTAAAGCATCTTCGATATGAGGGGGTGGCGTCCAAACATAGGTCGGGGCATTGGTTGTAATGAAAAGAAATGATTTTCCTTCTTTTTCGATAATGGACGCCAGACAGAGCCCTGCTTCTGGTGTATATCCTGTTTTCCCTCCTAGTATGGGGCCATCTACACTAGGCACTTTTGTAAACAACGAGTTTGTGATAATTAATTCATTAGGCACATGGGTTGTATAGCTTTTCGAGGTAAATATTTGATAAAAGATAGGGTTTTCTAACGCATAGCGTAGAAGCTTACTGATATCCCGCACGCTAGATACATGTGCCTCATCATGTAGGCCACTGGTATTAACAAAATATGTATCATGCATGCCTAATTCCTGCGCCTTGTTATTCATCAAAGTGACGAATTTGTCCTCACTGCCTGCGATAGCATCTGCAAGAGTTCCTGTTGCATCGGCACCTGAGGCAAGGAGTGTGCCATATAATAAATCCTCCATTGTAACAAAGTCTCCTGCTTGAAAGCCTGCCATCGAAGCATTTTGGGCCGTATAGTTGGCAATCGTTTGAGGTTCTACAATTGTTTGTCTTTGTAAATCCTCTGTCATCTCTATGGCAACGATGGCTGTCATAATCTTGGTTAAGGAAGCTGGATAAATAATAGCATCTGCATTTTTTTCGTATAATACTTCGCCTTGTTCATTGAGCAATAAAGCATTATGACTATGTAATGATGGCAGTTCTAGCTGAGCGCGTTCATATATTTTGTTTGTATAATAAAATAAGAAAACCACGATACAAATACAACAACATAACATCCATTTTTTCATAAAAAAACGCCTCCTACACATTATAATAGGTGGCATTTCTGAATATTCCTTGAGAACAATGTGATGAACTCAAATATCTTTATATGTACTAATCATCTTCGATATTAGAACAAATTCTTGAGATTTCTTTATTGGTTGACTTGAATAATACATCTTGAGTGCCTTTTTTTATTAAGTCCTGCATAGACACCCTGTAAAATTCGCCCAGTCAGACCATGCGAGACAATAATCACTTTTGGGAATTGTTGAATCCCGTCAAGCCAAGATGTTAGTCTGCGCACAACAGTCTCATAACTTTCTCCATCCGGTGCACGAAAATACCAATTAAAGGCATCCGTGTTCGTTAACGATAGCGTATATTTTGTATTATATTACCATATCAAGCATAACTCATTAACTTTTATTGTTTTTATGGACATTTATATGATTATTTACTGTAACATGAATCGTTATTATCCGTGGTAAAATACAAGCACACACTAAAATAATGGCAAACCATTTTTTCATTCGTCTACTCCTTATCTTAAAAAGTGTTATCAAAAAGCTTTTCTGATAGGCCCTGTAAAATATCTTGCTCCTCAAAAGTCATCAATTCTTCTTTCGAGATTGTTGCCTGTTGAATCAATCGGTTTGATTGGATCGTCACCAATTTTTCAAACAGGTTTCGAATATAGCGACCATTCGAGAAATTAGGAATTGTTTCAATTGGCATTTGGCGTAGCTGCACTTTCATATGTTGGGCAAATGCTTCTCCGAATTGATAATCATTCGTTTGACAAAGCATAGCAAAAATAGCAAAGAGTTCATCGGTGCTAAAATTATCGAACTGGACAAAATGATTAAAGCGAGATTTAAAGCCTGGATTAGCTTGTAAAAACTCCTCCATAAGCTCTGTATACCCAGCAACGATAATTACTAAGTCATCACGTAGATCCTCCATTGCTTTTAATAAACTGTCAATCGCTTCCTTACCAAATGCATCCTGTTTATCATGAATTAATGAGTAGGCTTCATCAATAAAGAGAACCCCCCCTTTGCTTTGTTAACAACTTCCTGAACCTTGAGTGCTGTTTGCCCTACATATCCAGCGACCAATCCTGCGCGATCTGTTTCAACAAAATGTCCGCTTGATAACACGCCAAGATGCTTGTAGATTTGGCCAATAATGCGTGCCACTGTTGTTTTACCTGTCCCTGGATTGCCTGAGAAAACAAGATGATACGTAATTGGAAAGCTTGTTAATCCATGATCGACACGCAGGCTTTGGATTTTAATGAAGTTTATTAAATTATGTAATTCTTTTTTTGCGTTCGGCAATCCTACAAGACTGTCCAATTGCTTTTGTAGTTTAGTAATCTCCTGTTCGATTTCAGGTGTAATGCGCAATCGTTCATCATTGATAAATTCACCACTGTAAATAATTTTGCCATCTTCATTAAAATAATCGCCTCGTCCATGCTTTTTGCCATGAACCAATTCCCCTCTATAGGAAGCCTGTCCATTGGCATAATAAAGCGTTCCATGCCCTGTCATCTTATCTTCTTTAAACTGTCCTTCCGCTTCCAGCATACCCTGCCTAGAAAAAACTTTCCCTTTGCCATGTTTCAGATCTTCAAAGAAATGACCCTCATAGTGGCATGTTGTGACACCACGGGCAAGCTCTTCAGCCGTTGGTGATTCTGTCGGATAATAGAGCTTACCAGCCCCTTGCATATGATGCCAAATAAAATCACCCTCATATTGTAAAAACCCATTTGGATAATACTGCTTGCCTTTTCCTTTTTTCATGCCATGTACAAAATCACCCTCATACTGTGGCTGATTTAAATGAGGATATTGTGCCCGCAATGCTTGATAAGGAGCCGTCACATCCTCTTCATAATATAAGATGCCATAGCCATCCATTAAATCATTGCGAAAATGACCCTCATAATGCTTTTGACCATCCTTATATAAAATGCCATGACCCTGTTTTTTATTTTGAATGAATTCTCCCTGATAAATAAGTTGCCCTTTTAAATACATGATGCCATTGCCTTGCTTCATATGATTGACGAATTCCCCCTCGAATAAGAGCTCGCCATCTTGATCAAAAAGCATGCCTTTCCCATCATAGATATCATGGCCAAAATCATTTTTTTTGACGCCGCCTCGATACATAATAGTTCTATCTGGATAAAATAGTTCTTTTTCTGCATAATTATATGTCATTTTATTGCCTTCCTTTATCATTTCAGTATATGCTCAATTATAGCGTGGAAAAGAATACATATGTGCGAATTTTTAGAATTTAAGGAGACGAGTATGAAAAAAAGATACAAACTACTTCTAGGCATTTTACTACCATTACTTATTCTGTATATCTCAACAATGCTACTAACAAGGGACACCGATTTTACAACAGAGGTAACAGAGCGTCTCGATTTGAAGGAAATTCATGAAATTGAAGTCATTCGTTCTTCGGATGAAAAAACGATCATGCTTACAAATAAAGCAGAAATCGACCAAATAATGCAGCCATTAAAAGACCTGCCATTAAAAAAAGTATGGTTTGCTAAATCCGATTTTAAAGAAGCTTATTGGCTGACGTTATCGATCAATGATGACAGGGAAATCGGCTTACGTATAGATGATAATCACCATTTATTCGTTTATTTATATGAAGAAAATTATATGAAAGATTACAAGCTCAATCATGATGTCGATTTGACATTCATTGAACAACTTTTTCAGTAATAGTAAAACCCGTGCTTAAAATTGCGCGGGTTTTTAAATACAATGATAATTTTGCTGCATTGCCTGTATAGTTTCTATCATCTCTTCTCTCAGCTCGATTGGCTCCAATATCTCTAGATCTGCTCCCTGACTTAAAAACCACCTATTGATGTCGTTTCCAAACACATTTGCTTCAAATAAGTAGGCATGATCATTTTGCGATACGAGCTTGGCTGTCGGAAATCGATTGAAAACAGTTTGGGGGTACTTTCCTCTATAGAGAAATCGTATAGGCTCACTAACATCAATCAATGGCTGATCCTTGTGGAGCTCACCTATTTGAAATGTTTTATCCTGTTCACGAAGATGCTGAATACGATCCATTCGGTAAACAGTTGGACTATCTTGATTATCTGCTAGAACATAAAAATAGGGTGCTGAAAAGATCACAGCTAGAGGCTTTACCATCTTTTCGGTGGAGATACATTCTCCCTCAGCTACATAATCAATTGTCATGACCTTGTTCTTTTGAATGGCTGCTGAAATGCTCCAAATGAATGGTACTAAGGATTGGTTATGTTGTACATCTACCTCTACCGATTTTTCCTTTAATAGTATTTGAGCATCCTGATCTGCTGCCACAATAGAAATAAGCTTCTCCAACAGTTCATTCATCTCAGTCTTACTAAATGCTCTTGATTGAATTAGTATTTTAATAATAACTAATACTTGTTCTTTAGATAAACGATTATGATCTGTTTGTATTAGTTTATATACTTTTTCTGTACGAACATATTGTAAGCGGCAATTAAGTTTAGCCTTTCTCAGATATGTACGAATTTCGTCGATATCCCGTTGTATGGTTTTTTCACCAACCTGATGTGTCAATGCTTCCTGCTTCTTGTTGATTCCTTGGCCATCCATCAATCGATCAAATATCGAAAGAACACGATAGCCTTTGCTTTGTTGTGAATCTACCATATATCCCACTCTTTCTTCTATCATGCCCAACAGATTCTAAGTTGGGCATCATTAACCTTTACTACCATAACCATTATACCTTATCTGCATAATAGGTATTATACGCATCTTATGATAAAACATCATTAAAGCAGCACAATAGACTGTATTTTTAACATAATTAACTAAAATTTTACAATAAATTCGATAAACGCAGCATTTTCGCAATAAAATAAAGTAAAGCCGTTGATTTCCGCTACAGGCGCAGTCAAGCTATTTCCCTCCGCTTCGCTTTCACACAGAAAACGTCCTCTCAGTCCAGAATCTCAACTTCCGCTTCTCCCGCAGGAGTCAGCGCTCTTCATTCCATCAGCTTCTACATAAAGAACTCCAACTACATATGTTGATGAAAAGCAAGCGTTTGAGGTGACCAAGCCTACCAAAATGTACAGAAAGTAAGAACTCATTCAACTTCCTATTTGGGGATTCTATGTGAAGGAAGCTGAACATTTACGATAGTTCAATAACATCAAACAAATCAAAGAAACCATTAAGCATGGTTTTACGGATGCGATGGGTAACTTTAAGAAGTCTAAAAAAATGTCCATGCAAGCGCTCTTTTGGTAATAGTTTACCAAATGTTGAATATGAAAGAGAGAAAAAAATGACAAAAGCCATCGAGAGCATATCAAACTTCTCGATGGCTTCTATCCCCCAGTCTGAAACTGTTATTTAAATCTCACAGCCGTTCCATATACCAACACTTCTGATGTGCCATCCATTACAGATGAAGTCGCATAACGGACACCTACAATGGCATCTGCTCCCATTTGTTGGGCTTCCTCTATCATTGCCTGTGTGGCGATTTCGCGAGAACGCACAAGCATCTCAGCATACTCTTTCATCTCGCCACCCACAATATTACGAAGACCAGCTATCATGTCTCGACCGATGTTTCTTGATTGAACAGAATTTCCTCGCACTAGTCCTAAAGTGTCGATAATGTCTTTTCCTGCTATCACGTCTGATGTAGCTAACAGCATGATTATGCCTCCTCGTTGTTCAATTTTTGTACGGCTTCCACAGCCTCTTCAATGGAAGACGTTATAACGCCATTACGTTTAATTAACCCCACAACAAATAGATTACGGTAAACGAACTGATTCTCTAGCCCATCTCGGATTAGCGCCTCTATTTTTTGCATATTGTCTCGTCCTTGCTGACGAACATCTGTCAGTACACCAATAATAGGACGATTCAGCATAGAGAACGCACCAATTTCAGCGGCCACACCTGAATCAATTTCAACCCCATCCAATACAGCTATCAATACATCACTATTTTGCAGCATTTCTAAATCTGCTTGAGCAATGGCTAAGCTATCTGCATAGGCTGATTTATCATTGATAGCATCGTTTTCCTGTGGTACGTATAAAGCGATGTCTGGCACGGCCTCCCGAATAGCTGCTGCCAATTGCTCATTGACGAAGCGATCTCCTAAAGAAAATAATCCGTTTGCTAAATATGCTTTCATGTTTAAAACTCCTTAATCGAATGTTTTTTCAAATATAATTTTATGTCTTCCTTTTTCATCAAGAAATGTTGAAACGATATCAAAGCCATGTTTGAGATTGGTAATGAGCATGGCTTTGCGTGTATTTCTACCATATGTACGAACTTTTTGAAATCCTACTTCCTGAATAGCCGCATGCTGCGCCTTCATTAATTGACTAGCAATACCTCGCCCCCGCATTGTCACATGAACACCACCCAACCAACTATAAAAAACACCATCTGGATGTGGATAGCCCAGTTTAAAGCCGAATAGCGCCTCATCTTCAACTGCCAATAAACAAAGAAGACCTTCTTTCTTTTCTAGCTTTTCGACTGGCAGTTTGGCACCGTCAAAGACGTGAGCATGAATTTCCTGTAATGGCTCAAGCCAAGCATAGGGTATGCCTTCAATCGTCAAAATATGCATGTTCATCACCTCTGTCTGTCATTATAACAGTTCTATAGCCTGATGAAAAAGGCGGCCTTCTGCTCCGAAAGCAATCGTTGCTATCACATAAAAGCAACTATTTTAACCATTTTTCACCCATCCTATTTTCGTCATCCGTCAAATTCAGTATACTTGACCCACATAACAAACATACGTAAGGAGGAAGTCTTATTGACATTATTTACTAGTTGGCTAACAAATTCACTACGCCCTTATTTCGGTCTACATATGCTAGAAAATCATTGGGACACACATCAAATTCGAGAAGATTACTTTATTTGCTTCGAGGGGGATGTGATTAAAAAAAGAATTTTCGTTAATGAGCATAGCTACCAGGAAGCTGATGTGGACATTTTAACACGTAATCGTGAAATGATTGTCCCACAAACCGCACGTGGAAAGGAAAAGAAATTAAATTACACAACGATTTCTGCCGTGAAAGCAACAGGTGTTATTTTTTCTGCTGGTCTAGGCAATGAACACCAGCCATCAAGCTATATTACAGCTCGCAATGCAAAAACATATTATCAGCTTCCGCTTACAGGTTTTGAGCATTTAACGACTAAGTCGGCGATCATGGATTGGCTACTGCAATTTCCGACTCAGCTTCCTACAGATTACGCAGACAAGCTAAAAAAGCTGACAAAGATGAAAAGTTTACGTTATAAGGCTATACCAGGCGATATTTTTCGTGTAGAGATTGATCTATTCGTCAACGGCTATGTGCTGGTTATTGGCGATTTACGGCAAATGCAAAAAGATCAGTTATTTGCAGAAGATAGTATTTGGCATAATGTGATGACTATGCCTTTATTTATTCGTCCTTATCTGTTGACCACGACAGAGCGTTTGCCTTCTCTTGAGGAAATTACCGCTGCTCCATTAGCTTCCCAAACACAAATCGTCATGGACGACTATTTTATGAGGGGCTGCTATGAAAAGCTTGGTCATAAAACGTTAACAGAAGACGATATTTTATTCCCTCTAGGTTACGGACAGACTCTCCACTATGGGAAGGAGCCTCGTTACCGTCTTTCATGGGGCACAGGAACGATTAGCAAGCCAGCATCTATCACTACATTTCAAACAGGCAATCGTTTTACAAACCACGGTGTCTCTGCAGGCGTTGCAACTGATTGGTTGAAATCAGAGGAAGAAAATGCATCTAGATCACTGGCTCATCCGTACTATCATAAAGAACATCAACAGGCATTCGCTGAATTTGGCTTACCAGCAGATATTACTTATGATGAATTTAATCGTCAAACTGGCGGATTAACGCGTCATGAATATCTTCATTATCTCCATAAATCCGAAAATCGCTCACACAAAAAATAGAGGGAGTATCGTCAGGCTCCCTCTTGTCATTTTGTCGATGGTTGATTTCGCCCAATTATGACTTATAATATAAAGATATCATCAACCACTCCATCACTAGAGGTGCATTTTGTATGTATTTTGGCATTATTCCACTCATTCTTTTTGTCATTTTTCTCATTTCTTATTTAAAAGACCCAAGAAAAATGATCAATGGACTATTATTTAATCTATTTATTTGTTCTTTTCTGTTATTCTGCGTCATCGCATCTTTAGCATCTGACCATTACTTTTTAAGGCTCATTGTTATTATCCCTTTTATTGCCCTATTTATCTTGATTCCTTTTGGCATTCTTGCCTTAATGTTTGGTTTATTTTTAAATGCGAGAGTATTGATAAAGCGAGAAGGTCGACGTTTGGCCAATTCTTTAACATTACTGGTCGCCATAGGCATATTGCTATTTATCCTCTTACCGATTATCTATCCAGCGAGTGTGTTTTCAATCCACCTCCAACCGATCTTTGGTGGGATCTCGCTGATCACGTTTTATTTCTTTATCCATTTATCTAATTTTTTGTCCGCCTATTTTCTTTATCAATTCAATCGACCAAAGCTGAATCAAGATTTTATCATCGTGCTAGGAAGTGGCTTGATCAATGACAAAGTACCGCCGCTGTTAGCTAGTAGAATTCAAAAAGCAATGGACTTCTACCATAAGCAAGCGGCTGTTACTACGCCACCAACCATTATTTTCTCTGGTGGACAAGGTCCTGACGAGAATCTACCTGAAGCTGAAGCAATGCAACGATATGCGATTGAAAAAGGCATTCCAATTGAGCATACTTTACAGGAGAACCGCTCTGTCAATACCTATCAAAATATGTTATTTTCTAAACAACTGATGGATGATCGGAAACAAGGTAAGGACTATAGCAGTATTTTTACGACGAATAACTTCCACCTATTTCGCGCTGGTATTTATGCAAGACTTGCGGGCTTGAATAGTCAAGGCATAGGATCAAAGACAGCCTTTTATTATTGGCCAAATGCCATGATTCGTGAGTATGTGGCGATTGTTGTGATGGGACGAAAACGACATATGAAAATGATTGGACCTATTGTTGGCATTTCCATCATCTTATCTTTATTTAGTTTTTTCTTTGTATAATGTCTTTCATATGGATTCGCGCACTTTCTATAGGAAGTGTCACGAATCCTTTTATGATTGGTCACACCATATAGTTCTTCATTTTTTGCTCAAATACCGTCTCGTAGTAGTATTTACGAGGATAGCTTTGTTCCTGCAGTACCTGATAGAGAATAGATTGACCTTCCTCGTAGCGAATGCCCTCATCACAATTGTCAAATAGTTTCCGAGATAACTGTCTTACTAGACAAACATCCTTCGCTGCCACCCTCCAGCCAAATCGAATTAAATCCTGCTGATCTAGTGGATCACGATAAGTATCAAGTACAATACAGGCATGCGGCAGATGCTTATTAGCAAATACTAAAACATGCCCTGTATGAATGGACTGATCAAAAAAACGTTCGTAAATTTCTTTTATTGGCACTTGGATATTAAGCACATCCATAATGGCTTGCAATGTTGGCTGAGGAATATAATGATCATTTTCCTCATCTGGATAGTCAAGCAATTCCATGATGGAAGCCATTATCCAAAAATCATAGGTCACTTCCAATGACCTCCCTTTTTTATTGCTGCAAACAGCTGATTTCTTGTTCAATCCTTTGTATAAGATAGGCTAGATTCGACTGCCATTCTAGCCAACTCTCGGACTCTCTCCATAGTTCTGTCATTTCTCTCCCTCCATGCTGATCAGGCTTTTCATCTTGAATGTCCTTTAGATACTGTAAAATAAATGTCAAAGAGTCTTCATTTGCTGTCCAGTGCACTTGTACATTCTTACTTTCGTAACCATAGATTTGACCTGTATCAAGATATTGGCAATAAAGCTCTGCCAGTGCCATAGCGCTAATATCGTAGAAAAAATCGATATCCTCAAAGTTGTCTCCAAAAAAGCCTTTATTTTTCATCATCTGGACAATGCTCCACAAGGTAATCTGACTCGATTCTTTGTGATGCTTCATAAAATCTTGTAAAAAGCCCACTACATCTAAACCTTCGTCACTTTCCAATGCTTTGTATCCCCATGCACCCATTTCCCTACACTTCTCCCTTCATCTATCTAATTAAAGCTTTTCGCAACCATTTGTATTTAAAATTAGCACACCATCAGCGCACATTACTAGGGGGCGTCTCCCAATGAACATGTCAACAGCAAACGATCAAATTAGAAGCATGCTAGAGCTCATTCCATATGGTTGCGCTATCAGGATTGTCTAACAGAATATTGTCTTATGAGTTGGCGTAGCTAGTCCAAATTTACAGATAGGAGCCAAAGTAAAACTGCATCTTATCTTGCGAATAGCCATCTTGTCCTCTCCAGGTAGCCATTGACATAAAATCCGTTCCACGTCCACGCTCCTTGCGATAATCATCCTGTGATACTAGTAAACCAGCATAGCCCCAGATTTCCATCACAGCATCTCGTTCATATTGATTGGACTTAAAAACATCCTTCCAGCGCTTCTCCAGCTGTCTAGCTGCATCCGTCTCATTACAGGATTCTATTGCCGCGATCATCTGTTTTACTATCATTATATCTTCCTCACACACCGTAAACGTCTCTTGTTCTTTCACTAAACATTCTAAATCTAGCAAACAATATAAGAGCCAATTGAGACGAACACCTCCCCACTTCATTCGTTCAAAATTAAGCACATTTAAATCTTCATTTACATATTCTTCATTTGACATGATTTTCTGCTCATTACAGTACCCACAGCCACTATAGGATACTAATGTAACAGGTCGCTCATGATACGTGTGGATTAGTAGGTCATGGGTAAGAGCCCAGCTGGATAAGGCACTGCGCAAATATACTTTACGCGTCGATAAGCTATGCAAAAATGCTGTCACCACAAGCTCCTTTGTTACACCTTCTTCATGAAGATGTCGTAACCTCTGTACACATTCATCATGAGTAATGGTTAATCGGTCAAACATCAAGCCCTTACTTTTGGCATACTGAAAATCTTCTTCTGTATAAGTATATCCGCCTGACCGCCATCTACCTGATTGCCAATAGGTTTGCATTAAAATTTTTTTTGCTTTCTGATCCATTGCACATTCCTCACTATCTATCACAGAATTTCAACTTTTCCTGTAGTATTTCTGCCATCTCTTTCCATGGTCGTTTCCAATAGGAGCTCGCTAGTTCTTCTTCTGTTTGTTCTAGCCAATACTCGCCTTCCATCAGTTCAAACATGTCCATCATGGTTATAGGTGCACATACTGGATTGGCTAACGCTGCAAGCATGGGCTCTGGTCCATCATCCCAATTATAGCCATTCACAATGGCATGCAAAATGACAGCTGATGACACCTTACTTATTTCATGGCACATTGTATTAAGGGATTCCTCATATAAAATGGACTCCACTTGCAGCTGTTCTGCTGCCTGCAAGGTCAGTCGAATGGCTCCAGGCGTATCCAGCAATAAATCCGCAATCCCTCTATGGTCTCTTGCTGCATACCAAGCTGTAGCGGTAATCCCCTCAGGCGCCTGTAAATCTACACCTTCAGCAAGTAGTAATGAAAGTACCTCTGCTTGCTTAAATTTTACAGCCTTTTTAAGCGCCGTATCACCTAGCTTATCTCGTACCTCTAAATCAATATTTTGTGCCAATAGCAGCTTGATTGCTTCAAGTGGCATTCGATTTGTTAGGAAAAGCATTAACGGCGTTCTCCCACGTACATCCCGCTCATTGACATCCAGCTTGCTTACCGCCTCTCGCACGCGCTCAATATCCTTAGTTTTACACACCTTCGCCCATTCCATTTAACTGCCCTCCTTTCATAAATCCATCCATTGCAATAATTTCTGCAGCTCATTTTTCATCGGTGCTTCTTCTTGCTTTAGACGTTGTGCGATCTTCTTGGAACTACCAAATATTCGATATAAAATAAATGCACGCTGGTAGTCTTCTTTTTTCTCCAGTTCTTGCACAAGTGCCGTAAGTAAGTCTAACCCCTTGATGTCCATGCCCTTTAATGGCTTAGCCGATTCACTCCCACCTAATAGAATAGCTACGAACACAGGCATCACCTCCACTGCTAGGCCATGTACCTCCTGAAAAGCCTCGGCATAAGCATCCTGCACAGATTGATGCTCTGTATCCACTAGTGCCATATAATGTTCAACGAGCGGGAAATAAGCCTTACTATAGAGACCTAAACCAAAGACCGCATAGGTGCCAGGCATCGCTGATTTTTCGCTCGGCTCGACATCTTGATACCATGCAAATTCCTCCATAGCAATCTGTGCATAATTCGCTACTAACGGAAAAAGGCTAGGATATTCAAGGCAATTGGCAAAAAACTGATGGAGCTTTGACTTGGCTAACTTTTTAACAGGAAGGTAATTTTTCACTTTACTCTTGAAGGTTAGCTTATAGCCCTTTGGAAAACCTTCCTGCAACAGTTGAATGATATAATGAAGCGCTTCACGATAAGCCGCTTCCTCTTCAACTATTACTCGTATATCAATTGTCTGTAAAACATCATTTGCTTGCCCTTGGAACATCTCACGCTTCCGCATGCTTTCAAAACGACCGCTTCCTTTTTGCAAATAATCAACAGCTTGCTGTGAGCCCAACTGTTTGGCAAGCTCGAGATACTCTAAACGGGTAGCTGGCTCTTTTTGACCAATTTTCAATGCTACATAAAGAAAGAAATTTAGCTTTTCCTGCTCCAGTTGCTGTGCCATATCCTCAGTTTTCAGCACCCACTCTTGGATGTAATCCCCTGTTTGTTCAAAATAGTACGGTAAAAAATATTTCTCTGCCCAGTGCTTAAACGCCATTGTATAATAATAAACCCATTGGTCTAGACGCTCTTTATTGGCACAATGTTTTACTTCTAGTTGACAAATAAGTGGTTCGATTTCACTGGCTGACTGATGAAAAAAATGCGGATTGACTAAATACTGTGCAAAGAAAAATTCATCATGATCACTTGGTCGTATAGGTAGCTCAGCCATTACCTTTGTTTCAATAAATGTGGCCAGCTGCTCTTTCACTAACGCTAGCTTATGATCATGGAGAAGCTTTTTCTGATAGCTAAGCATCGTCCCGTCATGCTCAAATTCAAGGACTACTTGAAAATGGTAATCAAAAAATCGGAAACCATATTGCTCGGATTGAAACAACGTCTCCATTTTTGTACAGAGAGCCGAAAAAAGCTCCTCTATCTGATTTACTTTGGTAAACTCCTGTATGTATGGACCTGCTTCTACCCTATAGGCACTATCACTCCAACTAAATGGCTCATAGACATCAATAAAGATATTGCCATTAGGACTTTTCCCTTTTTTCCAGGCAACTTTTAAATAATGAAAGACACCTGCTTGTAATTTACTTTGTTCTTTTAAGTCCATTATCCGTTTACTTTCTTGTTGATAAACAGCTGTGAGTTGTTCCCACACAGCTGCTAGAAAATGTTCTACACACTGTTGCAATGTCTCACCCTCCCTTTCTACTTTTAGAGAAAAATCTCCCGCTAAAAAGCCTTAGCGAGAGATCAATCTTATCCGATTGTTTTCACAACCGCTCCTTCTTGATTTTTAATATGTGTTTTCAAAATTTGAAAGCTTACACCTGCTAAAGAAGACACAGTGAATTGGCTTTCTTGTGGCACTAGCTTTTGACTTAATTCTTCTACCGCTGCCCTGTTCAATGAAATGGTAATTTCCTGTCCATCCTCACGATAGCCAACTTGGGAATCCGCTTTAAATTGGATTGTTATTTGTTGTCCGACTAAGCTTAGGTTTTTATCTTTTAAAATACGCCCACGTAGTAATTTACTAATGACCTCTGCCTGTTTCGCCCCGAGTTGAATAACATTGGAGTGTTTGTTAAACCAACCTTTTTTCCCAATCTCCCAAGCGAGCTGGTCTACAAAAAGAAAACCCGTATTGGAGCCATCTTCCTCCATTCCGTGCTCAACTGCTGCGACAACTTCTTGATTTTGCAGGAGAGAATTACGTGTTAAATCCGTAATATAGCTTGGTATTTGCTCAATACCAGCCTCTAGCACCCCAAGTGTATTCCACGTCTGCATCGCTTCTAGCTCGTCCTCTGAAATACCAACCATTTGAATAAACTCCATTTTTCCATTTGGTGTATTTATTTCAGCAAGCTGTGGATCATATGTGAAGGCGAGTGCGGTTAATTGCGTGTCAGCATCAAGACAGATGGGTCCATTTGCATCTAAATAATCCCCTGCTCTAAAAACATTGCCACTATTAAAGACATATCTGCCCATATTTTGCAGTAAATTTAAAGCCCAAGCAGGTGGCTCCTCTTCATTCTCGTTGCGTACTAAGCGAAATGTCAGCTCAAATCCATACCCACTATATTCTTGATTGTCAAATTCTTTTTCATATAATTCCGAGAAACCATATGTAACAAAATGCCAATGCGGAATCGGGGTTTCACTTTTATAGGCACTTATCCCATCTAAAGGATCTTGTCCTCCTAGCGAGTAGGGAATCATGGTTCCGTAATGCATTGGCTCCTGCTCACTATACACCTGTCTTAATGCCTGATCAATCGCATCCCAACCAACTGCTGTTAGTTCTTCACTCATCTATATATCCTCCTTGCTGATGATTCAATCGTTACACATACGTACCTAGTATTTATGATAGCAATTTTATGGTAGTACTTTAACAGGAATAGGACTTATTTTCAGCTTTCCAGCAATTAGGTGTATGGTCATCCTATATGAGGTAAATATTACTAATAAAAAATCAGCAGGCAATCTTCTATTTTACGAAAAAATAAAATGGAAGATTGCCTACCTGATTCAATATATTGATATTAATACGTAATGAAAGGCATTTATAGATTGGAGTATGTCTTCGTTAGCCATACAGCATAACTGGCTCACGAGTAGCTTGTAAATAGTCTGCTAGTTTTCCAGCAAACACTTTTTCTAAATATGGTAATTGTGCTAGGCAATGAGGCGTCATTAATGCTGGATTTTGATAGATTTTTAGACCACCCACTTTTAATAGCGTCGCTACAAATTGGGAACAAAAATAAGCACGCTCACGTCTCACTTCCTTTTGCATCACTACACCAAAAAGACCGATAAAATTATATTTATAGCGATCCCTATTCCAATACATATAGCGCACAATTTTCATCATCTCTAAATATTGATAATGGGATATCCGACAACGATAAATGACACAATCGGCAGACTCAAATAGGCCTCTTTCTGCATCCTCTCGTAAAAAGCCCCCACTTAACGGATTGTTTAATTGCCTTCGACCAAAGCTATACATCTCAGAAAGCCCCTCATCAAAGGCTATGGATGCATGATTCATCTCTTTGCCCGTATACATGCCTATCGCTTTCGATAGTAATGTCCCTGTTTTAGTTAATACTATGTAAATCGCATGTGCCATATCTTCACCTACTCCAATATTCTCTCTCCTACTACCAATACGTTTTAAATCTTCAAATGGTTTCGTGAATTTCCTTTTTTTAATAAGTATACACAACGAATCTTAAATATTTCCTTAGTAGAACCTGAAGTTTTTCTTAAGATTTAGTTTTATGGGGGTGTATTTAGAATTGAATAGGTACGTTGAAATCAAGATTTCTATGATTTTTTTACTACCTTTATTTATATGAATTTAATTGTATTCTTATGTGGGGTATATTTGGAATCCGGAGACTTAATGCGGTTGCGATTTCCTCTAAGTTGAGTTCATCTCCCTTACATAGAATGTTCGTTCGCACATACATTAGAATAAGTATTAGCAAGATAAAATTTATGGAATTAATTAAACCAGGTACTCAATTTAACGAGAACCTGGTTTTTTAATATTTTCATATTTAAATTTAAAATACATATGTAGAATAACAGAAATTATTAATCCTGCTCCGCAAACTATGTAATTGAATGTAGATGATAATGAAAAGATTTTTGAAACTATAAAAAAAACTACAAAATATAGTAATATAAAAATTGAAGCTATTTGCCTACCAGTACTCATAAAAATCCCTTCCTAAAATTAATATCGTTCAAATTTCTAAATTAAAATTGAAATTTTTTTTCGTAAAATGACTATTCTTATCTTTTCCATAGTTAATTTTATAGATTTTGTATAAAACGGCTTTTGAATCTATTATTTTATTTTGATGAATCAGTTGAAAGGTCCAGGTACCTTCTAATAAATTAGGCGTAATTTTTAATCCTGCATAATAAATTCGTTCACCATTTTTTTATTCCTCATTAAGCACTCACAGTCCACAAAATGCAATTTTCCTTCTGGGTTAATTATTTGAAAAATAACCGCAGAGTCCTCGGTTATATTTTTTAAGTTTGCCGTATAACAAATTGCTGAATCTAAGTTTGAAAATACTTTTGTTTTATTTACTACTTCAAAAGTATTATTATTCAAATCTTTTCCTGTACTTGAATTGTTTACAACCACCACTTTATTTATTTGCTGGGTTAATAAGTCTTCAATATACGAAAAATTCATCTCATCAATAACATGAATACGATAGCAGTTAGGATCACAAACCCAAAATTGATCATTAATAATAAAAGAAAAGTATTCAACCTTACTTAATATTGAATTTTGATATGTAGGAATTAACCAAAGTAGACCATTTTCACTAACTAATTCTATTTTATTTCTACCCATATCCTTATCCAAATAAACTAATAACACAGAATCCAATTTAGTTAGACTATTATAAATGATATTATACATTTTTATCCTCATTAACAATAAAATTATAAAAGTAGAAGCTGGGACAAAAGTGTTTAATCTAACAAAAATACCGAACTATTATTGAAACGCTAATGAAGTGTTTCAATAATAGTTCGGTTTTTCTAATTATCGTGTTAGTTAATTTAGAGATTATTCGGCTTTATGAAGGAATCATTTAGTTATGTCCTATCCTCTACCTCTCTAGAACTATTTAGAACCACGAATTACATCATTATAAATATTATTTACAGATCTAACTCCAAATTCTAAAAGCATACCAGTTCCGCCGCCTTTTCAGGCACCTTTAGCACCTGCTTTTGCAGCATTATTAATAGCTTTACCTGCTTTTGTATTATTTAATGCTTCTCCCATACTTCTACCAGTATTATAAGCATCTGAACGAACTGTTGCCATTTAAAAATCATCCTTTATTTTTAATTTAATACTATTAACTAACTATTTTTTTAAAACAAAATTATCAACAAATATTTATATTAGTAAAACATTACAGAACAGGTACATACTAATATGACATAAATAATTTTTTTCTAGCTATAGCTAAACTTAACTCGAGTAAACATTATCCTATCATCACCAACAACACCATTTAAAGGATGAATTGACGCCAAATTTCTGGCGTTCATAGTCTCATTTTATGGCGTGCATATACATTACACGCCAATTAAAGGAGGTGAAATTGGCGTGAATTGGCGTTTGTTTATTCCTTCATATGACAAAAGAAACAATTTTACTTAACCACAAGTAAACACTTGATTTTTTTACTTTTATAATTCTCATTTTAAAATGATATTTTCACAAAACTGTAATACTTTATTTCAGGATAGCTACTTCGCTGTTTTATAATAATTTTCAACCTTTCAAAGTCACCACCTGCCATAATGCCATTATCGAATTTATCCAACTGCTTCTTTAGTTATTGAATTTGTAAATTTTATAATGTCATCATTCTTTTTAATTAGTTCATTACGGTTACTCATAGTCATAGCATGGCTAATGCTTTGCAAGAAACTATTCCAACGATCTGCACTTAAAATTCGGGGAGCACAGTATTTACCGTTCCAGTTCTGATGCTTTTTCACTCGCTCAATACCCTATTGGAGTACTTAGTGTACAAAAAACTGGACTGGACAACTAGAAAATAATAGCTATTAAAAGTCACTCAGATACAGTGAACCATAAAGTTGAACTATAACTACAATGAATTTCTTCATTTTATTTTAGTTGACTGCACTACATCCAAGTTTCACTAGGCATAGCTACGGTCAAATCGCTAATATCACCCTTATTATTAACTGATTAACTATTAAATCACCTCGTTAAATATACCTGTTGACATAAATAAAAATAAAATATAAAATTTAAATCGTTAACCAGTTAACTAAAATAAAATAAGGCTAGGTGACACAAATGGAGAAAAAAAATGATGTTATAGAAGCTTTGCAACGATTAATTACAGAAAGAGAATCGGCTGACAGAAGAAGAAAAGGAATGAAAGTCAGTCAGGAGGAAGCAATTGTTTCAGATTGGACATTGACACAATTACACATTGTTGCAGCAATTAAAGAGAAAGGAAAGGCGAATAACATCACACTCTCAGAAACTTTAAATGTTTCGAAACCAGCGATTACAAAAGCAGTAAAAAAGCTATTAGAGCATAATATCCTTGAAAAAATGCAGCAAGAAGATAATAAAAAGGAAGTATATTATATGCTAACAAAATCAGGGGAGATGCTTGCGCTTATCCACCATCAATTACATGAGCAGGCAAAAAATCGTTACTTAAGTATCCTTAATGATTTTAACACTTCGGAATTAGAGACAATTATTCGATTTTTAAACGCTATTACCAAAAACATGAAGTCACATTAAAGCTGTAAAAGGAGAATGTATATGTCTCGACTAGCTCAAACGAAAATACTTGCATTGTATTTGTTAAGTATAAGCAGTTTCTTCGCTTCTTTAAATCAAAATATTTATACGCCTGTCATTCCACTCATTCGGGATTCATTTAGCGTATCTATTAATTGGGTGAATTTCACTGTCAGTAGCTTTATTTTTATCATAGCCATGGTTCAAATTTTTTTAGGTGCAGTAATAGATACCCAAAATCAAAAACGCTTGTTGATCTTTAGTTTCTTGTTAATTAGTATCTCGACCATCGTCTGTGCATTTACAACCAACTTTTTAGTATTTATGACCTTTAGGATTGTTCAAGCCATTGGAGCTGGTGTTATTCCCTTGGTTACGATAAATATGATTTCACACTTATTTGATGGTGAAGCAAGGGGGAGCGCAATGGGGACGTATCAAATACTACTTTCCCTGGCCCCAGCAGTTTCTCCAATAGTAGGTGGAATATTAGGCGAATATTATGGCTACCAAGGTATTTTTTTATGTCTATTTCTTATTGCAACCCTATTACTTGTGTTTACTATGCTGGCATTTCCTAACAACGGAAAAAGAAATAACGGTCAAGAAAATGCTAGTAACTTTACACAAATCTATCGAGCCATTTTTTTGAATCGTGTCGGTTTAATGACGATGACGGTAAGCTTTTTTGTCTTCTTTATTTACTTTGTCATTCTAGTATTTTTACCGATCTTGCTCCACGATCATTATCATATATCGTTACAAAACATTGGATTATTATACTTACCTTTAACTGTTAGTATGATTTTGGGGAGTGTTATCTTTAAAAAAATACAGAAGAAAGTGACGTTGAAAAAGCTATTTATCACTGTTTTATTTTTCCTCCCGTTGTTAATTATAGCTTTTGGTTTCCTACATACTCAATCAATTATCGTATTAAGTACCCTGTTATTTGTGTATGGCTTAGCAATTGGATTTGCCCCTCCACTATTTTCAACGATTATAAGTAATGAATATAGCGAATATAGAGGAGCTGCCTTAGGACTGTTTAATTTTATTCGCTATTCAGGTATGGCAATCGGTGGTATGTTTTCTGGATTAAGTCTTGTTCTGCCAAGTACCCTCCTCTTTGTTTTTTTGGGTGTTTTATTTTTTCTTATTTCGCTATTCCAGTATTCTAGTTTAAAGCATTGTACTATGTAATAAATATGGTTGCTAGTAGGTTGAGCTATCTTCAAAAATTGGCCGCTTCCCCCCATAATTATTATGGTATAATAAACCAATAAGGAGGTTTTCATACAATTATGGAATTATTACTCGGCATTATCCCTGTTTTTCTGCTATTATTTTTTTATCTTGTCCCAGTTGTTTTCATTGTTTGGTTCTTACTTAAATTTATTAACTTACAAAAGGAACAAACTGAAATATTAAGAAATATTTCCGATAAGCTAAATAATTAAAAAAATAATAGACAAAGTCCGAATTTCGACTTTGTCTATTATTTTTTTGTGCTGATTCAAATTGTTAGGATGAGCTATTTTTTTATATCAATTTACTTTCTTTTAGTAAATCATAAATGATTGTATCCTTTGTTTTATGAATACCTAATTTACCGATTTGTTTTAAGATAAATGGCGCATCTATATCTGTCAATTTTTTACCATCTAGTAAGCGAGCCGTTGACGCTAATAACGTACGAATATCAAAGGCAGAAGCAAATACTTCAGGAACCCCTCGGTCAATTGCTAATAATTGATAAACCGCCTCCATTGCTGTTCTTACTGAATATTCTGTTGTGAATACGGTATCTCTTTCAGTTTCACTAAAATTCCCTATAAAGGCTAAGTTTACAGATCCTTTTGGGACAACTAACGGACGATCGCCTATTGCTCTCGGCATAAAGTAAGATGTGATATATGGCATATAGCATGGGATTGTCTGACAAGAATTTTGCGCTAAATCTGGAATATCCTCAACAGGTACACCCATATGGTACAACCACTCTTGTGCTATCTCACTGCCACTACATTCCGTAATACTTTTTTTAATAAAATCCCCTGGTTTATTAGATAGTAAACCATAAATCCAAACAACTAATTGATCTTTTGGTTGATTTTTAAAATGAGGTTGTCGATTCAATGTATAGCTTAGCATCCAATTCGAATCTTTTGCTGTTACAATCCCACCCGTAACGACTTTCCCCGCATATGGATCTCTTTTACTAATCTTTTCAATATAAGGTGCTACTCGATCATCTAATGTAGTGAGTGTTGCTGAAACAAACCAACTTTCTTTCGGCAAATTATCACAGAATTTTTCTGGTCTTCCAAACGCAGCATCTTGGGCAGCGATGTTTTTCCAAAGAGACCAGCTTCCTCCTAAGTCAGTTGTTTCAGGGGCTGGTGTGTTATTGTCTCCATACGTTGTACTTTCCGTAATACTACCATTTGTCACAAAAACCAATTCATTTTCGGTTAGCTCTATATTTTTTTTCTCACCATTTTGCTTTAACACTAATGTATGAGCTACCTTTTTATCTCCAACATTGTCAATTAGAACATTTTCGACAACCGTATTATATTGGAAATCAACATTATGTTTTTCTAAATAGTTGATCATCGGAAGTACTAGGGATTCATACTGGTTATACTTTGTAAATTTCAGTGCAGATAAATCTGGTAATCCACCAATATGATGGATAAAGCGCATAATGTAACGACGCATTTCCATAGCAGAATGCCATTTTTCAAAGGCAAACATCGTGGACCAATACAGCCAAAAATTCGATTCAAAAAATTCATCAGAGAAAATATCTGTAATTTTTTTATCCTCTAGCTTCTCTTCAGGCGTAAAGAATAATTTAATCATTTCTTCAGACGATTGATCGGATAATGTGAACTTTCCGTCATCCTCTAATCTTTGTCCTCGATTCTCCATTAATCTACATTTTGAATAATTAGGATCTTCTTTATTTAACCAATAAAATTCATCTAAAACCGAAGCATTTTCTATTTCTAATGATGGAATGGAACGGAATAAATCCCATAAGCATTCAAAGTGATCTTCCATTTCTCGACCACCACGAATAATAAACCCTCTTGTCGGATTTAAAATTCCGTCAAGACTACCGCCTGAAATATCTAACTCTTCAAGAATATGAATATTCTCACCTTTCATTTGGCCATCACGAATTAAAAAACATGCGGCTGAAAGTGAGGCAAGCCCCGAACCAATCAGATAGGCTGATTTTTCATCGACACCCTCGGTTTTTTTCGGACGTGCGAAAGCTTCATAATTACCATTACTGTAATACATAATATCGCCTCCATAATTATTATTCCAATATAGAATAACACTCATTGGCACCTAAATGGGAAAAAGAAAGATAAATTAACAAAAAATTCAAATTCGATAGCATGTCTCCTAAATGGATGCTCGTATCATTTGACATCACATCTTCTTGTATTTTTATAAATCATTTCAAAAAACCCTTTTTTAAAAAGGAATTATACAGTATCTACAAATTACATAGCTCCATCTCGATAAAGCATTTATACACTGTTCCATGCTCATTCATTATGCTATACCAGTGGGATAATTATACAATTTTCCGGTTGTTAAATTTGCATAATTATTATATTAAAAAATCTTTTTATAACTAAAAACACCTATTCACTGATCATTCTTTTTTCGGATCTCTCATTATCTCGTTTAAAATGACCTGTAATAGCTAATAATAATGGGACTTCTTTGATTTTAGCCTGCTACTTTCACTGACGCTACAATTTACATACATTACAAATAGAGGTGTTTAAATTGACTACATTCGGAAAATCTATATATATCACATTCATTATCGTTGTATTTTTATTATCAACAGGATGGGATTATTTTAAAAATGGGCATTGGGCGTTGCTTGAAAATCTTTTCTATTCGTTATGGGTGGCAAGCTTCTTATTCCTGACATCATTTATACTTAGAAATAAAAAAAATGACACAAAAAACCAAAGCTGATGGCGTTATTTAATAGGTTACCTATTAAAAATCACTCATGATATTGGCATGAGTGATTTTTTGATAAATCTATCTAGATGGATAACTCCAAGAAGCACATTGAATAAATGATAAATCTTGAAAACGTTTTTCTAAATTTGTTTGGAGGACGATGTTCAAAAACAAGTGTATATTGTTAATATCCACATTAAGTACTTCTAATCTGCCCCTTTAGCACAGGAAGCGAGTGTACTAAATTGAACAATTGCTACCCGTTAGTTTAAGCAAATTTTATATTTCTCTTGAAAAGAATTTTCCACCAAAGCATAAAGTATGCCTGCAATACCAATAATAATAATAGAACTAATCATGCTAAAATTATATTCTTTTATAAAACGGGCATATAACGTGCACTATTAGTTTAAAAGAAAAAAGAGCTGCCGATGCAACTCAATGTTCTTCAATACTTATACTTATTTAATATTTCTTTTGGAATATGACAATAATCATTTGGACATCTAGCTAACCTATCTTGATGTTCTTCTGCACTTCTTACATAGTTTGTAAGAGGTAATACTTCAACAACTATAAGATCGTAATCATTTCTCTCATCAAGAAACGCCTTCGCCTCTTGTAAGTGTTCAGGCTTTTCACTATATACTCCCGTTCTGTATTTCTCGCCAATATCCTGTCCTTGTTGATTCAAACTGTATGGATCAATGATTTCAAAAAAATACCCCATTAATTCCCTGATTGTGACAATGGTCGGATCAAATTCCGTTTTTACACATTCGGCGTACCCATCATAATCGCCCTCCAGTGTATGACCTGTGCCATTAGCTCTTCCTGCTTCTGTAAACGTAATTCCAGGTAAAGTTTTTATAAAAGCTTGTACTCCCCATAAACATCCACCTGCAAAATATACTATCTCCATACTGACTCTCCTTTTTATTTAAAAAAATTCATTTCAAGTAATATAGGAAGAACAAATGTAATTACTAAGTCTATTACACATTAAAATAATGACAAATTTTATTATGTCACATTATGGTCCGATTGTTGAACACAAGTCAAGCAACGCTCTTTAACTAACTGCGTCGTTAGTAAAAAAGCATCTCTGTGTATGGTGGGAGATTATTAGACCTGCTATGGTAGGAGGCTGGTCGCGATTAGCCTTTTTTACTTACAGTAATCATCAAAAGACATCATTACTTTAAAGAAAATTTTTCGTTTTTTCTAATTTACACACAGTGGTAATGTTTATAACCGTTTACACATACATTAATGGCGGGATAGCACCTTTAACATCGCCCCCAAGATGTTTTTGTACAATGCTATCCCTTTTGTATGCAATAAAGAATAGATCAACATATCACTACATTCTTCAGTAACACGGTTGCATTCATATTGTCTTAAATGGCCTTCTTCTTATAAAGTTGAATTTTATCAGTAACTTCCTTGCTGCTTTGTTTTCTTCTGTGAATAGTTTTTATCTTTACTTAAAAGAACCCCCTCTTGCTTTTTTATGTAAATCAATATTCCCACTGAAAATCAGAAACCCAATTATAACTCCTATTCCTTTAAGATAATGGCAATTTAACAAATAACAGAGGCTACGTTTTAATGTAAGTCACTTTATTGGCAAGCACCTCTAGCCACCACATTCATATATTATAATGAAAGGAGTGGCTATTGTGCCTTGGCAACATAAAATTGCTTACTTAATCGGTCAGCCTGTCGGTGTTTCTTTGACAAATGGTCAAGGTACTTCAGGTGTCCTCTGTGGTGTTTCAGATGGGAAACTACTTGTCCTTGAATATTTGTATCAAAGTCAATTCGCCTTAAAGCAATATGATTTTCATATGATTCAAGATGTCAACAGCTTTCCCCCTTGTCAGCAGCCGTTATACTAAAAAACATCCGTCTAGGATGTTTTTTAGCTTCTATTCCTTTATAGAAGGCTAAGGAAACAACTCCCGCAGCCTTCTCTTAGGTTTTTCTAGCTTTTTTATATGGACTTATAATTAAAAGCTAGTGTCTGAGATAGATAACTATCTTCAACAACTAGCTCAGGCATACTAATAGTAATGTAAAGTTCTTTCAACTTTACGTTATACTCCTTTATGGTACTTGAGGTCACTTTCGTCCAAGTGACCTCCTTTTACACCTACCCTTTTGTTTGTTTCATCCTTTTACCCTATCAAACGGAATCATTGGCACATCGATACGACAAATTCGTTTTTGTAGGAAGGAGGGAAACAATGGGAATTAATTTAAACTTTTGGTCATTTATTTTTTCTTTAGGTTGTACCCTACTATTTTTTCTATCAGGCACATTGAAAAACTTTTTTGACACCTACCTTCATGTTCATCCATTGACATTGACACTACTTTTGTCCATTGTCTGTTTCTATCTTAGCCTTATGGGCATGAAAGATGTAAGAAATTTAACGACCTTGCTTCGGGGAATATTGACAATGGTTATCACACTTATTTTAATTATTAGTATTTCTTTCATTTTATTTTTCGGTCACTTATTAAGTTAAAAAGCCCAAACTTGCGTTATTTTTATACAAGCCTCCTTGACGAACATTTGTTCTGTAGTTAAAATAATAAAAAAGGAGGCTTTTTTATGCAAACAACAACGAGCATTGAATTAGTACATTTCTCTGAAGACTATGTGGAGCAATTAAACAGCTTTGAACTACCTGAAGAACAACACCAGTTTACAGCCCTTCCAAAAGAAATTACGATTGAAAAGGTTGGACAATATCCTATTGTCATTTTAAGTAATCATGTGCCAGTTGGTTTTTTTGTTCTTCATGCAACGGATAGAGTAAAAGAATATTCCAGTAATCCCCAAGCAATGTTACTAACCGCTTTGTCTATCGATCATCAACAGCAAGGTAAAGGTTATGCTAAAAAGGCTATGTTTGCACTAGCTGATTTTGTCAAACAGGAATTTAAAGAATGTAACGAAGTGGTGTTAGTTGTCAATCATAAAAACACGGCTGCCCAGCATCTATATGCCAAAGTTGGCTTTGTGGACCACGGAGAAAGAAAAATAGGCCCTATTGGTGAGCAAATCGTTATGAACTTGCCGCTTTGAAGTAAACGTCACTCATTTGCATTGTTCAAATGAGTGACGTTGCTATTTTTATGGTCCTTTCCTTATAGAACTAACACTTCATCACAAATAATGTCTATAAAAGCCTAATCATGTGTAATGATAAAAACAAATTTATTTTGATTTGCCATGTGCTACACCCATTTTTGCCCTATCTAACCCGCTAGTAGGCTCATCCCGTGGTACAATTTGTGCATCAGCTACAGAATACTGCTGATAGTGATGCAGGGTGTCTGTCCTTTAGTGGGACAAGCAAAAAATTTTCCAGTGCTTCGTTCGCCTTGTTGCTTAGAGTCTCTGTTACTTGTCGGCCTAACATGATTTCATTCCCAACACTTGCCACATAAAGTGGATAATCTGGGTCCTGCATGACAAAATAGGTTAGCTTACTTCGCTTTGATGGTGATAACACTTTATCCTTTAAAAGAATTTGTCCTTTTTGCTGTCTGTATAGCCTCACTAATACCTTACAAAGCGTGGTTTTCCCTGCTCCATTTGAATGGTGCCTCCCCATTGTCCATAATTAGCCTGCTTCCGTATAGTTAACATAATATCGTTATGTTGTACGAATGCATGTGTGATGGTTTGTTGTAATTTTTCAAGCTCCCATTCAGCGCATTGCGACTATAAGGGAGGCCCAAGCTAACAGTCCACCCTACTCTGTTGGATGTCGCATCACGTCCCCACATATTTCTAACAGCACAACCGCAATGTATTTTTATGTGTGATAATCCTTCATCAGCATCTGGTCCTTCCCAAGGCTTAGCCCGCATTGCTCACTAATGGCTCACCCAATGTAGAAAACAATGCCTTATGCATGATAATAGTATTAATTCCCCAAAGCGCTTTGCTAATTCCGTTCCATCTGCATGGGCTACCCCCAACTGTTTGGATGCACATTGTATTTAAATTGTCTTCCATATGTTTGTAATTTAGTTAAATAACAGAGATTTTCCATATGGTATAATCAGGGAATATACAGTGTTTTTTATCATAATGACAATCTTGACAATGTCTAATGGGATTAAAGATAAAAGGAGGAGTAAAAGATTATGGAACAAAGGATACTTGAATCACTTAACAAAATTTATCCAGTTAATATTATGGCAGTCGAATCAGTGACTAATGAAATGTTTCGATGTATTACAGAACATGGGGACTATTTTGCAAGAATAACAAACTATAAAACATATGATGAACAGTTAGAAGAAATTAAATATACTAATTTTTTGTATAGCGAAGGATTTGGAGTATCCCCCATAATACAATCATTAAACGGAAAATTAATTGAAAAAATGACATTAAAAAGTGAAGTTCTAACTGTTCTATATAAGGGTGCTTCAGGTGCACACTTGCATAGAAGTCAATGGAATGCAATGGTTTTAAAAGAATTAGGTCGACAAATTGGTCGTTTACATCGCCTATCAAAAACATTTGAAAATATAGAGACCGTTAAATACATTAACGATTGGTATGAGAATGAAGAATATGCTTTTCTGAAATATATCCCTAAAGAAGAAAATATAATTAGAGAAATTGCAGATGAGGTTTTATCCTCAATAAAGGATATTCCGAAAAAACAGTCAGATTATGGTTTGATACACGGTGATTTATGGTTAGAAAACATATTGGTAGATAGTCATAATAATTTTACGATGATTGATTTTCAAGATTGCGAAAAAAACTTCTATATATTTGATTTAGCTGTTCCAATCTATAGTGCGATGGAATATTCATTTGTAGGAAACAGTAATATTGTTGACTATGGTCGTTCTATATCTAACGCAATAATTGAAGGGTATCAGGAAGAAAATTCTATATCATCAGAGATGTTAGAAAAACTCCCTCTATTTATAAAATTAAAGGAAATTTTTGAATACAGTTTAATGCATATGTATTGGGACATAGAAAAATTAACTGAAGAACAAATACGAATAATGAACCATTTCAGGATAAGAATTGAGCATAAACACTCCCTTCTGAAAATTTAGGTGAATTTTGTCTATTCAACTAACAGAGCTTTAGTTGAATAAGGCTCATTTAATTAATCAAATAAAAATCTCATACTTAACTCCATTTTGATCAATATTTTTTCAAAATGGAGTGTTTTTACGTTTGCTGATAAATGAAGGAAAAATTTTCTTTAATCAATCTTTATTTTAAAGCTACATGTATATGATGCATCAACAATTTTTCCACCTGTGATTTCAGAGCTTGATTTGCATAACGAAGTACTACATCATTACCTGCAGTGGCAACTTGTACGTCACTAAAGTATTCATCTACTAGTTGCCAGCCTACTACTCGTATACGTTTTTGTGCAAGTTCTCCTTTGAGGTGAAAATATTCCTGTCTTAGATCCTTTAGCAATGAATCCATCATTGGAAGAAATACCGTTTTCATTTTAAACTGCTCCAATCTACAGTAGTCAACCTGTAATGATTTAACTGCTAGCTCTAACAAAAGATATTTATGCAGTAACTGTCTTTCGTTGGCTTTAATCATAATAATCAGCATCCAGTTGAGCTGATTGAATACTTTGAATTGGAATACGTTTCGTTATAAGTAGTGTTTCAAGTATGAGTTCATTAGTATTAATCGATTTAATTATTCCAGTCCATTGTGTGATTTTGTAGTCCTCCCACACTTCTAATTTTATGTGCAATTGCTGATTAAAAGCTTGATCAATTGCTTTTTGTAGTTCTTCCAGTTCCCACTCAGTCAATTCTCTTGGCTGTTCTGGATGCTCTTGTTTATACTCTCTAAGAAGCTCTAAATGCTCCGGCAACATCATCGACGCCCATTTAATATGACCTCTGTCTTGTATCATTAATAAATCACTCCTATGCCAAATGACCACCAACTAAGCGATCGCGCTTAATAGCCGTCCCAGCTTTTGTGAAAGAAACTGCTCTTAATATTGAAGTAGCTCCAAACCTGTTGCGTATTGCATCCATTGTAGGACCGATTATTTGACGCTGTGGCTTACGATCATCGAATAAATCTAATTGGATACTATGCTCTCTTTCCAGGTTGGAGATTCGGACAGCTATTTGCCGAGTTGGTTCACCTGTAAAATATTTATCCAGTAATTCAATACAAGTTTTATACATCACAAGTGTTTCGCTTGTCGGTACTGCAATTGTTTTAGATCGATGGAATCCTTTGGTCAGAGCGTTTCGACTATAAGAAAGACCAATACTAATTGTACGACCAACATAACCTGCATCCCGCGTTCGCTTCATTACGTCCTCACACATTTCAAGAAGTACTACAGAGATTTCTTTACGTGTATGGTAATCCCTCATCAGCATTTGGCCCTTCCCAAAACTTAACGCTCCGTTTGTTATTAACGGCTCCCCTAATTTGGATAGATCTATTCCCCATGCATGGTAATAGAGTTGATTGCCCATTACACCAAAGCGCTTTTCTAATTCTTTTAAATCTGTATTAGCCAAACCACCGACTGTTTGTATCCCCATAGCATTTAGATTTGCTTCCATCTGTTTACCGATCCCCCACATTTCAGAAAGGGGTTGAACTGGCCATAATTTTTTTGGAATATCTTCATATGTCCATTTAGCGAAACCTGTTTTCTTTGCTTCAAGGTCTAAAGCTAATTTGGCTATTAACATATTTGGTCCCATACCTACTGCACTAGGTATATTAAATTGGTCAAGAATAGCTCTTTGTATTTCCTTAGCCGTTTCCTCAGGTGAACCCCAAAGCTTTTCAGTGCCAGTTAAATCAACAAAACTTTCGTCCACACTATACACATGTATCGCATCAACTGGTACATAATTAGAGATTAATTTAGTAATCGTCATCGACATTTGAATAAAGAAACTCATTTTAGGCTCAAACAATCTAATGTCAGGATGTTTTGGTATCTCATAACGTCTACTTCCAGTTTTGATTTTAAATTTCTCTTTCATCAATGGTGATGCCGCAAGCACTACGCTACCTGGTTGGTCAAAATTTGCTACTACGGCAACTGGCGTTTTTAAAACATCTAGCCCATGTAACATCGCCACGATACTGGCATAAAAGCATCTCATATCGATACACATAATTGGTCTATTGGGCATACCCTCATAATTCATATAACTTCACGTCCCTTACTAACAAAAGGAATAACAGCTAGAACATTCCTAATCAAAAAAGTACGTTTTGCATGTCTTGTAAAACAAAACGCCTGGAATGAATCACCAACAATTTTAATGACTTTTACACGCCTTTTTGTTATGGAGCCATCTTTTGCTAGATACATCATATTCACTAATTGTTTATGCTGCATAGCTTTAATCAGTTGTTCTCTCATCTTAGTTTCCTCCCATTGCCTCTCGTAATTTTTTGAAATGATTGTTATTTATTATTAGCACAATGATTTTCCCTTTTACCTATATTACGTAAGAACATTTGTTTGTATACATAATAGAACGAATGTTCTCATCTTGGCAATGTTCAATTTTTGGAAAAAGACCAAGTACTCAAATTTATCCCTGTCAAGTAGAAAGTTGTAAAAAACTAAGCAGCCATCTAGCATTGATATTCTATCAGTGCCAGTGAGCCCTTTTTGGAAATGTTGTATCATCTGTGATTAGGGAATAGGTAAAAAAATCTTGATCAAGAAGTGAACTATGAATGGGAGAAATAAAGAGGAACTGATTTATATCAAATATGGCAAGAAAATTCGAAAGAATATGTCACAGTTAGTTTAGTAGGAGATAATTTTTTAAAAGGGACTTCTTTATAAATAATAGTAAAAAGAGAAATTGCGAGGTGCAATTTCTCTTTTTACTTGAACTGAAATTAACTATAAATCATCCACGGTGACTTTATTATTATTTGATTACCGTTTCCATTTCCGTTTCCATTTCCATTTCCGTTTCCGTTTCCATTTCCGTTTCCGTTTCCATTTCCGTTTCCGTTTCCATTTCCGTTTCCGTTTCCGTTTCCATTACCGTTTCCGTTTCCGTTTCCGTTTCCATTTCCGTTTCCATTTCCGTTTCCATTACCGTTTCCGTTTCCGTTTCCGTTTCCGTTTCCATTACCGTTTCCGTTTCATTTCCGTTTCCGTTTCCATTTCCGTTTCCATTTCCGTTTCCGTTTCCATTTCCGTTTCCGTTTCCATTACCGTTTCCGTTTCCATTACCGTTTCCGTTCCATTTCCGTTTCCGTTTCCATTTCCGTTTCCGTTTCCATTACCGTTTCCGTTTCCATTACCGTTTCCGTTTCCATTTCCGTTTCCATTACCGTTTCCGTTTCCATTACCGTTTCCATTACCGTTTCCGTTTCCATTACCGTTTCCATTACCGTTTCCGTTTCCATTACCGTTTCCATTACCGTTTCCGTTTCCATTACCGTTTCCATTACCGTTTCCGTTTCCATTACCGTTTCCATTACCGTTTCCGTTTCCATTACCGTTTCCATTACCGTTTCCGTTTCCATTACCGTTTCCATTACCGTTTCCGTTTCCATTACCGTTTCCATTACCGTTTCCATTACCGTTTCCATTACCGTTTCCGTTGTCATCACCTTGCTTTACAAACACACCAAATGTTAGTGTGTGCTCACCATACGTTACCGTAATCGTCGTATTACCTTGACCTTTTCCTTTTACCACCCCTGCTTTTACAGTAGCTATTTTATCATTCGCTACTTCGTAGGTTGCAAGCTTTGTAACATCTTTTTCTGTTGTTTTCCCATCAAAAGTGGTTACTTCAGTAATCTTCACGGCAACTTCCTTACCTATACTAGTTTCAACCTGAGATTGGTCAATTTCTAGTGTTACTACTTCTACAACAGGTGCTTTAACTGTAACATTTACAGTAACTTTATTATCACCATATGAAATAGTAATAGTAGTCGTGCCCTCACCTACTGCAGTGACTAATCCATTTGCTACTGTTGCAATGTTTTCATCTCCAACCACATAAGTAGCTTTTGTAGTTACGTCTTCCTCTGTTGCATCACCTTTTGCAGGCGTTGACGTTTCTGTTACCGTCAGTTGTGCAGTTTCTCCAGCTTTTAGGTCTAGCTCAGTTGGATTTACAGAAAGTGCTGTTACTACTTCATTTTCATATATCTTTGCTTCACCAACATTTCCGGCAGCGTCAGTAATTTTTACTGATACAGCATTAGTTTCTGCTGTTACTGGGAATGTAAAGCTACCGTCTTGATTTAATTCAAAAGGAACTGGTGCTTGTACTTCACCATTTATCGTCGAAATATAGGAAGCTTTTAATTTATCATTTAAATTATAATTTAAATCATATAAATCTAACTCTTCATTGTAGTCGATATACTTATCTGTTACCTGTCCTGTAGCGACACCATTAGCTACTGAACCTGTAATTTCTGGTTTAGTTGTTTTCACAACAATTGGCCCAACATAATCGGAAACTGCTCCTGATGCTGCAAGACCAGTGAAGTCAATTGTATACAGGCCATCTGGAATCGTTGTGGCAGGTTCTGATCCCCATGGTTTGTACTGCCCACCAACATTTAGCGTATAAGAGCCTTTTCCTAGCGCAGTACCTGCATGTAGATAACCAATGTAGCCGTCTTCGTATTCTCCACCTTCAGGATTCATAATATCCCAAAGCTCGATATAGTTAGTTGTTACGTCTCCAGTTAATGTGAATGAAAGTACAGCTGAATCTTTCACTCCATCGCCGTTAAAGGATAGGTCTGTTTCTGTAATCTTATAATCTTTAATTTCCGTTACTGCCTCGCCACCTAAGTCAGCTGCAAATGGTAATGAAATTTCTGTAGATCCTCCATTGATATAAATATACCCTAATATTTCAGAGCCATTTGGTGCCGTAGCTTGTGAAGCAGTTAATGTAATATTTAACACTTGCTCACCAACTAGATTAAATGTCGGCTGATCTACTGTAACAGTTGCATCACCAAATGTTTTTGTCACATCAATCGATACGTTATAATTGCCGCCGTTCCCTTTAATATCTTTTACTAAAACTTGTTTCGTTACAGAAATATCCTGATCTTTCAATGATTGTGGACCGAAAGTAACTGTCCCTTTCAAGTTTTCTGTAACTGCACCCGTACCATCCAAAATTGCGCTATCAAGTGCATAGGCAAGAATTTCTGGATGAGCTGCTGCATAAGCATTTACACGCCCTGCACCCTGAGAAAACACATCGTATTTTGTTGTATCTAAAACCTGTGCTGTATTAGAAAGCGCCACTTTTACATCGAACGCGTTCCAACTAGGATTTGCTTGTTTAACTAATGCAACAATACCTGCAATATGCGGTGTTGCCATAGATGTTCCTGTTTTACGACCATAAGCTTCCCCATAATCTGCATCAGGGAAATCTTTTTTATACATTGGAATCGTTGACATAATATTTGTTCCAGGTGCACTTACATCTGGTTTAATATCAAAGTTTGGTGTAGATGGTCCGCGCGAACTGGAAGAGTTTACCTCATCCCCAAGTGTCTTTGTGGAAGCGAATTTACTAAAACTTACTTTTCCAGTTCCGCCTGCTAATGCAGCGCGAATTGCATTACCATCCGTTTGAGACATGTCGAATGTTGGCAGAAATTCAAATGAATCACCAAGGAATGTGCCTGAAATGTCCGGTGCATTTGTTCCGCCAGCAAAGTTATGAATTATTGTTGCGACAGCTCCATTTGCCTTTGCATTCGCAATTTTATCAACAAATGCGATACCGCCACGGGAAATCAATGCCACTTTCCCTTCTACATCAATTCCTTCAAAGTCTTTTACTTCTCCGTTTCCAGGAACAGCAACTAGGTCAAATTCTCCTTGAAGCTGTTTTGCTACATCTTTCCCAAAAGTCGTTCCCATTAATGGAAGCTGTTTTGTTAAGTTGTAATTGCCAACTGTAACATTCACTTCCCCGTTATACATTGTTTCAGGATTTGTTGTGTTACCAACAGCAATGCCTAAACGAGCTGTTGCAGGAGTACCCATTGTTCCGCGATTTGGACCAGAGTTTCCTGTTGCAACTACTCCGATTGTTCCAGCCATCATTGCATTATTAATAGCAAAAGAACCAGCATCCGTTTCAGAATTGGCTCCCCCGCCAAGTGAAAGGTTGATAACGTCCATTTTTTCTTTTACAGCAGTTTCAATTGCTTTAACAATACCAGATGTAGCTCCACTTCCGTATGCTCCAAGAACACGGTAAGCATAAAGGTCTACTTTTGGCGCAATTCCTTTAATACCAAATTCGTTAGCGCCGATTGCTGCAATTGTTCCAGCAACATGTGTACCATGAGAAGTATAGAACGAGCTTCCTTTTTCATTAAATTCAGGTGTCCCGACTGGACGCTCTGAAGGTAATGTTTCCGATGCATCGTTATCTGCTCGAGGCTTCGTGTAAGTAGAAGAATTTGGAATAAAGTTTTTTCCGCCTTTATAAATTCCAGCGAATTCAGGGTGATCTGCATCAATACCAGTATCTAATACTGCTACTTTTATTCCTTGTCCTTCAATTCCTTCCTTCCAAAGCTGTTCGATACCAAGGAAAGAATTACTTGTATTCATTTGAGCTTCTACTGAATCTTTCTTCATAAGTTCCGATGATTTCATCGTATTATCTTCTGATGCGTAAACAATTGCATCAGGTTCAATTAATGTAATTCCATCAACTGTAAGCAGTTTTGGGAGATCCTTTGCCTTCACAGTTGCTGCAAAACCGTTTAAAACAGTATCAAATGTGTAACCTTGAGTCATCTCCACATTTTTAATAGCTAACTCTTTTTTAACTTCTGCTTGTTGTACTTTTACATTGGAACGAACTTCTTTTGCTTGGGCATTAGAGAATTTTCGGCCTTTGACTTCACTTATTCCTTGCTCTAATGCAACAGGCTTTTCGGATAAATGAACGATGACTGCAACCTTTTGATTGCCTGATACATTTTCTAAGCTTTCATGGAGGGTTGGACCATCTTTAGACAAGCTTAGCTGTTCAGCAATAGCCGCCTTTAGTTGAATTATACTTTCACTTTGACTATCTTGCTTGAATGGTTTCGATTCTTCAGCACTAGCACTCGACAATGGAACTAATAGAGAAAGCACCATAACGAAAACTAGAATACTACTTAAAAACTTCATAAACTTAAAATTTTTCAAATCTCATTTCCTCCTCTTCCTTTAATTGTCACACTTTTCAGTTTAGTGTGATATTTCCAATTTATCACAATGGAACTAATTCGAGAATCGGAATATTTAAATATTCTGAAATATTGATAATTTGTATCAATTTATGAAAAATAGATTAAATCTATTTTCCTAGTAATTGTATAAAAAAACAGAACTTTCAAACCATAAATAACTCACAGTAATTCATAATATTTCCAATTAACCCCATCAAGGCATCAGTGGCAGATACAGTCAGTGATGTAGTTGCTTATAGAAAATTAGGAGGGCTGTAAAAGGAGGGATTGGAAGGGTCGGTTTATATGTAATCTAGGAAATTAAAATAGCCAGCGACTGTTTTAAAAAGGCCGCCTGCTAATAGATTGTGGATCAAGTGCATCAGTTTTACAGTAATAAGAACGGTATTTTGTTTATCTAGATTCCTTCTATGCCCTATAAGAGCAGTGTAAATTTCATGATTGGATAGGTGAATCATAGAAGAGGTGTATAGGTAAAAAAAGAGCAGTTATAATATCCATAGAATACTATAACTACTCCATATAAAAACATTCCACATCAATATAAAAAATATCTTTTATGACCTTAGACTCTCGCTGTAAAATGGGCAGCATGGCTAAAATATTGTTTATAGGAAACGTACACCCCTCTTGCCTTGTAAAGTAAAAGATTCACCTGTTATGTTGATGATTTTTACACACCTTTTTGTAATGGCACCTGATTTCTCTATCTACATCATATGGACGATTTGGTGACGCTACCGATTCTTTCCTGTTGAACGCCCCTTTACAGCTCTGCATATGCCTTTTACACATTTACAATACTTTATATAAAAAGAACAAATATCTACTTTTCTTTACACGTACATACATTCTTAATTAGAGGTGGTAATTTTAGCTAATTTTTAAAAAGATACGTTCCGTAGCTGGTCTCTAGGCATCTGTGTAAGCCTATATGCTGTTGAAACATAATCTATGATGATGAATATCCCACTTTCATGAGAAAGGATGTAAGTATTAGCTCAAATATCGACTATACCTCTCCCTCTACAGAATTCACTTTTGATGTTAATAAAAGTACGCTTTTTAAAAAGGATTCACAAAATTACATTAATATTCTTAGTGTGGAACAATTAAATACAGTAGAAAATACATCTTTACTCGATATTTTTTTGAGTAAAGAAAATATCGTTGAGCCACACTACCATCAAAATGCCGCTGAGCTCGTCTATTGTATCGCTGGGGCAGCGACGGTTTCCATCTTGAATCCCTTTACAAAGAAAATACAAAACTATCCCATTAGACCTGGGCAAGTTGCCAATATACCGCAAGGCTGGTGGCATTATGAAATAGCAACAGCAGATAATACTCATTTACTTGCGATTTTTGATGCACCAACGCCAGAGGTCATTTTAGGTTCCGATATATTGAAATTTACACCAGCAAATATTATGGCGCATACGTATTGTTTAGATGAAGAACAATGGAAGAAAACAATTGCACCGATTGTTCCATCCACTTATATCGGACCACCAAAAGGCTGTCATCGTGTCCAGTCAGCAACCGATCAAACTCCGTCAAAACAAACAATGCCGCAGCACTACATGAAGCCATGTCCATACCCTTATCCATATCGCTACCCTAATCCTCACATGTCTCCTTATGGCACCTATTATTAAAGGCTCGTTAGTAAACTTTTATTGTAAAAGATGAATAGAATGTCATTTCCTGTCCATCCTAATCTTAGATAAACTAAGAGTTAGGAAGTGCCATAATGATAAAGGACAATCTAGCATCGTTACAATTTAAGGAAATTTTCAAGCTTTGGTCACAGCTTGGTGTCAATCAAAGCTATATTGCTTCAAGCCATGCCTTTTTTAAGCATACACGTGATAAACATTTAAAAATCATGATCTTGGAGTTTATTCAATGTTTAAAAGAGGAAAATAAGCAGTTGACATTATTATTAAAGGAAAATGGCATGTTGGCACCCACTACAGCAATCGAGTACAGTAAGATGAAACTAACGGATCTTCGTGGAAAATCGGCTATTAATGATGGCGAAATTAGTGCTATTTTATCCATGAATATTGCCTCATCTTTAATTGCTGTAAGCCAAGCACTGGATTTGTCAGTAAAAAAGCTCCACTTAACTAAATATGGTGAACTTCATATGCGTTATGCACTATTAGGGGCAAAATTGATTGACCTCAGTAAGCGTAAAGGTTGGATAGTAGCACCTCAAAGCTAAAAAGAAGCATCCGTTTTATCTAACGGAAGCTTCTTTTTTGACCTACTATCGATTTCTCACGAACAGTAGCTTATACCATTGGTTCACTAGGAATGGTAATACCGATAAGCTATAAATAAAGCCTAGCTGAGCTGTCGTTAATGGAGCTACCTCAAAAACTGTTGTGAGCATTGGCATAAACAAGACAATGTGTAAGCTAAATACACCGATGATAAAGGCAAGCCAAGTATATTTATTCGAAAATACGCCAATAGCAAAGATTGATTGTTTGGATCTGGAGTTAAAGCCATGCACTAATCTTGATAGGCATAATGTGGTAAAGGCCATTGTGCTGGCTGTTAACGTATCACCTGTCGATAAACCGATTTGAAACGCAATAATGGTGGAAATGGCGATTAATATACCTTCAAGCACTACTTGTGTTGTAAAGGCTTTATTTAATAAAGGAGTATGGATATTTCTAGGCTTGTCCTTCATTGTTTTCTTATTATTTGGCTCTAAACCGATTGCGATTGCTGGTAGACTATCTGTCAATAGGTTAATGAATAATAGATGCACAGGTGCAAAAGGAACAGGTAAGCCTAAAACAGTGGCATATAACACGACAAAAATAGCACCCGCATTTCCTGATAATAAAAACAGAATCGCATTTTTAATATTCGTATAGATGCTACGACCATTGGCAATTGCCTTGACAATCGTCGAAAAATTATCATCAGTTAAAATCATGGACGAGGCATCTTTCGCAACCTCTGTGCCTGTCACGCCCATTGCTACACCAATATCGGCTTGTTTCAGGGCTGGCCCATCATTGACACCATCCCCTGTCATGGCGACAACATGCCCTTTATCCTGCCAGGCTTTGACAATTCGAATTTTTTGTGCTGGTGTAACACGAGCATACACAGAATAATCATGTATTTTTTCTTGTAGCTCTTGATCGGTTAAACCTTCGAGTGCATGTCCTTCTATAGCTTCTGCTGGATTTTGTAAAATACCAATTTGTTGAGCGATAGCTGTTGCTGTAATTTTATGGTCCCCTGTAATCATGACGGGCTTAATACCTGCTTTTATACAGCTTTCCACAGCCTCTTTCGACTCTTTTCTTGGAGGGTCCATCATCGCTACTAAGCCAACAAAGATTAAATCTCGTTCAGCTCTTGTATCGACTTTTTGTAGAGGCAATACCTCCTTATAAGCAATAGCTAACACCCTTAAACCATTCATAGAAAAATCACGATTCACTGCTTCAATTTTCTGGCGATGCTGCGCAGTCATCTCAAAAATACCAGTTGTTGTTTTGATTCGTGTCACTTTTGGTAAAAGTACATCTAAAGCCCCTTTAGTAATCATGATAGGTTGCTTGTCCATCTGATTAACAGTACTCATGAGCTTTCTCGCTGAATCAAATGGAATTTCAGCCAGTCGAGGATATTGCTCGCGAACTGTCAATTCATCTAAACCATATTGTTTCCCTAATTTCACGAGGGCAATTTCTGTAGGGTCACCAATTTCTTTTTGCTCACGCTCGACAGCGTCACTACATAGAAGCGCTTTTACCATCAGCTCTTTTTCCACTGGGTTCGTTGGATTCAGCCAATCGTGTGGAATCTTTTTCTGGTCGACGAAAACTTCCTGTACGACCATTTTATTTTCGGTTAAGGTACCCGTTTTATCAGAGCAAATAACCGATACACTTCCTAAGCTTTCAACAGCATAAAGCTTGCGGATGATCGCATTTTCCTTCGCCATTTTCTGGGTGCCAAAAGCTAATACAATGGTCACAATGGAGCTCAATGCCTCTGGGATCGCTGCAACAGCAAGGGATACAGCAAACATAAAGGATTCCACTAAGGCCCTTCCTCGAATAAGGTCAATCGTAAAAATAGCTAAACAAATTAGGGTAATGCCTAGTGCTAATTTTTCACCGAATTGATCAAGACTAATTTGTAATGGTGTTTTCTTCTCCTTGGCCGTATCGAGTAAATTCGCAATTTTTCCGATTTCGGTCTGCATTCCGATCGCAGTAACCATCACGATGCCACGTCCATTAGTCACAAAGCTTCCTGAATACACCATATTTTTCTTATCCGCAATCGTTACATTATTTTTCCGAATAGGGTCCGTACTTTTTGCTACAGCAATCGATTCGCCTGTGAGCGAGCTTTCATTGATGTGTAAATTATGGCTTTCCAGTAGCCTGCCATCCGCATTGATGTAGTCGCCTGCCTCCAACATCAGAAGATCGCCTACCACAATTTCTTCAGAAGAAATCTCCACTAGTTGATGATTACGCATGACTTTGGCAATCGGAGAGGTCAATGCTTTCAGATTATCTAGTGACTGCTCTGCCTTCACATGCTGCACCGTGCCTAAAATAGCATTTAAAATGACCACGATCATAATCACAATGGTGCTTCCCACTTCTCCTAGTAGAAAGGAAACGAAGGCCGCAACGAGTAAAATAATGACCAATAAATCTTTAAATTGACCCATGAAAACAGCCCATGTACTTGTTCTTTTCCCTTCCTCTAATACATTATAGCCATAGATTTGTTGTCTTTTTTTGACGTCATCATCGGTCAAGCCTTGTGTGGTGACGTTCAATATTTTCATGACTTCAGCAGATGATTGTTGATGATATTCAGTCATTGGGTTCTCCTTCCATTTACAAGATTTGAAGGTTTCCTTTAAAAAGTAGTATTTACACTTAAATCTCAAACTCCTCAAGTCTGTAAATTCATTAACTACAACAATCTATTCCATAGAGAATTGGAGTATGCTAAGAAACCATAGAGAATTTAATTTTTGAAACGATTCGAAAATAGATTCAAAAAAAGGTATTGGGATGGCTTTCCCAATACCTTACAGGCAGTTGTTCTATTACGAGTTATGATGTGCTGATGAATAATCTACGTGCTGCTCCTGACCAAGAGGTGCTCTTTTGATAGAGAAGATGGCACAAGCTAATGCACAGAGAACTAGAATCGTACCAAAGCTTGCTAAGTGCATAACGGACCCTGTCCAAGCAAACATAGCGCCTCCTACTGCTGATCCGATGGAGATCCCGATTTGCAGGGCAGCTGTATTTAAGCTTTGCTGAATATCAGATGATTGAGGATCTGCCTGAATTAAATAATTTTGTAATGGTGGTGTCAAAGCCCAGCTCAACGCCCCCCATAAAACCGTAAATACTAAAAACAGTGGCAGGGCAATAACTGTATAAGGAATAGTAAATAACACAATGGCAAAGGCAGAGACGATTAAAATAATAGCCTTGCTTGTGCCAATTTTATCACTCACCCAGCCTCCTATAGCGTTCCCGCTAACAGAGGCAATACCGAAAATTAAGTAGCAAATACTAATCCATGAGGCACTCAGATCAAATGCTTCTACTAAAAATGGTGTTAAATAAGCGTAGAGCATGTAATGACCCGCTAACATAAACAGCGTAGTTAACTGTGCTGTTAGGATTTTCAAATTCGCCAATGATTTGATTTGTGCCTTCAGTGGCACTACTTCTCCGATTGGCATTTTTTCAAGCAATAAGGCAATTAAAACCATTGAAATCGTTGACAGGATACTAATACCTAAAAATACAGCACGCCAGCCAAACGCTTCTGTAATAAAAATACCCATTGGCACACCGATTACAAGCGCGGAACTTACGCCCATAAAAACAAGCCCTAATGCTTTGGCACGGTGGCGAGGCTCTACGATTTTAGTAGTAATCGTTAATGATAATACGATGACTAACGCTGTACTCATCGCTGTGAAAATACGAGCAATTAGCACAATGATGAACGTTGTACTAAAGAAGGTCATTAGATTCCCTAACGTGAAAATAAATAAAGAAATAAGGAATAAGCGCTTCCGTTCCACCTTGGCTGTCAAGGATAGTAAGACTGGCGCAGAAATCGCATAAACCAGTGCAAAAATTGTGATTAATTGTCCTGCTGTTGCTAATGATACATGTAAATCCTCTGCAATATTTGGCAGGATTCCACCAACAATTAATTCAACTAACCCTACTGCGAAGGTTGTCACTGCAAGAATATAAACTCTCCAATTCATCGTAATCTCCCTTTCATTACACTTCCATTTTTATAGGAGATTCTTTTAAAACATAATAAAAAAATCCTGACTACAAAAATGAAGCAAAGTTTTGTAGTCAGGATTTTATGGTTCCTGGTAGAGACCCTCAATCCATATTATTGAGGTTATACAGATCAAATATTTACTTTAGCTATAGTAGCACATCAAAATTTCATTGACAATAGATTTTTTTCATAGAATGAACGCCATCATAAAACCGTGGAATCGAGAGAAAATTTTGAATTTCTGCTTATATTTCGACGAATTTGACCATACATATTAACATACAATAACTATTTTAAGAGGTGATTGTTTGCGCATAGTAGGATTTGTTTGCTATTTTTTAATACTATTTTATGGCGTAGAATTAGTAGTAGAAGAGTTCACGATTGAAGAACCAGCAATCCATTCTCCAGCAAAAAGTAGGCCGTCGCCCATTAAAGAAACCGTTGAAAACTCAAGAATTTGTGTCTATTATCCCACGTATAAAAGCTGTACAGATTTACCCCAAAATTAAAAAGAGGCTACTCAAGGGAGTGACCTCTTTTTCATCATTTTGAACCAATATGAAAATGGCTAAATGGATATAGTATTAATTTTGATTCACCGTAAACTGCATCCTCGGAAATTAAACCATAATGGCGACTATCACTACTTTTTAGGCGATTGTCACCAAGCACAAAAAACATTCCCTTTGGCACTTCTTGTTCATTCACTAATTGTTCCAACGTAAAGTTTTCCGTAATGCGTAATTGATTAGGATCCTCTGTTTGGCGATTGACATAATCTTCTTTGTACGCTTTGCCATTGACATACAATACATCATCTTTCATTTCGACTTTATCTCCTGGAAGACCAATTACACGTTTAATATATAACTCATCCTCTACAGGTGATTGGAAAACAATTTGATCGAAACGTTCGATTTTACTTGTTTTACTTACAATAATAATATCCTTATCATGATACGTCGGATACATCGATGCTCCCTGCACTTTGATCGGCGCAAATAAAAATTGCTTACAGCCAAAAACGACAACTGCTGTAATGACAATAATTTTAATGTAGGATAGTATTTCTTTTTTAAAATTAGATGTTTTTTCCTCTTGCATGCTCATTCCCCGATACTGTTTTTTTATATAGTATAACATTTTCTCTATACTATTGACGAATGAATCACATAAATAGTTACCAATTTATCGACTAAGCTTTCGTATAATTGCGTCCAGATTTTTTCATGCTGACGAGTAAAAATGAACCTGTGATACCTGCTGAAATAACATAAAAAATAGACAAGGCTACAAGGTAGCATTGTCTAAAAATGAACGTTTTAGTTGTTTGGTCATTATGAATGGTTAGATAGTGTAGTAGAGTGACGCTGCTCGTTTAATAAATCTGCTGCTAATACGATACCCACTGGTAATGCAAATGCTAATAAAATTGTGCCTATAATCATCACAATCACTCCTTTAACCATTTCTAATGTCAGTATACACTTAATTTTCTGATATTTCAAGAAATATTGGAAAATGATTGATGAAGCCATAAAAAAATCATTCAACTAGGCATGCGCCCTACCTGAATGATTTTTTATCTCTTACATAAACAATTTTAAACACAATACTTGTAGGCCTCTTATCGCTGATTGGACTGGATTTTTTCGCACTTTACGTTTAGGTACATAGCTTTGCATGCAATGATTCAGTGCTGTATACCTAAGCACCTGGGTCCTCCCATTCATTCATCTCCCTCCCTTCATGGCCCAAAGTTGTAGCTAACTTACTTACTTTTTTGTAAATGATTTTTTAAATCTATTTGTATTTCTTCAAGCTCTGTCTCATTCGGAATGTAGTACCAAATATGGTTAATCCTTTGACCATCCCCCTCGTCAAATGACAACTGTTCAATATCTGCATCCATCTTTTTATAAAGACCTTGCAGCTGAATAAGATCCTTGACAGAAAAGTTCATACGCACATTATCACCTAGAACATTCAGCATATCTGTTGCTTTTAATAACGTAGATGGTGTAGAAGCTTTTTTCATTACAGCTTCAATAATTTGGCGCTGACGAATTTGGCGACCAAAATCACCGCGCGGATCTTCGTAACGAATACGTGAAAAAATCAGTGCCTCATTACCGTCTAACGTAATTTCTCCCTCTGGGAAATGATATTCATCAAAAGTTAAATCCATATCATTATTGATGGTTACGCCCCCAAGCGTGTCAATAATTTGTAGAAAACCCTCCATATTAATAAACACATAATAATCAATAGGTATATTTAGAAAATTTTCCACTGTATCTACAGCCATCGGAACGCCACCAAAGGCATAGGCATGATTAATTTTATCAACGGTATCATGACCAATAATTTCTGTACGTGTATCACGGGGAATACTAAGCATTTTCATTGTCTGTTTTTCAGGATTCACAGTAATCACAATCATAGTATCGGAACGGCCGCTATCATCTTTTCGTTCATCGACCCCAAGCATGAGAACCGAGAATGGTTCTTTTTTGATCACTGTTTTTTCTTCGAGTTGTGCAGCATCAGTTGTTTGAATAAGTGGTGTATTTATTTTATTCATAGTTTTTTGGATGGTAAAGTAAGCAGCACCTATAAAAATTAAAAATATTGCTAGTAGGCTACCGACTATCCACAGCCATAATTTTTTCTTGCTCTTTTTCTCTTTTGAGCGTTTCATATTTTTTTCCATACATTAGTCCTTTCTTGCTTAACAATTTTGCCCCTCTTTTTGACGTATTAAGTTGGAAAAAAGTTTATCTAGTCTACTTATATGCATAATGGACGAAAAAAAGACGTACACTAGTATTTACTAAATTAACAGCATACTATTCCCTCATTTGTAAATTCCCTTCCTATTAGAGCCACCTATTAGGCTGACATCCACTTTATTTATTGAAAATTCATTATTATTAATATATAATCTTAAGATACACTGTATCTATAATAGAAACAATTAATATAACTTATTTTAGGAGGAATGACCCTATGTTTCAAAATAGAAGAGAGAAACTAGTTTCCTATATGCAGCAACAGCAAATTGATGTGGCGATTCTTGTACCTGGGTCGAATATGTCTTATTTTACAGGTCTCCAGTTAAAGCAAAGTGAGCGCTTAACGTTAGTGGCTATCACGGCTAACAATCAATTATATTTTCTAGTACCACAAGTAGAACTAACAAAAGTTGATACGGAGTGTGCGAATGCTATCGTATCTTATTCAGATGAAGAGGGACCGACACAGGCCATCTGGCAATTAAAAAAAGAGCTGGGAGCGTCGCAAACACTTGGTGTGGAATTTGACACGATGCACGTAAAGGAACAAAAAGCAATCGAACACCTTACATATAACAATTTATGTGACATCGGTGAATCCATTCGTGAACTCCGTATGAAAAAAGAGCATCATGAAATAGCCTTGATGCGACAGGCTGTACAAATTGCAGAAGAAAGTCTTGAAGCAACTTTGCCAACGATACGAGCTGGTGTTTCAGAAATGGAAGTCGCTGCACAATTAGAATATGAAATGAGACGACGTGGTTCAGAGGGAACACCTTTTGGAACCATTGTGGCATCAGGCTACCGAGGAGCGCTTCCCCACGGCAGAGCAAGCATGAAAAAAATAGAGACAGGCGAATTGATCGTCATAGACTTTGGGGCCATTTATAAGGGCTATGTGGCAGATATGACTAGAACGGTAGCTTTAGGGGAGATTTCTCCAACTTTAAAAACGATTTACAGCATTGTTAAACAAGCCAATGAAACGGCAATAGAAGCGATCAAACCAGGCATGACAGCACATGACATTGATGCTATAGCAAGAGGCATTATTCACGCCGCAGGCTATGGTGACAATTTCACACACCGACTTGGCCATGGTATTGGTTTAAGTGCACATGAGGAACCTTATATCATGCAGCGTAATCAGCTAGTATTAAAACCTGGTATGGCATTTACAGTGGAGCCAGGTATCTACGTTCAGGATGTCGGCGGTGTTCGTATCGAGGATAATTTAATTGTTACAGAAAATGGTTATAAGAATTTAATGACCTATCCGAAAGAATTAATCATTTTATAAGGCTGGTGCGCACAATGTTAAATATGATGAAAATACAAAAAGATATGCCGCTACTAGAGCACTATATTTATTTAAACACGGCTGCTGCTTCTGCCATGCCCCAGCCAGTAGTGGATGTAATGACTAGCTATCTTCAAAAACAAGCGAGTATTGGTCCCTACTTACCCTCTTTTCGTCAAGAAATATATGCACAGGTAGAGCGTATACGAGAGAAAAGCGCATTATTTATCGGCGCCAAAAAAGAAGAAATTGCCTTTGTGCCAAACGGTTCAATGGCTATTAATTATATAGCAGGGGGCTTGCAATGGGAACAAGGTGATGAGGTCATTGTGCTCGATACAGAAATGTTAAGTAACTATGTGCCTTGGCTTGCCCTTCAGCAACAAGGTGTTCAGTTAAAAGTTTTGAAAACTAATGCGGAGTATCTAGTAGATTTACAAGAGCTGGAGCAACTCATCACGCCACACACAAGATTGATTGCCTTTGCCCATATGTCCAATGCTGCTGGTGCACTCCAGCCCGCCAAGGAAATTTGTCAGCTGGCACAGCAACACCATGTATTAACATTGATTAATGCCAATCAAACTGTTGGTTTAACACCGATACATGTTGCAGAGCTTGGCTGTGACTTTTTAGTTGCCTGTGGCCGAAAATGGTTGCGCGGCCCTGAGGGTTCAGGTATTTTATATGTGCGCCAAGCGCTTATTTCAGCACTCACACCTATTATGATTGGCTGGGGTAGTACCCAGTGGGATTATCAAAACGATGAGTATTCTTTTTTAGAAACAGCGAAACGTTTTGAGCCAGGCTGTCCAATCATCCCAAGTATTTTGGGATTGGGAGCAGCGATTGACTATGCCAACGCTATTGGTATTCACTCTATTTATGAAAGAGTACAACAATTAACAAACTATTTAGTAGAACAGCTCTCAACCATCCCAGGTATTGTGTTATATGGTCCACAAAATAGTGCACATCGATTATCCATTACGCCGTTTAATATAGAAGGGATTTCTCCAGATGAGCTAACGAATGAATTAGCAGAACGTGGGGTCATTATTGAGGCTGGCACATTTATGGCCAATACCATTATGGAACGTAATAAGATTAGTCAAATGGCTCGTTTTTCCCCACATTATTTTAATACGTTTGAAGAAATAGACACGGCTGTATCGTTCATGAAGGAAATCAGAGCAAAGGCCCAAGATAGATATTAACTATCTTGAGCCTTGTTTCAAGCTTATTCATGATACAGCTTAAAGCTATACTGATCGAAATAACGTTGAATATTCATCGCTCCATATTGAAGAATATTCACCATTTCAGGTAACTTTTCCTCTGTTGGTTTACGATAAATAGGTCCTGCAATCGTTAAAGAAGCAATTACTTCTTTTTTGCTGTTAAAAAGAGGTACACCAAGCCCAAAAACAGAATGAGCATATTCCCCCGTCGAGAAGCACCAGCCTTGTTGTTGAATTTTTTCTAAATCGGCTATCATTTCTTCGGGGTCAGTAATCGTTTCTGGGGTTAATCTTTTCATACCATGCTCCATAATCTCCTTCTTCCGATCCTCAGGTAGATAGGCCATGATGACTTTACAAGAAGCCCCAATATGTAGTGGTGTTCGTGTGCCCATTGACACCGAAAACTTAATTGTTTGAGAGCCTTCAGCTATTTCCACGGTGACGCCATCTTTGCCATCTAGCCATGTTAGAAATACCGACTCTTTAATGGTTTCTGCAAGATTTTTCATAATTGGCAAAACAAAATCAGAAAGATTTAATTTATCTTTCACCATCTGACCATACTCTAAAAAACGAAGCCCTAATTCATATTTTTTTGTCTCAGGATTTTGAATCAGAAATCCATGACTCTCGAATGTAACTAAAATTCGATAAATAATAGAATGACTAATATTCATCTCCTTTGCTAATTCACGCACACCCCATGTAGGATTTTCTTTATTAAAATATTTTAAAACCTCCAATGAGTTATCCAATGTTTTTAATGTCATTTCACACCTCGATTGTCTCTATAATAGAACCGTATCTTGATTATAAAATGAAGCTGGACAATTTTCAATAAATTCAACTATTTTACAATTAGATTTTAAACAAAATATTGAGTTCGGGGGCCCTATCTGTTTAGAGTGATTCTATTCGAGCAAAAGGTGCGCTCTATCCACTAGTTTTCCCGTTTTATCCTTCACATATTGAGTTCTATCCTTCAGTTTGAGTATCCTATCCGTTCAAAGCCATTCTATCAGGCAAAAGGTGCGCTCTATCCACCAGTTTTCCTGTTCTATCCTTCACATATTGAATTCTATCCTTCAGTTTGAGTATTCTATCCGTTTAAAGCCATTCTATCGAGCAAAAGGTGCGCTCTATCCACTAGTTTTCCCGTTCTATCCTTCACATATTGAGTTCTATCCTTCACTTTGAGTAATTCTATCCGTTCAAAGCCATTCTATCGGGCAAAAGGTGCGCTCTATCCACTAGTTTTCCCGTTTTATCCTTCACATATTGAGTTCTATCCTTCAGTTTGAGTATCCTATCCGTTCAAAGCCATAGACTTCCACCACCTATGACATTAATATAAATATCCAGCAAAAAATCAACTCACCTCTATAAAATTTCTTAGAGGCGAGTTGATAATTAGCTAGTCATTTTTCTGTTGAATTCCCTGTACTAATTTCTCTTGAATCAGCAAATATTGGGCAATTTCCTTGTCATCTAATACTTCAAAAAGCTGTACAAAGACCTCTTTCCCGATGGATTGAGCCTTCGCCAAAGCTACTTTCCCCTCTTCCGTAATTTGCAAGCGAATGGTGCGACGGTCAGATGGATCATAAAGTCTTTCCGCTAATCCAAGCTTAACCAATTTTTCTGCAATGCTTGTCATAGCACCTTTCGTATAGCCAATGGTTTCAGCTAATTCTGCTTGTTTTTGAGGGCCTTTAACATGTAGTTCGTTTAACACTAAAATCGGTGAAATTCCTAAAGGATATGGAAACGCTTTTGTAAAGCGTATAATATTGGCATTATTCACCTGTTCAATCATATGAATGAGTTTAAAAATATTTGTCTGTTTCAAAAAAATCCTCCTCGAACGCCGCGAACTAATGAAGCATTAGTGAACCTCCATCCACCATAATCGTTTGACCCGTGATGTATTGGGAATCGTCAGAAGCTAAGAAAACAGCTACTCGACCGATATCTTGCTCAATATCACCAAAACGACCAAGTGGAATTTTACTTCTAACCGCTTCATAATATTCTGGTTGTGCTTTTGCCCATGCCTGTACACCTGGTGAATCCGCAAGTGGACTAATGATATTGACATTGATACCAAAACGTCCCCATTCATTTGCGGCAACACGAGAAATACCGCGGATTGCTTCCTTAGCTGCAGCATAAGCTGCCTGTGTCTCATGGCCTTGAATACCTGCCCCAGATGCAAAGTTAATAATATTGCCCTTCGTTTCTTTTAAATGTGGGAGTGCTGCTTGCATTAAATAGAAGGTTGGATAAAAACCTGTCCCAAACGATAAATCAAGATCTGCCTGTGTTGTTTCTTCTATTGTAACTTGTTTCGCAGCATGAGCGTTATTAACTAGCACATCTAGTTTACCGTATTTTTCTACGACTGTATCAATAATTTTTGGTAATTGATCGCGTTCCATTAAATTCGCCTGCAAAAACATAGATTTTGGTGAGATTTCTTGCAATTCTTTTGCCATTACCTCACCCGCCTCTGCATTTAAATCAACAATTGTAACGACAGCCCCTTCCTTTGCCATTGCTTTTGCCATCCCACTACCGATACCGCCTGCTCCCCCAGTAATGATAACCACTTTGTCTTGTAGTTTACCCATCGCTAACACATCTCCTTTTCTTTCACTCTAATTTAGATTAACATTAAACTATTTAATTTTAAACTAAATTACTTTACCTTTATTAATCCGTCACTACTATCGCTTAATAATCATTCAACTAGCTATTATTTTTTGTTAATCGAATAAAAAGAAAAGCCTATTTTGGAGAAAGGTTAATCCAAAATAGGCTTTTCTAAAATTGATCTTTCCTGCAAGATAGTGCCGATTACTCTTTTCAAAACTTCTATTTCTGATTTGATATTACACCAAATATAGACCCTTTAATGTATGCTTGTCCTTGTAATGACTCTAATTGCTCTGGTGTGCCCGTAACTACTGCCCCTATCATTTTCACATCACTTTTATCAATGGTTCCTTTTTCCCCTATTAAAGCTTGATAAACCTGGTTTGTTTCCCATTCGAAGTTCTTGCTTTTACGAAGAAGCTCAATGTTTCGAATAAAGGTGTCAACCTCGTCACTTGAAGAACGTCGAGCTTTTGGTTTTGATTGCTCTGATTGAAACCCATAAATGTACGGATAATTGGCTGCAATCGTATTCTGTCCTTGCTTCAAAAAATTTATGGTATCCTCTGTAAAGGTATCCACCCACCACCAATCTACTTGTACATCAATAGGTAACTTGCTTTTAATCTCATCAAAACTATATGCATTGTCAAAAGAAATTGCTAGTTCTATTGAGGTATTTTTTTCCAATTGATTCAGTTGGCTGATACTATCTTGATAATTATCGTATGAAATCTTTGGATGATAAAAAAACATTTCTCGATCACCAGTGTAGTCATTAAACCGTTCGAATTGATTTGTTTCTGCTAGTGATTCTGAACTTTCTATTTGGATGGAGCTAGAGCCGTAACTTCGTGTAAGCGTTCCAAATAGATTATAATCACTTTCGATAGGCTTCCAAATATATGGTCTATGCTGATCTCCAAGTACCTTATATGTTGTTGTTTTTATTTTGCCTCCAAACAAATTATAGTCATATATCTGATTACTAATTTGAATATTTGGAGCACTTATTTCGTTAAATAAATGAATGTCATCCATTACTTTTTGAGCACTATTTAACGATAAATGCCTAAGACCATACCACAATACTATTAGAACAATGGGTGTAACGATGAGTGTTATGCTAATAATTTTTATTGTGGACCAAAACTTCGCCTTTCTCATTATTTTTTTCGTCTGTTTTTCATCAAACAAAAAATCATTTTGTTCTTTATTCATAATGGATATCCCCCTTAAATCGTTTAGTAAATTCTTCTTTAGCACGTCTGACATGCGTTTTTAGTGTGTTTTCATTTTTATTCATTAAGGCAGAAATTTCTTTGTACGATAATCCTAACTCATATTTCAGGATTAATAATTCCTGATGCAAGATGGATAGCGTTTCAAGTGTGTCTCGTATATCCTTTAATTTCTCCCTTTTTAGAACCTGAATATCAGGAATATGAATCAATGAAGTCAATTGAACTTCATCAAATTCTGTTGTTGGATGACGCTTTTCTTTTCTTTTGAGATCATAAAATTGATTGGTTGCCACACGATATAACCAACTCATTACTTTGTCTGACTGAATCCCATTTTTATGTAATAAAAATTTATAACATGTATCTTGGACGATATCTTCTGCATCCTCATGGGCTAATCCACGTTTTCTCAAATAACGGTAGAGCAGAGATCCTACTTGCTGCAGAAACTCATTCATTGATTGATTTACCATGTCTACCTCCCTTCTGCCTATACAACGCAGAGCTCAATGAAAAGTTTACATATTAAAAAAATTTCTACTAAATATTTCAGTTTACCGAAAAAATACAACAAAAAGGGAGCTGTGCATAATGGATGCTATACGGGGAGAGATTTCAGTAATATATTTATTGGTTTAGCTTTCGGCTTGTTTATGCACGATACCGTTCAGCTTCAATGGAAAACGACACGTATCGGTGTGGTAAGTTGGAAGACTACTAGATTTATTGGTTCAATTTATTCGACTAATAAAGATGCCGCGAAGACAAATCTCGCCAAAGCACAGTTCTGGTTTTGCAATGTTGGTTTACTATTGCTTTTTCTTGGCATGATAATGTAACCTACTGGTTATTTGAGCTTTTCATAGCAGGGGGTGGCGTTGCTGTAGTGCTGTCCGTTCTGTTGTTTTTTGTCAATATCTTTCCGTATGTAAGTTAAATAGGAAAGAGGCTGGGACAAAAAGAAAAAATACTAGACCACGATACATTTGGTCTAGTATTTTTTTGATTTAGGAAGGAGTATTTAACTCAGTGAGGAAGAAAAATTAATATCCATTTTCGCTATTTTTCAAAATAATCGAGTTCTGTCCCAGCCTCTTTCCATAGATTTTATTGTAAGGAATTCGCTTGCATTTGATACATTTTGTTATAAATACCGCCAAGTGCTAGCAGTTCATCATGCGTGCCATTCTCTATAATTTGTCCTCGATCAAGTACAAGGATACGATCGGCATTTTTAATCGTAGACAGTCGATGGGCAATAATAAATGTTGTTCGTCCTTTTTTCAGGACATCCATTGCATGCTGAATAATTTCTTCCGTTTCCGTATCAATATTCGATGTCGCTTCATCTAAAATTAAAATCGCTGGATCAAAGGCAAGTGCCCGCGCAAACGAAATCAGCTGACGTTGCCCTGAGGATAACGTACTACCCTTCTCAATCACTGGCTCATCATAACCATTAGGTAAGTTCGATAAAACCCGTTCGCCTCCTACAGCATTTAAAGAAGCTTCTATTTTTTCGGATGATATATTAGGGTTGTTTAAGCCGACATTTGAAGCAATCGTACCTGTAAATAAGTAAGGATCCTGTAGCACTATTCCCATATGTTCACGCATCGTTTGACGAGGAACAGAGGTGATATCAATGCCATCAATGGTAATTTTGCCTTTTGATGGGTCATAGAAGCGGAATAACAAGTTCATAATGGAACTTTTTCCAGAGCCCGTATGACCAACTAAGGCAATCGTTTCACCTTGATGTGCCTCAAATGATAGGTTTTTCAGCACGTATTCATTGTCTTTATAAGCAAAGGAAACATCCTCGAAAACGACATTGCCTTTATATCGTTGGAGGCTTTTTTCAGAGACAGGCTCACCGTCTGTATCTAGCACCTCGAAAACACGTTTCCCAGCAATTAGAGAACGCTCAAGCTGAGAAAATTGGTTCACGATGTTCGTAATTGGATTAAATAGCTTTGTTAAATAATCGACAAACGCATACAAAGTACCCGCTGAAACCACTTGGGTTGCTGTAAATGATTGCGTACCAAAATAGAAAATAAAGACCGTAAACATAATTAGTCTTAACGTATTCACAAGGTTAAAGGATGTGGCTGAATCGAGCACTAATAGCTTACGTTCGTATGCATAATGCTCATTATTCATGTCATCAAATTCCTTCGTCATTTGCTGCTCACGACGGAATGCCTGAATAATGGTCATGCCTTGAATGGATTCATTAATCATGGCATTAATGTCAGCGATTTTTGTACGAATGACATCATTATACTTTGAGGCAAATTTTCGATACAAAATCATCCATACGTAAACAATAGGAATCATCGTTAAAGCTAGCATTGCCATTTTCCAGTTTAAAATAAAGAGTGCGATATATACACCAATGATGGAAATAAAGCTCGTAACAAAATTGGATAGCACCTGTACATATAAATTACGCACCGCTTCTGTATCATTTGTTACACGCGCAACAATTTTACCTGCTGGTAAATTATCGAAATACTGAATTGGTAAAGTTTGAATATGCTCAAAAACATCCTTACGTAATTTTTGAATGACGCGGTTTGCACCAATTTGTAAATAGATATACATAAAATAGCGTAATATAGCCGTTGCAATGGCTAACAGTAAATAAACGAGTAGTAGCCATGTAATCGGTTTGATTTCAATATGACCAATTGTCATGTAATTATCAATAATATGCTTAGCAATAAATGGCCCAACAAGCTCCGTAAATACGGCGATTGTAAGGAAGAATAAGCCTAGTAATATCGGCTTTTTAAAATGCATCGCATAGCGTGTTAAACGTTGACTCGTACTCATGAGGCACCCCCTTCTAGCTGCTGACGGTCAAATTGCTCTTTATACCATCCTTGTTGCGAAAGAAGTTCCTCATGTGTTCCCTGCTCTACGATTTGTCCATCATCCAACACGATGATAACATCCGCATGCTGAATACCAGATAGGCGATGCGTAGTAATAATCGTCGTTTTCCCATGACGTTCACGCTGAATATTTTCAATAATTCTTGCCTCTGTCTTGGCATCGACAGCCGAAAGCGAATCATCAAGCATTAAAATTTCAGGATCTTTAATCAGTGCACGAGCAATAGATACACGTTGTTTTTGACCGCCTGAAAGAGATACACCTTTTTCCCCAACAAGTGTTTCAAGGCCCATTGGTAAATTTTCTAAATCTTTTTCAAAATATGCGGCACGAATCGCCTGCTGTAATTCAGCTTGTGTCGCATCTTCTTTCCCAAATAATATATTTTCACGAATAGTACGTGAGAATAGCACATGATCTTGCGGCACATAGCCTATCCAATCAAGAATCTGCTCCTTGGTTTGAGAGGTGATGTCGATACCGTCAATGGAAAGCTGCCCCTGTCCGATTGGATACTCTCGCAATAATTGGCGAAGGAAGGTTGTTTTTCCCGCACCCGTCTTGCCGACAATGCCCAGCGTTTGACCTTTTTTCAGGGCAAGTGAAATTTGCTGTAAGTTTTTCACCTGACTCATTGGATATTGGAATGTTAAAGCATCAAAACCAATTGCATTAGGTGTCGCAATCATTTGTGGATTCGGAATATTTTGAACATCTGCATCATAGTTCAATGTTTCCTGCACACGATCCAGTGAGGCATTCCCTTGCTGCATAACATTGATGAGCTCTCCAATCGCAAAGATTGGCCAAACCGCTAATCCTAAATACACATTAAATGTGACCAGTTGCCCAACCGTCATTGCCTCTATCGCCACTAAATGAGCCCCGTAACCGAGTGCTACAACATAGCTAATACCTGTTCCGACTTTCGTAATCGGGCCGAATAATGCATTAATTTTAGCTGTATGAATATTTTTGGCATACACAATCTCACTCATATCCGCAAAATTAGCCTCATCCTTTTTTTCCTGCACATAGGCGCGCACCACTCGAACTCCAGCAACAGATTCCAGTACACTATCGTTCAGCTCACCAAAAGCGTCTTGAGCCTTCATATAGCGTTCATGAACAATTTTACCTAAATATTGTATGAGGATGGCCATAATAGGAACTGGTAACATCGCAAAAAATGTGAGCTTCCATGAAATCATATAGCCCATCGCAAAAATGATAAAGCCCATATAAATCGTTGAATCAATCAACGTCATAATGCCAAAACCAGCTGTCATGGATACGGCATTTAAGTCATTTGTTGCTCGTGCCATTAAATCCCCTGTACGGTTTTTCTCATAAAACGTTGGGGTCATGCGTAAAAAATGCTGCATTAAATTTCGACGTAATATTTTCTCAAGGTTTATAGCTCCTTCAAATAGTCGGAATTGCCACACAAAATTTAATAGATAGCCCCCAATAATAATCCCAATAAAAATGAATACATATTTTGTTAAAATAGCTGGTGTCATTTCTCCTGCAGTCAATAAATCGATAATGGAGCCTAATAAATATGGAGGAATGACCTCTAATCCACTGGCAATCATGAGTACCACAATGGCAACCGTATATTGCTTCCAGTATTTTTTAAAGAACCAGCCTAATTTACTTAACACATCAAACATACATTATAACCTTCTTTCTTCCATGCTGTTGTGGATGACTACCCACTTTCTAGAAATTCCTTTTTGAAAATCATTCGTTGTACTGTGTTTCTCATATACATACACTCCTTTTTAGTATTCACTACAACCTTTTTGGCATGAAAAAAGACACATACCCTAAAAAGAGCATGTGTCTCTTATAAAAGGCAGGATTGAACCCATACCTTTTTATGCAATCTTAAATAAGCGTTAGGCATGGACAATGTATGTAACTGTAATTGAATTTGATACTAATAAAATTAACATTGTCATGCCCTCCCTTGGTTTATTTGTTATAGTGTTCTTGAAGATTATCACACTATAGAAATATTTGTCAACTATCACCCTGTTATTTTTTTATCATTTTCAGGAAATAGTTAGTGCTTTAAAGCGTTGAATTATTGAAAAGAACCAAAAGGAAAGCATAGGCATAAGTGGTTGATTGACTTTAACATTACAGTAAATGTTAGGTCGCTTATATTGACCAAAAGGATGAAATGAACAAAAAGGGTAAAGAGAAAGAAAGTTCCTTCACAAGATTCAAGCACTCAAGGCTCGTTTCTTTTACAAAGCTATTGGTCATAACAAAATGATTATTACACGAAATCATTTTATAGGAAGGCTAACAGAAGAAATATTTCTAAAATTTTCATCTCATGATACACTTTCAATATAGTCATTTTTAGTAAGGGGTCTTTACGTTGAAGACATTTTTAGCAGTTAGCATCGGCGGATTTTTTGGCGCAATCAGTCGATATGGTCTTAATCTGATTTGGCCAAGCACAAACGGTTTCCCTTATACAACACTTTGTATAAATATAGTTGGATGCTTTTGCTTAGCATGGCTTTTCACCACTCTTATAAAACGCACACCGATTGTAGTAGGACTTGGGATTGGCTTTTGTGGTGCTTTTACTACTTTTTCGACATTTTCCTTAGAGACACTGCTCCTCCTTGAAAATAATGAGTGGCTACAGGCTGTACTTTATGTTGCCGTAAGTGTTTTAGGAGGACTAACAGGTGCATGGCTGGGGATACGACTTGCAAGGGGGCGCATGGTATGATTTTGGTCGGGATTGGGGGAATTTTTGGCGCTTTGTCAAGATTCTATTTAGGAAAATTACTTGTACATCCATATCCATGGGCAACTTTTATTATTAATTGTACAGGCTCCTTTGCACTTGGTTTTTTATTCGCCCTGCATGTCGGTGACTGGTTGTGGCAATTGATAGGCATAGGCTTTTTAGGAGCCTACACGACATTCTCTACGTTTGGGTTTGAAACACTACAGCTTATAGAGCAACAAAAATGGAGACAAGCCATTAGCTATATTGCCAGTACCTTGCTAGTTGGAATTCTATTTGCTGCTATCGGTTATCTTGTTGTGTAAAGAGGTGATATGTATTGACACAGCCATCAAATGAGCAACTCCAAGAACTTGAAGCTGAAATAGAACAAACACTCTATTCACTTATTGAGCTAGAATTAGAAGAAAATTATGCCGCAATGAATACACAATTTGCCTATTTACTAGCAAAGATTCAGGCAGCACGGCTAATTGATTACAAGCTGGATGTTCTCGTAGAACCTCAAGCTTATACAACGGAAACTTGTATTCTGCTACAAAGCTTAATTGAGGCCAAGACGAGGACAAATAAAAGGCATAGATTATTAACACACCGTATGATTTTAAAAATATGGTTACGTAAAAATCAACGATTCATGAGGGAATTTTTACCTCAAATGTTTTAGGCGCCTTCTAGTTTTATAAGGGCGCCTCTTTTAAATGTATACGTTCTTTTCCAAATAAAGTTGTCTGTTGTAAAATATCTAAATTAATATAGATGTTTTTCCTTCTATCATCATGGGCAGTTTTGGTTGACGGGATATACCTTAAGGCTCGCCCCATCGCATGCTGTTGCCCTTAACCTACTGAAAATAGGAAGTCCCTACTACTTTCAGCAGAAAAGGAAAAAGTTCGATTTGGAAAACGAATCGTTCTCCAATCGAACTTTTAAGGGCTTTAAGAACAACCTTTTTTTATGTTGAGGTTCTATAATTTAAAGTCGTTATTAACTGCTATTTTTTTATAGCTTCATACGTAAATACCTCTGAACCATTTGTTGGATATTTATTATACTCATAATCCGCAGAAATCGTAACATCTTTAAATCCAATATCTTGTAAAATTGCTCGAAACTCTTCTACTCCATACCACTTTAATGGGAAAACTTCTAACTCAGTGTCAATTAGTTTCGTATTTTGCCATTTCTGATATTTATTGTGAGTAATAGTAAATTGATTAATGTAGTCCACATCTACCAATACTTCTTCCAACGTTATAGAGTCACCGTCTTGATTCTTTAATATTCTAGTTGAAACATAACCCTTCTCAAACGACTCAGGAAGAAAAGTATCTACTATAAAGCGGCCTCCATCCTCTAGGTGATCATAAAAACACTTTAAGGCTTTTAAAGAATCTTCTCTTTGATGCAATAATAGGAACGAGCCAGTCGGAATAATAATCGCCTCATATTTTTGTTCCAAAGAAAAATTGCACATATTTAATGAATATAGATTTGGTGAAAGCTCTCTTTCTGCACAATTTTTTTTGCATAATCGTAACATGTCATCAGAAAGGTCAAAACCTTCAATATTTAGCCCTTTATGCAATAGAGGTATTAAGATACGTCCATTACCAACGGCAGGCTCTAATATCTTTCCCTTAACGCCTTCTAACCTTTCTGAATAATACTCTACATCGCCAAATGTTTTACCAATATATTTATCTATATCATATAATTCTGTAGATAAACTACCATAAAAACTTACCATCTCTAGTCTCCTATCTAGCATTTATTTATTTTCTGTGCTTGTACTATTTTCTTTTGTTTTAAAAGATCTCTATTTTCTCTTTTATCCTTTAATGTCTCTGCCCCCTCTTCTTTATATCTTTCTCTTAATTTATATCGCGGAAGATTTGCAGGTACTAAGCTTTTCGAAGGTTCAGCCTCTAAAAGCTTTGAAACGCCTGTTGATTCGTATGATTTTAAATCATACACTTCAGAGAAGTAACTATCGGCTGTATCTGATTCATAGTGCTTTATCTCTGGATAAGAAGAAATAACCCCTTCATAATTTCTTAAAACGACTTTCTCAGGACTGTGAGAAATTATATAATTTGGCTGTAAAGCTATCTTCCCACCTCCGTTTGGTGCGTCTACTACGAATGTTGGTACAGCATAACCAGAAGTATGTCCTCTTAAAGATTCAATTATTTCCAATCCTTTAGAAATAGGCGCTCTAAAATGGCTAATCCCTTCAGACAGATCACACTGATAAATATAGTATGGTCTAACCCGGATTTTAACTAAATCATGTACTAATTTTTTCATTATTGGCACGCTATCATTTATGCCTGTCAGAATAACAGATTGATTCCCAACTGGAACCCCCGCATTGACCAATTTCTCACAGGCTTCTTTCGCTTCATCGGTTAATTCTATCGATGTATTGAAGTGTGTATTTAGCCATACAGGATGATATTTCTTTAAAATCGTACACAAATCATCCGTTATTCTTTGAGGAAATACTACTGGTGCTCTAGTACCAATTCGAATGATTTCAACATGCGGTATGTCTCTTAAACTGCTTAAAATATATTCGAGAATTTTGTCATTAATTAATAAGGCATCTCCGCCCGATAATAAAACATCTCTGACTTCTTTATTATTCCTAATATAATCAATAGCTCTATCAAGCTGCTTTTTAGGTACTGCCATCCCCACCTGTCCAGAAAACCTTCTTCTTGTACAATATCTACAATACATGGAGCATTGATTGGTTACCAAGAACAATACTCTATCAGGATACCTATGAGTTATACCTGGTACAGGAGAATCTTCATCTTCATCCAACGGATCTTCTAGATCATAGTGACTCTTCATAATTTCAGCAGATAATGGAACAGATTGCATGCGTATTGGACATCGTACATCATCTGGATTCATTAAAGATGCATAATAAGGAGTTATATTCAAAGGTATTGTTTGTAGAGAAATTTTCACTCCTTCTTCTTCTTCAGCAGTTAAGTTTACAACTTTCTTTAAATCATCTAACGTTTTAATAGTGTTCGTTAATTGCCAATGCCAGTCATCCCATTGCTCTTGGGTAATATCTTTCCAAAGTTCAATTTCCCTATAATGTCTTCTTTCACCTGGTTTAAGTTTAGTCTGCATGAATCACCTCTCCTTTGATGTTGGTATAAATAGTCATGAGTTCCTTTGTCAATTCTTTCGCAGGCTCCTCATTCTCACTTAAGTAAAAATGACCACCATTAAAATACTTACACTTATAGTCATTGAGCGTCATTTTCTCCCATAGCTTCACTTCCTCATCAGGAACTGCTGAATCTTGTGCACCTAGCCAAAGTTCCATTGGATAGTTGATAAATGCTTTGTCATCGAATTTAAATGTATCAAGTAAATGAAAATCTCTGCCTGTAACATCAACGATTGAATTAAACAGCTTCGAGTCAGACTCAAGCTCATTTGGCACTCCACCTAGCCTTCTAATATCTGCTATGACACTTTCCCTCGTTCGCCTCGTAAACGGAGCTTCAGGATGCGTCGCATTATTAGATACAGTTATAGGGGACCTAGCAGCTGAAATGATTAATTTTTGAATATATTGACTTTTATCATCCAGTAAACTTGATAAAGCATAGACAAATAGTCCACCTAAACTATGACCAAATAAAACGGCTGGGCGATCAATATAATGAAATACTGTTTTAAAAAGATATTCTTTTGCCTCACAAAATGTTGATAGAAACGGTAAATCATTAGTCATTCCTCTACCAGGTAATTCGAACAAACATACTTCTATATCTTCAGATAAATCTCTCACTAAAGGAACCATCGAAAGTGCCGAACCTCCAGCATGATGAAAACATAGCAATTTTAATTTTGCATGTGGATTTGGGTTATATACTAGATATCCTTTTTCTTGTTTCATCTTCACAATCTATGACCACCTATTATTTTCATAGCTTCCTCCACTGAAAGCTCGCCTTGTTTCACTTTTTCAAGTACTTCAATTTTGCTGTAAGATGGAACAGTACTTTCTTGGATAGGCACAGCTTCTTTTCTAGCCGTAATTTCTTCTACAAACCGATTAATCGTTGGATATCTGAAAAGATCACCAACTACAAACTCATACGAAGGCAACACTTTTCTAAGTAAGTTATATAATTTCAGTACAATTAAAGAATGGCCACCTTGATCGAATAGGCTACGATTCAACTGTACCTTTTTTCCTAAAACTACTTCCCATGTCTCTCTTACAATATCAACCATATCTCCTGACATTGAGATAGTCGATGTATCGGTTAACTGATTAAGTAATTCTTCAGCTTGTTTCCTTAGCAAAACTCTATCAATCTTGCCATTCGTATTGCGGGGTAGCCTTTCTAAAGGAACAATAATATTCGGAATAGCGAAATCCGGAAGTATCTTAGAGATACTACTATTAATGGTCTCAATACTTTGGTCTGTTCCACTTATAAAGGCAATTAAAGTATTTTCACCGTTATTACTTGGAAGACAGATAACAAAACATTCCATACCTGGTTGAAGGGATAATAACGCGTTCTCTACTTCTCCTAATTCTAATCGATAGCCTCGAATTTTTACTTGCTGATCACTGCGCCCATAAAATTCAATCACTCCATTAGCGTTCAACCTAACTAAATCACCAGTCCGGAAGTAGTTAACATCATTCAGAGTATAACTATTTGAGGTAACTAAACCCTCCTCGGTTACATAGCCTTTTGTTACTTGTTTCCCTCCAATGTGTAGTTCACCTATCATGCCAGGGGCTACCGAATTACCTGATTTATCAACAATTCTCACCATTGTTCCTGGTAATGGTTTACCTATTGGACAAAGTCCGGATTTAGAACTGTCATGATTGTTATTACACGTATAAACTAGAGACTCAATTGTACATTCACTTAGACCATAACCATTGTAAAAATTGACGCCGTCCCAAAGCATGTCACATATTTCATTCTTTTCTTCAAGTCTGAACGTATCAGCACCTACCACTATCGTTTTTAAATCTTTTAAGATAATATTTACCTCATTTAAATAGTGAATAAATTCCCTTACTAAAACAGGTGTTGACTCCAAAAACGAAATTTTATATTTAGCTGCCATTTCTGCTAAATATGCCATATCAATTCTTTTATCTTCCTCGCAAACGAACAAGCAGCCATTCGTTGACCATGCCTTCAGCAAATCACCTAAAAAAACATCGGATGTCCAACTCCCTAGTTGAAGAACATGTTGTTCACTAGAAAGGTCATAAAATTGTTTCCAGCTTTGGATTAGTTGTGACAACCCTTCTGTTTTTAATGAAACGATTTTAGGTTCCCCTGTACTACCAGAAGTAGAAATATAATATGCCACATCTTCCGATTTAAATCTGTAAGCCTCGCTTATCATTTCTTTTTCATCCATACTACGTTCAATAATGGTTGGAATGTTATCTAGGAATAATGATGTTTTTGGCTGCAATATGTCTAATGTACGTTTAGTTCTTGCTTCAGGTATACTCGTATCAATAGCACACCATGCCGCACCTATTGTCCAAGCAGCAAAAATACCGATTGCTGTTTCAATACTTTTCTTTCCTACCAGTGCAACTGTATCCCCGCTCTGTACTCCTTCTTCGAGCAGTTGATTTGCCACAATATTGCTATATCTTTTCACATCACGATAACTTAAATTTCTTTGACCATCTGAAATGGCTAAGGAATCATCCCTATGGTCTCCTAAAATGGATTGAATTGAAAAATTTTCAGACGTAGTAGAAAATTCTGTCGTCAAAACATTTTTTAAATATAGCTCTTCGCCTTGTGTTAAGTTAATATTTTGGACCAACATATTATTATAGTTATCTATATTTTCAAATATATACTCAAGTGAATCTAGAAGTCTTAGAAGCTCCGTTTTCTCATAACGTTGTTGATCCCAACCTAATCGTAAGCATATGGAGTCTTGCGTAATATCAAATGTTACCGATAATGGATCAGAGCTTGTTCCATATTGGTGAACCAACTCACCATTCTTTTTATTATTTAAAGTTCCCTTGAAATTTTGGAAAATAACAGAGGTTTTAAAGATTTCTGTATCTCCAGACACCCCACCAAACTGTAATAATTTAGAATACGGAACTCCGCTGTTTTCAGAAACATCTTGCAGATGATCCATTGTCTGTAGACATACTTCTTTTAATGTTAGTTCATCTTCTATATCTATTTTGACGGGTAATGTGTTTATAAGCATTCCATTCATATCACTCGACTCTATTAATTGATATGGTCTTAATGCAAAAGTAGATCCTACGTATAGCTTATTCGTATGTTGATATCGATTGATTAACACGCCCCATATTGTTAAAGCAATACTTGAAGTTGTAACTCTATTCTTTATGCTATAGGCATGAAGATTTTCTGCCGCTCTCTTGCTTAACTCTTTATCGATATACATGAATAATGGCTTTTGAGTAATATGTTGTGACTTTTCTATAGCTAATGTTTCGGCTTCAGCTAAATCACTTAATACATTTCCCCAATATTTTTCCAGTCCTTTTTGATACATTGGATCACTAATATAATGTAAATAAGGTTCTATATCTGGACGAATGGCTAATGAAGTGACATCCTTATTTAACAGCTTAAAGAAATCTTCAAGTGTTTGAGCAATTGACCAACCATCCATAATGATATGATGATGCACCCATACTAATAAGTTTTTAGATGGTTTCCAATTTTGAATAAGATAAAATTGTTGCGTCTTATTCAGCATCGTTTGCTGTAGCCTACCAATCTCACTTTTAAACCAATTCTCTATATTCATAAATTCATCTTGAATCCTTAAATAATTAACCTCGACTACATTGATGTCTTCTACATTGTTTTGAATAATTTGGATTGGTTCTATCTCTTGCTGCCACTCAAATTTTGTTCTTAATGCTGGGTTGGCTTTGGCAGTATTTAACCAAGCATCTTGAATCTCTTCGAATGTAAATGAATTAGGAATTTCATAAGATAAAATTTGCCAATATGCATCTGATGTTGGGTCCTTTAACGTTTCCATTAACATAACTAGCTGCAATGGTGTTAACGCGAGTTTCTTATCATTTTGTAGCATTCTATACTAACCTCCTTCCATATTATTTAAGTATGAGAGACATTTCTGATACCGTCGGGTGCTTCAAAAAGTCTTTCGGAGTAATGTCAATACCATTGGTACGCAATTTAGATACTATTTGAAGAGATTTAATGGAATCTCCACCGATTTCAAAAAAGTTATCATCAATACCTATTTCATTAACCTTTAGTACTTCAGCCCATATTTCTACAATTGATTTTTCCAGTTCAGTTGTTGGCTCCCTGAAATTATTTTGAGCACCATCGGAAAGGTATTGTGAAGCTTCTAAGCTAAGTAGTTTTCTGTCTCTTTTTCCGCTAGATGTTAATGGTAATCTATCTAACTCAACGAACATTGATGGGATATACGTTGCCGGTAAATCTTTAGAGACAGCTTTTTTCAAGTCATTTCTACTTAGACTATCTTTTAAATTTAAAGTGTAGAAGCAAACTAAACATGGTTTGTTATTTTGATCATTCCCTAATACTACCGCTGCATCATTAACTTGTGGTTGCTGTATTACACATGCTTCAATTTCTTCTATCTCAATCCTTACACCGTTTACCTTAACTTGTGAATCCTTTCTTCCTAGAAAATCTAAACTGCCATTCGCTGAAATTTTTACCAAATCACCAGATTTGTAAAAGGTTTTACCATTTCGCTCTACAAAAGCTTTGCTCGTTTCTATTTCATCCTTGAAATAACCTTTTGCTAAAGAAGGCCCTCCAATCATTAATTCACCTGGAAAACCTTTTGGAACTGGTAGCCCAGCTTCATCGACAACTTCTATTTCTACATAAGGTAATGGAAAACCAATATTATAGTGATCTTTTGTTACCTGTTGAACAGTAACTTCAATCCCTGCCTCAGTTGGACCATATAAATTGAATGCTTCGACTTGTGGTAACAACTCATTTATTTTTTTAGCTAATGGAGCTGGCAGAGCTTCCCCACTTAAATGAAGATATTTTAATGGTAAATTGTAATCTTTTTGAGAGTCCATTTCATTGAGCATTAATTGCAACACAGAAGGGACAAAATGACACAAGTCAATTGGCTTATCACTAATAAAATTCAATAAACCTAAAGGATCCCGATGCAAGTCTTTAGGAGCAACAACTAACGTAGCACCTGTACAAAGGGTATAAAATATTTCCCAAACAGATACATCAAATGTATATGGCGTTTTAAACAATGTTTTATTACCAGGTTTAATCTTATTTTGGTTTTTTTGCCATTCAATGCGTAAAGAAGCCCCTAAATGTGGACATACTACACCTTTCGGCTCACCCGTCGATCCAGAAGTAAACATAAGATATGCTGGATCATGGACAGAGACACTCCTCATTGCTTTTACATTATTTTTAAAGCTATTTTTTTCTAAAGTATTTACAATTTCCCATTCTCCATATGGTATTTCATCTATTGTATTTACCATTAAAACTTTTGGATTTAATCTCGCTAATAATTTCTGTGTTCTTGCTATAGGATGCTCCGTATCTAAAGGAACGTATACTGCGCCTGCCTTCAGAACACCTAGTATTACTGCGATGACATCAATTCCCCTGTCCATATAAATAGGCACATAATCGCCTTTTGCAATACCCATTGATAGCAGTAATGAAGCATATTTTTCTGCTTCTTCATTGAGTTGTTCATATGTTAAAGCTCTATCCAGCTCTTGAATGGCAATATAATCCTTATATTTTCTCGCTGCCTCTTCAAATTGACAGTGTAGTGGCTTAGCCTTTTGTATTAGTCCTCCATTATCGTTAGCGGATATAATGGAACCTTTTGTAAATGCAGAACTCCACAAATTATCTGGTTCATTAATTAATGAAGCAAGTAATCTAAAATAATTCTTCGCCAACAATTGAATCTCTACTTCTGTGAAATGAGCAAATGAATATTCTATATGTCCTTTTACTTCTCCGTTCTCCACATTGAAGAAACAACTTAAAGGAAATCTTGATCCACCAGTATCTTGCTCGATAAAACTTGTGTTGATATTCTTTAAATCCATTTCAAGATTCACTTTAAGACTGAATGTATTATTTACTACATCAAAATACTCTCTTTTATCAATGTTAGCCGCAATATCAACAATAGAGAAATCTCCATGAGCAATATTTTCATGTACAGTGTTACTGATTTCATGCAGGAGCTCTTTAAAGGAGGCATTTTTATTTAATGAAAGCGTTAAAGGAACTAAATTAACAAACATGCCAACATCATTTAAATTTTCATTTGTCCTACCATGATAAGGAACTCCTATCGTTATTGTGTCCTGCATACAATATTTTGCTAAATTTAGTGCCCAAGCAGTTAGTAATATTGTAAACTGACTCAATTTCATCTCCTGCGAAAATTGATCAATTTTTTTACCTAGCCCTCTATTGCTTTCAATCTCAAAAATCTTTCCAATTCTTATATATTCTTCGGATTTCTCTCGAATAGGCAGTTGAGCGAGTTTAAATGTCTTAGATTGCTCAACCCAAAAATCCTTTAAATTTTGATCCTTTGATTTATTAACCAATTTATTTATATTATTATATAAATTTTCAGAACTACTTGATTTGATGTCATCTCTAGTAATTTCCTCATTATAAACTTTAGCTATATTTTGAAGTATATTTTTTAAAGATAAGCCATCACATACAATATGATGAGAGACAAGTACAAAAACGGCTCCAGCATTCTCTGTATGAATGACTGCCCCTCTAAACAATACATCGCTCTCTAACTGGAAAGGTTGATTATAAATTGTCTTTGCAAGTGAGCGTGCCTCCTCCATATTTTTCACCTGTAAGATTTGAATGTGATGATCCACGTGCTCTGCTATCTCATCTATATTTCTAATTTTTTGTTCAATTCCATAGGAGGCATTTTCTCTAAAATTCACAAAAAAGGCAGCATTTTTCTTAATGTTATGCACAAAGGCACTATAAAACTTACGTTCATCGAAAAGACCGTTAATATGAAAAGTAGCACCTACATTATAAAATGGATTTCCTTCATTTGTTTTCCATAAATACCAAAGCCCTTTCTGCATACTCGTTGCAGGGAACCACTCGTTTTTATTATATACAGTAGGTTCATTGTTTGTTGATAGGGCTGGTAAAGTAGAAAGAATATCCAATAAATTACATGGTTTTCTCTGTTGCTGTACTTGCCATGGTAAACAATCAACATGAAACGCTTTTGACACTTTCACAGCAATTTCTGCCGCATCTAAGGAATTTCCTCCAACTTCAAACAAATCTGTTTGTGATGAGCATTTTAAGTCTAAGGTAGAAGAAAAAATATCAATAATCTTCTGCAAAGACTCACTTATATTCGTTGAGGATTCACTTAATTGTTTTCTGTTGAAATAGTCAATATGCTGTTTGTTCAACAATTCTCGATCTATTTTCCCGTTTCTAGTCAACGGTAAATGTTTATGAAAAATAAGTTGAACTGGTATCATATTGTTAGGAAGCTTGTCTTTTAAATAGTTAAATAATTCAAGTTCTGAAATAGAGGATTCCTCTTCTAATACAATGGATGCTGTCAATAGCGTATTTGAAGCTATATGTATTGGTAATGCTATAGCTTGACTTACTCTATTATGTTTTTGAAGAGTACTCTCTATATCCCCTAATTCAATTCTCACTCCATTAATGCTTAATTGGAAATCTTCCCTACCATGGAAATGGAACTTCCCTTGAAGATCTCTGCTGACGACATCCCCAGTGTTGTAGGCTCTTACATTTTCACCGTCAATGTCTAACTGTTTAAATTTTTCATTTGTCTCATGCGGCAAATTAATATATTCTCTTGCTAATCCCTCACCAGATATCCATAATGTTCCTTTTCTATCAACTTCATGAATGATTTGTAAATTTCGATCTAAAATAAAACACTTTACATAAGGTAAAGCAGAGCCTATATGAGGTAGCTTTTTCGCCTTACCATCCGCTCTCTCCACAATTCCAGAAGTACTTACAACAGTCCCTTCACTTGGTCCATAATTGTTTACTACATGAAAAGGTAAATCTTTTGAAGGGTACTTTGTTAGTTTATCTCCCCCTACCAAAAGATATTTTAAAGCTACATGACTATGATCCCAGCCGAGTTCCATTAGTCGCTCTGCAATTGGCGTAGATACAAATGAATGCGTTACTTGATGCTTTATCCAAGTATTTTTTAATAGCTCTGGGTTCAGTCTTTCATCTTTTGTCGTCATATAAATAGATGCTCTTGAAGCTATTGCTCCCCAAATCTCCCATATGGAAGCGTCGAATCCAGGTGAAGAGGTTAAAGATACTATTGAATCTTTTGTCACATCAAACGTTTTTGTATGCCAATCGATTAATTGATTTAAAGATTGCCACTCAACGACTACACCCTTCGGTTTGCCTGTAGTACCTGATGTAAAGACAATATAAGCAGCTGATTTTACAGAAAAATGAATATTTATGTTAATTTCTTTATGATCCAAGTTAAAATGTTGAAGAGCATCATCAAGCTTAAAAGTGATCTGATCTTGAAAAGCATTTGCCTTATAAATATCCTGATGCGTAATTATTATGCTAGGTTTGATATCGTCAATGATGTTGTCGATTCTGTCCTTTGGTGTCTCTGGATCGATACAAACAATAACCCCACCAGCAATAAATGTGGATAAATGTGCAACAAGAAGAGCTGGTGACCTTCTAAGAACAATCAAAACATTTTGTTCAGCACCCGGTTTAATCCCCTTCTCTTGCATTGCGGTTGCTAATTTAAACGCTTTATTAGCCAGTTGTTTTAAACTGTATTTATTTTGATTGAACCATAAGCTTTGTTCGTCATAGTAATTGATTTCTTCACTAAAAAAACTTTCATAGAAATTTGACATTCTATTACCCCAATCTAACAAATTATTTAGAAGCATTAATTTTTAGATATTTAGAATATAAATTTGGATTTGCGATTGATAATTTTAGAAATTCCAGTGTTTCATTTTTAGGAAACCCTTTATGCATTAAAATGGAAAAAAATTGTTGAGATAAACTTGCAACTCTGTGAGATTCCACTGTCATGTGTTTGCTCTCTTTCATCTCTTTTAATTCCTGTTTAATGATCTGATAGGGAGAATGGATTTCTTTCTCAAAGTCCTGCTTATCGATTTTCTCTTTAAAAGGAGTCCCAATAATAACTCTTAAACACGCTTGTAAAAAGTGGATAGTTTCTTCTATTTTGAATGTATTTTCATTAAGATTATTTAAAATAGAATGGATGCCATTTTTCTCGTTAACCGGTATCGCCCGATAGTCAGGATATTCCATCTTCATAATATCCGTTAGAATCGTTTTAGGACCCATCTCAATAAATGTGCCAACGTCTTTATTAATGAGCACGTCCATAACTTTTGGCCATCTCACACTTTCCGTAAGTTGTCTACTTAATTGATCTGCTATTTCGTCAGCCCTACTATATAGTTGACCTGAAGCACAGGAAAATATAGGATATCGACAATCATTCATCTGTGTTTGTTGCAGAGCTGCTTGAAATCTTTTTTCTGCTGGCTTCATGAGTCTACTATGAGCAGGAACACTAACAGGTAATATCTTTGTAACCGCTCCCTTTTTCTGTAACTCAATGGAGGCCTGCTCCAATGCATTTTTATGACCACTTAGTACGATTTGATTTGTCGAATTAAAGTTGGCAACAGTTACATGATTATTGTCAGTATCTATTCTTTGACATACTGCCTCTACTTCTTCTCCAATAAGTCCAAAACAAACAACCATACCACCATCTTGAGTACATTCACTCATAGCAGTTGCACGAAGCTTTACTAATTCAACTGCCTTGGCAAAAGGGATTCCGTCGGCAGCAACTACTGCCGACAGTTCACCTAGACTATGTCCAGTTAAATAGAGTTGTTTTACATCATTATTTTTTTTAAATATCTCCCAGCAGGCAATGCTATAAACTAGAATTGCAGGCTGAACTATTACCGTATTACGAAGTTCTCCATTGTTATTTTCACATGCTTTCAATAAATCATAGCCTAATATATCGCTAGCCTCATTATACAGATCACGAGCTATTTGATAATTTTTGTATAATTCTTGTCCCATAGAATCGTATTGTGAACCTTGACCCGGAAATACAATTGCAGTGTTCAAACGATATCCCTCCCAATGTTAATAGTCATTTTCCTTTCAACTCAATGCTTATTCAATAGTAGAGATAGTGCCTCTTCTGATGAAATGTCATCACTTTCAAATGCCTCAAGAATATCGCTTAATTCATCTTTGGCATTATAAAAATGATCGCAGTATACAATTTGGTCTTGGAATGTAGGATTACTATATAAATCAGAGATTTCAAATTTTAAATCAATGAATTTATTTTTAAATAAATGAACAAATCTTAAAGCACTTAAAGAACTTCCTCCTAAACTAAAGAAATTATCAATTTCTTTAATCGTTGAAATACCTAAAACTGTTTTCCAAATTTCACGTATACTCGCTTCAATCTCAGATAGTGTAAACTCACTTTTCACTACTACTTCTTCCGTTGAAATACTTTCGTTTTGATTGTTTTTTGACTGATTAAAGCGCTCTACTTCGTTCCAAAAACGCTCGCCAAATGGAATTTTAATAACTGGTTTAAGATAATGGACTTGCTCTAAATCAAAACGTGAAATCAGACTCCATTCATAGCCTTTAGTGAAAAATAAGTTCAATGAATTTTGGAAATCTACAAAATCAATTGGAGGTATGGCCGTATCACTCCCAAAATCTTTTTTATCGTCTAGTATTAACGTAAAGTTCATCGTTTTACCGTTGATTCCTTTTTGATTCAAATACCCAGCCATTGAGTCTAAATATTGATTCACAGCGCAGCATTCACTTGCAGATTTTGTACCCATTAAAGAAGAGATTGAAGAAAATAGGATAAAGAAATCTAATGGCTCTGGATTTAATTCCTTTTCCACTAAATAAGTGCCGATTACTCGGTTATGAATACCTTTTTTGAATTGACTAAGCGTTAATTCTTTTATCCATAGATGGTAAAGTTGTTTGACTAACATGAACGCTCCATTGATTTCACCAAAATCTTGTCTAATTTTCGCAAATGTTTCTTTAACAGCGTGTTCATCTGTCACATCACACTGCAAGATTGTAACTGTAGAACCTCGACTTTCAATCTCCATAATTGACGTCAGTTTATAAATCAACATTTCATCTTCTGGTTGATTATTCTCAATAATCTTTGCCCATTCCATTCGGTCTGGTAATAAATTTCTAGCTAATAAAATTATATTGACATTTTGCTTTTCACTTAAAAACTTCCCTAATTGAACACCTAAATATCCTGTACCACCTGCAATAACATAGTTTCCATTCGCTCTTACTATAATTTCATTGCCATTAAAGTCATCGCTTTGTCTTTCAATAACTTTTGTATATCTTTTTGATTTTCTAAATGCCACTAATTCTGGGCGAAGCTCTTTATCTTGTTGTAACTCTTTTAATAATTGTGTAGCAATGTCTTGAGAACTTCCGTCTAAATCATGGTCGATCGAGTAGGATGAAATAGTCGGCTGTTCCTGTGAGATAACTTTCGCTAAGCCAAAAGTTGTTACCCTAGCAGGAATTATTTTTTCATTGTCCTGAACTTGCTCTGTTAATGACGACATGACATTTAATTGAATTGGATGTGTAACTTCAAACTCTAATAACATCTTTGTTATATTGAATAGTGAGAAAATACCTTCTTCTTGGGATTTCTCCATATTTTCTTTTGATTCCATTGTTTCATCTAAGTGCTTGAATGTGTAAGAATGGATAATCCCTTTTAAATTCCTTAATTCATCCACACCTATATTTTCAAACAGCTTATACATATCTTTTTCGGAATTTATGTCAATACCATATTGTTCCGTTGTATATTTTACAAATTTGTCTGATTCAAGTACTTCAATTATTTTTATACCTAAAGCAGCCATTCTATTTTTTAGCTCAACTATATTTTCATCATCTTTATTCACAAAGAAAAGCCAAGTTGATCCTGCTTTTAATGCTACATCAGTAGTCGTATTATCATAAGGATAATATAACCATTTCTTTTCGAAAAATAGCTCTTTCGTCTGATTTTGGAATGCCTCTTTACTAGATGGCCATATTCTTCTTGTATTAAAAATACTGACTGGCAACGGAAGTAATTGCCCATCTTTAAATAATTCGCGACATTCCTCTGTAACATTGTTACCTTCTAAGTATCGCTGCATTAGCGCTTTATCTGCTGATGATGAAGCGGTAAATTCATCTAGATTTTTAATACTATCAACTTGTGTTTCATGTTCATCAGCTAAAAATATGCCTTGTGTATAAAAATTCTTCGGGACCTTTTCAAATGTTCTTACATTTAATAATCTTTCGACTTTTCGAAGTAGTTCATGACAATCGCTTGCAAAAATACATACTCTAGACTGTTCATGGCTTCTTCTATTATTTAATGTATAGGCTAAATCTTGAATACTGTAATTTTCATTATTTTTAAGATGACTAGCTAAGGTTTTTATTTGATCCCAAAGCGCTCTACGAGTTTTACTTGAAATAAACAACGGTGTCAGTTTTTCAGTTACTTGCTCCTGTTTATGATGTCGATACTCCTCTAGTACCACATGAACATTCGTGCCACTTATGCCTATTGAATTAACACCTGCTCTTAAAATTTTATGCTCATCAAACGTTTTATTTTCTGAGCTGACTTTGAACGGTGTTTCTTTGAAGCTTATTTTAGGATTTTCTGCTACAAAATGATTAAGACCTGGAACTGTTCTTTTTTCGATGGATAGTACAGCTTTTATTAATCCTGCAATACCTGCAGCATCACCCATATGGCCAAAATTCGACTTAATTGAACCTAATTGACATTCAACAGTCTTATTTGATTTTTGTAGATAGGCCTTTTTAAGTCCCTCTACTTCGAGTAAATCACCTACTTGAGTACCTGCGCCATGCGCCTCAACAAAATCAATATCATTAAATGATAACTTTGCATCGTCCAGAGCATCCATGATTGCTTTAGATTGAGCGTCAGGATTCGGAACTTGCATCCCATTTGATGCACCATCGCTACTTATACTTGAACCCTTTAAGACAGCATGAATGTGATTGTTGTCGTTTATGGCATCAGATAATCTCTTTAGAACAATAGCAGCAACCCCTTCACCTCCGATAATTCCATCTGCACTTTCATCAAATGGTGAACATCTATATTTTGTGCTTCTTACAACATAATCAGGCGCTTCCTCTTCCCAATAAGGGAATAAATTCAAATTCACTCCAGCGACTACCGCTAAGTTACAATCCCCCTGCTTAAGCGCATTTTTAGCAACATGAACAGCGGCTAAAGAAGAGGAACAACTCGTATTAATTGTCATAACTGGACCTTTAAGATCGAATGCATATGATAAATGGTAGCCCAGATTAGCAGGTATATTTGAAATAAAAGCCCGCTCATCTTTTTCTTCAAATAAATTTAAATAATCAAATGCAGGATGAGGAGTATGCGCTATAAATACGCCAGTATTTGAATCCTTTAGATGATTTTCCTTGTATCCTGCCATGTACAAGGACTCTAATGCAACCTGTAAAAACAAACGCTCCGCTGGCCCCATAAATTGAGCTTCATGTTCATTCAATCCGAATTGTTCAGGGTCAAACTGTTCAATGTTCGTTAGCCATGAGCCATACGATCTTGGATCATTCGTTAAATTATTTTTCAAATGGTTATACATGTCATGCAATTTAGGGTTAGAATTAACAATTAAATCAAAACGCTCTTTTGAAAATTCAGTCACAAAATCCTTTTTATTTATGAGACCTGTCCATAGATCATCCAGGTTTGAGACATTAGGAAATCTTAAAGACATACCAACAATTGCGAGTGGTTCACTTGTTTCTTTTTCCATTTCATCTAGTAAATTTAATGCTAAATTTGTATCCAACTTATTTTCTTCTACTAAACTTAATATTTTTTTAGACATTGTGCTGTACATCATTTTCTTCTCTCCTATCAAAGTCTTTAATGTATTTTAGTTGAGCGAAAATTGCCACAGTTAATATAATTAAGCCTCCAGCTAGTAAGAGTAGTGTCCCATACACTCCTCGTTCTCCACTACCTAAATAAGGGATAATATTTACGTTTGAGGCAACTAATTTATCAGCAAGTATTCCTCCTAAAATGTAAGCGACGGGTAATGAAATCCAAGCGAATGTTCTAGCAATTGAAAAAACTCTTCCTAATAAATTGGGCTCCGTATGAAGTTGAATTAAAGTTAGTGTACCTGTATTAACCACTGGCAGTAATAACCCTAAACCACCCCAAAAAACGGCAATTAATAGCATATTATTGAATAACCCTGTTAACGTTATAAAAACACCAATACCAAAATTCGAAATTAGTACTAACCATATGATGTGTTTCTTCAATTTGATGAATGACATTAGTATTCCGCCTAATACCATCCCTCCTCCATATATAGAGCTTAGTAAACCAAATTGTTCAACAGTTCCAAAGCTCAATATATACGGCTGTCCAACTACTTGATTGAACCCTAGTGCAAAATTTAAAACCGTAAATAGTAACACTAACGTAAGAAGTGATTTATGCTTGATTAAATAATTGAAACCATCTTTTAGATCACCTAAAATGGAGTTATTTTCATTGCTATCTTCATTGTCACTGTTCTCTTTCACACTTAATTTTGTCCAAAGTATTAAGAGAATAGGAATGGCAATACAATAAGTAACTAGCTCTGCCCCAATGATATAGATAATACTTCCAAATCCCATTATTACACCACCAATAACAGGACCCAGAACATCACTAGTCGACGATGCCATGGAAAATACACCATTAGCTCTAGATAACTTTTCCTTTGGCACTAGGTTAGGTGCTAATGTTTGTAATGCTGGTGTTTGCATAGAGCTAACTATAGAAAGAGATATAGCACCAGCAATTACATGAACCATACTTATATTCCCTAGTAAAAGGGAGGAGAAAATTATTGAAGAAATAATTAGTCCAATAATATCTCCTAGTAATATTAATAATCGTGGACCTTTCCTATCTATCCAAATTCCTATAAAAGGCGATAACACAATTGCTGGTAGAAATCCTGCAACTAAAACGACCGCAAAACTAGATACTTGACCTGTACTTTGGTAAGCCCAGACACCAAGCCCAAACCTTGCAACAGAAGAACCTAATAAAGATATAAAATGAGTAGCTACAACCATTAAAAAGATTGTAAATCCTCTGTTTGTTGGTTTGCTAAAATAAGTTATCATGTACTTTGGGGCTCCTTTGCATTTCCACTACATTCAACCAAAGCTTCTTCAAACTTAGATAAGAGATGTTGAGCTTTTTCATTACTAATCACTTGTGTATCTACCTCTAAGCTTAGATTAAGTTTTCCATCCAAAATAAAGATGTTTATTTCCAAAATATTAGAAAGTTCATTATCAGGATGAATAGCAGGGGCCTGAGGAAGATTTGAGGAGTACTGTAGCACTCCGTTCCCTCCATTTTTACTATTTGTGGAAGTACTAATATCGTTATCAAAATCCCCTAAATAATTGACCAATATTGATGGTTGAATATGCGTAATGTTGTTATTTTCTTTGATCCACCTTGCTATCATAAAGTCCAGTCCACTGCCAATTTCGCTCAATGCTTGTCCAACTGTGTAAAGCATTTCTTCGACAGTATTTATTGTCACCTGTAGCGGATACATCGTAGTAAACCAACCTATTGTTCTACTAAGATCTAATGCTGATTGGCGACTATCTCGTCCATGCCCTTCAAAGTTAAATAACACATCTTTTTGACCAAATATTTGACTAAACGCTTGAGCAAATGTTACGGCAATAAGAACATCAGGTTTATAAATTTCTGAATGTTTTCTAGCATTTAAAAATTGCTTTGTACTTTCCTCACTTAGCGTTTTCGTTACATGATATCGATCCTTAAATAAATAATCTTTTCTGACAGGCTGAATGCATAATGGATGTACATTTTCCACATCTATATTTTCCCAATAAGAATAATTCGTGTGTAATTCTTTTTTATACAATTCTCCTATCCAATCCGAAAATTGCGTCATAGGGAAGCTGATCTTATCTTCACCATTTACAATAGCTACATAATTATTTTCTAATTCCTCTAATAGAACCCTCCATGAAACTCCGTCAACGACTAGATGGTGAATAAAGAATGTTAAAATAGGCTTCTTAGATGTTAGGAACACTACTGCTCCTATTGGTAATACCTTTCCAAAATTAAAGTTATTTTGTAATTGGAATTGAATCTTTTCAATTTCTTCTTTTAACATACTTGGAGGTGTTAATTTTAGATCTTTCACAATTAGCTTAAATTTGTTGACTAAGCTTGGTTCAACAAAAGCCTTTGGTTTGCTCTCGTTCACATCAAACCATGTCAGCAAGCTCTCATTAACTGAAATAATTGATTGGAAAGACTTTTCTAAAGCAGCCACATCCACTTTCTCAGGCAATTCTACTGACATTAATAAGTTCCAATAGTGGGCATGTTTAAATGTTTGTTGGAAGAACCATCTTTGCATTGGAGCAAGTGGAATCTCCTTAGAACTTAATTCCTGCCATTCTTTTTGAATGTCCATTTCTTTAGTAGTGTTCATAGCGATTTTTCGAATACTTCTACAATTAAAGATATGGTCAATTTTCAAATTAATATTTTTTTCCTTTGCCTTTGAGATAAACTTTAATGCCTTGATGGAGTCTCCTCCAATTTTAAAGAAATCAGAATCAATGTTAAATTGACGGTCACTTAAAATCCCTTTTAGTATAGACAGCAACTCTCTTTCAACCTCTGTCAAACTACTAATATCATCTGTCTGAACTATTCTGTCGTCGTATAATTCAGGGCTTGGCAGTGAAAGTCTATCTACTTTTCCACTATTAGCCATTGGAATTTTTTCTATTTTTTGATAATACGTAGGAATTAAAGATTCTGGTAAATATCGTAAAAGGTACTTTTCAATATCTCTTTGATTAATCTCTTGTTGACTGATTAAGTAAGCACACAGCTGTTCACCAGATTCATTTTTATATAATTTAACCACAGCATCTTTAATACTTGGGATTTCTCGCAAATATCTTTCGATTTCTTCTAGCTCCACTCTATGGCCACGAATTTTAACCATATTATCTTTACGTCCATAACAAACGATTTTACCGTTAGGCAATACTTGCCCCAAATCCCCTGTCTTATATAAATAGCCTGAGTGTAAATGATTAATATGATTAGCTATAAACTTAGTTCTAGTTAAATTAGGCTCTCCCAAATAGCCTAGGGCAACACTCTCACCACTTAATACGATTTCACCAACACCATATGAAGGGACTAGCTGATTCTGATTGTTCAAAATGTAAACAGAAGTGTTATGAATCGGTAATCCGATTGGCGCATGGATATAATCTGAATGTAAATCTTCTTCTGTTACTTCATGATAAATCGTTCCAACAGTAGCTTCAGTTGGCCCATATTCATTAATGATACGAGCATAAGGGAATTGATCTCTCAACGTTTTACATAATGATATATCTAAAGCTTCTCCCCCTAGGATGAAGCACTCTACATTTGGTGCAAATCTCTCATCCTCAATTAAATACTGGATCTGTTTAGGTGTGCCTTTTATCGTTATTGTTTCTTTTATTTTGGCTACACTTTCAAAAGCCTGATCGATTTCTCCTTCACAGCATATTATTTTTCCACCCGTTATTAACGGAATAAACATGGAAGTAATCGTTAAATCGACAGATATTGAAGTGAAAAATGGCATATTTAACGATCTTCCAGTAGGTGAATAGTATGCAGTAGCCCAGTTCAAATAATTATTAAGGTTTTTACCTGAAACAACTACACCTTTTGGTTTTCCAGTACTACCGGATGTAAAGAGAATATATGCAGGAGAAGTTTTAGCAAAAGAATTTAACTCAATCTCTACATGCTCGTCTAGATGAATTGCTTCACTTAGCATATTTTTAGAGCTGCTTTGTTTATATTTTGCGCTCTTCTCTTTAACAATGATGACAGCATCAAATCTATATTGATTTAGCTCATTACTTACAGTGTATGTCTTCTCAGAACATTCAATTTGTATATCAGCACCGATGTCACTGAGAAGCTCTTTTAAAATTTCTTCATTAATAAATAAATCTGTATCCCAATCTAATTTAGTATTCTTATCCATATTTTCTTCTTTAAATGCTTGTAAAGAAGAGACAAATTCATCTTTTTTATCGATATTTAATAAATCTCCCAAGAAGATGATTCCGCCCTCTTTTAAAGAGTCAATAGCTTTTTGAAGTACCACCTTTAAATAGCCATAGCTCGGGAAACAATGAATAACACTATTAATGACAACCGCATCTAATGCTGTTTCAAACTTCTTAAAGGCATGAGCCTTGGAAATGTCAAATTGAATATTGTTAAAGTTAGATTTTTGAGCAATCTGTTTATTCCTCTCGATAATGGAGGAAGATAAATCCATAGCTGTATATGTTTTCGTATATGGAGCAAGAGCAAAAGTTGTCAAACCTGAGCCACATCCAAGCTCTAATACATTTGAATCTTGAGGTAAATACTTTCTTATTTTGTTTACTGCATTTTCCGCATACTCTTGCATTTCTAAGGAACTGAAAGCTTCACCTGTATAACTACTATTCCAACCACTAGCCTCTATTTCTGTTTTTTGCCCTTCTGCAAAATAGTTCCACAAAGATTCGTTCATTAATTCACTTGAATCAACAACAGCACACTGATCTAAATCTGTTTCTCCTAACACCATAACCGTTTGAATATTGTCATTTTCAAATAACAGCCTATTACACAATGAATAGAATTTCTTTTCTGAAATAATAACGTTAGCTTGACTTTGTTTGATAATAGATTCAATTCTTGCTTTTGGATTTTTAGGTGATACAGGTATAAATGTGACATTACTCATTAAACAAGATAAAATACCTAAAATGGCTGTTCTATTATTGTCAGAAATAATGACAATATTTTTGATTTCACTGTTGCTGTTCAATAATTTTCTTGCTATTGATTTACTTCTATCTACCAACTCTTGATATGTTAATGAACCTTCGTTATCTTCTAATGCTGTTTTTTGTGGGTTCTTTTCTGCCATCATTAAAATGGTATTTAAAAAGTTTCTGCCGTCTTCGACAAATTGACCATTTATAACACTTTTACTATTTTCTACATCGGTGTTATTTAATTCATGCTCATGTAAAACCATTTCTAGTATTTGTAAATACGTTTCAATTAATGAATCAATAAATTTAGATGAATATACACCGTCATAATACTCAAGGTTGCAGAATAACTCTCCACTTGGTAATTCAACGAATTCGAATTCAAGATCCCATTTACTAGTTTTGTGTTCAGAAACAATAGGTGTTAATTCTGCATCGTCAAAAGCTGATGTCGTATTTTTAAATTTAAAATTTTGAAGTGCCACGTTTATATTAAATAAAGGTGAACGACTAGTATCTCGAGGTAAATCTAATTTCTCCACTAATAAATCGAAAGGATATTCTTGATGCTTAAAGCTATCCAATAACATGGTCTTGACATTTCTTAATAATGTAAGGAAATCATCCTGTTCTTCATAATTAATCCTTAATGGGATAGTATTTGTGAATAAACCAATAATTTTCTCTAATTCTTCATTCAATCTTCCAGATACTGGTGTCCCGATCACCATATCCGTATCTCCAGTCATCTGATTAATAAGTTTAAATACACTTGAAACTAAAACCATGTATAATGTACTTTCATTTGTATTAGCAAAAGTTCTTAATTGATCTGCTAATGTAGCACTAATATCAAACCTTTTTAGCTTTCCTGTATAGCGGAAAGTACTTGGTCTTAATTTATCGCCTGTGATTTCGGTAATCGGAAGACTTCCGCTTAATGTATGAAGCCAGTAATCTTCATGTTGTTTAAATCTACCACTTTCTATATTTTCACGTTGCCATGCAGCAAAATCTACATACGTATTTTCTATTTGTGGCAATGTTTCATGTATATTATTACTACTATTGTACAAAGTGAAAAGTTCATCCGATAATAGCGATAATGACCAGCCATCTACTATAATATGGTGCATCATTAAAGCAAACAGACTTTTATCTTTTCCTGTTTTATACACAAATACTCTTAAAAGGGGTCCCGTTTCCAAATCATACGGAGTTTCTTTCCAACGATTTATTTGATCCATAGCTTTTGCTTCAGCATTATCTTCTAAATGAAAATCTTTGTATTCAAATAAATAGTTTGGTTTTTGCAGTATTTTCTGTTTATTTCCATTCTCATGCTTTACAAAAACTGTTCTTAACGATTCATGTCTCTGTGAAAGTAAATCGAATGTTTGGCGTAATCTCTCAATGTCAACTAACCCGTTAACTTTAAAAATAAACGGAGTATTGTAAACCATTTTTTGATCTGTTAATTGTTCTATAATGCTTAATCTGTTTTGACCGTATGATAATGGATATTCATGATTTTCAACACTAATTTGAGGTATTTCCTCTGTTGATTTTGAATGATCATTGTTTAATTGTTTACTTAGTTGTTCAAATGTAAGGAATACATCATCTAATACAAAGTCTCTCTTAAATTGTTTTTTCAAACGAGTAATAAATTGTAGCCCTGAAAGAGAATTTCCACCTACTGATATAAAATTATCCGTCTGCTTAATATTCTCTGTTTCTAGGATTATTTCTGCTAAACGAATGATTTCTTCAAGATTTGTTTTTCCTTTTACCTCTATAGCCTTTACGCCAGCCTCACTCTGTAACCAATAAGATTTCTCATCAAAGTAGTATGTAGGTAAAGAAATTTTATAATTCTTCTCATCCTGGAATTGTTTATGCCAACTACATTTTTCACCTGTAATAAAATCTTCTGCCAATTTTTTGATATTGTGATCGTCATGGGTTGTCATATCAATAATTTTTTCCCAATTAGCCATATCAAGATTGATTAAATTTTTACATGCGGCTATTAGATCGTCTATTGTCTCAGCAATAATGGCTACTCTTATTTCATGATGCTCCCTACCTGTACACATCGTATATGCTAAATTACTTATATTAATCATATCCCCAGTTAAATTGGAGAAATGTTCAATAGTCCCTCGCAAAGATAATTCAGATTTAGCAGAAAAAGGAATAACATATGCTTTTTTATTATGATCTTTCTTATGGATTTCAGTCTTCGTTGGAGCTTCCTCTAATAGTAAATGTACATTTGTACCATTAAAGCCAAAACAACTTACACCAGCTACAATAGGTTCATTTTCTTTTTTATTTTTTTTAATATTAAATGGTAATGTCGGAATAAAAACTGGAGAATTGACAAAATCAATATGTGTATTTGGTTCAACTAAATTTATTGTAGGTGGAACTATTCCTTTTTTTATTACATGTAGTGCTTTGATTACACCCGATAAACCTGCAGCTCCATCAAGTAAGTGGCCAATATTTCCCTTCACAGAACCAATTGGCAAAAATTGTTTATCATTATTACTTCGTTCAACTGCTTCTTGAAGGCCTCGTATTTCAATAGGGTCACCTAAATGAGTACCTGTCCCATGCGCTTCAATATAGTCAATTTGCTCAGGCTTAATGCCAGCTAAATCCCAAGTTTCGGCTAATAAATCTGCATGTGCTTTAGGATTTGGTGCGGTAATACCTGCTGAAGTACCATCATTATTTACTTTAGAGGCAATTATAACAGCGTGGATATTATCATTATCTTCTATTGCTTGATCTAAAGGTTTTAATAACAGCGCTACTGCCCCTTCTCCTCTTCCTATCCCACTTGCTGAGTCGTCAAATGGCTTACACTTTTGTTGCTCAGACATAATACCCGCAGCATTCATAAAAAGTTTTTCACTATTTATTGGATAAGGAAAAATATTAACACCACCGACTAATGCCGTTTCACAATCATTATTCATTAAACCCACACAGGCTTCGTGAATTGCCAACATTGAAGAGGCACAGGTAGCATTCACAACATAAGACGGTCCTTTTAAATTAAAAATATAAGAAATTCTTGAGGCCGTAAAAGCAGGAATATTACCTGGAACACTTAATGGTGTGAATTCAGCCAATCCTTCAGAGTAATTGGTCATAGCTGCTGAAATGTAAACACCTGTATTTGAATTTTTTATACGACTCCCTGCATAACCAGCATCTTCAAAACATTGGTATGCAATTTGAAGGAATCTACGCTGTTGTGGATCCATCACTTTTGCTTCAGCAGCTGAAATATTAAAAAATCCAGCATCAAATTTATCAATTTCATCTAGCCATGCTGCATCCCAAAACGGCTTCTCCTTTGAAATTTTAAGTTTTTCCATATTATTAACAAGGAATCCCTCACACAACGCTTTCCTACTATCACTTAATTCTGTTATTTTGTCCTGTTCATTGCTTAAAACATTCCAAAATTCATCAAAATTTTTAGCACCAGGTAATTCCGCAGAAATTCCGATAATTGCGATCTTTTTATCTACTTTCGGTTTAGACTCACTTTTAATTTCATTCACCGATTCAATGATTTGTTTCGCTGCATTTTTTGTTAGTTCTTTATTTTTAAGAAGATTTAAAACTTGAGGTATTAATTTACTCATAATATTTATCCTCCTCTAATATCAGATTATTCAAAAAATATTTTTCTAAGGCCGAAAACTCTTTTATCTTTAGTTGTTGCTCTGATGGAAATTCATTCATTTTACTGCATACGGAAATTTTATAACCATTAATCAAGTTATATTGCTTGAAATAATAAGGATAAGGACTAATATTTTGTTCAATTGAAATTTCATTATTACTAGTCTCTATGGAGAAAGAATCTAAAGGAATGCTTAAACCTAATCCAATATTTTTCACAAAAGCTTCCTTCAAAGTCCATAAATCATAAAAATGTTCTTTTTTCCTTTCAGTTGGCGTTTGATTGTACGAAGCGTATTCTATACGTGAAAAATAATTTTTAATTATTTCATCATCGTAATTAGCTTTCATCTCTTCAATATCAATTCCTACATCACAATTGCCAATGACACATATGACCCATTCACCTGAATGAGAAATGTTAAATTCATAATCTCCATTGATACAGTATGGCTTCCCATATGTATTCGTTTGGATATTTATTTCAGAAGGATGACATTTTAAATGCTTCATCAATAAATATTTCATCAACAATTCAGCTATTAAGGATCTATATGCATCTATTTTATTTAAGTAAGCTTCTATTCTTCTTGCTTTTTTTGTACATACAAAATTCATTAGTTCAGAATAATTTGAAATATGTACAGGTACTTTAATTAAACAAATTTCTATCACATATCACGCCCCCAAAATGTTCTCCACAACCCCAGAGTAAAAATTCCTTAAAATTACATTAAAGGATATTTACTTATAAAAACAAATCTATTTTCCAATTACAATATTAAACACCCTGGAATAAATAGTCAATAAATAACCTGCCTTATTTTATAAAAAATACCAATTATGTTATATTTACCATTCGTTGTTCTTAGTCTATGAGTATTTACATAGAGTCTTGTTAGAACTACTAAAAATCACAAAAAAAAAGGATTCTTCCCTATAGAAGTCCTTTTAAAACAAAATTATACTATGTTGATATGTATGTTTATTAGGAAGTTTTCTATACCCAACACATTCAATCACTCAGATTAATTTCCAATACAAATCAGCAGAAGAATATTCTTCATAAAGAAACACAACATACTAAATTGAACAGCTTAAAACATTCCTTCAATCACCTACTTTCAGTGTCCTGCTAAAAAACTTGGACAAGTCCAACAATTTTTAAGGAAGCTTCAATTTATTATTCACAGATAACATACGGATAATCACAATCAAAATAACAATGACTGACAATTGAAGTGGGCTGCTCCACCCTGCCCAGATGCAAAGCCCACACAAAAATGTTAAGACAGCATGGATTTCTTCTCTTAGTGCGAGCGGCGTTCTCCCCGCTAACAAATCTCGGATCATGCCACCGCCAACACCAGTAAACATAGAAGCTAGAATAATAATACCTAGATCATGATGGAGGCTTTGCGCTAACAATCCTCCTTGTATTGCAAAGGAAGCAAGGCCAATCGAATCAAAGAAATAGCCCCAGCGGTTCCAGTGATGAATCCAATTCCTTTTGACAAATAAAATAGTCGTCAGCGTGACTAAAACAACTAATAAGGATTGCCGCTCCCATATATCTGATACTGGTATATCCAGTACGACGTTGCGAATAATGGAACCTCCATAAGATGTAGTAAGTCCAAGCACAAATATACCAATAAAAGAATATTTGGCCTGTAACGCAACAAATGCGCCACTTATCGCATAAGCAATAATACCAATGACATGTAATACTGACCAGGTCACATGATTCAACTCCTCTTTTTTATACCTATATACATAAAAAAGCCCATCATAAAATAGTTGCGTGGTTACTACGCAAGCTATTTTATGATGGGCTAATATTCTAGCAGTTTTACCTACTAATTTATCCATCTCACCATATATACGTTCAAAATTCCATAGAAGCTATGCAATATTACTATGACATAACGTCCATAAAATTTCCCAATAAAATTATAATCGATTTCGTTGTTAAACTCAATATAAAATTTTGATTACAGTGTTTCATACATAATTTGGCCCATTTGGGAAATGTCATAATCACCTAATGCAGCCACTTCAGCTTGGAAATCTGGTGCGTTTAAAATTTCCTTCACCGCCTCAATTAGTTGTTGATTTTCAGGCGTTTTTAATAACACAATGTCGTAACGCTCTCTGACAGCGGGTATAAAATCGACAGGGATGAGCTTGGCGATTTTTTCAATCCCAATTCCAACGTCTGCATATCCATTTGCTACAGCAGAGGCAACGTCGAGGTGGCTCATTTCTTCATGGGTATACCCTTTAATCATGGATGGTGCGATTTCATGAATACGCAATTGCTCGTCTAGTAAAGTGCGAGCACCTGAGCCTTTCTCACGATTAATAAATGTAAATGACTTTGTTTTAAAATCTTCAAATGTGTGGATTTGCAATGGATTCCCTTTTTGAACATAAAAACCTGCTCTACGTGATACAACATTGATGAGGACAAAGGCATGACTCACAAAGATTTTTTTTACATAAGGCGTATTATAATCTCCTGTATCTCCATCAAACATATGTAAACTCGCAATATTACAGTCGCCATGATACATCGCCATGACACCATTAAAACTACCTTCATGTGAACGTAATACTTTCATTGTTTGTCTTTTCTCAAGATATTTTGCTACTATATCCAACACTAAATCTTGCCCACTAATAATAATTTTCGACTGATTTTTAGGTGAAGTAGCTACAGGGGACATAGCTGGAGTGGTACCTGTTTTACGTTTTTGTATATAGGCTTGCAAGTCCGCACGATCTACTCGCATTTGCCGCCCCACACGGAAAACTGGCAAATCTCCCTTTTTCACCAAATCATAAATGGTTAATTTCGAAACCTTTAATAATTGTGCAACCTCTTCAATCGTATAGGATTGATCTTGTGACATATAAACATTCTCCTCCTATAAACCTCTCTTTACATGGTAACGCATTTATAGCTTGATGAACATCTTGAAATTTTCTTCCAATACTATCTTTCTTTTTTACTTATAACTGATTATAATTAGTTATGTCTTGTTATAACGAGTTATAAAAGGAGTACAATCATAGTGAAAAAATTTTATAGTTTATTTGCGACACTATTATTACTAGTTGGTCTATTAGTAGGCTGTGGTAACCAAGAAAAAGAGGTGGCAGCAAACAAACCCGTTGAATTAACAATTTCTGCGGCAGCAAGTTTACAGGATGCCTTAGAAGAGCTTAAAACAACTTATGAAAAAGAGCATGATACGATTAAAATCCTCTATAACTTTGGTGGTTCAGGTGCATTGCAACAGCAAATTTTACAGGGTGCTCCTGCAGATCTTTTCTTTTCTGCAGCGGAAGATAAATTCGATGCACTTGTAGAGAAAGAAATGATTGATCAAAAGCAAGGAATGGATCTTTTAGCGAATGAATTAGTCTTAATCGTTCCAAAAGACAATGAAAAACAAATCCAATCCTTCGAAGATTTACAACAAGCAGGGAAAATCGCGCTCGGTACACCTGAAACGGTTCCTGCTGGACAGTATGGTGTGGACACATTAAAGCATATGCAACTTTGGGATTCACTTGAATCTAAAGTGGTGTATACAAAAGACGTACGTCAAGTACTTACGTACACAGAAACAGAAAATGTGGATGCAGGAATCGTCTATAAAACGGATGCCCTAGTATCTGATAAAGTCGATGTCATTGCAACTGCAGATGATGCTACACACGCACCAATTATTTATCCTGTAGGTGTGCTAAAAGCGAGTAAGCATGCGCAAGAAGCAGAAGATTTTTATCACTTTTTACAAAGTGATGAGGCTATGAATGTCTTTAAAAAGTATGGGTTTAAAGGAGCTCAATAAAAAATGAGTACCGATTTCTGGTCTCCACTTAGACTTTCCATTGAGATTGCCTTCGTCGCAGGCATTATCGCGATCATAGCAGGTATTTTCATGGGCAAATGGATGGCAACCCACCATTTTAAAGGCAAGCTAGTACTAGAAACCGTATTATTGTTACCCTTAGTATTACCTCCTACTGTAGTAGGCTTCCTGCTCATCGTCATTTTCGGGAAAAATAGTCTATTAGGAAATTTTATTATTTGGCTATTCGATCAGCCCGTCATGTTCACATGGTGGGCGGCGGTTATCGCTTCTACCATTGTTGCCTTTCCATTAATGTATCAATCGGCTAAAACAGGCTTTGCCTCTGTTGATCGCGATATTGAACATGCGGCACGTGTGGATGGGGCTAATGAACGGCAGGTCTTTCTTTTTGTATCAATTCCTCTTGCATTAAAGGCACTCGTGTCTGGCGGGATTTTAAGCTTCACTCGAGCTTTAGGTGAATTTGGGGCTACCTTAATGTTTGCGGGGAATATTCCAGGGAAAACACAAACAACACCGCTCGCTATTTATATGGCGCTTGATGCGGGTAACATGACCCTTGCCTGGACATGGGTTTTGTGCATGATGGCTATTTCCTTCCTTTTGCTACTTAGCATTCATCTTCTAAAAGTATAAAAGAGGTAGTTGGATTGAACCAACTACCTCTTTTTCTCATCCCCCACTGATAGGTGGAATAAAAGCGATTGTGTCACCAGACTTAATGATCGTTGTATCCGTTGCAAATTCCTCATTAATCGCTGTCATCATTTGCTGTAATGATAGCTGTGGATAGTGCTGTTCCATCCACTCTTTCAATTCAGCCACTGTCACATCTGACAGCTCTACAGTTAGCTTAGGCGCACCAACTGCTTCCTGCAAGTGAGCAAATAATAAGATATTAATCACGATTTTCCTCCTTCTGAATGCCTGGTTCCCCTTGCGGATAGGGGACATTTTCTAATTGATCGCCAATCCATTCCGTACCGTCCTCCCAATGCTCTTTTTTCCATATTGGCACAATTTGCTTAATACGGTCAATCGCATACTCATTCGCCATGTAAGCGACTTTACGATGTGGTGATGATACGGCAATGACTACAGCAATATCAGCAATATCTAAATGACCTACACGATGGGTAATGGCTACTTTCGCTTCTGGCCACTGCTCTTGTATTTCCTGCGCAATTTGTTCAAACATTTTAATGGCCATCGCAGGATAAGCTTGATATTCCAAGTGCAATGTTTTTTTACCATTTGTGATTTCACGCACGGTGCCAATGAACAGTGTAATGGCTCCAGCATTTCGACTCAGAACCTTTTGTCTAACTTCCTCTACATCAATGGGTTTATTGATAATTTCAAATAACGCTGTCGTCATGATTCTCTCCTCATTTCCTTCCATAAAAACTCCATATATTGCGCTTCTTCATGTATCGAAAAGGCTGGGACAGTGGGTGAGGAATCCAGTGGATAACTTGGCCAATAGAGCACACAAATGATCTGAGATACTTGCTGTAATAAAGCTTGATCCTGTGCAGTTCGTACAAGCACAACCTTCGGATAATGTTCATTTTTATACCCTTCAACCAGAATGATATCCATTGGAAGGGACGCATAAAGCGCAAGTATTTGAGACAGTTGCCAGCTATTTTGCTGAATACTCATACGTAAAGTACCCTCCCCCTCCACTGCTGTGACACTCGCACCTGCCAGCTCATGTCGACTACTATCCTTCGAAGCTTCTATCATCGGCACACCACCGTGACCATGATGCTTGATGGTTCCTACTCTTAACCCTTCCGTTGTCGCTCTCTTAATCAATTGCTCCATCAATGTCGTCTTACCACTATTTTGATAGCCAACTATCTGTAAGATTTTTCGATGTTGTCCCAAGGCCACTCACTTCCTTGCAAATCTTCTAACAATAAGACCGTTACTGACATGCCTTTTTCATAGCCACGCGAGCCACCTGGTAAGACGATGAACGCATTAGCTGATGCTAAAGAGGAAACTGCACTCGACTTATCAAAACCAGATGGCACAGCCACTAACTGACCTTTTTCATAATAAGCATGTGCTCTTACAAAGCGTGTAAATGGATTAGCCTTTGTGAAATCCTTACCTAAAATAGCTTGCTCTCTACGTAAATGGGGCTGTGAATTACTGTAGGCAGTGCGAATAATCGGACGTACAAACAGCTCAAAGCCAACATAGCAAGCTGAAGGATTTCCAGAAAGTCCAAATAATAATTGTCCCTCTCGAGCAGCTACTGTAGTCACACTACCTGGGCGCATTGCCACTTTGTTAAACAATACCTTTGCATTTATCGCTTCATAAATGGCTGGTAAGTAATCGTAATCCCCAACGGAAACGCCACCCGTTGTAATTAACATATCAACTTCCTGTAAAGCTTTTTCAACATTCTCAATACATAATTCAAGATCATCGCTAAACTTGCCAAAATATTTAACTTCTGCTCCAGCGCGCTCAATTTGAGCCATCATCATATACGCATTACTATTGCGAATTTTGCCTGGCTGTAAAGGTTCACCGGGATCTAGTAATTCGCTACCAGTGGCCATCACACCAATGACTGTTTTACGAAAAACAGGTACTTGTTCATAACCAAAAGTAGCGAGTAAGGCCATCACCCCTGGATTAATATATTGACCTTTTTCAATGAGAACAGCGCCTTGCTGCACATCTTCCCCTTTATACGAAATGTTGGTCCCCGCTTCAAAATTCCGTTTAATCGACATACACATTTGTTGATTTTCTTCGAAAGTATGGGTTAATTCTAGCATGACTACTGCATCACACCCTTGTGGGATTGGCGCACCTGTCATAATGCGGACAGCTTGTCTATGACCAACTACTTCGTCATAGACATAGCCTGCGCCAATTTCCCCCACAACCTGAAAGCGGACTGGATGTTCTGCGGAGGCTTCTTTACTATCAATGGAGCGAATAGCGTAACCATCATAAGGAGAACGATCAAATGCGGGCACATCATGATCAGCTCGAACAGCTTCTGCTATAAAACGTCCATGGGCCTGTGTTAATGGTACAAGCTCTTTTTTTGCTGGGAAGGCATAGTCCATTACACGATGAACCGCTTCTGCCACAGGGATTGGTTGTCTTTTTTCTATCATTTGGCACACTCCTTTATCCTAATAAACGATAATAAATGCTTTTCGCTTTTTCTATATTTTGTATACCATGTATCACTACGCGCCCATCCTGGAAAATCACAATTCGGTAATCATCAGCTTGGCAGGAAAGCAAATAAGGATTTACCTGAATTTCACCATAGGGACGAAGCTGATTTGCCAACTGCTCGAACGAATAGTGAATTGGCTTCGGAGGGCGTATTTGTACTGCGTCTCGTCCACAAAGTATCTGTAATTTAGTTTGATTTTCATAGGATAAATAAGGGTATGTTGGTTGATTGCCACAAGATGGACAATCAGCTTGCCGTATTTTTTCCACATTGATTTCATAGTGTTGATTTTGCCAAACATCAAACGTTAAATAGCTTTTTCGCAAGGCTTTCTCATCACCAACGAGCAATTTTAAAACCTCTGCCACTTGATAAGCTGCAACGATTTGAACTGTTGGGCTAATAATACCTACCGTATCACAAGTCATTCCTGTATGTGGCATGACATGTAACAAGCAATGCAAACATGGTGTTTTGCCTGGTACAATCGTATAGGTCGCACCATAACTACCAACGCAAGAACCATATACCCAGGGAATACGAGACTTTTGTGCAAGGTCATTCATGAGAAAACGGACATCAAAATTATCGGTTGCATCGACCATCACATCGACATCTTCTAATAATGGCAGCAAGGACTCTGTACAAGCGTCCATAATAGCAGTATTGATTTCTATCTCTGAGTTGATGCTGTGAAGTCTTGTTTTAGCTGCGATGACTTTTGGCATTTTTTCTTGTGCATCTAGCTCTGTATATAGTTGCTGTCTTTGTAAATTACTCCACTCTACGTAATCACGATCAATGAGAGTCAGCTTGCCAATACCAGCGCGCACAAGTGCTTCTGCGCTAGCACTCCCTAATGCACCTACACCAATGATTAGGACGTGTTTTTGTTGAATGGACTGCTGCCCTGTTTGTCCGATGGGATGAAATAATTGTTGTCTAGAATATCTATTTTGCATAAGTATGAGGCCTTTCTTTCTTTGAATTTTCGTTTGACCTTTTCATTTATAGCATTATAATAAAAGCAATGTTTTTCAGCAAAATACGTTTGAAGGAGGTCTTTTACTGTGCATCCCACACATCAACAGCAACTAATCCAAGTAGCTGTTTTAACGGTCAGTGATACACGCACTAAAGCAGATGATCATGCTGGTCAGCGCATTCAATCCTTACTTCAAGAAGCTACATTTGAAGTAGTCGACTACCAGCTAACAAAGGATGAACCACTGGATATTGCCAATCATATCAAGAAATGGTGCAGTGATCACACAATCAATACCATTATCGTCACGGGTGGAACAGGATTTACACCAAGAGACCAAACCTACGACACCATTCTGCCTCTTTTTGAAAAAGAAATGATGGGGTTTGGTGAATTATTTCGAACTCTCAGCTATGAAGAAATTGGCCCAAAAGCAATGTTTAGTCGAGCCACTGCTGGAAGCCGTCAGCAAACCGCTATTTATGTTTTACCAGGTTCTACAAATGCGGTGACATTGGCTATGATGAAGCTCATTCTTCCTACTGTCCAACATTTTGTCGGTGAGTTGAATCGCCTATGAAAATTGCTGGAGTTGTATTAGCTGGTGGTCAATCCTCTCGCTATGGTCAGCCTAAAATGTTTGAGCTGTTTGCTGGGCAGCCTTTATATAAACATAGTCTCACAGCCTTGCAAAAAAATCGGCTAGATCCTATCATTATTGCTACGAACGCGCACTTACAACATCAATTTGGGCAGGAAAACGTCCAATGGATCATCGAAAAGCAGCCACATCAAGGCCCACTTTTTGCTTTGCATTCTATCATGACAGCCTACCCTGATGTGGAATGGTTTTTTGTCGTAGCGAGCGATATGCCTTATATGAATGCCAATTTTATCAAAAAAATAGTAGGGCTGATTGATGACGCCTATGATGCTATTGTTCCTACGCAAGCGCTACGGGATCAACCATTGGCGGCATTATATCGACGTACAGCTTTACCAAGGGCAAAGCAATTAACGGAACAAAACAAGCGAAGTATGAAAGTGCTGTTAGAGCAAATTCGTGTTTGCTACGTTCCTTTTGATGACAATAGCCCAACATTTGTCAATATCAACGCACAACAAGATTGGTCACAAACGACTAAAAAGGAGTTTAACGATGAATAATTTTACACATTGGAACGAAGAAGGTCGTCCTAAAATGGTCGATATATCTGCAAAAGAAATCACGACACGTACAGCTATTGCTCGCAGTACGATTATTTTATCGGATGCAGTCTATGAAGCCATCCAACAAGGTGGCATTAAAAAAGGTGATCCGACGCAAGTTGCTCAAATTGCAGGGATTATGGGTGCTAAAAAAACGGCCGATATCATTCCTATGTGCCACCCTATCATGCTACAGGGCACAGATTTCCAGTTTGACTATGAAAAGGCGGAGAATGGCTATGAGCTCCATATTCAAGCCACTGTCAAATGTAGTGGGAAAACTGGTGTTGAAATGGAAGCCCTTACTGCTGTGTCGATTGCTGCCTTAACTTTTTATGATATGTGCAAAGCCGTTGATAAAACAATGGTCATTAAAGAAACCTATCTTGTTGAAAAAACAGGTGGAAAAAGTGGCACCTTTGTGCATAAATAAACAGAAAAATTCGGCATCGTTTTGCCGATTTTTTCTGTTTTTTTACACACTACCCCCCAATGTGAGACATTTCAATTTTTGAATTTTTCCTTTTTGCCATTGTTTGTTCATTGCGTTCATCTGAATAACGATCATTTCTTGTTTCCCAAACGTTCGTAATACATTTGATGATGGCTGCATCATCTTGCCCTGATCGTAACAGCTCTCTTAAATCAGTGCCTTCAGTTGCAAATAAACAAGTGTATAATGATCCTTCTGCTGAGAGACGAGCACGGGAGCAATTGGAGCAGAAAGAATCTGTCACAGACGAAATCACACCAACCTCACCTTGTGCATCTTGATATTGAAAGCGCGTTGCCACTTCCCCCCTGTAATTTGGAGCCACTGGCTGTAATGGAGAAAACTGATGGATATGCTCAATGATATCTTTTTTGGACACCACATCATCTAAACGCCAACCGTTCGAATTCCCTACATCCATATATTCAATAAAGCGTAAAATATGCTGTTTTTCTTTAAAAAATTGAGCCATTGTAACAATGTCTTGGTCATTCTTGCCTTTTTGAACAACCATATTAATTTTTACTTGTAAACCCGCTTCTGCTGCCTTTTCAATTCCCTCTAACACCGGCAATACCTTGCCCCGATGACCATTCATCTCGAAAAAACGTTCTTCATCAAGTGAATCTAGACTAACTGAGACTCGAGATAAGCCTGCTTGTGCCAATGGCTGTGCATATTTTTTTAATAAAGAGCCATTGGTTGTTAAAGCAATATCTTCTACACCCTCTATATGGTGAATACGGGCAATTAATTCGGGCAAATCACGACGTAGCAATGGCTCGCCGCCCGTAATTCGCACCTTTTTCACGCCTAATGAAACAAAGATTTTTACTAATCGTTCTATCTCATCAAAATTTAATATTTTATCAGACGGTAAAAATGCATAATCTGGACCAAATACCTCAGCTGGCATACAATAGCGGCAACGAAAATTACAGCGATCTGTTACGGATATTCTTAAATCTCTTAACGGTCTGTGTAATTGGTCTTGTAGATTCGTCATTTAATCTCCTTCTTTCAGTACATTCTGAGCTGGTAATAGGATGCGGTGTGGATGTGTATAAATATTCAATGAATGCTGTCGGATAAAGCCTACCGTCGTAATGCCAAGCTGCTCAGCCAATTGCAAGGCTAATTCAGTTGGAGCTGATTTAGACAGCACAATGGCACAGCCTATTTTGGAGACTTTGAGTAAAATCTCCGACGATATTCGTCCGCTAAAAACAATTATTTTATCTTGCATACGGATGTTATTGCGTAAGCAATAGCCGTAAATTTTATCTAAAGCATTGTGGCGTCCAATATCCATACGACTTAACACAATGCCATTGACATCACATAGTGCAGCATTATGCACACCACCCGTTTTCTTAAAAATGTCGGCACCATCCTGCATCGCATGCATTAAACGGAAGCAATCCTCAGTCGACATTTGCACCTGAATGTCTTCCATTTTTTTTGCTGCTAATGCATCATTCGTAAAAACAAATCCTTGTCGACTCATCCCACAGCAAGAGGTAATATAGCGTTTGTTTTGCGTCTGCTGATAATAAGGATTGACATGCTTTGTTTTAATATGCACAAAGCCTTCTTTTTCTTGGTGCCAAATTTCCTCAATATCCTCAAAGCTACGAATCACTCGTTCAGAAGCTAAATAGCCGATGACCATATCTTCTACATACTCTGGTGTACATACCATCGTGACAAATTCTTGCTGATTAATTTTTACGGTCACCGCGTATTCTGAGACGATTAAATCATCCATTTCTTTCACTTGCTGTCCTTCAACTCGCACAATTTTCCTTGTTATTGCTCGCTCCATAAGGCATCCCCTTTATTCACTGATATTCTTTTCAAAAACAAAGACGGAAATCGCAAAATCCTCTTCAATTTTAATATCTGAAAATAGGTGGAGTAGTTTGCTGCCCATCAATTCTTCCATACCCTCTGGTGGTGATTGCGTATATAAATCCTGAATCATACTCGTCCTTGCAGCATGCACCATTTTTAACCCTTCTGGTGTACTGGCAATAAATTTTTCTGTCGGTGTGATATTACCGTATAAAGTAGATACAGCCATATTCTCGACAAAAACGGTATGAATACGTTCAGGTCCTTTACCAAATACTTCCTTGCGTAACTTTCGAATCATGTCATTAAATTCGTGTATTTTTTTAGACATAGCAACGATTCTCCCATCGTAATTAAACTTTTTTAGGTAAATGGTTATGAGGGTCACCCTTACAGTTTGTTAATGATATAGCAACTTTTAAAAAAATAAAAGAGAAAATACTTTTTGATAATAATTCTCATTTAATAAATTTTATGATAAATATTGTTCATTTTGAAGGAAAGAGCTATAATATTCATATCACAAATGGAATTGATTTATTTTGATCCCTATGTCACGATGTTGCATAGTGTTTTTAATATTTAAATTCTATTGTTATTAAAAAATAAAAGTAGATTGAGTTTTTAGCAAGGCCTGCTAAGAATTTTATCCACCATGAATCATTAGCATGTCTTGGACATGTTATTTCATGGTGGATTTTTTATTTTTTTTAAAAACCGAGACATGGATAACTTGTTATGATCTAGCAATTTGCCTATTTTGAGGTAGCTTCAAGAACAATTGGGAATTACAATGATAACAAGACAATCTTTTCAAAAATAACCAACTCGATTTGTTATTCCCTTTTTGTCTTAAGCTGCAACATGTTGTCCGATTAGTCTCAAAGTGCAAAAGGAGGAAGTTATCTTGACTCAAATTAATATTAATGGCGTATCGTATGATGTAAAAGAAGGAGCTACAATCCTTGATACCATTAATCAGCATGACATTCCACATCCACAGATCTGTCATGTGCCTGCTGTTGATCCAATCGAAACATGTGATACATGTATCGTGGAGGTGAACGGTCAATTAGTTCGTTCCTGCTCCACAAAGGCAGTAGACGGCATGAATGTTTTATTAACTTCTGACAAAGCAAAAGCAGCACAAACAGAAGCGATGGATCGTCTACTCGAAAATCATTTACTGTACTGTACAGTTTGTGATAATAACAATGGAAATTGTGCATTACACAACACGGCTGAAATGATGGAAATCGAGCATCAAAAATATCCTTACCAACCGAAAGTGGAACCTCATGAAGTGGACATGTCACACCCGTTTTATCGATATGACCCTAACCAATGTATCGCTTGTGGTCAATGTGTAGAGGTTTGTCAAAATTTACAGGTGAATGAAACATTATCCCTCGATTGGGAAGCCGAAAGACCACGCGTCATATGGGATACTGGCGTAGCAATTAATGATTCTTCCTGTGTAAGTTGCGGTCAATGTGTAACCGTTTGTCCATGTAATGCCTTAATGGAAAAATCCATGCTTGGAGAGGCTGGATTTATGACTGGTCTGAAACAGGATATGTTAGATCCAATGATCAGTTTAATTAAGGAAGTTGAACCGGGCTATAGCGGTATTTTTGCCGTTTCTGAAGTGGAAGCAGCTATGCGTAGTAAACGTACTAGAAAAACAAAAACAGTATGTACTTTCTGTGGTGTAGGTTGTTCATTCGAAGTTTGGACAAAAGACCGTAAAATTTTAAAAGTACAACCTTCCGAAGGTCCCGTTAACGCAATTTCTACTTGTGTCAAAGGGAAATTTGGTTGGGACTTCGTTAATTCTGAGGAACGAATTACTAAACCTCTTATTCGTAAAAATAATGAATTTGTTGAATCATCATGGGATGAGGCACTCGATTTAATTGCCACAAAGCTTGGTGGTATTCAGCAGCAATTTGGTCCTGGTTCTGTCGGCTTTATCTCATCTTCTAAAATTACAAATGAAGAGAATTACTTAATTCAAAAAATGGCACGTCAGTTATTTGGAACAAATGATGTCGATAATTGTTCCCGTTATTGTCAATCCCCTGCTACTGACGGTTTATTACGTACAGTAGGTTTAGGTGGTGACGCGGGTACTATCAAAGATATTGCCAAGGCTGGTCTTGTCATCATTGTTGGGGCTAACCCGGCTGAAGGACACCCTGTTTTAGCAACACGTGTGAAACGTGCACATAAATTACATGGTCAGAAATTAATTGTTGCGGATATTCGTAAACATGAAATGGCTGAGCGTTCTGACATCTTTATGCGTCCGAAGCAAGGTACTGACCAAGTTTGGTTAATGGCCGTTACCAAATATATCATTGACCAAGGTTGGCACGATGAAGCCTTTATTCAAGAAAACGTCCTTCATTATGATGATTTTAAACAAGTACTTGAAACATATACACTTGATTATGCGCAAGAAATGACGGGTATTAGTAAAGAAACATTGATCGAAGTGGCTGAAATGATTCGTGATGCAGATGGTACATGTGTGCTTTGGGGCATGGGTGTAACACAAAATACTGGTGGCTCTTATACATCCGCAGCGATTTCAAATTTACTTTTAGCAACTGGGAACTATCGTCGTCCAGGTGCGGGTGCCTACCCTCTTCGTGGTCATAACAATGTGCAAGGTGCCTGTGATATGGGTACACTACCAACTCTCTTGCCAGGTTATCAAAAGGTAACAGATGAGGCAGCGCGTGCAAAATTCGAAAAAGCTTACGGTGTCCCAATTCAGTCGCAACCAGGTCGAACTAATATGCAAATGTTAGATGCGATTATGGAAGGTAAAATGAAAGCCATGTATTTAGTGGGCGAAGATATGGCGCTTGTTGATTGTAATGCCAACCATGTAGATGAGGTGCTTTCACAACTAGACTTTTTTGTTGTCCAAGATTGTTTCCTATCACGTACAGCACAATATGCAGATGTTATTTTACCTGCTGCGCCTTCCCTTGAAAAAGAAGGTACATTCACGAATACAGAACGTCGTGTTCAACGCCTCTATCAAGTATTACCAACACTTGGTGAATCGAAAGCAGATTGGGAAATCTTGCAAGCGGTTGCTCGTCGTTTAGGAGCAGATTGGCATTATGATCATCCAAGTGACATCTTTGATGAAATGGCTAGCCTGTCCCCCCTCTTCTCACAAGCCAACTATGATGTCTTAGAAGGCTGGGGTAGCTTCTGCTGGGGTAGCCATGATGGTAAAGATACACCTTTACTATATGAAGATGGTTTCAATTTCCCTGATAAAAAAGCTCGTTTTGCTTTAAATGATTGGGTGCAACCTGTGGAATATGAGGCACAGTACGATTGTCTTATTAATAATGGTCGTATGCTTGAACACTTCCATGAGGGAAATCTAACAAATAAATCGAAAGGTATTCAATCGAAAGTACCTGATATTTTCGTTGAAGTATCACCGGAACTGGCGAAGGAACGAGGTATTGCAGATGGAGCCTTACTTCGTTTAGTATCTCCTTATGGTGCATTAAAGCTAAATGCTCTTGTCACAGATCGCGTGCAAGGAAACGAATTATTTTTACCGATGAACTCCGTTAATAAAGATTCAGCTATCAACTTCTTAACGGGCCCTGCAGCAGATGTGAATACATCAACACCAGCTTATAAACAAACAAAAGTACGAGTTGAAGTGCTAAAAGCAAAAGGAAAATCACCACTTCCTCGTACGAACCCACGCTATAAAAAACGTCATCCTCAAAATGGTGTTGAGGTTCATCGGAAATGGAATCGTCCTGGCTACGTTCACTTAACAACTATTAACGAAAGAGAGTGAGAGCATGGCTGTACCTATTACAAGCATTAAAAAACAACAATTGACGGAAGAACAACTAAAGGAACAAAAATTAGACAATCTAAAAGAACTGCTTTCTGATAATGAAGAAGCCGTTAATCAAGTGTTTAGTATTATGGCTGAATTGAATGATATAGGTGCACTAGAAGCAGCAATGAAGCTACTAGAAGCGAAAGAGAATGTGGCCCATATTGCACTTGGACAATTAACTCGTAAGCCTGTAACCAATATTATTAATAATTTAATGGGCGTTGCAGGAGCATTGACGGAGCTCAATCCAGAAACAACGACTAAGCTAATTGACGGCTTAAATTCAGGTGTAGATGAAGCGAGCAAAGCACTTGAATCCAATGAAAAAGTAAGTGCCTTTAAGCTTATGAAAATGTTAAATGATCCAGATGTCAATCGTGCGCTCAATTTTGGAGTCCATTTCTTAAAGGGACTTGGCAAAGGCTTAAAAGAATAAGGTGGTTCCGACATGTTAGTAAAAGAAGATGTTATCAACGCATTACAACAAGTAGAAGATCCAGAGCTTCATCAGAGTATCGTCAAATTGAATATGGTGCGTAATATTCAAATAAACGGCACCCATCTATCGCTGGATATTATTTTAACCATTCCAGGTTGTCCTTTAAAAGCGAAGATCCAGCATGATGTGGAAAAAGCATTACAAGCGATTGGTGCCTCCAGTGTTGCCATTACCTTTGGGGCTATGACAGATCAGGAACGTCGCACATTAACTGCGTCTCTACAAGCGAAAAATGTGACAGAGCAAGGAATGCCGAATATGCTACTGCTTAATTCTGGTGTGCAATTCATTGCCATCACAAGTGGTAAGGGCGGTGTTGGGAAATCGACTGTGACCATTAATTTAGCAGTCGCCCTTGCCCGTCTCGGCAAACGGGTAGGAATACTTGATGCGGATATCTATGGCTTTAGTATTCCTGCTATGATGAATATTGACCAAAAACCTACTATGCTTGACCAAACAGCTATTCCAGTAGAAAGTCATGGGGTTAAATTAATGTCGATGGGCTTTTTTACCAATGACAACCAGCCTGTTATGTGGCGTGGCCCCATGCTCAACAAATGGATTCGCAATTTCCTTGTCAACACATTATGGGGAGACTTGGACTATCTTCTGATAGATTTACCACCAGGGACAGGCGATGTGGCCATTGATATGGCAGCCATGATTCCTCAGGCACAGGAAATCATTGTAACAACACCACATCTTGCTGCTTCTCACGTCGCATCCCGTGCAGGCTTGATGGCTCAACATACGAAACATACTATTCTTGGTGTTGTTGAAAACATGGCTTATTTTGAAGGAGCAGATGGTCAAAAAAACTATCTGTTTGGACAAGGTGGAGCCGATCAGTTAGCAGATTTACTGCAAACACAAGTAATCGCCCATGTTCCTTTTGCTCAACCTGAAGAAAATACAGGCTCATCAGTATATGAGGAAGAAACGATTATCGGTGAGATATTTACTAACCTAGCAGAAGATTTGCTTTACCAATAAAACAAAAATCCCTTGATTTGCTTTTACACAAATCAAGGGATTTTTCTGTCACAAATAGCCTGCCTTTTTTAACACTTGCATGAAATAAAAACGGTACGTATTTTGAACAAAGGTATCTAAAGGTAGTCCAACATTGACCTGATATTTCGTAAAAATAAAATAAAACCGTTTATCCCATTTTAAATGCAGGAGCTCCCCTGCCTCTTCACCATATTTCATAGTAAATTCCTCAATCAAAGGCTCAATCATCTCATAACAATAGTCTTTTAAATGGGCGAGTGCTTCAATATCTTTATCCCTTTGAAAGCGTATAATCCAATCCACTAATTGCTCATTCATGTTTGTACGTCATCCTTTTACATAGAGTTTCTTCCTATTAAATTATACTCCTTTTTTACAGAATCGAAAAATGAACAGTTTTTTCAAATAGATGGTTTTAACTTGTTGTCAAAAGGATAAACATTGGCATTCGCCACTAATCAATAGGTCGATTCCACCGCAGATGATATTGAACATTCCTATTTTTCGTTTCTTTATCCAATACTAATAATCTGTCACCTGCTTGAATAACATAGGTCTCCTCTAATGTACGTATACCAGGTTGTTGTTGGTCAGGATTGATAACACCTATATTTTCTTCCCACAATACTTGATGATTATTCATATCATAAAACAAAACCATATGGTCAGCACTTTCCCGCTGTGTTTGACGATAAGACACGAGAGCTGTTTTTTTTGCGATATCCACATCAATCACTTTAGGTTCTAAATTTTGGTAGGCTTGAATGGCAGGCTCTGTTAGAACAGCCTGACTAAAATCTTGAATTACCTGATAGTCCTCTACAGACTGTGGGTGTGTGGCAAAATATCCAGGCAACCCTGTCTCAATGAAGAAACGAGCTGTTAGGAAATCTTGAGCTTTTGGGTTCTCACTTAAAGTTTCACCATCAAAGTGATAGAATTTGCCATCGACACCCTCCAAATATAAATTATTTTGTAAAATAACCATCTGATGTGCACCATTACTTAATTTATCTATTAATGGCTGATATTGCTGACGAAATTCTTGCTCAGAAAGTATTTCCTTTCCTGTTGCTATATCTAACAGTGACAATTGACCAAACTCATCATCACGATGATGAACAAGAAGACCACCCATAAAATTCCCAATCAATGTATCTTTATGGGAAGCTGATTTTGTCCATTGCTTTTCACCTGTCTCTAAATTCACAGCCACAATGAGATAATGAGCAATCAAATGCGTAATGCCGTTCGATGTTCCATTATTTTCAGAGCCCTGCACCATTTGGACAGCAATGTGTTGTGAATCATCTGTATAAATGGGCGAATCAGATTTTATAGGAAAGCTTCTCCCCGCTAAGCCAAAAACAATCATGACTAGATTGCTAACCACTATAAATACAACTAGTAAAATGCTAGAAATAACAAGGCTTTTACGTTTAATGACGATAAACAATAACAGTAAAAATCCTAATCCTAACACGATACATAAAAAAATATCATGCATCAGCCAGCCATTCAAACGCCATGAATACGTATATCGTTGAAGAAATTGTTCCACCTCTCTACCTCCTCTAACAGCGATTAACTAAAATCTGAATAGAGCACATAACGGTCACATTCCAAGCACTGAAATAAATAGCCTTGATGATGACCATTGTTCATTAACGATGCTGAAAGCTCCTCTTTCGGAAAGCCTGTATAATTATCAAATTGATCCTCGATACCTAGCTCCACTATATCACTCCAGCCAACATAGCCGATAAACGCACAATAGTCCGAACAATGAGCTACCCAATTATTGCCCTGCCAGCTTACGTAGCCGGGCGTTCGATAGAGAATTTCTTGTACAAAGGCAGGGTTAGTAACCTGTTCATCATCCATTAAATCTTGCTGGAAAGAGCCATCATATTTTTGGGCAGCCTCTCCACTGTGGATGCAAGAAGGACAAAGATAATCTACATCCTCAATAGCGTAAATACCTCCTGTGTAATAGACATCCACTTGCTGTTGACAGCAGTCACAGACAACGATTTCACCTGTTTCAAAAATTTTCGCCTCTAGCGGTTTAGGAACATATTTAAAGGTTGGAATGATTGTTTGAGTTGGCTGTTGGTCCCTTATTTTTCGTGGTAGCAGAGAATTCACCAAATTTGGTTGATTTATGTAGGTTTGCAGAACACCATATTTTTTTCGATCTTTTTTATCAGCTTTATTCATAATGGTCGTAAAAAGCCGATAAGCCTCTAGGTACATCCTAAGCAAGCAATAGACTTCTACTAGTAGCCTTAACGTTTCTTCCGTTTGCTGCTCCTGCTTTAATCGCTCTTTGAAAACATGCATCTGATTAATCGTTATCGGATCTGAAGGATGAAATTTTTGTCTTAGCTCATGCCATTCCTCAGCAATTGTCATAAAAAATAGACCTCCTTCTCACTCGTCATTTTATTTCACAAAAGAGTAATCTTTTATCATTTGGCAAATTTCCACCTTATAGTTCGCGTACCATTTATCTTGTCCCAATTGCTGTGCGGTTAAATGTTTGGCATTATCTTTCCATGCTTGAATAGCCTCTAGCGATTCCCAATAGGACACCGTAATGCCTTTTCCTTCCTCGTTCCTGACACTTTCAACACGCAGAAAACCAGGCTGTTGCTGTGCTAGGGCATCGATGAGGTCAGCCATTTTGCCATAGCCCTCCCCATCCTGTTTAGTTCTTTGAGATGTAAAAATCACTGCATAATAGGTTTCCATTTATTTCTCCTCCTCTATTACTTTTATTGTAAACGATAATGAAATTAACTAAAATCAAAATATAGAAAACTGAAAGGATTGTGACATATGGGAATTAATCCAAACATGGCGGAGGTAGCGGCACTTCTTGGCGAAAGGTCAAGAGCAACCATTCTTGCTAGCATGATGGACGGGCGTTTTCATACAGCTAGTGAACTGGCGTATATGGCTGCCATTAAACCACAAACTGCTAGCTTTCATCTTGCTAAATTAGTAGAAGGAAAGCTGATTAAAGTTGAAAAACAAGGGCGGCACCGTTATTTTCAATTAGCTGGTGAGGACATTGCTCAATTTCTTGAGTCTTTTCTCGTCATCTCACCGCCACCTGAAGTACGTTCTTTAAAACAATCTAGCCAAATGAAATTATTGCAGGATGCTAGAACTTGCTATGACCATCTAGCTGGTAAATTAGGTGTCCAATTAACAGAGTCAATGGTGGATGCAGGCTATCTAAAATTAGAGGACAAACAATTTATCCTGACAGATGAAGGCACTTTATTTTTTACTACATTCGGGATGGATCTAGCTGCTTTAAAAAGAAAACGACGCTCCTTTTCACCTGCTTGTTTAGATTGGAGTGAACGACGTTACCATTTAGCAGGTGCACTAGGCAATGGTCTATTAAACCAATTATTAAACCTCGGCTGGCTTACACGTGTACCATCTATTCGCGCCATTAAAGTGACTGAGAAAGGTAAAAGAGGTTTTAAAGAGGTATTTCATTTAGACAGCTAGAAGAATAGAGGGCTTTTGGATTGCCCCACTAGCCCTTTATTCTACTAAAAGTACGATTTACTAAATAAATCCCACTAATGATAAATAACCCACCAACCACTAACGATTCATGTAACGTTTCGTCTAATACTACCCATCCTGTTAGCACCCCAAAAAAAGGTGCTAAAAATAAATAGGCACTTGTTTTTCCTGGATCACTATTTTGAAGAAGATAGTACCAGCCTGCAAATTGAATGATGGAAGAAAAAATACTAAGCCATAACAAAATCAATAATGACTGTGGATTGACAATAAAGTATGGTTGCTCTAACACGACACTTCCTAGCAAAAGGAGTAAGCCCCCAAACAGCATTTGATAGGCTGATAAAACCCATGTATCAAAGAACATTCCCCATGTTTTCACTAAAAGTGTTGCAATCGCCCAAAATACAGCGGATAAAAGTCCAAATAGAAGACCTATTTTCAATTCAACTTGTGCCCCCATTGTAATGATCACTCCGATTAAGCCAAGCACAACCCCGATCCACTGATAGAAACGATAGCGTACTTTGGTAAAAATGGTGGCAAATATGACAACGAGTAAAGGGTTTGTAAATGTTAAAATAGATGATTCACTTGCTGTAATGGTGCGTAGACTTAAAAAAATACACCCCATTACACCAGCCGTTTGAAATGCTCCGATGATGCATAGCTTGAGCCATTCTCTCTTTGAGGTCGGATGAGGTCTTTTGAAAATCATGACAACAATGACCATTAGAATCCCTGCCAGCATAAATCGAAGGGCAGCCAATAATAATGGTGATGAATACGGTAATCCTAATTTTACGATAGCAAACGATGAACCCATTAAAAAGGTTGTTACTACTAGTAAAGCAATAAATTGATAGTTTTTCATACAAGATACTCCTAACCTGTTTCATTAATCACTACTATCTGATTATAAACAGGAAGCTATTCAACGCTTATCGAAGTATGGATTACATCCATGTAAAAGAATGGGACAATTAGATTGCTACTTAAAGCGACTTCATTGGGGGAGGTATTTTATTTTCATGAATTTCAATAAAAAATCTTACCTCTAACAACAAAGAGGTAAGATGCTATAACTATCAGTTATCCATAAATTCTTTTAGGTTTTCAACAATTTCTTGTGATCTTGTATGGTGTAAGTAATGGTCACCGTCCAATGTGATTACTTTTCCATGAACTGAATTTTTGACTTGCTCTTCATGCAATGGTATCCAATTTTTTTCAATGCCTTCACTTTTCGCCTGAACAAATAACAAAAGAGGTAAATCTTTAGGAAAAGTTACGTTTTTGGCTGCTGTAAAATTCATTTCTATATTTGTTAATTCATTGGAAGTGCTCGTATTATAAAAGTTTTTGTTTGTAATCATCCGTATTTGTTCTTTTGTGTCATCATCATACGATAGGCCAGCATATGGATCATCTGAAAATTTTATAAGAACTCTAGCGATCCCGGTTTTTTTGAGAAGTTGTAACGACTTAATTGGGAATTTCGTATCCATACCGTCTTGAGTAGGCACACTGCTATCAATCCCGACAAATGCAGTCACCTCATTCGGATATTGATTGACATAATCGAGTCCATAAATACCTGCTATAGAGTGTCCCATGAGCATATAGCGGTCAATTTTCAACGCCTGTAAAGCTTCATGAATCTCACTCACTATGTTGTCGGTGCTTCGTTCTTTATCGGTATCATCACTTAAACCATAGCCAAAAGGCTCTATTGAAACGACTCTGTAATGAGGAGTCAGTTCTTCGATAAGTGGCTTAAAATCAAGTGTTGGTGCTGCTGTTCCGAAGCCTGGTAGTAGGACGATTGTTTCTGCCCCCTTCCCTTGGATGGTAACATTCATTTTTCCCTCATTCACAGTAATGAGCTGACCATAGTGTTCTATTTTCCCTTGCTCTATTTTGTTGCAAATAATGTTTACAATAAACACAATAGCAAGTAGCAGCACTATCGTTAAACCGATAACAGCTATTGTTTTAAGTAAGATTCGAAAAAATTTTTTCATTTTTATGCACGAGGTTCATCTTTGCTCGTGCTTTCCTCCCTTACAACCGTTATTCCAGCTAGCTTACTTAGCTGTTATTGATCAGTGTAAAGGACGAAGATGTCTACTATATGACGGTAATATGAACGCAATATGAACAACAAAAAAATTTCGCTATCTCACGCATTTACTGTGTGATAAGAGGTAATTGGATAATAATGGTCGTTCCTTGTCCAAGCTTACTCTCTACTTGAATGTCTCCTTGATGCAATGATACGATTTGCTTAACGATTGCGAGACCCATTCCACTCCCATCATATTTACGACTATGTGAACGATCCGCCTTAAAAAACCGCTCAAAAATACGCTTCTGATCCTCTAAAGAAATCCCAATGCCCGAATCACTTACTCGTACTATCACATGATGAGCGTCCTGCTTCATACTGACCTCAATCATACTACCTTCATTGGAAAATTTAATACTATTAGTAAGAAGATTGGTCCATACCTGATTTAATTGGTCATAATCAGCCATTATATGAACAGCCTGTAAATGAAGATTAAACTGGATGTTGCGAGCAGACCATTGCGGCTGAATGGCAATAATTACTCGCCTAATTTGCTCATCCAGACTAAACGTCGCACATTGCATTTGCTGTGTCTTCGACTCGAGCAAACTTAGCTTTAACAGGCTATCACTCATCTTAGACATTCGCTTTGCTTCCGACATGATAATATCAAGATAGCGACTTTTCTCCTCGTCTGTAATATCTACTTGCTTCAATGCTGCTGCATAGCCTGATATGGAAGTAAGTGGTGACTGAACCTCGTGTGAGACGTTCGATACAAACTCTCTCCGCATTTGCTCCAATTGCTGTAACCCCTCCGCCATGTCCTCAAAACTTTTGGCCAAGGTACCTAGCTCCCCTGATTGTTTAATATTTAACTCGACATTGAAATCTCCACCTGCAATATGCTTTGTTGCTGTTGTCAATTTTTTTATTGGCTTGACGAGAAACCTAGCAGCCACTATAAACACGACACTGCCAATAACAAGAGCATAAGTAGCAAAATTCAATATCAATTTTATAGCAAAGGAAGTAGAAGGGAGGGAGATGGGTTCGATAAACATCGCCTTAGTCCCCATTGCAGTTTGTAGTGGCATTCCTACAAAAATAGACGAAACACCACCCGGATTAACTTGAATGACTTCCCCATCCAGTACACTTTGAACTTGTGTCATTGTTACATTGGCCAGTGGAACACCCTTTTGCTCTCCGTAGGATTTGAACTGCCCCTTTTCTTCATAAATGCGGATATAGTAGGATTCAAGCTGATGCATTTCACGAATAAATTGTTCTGCTTCATTAAATGGCAATGTCTCAAATATATGGACAATGTCCTGACCAAAATTCACTAGGGGGATTTGTAAGTTTTCATTCAATTTATCTTCAAATACCCATGTTGCCATAAAAAAGGATATAGTTGTGCCACCAATTACGGCAACTAGAAATGTTAAAACGACACGCGTATATAATGATTGAATCATTCGTTAACCTCAAGTCGGTAGCCAAGACCTCGTACTGTCTCAATCTGAAATTCAGTTGTTGCAGTGAAGCGCTCGCGCAGACGCTTAATATGTACATCGATCGTTCGATTATCGCCAGCATAATCCATTCCCCAAATTTGATCGATCAGCTGCTCTCGTGTGTAGACCTGCCCAGGTGTTTCCGCAAGCTTATATAATAATTCAAACTCCTTTAGCGGCAGCGAAATAGACTCTGTTCCATTTTTAATTTTATAGGTCTGACGATCCAGCATGATTTGACCAAGTTGAATGATCTGCGAGTAGCCAATCCTGTAGCGCTTTAGAAGAGCCCTTACTCGTACCGTCAACTCTAGTGGGTCAAAAGGCTTTGTCAAATAATCATCTGTTCCGAGCTCAAAGCCCTTCACTTTTTCCCATGTTTCCCCCCTTGCTGTTAGCATTAGTAAGGGAAGCTCAGCATTTACTTTGCGCAGCTCCTTACATAACGTCCAGCCATCCATCGTCGGCATCATAATATCCAGCACAACAAGATCGACAGGCATTGAGTGATAGATGGCTAGAGCTTCTTTGCCATTCTCGGCCTCCATTGTTGTGAACCCGTCTTTGCGCAGAAAAAGGCAAACAAGTTCACGAATATTCGCATCATCATCCGCAACAAGTATAGTCGGCATACGTTCGTTCCCCTTTTCCAATGTATTATTCACATACATTATACTATATATCTGCTTCACTTCCCTTTTACCACACACTGTTATCAATAGCTGACGTCCCAAAAATAAAAAACCCCCTTCCTCTATACGAAAAAACGATAAAGGAAGAGGATTCTATTCAAGCAATCAGCTGTGCAAACCACGCTACATAATGGGCGCCAGGAATCAATAATAGCTGTGCCACAATCGTTCCTAAAAATCTAGAGAACATCATCATAACGGAAGCTTTTTTTAATTCAAGATAACTTCCTCTCTTATTGATAACATCATCGGCCAGTATGGATATTTTAGGATCAATAAATAGAATCAAAAGTATCGTCGCTATGCCATTGATTAATCCAGATGCCATAACCGCAGTAGTCTTTAGTTCTGGTACTAACAAAGTGGCATACAAAGCAGATAAAACGCCAATGGTATAAATCGCTGTTATGACAATATTGATAACAAATAATTTCATTGGTATATCCCGTAAGCTAATACCTTTTAAATAAGTAAAATGAGGTTTATGAATGTGCTTCATACCTCGTCTTACATATTCAAACGTAAAGCCCTTTTTCAATAAAGCGGGGATTGAGCCTCTTTCCTCTGCCAAATGGACGATAGCCCTTGAAAAAATAGCTATGAAGGTTGGAATTAGTAAGATCCCTAGTAATGTTCCAAGTGATGCCGCTCCAATAATCAGTCGAAATTGGTTTTCTACATGTATCAAAGCCTGATCGGCTGGTGCTGTATCAACAAGACTTCCTGTAAATGGTTGCTGCATCATATTCGCCAGCCTCGACACCATGACCATCACATTAAAAAGAGATAAAGCCGATGCTAGTAATTTAACACGTGCCCCTGATAAACGTACGGCATAAGCAAGTGTTTCAATAGCATGAATGATTAAAATGAATAAAGCAATCATGATTAATTTATCTGTGATTAACTCCACTTCTATACCTACTCTTCGCTTTCCTACAATTTAACATTGTGACGCTTCTCCCACAAAATAGTTCCGATTGAAAAGATCTTACCCTAAAAAGATATGGGTAAGATCTAAAAAGCGCTTCTATACAATTGTGCTACGCTGCACTTCTAAACCAAATCACAGCTGGAACATTTATCTTTGTTCAAAGATGACGCCACTTAATTTTCTAGGTGGAGAAATCACCTTATAAGGGATAATGAACTTGTCCTTTTTGTCATGCACAGCGTGACATCCACGCTAGTAAGAGTGGCAGGTCTAAGATTATACGCTTATAAATACTGTTCGTATGATAATCTTAACGAATTAGTTTCCACGTATAGGCTGACATTTTGTCATTGAAGTTATAAGACGTTAAATTGAATAATTGTGCTGAACCAGTTGTGTTTGCTATCGTTACACTATTCCCTGTAAAATTACTATGCTCATAGATAGTTATTTCTGTATAAGGTTTTAATAAAATGGATGACACTTGATCATTCCATTGAGAATGTGGAAGATAAGTCAAATCTATTCCCTCTCCATCTATATGCTCAAATAAGTGTGGCTCATCAGTTGGTAGATTGCGAAAATTAGAACGTATTATCTCTTCATGTAATTTCGGATTCCATCTATCACCTATATAGTCCATAATGATCCATCCAGCTTTTGTTTCAAGATTCTTTAGATGCTCTAATCTCACTTTAGCCGCAGTAATGCTATTCAAGTAGGAAGCATAGTAATACGGACTACTCCAAGCCGTACCACCAGAAGACAAACTCGTGAAATTGATATGAATGTGATTTGGGTTATCTTTATTTAATGCTGTCTCTTTTAGCATACTATCAATTGCTGCTTTCTTTTCCTCATAGTTCACATTATATTTATCTTGTACCGTTATTTTCACATTACCATTTGTCATAGAAGTAAATGTTGCGTTATCTTTCCACGCAAAATTTTTATATCCACCAGTCATCGTACTACCAGAATATCTTCTTAAGAGTACGATTTTTCCACGAGAATCCCCTAAAGTTATATTCCCTTCTGTCTTCAAGAAAATAGAATCTCCAAAATACTTATTTTCAAAGGTGCTAGCAAATGACTCTTTTGCTCCTGGCATGGATTCATACTCTTCTTTTAGAGACATTATAATGGTTTCACTTGGATGACTTTTTAAAAATTCTTTGGCTTCATTAATAAATTGCTGGAGTGTTACATAAAGATAAACAGGTCCATGATGTAGAACAATTGTATTATCATCCGTTACACGTCCTCTGATGTCAAAAAATCTGACACCTTGATCCATTTGAGAGCGAAAGTCATTTTCTTGCGTTTTTGCCCATACGGATTTTATAGGATCCTCCAGTTTGAATGTACCACTATCATGGGTTCCTGGAATAGAAATTTCTGCTAATGCACGAGAGTTAGGTATTTCTCTCATCCACTCTGATAAATTTAGATTATTTTGTTCGGAAGCTGCCAGAGAAGTTAAGTGGACACCACCTAAAGAAAAAAGCATTGTAAAGAAAAAACATATACTTGCGATTATTTTCTTACTTTTTAATATCACCATAAATACTATCTCCTTCTCTTTCACTCACTAAAAACTACCATTTATCCAATTTTAGTTGAGGTGAGTATGTCAGATCTAACAAAAGCATTCTATTATACTCCAATATCCAATGTTTTTTGAAAATGGATAGACAAGCTATAAAGAGTAGCTTCAAAAAACGTTTTTCCCAATCTACTTCTTTTAAAATACAAGTCTTATTAGATGAAATTAACAGGTGCATTGCATCGTTTTTTTTATCATAAAAAACGATGCAATAGAAATTCATACCAATTATCAATAGCAAAAAGTAAAGTAATCTACTTTGAAGATTCTAGATTTAATTCTTTTATTCCCTCTTTTAATGTGACTGCATCTATTTTTAATGTTTTCCAGCTGTCTTTAGCTGCATTCAAGTTAGGAAGTAAAAATTTAAATTTATTTTGTTCGGCCTTGTCAGCTGCATTCTCAATATGTCTGAGTACTCCTGTATATTGAGAATCTAAGTCATTCCATTGTGCAGACATAAAAGTAAGAGCATTAATCGCATCATCAAGTGCATTATACATCTCACTAATACTATTATGCGCAACTCCAACTACACGATTTAATGTTAATTTATAATCAACTGTCTGTTGTAATTGTTTTAATAACGGTTCTAATTGACTTAAATTCTCTTTTGCAATCCCCAACATAATACCGCCAGCAATTAGTGTAGGAATAGTAGGCACCGCTATTGTTATTATTCCATCAGATTCTAATTTTTTATAATAGTTTACTGATTCTAAAACTTCATTTAAACGTTTTTGATCATCCTCAACTGCTGCCCCTTGGTTTTTTAAAATTGACTGTAAGAGCTCTTTGTTACTTCCAAATGCTCTGACATCTTTTCCAATATTGTCTCTTAATTCCGTTAACGCTTCTATTAATTGTTGTGCACATTTTTGATTTTCTTGAATTTCTTCTCGTAAATCTGTAATTCCTTCTATTAATGTTTCTCCATCATTTGCATTTATTGCATATACAATGACGTCATAATAATTTTCAAATTTAGTATCGTATTCAATAATCCCCGTCAATGTATCAATCAGCTGTTTTTTTACTTTCGTATCCCATGTAAGGGCGTGTGCTCTTGCATCCTTTTGGTCTTGTACAATTTTACCTGGTAAATCCTTGTATCCATTAATATTTATTCCTTCAAAGTTCACATCTGGATTTTTGATCAACATATACGAATAAGCATTCATAGATTTTGCGAAAAGCCCAGCCTTTTGCAAGGTTTCTCTCATTTTGGCTTCATTTGCTGAAAGAGACGTATCATCATAGTTCGTTTGCTCCATTTTGCTTGTAGTTGCATAGGCGGTTACTGGTGATACTATAGAAGTGGATGTCAGGGTTAAAGCGGCTGATACAGCAAGTAGATTGTAAAGAAACTTATTATTCATTTTATATTCCTCCCTATATACTTTTTAAGTTTTTGTGCATTAGTCTTGTGTAAAAGCAATGTCTTTTGCAATAAATTCCGCATCTTTATGAATATCATTCCAACTTTGTTTAGCTGCTTTTAAATCATCAGGTATTAAAGAGAGCTTATGATCTTGCATTTGATCGATATTATCATATAAGTCTTTATAATTTGCCCCCATTGTATTCCATTGCTTTTGGATGTTTGTTAGAGACATGATTGCTTGATCCACTGTTTGATACAAATATGTTAACGTGTCTTTTGTGTTATTAAGTGCAATAACGGCTTGGTTAGCAAGATCAGCTTTCGTGCTTAATTCCCCTATTTTATGGGAAATTTCGTTATAGGCATTCATATGATTAGATGCCATAATACCGGATGCTGTCCCTAAACCAATACCAGCTGCACCGAGTGCTGTAAGGCCACCAACAACAACCGGCGTTGCTGTTCCACCAGTCACAACAATTACTACCCCTCCTGCAATCGTCCCAATAACTAAAATAGCTGCTCCCAATCCTCCTCCAATTGACCATGCTAAAACATTGTTAAAATGGTCTTTCTGAGTGGAAGATAGCTGCTGAATTTCAGCATGAAGTTGTGGAATCAATGCTTCTTTTCCAGCTAATATGGCTGTTAATCCACCCTTCCCATCTGGACCACCGACATTATTTTTAAAATCAATTGAATTTGTATAGAGTTTCGTTTTGAAATTTTCTAATATGTTAATTACTTCTGTCACTTCTTTTGAATTTGTATGAATTGAACTGATTAGATCACCAATGCCTTCTTTTAGCCCCTCCCTATCTTTTTTTTGGACAATGTCTATTAATGTGTCGTAATAATTATTAAATTGTTCATCGTAATTCACGATATTACGTGCTGTCTTTTGAATTTTTGGCTTCGCTGTATCTAACCAATAATTTGCATTGATTCGAGACAGATCCTGATTAAGGTGAATATTTTTGATTAATTCTCCCCCTTCTGACCCTAGATCAATATTGGAGAGATTTACATTCGGTTGCTTAATCATTGTTTTTGCGTACAAATCCATTACAAGAATATGAGATCCCGTTTCCGCTAACGCCTTCTTCAGTCCCTCAGGTCCTAATTCATAATTATCCTGTTTTTGAACGACCTCTTTTTGAGCGCTCCATTCTTGTGCAAACGCATGAATAGATGTACTATTATTAGCAGTTAAAAGCGTTGTCAATGCAGCCAAGGTTAACACCTTATACGAAAATTTCTTCATATTTTTTCCTCCCTACTTTTCGATAGGTTTTTACAAATTCTAAGCATCAAAATTTATTAACCTGTTCCTCAAATTGATTGATTATATTTTTTAATCTTCTTAATGTATCTTGTTGAGACAGTTGATTCGCCGCATCAGCATCAGTTGATAATTTTGTTATATTATTTTTTATTAGGTTCAAATCTGCTTTATAGCGTTTCAATAGGTCAATTTCTACATCTACTTGACTAGCAAATGTATGCAAATCATGCTGCATAAGAAGAAGCATGGATTGTTGTAAATCTGCTATTGTTAGTTTCTTTGTTAAATCATATAGTTTTTGATTTTGGATCTCTAAATCATCTAAATATGCTCTTTGTTCAGCCATTAGTTTGTTAACTTCAGCGAAGGTATTATATGTTTTTTTGATTTTTTCTGGGTCAATTGTTTTCATAAGGTCATACTCTTTTGATTTTGTAGCAGCGGCTGCAGCAATTTCAGCTTGTTTATCTTTCTCAATTTTTTCACGAGCCTCTTTTTTAGCTGCTTCAATCTCTAGAATAGATTTCCCCTGTTCTTTTGCTTCTTGCTCTGCTTTTTTCTCTGCTTCTAGAATAGCGTGGTTAATTTCCTTTCCTTTGTTATAGGCTGCCACCGCTATTTGAGCTGCTGGTTCAATGATATCTTTTGAAAGACTATAAATCTCTTGGAAAATATTGAGTCCCTGTTCATTTAAAGCTCCTGGTATCAATGCGATTTGCTGTAAATCATTGTGAATTGATTTTTTTGTATTTAGTAATTCAGCCTTTAGCTTGTCTATTTTCCCTGTTCCCTCTGCGCTTAGTACCTCCTGCGCTTTTATCACATCAGTATCGAGATTTTTTAGTTTTTTATCAAGCTGTAATTTAAGATCTGTTAGCTCATTCATTTGATATTGAACACTTTCTTCGTTTGTCAGAACCATTTCTTGAAGAACTTCCAATCTATCCAAAAAGCCTTCCTTATTTTCCTTAGTGTCTACAAATTCTTTTAATGTAGGATAATAGGCCTGAAATTTTGTTACAAAGCCTTTACTTTTTGAATTGAGTAAAATTAACTTTGGATAAAGCTCCACTGCCCACTCCTTCATATCTTGTTTTATTAGAAATTGCTCTGTATTTAAAGCTGGTACTTCCTCTAACTGTACATTAGGGTTCATCAAAGCTTTGTCTATATACATTTGAATCAATTTTGATTGTGCACCTAATTTTCTTAATGATGAGGACAGAGCTACGTTCTCCTCTTGCATTTCTACTTGCACTATAGGCGTTGCAAAAGAATGGATAGGACTCACTCCAGTAGCAACAATCGATGTTATTATCAACCCTGTAATTATTTTCTTTTTCATTGTTTGTACCTCCCTACATAGATTGCCACACTATTTTTATTACAATTTGTTCTACATTTGTACACCTCTAATCTACTATTGATATTAGGAAAGTTCTTAATAAGAATAGACATCCCTAATAACATAAATTTTAGAGAAAGACACATATTTTGGCAAAAAACAACATAAATAGGCTATTTAATGATGAAAATAGATTTTTATGTCGTTTATTTTTTTGAAAAAACACTAAAACAAACTAAATAAGTCTATATTTGTTACATTTTCCTAATAATGAGTGGATTTAGGGATCAATATTGACATATTTTTTACTAAAAAACTATATTTTGTATGAATAGATAAACTTAGAAATTCTAATTTTCCCGCTTATTTTATAGAGTTCACGCTATTCACATTTCAACTTCTTCCATTTTCACACTGGATAAAAACTTTTGTCCCCATAGAAAAACACCTTCACGTTGATTTGATAAGTTTATCAACGAAAGGTGTTTTTATTTGTCTTGTTAGATTTTTACTTTGAAAAATGAGAGGTACAGCTTTCGTCTGCTTTTTCACCATTAGCAGCCATTTTTTCTTATTAAAATACTATTTATCGAGAAAGAAAATAACTATAGGAAAAGGTTCACTTTTCTTTGAAGCAACTCTTTAAACTTTGAAACTATCCCCAAACAAGATTGTTTCGTAACCAATGTAGTATATACTATGCTCAAGCTCTTTTAGACCAAATCACTACGGGAATGAGCAGTAAAGACAATAGCCCTCCTGCTAAGGACAATGCCGCATAACTAGCATTCGCTACGACCATTCCTGATAGAGCACCACCAGATGCCCCCGCTAGTGCAACTAAAACATCCATTTTCCCTTGTGTTTTTGCACGTGTAGACGGCTCGGTCGCATCAACAATTTGTGCGGTACCACTAATTAAACCGAAGTTCCAGCCTAACCCCAGTAAAGAAAGTGCTACTATTAATAAAACCATCGAATCGCTTGGAGCGAATGCCGCTAATAAACCCGCTAGTAGCAAGGTAACACCGGCGGCGATACTCATGGCTGTTCGTCCAACTTTATCAACAAGAATACCTGTTACAAGCGATGGCAGATACATAGCCCCTACATGAAATCCAATAACAATGCCTACTTCCGATATTCCATGTCCATGATGTTTCATATGTACTGGTGTCATCGTCATGATTGCGACCATGACAATCTGTGTCAGAACCATCACCGTTGCCCCTACTGCTAGCCCTCTTTTATTGCCAGCTGTATGCAAGGATGGTGCTTTATTATCTTTGTTCATTTTTTGCTGATGTGCCTCAATGGCCTTAGCTATTTCTAAAGGATCAGGACGCAACATAATAAATAACACAAGCCCTGCGACAATAAAGGCAACCGCAGATAATAGAAAAGGACCTGCAAGAGCTGGAACACCAATGGATAGCGCCACTCTCCCCATCATTTCTACTAAATTCGGACCTAAAACAGCACCGAACGTTGTCATCAGCATAGTCGTACTAATCGCCGTGGCACGTTGCTTATCATTGGCTAAATCCGTCCCAGCATAGCGAGCCTGTAAATTCGCCGCAGTGCCAGCACCATAGATTAATAGAGAAGCGAACAAAACGATCACACTATTCATTATAGCGGCCAAAACGACACCTACGGCCCCTATTCCACCGACTATAAAACCTGTTGCTAAGCCTGTGCGACGACCATATCGCTGCGACAGTTTCCCTACAATGAAAGCTGCTCCTGCAGAGCCTAACGTAAATAATGCAGACGGTACACCTGCATAAGCATCTGTTCCTAGCATTTGTTGGGCTAACAGAGCACCTACTGTAATACCTGCTGCAAGCCCAGCCCCACCAAAAATTTGAGATAGACTGACAACGACCAACACACGCCTATATAAGTTTTTTAGTTTCTCTGGGGACGCTATATAGGATTCTATTGAACCTTGATCTTTTACAACCATTTTTCAACCTTCCTTCTCTAAATATAATGTATTATCTATGTAAATATCCCTTTTAAAGTGCCATCATCTTCAAGGTATTCTATGCATACCAATCAAGATTAATTGAATCTATAAAATAAAGAAGGAACCGTCCTCATTTCATAGACAGTTCCTTTCATCTGCCACCACCCTTATATCGCTATAGGTATTGGTGTAGAGCATGGGTTACATTGAATTAATACGCATGCATAACCACTTTCTTCTTTTTAGAATAGAGTAAGAAAGTAGTTGTTAAACCTAAGCTAATAATCCCGAAAATAAGCCCCATGCCACTTAAACCGATTAAATCTAGCATCATCCCTGTAGATAAGAGCACGACTTGGAAGACGACCGAATCAATCATATTACGGAATGAGAAAAAACGTCCGTGGAACTGTTTCGGTACTTGTTTCTGGAAAATAACCATCGTTGTCGGAAAAAAACAGCCGACTGAAAAGCCAAAGACCCCAAATGCCACTAAAGCAAAAAAAGGAATTTCCGCCAGTAATAATAATAGCTCCATTGAGCCGATAATAAAGGCTAATGAAAAGAGCAGTGTGCCCATGTGTACACGTTCAGCAATTATTTTTAAGCCTGCAGCACCTAGCATAAAGCCAATGCCTTCGACTGTATATAACAATCCTGAGATGGTTGTTGATTGATGGATTTCAGAAATTTTCATAATGACTAAATTGAAAGAGCCTAAAAATAATGTGGGAATTAACATTAAGACGAGTGTCATCAGGACGACCGGATGCTCCTTCACCATAGGCCATACTTCTTTAAAGTTTCCTTTATCTTTGTGTGTCAGTGTTGCATTTGTCGTTTCATCTAATTGCAGTAAGCTTGTAATAACAAACATGATCACATAGACAATAAATGAAATAATATATAGCCATTTTAAGTCAAAGAAGCTTAACATAAACCCTGCTGCGGCTGTGCCAACAATTCTTGAAATGGTTCTGGCATTCATTTGCCAAGCATTAAGCGTAATTAAATCTTGTTCCTTCGCAATCATTGGAATAATCGATTGCAAGGCAGGCATATAAAATGCGGCTGCTATTTGCAACGTAATTAAAAAAAGAATCATCCAAATAACCGAATTGGTATAAAGTGCGATAAACATAAATAAAACACTAATGATTCGTCCGATACTTGCCATTTGGACAACCGTTTTTTTCTTCGATTGGTCAATGATGCGTCCTGCCATTGGACCGACGACCAAGCCTGCTAAAATACCACAGGAAATAATTAATGATTTGTGAAAGTCTGAAGGTACTACCTCTTGCATAAAGGCTAGATTTCCAATAATGCCTGCCCATAGGCCAAGTCCGACGACAAATTCACCTAATAAAATAATCCATACGTTTCGATTTCTCCACATGCTGTTCTCCTTGTTGTTTCTTCAATAAAATTTATCGTAACAAACTATTAAATATTCGTACATAAAAATATAGAAAAATTTGTTAGAATCTAAGCCTTCTCTTTCTAGCATTTCTTAATGAGTATACTATTTTTCCTAACTGAAATACTCATCCAAAAGTTTGAACTTCCATCTATAAAGAAAAAACACCGTTTGATGAGCGCATCAAACGGTGTTTTTCGTTAAGACATTTCTAGCTTATGGACAAGTGCTTTTTTTCTACGTTCGATTATTTTTTGGCTGATGAACGTCACAATAAATATTAACCCTACCGTTGTCGCCATCATACCAGCTATAGAAGTATCCCAAAACTTCGCTAAATAATAGCCGATAACAGAAGCAGCAGCACCAAAGAGCATACTATAGACAAACATTTGCTTAATCGTCTTACTAATTAAATAGGAAGTGGCGGCTGGTCCAATCAACATGGCCACTACTAAAATGGCCCCTACACTATCAAATGCCGCAACAGTTGTGAACGAAATGGATGTCATAAAGCCATAATGAAGAAATACAACAGGAATCCCAATAGTAGCCGCATACACAGGATCAAAAGTGGCAAGCTTCATTTCTTTAAAGAATAATAGCAAGAAGGCAATATTAATTACTAGGACGAGTAACAACATCCACACGGCCTTAGGCATCGCTAGCCCAAGCAGTGTCCATTTATCCCAAGGTACAAAAGCAATTTCCCCCATTAGAACATGTTCAACGTCTAAATGGACATTGCCGGCATATAAGGTGATCAGAAGGACACCTGCCGCAAACAAGGAGGTAAAGACCACCCCTATTGCGGCATCTTCTTGAATGCCAGAAGAATGCAATAATTGCACAAGGTAGGCTGTTAAAATTCCTGCAAACGCAGCGCCTACAAGCATCCAAAAGCCATTTAATGTCTGGGTAACAAGATAGGCCATCACAATACCAAAGAGCACCGTATGACTGATGGCATCTGCGATCATGGACATTCTACGCAAGATGAGGAAGACACCTGCAATCCCACATGTCACACCAACTAATAATCCTGTGAATACAACCCAAAATTCGATCATCCTACATCACCCTGCTTTCGAAATTGCATTTTTCTACGATATTTACTAATTTGACCTGCAGGACTAATAAAATACGATATAAAGAATATTCCTGCTGCTACTAAGACGATAATCGGACCAGTCGATAACCCTGTTCGAATCGCACTAATAAAAGTTCCTGTTATGCCAGCAATTCCGCCAATCGCGGCACTCAAAATAAGCATCGTGCTTAATTTTTGTGTCCATAGCTTGGCACTTGCAGCAGGAATAATTAATAAAGCAGACATTAATATGACGCCGACAGCTTGTATACCTGTGACAATTGTCATCACAATTAAAACTGTTAAGGTTGCCTTTAAAGCCTCAATCGGTAAGCCAATCCCTTTTGCATATACAGGATCAAAGATGAGTAGCTTCCATTCCTTATAGAGTAAGAGGCTAACCATTATAATAATGGTTGCACTAATAAACAGCCACATTAAATCCGCTTTGGTCATCGTCGCTGCCTTGCCAAAAATAAAATTATTCAGACCGCTTTGATTACCAAGTGGACTACGGTTGACAACTGTTAAAAATACTACACCAACACCAAAAAATACAGTGAGGACTAAACCAATGGCAGCGTCAGCCTTCATTTTTGAAAACGATACAATCCATTGTATACAATACACAGATAATGCAGAGGTGATGCCCGCTCCTAGCATTAAAACCGGCAATTCCTTTTGACCTGTTAGCAGGAATGCGAGCGCAATACCTGGTAATGCTGCATGTGCCGCAGCGTCACCAACTAAGCTTTGTTTTTGCAAGAAGGAGAAGGTGCCTGTTATACCAGCTGCAATGCCCAATAGCATTGTTCCACTAAGTACCCACAATAAATTACCACTTAACATTGTGTCCCTCCTTACGCATGCTGCATCATGAATAGTTTACCACCATACGTTTTTTGTAATTGTTCTGGTGTAAAAACATCTTCTGTTGCACCTGATGCTAAAATCGTTTTGTTTAATAGAATCGTATAATCAAAGTATTCTTTGACGGTTTGAAGATCATGATGGACGACAAAAATACTTTTTCCCTGTGCCTTTAAATCTTTTAAAATATCAATAATGGTTTTTTCAGTCGCAGCATCTACACCTGCAAATGGTTCATCTAAAAAATAAATATCTGCATTTTGAGCAAGTGCTCTAGCTAGGAATACACGCTGCTGCTGACCTCCTGACAATTGTCCGATGGAGCGCTCTGCAAAGTCCAGCATCCCAACGCTTGCTAACGCTTGTCGCGCAACAATTTTATCTTGCTTGGATGGTCTTTTAAATAAACCCGTATGGCCATAACGTCCCATGAGCACTACATCCAGCGCATTTGTAGGAAAATCCCAATCCACAGCATTACGCTGAGGGACATAGCCAACAACTAAACTTTTCGGCTCAAACACCTTCCCTAAAATTTCAACCTTTCCTACTTTATTAGGAAGTTGATTTAAAATGGCCTTTAAAAAGGTTGATTTCCCTGCACCATTCGGACCAATAATGGCCGCTAGATGACCTTTAGGTACCGTCACACAGGCATTCTCTAATACTGTTTTTTTATCATATGCTACTGATAGATTTTCTACTGTTAATGCATCCATACCATTCACCTACTTTAATGCATCGACGATTGTGTCGATGTTATGTTGATACATACCAATATATGTACCTTCCGTTGTTCCTTCAGCACCCATGGCATCTGAGAATAATTCCCCACCAATGACAATGTCGTGACCTTTTTCTTTAGCCCCTTCAATAACAGCCTTCATCGCTTTATCGGATACACTCGATTCTATAAAGAGAGCTTTAATCTTATTTTCTACTAAAAAATCAACCATTTCCTGAACATCCTTAACACCATACTCTGAATCTGTACTAAGCCCTTGTAAACCACGTACTTCAAACCCTTGGCTTCTACCAAAATAATTGAACGCATCATGAGCAGTTACTAAGATTCGTTGCTGTTGTGGTATTTCGTTCACACGGTTTTGAGCATAGCTTTGTAAATCATCCAGCTTCTTTAGATAAGATGCTTCATTTGTTTGAAAATCATCTTTAAATTCAGGGTATTCTTCCTGAAGTTGTGTACTGATTGCTTTGACAACGCCTTTCCATAGCTCAATATCAAACCATATATGCGGATCATGTAGCATCGAATCATCGTCACTTGCAAGGAGCTGCTTTTCATCTAATGTCTCGCCTACTGCTAAAACCGTTTTGTCCTTCGCCATTTGTTCAAAAATATCGAGCATTTGGCCTTCTAAATGTAAGCCATTGTAAAAAATGACCTCAGCTTTATCCAATTTCGATAAATCACTTTGTGTCGCCTTGTATAAATGGGGATCTACCCCTGGGCCCATCAATGCTGATACTTGTAAATGATCGCCACTAATTTCTTTGATTGCATCCGCTATTTGTCCAGTTGTTGCGACAACAATGCCTTCTTTCTTTCCCTCTGTTTCAGTTGAACAACCGAATAATAGAAGGGAGAGTGATAGTACCATTACACCTAACCATTGTTTCATTTTTTTACCTCATCTTTCTCTTTTTTAGTGATTGCTTGAAAAATAGCTAATATGTACGAAGTAGCGAGTTAGCGGACAAGCCATACCTTTCCTGTCATGCCCGCCTCTTAGCAACTGCTGTCGTTCACATCACCGATTTTTCTCATACAATCGCTTAATTTATATTCATTTTCCTAATAAGCTGGCGCCAGCTCATCCAGAAAAGTATTAACACTATGCCTGCCCCTACAGAATCTGTGAGTTTCCATAGTATTGCCAGAAGGATTAAAATGACCATTGGAAAAATTGTCAATTTGATATCACCTAAATCTTTCATACACGCACTCTTCTTTCTCTGTAGATATTTTGTTTCCCTTAGGAAAAATATATGCTTAAAACAAAAATAATTCAACCTTTTTATGAAAATTTCTTTTGAAAAAATTTTTTCATTAAGAAAATATAATTTCGCCCAAACAAAAAAATCCCTAATTATTTCATTAGAGATTTTTTATAAAAATGCAAAATATATTATACAAACCTTTCACTCTTCTTTTTCCAGTGGCTTCCCTATAAATTCAAATGCATAAATATGAGTTTTAGTTAGTTCGATAATATCCTTAATTAAAGCGTCTTCCGATTTTTCATAACCACTTGCAATCCATTGCATCATCAATCCATAAAAACCGTATGAAGTATAATGCTTGAACATGTCCATATTGACTGGCTGCTGATTGATCGTTTCAAATTTAAATTGCTCTTGATATATTTTTGTAATGGTTAGGGGCATACGTGTATGCAATCCAGGAATTGTATCTTCAACATTCAGCAGCTCGAAAAATAGTCGATGCTTGTAAATATAATGAATAATATTAAAGGACGGTGCTTTCAATTTCGTCGTATACACCTTTTCCCCATATAAATAAGGTTCACCTACTGCGACTTCCAGACCATTCAACATCTGTTCGAGCAAATTTTCCGCTAATTCAAATTTATCTTGAAAATGCACATAAAAAGTACTACGGTTATAGCCAGCTCGTTCCACAATATCCTTCACTGTCAAGGCTTGAAACCCATGCTTTTTAATTAATTCGACAAACGCCTCATAAAAATGACGACGGGTTCTTTCCTGTCTTTGTGTCCATTTTGGCAATTTTACTTCCTCCCTTTTAGACATTTCGGGCAAATATGTCTACTAATTAGACACTTGCTACGACATTAATGATTGTTTCCAATTTCAAGCGTTTTACAATAAAAGTACACCGTCATTTACGCAGTGTGCAAGAAAAAATTATAATTTAAGGGAGTGTCATATATGGGGAAATTACAAGATAAAGTCGCAATCATTACAGGTGGTGCTTCTGGTATTGGTGCCGCAACCGCTCAATTATTTGTAGCAGAAGGCGCAAAAGTAGTACTTGTGGACTTAAACGAGGAAAAAGGCCAAGCCTTTGCTGCCGAATTACAGGCAGCTGGTGCAAAGGCTATATTTATCAAAGCAAATGTAACAGATGAAAATGAAGTAGCAGCTATTTATCAAACAACAATTGAGACATTTGGCAAAATCGATGTCCTTTTTAATAATGCTGGAATTGGTCGTGTCACACCAACTGAGGAGCTTCCTTATGCGGAATGGCGTCAAACTGTCAATGTAGATTTAGATGGTGTATTTTTAATGGCGCAGGCTGCCATTAAAGAAATGCTGAAAGTGAATAGCGGTACAATCGTTAATACGGCTTCGATGTATGGTTGGGTTGGCTCACCAGGATCAGCCGCCTATAATGCAGCAAAAGGGGGCGTTATTAATTTAACGCGTTCATTAGCATTGGAGTTTGCTACTCGTGGTATTCGTGTCAATGCCCTATGCCCGGGTTTTATTGATACACCGATTATTCCAGAAGAAAGCAAGGAGCCACTACGTCAAGTAACACCTATGCAACGCTTAGGACAACCAGAAGAAATGGCAAAAGCTGTTTTATTCATGGCTTGTGATGATTCAACCTTTATGACAGGTAACACATTAACTGTAGATGGTGGCTACACAGCCCAATAATTACATCGTAAATAATCGCTTCCCCACAAGGGACAGCGATTATTTTTTGTGCTAGAAAAATTTGCAGTTTTTATCCATTTCCTGCAAACTATTACTAAAGCGAGCAAGAAAGGATGAAAACGACGAATGAAAAAATTAGTATGTACCTTATTATTTTCCATTCTGATTGTAGCCAGTGCAGGCAATGTACAAGCTTCTGGCTTTCGAGATGTATCAGAGGATCATTATGCCTATGAAGCGATTGTATGGGCAGAAGAGTATGATATTGTCAACGGCTTTACAGATGGTACATTTAAACCAAATGCCACGATTACTGAACAGCAGTTGGCCAAATTGCTAGCTAATTTTTATGAGCTTGAATCACCCATCGATGAGTTAAAGAAACAGACCCCTACGGCAAACTGGTCGGATGAATTTTATAACCAACTCGCTAGCTATGGTGTACCTTTAAATGGTTATTTTGATAACCGAATTCGAGCGGCTACTGTGAAGCGCGGTGTCGTGGCACAAGCAATTGCTCATTTAGCTAGCGGGAAGAAAGGGTTAGATCAATCTATTCAATTTTTACTTGATACCTATATTTCTTCAGGGCAAAATCCACAGTATGAAGATCGAAATTTACAGAAGTTTTATGGCGTAATGAACAATATGACACGTGCACAAGTTGTCACGATGCTCTATCGTATGGATGAACGAAATTTTTATGAAATTTCAGCGGACGCACAGTCCATTCATGATAATGCCAACAATGTATCTTTAAGTACAAGAGCGAAAAATGCTCAAAACCAGCTCGATAAATCATTACAGCAAAATACCCCTAGTAAGAGTGCCTGGGAAGGCGTTTATACGTATTATTATAAATGGGGAAAAGGAACAAATGATTTTAACCGCCGCGATGCCATCATTTCCAATGCCACAAACAACAGCTTTTCTCTTGCTTTAACAGCGAATGATGGCACTGCTTCAGGTAGTGTCAATGGTACCGCCACGATCACAAGCAGTACGAAAGCCATCATGAATAAATCCTCTAATGGCAATCGTTGTGTCGTCGAGGTAGAGCGTTTATCTAATAACGCCCTGAAAGTGTCCGAGATTGATTGCCGTGCAGAGCGTAATGAAAGCACTAATTTCTCTGGTACATTAAAGAAGCAATAGCTTGCAACAGAGTCTGATTCATTCAGGCTCTTTTTTCATTGCCAAATGCTTCATAGCTAAGCTTGGCTATAGCAATAAAATCCTGTAAATAGGCATGCATATGCTTATCTTTATGCCATGCAATATCTGTATAAATGGGCGCTAGGTCGATTGAGGACGGTAGCTCCACTAAATTTCCACTTTCCAACTCTTTTTCTACAACCATTTTAGGCAAAAACGTGATACCTAAGCCTGCCATCACACATTGCTTTATCGCCTCAATACTGGCAAACTCAATCATTTGTGAAGGCAAGACACCTTCTTGCTGTAGCTGTGCTTCTAAATGGTTCCGATAAGAGCAACCCGTTTCTGTTAACAGCATAGTTTCAATTGATAGTTGTTGAGCAGATAAAGGCTGCCTGATTTCTTTAGAGGCACTGACAAAAACAAGCTGTTCTTGAATCAATCGTTCTCGCTGTAGCATGGCGGTTTCCTGATATGTATCTGTTATAAATGCAACGTCGAGTTTGCCTTCTTGTAATAATTCCTTCGCAATGTCTGTCGTATGCACTGGCTTAAAAATGATTTTCACATGCGGGTGCGCCTGTTGAAATTGTTGTAAAATAGTTGGCAGTCGATAGACACATTGGCTCTCCTGTGCCCCCACTTTTAAGACAACTTGCGCCTGTTCATTGGACATCGCTTTTTTCATATCATGATCTAGCTCTAGCATTTTTTTTGCATACTGTTGGAGATGTTTCCCCTCCTCTGTCAGGACAATGCGTTTTCCTAGCCGCTCAAAAAGAATAACACCCAATTCTTGTTCTAATGTTTTAATTTGGGCTGTAATACTGGACTGGGCATAGTCGAGACGCTGTGCTGTCTGGGTAAAGCTTAATGTTTCAGATGCCGTTAAAAACGTTTGGAGCTGCTTCATATCCATTCACTTAATCCCCTTCATTCGGATTTTCCGATAGATTTTACCGAAACATTCGTAAAAATCGATAGTAAAATCCAGTTTACACTAGTTAGTAGTTGAAAGAAAGAAGTTGCGTCTCATGATTCATCGTAAATTCTGGACAACAAAGCAATGTCGAATAATGAACAGATATCATGTTAGCAGGTGTACCACACGACAATTTATATAGCCAAGGATTCAACATTGAACCTATCTACGATTTACGTCACGACGTTATGACTTTCTGATGCTCGAGAGAATTTAAAAAAACATGGTAATCGATTTTGCCAAACCGAGCGACAACAAAAGAACCTTTAATCAAATAAAAAGAAACGGATTTGGAAGCTACATATCGTCCAAATCCGTTTTTAAATCGCGGGAGAAAATTTTGTTCTATTCTTTATATGTCTTTAACATAAGAGCATAAATGATCTTTTTTAGTAGCTAACATACATCAGAAACAAAATGCTATTGTAATTCTTTTCGAAGACATTCAGCTGCAGACAACGCTGTTAAATCTTGAAGGATATCTCCTGGTTTGTTTCCTTCTCCTAAAATATACCCTTCAAAGGTTGTGCCAATAAAGTCAAAGATATGTTGAAACTGCTGAATCATTGGTAAACCTTTCATATAAGGTTGATCTCCACCAACTGCAATTACATAGGCTTTTTTAGAAGACATCATTGCTTTGAAATTAGGATAATTTGGGTCTCTTAAAGTTTGTGACCACCGATCAATAAAGTTTTTCATCGCCCCTGTCATGCTATACCAATAAATAGGGGTCGAAAAAACAAGAATATCATGCGGGAGTATACGATCTATGATGGCGTTATAATCATCGTTTACTTCGGAAAATCCCCCCTCTTCATGTCGCTTATCTATTATTGGTTGAATGACATAATCCTTTAGATAAACTTCTTCAACATTTAAGCCTTGCGTGATTAATTTTGTCAGTGTCTCTACATTCCCATTCGGACGATTTCCACCGTAAATAACTGCTATTGACATATTGATTATCCCCTCTTCCTTAAAATTCCCTACTATTGTTTCCGAATGCTTATATCTTATTATGATTTTACAAATCGATAAAGATGATTATTTCGATAAAATAGATCGAAAAAATTGATTATAAAGAGGTTGCTAAATGGAAAAGAAACAAGTATTACTTTCAAGCACGCTAAAAGGAGAGCTTTCACCCTCCCCTTTTAAAGTCAAATCATATTATGAAGCCTTTGTTTTGGCTATTTTTTAATGTGAGTCGTTCTCTAACATTATTTATTGAACCTTACAATGTGATCAATTGAAAGACGTGAAGAGCCATAAGCTGGTGCAGCTGCTTCACCAATTGCTAATAATAGTATAGGTACTTCATTCGCAGGTAATTCCATGTACTCAGCAAATTTAGCTTTATCAAACCCACCCATTGGAACTGTATCATAACCCATTTCTTTCGCCAATAGCATTATTTGCATAGAAACTAAGCCAGCATCAAAGTGTACGATATTTTCTAATGTTTTTGCCGAAGCTGAGCCATACATTGTTAATGCGTCTTGAGCAAGCTTATTGGCAATTTCTTCTGGCATATAGCCTAATTCCACATTTTTTGCATAGATTTCCTTTGCATTTAAATACATTTCAGTATCACCAATGACAGCAATAATGGCAGAGGCTGTTTCGATTTGCTCTTGATTAAACGAAAAGAAATTAATATTCTTTTGAATTTCCCTATCATCAATGACAATAAATCGCCATGGTTGCATGTTACTTGAAGAAGGCGCTGAAGTAGCATCTTGCAACAGCTGCACTATTGTTTCACGAGAAATTTTAGTATTAGCATTGTATTTACGAACTGATTTTCGCTCCTGCATAATTTGTTTTAATGGTGTAGTTGATAACATGTCATTTCCCTCTTTTTCAAAAAAATTTAAACTGCTTTAATTATTACATTGATATTTCCCATTGTTGCCTTTGAATATGGGCACACTGTATGTGTTAACTCTAATAATTCCTGTGCTTCTTCCAATGCTAATCCTTCAATATGTCCTTCGATGTCAACAGCAAGCACATAGTCAAAAGTAGCTTGTTCCATTAATTTGACTGTTACTTTAATTGTTGATGCGTTGTTTAGTTTTTTTTGGCGTTTAATTAAATCTAATGCACTATTAAAGCAGGCACTATAACCTGCCGCAAATAATTGCTCTGGATTTGTCACATTAGCTAATTTTGAGCCTGGTGGTGCAATTTTTAAAGAGAGTGATTGATCCTTTGCATATGATGTGCCATTACGCCCACCATCATTAATCATTGTAGTTGAGTATAATTCTTTCATAACCGAAAACCCCATATCTATATTAGTATTTTAAATTGTACACAATTTAATTTTTACAAATCGAATTGTACACAATTTAATTGCGTTTGACAAGTAGGAACTTTATTTTTAATATAAATGTAATGAGAAGAACTTTAAGAGGGGATTTTTATGCCTAATCATTTAGATAATCAACTGTGCTTTCTTTTGTACGCCACATCAAAGGAAATCATTCGACAATACACATTATTATTAAAGCCATATGATCTAACTTATACAGGTTATATCACTTTATTAGCCTTGGAGGAAAACGAACAAATAACAGTGAAAGAATTGGGACAACGTTTATTTTTAGATTCAGGTACATTAACACCGTTGCTCAAAAAGTTAGAGGCGAAGGGCTATATTTGTCGTGAGCGTTCCAAGGATGACGAACGACAAATGCAAATTTATTTATCAAAAGAAGGCAGTAATGTCCGTTGTATGCTACCAGAAGTGTCACGACAAGTAATGCAACAATCAAATATCTCAGAGCAGCAATTTATACAACTGAAAAATGTTCTTCAAGATATTATGCACAACGACTGGACAATGAAAGATAAAAAATAAAGTAATGAATATTGTAACCCTAAAACTTTTGATTCATGCTATAGCGGCGGTATCACGTAACAATAATTTTATATAATCAACATAAAGAACCGTATTTGGAATTTGCTTATCTTCCAAATACGGCTCTAGGCATTTTATCAGATGCCATTAACAATTTATAAAATCACTGCTTAACTACCATTTCCCGCAATTCCCCTTTTTTAAGAATTTATCTCTGTGCCAATTACACAAACAAATCCAATAAAAATCCTATTAGAATACCTTCCAGAGCTACATTACTCCCTATCACCATAAAATCAAAAACTAAGTACACCTAATCTAATTGGTGTTGAAGCAATCATATATTTCGTCATTACCTTGTTCCTTCATTTAACTATTTTTAGTGTGCAAAATTCAGATCCTGCCACCTACAATCAGAAGCTTAAAATATATTCTAAGACAATTATTTTTTATCGAAAAACAATATTTTTTTATCCTTTATCAACTATTTTATTATTGACATTTTAAATTTCAAATTATAAAATGACCAAAACCTTATATATAAATATGGAAGGGTGATTTGATGAACTATGAGGATTTGATACAGCAAAAAGGTTTTGTTTTTTTAGATAATATAGTAGAGCCTGGTACGAATTCATTGAGAATTTCTATTAAAAGAGCTTCTATCAGTTCTAAAAGCGAGGATGTAAATGTTGGTGAATATACATTATATGATGTCAACCCAATTGAAATTGATAAGACATTACCAGTGATACATATAGAATTTGATTCGTATGTAGCCTATTCTGTTTTCGATGAGTCATTTCATTTTGTAAATTCAGAAGATAAATTTATTGGTCATTCAGTACGTTTATTCTCAAAGTCTACCTATTTAGATTTTGTAAGTAATGGAACAATTGCTCAGGAAATATACTCCTACAAAGACCTAATTCATTACCAAATTGTTTGTCTTGACCATATAATAGATATTGTTTCTTTCGATAAACCTAGTGTTTTAAAAGAATAATAGATCCTAAAACAGTCAATGAAATATGTTGTCTGTTTTTTATTTTTATCAAAAAGATTACTAAATATATAATTATCGGAAGTATAAAAGATGTCTCAGAGCTACTTAGATCAACACGAAATACAAAAACGACCTAAAGCTTTAAGCTATTAGGTCGTTTTCGTCTATGCTTCTACAGAGATGTGCTGGAAGGTTGTCACATCAAATAATCCTGTATCTGTTAGTTTTAGTGCAGGAATGACTGGTAATGCCACAAAAGAAAACGTCAGTAGAAAATGGAAATCTAATGTTGGGTTGAGCGTCTTTAATGCACTATGCAAGCCTGCTAGCTGTTCCTTTGCTTGCTGAGCAGGGGCATCTGTCATCAAGCCGCCAATGGTTAATGGCATCTCCGCTAGAATTTTGCCATCTGCTACAATCACAAAGCCCCCTTGGATTTCTTGAATGCGTGCAAGCGCAAGTATCATATCCTCATCGTTTGTCCCTACGACAAGGGCATTATGTGAATCATGTGCTACGGTTGTGGCTACTGCCCCTTTTTGTAAACCAAAGCCTTTGACAATGCCTAGACCTGTCGTGTGTAAATGATGGTGTCGTTCAATTACGGCCAATTTCAGTAAATCTTGTTCTACAGATGGTTCAAAAACGCCTTCTTTCACAGGTACATCCATTACTACATGATTGGTAATGAGCTGATTTGGAACAATCTCCATAACATTAGCCTTCGTACCCTTTGTGAAAGCTAGTTGTAGCCTATCCTTTGTAATGGCTGGTAAATGCACTGATTGGTGGATATGAGCAGGAACAATTAGCTCTTGACGACTTGTCAGCATTTCTCCATTTTCAGCAACCTTTCGACCATTTTTCCATACAGCCTTTGCCTGCATCGTCGACAAATCCTCGACTAACACAAAATCTGCCTTATAGCCTGGGGCAAGTACCCCTCGATCAAATAAACGATAGCATTCTGCTGTGTTCACAGTTGCTAACTGGATTGCCTGTAATGGTGTCATCCCTTCGGCTATTGCCATAGCTATATCATAATTGATGCTACCTTCATCGATTAACTCATCCACATATTTATCGTCTGTACAAAAACCAAAGCGACGAGCATTATGTGGCTGAACAGCCGGTAATAAATCACGTAAATTTTTAGCTGCTGAGCCTTCTCGAATCAGTACATACATCCCTTGCTCTACACGATCAATGGCTTCTTCGGCTGTCACACATTCATGATCTGTCAGTATGCCTGCAGCGCGATAGCCTGTAATTTGTTCGCTCTGTAAGCCAGCACAATGCCCATCGATTACTAGGTTTGCTTGCTGTGATAATAAAATTTTCTGAAGCATGCCCTCTTCCCCATTTAATACGGCTGGAAAATCCATGACTTCTGCCAAGCCACGAACTTGTTCATGTTTTAGAAATGACGCCAAATCCTGAGCTGTTAGTGTTGCACCTGCATTTTCAAACTGTGTACCAGGTACGCTTGATGGCAGCATCACAAAAATATCCATATCCGCTTTTTGTGCATCATCGAGCATAAATTGGATGCCTTCCGCTCCTGCGACATTGGCGATTTCATGTGGATCTGTGATGACTGTGGTAATACCATGAGGTAGTAAAACTCGACTAAATTCCCCCGGCGTTAGCATGGAAGATTCTATATGTATATGACCATCAATTAATCCAGGAATGACGTAGCTTCCTGCTGCATCCTGTTCCTCTTTTGCCTGAAATTTGTGGTTGTGATCCAGTGCCACAATCGTACCATTGTTCACAACAATGTCTGCCTTTTTCCACGTTAACGTATAAACATCGGCCACTTGAGCATTTCTCAGTATGAAATCTGCCTCTAATTTCCCTTGAGATGATAAGATATTTTGCGTTAACTTCTGTAATTTTGTTGTCATAGCCTATACTCCTTTTTCTTTTAAGAACTATCATGCCTGAAAAATACCGATCATTGCAAGTATTTATAGTAGTACAGTAAAAAACGACCATCCATCAATGGTCGTTCGAAAATTCTAGCTCTTTTGGTGGGTGTCCCTTTTTATTCATCAAGCGCATGCGAATAGGTTCAATTTTCAAGGTCACCATTTCGTCCTGATTACCAACGAAGATACTCGTAAAAAATTCAGCTAGTTTATTTTTTAACCCCTCTTCATGGACTTCCGTAAGCTGGCCCTCTATTTCAACATACGTATCCCCAAAGCCTTCATTTTCATAGCCATATAAAATATGGGTATAGGGATTTTTACGAAGTTCTTCCATTTTCTCTGAATGTTTATTCGTTACCGTATATAATACAAAGTCCTCATGTTGAAACGTCATATAACGAGAGTACGGTTTTCCATTTTCTACAGTCGCCATTGTTCCAATCTTTTCTCGATTTAAAACTTCTAAAATTTCATCACGTACAGAAGTCATTTCATCCCATCCTTTCATCTACATATCTATTTTGCCCTCTCCTCAAAAAGCTAAACCGCCTTTTTTTGAAAAATGTGAAATGACAATTTTCGGCCATATTGAAAATTTATTTGTTATACTAATTGGATGGATAATAGGAATTTTCGGATAAATGAGGGTTAAAAAATGAAACAAGCTTTCTTTACGCGCTGTTTGTTTTTCATAACAGGCATTATCGTGCTATCTTTTGGCATCACATTAACAATTAAAGGGCAGCTTTTTGGCGTTGGCTCTTGGGATGTACTACATATTGGCTTAACAAAAACAGTGGGTTTAACAATCGGCACTTGGTCCATTATATTGGGACTTGCCATTTTAGCATTTGATATGCTGATCACAAAAAAATTCCCATTACCAGGGACCTTTATTGATATGTTTTTAGCAGGCATTTTTATTGATATATTTAATTATTGGTTGCCAGATATCGATGGATTTTGGATGCAACTTGTCTCCTATCTTACAGGGTTAGTTTTATTAGGCTGGGGTTGCGGTATGTATATGGTAGCCAATTTGGGAATCGGTCCACGTGATACGTTAATGTTAATGATGGTCCATAAGCTTGGCTGGAGTGTTACACGTTCTCGTACAACAATGGAAGTGACTGTCGCTGTTATTGGCCTTTTACTAGGTGGCCCTATTGGAATTGGTACAGTCATTATGGCATTTGGGCTTGGACCCATTGTACAATTTGCCTTAACCTATAATGAAAAATTATTTATGAGATGGACTGGCGTGAAAAGCGCTGTCGTATAAGCTTACAAGACAATGCAAAAATGCATTGTCTTTTTTTATACAGTTGCAATATACAGTCTAACTATATATAATCAAACTATATAGTTAAACTGTATAGTTGAGGTGACCTAATGAAAAAACATAAATTACTGCCTTTATCAGAAACCATGCATTATATTTTACTTGCTCTACGTGAACCGTTACATGGCTATGCAATGATGCAAAAAATCGAGGAAATGAGCGCTGGCAGTGTGAGAATTGCTGCTGGCACCATGTATGGGGCAATAGAAAATTTGTTGAAATATCATTGGATTACTCCTGTTGCAACCGAGGATTCTAGACGCAAGGTGTATCAAACAACCGCTGAAGGGCTAAATATATTAGCTATCGAGCAACAGCGATTGCAACGAATTTTATCTTTATATGAGGGAGCTGATGAACATGATAAAGTTTAAAATCTTTTTTGATATTGAAAAGGAAGAACAATGGTTAAATCAAATGTTATCCCAAGGCTTAGTTTGCACAAACATAAATTCAGCAGGTTTTTATACATTTAAACATACTACAGATCTTGAACAAGTTATCCGAATTGATTATCAGCAAGATCTTCGAAAAAAAGAGCAACCAAACTATAAGCAATTACATGAGGATTTTGGGTGGCGCCCTTTAAAAGAAAAGTCGTATGATGGAACCTACTATTGGTTAAAAAGAAAAGATGGCAACGATGAATTATTTTCGGATAATGATTCGTATATTGCTAAATATAAACGTTTAATGCAGCATGCAAGCCATTGGGCGTTACTCTCTTTTCTTTTGTTAATGATTTTGTATGCCAATGATGACTTCGATTCCTTTTTCAGTATAAAAGCTGCCTATTATACACCTGGCTTATGGGAGAAAGAAGGTTTAGCATTCCTTTTGGCTTTTTTATTTGAAACACCCTTTGCCCTTATGCGCTTTATTCCACCTTGGCTATTTTTAGCAACATGTGGGATGTATGTAGTCGTTTATTATCGTTATCGGAAATCTATACAGCAGCTGTTATAGAAAATACCAAGGAGCCACTTACGTAGCGTAAAATGGCTCCTCTTTCCTCTATGCTTCTGGTTCAGCACCGTTTTGTCCTGTTGCTTCTATCACTTCTGGTGTACCATCCACAGTATCTTCTTCTTGTACATTTTCAGCAGGTGGTGGTGTAATTGTTGCTAATGTGAAGTCATCCTCTTGTAAAATTTCAAACGAAAACTGCTGACGAATATCTCCTACATAAAGAGACGTGCCAATCGCTACATTCGTAACATCAATTTCTATAGTTTCTGGAATCTCGGTTGGCTTCACTTTGATGCGTACCTCACGATTTGGCTGTAGCAGGAAACCGCCATCCGCAACACCGACAGCATGACCAGTCACTGTTACTGGAATGTCCACTTCTAGCTCCTCTGACATATTGATGGACTTAAAATCAACGTGTTTAACATTGCCCTTTAATGCACAACGTTGTACTTCTGTTAATACAGCATTAATTCGTTTTCCTTCTACATCTAGTTGAAAAACACTTTTCGTACCATGTGCTGCTAACAGTTTTGCAAAGGTTCTAGCATCTAATGTAATAGCTGTTGATTCCATTTGAAAGCCGTAGACAACACCAGGAATGTCCCCATTTTGTCGAAGCTGTGTTAATGAAGATTGTCGTCCTTTTTGACGTTTACTGGCAGTTAAAACCATATTCATCGAATATTTCCCCTTTCATGGAAACTAGTCTCATAAAAGGTTTTGCCTTTTCTGTTGTATTTTATACCTACATTGTTTGATGAAAAAACGGATGATAAACTAAAAAACACCTCCTTTGTCCAGATAGCAAAGGAAGTGCCGTATTTCTTAATACAGAGCTATTTTTTTATTTAATAACCCATGTAATTCATGCAATTTTTTAATTTCATAATGCGGTTCAATGTCGCTCGTGTTTTCAACATTATGGATGTTAAACCAGCATGTATCGATCCCTGATAGTAAACCACCTTTTATGTCTGACGTCAAAGAATCACCGATAATAAGCGTTTTAGCTTTATCAAAATGATCAATCCGTTCAAATACATAATCAAAAAAGGCTGGCATCGGCTTTTGATAGCCCGTTTGCTCCGAAATAAAGATACCCTTAAAATATTGTGCTAAATTGGCATCCACTAATCGTTTATTTTGTGTCATCGTGATGCCATTTGACACAACATATAAATGATGACTTTCGGCTAATTGAGCAATGACTTCATAAGCCCCATCCACATAATGATGTGCCTCCTGTAAATATTTTTGGAACAGCGATTCAAAGTAGACGCCATCAACCTCTATCCCAAATTCTTTTAAAGCAATTGCAAATCGTGTATTATGTAGTGTATTTTTTGTTACTTCCCCACGCTCAAAAGCTCGCCACATCGTCTCATTTATCTCCTTGTAACGGGCAATCATCTCTGGCGTAGTAGCTATGTTTTCCTCTTTAAACATGCGGTCCAGCGCCGCATTTTCAGCTAAATCAAAATCTAGTAACGTATCATCCACGTCAAACAATAGTGTCTCATATTTCGTCATATCTGTTCCCACTTTCTTCGATGCATTGTGACTATTTACTCTCTACCATGATAACGTTTTTTATAAGAAATAACAGTAAAATGTCCTATAACAGAATATTAGGACATCAATGCGCTTTAACTCTTCAATTGCTAGCCATATGGAACGGTGAACATTTTCCTATATTGGGTAAAAAAATGTTCGTCTAGTCCTAAAATAGTCCGTTCGGTAATTTCATATTTGAAATTTTCGATGAATATGAGACAATAGAATGCTAGAAAGGAAGATGTACGAAAGATGACGACCTTACAAAAAATAACACCTGTCTTTGATCCATGGGAAGCGTATTTAGATGTGGAACAGCATGGACAAATGACACTATCAAATATTGAATTTACAACTACTAATCTTTGCAACATGCGCTGCGCTCACTGTGCAGTAGGCTATACATTACAAAATAAAGACCCTGAGGCACTACCTATAAACTTAATTTTACAGCGCTTAGACGAGATACCTCATTTAAAAACACTCAGCATTACAGGTGGAGAACCGATGATGAGTAAAAAGTCTGTTCAAAACTATGTATTGCCGCTTTTAAAATACGCACACGAACGAGGCGTACGGACACAAATTAACTCCAACTTAACATTAGAGCCAGCTCGTTATGTATTGATTGCCCCTTATCTAGATGTCCTTCATATTTCTCATAACTGGGGAACGATTGATGAATTTGTAGAAACCGGCTTTGCCATGATGGAGCGCAAACCAACTTATGACCAACGTGCAGCTTTATTCCAACGCATGATTGATAATGCTAAAATGCTAGCTGAGCATGGTGTTATGGTATCTGCTGAAACGATGTTAAATAAAAAAACATTGCCTTATTTAGAGCATATCCATCATCAAATCATTGAGGAAATGAAGTGTGCGAGACATGAGGTACACCCAATGTACCCATCAGACTTCGCAAGTGCACTTAGTTCTTTATCATTAGAAGAAACGCGTGAAGCCATTCACCATCTACTTGATATTCGTGATGAAAATACATGGATGCTATTTGGCACACTCCCATTCTACCCTTGCAGTAGGAATGAAGAGGATCAAAAGTTGCTGCACCGTCTGCGCACAGCGAAGAATGTCACAATGCGAAATGACCCAGACGGTCGTTCTCGATTAAACATCAATATTTTCACAGGCGATGTGATCGTTACAGATTTTGGTGATACACCAGCACTTGGCAATATTGTGCATGACGAGCTACCAGCCATTTTTGATAAATGGATGACAACTGACTTAGCAAAATCACTCAACTGCCACTGTCCAGCAGTCAAATGCTTAGGGCCCAATGTTCTTGTGAAAAATATGTATTATCAAGATGCCGCATTTGTGAGTGGCTCTGCTCGCATATAAATGTTTTCCAGTAAGTACAATTAAATATAAATAGATAACCTCCATATTGACCAAAGTTTGATCCAAGAAGAGTTTCACTAAATTGCTTATTTACTTAATTTATATTTTTTATAATTTGTTCAACAAGGTATAAAAAATAATGAATGGTCTATACTATTAAAGATTTCACTTCAAATCCAATGACTGGGAGGGTTAACCCGATGAGTGCGATTGATCGATAACTCAGAAGGACCATCAAAGCTGAGTAAAGTACAGTTTTCTTAGGAATATCTTAAGATCCTATACGGAAGCGAGGCAGTGTGTCATGGAGAAAAAAATGTAGTGGTAATCAGACCCGGAAATTTATTTCCGGGTTTTTCTATGTTGTGTGCAAGCCTATGGTCAATAAAAAATCACCTCGACGACTACATACACGAGGTGATTTTATCAAGCTTTATTCGTTCTATATTAATTCCTTTGCCAGGAATTTGTAGGTATTCAAACGACTTTCTAGTTCATATTGATTACAATTCAGCATGACTTCATCGAAACCATACTTCTCTTGCTCAGCGATTAAAAATGCAGCAATGTCTTTTGGTGTCCCAACAAGATTCGCCTTACGGTTATTGTCAATTGTCATTTTATCCATTTCCGACAACGGATAATCCTTTGCTTCTTCTGGTGACATCGTTTGAATGATTTGCCCCTTCATCAGTTGAAGACGAGAGATATCAATTGGTTTTGCCAAATATTCCGCTTCTTCTAAAGTTGGTGCAACCGTTGCTGCATATGTCACAATAATTTGTGGCTTTTCCATATAATAAGAAGGCGTAAAATAGGATTTATAGGCATCAAAAATATCCTTCGACATATTGCCAGTGAAGAATTGTGCATATGAATAGCCTACTCCAAGCTGTCCAGCCTGCATAGCACTTTGTCCACTCGATCCTAGTAACCAAGCCTCTGGTAATGAAATATGAGCAGGGGCTGCGATGACTTGATCATAGACATGCTCACCTGTTTTTTGATTATTCATAAGCTTTAAAACGATTTCGAGCTTATCATACTGTTCCGTGAAGCGTTGACGTCTTCCCTCTGCTAATGCATAAATAGCGGCATGGTCGCCACCTGGCGCTCTACCCACACCAAAATCAATCCGATTCGGTGCTAAACCAGATAATGTCTTAAATACCTCTGCTAGCTTATAAGGCGAATAATGCATCATCATAACGCCACCTGTGCCAATGCGAAGACGTTTTGTTTTCGCGGCTAAAAAAGCGGCAGTCACTTCAGGAGCTGAACTTGCTAGTGACTGACTATTGTGATGTTCAGCTAGCCACATACGATGATAGCCAAGTTCTTCACCTAGTAGTGCCAGTTGTTCTGTACGTTGGAAGGCTTCCTCTGCAGAATGACCTTTTGGAATGGGCATTTGATCTAACATACTTAATCTCATTTAAAACATCCTCTCTGTCTCTAAGCTCCCCCTTTTACTGTAATACAGTTTGGATGATTTACAAAATAAAAAACCTTACTCATAAGCTAGTTGTTTCTTTTCCCATGTTTGATAGACCATGCCGACTAGCTTTTGTTGTTGCTGCTGGTTCAATACTACATCTTTAAATTTCATCGCCTGAAGTGAGAATTGCTGCGTTTGTTCGTTGACAACAAATTGTAAGATAGCATGTCCTTTTTCACCTTGAAACGTAATATCACCCGATAATTCAACAACCTGCTCCCCTGTTTTTGCTTGATAATAACGCCAGTACGGTTCAAAAAAAGCATAATTAAACGCATTTCGAACTGTGACATCTGAAAAATTCTCCAAATAGCCTTCTTTTACGGTATCAATATAATCATGGTCTGTTATATCTTTTTTTGCATTAAAGACATATCCTACAAGCACTCCCATAAAAACCACACAGAGAAATACGCGTAGATGATTTCCTAAACTCATGTCATCACGTCCCCTTTACGTAAAAACACCATCATTTACATAATACATCAAAATAATGACTTCAAGTAGAAATTATTTGAATAATGTAGCAATTACATTCATTTTCTATAAAACCTCTCCATGTACTTAAGCCCAAAAATAATCGATAGTATATTTACAGCTTATCTTCAGTTCGCTACTATCAGATTATTATGATAGAAAAGAGATGACCTGTTGTGCCTTTTGAATTAGATGTAAATATTTTAATGATCTTACTTCTTTTTGGTTTTTTAGCAGCATTTATTGATTCAGTGGTGGGAGGCGGTGGCCTTATTTCTTTACCCGCCCTTATGTTTGTTGGTCTTCCACCCTCTGCTGCAGTAGCAACAAATAAATTAGCAGGTACGATGGGATCACTGACTAGCACAGTGACATTTTATCGCTCTGGCAAGCTAGATATTAAAGCCGTCTATAAGTTATTCCCCTTTGTCTTTTTCGGCTCTATGTTAGGTGCTTGGATTGTCCACTTAATGGACCCCAGTGTTCTCAAGCCACTAATGCTGATAATGCTTGCAGCAGTGGCTATCTACACCATTTTCAAAAAAGACTGGGGAAGTATATCGAGCTATAAAACATTAACACCAAAACGTTATCTCATTTTTGTTATGGTGATCACACTAGTTGGATTTTATGATGGCTTTTTAGGTCCTGGAACAGGCTCATTTTTACTTTTTGCTTTTCTTATGGTTGGTTTTGACTTTTTACAATCAGCAGGAAATGCAAAATTTTTAAATTTTGGCAGTAATATAGCTGCCCTTCTTATGTTTATATACTTAGGACAAATAAATTATGCTTATGGTCTACCGATGGGACTTGCACAAATTGCAGGTGCTATTGTTGGCTCTAAATTTGCGATTAAACGCGGCAGTGGCTATGTACGTAAATTATTTATCGTTGTGACCATTCTATTACTCTTGAAAAATACATATGACTATTTTTCATAATCAGCATTATGCTTATGTATGCCGATACTATTGAAGGATAAAACTTATCTCAATCGAGGTAAGTTTTTTTCATGGATTAAACTTTTTCCCTCTACTCGCACGTCTAGATAGTGTATACAATTTGACAATGTTAAAAAAGGAGCTTCTTTGGACATGAAAACAAGAAATGCATTTCAACATGAAGAGGTGTTTGTCCAATTCATTCGTGAACAAAAAGAGCGTTTTTATATGCTCGCGTATAGCTATACAAAAAATGAACAGGACGCACTAGATGTTGTACAGGACAGTATCCAAAAAGCCATGCTCTCATTAGATCGACTTGAAAATGTGACCTATATGAAAAGCTGGTTTTACAAAATAGTTGTCCGTACGGCCATTGATTTTTTGCGTAAGCATAAACGCTTACAAGTAACAGATGATGATACATTACAATATTTAACGCCAGCTCAAGAGGATGTTTATGAGAATGTAGACTTGGAGCATGCGTTGGATGAGCTCCCACAAATGTATCGTGAGGTTGTCATTCTCCATTATTTTGAGGATTTAAAGCTCGCTGACGTAGCGAACATCCTTGATATTAAGTTGAGTACAGCCAAATCGCGTCTTTATAAAGCGTTAAAACTATTGAAAATACAATTGGAAGATGTGAAGGGAGAAACTGCACATGGATAAAAAATTACAAAAATTAGAAAAACAATATATGGAGGTTCCTATTCCAAAGGAGCTAGACTTTGTGGTTGAAAGTGCACTAAAACAAGGTCGAAAAAAGAAAAAAAATCGCACACCACAATGGCTACTTGGATCAGCGGCTGCGGCTATGCTGTTTACAGCTAGTTTAAATGTTAGCCCTGCAATGGCACGAACACTTTCTGAAATCCCTGTTGTTGGTAGTGTGGTGAAAGTATTAACTTGGACTGAATATGAGGTGGCAGAAGATAATTATGATGCCAACATTCAAGTTCCTTCCATTGAAAATTTAGAGAATCAAGAGCTTGCCAATGCTTTAAATGAAAAATATCGTGCAGAGGGGAAAGCCCTTTATGATAATTTTATTGCTGAGGTTGGAGATTTAAAAGCTAGTGGTGGTGGACATTTAGGTGTTGATAGCGGCTTTGAAATCAAAACAGATAATGACCAAATTTTATCGATTGGCCGTTATGTGGTAAATACGGTTGCTTCCTCTTCAACGGTCATGCAATACGATACAATCGACAAGCAAAATGAAATTTTAATTACACTACCAATGCTCTTTAAAGATCAACAATATGTTGAGACAATTAGTGAAAATATTAAGGAACAAATGCGTACACAAATTGCAGAATCTAATCAAGAAAAAATTTACTGGGTGAAAGGCGCAGGCCTTCCCGATGAAGAATTAATGGAAGCATTTACAACCATTAAACCAGATCAACCATTCTATATTTCAGATCAAGGGAAACTAGTGATTTCCTTCGATAAATACGAAGTAGCACCAGGCTATATGGGAGTTGTAGAATTTGAAATCCCAACAGATGTGCTAAAAGGAGATCTAGTTAGCACGAAATATATTCACTAATTGAGCTTACTATTCATAGGACGAGGTATTTGACGATTGAATCATCAAATACCTCGTTTTTTCATGAGGTCATGCCATTTTTTGCTTATAAAAATGACTTTTTTTGTCTAAGCTAGTATGTATCAATCAATGTTAGAGGGTTTTCATCATGAAAGGTGTAGGATCAATCAGTATTTTACATGTCATCTTCCTATCTATGACTGTTATTGGCTTAAAAAATCATGTAACGATTATTCCCCCGCTGTTAGATGTAGCCAAAAGAGATGGTTGGCTATCGGTTTTACTTGCTGGAGGAGTCATTTTCTTTTGGCTATTTCTATTAGTATATATTCAATCGAAGTCTAAACAGGAACCCATTCGAGACTGGTTAAACGAAAAAATCGGAAACATTGGCTCTTCTATTGTCATTTATACAATTGTCATTTTTATAATGATTATTACAGCTTTTACGATGGTTGAAACCTTGCAATGGGTTAACACAACATTTTTACCGCAAACGCCCGTTATCATCCTATTATTTATCTATACCATTTTGTGTATTCTTCTGGTGACGACGAGCTTGCAGACAATTGTGATTTTAAATGTCTTTGTGTTATTCGGAGTTGTGGTGTTTGGCTTTTTTGTTGCCTTTACCAACCTACAAGTAAAAGACTATGATTTATTACGACCGTTTTTTGAACATGGTTTCCAGCCCGTTTTTCGAGGCATGATTTTCCCAGCATCAGGGTTCATAGAGCTTTTAATGCTACTATTTTTACAACATCAATTTAAAGAACGAATTCGGTGGTATCACTTTGTCATTATGCTATCGATCTTAGTGGGACTCACATTAGGGCCATTAATTGGAGCCATTACCGAATTTGGACCAAGTGAAGCGGCTAAACAACGCTATCCTGCCTATGAAGAATGGGGTTTAGTGACAATCGGGCGCTATATTGAACATCTAGACTTTTTCTCTATTTACCAATGGCTAACAGGGACCTTTATTCGCGTTAGCTTCCTTTTGTATATCGTGGCAGATTTATTAAAAATGACCGGCAATCCGAAGCGAATATGGCAAATGCTTGCTCCTCCCTTCTTTATACTTTGCTTGCCACTCATTATGTTAAATGAAAATTTATTTTTAAAGGTAAAAGGAAATTATATCCTAACTTCTACGTTTATCTTTTTCTTTGCCCTGTCAATTTTTTTCGTAATCGTAGCTTTCTTGTCGGATAAATCTTCTAAAAAGGGGAAAACTGAAAAACAAGACATGAAAAGTGGTGAATCGTAATGCCTCAGCACGAGCAGGCGCTAGATCTTAGTACGCTCAGAAAATTATTTCAAAAATCGGCAGATATTCAATTTCAAGAATACACCTTTAATCAGCAAAAAGTACACTTCATTACATGTGATGCGATGATTGATCAACAAATGCTCAATGAAGTGATTATTGAACGTATTCAATATTTATTTGACCATTTGGATGAGGTCCCCCTTGAAGAGAATATTGCTAGGCATCTTCATATTCCGAGTATTCAAAAAATAGAAGACAAGGAACAGCTAATTACATTTGTTTATAGTGGTTTCCTGTTGCTGTATTTTGATGAAGATAATCTTTTATATGCTAGTAATATTGCGCATAAACCTAATCGTCAACCTGAAGAAACGCGCATGGAGGTTCTTGTTAAAGGACCGAGGGATAATTTCATTGAAGATATTCGCGTCAATATCGCACTGTTACGAAAACGATTGCCAACCAATTCCTTTTGTGTAGAAAAAATGGAGCTTGGGAAACGTTCAAAAACAACGGTTGCTATACTTTATTTTGATGATATTGTGGATATGGATATTTTACATGGGATTAAAAAGCAGCTAGCAGCCGTAGATACAGATATTGTATTTAGTGGTGATTTATTGATGGAACGGGTCAATAAAAATTCTAAGCTTTTTCCAAAGTTTGATTACACAGGGCGACCTGATTATGCCGTTCAAGCCTTAGCAAGAGGTCGATTTATAATTTTTGTTGATGGTGTTGCCTATGCTGTCGTAACACCAGTCAATCTGTTTTTATTACTTAAATCGGCTGAGGATAATGAATATCCTATTATCTTCAGTTCCCTCGAACGATTATTAAGGATATCAGGTATTTTAATCGGCTTACTACTGCCTGCATTTTGGCTAGCTTTAACGACCTATCATCAAAATCAATTACCGTTACAGCTACTCGCAACCGTTGTGCAGGCTAAATCGGGCTTACCGCTCCCCTCTTCGCTTGAAATGCTCTTGATGTTGCTAATGTTTGAATTGTTTCGTGAGGCAGGCTTACGTCTACCCTCTGTTATTGGTGGGACCATCAGTGTGGTAGGCGGATTAATTATCGGAGATGCTGCCATTCGAGCAGGGGTAACAAGTCCTGAAATGATTGTTGTGATTGCTATTTCTACTATTGCCTCTTTTACATTGGTCAATCAATCGCTTGTTACATCCGTTAGTATTTTAAGGATTGCCTTTATTTTTGCCAGTGCCTTTTTTGGACTGTTTGGCTTCTTTGTTTCATTATATTTAACACTCCTTTACCTATGTAATATTCGCATTTATGGCTACTCCTACATGAATCTGGCAACAGATTTAAATTGGGCTACCATTAAAAAATCCATCTTTCGTTTATCACCTAAGGGCTATACAGAGCGTAACAAAGCACTTGCTCCTCAGGATTATACACGAACATCAAAAGGTCACGAAAACAAAGAGTCCTAAAAACAAAGCAAATAGCATCCCTTCAAAAATGGTAGGGATGCTATTCTTTGTACACTCAAATAGTTTGTGCCCTTTCTTTGATACTGTCTAGCACGCTTTCCCAATGACGTTTCATTTCTTCTCGTACAGTTTGATCAGAAAGATGCTCTTGATGAAAGCTAATCGTCGTTTTATGTCGTTCTTTAGGTAGAATACGGATTTGTACAGTGGATGGTCTTGACCACGCTTCTTTTTGCCACGTGAGTCGAAGCTGCTCTAATGGTTTAACAATCCTGATTTCCCCTGTCCCTGTCCTTGAATGGTATTTATGCCCAGCTTCAAAAATAATCGTAGTACCTTCTCCTAACCAGGAATGTACTCCTTCTGCCGTCGTAATAAGCGCCCATGCTTGCTCCTGTGAAATTGGAAATGTCCTTCTAACCCCTACTTGAAAGCCTACACTTTTTGTTTGACCAATGATTTGTTGGTTATCCATTACTTCACCTCATCTATTTCATCATTTTTACTAGTGATTGTTCTATTCGATTTTTTTGCGTATTATTCCTTTCACCATTCAAAAATTTTGCTAACCTATCTAATCCCGCTTCAACATTACTAATTATTTCTATACTAAGTGTGCTTTTAATCAACGAGCTGAGGCCTTTTCATGATCAATAAAAAAAACCCAAGCTCAAAATCATTTGAGTACTTGAGCTATGCTTATTAAAACAAGAATTAGTCGTAATCATTCTCTTCTTCTATTTTTCGAATGACACCTGTCTTTGCATTTACTTCAACTTCATACATCTTATTTTGAGCAGTCAAAATAAATATTTCATAGACCAAAGTCCCGTTTTCCATATCCATGCCATAATGTATGATTTGACCTGGTACTCTTTGTACAGCAATTTGCATGGCTTGTTGAAGAGATATCCTTTGATTATTTGATGGCATAACCATTCAATCATCCTCCCCTTGCTACATAAACCTATACTATGCATGTATGTGTTTTTATGACAATGCTTGAGAATATGTGTCAAATAGAAAAGGGAGATTGTTTTAAAACAATCTCCCCATTTCTCTACGTTAGTTCAACAAAATCTTGTTGTCTGTTTTGTTCCGATTGTCCCTTACGAAATTGAATATGATGAAGCTTCGCAAAAAGTCCATTTTGAGCCACTAGCTCATCATATGTACCATCTTCTTCAATACCGTTCGATGTCACAACTAGCACGCGGTCTGCATTACGAATAGTTGCCAATCGGTGAGCAATAACTAATGTTGTGCGATTTTCAGCTAGCTCTGTTAACGATTGCTGGATAATCATTTCTGTTTCTGTATCTAATGCAGAAGTTGCCTCGTCTAAAATTAAGATCGGTGGGTTTTTCAGGAACATACGAGCAATTGCTAATCGTTGCTTTTGACCCCCTGATAATTTCAAGCCACGTTCACCAATTTGCGTGTCGTAGCCATCTGGCAGCTCTGCGATAAATGATTGTAAATGGGCCTTTTTCGCTGCCTCTCGAATTTCTGCTTCACTTGCGTCTAATTTTCCGTAGGCAATGTTGTCACGAATCGTCCCTGTAAATAAAAAGACGTCCTGCTGTACGATACCAATTTGAGCACGTAATGAAGCCTGCGTCATATTGCGAATATCAATACCATCTATCGTAATAGCACCTTCTGTCACCTCGTAAAATCGAGGAATTAACGAACAAATCGTTGTTTTACCCGCACCTGATTGTCCAACAAAGGCAATGGTTTGTCCAGCTTTTACATCAAATGATAGATCACGTAAAACCTGTTTCGATGCATCATAATTAAAATGAACATTGTTGAATGCGATATCACCTGCTAAGTGCTTGATGACCTTGGCATCCTCACGATCTTGAATTTCTGGCTCCTGCTCAATTAATTCACGGAAGCGCTTAAAGCCAGCCATCCCTTTAGGATAAAGCTCTAATAATGCACTAATTTTATCAATTGGTTTAATCAAAACATTCGTATATAAGACAAAGCTTACTAGTTCACCGTAAGAAAGCTTTCCATTAAAGCTTAACCAAGCACCGACAACAAGTACCACTAATGTTAAAAGGCGTGTCATCATGTAGATACTGGAGTGTGTTCCTGCCATTATTTTATAGGCATATAATTTTGCCGCACGGAAAAATCCATTCTGTTCTTTAAATCGGCTAATTTCAAAAGCTTCATTAGTAAAGGATTTTACGACGCGCACACCGGATACACTGTCCTCCACACGTCCATTGACATCAGCAATTTTTCCGTACATCGTTTTCCATGCATTATTCATTTTGACATTACTAAAGGTCACTAGCCATGTTAAAAACGGCACCATAATCACTGCAATCAAAGCGAGCGTTGGGTTCACATTAAACATAATAGCAAAGGCCCCAATAAAGGTCATAATCGCTATAAATAAATCCTCTGGCCCGTGATGAGCAAACTCCCCTATATCAAATAAATCGTTAGTAATACGACTCATAATATGACCTGTTTTTGTATTATCAAAGAAACGGAATGATTGTCTTTGTACATGTGTAAATAATTCCTGTCGCATATCTGTTTCAATATTAATGCCAAGTTTATGGCCTAAATAGTTGACGATAAAGTTCAAAAAAGTACTAATGGCATATACAAGCAGCAATAACACACTCACTTTTACAATCATGCCCCAATCGCCTGATGGCAACAGTTCATCGATAAACCACTGTACAGCTAACGGAAAGGCAAGCTCTAAAATGGCTACAATAATAGCACTCGAAAAATCGATGACAAACAATCGTTTATGTGGCTTGTAATAGGAAAAAAATTTTCTATACATGTTTGTCTCCTTTCTAAGTTGTAAAAATTTCGCCTATCTTTTAATAGTACCATTTGTGCAATGGTAACGGAAAAGTATTTTTTCCCCATAGCAGTATATTTTTATTTACTTTCATTTTGTCACATGCTATTATAAAAGTAAGAATTGAATAGCTTTTGACTTTATTGTCAAAGGGGAGTAGCTAGCAGATGCGATCGATGCATCTGATTTCACATTCGTCATTACATGGTATCTTACCATCGGGTGTGTTGGCATTTTTTGTCACACAGAATTTATTCTGTGGAATGAACAGTTAATTGCTTAGCAAGACCTTTGCCTGTTTTTTAGGCAGAGGTCTTTTTCTTTTGCTTAAAATAGGGAAAGAATAAGTTAGCAAGCCATTCATTTCTGTTCAACAATTAAAGGAGGAAATACATTTGGAGGCAATTATTTTAGAATACGCATGGGTACTTGTCGTATTAATCGTACTAGAAGGTTTGTTAGCTGCTGACAATGCTGTCGTAATGGCTGTTATGGTTAAGCATTTACCAAAAGCTCAACAACAAAAAGCTTTATTATATGGATTAGTTGGGGCATTTATTTTCCGCTTTGCCGCACTATTCCTTATTACAACACTCGTTAATTTCTGGCAAATTCAGGCAATTGGTGCTGCTTATTTATTGTTTATGTCAATAAAGCATATTTATGATTCCCGGAAAGCCTCGCAAAACTCCGAGGAAGTACAAGAGCCAAAAAAGAAATCTGGCTTCTGGATGACGGTTGTAAAAGTAGAGCTTGCTGATATTGCATTCGCAGTAGACTCTATTTTAGCAGCGGTAGCGATTGCTGTCACACTACCACATATCGGTGATTTTGATATCGGTGGCATTAATGCAGGTCAGTTTGCTGTTATGTTCTTAGGTGGTATTATTGGTGTGATCATGATGCGTTTCGCAGCTCGTTGGTTTGTGAAAGTTCTTGATAAATTCCCATCGCTTGAAACAGCTGCCTTTCTAATTGTTGGTTGGGTTGGTGTGAAACTAGCTGTGTTAACACTGGCACATGAGAAATTAGGCGTGATTCCACATGAATTCCCGCACTCGACTATTTGGAAAGCAATTTTCTGGATTGTTTTAGTTGCTATCGCACTTGGTGGCTACTTAATCGGTGTCAAAAACCAAAAGAAACAAGAACAATAAGACAAAAAACATCGCTTCGATTCATGTCGAGGCGATGTTTTCGTATTTCCTTCAAAGGAAAACGTACAAATTTTCTAATTGAGAACTAATATCAATTAACTTTTGCACAATTTGCCTCGAAAATTAAATTTTTTGTATGTAACCCCCTTTACACTGTATACTAGTAAAGAAGTCATTTACTGCAAAAGGAGGAAAACTTTTATGTTATCTGAAAAATTACACACAGCTCTTAACGAACAAATGAATTTTGAATTTTACTCTGCCCATGCTTATATGGCAATGGCAGCCTATTGCACAGACCAAGATTATGATGGCTTCGCTAACTTCTTTTTAGTCCAAGCCGAAGAAGAACGCTTCCATGCCATGAAATTTTATAATTTCTTAAGTGATATGGGCTATCGTGCAACAATACAAGGCTTTGAAAGCCCAGGTAATCATTTTGATTCGATTTTAGACGCCTTTAAAACAGCTCTATCGCACGAAAAAGAAGTAACACGACGCATTTACAATTTATCAGACATTGCTTTAGATGAACGTGAGCATGCGACTATGGCATTCTTAAAATGGTTTATCGATGAGCAGGTAGAGGAAGAATCAACATTCGATACATTAATCCGCAAAATTGAGCGTATTGAAAATGACTCCAATGCTATCTTTATGCTAGATGCAGAATTAGCTTCGCGTACATTTACACCTGATGCTGAAGCATAAAACATAGTTTTTTTTAAAATCATGAATCATTAGCTAAGAAATGACAAAAGCTACGAAGTTTCATCATAGAAGCTTCGTAGCTTAATTTTTGTACTACAGCTAATTCTGTAGGTGATCGTAATAAAAATCATAATCTGCATAAAAAAGAAACGTCAAAAATCAACGTTTCTCTTTTCTTAATTATGATTGTTTAGGCTCTCGAACTTCTCCATCAAATGCAGCTCGATAAATAGCATAGATATCTTCTCGTTCTAGTGGCATCGGGCTTCGTGCTAAAATTCTTGTTTGTTTCGTTGCATCATCCGTTAATTGTTCTAAGGCTTGTTCTGGTATATTAAATCCTTTTAATGTGGAAGGAATATTAACATCTTGAACGAGTTTTTGTAGTGCGTCGACGCATTTATAGGAAGCCTCTTCTTGCGATAAATAGGCAGATGCTATACCCATTGCATCTAAAATATCTTTCAGACGTTTTTCACAGCTTTGACGAATATAGCCCATAACATATGGCAATAGCACTGCATTGGAATCACCATGTGCAATATGGAATTGGCCGCCAAGTGGATAGGCTAACGCATGGACACCAGCTACACCAGCATTGAAGAATGCCAAGCCTGCTAAATAGCTGCCATAGCTCATATCTGTTCGAGCCTGCTTATCTTGCCCCTCATGGACAGCCGTTCGAATCGAATGACTAATTAATCGAATAGCTTGCAGGGCAAGGGCATCTGTTACCTCGTTCGCATTCACTGATACATAAGCTTCAATGGCATGTGTGAGGGCATCCACACCTGTAGCAGCCGTTACCTTTGGTGGTAAAGAAATCGTTAAAGCTGGATCTACAATTGCTACATCTGCTAATAAATAATCATGTGTTACGACATCCTTCGTTGTGTCGAGTGATAGCACAGAGATATTCGTTACCTCTGAGCCTGTCCCAGAAGTAGTTGGAATTAAGATTTTGGGCAGCCCTTTATTGTCCAATGTTTTTGTCCCTGTTAGGTTTAAATAATCTGCGACTTGTCCCTCATGTGTTGCTAATACAGCAGCGAGCTTTGCTAAGTCTAATGCACTTCCCCCACCTACACCAATGACTAAATCGAACTGATGATTTCGAGTAAAATCTACAAGTTTTTCGCCAATGGCAAGCGGTGGCTCTGGTGCAATCTCCGTATAAATAGTGGTTGTATACCCCTTTTCAATTAAAGGTTTTTCAACATGATTTGTTAACCCTATTTCTTTTAATAATGGATCTGTCACAATCAAAATATTGCGCGCGTTCAATTTCTCTACCTCTATCAGGAGCTGACTTAAGCTTCCCCAGCCGGTATAGCTTGTAGGTGTAAAGGTTAATTTATGCATGGCTTCTCTACTCCTATCTATTCATAATAACCTTCTGTTGATTTTCTAAATGATTTAAATTGGACAGGATCATGGCCAAACCATACTTGTGAATTCGTTTCATTTGCTAATCTTCGAATCCGTTCAACCGTCCCATTATAGCCTACAGAGTCATAGATAATGCCTGGTGGCTTAACGGGAGGACCAAAGCTTTCAGCCGTATAAATAGCATCCGAGGCTAAAATGATGCCTCCTGTATCGGGCATCTGTATATGCAAACCGAGCATACCCCAAGCATGCCCACTACCAAAATTCAATACTTGGATTCCTTCTGCTAGCTTCACTTGATCCTCGCCACGCTTAATTAGGCGCCATTGTAGATTGTTTTTAATCCACATATCAATGTCACCCCAAACATACGCACCGTCTTTGACGTTTCGTGCATAGGTTTGTAATGTACCGTTAAATTCGTCTTCTTGCACAATAATTGTTGCATTTGTGAACAATTCTAAGCAGCCTGCATGGTCGAGATGCAAATGGGATGCGACAACATATTTGATGTCCTCTGGACGAACGTTTAATTCTTCTAAGCGATGATGCAAATAGCATTCTTCTGGCATATTAATAGGAAATGCCTTTTGCGTAAATTCACCCCAACGGCCTTCTGGCCCCATAGAATTTGGATTACACGCTGTATCAAAGAGAATTTTACCCTCTGGATGGTCAATCAGCACTGTATAAACAGGGAATTCCACAAATTCATTTGGTTGGTTTGGATGATCGATCGTTGCTGGATTATGCATGGCAATCATATAGTTTTTATCCATTCGCATCGTACCATTGTCCATTACATACAATTTTGGGTGTTGTTTGATCATTTTCATGTTTCCCATCTCCATTCGTGATTATTGGTTATTCCAAATTACTAGCTTCATTTCCGTCATTTCCTCTATTGCATATTTAATGCCCTCACGACCTGTGCCACTTTCCTTCACACCACCGTATGGCATATGATCTACACGATACGTCGGAACATCATTAATAATGACACCGCCAACCTGTAATGATTTCGTGGCTTGGAAAGCAATCTCAATAGAAGGTGTAAAAATCCCTGCCTGTAAGCCATAATGGGAATCATTGATAGCTACTATCGCATCCTCTATCGATGAGACTGTATTCACCGTAACGACAGGTGCAAAGATTTCCTCACAGGACACACGGCTTTGTGGTTGAGCATTATATAAAACAGTAGGTAATAAAATGTGATTCTCAATGCGACCACCAGTTATAATCTGTGCCCCTTCCGCAACTGCCTCTTCAATCCATTGATAGGCTCGCTGTTGTTCAGCTCGTGAAATCATCGTCGCTAAATCCGTCTTGCTGTCCAGTGGATCACCCATTATTAGCTGTTCTATTTTTACTTTCAGCAGCGATAAAAATTCGTGAATCATACTCTCCATAACATAAATACGCTGCAATGAAATACACACTTGACCTTGATTTGAAAAAGCTCCCATCACAATGCGATCCATTATACGGTCGAGTTGGACTCCTTCATCAATAATAACGCCTGCATTCGAGCCTAATTCTAATGTTACTTTTTTCAAACCAGCTCGATTACGTAAGGAAATGCCTACTGCAGGGCTTCCCGTAAACGTTATCATTTTAACGTGTGGATGTGCTAAAAACATATCCCCTACTAATTTGCCTTGTCCAGTTACAAGATTAAATGCTCCTGCTGGTAAATTGGTTTGGGCTAATAACTTGGCTAAAAAATGAGCAGATAATGCTGTTTGTGTGGCAGGCTTCAACACAATGGTATTGCCTGCCGCTAACGCTGGCCCTACTTTATGGGCTACTAGATTTTGCGGAAAGTTAAATGGCGTAATCGCTGCCACTACACCTATTGGTTCCCGTAATGTATAGGCAAAACGCCCCTCTCCATTTTTCGAGGCATCCATCGGAATCATCTCACCCGTAAGTCGCTTCGCTTCTTCAGCCGCAAATTTATAGGTTTCAATGGTGCGATCAATTTCTGCATAGGCATACTTTAACGGCTTCGCTGATTCCAATGAAATAATGTTCGCTGCTTCTTCCCGATGTTCCGCAAACAGCGTGGCTAAATGTTCCAATATCTCTGCGCGTTGAAAAGCGGTTAAAGCAGCCATTTGAGGAGCTGTAGCCTGCGCACTTTCAATGGCCTCCTGTACATCCTGTTCAGTAGCCATCGCAAATTGTGCAATCACTTCCTGTGAGTAAGGAGCTTGCACCTCCATCCAGTCAGCGGTCATCTTCCATTCCCCGTTGATCCATAAGCCCTTTTTCAAAACTTGTGTCACTCCTTTCTTTATGGTTACGTATTCATTTCAGAAAATAAAGAAATGAATACGTAACCATTTTAGTGTAAAAAACAAACTGACATTACATCAGTTCATTTTTACACGTTGTATTTCTTGGGAAAAGTTTAACAGACTCTGTTTGCTGGATGCAAGTACTTTTTTTTTCCATGATCTCAAATAATTTTTCGATGGCCATAAAACCAAGGTTTTCCTCTGTGGTTAAACCAACTGTTGTTAAAGCAATAGAATGATGTTTACTCAGCTCGACATTATCAATACCTATGACATTAAAATCCTTCGGAACCTGAAAGCCTCTTTCCAAACAAAGATTTAATATTTCAATAGCGATAGCATCTGTAGCTGCGCAAATAGCTGTTGGTCTACTAGCGAGTTGTAAAAGTTCCTCAAAGGCACGTTCAATATCCTTTTTATTAGTATTCGTTAAAAAAGTAGGCACGGCTTTGGCCTCTATCCCATGTTCCTTTAAGGCACGTTCAAATCCCTGATAGCGCCCATAAAAAGTACTCATTTGATGGGGCCCACCTATCCAGCATAAGGATTGATGCCCTAACGATAAAACATGATTGGCTGCAAGATAACCAGCATGCACATTATCAATCTCTACAAAATGTCTATTTTCTTGATGCTTACGATTAAACATAATAAACGGGATGCCTAGTTTTTCTAGTTTAAAAAACAAATCATCTTGGTACAGCATAGAAGATAAAATGATCGCGTCTGCTTTTGTTTCCAAAACCGCATTATAAATTGAATGTAAATTATCCTCTGTTCCAAAATAGACATTGACTTTATAACCACGTGCATTAACATAATTCACGATTGCTGTTGTTGTATCAACAAAAAAAGGGTTGTGTAACGGCCCCGAAATCAATGTTATAATGCCTGTTTTTTTCTGAACAAGCGATCTTGCTATATCATTTGGCACATAGTTTAGTTCCTCAATCGCCTTCATTACTTTTTCAATTGTTTTTGGCTTTACCAGCTCTGGCGTATTCAACACCCTAGACACGGTTGTTTGTGAGACACCAGCATGCTTTGCCACATCTTTTGAAGATACCAAAAAAACCACCCATTTCATCATTGTAAAGCTATATTATACCATTTATAGCATAATGGTAATAGGGAAGACCAATTATTGGTTTAGCCCTTTCGTTCATAGGGCTTAGCTGCTTCACTCGCTTTAAAATTGTAGACGGGTTGAATAACTTTTACAATATCCACTGTTTCCCCAATAGCAGCTGTAATTTCTGCCATTGGCTTATAGGCCATTGGTGCCTCATCCAATGTTTCTTCGTTAACAGATGTTGTCCAAACCCCTTTCATCGTGTCTTTAAAATCTTCCATATTCAACGCTTTTTTAGCCGCTCGACGTGAGAACATGCGCCCTGCTCCATGCGGTGCTGAATAATTCCATTCTGCATTGCCCTTCCCAATACAAATAAGAGAACCGTCTCGCATATTCATAGGGATGACAAGCTTTTCTCCTTTATTAGCACGAACAGCCCCCTTACGAAGGGTCATTGTTTCTGTCTCAATATAGTTATGGATCGTATCAAAGGTATCTACAAAATGCCAATCCATCTGTTTAGCAATCGTTTCTGCAATCGTCCAACGATTCATACGTGCAAACTGCTGTGCAATCTTCATATCGTGAATATAGTCATGGAAAGCTTCACCTTCTAAATAGGCTAAATCTTTCGGAACTGGCGGGTGTTGTTCCTTATAGGCTTGAATCATCGTTTGAATCTCCTGTTCCCGTCCTTGCTGCTTAAGCTCTACTATCTTTTCAGTCAAATCTTGTCTACGTAAATTTTCATAAGCTCTCTTTTGATGCCAATTGGCAACCTTTGCCCCTACATAGCGTGAACCTGTATGGATTAATAAATAGTAGTGATTGTCTTCATCCTTTGCCAATTCAATGAAATGATTGCCTCCACCAAGTGTCCCTAATGATAGATTGGTATAGTCATCTTTCAAGCCGCTTGCTCGAAATTGTTTACCTTCAAACTCTAAAAAATGTCGATTGGGTGATACTTCTTGATGAATGTCCTGCCCACTTGGTATATGTGTTCGAATAATGGTATCGAGCTTTTCATAATCCACTGTCGATACATTTAATTGAGCGACTAATACACCACAGCCTACATCTACACCGACAAGATTTGGTACAACACGACCCTGTAATTGAATAGTTGTGCCAATAACACAACCTTTCCCCGCATGGTAATCTGGCATAATTCGTACCTTAGTACCTGCCATGAAAGCCTGATCTGTCAGCTCTTGAATTTGCTCGATGGCAGTTTGCAATGCTGTTTGTGCATAAATTTTGGCCTCTGTGTAACGACCTTTAATGTCAATCATGTCTATCCCTCCTTCCTATTTATACGTAAAAATGGAATGAAATGTTTCATAGTGTTGAAAAACAAAACCATCCATAGCGTTTTGGTGAAAGGTGAAAATGGGTTTCCGTTACAGGCTACTTGCTTTCCACTCCATAAAAATGTTTCTTTTTAGCAAAGGTTTTCAAATAAAGTGAAGGGTATTCACTACTCTTTATGGAGGGGTGTTGTCATTCATCATTTTTCCATATTGAAAATAAGAGACTATCCTTTCTCTAATCATACAAATAATGGGCTATTTTGTTTACTAGGGCTTGGATAAAAGATAAGAAACAGATACTTTTACACATGGTGAGTGAAGCGGCTCATCGAACGCTTCCTGAAAAGGACGCAAGCAGAACGGACATCAATCCCTCGCCTTTCAAAATGGCTGCTGCTGCCATTGACATCACCTGTTCTCAACAACATGAAACGTTCTAAAAGATTATACTTTTAGAACGTTTTGCGAAGGCTTATTCTTCATACTGAACAGCTAATTTCTTTGGTATTTCTGGTATATCGTTTGATTTTACATCTTCTTCTTTTAACGTAAGCCTTTGTAGTGCGTACTTTTCTTGCACATCAAAAGGTATTGCAATACTTTCCATTTTATTATGCATTTGACTTCGTGCAAGTAAGCCTTTGTTGGATAAATCAATAGCTAGAATAGCCTGAACAGTTTCCTCTAGCATTTCAAGATCCTTCGTTTTCAGCGGCATTTGCTCGTTCATTAAAAATGGTAGAAGCTGCTCTTTAATATAACCCTGCGCTTCAATTAAGCAAGAAAATTCGTTTAACTTTTCAGCATAACGCTTTAATTGGCGCTTCTCTTTTGCACGTTGTTGATTTAATTCTTGTACTTTTTGTTCAATACGATGCATGCGCTCTTTCACTAAATCCACTAAATAGGCTTGTATACCTTGCATCATTTGTAATACAGTGGCTTCCGCTTGCTGTACTTTGTCATATTGAGCGACACAATCCAATTGCTGCTCATTTAATTTTTGAACTCGCTCTTTGAAAAATTCATTTTGTGTATGCTGACCAAAAATAGCTTTCATAAGCCCTTTGCCATGAATTTTTTTATGCTGCGCATCCAAGCGCTCATATTCACGGGAATATTCACTATGCATGTTGCGATATTCCCGTAACATTTGTTGGTAATACACAGCCATTTCAGTAAACTCTTCCACCTTATCATCCTGTAAATAATCATGTAGCGAGATCGTTTGTAACAGCTGATATAATGTTTGAACTTGTTTAAATGTATTCGCTACCTGCTCGTATTCTTGCTCATATTCTTTAACAATTGCTAAATCCCGTTGATAGCGAGAAAATTCATATTGGGTATCGCCTGCATATTTCTCAATATTCTCTACAGCAGATTGAAAAGGATCACGTTGTGGAATTACAGTTAATTCGAAGCGGAATCGTTCAAGCCATTGCAAGAAGCGGATTAAGATGGCGTAGGTTTTTTTATCACTATTTTCAGCCACACGATGGATGTGGGCAATTAAATGATCGTACTGGCTTTTTTGCCAAAGCTCCTGGTTGTCCGTTTGTTTGGCTTCTAGTGCATTGGTTGCTGAAACCGCTACAAAATCACTCATTAAATGACCAATACGTTGTTGTTCTGAGCTCATAAATGCTGTAGCACGCTCATCGATATCAATGCCATTGATGACACATAAAGGTTCTACCCCTTTATTTTTTAATGCATCGATCAATAATAGTTCGGCATCAATCGCCATAGAACCCGCACGCAGCACCCAGAAAATTTCATCGACACGGTTCATAAGCGCTTCTGAGAAATAAGCCATTTCGCCTCCACCTGCTTCTAATGAGACAGAATCGATAATAGTTACCGATTTTAATAAATCATTTTTCAAATAGACTTCAAGATAATCTAAATGTTCCCGTAAAATCTGAGAGGCAAACGTATCACCAGTTGTCAGTAGCTCTAGTTTACTCATATCAAATATAGCTACAACGCCATCTAAAAAATAGGCTTTAATCTCTTCTTGTTCACCATAGCGTATAAATGTATTTACACCTGTTGGATGCTGATCATCAACTGATAATATTTCACGTCCAAGAAGCCCATTGACAAGTGTCGTTTTGCCCACTCGCTCTTTTCCGACTACTAAGATCATCGTTTGGTTATTGGCATCTTGAATAATCCGATTTAAATGTTTCGCTGTATCTTTCACATATGTATTTTGCACAATGATGCCATACAAATGTCGCAGGTGATCAACAAATTGTGGCAAAATATTATTCGCTGAGGTTGTATATTCGATTGGCGTGTTGTCAATGTTCGTCATCCTCAAAACCTCTTTTCGTATGTATCTATAAAACTATTATAAAGGAAACCATGGCTTTTCTAATACATGGATTGATGAAAAGAGGACAATGTACTTATGTGATTATATAGTAAATAGGAATTCATCCTTATACTTATTCGATGTCTGCTCCATATATGAGCGGTTACTCGGACTAAAGGGAACAGCGTACCCCTCTGAATTCTACTAATTTTAATAGAAGTATGAGGTATTATCATTTTTATTTACCTCTGTTTTTCTATTGCAATGACCTTTCTCCTAAATGAAGTCTATTCCTCTACTCCAGCCATCCGAGCGTAAACAGCGCCAAGTGTTGGCATGCCGCCTTGTGCACCAAATTTTTCTACAGACAAGGAAGCAGCAATATTGGCGAAGTATACGGCCTCATCCAACGATTGTCCCTCTACTAAAGCATAGGCTAATGCCCCATTAAACGTATCTCCTGCTCCAGTTGTATCCACAGCTGTCGTCATATAGCCTGGTACATGGATTGGATAGGAGCCATCGAAATAACATGCACCATCACTACCTCGTGTCAAAATTATTTTATTAGGATACTTTTTTAAAAGCTGCTCGAACGGCTCATTAAAAATTTCAGCACATTCTGTTTCATTTGGCGTTAAATAGCTAATATCCTCCATCCATTGCATATCAAAATTGGCTGCTGGTGCAGGATTTAATAGGACAGAAACACCTGCTTCTTTACATAATTGAATGGCGTAGGCTGTCGTCTCCTTTGGGATTTCAAGCTGTATGATTACCATTTGACTTTTTTGTATCAATTCCTTAGAAGCTTCAAGGTGAGATGGGGATAACGCATAGTTTGCTCCAGGTACAACAACGATTCGATTATCGTCATTGTAAAGAAGAATATTGGCAATACCTGTAGGAGAAGAAGTACTAGTTACAATCGCATCTGTCTGAATCTGCTGCTGCTGTAAAGTGGCTTGTAATGCCTTACCAAAATAATCCTCACCTACACAACCAATCATTGCCACTTCACTGCCAAGACGAGCTGCCGCAACTGCTTGATTAGCCCCTTTTCCTCCAGGGACCGTTTGAAATGCATTGCCCAGAATGGTTTCCCCTTGTTTTGGAAAAGTATCCATGTGTACAACTAAATCCATATTTAAACTTCCGATCACTGTAATCATCAATTTCACTACCTTTCTTCTTTTTGATTAGCAGAAAAAGCTGAAATGAACACAATATTGTATTCATTTCAGTAGCTAATTTTATAGTAATATATTTGCAAAAACCGAAAAATCATCTAGATACTTTTCTAATATATCCAATGAAATCACTTGATAAGCAGAAACAGCAGTCATTTGAAATCCTGCATGTTCATTAAGTTTTCTATTGGAGCACCCTGGAAAAATTGAAAAGCCTCTCTACTTGTTACTCAACACTTAAATTTGGTATCAATGACTTGTTTTCAATAGGTGATGATAAGGAAATCAATGTAGTGGAATCGCCATACTTCATACTATCATTTTCAAATAATTCAAGTTCCTTTGTTGATTCAACTACTACTTTAATCAAATAATTGTATTCTCCGCTAATTCGGTGACACTCTACTACTTGTGAGGCCTGCTTACAATAATCAACGAAATTATTGCACTTTGTAGTCCGGAAAAGGACAAACGCAACAGTGGATTTCCCAACTTTTTCATTCGAAACTATAGCTCTGTAGCTCTTAATCACTTCTTGTTCTTCTAGTCTTTTTACCCTCTCTGTTATTGCTGGTTGAGATAATCCTATTAGTTTTCCAAGGGAAGTCATTGACAACCGAGCATCTGATTGTAAACGCATTAGTATATCTGCATCAATACTATCCATTTAAGCACCCCTTCATTTATACGATACTGACATTTCACAATTAATAGCTAATTTAACTAATCCTATTGGAAGGTGTCTATGCCTCCTACATTATTATATTATACTTCAAATGCAATATCATCAAAATACATTAATTTTATAGCTAAATACACAATAATACCTTTATTATCAAATGTAAAATCAAAAATGACATTAGTATAATTAATTCTATCAACTAATCAGGAGGTCTTTTATAAATGAATAATAATGATTTAACTAAACAAAATGAAAAATCTGTTGCAATACCTTCAGAACGTCTCCCTTGGGCCGGTTTAATTGCACTAGCTATGGCAGGGTTCATATGTATCCTTACCGAAACTATACCAGCTGGTTTATTAATACAGATAAGTGAAGGACTCGCTGTGTCCGAATCTCTTGCAGGTCAACTTATTACAGCTTATGCTCTTGGCTCACTAATTGCAGCTATTCCTATAACCACTGCAACACAAGGGTGGCATAGGAAACCCTTGCTGCTTTTATGTATTATTGGGTTCCTTGTATTTAATACTATTACAGCCCTTTCTTCTAGTTTTACCTTAACTATAATAGCTCGATTCTTTGCGGGTGTAACGGCAGGCGTCCTGTGGGGAATGAGCGCGGGATATGCACGACTTATGGCGCCAGAGTTACTTAAGGGAAGGGCAATGGCAGTGGCCATGATTGGTACTCCTCTTGCATTAGCTTTTGGTGTTCCTGCTGGGGCATTTCTCGGTTCCCTTGTTGGCTGGAGATCTGTTTTCGGAATAATGTCACTCTTAGCAGTATTATTGATTTTATGGATTATCTGGAAAATCCCTGACTTTCCTGGGCAAACATCTGAAAAGCGAATGACCCTGCTCAAGGTTTTCATTACCCCTGGGGTTCGTCCGATTTTATTTGTTGTATTAGTTTGGATACTTTCTCATAACATACTTTATACTTATATCGGACCATACCTCTCCGAAGCAGGTCTTGCGCAACGAGTTGATTTGGTTTTACTCGTTTTCGGTATTGCATCTTTAGTTGGAATTTGGGCTATTGGTATATTCATTGAGCGTATACTACGTACTTTAGTGTTAATGAGTCTAGCCGGATTTGGATTGGCATCATTATTATTAGGTATCGGAATTAGTCACCCTACTATCATTTACATTGCTGTAGCTTTATGGGGTTTAACTTTTGGAGGAGCAGCAACACTTACGCAAACAGCAATAGCAGATAATGCTAAAAAAGGTGCAGCTATTGCCCAATCAATGCTAGTTACTGTTTGGAACCTCGCTATCGGTGGAGGGAGTGCAATTGGAGCAATCCTGATGGAATCATTTGATGTAGTATCTTTTCCATGGGTAATGTTTATCCTCATTCTTCTTGGATTTCTAGTAGCGTTTCGCGCAAATGTTTCTGGGTTTCCTCAAACAAAACAATGATTAAATCAGGATATTCCTTGAAACACATAGCCATTTCGTTGCGGCTTTATTTCAAACATCTTATCTTTTTTTGTAAACACTGCAACTTTATTTCAAAGCTATATTGTATTGCTATTTAATCAGAGCGGCTGGGACAAAAGAAAAAATGTTAGACCATTTACAAGTTTGGTCTAACATTTTTTTGCGTTATTAGAACACATAAACTTTAATAAATCACAAAAATAACATTCTTTTTTTGCTTTTTCTCAATAAAATGAGTTATGTCCCAGCCTCTTGCTCTGCGCGTGAAACGCTGGGGTACTGGCCCATGTCTAAAGACATTCTGAATGGTCTGCCAACCGCACTCCGTTTTCAAGCTACCACTAAAGTGGTCTTATTATTTTCGTTTGTTTGCTTTTATTTCTTCTCCTGTAAAAGGATCGATGAATTCTTTCATGGTCATTTGATCCTCAAGAATATCCTCTTGTAATTGATTTTTTATATATTCCTGAATGATTTTTCTGTTTCTTCCCACTATATCTACATAATATCCTCAACACCAAAACTTTCTATTTCCATATTTGTATTTCAGGTTCGTATGTCGATCGAATATCATTAAACTACTTTTCCCTTTCAAATATCCCACAAACGATGAAACACTTAGTTTGGGTGAAATACTCACCAACATATGAATATGATCAGGGCAGGCTGTTGCTTCTATAATTTCTACTCCTTTTTTTCACATAACTGGCGTAAAATTTTACCTATGTCTGCTTTGATTTGTCCATAAATAATCTGCCTTCTATATTTTGGCGCAAAGACAATGTGATACTTACAATTCCATGTTGCGTGTGCTAAACTTTTATTATCCATTTGGATCTCCTTTCGTACGAAGTCGGTTGACCAGACCTGAATTCATTGTACGATTGGGGTTTTTTTCTTGTCCATAGCTAGAAGCTCTTTAGAACCCCTCGCATAGCAAGGGGTTTTCAAAAGATACAATAAAACAGCTTCGATTTCTCGGAGACTGTTCAGACTGTCGACAAAAGGAAGCGAGAAGTTCATACTCGCTTCCTTTTGTCATTTTTCATTATGTTTAAAAATGGTCATTCACTACATAATAAACATACTCTTTAAGCATAAAAATTCTTTTAAGCTGCCTGCCATGTTTAACATAAACCATCTCACCTGTAGTAGCGTTCCTTCATTTGTCCATATGTTAAATTTTCAAGAGATAGTTGATATAAGAGGGTTTGCGGTAAGCCTTTTTCAAATACGAAAATGAACAGCTAACAAAACCTAGAAAATAAGGAAGTTCACCAACTAAGGTAATATTTTTAAAACAATGAAAATGAAAAAGCTATAGTAATACCCTTGTTCTAAATCATATTGATTAACTACAACTAAAGTACTATAATTAATTTTAAAATAGAGATAATAAAAAGAAGGTGGTAAGTGTCTATGGGTCAACAGCAGAAAAATGGTAGAGTCAGAAAAGGAAGCTTAAAAAATCGTATTATTGGAATATCACTTTTACTGTTTATTTCGATTATCAGCATCAGTTCCTATTTAAATATTAAGACAGTTAAAGAAAATGTTTCAGATGCTTTATTAGAAAAGAGTATACAGCAGGTCGATGAAATTGCACGTCAAGTGGAGAATATTCTAGTTTCTAACTCTAATCCTACAGTGGAACTGCAAAATTTCGTTGAAAACAAAGTACAACAAAATGGAATTGCTTATGCAGTTGTCATTGATAAAAATGTTACGGCAATTGCCCATAGTGATAAGGAGAAAATAGGTAAAAACTATGAAGATGATTCCTACTCTGTAGATGGAGCGAAAAATGGGAAAACGATGACTAGTAGATTTTATGCGGATGTTCAGAAAAGTTGGACGTTCGATATAATGGTACCGATTTATATAAATAATACGCTTTACGGATCTATGGATGTAGGTATTTTCGAGGGTGACATCACAAAAGTTACGAATGCCATTTTACTAAAGGAAATTATTACAGTTGCTGTTGGCTGTATTTTATTCATTATTTTAATGATTTTTATTTTAAATAAAATGTTCAAACCTTTACTGTTAGCAGTTGATAAATGCAATGACATGGGAAAAGGAGAATTCACTGAGTTAATCCCCCCAAAATATACAACTAGAAACGATGAAGTAGGTAAGCTTACATATGCTTTAAATGAGATGCAAAATCACTTTGTTGATTTACTTAATGAAATCAGTCTAACTTCGAATAAGGTTACTGCATCATCTGAAGAACTGCGAGATGCAACCAGTACTTCTTTAGAGTCTTCAAAGGATTTATCATCTGCTGTTGAAGACATTGCTAAGGGAGCTGTGGAACAAGCAAAAGATACCGAATACGGGACTGCAAGTATTGGAGAGCTAGGAGAATTAATTGAAAGTAATCAGGATCATTTAGAAAATCTGAATCTATTTGTCGATGAAGTAAGCCATATTAAAGATGAAAGCTTACTCATATTAAAAGAGCTTGTTGCTAAAACAGAAGAAAATAATAAGGCAGCAAAAGAAATTTATGACATCATTCTCACGACAAACGAAAGCTCTGGGAAAATTCAAAATGCAAGCCAGATGATAAGAACCATTTCGGAACAAACGAATTTATTAGCTTTAAATGCGGCTATTGAAGCATCTAGAGCTGGCGAAGCTGGAAAAGGGTTTGCAGTTGTTGCGGACAAAATACGAAAATTGGCGGAGCAATCAAATCAATTCACTAAGGAAATTGCCACTGTTATAGGAGACTTAACAGCAAAAACTGGACAAGCTGTTCAGACTATCCAAGAAGTGAATCATATTGTCAATTCTCAAGCTACAAGTGTTAATACTACGAATGGCAAGTTTGAAGATGTTGCAAACTCTATTGAAAAAATAAAAACGGTCATTGAGGAATTATATAACTTAGGCAATAATATGGGTGAAAAGAAGGACGAAGTAATAGATATTCTACAAAACTTATCTGCCATATCGGAAGAAAATGCAGCTGGTACGGAAGAAGCAGCCGCATATTTACAAAATCAAACAAACTCCATTTATGAAATTGCCAATTCCAGTGAAGAATTAGCAAAGTTAGCTAATAAAATGCAGGAAAATGTCTCAAAATTTACGATTCAAACAAACTCAACTCGATTGTAAGAACAAAGCCCAATTTCTCTATTTAATTACAGAGAAATTGGGCTTTTTAAACTAGGAATGTCTTACGTACACTATTTAGTTTTCAATGCTACTCGTCACACTAAAAACAAGAATTTTCGTTTATCTTAAAAAATAGTATTAGTGTACATTAACAGTATATGTTCCATTTTCATTATCAAATTTATAAATATATAAATAATATTTTCCTGGTTTTGCATTTAATTTTCCTTTTATAATACTTCCATCTTCCTGTCCATAGGAAGTGTAATTTTGCATATCAGACTCATGATAAAGTACCCATGTCATGCCAATTTGATTTTCATTTACGACAGAAATATCTATTTCTTTTGGAGATGTAACATCGAATTGATATATATCCGTATTATCATCATCAAGCAAGCTACCTTTTATTGGCATATTAAATGGCATTATAGTCGCTTCTTCGGGATGATTATTTGGTTCTATCTCTGTTTGCGCTCCATTCCGTACATTTACTGTATATGTCCCGTTTTCATTATCAAATTTATAAATATATAAATAATATTTTCCTGGTTTTGCATTCAATTTTCCTTTTATAATATTTCCATCTTCCTGCCCATAGGAAGTGTAATTTTGCATATCAGACTCATGATAAAGCACCCATGTCATGCCAATTTGATTTTCATTTACAACAGAAATATCTATTTCTTCTGGAGATGTAATATCGAATTGATATACATTCGTATCCTTATCAATCAAACTACCTTTTAGAGGCATATTAAATGGAATGATAGTCGCTTCTTCTGGATGATTATTCTCTGTTTGCTCCCCTTTCTGTACAGTTACAATTGTTTTAGCTTTACTTGCTATTCCCTTATCATTTTGCACTGTTAATATCACATTATATGTTCCTTCAGCTTCATATACATGAATAGGGTTTGCCTCTTCACTTGTTTTTCCATCACCAAAATCCCAAAGATAAGAAACGATATCTCCATTGTGATCTTTTGAACCATCGCTTTTGAACTGGATTTTTTCATTTTTGATTCCAGTATATGGACCATTTATATTTACAAAAGGCGCTTGATTTTCTCCCTCATCCGTTGCAATGCCATGGAAAACAACATCATATACAAACTGGTTTGCTGCATTCACACGGTAGTTTACAAAATACGCTGTCGTTGTTTTATAGCCGCTCCATTCTTTTTGCGACAGTTGCTCCAATACTTGGTTCACTTGCTTACTCATCGTTTTCCAATCTTGAGATTCACCTTGTGTTTCACTACCTATATACGTGCCTTCGAGTGTAAATGTATTAAAAAATTGAGATTTATGTTTTGTCATATTTCCATTTTTCATGTTAGCAATATCGACAATTTCTTGCTCCACTTCGTCTAACGCTTTTGGTTGATGTTGCACTAAATAATCTTCTGATACTTGTGGTACCTCGTATTTTTCTTGATTATCAATCAATTGCTGCATATAGGCTTGGTATTCCGCATTTAGTTGTGGATCTTTACTTAAAGTGTCACGATACGCATCATAATTTTTCACATCGTTCGCTCGAATTAAATCTTGAATCCTATCAAATGTATCAAATTGGTGATTATACATATAAGACTGCAATGCAAATGAATAGTTATAAAAATCCCATGATCCATATTTTGCAAACATTGTTTGTTCAGCTGTATAGCGTTGTGATGGATCCTCTGATAAGCCACTAATAATACTCTTACGTGGAACAATGTCATTTGTACGCGTTGATCCTGCGAAAAATTCTGCATTTCCTTCCTGGAACCATGTTAGTCGCTCGTTTTGGTACATATCACCTGTTCCGAATAAACCTGGAACCTCATACCTACCCTGTAAATAATGTGTATATTCATGACGGAACAACTCTTCTAAACTATAAATACTTTGCTCTGGCGTCCGTTCATATGTAAAGAACGTTCCATTCTCTTCAATATAAATACCACCATTATTTGTTTCATATCCATACAATTGACGGTTTAATCGATATTGATCTGGAGAGTTATAAATAACTACTGTTAAGACATCGTCAGCATTACCTGGTTCTAATGCTTTATCATTCCCAATTACACGATGATATTGTGCTTTTACTTCTTTTGCAGCCCAGTATAATCTTTGAATTTTGTCTTCTGTTACTTGATCTCCCGTTTTAAATACAATGGATCCATCATCAAATGTATATGTTTTCGGTAGATACTGCTCCTTTCCTTCTTCACGTACTTGCTGTAAATCTACTGTCTTTCCACTATAGTCTTTTCCACCATAATTTGTAGTAATTTGCTCTACTGCTACAAAATAAGCTTCACTCAAATATGGATACATTTGCATCGCTTGTGTAACAACTTCTAAACCTTTATTCGGATTACTATGGAAGCCTCCTAAACGCCCTGCATAATAAATGCCATTATTGATTAACCAACTATTGTTATCTGTCACATTATGTATAAGAGCAATTTTATTAACTTCATTTATGAAGCTATCAATTTTGCCATACCACATCGTCGTATCAGCTTCTTTACGAGTATCATATAAATACGACTGTAAGTCATAATCAATGCCATGTATTACATCGTATATAGCTTGTCCTTTTGACGACTCGTCTTCAAATGTAGAGAGATTTTCGTTATACTGCTTTAAAATCTTCGTAGCAAGTTGAACTGTTTCCGCATCACTAGAAGCATTACCTATTAATTTCCCATAGGCAGATACTACTTTATCTTGTTCAGCTGTACCTAGTTTAAAGTTCGGATTCTTAGCTATTTCTTTTAATGCTGGTAAACACTTATCTTGGAAACTTCTCTCGTTTAAATAACCTAGTTCGTTATTATAAAATGCTACATAAAAAGCCGAACGCAATAGCTCAACAAATGTTTCAATCCCCTTTGAATCATCTTTCGCAAAAGAACTTCCTCTTTTCCCCAATTCATTAATAATCACTTGCATGCGTTCTTCATTTTGATAGAAAGCTTTTGTTTCCTCACTGAATTGGAACAAGTCTGTTATTTGATACCACCGAATATTTCCTAGCGTATCAATTAGCTCACGATCGTTCATTTTATTAAGCTCTGCCATCGAGTACTTTTCCTGCAATTGCTTCGTATCAGCCTGTTCTATAATTGGAGCTGGAAGTTGCGAAAAATCTCCAATTTCCAAACGTTCATCAAATGATAATGTTTCATCAGCCTTTGTAGAGTGTACAATTTCATCTTTCGACGTTTCTATGCCAATTGGTTTCATTTGTAATACATTATAGGGCGTTTTTTCTGCTGCTGATGCTTCTGCTTGTAACCCTCCTAACGACAGTGCCATTGTGCTAATCCCAATTAACACTTGATTGAATTTAAATTTTTTCTTCATAATAAGTCCTCCTATAGTACTACATTACTTATTTGGTAATATATTTATTATTTGGTACTATATTACCTATTTTAAAATAACATATTATGTAAAAATATCAATAGATAATGTTATATTTAGGAATTTTTTCTTTTATAATTTGAACACTAAGACACAATTAGACCATAGAACTTAGTACCTTCCATTTATATATGAGTATGGGGAAGCTAAACATTTCTTTAATAGACAAATCACCAGAAACTCATTCAACATCATATTTGGGAATCGTCTGTGGAGGAAGCCGAACATTTACGACATGAGAATGAAGGGATTAATACTTGGATGTTAGGCTGAAGAGAGGTTTTCTACTAGATAAATAAACGAAATCAATAGCAGTCTCTAGTTTTCATACTAAATGATCTTTGGGTGCTAATTGATCCATCAGTAGTGGAAATCAACAGCTTTACTTTATTTCACTGTAAAAGAAAAAACTGAAGACAACATAAAGTTGTCTTCAGTCTATCAAGTTAATAGGCTATCCGCTTTGCTTCATAGGCAGCAATATGGTCTTCGTATTTAAAGGTTAAGGCGATTTCATCCCAGCCATTGAGTAACGTTTCCTTATAATACGGATCAATCGAGAATTGATACACTGTACCATCTTCACCCGTTACAGTTTGCTCTGCCAGATTTACTTCCATTGTGTACGGCTTTGCCAAACCTTTAGCCAGAATATTATCGCATTCGGCTTCTGTTAGCTTAATAGGTAAAATTCCATTTTTAAAGCAATTATTATGGAAGATATCTGCAAAGGAAGGTGCTATTACTACATTAAAACCATAATCTAAAATGGCCCATGGTGCATGCTCACGAGATGAGCCACAGCCGAAATTATCTTGTGCTACTAGAATTTTTGATGCTTTAAATTCAGGTTTATTTAATACGAAGTCTGTTACTTCATTGCCTTGCGCATCATAGCGCCAGTGATAAAATAAATACTGCCCAAAACCTGTGCGCTCAATGCGTTTTAGAAATTCCTTTGAAATAATTTGATCTGTATCGACATTTTTACGATCAAGTGGTGTGATGACACTATTGACGATATTAATTGGTTCCATTTTTACTCATCCCTTCCGTGTAAAGCAAGATTTACACAGTTTCCTTGACAAATTCACGCACATCAACAAAATGACCTGCAATCGCAGCGGCTGCTGCCATTGGTGGTGATACTAAATGTGTACGAGAACCCGCGCCCTGACGTCCTTCAAAGTTGCGGTTAGATGTAGAAGCACAGCGTTCACCAGCTGGTACGACATCATCATTCATGGCTAAACACATGGAGCAACCTGACTCCCGCCATTCAAAGCCAGCTTCCATAAAGATTTTATCCAAACCTTCTGCCTCCGCTTGCTTTTTCGTAGTATGTGACCCTGGCACAACGATCGCTGTGACCTTATCGTGCACCTTGCGTCCTTTGATGATATTAGCTGCCGCACGTAAATCACTAATTCGTGAATTTGTACAGGAGCCAATAAAGACATGCTGGATGTCAATGGATGTTAAGGATTGCCCTTCCTCTAAGCCCATATAAGCAAGCGCTTTTTGAAGTGCCGCCTTATCAGAGTCATCCTCGTAATCTGCCTGTGTAGGCACATATCCTGAAACACCCGTACCCATCGAGGGATTGGTACCCCATGTAATGATAGGTTCAATTTCTTCTGCTTGTATGATACGAACTGTATCGTACGTAGCATCCTCGTCTGAGGCAAGGCTTAGCCAATAAGCAGCTGCTTCCTCTAATTTTTCACCTTGGGGTGCATATTTGCGACCACGAATATAATCGACGGTTGTTTGGTCAGGTGAGATGAGCCCTGCTTTTGCTCCTGCCTCAATCGACATATTACAAATCGTCATACGTTCTTCCATTGATAATTTGTGGATTGCCTCTCCAGTGAACTCCACAATATGTCCTGTACCAACGCCAATGCCGAACTTCGCAATAATGGCTAAAATAATATCTTTAGCTGCTACGCCAACTTGTAGCTCCCCTTCAACACGAATTTCCATCGTCTTCGGCTTATTTTGCCATAATGTTTGCGTCGATAATACATGCTCTACCTCTGATGTACCAATCCCAAAAGCAATTGCCCCAAAGGCACCGTGAGTGGATGTATGTGAGTCACCGCAGACAATTGTTTTACCTGGCTGTGTTAGCCCTAGCTCAGGCCCGATAACATGTACAATGCCTTGGTCAGGGTGACCCATCCCTGCTAGCTCAACGCCAAATTCTTCAGCATTTTTAGCCAATGTTTCGATTTGATTGCGTGCAATGGGATCATGGATAGTCTGTAAATTTTTCGTTGGTACATTATGATCCATTGTCGCAAAGCTTAAATCAGGACGACGCACTTTACGTCCATTCAAACGTAGCCCTTCAAAAGCTTGCGGAGATGTTACTTCATGAATTAAATGAAGATCAATATATAACAGGTCCGGTTTGCCCTCTTCCTGATAAACTACATGTTTATCCCAAATCTTTTCAATTATATTTTTACCCATTGTCTTCACCTATTTCTTTAAATATATGTTGTCATAATGCTTTGTGAAACAAAGCTAGTATCAATTTCATTAATTACTTTATCTGTCCATTCATTTGTCGAAAGAATACGATTGCCATCACGGGCTAGATCTGCTGTAAAGTAACCATCATCAAATACCGCACTAACAGCACGCTCAATTTCTGCTGCCTCTTCTGTTAAACCAAATGAATATTGCAGCATCATAGCGACAGAAAGAATGGTTGCTGCAGGGTTTGCGACTCCTTGCCCTGCAATTTCTGGTGCTGACCCATGTACTGGTTCATATAAGCCAAAATTATCGCCACGGATAGATGCTGATGGTAATACACCTAAAGAGCCAGTAATGACAGAAGCTTCATCGCTTAAAATATCACCGAACATATTTTCAGTGACTACAACATCATAGTGTCCTGGGTTTGTAATAAGTTTCATCGCCACAGAGTCTACTAGATTATGTTCCACGATCACATCTGGATAATCTTTTTTCTTAGCTTCTACGACTTCTCGCCATAAGCGACTTGTTTCAAGCACATTCGCCTTATCAACAGAGCATAATTTGCCGCCACGTAAACGTGCTAGCTCAAAGGCATTTTCAACAATACGTTCCACTTCTGCTTTTGAGTAGACCGTTGTATCAATTGCGCCATTTTCAGTACGCATACGTGGTTCCCCGAAGTATACGCCGCCTGTTAGTTCACGGACAATCATTAAATCAACGTTTTCAGCTACTTCACGTTTCAGTGGTGAAGCATCTAGTAAACTCGGGAACGCCTTTACTGGACGTAGATTTGCAAAAAGATCGAAGTGTTTGCGAATTCGCAATAACCCTTTTTCCGGGCGTAATTCAGGTGGATTCTGATCCCACTTTGGACCACCTACAGCACCTAATAAAATCGCATCACTATTTTCACACATCTCGATTGTTTCTTCTGGTAGTGGATTATTATGCTGGTCGATAGCAGCACCTCCAATTGTTGCATACCCTAAATGAAAAGTATGATTAAATCGTTTACCAATCACTTGTAATACACGTACAGCAGAAGCAACAACCTCAGGGCCAATCCCATCACCAGGAAGTACTGTAATTTTTCTCTCCATCATCAAAACACCTTTCTTTGTATAGCGCATTCGCTAATTTAGTAAAGACGCCCACCTACCATTGAATTAGGTGGGCGCATTCATTACGTCTACGCGTAATTTTTTGTGAATGGATACAATACGCCATATCATCATTGCATCCGACTTGTGAATGGTATGTCATACGATTCACTACCTTTAAAACCTATACAGGATGTGCTCCCGAAGGCCTGTTATTAAATGACGGTTAATGGCATTTAATAGCAGCTTCTAAACATCTTGAGAGGAGTTACGGCCGGTAGTCGATATATCCTCATAGTAAATTTTCAGCTGCGGTTAAGTAGATCTCAGCCAATTGTTCACCATTGTGAAGCGCAGTATCGAAAATATTAATTTTTCGCACTTGCCGCTACTTCTCGCACAACTTTTTCTTTCCCTTCGTTGATGAATGGCATCATAGCACGTAATTTCGCGCCAACTTCTTCGATTTGGTGGTTCGCACCAGCTTCCTTGAATTTTGTATATTCTGGACGACCATTTTCATTTTCTTGAATCCAACGACGTGCAAATGTGCCATCTTGGATATCTGTTAACACGTCTTTCATACGAGCCTTTACAGTTTCATCAATAATGCGTGGTCCTGCCACATAATCTCCCCACTCTGCTGTATCAGATACCGAGTAGCGCATTGTAGCCATACCACCTTCAAACATTAGGTCTACAATTAATTTAAGTTCATGTAGCGTTTCAAAGTAAGCTAGTTCTGGTTGGTAGCCAGCTTCTACTAACGTTTCGAAACCTGCTCTTACTAGCTGTGTTGCACCACCACAAAGTACCGCTTGTTCACCGAATAAATCTGTCTCTGTTTCTTCTTTGAATGTTGTTTCAAGTAAACCACCTCGCGCAGCACCAATTCCTTTCCCATAAGCAAGTGCTAAATCTTTTGCTTGCCCAGTAGCATCTTGATGGATAGCGAATAGACCTGGTACACCAGCACCTTCTTGGAATTGACGACGAACTAAATGTCCTGGTCCTTTTGGTGCTACTAAAAATACGTCAACATCTGCTGGTGGTGTAATTTGACCAAAATGGATATTGAATCCATGCGCAAACATCAGTGCTTTACCAGCTTGTAAATATGGTGCAATTTCTGCTTCATAAACGGCTTTTTGACGCTCATCTGGTAATAAAATTTGAATCACATCTGCTTCTTGTGCAGCCTCAGCCACAGTTTTCACGTCAATACCATCAGCTTTCGCAGCATCGAATGATCCACCTGGGCGAACCCCAACTACTACGTCAAAGCCTGATTCTTTAAGGTTTAGTGCATGTGCATGACCTTGTGAGCCGTAACCGATAATAGCGATTTTTTTTCCTTTTAATACGTCCTCGTTGATGTTTTGTTCATAGTACATTGTAGCCATAGTTTATTTCCTCCTAGAATTTGGTTTGGTTTTCATAGCTTTAGCAACTTGCTGTTTCAATAAAGCTATCAATTTTATATGCAAACTATTTTAAAATAGAGAGCTGTGGGTTTGAGATTTTTTGCGTTTCACGCACAGAGGCAGTGGCTCCTGTACGTGTCAGTTCTTTAATGCCATATGGTCGAATGAGTTCGATAAAGGCATCAATCTTTTCTGGGTGCCCTACTACTTGATACGTCACAACATTTTTGGCTGTGTCAATAATTTGTGCACGAAATGGTTCAACAATCGAATTCATTTCCAAGCGTAGATTTGGTGGTGAAATAACCTTTACTAGCGCCAGCTCTCGCAGAACAATTGATTTGTCGGTAATATCATTGACTTTTAACACATCAATTTGCTTGGATAATTGTTTTACTAGCTGCTCGATTTTGCGTTCATCCTCAACATTGACAACAAAGGTCATCTTAGAAAAATTTGGTTGTTCAGTATGCCCTACTGTAATCGATTCAATATTGAACTGTCGCTTCATCAACAAACCTGTCAATCGGTTTAATACACCACTTTGGTTAATCACAGTTACAGTAATTACTCGTTTCAATTCTTTTTCACCCCAATCATTTCATGTAAGCCTTTGCCTGGTGCTACCATTGGGTAAACACATTCAAGCTGTTTCACTCGACAATCAATTAATACTGGCTCATCAGAAAGTAGTGCCTCACGGAAAATATTCTCCGCCTCATCGATTGTGTTAATACGATAGCCTTTAATATTATAGGCATCCGCTAATTTAACAAAATCTGGTTGGATTGGCATCAGCGACGATGAATAACGTTCTTCATAGAATGTTTGTTGCCATTGGCGCACCATTCCAAGACAACTATTATTCAAAATCACTATTTTTACTGGTAAGTTAAATTCCTGTAGAATAGATAGCTCCTGTGCCGTCATTTGGAATCCAGCATCTCCTACAATCGAAATAACTTTTTTGTCTGGCTTCGCAAACTGAGCCCCAATTGCGGCCGGGAAGCCGAAGCCCATCGTACCAAGTCCACCAGACGTTACCCATGCATGATCATTATTTAAATGGTAGTATTGTGCTGCCCACATTTGATGCTGCCCTACATCTGTCGTTACAATGGCATCACCCTCTGTAATCTTGTGCACTAATTGCAATGCCTCTTGTGGTAAGATTTCTTGCGTATTGGCATCTTTGCAATACCACAATGGGTATTCATTCGCATGATTATTTAAAAAGGCTAGCCAGTCTGCTGTATCAGGACCTTCGAAATCCTTTTTCAACAATGCCTTTAACGCCTCTTTTGCATCCGCAACAATCGGAATATCTGTCGGTACGTTTTTACCAATTTCAGCAGGGTCAATATCGATATGGATAATCGTTGCATTTGGTGCAAATGTGGCTAAATTTCCTGTTAAACGATCATCAAAACGTGCACCGATATTGAGTAGTAAATCTGTTTTTGTGATGGCTGTATTTGCTGTAACCGTACCGTGCATTCCTGCCATTCCAAGGAATAAATCATGTTCCCCATGAATGGAGCCTAGCCCTAGCAATGTATTCGTTACGGGGATACGGTATTTTTCAGCAAAGGCCGTTAATTCCTCACGTGCGTCAGCAAAAAGAACACCTGCACCAGCTAAAATAACTGGATTTTTTGCCAAAGAAATTGCTTGGATCGCCTTTTGAATTTGTAAATAGTTTGGTTTATAGGTTGGTTGATAGCCTGGTAAATAAATTTCATCTGGTGCTTGTGGTGGATTCTCTACATCAAACAACATTTGTGAAACGTTTTTTGGAAAGTCCACAACCACTGGTCCCTTACGTCCAGTGCTTGCAATATGGAATGCTTCCTTCACAATACGTGGAATGTCATTGACATCCTGCACTTGGTAATTGTGCTTTGTGATTGGTGTCGTAATCCCCATGATATCAGCTTCTTGGAAAGCATCTGTTCCAATGACAGATGTAGCAACCTGACCTGTGAAGACAACTAATGGGATGGAATCAATCATGGCATCCGCAATACCTGTTACGAGGTTTGTTGCACCAGGTCCACTTGTGGCAATGACAACGCCTGTTTTACCTGAGACACGTGCATAGCCTTCAGCCGCATGAATAGCCCCCTGTTCATGTCTTGTTAAAATATGGCGAATCGGATTTTTATACATCGCATCATAGATTTGTAATACGGCTCCACCTGGATAGCCAAAGATGATTTCAACACCTTGATCATGCAAAGCCTGCACTAAAACATCTGCACCGTCCTTCGCTTGATAGGTTTGTTCAGCCGTTGCTGTTGTTGCTAATTGTTCTTGTTCATTGATTGAAACATTCGCACTCATCAATTTATGCCTCCTTCATTTCTTTCAAAGTCATACATCAGTGTTCTAGATTAGTAAAGTACCACTAGCTGGTAAGTCTACCTCTCTTCCTTTTCATTGAGAGTTTGCTCATTACGTCGTGAAAATAATAAAAAAGCCCTTTTCTCCACACGCAAAGAACTACCTTACGTAGGGATGAAAAAGACTTTCCATGGTACCACCCTTTTTTATAGCAAATAATTGCTACCTCGCGAATAAATGACTGCATTTATACACCTATGCAAAAAATTTCACATCCAATAGGGTGTCATAAAACATTTATTCATTAATAACGAGCACTTTCGACTATGCCCGGAGCTATCTAATGGTGTAAACACGTTTAATAGCCCACTCCGAGGGGATGTCGGATCTAGTTGTATCGCCGGCTTCCAGCACGACCGGCTCTCTGGTAGATACAAGGCTCTAGAACCTTTAACCTCATCAACGTTTTCATTTATCTAGTTGTTAAATTTTCATTACGCCACCAGTGGAAGCGTTCGTCACTAATTTTGAATATCTTGCTAACCAACCACGTTTGATTTTTGGCTCAAAGACTGGTAATTTTGCACGACGTTCAGCTAAAACTTCATCTGAAACTTGTACATTAATCGTACGATTTGGTAGATCAATTTCAATAATATCTCCGTTTTCTACTAAGGCGATTGGACCGCCTTCAGCAGCTTCTGGTGAAATATGACCAATTGAAATACCTCGAGATGCACCTGAGAAACGACCATCTGTAATTAATGCAACCTTTGTACCAAGACCACGACCTTGTATCGCAGATGTTGGTGCAAGCATTTCAGGCATCCCTGGGCCACCCTTAGGTCCTTCATAGCGAATGACGACTACATGGCCCTCTTTCACTATTCCATTATCAATGTTTTCCTGCGCTGCTTCTTGGGAATCAAAGACGATTGCCTCTCCCTTGAATACTTTGATGGAAGGATCAACTGCACCTACTTTAATAACGGAGCCATCAGGTGCAATGTTACCAAATAACACCGATAACCCACCTACAGCACTATAGGGATTGTCTTTTGTTCGAATGACTTGATCATTCGTGATGTGATAATCTTTGACAAGCTCACCCATCGTTACACCTGCAACGGTTGGGCGATCTGGATGAATAGCTCCCGGAATGGATGTTAATTCATTAATAATGGCACTAACACCACCCGCTTTATTGATATCATCCATTGAAATATCGGATGCAGGCATAATTTTTGCTAAATAGGGTACTCGCTCTGCTACTTTATTAATATCTTCAATGTTGTAATCTATTTCTGCTTCATTGGCAATGGCTAATGTATGAAGAACAGTGTTTGTGGAGCCTCCCATTGCCATATCAAGAGCAAAAGCATCATCAATTGACTCTTTTGTAATAATGTCGCGTGGCTTAATGTCTTCCTTGACCATACGAATTAATTGTTTGGCTGCTTCTTTAATCAGCTTGTGACGCTCTTCAGAAGTGGCAACGATTGTACCATTCCCTGGTAGAGCAACACCGAGCATTTCCATTAAACAGTTCATCGAGTTGGCTGTAAACATCCCTGAGCATGAGCCACATGTTGGACATGCATTATTTTCAATATCTAACAACTCTTCAGATGACATCTTTCCTGATTTATGGGCTCCTACGCCTTCAAAAACAGAGGTTAAAGAAAGCTGCTTGCCTGAAGCAGAAGTACCAGCCTCCATTGGACCACCAGAAACAAAGATAGATGGTACGTTTGTGCGAACTGCTGCCATCAGCATCCCTGGTGTAATTTTGTCACAGTTTGGAATATAAAATACACCATCAAACCAATGTGCATTAATAACTGTCTCTGCTGAGTCTGCTATAATTTCACGACTTGGTAATGAATAACGCATACCAATATGCCCCATTGCAATACCATCATCGACACCAATTGTATTAAATTCGAATGGAATACCACCCGCTTCAATAATGGCTTCTTTCACTACATCAGCGAACGTACGTAAATGAACGTGACCTGGTATTATGTCGATATATGAGTTACAAACCCCAATAAATGGTTTGCCTAAATCTTTTGCTTTTACTTTGCCTGTTGCATATAAAAGACTTCGATGTGGCGCTCGATCTACGCCTACTTTAATCATGTCACTTCTCATTTTAAACGCCCCTCATTGCTATCCATACTATGTTCGTTGCTATAGACAAAATGTTCTGTCTTTTTAATTTTTGTTTATAGAGTAGCAGCCTACTAGATGGCTACTGCTGTAACGAACGTGTTAAATTGTTGTTATCATAGTACGAAAAAAAGGTCTCGTCAACAGTATTTTTTGAATTGTTCAAACAATTAAAAAAATCTGTCAAAATTGAAATCGTTTACATGCTGATTAAGCATCAGTTTTATCTCGCTTTGATAAAAATTTTGACATTTCGTTCAAATTTTTATTTTTCAATAATAACCAACAATGTAAGAGGCCATTGATTCCCATATTTTCGGACAAGTTGAATCATCTTATCTATAGAGATAACGCTTACAATAGAAACAATTTTTTTAAGTAGCCTGTAAAAAATACTTGATCGGGATCATATTGGTGTCGTATTTTTAAAAACTTTTCGATCTCTGGATACAGTTCGTAGACGGTTTGTGCTGTTAAATGGTGTTGTTTGCCCCAGTGAGGTCGGCCATCATATTTTTGCATCAAAGTATGAACCCATTTAAAATAAGGCTCTTCTGACATCCCTTTATACATATGAAAGGCTATAAAAGCAGACTCGCGCCCCTGTGTTGGACTTAAAAAGCCTGTTTCCCCCGCAGTTGTTCGACACTCTAATGGAAAATGAACATTAAAAATCCCTTTTTTAAAGGTTGTATGAATTTCCTCCACGCATGCTTCAAATTGAGCGAGTGGAATGGCATATTCACTTTCTTGGAACTTCACACTACGAGGAGAAGGATAAATTTCATAGCTTATACCCACTTTTTCACTTTCCACGACATTTGCGGCTGCTATTTTACTCATAGCACCACTTAACGCTGGTTTCCACTTACAAAGTTCTGACATTGCAAAGAAAGCACCATTTTCTACAATTTGGAGCTTTAACGTTTCTATTTTTTTATTCCATTCACTTTGATAGATGGGTGCTACAGCATTCATCCGTTTTACTTGAATCGTCTCACTGCCAGGGAAATAAAACCATTCCACATGGCGATGTTGGCGAATATCCTCTGCGAATAGTGTGAGACCATTGCTCAAAGTTTCTCTTGCCCCAACATAATGCAAGCTATAAAGTGGCATGACTTTGATCGTTACTTTGACAAGGACACCAAGCATACCGAGCGATACATGTAGTGCTTCAGATAAATCGTCCATTCCCCTCCTATGCTCCTGATATGTGCCAGTGCCATCTACAAACCCCCATGTCATGACAGCAGACGACAGAGAACCAAGTGTAATCCCTGTACCATGTGTACCCGTTGATACTGCTCCTGCAATCGTTTGCTCCTGAATATCCCCCATATTGATTAAAGCAAAGCCGTGCTTCTCCAGCATTGGTCCAATTTCATATAGGTAGGTACCAGCCCATAATGTTGCCTCCTGCTTTTCCTCATTCACAGCGATTAATCCACGCATATTATGTAAGGAAATAGCGATATGCTCAGGCATAGCCACAGCGCTAAAAGAGTGAGCTGCCCCTGTAACCCGAATCGTTTTTCTCGTCTCACGTGCATGCTTGACAATGGTTGAAACTTCTTCAACCGATTGTGGTAAGTACATTTCACTCGGATAGGAAATAACATTCCCCGCCCAATTCGTCCACTTTTCACCATTACGCCATTTTTCTATAGAAAACATTGTCCATCCCCCCTATATGTTGTGTAAGGCCCCATATACTTGTCCTCTCGAATCCCATGGAGTACTTGAAAACGCTCACAAAGCTCCCCTGCTTTTGCATGTCTAAAATAGATCGTATCACCAATATTAATATGTTTTCCTTTGACCTTTATAGGCGTTTGTACTTCTCCTGCTCCTTCTAAGCTAAGGTATGCAAAATTGCTAGGTTCATAGAATACAGGTAAGCGATCCAATCCAATTGCTCCAGAAGCCGTATAACCACCACCATGACAAACAACAATATTTTTTTCAGGCTTTCTCGTTACACTCAAAGCAAATCCAGCTGCCTTTTCTAGCTGTAAATGTGTAAATTGATCGAACAATGCAGGTGCATAAAAAGCGGAGCCTACTGTAATTTCAGTCACTTCTTTCTGCTGATTGGTATATAACATGCTCCCTGAGCCTCCACCATTGACGAAGCGTAAGTTTGGAAAATACGCCTTGATATGGGCTATCGCTAAGCGACGAAATTGGGTTACTTGTTTTTTAGCTTGTACTTGCATTGCCTCAATCACTTTGCCTTTTAATGCATTCGCAGGACGATTGCCAACGCCTGCTATTTGAGCCTCATAGCCCATTGCACCTACAACCTCAATCGCTGACGTTTTTTGAATCTCTTGCAAAAAAGGTGTCAGCGTCTCAAGAGAATACAACGATGAACGTTTAGTCCCGAAATACAGTACTTTAAAATCATTCGAAACATTAATATCAATGCAAACCTGTACACGTACACCTATTTCTAGTCCCAGCTTCGCTAATAGTTGGATATGTTCTGGCCGATCCACCATAAAAGTAACGCTTTTCCCGTCTTTGACGAAATGTAGCAAGCGACGAATAGCTGCTTCCTCCATTACTGGATAGCCCAGTAATAAATCATCAAATTGCTGCTGTAGTAAAAAAATGGTCTCTGCCGCTGTGAATGTCATAAAGCCTACAACATTAGCAAGGTTTTTCTGAACATAACGAAGCACTTCAACAGAACGAATCGATTTTGTCGCAATACGAATTTGCTTGCCACCACAAGCCTCTTGCACAGTTCGTATATTTTTATCCAGCGCATCTAAGTCCAACCAAGCAAATGGTCTTTCCAAATCACTAAACGCTCGATCCAATCTTGTCGTCATTTAATCCCTCCTGTATATACTATGTATTTGACAATTTACAGAATAATTTTGTTATTCATGAGTCAAAATAAAAACAACCGTGCGCTTTTTATTCAATAAGTCGACACAGTTGTTTTAGAATGGGACAAACATTTCATTCACCTTTCTATTCAATTGGTTACGATGCGTATAAGAAATCGGCTGCAAGATTTAGCAGCACTAACAAATGCAGACCAGCAATCAGAAAACCTTGACGATTTAAACGTTTCATAACAGCCATATTCATATGCAACACGCTCCTTTTTTCTACATTATAATCCTTTTAAACAGAATTTTCAAACTATTAAAAGGTGAAAATTTAACCATTTTCCATTCATATAAATAAAAAATGAACAACCGTATAATTGATTGAAATTCTGCTTCAACAAAAAATGCATTTTTTCATGGATAAAAAGGTGGTTTTTGCAAATATTTAGTCAAACGGCTGATTTTGGAGCGTTCCATCTATTTTTGGTACGAATTGAATGCGTGAACATACTATAGAAGTAAGCGAAAATCGGTCTATGTACAATATAGAAGTAATTGTAGTTAATGTGGACATTTTCACAATCATTTATGCAGTTGGAGTTACGTTAGTGTGGGCATGATGAAAGAGCTGCATTCATTTGTCTACAGCCATTATGACAGCATGTAATAATTACTAAACAAAATCGCAGTGTTTAATCTACTCCATTCAGGGTATAACTAAGTAATCGCCATTATATCTTAATTTTAAGGAGATGAAAATAATGATTAGTTTCATTTGGTATTTAATCATCGGAGGAATTCTTGGATGGTTAGCTGGCGTAATTTTAGGTAAAGATGTACCTGGTGGCATCATCGGGAATATTATTGCAGGGATTGTTGGTTCTTGGATCGGTAGTATGGTTTTAGGGAACTGGGGTTGGAGAGTAAGTGATTTCTACGTGTTCCCAGCACTGATCGGTGCCGTTGTGTTGATCTTTATCGTCAGCCTTATTTTAAAAGGTATGCGTAAAGCAACTTAAATATGTAATAAAGAGCCATTCATGGTGATGGCTCTTTATTTTGCTTCATTTAGTAAAACGGTTGCTCGGAGTTCATCGTGATAATCATTATACAATTGGTAGTAATACAATACATTTTCTACATATTCTTCACTATGATTGTATTGATACACAGCTTTCTTAATATTACCTTTGGCAGCGCCGTATTTAGCTAAATAATTAGCTGCACTAAATACCGCATCCTCAATATCATAGGGATCGGCTATACCATCCCCATTCGCGTCTACGCCATATCCTCCATATTTAGCAATTGTCTCTGGATTCATTAATTCAGCCTTCGTGATGTTTCCTTTTCCTAGTCCTGAACAAGTAGGATGCTGCCAGCCAACGAACGTGCACGGCATAAATTGCATATGCCCTTCTGCCCCGGCAGATGAAACCATTGATTTCACTGTAGAAAATCTCGTTTCAATTCGATGATGTGCAGCAAGCAATGTCCATGGCACACCATATTTCTCCTCCGCTGCTACATATACCGGAATGTATTTCTCTGGAATGTCCATATCGAAATGTTGTTGAATCTCCTCAATTGCCTTTTGCTGTGCAAGCTTTTCGAAAATCGGTAATGTTTGAAGTTCCTTCCACGCAAAAAATGTCAGGACATACACCGTTATCGCAACGGGAATCAATAATGCTATCATACCCAATTTTGTAGCGGGTGATAACATGGCTTTGTTGTTCTTTTTCTTTGTCATACGTCACACCTAATCTAGTATTCTTTTTCTATATTACCAAATTTTTCGTTATATGTAGTAGATCTTTTAATTTTTGTAAGATAGAAACTTCCAGTTGTAGGATGCTATTCATTTTCACTATAAAAGCAGTTGAAAGGTTTGCTAAAAATATAGTAAAATACAGATTGATTCATTATATTGGATAATAATAGGGAGGCATTTATTTTGTGGAAAGACTTTAAAGAATTTGCAATGAAAGGCAATATTGTCGATCTAGCAGTAGCAGTAGTCATCGGTGGTGCTTTCGGTAAAATTGTTACCTCCTTAGTTGAAAATATCATTATGCCATTAGTTGGTATTTTAACAGGTGGTGTTGATTTAACAAAGAGCTTTGTTTTTGGCTCTGGTGAAGCCCAAGTCAATTTAGGTGTATTTCTACAATCAATTATTGATTTTTTAATTATTGCATTTGCCATTTTTATGGCCCTCCGAATTATGACGAAGCTTACACGTAAAAAAGAAGAAGCAGTCGTTGAAGAGCCAGCTCCTGAATTAGATGCAAAAGAAGAGCTCCTCAAAGAAATTCGTGATTTACTCAAAAAAGAACAAGCCTAACATATGACACCAAAGGATCTGCCTTATTCGAAAGAGGCAGATCCTTTGGTTTTGTATCCTTCTCTTTGGCTGTTCTATCCGCTGCTTTATGCGTCTCCTCCACTTTCTCTGCTCTATCCATCTCTTTCCGCGTTTTATCCGCTACTTTCCTTATTCTATCCACCAACTTTATGCGTATCCTTCTCTTTCTCTGCTCTAACCATCTCTTTCCGCGTTTTAACCACTACTTTTCTTATTCTATCCATCAACTTTATCCGTATCCTTCTCTTTCTCTGCTCTATCCATCTCTTTCCGCGTTTTATCCACTACTTTCCTTACTCTATCTACCAGTTTTATGCGTATCCTTCTCTTTCTCTGCTCTATCCATCTCTTTCCGCGTTCTATCCGCTGCTTTTCTTATTCTATCCACCAACTTTATGCGTATCCTTCTCTTTTTCTGCTCTATCCATCTCTTTCCGCGTTCTATCCGCTGCTTTTCTTATTCTATCCACCAACTTTATGCGTATCCTCCACTTTCTCTGCTCTATCCTGTTAACTTAACTAGAAGCTCCCACACATTGTTGCTCATAATTTAATAATCAATCTCCTACTATTCCTACGTGATTAACTATAAATAATCTAGCTAATTTTCAGAAAACACCCTTGTTCTTCTTTAGTATCCATGTTAAATTGGTAACAATTATTGAGAATACTAATAAATTGAAAGCGAAAATTGTCGCTTTTAATAATATTGGAGAAAAGAGTGACGTCATGACATTAAACAGAAGTATTGAAACAAAACTTGTACAACTAGGAAATTTAAGTGACCCCATAACAGGTGCTGTGAGCCCGCCGATCCATTTATCGACTGCTTATAAACATGCTGGAATTGGGGAATCTACTGGCTTTGACTATACACGTACAAAAAATCCTACACGTGCTCTTTTAGAAGAAGGGATTGCTGATTTAGAGGGGGGCGATATGGGCTTTGCCTGTAGTTCAGGGATGGCTGCTATTCAATTGGTGTTATCCTTATTTAAACCAGGCGATGAGTTAGTCGTGCCTGATGATTTATATGGCGGTACCTATAGACTATTTAACTTCTTCCAAGAAACCTATAATATCAAGCCTGTTTATTCAAAGTTTGAATCGGTTGAACAGGTGGAAGCATTAATAACTGAAAATACTCGTGCGTTATTCATTGAAACCCCAACAAATCCACTTATGCAGGAATTCGATTTACAAGTGTATGCAGAGTTAGCCCATAAGCATGGAGCCTGGTTAATTGTAGATAATACCTTCTATACACCATACTTCCAACGCCCTATCGAACTAGGAGCTGACATTGTCCTTCACTCTGCTACAAAATATATCGGTGGTCATAATGATGTTTTAGCTGGTTTAGTTGTGGCTAAAGGTAAGGAATTAGCTGAACGCATTGGCTTTATTCATAATGGTAGTGGTATGGTACTAGGCGCTATGGATTCGTGGTTACTTATTCGCGGTTTAAAAACTTTACATCTTCGATTAAAACAGCATGATGCGAATGCAAAAGCCATTGCCGCTTATTTAGAGGAAGAAGCATTAGTGACTGATGTACTTTATACAGGAAAAGGTGGCATGCTGTCATTCCGCTTGCAAAAGCCTGAGTGGATTGACCCATTCCTTCGTCACTTAAAGTTAATTACTTTTGCTGAAAGTCTTGGCGGTGTGGAAAGCTTTATTACATATCCTGCCACACAAACACATGCAGATATGCCATATGAAGAGCGTGTTGAACGTGGCGTTTGTGATCGTTTACTTCGATTCTCTGTCGGTATTGAGGAAGCAGAAGATTTAATTGCAGACTTACAACAAGTATTCGATATCCTAAGAAAGGAGGCATAATTTATGAAGCAACGTATTGAAACGAGCCTCATTCATGCAGGTGTTCGTGATGGCTATGGTAATAAAAAAGGGGCTGTCAATGTTCCCATGTATCTGTCCTCTACCTTCCATCAAGAAAGTATGGATGAGTTTGGAGAATATGATTATGCTCGCTCAGGCAACCCTACGAGAGACGCATTAGAAAAAGCTGTGGCAGAACTTGAAGGTGGTGTTCGCGCTCATGCCTTTTCTTCGGGCATTGCAGCGGTATCAGCAGCGTTAATGCTGTTATCCCAAGGGGACCATATCGTCATGACCGAGGATGTTTATGGTGGAACCTATCGTTTTGTGACAAAGGTGTTACCACGCTTTGGGATTTCCCATACATTTGTAGACTTCACGGATCTAGCAGCAGTAGAAGCAGCAATAACGCCAGCTACGAAGCTGCTTTATATGGAAACACCATCAAATCCGACATTAGGCATCACAGATATTCGTGGCGTGGTGGCACTAGCGAAACAACACCAATGTCTTACATTTTTAGATAATACCTTTATGACACCGTTACACCAACGTCCACTAGAACTTGGAGTTGATGTCGTCATTCATAGTGCAACTAAGTTCTTATCTGGTCATTCTGATATTATTGCTGGCTTAACAGTTACAGCAGATGACAAGCTAGGACAAGAGCTATACTTTATCCAAAATTCTTTTGGCAATATTTTAGGTGTACAAGATTCTTTCACACTGCTACAAAATATCAAAACAACAGATGTGCGCTTTAGTCGCTCTGCTGAATCTGCACAAAAAATTGCAACATTTTTAACTACAAATCCACTGGTTGAGCAAGTCTACTATCCTGGACTTGCCTCACATCCAGGGTATGACATTCATCAACGTCAAAGTACAAGTGGTGGGGCTGTATTGTCTTTCCGTTTACCGAATTATGCAGCCGCAAAAACATTAGTCGAAGCAATGACAATTCCTGTTTTTGCGGTCTCTCTTGGGGGTGTGGAATCAATTCTTTCTTACCCAGCAAAGATGAGTCATGCTGCTATGGAGCCTGAGGAGCGTGCAAAACGCGGCATCACAGATGGACTTTTACGATTTTCAGTGGGACTTGAGCATGTGGATGATTTAATTGCTGATTTTGCACAAGCCTTAGAGATTGCGGCCAAGGCTTGATTGAACCAACCTGAAAGAGACCGTTAAAAAACCCTAACTATTTTACGAAACACTCATTGCGTGTTTTATCATAGTTAGGGTTTTCTATTTGTTAATAGCTAAAGTAGTCATGCCACCGCATCTTTATAATCCTACGTTCAATTTTTCACCTTTCCTAACACACGGTATAAATAATCACCATGCCCCTTTGCTAGTAGCGCTTCTTGCTCAGCAGAAATCCAATAAAATGAAAAAATTAAATCCGCTTCATTTAAGCCCGTTGGATGATGTTGCCATGAATCTTGTGTTTCATCGGATGTTAAATGATAAAAATAACGTTTCTGTAAAATACCTGACGGATGATTAAAATAGTCCTGTGCAATTAACCTCTGAACGACAAGTGTTGTTAGACCAGTCTCCTCCAACATTTCACGCTTCACAGCTTCTAAAGGTGTTTCGCCCTCTTCTACTGTACCTTTGGGCACTTGAATACCTGCACCAACTGAATTCTGTTCAAATACGAGCACTTGTAATTGTTCTTCATGCTCTCTCGTAATATAGCCAAATGCTTTTTCCACTACTTGCATGAAAGTGACCCCCCATTTCGACTGATTGAATGTTACAATAAAGATAAAAATTGGAATTGCAGGTGAAAAGTGTTGACATTTATTATACGACAGATGCTAGAAAATGACATTACATTTGTACAAGAAATTGCTAGAACAAGCTGGCACCATACATATGAAGGAATCATCCCTCGTGATATTCAAGATCGCTTTTTACAAATGGCGTATAGCAGTAACCGTTTAACACAGCGCTTCACTACTAGCCTATTTTTAGTCGCAATCGTCGATGAATCGCTAGTAGGCTTTGCTAATTTCTCAAATGTTACACATGGTGAGGCAGAGCTGCTTGCCATTTACTTGCATCCTGATAGCCAGGGGAGTGGTATCGGTTCAGCTCTTTTACAAAGAGGGCTAAACATGCTTCCCAGCCTATCGTCATTATTTGTTTGTGTAGCAAAAGAAAATACAATTGGTATGCATTTTTATCAGGCAAAGGGGTTCGAAAAGCTAGTAGAATTCGATGAGTGTTTCGATGGTTATCCGCTTAAAACAGTGAAAATGGTGAAACAACATGAAAAAGGATAACGGTTGCTTTGACAACCGTTATCCCCATGTTGTTGAAAAAAGATCATGTCAAAGGCAGAAAAAGCAAATTTGCAAGGTGAGGGGTTGATTTCCGTTCCGCCAACGTCCTTTCCAGGGGGCGTCCGATGAGCCGCTTCACTCACTTACGCTCGCTCCAGGGTCTCATCTGTGACGCTAAATCCCCTAGGAGTGACGCTGGCTCCACTCCAATCAACCATTCTGCAAAGTGTCTTTACTTTTTTTCATAGTAGTATAGCGATCAAATAGCCCATTATCTGTATTCTTAGAGAGGATAGGCTCTTATTTTCAATATGGAGAAGTGATGAATGACAATCATCCTCCATAAAATAAGTAGCAAACACCTTCACTTTATTTGAAAACCTTTGCTAAAAAGGTACCATTTTTGTGGGTTGGAGTGGAAGGCTACTTGACTCCCATGGGATAGCGAGACAGGCGAGCCTCTAAACGGAGCGATAGCGGAGGAAGTGGCTCGGTGCGCTCGCCCACAGGAAAGCAAGTAGCCTGCAACGGAAATCCATTTCTCCCTTTCAATTGACTGTTTTGTTTTTCAACACTAAAAGGATAACGGTTGCTTTGACAACCGTTATCCCCCTTTGTTTTTAAAAGCATTGTAAGACAACCCATGTCTGATCAAAGCGGATCTTTTGGCAATCATCCTCACGAATCCAAAAATACAATCTACCGCTATCTTCCCACATATATCCAAGCTCTTCTTCTGAATCAAGTTGAAGCAATAATCGCCAGTCTGTTGCCCCAGCCTCTAATTCCCTTCGAAGGGGATCATTATAGCCAGTTGAATCGCCACAATATAAGCCATTGGAGACAAGCTGACATTGTAAGTACATATCCCCTTGAATAGCATCTGGAAAACCGTCTATGCGATGAACGGCTCCATTTGCATCAGCTTCTTCCATCGATTCATATGCAAGGTCTCTCAAATTATCTGCTTCCTCTTCCGTTAGAGTTTCTTCTAAATCATCCCAAAATGGAGATTCCCAGGGCGGGAGTGTCCATTCATTTTTAAACTGCAGACTTGCACTGGCAATGTCGCCATGTTTGAGTAAGATAGCAGGTATTTTTATTCTTGTAAGGCTACTAACTGGTTCTGTGAAATAGAAAACATTGAAGCCATCATAGTCTTTCGGATCGTATCCCCATGGTTGCTCGGCTGCATCATAGAAAAAGGACAATAATCCATCTGTAGGTAATAAATTGTTGGTATCGTAAGGTTTGATATCCTTTACATGTAGTTGGCAAAGGAAATACAACGGTCTCTTATCGTTCGTATATGGCCACACAAAATCTGTGGGAACATCCGGACAGCCACCTATTTTTGAATGGCCAATCGGAATTTCTTCATCAGCATTTTGCTTAGCTACCATACGTATAGAGCTTCTAGTATAAGCTGCTATTTGCTCAGCCTTATGTGCTAACCCATAGTCTTTCAACCATTTGTTCCATTTTTCTGTGTTGCTCAATGCCTTCCCCTCCTACCGTTACACACGTTTTTTATGTAAGATGTATATGCTCAGCTTGGATCACAAGTGCTGTCAAGCCTGTCGTACTACCAGATTCATGCGCCTGCCCTTGATGCCAAAGTACACCCTGTCCAGATTTTATGGTGATTTTTTCATCATCTTCACCACGAACCCAGCCTTCGCCATGCATCACGATAAAAAGCTGAGGAACAGGGGCTTCATGCATACCAACTACCCCATTTGGCTCAATATAGATGAAACCGATATTCACTGGCTCTTCTGTTTTCATAATGTTCCGATAAAATGCATTGTTTGATTGATATTGATGAATTTGCTTCGCTAAATCTTGTGTATATGAGATGAATTGCATTTTTCTATGTTCCTTTCATGCTAGGCTAATTCTTCCTGTGCAAATGCTAGCAGTGTACCATCTTCTGATTTGCCATAAAAAGCAAAGGCATCATAGCCAATACTTTTTATCGTCTCCCAATCTGCTGTTTCTCCGTTGAGTAGCTGTACATTGCCATGTTCATCTACCTCATAGTCTTCTGCTTCTTCGTCATAGTCAATATTATAGAAAAATGATAGGACAACTTCCGTTGTGGGCAAAAGATATTTCCGTAGTGGACGATGGATACGCTGCTCCTCCGTAAATTCATCACAAAATAGCGCATTATAGCCATGTAGGGTTGCATCAAATAGCAAAATTTCCTCCGCCGTTAAAGGGTCTTTTGCAACGATTCTAGCGGTTGCTCCAGTAATGAAAGGCAATGCCTCACCTTCGATTGTTAGTAAATCTCCATAGTACCAAATTTCAAACTGTTTATTCCCTGTGCTGGAACAAAGCTGTAACTGTGATTCAACTGCCTCTAGCTGTTCAACATTTTCTGCATATGACTGTAAATAAGTTGGAATAGTAATATTCATAGCCTTCCTCCCCTTTTCTTCCTTATAACGTATTATAATACATTCCGCCTTCTATTTTTATCCATAAAAAAACCCAGAATTTTTTCTGGGCTTGATGACACTTACTTTTCTAACATGATTAAAACTGACGGGCCTTTGCTTCACTTCGCAAGAGGCGATTATGGAGAGTTATCTCCGTTTCACCATTTACTTGCGATTTGGATCGCTTAATCCTTGACCAGTTGCGGTGGATTTTTTGAGATTTTGGATCTAATTGTTCGAACCTACTCATTTTTCATCCTCCTCATCATTATAGATTTCATAAGTGAAATCTTCTTTATTATGACCAGCTAGGATGAATTTATACAAACGGCCATTCATCAGAAAATAGCTCTACTTTATTGCAAAATGAATGCAGGTTTTACTTGCTTTTTATTTTTTTCTCCAATAAAACTTTGACAATTTTCTCAAGTTGTAGGTCTAAAGAGTAAGGATCTTCCATGACAAACTCATCATCGAACTCACCATACATATAAACATTGCCATTTTTAACAGCAGGTGCTCCCTGCCAAATCGGACTATTCAAAATTTCTTCTGCATCTTCTTGCGAATTGACATAGACAAATACATGATCGCCTAAATACTGTGGCAATACCTCTAATGAGATATTTTCAAAGCCCTCTTTCATGTTTAAAGCTTGCTCTGTTGGAGGTAATTTCAACATCTGATAAATGGTGTTACTACCATAATTCCCTCCCTCAGCAGCTAACACAAATAAACCTGTAGGGCTTAATTGCACGACTGATACCGTTTCACCTTCTTTAATGATGCCATCGATTTGTTTTCGAGCATCTTCTACCCTCTGTTCATATTCTTCTATCCATAACTCAGCTTCCTGCTCTTTTCCAAATACTTCAGCAATTCTTCTAAATTTTTCTAATGGTCCAGCCGTCGAAAGCTCTTCCCAGTAAGGAATAAAAACAGTAGAGCCGATTTTTTCATATTGTTCAATATTTTTCTCAATCGACCCAATGATTAAATCGGGCTCTAGCATAATGAGTTTTTCAGGATTCATTGGGAAGCCACCTAAATTCTCGATTTTAGCGAGCGTTTCTTGAGGAATCCCCGCTTTCTCAATCCAACCTTCCGTTAACATGCCTTCGCGGACACCAACTGGAATAATTCCTAACTTTAAAAGCTGCCCCATATATTGATCAGCCGCTACACGCTGTGGCTGAGCTGGAATTTCTACATCACCTCTAGGCGTCGAAACAATTCTTGTCTTTCCTTCTTGTACAGCCTCTTGTCCACTATTCGCTTGTGATTCCACTTGATTTGTCGATGATGAGGCTCCATTTGTATTTGAGCATGCTGCTAGCAACAATGATAGGCACATAAACAACGTCATAGCCTTTACTTTCATATTTTTGTACTTCGACATTTCATTTACTCCCTTTCGTTGATAATGATTTTCAATTTCATCATCAATATAACACTCGAATTGTTTTGGGAGAATAGCATATCTTCTTTTCCAAAGTGGCAATTCTTCATCTTCCAGTTGCCGCTTTTGCCTCCATGCCACTTTAAATTGTGCTGGAGATACACCCTTGTATCGTTTAAAGCTTCGGCTCAAGGAATGACCGTCAGGATAACCGACATGCTCCGCAATTTCCTGCAACGTAGCATCTGTTTGCACGAGTAATGCCGCTGCTTTATTGACACGCATTTCACCTAAATAATGAATCGGGCTTGTATGCATTTTTTCTTTAAACAGTTTTGATAAATAACCAATGCTACAGCCTAACTCTTGCGCTATGATGTCTAGTGTTAGAGGCATATGCGCATGTTCCTCTATATAGCGAACTGCCTGCGCCACCATATCTGGCTTTACGGGATGAATTCCCTGTCCATGCATTTGCCGCAATAATTCATAGATAAATTGATAGAATAATGATTTTATATGTAAATTTTTCAGCTCTTTGTCATGGGCCTGTTGCCAAACTATCTTCATCTGCTCTGCTCTGTCAAGTAATGCAAGAGGATGAGCTGGCACAAAAGCATATTGATAGTGGAAAGGATTATGATTTTCCATCAAGGCTACCATTTCTTGGCGATGAGGTAACGGAAGTATTGCCTTATAGAAAATCATAAAGTATTCAAACTCTTTCTCCGCTACAATCTCTACATCCACCCCTTTTCCTGCATGCAGGACGTGAAACGGGTGTACCAGATGTCTGTTTTTATCCAGCCAGATTTGAGCATTCCCTCTTTTTGTATAGAGAAAGGCACTGGTCGGCAATCGATAGGGACCAAAATCCTCTCCCTGCTCCATCATTGTCAATCGTACATCCATAATTTTGATGTATGCGTGATTCCATAAAAGTATATGATCACTTAATTTCATCGAGCTCAAGCACTCCTTCTAGTTTAACCAATAGCATGTCTCTAGTTTAACAGAAATCCCACTAATTGATAATAATTCTCATAGATAAAATGCATTTCCTTCAAATGTAGCCAAACAAAATGGACTTGTCATTGCATTGACCAAGTCCATTTTATATCCTTCTTATTTTTTGAAACGATTGCCTGTGTTCACATAGATCATTAAAAAGATCGTCAATGCTACGAAAAGAACAAGTCCGATACTAAAAAATAACCACTGTGTATGAAAAAGTTCATTAAGAATCCATAAAAGCACACAAAAGCAGTAGCCATACATCATTTTCCCCATAAATCTCGCCAATGCTTGCTCATCATACTGCTTTTTTTCTTCTTCTGGCATCGTATTAAATCCTGCGATTAAAAACGCTCCTTTCCCTTGGGACAGCACAATGGCAAAGGTCAGAAATAGCAGCATGATAATTCCATATACAAAGATACTCATCGTTCATCATCCTGCTCTTCATTAATAAATTGCTGAATCGCTGGTAGTAATTTTTCATGTAATGGCAATGAAGGGTCTGAATAGGTTGCTAAGTTTCCTGCACCATCTGCTGGAGCTTTTTTCAATACATGGTTCATACCCTCCATATAAAGTAGCTTCGCCTCTGGTTTGCCTTTCTTTAATGCCTCGGCATCGACTTCCTTTACTTGTAAATCCGTTGTTCCTTGTACGATTAATACACGGCTTTTTACTTTCTCCAACTCGTCAGCAGGATGGTACTTTAGCAAAGAAATCAGGAAAGGCTGAACAGATGGACGGAAGAGGGCTTGTAGTTCTGGCGAAGCAGTTGTCACTTGCTTGCCTTGCTTTAAAGCTGTCAAAATATCCGTTGATTCATTGTAAAGCTTCGGTGCTAACTGACCTTTTAATTGCTCTAAGAGTACTACGTCCAATGGTCTTCCAGCACCTGCGATAGAGACGAAGGACGCTACCCCTGTTTTTTGAGCTGCTAGCAAACCAATGAGTGAGCCTTCACTATGACCAATCACGTGTACACTTGTATAAGCTTTATCCGCCATCAATGTTTGTAGGATTTGTACTGCATCATCCACGTATTGATCAAACGTCCCATCTTCTTCCTTTGTTAAGAGCGCTTGATTATCACCAAGTCCTCGCTTATCATAGCGAACCGTCGTAATGCCCTCTTGTGCTAAACCTTCCGCCAGCATTTTTAAGCTATTATTTTTACCAGCTAGAGCGGAATTACCATCTTTATCAGTTGGCCCAGAGCCTGCTATAATGAGAGCCACAGGCGATGGCGACGTGCTCGCTTTTTGTAAAGCAACTGTTAAGTCTCCCTGTTGAACAGGAATTTTTAGTTTTTCATAGGTAACGGGCTGCTCTTTATAAGCCGTTAAAATTAGGGGGAAATTCCCACCATTTTGTTGAAATGTAGCCTCTATTTGTTCATTTTTTAATATGCCGTTTATCGCAATAACAGAGCCGTTCAAATGAATAGATACTTTCACATTGTCATCTGTATACTTGACACTTTGAAATGGAAAATTAGATAAACCTTGTGCTGGAACAGATAATGTACCACTATCTTTCTGTAAATCGACGATAATTGGCAGTGCTCCATTAGGCGTTTCAATATTACCCTCCCATTTTCCGATAAACTGTTCATTCATTGCACTTTGCCCCTTTGTCTCTTGATTGTCCGCAGTGACCTCTTTTTGCCCACAGGCACTTAAAAGTAACAATGTGCAACATAACAATAACCATTTTTTCATCCAATCTTCCTCTCTATATGAAGATCACCAATAAAATTGGCAATAAGGTAATACCGATTATGATGTAGCTCCATTTATTCGCAAAATTGACAGTCCATCCGATTCCAAATTTTTTCGGCACTAATAAGGATGGATCGTTTTTGTTACAATAAAAAATCCCCCATTTCCAGTATTGATCATCTGCCGCAGCTGTTTCATTTGTATGTACCTCATCAAAACGTTCATTGCTTTTACTGAGCTTCCAAATTAATACTAGTAAGCCACCTAATGTAACGATATTAAAGACAAGAAAAAGGGGAAAAAAGTATGGGGCTGTTTGGTCATGTAAAATAACGGTTGTATAATGTAAAACAATAAATAGAATCGTCATACTAAAATTAATCGCTGCTAAATACCAGCTACCATATTTGCGTTGAGTCAGTTCCCGATGAACTGAGGCTTCTCTAGCCTGTGCACTCAATTGAATTTTGGCACTTTTCATCCCTTGGCCCATGATGAAAAAGCTAATTTGTATCGCTAATAATATCAGTGGCATACTGATGACGGAGAGCCTAGTTTTTTCAGTCCAACCATCCGCCTCCCCTGCACCATTCCAATGCGTGGCAAAAATTGCTGGAATGGTGTCATAATTCATGTACGTAAAAACAATCAATGCCAGTGTCATGATGATAGGTAAACTAAAAAATAAGGGCGATAGTGTTTCATCTTTTTGGCGGATTGTTAAGTCTGTTACATGCACCGTTTTAATGTTTGTTTCCCATTGTTCCTGTCCCTTTAAATTTTTCGTTTTAACATGGTAACTCATGTAAAGACCAGATGATAGCAGGAGCATGACATACAAAAGGATAAAGGAGATTAAAGACGTTTTCTCCTCCTGCATAGGCGACAAAGAGAATCCGATTTGACCTAGTAAAAATAAGCCTGCAATTCCTCCGATGATTTGACTATAACGCTTCTTCCAAAGCTGTAATTGAGGATGCTTGACATAAGGTTCTGGTATGGAAACACCAAAAACATTCGTTTTTCTTGTTAAATGTGGTGTCATGGTTTCCAAAATACCGACAATGATAAAGATGCCTACTATTATAAGCATACTACCCCTACTTCCATTGTTTTAAAATTCGCTGGAACAAACTTGTTATTTGTTCTTTTTCAAACCCACGTGCAAAAGCTTCCGCCATAATTGGCTTTAAAGCATTTTCCACTTTTTCAACCTCTGTTTCTTCCAGCTCTCGCTTTTGCCCACCAATAATGACTGCCTTCGCTTTCGGTTTTAATTCGATTAACCCTTTTTCCTCGAGTTCATGGTAGCTCTTACTCACTGTGCTTACATTGATACCTAAATCCGTAGCCATCGCACGCACCGCTGGTAATGTATCACCATTTTTCAGTTCACCTTTTGCGATGAATTCAATTAATTGATTGGCTAATTGCTTATAAAGCTGCAATTCACTATTTGGATCTAACCGTATTTGCATATCGCTCCTCCAATCTGTATTGTTAATACCCAAACAGAATCTGTTATGTATAGAGTAATACAGATTTCTCAAAATGTCAAATGAAGGTAATGATGAAGGTGACTAACTCACCTATGTGAATGTCTTATATGATGTTTTACCTTTGAAAGGGGTGGAGTCTTGGCTTGGGTGAGTGCATTTTGCCTTCCTTATGAATTTTATTACCCTAGTAGGAGCGCCTTTCTCTCTGCTTCTCACCCTCAATTAGATTGTTAACAGTGAACCACAAAAAGGACCCAGAATAATTCTGGATCCATGGACACTTATTGCTTCTATTTGATTTTTTACTAGTAGGTTTACGCTTCAACTTAATCTACAGCGAAGCAGATCAATTCTGTTTCACCTTTAGGCTTAAGTTTTAAGAAGCTTCAACCTTAACCAGTTGTGGCGGACTTTCCTGAGATTCTTGGTCTTTGGGTGTTTGACTATTACTCATTCTGCATCCTCCCCATCATATTAGATTAATAAGTGTTTCCGAACTTATTATGAACCTTTGCCTGATTTTTTATTCATGCTTCAAATTTTTTCTGCAAAGACTTGCTGTGCAATGGTTAAGGCATTTTGCACTTTTGGAAAACCGATGTAGGGCACTAATTGTAACAGAGCCTCGACAATTTCTGTCTGTGTTAAGCCTGCATGGTATCCTCGTTGGATATGGGTTTTTGTTTGCGGCGCAGCACCTTGTGTGACAACTGCTGTTATCACGACAAGTGCTCGATTTTTGGCCTCCAATCCTGGTCGTGCATAGACATCACCATAAGCAAATTCAATAATCATTTTGCGTAAATCAGGTGCCACATCGGCTAATGGATCGGATGTAATCATCTGTGTTACTTCTTCCTCAGTCATATATTGTTTGATTGTGTCAAGCCCCTTTGTAAAACGTTCATTCATTTACTGGATTCCTCCCACCATTTTCTTATACAAAAACCCCAATTCCGCGTCTCCAGAATTGGGGATTGTCCTTCACGTATGTAAGGGTCTCTTTTTCACGTCACCCTCTGGCTTAGTTGAAAAAGGATATAGGTTTTCATAGTGCCTCACTGGACAGCTTTAATGAATATCTATGCAAAAGTCACAAGGACATGCACGCAACAATTAATGTTTTACAAGACAGGCTTTTGCTTTGTCAATTTGGATCTTCACTTGTTCGAAGCCGGTTCCACCTAAGGAATGACGGCGTCGAACAGCCGCTTCTGGCGCTAACACATCATAAATATCTGCTTCAATTAGTGCACTTTCCTGCTGCATTTCTTCCAGCGGTAAATTTAATAAGTAAATCCCCTTTTGAATACATGTGAAGACAAGCTTCCCTGTCACCTCATGTGCCTCACGGAATGGCATACCTTTTGTCGCAAGATAATCTGCTAGCTCTGTTGCATTTGAAAAATCAGCATGGACAGCTTGATGCAAACGTTCTGTATTGACGGTCATTGTACGAATCATGCCTTCAAAGATTTTCAGTGAACCAAGAATGGTATGCACAGTATCGAACATGCCTTCTTTATCCTCCTGCATATCTTTGTTATACGTTAAAGGTGTGCCCTTTAACACGGTTAATAAGCCCATTAGATTCCCGTAAACGCGCCCTGTTTTCCCACGAATGAGCTCTGCCATATCAGGGTTTTTCTTTTGTGGCATAATGGAAGAACCTGTAGAGAAGGCATCATCCAATTCAATAAATTTAAATTCATCTGTAGACCAAATAATAATTTCCTCTGCAAAGCGTGATAAATGTGCCATTAACAAGGATGCATTACTTAAAAATTCCACAATAAAATCACGATCACTCACAGCGTCCATAGAGTTGGCATATACCTCACTAAAGCCAAGTAATTCTGCGGATTTTAAGCGGTCGATTGGGAAAGTCGTTCCCGCCATAGCCCCTGCCCCTAATGGCAAAATATCAATGCGCTTGATGGATTCTGTAAAGCGTTGTTTATCACGCTCTAGCATCCAAAAGTACGCCATTAAATGATGCGCAAAGGATATTGGCTGGGCACGTTGTAAATGTGTATAACCAGGCGCAATCGTTTCAATATGTTCTTGAGCCTTCTCTACTAATGTTTGTTGAAACGTCACGATTAAATCAATTGCTTCCTGCACACGCTTTTTCAAGAAAAGATGCATATCCGTCGCGACCTGGTCATTACGGCTACGACCTGTATGTAGCTTGCCACCAACAGGACCAATTAAATCAATCAGCATCTTTTCTAAATTTAAGTGTATATCTTCATTGGCAACGCTAAATTCAAGCTCACCTGCGATTGCCTTTTCTTTTAATTGGGCAAGACCACCTAGTATGGCCTCTACGTCAGCTACAGGTAAAATCCCTGTTGCACCAAGCATTGTGACATGTGCAACACTACCTTCAAGGTCCTCTAGCACAAGTTGCTGATCAAAGCCAATGGATGCCCCAAATTCGTCTACCCACGCTTCTGCTGATTTTTGGAAACGTCCACCCCAAAGTTTTGTCATGTCAGCTCACCTTTTCCTTTATTTCTTATTGAAAGGTGTAGTGAAAGCATAATGCCTTCCCACACCTCGCTTGTTAAATATTATTTTTTATTAACAGATGAGTTCACTACGGTTGGTAGACCCCATAACTCGATAAAGCCTACAGCGGAAGCGTGATTGAATTGATCTTCCTTCGAGTATGTTGCTAGCTTTTCATTGTATAGTGAATTTGGTGATTTACGTCCTTCTACAATCGCATGCCCCTTGAACAGTTTCACACGTACTGTACCATTTACATATTGTTGTGATTGCGCAAGGAATGCTTCAAGTGCATCACGTAATGGCGAGAACCATAACCCATCGTAAATTAATTCAGATAATTTTTTCTCAATCACTGGCTTGAAGTGTGCTAATTCTTTTACAAGTGTTAAATCTTCAAGCTCTTTATGCGCTGTTAACAGCACTTTTGCTCCTGGGATTTCATAAACCTCACGTGATTTAATACCAACGAGACGATTTTCTACATGGTCGATACGTCCTACACCATGCGCACCTGCTACTGCGTTTAATTCTTGAATTAAATCTGCTAGCTTCATTTCTTTTCCGTTTAATGCTACTGGTTTACCAGCTATAAACTCGATCTCCACATATTCTGCTTCATTTGGTGCATTTTCAACAGAAACAGTTAAGCCGTAAGCTTCCTCTGGTGGAGATACCCATGGATCTTCCATAATTCCTGCTTCATTGGCACGTCCCCATAAATTTTGGTCAATTGAAAATGGTGAATCCAATGTTGCTGGAATTGGTACATTATGTTTCATCGCATATTCAATTTCCTCGTCACGACTCCAGCCCCATTCACGTACTGGTGCTAATACTTCTAGATCAGGATTTAATGCTTTAATAGACACTTCAAAACGAACTTGGTCATTACCTTTTCCTGTGCAACCATGTGCAACGGCATCCGCACCGACCTGGTTCGCAATCTCTACTAATTTTTTTGAGATTAGTGGGCGAGAAAGTGCTGATACTAATGGATATTTTTGTTCATACCAAGTATGGGCTTGTAATGAAATTAATGCATAATTTTCAGCAAATTCATCCTTTGCATCTACCATATAAGATTCAATAGCTCCTACTTGAAGAGCTTTATTTTTTACGAATTCAAGGTCTTTCCCTTCACCAACGTCAAGGCATACCGCGATTACATCCCAACCCTGTTCTTTTAACCATGGAATTGCTACCGAAGTATCAAGTCCGCCTGAGTAAGCTAATACAACTTTTTTATTTGCCATTAAAAATGCGCCTCCATTGCTCTATCTATATGTATTTTTATACATTCATTTAAAAGTTTATACACGAATAGTATCATGTTATAAAAATAAATACAAGTGTATTTTTATAAATTCATAGACATTTATTTTACTAGTTAAGCGAACGTCAACCAATCCATCAAATCATTGGAGAAAGTATGAATATTTACTCGAATAAGCGTTTTTTCACTAAAGGCATAAATGTATACTATATAAATGTATCAATAAAAAAGAACCCCGTAGAAAACGGGATTTTTTTTTCACGATTTAATTGATTTTGTCTTGTACAATGCATTCTTTGGATTAATGATGATCAATAACAGGGCGGCTACTGAATATAAAATGGCATTATACATCATTAAATCAACGAGATGCCCGTTCACTAAACCAATAAAAAAATTAAAGAATTGGTGAATGATGATGGGGATGATTAAATTCTGATTGATGTTATAAAATCCTGCCATAATAATACTCGTCGCTATGATGGCTATCATAAAGAAGCCACTATATTGGAGTAAATCCATGCCCATAAAGCCAGTCGTAAGCCATATCGGTAAATGCCATAGCCCCCACCAAAACCCGATGATGATAGAGGCGACTAATGCGGAATACTTCTTTTGAAGCTCCAGCAGGGCAAAACCCCTCCATCCCAATTCTTCACCTAATGGTCCTGATAAAAGATTTCTAAAAAAGTAATAGCTCAGTATAACCCAAGAAGAGATTGTAAAAATAGAATCTGTTTGATGATTATTCATAACTAGACTCAAAATAATAATAAAAATGACGACTTGAATCGTCAGCACTGAAAAAATCACCGATCCGTTCAACCTATTCTTAAATTTTTGTTTCACAAAGTGTAGAAAGCTCTGTCCAGGATATATTTTCGGAAATAATATAGCGAAGGCAAAGGTTGATGACCATGCTGATAGACAGCGTATTACATCGAAAACCCACGTTGGAAACCCTAACAGCTTGACAGCTCCTACAAGACAAAAAAGCGGCCAAAAAATGACATTGGTTAAGACAATAAAACTCGCTACAGGTCTTTTTAGCTTCTTATTTCTATTCATGTTGATCCCCCATTTCATTGCACTGAACTTCAGCATAAACCTGGGGGTTGCTCACAGGTCAATCATCTATCTCTATTTTTACTTTATTGGCACATACATTTCTAAAAAAATACGTTCCAGCCCTTCTTCATACGTAACTAGCAGTAGATTGATATACACAAGCCCTAACAGCTCATAGCCCATTTCCTCGGCTACTTTTCTCATACTGGCTTCCACTTGATCGTCCGTATTTTTACCACCTGTAGACCATCTACCATCTTCAATGATTGTATAAAGACATTTTGGATAGGCTCGAATTTCCCCAGCTATTGCCTTGTCATCATCTTCAACTTTTCTGGTAATTATAAATTGTTCTTCTAGTATCCCTTCATCATTAAACCGTATTACTCTTCTTAATGATGTAAGGACCACTGCTTTTTTAAAATTATCGGTGTTTTCTTTTAGAATGTCATATTCATCATAAGCGGTATAATGATCTATTTCTCCCATTATCTCTAGTGGTTTCATTTCTTTTATACTGTATGTTCCTAAACATTGCTTAATTTTTTCGCAATCTTCCTTGACCCTTTGTAACTTTTTTAATTGTCGTTTTTTATAGGCAATCTCCTCCAACATTCCCTGCTCTTTTTCTTCTAATAATGAGCGAATGCCCTCGATACTCTTGCCTCTTCTTAATTCCTGTATTATTTTGATTTCCAAATCAATTTCTCGATAAAAATTGACCGTTGTTAGGTCATAGATATCAAAATGGGTATAGCTTCTGTAGCCATTTCCTTTATTTTGCTGAGGCTTTACCAATCCCTTTTCTTCGTAAAATTTTATCGTATCTCTAGAAATGCCTAAAAATTTAGCAACTTGTCCAATAGTGTACATTGTATTCTCCTTTTTTAGCTTCATCTTCCCTACTATATCAACAATTTCAGGTAAGTATGAAAAAAACTGTCGCCATACATAGGGAGCATGGCGACAGTCTGATTATTGCTATTTTTTATTGAAAAATGATTTGCCTAGAAATTCAATGGTTGCAGGTGCGAGTGCATATAATTTACTCGATAATCCCATGATCCTTGGTAAATTTACCTCACGAACTGGACGGTCAATTGTTTGAACTGTAGCTTGTGCCACTTCTTCTGCGGATAATAAAAATCTTCCTAAGGACTCTCTGTAGCCACCTGCATCATTTGCCTTATCTAAAAATGGTGTATCAATGGGACCTGGGTGGATGGCGGTTACTTTCACATTGTATGGAGCTAACTCCATACGAAGTCCATTCGTGAAACCGACAATGGCATGCTTGGTAGCAGCATAAACACTCGCTTTCGGTGTTGCTACCTTTCCTGCCTGTGACCCAATAAAAATTAGATGACCATGCTGTTGTGCCATCATTGCAGAAGCTAATCGTTTGGCAAGGTAAATCGGTACACTTACATTCAATTCAATCATTTGAGCAATATCCACATCCTTTAAAGCGGGGGCTACAGCAAATTTCCCTACACCTGCTGAAAGAATCGCCACATCAATGGGTGGGAGCTGTGAACAAACATCATCGAGTGTATGTAAATTGGTTAAATCAGCTTGGATAACGTGAGCTCCTAAACGTTCTAGCACCTTTAGTGCAACAGCATTACGACCCGTGGCATAAACTGTATGCCCTTGAGCTACAAGTAATTCTGTCGTTTTTAAACCTACACCACTTGTTGCACCTGTCACGAAGATCGTCTTTTTATATTTATTCATGTGTAAACCTACTTCCTTTGAAATAAATAGATACCTGCTTCGGTCTTCGTTGATTTAATATAATCATTGGCTTCTAAATAATCTAAATGCCCTAGTGTTTTGGACAAGGTTAATCCTAGCTGATGCTGGAATATGGCTGGATACAAGCGTTTTGTTACTTGTACAACCGTTAATTGATCGTCACCTAGCAACTCATTAACTTTCAATGATTGCTGATGCTGGCGCTCTAATCGTTTATCAATTAAAGAAGGAATATCCTCTAAATCGGCCCCATGCCCTGTATGCATCATTTTGATGGGTAATTGGCGTAGAATTTCGAGTGATTCATTGTATTGCAGTAAGGATTTTGGACGTCCTAATGTACGATCTAATGGTGGCTCGATTAATGGATTGGGCGTTATTTTTTCGAGTAATAAATCGCCCCCAATAACATGATGCGTTTTTTCATCCCAGAAAATAAAATGGCTTTGTGCATGACCTAATGTTTCTATTGCCTTTAATCCTGGATGACCGGGCACTTCGTCTCCATCCACCAAAATTTGTGTCAATGGGCGCTCACCCACAAGCTCTAATTCACGACGAACATGTACACTTTTTGTAATATATTCTTGTGGTACCCCATGCTCTAATAAACGCTCACTGTAAAATTGCTCGTGATAGCTTAAAAACGCTTCATCATGACGAAGCCATTTATCATTATAGGCATGCCCCAAAATTTCTGCATGTGGAAAGGCATCGACCCATCCTGCATGGTCAGGATGATGGTGGGTTAACACAACCTGTTCAATATCTCGCATGTCAAAGCCAGCTGCTCGAATTCCCCATTTCAAAGCATCATAGGCTTCCATCGTTTTTGGTCCAACATCAAAAATGCTGAGTGCATCGCCCTTTACAATAAATGCATTGACATCTCCTACTTCATAGGGTGTTGGAATTTCTATTTTGACTATAGACAAAGTTGTCTCCCCCTTTTTACGAGCTAGTGAATACTGATTCATTCTATTTTACAAGTTTTTTCTGTTTTCGTCATCCTCCTGTTGACAGTTTGCTAATTCCTCACTATAATTTTGAATAATCTAATTATTTTTGTGCGTTGAAGAAGCCGAGTACGTAACTGGTGAAGGTGTTAGAGAGTGTTACATTTGCTGAGAGTAACATCACCCGCTCCCATTACCGAACCTACTTCTGAGCAGTTATGCAAACATAACCGTTTCCCTTGCGATAAGAGGGCTAAGAGTTGTGCCAACAATTGGCAAACAAAGGTGGTACCGCGGAAACGAGAGCGTTTTCGTCCTTCAAGATAAGGACGAGAGCGCTTTTTTATTTTGAACTGGAGGTTTTGTTTATGAAAAAAATAGTATTTATCGGTGCAGGCTCAATGGCAGAAGCATTGATGCAGGGCTGGATAAAACAAAAGGTGTTTACACCACAGGAAATCTATGTCACCAATCGCTCTGACAAAGAACGTTTACAGTTCTTACACGAAACATATGGAGTCCAGTGCCTGTTTGATCAAGCCATTTATCAACAGGCAGATCTTATCATTTTAGCAATGAAGCCAAAGGATGCTGTTGCAGCCATGCGCGATCTAAAACCTAAAATTACAACGCACTCTGCCGTTCTGTCGATTCTAGCCGGTATTGCTATTGAGACGATTACTAAATTTTTAGGAAGTCGTCCAATTGCACGGGTGATGCCTAACACATCTGCCACAATCGGTATGTCAGCAAGTGGGATAGCATTCAATAATGAGGTGTCGGCGGCACAGCGTATTCTTTTCCTCCAGTTATTAGAGGCTGTCGGCTCCGTTATTGAAGTCGATGAGGATCAATTACATGCAGTTACAGCCCTTTCTGGTAGTGGTCCTGCGTATATTTATTATTTAATGGAAGCCTTTGAAAGAGTAGGAACAAAAGTTGGTCTTTCTAAAGATACTGTACGATTACTAATGACTCAAACACTGGCAGGTACTGCTGAAATGCTCAAGCAATCGGTAGATGAGCCGGATGTTTTGCGGAAAAAAGTAACGAGCCCTGGCGGTACGACGGAGGCTGGTATTCAGGCACTAGAGCAATATCAATTTAATGAAGCCATCGAAGCATGTATTAAAGAAGCGGAAGCTCGATCTCGTTCACTTGCAAATGGTTAATATTATGTGCAAAATAGAGTGTATCACTAGGAATTAGGGGGCTTTATTTTGAGTAAATTATTCGAACCATATGCATTACAATCCATTTCCTTAAAAAATCGCATTGTTATGGCACCTATGTGCATGTATTCAGCGCAAGACGATGGCATGGTGACACCTTTTCATTTAGTCCATTATGCGACACGAGCAGCTGGTCAAGTTGGGTTAATCATCTTGGAAGCTACTGGTGTTGTGCCAGAAGGCCGCATCTCCAATAAAGATTTAGGCATTTGGGATGATGCACATATTGAAGGATTAAGTCAACTAGTTGAAGGGATGAAGGCTTACGGCGCTAAAACAGGCATCCAGCTTGCACATGCTGGTCGCAAAGCAACGGTGGATGGCGAAATTTTTGCTCCATCAGCTATTGCCTTTAGCTCAGACTATAAAACACCAATAGAAATGACAGAAGAGGACATTCTTTATGTAATAGAAGCGTTTAAACAAGCAGCTGTTCGTGCCACAAAGGCTGGCTTTGATGTGCTCGAGATTCATGGGGCACACGGCTATTTAATTAGCGAGTTTTTATCACCTGCGACAAATAAACGTCAAGATCAATACGGTGGTTCACAGGAAAACCGTTATCGTATCCTTCGTCAAGTTATCGATGCGATTCGCAGTGTGTGGGATGGGCCATTATTGGTACGTGTATCTGCAGAAGATTACGCTGAGGATGGCACAACAATGGAAGATTTTATTGTTTTTAGTCGCTGGATGAAATCTCAAGGTGTTGATTTGGTTGATGTATCAACAGGCGGTGTTGTACCAGCAGCTATTCATGTCTTTCCAGGCTATCAAGTATCGCATGCAGAGGCCATTAAGCATGGGGCAAACATCCCTACTGGCGCAGTTGGACTTATTACAACAGCTGTTCAAGCAGAAGAAATTCTCCAAAATAATCGCGCAGATTTAATTTTCTTAGCACGCGTTTTATTACGAGACCCTTATTGGCCACTTCATGCGGCTAAAGAATTAGGCGAAGAAGTGCAACCTCCCGTACAATACGTGCGCGGTTGGTAAATTGATTTGCAGTGAAAAAACAGCTTGTTATCCCGCAAGCTGTTTTTTCATTAGAAAAGTGGGTTTTGTTTTAATTCTTCATCAATAGCCTGCACCAATGTCTCTGCGTCCTCTGCTGTCACGACTTCTCCATTAACTAGCGCAAAAATACTTTGTTCACAGATTTCACAGTGAGATGTACAACCAGATTCCTCTATCTCAATATCATCCCGTTCTACTAATTCATCATACGCATCTGCCGCACCAAGTGATAAATTAGTGATACAAAACTCCACTCTATTTTTTAGCTGCTGTTGTTCTTTCTTTTTTTTAAATAGAGAAAATACCATGTTTATTGACCTCCTACTCTTTAAAAACGATCATACCACAATTCGACAAAGTCTATGAAAACCCTTACACTGAACAGCATCATTTCAAAATCATTTTTGACCATCTTGTGAATTATAAATAATTTCTTGTTTGCAATAAATCTAATAATCCATCTGGTACTTGTGTAGATTCCTTATAAAAGAGGTATACGGGTACACTCGGTAATGGGAAATCTTCAAAAGGAACTATATTAAACCGTCCCTCCATCCGTTCTTTTCTCACAATCATACGAGGTAAAAACGACATCCCCAACCCATCCTTTATTAGCCTTTTTACCACATAAGATTGAGAAATGGATACTTGCTTCGTTAAAATATATGTTTCTCTTAATTTACGTAATAGCTCTCCCCAAATTGTTGGATGATGATGCGTAAATAAAGTATACGTTTGAAATAACTCCTCATAATCAATATAAGTGCCTGTTTCATCATCATAGGCATCTAGGGGGATTACTAACTCTAATGGACTATCAATCAGCAGCTCTTGATGCCAATGTCGATAACGTGTTGGTAATAATGAAATACCAATATGAGCTTGATCTTGATTGACTGAATCCTCTACTAAAATTGATATCTCAAGTGAAGGATTGTCATTGATAAATTGATAGATCACATGCGGCAGAATCGTTTCAACCATTAACGGGGTCATAGCCATAATGATTTTTTCTTGAATACCTTTACTTGCTAATCGAATACGTTCAATGCTTTGTTCCCACTGATTGACCATTTGCTGTGCCTCTACTTGAAAAAGCTTTCCAGCGTCTGTTAATTGCACACGATTTTTTTCGCGCTTAAATAATTGTACATGCAGAAATTCCTCTAACTGCTGAATATGAACCGTAATACTTGGTTGAGATAAATGAAGTTGTTCCGCTGCTGTACGAAAATTACAAGTCTGGGCTGCGACGATAAAAGATTGTAACCATTTATATTCCAAAATTTCACCTCAGTGATTAAAAATATTAATTAAATTTATTAAATATATTTAATTTACTAAATTATACAATAAGAATAGACTGATGATGAACTTGATTATGTATGTAAAAAGGAGAGAATCATATGCCGCACACTATATTAAGTCGTCAATTTCAGATGTTTGCTCAACAGGAATGTCAAGGCTCAAGCCCCCTTTATGAACATTTAGCTACTAAAATTGCCAATGATGAAGATTTGTTAGACATTGCCTCCTCAATCCCACAGGATCAGCCTGCGCCCAATTTATTGTTGGCAGCAGTTCATTATTTATTAGCTACATCCAATGATCCTTTGACCAATTATTATGCATCTTTAACACCCTCCCCTCATCCAATACAGGAGGTGTTCCCTATTTTTAAAGCATTCGTACTATCACATACAAATGAATTAACGACATTGTTTCAAGAAAAGCTTGTACAAACAAATGAAATTCGACGTTGTGCCTATCTCTACCCAATGATGACTGAAATCTATGCCAAACATCAACAACCATTGGCTTTCATTGAAATAGGCGCAAGTGCAGGACTTCAGCTTGGTATGGATCACTACAATTATTGCTACAATCAACAATTATCCATTATCAATACGGAAAATGATTATATGTTATTCTCGGAAAATCGTGGTGAAACACTGCCTACCTCCCTTTCCCAATCTCCTATTGTTTGTCAAAGAATAGGGATCGATTTAAAGCCAATTAATCTTGGAAATAAAGTAGAAAGTCAATGGCTTCAAGCGTTAATTTGGCCTGAACATCATGAACGTAGAATATTATTCCAACAGGCCCTCCCCATCATCAATCAATTAGATATTCAGTTAATAAAAGGGGATGCGATTCAACTGATTAAAAAGCTTAGTCGAATAATTGAGCAAGAGGCGATGTTAGTGATTTATCATACACATGTCGCAAATCAAATCCCCATTGAATTACGTCATAAATTAATAGAGCAATTAAAAGAAATTAGCATGGGGAGGCCTCTTTATCATTGCTATAACAATTTATTTGATACAAAACTTCATCAAGATTTTATAGATCAAGGTACTATCATATCCATACGTACAATGCCGCGTCCAGATGGGCATGCACGATGGTTTGAATGGTCAAATAGTTAGCTTAGACGCAAAAAGAAACGCTGTGTCAGACTATTTACACAGCGTTTCATCTATTAATCTTTAAAAATCATATTCTGCATCTTTTTTTGCCCGAATTTCTGCAAAGGCATCTGCTACCATGACTGTATCCTCTGCTAACCGTGCTAGTCGGAAAAGGACATCATCGTTAACAATTTCTTTGCGTAAAAAATCCTTTTCTTCTATAAATACATAGGTCGGAACGATGTGTGCTTTCATATAAGCTAGTATCGGCTTTAGTTGCTGTTCCACCATTAAATAATGCTTGGATGTACCCGCTGTCACAATGACACTGATGACTTTATCGCGGAAGGCATTGACAGGTAAAAGGTCAAAGATATTTTTTAATGTCGCTGGAATCGATGCTTGGAATGTTGGCGTCCCAATAACAATTGCATCTGCAGCCATAATGGTTTCTGTTACATATTTTGTATCGCCTTCGTAGTCGAAGTAATTACGTCCATCACTAAAAACTAGTTGATAGTCAGCAAGATCCAGTAATGTTACTTCATGCTGTGGATATTTTTCTTGTAACATCTCAACTATTTTCTGTGTTGCTGTTCTTGTTTTAGAGCCGACAATAGAACCTGCAAGCGCGACAATTTTCATGATGAGCCACTCCTTATTTTGCTGTATATTTTTTCATCGCTGGAATAATATCCTGACCGATGATTTCAATATTTTTCATAATTTTATCAAATGGTACGCCACCAAAATCGATTTGTGCCATAAAGCGTTGCATGCCATATAGCTCGTACTGATAAAGTAGTTTTTCAATAATTTGCTCTTTACTGCCAACCATTAAAGCATCACGTGTATCGGGTGCTTGAGCAAATTGTTGCTTTGGATAACCTCCGCCACGAATGGCTTGGAAACCACCATTTAAATGTGGATACATGCCTTGCAATGCCTCTTTTGTTGTATCTGCTACATAAAACAAGCTTGTTGTGGCAATAGGTAATTCATTTGGGTCAAAACCTTTGCGTTCTGCCGCTTCTCGATAGGCATCAACAGATGGTTTAAAATTGATAGCAGGTCCACCTAATGTTGTAAGCATCATCGGAATTCCCATATATCCTGCTTTAATAGCGCTGGCAGGTGGACCACCAACTGCTCGCCAAATCGGTAAGGAGCCGTTTTTGGGCTGTGGTAAAATTTGCGCATGGTGAAGTGGTGCTCGAAATTGCCCTTCCCATGTCACCAGCTCCTCGTCATTGATTTTCATAAGTAGCTCTAATTTTTCCTCAAAAATTTCTTCATAGTCCTGTAAATCAATACCCAGCAATTGGTAAGCTCCTACACGTGACCCACGTCCCGCTACAATTTCTGCTCGACCATCTGATATTAAATCAATTGTGGCAAAATCCTCATAGATACGTACTGGATCTGAAACACTTAATACAGTTGCTGAGCTAGATAATTTAATAGTGGACGTTGCCTGTGCAATAGCCCCTAACACGACTGTATGTGCCTGTGTTGTAAAGTACGATTGATGACTCTCACCAATACCAAATACATCAATGCCTGCTTGCTCAGCCAATTGACTAGCCTCTACTAGCTCTTTTAGTCGTTGCTGGGCAGAAATACGTTCGCCTGTTAATGGGTTTGGAATATGATCCCCTAAAGAGTACAGCCCAAATTCCAATCCTTTTGATTGATCGATACGATATTTTTCCATCATGTTTCATCTCTCCTTATTCTAGTGGTTCTAAAATGGCTTCAATTTCTGCACGTTTCTTTTCTAAAAAGGGTGGAAGGTCTAGCTCTTTTCCAAGATCTTCGACTGCTGAATCCACAGTAAACCCTGGACCCTCTGTCGCCATTTCAAATAAAATACCGTTGCGATCTCTGAAATAAAGACTTTGGAAATAATAACGATCGACGACACCTGTACTATCCAAACCCTGTGCCTTAATTTTCGTATCCCATTCCTGTAATTCCTCGACCGTTGCTACACGTAATGCAAGATGGTGAATACTGCCTTTACCAGGTTTCTCGCTTGGCCCTTCTAATTCTTTGACGACAATTTCTCCAAGCACTTCTCCTTCTATCGATTGCAGAATCGTTTCTTTGTCCGTTTCTGCAACAACTGTATAGTGAAATAAATCTTGTAGTAAATTCACGGTTCTTTGTAAATAGCGTACAGTGATTTCAACAGTCCCCATACCTAAAATACGATGTTCCTCCGGTATATCATTGCCATCCCATGCTTGCCATTGTGCAGGCGTATCATGCCCCTGATGATTTAACAGCACCATTCGTAATCCCTCATGATCTTCAAAAAACAAAGCCTCTTTGCCTGCATAAGTAGTGATATCGCTATGTTCTACCTCTAGCTGTTGAAAGCGTTCTTTCCAATATAGTAAGCTTTCGGAGCTAGGTACAAGTAAGCCAATACGAGTAATAGCATTCGTGCCCCGCACTGTACGTCCTGCAACGGGCATTTCAAAAAATGTTAATTCTGTACCAGCTGCTCCAGTTAAGTCACCATAAAATAAGTGATACATGGATGGTGAGTCTTGATTCACTGTTTTTTTCACACGTCGTAACCCTAAAATAGTTGTATAAAAATGATTATTCTGTTTGCCATTTTTCGTTAGCATGGATATATGATGGTGTCCATTTAATTTATTCATCCTACTGTTCCTCCTTTTTCACTTGACTAAGCAAGTGATGTTGTAAAAAAAATTACACGGGCGGCAATTTTTTTTCTCGGCTATGCTTTTCAAGCTTTGTCATCACTTTATATAAAGATTTTATTTCTTCATCTGATAATACTTCTTCAAAAAATGAGGATTGGAAGTGAAGTTGACTTGGTGTTGCTGCATCAATCATTTGCTCCCCTTTTGCCGTCAATGAGATAGCTTTGGTCTTCCAATTTTGTTTACGCTCGATTAGTCCCTCTTTTTCAAGTCGGGCAAGCATGCGAGACATGCCACCTTGTGTAACTGTTACTTTCTCTGCTAATTGAGATTGAGTGATCGGTGCATACGTTTGGATTTGGATTAACACATCGAATTGTGCCGTTGTTAAATCGAAACGCTTTAAAAATTCATTCGATAACTGGTTACTTTGCGTTGTAAAGCGCATCATACGAATCCATGTTAATGTGCCTAATGTATGATTTCTCATGACTTCATCCTCCCTTCAGTTATCACTTTACCACGCAAGTGATAACATTGCAAGAACAATATCTCGAATTTGAGATATTGTTTTACAGAGGAGAGTCCCTATATGATGCCAGGTGATGTAATCGGGTATAAATTTCCCTGAAAAGCAAAAGAAATCCTACCTGTTTCTTCTGAGACGACCATCACAAGTGCATCACTTACTTCACTTAATCCTAACGCTGCACGATGTCTTGTTCCTAATTTTTTTTCACCAGTCTGACGGTCTGATAATGGCAGTACATTCGCTGCCGATTCAATTTGATTTTGATTGACGAGTACCGCTCCATCATGTAATGGATTACCTGGAAAGAAAATGGATTCTAATAAGGAATGCGTTAAATCTGCCCCAATATGAATACCAGGCTGCATCAAATTCACTAACGAATCCTGTCGTTGGATGACAATTAAACCACCATGTCTTCTCAACGACATATTTTGCACACTATGTGATAATTCCGGATACTTTTCTGTAAACGGGGAAAGATAACAATTTAAATAAAACGTCGCGGCTTTCATTTCAATTGTCATAAATCTCTCTTTAATTTTCTCAAAATTGCCAAGGAGACAATTTGCATCTGTATCCATTTCTTGCACACTTTGCTGTAAGGACATAATCACTTGGAGAAGCTCATCTTTTAATGTTTCTTTCATTGGTGAAAAATCACAATTTATTGGATTCATAAAAAGCACCTCTCTTTTCTAAAATTGTGAAGCTTCTTCTTCCATTAGTTTCTCTCGATAAACTATTTTTATGCGTCATGGAGATGGTGGCTATTTGGCATTTGGCTTCTTCTTCATATATAAAGACAGTAGTAGTCCCACAGCACTTAAAATCGTTGTGACAATAAACGCTGTGCGAATGCCATTTAGCATAGCATCAGCAACACCCATTTCTTGCTGTAAAGTAGTTACCGTACTCATGATGGTTACAAGTAATGCCGTTACTAATGCACCACCGACCATACGCAATGTACTATTCATCGCTGTCGCATGTGCCATCAAATGGGTAGGTAAGGCATTCATGCCAGCGGTTGTCAGCGGCATCATAATCATTGAAATCCCAAAGGAAATCATCGTAAAGAGACATGCCAGTAGCCAAAGTTTTGTATGCATTGATAATGCTATGAAAGCACCTGAACCAATTAAGATACTGGTGAACCCTACCAGTGCTAAGCCTTTTCCACCCACTTTATCGAAAATCTTCCCTGTCACTGGCGACAATATGCCCATTACAAGCGCACCTATCAATAAAACCAGCCCTGTTTCGAGTGCCGACAGCTGCCGTACATTTTGAATATAAAATGTGATAAGTATTTGTGTACCAATCATGAGGGCATAAACTAAACTCGATAAAAAAGTTGTAATAGAGAACATGGAGGATTGAAATACACGAAATTCAAGCATTGGTTTAGGCAATTGAAGCTGACGTCTAATAAATAGAAACAGCGTAATTCCTCCTACCATTAATGATGCAAGTACTGGCATTGATTGAAATCCAACAGCTCCTGCGATGCTGAAACCATATAACAGGCCACCCCAACCTAAAGAAGAATAGACGATAGAAAGAGCATCTAGCTGCCCTTCTTTTTTTGTCGTGACATTTTTCATAAAAATCGTGGCCACAGTCAAAACAATAACTGAAACGGGTAAGACAGTAAAAAACAGATGTCGCCATGTAAAATGTTCTAAAATCCAGCCTGATAATGTTGGGCCTATTGCTGGTGCAAAACCTGTTACAAGGCCAGCTAGCCCCATAATGGAACCTCGCTTTTCTTTTGGATACATCGTTAATAAAATCGTTTGCATTAAGGGCATGATCACCCCTGCTCCAGCCGCTTGAATAACTCGAGCCATAAGTAAAACCGTAAAGGTTGGGGCAAAGGCGCCTAAAAATGTACCCATACTAAATAAAGTGAGAGCCACTATTAACAGTAATCGATTGGAAAAACGACCAATCAGAAAAGCTGTAATAGGTATGAGAATACCATTCGTTAATAAATATACTGTCGTGAGCCATTGTGCTAAATTAGCATCAATCTTGAAATCGTTCATAATTGGTGGCATAGCTATGAGTAATAATGTTTGATTGAGAATAGACACAAATGCTGCAGATAGTAGAATTGCTACTATGACATTTCTTTTTTCGTTCATGAAACTTCCCCCTAAATAGCATGTTAGTTAGTGATAACTAACATTTTACTTAAAAAATATATGCAAACTATGTGAGTGAACCATTAAACACAGACTCCACTCACAAAAGTAGCAACTAAATGTTGAATAAAAATTTCTTGTTGATCTTTTAGAAAATGTTGGTCCCATAGCGCATTGGAAACAAAAAAACCAAACAGGCTCGTTAAAAAAACAATGGCTTGTCCGTTTGTATCTATTTCCTTCATCTTTCCTTGTTCAATTTGAGATTGAAAATAAACGGCCAGTAAGCTTAGTAATTGTTTAGTTTGGTTATCCGAAATTGTATCCATTAACCCTGGTAGCATACTTCTATCTTGTGTAGTAATGAGAAAAATTGGTTTATTTTTTTCCATAAAGGCTAGATATGTGTTAGCAATTTGCTTTAAATCATTCTCTAAGTTTCCGGATAAATCTTGTGCAAATAAATGTTCAAAGTATGGGATATATGAGTGGCTTTGCAGGACAGCATGAAGAATTCCTAGTTTTGTTTCAAAATGACGGAAGACAGTCATTTCACTAACACCAGCAGTGGCAGCAATATCTTTTACCGAAACATTCGAATAGCCCCTTTCTGTCATTAGACTTGTTGCTGCATCAAGAATTTTATCTTTTGTGCCTTTTTTCATTGTATACGCCTCCAAAATGTTAGTTATGACTAACAAAAATATAGATGATAGAGTCCAGTTTGTCAAAAAAAATATGTTGTTACTAGAATACATTCTAATAACAACACGGATGAGCTACATATGACCTGCCCGAATTTTCTTCACAATACTAAAAGTCGTGTAGGCAGCAGCAGGTGCTAATACGATAATAAAAATAATCCAAACGGTTAAATTATTTGTTGCTTTTAGCGTTTCATAATTCGAGATGACAAAAATAATTAATCCGAATAGTAATAAATAGCTCAGCACATTTGGAAAAATAACAATTAATCGCAATAGTGCTGGCGGCATCTTTTGTTGATTCAATTAAACCACACCCCTTTTTTCAATTATACGGGAAGTGAAGGATCGATTGTACTATATTTTTCCTTTTAAACGCTATATTTACCTGCAAATCGTTGGCGTTTTTCTACTGTTGTATTTAATTGGTTGATCAATGTAGTTATGCTTTTATATTTCCGCTTGATGTTTAGCCTTCTGAGCAAATATCTTTCTCCTTGGCTAGTAACAAACATTCCATGAGTCGAACTGAAAATAGTGATAGTAAGAACTATATATAAAAAACATCTATTAGTTGCATGTCAATCAATAGATGTTTTTTAAATTAGTTTAGATTAATTTATTATTTTGCCAAGTAAAAATGGCTTGATCGGATGTTAGTAATGTTTGGGGGAAAATTGCCTGTGCTTCTGCCAAAAATTGTGGTAAATCCTGTGGAAGAAAACGGGCACTTAAATGATTTAAAAGCAAGTAGTCTGCGCCAGCTTGCTGTGCGACTTGTGCTGCTTCCACATTGGTAGCATGACCATAGCTGGCTGCTAAAGCAGTCAGTGTCCCATCAAAGGTCGCTTCATGTACAATGATGTCAGCATCCCTTGATAATTGAATGGCCTCTTCGCAATATTTCGTATCGCCCAAAATCGTCAGTGTGAAGCCCTTTTTTGAGGGGGCAACAACGTCTTTTGCTTGAATCACATGCCCATTTTCAAGCACGACATCGTAACCATTTTTTAATTGACCAAGCAAAGGGCCTTTAGGAACACCAAGTGCCTGTGCCTTGTCGATTAATAATTCACCAGGTAAATCCTTTTGTTCAATACGATACCCATAGCATGGTACAACATGGCGCAATTCCTGTGCATAAATTGTAAAATGAGTATCCTCAAAAATAATCCCTTCTTGCACTTCTATAAAATACAGTGGATACGTTAAATGGGTTTTAGATAAGGCTAATGTTTGTTCAATCCATTGCTGTAAACCTGGGGGACCAAAGATCGTTAAAGGCTCATCCCCTCCTTGAAAGGAACGAGAGCTTAAAAACCCTGGCAATCCAAAAATATGGTCGCCATGTAAATGTGTAATAAAAATTTTTGTTACTTTACGTGGCTTTAACGATGTGTGTAGGATTTGATGTTGTGTAGCCTCCCCACAGTCAAATAGCCACATTTCGCTCACTTCATCTAATAACTTGATCATCAATGCACTCGTATTTCGCTCTTTTGAAGGCATGCCTGCGCCTGTCCCTAAAAAATGTAGTTGCACATATGCCACCTCACTTCTTGTTTCTATCGTTTTATTGTACCTTAACATACCCAATAAGAAAAACCCTTGGTGAACAGATTTCTCCAAAGGTTTCTCTTTTATTTTGGTTGCCATGAGACAAGGGCTGCATGAAAGTCATGACGATAATAATAGCGTCCCTCTTTTTCTTCAATAAAAGGTGAGAGAGCTTCTTCCACATGTGCTTGCTGGACATTTGCCGTTAAAATTTTTTTACTTTGCGTTGTAACAAGCTGTTCATAGCTTTCATATTCATAGACACGTTCCAAAGGGATAATTTGACAATCCGCATAAATATTCATCTCATACAGTAGATTTAAAAATTCTATATAATCTCTACGAGGAAACTTAATTTCATAGCCATACTTTTCATATAATCGCTCATAGTGAGGCTGAATAGGACCTGTCGTCATGCCAATGATGGCACGCTTTTTCGCAAGCCGATTCATATGGGATAAGGCGGCTTTAATTTCATACATCCGATAAAAACAATTCACGCCCAAAACGATATCATGTGGCTCAATTTCATCATTTTCTAGACTTTCCCATTTCGCATGAACATATGAAACATGCTCCTGATGAGGCATACACTGTTGTAAGTAATGCAGCATGCTTTCAGAGCTATCCACACAGGTTAGCTTGTCCACTCGCTCAGCCAATGGAAACGTATAATTACCCCATCCTGGCCCAATTTCTAATACAGAATGCTGTGGCTCAATACTTTTTTGAAGCTCCTGAAAAATGCGTTGGGCATAAGGATCAGTTTGTCCTATTTTTTTACGTGCAACGGATTGAGCCCAAAATTGCTCCTCTAACTGATCATTGACCATGCGCTCCGGCATCATTCCATGCCAGTCTTTCATGCCCTCCTGCCATAATGCCTCATAATTAATGGCTAATGGTCCTTTTCTTGTCATATAGATACCTCTAAAGATAAAATTTCATATATTTTTTTCATATCCAGATTTGCTCGAACATGGTCGGCTAACATATTATAGGCGTCCTCTCTTCGTTCTGCATCACTTTTTACATCATTCGGTAAAGCCATTAACCCTTTTTTCACTCGTATTTCATTGACAAGCTGACGAGTAAAGGTGCGATTATGGAACACGCCATGAAAATACGTACCAATCACTTGCTCATCATGACTCACTGCGCCATCTTCTCGACCATCCTCTAGCAGTAGAAAAGGTGATACTTCATCACGTAAAATTTTCGTACGTCCTAGATGTATTTCATAGCCCGTCAATGTATCCTGCCCTCTTGTTCCTGTCATTTGTACCGTTTTTTTAGTGCCTACAAAAATCGTTTCCATTGGCAATAGCCCAAGACCATTTGCAGCTTCACCATTTCCCTCCACTGCTTCAGGGTCTAGTAATGTTTCACCAAGCATTTGGAAACCACCGCAAATGCCAATAATTTTTGTGCCGCGCTCACGTAAATGGGTAATAGCTTGATCGAAGCCCTGTGCTTTTAACCAAGCTAAGTCATCCATTGTACTTTTTGTACCTGGCAGTATAAGCAAATCCGGTGTGCCTAGCTCATGGACATTGCCAATTAAACGTACACCTACTTCTGGCTCATCGAAAAAGGGATCAATATCAGTGAAGTTTGAAATACGGGGTAAACGAATCATCGCTACATCGACAGTAAATTCGCCTGGTTTTGGCTTTTTAAAGCGTAATGACGATAATGCGAGGGAATCCTCTGCTTCAATATTGATATTGACATAAGGAATCACACCAAGCACCGGGATACCTGTTTCTCTCTCCACCCATTCAAGACCATCATCTAATAATTCACGCATGCCTCTAAATTTATTGATGATTAATCCCTTAACACGGGCGCGCTCTTCATCATCTAGCAACGCCAGTGTACCAACAATCGAGGCAAAGACCCCACCACGATCTATATCAGCAACAAGCACTACCGCTGCATCTGCTAAATGTGCCATTCGCATATTAGCAATATCGCGATCCTTTAAGTTAATTTCAGCTGGGCTACCTGCCCCCTCTAGGACAATGACATCATATGTATTTTGTAGCGTACGGACAGATTTTTCAACGATTGGCATTGCCTCTTGCACAAAATTATTGCGATAGCTTTTGGCATCCATATTTAAAAAATGCTTACCATGAACGATGACCTCAGACATCATATCTTGCTTCGGTTTCAGCAGAATAGGATTCATATCAGTCGTCGCAATAACACGGGCTGCCTCTGCCTGCACCCCTTGTGCACGGCCGATTTCGCCACCATCCTTCGTAACAAACGAATTAAGAGCCATATTTTGCGATTTAAACGGGACAACACTTAGTCCATCATCCGAAAATATACGACAAAGTGCCGTACAAATCATACTTTTTCCAACATCGGAAGCCGTTCCTTGAATCATAATCGATTTAGCTGGCATAGTCACTTTCCTCCGTCATTATTGGTGTAACGCAGTATATTGTATTAGAGCTGTGCGGGTTTGCCTTCATTTCGGGAGTATTCTCGGAGCAAGCACGAGTATTTCTCTCCGCTCCGAGAGTATTCTTTGGGCAAGCGCGAGTATTTCCCTTCGCTCCGCGAGTATTCTTTGGGCAAGCGCGAGTATTTCTCTCCGCTCCGAGAGTATTCTTTGGGCAAGCGCGAGTATTTCCCTTCGCTCCGCGAGTATTCTTTGGGCAAGCGCGAGTATTTCCCTTCGCTCCGCAAGTATTCTTTGGGCAAGCGCGAGTATTTCTCTCCACTCCGCGCGTATATTTTTCACCCAGCAATGGTGAAGGGCTTTAAAATTCTAGCCCTTTCACCGCTGGGATGCCTTCATCATAGTAATGCTTTGTTGCGTCGATGGTTGACACTAAATCAGCCATTGCCGTTAAGGCAGGGTTCGCGCTTCGACCTGTGACCACCAAATGCATCGTCGATGGACGTTGCTGGATCGCCTCTATGACTTCTGTTAGTGGAAGGACATCATCGATAGGAAACTTGGTGATAGCCAATGCATTGTTTAATTCATCTAGCACCAATAAATCAATACTGTCGTCTTGCAGGGCGGCCTTCGTTTTTTTCCATGCTTTAGCTAAGGCAGCACGATGCTCTTCAGGTGTCTTTGTCCATGTAAAGCCGATACCCATTTGCTCCATTTCCACACCTAACTTGCGAAGGGCAATTTGCTCACCGTACGTACGCTCAGGTGATTTAATAAACTGCATATAGCGCACATTTAAGCCACGGCCAACTGCACGTAATGTGACACCTAGAGACGCCGTTGTTTTGCCCTTTCCTTCACCTGTATATACTAAAAACAAGCCTTTTCTTGCCATGTGAGTAGCCCCCTTACAGCCATGTTGTCTTTTCTGCAAATGGTGTACGCTTTTTGTCGCTTTGCTCCTGCTCTTGTGGATAGCCAATAAATATCGTACCGACTACTTTTTGAGAGGCACTTGCACCAATAAATGCATGCATACGTGAATCATGCACGAGCCCAACACCACGTGTACGCCAAACAAAACCAAGACCTAGCTCATCTGCAGTGAGCCACATGGACATAATGGCACTACATACGGCAAAAACATTATCCTCTGTCGCATCAGTATCACCTTCGACAATGTCTGCAGTAACAACAATGGCTACAGGCGTTGTTTGCACAACCTTTAAAGAGCTTTCCACTAAGTTCGGCTTTGTGGGGAAACGCTCTTGTAAATAGGCACTCGCCATTTCTTCATAACGCTTCATTGCCTCATCTTGAATAACATAAAAATGCCAAGGCTCACGCATACGGTCATTCGGAGCATAGGTGGCTGCTTGTAAAATTTGCTCAATTTTTTCTTTCTCTACTGGTTGTGTTGTGTAATTTCGAATGGCTCTACGCTTTTTTAATGCTTCGATAACGGTCATGTTGCTTCCTCCTTGTGCCTCTTCTAAGAAATGATTATGAAAATGTTAATCCCTGCTCTTCAAACCATTGAATTTTCTCACGTACATTGACTACCTCTCCCACGACAATCATCGAAGGATTATGATACCCTTCACGTTCAATAATGGCCGCTATCTCATCTAGCTGTCCTGTAATCGTGCGTTGTTGAGCAGTTGTTCCCCACTCAATGACCGCTACTGGCGTTGTGGCCTGACGTCCGTTTTCAATTAATTTGCGAGCAATGTAGGCAATATTTCCAACACTCATGTAAAATGCGACGGTATCAATACCTGTAGCCAATGCTGGCCAATTCAAAAAATCCTGTCCTTTTTCTTCACGACCATGCCCCGCCACTAGGGCAAAGCTTGTCGCGAAGTCTCTATGTGTCACTGGAATCCCTGCATAAGCAGCTGCAGCAATGCCGGCTGTAATACCAGGAACGATTTCATAGGTTATGCCATGATTTTTTAATATTTCTGCTTCCTCAGCACCACGTCCAAATACAAATGGATCGCCACCCTTCAGACGTGTCACAACTTTACCTTCTTGTGCTTTTTCAACAAGTAAGGCATTAATTTCATCTTGAATAAGGTGGTGCTTACCTGGAAGTTTACCGCAATAAACGAGCTCTGCATCCTTTTTTGCAAAGTCGAGCAATGTGGGATTCACAAGACGGTCATAGGCAATCACATCAGCTTTTTGAATACATTCCAGACCATACACAGTGATGAGCTTCGGATCCCCAGGACCTGCACCAACGATATATACTATTCCTTCCTTCATTGCTTCGCTCCCATCAAAAGTTGTTGTAAATAGGCTTCACGTCTATCAATCTCTCCATGACGTGTCCATTCCAGAATGCTTGGCTCTAGCAATGCTTGTAATGCCGCCCGTCTTTGCGGACCTTTATCATACTTAGCAGCAATCATTAATCGTGCTTGCTGTAAAAAGCATACATAGTCATCATAAGCATCATCGAATTGATCTTCTAAATCTGCTTTGATCTTGCGCGCTAGACTTGGGCTTGCTCCCGATGTCGAAACAGTTAACACCAATGGGCCACGACGAACAGTAGCAGGTGTAATGAAATCACTTTCACTTTGTCTATCCGTTCGATTGATTAATTGCCAATGCTGTGCCGCCTCTTGAACAGCTTCGTTTACAGCCGTCACATTCGTTGCAGCAATAATGAGAATCGCATCATCCAAATCACGTGGTTCAAATTCCTTTTGCTTCCAAGTAATTTGCCCCGAATCGGCAAGTGGCTGTAATGTATCATGTAGGGTTGGACTGACTATGACAATATGGGCCTTTGCGGGTAATAGAGAGGCTACCTTCTGCGTTGCCACGTGTCCGCCACCTACAATCACTACGGTTTTATATTCTAGATTGATATGAATAGGAAAATAATTAGTCATCATTTTTCACCTTCTTACAAGCTGTTAACCAATTGTCAACTAGCTTTGGGTTTGATACAAAATGGAAATGTGTATAACCAGCCACCAAATTCCCTTTTTTATAGCCTTCTTGCTTTTTGCCAAAACGACCAATCGTCTCGTAGGCTGGTGTGTTGTGGGTACCACTATATTTAGAATAATGGAATTCATGGCCCTTCGCTTCTTGCTCCACACCGATTAAGAAATTATCTACTGTGCCAAAAATTTCACGATAGCCTAGTGCTGCAAGCTTTGTCTGCATGGCCACTTCCCCTGGAATCACACCTACCATTTCATAGCGTTCACCCTGACTATTTGTAATAGCCTCTGTTAAATACATAAAGCCACCACATTCCGCTAATGTTGGTAGTCCTTTGGCAATAGCGTCTTGAATGGAGTCTTTCACGACTGTATGTGAAGCCAATGTCTCTGCGAATTCTTCAGGAAAGCCACCACCAATATAGAGGCCATCTGCTTCTGATGGTACAGGCTCATTGGCAAGTGGAGAGAAAAATTGTAATGTCGCGCCTTTCGCACGTAGCAAAGCTAAGTTTTCTTCATAATAAAAATTAAATGCTGCATCCCTTGCAACCGCTATACAAATATTTTGTGAAGGCTCCTCAGCAAATAAATGACCTGATTCATGTAGGATAGGGGCTTTTGTTAAGTCAAGTAATTGATCCAAGTCAATCGTTTCTGCCATAAGGTCACCTAGTTTATCAAAAAATGAATCTAGTTCTCCCCTTTCAATGGCGGGTACTAACCCTAAATGACGACTCGGAATATCGATGCCTTGTTCACGTTTTAAATAGCCGATGACAGGAATGCCACATTCTTGTTCAATAGCCGCCTTGGCGATTTCATAATGACCGACACTGCCCACTTGGTTCGCAATAACGCCAACGATCCTCGGTTTATCTGACAAAACTTGAAAGCCTCTTACAACAGCTGCTACACTACGCGCCATACTTGCACAATTAACAATTAAAATAACAGGGCTCTCTGTCACTACACTAATATCTGCGGCAGAGCCAGCATCTGATAAAGGACTTTTGCCATCATAGAAGCCCATCACACCTTCAATAATGGACACATCCGCATCCATACTTGCGCGTGCCACAATATCACGTACTGCTTCATGGGAGAACATCCAGCTATCAATATTGCGTGATACTCTACCTGTTACAGCCGTATGATACGTTGGATCGATATAATCAGGGCCACATTTAAAGCCCTGCACTACTTTTCCTTTATTTTGTAGTGCTTTCATCAGTCCAATGGTGAAAGTAGTTTTGCCTACCCCACTACCCGTACCAGCTAGTACAAAACGATTTGTTTGCATGGACTTCCTCCTTAAAATAGGTATCTCGCAACTGAAATCGTAGCATTACCCGATTTCTTCTTTTCTAATAGGAGTGACTTGACCTGTGCATAACGCATAGCCGCTGGTTCACTCACACCATAGGCACCTGTATATTTAAAGACTGTTTCAGAAGGGGAAGGAAATTCGATTTGATTTAATTCCGCCGGGGTATAAGTGACGAACTCCCAATCATATTTCTTGGTAATATCTAAAAAACATTGTTCATCTTTTTTTAAATCAATCGTGCATAATGCCTTCACACTTTTTTTCGAAAGCTTTAGCTCTGCCAAGGTTTCATCAATCACTTGTTCAATTTCTTCCACAGATGTCCCACGATTACAGCCCATACCGAGCACAATAGATTTTGGTCGATAAATAACACCGTTTTCTAGAAGAATCTCTTCCTCTTGTTCTATGATTCGATCCGTTATTAATAGCGTGGCATGAGGTTTAGCCTCGATGGCTGCCTGTGTGGATGGATAGATTTTGATTTGCTCTGGCATGGCAGTATCACGCATCCACCAATCGCGCTCACCCGTTTCCTGCACAATGGCCACACGCTCCTCATTTACAACGGAAGCACTCACTGGTGTCAATTTGTCGGCACTATCCCATACCCACCCAAAACGGGCGCCAAATAAGTCAACAGGAATCGTCTTTTGCACATCAGAAGCTGTTGTAATAATTGGATTTGCACCAAGTGCCGCTGCCACCTCATGCGTTAGCTCATTGGCACCGCCAAGATGCCCTGATAATACGCTAATGACATTGTCGCCTCGATCATCAATTACGACAACGCCAGGGTCTGTCTTTTTATCCTTTAAAATGGGCGCAATCATGCGTACGACCGCACCGAGCGAAATGATTAAAATCAACCCTTTATATTGTTTAAATAGCGTTGGCAATAACAAGCGCACGGTACCTGTAAATAATTGAATATGCTTTTCTGCTTCATCGCCTTGCTCAAATTTACTCATATAATATAAATCACTCGCTGCAAAGGTTTGTTGCAGGCGACGTCCAATTTGAACACCATGCTTCGTAATGGCGACAACCGCATAAGGATTGCGTTGATCAACCTCTGGTAATACACCTTCCTGTAACTCAATCACTTGTCTTCACACCTTTTCTAAAGCCATGTGTAAAGGTTGCATCATATAACTTCGAACGATATTGATCCTTATCATGAATGTTCGGGTCTAATGCCCAACCAGCTAGAATCATTGCATGCTTACGAATACCATTTACACGCATTGCTTCATCTAATTCGATTAAAGTCGTACGCACGATCTTTTGATCTGGCCATGAAGCACGTTGAATAACTGCTACTGGCGTATCATCAGCCCAACCAGCACTTTGTAATTCTTTAACAATTTTTTTTGTAAGTGTTGCACTAAGGAATAAAGCAATTGTACAATGATGGCTCGCCAAGTCACGCAGCTTTTCAAATTCTGGGACAGGTGTACGTCCTTCTGCACGTGTTAAAATGAGGGTTTGTGTTAAATCAGGAATTGTGAGCTCTGCACCAATTGCCGCTGCTGATGCAAAAACAGAGCTAACCCCTGGAATCACTTCATACCCAATGCCTTCCTTTTTCAATAGAGCCACTTGCTCCATGATGGCACCATACATCGCTGGATCACCTGTATGCATACGAGCTACTGTTTTCCCAGCATTAACACGCTCCACCATAACGGCCACCATTTCCTCTAAATGCATGCCAGCAGTTCGAATGACCTCTGCATCAGGTTTGGCTTTCGCAATAAGCTCTTCACTCACTAATGAATCTGTGTACATGACAACGTCCGCTGTTTGCAGCATATGTAAACCTTTAACTGTAATTAAGTCTGGATCACCTGGACCAGCGCCAACTATATAGATTTTCTTCATTATTTACGCACCACCATTAATGTTAGATATTCTAATTCCACACCATCCAATTCACGAACATCCCAAATAACTTCTTCATCAGAAGTGACCTTCGTCACGACAGATGCTTTATCTAATAAATCTAGATCACGTAGCACCTCAAGCATTAAATCGATCACCTTTGCCACTTTAATAAAGACAACGGCATCATGACTTTCAATGGCTTCACGCATTGCTTCATAATCATCATGGGCAGGAATAATGGCCACTCGGTCATCGCCATCAGCTAAAGCAATCCCTAATCGAGACGCGGAGCCATTGAACGAAGAAATCCCTGGCACCGTACGGATTTCTACATCTGGATGCATGTCCTGCATCAACTTCATCATATGAATAAACGTACTATATAGTAACGGATCTCCCTCTGTTACAAAGGCTACATCCTTACCAGCTTGTAGTTTTTCGTAGACAAGTTCTACTGATTTTGTCCATTCACGTTCAAGGACAGCCTCATCTTTGGTCATAGGGAATACAAGGCCAAGCATATCTTTTTCGTCTGGATTAATATAAACATCGACAATGCGATGGGCATAGCTTTTACTACCTCTTAGCTTTTTTGGATAGGCAATAACAGGTGATTCCTGAATCACACGAAACGCCTTGACTGTAATTAATTCTGGATCGCCAGGACCAACGCCCAAGCCGTATAGTACACCTAGATTACTCATTATTTTCTTCCTTTCGATAAGCCGAAATAATATAAATTGGATTTAATGGTACAAAGCGTGTCATATCTAAAATAGGTTTGCTGCGCGCAAGCTGTGCCTGTAAAATATCAACCGCAAAGCCACAAGCCTTAAACGCTTCCACCGCTTTATATAAATTTTCAATGGTCGCTGCATTTAAGACAATACGACCGTTTGGCTTCAAACGACTACAACATAACTGTAGTAACTCCACCATTTCGCCACCCGTACCACCAATGAAAATGGCATTAGGATCTGGGAAGCTGTCTAATCCCTCTGGTGCTTTACTATGAATCGCTGTGATATCAACACGGAACTTTTGCTGATTTTGAAGACAGTTGTCTAAATCAGGTGCATTTTTCTCTACAGCAAATACTTGACCCTCTGACGCAAGTTTTCCTGCCTCAATCGCCATAGAACCCGTACAAGTACCAATATCCCAAATAATGCTATTCTGTTGAAGCTGCATGGCCTGTAAGCTTAAAACACGTATTTCCTTTTTCGTGATCAGTCCTTTATCTGGCTTGCGTTGTGAAAACTCTTCATCATCAATCCCAAGCGTGTAACGTTTCGGTTCCATTATTTGTTGTAAAATCACGACATTTAATGGCGAATAATGAGCGCTTTCCATTTCATCTAACGAATACCAGCCACATTTTTCGTTTTCGCCCTGTAAATTTTCTGCAACAAACGCTCGGTATTCTGTCATACCAAAATGCTTTAAATAACGAGCGAGCGCATTGGGGCTATTATCAGCATCCGTTAAAAGCGCTACTTTCTTCTTCCCATCGATACGCTGTGCCAAGCCTTTCATTGGTCGTCCATGAATACTTGTGACATAGGCATCCTGCCAGCTTTCTCCCATCTTCGCAAAGGCCAGCTGAACAGAACTCATATATGGATAAACCTCAATATCTAGCTTTTTAGCTAGATAGCCCCCAATGCCATAAAATAATGGGTCGCCAGTGGCAAGGATTACCGTATTTCTTGTTTCCTTAGATAATCTTTCAACAAGTGCTGAAATTCCCCCTTTAATGCTGATTTTTTCACCTGTAAAGTTCGGGAAAAAATCCAGTACTCGCTCACCACCAACAAGTACCTCACAGTCTTCAATCCACTCGAGGTATTGGGGAAATAAGCTTGCTAATCCGTTATCCCCGATCCCAATCAATTTCATCGATCGATGCAATGTCATCAGCCCTTCCTAATAATTGTCCCTGCATCGAATAAATCGATGTGGAAAGTGTTAAACCACCTTTTATATGATGGATAGAGGAATAACAGCACGCCTCACATAAATGATGAAAGAATGCATCATAGCCCTTCTCCATCATGATTTCGCCAACTTGTGACGCTGTGTTTGCCTCACGTACTTGCGCTATTGTTTCTCCATCTGCTCCTGTATCCTCTGCAAGTTGTGCTAAAAAGTTAAAATCGATTGGTGCACTTTTGGAATGAACCATCATGACACCTTGTGCCACCTTAGAAAATTTCCCCATCATACCGACAAGAGAAACTTGTTTGATACCGAGTCGCTTACAATGTTTTAAAGTAAAGCCGACAAAGTCACCCATTTCAATAAAAGATTCTTCTGGTAAATCGGGGTATTGTTTCATCGCAAATTTTTCGCTGCGACCGCCTGTCGTTACCACTAAATGCTCACAACCAGCTTCTTTAGCTACACTAATGGCTTGTACAATACTTGCCATATACGCAGAACTCGAAAAAGGCACGACGGTTCCCCTTGTGCCTAAAATTGAGATGCCTCCAAGTATACCAAGTCGTCCATTTAACGTTTTTTTAGCGATTTCTTCTCCTTTAGGTACGGAAATCACTACGTTCACGCCTCGTGTAATGTGAAATTCGTCTAATACCCCTTGAACCGTGCTATGAATCATTTTACGTGGTACAGGATTAATGGCTGCCTCGCCAACAGGCACTGGTAAGCCAGGCTTTGTAACACGCCCGACCCCAATCCCTCCATCTAAATGAATTCCAGGTGTATCAGCCCAGCTCACTGTGCCAACAATAAGCGCCTGATGGGTCGCATCAGGATCATCACCAGCATCCTTAATCGTTTCACAGCTGACAGCATTTTCTTCAAATATGCATTTTTCAATTGTAAAGGTTGCATCCCGACCAATCGGTAAATGAATGGTACTCGTCTCCTGCTCTTCCTTTGTAATCAGAGCGAGCAATGCAGCCTTTGTTACCGCAGTTGCACAGGCTCCCGTTGTATAACCGTGACGCATGTCCTTGGGATCCTTTTTTGGCTTCCGCTCCATTATTTTTTCGCCTGTTCATCCGCTAATAGTGAGATGGCATTTAACGCGGCAACCGTCACTGTACTACCGCCTTTACGACCAACATTGGTAATGTACGGAATCCCTTCGAGTTTCAGCAATTCTTCTTTTGACTCGGCTGCTGACACGAAACCGACAGGCATACCGATAATTAAATCTGGTTTTGCTAAGCCTTCTTTAATTAAACGAATCAATTCTAGTAAGGCAGTTGGCGCATTACCAATTGCATAAATCCCACCTTCATGTAATTTTGTAGCCTTTTGCATGGAAATGATGGCACGAGTTGTATTTTGTTTTTTCGCTTCTACTGCGACATCTTCATCCGCTATATAACAATGTAAATCGCCACCATGCTTTTGGAAACGTTTTTTACCAGAGCCACTTTCAATCATTTGAACATCTGCAATGACATGTCGTCCGGCAAGAATGGACTTAATCCCCGCTTCAATTGCATCAGGTGTAATGATGACACTGCGACCTAGCTCAAAATCCGCCGAAGCATGGATAATACGGCGCACAATCTTCCACTCGTCCTCTGAAAAATCATGATCGCCCATTTCCTCTGCAATAATCGAGAAACTATAATCGTAAATTTTATCTGGGTCTACCGTTAACGGTTTGAAATCTGTTTTAAAATCCATGGATAATGCCTCCTAAAGTGTATGTTGTACAGCCTGTAATATTTCTTCAAATGTTGAATATTGTTGGCCATATTGAATGGTTGGTCTTGCAATAAGAATCGTTTCAATATGACAGGCAAGAGCTGCCTCAAGCTTCTCATCAACTGAGCCAACTTTACCGCTTTCTTTGGTGATCATCAAAGTTACTCCATATTGACGAAACAATGCTTCATTTAATTCCTTTGAAAACGGACCTTGAATAGCTACAATATCTCGTTGTGCCACACCAAGTGCCTCACATTTTTCCATATTGTCCAGTCGCGGAAGCATGCGAGCAATTACTCTCGTATTTTCTAAGCCTTGTAAAACCTTTGTAAAAGTAGCAAGTGTTTTGCTGCCTGTTGTCAGCATGATGACACCACGCTTTTCTGCCGCTAATTGGGCTGCCTCCTCATAATCCTTCACTATTGTAATGAGAGGATGCGCATAGTGTTCATGGGCACGCTCATAGCGAATATAAGGAACTTGTGCCTGTTCGGCCGCTGCCATTGCATTTTTAGAAGCTTCCTCAGCAAATGGATGAGAGGCATCAACCACCATTTGATAGCCTTGCTCTGTTATGATGGCTGCCATTTCCTCAGCTGTCAGTCGACCTATTAAATGTGGTAGGCCAACGTCAGCAAGACTAGAGGCTGCCGAATCAGTCACGACGGTAGCTGTTACCGCATGTCCTGCGCTTTGCAGGGCAAGGGCTAGATCCCTTGCATCACTCGTCCCTGCTAACATGAAAATCATTTTACTGGCTCCTCTTCATGGTGGTGGTCATGGTCGTGATGGTGGTCGTGTCCATGATCGTGATCATGATGATGGTGATGATGGGCATGTCCATGAACTGCCGCATAGGCACGATAATTTTCTAAATCTTGCATGCCTGTAGATGTACCATTTATCGCTTGTTCAATACGCTCTAATAAAACATTTTGTAAACGTTCATGGTAGCCAAAATAATTGGCAATTTGAACAGTACAATCTGGATATTGTTCATTAAACTTCACACACATATCATTCATACGTTCCATTAAAATACCTGTGAATAAAAAGTATGGGAGCATGATGATTTTTTTCGCACCTAATTTAACACAGCGTTCAATACCTTCTTCAACACATGGATCTGTTACGCCCATAAATGCACTTTCCACATATTTAACAGGTAATTTTTCCCATAAAAGTCGTGTAATTTTATAAAAATCACCATTTGCAGATGGATCACTGCCACCTCGTGCAATCAATAAAATGGCTGTATCTTGTTGCTCTTGTTCTGAATGAAAACCAATTTCCGCTAGACGATCTTGTAAAATCGTAAATATTTCATCATGAATGCCAATGGTTTGACCATAGGTAAATGTAATGTTCGGATAATGCTCACGCGCATGCTCGATCTCTGCTGGAATATGCAGCTTTGAATGGCCTGCATGAAGTAAAATAATCGGAATTACATGAACCTCTGTAGCCCCTTTCTTCACACAATTCGTAATGCCTTCTTCGATGTTCGGTGAAGCAAATTCTAGGAAACATGTTTCCACTAAAAATTGTGCATCAATACGCGGTGTCATTTGTTCAATAAATGTACGTACCTCATCATTTCCTGCTGCTAAACGGCTCCCATGGCCGACAAATAAAATAGCTTTCATCTCTTTTCTCCTCACTAGTCGCCGCACGGAGCTGGCTCTACTTTTATTTTGGAAGACATATCTTGATACGTAAAATGCAATATCTTTTTCACACGTTTAAAATATTTAAATAAACGTTCATTTGGGTGAGCATTTGCTTTATATTCTTCAATAATATCTGTAATTAGTGGAATCAGTTGTTCAGGCTCCAACCCTTCTACAACAGGCTGTGCTGCATGGGCCGTACGACCAACTGGCTTCGCCCCAATAAAGACATCAAATTTACTTTTGCGATAGACAATACCAATATCATCAAATACAGCCCTGTAACAGGCCATACCACAGCCGTTAAAACCGATATTTAATGTTTTCGGCAAAGACATTCCACCTAATTTTTGTTGTATTTCTTCTGCATAGGGAATCGAATCGGCCTTTTCACCATAGCAAAAATCACAAGCCTTCAAGGATAGCACATCACCAATCGGCGCTAATAAAAAGCCTACTTCCTGTAATTTCTCCGTAATACGTTCAGGGGCAGTCGTTGGGATTTTCAAATGGATTTGATGGTCTGGTGTATATTCCATCGTCCCCTCTTCCCCAACGACCTCTGCTAACGTCATCATTTGCTGAGGTGTGAAAAACTTATTCACCACTCCTGGGCTTACAGCTAATTCAAAAATGGATTCTATTTTTTGCTGTACAAGTTTCGGCGTTACTTTGACTGCACTTGTTCCTTTCACCATTGCGAGTGCCGCTGTAGCCATTTCAAGTGCTGTTTTTTTTGACTTTGGCGTAGCGGCTACACTGGGTTTATTAAAACGCCCTGCATTAGGATCTGCTGTAAAGTCTTGTCGTGCAGTCCCTGTCTCTTGGTTCATTGCCCAAGGTTCATTTTCTTCACGTAAACGTTGATGTGGACGTAAGGGTTGTTTTTCTTCACCCAATGTATATTTACGTTGATAGCCACGTGGTGTAATCATTTTATTGTCATAGAAAAATGTCGACGAATTACCAATAATGACTGTCGTCAGCATTCCAATGTCATGCTCCAGCATTTCGGCTAATGTTGTCATCGTCACTTCTTGACGATCGCGGTAAGCACTTTTCACAAGTCCTACTGGTGTGTCAGGCGAACGATATTCTAAGAGAATGCGCTGTGCTTCGACAATTTGTCTTGTTCGGCGACCGCTTTTTGGGTTGTATAAAGCGATTACAAAATCCGCCATAGCGGCTGCCTCGACGCGCTTGGCAATTAAATTCCATGGTGTTAGATGGTCACTTAAACTAATCGTACAGGCATCATGCATAATCGGGGCACCAAGTAAGCTAGCACATGAATTGATGGCAGAAATACCAGGGACAATTTCTACCTCAATCCCCGTTGCTTCTGTCCAGCCTAGCTCAATCAATACCTCATACACTAATCCCGCCATACCATAGACACCCGCATCACCACTTGAAATGACTGAGACAATGCTTCCAGCCTCTGCTTGGCGAACCGCTTCCTGCGCACGGGACACCTCTTCGGTCATTCCAGTACTGACAATCGACTTCGCACTGACTAAATCTTGAATCAACTCCACGTAGGTTTTGTAGCCTATGATCATATCACTTTGTTGTAATGCCTCTACCGCCCGTGTCGTAATATGCTTAAAGTCTCCAGGTCCAAAGCCCACTACGAAAATTTTTCCTTTTTGCGCCATGTTGTTACCCCTCTTTCACCTTTTCGATCCCTTTAATGGCTGTCGTTTGTGCTGTACGCTGTAATGTACCTTCACGAAGTGTAAAGACATGTTCTTTGTATAAGGATTCATGATGTAAATCTTGTACAAGTGTTCTAGCATGCTCTGTTGATGGTACACGATACCAATTCCCTTGCGGATAGGCGATGACCACACAAGCATCCTTGCATCGTCCATTACAGCGCGTTCTTGTTGTATGTATCTCTTGATCAAGTGCTTGCTGTTGTATTTCTTCTCGAATAGCTAGGGTAATTTCCTCCCCACCTTTGTTCATGCAGCTACTACCATTACAAATAAAGAGATGTGTTTTCATCCCCTCTAAATTCCATGTTGTCATCTTCTGTCTCCCCTCATTTGCTTTCTGGAAAAAGAAAAACCTTTACTCTAATTACGAAGAGTAAAGGTTTTGTAGAAGCCAAATAAAAACGAATAAAATAAAATGCAGGTACTCGCTCTTGCTTCAACTTCTCCCTCCGAAAAGTTTGCATGCACAATCAAATAAGCAGGTTTCCTGACTTAAGCTTCATTTTACTATCGCACCTTCCCAAGTTTGCACCAGTGGCTTTGCGATTTCATCAGCTATTACAGTAGCGGGGGCTGTATTGGATTTTCACCAATTTCCCTATTATCTCGAGTTATTCGAGCACTTATCGACGTTTTATATGAAATTTATTATCTTCTTTATAGAATAGAAAACTGTCTCTATCATATCTCATTATTTTAAAATTTCAATATTTCTATAAAAATTTATGACAATTTTATCAATTTTGTGTGTAGACCAGGTATAAAAATTATAATATCTCCTTATTTATGACAATTCAGTAGTTATCAGAATCTTCTCTATTGACCTTCAATTGAAAATATTTTTAAAAAAAGTATAGCATATTTATGGAAAATCATGTTACACTTTGTCGTGAAATCTCACAACTTAATGTTTTTTCGGTGTAAAATACTTATCATTTTGCTTAAAAGGGAAGCCGGTTTGAGTCCGGCGCGGTCCCGCCACTGTATTAGGGAGCTTTATAGAACATGTCACTGTCCAACGGATGGGAAGACCTATAAAGTGTTGAACTAGAGCCAGGAGACCTGCCGAAAAATATGTGATCGTTTCAGCCTACGAGGATAGGTGTGCGGCTTAGCAGATGAGAATGTTATTTGCTTTTTTAGCTATGCACTTTTCCAACAACGGAGAAGTGCTTTTTTATTTACGCACGCTACATTCTAAAAATCTATTAGTAAGGAGGAAAGCTTTTGAAATTTTCATGGTGGAAACTTAGTTATTTTTTATTGGCCTTTTTACTCGTGCCAAAACGTGCCTTTGCTATGCATATCATGGAAGGTTTTTTACCAATCGAATGGGCTATTTTTTGGTGGGTCATCTCTATCCCATTTATTATTCTAGGATTGCGCTCCATTCGCAAAACAATTGAAGAAAACCCTGAAACCAAAATGCTTTTAGGTCTTTCAGGAGCCTTTGCTTTTGTGCTGTCGGCGTTAAAAATCCCTTCGGTTACAGGTAGTTGCTCCCACCCAACTGGTGTTGGACTTGGAACGGTTTTATTCGGACCTCTAGCTATGAGTGTCATCGGAACGATTGTTTTATTATTCCAATCTTTATTATTAGCACATGGTGGGATTACCACTTTAGGAGCGAACGCCTTCTCTATGGCGATTGTAGGCCCATTTATTGCTTACTTTGTCTTTAAAGGGGCTCAAAAAATAGGGTTGTCATTTTCACTAGCTGTTTTTTTTGCTGCGATGCTTGGTGACTTAGGTACATATGTTGTGACTTCTGTACAGTTAGCATTAGCCTTCCCTTCAGAGGTTGGCGGCTTTATGGCATCGTTTACAAAGTTCGCAGGTATTTTTGCCTTAACTCAAATTCCGTTAGCGGTGAGTGAAGGAATTTTAACGGTCATTGTGATGAATTTCTTGAAAAAGTACAATGTCAGCGAATTAAAAATGTTGCGTGTTTTCTCAACAAAGGAGGCACATTAGTAGATGAAACGAAATTTATTACTAATAGCGATTGTTGTGCTGTTAGCTATCATCCCATTGTTTATACAAAAAGGTGCAGAATTTGGTGGTGCTGATGGAGAGGCAGAAGCAGCCATTGGCGAAATCAATGCAGAATATGAACCGTGGTTTGAAAGCTTATGGGAGCCACCAAGTGGTGAAATTGAAAGCTTATTATTCGTGCTACAGGCAGCTATTGGAGCTGGTTTTATTGGCTACTTCATCGGCTATATGCGCGGCAAGCATAAAGAAGGTTAACCCGTTATGTTACTCATTGATAAGTATGCGTATCTTAATAAGCTAGCGTCCGTTCATCCGCTAGAAAAAATGATATTTTCAATTGGTCTACTTCTCGTAACGCTCATCATGAGAGATGAACGACTTTCACTCATTACATTTTTTGTAATGAGTGCTTTTATCATTTTAGGTGCAAAAATTCCGCTTACCTACTATGTTAAGTTATTATTGCTACCTGGATTTTTCTTACTAACAAGTCTTGTATCCATCTTGCTGTCAATCACACCAGCAACTCATGTATTACCTGCCCATCTGTGGTCTTTTACGTGGATGAATTGGACAATTTTCATCGGAAAAGCAAGTGCCCTGTCCGCCCAACAATTGTTCTTTATTGTCCTTGGCAGTAGTAGTTGTTTATACTTTTTAATTTTGACCACATCCGTACAAGGGATTTGCTATGTGCTCCGACAATGGCGACTGCCCTCTTTATTGGTTGAGCTTATTGAACTAACCTATCGTTTTATTTTTATATTTTTAGAAAGCATGTACAGAATACATCTTGCCCAGCAAGCGCGTCTTGGCTACCATTCTCCAATGCAATGGCTACGCTCCGTATCCATGCTTATTGTGGCGCTATTTGCTGAAATGTTTCAGCGTAGTCGTGAGCTTAATAATGCCATGCAGTCACGGGGTGGCGAAGCCGTCTACTGGCAAGAGATGGGCTCCTATAGCAAGAAAAATTGGCTAGGCATAGCGACACTGTTCCTATTCCTCATTGTATATGGAGGGTACTTCTCATGACAGCATTCTATTTTGAACTAAACCGCTTGTCCTATGCCTATGCAGATGGTACGAAGGCATTGTCAGACATTACTTTACACATTCCAAAAGGAAAAAAAATTGCCATCCTTGGTCATAATGGCGCTGGAAAATCAACATTGTTTCAGCATCTTAATGGTATTTTACAACCGTCAGCTGGGACGATTGTTTTTGATGGCAACGAGCTTCAATATAGTCGAAAAGCTTTAAAGGCACTTCGCCAGCAAGTTGGCATTGTTTTTCAAGATGCGGATCATCAACTTTTTTCAGGTACTGTCAAGCAAGATATCGCATTTGGACCACTAAATCTTGGCTGGTCTACCGAAAAAATCGAAGAAAAAATAGCATGGGCTGTTGCGCAAACGGAAATAGGCGATTTACTCGAAAAACCTATTCACTTTCTAAGCGTAGGTCAGAAAAAGCGTGTGGCGATGGCAGGTGTTTTAGCGATGGAGCCCTCTGTCCTCTTATTAGATGAGCCAACAGCAGGCCTTGACAATTATTATGCTACCCAAGTTCTACAGTACCTAGGTAAATTAGAAGACGGCGAAAGAACCATTTTACTTGCTACCCATGACATTCCCCTTGCTTATGAATGGGCGGATCAAATCATTGTCATGGAGGCAGGGAATATCATTTATAACGGAGACCCGATCGAGTTGTTTTATGAAGAAGAATTGCTGCAACGTGCACATCTCGAACGTCCATGGGTTTTTGATATGTTCATGACATTACAAAAAAAGAAGCTATTGCAGGAAAACATTACACCCCCCCGCTCCAAGTGTGAATTACAACAATTAATAGAACAATTGTAGACAAAAGTCATCGAGAAATTCTCTCTCGATGGCTTTATCATTTTTTATTTTCTTTCATATTCAAAAATTAGTAAACTACTACGAAATCAAAAGATTCGATTTATGTTAGCGATACGTCAAATTCGTTGCGATGTCTTTGATGGTTTGGCATGCCAAAAACATATTGGATAAACGTAAAAGAACGAAGCGTGCAATACTTGGAAGTCCATCAGCTGAATAGAGGCTTTCTACTAAATTAGTTGTAAAACAAAAAACTTTAGACAATTCGAAGGAAAAAATAGTGAAAAATTTTCCTCCTTTACGAAACTTTTCTAATCTTTATCCGTATTAATAGAGTCGAGACTTAATTTATAACACCAAGGAGAGATAACAATTGAAAAGTTTGTTTAAAAAATCAGTCGCTATTGTAGCATCCGCTACACTAATGGTTCCAGCTGCTTCTGCCTTTGCTGAAGTACCTCAGCATAAAGCCAAGAATGTACTGGCAAGTAGTATGAAACAAACAGAGCAGAATGAAGAAAAATGGATGAGTAAGGATAAAATTGTTATCAAGCATTCAGGACTTGATAAAAATGTACATAAAAACATTGGCTCCAAAGTCATCCGCTCCATTCCTTCATTAGGCTATGATGTGGTACAACTGAATAAAGGCGTATCAATAGAAAAAGCAGTTGCTTACTATCTAAAGCAAGATGGCATTACAAGTGTATCTCCTAGCTATGTGTATCGCTCTTTTCAAACAGAAGTCGATCCAAAGAAACAAGAGATGTATCATTTAAACCTACTGCAAATGGATAAGGCACTAGAATTAGCGGGTGAGCATGATGTGACAGTCGCTGTCATTGATTCTGGTGTAGATTTTAAACACCCCGATCTAAAATCTCAAGTACTCCCACCCTATAATGCAGCAGCACCAGCGAATACTACTTATCCAGGTGATCACGGAACACATGTAGCTGGTATTATCGCCGCAGCTAAAGATAATGGCATAGGCGGACACGGTGTGAATCCGAAAGCGAAGCTACTACCCATTGACGTATTTAATGGCAAAGAAGGTGCAAATGATTTCATTATTGCACAAGGCATTTTGTATGCTATTGAACAGGGTGTTGACGTCATTAATATGAGTCTAGGAGGCTACGGGGAATCTCCACTGATGAAAGAAGCCGTTCAGAAAGCCGTTGACAGTGGTATTACAATTGTGGCAGCCGCGGGCAATGAATCAACAGATGAATACTCCTTCCCTGCTTCTTATGAGGGTGTTATTAGTGTAGGTTCAACGAATGCGCGCAACAAACTATCAAGCTATTCAAATTACGGACCGTCCGTTGATGTTGTTGCACCAGGTGAAGAAATTTATAGTACCGTTCATGATGACAAAAAAGGATCATCCTTCGTCAAATTCAGTGGTACATCCATGGCATCACCTGTAGTAGCAGGCGTCGCCTCTCTTCTTAAATCAAAATATCCACATTTAAAGCCGCATGAAATAGAGGCAATTTTGGAAATGACGGCACAAGATTTAGGAGCGAAAGGCTATGATCTTACCTACGGTCATGGACTAATCGATCCAGTCAAAGCATTGCAATTCGATTTAAATAAACTACCTAAACACTATTCAGAGTCGAAAGAAGAACGCATACAAAACGCTAAAGTTCTTGCTAAAAATACGTTAAATATCGAACACGGCGCTTTCGAGCAGCAAGATGAAAAGAAATGGTATAAAGTCGATTTAGACGAAAATGAATATGCTCAGCTAACATTAAAAGGTGCAAACAAATATGATTATGCCTTTGATTTATATTTCTACCCAAATAATCATAAGGGTGAAGTAGAGCCGATTCATGTCAATGATGTTCGCGTAGGAAAAAAAGAAGGTTATTTATTTAAAGCAGATCAAAAAGGGACGCTTTTAATTGCTGTCAAAGATCATAATGGTAGCTATAGCTTAAAAGGCAAATCTACTTACACGTTTACAGCACAAACGACGAAGAGCTTGCCAATTGATACATTAGATAAATCTACTATGGCGCCGATAAATAAGTTCCCTTATAGTACGGCAGGCAAAAACTATACCCTTCTGTCAAAAGATCAACAACGAGATCAAGATTATTTCACATTCTCTGTAAAAGAACCAACGACATTACAATTCGACCTGTCGGGTATTCCAGGTGTCACAGCCTCTATGGAGCTTTATCTTAAGGAAGACTTTCAGCCGATACCACCAGAAGAAGCTGAGCAAGCTAAAATTGATGACAGCGAGGAAGAACAAGCCTATCCTATGCAAACAGCAAATGGTACAGCGAAAGGTGAAGCAGTTAGCATGATTATCGATGCTGTACCAGATCAGGAATATGTTTTAAGTGTCTCTAATGACAGTAATAGTGAGTTTTCTATGGAAATGTTCTTTAGTGGTGGTATTGAAAAAGAAGAAACGGTTAGTGAATCGATGATTCCTTACACATTAAAAGGTGAAGTGGTTACCCTTCCACCAGACGAAGATGGGCTACCGCTAAATGAAGCCATGTTAGAAGAAGGAATGCCAGAGGGACAATTACCGATTACACCAAGTAAAACTAAAAAACGCAATGAAATTGACAGCCTAATGGGTATGCTAATGAATCCAACGGCGTCAGGGAATATAGAAAATGTTGAGCCGATTATAAAACAGGCTATACGTTTTGAAATTGGTGAAAATAAGAAAGCTTATTTCCAAACAGACTATGATGAGGATTATTTCTTATTTAAAACGAAGGAAGATGCCCTTTATAGTTTCAGCTTTATCAAAGGGATGAACCAAAAGCCTGCTGGTACCGTATTTGAATATGATGAGGAAGCAAAGGAATTAATCCCTGTTTCTTCCTTAACAAATGACCTTGGATTACTAGCACTACTGCTTGGTTCGACTGGAAATGAAAATGATGCAAAGGTCATCCCATTGAAAAAGGATAAAACCTATGTGGTCGCTGTTGTCAATGCTGGAGAACGATCTGCTGAACCTTATACGTTGAAAACAAAAAAAATCGGTGATATTCCAGCAGATTACAATCCAGACAATCATGAGGAAGCAAAAGCGCTGAAAGTTCAGCCAGGTACGACTTATAAAGACCATCTTATTTATCAAGATGATGTAGATTATTACTACTATAAGCAAGAAGGCAATGATGAAGTGATGAGTCTGCTTCTTTCTTCTACCCCATTTACAAATGAACAATTAGCTCAACTACCAAAAGAGCTTCAAAAAGAGTTAAAATTTGCTGGCTCTATTATAGAAGATACGAACGGCAATAAGAAAATTGATCCGAAAGAAATGGAAACAGAAATTCCATTTGGACTAAGCGATAATATTCTTGAATTATTACTTGGAATGGGTGGAACAACAGATGTAAATACATCCTTCAAAGCCAAAAAAGACCGCGGTTATTTTATCCTTGTCAACAGCATGGGTCTTGGTCAAGTGTCTGTACAACCGTATACTTTAACGATGTTCAACCATCAGCAAGCAGATGAAGATGCAGATTCTGAATTAGTGAATGGTGTACCAACAAAACCATCTGCCCTGACAAAAAAAGATGATAAATGGGTTGCAACTCAATATTTAAATGCAGGAATTCCTTTCGGTGATAAGGACTATTTTGAGTTTAATAATGTCCAAAAACGCGATGTCGTTTTTTCACTTCAAACAGAAAAAGCATTAGATGGTGTGATCCGAGTGATTGATGCGAACGGAAAAACCGTTAAAACCTTCGATCTTTACGGAGCTGGCGATACTGAAGTTGGTACAGTTGAACTACAAGCTGGTAAATACTATATTGAAGTCAGTGAGTATTATGGCAAAGCAAGCACACAACCATATACACTTGAAATTAAATAAGTAACATCAAGCAACATCCCCTAGATACTATTTGCTATCTAGGGGATGTTTTGATAAAAAAAAGCATCTTCATCCGAAGACGAGATGCTGGCAAGTTCCACCTACATAAAATATTTCACATAATTACAATATTCATCTTGCTTCATATGAAGCTTTTCATAGAGTTTACGTGCATTTACATTATCAGCCGCCGTTTGCAGTGTGACATAGCGAGCACCTTGCTGCTCACAATATCGAAAAACCTTTTCCATCAATGCCTTGCCCACCCCTAGGCCTCTAGCATCTTCTGTTACATAAATATCATTTAAAATATAGGCACATTGTAAAGCGATGGATGAAAATGTTGGATACAATTGTGTAAATCCAATCATCTTGCCATCTACCAATGCTACAAAAATGACAGACTCTTTTAAAGCCAATCGTAATTGTAAAAATGCCTTGGCGCTGCTTACATCTGGCTCGATCCCATAAAATTGACGATATTCATCAAACAGTTTTGATAAATCCTCTAGTTCATGCATTGTCGCTTGTCGTATTTCCATTCCTGTCTCCCCTTGTGTCTTCCCATGATTGTCTAACATGATGAATCTAGTTTTTATTATATAGGAAATAATGGTATAAAGAAAAGAATAGTCTTCAAAATCGAGAGAGGATTGTTTATTCATTTAAATATTCAGCAACCCTTTTCACAATATGGCACCAATTTAATTCCTTTCGAGCAAATGCTTGAAGCTGTACACAAGTATCGGCCAGCAATGATTCCTGTGTGGCAACTTGCTGCAATGTCCGACCAATCCCCTCCCAATCATGTGTCGGATGAATTGTACCGAAGCGTTGTTGCATTGTAATATCGGCAGCCCCATCAACATCAGTAGTCACGATATAGCAGCCATTTTTAGCAGCCTCTGCAAAAACATGGGCATAGCATTCTACTACAGATGTTAAACAAAAAATTTTAGCCTTACGGTACTCTTCTTCTAATTGCACCTTATCATAAATAGGCCCTACCATCGTTACTTGAGCGGCAGTTGGATGGCCATCTAGCAACTGCCTTAGCTCCTCTTGATAGGAGGCAGACATCGGTCCTACTAAACGAAGCTCCCAGTCTGGAAGCTGGGCAGCTAGAAAGGCTTTGACTGTCAAAATCGTTTGCTTCTCTGGTGCATCTAAGCGCCCCACTGCTAAAATTCTATTTTCCTTGTCATGAAAGGACACAGGTGCTGTGGGAAAATGCTCATAAAAGCCATTGGGGATATGTTTAATCGCTAATTGCGAATACACTTGAATAGCGGTTTGAATGGACACACATTCGGAGGATAGCAGATCACATAATTGCAGTAGCTCTAAAAAGTATGGATAGGATTTTAATCGATGTAACCAAAATCGATTTACATCTAACTTCATATAAATTTTTCCTTGCGGATTATAATACTTATAGGTTTTCAAAATGGCTAAATAAGATGGATACGGCCCTATGGCAAAGGCAATGTCAATGTCCTTTGCATGCTTGGCTAAATAAGCATTCATATTCGCCACATAATCCTCCTCAAATGGTATGGACTCAAATTTTACAGTTGGAAAGGCCTGTTGAAGAAGGGCTTCATTCATCTCTGTTGTCACAATACTTACTTCATAGCCTAATTCCTCCCCTAGCAAAATAGGCACGAGACACAAATCTTTGAAAATATGTGCATCAGACAGTTTATAAGATTCCACGCTACAAATAAATGCGATCCTTTTTGACATTGTATCCCTCTTTCTAAAAAAGCGCTCTAGCTAGTTTATGACCCTTCCTGCTAAACGTGCATACCTTAGTAAATTTTTGCCCCTATCCTGCTTGTTCTCTAGTAAACAGAAATCGTATACAGAAAAGCGTCTCTCTTAAAAACTTCCTAAAACAAGCAATTGCCTACAATAGCTCTATGTCCACGCATATTGTATTAAAGAATCTGCTCAGTCACATAGAAGAACTCTACTACTAGATAAAGAATGGAGGGATAAAATGAAGATAAGTTTTTTATCACCTGCGTTTAATAGCGAAGAATGGATCTTAACAATGCTTGACAGTATTCCTAAAGAATATGCCTATGAAATTATCATTGTGGATGATGGTTCTACTGACAATACATTAGCCATTTTACAGGACTACCAAAAAAACTGTGCAGCTTTAAAAATCATCGTGCATCCAACGAACCTTGGGGCTAGTGTTGCTTATAATCGCTGCATTGCAGAGGCGACAGGAGACTATATAGCCATCATCGATAGCGATGACCACTACTTGCCAGCTATTCGCAATGTATTAGCACAAGTGGATGGCACATTTGATGTTTACTATTACAACATGATCATTAAAAATGGCTTCGCCTTTATTAAAGATGAATCGAATCGCTATTCCTTACCCGGACAATTTAAAATCATTCGAAGAAGTTTAATTGGGGATGCAAAATTTACAATACGCAAAGATATAGCAGGAGATTGGGATTTTAATTGTGCCCTCATGGATAAAAATCCGACAAGTAAATATACAAACGAATTTGCTTACTGGTACAACTATCCTAGAGAAAACTCAGAATGTGATCTACACCAAAGAGGATTGAAATAAAAGCATGCAGGAGGTGTAATGAACCATACAATGTTTACAAATAAAATATTACTGATTACGGGAGGCACTGGCTCTTTTGGTAACGCTGTACTAAAGCGCTTCCTCAATACGGATATTAAGGAAATTCGTATTTTTTCAAGGGATGAAAAAAAGCAAGATGATATGCGCAAGCTCTATCAGCATAGTAAAATCAAATTTTATATCGGAGATGTCCGTGATATTCAAAGCATCCATACTGCTATGTATAATGTGGACTATGTGTTCCATGCCGCTGCTCTTAAGCAAGTTCCCTCCTGCGAATTTTTCCCTTTAGAAGCTGTGAAAACTAATATTTTAGGAACTGATCATGTCCTAACAGCTGCCATTCAGGCTGGTGTCAAGAAAATGATCTGCCTCTCTACAGATAAAGCAGCCTATCCTGTCAATGCCATGGGAATATCCAAAGCGATGATGGAAAAAACGTTTATCGCTAAATCCCGAATGGTTGATCCTCATCATACGCTCATTTGTGGCACTAGATATGGCAATGTTATGGCTTCACGGGGCTCTGTCATTCCCTTATTTATTGAACAAATAAAAGCTGGAAAGCCGTTAACGATTACAGATCCAAACATGACACGTTTTATGATGACTCTTGATGAGGCCGTTGAATTAGTATTGTACGCTTTCTCACATGCACAAAATGGAGATATTATGGTACAAAAATCTCCCGCAGCAACAATAGCCAATTTAGCTCAAGCATTACTTGAGATTTTTCAGGCAAACAATGCCATCCAAATTATTGGGACACGGCATGGGGAAAAAATGTATGAGGTATTATGTACAAAAGAAGAATCGGCAAAAGCCGTTGATATGGGCAATTTTTATCGAATCCCTGCAGATAATCGGGATTTAAATTATGGAAAATACCTCGATGAGGGCTCTCCTAAAATTACATTAACCGATGAATATAACTCCAACAATACACAACAATTAAGTGTGGCTGACATCAAAGAAAAATTATTGACATTACCGCTTATTCAAGAAGAGCTTCTTTATTGGACTGGAGGAACGCCATGAAATTCTTAGTGCTCGGCGCTACTGGCATGGCTGGCCATACCATTGCCATCTATTTATGTAAACAAGGGCATGATGTGACAACTTACGCTAGAACCCCTTTCCCATCTGGGAACCATATAATGGGCGATGTGATGGACGCTATATTTTTACGGTCGTTGTTAGTAGATCATGATTTTGATGTCGTCATTAATTGTATTGGTGTCTTAAACGAAGCTTGTACGGTATATCCTGCACAAAGCATTTGGCTGAATAGTTATTTACCGCATGCCATTGTCTCTCTCCTAGAAAACCGACAAACTAAGCTGATTCATCTAAGTACTGATTGCGTATTTTCAGGGAAAAATGCCCCCTACTATGAAACTAGCATAGGAGACGGTGAAACTTTTTATGATCGCACAAAAGGCTTGGGGGAGATTGAGCACAACAAGCATTTAACATTTCGTAACTCGATTATTGGCCCTGATTTAAAAAACGATGGCATCGGACTATTCAATTGGTTTATGCAACAAAAAGGTCCCATTCACGGTTATACGGGGGCTATTTGGACTGGAGTAACTACACTTACATTAGCAAAAGCCATTGAACGGGCTGTCCAAGAAGATTTAACAGGACTCTATCATCTCGTCAATACTACGAATATTTCAAAATACGACTTACTTCAACTATTGAATAAACACTTTATGGACAGCAACATAAAAATTCTTCCTCATCGGCTCGTTAATGTCAATAAAACATTAATGAATACTAGAAATGACTTCTCCTTTGTTGTCCCTGGCTATGAGGAAATGATTGTAGAGATGAAGGACTGGATGTTACAGCATAAAGATTTATATCCTCATTATTTTCAAGCTTAAATACACTTTTCCTGTCAACTCCATTATGAGTTTGAATATTCATAATGGAGCCTCCCTATTGAATCACTGTCCCCTCAGGTAGTTGACCATTCTTAATCCAATTTTCTACAAAATGGTTGAAAAATGCAGGTTGGGCTAATGATACTCCATGACCAATGTTGTGCAATATGACACCATGACTATTTGGATGACTTTGAACAAGAGCTTTAGCTGATTTTTTCATAATGCTTTTCTCTTTAGCTCCTACCGTTATTAAAATTTTCCCTTGGGCTTTATGAAAATCATGCGGGATGGAAAACAACATATTTTCTCTCAAAATTTGAATCAATGTCTCTACTTTCATCGTAGCACTCTCTTGATAATAGCGTTCAAAATCAAGATCATTGATGTATAGGGCTTTAGCTTGAAGTTTCGCAAATGTTTTATTTTTTATAAGTGGAAATGTCAGCCGAATGAACGGTTGAAGCATCCATTCCATAGCTGGAGAAGGTATTACAAGTGCACTATTGATAATGGTAAAATCGATTAAACTAGGCTTTATACTTAGCATTTGAATAGCGATTTGTGCTCCTAAAGAGAATCCAATCAGTATGACGGACTTTCCAGTTGCCTTTTCTTCTAGAAGCTGGAGAAGCTCTCTGGCACTCTGCTCAATGGAGAATACATCTTGTGACAACAGCTCTGGAACAACACAGTGATAATTAGAAAAATGCTGAACTTGTTGTTCCCACATCCAGCCACCGACTCCACCTCCATGAATAAACAGCATTAGAGGATTATGGACATCTCCATATGTTTTGTATCGCATGTATACACCTGCCTTCATTTTCAATCATGGTCATCTAAAAAATCCTTACTAAAGCTTGTTTGTGATTGATAGGATGAACGTTTCCCTAAATCTACACCACGTTTTATAACCCCCTTCCCAAAACGTCCCTCAATTTCATCCACGATTTTGAGAATAGGTTCATCTTTTACATGTTCTTGAAAATCAAATATCGATAATTGTTGCGAGTAATCCTTACGATCCACTACATTAGAAACCGTCACGCCTAAAAGCCTTACTGGAGACTCATCCCAATGCTTATCAAACAAGGCACAAGCAATGTCATAGATATCTTCAAAACGATAAAGAACATTAGACATTGTTTTTGATCGTGTGTGATTATGCCAACTTGCATCCCGTATTTGAATACTTACAGTGGAGCCCGCTAACCGTTTTGCCTCAAGTCGTTCAACCACCTTTTTACACAGACCTTCTATTGTTTTATGTAGTGCACGGACATCTGTTACATCTTCAGGTAAAGTTGTTGAATTTCCTACGCTTTTCGTATCAAAAACCGCTTCAGGATCGACCATACGTTGATCCACCCCATTAGCTCTTGCCCGCAGTCGCACACCATTCTTTCCTAAAATTTGCTTCATCCTAAACTCTTCCGTTTTCGCCAAATCACCAATCGTAAATATGCCATGTACATTTAATTTTTTGGCCGTACTAGCTCCAATTCCATGCATATCAACAACCTCTCGATGCCAAAGCTGCTGTTCAATATCCCGTATTCGTAGTACGGTAATTCCCAACGGTTTCTTCATATCAGAAGCTGTTTTTGCTAAAAATTTATTTGGTGCAATACCGATAGAGCAAGGTAAATCAAGCTCAGCTAAAATGCGCTCTTGTATTTCCTGGGCAATACTTAATGCATGTTGCTCCTTACTTAACGCTGTCACATCCATATAGCCCTCATCAATCGAAACAGGCTCCACTAAAGGAGTGTAGCTACGAAGAATGGTAAACATTTCTTTGGATGCTTGACGATATTTTTTAAAATCTGGAGGCAATAACAATAGTTCAGGACATTTACGCTTCGCTTCATGGACAGTCATTGTTGTATAAATGCCAAGCGCTCTTGCTTCATAGGAACAGGTTACTAAAATGCCACGTCGCTCTTTTGGGTTGCCCGCAATGGCGATTGGCTTCCCTTTTAAGCTTGGATCATGTGCTTGCTCTACCGAAGCATAGAAACTATTCATATCCACATGAAAAATAACACGCCCTTTATGCGTCATGTCCATCACCTCTTCTCTCTCTTAGCTTTATTATACGCTTGATGACCTTTAGTCAACAAATGCATAATCACCATTACTTTCTAGCAGATCCTTTAAAATAATTAAAGCTTGCTCCAGTTGAGCTTCTGGCGCTGCAATCGCTAAACGTACGGCATTCACTGGCTTTGTATTGCCTACAGCAAAACGTTCCGCTGCATAGACTTGTACGCCGGCTTTGGAGGCTAGCAATTCAAATTGAACTCCCGTAAATTTATCAGGCAAGTATAACCACCTAAAAATACATTCCTCCTCCCCTAAAATGTCGTAATCGCCTAAATATTTATTAACAAGCGCATTTTGCTGCTTCGCATATGCTCGGTGCTTTTCTAAAATCGTTTGTGCCACGCCTTCATGAATCAATCTTGCTGCTAGTTCCAGCATGAGCGGTGACACTGAAATATTGATATTATAGAGCGTTTCCATTATTTTTTTCCTTAATGCTGAAGGTGTCACAAGGAAAGATAAGCGTAAACCTGGCGAGAGCGTCTTGGACAGGCTAGCGATATAAATAACCTTATCGGGTGCAAAAGAAGCAATGGGTGCAAGTGGCTGTTCTTTAAGAAAGCTATAAATCGCATCCTCAATCACAAGCAAATCCTTCTGCCTAGCCACTTCAGCAATCATTTTTCGTGTCTCCACCGACATCGTATGTGTCGTTGGATTATGAAAATCAGGGATCACATAGATTCCTTTAATATGCTCATTTTTACAGGCATATAGCAATCCTTCTCTGGTCATTTCTCCTTGACATTGTTGAATAGCTACAAGCTGTATACCTAACATATTGGCTGCTGTTTTAATACCAGCATAAGTAATGGGATCTGTCCCAATACGGTCGCCTGGCTGAAATAAAGCTGCCAGTGTGCCCACAATGGCATTTTGTCCCCCTGCACCGAGCAAAATAGGCTGATCTGTTTGAAAATTCACCAATTCGAATAGCTTCATCACGGCTTCATTTTGCCAAGCATTGCCCTCAGGCCGACCATACTGAAATAGCTTGCTAAAACTAGGCTCGTTCAACATCTTTTTCATAAAGCGTGCAATATCATCATTGACCAGGTTGTCTGGTAAAACAGAACCCATTTCAATCATAGGTGTTGCATGATTGGCTGGCAGTAACATTTTATTGCTAGCCGCATCTGTGGAAACAAATGTCCCGCTGCCAATCGAGGCATAAATGAATCCTTTTTGTCCACACAGCTTAAAAGCTCGTGTAATGGTGCTTAAATTCACATCTAAAAAATCAGCTAATTCGCGTTGTGGAGGAAGTTTCGTTCCTGGCATTAGCTTTCCATCTTTTATGTCTTGTTCCAGTTGGTGCGCAATAGCTATATATAATGGGGCAGAAATATTGCGAATATCTGGCTTCCAACTCATTGGATACTCGTCAAATGAATTAATAGGCATTCACTAAGCCCTTCTTTCTCTTAATTTGCATACAATAGTTTAATTGTCTTGCATACAATGATAATATTGTATGCACACCATGACAATGATATAATTTTTAAAAAATCAGAAAAAAAGGACCGATCATTATGCAATATTCTGAAAGAATCTTAAAAACACCATCCTCATTTATTCGAAATATTTTGAAAGTAACAGATGCAGAGGATGTTATTTCCTTTGCAGGCGGACTTCCAAATCCCATTTCTTTCCCTATTGATGCGTTAAGAGCATCCGTAGATCATGCTATTACGGAAAATGGTAGCCGACTATTTCAATATTCTTCCACACAAGGTTATGCACCATTACGTGAGTACATTGCCGCAAAGTACCAACGCGTGCATGGGCTTGATGTACAAGCTGAAGATGTCTTTATTACAACAGGCTCACAGCAAGCTCTTGAACTGATTAGTAAAGTACTCATCAATAAAGGCGATGGCATTATCATCGAAGAGCCTGGATACTTAGGAGCCATTCAAGCCTTTACATTAAGTGAGCCTACTTTCTATGGGGTAACACTTGAAAACGATGGTCTTAACTTAGAAGAGTTAGAACGTGCGCTACAACAACCAAATGTAAAATTCATTTATACGGTGCCTAACTTCCAAAACCCAACAGGGCTCACATACTCGAAAGAAAAGCGTGAGCAAATTTGCGAAATAGTGGCAAAATACGATGTTGCTTTAATTGAGGATGATCCATATGGAGAGTTACGTTTCCAAGGAGAGCCGCTTCCATATATCGGTGCTGGAAAATTAGATAATAGTATTTTACTAGGTTCTTTCTCTAAAACGGTCACACCTGGTATGCGACTTGGTTTTATCATTACAAAAAATAAAGAGCTTTTACAGCATATTGAAACAGCTAAGCAAGCGTCTGATCTGCATACAAATATTTTCTCGCAATATATCATCTACGATTATTTAGCAAGTAATGACTATTCGGAACATGTCAAAAAAATTATTACATTATATAAAAATCAATCCGAAGCGATGCTTGATGCGATGCAAGAGTTTTTCCCTGCCCATGTAGAATATACAAAACCTGAGGGAGGCATGTTCATCTGGGCAACAATGAAGGATGGTACATCAGCCCTTGATGTATTCCAGAAAGCGATGGAACAAAAGGTTGCCTTTGTGCCCGGAGATCCATTCTATACATCTAAAACGAATGTCAATACAATGCGTCTCAACTATACAAATGCAACACCTGAAGTCATCCGTGAGGGGATTAAACGTTTAGCAAGTATTTTATAAAAATAGCAACCGTATAAACGCTTTTCATAAGCGCTTATACGGTTTTTTGTTGTTCATAAAAAACAGCCCTCTATCAGGAGAGGGCTGTCTCAAAAGCAATTTATTTTGTATATGTTAACACTGCATTTTTCTTAAATTTTGCTAAAGCTTCTGTTGCCTCATTTTTGTTTGTATACTCAAAAATTCGGACATCCTTTTTATCAAATACTGTAATAACCCACATATAAAAAGCTCCCTTCTTCCATTATTTTTGTAATATAACAACCACCAAAATTTGTGAGACTACTTATCAACTGTTTTATAACAATTCCTTACTTGATTCTTATTTTACGCTGTTTTTTTCAAAAAGAAAGCTTTATGTGAAGTTCTTCACAAACTGTTCAATTTCAAAACGCTTTCATTGAACAATTTGTGAAAACCTTCATTTTATAGGTATAAAAACAGCCAGTGATATCAGATCTATCCGGTACTTTTCAATTTGTATCCACTACTTTACGCTGCCTATCCACCTAAAGCAAAAAACCGCACAGAAGTACGGTTTTGCTGTAGTAGTAGATTTTTCTTTCATAAGCTTAACAAAATGCTTTTTCTTGCTGTTGCGTTAATTCAATCTCGAAGCCTAGATCCTCCAACATACGATAATCACTATTTGCTTCTTGACCAGCTGTTGTTAAATAATCCCCTACAAAAATACTATTGGCTGCATAGAGACCAAGTGGCTGAAGTGAGCCTAGATTGATTTCTCGCCCTCCAGAAATGCGAATTTCCTTTGTCGGATTGATGTAACGGAATAATGCTAAAACCTTTAAACAGTAGCGAGGATTTAATTCCTTTGTTCCTTCCAGCTTTGTACCATCTATCGCGTTCAAAAAGTTTACAGGAATAGAATCAGCATCTAATTGATGAAGGGCACGTGCAATCTGGACAACATCCTCCTTCGTTTCCTTCATCCCAATAATGGCACCAGAGCAAGGTGAAATTCCATGCTTTTTCACTATCTCCACCGTATTAACACGATCCTCATACGTGTGGGAGGTTGTGATGAAGGCATGATGGCGCTCTGATGTATTTAAATTATGATTGTAGCGATCCACTCCAGCTGCCTTTAATTGCTGTGCCTGCTCTTCTTTTAATAAGCCTAGACAAGCACAAACCTTCAAGCCATACTTTTCTTTAATTTCCGCAACTACCTCGCTCACTACATTGACATCCTTACGTGTTGGCCCTCGACCACTTGCAACAATACAATACGTCCCAATTTTATTGTCAAACGCTCGTTTAGCGCCAGCCAAAATTTCCTCTTTTGTAATAAAAGGATATTTTTCAATAGGAGCAGTTGATTTAGAAGATTGAGAGCAATAACCACAATCCTCAGGACAATAGCCACTTTTGGCATTCATAATCATATTCAGTTTTACTTTTTTACCATAATAATGCTTCCGAATGACAAAAGCACCGTCCATTAGCTGTAATAGCTCATCATCCTCACTATTTAAGAGAGCAAGTGCCTCCTCATTGCTAATGATCTTGCCAGCAATTACTTCTTGTGCTAATTGGTAATAATTCATCCTATCTTCTCCCCCTCCACGTGTGAAATGTTCACAGTTCTTGCCGAATGAAATACTTTATACATTCTTTCTGCCAATAGGGCTGATGTTATTGCTAAGCAAACATCAGCGATAATACTACTGAAAAAGCCGATGACAAAAACATGTGACCAGCTTGATTTCATATCTAACCAGAAATTTAATGCTATATATAAATAAGGAATAGCCACCATATAAATAATGATAAGTCCTATAATCGTTGCTCCAATAAAATGCTTTTTCGTTGGGTTCTCTATTCTTTCAATGATGAACCCAATGACATAGGCAGCTAGGGCAAAGCCAATTAGATAACCAAATGTTGGCTGTAGGACATACGTAAAGCCACCGCCCTGTGTAAAAACAGGTAAGCCTACTAAGCCCACACCGATATAGACAAGCTGACTATAAAAACCATTCCGACTACCCAACAAACACCCTGCTAAAAATACAACAACAATTTGTAATGTAAACGGTACAACAGGCAATGGGATTTTAATAAACGCCCCAATCGCTGTTAGTGCTGCAAACATGGCGATCATGACAAGTGCTAATGTCTGATGTCGCTTAACCAACCTTAGCCCCCCTATCTTGGAAAAACTGTTCGATCGTTTCTTTCGTTGTTTGAATCATGAAGGACATTTCTTCTTCAGAAATAATATAGGGTGGCATAAAATATAAAACATTGCCAAGAGGTCTGATGAGTAGACCTTTTGCTAAAGCTCGCTGATAAATGTGATAGCCGATCCGTTCCTCACTAGCGAATGGTTCCTTTGTCTGTCGATTGGCGACAAGTTCAATAGCTCCCACTAAACCAACTTGTCGATACTCCCCCACATACGGAATATCATGAAAGGCTGCCATGGCTAATTCTCGCATTTGTTGTCCTTTGTGTTGAATCATCTCCATCACTTGCTCCTCTTCAAACATTGTTAACACTTCAAGTGCGACACGACAGGCCAAGGTATTGCCTGAATAACTATGTGAATGTAAAAATGCCTTCATCGTTCCATAGTCGTCATAAAAAGCGTTATAGATTTGATCGGTTGTTAAGACAACAGATAACGGTAAATAACCGCCTGTTAATCCCTTTGATAAACACATAAAATCTGGGGTGATGTCCGCCTGCTCACAGGCAAATAACGTACCTGTCCGACCAAAACCGACAGCAATCTCATCCGCGATGAAATGGACCTCATAGTGTGAACATAATGCTCGCAAGCGCTGCAAATAGATAGGTGGATACATTTTCATACCTGCTGCGGCCTGAATAAGCGGTTCAATAATAACGGCCGTAATTTCCTCATGATGTGCTTGAAGCTGTTCCTCTACAAATTGACTACATGGCGCTTGGCAGCTTGTTGGCTCTTCCTGAAATGGGCAACGGAAGCAATCTGGCCCTTTGGCACGAACAGTATCTAATAAAAGAGGTTGATATACTTCATTGTATAGCCCTACCCCTCCTACCGATAAAGCACCAATGGTTTCCCCATGATAGGCATCTGTCAAAGCGAGGAAGCGCTGTTTCGCTGGTTTTCCTGTCTGCATATGGTATTGAAAGCTCATTTTCAATGCCACCTCAATAGCAGACGAGCCATTATCTGCAAAAAAGACTTTATGTAATTCTTGAGGTGCTAAAGCTGCTAATTTTTCAGCTAAATTTATGGCTGGTTCATGTGTGAAATTAGCGAAAATTGTATGCTCTAATGTAAATGCTTGCTCACTTAAAGCTTGGCTAATTCGCGGATTGGCATGTCCAAATAAATTAACCCACCAAGAGGATACAGCATCCAAATAACGATGATTATGTTCATCATAAAGCCACACACCTTGCCCTTTTTTTATGACGATTGGCGGAAATGCTTCGTAATCCTTCATCTGTGAGCACGGATGCCAAACATGTCGTAAATCTCTTGCCTGCAAGTCAGTTAATGCTTGATTCATAGTGAAAGAGCCTTTCAAACAAAGTAGTGTGTGTCATGGCATAATCCATTAGCTGTGACTTGTCCTTCAGCTGTGGAATAATGGCATAAGGTATAGGATAGTACTGTAAAATTGTTTGTATATTGTCTTGTTCTATACTGCTACCCGTGTCTCCATTAAAGACAATGCCAAGAATATCAATTTGACGAGCGCGCAATGCCTCTATCGTTAACAATGTGTGATTGATCGTCCCAAGTGATGTCCTTGTGACCAACACGACTGGCAGCTTGCTACTGACAATAACATCAAGCAGAGTCGTACCATTTGGAGCAGTGAAAGGAACAAAGAGCCCACCAGCCCCCTCGCATATCACGATATCGTAAGCATCTTGTAAAAATTGAATTTGCTGTAATAGCTCTTTGACATCAATTGACTGTCCCTCTAGCTTGGCAGCATAATGCGGTGATGCCGCTTCCTTCAATGAATAGCTATTAATATGCTCTTGTTGCAGCTTTTGTAAAGAATGCTTTTCATACATAGCTGTATCATGATAATAGCCATGCCCATTTTCGTATACCTCACCTGTTTGCACGGGCTTATAGGGTGTGACTTGCAAACCCTGCCTTTGCAAATGACACATCAACATAGTAGTGACCATCGTTTTACCAACATCCGTATCTGTGCCTACAACCCAAAAATGTCGCATTGTTAACCTCCCCCTCTTTGCGTTAACTAATAACAATATAAAAGTTAACACATTTAATTTCATTTTGTAAATGCCTATTTGCATTTTCTAAGAAACTCGTTTTTAAAAAGGGAATTTTGCGATAATTTATGTAAAACTAAATCATTACCTCCTAAATCCTACTCGAGGCTACTTATTCATAAAATAAAAAGGATTGAAAATAACGCTGATATTGAAAGGAGTTTCATCTCATCTTGTAGTATTACACTGTATGGGGGTGGTTGTATGTTTGGCATTTTTAAAGAATCCGAGAAGATCATCGATACATATGAACAAGTGCATTCAATTTTAAAATCTTTACTGACCTATGAACTAAAAGAATTACCGACCCGTTATGAATTTTGGTATCGTGTGGCGATACGTCTTGAGGAGTTTCGCACATTACAGATGGAGCATCGAACTAAGATTTCGATGACCTCATCTGTTGGACGCTTTCATCAAACACAATATGAGACCATCACACAAAAATTAGCAAAGTTTGAGCGATTAGCTGATATCTATAAGCTATTTTGTATCGAAGAAGAACGAGCAGGATTAAATCATCGCCTTTATTTTCATCAAGAAGCTATTGCTGCTCTCTATGAGCATATACAACATAAGGAGCTTTACACGTATTGTGACGATGTTCAACAGCAATTTTGGGAGGCCGTCCGTGATGACATGCTAAATGCAATCGCACACCTCGATTCATGATGTTGGAGGAGGCTGGGGCAAAAAGAAAAAATGTTAGACCAAGATACAATCGGTCTGACATTTTTTTGATTTAGGAAGAAATATTTAACTCAATGAGGCGAAAAAATTATTATCTATTTTCGCTATTTTTCAAAATAATCGAGTTCTGCCCCAGCCTTTTGCTGTTTATTAGCCATAAACAGTCCTCCTTGATTGCTTTGCTCTATAGGATATGGCAGTGTTAAAATGACACAAGCGCTAAACCTTCTCTTTCCCATCCGAGATAAAAGTTGGTATATTTTATAATAGGAAGGAGATTTAGTGATATGGTGAACGAGAAGATTTTAATAGTAGAAGATGACATAGATATTATGGAAGTTTTATCGCTAACGCTAGTGAATGCTAACTATACAGTATTAAAGGCACCCTCCCTATCCACTGGTTGGCATCTCGTTGGCACGCAACAACCCGATTTAATCTTGTTAGATGTTAATTTACCGGATGGTACAGGCTTTGAGCTAGCCAAAAAAATCCGAGAAGTATCGGATGCCATTATCATCTTTGTGACCGTCAATCATTTAATTGAACAAAAGCTTGAAGGCTTTGAGGTTGGGGCAGACGATTATATAACAAAGCCATTTATTCCGAAAGAATTATTGGCACGTGTTCAAGCCAATTTAAAAAGAAGAATCCCATCTAAGCAAAATCATGTTGTACATATTGATAATTTATCTATTCATTTTGACGAGAAAAACGTCTATAAAGATGGTCAGCTTCTAAACTTGTTCACAAAGGAAAAACTGCTCCTCTTTTTTCTAATGGAGCATGCAAATCAAGTGATTAGTGTTGACCAGCTCATTGACCATGTTTGGGGCTATGACGGTGTCACCGATTTGAAAACTGTCTCTGTCCATATTAGTACCCTTCGGCGCAAAATTGAAGATGTCCCCTCTAAACCAAAATGGATTCAAACGGTGAGAGGATTTGGCTATCAATTCGTCTATAAAAGAGAGTGATGAGCATTAAGATAAGGCTCATCACTCTTGTTAACTATTTACCAATACTTTCGCTAATGGTAATGTAAAGCTAAATATGCTTCCTTCATTTTCAATGCTTTCAACAAAAATTTCGCCATTATGCTGGTGCACAATTTGCTTACAAATGGCTAATCCGATCCCATGTGAATCGGGTTCATGGATATGGGTAGCTCGATAATAGCTATCAAAGATAAAAGGTAAATCCCTCTCAGCAATACCAACACCACTATCGGCTATCGAACAAATCAAATGCTTGTCCTCCACATGCATGGACAATTGAATACCACCACTTGATGTATATTTCATCGCATTAGTCATCATATTTTCAATCACCTGGTTGATTCTTGTCTCATCAATCAGTAGCTGTGCTTCCTGATGACCATAAAAGTGAGCACTATAGGTTAATCCTGACCGTTTGATGTCATCCTTATATCGATTTGCCATTTGTTGATATAATTCCTTTGCCTTTACCTCTGTATAAGAAAATTCTGCTCTACCCGCTTCTAGATTCGCTAAATCAAACAAGTCTTGAATTAAGCTGTTTAATGATAGTAGCCTTTCCTTACTTCTTAGTAAGTATTTCTCTTTAGCCGCTTCCTCCACGATAACGCCCTCAAGCATCAATTCTATATATCCTAAAGTAGAGGTTAGTGGGGAACGTAGCTCATGAGAAATACTATGCAAAAGTTTTTTGCGTTCCAGTTCATTTTTTTCTAAACGTTCATTCATTTTTTTCAAGTGCCGATTGGTTTCATCCAATTCCTTTGTACGTAGCTGTACTCGCTTTTCTAAATCCCCATATATTTTGGCATTTTCAAAAGATACGGCAATTTGAGCAGCTATGACTTTCAGAAGCTGGACATGAGATGGATGGAAGGCATTTGTCAGCAACGTATTCTCAAAATATAAAATCGAAATAATTTCATTTTGATGAACAATCGGTAAGCAAAGAATAGATTTCGCCGTTGAATAAGATAAAAGAGGATGCTGTGTCTTTTGAGCATTTTGAATAATCACATGTTCTTTGCTTTTAAGAACATAGCGTATAATAGACTGCATATTCGCACTAAAGTCCTCTATTTTTTGTTGCTCATACAGCGTAAAGGCATTTTCCGCAGCTTCTGCCTTTGCCAACACCAGTAGTTGCTGCTGCTGTTTATGAATAAAGTAACCACTATCTGCCCCTACATGCTTTAACAGGGAAAACAATATGTTATGCAGGAGATCCTCCATGCGAATGGCTGTTGCAAAAGATTGGGTCGTCTCAAATACAGTCATCATATCAAACGTGAGTGATTGTCTACGCTGACTTTCTGGTTGGCGATTTACTTGATAATCACTTTCCCATCTTCTAGCAATCGTTTCGGCTCCCCATGCTTGCATGCTTTGAATACCATTTAATATATAGTGTCTTGCTGTTTTCATTTGCTGTTTGGCGCGATAATAGTCTGCTGCTCGTTCATAAGCAAGTGCCACATCTTGGATAAAGCCATTCATTTTTGCTAATTGTATAGCTCGGTCATAATAGAGCTCAGCATCTTTTTCTTTGTTGTTGGAACGGTAATTTTCTGCCATTAATAAGATATAGAGATGCTCGTAATTGGCAGGAGAATAACTGGCCCATTTTTTAAATTTTTTTATGCTTTGCTGTATGTCAGATAGATATAAGTGTCGCTCTTGTGCTTCACCATTGAGGCGCTGCAGAAAATGAAATTGCCACATAGCCCGATAAAAATAATAAACGGTAGAAATCGGTAATGTATAGGTTTCTTTACTTAATTCCTTTAAGTCTATCAAAATCGCTTTTCCTTGCTTTTCATCGCCTAATAAAAAGGACATTTGTAAACGTACTGAATAATGCATGATTTTAATAGCAGGTTGATCCTGTATCGTAAAGGAGTACCCCCAATGTACAGGATGATGTGGATCGTGCAGAGCATTCATCCATCCTCCCATTTCAGCTAAAAAATCAATCGATAAAGTACTTGCATGTATGGAAAATTCATCTTGTTGTCGCCTAATTTCCTGCTGTAAATCTTGAATGGAAGCCCCCTGAATAAGTCGAATAGCGACAGTAAAACAAGAGGCTGAGGATACTAAATGATATAAGCCGAGCTCTTGGCTTTTTTGTTGAGCCTCGTTAATATATTGAATGCTGGCTTCATACGGCTCTGTCCAATGGCTGATAAACACCCCATACACATAATAAGTATGTCCTTTGATATAAATACTCTCTTGCGTATCGGCAACGGTGATGGCCAGTTTTCCAAAGCGAGCAGCTTCTTTTATATTGCCAAATCCCGCATTTAAAAGCATGGCATAATTAATCAATACCATGGCACTTTTCGGTGTCGTACCATACTTCAACTGTAGGCGCATGCCTTTCATTAAAAGAATGCCCGTTAAGTTAGGATTTAACAGGAAAGCACTTGCCGTCATATTAATAATTAAATGAATTAATAGATCAATTTCCTTACTATTTGTTGCAGATTGTTGCAATAAATCCTGGTCAGACATATGTCGCAATGCTAATTTTAATAATAGATATTCTTTGAGAAGCTGTGATTTTTTAGGAGCTGCCGTAATTTTCAAATTTGCAACTTGTAACCCCGCCAAGCCTGCTTCTAGACCAATACTAGGATTATCAGATTCAATATATAATATCGTTTTTAAATTATTAATCATCAGCTTTTCTAACACTGTCTCTGAATGCTGCAAAGCTTCTGTTAAATGTAGTTCAGAGCGTTCATAGTGCCCTGCAATATATTCACATTCTCCTAAGTTCGCATATAATTTAACAGACAGTTCTCTCCTAGTTATCCAATGATCCGGTGTTAATAGTTCTTTACTAGTTGTAAAAAATTTAAGCGCATTATCAAACAACCCTATTCTTTTAGCCTCTATTCCTAGTTGATAATTCCAGAGAGACAACTTCTGTTTTTCTTCCCTCGTCAATAATTGCCGGCTGTAATTAAAATGCATAACCATTTCGTTTAAACGATCATGGTCTGCAATCGTTGGAGAATTCTCAGTTAGTAATTGGCCAATTTGATAATGCAGCTTGATGCGCTTTTGTAACGGAATTTCTTGATAGGCTACTTGCTGAATACGATCATGGACAAATTGGAATTTTGTCGAAAATGTATGCAAAATTCCTTCATGTTCAAATGTACTCGCCCATTTATAATGTGCATCTAACGGAATAATAAAACCATTTTCCACAAGTGTTTCTAAATATTTCAATAATGTTTGAGCAGGTAGGGAGACAAGCTTTAAGACATCACTAAATTCAAAACGCTGACCAAAACATGCGACAAGTCGTAAAATAGCATGGACATCGGTCGTTAAATTAGCCATTCTATTCTCAATGAAAGCAAGTAGCTCGTTATTTAAACGAGATAAATTGAATTTCTGACGATTAAACTGCCACTCTTTTGTTGTCGTATTAAAATAAATCGTGTTATCTTGCTGGAGTGAACGGTACGCTTCTTTTACAAAGAGTGGATTCCCTTTGGTCAAATTAAATAATTGTTTAGCAATGACCTGTATCGTTTGCGGCTGAGCATTGAAAGATGCCTCAAGCCATTGCTGCACATGTTGTTCCTGAAGAAGGGGTAAAGGAATATGGTGACAATTGGAAAAAACAGTGGTTCTTTGCTCACTTTTTTCCTCTGTGCTGTCCTCATTCACTCGGAATGTCCCAATCATCATAAAGTACCCCGCTCGTTGCTGCTCATAAATTTGTGCCATAATTTCAAGCGTACTCTGATTGGCCCAGTGCAAATCATCAACAAACCATACAACCGGTTTCTTTTGTATTGCAAATGTTAATAAAATTTTTTGAATCGAAATAAACGTATAGGAATGGAGCTGTTTTGTATTTTGACGAACCTCCTTTTGAAAGCCTACTTCTTCCTTCACAAACCATTTGAGTTCAGGTAATAAATGAATAAGCTCATCTGTCACAACTAATTTGACTTCCTGGAATAATTTTTTCCATAATTGTACAGATTTTTCACCTTCCATATAAACCAATTTCAATAAATTTCTTAACGGATGAACCACAATGGTATAGTCATTTTCTAATTGTAATTGCTCATACTTCGTTGCAATAAAATAGCCCTTTGCCGCCGCAATTTCACCCTTCAGCTCTTGTACTAGCTTGGATTTTCCATATCCTGCTTGCCCTGAAATAGTGACCATTTTTTTATCACCTTTTGTGACCTGATAAAAGTGAGAGGAAAGCTCTGCAAATTGCTCTTCTCTGCCGTAAAGCTTAGTAGACAATCCCGAATTCAACTGTAAATCCTGTTGACCTAGTGGGAAGTCGTCAAGTGATTTATTTGCCGTAAGTCTATGTTGGATAAAGAGCAAATCCTCTTTCAAACCCATTGCACTTTGATAACGATCAACCGGATTTTTAGCTAAAAGCTTGTCAATAATCTTCCAAAGGAGAGGATGACAACTATTTTGAAGGTTCATCAAGGATTCTGGCTTTTTGGTTAAGATTTCGTAAATTAAATCTACAGCATCCTTTGCTTGAAAAGGTAATTGACCGCCCAATATTTCGTAAAAAATCATACCAAGTGCATATAAATCCGTACGATAATCCACATCTAAATGAAGTCTGCCCGTCTGTTCAGGTGCATAATAAGGTAACTGATCCCGTCTTTCATAGGGATTTTCAATTACAACTGGCGATTCTGCATCATATTTCGAACTAAACTCGGAGCTTAATAATTTTATTTTGAACGAATTTGGATTGATTAATATTTGATCAGGATGAAGGTGCAAATAAAGTAAATTACTTTGTTGCATTTTAATACAAATATTCACAAGCTCAATCGCTATTAGTAGAAATTGATGTAAAGAAATAAGGTTATTTCCGAGTTGCTTTAGGGGCACACCATTAAAATTTTCATAGATAATCGCATATTGTTTATCTATATAATCCATAGCAATCGGCTTCAATAGCCAAGGATTTTGCTCATTGGAAAACAAGGTAAATTCATATTGCAGTTTGGCTCTTGTCTCAGCAGAATTTTGATGAATACTTTTTACGAGTACCAGATTGTTAAATTTCTTCATATACATTCTTTGTAAGTGCCAATCTTGATTAGACTGCAAAAGGATACAATCATTCACAAACGAACCCCCTCTTCTATCTAGTTATACTACCTTCATTTGTTAATTAGAATTCCAACGAAACTAAATCACTATTTATACATTTATGCCAAAAATCGAGGTTGTTTTTCAAGCACATTAAAATGAGGTATACAAGAATGTAAATCTTTAAGATACATCCAGAAATTGTATATTAGTGTATAAGCTTATTATACTATTTTTCTATTGAAGGTTCTTCACCTTTTATTCAATACTCAGAAAATTTCACAAAGCTCTATCTAGTTTGGACACGACCTTTACATTCCCTTTCCTCCTACTTTTGTATATGAAATACTATAAAAAACGAAGGTTAAAATTTGGTTAAATAATATTATTATTTTTACAGGCTATACATAAGCCATCTTTATAGAATGGAACATCTTACTTTTACAGACTTACTTTGAGCGATTCATAAAACGGGTGCACGCATATTAGGAGCACCCGTTTTAGGATAGTTATTTTGTTATTCCTTGTTCAAGCATTTGTCTAAACTCTTGTACTTGATCAGCCTTGATGGCTACTTGATTATAGCGCTTTTTTATTCCTAGCATAAATGTCACTTCTACAGGCTCTTTCATTTTCAAAATGAATTGTGGGTAGGCTTCAGCAAAATCACGGGCTATAAAATCAATCGTATCTTTTGATAATTTTCCTTCTAGCTGCTCCTTATCTTCCACGATTGCTGCAATTTGAGCAAATGGAATGGCAGTTCGTTTCATTAGTCCAAGAGATAAATACAATGTATCATTTGTTACGTAAACAGGATTTAAACGAATGGCCTGCATATCCGCTAAAAAGAAAATCACTGAATACATATTAAAAAGGAGCAAAACAATGGAAAGTACTATTGATTTTTCGTGTAGCCACCAGTGAATACCAATCGTTTCAATGGCAATGCCATGAATAATCATGAGTTGAAAAGCGATGTAGCTCGAATTTTTATGTAAAGTTAAGCCCTGACGTTCTTGTCTTTTCCAACTTGCAAAACCATAATATAGCACTAGCATATCCGCACAAATCATCTGAATGATAGCATGCTTGGGTACATGATTTTCTACAGCTTTTGAAAATGAAAAGAGATCTGGCAATGAACTCCTACGCACTTCCATCAGGATTTGGGGCAAATAGCGCACGAGTGTTGCTAGTACGACAATTTCTAATAAAATAATAACTGATTCCATCACAAAACCTGCCCATGTCACAGCCACAAATGGCTGAAGATGCTCCATGGGAATCATAAAGCGTGCGGCAATACAGCCTGATGCGGCTAATAAAATGGCGTGCTTGAACGAAAACCTTCCTTTATAAAGCATCCATAATACGGGCATCACCACAATAAAGTCGATCAATGACCCCATGACAACCCCATTCGTTTCGATTGGTAAAATGGATACACCCAATCCAGTGTTATAGAGTGTATAATTGCTGGCTAACACGATTAATAACAAGCCTAGCCATATATTTTGCTTACTTTTTAAAACCATCCTTCCCTATCCCCCTCCTTATTGCTAATTTTACTTTATTTCAAATGGTTAATTTTGTATATATTTTGAGTATAAAAGATGATCTTTTTCCAAACATGTTCAATTATTTTTCACACTTAGAAACTTTTTACGGTAAACATGTGGCGAGTAGCCAGTGTATTCTTTAAATTTTTCGATATAGTAACTGACCGTACTAAAACCTGTATCACCAGCTATTTCGGTTATAGATAGCTCACCATTCCGCAATAATTCTATGCTTTTGCGCAGTCGGTATTGTAATAAATAGCTAAACGGCGTCATACCCACTATTTTCTTAAAAAAGCGACTGCATTCGGCGCGACTTATATAGACATGACTTGCTAAATCTTCTAACGTTACTTTTTGTTGATAATGTGCATGTAAAAAATCCAACATTACTTTTGCTCGTTCATGCTGTACGATGGAGGATTGATCCATCATTTCTTCTGTCAGCAAGGATTGAGTTAGCATCGATTCCCAAATGAATAGGAGCTCTCTCCAAAACTTTAATTCAAAAAATACGTCTTGTTCCCGCATCAATGCTGCAATCGATGCTATTTTCTGTGCTAACTCCCCCGTCAGCTTGACATAAGGCACTCGATTTTTTGTGATATAAGGCTCAACATATTTTGGGGCAAAGATACTGCCCTCATGACCAGCTATCAGCATTGGGTCCACATTGACACAATAAATCAAAGCTTGTTCAATTTCATAAGGCTTCGCTTCATGCAATACCGAGGCATTGATAAAGAGCCCCTCCCCTTGTTCTAAAATAAATGCATCTCCCCCTACTCGATACTGAGCTCGTCCACTTTTTAAATAAACAAATTGAATTTCCTTATGCCAATGGAGTGGTAGGAAATCCAACCTCTCTAATTGCATGACCGTTTCATACAAGGCAACGGGAAATTCTTTTGTCCCGTGCAGCGTTAATTCTTGTAAATCCTTTGCTATTTTAATATGCGTCAACGGCATCCTTAACACCTCAATATATTGATATTTTTATACGATTAAATCGATATTTATTTGCAATTCTCTCCTTTATAATCACCTTATATTGATATTTTAGGAGATGTGAACAAATGAATCAAATCATCCAAAGAAATCGTACTATGGGCTTCCTTCTTGTTATATTAGGGGCAAGTTTTTGGGGAATAGGTGGGACCGTTGCCCAAAGGTTATTCCAACAAGACGATATAGAAGTGGGCTGGCTTGTATCTAGTCGGCTACTTTTGGCTGGCCTACTGCTACTAGCTATTTATAAAATAACCTACCGTCATGTCTCAATTTTTGCCATATGGCGCACGAAACAGAATGCTTTTAAACAAATTTTATTTAGTTTACTCGGCATGCTCGCTGTCCAATATACCTATATGATGTCTATCGCGATTGGTAATTCTGCAGTAGCCACCTTATTACAATATTTAGCACCGCTGTTTATCATGGCTTATTTTTTACTAACGAGGCAAAATCCATTGACAAAACAAGATGGGATTGCCGTCACACTTACACTTGTAGGAACATTTTTATTATTAACAAATGGCTCCGTTTCAACCTTATCAGTTCCTTTTATGGCTGTGCTGTGGGGCGTGTTATCAGGGCTTTCAGTTGCCTTTTATACTCTCTATGCGATTCCACTTTTGCAGCAATTTCATTCATTACTAGTTGTTGGCTGGTCAATGATTATCGGTGGGGCAGTAATGAGTATTTTCCATCCACCTTGGGCGATTGATGTATCAAATTGGACCTTTTCCACTGTTGCTTATTTTCTCTTTATCATTATTTTTGGCACAATGCTCGCTTTTTGGTTTTATATTGCTAGTTTGCACTATCTCTCCCCTAAGGAGTCAAGCTTACTAGGAAGCCTTGAACCATTAATGGCTGTTATTACGAGTGTCTGGTGGTTAAAAATTACCTTTGGGGGCTATCAGTTTATAGGCACATTACTCATTCTTCTTATGATTTTATACCTCACAGTCTTTCAGAAAAAACAGGTTGAAGCGTAACTTATTCAAAATGTCCCGAAAACAATAGTAAATACCTCCTAAAACAGGACTAGTAATATATAAATTTATACATAAAATTTACATATTTCATCTATCTTTTTTCCTGATTTGTCTACTATACTGAATTTAATAGCAGACAAAAGGAGGTATTTTTATGGATAAAAAAGTTATTTTTTTCGAGGTTGAGGGTGGCACAGATAAAGGACCCGACGGCTATCGCCCAGACACCCTACCGATGGTGGATGCCCTAAAGGAACGTGGGCAAGATGCAGAGGTGCTATTTTTTGATGTCACAAAAAAACAGCAAATCTTTGACTATGTGAAGGAACATGGTGTTGCCTATGTATCGCGTATAAACCCTGGTAACTTACAGCATGAGGAAGCGTATTTTACCATGCTACGAGAGCTGTGCCAGGCTGGAATTATCGGAATGCCACATCCTGATGCGATGATTAGCTACGGCTCGAAAGACGCTCTATCAAAGCTTACATCAACGAATTTAGTACCTGATGATACATATGCCTACTACACTATAGAAGCATTCAAAAAGCAATTCCCTATCTCCTTAGCTTCGACAGAACGTGTTCTGAAGCAAAATCGTGGTTCAACTGGTGAAGGTATTTGGCGTGTACAATTGGTGAATCCGCTTGCCAAGGGCATCACTGAAGTGCCACTTAATGCACAAATCAAATGTACAGAAGCGAAAGATAATCATGTTGAATATTGGCAGCTTGGCGAGTTCATGACATTTTGTAAGCAGTATATTACAGGGATGAATGGTATGTTAATCGATATGCGATTTCTTCCGCGAATTACAGAAGGTGAAATTCGCTTATTCATGTTAAGAAACCGTCCTATTTATGTAGTACATAAAAAACCGGCAGATACTGAGGATGCCTTTAGCGCCACACTCTTCTCAGGTGCCCAATATCGCTATGACCAGCCTGCAGATTGGCAAGAGCTCGTACAAAATTTTTTAGCACAACTCCCACAAGTGACGAACCTATTAGGCAATTATGATTTACCATTGATTTGGACGGCTGACTTTATGTTAGATACGAATGAGGCTGGAGAAGATGGTTATATTTTAGGTGAAATGAATTGCTCCTGTGTGGGCTTTACTTCAGAACTATCGCTAGCGCATGAAGTAGCGGAAGAAATTATCGCCTGTATCCATGAGCATCAAGCAGCACTGATGGTACCATAAAAAAAGTGCGATCTAGAAGATCGCACTTTTCATATATAAATCTTAATTGCTTGAATAAATTCATATATAAAATAACCAGCAAAACCAATCAATAAGAATCCTGCAACAATTGTAAATGTCTTAATCATCTTACGGTTCATAGCTTTTCGAGTGACTGACACAATGGTCAGCAAACCGATGTCGTGGAGTAAAATACCGCTAAGAACGCCAGCAGCAATAATTAAAAAGTTTGTCGGCTGTCCTTGTCCATAAGATTTAGCTAGCACTACACCAAATACATTGACCCAAAATACAAGATTACCAGGCGAAATTGCGACCAATAAGCCATTAAAATAAGAGGCAAAAAACGATTTGGTTACTTTTTCTCCTGCTAATGTAATATCATGGTCTGCATTCTTGATAGAATCATAGCCTAACAAGAATAAAAAGCCTGCTCCAATAATCCACATAGGAAGTTGGACCATCGGCATAGCCAAAATAGAGGCTAGTCCCATGTATAAAGCAAAAACTAATACAATGTCAATGGTCATGCCACCAAGCCCTACAGCCCAGCCATGCATAAAACCATTTTTGAGTCCTTGCTTTGTCATTTCTACAGTAATAGCTCCTACAGGCATGGCAATGGCAAGTCCTACCAATACATACGCTACATATAAACTCAAAAAAACACTTCTTTCATGTAATCGATAAGCTTCATACGTCCGTTTATCTTTTTATGATAGCATAAATATACTTAAAATCAAATAATTATTAATGCTTTGCTAGACAGTTTTTAATCGTTATAGCATTTGCTTTTTCCATTGTGTTAACAGATCACGTGACTTTACAAGATCCATTTTCAATGCAACTTGCTTAGCGCTACACCGTTTTTCAGCTTTGTTCCACGCCTCTTCTAAGGCAGGTAAATAGCTTAAATTTTTCGTCGCTGCTACTAGCTGTAAAAAAATATTGCCTTGAATATAGTGCCAACGTGGATTCATCCCATCTAGTAGAATAGCTTCTTCAATTAATCGTAATGCCAGATAGGGGCTGCCCTCCTGACGATTCAAAAACTGGGCAAAAGCTCCCCAATAGAGCGCCTTATTGGGCTGCAATTTGATTGCCTCTGCATACTGTGCTGTTGCCTTGTCTCGTTCTTCAGCAAGAACAAAGTATTCCGCCATTGTATAATAAGCATTCGCCTGTGCTTCAATAGACCCTGCTAATAATTCATCGATTACTTTTCCAAATTGCTCATCATCCTGACTCCCAATATAAGCCGTGAGAACATCTCGTTCTGGATAAGAACCATCTGTGCGTTCTACACTTTGTTTCACCTTTTCATCAGTGGGGTGAGGCATACTCGCATACCCGTTCGCCTCTAGCATGGCCACATGCTGTTGGATGAATTGATAGGCCTCCTCTTCAACCACTGCATGATTCATTATTATTCTTTTAGCCAGTTGATAGCTTTCCTTTACCTGTCCACTCAAAAATAAGTCATTAACTTGTTGAACTTGCTCATCCAGTTGTTTTACCACCATTTAAATCCTCCACTTCACAAAAGACAAATCTTATAGCTAGTGTACCATCTTCGCAATAGAAGCAAAAGACAACTTGTCCTAATCTTTCTACAATTCTTTTAATTTAAACGCTTTTACATGCTGTTCAAGTGTATGAGCCATATGATTTGTTTCATTAGAACCTTGTGCTACCTCATCAATACTTGCTGTTGTTTGCTGTGCTGCTACCGTAATCATATTCATCGTTTCTTCTATATCTCTAATGGATTCTGTTAATTGTTGAATCATTTGAACAATACGAGCTGATTTTTCATTTTCAGCGGTCATAGCATGAGAAAGCATAATCATTTCTTCTACCGTTGTGGCTACTGCTGTGGAAATATTGCCTAAAGATTGCGCGGTTAAACGCACTGTCTCTGTGCCTTTTTCGATATATTGCGTATTATCATTCGTAGATGTCATCACTTGCTGAACATGTTTCATAATGTCTTGAATTAGCTGTTCGACTTGTAAAACCTCTTGATTGGACTGCTCGGCAAGCTTGCGTACTTCCTCAGCAACAATGGCAAAACCCTTCCCATGCTCCCCTGCTCTAGCCGCCTCGATGGAAGCATTCAAAGCTAGTAAATTCGTTTGGGAGGCTATAGTAGCAATAGAGGTAGTAATCGTTTGTATTTTGGTTGCTGATGTGACCAAGTTTTCGACTGTTTGTCGAACTTCACCTGAACCGTTATGAATCAATGCCATATCATTACTTATATCCTTCGCCAGTCGCTCACCCTCTGTTGCTAATTTCATTGTTTGTCGAGCATTCTCAGCACTGTCATTGGCATTGTGCTGTATCATTTGAAGGTCCTCTGCTAAAGATGTCAGAACATCTGTCGCATTTTCAGCATGATGCATCCCTTCCGTCACAGCACTTGTGACCTCTTCGATATTGTTCGCAACACCTTGAATCGTATTACTCATATCGTGCAACGTGGAAGCGGTTTCATCTGAGTTATTAGCTAAAGTATTTGAAGTGGAGCGCATCGTCATAATCATATTTTGCAAATTAGCGGTCATTCGATTTAAGGTATTTGCTAAATCCTCTACTTCATCCTTACTATGAATTTTTGTTTCAGGTACAGCTAAATTCCCATTCGCAATTTCTTTAGCCTGCTGAATTAGCACACTAATCGGTTTCACTTTTTGACGAATTAAAAAGCCTGTAATGATCGAAGCAATAAGCATAGGGAAAATACTTATTAAGATACCATTTCGCACGACATCCCACGTTCGTTCTTTTACGATATTGGCATCAAAATCGATGACACTAATTGCAATGATTTCTTTACTAGAATCATGGTCTTTAAAAATAGGTGCATAGCCTGATAAGCGATCCATACCAGCAAAATTATAGGGCTGTGAGTATGTTGGATGCTTATGTGTCAGCAACATATCAATGGCTTCTTTATCTAAATAAAATGAATCGCCAGGTGCGAGACCTTCCTCAGCTAAATGTTCATCCAGCGCTAATAATGTGCCATCGAGTGCTAAAATATATTGCGTTTGAAAAATGTCCTTATGGCCCGTTGTCCAGTTTAAATCATGTCCAATACGCACCTGTGCATCTTGATCGCCCTGAATGGCCTTGTCCATTAATGCTGGATCAATTAAACCTGTTGTGATATTGGCACAACCATAGGCCTCCACGCCAGCAGCATCATATAGTTTATTGTAAGCAGTTATGTATGTAGCGAACGACGTAATCCCTAGCATCACCACTAAAATACCAGCAATAATCGTCCCAAGTTGAAAAGTTAATGAATTGCGTAATTTCACCATTCATCCTCTCCCCTTTCTAATAATCATCTATGAATATTCCCTATTATTCCTCAATCATACTACAAAAAGATGTATTTAAAAAGCATCTTTAATATTACTAATATAATAAAAGCGATGGATAAAAGTTCTGAATTATGCGATAATTGAAGCGAACTCTCTTCATCATGGAGCATTACCTTATCATCTAATAGGAGGGCTTGCTATGAATAAACGCTTTCATTTTATATCGCTTGTTACAGGAAATTTGTTAACGATAGGAGCTATTTTTATTTATGCTATGCAAAGTCAAGTGCATGTAGCCCTCAGTACGTATGCTCTTGTGATGGGGTTTTTAAGTACATTACTTGTGGTTTTCTTTTATATATGGGGAGAAGAAAAACAACAGATACCCAATCGCTTTTTGAAATAATTAGCATAAAATTAGCCTGTTTTGACACACTAAAACGATTGAAAGCAGTTGATTTTATTATGCTGTACATCCCTTTTACCTTATAGGGTGAAAGGGATTTTTTATGTACAGCTCAAAAGGTGAGAAAAATAAAGCACATGAAATTCTATGATGAGAGGCTAGATTAGTTTGAACAACTTCATCTAACAAAATCTACAAATGAGCTCAATAAATTAGTCTTTTTCATACACAATTAGCTACTTTCTCGAGGTATTCCCCTCTGATTACGTCTAATTATTGTAGTAAAATAAAAATTTTTGTAGAAATTTTTAAAACAATGATTGAGTAGTATATCAATTTTCTGTATAATCAGCTTGTTTGACAATACTTTATATGAACTTGGGGGTAGACAATTGGGTAAAGCATTGATTATCGGAGCTGGCGGAGTTGCCAGTGTTGTGGTACACAAGTGTGTTCAAAATTCGGACGTATTTGAGGAAATTTGTATCGCAAGTAGAACTGTTTCAAAATGTGACGCTCTAAAAGAAAAACTAGACGGCGGAAAAACAAAAATTCATACTGCACAGGTAGACGCGGATAATACAGAAGAGGTTATTGAGCTTATTAAAGCTTTCGGACCGGATGTTGTGATTAACGTGGCATTACCTTATCAGGACTTAACGATTATGGATGCTTGCTTAGCGACAGGTGTGCACTATGTGGATACTGCAAACTACGAGCCACCTGAAACGGCAAAATTTGAATATAAATGGCAATGGGCTTATAAAGAGAAGTTTGAAAAAGCCGGCTTAACTGCATTACTTGGTAGCGGTTTTGATCCAGGTGTAACAGGCGTTTTCACAGCTCATGCTCAAAAACATGAATTTGATGAAATTCACTATATTGATATCGTGGATGCGAATGCGGGAGATCATGGCTATCATTTCGCAACAAACTTTAACCCAGAAATTAACATTCGTGAAATTACAGCGAATGGTCGTTACTGGAAAGAAGGCAAGTGGGTTGAAACAGCACCACTTGAGAAAAAAGAAGTGTATAACCTTCCAGAAATCGGACCAAAAGATATTTATCTTCTATACCATGAAGAGCTTGAATCACTTGCAAAAAATATCAAAGGTTTAAAACAAATCCGTTTCTGGATGACGTTCTCTGAAAAATACTTAACACACTTAAAAGTATTAGAAAACGTTGGTATGACATCTATTGAACCAATCGAATTTGAAGGTCAAATGATTCAACCAATCCACTTCCTTAAAGCGGTATTGCCAGATCCAGCTTCTCTTGGACCACGTACAAAAGGTAAAACAAATATCGGTTGTATCATACGCGGTCTAAAAGATGGGCAAGAAAAAACGTATTATGTCTACAACGTATGTGACCATGAAGAGTGCTATAACGAGGTGGGTTCACAAGCGATTTCTTACACAACAGGTGTACCAGCTATGATCGGTGCTATGCTTGTGATGAATGGCGAATGGCGTAAACCAGGTGTTTGGAATGTAGAAGACTTCAATCCAGATCCATTCATGGATGCACTAAATAAATGGGGTCTACCATGGCAAGAAAGTCATAACCCAGAATTACTTGACCTTGATTTAGATGCAAAGGAATTAAGCCGATGAAACCAATTGATTTTTCAAAAGTTCCATCCCCTTCTTATGTAGTGGATGAGCGATTATTAACAAAAAATCTTGAGCTTTTAAAATCAATTCAAGATCGTACAGGCTGCCGCATTTTACTAGCCCTGAAAGGCTTTTCCATGCATTCAACATTCCCATTAGTTGGGGAATATTTAGCAGGTATTACTGCTAGCTCCTTGCATGAAGCACGTCTAGGCTATGAAAAAATGGGCAAGGAAGTACACGTCTATGCTCCTGCTTATATTGAGCATGAAATGGACGAGCTTCTAGGCTATGTGGATCACATCGTGTTTAACTCATTTAACCAATGGGCTCAGTTCAAAGAGAAAGTAAAATCTGCTGGAAAAACAATTGAATGTGGTATTCGTGTGAATCCTGAGTACTCTGAAATTGAAACAGCACTTTACGATCCTTGCTACACGAACTCTCGCCTTGGTACAACTTTGGCTAACTTCGATAAATCACAGCTTGACGGCATTGATGGCTTACATTTCCATGCGATGTGTGAACAAAATTCCGACACGTTAGAACGTATTATTGAAGTAGTAGAAGAAAAATTTGGTGATGTGTTACATCAAATGAAATGGTTAAACTTCGGTGGTGGCCATCATATTACGCGTGCAGATTATGATGTCGAAAAACTTGTTAACATCATTAACTATATTCAAGAAAAATACAACCTGCTTGTTTACTTAGAACCAGGCGAAGCGGTAGCACTTAATACAGGCTATTTAGTCGCTACAGTACTTGATATTCAAAAAAATGGCATGGACCTTGCTATTTTAGATACGTCAGCAACATGTCATATGCCTGATGTACTTGAAATGCCGTACCGTCCAATGATTATCGGTTCTGGTCAAGCAAATGAATTCGCGCATACGTATCGCTTAGGCGGACTTACATGTCTTGCTGGTGATGTAATTGGTGATTATTCATTTGATCAACCACTAAAACCAGGCGATCGTCTTGTCTTTACAGATATGGCTCATTATTCTATGGTTAAAAACCATATGTTTAATGGTGTCAACTTACCTTCTATCGTTTCTTATAACGATGAAGAAGGCAGTAAAGTCATTCGTGAATTTAAATTTGAAGACTACAGTGGTCGACTGTCTTAATAACAAACGAAAAGCCCTTCCCAGTTTGCTGGAAGGGCTTTTTATTATGACCATATTGTCAACCTATGAAAAAAGACGATGTCCATAAACATTTGGTGAGACGAGAGGTTGATAGCCGTTCCGCCATGTTGCAAAGGTGTCTTTTCTTTATCTTATGCCTTTATTTAAATGTGAAGGGATTAGTCACAACAAGGCTACTTGAGTCCCGTGGAATATGGAATAGCTAGCCCCTAGGTTTTGCTCTGCGCGAAAGCAATGCGTCAGCGACAAGCCTTTTCGCCGTACACAAAATCCTAGTGATTGTGTTGTTTTTTCAACACTAAGAAAACTTAGAGTGCCTATGCCTCCACGTTTTCTTTTTCATTTTCAAGCATTTTGTGTAAATAATCGATAATCTCACGAATGCCATCTAATGAATTGACCAATATTTTTGGATCGACATAAGTAATCATACGGTTCTCAAGATTAGCTACAGCCGTAAAGTAGCGTGTTTTACTGTAATTAACAAGGCCCAATTGTTGAAGTACTGAATCATCAAAATCAAGAATTTCTCGAGCTTCTGTCACCAGTAATCCATAATTAACCACGTCTGTATTTAAAACAATAATACGAGCAGTTGCTGTATTAGATGAGCGGTTGTACAATATTCGTTCAAAATCAAGAACAGGTACAAGCTCACCACGAATTCTTGTAAAGCCTAAAAGATAATTAGGTAAATGAGGGATAGGTGTTACATGCTCTAATTTTTCAATTGAAATTGCTTGCTCCACAGGCACTGCGTATTCCTCTGTCCCACAAGCAAAAACGACTGCTTTGACACTTTCCATGCGGTCACATCCTTCTATTTGACTGTTAGTTTTTCGCCGATTCTTTGACGATTTCTACAAGTAAATCTGCTAATTTTTCTAATTCTTCTACTGGTATTTTTTCATTTGTTGTATGAATGTCTTCATAGCCAACTGATAGATTAACGGTAGGAATGCCAAAGCCAGCAATCACATTCGCATCCGAGCCGCCACCTGAAATACCTAATGTTGGTGTACGATCAATATTGCGTGCAGCTGCGATGGCTACTTGAACTACTTTATCTGTTTCTGTTACACGGAATCCTGGATACATCAGCTTCACTTCTACTTCAGCACGTGCGCCTAGTGAAGCCGAAACTTGCTCAAAAGTTTCCTTCATATGCTTTGTTTGTGCATCTAATTTAGCTTGGTCAATAGAGCGCGCTTCTGCTAAAATTGTCACTTCATCACAAACAATATTCGTCGCTTGTCCACCCTCAAAACGTCCAATATTTGCAGTCGTTTCTTCATCTAAACGACCTAGCTTCATTTGAGCGATACATTTTGATGCCACTGTAATAGCGGAAATACCCTTTTCAGGAGCCACCCCTGCATGTGCCGTTTTGCCAATAATCTTCGCAAAAATTTTCGCTTGGAATGGTGCTGCAGTCACGATGCCTCCCACTTTCCCATCACTGTCTACTGCAAAGCCATATTTCGCCTTAATCATGGTTGGATCTAGCTCTTTTGCTCCAACAAGCCCACTTTCTTCACCAGCCGTAATAATAAATTCAATATCTCCATGTGCAATATTTTGCTCTTTTAAACATTTTACCATCTCTAAAAGTGCTGCTAGACCAGCCTTATCGTCAGCACCTAAAATCGTCGTGCCATCTGATACGATATAACCATCTTCACGTAGAGAAGGTTTAATACCTTTCCCTGGAACAACTGTATCCATATGAGACGTAAAGTAAATTGGCTCCACATCTAATGTGCCTTTTAATGTAGCAATAATATTACCTGCTCCATGTCCATTACGCGTATGAGCATCGTCTTGGATAACTGTAAAACCAAGTGCAGTTAATTTTTCTACAAGAATTGGTGCAATTACTTGTTCATGTTTTGTTTCTGAATCAATTTGAACGAGCTCAAAAAACTCTTCTACTAAACGACTTGTCATGTTGTAAAACTCCCTTAGTTTACGTGTTTTGCCACGTTATAGTATATGTACTATTTTAGCACAAGGTCAGAAGAGTTGAAATCATTGAACAATCCTACCAAACTAAAAAGTCTGAGAAAAATTCTCAGACTTTCCCATATTGTTGAAAAAAGGTGATGCCAATAGCAGAAAAAGAACCTTTAGCAAGGCGAGGGGTTGATTTCCGTTCCGCCAGCGTCCTTTCCAGGGGGCGTCCGTTGAGCCGCTTCACTCACTGCGTTTCGCTCCAGGGTCTCACCTATGACGCTAAATCCCCTAGGAGTGACGCTGGCGCCACTCCAATCAACCATGTGCAAAAGTGTCTTTTCCTTAGCCCATTATTTGTCTTATTAGAGAAAGGATAGGCTTCTATTTTCAATGTGGAGAAGTGATGTGTGACAACACCCCTCCATAAAGAGTAGTGAATACCTTCTCTTTAATTGAAAACCTTTACTAATAAAGAAATATTTTTATAGATTGGAGTGAAGGGCTACTTGACTCCCGTGGGATAGCGAGACAGGCGAGCCTCTAAACGGAGCGGTAGCGAAGGAAGCGGCCTGGTACTCGCTCACAGGAAAGCAAGCGGCCTGCAACGAAAATCCACTTTCATCTTTCACAAAAGTTCTGTGGTAGTTTTATTTTCCAAAACTATGAAAAATTCTCAGACTTTCCTTAGGCATTGACAATAGCCTCTTTTTCTTTTTCTATAGCTTGTAGGTAGTTATTTGCTTTATTTTGTTTATCCTGTAAGCGCCAAATGGTATTATGTACATCGTCCTGAACCCGTGAAACTTGTTCTCTTGCTGTTGAAATTTTAGAATGGACAGACCATGCAGAAAAAATATCATCAAAGAAGTAGTCAGCAAACTTCACAAACCCATCTGTTTCTACATGCAGCGATTTCGTTGACATCTCATGAACATCCAATAATTCATTATGAAAACGTTGCAACGCGATTTGAGCCCGATGTAAATAGTTTTCTGACTGATCGAGTGCATCATGCTTTAAGTGAGTGGCAATCAGCCCGCCACCAAAGAAAGTATCCCAGGAGGAATAGCCACTAGCCGAATGAAGAGAAGCTGCTGCTTGCCCTAGCTTTGTTAGAGCTACTTCCCCCGCTTCCTCAGCCTCTTGAATTTCTGTTATGAGTTGCTTTGTTACCATTTCCTCATGTGCTAAATGCTCTAGCTTCTTTGCCTGAGCAACATCATGAAGCTGTAAGTACTTTTTCTTTTTCGCATAGATTTGTTGAAGTTCTTGTTGTAACGCCATTTCATCAAATTGAGCTAGCTTATTGGTTACTTGAACACTATCTTCTGTTAAATCCGCTTGCATTTTCTTCGCTTCACTAATCTTTAATTCAAGAACTGCTGCTTTATCAATTTTTTCAGCGCGTAGTTCATCTTGTTGTCCAGTCCACGTACGAATCATATTCATAAATGAGAAGCCATCCAATTTATCAAGTTTTAATCGAATTTGGTTGAGGGCTGTCGTATGTTTGTCTATTTCCTGTTGTGTATAGTGAATCTGCTTATGCAATAATTCGCTTTGCTCGTTTAATCTTGATGCCTTTCTTAGTTGTGCATGAATCTTTTCTTGCTCTGTTTGCAATTGCTTCCATTCCATTCATCTCAACTCCTCTTACTATATCAGTACGGATGGCAAGAAAAAATGTTTCACTTTTTAGCAATGAAAAACCTAGCAACTCATTAGCTACTAGGCTTGTACTCATTTTATAGAGGAATATTCCCGTGCTTTTTCTCAGGACGTGTTTCGTGTTTATTTGAAAGCATATCCAGTCCTTGAATCAGCTTCATACGTGTATCTCGTGGATCGATTACATCGTCTACCATGCCGCGAGATGCTGCCACATACGGGTTGGCGAATTTTTCTTTATATTCTTCAATTTTTGCTGCACGTGTTGCTTCTGGGTCATCTGATTTCGCAATTTCACGGGCAAAAATGATGTTTGCTGCGCCAGCAGCACCCATAACAGCAATTTCAGCATTTGGCCATGCAAATACAAGGTCAGCACCGATTGATTTAGAGTTTAAAGCAACGTAAGCGCCTCCATAAGCTTTACGTAAAATCACTGTAATTTTTGGTACTGTAGCTTCTGAATACGCATAAAGAATCTTTGCACCATGTCGAATAATACCGCCATGCTCTTGTTTAACGCCTGGGAAGAAGCCAGATACGTCTTCAAATGTGATAATTGGGATATTGTACGCATCACAAGTACGGATGAAACGAGCTGCTTTATCAGAAGAATCAATATCTAATCCACCAGCAAGTACTTTTGGTTGGTTACAAACAAGCCCTACTGATTCACCAGCAATACGTGCAAAACCAACTACTACGTTCTTCGCAAACTCTGCATGTACTTCCATGAATGAACCTTCATCCACTACCTGCTCAACTACTTTGCGAACATCATATGGACGTGTTGTTTCGATTGGCACTGTATCCACGATTTCTGGACGGTAGTCATCCCCTTCAGGTCGAGCTTGTCGAGGTGCCTTTTCTTTATTGTTTTGTGGTAAATAGCTTAATAGTTTTTTAATTTCTTCAATTGCCTCTTCTTCAGATGGCGCACGGAAATGAGCATTCCCACTTACCGCATTATTTACTTTTGAACCACCTAAATCTTCAGCAGAGATTTTCTCACCTGTTACAGTTTCGATGACTTTAGGTCCTGTTATGAACATTTGAGATGTTTTATCCACCATTAAGATAAAGTCTGTGATAGCTGGCGAATAAACCGCTCCACCAGCACAAGGTCCCATAATAACAGAAATTTGCGGAATCACGCCTGAATAAATCGCATTGCGGTAGAAAATATGACCGTAGCCATCTAGAGACAGAACACCTTCTTGGATACGTGCACCACCTGAATCATTAATACCGATAAATGGTGTACCGTTTTTAGCAGCTAGATCCATCACTGTCGCCATTTTTTTGGCATGCATTTCACCAAGCGCCCCACCAAACACTGTGAAATCTTGGGAGAATAAGTATACTGGACGTCCGTTAATTTTACCGAAACCAGTAACTACACCATCACCAGGGCCTTCCATTTTATCCATCCCAAAGTCTACTGTACGGTGAGTAATAAATGGGTTGATTTCGAAAAATGTCCCTTCATCTAGTAGCAAATCAATACGCTCACGAGCTGTTAATTTCCCTTTTTCATGCTGTTTTTCGATGCGCTCATAGCCACCACCAAGTTCAATTACAGTCTTACGGTCATACAAGTCATTGATTTTGTCGAACATATCCATAATGATCACTTATCCCCTTTTCCACTTTTATCACATAATTCATATAACACCCCGAATGAGGATTTAGGATGCATAAATGCAACCTCTGCACCTCCAGCACCAGGTCCTGGCTCTTCCGATAATAGACGTACACCCTTTTCACGAAGCTCTGCCATACGCTCACGAATTCCTGTTACACCGAAGGCAACATGGTGAATTCCCTCTCCACGTTTTTCAATAAATCCATAAATGGCACTTTTATCACTCATTGGTTCTAATAGCTCTAATTTCACGTTACCTGCGTCGATAAATGCCACACGAACCTGTTGAGATTCTACTTCTTCTACTTTCATCAACTTTAAGCCTAAAGTTTCTGTATAATATGTAATGCGTTCATCAAGATCGCGCACTGCAATCCCAATATGGTCTACTTTCTCCATGGTGACATCTCCTTCTGTTATGGTACATACTCTATTTTACAGATTTTTTTGTCAAAACTCTACTACTTGAGAAATTTTTCAGATTTGCTAAACTATTTATAAGAAAAGAAGGAGCGAACGAGCATATGAGTAATAAAAAATTTCAAAAAATCGTTGTTTATAGCATGATCGCGATTATGCTAATCTCATCTCTAGCATTCGGATTATCCATGTTAGTTTAAGGCAAAGCCCGAGGCGTCCACGTTACTGTGGGCGCTCTTTTTTAGCCTTTAAGCCCTTAAATGACTGCTTTATTTCTAAATACCTGTCCATCTCCTCGATAAACTGATAGAGAGCGGCTTGAGCGATAAATTGTTCATGGTTTTGCGGTAAAGGCAGCTGAGAAAAATCACGTTTTACATGTTCTAATTTTTCTCGATAATGACTTGCCGTATTCCCCGAATGAACATGCTCACCGAGGTCTTGTAAAAAATCTGCCACAATTTCAGCCTCTTGTACTATAACAGGTAGTGTCGTCACTTTTGGCAATACTCGTTCGATAATTTCTAGCTGCTGCTCACGCATATCAAAATACACATAGTAATCATTTTTAAGTCTCATAAAATGGTTTTCAACATCTTTAAACGCCAATGATTTTGCCTCTTCTAGCGTTCGGATTGCTTCAATGATTTCATGTCCATTCCATAGCGTGTCTCCTTGACGTAAATAGGTGGCAATTTCTAAAAAAATCTTGCTGTATAGCTCCTCAATTTTAACTCTGTAGTAATTTAATTCCTTTTGTATGTCTGGCATATACATATTAATGGCAATCCCTGTGCCATAACCGATTGCCATCAACGCTAATTCATTATAAACAAGTGCTAATGAAAAACCTTCAGCAGCATAAATATGCATTATAATTACAACACTAGAAATAAATCCATCTGCTACCTTTAATGATACAATGGTTGGAATGAATAACAGGAGCATGCCTGCTAATGTAAGCGGATGATAAGTAAAAAATTCAAAGCTTACAAAGGCAAAAAGCATTGCCACAATACTCGCGACCAATCGTGTATAAGCTGCATGAATAGATTTTTTTTTCGTTGGCTGCACACATAATATGGTTAGAATACCAGCAGATGCATACGAGGCTAAATCAAAATACTGAGCAATGGCAATAGCGATGGCCGCACCAATTGCTGTTTTTAAAGTTCGATAGCCGATTGAAAATTTCTTCAGGCCGACTGCCTCCTATCGTTTAGTACTCTTCACTCTTTTAGCTAATTATTTAGCCAATATTACAAAAATTTTAATAATAATGAAACTATCTATACATGATGATAGTAGGAAGCCTACATAGATTCTGTGATCTATGAGGCTTTTCTACTTCATTTGAATTCATTTTTATTATGCAAGAATAGAATTAAAGCTCATCACAATATTCTTCAAAGTTTGCTTGTAAGTTGGTCACAACGGACATTGGGTCATGCCCTTCAATTTCATAGCGACCAACTTCTGCAACTACTTGTCCATCTTTTAATAGAACGAAAGATGGTGAAGAAGGTAGGTGATCTTCTCCAAAATGATAACGTGCCGCTGCAGTCGCTTCTTTATCTTGCCCTGCAAACACTGTAACTAAATGATCGGGACGTTTATCGTAATGAACACATTGTGCCGCTGCTGGACGAGCGATACCGCCCGCACAACCACATACTGAGTTCACCATTACTAATGTTGTACCTGGGCGAGTAAACGCCTCTTCAACAGCTTCTGGTGTTTGTAGTTGTTCGTAACCCGCTGCCTCAATTTCAGCACGTGCTGTTTTTAAAATTTCCTGCATAAATAAATCGTAATCCATATTCATATAGCGATAGCTCCTTTCAAGTTCGCGTCCATTCAGCATGATTGCCTATAAAAATTTTTTGACGCTCATCCATCTCTTATCATAGCAGTTTGCAACGAATTTGTGCACCTACTTGCTCATCACAATTCAGTTGAATACTAAGATTCGTTTACTTGTCTTCCTGCTCTTCGTTAAATAAACGATCGACACCTTGTGTGACAGTCAGTTGTCCACTTAAAATTTGACGTTCAAGTAGCAGTACCTGTGCTTTACGCTGTGGATTCCCATAAAATTGATCAATTAAATGGTCGGTAATCATCGATTGAAACCACTCTTTTGTTTGTTGTTGTCGACGAGTAGCCCAATAGTGATTGGCTTCAACAATTTGCTTGAAATCTCCAATTGTCTCCCAAACCTTATCAAGTCCCCGTTTTTCTAATGAACTAACAGGCATTGCTGTAGACATCCAACCGAGTGTAGCGGGCTGTAAAAAATGCAAAATTTGCTTATACTCTGCAACCGTTTTTTTGGCTAAACGAACATTATCGCCATCTGCTTTATGCACGACAATGGCATCCGCTAATTCCATGATGCCTTTTTTCATGCCCTGCAATTCATCTCCTGCCCCTGTTAACACAAGGAGTAGAAAGAAATCAACCATCCCACGGACGTAGGTTTCGCTTTGCCCTACACCAACCGTTTCAATTAAAATCACATCATAGCCTGCCGCCTCACAAACTAACATTGTTTCACGGGTCTTTTTGTGAACACCCCCAAGGGTACCTGCCGATGGAGATGGGCGAACAAATGCAGTAGGCTTCTTAACGAGCTCTTCCATGCGTGTTTTATCGCCAAGAATACTCCCACCTGATAAGGAAGAACTTGGATCAATCGCAAGAACAGCTACTCGTTTTCCCATATCACAAAGCATTGTTCCGAAAGCCTCAATGAATGAACTTTTTCCCGCTCCTGGAACTCCGGTAATGCCAATTCGAATACTATTTCCTGTATGCGGAAGAAGCTCCTGTAATAATTCTTGTGCTTGCACTTTATGAGTAGCGTTGGCACTTTCAATGAGGGTAATGGCTTTTGATAAATGTGTGCGAGAGCCCACACGTACTTGTTGAGCAAGCTCTCCTACATTCATATTGTCTGCCTTTTTCTTTCGGAATTTTTTAGGTGTGCCATACTGCATACCGTCGTGAGTTGCCTCGACTCCGTCCATGACAAATAGCGCACTGTCTTCCATTCCTTTGTTTTTGTCCATTATTCAGACACTTCCTCATAGCCTAAACGTTTGTAGATTTCTTCAATAATTTTTTGTGCAGATACAGGAATCACTGTACCTGGTCCAAAAATGGCTACTGCACCAGCATCGTAAAGGAAGTCATAATCTTGCGCTGGAATAACACCACCAACAATAATGATAATATCTTCACGACCTAGCTTTTCAAGCTCCGCAATTAATTCAGGCACTAATGTTTTATGACCTGCTGCTAGTGAAGATACACCAATGACATGGACATCATTTTCAACAGCCATTTGAGCAGCCTCAGCAGGTGTCATAAATAATGGTGAAATATCTACGTCAAAGCCTAAATCAGCATAGCCCGTTGCGACCACCTTGGCACCGCGGTCATGTCCATCCTGTCCCATTTTTGCTACTAAAATACGTGGACGACGTCCTTCATTTTCAAGGAATTCTTCTGTCATTTGCTTCACTTCCGCAATTTGCTCCTCATCTGAGAAATTGGCAGAGTAAACACCTGAAATAGAACGAATCACGGCCTTATGACGACCAGAAATCGCCTCGATAGCATCAGAAATTTCACCTAAAGAGGCACGCGCACGCGCTGCATCCACCGCCACAGCTAGTAAGTTCTCTTCACCATCTTGAGCAGCTTTTGTTAAGCGAGCTAAATGTTTTTGAACTTCTGCTTCATCACGTGCTGCCTTCATCGCTTCTAAACGTTCAATTTGTTTTTGACGAACAATTGTATTATCAATATCCAAAATGTCAATTGGCTCTTCTTTTGCTAAGCGATATTTATTCACTCCTACAATGGTTTCTGTTTTAGAGTCAATTTTTGCTTGGCGTTTGGCTGCGGCTTCTTCAACCTTCATTTTCGGAAGTCCTGTTTCAATCGCTTTGGCCATCCCTCCAAGTGCTTCAATTTCTTCGATCAATGCCCAAGCGGATTGCGTAATTTCTTCTGTTAGTTTCTCCACATAGTACGAACCGCCCCATGGATCAATCACTTTCGTCATCGCTGTTTCCTCTTGTAAAAATAACTGTGTATTACGCGCGATACGTGCCGAGAAATCTGTTGGAAGTGCAATCGCTTCATCCAGTGCGTTGGTATGGAGGGATTGTGTGTGTCCCATTGAAGATGCATTCGCTTCGAATAATGTACGAGCCACATTGTTAAATGGATCTTGCTCCGTTAAAGACCAGCCCGATGTTTGAGAATGGGTACGTAATGCTAATGTTTTCGGATTTTTCGGATTAAATGTTGACATCATTTGTGCCCAAATACGACGTGCTGCACGCATTTTAGCTACTTCCATGTAATAATTCATACCGATTGCCCAGAAGAACGATAGACGAGGTGCAAAGGCATCGATATCAATTCCTGCTTTCAATCCTGTACGTACATATTCCAAGCCATCTGCTAACGTATAGGCAAGCTCAATGTCATTTGTTGCGCCAGCTTCTTGAATATGGTAACCAGAAATTGAAATAGAGTTAAATTTTGGCATATATTTCGCTGTATATTCAAAAATATCTGCGATGATTTGCATTGACATAGCTGGTGGGTAAATATATGTATTACGCACCATATATTCTTTTAAAATATCATTTTGAATTGTACCTGCTAATTTGTCTGGTGTTACCCCTTGCTCTTCAGCTGCCACAATATAGAAGGCAAGAACTGGTAAAACTGCTCCATTCATTGTCATAGAAACGGACATTTGATCTAACGGTATTTGATCGAAAAGGATTTTCATATCCTCAACAGAGTCAATAGCAACACCAGCTTTCCCTACATCCCCTGTTACACGTGGATGATCTGAGTCATAGCCTCGATGCGTCGCTAAGTCAAACGCTACAGAAAGACCTTTTTGCCCCATTGCCAAATTTCGTTTATAGAAGGCATTGGATTCCTCAGCCGTTGAGAAACCTGCGTATTGGCGAACGGTCCAAGGACGTGCTACATACATAGTAGGGTATGGTCCACGTGTATTAGGTGCAATACCTGCTACATCGTTTAAATGTTTCGCATCTTTAATATCTTCCTTCGTGTAAATATCTTTAATTTCAATCCCTTCATTTGTCATAAACTTGTCGTCAGACGCTTGTGGGGCTTCAGCTGTTAACACTTTTTCTATTTCTACTACATTAAAATTAGGCTTGCTCATCGTTGGACCTCCTTCATGCTCGCAAACACGGACTGTAATTTTTCAATGATGTTCTGTCCTGCGAAAATAAAGCCGTTTAAACCATTTGCTAACCATGCTTCTTCTTCATCTTTAAATTTACCTGCAACATCTATAAGCACATTTGCTGGTTGTGCAGCTAAAATAGCCGGTACAAGTGCCTTTGTATCATCGTCACTGCCTGCAATTACAACATACTTAGCCTCTGTAGCCTGCAACCAAGCAATCGCCTCTTCAGCAGTTGCCACTGGCTCACTTTTTTCTGGAACAAGACCAACTGTATTTAAGAAACCAGCTACAAAATCTGCACGTGGCTTAGAGCTTTTTAATGACCCTAATGCTAAAATACCTGTTTTCACATCAGCTGCTGTCATTTCTGCACGCAACTTCTCAAATGGAACAGCAATACGTTTGATATCAGCAAATAATGGGTTTGTATCCTGCTCAAGTACATCTGCTGGATTTGCATAAATATTCGTTCCAATTAATGATTGCTTACGTGTTGATGCAGCTTTGATTCGAGTATGATAAGTGGTTGCCACTTCTTCCGCAAGCTTGCCAGACGCTATATATTCATCCATCCCGCCAGCAGCCTCGATATCTAAAAATAATGCCCACGCTTCTTTTACAAAGTCTGCTGTTAACGACTCAATAAAATAAGAGCCTCCTGCTGGATCTGTCACTTTCAAAACATTTGTTTCTTCTTTTAATATTAATGATACATTCCGAGCGATACGAATCGATTGTTCCGTAGGCTTCGTTAACACATCATGCGGATGAACAGTAAAGAGATCAGCTCCACCAATTAAACCAGAAAGCGCTTCATTGGAAGAACGTAATAAATTGACATACACATCTAATTTAGAAAAGCTTCTTAGTGATGTTTCAGCAACCGTTGGGATTTTTACACTGTCTGTCACACCATAAGCGGATGAGAACGCTTTCCAAAGTACTTTAAAAGCACGAAGTTTGGCAATTTCCGTAAAGAATTGTGTATCAATGGCAAAGATTACAAAAAACTTCTTCGAGAATGCTTCAAAGCTTTCTTCCTGTTCCGCAAACTTGGCTGCTAATGCAAGTGCATAGGCTAGCTCTTGTACTGCGTTGGCACCTTCATTGTGATAAACGGTCGTGTCAGCACTGACTGAGCGCACGTTCGGAAATGCGTTGAAAGAGATCGGGTCCTTAGAAACAATGAAACCTTTAACTGCTTCACGTTGATCCTCTGCAATATTGTCAAATACTGCTAATAATGGGTCTTTTGTATTTTTAATAGTAATTTTAAATGAATATTCTGAGAAATATGATGCTAATTTGACCAATACTTCTTCTGTCCAATCAAACTTCACACGACTATCCACTGTAATCACTTCATTGCCTCGCGCTAAACTATCTTCAAGCTGTGCAAAAAATGCTTCACTTGTATCAGCGTGAATTTGCTGTGCCACCTGAAACGCTTGACTATTTTGTAGGGAACGGATTGTGGCAACTTGTAAATCAAGCTCTTCTCCAAGCTTAGCTACTAAACTTTCTTGCGTGTAAAGCGGCTGTAATGTAACACCTTCATTTGTTTTGGAAAATAGTGACTCAAATGGTTTCCCTTTTAAAGCTTTGATTGCTGCATCTTGCCAGTCTGAATAGGCTGGTTTTTCAAATTCAATATTTTTCATGTTGTTTGACATGCGGACGCTTAATCAGCTTCCCCCCTTAGTAGTTTCTATTTGTTATTCTACATGACAAATTGCGACTCGAAAAGCATAAAAAAAATCGGAAACCCTTATACAGCAGGTTTCCGACGAGTCATCAGTAGACTGACGTTGAAGATTTATTTGTATTTTCGAGTATTTCTTTCACTCTATTTAGGAATTTACCACATACAAGTCCATCCAACACACGATGATCTAATGATAAACATAAATTCACAATATCACGTGCAGCAAACATTCCACCTGGTAAAACGACTGGTTTTTTTACAATGCTTTCCACTTGAAGAATCGCTGCTTGTGGGTAATTAATGATCCCCATCGATTGAACAGAGCCAAATGCTCCCGTATTATTAACAGTAAATGTACCACCAGTAATGTCACCCATTGCCAATTTACCTGTACGAACTTTATTGGCAAGTTCATGGATTTCTTTAGCAATTCCTTTAATGGATTTTTCATCTGCGTGTTTTATAACAGGCACAAATAGGGCATCATCTGTTGCTACTGCAATCGAAATATTGATGTCATGCTTTTGGATAATTTTATCTTCCGCCCACATTGAATTCAGCATTGGGAATTCCTTTAATGCTTGAGCAACTGCTTTTACAAAGAAGGCGAAATATGTAAGATTAAAGCCCTCTTTTTGCTTAAATTCATTCTTTAAGCTATCACGATAAGACACTAAATCTGTTACATCCACTTCCATCATCATCCAAGCATGTGGTGCTTCATGGACACTTTTTACCATATTATTTGCAATCGCACGACGCACTTTTGTCACTGGAATTTCAATATCTCCAGGATGAACAGGTACAGGTGCAACTGCTTTTTCCACTTGTTGCTGTGGTGCTGTCGGTGCTGGCTCAACTGTAGGTTGCACCGTTGATGAAGTTGGTGCGACATCATTTGCTGTAGGGATATTGCCAGTTTCAATTAGCTTTATCAGGTCTTTTCTTGTGATACGACCACCTTCACCTGTGCCCGTCACTTGATCGAGTGCAATATCGTGCTCCTGTGCAAGTCGAAGAACGGCTGGTGAGTAGCGTACTTTATCTTTACGCGCCTCTTTTGGTGCAGCTGCTGGAGCTGCCACCTGCTGTGGTGCCTCCTGTTTCTTTTGAACACCAGCATTTAAAATAGCTGTGCTTACTGCTGATTTTTTTTCAGCTGGTGGAGGTGGTAATTCGCCCTCTCCAGCTATTTCAATCGAGCATACGACTGCCCCAACTGGCAAGGTTTGACCTTCTTGCGCAAGAAGCTCCGTAATAACCCCTTCAAATGATGATGGGATTTCAGCATTTACTTTATCTGTAACAACCTCTGCTAATGAATCATATTTTTTAACTGTATCTCCAGGCTTAACAAGCCATTTTTCAATTGTACCTTCTGTTACACTTTCGCCGAGCTGTGGCATTGTAATATTTTGAACTGACATCCTTTATTCCTCCCATCAATTAAGCCTAGGCGTCCTTGTACCTGATGCAGCGCTAAAATCATTAAACGTAGATAGGCAATTAGACAAATTTTGACTTACCTACACGTAAGTCAAAATCTGTTCATCCGTCTGAGGCTTTTCGTTTTTTCATTCAGCCTTATTGTGATCTGTTAGAACGCAGCAAGTTCTCGCATTGCACGTTCAACTTTATCAGGATTAATCATAAAATATTTCTCCATTGTTGGTGCATATGGCATGGCTGGCACATCAGGTCCTGCTAGACGTTGAATTGGAGCATCAAGCTCAAATAAACAATGTTCTGCAATAATCGCGGCAACTTCACTCATGATACTGCCTTCTTTATTATCCTCTGTGACAAGTAATACTTTGCCTGTTTTACTTGCAGCCTCAATAATCGCTTCTTTATCAAGAGGATAAACCGTACGCAAATCAAGGATATGAGCGGAAATACCATCTGCAGCTAGACGTTCAGCCGCTTGGAGGGCAAAGTGAACTGCTAAACCATACGTAATTACTGTTACATCGTCCCCTTCACGTTTCACATCTGCTTTACCAATTGGTAATGTGTAATCATCTAGCGGTACTTCACCTTTTATTAAGCGATACGCGCGTTTATGTTCGAAAAATAATACCGGATCTTCATCACGAATCGCCGCTTTCAGTAAACCTTTTGCATCATATGGTGTTGATGGTATGACAATTTTCAAACCTGGTGTCCCAGCAAAAAGTGCTTCAACGGATTGTGAATGATAAAGTGCACCGTGGATGCCTCCACCAAAAGGAGCACGGATGACCATTGGACAAGTCCAATCGTTATTGGAACGGTAACGAATTTTCGCTGCCTCCGAAACGATTTGATTGACAGCTGGCATAATGAAATCAGCAAATTGCATTTCTGCAATTGGACGCATACCATACATTGCAGCACCAATTCCAACGCCTGCGATGGCACTTTCTGCAAGTGGTGTATCTAGCACGCGATATTCGCCGAATTGATCGTATAGTCCATTTGTGGCTTTAAATACCCCACCTTTACGACCAACGTCCTCTCCTAAAATGAAAACACGCTCATCACGTTCCATCTCTTCTTTCATTGCTAATGTAATCGCATCAATATAAGACATAACTGCCATTACATGTCACCTCCGTCCACTGGTGCATAAACATATTTAAGTGCATGCTCTGGTTGTGCATATGGAGCCGCTTCTGCATAATCTGTTGCTTCATTTACTTCAGCCATCACACGTTGTTCCATTTCAGTGCGAATTGTTTCTGTCATAACGCCAGCATCCATCAGATACTTTTCAAATAATAGAATCGGATCTTTTGCTTTACCTTCTGCAATATCTTCAGCCGTACGATATTGACGATCGTCATCATCTGAAGAATGGGCTGTTAAACGATATGTCACCGTTTCAATTAAGCTTGGACCTTCTCCATTACGTGCACGGTCTGCTGCTTCTTTTACCACTTTATACACTTGTAATGGACATTTACCATCTACCGTCACACCCGGCATACCGTAACCAATACCACGATCAGATACTTTGGCACAGCCTAATTGACGTTCAACTGGCACAGAGATAGCATATTGATTGTTTTCTACCATAATAATAACGGGTAGCTTATGAACACCCGCAAAGTTTGCTCCTTCATGGAAATCTCCTTGGTTAGATGAACCTTCCCCAAGCGTAACGAAAGAAACAAAATCTTCTTTTTGTAGACGTCCAGCAAGCGCAACACCAACTGCGTGCGGAACTTGCGTTGTGACAGGAGATGATCCTGTTAGAATACGATTTTTCTTTTGACCAAAGTGACCTGGCATTTGACGACCACCGGAGTTTGGATCTTCTGCTTTTGCAAATGCAGACAACATCAGTTCTCTTGGTGTCATACCAAAATGTAAAACCACACCCATATCACGATAATATGGTGCAATATAATCCTTATTATTATCAAGTGCAAAGGCTGCTCCAACTTGTGCTGCCTCCTGGCCTTGACAAGAAATAACAAACGGAATTTTACCAGAGCGATTTAATAACCACATACGCTCATCTAATCTTCTGGCCATTAACATTGTTTCGAACATAGCAAGTACATCTTCATTTGACAAACCTAAATCTTCATGTTTGATTTGTACATCTTGCATACGAACACCCCTTTCGTATTATAGAGAAATAACTATCTTATCCTATATCCCCACATTTGGATACGTTAGTTATGAAATTCAGAAAATTAAAAATGGATAGCACGATCATCAACCGCTAAAGCAGATTCCACTAAAACCTCATTTAACGATGGATGTGGATGAATAGCCTGACTAATTTCCCATGGCGTTGCATCTAATACTTTCGCTAATGATGCTTCCCCAATTAAATCGGTCACATGAGGCCCTACCATATGAATACCCAAAATATCATCTGTTTCTTCATCCGCAATAATTTTGACAAAGCCCTCTGCCTCACCATTAACTAATGCTTTCCCAATAGCCTTGAATGGGAATTTACCAATCTTTAATGAAAATCCACGTTCTTTTGCAGCACGCTCTGTCAAGCCAATGCTGGCAACCTCTGGATATGAGTAAACACATTTTGGTACTTTCAAATCATCCAATTTCTCTGTTTTACCTGTTGCAATATGTTCAATAGCTGCCATTCCTTCATGAGAAGCAACATGTGCTAATTGTAAGCCACCAATCACATCACCTATAGCATACATATGGGATTCCTTCGTTTGATAGGAATCATTCACCTTAATAAAGCCATTTTCAACTTCGATTTCTGTATTTTCTAAGCCAATACCTTGCGTATTCGCCTCACGTCCTACACAAAGTAATAGTTTATCTGCTTCAAAAATTTCTTCTTTATCATCCACCGTCGCTGAAATGAAAACGTTATCATTTTCAATTTTGAATGTACTCGCATCTAGTCGAGCATTCGTCACAATGCGAACACCTCGTTTTTCAAGCTGTTTCGTCACTTCTTTGACGATATCTGCATCTTCTGCTGGTAAAATCGATGGACCGTATTCGACGATCGTTACATACACACCAAAATCGCATAGCATAGATGCCCACTCAATTCCAATGACACCGCCACCAACGATTAATAATGATTTTGGTAATTTTTCTAACGCTAAGGCATGATCTGAATTCAGCACATATTGCCCATCAACCGTTAAGCCTGCCATTCCACGAGGCTTTGAACCCGTTGCAATGACAACGTTTGTAGGAACAAGCATTTCATTTTCATCACCATTGGACATCTCTACAGAAATCGTGCCTGGCATAGGAGAGAAAATAGATGGCCCTAAAATTCGCCCTGTACCATGATAAACATCTATTTTGCCTTTTTTCATCAGTGTATTCACACCTTGACTTAATTGCTCAACGATGGCTTGTTTTCTAGCCTGAACTTTGTCAAATTGCAATGTCACACCTTCAATATCGACACCATAGTCACTAGCTGTTTTATTAGCCATGCGGTATACTTCCGCACTTCGAAGTAAGGCTTTACTTGGGATACAACCTTTATGCAAGCAAGTTCCGCCTAAGCGTTCACGTTCTACAATAGCTGTTTTCAAGCCCAACTGCGCAGCTCGAATGGCAGCAACATATCCGCCTGTACCTCCACCTAAGATGACAACATCATAATTTTGAGCCATGTTTATTCCCCCTTTTGAGAAAAATGCTAAAGTAATCTATCTATTAAACAACCAACTTACCAATTTTCCAACGGTTAGTTCTTGCTTTAGAAGAGCTTTAGCTTCACTTCATCGAGATCCTTATTTCTGGTTGAAAATAGAAGAAGTCGACAATGCGACTTCTCATAATGTATCAACCATGTCGATTAGCGACCGTGTAAAATATTTTTTTCATTTTTTAAGAATTGGCTGCGAGATTTCGCTACACGAGCGATACGTTCCTCAGCTAAGCGATTCGCTGCCACATATGTTGGAATGCCATCTCGTTTAGAAATAGCAAAGATTTTTTCAATACTATCATAAATACCATCAACGCGTTTCATTGCACGTTCACGATTATAACCATATAATTCATCTGCAACGTTTATCACGCCACCAGCATTGATCACATAGTCTGGTGCATAGACGATACCTAATTCATGCAAATAGTCACCATGGCGAGAATCTTTTAATTGGTTATTAGCAGATCCAGCAATCACTTTCGCTTTTAGTTGTGGAATTGTTTCATCGTTTAAAATAGCGCCTAATGCACATGGTGAGAAAATATCGACTTCCTGCGCATAAATTTCATCGGGTGCCACTGCAATAGCGTCGAAGTCATTAACAACTCGATCAATGGCCGCCTGATTGATATCTGTTACAACAAGTTTTGCCCCTTCATTATGTAAATACTCGCAAAGCTTGTAGGCTACATTTCCTAGACCCTGTACAGAAACTTTTAATCCTTCTAATGAATCGGAACCAAATGCTTCTTTTGCCGCCGCTTTCATACCACGGTAAACGCCATACGCTGTTACTGGAGATGGGTTACCTGAAGAACCAAATGCAGGAGAAATTCCTGTTACATAGTTTGTTTCTTCATGGATTAAATCCATATCCGATACCGTTGTACCTACGTCTTCGGCTGTAATATAACGGCCATTCAATCCTTGGATAAAACGACCTAATGCACGAAACATTTCTTCATTTTTATCTTTAAATGGGTCACCTATAATGACCGTTTTTCCACCGCCAAGGTTTAAACCAGCTGCAGCATTTTTGTAAGTCATACCCCTTGCTAAACGTAACGCATCTTCAATTGCATTTTCTTCTGATGCATATGTCCACATACGTGCTCCACCTAGTGCTGGTCCAAGTGTCGTATCATGGATAGCGATAACCGCTTTTAACCCTGATGCTTCATCTTGGCAAAATACCAATTGTTCATAATCATACTTTTCCATATACTTGAAGATTTCCATGAAACTCGCCCCTTTGCTTTGGAAAGTGCATCCCCAAATGCCCATCCAATCAAGTTTTATCTAACAATCCTGTCTCCATCGCGTTGCCATCTCAGTAAAACTGAGCCCCTCTTATTCAGTAGGTGTTTAGACCCCAATGTATGAAGAAAAAATTGTTTAGTAATGGATAATATTGCTCCACTTATTTTTACAATACTGACAAATTCACAATTTCGCAACTATTATTACATATTCTTATTTAAGTAAGAATTTTCTAAACATTCTGTTACAGCCGCTACTTTATGTCCTTCCTCGTTTTTATTTAAAAATATTATATTGATTTCTCCCTTCCTTGACATTCCATCATCCACAGGTACAATTAATCATAGGAATAAGGAGGGGTATGCATGGCCCGTTTAGCTGCATTTATTGTAATGCTTATTCCAGGTCTTATGGCTGCAGGTGGCATTAAATTTATGCGTGATACATTATTTGGTAAACTCATTTCACCATTCCCATTTTTATGGCTACAATTTGTAGTAGGTGTTATTTTCTTTGTAATAGGCTTTGGATTTTTCGCAGGATTTTTACTACATCGCGACCGAAAAAATGGAAAAGTAGCACCACGCTTTCAGAAAAAATAAAAATAGCTATCCACATAAGTCTCACTGACTTACTGGATAGCTATTTTTATAGACGCTGCTGTGCTGCGATGACTCTATCAGGATAATCTGTAATCCAACCAATCACAGCATGATGTGGATTTGTTAAGAAAGGCTCTGAGCCATCTATTGCATAAAAACGGCATGCTTTCTCACTTGTGACACAAGCCTCTAAGTATCTTGGTTTATAATATCTTTTATGCATATGGACACAGTCAGCCCCTTGATAATCAGCTAGCAAATCCCATTTTATTTTTTTCGTGGCAATAAGAGCTGTTTCATATTCAGGTCTATGCGCTTTCACAATCTCTAGAAGCTCGTAGTGAAAGGACGAAAAATGACTTCCCGTTGGCAGAACTAAGCCTCGAAGGAAGTTAATCAGACCACTTCTATTGTCCAGGATCGTTGATTTTAATTCAATATTCAATGGTAGCTGCTGTTGATTTGCCCATGCTAAAACCGCATCAAATGCTGGTATTTTATACGATGAAAATAGACGTCTCCAAGGCTTTCCTAGTTTAAAGCGCAGAAGCTCCTCTATCGTACAATCACTCACCAGTTTATTGGTGCCGACGAGTCTTGATAACTGTGGATCATGATAGATTACAGGTAATCCCTCTTTTGAAAATTGAATATCTAATTCAATCCCGTCCGCCCCTAGCTCTAATGCTTTTTCAAAAGCCTGAAAGGTATTCTCCAATGCATAAGCAGATGCACCTCGATGTGCAAAGACAGGGATACATGATGAATTAGACATTTAACTCACCAAATTCGAGCAGGAATTTACCATTCGTCATTTTGCTTAATAACGATGATTTTCTACCAATTTGAATATACGTACCAGGATGTGCCTCTTTTGTTACAATAATTTCTTCTTTTCCGACATGACGCATTTCATCCATTAATATTTTAACTTCACGATCTAATGTTAAGGCTTCAGCCTTTAATTTTGTTAAAGCTTGCTTTGTCTCTTCAAATGAAGCCGTTTGTTCTTTGGACATTTGATTGAGAAATGGCAATAAGCTTTTCATTTTCATCTCATGGGCAGAAATTTCCGCTTGAATTTCTTTTAGCTGTGCTGCTTTTTCTTGCATGACAGAATTATTTTCTTGCTTATTGATGCTTTCAATTATCAAATCAGTTCGGCGCTCTAAGCGATTGCCTGAAATGGCCGTGACAATAGTATTTTTAGCTACCGCACGTCCCCCAATAATTTTACCTTTTCGTTCGTCCACATAAATGGAATGGGCAGAAAGCTGTGAGCCTAGCGCATAAAAACCAATATGAATACTATCACCTGCAAATAAATTCGCTTCATTCACATGCTTTACAAATATATTGCCCCCTGCTTCCACTATTGTTGAACCGAGTCCAAAAATGCCCCCACGAATATAAACGTCACCCTCAATGGATTTAATAAGCTTGGCACCGCTTACACCCTCTGCACCATCGATGGAAATATCACCAGTCGCAATCACTGTATAGCCACTTGTCACCGTTCCTTTAATACTAAGTGAACCATTAAATTCGAGATTGCCTGTTTCCACTCCAACATCGCCGTTTATAGGAAGGTGTCGGTTTACACCAATCATCCCCTTAACATCATCTAAAACACCGGCAATTTTCGAGCGGATTACAACTTTTCCGTCCTCTTCCACTTCATAGGCAGATTTTGTATCGTATTTTATAGGAAAATCTCGCCCCGGTACAGCAGCAACTACTTCACCTAGCACATTTTTCCCTGCTTTACCTAATGTAGCAGGAATCTTTTCACCTAGCCATGAGCCTTCTGAAATTTCTGAAATGAAATTCATATCATAGTAATCTGCTTTACCGTCGTCACGAATGACCGGCTTTCTCTCTGGCTTAGGTAAGTATGTAATTTGTGCATCCATTCCTGCTACAGGTGGTTCTCCTTGAGCAATTAAAAATGCTTTTCCTGGCTCAGCCTTCGAAATATCAAAATCTAATATTCCATGTACAATGCCTTTTTCTTCAAGTGTTTCATGTACTTGTTGTGTCAATTTTTCGTGATTATTTTGAATATATTCGAGCGTTTCATATATAAAAATAGAGGCTGACATTTTATCACGTGCTATTTCAGCTTCCACATTCGGAAGCCAGCGACCAATTTCAACCAGGCTTGTATTTTGGGTTGACAACACGGTTTTTAAAATTGAAAAATTAGATAATTTAAGTCGTGGATGACTACGTAGAATGCTATCAAATTCTTTTAATGGGAAACCGGCATTAAAAGTAAGCATAAATACCTTGCCATTTTCTTCAGAAATTTCGAAGTTTTCATTTCGAACTAGAATCAAGCTACCTCCTCCTTCCCTCTACATGTAAGTATATACAATCACCTTCCATTTGTTTAGAGACCATTGTCACTACCTAGAAAGAAAATAGTACTACTAAACCATTAATATATCCGACAATATTTTATTTTTAAAAAAATAAATTAGTTATTTAACACTATTTTTCTGCTTGTTTTTGTGTTTTTTTATTATAATTGATGATATTTTCTAAGTTATTCCATTAGATTAGATTGAACAATCGTATTCCTAGAACAGGTAGTAAGGGGTTGCATCGCACTTAATCATAGTTCTTTTTAGTTCTTTTATACTACATTTTTTTAATTTTTCAATAGGTCATCAATACATATTTGGCTATTTTCAATATAGTAAGTGGAACCAATTTGTTTCAATTGCTCACGATTCATATAATTCATACTTATTTTACCATCTAATGCGACACGCACCTCAAATAAATTTTCCTCTATTTGTGTGATTTCTAGCGAATTCATTCCATCCAGTTGGAAATTTACAGTTTTCATTTTGAACACCTACTTTATAATTACTTCTCAATCAATGAATGCAATAAAAAAATACCCCAAACAGACGGGGTAGAAAAAATAAACTATTACCAAGCAGTATAACCAAAGTCATAAGTAAAATCTACTGTTGCCTTATTTGCCTATATTTTTATTTGATGTTTATGAAAAGGCGTAGCATTATCTTTTGCTTTTTTGCTGAAATTAAGGCTTAAGGTAACAAAGTTTAAGTACATGAGGGTACATTTTATAGAAAATAAACCAAGGCTTTTTTGCGGAACAATCCAACATATAACGGTCCATTTCGATTATAAGAAACATAAAAATACGCCTTTCTAAACAGTGGTTAAACTGTCTAAAAAAGGCGTTATAAAAATATGCAGTATAATTGCTATAATCAGTTTTTCTGTCAATGTCCGCTAAGACTAGGCGTTTAGCTAGCCATCATATCAATGCGGATTTTGTCTGCGATCATGGCAATGAATTCACTATTTGTTGGTTTGGATTTTAAGTGATGCACAGTGTAGCCAAACATCGACGAAATGGATTCATAATTGCCACGATTCCACGCAACCTCAATGGCATGTCGGATGGCACGTTCCACGCGAGATGGTGTCGTATTGAATTTTTTCGCGATTTCCGGATATAAAATTTTTGTCACAGATCCTAGTAGCTCAATATCCTCAAAGACCATTTGAATGGCTTCACGTAAATAAGAATACCCTTTAATATGTGCAGGTACACCGATTTCTTTAATGATGGCCGTAATCGTGCTGTCTAATTGATGCTGATTTAATTTTTGAGGTACTGTCGGTTGTAACACGCTTGTCTTTTTCGGAAGTGTCGCCTTCTGTCCAGCACAATGTAGAATTTTTTGTACCAATTGATCGAATTCAAATGGTTTTAGCATGAAATAGGAAGCCCCTAAATCGACCGCTTGTTTCATGACATCTTCCTGGCCAAAAGCTGTTAGCATAATGACTTGGATGGATGCCATTTTCTCATTTTGATACATGGACTCTAATACAGCTAAACCGTCAAGATGAGGCATTATTATATCTAGAAGTAAAATATCTGGTGTGAATTCCTCAAGCATTTGTAGACAAACTTTCCCATTTGAAGCAGTTGCAATAATTTCTATTTCGGCATGTCCTTGAAAATACTGCTCCATTGTTTTTAATAACTCACGATTATCATCTGCAATCGCTACTTTTACCTTTGTCATTTCAATTCCTCCTTCTGGACTTGCTTTGAACACCTCAAAGCGTTAACCTAACCCCTAAATGCCGTTTTTGGCACACTGTGGAATTTTCGACATTTTTGTTTTAAAAACCTTTTCTATTTCCAAAAATGAGTATGTAGTCCGATACTTTCTTTTTATATCGACAAGTTACGCTAAATAGCTGCAACCTGTCGAATGCTCTTATTACTTATTTTAGATAAAAAATGTAGATAAAACTACAGTTTTTTTAAATATCATGACTCCTTCAGGAAGTTATCAGAAATACTTGTTGAAAAGGTAAAAATCCGCGTAGCTTCCTGCGGCTCTTGCTATGCTCACGGAAAAAAGCGGATTTTTACCATTCATCATTTTTTTAGGAAGATCTTCTTAACATTTCTGCTACAGTTAGTGCTGCTCCTTTTTTCGGCTCCTCCACAAACATATGTGTCACAGCACCGACAAAACGTCCGTCTTGAATGATAGGACTGCCACTCATTCCCTGCAAAATACCACCGGTTTTTTCGATGAGCTTTTTGTCAGATACTAAAAATTCAAGGCGTTCATTTTCAACTTTTGTAATTTCTATTGTAAAGGATTCCACCTTACTGCCTTCAATGGCTGTATAGATTTCAGCTTTCCCAGCTTTTATATCTTTTTCATGCATAATTTCTATGGCTTTGGGCAATCTTTGTTGATAACCCTCTTCCCAACGGCCAAAAATACCATAAATAGTATTTTTATCTATACTGCCTAGTCGTTCTTGGTGCTTTTCAATGGAGGAAATTTTATAGCCTGGTTGACCCGGTGTGCTTTTACGAATTTGTTGGATGGAAGCTAAAAATATGGAGCCTGCTTTAAAAACAGGGGCTTCTTGTAGGGTTGAATCGACAATTTGATGACCTAGTGCACCGTAATTTTTTGTCTCTGGATCAATATAAGTCAGTGTTCCTACTCCATCTGTTTCATCTTTTAAAAAGGAAATGACATGCTCTGCTTCTTGGTCTTGTAACTCCAGTGTAATTTGTTGGCCACCACTATTGATCGTCCATTTCTGTTGGCCATCCTTTGCCACAGCTTGTTTGGCATCAGCAAGAGATTTTACTGGGACATCATTTATTTTTTCAATCACAGCACCTCCCTTCATCCACTGATTGGAAGCTAACAGTACATCATGTGCTACAAATACATGTGATAATTGAAGTTGAATTCCAATCGCTTCGCCCATTGGTATAAGCTTTTTGGCGGCAAAAGCTTGTATAGGCAACACTAACAAAAAGATGAGCATAGGCAAAATGACTAATTGACGCCAATGACGATTCATACGACACCTCCTTTTCATTTTTGTCTTTTTACTATGTGTTGTTGTGCCATTCTTATAAGCGGTAAATATTTGTGCAAAATGAAAAAAGCCAGAAACAGCAGACTCTGTTCCTGACATAAAAATTTAACGCATCTGTTTTTTTCGTTCATCCGCCATTTTTAAAAGTTCCGTTGCATGCTGTAATGTTAAGGCGGTAATTTCTGTTCCGGACATCATGCGACTTACTTCTTCAATTCGAGCATCTTGATCAATCTCTGATAAAGATGTAAATGTTCGATCATGCTCCACTTCTTTTTTTATAAAGTAATGATGATCAGCCATAGCAGCAACTTGCGGTAAATGTGAAATACATAAAACTTGAGAATTAACGGAAATCGCGGCTATTTTTTCTGCAATGGCTTGCGCCACACGGCCACTGACACCCGTATCAACCTCATCAAAAATAATGGATGTAATGCCATTAGAAGAGGAAAAAATGGTTTTTAATGCAAGCATCATGCGCGATAATTCTCCGCCTGATGCAATTTTTGGTAAAGACTTCGGCGGTTCTCCAACGTTTGTAGAGATATAGAAAATGATCTGATCTTTCCCGTTAGCATCAAAATATGGTAATTCATCGAAATTGACAATAAATTTTGCTTTTTCCATATGTAATTCACGTAACTCTGCCATAATTGCTTCACTTAATTGCTGGGCGGCAGCTTTACGTACAGTTGAAAGTTCACTCGCCAGCTCACTGAGCACAGCTTCCATTTCTAACACACGTCGTTCTTTCACTTGCAATATTTCATCACGATTCAACAGCTCATTTAACTCTGTTTTAATTTTTTCGTAATACGCTAAAATTTCTTCCACTGTTGAACCATATTTGCGCTTTAAATTTTGCAATAACGCTAAACGTTGCTCAACCTCATTTAAACGAGCTGGATCAAATTCTAATTCATCTAATACATTTTTGACCTGATAGGCTGCATCCTGCAAGGCATAAAACGCAGTTGTCACCGCTTCAGAAGCTTCTTTAAATTGTTCGTCAACTGTTGCAGCATCTTCTAGCGCGCCCATAGCAGCACCAATCCAATCGAGTCCTTTCGATTCGCCTTGAATGGCCTCATAAGCTGCACTAGAGCGTTCAAAAATTTTATTGAAGTTCATAAGACGGCGACGTTCATCTAGGAGCTCGTCTTCCTCACCTAGCTTTAAATTAGCTTCCTCTAGCTCTTTTATTTGGAATTGATACAAATCAATCCGTTGTGCCATCAATTGTTCATCGATGGATATGGAGGCTAAGTCTTTTTTGAGTAAACGGTATTCATCATAGTGAGTACTATACGTTTTTTGAATGGGTGACAGCTCTTCCTCTGCAAACTGGTCAAGCAAATTAATATGCTGTTTTTCATCCATCAACTCTTGATTTTCATGTTGACCATGAATATCAATGAGACTTGCCCCAATATCTCTTAAAACGGATAAGGGCACAAGCTTTCCATTTACACGGCAAATACTTTTACCAGAATCATTTAAATCACGGCGTAAAATAACGGTATCTTCTTCTATTTCAATGCCTGCTTCTTCTAATTTTTTCAGAACGGGATGAATGGAACTCGAAATTTGAAATAAGCCACCCAATTCTGCCTTTCTTGCGCCATGACGAATAAATTCAGTATTGCCTCGTCCCCCCGCAAGTAAATGCACAGCATCAATGATAATGGATTTTCCAGCACCCGTTTCCCCTGTGAGTACAGTTAAGCCTTCTGAAAAACTCACTGTCAAATCCTCAATGATAGCAAAGTTTCGAATACTAAGCTCTCTTAACACAAATTGTCACCTCTGAATCAAATTCCCCATTTTTTAAAGCATGTCTAATAAGCGATTTTTTGTATTTTCACGCTCATTTTCATTTCGACAAATAATTAAAATGGTATCATCTCCAGAAATTGTACCTAAAATTTCTGGCCAATCTAAATGATCAAGTAAGGATGCAATCGCATTCGCATTCCCTGGGAGAGCTTTCATCACTAAAAAGTGAGATGCGCCATCAATACTTACAAATGCATCTGCTAATGCACGATGTAATTTTTGGACTGGGTTGAAACGCTGATCTGCGGGCAGACTATATTTATAGCGACCATCCTGTAATGGTACTTTTACTAAATGTAGCTCTTTTATATCGCGTGATACCGTAGCTTGTGTCACATTATAGCCTGCTTCTTTTAAAAAATCGACTAAATCATCTTGTGTTTCAATTTCATGATTGGCGATAATATCCCGAATCCGTATATGTCGTTGTCCTTTATTCAACGAAATCACCTCTTATAAATAATAGTATATGTGTATAATCACCCTACCATTTTCAACAAAAAAGCACAAGAAAAAACACGGCTCAATAAGCGAGCACGTGTTATTTTAAAGAATTATGCGCTTCTTCAACGAGTGCATTAAAAGCTGTATATGCAGGGATGACTTCTTCTCCAATAGGATTCACTAAATGGAATAAAAATTCAATATTTCCTTCTCCACCTGTGATTGGAGAGAAAGAGGCATCCTTCACGACAAAGCCAAGCGTTGTCGCCATAGCGGCCGTCTTTTCTAATACTTCTAAATGTACTTTTTTATCACGAACAATCCCTTTTTTACCAACCTTATCTTTCCCCGCTTCAAACTGAGGTTTCACCAATGCCATAACATCACCACCTGGCAGCAATAATGTTTTTAAGACTGGTAAAATTAGTGACAACGAGATAAAGCTAACATCAATAGTGGCAAAAGCAGGTAAGCCTTCTGATAAATCAGCTGCCGTGGTATAGCGAAAATTTGTTTTTTCCATGACCGTGACACGTTCATCCGAGCGAATTTTCCAAGCTAATTGGTTCGAGCCAACATCCAGTGCATAACAATGTCTTGCGCCATGTTGTAAGGCACAATCTGTAAAGCCGCCTGTAGAGGAGCCAATGTCAAGCATTAGCTTCCCTTCTACAGACATATCAAAAATTTGCAGGGCCTTTTCTAGCTTCAGACCACCACGACTTACATATTTTAAATCAGAGCCCTTTACTTGTAGCGGTGCATCGACGGCAATTTTCTCGCCTGCCTTATCAATACGTATTTCATTCGAAAAAACAAGTCCTGCCATAATGGAACGTTTTGCTTTCTCTCGTGTTTCACATAATCCACGCTCTACAAGTAAAATATCTACTCGTTCTTTTGGTTGTTTTGTCATTATTTATTCAAACCTACTTGCTGTTTTTGTTGAAGTAATACATGCATACGTGCAACCGTATCCTCTGCAGTCATATGAATTTCTGCAAGAAGCTGATCGACGTTACCATGCTCGATATATTGATCTGGAATTCCCATACGATCAATGAGCGCATTTAAATAACCATGGTCGTGAGCAAATTCTAATACACCACTACCGAACCCACCTTGTAGAACTGCTTCTTCAATCGTTAAAATCGGTTTATGATCGGCTAATATACGGTGCAGCATATTTTCATCCATCGGTTTGATAAAGCGAGCATTGACTACTTCAATGTCGATCCCTTGCTGTGCTAACATGTCAGCCGCTGCCATTGCCATTGGAATCGTTGTTCCAAATGTCAAAATCGATGCATCTTTCCCCTCACGCAATACTTCCCAACTACCAATCGGTAATGCGACAAGCTCATCATCTAGTGGCACACCTATACCGTTTCCTCGTGGATAACGAAGAGCAATAGGACCACCATCATAATCAATCGCTGTTTTCACCATATGCTGCCCTTCATTTTCATCCTTTGGCATCATAATCGTCATGTTTGGAATATGACGAAGGAACGCAATATCAAATACACCTTGATGTGTTTCTCCATCTGCTCCCACTAAGCCAGCACGATCAATACCGATAAAGACATTTAAATTTGGGCGAGCAATATCATGCAATACTTGGTCATAGGCACGTTGCAGGAATGTAGAATAAATTGCTAGAAATGGCTTCATCTTCTGTGTGGCTAGACCTGCTGCCATTGTTGCTGCATGTTGTTCAGCAATTCCTACATCAAAGAAACGATTTGGGAAGTCTTTTTGTATGCCTTGTAGCTTGGAGCCAACAGGCATAGCGGGTGTAATGGTCACCACACGCTTATCCTCATGAGCAATTTTACGTACCGTCTCAGCAACTAAACTACTCCAAGCTGGCCCCTTGGCCTCAGACTTGACAAAGGCACCGTTTTCAATTTTATAAGGACCTGTCCCATGCCAATTGCCAATAGTATCGTCCTCAGCAGGTTTATAGCCTTTCCCTTTTTTCGTAATCACATGAAGAAGGACTGGGCCTTTCACTTTTTTCGCATAAGATAAAGTCGTTTCAAGAGCCTCGAAATCATGTCCATCAATCGGACCAAGATATTTAAAACCTAGCTCCTCAAAAAACACTCCAGATACCACTAAATATTTTAAGCTGTCCTTCAAACGTTCAGCTGTAGAAGCAAGCTTACCACCTAATACAGGAATTTTATTAATGAGTGATTCTAGCTCTTCTTTCGCTTTGGAGTACTCCTTGGCTGTACGCAAACGACCTAAAACACTGTGTAAAGCACCAACATTTGGTGCAATCGACATTTCATTATCATTTAGTATGACAATCATATTCGTTTTCGCATGCCCAATATGATTTAAAGCCTCCAGTGCCATACCACCAGTTAAAGCGCCATCACCAATGATCGGGATAACATAGCTTTGTTCTTTTTTAATATCACGTGCTGCTGCCATACCCATGGCTGCTGATAAGGAAGTCGAGCTATGACCTGTTTCCCATTCATCATGTTCACTCTCCACGCGCTTTGGAAATCCACAAAGCCCTTTGAACTGACGCAGGGTGTCAAATTGACTCGCACGACCTGTTAAAATTTTATGCACGTAAGCTTGGTGGCCAACATCCCACAAAAACTTATCTTTTGGACTGTCAAACATTTTATGCAGCATTATCGTTAGTTCAACTACGCCTAAATTCGGCCCGATATGCCCGCCTGTGACAGAACATTTTTCGATTAAGAAGGTACGAATTTCTTGAGCAAGTTGCTCAAGCTCCTTCCTATTTAAGTTTTTTAAAAAGGATGGACTAGTTATTTTATTTAAATCCACCTTTCTCACACACCTTTTCAATAAAATATTCACCGCAATTGTGTTTCCACCATTATAACAGTGTTATCAATATGCTAAAAGTACGAACACTCCATTGTTTGCATATTGCAAACGTTCCCACCTATTCTAGCATATTCTTTTCCTTCAACGCCTTAATTTTCTCTTAGTTTTTACGATGAACAATATACGCAGCAAAGTCACGTAACAAGCTGACATCTATTGGTAATTGATCAAGTGCATTAATGGCATGTTGATAATGCTCAGCAAGCTTTTCTTTTGCTCCCTCTAACGTTAATAGTGCTGGGTAGGTGCTTTTATCACTAGCTACATCTTTCCCAGCTGTTTTTCCTAGTTCTTCTGTCGTTCCTTCAATATCTAAAATATCGTCTTGAATTTGGAAAGCAAGACCGATATGATGCGCATATTCCTTCAAAGTAGCACGGTCCTGCGCTGATACATCTGCTAATACAGCTCCCGCTTCAATACTAAAGCGCAATAAAGCACCTGTTTTATTGACATGTACCTGTTCCAGTTCAGCTAAATTCAGTTGACGTTGCTCCCCTTCCATATCAAGTACTTGACCACCAACCATGCCTTCTGCGCCTGCTGCTACGGTAAGCAATTGGACAAGTTCAATGCGTTTTTCAGCAGACACTTCCATACGCGCTAAAATGCCAAATGCCAATGTATTTAAAGCATCTCCAGCTAATGTAGCCAGTGCTTCTCCATACACCTTATGATTTGTTGGCTTGCCTCTTCTAAAATCATCATTATCCATGCTCGGTAAATCATCATGGATTAATGAATATGTGTGAATGATTTCAATTACAGAACCGACAATCAAACCGTCCTGTAAATTTTTACGGTAAAGCTCAAGCACAGCTAAGACAAAAAGTGGACGAATACGTTTACCGCCTGCCTTTAATGAATAAAGCATGGATTCCTTTAAATCTGCTGGTGCATCAATTTTTTCAACAAGTGCATACATGGTTTCTTCAATTTGTGGTATATTGCTTTCGATAAAGTACTTTAATGGCTCATTCATTTCCTAATTCTCTCCCTTTAGTGGATCAAATGCTGTTGTTTCACCAGTTTCTTGGACAATCGATACAAGCTGCTCTTCTGCATGTTGCAGCTTACTATGGCAAAACTTTGATAGCTCCATTCCTTGCTTGTATAAATCAATCGCATTTTCCAATGGCACATCGCCTTGCTCTAGCTGGCGAACGATTTCTTCTAATGCCGTCATGGCTTCTGCAAATGTTTGTTGTTTTTCTGTCACAACGATTCCCCCTCATTCTTTGGCAAGATATTCGTCACTTCAACCACTACCTTTCCATCATGGAAAGTGAGCGTAAGCTGATCCTGCTTTTGCACCTCAGTGGATGATTTAATCATTTGCTGATCTTTATATGCTACTGTAAAGCCTCTAGTTAGAATGGATAGTGGATTTAAAGCTTCTAATGTTCTAACAGTTGCCTCGAATTGTTGTTGCTGCTTCGCCACATAATACGTCGTAGCACGAGATAATTGTTGGATGCGTGCTTCAAGCTCCCGTTGATGGAAGGCTAGTGCTTTTTTTGGTGAATGTTGCTCCACCGTACTATGTAATTGTTGAAGCTGGGCGCCTTTCTTCATCAAATCCACTTGCATCGCTGTCTGCAATCCGGACTCAAGCTGTGCTAATCTTTCCGTAAAAGGTCGATAAAGTCTTTCGGGCATGGACAATGGATAAGACTGTTGGAGTTTATTTAGACGTTGACGTTCAGCCATAAGTTGCGACCTAACCATCTGATGAAGTTGTGATTTTTGCGAAAGCACACGTTGAAATAATTCCGCCTGATCTGGTACAGCCATTTCGGCGGCTGCTGTTGGTGTAGGTGCACGTAAATCAGCAACATAATCAGCAATTGTCGTATCTGTTTCGTGACCAACTGCGCTAATAATAGGGATTCGACTGTCGAAAATAGCCCGTGCGACTATTTCTTCGTTAAATGCCCAAAGATCCTCGATTGAGCCTCCCCCTCGTCCGACTATCAACACGTCACAGCTTGCCTCCTGATTAGCACGTTGAAGATTTTGCACAATATTCGGGGCTGCTTGTGCTCCTTGAACGAGTGTTGGATAAATTAAAATCTCAGCCAGTGGGTATCGTCTCTTTAACGTCGTACAAATATCTCGAATGGCAGCACCGGTTGTCGATGTTAACACACCAATTTTTTCAGGAAACTTTGGAATCGGCTGCTTCCACTCCGGTTTAAAAAGCCCTTCTTTTTGCAATTGCTCTTTTAATTGATTAAAGGCTACAAATAAGCTTCCAATGCCATCAGGTTGCATTTCCTGCACATAGAGCTGATAGGTTCCATAGCCTTCGTAAACGTTTACATCACCGCGAATAAATACTTGCATACCTTCCTTTGGCTCAAATGCTAACTTCGCGGCCGCTGTTTTAAACATGGTAGCCGCAATTCGGGCACCATCGTCCTTTAATGTAAAGTAAATATGACCTGATTGATGAATTTTAACATTCGATAATTCACCCTTTACATATACTTCGCGTAAATGTGGATCGGCATCAAATTTTCGTTTAATATATTTTGTTAACGCTTTTACAGTTAAATAAGAAGCAGAGGACATGTTTTCGGCTCCTTTACTAAAATCAAGTTTTTCACAAAACTACACCTATCATAACATTTTTTACGGTCGTTGACGTGACTAAAATGCAGTTTCGCTAGAAAAAACGACGATGTTTCCTCTATCGAAAAATAACTATAACACATTCCTACACGTTCTCACTATTAGAAACCGTATATTGTAATACATTACAAAACAAAGTCCCATAACATGAGTCGTTATGAGACTTTATATTTTAATAGAATAGTAATAAAAGGGTCCCTACAATAAAGCAATAGTACGTAAAATAGCTAAGTTTACCACTTTTCATAATGCCCATAAACCAACGCATCGCAAAATAAGTCATAATGAGTGTTGCTAGGAAAGTAGCTGCATAGGGCAACGCTAATGTACCTTTATTCGGTTCGTCTAAAAAATCTGTAATCCCTAGGACAACCCCACCCAAACTTACAGGAATATAAAGCATAAAGGAGAAACGTAAGGCAGTATCCTGCTTCATCCCTACGGCTATTGCTGAAATAATTGTTGCTCCTGAACGGCTAATACCTGGCGTTAAAGCAACCGCTTGCCCCAATCCTACAATAATGGCATCTTTTGCACGTAAATCTGCATCTTTTTTCTTGCCACGCATATTACGTATTAACCATAATGCGGCCCCTGTGACAAATAACATGAGCGCAATCGTTGTCATACTGACGTTATCAGCTATGACATCACTTAATAACACCCCTAAAACGCCAGCAGGGATCGAACCAATCACGATATACAAAGCAAAGCGAAAATCTGCATGATACCGTTTTTCACGTGTCTTCAGATAAAGAAAAAAATGGGTAATAAGCCGAACAATATCCTCACGATAAATATACATAATAGCAAGTAGCGAAGCTGTATTTGTTAAAATGGCAAACGTAAATCCTTGCTCCCCAAGTCCAAGTATTTCACTGGCGATCATCACATGTCCACTCGACGATACAGGGATGGGTTCTGTGAAACCTTGGACAAGACCAATGATGATATGTTTGACAATTAACACAATATCGATATTTTCCATAAAAACCTCCTTCTAAGTATGTATGTCCCAAACGTTACATTAGACGTCAAAAACAGCATAAAAGTTCTGAATTTACGTCACATAAAAAAGGCATCTCAAAACAATGTTGAGATGCCTTTTTTCGTAAGGTTATTTATTGTGCAAGCTTATTTTCAGCTGCTTGCACAGTGTTGAATAGTAACATAGTGATGGTCATTGGGCCTACGCCGCCTGGTACAGGCGTAATATGAGACGCAATTCCATCCACTTCTACAAAGTTTACGTCACCGCATAATTTATTGTTGTCATCGCGATTAATCCCTACATCAATGACAACAGCCCCTTCTTTCACATGCTCTTTCGTAATAAAGTTCGCACGTCCAACAGCGGCAATTAAAATATCTGCTTGTTTTGTAAATGAAGGCAAATCTGGCGTTTTAGAATGCGTATAGGTCACCGTTGCATCCTTTTGCAATAATAGTTGTCCCATTGGTTTACCAACGATATGACTACGTCCTACGATGACTGCATGTTTTCCAGCGATTTCAATTCCTGAATACTCAAGAAGCTTCATCACGCCAAACGGTGTACAAGGTAAAAATGTTTCTTGGCCAAGCATCATTTTCCCAACACTGACAGGTGAGAAACCGTCGACATCTTTCTCGACAGCTATCGTTGCAATGACTGTATCCTCATCAATATGTTTTGGGAGTGGTAATTGTACTAAAATACCGTGAATATCCTCACGTTGATTTAAACGTTGAATTTGTGCTAATAATTCCTCTTGCGTTGTTTCTTCTGGTAATTTAATGAGTTCTGAGAACATACCAATTGCTTCACAAGATTTTTGTTTATTTCTCACATATGTAGCTGAAGCTTGGTTGTCTCCAACTAATACAACCGCTAAACCAGGTGTTAACCCTCGTTCTTTTAAACGAATGACACGCTCCGCCACAGCATTACGAATTTCTTGACCAATCTCTTTACCATTAATAATTGCACTTGACATAAACCTTCGTTACTCCTTCCAATTCAACACATTATTCTTGTTCTGTAAATTTAGAAAGTACACCATTGACGAATTTAGATGAACTATCTTCGCCAAATGTTTTACATAACTCGATTGCTTCGTTTAGTACTACTCTTTTTGGTGTTTCAGGCATGTATAACAGTTCGTATACAGCTAGGCGTAATACCGTTCTTTCAATTTTGGGTAGACGGGCAAGTGACCACTTTTCAAGATGCTGTTCTAATGTAGCATCGATTTCCTCCAAATGTTCAGCTGTTCCATTCACAATCTTTTCATAGAAGGCATTGGTAGGTTGACCTTTAATATGGCCCATTGCTTCTTCAACTGTTAGATCCGTGTTGTCTAGCTGAAACAAAACTTGCAACGCTTTTTCGCGTGCTTCATGTCGTTTCATGTAAAGCTCTCCTTCTTAAGTGGCATTAAGGTTTATAATAGCATAAAATCGCCCGAGAAACACGATTTCAAGCAAGTTTTCAATAATCTGAAACCTTTTTCAAGGAACTTTTTGCTTCATTTATCCTTTCATTCAATTCGAGCTCTCCTCTAATCAAATATGGTTATTCAAAAATGAAGGTTTCATTTCCATAATGGTATACTAAAGAAGAAAATAAAAAGAATCTTCAGAGGTGTTGACAATGCAATATGAGGCTGTATGCACGAGCTGTAAAAAACCATTTAAATTGATGGAAGGTGAGGAGCAATATAAACAAATGAAGGAACGAAAATCTCGCCTATTTTACTGCGAGGATTGCAAGCATAAAATTCGATTTGATGCCATTCGAAACTTCTTTAGCTATTACTAGTGGAGGCCATTTTATGAAGGAACATTATTATACCATTGGTGAGGTTGCCAAACTTTCAAATTTATCGATTCAGACGCTACGTTACTATGATCAAATTGATTTATTTAAGCCTGCTTATACTGATCCCTACACCCATTACCGTTATTATAAAGGCAATCAGCTTTTCTATTTAGACATTATCAAATCGCTTAAATATATCGGCGTTACGCTCGAAGATATAAAAAAAGCACTGACATTAACTTCCGAAGAATTGCTTGCTTTTTTAGCACAGCAAGAGCTACGCATAAACGAAAAGATTTCACGTTTAAACGAAGCCAAAAATACGTTACTGAAAACGAAAAAACAATTACAGGAGCAAATTGATATCCCGATTTTTGGTGAGGTCTATATGCAGATAGAAGAAGCTATGCCCGTTCTGCAAGTGACAACAACTGAATTAACACCAACATCGAGCACGAGTACATATTATGCAACATTAACTAAAATCATCGAAAAGGAAGGCAGTGTCTTAAATAGTCGATATGGTTGTACATATCCTCTTGTGCCCTATAAAGATGTCAATGATATTATTTATGATGCTGTCTTCACTCCTCTTTTAACGGAGCGCACATTTTCGAAGCTTTCACCCAATGTACAGCAAACCATCATCCCTGCTGGTAAGTATGTATGCATTGCCTTTATTTATGATCCCAATACTTATTTTTCGTTCTATGAAAAATTGAGAAATTATGTGTTGGCACAGCAAGAAATTTTTGAATCACAAGTGTATGAGCTATATATGCCAGCAACTCTAACGATGGAGAAAGAAAAGAAATTTATTGTAGAATTAAAGATTAGGCAAAAACAAGAAACAATGATTTCTGCGAAAAAGTAGCTACGGATTCGTATAACTCCTCATGAAAACTTCCAAACTAATAAAAACTTTTAAAAATGAAAACAAATCTTTTGACCCTATAGTTACTATAGGGTTTATCGTATTACATGGAAATAATCTAGTAGATTTAATACAAATGTATCGTGAACAAATAGAAGGAGTACTTTATGAGCAAGAAACAAAATATAACTTTAGCCATTTTACTGTCTAATCTTTTCATTGCCTTTTTAGGGATTGGTTTAGTCATCCCTGTTTTACCAACGATTATGAATGAGCTTCATATTTCGGGCTCTGTCGTTGGTTATATGGTGGCAGCCTTTGCTATCACACAATTAATCGCATCACCAATTGCTGGTAAGCTTGTCGATAATATTGGCCGCAAAATTATGATTGTTGCAGGTCTTTTTATTTTTGGACTTTCAGAGTTTTTATTCGGCTTTGGTCGTTCAGTTGAAATACTCTTTGTCTCCCGTATGCTAGGTGGCGTGAGTGCAGCTTTCATTATGCCAGCCGTAACTGCCTATATTGCCGATATTACAACATTGGCACAGCGTCCAAAAGCACTTGGTTATATGAGTGCAGCCATCAGCACAGGGTTTATAATCGGTCCTGGCATCGGTGGTTTTTTAGCTGAATATGGTACACGTGTACCATTTTATGCAGCTGGAGTACTTGGTCTGTTCGCGGCTATCCTGTCATTTATGTTTTTAAAAGAACCGACACGTGCTACAGACAATGAAGAATCGGCACCATCTATTGTTGGTAGTGTCAAGCGAGTTTTTAGCCCGCTCTACTTCATTCCATTCATTCTTATTTTCGTTCTGTCATTTGGCCTCGCTGCATTCGAATCGCTATTTAGCTTATTCGTCGATCACAAATTTGCGTTCACACCATCTGATATCGCCATTATCATTACAGGAAGTGGTATTGTAGGTGCCTTGGCTCAATTAATACTATTTGATTGGCTGACAAAGAAAATGGGCGAAATTAATGTTATTCGTTACTCACTAATCCTTTCAGCAGTTTTAACATTCGCCATGACGATAGTGAATCATTATTTTGCCATCTTATTTGTTACATTCTTTATTTTCGTAGGCTTCGATTTAATTCGTCCTGCAGTTACTTCCTATTTATCAAAAATCGCTGGAAATGAACAAGGATTTGTTGGTGGAATGAACTCTATGTTTACAAGTCTTGGTAATATTTTCGGCCCTATCTTAGGTGGTATATTGTTCGATGTGAACCTGAACTATCCATACTATTTTGCCACAATCGTCTTAGTGCTTGGCGTCATTCTTGCATTATTCTGGAGAAAGCCAAAGCATATCGAATTATAAAAATGAACGATACACATCTATACAAATGAATCCTAGAGAATCCTCCTAAAAAAGGATTGCCCTTGCGATGAACAAATCATCGTTGGGCAATCCTTCTTTTTATTCATGTACTACTGTTTCTTCTTTTTCGAAATGAATTCCTGTAATATGCACATTCACTTCTGCTGTTTCTAGTGCTGTCATATTCAAAATAGCTTGTCGTATTTGGGTTTGAACTTCCTTCGCTACCTTAGGAATGGCATATCCATATTTCACAGAGCAAAATACATCAATAGCAATTTCACCAGTTTCCGTTACACCTGATTTAATGCCTTTATTGTGTACTTTTTTACCGAAACGTTCAGCGACACCCGTCGCAATATTTCCACGAGTTGCAGCAATGCCTTCAACTTCATTGACAGCAATCCCAGCTACAACTTCGATTACCTCTGCTGCTACCTCAATTTTTCCAAGCTCTTCTTTTCCAGAAGGTGTTGGTTGTACGAAAGATTGTCCTACTTTCTCTGCCATACAAATATCATCCTTTCCCTTACACATCACAAACAAGTGCTGTACTTACGTTCATTATACTATAAAAAGGAAGGTTTGGCTGTCGAAAGCCGTTTTAATTTATCGATAGAATCGTTGAATTGGAATTATTGATCCTCGACATCTATTAGGTAAACCCCATTTTCAAATCCACCACGTATTATTTTCTTATACTCACGAGTCGCATCTAGCTCTTCATAGCTTACACCTAACACTCTTATGGCTGCATGAATAAGCTCAAGTATATCCGCTAGCTCCTCCATATTTGCTTGTCTATCTTTTGCGTCATGAAATTCTGATGCTTCTTCTATCATCTTAGCTTTTATTGCATTCAATAGCTCATTAGATTCTAGGGCTCGCGCATGATAAGATAAACCCTTCGCTTGAATAATGTCTAAAATCTTATCTCTCACAAGCTTATTGTATACAGGCATCTATTGATTAACTCCCATTCATCCAAAAGTTTTGTACTATCACCAACTTCTATTATATAGTATCATTTCTATAATATAGAAATAGTTTCAGAATAGAGGTGTAGGATGTTACGAAAATGGTTGTTGGGTATTGGGGCGGCTGTCATTATTTTTACAATGCTTATTTTATTATTAGGAAATAGAGCTACTGAAGATACCTTGCTCGCAAAAAATATAATGGAGCAAGCTAATGGTGGCTCAAAAATCGTTTCACTAAATCAATTGACTACTTTTGATTGGGAAAAAGCACAAGTTTATGGACCTTATACAACGAGAGATGCTATTGAAGTAACAATGGACATTCAGTTTAAAGGTAGCACCAGTGGAATAGATGTCCGAGAAGATATTTTTCTACTTGTATTTGCTAAAGAAGGTCATGCTATAAAGACAGCCGTGCTTTACAGAAAAGTTGGAGACTATACAACTAAGGGTGGTATGCTAACACCTGAGAACGACCTTCTATATATTGAATAGCAGTCATTCTAAATTAGTAGGAGCTGCTAAAAGGTTCTCTTGTTGTTAATGCTATTTGTTTTATTAAAATTTAATGGAAATATAAAAAACCTCCTAACTAATAAAAGTTAGAAGGTTTTAAAATTGCGAACGCTTACTTTGCTTTTTCTGCTACACCCAATACATCATTCTCTTCAAGGAACTTCGTATTGAATTGTGCTGATTTGAAAACGTCATTGTTCATTAGCGCTTGGTGGAATGGGATGGTTGTATTGATCCCAGGACCAGATACTTCGAATTCACTTAGCGCGCGGTTCATTTTCGCAATCGCTTCTTCACGTGTATCCGCATGAACAATGAGTTTTGCTACCATTGAATCATAATATGGTGGGATTGTATAGCCTGCATAGACAGCAGAATCAATACGTACACCATAGCCGCCTGGCGTTACATACGTATCTACCGTTCCTGCTGATGGCATGAAGTTTTTATAGGCATTTTCTGCGTTAATACGGCATTCAATAGCCCAACCATTTAATTGAATATCATCTTGTGTGAATGGAAGCTTCTCACCAGATGCGATTTTTAATTGTTGTTGTACAAGATCTACACCAGAAATCATTTCTGTAACTGGGTGCTCCACTTGAATACGAGTATTCATTTCCATGAAGTAGAACTTGTCTTCTTGATAATCATAAATGAATTCGATTGTACCGGCACCTTCATAGTTACATGCTTGTGCCGCTTTTACTGCCGCAGCACCCATTTCAGCACGACGCTCAGAAGATAGTGCTGGAGATGGAGCTTCCTCGACTAGTTTCTGCATACGACGTTGAACTGTACAGTCACGTTCGCCTAAATGCACTACATTGCCATAGCCATCTGCTAAAACTTGGATTTCACAGTGACGGAAATACTCGATGAATTTCTCTAAATATACGCCAGGGTTGCCAAATGCAGCAGCTGCCTCTTTTTGCGTAATATCAATACCTTTCACAAGGTCTTCTTCTGTACGAGCTACACGGATTCCTTTACCACCACCACCAGCAGTTGCTTTGATGATGACAGGATAACCAATTTGAGCAGCCCATTCTTTACCTGTTTCGATATCTGGCACAATACCAGTGCCAGGAACAAGTGGAACGCCTGCTGCTTCCATTGTTGTACGTGCAACGTCCTTGATACCCATAATTTTAATTGAATCAGAGGATGGACCGATAAATTTAATGCCAGCGTTTTCACAAGCTTCAGCAAAATCAGCATTTTCCGATACGAAGCCATATCCTGGATGGATACCATCTGCACCTGTTTTTTCAGCTACACTAAGCAGCGCTGGGAAGCTAAGATAAGAATCTTTTGATAGCTTTGGTCCGATGCAATAAGCTTCATCTGCTAATTTCACATGTAATGCGTCCGCATCTGCTTCAGAGTAGACAGCAACCGATTGAATGCCTAACTCTTTACAAGCACGAATAATACGCACAGCGATTTCGCCGCGGTTTGCAATTAAAACTTTTTTCATTTGTTTTGCACTCCTTACTCAGCTTTTACAAGGAATAGTGGTTGGCCATATTCTACTAAGTCGCCATCTTTCACAAGAACTTCAACGATTTCCCCTTGCACTTCTGCTTCGATTTCGTTGAATAATTTCATTGCTTCTACGATACATACGATTGTTTCATTTCCTACTTTATCACCTGGTTTTACGTAAACTGGTGAATCTGGGTTTGGTGCTTGATAGAAAGTACCGACCATCGGAGATACAATTTTATGTAACGAAGGGTCGTTAGTTGCTGATGTAGCTGTGGCTGGAGCTTCTTCCACTTTAGCTGGTGCAGGTGTTACTGCTGGAGCTTCTGCTGGTGCAGATTGTTGTACAACAGGGGCTACTACTTCTTTTTTAGGTGCTACAGTTTCTGTAACAATAACATTATTCTTTTTTAGTTTTACTTTTGCACCATCTACTTCGTACACAAACTCGTCAATTGAAGAAGAATCTACTAATTTAATAATTTCACGAATTTCTTGAATTTTGAACATTTCTAACTCTCCTTATGAAATAAAATCTACTACAATAACTATTCTATATTTTTTCGTATCAATTTGAAATAGTTAAATGAAAATTAAGTAAATATGAACAAAATAAAAGGCTTTCCTTTACTAAACGAAAGCCTTTTCATAACGCTGATATATAACAACTATTTTTGAATTAACTAAATATTTATTTTTTTCTATATTTTTTAATAATTATTTGCACTAAACTTTACTTGCACATCATTTGCGCCTTCCATCTCTGTTTTTACCAAGTAAATAATTTCGTTTGCTTGTGCTTTTGACAATTCTTCAGCCATCACTGTAACAGAAACTTTTTCTCCTTCAGCGCGAACAAACGCATCTGAATAACCTAATGATTTAACGAGCATTTCAAGCATTGCTTCGGCTGATTCACGTTTAATCAGACCATCCATTTCATTAAATGCCTCATTTTTTTCTTCAGCAGAGGATTCCTCTGCAGCAATTTTTTGCGTTAACTGTTCACGTAGCTGACTTCTCTCATCACTTACCTGCATACGCATTTCTTCAAATAAGTGACTCGGTGAAGATACTTCTTGTGTGATATCATTTGTCGCTTCTTTATCTGTAACGCCTGTGACAGCTGTCTGTTGTAGTGTATCATCTGTAAAAATAGTTAGACCATTGAACTGTTTTGCTGGATCAACCAAATAATACACTGAAATGACTGCTACTAAACTTAATAATGTCATAAACCAAACTGTTCTTCTACGTACGCGCATTTACTTTTCCTCCTTATTTTCCATCGGAACGATTATGATTCGATGAATCGGTAACTGCATCACTTGACTGACGACTGCACGAATTTCATTTTTCACAAAGATATCGGATGCACCTTCTGAAACAACTAGCATTCCTGTTACGTTTTTCGCGCTTTGCTCAGTCCCTCGAAAATATTGGCTGAATAGTTTATTGGCCTCTTGGTCATTTGTCATCTCTCCATAATAAAAATAGACTTTAACCTCCCCAACACCTTGCATTGACTTCAAAGTTTGTTCAAGTTTTTCTTCATTGGTGAGTGGTGAACCTTTGTCGCTTGTTGAATTCGTCTGATACATAGGTAAAATGATGAATATTCCCATGGAGGCAGCTATCAAAATTAAAACCATCAATGACGTTGTTTTTTTTCGTGTCTTTTCCACATCACTTGTACATTGCCTCCCTTCATCTTCTCTTTTTCAAGTGTATGTACGCTTGTTTCTTCCTATGAATTGATAAATGGAATCTTTAATAGCAATTGCAAAAATACTAACGTGATGACCAATTTTGTTAGTGAAATTATTTCCTTATCATCCGTTAGAAACACAAATATCTGACATACAAAGAGCAATGCCAATAAAAGAATCAATCTATCTCCCCCCTGCCATCACTTGTACGAATACAATGAGGAAAAAACAAGAAAACATAAATGAAAAAGCAATGAGAAATGATACAGCACATAATGTAAATAGCGATTTACTAATTTGTTCTAGTAGTCTACAAATATCATCAAAGGCGATTGGTTCTAAAATAGCCGCCAACAATTTTAATGAATAAGCACTGACAACGAGCTGTACAGTTGGGATAAAGGACACTGTAATGACGGCGATAAAGGCACTAATACTAGTAAGTGAAGATGTAAATTGTGTCATATGCTGAAACATTGAAAAGCTGTCTACAATAAAAGACCCAACAACTGGAATATTTTCCTCAATTAATTTTTTGACGGGTTCCGCTACAGCAGCATTGACACTAAATGCTGCCACACCGCCTGCAGTCATCAACAGAATATAGCAAATAACGGAGGCAGAAACGATACTCATAATCGTAAAACGAATCAACTCAGCGATTCGTGTAAAAGAAATTTCCTTGACTATGACACTGCACACATCAAAGACAATGGCTAAAAGCACACCTGGAATAAGCCACTTACTACTAATAATGGTCAGGACTTGTACAAAAAACAGTAAAAAAGGCTGCCAGGAAGCAATCGCTGTAATACTACTTGATAGAAGAAAGCTTGAAGTTAAAATGGGATAAAATGCTGTAAATAGATGGGCTAGTCCTTGTGCAATTTCATCAATTAATGTAAAAGACTTAACTACAACTGGACCAATCGTTGCTAAAACAATCAGAAAAAAGAGTATCCTTGTCCCTTTTTCAAATTCTGGTAATACCATGTTCACAATCAAAACAATGATGACGTAGCTGCAAAGCATGAGCGTCATCTTTAGCAAGAGAAAGAATGGGTCGATTAAAAACGATAGTATTTGCTCCTGCAATGGCTTCGCTCCTTAGTTTAGCCTTTTTAAAATGGCCGACACCTCCTGTAAAACAGCCAAAAATTCTTTGAACCAATACAACAAAATCACGATTTTTACTGCAGCAAAAACGATGTTCCCGAGCACCTTATAATTATGTTCTGCCAGCAGTAAAGACATCCACTGCCCGACATAGAACATACTTGCACTGATTAAAATAGCTTTCGCATAAGGTAAAAAGGCAAGTGTTTCTAACAGCTGTTTGACGAAAGGCATTAAAAGTGTCGAGAACAACATGCCAAAAAGCAAGAACGAAAACATCACACTTATTAGCGCATGGAGTGGCTGTATAACTTCTTTTATCAGCAATAATAAAAGCAGCATGACAACAGCAACAATCACAATTTCCATTTACATTACCCGGAAGATGTAAGCCATTGGAAGAATGTTAAAATCTCATTAAAAAATAGACGTAAAAATCGAAGTAATTCTGCTGTCATATATAAGTAGGCAATGAAAAAGAGGAAAAATGAAAACTCCTTCTTCCCTGTTTGATCAAAGAAAACATGAAGAAGCGCAACGACTAGTCCCACTCCAGCAACTCTTAATACGTCTTGTAATTCCATTCCTACGCCCCCTCGTGTACAGCAATATATGTCGCTCTACCAAAAAAAAGACCTCTATACATATGTATAGAGATCTTTATTGATAAAATTTATAGAAGCTTTTCTACAATGCTTCTGACAGTGCCAGTTTGCTGTACGAGATAACTCTTTTCGCCCATCCACATCGATAAATATTCCGCATTACCTTGCTCGGCACTTTCTTTACGAATGGTAGTCGTTAAATAGTTTTGTAATGGATAAGGAGCTACTATCGCATCTTTCATACGTTTTGTAAAATCATTCATTAAGCCTCTTGCTGGTTTACCCGTAAAGGCGAGCGTAATCGTTGTTTGCTGTTCTTTCGAAGCTAACACAGCATTTTTATAAAGTGGCGAAATTTCGCATTCATCTGCCACTAGTAACGCTGTACCAATTTGAACAGCCTGTGCCCCGCCCTTTAACGCCCTTTGAATATCCTCTTTCGTCACAAGTCCACCTGCTGCGATAATAGGAATCGCAATTTGTCCAGCTACTTGTTGTAGTAAATCATATAACGGTATTAATTGCAGTGGGGCCGAAAAGGAGCCTCGATGACCGCCAGCCTCTCCTCCTTGTAGTACAACTGCATCCATTCCTGCTTGTTCTACTAGTATAGCTTCCTCTACTGTCGTAGCGGTACCAACCGTATAAATACCATTGTCTTTTAATTGCTGCAGAACCTCTGGAGAGGGCAACCCAAATGTAAATGAACAAATTGCTACCTGTTCCTCGATCACCGCCTGAATTTGACCTGCAAACACTTCCTTCGAAACAACACTTTGTACAGGTGATAATCCTAGTTCATCGTAAAAAGGTTGTAGTGCCATACGGGCTTGTTGTAAAACCTCGATATCAATTTTTGGTTCTTCTTGAACAAACAGATTGACCGCAAAGGGCTTTGCTGTTAACTTCTTTACTTCCTGAATAAATTGCTTTGTTTGTGCACCATCTAAGTAGCCCGCTCCTATTGAGCCTAATAGCCCAGCCTCAGCGCAAGCCGCCACAAATTTTGGGGATGTCACGCCTGCCATTGGTGCTTGAATAATGGGATATGTCATATCAAATGTTTGTAGCATACCTTTCACTCCTTACGATTATTGTAAACAATTCTCCCAGCAATGACCATCTATCTGATGATAGAATCTTGATGGACTCTTAGTAAAAAAGAGTACGTGCTTCTATCTATTATCACATTAAATGAAATGTTTGGCAGGATATGTATAAGAAAAAAATAAAAACCTACCCTTTTTTTAAAGAGTAGGTTGGCTATTATTAATTATTAAGCACGAGAAACGTAAGAGCCTTCTTCTGTGTTAACGATTAAAACATCACCTTGGTTAACGAAGAAAGGTACTTGTACGATTAGACCTGTTTCAAGTGTAGCAGGTTTTGTACCGCCTGAAGCTGTATCTCCTTTGATCCCTGGTTCTGTTTCTGTAACTTCTAATTGAACAGTATTTGGTAATTCAATACCTAACATTTCACCTTGGTAAGATTGAATATGCACTTCCATATTTTCTTTTAGGAATTTTAATTCATATTCAATAGCAGCTGAAGCAAGTTCAGTTTGCTCGTAAGATTCTAAGTCCATGAATACATGCTCGTCGCCTTGTGCATATAGGTATTGCATTTTACGGTTATCAATTTGTGCTTTCTCTACTTTTTCACCAGCACGGAATGTTTTTTCATTCACTGAGCCGTTACGTAGGTTACGTAATTTAGAACGCACGAACGCAGCACCTTTACCTGGTTTAACGTGTTGGAAATCTAACACGCGGTATAATTGGCCATCAACAATAATTGTTAGACCTGTACGGAAATCGTTTACTGAAATCATTTGTGTTCCTCCAAAGTTTATAAAATAATGAGTTCTTTTGACGAATGTGTTAGTAGTTCATTACCCGTTTCAGTGATTAAAATATCATCCTCGATACGGACACCACCGATTCCTGGTAAGTAAACACCAGGTTCAATCGTCACGGCCATACCTGGCTCTAGCACTGTCTCTGAACGCATCGATAAGCCAGGGCCTTCATGTACTTCAAGACCAATACCATGTCCTAAAGAATGACCAAATGCGTCGCCATATCCTTTTTCTTTTAAGTAGTCACGTGCAATCGCATCCGCTTGAATACCTGTTAATCCAGGACCCACTTTTTCAAGTGCTAACAGTTGAGAAGCAAGGACTGCATTGTACATATCTACTAATTTTTCAGATGGTTCTCCAACAGCCACAGTACGTGTGATATCCGAAATATAGCCATTATATAGCGCACCAAAGTCTAAAGTAACAAAGTCGCCTTTTTCAATCACTTTATTCGTTGCAACGCCATGTGGTAATGCTGAACGAAGACCAGACGCAACAATTATGTCAAATGAAGACTGAGTTGCTCCTTGTTTACGCATGAAAAATTCTAATTCATTCGAAACCTCAAGCTCTGTTTTACCAGGCTTGATGAAGCCTAAAATATGTGTAAATGCGTGATCTGCAATTTCACACGCAGCCTTAATAATATTAATCTCTTGTTCCGTCTTAATCAAGCGAATTTTTTCAATTAGCCCAGAAATCGGCACTAAATCTGCTTGAATGTTTGATTTATACAGTTCATATGTGCCATAACTTACAGTATCTTTCTCAAAGCCCAATAATTTGATGCCCATATTGCTTACTTGTGTAGCAATTTCTTCAATGATTGTTGCTTCATGTTTGACAATGCGGAAGTCCTGAATTTGTGCAGCAGCCTGCTCTGTATAACGGAAATCTGTAATAAACACAGCATCATTTTGAGACACAATTGCTACGCCTGCTGTCCCTGTAAAACCAGTCATATAACGTCGGTTATACCCATTTGTGATTAAAATGCCATCGATGCTTTGTTCTTGAAGTGCTTTACGTAGCTTTTGTAATTTCAACATAATCAATTCTCCCTCTCGATAAATGTACGTAGTGCCAGTTCATAGCCTTTCGTACCTAGTCCACAAATTTGACCAAGGCAGGCCGGAGCAAGATAAGAATGATGACGGAAAGCCTCACGTTTGTGGATATTGGAAATATGTACTTCGATAACCGGCACAGAAATTCCTGCAATCGCATCATGTAACGCGATGCTCGTATGGGTATACGCACCGGGATTAAAGATAATACCATCATATTTTTCGTCCTCTGCTTCATGCACCCAATCTACTAGTACCCCTTCGTGATTGGATTGACGAAATTCAACCGTAGCACCTAAAGAAGCCGCAAGATTTCGAACATTTTCTCTAACATCATCCAATGTTTCATATCCATAAATATGTGGCTCTCGTTTGCCAAGTCGATTTAAGTTCGGTCCATTCAAACATAATAACTTCACGCTTCTATTCGCCTCTTTCTATGTACTTGCCATTTATTTTATCATACACCGTGCATTCAGCAACTAATTTCAATTGATGGTTTCATAAATATCCCCTCAAACAAAGGGGATATTTTGTACCATTAACTGCCTTTTTGTGCTGTATGCTCCTTCTGATGAAAATTGGCCGTTTCCAACAAGAAACGTAATAGACAGACAACAATCACTATAAATGGAATGGACAGTTTTTTAAAGGACGTCAGTTGTAATGGTAGATCTAAAGCAATCCACTCCAATGTAATAGTCACAAGAAGACCTAGCAGCAGTGACGAAAAGAAAGCTGGAATGATATAGACATAGCGCATGGTCATATATAAAAATAAGCCGATGATAAACAGCAGAAAGATAAAGAAGGTCCATTGAAATAATTTAGAGCTATCTTCAAACCAATTCCACTTTTTATAAAACCCAATCGGATGCCATTTAATAAGATGGAAATAATGTAAACCCTTTAAGCACAGCGCTAAAACAAGCGCATTTACAAGTGCGGTAATCGTCGCTACTTTCATCATCTAACCTCCCTTTTGCACACTAATGTTTTCCTGAAATGTACGATTAGTGTAGCCATATAGAAAATTTACTATGCGTAACTGTAGAGGTTTTTCACTAAATTTAGTACAATGGTACAGTTGAAATATATAAAGAGAGTGGTGTTAGCCTTGAGCAATTCACCTGTATACGGGGGACAAGCACAATTAGAAGGTGTGATGTTCGGAGGAAAGGAACATACTGTTACAGCCATTCGTCGTAACGATGATTCCATTGATTATTATCATTTTAAAAAAGTTCAAAAGCCTATTTTACAAAAGCTCAAAAAAATTCCATTTGTACGAGGCGTTGTAGCGCTCATTGAGTCGGCTGGCTTAGGCTCTCGTCACATGCAATTTGCAGGGGATCGTTATGATGTGACACCTGGCGAAGAAGAAGATCATAAAGAAGAAGGTTCTAAACTTCAGATGATACTTGGAGTTGCTGTAGTAGGTATTCTTTCCTTTTTATTCGGAAAATTTGCCTTTACATTAATTCCTGTTTTTATAGCAGATTTTTTCTCAAAATGGATTGAAGGGAAAACGGGACAAATTCTACTAGAGAGTGGTATTAAACTCCTTTTACTGCTAGCCTACTTATACTTTATCTCATTAACCCCTCTGATTAAGCGAGTATTTCAGTATCATGGTGCCGAGCATAAAGTCATTAACTGTTATGAGGCTGGCTTAGACATCACAGTAAAAAACGTTCAAGCTCAATCACGTCTGCACTATCGTTGTGGCAGTAGCTTCATTCTGTTCACAGTGTTTGTCGGCATGTTTTTATATTTCTTTGTACCAACTGACCCACTGTGGCTTCGTATTTTAGATCGGATTCTATTAATTCCTGTTGTACTCGGTATTTCATTTGAAGTATTACAAGCGACAAATGCTTGCCGCAATATCCCAGTGTTGCGTTTCCTTGGCTACCCTGGCTTATGGCTTCAATTACTGACAACTCGTGAACCAAAGGACGATCAAGTAGAAGTAGCAATTGCTTCCTTTAATATGCTACGTCAAGTAGAGCAGCAACCTGAAATTGCTGCAACATTGAACCATGAATAATAGAACAGGCAGTCCCAACAAGTGTTGAGGCTGCCTGTTTTATATTATTGCTCTATTTAGTATAAATAAGTGCAGTAAACAGCCCTATTAAATTTGGTAAGATACTGAAAACTAAAAACAGCCAATTATTCGTCATGATGGAGATGCTTGTAAAAATAAGAATGGACGCAGCAATAATACCTATGCCCAGCTTCACTCGAGAAAGCTGGAACGGGATGGGACTAAACATGTTGATGGTCAAAACTCCCCCAATTATCCCCCAACTCCCTAAGTGCACTAAAAGAATACTACCTAAAACCATTGCTGCATTCAATTCAATGCCAAATACAATGAGTGTAAAGAAAATATAAATCGCCGCTAATGTCACATACCACGAATAGGATTTCGCTTTTTGCCAAATATAGTCGTGTAGCTCATCTAAACCTCTATTTTTCTTCGCCTTACTCCGTCCTAACCACCAGCCTAAAATTCCACAAGTCATTCCCCCATACAATCCGATAATTCCCCCGATAGAAATCTCCATCACTCCGTCCCCTCCTCTTCGAATATAAACACTTCTTCAATTGTGCAATTGAAAGCTTTTGAAATATTGTAGGCGAGTTCTAAAGATGGATTGAATTTCTCCGATTCAATTGCAATGATTGATTGTCGCGAGACGCCAACTACTTTAGACAACTCCTCCTGCGTAATCTTTTTCGATTTCCGCAATTCACGAATTCTATTTTTCATAAAGCCTCCTCGTTAAATGTAAAGTAAACTGTACATTTTTTTGATAAGTAAAGTTTACTTTACACCATTTCATATGTCAAGTTGACTTTACAATTTAGTTTTCGTTTAAACAATACAAGAATTCTTATGAAGAACGATCAGGAGACATAGTGAGGGCTATAATTAGAAAAGACACCACATGCTAATTTTGAAAAATGTAGTCAGTTTGTGAAGAAAAGCATCCACCTCCATCGTACCTATCTACACTGTAAAATAAAGTTAAATTCCAAAATAAGGAATATAAAAAGCGTGTTTTGAATGATAATCAAAACACGCTTTTTTATAGGATTTTTCCGCACCTTTTCCTTTAGCGTTAACCCGCCTATTTCAACACTCTACTATGAATTATATTCATAATTTTCTGTTGAGCATCTAGAGCTTCAGGGATAGGCATCACAGCAAACACATGATTCATTTGAGGATAAACAAAGGTAGTGATGTCAATGCCTTGTTCGGTTAGTTGTTCATCAAATTTTATGGCATCTGGATATAAACTTTCATGTGTTCCAATAAAATGAGTAATCTTCCCAAGTCCTTGAAAATCACCGTAAATAGGACTAATCAATGGGTCCTTTAGATCTTTATCAGCAGCCCATATCTTTGTAATGACTTCCATTCCTTCACTAGCTAACATTGGGTCCTTTTCTTCATATTCAAGTATCTGAGGATTTTCTAAACTCATATCAACACATGCTGATAGTAAAATAATATCTTGGGGTTGAGGTAGATGGTTCTGCTTCAAAAGTTGGACCAGACCAAGTGCTATATTTCCACCTGCCGAATCTCCGATAATGGTCAATTGATTAGAACTTTCAACCGTTTTTAAAATTTCTTTATAGAAATTGAGCATTTTTTGGAAGGTGTCATGATGGTTAAAATGAGGTACTTTCGGATAAATGGGCGCAATAACTTTTGCATTTAACGATTGTGCCATCTTATCCATGAATAACCAATGTAAACTTAAAGGCTGATTCGTCCAAGCACCACCATGTATATAGAGAATAACTTTTTGCTTCAAGGACTTTTGGTCATTTAAAGTGAAGACCTGCATAGCCTCAAAGGTTTGCTCCTCCATATCACTTATAAATTGAACATCTTCCCCTATAACATAAAGCTGACTATTTTCAGTTCCCCTCTGCTCAATAAACTGTTTAGCATTTTCAATACTAGAAAAACTCTTTTTATTACTTTGCGCAAATAGCCATTTTTCAAATTGAACACTTTCTTCAGAACGATCTCCGCTAAAAATTTCTACAGTCATTTTTTTCTCCCCTTTAAGTTTCATCACGCACATAGATTGATAAGAGCCATGTATCAGAAGCTTTCACACGTACTATAATCTATACCGTATCATAGAGACAAACCTGCATCCGTTAAATAAAATATTTTTTTCGTACTCTATGTTAATTCCACAGTATGTCGTATACTCCTTCAACATCCATCGTATTTAAATGAAAATAAAAAATACCATGCTGATTGCCAACATGGTATTTTCATCTTTATTTAAACAAGTAACTCATTAATAACTTTTTAACTGTCTGATTATCAATTTGGCATCCAGCCGTTGCTAAAGATATGTTTTCAAGTTTTTTATTTTATATACTTAGAACGAACAACGGTCCTTTTGTATGGCTCACCTTGTAACGTTTCACCTGAAATATTTAAAGTTATATTATATACACCCGACTTTTTATTTTCTGGAAAATTCACCATAAAGTTTTGCTGATTAACCTTTTGCGTCTGTAGAGAAGAAGCAATATCTTTCCCTGTTGGATCCAGTACTCGTACATCGAAGGTAAGTTTTTGTAATTGGTCATTAGCTTGCATTGTCACGATATTATTCGTTTCTAATGATACTGTTGGAATACTTACCTTAATCAAAGATGGGCCCCCATGTTGAACTGCCAGTAAAAACGCATTATCTTCTGCCTGCGTGCTTATATTTATCTTCCATTCCCCAATCTCAGAAATAACCCCAGTAAATGTATGAGGTACTACGCCATTAAAGAAGGAGGCTTCATCCAATGATTGGATTGTTTGGTTGGTATATTTTTTTTCTGAAGGAGATACTAACTCTATCTTATCACTAGTTAACCCTGTCCATAATTTCACATTATCGAGCGCAGTATCCACATAAAAAGAATGTGTCACATCATTTGACGACTGTAACTTCCCTCCGTAAAAATAATGAGAAACATCCAACTCTTGAAACATATCAGATTGAGAAAGGTATTCTTTGTTCATCATGATACGATCTGTAGAAGCAGACTGTAGATACTGTTCCAATCTTGAAAATACCGCAGATCCCATTCGAATATTGTCATGATCAAGTGAGGGATCGGTAAATAAATGTGTTCCGTAAGATAATTTAGTGCTTGCCTCTTTGACTAATCCATCATTTGGATCGGAAAGATATAGACCTCCCATCCAGAGTGCAGATAGAAATGGTCCTGTATTAGTACCAGCCATTGTATAATAGTTGTTCTTGCTAACATTGGGATGATTGTCTATTAGTGAGCGAAAATATTCCATTTCCCCAACTTGAAGTGAATAAGTTCCATCATCTTTTTCACCGAGTAATGTAGCTAGCCAACCTGCCCACCAGCTATATGCAAGATCAGCTAACTCTGATCCATAATGAGGGGATCCTAAAGTAAACACCCTCCCAACGTACGGATGAGCATTATGAAGAACTAATGCTGCTTGGGTATCAGGCCCACCCTTGCTATGGGCAATTATATTTAATTTTTTTCCGTGAAAATGTTGACTGATTTCTTTTAACATAGAGGCTAATAATTTTCCATTATCGTATTGACTATAAGAACCTTTACCTGCCGAATCGTATAATTGAACAAATACCGTTTGATATCCTGCTTCATAAGCTTTTGTATACATATCATTAAGACCGTGATATTCTGTATTGCCATACCAACTTGTAGAGTTACCGTTTTTCCCTTGAACGAAAACAAGAGGTGGCTTATTCAAATCAACATTAGGTGGAGTATTTCCTAGAAACCACTCTCCAGGTGTAAAGCTTTCACCTGGTGGCTTCAATCCATAAGGTTCAATCGTGTTTGAGGCAAAAACATCTGGAGTAGAAAAAAGCATAATTGTAACCATTACTAATAAAGAAAGTATTTTTTTCAAATTGTTTTCCTCCTAATCATTATAGATCAAGTGCGTAAAGCTGTAGAAAAGCAATTTATAATTGTAAAAAACTGGTGTTGAATAACAGCTATTAATGCTAATTTTCAAGCGGCAACCAACTAACCCCACCTTCCCTTTATACTAATATTCTATAAAAAGGAAAAGACTTCCTTCTAATTTAGACAAAAAAATATCATTATCTTACTTCGGTTAAGCCTCACTTAGAGAAGCAGCGAGATAGATTGTGTTAGCAAATAAAATAGCATAGAGCGAAATGGCCAATATTCAACACCATATGTTCATATAAACAAACCTAAGTCCTTAATTCTCATTTATGAACACCCTCTTCTCGCGCAATATGATGGATGCTTTCTTGTCCATTTATATAACGTAGTACGGTTTTTATTTTCTTATTGATCATCAAAACACCCCGTAAAAGCTAGATTTTGTGTCTAGCTTTTACGGGTCAGAAGGTACTAGATTGTATTATTTCAACATATATGTACCAGTTAATAATAAACCTCCATCAAAGAATAAACACCCTATGTAAGCAAGCAAACTAGTCCAATTTTGAAATGGCTAGTTTGAACACTTACATAGAGTGCTTTAGGTCCCTCTAAATAGTTGGTTGAGGTTATGGAAGCTATTTAATTTAGAGAGTTTTTCATGCTAATTCTTGTAACGCCTCAATTGCTTGAGCTACTTGCTCTTCTGTTAAATTGTGACGCACGATGTAGCGGTTGCGCGCATGCTTTGTACATTCGATTGTACAGCCACCTAAATGCTTTGCTTCATTTTCTTCAGATGCAATGATTTGTTTGTTACATTCAGGGTTTGCACAGTTAATGTAACGTTCACAAGGTTCACCGTCATAGTGATCACGACCGATAATCACATGCTCTACTTGATTGATTGGCACCGTTAAACGCTCATCAAATACGTACATTTGACCGTCCCATAATTGGCCTTTCGCAACAGGGTCTTTTCCGTATGTTGCAACACCGCCATGTAATTGACCAACATCGCCAAAGCCTTCACGTTTCATCCAGCCCGAAAACTTCTCACAGCGAATCCCGCCCGTACAATAGGTTAAAACATTTTTCCCTTCGAACAGCTCGCGGTTTGCACGTACCCATTCCGGTGTATCACGGAAGTTTTGTACATCTGGTCGAATCGCGCCACGAAAATGGCCGACATCGTACTCATACTTGTTACGCACATCTAATACTACTGTATTGTCATCTTGCATTTCAGCAAGAAATTGTTCTGGTGACAGGTAGCGACCTGTTAATTCATGTGGGTTCACGTCTTCTTCTAAGCCTAAGTTTACTAACTCAGGTCGTGGGCGTACGTGCATTTTTTTGAATGCATGCTCTTCTACTGCATCAATTTTGAAGACTATACCTTCAAATAATGAGTCAGCTTGCATGTTTGCCATGTATTGCTCTGTCTGCTCAATCGTACCTGAAACAGTACCGTTAATGCCCTCGTTGGCTACTAAAATACGACCTTTTAAACCGATTTCTTTACACATGGCTAAGTGCGTTGCTGAAAACGCAGCTGGATCTTCAATCTTCGTGTAATGGTAATATAATAAAACTTGATAATTCATTGTTTTCCACCTATCATTTAAATATTTGCAGGATATTCCTGATAGTGTCTTTTACGACCTATTAACCATAAAGGATAATCATTGAATATGCTATCGGTAATTAGACTGAAATGGGCATAAATATTATTTTTAAAGAATTTGTGAATTGGTCAGTGGACTTTTTTTTATAAAAAAGTGTTATTCCACAATCTGGTCCTTAAATGGAAAAAGACACACTCCTTATGAAAGAAATGCACCTGTTAACGGAGGATTGTTAGCCAACTTCAGTACTAAGTAAACTGAGAAATTGAGTAATGCGTGCTTTTATTCAGGGAATCCCCAAATAGAATACATCGCGTATATACTCAAAAATATACCAAGCAAAAAGAATCCCGATTTTATGATATTTTCCTTTTTGAAGGAAATTTCACTGTATTCGGCATAGCTTAATATCATATAGATAATGGCTGGTGTAAAGATGACTATTGCCACCCAATGTTGCTGAAAATTAACTCTTAACGCAGGGTTAAATACAGGCAAAAAGAATAATAAACCTAATAAAGCCCCTAAAGTATAGCCTTTTAAATATTTTTTCATCAAAGTTTGTCCTTTCTTATAGGAATTTTTTAATTGCCCCTTCAGAATCTAGATGCTTTGCTTCAAGCAATGTAGTAGAGCCTTTTTCTACTTAAACTAAACCACTCTTTCTATAGCAATTAAAATTCGGCAGCTATAATTTGATAATTACTTTTCAATTTTGGGGATGAAAATGCTAAAGAGAAAATATGCACAAGCATTTCTTGATACTAATGAAAGGTCCTTTAACGGAAGAACCTTTTCACGATGAAAACACCCCTTTAGATATATGAATATCCAAAGGGGCGTAGCTTCGTAACATTTTTATAAATGTCGTGACTTTATTTTAAACTTTGTATCTGTTTGATAAACATCGTGACTTTAATTCAAATTTACAGACCACATTTTAACTGTGCACCACAGTTTGTACATGTATTACAGCCACCCATTTCTTCGACTGTTCCTTTACGACAAACAGGGCATGTATTCCCTACATCTGAGCCGATAACCGTTGTAGACTCTAATGCTTGAATTGTATCTACTAATACGACTGGACGTTTTGTATGCTCTTCTACTAATTCTTCTTCAAATGATAATTGATCCATATCATTTTCTTCCGCTTTTAGTGTAAGAACTTGTGAATCACGGCTACCATCCACATAGACCGTACCACCTTTAGCGCCACCTTTATATAGTCGCTCGTATACTTTTTCTACTTGCTGTACTGTATAGCCTTTTGGTGCATTCACTGTTTTAGAAATGGATGAATCAATCCATTTTTGAATAATACATTGAACATCGGCATGTGCTTCTGGTTTTAGCTCCATTGCTGTGACAAACCATTCAGGAAGCTCTTGCTCATTTACTTCAGGATGACGATCTAAATACTCTTTTACAATTTCAGCCTTGACCTCAATAAATTTACCTAAACGACCAGAACGGTAGTACGTGAAGGAGAAGTATGGTTCAAGACCTGTCGCTACGCCTACCATCGTTCCTGTCGAACCCGTTGGCGCAACAGTTAGTAAATGCGAGTTACGAATACCAGTCGCTAGAATTTGTTCTTTGATGTGAGCAGGCATTTTTTGCATAAAGCCTGTCTCTGTAAAGGCTTTACGTAAACGAGCTGTTTCTTCGTCAGTAGCACCTACTAAGAATGGGAAGCTACCACGTTCCTTTGCAAGCTCTGTAGAAGCCTCATAGGCTGTTTCCGCAATTGTTTTAAAGATTTCATCGACTAAAGCATTACCTGCTTCTGAACCGTATTCCTTTTCACAGTAAATAAGTAAGTCTGCTAAGCCCATAACCCCTAAACCAACACGACGCTCACCAAGGGCTTGTACACGGTTCTCTTCTAGGAAGTAAGGAGTCGCATCAATAACGTTATCCTGCATGCGAACACCCACACGAACTGTTTCACGTAGTGCTTCGTAATCAACTGATTGATTTTCTTTATTCGCAAACTGTGCAAGGTTCACAGCTGCTAAGTTACACACAGAGTATGGTGCAAGTGGTTGTTCCAATAATTGTTATCCTAAAGGCTTTTTATCCTTTAGTTCTTACAGTTCAATTCCTGCAAGTTCAGCATACATTTTCATTACACATGGCGTATGCATACTCATAAGAGCTTCTTAAATAATGTAATTTATAAAAGCCTGCATAACCTCTATTCATTTCTATCACAGCCTTTCTTACATTAGGCAATTTTGAATTTTTATGAATGTGTAATGTTGCGGTCTCGTGCCCGGGTTATAGTCTACTAAGTAGGATCACCGGGTATGCGTTGCCCCTGACTAAAGCTTTACCATTAGCCTTCGGTTCGGATTAGCATCTCAGCCTTCCCGCTTTATCCCGCAATTTTTAACGTGAGGCGAAGTCCACCACACGGATTTGTCGCTACAACACTTTGACCATATGCCTTTGCATTTGTCATATCATTCGCGTTGTCGATGAAGAAAATACCTGGCTCTGCTGAGTATGTTGCACATACGTTTATTAAATTCCATAATTCTTTTGCTTTCATTGTACGGTATGTGCGGACTTTATAGCCCATTTTTTCCCATTCGCGAACATCGCCCACTTCATGCCATTTCGTATTGTACACGTTCATTTCTTCTTTTGTATATTCTTCCACAGCTGGGAAACGAAGCTCAAAGTCAGCGTCCTTTTCTACTGCTTCCATAAATTCCTTCGTTAATGTCACGGAAATGTTGGCACCTGTTAAAAACTCTGGGTTATGAACTGTGTATGTGCCACCATCACGTAATTTATTTTCAGCCTCACGAATGATCGCTGTATCGAATCCACCTAAGCCTTCAATGTTTTTGTAGTTCACGATGCCTTGATACATCGCTTCTTCTTGCATAGAAAGTGGCTTGAAGTTTAATTTTTCTTTTGCTAGACGAATGATTGTTTCATCCGTTGTATTTTCGATCAGGTAACGCAGAATACGTGGATTTTGCATTTTAGAAATAATAAATTCCACAATATCTGGATGCCAATCTGCTAGCATAATCATTTGTGCCGATTTCTTACGCGGGCTCGCTACACCCACTCTCTATGTCACCATAGAAGTTGAGACCATATCTTACATCCAATTAGATGCCCTCGCACTTCGGAGTGGCTTCACTCCTACTCTACTCACTTCCGCTAACTTAGCGTGCTTTCGATGGTCGTTGAACCTTCCCCTTTAAAAGGAGCTTGGCTGCTGATTGTCTTTATCCCACTGCTATTTTCAAGCATTCACGTTTACCGTTTCCGATTACGTTGTAGCTAGCAGTGCATTTATAATGCGTTTTTTAACATTTTCAAAATCATTTTTTATCTCATCTTCCCAAAAACGGGGTAAAGTGTATCCATTAGCTGCTGCAATTTGATTTTTTTCGATATCCCTAGCTTTTATTCTCTTTTGTACCTCATAAAAAGAGGAATAAAATTTTGGATTCCCATGCCAAAAATCACCATCACATTCAATTAGAATATTTGTCCCAACTAGTAAGAAATCAAATTGTGCACCTTCAAATATAAAGGAATATTTGTAGGTGATTGATTGTTCAACTAAGAAATTCTCTAAAGCTGTTTCAATACTAGTTTTTCTAAACGTTTCCCTCTCTATTTGCTTTAATGCAGCTTGTCGAATCTTTTCAATGGTTTCTTTACTATAAACCCCTGTCTTACCGCTATTCCATGAAGGCGTTCCATTTATTTTTCTAGTTTCAGCTGTTTTTGAAATGATATTTTTAAAATGAAACTTTTTTTGTTCATTTGGCATGTCATTATGCCACTTACCTGTATTTTGTGATCGAAGTCTACTCGCATACTCTTTACTACAAGTTTTAGTCTGCCGATGTTTTTCATCGAATAGTTTTCCACAAATTACACAAGTTAAAGGCCCACCTTTTCCTCGACAGCTTCTACTACAAAATTGATTTGGAATACCTCGCCTCAGTTTAACCTTTTTATTACATAAAATATATTGGCAGATCACCATTTCTATTGGATAAAAATAAGATATTAAATAATTATCTAATGTTAAGTTATGCTCATTTTTCAAATGAGACGTAAACCATCCTTGTTTATTATGATTTATTGTAAAGCCACATATTAAACAAGTTTGTGGTTGTATCGCATCATAAACATCCATATTTCCCACCTCGATTAAAGTGACAATATTTCCGTTAAAGAGTTCCCAGCAATTCACGAGGTTTGTTTACGCAGAAGCACCTAGATTATGCTTACCTCTGCGGCTACCACCTTGTTCGACAAGATGAGTCAGCTTCGCAATATCATCTAACCATGAGACAGAACCAGATGATTTACCATTTACACCACGTGCTAACGTGTTGCGTGGACGTAATGTTGAACCATTTGTTCCTACACCACCACCACGACTCATAATTTCCATTACTTGCTTACGGTGATCACTGATGCCTTCACGTGAATCTGCGACAAACGGCATTACGTAACAGTTAAAGAAGGTTACATCTGTTTCAGATCCAGCTCCATAAATGACACGTCCTGCTGGAATAAATTTCAATGAAACTAATTGCTTATAAAACTTCTCAAACCACTCTTGGCGTTTCTCTGGAGTTTTTTCAACAGCGGCAAGGCCTGTTGCATTTCGTTTTGCGATTTGTTCATAAAAAATTTCAAGAGGCTTTTCTAGCACGTCAATTGAACGCGTAATTACACCCGTTTCTTGCTCTTGCGGATCGTCTAATGCACTGCGGTAATCTTCCTCAATCAGAATATCTGCTGTTTTTGTAGACATGTCCAGCTTTTGAATTGTCCCTAAACCACGTGCAGGGAATTTTGGATCAGCTTTTACTGTTAAAACAACAAAGTCACCGGCTTTCAGTGTTTTCTTTTCTGTGTCTTTAAACGAGTAGCGATCGATCATAACAAGTCTAGATACGCCTTTATGCGTAATATGCATATCAGGCGTTACTGGGTGTACTTGTGGGAATTGTTCGATATCTTTGTTTAACTGTTCAAATTGATTGTTTACTTCGGGTTGATGATTTGTGATTACCATCGTTTTGCCTCCCTTGTTATCTTCATTACAAAATAAATACACAATATCATGTGCCGTTAAACACTACATATTGTGTACATGTCTTTAAAAAGATACTATATATAGTTTTTTAATTCAACTCTTGCTTTTTTAAATAGAATCCGAACTACTTGTTATTACTAGGGTCGAACGTTAAAAAATTTTTTTCATACCATTTTTTACTTTTTAAAGTTCCATTCATCATTTGCATATTTTTTTTCTTCTAATGCACGAACATATTCTAACTGCTCCTCAGAAAGTGTAAATGGTTTTAATTCAATTTGCAACGATTTTGCAAACCCATCACGAAAAGCTGTTACACATTGTTCAACTGTTACTGGTTCTTTAACAAGACTGTTGATGGCAACCGCCTTTTCCGGTAACTTTCTGCGCATACGATTCTTCGCTTCTTCGCTTGAGAAATTAAATACGGATAATAGTTTCTCCTGGTCTAAATCTAATAAAATGGCGCCGTGCTGTAAAATAACACCCTTTTGACGTGTTTGGGCACTTCCCGCTATTTTTTTTCCTTCAACGACCAGCTCATACCAACTTGGCGCATCAAAGCAAACAGCACTTTTCGGACTCTTGAGGTCAGCTCTTTTCTCCTCTGTATCAGGTACACTAAAATAAGCATCCATCCCAAGATTATGGAAACCTTGCAAGATTCCCTCACTTAATACACGGTATGCCTCTGTCACAGACTCTGGCATATCCGGATAGCTTTCCGTAACGATGACACTATATGTGAGTTCATGCTCATGCAAGACAGCTCGTCCACCCGTTGGACGACGCACAAAGCCTAAGCCTTGCTCACGTACAGCATCTAAATTAATATCTCTTTTAGCCTGTTGAAAATAACCAATCGATAGTGTCGCAGGCTCCCACTCGTAAAAACGAATCACTGGTGGAATTAACCCCTCACTATGCCAGTCAAGTAATGCTTCATCTAGTGCCATATTAAAAGAAGGACTACATTTCCCTGAATTTAGAAAATACCAAGTTGTCATATGTTCATCTCCTACAAATATAAAATGATCCCTCAGGCCCCACCTGTGGTTCAAACCTCTCAAAAATTAGCTACAGTGTAAGTTGCTAACGATGTACTTTCGTAATGATATAGCCGAATTCGCCACAACCTAGTTAATTTTATCAAACTCATTGGACTATCGCTAGCGCATCTTTTATAATAATAGAGAAGATAGAAAGGGGTAAGAAAATCTTGGACATACTTATCACAATCGGTGTCGTTTTAGTAGTCATAATTGCATATATCGGTATTAATGCACTACGACTCAAAAAAGCCGTAACCAACTTAACACAAGAGCAATTCATAGAAGGCTATCGTAAAGCCCAGCTAATCGATGTACGTGAACAAAAAGAATTTGATGCTGGTCATATTCTTGGTGCACGAAATGTTCCTTCCACAACACTACGTCAACGTTATAAAGAAATCCGCCCAGATTTACCAGTATATCTATACTGTCAAAATACAGGCCGTAGCTCACGTGCTGCACTATTTCTTAAAAAACGTGGGTACAACCAAATTTACCAACTTCAAGGTGGATTCAAAACTTGGACAGGTAAAATAAAAGCAAAAAAATATTAATGTCTACATGACAAAAGCCGTCTCAAAGAACTATGAGACGGCTTCTTTTTTAAAAAATTCAGAGTTTCTACTATATTATATCTATTGCAAATGATTAAGTACTAGCTTTTTGTTCACCAAGTCTCTAATCATGCATTGGACAGAAAAAAAGGATAGCGATGAGAGACAAAATATATAGCTCATTCTTACTAACAATTCCTGACTGTAAATGATCCGTTCTTTGAGCGAATTAATGTCACTTAGGAATCGGTCCCCCCATAGCCCCCCTTCTACACGTTAGGAGTGAGCTCCCTACAAAATCAACCACGCCAACACTATCTTTATGCAAATCTTCCACGACACTGATTCATTTTCACCTCATTTTAAATGGCATCCCATCAAATATTTTGTATGTTCAAAAATACTATTTTTCGTTAGAGATTTAGCATATTGCGTCCTATTCTGCTATTTTTCTGAAAATAGTCAGAATTTATTATTGAATAATGGGACGAGCACTGATAGGATGTATAATATCTTACAATAATAATTGATTATGAAGTTAATAAGCTATGAATGCTATGGATTAAACTATAGCAGGAGCAGTTCTGGAGAGAGCGCCATGTGCGTCGCCGAAGGGTTCACTATCTCAGGCAAAAGGACAGAGGAATAATATCAGCTTTTATTAGCGATGTCACACGAATAGTACATCTATTTCGTGTAACATTCGTGACTAAATGGTATTTGTTATTCTGACGTTTTTCCGAGACTAGTGTCACAACTAGTCTCTTTTTGTTTTTCCAGTCATAGTTTTTTATGTATCTTTGAGGGGGATTAACGTGGAACAGCAACAATTAAAACGAGATTTAAAAAATCGCCATGTGCAGCTTATTGCCATTGGTGGAACAATTGGGACGGGTTTATTTTTAGGCTCTGGCAAAGCCATTGCCCTTGCAGGCCCTTCTATCATCCTTGCCTACTTAATTGTCGGTACCGCCTTATTTTTTGTGATGCGTGCATTAGGTGAGCTGCTATTATCCAATGCAGGCTATACATCATTTACGGATTTTGCATCCGAATACATAGGTCCTTGGGCAGGTTATGTAACAGGTTGGACATATTGGTTCTGTTGGATTATGACAGCTATGGCGGACATTATCGCGGTGGGGGTTTATACACAATATTGGTTTGATATCCCCCAATGGATGCCAGCCATTGGTTGCTTAATCTTGTTATTACTACTCAATTTATTAACCGTTAAACTTTTTGGTGAATTGGAATTTTGGTTTGCCATCATTAAAGTGATTACGATTGTGGTTCTTATCATCATCGGACTGATTATGATTGTAACAGGCTTTCAAACTAGCTCAGGAACGGTAGCAGTGGAAAATCTTTGGGCACACGGTGGTCTATTTCCAAATGGAATGTACGGCTTTTTAATGGCTTTCCAAATGGTTGTGTTTGCTTTTGTTGGCGTGGAATTAGTGGGGGTTTCAGCAGCTGAGACAGCAGATCCTCAAAAAAATATTCCCTCTGCCATTAATAAAATTCCATTTCGTATTTTACTCTTTTATGTAGGTGCATTGTTTGTGATTTTATGCATCAATCCATGGTATGAAATGTCTGCCTCAAGCAGTCCTTTTGTACAAGTATTTACACTGGCTGGTATTCCGATTGCTGCGGGTATTATAAACTTTGTTGTACTCACTTCAGCCGCTTCAGCAGGTAACAGTGGTTTATTTTCAACAAGTCGGATGCTCTTTAATCTTGGAAAAAATAAACAAGCATCACCTACATTTGCCAAGCTCAACAAAAACAGCGTGCCAAGTAATGCACTCGTTATTTCTGCTATTGTTGTATCAGTAGGTGCATTGCTAAGTAAGCTGATGCCAGAAAATGCCTTTAGTATTGTGACGACGATTAGTGCGATTTGTTTTATTTGGGTGTGGAGCATTATCGTTATTTCTCACATTATTTATCAACGAAAAAACCGTGCCTTACATGAAGCATCGAAATTTAAAGCACCACTGACACCTTTTATCAACTATGTAATTCTAGCATTCTTTGCCTTTCTCTTACTTATAATGTTTATTTCTGAGGCTACACGTACAGCTCTACTATTAACACCAATTTGGTTTATCGCCTTATTCATTCTTTATAATATGAAAAAAAGATGACCTCAGCCTAAGTGCTGAAGTCATCTTCACGCATTAAAAAATAGTCATATCCCATTCTGTCGCTAAATGCTTTAGTAACTGCACACCAGCCACACTGTTTCCTATTGGATCGATTGCTGGACCATAAATACCGATACCACAGCCAGTAGGAAATGGGGAATTCAAGCCTGCATGACCTGGAACAGCTGTAAGAATCGCACCGGAAACACCACTTTTAGCAGGCAGGCCAATAAAGGCTGCAAACTTCCCTGAAGCATTGTACATACCGCATGTCACCATCAAGGCCTTCGCTAATTTCGCCACTTGTTTAGGAAATAGCTGTTTCTTTAACAATGGGTGATAGCCATCATTGGCAATAACTAAACCAATCATAGCTAAATCCGATACATTGACTTCAATTGCACATTGCTTCAAATAAACCTCAAGTGCCGCCTCTACTGGACAATCTAGGAAGCCTGAATCCATTAAATAGTAGGCCAATGCTCGATTACGATTGGCGGTTTGCCATTCTGATTGAAATACCTCTTCATTAATACTTAATTGCTTGCCAATGATTTGTTCTAAAAATTGTAGAATTTTTATGACCTTCTCTTGCGGTGAATGACCAGCCAGCATCGAGGACACCGTAATGGCCCCAGCGTTTATCATTGGATTAAACGGTTTCCCTGGTTGATGGCTTTCTAAGCGAATAATAGAGTTGAACGTATCCCCTGTTGGTTCCACATCTACTCTTTCTAGTACATAAGGTAAACCTCGATCCATACAGGCTAATATAAATGTGATCACTTTAGAAACACTTTGAAGTGTAAATAGTTCTGTAGTATCTCCTGCTTTGATTTCGCTGCCATTTGAACCGATTATCGCAATCGCTAATTGGTTCGGATCTTTTTTGGCTAAAGCAGGGATATAGCTAGCACATTGACCTTCTTTGGCGGCAGTGCGAAACTGAGATACCCATTGCGTCATAAGGTGATCCTGCTGATGTGGTTGTATTGACATATTTGTGTTCTCCTTTCAAAAATGAGGCAAAAACAGAGCCTTCATAGTTCTCCTATGAAGACTCCATCCAATGTCGCTAGCCTTTTATAGCTTAGGAGGCTGTGTTCCCTCTGGAATTAATGATACATATGTTTCTCCATCAAGACGTTCCTGCCATTCCTTTTTCGCTTCCTCGATATAGGCTGGATTATTAAGCACCGCAATAGCCGTACAAGCCATGATTTTAGCCGCCTGTAGCATCCCTTTATGCGCGATTGGCATAACTCCTTGAGAAACAACCTGCCATGTATGTAGTGGTGTTCCTAATGCCATACATACCGTTGTACATTGTACAGTTGGTACATTCCAACTGACATCTCCTACATCTGTTGAGCCACCCATAATAAATTCGGGTAGCATGCCTGGAACGTGATCAGCAATCACTTTTCCCTGTAATTGCTTGACATCTTCTTTACGCAAGCCTATTAATGAGGCGGCTTGTACTTCAGGAGTAAACGTATTGAAAATAGCCTGCGCATACTGCTCATCCTCTATTGTATAGTGTGGCATGCCAATTTCAAGTATTTGTTGATACATCACATCATAAAGCGTTTTATTAGTAATCAGATTTGAAGCAGCACCTTCAAAATCAACTTCCACTGATGTGCCTGTCATCAGTGTGGCACCCTTAGCAATATTTTCAACGCGCTGATAAATTTCCTGCACTTGCTGCTTTTTAGGTGCTCTAATCAGGTACGTTACCTCTGCATATGGTTGGACTACATTCGGTGAAGTTCCACCTGAATTCGTAATAGCATAATGGACACGAGCTTCTGGAATGATATGCTCTCGTAAATAATTTACCCCAACATTCATAAGCTCAACAGCATCTAAAGCGCTTCTTCCAAGGTGCGGTGCGGCTGCGGCATGTGCACTTTTGCCTGTAAACTTAAAAGTTGCGGCATAGTTTGCTAGAGAGCTACAAGTCATAACCGTTGAAAATGTACCTGGATGCCAAGAGATTGCAATATCCACATCGTCAAAAAGACCAGCTTTCGCCATATAAGCTTTACCAGATCCATTTTCCTCTGCAGGACAGCCATAAAAACGGATTGTTGCTGATTGATGATTTTGCTCTAAGTAATCCTTCACTGCAACAGCAGCTGCAAATGCACCTGTTCCTAATAAATTATGACCACAGCCATGTCCGCTTCCACCATTCTCAAGAGGTTCATGTTGTGTCGCCCCACCTTTTTGACTCAAACCGGGAAGTGCATCATATTCACCTAAAAAGGCAATGACAGGCTTTCCACAACCAAAAGTTCCAACAAGCGCCGTTTCAAGTCCAGCAACGCCAACCTCTGTTTGAAAGCCCTCTTTCTCTAACGCCTCTTTCATATATTGCATGGATTTTTTCTCTTGAAAATGAAGCTCAGGCACAGCCCAAATAGCATCACTTAATGCTACACTTGCCTCTTGTTTTGCTTCAATTAACGCAGAAATTTTTTCATGAAAACTCATTTTTATCCCTCCAATTTTATGCTTTCAACAATATTCCTTTTTGGTCATTTAGGGTGACAAGCGACACAATACAGATAAGCGCAAAGCCAATTAACATCCAAAAGGCTGCATCAAAGGAGCCATTAAAGGCATCGACCATAAATCCAATCGCCATTGGCGTGACAAAGCCCGCTAATTGCCCCCCTGTATTCGCAATCCCCATTGCAGATCCTGTAATAGAAGAGGGTAATTTCTTCAGTACAATAACAGGTAGTAATGTAATGACAAACGCAATAAAGATAGAAACAACTGTTTGATAACCAATAAATAACGTCACTGTTTTTGCAGTAAACATTAAATACAATAAAAGACCAATAACTGCACAGGAGATGGAGCCTAACACTTTCTCCATTCCTTTTGGTAGCTTATCAATGATATATCCACTACCATACACACCAATAATCGTTGTAATGGCAGGAATTGTTTGTGCCCAGCCAATGGACATTAGATCCAATCCGCGATTTTTTTGCAGATAAGTCGGGATCCAGGAAACCAAGCCCCAGTTCACGGCATAAATACAGAAATAAGCAATAATTAAATTCCACATCAACGGTGTTTTCAATAGTTCTTTAAAGTTCACTTTGTGTGCAGGATTTTCTGTACTAGCATCTTCTGCTTCGTTTTGTGGAAGTTTAATATATTTCCAATATAAAAAGGCAATAATAGCGCCAATAGCTCCAATAATGATAAACATCATGCGCCAGCCAATCGTCCCTAATAAATAAGCTGCTAGCAGCGGCACAATGAGTGAAACAATGCCACCAGAAGTAAGCATGATGGACATCGCTCTGCCTCTTTCCTCTTTTGGGAAGATTGTGGCAATAATTTTAGAGCTTGCTGGCTGAAATCCACCCTCGCCAATCCCAAATAAAAATCGAATCACAATCATCGCTGTTAATGACCAAGCAATCGCTGTTAGACCCGTAAAAATAGACCACATAATAACAGCCATCAATAAAATTCTTTTAGCGCCAAATTTATCTGCCAGCCAGCCACCTGGTATTTGCATAATGGCATAGCCTAAAAAGAAAGCGCTTAAAATGATACCCGTAGAAGATGCATCCAGTTGCAAATCACCCGTAATCGATACAACTGCATAGTTCATAATGTAGCGATCTAAATTACCTAAAGACCAACCTAAAAATAATAGTGCAAGGATGACATTTCTAGATTTTTTCGTTACTTCATTTGCTGTCATTCATATCCCTCCCATTGATCAGAAACATTTTCTTGATTGCAATGTTTGCTTCATTGCTCTTATTGTTCTTGATGATCTTTGCCCCCTTGCCATAACTAGTAAAATCAACACCCCTTTTATATACCGACATTTTCGTTATATATTCGTATAATAATCAAAGTTCTATGAAATGACAATATTTTTTTGAAAATTTCTAATAGATAATCGTCTTTGATTTACTAAAAAGGTGTACAATTCGTTGATGTAGCTGGGTTGCTCAAAAAATGCCTAATTCTAAAAATAGCAAAAAAATGCCCCAAACCATTTAATGGTTTGGGACATTTTTGCAAGATTCTAAACAAGCTGATACATTTTTATTGGTCTACCACGTGTATGCTGTAACTCTTCTCCACAGATTCTCGCTAAATCTACATTACATAAATCAGCTACGATCCGTTGGGCATTTCTTTCGCTCATTTGAAGCTGTGTCGCTAAATCCTTTGTTGTGAAATGCTTCCAGTGCATTTTCTGCACGAGTGCATTTATTTTCATATACGTTTTAATACTAATATTACCCTTTTTTAGTTTTTCTAAAATATAAGGATCTTCTGCTCGATAGGAATAAGCAAGCTCTTCTACATTCCCAACCGATTCAATAATCGTGCCATCATCCTGAATCATGACAATATCAATGGCTTCATTTTCCTTTGTCTGTCTGAGTCCTCGATGTGCATGTAACTCGGCATTAAATACCGTTTGAGCAAAGCCAATGCCTGCTGTCACCTTTGCTTCCATTTCGATCGACAGCTGGTACATTTTTTCTTGTAAAAATGTTATTTGTCCTTCGATGGCTCCCCTTGTACTAAAAATAGTATACTTTCCATTTCCCTCTTCAATAAGAGAGCCATCTATCTGTTCACAAAGCTGGAGCAAATATTCCTTCGTACGCAATTCTAAATATTGAATGCGATAACCTCGCTTCATGCGCTCTTTCAATGAATCGAAGTCCTTTATTTCAAGCATAACTGCACCAATTTGTGTTTCTTTATAGTAGGATGTTTTGATTTTTTCAGTAAAAAGCTGAACGGTATGGTAAATTTCTGTTTTCGTCGGTGAAACCCAATAAGATGGAACACCCTGTTTCCTCAGCTCTTCATCAACAGAAGGATAGCAAGTAATGGCAAAATCAATCTTTCCTTCCTGCCAGAGACTATAGTGGAAATCAAATAACTCCTGCGGATCAATGGCCACATCGAATTCCTTTAAATACATGTGATTTACATTGTGCTGAATCTCCGCGAGACTCTCTGACGCCATTTGAGAAGGGGATGGGATGATATCGATACTAACATTTTCAATAAACTTTTTTTGTTGATAGGACTGCTCTAAAAATCCACGATAAATGGCAGCCTCTGAAAAAATAATATGGGCCAATTTCTCCTGAGAAACATTCGTTTGACGAGCAAGCTTATAAGGGATATAGCCAGAAAATAGCCAGAAATCCACGTCCTGATTATGTTTCTCTACTAGATGCTTTGTTTCAGTTGCTACTTCATAAACATACGGAATAAATTCCATATCCTGTTCAATTTCCCGTGCTAATGCAATAATTCTTTCAACGGATTTAACGGGACCAACAACACCTATTTTATACATCTTTCGTTCCTACCTTCTTTGTGCAACTGCAATCGTTATGTAAAAATTTTCTTTCTCTGTTGTACATAGTATAGCGGACAATTAAATGACAAGACAAATAAAAATGGCTTCCTGTATAAAGAAAAGCCCCGAAAATAGTTCGGGGCCATCCTTGAATAAAAATTATTTTTCAGTTGGATACATTTTTGTATAAAGTAATTCTAATTTTTTGGAAAGCTTACCATAGGCAGTTTGCCATGCCTTCCGAGCCGCATCATCGCCATCTGCTTTGTATAAAGCATGGACTTCTGCTACCTTTTTCAAATCATTTTCAGCCTGAGTTAGCTTCGAATAATTTTTAACAATTTTCTTATCAGTAGCACTTAATTCATCATACTTGGCACGAATTTCTTTCACTTTGTCCTCTAAACCATCCACATACTCGCCTTTTACAAGTAGAGAATTTATGGATTCAATTAACATTAAAGCATTTTCATTCGTTTGTTGCTGACCTTGTTGCTTCTCCATAATTAATTGTCTAGTCGCCGCATCAATAAGACTCACTTGTTTAGACGTTAGCTTTTCAAATGCCTTAATGACTGTGCTCGGATTACTACTAAACGATTTTTCATAGGTCTTCATAAAGGATTCTACTTTTTTCACATCAGCTATTGCAGCTTTTAAAATATCATAATTCGTAATCAGCTTTTTATCACTTGAGCTAAGGCTACTATATTGTGTAGAAAGATTTTGAATTTTTTCCATTGAAACGGTATAGAGATCATTTGAAACGATTGTTGCAATTTCATTATTTAGCTGTGTGATATTCGGTGCATTTTCATCGATAATTTGATTATTTAATAAAGCTTCATACTGTTCTTTTGCTAAATGCTGCTGATTTGCAGGTAATTTTGCATAAGCCTTTTGCACCGTTTCAATTTTTTTAGCTTGTTTCGCAGCATCTGTTTCTTCTCTAGCTGTCTGTACTTTTTTATGGAATGATTTTACACCTGAAATATCCTTCTTCGCCGCTGTTAATAAGTAATAATTCGTCACGTATTTTCTTCCACCAGAAGATAGTGCTTTATAGGATTCTGATGCTGTATCAACAGCAGATTCTAATTGTTTAAATGTAAATGTAGTAACATTTGCCAATTTCGCGATATTCGCCTTTAAAGCCTCAGCTGCTGCCTTATCAGCAGGCACTTTACCATTGTCATCAATCGAAACTTTTGGCGTATTCAGTAAAAAATCATCTGCATTATATACAAGAGACTGTTGTAATGTCGTCAGCTTATTATAAGCTTTTAACGCACTGGAATAACTTGAAGTCAATTTACTTTCCTTAACACCTGTTATGCCCATCAACTTCTGATAAGCGTCCATATCTTTTATTACTTTTTCAGCCGTTTTCAAATCCTTTTGTAGCGTGACAAGATCATCATATCCAATAATTTGTGCTGCTGACGCTTTTGTTAAGCTCTTATATTCTTTAATCATTCGATTAACATTATTGACATGACTTTGCCATGAACTAGCCGATGGATTGATTGGATAGATATCATCGCCAATATAGCTGTCTATATCATGATTTAGTGCAGCAATTTGACTTTCTTCAGCACTTTCTGCAACCGTTAAACGCTGCAAATACGTATCTGATACTAATTTTAATTGCTTATATGTTAATTTTTCATAGGCAGAACGAATGGACTTGGCAGCCGTAACTTGCTTATTGGGCGTATTGTTTGGTGATAATTTATCAAATGACTTAATAAATTGCTCAACCTTTTTAATATCCGCTTTAGCTTCCGTTAAAATAGTCTGATTTTGAATAGCGCCTCGGTAATTTTGGGATAGCTTTGCGATATCCGCTTCAATGCTAGTAACTAGCGTTTGTAGGGCATCCTTATCTGAAGGTACATATTGCGCGAGAGAATTCTCATAGGATAGTAAATGAACAATTGCTTGATTTAGTCTTCGTACTTCTGTTATTTCCTCAAGGTCATTTGGCTCATTTAAAAGATCTTTAATGTTCGTATATAGGGTATCATTCACATCTAAGCTACGTTGTAACTGATCGAGCTTATTATATGCCTCTTCAATTTCTTGAATATATTTAGGTCTGTCTTTTTCATTAACGTCCTTTATTTTATCGACTTTTTCTTCTAATTTACTGACTAGTTCCACATCAGCAAGTGCTCTCTTTAGGACTTCATAATTGGACACATTTGCTTTAGCTGGTACTGATAAGGCTTGATATTTACTTTCTAATGCTGTTAGCTGTCCCTTAAATGACTCTAGGCTCGATACATTATATTGATTATCATGCACCAGTAAGGCCTTAATATCATTCATTAACGTATCCGTTGGTTCTTTAGATACAGTAATAGCGGTAGAAAAATCTGACTCCACAAACGCAGTACCTACCTGTGCTTTTACTTTGACAATAATATCTTTGATGCCCTTTTCAATGGCATCCTTTGGTATTGTATATGTGCCACCAGCGGCTCCCTCAATAATGGTAAAGGAACTATCACCAAGTTTATAAAACCATTGATAACTATATGTAATTTGGCCACTCTGTAATTTCGCGCCTGCTTTATCCGTTACAGTAACACCTGCCACTTTAACGGTTTCCCCAGGTGCAACAAAATCAGAAGCGGAATAGCCCTCCAGCGTTGGAGCTGTTATCTCAAGATCTAATTGATTAATCTTACGTGTTTCACTTTGAAACTTTTTACCATCAGTTGTAGTAGCCTCCACGAAAATTGATTTTCCAGCCGCTTCAACCGGTACTTTTAAAGTAGACGATGTAGCACCTGAAATTGGCTTATTCGTCGTATTTTTTGAACCATCTTCACCATCAATTTTCTCTAAATAATACCATTGATAAGCATTAACTACTGTATTTTCTGGCAATTTATCAACTGTTAATGTTTCATTGACAATATTTTGTCCAGTAATGATAACCGTTTCTGCTGCACTTGCTACAGTTGGTACAATAAGTGCTACAGGAATAGCTGCTGCTGTTAAAAATAATTTCTTATTCAAATCGATTAACCTCCTCTATCCATCTAATGAATTATATCGACCATAAAGCCATAATTTCCTTTGTTCTGCAGAAAGAATTCTAAAAAGTGTATTTTCTCCTGAATTAATATTAAGACAATAATAATATTTTGATTAAACAATAAAAAATCTAGCAGAGATTGACTGCTAGATTGCTGTTTATTATGAGTTTATTGATTCATATAGCTGTTCTAATTTCTTAGATAATTTATTATATGCCTTTTGCCATGCTTCCTCATCATCTTTAAGTAATATTACTTCTTTCACTTTTTGTAGATCACTTTCAGCCTGTGTAAGCTTGCTATAATTTTTGACAAGTTTTTGTTGCATAGCTGTTAAGCTATTATAGTTGTCCTTTATAGCGATCAATCGATTTTCTAAGTCGGACACATAATATCCATCTACTTGCAATTCATTGATTGAATCAATGATCTTTAATACGACATCATTGGCTGTTTGCTCACTTGTTTCCATCTTAAGAATCTCTTCCAATAAACTCGTTAACTGTCCATTCATCTCGATCTCATAGCCCTCTAATAAACCAATCTGCAGCGTTGTGAGCTTTCGAAAATCTTTCATAATCGCCGATGGATTTTTTTCTAGATTCGTCTGGAATTTCTTAATGAAGGACTCAACAGCTTTGACGTCACTTATTGCTTGTTTAAGATCCTGAGCATTGGTAATCAGTTTTTTCTCAGCAGAGGAAAGAGCATTGTACTTGTTAATCATATCCTTTACTTCAGTTAGCGAAAAAATATAGCCGTTTGCATCCATAAGTTCTTTATTTAAGTCGTTATAATTCTCTGTATATTCTTCGATTTTATTGCTGATTTTTACATAAAGAGGTTGAGCTAATTCTTGCTGAATGGCATTTAATTTGCTGTATGCTTTTTGAACAGTCTGTAGCTTCGAATATTGTTTAGTGGAATCTGCTACAGATAATGCCTCATTGACCTTCTTATCAAAGGATCTGACCGCTCTCACATTGGCTTCGGCAGCTTTTAAGTCTGCATAATTTATCACATATTTCTTTACGCCTTTAGGCAACTCTTTATATTTATTGACTAATTCGTCCACAGCTCTAGCATAGCTTTCGAAGTCAGATGAATCGTTAAGAGCATTTTTAATGTCATCACTGAATTTCTTACCTACAGTTGCATCGTTACTTGTCTCACCAGGAATCTCATTATTCGTAGGAATTTCATTCAAAAGAGTAGCATTATAAACATACTTTTGCTGAGATATAGTTAATTTATTATACGCTTTTAATGCAGAATGAAAGGCCGACTGTATTTTGTTAAATTTCGTTTCAGGTTTCAATAGCGCCTTATATTTTTCTATTTGGATAATGACTTTTTCAGCTGCCTTTAAATCCTTTTGCATTTGAAGCATTTCGTTTTTTGTCGCCATATCATTATAGGACTTTAAACTTTTTTGCAGTGAGATGATGGTATTGACTTTCGATTTAAGTGTTTCCCATTCATTCGCTAATCCTGCTGCCCCTTTCACCTCGGCTAGCAATTGCTCCAGCTCTTCGATTGTCGTACGTTCTGCGTTTTCAGCTTCCACTAGAAGGGGTAGCTTATATTCTACCAATCCTTGCTGACGTAAGTTCAGCTTCAAATAGGCTGACCGAATGCTTTTAGCTGTTGCTACCTTTTGTTTAGGCGTCTGTCCTTGCAATTTATCAAATAGCTTTTCAAATTTTTGTGCACTTTTTAAATCTGCTTTTGCCATTGTTAAAATGGCTTGATTTTGCACAACCGTTTTATACTCCGGTAAAAGGGCATTAATTTTAGCATCTATATCTGCTATTTTTTCCGCTAAGATACTCGTTGTTTCTGAAGCGTATTGTGGGATCGGATCCATACCGTCTCCCAATAACTCTGTAATCAGTCTATTGATTTCACCAAGCTTTGCAAGCTCCTTTTGACTATCTGGATTTTTCAGCAATAAATCTACTATTTGCTGATAAATATTACCAGCATCTAAGCTTCGTTGTAAATAATCCAGTTGATCATATTCAGCCTTTAGTTGTTGAAGCTGTTGGAGGCTACTCTTTCCATCTAATGCTTTTATTTGCGCTGCAAGACGCTCTACTTTGGCAATATCAGCTACAGCACGCTGCAATATCGAGTAGTTTGTCACCTGTGCCTTTGCTGCTGGTGTTAATTTTTGATATTGATTGTCTATCTGAGATAGAACTGACTTTATATCTTCTCTATAGATAACACGTTTTTGGGTATCCATTGTGAGCAACGTGGCAATTTGTTTTTCAATAGCTTTTATGTGATTGTCTGAAATACGGATTGGCGTTACGGCAATACCAGAAATCACTTGATCTCCCACTTTTGCAGTAACCTTCACCACAATATCCTTCATTGCTGAATCCTGTGTATCTTTAGGAATCATATAGGAAGGAGTGGAGGCATTGGGGATGATAGAATAACTACTTCCTACCTTATATAGCCATTGATAGGTAAACGAAATTTGTTTCGACTCTAACGTGATTTTTTGTGAAGTATCCGTTTCTGTTGTAACAACAGGGATTTTCACTTTAAGCGTATCTCCAGGCACGACAAAATCTCCACCTGTGAAGCCTTCAAATTCAATTGCTTCTATACTTAAATTCAGCTTCTGAATCTTTTTATTCGGACTTACATATACCAATCCATCTTCTGTTTTGGCCTCCACAAAGATCAGTTTATCAGCAGCTAAAGGTGGTATAACGAGCTCTAATTTCGTTTCATTTGCAATGGGTTTCGCCTTATTATCTTCTAGGACATACCATTGAAAATTTGTAAATACAGTCGGTTTATTTGTGTTACTTGATAAACCTTCAATTTTAGCGACTAACTTACCATTCACATAATCATTGCCTTCAGTGGAAAGAGTTCCTTTAACAACGATTTTTTTACTTTCATACATTTTCCCACGGTCATCTGTAACCTTAACAATAATGGATTTTCCTAATGCATCTGAAGGTATTAAATAGACGTTGCTAGTTTGTGAAGAAAGCAGCTCCTCTACGCCCGCTTTCACAAAATACCATTCGTACTGATAATTAGCATCTTTTGGTAAGGAGGTGATATCAGCCTTTAATTCTGTCCCTACCATACCACTTCCTTCAATAGTTACCTGCTCTGAAGCAGCATGTGCATCGATAGGCATAATAATAGCTGCTGGGGCTACTGCCATTAATAAGAATTTTGCCTTAGTCATTCAAAATCCGCTCCTTACATTATGTATATATCACATATTATAGCAATACTTTCCACCTACTAGCAATGACACTTCAAATAATGGGATCTCTAATGAGAGCGTTTCACTAGTATAAAATGTTATGAAAAAACAAAAGCCTTCTAATCCACATTCGTAGCATCGACGAAGAGATTAAAAGGTGAAAAAAGTATGCCTATGTGCTTCTGCTTCATTTGCTTATCCACGAATCATATAAGTTGGACGGTTCAGGGTACTATACGTATAAGAGTGTGTATGATTCGTTTCACTTACGATAATTCGAATGGTCATCCCTTCTCCTACTTTGCTGTCTAAGGTGAATTTCCCATTAAAAGCCTGAACTCGCTCTTGCATACCTTGAATGCCCATAGAATCGGCAAGTAAAATATCATCTATATGACAACCCACCCCGTCATCGGTATACAATATTTCAAAGCCCTCTTCGGTACCCAATAAATAAATTTCTACTGTATGGGCATACGAATGCTTTAAAGCATTGTTTAATAATTCTTGGAACAGTCGATAAATCATTAAATTCAAACGCTCATCCTCTAAATAAAGACGGTCAATGGTATAGATCAAGACAAAATCAGCGCGTTTATGGATTTTTTGTATAAGCTTCTCAAGGGCTGCATTTAAACCCAATGTATCTAAGAGTGGAGGCTTTAAATTTTCACAATAGCCCCTTAAATCATTCAATGAGGTAAGCATATGTTCATGAAGCTTCACAAGTTTTGTGGGGATCTCCTCTTTTTCCTTTGTATGCATGAGAACACCCATTTCTCTCGCAATATGAAGCTGTTCTTGTAAAATCGTATCATGAAGTTCCTGAGCAAGCTGATATTTTTCTTCCTCGAAGCGTAGCCAAAGTAATTTGTTGAGCCATGGCAGCTGTCGATTATCAGCCTCTTTCATATGCTTTAACTGATTTAGTAGCTCCTCGACCATTTTTGTATTTTCGATAAAATTATTTAAATAGAGCAGCAGCAATTCGAGCCATAACAATTCCTCATCCTTCAGATAAATCGATTTATTATGATCCACAACAAGAATGCGTTTATAATTTGCATCTTGATGAATAAAGGCGATATAGAAATGATCGGTTTTTTTAATATCCCCTAAACCTAATCGTTCGACTAGAACCTCATCAATCTGATGCTGCGTGTATTCCTTGGATTTGTTCGTCAATGTCACTTGATGTGTTTGAAAATCATAGGTTAAAACATATACCCTTTCCATTTCAAGCTGGAGCACAACCTCCTGTACAAATTTCTCCAATAAATCCTCAATCTTTACAACTCTCCCAATACTATCGACGGTTGTATACAAGCGGTGGATGTAATCCCCTTTTGTAGAAAATAAAATTTTCCGCTTACGATAATCAATCCGCTCTTTTATATAAAACAAAGCCATTAACGATAGAAAGGCAAAAAAGAAAATCTCCGTCATGCGCGTAATGGATAGATCGGTCAATAAATATAAACCGGCTAATAACCAAATTGTAAAGCCAAAGGAAAAATTAAAATAATAACGTAATCGAGAAATAAAATACTCCATATCGAAAATACGTTCAGTTAGCTGTGTGAATATGAAGCTAAATGGAATAAGCATTAAAAATAATGAACATACATCGGCGGATAATAGTTGTTTATGAAATAGGATTTCAGGTAGTGCGTAAAGAAATAAAAAAGGCAAAAATGGGATGATGATACTACTTAATAGTATTTTTAATTGTGGAGTTCTATATTTGAAATATCCTTCTATTATAATTCCAAGAATTAATAGTAATAAGAAGAAAAATAACCCCAAAATGATATATGAATTTTGAAAATGAGTTGAAGGATACAGAACACTGAAAATACTAAGTAATACACCAAAAATAGGAATGACATAAACAGTACTAATTCGCTTTATAAACAACCATTTTATCTCTATGAATTCAAAATATATCTTCAAAAAGTGCATTAATATCACTAAACATAGTAACATGCTGCTACGGTTGATTATAATACCTACAATATTTAATCTACTAGAAGCTCCACTACTAACATAAGCCAATGAAACTGTTAAAATAAAAAGAATTAACAAATTAATAAGAATCGTATTTTTTTGTTTATATTTTAAATATAAAGTGATAAGCAAAGTTAGTATAAAATAACAAAAAGGGACTATTAAAACATAATAAAATTGTTGAGGTATATCAGATAACTTTATTTTTAAGTTTATAACAGTCCCATTACTTTTCATTACAGTCAATTCTCTAGCAGATCGAACTACAGGTTCATACGCTAAATCTTGAATATTGTCTATTTTTATACCATTAACTTCTAAAATTATATCCCCTGTAGTAAGTTGCTGTTTTTCAGCCCACTCTTTGTAATATGGCTCCGTTAAAATCCATTGTCCATCCGCTTTTTGTACCTTCAAACTCAAAACAGGCTCACTATATGTAACATTTAGTAAATATAGACCTAATACCAAATAAATACTTATAGTGAGCCAAAACCATTTTTTTTTATTTAAATTTAATACCAAATTGTGCTTTCTAAACATATATCTTCATCAAACGAATCCAAGATTGCCTTTTGTTCAAGTGCTGAAATACCAATAAGAGAAGCTTTTTTTTCTTTTAACAATGTTACCAACGACGGATTTTGCTCTAAATATTGAATAACGTTAATCATTAAAATCTCCTCATTTCATTAGTTTTTTTAAGATTATAGTTACAAGTATTTGCCAATAAGTTCTTTATTAAAGTAATTATTAACCATATATGTAACTATATTTTCATTATACTATCTCCCTCCAATAATTCAACATAATTTTCTAAAAAATACAAAAAATTAATAGGATATGTAATAATTTTGCTATATTTCTCAAATCAAATTCTCCAAAAATAGACATAAAATCAAATAAAAAGCCTATTCCCAATAGTAGGAATAAGCTTCTAATAGTTGCATAGCTATATTGTTTCTAACTGACAGCCATCTTGTAGCCACTTGTTTAAATCGGATGTGATTAACGTAGCATGTTGGGGATTCATATCACCACAATCCACCGCAAAAACGTGACCATCCTCTCCTTGTCTATTCATTAGAAAAACCATTCCACCTCCATCATCACCAATGGCTATATAGCCCTTCGCATATTCTGCTACTTCCCAAGTCTCGTTTCTTTCTAGCAATTCTACTGTACCGTAAATTAACACGCCGTTAGTGAACGATAAACCATTCATCTCTTTTAAGACATATCGATAAACTTGAGGGAGATGGAAAGTCAGGCCCTTCTCCACATGTAGAATTTCGTGCTCTGTAGCAGGTAGATTGGCCGCCGCACTATTATGTAGTGGGTACATTTCGTCACCATCCTTTCGTTTGAAATAGCTTACACCTAAGCTGCACAAAATTCGTAAAATGCCATGATTAAGTGGTCAATCTCTTTTTTCTTAATCATTTTATCCAACCATTCATGTGGAATTTCATCCATATTCTTATACATACCCGCAATAGCGCCCGTAATGGCTGCAACGGTATCTGTATCTTCTCCCAGATTTACAGCCCTTAGAATAGCCTCTTTAAACGTTGTAGAATTACCTACACACCAGATTGCTGCCTCTAGTGAATGGACAATATAGCCGCTTGAGCTAATCTCACGCTCTGGAATCTTTAAAAAGTTTTCTTGGAAAATCCTTGCATATGCATTTAGCTCCGCTCGCAGATCATCCTGTAAATGACTTTGGAGCAATGAATATACCTCCTTTAAGGCTGCTTCTAGCGTATTATTTCGATACAAGCTTAATAGCAATTCAATATAAATGATGGACCCAACGATTGAACGTGGATGGGCATGCGTAATTTCTGTATATTGTTGTACCCATGCTTTTCTTTTATCAAAATCTAACTCATTCATCACCACAAATACGATAGGCGCTATCCTCATAAGGGTGCCATTGCCATTATCAAACTCGCCCGTTTTCCCACAATGCTCAGGTAAAACACCATTTTTATAGTTCGTAACGGCTTCAGCAGTCGTGATGCCTATATCAAACATTTCTCCAAATGGTGTAAGATAGCCCTGCTCCATGTATCGTACAAACTTATTCATTAAGGTTTTCGTATCGCCTTTTTCAATGATATTTTCGACTAAACATAACGTTAAAGAAGTATCATCAGACCAAGTACCTGGTGGCTGATTGTAAGTCCCGTACCCGGTCACATCCTGCACATGGAAAGTCCCTCTTTGCTTAAACTCAACAGGTACTCCCATTAGATCACCGATAATCCCACCATATAATGTTGCAAACACTCGTGCCTTTAAATTTGTATCTACCATCGGATGTCACTTCCCCTTTCTATGTCAAACATAATACAAAAAAGACGATAATTGAAGATGTGAATCTTCCCCCATCGTCTGTCCTATAAAGTGGACTCTATTGATATTTTTTCATAAATATTTATGTTTATACTAATACCTCAATTGACTTTAGCAAAAACATATCTATTATTTTCATGTGGACATAAACAAAAGAGCATTTAACTGTTTCCAACAAACTACTTGTAATAAATTATAAAATTTTCGATAGTTTACTACCGACAAACGCATTCCCCCAACCATTATTCTCACCTATTGAGAATAGCTTAAAAGGATTTACATCGGGTAATGGTATATGATTTTCAATCAAATAATTAATTAATATCTCTAACTCATCCAAACTATCTTGCCCATAGTCAACTATTTTGGTATATGCATGACTAGTACCAATATAATAAATTGATGTCATCACAAATTCTATTTTCTTATCAAGATTTTGATATAATTTAGAAAGAAATTCAAAGTTTTCTTCATCTAAATATTCAAAGTCATGTTCTTCATACAATTTAAACTCCAGTAAATTTTCTGGAATTATTTCAGATATAACACCACTCCAATCATCAATATACTTTATACTTGTGAAATCCCACAAATATTCTAATATTATTCTCCATTCATTCACATCATAATCTAAATATTGTAAGGTATTTTCTAAACAGCTAATGCTAAATGAAACCCTACCATTCAACGAAATTTTTCTAAAAATTTGTATATTCACAATAAAACTCCCTCATATATAAATTTGTACAAAATGGGGATTGATAAAAAGAAAAACATATGTAAAAAAGAAACTTATGGCGTCTTCTTTACATATGTTTTTGTATCTTAATTAAGAATATTGCCAATAACTTTTTATGGGATTCTCAATTAATTGAACCTTCTAAAATATATGCATCTAAATAGACCCGAACGCAAAAAGATAACTTTAAGATCTACCTTCTTGTACTTTAATGGCCATTAAGTTCATTGAGTAAAAAAAAGACCTGCGTCATTCTCACTACAGTTTCTCTTTATAAATAAATATCCAATTGAGACAAAAATGATAATCATTTAAACCTAAGCTTTCTAGTTGTAACAGAGATGGCTTACCCCCAATTAACGATCCACAGTAAAACTCTATGTCATCAAAATCTTCATCTTCTTCATCTAAATCCAAATTCAATTCATCTCCTAAAATGGACTCTTAAGCCGGAATTAGGAAATTTGATTCATTTCGAAGATCACTTGCTTCGTGTAATAAAACTCTTGTAAATCCTTGTTTAATATTTTCAAATTCTTCTTTATCTCCATGAAAAGTGATTAAATCTAAAAAGTAATCATCCCTTTTATATGTTGTGAAAACAGATAGGATGTGTTCTTTTGGTAAGTTTAAATTTAGAACTTTGTTAAGAAAATTTGTTGGTAAACATAATATAAGAGCTAATTTATCTCCATTTGGATTTAATGGCCAATCAATATTTTTAGGCAAGAAGCTATATCCGCCTAGTCGTGGTACAAGGGATTCATTTTCAACATCTTTAAAAATAATTTCAACTGACATCTGTTCAACTCCTACATTTTTTGTACAAGTTTTTTTATATGTAAGGTATATCTAATACCTATTTTTTAGGAAAAGTCGCTTTATCTTTATAATAGAGAGGTGGTCAATCCCAATCGAAGAGTCATGCTTTTCATAATTAGAAAAGCTTTTATAAAGAAATGTTCATAATTTAAAAGAAACCGTAGTTAATAATAGGTTATATGTTTTCTACCCTTTTTTCACTTTTTTCAAGAATATACATAGGAATTATTACATTTCCGAGTGCGCCTGACCATATACATAGAAGCCATGTAAGTAATTCGTCACTAGGAATAACAAATAAATCCTTTAGTCCATTTTAATTTTGTTGGTTCCAGTAACTATGTATTCATCGTTTGAATATAAAATTATTATTCTCTTTAATATCAGGAGAGTTTTGAAATCAGAATATAAACAGTGACTGTTTCAATTTTTTGTTCATAATCGGTTAAAAGTTGAGAGATTCATTACAGATATACCATTTATGATTAAAATTCCATCAAACAAATAATAAAATTATTATTCCTATTCATACCACTCATCACCTGAATATTTTTCCATTAAGTCCATAGTTTTAGGTTCATTTTCAATACAAAAATTTAGTATTTCACCAATCAGTAAATGTATCTCCTCTTGTTTAACCTCAAAACCTCTATGTTCTTTCCAATCACAATTAATTATCACATTCAAACAATTATAATCCTCCATATTATATAAAAAATCCCTTATAATCATTGAAAATGCAACATTATAACCTTTATAATTAACCCAAACTACAGCATTTCCATTATCCAACATATTTACTTTAAATGCATAATCCTCATAACTAAACCATACAGTATTACTACGTCTTTTTTCCTCTTTCATAAATTAATTTCCTCCTTAGATGTCATAGAAACCTGTAAGAACATCTAACGTAGATTACTTTTTGTACTAGTATGACTTCACCGTACTTCTCATAAAATTGATTAGTGTTGTTGTATTAGGATTTCCATATTGCTATCTAGTTTTGACCACCTTCACTTATACACTTCGCTATAAAAATACGAAAAGCACTTGTTACCATTTATAACAAAAGTGGCTTGTAAGATAGACCTTTTTAAAGTGACTCCTTCTACCATTTTCGCTTATCGATTCATATGTAAAGGTCCTCCTATACGTTCCTCCTGGATATAGATGTTCTAAGAACATTGCATAACTTTCGAAATTATATATTATACCTTCTTTAATTTTACTTCTTTATTGAGTATATTTTCTTCTACTCTCATGAGTAGCTAAATCTGCATAACGTGTCGTTATTGGTAATCGGCTATTTTTTTCTACAAAATGTAGCGTTATTTTGATGGAAGTCTCCAAATCGATCCAGTTACCGCATGAAATAAAAATGGGCTTTACATCCTTTCTCGTTCTCATCACTGCCCCATATACTTCTCCATCAATCTCAATATAAGTAACATCTCCTATTTCATTTTTTGGCATTTGAAAATCGGTATCTTTTATCTTCAAATAACTTTTTGCAACACCTATTGTGGGTTTCTTCAAATAAAAAGAAGCATGTGTTGCAATGCCCATATGCCTATAATGAAGATAACCATTTCCATCAAACATATAAAGATCTGGTTCACATTGCAGCTTTTTCACTGCTTCCATTACCAAAGGTAGTTCCCTAAATGCTAGATATCCTGAAATATACGGCACATCTATTTGACTCGAATATTCTACTTCTTCTATAATTTGTTTTGTAATATAATCTATTACGACAATACAGCAAACGCCATAATCGATCTTTCCCTCTGTCCAATAGGCAATATCAATTCCCGCTACCAAATGGATATCTGCCAATAGAAAATTATTTTTTAATGAAATCTTAGAAATCCATTTTTCTTGTTCACTTTTAAAGAATTCTTCATCTATTTTTTCAACATACGTTGGATATAGTTCCATTAATCCGTTCTTTTCTTCTAATATATTGCCTTGTACATCATATTTTTTAAAACTCACTAAGCTACCTAATGCTCTATTTTCAATTAATTTTAAAACACCATTTTCATAAAAATCTTTTTGTATACCATCTAAAATATTTTTGTTGAGATGTTTAATTTGTTTGACTTGTCCATTCGGATAAAAATGAACCATCTCCCCGTTCTTCATCCCCTTCTTAACCATATAGTAGTTGGCTAAATGACCATTTTCATAACAGTCATAGATTATACCTGTAAAAAGATGTTCGTTATTATTTTGATCATATTCCACTATAAAAGAATCATACTCATCTCCTCCATACCCAAAGTTCCTCCCAAATTTCTTTCCATTTTTCATAACGTATTCTGTGTTTAATATTTCTTCTTTCAACTTTAGATACCTCCGATCTAACTTCACATCCATCTAATAAATACAAATAGTATGGATAACATTTAAACATAATTCCATTAGACTTATTCTTAATAATGCCAGTTCTTATTACATTCACCGTCAAATCTAAAAACCGCTATAAATCTCCCATTGTATTAACCACTTTGAATTTTCATTCTAAAGCCGTCTTGTTTTTACCCATAACAAAAAAACTTAGATGGCATATAGCTGATCAAGTTATTTTTTAGCTGCTATGATTCGAAAGTTGTTCTATCAGGGAACACACCACCCTCTTTTACTAGGCAAACTGCCAATCTTTGAGCAGCTCTATCATAATAAAACTTAGATGGAAAATTATTACCTGAGATAGCTTCTAACTCGAAAAACTTTCTAGTAAATTTATTTAGCTCAATTTTCCCCATAACATTTTCATTAGGTCCGAATCTGTAAACCACAGTTTCATTATCTTCACATTCTTTTAGTAATAAAACGTATGATGCCATCTTTCTTCCTCCTCAGATGGATACCTAGGGCTCGCTCAGGTTCTACTATTCTATTAAACCATTCATAATCCTGTTTCATAATCTTCTATCAAATGTGACCAATATCCTTCTGCTTCCTTCATTGCTATGGGATCAATTTGCTCATACACCTTCCTCAACTCAATGGCATAGTTATATGAAGTGTATACACCTTCTTTTTTCATTTGCATTGATATTTCCTGCCTAATCAAATGAAACAAGAAGAACGTTCTTACATTCTGATTAAGCGTATAAATTAAAGGATGATGTAAGGAAGAACTAGTAAAAAGCTCATCGCTCCCTTCTTTTAAATAAAGTCCGTATTCATTAGACGCACAATGTCCCACTTTGATAAATGGCACTTCTCTAATCGCAGTTTTTGAGAAGTTGTTAAATTCATAGAATTCAAAATCACCAAATTCTTTTGGCACTCCGATATCTTTCATAAAACTGGCATTTGTAACACTTATCCCAAAATCAACCAATTCGTTGAAATCATAGTTTCGTGTTTCTGAATCATAATATGCTCGTAGCTCTAGGATATCAAAATCCATACTTTCACTCCTTACTTAATTGCTTTCATACTATTTTATTGTAGGATTTTTTGATTAGCCTCCATATACTTGTAGCTATACTATTGACACTGGTTTCGTTTGTAAGGACTGTCGGGTATAGGGGCGTTTTGTTTCTTTGACCATTTGCTTTATTTAACTTGTATGTGAATAAGCTTCTTACTTCCAGTGTAACCTCTTCCCAATATCTGCTTTGAGAATGCTTCATAGCTTTCTTCCAATTAACTTCTTCAACAATGGTGCTACTAGTGCTAACCTCATTAAAATTCCCTCAATTTAAAAACCAAACCCTATCAATAATTTGTCAATAATCATTTGTTGCATCCTTGCATTAAGTTTTAGGGTTAAAACTAACTAGTAATCATGTTTAGTTTGGTTAAAACGTGTTTAATTCGTTCGGATAACTTTTCTTGTTCTTCTTTCGTAAGTTGTTCATCCGTTATATCTGCAATACTAAACGATTGCAGTTCATGTTTTACCCCTTTAATACCAAGTACATCTGTTAATTCATGATTATATAAACTCTCGGCTAGTGTTGTATAAATAATAAACTTTTCACTATTAGTATTTTTACATTCCCTCTTAAATCGATGTAAGACACTTGAAATAATGGATTCAAAACTTTCGCTTTTTTTTATATAAACGTCAATAAATTTTCGGGCTTCTTCGTTTAGTTCATTATAATACCAACAAACTCTTTGGTAATAATTCACTGGCTTTTTTTTCAATTCTTGCAAAACATATTCTTTCCGGTAAATTAAATTGTTCCATTGTTCAAAGGTTAAACTATTTTCTTGTTTGATTGCTTTGAAATCTATTTCCTTTAATGAGTGTTCAATATAATTCATGAAAGAATATGAAATTTTTTCATGGGTTAATGTAATTTCTGAAATTATTATACAAAACATCGCTTTATCTGTTTCACTTTTTTTGGCTAACATGTCATATTCATTCAATGTTCTTGCAATCGCCTCCCCTTTACTCATTTTTTCTCCTAATAAATCATTGTAATCTTCTAAAATATATTCTTCATATTCTTCATAACTATAAACCATAAGAACCCTCCTGATATTTTGGTCATTTATTATTATCACCATTATACTTAAATGGTCATATATCGATATTTCTTATCAAACTGTAATTTCTTCCTTTGACTTCTTTAATAGGCAAAAAAGGTTCATTCCAAACTCATAATTCAAGTTGGAATAAACCTTTGAAAGTTTATCAAATGGCTGTCAGTTTAAAAGTGTTTGTTTGATTGAAAAGTATTTGCATATCTTCTTAAATTCTACTCATCGTTCAATTTGTTCAAACTGTTGTTTTGTATCCAAATCCTTGCTTCTTTACCCATTAGCATTATTGGTTTTTCTGGGGTTCCAATATTGATACTTTTTATAAAGGCCTCTTCTATTCCACAAATTCCTGTTAATATAGCCCCGTTTAGCAAAACTCTTTCAAACATTGCTAATCGTATATCAGCATTTAATAAAACTGCTTCACGAAAATCAGCCCCGTCAAAAAGACCAGCTACTAAATTAGCGTCTGATAAATCAGCTTTAACAAACACTGTTTCAATACATTCACTATCAGCAAGCCTAGCACCTTTAATATCAGCATTTGTGAAGTCTACATATGAGACATTAGATTTACCAAAGTCTGCTCCTTCTAAATTGGCAGATATAAAAGTTGATGAACATAGTAAAGATGAAGAGATATCCTTGTTATTTAAATCCATGCCATCAAAGATACAATCTGTTATATACGCTTGGTCTAGTGGATACGGGGACAAATCCACATTTCGCAAATCAATCTCATCTATACCTAGTTTTTCTCCTTGTTCCCCAATAGTTTCAATCCAAAGACGGTGCGACTCTAATTGAATGATAATTTCTTTGATATCAGTTGTCATACGAACCTCCCTTATAGATACCAAATAACCTCATTCGTTACCCCAACTTTCTCTATGCCTTTTTTAAATGGGGAATTATGTCTTGAGCGGATCTGTTTTTTCATGTTCTATAATGGCTTGTTTACTTTTCTGTCACACTGCCTTCTAGACCATTATTAGCATTTTGAGACCTTCACTTGTACTCTTCGTTTAGTAATCCTGATTAACATAATCTCACCTATTCTCCCTCTTATTAGTATTTAAATAACATCTCCTGATGAACTGTCTTTATGAGTTATTAATACAAATTCAAGGATATTTTTTAATGTACTATATTTTTATTTATCGCCAGTAATTTGTTATCTCCATTAGTCTGTACGTACTCCTTTATTATATTTGAACTAATGACAACACTTCAAAGCTGGCACAGTAAAACTTAATGATGTTATTCTCATAATCTTCTACTAAATAATTATTTGGTAATTCAAAACCTTTATCTTTCAAACTATTAATTCTAAAGCCTGTTATTTGATTAGAACTATTTCCAAATCCTAATAAATCTAAAGTAGTAACATCATTAAACTTCATTTTCAAAATAAACTTCCTATTATCTAGCTCTAATAAAAAGCTAACTTCTAAAAATGAAACTTGGTCATAATAAGAATTGTATCCAATATAATAGTGGAAATCAGCAATACATTTGATATCTGTTGTTTTAAAAGAAGGAATTTTATTTTCTAACTCTGTTCCTTCATACCACTCATTTATCATTTCACTTTCTCCTACACTGTAATCTTATCATTTACTTCTTTAAAAGCACTTGTCGCCTTGTTATAGACAATCAAGTGCTTTAAGTAAATTACAAATCCTACTATACTTTTTGTTAGATAAAAAATACCTTTACAAAGTTACGTGTCAAATCCAATTACAATCCATTCATCTACATAACTCCAAAAATTAATATTATATTTGGGCTTTAATTTTGCAGACCAAAAGGTAGCATTGTTATCATCACAATTTGTATAATCTATAGCTATGTAGCTCCCCATACCATTAGAGAAAAAGCCAAAAGATGAATCTAGGTTAATTTTGATAGGTTCTTCTAAATCATCAATAATACTCCATTCAATTGGTATTACATCATCATCAAGTTTACCAATTTCATCCATTGTTAATATACGAACATTTTCATTGTACTTTTTTAAATATGTAAGTTTTTGCACCATCTACTGATGATCTCCCTTTTTATTTAATTCATTAAAATCATCTCGTAAAGTTTTATGATGTATTTAAACTGTCCACTTTTTCATTGCCATTTCCTTCAGTCTAAATCGAGTAGAATTCCTCTTAAGCAAATGCTTTGTTATCTTATTGGACATCGTTCTCTTAGTAGGGAATGTCTACAAGTACTCGTTTACAAATGCCTCTTATTTGAAATTCTCCAAACCATGGTATGGATTTAGTATGTTTTCTCCTACTTCATTGATTGTTTCTTGTATTTCTTGAAGTATTGCTTTATCAATGTCTTGTCTTTGGCTAATAGAATCTTTAATTTCTTGAAAGCATTTTTTTAAACCCAAGTTTACAACAATCGACAAAATAATATCTACATCATCATATGATTCAGTATTCCACAAATCACAAAGAACTCCATCAACATTAGCTCTTATGTCAGCATGTAATAACTCATAAGTCAGCACTTGCCTGTCCATTAATTGACTCAGTATCTGTAAAAATACATTTTTATCAATCTTATTAGATGAAAAATCATTTAAAACATCTCGAAATAATGAAGCTAGTTCATTTACTGATAAAAATTCTGGCAATTTTCGGTATTCCTCTAAATTCATCATCATTTCCCCCTGTATCGGTACAGGAATATCATTTAAAGTTTGATTTTTTGTCCAAGTACTGCCTGATTGTTTATTACCTATCTTTAGTAGAGCATTTTATAGTAAATGAGATGCTGGCCCAGAATATTACTTAGAGCAACAGGTTAGGAGCACGCCATCTAATAATGAAAGTTTATTTACCAGATAAGGATAATATATACTTCTCCCCTTTTAGGAGTGTGATTTATACCTCCAATTTAATCCATGTACCCCTCAGCAATTTGTATACTTCTCTTTAGATTTAAATCTGGGTATCTTTGATCTAGGGAGTATAGTAATTCAATATACACTTTACTTTGTAAATTATATGCCACTTCTTCAAAAATTTCACTTAAAAATGAAAGTTCTATTTTTGTACAAATCTGTAAAAATTTCAGAGTTAAGTTTTCATCTTCACTAAGTAAAACAACTAGTTCTTCCCATTTTTGATTAATTCTTGGGTCATTATCATCTAGTAATGCTCGTGCACCTAAGATTGCTCTAATTTTTTCTTCAAACATTATTAATGCTCCTCTTTAAAATAACAAATGAAACAAAATCTTGGATTAAGCCGAATTAACAAAACCTTCCACCTAATCACTTAGTTATCTAATTCCAGCAATATGGGGCCTTTGCACCTTTATTTACCCATTTTCCAGCTGTCACTGCATTACCCACCACTGGAGTCGTAGTCTCTGAGGAGAAGGTCACATTGACCTGATCACCCCTTTCCTTAAATACTACCTTAACCTAGCGGATCAACCGTAATATTCGGATCTCCAACATATCCATACAATGTCGGATTATTTTTTTCGAGCCCATTCGATTAGGTATATATTTCCATATTGAATAGCTTTGACAAAGTCCTCTTATGCCTTCCCTTTGTCCTGGATACGGATGTTTTAAGGAATTACATAACTTTCTTTAGTTTTAATTCCAAACGTTTCTTTCATATATGTATTTGAAGGCATATGTTAACCCTTTATATCGCCTTTTGATTTACTTGGATATTTTCCAAATTACCTATTCTTTAACACACTTCAAAGTAATGAATCGCTAGTTTGTGATATATTTGCTTCTTATTCTATATACTTTTTTTATAATGTTCTTTCATTTCATCACAAACATTTTTATCGCTACCCTTAGTTACTTCAACAGTTTTACTATTTACCCTCTATTTTTATTAGTTCTTCCATAAGCGTGCATTCCTAGTAGTGTTTTGAAGTGCGGTGTGATTTTATAATATTAACTAAATCTCACACCCTCTAATTTTAGAAATTGATCAAACCTAGTTACCATATCTTCTTTAGTTGTTGGAACTTCTTGAGGCATATAATTAATAAAACTCTCCATATCTTCTGGGTAGTGATGATTTCCATAAAACGCTGCAATTTTATTTAATAATTCATTATCTTCTTTACAGCTATCTTTTATTCCAGATAAACAAACAAATCTGAGTTTTCTATTCTCCTCTACTAATATGCTGCTTTCTTCATCTAATTTGGGGAAATAAATCGTTTTTATTTCTGACATCACTTTATCTAAATTTTCACTAGATACGCCCCATGCAAGTTCACTTACAAACCCACTTGCAACACCAATCTCCATCAACTCTACCGCATAATCCGAAATAACGTCTTTAGTAAAATAATTTTCTCGGACACCTATAAAAATAGTTTTCCAGTCATACTGAATGTGACTATTTTTTAAATCTTTTAAGTTCAAATTATTCACCTCCTACTTTTTTGGAATTTCATTTAGTTACCCGTTATAACACCATTTTCAATGAATTCTTTGTGGCTCACTCCACCATTTGGTTCAACAATCCATTCAAAAACAACTTTTTTTGCCATTATTACTCCCTGTTATTTGATAAAAGTTCCTTTTAATCTTGTCCCCTTTTACCAGTTGGAACTCCTCCGCTAATCTTGACTATTATCACCTTGATTTTCTCATTACTCTTCATGTATTCCTTTAATCTCTCTCCCTTCACATAAATTGTTGAGAGCTTGATATATTCCGCAACCTATTTTCCAAATATAGTAATCATCTCGTACTGCGTAAACTTCCCCTGCTTTAGACATATACAATACTGCATTATCTCTAAAAGCAGTACCAATGACAACCAAATCCTCACCTATTATAACTTCATATCTTTTATAATGTCTTCTGTCTAAATCCCCCAGCCCTTCCTCCGGATCTATCACAAAATCATCCAATTTTCCATTATATTCATAGATACACTTTAATTCACCAAATTGCTCCAGTACCTCTTTTACGCAATCGAAAACGACATATCCTTTATCTGCTAGATATTTTACTTGTGAACTAATATCTTTTTTTCGGTCTGGTATCCATCCTGATTGCTTTAAGATTTTTATTGTTTTTATCGACAGTCTTTCCATACTAAACACCTTACTTTTTACCAAAAGGTAGAATCAACATTAAACTTCTCAAAAATTACTCTATTATTAATTTAGAATAAAGTTAAAATATGCCTAACCAACTAATTATTTTTTATAGTCATTTCCTCTGGTTTGTTAATATTTATCAGATAAATTGAATCAGAGCTAGAATATACTTTTAATAAGTTTTCTTCTAGCTCAAGTTTATTAAATGGATTGGAATCCGTTGAAAAGAATGCCCATATCAAATTATTATTCAGGTCAACATTAGCAACAAACCCTTCATTCCCCATACTACCTTCACCACAAATAAATATTTTATCATCATGCTGTAGAACTTTAGGATGTTTCTCAAACTCACACCAAATGTCTTCATGAAAAGACATTAAAGTCGGACAAAATTCCCCTTCTTTTTAAAATATCTCCCCTATAATAATGACAATCCCTTTCTTTTAAGATAGTCTGCCACAAAGTGTTTTAGTTTTTATTTTTCCAGAAATGATTTTCTATCTTTGACTTTTTTGTAGAAATTCAACATACTTTTTTGCTTGATTTGCATTAATACTCTCGCTCTTAAATTTTTATTTTGTATCTTTCAAATCTCCTTTCATCCAACTAATTATTATATCTTTTATTTTTTCCAAGTTATTATTATTTAATGTGCAAACTATCACTAACTCTTTCTGGCTACTATTGTCCATAGAGCTATTCATCCAATAATAAAATACATCCTCATGCTTAGAGCTCTCTTGGATAATTTTTATTATTTTATTCTCTTTTTTTGATTTTGCTGAAAATATCGGATTTCCATCCATCATTTTTTTTCCATTACTGAAGGTAGTATTATAGTAGGGGCATATCCAATCACTTCCATCAATATTCTCTCTATGTAACAACATAAAAAACATATCAATCCAATATTTTTCTAAAGCTGTATACACATCTTCCTTATCCATGTAATTAACAAAGTAATGAAGCCTATTACTATTTTCCACAACACTTCCCCCAGCATCTTTAATAAACTTACGAGCCCTATCTAATTCGTTTTTCCTTATTTTTTTGTCCTTCTTGCTCTCATTATTATGTATTTTTAAATTTTCCTTACTTGTTGTTCTCTTGAAAACCCCAGACTTAACAAGCTTCCTTTCTCGATAAAATAAATTCCTTTAAATTTTAGACCCCAATAATTCATTTCTGGTCAATTCTAACTTTTGCACCTAACGACATAAAATAGTTAGCTAAAACTAGTGTATTTTCCCCATGTCCCTCACCTATTAGAAACCCATTACTAGTTAATCGGTTTCGTATCTCATCGAGTGATAGTCCTGTTTCTTTTTTTAATGCTAGGATCACTTTTGATTTATTTTTACCCGGATCATCAAGATACACATAATATTTTTTTACTTTTTCTTTAATGCGTTGCTCAATTGGAGTAAAATTTTCTGTTGATTTCATAATGGGAAGAAATCTACATATATTTCTAATTTCTTCATCACTTAATTTAATTTTCCACTCTTTCTCCATTAGCTCATAGAAATTAGATTGATATTCTCCGACTTTATAGTATCTATCATCATGTTTATCAAGCCAAACAGACAAAAAAAAGTCGAACTTTTCGAGTGAATCTACTAGGAGTTTTGGAGAAAACTCTTCTCCAACATCACCATAATAAATTGGAGTTTCAACTTTACTAATATCTGCAATTACTGGATTCCCACTCCAATTGGAGATAATAATCCAATTTTCATTCCATTTCATTTTTTCTGAAATATCTTTCCAACCTTTTTCATCTCTAATAAATCGATAACCTTCTAAAGCGACTAGTAGATTTTCCATACCGACTATATAGAAGTCGTTCGTCCAATAAAACAATATGTCTTTAGATTTTGGTAAACCACTGTACCATTTCAAAAGGGCTTGGCTTAAAAGAGGGAGTTTAAAAATCTTTTCTAACTCCCCTTTCGTTTCTGTAGATGTTCCTAAACATCTAACCTTACTGCTATTTTCATACTTAGAAATTGCATGAGCTAGGTACTTCACTGCTTTTTATAGCTCCCTCCACTGTTATATTTCTCATTGCTTGTCAATCAATTAGTCGACCAGAGTTACATTAGTATCGTTTTGTCTATGACCTCTCTCACCATATAAAGGTTCATTATCAAGTAAGGAGAAACAACCATATTACCCATTTACTTTTTAATAAAATCCCATAATACCCTAAGACTGAAGTTACAAAATTAATCACTAGCAAAAAAACGCTTCTTTAACTAATAAACCTAACCTTCTAAACTTTTTAACCACTTATTATAGTAGCTGAACTGTTCTTCAATTTTTACAAACCTCAAACCATTGTCAAATTCAAATATATTAACTATATCTTTTAATCTAGCTGGCTTTCCTATTTTTAATTTATATGCTAAATGTCCGGTACCCATCGATAGTTGCATTTGAGATGGATAAACATTTAACGCAGCCCCATTACACATGACTTGTATATGTTTATCCTCTAGATGTTGTCGCAGGCTTTGAAGTGCCAGGAAAAAGTTATCATGTTCGACACTTATTGTGTCATCTAATATTAATAGTTCTATTAAAACCATTTCTTCTTCATCTGGAGATTCCTCATACAGTTTCAAAATACCATCAAATATTTTTCCGTCATTCATAGCAAGTTTTATAGTTTTACTTTCATAATTCAAAATATCACCTTCCATATAGTGGGGTAGGAGGTATTAAACATTCTAATTGTTCTGGACTGGCGAACGAGCCCCGAGTGATTTATTAACTTCAATATAATTAGAGGTTTTAATTTCATAAAAGTGACACCATTCCTAACAAAAAACATATGTAAAGGAGATTTTTGAGTTCTTCATTATATTTGTTTTGAAAGTAATAGTAAAAACTAATCGTACCGTGTTTAGCTATTAACTAATAAAATTATATAACCTATTCAGCTTCTCCCTTGCATAACTTCCAGCATATCAAACAATAACTTAATATTGTTATTTTTCTCTGTGTATCCAAAATGCACTGGACAGCAAAACTTTTGATCCTCCGAAACTGCACGTGCTTGCCCAGTTATAATTTTACACCAATTCTCCTATTTTTCCACTATCACCCATAAACCGCTTCTGAATTTGTCATAGCCACAGTTAAACCCTATCAAAAAAGTAAATAAATTAATGAGTCATTTTATCAGATTTCAATCCCATCTTTTTATAAATTCATTCCTAACATCCTCTGAGTTCAGCAACCTCGCCGAATAATTTTCAACTATTTCTGCTCATTCATCAGCAGAAATAGATATAAAAACTGTTATGTCATCTTTTTCATGACAAAAATATTATCTGGAAGGTTACAAGCGTTATGTATAGCAAGCGTTTTATTCGACACTCCTCTATGTTCGAAGCAAAAAAACCATTCCTACTCGTGGTTCAAGAGAGAATGATCTTTTGAAAATTTATTAAATATTCGAAGCATTTAGTAATTGACTTGTTCGTTGTATTGAACAGTCTTATTATCACTTTGCAAACCTACCACTTTTCATGTATTTTCGAAAGAAGGTTTACTTAAATCAATGTGAAATTTTCACAAATATAAAACAGCCTTTATCTTGTCCTGAACTGAACCCCGAATAGTGGACACTTTAAAAAAAGTGGACCTTATTCGGGGTTTTTCTATTTTCAACGTTTGAAAACCCCGTTATACTAACCATACCATTTATGAACGGGAGAACATCATGAGTAAAATAATTTTTAACGAACACCAACGCAGACAAATTGAAGCGAATCCAAATGTCGCCTCAGTATCCGACCGCTCAATTCAATATACAGCCGACTTTAAATTAAAAGCTGTCCAGGCAAATTTACAAGGAAAAGGTCCAGTCCAAATCTTCAGAGAAGCGGGATTTGACTTAGAGCTGATAGGAATTAAGAAAGCTAAAAGCGCAATTAGCCGTTGGAAGAAAACATATCAAACACATGGTAAGGAAGGTTTTTTAGAGGAACGTCGTGGAAAAGAGAGTACTGGTCGTCCACGCCTTGAAAACTTATCCGCAGAAAAGAAACTTGAGAAAGCGGAAGCGCGTATTCAACTGTTAGAGGCAGAGCTTCATCTGCTAAAAAAGCTCGACGAAATGGAAAGGCAGGCGAAAAAGAATCGTTTTTAACACCGAAAGAGAAATACCAAGCCATCAATGAAACAATTCGTTTCTATCAATTAAAAAAGATGACTCGTCACCTTTGTCAGGTAGCGAATGTCAGTCCAAGCGGCTATTATAAGTGGCTTCAAAATAAGGAGAAACACGCTTTACGTGAAGAAGCTGATTATCAAGATTACATCTTATTAAAATCAATTTATGATCAAGCGAAAGGCAAAATGGGTTATCGTGGATTTTATATGGCACTGGTAGATGTGCTGGACACACCGATGAACCATAAAAAGATTCTTCGTCTGATGCGTAAGTTCAATTTATATGCGAAAGTACGTCGTGCGAATCCGTATCGTCTGTTAGAAAAAGCAACAGAGGCGCATCGCCGTATACCGAACCATTTAAACCGAGCATTTAAGCAAGAAGAGCCAGGAAAAGTATTCTTAACAGATATTACGTATCTGCAATATAGAGGTGGTCAAAGGGCGTATTTATTATGCGTGAAAGATGTCGCAACACGAGAAATTGTAGCATACGAATTATCTACTACGTTAAAGATGTCCCTTGTCTATAAGACGCTTGAAAAGTTAAAAACACATCTAGAGGGCAATCTTCATCCAGAAGCGCTGATTCACTCGGACCAAGGTATTCATTATACACACCCAGAATATCAGCAGCGTGTAAAAGAAATGGGACTTTTTCAATCAATGTCCCGCAGAGGAAATTGTCTTGATAATGCGCCAATGGAATCGTTTTTCGGTCATTTCAAAGATGAAGTAGACTATAAACAAGCAGAAAGTTTGGCAGAATTACACACAATAGTGATGGACTATATGAACCATTATAATCACACACGAAAGCAATGGACATTAAAAAAGATGGCTCCGGCAACTTACCGAAGCCATCTCATTGCGGCTTAACCTAAAACTACATCCCTTTTTATTAAACTTTCTACCAAATAGGGTTCAGTTCACTAGTGTTGCTATTGACTCTTTTTATTTTATAAATTTGCTACTTTCAAATAATTTATTTTTAATAAAATAAATTCCATAGGTATATAATCAAAAAGTCACACATTTTCATTTCCAAAATACAATTTAATGCTTATCTCCAAAATCGTATTATCTAAGAGCTTTATACTCTCACAGTACCATATAAAACAAAATCTCTCATTTTATATTATCTACTGAAATATTAAGCTGTTAGGTTTTTAATATGTACTGCATATATATCCCCTCAATTATTATTTTCAAATTCCTTCATTTTATCAATTTTAATTCTGTCCCCTTCATCTTGTGGTATATTATTCAGATATTTACTTTCCCAATATTCCAACCTATCGGAAGGGCCAAAACTTGATTCTTTCCATTTAGTATAATCATATTCAATTTTTAACTTTCCTTCAGATGTAAGTTTCATGGTAATTGAAAACCAAGGATCTTGTCCATTATCTAAAAATACATTCTTCAAACTATTTGTTGTTTCTAATAATTTCCTCATTAAACCATTATATATCTGTAAATTGATATTGTACTTTTTTAAAATATCTCGGCAATAAACATAATATTCCTTATTTGTTGGTTTGTAAAAAAAGAAAACTCCTCCTTCTCCATTTTCCACCTCACCATTAAAATAAAATTCTTCCCAGTCTTCTGGTATTAATTCATTTATTGTTTCTGCTATTTTTCTATATAATACATTCATCTGTTCTTCCATTTTACTAACCTCCCGGTTGATTTAGTATTGTTCTAGTAACTTCTCTTTTATTTCCTATTTGGTAAGTTACTTCAAAAGAATCTGGTCGCATTGAATTCCCCGAGTATGTCGGATTAATTTGAACAGTAACTTTTTTCGGAGGTGTTTCTTTCAATGCATTTGCCCATTCTGTCTCCATATTGAACCATTCACCACCAGAACGGTTAATCTGGCTATTTTGTGGAACTAGGTTATCGATATCCTTTGGCCCTTTAAACTGTGCTCCTATTAAGTGTCCACCGTCGTCATCAGGTAATCGATCTTTTCCTCCCACTGTTCTCTGTGCGTATGCATTTCGTTCAGCTGTACCTAGTACAAGCGTTCCTTCACAATCGGTAATACGTCCATTGCTATCTGTACGATAAGTATAACCTTCTGGTGTTTTGTATTCTACATTTGGTTTTAAAACTTTTTTTCTACCATTCTTCGTGAAATGTTCACCGTAATTCACCGCTTTGGGAGAAGGCGTAGGTTGGGAATTAGACGGCTTCGGACTTGGAGTTGTTGTGTTTCTTCCTACTGTTCCTGTATCCTCCACGCGTCTAATGTCTCCACCTGCTCCTGCTAACTCCCACTGTTGTGGTGGTCGCAGCATCTGACGCAGTTGCTGTTTGACTTCGGCTACTTTGGTTTGTATCTGGGTTTTCACGTTCGCTACTTGCTTTTTGGCTTTTTCTACCACACGTCCTACTGGACCTTTCAGCACGTTTTGAACACCTTGACTGATACCCTTAACTACCCCGGCACCTTTTTTTACAAATTTTCCGCCTGTCGCCGCCCAGCCCACAATCGGAATCATCGCGCCAAAGGAGAGGGCTGCATTGACCTTATCACCTCTGGCCAGATAAATAAGACCATTCACGCCATCCGCTACTTCGCCGACACCTGGGATTAACCCTATTAAATCTAATCCTACTTGTAGCGTATCTAACAGATTTTTAGGTTTTACAGCATTTTTCACTACTTTGGTCGTCGCTTGAGCGGCTTTTTTTACAGCCGGTAGTACTTTTTCTTTGACTACCTGCTTCGTCTGTTTGACAGCGGCCTTTACCTGTTGCTTGGCCTTTGTCACAGTCGCCTTTGTTTTCTGTACCACCTTTTTCGTAGTCAAGACCGCTTTTTTAATGGCCTTCTTCGCCCGTTTGACCAATTTACTCTTGGATAAACTATTTTTCAGCTTCCGGGCCTTGGTAAAGAATTTCCCCCACTTCTTCTTTTTCTTCCTGCGCTTTTTCTTTTTCTTCTTTTTATTGGACTTTCGTTGTTTCTTCTTTGTCGAGCCCTTCTTTTTGGAAGATTTCTTGGAGCTTTTTCCTTTCGATCCTCCGCTCTTTCCTTTTTTCTTTCCACCTGGAGAGCCTACTTTTGGAATCATCCCCAGTAAGCTTCCCGCTAGTCCTAATAGACCCATTAGGGATCATCCCCATCATGTCTAGGGCGGAATCGAGGTCTGCTTCCTCTTGCGCAGAGACGGATACAGGGGCTTTAATTGAGCCATCCATCGTCACTACCTGTCCCTGGATATCGGTATTGCCATCAAATACAAGACTGCTGGAGCCGCAAGTAAAACGCATGAAGTCCGTTGCACTGAGGGCAATTTTCTTGCCAGGAAAGGTGAATGTGTCATTGGCTTTGATGAGTAATGGTGGCTTACTATGTACCGTGATACCACTGTCCTGCTGTAGTGGGATATACTGTCTATTATATATTATGATTTTGACCCAAGAATCTTATTATTTTAACCATAAAAAAACCTTGAAAGGTGTTAGCCAATCAAGGTTTGTTTGGTAATCAAAATAAATCTCTCTTGATACAAAATATCATTATTTGTTTCTTCGAAAGAAATAATGAGTTTAAATTAAATATTTTTTCGCATCAACTTTTAGTTTCAAAAACTTTGATACCCTAAATTTAATCCATGTGTTCCTCAGTAATCTGTATACTTCTCTTTAAATTTAAGTTTGGGTATCTTCCATCTAATCAATATAGTAATTCAGTATACTTTTTAGTTTGCAAATTAGATGCCACTTTTTCAAAAACCTCACTTAAAAATGAAAGTTCTATTTTTATACAAACCTGCAAAAAATTCAGAGTCAAATTTTCATCTCCGCTTAATAATATAATTAACTCTTCCCATCTTTGTTCAATTCTTGGATCATTATCATCTAGTAATGCTCGTGCACCTAAGATTGCTCTGACTTTGTCTTCAAACATTCTTTATACCTCCCTTTATAATTGAGGAGGGATTTAACATTATACATGAACTCACTATTACCATTAGTTCAATTATTCATGTTATTAACTATTCTTATCACAATTTCTTTGTCCCACTCATCAAGATTAGTCATTAATTCTTCATATTTCAATTTCGATTCAGGTGTATTTATAGTCCCAAGTGCCGCAATGCTATAATGGCCTATTGTATCAATACCGAAAAGTTTATTTACTTTCGGGTCTCTAAATTCACTAATCTCTACTAACCTCGATATAATTTTCTCATTACATAATTTTCTACTGACAATCTGATCTATAGCACTAACCAATACTTGATTATGATGAATATCCAAACATTTAATAATCTCTAGGTCGTTTAGTTTTCCCTCTCTAATTTCCCTTGATAAACTTAAAGGTTTCATTTCTCATTGCCTCCCTTTATTCATTTATAGGACCAAATGCATCTATCAAATACTGTCTTTCTTCCCTATAGTTGTTCCACAGTTGTTCAGCAAGAGCCTTGTTACCAATCCTTTCAGCCTCTTTGATTTCAACCATATACGCTCTTAGCTCCATAATAATTCTATTCTTGAACTCATAAGTAACTTCCAATTTTGGATACCCTTTTGACATATCATCTAAAAAATGTTGATACTCATGTCTCAAAGCACTTATTGATGCATTTTCATAAATATTTAATTGCCCCGGACCATTTCCTTTTGGTGCATACGCCATGATATCACGATCTAATATTCTTACTTCTACCCCCGCTTCCTTTGTTTTCTTAATAATACTTTCCCATTCTTCAGGATGTGAGAGACGTCCTGGACCATATATATCTCTAAATGGGTCAGCATCATTTTTCCCTAACATATGATCTGGTAACCTACTATTACCCGTACCCTTACTACTACTCGAACTGGTAGTAGACTTAACACTTGTTACTCCAGTCGAAGTCTTCCCTACTTTTGTTAGTGTTCCAACACCTTTTGTCCCAACGACAGCTGTAGCTGTATTTAGGGTTACTTTTGTTCCCCAGTATGCTCGTGAATAGTTATTACCATGAATAACATCTTTTTCAATAGAGTCTTCTATTGAACCAGCTATTGTTTTCACAGCTAGCAGTGGATCTGAAGCAAAATTTTTCAAACTGTTCAAACTGTCTGTTGTTTCTTTCACTACGCCTATCGGATCAGTTACTAATTTTTTTACATCATTGTAGGTGTTTTTAGCAACATCTACGGTTGCATCAAACTTTCCTTTAGATTTTTGGGTTTGTTGGAGGCCCATGTTAAACCCTGTCCGTAAGAATTTTTCTTTTTTAGACATATCCTTACTTATATTGAGTGGCTCCATTTTATCTAAAGACTTATAGACTTTGACAGCTTCTTTTGCGGCAGTTTTTACTTCCTTTACCGCTTGCTTTGTCTGGTTATAAACGGCTTTCGTTTTGTTTACTACTTGTTTATAGGTTTTCTTACCCGCTAGTACAGCACTTTTTACTACTTTCTTAAATTGCTTCGCTATTTTACTTTTACTTACTTTATTATAGAGCTTCCGGGCCTTGGTAAAGAATTTCCCCCACTTTTTCTTCTTTTTACTCGATTTCTTTTGTTTCTTCTTTGTCGAGCCCTTCTTTTTGGAGGATTTCTTGGAGCTTTTTCCTTTCGATCCTCCGCTCTTTCCTTTTTTCTTTCCACCTGGAGAGCCTACTTTTGGAATCATCCCCAGTAAGCTTCCCGCTAGTCCTAATAGACCCATTAGGCATCACCCCCACCAACAGGGATCATCCCCATCATGTCTAGGGCTGACTCAAGGTCTGCTTCTTCCTGCGAAGCGACTGATACAGGGGCTTTGATGGACCCTTCCATCGTGACAACCTGTCCCTGGATATCCGTATTGCCATCAAACACAAGACTACTGGAGCCACATGTGAAACGCATCGATTCAGCTGCACTCATAGATACACGTTTTCCAGCAAAGGTGATTGTGCCATTCGCTTTGACTAGTAGGGATGGCTTACTATGCACGGTGATACCGCTAAACTGACTATCCGCTATTTACCTAAAACTACTATCTATCCATTATAAATCTTTTTTTCACTTTATATTTCTTCACTCCAACATATAATTGTATGCCTGTACTTGTATAAAAATTAACACTTAGTACACTAATTAAATAATCGTAATCTTTTCAATTTACGTATTTAAACATGAAAAAGCACTTGTCGCCTGTTATAGACAATCAAGTGCTTTAAGTTTATAAATTTTCTAAGTTTATTAATATATTTGAAAGTTTTATAAGTTATTTTTATATCGACAGTATGACATCTTTTATACTACTTGGCAAGTGTAACGTTTAAACCCTTTAGCTTGTTTAATCTCGTGTGTTTGTTGCTTATGCCATCCATAAGGGGTCCTTGTAAATAAATTTCATCTCGCCTATTCTCGCTCTTATTGCTTAATTGTTAAAATAGCACTCCTTGATGGTCTAGCCTTCATGAGTTATTAATTCAAATTCAAGGATATCTTTAACTGTATACAATTAAAAAACTATTATTTCCTTGTTTATCACCACGAGCTTTGTCATTCTCGTTAGTTTGTTAGTTATTCCATATTTATACTACCCTTTCCATTAAAAGGTCTCGCCCAAATTTCGTTCTTTTCTCGCTATCCCTGTTCTTATTGCTCAATAAATCTTCCAGATTAAACTTGATATGTTATTTTAACTCATTAGTCTGCTTATCAAGTAATAGACAGGAGATTTTTTTCGCTCCAACAAAGTAATATTTTTCACTATCGAAACCCTCAGCAATGAACTTAAAAATATAATTACCTTTATCCACTTCAAATTTATCTGTTAAATTCTCTATTTCTTCCTCAGTAGCTAATCTAATTACGGGATATGATGTATCTGTTTTCCAGCCAAAAGGCAGAGAAACAAAGTGGACTTGCTCAAAATTAATCTCAATATTAACCTTCTTTGTGGTATTATCCAACCGGCCTATAATTGTTAAATCCCATCCATTTGATAAAGCAACATCAAAATCCATCCATAGCTCTTGAGAAGCATATTCATTGATTCGCGTTATTACTTGAAGTACTTCATTTTCATTCATAAAAAATCTTTGTTCACTCAATATTATCACTTCCTTATCTATTTAACTGAATATGCGTATCTCTTGCAGCCTCTTCATTAAATAAAGGGTTCGGCCGCCCATCTTTATGCGTTTCCTTTAATGTACTTTCATGGTGCCATTTCCTATTAGAATCCATATATTCTGTTCCGTTACCAGGCTTCTGTCTCCCCACTCTATAAATACTTCCCGATTTTCCATACTGAGTTTCAGCTTCGTGAGCTCTTATCTCGTATTTATAATCACCATCAACCCACTTTTCTTTGAATCTTCCCGGTAATTCATCTAGCCCTTGTCGCTTCATTACTTCATCTAAGAAATCTTCAGGGTTAGTTGTTTTAGTCAAATCGACTTTACCCGTACCCTATGTTGTAATCTTAAAATCCGCTAATAAAAAAACAACCTATCTAAAAGCCGATTAAACTACTTCTTTCTCTTTTACTTCGGGTAATTCGTAGGCTGTTTTATACTTCATCATGCCGTAAATAATGTTCACAAGCCTTCTCATAATGCAAACCAACGCTTGTCCTTTTGTCTTGCCTTCTTTAAGTTTACGTTGATAGTAAGCATGAAACACTGGGTTCCTAGGCAGTTTACTTCCTTTCGCTACTTGTACTTGTTGGACTGCTAGGTTATAAAATAAAGCGTGTAGTGCCCGATTTCCCTGTTTACTTTTATGTTCCTTGCCTTTCCCACCAGAGCCAAAGTAGACTGGTGCAATGCCCGCAAATCGTGCTAATTTGTTGGCATTTGGAAAACGTCTTACGTCACCAATCTCCGCAATTAAAGCAGATGCTGTTACAAGTTCAATGCCTGGCATGGATTCTAATTGAAAGTCTAGTAAGCCCATTAACGTTTTTAATTCTCTTTCCACCTTGCCCATTTCCTGCTTTCCAAATAAAATGTGGCGCACGATACTTTCTACCAAAAAATTTCGTGTTTCTTGATGCTCTTTTGTTGTGTTCCCGTCCTCCTTTACTAGCTTCAATATTTCATTTGCTTTTTTCACCGAACAAGTATTGTTGCTTACTTCTAATAAAAAAGTAGTCAACTGTTTTATACTCACACCTTCTAAACAAGATGGAGACGGGTATCGTTCCCAAAATGCCAATGCTGTTTTTCCATCTACTTCTGAAAAAAACTTTTTATAGCTTGGATAGTGGTGACTTAATTGAATATGTAGTTGGTTCTTTAAAGCACTTTGTGCCTTTACTAATGCATTTCTTCTACTGACCAGCTGTTGTATCGACCAATATAAATCATGTGGTTTAGCGTCTGGTAACTGCTCTAGTTTGTTCACCAAAATTCTGGCTACACATTCTGCATCCCAGCTATCACTTTTTTGTGTGGTCATGTGACTTTTGCGTTCGGCATATGAAAGAGCTGGGTTCACTTCTTTTACAATTTGTTCATGGTCTGCTAAATATTTAGCTAACGCTCTCCCATAACCCCCAACATCTTCTAAACCAAAAATGGGTGTCAAACCATCGTCCATATGTTTATAAATATCCCGTAAAAACGTTGAAAAAGCAGACGGTTTATTTTCAAACTTTATTTCATCTAGTTTCTCTTGCCAACAATTAATAATCACCGCCACATGGTGTTGCTTATGTAAGTCTACTCCCACATAAAAATGTTTCTGTCGTTCGTGCATTAACTTATCCTCCTATTCAATGGAATGAAAATGCCGGCAACCTTAGTTCGAGCGTTCACCAACTGGTGCGCATTGGTACGAAAGCCTATCCATTTTCACCGTTATATGAGGTTATATAAGTAAATGAGCCCCTTTTTTAAGTAACTTTTTAAATTATAGCCTCATGTTTGCCATTTGCTTGTATTTGTCCATATGTATAAATTCCCCGATAAAAGCTCTCACGATCTAAAATGCGCTTCACTTGCACTTTTGTAAATCGTTTCCCTTTCTCTGTTCGATGGCCTTCCATGTTGAGCTGTTCTGCCAATTTAGATAGTGACCAATGTTTAAAAAAATGTCTTAATTCAAATAGCCTCCGTACAACGATTGCTTTCTCCGTATCCACTTCTAATACTTTTCGCCCTTTCTGTACTGTATAACCAAACATGACACCGCCACCTGCATAGCCACCTTGTTCAGCTTTTTTCTTTCTGCCCCTACTTAGTTTCAATGCAATCTCTAATCGTTGATATTGGTCTAATAGCTCCAACATCCCATTCACTAAAAAATCATTTGGTTCATGTGTGTATATGCTGTAATTTGGCTGCTCAATCGCTTTCACATCTGCGTTATATTTTTCAACTCTCTTTGTATCAATACTTTTGCCATATCAGAGCGCCACAAACGAGACGTATTTAATACAATTACTTGGCTCACTTGGTGATATTCTATATCTGCCAATAGCTCTTGCAAGCCTTCTCGCTCAATAGTTAATCCATCTTCATCAACTGTCGCTCCACTGAGTCCTCTATCTTCGTATATGTGTAGCAGTTGTAGCTTATTTTCGTCACAATACCTTTCAATTTCTTCTACTTGATATGCTAAACTATATCCTTCACGTACTTGCCCTTCTGTTGAAACTCGTACATAACCAACTACTTTTTCTTTCATAATGCCCCTCCCGTTACAGCAATTAAAGTCCCTGTAACGCTTACCCGTTTTTTGCGGATAACTTGTGTGTAACGTCTATCCGTTACAACATACTGTACGACCTTACCCAAATTATGCACAACCCTTTATTTTACAGTCGTTTTTTCTCTAGTAGGGTCGTACACTATAAGTAACCGTTACAATCCAAAAAAGAGGTGGTGTTTTTATTATGTCTTCTACTATTCGTTTACGTCTCAATGAAATTTTAATTGAAAAACAAATGAGCCGTCGGCAACTTGCCAAGCAAACCTCATTGCGTCCTAATACCGTCAATGATTTATGTACACAACCCATACAACGTCTGCATATAAGTACCCTTTCAGCTTTGTGTGACACATTACATGTCTCTATCCAAGATCTACTTGTATTGGAGATGAACAATTAACTCACTCGAAGTACAGTTGAACTTGGTTCCTCTATTAATCTTTTCCATTCCCCCCTTACTAATTCGTCGAAGTCCAATCGATACTGATTCGTAAGGGTCTCTTTTATTTCTCTCCGTATATACTGCGTATACATATCTCTTCCATCTCGCATGCTAGCTACCCGTTCTCGATGCTTGTTTTTAAGTATTTGCCAATCTATCACTACAGCCGCAAAATAATGTTCATTCTGTTTTGGTGGATGTTTCATGAGGTCTTTAAGCATTACTTGCCCATTTACCTTGTACACCACTTCTATTCGGCTTAATTCATGTGCTAAATAAATTCCTTTATTCCTTGCTAGTTCTAGCCGTTTATCATAAATCCTACAGAAACCATTCCGTTTACGTTGGTCGCTTCTACCAAAATACCGTGTTGTATCAAAGTGTGTCATATTCCTCCGTGCATCTGTCGGTATCACCACTATATTTTCTAAACCAGTTTGTATATCATACGCTACATCACAGCTCACAAATTCTACTCGGCTTGCCCGCTTCCCTATCATCTCTAGTATTTCTCTGAAATGTGAGTAATGCTCTGGCCTTGTTTCAATCCTTAGGGTATGTAAGTGACCTTCTGTTTCTCTAAAGTTTTTAAAATATAGATGAATGTATACATCGTCACTTTTCCGCATGTGCAGTTCATAGCTATATGTTCCACTATAAATCTTCATTTTCACTTTATATTTCTGCACTCCCACCATATAAACACGTAAAAATGCCGAATGTGGTACATCCTTATAATCTATAACAAACTTATCTATCGAAACCTCTATTTCCATTGCCTGTTCTTCCCCTTGTATGCTAGTACTTGTATAAAATTTAACACTTAGTACACTAATTAAATAATCGTAATCTTTTTAATTTACGTATTTAAACATGAAAAAGCACTTGTCGCCTGTTATAGACAATCAAGTGCTTTAAGTTTATAAATTTTCTAAGTTTATTAATATATTTGCAAGTTTTATAAGTTATTTTAGTATTGACAGTATGACATCTTTTATACTACTTGGCAAGTGTAACGTTTAAACCCTTTAGCTTGTTTAATCTCGTGTGTTTCGCGATTATAACATCCATAAGTAATCCTTTTAAGTAAAATGTCATCTCGCCTATTCTCGCTCTTATTACATTAGCGCTACAATAGCACTTCTTGATGGCTCTGCCTTCATGAAGTCTCGATTCTCAAACAATTATTGTTCATTGGGTCCATTCTTTAATCTTTATTTCATTGTTCCTTCTTCTTCTCGATGGTGACAATATAGCCAAGTCAAGGTCTTATACTTTATCAATAAAAATTCTAGTACATACAATTTCCACATTTAATGGTGGCATTAAAATATTAGTGTAATCAGATGCTTACTATGTAATTCTACTCCGCTTCCCTGATTCAGCTTAGGAAAACGGTTGCCTCCTCCCTATCGCTTGTGATATTTTTTGCCATGTTTTATTTTCCCCTTTGATTTCTTTATGCAAAAAAAGTTTATTCCTAACTCATAGTTCAAGTTGGAATAAACCTTTTGAAAGTTTATGAAGCGTAGTTGTGAATAGAGTTTGCTTATAGCTTAGTGCATTCCTTAAATTCTACTCATTGTTCAAACTTTTATTTTGTAACCATTTCCATACTTCTTTACCGAGAAAAAGATTATAAATTATTATTTTTCCGCATTAGAACCTCTATATTCAATTTCAATAATTGCTTCTTTAGCAGTTTCTTTTATTTCTTCGCTCGAATGATTTAAAAACGACTCTAGGATAGTAACATATTTTTGTTTTCCTGAAAAACCTAGGAACGTCAAAACATATGTTAAATGTTCTTCATTAAAAGTTGATAGATATGGCAATAACAGATCCAATGAAATTTCAGAAGCAATGTCTTGATAAACTATACCGTTATGAATTGTATGAAGAATACTTTCTTTCAGTGCATTATCCTTTTCCAATGCAATATACGATAGTAGTAAATTAATACCTTCTATTATCTCAGGACTATCAAAACATCCGTATTCTAAAATATCTCCTATATCTTCAATATTTTTTTCTTTCTCAACTTTATCATCAAATAATAATATACTTTTTATTTTTTCAACTAATTTCATGTTCCTTCCTCTTCTCTCTTTTTTAATCAGGAGATTTTATAGGGATATGAGTTCGATTAGCAAGATCCTCATTATAAAAAGGACTATCAGATTTTGAAATTCCAGGAGGCTGGTATTCACCCGTTACAGGATCTAAGTATTTTTTTCCTTCTTGAACTCTTACAATCCAACCTTTAGCAGCATTACTTCCTGGTGGTGCTGAAGGATCAGGACCATGAACTCGCACCCTCATAGTTTTCCCATCTTGGGTCCATTTGTACTCAAAACCTTCAGTCACCTTCCCCTCTACAGGCTTCAATTCTCTTCTACTAGCATCACTTGGAATTCTAGAAATAATTTCATCAATAGAAGTCCCTTCCAAATTTCTGAAATCTCCAACCTTACTCGTACCCTTATCAAGCTTTTTCACATACTCGCCTAGTTGATCGATTTCTTTTTGGGTTGTCTGTGCATCCTTTGCCTTTTTGCTATTATTGGCAAGACCATAGGTTTCTTCTATTACCTTTTCCATATTTTTTATGGATTCTAATGCCTCTTCTCCCTTTTTTACTTTCCTTACAGGGTTAATTAATGAGAGTCCTGCTTCAAAATTTTCTTTTATTGGCGCATTTGCATCAGACAATTTGAGATAATCCTCAATAAACAGGGCGTATGACATTTTGGAGCCTAGCACGACATAAGGGGCTAAGCCGTCTGGAGTGGCAGTTGATTCTGCACTTAAAACCTTGCGTTTATCAATAAGCGTTGTGATTGGTTCACCATCACTGCCGATGACTCTCGTTTTTCTGTGCTCATCTAATAGAGCTTTTAGTTCGGCTTCACTTGTTATCCTGTTTTTATCCACTGACGAAGCTTTTGCTTTTGCACTTGAATTATTCGTTGGTTTTTTCGTTGCTGGCGTCGGTAGTACCTTTTCCTTGACTACCTGCTTCGTCTGTTGGACAGCGGTCTTCACCTGTTGCTTGGCTTTCGTTACAGCCGCCTTTGTTTTCTGTACCACCTTTTTCGTGGTCAGGACCGCTTTTTTAATGGCCTTCTTCGCCCATTTGACCAATTTACTCTTGGATAGACTATTTTTCAGCTTCCGGGCCTTGGTAAAGAATTTACCCCACTTCTTCTTTTTCTTCCTGCGTTTTTTCTTTTTCTTCTTTTTATTGGACTTTCGTTGTTTCTTCTTTGTCGAGCCCTTCTTTTTGGAGGATTTCTTGGAGCTTTTTCCTTTTGATCCTCCGCTCTTTCCTTTTTTCTTGCCACCTGGAGAGCCTACTTTTGGAATCATCCCCAGTAAGCTTCCCGCTAGTCCTAATAGACCCATTAGGCATCACCCCCACCAACAGGGATCATCCCCATCATGTCTAGGGCTGACTCAAGGTCTGCTTCTTCCTGCGAAGCGACTGATACAGGGGCTTTGATGGACCCTTCCATCGTGACAACCTGTCCCTGGATATCCGTATTGCCATCAAACACAAGACTACTGGAGCCGCATGTGAAACGCATCGATTCAGCTGCACTCATGGACACACGTTTTCCAGCAAAGGTGATTGTGCCATTCGCTTTGACTAGTAGGGATGGCTTACTATGCACGGTAATGCCGCTGTCCTGATGGAGCTGAAGAAAAACGGCTCCCTCCTGGGCGGTGAATGTCACGGACTGTGGGTCTAGCTTCATTTCCTTCCCTTTTGGCGTACCCCAGTATGACGTTTTCGGATCAGCCGTTTTTGGGTTGGCATCGCCGCCTTTTCGTACACTGTGGCGAACAATCGCTGCTTCCTCTCGATGTGTTGGGAAGACAAGGTGGACACTGTCCCCCACCTCTGGCGGACTGTAAAATCCGCTATGGCCTTCTGCTGTATAAGGCGTAGCCAGTGGGAACCAGGTAGCTTCTTCCTTCTTTTGCACCTCATCAATGGTAAGATGTACTCTTACTTGATCTTTTTTGACCTCTAAAACCTTACCTTCAATTGCTGTGCCAGGCAGGAACGGAATACTTCGTCTGTCTTGACGTATGCCTTTTTCAAACAACAAATGATATTCATAAGTAAGGATACCTTGCTTCATCTGGGCGATGGACTTGGCTACTACAAGCTTCTTACCTTGGAGCTGAACACGGTCACCGAGCTTCAATATTTTTCTAGAATCTATCACATAGGCGACTGTATCTCGTTCCTCCATTGGCCGCTCGATGTCATTATGCTTACTATGTAAAAACTTAGAGCGATCCTTTAAGATCGTATAATTTGCCGCCGACAGCTTTTCCATTCGCCCTTCAGGTAGTCCAAACCAAAACTTTGGTTTATCAGCATCCACTGCTGCAACTAACACGGTACGAAAATGGGAAGCCATACGTTGTAAAAATTGCCAATCCGTCTCCTTATATTGTAATATAAATTGCTTGAGAGGAGTAGCCTTCAACACAGTATCAATAACATCTGCACCAGAATAATCTTCTAGTACCTTTTTTAACATAGCCTGATAAGTCATCTGATTATGTTGGAAGGAGCGATATTTTTGTTTACAATCCATGGTGAATGTAGATGAAACAGCCTCTAGTTCAATTTGATATACTCCCCTTTCCATTCGAACAGCCATTTCTGTTACCTGTCCTTTAAAAAGTGCATGCAGTCGTTGTCCTTTACGTTTTTGATAGAGCTCTATCTTATCTGTTGTACTGGCAAGCTGCATACAACTATCTTTCTTTTCAGCAGGGATAAATCCTGTTATGGATAACCTTGCATGATCATTCACTGTTTGGGTCAACGTGAGATTATGCAACGTCTGGATTTCATAGGGGGATACGAGTTCAAGCTCGCCGTATCCGATTACTTCCTCGTATGTGTTCACATGAATTCCCTTCTTTCCTCAAGGGACAATGGCTTATTCTTGCCCATCATCTTCTACTTTTATCGTTCCACAATACATACACATATTAATCGATTGACTACTTAACGCTGGGTGATTTTCAATTAATTGATCATCCTTCCCATTAATCCAGGGCATCGTGATGACAGGTGTACAGGGCATTGGCTTTAAGACACCGTTATTGGCGGCTGTGGCAGCTGCAACGATAGGATTAGCTAATGTTTGACATAAGCCAAATGGTTGAATATTGATATTAGGCTTATAATCCATCGTATTCATTTGGGCTTTATTTTTCGTATATACGCCATGACTAACGGGCATTTTTAAGATACTCGTTTGATCTCCCTGCGAGCAGGATAATTTAGCACCAGCTACAACATAGCTGCGTTGATCGCCGCCCTTTGTCTGCATTTCTTCTGACATAGAAAAACCATCCTTTCCATACATAAGATTTGTGCGATATGTTTAGATAAACAGAGTCAGCTACAAGCATGTAAAATCGACGCCTTATTTGAAAATCCTCATTTTCTTTTGCACTTCTTGACCTTTTTCAAATAGCTCTATCTAAAAAATCCTTTTCTCACTATGTTCACCTTTATCTGACCCATAATCTACCACTAATAATGTCATGAATAAGTCCCCGCCGATTCTATTTATTTAATAGGAAGTATCTCATGCCATCTTCCGGAGGTTTGTACCTTGTGTAATCGTATCCCCTGAAAGGCTCTGCGAAGAATGCTCTCTGCTAATTCAATATTGATCACGATATAATTTTCTTTAATGCCCTCTATTTGAAAGCAGGAATAAGGGGCCGCCATTGCTTCGTCTATAATAAGCTTCTTCAACGTTCCATCTAGATGAAATTCTGACTGGGATGAAAGACAAGGAACTTTTGGTGGAATCACTAGCCAGTACAACGTTTGCATTGATTTAGGCATATCCGTGAGCACGACAGCTTTAAATAACATATTTGGCACATATTTTTCCACTAACTGTTTAACAGCATCCGAAAAGAGCGCTATTGGCTTTTCTATAAAATCGATATACAGCATATCGTTCTTTTCCAGTACTGGAAATTGGCGTTCTAGTCCCTCTAATTCTTCCATTCTATCCAATGTTAATAACTCTTTTTTAATCACTTGAGCTATACCAACTGGTTCAACAGCATTTGAAATTCGCTCATCCTGAGATAAAATAAAATAGTTCATCTTTGAGTCTCCTTTTCACACATCTACTTCCAAATAATACTTGCTGTTTGAAATGGGTCTAGCTTTAAATATTCCTTTGCCTCAATAGAGAAAATAGTCTTTTCTAGATTGGCTCCTGCAAAATTCGTATTTTTTACATTTGCTCCAATAAAGCAGGCTCCTCGTAAATTTGCTAGCTCAAAATTAGCACCTTCTAAATTCGCATTTTTAAAGCTGACTGGCAAATAACCGGGTACTTCCCACTTTTGAGGATCTAGAAGGCCACACGCTCCTTGAACCTGTTGGAAATTTGCATCCTGCAATTGACTATTACTAAAATCTGCCTCATGGATTGAACTAAAACTCAAATCAGTACCAATCAGCCGACTTTCCCGAAAATTAGCACCAATCAGCAGACAATCACGCAGACGACAGTTTGTTAAATTCGTTTTCTGGAAAAAGGCATAGCGAATATCTAAATCACTATAATTGCCATCAGCTAAATTCAAATGGCTAAATACCTCATATGGATATTCACCCTCTACTTTTTCTTCTAGCCATGCTTTTATCTCTTCACTATCCTTCGATGCGAAATCCTCGCTATACACTACCTCATTTATATCCATAAACTCACCTACACGTATTTCAACAGCCACATCCCGCTCCAAAGCTAAATATTCTGGACATCTTATAATGTCAGGTAGCGCATATCTAGCAAGGCTCAAGACATATTGATGAAAATGGTGGGCATCCTGAAGCTTTATACGCTCCATATCTGCTTGGGTAATAGCACCCATGAAAGTTTTACTATATAAACTTAATTCTTGGATATACTGCTCTAAAAAATGGTGAGCCCAGCCAGCATCATACGTAGTTAAAAGTGGATGAAGATCAAAAAACCATTCCTCATCCGTAGCTTCTACTAAATAATGGGGATTCTTCTCCAATAGCTCTGTTCGTAGCATCGAAAATGTGATGTGTGCAATCGGTCCTTTTTGTTGTAGCGATTGCTGTTCTCCTAGTTGCTGACATATTTTTTGAAAAGACGTCTTAAAATCCTCGGCAAGCTTATCCTTGGAGGCTTGGAAAAAATCCTCAAGCATCAAGAGATATTTTAACCTTCTTTTTTCTACTTCTACTTCATAAAAATGCTGTAAAACTCCCTGTGTCTGCATATAAGACTCCTTCCTTTTCTTTCGAGAGAAACATGCTAATTTGCCTTTACTTCTTTCCCAAAAATTTGCACACTACCATTCATTGCGATTTTACTTTCTTTGCATTGTAAAGAAATTTCTTCTTCTGCAGACAAAAGGATTTTCTTACTGGCGTTAACAGTAATATCTGCCTCTGAGATGAGTTTAATCTCTTTTTTACTAAATATTTCAATACCATTTGCTTCATTTAATCGAATAAAAATATCGCCATCTTGTGCGGTAATAACAATTTCAGTTGGGCTCATTTTAATTTCTTTACCAAAGGCTGTACGATAATATTTCGTTGAAGGATCATCGAGCTTGTTAGTTGCCGATGTATCTAAATTTTTTCTTATAGAGCTACTAGATATTCCTTCTTCCTCACGATGTGAAGGGAAATAAACGTGAACAAAGTCATTAATTTCAGGCATACAATACCATCCACTATGTCCCTCAGCTGTATAGCCTGTAGCATAAAGAAACCAATGCGCCTTTCCTTTATCCTGCTTATCATCAATAGCTAAATGCACCTTAATATGATCTTTTGCGACTTCTAACACTTTTCCTTCAAGTGACAATCCTGAGATTGCATTGTTAAATATTTCACTTTTATTCATGCCATTTTTCGTTGAAAGTGTATAGCAATGTTTCAGCAATCCATCCTTCATGGTTGTAAATGCTTCATAAACAAATAGGGTTTGTTTATGAAATGTGACATGATCTCCTATCTCCAGTACTTTATCGGTTTCAACCTCATAGTAGAGGAAATCATGCTCTCCCATGCCTTCATTACCATTCTCTGTATATACTAGGTAATCTGCTAGTTTTTTTCGGGTCGTATAATGATAATCTTCTAGCTTGCCTTTAGCTCTACCAGTGGGCACACCAAAATAAAACTTTGGCTTATCGAAGGTTACAGCAGGAACTAGCCCAGTATGAAAGCGTGAAGCAAGCCTCTTTAAGAATTGCCAATCCGTTTCAAAATATTGGAGGGTAAATTTCCCTAATTTTCCTCCCTTTGTAGCTTCATCTATAATATCTAGGCCAGGATAAGAGGGTTTCATCAGTTTAAAAAGAGACGAGTAGGTCATTTCCTTATCCTGATAGGAGCGATTTTTCTTTTTAATGTCTAGCTGATAGGTGTTAGAGGCAGCCTCTACCTCAATATAATAAATGCCGCGAACGGAACTTACCTTGACATCTAAAATAACACCTTTAAAAAGTGGAGTAGGTGTACCAAGATGACTAAGCTGATTTACCTCAATGGCAGATCGTACCTCAGTCATTTCTACATATGTATCTCTAGCCTCTTCAGGTACAATACCAGTAAAATGTAATGTAGCATGTTCGTTCATTTTTTTTACAAGGGTAAGATCTTGGATACTAATAAGCTCAAAAGGTTTAATTTGTATATTATGATAGGCTGTCACTACCCCACTCATAGCACTGCACCTCCATTCCTGCTATTTGAAGCAAATTGTAAGGATTCCATCATGGCCCTCGCAATCGGACGCCAAGTTTCAAGGTCATCCTCCATACAATTAAAGGTTCCAATAAGAGCTTGTCCTTCGATAGAGACAAAGAACATTAAATTAAAAATATCGCCATCAATAGCTGGTGTAATGATCTCTAAAAAGCCAACTGACTTTTCGTCAATCGTTAGGACATCCGTGTCTAGCCAATCTGCTGAAGGCTGTGCTTGTTCAAGGATGTCAATCATATTTTCTTGAAAAGCAGCAACTCCCTCCTCCGTTAATCGATGTGGAGTTAAGTTGAAGGCAAGATTAATCGTGGAGGACTCATCTGTATAAATAAGATTAGGTCTACGCTCTGATGGGTACTTTAATGATGCTAATTCAGTAGACATCTCGGAAAATAGATTTGGCATACGAATCGACATTTTGCCATCCAAAAATGATTGCCCCATCACCTCCACCTTTTCATCATCAATTAATATGTAAGCTTGATAGATATTTACTTTTGGTAGTTCTTGTTCCTCCTGCTCAGAGGCTTGCTCTGGCTCCTGCTCTCTTTTTAATGCTGCTTCTTGCTGAGCTAACTCATGTTGCTCCTGCTCTCTCATTTCATTTCTAAGTGCAATAATCTTTTCATCTAAAAATTTCATCCCACTCACCTTCCGTTTCTTAAACGTTGTTCACCAACTGAATTTTAGTTAATCGACTATCATACGCTTTGGTCGGTCTGGACTATGTCCTACTCGACGACCACCGTTCTTTGATTCAGATAATATACGGTACAAATATTTATGAATTTGACTATTGGAAAACGCTTGAAATTCTAACTCTAATCGATTGCAAATATACATTTCAATGACATCCCGCTGTACCCGCTCCTGATTCAAACACTCAAAAGCAAAGGTAATATCATATACATTGGTTGGGCGATTTTTTAATAATTCCTTTGCGTAAAACTGTAAAACTTTAGGGTGGTATGTGCTTTCTTGTATACCTGCATACTGACAGTGCAGATAATTCACTGTATTGTATTCCGTGGCAAAATCTAAAAAATTATTTGGCTCGGATCGCAGCCTTGCTCCAGCCTTTAATTTAAAGCGAGCTATTTCTAATTCGTTTAGGGCAATATCCAGAGACTCATCGAGAAAAATAGTGGCTGTAAAATCCGTGAAATCTAATGTATTCACTGCTTCAGCAAACTTTATTTTTATAACGGTTTCTTGCCCTGTTGCCTCATATGGAACTTCATAGCTATTAGGCAGTAGATAAAGCCTATTATTATGTTTAACGATCCCTTTTGTAATATGGATAATAGTATCTGCAATCGTAATATTGACACCTGCTATAATGCCATTTGAATAATCCTGGAAATATAAATCTAAAAATTCCCTTGGATAATCGCGCAAGTTCTCCAGCATTTCTCTTTTTAAAATTCTGCCTTTTTGAAAATGTGGATATTGATTGGTAAACATCTGTCACTCACCTCTTTTATTTTTTGGCAGATGCCTACTTACTTTAATCCATCAAAGAAATCTAGCTCTGATAAATCTGTTTCAAAGGCAAAGAATTCCTTGTTCCCGATCAATAGCTGCTCCTCTTTCCTAGCCACTGGCACGACATGGAAGCCCCAATGATCCTCTCCTGCAAAGACAAAGAATTTAACCTCGCCATTGACGATTGAATCTGTTTCGTCCTGTGGAATTTTATCAAAATAATTCGATGCAATACTTTCATATAGCACAGGGACAAAATCCTCTTGACGATTAATATAAGTATACTTATGTGCTGCTTGAGGATCGCTTCCAGTTAGGAAAAATTCAACCTCTGTGACGCCCCATGGACGGGAGATAGTTCCATGAATTTGATTCAGTCTCTCTAGACTACTAATCAGAAGCTTTTCCTGACGATTATGAGTAAATGCACTAACCGTATACGGTACAATAGGTGCAGCATTTGTTACTTCCGTTTCGATCATGCCAATTTTTTTCGCATTTAAGTAGCGCAATGCGCCTCTTAAACAAGCGAGCTTTAATTCTGGCACTTTTCCAACGTTTTCAGCCTTTTGTCTAAATTCAATGCTACGACCTGGTACAAATTCCTTTAAAGCCTCTCGAAAAGCGTCAATTCTACAGGATTGTCCTGTCAGCTTAATAATGGAATATTCCCCAAGCATGCCACTTTCATAAAAACCTTCTAAAAACTCTCGTACAATATCATAAATATCCGCCTTGATTAGGTGGTTAATTTCTTTAATATTGAAATAAACGTTTGGATAGTCATAAACATCTTTAAATTGGTGGTTTTCTAATAGGGATAAACACCAGCGATCTACCGTTGTGATATTCAAATCACTATCTTGCTGTATATCGCTTTCTGAGTAAAAGCGACTCCTAAGAATACCGGTTTTTCGGAAAAATTCTTTCTTCATTTCCTCGGCCATTTCCCATAAGAAATAATGATTATTACGAACCCTTAAATACTCATCACGCGTATGATTTTCATATTCTTTAAAACGTGTAGGGATAATAGACTCAGCATCCTCAAATGCCTTTTCAAATTGCTTGTAAACCGCCTCGACGCCATAATCATCCACATACCGATAAATATCCTTCCCTGGAATATCAATTAACGCATCGATGTCATAGGCATTTTTCCCACGACTATAATAATTCGCAAAGACAATTTTCATAAATTGAAAAATTCGATACGTAATATTATTACCACCAAAATTGGTATCCCCATTTTCATAGGTTGTATGAATATCAATTTTGTAGGAAATATGTCCGTCCTCTATTCGAAACTTACAGGATGAGAGGTCTGTTGTTCCCCCTCCACAATCAATTACTAGAGCCTTGTATTCCTTGCCATCCATAAAGCTCTGATTCTCTATTTGATTGGCTATCGTATTATAGAGCACTGCCATTCCTTCATCGAGAGCATGCTCAATTTCAATTTGATATTCAGGTAAAATGGCATGAAACATATCTAAAAATTGAGTTTTCAGCTTAACAGGGCTTGAAATATGCAAATGTTTAAAGCGACATTTAAATTGATGCTCAGCCATTTGAATGATATAGAGTAAAAATTCTCTTAGGATTTGACTGCGTGGGATAACCGCTGTATTCCCATTCGCATCCATTATTTCCTCCAATTTTGCATAATTACTAACCCAACGTTTGATGCCCTGAAATTTAGTCGCTAATGATGTATAGCTATTTTTTTTCATAACCTTCAAGGCTTCATAGCCGAAATGATAGTTTATGTGATCAGCGTTTGAGCAATCTGCAACCGCAACCACTGTAGGTACAACTTCAATCCATTCATTTTGGTGTAGTGGGTCTGGGAATTGTACAAAATTGATGCTATTGAGTGTAATTCTCTTATTTAAAAGATCATGGCTACAAGGTGATGAGACATAATCGCTATCCAAAAATACACCAGCTGTTGTATTAGTTGTGCCAAAATCAATGGCAAGAATGGCATTGGTTGTCTCTAATTGTTTCATCTCTAAATCTGGTATTGGCACTTTGTAGTAATGTAGATTTGTTGGTGGGAGTGGCGTCTCCTGATAATATGTTTTATAAATGTACTCTGAGTCTTGCTTTCGCAAAAAAATAAAGCTATAGTTCTTATTCTTTGTCTCGCGTATTCCTAGCGCTTGATCTGCCACTAAGTAATAGCAATTCGCTTTTTCATCGTCTTTTACGATATTTAGAATGCCACATAACTCAAAATGCTCATTTACTAGTAGCACATTGGATTCTACAAGAAAGCCACCTGTTTCAATGAGGTATTGATCTGGCTTATCTATTTTCATGCCTTTATAGAGATTCATTTTGGCAGGTATTTTAATATCACCATTATCTGAAAGTGGTGTTTTTAAATACTTTTGCAGTGCCTCCTCGACTCTTTCAAAGCCCCCATCTTGATTTTCTTTAATCAATAGATGTTCTTCAGCTCCACGGTATCTTAAAATCTTCTCGATTAATTCGTCCCTAGTTAGCGTATTAATTAAACCTGTTATGAGCTTTTCTTTATAACAAATATTTCTAAGCTGAAAAGTGGTCATCTCCATCAACTCTACACGTGTATAGGTCATATATTTCTTTTCTGTATAACGCTTATTCGCATAAAGCTTATATGAATATTTAGTCGTCAATTTATACCCCTCCCCACTTTTTAATAAAGAGCTATTCGATCTAGCATCATCGTCTCTTCTACGTCAATGATGCCAAAATGGTATTGCCAGTAAACCTCCATCTGAAAGCCAATAGGTAAAAAGATTTCTTGGATTAGCTGAACTTTATTGATATTTTCTATTGTCTTTTTTTGATGAATGTAAAGCAGTAATTCATCATTTTCCTCTGATTTCACATAAATAAAACAATTTCTAAATATATTTTTCAGCGTGTCCTTTATCAGATATAATGCTTCTCCTGTTTGATAGAGTCTGAGCATATTAAGCGCAATAATCTCTTGCTCTTTCTTTGAAAAAGATTTGATTTTATCGCGAACCAGTTTTCCAAATACATTTGCTTCAATGTCTCTCAGCATAAAGCGAATATAATATTCCTTTTTATTCAAGCCTTGCATTCGATCAATTTCAGCTAAAAAATGCAATGTAATATCTAATAAAGCGTCTCTAAATGCTTCATCAGTCGTATGATCAGGATGAAAGAGATCTTTAAAAATATCGAAGTACCGATAATAGGGGTTTACTTCCACATGTTGCTCTATTGCCTGTGAATTTAATAGTTGTGGACTAAGCTCCATATAAGGTGAATAGATTTTGGCAAGATGAAAGTAAATATCCTTTGTTAAAAAGCCCTCTTCTTCAGCTTGTATAAGTAAATCCCAAATATAGTTCATAACCATTTACCTACACATTTATATTCAGTGAAATGCCTTTGGACTTCAGCAAGGAGAAAGCTTAAGACATCATTCGTCATAAAATCTCGCTCTTGTTTTGATAGGAATTGTAATAGCATCGTCTTTTTATGACTGGCATCTTCTGTTGCGTCTTTTAAAAATGGATGCACGAAGTGACGATTCTCTAAATGCCCTTCCAAAATATCTATTCTCAAAAGTTCAAGATTGTCTGCTGCCTGAAAGGAGTTTATCAGTCTAATTATTTCTCCTTTTGTTGAAACATTGACATTATATTTACTAGAAAGCTTGTGCATAAAGTGTTCATTTCGCCGATTCGAGACTAGTTCATAAGTCAATTTACCTACTTGTTCTTTTTCTACTTTAGCAACTTTAAGTAGCTGCCATACTCCTGATTGATCCTGAGGTGAAACAATGGTTAATTCGCTATCTGAACGTTTTATATATCTAATATTGTCTTCTTCCGCATCAATGAGATAACCATGTTGAGTACCTGTTTTTCGTAACGATAAGACATGCTCATAATTTATTCGATCAATGGCCGGAAATGGAAAACCGCTATTCTTAACCTCGTGACGCTGAACATTCCAAAGCGGAACCATATTCCATCGTTTTTGTTGCTCATATTCCTCTAAATCAATCGTAACCTCGAAAATTTCTACATCCTCATTTAATGGTGGACAGCCTATCAGTATGACATCAATGAACTTACTCACAAAAGGATGATTGATTGTTTTCCAAGGTAGGCCATTTCTTTGGAAGATTGAATAAAGGTCTTTAATTTTTTGCAAATAGCGATTATTTTTGGTAAGACTCAGCTTTATTTCGACCAATCCCTGCGATGTAGCAAGATGACCATTGAAAATTCGTTGCTGTGCAAGTAAATGCTGTATTTCGATAGAATCACACTCTAAAAATAATGTCTTGAGTATGGCAGGTTCATTATTTTTAATGGATTCAAGAAGCTTCTCTATGTCTATTTTTGTCTCTTCCAAATCTGTTGGACATATCGGAAACAAACAATCATGAATGGGGTCGACATCTTCTCGGGCACTAAGCGTTGTGTAAATGTCATATCTATTCTCGTAATCATCGATTTCATTAAAAATACGTTCTTCAAGCTTTTTGTTCATATCTTCTTGATAATCAATTAGATTTACAAAAACGCCACTTACAATATCCTTTAGTAATTGACGTTGCTCTAGATTTTCTATTTTTCGTAAACGTTCAAACATGAGCTCTTTTAACAATTTACTTTCCTTCTTTCATGACTCAGGATTTGAATGCTAACTGGCATCAGTTACTTCATCTACTGGAGGTTCTGCTTCATTAGGAAGTGCATTATCTGCTGGTTGAACCTGTGGAACAGGGTTTAATTTATCATTCGCATTCATAATCTTTCTCTCTAATCCAAGAACTTTTGCCAGTAATTCTGTTTCTTGATAAATCTCCTGCGCAAGCGTATAGGACTCTATCGCTTGAACATATTCCTGACGGGCATAGCTCTGATCCCCACTTTTTTCTAACCCTTCTGCCTTTAATTCTTTTTGAGCCTTCTTCAATTCATTTATTTTTTCTTGTGTATCTTCAATTTTTGTTTTAATTTGTGTCTCTCCAGTAAATGAAATGGCGAGTGCTTTTTTTCTAGCTTTCTCATAAATGGCTAAAGCCCCACTGTAGTCCTCTGCCTCAAAACGAAAATCTGCATCTTTTATAGCATCAACAATCTCCACAACGGAATCCATGTTGGCAATTCTTTGCTCTACTTCTTCCTTACCAAATCCATTAATGAGTTTGCCCTCTTTTTTAGCTTTTTCATAATGTTCTAATGCCTCTGTAAATTTTCCAGTTTCCGCTGATTTATCACCATTGATAATTAGTTGTGTCACTCTTAATTTTCTAGCTAGTAAATTTCTATGTATAGGATCTTTTAATTTTTTTGCTGCATTTCTTCCCTCACTATATGCAAGTAAAGCTTCATCATAATTTCCGTCTTGAAAGTAAACATTTCCACTCTTTTCATGGTCCTTCATCTCGACTGTTAACTCTGCTAATTTTTTTGCTTGTTTTACTTGATAAAAAATCGTGCCGCCACCTACAACCAAGGCTAAAACTAATGCAGCAGCAATCATTTTTATATACTTCATCTTGTTTTTGTTCGTTTCTTGATACACCTTGTTCACAAATATCGCAGCAACCGTATAATTTTCTACAACTTTTCTTTGCCTACTCAACAATATTTCTTCCAACAAATCTGTATATTGTTCAGAATCTTTGACACCTTCCAAAGCGTCAGCCATCTCAATCTCACTGACATCTCCCCAAAAGCCAGCTGTACAAAGTAATAGGACATCACCATCAGTAAGCTTCATTTTTTTAGACACAAAGGGTTGAAATTTGTTTGGTTTACCTAGATAATTCAACAAATTCCCTCTTTCTTCATGCTGGCTAATATCTAATGAACGGTTCTGACTGTTTACTATTTCCTGTGCTAAACTTTGGTCTGTACTTTTGTAGGTTAATGTACCGTTGCGGAAGTGATACAGTCGCGAATTCCCCGCTACTCCAACAATCATTTTTGAGTAGTCGGAAACAACTATGACAATACTAGCCTTTAATCTTACTCGTAAGCTTTGCGCTTGTAGTATATTTTGTGCATGTCTAAGGTATTTATTGATAGCTCTCCTTGACATAGCTGGCTTTTCCATAAATTTTTCCAATATAGCCTTTACGGCAAGCTCTGCACTACTAATTTCCTGATCTGCATCCAAGCCCTTGACAGCTACCCAACAAGCTACATCGTCAAGTTCTGTATAGGCAAAATAGTCTTTATTTTGCAGAAAGGACCCTGCTTCAGATAAAAAGCCCGTTTTAAAGTCGCAATTTTCCTTTCTCATACGTCTCCTCCTTCTCTATTCCCTATTCATCGTCACCAAGTTTTTTCTAAAATCACGATGGTAGCATTATCTTGATTTTTTAAGCGTTTTTGTTCAACGGCTTTTATCATGCTTTGTGCTAAATCATAGGGTGGAGCTTGCTGAGAGAGAATTTTTTCCATTTCAACCTCCGTTAAAGCATCATAGATTCCATCACTAAAAAGACATACCTTGTCCCCTCTATTTAGCTGAATCGGATTCTTTCCTGTATCCAAATTTTTAAAGCCTGCATATCCTAAATAATTGATTAATCTCTTTTTTAGAGGATTTTCCTGAACCTCAAGTTGCGAAATTTCACCTGAAATATATCTTTCGGTTAAAACTGACTCAAAAATATGTTTTTGGTTAATCTTTAGAAATTCACCATTTCTAAAGATCGTGAGAACACTATCCCCTACTGCCCCCCAATGAAGATAGCCTTCACTATCAATAACGGCCGTGACTAATGTTGTTCCTCCATTGGAGCCATTTAAGTTTTCCACAATCATATGATTGCTTGCTATAGCAGCTTCCTTAAAAAAGTTTTGTAGATTATTTAAGCTACTAAGCTTTTTAAATTCTTCTATGAAGGTTGTCACTGCGATCGTGCTAGCCATCCGCCCATTGGCTAAGCCGCTAATTCCATCTGCAAGCACCGCGATTGTGCCATATGTCGTTTCGGCAGTTGAGAAATAATCATCCTGCTCATCACGTCTTCCGATTGTTTGACCATTTCCAATATAAATTTTCCCTTTATCCATTTTTTGAGCAAGTATACTTCTTATTAGCAGTAACAAGATAAGGACAATGATAAAGATTAAGGTAATTATGTACGGCAATAACTTTTGGTCCATATGTCATCATTCCTCACTTTGATTGTTTTCCCATTCAAAGTGAACACCACAAAGTGGAATAAATAAAAATATACTTCTCCCTAGCTGTATCACATCATAGGCTGCTAATTCCGTTGGTGTATAAACGGCCTCATTATTTAGATAGGCTAATCCTGATGCATCTCCTGGCAGTAAGTAAAAATTACGTTTTTTAGGATCATACACAATGACTGCATGATTTCGCTTAGAGATGGAATTGTCCCCTGCAATGCGGATATGCATATCTTCTGCTCTACCTATAAAATTCTTTTCAGATAAGATACGATAATCTCTACCCATTTGCGGCCCTTCAATACAAACTAACCATCCTGTTACAGGATCTATCCCATCCATTTCTCCTAAGTAAGGCAATGTTTTATCATCTGCTTCAATGACAGGTGAGGAAGGACTATTTTGTCTTTGCTCCTGTTCCACCATCACGTTACAGTAAGGACAAATATTGCGATGTCTCCTTGAACTAAACATATGACCATTTGTACATCTAATCAAACTCATTTTGATATCCCCCATCTTTGTTACGAATTTTTTTCTCTATTTAACCAAAATTCGCGTATTCGCTATGTATATTGTGTCTCCATTACCTAATGGGTAAGGAATCTCATGTTTTAATCTATTTTTTACCCGCTTATTCGCTTTTTTTAAGCCAACACCATTAACCGAATCTATATCCTCTAAATACCAAATTCCAGCTACACAATTTAGTACAGCATGCTCATAATTCACAAGAGATTCATACTCTGTTCCACTTAAATCAATATCCGCCTTGTGTTCAGCTGAACTTTTTCCAATAAGCAATGAAATTTGATCGCCAAGTTCCCATTCATCTATTTCTACTCCACGTTCATTAAGAAGAACAAGCTTTGAAATGTCCTTCTTAGCCATCACTTGAGTGATTGCCTTTGCTTCGTATTTAAGCGATACATATATAATGGCGAGTATGACTATTACCGTCCCAATAACGAATTTCAAAAGGACATCCTGATTCATTACAAAAACATATAAAATGAAAAAGAAGGCGATTGTGACAATAATGATATCGATAATTTTTATAAACATTTTTTTTCGTGTATTTCCACTGTAAGCTTCAGCTGAAAATGGCTCATACATATAATCACACTCCTCTCTTTTTGCCATAGCTTATTTATTAAAAAAACGTTCAAATAAATCCGTTGTATCCAATGGATTTTTCTTCGTTTTTTTATGAAGCGTTGAGGACATCTCCTTTGTTTTAGGATTGAAGCCAAAGAAATGTTCAAAGTTTTTTTCAATATTATTCATATTAAAATCTGGCTTTTTCTCTGTAGACTGATGTCCGTTTGAATGCTTTTCATTTTGTTGTTCATTTTGCCAGCTGGTACCTTTGCCATCGAGACGGGCATCGTAAGTCTCTTTCAGCGCTGGATCTTTAAGCACCTTATATGCCTCTTGAACCTCTAAAAAAATTTTCTCTGACTCTTGATTTCCACCACTCACATCAGGGTGATGCTTTTTGGAAAGCTTTCGATAAGCTAATTTTATTTGCTCTTGTGTTGCATTTCGGTCTATACCCAATGTTTCATAATGCGTTTTCATGTTTTCAACCCCAATTTAGGATTATTAAAAATAATCTAAGGAACTATAAAAGTTCCTTAGATATAGTAGTGTTTTATCGTGCTGCAATCTTAGACAGCGTAGCCGCCTTCGATTTTTGCCAATTCTGTTTTGTCTTTCTTTTGCTTAATAAATAAGAAGAACTCACCAATACCTTCAGTGTCACCATATCTTTCTGTATAGTCCACAACGAAAGCATTTGGGAAATGAATTTTTCTTACTACTTGATCAGCTGAGATCACTTCAAGTGTCACTTTGCGGTAGCAATCAGCTTTTTCAGCTGGTACTAATGACCATAATCCTAATTTCATCGTATCATCAGAATTATCACCATCAGTGGCAGTTAAAATTTTACCTTTTACTTTTAAAGTTGCCCCAACATCTGTAGAGCGCGCGTTAGAATCATTCGGTGTATCTGTCTCGTATTCGACAGTCATGATGCTTTCTAACCCTAATTCAATTGCTTCTGATCCTTCTACTTTTAATACAAAACCCATTTTTAGTACCTCCTAAATTTTGTTGAATCGTAACTTCTGACTGTTCTAATGAAATAAATTTAAGTACAGCTATTCATTTCACAGTGCCATGTTTCATACCGACACGATGAAATATGTAATATTTTTCATTTTAGCAATTAGTCGTTCGATTCATATTTATGTTAAAAGATTTATGAATGATAAATCTTAAACACCCTACTTAAATAATTGAAAATGGTGATAAATAAATTGTTAGGCTTTAACAGCACTTGTCCCTTTAGTAATCGTGACCTCAAGATTTTTAACATTACCGTTAAATACAAGATCGATCTGACATAAGCTTGTTTTCTCATCAATGATGTAGCCAATATCATCTCCGTCATGAATGATAGAGTTTACATGACCTTTATCATTCAGCCACTTACTTTTTTGACTACTTGGATTATTACTAAAGAAGCGAACGATATTCTCGTGCTTAAAGTCACCAGATTGGAATCGAAGTATTCTTTCAATATACGTACTAACTTGCGTTTTATAGATTGAATCGAATCCATCTTCTTCCATTGCTAGACTTCTTGCTTTATAAACAGTAATACGTCTAATATCTTTATCCTGTAGTTGGGCATTTTCGGAAGAGAATACAAAACCGAAGCTTCTGCTGTTAATAGCGTCTTTAATATTATTCGTAAAACCTGAAATTTCCTTCGCCATCGTAGTTACAGCTCTAAGTGAGTTGTCTCCGGCTTCAATATCAAATCGAACTCCAGGGTAATTACGTTTTACATTTTTAAATGATTCCTTTAAATACTCTGGGCATTGGTAGGCGGAAACGATACCTGCTGCTACATAGCTAGCACCTACATAAACGCCTTCTATCCAAAGCTTTAAAATATCTTCCTTTTCTTTCGATAGACGAGCTCCATTTTCGGTAGTATGCATTCTCGTATCAATAACTACGCCTGATTTATCTTTTGGAATAATCGTAAAGTTTGGTAGGCATGGTATCGCGAACTCACTAAATTCTTTTCTGACAAGAACCGAGCATTTATCGATCAGGCGATCAATCCCAGCAGTTGCGATGCCGTTGAAGGTAGTTTCTTCTTCAGCCATAAAGTTAAAGAAAATTTGAACCTTGTAATCTTTTACCGTATCTAAGAGGATTGATAAAGATTCCATTGTGTTACCCTCTTGCTTTGTAACCTTTTCATTCCCTTTGAATCTTGATCGGCTAACTTTCATTTTTCCAGAAGATTCTAATTCTAGAGCAGGTACAATGCCATACCATACAGTATCTGTAAAATCATTTTTAGCGTTAACCGTATTTAAATACGTGCGTAATCTTGGTAGATTATTACTTTTCACAAGCATATCAAGCTTCGTGTTTGTCACTAATAATGACGGCTGCATACCTTTATTTTTCGTAGCATATTGATCGAAGTACATTTTGACACCTAATAGCTTTTCGACTAAAGGCTTGACTGTTTTTACAAATTCATCCTTTGCATCCTTATAGAACTCCAGGTATGTATTGTAATTTTGAACTTCTGTTTCAACATCAAATTCGGCTTTTATAGCTGGTAGAGGTGAGAACGTTCTCACAACTAAATCTTTTACATAGGAAGACGGAGATTCTGTAATAGCCTCATAGTCTTCTTCGAAAACTGTACTCAAGCCGTAATTACTATTTTCTTCAATGACCATCAGTTCTGAACTATTCGTTTGAGGTGCCTCAATAATTTTCAATTCACCATTATCACCAATAGTAAGCGTACCTATTTGTAATTTTTCGGACTCATCCTCATCTTGACTAGCACCTAATAATAATCTTGTTTTAATATCTTCAATTGCTAAAGGCAGCATCGCCATTACATTGTTGTAGTTTCTACTAGCTACTTCAAACATAAGATTTAGCTTGTCACCAGTATCTAATTTTTTCGGATCTCCCTCATCCAGCTTGTCATACTCACTGTATAGGTAATGAATTTCCTTACGAACTTGGCGAATATCATCCATGACTTTTTTAGGAGAAATCATGTCTAGTAAATTTTCAAATTTAAAATCTACATTCGTGATGCCCTGACTTCTTTTTGTATCAATGAGCGTAAATAGCATCTTTAAAAAATCGTTATTTTGGTCGATTGCTATTTCAGATATACAATCATCTTGAATTCCTTCAGGCTTTTTCAAGGTATACATAACCTTTTGATTTGCCGCGTTATAAAATGAATACACAGTAGGTGAAAACTTATCTAAAAATTCGTCGAAGCTTTTTACAAGAAGATGTTGACTAATTTCTTTGATCTTTTCATCACTTAGACTGTCGATTCCTTTTACATCGCCAACAAGCGTAATTAAATCCAATTTCTCTGGGTTTATTTCTTCAAAGAGCATTGTTCTGTTCGTTTGACTAATAATCTCCATTCATTTGGCTGTATATTACTACAGCCATCCCTCCTTTAGATAACGAATTTCGAGTAAGCATAAACATTAGTGCGTAAAAAATACAGAATTAGAATTGTATAACTACTTGAATCGAGCATCTTAAAAGAACATTTAGACACTTAAATTAAGTCGATATATACATTTAAGATAAAATTTTACAATAAAAACAATAATGTACTAAGCTATGTACGAGAAGCTCTAATTCAACTTTATGCATTTTTTATACAAAATTCACTAATGGTTTTATGTATCACAAAAGTAACTATACAATACCTAAAATCAATGTCAATATTTTCTATAGAATATATTGTAAGCAAAAACATTTTAAGGACAGTTTATTAAAAATATTACATGGTAATAATTATGATATTTTTTAGGGAAATAGTGGATAAATCCTATTTTTTTATAAAAAAAACAACTAAAGGTCCGATTGCTATTAGGCCCTAAGTTGTTCTTTTGAATATCATACTTTTAAGACTAAAATGAGTAAAAAGTATTAAAAATATAGTAATTTTGGTCTTTTAGAATTAATTTATTTAAAATAGTTCTTTATACATTTGAATTTTCTTTCCAAAATAATCATGTATTTAATAAAAGAAAGGGAAGAACATCTTTTTTTATGCTGCACTTGCAAGCCCCATAAAATAGTCAATGACATAGGAATGCTCACTTTTCTATTATATTTTCTCACATTTGTAAGTTTATCCTCGATTACTCTTTGTGAAACATCTAGTGGGACTTCGTTTGTTAATGCGAAGTATAAAGTTGCCATCAAACTATAAATATCTGTATAAATGCCTTGCTCTCCTTTAACGGAATACTGCTCAATAGGTGAGTATCCTGGTGTAGTAAATATTGGATATTTTTCCACCGTTTTATAATAAATTGCTGAACCGAAATCTAATAAGCAAGGTTTCCCTTGTGCATCAATTATAATATTATTCGGCTTTATATCCCGATGAATAATGCCTTTACTATGTAAATACGAGATGGCATCAATTAAGGGAAGGAATACTTCTTCATATAGATGATGCCTTTCGTGAATAGCATATTTATGTATATATTGGTCCAGTAATATCCCTTCATAATAATCTGTAATCATATATATAGAACCATTTTCAATAAAATGATGTCTATACTTAACAATATTTTGATGGTTCAATTGTTGGATCATGAATGCTTCACTTAGAAATCTTTCCTTTAATTCCTGAAATTTTTCCTTTGTTGAGGGTACACGATTGATTACTGATTTGTTATCCAAATCTCGTAACGCTATTTCCATTGGGAAAAATTCCTTAATGATTAGTTGCTCTCCAGTATTTATATGTTCAGACATATACACAAAGGATAATTTACTAGTGGCAAGAACTTGCGTTATTTTATATGTATTATGTAATAGACTGTTTATTGGTAAGCTCAATTCAAATATTGCTGCCTGCATTTTAATCTCCCTTCAAAAATCGAATATACAAATTAATGTAATTATATCAATTACTATATTTTTATGTATAGTTTGTACTAGCCTAAAGTGCGCAAACAAAAAACCGTTCAATATGAAGTGAACGGTTTTTTGTGGATTATGCTTTTTGATAGCGCAGTACTGGTGTACGAGCAGCGCGTGTTTCATCAAGACGGGATACGACAGTTGTATGTGGTGCTTCTTGCACGATAGATGGGTTTTCTTCTGCTTCTTTCGCAATTTGAATCATCACATCACAGAATGCATCTAATGTTTCTTTTGATTCTGTTTCTGTTGGCTCGATCATTAATGCCTCTTCCACGTTTAATGGGAAGTAGGTTGTTGGTGGATGGTAGCCAAAGTCTAACAGACGTTTTGCAATATCTAATGTGCGAACGCCCAATTTCTTTTGACGACGACCTGATAAGACAAATTCATGTTTGCAGTGACGGTTATATGGTAAATCAAAGAATGGCTCTAAACGACGCATCATATAGTTTGCGTTTAATACAGCGTATTCTGTAACAGCTTTTAAGCCATCTGGACCCATTGTACGAATGTACGTATAAGCACGAACATTGATACCAAAGTTACCATAGTAAGGTTTTACACGTCCAATTGATTGTGGACGATCGTAGTCGAAGTGGTATGTGCCTTCTTCTGTTCTCACTAGTACTGGTTTTGGTAGGAATGGAATTAAATCTGCTTTTACGCCTACTGGACCAGAACCTGGACCACCGCCACCATGTGGGCCTGTAAATGTTTTATGCAAGTTTAAATGCACGCAGTCAAAGCCCATATCGCCAGGACGTGCTTTACTCATAACGGCATTTAAGTTCGCGCCATCATAGTAAACTTTCCCGCCTACAGAGTGAATAAGCTCCGCCATTTCAATAATGTTTTCTTCAAATAGACCGAGTGTATTCGGGTTTGTTAGCATTAATGCAGCTGTATCAGCACCAACGACTTTACGAAGGTCTTCGATATCAACTAAGCCATTTTCATCGGATTTCACAGTGATTGTTTCAAAGCCTGCTACTGTTGCTGAGGCTGGATTTGTACCGTGAGCTGAGTCAGGAACAATAACTTTGTTACGGTGACCTTCACCATTTGCCTCATGGAATGCGCGAATCATCATTAATGCTGTCCATTCACCATGGGCACCTGCTGCTGGTTGTAATGTTACTTCATCCATTCCTGTAATTTCTACTAAAGAAGTTTGTAAATCATAGAGAAGCTCCATCGCACCTTGTACTGTCGATTCATCCTGTAATGGGTGAACATTCGCGAAGCCTGAAAGACGTGCAACTGCTTCATTAATTTTTGGATTATATTTCATCGTACAAGAGCCGAGTGGATAGAAGCCAGAGTCTACCCCATGGTTTCTACGAGAAAGTGCTGTGTAATGACGCATAATATCAAGCTCAGACACTTCAGGTAACTCTGCAGCTTCCGTACGAACTAAGCTTGCAGGCAGTAAATCTGCTAGGTCTACTTCAGGTACATCAAGTGCTTCTAAGCTATAGCCAACGCGACCTTCTTTTGAAATTTCAAAAATGAGTGATTGATTTTCGTTATGCATTAAGAGCCCCCATTTCTGCAACAAGTGCATCAATTTCTTCTTTTGTGCGTAATTCAGTTACTGCAATAAGCACATGATTTTTCAGAGAGTCATAATTTTGCCCTAGAGGATATCCACCGATTATACCCTTTTCGATTAAGCCTTTATTGATTTCCTTCACACATTTATTCGTTTTCACAACGATCTCGTTAAAGTGTGCACCTTGGAATGCTACTGTAAAGCCAGCTGCTTCAAAGGCATTTTTTGCATAACGTGTTTTGGCAATATTTTGCGTAGCCATTTCACGAATACCTTGTTTACCTAAAGCTGTCATCGCTACAGATGCAGCAAGTGCTAAAAGTGCTTGGTTCGAACAAATATTAGATGTTGCTTTATCACGACGGATATGTTGTTCACGTGCTTGTAATGTTAATACATAACCACGGCGCCCTTCACCATCCACTGTTTCACCAACAAGACGACCTGGCACTTTACGCATTAATTTCGTTGTCACTGCAAAGAAACCACAGTGTGGCCCACCAAATGCTTCAGAGATACCGAATACTTGCGCATCCCCTACACAAATATCAGCACCTAGCTTACCAGGAGGCGTTAAAATGCCTAATGAAAGTGGGTTAGAAGAAACAACAAATAAGCTTTTCGCTTCATGTGCAATATCACTAATAACTTGAATATCCTCCACTTGACCGAAGAAGTTTGGATATTGAGCAATAACAGCTGCTGTGTTGTCATCGATTAACTCTTTTAATGCTTCGACATCTGTCACACCATCTTTTTGTGGGATTGTCACGATTTCAATGGATTGACCATAGGCATATGTAGCAACAACATCGCGATATTCTGGGTGCACTGCTTCAGACACTAATATTTTCTTACGACGCGTATGACCTGCTGCTAGCATACCTGCTTCTGCTAATGCTGTACCACCGTCATACATAGAAGAGTTTGCAAGATCCATGCCAGTTAGCTCGGCAATCATCGTTTGGAATTCAAAGATTGCTTGTAGCTCACCTTGTGAAATCTCTGGTTGATAAGGTGTGTACGCTGTATAGAACTCTGAACGAGAAATGACATGGTCCACGATTACTGGTTTATAGTGATTGTAAACACCTGCACCTAAAAACGATACATTAGCATTTGTGTCCTTATTTTTTGCAGAGAGTGCTATTAATTCTTTTAATAAAGCAGATTCTGATTTTGCTTCCTTAATATCATAAAGGCCTTTAAAACGGACTTTCTCAGGAATATCCCCGAATAATTCATCAACTGAGGATACACCGATTACGTCTAACATTTCTTTTTGATCTTGCTCCGTCATTGGTAAATAACGATGTTTCATAAATGTAGGTCCCTCTTTTCAACTATTATTTTGAACGCTTGTAAAACGGTGTTTCTACTGTTATTACCTTTAAGTGTTTCCCACGAATTTCGATTTCTAGCTCAGTTCCGATTGTTGCGAATTGACTGTCAATTAAAGCGTGACCAACATTACGTTTAGATGAAGGAAGCTGTGTACCCGTTGTCACTTCACCGATTTCCTTACCGTCCTTGAACACTTTGTAGCCATGACGTGGAATGCCTTTATCAATCATTTCAATGCCTACCAATTTGCGTGTAAGACCATTTTCCTTCTGCGCTACTAATGCTTCATGACCAATGAAGTCTTCTTTATTTAATTTCACAGCAAAGCCAATCCCAGCCTCAAGTGGAGAAATTGTTGCCGATAGCTCTTGACCGTATAATGGTAGCCCTGCTTCAAAACGTAGTGTATCGCGGCATCCTAAACCTGCCGGTACTACGCCTTTATCATGACCAGCATCTAAAATTTTACCCCATAGTGCTTTAATATCTTCTGGAGCACCGTAAAGTTCAAAGCCATCTTCTCCTGTATAGCCACTACGAGAAACTAATACTTGATGACCCGCAACTTCAACGCCCTCTTGGAAGCGGAAAAATTTAATGGCACGAACATCAGTCGAAGTAAGGGATTGAAGAACTTCCTCTGCTAATGGTCCTTGAAGAGCAATTTGTGCATAAGCATCGGACTGGTTATCAATCGTCACATCATATTGATGTTGATTTTCCATCATCCAATCATAGTCTTTTTCAATATTGGCTGCATTGACACATAATAAATAGTGATTACCAGCTAATTTATACGTTAATAAATCGTCAACAACGCCTCCATCTTCATAACACATGGCTGTGTATTGCGCTTGGCCATTAACAATTTTAGATACATCATTTGATAAAAGATTTTGTAAAAAACCTAATGCATCGGGACCTGTTACTAAAATTTCTCCCATATGTGATACATCAAATAAGCCTGCACGATGACGCACTGCATCATGTTCTTCTTTAATGGAAGTAAATTGAACAGGTAGTTCCCAGCCACCGAAGTCTACTGTTTTTGCACCGTATTTCGCGTATTCTTCAAATAGAGGTGTACGTTTTAATTCATTCGTCATTCTTTTTTGCCCCCTTATTGTTCGTTACATTTTTACTGGTAGTAGTTCGTCTGCTTTTGTATTAATACAGTCAGTGCGTATCGTTTCCAATCTTTAAAGCACCTGTGGACATAAAAAAAGACAGACGAACCCCTTTTCGGGATTCTCTGTCCTTGCACCTGAAAGTTACACCAGACTGGCTCGCAAGTTTTCACACTGCCAATCAGCCGGCTTTCCCCTTTGGTGGCTGTTATTGTTATACTACAGCTCTCTCCAGAGTTGCGTCTTGTACGAGTCCTTTTACCTGAGAGATTCATAGCCATTTACTACTTGCTCCTTCGGTGGCGTCTACACGCGCTCTCCCCGCACAATCATCCGCCCAAGATAGTTCTTGGTACTATTTAGTAGTCAATGAACATTTAGTTACTTATTTGTCTATATCCTAACATTAAATGCATTGAAAAGGCAATCATTTTTTAAAAGATAATAAAACACGAACATAATTTATCAATAATACAATCATCGTTCGTTTTTTAATCTTTTCACTTGAAATACTAAATACTCTAGAATATGACGGATAGTTCTACCTTCTGTCAATACTTGGATATGTCCTACCTCACGGTAAAACTTCCTTCTGTAATGATACAGGCTTTCTAGCTCTTCCTTTGTAGAGCTCTGGACAATGGGTCTGTTTGGATCATGCTGTATTCGTTTATAAATATCTTCAAAAGACGCATCTAAAAAAAACACTAATCCACTACGTCTCATAATTTTTCGATTCTCAGCATTAATGGCAACGCCACCACCTGTAGAAATAATACAAGCCTCATCTCTGAAATTTTTCAAAAATTCTGTTTCTATTTCTCGAAAATGGGCCTCTCCGTATTTTTCAAAAATCTGTGGAATTGTCATTCCCTGCTGGCGCACAATCTCACGATCCATATCATAATATGGCATCTTTAATAAATAACTTAAACGTCTTCCTAACGCACTTTTCCCACTGCCCATAAAGCCAACTAAATATATTTTTCGCAATTCGGATCACCTTCTTATAACTACGATTCTACACTGTCTGACAAAATTTGTCCTAATAAATTTATCGTAGTTTGAACATTTAATTTTTCTAGCCCATCATATGTTCGAAACTGCATTTCATAAGACATACAATACGCAAGAACAAAAGTAGTTACAAAAAATAATAATGCAATTGCGATCAAAAAAATAGCCCCTCTGTCATTTTTCAATAATTGGCACATAGAAGCTTCGCTCCTTTTGAATACCGCTAGTCATTTCAACAGCTACCGTCAGCATGTTTTCTGTATAATTAAATTGGCATTTATTAATTCCGATTAGCATGGGAACATGTCCACCATTTATTTGCTCACGAATAATATTAGGATAGCAATCAATATGATGGATTGTATTTGCAGTTTGAAAGCTCACTCTTTTTCGATCTTCCCGAATAGCAAACGCAGAGACATTCTGTAGAGAATGATTTACATCATAAACAAATAGCTCCCACTTTGTTTGTTCATCTGTTAGCATGGTTGATTTCATTTCAGCAAACCACAGCATAATAAGAACAAAAAGATGAGATACAAGCACAAAAACAACCAATTGAAATATGGCTTCTATTAATGTATAGCCTTTGTCATTCACGGACTTCACCTGTATCTTGTATACATTTTTGGCGCAGTTCACGCATGTTTTGAAAACGGACACAAATTTGTTGTCCATCAAATTCCCAATGATACTCTACTTGTTCAATGGTCCTAGAGCCTTCTGTTTGCTGTACTGCCTGATATTGCTTTAAACCTTCATAGGCAGTTTCAGCTGCGATGAGTTCTAGTTTTTTATTTGTAAGATTCGTCTTCATCGTATAGGTAAGCGGTATTAACGACATACACAATATTGTTAAAATCCCCATAGCTAAAATGGTTTCTACAAAAGAATAGCCTGACTCATTCAACTCTAGCTCTCCCTCGTCCTAATGTAATAACGACTTTTTTCTTTCCTTGAGGGGTTTTAAAGGCAATGGTTCCAGCTGACATAACATTTCCTTTAGTATTATAACTAAGTGTATGAATAGAACTTTCTGCGTTCAAAAACTCGACTCCTTTTGGAAAAGGACGTTCATATAAAATGGTATAAAAATCTTTTTGAATAACATAACGATTACTGGGACTTATTATTTTCATTGCTATATATTGCCGTTCATTCATGCTATAGGTTTGAATATACTGAATATCTAGTTGCATTTGCGTAAAAAATCGTTCCAATTCCTTTGCTTCTGCTATTTTGAATGAAAATTTACTAACAATCGCTGTTAAACTCATAACAAGAAACAAAACAATCAGTATTTCAAGAATTGTAAAACCACCATTTTTATTATGTTCATCAGCTATTTGACCCTGTTTCCAAATCTGCATTGGCTAGTCGTACCTCTCCCTCATTCGTGATGACTATTTCGGCTTTATTTGGGCAGGTCGTTTCATGTTCTTTTAAATAGCCTTTCATCACTAGATCATCTAATGTTGGATAGGTCATAAAATCTACTCGATAGGCCTCGACCTGCCCTTGTACCATAGATATATAAGCCTTACAGCCCTTCTCATCAATGGTAGCAAAATGCTTCGTAACATTTGGAATCGTAATTAAAATAAGGATTGAAATGATTAATAAAACAATTAGCATCTCGATTAAAGTGAACCCTGCTTGTTCGTTGATACGTTTCATCTTTTCCCTCCTAAACTAATTCAATCATGTGATAGATGGGTAATAATAAACTGACATAGGCAGCTACTATACAGACTGCTATGAGGATAAAGAAGGTTGGTTGTACAAATGCTAATACTTTTTGCAGAAGTTGTTCCTGTTTTTCCAGTAATAACTCGCTATACAACACTAATTCTTTTCCTAAATAGCCGCTTTGCTCACCGTGCTCTACAAAAACAGGAAAATCCTTTTGAAAAACAGCTAGTCTCATTACGGCAAGTGTTAGTGACTCTCCAAAAATAACCCTTTCTTTTATGCGCTGCGAAAGAATTTGCAGAAAAGGTTGAAGTTGTTGCTCTTCTAAAAGTTGGAGGCTGGCTTGTAATGAAAATCCACTTTGCAGTAAGCTTCCTAAATAAGCAGCAAACTGTCTTGTTAATATCAGTCGCATATAGCGTTGAATAAAAGGAATCTTGAATAGGATGGTGAGTTGATGTGCAGTAGGCTGTCGATTGAGATAGAGACGAACAATAAATAAACTGCCTGTTGCGATGAAAATGGTGAGGATAACTACATCAGGAACATGTAATAACGTAGTGGACAACGTAATACTTGTTTCTGTTTCTGCGGTTCGGCCGGCTACCAGTCTTTCGATGTTTGGTAAAAAGATGGTACGAAACACCAAAAATAATAACAGCAAAAATACGATCAGCGTGACAGGATAGATCAGCAGCTTTATGAGCTTTTTCTTGGTCATTTCACTTACCTTTATTTGCTTAGCTACACCTTGTAAAGCTTCTATCATATGACCATTGTTTTCTGCTACCTTGATGGCCATTAAATAATGCTTGCTCAGCTGTAAAGTTTCAAGTATCCCTGCAACCCCTTCCCCTTGCTTCAGTTTTTCATCAATTTGCTGCTGCATATCTTCATGCGCCTTTATATGATGAGGCAATAGCATTGAAATGGCCTGAGGAAATAAATATCCTTCTTGCATTAACACACATAATCGATTAAAAAATTGTGCCTGCTCCCTTACTCGCCATTTTGTCGCCCTACTATAATAAAGCAAAATATTATGGATATATGTTTGTAGGTGCATAAAAGCTCTCCACTAATTCTTTTTGTCCCATTAATGTTAATTCATAAGGGAGTTCATAGTTGACCTTTTCTTTAATCGCAGAAATGGCTCTTGTTAAATGAACATCCTGTAAAATTTCATATACCGCACGGCGCTCATCTTGTACTGCTGAAGTCTGAACAAGTATTTGTGCCACAATACCGATAATCGTTTGATGAAGCTCCTCTATCGACACATCTAAGTCCATTAAACGATACAGGCAACGAATGGTATCTTTTGCATGAATGGTTGAGACAACTAAGTGTCCTGTTAAGGCAGCTTGGATAGCAATTTTTGCTGTCTCTTTATCTCGAATTTCACCAATCATGATAACATCAGGAGAGTGACGTAAAATGGCCTTTAGTCCCATAGCATATGTAACGCCCGCTCGCTCGTTCACTTGAATTTGAAGTAAATTTGCTTGGCTATTTTCTACAGGATCTTCTAAAGAAATCACATGCCGATTTAATTCTGTGGAACAATAATGGATTAAGGAATAGAGTGATGTAGATTTGCCAGAGCCTGTTGCGCCTGTAAAAAACAGAAGACCTTGACGATGTTGCACAAGCTCCATTAAATTGTGTGCTGCACTTTTGGAATAGCTTAATGACGTTAGTGGGAATGTATGATTTTGGAGAAGTAAACGGATAATTAGGCTTTCTTTTAAAAAGACGGAAGGCAGTGTGGATACTCGAAAGGCGTATGGATTGTGTTCCATTGCTTTTTGAAAGGAGCCGCTTTGAGGTTTTCGTCGTTCACTGATATCTAATGCCGCAAGAAATTTATAGTAGGAAATCATTCTTTCTGCAAGTTCATTTGGGAGCTCACCAGCTTGGAGTAGCTTATCATATTTTCGAAAATAAACCTGATATCTTTTATTACCTGGAACGAGTAATAAATCGGATGCACCAAAATGATAGGCCTTTAGTAAAAGTTGCTCACATTTTTGTTCAACAACTGTTTCAAAATTCTGCATATATGCACCTCACTTCTAGTTCATTCGAATATGACCGCTCTATTCGTTATTTCCTAGTATAAAGAGGAAAATGCCACGAGAAAAGCCCTTTTCTGAAAATAAAAATTTGTTGCACATTTTCCTGTCAATCATGTTTTTTGCTATAAAAATGTGGATAAAGTGCAGTTTCCCACTAAAAAAGAAGTTAAATGCATGAAAAAATTAATATTTATGCCGAAATGAACTGTACCTTTTTCAATAATACAATATAATAGAATGAACATGATTATTTTCCTAACACTTGGTAGGCGAACATAATTTTTTAAAAAAATTTAAAGAGGTGAAGCGCATGATCCATCCATTGAAAATTACTAGTACATTAGCCGATGAAACAAGGTACTCTATTTATGAGTACATATTGCAAGAGAAAAAAACAGTCACAGTACAACATATTGCTGATCAATTCGGCATCCATCCAAACGTTGCTCGGCTTCATTTAACAAAGCTTTCAGAAATCAATATTATTTCTGCGGACTATGTCAAAACAGGCAAAGGTGGTAGACCTGGACGTGTTTATAAAGCTTCAGAGAAAGGCGTATCTCTAACATTTCCAAGACGCGATGAAGATCGTTTATTAAAATGGACGATCCAATTAATTGAAGACATTGGACCATCTGCCTTAACGAAGTGCCAAGAAATTAGCTACCAAGACGGATACCAGCAAATGAAAAATTATATCAGCGCTGAATTAACATTAAATAATTCTCTATCCTTCGATGAAAAGCTTCAGCTGTTAACGGACAATGCCGCTTTAATTGGCTATATTCCACAAATTCAACAAACCGAACATGGCAAAAAAGTGACCTTCTCCATCTTCAATTGTCCTTTCCAGGAGCAACTTACTTCGCATTCTGATATTGTTTGTTCATTACATGAATCCTATTTAAAAGGTCAATTAGATGCATTGTTTACGAACAATGAATTTGTGCAAATTGAAAGTATGATACATAATTGCGATTTATGTAAATATGAAATAAACGTGACAGAAATCGAAAGCTAGATTAAAAATCCATTTGTTTGTCACAAAGACGGAGAAGTTCCAGTTTACAGACACCTTTCATATCATTTATAATGAGTAAGAGATTATTGTGTCGTGGGCAAAAGGAGGGGAAATCTTCATGGATAATATGTATAAAGTTATGGCATTCTGGACAGGTATTTTTGCCGTTATGTTCTACCTTGGTGGTATGAACGAGGTATCGCTATTATTCTTAGGTAATACAGGTTTATTCTTATTATTAGGCTTCTTAAACCTTTCAGAACGTATGTACATGTACATTTTCGGAGCATATTTAACTGTATTCTTCGCTGGCTTCACGTACTATACAACATTCATTCACGTACCTGGTGGCGGTCATTAATACAAAAAAAATCGCGTATCTCACAATGCTGAGATACGCTTTTTTATGCGCTTTGGTTATTCCTTTTTAAAATCCATTTAAGAAAGGATTTGTCTCCATTTCTGCGCCTACTGTTGTATAATTTCCGTGTCCAGGATAAATAATAGTATCCTCGGGTAATGTCAACAATTTGTGATGAATGGATGCTAATAATACTTTTGTTGAGCCACCTACTAAATCTGTACGTCCCACACCTTGTTCAAATAACGTATCTCCAACAATGGCAAAACCGTCATTATCAAAAACATAAGAAATACTACCAGGTGAATGTCCAGGCGTAAAAACAGCTTGGAAAGCAAAATTACTGATCTCAAATAGCTGTTCTTCTTTAATAATTGTGTCTTGCGCTGGTGCTGCTACCCTATAATCTGGTAATGCAGCATATTTACTAGAGCCATTCTTCGTTGGATCTCCTAGCCAGCTAACTTCCTTTTCATGAATCCATACAGGAATATCAAACACTTCGCGTACAGCATCTACAGCCCCTATATGATCAAAATGGGCATGTGTTAAAAAGATAGCAAGTGGTTTTAAGCCATTGCTACGAATTGTTTTAATAAGACGCTCTGCTTCCTCACCTGGATCAAATATAATACATTCTTTTTCTTTATTCGATACGATATAGCAATTCGTTTGAACAGGTCCAAGAGAATAACTTCGTACGTTCATCATAGTGATCACCTCAACTTTCTATTATACAGGCTTTGCCACAATTTGACGATAAATGTTCATAGTTTACGCTATTTTAGTTCTCGACAAAAACAAACAGAACGTTTACAATTAAGGAGGAATATTGTTTGCGACATTCATTTTCTGATGTCGAAAGGAGTGTCTATTTTTAATGAACTTATTAATGGTTATTTTTGGTCTAGTAGCGATTTTAGCTGTAGTTGGTACATTCCAAGCAATAAAAGAAAAGAACCTATTAAGCGTTGTTTTCAACTTATTAAGTGCCGCTGTATTCGGATGGTTCGTCATCATGACGATTGTTCACAGTGGGTATCCACCACAATTACACTAAAATTCAGACAAAAAGGAGCAGTCTCCCTGGAGATTGCTCTTTTTTTGTATTTATTATTTATTTAATTTAAGAAATCGTTTCTTACCAATTTGAATGACATCATCATTCATTAGTACAAGTGATAAATCATCCATCACTATTTTTTCTCCATTCAAGGATACTCCATTTTGCTTGATTAACCGCAGAAATTCACTCTTACTATGAATATAATCCATTGCCACTAGTTGTGGGATAATATCCACTATTCTTTCCTTATCAATTTCTAGGAGCAGTATAGGAATATTTTTTGGTATTTCCTTTCTTTGAAATGCAGCTTGGAAATAGGATTTAGCTTCCTCCATTGCTGTAGTCCCATGGTATAAGGCCGTTATAATTTCTGCTAACTGTAATTTTACATCACGGGGATTCTCTCCCATTTGCAGTCTATCTTGAATGGTTTGCACTTGTAGTGGATGCTCATCTGTTGCTAGTTCAAAATATTTGATGAGTAAGGCATCTGGTACTTCCATTACCTTTTTAAACATGACCTCTGGCGCTTCACTGACACCAATATAATTGCCAAGGCTCTTACTCATTTTTTCAATGCCATCTAAACCTTCGAGTAATGGCATAAAAATGGCAATTTGTTTTTCTAACCGCCGTTGCTTTTGTAAGGTGCGGCCCATTAAAATATTGAATGTTTGATCTGTTCCCCCTAATTCAATATCGGCCTGTAGCTCTACCGAATCATATGCTTGCATAAGCGGGTAGAAAAATTCGTGGATGCCAATTGGTATTTGCTGACGGTACCGTTTTTGAAAGTCCTCACGTTCTAACAGTCGAGCAACGGATGTCGTGGCTGCCAGCTGAATGACTTCTTCAAATGACAGCTTTGCTAACCATTCACTATTGAAACGAATAGTTGTCTTGTTCATATCTATCACTTTAAAAATTTGCTCACAGTATGTTTTAGCGTTTTGCTTGACCATGTCATCACTTAACGCGACACGGCCTTTTGCTTTACCCGTTGGATCACCAATACGCCCTGTAAAATCACCGATAACAATGACCGCCTGATGCCCTAAATCCTGCATTTGCTTTATTTTCCGTAGAACGACTGCATGCCCTAAATGAATATCCGGCGCGGACGGATCAAGCCCTAACTTAATGATTAAAGGCTTCTGCTCCTTATAGGATCGCTCTAATTTTTCGAGTAATTCCTGCTCATCAACGATTTGATGAGCCCCCTTCTTAATTATCGCTAATTGCTCTTTTGGTGTTAAAAACATATGAAACATCTCCTTGTAATATTAAATATTAATATTGCAAGCTCTATAAGAGTTCACTAATCAACTACGCCTCAGCGTAAGAGGACGGCCAAATCAAGATAAACACTTGGGCTGTAAAGGCATAAAAAAAGCCCTTAGGAATAATCCTAAGGACGTTCATGAACGTGTTACCACCTTTTTTCGAGAGCTATTCACACAGCCCTCCTCAATAAGTACAGCCATAGCGATACTTTTGCAATGATTACGGATGCAACCCCGTCGTAGCCTACTAAAATTTCGGTACGCAGCTCCAAGATGTATTCACTTTAATATCCCTTGCGCCTCTCAGCAACCGGCTACTCTCTGTCAGTTCGATTAAAGCTACTCGTTCTTTTCCATGCCTTTCACTCTTATACTCCGAAATGCAAAAACAAATCTTCGTTATGCAGATATTTAAATTTATTATAATTGCTTATAGTAATTTGTCAATCAAAAAAGAAAAGAGAGACCTCAACTTGAGATCTCTCTTTTGTTATTTGACGGAATCCTGTTTTAAATTACCTGTCTTTTCATCATAGAAACGTAGCAGGTCTCCATTTATGATAGCATCGGAATTTTCCAGCTCCATTGTCGCACGATCAGCATATGACTGGCATGGCTCACCATCTATTTCTTCACCAGTTGCTTTGTCATAGCAAGCTTCTCCAGCATAAACATATTTATCTGTTATAAAGCGTCCATCACGGAAGACAACAAAATCCTCATGCTCTGGAGAGAATAAATCTGCACCCATTTGCATGTCTTTTGACGTTTCAACGCCAAGAAGATGTAAGATTGTTGGACGTAAATCCATTTGTCCTGAAATCTCTGTCATTTCTTTACCATCGTCAGATCCTGGGATATGGATGAATAAAGGCACTTCTTGAAGCAATGCATTGTCCATTGGTGTAATTTGTTCTTTTCCTAAATATTGTGCCATCGCTTTATTATGGTTTTCAGAAATACCATAATGGTCTCCATACATTACGATAATAGAGTTATCATAAACACCTTGATCTTTTAACTCTTGGAAGAAGTCTTTTAAAGCTTCATCCATATAACGTACTGTCTGGAAGTAACGATTTAATGTACCTGAATTTGAATCATATTCAGGAATCATAATATCTTCAGGATCCAAAGTGAATGGATAGTGGTTCGTTAACGTAATTAATCTTGAATAGAATGGCTGTGGCATGTCTTTCATTAAAGCAGCAGATTGCTCTAAGAATGGTGTATCTTTCATACCCCAGTTGACAGCTTGCCCTTCTTCAACCGTATATGAATCTATATCGTAGAATTTATTAATTTTTAACGATTGATACATGATATCACGGTTCCAGAATGATTTATTATTCGGGTGCATGACATTTGTAAAGTAGCCATTTTCTCCAAGGCGTTCAGCCATTGAATTATACGTATTTCCACCATGCGTGAAGAATACAGCACCACGACCTAATCCAAACAATGAGTTTTCAACAATAAACTCTGAGTCAGATGTTTTTCCTAAGCCTGTTTGGTGATAGAAGTTACTGAAATAATACGTATCTTTATCTTTTGTTAAAGAGTTTAAGAATGGCGTAATTTCATGACCATTCATATCATTATTGATGACAAAGTTTTGTAAAGACTCCATCGACACAACAATTAAGTTGCGACCTTTATATTTCCCAAACATCTCTGGGTTAACGGCAGCCTGATTAGAACGCACATAGTTGTTTACTTCAACTAATTCACTGCCATCCGCTAATGCACGCTGAGCAGATGATTTAGTTTGAATATAAATATCATACAAATGGTAATTGTACGTACCAATATTTTTTACTAATAATTCGCGGTCAAAACTACGTGTTAATAATTGTGGACGCTCTGTTTCAGCTAATCCTAAGTTTAAAAATGAAATTGCGACTGCTAATACAAAAAATGCACGTCGGAATTCAATATTCACTTTAAATGCTTCTTTCATTTTCGGTAAAAATTTATTCGCTAAGATTAAAATAACGACATCAACGAAATATAATACATCCCATGGCTCAACAATGGCTGCTACTGATGTTCCTAAGTCACTGAAATTACTTGTTTGGAATAATACTGGTAGCGTAATAAAGTCATTGTAGAATCGATAGAACGCTACATTTCCGTATAAAACAATGGATAAAATAACGCTGACCGTAATCAGATAACGATTTCTAGCTTTTGCTGATTTAAAGAATAGTGATAAACCATACGTAAATAGCAAGAAGCTTAATGGATTAATAAACAAAATAAATTGTTGCATTGCATTTTCAATTTTCATCTCAAAGCTTGTGTGGTAAACAATGACCGTTTTGATCCATGTTGCTATAATTGCTAGTATCATAAATGAATGTTTAGGCCACTTTATTGATTTCATTCCTAACATCCTCCCTACTTCCTTACAAAAAAATAATAATTTTTTACATTTTGTTACGGAAACAAAATATATCTTAATCCTTTTTTAACAGATAATCAACACATATCTTTTGGAAATTTTTTTCTCCGCGCTCTTTTTATGCACCAGACATCTATATATACGTTTTGGAATGTAAAAAGTTTCTTAAAAACATAAAAACAGCGGAAATCCACTGTTTTTAAGAATATTACATACTTGTTACATTATTTTCACAATACTCCATTACATTATATTTTAAACATTACTTTTTATTTTCTTCCATACGAAGTTTTGTTGTTTCTTGTCGAATGAGTAACAATGCCATTTGATAGTCTTTTATGTCTAGTACATTTGCTTTATAGAGCTCACGTATTTCATCCTCCATTAACATCAAATCGCCAATGGGATCACGTGTATAAATAAAAGTACCATATGTTTTCAAAAGTTCATAAATATCTAACATTTTATCCATTTTCGCTCGCTCCTCGTTGTGCTAGACAATCAATACGTTCTGTCGGTGTCATAATGATGTCTACTGGGCAATCATGCTCCTCGGCTGGGACACAATCAATGATTTGCTCATCAAAGAGCAGCGACATCAGCTTCCCTTTTTTATAGTTTAATACATAGCGGTCATAATAACCACCGCCATAGCCGATTCGATAGCCATTACGGTCAAAAACAACGCCAGGCACAAGGATGACATCCATGTCATTTGCGTCAACTAACTCACATCTTGCTGGAATAGGCTCACGCAAATGCATATATACAGTTTCAAGCTGGGCAAATGAATCAATAATGTAAAATGACATTTCTCTTGTTTTTGGATGACATTTCGGAACAGCGACCTTTTTACCAAGTCGCCATAATTCTTCAATTAAAAGAATGGTGTCGACTTCTGGCTTATTTGAAATGGTCATGCCAATTATATTTGCTTCTATTATATATGATTCCTGTAGCACCTTTTTTACGATAGCTAATGATTGATATTGATAAGCTTCATCAGTCATTGTCGCAAGAGCTTGTCGCATCTTATTTCGTAATGTTGTTTTATCCATCCAGGCTACCTCCTATATCATCATACTTCGTATCCTTATACCCGAAATGATTTCATAAAATGTAGAAAGCCAAAACCACTTGTGGTTTTGGCTTAATGAGCGATTACTTAGTTTCACGGTGAAGAGTGTATTTCTTCTCGCGAGAGCAATATTTTTTAAGTTCAAGACGCTCTGGATTGTTACGCTTGTTCTTTTTAGAAATGTAGTTACGTTCGCCGCAATCTGTGCAAGCTAAAGTAATGTTTACGCGCATCATTAACCCTCCCACTCTATATCAAGAATTAAAATTTGAGCATGATTTATACGACTAACCTATTATAACATAAACTGAAAAAAAATCTACCTTCATTTCATATTAAGTTTGCATATGGTAAAATATCTTATAATTACATACTACATTGAGGTGAAACTATTGGATTTATCCATCTTACTAATGAGTATCGGCATAATTTTAATCATCCTATCGTTCTTTTTCAAAAATAGCTCGAAAAAAATCGAAAAAGATGTCGAAGAATTATCCATCTCGATCTTCCAAGAAACAAATAATTTAAAGCGTCGCCTAAAAATTGTCGAGGAAGAACTTTTATTAGAGCCTGAATTCCAAGTGAAATCAACATCAGCTCCGAGTCAAAAAGGACAAAACCCTAAAGTTCAACAAGTCATGCAAGCTGTTCAACAGGCTGCACAAGCGTCAAAAATTGCACAAACGACAACCCAAGTCAAACCGATTCATCAAATTATTGTTAGTCAGGTGCTCGAATTAAATAAACAAGGTCTTTCTGTAGCTGATATCAGTATTCGTTCTAATTTAACAGAAGAGCAAGTTCGTCAAGTCATTGCAAATGGAGGTCGATAAGTGATGAACAAGTCCGCCATCCGCGCATTTGGCATTGCCATTTTTCTTGTCGGAGCTTTGCTAGCACTCTCCAGTCGCTTTGATGTAAATATTGGTCTCCCTACTAAAGAAGCTGGCAATCTGCAACAGGTAGAACAACTGCAAGATAAGCTAAACAAGGCCAACCAAGAAATTGCCTCGTTAAAGGGACAATTAAAGCCAGTACATACAACAGAAGAAACGTCTACGACAGATTCTGATGAACAAGCCGTTGAAGAAACAAACGGTGATGTGACAAAGATGACATTGCAATTATACAGTGGAATCACACCCTATATTGTGGCACAAAAGCTTGAAGACGGCGGCATTATTACCAATAGTGTTGAAATGGAGTTACTACTCGCTAACGCAAAATATGCCCGCAGCTTACAAATCGGCTCCTATGAAGTCAATTCTTCCATGTCTTTAGAAGAAATTGCTAAGTTAATTACAGGCAAAAAGCAGTAACCTAAAAAGCTGTCGTCACATTAGACGACAGCTTTTTTGCGGCCATTACGCTATACTATCGAGGAAGGCTTGCATCATGATATTGCCTTCTTTTGTGCCGATTGATTCTGGATGAAACTGCAGACCATAAAGAGGATAATTCTTATGTTGAATGGCCATAATCTCCCCATCATCACCGGCTGTTGCAATTATGTTAAAATCCTTATGCAATGTCCTTGCTTCAATAATTAAAGAATGATAACGCATTACTTCAATATCACCCTTTATTCGCTTAAATAAACCTGTTTGCTCGTATTGTAATGGTGACAGCTTTCCATGCATAATATTTTGGGCCTGCACAATATTGGAGCCAAAAGCCTGCCCAATCGATTGATGGCCAAGGCATATACCTAAAATGGGGAAATTTTGATACAGTTCCTTGATGACAGCTACCGTGATACCTGCTTCAGCAGGTGTTCCTGGTCCAGGAGATAAAATGATGGCTTCAGGCGACATTTCTTGAATTTCTTCTATTGTAATAGCATCATTTCGCACGACTTTAACGTTTTTTCCCAGCACGCTGATTTGTTGAAATAGGTTATAAGTAAAGGAATCATAATTATCGATTAATAAAATCATTTTTTGACCTCCAATAGCGCACGGGCTTTATTGAGCGTTTCCTCGTATTCCGACAATGGGATGGAGTCATAAACAATTCCCGCCCCTGCCTGTACATGGGCTTTTTGATCCTTAATGAGCATTGTCCGAATAGCGAGTGCTAAGTCCATATCACCTGTTGTTGAAATATAGCCCACCGCTCCCGCGTACACGCCCCGCTTCACTGGTTCCAATTCATTAATCAGTTGCATGGCTCGAATTTTAGGTGCTCCTGACACAGTCCCAGCTGGTAGACAAGCACGCAGTACATCCAGAACATGGAGGTCGTCTCGTAATTCTGCCATTACCTCTGACACCATATGCATCACATATTTATACCGTTCAATATTCATGTATTTCATTAGCTTTACAGAACCGACTTTGGCAATGCATCCAAGATCATTGCGACCTAAATCTACTAACATACGATGCTCCGCTATTTCCTTTTCATCTGCTAATAGAGCATTTGCAATTGCTTCATCCTGTTCTGTTGTCGCGCCACGCGGCTTTGTACCAGCTATTGGATTGGTTGTCACCTGACGATTTTTTACCTTTACCAGACTTTCCGGAGATGTTCCTAAAATAACATAGGATCCAAAATCCATATAGAACATATAGGGTGACGGATTCGATGTGCGTAATTGACGATAAAGTGAGAATGGTGAACCTGTGAACGGTGCTGAAAAGCGTTGTGATAATACGATTTGAAAAATATCTCCTCTTAAAATATGCTGCTTAGCACGTTCCACCAAAGAAACAAATCGCTCCTTTGTCATCATTGGTGTAAAATGTAGTTCATCTACCTTCAATGCCTCAAAGGTCGTACCTGCACAAAGCTGTTGCTCTATTGTCGCAATAGCAGCCTCCATCTCCTCTATTGAACGCCCCTCCTGAAATAGATCAATCGAGGCTAGTGTGATTTCCTGTGTTACATGATCAAAAACAATAAAGGTATCATAGAAAAAAACATGCACATCAGGCATGGCTAAATCATCCTGTAAATAGTTTCCGATTTTTTCTGTATAAAAAGCTGTTTCATAGCCAAAGAAACCTATGATCCCACCAAAAAAGGCGAATGGATAGTGCTCCTCATGAAATGGCATAACTTGCTTTAATTGATCGAGCACATTCCCACTAATTGTGTCCTTTTCCATTCCTCTTGAAAAGATGAATTCTTCCTTGTTCCCTTTCAATTCAGCCACTGGATTGATGGCGATAAAGGAATATCGCCCACTTTCCTCATGCTTGGCTGATGATTCGAACAACATTTTATGCTGCCCGCTCAGTGATTGATACACAGAGATAGGGGTCATCATATCCCCCTGTAATACTTTCATGGCATACTTTCTAAGCTCAACTGTCATACTCTTCTCTCCTTCTCTAAGCTCTTCTCTGCTCTTCTACACCTATCTATCGCCTCCTCCTCAGCGTATGTGTGTTCAGATTTTTTCAAGTTACTAACATAGCAGCTCTTCAAAATCTGTGACATCCGATGGAGGGGCTTTCTCTTGCTTCAGCGGGTGTTTGAATCTGCTAAAAAAGTAAAACAAGCATCTATCTCCCCTACACAAGAGGAAAATTTCTGCACCTCACGCTTCACTTTCAGACAAAAACATGACTGAATCAAGATAAAAAAAGGCCTTTCCATCACAAAAGGACGGAAAAGCCGTGGTGCCACCTTCATTGGTCTCCAATCTAGAAGACCCTCTTGAAGCCTTATAACGTAGGCATACGCTAATCCCTACTGTCGTTCAGGATTAGAGCTCCGAAGTCCATTCACCATTCATTTGTACTAGTTTCCACCAACCACTAGCTCTCTATGACAAATTTAAATAGCTACTACTCTTCATCAACGCTGATTTGTAAGTTATATTGTAATGCAAACTATCTCACAATTCAATTTATTTTTTATTTCGTAGACTGTCATCCTCGTAAGGGGTAGCTAACGTAATGGATAACTCCTCCATTATTTGACGAATAGCAAATAAAATATCCTGACGCACTTCTAGCATAACAGCTGTATCATTTGTAGCAATAAAGAAACGAACAAGTACACGATATGAATCATGATGAAATTCATCAATAAAAACATGGATCATCTCTTTCTCCGTTTTGGCATGCAAATAAATTTCCTTATGAATGGCTGTTAAAGCACTACGTAAATGGTCCTCCTCATTTTCGGCTGCTACATAGATAAATTGCTCACATTTCCGTTTTTCTCGTTTTGATAAATTATAAATAGGGCGGTTGACTAAATAGGAATTCGGCACATAGACAAGCCCCTTATCCCCTGTTTGAATTAAGGTACTTCGCAGATTGATATCTTCAATTGTGCCTTCAATTTTTTGATCTTCCGTTGCGATCCAATCTCCTATTTGGAATGGATTATCCAACGCGACAGACATACCACCAAATACATGTGCTAAAGTATCACGAATCCCAAAGGCAATCGCCACACCAGTTAAACCGATCCCTGTTAAAAAGCCATTGAGGTTAAAATCCCAAAACGAAGCAATCGTGAACATAGCAAAAATCATAATGATTACTTTACCGATTCGTAGAAAAAACGGTAATAAGACATTCTGATCCTCTTCACTCGTTAATTCGAATGGTTGTTTCGTATAAAAATTTAATACATCATAAATCCCTTTAAACGCAAAAAACACCAGAATTGACAATACAAAATTTTTCGTTGATTTATGTGTAAATAAAGGAACTTCTATTAAATAAGATAAACTCAGGACAATGACTGTCGTCATAAATGCATAGCCAATTGCTTTACTGAATTGGGCAAGTACATTCGCCTGGAATTTCCGCTGGCGATTTCTTAAAAAAGTCACTACACAATGAATGATTTTTTTTATGATGAAACGTTGAATAAGCCAACCAACTAAACAAATAATGGCGGCAATCAAGACATCCATCCAAGTTGGGACTGTAAATTTAGGTAATAACCAAAGTAATGAATCCATGTATTTCTCCTTTAAAAAACCTATGTATCTCCACCAAAAAGGAGCAAACCTTCAGAAACGGTTAGCCCCTATTTTTTTATTGTATAGCATCATCCGCAAAAAAAGCCTTATTGGCAAACCAAAACTGCTGTTTATTAAAATTATGTTCGTGCATGGCGATCACTGAAAATTCAGCATGGTATTTCCGCTTCATTTCCTCTAGCATCGTTCTTGCTTGTTTAGTTACGAGATGCTGTCCATCAATAGGCGCTCCTTCTGTAAAAATAATGACATCCGCTTCAGCATCGAGTTGATTTTCCTGTAGTAATGCTTTAACAAACTGTAAAACAGGCAATATTGCGGCTTCTCCTTGTGCCTTATATTCGATAAAACTCTTAAAATCAGCTAAATTTAAATGACCATTTTCAAAGCGATAGTGAACATGAATTTGACGATCATATGGAACAATATATAAATCGCGACCTTCACGATGAGCATTCATAAATAACGGTAAAATCATACTTTTACAAAGATCAGAGTAAGCAGCCATCCCCGTCGTTTGTTCTAAACAAATAATCATAGGCCCAGGTTCCTGTTGATATTCATGAAATGGCACATAAAAAATATTACCACTTTTTGTTGTCTGTTGCTTGAGCTTTTGACGTCTCAGCTCTGACCATTTTCGTTCATAATATAGGTATTGCTCATGGCCGTTTGCTAAGCGTTCAGCTTTTTCAATAGCAGGGATATTTTCTCGAATTTCATGCATAATATCTGCCAATTCTAGTGCAAATGCTGCCATATTTCGTAATGGCTCGCTCTTGAAAAAATAGTCGATAAAATAATGTTGTTCTCCTTCACTTAACTCCTCTAAATGTAAGTTTTTATAGAGAAAACGTAAATAGTCTAGTTGTTCGTTTGACATCTGCTGGTCAAATTGCTCAATGAATGTTTCGATTGCATCTTTCACGTAGCAGCACCTCCTAAGCATCACATTTTTCGGATAATGTCTATAGTATAGCCAAAAAAAATTTTTGACAATACAATAGTGCTCGTTATAAAGACGCTAGGGAAAAAGACAATGTTGCTGCTACATAAAATTTTTTTATCCAAATGAAAAGAAGAGCTAAAAGTAGCTCTTCCTCATTAATTATTTAATTCATAATGCTTGCCTTTGACTAAGTAAAATAGATGTTCTGCAATATTTGTCGCATGATCGGCAGAGCGTTCTAGATATCGGCAAATAAATGTGAGATGGGTTATCTGCGAAATATGTGCAGGATTTTCTACACCCGCGCGAAGTAAAAGTGTAATTGTTGCCCCGTATAAATCGTCTACATAATCATCTAATTCTGCGATTTCTTTGGCACGTACCGTATCTTCCTCTGTAAAGGCCTTCATGATACTCTCTAGCATTTCGACTGTTTTATTACACATCGTTTGTAGATTGGTTATCGGAAACACTATTGGTTCTTTGCCAATTCGAATCGCTTCCTTAGCAATATTAACCGCATAGTCGCCCACTCTTTCCATATCTGCTGCTGCTTTTACAAGGACCATAAGGCGACGCAAATCTGTTGCCACTGGTTGTTGCTTAGCAATCATTAAAATCACATGGTCATTAATTTCCTCTTCAAGACGATTAATGACTAAATCATCTTCTAAAATTTTCAAGGCTTTTTCTAAGTCCTGCTCTACTAATGCTTCAAAAGCCGTTTGTAGCGCTAGAATACTGCTGTTGGCAAGGGCAATAAATTGACCCTGTACCTCTTGTAACTCTTGTTCAAAACGCTCACGAACTACCATCTATTGCTCCTCCTTAGCCGAAACGTCCTGAAATATAATCTTCTGTGCGTTGATCCGCTGGTGTTTGGAAAATAATATCTGTTTTATCGTATTCAACAACCTCTCCACTTAGGAAGAATGCTGTGCGATCAGAAATACGAGCCGCTTGCTGCATATTATGTGTCACGATGATGATGGAATAATCTTTTTTCAGCTCTTGCACAAGCTCTTCCACCTTCAACGTAGAAATTGGGTCCAAAGCAGATGTTGGCTCATCCATTAAGATGACATCTGGTTCAATCGCTAAGCAACGTGCAATACAAATACGCTGTTGCTGACCACCCGATAACCCATAGGCATTTTGATTTAAACGATCTTTTACCTCATCCCAAATCGCTGCCCCTCTTAGTGACTTCTCCACAATCTCATCCAAAATCTTTTTATTTTTAATCCCATGGATTCTTGGTCCATAGGCAATATTATCATAGATAGATTTTGGGAATGGGTTCGGCTTTTGGAACACCATCCCTACACGTGTCCTTAATTCCTCTACTGTATAGCTTTTATCTAAAATATTTCGCTCACGATAGACGATTTCACCTGATGTTCGAACGCTTGGTACAAGTTCTACCATTCTATTTAATGTTTTTAGATACGTAGATTTACCACAGCCAGATGGCCCAATAATAGCCGTTACTTCATTTTCATAAATACTTAATTTAATATCTTTTAAACCATGGTGATCACCATACCATAAATTTAAGTTTCGTGTATCGTAGACAATCTTCTTCGCTCTATCATCTGAAGACTTAGTTGCCATTTGATTCAACTTGACAATCGTTTTTTCCTCTTTTAAATCTAGCACCATAAGGTCACCTCATTAATAACGTTTTTGGAATTTATTTCGTATAAAGATAGCAATAGAGTTCATTAATAGCAGAACCGTCATAAGCACTAAAATACCTGCGGCCGCCACATACTGAAAGGCTTCTTGTGGTCGCTTTGCCCAATCATAAATTTGCATCGGTAATGCAGTGAATTGACTTAATAAACTATTCGGTAAAAACTGTAGAATAACTGGAATCCCGATGACAACAAGTGGAGCTGTTTCTCCAATGGCACGAGACATGGCTAAAATACTTCCTGTTAAAATACCCGGAATGGCAGCTGGTAGCACCACGCGTAAAATGGTTTGCCATTTCGTTGCACCCATACCATATGATGCTTCTCTTTGTTCATTTGGTACGGCACGAATAGCCTCCTGTGCAGCTACAATGATAACAGGCAATATTAATAAACTCATCGTAAACCCTGCGGCTAAAATACTTTTGCCTAGCCCCATCATACGGACAAAAATTGTTAATCCAAGTAATCCAAAAACGATGGAAGGTACACCTGCTAGATTCGATATGTTCATTCGAATAAAGTCGTTAATTCTATTTTTCTTAGCATACTCCTCTAAATAAATCGCAGTACCTACACCTAAAATAATAGATACTGGCGCAACAACTGCCATTAACCACAGTGACCCAATTAAGGCAGCTTTAATCCCTGCCTTATCTGCAAATCGTGATGCAAAATTAGTTAAGAAATCGATATTTAAATAACCAATTCCCTGTGACACTATGCGATATAACAAAATAGCTAAAGTCACAAGCGCAAACATAGTTGCTAAGAAAAATAAGGTTTTCCAAACTTTATTAAATGTAATACGCTTGGTCAATCGTTTCATGACGACCGTGTCATCCATATAGCGCATGCTAGTAAACCTCCCTGAAGCGTTTCGAAATATAGTGAGCAAGTAAATTCATGATTAGTGTAAAGATAAATAATGTAAATCCTACTGAATAGATAGAGTAGTAGATTGTTGTACCATAACCTGCATCACCTGTTGAAACTTGTACAATGTACGCCGTCATTGTTTGAATGGAATCCGTTACATTTAAATCAAATTTCGGTGTAGATCCTCCAGCAAGTGAAACAATCATTGTTTCTCCAATTGCCCGGGAAATAGCTAACACGATTGAAGCAATAATTCCCGATAGTGCAGCTGGTAATACTACTTTAATAGCTACCTCAAATTTCGTCGCACCTAGAGCTAAAGCTCCTTCACGCATACTATTTGGTACGGATGACATCGCATCCTCTGATAGAGATGTAATCATAGGTAAAATCATGATACCTACAACAATCCCAGGACTTAATGCATTAAATAATTTGAGTCCAGGTACAATTTCTTGTAAAACAGGTGTGACAAACGTTAATGCAAAGAAACCATAGACGATTGTTGGTACACCTGCTAATACCTCTAAAATCGGTTTCACTGTACGTCGTGTTTTCTCACTTGCATATTCACTTAAATAGATAGCTGAAGCAATTCCAAATGGTACGGCTACTACAACTGCAATAAGTGTCACTTTTAATGTACCTGCGATTAATGGCAAAATTCCAAATAACGGTTCATTTCCTGAAAACGGTAACCACTTTGTCCCAAATAGGAAATCCGTAATCGACACACGTTTAAAGAACTCAAACGTTTCAAAAATAAGGGTGAAAACAATGCCAAACGTTGTTAAAATCGAAATAATAGCGGCAGAAAATAATAGAGCTGGCATTGCTTTTTCCACTATTTTCTTTGTTTTTTGATTGCGAGAATTTGCAATTAATTGCTGCACAGATGATGTCTTATTTTCCTTTTGAGAAACCATTGGGAGCTCCTTTCAAATAAGTGAGGGAAAGAGCATACATCTCTTTCCCTCTATGCATGTCTACTTATTTTAAGCCTTCTAAAGTTTTTAAGCCTTCAGTATATTTTTCTTCTGGTAAACGAACATAGCCAACTGCCTCAGCCATATCGCCTGCATTTTCAAGTGTAAATTGAATGAAGTCATATGCTGCTTCATTATCTTTCATAGCACTATTTTTCACGTAAGTGAATAGTGGGCGTGAAAGTGGTGTATATTCGCCACCCTCTATTGTTTCATTTGTTGGTTCAACACCATTTACTTTGACAATGTTTAATTTATCTTTATTTTCAAGGTAGTAAGCATAGCCGAAGAAACCGATTGCGTTTTTGTCACCAGCTACACCTTGCACTAGCATATTATCATCCTCTGATAATGTTGCTGAGCTTACTAGATCCGCACCATCTAAAATGACTTCATCGAAGTAATCGTATGTGCCTGAATCAGTACCTGGTGAATAGTAAACGATTTTTTCATCTGGCCATGATGGATCAATATCAGACCATTTTTTCTCTTTTCCATCTTCAACCCAAATTTTTTGTAATTGTTCTACTGTTAAATCCTTTGCCCAATCATTTTCTGGGTTCACCACTACAGATAAACCGTCATATGCTAAAGCTAGCTCTGTAAAATCAATACCCGCTTCTTCTAATTTCGATTTCTCTTCATCTTTTATATTACGAGATGCATTTGAAAAGTCTGTTTCACCTGCGATGAATTTTTCAAAACCACCACCAGTACCAGAAACCCCCACTGATACTTTGACATCTGGTTGTGCGCCTGCATACTCTTCAACAACTGCCTCAATGATTGGTGCTACTGTTGATGAGCCATCTCCAGCTACAGATCCTTGTAGCTTTTCATCAGCAGCTTCTTGTCCTGAACTAGCTGGTGCGTTCGTTTCTGCATTGTTTCCATTTTGTGCAGAATCGCTACCACATGCACCTAGCATTAATGCAGAACCCATTACTGCTGTCATCGTTAAGTACTTCCACTTTTTCATCTCATTTGCCTCCGTCGTGAACTGTTTTATAGTTATTTGTCTTACAATCTTTACTATAATGACTGATTGTTGAAGTCGTATAAACGGTTCGTAAAAGAGATGTAAAGGAATGTAATGCTTTGTAAACGATTGTAAAGATGCATTTACAATCGTCACGGTAAATGGTGTCCTGAGAGTAGATGATTCGACACCTAACGAAAAGAGACCACCCCCTCATTCATTTCACTATCTTAAGGCGCGAGGGTCTTCTTCTACTTGCTTCCTATAGGAAAGATGCTATAATAAGCACTTGTGTCAGGAAATATTTTATGTTGATGCAGTGTTGAAGGCCCCCTCCTTAATCGCGGGAGATCAATACTTGTTTTGCTTTTTAGCAGGTGTTCAAACGTCCACTGCATCGAAATAAAGTTTCCGGCGATTGTTACAAATGGCAGGCACGAAAAAATCTAGACGTATTGTTTTTCTGAACAAAAGCGAAGCATCAGCGACAATCACGTTGAGGCTAATGGATGAGGAGAGTTTGACCTTTGTCATGAAACATGCAAAAGTACAAAATGCCGATTATTTTAAAACCTATCTATTACTAGTAATGGAACATCGGGAATATTCACTTCAGGAGGCGATTGATTTTATGATAGCTTCTTATTTCTATCACAATATAGAGCTTTATGGAGTAAAGCCAAGAGAGCAGTTTGAATTGGCTATTCAGCAATTATCTGTGTAAAGCTTACTTTAATAGAAAAAACCGCTAGGCATTCTCATGCCTAGCGGTTTCATAGTGTTGAAAAACAAAACCATCCATAGAATTTATGTGAAAGGTGAAAAAGGATTTCCGTTGCAGGCTACTTGCTTTCCTGTGGGCGAGCGCCGAGCCGCTTCCTCCGTGCAGGGGCTCGCCTGTCTCGCTATTCCCACGGGAGTCAAGTAGCCTTCCACTCCAATCCATAAAATAAAAATGTTCACTTTTTAGCAAAAAAGTGAAGGTATTCACTACTCTTTTATGGTGGGGTGTTGTCACACATCACTTCTCCACATTGAAAATAAGAGGCTATCCTCTCTTATAATATAAATAATGGGCTATTTTGTTCAGGAAAAGACACTTTTGCAGAATGGTTGATTGGAGTGGAGCCAGCGTCACTCCTAGGGGATTTAGCGTCACAGAGGAGACCCTGGAGCGAACGCAGTGAGTGAAGCGGCTCATCAGACGCCCCCTGGAAAGGACGCTGGCGGAACGGAAATCAACCCCTCGCCTTACAAAATTGCTTATTATGCCGTTGACATTACCTTTTTTCAACAACATGAAACCGCTAGGCATTCTCATGCCTAGCGGTTTTCTTATTGTTGCTCATCCTCACCAATTTTCTCTTGTGTAACGGCAGGTAAAATTGGTTGTTTTACATTGCTATCTGTCACTTTTTCAGCTTGATATTTTGCTTTTAATTCAAAATACTTGTCTAAAGCACGTCTAGCAATGACATTATTTTGATAGTAGTGTGGAGCTAAGTTTGTATTAACCCATGGGATAACAACTGCATAGGCAATTTCAGGGTTTTCATATGGTGCAAAACCGACATGTGTTAAGTTAATCGTGTTTGTACCATAGTACTCTCGTAATGGACCATAATAAACTACCTCTGCTGTCCCTGTTTTCCCAGCAGCTGTATATGGAATATCCGCAAATTGAGCTCGTGCTGTACCGTGTTTACCAGTGTATACACGACGCAATCCTTGCTTTACATAATCGATCTCTTCTTTGGAATTATCAATTTGATTCAAAATAGTTGGTCCTACTTCTGTTACTAACTGGCCTAATTGTTTACCATCTTGAGATGGATCACGAACCTCTTTCACGACATGTGGCTGAATACGATAGCCACCATTGGCAACTGTTGAAATATATTGTGCTAATTGCAGAGGTGTATAAGTGTCATACTGACCAATGGCCAAGTCAAGCGTTTTCCCTCCCATCGTTGCACCTGATGGACCACGCACCCCACTAAATTCATTTGGTAAATCAATGCCTGTTTTCACACCTAAACCAAATTGCGCATAATTATTACGCATTCTGGGGAACGTATCGTCCTTTAAGCGTAATGGCATACCATAGCTATAAGGTGTTCCATTAAGCAGCAACGCAATCTTAAACATATAGGAGTTGGAAGAACGTTCTAAAGCCATTAAATCATCCATTGGAATATATCCACTACGGTTAAAAATAGACGTTTTAGGGTCTGTACCAGCTAATACAATAGGCTCATCTCCCATAGAAGTACCCATCGATATAACACCTTGATTGTATCCAGTAAGAACAGTTGCTGCCTTTACAGATGAACCTGCCTCATAAGCTGTTGTAAATGATCCATATGCATAGTCAATGACTTCATTTTTCCCTGTCTCAGGATTTTTTTCTATTTTCTTACCAGTCATGGATAGGACATCCCCTGTATTCGGGTCCATCATGATTAAGAAGGCGCGATCTAATAAATACGAGCCTGGGAGTGCTTTTAGGTTAAGCAGCTCTTCTTCCAAAATTTTCTCTGTTTCCGCCTGTAGCTCACTATCCATTGACAGGATTAAGTCTTTACCTGGTTCACCTTCATAGGTTGTCACCGTATCGACGACCTGCCCTTTTTTATTGGTAATATTTTTGACAACTGTTTTTTGACCTTGTAGTAACTCTTCATATTGAGCTTCGATATAACTTTCCCCTACTCGATCATTTCGTGAATAATCACGGGCTAAATAATAATTCAGCTTCTCTTTTGGTATCCCTTTTGTTGGGACCGTTGTACGACCAAGAATCGATAGAGAAGATAATTTTACGCGTTTCCAATCTGTCGTTGTGTTAACTCCTGGCAGTTCCGTTAAACGCTCGGAGACACGTGCAAATTCTTCTGCCGAGACATCTTCACTTTTTATAATTTGAGGTGATAAATTATAACCAGATGTCATCTCTCTAAAGATTGCTAATACTTCTAAATCTTTCTCTGACAATTGCAAAAGTTCTTCATTCGTAATGCGTTCACGTACTAGTTTATCAATCTCTGCATTGATTTGACTTGTCGTAATATTTTCTTTCGCTCGAATTTCAGCTTCTTCTGCCTTTGTCACTTTTTCATAAGCCGCATCATGATTTTTGATAATCCAAAAATCTTGTTTATCACGCAATGTGACGCGTTTTGTTGGTTGTTCAATTAATTGCGCCAGCTTTTCAGCTATATTTAGCATTTCATCTGTTGTGGTCGTTTGCATTTTCGTATAGGTAATGGCATTTTCAGGGTGATTATCGACTAAAATACGCCCGTAACGATCATACATGCGGCCCCTTGGCACACTTGTATTAACAGGAACTTCCTCTTTACTCTCTAAAAGTCGTACATACTCTTCCCCTTTGACGATTTGCATATAACCCAGTCTAAAAATTAACATTGAAAATACGATAAATATTGCAAAGAAAAGGATATTCATACGAAATGTTAAATTAGAATGATGTTTTGCTTTAACACTCGCCGCGCGATTTTTTCCGGGTGCTTTGCGCATATGTATTCCCCTCCTCATCTTCTGATCATTTCAATACACGATACTTAGTATACCATTCGAAGGTATGACAGAAAAGCACGCACTTACGAAATCTTATGTAAAACATCATTTATTTGACGGCACTTTCTGAGGAAAGGTTGCTTTTTTTTATACTTTCCCTCACGCTTACTTTTCTATCCAATAAAAAAGGCTATGCCTTGGTGATTACTCACCTTTGGCATAGCCGAAGATTCATCATTATTTTGCAGCTTGGAATTTAGCTTCTACTACGTCCCAGTTTACTACATTCCAGAAAGAACCGATGTAATCTGGACGACGGTTTTGGTAGTTTAAGTAATATGCATGTTCCCAAACATCTAAGCCTAGAATTGGAGTTTTACCTTCCATTACTGGAGAGTCTTGGTTAGGAGTAGACGTAACAGCCACTGAGTCACCATCAACGATTAACCAAGCCCAACCAGAACCGAAGCGAGTTGTAGCAGCTTTAGCAAATTCTTCTTTGAAAGCATCGAAAGAACCGAATTTAGCATCGATTGCTTTTGCTACTTCGCCAACTGGTGTATTTGAACCGCCTGGAGCGATAACTTCCCAGAATAATGTATGGTTAGCATGTCCGCCACCGTTGTTGCGTACAGCAGTTTGTTTGTCAGCTGGAAGAGCGTCAAGGTTTGCGATTAAGTCGTTAATGTTCTTTTCTGCAAATTCAGTACCTTCTACTGCTGCGTTTAAGTTTGTTACATAAGTATTGTGATGTTTAGAATGGTGAATTTCCATTGTTTTTGCATCGATATGTGGTTCTAATGCATCATAAGCGTAAGTTAATTGTGGTAATTCGTAAGCCATTGTTAAGTTCCTCCCTAAAATAAGAAATAAATAGTACATCCTTAGATTATCAAAATTGGTCAAACCATTCAATGAAAAATACTTCAAATTGAAGATTTCAGCCTTTTGACTGAAATATCAATACGTTTACTATCTTACCCTTTCATCATAAACACTAAACCTTAAAAGTGAAGCATTAAATCGCGATAAAAAATACAATAATCATCACGATTTGAATGACAGCCTTTGCAATGGTAGATGTTAAAAAGCCTATTAGAGAGCCCACACCACTTTTCACAGCCTCATTAAAGGTACGTTTCTCAACAATAAGTTCTGCAATCACCGCGCCTAAAAATGGACCAATTAATATCCCTGCAACGGGAATAACAAATGGACCAATTAATAAACCGATAGTACTTCCCCACATTCCTGCGTTAGAACCACCAAACTTTTTAATGCCGAACGCATTTGCCACTGTATCGGCACCAAATAATAGCACTACAAATAGGATTTCAATCACCCAGAACCACCAGCTCAGCTCTGCGAATGAGAAAAATACACCATAAAGCAAAAATCCGCCAACTAAAAATAGTACACCCGGAATAATCGGATACACTAAACCAATAAACGAAATAATAAAGCAGGCAATCACTAAGATCCAGCCAATAACTTCCATAAAGTTTCTCTCCTTTTACCGTGCATTGCCTTTCATACGGAATAACAAAGTGAAAAGTTTCATCTCGCTAATGACGAATGCCTAAAATCGAGTCGGCAATGTTTACTGCATGGTCTCCTATACGTTCTAGATTGCTTACAATATCCATATAAACAATTCCCGCTGCTCCACTGCATTCATTAGTGTTCAAGCGAGCGATATGTTTTTGACGGAGTTTATCTTCCATATCATCTATTAAGCTTTCTAGCTCCGTTACCTCCTGAGCTAAACTTAAGCTCGCCGTATCTAAAGCTTCAATGCTTTTCCGTACTGCTTCAATGGCTAAACTAAACATACCAATTAAATCTTGTCGTGCTGATTTACTTAAACTCACTTCATGATGATCTTTGTATTGTAGAAGCTCTAATATATTTTCAAAATGGTCTCCAATCCGTTCAAAATCTCGCACATTTGTTAATAAGGTATGGTGTCTTACTGAGTCTGCTCGAGATAGCGGCTGCTTAGACACCATGACTAAATAATCCGTAATTTCATTGTCGAGATGATTGAGGCCGACCTCTAATTGCAAAACCGTTGGAATATGTTCTGCTTCCCCCGTTTTCATATATAAAAACGTTTCTTCCAGCCCTCGCAATGCATGTTCACCCATTCGTAACACTTCCTCTTTCGCTTGACCAAGGGCAATGGCAGGAGAGGAATCAATAAAGGATGGGTCCAGATGCTTAGTTGTCACATTGATATGACCGTCATTTCCTGGCAGCAACTTCGTAACTAATGTTGCAAGTCCAGCGATAAATGGAAGTTGAATCATCATATTAAATACGTTGAATGAACCATGTGCAAGAGCAATTTGCATGCGAGGCTCTAAATGAAATAACTCACTTACCCACTGGACAAACTGTATAAATGGTGTAAAGAATAGCATGAAAATGATCGTGCCGATGACATTAAAAAGGACATGTGCGGCAGCTGCACGCTTTGCATAAATAGAAGCACCAAGGGAAGCTAATACCGCTGTAATGGTCGTGCCAATATTTTCACCAAACAAAATAGGTAATGCACTATTTAAACCAATTAAATGTTCAGCATATAACCCTTGCAGCACACCAACCGTCGCAGTAGAACTTTGCACCAATAATGTGAATACGGTTCCTAAAAATATGCCTAAAATCGGTTGATTACTTAAATGAAGCGTTAATGATGCAAAGTCTGCCAATTGATGTAGTGCCTGCATACTTGCACTCATTAGCTCTAGCCCTAAAAATAAACCACCAAAGCCAAAAAGAATCTGGCCAATATGTTGATACGTTGCTTTTTTCAAGAAAAACAAACAACCTGCACCGATTGCCAACAAAGGGTAAAAATAGATACCAATATTAATGCCAATAATAAATGCTGTAATGGTTGTACCGATATTTGCCCCCATGATGACGCCAATGGCTTGACGCAATGTTAAAAAACCAGCACTCACTAAACCTACAGTTATGACTGTTGTTGCAGAACTTGACTGAATACAAATCGTTACAAATATACCCACTAAGACACCCATAATCGGGTTTGTAGTAAAGCGATTTAACCATTCACGTAATCGATCATCCGCTGATTTCTGAAGTCCATCACCCATAAATTTAATGGAAAATAAAAATACCCCTAACCCACCTAAAAATTGAAAGAGTATGCTTTGCCAATCTATTGTCAATTGTTTTCGCTCCAATTCCTACATCTCTACTACTCTATTTGTAATCATTAAATGATTACCAACAAAAAGTAAAGAAATCCTTTAACTTCTTTACATAATGTTAACATTTTATCATCTAGTTCCTCTTCATTTATACTTCTTTCATATCCTGTCCTCTTTGAACATGTTAAAATATCGATTGGAGGAGATATAGTATGAAACACTCACAGCTTTTTATCGATAGTCTCATTCATCCTAAAAAACTAGCAGCCTATCGTTTATTACCTATTGGAAAGGTTATTCAATATACTTTTCTACTCATTACCATTGTGTCCGTATTTTCTTTAGGTCGCTTTGCAGCAGGTATGTCTGTTGATACATTTGATATGGATAGTTTAACTGGTTTAACGGAATATATAGAAGGCATTAAATGGCTCTTATATCCATTCACCTTCCTCATGCTTTTTGTTGTGACAACCATGCTCATATTTGCACAAATTGCTCTCTATGCTTTAGCTGGTTTATTTATCTTAAAGGCAATGAAGCGTCGAGGTGAATATCGTCACATCTGGCGAACAGCTACCTTTGCCATCACTTGGGCAACTTTGCTATCAATGCTAGCAGACTATTTACCAATTAACAGTACCATTATCACTGTATTCTCTTTATTGTTAACCATTACTCTATTAATTGTGGCCTTTACAAAATATCCAAAACAACCAATTACAAAATAATGTGCATGAATCCCCTCTCTTCTCAATATAGTGTAGAAAAGGAGGGGATTTTTTGCGCGCATTCATCTTAACAGCCATCATCATTGTGATCGCCTTTGTCGTCAAAGTAGATTTAACCGAAGGATCTATCCCACTGGCAGCTTTATCTACCAAAAATACAGAAAATAGTCTTTGTGAAAAACAGCGTGAGCCAAATTATATTACAGTACAAACGATTGAAGGTGACACTATCCATAGTTTATTTGCCCTACATCCTGCAAAAGTTCCTATGACCTTTCCAGAGCGCTTACAACTTTTTTACAACTTAAACCCACACTTACAATTACAAGCTCTCATTCCAGGTGAAAATATCAAGCTTCCACTGTCGTTTGAGCTTGAAAACAAATGTGGAAAATGAAAAGTTAGCGTTTCTTCCTTGTCCTTATTTTCCTACACTGCTAAAATAAATGACAGTGACGGCTGAAAATAGTGGCCCGAAAAGGAGAGAAAGTTAATGAGTGAAATTTGTCACCGTTCAAATACGCGTCCCGTACGTGTCGGTAACTTAACAATTGGTGGTAGTAATGAATTATTCATTCAAAGTATGTGTACAACCAAAACACATGATGTAGAAGCAACAGTTGCGGAAATTCTTCGTCTTGAGGAAGCGGGCTGTCAGGTTGTTCGTGTTGCTGTACCAGATGAGCGTGCAGCGGATGCGATTGCCGAAATTAAAAAACGTATTCATATTCCATTAGTAGCTGATATTCATTTTGACTATAGATTAGCATTAAAAGCCATTGAAAATGGTATTGATAAAGTACGTATTAACCCAGGTAATATTGGCCGTAAAGAAAAAGTGGAAGCTGTTGTTAATGCTGCCAAAGCGAAAGGTATCCCCATTCGTATTGGTGTTAATGCCGGCTCATTAGAGCGTCATATTTTAGAAAAATACGGCTATCCTACAGCTGATGGTATGGTTGAATCAGCTCTACACCATATTAAAATTTTGGAAGACTTGGACTTCCACGATATTATCGTGTCAATGAAGGCATCTGATGTTAATCTTGCTATTGAAGCTTATGAAAAGGCGGCGAAAGCCTTTAATTACCCGCTTCATTTAGGGATTACAGAATCAGGGACACTGTTTGCTGGTACAGTAAAATCAGCAGCTGGTCTTGGAGCCATCCTTTCAAAAGGCATTGGGAACACATTGCGTATCTCCCTTTCAGCTGACCCTGTAGAAGAAATAAAAGTAGCAAGAGAATTATTAAAATCATTTGGTCTAGCCTCTAATATGGCCACACTTATTTCTTGTCCTACATGTGGGCGCATTGAAATTGATTTAATTTCGATCGCAAATGAAGTGGAAGAATATATTTCAAAATTAAAGGTTCCTTTAAAAGTAGCTGTGTTGGGCTGTGCCGTAAACGGTCCAGGTGAAGCACGAGAAGCGGATATCGGAATTGCTGGTGCTCGTGGTGAAGGCTTACTTTTCATGAAGGGAAAAACAGTTCGTAAAGTACCTGAAGAAACGATGGTGGAAGAACTGAAAAAAGAAATTGATAAATTAGCAGCAGAAATGGAAGAAAAGCAAGCAGCAGAAGCAGCACAAAAAGCGAATGCTTAAGGAGGTGCTAGCATGAAAAAGCCTCGTTTTGGTATTGATATCGATGGGACTGTGACATGTCCAAGTACACTCATTCCACATATTAATAAGCAATACAATGTAAATATTACACTTGATGATGTTTGTGAATATGATTTTTTATCCGCCTTTCCACACCCTGTTGACCGCAGTGCATTTAATACATGGTTTAAGGAAAATGAGCCTTATATGTATGAAGTCTCTGAAGTGGCAAAAGATGCAAAAAATATTCTAACCGCTTGGAAAAATAATTTCGAGCTGTATTATATTTCTGCACGAGGTGAAAATGTAGCAAACATCACTGTCAATTGGTTTAAAACGCAAGCTATACCATACGATCATATCGAACTTCTAGGTAGCCACGATAAACTAGCTGCCGCGAAAAAGCATCATGTAGAAGCTTTCTTTGAGGATAAGCACGATAATGCGGTAATGCTGGCGGAGGAACTAAAAATCCCTGTTGTGTTATTTGACACACCATATAACCGCCTCACTGTTCCTGATAATGTTATACGAGTATATAATTGGCAGGAAGCCAATCAGTTTATTACAGATTATTTCAAATAAAGCAGAGTCGTGTTCAAACTTGGACACGACTCTTTTGTTTAACTTGTCTACTAAATCGAGTGTTACCGTTTTTTCAATTTTTCAGAGCATGCTCAAAAAATTCGGACATCATTATCAAGGCGGCATTGATGATTGCTATACCTCAAGAATTCCTCGTAGCCAACGATCCACAAAGTTTTCAAAGGTAATACCATAATTATCATAAACAGCATGATAGACAAAATAAGTTCCTAATCGATCAAGCATTTCATCATTAATTTTCATCCAAACCGCTCCCTTTCTCTCATCATTTTACTAAATCTTCAGACTTATATACTTTCCAAATGCCGAACAATCAAGTGGAGATCGCATCGTTGCAAAACCGTCACAAACTGCCGCCTTCATGCCCTTTCTTCGTATTTTTCTTTTCGTTAAGATAGTAATAACAACTTACTAGACTGGAGGGACTACTTGTGAAATGGATGACGAAGGTAGCTTGTATAACATGCATCTGTGCTTTACTAACAGGCTGTGGTGATCGATTAGCAGAAATTAGAGATGCTGCTTCAGGCATCAATTCAGCGGCCAATTCCGCAGCTAGTGCAGTTAGTCGAGATGTCCATGCCATGCGCGCTATAGACATTAACTATCAAGATACATCTTTTACAGTTAATGACCTATTTAAAACTATTTTACGTGACATCCGCTGGGATTATGACCTTGAAAAAAATGAGCTACATGTGAGAGGCACTTGGCAGCCCCCACTATTTTCTGACCAGCCCTGGGATGGAGATATGAAAGAAAAGCTAGCGGAAGCGGGCTTTGTCACGGTAACGTGTAAATTCATTGATGATAAAATCGATAGTAAGCACACAAACGTCATACTTACATATAATGAGGAAATTCTCTTACAAGAAAATGGTGAGGAAGCACTCCATCACCTATACGATACCTATTTACTTCCCTAATCTTAGTAACGTTTCTACCAGTTAACAATGGCAGAAACGTTATTTTTTTATTAAAAAAATCTTACAATTTTGAAATATTGACGCCTATCATTTGAATATATTTAGACCATCACGTTATAATCAAAGTATCACGTGATGGTTTGGAGGTGTTTGCATTGGGACAGAGAAATTAAAAATTGGCGAACTTGCAGAAAAAACAGGCATTACTAAACGAACAATCGATTATTATACCAATATTGGTTTGTTGGATGCAGAACGTTCTGCAACAAATTATCGCTTCTATGATCCAATCATGATTGAACGACTTCAATTTATTGAACAACGCAAACAACAGGGACTCTCACTCGTAGCAATCCAACATGAATTGAACATCACACCCTATGAAGAAATCGATGTACAAATGCTTCGTTTAAAAATGCAAGATTTAGAGCATGATGTAGCTTCATTGCTAGAGCAAATGAACAAACAAGATGATAAAAAAATTGAAACCATTAAGAAAAACGTTTCACCCGAAAGTATTGCATTAATGCAATCCTTACTATTACTTATTCATAATTAGGAGGTGACGTTCTGTTTTTACAGAACGACTATTTGGAGACCATTATAAACCTATCGATTTTTACCATTTTATTAGCTTTAACAGGCTTTTTCGTAGCAACAGAATTTGCCATTGTCAAGGTGCGCTCCTCAAGACTCGATCAGCTGGTTGCAGAGGGCAATAAAAAAGCAATTGCTGCTAAGCATGTTGTCCATCATTTAGATGAATACTTATCTGCCTGCCAATTAGGTATTACAGTAACCGCACTTGGTATCGGGATGGTTGGTGAAAAAACCTTTGAATTTATGCTTCACCCACTTTTTGAAATGGTCGGCATTTCTGATAAATATATGACGATCTTTACAATTGGTACAGCCTTCGCTATCGCAACGTTTTTACATGTAGTAGTTGGCGAACTAGCTCCAAAAACGGCAGCTATTCAAAAGGCTGAAGCTATTACACTTCTTTTCGCAAAGCCAATTATGTTTTTCTACAAAATCATGTACCCATTTATTTGGTTTTTGAACGGTTCTGCACGTGTTTTAATTGGACTATTCGGCATGAAGCCCGCTAGTGAACATGAGCTTTCTCATACAGAGGAAGAATTGCGATTATTAATGTCTGAAAGCTTTAAAAGTGGTGAAATCAATAAATCTGAGCTTAAATATGTGAACAATGTCTTTGAATTTGATGAACGTATTGCTCGTGAAATCATGGTTCCCCGAACAGAAATAGTTGGTATTGAACAAAATGAATCGTTTACCCATATCATTCATACCATTGCCGAGGAAAAATATACGCGCTACCCTGTATACGATGGTGACCGCGATAATATTCTAGGCTTTATCAATGCCAAGGAGCTATTTACGCATGGGTTACTTGAACAACTTACAGACGACACATTAGTTTTAGAGGATTTCATTAATCCTGTCATTCGTGTTATTGAAACAATTCCTATTCAGGAATTACTTGTACGCATGCAAAAAGAACGAATCCATATGGCCATTTTAATGGACGAATATGGTGGTACATCTGGACTAGTAACTGTTGAAGACATTTTAGAGGAAATTGTTGGTGAAATTCGGGATGAATTTGACGGTGATGAAATTGCTGATATTCGAAAAATCACAGATCATCACTATATTTTAAATGCCAAAATGCTTGTGGAAGATGTTGAAAATCTATTAAACATTACGCTGGATGCAGAGGAAGTAGAAACATTAGGTGGTTGGTTCTTAACAGTGAATAATGGCATTAAAGCTTCAAGAAATATTGAATTAGACACCTATCTCTTTAGCATCTATGAGCAACAAGGGCATCAAATTCATTATATTGAGGTTCGACCTCTACGAAAAAGTGCACCAGTTATCACAGAAGTACAATCAACATAACAGAATGAAACTGGTATTTATTATTCCATTATTAGCCATTCCACTATATAATGGATAACGTAATAAGATTCTAGTTTCAGGGGGCAATACACATGACATTGTTTAAGCTATATCATTCAGATGGTATTCACATTATTACCGACGTAAAAAAACACAAAACAAATATTGAATTAAAAACGGTTACAGGAGAAATTTTATATATTATCGTTGTAACAGACGAAAATTACACAGTCTATGACGATCGTTTTGCAGGAGCTTCTAAGCAATTAAATTCTGTGGAAGCCTTCGATATTGATGGTAGTTTCCGCAGTTTAGATTTCGATAATATGCGTGCCTTATTTAAGGAGGCTTTTACAAACCTATTACATGAGATTGCCTTATGTGTCAAAAATAAAGAAGAACTGGTGGATATTGATACGCTCCGCCATAAAGTAAGTGCACAGATTAAAGGCATCCATTTCCGTGTAATCTCTGATACGAAAAAATATGAGATTTAATCATCCAACAGACTGTTCCATTATGGGCAGTCTGTTTCATTTTTAATTCCACTATCGAAAGAAAAACACGTATCTTTACTTTCATGTATAATGGAACATAACAATCTGAAAAAAGGGGTGTTAGGATGAATCGTGAACAATTAATCACACTCATTTCAGAAAAACTGAAATTAATCCGTACAGAAAAAGCTTTTACACAGGATCAAATGAGTGATTTATTAGGACTATCTAAGAAAACACTTGTACAAATTGAAAAAGGCCGTATCCTAGCTGGTTGGACAACTACTGTTGCCATTTGCACTTTGTGTCGTGACAGCTCGATTTTACAGCATGAGCTTGGCGGTGATCCATTGGAGGTAGTAGATTTAATCGCGAATAATGGAACATTGCAGCCAAAGGAAAAAACAATGGGTGGATACATATGGTGGAAAAATATTCATGAGCACGATGGTTATAAACTACAGCAAAACGTTATCAGTCAGCATTTCCGCATTTTAGACAATAATAACTTTCGCCTTATTTCAACATTTGATGAACAGATCGTTAAACAAGCTTGGGACGAATTAATGATTTAATCTAATAGGTTAACAGTATAAGTATTCTAACCTGCTTCTGCTGTTAACCTTCAGCCCCTCCCCTCTCGCAAAACCCCCACCCCTGACAAATGAATAAGGAAATAAAATCTCCTTTCATATGATAAAGAAAAATAGTAGGAAGTGAATTATTTCTTCGACCATTCTATGTAAAAGCTGGAAAAGTCGAAATTTGTAGAAGAATTCTCTATACTGAATAGTAATGCTTTACTATTAGAAAGGATGCTCGAAAATGAATCGAATACTAGCAATTAGTGATATACATGGAGAATTAGGGCTGTTAGAAGAATTACTTTTAAAAGCAAACTACGATCCACCGAATGACCAACTTTTTTTACTTGGTGATTACGTAGACAGAGGTCCCGCTTCTAGTGGTGTATTAAATTTGGTTAATGAATTACAAGCAAAGGGTGCACGTGTTTTGCTAGGTAACCACGAGGCAATCATGCTCAATGCCTGTCGTTCTGGCCTTGCTAAGCCATGGAACCATTGGGTCGGACTATGTGGTGGAGAGGCCACACTGGCAAGCTATGGCTACCAGTTGGAAGATTTTGAGGAAGCTATTGAAAACAATACATTGCCTAGCTTTATTCAAACATTACCGAAGCTTGAAGAACATTTACAACTAATTGAAACATTTGAAATATATATTGAGTTAGAGGATGCTATTTTTGTCCACGGGGGCGTTGTTCCTGGTGTCGCTATCGCAGACACTGACCCCATGCGTTTACTGTGGATTCGTGAGGAATTTCATGCAGGTTATAATGGGGATAAAACGGTGATCTTTGGACATACCCCTACGTATAATCTTCACCAAAATCCAACGGACTATCGTGTCTATTTCGGAGAAAATAACATCATAGGCATTGATGGTGGCGCAGTTTTTGGCGGACAGCTACATGCATTAGAGTGGCCAAGTCGCCAAATTATTTCAGTAGCTAATAAAAAACCAACAAGTAACGAATAACTTGTTGGTTTTTATTTTGAAGATTGTTTTTTCAAGCGAGCTCTATAAATCTGGACGCCATGACGTCTAGTCATCATTGATTGAATCAATATAACTTAAAGATAACCCCTACTAATGAGTATACAATGACAGTTGAAAATAGTATTGTCATATGGAAAAGTGAAAAGACAAACATTTTAGTAGCCCATTTCACTTGATCCGTATTACTATGATAGCCGTAAATACTCATCACTAACCAAGCAACACTTAAAATCAATGCCACAAGCATAATTCCAACACTTAACGAGCCAAATAAAAAGCTTGATAGAATCAATAAAACTAAATAAAAATTGGTTTGATAATACGTACGGCGCATTCCTTTGACAACGGGCAGCATAGGTACGCTGGCTGCTTCATAGTCTACACGTTTGCGGATCGCAATGGCATAAAAATGGGGCATTTGCCAAATCACCATGACAAAAAATAAACCAAGTATCGCAGGATGTGTAATATCTGTTGATACCGCAGACCAACCAATTAATGGCGGCACTGCCCCACTAATACTACCAATTTCCGTATTATAAATCGTACGACGTTTTGTCCACATTGTATAAGGGACTACATATAAAAACACACCTAATAGACCAAACGCAGCTGCTAATGGTGAAGCCAGTGCCAACACAGCTACCCCGATGATCAACATCGCAACGGCTAAAGATAGCGTCGTTTTTGCTGACATTTCCCCTGTTACAGTTGGTCGGCTTTGTGTACGAGGCATAATCGCATCAATATCACGATCATAGACATTATTAAATGCCCCTGCTGCTCCAATTACAAGGGCAGAACCGATTGTTGAAAAAATAATTTCTGGTATATTGTCCATTAACGTCATTTTATTTTTGTACATGCCTAGCGTTAAACCAGCCCACATCGGTATTAAATTGGATTTGATAATGCCAGTTTTGACCGTTTGCGCTAAAATAGCAGAGCGTGATGACTTCCCTCGTGATTTTTCGGAGGATTGCGGTTTATGCTCCGTTTTCAGATTTTGTTCCATTCATCTTAATTCCTTTTCTCCATAATTTCTACCCGCTTCCATCGATAGAAAGCGACAAAATTTGCATCTAGCACATCAAATTATTATTTTACCCCTTTTAGATTGGTTCTGTCTCTATGTTCACATAAAGTACATGTTTTCATCTAACCAACCACGCTCATTCACAACATCTTCTATGATACCACCGACTGACATGAATTTGAACCTTCTTGCCTCGATTCTTCTAATCACTATTGGAGAAAAATAATTTGATAAGTGATCTTTTTTCCATAGCAAAAAAAACCGAGACATTTATTTGCCTCGGTTGTCATTTTATTGAAGATCTTCTTGTAATTGCTGTGCTAAAAATGCTACAAGGTCACGAAGATTATCAGGTGTGACACCATGTCCATCTGGATATTGCTTAAAGGTTACCTTTGCACCAAATTGTTCAAAAATCTCCTTACTCTCCATGCCCCATTGAGAAGGAATGACATAATCATAATCACCATGAGAAATAAAAGCATGTAAATGCTCTACTGAGCGGATGGCATATTCCTCCGTTACAAATTTAGGGGTATAGCCACTTAAAGCAACGATTCCTGTCACTAAATTCCCCATGACAAAGGCAAGTGATTGTGCTAATACGGCGCCTTGGCTAAAGCCTAAGACGAATACTTTATGAGGATCGATTTGATATTCATCGATCGCTTCTAATATAAAACGTTGAAGCGCCATTAATACTTTATCAAAAATTGCGCGATCTGGTTGTCCCACCTCTTGAATCGTGAAAAAAGCATAGCCAGGATTCTGTGTAATCGGCCCTCGTAAGCTAAATATATGACATTGCTCTTGAAAATCTTGCACTAATTGTGGTAAGTCCTCTTCATGACTACCCATACCATGCAATAAAAAAATAGCAGGATATTTTTTCGTAGAATCCATTTCAGTTGGTTGTGTATGTTTAAAAGTAAATGGTGTATTCATTCAATTAAATTCCTTTCACGTAAAACTTCGTAACAAAGTTAGCATAATTTTGTTTTATTAATCAAACCATCTGTATGATAAGCAATATACCCATTTACAATACGAATTGTTTCTTCTGGGTCTGCATCAAAAAGTACTTTTGATTGCTCTGGCGTTGATACAAAAACAGTTAATAAATCCATCCGCATTGAATGACCGGCTGAGCTATATGCATAGTCATAAATGATGGCTTCCTCTGTCATGTTTTCCGTCTCATACTGCTTATGGAATAATTCCTTCGCTGCCTCCATTTGCTCTGCTACTTGCTGACGAATTCGCATCTGGTGCATTAATAACTCTTCCTCCAGCGCTGCAGGCTTTAGCCAATTTTTTGCATGAAGCATTTTTAAAAATTGTTGCTCCCAAGCCTGTTCATTCTCAGTAAAAAAGAGCATATTGACCATCAGCATATCCCAAAAGTCCTTAGTGGATGCGGCTGATTGTCGCTGCACGGCAATGGTTTCTTTAAAATGCTCTTCCACCTTCGTTATATTCATATTGCGAACTAAATGATTACATACGTTTTCAATAAATTTATTTGCCACTTCTTGTGCCATAAAAAAATCCGTCCTTTATATCTACAAATCATTTTCTTTCTTATCATACCATGATTGTGGAATATGGCAACGAACCTCTCTCAGCCGAAAAAAGATGCCTCCATTTACAGTTGGAGACATCCTACATAAATTAAGAGAACACATAGCTATCCATAGTATCCATTGTATTTTGAATGGCATCTTTCAATGATCGTTGCTGTTCTCCGCAAGAGGCTAGTGCATCCTCCAAAGCGAGTGCGGCATTCGCCATAAATGGAGCCATTTGTAAATCCTTCGCCAATTGAATAAGGACTAGTGCTTTATTCCATTTCCAACGAGGATTTATAGGATCTAGTTGAATCGCTTGCTCTAAATAACCAAGTGCATCAAAAGGCATCCAACCAAAGCGATGCATTGTCTGCCCCGTAATCCCCCAGTAGACAGCCTTATTTGGGTTTTCCTTTACTGCTTGTTGAAAGCAGTGAACACTCTCATTGTAGTGGTGAGCAAATAAAAACAGCTCCCCTTGTGTAAAAAAGGATTGAGCCCTATCGGATGGTGTGCCTGTTTTCGCAGCTTCCTCTAATTGCTGAATACGCTTGGCAAATGCCTCTTCCTCTTCTATTGCACGTATTTCCACCACCAAATCCGATTCAGGGTAGCTTTCATCAGCTCTTTCTGCATGCTGTACTTCCCCATGTGCTGTAGGCTTTGGGTAGCGATCAAGATCATATTGTTCGAATAAAGCCATGTATTTTTGTGCCCGTGCTTTTTCTTCTTCGCTTGTCACCTGCTTCGCCAATTCATAGCATTTCATCAGTTCACCGTTATAAAAATAATCATCCATTGACATTGTCGATTCCTCCAGTGTACAACTTTTCAGTATTTTTAGTATACACTACAAAAACCAAAAGAGACTGTATCAAAAGTTATTTTGATACAGTCTCTTAATGTGGAAAAGAAAACCATCCATAATAGCATTTTTGTGAAAGGTAAAAAAGGATTTCTGTTGTAGGCTACTTGCTTTCCTGTGGGCGAGCGCCGAGCCGCTTCCTCTGCTACCGCTCCGTTTAGAGGCTCGCCTGTCTCGCTATCCCACGGGACTCAAGTAGCCTTCCACCCCATAAAATAAAAATGTTAACTTTTTAGCAAAGGTTCAAGTGAAGGCATTCACTACTCTTTTATGGAGGGGTGTTGTCACACATCACTTCTCCACATTGAAAATAAGAGGCTATCCTCTCTTATAATATAAATAATGGTCTATTTTGTTCAGGAAAAGACACTTTTGCAGAAAGGTTGATTGGAGTGGAGCCAGCGTCACTCCTAGGGAATTTAGCGTCATAGAGGAGACCCTGGAGCGAACGCAGTGAGTGAAGCGGCTCATCGGACGCCCCCTGGAAAGGACGCTGGCGGAACGGAAATCAACCTCTTACCTTGTTAAAAAGTCTTGTTCTGCTATTAACATCATCTTTTTCAACAACATGAGACTGTATCAAAAGTTATTTTGATACAGTCTCTACTTCTCTATTTCTTTAACACGACGGTATTTAAAAAAGTACGTAAATCCTCTTCTTTAAGAGCTCCTACAAAGCGATTTACTTCTTTACCACCTTCGAAATGAATAAATGTCGGTGTTGCTTCAATATTATACTTATTCCATAAATCTTCATATTCATAGACATTCAATTGTGCAACATCAACACCTAGCTCATCGGCAACTGGCATTAATACTGGTGTAAATGCTTGGCAGTGAACACAAATTGGACTGAAGAAGTAAGCATTAACCGCTTCACCAGCTTCAATTTTAGCTTCTAGTTCATCTGGTAACATAATGTTTTGATAGTTTTTATCGTCTAATTGATCGATTGTTTCTTGTTTTAGCTTTTTATCGCCGTAAGGGTTGTTTGCGCTTTCTAATTTACTCTTGTTTGAGACATTGGTAAGCACAATAATTGCTGCAAATAATACAACAATCACTGAGCCAATAATTAATAATTTTTTCACTAAAATAGTGACCTCCTTTTTTACACTAAAAGCCTAATTTTAGTGTATTCGCGTTTGATTATAAAGTGTTTTGAAAACCTAGTAAACTAATTTGCCTTTAAATGAAGATATTTCACATTTATAACATAATTTTAAGTATATTTGGGAACATACATAATGAGAGATCATGCAAATTTTGAAATGTGGGGTGATTTAGATGAAAAACTCGTTCCAGCATGTTTTTCAAATTTATACAAAGGATATCCGAAATATTGTTACCAATTGGGTCGTAGCTGTCATTATAGGTGGACTTATTTTCCTGCCTTCTCTTTACGCATGGTTGAATATTTATGCTTCCATGGACCCGTACGCCCACACAGCTAATATGAAGATCGCAATAGTCAATGAAGATAAGGGAACTACTGTTAGAGATGATGCCATCAATGTTGGAAAAGAGGTCATAGAGAATTTACGTACTAATAATAGCTTTACATGGGAGCTAGAGACGGAGAAACAAGCGCTGGCACAATTAAAAAATGGCGAATACTTCGCTGCCATTGTCATCCCCCATGATTTTTCCGAAAAGCTAACTTCCATTCTAACCGATCAACCAACGAAAGCTCATATCGATTATTATGTAAATGAAAAAAAGAATCCTATTGCCCCTAAAATTACAAGTAAAGGTGCAAGTGTCCTTACACAGCAAGTTTCGAATGAATTTGTGTCGACTGTCAACGGCACTCTTTTTTCCATTTTTAATACAATTGGCGTTGAAATGGAGCGTGACATTCCTGATTTTCGCAAATTTGAAAACTATGTCTTTACAATCGAACAGCATTTACCTGATATCAATTCATTTTTGACTCAAGCCTCTACGCAAGGGCAGGATGCAAATCAATTACTGAATCAAGCACTTACACAAATACCTCAAGTAGAACAACTTACAACAGATGGTTTAACGACCATTCAGAAGGGTTTACATTTAGTGAATGAAGCGGATGTTCTGTTTAATGAGCTGTCACCTGTTATCAAACAAGATGTAGCCACTGTCCAAACTATCGCACAACACTTTTCAGATATCATAAATAAGCTCAATAATATCGACTTAGATCCATCCTCCTTTGCTCAAACGAAGGAAGCATTGCAACAGCAATTGACAACCGCCAAAGATAACATCACTAATAGTATTCAAACGCTTGAAGCTTTGCAAAAATTAATTCAAGCTGATGCCTTAACACGACAGCAATTAGAGAAGTCTTTGACAACTATTATCAATTCTTTACAGGAAAATAATGCCGAAGAGAATCAGTCACTCATTGAACAGCTTACAACGATCCGTGAAGCCTTACAGCATCAACCAAGCTTCATTGATTCCACGACAAACGCTCTTAGCGCATTACAACAGTTACATGCTTTACATGACGATGTACTAAATAAACTGGCACAAGTAAAGCCAATTGATAAGGAAGTCGTCAAGCAGGATATTGTCGCTATTCAAAACATGGCACAAAACGCAACGACTAATTTGCAGAAATTTTTATCCTATTATAATGATAGTCTAGAGCCACAAATTCGATCCACCTTAGCTAGTGCTAAACAAACATTAACAAATGCTTCGGCTATGCTGACGGATGTAAAGCAATTCATTCCACAAGCAACAGCTAAATTGTCACAGGCTAAAAATACACTAGGAACGGCTAATAATGCTATTCAAAAAATACAAACGGAATTTCCGACTTTAAGCTCAAAAATTAAGGAATTAGCGACTAAACTGCGGACACTAGAAGAGGAAGCCGATATTGCAGAGATTGTGCAATTACTGAAAAATGACGTCAATGCTGAACGCAATTTCTTTGAGGAACCTATTAAACTGCAGGAGCATCGCTTATTCCCTATTGTAAATTATGGAACAGCTATGACACCGTTTTACACTGTGCTATCTATTTGGGTAGGTTGTTTACTGTTAATTTCATTATTATCTGTGAATCTTCATGGCAATTCATCTTACAGTATTCGTGATATATACTTTGGTCGACTTTTAACATTTGGAACTTTTTCTTTTATCCAAACATTGATTATTACCATCGGCGATACATTTTTAGTAGACGGCTCTATTCAAGCACCCGTTTACTTTATCTTATTTGGTCTTTTCATTAGTCTCGTATTTATAACCGTTGTGTATACACTCGTATCCGTCTTTGGAAATGTAGGGAAAGCATTAGCTATCGTGATGCTTGTGCTACAAATTGCAGGGTCTGGTGGGACATATCCTGTCGAATTATTACCAAGGTTTTTCCAAATAATCAATCCATTTTTACCTTTTACGTATGCTATAGAATTAATGCGTGAAGCTGTAGGAGGGATAATTTGGTCCACAGTTTGGGTGGATCTCCTCTTCTTAGCAGGTTTCTGGTTCATTTTTATCCTGTTCGGCTTTTTCTTAAAGAAATTATTGAGCGAGAAAATGGAACATTTCATGAACAAAACACGTGGATTAGATATATTTCATTGATTTTCAAATAGACTGCCTGTAAATGTTTACGGAAACGATGTTATAATGGAAGTATTGTAAACATGTAGGAGGCGCTATTTTTGAAGAAAACGATTTCTATTTTTGTTGTATTGGCGTTATTATTATTAAGTGCATGTGGTAAAGATAAAAACAGTGTTGAATCGAACCATGAAGCTAATGACGCTTCACATGAAGGACATACACAAGCTTCAGGTGATATACAGGAAGAAACCGCTTCGGCTGATGTCCTGCCATCCTTTTTAGACGATAAACAGGAAAATATTCGTTTAGTCTATCAGCTTGCAGGACAATCGACAGAGGTTCTAGAATGGATGCCATGCTATTGCGGTTGTGGCGAATCAGTAGGCCATAAAAGTAATTTAAACTGCTTTATTCAGGACAAACGAGAAGACGGATCCATCGTCTGGGATGATCATGGAACACGTTGTTTAGTATGCTTAGAGATTGCTGTACAGTCCGCACAAATGCATAAAGAAGGAAAAAGCCTAAAAGAAATTCGTCAGGTCATTGATGATACTTATAAAGAAGGCTATGCAAAGCCAACACCAACTGATATGCCTGCATAAAAAAGCAAAGTCGCACGCGACTTTGCTTTTATTTTTTCAATTGATTTTTCTTCCTTTTGCGAAGAATGATATATAGAATTACTGCGATGACAATAATCAGCCCCACAAATTCCGCAATTAAGACATAGGAGATCTCACCTTTTTTATCTACGTTTATAACGCCGTTATTAGCATGCTGATTCACTGCCACTACAAATTGTCCTTCTTTTGTTTCAATCGCAGCAGCTATCTGTGAATCCGTCTCTTTTAAATGGCTATAAAAGTCTCCCGTTATGGGAGTATCTCCAAATGAATGAATCCATAGTAAAGGCTCATTAACCTGCCAGAAATTTTTTGTTATAAATGCATATTGACCAATAGCCTCAGGTAAAAATCCTTGTTTGATGAACTGCTTAGTTGTATGCGGAATCGTGGTAGCATGTTGTGACAGCCATGTCAGATGCTCCATATCTCCCGTAAAAATAACTGCATGCTTTTGTAACTTTTCCTTTGTGACATTTTTGTCCTTCATCAGTGTGATTTGCGCCATTTTTCCATTCATCATTAATGCTTTATAAAGCGACACCATTTTTGTATCATCCATATTTTCGTTACTAGGGATGACCATTAACGTATTTTCATGAAAGGCATTGGGGAAATCACGTAATGTAAAGGTTGGCTCTGCTGTATCTTTTACAATGGACAATGTGCTGTCACTATCAATATACAGCCAGTATCGCTCATTAGTTGTTTCACACGGATCTTCAAGTTGGAAGCCCGTTACCTCAAATTGAAGATCTGTCATTGATTGCTTGTTAAGCACGTTGGTTTGGATCGGTATGATCGCCTCGTACATATCTGATGTTGTTTGTTCTAATTTTCGTAAATCTACAGCATGTGGCACATTATTAATATAAGCAATCAATTCTAATTTTCGATCCTCGTCCTCTTTACTGCTCGGTATAGTAGCAGATTTTTTTAAGATCAATCGCATCGTCGCTTCTTTATTTGCCTCTAGTTGCGGCAAGGAAACATAATAATGAGGTGTCATTGTGACTTGACTAGATAAAAGTCGGTCCTCAAAGCCAAATTGCTGGAATGGAATCGTTGTGTCGGATGTCTGTTCCACTGTCGGTACATCTTTAATCGCTACTGTATTACCGATTAATTGCTCGAATAGTCTTGCTTCGGTTAAAAATGATAGTCGATCCTGTATCACTTGAGCATTCGAAGAGGTTACCACTAAAAGTTGAACTTTTCGATTAGAGTCTGTATTCAAAAGTTCCTGCATTGTCAGTGTCATTGCATCATCCGTAACACTTATGTTGTTTACTATTTTTTTCAATAGGCTTGTACTAAATTCGGTTTTCGCCCCGACGATAATGATTGGACCTGACGCTTTACTAACAGCATCTTCTCGTTTAATCTGTACATCTATATCACCATGTTCGGATAAAAAAGCAGCAAGCTGATAGCCACTGTTTAATGTGGCTTCAGAGGCCTGCTTCGGTAAAACAACCGTCGTGACATAGCCCTCATAACCTAAAAATGCAGCAGGATAACTTGTTAAGGACCCTGCCTGACTTTCCTCGCTGAATGCTGAAATAGATGATAATATTTCGATGCGTAACCAATTCCCTGCATTGCCTGGAGCGACGCAAATTCCTTCTTTCAGAATGCCATAAAAACTAGCTGTTATTTTATGTGAGCCTTGTAACAGTGCTTCTTTTGGAAGATTGACCGTAACAGTTTGTTTTAATAAATCGGCTCTCAATGGCACTGTTTTAAGTGCTACATCATCCACTTTCACCGTGAAGGAGGACGGTGCTATCAGTAGTTCTGAATGCTGAATTTGAAATGTCACTTGTTGATTATTTGAGGGAACATCCTCAGTTAAATTGTAGTAAAAATCTCTGGACGAAGAAGGCCCCTGTAATTCGATTGGCTGTGCTAATAACGGCTTTTTCTGCTGTTGATTGCCCTCTATTGCAATTATGTTGTCATCCACGGTAATGGTTGCCGCAACTGCATCGTTAGCAAAACATAAAAAACCAATACAAAATAACAATGAATAGAAGAATTTGGTTCTCATTATTCTGCTCCTTTATCTGATTGCTTGGAAAAACGCTCTGTTTTATACCATTGAACTTCCTGCCCTGTAAACATGCGTTTTATTTCTAATAGTAATGACCAAACGACTAGCACGATCCACATTTGCGAATAGGTAAAATACATAAGTATGACATAGAAGAAATTTTTTCGATTCATTTCTGTTTTTTCAATACTTAAAGTAATCATAACTTCGCCTAGGAAAAGTAAAAAGGCTAATACCCATAAAACAAGGGCAATATCGCCAACGGTCAAACCAATATCATAAAATAAATTAATGATAAACAAAGTATTGGATAGTATAACGCCAAAGAAAAATAAGAAATACGTAAAGAAGAAGTAAAATAAATCAAACATAATACTTTTTCTTTTTAAGGTAAAAAATTGACTCAAGAACTTTAGCACTACATATTGATTGCCCCTTGCCCACCTTGTGCGTTGCTTCCACCATACTTTTAATGTTTCTGGCTCTTGCTCCCATGTAATTGCCTTTGGGAAAAAGCGGATGTGGTAGCCTAAATTATAAACACGAATGGTCAGCTCTGTATCTTCTGCTAATGCTTTTACATCCCAACCACCTAATTGCTCTAAAACAGTGCGCCGGATAGCAAAATTAGTGCCAGGTATGGTAGCCACCTTAAACCATTTCCAACGCCCTCCCTGAGCCATCCATTGGAAACATATCGTTTCAATATTAATAAAGCGTGTCAACCACGTTTCCGCTGCGTTGATAACACGAAACTTCCCTACCGTAGCAGCTGCTTTCGGATCATTTATTAATCCCATCACTAAATACCAAACTGCCATCCGTTCAGGAGTATTATCAGCATCATAGACCACTACGATATCGCCTGTTGAATCAGCAAGTGCCGAATTTAACGCAGAGGATTTCCCTTTCCCCTTGTTCGGCTCTACTGTTTCAATCACACGAATAAATGGAAATTTCTTAGCGTATTGCTCTGCAATCGCACCTGTTTCATCAGAGGAATTATCATTAATGACAATCACCTCTAGTTGATCTTTAGGATAATATAAACGAGACATGGCCCTTAGTGTCTGGTCGATCACGAGCGCTTCATTGTGAGCAGGGATAAAGATACTAACAGAAGGAACTTTGTCCATTTTTTTAGCCCATTCATCAATCGGTTTTTCAAATGTACGAAAGTGTAAATAACCACCCTCCATTAAAAACATATGATAAAGTAACATGATCCAAATGAGGAAAAGTGAAATAAAAAATAATGTATTAGCCATTTGTTTTCCTCTCCTCAAATAATCTCTTACGTAATGTGATACGTAAACGTAAGGTACTTATAAAAAATAATGTAACAAATAGGGAAACAATGAAAACGAGCGCCCATAATATTAACTCAAATGGTCGTTCATCAAATGAAATTTTTAATCGTTCTAAGTTCGAAAACGATAAGTGAATAGTTTGTTTACCCTTTTCATCCTGCACAATCGAAACGTTCTCTGATGTTACTTGCTGTTTCGTATGACGGAAATCGAAAAATTCGATTTGTGGATGTTCCCTTAAATAAGCTACAAGATCCTCTACATAGGAAGCATTTAAATAGGCTGGATATTGAATACCAATGATGGAGCTAGGCACTTTTAATAATCGATCTATTTCCTGTTGGACAGGATATAGAGGAAGATTGTCCGTACTGTCAATAGACCCAACCGTCATCGGGTAAATGATGCGATTGTCAATTTTCGATAGATATAATTGTTGATTTCCTTGTTGTATACTCCCTTTAAATAAGGGGCTATCACCATTGATGACTGTAGGATAAATTTTACGAAGTACTAAATAATCAAGACTTCTTTCAGTTGGAATAGTAGTGGATGATGAAAGAATAAATGGATAATTTTCCTTTTGCAATTGTTGCAAATAACTTAATAATTTTTTATTGTCGTGCAAGTGATAGGATTTTTTTTCATGCTCATCCATGAAAATGGGTGTGACTTCAAGAGCAATGGGTATTTTTTTTTCAGAAAATCCCATCACTACCTCTTTTAACTTTTGCACATCTGTTTTCATATTAATATCTGTTAACACAATATAGCCAGGATGTATCTGTGGCTTGGGTAATTGTAAAAGCTCGCCTATAATAGCAGGCCATTGATAGGACCATGTATCTTTATTGATGAATTCTCCAATAAATGACCATTTGTCCTTGCTGATGATAAAAGGATAGGATTGGTTTACTGATAAAGCCCTCTGGATTATTTTTGAATCATCGGTTGGTAGTAAACTGTTCCACCGCACAGGGCTATGTAAACTTTCTTCTCCTATCGCTCTAAGTTCCACTACTGGACCTTCCTGCCATTTGGAAAAGGGTGAAAATTGAAGCGCATTGTCACCTATCAACAGTACGAACCCTTTGAATTGATTCAGTGCAGACAGTGCTTGAGGAGGAAGTTTTGTTGGGTAGGCGTTCATTACAACGACGCGTTTGTATGGTTGCAGCTTTTGTTTGTTGATATCTTCTATCGAAACAACATTTACTGATGTGTAACTCTGCAATATGGCTTGCAATGCGATTACATCCTCATTTGGCTGTTGGTTACTTGTGACATAGATCAAAGCTACGTCCTTATCAGAATCGGCTGCAAAGACCAACTCTTGGTTGATGAAAGTATAAAAACAAAGCATGCCAATGGCGAACCATAAACGATAGTTAGAGCGCACTTGTTTTCATCTCTCTTTCCAGTTCTTCTAATAATTCATCAAATGTTGATTCCTTCAGTGGATGATAGGTAAAAAAGCTTGTTTTATAACGGAGCGTCACCCATTTTTCATTTAACAATTGGTGATTTTTTAAAGCCTGGTCCAATTTGTCATAAATAACTTCCATATGCTCATCCGTCGTATCAATTAGCAGTAAGCCGATATGGTCTTCACGAAATCGAAATTTTTTATCTGTCTGCCTAACAGTTTGTTGAATCCTTTGAGAGAGCTGTTGCCATAAATGTTGGACTTCTTTCGCTCCATAAAGTTGTTGGAACTTGCGATAATTTTCAATCTTCAACACCATAAAAACAAAGGTATGCTTATGTCGATCCGCTCGTCGCATTTCCTCATTGACACTAATATACATACGTGCCTCATTATCAAATCCAGTTTCAACATCAATCGCTACATATTTTCTAACATCTTCTTGCAACTTTTTTAAATAGTTTTCCTGTTCTTTCATTAATTCATGCATCTTACCAGCACAAAGAATGAGTAGCAGCAATATGATGCCATATATGAAAAATATCTGCATAGAGAAGGTAGAATTTAAAAATGTCATGGATCCAGATATTCCTGTATAGAGAAGTGTTGATCCTGTAATAAAAATAAAGACAAGGCTACTGATAAGCCCAAATACCGTCCCTCTCCAAAGGGTGAGAACAAGTAAGAGCATTAAAAACATGTATAGTAATAAGCCTTCAACATCCTGTCGCAATAAAAAATAAGCAGGTATTTGCAAGAGTAAAATAAGAATGGTCCCATATACCAAAATCGCTCTATTTTTAGTCATTGTTGTACGCATTTTCTACCTCCCTTTCTGCTAATAGTGGTAGTAAATTATCAAAACTATGCGTTGACTGCGTTTTTTTATCAACATAGCCTGTTGTAGGGTCTTTCAAAGCTGACATTTTTTCGATGAACTGTTGTGCTAATTGCTGCTCATTTAAGGCAATCATATAACGAGCTGCCATTGCATAAACGGCTGGTGATTCATAGCTAACTGTTGATTCGTTTGTTTGTGCATTGTATCGACCATACAATTTATCGTCTCTTTTTAGAAGGTTTAACAGCCAGTTTTTAAATGCGGCTGTATCTCCATTCATTGAAGCCAGATGATAAGCCGTATACAATTGATCAATCATGTGTAGTTCCTCATCAAACACATAGCTCTTAGAAGGAATATCATAATATTTTGGAAAAAACCCTGCCTCAGTGAGTGGCGCATTTTGCAAAATTGCTAACTGATGCTGAACTTGTTGTTGTGATAACACATCATATTTTTCCATTTCTTTGAAAGCAGAAGGCATAATATAGCTAATTGTTAGTGTCTGGGCTTTATCATGAGTATAAACATCCACATAATCGACAAATAGATTTTGATTCATCCCATATTGAACTAACTGATCTCCCATGTTTTTACCCAATTGTATGTAAGACGAATCATGCCATTTTTCACCTGCTTCCAGTAAAACACGAATGATTCGTAAATCATCAATCAGGGCGTTTACCGTAGCTTTTTTTGAGCCCTCTATTCTCCAGACAATCATATCATTTGTTAAAAAATAGGATTTCATGACATTCACCTGGTCATTGAAACGAGCTTGATCGTCTTTTTCTAATAGGTACGCAAGCCATAACCCTACTGATTCTGATAAAAATAAATCCTTTTGGTTTGTTAAATCTGTGCTTAACAACCCTTTATCATTCAGTAAATCTTGAATAACAAACTGTTCCGTTGGTGAAAGAGGTTCTTTTTGAACAGTCACTTCTTTCACCGTACAACTAATCAAAAAAAGAACAACACTACCTATAAACAGCAACCATTTATTATTTTTACGCATTGTCATCATCCTCATTAATCGTTATTTCCCTATAATGAAATCCCGCCTTTTTATTATAGTATACAATAATTAGAATGGCGAAGCTTTTATAAGAGTAGTGTCCTACGCGTATCTGTTTCCATAAAAAAAGATGTCCGAAAAAGGTCTATAGACCCATCGAACACCTACCATATTTATATAAAATCATTATATTTTTGTACATTATTATTAAAAGCAAAAATTATTATTACAAAGATTGCATGTTCCAGACCAATTGTTTCAATTTTAACTTCCTTTTACTTCACTAACTGTAAAATTGTTTTAAAATGTTCATGGTCTGCACGTTGTAACAGCTCGTATAAAATCATCTCTGTGCTCGTTGGATAAATACCAAGTGCATTCATCTTAGTTAGCCCGATTTCTTTATTTGCCTTTGTTCGAGAAGACACAGCATCTACCACAACTTCCACTTCAAATCCTTGTTCCTTCAATTGTCTCGCCGTTTGGTACACACATATATGTGTTTCGATACCCGTGACAATAAATTGTGAACGTCCGCTTTCCTTCATCGCCTCCACAAATGCCTCTTCCTGGCAAGCACTAAAAGCCATTTTAGCAATGGGTTGCCCTTGTAAATGCTGGGCTATATCCAGTGCTGTTCCACCTAAACGACTTGGATTTTGTTCGAGCCATAAAATAGGTACTTCAAGTGCTTGCATGGCTTGTACCAACTTTGCTACATTGTCAATCATCGCTTCACTGTCATCCACAATTGTCGCTAACTTTCCTTGTACGTCCACAACCACTAAACAAGCTTTCTCTACTGTAAACATTTTGAACACCTCTTTTTCCTATTCTCTCTTATGATTATACAAAATCTTGCTTTACCTGTCGTAAAGTAAGAAGTCCCTTTCTTCAAAAATAGAGAGTACTGCAATCGATTTTGCTTGTTTTGGTGCTTCTTATACATTTTATCTATAATGGTAGAATAATTCCCATATCTTCAAAAACGAACATTGCACGAATTAAATCACAGCAATATGTATAAATCACGAAATATACAACTTATTTATTTGACCAAAACTTCTTTTCATTCGTATTTAACCTTCAAAACAGACTTAAATGTGACCATTTTGTTGCGAGTCTGTCGCTATTCTGCTCAAATATTAAGAATTTTATTTTTTCTCTTGAAAATTGGGGTATAATCCAGTAAAGTTCTGTTATTAACCAAACAAGGAGTGTACCACTTTGACACAACGTGCATACAATTTCAACGCAGGTCCATCTGCACTACCACAAGAAGTATTAGAAAAAGCTCAAGAGCAATTAGTAAACTTCCGTGATTCAGGTATGTCCATTATGGAAATGAGTCACCGTAGTGCTATTTTCGACGAAGTACATAACGAAGCCATTGCTTTATTAAAAAAACTTTATGCCATTCCAGAAAACTATGAGGTGCTATTTTTACAAGGTGGCGCAAGTCTTCAATTTACAATGATTCCTATGAACTTCTTAACAACTGAGCAAAAAGCTAGCTATGTATTATCAGGCTCATGGTCTGAAAAAGCTTTTAAGGAAGCGAAATTGTTTGGTACACCTGTTGAAGCTGCAAGCACAAAAGAAAACCAATACCGCAATATTCCTGCTTTAGCAGACATTCAATTCAATGAAGATGATGCCTATGTACACATCACATCAAATAATACGATCTACGGTACACAATGGAGAAATTATCCTGACACAGGAAATGTTCCATTAATTGCCGATATGTCTAGTGATATTCTGTCAAAACCAGTGGATATTGAAAAATTCGGAATCATCTATGCAGGCGCTCAAAAAAACCTTGGTCCATCAGGGGTAACGGTCGTCATTATTCGCAAAGATCTGCTTGAGAAAGCCAATAAAAATATCCCAACAATGCTGAAATACACAACACACGCTGATAGTAATTCACTGTATAATACACCACCGACATTTGGTATCTATATGCTAGGAGAGGTGTTAAAGTGGGTAGAAGCTAAAGGTGGCGTAGCTGCAATTGAAAAACACAATGAATTAAAGGCCAAAGTGATTTATGATGCCATTGACAATAGTAATGGCTTCTACAAAGGTCATGCGGCTTCAGATAGCCGTTCTTTAATGAACATTACATTCCGTGTTGCAGATGAGGAGCTTGAAAAGCAATTCCTTGCAGAGGCGAAGGCAGCAGGCTTTGTAGGGCTAAACGGGCATCGATCTGTAGGTGGCTGTCGTGCTTCCACTTACAATGCAGTGCCTCTTGAGGCTTGTGAGGCTTTACGAGATTTCATGGTAGCGTTCCAACAAAAACATCAATAGACTTATACTAAACGACGACGAATTACGTTTCTGTAATGACTCGTCGTTTTTTGTTTAAAAAAATCATGCAAATCTATCCCCCTACAAATCATTTGAATTAGATATTTATAGCAATTTTTCAGCTTAGGGCTTTACACAATGCAAAAGATTTTGAGAAAAATATAGATTTTTAAGCTGCCTATCGGACATATCGCCAGCCTCTAGTTATGCACCAAACATAGATTATTAGTGTAAGGGTTACCCTTACGAAACTAGAGGAAGGGAGGTCTAGACGATGGAAGATAAACGATATACGACACAGATGAACTGGCAAGGCTGTAAATGTCCTAAAAAGGTTGAAAAATGCTGTCAACGTAAAGTTGAGAAATGTCCTTGTCAAAAAGAGGAAAAATGTACACCAAGAATGAGCAGCAACTGTAGAAGTTGTATTTGTCAACAATTAAGAAAATTAGAGCTTGCTACTACACTAGATATCTTCTTATCTGGAGGTATTAGCTTCTTAGGTGTGACTTTCATTTCTTTCGATCCACGAACTTGCTGTGCATACTTCCTTGAGCCAGGTGCAGCACCTGCTTCTCCTTTAATTGTAGATTGTAATAAAATTGTTGCGATCCGTAGAGTAGCAGTAGCTTAATAAGTTAAGAGGGTAGCCCTATATAGGTACTACCCTCTTTCTACATAGAAAAAACGCTGTCGTCTTTTAATTTGACAGCGTTTCATGCTTACAATCTGGACATTTGCCATATATTTCGAACTTATGATTTTCAATTTCATAGTCAGGCAATTTTTCTCCTAGCATTTCCATTGGGCAAAGATTCAGCTCTTTGACGTTGCCACAGTCCATACAGATGAAATGATGGTGATGATGGGCAGATTCACAGTGCATACGGAAGTTACGTTCTCCTGATAGCTCCGTTTCTTCTAAAATCCCCAGCTTCACAAAAGTAGCAAGGTTGCGATAAATAGTATCAAAACTCATTCCTGGAAAATCTTTTTTTAAAACGTCCAATAAGTCACGGGCTGTCAGATATTTATCTGTTGCAGCAAACATATCTAATAGTAACTCCCGTTTATCTGTTTTTTTATAGCCATTTTCTTTTAATATTTCCCACGCTCTTGAAACATTCATTGCGCTACCTCCCCCTGCTTTGCAGCCATTTTAAACGCTACTTTCTTTCCTAGGATTACCAGTAACAAAATCAAAATCGAAGTGACAACAATCGTACCACCCGGCGCTAAATCCATATAAAAGGCACTAATTAGACCAATTAAGACAGCCGTTTCTCCAAAGAGGATAGCATAGATGATCGTTTGCTTAAAGCCTTTTGCCAAGCGCATTGCAGCTGCAACAGGTAACGTCATTAATGATGACACAAGTAAAATCCCTACTATGCGCATACTTGCTGCAATGACAAGTGCTGTCACAATCATAAATAAAAGATGAACCCAACGTGCCGGCAGTCCACTAGCTTTTGCATATTCCTCATCGAAAGATAAAACAAATAATTCTTTAAAAAATAAAAACAAAAAGACAATGACAACAGCTGCAATTCCGATTACAACCCATAAGTCTTGGCGTGACACTGCAGATACCGAGCCAAATAAATAGCTCATTAAATCTGTGCTAAAGCCACTAGCCAGTGAGATGAAGATGGCACTTATGCCGATACCACCTGACATAATGATGGGAATGGCCAACTCCTCATAGTGTTTATACAAACGTCTTAGACGCTCAATTAAAATAGAGCCACTAACAGAGGCTAGTATTCCTAGATAAATAGGATTGAGCATGGCTAAGGCTGTTACAGATTGACTGATATATAAGCTCCCCGCAATTCCTGCAAGTGTTACATGTGACAAAGCGTCCGCAATTAAGGATAACCTTCGTACAACAATAAACACACCTAATAATGGAGCAAGAATGCCAATTAATAATCCAGAGAAAAAGGCATTTTGTAAAAATTCATAGTTTAAAATTGCTTCAATCATGGTGCCTACTCCTTCTAATGAATCTTTCTCACGGAATGACCATACCAAGCGTCTAGCGCATCCTGGGAGATATTATCAAAGTCATTTTTATAGCCGTGGAAGTGAATGGTTTGATTTAAACATGCCACATGGCTAATGCGATTCGATACCGTATCGACATCGTGTGTGACAAGAATCATGGTAATTCCTTGTTCCCGATTCAATTTCGCCAGCATATCATAAAATGACTGCACATTCTCATGATCAATGCCGACAGTTGGCTCATCTAAAATGAGTAGTTTTGGATCACTAACTAAAGCTCTTGCAATAAAGACGCGTTGTTGTTGTCCACCAGATAGCTCGCCAATGTTACGATGCATAAAAGCATCCATGCCAACTGCTTTTAAAGCTGCTTGAACTTTCCCTTTAGCATCTCGCCCTGGTCTTTTAAAGAGCCCTATTTTTTTCGTTAATCCACTTTTCACGACCTCTTGCACAGTTGCTGGGAATCCAGAATTAAAGGCATTAGATTTTTGAGAAACATAGCCAATCCATTCACGATGCTTGAAGGTTGCACTTGGTTCACCAAATAATTTTATTTCTCCAGACAAAGGCTTTAATAAACCTAAAATGATTTTTAATAGCGTTGATTTCCCAGAACCATTCGGACCGAGAAGTGCTAAAAAATCACCCTCTTCTACACGAAAAGAGATGTTTTTTAAAACGTGTGTATAGTCATATTGAAATGACACATTTTCAATATCAATAAGTGTTGTTTTCATGCATGATCGCTTCTTTCTAATTCAAAATCATTACGATTTACAAATTGTAAGTATAAAGGAAAGTGCAGTTTTTGTAAAGAAAAGAAGACAGATGCTTTTTCGAATGGGCTGATTGCGCGTGTGTACATGATGTCATGAAAATAAAACGCGATAAAGGAGGATTGACTTTGAGTATTCAATTTTTACAGCAATTGTCACAAAGCACAGATAAGGAAATTGTCGCGATTGCTCGTGAAGAAGGCTTTAACATTACGACTTCGGAAGTCAAAAAACTTCGACCTTATTTGGAGCAATTCTCATTTTCTTGGCTTTTTTTAGGCATTCCAAAGGACATTCTAGTAGAAGTTGAGGCGGTTTTAGGAAGAAAGCGCTCTCGTCAACTCATTGCATTGTTTACAAAGTAAAAAGAAGCCCAAAATCAGTGTACTATACTGATTTCGGGCTTCTTTATCTTGCTCCATATCGGGTATTAGCCTTTTAACGCTTCAATATGCTCAGGCTTAAATGTACCACTTCGTAGCATTTCAATTTCAACTTTATACGGAGCTACCTTAGATTTTGCATCACTATTTAGCGGCACAAATGGTGTTTCTAAAATTTTAGGAACATTCATCAATTGCGGATGGTGCACCACATAGTTTAGGGCATCAAAGCCAATATGACCAAAGCCAATATTTTCGTGACGGTCTTTACCAGCACCTCGCACATTTTTTGAATCATTAATATGCAAGACTTTAATGCGATCCACACCGATAATTTTATCAAATTCGTTTAATACACCATCAAAATCTTCCACAATATTATAGCCAGCATCATGTGTATGACAAGTATCAAAGCAGACAGAAAGACGTTCGTTATGAGTGACGCCATCTATAATTTTCGCAAGCTCTTCAAAGGAGCGTCCACATTCTGTCCCTTTCCCTGCCATTGTTTCTAAAGCAATTTGAACGGGATAGTCTTGTGTTAATACCTCATTTAAGCCTTCAATAATTTTCGCAATCCCAGCGTCAGCACCAGCACCGACGTGAGCACCAGGATGCAAAACAATTTGCGTTGCTTCCAGTGCTGCTGTACGTTCAATTTCAGATTGTAGAAAATCAACCCCAAGGCGGAATGTTTCTGGTTTTTCTGTGTTGCCGATATTAATAATATAAGGTGCGTGCACAACAATATTCGTCATGCCGTGCTCTTTCATATGCAGGAGACCATTCATAATGTTTAAATCCGCAATGGCTTTACGACGCGTATTTTGCGGAGCTCCTGTATAAATCATAAATGTATTAGCACCGTAAGATAGTGCCTCTTTACTAGAGCCAAGCAGCATTTCTTTCCCACTCATCGAAACATGTGAGCCAAGTAACATGTAAAAGCCCCCTTATTTTTTACCTCGTGCTTTTAAGCGACGTTCACGTTTTTTTATTTTTTCCATTTCCCATTTCATATTACGTTTATAGCCAGGTTTAACTTTTTTAGGCTTACGCACTAACGCTTTCGCTTTCACATCGATTTCATTCTCTTGCTTCACTCGATTTTTACGTGCGTGACGTTCTTTTAACTCAGACCATTCGCCATCTTTTACGTCTTTTTGCACAAATGGAATGCCCATTTTTTCGACACGAACTACTGCATCCTCATCAGACGGTTCAAATAAAGTAATGGCTGTTCCTTTATTGCCTGCACGTGCTGTACGTCCAACTCGGTGAATGAAGAATTCCAAGTCCTCTGGAATTTCATAGTTAATAACATGAGAAATTCCTTGAATATCAATACCACGTGCCGCTAAATCAGTAGCAACAATGTATTGATAGTCGAGTTCACGAATTTGCTTCATCATCTTTTTACGATCACGTGGACTTAAATCACCATGAATTTGGCCACAACGGATGCCATGCTCATTTAAATAACCAGCAACATGCTCTGCCGTTTTACGTGTGTTAGTAAAAATAACGGCTAAAAACGGATTGATACCTTCAATGACTTCTAATAAACGTTTGTTACGAGATTTTGAGCGCACTGGCACAAGTACAAAATCGATACCTTCTGCCACTGGTCGTTTATCATTCATATGGATGTGCACTGGAGCTTCCATATATTTCTTTAAAAATGGCTGAAGTTTTTCTGGAATCGTTGCAGAAAAAACATACATTTCAAGCTTTTCTGGCATCTGTGAAGCAAATCCATCAATCTCTTCTATGAAGCCCATATCGAAAGCTAAATCTGCTTCATCGACAACTAACATTGGTGCCGTATGCACAAATAACGCTTGTGCTGAAACAAGATCACGAATACGTCCAGGTGTTCCAACAACAATTTGAGGTTGTGTTTTTAATTTATCAATGGAGCGTTGTTTGTCCGTACCCCCAATAAATAGTTTCGCTTGAATAGCAGTTCCTTCTATTAATTGATTTAAAGCATCAAAAATTTGCTGTGCCAGCTCTCGTGTAGGGGAAGTAATAACGGCCTGTACTTCCTGTTTTTCTGCATCAATACGTTGAACAATTGGAATTAAAAAACTATGTGTTTTCCCTGTTCCCGTATGTGCCTGTCCAATGGCACTCTTCCCTTTTAATAAAAGTGGAATAATTTCTTTTTGAATTGGTGTCGGTTCTGTAAAGCCAAGTTTTGCAATGGCGTCCTGCAAAAATGGCTGAAAATTATAATCAGTATATTTTGACATCATTCGTTCCTCCTAACATCTTTTTCATTGTACCATGATTCGAACTTTAAGGTATATTTACGTCCTATTTCTTACAAGCATAAACATAATTTTAGTGTTTTATAATCACCGTAACAAAGCCCTTATCAAAGGTACTTGAAATACGCAGAATATGCAATCAAAAAAGCGCTGTAACAATGTTCGAAAACGCTAGTAATATGTAATTTTTATGTCAATTTATAGTGAACTAATGATTAGCATATTTCCCACATGTTATGATGGTGCTGTAAGATATTATAGGAGGTTGATAGATTATGAAAGCAGCAAGATGGTATAAAGCAAAAGACATCCGTGTAGAAAACATTGAAGAACCAGTCATCACACCTGGAAAAGTAAAGATTAAAGTACATTGGACAGGCATTTGTGGTAGTGATTTACATGAATACGCAGCTGGGCCAATCTTTATTCCAGTGGAGCAACCTCACTATGTAAGTAAAGATATCGCACCAATTGTTATGGGACATGAATTCTCAGGAGAAGTCGTAGAAATTGGCGATGGTGTAACATCCGTTAAAGTGGGAGATCCTGTCGTTGTTGAACCGATCCTTGCATGTGGTGAATGTGCAGCGTGTAAAAAGGGGAAATACAATATTTGTAAACACCTAGGTTTCCACGGTTTATCAGGCGGTGGCGGAGGATTCTCTGAATATACAATGGTAGATGAAAAAATGGTTCACAAAATGCCAGAAGGTCTTTCTTATGAACAAGGGGCACTTGTAGAGCCAGCAGCAGTTGCCTTACATGCAGTACGTCAAAGTAAATTGAAAGCTGGCGACAAAGCGGCTGTATTTGGAACAGGTCCAATCGGGCTTCTTGTGATCGAAGCATTACGTGCAGCAGGCGCAGCAGAAATATATGCTGTAGAGCTTTCAGCAGAGCGTGCCGCAAAAGCTTTAGAACTTGGTGCAACAGCCGTAATTAACCCTAAAGACGAAGATGCAGTAGCTCGTCTACATGAATTAACAAACGGCGGCGTAGACGTTGCCTTTGAAGTAACAGGTGTTCCAGTGGTATTACAACAAGCCATTGATTCCACAACTTTTGAAGGCGAAACAATCATCGTATCTATTTGGGAGTCTACTGCATCTATTCAACCAAACAATCTTGTTCTATCAGAGCGTTCAGTCAAAGGAATTATCGCGTACCGTGATATTTTCCCAGCAGTAATGGAGCTCATGACACAAGGTTACTTCCCTGCGGACAAGCTTGTCACAAAACGCATTGCACTTGATGAAGTGGTGACAGAGGGTTTCGAGGCATTAATGAAAGAGCGAAATCATATTAAAATCCTTGTAAATTCACAAGCTTAATATAGAGAGACAGGTAGAGAGGCTTCCTCTACCTGTTTTTTAATCTTTAACTTTATCCATTTTCCCCTTAATTTCCAGATTCGCCATAAGGAAGTTCACCTTATTTTCTCCAAATACTCCTAATGTACGTTTTTGTATATTTGCCTCTATAATTTTATTAATTTCTTCCTTTGAAAGCCCACTTGCTTGGGCAATTCGGTCCACTTGTATTTGTGCCGCCTTCACACTAATATGTGGGTCTAATCCTGAACCTGAGGCAGTCATTAAATCAGAAGGTATATCTTGTCGTTGTACGGATGGATTTGCAAGTAAAAACTTCTCGATATCTGCCTCTATCCGTTTCTTCAATTCTGGATTCGTTGATGCATAGTTAAATGTACCAGAGCTAACACCACTGTAGCTCACTTCGCCATTGTCATCTGGTAGCATATCCTCTTTCGTATAAATATTATAGTTAACAGATGAAACACGCCCCCAGAAATATTCTGGAGCAGTAAAATTTTGACCGATTAATTCAGAACCAACCGCTTGACCGTCCATTTCGATTAAACTGCCATTTGCTTGTTGATGAAACACCCCTTGGGCTAAAGCTGTCACGGCAAACGGGTATATTAAACCACATATAATGAACATGGCGATTGTTATAAGTAATGCCTGCTTAGAACTATCAAAAATTTTTCGCATATAGCTTCCTCCCTATAATCCAACTATACGAAATAATGGTCCTACTAGTAGATCAATGATTTTAATGCCAATAAACGGTGCTATTATTCCGCCAACACCGTACACAAGCAAATTTTTATTCAATAATTTCGCGGCACTCATTGGCTTATACTTAACGCCTCTCATGGCGATTGGAATAAGCAATGGAATAATGACCGCATTAAAAATTAAGGCAGAAATAATGGCACTAGTAGGTGAATTGAGATTCATAATATTTAATGCTTTCATCTCAGGTACAGCAACCATTAGCATAGCTGGAATAATAGCAAAATATTTTGCGATATCGTTTGCAATACTAAATGTAGTTAAAGCACCGCGAGTCATTAGCAACTGCTTGCCAATTTCGACAACTTCAATAATTTTAGTTGGATTTGAATCTAAATCAACCATATTCGCAGCTTCCTTTGCTGCATTGGTTCCTGAATTCATGGCAAGCCCTACATTCGCCTGTGCCAGTGCTGGCGCATCATTCGTACCATCACCCGTCATCGCTACAACTTTACCTTGTGCCTGCTCGTCTTTAATCACTTGGATTTTATCTTCTGGCTTACTTTCTGCAATAAAGCTATCTACGCCCGCTTCCTTTGCGATTGCTGCTGCAGTAAGTGGATTATCACCCGTACACATAATCGTTTTAATGCCCATTGCACGAAGTTGTTCAAAGCGTTCCTTCAGTCCAGCCTTGACGACATCCTTTAAATAAATGACCCCTAAAATTTTATCGTTTAACGCTACTAACAGTGGTGTCCCACCAACAGAAGACACTTGTTGAACCAATTGATCCAAATTGCTAGGAATGCTATGACCTGCTTTCATACATTCTTTTTTTATCGTATCAGTGGCTCCCTTTCGAACTTTAGTGCCATCTAGTGTATCTAAACCACTCATTCGTGTCTGTGCGGTAAATGGAATATGCTCACTTGACTTAATCATGTTTTCTTCACTGTCCGTATTTACCCCTAATTGGGTGGCCAATGATAAAATAGATTTCCCCTCTGGTGTATCGTCTGTTAGAGAACTTAGCCATGCAGCTCGAATTAAATCCTTAGTTTCCACCCCTTTTACTGGTAAAAACTCAGCTGCCATGCGATTTCCATACGTGATCGTTCCTGTTTTATCTAGGATTAATGTATCTACATCTCCACATGCCTCTACCGCTCTACCAGACATCGCAATAACATTAAATTGTGTTACTCTATCCATTCCTGCAATTCCGATCGCCGACAATAATCCACCAATTGTTGTCGGAATTAGACAAACTGTCAGGGCAATTAATGTAGCGATAGAAATCGGCACATTTAAATAAGTTGTCATTGGGTAGAGTGACACCACAACTAATAGAAAAATAATCGTTAAACTTACAAGAAGTGTGTTAAGTGCTATTTCATTTGGTGTTTTCTTGCGACTAGCTCCTTCAATAAGCGTTATCATTTTATCTAGAAATGATTCACCAGGCATGGAAGTAATTTCGATTATCAACCAATCACTTGTCACCGTCGTCCCGCCCGTAACTGACGAAAAATCTCCGCCCCGTTCTTTCACTACAGGAGCAGATTCACCTGTAATTGCGGATTCATCTACAGTAGCAATTCCGTCAATGACCTCCCCGTCATTGGGAATGACCTCTCCAGCTTGAACTAACACCATATCTCCTTTTTTTAATTCATGTGCCAGTTTAAAAATTTCAGAACCATCATTTAGCAAAACACGTGCCTGTGTCACTGTCTTTGTTTTTTTTAATGTTTGGACCTGTGCTTTCCCTCTTCCTTCTGCAATCGACTCTGCAAAATTGGCAAATAGAATCGTAACAAATAGAATAATAGCTACAATACCATTATATAATCGTGCATGTTCTCCACTCTCATTACCAAACAAATTTGGAAAAAGAACTAATAGTAACACGAACAAAAATCCTACCTCCACAACAAACATAACAGAATTCTTCAGCATATATATGGGGCTAAATTTCTTAAAAGCATCTATTAATGCTCTTTTTAGTATGACGCCAGTCATAAAACTTTTTCTTGCTGTTTCCATATGTGTCTCTCCTCATTAAGAATAAAGTTGTAAGTGCTCTGTAATTGGACCAAGTGCTAAAGCTGGTAAAAATGTCAGCGCACCAATCATCAAAACGACAGCCACAAGTAAAAAAGTAAAAGTTGTCGTATCCGTTTTTAATGTCCCTACTGAATCGCTATGCCTTACTTTATTAGCAAGTAAAGAAGCGATAGCTAATTGAATAATTATAGTTACATAACGACCAAAGAACATAGCAAAACCTGTTGTTATATTCCAAAAGGTTGAATTATCCGCTAAACCTTCGAAGCCAGAGCCATTGTTGGCAGAGGCAGAGGCAAATTCATATAGAACTTGTGATAATCCATGTGCCCCTGGATTCGTTATTCCAGCTATTCCAGATGGTGTTGCAACCGCAAGTGCTGAAAAGAGCAAAATAATAGCAGGATGAATTAGAATACAAAGAGCAATTAATTTCATTTCTTTTTCTTCGATTTTTTTACCTAAAAACTGTGGAGATCGACCAATCATTAGACAGGCAATGAAAATGGTCAGCAGGACATACATCATCATGTTCATCAGGCCAACTCCTTTGCCTCCGAACACAACATTGAGCATCATATTAAACATAGGTACTAGACCACCAAGTGGCGTTAAAGTATCATGCATATTGTTAATAGACCCTGTAGTAAATGCAGTCGTTACAGTCGTAAATAATGCCGATTGTGCTACCCCAAAGCGTATTTCTTTTCCTTCCATACTCCCAAGCTCCTGTGTAATGCCGAGTTCACTAATGAATGGATTACCAGCCTTCTCTGCAATGTACACAGTCACTAATCCTACGAGGAACAATATACTCATTGCCGTAAAAATAGCTAACCCCTGTTTTCCAAAAATAGTTTTCTCTTTTCTGTAGGCAACCATCAGACTAAAAGCGACGACACATGCCCCTGGTAATAACATCATAGATAACATCTCTACTATATTTGAAAGAACGGTCGGATTTTCAAAAGGTGTGGTTGAATTGGCTCCGTTAAAACCACCACCATTTGTCCCTATATGTTTAATAGATTCAAGAGAAGCAATAGGTCCAAGTGCAATATCTTGCAATTTACCCTCTATTGTTTGTACTGTTTGATTGCCATTGAAGGTTTGGGGTGATCCTTGAGATACTAAAATAAGAGCCACAACAATGGAAAAAGGCATTAAAATACGAGTAATAACACGAACAAAATCGACAAAAAAATTCCCTATCGTATCTGTTTTAGCTACTAATCTACGACAGAAAGCCATACAAGCGGCATAACCTGTAGCTGCTGATGTAAACATCATAAAAGTAATGACTAGCATCTGTGATAGATAGCTGAGTCCAGATTCACCACTATAGTGTTGAAGATTTGTATTCGTTATAAAAGAAATAATTGTGTTAAACGAAAGAGTAGCTTCCATGTTGTCAATATTATTTGGATTTAAAAATAGTAATGCTTGAATGCGTAGTATTATATATCCCACAAACACCATCATGGCATTTGAAATAATTAATGAAAGTACATATTCTTTGCCCGTCATATCAAGTCGTTTAATGCCGCAAACTTTATAAATTGCTGCGTCGACTTTATCTAATAGAGGATCAAGCCAAGTTTTTTGTTGTAATGTTACTCGATATAAATAATGACCCGTTAAAATAACGAGCGGTAGATAGATAATGAGTACGATGGCTATTTGCCACATAGTGTGTCCCCCCAGCCTTTAATAATTTTCTGGATAAAGTAATGCATGCCCTAAATAACCAAATAGAAATACTAGTACTACTCCCATAAAAATCCACAAATTGACTTCCTCCTCGTTACTCTTCTACTAGTTTGTAGCACCATACTGTTAACGCCAAAACACAAGCAAAGCTTATGATTAGTAAGCCCATCATAAAAAAATCCATCAATCGTAACACCTCTTCTCCTTAAGGATGCTCTCATCATACTGACTTTCAAATTAATGTAGTGTTAGGAAATCCTTTTTTCTATTAAGAAAGGATAAAGAAGCAAAATCTTTACACTTTCTTAATGGAAGTTAACGCTATAATACAAATGAGGTGAAAGAGGATGGAAGATAAACGCCCAACTCCAGAGATGTTTCTTGCGAGGCTTCAACAGGAGGAACAAACTAAAGGGAAATTAAAAATCTTTCTCGGCTATGCTGCAGGGGTAGGTAAAACTTATGCCATGTTAGATGCGGCACATCAGGCACAAAAACTCGGTAAAGATGTAGTGGTTGGCTATGTGGAGCCGCATCCTCGTCCAGAAACGTTAGCATTACTAGAAGGACTTGAGCAAATTCCTACAAAGATAATAGCCTACAAGGGAAAAATATTTCAGGAATTGGATATAGATGCCGTATTGCAGCGCCAACCAGAAATTGTCCTGATCGATGAATTGGCCCATTCTAACGTGCCAACGATGCGGCACAAGAAGCGTTTTGGAGATGTTGAAGAACTACTTGCTAAAGGGATACATGTTTTTACAACTGTAAATATTCAGCATATTGAAAGTCTTCATGATTTAGTAGAAGAAATCACTGAGATTAAAGTGCGAGAACGTATTCCTGATTATTTAATTGATCAAGCTGCACAAATAAAAGTGGTCGATATTGAACCAGACGAATTAATTCAACGTCTGCAAGATGGAAAGGTATATGTCAAGCAACAGGCAGAGAAAGCTTTACATTCTTTTTTCCGCAGACAAAATTTAGTATCACTACGGGAAATCGCATTACGACGAACAGCCGATACAATCAACTATCAACAATTAAACAGTAACGAATCTGTCAGAAATTATGTACAAATTGAAGAACACTTACTTGTAGGAATCAGTAGTTCTCCTACAAATGCAAAAGTGATTCGAACTACTGCAAGGCTTGCACAAGCCTTACATGGCAAATTTACCGCTCTCTATGTTCAAAACATGCAGGCACATGAAAGAAATCACGCCGATTCAGAACGCTTACAACAGCACATCAAACTTGTTGAACAGCTTGGCGGTCATGTTGTCATTGTTCAAGAAGATGACGTAGCCGCAGCCCTTGCCAACTATGCTCAAGTTAGTGGTGTCACTAAACTTGTCATCGGTCGAACAAGTATGAGAAAAAAATGGTGGCAGCCAAACACCAAAATTAGTGATCGCCTTAACGAATATGTGCCGAATTTATCTATACACATAGTGCCAGATCAAGAAAATGAACAATTCTACTTTCCTAGTATCAAAAATAAACTGGCATTTGAATGGCTTGATCTATTTAAAATGTTTATCGTATTTAGCGTAATATCCATAGTCGGCTTATATTTGTATTCCATTGATATTAGTGAGCCTAATATTATAACCATTTATATTCTAGGTGTTCTCATTCTTGCTATTTGGTCATCAGGATGGATAATGAGCATTATTAGCTCTATCGTTGCTGTTTTACTTTTTAATTATTTGTTTACAGAGCCACGGTTTTCATTTGATGCGTATCATCGTGACTATCCTATGACTTTTTTTATCATGTTTCTCTCTGGTGTAATTACAAGTAGTTTAACGAAAAAGATCAAGGCGCAAACTACTATAGCCATACGGAAATCTTATCGAATGGAAGTACTCCTTGAAACGAATCGGAGACTGCAACACGCAAAGTCTATCGAAGAAATTATTACGGAAGGTATGACTCAAATTGTCAAATTAGTAGAAAAACCTGTGCAATTTTTTGAAATAGACAATCAGGTAATTGGGAAATCTACTTTTTTCCGAACGGAGAAAATATCTGCAATAGAAAATCAAAAAATAGCTACACTTTTCAATAATCCAAACGAGCATGGCGTCGTGAGCTGGGTGACGAATAATAAGCATGTAGCTGGTGTATCAACAGATATATTTCCTGAAGTGAGTGCTTACTATATACCTGTTATTTCTAATAGTCATGTTAAGGGGGTTATTGGTATTGCACTGTCTAAATTATTGCCTCTACCTGCATTTGAACGCAATATTTTGCACGCCATCATTAATGATTTTTCATTCGCAATGGATAAATGGTATTTACAGAAGCTCAATGAAGAAGTAGCGCGAGAGGCTGAAATGGAGCAGATGCGAGCTAACCTGTTACGGGCCATATCCCATGACCTTCGAACACCGCTTACTGCTATTTCTGGAAATGCGGATATCTTACTGAATAATGCATCATTAATACCTGATAGTGAAAAAAACAAATTATATGAGGATATTTTTAATAATTCAAAATGGCTTGTCCAAATGGTAGAAAACTTACTAGCTGTTTCTAAGCTAGAGGATGGACAATTTGCTTTAGAAATGCAAATGGAATTAGTAGAAGATATTATTCAAGAGGCTCTTTCCCATGTTGTTCACCAAAACAATTCTCATAAAATATCCTATCAAATAGAACCAGAATTTTTATTGAGCCTAATGGATGCTAGATTGATTATACAGGTTTTCGTCAATATCATTGATAATGCATTGACTTACACCCCTCCAGGCAGTGACATTACTATCTCGGTGAAGGAATGTGATGGTTTAGTAAATTTCAGCATTTCGGATAATGGGCCAGGAATTGATGATTCCTTAAAAGGTAGCTTATTTGAGCCGTTTACGACTGGCAAGGTCCAACGCAGTGATAGTAGACGAGGACTGGGGCTAGGCTTAGCACTGTGTCAAACAATTTTAAAGTTACATGGTAGTCACATAACTGTTTCAGATAATAAACCGCAAGGAACAATTTTTAACTTTTCACTGAAAAAGGAGTAAAGAAATTTGATGAATAAACGAATTCTAGTAGTAGAAGATGATGTGGCCATTGCCAATTTAATTAAAATGACATTATCTACCCAGCATTATGAATTCGACATTGCTCAAGATGGGAACAGTGCACTTCAAAAAGCTATTACCATGAAACCAGATGTTTATATTTTAGATTTAGGACTACCGGACATGGATGGTGTAGAGCTTATTACAAAAATTAGAAGTTGGACTCAAACGCCCATTATTGTCGTCAGTGCGCGTGGGGAAGAATATGATAAAATTAACGCTTTGGATGCAGGTGCAGATGATTATGTCACGAAGCCCTTTAGTGTGGAAGAATTATTAGCAAGAATTCGTGTAGCATTGCGCAGAGCAGCCTATGAACATCCACCTGAACAGGAAAGTTCAACATTTACCAATGGTTATCTTCAAATCAATTATGTCAATCAAACAGTATTAGTGAATGGAAAAGAAATACATGTCACACCTATTGAATATAAACTTTTAGTTGTTTTATCCAAGCATGTTGGAAAGGTTCTAACCCATAATTTTATTTTAAAAGAAATCTGGCATAATGCCCTTCAATCAGATATTCCAAGTTTACGAGTTTTTATGGCAACACTTCGAAAAAAAATAGAAGCCGACCCAGCACAGCCTAAACTTATACAGACACATGTGCGAGTCGGCTATCGAATGCTTCGCTATCATGAAGATGAATAAAATAAGAAGATCGAAGCAGAAGGTTTATTTGCACTTCTGCTCTTTCATTGATGAATTCGCCTTAGAAATTATCGCACCCCACCATTAGCCTTTGCATATCATAGCTATAGTCAGGTATGTCATCAATGAAAAACAAGTAGAAAGGAGATCATTATGGTATTTCGACAACCTTATCCATACCCTATGTATCCGGGTGGCATGAGAATGCCCATGCCCATGCCAACACCTTCACAGATGTCGCCACAGTCCTTTTTTCCGCCTGGAGGCTTCCCTGTTCCACCACGAATTCCAGGCGGCTTTCCAATGGCTAATGGAATAGGTTCCTTTGGAGGGCAAATGCCGATGCCACCTGTGCAAGAAGCTTCGAAAGTCGGTTCGTTTTTACAGCAAGCCAACAGTTTATTCAATACGGCTAAAACCTATACCCCTTATATCCAACAAGCCATGCCGATGGTGAAAAATATTCCATCTCTTTTAAAATTGTACAAAGGATTCCAAGGACTTCCTTCCGCTGGAGCTGGCGCTGAAGCAGCAGGTAGTGATAGTAAGGCCGCTACTGGAAGTAGACGATCATCTAGGCAAAGTGCATCATTTACGCCAGCTGAACCACTTCCATCCAAACCACGTATTTTCCAACCACCTATGTAAATGAACGTTTCTTTGTATTCACCGTCCCTGTCCGTTATAATGTAGATAGGTAAGCTTGAAAGGAGTCACAACCATGCAAGTATTGAAAATTAATCCACGTGGCTATTGCTACGGTGTTGTCGATGCGATGGTGATCGCACGTAATGCCGCACTTGATAAAACATTACCAAGACCTATCTACATCTTAGGGATGATTGTGCATAATAAACATGTCACAGACGCGTTTGAAGAGGATGGTATCATCACGTTAGATGGTGAAAACCGCCAAGAAATTATTGAGCAAGTTGAAACAGGTACGGTCATTTTCACAGCACACGGTGTTTCACCAGAAATTCGTGAAATTGCGAAGCGAAAAGGCTTAGTGTCCATTGATGCTACATGTCCTGATGTAACAGTTACTCACGATTTAATTCGCGAAAAATCTGCAGAAGGCTATGATATTATTTACATTGGTAAAAAAGGACATCCCGAGCCAGAGGGTGCCATTGGCGTTGCTCCGGATCATGTCCACTTAGTGCAGTCCTCTATTGATATTGATGCGTTACAATTAACGAACGATAAATTACTTGTCACAAATCAAACGACAATGAGTCAATGGGATGTCGCCCATTTAATGGATAGTTTAAAAGAAAAGTTCCCACATATAGAGGTACACAAAGAGATTTGTTTAGCTACACAGGTTCGTCAAGAAGCTGTTGCTCAGCAAGCAGGAGAAGCGGATTTACTAATTGTTGTAGGTGATCCTAAATCAAATAACTCCAACCGTTTAACACAAGTCTCTGTAGAAATTGCAGGAACACCATCCTATCGAATTGCTGACGTTTCAGAGCTAAAAGTAGAATGGTTAAAAGGCATTAACATTGTAGCTGTCACAGCAGGTGCTTCTACGCCAACACCGATTGTAAAAGAGGTTATTTCCTTCCTTGATCAATTTGATGAAAATGACCCTTCTACACACGAGATTAAGCGTACGGTAACATTAAATAAAATCCTGCCGAAAATTAAAACACCAACACCTGTTGATAAAATTTTGCCTTATTAATTAACAGCTAAAAAATCCTGGTTGCCATGATGACAATCAGGATTTTCTCTATTTACTAAAATAATAGTTGATAGGGCGACCAATGCCTCCATAATGGACATCCATTGTAATTTCCTCTTGCTTCTCTAAATAATCCAAATATCTTCTGGCCGTTACACGGGCAATTCCTATTCCACTTGCTACCTCTTCAGCCGATGCACCATCTACCGATTGTAAAAAGTGCACCACCTTTTCGAGTGTTGTACGATTAAAACCTTTTGGAAGATTTTTCTCTGATTGTAGTGTATGTGATAGCTCTATGTTATTTTTTTCATCACGATAATGAAATAACTGATCCAATTCTCCCTGTGTAAGCTCTCGTTCTATTTGTGTTTGCTTCTTAAAGCGTAAATAATTGTCAAGTGTCCCTTTGACTCGTTCAAATGAAAATGGCTTCATAATATAATCAAAGACACCTAGATGCAGTACCTGTTTCACCGTCTCCATATCATTCGCAGCCGTTACAGTGATGACATCCACTGGTAAATCCAGCTCGCGTATTTTGCGTAAACTCGTAATACCATCTTGCTCGGGCATAAAAATATCCATAAAGACTAAATCAGGCTGATGATGACGAATTTGTGTAATGCCCTCTAAGCCATTAGATGCCTGTCCAATCACTTGAAAATGTTCTACCTTTTCAATAAATTGACGATTTACCTCTCGCACCATTGGATCATCCTCAATTAATAATACTTTGATTTGTGCCACTGTCTGCCCTCCATCCAATTATGAATAATAAAAGGTGATTAAAAAACTTGTCCCTTTGTTGGGTTCACTGATGACTTCAATATCACCCTGTCCTTTTTCAACGATTTCTTTTATTAGGAACAACCCTATTCCACGGTAGTTTTTCTCTTTTGTAGAATAACCATTGTCAAATATGTGCTGTTTGACCTCTTCCGTCATGCCAACACCGTTATCCGTTACTAAAATCGCAAGGACATCCTCATCTTCATCTACTGAAACATGAATCACTTTCTCCTCAACCTGTACATCTTTTAATGCATCAAATGCATTCTCGATTAAATTACCAAATAGAATAACGAAATCATGATGATCCAAATTAGGTGGGAAGGATGTTAATCGACTTTCACGATCAATCTCTAGTCGAATTCCTTGTTCTTTAGCATAAGAAATTTTACTAAGCAATAGCCCAGAAATATTTTCATTTTTTATACGTTCATTTAAAAAATTCGTGATTTCATCATGTTCTTCCTTCACTTGCGTTATATAAGTGAGTGCCTGTTCATGATGACCGAGCTGTAAAAGACCTGCTATCGTATGCAGTTTATTTTTATGCTCATGCGTTTGTACGCGCAGAGCTTGGACAAAAGCTCGAACGCCCGTTAGTTCTTCTGCAAGCTTTTTCACTTCCGTACGGTCTTTAAACATGGCTACTGCCCCGACGGTTTCCCCATTAACCTGTATCGGAATTCGGTTACTCATAATACTATGATTATTAATATATAGCTCACGATTAAATAATGGCTGATCTAGCTCTAAAATTTCTGGAAGTCGTGTATCAGGCAGGACATGAAAGATTTTCTGACCAATTAGTACAGAGGGTTTTTCATGAACACCTAATATATCACAAGCTTTTTCATTAAAAATTGTGATGGTTAAATCATTGTCGATGGCAATGATGCCTTCATGCATGGCATTAAATGTTTCTGTACGCTCCACATACATTTTGGCAATTTCATGAGGCTCTAATCCAAACATTTGCTTCTTCATATGAAGCCCTAAAGTTCGTGCACCCCATACACTAAAGATTAAAGATAATAGAACAGTAATCATCAGCTCTGTTTCCATTGATTGTAGTAATTCCACTACTGTAAGTACACTGAACCCCACTACCGTAACACCGATTTGTTGACCTTCTTGATTCATAATCGGTACAAATGCACGCACCATATCACCATGCTCTCCACGAGCGATCGACGTATAATAATGCTCAGAAAACGCAGCGTTTAAATCACCCGATTGCGATATTCGACCAAGTTCCTGGCTATTGGGGTGAGAATATTTTCGACGTTCCATATCAAGAACAACAATATACTTTGCTCCATTGATATCACGGATTTCTTCTACTACAGGGTTAATATGTTGAATGGCCTCGAGGTGATTTTCGCTAGCAATATACGTTTTTATTTCAGGAAGCTGTGAGACGGTTTTGGCCACTAGTAGTGCTTGATCACTTAGTTTTGTTTTCTGTTCATTCATCACAAACCCTAATAAGAAAGTACCACCAATACTAAAGGAAAGCATCAGAATAAAAAACGTCAGTGACATGATTTTTCTCTGCATCGATAACTTTTGAAATTTCAAGATGGCCGCCTCCCTCCTACTATATTTTAGCGTACTCCATATGTTAGAATAACAAAAACATCAGAAAATACGAATAAATTGGGTGTATTCAATGAAAAAATTTATTATAGGAACGATGATTACTGTCTTTTCTTTAATCGTTACCATTAGTATTCAGCAAGGATTACTCTTTGCCAAGCCACTTCCCTATGATGATGAGCAAAATGGGTTAGACACACAAATAACGATTCATTTGAGTCATGTAGTTGCTGAGAATACGCCTAAAGGACAAGCGGCCAATAAATTTGCTGAGCTAGTAGAAGAAAAAACAAATGGGAAAGTTAAAGTACATGTCTACTCAAATTCTTCTTTATTCAATGATGAAAATGAGTTCCAGGCTTTACAAAAGGGAGACGTAGAAATGATTATTCCTACTTTTTCGAAGATGACCGCTTATGTTCCTAATTGGCAGGTATTGGATTTACCTTATTTATTTAAGACAGATGATGAAGTCAAGGAGGTTCTGACGGGTTCTATAGGTGAACAATTAGTCAACGAACTAGAGCCGTTTCATATTAAGGGACTTGGCTTTTGGTACAATGGTTTTAAGCATTTAACCTCTTCTGATCATCCTATCCATACATTTAAGGATTTACAGGGCTTACGTGTGCGAACGATGCCTAGTAAGACATTGGAAAAGCAATTTGAAGTGGTCAAAGCAACGCCTATGCCCATTTCCTTTAGCGAGGTTTTTACAGATTTAGAGAAGCATGCGATTGACGCGCAGGAAAATACAGCATCGAATATTTACTCAAAAGGTTTTTACAAAGTACAGAAACATATGACCATCACCCAGCATGGTATTTTGGGCTATGCTGTGTTAATGAACGAAACCTTTTGGAATTCCTTGCCTGTAAAAATTCAACACCAATTGTTGGATGCCATGAAAGAAACAACAGATTGGCAATTTGAACAGGCTGCACTGATGAATGAAAAAGATATGCAGAAGCTTAAACAGCAAGATGACTTTGATGTTTATACAATGAGTCCACTAGAAAGACAGCGCTTTAAAGAGCAGCTTGCGCCTGTCTACGATTTTTATAAAGCCCATATTCAAAATGATCGCATCTTAACAGAGATTGAAAAAATCGTTGCGCCTTAATACTTTTGTTCATTAATGAAAGATCCTTACTAACCGTAAGGATTTTTTCTTTTGTATTATAATAGATTAGATAATCTCAAATCTACTATAAAACAGCCTGAAACCCCTGTTATTACTAGCTTTATCTCTCCCCTCCCTAAAAAATGAACAAAATGAACAATACAAACATTACGGTCATAAACACTATTGTCGGAAAATTTCAGCTATGATAACCACATGAAAGCGTTCACACAATATTCATAGATGTTGTAGGGGGAGAACTATTATGCGGATAAATTTTAAAAACTTAACAGTACAAGTGTTGATTGCCATTGTACTAGGGATCATTGTCGGGGCAACATTCCCTGAGTTCGGGGCAAAGCTAAAAATATTAGCGGACATCTTTATTAAACTAATTAAAATGTTAATAGCACCGATTATTTTCTTAACAGTCGTCATCGGTATTGGTAGTATGGGGGATGTCAAAAAGGTTGGGAAAATTGGTGGGAAGGCTTTAATTTATTTTGAAATTGTCTCAACATTTGCACTTGCGATTGGCTTAATTGTTGTCAATATTGTTCAACCAGGAAAAGGCTTTAATACAGATGCTGCCAGCGGTGCTGATGTTTCACAATATACAGATGCGGCGGCTGCAGAACATGGCTTAGGTGCTTTTATCATGCAAATTATCCCTGAAAATGTGGTAGGTGCATTAGCGAATGGTGAATTATTACCTGTCTTATTCTCAGCTGTTTTATTTGGACTAGCTGCAGCAGCGATTGGAGAACCAGCAAAACCTGTTATTAAATTTTTTGAACAAGTAGCAGATATTTTCTTTAAAATTGTTAACATGGTAATGAAAATTTCTCCTATTGGTGCGTTCGGTGCCATGAGTTATACAATCGGAAACTTCGGACTTAAATCACTTGGAAATTTAGGATTTTTAATGTTATCCGTCTATACTACAATGTTTATTTTTATTGTTGTGATTATCGGATTAATTACACGCTACTTCGGCTTTAGTATTTTTAAATTTATTAAATACATTAAAGATGAAATTTTTATCGTTATTGGGACATCTTCATCTGAATCTGCACTACCTTCCATGATGCGTAAACTTGAAAACTATGGTTGTTCTAAGCAAGTAGTAGGGCTCGTTATCCCAACTGGTTACTCGTTTAATTTAGATGGCACTTCCATTTATTTATCAATGGCTGCTATCTTTATTGCACAGGCATATGGGGTGGATTTAGATGTTTGGCATCAAATTACGTTACTAGCCATCTTAATGCTTACCTCTAAAGGAGCAGCTGGTGTAACAGGCTCTGGCTTTATTACACTTGCCGCAACATTGGCAGCCTTTCCTATGATTCCAGTAGAAGGAATTGCCCTATTAATTGGCGTAGATCGCTTTATGTCAGAGGCACGTGCAGTGACAAATCTAATTGGAAACGGCGTGGCAACAGTGGTCGTGTCAAAAATGGAAAAAGAATTTGATACGGAGCAAGAAAAACGTGCTCTTGCAGGACATACTTCAATGCCATAACAACAAAAAGGCTACTGAAAGCGAAATATTCGCCATTTCAGCAGCCTCTTTGTTTGGAAATAAAGTGATTATGTTACATTGCTCGGCTTGTTCTTTAGTAAGTAAATTTTCTTGAAACCTCCTCGACTGCTTACTCGTATAGATAATGACTGGAGGTTTCTTTATGGCAACATTTACACTTACCTACCCAAAAGCTTTTAAAAGCTTTACGGATATCCCAATCGTGAATGAACACAACGAAACAATATGTATGCTTCAAAAAGTAGATCGTTCCTCTACTGGTAAAATACTGAATGCCGTCCTGCTAGTAGCGGCTCAGCAAACATTACCGTATCGTTATGAAACGCGAACTACGTCAGGAGCACCACTTTTTCAAGTACAATCTACTCTATTAGCAAAAGGGGTCAGCCATCAAATTAGGATGCCTGATGGTAGCTCGATACCGATTCAGCGAAAAACAGTCCAATTATTAGAATCCTCTTATGCATTCAAAATGGACGATTTACATTTTCGATTTGAAAAGGATTTTACCTCTACAGCTTATTTATATTGCAATGATGAAAAGATTGCCAGTGCAAATCCTATTGAAAACGAACTAGTACGAACAGGCATACTATTTAAGCTTTTCCAAACAGACGATATGCACTTCGTTGCACTCCTAGCAACCCTTTATCAAGCACTCTTTGCATTCACTACATAGCCATGACAAAGGCATCGAGCGTTATTTCTCGATGCCTTTGTCATGACTTAAGATAGCTAATTTAGTTTTTCCCGCTGTGTATTTAATATGTTAATGACATAGGACTGATTTGGTGATGCATTTGTTTGTAAAATCTTCTTAATGGCTTGTTCCATCCTCATAGCTAACTGTAAATCTTCATGAGTGGCACTCTTTATCGTTGTTTGAATCGTAATGGTTGTTCGATTTTCAATGACTAAATATTCGTATACATCAAAAGTCTCTAAGCCTTTGATTAAATCTTCCATCAACAGGTTAATATCAGCCCCCAGCATTTTGTTGTCATCAAGCAATGAAGTAAACTCCCATCTTTCAAAAACAATCGGATAGTCCTTTAATGCGGAGGTTTTAATCACATTTTTTGCAATGGATTCCATATCTTTTTTGACGGACTGGAAATAGTCTTCTTCGCCTACAACCTGGATCACCAATTCCTTTTCTGCAGTCGTTTTGACATCAATGCCAATATACTTTTCAAGAAGCTTATCCTTCAATCTAGATAGGCTCAACTCTTCATTCGTAATAAGCGGTTGTCCCTCTTTTGTTGTTTCTGATTTATTATCTATTTTTATTTTATCAAACAGGATCAATAGAGATATGATGACGACTAACAATCCTATAACAAGCCCAAACCGTTTGACCATTGAATCCCTCCTGTTACGAAGGTATGACCCCATTCAAAACAATATTCACTGTTTTCATGGTCCTGTTCTATCAAATTTATCTCATCGAATAGCTTGTCATTGGATTGCTTATTTTTACCCACATATTCCGGGACACGAAATAAATTTGCTTGTTTTTGTCCATTCTGTGTTACGCTTTTCAAAAAGGAGTACACTAAAGGGGTAGTAATTCTATCATTTTGGAGGGTTTTATATGGGGACAAAAGCAGCGGAAATTAAAAATATGCTAACATTGAATCTACTTATACAAATTTTAGAGGAACGTGGCATTATGACTGATAAAGAATTAAAGGAACGCCTCACAAATACAGTAAAACTATCTTCTATGGAGAATGATTTAAAAGAAAAAGTCATTGAAGAAATCAAACATTAATGGTAGCTGTCTCAACCAAAGGGCCACTTTCATGTTGATCGTATTACTGAAAGTGGCCGTTCTATTAATTTGAAACTCATAGGAAAAATCTCTACTCCTGTTACGATTTCCATTGTAAAGTTGCATTTTATTTTAATATGGAACTACCTTCAAAAATGATCCTCCAGTATCCTTTGATTAATCCCTAATCCGATAGATTATTTCCTGTAAATTGATCAGGGGCCACTTGTTTCTTTACTTTCATTGCGATTAAATAAACAACGATCGAAACAAATAAAGATAGTACTGCAGGTAAACCCATTGGATTTACATATTGGAAATAGTACCCAATCATAACAGCTGCAACGACAGCAATGGTAGCCATCCAATTCCATCCTTTTATTTCAACCCATTGTCTTTTACGGATTAAAAAGAAGTCAGCAAACATAACACCTGCTATTGCTGGATAGAGCAAAGCCGTTAAATACAGGAAGTCTGTAAAGTAATCTAGAATGCCCATTAACGCAATGATTATGGCAATTATGGTACCAATAAATGTGAGTAACGCACGTCCCTTACCTGATGTCACATTTAAAACATTAGCTAACGCTAATCCCATACTGTAATTGTTAACCAATTGAGATGTCCAAGTAGCTAACCATAAGATGAGAAAGCCCCAAACTGGAAAACCTAAATTCATCATAACATTCACGATATCAGGATCTCCCACACCCACAGACATGATGGCTCCTACAATAAATAGAGGGAATCCAATTAAAACTATCCCACTTGGAATAATAAAATTGTCTTTCCAAGTCGGCTTTGCGTAACGAGTGTAGTCAGAAGCAATTACCCATTGTGACACATTGACACCAATTACAAGGCTAATAGCTGCCATTATGGTCATCGATGGTTCAGGACTCCAAGTTGCAATTGTCTGCCAGCCCGTATTTTTTAATGCTAAATAAATACCACCAACAATTAACAATAAACCCGATGGGACAGCTAAATAATCTGTCCACTTCATTGAACCATAGCCAATAATTGAAGGTGCAGCAAAAAGAAGACCTGCCACTGTCGTGACTATTGCCCAAGCTAACCAGTCATGTTTATAGTCGATCCCAAACATAGCAGCAATGGCATTTCCAGCAACAGCCGTTTGTAATGCCCACCAGCCAAGTGAAACAATAAATATTGTCAATCCAACTATTAACTTAGCTTGAACCGTTCCAAAGCTTGTTTTGGCAATAACTGAAGAAGGTAGCCCTGTTTTTGCACCGATATATCCTTGTAATGCATTACCAAGCCATTGAAAAACAAATAAAGCAATGATCAATATTAAAAAAATCTTACCTAATCCGAAACTAGCCGATAAACTTGCTCCTACCATTAAAACGGGAATGGTAAATTCAAGCCCACCAAATATCATTGTTGGTGTCATCCAATGTTGACGATCTTTCTCTGGTATTGGCGTTAATGCAGGATCTTTCCCAAGCATAGATGTTTTTTCTGTGTTGACTTCATTTTTCATTTTACTTAACCCCCTTACTGTATGTGTTTATTCGTAGCTTGTTTTCTATTAAATCTCTTTATCTTATATCCAATAGCGCATAGACAAGTTCAACCACTTCATCACTATCATTTTTACACCAATGAGGTTCTCCAGCAGGAATATAGGAAGCTTCTCCTTGTGAAATTCGGTAATTTTCTCCACCGGATTCTCCAGTTAAAGTACCTTTTACAATAAAGGAGTACTCATTTTCTAAATGAGAAGTTGTCCCTTCTAATGGTAACCGCTCCCCTGGTTTTATTTGGACAAAGCCAAACTTTATTTGGCTATCGTTGTATTTGTCTTGAAATAGGTTCTGTTGAACAATATCTTTCTGTGATACTTCTTTAATAATCATAGTTATTCTCCCTTTACTACTCGATTTCTTTCTGGCATTTCTTTAAAGCTGTAGTCTGACTCATCTACAAGAACATGAAAAATAGCTTCTGCTTCTTTTCTTGAAAAATAGCCATTTTTCACATCATGTGCTACCTGTTCCGCTGGACGTTTAAGTGGATTGCCATAGCCTCCACCCGTGCCAGTCATTAATTGAACCACATCATTTTTATCTAGTTTATATCTTGGATAGACCCCGAATGGTCCATCTACCTGGCCATTCGCTTTTTTTACATAAAATTCATTCGGCGAACCTTCATGTCCATTGTCAATCCCCCATGGTAAAAACTTATTCCTACCAAAGGTCACTGTTACTGCTTGATTGTCCGTCATGGCTCTATAGGATCTGATTACTCCTTTGCCACCAATGTATTCTCCAGCCCCTGCTCCATTTCTATCTTCTCTTAAACAATATTCATCAATTAACACACCATAGCGAGTTTCCGCTACCTCAATTGGCACATTATACGTCTCACCATCCGAAAAACAGAATTGACCAGAGGCTCCATCAGCATCGTTTCCACCACCCCATCCACCTACTGATGGCTCAACAATTAAAAATGGCTCTCCTGTATCATGATGTGTACCACTTAACGTTACAGCACAAACGGATAAAAACTGACCAGCAGTTAATCGACTCGGTATATGTGGTGCCAAGGCTTTCCATACTAAATCTAAGCTGCCAAGCAAGGTTTCAAAATAATTGGACACAGGTACTGGTCTTTCCGCAGACATAATTGATTGAGGATCAACAATTATTTTTAGTGGTCTAAACACACCATCATTTACATCCTGCGCTGGATTTGTAATAGCTAAGAAGATTGCACGTACAGCTGATGCTAAACCTGTATAGGAACAATTCATTGGTCCAGGTACTTGAGGAGAACTCCCCCTAAAATCACAAATAAATTCATCATCTGATATTGTCACTTTCACTTTTATTGGAAATGGTCCGTTACCAATCCCATCTGTATCAATAAAATCTTCTGCGTAAAATTCTCCTTTAGGTAATCTAGCAAGCTCCTGCTTGGCCATCGCTTCGCCATGATCTAAATGATATTCAATTGCTGCCAATATGGTAGCTAATGTGTATTTATCACACAATTCCCTTACTCGTTTTTCTCCTGTTCGAAGAGCTGCAACTTGTGCAAACATATCTCCTAAAGATAGATCTGGGAACCGCACATTTGAACGTATTATTTCAACAAGTGCTTCATTCAATTTACCTTCGTCATAAAGTTTGATACATGAAAACTGTAGTCCCTCTTGAAATATGTCAACAGAATCGTTAGTAAATGAACCCGGATCCTTCCCTCCAACTTCAGTCCAATGAGCTTTATTAGCTGAAAAGGCAATTAATTGACCTTTATAAAAAATTGGCATTACGAGTCCAACATCTGAAAGGTGTGAACCGCCGCCTTGATAAGGATCATTAATTATAATGATATCTCCTTCTTTTAATTTATCTCCTGGATATTTTTTTAACGTTTCTTTTACCATAAAAGTGAGCATGCCGATAAAACCTGTCACACCATTACCCTGAGTTAATAAATTACCTTCTGAATCTGTTAAGCCACTCGCATAATCTAATACTTCATAAATAATGGGACTCATTGAAGTTCGTGCTAAAGCTACAAACATTTCATCTCCAGCAGATAGCAGTGCATCCTTCACAATTTCTAAAGTAAATGGATCAATTTGCGGATTGATTGCAGTCATTACGCTTCCTCCTTTTCAATAACAATATTTCCATAAGCATCTATATAGAGTGATTGCTTATGATAGATTACGGTAGCTGCAGCTCTTTCTTCCACAATAGCAGGACCACTTATCTTCATTTCAATAGGTAATAGCTCACGATCATATATATTTGTTCTCACCCAGCCATCATTTTCAAAATAAACATTGCGTTGTTCTATTAATGCGTCTTGTAAGCTAGTATGGCGCTCAATCGTTTTTAATTTAGGTTTACCAACCTTCCCAAAGGCCGTCACATGAATATTAACGATTTCTGTCTCTGCTTCTGGTAGTTTAAATGTAAAATTCTTTTCATGTAATAAATTAAAATCTGCAATCGCTTTATCTAACACTCGTTGATTCCATTCACCGCCCTCTACAGGTACCTTCACAGTATGCTCCTGGCCTAGATAACGCATATCTGCATAGCGTTGGAAAAATACATTATCTTTGTCCATACCTTCTTCTTGGAAATGTTGGAATGCCTGACGCTCAATATTTGCCCATATTGAGTTCATTTTTGTTAAATCAAGATTATTCATTCGTTTAATGTATGTTTGAATATAATCATGACGTAAATCTGTCATGAGCATCCCCCATGCGGAAAACACCGGTGATGCGATTGGAATAATAACCTTTTTAACACCTAATTCCAATGCTAACGCAGGTGCATGCATCGAACCTCCCCCACCAAATGCAATCAAGGTAAAGTCTTGAGGGTTATGACCTTTACGAATAGAAATCAACTTTAGAGCATTTAACATATTGGAATTGGCGATACGAATAATTCCAAGTGCCGCTTCTTCAGCAGACATATGAAAATGTTTCCCAATTTTTTCTTCAATTGCATTTTTCACATTGTTCAAATTCACCTCGTAATCAAAGTTCTTCGGTGATAATCTACCAGTTAATAAATTTGCATCCGTTGTGGTCGGCTCTGTTCCACCTTGACCATACGCAACTGGGCCTGGTCGAGCACCCGCTGACTGCGGCCCTACTTTTAATGAACCTGCACCATCAATCCATGCAATGGAACCACCACCGTTACCAATCTCAACAATATCAACAACTGGTGTTTTAATTGGATAACCTGCGCGTCGAGTATCTTTTTCGATATAGTAATCTGTAGAAACTTTTACTTCGCCATTTTCAATCAATGAACATTTTGCTGTTGTTCCACCAATGTCGAAAGCAATAATATTTTTTTCTCCTAGTAATTCACCGAGTACCGCTGCACCTAAAATACCAGCAACTGGGCCTGATTCTACCATATTAATTGGTAAACGCTTCGCATTATCAAATTTAGTGGTACCACCATTTGACTGCATAATATAACTTTGCTCTATATCAATAGTATCTTGTAATTTTTGCTCAAGTCGATCAATATAAGTTGTTGCAGTTGGTTGTACATAAGCATTTAAAACCGCTGTATTAGTGCGTTCATATTCACGCCACTCTTGTGTAATTTCACTGGAAGCGGTTACCTGAACTTCTGGCCACAATTCCTTTATTTTTTCTACAGCTGCTTTTTCATGCTCGTTATTAACATAGGAGTGTAAAAAAGAGATTGCAATGGCCTCAACCTGTTCCTTCTTGAAATATTCAACTATTTCTTCTAGTTCATTCATTTCCAGAGCTGCTAATACTTGTCCCTTATAATTAAGTCTTTCAGTTACTTCTCTGCGTAAATATCGTTCTACAAATGGCTGTGGTTTTTGATACTTAACATTAAATAAATCAGGTCGATTTCCACGAGCAATTTCCAACACATCCCTAAACCCCTTAGTTGTAATTAGACCCGTCTTTGCTCCTTTACGCTCAGTTAAAGCATTGATAATAACCGTTGTGCCATGGATAAACATTTCTAAATGCTGTTGATCCACTCCACTTTTCTTAATAACATCAATGACTCCTTGTTCAAAATTTGGAGGAGTTGTATTACTTTTTTCATAGCCGAAGTTTCCATGTTCATCAACATACACTAAATCTGTAAATGTACCCCCAATATCTGTTGCGACTCTCATTCCATCCACCCAACCTTCCTTTTTTTTAGAAAATCACTGGCGTTAACACACTTAAAACAATACTTTCTTCATTCAAAGGATTTTCCCATGAATGTGGAACTTCAGAAGGATAATGAATTGTTTCACCTTCTCTAAGAAAATATTCTTGCCCATCAACCTTAAATAGGACAGCACCCTTTAATACGTAATAAAACTCTTCCCCTGGATGACTCGATTCTTGATTTTTGTCCATTTGACCCGGGGCCAGCTTCACAAGCAACGGTTCAAGATTTCTTCCACTAAAATGTCCATTAAGTCGCGTATATTCTATCGAAGATGCTTCTAATTTAAATGGTTTGCGATCAGTTTCTTTTACGACATACGTATTATTTGAATCGGACTCAAAAAAGTAGGTGATCGGAACTCCAAATGCATCAGCTATTTTTTTTAGAGATGTAATAGCCAGTGAAGATGACCCCCTTTCTATTTGTGAAAGAAAACTAATCGATAAGTTTGTTTTTTCACTTAAATTCTTTAATGTCATGCCTTGATCAATCCTTGTTTTTTTTATGGTTTGATGAATATCTTCCAAATTGCCACCTCTTTTTTGATTACACTGTATTTTTTGAAGTATAACTATAATTTTTTTAATAGTATCATATTATTTTCTGAATTGAAAGAATATTTTTAAATATTAGTATTTTATTAAAAATAAAAAAACTCCATTCACCGTACTAGTGAATGAAGAAGAGTAATTTTATCAACACATTTAAATAAAAAAACAATATGCACATAGGGAGTGCATATTGCCATGAAATTATGATCGAATTGTTTTTAAAGCGGTTGCCCACGGTACGAGCTGATCTAACATTTGATGAACAGAATCTGCTTGCACCTCTTTTGGTTTAAAGACAGAGCCATTTTCAAAATCAGTAAATAAAGATAGTGCTGGATGCACACGGACATCGGCAACTAGTAATTCTCCAAGAATACCTCGTAAATGCTCAGCTGCACGAGCACCTCCAACAGAACCATAAGAAACGATTCCAGCAGCTTTATTATTCCATTCCACTCGTAAATAATCTAATGCATTTTTTAATGCACCTGTAATGGAGTGATTGTACTCAGCAACAATAAAGACAAAGCCGTCGCATGCTCCGACTTTTTCTGACCAGGCCGCTACTCCTGAAGCATCTCCGCCCGGCTCCCCTAAAAGCGGTAATTTAAAATCAGCGATATCAATTATTTCATATTCCGCATCACGACGTTTTTCTGCCACTTCCTTTACCCATGTGCCAACCTGTGGGCTTACACGACCCTCTCGCGTACTTCCTAAAATAATGCCGATTTTTAACATATGACGCCTCCTCTTTTTCATCCGTTCTTGTGACTCCATCATCGTTCATTGTACGCGATCGCCACTCGTAACCATTTTGGTCAGGAACATACCCCTTTATTCATCACTAATTTGTCAGCCTAGAATAATCAGAATTAAATTAACATAATTTTTTATTTTCTGTCAATTATTTAAACTAGAGGGGCGATTATTTCATTTTAATAGGTTGCTCCAATGCCTCCAATTCCTCCTCAATAGAGGCATATTGTCTTTCCACTACATATTTGGCATCGGATAGAGCGGCATTATAAATATGAGGAGCAATATGTTCCTTGATAAAATCGAATACACGCTCTGCTTCAAATTCACTAATATCTTCATCACGCTGATTATAGAAAAACCGTTGAATATCAGCCAGTATCATTTCTTGCTGATCTTTTGATAATCGAATAAACAAGTCAAATCTCCCCATTCCTATTCTTTGATTTCTCCTCCATCTTATCACTACCTATAGATTCTTTGCCTATTAAAAAGGCTGAATACTAGTTCCACTAGCATTCAGCCACCATCTTATTGTTTACATTCAAATGAATAGCTAGTGGATAAAAAGTTTTTTTCCTTTGATACAATCGCTTGTCCACCATCATTTTCACATTGCTGTGTCATCGCATCTATTTTCTTGTCATTGATCGTATTTGTCATCACCGTCATACCAATGCCAAAAACAGCAATGAATAAACCAATTATAATCCATAACTTACCCGTCTTATTGCCTCCAGGTCTATCATTCGCCACATTTGTTCCCCTCGCTTATACAAATAAAAATGGTTCTGTATTGATGGTTGATTGTACAAATTCAACATGGTATTTTTTATCCTCACATAGTTCAGCCATTTTTTTGGCTACCCCTGCAATCATCACCTTTTCTACATGATGACCCGGATCTACAATTTGCAAATCAATGGCTTGTGCGTCCTGTGCTGTATGGAAGTACATATCACCCGTTAAGAAAACATCTGCTCCAGCGCGTTTTGCCGCATAAATATATTTATTGCCGTCTCCACCAACAAGCGCCACTCTGTTAATCTTCGATTGTAAATCACCAACCACACGAACTGCTGGAACTTCTAACTGCTGCTTTACAAATTCTGCAAATTGTTGTAGCGTCATTTCTTGTGGCAAGTATCCTACTCGCCCCAACCCCATAACATTAGTTTGCTGCTCAAGACGTATCACATCATAAGCGGGTTCCTCATAAGGATGACTAGTAAGCATCGCCTTTAACACGCGGTTTTTGATGGATTCAGGAAATACGACCTCGACCTTTACCTCTTCCTCCACATGTAATTCATCAATAGTGCCAACGAATGGATTTGCTCCTGCTAATGCACGGAATCGTCCTTCTCCAGTCGTCGTATAACTGCATGCTTCATAGTCACCAATACGACCTGCCCCAGCCTTTGCAAGAGCCTCACGTAATACTTCTGCATTGGCAGTTGGTATAAAGACAGCTAGCTTGAACAGATTTTCGGCATACGTTTCTTCTAATATAGAACGATTTTTTAGCTGTAGGGCATCTGCTAGTAGATCATTGACCCCACCTTCAGCTACATCTAGATTTGTATGGGCCGCATAAACAGCGATATCGTGTTTAATCAGCTTTTCATATAGGCGTCCCGCTGGTTGATCTGTACGGATATTCGACAGACGTCTAAAGATTGGTGGATGGTGCGCGATAATCAGCTCACAGCCCTTTTCTATTGCCTCGTTTGCAACAGCATCATTAACATCTAACGTCACCAATACTCTATGGACAGGTTTATTGAGTGTCCCTATAGCTAACCCAATTGGATCATTGTCCATGCAAGCAAGTTTCTTGGGCGACCATGCTTCGAACACTTGAATGATTTCTTGACCATTCACGGTTTTCATCTTACAAAACTCCTTCCACTAAATGTATCAGAGCCATTAACTCTGCACGCTTTTCTTCAATTTCAGGTGTTTGTTCTGCCTCTTCAATGGATTGTAGCACTCGTTGCCAGTTGTCTTTTTCGCGTAACCATTTTTTCATAAATGCTGGTGATTTGCGTTGGCTTAATTTAGGACCAAATAAAATCTCTGCTGTAGATAGCTTCATTTGTCCTCTTTGCAATACAAGGATTTCATAGATTTTATCATCTTCCTCTAAGATCTCTTCATCCAGAATCGCCCACTGATGTGCTAACGCCCACTCACGAATGACCTTAGCATGAATATTGGGCTGTAAAATAAGACGTGTGACACCTTGAAGCTTTTCAGGATACTTATCTAGGATGGAAACAATCAAAGGTCCACCCATCCCAGCAATTGTGACTGTGTCCACATGGTCAGTCATTTCAATCGCTGCTAATCCATCTGCAAGACGTACGGTAATCTTCTCCCTTAAGCCTTCCTTTTGTACTTGTCCTACAGCTGATTCATAGGGTCCTTTTACAACCTCTCCTGCGATGGCACGAGAAGCAGTTCCCTGATGAATCAAATAGCATGGTAGATAGGCATGGTCACTACCGATATCTGCCATAATAGCTCCTGTGGGAACAAATTTTGCTACTGTTTCTAATCGTTTTGAAAGTTTTTGTGCGTTCATTTTATACCGCCTATCTTCAATAGAGTCCATTAATAGTATGGATGATGTCGTGAAAAAAAACAAATGGAGTTGCCCCACATTTTTTGTGGACAACCCCATTTTCATTATGTAGCTGAAGATAAAAGTAGCTGTACTATGTCAGTACAGCTACTTGTCAGTCATACTATTCTAAAGTAGAAATGTATTCAGCGATTGCTTTTGCTTCCTCTTCAGTTTTCATGTTCGGTTGCATTGGAGTACCTTCGATACCCTTTGTTAAAACTTCAACGATATGGGCTTCATCTAAGCCATGTAGGTTTGGACCCATACTACCACTTAAATCATTACCGTGACAACCGATACAAGATTGTACTAGTGCTGCACCATCATCGTTTGCATCTGTAGTTTCAGTAGTTTCGCCACCGCCCTCATGTTCAGCAGCAATTTCTTTCTTGTTATCTGCACCTTGTAAAGACATGAAGAAAATAAGACCAATACCAAATGCCAGAATTAAGATGTAAGGAACGACTGGATTGTTTTTCATAAGTTTCCCCTCCTCATTTTAAGTCTACTTCTATTATAATATAGAATCAGTCAACATCTAATATTGTACTTCATTAACAAAGAAACGAAAAGCCCTATTCGCTAAGTTTTCCTTTGTTTGTAACAAATTCGACATTTCTGTATCTATTGGATAAAATATGTCTTGCCAACCCCAAAATTTGGTCATATTTATCCTTTTCCATACCATTGTTTTCATTACGATTCTGTTGTTATCATACCCTTTGCACACGTACATATACCAAAAAATTAAAAAATCTGTATGTCTTGTATCAACATACAGATTCTCATGTAATAATAATTTCAATATAATATTTGCTGTATCAAGATAGATTTATGATATAATATCCAATCAGTGCTACTAACCCTAAAACACCTGAGACTGTGAAATATAGCAGTTTCATTTTAATACCCGACCAAAGCCAAATTATACAATTCGCTGCAATCAAACAAAACAAAACCGTATTATTTCCACTAAAATATGTAGTGCAAATACGAATAGACATACTAAATAGCAGAATGGCTGCCAGTACATGAAAAATAGGCGCCAGTAGATGTTTTTTTTGTGCCATTTGCCATGCAGCAATAAATAAGATGCATGCCCCTAATCCCACAACCACAGTTAATATCAAAGTCAAAGATTGCATTGTAAAATAGAGTGTCAAAACAGCCATGATGGCGATACATAGACCCACTACTAATAGGACCATTTTTCTTTTTTCTGATGGCAAAATCGCTTGTTTAGGATGTTGCACTGGCTCTAACTCCTCTATATCAGCCCCTTCTGTATAAAGAGCTGCTAAAAAGTCACAATAGTGCTCTGGTAAAAGTTTATTTTGCTTCCAAAATAAAATTTCATTAAGGATTATTTTCTTTCGAGGATTTGTCATAATGATAGCTCCAAACATTGCTTAATAATGGTTGTATTACAATTTTATCTCACAATTTTGGAAAACACATCTGTATAAAGTCGCAAATCTTTCATTTCCTTCATTCTAATTATCTATTATTGTCGAAAATAAGAAAGTCGAGTAGCGGGGCTTATTACCTTTTCAGTATATAAAAAAGGAGCTATCCCAACTAGGTATATTCACACTAGTCGGATAGCTCCATCTATTTAAATTTATTCTAAGAAATCTTTTAAACGTTTACTGCGAGAAGGATGACGTAATTTTCTTAATGCTTTCGCCTCGATTTGACGAATACGCTCACGAGTTACGCCAAAGACTTTTCCTACCTCTTCTAATGTACGTGTGCGACCATCATCTAATCCAAAACGTAAACGAAGTACGTTTTCTTCACGGTCTGTTAACGTATCTAGTACATCTTCTAATTGCTCTTTTAACAGTTCATAGGCTGCATGGTCAGATGGAGATTGTGCTTCAGAATCCTCAATAAAGTCTCCTAAATGTGAATCATCTTCTTCTCCAATTGGTGTTTCAAGAGATACTGGTTCTTGTGCAATTTTTAAAATTTCACGAACTTTTTCAGGTGTTAAATCCATTTCCTCTCCAATTTCTTCTGGAGAAGGCTCACGACCCAAATCTTGTAAAAGTTGACGTTGTACACGTATTAATTTATTAATGGTTTCGACCATATGAACAGGAATACGAATCGTACGAGCTTGGTCAGCAATCGCGCGTGTAATTGCCTGACGAATCCACCATGTAGCGTAAGTAGAGAATTTAAATCCTTTACGGTAATCGAATTTTTCAACAGCCTTAATCAGACCCATATTCCCTTCTTGGATTAAATCAAGGAATAGCATACCACGACCAACATAACGTTTTGCAATCGATACAACTAAACGTAAGTTCGCCTCTGCTAAACGTTTACGTGCTTCCTCGTCTCCTTGCTCAATACGCTCTGCAAGTGCAATTTCCTGCTCAGCAGATAGTAAATCTACTCGGCCAATTTCTTTTAAATACATACGTACAGGGTCATTTATTTTAACACCTGGTGGTACACTCAAATCGTTTAAGTCGAAAGTTTCTTCATTTGCTTCTTCTTTCATTAGACTTTCTTCTTCAAATTCTTCTTTTCCAATGATTTGAATGTCTTTATGCTTTTCAAGATCCTCAGCAAAATGGAAAATTTCTTCATTTTCCAATTCATAAGGTGTTAGTTTCTCTGAAATTTCTTTCATCGAAATTTCACCTTCTGTTTTCGCTTTTTCTTGTAGGATTTTTTTTGCATCATCTAATGTAATTTCTACTTCTATCTCTTTTGAACGTTCTGACTTGTCCGCCATAAACCTTCCTCCTTCTAAACAACCGAATCGGGTTAAATCGCCGATAACGATTTTCTTAAATGAATAATCTGTTGGGCGATTTCAAGTGCACGTGCATACTCATGCATCTTCTCCGCTTCCTTTGACTCATGCATCTTTTGATAAATTTCTTGCTCAATTCTATATTTTTGAAGCTGACGGATGGAGTCCATTACCTCTGCCTCTGCTTGATCAGGATCTCGCTCAACTAAAGCTGCTTCCATGACAATTTTTCGTAATTCAGCGTCATCCAAAATTTCCACAAAGCGTTGATAATCAGGATGACCATATTCCTCATAAAACCCTACTAAGCGAACAAAAACAGCCATATAAGCATCTCGTACAAATGGCTCCTTTTGCTCACTACGTAATACCCTGTCCACTACATCTATATTATGAAGCATATGAGCCAGTAATAAACGTTCGGCACGTTCGGCTGCGTCCATAGGCTTTTGCTGCTGCGTGACTGGCATTGAAGGCATCTGTGTAGGCATTTCTGATTTTGCAGAACGTACCTGATTAGCCTCCAACTTTCGGAATTGAGCATAAATGGCTTCTTCCGATATATTGGTTTCATTTGATAACTGTCGTATATACAAATCTCGTTCAACTGGTGAGGATCTCCCTACTAGTTGTTCAAGGACTTCTTGAATATACTGAAGCGTATCATTTTCAAATTGAAAGTTCTTATTGCGTCTAGCATGCATCATCATAAAAGCAATATACGCATGAGGATTTTCCAAAATTTGTTCCTTAAATGCTTGTCCACCTAAAGAGTGAATGTATTCATCAGGATCTAATTTTTCTGGCAATACAGCAATATCGACTTTCATGCGCTCCGTATGCAGTAATTGCGCCGCTCGTTTCGCTGCATCAAATCCAGCATTATCACCATCATAGCAAATCGTAATTTGCTCTACTAAGCGTTTTAGCTTTGTGATATGCTGATTTGTTAGCGAAGTTCCCATTGTCGCAACCACATTCATGACACCTACAGAGTTGGCCGCTAAAACATCCATAAAACCTTCCATCAATACTACTTGACGATTTTTTCTGATAGAAGTTCGTGCTTTATCTAGGTTATAAAGCACTTCACTTTTTTGAAATATTGGTGATTCTGGACTATTTAAATATTTCGCTTCTTCACCAGTTGATGTAAGTATTCGACCTGAGAAGGCAATAATTTTACCATTCTCATCTCGAATCGGAAACATAATACGTCCTCTAAAGCGATCAAAGTAGCGTTCTTCTCCCTCTCGCTTAATGATGAGGCCACTTTCCGCAATTTCTTGTAAGTTATAACCTTTTCTTTCAAGCAATATTGTTAATGCTTCAAAGCTTGGGAGAGACCAACCAATGTTATTAGATTCTATAAGTTCCCTTGTAAATCCTCTTTCTAGCAAATAATTTAAAGGTTCTTCGCCATCCTCTGTATTCAACAGTAGATGATGAAAAAAATCTGCTGCAAAAGCGTGTGCTTCTTTCATCCTTTCTTCTGCTTTAGATATCTTTTTTGTTCCCTCTGGAAAGCTTGGCTCAACATCTAAGTGTATGCCAGCACGTTCCCCAAGTTTCACAACGGCATCAGGAAAAGAAATGCCTTCTATATCCATTACAAAAGTAATAGCATTCCCCCCTGCACCACAACCAAAGCAATGAAAGATTTGCTTGTCTGTTGATACAGAAAAAGACGGTGTTTGCTCTCCATGAAATGGACAGAGGCCAAACCAATTTCGCCCACGCTTGGTCAGCTGCATGTATTCACTAATCACATCAACGATATCCGATTGTGTACGAATCTGTTCAATTACTTCTTCTGGAATCTTCCCTGCCAAATCCATCACCATCTTTAATATTTGCGTTCTAGAAACACAATTCGCTATTCGTTTTAAAATTCCTTTATTTCTCGACAAAAAATTAGGATTTTTCTCTTATAAATATTTTTACCACAATTTTATTATTATAAAACAAAAATTAGTTTTTATCTATACTATTTTCAAAATACACTCAAAAAAACCGCCTCTACTAACCGAGGTGGTTTAAATTTCCATCTTATTTACGAGTAAAAATATGTTCAATGATCGTATTTGCAGTCTCTTCGACAGCTTTATTAGTCACATCAATAACTTGACAACCTATTTTACCGACAATTTTTTCAAAATGTTGTATCTCATCTAAAATCCGTTCATGTTGTGCATAGATAGCATCATCATTTAATCCGAGTGACATTAATCTTTCTCTTCTGATAAAGTTTAACTTTTCAGGTGAAATGATTAAGCCAAAGCATTTTTTCGGATCTATTTGTAAAAGCTCTTCCGGTGGCTCTACCTCTGGTACTAAAGGAACATTTGCCACCTTATATTTTTTATGGGCTAAATACTGTGAAAGTGGTGTTTTGGATGTTCTTGATACACCTACGAGTACGATATCAGCCTGTAATAACCCACGTGGATCTCTGCCATCATCATATTTTACCGCAAATTCAATGGCTTCAATTTTTTTAAAATAATCATCATCCAACATATGAACAATCCCTGGCGTTTCTAATGGGTTTTCTTCCATAAAGGTTGCCATAGTTTGTAAGGCTGGTCCTAAAATATCTACTGCCTGAATTTTTTCTTGCTCACATAAATCATGTAATAATTTACGCATTTCTTGACGAACTAATGTATAGACGATAAATGCTCGTTGTTGGGCTGCAAGGAAAACAATTTTACGGATTAGCTCCTCGGACTGAATGTGAGGAAACCGACGAATCACAGTATTTTCTAAACCCGGTCGGAACTGGCTAATAACCGCTTTGGCAACTTGATCACCAGTTTCGCCGACAGAATCAGATACAACAAATACGCGTAGTTTTTTCATGCAGCTCTCCTTCTAATTTAGACGTTTTGTGCAAGAGATAAGAAAGCTCGTGTAATCGTTGTTTTTGTAAGACGACCTACTATGGTTAAACCACCCTCCTGTGGTTCAACTACTGGTAGCGAATCAACTTCTCGTTCAATAAGCTTGTTCGCTGCAACAACTAATGAATCTGATCTTTCACAGTACGAAATATTTGGCATACGTGTCATAATAATATGTACTGGAATTTTATTTAAATCCTGCGTACCAATACTTGTACGTAGTAAATCTTTGCGAGATAGTACGCCTGTCAAAAACTCATTCTTATCTACGACAAAGAGTGTACCAACATCTTCTGAAAACATAAAGCAAATTGCATCATAAACCGTCATTGTTTCCGGGACCACGACAGGACCTGAATGAAAGTCTTTCACTTTTAAATTGTGAATACTATCCAATAAATTAATGGATGTTTTTTTACCTGAATAAAAATAACCAACTCTTGGTCTCGCATCTAAAAATCCTGCCATCGTTAGAATCGCTAAATCTGGTCTTAAAGTTGCTCGTGTCAGATTGAGACGTTCCGCAATATGTTCCCCGGTAATAGGGCCATTTTCTTTCACAATCTGTAAAATGTCTTCCTGACGTTTATTGAGTTCGATTGGACTCACCGCCTCAAATCTAATAGTGTTATACTTATGCTCAATTATTATATACTATTTTAATAATTATTGCGAATTAAAGAACTGCATGCTACAATATTGACACATACGCTTGCTCTATCTGTATTTTCGAGCAAAATTGCGTTATACAGGCGATGATGGGAAAAAAGTATCTGTTCCATTCAATAGCGAGTAGAAGATGGTGAAAGTCTACACAGCAACAGAGAAAAGGCACTCCTTGAGCTAACTTTTTGAAAAGAGGTTTTAAACATTCGTTTAAAACAATCAGGGTGGAACCGCGGGTCTTAGCACTCGTCCCTGGGCATGCATTGTGCCCGGAGACGGGTGCTATTTTCATTTAGTTACTACTAGATGAAATAACTTTAGCGTTTTACCGCTAAAAGAACAATAAGAAAAACTTAGAAGGAGGCTATTTTTATGGCTAACAAATCAATGGAAACCATCGTATCATTAGCAAAACATCGAGGCTTTGTCTTCCCTGGTTCTGAAATCTATGGTGGTTTAGCAAACACTTGGGATTACGGTCCACTAGGTGTCGAATTAAAAAACAATATTAAAAAAGCATGGTGGCAAAAATTCGTTCAAGAATCAGAACACAATGTAGGTATTGATGCTGCGATCTTAATGAACCCAAAAGCATGGGTTGCTTCTGGTCATGTTGGTAACTTCAACGACCCAATGATCGACTGTAAATCATGTAAGGCTCGTCATCGCGCAGATAAAATTATCGAGGATGCTGCATTAGCAAAAGGCGATGAAATCATTGTGGATGGTATGACATTCGATCAAATGAAAGAAACAATGATTAAATATGACGTAGTATGTCCGGATTGCGGAAAAGCGGATTTTACAGATATTCGTCAATTCAACCTAATGTTTAAAACGTTCCAAGGTGTAACGGAATCTTCTACAAACGAAATTTATTTACGTCCCGAAACGGCACAAGGTATTTTCGTGAACTTCAAAAACGTTCAACGTTCTATGCGTAAACGTACACCATTTGGTATCGCACAAATCGGTAAATCTTTCCGTAACGAAATTACACCTGGTAACTTCACATTCCGTACACGTGAATTCGAGCAAATGGAGCTAGAATTCTTCTGCAAACCTGGTGAAGATCTCCAATGGCACGCCTATTGGAAAGAATTCTGTAAAAATTGGTTACTAAACTTAGGCATGAAAGAAGAATCTATGCGTCTTCGTGACCATGAAGATGATGAGCTATCTCACTACTCAAATGCTACAACAGATATCGAATTCAAATTCCCATTCGGTTGGGGAGAGCTTTGGGGCGTAGCTGATCGTACAGATTATGACTTAAAACAACATATGGAACACTCAGGTGAAGATTTCACTTATATCGATCCTGTATCAAACGAACGTTATGTTCCTTATTGTATTGAGCCATCTTTAGGGGCTGACCGTGTCACATTAGCATTCCTATGTGATGCCTATGATGAAGAAGAGCTAGAAGGTGACGATAAACGTACAGTTTTACGTTTCCACCCTGCACTAGCACCATTTAAAGCTGCTGTTCTACCGCTTTCTAAAAAATTATCTGATGAAGCGGCAGATGTTTGGGCAGAGCTCCGCAAAGCGTTCCCTGTTGATTTTGATGAATCACAATCAATCGGTAAACGTTACCGCCGTCAGGATGAAATTGGTACACCATTCTGTATCACATACGATTTTGACTCAAAAGAGGATGGCCAAGTAACAGTACGTCATCGCGATTCTATGACGCAAGTTCGTATGCCAATTGCAGAAGTAAAAGCATATATCGAAAAACATCTTCAATTCTAATCGTTTTGCTGAACAAAAGAGGGAGTAGCCAGTCTGGCAACTCCCTCTTTTTATGCTTTATATGTGGAAAATAAGCGCTCTTGCATTTTTTCCTCGAATGAAAACTTTTTCATGCTCATCCCTACTAAGCTCACTAGTATCTCTTCAATATCAGCTAATGAATAATAAAGAAAGGCACCTTCTCGCATTGGACGAACTCGTTTGTCAACAGTTTGTTCCTCTTCAATAAAATAGGCGACATTGACATCACAATGCCCCATCAATTGTGTAATACGTTGATCATCACCTGGATTGATAAAGAAAGGTACTATTTTATCGATATACAAAATACTTTGCACAAGTTTAATGAAGAAATTTTCACGTAAGGAAGACTCCACCACTAAAATGGTCGTTTGTTCATGCTGATAATCCATATATAATACATTTAATTGCTCTTCTAATAGCTTTTTTAAGATACTAATAGAATTTCTATATTTCGTCATATCTGTTTGTATTTCTCGTGTTAGCAAACGTAGTATACGAAACGCTGGTAAGAAAATTTTTAAGACAATTTCTTTAGGATGTAAATGATCAATTAATTTACTAAAATGAATTCTCAGATTATTCTCATCACAGCGGATTAATTGCTCCACAAATAAGTTAAAAATCTCTTCGAAGCTATTCGCCCTGTAGTCAATCATCTTCGTAATTTTCACACTATAGTTTAAAGGCAAGTTCATAGATTTTTGCTCATCTAGCAACCTCACCTTTGGTAATGTCGGAAATAAATCATAAACTAGCTCTACTTGTGCACTACGATTATCCGATAGCATAACAACCGAGTTGACTGGGTAAATGCCTAAACATTCAACAAACTTATGCATAAAGTTCTCATTATATAAATGACGATCCCTGTATAAAACAGCTAATGCATCTGTAGCACCGTAGCCAACATGGTAGACCCTTTTCGATGTCATGGCTGAATACACATCAATAATTTGTAATAATTGCACACCGTCACTCATTTCATCTGCACAAAGTTGATTTGGATAGCCCTTCCCTGCAAAGCGTTCATGATGATCTCTCGCTAAATAGGCAATGTCTTCCTCCTGATATTCTATTAGTAAGTCATAACCTTTTGTTGTATGTGTTTTGACGATTTCAAACTCATCTTCAGAGAGTTTACGCTTTAAATTTAATATTTCCTGCGGTATAAAGACCTTCCCAATATCGTGGAATAAATAACCTCTTGCTAATGTTTCGATATCCGTTAAACCTAGATATCTAGCAAAGATTGTCCCTAACACAAATACATCAAATGAGTGGACAAATGAATATTCATCCCATTCCTTTAAGCGCATAAGTAGCTCATAGCGATGTTTTTTTTCTAAAATTTTTTCAAAAACACCTCGTACATAAGCCGTATCTTGCATGCTTTTCAGTATTTGTCCATATCGTAATTCATGCACAACATTCTCCAACGTTGTCATAAAAAGCTGACTTACCGTTTCTTTATATTCATCTACTGGTTCAGTTTTTTCAATTAATGGAGCAAATAAATCTTCATATTCTCTTGTTCGTTGAATACTTAAATCATGAACAACTCGAACTGAATCAGATGGTAAATAGACTGACAATTCATCTACTTTTCGAAGTTTAAGTAAGGCAATAATTCGCTCCGTTAAAACTAAATCTTTTTTAGCTAATAGACGATAGTCTGAGAAAATATCTTCAGCTAATATATCATTCGCTTCAACTTCCTGAATACTTAAGGTTACTTTTCGTAGCATATTTTCTGCCACATACGCAATGTACTAAGCACTATGTGACTCCCTCCTTCTTCCATAGGACTGCGTTATTCTGATAACGTATCAATGACTCCTCGCTTTCGCACAGATGAATATGTCCTGATTTTTCCAAGCTTGCTTGAAAAGCTTCTTTTTTAAAACCGTGACATCTAGCGGAGGCTTTATCTTGATTCAGCCAGTGTTTAAACACCCGTTAAAAAAAGCAAAACAAGCATTTATTTTTCCCTATAGAGAGGGAGGCTTTTGTACCTAATGTTGTGCTTTTGATACAAAAAAACATTTGCTGAATCAAGATAAAATACGTTTTGCTGATAGAGGCTTCCATTTCATAGGCATGTCTAAATTGATCTAGCGTACATTTGTGTCGATGGGGATGAAACGACTAAATTATATTTTTAAAATATAAATACGATTATCTATATTTATTACAATATCATAGGTTAAAATACCTTTTCAACTAGTATATGGGACTCAAGTGATCGGTTTCTACTATTAATATATTGAAAACTAAAGAAAAACACAAAACCTTTTACCTATTATTTTTCATTTATCATCGAAATAAAAATTAATAAAAAGTCAAATAGACCCTTTACTCAAATTTCACAATCATAACTTTATTATATAAAACTAATTTTCTATAATCATTTTAATTTGTAAAAATTGAAATTTTATTCATTTACAATCCGCCTCTCATTCCCTTAAAGTATAACCAACGATGCTACTATTGACCTATCCAACTCTCTCCATATAGATGTATAGTTCAAGAGGCAAATCAAGTTTTTTCGTTGCTGTTAAACATTTAATTACCAGTAATGTCACGCTCAAGGATGATATTTCCTCTATTCGCAGTTCCAATTTTTTGGTATAAATAAGGTATTATAGTTAGTATTAGCTGTTAAATAATGAATAATTAACATGCTAAAGACACACCCCTTTTTAACATTCAATCGTCCGGAAGTTTGAACTGATACATAGGAAGGTCTGAACGAAACATTCATACTATAAAATTTTATATTGTACTATTTGGAGGAATTCAATTGAAGTCTCAACGTTTATTTCAACTAGCCATGGCATCTGCCTTAGCAACAAGTGCGATTGTTATCGCACCACCAGCATATGCAGCATTTTTTCCTGATGTTAATCCATCCACTGAAGAAGGAAAAGCTATCATTCAGTTAGCAGAGCGTGGCATTATTTCTGGCTATATGGACGGAACGTTTAAACCTGCAAACCCCATTACACGCACACAGGCTGCGAAAATTTTAGCAGGTATTTTAAAGTTAGATACAGTTCATGTAAAAAATCCTCAATTTAAGGACATTAAACCTGGCGATGAAAATTACGGAGCGATTGCCGCATTAGCCAATGCAGGAATAATTAATGGGGCAAATGGTTACTTCTACCCAAATCAAAATATTACACGCGAACAAATGTCAAAAATGATTGCTAAGGGCTTTGGATTAACGAGTCCAAGTAATACACAATTGCCATTTACAGATGTCAAAAAAGGAACTGAATTCGAGCCTCATATTAAAGCTTTATTTGCCAATGGCATTACAAAAGGAACGTCAGCCACTACATACGGTCCAAAGAGTCCTGTGAAGCGTTCCCAATTGGCTGCCTTCGTTGTACGTGCTGAAAAAATGTTAAGCAATGCAACCGTTTATGCAAGTCAATTTAAACAGGACTATATCTTTGCGTCTTATGGTGGTCTTGAGCCAGCAGAGGATATTTTCACATGGACTGAAGAGGAAGATATGACAGAGTCTATCACGATTACCCCTATAAAAGAAGGTACGGGCAAATTAGTGATTACTGGATTTACTGATGATTCAGAGGACTTTACAACTATTTTTTATTTAGTTCATGTGAAAAATGTCAATGGAAAGCTGAAGGTAACGCTTGAGGAAGTAAAGGAAGAGGATTATACAGAAAATTCACCACTTGATTTAGCAGAAAGTAATTTACCATTCGTGCCAACTGAGGTAACAGTTCAAAATATGAACGGGCAGGCACTTGCATCGAATTTATACAGCTTTAATCAGGATGATCAAACATTAACTATCTCGAAAAATGGACAGTTCATTGTTACATTTTCAGATGGGACACAGCAACAAAAGATGGCGGCTGATGTATATGCCTATGACTTTGTTCGCGGTATTGATTTGTACCATTTAACTGACGAATTAACACTATCAACGCCAGTATTACCTTTCGAGCCAGCTAGTGTAGCTCTTGAAGTTTTTGACTTTGAGCCAGCGCCTGTAAAAGCAACTATTCTTAATGGACAACTACATGTTACACCAAAAACAGAAGGTATTGCCATTCTTCATCTAACAGGTAAAAACGAGGAAACAGTCTATCTCTATGTGGAAAGTAAAAAAATTGCTGGACAATGGGCTTTTCTATATGAATTTGATATCTGAAATAATTTTTTAATAGCACAAAATGCCAGAAGAACATTATGAGTCTTCTGGCATTTCATTTTTAGATCGTATTTGCAATTCAGGCGTTCGCTCTAGTTGCTCAATAAATTTTTTCGTCTTAAAGCGGATACCTGTTTGTTCTTCATAGATGGTTGTAATAATTTTTTTGATGAAATATTTTGTTTCTTTTTTTAGCTCTATTTTTCCGATTTGATCGATTGGAACAGTATAAAACATACGTATAAGCTTCAGTTGTGTTGGTGTTAAACGAATGATATAGGGGTCATACTGATAACAGCGATGACATAAAAACCCTCCTTGTGCAAAGGAAAAAGCAAATTCCCCATCGACAGCACCACACGCAGCACAGGCATGTAAAATAGGTTGCACACCTGTATAGGGTAACATTTTCCACTCAACAAATAGTGTGATAGCTTCGGGATCATAGCCTTCCTCAATTGCTTGTAATGCGTGTAATAATACATCAAAAGCAAATGGCTCTGGTTTCCCTTCTTCCACGACACGTTCCACCAGTTCCATGATATAGCTAGCATAGGCAGTGGCCATAATATCTTCACGAATATGACGCATCGAGTTCAAATGCTCTCCTTGTTGTAATGTCCCCATACCAGTATGATGTTGCACCATAAACATGCCATAGGTAAAGGGTTGTGTGACGGACGCCAATCGACTAGAAGGCTTTTTTGCCCCCCTAGCCATTGTAGCCACTTTGCCAGCTTCTCGTGTTAGCAGAGTGACAATTTTATTGGATTCCCCATAAGCACGTACCTTTAATACAATGCCTTCCCATTTATGAAGCATAGTTCTCCTCCTTTCCTAAAAGAGCTATCCAAGAAAAGAGAGCTATCCAAAATGCTTTGGACAGCTCAAAGTAATACCTCTCAATTACACTCAGATTTTACTGAGCAGACGATTTGAAAAAAGACCTCCAGGAGGCAATCTATAACATCTGCTGAAGTCTATATTTTTAATTCAGCAGGCGTTTGAACATCTGCTAAGAAATTCACCCGATAAACACTGCTGGATTAGGATCACAACAGCTTAATATTCATCATCACGGAATCCAAAATCGCGTAAATGTGTAGATTTATTACGCCAATCTTTTTGTACCTTAACCCATAGCTCTAAATAGACTTTTGAGCCTAACAGCATTTCAATATCCTTTCGTGCACGTGTCCCTACTTCTTTCAGCAAGGCTCCACGTTTCCCAATGACAATGCCTTTTTGAGAATCGCGCTCCACAATAATCGTCGCGGCCACATGAATTTTGTCAGCATTTTCTTCATCACGGCGAATTTTATCAATCACCACTGCAATCGAGTGGGGAATTTCTTCACGTGTTAAATGTAAAACTTTTTCGCGTATCAGCTCTGAGATGATAAATCGCTCAGGATGATCCGTCACTTGATCTGCTGGGTAATATTGTGGTCCTTCTGGTAAATATTTTGCTAACGTCGCTAATAAATTTTCTACATTATTCCCTTGTAGTGCTGAAATCGGTACAATTTCTGCAAAATTATAGCGCTCTTTATAGTTCTCAATAATCCCTATTAATTCGTCTGGATGAATGGCATCAATTTTATTGATGACCAAAAAGACAGGCGTCGGATTCCCCGCCAACAATTCTAAAATGAATTCATCGCCTTTACCAAGTTTTTGCTCAGCATTGACCATAAACATAATAACATCCACTTCACGCAATGTATTTTTAGAAACTTTCAGCATGAAATCGCCTAGTTTATGTTTTGGTTTGTGAATACCTGGTGTATCAATAAAAATCATTTGGCTATCATCTGTTGTCAGTACACCTTGTACTTTATTTCGTGTTGTTTGTGGCTTATCACTCATGATCGCAATTTTTTGGCCAATGACACGATTTAAAAATGTCGATTTTCCTACATTTGGACGACCAATAATGGAGATAAAGCCTGACTTGTAGCCATTGTTAGTTTCCTGCATTCTCTAAATCCTCCGTCGTAAATGCAAACGGTAGTAATTCGCCTACCGACGTTACCGTCACATCACCTTTTAAGTTCGTTAAATAAACAGGCATAGTTGGTGCACAAAACTCCATCATTACCTGACGACATGCTCCACACGGTGCGCATGGCCCGTCCGTATCAGCAACAATGGCAATGGCTTCGAATTCATAAATGCCCTCTGATACAGCTTTAAAGAACGCTGTACGCTCCGCACAATTCGTCATACTATAGCCTGCATTTTCAATATTGCAGCCGTGAATGACCTCTCCCTCTTTTGTTAAAAGAGCTGCACCTACTTTAAATTTCGAGTATGGAACATAGGCTTTTTCACGTGCTTTTTTTGATTCCTCTAATAATCCTTGCATATCCACTGTCATCTATACAAATTCTCCCTCACATTATGGTTTATTTTCATTAAGAAGACACTCATTTCCATTAAAACCATTTTGGCAGAAAGATGAGTAATCCGATTATAGCACTGAATAGCGCAAATACAAGCACTGCACCTGCCGCAATATCTTTCGCCTGCTTAGCAAGTGGATGTATCTCTGGGGAAGCTAAATCAACCGCCCGTTCGATAGCTGTATTGATCATTTCCAGCGCAAACATTAGTGCTATTAATAGTAGCACAATATACCATTCCATACGAGATAAACCTGTCCAATAACCAGCCATTATAACAATGATTGCACTAATTATATGTGATTTTAAATTTTGTTCTTTACTTGCTGTGATAATGCCTTCCAATGCATAGCCAAAAGATCGCAAGTATTTGCGCAAATCCATTTAGTCTCGCCCTAAGCCGAAAGTTTGTAAAATTTCATCTTGCTTTGTAAACATTTTTTTCTCTTCTTCTGGCTCCATATGGTCATAACCAAGCAAATGTAAAAAGCCATGTACAGCTAAAAAACCTAATTCTCGTTCAAAGGAATGATTGTATTCCTCAGCCTGCTCTTTGGCACGGTCTGTAGAAATGATAATATCACCTAGTACACGTGGCATTCCTTCAAAAGTTACCTCGATTTCCCCTTCCCCTAGCTCCTCTAACGCAAAGGAAATGACATCTGTAGGCTGATCCTTGCCACGATACTCACGGTTAATATCTTGAATCGTCTCATTCGTTACAAACGTCACTGAAACCTCAGTTTCTGGCTCAATATTTTCAATACTCGCTGCATGCTGTAAAAGCTTTTCAACAAGCTCTGTATGTGGTGTAGCCACTTCATTTGTTTCATCTGTAAAATCAATTGTTAAAATCATAGATCCTCCTACTTATCTGCCTTTGGATATTCAATACGTGAGTGGAAAATACCATTCAACGTTTCACAAAGAACTCTCTCTATACATTTTAACTCTTTTATCGAAATATCGCATTCATCAAACTGATTATCCTGTACACGATCATCAATGATCGCTCGTACTAGCTTATGGATTTTTTCAGCATTTGGCTCTTTCATTGAACGAACTGCTGCCTCAACACTGTCAGCAACACTAATAACCGCTGCTTCCTTAGTTTGTGGTTTTGGACCTGGATAACGGAGCTTTGCCTCATCAATGCTTTTTCCTTGTTCCTTCGCTTTAAACAAGAAGAACTTTAATAAACTTGTACCATGATGTTGTAAAGCGATATCGATAATTTCTTGCGGCATTTTATAGCGTTTTAACATGTCGGCTCCATCTGTTGTATGGGCGATAATAATTTCTGCACTTGTCTCAGGCGGTAAAGAATCATGCGGATTAATACCTGACATTTGATTTTCAATGAAAAAGGCAGGACGCTTTGTTTTACCTATATCATGATAATAACAACCAACACGCGCTAGTAAACCATCTGCACCAATTTCTTCACAGGCAGCTTCTGCTAAATTCGCTACCATTACACTATGATGATATGTCCCTGGTGCTTCCATTAGTAATTTTTTTAATAAAGGATGATTAGGATTGGATAGCTCAATTAAACGCAGCGACGATAATAAGCTAAATGCTGACTCAAAGAATGGTAGAAGTCCCATTGTTAATGCCCCTGAAAGCAAGGCAGATAACATAGCTGCAATCAAGTAAAACACTAATTCTGGTAAGCCGTAGGATGATTGTGTCATGAGTAAATAAAAGGCGATAAATGCCATGTTGACAAGGGAAATCACACCAACTGCATGTAAAATATGTGAGCGTTTTTCCACACTACGCAAAAAGAACAGGCTTGCAAGCCCTCCAAAAATAATATACAACGTAATTTCCATTTGCATAACAGATGAATAGCCTTCTTGAAAAATAACACCTGCTGAGGCTGCGGTCATAACGGTAATGAGCACAGCTGCTCGTTCATCCGCTAATAATCGTACAAGCATTGTAGCTAATGCCGTCGGGAACAGAAAGGCAATCGTTACATCAAAGCCACCAGATACTAAGCTAATAAATTTCATGAGCAGGATAGACAATGTATAAACAATCACTGTCACTAATAAGGCATTGCGTTTTTTTCGTTCGTCAGCATCCCAACGCTCAAATAAAATATACATAAACATCATTTGCAGTAGCGTTAAAATAATAAGTCCAGCAATTGGCTTCAAGGATGCTTTATTACTTACCATACCCAATAGCTCTAATTGTCGGTAAGCCTCATTATCAATAATTTGACCTTCCTGCACAATGATTTGTCCTTGTAAGATTCGTGTCGGCTCGACGCTTTCCTTCGCCTGCTCTTTGCGAATTTTCGTTTGGTCTTCGTTAATCGTTTCATTTTCAATAATACTTGTACGCCCTATTAACACGACTGTATTGAATATTTTATCAGGATACCCTCGTTGCCCTCGAATCTTTGTCTCAAAATCATTTTGAGCAACAAAGACATTTTCAGGTCGGATAGACTTTTGTAAATAGTCCTCTACAAATTTGGATAATTGCGTACTAGTTCTGTTTAAATCTTCATCACTTTGCACTAACAGACCTTCCAGCTGTGAATCTGTAAAGATTAATGGCATCTGGTCTTCATCTATAGATTCGAATTTTTTGCGAAGCTGTGCAACTTGATCGGCAATAGGTATAGGTTCCTTACTGTTTGCAACATCCTTTTTCACTTCTAGTACATAATCAAACAATGATGTTACAATCGCTGCTCTTTGCTTGGCGACATCCTCCGAAAATTGATAGACTGAATCCACTGCATTGGCGGCTTTTTCCCGCTCTAGCTGCGTCTTATAAGTGTCTTCAATCGTTTTGGTAGATCGTACGGTTTCAGGCGCAAGCTGTAGTGGTTTGAAATCATATGTAACTCCCTTAACATTGCCATACATAAACGCAAACTGTAGGCCGCCTGTTAAAATGAGAATGATGATAATAAAGTAGCGAAAACCGATAAGCTCTGTAAATTTTCGAAGTTGTTTCTCCATTTGGCACCTCCTCTATCTACCTACTATCATACCAATTCAACATACATTTTTCTCGAAAAATGTATAAGAAAGCAAAAAACAGCTATACAATTTTGCATAGCCGTCACATTTTTTCCCATATTTTGATTAATTTCGTAGTTTAGCTATTTGCTTTGTAATGATGATTTTAAAACACTATCACATCTGTCGCTTCACTTTCCGGGCAGACTTTTTAAACCTCGTTGCCCCTGGCGCTTCGCTTGCCGGGCAGATTTTTTAAACCTCGTTGCCCCTGACGCTTCGCTTGCCGGGCAGACTTTTTAAACCTTGTTGCCCCTGACGCTTCGCTTGCCGGGCAGACTTTTTAAACCTTGTTGCCCCTGGCGCTTCGCTTGCCGGGCAGACTTTTTAAACCTCGTTGCCCCTGACGCTTCGCTTACGGGGCAGACTTTTTAAACCTCGTTGCCCCTGACGCTTCGCTTGCGGGGCAGACTTTTTAAACCTCGTTGCCCCTGACGCTTCGCTTACGGGGCAGACTTTTTAAACCTCGTTGCCCCTGACGCTTCGCTTACGGGGCAGACTTTAGAATTGCTTCGCAATTCTAAAGTTGCTGTTCTTCGTAGGCTTGGATGATTTTGGCTACGATTGGGTGGCGTACGACATCGCCTTGTTCTAATACTTGGAAATGTATAGATTTTACATATTTTAATGTACGCTCTGCTACAATCAAGCCAGATTCCGTATTTTTAGGTAGGTCAATTTGCGTTTTATCACCTGTAATGACCATTTTAGAACCGAAGCCTAGACGTGTTAAAAACATTTTCATTTGCTGATGTGTTGTATTTTGAGCCTCATCCAAAATAACAAAGGCATCATCTAATGTACGACCACGCATATAAGCTAATGGCGCGATTTCTATTGTTCCGCGTTCAATCAGTCTTTGTGTTTGTTCAGCCCCGTAAATGTCGTTTAAAGCGTCGTAGAGAGGTCTAAGATAAGGATCTACCTTTTCCTTTAAATCTCCTGGCAGAAATCCTAGAGACTCTCCTGCTTCAACAGCAGGGCGAGTTAAAATAATTCGCTTTACATGCCCATTTTTAAGTGCCTGTGTTGCCATGACTACCGCTAAATACGTTTTCCCAGTACCGGCTGGACCAATACCAAAAACAACGTCTTTATGACGGATTGCTTGTATGTATTCTCGTTGACCAATTGTTTTTGCACGGATTGGCTTGCCTTTCGTCGTGCGTGCTATTTCTTCATCATAAAGTTCTGCAAAATATTCAATCGTGCCTTTTTGTATCATTTCAATCGCTGTTGTAACATCCCGTTGATCAATATTAATTCCTTTGCGAATGACCTTCAATAGTGCATGCAGAAGTAAGGTTGCCTGCTCCTTAGCATTTTCTTCACCAGCCAGCTGAATTTGCTCACCGCGCGTAATGATATGAACATTTAGTGCTTCTTCGACTAATTTCATATTTGCATCTGAAATACCGAGTAGCATAACCGCTTCGTTTGGATTATCCACCTGTAATACAGTTAACTGTTCTGACATAATCATTCTCCTTGTAGGCCTTGTATTGGACTTGCAATGTTTTCATTGACTAAAAATAGAACTTTCCCTTCAACTGTACCATTCCCCCACTTTGCCTGTAAAAGGTTTTCTTTCTTGATCATTGTTTTTGCAGGTAACGAACGTAACACTTTTTCATGCAGTAGAGGGATTAGCAATGACTCTATTTTCGATTCATCAAGCTCCACTTGCATCGTATTTGTCTGTTGTTCCTCTACAATCGAAACATAGGGGTCTAACCAATTCGGTAAATCCTTCTTTTGTACATAATCTACTTTTTCTTTGTGTATCCCCTTTAGCAATACTCGCCACTGCTTTTGCTGCACAGTTTCCATTGTAATCGTTGTTGGGATTTTGAACGAGCATTCAAGCCAATAGTCTGCAAATACCTCTCCCTTAGCCCCAACATAAACTTGATCTGTACCACTTTCAATAACACCACTCACAAGGACGTCTCCCTCATAGGCTGTATCATTTATTGAAATCTTCCGTTCACCATTTTGTATATTAAAATGAGTAATGACACCACTTTTCGTTGCGACTAAATGCGAAGCTAATTTGTCATTCGATTGCTCTGTTTGCTTCGGTGATTCCTGAGGTCTCAGTATTACTCGTCCGCCGTGTTTATCAATATGCACCCATGATAGCTCTCGATGTTGCTCTAACAGCTTTTGACGTATGATGGTATTGGAAGGTAAACTTTTTTTAGAGAGCGGTGTTTCTAGTTGAAAGGTCTCTTGAAAGGTTTTGCCTAGCCGCTGCTCCAGTTCGGGTGTCGCTGCCTCAATGTCCACTCGCCAAATGACTTGTGCGCAGATAATAGGAATGACAATCATCAAGGTTAAGCCAAGCAAAGTCCAAAGCTGTGCTCGGAAAACTTGCAGCTCATCTGCATAAAAAACAGCCATTTTCAAACGAAACTGTCTTCGAGCACGGCGAATTTTTGGTAAGTAATGCATAGTTGTTTCAAAGGAAACTTCTTGCTCACGAAAGACTACACGCTTTAACGGAACATGCTGGGCGTGCAATGCTTGAATAAAAGGATGAACATTTTCATGGCGCTTTATACGTATAATGATAGGCCGATTATTCCACATTTTAGCTCACATCCATATTCTTTGCCTTTTTCATCTGAAGCTCCTGTAGATTATCAACAGAGAGATGAAGCATTTCTTCTTTTAGAGCATTAATCTTCACGGAATCTGCATTGACAGTAATATGATAATCTGCATAAACAAACGAACAGGTCGTAGCATCTGCATGGATAAACCGATAAGGTCCAATAATTTTTAATGATTCGTATTCTAACAATTCGAGTAGTGGCGTTAATTGAAATAATTTTTTCATAAAAAATGCCTCCTTCTTCGGCAATATATGCATCGAAAAAGGAGGACATGCTAGTTATTTTCTTTTTGCTTTAGGTGGTCCTAATATTTCAGCCATTACGATCGCTTGCATGAGATCGTTTTTCGATTGAGGTAATTGAAAAGTCGATGGCGCACCGACTGTTTGCACCTCTTTTTTCCCAGCAGCTAGACGTCCTCTACTTTCTCGAATAGAAGTACGACTAGGAACATCCGTTGGCATAACTGGCGGGGCCATATAGCTTGGTATTTCCTGCTTCACCTGTTCTTCGACCAACTTTTTAGGCTCTTCGGCTTTCTCATTTTCAGGAATCCAATCACCAATAAACTCTCGTGCAAAATCTTCAAAACTTTGCGCTCTCCCTGCACGATGCGGCGTTGTTTCCGCCATAACTGGAGGCTCTGCCGCTGTATCTTCATTAAAAGGAGGCATCTGTTTCTGAGGCTTTTTATTTTTTGATTTTCCGAAAATAGAGCTGGCTATGGCAATTAAGGCAAGAATTATTAATTGTTCCATATGTTAGTTCCGCTCCTTTCCGTTTTTAAGCATTTGGATCATTCGTGTCTGGCTTATCAGTGCTTACTTTTGAAATCGAGTCGCGCATCGCCGTATCCGCTTGAATGTTACGATAATTCATGTAATCCATAATGCCAAGATTACCAGAACGTAATGCTTCAGCCATAGCCTGTGGTACTTCTGCTTCAGCCTCTACTACTTTCGCCTTCATTTCTTGAACACGGGCAATCATTTCCTGCTCATTCGCTACAGCCATTGCACGGCGTTCTTCAGCTTTTGCCTGAGCAATGTTTTTATCCGCCTGTGCTTGTTCAATCTGTAATTCTGCACCGATGTTTTTACCGATATCTACGTCGGCAATATCAATGGATAAGATTTCAAAGGCTGTTCCTGAGTCCAAACCTTTTGATAATACTGTTTGTGAAATCATATCAGGATTTTCTAATACTTCTGTATGGTGCACAGCCGAACCGATTGTCGAAACAATCCCTTCACCAACACGGGCAATAACTGTTTCTTCACCAGCACCACCGACTAAACGCTCGATATTTGCACGCACTGTAATACGTGCCTTTGCTTTAACTTCAATCCCGTTCATTGCTACACCTGAAATAAATGGTGTTTCAATAACTTTTGGATTAACAGACATTTGAACCGCTTCTAATACATCTCGACCAGCTAAATCAATCGCTGCACAACGTTCAAAAGATAGTTCAATATTGGCACGGTGAGCTGCAATTAATGCATTGACAACACGGTCAACATTACCACCTGCTAAATAGTGACTCTCTAACTGATTAATCGTAACAGGTAAACCTGCTTTATGTGCTTTAATCAACGGATTGACAATTCGAGAAGGGATAACTCGACGTAAACGCATCCCAATTAATGTGAAAATACTAACACGAACGCCTGCTGCTAATGCAGAAATCCACAGTGCTACCGGTACAAAGGTAAAGAATACCGCAAGAACAATGAATAAAATAACCAGTCCAGCAATTGGACCAATTAAAGCTAAATCAAAACCCATTTTCTATTCCTCCATCTCTTTATCTGTTTGTCTCACAACAATACGTGAGCCTTCAACTTTAATAATTTCTACATGTTGATTGGCATCGATATAGCCACCTTCTGATACAATATCAATGCGTTCACTACCAAGTACCATTGTACCTGATGGACGTAGTGGTGTAAGCGTTTTCCCAATTTTTCCTAACAGTTCTGTGCGATTGACATTGGACACATACCCTTCTTCTGTCGTAGTTGCATCCATTAACACGAGCCTGTTTAAGACATGCATTTTTTTTCCGAAAAATTTCATCAGAATCACCATTCCTATCATCGCTATCACAAGCGCAATGAGAATTGCTACTATCATTTGCATCATATTTGCACCTGCCAGTATCAGACTTAGTAATATGAGCACGCCACCTAAAATTCCCACAATTCCTCCGGGGACAAAAAACTCTGCAATTACAAGGGCTAAACCAACTATAAATAACAATAATGTTTCATAACCAGCGAAGCCTGCAACCATATGTCCAAAGAAAAATAAACCAAGAGCTGATAGCCCCATTATACCTGGAACGCCAAATCCTGGCGAATATAGCTCCATCACCAGCCCTAAACTTGCGATAGACAATAAAATGGGTACAATGATTGGATTTGTAATAAAACGAGCCAATTTTTCAGAAAATGTTGGTTCGATGGGAACAATATCACTACTCTTTAGATTTGTTTTCGCTAAAAGCTCCTGAAAATTTTTAACCGTTCCTTCAGAATAGCGAACCTCCAATGCCTCTGAAGCAGATAAGGTTAACAAATTCTTTCCGCCAGCACGGTATTCTGGTAGTTCATAGTTGGTATCTGCCATTGCTAATGCATACTTAGGATCGCGACCTGACGTTTCTGCCGCTGCCTGCATTTGAGCAAGCCAAGCACTATTAGCTTTTAAATCTGCTGCATTACCTGCTGAATCAATGACCGCTGCTGCACCGATTGTTCCATTCGGCACCATGTAAATCTCATCCGCATGTAAGGCTAAAAAAGCACCAGCTGAATGCGCATCCTTATTAATATAAGCAATTGTACGTATCTCCGTTGCATCCATAAGCATGGCGATATCACTTGCAGCATTCACAAATCCGCCAGGCGTATGTATATCTAAGATAATCGCCTCTGCATAGTTTTCTTCAGCCTCTTTAAAAGCTCGTTCTAAAAATGCATGAAGCCCTCGCTCTACTTCATTATGAATTGGAACATGGTAGACCTTACTACTTGCAAAAGCTGACGTTAATGGAAACGCTAACAAAAAAGTCATCCATATTACTAGTAAATAGCTGAGGATTCTCCGTCTTCGCATCTTTTTCCCTCCCTTCTAACATGCTTCTCCCTTGTATATACGGTCAATCATGCGAAAAGTTTCACAAATCTTAAAATTTTTTAAGTTTATTTAAGATTCATTTCCTTTGAATGATTGACACTTAGTATGCTACAAAAAAAGCCGAATGAATCAATAAGATATCATTCGGCTTTTTCATATGTACGTAAGCGTGAGCAATGTAAAATACCTGAAATCAATCCTCCATGTGATTAATTTCAGGTATAATTTTGTCTGCTCAGTGAATCATACAATTGCGTGTTATGAACGTAGGGATTTTTAATGGGAAATTAAATTACCACTTACGTTTACGTGCAGCTTCTGATTTCTTTTTACGTTTTACGCTAGGTTTTTCGTAGAACTCGCGCTTTCTAACTTCTTGAATTGTACCACTTTTTGATACAGTACGTTTGAAGCGGCGAAGAGCATCTTCAAGCGATTCGTTTTTGCGAACGACAGTTTTTGACATCTCTCTTTCCCTCCCTCCGAACACACGTCAATACACAATTAGGCAAATTACCTTCTGTTGTGTACTAAAAAATTATATCGTATTGTCTAATAATGGTCAATAGAAAGTGTGCGAAATTATCAAGTGAATTTTTGGTTTTATTTTTGTTAACTTATTCAAATTGTATTTAGCTAGCAATATATCCAATATTTATTCTTCCTTCTAGTAAAACATGATTTATTGACAAACAAAAAGGCTGTTTCAAGTCCCCCTTGATCCAGCCAGCCACTTTTTAGAAAACTTTCTTCTGATCTCTATCATCTTTTAAAATTTCAACAGCCTCTCTAAAACGCTGGGAATGGACAATTTCCCGTTCACGTAAAAACTTTAAGCTATCATTTAAATCTGTGTCATCTGATAAATCAATAATCCATTGATAGGTGGCACGCGCCTTTTCCTCAGCAGCTATATCCTCATACAAATCTGCAATAGGATCACCCTTAGCCTGAATATAGGATGCTGTAAATGGTACCCCTGAAGCATTCTGATAAAATAAAGCACGATCATGATTTACATAATGGTCGCCTAGACCAGCCTCCTTGAGCATTTCAGGTGTCGCATCTTTTGTTAGCTTATAGATCATCGTGGCAATCATTTCTAAATGTGAAAATTCCTCCGTTGCTATATCAGTTAAGAGCCCTACCACTTTGTCTGGTATGGTATAGCGCTGATTCATATAGCGAAGGGCTGCTGCCAGTTCCCCATCTGCTCCTCCATATTGCTCAATTAAAAACTTAGCAAGCATTGGATTGCATGTACTAACTTTTACCGGATACTGGAGCTTTTTTTCGTAATACCACAAAGATTATTCCTCCTAGTTCTTTTGATTAGACCTGCCATGGCCACGGCGTATCAATCCAATTAAACGGATAATTCGAATAGCTTCTTCCAAAATTCATGAGCGGTCCATATTTCTGTTCGAAATCAACTTTAAGCTTCATGCTTTTCTCTGTATTTTCATTAAATTGCTGGATGGCATCATAATCGTGTGGATGGGTGTCTAAATAGAGGTTTAATTCCACGATGACGAAATCAATTGCCTGTATTTCTTCTAATTGCTGATAAAATTCAGGCGGCATCTTTTTAGTCATGCTTCACCCCTCCTTTTTAGGGGAAATGGATACGGGCTAAATAACTGTGGCCAAAGTGTTCCTGCCATTAGAGCTTCTCGTGGGGTTGGGAATTGTGGTAGTCCAGGTGGTTGAAAACCCATATATAATTGTGGTGGTGTAGCAAAGTATTTTACTTCGATAGGCTTACAAGGATCAAAAGGGCTAATATACGGTCTCCAAGCCTTATACTGTGTAAACATGGCATCCTCCTTTCTGTCTTCACATTCATCAGTGGAGTATATGTGCGGAAAAAAATATTATGTTTATTCGACACAAAGAAGCCATAAGCTCATGCAAATCTGTGCAAGAGCTTATGGCTTTAAAATTAGTAATTGGAATCTGCAATTAAGCCATTCATAATGGCAACACCAGAGCTTGCTCCAATACGTGTAGCACCAGCTTCTACCATTTTTTTCATATCCTCTAGGCTACGAACGCCACCTGAAGCTTTTACGCCCAATTCAGGACCTACTGTTTTTCGCATAAGAGCAATATCTTCTGCTGTTGCACCACCAGTTGAAAAACCTGTTGATGTTTTCACATAGTCAGCACCTGCTGCCACAGCTAGCTCACATGCCTTCACTTTCTCTTCATCTGTTAATAAACATGCTTCAATAATCACTTTCACAAGTGCGCTGCCTTTAGCCGCTTCTACAACTGCTGCAATATCAGCTTGTACATGCTCATAGTTTTTATCTTTTAATGCACCGATATTAATAACCATATCTACTTCTTTTGCACCGTTAGCAATCGCATCTTTTGCTTCAAATGCTTTCACTGCTGGTGTATTGGCACCGAGTGGGAAGCCAATAACCGTACAAACTAAAACATCTGACCCTTGCAATAATTCGCTACTACGCTTCACCCATGTTGGATTGACACATACTGAAGCAAAGTTAAATTGCTTAGCTTCTGCACATAATTTTTCAATTTGTTCCTTTGTTGCCTCAGCCTTTAATAATGTATGATCAATCATACGCGCAAAATTTTGTTCCATTGTTAAACGCTCCTTCATTAAGCAAGATGTACGTACCTCTTCGAATCATACCATTTTTTCTCGTTGCCGTCTAATTTCTTTCTTAGCCAATTATTCATTAAATGCTATGTCATTGTTTTTTGAAACTCTACTAAATGAAAATCCGCAGTGAATGGCTTTTCTGACCCTTCCTTATGCCAGTCGTGATAAACGCTCAGTAAGCTTATAAATGACTGATATATCCTCTTCTATTTCTTCTCTCGTCACATTCATTTCTACTCTCTCAGTTTGATTTTCTTCATTATAACAAGAAAAGTGGAATATTCATCCAATAAAAAAGGATTGCCTCAAAAGCAGGCAACCCTTTGCATATTAATTAACTGTTTCTAAAACACGTACAAATTGTCCTTGTGAGTGTGGATAGCCTGCTTGTGTAATTTTTACTTTTACAAGCTGTCCAATCAGACTTTCTGGACCTTCAAATACGATTTTCAAGTAATTATCAGTATAACCTGTTAGAAGACCTTGCTCTTCACTGCCATCATGCACAAATTCTTCAGGAATCACTTCTAATACTTGATCTTCAAAACGAGATGCATATTCTTTTGCCAGTTGATCATTTAAAGAGATCAGACGGTGTACACGCTCATTTTTAATGTCTTCATCAATTTGATCCTCCATGCGGGCAGCTGGTGTGCCTGTACGTGGAGAGAATGGGAAGACATGTAGTTCAGAGAATTTATGATCACGAATAAAGTTGAACGTTTCCATGAACTCTTCCTCTGTCTCACCTGGGAAGCCAACAATAACATCAGATGTTACAGCTAAATCTGGTAAAGCTTCATGTAATTTCGTTAAACGTTCCCCGAAAAATTCCATTGTATATTTACGACGCATACGTTTTAACACCGTATCAGAACCCGATTGGATTGGAATGTGTAAATGATTAACGACAATCTTCGACTCACGAAGGACTTCGATGACTTCATCCGTCAATTGACTAGCTTCAATGGACGAAATACGAAGACGCTTTAAGCCTTTTACATTAGCCTCTAAATCACGTAGTAACTGAGCAAGATTATAATCTTTTAAGTCTTGTCCATAGCCACCCGTATGAATACCCGTTAAAACAATTTCAAGATAGCCAGCCTCAACTAATTGCTGGGCTTGATGTAATACTTCTTGTGGATCACGAGAACGCATTAAGCCACGTGCCCACGGGATAATACAAAATGTACAGAAGTTGTTACAGCCTTCTTGTATTTTTAAGGATGCACGAGTACGGTCTGTAAATGCTGGTACATCTAATTCCTCATAAACGCGATTTTTCATAATATTACGTACGGCATTAATCGGTTGTCGTTCTGAACGATATTGATCGATATAGCCTAATAATTTCGTACGATCCTGTGTTCCTACAACAATATCTACGCCAGGAATCGCCATAATTTCAGCTGGGGATGTCTGTGCATAGCATCCCGTTACACAAATAACAGCATCAGGATTTTGTCGAACTGCGCGACGAATCACCTGACGAGATTTCTTATCTCCAGTATTGGTAACTGTACATGTATTAATGACATAAACGTCTGCTTGATGATCAAACTCTGTACGATCATAGCCATCTTCTTTGAACAGTTGCCAGATTGCTTCTGTTTCGTAATGATTTACTTTACAGCCAAGTGTGTGAAAAGCCACTTTTGACAAGGCTGAACACCTCTTTCATTCAAATTCATAGGATATGGCAGACAGTGCGTATAATGGCGCTGTTTCTGCTCGTAAAATTCTTGGTCCTAATGACATAGTTTGAGCGCCTGCATGTAACAGCGCTTCTGACTCTTGACGAGAAATGCCCCCCTCTGGACCAAAGATTATAAGCATTGATTTCGACTTCTTATCATACACGTTTTTTAGCTTCTCCGCAAACCTTGTGCGCTTTTCAGCCTTTGCATCCTCTTCATCTGCAATAAAAACGGCATCGAATTGATCTATTTGTTGTAGGAGCTGTTTAAAGGTAATTGGTTCAAAAACTTCTGGGATATGTGTACGATGGGCTTGTTCTGCGGCCTCTTTAGCAATTTTTTGTAATCTTTCTTGCTTTTTTGCCCCTTTTTTCTTGTCCCATTTCACAATGGAACGTTCAGCTTCAAATGGCTGTAATGCAAACATCCCAAGCTCCGTCGCTTTTTGTGTAATTAGCTCTAGCTTATCGCCCTTTGGCAAGCCACAAGCTACTGTTACATAAATAGGTAGCTCTGGTGAAGGTATTGTTTGACCAGTCGCTTCAATCACGACCTCATCCCCTTCAAACCCTTCGATTGTACATATATGAGCGGTGTTTTGTGCAACAACAACGATTTTGTCGCCCTGCTTCATCCGCATTACTCGCTCAATATGGCGTGCATCTTCTCCGCTAATACGTGCATTTTCTATGGCTGTTTCAATAAAATAACGTTGCATGCTACACAGTCCTTTCTAGCAAGACAGGAAAACGCCAAATCACAAGCACACGGCTTACGATTTGGCGCTTCTTCAGTCAGGTTATAGCGGTCGACGAGCAATAATAGCTACCCAATCTTCCATTAATAATACTTCTTCAATCACAAAGCCTGAAGCTTCTAGTGCTGCTTTGACATCATCACGTTTTGCCCCGATAATGCCTGAAGTGACATATAATCCACCTGGTTTCACAATTGTAAATGCGTCGTCAGTGAAAGACATAATGATTTCGGCCAAAATATTAGCCACCACCACGTCTGCTGGTTCTTTGACAGTATCTAATAAGTTACCATGGAATACCTCTACCTTATCTTCTACTTTATTCAACGCCACATTTTCTTGTGCCGAACGTACAGCTACCTCGTCTAAATCGAGAGCATGCACACTTTTAGCACCAAGTAATGCTGCACCAATAGATAATACACCGGATCCTGTACCGATATCGACAACTGTATCCTCTTCTTTAATGACCTTTTCAAGTCCTTGTAAACACATCACCGTCGTTGGATGTGTACCTGTACCAAAAGCCATACCAGGATCTAATTCAATAATCAGTTCATCTGTTGAAACAGGTGTATAATCCTCCCATGTTGGTACGATTGTAAAGCGTTCAGAAATTTTGACAGGATGGTAGTATTGCTTCCAGGCAGTTGCCCAATCTTCCTCATTGACTTCAACAATGGAGACAACATTTTCACCGATATCAATGTTAAAGTTCGTCAAGTTTGTGATGGCTGCTTTAATTTCTTCGACCGTTTCATTTAAAAAACTAGACTCTGATAAATAAGCTTTGACAATGACGCCATCTTTCGGAAAATCATCTTCATTTAGCGCATAAATTTCACCATATTGATCTTCACGTGGCTTCGCAAATTCTGCAGAATCTTCGATGACAACACCACTTGCACCTGCTTCATGCAAAATATTCGAAATTGCTTCTACCGCTTCATTTTTTGTATGAATGGATAATTCAGACCACTTCACGTAGCTCTTCAGCTCCCTCTAATTATTCACCTTGGAATTTTTTCTTAATTTTATCGAATAGTGAACTACCTTGTTCTTCAGGGATATCGCCACTAATTTCAGCAAATTCTCGTAGTAATTGCTTTTGCTTTTCTGTTAATTTCTCAGGTGTCATGACTTTGACCGTTACATACTGATTCCCCATACCATAGCCATGAACATTTTTAACGCCTTTATCTTTAAGACGGAATTGGGCGCCTGACTGTGTGCCAGCTGGGATACGTAATTTGACTTTACCATGCACTGTAGGCACTTCAATTTCATCTCCAAGTGCGGCTTGAGGGAATGTCAACTTCAACTCGAAGTAAATATCGTCCCCATCACGTTCAAATTCTTTATGCCCTTGAACACGGAACATAATATATAAATCCCCTGCAGGACCACCGTTAATACCTGGTTCACCTTGACCCGATACACGAATTTGTTGTCCATCATCCACACCTGCTGGAATCGTCACTTTAATTTTCTTGCGTTTTTGAACTTTTCCTTCTCCACGACAAGTTGAACATTTTTCTTTAATGATTTTACCTGTACCATGGCAAGTCGTACATGCACGACGGTTCATCATGCGACCAAACGGTGTATCCACTGCTTGGTTGATTTGTCCAGCCCCATTACATGTCGAACATGTTTCTGGCTGTGTGCCTGGCTTCGCTCCTGAGCCATGACATGTTTCACACGTTTCATCTTTCGGAATTTCTATTTCTGTTTCTTTCCCAAAAATAGCTTCCTCAAATTTAATATTCATGCGATATTGTAGATCATCGCCTTTACGTGGCGCATTTGGGTCTTGACGGCGACCACTACCACCGAAGAAAGAGCTGAAAATATCCTCGAAGCCGCCAAAGCCGCCGCCTCCAAAGCCACCACCAAAGCCCGCATTCGGGTCTTCATGACCAAATTGGTCGTAGCGTGCTTTTTTCTGGTCGTCGCTTAATACTTCATATGCTTCAGCGATTTCTTTGAATTTTTCATCTGCACCCGGCTCTTTATTAAGATCAGGGTGATATTGTTTTGATAATTTACGGTATGCTTTTTTAATTTCATCTTTAGAAGCTGATTTTGTTAAACCAAGCACCTCGTAATAATCGCGTTTCTCCATGATTCACACTCCGCTCTGTTTGCATAAAATCTATTGTAACATGCAGTTGTTAAAACTGCCTTATTTTTTCGATTAATCATCCCATAAAATTGAGGTTTTCACTTCCTAGCAGCTAACGTATGCAACTATTCCATAAATGGTGTCATTTACGTGAAGCGATCACAACATCATGACAAAAGCCAAAGCCGCAAGCGGTCTTTGGCTTTTTCACTTAACTGTGTTACTTCCTATTTATCATCTTTTACTTCTTCGAAATCAGCGTCTACAACACCGTCATCTTTTTTACCAGCGCCAGTGTCTGCACCTGCGTCGCCACCTTGAGCCGCTTGAGCTGCCGCTGCCGCTTGCTCATAAACTTTCATCACTAGTGGCTGTAATACGCCTTCTAATTTTTCTTTTGCTGCTTTAATGCCTTCTAATTCACCAGCTTCAAGCGCTTTTTTCAATTCATCACGAGCGTCTTCAACAGATTTTTTCTCATCTTCTGTAATTTGCTCGCCTAAGTCAGCAATTGTTTTATCCACTTGGAATACTAATTGGTCTGCTTCGTTGCGAAGATCTGCTTCTTCTTTACGTTTAGCATCCGCTTCAGCATTAGACTCTGCGTCTTTTACCATGCGTTCAATTTCTTCCTCTGATAGACCAGAATCAGATTGAATCACAATTGTTTGCTCTTTGTTTGTACCAAGGTCTTTCGCTTTGACAGATACGATACCGTTTTTATCAATATCGAATGTTACTTCGATTTGAGGTACACCACGTGGTGCTGGTGGAATATCTGCTAATTGGAAGCGACCTAATGTTTTATTGTCAGCTGCCATTGAACGCTCACCTTGTAGAACATGAATATCTACTGCTGGTTGGTTATCAGCTGCTGTAGAGAATACTTGTGATTTAGAAGTAGGAATTGTTGTGTTACGGTCGATTAATTTTGTGAACACGCCACCCATTGTTTCAATACCAAGTGAAAGTGGTGTTACGTCAAGTAATACTACGTCTTTTACATCACCTGTTAATACGCCACCTTGTACAGCAGCACCCATAGCTACTACTTCGTCAGGGTTTACACCACGGTGAGGCTCTTTACCAGTTTCTTTACGTACCGCTTCTTGTACTGCTGGAATACGCGTAGAACCACCAACTAAAATAACTTGGTCGATTTCAGAAGTTGAAAGACCTGCATCAGACAATGCTTGACGTACTGGTCCAACTGTACGATTTACTAATGGTAATGTAATTTCGTCAAATTTTGCACGAGTTAAAGAAATTTCTAAGTGTAAAGGACCTGCTTCACCAGCTGTAATGAATGGTAAAGAGATTTGTGTTGATGTTACACCAGATAAATCTTTTTTCGCTTTTTCAGCGGCATCTTTTAAACGTTGCATCGCCATTTTATCTTTTGATAAATCAATACCGTTTTCTTTTTTGAATTCAGCTACTAGATATTCAATAACCGCGTCATCGAAATCATCCCCACCCAGTTTGTTATCACCAGCTGTAGCTAATACTTCAAAGACACCGTCACCTAACTCAAGGATAGATACGTCAAACGTACCGCCACCAAGGTCAAATACTAATACTTTTTGGTCTTGGTCTTGTTTGTCTAAACCATAAGCAAGTGCAGCAGCAGTTGGTTCGTTGATGATACGCTCTACTTCTAGACCTGCGATTTTACCAGCATCTTTTGTAGCTTGGCGTTGTGCATCATTAAAGTAAGCAGGAACTGTAATAACTGCTTTTGTTACTTTTTCCCCTAAGTAATCTTCTGCATAACCTTTTAAGTATTGAAGAATCATAGCCGATACTTCTTGTGGTGTGTAATCTTTATCTTCTACTGTTACTTTATCAGCTGTACCCATTTTTGATTTAATAGACATAATTGTATTAGGGTTTGTTACAGATTGACGTTTCGCTACTTCACCAACTTGACGTTCACCATTTTTAAATGCAACAACAGATGGTGTCGTACGGTTACCTTCTGGATTTGGAATTACTTTTGGTTCTCCACCTTCAAGTACAGAAACGCAAGAGTTTGTTGTTCCTAAGTCAATACCAATAATTTTGCTCATTAAAATTTCCTCCTATTATGTCAACGCAAGGGATGCGTTTTCTAACTAATTTTAATTGACTAAATAGTACAAGGACTATTCGTTCACAGATACCATTGTTGGGCGTAAAACACGATCCTTTAAGATATACCCTTTTTGGAGCTCGCGTAAGACAACACCCGTCTCTTTTTCACTATCTTGTTCTTGCATAACAGCTTGGTGAATAGTTGGATCAAATTGCTCACCTTCAGCTTTAATGACTTGTAGACCTTCTTTTTCTGTCGCTTCAATTAAAGAGCGGTACACCATTTCAATCCCTTTAATGATGGATGCAGTTTCTTCAGAAGTTGTCTCTACTTGTAGAGCACGCTCAAAATTATCAAGAACTGGCAATAAGTCAGATAGTAGGTTTTGCGCACGGTACTTCTCAGCAGCCTCACTGTCTAACTGATGACGACGACGCATATTATCGAAGTCAGCACGTAGACGTAGGTGACGATTTTCCTCGTCATCTAGCTTTGCTTGTAGCTCAGCCAGCTTCGCCTCATACTGTTCTTCAATAGATAATTCTACTGCTTCTTGAACTTCTGATTGTGTTACTTCCTCTGCTGTCGTTTCAGCTTGTACATCTTCTTGTACTAAATCTTTGTTTTCCGTTGTTTCCGTCACTTGAATCCTCCTCATTATCATTCACTACGATTTTTCATAAAGGCTTGTGTTAAATCCAAGCGCATTATGTCTAATAAAGCCACGACACGCTTATAATCCATACGTGTTGGGCCAATGATAGCAATGGCTCCCTGTTGGTCATCACCAATGGAATAGGTAGTGGTAATGACACTGCAATTTTCCATTTCTAATTGTTTATTTTCTGAGCCTATCCGAATATGAATACCTGATTCGTTCGGATGGAAAAGGGACTGCACTTGGCTAGTCGTCTCCATCAAGTCCAAAATCATGCGAACCTTATTTAAATCATGGAATTCTGGTTGGTTGAACATATTCGTTTTCCCACCATAGAAAATTTTACTTTCTGAATTATGCATTGTTGCTGTTACGAGCGCGCGAATAAAATCATCCGCTGATCTAATATGTTGCTGTAACACGGCTAGCACTTCAGCTTCAAGGCTTTTATGGAGATCTTCTAAGGATACACCAATCAGGCGATCATTTAAGATATTGACCATTTTCTCTAAATCAGAAGCGGTAAAATCTGGCGGTAAGTTGAACATGCGATTTTCAACATGCCCATTATTCGTTACGATAATTGCTACTGCTGTATCGCTAGAAAGAGGGACAATTGAAAATCGTTTGACACGATGCCTTTGAACATCAGGTCCTAAAAGTATGGAAGTATACGATGTCAGCTCCGATAGAATGTTGGCTGACTTTCGGATAATATGCTCTACTTCTACTAGTCGATCATTAAAAATTGATTGGATTTGTTGAATGTCCTTCGAATTAATGCCTTGAGGACTCAACAAATGATCTACATAAAATCTGTAACCCTTTTCTGAAGGCACTCGACCAGAGGAAGTATGTGTTTTCTCTAAGAAGCCTAATTCCTCTAAATCCGCCATTTCATTTCGAATAGTGGCTGGACTAAATGTAATCCCTTGTTTTTTGGAGATTTGGCGAGAACCTACCGGCTGTGCAGACACAATAAAGTCGTCTACAATGACTTGCAATATCTGTAACTGCCGATTTGTTAGCATGATTATCACCTCTGTTAGCACTCGACTAAGAGGAGTGCTAATACTATTATTAAGTTATCAAATCCCACATTTTATGTCAACGATATCGCTCAATCTTCTAGCAAAAATTGTTGAAAAACTTCATTGCCCACAAAACGTCCTTTTCTAGTTAGACGAACACCCACCTTATCTTGTTCTAAAAGATCTTTTGAAACTAAATCTTTTATAACAGTCTCATAATGAGCAGCCATTGGTGTTTTAAATTTTTCTTCATATATAGTGTGCATAACCCCCGCTGTTTTTCGCAGCCCTAAAAACATTTGTTCTTCTCTTTTTTCCGCTTGAGATACTTCATGTTCATGAACAATAGGTAGCTCATTTACAAAAACAGCATCCATATATTTTCTTAATGGACCATGATTGGAGTAACGTATGCCCTTTAAATAACCATGGGCACCCGCCCCAAACCCTGCATATTCATCATTATCCCAATAAATTTTGTTATGCTCTGAATGGAAGCCTGGTTTTGCAAAATTACTAATTTCGTATTGTTGAAGTCCATGTAAAGCCATTTGCTGCATCAACACATCATACATATCTGCTTCGAGATCTTCCGTTGGTAAATACAACTTGCCTTTTGTGTATTGATTATAAAAAATCGTTTTTGGCTCTACAATAAGAGAGTAGGCAGAGAAATGGGGCAAATCAAGGGCAAAAGCTTTGTCTAATGAGTCCTTCCATTGAGCCATCGTTTGCCCAGGTAAACCATACATTAAATCAATGCTAATGTTTTGAAAGCCAATTTTTCTAGCCAAAGCGATTGTTTCATAAACATGGTCATTACTATGAGTGCGTCCAATCTTCTGTAACAGCCCTTGGTCAAAAGATTGCACACCCATGCTTAGACGATTGACACCACCATCAAACAACACTCGCAATTTTGCCGCAGACAATTCATCCGGATTAGCCTCTGATGTAAATTCTGTCACACTCTCCATCGGAATATACGTATGAATATACGTTAGTAGTTTGTCCAATTGCTCCGGTGATAAAGCAGTTGGTGTCCCACCTCCAAGAAAAATCGTTTCGATATTACGAAAATTGTCCGGATATTTTTGTGTGGCAAGAGCCATCTCTTTACCAAGTGCTTCTATATATTCATCCACTGGTTGGTTTTTAAAGTAAAATTTATTGAAATCACAATAATTACAAATTTGATGACAGAAAGGAATATGAATGTAAACACCTCGTGCCATAGCAATCCCTTCTTTCTCGTTAAGTCTTTTCCATTTCTACATTATAACGAATCAATAGAAGGAACGCTATGAAACCATCTAGCGAGTTTTCCATACATATCTGCAAGGGTAGCTTCCTTGTCATTTAGTTCTAGAAAAAAACAAACTGCACTCCGATTGTTAGCCCGTTTCTAACAAATCGGAAGTGCAGTTTTTCATATATAACAAATGACTACAACTTTATTCTTTTTTTATTTTGATGCCGTCAGCAACTTTACTGCCATCCTTCTTGACAGGAATTAATGTATAATTTTTTTCTGTTAAATAAAGTGCATCTACGCGACTTCCCCACTTTGTCCCCTCTTTATTTAATGGATAGGGTGTAGCAAAGTTCCATGATTGTCCTGCCTTTGATTGGATTTTAAAATAAACTGCATCATTGACAATGCTTTGATCGGCATGAAAATAAATCGTTGTTGAGATGGGTGTGGAGACAACTTTATCAATCGTTATTTCCTGTTGATCGACATGATTGACTTTTTTATTAATCACAAAGATTTTTCGATCTTCTTGTAATTGTTCCTGAGAAGCCTCTACCTGAAATTCCCAAGGTTTATCAATCGGTGTTTCTACATTCCAATCTTTATAACGAATAGCTAATGCTAAATCTTCGTCTGACGGAAAATCATCCATTTTGATACTATTGTATATGGTATATACATTTTTAGACTGGACAATGGATTGACCTCCATTACGAACCATATAATCTTTCCCATTGACGAGTATTTGAGGGAAGAAAAATATTTGGTGTTTTGGTGTAAATGCTTTCACAGGCTCAAAGGTAGCATTCAGTAAAATTTGATTGTCATCAATAATCACTTCATTTAACGTTAAACGCCCTAAGCTATTGCTTGCTGTCTTCCCCACCTCTGTTTTATAGGCTTCGAAATCCACATCTCGATTCCACCACAAATACAGCAATGATCCACTAACGACCATCAATAAAAAGATAACAACTATTCCTCGTTTTTTTCTGCGTCCTCGATTTTCCTTATCCAAATCCACTACTCGCAGTATATCATTGGACAACCGTACACCTCATTTTTATAAATATCGTTATAATTCATTGTAGTTTGTAACAAAGCATTATATAACCTTGTTTAAAAGCAAGACAGGACGAATCCATTATGTATAAAAGGAATTTTTACATTCCTTTATGCTGATGACGAACTTTGTTGGCCATTTGCATTAAATAGTCCACAAAGAGATCATCTCTTACTAACCACACCTCATAATTTCGCTTTAAAAACCACTCCGCTTCATGAAAGCTAGCAAAGTTTTGCGCTAATGGCGTGTTATTCTTTTCAATCCCCCAGTCAATATCGTCGCTTGAAAAAAGAATAAACACATCCTCTTGCTGATTTTTATAAAATGTTCCAAATGAAGAAGCCTTTAAATTATAACGATTCCTTTTGGCATCCTCTGGAATAGGCTCTATGTGGAAGGTTGCCAATACAAACTGTTTGTAGGCTTCCATCGTTAAAGAGCAGCCCGCAGCCTTTTGATGTCCGCCTCCACCATAAACAGCGGCAATAGCTGACACATCTATATGGTCATGAACCGTTCGAAAGGATATTCTTTTACTGCCCATATTGATCATCGCAATATAATCAAGATGCATGTTTTCCTTACCTAATTCATTACCAAGCTCAGAATGATAGGATTCTGCATAAACAACGCCAGCATAAAAGTCGCCCAAATTGGTTTGCACAAGTTCTCGTTTCTTCCGCCGAATATAACGCTCTATTTTTTCTTCTTCCATGCTTAAAATTTTCTTTTCAAATTCATCAAAATCAAAGCGATCACTTGTTTTTAAACGATCCAGCATTTTCTCTTCAAATTCTTCAATGGATACTAGAAAAAACAGTGCATTTAATCGTTGCGCTTGAAAATTGCCGTTCTTTTCCCATTCCCATGTATCATATTGTCTTACTAACTCTACGAATTCTGAAATGGCGGCTGTTTTTTCTAATAAACCATGGGTCACCAAGTACTGATACAATAAAGAAGTAGCGGACGTTAAATAGCCATGCTCATCTTCAATTAAAACCTTTCCCCATTCATACTGATTGAAATGCAGCGCTGTTTTATGATGATCCAGCAATTGTACATTCCCAGTTGCCTGATAATAGTCCTGAATCCTTTTTTCATTTTCTTCGTTTGGAGAAAGATCTGTAATAAACAAAAATGTTTTCTGTTGATCATTCTCCAAAAAGAATTCTATTTCACGGTCAAGTGCCGTAATAGAATTGTAGCGTATCCTTACCTTATCGTTAAAAGCAAGCTTTGCTAAAATCCCACACCCTACTCCATCTAAATCATTATGTGATAATAATTTATACATCTCTTCACCTCCCATGTAGTATGGTTATTTTTTTGTGATTCAAACAGAAAGTGGTAGCTAAAAATTGCAGTACGGACAAAGCGTCATTGAAATTGGATTCAAGTTAACATACATTTAAAACATGATATCGATCTGGACAAAGAGAGGAGTCTGTTCATGAAACGGAAACTAATTACTATTGGCATAGTTCTTCTACTAATGTGTGCTTTCGCATTTTCAGCTTATAAACTAATGAACGCTCGTAACTATCAATTGTTTGGCAATATTACTTCTCATGTTGACACACAGGAAAAGGTGGCTGCCCTGACATTCGATGATGGACCAACTGACAAGACAGACGCTATTTTAGCGTTACTAGAAGACTACCAAGTAAAAGCAACGTTTTTTCTAATTGGACAGGATATTGAGAAGCATCCAGAAGAAGCAAAGAAAATTGCAGTAGCAGGCCATCAAATTGGCAACCATACGTATTCGCATAAGCGTATGGTATTGAAAAGCCCTTCCTTTATTAAAAATGAAATAGAAAAAACAGATGCACTCATTGCTAGCATTGGCTATCAACAAACACCTTTCGTCAGACCACCCTATGGTAAAAAACTAATCGGCTTTCCCCATTATTTACATAAACATCAACGTGAGACCATTACATGGAACTTAGAGCCCGATACGTTCTTTACAAAGGCAGAGGAAAAAATAAATTATGTGAAAGAAAATATTCAACCAGGTTCTATTATTTTAATGCACCCTATGTACGACCATACAGACAATGAATTACAGGCAATAGAAGGCATTCTTCAAACGCTTATTGATGAAGGCTATACATTTGTTACGATAGAAGAACTTTTACAATATCAAAAATAATCACCCCTGTTGCCAAGAATCTGCATCACCTTTCATGCAGATTTTTTTAGTTAGAAAGGATTAGATTCCCTCTCTTTTTCTATGACCTAAACATTATCTAATTTATAATTTCTAATCTTCCTCTCAATCTCCATATCCAATAGCATGTTCAGCTTATAAACCCCATGGCATAAAGGAAAACAACTTATTTAGAATCTATAAATTGAAGTTGGATTTTTCAGAAATGTTAATAAATATTTTTTCAGTAAAATATAATCACCATCTCTGCTAAAATATGCTATTATACCTTTAGTATAATGTCCTATTTTTATTATATTAAAAATAGAGGAAATATGAACTATAAAAGGATGATGATTATGCAAAATATCCAACAATTATTCCAGAGCGAAGATGGAAATATCCAACAAAGAGAGAATTTTTTATCCCTATTAGAGAAAATTGTTTCCTCATTAGATGAATTAAAAAATCCACATAAGACAACACTTGGTCCAATGAAAGAGCGTTCTGCTAATTTCTATCAAGAGCTGATGCAAGAACATCAAGTGCCAACTACAGGGGTTGGGCTCGATCAAGTTGTAAAAGAAATGACACAATTAATGCAAGGACATCCTTATCATACACGTAACTTTGTAACCAATGTTTTACCAATGGCAAGCATCCCAGGTGTATTAGGTCAATTTACAAATGCCCTACTAAATGGCAACAATTTATGGGATGTTTATGGTCCTGCTGCCGCTGAGTGTGAGGTCAAAGTAGTGGCTATGATGTCTAAATTAGTTGGCTATGATTATACGAAGAGCTTTGGTTATACAACATGGGGTGGACAAGGTGCCGTTTTCAGTGGACTTCGCCTTGCCATCGCCAAACAATTTCCACATGCCAAAGAAGATGGTGTTCCGAATAACTTATATTGCTTTGCTTCAGAAAACGCACATTATAGCCTTTTAAAATCTGTTGAGGCCGTGGGCATTGGCAGTAAACATTTAGTACGTGTAAAAGCTGGCAAAGACCACTCAATGGATGTGGAAGACCTACGTATTCGTATGACAGAAGTAATCGAAAATGGCGGTATCCCTGTCTATGTAGTGGCTACTACAGGAGCGACTGATCAATTTGGTATTGATGATATACAAGCTATTAAAGAGGTTACTACAACGCTTGAGAAGAAGTACAATTTACAGCCAGTACATATTCATGCTGATTCGGCTTTAGGTGGTTTTTATGCCTTCTTCAATGATTATGATTTCGAAAAAAACCCTCTACAATTTGAAGGCGATGTCGTACAAGGCTTACGACATATCCATGACCGCATGCAACATCTAGCTATGGCAGATAGCCTTTGCTTTGACTTCCAAAAGCTTGGACAAACACCTTATTTAACTAGCTTATTCTTAATTAAAGAAGGTAACAGTTTACAGCTATTAGATATTGAGGACTTCGATACACCTTATGTGGGCAATCGTGGTTACGGTTCATACCATACTGGTTATACATTAGAGTGCTCTCGTATGGGTAGCTCCATTGCTATTTTTGCTGCTCTCCAAGCATTCGGTAAGGAAGGTTATCAGCAACTATTAGCCAACTATGTACGTGTGAATTTAGCGTTCCGCACACAATTAGCTGTGAAAACACCAATGCTACAGGTCGTTAATGACACAAATATTGGTCCAGTTACAGCCTTTCGCTTGTATCCTGATGGCTTCAATTGGCAGGCTGAACAAGCTGGTCATTATACACAGGATCAAATCGAACACATTAATGGCATCAATGCATCATTCTTTGAAATTATAGGTGAAGGTCGTGATGATGTATTCTTCGGTGATACAACACGGGTTTGTACGGTTAGCACGAGTGATACAACACAGCATGTTCCCGTTGCAGCGGCAAAATTCTTCTCTATTTCACCATACACAGAGACAGATCATATCCCAAACATGATTCATTTCTTACAGCAAAAGCTAACAGTATTGGAGGCGTCTCACATTGCGTATCGTCACTAAATTTAAAAGTTCTTTACTCTATAAATATATAGCCAGTTTCACCATTCCAATAGCCATTATTTCATTGCTATTTAGTGTTGTTTTATTCGCGGTTTCTTACCGTATTATCGACAATTTTGTCATTAAACAATTCGAAACTACTTTAGAGATCACATCGAATACGATTTTTGAAGATCTTGAGAAAAATGATGTAAAAGCGGCGGATAACGGTAGCTCTGACAATTATAAAAAACTATTAGATCAATTAAACGCTACGGTTAAAAAGTTTGATATAGAAAACGCCTATGTGCTTTCAAAAGCCAATGGTAAGGAGCATATCGTGGCATTAAGTAATACTGACAATCATCAGCAAGACTATGAATTTAGTGATGAAATGCGAAAAGCCGTCGACACACAAACCATTCAAACAAGTGATATATACAAAGATGAATATGGTATCCATAAATCTATTTTCATCCCATTTAAAGATACTGATATTATTTTTGGTTTAGATATGGATGCTTCCTTCATTTCTAAGCTACAAACAGAAACACTTTGGATTTGTATTATTCTAACCGTTGTTTTTGTGATTTTTGGTATTATCGTTGCTTACTTTATTAGTGTAGGTATTACGAAACCAATTAAAAAAATGACTCGCTATGTCGGTCAGGTTGCACAGGGAGATTTAGCCGTCGAGCCTCTCCAAATAAAAGGTTCCAATGAAATTGCCCAGCTATCATCAGGCATTGAAAATATGACGGAAGATTTACGTACATTAATTCAGCAAATAGCTCAAAATGCTGAACAAGTGGCGGCCATGTCAGAGGAATTAACTGCAAGCTCCGAGCAAACAAGTGCTTCCATACAGCAAATTACATCTTCTATGCAAGAGGTTGCAGTGGGCTCAGAAAAACAAACCTCTTCGATTGAAGAAGTGGAAAGCCATATTACAACCATCTCTAGCAAAATGACAGAGGTTGTCACAAGCGTAACTGGTGTGACAGAAAAGGCATTCCAGGCATCTGCGATCTCAGAAAAAGGCAATACAACGATTCAAGATGCTACAGAAAAAATGGCCGTAACATCCCAAGCCATTCAAGAATCAGCAACTGTCGTTGAACGTTTAAGCACATACACGAATGAAATCGGGGATATTGTAGCATTGATTACCCAAATAACGGATCAAACCAACTTACTTGCGTTAAATGCTTCCATTGAAGCAGCGCGTGCAGGTGAGCATGGCAAAGGCTTTGCAGTAGTAGCTGAGGAAGTACGTAAGCTGGCCGATCAATCTTTAGATGCTACAAACAGTATTCGAACACGTATCGAAACCATTAAGGAAGAATCGGCTCAAGCCGTAAAATCGATGGCTATTAGCAGCAGTAATCTTGCGGAAAGCTCCACAACATTTAATGCATCAGGAGAAGCATTTGCTGACATCTATAGCCACGTCACATCACTTACGCAGGAAATGGACCATGTCAATAACATAATGTCCAATATCAATGAAGGCGTGAGCAGCATCGCGATCTCTGTTGAACAAGTGGGCGTAGTAGCTGTGCAAGCCTCAGGCAATATTCAAAACGTTGCTGCTGCTTCTGAGGAGCAATCTGCAAGTATCGAGGAAATCACAGCTTCTTCGAATAACTTAGCAGAAATGGCTCAACAGCTTCGCAATATCACTCAAAAATTTAAGTTATAAAATTAAGAATCCGCTATGCTCCTTTTCGGCATAGCGGATTTTTCTCTGCATAAAAAATCTCCTACCAAAATGGTAGAAGATTAGGCAATAATATTTTTCACAACTTTTGAGATAACTGCACCTTCCGCTTGGCCTGTAAGCAATGGCTTCGCAATTTTCATGGCTTCTCCCATGTTCATTCCTTTACCAACACCTGCCGCTACTAATTTCTCAGCAATCGCTTCTTCGGATAATTGCTTCGGTAAGAAAGATTTCAAAAGTGTCAATTTGGCTTCCTCTTTTTCAATCAAATCTACTCGTCCAGCCGTCTGTGCGCCTTCTAACGCTTGATTCGTTTGTTTGACCTCTCGATGAATAATGGCTATCTCTTCTTCAGCGATTAATGCTGCTCCCTTTTCTTTTTCAGCAGAATCTAAAGCTGATTTCAAAAGAGATAATACACCCTTTGCTAAAGTATCTTTCTCTCTCATTGCCGTTTTTAATTGTTCAAATACTTCTGTTTTTAACAATGATCTCACTCCTTCAAGCCATCTATATTAGAAAACATTATACCATAAAATACCTCAGAACATGACAGTCAGTGCCTCAGTCAAGCAAATAAGCATCTGCTAATTTTACTTGATAATGCAACATCCCTTTTAACTCACCTCGATAAGAAAAGACCCCTTGCTGAATTAATTGACGCAGGCGATATTCAATCCATTCCGCTTCTCTATACTGTTCCATATGCCCTAGCACTTCCCCAATGAGTCTAGCCGCCATTAGATATGGAGCTTCTTCTTGGTCTTCATGTAATCGTTTAGCACAGGCAATGATCCAGTCATCATCTACATTTTCATTGTGATGACTCCAAAGTTCATTGTATTCCCAGGTATGTATACAGTAGTCATCCATTAACATCTTTAATCCTTCTTTAGATAAAGCCTGCTGTACTGATTTTTTTAATGGGCGTCCCTGGTATTGCTCATAAATATGAAGTACATTCTCTACACTGACCTCTCCAGAGGATCTTGGATAATTGTCCTCTGCTAACTGGGGGAATATATGCAACTCATGGAATAACTGAAAAGTATCTAATACATAGATATCATTTGGTTTCTTTTCTAGCATCGCTAAGACAAGTCGAAGCCCTATTTGTTCATGGGCATTTTGACAAGTCCATATGATTATATCTTGATGTGGCGGAATAGATTTTATTTTCTCTACGGCTTCCTTCACCTCGCGCTCAAAAATGGCCAATCCATCGTCTTCTATAAAATAGCGCTCTTGTAGCCATTGAAAACGAGCTTCAATCCCTTCACATAGATGTAAATCTTTCAAAGGACCAACAGAAAAATTACCAGGCATAACGATGATTTCTTCCGTTTTCACGTAGTTACTATTGCGAAATGCAGCCTTCAAACTCCCTCCAGGTGAATGACCAAACACAATATGAACCGTTTCGATCGTTGAAACATCCTGCTCCTCATTTTGCTGCAATAAAAACTGTACCATATCGTCCTTCGACTGTTCATTCATTAAAGTCAAAAAGAGCATAGACTTCGCATCAGCCTCACTCATTCGCTTTATCGCCTTTTTTAATTTGTTGACATGTTCCATTATCTAAACTCCTTTGCACAATGGCCTGTATCTTAAATTCCCTTTCCATAAAAACAGTTACTTCCATCATACCGCAATTTCCGATTACCTTAAATTACTAATTTAGTTTTTTATGAAGATGAAAGATAAAGAATTGCTCTATTTATGTAAAGGTTCTATTCTTTTAAGCGAGGGAGACTTCTTTAGGTAGATTATTTACTTGTTGGAGCGAGGTCATCCTCTTTATGAGCGGATTAACGACTTTCTCATTGTTGGAGCGCATTCCCCCTCAATAGAAAGAAAAAAACTACTACCATCAATAAGAGCTTACAATAAGTTCTTTAACACTGAAGGTAGTAGGGTTCTTAATCAAAATTCGTTAAAAAAATCTTTCCTTTATTAGTAGCTTCAACGGCAGCTATTGCCTGGTGTATGTTCACTAGTGGGAAATGGTCCTGTACCTGCATCATTTTTAACGAATCCGTATGTACCATATTGACGAGCTGTTGCATAGTTTGCTGCCATTTTTCGATTGGTGTTTGGCGTTGCCAGTGGCGCAAATGAAACATCATCGCTTGTACCTTTGCTTCCCTTACAATGTTTGTCCAATTTACCTGTATTCCCGATAAAAGACCGATGGCTAAAAATTTCCCACCAGGCTTCACACAGTATGCAAGTTGATTGCCCGCCTCCCCACCAATCGAATCAATCGCTGCATCAGCACCTCTGCCATTTGTTAAAGCCATTATCGTTTCATGAAGTGGCATCTTAGAAGTATCTATGACAAAGCGGGCCCCAAGCCGCTGTAATTCGTCTGTATGCTGATGACTTCGTGTGACAGCAATAAGCTGAAAACCTAGTAATTTGGCAAATTGAGCATAGATATGTCCAATAGCAGAGCCACATGCATTCACTACTAGTACATCATTTGATTGTAATTTGAGAACTTCTGTACAGGTGACGAAGGCTGTTATCGGATTAATATACATTTGTGCTGCAGTAAAATGATCCATCGTAGAAGGAATAGCTACAGCAAAGTCCGCCTGAGTCTTCACCATTTCCTGCCACGTGCCCTCTCCTCGTAGTGGCAAGACTCGCTGACCAATGAGCTTTGAAGAGATAAGTGGTCCAACATCTTCAACGATTCCAACGCCCTCATAACCCGGAACAGTTGGTAAAGTGATTCGGTGGGCATATTTTCCCCAAATCGGTATTAAATCCGAAGGGTTGATGGGTCTTGCTAGCATACGCACAAGAATTTCTTGACCTTGTGGAGGTGTAATCGTTTTATTTTCAATCCTTAACACCTCATGTGGATTTCCAAATTCATATAGTTTAAGGCATTTTGCTTTCAACGATTCTTGCTCCTTTTTCTGATTAATTCTAGCTCTGTATAATCGTTCTGATACTCTCTCCACTTAGGTATGCCCATCTTATCTTTTTTGACTGATGGTCAATTGACCTTTTTCATCTACAAATAATTGTAACATATCGTTTATTTCGATACAGATTGGACTGATTACTGCTTTCTTATCAGAGAAATACCAAAGTCGTTCACTTGGTCCTAATAGAATATTGGCTCCATCTTCGTAGTTACCTAAAAAATGAAGAGCATCTGGTTGGATTTTCTGATCATTAATAGGTTTAATAGCATATTCATTTAATTTTCTAGCGGCTGCTAGAATGTCGTCGGTCGTTACATTGATTTCACCAATCTTTAGCACTTGCTCCATAGAAAAATAGGCTGTATCCTGTTCTGGATTTACTTCCTGCCTCGCAATAAATTCTAGTATATTGCCTTCAGGATCGTAAAAATAACAAGAGTAAGCTTTTAAAAAATCAAAATACACTTCATCCTGCCCCTCTGAAGTAAGCAAGCCAACACGTTCTTTGGCCCAAATTTTTGCCTGATAAAATAAATTTCTTGGAATATTTAATGCAATATGATATTGCTTTTGAATCGTAGTGGGCACTTTTTCAAAAGTCATCTTACTTTCACCAACTGCTATTGTAAAATAGTCACCTGTACTTTCTAATAAGGCAAAGCCTAGCTGGTCGCTATAAAATTTCTGCATCTTTTGTAAATCGTGAACAAATAGTTGAACCTTCGTAATTTTCATCTTCAAGCACCCCTTTGCTACTCCCCACTATACAAGCAAATATATGATATGGCGTCATGCAAAAGAATGAAGTTCCCTTCGGTCCATTTTAAGTAATTCGTTATCCCTATTATTTACAAAAATCATGTAATGGTTCATTCGATAAATTCAGCTAAGCTAATTTTCTTTTTTTGATAGTTTGCACGAATATGCTGGAGCTCGTCTTCTAACCTTAAAGCACCCGCTTCAACTCCTCTATAAATTAATAGTGGAGGCTGTTCTAACATCTCTCTTGCTCGCGAATAATCACAAGAGAATATTTTCTTAAGTAACAATAATGTCTTTAGCTTATTTTCCCCATCTCCTGTTATAGTCAGTTCATAGTAAGTAGTAGAGTTGTCTTCAGGCAACATCTCCTCTAAACCAGGCGGAATTAGCACACTCTCAAGAAACATGATTAGATTGTCATAGGCCATTGTGAAATCCCAACAGCCTGTCCCATGAAGAGCAGAAAAAATTGCCGTATCCCCTCTTGATAAATCCAAACAATATGGATCTCCTTCATCTGTTGCGATGACCAAATAATTGTGCGGCCAATCCAGAATCACCTCTTCTGTCACTGGATTATAATGATAGCCTTCCTGCCCACGCATTAAATCTCTTGCTCCATAGATCTGTAGATTTATATAATCACCCGTATTCCATGTAACTCTTTCAACGACATAACGCCTTAAAAAATAGACATATTCCGTTGGTAATGACCACTGACTGTCTACAAATTGGCTAATATCCTCCTCGATTTGATTGTGAAAAAACATAGGGTAAGCTGAATCCCTCTCTTGAATATCTTGGATAAAACTGCGCATTTGCTCTAATACTGCATCTAGTTTCTCCTGCAACTCTTTCAACTGCATTCCCTCCTTTCGTTACCTAGTGTCTTTCTTTATATTTTAACATATTCCATCATTAACCAATTAAGGTGAACATGTTATAATCATTAAAATAGACTGGTAGTATGCATAACGTGCTCAACAATAACGGATGGGGGCTATCTGTCATGTCACAATATGCGAACGAACAGACAGTACAATAAACCAAGGTGGCACAAGGAGAACAATGTCTGAAAAAATTAGCTCATCTGGTGAATATCCAACCCTCTATTTGCTATAGAGAGTTGCTTTGGCATACTGAAAAATATGATGCCTCCTATTATTGGCTACAAGCTTGCACTTGATCGATTAACCGCAGTAAAGGCAGATATAGATGTTGACGTGCAAAGAGCTCATACCTTATTAAGCCAAAAATCACCAAATACGAAGGAGCGTAAGAAAATTTGAAATTACTCATAAGACGTCCCGAACAATCGGACATACAAACATTACATCAATTCTTTTTCCACGTCATTCAAGATACTTATGCAAAAGAAGGGATTGCCGAGCTAGTGGACGATCAACAGCGTGAATGGGCAATGAAAAAGCAGTATGTCGCAATAGACTTAGAGAGCCAAGGCAAAAAAAGATTTTTCTGGGTAGCTATGGACGAAGCAACAAATGACATAATAGGAACGATCGAATATGGGGAAGCCAACGAGATCATTCAACAAACGATTAAAGGAGATCTTTCCCATTGTCCAGAAATCGGTACCGTATTTGTTCATCCGGACTATCAAAATCGTGGTATTGGCACCATGCTATTACAGAAAATGCTAACAACGTTGGAAAAACAAAAGGTGCATAGCTTTTGTTTAGATAGTGGATATAAACAGGCACAAGTCATCTGGCAGAAAAAATTTGGACAGCCTGACTATATACTTGAGCACTTTTGGGGAACGAATAGCCATCATATGATTTGGCAACGAGTACTACCATTGCGAGAAAAGAAGTAAAAGATGTCTTATCAAATCACACAAGAACGACATAAGAAGAACAAAGCTTATGTCAATAACATGCTTTATGAATACAATGTAAAACACTTTCCAAAAGATTTACAAGGTCGATATCAGGAAATTAATTTATTTCTAACTGATAGCAATGGTCACGTTTATGGTGGCATACTGGGTGAAATTTGCTGGAATTGGTTAGAAATACACACGCTAATGGTAGACAAAAAGCTTCGTGGGTTAGGGTATGAATCAAAGTTGTAGCAAACAATTGAACAAATTGCCTTCAACCATGAATGTGATTTCATTAAAGTTGACACGCTTAGCTTTCAAGCGTTAACATTTTATGAAAATCATCATTATGAAATTTACGGGACTCTCGACCATGTTGGCAGAGATTTTAAACATGATTATTTAAAAAAGACGCTACGATCTGATCTTTAAAGGGGAGATATTATGAAGGTCCATCAACAATTATTATGGATTAGTATTTTACTACCTGTATCTCTCTATTTTTCGTGACCTATCAACAGACAACTTTTGGAGGACCGATTCCATGGGTACGTTATATCGGAGAAGAAGAAGTCGCAGCCCTTTCCTATTTCAACCCCGCCGTCCTAGTCCAAAGCCATTATCATATGTTTCATTTTTTATGAATGTCTGTATAATCTATCTCACTTTAGCTTTAGGTAAAGATTTTCTGCAATCCGTTAAAGAATAAATCGTTTGTAGTGCCCATACTTATTATGTTTGGAGGGAAATGAAATGTTAAAATTCATTGATGATTTAGCTGGTGCGGTTTTCGATGTTTTTATGTTATTTTGTTATTTCTTTGCAGGCGTAATAATTGTAGGAGTCCCTATTTTTTTATTGGCTAAGTTCTTCCTATTGTTTCATTAAATTGCCTACAAAGAGTATTACAATAAAAGGGATCTCTATTTCAATAGCGATTCCTTTTATTGTTTATGGCGCTTCAGCTTTCTCAGCAGACAATAAAAATGGTCAGGATTTTTTTAAAATGTAGAAAATCTATTTATCTTTTACTAAAATTTTCTCAAAATGTACATGATAGCTACAAAATATAAAAATCGCCAAGAAGCAAACTACTTAGGTGCAGTTTAACTAGAGAAAAAAACAGGGAATGCTACAAAAAAATAGCATTCCCTGTTTTTGAATAGTTGTGTCTTACTTCGAATCATCCATCTTCAGCACAGCCATGAATGCCTCTTGAGGGACTTCGACGGAGCCTACTTGTTTCATACGTTTTTTACCTTCTTTTTGTTTATCAAGAAGTTTGCGCTTACGAGAAATATCCCCACCGTAACATTTCGCTAAAACGTTTTTACGGATGGCTTTAATTGTTGAACGTGCCACAATTTTTTGACCAACTGCTGCTTGAATTGGTACTTCAAATTGTTGGCGTGGAATTAATTCTTTTAATTTTTCTACGATGATTTTGCCTCGATCATAGGCAAAGTCACGGTGTACGATAAAGCTTAGTGCATCGACCTGCTCACCATTTAGTAAAATATCCATTTTCACTAATTTCGATGGCTGGTAACCGATAAGTTCATAGTCGAAGGATGCATAGCCCTTCGTATTTGATTTTAAATAGTCAAAGAAATCATAGACAATTTCGGATAAAGGCATTTCATAAATAATGCTTACACGGGATGTATCAATATAATCCATCGTCATGAAATTACCACGCTTCAATTGACAAAGCTCCATAACCGCTCCCACATAATCATTTGGCACCATAATGGTTGCCTTTACATAAGGTTCCTCAACACGCTCGATTTTTTGTGGGTCTGGCATAAAGGATGGGTTATCTACTTTAATATCAGTGCCATCTGTCATATGAACATTGTAAATTACAGAAGGTGCTGTTGTAATTAAATCAATATTAAATTCACGCTCAATACGCTCCTGAATAATTTCCATATGGAGTAATCCTAAGAAACCGCAGCGGAAACCAAAGCCAAGTGCTTGAGATGTCTCTGGCTCATATTGTAGAGCAGAGTCATTTAGCTCTAGTTTTTCTAACGCTTCACGTAAATCATTGTATTTCGCTGTATCAATTGGGTATAAACCACAATAAACCATTGGGTTCAAGCGACGATAACCTGCTAATGGCTCGGCTGCTGGACGATTTGCATAGGTTACAGTATCACCTACGCGTGTGTCACCTACGTTTTTAATAGATGCTGTTAAATAACCTACATCACCAACTGTTAATTCAGCCTGTGGCACAACCTTTGGTGTATGTACCCCAACTTCAATAACCTCGAATTCCGCACCTGTTGCCATCATACGGATTTTGTCGCCAGGCTTGACAGTCCCGTTGATTACACGAATTGAAATGATAACACCTTTATAGGCATCATACACAGAGTCAAAAATTAAAGCTTGTAGTGGAGCATCAGGATCACCCGTTGGTGCTGGTACCTTCTCCACGATTTGCTCTAAAATATCCTCAATACCAATACCTGCTTTCGCAGAAGCTAATACCGCTTCAGATGCATCCAGCCCGATGACATCCTCTACTTCTTGACGCACACGCTCAGGATCAGCTGCAGGTAAGTCAATTTTATTAATAACAGGTAAAATTTCTAAATCATTATCAAGTGCTAAGTAAACATTTGCTAGTGTTTGCGCTTCAATACCTTGTGCGGCGTCCACAACTAAAATGGCACCCTCACAAGCAGCTAAACTACGGGATACTTCATATGTGAAATCGACGTGTCCTGGTGTGTCGATTAAATGGAATGTATACACTTCGCCGTCTTTTGCTTCGTACTTTAATTGAACTGCATTTAATTTAATCGTTATCCCTCGCTCACGCTCTAAATCCATTGAGTCGAGGAGCTGTGCTTTCATTTCACGGGAAGTTAAAGATTTTGTTTGCTCTAAAATACGGTCAGCAAGCGTTGATTTCCCATGGTCAATATGTGCAATAATAGAGAAATTTCGTATATTCTCTTGTCGTTTTAAACGTGCATCTCGGTTCATCTTTTCCACTCCTAATTAAACTATAATGAATTATACTATGAACATAACGCAAAGTACAACAGCAACTAGACTAGAAAGCCTATAATATCAATACTTTCAGTGTTTAATGCTGTTTTTAGATTTTACAGTATTAAGTATATAAATGCAGAGAAATTAAGGGCGCATTTGTCCAAATTCAACTTTAGCCCATATATTTGCACAGAAAAAGTCAGTCAACAGACAAAGCTGTGTAGACTGACTTTTTTCATTAATTTTTCTTGTTTAAGGATTGTTGAATCAGGTTTGTTAAAACTTCTACCCCTTTTTTCTCTAAATGAACGCCATCTGGGGCGAAGTATTCTGGATGATTGAGTGCTGCAGCATGCCAGTCAATGAGTGTAATATGTTCATGCTCCTGGGCTTTTTGCTGTAATGCTTCATTCACTTTTGCCTCCCATGAACGGGGCACACGTGTATTCACTAAATAAATATCAGCATTTGAAAAAGCGGCAAGGAGTGTGTCCATTTGGTCATTTGTAAAATAACCATTTGTCCCCAATTGAAGAATGACTGCATGATTGGGTTGATTAAAACTTGCATAATTTGGTGCTAGTTTGACAGCTTGTGAAACTTGACGACCTATTTTTCCATCGATTGTAATAGTTGGGTAAATAGTATGTAAGCTCGGGCCAATATCAATCATAAGTGAATCACCAATCGCTACTATTCCACGATAAAACTCATCCCGTTCAGGCACTTTATTTACATCATTTTCTTCTTGCTTTGGTGTTTCTATCTGCTGAACATCCTCCACTTTCTCTTCCTTGGAAGGTTCGTTAGTTGGTAGCTCTGATTGCTGGTCATGCTCGTTTAAATTAGTTGTAGGTTCATCACCATTAATTTTGATGTTTGTTGGATATGAACTCGAAGTGCTTTGCTGACCTTCCCCTACTACTCCTGTCATTCCTGTGAAAAACATAAGAAGGAAAAGTGGAGCCATTACCGTTGAAATTTTTCGTGAGAATGAAAGACTCCCCCATTTATTTTTGTTAAAGACAAAGTATTTCCCATAATAGGCTCGGAATCCTTCTTTACGGATAGGCATTTCAATGAAGCGATAGGATAGCTCTGCTATCATAACAATAAGTATGATTTGAAGTGCAACCCGCCAATAAGATGGGTTGCCAATTTCATGAATAGGTGTACCTAGTACCATGACAGGATAATGCCATAGATATATGCCGTAGGATCGAGAGCCAATCCAACAAAGCGGCCTCCATGCTAGTAGTTTTCCTAAAATGCTGACGGGGTGACAGATACATGCAATCAAAACTGCTGCATTTAAGCAAAATAAGAACATGCCACCTCTATAAAGGAAGGGTTGATATTCATCTACATAAACAATACTAACTAGAAAAATCATAAGCGTAATGAAACTCAAACTATTTAGTTTCTTCACATGGTTTGTTGATAATTTTTGTGCAGATAGCCTTTTCATTGGCCAAACAAGAGCTAGCCAACAGCCAATTAATAGTTCAAAACAGCGTGTGTCCGTTCCATAATAGATACGGCTTGGATCTGCACCTGGCTCATAAAGAATCGCCATTACTAGAGCCGAACAAACCGCTCCGATAAAGACAACTTTAGCCAGTTTACTTTGTTTTTGAAAAATATAAAGGCCAATCATTAAGAGCAAGGGCCAAATCAGATAAAATTGTTCTTCAATAGCTAGCGACCATAAATTTTTTAAAGGTGACGGGGAGCCAAAACTATCAAAATAAGAAAGTTTATGAAAAATGAACCACCAATTACTTGAATAAAAAATAGAGGACAACGCATCTCCACGTAATGTATGAAGAAGTTCTTTATGAAAGAGCGTTGCCCAGACAAATGATATAACAATCATCACGTAGGCCGCTGGTAGTAACCGCCTAAATCGTCCAACCCAAAATTTCTTTAGACTGACTGTTAATTGATTGCCCTTTACAGGCAAAATGGTAGAGGTGATTAAATAGCCTGATAATACAAAAAAGATATCTACTCCTAAAAAGCCACCTCTAGCCCAATTGAAGTTAAAATGATAAGCAATAACTGCTAATACGGCTAATGCTCGAATCCCGTCTAGTCCAGGAATATAACGATGATTTAATGACTTGCCTGACATACTATTCCTTCCTTCAATAATCTATCAATTTCCTTTTGCATAATGGCCTTATAGCTACTATATCAAGATAAAACCTGTTATCCCTTAATAGCACCTGTGATTTGAACATCATCTCCTCTTTATACTTTTTCATTTGTGCACTTATATGTTTGACGTTTGAAATACGATAAAAGTTTTAGAGAAAAATGAAACGTGATCACTCTTTGTCTTTTTAAAATTCATATGTATGTTTGCTATTGTCTTAAAAGGCATTCCCAAAAATGGTAGATGCTTCAAAAGCACATTTTGCCTTACTTGCATATGCCTTCATTAACGTTTTATCATGAAAATCGAAAGCCAACTTGAAAATTATAAGACAAGAATGAAGCAATGGAAAGACAAATAATTAGATTTTGTTCTGGAAATTTTTATGCTAGAATAGCAAAAAAGTGAGCCTGTAACAGACTCACTTTTTTCATCCTTGTTCTATTGTTTTGAATCATTTACAAATGCTTTTGATATGGCCTTGCCAATTACAGCAATCGTACGATTAACCTCTTCCTCCGTATTGCCAATTCCACCAACCTCAACAATCATCATTTGCTTTGCCAAATCCTGATTATATCGCCCATCAACACCATCACCACTTTTGGAAATAACACCTTTTGATATTTTTGGAACGATGGCATTTAATGTGGAGGATAAACTTTCTGCATACGCTGTATTCCAGCGGTAATTTGCATGCTCTGCACCAACCACAATAGCAATTTTTGCATAGTTTTCCCCATTATATGAGATCGTTGTAAGATCATGTTTTAATGAGTCACGATGTAAATCTAGTATTAAATCATAATTATTTGTTTCTAAATGCTTACTTAAATAAGGTCTCATGACATTATAGGATTCATGATATCCCTTACCCTCAGCTTGTAATTTCTTCATAATATCTACATCGAGGATATTTGTCTTCAAGCCATTTACATTAAAATGATTCACAATCTTATCCTTTAGACTCATAATATTGACTGTTTCATGAGAAGTCGCTACCTTACCACTCACAGCTTTCACCATTGGTTCGTATGCTTCATGTGAATGAGTAAATAACACTAACACTTTAAATGGGTCCGGGTCTAGGGCTTGATCTGGTTCAGGCTCTTTCGTTTGTTCCAGTACACTTTGTTCAGCTAAATTGGTAGCGGCAAACACGACTTGCTTATCTTCTGATTGTTTAATCGGAGTCGATGCTTGCTTGTTGAACGGAAGTTGCCCAGCAATGACAGGTAATACGAAAAAGAACAATAATATACCAAATGACCATTGTAGTTTTTTTAGCAAAGTCACACCCTCCTCCCCATATCGTATGGAGAGGGGGTGTCATTTAGAACGAAAATAATTTTCTTGTTTTACGCATAAATCTGAGTGTTTTAGAAGGTCTATCAAGAACATTTTTTTAGCCTTTATTATAAATCACTTGCCCAGTTCATTAGCATGGAAGCCACTAGTTTTGCATAGCGATCAATCCAATAGTCTGCTTCCTTTGGTGTAACCATCAATTGTGTATGTGAGCCAGCGAAGGTTTCTTCAAACAGCTGCTGACGTTCCTCCTTCGTCCATGTCGCCCATTCTCCAAAAATAGGTTGTACTAACGTCATATCAAGCTCTTTATTGATATCGGGTTGCCAAGAGGACAATGAGAGCTTCGATGATGGTTTACTGCGCTCAGCTACACGAGCAGCTATCGAGCGAAGCATCGTTTCTACCGCATCAGCAATTAATACAGGTGCATCTACTACTGTTGGGATACCAATTGCCGTTACAGGAATCCCTAGCATCTCATAGGAAATTTCTTGCCGTTGATTGCCTACACCTGAGCCAGGATGGATGCCCGTATCTGTTAATTGAATTGTTTTACAAAGACGATTACTCGCCCTTGTAGCAAGCGCATCAACCACAATAATTAATTTTGGTTGTAGACGCTCAGCAATCGCAGCCACAAACTCCCCTGTTTCATAGCCCGTTTGCCCTGTAACACCTGGCGCATACATGACAAACTTTTCATCTATCACATCTAAGCTATGCAGATGATCAATTAAATAAGGACCTATGGCATCAGGTGTAATGGTACGATTGCCCAAACCAACAATTAAAATTTTATCATCTTCTTGCCAAGAAAGTGATTCATGCATGTTTTTAAAATTCACAAGTAATTCTTGCTCAAGCTGTGCAAAGCCATCTTGGTCTTCTAATGTCAGTGTTGGGACAGAAAGTGTAATATACTGCCCTTCTTTTTTGCCAATTTGCTTTTCACCCTCAGCATCTACAAGGACATCTGTAATTTTCACTCGACCAGCATTCCGATCTTCTATTTGAACGCCACTCGATTGTTCTAGCTTTTCTTTTTGTTCTTTGGTCTGATGGACAACTACCTCTTCAGATTCATCGATTAAATCTGTTCGTTGCCAATTAAAATTTTGCATACAGTTCACCTCAAGCTGTAGTTTGTTCAAACTGTCAAGTAAATATTCTTTGCATTTATCTATTGCAATTTGGTCAAGCGTTTGTTAAAATGATTTTTGTTGTATTAACACAAGAAATCAATGAGAAGATATCATCTCGTACCTAATTTAGGAGGTGAAATATATGCCAAACATTAAATCTGCGATTAAACGCGTAAAAGTTAACGAAAAAGCAAACATTGCTAATTCTCAAGCTAAATCTGCAATGCGTACTACAGTGAAAAAAGCTGAAAACGCTGTTGTTGCAAACGCTGAAAACAAACAAGAACTTTTACAAGCAGCTTTCAAATCATTAGATAAAGCAGCTTCAAAAGGACTTATCCACAAAAACGCGGCGGCTCGTAAAAAGTCTCGCCTTGCTAAAAAAGCGTAATTGTTTAAAGGATCAGATACTCTATTAGGAGTAGCTGATCTTTTTCATTTTGATAGATAACACAAAAGCTGCCCTTTATTGGACAGCTTTTTATGTTACAGTTGACGTAATAGAAATAATTCTAAATGTCTCTCTCGATTACCACCAGTCGATTTCAGCTGTAAATCAACCTCAGCTAGTTGATATAATGCTCTCAATAAACTTTCTTCTGATGGGCGATGATGCTGCTCAGTCATGAGTTTGACACGATACGGGTGAATTTTTAAATTTTTGGCGATTTGTTGTGGATGATATCCTTTCTTCAACAAATAAAAAACATTGGACATGGTACGAACATTGGATGCAAGCAAGCCAACTAACATAATAGGCTCTTGTTTTTGTCGTAATAAATCATGATAAATGGACAAAGCGCTGACCGAATCATTAGCCAAATAAGCATTGAGCATTTTAAATGCATCTTGCTCCAATGTTTTTGCTACTAGATCCTCCACTAACGAAGCTGTAATTTCTCCACCCTCACCTAAATAGAGGGTAAGCTTGTCAATTTCCATCTGCAATTGCAGCATGTTGGCGCCCACCATCGTTACAAGCAGCTCAATAGCCTCTTGTGTGATGCTGTTGCCCTGTGCCTTGACAACGCCTTGAATCCATACGGCTAAATCCTGCTCTTTTGGGGTTTCGGCTTGTACAAGTAATGCATGCTCTTTGAGCATTTTGGTCACTTTTTTACGTTCATCTAATTTTTCATAAGGGGCAATAAAAACCGTTACGGAGAAATCAGATGGATTCGATAACCACGTTTCCAAACGTTTTACATCATGATCGATTTTTTCTTTCCCTTTCTCAGTTGCTTTTAAAAACGAAGCGTTTTTAGCAATAATAAGCTTACGTTCTGAGAAAAAAGGAATCGTATCTGCTTCATCCATAACCACATCTACTGGCACCTCTTCTAAATCAAATGCGGTCATTTCCAGCTCTTCTTCTGACCCCATCGCTTCTTTTAAACGTTTAATGGTTTCATCTATAAAATAGCTTTCTTCACCAACAAGTAAATAAACCGGTGCCAGCTCACCTTTTTTTATTGTATTCCAAACCTTTGAAATCATAATTTTCCCTCCATCTAGCAATACTATTAGTATACATGATTTCATGGTCCTTTGTGACTTTGACCGAATTGTGTCTATTCCTTGCCAGACTGGGAATTCTCCTTTTCGATATAGCTTTTATGACCATGTTGTCTTATAATAAATAACAGAATTGGAGGGATAACAATGAATCCATTTGAAGGAAAGAACATACAATGTCGACGTAACGATGCCATCGATTCTGGTGTTGGCTTCGGTGTATCATTTGGCGTTTTCACAATTATGTTTATTATTGCAACTATAGTAGAATTCGTATCACAGTAATTGGACTTATGCAGGAAAAAGGCCTTGGTCATTGGACAAGGCCTTTTTCATTTACTGCAGCAGACCAACCATTAGCACGAATACGTATTTCAATGGTTCCATCCACCCCTGTTGTCAAAGTCGCTAAATTGCGACTGACAAAACGTTGTACTACTTCTTCATGTGGATGACCATAGCGATTATGGAGACCTGCACTGAAAACCGTTAATTCGGGCTGGAGCAGCTCAACAAAGGCTTCTGAACTAGATGTCTTACTGCCATGATGTCCCGCTTTCAGCAATGTTAGATTGGCTAATAGATGCCCATAACGCTTGATTAGCTGTTGTTCACCATATTGTTCCAAGTCACCTGTAAATAACGCTGTAAAGTCGTTCTGTTGCATGTACAATACGAGGGAATCATCGTTCCCTTCATAAAGGGTGTCATCAGGCGATAAATAATAAAAATTTGTCCCACCACTATGCCATGCTGTCCCCATCATCTTTTCTTTAACAGGTACATTGTGCTTATTTGCTTCTAGCAATAATTCTTGCATTAAAGGCTGCTGTAAAGAACTTGGTGTCACGTGTATTTCCTTCATCTTAATTTCTTGTAAAACCTCTTCGGCACCTTCTATATGATCTGCATCCGCATGGGTGGCGATAAAAATATCGATGGTGCGTATTCCTTTAGCTTTTAAAAATGGCACTACAACTTGCTTCCCTACCTCATAAGGACTATCTGCTTTTTTCCACTGCTCCTGTTCAAAGCGTAGTATCCCACCCGCATCAATGACATAGACAGCTTTTCTAAAAGGCAATTCAATAACGATACTATCTCCCTGTCCTACATTTAAAAATGTGATCTGTGTTTCGTTAGACAGCATGGGTGACAGATGAATCCAAATGGCGGGAATAACAAGTGCGACAATAGCCTTCCTGAACCTTCTCGTTTCTAAGTAATATAAGCTTGCTAAAACACTTAGCAGTGCTACACAGCTAAGCCAGATCATTGGCTTACCCGGTGACCATAATTGAAATGGTAGCTCCTGCATCTCCATAATCATATGGGTCAGTCCATTACGTAGCGGTTCGTAGCCAGCAAATAGCATATTGGCAAGCGGTAAGGAAATATAGGATAACATAAACACTACAATATTAAATGGTAATATAACAAAGGAAAACAATGGAACAAACAGAATATTGACAAAAAACGAGGACATAGATAATTCATAAAAATGATGAAGTAATAGAGGATAAACGAGCAGCTGGCAGACAAATGTGACGAAAAAAGAACGACTGAGCCAATTCTCCGTCTGTTTGAAAATGATACCTGAATAAACCAAACTAGCGGCAGCTAAATAGGACAGTTGAAAGCCAATTTGAAAAATGACACCTGGTTCAAGCATAACGAAGCCTATAAAGCTGATGGCTAGTGCATCATCTATTGAAAGAGTCCACTTCAAAAAGCGCAGTAACATCATTAGTTCAACTACAGAGACTGCACGCCAAACAGAAGGTGCACCTCCTGCAATGACCCCATAAACGGGTAAAAGGATCAGTAGTGCAGCCGTAGCCATTTCTTTGCGTATGCCTATTCGAAGTAAGCCTTCAAAGAATAACCAAGACACGAGTGCGACATGTAGGCCAGAAATCGCAAACAAATGGGTGATACCAAGCTTTTGATAGGCACGCTGCAGTTCACCCTCCATTTGATCTTGTGCCCCTATCAGAAGTGCTTGTGCCTCTGCTACAAGGGCTTTTGGAAAGGTTCTTTCTATATGTTTTTTCATACTGTGTCTTATTTCAGCCAAAAAGGTGAAGATGGAAGACTGCTTTTCGACATAACGCCAGCTAGCGATTTCCACAATGCCTGTTGCTCCCTTGCTTGTTAAATAGTCAGTCATTGAAAATGCATAAGCATGCGCAGATGGAGACGGTGCTACAAGCTCACCCCTGGCAAGATATGTTTTGCCTGCTAATGAAGTATTTTCATACAAACTTTTTTCTTGCTCTGATGAAAAGGTATATATCACATAAAGCTTTTGACGATTTGTAGTTGTAGCAAAACCACGGAGTTTTTGGCCGTTTATTTTATAATCGTTTGACCAGGTTATAGGGAAGGTTTTTGGTAAGGGGGAAGGTTCCGTCAGTTGATAGGTAGAAAGAAAAAAATAAGCGAATAAAGCACTTATCATTACAAACGTCACAAGAAAACATGACTCACCTTTTAAGATGAGCCACAGGGCTAAAAGCAATAAAAAAGTGAGTAGCCATGCTGACGAGTGTGCTGCAATAGCCGCTATAAGTACAGCAAGAGCTACAAAGATCCATTTATGCTTTAAAGCTCGATGCCAAATAATGCACTCACCTTCTGTTCATATGGGAGCAACTTTTCGGCTGGCACGCCACTCTCGCGAAGCTCATGAAGCATTTCTGTGTACAAGGCTAGTTTTTCATCTCGTAAAAAATCGATTTTACGGTCATCAAAGGGTACATGGACAACTTCCACGCCCGCTTTTGCAAATAATTCCTGGGCATAGGGATTATTTTTATAATCTGTTGCGTAATAGACACGTTCAATGCCCGCTTGAATAATGGATTTTGTACATGGTAGACATGGGAAATGTGTTACATACAAATCAGCACCTTTTGTCGGTGTTCCATATTTAGCACATTGCAGCAAGGCATTCATTTCAGCATGCACCGTACGCACACAATGGTTGTCAACTACATAGCATCCTTGTTCAATACAATGTTCGTCTCCTATAATGGAACCGTTATAACCGCCTGCAATGATGCGTTTTTCACGCACAACAGTTGCTCCTACTGCTAGTCTTGTACATGTACTACGTAATGCGAGTAAATGGCTCTGTGCCATAAAAAATTGATCCCAAGTAATTCGCTCCATATGATTACCTCCAAAAATTGGCTTACAAATTATATTTCTCTTGCTTTTCTACTATAGTGTATCCCTTATAGAAAAGAGGCGTCAATATTACATCCTGTAAAACGTTTACTTTACAGTAATCGCATCTTTTAGCTTCTCAAATGTTTTATCACCAATACCACTTACATTTTTTAAGTCTTCGATCGCTTGAAAGTGTCCGTGTTCCTCTCGATACGTAAGAATACTTTGCGCTTTCGAGGGGCCGATTCCTGGTAAGGTTGCTAGAATTGCTATATCGGCTTGATTAATATTAATCTTCTGCTCTTTAGGAGCACTTTCAGTAGGTATTGTTAAAAGAGTTGTAGCTCCATCTTCTAGCTGTTCACCCTTTGTGGGAATATAAATCACCATTTCATCCTGCACTTTTTGCGCATGATTCATGCGCTGTGTGTCAGCTTGCTCTGTATAGCCACCTGCAAGCTCGACAGCATCTTTTATGCGTTGGTCTTGCTGAAGCTCATAAACGCCTGGATACATCACAGCACCCTTTATATCAACAAATATCTGCTGAATCACCGCTTCTTCAGCAGTTTCACTATGATTTTTTTCTTCAAACGATTGGATTGTCTCGATGAGCTCTTCTTGGGGAGGTGAAGAGTCAAAACTCGAAAAATAGAAGTAACAAAGTCCACTGACTACCAGTATGCTGGGGAATAACATACTTTTTTTATACTTTTGCCATAAAGATTGGAGCATAGCACCCATCCTTTCCTTGCAAAAGGTCATCATATGGAGTTATCTACATCATACACTATGACTTGTTGATTGAAAATAATAATAAATATCAGGAGATTCTATTGACCTGCTTAAGAGAGCTATTCTTCGCTTTCGCCTTGCTATCCACCGATTTAAGCTTGCTATCCTTCGCTTTCGCTTTTCTATCCACTGATTTAAGCACGCTATCCTTCACTTTAGCCTTTCTATCCACCAAAAGAGCCACACTGCCCATTGGGGGACAGTGTGGCTCCGTTTTCTTTATTTCACCGCACGAATAAAAATGCGTTCGCTTTCATATTCAGGTGCTTCATCCGTAAAATCAGCTGTGATTTCCACATCATGAAAACCAATGGCGCGCAGCCAAGCCATATACTGCTCTATTGAGAAAGTACGTTGTAAATGCTCTTCATCAAAACGTTCATATAACTCACTTGCGATATCTCGCACATAAAAGGTCATTTGATGTGTAACAGAATGCTCGAAATCAGCTGGCGCTGTATGCCATACATAACTAATGTCCCCATCATCATACGTAAACGGTCCGTCTAAAAAAATCTCATTCATCTTAAATAATGAATGAACATCAAAAAACAGCTGTCCTCCATCACGTAAAGCATGATAAATACGTTCTAATGTTGTATAGACGGCTTGCTCCTCTACAACATAATTAAGGGAGTCAATGGTAATCGTCACAACATCTAACGCCTCAAAGCCATCTAATTCGTCCATCGACATACAATATAACGGAGCTTGGTAGCCTGCATCAGCAAAGCGTTTTGCTGCGATGGACAGCATCTCTTCTGATAAGTCGACTCCGCTGACCTTATAACCAGCATGGGCGAATAACAAGCTAAGCACACCTGTACCACAACCAATATCTAAAAGTGTGGGGTATTGGCTGCATGGTGCATGCTGTACAACCCAATCTACATAAAGATTGTAAGGAATATCCGTTTGTAGCTCATCATAGACATGGGCAAAGCGTTCGTAACTACTCACTTAGCTTAGGCCTCTGGCATGTCTAGCTGCGGTGCATCGCCCCATAGACGTTCTAAATTATAATAAGCACGCTCATCCTTATGGAATACGTGCGCCACTACATCTCCAAGGTCAACAAGTACCCAACGAGCTGCATCGAAACCTTCGACACGACGAATTTCATAGCCTTGTTGTTCTGCTATATCCTGTAACTCACGCGCGATTGCTTGCACTTGGCGGTCAGAGTTACCATGGGCGATGATAAAATAATCTGCTAAAAGGGAAATTCCTTGCATATTTAAAACGACAATATCCTCACCATGTTTGTCGTCAATTGCTTTGTACGCTGCTTGTAATAAAGTTGAAGTCATCCTTCACTATCCTCTCTGTTCATCGTATCGTTATAACATTCTATTGATAAAGGATAAATTGGTTGCTTTGTGTCTATTAAAAATGCCAAAGTATGGCGTACACATGCACTCATCGCCTTATCCAAATTTTTTTGCGCCTTCTTTCGCAGACGCTCCACACCATCAAATCGACGGTTTGGCTCAATCATATCTGCGACAAAAATGATTTTTTCTAAACGACTCATCCCAACGCGTCCTGTTGTATGGAAACGAATCGCATTTAACAACTCATCGTCTGTGATGCCAAACTCACTTTGCGCTATATAGGCACCGACTGGGCCGTGGAGTAATTCACTGCCCCAGCCAATTAATTGTGGATCTAAATTTTCATCACGAACGATATTCTCCATCCATTCAATGTCTTCATATTTAGCAATATCATGGAGGATTGCTGCTATTTCAGCTTTTTTAACATCCTCGCCATATTTTTGTGCTAAATCGATGGCTGTTTCCATTACACCGATTGTATGAATATAACGTTTTTCAGGCATTCTTGGCTTAATCGCCGCTAAATACTGTTCGCGTTCCATAAAGACCTTCCTCTCGTATGAACGTCTCTACCGCTTCTGGTAATAAAAATGTTACCGTTCCCCCAGTCGCAAGGCGTTCACGAATCAGTGTGGACGATAAATCGATTTGAGGCACTTCCACCATACTTATAGGGTACTCTGTTGTCGCCGCTGTTCCTGGACGCTTTACTCCGACAAACCGCACGATTTTTACTAAATCATCAATACAATGCCATGTATGTAGCGAATCAATCATATCGCCACCGATGATAAAGTAAAATTTCACATCCGGTTCTCTTCTACACAAGGCAGAAAGTGTCTCATAGGAATAGGATACGCCACCCTTCTCAACCTCATACGACTCTACTGAAAAATAAGGAAATGGACGAATTGCACGCTTCACCATTTCGAGTCGTTCGACATTACTAGCATCAAATCGTGCCTGCTTATGTGGTGGTATAGCATTTGGCATAAAACGGATTTCATCAAGCTCTAGCGCATGAAAAACCTCATTAGCCATCATGAGATGCCCTATATGTGGTGGGTTAAATGTGCCACCTAGTAAACCGACCTTTTTCATCGTCTCACCTTATTTCGTTGCTTTTGGTAATACAATCTTTTTATGATTGCGTGACTCTTTATATAAAACAACTGTCAGACCGATTAATTGGACAAGCTCCGCACGAGCACCTGTTGCCAGTGATTCAGCAACTTCATGTTTGTCCTCTTCACAGTTATCTAAAATACGCACTTTAATCAGTTCACGTACTTCTAGTGCCTCACGAATTTGCTTTGTCATTTCGTCATTAACTCCACCTTTTCCTACTTGGAAAATAGGTGTTAAATGATGTGCCTCTGCACGTAAAAAACGTTTCTGTTTACCTGTTAACATAAAAATTAGTTTCCTCCTAATTGCGCCTTAAGCTGCGCAATCATTGAATTTGTGTTTGGATAGTTTCCTAACCAGTGTTCAAAAGCAATGGCTCCTTGATGGACAAACATCCCTAAGCCTGTGACAATCGTTGCTCCTTTTTCTTCAGCCGCTTGTAAAAAAGGCGTCATTAATGGATTATACACAATATCCGCAACAATTGCTCCTTTCGCAAGTCGATCTAATGAAAATGGCATAGAAAAATTGCCCGTAGCAAGGCCAGCCGATGTCATTTGCACAATAATGCCGAAATCAGCTAATGTTTCTTCTGCTTCTTGTAATGACATCGCACGACCCATATCCATTTCATCAATTATCGCTTGGGCATTTGCCACCGTACGATTGGCGATAGTTAAATGGTGATAGCCTTGTTGCTGCATAGCAAAGGCAATACCACGAGCAGCGCCACCAGCACCAACAAGTAATACAGGCTTGTCCTTTCGAGATACACCAACGGCTTCTTCTAGTGAGCGAACAAAGCCAATCCCATCTGTATTATAGCCCTTCAGCTTTCCCTCTTTTGTTCGTACGACTGTATTCACTGCGCCCATTTTTTGCGCCAGCTCATCTAGCTCATCTAAATATGGAATGATTGCTGTCTTATGAGGAATTGTCACGTTCCAGCCACTCGCCCCTAATGTTTTCAAACCAGCAACTGCTGATTCTAATTGATCAGAAGGTACATGCAAAGGAATATATGTCGCATCTATTGACATGTCCTCAAACCAAGCATTGTGCATGGCTGGTGATTTTGAATGTTCAATTGGATCACCCATAACTGCAAACCATTTCTTCATTTTCTAGTCCCTCTCTCTACTACATCCTTCTGTTTAGATCAGTGAAGGACGAATTGAAACTTGTACACCTTTTGGCGCGTAGGCTGCTACGACTACATTAGCATGCTGTACTGTAATCCAGCCTAGGCCAGAAAATACAACGTCTGTTTTCGCTTCTTTGATGGAAAACTCATGACGTACCAATGGTGGAAGTTGGTCGATAAAATCTGCAGTTGGAGGTGCCAGAAGCTCGCCTTTATGTTCTGCATATAATGTATCGGCCTTCTCAAGCTTTGTACGGTGAATCGGTAGATCGTTTGCCACATGGATTGTAAAGGCTGAACGCTCTCCCTGGATAAAGTCAAATCTCGCCAATGCCCCAATAAATAGGGACTGTCCAGGATTTTGCTGGTAGACTTTCGGTTTAATTTCCTTTTTCGGCATAATATATTTTAATTCACTTGAATCAATATGATGAGCCATTTGATGATGATTAATAATACCAGGCGTATCATATAATGCACTACCATCATCCAGTGGAATGTCAATCATGTCTAAAGTAGTACCAGGGAAGTGTGACGTTGTAATGACTTCCCCTTCTCCTGTAGCCTGTTTAATAATACGGTTAATGAATGTAGATTTCCCAACATTTGTACAACCTACAACATAGACATTTTGTCCGTTACGGTACTCGTCGATGGCCTCCATTGCTTCCGCCATTCCCTTGCCTTTATGGGCACTGACTAATAGAACATCGATAGGCTGAAGTCCTAGTGCCTTTGCCTCGCGTTTAAGCCAATTGATTACTTTTTTCGGTTTCACTGATTTTGGTAATAAATCTGCTTTGTTGGCAATCAAAAGAACAGGATTCTTCCCTACAAAACGGTGAAGCCCAGGTAGCCAGCTCCCATTGAAATCAAATATATCAACAATTTTTACGATTAAGCCCTGCTGTGTTCCAAGGCCGTTTAAAATACGTAAAAAGTCGTCATCTGTTAATGACACGGGTTGAATTTCATTGTAATTTTTCAAACGGAAGCAGCGCTGGCAAATGACCACATCCTTTTCTAATGATGATGGGGGTGCATACCCAACTGCTGTTTTATCTTCTGTTTGAATTGTTGTACCACAGCCAATACAATTTGGCATTTCAATCATTCTTGTTCCTCCCAAGTTATTATTCCTTTACGTTTCAAATCATTAAATACTCGACGCTCAATGAAACGATTCAATTTTGTTACCAGCCCATCTGATTGTGCAACAGGCTTTACTAACACTGTATGCAAGCCTAAACGATTTGCGCCCATCACATCAGTCAGGAGTTGATCTCCAACCATGACTACTTCATTTGGGCGTAAACCTAGTTGAATCAGTGCATTATAAAAAGCATTACGAAGTGGTTTTTTTGCCTTGTGAATATACGGGATATCTAATGGCTCAGCAAAATGCTTCACACGCGCTTCATTGTTATTCGATGCAATAATAACTCGAATACCTGATTCTTTCATAATACGTAACCAAATAATCAGCTCTTCTGTTGCGTCTGGGCGATCCCATTCAACAAGCGTATTATCTAAATCCGTAATGATGCCTCTAATCCCTAATTCTTGTAACTTTTCCGGCGTAATTTCAAAAATATTCGTCACAAATTCGTTCGGTAATAAAAAATTATACAAAATAGCGACCCCTAATCTTAACGTATTATTCGACCATTATAGCATATTTGCAAAAGCTTCACCCATTCGAATTGGGCTTCCCTGTACAACATTATCCGTAAATTCAACCGTATCCTTTTCAAACAGCATAACCACTGTGGAACCAAATGAAAAATATCCAACTTCCTGACCTTTACGCCATTTCGTTGTCGTATTCGTAAGCACAATGGAATTAACAAAAGTCGCACCAACTTTAATAAAGGCTACATGCTGTTGATTGGCTGCTTTCAGCTCTGTCACTAAACGATAATTATGAGAAATTGGTTTTTTACCGTATGTAAGACCTAGCTGATTCACGGGATAAGATTTCTGACCAAGTGTATATTGTCGTACTACTTCCCCATCTATCGGACTATGGATACGATGATAATCAGCAGGACTTAAATAAAATACGATAAAATGACCATCTGCATATTGTGCGGCTCTCTCTGTATTACCTAGTAAATCTTGTAATGCATAGGGCTTACCCTTAACTAGAAATGTCATATCCCATTCAATGCGACCAAAAGATTCCACCTTGGCATCTACTGGGCTAACATAAATCGTTGGATTTTTTTCAATAGGTCGAGCTTCTTCTAGAAGTTCTCTTGTGAAAAAATCATGTAAACTTGAAAATTGTTGTTGTTTTTTTGAAACTTCTTCAATGTTAATATCGTATAACTTCATGTAGCTTGGAATTATACGTTTACTCCACTTCGCTTTTGCAATTACCTGCAAAAGATGGGAAGATTGCTTACCATTCGTTAGTTCTATCAAGCGTTGATATAGTTTTTCTTTCATACAGTAAAACCCCTATCCATTAATTTAGACTGTCAATTTTTTCGCATTCGAAGTATAATGGTACAATATCTTAAGTGCAAAGGAGTGATCCCCCTTGTTTTTTTATCACAAGTTGGTGGATACCACGGTTAAGAAAATGAAATCGCACGCAGCTAACTTCATCACAATTAGTAATATGTCCTTTGGAGGCGCGGCTATTATGGCCACTTTACATGAATACTATAGCTATAGTGTCTTGTTTATCTTTATTGCAGCCCTTCTTGATCGCTACGATGGTAAGGTAGCGAGAGCACTCGGACAAGTGTCTGAGTTAGGTAAACAATTAGATTCTATGAGTGATATTATATCATTTGGTGTGGCACCTGCATTATTAATGTATGAAGTTGTTCTAGTTGATTTTGGTTTTGCCGGCATGATGATGGCCGTATTATTTATCGTCTGTGGCGCGATGCGTTTAGCTCGCTTCAATATTAGTGAAGCGAATGGTTATTTCACAGGTTTACCAATTACAGCTGCAGGTACGTTCTTAACTTTAACGTATTTCGCAGCCAATGCGTTCCATCCGGCATTTTATCTTTTCCTTTTTCCCATCTTAGCTTTACTCATGATTAGTACATTTACGTTAAAAAAAGTGTAACAGCACATTTGCTGTTGCACTTTTTTCATTTCCCACAGCTTTTAAACATATACTGTCGAAAAATGGGGAAAGGATGAAATCATTCAATGAGCGGAATTTTTACATCAATGTTGCAGTTATGGCTTGAAATCCCTGCGTTGCTTGGCTACTTAAAGGGGCAAACATTCCATAAACCCTTTTCAAAAGAAGAGGAAGCTGCTTGTATTGAACGATTTTTAGGTGGCGATGAGCAAGCACGTCTTGACTTAATCGAACGCAATATGAGGCTTGTCGCGCACGTCGTAAAAAAATTCCATCCAAAACATGAACAACTAGATGATTATATTTCCATCGGAACAATCGGTCTAATGAAAGCTGTCGAGAGCTATACCCCTGACAAAAAAACTAGACTTGCCACATATGCAGCCCGTTGTATTGAAAATGAAATTTTAATGCATCTGCGCACACAAAAAAAAGTGCAGAAAGACGTATCACTGTTTGAGCCTATTGGGACTGATAAAGATGGTAATGCACTGCAAATTCGTGATTTACTTCAGTGTGACGAAGAAAGCGCCACAGAAAAACTAGAGCATAAAGAACATGTGGCACAGTTATATCACTATTTGCATATGCTTGATGAACGTGAGCTCGAAATTGTGACACTACGCTATGGTTTAAACCAACAGGATGCCCTTACACAAAAGGAAATTGCTGCTCGTTTAAATATCTCACGCAGCTATGTATCTCGCATTGAAAAGCGAGCACTTATTAAACTCTATCAACTATACAAACGAGACCAAAAGTCTATTGAATAATATATTGTAAAATGGACAGTAGAAAAATTCAATGCATCATTGGCGGAAGATGTGCCTATTTCATGGCATATAAAAAGCTCCCCTGCGACATGACTATGTCGCAAAGGAGCTTTCCCGTCATACTAATGCGCTGACTCCGATAGTTCTGCTGAAATCAACGTGCCTATTAAAGTTGTAATAATGACTACACCCGCTGTTAAAAATAACATCATGAATGCCTCCCATTCTATTATGAAGAGATTTATTACTGTCAGTGTAGCATTTGTCCATTGCTTTAACTGTGATTTTTCTCACAGAATGACACGCACATTTTGACCATTTTGTGTAGTTTATAGAGAGGCAATTGCTTTTAAAACGACTTGTGTCGAATGCTTTGCAGCAACTGGTAAAAACTCATCGAAGCTAATATTCGATTCTTTCCCAGCAATATCTGATAAAGCACGAATGACAACAAAAGGTGTAGCAAATTGATAACATACTTGAGCAACCGCAGCCGCTTCCATTTCTACAGCCTTCATTTGAGGGAAATGACGACGAACCGCTTCTACACGTTCAGGATCATTCATAAAAGCATCTCCAGAGCAAATTAAACCGATGCCATACTGATGCTCTCCAACCGCCTTGACGGCCTCCTCAGCGACTTTCATCAATTTCTCATCTGATTTATAAGCTGCTGGCATCCCAGCCATCTGTCCGATTTCATAGCCAAAAATTGTGACATCTACATCATGGTGGCGAACTTCATCAGAAATGACGATAGCGCCTACCTCAAGTGCCTCGTCATATCCACCTGCAGAGCCTGTATTCATAACAACATCTGGCTTAAACTCATGTAAAAGGATTGTCGTAGACATAGCAGCATTCACCTTACCAATACCACTTTTTAATAACACGACTTCCTTGCCTTCATAAGTCCCTGTTGTATACTCACTGCCTGCAATCATTGTACTTTGTGCATCGTTTAATGCTGCTCTTAGAAGCTCTACTTCCTCTTCCATTGCGCCAATTACTGCTATTTTCATGTACTGTTACTTCCCTTCTTTATCAACTCTATTAAAAATAATCAAAAGAGTGATTTTCGTCAATAGGCGCCTTCTAATGTGTTAAGTTGCTCTAACTTCACGGGCTTCCATCCTTCATTTTCAACCCATTCCATACTGACACGGTACATCTGAGATTTATCATTCGTTGAAACTGTCGCAACGGATGAATTAGGACCACCATTATTTTGCATACGCCAAATAATCATATTGCTTTGTTCGATGCCTGTCACAGTCGAAACAGTGGCTACCTTCTCAGCCCAGTCTACAGACTTGTCATCATATGAAGACACATGCTGACCTGTTTGAGTGGTAGGTGTTGGCTGCCAATTTTTATTCGTGATAACCTTGTCAACAATTGGATTATCCGATGTCGACTCTTCTGACGTACCTTGCTCTTCCTGAGATGTATCATGCTCCGATTCTTCCTCGGAAGTTTTGTCTTCTTCAACAGCGAGATCTTTATCCTGTTCTTTCGCAGGTTCTTTATCTACTTCTTTTTCGTTATCACCGCTCTTTTCCTCTTGAGCTGGTTCATCTTTCACTGCTTGATCTGCATCATCTTGCCATTTAAACACATAGGTTGCTGTAATAATAATAAGTACAACCACAACACCTATTAAAACATTCAATAGTTTATCTAGCTTTTTATTACGAGATGGCTGCAAATGACGACTACTTCGAGTTTGTCGTTCACTCATAATGTCTCCCCCTCTCTAGCAAATATTCTATCAAGTTCGACAGCTCTTGCAAAATAATTATACTCACTATTTTATTGCCAAAGAATGTTAAAAGCAGCCAGCCTAAGGCTAACTGCTTGTACACTTACACATTATTTAATGGAAATAATTTTCACTTTCATTTCGCCACCAGGTGTTTGTACGGCAACTTCTTCACCTTCAGCACGACCAAGTAGACCCTTTGCAATTGGCGATTCATTTGAAATGCGGAATTCCATTGGATCTGCCTCAGCAGAACCAACAATTGTATACGATTCTTCATCTGATGACGGTTTACCATTAATGATTTCAACAAATGTAACCGTTTTCCCAAGTGATACAACACTGTTATCTGTCTCATCCTCAGAAATAATCACTGCGTTACGAATCATTGATTTTAATGTAGAAATACGACCTTCTAAAAAGGCTTGCTCTTCTTTTGCTGAATCATACTCAGCATTTTCAGATAGATCTCCAAAATCACGTGCTATTTTAATACGTTCAACGATTTCTTTACGTGTTTCTGTTTCTAATTTTACTAATTCTTCTTCTAATTTACGTTTTCCCTCAGCTGTCATAGGGTACTGTTTTTCATTTGCCAAAGTCCTTCACTCCTTGTTTCTTCAATATAAAAACATAAAACTCGACTAAATGCACGGAAGATGCATTTAATCGAATTTTATTATTTTTAAACTTTTTCAAATTACGCTTTGACCTAATAGTATGCATGCTTTTTTTAAATATGCATGAAAATATTGTCAATACCACTCTATCTTATTACAATACGTTGTCGGTTTCAAGAATAGTTTTAATTTTCGTTACCATTAAATCAATTGCTACCTCATTATCCCCACCTTCTGGAATAATGATATCAGCATAACGTTTCGTTGGTTCAATAAATAAATTATGCATAGGTCGAACCGCTGCTAAATACTGCTCAATAACCGAATCAGTTGTACGACCACGCTCTTTAATATCACGCATGATACGACGAATAATTCGTAAATCTGAGTCTGTGTCTACGAATAATTTAATATCCATTAAATCACGTAAATCAGCATCTTCTAGCACTAGAATACCTTCTAGGATAATAACATCTACTGGTTCAACATGGATCACTTCTTCTGCTCTCGTATGCTGCACATAGTCATAAACAGGTTTTTCAATTGGTTGACGCACTAACAATTTTTTTATGTGCTCAATTAATAAATCATTATCAAAAGCCAACGGATGATCGTAGTTTGTACCTAAGCGTTCTTCAAATGTTAAATGACTTTGATCTTTATAATAAAAATCTTGTTCAATCACCACAACGGAATGCTCACGGAAAACTTCATAAATGGCGCGCGTCACACTCGTTTTTCCAGAGCATGAGCCACCAGCGATTCCGATGACAACTGGTCGCTTTGCTGCCATTAGTTATTCTCCTTTCGCATCATATTATGCGGTTTTAATGGTGTGTCACATTTAAATTTCACAATTTGTAATGGATGACGAGCAGCATCTAGGCTATTGCCATCCTCGTCCCAAATTTCGCCCATTGTTAAACGGAAATTTTCAATTTCAGGACCAAAGAATTCTACTTCATCACCAGGTTTAAAATAATTTCGTTGTTGCATCGTCACTATTTTTGTTTCTGGATCATGATCTAAAATAAGACCCGCAAATTCATACGTTGTTTTACGACCATGTACTCCAAACATTTGCTCCTCGAAGCCAGGTGCATCATGGAAGAATGCTTCAGCCGTATCACGGTTGGCGCATTTATCCAATTCTTCGAGCCACTCGCGTTTAATTTTAAAGTTTGCCGGATCTGCACAGTAAGCATCAATCACTTTACGGTACACTGAAACAACTGTCGCAACATAATGAATGGATTTCATACGACCTTCAACTTTTAACGAATCGATCCCAAGCTCAATCATATGAGGAATTGCTTCGATTAATTTTAAATCTTTTGGACTCATCGCAAAAGATGCGTGCTTGTCATCGAACAGTGCTTTTTCTTCACCATCTTCTAATTCATATAAATCATAGTCCCAACGGCATGATTGACAGCAACCACCGCGGTTAGAGTCACGAGCAGTCATATGATTGGACAGAACACAACGACCAGAGTAGGCGATACACATTGCACCATGAACGAAAGCCTCGATTTCAATATCAACCTTTTCCTTCATCAGCTTCATTTCTTCTCCGCCTACTTCACGTGCTAAAACGACACGATGTAAGCCTTCTTCTTTCCAGTACTGAACAGCCTTCCAATTGGACAGTGATTGCTGTGTAGAAAGATGAATTTCAAGCTTAGGTGCTGCTGTACGACATGTTTCAATAATCAGTGGGTCTGCAACGATAATTCCTGTTACGCCTGCTGATTCAATATCCTTTAAGTAACGCTCTAAGCCATCCATATTTTCATTGTGAGCAAAAATATTTGTCGTGACATAAATTTTTGCCCCATATTGTTTGGCAAATTCGACACCTTCACGCATCTCTTCAATCGAGAAGTTGTCTGCATTGGAACGTAGTCCAAATTCTCGTCCACCAATAAATACCGCATCTGCTCCATAATGAACAGCTACTTTTAATTTCTCTAAGCTACCTGCTGGGGCAAGTAGCTCTGGTTTTTTAGTAATGACACGTTTACCGTCGACAATCTCACGGATTTTGTCATTTTGTTCTAATGCTAATGCCATGGTATTGCCCCTCCTAGTAAACTGTTTCCTTGAAGATAAAGCCTGTATCTAATGGTCTAATGGCTGGTTGAATATCTTCAATTCGTGCTAATAAATCATCTTTTATCTCTTCATACGCGTTTTCTGATTCATCAAAATACGTATCGATGGCTTTGCGATAGATTTCTGTAACCGTTACTACATAGTCTGGTGTTTGTAGAACACCCTCGATTTTCAGGGCATCAATGCCACCTTCGAATAATTCACCAAGCTCATCAATTATACACATATCATTTGGACTGAAAATATGTGTCCCATTGACATCTTCATAAATAGGATATTTATTATTTCGCTCATCGTCATGTAGGAACATATTACGATTTTCTTGACGGTTTTCAATGGCCATCACCTTATCTTGATATAAGAAATAATGACCAAGTAATGGGCGTTTCGATTGGAACATACACGTCATGCCATGTACTTGTACCTCAATCTCCATCTCAGTATTTTCTTTAATTTCTAATACTTCATCAAGAGAAAGTTCACGTGCTAATACGGCACGCTTTGCACCACGTTTCCCCCAGTAATTCGCTGTAAACCAGTTTGTAGCAGTCGTTTCTGGATTCCAATGTAATGGAATCGTCACGGCTTGCTCGCGGCGAATAATAAGTACCGCTGGATCACCATAAATTAAACGATCCACTCCGATACGTTGCATTTCTTTTAAATAGTCTGCCAGTGCCTCCAGTTTCTCATTATGAAAAAGTGCATTGACCGCAACATAAACCTTTTTACCTGCTGCGTGAATTAGCTTCGTCGCTTCTTCCACCTCTTCAACAGAGAACTCTCCAGCTAGACGTAGACCAAATTGTTGCTCACCAATAACAAAAGCATCTGCTCCAGCTTCTAAAAGTGCTTTTATATGTTCTACTGATTGTGGTGTCACAAGCAATTCTGGTTTTTTCATAGTAGTCACCTCTTCAAACATAGTAATAAACCGTCACCGACTGGCAAAAAAGCACTTGTATAATCTGGGTGCTGCATAATCCAATCTGTGAAGTTTTTTAAATTGCGAATCATTGTCCGCTTACGACGTGGCACATCCTTCAGCTCTAAATCAGACAGGCCATGCATGTACATATTATCGATATACAAAACCCCACCTGAATTCACTAAAGGGGCGTATTTTTCAAAAAAGCGTTGATACTGTCCCTTTGCGGCATCGATAAAGACCGCATCGAAAGTCGTATCAATAGCCTCGTCGTTCACCTCTAAAGCGTCACCCTCAATGACCGTAATTCGATCTGATACAGTAGAACGTCGAATATAGGCTTTCGCCCTTGTTACACGCTCTTGATCACGTTCAATTGTAACAATTTGGACATTGGGCAATGCCTCTGCCATTCGAATAGCAGAATAGCCAATTGCTGTGCCTATCTCTAAAATTTTTGACGGATTTTGAATACGTAACAGTTGATTTAATGCATCAATACCTGCTAATTGCATAATCGGTACATGATTCTCCTCCGCGTATGCTTCCATCTCTAAAAGCAATTCATTACGTGGCTGTATAAATGATTGTATATATGCATCTGATAATTCCATTGTTTCACCCTCATTTAAAAGGCAACGGGCGTTTGCCGTTGTCTGTACTTCATCATTTATCAACAAAAAGAAAAAGACCAAACGTGATGTCTTGGTACTTTGCCATACAAAAATGAGCAATTGTTTAGATATGCTCCAACAATTGCTACCACGCATATTTGTCCCGCATAAATGAACGGATTGATCAAAAATCACACTTTATAATAGCATGAAAATAGAAGGAAAGCTATTTTTCTTTCCTTCTATCCATCTGTTTGCTATATACTTTTTGCTCTTCCTAAACGCTTATTCTTCTTTTTGTAAATATTTTGCTATTTTCTGTAAATGCTCATCATATGTTTTCGAGAAGTGATTAACACCCTCTTTATCTGCTAAGAAATAGAAATAGTCGGTTTGACTTGGATTTAATGTTGCCTCAATAGAAGTTTTACCAGCACCAGCGATTGGTCCAGGTGGTAAGCCTTTATTTTTATAAGTGTTATAAGCATTATCCACTTCTAAATCTTCAAAAAGCACACGATCTTTATGATCACCAAGTGCATATAACACGGTCGGGTCTGTCTGTAATGGCATGCCTTCATTTATTCGATTATAGAAGACACTTGCGATTGTCTCTCGATCTGTTTGAGCTGTCGCTTCTTCTTCTAATAATGAAGCAAATGTTAACAACTGATGCACCGACATTTGTTTTTCTGCTAAAACATCACTATAGTTCTTCACCACATTATTCATCGCCGCTATCATCTCTTCTACAATTCCCTGTAATGATGGTTTTTCTTCATAGTAAGAGTAAGTGGCTGGGTAAAGATAGCCCTCTAAATCATAGCGAATATTATCCGCTAACACAGCCTCCGTGACAAGTTCAGGATAATTGGCCATCATTTGCTGAACAAATGTATCACTCGTCACAAGATCCATAAATTCCTGTTTTGTGTATGGTGTTTTCTTTTCAATCACATTCCCAATTTGTTCAAGTGTTAAGCCCTCCGGAACTGTCATTGTAAAGACAGGCTTACGGTAGACTTTCCCTGTTTTCAAGCTTTCGATCAGTTCATCGAATGTCATCGCCTGTGTTAGATCATAATTTCCTGCTTGGAATTGAGATTCATTTTTAAATTTTGCATAGTATTTAAAAACACGTGCATCTTTAATGACGTCTTTTTTCTCTAGCAGCGTGGAAATGGATGATAAACTAGAACCAATAGGTACTTCCACAGCAATGGTCTTCGTCGCATTAGGATCGAGTGGCTTTAATGCACCCTTGACATAGTTGTACCCAAGGATACCAACAACACCGATTATAAGCACGAAAACAATCGCAATAATTGCAACGATTTTTCTCACGATTTTTACCTCAGATTTTCTTTCCTGCATTTTTGAAAACATTTCTTGTTTTTTAGAACCGTTATCCACGGGTTTCCCCCCTATCACTAATCAATATCATACTAGAAATCAACTTTCACGACAAACAGAAATCGACAATTCAGGAGAAATTGTATATGTAAAAAAAATCTGCCAGCTATTTTTACTGGCAGATCCTCTCTCTATAAAATCTTGCACGGTTCAAAATCTTCATTATATAAACTATAATTGAAAAGTTACTTGCTTCTTATCCGCAAGTAACTCCATAGCAAGTTGAGCTATCACCACATCATCTGCTGGTGGATTAAAGCGACTACATTGAACATCTCTAAATAGACGCTGGATTTTGTTTTCTTTAGATAAACTTCGTCCCCCTACAACTTGCATGGCTTTTGTTACTATATCGATGGCGTAATTACAAATTACATACTTTGCGATACTAACAGACTCTGATAGTTGCTCCTTAAGAGCTGGATTTTGTTCTACCTGTGTTGCAATACTATACAATGTTCTTCGTGCAGTTTGATAAAGTACTTCTATTTCACCAATCCTTTGTTGGACATGACTAGCATGAGCGATTGTATTTTCTAAGCTATGTGAATACGTATTTTTGGCAAAATCAATTGCATAATCTCTTGCTGCTCCTGCCACTCCTAAATAAACGGCTGGAATCTCTAACGAATAGACTCGACCATCAGCTAAAAAACGATTAACTCCATTTGGATGATGTCTGTAAAGCAACGCTGCCTCTGGTACAAACGTATCATGAAAAATAATATCATGACTACCTGTTGCCCTCATGCCCATTGCATCCCATGTTTCAACAATTTCCACCTGTTCGTTTTTCGTTATTAGAAATTCCGCTGTTAGGTTTTCTTCTTCCAGATAAGCAATAATGGTGAATTGTTTTAAAATCGGCGCTAATGAAGCAAATGCTTTTTCACCAGTAATGCAATATCCCCCTGGCACCTTTTTAGCAATTGTACCAGGTAAACTCCCCCGAGAAATATTCCCCTTTCCACGTTCACTGCTAATAATATTCAAAAGTGAGCCTTCCTCAACTGCTTTTCGGCATAATTCTGCAAAGATAGGTTCCGGCCATGTTTTTGCCTCACGAACATTCAAAAACGTCAATAAATGCCAGCCAACAGACAAGGCAGTGGAAGCATCGCCTCTAGCTAATTGTTCCTGCACTAATAACATCTCGTATAAAGAAATTTCTTCTCCTCCATATTTTTGAGGCACTGTTAGTCGAAAATAGCCTGCATCTTCTAAAATTTTAAAATGCTCAAACGGAAATTTTCCACTCTCATCATATTGGTTAGCTGTCTTCTCAATTTGTTGCGCTAAATTCTGAGCATATTGAACAAGCCTTTGCTCTCGTTCATTTCGAATAAAAATATCCATCATTCCTGATTCACCTTACTTTTAGCAAAACGATTCAGCGGCTTTTTCAAGCCTAAATGTTCTCTTAATGTTGTGCCCGTATAATCTTTACGATAAATACCTCGCTCCTGCAAAATCGGTACAACCTTGTCAACAAAATCTTCTAAATCACGTGGTAATAACGGAAACTGTAGCATAAAGCCATCTGCTGCTTGCTCTATTATCCAACGCTCCATCTCATCCGCTATTTGTGTTGGTGTTCCGACAAAAGCATCGCGCTTTGCAGGTCCAAAAAGGCGTGCATACAAATCACCAACTTTTAAATTTTCCTTCTTAATAATCTCTAAGTGTTCATAGAAGTGACTTTGAATACTATTAACTTCTGGGAATTCCACTTCAATAGCAGGTGTATCGAGGGGATACTTTGAAAAGTCAACATTCCCCATGTACCCCGAAACAAATTTTAAGCTTTCGTATGGATCAATCAATGACTGTAATTCATTAAATTTACGAATTGCCTCCTCCTCTGTATCACCTACTATTGGGGAAATTCCTTGTAAAACAAGGAGCTCCTCCTCCTTACGTCCAAAGGGAGGAAGCTGTGCCTTTAATTGCCGATAGTGTTCTTTCGATTTTTCAATATCATCCCAATGGACAAATACAACTTCCGCTGTACGTGCAGCTAATTGTTGGCCTGGTTTAGATGCACCAGCCTGCACAATAACAGGCTGCCCCTGTACAGAACGAGCAATATTTAATGGACCTTTGACAGATAAATAGTTGCCCTTAAATGATGTTTCATGCACTTTAAGACGATCATAAAATAGATTATTATCTCGATCATAGAGAAAAGCATCGTCTTCCCATGAATCCCATAGTGATTGAACAACATCGATAAATTCCTCTGCACGTTCATAGCGATGATCATGCTCCCAATGCTTATCGCGGCTAAAATTTAATGCCGTTTCTCCTGTGGCATCTGCTGTGGTTACTAAGTTCCAAGCAACTCTCCCATTGCTTATATGATCGATGGACATTAACTGTCTTGCCAGCACATATGGCTCACTGTATGTGGTTGAAGCTGTTGCACCCAGTCCAATTTTAGTTGTTGCCGACGCTAAAGCCGTAATTTGAATTAATGGATCAAAGCGATTTAAAATATGTGGATGTGACTCATGATTAATGGCTAAACTGTCGGCAACAAAAGCTATATCAAACTTTCCTCTTTCCGCAATCTGAGCTACTTTTTGTAATGCCTGAATATCGATGCTTGCATTTGCTTGGGCAGATGGGTGCCTCCATGCAGCAACATGCATACCTGCTCCTATTAAATACAAGGCTAGCTTTATTTCTTTTTTACTAGTCATTGTTATCACCCTTCCTAATATGAATAGAAATCTTTCCATGTTGCTAATTCATCCAGTGGTAGCTCCACTGGAATATAGTTACCATTTGACACTTCTTTAATAAACTTCCCCGTTTCATCTCGCTGATAAATTTCCACGATTTTCTTCAATATGTCATTATTTTTGTCTTCTGCCTTTGCCACGATAACATTAATAAATGGCTTAGCTGTTTCACTTTCGTGAATGATGGCATCCTTCAATAAAAGACCAGCTTCTACAGCAACTCCATTATTAATAATGGCAAAATCAGCATCCTCCATCACACGTGGCGTTGTTGCACCATCAACAGGCAAAATGATTAAGTTTTTGGGATTATCCTTAATACGGTCTTCTCCACCGTTACCATCAAAATCATCCGTTACTGTTAGTAGTCCATGCTCCTGAAGCAGTAGCAAAGCTCTACCCCAGTTGGAAGGATCATTTGGTACAGCAATTTTTGCACCTTCTTTTATATCATCTAGCGATTTATATTTGTTTGAATATAAGCCAATTGGTGCCATTATTGTTGTGCCAATTGCCTGTAAATCCGAGTTATTGTTCGTATTAAATAAATTTAAATATGCAACATGTTGAAAAGCATTAATATCTACTTCTCCCTCTGCCAATGCTTGATTTGGGTCATATTGAGCAGAGAATGTTACTAATTCCAAGTTAATACCTTCCTCACTAGCCTGTTCTTTTATATACGCCCATGTTTTCAATTCCGAGCTACGGATACCCACTTTCACAGTATCTTTTTCATCCGCCTCTGCACATGCCATTAGTAACAATAGTAATGTAAAAAGCCCTATTAAATATTTCAGTTTTTTCATGCTCACATTCTCCCCTAAGACACCCTACGTATTTTTCGTTCAAGACTGTTGCCAATGCTTTGAATAATTTGCACAAGTACAACTAAAATGACTACTGTAACCAAAATCGTTGTATTATCAAAGCGTTGATATCCGTAAGTAATGGCAACATCACCTAAACCACCACCTCCAACAGCTCCAGCCATGGCCGTCGCACCAACAAGCCCAATCGTTGCAGTTGTGACACTTAAGATTAACGATGGGAAGGCTTCAGGTAACAAAAATTTTCGAATAATCTGAAATGGAGAGGCTCCCATTGCTTTGGCTGCTTCAATGATGCCTTCATCCACCTCTAATAATGAATTTTCTATTAATCTTGAAATATATGGTCCAATATGCAAGATTAGCGGCACAATGGCAGCAGTCGTACCAATGGCAGTGCCAACGAGTAATCTTGTGAATGGAATAATTGCAACAAGTAAAATAATGAATGGAATGGAGCGCAATGTATTGACGATCGGATTGACAACCGAGAAGATTAATTTATTTTCAAGAATATGCCCTTTTCTCGTCACAACTAAGATTACCCCTAAAATAAAGCCTAAAATAGCGCCAAAAAATAAGGAAATGCTAACCATGTACAACGTATCTAGAACCGCGTCGATAATGATTTGTGTACTCACTTTCACGTGCAACAACCTCCTCTATTTGAATATTTTTAGCCTGAATAAAAAGAAATGCTTTTTGTATATCTTTTTCAGAACCAACGAGCTCCACGATTAAATGGCCGAATGGAATTCCTTGTAATTCTGTGATATTGCCGAATAAAACATTGACATCTACAGCAAACTTTTTCGCCACCTGTGAGACAATCGGCTGCCCAACGTCTACTCCTATGAATTTTAAATTGTAAATTTTTTTAGAAGCATCTATACTTTTTAGCTGCTCATAAACAGAAGGTGGAACTTCATCACGAACAACCGATTGGACAAAATTTTTAGTTGTCTCTTCTCTTGGTGAGGAGAAAATTTCAAGTACATTGCCTGTTTCAATAATTCTTCCATTTTCCATGACAGCGACACGATTACAAATATCCCGAATAACCTCCATTTCATGAGTAATCATTAAAATTGTAATACCGTACTCGATATTGACCTTCTTCAGTAAGGCTAAAATCGATTTGGTCGTTTGTGGGTCGAGAGCCGAAGTTGCTTCATCGCATAAAAGGATAGTTGGTTTTGTCACTAATGCTCTTGCAATGCCGACTCTTTGTTTTTGCCCGCCTGATAGCTCATCAATATAGCGATCCGTTTTGTCTGCTAAACCAACAAATGCTAAAACCTCTTTTACTTGACCTTCCAAATTTGATTTTTTTACTCCACTTATGATTAAAGGCATTGCTACATTTTCAAATACTGTTTTAGAATGCAGGAGATTAAAGTGTTGAAAAATCATGCCGATATTTTTCTTCTCCTCTCGAAGCTGCCTTTTAGTGAGCGTGGTTAATTCTTTGCCATTCACAAGTACTTGCCCAGATGTTGGCTCCTCCAGTAAATTTACTGTCCGAATCAGTGTGCTCTTACCAGCACCACTAAAACCGATAACACCAAAAATATCCCCCCTCTGAATTGTTAAATTGATTTTATTTAGAGCCGTTACAGTCGAAGTACCGACCTGGAATTCTTTTGTTGTCTCAATAAACTCAATCATGCACGTCTACCTCCTTAGCATTTATGTGATTGCACAGCTTTAAAATGCTGGGACAACAGCACCTTTATATTGATCTTCAAAGAACGAACGTGCCTTTTCACTTGTTAACCACTTAACAATTGTTTGTATAGCTGGATCATCCTTTTTTTCATTTGTCGAGGCTATTATATTGACATAAGGTGATTCTGAATCTTCTATAATCAGTGCATCCTTCACAGGATTATAGCCCCCTTCTAATGCGTAATTTGTATTGATAGCAGCTGCTTCTACATCATCTAATGAACGAACAAGTAGTGGAGAATCAACACCTATAAATTGAATATTCTTCTCATTTTTCGCAATATCTTCGACTGTATAATCACCTTTCTTCGTTTTATCTAATTCAATCAAACCATTATTTTGAAACAGTAGTAACGCTCTTGAGAAATTGACAACATCATTAGGTACAGCAACCTTTGCATTTTGTGGCAAATCACTAATTTTTTTTATTTTTTTTGAGTACACACCAAATGGCTCAATATGAATTCCTTTTACACTGACTAAATCTAAATGACTTTCTTTATTCGACTGTTCTAAAAAAGGGACATGTTGAAAATAGTTAAAATCCAACTCACCATCTGCCGTTTGTTGGTTCGCTTGCACAGCATCTTTTATAATGGTAATGTCTAGTTTCACTCCATCTTTTTCAATATCTTTTGCTAAATACTCCAATACTTCCGCATGAGGAACATTGGCTGCCCCTACTTTTAATGTTACAATCTCCTCTTTAGTAGCCTCTTCTTTGTTTGTGCAACCAGCCAACAAGCCTATTACCAATGCACCGATAAGCCATTTCCAACCTAGTCTCATCACATTACCTCCTTAGTTAATAAATTTACTTGGTTTAATTTAAAACAAATCTTATCTATTTACTAAGAATTGGTCAATGCTCCTTTTGTTCCATTTATTAAAAAATTCAGAAAATTTAAAGTTAAAATGCATATTTTTTCTCGAAAATTCATTAAATTTAATCGAAAATGCAAAAATTCCATTTGCAGATAGAATATTTTTAGACCCTTGATAGAAAATTTCTATTAATAAAACAAAAACCTCTGAGTGGCTAACAACCACTCAGAGGTTTCATAGTATTGAAAAACAAAACGATTCACAGCATTTTTGCGAAAGGTAAAAAAGGATTTCCGTTGCAGGCTACTTGCTTTCCTGTGGGCGAGCGCCGAGCCGCTTCCTCTGCTACCGCTCCGTTTAGAGGCTCGCCTGTCTCGCTATCCCACGGGAGTCAAGTAGCCTTCCACTCCAACCCACAAAAATATTGCCTTTTTTAGCAAAGGTCTTTACTACTCTTTATGGAGGGGTGTTGTCACACATCACTTCTCCACATTGAAAGTAAGAGGCTATTCTCTCTTATAATATAAATAATGGGCTATTTTGTTCAGGAAAAGACACTTTTGCAGAATGGTTGATTGGAGTGGATTTAGCGTCACAGAGGAGACCCTGGAGCGAACGCAGTAAGTGAAGTGGCTCATCGGACACCCCCTGGAAAGGACGCTGGTGGAACGGAAATCAACCCCTCGCCTTGCTAAAGGTTCTTTTTCTGCTATTGACATCACCTTTTTTCAACAACATAAAAAACTGTGAGTGGCTAACAACCACTCACAGTTTTTACAATTCGTTTAATACATCCTCAACAAAGGCCCATTCTTCATCCGTTTCAATTGGTAATAATTCTTCTATAGAACCGTCATTTCCAGACAAATATTGAGCTGCAAAAATATCACGTTCTTCCATAGGTTCATCCGTCGCTGGAACATATAAAACATACGATTTACCAAATTGCTCAGATGAAAAAGTATGAATAACCTCACAAATTTGATCTGTTCCATCTTCATTGGTCACAGTAATAAGCTGGGGCTCTGCATCGAATTCATCAAGAAGTGTCAACACTACCTCATTAATCATTTCCCATTCGGCATCCGTTTCAACTGGCTGTAAATTGGCCATTTCACCCGTATTGTCATCATAATCAAAGGTCATCGCTGAAATATCCCCCGGGATTTCTTGCCCCTTGTCATCTACAAGTGAAAATAACACATAAGACTTGTCCTCTGCATCAAATGTAAAGACCACACGGCATTTTTGCTCTTTGCCACCTTCGACTATTATCGTAAATTCTTGTGTTTCTTCATTCATTTGGGTTCCTCCTTTATACCTTTGCTGTCATTTATTAAGTGGATTTTATTTACCCCCACGCTATTATTGTTGAGTATTTTATTAGCGGGCTCTTGAGTAGTTCCAGTCATTTGATGAGTGCTGTCACCCTACTTTTGAGCGGTTTCTCTCACTTTACGAACGATTTTACAACACTCTTGAGCGAAACCCACATGTATCTCCACAATTCAACTACTAGACAGAGGCTCAATAAAAAAGGAACAAGGAATGCAAGCTGCGATCCTTGTTCCAAGCTTTGAGTTAGAAGATTATTCTTCGTTTTCATCCTCTAAAGCATTTAAAACGTCCTCTACCATATCCCACTCTGCTTCAGTTTCGATTGGTGTTAATTCACCATCTTCACCATTTTCAGATGGTACAAATGAAGATACGAAGATTTCAACTGAGCCATCTTCATCTTCTTCTGCGCCTACCATTGAGTAAAACACATATGATTTGCCAAACTCTGGAGATTCATGAACGTGAATCACTTCACAAAGCTGCTCGTTTCCGTTTTCGTCAATCACTGTAATGTGTTGAACATGTAGTTCTTCTTCATGGTTATGCTCGTGTGTCATGCCTAAGTCACCTCATCAATTAATTTTTGCTATCTAAGTAGCCTTGTAAAATCATCACAGCCGCCATTTTATCAATGACCTGCTTGCGCTTTTTGCGACTCACGTCCGCTTCGATTAGCATACGTTCTGCAGCCATCGTCGTTAAACGTTCATCCCATAACTTAACCGGTAGTGAAAATGTTTCTTCCAACAACTTTTTATAGTCCTCAGATGCTTCTCCACGCGGTCCTACCGTATTATTCATGTTTTTCGGATATCCTACAACAAATTCTGTTATAGCATATTCCTTTACTAGCTCGGCGATGCGGTCAATACCGAACTCTCCGTTAGCCTCATCAATTTTTACGGTTTCAATACCTTGGGCAGTCCACCCGAGTGCATCACTAACAGCAACCCCAACAGTTTTCGACCCAACGTCTAATCCCATAATTCTCATTTCTAGTCCTCGTTATTCTTTTTAATATAAAATTTAACAAGCTCCTCTAGAATTTCGTCACGCTCAAGCTTGCGAATTAAATTACGAGCATCCTGATGGCGAGGAATATACGCCGGATCACCAGAAAGTAAGTAACCAACAATCTGATTGATAGGGTTATATCCCTTTTCCTCTAATGAAGAATGTACTTTCAACATTACTTGCTTGACTTCCTGTTCCATTGATTCTTCTGGAAAATTAAATTTCATCGTTTGATCAAATGAACTCATGACCAGCACCTCGCTTTCAGAAATAAGGAGATGTGCAGACAAGCTCATCTCCAATTTCTCTTTATTATAACATGTTTTGGCGTATTATCAATTATACCTCGGCATAATTACGTTCGAAATCAGCCAGAGGCTTTCACTTCTTTTCGTTGAAAGAAGTTAAATGGATTTAATATAATCATACACAGAAACTAGTGCTTCATCAAGTTTTGAGGCATCCTTTGCACCTGCCATCGCCATATCTGGGCGACCGCCACCTTTACCGCCACAAGCTTCTGCAACCATTTTCACAATATTCCCCGCATGGTAATTACCACCAACTAATTCTTTGGAAACCCCAGCGCATAACATAACTTTTTCGCCATCAACCGCTCCAAGAACAATAACTGCTTTTGGCATTTTCACTTTTAAGTCGTCCATCATTTGACGCAGTTGATTATTATCCTTCGCCTCTACTTTTGTCGATAGAACTGTCACATCGCCAATTGTTTGTGCTGCATCAACGATAGCTCCTGCCTGTGCATTTGCGATTTTTTGGGATAAGGCTTCATTTTCTCGTTGTAACTCTTTATAGTCAGCCTGCAATGCCTGCACTTTTGTCACGATATCTTTAGGGTTTGCTTTTAATAATGCTGCTGCCTCATTTAATAAAGCTTCTTCCTCTTTTACTGCTTCATAGGCAACCTTACCTGTCACAGCTTCAATACGGCGAGTACCTGCACCAATACCACCTTCTGAAACAATTTTGAAGAAGCCAATTTCAGAAGAACGTTTGACATGGATACCACCACATAGCTCAATCGAATAATCTCCGATTGAGACGACACGAACTACATCGCCATATTTTTCACCGAACAATGCCATTGCACCCATCGCTTTCGCTTCGTCAATGCCTTTTTCTTCAATAACGACCTCTATATCATCCCACACTTTCTCATTTACAATACGCTCGATTTGCTGTAATTCTTCTTTTGTAACTTGACCAAAATGAGAGAAGTCAAAACGTAATCGGTCAGGACCTACATATGAACCAGCTTGATTAACATGATCACCTAGCACATCTTTTAATGCACGTTGCATAATATGTGTCGCTGTATGGTTTTTAATAATTAAGTTACGGTCATCACGATTGACCACTGCTTGCACTGCATCTTCTACATGCATTTCACCAGATTCAACTACTACTGTATGAAGCGGTTGACCATTCGGTGCTTTTTGAACATCTTTTACGATAGCCGTAAAACGATCATTTGAAATAGTACCGCTATCAGCAATTTGACCACCCATTTCTGCATAGAATGGTGTCTTCGCTAAAATAACGAATGCTTCTTGTCCTTCAGAAGCAACTTTTGCTACTTGACCATTGACGATCATTGCAGCGATTTCAGTAGAAACCGTTAACGTATCATAGCCAACAAATTCACTTGCAACTGTTAAGTTTGCTAATACTTCATTTTGTACTTGCATAGAATCAACATCTTGACGAGCTGCACGAGCACGTTCCCGCTGTTCTTCCATCGCTGCCTCGAAGCCCTCATGATCAACCTTCATGCCCACTTCTTCTGCATATTCCTCTGTTAATTCGATTGGGAAGCCATACGTATCGTATAAACGGAAGGCATCTGCACCAGGAATATAATCGTGGCCAGCTGTTTTTTGCGATTCCACTACTGCATTAAAGATTGCTAAACCACCGTCCAATGTTTCATGGAAACGAATTTCTTCATTTTTAATGACACGTTGAATAAATTCACATTTCTCCGTTACTTCTGGATAGAAGTCTTCCATGATTTTCCCTACAGTTGGTACCAGTTCAAACATAAATGGCTTCTCAATGCCAATTTGTTTAGCATAACGAACAGCACGGCGTAATAAACGACGCAATACATAACCACGTCCTTCGTTTGAAGGAAGAGCACCATCGCCAATGGCAAAAGCTACTGTACGAATATGGTCTGCAATAACTTTAAACGGTGTATTAATATCCTCTTCTGAGCCGAAAATTTCATTTAAATCTACTTCGCTAGGACGCTTATATTTACGGTTGGCAAATTCCTCGATTTTTTCAATGATTGGCATGAATAAATCTGTATCGAAGTTTGTTGGTACATTTTGAACAACAGATACAATACGCTCTAAGCCCATACCTGTATCAATATTTTGCTTTGGTAGGGGTGTGTATGTACCATCAGGATTATGGTTGAATTGCGAGAACACAAGGTTCCAAATTTCGAGATAACGTTCGTTCTCCCCACCTGGATACATTTCAGGATCATTTTCATCTGAGCCATATTCTACACCACGATCATAAAAAATCTCTGAGTTAGGACCAGATGGACCTTCTCCAATATCCCAGAAGTTTCCTTCTAAACGGATTAAACGCTCTTCAGGAATACCGATTTCTTGATGCCAAACATCATATGCTTCCTGATCTTCAGGGTGAATTGTGATAGATAATAACGCTGGATCAAAGCCCATCCATTTTTTATCCGTTAAAAACTCCCAAGCATAATGGATTGCTTCTTTTTTGAAGTAGTCACCAATGGAGAAGTTTCCTAACATTTCAAAGAATGTATGGTGACGAGCTGTTTTCCCAACGTTCTCAATATCATTGGTACGAATCGATTTTTGTGCATTCGTAATACGTGGATTGTCAGGAATAACACGACCATCAAAATATGGTTTAAGAGTGGCAACACCTGAGTTAATCCATAGTAGTGATGGGTCATTTATTGGCACAAGTGGCGCTGATGGCTCATGATGATGTCCCTTTTCTTTAAAAAATTCCAAATACATACGGCGAATATCTACTGCTTTCATTGGATAAATTCCTCCTATTTTATATTGTAAAATCACGATAAGAATCCTGCGATCTACATGAATTACACTTTGGAGAGTACTATCGAAGAAAATAAAAAAAGCCCTCATCCCCAAAAAAGGGACGAGGACTTGTCATTTGTCTCGCGGTACCACCCTAGTTGTAAGTAAAAAATGCTTACTTACCTCTTTAGCACTTGTAACGTCAGTGAACGGCAGGGATTAGCTGCACTCTGGAGTAGCTTTCGGCATTTGCTGTCGTGAGGATTTTTCCAGCCTAGAAATCCCTTTCTTGTACACGCACAAATACGTACTTTTTCCATCATCGTTTTTACTTTTTCTAACGAAATTATAAAAAAAATCTATTGTGCTGTCAATTAGTACTACTATGACTAATGCTATCTAAGCAATCATTTTTTTAAAATATACCCACATACCCCAAGTAAAGAGCACTAGAAAAGCACTGATTGCAATCGTTGCAATAGGTGAATCCTGATAAGGTAACGGCACATTCATACCAAAAAAGCTAGTGATCACAGATAATGGTAACATTATTGTAGAAATAACTGTTAGTAAATTCAGCTTTTCAATGGATTTACCACTATTAATTGAAAAATATGTGTCGAGCGTACTGTTAACTAAATCGCGGTATGTCTCTGTAGAGTCAACAATACGTTCTAGATGGTCATTTAAATCTTTATAGAATGGGATATTTTCTTCCTGTATCTCAAATTTCCACTGACCATTGATTGTTGAAAAAATTCTTCTTTGCGGCATGATGGCCTGGCGAATTAAAATAATGGCCCGCTTTAGTGCAAGAAATTCCTCAGTCACTACTTTAGGTTGATACTCATAAATTTCTTCTTCTAGTTCATCTATGCGAGTTCGAATTCGCTCTAATACTGGAAAATATTCATCTGTAATGCCATCTATAATAGTATGCAATAAAAAATCAGTACCCTTTTCCATATATTCGGAACGATTAACACAAACATTTTCCATGTGACCTAGCCATTGCAATTTCCGTTTGTGTACAGTGACAACATAGTTTGGACCCATAAAAATATTGAGCTCAACGGTTGTAATTTCATTATTACTTTTTTCATTATAAATGGGTGCATGGAAAACAAAAAATTTATAATCGCCATAATTGTCCATTTTCGGACGGGAGCCTTCATGTAAGCAATCTTCAACTGCTAATGGATGAAAGCCAAATACATCTGCTATATTATTCAATTCATTATAACTATACGCATATAAATCTACCCATAATAAATCTTCATTATGAATAGGTAGTTGTAAATCCTTCATGTTGAAATCATGTTGGACTGTCTTGTTGCTGCTATTAAAATAGTGGATTTTAATCATTGCACTTCACCTCATGTTTTGTTATTGAGGGAAACAAAAGGTCATCCTTTATCGCCTTTTGTCTGCGTTGGTGATCCGAAATGGATGCCTTTTATTTGTTTCCGTTTGCCTAGAATGATACTTATTCGGTTCAGGACTACTATCCATTTCTCATCACCTTCCTTTCATAACAAAAACACGCCTTCTACGAATGAAGGCGTGTTGAATACACATATCAAAAAAGAGCAATAAAAAATCGTTGCATGCGTGTTACCTTCAAACGTTGAGTTTTAGCACTATGCGGCATAGGAATATGTCCAGCTACGTTAAAAAACACCTTATTTCGATGATTTCTGTTGACCCATTGGCGTCTCTCGACATTTTTGGGTAGTAGCGTATCTCCAGCATAGGAGCCTCACCTAACGAAGGGATGTTATTCTTTTATTCCTATAAATCATAGCCGATTGAATTCAAACTGTCAAACTGTAAATCATTCATTTTTCAAAAAGTCTTCTACTCTTTGCACGAATTGGTCCCGTTTATACGATTGATAGAGCAGGCTAGATAAACGCACTGGATCACCAAAGAAAAAGCGTTCATACAGTGTTTGCCTTGTGCCAAAACTACTCATTGTTAAATCCCAAGCTAAACGAAATTTTTTCACTCGCTCTTCGCCTTTATCTTGGAATGATTGCAAATAGTGATCAAGATCTCCTTCATCTGCTGCAAATGCTTTGGCACTTGGTATGGACATTAAGCCGCTTGCCCCAAGTTGTTGGATGATTTCCGTAAAAGTCGGATATACTCTCGGGAAAATTTGAATGGCTACTTGCAAAGTTGAGAGGTCTGGTCGAAGAAAGCCGAACATATCTCGCTGTGCATCTATTTCTGATTTTACGAGCATTGCCTTCATCGTTTCTAGTGTCACAATTACATCCACTACTTTTTGTTGTACATGTTGATAATCACCGATATTAATGGTGTCCACAATCGACTGCACAACACCTAATACAAATTCAGTCTTCGCAATTTGCCGAGAAAGTACTTGATGTAAACTGTATGCTTGGAAGCCACTAACATTCATAAATTGATTGGCAACATCTACATTTTCGTAATAAAAAACCCGTTCCCAAGGGACAACTACATCATCAAAAACAACAATCGCATCCATTTCTTCAAAACGAGAGCTTAATGGATAATCAAATGAGGAATCTCCACCTACAAAAGATTGGCGACATAAAAACTTTAAGCCCTTTGTATTACTCGGTATCGAAAAGCCGAAACCTTTTCCTTCATCATAACCATTTGTTGATAAAACGAGCAGTTCATCCGTTATGCCGCCCTGTGTTGCTAGTAATCTCGCCCCTTTAATGATTAAACCTTCACTCGTCTTGTCAATAATTTTGGCAGCAATCGTCACTTCTTCATCCTCATAGTAATAGCGCTTACGGTTTACCTGTGGTTCGATAAAGGTATGGGTCATAGTAATATCATTCTCACGAGCATACTCATAAAACTTCAGTAAATGCTCTGGAAAACAATTTGGCTTATCTTTTAAAAAGTCTGACGCTGAAGCTAAGGCCATTAAGGTCGTATTCATATAATCTGGGCTTCTCCCCATAAAACCATGGGAAGATAATGCCCATTCCCTTGCCGCATGGCGCCTTTTCACAAGATCTTCTGGCGTCATTACTTGAAGAAAAGACATGCCAACTCTCTGCTTGCTAGTTGGCGATTCATAGGTCATTTTTTCAAGAAGAGCCCCTTGATGTTGTAAGTCAAAAAGTTTTGCTTGACTCTGCATAATTCCCTTAAATGCAGGATGTTCTGACACCTTTCCTGTCACGACTTCCCCATCAATCGAAATATACGTTTTTAAAGCATCTATACGTTCAATATACTGTTGCCCTGTCATTATTGGCATGCTGTCACCCCTATACATTCCCTATGTTTTTGTACTCACATAGTATATGAAATGTCCAAATATTAGGTGACGATGGGCTAAATAGAAAAGCCCGACTAGACAGTCTAATCGGGCATATACAGCACATAGTAATTATTTTAGTCATTTAAAAAATCATAAGGGGAGATATCATTCATCCCAATCATTGGATGAATATATGGTGCTGTTTCTACTGTTAGCTTTTGTGCTATGGAGACAGGATTGTTCAACTCCTGCTCCTCTATTGACATAGCCTCCACTTCCACAATTTCTTCATTGATATCCATCGGATTAAGTCTTGCACGTAAAGAAGTGAAACGCTGTAGGTCATCTGTACGCTGTAAGCCATCTGCAAGTACATCAGGTTCACCACATAAAATCAAAAAGTTTTTAGCACGAGTAATCCCTGTGTATAAGAGATTACGCCGTAGCATTTTTGAATATCCTCTGACAACTGGCATAATAACTGTTTGAAACTCAGAGCCTTGAGATTTATGAATAGAGCAGCAATAGGCTAGTGTCAATTGGTTCAAATCACTGCGTTGATAGGTTACCTCGATACCATCAAAGGATACGATCAGTAAGTCCTGTTTTTCGATCGTTTCTTTTGCTTTAATAATACTGATGACCTCGCCCATATCCCCGTTAAAAACATTGCTCTCAGGTTGATTGACCAGCTGAAGTACTTTATCTTTTATGCGATAAGTCACATCACCAAAGACCAGCTCTTTTCTTGTTCCCGTATCATTTGGATTAATGAGCTCTTGAATCATTTTATTTAAATTATCAATACCAGCCGTACCTTTATACATGGGTGCTAGCACCTGGATATTGCGAATTTCCTGTCCTTTGGCTACTGCACTTTTGACAACCTGCGTGACAACATTGGCAACTTGATCGGCTGAAGCCTTTATAAACGAACGATCAGATGTTTTAGCTGTTAAATCATTTGGAATCGTTCCCTTTTTAATTTGATGGGCAAGCTCAATAATTGTAGAGCCCTCTGCTTGTCGGTAAACATCTGTTAGTTCAACAGTTGGCAGCTGCTTTGATGCTAATAAATCCTTTAACACCTGTCCTGGCCCTACTGGTGGAAGCTGGTCCTGGTCCCCTACAAAAACAACCTGGACATCTTCATGTAAAGCTTTTAATAACTGATGGGCAAGCCATGTATCCACCATAGACATTTCATCCACAATGATGAGCTTTCCTGTTACCTCACGCTCTGTTTCTTCCTCTTTTTCTTGCCCTGTAAAGCCAAGTAGACGATGAATGGTCATTGCAGGAAGCTCAGTTGATTCAGCTAACCGCTTGGCAGCACGTCCAGTTGGTGCACAAAGGATGATAGGAAATGGTTCTTCTTTTTGAGCATATTCTTTTGGATTTAATGATAAACCATGTAGCTTTGCATAAACTTCAACCACTCCACGTACAACCGTTGTTTTCCCAGTACCCGGTCCACCTGTCAAAATCATGACGGCTGAATTTAAAGCCTGTTCAATAGCATTTGCTTGTGTCTCAGCGTAGGTGACATTGAGTAGCTCCTCTGTTTCTCCAATGGCTTTTCTAATTTCGTCCTTACTAAAATGCTCAGCCTTATTATTTCGCTCAATGAGCGATACGATTTTAGAGGCAATCCCTACTTCAGAAAAATAAAGGGATGGTAAATATAATCTAGTTTCTTCACCACAAATTTTACCTTCTTCACGTAGCTCAATACAGGCTTTAGAAATGTCCTCAAACGGGATCTCCTGCCGCTGACTTTGTTGAAGCATATCCTTTACAAGCGGTAGGACATGCTCCGCATCTAAATAGACGTGTCCATCTGATAAAGCAGCTGTATTTAACACATGAAATATCGCTGCTTTGACACGATCAGGATGTTTACCAGTAATTCCTAGTTTAGCCCCTAATTCGTCAGCCCGAAAGAAACCAACGCCTTCAACATCTTCGATCAAGCGATATGGATTTTCAGTTAGTAATTCTATGGCTTCAGTTCGATAGGTTTGATAGATTTTCATACCGAGCTGTGGACCAAAGCCCCACTCATTCAGTTGAATCATCACACGTTCTAGGCCTAGATTTTGTTCGATGGTGCGATGAATAACTTCTTTTTTTTCAGTGGATAAGCGTGGAACGGCGTCAAGTGCACTAGGATCTTCTAAAATAACACGAAGAGCATTAGCCCCTAGTTTTTCTACAATCGTTTCAGCCGTTTTTTTCCCAATTCCTACAAATAAGTCACTAGATAAATAATGAATAATCCCTTGCTCAGTTGCAGGAACCTCTTTCGTAAATGTCTCGATTTGAAATTGAGCACCATATTTAGGATGCTGTTTTAAGATACCCGTAAAACGATATTGTTCATCCATTTGTAATGGTGGAAAATAACCAACAACGATAATTTCTTTATCTTCATATTGTAAGTTCGTCTCTTGTATTTTCACACGTACAATCGAATACATATTTTGTGCATTATGAAAGATAGAGACGATTGGACGTCCGAGTATAAAGAATTTATTGAGTTCAAATAAATCTAGATGATCGGTCATGTTCGGTCCGTCCTTTCTTATTGTCTTCAATCTTTTTATTTTACCATAGCCTCATCAAAATATCGTAGATAAAAATGTATTCTCTACTTTATTTTTACATTATTGCGACAAATGACAATTCTCTGCCTTTATCTCTTATTCCATGCTATGATAAATAAGAATTAGTCGCACGGAAGGATTGTGAAGTTAGTGGAATTTAGACCTTGCATCGATTTACATGATGGCAAAGTAAAACAAATTGTAGGAAGTACTTTGGGTTATGCAAATCAAGCTGTCGTAGAAAATTTTATTTCTACACATGACGCTAGCTACTATGCACAAATGTTTGCAAAAGATCGCCTAACAGGTGGACATGTTATCATGCTTGGTTCTGGGAATGAAGAAGCCGCCTTAGCCGCTTTAGCAGCCTATCCTCAGGGCTTACAAATTGGTGGCGGCATCACGGCTGATAATGCACAAAAATGTATTGAAGCAGGCGCTTCGCATATTATCGTGACATCCTATATTTTTCATGATGGACAGCTAGACCTAGCACGTTTAAAGCGTTTAAACCAACTGATAGGTAAAGAACGTCTAGTCATTGATCTTAGCTGCAAGATGCGTGATGGAAAGTGGTTTGTCATGACAGATAAATGGACTACATATAGTCACTTCGAAGTCAATGCAGCATCTATTGCCTATCTAGAAGATTTTTGTGATGAACTTTTAATTCATGCCGTCGATGTTGAAGGAAAAAAGGAGGGAATGCAGGAAAGCCTAGTAAGGGATTTGGCTGCCTGGACTTCTATTCCTACTACCTATGCAGGTGGTGTTCGTTCGCTGGAGGATTTAGAAAAATTTAATCAATTAGCCAACGGAAAATTGCATGTAACCATTGGCAGTGCCCTCTCTATTTTTGGTGGGAAGTTACCTTATACAGATGTAGTAAACTATTGTGAAAGAGGTGGGATCTTGTGAAGCTAATTTATAAAGATTATGTTTTTCCATTTCAAGAAACAAATTTAGAGAGAATCATAGATGGTAAATATTTTAAAGTAAATAAAAAAGATCATTCTCTTGCGATTCACGTGCAACTGGACAACGAACAAATGTTACTAGAGTTTTCAAAATCATTGAAGGCAACTTGTGGCTTGTTACGCGATCAAGAAACAGAACCGTATATCGGAACATATATTGATTTACAGGTTTTTGTCGATGAGTTTAATAAGCGCTATAACTTAAATGCTGAAATTATTACTTAAACCGAAGGGGCACTAGCTCCTTTTTTTCATTTTCTCACCTCCGTCTCCTCTATTCCTTTCAACAATTTCTGAAACCTTTTGTTTGTCATATGAGTTATATATTGTATAGCATTACGTATAAGGGGGTCACATGACTAAACTCCATATTAAACATATACTACCTTATTTTTTTATGCTTCCCGCACTTCTTATAGGAACGATCGCTATGATCTTCTACGGTGTAGACATAAGTATTTAGATACAAAATATATTCATCTGGATGTTAGGCGTTTGTTTTTGCTATGTCATTTTAAATAAAACACCCCTAATAGAACTACATAAGAACCCTCTTTTGGTCACATCTATTTTAACTATTTTACTTATTCTGCCCTTTTGGTTTAATGGCTTAGAGGGTGTCCACCGATGGGTAACTTTGGGTCCATTCAATTTTTATATGGCCAGTATTATTTTACCTATGCTCATTGTTTATTTGTGGAGGCTATCAAAAAGTAATTATTTACCATATGTTATAGGATTCATGATTCTCATAGGTGGTATTTTACTATTGCAACCAGATGCAGGGCAAATTACTGCTTTTGCTTGTGCCTCCACCATTATTTTATGGCGAGCTATAGAAAACCCTAAATGGCAGTATATTACGCTAATCATACTAACCCTATATGTCTTTACACCCTGGATTTACATCGATCATTTAGCTCCTGTACCATATGTAGAGCAAATAATATTTTTAGTAGCAGATATGGGAAGTATGTTACTTATTTTAGGAGTTGGAGCCCTTCTATTGTTAGTCTATCCATTCTTTATCACATGGAAAAAAGATATATTAGGACTCTATTTCTTGATGACAATTCTTGTCACTTTCTTTGGCCATTTTCCAATGCCTATTATGGGCTATGGAATTTCACCCATTATTGGCTATCTCATTGCGATGACAGCCACACAGAAAATAAAAATGGCACAAACCAACTAGAAAGGATTTACAAACTATGAAAACTGGACTAGAGGTAAACTCTTTAAAAACATTCCAAACAGAATTAACACGTTTCTTTTTAGCCTACAAATTTGCTCTACAGGAAGTAGAAACGAAAATAAATATATTGCAAGAAGAATTTAAGTTGATTCATGAATACAATCCAATTGAGCATATTTCCACTCGTGTAAAATCACCGAAAAGTATTTTAGCGAAGATGATGAAAAAAGAGCTTCCCCCATCCATGGAGGCTGTTCGTGAAAATATTCGTGATATAGCAGGCGCTCGCATCACCTGCTCTTTCGTGGAAGATATTTACAAGGTTAGTGCCATGTTACAGGCACAGCATGACATTGAGGTTGTTGAAGTGAAGGATTATATTGCTTATCCAAAAGAAAATGGCTACCAAAGCTTACATCTCATTATTAAAATTCCTATCTTTATGTCAGACCATATGGAAAAGGTTTACACAGAGATCCAAATTCGTACAATAGCAATGGATTTTTGGGCAAGCTTGGAGCACAAAATTTATTATAAGTATAACAAAGATGTACCCGAGCATATTCGTATTGAATTAAAAGAAGCCGCACTACAAGCAGCCGAATTAGATCGAAAAATGGAGCGTTTGAATAAAGAGATCAATATTTTAAAAGAAAATGAAGCAGAGCCATCATTACTAGACAGTACCCCTATTTCACATTTAGCGAAATACTTAACAGAACTACCTAACAATCAATGACACTCCGTTGTCATTATGACCAAAACTAAATGAACATAAAAATCCACCTAGCTTTCGGTGAGAAAAGCAAAAGACCCAATTGTCCAATGTTCTTTTTCACAGAGAGTGAGGTGGATTTTTACAGTTTTAAAGCTTTGTAATGATTATGCCTGCTCCTTGGATTTCGTCGCTACAAAGAAGGAGAAAATAAGGGCACAAATGGCAAAAACAAAGGTAGCGACATAAACATAGCTTACGCCATTCGCAATAGTTTCTTTTAAAAAGCTTACTTCTTCTAGACTAAAGCCACCTCTTGCAAATTCACCATTTAATTGAATTTCACCTTTTCCTAATGAAGCCATTTTTTCACTCGTTGCTAAGTTAAAAATCATCCCAAATAGTGCTGCCCCAATCGCTTGACTAAATGTATTTGTAAAGGAGTTTAAACCAATTGAGATGCCAAGCTGCTTCGGATTTGCCACCTTTTGAATGGAAATCATCAACATTGGCATGATAAAGCCCATTCCTAGACCAACTAATGATGAAGCGAAATAAGCATTGAAATCGCTAGAACCTGAAGATAGTCTTGCCAGTAATAGAGTACCCGTAACCAGTAAAATTGTCCCCATTTGAATAATTCTTTTATTCGTTAAACGCCCGATTAAATAACCTGCCATAATGGAGTTTACCGTCCAGAAAATAGACATCGGTGTTAATAATAAGCCTGCTTGTGTTGCATTTTTACCAAGAACACTTTGGGCAAATATCGGAATATAAACCGTTACACCAATCACAATAGACATCCCGCTTAATGTTAAGGCATTTATGACCATTAGTCGCCCATTTTTAAACAGTGCTAACGGAATAATTGGCTCTTCAGCTCGTAATTCCACCCAAATAAAAATACTAAGGAAGACAACCGCAATTAGATACATTAGCAATGATTGACCTGATAACCAAGCCTGCGTTTTACTGTTTTCGATAATCACAAATAACAACGCCACCATGCCAATTGTAAATAGTACAGCACCTAGGTAGTCAATTTTACGCTTCACCGCTTCTATTTGCTCTTTATAATGTTTCGCAATTAAATAAATAGATGCTAAACCAAATGGTACATTAATGAAAAAAATAAAGTGCCATGACACTTGGTCTACAATAAAACCTCCAAATAATGGACCAACTACGCCAGACACGCCCCATACCATACTTAAATAGCTTTGTCCTTTGGCACGCGCTTTTTCAGTCTTATACAGCTCCCCAACCATTGTTAATGTGATGGGTAAAATTGAACCTGCACCAATACCTTGGATTGCACGAAAGACAATTAATTGCTCCATCGATTGGGCTAAACCACATAACATCGAGCCTACTAAAAAAATAATAATCCCTGTAATAATCATCCGCTTGCGTCCAAATAAATCAGCTAGCTTGCCAAAAATAATCGCAGCAATAGCAGAAGCTAGTAAATAAGCGGAATAAATCCAGCTAATTAAGTCTACGCCTAATAAATCAGCTGTAATACTTGGAATAGCCGTACTTACAATTGTTCCTTCAATTGCGGCAAGTGCTGTTACAAGTAATAGTGCAATAAATACTTTATTCATCCTGTCACCTTTTCCTTTCCTGCATAACAAACATTACCAAGTTTGAACGAAAAATAAAAGAGGAAGGAATTCATTTGCTGAAAAATAATAAATGATATTTATAGATTGCTTTGCATTTTGATAGAAAAAAGCAGCAAGTTCATCAATTGACACTTGCTGCTAATCACCTATCAGTTAAATCGTTGGGCAATCATATCATATATATATCGTGCTTGGTCATATTCAGGTTGTAATGTAAAGGCTTGTTTCAAATGATACATTGCATCTTCCGTTTGTTCTGTGGAAACGGCATAGAGCACGCCTAAATTATAATGTGCATCTGCATTATTCCAATCCTGCTCGATTAAGAGATCCAGTTCCCTCTTCCCTTCCTCAAACATTTCTAGCGCACATAGCACAATCGCATAGGTTAAACGAATTTGTGTATCTTCTGGCGCAATTTCTACGGCACGTTGTAAATAGGGCAATGCCAGTTTTGAGTTCTCCATACGCTCAAAGCATTTCCCCATCATATAATAAACATCTGCCCCTTCAATCTGATGTTTAAGTGCTTGTTCATACAGTTTTGCAGCTTCCGCATAGCGTTCCGCATTATAATATAAATTGGCTAAACCGTAATAAGCTGTCGCTGCAGTTTCATCTACAGTAATCGCCTTTTGGAAGAAACGTTCTGCACGTTCTGTATCCTCTAACACAGCTAACAAATTGCCGAAATTCACATAACCAATGGCATTTTCGGGCTCTGCTTCAATTGCTTTTGTAAATAGTTGGGCAGCATCCTCATAACGTTTTTCTTGAAATGCTTGAATGCCCTGTTCATTATAATTCATTCGTTCTTCACCTCTATGTAGCGAAAGACTGCTTCTAGAAAGCCGAGAGGCAGTAAGAGCAGTCTTAACGCAAGTTATCCAACATATGTTAGTTTTTCATTACTTTTAAAGACTTCGTCAATCGTACCGCCACCCATACATTCATCACCATTGTACAGCACTACGGCTTGACCTGGTGTAATCGCACGTACAGGCTCTGCAAATGTAATGTGTGCACGACCATCTGGTAAAATTTCAACTTCTACTGGTGTATCTGTTTGACGATAGCGGAATTTCGCTGTGCAAGAAAATTTCCCAGGCAATTTTTTTGTCGAAGTATAGTTCATTTTCACAGCAGTCAATGATGTAGAGTATGAAAACTCATTGTCAAAGCCTTGTCCAACAAGCAACACATTACGCTCTAAATCTTTCCCTAGCACAAACCAAGGCTCACCGTCTCCACCAATACCAAGACCATGTCGTTGCCCAAGTGTATAGTACATTAAACCATCATGTTGTCCCATTACAACGCCATCCATTGTTTCCATTTTGCCAGGTTGAGCTGGTAAATATTGACTTAAAAACTCCTTGAAGTTACGTTCTCCGATAAAACAAATACCTGTTGAATCCTTTTTCTTGGCAGTGGCAAGTCCAGCTTCCTCTGCAATTTTACGCACTTCTTTCTTCTCAATATCGCCAATTGGGAACATCACATGGGCTAATTGCTCCTGTGATAGTTGATTTAAAAAGTATGTTTGATCTTTGTTATCATCAACGCCACGTAACATTTTCACTTCACCATCAACACTTCGATCAATACGTGCATAGTGTCCTGTCGCTAAGTAATCGGCGCCTAGGTTCATGGCATGCTCCAAAAATGCTTTAAATTTAATTTCTTTATTGCACATCACGTCAGGGTTTGGTGTACGCCCTGCTTTATATTCTTCTAAAAAGTATGTGAAAACTTTATCCCAATATTGTTTCTCGAAATTGACAGCATAGTATGGGATACCGATTTGATTGCACACTTTAATCACATCATCATAATCTTCAGTCGCTGTACAAACACCGTTTTCATCCGTATCATCCCAGTTTTTCATGAAGATCCCGATTACTTCATACCCTTGTTGTTTTAACAAGTATGCAGCCACCGATGAATCTACCCCACCTGACATGCCGACGACAACGCGAATTTGTGAGGGGTCACGTGTTTCTTTCATTGTGGTCACCTTTTCTTTTATCTAATTACAGTTGATGCTTCAAAAGTTATAGAAACATAACGTCGTATTGCGCAAATTATTTGGTAGCTAGTTTTTTCACAATTTGAGCTGTTTTTTCCGCTGCATCGCGTATATCGTTTTCCGTTAAATCTTGCCCAAAGCTAAATCGGATGGAGTTTCGTAATTCCTCTGCTCCTTGCCCGAACATCGCTACTAACACATGCGATGGATCAATCGAACCAGCGGTACATGCTGAACCACTTGATACACAAATACCTGCCATATCAAGATTCACTAGAAACGATTCTACTTCCATCCCTTTAAAGCTAATATTTAGTACATGAGGCAATGAATGCTTTTCTTCACCATTCACATGGAACGCTAGCTTTTCCTGTGTAAAAACTTCGAGCATAATTTGCTTAAAGTGATTGTATAGTGAACGCTTTTCTTCACGCAACTTATTTGCAACTTGCACAGCAGTCGCAAAACCAATAATGGCTGGAATATTTTCAGTACCTGCGCGACGTTTTTTCTCTTGTGCGCCCCCAAGAGCAAAGCTCGCTAACGGTGTTCCTGTCTTTTGGTAAAGGAATCCAACACCTTTAGGACCATTGATTTTATGTGCAGATACACTCAATAAATCCACCTGTAATTGGTTTACATCTATTTTCTCCAAGCCGTAAGCTTGAACTGCATCTGTATGGAATGTGGCATGATGCTCACGCAATAGCTCACCAATTTCAGCAATAGGCTGAATTGTACCTACTTCATTATTACCATACATAATCGTCACTAAAATAGTATCTTCGCGAAGGGCTTCTTGAACATCCTCAACCGCTACACGTCCCAATTGATCTACTGGTAAATAGGTCACCTCAAAGCCATCGCGTTCAAGTTTTTCACAAGTATGTAACACCGCATGATGCTCTACTTGTGTTGTAATGATGTGTTTCCCTTCGTTCGCACGGGCATAGACAGTGCCTAAAATGGCTGTATTATCAGCTTCCGTGCCGCCGCTTGTGAAAATAATTTCCCCTGCTTGGGCACCGATGGATTTCGCTAATAACTCACGTGCATTGTCTAAATATTTTCGTGCTTCTCGACCTGCGCCATGAATACTTGATGCGTTGCCAAAAACCTGCTGCATAGCAGTCGTCATCGCTTCTATTACTTGGCCATTCATCGGAGATGTAGCCGCATGATCGAGATAAATATATGAATTCATGTTGAAAACTCCTTTTTGATCAATTACGCCTCGACGTAATTGTCGCTGACACTTCACTTTCGCGCAGATAAACAATACGTCCATTCTTTTCAAACTAATGAGTAACAGTTAGCCTACTCTCGTCACATTCTGTGACAACGGTAACTGACCTGCATCATGCAGACCTCTCTTCAAAATCTGTGACTTTCGCCAGAGACTATATCTTGATTCAGTGATCGTTTGAACACTCACTGAAAAAATCAGCACCGCATTCAGCTCACCCTTCATAAGTGGAGTCCTCTCCTGAATCAAGATCAGAAGCGCAAAAACCCACATCACTCATCGTAAAAATAGCCATTGCGATAAGACTATTTCACAAAATGAATGAGATTGATGCGGGCGTAGCACTTTAGCTCGAACATTTTAAATATAGAACATGTAACCTTCCGCTACATTTTCTTCTGTATATTGTGCTAGGTCTTCAATTGTCGTTGTATCTAACACATTTTTTACTGCATCGCGAATACGTAGCCATAACTCTCGTTGTGGCGCTTCCTCATTTTCAATACCCTCTACTGGTTGAATAGGCCCTTCTAGCACACTAATAACATGGGCTGCTGAAATTTCGCTAGGTGGATTCGCTAGCATATAACCTCCATAAGCACCACGTACACTTTTTACTAAGCCTGAATTACGAAGCGGAGACACTAATTGCTCTAAATATGCTTCAGAAAGCTCCTTTTCCGCAGCAATTTTACGCAATGGAATCGGCCCTTCACCATAATGCTTTGCTAATTCAATCATAATCGTAAGCCCGTAACGGCCCTTTGTTGAAATTTTCATTTTATCACCCTCAATTAGTCTAGTCAAAATACTACAAACAGTATATCATAATCTCCTCTTGATGAACTCGGAAATACACCTAGAAGGATGTGATATACTAATAAATGCGATTCAAAATCGTTCAAAAATAACAATCAGCGCTTTATTTTAGCGTATAAACATGGTCGAAGCAAAAAATGACAACGACTGAAAGGGGGAACTAAATTGCATAATGAACCACTCGCTTTTCGAATGCGTCCTTTAACCCTTGATGAAATAGTTGGGCATCAGGATTTCATTGGTCCCAATACAGCCCTGTATAAAATGATTCAAAATGAACATGTACCTTCCATGTTGCTATACGGAGAACCTGGAATCGGTAAAACTTCTATTGCCAATGCCATTGCAGGAAGCTCCAAGCTCCCTTTCTTTGCACTCAATGCAACGCGAGCTGGCAAAAAAGATGTGGAGGATATTGTACAAGAAGCCAGAATCTCCGGAAAAGTACTTCTTTTTTTGGATGAAATTCTTGTATAACGTAAATTAGATATAATATCGAATACACCTCTTAAAACTTTTAAAACCATTGGGATTAAAAGTTTTTTATTTTATCCGATAAATAAGAATATTGGATAAAATTATAGAGGAGAGACAAGTATGTTTCAACCAAACTTAAAATTTTTGCCAAAAAAATTCAAATTACCAATAAGTATGAATGGATCAGTAATATATGATGAGGTTTATGGTATTGGTCTCTACAACGAAACCTTAGATATAATATTACCAACTCCTCTTTCTACATATATAAGAACTACATACAGAGGTAAAAGTGGGTCCCTTAGTTCTCAGAAGAGTGGAGCATATGAATTAACTAAATTCCTAAACTTTATCCTAGAGAAAATTGAGAAAGGAGATAGCGATTACGTAGATTTAACAGATGAAGGATTATCTGGTTTAAGGCTTATTCATGGTTCAGAATATATTACAAAATACACTGAGCTTACTCTTGAAGATAGTCATAGAAGCCCAAACTATGTATATACAATAGAAAATTATCTTATTAATTTTTATAACTGGCTTAAGAAAAATTCTTTGATTCAATTCGAATCCACTTATAACAATTCTCCTTTTAACGATTATGAATTAGGAACAAGATACCCAACTAAAGATGAACGTATAAATATTAACCTATCTGATTTTGGAAGCAACAGATTAAACCTTGTTTTAAAATTTATAGACATTTCTCTGAAAATTGCTCCAGAAATATCATTAGGGATATGCTTTCAATTTTTTGGAGGCTTACGTATTGGAGAAGTTGTTAATTTAACTAAAGAGGCTATTACCAAACCACTTTATTGGTCAAATGATAATGGGAGTAATCAATTTATTTTAGAAATAAGAGACCGACAAAACTTATTATTCGGTCATAAGAAAAATTGGACACATGAGCAAGTTAAACGTCCTCGAAATCAAGCTGTAATGGTTAGCGGTCTACTATCAAACATATATACTGAGCACAAAAAATACTTAGCTTCAGCAGAAAATAGTACCTCAGTTAAAGAGGCATTATTTATCTCACCTAGGGGGCACCTACCTATGTCCGGGAAAAATTATATAGATAAATTCAATAAAGTTAAAAAGGCTTTTTTAACTTATTTAAGCCAAAATGAGCAGGTTGAAGATTATTTATTTTTAACAGCTAAACCTTGGTCTACACATATTTGTAGAGGTGTATTCACTAATATTCTTTTATCATCCGGAATGCATCCTATTGAGGTAGCAATTGCGAGAGGAGATAAAAACACCAATACAATTATGAAATATATTGAAGAACTTAATTCTATACAAGAAGTAACCATAGCGTTAAACAAATTATACAAAGACCTAGAATATAACCTTTTTGATTCGAGAAGTATACCAATTACATTAGAAGAAATGGAGAAAAAGTATGCTTCTAAATATTACACTTGACGAAGCCATAAATTTAATAAAACCAAATATTAATTATTCACTTTCAAATATTGAAAAAGATAAGGACATATATCTTAACTACAATGCATTATGTAATAAGTTTCCTAACATAATGCAAGACCTTGGCAAGAAGTTATTAAAACGTAGGATTGAAACTGGAGATATACAGTATAGATTAACTGATAATAATATTATCGAATATTCACTGTATTCAATTCAAAAATATAATTATGATTTAGCAATCTTTAAAGAAAGTTTTATTGACGTCAAAACTGCAATTATAGAAATGGGTTATTCGAAACAAATTTTTAAAGCAAACCCGCAAAACAGATTGAATATTTTAGATGAAAAGAATTTAATTATACTTATCAAGTTACATGCACCAATAAATCATAGACAAACTTTTTTTGTAAGTAAATCAGATTTAAATAATTTCTTAAATACTTATATAAGTTTTACTGATGCAGCAAACTCTCTCAATGTAAGCTTAAAAACTCTTAAACAATATTGGCTACCAAAATATACTGATGAACAGATAAATCTAATAACAACAGAACCCAACTTGTGTTATGTAAACAAAAAAAACTGGTTAAAGTTTGCAAAAGAAAAAAACAAATCCAATATAATAAGCGCTAACCAATTTGCAAAAAAGCTAAAAGTATCTAATACAACTTTTAATTTAATTGTTGATGAATACAAATTAAAGGGAGAAAAATTTGAATTCAACATTAAATCTAGTACTTATTATAAAGATTCTGATTTAGAATTCTTATTAAATGAACAAGATAAGTTATTATCATATTTTAGTGAGAACTTTTATACAACTAAAGAAACATTGAATATATTCGGTTTAACTCAAAATAATCTTCATAGAGAACTATACACATCCCAAATCGAGACAATTAAAGTCCCCCCACTTATGTATATAGATACTGAACGGTTCGAATTTCGCAGATCAAATAATAAAAATTTATATAATAAAGTAGATGTAAATAAATTAAAAGAGAAAAGGGATTTTGCACAACAATTTGACTATATTCTTCTTCATAGTCAAGAAACACCTATGAACATTTTTATGACCCTGTGTACATATTTAAATTTTGAGTTTGATTTACACTGTAATGAAACAAAAAAACTTTGGTTCAATTACATTAATCAAAAATTCAATAGTAGCCATGCAGTTGAGAGCACTATTCGTAACTATATTCGAACTTGTCTCAATAGTACAGAAATTTTACTAAAAACCATTGGTGAAAAAGAAATCTATAATTGTACTACAGCTCATTTAAAACTAAATATTTTTACTGAAAAATATACTAAAGAAGCCAGATACGAATTAAGCAGGTTTTTATCTAAGGTTTATGATTCACGTGTTGCAAATGGGTTGGAAATATATTACAAAAAGGAATTCCCTTCTTATTACAATGGCATAAGAAATGTTGACAAAGAAACCTATACTTTAGAAGACTATAAAAAATATTTTGATTACTTGAATTCAAAAGATTTACACCTTAGTAAAGCAATAAAATCTGCTATAGCCCAAATAAATGGCGATTACAGTGACAGATATGATTCGACTTGGTTATATTGCTTACTTCACCTTAATAACGCTTGGAGACACTATGATGTAACAACTTTTCCAGTAGTTGATCTTAGTGGTCTTACGGTCTCGAAATTCCCCCCTATAGAAGCATTAGAGAAAATTAAAAATGTAGGATTAAGTAACGAAGATATTAACTTAATTATTTTCAGATGTAAATCTTTGAGATTAAAACATTCCAAGACAAATAAGAAAAGGCATTTTTTTTGCTCAAAAGATTTATCTAATACACTTGCTCATGCAATAGTAATCTGTATTTTAAGAAACTCTATAGTGACTCCTTTATCAAACATGATTATTGAGACTGATAATAAAAAAAGAAATATTAAGGATAAATTTTTAAATACATTATTCCAAGGAGATGCTCTCCTTCCTAAATTCAAATCAAAACAATTTAATAGAACGGTTATTAGTTTAATTTATTCTATTATAAAAAAACAGACAAACGGTAACCCGTTGGATATTGTAAAAGTTGTTAGAAGTCATATAGATATTGAAACAACAAATATTTATACTAATATTCCACAAGAAGATATTGATTTTATTACTACTCAGCTTTTTGACTTAGGAAACTACGGTCATATTTACGATACTTTAACAAAATTACTGATGAATCCCGAAGAATATAAAAATAACCAACAAGACAAAGCAGTTACTAAAATCATCAAACATTTATTTGGCGATGTATATCATATTGAAAGCACAATACAGTTAATTAGAGAAATATCGCAAGAACGAGAAAGCGTTATTAGCATGCTTACTGAACAGTCTTACGAAAAAAATCAGCAGCTTAAATTAACCCTCTCCTTAGGGCAGTTACCTGCTAAACAAAAGGATTATCAATGTATTTTAAAGCAATGTAAGTTCCCTGATTTTGACTGTAATATGTGCCCTTTTGCTGTTTTCAATTTTTATAATATCAACCAATTATGTGAAGAATTCATAGTATTCCTTGAGGAGTATCTAAATAAATTTCATAAAATTGAGTATACAGCTGAAAAAACTAGATTAGCTAACCGATTATATTTTTATTTAATGTTATTACAAGAATTTAAAAACTCCTTTGGAGAAGAAACATTAAACCTTTTCTTACCCTTTAAATTCAATGATTTAAAGCAAATTTTAAAAGAGATTCCTAGTGCGAAAGAATTTACTACACTATCATTTAAGAAAAGAGGTTAAGAATGGCTATAGAAGTACTTGATTCATATGTAAAAGATGCAGATATAGAATCAACAAATAACTTTCGAATATCTGATGCATATGATAATCAAATGTTTGAAGATATATTTTACGATCAAATAGAACAAGGAAATTTAATAACAACTGATTACAATTCTCTTACTTGGAATTTTTATTATAAAACTAGGCAAACACCAAACAAGTTTGATTTTAATAAAATCAATATTTATGGGTCAAAAAAGCTTGATGAAACAGTTAATATTGAACTCGTTCTGAAAGCTTGGGTTTTAAGTAATATTAGTGATCGCTCAATAGAATCTTTAAAGAAATATTTTGATTATACAGTCGAATTTTTACTCATGTCTGATTTCTTTTCAAAAAGTAAATTGGACTTCTGTAATGAATTCTTAATGAGCAATGATGATCGCAAACGCTGGAATTTGTGCATTCCTATATTAAATTTACTAGACTTTCTAGATAATAGTTCATTTGATGATTACTACAAATTATTAATTCAAATTAAAGCTTCTATTAACGTAGAAAATGTTTCGGGGCAAACTAGAGAATTGCCCAATGTTAAAGATGTATTAGTAATCTCACAAATAGTAGATAACTTTGAAAACAACTTAGAATACAAATCTGATGATTATTACGTATTTTTCCCCATTATTTTATGGTGGAAACTTACTAATATTATTCCTATGAGACCGTCTGAATTTGTAAGTATTAATAAAAACGCTTTAAGTATTGAAAACGGGAAGTTTTATATATCATTACCTAGAATTAAAATAAGAAAAAATAGTCGCAGAATACAAATAGTAAACAAAATCGCTATTCCAGAAGAAATTTATACTTTAATAAAAGATTACTTATTTGCTACCAATAATGATAATGAACGAAATAACCTTTTCTCGGTTAAAGGCATCTCAAAAAAACTTCCTGTTTCATCAAGATATTTAGATTTAAATTATGAAATTATGTCTCGACTGTTAAATCGTTTTTATGACTCAATAGTTACAGTAAGGTATAAAGCAATTTTCGAAGAAAAAGTGAGACTGAATGATACAAGGCATTTTGCGTTCATTAATCTAATGAGGCAGGGGTATCACCCAGTAGAAATTGCCCGTTTAGGTGGACATACCTCTTTACAAGCACAATATCATTATCAGCAGCATTTGGATTATTGGGTTGAATTTGAAACTTTACAACTCCTCTATTCTACTTCTAAATCAATTTTTGATAATGATGGCGGGGAACACTATCCAATAAATATAGACTTTATTTTAAATAAAGTCGTACATCCTATAGAACCTACCTATAAAGCTAAATTGGAATTAGGATATTGTACAGATCCATTAATGCTCTGTAGAACAAAAGATTGCATTAATTGTCCTAACTGGGGAATTGATTTGGATGAATTTAATGCTAAAAAAAACATCATTAAAAAACGATTACAAGAGTTAGAAAGCAATATTGATAAAGCCCTTACATCTTTAAAAAAACTGTATGAAATAACACTAAATGATTGCTTTAACGATGATGAATTTTCTAATTTAAATCCTCTATTTCAAAAAGAATTATTTAACGCTCGACTGAAATTAGACGAAGAGCAATCTAAATTATCAAAATTCAAATATAATATTTTGAAGGGTAAAATATATGCAAACTAGAGTGGGAAGAAAAAAGACTGATTTTCCAGTGGGAAAATATAAATACATTCTAAGTTCATTTCTTAAAAATAAACCTAACACGACAAAAATATCATACTTAGGTATATCAAAGCATGCTACGGAACTATTCCATGAAAATAATATTGATATTTTGATATCTCATCATTATTGGAAAAATGGAGTTGGAAAACGCTTAGTAGATGAATATAATTCACTATTAAACCATCAGGAATCATTAAATCCAAGTGAAACTATTATTAGCACAAGAGAAACAGTTAATAAATTCCCAGTGGCAGATGATAATAGTAAACGTAAATTAATTTCAACTCTCGAGATGAATGAAAAGAAGTTATATCGATACGTTGAAAAAAACAAAAAGCTTGAAAATCAAATACAAATTTTAGAAAACGAAGTAAATGATTTAAAAATATTAAACCAATCTCTTAGCAAAAAAATCGAATACTATGAAAATACTTTATTTCAGTGGTTAGAATTAAGTAATAAGAAAGATATTCCATTAATTAATTTATCGAACACTAGCAAATCCAGAAACAAGTTTACTGAAAAGTTTCTAAAAGATATATTTACAGAAAACCCATTTGATTTGTTTAAACAGATTACCTCTTTGAATCATGAAGAATATTTAGATAAAAATACAATTAATTTCAACATCAGGAAAAAACAAAAAGATAGTTTATTGGATGATTTTGACCTTTAGACATCATCTTTTGCTCCAAATATGAGTCTAATCATACTACTCTTTTTTGAGACATTATTTTATAGAGATATACTACCGATAACTGATTGAACTAAGCTGAGTTTGACCCAGCTTAGTTTTTTTAATAACATTTAGGGCATCCTGTACCAAGAGAATTATCTTTTTTGTTTCTATTACAAATCGCGGCTTGCCATTCATGTCCACGTTCACATTGCCACCATACTTTTTTTCCACTTCTTCTTGTTACTTGATATGGAGTTAAATCTCCATTTTTAGTTGGATGCCATTCTTTAGACAGGAAGAAGTTATTTTCGGCTAAAGTGTTACCATCTCTAATTTTCTGAGTATAATTAGCTCTACTACATCGGAGACATTTACGCCCTTTTGCTCGATTACTTACAGAGGCTTGCCACTCATGCCCCTCTTTACATAACCACCATACTTTTTTATTACTATATTTCGATACCAAACCAGGTTTTAACACCCCGTTTTTGGTGGGATGCCATTCTTTTGTTAATTTTGGAAATTGGTCTGCTAAAGAATTTTCTTTTTCTAAGAAAGACATGTTGTTATATATTTGACCTAAATCTCTATCTATATCAATACTCACATTCTTTAGTGATATTCTCTGCTCTAAAGATGTTGAAAGCCTTTCAATAAAATAAAAGATAAATTCAATTGATTCTTTTAGTGATTCAAATGAGTTATTCTCTCTTTGAAAAATAATACAAGACTTATCAGGAAGAGGAGGACAACCATCTTCACGTATTCTTATTAAATGACATTTACCATGCAATTCATTATTTTTTCTGACATCTTTTTCTGCATTTTGATGATAATAAGATCCGTCATATTCAATAGCTAAATTCAATAATGGTATAAAGACATCAATCTCTTGGTTATGATAATTAAATCGATTAATGGTATCAGGAAACGCATTTTTTAAATAGAAAAAAATGATTTGTTCTGGAAATGAGGTTTGTCGGATTGAGTTGCATTCGGAACAACCCGTTCCACGTGTCCTACTGGAAATGGACGCCTTCCATTCATGTCCTTTTTCACAAACCCACCAAACTCGTCTTTTACTACCGGGAAGTACATCTTTTGGAGTTACTTCCTCGTTTTTATCGTAATCCCATTCTGTGGATAATAAAGGAAATGTATTTAGTAAACAATTATCATTATTCACTTTTACATTAGTGCAATAGGGGCATTTACACCCTGATGTGGTGCGAGAGCGAATTACAGCTTGCCACTCATGTCCCTTTTCACAAATCCACCATACTTTGCGGTTGCTTCCATATGTCACATCAATGGCTGTTAATTTTTCGTTTTTCAAAGGATGCCATTCAGTAGCAACTTCGGGATATAGGTATTGGAGAGACATTTCTAATATAGTTTTTTGATTGCAGCAAAAAGGACAACCTGTACCCCTGACTCTGTGAGATATGCTGGCTTGCCACTCATGCCCGACTTTACATATCCACCAAGCCTTTTTATCACTACCTGATGTAACCTCATTTGGAGTGAATTTGTTTTTTGTAGAATGAAACTCATTTATAAGTCCCGGATGCGTAACTGCTATACTGTTCTCCATTGCTACTTTTTTATTGCAACAGAAAGGACAACGGGTTCCATTAGCTCGGTGGCAAATTGATGTTTTCCACTCATGTCCATAAAAGCATAGCCACCAAACACGCTTATTGCTTTGAGGAGCTAATTTGCAAGGATCAAGATTTATATTTTTTTCTTTGTACCATTCTTCTAATAAATTGGGATGCAATGCAGCAAGCGAACCTTCATAAGTAACTTTTAACCCACTACAATATGGACATCCTCTATTTAACAATGTTCTGTTACAAATCTTACTTTGCCATTCATGTCCAAAATTACACCTCCACCAAACTATTTTGTTACTACCATAAGTCAGATTAGAGGGTGACAATTCTATGTTTTTACCATAGTTCCATTCTGGATGTAATTCTGGGTACCTTTCGAATAATAAATTTGATTGTACAATTTTCATTAGCGCTCCTCCTTTCTATCGTAGTGTCTTCAAATCCAGACGAAATATTACAATAGAATCCTTCTAGGTTAATATCACTAGTTCTTTGGATAAGAGGGACTTTTAAGAATTATCTTTTGATGATTATGTAGCTGAAAAAATATGTTACTAAGATAAAATTATGTAAAAAAGATATATTAAACATTCTTTCTGAACTACCCATTAAAATGAGACAATACCTACTTTTTTAAGGGAATATTTTATGACTAAATCTTCAAATGAAGATAATTAAATCGAAACGGAAGTTATAGGGATGTGCTTATTCATTGGGGATAAAATATCTAATGTTCCAATTTGGGTAAATCAATACAATACCACGGAATATAGGCATTTATAAAATTCTATACAGGTTTTTCGCAACAGTTTAAACTAGATGCTCCTTAGTATGAATGAACTTGGGACATCTATATTTAATATTTAATCTTTAATATTTCATCACCCGAGACCGTACAACAACTGAGGATTGCTTTTGAAACATATGGCATTGACGCTCTCGAATCTAAGAAAGGCTTACAATGTATACTTATATTATTTCGTTTATAGCTACCTGCAGGTAAATCATGGTAAAATTCATCTATATAGATATAGGGAGATGAAAGTATGACTAAAACATTTAATAATGTAAATGAAATTAGAAGTAAGAGGTTTCATGGTAGCGAAAAAAGAGATGGTTTTGATACAAGAAATGAATTCCAAAGAGATTATGGTAGATTAATACACTCGCCATCTTTTAGAAGATTACAAGGCAAATCTCAAGTATTTGGTGCTGGTTCCGGTGATTATTACCGAACAAGGCTAACACATACACTTGAAGTAGCTCAAATTTCTAGACAAATTGCAGATAGGTTATCCAAGCTGGATCATGTTATTAAGTTACCTGATAATCCTGGTTTAAAAATTGATCCTCTTGTTGTCGAATGTGCTGCTTTAGCACATGATTTAGGACACCCTCCATTTGGGCATAAAGGAGAGCAAGACTTAAATGAGTTCTTAAAAGCTGCTAATAAAGAGAATTATCAAAGTAGAGAACTGAGCTTTAGATACGAGGGGAATGCTCAGAACTTTAGAATCCTTATGAATTTAGAAGAAAGATACGGTAACTTTAGTGGTTTGGATTTAACACATGCTGTTTTATTGGGAATTAATAAATATCCTTACTCAATTGATGAAAATGAGGAAAAGGGTTTGTACCATACAGAGTGGGAAAAAATCCAAGACATTAGAAATCAGTGGGGTATTCCGAAGGGGAAAGCAACTCTAGAAGCTCAACTTATGGATATATCTGATGATATTGCTTATTCAACTCATGATATAGAGGATGGGATGAAAGCAAAGAAGATTATTCTCAATAATCATTTTCTATTAGAAAATGATTGGTTGAAAGATGCACTTATTGACCAAGTTTCTAAAGCTAAACAAAAGGACCCAGATTTATGGGAGGGGGTTTCAATCGAAATTGAAATCGACACCGTAATGGGTTCATATTTAAAAATCTGGAATGAAATAAAACAAAGATCTAATAATGAGTCGATTGCTCGTCAAGAGTTAAAAGCTTATTATGTAAATAAATTTGCTAGTAGTGTAGGCGTTATAAAAAATGATGATTGGTATAAAGTCTCACTAGTTAAAAGTGAGGATCCTAACATTGAAGATAAATATCTGTGGCGTCAAATGATAATACTTAAAAAACTTGCATGGGTTACATTAGTAGAGGATTTAAGGGTGCAACGACTTCAAAAAAGAGGTGAAATTATAATAAAAGGTTTATGGGAGGTTTTCTCTGATAGAGAGAAAGGTATGAAAATTATACCTAGACACTGGATAACAATATATCAAAATTCAGGATCACCTTGGGAGCGATTTATAGCAGATTATATATCTGGGATGACTGATTCATATGCAGAAAAGTTATATGAAGAATTATTCGGAAGCAGAGCTGGTAATATATACGGTGAATAATCTATATTGTCCCCTGTCCTAGCAAGGGGACTTTCTACAAAAAATCCATGAGAAATTTATTCTCATGGATCCTTTAAATCTATTTTTGATTCACCTTAATCTATATCTTCTTCAACTCTTTCTAAATCCAGCTCCAAATTATTTTGTATTATTTTTTAAATCTTTTAGCCTCTGATATGTCATACCTAGAAGTTTTTCATGACCGCCAAATTTCGGATCATAATATTTTGTTTCCAATAGTTCCTTAGGTAAATATTTTTGATTAACCCACCCATTTGGATAATCATGCGGATATAAATAAGACAAACCGTTTCCTAATTTAGTAGCTCCATCATAATGTGAGTCTTTTAAATGTTTAGGAATATCAAATGCTCTTTCATTTTTCACTGTATTTATTGCCTTATCTAAAGCTTTATAGGCAGTATTACTTTTAGCTGATAAGCAAAGTTCAATTGTTATTACTGAAAGTGGGATACGCCCTTCAGGAAGACCCAATCTTTCCACTGTTTGAATTGCTGGTAAAACTTGAGCACATAGTTCTGGATTAGCTAATCCAACATCTTCATATGCAATAACAAGTAAACGTCTCGAAATAGCTAGTAAATCTCCACCTTCAAGTAACCTAGCTAAATAATATAGGGCAGCATCTACATCACTGCCTCTTATACTTTTTTGAAAGGCTGACAATAAATCATAGTAAACATCGCCTTTCTTATCATGTTGGAATCCTCTACTAGCTATAATTTCTTTTACAGTATCTGTTTCAACAATATACTGACCAATATCATCTCTATCTGATCCCCAAACAATTGTTTCTAATAATGTCAAAGCAGACCGAGCATCTCCTGTAGCATTGCTTATTAGATCTAATTGCTCATCACTTATCAGGATTTTAAATTCACCTAAACCTTTTTTTTCATCTGACAAAGCATTCTTTAAAACTTTTTTTATAGAGTCAGTGCTTAAATTCGACAACTCTTTAATTTGACCAACACGTGACAATATAGCGCCTCTAACACTATGATAAGGGTTTTCTGTAGTCGCACCAATTAATACGATTGTACCGTCTTCTAAGGCCTTTAAAAGGGCATCTTGTTGAGTTTTATTTAGTAGATGTATTTCATCAATGAAGAGTAATGTATTTCTAGTTAATTTAGACTCATAAATGACATCATCAATTTCTTTTTTACCAGCTGTTGCTGCATGAAGAGCTGTAAAATCTTTTTTTGTACTGTTTGCAATTGCAAATGCTATTGAGGTTTTTCCTGTTCCAGGAGGGCCATACAGAATTAAAGAAGGAATAAAACCATTTTTTACAGATTTATACAATGTCGATTTTGGACCAATAATTGTATCTTGTCCTATTATTTCTTCAATTGCAGTAGGCCGCATTCTATATGCTAAGGGTTCATTAAATAGCATCCTCTTCCTCCTAAATTCTTAAACTATTAATAGATTTTTTTATAAGTATAACAAAAATCTCGCTAGAATATCAGTTCTGTATTTACTAACAAATTACACTTCATTAATATTAAAGTAAGGGAGGTATATAATGGTAATAAATAATGAACAAGCACACAAATTTTTTTTAGAACAAGGCATTACCCATTTATTTCACGCTAATACTCTTGGCACTTCTTGTACCTTTATTAATGCAGGAGGATTATTATCACGAGGTTGCGTAGAAAGGAATGGATTATTCCAGACTGTTCAAAGCTCCGATACAGCTGATAAGACTTTTGATGTTTGGAATGATATTTTCTTAGATAGTGCAGATTTACATAGTCTATTTAATAGAATTAATTTTTATGGCCCTGTACTTTTCAAAATTAAAGTAGATATTTTATTAAGTGAAAATCTACCTGAATTATATGTTACAAAAAGTAACCCACGAGATTGGACCGTACAAGAAACTAAAAATGATCACTACTTTACAAACTTTGATGCATTCAAGCGTGTATATAAACCGGGTAAGTCTTTTCAGGAAATGTTGACACTTAAAAACACATTTTCTCCATTACCATTTGAAGGATATCTAGAAGAAATTATTTTAGATAATCCCCAAAGATCTTTAATGATAAATTCTGCATACAAAGATGTGTATCAAGAAAGCTATACTATTCTAAAGAACTGCATGGATAACAGCCCATATAACTATAACAATGTGAACATTACTACCAGAAATTGTTGGCCATTTTGTAATTGCGATGACATGTATCAGGAAACATTTGAATCTACAATTAGAAAACTTTTCTTAAAAAGAGCTCTAATAACTAATACTTAAATCCTCAATAGATAAATATCCCCAATAATTTTACATGAGAGATACAAGAATATGCCGAAACGTAAATAACAAACGTTTCGGCATATTTATATAGTATCAAAAATCTTTTACATTACTATCTATATACTCGTCTAAAATTTTGTATTGAATCCTATCTTTTTCTACCCAACAAATAAACCACTCTTCTTTTCGCGACCTATCTGACCATTTTTCCATATAGCACTCCCATACTAATTCTAAATTACATGCAGCTAGAAATTCTTGTAAAGATTCCATTTTAAATAATAAGTTGCTTTCAAACCCAAAATATTTCGAATCAAATGCAATTATATCACCCATCTGATTTTTCCATACACTTTCGGAAGACTGAATTAAATTAAAGTATTTGACAAGGTTATGATTTGGCATTAAATAGGTATATGTTGATCTTTCTAAACTGTTAATATCCGTATTACTTTCCCACAAATATTCCCAAATTGAATCTTCAAATTTAATTCCTTCGTTATTCTCATTATAAAAATTAGCTTCAAAAGCAGGGTGCCAAAAATGCTCGAATGCATAAACACCTGATGAATGTGGCCATGAAACACCTAGATTTCTCTTCTCTAGCCTTGTAGAAATATATTTATCTTTATCATTTTCGGACAATAAAATTGCTTTAGTTTTAATACAAAATTCATCTTTATCTTCAAATTTCTCACCTTTATTTTGCTGTACAAGCAGTTGTGCCAAAGAAATATATTTTTCTTCTTCAAAATCGATAAAAATAAACTTTTCTAGTTTATTAAATTCTTCTTTTGACAGAGCCCAATCCTTACTAGGCTTATAGGGTAATAAATTAGATATTAAATTAGTATCCTTCTCTTTCGGCGGAGGAATTATTAATGTAGGATCATAATTTCTTATAAACGAATCCCATATTCCTGTATAATCTCTATATATTTTTTTTGTTCCTAAATAATGTTCATCTTCTTTCAACACCATAATTTCCGTTTCTTGAGGCGTATATATACAATCATTTTCCTTAGAGTTAAATCGATGTCGAAAAGCTAAAAGCCTTCTTTGTGACTCTTTCTCTTTAAACTGCATATACTCTGGTGTATATAATCTTTCTTCTTCATAAATTGGATAATTATCAGTCAATCTAGCCAATAATTCATAAAATGCTAACCATTGATATTTTTTTCCAATACGTTCTACCTTATTCTCATATCTATCGTAGTTTTGTAAATTCCTATCGTAATATCCATGTATCTTTTCATCATAACCATATTCGATTATTCTCATAATAGCTATGTTACTTAAGTCTTGATCATTAAATTGATTTTTCCAATCCCTTAATGCACTACCAAATGTATATCTACCAAAATCTCCGTACCTACCTGTACCTCGCCCATATTCAGTAGTCATTGAATTAACAATGTAATCAAAACCACTATACTTAAGGTTCATCTCTTCCTTAATCTCATTACGTTTTTGATCTATATCTTGAATAGTATATGAATTTCTAAACCATCCACTTGAATACGGTGGGTTAATTTTCAAATAATTTTTAGGACTTGCAATTCCTTTGTCCATAAAAAATAATATAATGCCTCTTGCATAATCTCTGATCAGTATATTTGGATATACTTCATCTTTTTTAAAAATATTATTGTATATAATGTCTACTATGTCTTTAACTTCGGAAATCGATTCCAACCTAACAATCGCTCCATATATACTTGCTAATAATCTTTCTAAAATATACGGATCATTAATACTAATAAATTTTGTTAAACTATCTACCATAATTTTAGGCTCTTTTAAATATACTCTTGTTAATGCATTAGTAGTAATATCTCGTAAAGATTTATTAGTACATATAAGTAGCCAAATTAAGGTGTTAGAAAGTAGTAAGAAATTCTCGTATTTAAAACTTTGATAGCTTATATTTTCTTTCAAGACAAGTTCTATTAGTTTTTTAGAGACTTCTATATTATTATTTATTGCTATTGTCCAACTACTATCTCGATCAGATATAGACATTTCAAATAATAATTCATTGAGGAATAGAATATTAATAGGTGAATCTTTAACTATAGCTTGCTTAATTAACCTTTCATATGTTAACCCTACCAAATCTATATCATCTTGCGCTAAGCAAATTTTTATCCATCTTTTTGTATTATTATTAATATATTGTACATTTCTCCATGAAATCCCTCTAATAAAAGATTCAGCCAATCCAATTCTAATATTTTTGTCTTCTAAAACATCTAATAATTCCAGTTTTAATTTTTCAGCAAATACAATAGTCAAACTTTCATTTATACCAGCATAAAAATAATCATCCGAATTAATTAAATCCGTTATTATTTCTGGATTATTATTATATCTCTCAGTTATATTCAATGAGATGTAAATATCTGAAAATCGCTCATACGTGAAATAAACTAATCCCTTACCTTTATATCCATTATTTACAGTCAACAAACTTTCTTCTACTAACCCTAATATTAGTTCTCTATAACCTGATGTATATGTACTAGATACATCTTTTATTATTTGATAGAATTGTTCATCTTCAATATATTGTTCTTCATTTTCTAGAAATGTCTCTGCAAGGGCTCTCAAAATCTTGTCTACTAAATTTATTGAACTTGGAAATGAGAACCTTGGATCTATTGATAATCTCCCATTAACTTTATCTACATATTTTTCTAACACTTCAACTATGCTCCAGCCTTTATAACCATCGTACTTTTCATCAAAAGCTTCACAATAAATTTGCAAAAACAAAGGATTATAACACTCACTCTCCATAGAAGGAAAAATTAGAGGATTTATTTTATAAAAATTAAAAAAAGGTCCTAATTGTTCTATTGTTAACTCTTCAAATCCTTTATGTTCTAACCTATGTAATGGAAAATCTTTATCTATATTTTCTGGTAAGATACTTCTGATAAAGTTGCTTCTAACAGATAAGACTACAGAAATCCACTCAAATCCTTTAAAATAGTTCAAAAAATTCAAGAGATAATTTCTCCAGAAAAATTTACCTTCACCTTCATTCATTGCATCAATAATTAGCAGCATTTTTTTATTTTTCTTTTTCGCTCTATTATTCATCTCATGAAAGAAATAATCCTTAGAACCTTTATAATCTATTAGGCTTAACATTTGATTAATAGGAGGCTCTTTAGTGTTTAAATGTTGGCCCAAATACATCAAAACCGTATGTCCATTTATCGCCAATTCTTTCGCATTATCAGCTAGTAAATGTGACTTTCCTATACCACCATCCCCATAAATCAAAAGAAAGGGTTCTTTTATTAAATACGGATTATACAAATTTACCTTTTCTTGTATTTCTCTCTCCTTCGTATAAATTTCATTAATTGAACTCAAAAAAAATGATTTAATATGATTAAAATTTTCTTCGTACATTTTATATTTTAATTCGTCAAGCTCTCTACTGAATTTCTCTATTTCATTCAAAAGTATATTAAGATTTCCGCTTATATAAAAATCTATAGAATAATATTTTGATTCATTTAGAGTATTTAGCAAATCTGTTATGAAGGTTTTATCTATCTGTGATTCAGATAAATGATCATTGAATAAGATTTCTAACTCCGTAATTTTTCTATTTAAATTATCGAAATCATTTCCAAATTCAATAATTACCGAGCTATTTGCAACTAAGGATTTAAAAATTTTATTATGTTTAGTTTCCACGTTAGCTTCTGCATTATATCTTTTGCCTAAATCATTTATGTTTCTATCTAAGAACTCATTTAAATATTCTTCATCAAATCTCTTTATATGGGATTTTTGTTCCATTTCGTAGAGATTTGATTCTAAATAATTCTTTAAGCCCTCAGTATTCTCAATAATACTACTTTGAATGTTTGCAATAATACTCATTTCATTAGTTTTAAATTTTGTATCTCTAATATTTTCCAAGTAATTCAAAAGATCTTCAAAATAAGCATAGACTGAGGGGTCGTTTGATAATTCTTGTAACTTAGCATTTCTTCTATAATCATTGATTGAATGAAGAGCTAATTCAGATAAATACTCTATAAAATCTACTTTCGATTGATTCTTAAAATCTGCTCCAAAAACATAATGAAATATTAAATAAGAATTTTTCTCTTTATTTAAAAACTGCTGAAATGTATTTGAATCAACAGAAGTACCTTCATATTTTTTTTGAAAATCTTTAATTTTTTTCAACTTATTCTTTATATACATTTTTTTAAATATTGGACCAGCTATTAAATCAGCAATTTTTCCAATAACTGGTTTAAAAGCGAATGTTATTATTGACAAATTAACCACCTCTATCTAATCAATACAATAATTATAATCTATAGCTATATTAAGTTAAATGCTTAAAAATAATCCATAATTTCTTGGATAAAATTATTACAATACTGCCACTAATACATTTTGTCATTTTATCCAGCCATTATTAGTTATACATAGATATATCGTTTCAATAAATTACAGCAAGATACTTTGTTACCACATGTTGAAAATGGCTCAATTGTATTAATTGGGGCCACAACAGAAAATCCTTACCATGACGTCAATCCAGCTATTCGTTCACGCTGTGGAGAAATTTACCAGCTAAAACGACTAACAAAGGAAAATTTAATTGAGTTGATTGAAAAAGCACTAGCAGATGAAAAACGAGGGTTAGGTAAATATCATTTTGTATTAACACCCACTCAAATTGAGCAAATTGCAGGAGCCGCAAACGGGGATGCGCGGAAGGCATTAACACTACTAGAATCCATTTATTATGCGAGTGATGAGGTTGATGGGCAGACGCTTGCAGCCGATCATGTTATTGAGCATCTCATTAACCGAATTGGTGTTTATGGCGATAAAAAAGGTTCACATTTTTATAATTTACTTTCCGCCTTGCAAAAATCTGTACGTGGCAGTGATACCAATGCTGCTTTATATTATTTAGCGCATTTACTGGAAACAGGCGATTTAGTGGCCGTCAGCAGGCGCCTGCTTGTGATGGCTTATGAAGATATTGGTCTTGCCAATCCCGATGTTGGTCCTCATATGCTGGCTGCCATCCAAGCAGCTGAACGACTAGGGTTACCTGAGGCACGTATTCCACTCGCAAGCGCCGTCATAGAAATGTGCCTTGCCTCTAAATCCAATTCTGCCATAGCTGCAATAGACGCTGCCATTACAGCAATTCATGAAGGCAAAACGGGTGATATTCCTCATCATTTACGAGATGCTCATTACGAGGGAGCGAAAGATTTAGGACATGTTGGCTATCAATATCCACATAACACACCCATTGGCACTTTTGGTGGTTGGGTAGACCAGCAATATTTACCGGATGAACTTGTAGGAACAGAATTTTATAAACCTGTTATTGCTGGAGAAGAAAAACGAATGGCAGGCATCTATGAAAAGCTCAAATCGTTCCATCAATAACAGCACAAAAGCAAAGTCACGATTTCCAGTACTGATAGTGACTTTGCTTTTTTACAAAATAACAGGATGGGCTGCTTTGATGATCATCCTGTAAAGCTCTGGTTATTTGCTGTGTATCGCTCTTTATAAAACAAATTTAATGGTTCTGCTACATGTCGAAGTAATGACAGAAGGGATTCTTTCCCATCCTCTTCATTGACCTTACTATGCAAAAAAACAATCAAATTATACGATTGATACAACACACTCGCGAATTCTTGATTGTTTTCTCTCACTTCAAAGCGAATTGCTTTTACAGCAATAGCTTGTGCAATTTTTTGTTCTCTTGTTTCATAGGATGGCTCTCTAGTTAATTCATCATCCGTCACTCTGTATAACCGCTTTAATGCACCATATACCTCTTGGTTTCCACTAAACCGATCCTTTAACCACTGCAAGACAAATTGTATAAGAATAACTGCATATATAAGGGAAAGACATGCATCACCACGCGACTTTTTTGCTAAGCGCTGGAAAGATTCTGCTTGTGTCACTAATTCAAAAAGAATTAAACGAATTGGGTACAGCATGGCATGACCACTATTAATGTATAACTTTTCTCGATCCCTATACATTGCCAACCAAATATCTTTGACCAATGAAATAGATTTTCTTGTAGAGAGCGCTAATTGACACTGTATAAGTTCCTTCTCAATCGTTGGTTGGATAAGTCGTTGAAATAAATGCTCATCTTCCTCACTAACTAGTAAAAGCGGTTTTTCCAAATTCGCCAAATCTAATTTTATACCGTTTACAATCATTGCCTAGCCCCCTTTCAATAAGTTCTTACAGTGTTGAATAAAATGATCATAGGAGAACCCATTTTTTAACTATAATTCGACAAAAAATCATAATTCCCTTTAAGTAAAATGGTCTTTTTTTACTTTCCAAATAACAAAAAAGAACCCACGAAACAAAACGAAGCAAGTAAATCCACTTTTTTCTAGTATAGAAAAACGAGAATTACTTACAAAAGTTACGTAGATTCTTGTCGTATAGGCTATTTTCTGAAAATAGCTAGTCTAATAATGTCTAGGCTGTCAGTTCTTCATCAACAAATGCTTTGAACTGTTCCAGACACTGCTTCACATCACCCTTTTGTGCAAGCACTTCATTGCGTATCGTTGTCATTTTCTCTTCATCCTCTAGCACTTCCGTTAAGAGAGCAAAGATATCTGTTAATAATAATTCATTCTCTTCCTGTTCAATTCCCGGTAAGGAATAAGCTGCTATTGTTAATAAACGCTCCACTTTTTCAGGCGTTTTTTGCAAGGCATTCGAAGAATAATAGGTCGATGCAGCTAAAAAATAACATAATTTTGCACAACAATCGATAAACAAATGCCAATACGTATTTGCGCTTGGTAATTCCCCTGATCGATGATCAACATACTCTTTATAATAAGTTGTTACTTGACTATATAAAGGATTCAACCCTCTCATAGCTTTCGGATAATTATTAGATGTATCCAAATAGTCAAATACAATGGCATTCATTTTCTCTTGAAGTTTGACAATATCTAAATGATCACGAATTACTTGAATTTCCATTTCCCCACTCTCCCATATGTCATTTGCTGTTTTAACTTCCTGGCTATTTACTAAGTAGCTCGGAGCATCCCAAACAAACTGATCGATTATCTAATGGATGATTTAAATTATATCAATAAACTATATGGAGTAGTGAGGACATGAAAAAAATAAGACAATTTCGTGAATTAATAGCATTTTATGTACATAAGACGAACTATTTTGGTAAAATTATACCCTTTGTACATAATCATCAAATAACCAGGGTTCCTTTGCGCGATCAACAATTTCAATAATGCTCCCCTGCATATATTTTTTAATGCGCTTTTGAGGTATATAAAAATAAGCATTGTTCATAATTAACCATTCACTTAATGTTACATTATTATCTGCTTGATGATTCGTTAAGATTTTCTTATGCCGCAGAACATCCGCCATTTTATAAAAACCATCGGACAATTCATAGGCAGATACATCAAAATTAAAAATGGGGCTGACTACTTGTCCAACATCAAAAATATGTATAGTTTGCTTCTCTTCATCAATCGCTAACTCTACAGTGCTAATTTCATCGAAAAGATTTAAACCTCTATATTCCATTTGATAAATTTTTTCCATCTGTATGCGCCTCCTTTTTTCAACGGTCTAATTGTAACATAGAAAAAGTAGCTACTTCTCAAAACAATGAGGCAGCTACTTCTACGAAAATAATCCATTATGTTGTTTTTTTTTAGTAATTCTCTGACATTATCCTTGTACGCGCGTAATTTTTACATCTTTTAAGATGGTATTGACTACCCAGCTCGCCGCAATTAAACCTGCTACGGACGGTACAAAGGCATTGGATGAAGGCGGCATCTTTGCCTTACGAATTGCCGCATCAGGCTTACCAACATGCTCTACGACATCAGGACGTACAACAATTGGACTTTCATCAGAAAAAACAACCGTTACACCCTTATGAATACCCTCTTTACGAAGCTTTGTACGAATTATTTTTGCTAATGGATCTGTATGTGTTTTTGATATATCCGCAATTTGGAAACGAGTAGGATCCATTTTATTTGCTGCACCCATACTCGAAATAATAGGAATATTACGTTGCAAGCATTCCTTCATTAGATGAATTTTGTACATCACTGTATCGCTTGCATCAATGACATAATCAATGCCTTGTGCGAAAAACTTTTCATAGGTTTCTTCCGTGTAAAACATGTGCATATCAATGACTTCACATGCTGGGTTAATATCTGCAATGCGCTCTTTCATGACAGCTGATTTAGATTTGCCTACAGTTGATAGATATGCCACTAGTTGTCTGTTGACATTTGTAATATCGACATTATCCTTATCAACTAAAATAATGCGACCGATTCCACTTCTTGCGCATGCCTCGGCTGCAAATGAACCAACACCACCTACACCAAGTATGGCAACCGTTGTATTTTTTAATTTTTCGAGACCCTCTGTTCCTATAGCGAGCTCGTTACGTGAAAATTGATGTAACATCCTGACACTCTCCATCTGTATATTTTATTAGTAAACCTAGTTATATACTAAGATAAAATCAAAATCTATCTTACATTTTATCATGTTATTGTTCAAGAGAAAATTATAAAGAAAAAAATGAAGATTGCCTACTGAAAACCATCCAAATAAAAGTAATTAAACAAGGATTTTAAAATAAAGTCGGAATGCTTCCTCGGCATTATTTTCTAAAGGGAAACCGTTGATTTCCACTCCAGGCTGATACTTTCCACATGCGGTGTCGAGCTGCTTTCCCCGCAGGAGTCACCGTCCTTCGCTATATTCAACATCTATATAAAGCAACTCCATCCATATATGTTGATGAAAAGTAAACTTTTAAAGTGAAAAACGATGCTGACGAAGAATAAAATCAACGAATGTAAACAATTAGAAATGTTTACGATTGATCAATTAGTACGACAAGATCATTAAGTGCGAAAATTAGAAACCACTATTAATTTTTCGTTTATTTATCCATTAGTAGCAAACCCCTATTCTGATTATGGAATGGTTTATCAACTATTGAACAAAGAAAGAAAAATGACAAAAGCCATCGAGAGTGAAGTTCTCGATGGCTACAGTCTGTGAGATTGATGACTCAATCCCTTTCTCACCTTTTTTCATTTTGTAAAGCCGAATGATGCCCATGGTTGAATATGTGCTAATAAAAATTGTTCTTCCTCAACAACGCTAGCGATAACATTGCTCGACCCGGCATTTGGGATTTCTTTTAGAACAATTTGTAGCTCTCCCTTATAACGAACATCCAAATTATTATCAATCGTGATATCGCCTCTTTTTAATGGTCGTGTATCATGCACAGGAAAATCTCCGTTTTTATATTTAACCCGAGATTGTGTGCTACGAATGACATACTCAGAGACATCCCCTCTATTAAAATGGGGCTCTTTAAAAAGAATCGTTTCCTCTAAAATACTCGTGTCTGCTGACGGGACAACCTTTATTTCAAGCTTATTGCGATTTAATTGACCTAACGCACGTATTTCCTCCTCTGAGGCATACATATTGCCAATAATACAATCATCAATGAGCCCTGTATGCCATAAATCTTTCGCTTGTACAGTGATAGGAAGATGACGATGCTCCTCTAATGTAGGTAACCCGTACTCCGTTTGCTCCCAAGGCCCAAATTGACCATGCTGCGAGGAGATCATCGCGGCAGTTCTCAAGTTGTGTGCTTTAAAGTGTTGGGATGTTTGTAAAAAGTGCTGACGAGATAGCCCAGTAAAGCGTCTTGGATAAAAATTATGACACCCGATAATGTTCTCTTTATTGGGCTGGTAAGAAACAATATTGTCTACATATTTCGTCCCGTTACTAATGTTTAATTCTATTTTTAGATTACTTGCGTCAAGTGACATCAACGCTTCTTCCTGACCAGAAAATCCCATATCTAAACGTAAGGCTGCCAAATAATAATGTTCCTTCAAATAGCCAATATCTTTAAAGGTTAAGCCTAAATCATCAAAAACAGCTGGTGCGATATCAGCCGATATGTCAAAACCAAGCTGCTGCGCAAAGGCATTAATTTGCTGTAATTTCTGACGCTCCCCCTCCTGTTTTAATGACATCAAACAGGTAAAGATCCGATCAAAGCCATTGTCATGAGCAAGTTGAACATAGCGCTTCATTTCGTCTAGTGTACTATGCTGTGGATATAGCGAAATTCCTAATCTTCTCACTTCAAACCCTCCGTTAATTGACGCTTATACTTCTACTTTTTCCCCTTGGGATTCCACAACAGATTGTTCGCTCTGTGCTGCTAAAGCAGCCTTTTGTTCATTCTGTCTTGACAAGCGATTAGCCATGGATAAAAATGGTAAATAGATACAAATAGCTACAACAATTAAGACAATACTCAGTACAGCTCCACGCCAAGATTGCGTGACTAGGAAACCATTAATAATTGGAGGCGTCGTCCATGGAACAGCAATCGTTGCTGCTGGCACCCAACCCCATTTTGTTACAAAGAAAGCAATTGTCACATTGACCATTGGTGTCAAAATAAATGGTACAAATAAAATTGGATTTAAGACAATTGGTAAACCAAATAGTAATGGTTCATTAATATTAAATAATCCGGGAGCAGCGGATAATTTACCAACCGTATTATATTGTTTGTTTTTACGAGCAATAATGAATATTGCGATAATTAAAGCGATCGTTGTACCTGAGCCACCCATATTAATAAAAGCGTCAAAGAACGGTTTGTTAATAATGTAAGGTGCGACTTTTCCAGCAGAAATGGCTGCAACGTTAGCATCAATTGCTTGTAGATTAATCGATTGCATAAACGGCTCGATAATATTTGCCCCATGAATACCAAATGTCCATAAAAATGTTGGAATGAAGGCTAAAATAAGTCCAGCTACCCATGTATTTGTTAAGCCCATAAATGGCTCTTGAATCGATGAATAAAACGTTCCAATAATATCAGGTATATCAAACCCAGCAGAAATGATCGTACGAACTAATGCTAATAAACCAATTGTTATAATTGCTGGAAGTAATGCTGCAAATGACTTTGACACAGCGGATGGCACACCTGCAGGCATTTTAATTAAAAGCTTTGGATTGCCAGATAAACGAGAAAATAGTTCTGCGGAAATTAAAGCGGTAATGAGGGCAACAAATATTCCTCCTGTACCTGTCGTTAAACCCGTTAATCCCCCTTCACCAAACGTACCAAATGTCATATAACTGGCAAGCCCTATTACCCCACCAGATAATGCATCCTTGTCATAGCTTTTTGTCAGATGATAGGCAACACAAAAGGCTAATAATAGAGAGATAATTCCAAATGTCGCTCCCCAAATATTCCCCCCAAACTGTGTCCATGTCTCATGCTTCCAAATGGCATCGAGTGCATTTTGATATAATTTAATGGGCAAATTGTTAATAAGTACAGCTAATGATCCAACAATTGTCAACGGCATGATCGTAATAAAGCCGTCACGAATAGCAACTAAATGACGCTGATTCCCAACCCTAGCAGCAACCGGTACAAATTTTTCTTCTAAAAAACGGAACATCCACATACACTCCCTTTGCTTTTTATTGTGACATCAAAATTTGATGTTACTCCCCTTTGATTCGTTCATATAACTCAATCATTTCTTGCGCTAAATCGCGAAAAGTAATAGCATTCATTAAATGATCTTGCGCATGAATTAATAACATGGAAACCTCTACTTTTTCTCCCCTTGCTTCTTGAGACAGTAACCCCGTTTGAGCATGATGTGCTTCAATTAAAGACTCATTTGCTAATTTAATTTTTTCTTTTGCTTCCTCAACTTGCCCCTTTTTTGCTAGCTGAAGAGCTTCCATACACTCACTTTTCGTATTGCCACTATGCACAATAAGACCCATAATGGACTCCATTAATGCTGCTTCTCCCATTCCCTTTAACCCCTTTTTCATCCAATTAAGTGTAGTGCTTGCTTCAGGACATTTTCACCATTCATCATGCCATAATCTGCCATATTGATGACATCGATTGGAAAGCCCCTATCCTTGAATTTTGTTTCAAATGACCCCTTTAAATAGCGAACCTGAGGACCTAATAACAGCACATCCGCTTTTTTCGTCGCTAATACTTTTTCCACCTCACCTTCAGCAATGGCATAAATATCAGCTTCAATATTTTGCTCTTGAGCAGCTTTTTGCATCTTAGATACTAATAAACTAGTACTCATGCCCGCTACACACACTAACATAATATTTTTCATTCGAAACACTCCTTTTTATGTTTTTTTGATTGTGTAATCGCTTACTTATTTTGAGAATAGCACCTATTGGTATATACCACAATACACTTTTTACATTAATTTTATATCCGTGTAATTATTTACAAAATTGGGCTACTGTTTTTTATAGCAACATAAACGATTCTACTCAACTGGTATAGTCCAGAAAAAAAACCCAAAAAAATTTAAAATTTTCAAACCATTTAGTGCTTAAAAATACTCATAAAATGCTGGCTTTTCAGTAGGCAATGCCCTTTGCCATCGTTGTAGAGTCTTTTCCACTGTCGATTGATTAGCATAGACAACAGCCTCTTTGACGGAAAGATAACCAACCATCATTGCAGAAAAAAGATTAATTGGTAGTGTTAACATATGCTTGTCAGAGACCGAATTTGTCTCAATTATGGACACTTGACCATTTTTATTTATTTGATAGACATGCTCATTCCAATGACAAAATGGATCGTCAATACGTATCGTCAATGTTTCTGTGATATCTCCCCATGGATACCGCTGCATAAAAGCTGCAACGTCTACGACTCTAACCATCACATCCTGTATGACTTCCCTTTTGAATTGCGGCTCTTTGAAATAAAAACCAAAGGGATAATGATTGCTAGTAACACCTGTAATTTGATCGACACTTGCTGCATGTGACGTAATATAACGCCATATGGCTTGCTCCGCTAAATAATTAGCTACAATAAAGTCTTGAATGACAAACGTCCCCTGCTGAATGGTATAACGAATATAGCCCTCTATTTTATCTGCTTGAAAATAGGCTGCAAAATGGCTGTCAGGGCTCCTTCTCTCAATTCTTTTCCACCAGGCATCATCTCTTACCATACCTCCATTTTGCAATATTGCCATTATATTATGAAAATCCTTTATTTCCTTGAACAGCTCAGGCTCAACCCATTCAAAGCTCATCCGTTTGACGATATCCAGTTGTTTCCCAAACGACGGAAATTGTGCTTGTGGGATCGTGTAATGAAGCTTCTCAAAAAATAATTCCCAACCAAAATGTCGATAGAAGGACACAGAAAAAGGCGCTAAAACTGAAATGGTTTGCCCATTATCACGCATTTTTTGTAGGGCTTCTATCATGAGCCTTTTAATAACCCCTTGTTGTCGGTACTCAGGATATGTTGCAACAAAGCCGATTCCGCCCATTTTATAAGGAACACCATGAACCGTCATGTTGAGTGGCAATATTAAAAGTTGACCGACAATCTTTTTATGATCATAAGCTCCTAATGTCGTACTCTGCTCTATCCAATAATGAAAGTCCTCTCGTCGAGCCCCTGTGTATTTATTCGGAAAACAATAATCTCTTAATTGATGAATCTGCCTATAATCATTAGGCGAGACGATGTGGATATCCATATAATCACCCCTATTTTAATTCTGAAAATTCAGTTATTTATAAAAGATTCTTCTGCAGTGAGATGAAAACAATCACTGCAAGAATCTTTTGTCCTCTTAACATTCTTCTCCTATTTCTTTTGACACCATGATTTCTGTTACGGTTTGAAATAATTTTTCAATATCTGGACCAGCCGCTGAAATTTCTACTATACTACCAGGTGTTACACCCAATGACATAACGCCCATAATGGACTTTAGATTAACAGATTTTCCCTTGTACGTTAATTGAATATCACTTTCGAATGGAGTTACTGCAGTTACTAGTAGTGCAGCAGGTCTGGCATGAATGCCCTCAGGTGAAGTAATTTTATACGTTTTTTTCATTTACGATGTCTCCCCTTTTTCATGTAAAATCTATACGATGTTGATAGTTGGCCATCATTGTTTCATTATGCGACCAATCCGAGTCAACATTATTGCTGACAAAAATAGGTAACTCCTTTGTCGTCTTTGCTATTATTTCGATGACTTCGCTGAACAAGGCGTTTAATAATAAGGAACCAATGACAGTAGAAGCTGGCGCATACTGCATTTCATGTAGATGCAAAACACCATCTCCAATAGGGATATGTGTATTGATCACAAAATCTACCACGTCTTCAAGCCTGTGCCCACTGTGATGACGTGCAACCTGCTCTCTATAGAGGAGCGATTGTAGAGATAACACGTATACCCCTGACTCCTTTGCCAACAAAGCAGCATCTATAGGGACCGCATTTCTCCCTGAAGTTGAAATGACAATGCAAACGTCATTTTCACGAAAATCAAACTGTTCCTTATGTTGTTCAATAATAGTGGGATCCTTCTCATTGATTGAGGAAGCTAATGCTCCAGCATGTAATGCCAAAGATTCTATAAAAATCGGACGAACAGGTACTAAACCACCAGCTCGATAAAAAGCCTCCTGCGCTAATAGCTGAGAATGGCCGCAGCCAAATAATTGGATGATTCCACCTCTTTGAAGACGTTGAACAATGATTTGTGCTGCTTCCTTTAAATGAACAGTCTCCTGCTCCTTCACAATCTGGATGAGCTTTTCGATTTCAGAAAAATATGCATGCATATAATCACCTTTTAATTTCACTTATAAATTTATAGCGATCAGCTCGATACGTACTGCGTACAAGCTCAAATGGTTTACCGTCCGATAAATAACTCGTACGTTTGATAATTAAAACAGGTGCTGTTTGATTTATCTGTAGAAATTTACTATCTTCTTTTGAGACAATGGCTGCCTCCATTTGCTGTACGGCATTCCCAATCTTTTGATGGAACTTTGCTTCGATTAAAGCATAAAGCGAGCCCATTATCTGCTTTTCATCCAACTCTGGATAGATTTTGACTGGGATATACGTTCTTTCAATCGCCATTGGCTGAGAATCGGCATTTCTAATTCGCACCACAAAGAATACCTCTTCTCCAGGCTCAATCATTAAATCTCTTGCAATATCCACTGGTGGTATGATTTTTTCAAATCGTAACACCTTACTGCTTGGTTCCATTCCTCTAGCGCGCATATCTTCCGTAAAGCTTGTTAAGCCCTTTAATGGCTGCTCCAATTTGGGATTAGCAACATAGGTACCTCTCCCTTTTTCTCGATATAACAGACCGCTGTTTACGAGATTGGTAATGGATTGACGCACAGTCATTCTACTAACATTAAATTGTGCAGAAAGTTCACGTTCTGAAGGTATCGTTTCACCAATTCTGTATTCTTCTAAATAAATTCTTTGTTTAATAATCTCTTCTATTTGTATATAAATAGGTATATGAGAATTTTTCTCTAACAAATCTTGCACCTTCCTTATCGCCTCTTTTATGATTTCTCAAATACAACTTTACCTCGACAAATCGTTTTTTGCACATTTAATTGTTGATCTAGCAAGACAAAATCTGCATCAAAGCCTTCTTCAATTCGACCTTTCATGGGAAGCTGCAATTGTTCAGCGGCATTCGTAGAAGACATGGCGACTATTTCTTGTAAGGAACAATTCGTAATGGCCTTCATATTTTTAACCGCCTGTTCCATTGTTAACACACTGCCAGCTAATGCTCCGTTCGCTAAATGGGCTCCTTTTTCACTTACATACACCGTTTGCCCACCTAAATCATATTCACCATACTGCAAGCCTTTCGCTCGCATGGCGTCCGTAATAAGAATGATCCCCTTGGCACCTTTTGTCCGATAGGCTAGCTTGACTGCTTGAGGATGACTATGCACACAATCAACAATTAATTCCACTTTGATGTTATCTTCTAATAATACCCCACCAACGACACCTGGATCACGATGATGAAATGGTCGCATTTGATTATATAAATGAGTGGCTTGACTTATACCTAATGTTACTGCTTGATGGACTTCCTCTATTGTAGCATCTGAGTGACCAATAGACGGAATCACATTAAAGTTCTTTAATGCTTCAAGAAATGTGAATCCACCTTCTATTTCTGGTGCGACGGTAATTTGTTTGATACGATAACAGCTCATTTTTTGCCAATTAGCAAATTGTTCAATCGTAGGACTAATCATGTATTCTTCTGGCTGTGCACCTGCACGTATTTTCGAAACAAATGGACCTTCAACATGAATGCCCAGTAAAACGGCTTCTCCCTCTTGCTGTTCAAATTGCGCCACATTGACTAAAGCGCTTTCAATTTTGGCTATAGTTTGTGTCATAGTTGTAGCAAGGAAACCTGTAACGCCTTCTTGCACTAAGGACTGTGCTATTTCATGCAAAGCTAATGGACTAGCATCCATCGTATCATGCCCAGCTGATCCATGAATGTGCATATCAATATAGCCAGGGAGCAGTAGCCAATCATGATTTTGCCCATCAATACGTTGCATTGCCTTTCTTGACAAACACTGCCCTATTTGAATGATCTTACCATCTTCTATATAGACGTCACCTTTAAACGGCTGATCATCAGGATTAATAATCCTCACATTCGAGATTAATAATGTGTCCTTCAAACTTATCACCTCCAACCTTTTTATGAACGCTCTCCAAAAGGTATAGTTGTCTATACCAATTATATGCTCGTTCATCTAAAATAAAAAGTTATTTTTTCATATTTTCAAAATTTTTCTATAAATCTTTCTTTTAAAAATTGGCAACAAAAAAGGAGCTACTCTCAAGCTCCTTTTTAATCCTATGTATAGGACGAATCCCAATTGTGCCGTAATGCCAAGAAACATTCGTTTTGAACCCGCAATTTGCAGGGGGGTGCCCGCTTTGCAGCTTTAAACGTCCCGCTCCGCTAGGGGCATGTTTGCGACTACAAAATGAAGGCTCCCGATTCGATAGTGTTCGGTCAAAACTGTGAAGTAGATTTAGCAGTTAGACAAACACATCAGGATTCGTATTACAGTTATCATAACACCACTTTTCTGATAATTCAAACGATTTTCTCTCATAATCTATATTTTCCTGAAAAAACACAAAAAAATACCTAGATTCTCAACAATATTTGCTAGGAAATCCAGGTATTTTGTTTTATTCATTATTTTTTAAATGGTTTGATGGCTAAGCTTAATTCACTTAGTTGCTCTGGTGATACTTCGCTCGGTGCTTCTGTCATTAAGCAGCTAGCACTTGCTGTTTTCGGGAATGCGATAGTATCACGTAAATTCGTACGTCCTGCTAGTAGCATCACAAAGCGATCAAGACCAAAGGCAAGACCTGCATGTGGTGGCACGCCATACTCAAATGCTTCTAATAAGAAGCCAAATTGCGCTTGTGCTTCTTCTTCTGTAAAGCCAAGTAATTCAAACATTTTTTCCTGTAGGTCACGTTCATAGATACGTAATGATCCACCACCAAGCTCGTAACCGTTTAATACGATATCATAGGCTTGTGCACGAACTGCTGAAGGATCTGTATCCATTAACGCTATATCTTCATCGAACGGACGTGTGAATGGATGATGTGCTGCATAGTAACGTCCATCTTCCTCAGAGAATTCAAATAATGGCCAGTCAGTAATCCAAAGGAAAGCAAATTGTGATTCGTCAATCAAGTTTAAATCTTGTCCTAATTTCGAACGTAATGCCCCTAAAGAAGCTGCAACAACAGGTGCCTTATCCGCCACGAATACAAGAATATCGCCAACTTCTGCTCCCATACGTTCGATTAAAGCTGCTGCTAACGCTTCGTCAAAGAATTTCGCGATTGGGCCATTTAAGCCTTCTTCTGTAACCTTTAACCAAGCAAGACCTTTTGCTCCGTAAATACTAACGAATTTTGTTAATTCATCCATGTCTTTACGAGAATATTTGTCCGCTGCTCCTTTAATATTGATACTTTTCACTTGTTTTCCTTGTGCAACAGTATCTGCAAATACTTTGAAATTACAGCCTTCAAAAATATCATTTAATGCTACTAGCTCTAATCCAAAACGTACGTCTGGCTTATCTGAACCATAACGATCCATTGCTTCTTGATACTTCATACGCTGGAAAGGTGCAGGGATATCGATTCCTTTTACTTCTTTCATAACAGCTTGAATTAAGCGTTCATTCATTTCTAATACTTCTTCTTGTGTTAAGAAGCTAGTTTCAATGTCCACCTGTGTAAACTCTGGTTGACGGTCAGCACGTAAGTCTTCATCACGGAAGCAACGGGCAATTTGGAAATACTTTTCAAAGCCTGCAACCATTAATAATTGTTTAAACAATTGTGGTGATTGTGGTAATGCATAAAATTCACCCTCATGGACACGGGATGGTACTAAATAATCACGAGCACCCTCTGGCGTTGATTTTGTTAAAATCGGTGTTTCTACTTCTAAGAAGCCTTCATTTTGTAAGAAGTTACGGATTGTACGTGTAACATCAGAACGCATTTTGAATGTATCGAACATGACTGGACGACGTAAGTCCAAATAGCGATATTTTAAACGTAGGTCTTCTGATACGTCTGTGCGATCTTCAATTTGGAATGGTGTTGTTTTGGCCGTATTAATTACGATTAAACTTGTTGCTTCTACTTCAATTTTACCGTTTGGTACATTCGGATTAATTTGATCCTCTGTACGAAGGATAACTGTTCCTTCCACTTCAATCACATATTCACTACGTACTTTATCCGCTAGTGCATGTGCTTCAGCCACGTCTGGACTAAATACGACCTGTGTAATTCCCGTACGGTCACGTAAATCAATGAAAATCAAACCACCAAGGTCACGACGACGCTGCACCCAACCTTTTAATACGACTTTTTCGCCTTGTAACGCCTCTGATAGCTCGTTACTAGCATGTGTTCTTGTAGCCATTGTTAAATTCCTCCAAAATATCTTCAATTTATGTAGCATCTACTAGCAATGCCCCTGTATCTACTTTAAGATTGTTGTGATAAATAATTCACTAGCTCTGAGAATGCCACTTTGTGCTGTTCACCAGATTCCATATGTTTCACGGCAGCTGCTTGCTCTTCAAGCTCTGTTTCGCCAAGAACGATTGTGTATTTTGCACCTAGACGATCCGCTGATTTCATTTGGGCTTTCATTTTACGATCTAAATAATCCATTTCTGTCGCAAGACCCTTTGCACGGAAAGTACTAGTTAGCTCTACAGCCTTTTGCTTGGCTTCAGCGTCCATTGCGATAATATAAACATCTAGTCCTGAAGCGGTATCTAATTCAACGCCCTCTGCTTCAAGTGCTAATAATAAACGCTCAATACTTAATGCAAAACCAATACCTGGTACATCTGGACCGCCAATTTCTTGCACTAGCCCATTGTAGCGTCCGCCTCCACATAGTGTTGTAATCGCACCAAAGCCAGCTGCTGTAGACATAATTTCAAATGTTGTGTGATTGTAATAATCAAGCCCACGTACAAGATTTGGATCCACCTCATAAGAAATGCCCAATGTATCTAAATACGATTTCACCTGACTGAAATAAGCAGCTGACTCCTCTGTTAAGAAATCAGTTAACGCTGGAGCCGTTTGCATTAATGGGTGTTCACGATCCACCTTACAATCTAAAATTCGTAATGGATTTTTTTGCAAACGATTTTGACAGTCAGAGCAAAACTCTTGAATATGTGGCTCAAAATGCTTTAATAAGGCTGTACGGTGAGTATTACGCGTTTCTTTATCACCCAGTGAATTAATCACTAGTTTTAAATCCTTTAAGCCCGCTGATTCATAAACATCCATCGCAAGAGCAATGACTTCCGCATCAATTGCAGGATCTGCTGAACCAATGGCCTCTACTCCAAACTGTACAAATTGACGATAACGCCCAGCCTGTTGACGCTCATAGCGGAACATTGGTCCTAAGTAAGAAAGCTTAACGGGCTGATCTGGAGCACCAAACATTTTATGTTCTACGTAGGCACGTACGACACCAGCCGTATTTTCAGGACGTAATGTTAGTGAACGTCCCCCGCGATCCTCAAATGTATACATTTCCTTTTGCACAACATCCGTTGTTTCACCAACACCACGCGCAAACAAATCCGTTTGCTCGAAAATCGGTGTACGAATTTCGTTATAACGATAAACACGACAAATATCACGAATAATCGCTTCAACCTTTTGCCATTTTTCAGATTGACCTGGCAAAATATCTTGTGTCCCTCGTGGCACTTTAAAACTCATGTAAATCCCTCCTATATCGATTGCTTATGATAGAGCAGCTGTCATTCTACTTGGGGCGGAGGCATGCTTCGATTGAGCAGTTTTCATTCAGGTTGGAGTTTGGTTACACCTTCAAAGAGCGGTCTTCACTTTGATTAGAGCGGGTTCGCAATTTTGATGAGCAGACTCACCACCTAAAACCGAACCCATCCCTTTTCTCAAAAGAATCTCGCAGTTTTTTCGAACAACAAAAAAGCCCCCGTCACCTTGCCATAGCAAGGGACGAGAGCTGTATAAGCTTCCGCGGTTCCACCCTAGTTGACACAATTAATTACATGTGTCCTCCTCGTAATCGGATAACGGCCGATTCCGTTTTTTCCTACTAAGCACTGCTTTTCAGAAAAAAGCCTCTCAAGTGTTATTCGCGTGATACATTTTTGTAGGAAAGATTGCAGCCTAAGTCTTTCCCTCTCTGTTCCAATAGAGGTATACGCTACTTGCTTGGTCATAAGCGATTAATCATTTTTCGATTACCCTTTATGTTAGTCACTAGCCATGCCAATGTCAACTGTTTTTGTATTTTTCATAGGGCTATAATGAAAATAACAAATTCCGTTACCATTTTACCACGAATTTTATGACAAAAGCATGGTAAAATAGCACAAGGAATAGGAGGAATCTGATGAGGACAAAAATTTTACATAGTATAATCATATTCGTACTAATGGTAACGATTGCGATGCCAAATAAGAACTTTGTTCAAAGAGCTTCCGCTGACACCAGTGATCTAAAAGTCGCTGGAACGATTCTTCATTTGCGTGAGGGTCCTGGATTATCATATCCCATTATTACGACATTAGAAGAAGGTGATCCTTTAACCTCTATCGGTCGTGAAGGTGATTGGATTCAAGTAAAAGCAGGTAACTATGAGGGCTGGGTTGCTTCATGGCTGACGGCTCCTACAAGTGCTAAACAGGCCATCGATAAATCCGTCATCTCACAAGTTGACCGTTTAAATATACGAACAGATCCAGATATTTCTTCAGCTGTTCTTGGTCAACTTTCTACAGGCAACCAAGCCAACCTCATTGAAGAAAATGCTGAATGGGCAAAAATTGATTGGAATGGACTTACGGGATGGGTTTCAAAGGATTATGTCACGATTAATGATAATCCTAAAAAAGAAAAGGAACCTAAAGATGATGCCGTAGAAGTAACGACAACTACAACACCTGTTAACAAGGACACAACCTTTACTATTTTAGTAGACGTCCTCAATGTTCGTAAAAAACCAGACTTGAATGCTAAAAAAATCGGCACTGCGAAAAAAGGTCAAGCCTTTAAAGTAATTGCACATGAACATAATTGGGTACAAATTCAGTACAATGATAAAAAAACAGGCTGGGTTTATAGCTTTTATGGTACTTTCTCCAATAAAGTTAAAAGTACATCCAAAACTTCCTCTTCCAAAGAGTTGGAATCCGTTACCATAATCTATAATGGGACAAACTTACGAACAGATGCCTCAACAGCAGCTGAAGTGGTCGAACGGGTAGATGCTGGCTTAAATTATCCAATTGTCGGCGTAAAAAATGATTTTTATGAAATTCAATTAGACGAAGATCAAACAGCATTTGTTGCAAACTGGGTTGTAACAACAAGTTCTAATAAAACGATGATTCCTCAAAAGGAAAAAGAAGAGCCGCGTAAAAAAGGGACGTTAAGTGGGTTAACAATAGTTGTTGATGCTGGCCATGGGGGAAATGATCATGGCACAACGGGTCAACGTGGTACAGAGGAAAAAGGCATTACGCTGAAAACAGCTACTATGCTTGCATCCAAGCTAAGTGCGGCTGGCGCCAATGTAGTCATGACGAGGGAATCCGATGAATATGTGGCATTGCGGAAGCGTGTATCAATTGCGCATCAATATGAAGCAGATGCCTTTATTAGTCTCCATTATGATGCAACAGACGATAGCTCTATTAACGGCTTCACCTCCTATTATATGAATAGTAATCAAAAAGGGCTTGCTGAAGCGATTCATGATGGACTATCAAGTAAATTAGAGTTAAGAGATCGTGGCACACAACAAGGTAACTATTTAGTACTACGAGAAAATCGTCAAAAAGCAGTCCTTATTGAGTTAGGCTTCTTAAGTAATTCAAGTGAAGAGCGTGTCATCACTACAGCGAAGTTCCGTGAACAGGCGACTCTCGGTATTTATCAAGGAATTCTCAACTACTTTAATGAGCAAGAGGAATAATGAAAAAAGATCATGTCAAAGACAGAAAAAGCAACTTTGCAAGGGGAGGGGGAGATTTCCGTTCCGCCAGCGTCCTTTCCAGGGGGCGTCCGATGAGCCGCTTCACTCACTTACGCTCGCTCCAGGGTCTCATCTGTGACGCTAAATCCCCTAGGAGTGACGCTGGCTCCACTCCAATCAACCATTCTGCAAAGAGTCTTTACTTTTTTTCATAGTAATATAGCGATTAAATAGCCCATTATTTGTATTCTTAGAGGGAATAAGCTCTTATTTTTAATGTAGAGAAGTGATGCGTGACAACACCTCTCCATAAAGAGCAGTGAAGACCTTCACTTTATTTGAAAACCTTCACTAAAAAGGTAACACTTTTGTAGGTTGGAATGGAGTCAAGTAGCCTGCAACGGAAATCCATTTCTACCTTCCAATTGACTGTTTTGTTTTTCAACACTAAGAAAAAAGCTGCGGATGCTATCCACAGCTTTTTTCACGTATTAAGAAACCCCTATTGCTACCGCAGCAATTAACGCCAGGCATGCAATCACTGCCCAGCCAAGAATCATCTTCCAAATGAATTTGATCCACTTTTCATAGGGAATGCCTGCAACCGCTAAATAGGCCATTAAGGCAGATGAAGTAGGAATAATAGAGTTCGTTAAGGAATCACCATATTGGAAGGCTAATACAGCCACTTGTCGTTCTAACCCTAATAAATCGGTAATTGGTATCATAATCGGCATTGTTGCGGCTGCCTGTCCACTACCAGATGAAATAAATAAATTTAACAGTGCTTGAATAAATAACATACCGATTGCACTGATAGCATGTGGTAAATGCCCAATTGTTTCCGATGCCGCATAAACGATAGTATCGATAATTTTCCCTTGCTCTAAAACAACCGTAATCGCACGGGCAAAACCTACAATTAAAGCACCGAATGTTACAGCCTTCGCTCCTTCAATGAAGGAATCAAAAATAGTTGCAGGTTTCAACCCACCAATTAGCCCTGCAATTAACCCCATAATTAAAAAGGAGGCGGTTAACTGTGTTAAGAACCAGCCCCAATTAAATACACCATAAATATTAAAGCCAATTCCACAAGCCATCACAATAAATACAAATTTATGCTTTCCTGTTAATGTGGGAATGTCAATAACGGATACATTAGATTTAGCTTTTTGCTCGATGTCATAAATAACACTTGCCTGTGGATTCTTTTTCACCTTAAAGGCATAGCGAGATACATAGAAAATAGCAAAACCTAACACAAAAACATAGACAACTGCACGGAAGCCGATCCCAGAGAATAACGGTACATCTGCTAATGATTGTGCAACACCCACCGTAAAGGGATTAAGCATCCCTCCAAAAAATCCACTGGCCGCTCCAAGTGTGATCATGGCAGTCCCTGTCACAGCATCGAAGCCCATCGCACGCGCAATTGCTACACCAATCGGTACGAAAATAATTGTTTCTTCGGCCATCCCCATTGTAAAACCACCAACAGAGAATAAAATCATTGATAATGGGATAAGTAATTTTTCTCTTCCCTCTAAAGCTTTTACCCCTTTATAAACACCAGCTTCAATGGCACCCGTGGAACGAATAATCCCAAAAACACCACTGACTAAGAAAATGTAGAAAATAATTTGAGCCCCTTTTTCAAGACCCATTGGAATAGCTGTAAACATTTCGAAAAATGAAACTGGATCACTCTCAATATGATGATAGCTTCCATCTACAACGAGCATTCGCCCTTCCTTATCCTCTATTCGTTCAAACTCACCTGCTGGAATAATATAGCTTGCAATACCCGCTAAAAAAATAATAGCAAAAATAATGGTATATGTATGAGGTACTTTCAGCCAGCTTCTTTTCTTTACACCTTGTTCATTTTCCATGACATCACCCTCCTTTTAATCAATTTAGACATTTGCATTATATTGTCGCTATATGTCGTTAATTGAAAATAAATATACATGAGTTCAAATTTATTGTAAAGTATTAATTTTCTATTATTTCAGAAATTCTATTTATTTGTTGCCATAGCAAGCTTTCTCAGACGACCCTGCTGATAAGGATGCTTATCCTCTGCTAGCATAAAATATTCATACTCGATTAATTGGATAATTATGCGTTCAGCAGAGCGCCGTAACTTGAGTATTGTGACCAAGGTTAACAACTTCTATAGCTACATTTCACGAATGAGAAGAGTAACTGTACGTAAATTGACAAATTTTAATAGATTTGAAGATTTTATTATAATACCTAATTATTTTTAATAGAAAACAATCCTCTAAAGTAAGATATTCACCTAATTAAGGTCTATATACTCATTAATTTTGCAACAAAAGTTATTTGCACAACAAAACTATTATCCTATAAAAACAGACTTTGAATAATTTTCAATATATTGCTATCATACTAGTTGCTATCCAATTCCAACAAAAGGAGACTATTTATATGAATACTAAATTCACAAAAAAATTAAGTAAAAAGGGAATAAGCGCTGCCATATTAGCAGCTGGAATCATGGGTATTTCAATGGCACCAAATGCATATGCCCATGGGTTTGTTGAAAAACCAGCTAGCCGAGCTGCTTTATGTAGTCAAAATTATGGAGCACTTAATTTAATGTGCGGAAACATAATGTATGAGCCACAGAGTTTAGAGGCACCTAAGGGATTTCCACAAAGTGGGCCGGCTGATGGAAAAATCGCATCTGCTGGAGGTCTGTTTGGTGGCATACTCGATCAACAAACCGCTGATCGTTGGTTTAAGAACACGATTACAGGAGGTTCAAATACTTTTACATGGAAGTATACAGCGCCACATTTGACAAGCAAATGGCACTATTATATTACTAAAAAGGGATGGAATCCAAATAAACCATTAAACCGTGCTGACCTTGAGCTAATTGCAACTGTAGAACATAATGGTTCTGCTGCATCGAATAATTTAACTCATACAATTAACGTGCCAACTGATCGTAGTGGTTACCACATTATTCTAGCTGTTTGGGATGTAGCTGATACTTCAAATGCATTCTATAATGTAATCGACGTTAATTTAGTGAATAATGGAAATGTAGATATAGAAGCTCCAACTCAGCCAAATGGATTACATACTACGAAAGTTACTTCAAACAGTGCCGAGCTAAAATGGAGTCCTTCTACAGACAATGTGAGTGTAAAAGAATATCAGATATTACGTGATAATAAAGTAGTTGGAGTGGTACCAGGAACAACATTCGCAGATAAAAATTTAAAACCAACTACCAAGTATACATATACGGTAAAGGCAGTGGATGCAGCTGGGAATGTTTCTAATGAAAGTGAATCGATAGTTGTAGAGACAATGCATACAGCTCCAGATACAGAAGCACCAACGCAACCGACTGCACTTCACACAATGGGCGTAACATCTTCAAGTGCAGACTTAATGTGGAGTGCATCAGAGGATAATGTAGCAGTTGACTATTATGTTATATATCAAGGAACACAAGCAGATCAAATGTCTGTTGTTGGAACATCAAAAACTACATCATTTATGGACATGAATCTCCAATCGAATACAACATATATGTATGCAGTAACTGCAGTGGATGCGGCTGGAAATGAATCAATTAAAAGTTCCATTTTAACTGTGACTACAAAAGATCTAGGGGCTTCTTATGAGCAATGGAGTCCATTTAAGGCGTACACAAAAGGAGATAAGGTTGAGTACCAAGGAAAGATTTATGTAGCCGTTCAAAGCTATCAAGGATACGGAGATCCAAATTGGATAAACGCATTGTCTTTATGGAAAGAAATTGAGTAAAGTCCTAGTATGAGATTGCAGTGATTGAAAAGATCCTTTTAAATCAACAATAGTTTTATTTCTATAGATAATAGCTATCAATTCATTTTAGAAGTTAAATAAATTCATACAAAGGCCATCGAGAAGTCGCTCTCGATGGCTTTTGTCATTTTTCTCCCTCTTTAATTTCCAATATTTAGTAAAACATTAACGTATCCAACCCCTGCACGGAGTGGAAGCGGTTAGGCGCTCGCCCACAGGAAAGCAAGTAGCCCATGCATGTGTATATACTAATTATATCGCTTGCATTATTGATTCTGCTTCCACAAGTTACAATTAACAAAAGTAAAAAAGACACATTATAAGGAATTGAAAACCTTTTTTACCCATTCAAGAAACTCTCTCATATAGTGTTCCTGCTTAAAGCCATGATTCTGACCTTCTACTACAATTTCAGTAATATCCGCATCTGCTACTCGTGCAGATTGAATATATTCTTGTGGCCCTTTTACCCCAACAGCTAAATCATTCGTCCCATAAGCAATAAACTGAGGTATATTTGCTGTGCTAAAATGTTTAGATAAATCTGTCTGATTCAAAAGCTCTTCACGCACTTCTGGACTTCTTACATCTTCATCTTTAAAAGAAGCAAAGAGCATAGGCACATTATAGCGATAGGTCAATGCTGGATAAATCATAGCTGCAGAGACTACTTTATCATCGACTGCATCGATGTCATCAAGCTGATAACTATTAGGAAACAGATTTTTCCCCTGAATGAGATTAATAAAGCTACCGGTTTGAAAACCACCCGCGCTAAAACCGATTAATCCAATTTTATCTGGATGAATACCATAATCATTTGCATGATAACGTAGATAACGGACAGCCCGCTGAACATCCAATTGGGGAATAGGCCATTCATATGGGTTAGAACGATAGTGTAGAACGAATGCATTGATACCTGCCTTATTTAATGATTCAGCTACTTCTTTTCCTTCAGCAGTTCCACCATCCATTTCCTTAAAGCCATAGCCACCTCCTGGAATAATAATGATGGCACTGTCACTGTTTGGCCTCGTATAAGGAATCAGATATGGTTCATCTTCATAGGTAGATTTTTCATAGCCTCCTACAATTTCATGGACATATGTAAAGGTATCAATTGCAGCTTCATTGTCTTTATATTCTTCTCCCACAATACTAGTAGAAAATTTGAATGTCGCTAAGAGTCTGTTAGGATTACCCTTAATATTCATATCGTCTAGCTTACTTCCAGAATGATTTCCTGCAACTTCTTCTCCCCAAATTTCAACCTTGTGCTCAATATCCGCAACTGGCTTGCCTAGTTTATTCCCAAATGGATTAATCTCAAGAATAGCGTATCCACCCCCTATAAACAAAGCGAAAATAGCTAGAATTATTCCCACTATCTTGGCTATTTTCTTCATTATGTTCATAATATATAACCTCCTTTAAACCTATTCATGACAGTATTAAATAGTATATTAGCAGCCATTCCTACTTGTTTCTTAGTTGAGTATAATTCTAGTCGCTTTATGACCGATTTCACAAGAGACATACCAAAAGTGTCTTTCTCCATGAACGATCCCTGCTTCTGCCCTCAAACCAATATAAACTCCATATTCTAATAATTAAATTTGCTCATTATACCTTAAAATATAAAAAAGAACCTTCTATCATCTTTTATGATTCGAAGGTTCGTACTTCATCAATTTTTTGTAGTTTCCAATGTAACCCATACAATTTCCTCCATTCGAATGAAGAAAGGGGTACGATTCATCTCAAGGATCATATGGTCAGGTAGTATGGATAATAAAATACCTTTTTGCATCGTTTTTTCTGTTTGCACCACTACTGCCTGGCCAATCATCATGTTAAGTGTTTCGTATAAATATGGATTAGATCTACTCCCTATCTGCGTCAAGTTCAAGACACTCCTTCCTATAAAACTAACCATACTCATTAGTATATGAAGGATTTATAGGAAATGTTCCATTATTTTGATTCTAGAAGTATTGTTACTGGACCATCGTTGATTAGTGCAACATCCATCATTGCACCAAAAATACCTGTTTCCACATGTAAGCCGAGCTCACGCAATGCTTGATTAAAAGCTTCCCACAGCGGTTCGGCTACTTCTGGTCTAGCTGCACTGATGAAACTAGGACGATTTCCCTTTTTTGCATCCCCATACAATGTAAATTGTGAGACGGATAAAATTGCGCCTCCATGCTCTAGGATCGAATGATTCATTTTTCCTTCCGCATCTTCCCAAAGGCGTAAATTAGCTACTTTTTTCGCTAAATAAGCGACATCCTCATGTGTATCCTCATGTGTAATACCTACTAGAAGAACATAGCCATTATCAATCGCTCCTGTGACAGTTCCGTCAACCGTTACAGAAGCAGCTTTACTGCGCTGTAATACTACTTTCATGCATTAAAACCCCAATTCTATGTTGTTGCCAATCATTAATTGATGACACGCTGCACCGAATAAATATCAGGTGTTTGTTTAATCCGCTCAACAACCTTATGCAAATGTGAAATGTTTGAAATGGAAATCGTTAAATGAATTGTTGCCATTTTATCACGATCAGCACGACCACTGACTGCTAAAATATTTGTTTTTGTTTCACTAACAATTTGCATAATTTCATTTAAAATACCAGGTCGATCAAAGGCTGACACTTCGATATCCACTGGATATTCTTTTTTCTCAGGGATGATTCCATGCTCCCATTCCACTTCAATTAAACGTTCTTGCTCATCCTCAATTTGAATATTTGGACAGTCTGCACGGTGTACAGAAACACCTCTACCTTTTGTAATAAAGCCTACAATCTCATCACCAGGTACAGGCGTACAACAACGAGAAAGTCGAATAAGCATATTATCAATGCCCTTGACGATGACACCCGATTCCGTTCGTTTTTGCGGAATTGGATTTTTCATTTTTTGTTCGATTTTCTCTAAAGCTTCTTCCTGCTCACGCTCTTTACGACGTTTTTCCGCTAAACGATTAACCACTTGCTGTGCAGTAATGCCATTCACCCCTACTGCTGCATACAAGTCCTCCTCATTCGTATAGTTGAATTTATCACATACACGTTTGAGGTTTTCTGATGACATCGTTTCCTTTAAATCGAAATCCTGAGCACGAATTTCCTTTTCAATCATTTCTTTCCCTTTGATGATATTCTCTTCACGTAAATGTCGTTTAAAGAATTGCTTAATCTTATTTTTCGCCTGTGAGGATTGTGCTATTTTTAGCCAATCGCGGCTCGGACCAAAGGATTGCTTAGATGTTAAAATTTCAATGATATCGCCGGTTTTCAGTGGTGTATCAAGCGGCACCATTTTCCCATTGACTTTTGCCCCAATCGTACGATTTCCGACCTCTGAATGGACACGATAGGCAAAATCGATGGGCACAGAACCCGCCGGCAATTCGATGACATCGCCTTCAGGTGTAAATACGTAGACCATATCAGAAAATAAATCGAATTTTAAGGATTCCATAAATTCTTCTGCATTAGAAGATTCATTTTGAAATTCTAAAATCTCACGGAACCATGTTAATTTTTGATCGACATTTTGCTTTTGATGATCAACATTTTTGCCCTCTTTATACGCCCAGTGTGCCGCAATCCCGTACTCTGCAATTTTGTGCATTTCCTTCGTACGAATCTGAACCTCTAATGGATCACCATAGGGTCCAATAACGGTCGTGTGTAAGGACTGATACAGGTTTTGTTTTGGCATGGCAATATAGTCTTTAAAGCGCCCTGGCATCGGTTTCCAGAGTGTATGCACAATCCCTAAAACCGCATAGCAATCTTTAATACTATCGACAAGTACACGTATGGCTAATAAATCATAAATTTCATTAAATTGTTTCTTTTGGAGCACCATTTTTCGATAAATACTGTAAATATGCTTTGGACGACCATAGATATCTGCTTCAATTTCAACCTCATTAAGCTGTGACTTCATCTCAGCCATGACATTCTCTAAATAAGCCTCACGCTCATCACGCTTTTTCTTCATCAAACTGACAATACGATAATATTGTTGTGGGTTTAAATAGCGAAGTGCTGTATCTTCAAGCTCCCATTTTACAGTCGAGATTCCCAGACGATGTGCAAGTGGTGCAAAAATTTCTAGCGTCTCTTTCGATATACGTCGCTGCTTTTCAGCAGGTAAATGCTTTAACGTACGCATATTATGGAGACGGTCTGCTAGCTTAATTAAGATGACACGAATATCCTGTGCCATAGCTACAAACATTTTTCGATGATTCTCTGCTTGCTGCGCCTCTTTTGATAAATATTTAATTTTCCCTAGCTTTGTCACACCATCAACAAGCACGGCTACTTCTTCGCCAAATTCCCGTACCAAATCATCCCGCGTAAAATCCGTATCTTCGACAACATCATGTAAAAAACCTGCCGCTACTGTTTCCGGGTCCATTTGTAATTCAGCTAGAATACCTGCCACTTGTACTGGGTGAATGATATAAGGTTCACCAGAGCTACGGAATTGCTCAATATGGGCATCCCTTGCTAATTCATATGCTTTTTTCACGAATGTGACATTTTCATCATTCATGTAGGATTTGACTAACTCAAAAACGTCCTCAGGAGTCAAAATTTGCTCTTTCGCCATAACATGTCCACCTTGCTCGTCAAATTTTTCAGATTAGATATAAACTTAATTGTATAAAATTTTGTAGCCTATTGTAAAGAGACTGTGTCATTTAGTTTAGTTAATCTCGTGAACAGTTCGAAAAATGGAAAAAATATTCTTCTTTTTAATGAAAAAGACCCTTTGCGACAGGATGTCACAAAGGGTTCTTGTTTCGACAAATGATTAGTGTAATTGATTGTAGGCAACAGCAATTTTTGCGCCAACGACTGCATTGTTTTTCACTAATGCAATGTTCGCATCAAGACTTTTACCTTCTGTTAATTCTTTTACTTTACCAAGTAAGAATGGTGTAACGTTTTTACCTTGAATACCATTCTCTTCAGCTTCAGCTAAAGCTTTTTCAATAATGTTTGTAATAAATGTATGATCTAATGCTTCAGCTTCTGGAATTGGGTTGGCAATGACAGCGCCACCTTTTAACCCTAATTGCCATTTCGCAGATAGCATTGCTGCAATCTCCTCTGGTGTATCAAGCTGGAAGTTGACATCGAAACCACTTTGACGTGTGTAGAATGCTGGTAATTCATCTGTACCATAACCAACTACTGGTACCCCTTTTGTTTCAAGGTATTCTAATGTAAGACCAATATCTAGAATAGATTTTGCACCCGCGCAAATAACAGCCACATTAGTTTGTGCTAATTCTTCTAAGTCAGCAGAGACATCCATTGTTGTTTCAGCACCACGGTGTACACCACCAATACCACCTGTTACAAAGATTTCAATGTCTGCAAGTTCAGCACAGATCATTGTAGCTGCAACTGTTGTCGCACCTAATTTTTTTGTTGCAAGTAAGTAGCCTAAGTCACGACGTGAAGCTTTTGCAACGCCTTGTGAATTTCCAAACATCTCTAGCTCTTCATCTGATAAACCGATTTTGATTTTGCCATCTATTAAGGCAATGGTTGCAGGTACTGCACCATTATCGCGAATAATTTGCTCAACTTCACGCGCAGTTTTCACATTTTGTGGATATGGCATACCGTGTGAAATGATTGTAGATTCTAATGCCACGATTGGTAGACCTTTTGCTTGTCCTGCTTTTACTTCTTCTGATAATACGATGAATTCTTTCATGTTGTTATTCCTCCATTTCATTTTTTAACAAATCTACTGATAATTCAGGTCTTACTGTATAAGGAGATGCCAATGTATTTTTAGCATTTGTTAACCCCGCATCAATACATGTCTCAAAAGATTGACCTGTCAACCAACTGTGTATCACAGCGCTGACAAACGCATCTCCTGCTCCTGTAACATCTTCAATTTTGTTGATCACTTTCGCAGCGAAATGACGAGGTGCGATCGTCGTAGATGCTGCATAAACACCCTTGCTACCAGCTGTGATAATGACATGTTCAGCACCTAGTTGTAAGAGCTGTTGTAATGCTTTTTCATAATGGGTAGCGTTTTCAATTTTATGTCCAACAATTGTTTCTGCTTCATCCGTGTTACAAATAAACCAAGTTACACCTTGTAATGTTTCAGGTAGTCGATTCATTTTTGGCGAAGATACTGGCACAATGACTAATGGAATGGCACGAGCAATGGCTACTTGCTGGATATACGCCACTGTTTCTTTCGGGCAATTTAAATCCAAAATAAAGCAACCAGCATTCACTAGCATTGTTTCATGCTTTTTCAACAAACTCGGTAACAGCAGGTCATAAACCTCCATATTGGCTACAGCTAATGCTAGCTCACCTTGTTCATCCATAATAGCTGTATAGGAACCCGTAGAAGCCTCAGCTAGCTGCTCCACATAACGTAGATTCATAAAGGATTCCGAAGCTTCTTGGATCACTTGCCAATCAGCATCTTTACCAGCCGTTGTTAATAACGTCACTTGATGGTTTAATCTGCCTAAGTTTTCAGCAATATTTCGACCAACTCCACCTACACTAAAAGAAGAGCTGGCAGGGTTAGATGTTCCAAATTGAACATTGCCCTTCACATGGAATTTTCGGTCTAAATTAGCTCCCCCGATGCAAATAATTTCATTTTCCTCGGGTAAAATATAAGCACGACCTACAATTTTTCCTTGCTTTGTTAAACTAGACACTAAATTAGCAAGCACGGGACGGGACAGATTCATTGTATCTGCCATCTCTTGCTGAGACATAAACGGGTTTTGGCGAATTAAAGCAAGCACCGCCTGTTCTCTTTCATTCATAGCATCACCTTTTATTATATTTGTTTACATTGTAAACTTTTGTTTGTTAAATGTCAAACTAATATTGATAAAAAAAGTTGAACCTCTTTCTGTCGAGGTTCAACTTTTTTAGTCGACTGTTTATCCTTGCTGAGGCGTTTGTTTTTTTACAATGATAACGAATAAGCTTGCCAATGCACAGAATAGGCCAGCAAGGAAAAAAGCCCATGTGTAGGAATTGAAAAATTTATAAATTAACCCACCCCCATACGCAGCAACTGCCGCTCCTGCCTGATGTGAGGCGAATATCCATCCGTAAATAATGCTGCTTTTTTGCATCCCAAAAATTTGTCGTGTAATGCTGATAGTTGGTGGTACTGTGGCAATCCAATCGAGTCCATAAAAGATGCTGAAAATCGTCAATAAAACAAAGGAGCCTTGAGCGAGTGCATAAGGGAGTAGCAAGAGAGAAGCTCCCCTTAACAAGTAATACCAAAATAATAGCCAACGATTATCAAAGCGATCCGATAGCCAGCCAGAGACAGTCGTGCCTAATAAGTTAAACACCCCCATAAAAGAAAGAAGAGATGCAGCGGTTACTAGCGGAACGCCAAAGCTAATACAATATGACACAAAGTGAGTTCCGATTAATCCACTTGTCGAAAGACCACAAATGAAAAAGCTGCCTGCTAAGAGCCAAAATGCTTTGACTTTAACTGCCTCTGCTAAACCAAGAAATGCCATACTAATTGGATTCTTCTTGGGCTGTACTTGCGGCTCTTCTATAATCTCATCATGACCGTAAGGGGTTAGACCAATATCTTGCGGCTTGTTTTTAATAAACATAGCAATCATGACGAACATCATGGTACTCAGGAGTAGGATTAATCCCATTGCCCATCGCCAAGAATAATGTTCAATAATAATGGCTAGCACTGGCAGTAAAATTAATTGACCTGTGGCTGTACTAGCCGTTAAAATCCCAACTGCCAGCCCTCTGCGTTTAACAAACCAATGATTCGCTACATAGGGACTGAGCACCGTTAAAAAAAGGCTCGCACCAAGCCCAATGATGCCTCCCCAAATAATGATTAACTGCCAGGATTGGCTCATCCAAAAGGTTAAGGTCATTCCTACTATTAAAGTAGACATGGCACTAAGCATCATTTTCTTTAAGCCAATGACTTCAAGCAGCGCCGCCATAAATGGTCCAGATATGCCATATAAAAATAAACTTACAGCAAATGCTAAAGCAATCGTTGAGCGATCCCATTGAAATTCTTTTTCGAGGGGATCCAGGAAAACACCAGACGATGACATTGTAATCCCTGCTACAATAATCGAGAAAAATGTGACAATCAAAATCAACCAGCTATAATGAACTCGCTTCATCCTAACACCTTCTTTTCTTGTGAGATGCATAACAAAACATGTATATACATGTTTTGCGATCTCTTCATTCCATTTATATGTATATACATGTATAATGATAATAATCGTTCCTATAGCTGTCAAGCAGTCTTTTCTAGCTCTTAGGTGTATACTTACAATTAGTAGAATCCCCTCAAAGGAGTACTGACGATGAAGAATCAACTTAAAACAATCGATTATACACAAATCTGTGTTTGTGCAAACCTTAGAAAAAAAACAAGGGTTGTCACACAATTATATGATAAGCTGCTACAGCCCACTGGTTTAAAGGTTACACAATATTCCATGCTGGCCCATATCGATCTTCAGCAAACTGTCTCAATTAGCCGTTTAGGTGAAATTTTACAACTTGATCAAACGACTGTGACCCGTAATATTAATCTATTAAAGCAACATGGCTATGTTGAATTAAAGCGAGACACAAGCGATGCGCGCACTAAAAAGATTACGCTCACTGAAAAAGGATTAGAAAAGCTGCATGAAGCCGCACCCATTTGGCAAACGATTCAAGATAGAATCATCGAAGATATAGGGGTTGAAAAATATGCAGATTTCTATGATACCTTGCGCACAATACAAAAGATCATCCAAGCATATGATGAAGATTAAAAAGTACCTACTTTATTGAGCGCTTCAAACTGCAAACAACAGCCATCGAAAAGTTCACCTCGATGGCTGTTGTCATTTTTTCTTCTAATTACTTACCAAATATAGAGTGGCATGATCAATATTTGGGCATCCATAAGCTTAGTAAGTCGTTTCTACTAAAGGGTAAATAGCAGCCTCTAATTTTCGCTCAAATGATATAAATTGATCAACCGTTACCATTTCTAATTGTTCATGTTTATTGATTTAATTTTCCGTCTTCAGCTTTCATCAGCTTAAAAGTTTACGGTTAATCAAACAGTAATAGGGAAGAAGTTGGATGGAGTGAGGAAAGCAGCTTGGCCCGTATCGGCTTTACTTTATTTCATTGTAAAAGAAAAAGACTGTAGGCAAACTCGTAATTTCTTGAGTTTGTCTACAATCTGAAGTGCCCACTATGGTAGACGCTTTCTCTTAATATTGAATAAGTGTTTTAATATTTAGATCTCCAAGCTTTGCACGACCATTTAATTCTAAAAGTTCGATTAGGAAGGCACAGCCTACTACCTGACCACCTAATTCTTCTACTAAACGAACAGTTGCTTCAACTGTCCCACCCGTTGCTAGTAAATCATCACAGATTAAAACCTTTTGACCAGGCTTAATCGCATCATGATGCATTGTTAATGTATCTTGACCATATTCAAGACCATAGTCTGCACTAATAACCTCACGTGGTAATTTACCTGGTTTACGAACAGGTGCAAAGCCAATTTCAAGTGCATAGGCAACTGGGCAACCGATGATAAAACCACGAGCCTCAGGGCCAACTACAATTTCAGCTCCTACTTCTTTTGCATATTCTACAATTTGGTCTGTTGCATATTTGTACGCTGGTCCATTATCCATAATTGTCGTAATATCTCTGAAGCTAATGCCCTCTTTCGGCCAGTTTTCAACTGTTGTAACATATTGCTTTAAATCCATGTTATTGCTCCTCCTACGAAACGCTGTACGTCCGTTTAGTTAATCGTTCATCAAACCATTGTTTTAATTCTATATAAGGAGCATAGACAAGCTTTTGCTCCATTTCAATCTGTTCTGAACGTTGTTTGTAAGACGGTGCCTCTGTTAGTGCTTGTTTTGGGGCATTCACGTTGACAGTCGTCAGTCCACTCTCCATTTTAACAAAACCAAGCTCAAAAAACACCTGTGTCATAAATTTTAATACATCCAATGGCCAACCTGTATGCTTTGCTAAATCTGCTATATGCATATCAAGCGGAAAGGCTGGTCGATTTTTCAAAAATTTATAATACCAAGAAAATTGCTCACGAGTAGGTAAACCACTAAAGTATTGCGAATCAGGCATATAAAAATGCGCATAAATACGTGAAGGTGTCGTCTTCTGTAACACCTCTTCTAGTCTTTGAACTTGTTGTGGCAAATCTAAGAGCACAATATAATCACTTTGTTCCACATTGGATAGCGCTGGGTCAACTACTGTAATAGGAGCACCAATCAATGATTGATAATACGCCATCGTTGCTGGATGAAAGGCAATAAACTGTGCCTCATCCTTCGGTACCGTATTAAGCCAACGCGCAGTTTGACGGATACCACGAATATCAAATAGCTGCCATTCCGTTGTTTGGACATCCTCGATCATAAATTGGGCTTTTTTACGTCCCTGCCATTCATTAATTTGTAAATCGCCTATAAAGGATACTTTAATGCCATACGTTAATTCATCATGTAAATGTCCTTTATTAAAGCCGACACTATCTAATTTATCATAGCCATTTGTTAATTCCATTTTAATATGATTCTCAGCTGCTCCAATTTTACGCATAGATGAGATTTCAACATCCTCAAGTACGTAAACAGGCTTTGGAAAATCTGTTCCAAATGGTCCTAGTGCTGAAATTTCTTCAATAGCATCTGCTGAAACTTCATCGATGCTTAACGGAATATCAATATGGACGATTGGTGTTAATTGCTCCTCTGTTAAACATTCTCTTGCCTGTGCATCCAAGCGTGTACGTAGTTCATCCACATGCTCTAACGATAAGGTCATGCCTGCGGCCATAGGATGTCCACCAAAATGCGGTAAAATATCTCGGTTTTTAGCTAGTTCATTATATAGATGGAAGCCTTCAATGCTTCGAGCGGAACCCTTTGCTGTGCCCTTTTCAGGATCAAGTGAAAGGACAATGGTTGGACGATAGTACTGCTCAACAAGTCGTGAGGCAACTATTCCAACAACGCCTGCATTCCAGCCTTCCCCCGCCACAACAAGAACTAAGGAATTGCCGATTTTTTCATCCGATTCAATAAGTGCAATGGCCTCATCTGTAATGCTTTTCACAATATCTTTGCGCTCTGTATTGCAGGCATTAAGCTGCTTTGCCAATGCGCTTGCTTTAGCACTATCATCTGCCATTAATAACTCGACTCCTGGAGCTGCTTCTCCGAGTCGACCAACAGCATTTAATCGAGGACTAAAATAAAAGCCAATTGTCTCTTCCGTAATTTTTGCCTGCTCTGTACTGGCTATATCACACATTGCTTGTACCCATGGACTAAGGGAACGACGCATTTCCTGTATACCTCGCTTCACGAGATAGCGATTTTCATCCACTAAAGGAACTAAATCGGCTACAGTTCCAATCGCCACCAATTCCATTAAATGAATTGGTAGTTCACCATATAAAGCATGTGCTAACTTAAAGGCTACACCTACTCCAGCTAGCTCTCCAAACGGATAATGACCTTCTGGTAATCGAGGATGAAGAATAATATCTGCTGGCGGTAGTTCCTCACCTGGCTCATGGTGATCTGTCACAATGACATCCATGCCAAGCTCTTTAGCCACTCGAACAGGTTCGATACCAGATATCCCGTTATCTACTGTAATGATTAACTGTACACCCTCTTCATATGCTTCACGAAATAATGCCTCATGTGGACCATAACCATGAATAAAACGATTGGGGATTTTAAAGGATACATCCGCTCCAAGATCTAGTAAAACATTTAGCATAACAGTCGTGCTTGTGACACCATCGGCATCATAATCGCCATAGACTAAAATCTTCTGCCCATTTTCTAATGCTTGCTCAATTCGTGCTACTGCTTCAGCCATACCGTACATAAGAAATGGGTCATGGACATTTGCTTCAGTCATATTTAATAAGCTTTCTGCTTCAGCCGTAGTTTCACAGCCTCGTGCTGCTAAAATTTTTGCAGCAATCGCGGAAAGTTGTAAGTCATTTTGTAATGCTTGTACAAGTGTGGCATCTGGACGCTCCACCTGCCATCTTTTTTTCGATAGAATCATCTTCTCACTTCCTTACGAAAGCTATTATACCGAAATTCTATTGGATACGCACTATCCGTTAGATTGATAGTTTTATCCATAAATGTGAAATTTCTATCCGCCCCTTTTACTGATTAATCCATCAGTTTAAACTTACTATCCATCTAGCAGCAAAAAAGCCTACTCTATAGAGTAGACTTCTCGAATACACCTTTTGAAGCGGCCACTAATGCTGCTACGGTGGTCATATCTTCTTCATGCAATGCTGTTACAATAGCACTACCAATAATAACTCCATCTCCCAATGACCCCATCCTTTTCACTTGCTCAGGTGTTGAAATACCAAAGCCTGCAAGCACAGGGATTGAACTTGCTTGACGTAGACTTGCAAAATGCTGCTCTAAGTTTGCAGCAAAACGGGACCTTGCCCCTGTAATTCCATTCACAGTCACAGCATAAACGAAGCCCTGACTAGCTGCTGCAATATGAGCAATACGCTCAGGAGGACTTGTTAAAGAGACAAGTTGAACAACATCAATGGTATATGGGTTTAATGCCTCCCGTAATAGAGCACTTTCTTCTAATGGAACATCTGGTACGATTATTCCCTTAACGCCCCCAGCTACACAGGCTTTTGCAAAAGCCTCTAAGCCATACGCTAACACTGGATTGAAATAAGTCATGACAACTAGAGGTACCGTGATTTCATCTCTAAATGAAGTGAGCGTTTGCAATACCTTCGTTAATGTTACGCCAGCTGCGAGTGCACGTTCTCCTGCCCGCTCAATTGTTGGCCCATCTGCAACAGGGTCTGTAAAGGGGATACCTACTTCAATAGCTGTCACACCTAGCTGCTGTAGTGTTAGGATGGTTGGCTTGATCGTTTCTAGCCCTCCATCACCTGCCATGATATACGGAATAAAGGCTTTGTTTCCTGCTACCTTTGCTTGTTCAATTGCTTGTTGTAACGTCGTCATTTGCCATCTCCTCCTAGTACCGCCCTAACCGTGTGTACATCCTTATCTCCGCGACCAGACAAGCACACTACAATGATCTGGTCTTTCGGCATGGTTTTAGCAAGTTTTGCTGTGTAAGCAATAGCATGGGAACTTTCAAGCGCAGGAAGTATCCCCTCTGTTCGACTTAACAATTGTAAGCCTTCTAGTGCCTCAGCATCTGTGATGGCGTCAAACTGCGCTCGACCGATATCATGTAAATAACAATGTTCTGGCCCTTTTCCCGGATAATCTAACCCCGCGGAAATCGAATGTGCTTCTTGGACAAAGCCATTTTCATCCTGTAATAAATACATGTAGGCACCATGCAATACACCTAATTGTCCACCTGCAATTGCCGCAGCGTGTTTCCCTGTTTCAAGACCACTCCCTGCCGCCTCTACACCATATAAAGCGACTGATGCATCATCTACGAACGGATGAAACATACCAATTGCATTACTGCCGCCACCAATACAAGCCACAACAGCATCAGGTAAACGACCTTCCTTTTGCAAAATTTGCTTTCTCGTTTCTACCCCAATGACACGCTGAAAGTCTCGAACGATTTTAGGAAATGGGTGAGGTCCTAAGGCAGAGCCTAAAATATAATGCGTATCCTCAACATTTGTCACCCAATAGCGTAGTGCTGCATTCACAGCATCCTTTAAAGTTTTAGAACCACTTTCCACCGATTGAACCTTTGTGCCAAGCAACTCCATGCGAAAAACATTTAACTGCTGACGTTTCATATCTTCCGCACCCATAAAAACAACACATTCTAGATTTAATAAGGCACAAGCAGTAGCCGTTGCCACACCATGCTGTCCTGCACCTGTTTCAGCAACAATTTTCTTTTTGCCCATGCGTTTGGCAAGAAGCGCCTGCCCAATCGCATTGTTAATTTTATGTGCACCTGTATGATTTAAATCTTCACGCTTTAAATAAATCTTAGCTCCTCCAAGTGCGTTCGTTAAATTTTCTGCGTAATAGAGTGGGGTTTCTCGCCCTACATACTCCTGTAAATAATAGGATAGCTCCTCTGTAAACATTGAATCCTTCATCGCTTCTTCATAAGCTGTTTCTAATTCTAGTAAAGCTGTCATTAATGTTTCTGGCACATAACGTCCACCAAATTGTCCGTAACGACCTTCCTTAGTCGGTACATTAAATGCGATTGAATTTCCCATTATTCGCTCCCCCTCTTTACTGCCTGCAAAAATGCCTGTATTTTTATAGAATCTTTGACTCCGTCTGTTTCCACGCCACTTGATACATCCACCATTACAGGAGCTACACTTAAAATGGCCGCTTCAATATTGTCCACATTGAGACCACCCGCTAATAATAATTTCTCTCGTGGAATACCTACTTCCTCAAGTAACGTCCAATCAAAAGTATGACCGCTACCACCTTTAAAATCTGTTCCAGGCGCATCAAATAAATAATAATCCACCTGATAATGAACAGCTGCTTGAACATCCTCTCTTCCTCGTATCGACAATGCCTTAATGGCTGGGTAGCCTTGCTCCTGAATAAATGCTGGCGTTTCCTCTCCATGATATTGCACATAGTCTAAAGGCACGCGCTCTACCGCTTCCTTTAATTCAGCTGGTGTGGGATTGACAAAGACACCTATTTTCAAAACACCTCGTGGCACCTCCTTCGCTAACTGTTGGGCTTGCTCAACAGTTACACGACGTTTACTTGGTGCAAAAACAAAACCAATGGCATCTGCGCCAGCATGAATGGCTGTTTTGACATGTACTTGTTCTTGTAATCCACAAATTTTGACTTTTGTCATATAGAAGCTGCCTCCTTTAGTACCTGTAAACGTTGTAGTGCTTGCCCCGCGTCTTCACTGCGCATCAATGCCTCCCCTACAAGAACGCCACTAGCTCCCATTGTGGCAACTTGATTGGCATCTTCCTGTGACCAAATACCACTTTCACTAATTAATACACGTTGCTCACTGAATGGGAAAACTTCGGCAATTTCTTTTGTCCGTTGTAGACTAACCTCAAAGGTACGTAAATCCCGATTATTGACACCAATCAACTTTGCATCTACTGCAAGAGCACGTTCAAGCTCCTCTGTATCGTGTACTTCCACTAAAACTTCTAGGCCTAAGCCCGTTGCATAACTATATAAGTCGCGTAAAGCGTCATCCGTTAAGGCCGCCACAATTAATAAAATAATAGAGGCACCTGCTGCCTTCGCAAATCGAATCTGCACCCGATCTATCATAAAATCCTTACAAAGAAGAGGCGTGTCAACAACATGAGCAACTGCCGCTAAATCTTCAAAGGAGCCTTTAAAAAACGCCTTATCTGTTAAAACAGAAATAGCTGCTGCTCCTGCCTGTGCATAGACCTGTGCTTGAGCAACTGGATCTGCCGCACCAGCGATGACCCCCCTGGAGGGCGAAGCACGTTTCATTTCAGCAATGACCTGTAATGTTGTAGCTTGACGTAATGTTTCGACTAATGAGGGTCGTGACTTTTCTGTAAAATTTGCTAAAGGATCTGGCTGCTCTAATAAAGCACCTATCTCAATTTTCTTTTGCTGCAGAATTTTATAGAGTATATTCATTGCCCTACCTCCACTTCTTTCATTTGTTCACTGTAAGTAATAACTGCTTCCAATTTTTTCAATGCTCTCCCACTAAAAATACTTTCCTTCGCCATCGCGACACCTTCTTTAATGGTTTCTGCTTGACCATAACCGAATAAGCCAATACCCGTATTTAATAACACCGTATCTAAGTACGCACTGTGCTCTCCAGCCAATATTTTTTTCATAATGACCGCATTGTCATCTGCATTGCCACCACGGATAGCTTCTAAAGGTGCTGCTTGAAGACCAACATCTTCAGCCGACAAGGAGAAGGGAATTAAATCTCCTCTATCTACTAGGACCAATGTATTTTGTCCTGCTAAGGAAGCCTCATCAAGCCCCTTAGGACCTGAAACAACAATGGCTCGCTCCCGCCCCAGCATCTGTAGGACTGAGGCATATTCCATGACAAAATCAGGACGATTAATACCTGTGAATTGCGTAAATAATGGTACTGGATTGGTTAAAGGACCGACTAGATTAAAAATCGTTGGTTTTCCTAATGAACGACGAACTTCGCCAATTCGCTTTAATTTTGGATGAACATTCGGTGCATAGATAAAAGCAATTCCTTCTTTCTCTAGCAATTCAATCGTTTGAGGTATGGAAATAGCTGTATGAATACCTAATGCCTCCAACACATCTGAGCTACCCGAGGATGAAGATATTTTACGATTCCCATGCTTTGCCATTTTGACACCTGCTCCAGCTAGTACAAAAGCAGAGGCTGTACTAATGTTGAAGGTATGAAGACCATCTCCACCCGTACCACAATTATCCATATAGTCGTCTTCTTTTACAGCTACATCACGTGCAAAAGAACGCATAATAGTTGCTAATGCTGCTACCTCGTGTGCTGTTTCCCCTTTCACAGCTAAAGCCGTTAAAAAACTGGCGATTTCCTCTTTAGGTGTCTCATCCTGAAATAACCATTGCGCGACCTTCAGCATTTCCTCATACATCAGATGTTCACCTTGCACTACTTTCCGTTGTAATTGTTCCATCAGTTTCGCCCTCCATCGTTAACCAATAACTGTAAAAAACCTTTCTCTTCCTCTTGCACTTGCTGTAACACGTTAGGGATATTCGTATATTTAGTCATTGTTATTGTGGATTGCATATACATCGTTTCATGTTCAACTACAATGGATTGCGCTGTTAAAGCAAAATCCAAATGGCCATTGAATCCAATAAAGCCAAGAGCATCACCAAAAATACCTGCCATGTGTGACCCATTTTCTAAGTAACGTATCACCTGCTTCTTAGAAATCTCTGTAACTGAAAATGGTGGGATTGTTACTGCCAGTACATCCAAAGCGTGCAACATAGGTAAAAGCCGACCTTCTACTCTCGACGTCAAGTGCAGTGCCTGTTTTGACCTTTCAATACGCATGGCCTCAATGACCTGAACAGAGTCTCGAAAACAAACAGACTGTAATTTTTGCTGAATGGCACTAACGAGTATTGCATGTGAATTTCGAATGTCCGTTTGTTCATATAATGTGCGCTCATTTTTTAGGTCTTCACTTTTAGTCTCCCCACGTGGATAGGTGCCCTCCGTTGGTGTGGCTATCACTCGCTCCCCCTTCACTCGTATAAGGCTGTCAGGAGAAGTGCCTAATATAACGTGATCCTCAAACTCTACATAATACATATAGGGTGCAGGTTTTTTTTTGCGTAGCTGTCTGTATAAGGAAAACGCATCACCTTGAAAATTTGCTACATAACGCTTAGGCAGTACTACCCTTGTTATGTCATCATTTAACTTGGTTTGCATCGCCTGTAACTCTGCTGCAAAGGATTCATCCGTTGCCTTTTCTATTGCGTGATAATGATAAGTTGCTTCGTCATAAGCATCACCATTTAATAATTGTTGGGCCAGCACTTCCAAATCAGGTTGCTGTTTTTCCGCATCAATATTTGTATGAATCAGTGTCACTTCATCTGTTAAATGATCGAACACAATGATCGTTTCATACACATGGAAGTGCGCATCAGGAAGCCCTATTTTCTCGTCAGCGAACATTGTCGTTCCACCATGACCTATATATCCGACAGCACCTCCTGAAAACGGAAATTGTGTCGTATTAGAGATACGTGGCATAAGTCGTTTAAGGAGGACAAAAAGCTCCCCTTTATGCACATATGTTTTTCCCGTTTTATAGGATATCTCCTGAATTTCTTGTCCCACACCTTTATAGGTTTTTCGTGGATTCGCACCAATAAATGAAAATCTGCCTGCTCCCTCATGCTGTGCAGAGCTCTCCAGCAAAAATTTATATTTCCCCTGTAAACGTCTGAAAATTAAAATAGGTGTTAAAGAATCGCCATTGATAGTTTTCATTTTTGTTCTTGAACTCGTTGTTTGCATAGCTTATAAGCTCCTTTTCAAAAATTCCTTTTGCTAATGTCTAGACGAATGCTGAAGCAAAATAAAAAAAGCCCTCTGCAAAAAGGATTATTCCTAATTGCAGAGGACGATCATGACCGCGTTGCCACCTCATATTAGAGCATATGCTCTCACTTTTGTGCTTTCTATGATGACCAGCTTCATTTTAGCCATACATTCAAAGCACCCCTATAACGTGGGGAATCACGTTCGCTTTTAAAAGCGACTCTCATAAGTCCATTCACATAAGCTGTAAATCAGTTCACACCACCCACTGACTCTCTAAATTACATACCTATGCTACTACTCTTATTCAACAATTTCTCAGCTATTCTCATCTAAACTCAGCTCATCTGTTCTTAGGCTGACCTCGCTCCCGAAGCCTTCTACCTTGACCGAACAAAAAGTTAGCCTTAATTCTATGCCAAACCAATTTAATTGTCAATTAATTCTGAAGAAAAAGATTGAAATTTATGTTTTCGTAAGAACTTTTTATGTAGGTATATTATCCTTCAAAAAGACCTTAAAAGGGAAAAGGATTCCTTACTATTGAATATTTTCTGAGTATTGACCATGTAAATATATCAAGTTATAGTAATTTCAGAACAATAATTTTTTCCATATAATATATAGAAAGTAGGAACGTATATGTCCGTTCGCAAAAAATTAAATTTAGGCTTCATTTCTTTAACCTGTTTACTACTCATTTCAAGCATCTTATCATTTCTTCAATTCAAAACAACACAAAATGATTTAGAGGAAGTATTGAAGCATCGTATTGTTCAAATTCAATTAACGGAGAATATACAGCAACAACTTGCGTCTCAAGGTTTATTTTTACGCTCCTATGTTTTAAATAATAAGGATGAAGCAGCTCGGGATAATTTAGAGCGTTATCACAAACTTTTACCTGAAACAGTTCAAGAACTTTCTGGTCTTGTTCGCTCTGATTATACAAAAGATATTATGCAACAAGTCACTGCATTACAAAACGAGTTACTAGCCTCTTCAGCGAAAGCCTTGCAGACGTTTAATAGTGGCAATACGGATTTAGCTCTCACTTACATAAATAACGATGTCACAAAATACAATAAGGAAATCTTCAAGCTAACAACTGATTTATTAGCTTATCATGATGAGCAGCTTCAAAAGGTCGATCAAGAAGTAAATCATACCGTTTCACGTGCTCTTATTATTTCCATTAGTCTACTAATTGCTAGTATTATTATTGGTATATATTTTATGTATTTTGTTAAAAACTCCATTGTTCAGCCATTACGGAAGGTCACTGAAGCAGCAGACACATTAGCACAAGGAGATTTAACAATCGCTGAGCTTGACCATCAGACAAAAGATGAAATTGGCATACTTGCGGGTGCAGTCAATACATTAAAACAAAGTCTAGCTGGTCTGATGACGAACATTCAAGACAGTGCATCCCATTTATCAGCTGTCTCTGAAGAGCTTACTGCGAGCACAGAGGAAGTAACGGTAACATCCGATGATATTGCACAAAGAATTCAAGAAAACGCAACATCGCTCACTTCTTCCGCTCGTACCTCGCAGCAAAGTGCTCTGGCAATGGATGAAACAGCAGCAGGTGTTCAACGCATTGCTGAGGCGACACATAGTCTTCACCACAATGCAGAGAGTATGCGCCAACTAGCCCATACAGGAGGAGCAACGATTTCAACAGCGGAAGAACAAATGAATATCATTTCTGTGGCTACCTCTGAAATTGCCACATTGACCCAAAAGCTAAGTAAGCAATCGGAAGAAATCGGACAAATTACAACCGTCATTACAGCCATTTCAGAACAAACAAATTTACTTGCACTCAATGCGGCCATTGAAGCAGCAAGAGCTGGAGAACATGGTAAAGGCTTTGCCGTTGTAGCTGATGAAGTGCGTAAACTAGCAGAGGAATCCAATCAATCTGCTAATCAAATTGTTGCCATTACGAAGGAAATCCTAACAGATACGCGCAATGTGGCTAATGCAGTGGACCATGGCTTAGCTTCTGTACAGGACGGCGTGTCTAAAATTCACGAGGCAGGAGATGCTTTCTACTCCATCACTTCAGCTGTTACAGCCTTTACAGAACAAATTGAAGAAATATCTGCCACATCCGAAGAAATTTCAGCAAGTGCCGAGCAGGTTGCCGCCTCTGTCACCGAAACAGCCAATGTTTCAAATCAATCGGCTAGCAATTCTCAACTAATTGCAGAGTCTGTTGACGAACAAGTAGCGACAATGCAGCAAGTGAATGCGGTTGCTGAGGAATTAAGTCAGAATGCGCAACAGCTCCAAGAAGTCCTTCAGCAATTTAAATTATAAATACACTCGGCAATCTCGCCTACAAAAAAGCAGGGAATAGAAAACGAATCGTTTTCTATTCCCTGCTTACTAAATTATACTGTAGGTTCGTCAGTTCCCCATTGTTTTTTCTCTTTCTTGAGTAGCTTTCCATCTGATTTTTTCATTTCACGAATTTTTAATGAATACCAGATTTGAGCGGCGATACAGATAGAAGAATACATACCTGTAATTAAACCAATCAATAAAGCGATAGAGAAGTTTTGAATAGATGGTGCACCAAAAATTAATAGGGATACAACAACGATAATAACAGTTAACACTGTATTAACAGAACGTCCCATCGTTTGGCGTAGCGATTTATTCACTATATTCGCCAATACTTCACGGTCATTAATGGTATCATATCGATCTAAGTTTTCACGCATACGGTCAAAGGTAACGATTGTATCATTAATGGAATAACCAACAATTGTTAAAACAGCCGCAATAAACGTAATATCTACCTCTAAACGCATGAAACTAAACACAGCAACAATTAAGAATACATCATGCAGAAGCGAAACAATTGCCCCGACCCCCATGCGCCATTCAAAGCGAATAGCCACATAAATGATAATACCTAGTGCTGCAAGAGATAATGCCTTAATGGCATTTTTCACAAGTTCCTTACCAACAGTAGGAGATACTGTACTTACAGTAGGTTTATGACCATATTCCTCAGTTGTTTCTTTTTGGAATTTCAAAATATCTGCTTGAGATAAATCGGTTTTATAACGTACAACCGCTGAGGTACTCTTTTCTCCTGAAAGAACTACATCTTCCGAAGGGAAGCCGATGCTATCAACATATTTTTCCACTGCTTCTTTTGTTAATGTTTGATCTGCTTCAATTTGAATACGTGTACCACTTGAGAAATCAATACCAAGGTTTAGACGGAAAATACCAAGAACAACTAAACCAGCCACTAAAATAGCTAATGAGAATGTATAGAATTTCTTACGATTGTGTACAAAGTCAAAGCGATCAAATTTCGTTGATAAATCTAATGCACCAATATTTTCATCCAGACTATGTTGTTTTGATTTCGCAATACCATACCAGGCTGGATTATTGAAATAGCCACTGTTCACAAGTAAACCTAATAGTACACGTGAGCCCCACACTGCTGTTAAGAAGCTCAATAAAATACTAATGATTAATGTTGTAGCGAATCCTTTAACAGAGCTTGTCCCAAAGTAGAATAGTACACCTGCTGCTAATAATGTAGTTAGCTGTGCATCAACAATGGCTGATAAAGATTGTTTAGAGCCTAGTAGGAAGGCTTGCTTCGCCGAGTAGCCGACACGTAATTCTTCTCGAATACGTTCTGCTGCTAAAATATTGGCATCTACTGCCATTCCTATACCAAGCACAATGGCTGCTATACCAGGAAGCGTTAAGACTGCATTAATCCAATCAAATACAACCAGTACTAGGAATGTAAATACACCAAGTGTGATGATCGAAATAAAGCCTGGTAAACGATAGTAGAATAGCATAAATAAGAAAATGATTACTACGCCAACAATACCAGCGAAAATAGTGCTTTTCAGTGCTTCATCACCAAATTGAGCACCCACAGAAGTTGAATAAATTTCATCAAGTTTAACAGGTAATGCCCCTGCATTTAAAATACCTGATAGATTTTTTGTTTCTTCAACAGAGAAATTACCACTTATCATTACATCTGTTGTATTTAATGTTTGAGAAACTGTTGCTGCAGATGCATAGCGAGGCTTCGCTTTCTGTGATTCCGCTTTATAAGAATCAACACCCTCTTCGAAGTCTAACCATACAACCAATAAATTTTGTCCTGCGGGTTTCGCAGCAATCTTACTTGTTACATCAGCAAATTTTTTCGCATCTTTTAATTTTAGCGAAACAATTGGGCGATTTTGTTGGTCAAAGGAAGCACTTGCTCCATTTTCTTTTAGATCATCTCCATCTAATAATAAATTATCATCAACATCACGGAATGTTAAATTCGCAGAAGTAGACAATAACTTACGTGCAGATTCTTGATCTTCAACACCTGCTAATTGCACACGGATTCGGTTTTCTCCCTCAACTTGAATGCTAGGTTCACTTACCCCAATAGCATTTACACGGTTGCCAAGAGCTGTTGCCGTAGCAGTGACGATTTCAGGTGTAATTTTTTGACCATCTTTTAATTCATTTACCTCGTAAAGTACTTCAAACCCGCCCTGTAAGTCAAGACCAAGCTTGATGTCCTTTAAGACGCCGTTTACAGTCGTACTAATTCCTGCTGCGAAAAGCACTAGAATTAATAGGAATGCAACTATACGACTTTTTAGTTTCATCAATAAATCCTCCTCGAATTGGTGTAAGGGCTGTCCTTACACGCCAAACAAGTAACTAGCAATACCTTTTGAAACGTTTAATCCTCCTTTTCCTTTAGAATCGTGTTACCTGTGCCTCAAAAAGGTTGCTCTACTTATTCAATCGTTCATAACGCGCAAGTTTATCTTTGTATTATTAGGTACTAGCCTTCCAAATGCAAGTAAAAGAGCATTCAAGACTTATGTAAGTAAAAACTTATTCAAAATAAAAAAAGCGCAACACACTTATTATGAAACAGGTTGCGCTTGGTGTCAATTCAACACATTTAGGATTCTTTGAATTATTGTATAATTTGACACATCCTTGATTACGTTCTAACTGGACCAAGCAGTAATTGTAATTCTTCCATACCTACTTCTTCAAACCAATTATTACTTTGTAAAAACTCTACTTGATTAAATGAGACAATATCAGATGGTGATACCGCAAAAATGGTCGCAATCACCTCATGTAAACGTAGCTGTTCGATTTTCTTTTTACGCCATTTTTTTTCAATACAGTAGCGCCAAAGTTCTTCCGCCGTAATGGCATCATATTGATAATGTTTGAATTCTGCCATCTTACTATCAATTGCCGGACGGATTTTTTCAAATAGTTGCTCATATTGCATACTCATTTTGAATCATCTCCAATCAAAGTCGTAACGTAAGACATGTTTGCATACAAATAGTGTAAATGAATTTTTGCGGCTTGAGAAGGGACGGATGGCATGAGTTCTTTTGTAAGAGGTACATTATTTTTAATGTTCGTGATTTTTTTATCTAAACTTTTTGGCTTCTTTTATAGAATGCAATTTATGCGTATTGCTGGTGAAGAGGCTGTCGGCATTTATATGACCGTCTATCCAGCATTTATTTTCTTTATCTCACTCATTCAACTTGGACTACCTATCGCTGTAGCTAAAATCGTGGCAGAATTACTAGCAAAAAATAAGCGCGAAAACATCTTTGGTGTCATGCGTACGGCCATTCTTTGGTCATTCATAGGTATGATCATTTTTATGCCACTCGTTGCACTCACAATACCATATATTTCGACGACGCTCTTACATAATGAACAGACAACATTTACGCTATGGATTGCACTCTTTGCTGTACCTGTGTCCGTTGGATCTGGGTTATTACGTGCTTATTTACAGGGTGTAGCTAAAATTACCCCAACTGCTTGGGCTCAAATGATTGAGCAAATTGTCCGAATTAGCTTCATTACGTTAATGCTGCCTTATGTGGCTAATTACAATAATGCGGCTGTTACTGCTGCTGCTGCAATGGGTATTACACTTCTTGCTGAGGTTGTAGCATTCCTCTATTTATGGCTACATTATATCGTTTCGAAAAAGAGACTATTGACGCGTAAAACTAAAATCGAAGGCTACCCTGCATCACCCATGCTACGTATTGCCCTTCCCTCTGCGGGCAGTAAGCTGTTTGGTTCTTTCACTTGGTTTTTAGAACCGATTATCTTTTTAAAAGCTTTGACAGTTGCAGGTTTAACCGCTTCTGCTGCTACTATTTTATATGGTGTCATCTCTGGTGTTTTAGTACCCTTACTATTGTTCCCAGCTTTTGTATCAACAGCCTTATCCATTGTACTAATTCCAGCTGTGAGTGATGCCGTCGCTCGACAGCACATCCCGCTGTTACAAGAGCGAATTTCGGTCTCCCTAAGATTATCTTCCTTAGTAGGCTGCTTTGCTGCTACGTATTTCTTTGTACATGGTGATGAATTAGCTATGAAGCTCTTCCATCTAGAAGAAAATCGAGGGTACGTTAAAATTTTAGCACCAATTTTTTATTTTTATTATATTCAAAGCCCACTCCATTCTATCTTACAAGCGATTGGTGAAGCTAAAGCTGCTATGATGAACTCCATCTATGGTGGACTCGGTAAATTATTTGTGATGTTTGTACTAGCCTCTCAACCTGGCATTCAGGAAAAAGGAGCCGTCGTAGCTATTGGCTTTGGTGTTTTACTGACGTCCTTCCTGCATATCGCAACTGTTAGACAAAGAAAAAACCTACGTGCTGGCTTCAGAATGTTTGTCGTACCTTATAGTTGCTTTATTGCCGTTTGTGTCGCACAGTATTTTCTTATTCCAATATTATCACTACCATTTATTTTGAGCAGTGGTGTTACATTATTTTTACTGTTTACTTTTTTATTATTTACCAATCAGTTACGAATCACTGATTTCCGCTACATCAAAAAATTAGCGAAGAAGGTTTAAGATTCTTTTAATTGGATGTGGAGCTTATGGTCTTCCCAAATACAAAAAAATACCGTTTCACTGTTTGTTATATTGTTTTTAGCTAGCTCACCCATTAACCAATCCACATCTTTATGCATGGTCAATAAATGTCTTTCTTGAATATCGCCATCGATAATAAGTGGATACACGAAAGCTTTTTCATCTTTTTTATAGATGGAAAGATTGCCTGATGGCTCTAAATAGGCAAATGCCACATCTGTCACTGATGCAACGCCATTTTCTCGTAATTGCTGACATAAATCATCTAAATTATAGCGGTGTTTTCGCATCTCACTCTCTAAAATAACACCATCTTTTACTAATAAAGCTGGGTCACCATCCACTAAATCTCGTATTTTTTTGAACTTTAACGATAAGTAAGCACTTAAAATTTGAATAAAGAGCAAAATAATGATAGGTAGTATGGCATTAAAGAGAGGATTTTTAAAGTCATCTAGCGCAAAAGCAGCAACTTCTGCAATCAATACAAATACAACCAAATCTATGACTGATAATTCTCCTACTTCTCGTTTACCCATTAAACGGAAAACAATGATAATAAACACATATAAAAAACAAGTTCGAAAAATAATATGGTAATATTCTTCCATAAAAACACCCCCATACTATCAAAGTGACCTTACTTATTGTTTTTTATACAATTTTCAAGGAATAGTCTCCACTTGTTCGTACACAATAACAAAGAACAAAATGCTTAACGACTATAAAAACAAACAAGGTGAGAACATGACAAGGAAAATAATTGTTTTCGTTGTTGTTTATATGCTGCTGTTGCTAATAAGCCCCTCCCCTATTTACGGATACCAAGAGCCGGAAATACCGGTTCTTATGTATCATCATTTAGAGGAACATATAAATAATACTACAGTTATTTCACCCGAAAATTTTGAAAATCAAATGAGGGCGCTGAAAGGTGCAGGATATCATACCATTTCTGTTCAGCAATTATATGATTACTTAAATGGGCAAACGCCATTACCTCCAAAGCCTATATTAATTACGTTTGATGATGGGTATTTAAGCAATTATGAAAAAGCATACCCTGTTTTAAAAAAATACGATATGCATGCAGAAATCTTTGTGATTGCAAGCCGAATCCTAGAAAATGATGAAAAAATTCAACAGCCAAAAGAAATTCCAAAGATGAGCTGGGAGCAGTTAAAGGAAATGAAGGATTATATGACAGTTCAGAGTCACACATGGGATTTGCATTATAAATTACCTTCAGAAAACGGTAGGCTAAATGGTGCGGTATATGGACCAGGTTTTGTAGACGGACAACTTGAAAGTTATCATGCATACGAAGAAAGAGTTAGAAATGATTTTATTCGCTCACGAAAAATAATAAAAGAAAAACTTGGCTATGAGCCCATTGCTATTAGCTATCCTTACGGCATTCATTCACCATCCACCATAAAATTAGCAAAAGAAGCTGGTTTTAAGATGGCCTTTGTTATTCAAAATAAACATGTGAAAAGGGGCGATTCTCTGTTTACGTTAAGCAGAATAACTGTAAACGGCAAAGATTCTGGTGAAGTATTGATCCATAAAATAAAAACAGCTAACTAGCCATGAGTTCGCTTCATGTGTAAAAAAAGACTTACAACATAGCTAATGCCCTATTGTAAGCCTTTTCTCTTTTGTTACTGATTGTCATTAACAATTCGCCCAATTGCTTGACGGTCAAATTTCACTCGTACATTGTCAGCGATTTTTAACGTCACTGCTGTGTCCTCAATCGCATCTACGACACCATGTAGACCACCGATTGTAATGACTTTATCTCCACGTTGCAAACTACTTTGCATATTTTGTGTTTCCTGCTGTCTTTTTTTAGCTGGACGGATTAAGATAAACCACATTGCAACGAACATTAATAATATTGGCGCTAATCCTAATAATTGATCCATAATATATCTTGCCCCCTTTCCAAATCTCACTTTTTTAGTATAGACTATTCCACCAATAAAAAGCGATGGACAAGCCAAAAAATTTTCTCAATTACTAATATTTTTTCTATGATTGACATTATTTTGCTAGAAATATTCACTTTTTACAAAGATTTGAATGCTTTTACAAAACGATTGCCATAGTATAAGGACATTAGGCACTGCCTAATGTCCTTTCATAGTGTTGAAAAACAAAACCATCCATAGAATTTATATGAAAGGTGAAAAAGGATTTCCGTTGCAGGCTACTTGCTTTCCTGTGGGCGAGCGCCGAGCTATCCCACGGGAGTCAAGTAGCCTTCCACTCCAATCCATAAAAATGTTTCTGTTTAGCAAAGATCTTCAAATAAAGTGAAGGTATTCATTACTCTTTATGGAGGGTGTTGTCACTCATCACTTCTCCACATTGAAAATAAAGAGGCTATCCTTTCTCTAATCTTACAAATACGGCTCGTATGAAAGATAAGGAAAAGACATTTTTGCAGAATGGTTGATTGGAGTGGAGCCAGTGTCACTCCTAGGGGATTTAGCGTCATAGAGGAGACCCTGGAGCGAACGCAGTGAGTGAAGCGGCTCATCTGACGCCCCCTGGAAAGGACGCTGGTGGAACGGAAATCAACCCCTCGCCTTACAAAATTGCTTATTATGCCGTTGACATGACCTTTTTTATTTCGATTCAGTAACATAAAATGAAAGGCGTAATGGCTTAAAAGTTCTTAGCATTTGGCCCATTGAAGCCATATTTTTCAAAGAATTCTTCTCGGAAATCACCAAGGCGGTCTTGACGAATGGCTTCACGCACTTGTTCCATCAGCTTCAATAGGAAATGTAGATTATGATAAGACGTTAAACGAATACCAAACGTTTCTTCCGTACGGATAAGGTGTCGAACATAAGCACGAGAATAGTTTTTACATGTATAGCAATCACAATTCGGATCAATTGGACCAAAATCACGTGCATACTTAGCATTTTTCACCACTAGACGGCCTTCAGATGTCATTAGTGTACCATTACGCGCAATACGTGTTGGCAGCACACAGTCAAACATATCAATCCCACGAATTGCTCCATCAATTAAAGAATCTGGTGAGCCAACCCCCATTAAATAACGTGGTTTATTTTCAGGCATCATTGGCGTCGTAAATTCTAACACTCGGTTCATCACATCTTTCGGTTCACCAACAGATAATCCACCAATTGCGTAGCCTGGGAAATCTAATTCCACTAATGCTTCTGCTGAACGACGGCGTAAATCCTCATACTCTCCGCCTTGGATGATCCCAAACAAACCTTGCTCCTCTGGACGCTTATGCGCTTCTTTACAGCGTTTTGCCCAACGTGTTGTACGATCAACTGATTGCAGCATATAATCATGTGTCGCAGGAAATGGTGGACATTCATCGAACGCCATCATAATGTCAGACCCTAAATCATTTTGAATTTCCATTGCTTTTTCAGGGCTTAAAAATAGCTTATCTCCATTAAGGTGATTACGGAAATGAACGCCTTCCTCCTCAATTTTACGGAATTGACTTAGGGAGAACACTTGGAAACCACCTGAATCCGTTAAAATAGGACGATCCCAGTTCATAAATTTATGGAGTCCGCCTGCTTCCTTGACAATATCATTGCCTGGACGAAGCCATAAATGGTACGTATTGGACAAAATGATCCCAGCATTCATTTCTTTTAATTCCTCTGGCGACATCGTTTTAACAGTTGCTTGTGTGCCCACTGGCATGAATGCTGGTGTTTCAAAGGAGCCATGTGGTGTATGGACGATGCCAAGACGTGCTCCTGTTTGTTTACAAGTATGAAGTAATTCATATCGAATTGCTGGTTGTGTCATAAACTAAAAATCCTCTCTTATCTGAAGTAAAAACAGTACTTCGATTATATCCACTATTATTTTTTCGGACGTATAAACATCGCATCTCCAAAACTAAAGAAGCGATATTTTTCCTCCACTGCTTGCTGATAGGCACTTAAAATAGTTTCTCGAGTAGCTAGCGTACTAACAAGCATGACAAGTGTTGATTTCGGTAAATGGAAGTTTGTAATTAACCCATCCACCACCGTAAAGTTGTAGCCTGGATAAATGAAAATAGACGTCCAACCTTGTTCTGCTCGCACTTCCCCCTCATATTTAGAGCCAATTGTCTCCAATGTACGTGTAGAGGTTGTCCCAACAGCTATGACCTTGCCGCCGTTTTGCTTAACACGATTAATCGTATCTGCCGCTTGTTCGGTCACACTATAGAATTCAGCGTGCATTTCATGGTTTTCAATCGAATCCACACTAACAGGACGGAAAGTGCCGAGACCCACATGTAGCGTGATAAAGACCACTTCTACACCTTTCGCTTTTACCTGCTCTAATAATTGCTCCGTGAAATGCAGTCCCGCTGTTGGTGCTGCAGCTGAGCCACGTTCTTTGGCATAAACCGTTTGGTAACGATCCTTGTCCTCAAGTTTTTCACGAATATATGGAGGCAACGGCATTTCACCAAGTTGCTCTAATATTTCATAAAAGATGCCATCATAATGAAAGTCAAATGTACGTCCGCCATGTTCAAGCTCTCCTGTACAAGTAGCTGTTAATAAACCTTCACCAAATGTGATAACAGTTCCTACTTTTACACGCTTAGCTGGTTTTACAAGTGTTTCCCACTCATCTGTACCAGCTAATTGCTTTAATAACAATACTTCTATATGTGCACCTGTTTCCTCTTTCACACCCATTAAGCGAGCAGGTAAGACTCTTGTATCATTTAATACGAGACAATCTCCAGCATGTAGCTCATCTAAAACGTGAGCAAAATGGTGGTGCTCTACTTTAGTAGCGCCAGGTGTAACAACCATTAAGCGGCTCGCAGTACGATCAATTAATGGCGTTTGAGCAATAAGCTCCTCTGGTAATTCAAAATCAAAATCTTCTACACGCATGAAAAAACTTCCTTCTTTATGTTTGTTGTGGATACTCATATCCAAAATGTTCGTAGGCTAAATGTGTGGCAACTCTTCCCCGTGGTGTACGTTGAATAAGGCCAATTTGCATCAAATAAGGTTCATATACATCCTCTATCGTAACCCGTTCCTCACCAATCGATGCCGCAAGCGTATCTAAGCCCACTGGACCGCCTTGGAAGCGCTCAATCATGTTCGTTACAAGTTTATGGTCGATATGATCAAGCCCTCTAGGATCAACTTGTAACAGCTCTAGCGCTTGCTGTGCAAGACCCTCCGTTATCATACCATCTCCAAGCACTTGTGCATAATCTCGTACTCGTTTTAATAGACGATTCGCAATTCGAGGTGTTCCGCGTGAGCGTCTCGCCATTTCCATTGCCGCTACTTGCTCAATTTTCACCTCAAATAAATGAGCACTTCGCACCACAATTTCAGCAAGTGAACGATCATCATAATATTCTAAGCGTAGTAACACACCAAAGCGATCCCTTAAAGGGGCTGATAAGGCGCCAGCTCTTGTTGTAGCACCTACAAGGGTAAAGGGAGGTAAATCAAGGCGTACAGAACGTGCTTCTGGACCTTTCCCCACCACAATATCTAAACAGAAGTCCTCCATTGCTGGATATAGCACTTCTTCAATGGCACGGGAGAGTCGATGAATTTCATCTATAAATAAAACGTCCCCAGGCTCAAGTGAACTTAAAATAGCTGCTAAATCCCCTGGGCGCTCAATTGCAGGGCCACTCGTCATGCGTACATTGACATTCATCTCATTCGCAATAACAGCAGCTAATGTCGTTTTACCAAGTCCCGGAGGTCCATATAACAGCACATGGTCTAAACTTTCTTGGCGAAGCTTTGCCGCTTCAATGAATATTTGTAAGTTTTCCTTCACTTTATGTTGCCCAATATACTGCGTTAATTTTTGAGGGCGTAAAGATAATTCAAACTGCTCATCATAGCTACCTGCCTCACTTGCCATCATACGTTCAGACATGCACCTTCCCTCCTTTCCTTATTTTATTTTTAGCAATAGTTGCAATGCTTGTTTCATAAAGGCATCTGTCGTTTCCAGCTTGTCGTTGTCCTCAAGCTGTGGACGAATTTTTTCGAGCTCTTTTTCAGAATAACCAAGTGCCATTAACGCTAGTATAGCTTCTTCTAGCTCATGCTTATAAGGATTCACACCAAACAATGGTAGCTCATGTTCTGCACTAGGAAGCTCCAATGTATCTAATAACGAACCTAGCTTGCCCTTCAAATCAAGAATCATTTGACGTGCCGTTTTTTTCCCAACCCCAGGGAACTTCACTAAAAACGCTTCGTCCTCCCGCTCAATGGCACTAATAACCTGTTGCGGATTCCCAGTAGCTAAAATCGCTAGAGCCCCCTTTGGCCCTATGCCAGATACTAATATTAGCTTTCGAAATAGCTCACGTTGATCTAGATTAGGGAAACCATATAAAACTTGTGCATCCTCTCGTACATGCAAATGAACATATATCTGTTGCTCTAGGGCTGATGTGCGGAATGCAAACGGATTGGGCGTATGAAGTTGCCAGCCAATACCATGTTGTTCTAATACTATAAACTCAGGTGTAATACGAGTTACTTGTCCTTTTAAATAATCATACATCTATAATCCCTCACAATCATCGTCTTCGATTATAGCATATAGCGAACGAATGCTCGACAAAAAGTAGTGGCAAAAGTGCTGTTGCCAAACAAAAATGACCGCCAAATGACGGTCATTTTTTAACAAATCTATCAACATCGTACCACAGTTTTGGCCAATAGGTGAGGGCTCGTTTTGTGAATGGCACTAAATAATCTAAAAATACTAGCTGTTGCTCTAGTGGTAAATCCACTGCAAAAAGCCATTCTCGTAATAGCTCATTCGGATATTTCAAACGATGGAGCTTTCTTTTATCCAGTCGTTTCAGCTCAGGTAATTCGGCAAAAATTTTTCCAAGATCATAATCAACAGCAGGTAATACACGATGCAACCATAAAATATATTCATCATCTGCTTCGCCAAGATGTGCTAAATCAAAATCAATTAAACGTAATTGTCCATCAGAGCACCATAAAAAATTATGATGAACCACATCCCCATGTAATAGTGTGATTTCTTTTTCAGGCGCATCCTCTAATGCAATCAGTTGTAAAGATTTATCACTATAATGCACAATTTGATCAATTTCTTCTTTTGTTAAAAAAGCTCGAAACTCATTTCTTCTACTTTTAAAACGCATATGACGCATTTGCCATTTTAAAAGCTGCGAGTAGGTATGCAAGCCTGGCACTCGCTGCCAAGCTATTTTTTTATGTGTATCATGTAAAGCTATTAATAATTTAAGAGATTCTTCGCGATCTTTTTTATATGCAAAGTTAGCACCATGGCTTCCTTCTTGCCATACTTGCACAATTAACTGCTCATCATCACTCTGGACCAATGGTAAGATCAGAGAAGGCTCCATGCGTCCTAACTGGCGATGAATTGCTCTCACCTTCTCTGCAATTTCCACTTGCTTCGCTCGTTTGACAAAATAATGATTCGATTCATACTTATATTTCCAAATGTTTGACTTTAACTCTTCTACAATATACGCTTTTTCACCATCGATAAGGCGTCATCCCGCCTGGGAAATAGTGCGGTGACATCCATTGTCCCCCTGCTGGTGGGCACGGCGGTGGACAATGTGTCGGACATGGTGGTGGCGGACAATGACAAGGATCCATTTGCCATGTAGGCATCATCATTGGTTGTTGATGACAGCCACAGGATTGACCCATGTTCATATCAGGCATCATCATTGGCTGTGTACCACAGCCACAAGATTGACCCATATTCATATCAGGCATCATATCCATTTGTGGCTTCATTTGCTGATCCTGTGTATGGAAGAATGGTGATGTAGACTCTAAAAAGTCTTCCATCCCACCTACTTTATGATCTGGCATGTCACAAGACATTGGCTGTTGTGGCATCGTATAATGCTCGACCTGAGGTTGCATTGGCATCATCGGCCACCACATTTGATGATAGATCGGTTGATGACAACTTGAGCAATGTGGGACAGCAGGCATTTGTGGCATGATATGCATCGGTGGCTGTGGCGCTGGTTGTGGCATTGGCTTCGGTTGAGCTACAGGTGGTGGTGTAGGTGCTGGCGGTGGTGGTGGCTGTATTTGTACAGGTGGTGTTGTAACATTTTGCTCCATTTGTGGCATCACCAATTGTTGGTGCCAATTCATTTCCACAGGCTGCGGTACCCACATCGGTTGTTGTGGCATTTGCATAGGCATTGGCATCGGTATTGGAATCGGAATCATTTGTGGTTCTGGCATTGGCATAGGAGCTGGTGGTGGCGGTACAATAGGCGGCGGTGGTGGCATCGGTCGCTGTACCTCTTTTTTAGGACTTTCCTTCGGTGCCTCCTTATGCACTTGTGTTTCCTTTTTCGGCATTTCTTTATGTGATTCTCTATGCGGCTCTTTGTTTATTTTTTCAGGCAATATAATTTCCATACCTGGAACAATATAATCTGGGTTGGCAAGATGGACATTGAGCCGCTTCAAATCTTCAAACGAAATGCCGTACTCTTTCGCAATCTTCCACAAGGTGTCTCCCTTTTGAACAATATGAATACGCAATTTTTTCCTCCCTTCCTCTCTACGTATCATATGTTCAATGTTTCATTTGGATACAAAAATTTCAGCAAGTTAGAAATGCTTCATGGTACACTAAAACATAAGGAATGCTGATTCCTTTATTATGAGCAGAGGTGAACTCTTATGAAAAAAATGTTAGGCGAAGAACGCCGACTGCAACTTTTAGCGCAATTAAAAAACAGTAAAGCACCTATAACTGGGACAGACTTGGCTAAGTTCGCCAATGTTTCTAGACAAGTTATCGTCAATGATATGACTCTATTAAAGGCAAGAAATGAGCCCATTATTGCCACAAGCCAGGGCTATCTTTATATGCATCAGGAACAATTACAGCAAACCGTTGAACGTACGTTCCCTTGCTTGCATACCTCAGAGCAAACAGAGGATGAATTAATGACCATTGTCGATTGTGGTGGTACTGTCAAAAATGTTATTGTAGAACATCCAATATATGGTGAACTCACTGCCTCCATTATGGTATCAAATCGCCATGAGGTGAAACAGTTTATCGAACGTGTCAATGCCACACAGGCTAATTATTTATCCGCCCTTACTGGTGGCATTCATCTGCATGTCATCTCTGCACCCTCTGTTGAAGTTTTAACTTTAATTGAACAAGCCTTACAAAAAAAGAGCTACTTAGTGTCAGATCAATAAATAGCAAAAGCACCGTATGATATCCTTTTTCATACGGTGCTTTCTGTTTTGATTGCAAATGTTATGCTTCTGATTGGACGCTTGAGCGACAGTATTTCTTTTCTCTTCGCGAGTATTTTGATCCTGAGCGAAAGTATTTTTCCACTCTCTGCGGATATTATAAACCCGTGCGCTACTAGGAAAGAAATCGTTGCCGTTGAGAAGGTGTGGGCAATAAGCATTCACTTTTTTGACCAAATAAACGATAGCGTTGTTTAGCAAATAATCGATACAGCGCATTACGGATAATGGGGGGAACAAGAATCAAGGCATAGAAGCAAGGCCACAGTCCATCCAATTTCCTGCATATGTTTAATGCTGCGGTAGATTCCAGCGAGACGTTCCCTTGTTCAATCAGAATCACACTATCTATATTCTTTGGTATATTGTACTGATTGAGCAATGCTTGGCCGATATCACTTTGAAGTGACGCAAATTGAAAATAGCCAGCTTCATCGTGTTTGATAATAAATTGAACAGTGCTATCACAAAAATTACAGATACCATCAAATAAAATGATGCCAGCCATTACCATTCCTCCCTACAGCTATTCTGCCTCGTCTGATGTAACATAAGTGAAGTAAGTACCCAAAGATTTTACCTTACAGCCTAGTGCAGCTAATTCTTCCATGGCGCCACGCATCATCGGTTCTTTTTCATCTGCTAATACATCAATCATAAAGAAATAATCACCTAGGCCCGTTTTAAGTGGACGTGATTCAATTTTACTTAAATTCAGTTGACGCCATGCAAAAACAGAAAGCACCTGATGCAATGCTCCTGAACGATCCGTTGGCAATGTAATCATAAACGTTGTCTTAGCTTGCCCTTCAGATAGCTCTTGCGGCAATCGTTTATTTTGCTTGGACAGTACAAAGAAACGTGTATGGTTAAAATGGAAATCATGGATATTCGATTCAACTATGTCAAGGCCATATTTTTCGGCTGCTGCTGCATTGCCTACTGCGGCTATACATTCTTGTGGATTTTCTGATACATATTTCGCTGCTGCCGCTGTGGAAGTTGTTTGATGTAATGGCACATGACTGAAACGATAAAATAAGTATTTATGACATTGAGCTAGTGCATGTGGGTGGGAATAAACACCTGCGATAGACTGCCAATGATCCTTTTGCGCTTTATTCACCATTAAATGCTGCTGGATTTTTAGCAATAATTCACCTGTCACATAGAGTGTTGCCTCATGGAATAAATAATCTAATGTTAATGTTACAGAGCCCTCTAAGGCATTTTCTAGCGGAACGACGGCTAAATCCACCTTTCCCTCCGCGACAGCCTCTATACATTCTGGAATCGTCGCACACGGTACAAGCCACTCATTTGGAAAAGTAGCCTTTGTTGCTAAATATGTAAATGATGCTTCTGGTCCTAAATAGGCGATTCTATTTTCCCATTGTTGCTTTGTCATTGCAAATACCTCCTTTATGGCACAATAAGGAGCAGTCCCGCGAGATTACTCACTGTTGGGACAGCTCCTTATTTGAGCTTGTTATCGCATTCTGACCTAGCAGTCTTATTAAACACGATAATTCATTTTTGTCAAAAATTAAAGGATTGAACACTGTACTGTTATTATAATGCTCCAGAACTAATTACTTCTGCTGATTCTACAAAATCTAAGCGCTTTAATTGCTGAATGAGGTCATCAAGATCACAGGTCATGCTTGTTACATCTAATGATAAAGTAACATTGGCACGTCCCTGAATCGGAATCGTTTGATGAATTGTCAATACATTACAATGTGTAATTGTCACAGTTTCTAAAAGCTTAGCAAGTGTTCCTTTTCTATCTTGAAGCTGTAAAAAGACTGTTAAAATGCGTTCCTGCACAATTGAATGAAAAGGAAAAACCGCATCACGATATTTGTAAAACGCACTTCGCGATAAATCCACCTGCTTTACCGCATCCCAAATGGAAGATACTGAACCACTTGATAGTAAGTGTTTCGCTTCCAAAGTTTTTTGCATTGCATCCGTTAAAACATCCTCACGAACTAAATAATATCGCTGATTCGCAACATTCTTCATACGCTTCCCCCTAAAACTCATGTCTTAATCGACAAATTCAAATTCAAACTCTTGTAGGCGTACTGTATCGCCATCTTGTGCTCCACGTTGACGCAGAGCCTCATCCACACCCATTGCACGCAATTGACGAGCAAAACGACGAATACCATCTTCACGGCTAAAGTCCGTCATTTTAAATAAACGCTCAATGGCATAACCATTAATAATAAATGTACCATCATCGTCACGAGTGATTTCGAAATCTTCACCTTTTGCCTCATGCTTGTACATGACAGTTGCGTCTGATTGCTCCTCTACATCTTCATATAGTGGGAATTCAGGCGTTACTTCCAGTAGATCCGCAATGGCAAACAACAGCTCTTTTAACCCTTGACGTGAAACAGCAGAAATTGGGAAAATTTGAACATCTTCTCCTACCTTTTGGCGGAATGCTGCTAAGTTTTCTTCTGCATCTGGCATATCCATTTTATTGGCTACAATTATTTGTGGGCGCTCTGTTAAACGAAGATTATATTGTTTTAGCTCTTCATTGATTGTTAAATAATCTTCATATGGATCGCGACCTTCCATTCCTGACATATCAATAACATGGACAATAACGCGTGTACGTTCAATATGTCGTAAAAATTGATGGCCTAATCCTACCCCTTCATGTGCCCCTTCAATAAGCCCAGGTAAATCTGCCATCGCAAAGCTTCGGTGATCTTCCGTTTCAATCATGCCTAAGTTCGGTACAATTGTCGTAAAATGATATGCACCAATTTTTGGCTTAGCAGCAGAAACCACTGATAAAAGCGTTGATTTACCAACACTTGGGAAACCAACTAATCCTACATCTGCTAAAACTTTTAACTCTAATATAACATTTAATTCTTGTCCTGGCTCACCTTTTTCAGAAAGTTCTGGCGCTGGGTTGGCAGGAGTGGCAAAACGAGAATTTCCTCGTCCACCTCGGCCAGCTTTCGCAATAATGGCTCTTTGCCCATGCTCGACTAAGTCGGCAATAACTGCATTTGTTTCTTCATTCATAACCACTGTGCCTGGTGGAACTTTAACGATTAAATCCTCTGCATTTTTACCATGCATGCCTTTACTCATCCCATGTTCACCACGAGGCGCTTTAAAATGACGTTTATAGCGGAAATCCATTAACGTTCGTAAGCCTTCTTCTACTTCAAATACGACGTTACCGCCATGTCCACCATCTCCACCAGCTGGACCACCATTAGGTACATATTTTTCTCGACGGAAGGCAACCATACCATCTCCACCGTCGCCACCTTTAACAAAAATCTTTACGTGATCGACAAACATTTAGTTCACTCCCTATTTGCACTCAAGACATATTGCCAGCGCGTAGTTGTCTGCTCAATTGTTTGAATGTCGAATTGTTTCAAACCTTTTTCGGTGAATGCATCAGCACTCCATAACCCATTTAGCGTGAATGTCACGGCAAATGTATGATCGTCAACACGTACATCAAGCGTTAGGATCTGCTCTGTAAATGGATCTAATGTATCATAAACATGCATAACTGTTTTGTTTAAATAATCTACAACTTCCCGATCAATATTGTTGGTCACTGGCTTTTTTATCTCACCGCTTAGCTTCCATGCTAGTGATGGATAACGCCATCCTGCTGTTTGTAGCCACTCAATTGTTTGTGGTAATTGTAGTCGATTGAGGATAGAAAACACGCGTAATTGTTCTGAATAATGTTGAATAAGTTTCTTTGATTCATCAATTCTACCTAAATCTAAATTCATGCGAATCAGTTGCAGTTGATTCACATAATCATGATTTGCAAAACGTAATACTTCACTAATGGTTAGTGATTGATTGTTCATCCCATTCACTCCAATAAAGTTATCCTTACTAGTATAACAAGTTTTGCTCTATTTTTCCCTTAATTCTTTAATCAATTATGCCTCAGCTTAATTGAGACCAGAATCGGCATTGTTGAAATTTAGCCAAAAAAAGGACTGCAATAAATGCAGTCCTCCGCTTTATGTTATCTTATAAAAGATTAAGCTTCTTGTGTAGTTGGATATACAGATACTTGTTTGCGATCGCGACCTAAGCGTTCGAATTTAACAACGCCGTCAACTTTAGCAAATAGTGTATCGTCACCACCACGACCTACGTTTGTACCTGGGTAAATTTTTGTACCGCGTTGACGGTAAAGAATTGAACCACCAGTTACGAATTGGCCATCAGCACGTTTAGCACCAAGTCGTTTAGACTCAGAGTCACGTCCGTTTTTAGTAGAACCTACCCCTTTTTTCGATGCGAAAAGTTGAAGATCTAATGCTAATAATAATTTCATCGAGTTCCACCTCCTACTTGGTTGTAGTTGATTTGGATGTATTGTCCGTAATTTTGCACCATAGAATACACTTGGGCAGTCATTACTTGAACAATTAACTGTAGTTTTGCATCTACTTCAGGCTCTAAATCTGATGGTAAATCTACCTTAAGATAGCCTCCACCTTCAGCAGCTTGTTCGACTTCTGGTTGAATTTGTAATAATGCATAAATAGCATTTACTGTACCAATGGCAATAGTAGATGCTCCTGCACACACTAAATCTTTACCAGATTCATCGTACCCAGCATGTCCTGAAAATTCAAATGCTGACACATGTCTATTTTCATTGTGATGAATCGTAACTTGTATCATTCGCTACACCTCACAATTAAGCGTTGATTGCTTCAACAACTAATTTTGTGTAAGGTTGACGGTGACCTTGTTTACGACGGTAGTTCTTTTTAGCTTTCAATTTGAAAACAACGATTTTTTTCGCACGGCCTTCTTTAACAACTTTAGCTGTTACTGTAGCGCCTTCTACGAATGGAGCGCCAACTTTAACGTTTTCGCCACCTACGAATAATACTTTATCAAAAGTAACAACCTCATCAGCTTCTACGCCTAATTTCTCAACATAGATTTCTTGACCAGCTTCTACTTTGATTTGTTTACCACCAGTTTCAATAATTGCGTACATTTTACTGCACCTCCTCTTAGACTCAGACTCGCCTGTTTTAAAAGGTGATCTTATTAGATACTTAAACCTTTCCAGAGCGGTTGTAGTAGCACGGGTGCTACAAACAATAACATTAAAATATTACCATACGTTTTTTTTTAAGTCAATCTATTCATAACATATTTTTCAAAAGCAACTCTATATTTTCGATAGCGCCATTCTTTCAATGCTTGCAGCCAAATGAATAAATTAATGATGGCTAAAAAAATAGACTGTGGCAAGAACTTGAAAGTGACTAGTAATAGTGTAGTGGCAATGATGAAAGACAACCAATAATACATTTCCACCACTTGAGCTCTTGGATAACTTAAAAATAGCCAGGCTAATACTAGCCTGCCACCATCTAACGGTATGATGGGCACAATATTTACAGCCAGTAACACTAATTGTACAGTTATTAGCTTAGTGGCGAGCAGATCAGGCATAAAAAAAGCGAGGCCAATCCCAATAATGGTAGCGATTGGTCCTCCTAATGCAATCCATAGGAGTGACGAAGCTTGCACAACCGCTGGATTTTCAAATTGAATTTCTCCCCCATATGGTGTAATAACGCATGATTTCACCTTCACTCCGCACAATACTGCTGCTACTAAATGACCTGCCTCGTGCCACAGCAAAGAAAATAAAATGATGGCGTAATAAGCTAATTGTCCACTAAAAATCATGACAAATACCAGAGGGATACATAGAAGATGTAATTTAATCCTCATTGGTCTCCGTCGATTCAAGCCATTGTACAATTTGCTCTAAATCATAATGAGTATCTCCCTTTTCAATGGACATATATAATTGACCAGCTTCTTTCATACCAATTAAATCATTAGCTTGAATCGATGTATAAGGGAGCTGCGCTAAACTATCTAACATACCATAAGATACCGTTGTCCCGTCCTCATAGCTGATTGTCATAGTCTTGCCCGTATACTTTGTATGACCAGTAAAAACCACCAACCCATTCTGCCCAGCATAGATCGGTAAACCAACATCATACTGCAATAAATAACCTTCTTTAAAAACTTGGGCATTAGCAAATGTTAGAAGATCGGCCTGCCCTACATCACTTGATACCATGATGGTCTCTTTTTCTTTTTCGAACCAACTTTGTCCGAGCTCACTTAAATAGGTTAAATCTGCAGAGGTTGTTACAAGCTTTCGAACGGGTGTATCTACTACGCCTTGATCTTCTAAACGAATTACAAGCATGATTGCTGCCACAAGTAGTATCGTGACGAACCATTTCCATTTTTTAAACAAGCTCTCATCCTTTTTTCCACACTATATGAGATTGCATGTCCAAACATGCACAAGAAAAAACCTTCTCGTACATTTGTACGAAAAGGTTGTCATTTATTTTGAAAATAGAGCCTTAAGTTTTGAAAACATACCTCTTTGCTCATTTTGAATAGCCATCAATGGCACGGACTCACCAAGAATACGACGGGCAATATTGCGATAGCCCAATGATGCTTTATTTGATGGGTCCATGACGATTGGTTCACCTTTATTGGAAGATGAGATGACACCCTCACTATCGACAATAATGCCTAATAGATCAATAGAAAGATGTGTAGTAATTTCATTGACATCCAATGTATCACCGCTCTTCATCATATGCTGTCGAATACGATTAATGATGAGTTTAGGTGCTGTAATCTCTTCTTGTTCAAGTAAACCAATGATACGATCTGCATCACGAACAGCGGAGATTTCAGGTGTTGTCACAACAATCGCATGATCTGCACCAGCGACAGCATTACGATAGCCTTGTTCAATACCGGCAGGGCAATCGATTAATACATAATCATAATCCCTTTTCAATTCCTCTACTAAGCTCTTCATTTGCTCAGGGGTAACAGCGTTTTTATCCGTTGTTTGAGCAGCAGGTAATAAAAATAGTTTCTCATCTACGCGCTTATCCTTAATTAATGCTTGATGGATTTTACAGCGTCCTTCCACCACATCAACTAGGTCATAAATAATACGATTTTCGAGACCTAAAATGACATCTAAATTGCGTAGGCCGATATCTGTATCAACTAAACATATTTTTTTACCTTGTAGAGCCAATGCAGTCCCAAGGTTAGCCGTTGTCGTTGTTTTACCGACACCGCCCTTACCTGAAGTTATGACGATCGCTTCTCCCACACTAGCTTCCTCCCTTAGACACATTTAACAATGGTCGTATATTTTTTAAGGCATGAATTTGATCGTACGTAATGCGTCCATCATAGCCAAGAAATGCACAAGTCATTTCTGCCTGATTGATCGCGTTTACATGTTCATCTGACATTGCCTGAACTTGATCAGCAATCATGATATGTGTGGCTTCAAATCGAGATGCTGCAATGATTGCTTCTTTATTGCCATGCACACCCGCATGTGCAATTCCTTTTAGTCTACCTAGGACATATACATTACCGCCAGCCTCTACTCGACCGTTTGGATTTACATGGCCTACAATGATAATGTCCCCTGATGAACGCAGAACTTGTCCTGATCTGACCACACCAATATATGTATCTTGTTGACCTTCAATCATTTTCTGGTTGCTTTCTTGGACAGTCAGTACTTCACTTTGCACCTTAGATACAATAAGTTGCTCCGTTTCTTCTACAATTTTTATCAGCTCATTCATTTGTTCATCAGTACAGTATCGATAGCCTAAGTATAATTGTACATCTACTTTACCATCGATACCGCCTTCTAACACTTTCTTCTTCAATTCTTCTACTAACTCGCTATACGAACATTGATCGTCTAGACGTAGTACAAAACCGTCCTTCGTTCCCTTCATATTAACTAACTGTTTTTTCATGAATGCCTCACCTCACGTTGTTCTTTATTAAGAAACTTCACGTGCTCTCTGTAAGACACGCGCATTAATTAGATATTTGAAGGCCCAACCAAGAATCATTAAAAATAAAGCATTAGCAATAATTGTTGGTAGTAGTCGTGAACGTAAGAAATCCGCTAAAGGTATTGCTGTAAAATCAATTAGGAAGAAAAATTGATATAGTATGAATTCTAAAATGGCTACTAGTACAACTGAAATTGTCGTTGTCACAACTAAGTGCTGATGGATAACTTTCACGATAGAGCCTGCTAAAAAACATATAAGTGGATAAAGCACTGAATATAATCCAATAATATCAATGTAAAACACATCATACAAGACACCAAAAAAAACTCCATACATTACCGCACGTTTACGGCTGTAATAGATGGATATAAAAATTAAATATAAGATTAAAAAACGTGGTACCAGAAAATAGACTTCCCCTTTAATTTCAATCGGGGAAAGCATAGCAAATTCTGGCTCTAATAAGAATAGTAAAACCGCTACAGAGGGGATGAGAAATCGAACCATCATTCCGCCTCCTCTTCACTCGCCTCTTGCGGATTCGATAAATCTTCATTTGTTGTATTGCCGTCTGAGCCATCAATAACTGTTGATGTACGTTTAGCAATGACAACATGTTCTAAAATTGAAAAATCAGCAGATGGTTTGACATAAGCCATTTTTGTTAAGCCATGATCATCTGTACTAACTTCTGTAATTTCTCCGATTGGGACACCTTTTGGGAAAATACCACCAAGCCCTGAAGAAACTACTTGCTCGCCTTCTTTCACCGTTAAGCTAGAATCGATTCGCTTCATAATGAGTTTATTACGTTCTTCATCAAAGCCCTCGATTAAACCGTATGCTTCTTTTTCTCCTAATACCATCGCAGAAACACGATAGTTTGGATTATTTGTATATAAAAGCTCTACCTCAGATGTGAAAGGTGTTACTAGTATAATTTTCCCTACTAAACCTTTCGCCGTCATAACTGCCATATTTTTTTGGACACCATGAGAAGACCCTTTATCTAAAATGATTTTCTCTTCCCACTGGTCTGGATTTCTAGCAATCACTGTTGCATGAATTGGATTAAATGCCTTCAAGCTCTCGGTTTTATCCAATAGCTCTCGTAGCTTGTTATTCTCTGATTTTAAATCCGTAGCTTCAGCTTGTACAACTGCAAAATCTTCTAAGCGTGCTTTTAAACGTTTATTTTCTTCGTACGTGTTTAAGAGGGAGTCAATACTATTAAAAATACCATTAATATAATTCGCCGGCTTCGCAACAATCGATTGTGCGACGCCGACAGTATCTTTAATAATTTGCTCTGGTAAAGTTGCATTCGTCCGATCACGTAATGAGAAGCTAATCAATGCCACAAGAAAAACCATACCTACGAGCAGCAAAATTACTTTCTTATTGAAGAAAAAGTGTGGCATTGCCTCAACCTCCTTACCCTTTTACTTGTTGTTGACGAATTAAGTCGATATGATCTAATGCTTTACCTGTGCCAATTGCTACACAGTCTAACGGATCTTCTGCGATAAAGACTGGCATGTTTGTTTCTTGGCTAATAACTTTGTCTAAGTTTGTTAATAGCGCACCACCACCAGTTAATACAATACCACGTTCCATTACGTCAGCAGATAATTCAGGAGGGGTTTGTTCTAATGTTTTGCGAACGCCGTCAATAATAGAGGCAACCGCTTCACGCAATGATTCAGAAATTTCCTGTGAAGAAATTTCGATTGTTTTTGGTAAACCAGTTAATAGGTCACGTCCTCGAATATCCATTTTATTCTCTGGACCTTCTGCCAATGCCGTACCAATTTCCATTTTCACAGCTTCTGCAGTACGTTCACCAATTGTTAAATTATATGTTTTACGAATATACGAAATGATGGATTGATCCATCGCATCCCCACCAACACGTACGGATTCACTCGTTACAATACCACCTAAAGAAATAACGGCAACTTCTGTTGTACCACCACCGATATCAACAACCATTGAGCCAGTAGGATCCCATACAGGAAGATTTGAACCGATTGCTGCTGCAAATGGCTCTTCAATTGTGAACGCCTCTTTTGCACCCGCTTGTCGTGCTGCATCAATAACCGCACGTTGCTCCACTGATGTAATGCCATAAGGCACACAAATCATCACATTCGGTTTTTTCCAGTTGCCTCCAGAGTTTTTACATGCCTCTTTTAAGTAATATTCGATCATTGCTGTTGTAATATCGAAGTCAGCAATAACGCCATCTTTCATTGGACGAATTGCTACGATTGAGCCAGGTGTACGACCAATCATATTTTTCGCATCATTACCAACGGCAACGATATCTCCTGTTTTTGTATTTTTTGCTACAACTGAAGGTTCACGTAAAACGATCCCCTTTCCTTTAATAAACACTAATGTATTCGCTGTGCCGAGGTCAATCCCGACATCTTTGCTTCCTAGTCCAAACAAATTGTGTACTCCCTTTCTATATAAGCCATACTTTCGTTGATATCCATTATCTTTGACGACAATGTGCAGGAACTTTAATTGTGTAAAAAACACAATTGACTCCTCTCAAAGCCTATCACACCTGTCAAAGCTTTTATCTTCATCAGTTGGTGATTGACACCTCGAAAAAATTACACACTCATTCACCTCACCACCAATTTCGATGGGAGTCCTTCCTGAATAAAGATAAAATTCATACCGTTCATTATAACGGAAAAGCGCAAGAATTTGTAGTGTCACATACTACATCTCACAGAAAAGATACTATTTTAATTCCCTCTTAAACTAAAAATAGTACGTATAGATTAGCATATAATTTTTATTCTCATAAGACAACGTGTATCAGGCTACCAATTTTTGTGAAGATAATAGCGTTTCTATGAATACATTAACGATTTGTAATGAAAAAGGTTCGCCAATAAACCACAAAAAAATACAAAAATTTTATAGCTGCCTAACGAAGATGTTTAACTTTCTGTATAAAAAGCATTTGCTGGCTCAACATAAAAAAACTCTGCATGCTTCATGCAGAGTTAAAAATACCCTTTTTCTTTCATGCTAATAAATTGATGATCACCAATGATCACATGATCAATTAATTCAATACCGATAATATAACCGGCTTCAACAATTCGCTTCGTTACCTCAATATCCTCCGTACTAGGTGTTGGCACACCACTTGGATGATTATGAGCACAAATAATGGAAGCGGCAGACCGTTTAACAGCTTCTCGAAAGTAGGGTGAGAACCCAGCGCCTTAATATATTTCTATATTAGGTTTCCAAGAACTCCCCTCCAAACCGTACGTACTCCTCTCAGAGTATACGGCTTTCCATTTACTTTAATCTAACTTACCATTATGTTATGTAAATCGTGATGACACGATGTACATAACGCCATTGTCTTTCTTCTTCGGGCAATCATTTTTTGTTCCCACATTTTCTTGCCTTTTAAACCTTTTAGTTTATGGATGTGATGCATTTCAAGTGGTACTCCCACTATACTGCACCATTCACATTTTTCGACAAGTAATCGGTCAATCATACTCGTTCGCCCTGTATAAATTAATGTATTTTCAACTATATCAACTGTTGGCTGTTTAATCGTATCGTTCTTTTCCATTCATTGCTCTGTAAAATAAGCAATTTTTAGACCCTCTTTGGTTTCATATCGAACACCCAATTTCCCATTAATCTTATATTTAGTGATAATTTTGCTGACAGTACTTTTATATTTATTCGTATACGTTTTAATCATGCTGTATTTCATCGTTTGACGGAAAGACTGTAAAACATGTACATTACTCGCTAGACGATAGTAATTGTAGTAGCCCTCTATTTCCGCATTGTACGTACGTAAAATTTCAAGATCATCATTATGCACCAAATACGGGCGATGAATGGGTTTCCAACCATTGTTTGCTCCTATTTTTAACGCATTTAACTGTAGAAGTTTTTGGATATATTTTTCATGTGGAACGAAAAGCTTTGCTTGATAGTTGAACTTACGCTTTTTTGTTCCATTTGGCATTTTCATTCTATGCCAATCTCTCATAACACGAATATCATACCCAAGAAAACGCGCATTTTTCTTACTGTGAGTAATTAAGATCTTTTCATCGCTTAACTCTAACTTTAGTTGTTTTTTTAAGAACATTTTCAAGTCTTGCTTAGTTTGTTCGGCTTCCTTTTTACTACCGATGACACCTAGTATAAAATCATCTGCGTACCGCACATATTTTAAGCGTCGGTAATTTGGGTCAAAAAGGTCTTTACTATCATGGCTTTGTAATTCTTCATAAAGCGCTTTTAATTCTTTTAACCGTTCTTTCTTTTGTTCTTCACTTAATTTAGACCAATCACGTTTATTGTTACTTTTTCTCTTCGCAATTTTTGATGCTAAGTTATGATAAGTAAGATTGTGTGTACGTTTATCACCTTTATTATAGCTTTCTATATATTGCTCCACATATTTGTCGAGTTCATTTAAATAAATGTTCGATAACAGAGGACTAATAATCCCGCCTTGTGGTGCACCACTATAAGTTTTGTGAAATACCCAATCTTCCACATAGCCTGCTCGCAAAAACTTCCAGATTAAATTGATGAATTTTTCATCTTGAATCTGTTTTCTTAAAATATTTATTAATACATGGTGGTCTATATTATCGAAGAAGCCTTTAATATCCCCCTCAATAAACCATCTTGTCCCCGTAAAAGTATTGCGGATTTCTTTCAATGCTGTATGACAGCTAAGATTTGGTCTAAATCCATGAGAGTGTATGGAAAAATGCTGTTCATAAATACTTTCAAGTAATCGCCGGACAACTTCTTGGACTAATTTATCCTCGAAGGTAGGAATGCCAAGCGGTCTTGTTTTCCCGTTCTTTTTTGGGATATACGTCCGTCGTGCTGGATTTGGTTGATACGTTTGCGTTTTTAATTTTTCAATGAGCTTTTCAATACGTTTTATACTCATACCATCAATCGTATCTTCATTGATCCCTCTTGTATTACTACCCTTGTTTGTATACAATTTTGCGTAAGCTTCAAAATAGAACTCTTTATTGTATAAGTTACGATATAGCCGTTCAAATACATAATTCTTATCTTTTGCTTTGGCAGTTAGACGATTTAATACTACTTTTGGAATTCTCATAGAGCCTCCGCTCCTTCCCAATTTTGTATTAACGTTGTAAACTGCTCCCCTTCGCCATGTACTAGGCTTTCCCTAGCTCGGACTACTACGAGAGCTCCGTTACCATATCAGATATTCAGTGTCTATACACATAGCCCAAAGGCATTCTGACTTAGGTAATCCCCATTTAGATTTATAAAGACTTGTCGCATGTATAATGTCGGATATGACGTTCGCTCGTTACTTTTATACGAAAGTTGGGTGAAATGGTATCACATCATTGACCTCGAAATCTTTAAGGACAATGCACATTTCAAATAGCGTAAATCATGACCTCCCGCTAAAGGTCCCCGTAGTCCCCCTTGAGCTGTCATTCAAGCAGTTTAGCCTTTATCCTTATTTATACAATTCATCTCGCCATTCAGTCGTACTTCGGTCATTAAGTAACTTATGGCTTTTCCAACATGCTACACTCCCTGTCCGGTTTCCCTTTCAGATAAGTTGGCTGATGATAGGGTGAAGCTTGTGATATGTCCCTACTGCTATGCGAAAGCAGATTCCTTATAAACCCTTATGGGCGCACAATTTCCCTGGGATGAACGATCGAGGCGTTTAAACTACCTATAAAAATGGTCTGTTTATGAATAATTTGATTCTTGATATTCAGAAAAAGAACAACAAAATGCTCTTGGTTAAGCGACGTCATATCAGGCATTAAGTAGGCTGCTGCATCTTGCGGAGAACGTATCGTAAATTTCTCAATATTTTGTTTTTGAGCCAATCGTCTACCAAGTTCAATGGCTGCGAGTAATTGAATGGCTTTCACCTCACCGATTCCTTTAATAGCCACCATTTCTTCGATGGTTGCATGCTTCAAATGATGTAAACGTTCAAACACATTTAATACTCTATTTGCAAGAGCAAGTACAGATTCTTCCTTCGTCCCTGTTCTCAATAAAATGGCGAGCAGCTCTTGATTGGATAGACTTTCAGCCCCTTGCCGTAACAGCCGTTCACGAGGACGATCCTCCATATGGACATCACGTATCATCAAACTTGGTAAAACCTCTTCCAGCAAAAATACTCACTCCTTCGCAAATTGGATAATTTGTCGTGCTACCAATTGCGAAAACAAAGCTGCAAGTGGTAGACCTACAACATTGTTATAATCTCCTTCAATTCGTTTAACTAATAGTGTGCCTACTGTCTGAATACCATAACCACCAGCTTTATCAAATGGATCTCCAGAATCTACATAGGCTTCAATTAACTCTTGTGATAAATGATGAAAAATAACTGTAGTTTCCTCTACAAAAATCGTTTCTTTTCCATTTGGTTCGATAATTGCTACCGCTGTCATAACAACATGCTTGTTGTCTGACAATCGCTGTAAATGTGAAATAGCTTCCTCACGTGTTTTTGGTTTATGTAGTAGCTCATCCTTGTAAACCACGATTGTATCTGCACCAATAATCGTGGCATTAGGTGCTTTTCTGGCTACATCACGCGTCTTTAATAGAGCCACTCCCTTTACATAATCCTGCATAGTGTTGGCTTGTACACTTGTTTCCTCCACTTCACTAGTCATTACTTCAAACGGAAGTGCTAACATGCCCAGTAATTCCTTTCTCCTTGGTGACGCAGAAGCAAGGACAAGCTTATAATTTGTTTTCAACATGATCTGACCATTCCTCCTTATCCTTATGATAACGAAGAATAGACGATTTGAAAATTTTCAAAAAATCAAGATAATGATACTTTCGCGGTCTTTTATGCTTAAAACTTCACCTGAAGACATGTATTTTTAGATTGATAATGCGCAAAAACATGCAGTCGAATAATGTTAACATCGTTGGAAATAGTAGAGGCAGCCGCTCCAATTGATTGCCAATCCTCTGGTAATGTAGAGTCCTTTCCATTTTCTTTAAAATTTAATTTTGTAGCTTTTTTGTCTGCTAAGGCTGTTGGCAGTTCTGCAAGTGTTGGTTCTTTACAGCTTGCGCCACTGACAGTAAATGCTTTTTTAAAGGTTGCGGGTTCCTGTAAAAATTCTAGCTGACTTTCTTCTGTTACCATGCTTGTCCATACATAGAATTTTCCATCAACCTGAACAATCGCACTCTCTTTTAATGCTGGGTATTCCGCAACAAAAGAACTGGCACTCTCATAATTCGAATACACACCTGCTTGACTGGCAAAAAACATAGGGGCATTAGATGTATTGGTTGTCTCACCGGCAGTTGGAATCGTCTCTGTTTTTGATTGATTATTTGCTACTTCACTACCATTTATCTTTAACGGTAACTGTGTACTGGCCTGTAACACGCCTAAAAAAATCGCCACACCTAATAAACCAACAAATCCACCAATAATCATTGCTCGAAATATTTGTTTTTTTATCACATGACTTACAATTTTCATGCATCTATCACCTCACCCTTCCACCGATCTATCCAACTAGTAGCGTTGCAAAAATTCGATGACTCAATATGATATAAGTATATGTAGATTACGAAGTGTAAATGCGAGTTAATTGTGATTTGCTACAGAACTGTTGAAAGGAAAACATGGTCTCTAGCTATAAAAAAGCTAGGACTCCCTCTCAAGAGTCCTAGTCGGTTTATTCTTTTAATCTATTACGTACCGCTGTTAGTAAATACAATGAGCCAGATACGATTGTTCTTTGCTGACTTAGTGACTGCGCCTGTAAAAAAGGTACATAATCCACAAGGACAGCTTTGGATGCTGCATTGGAAAGGGTTAGCATTTGTTGCGCAGTCATCGCTCGCGGATTGTCAAAATCAACAAAATAAAAATTATCGCTGACCTGCTCAAAAAGGCGGAGAATCTGCTGTACGTCTTTATCTGCTAATATACCGATAACAAATGTTATGCGCTCATTTGGAAACTCACATTGAATCGTTTCCACTAATTTTTCCGCACTTGCTGGATTATGAGCACCATCTAAAATAACACAGGGCATTATTTCTTCAAAACGTCCTAAAATAGTAGCCCTTTGCACTGCCTGACGTATAGCTACTTCACTCGTAGATACATCTAATACAGATGCCACTTCAAAAAATGCTGTAATGGCAAGTGCCATATTATTCGCTTGATGTGTTCCCTTCATAGACCGAGTTAGTTTTGCTATTTGAAACTGTTGCACTACATTGGTATAGCATTCTCCATCAGCTGTTGATTTGACAGTAAAATGTTGACCTAATGCTAGAACATTGGCATTTTTCCGAGCGGCTTCATCATCAACAATACGCTTAGCTTCATCTGGTAAATCACCTATAATGACAGGGCGAGATCGTTTAATAATGCCTGCTTTGTGACGGGCAATATGGGCAAGCGTATCTCCTAAAAATTTTGTATGTTCTAACGCGATGCTTGGGATCATGGAGACAATCGGTGTTACCACATTCGTGCTATCCAGTAACCCACCCATACCTGCTTCAATAAGCGCGATATCCACGTGCTCATTCACAAAATGTAAAAATGCAGCTACAGTTAGTAATTCAAAATCCGTTAGTTTTTCACTAAGCTCTGCCTGTTGCATTTGTTGAAAAGCTCGATCCATTTCAGCTTCCGTTATAGGGTGACCAGCTATTTGAATTTGATCATGGACATCCACTATACATGGAGACATAAATTTGCCTACGCGTAAGCCATGTTCTTGAGCAATTGCCTCCAGAAACGTTAACGTAGATCCTTTACCATTTGTGCCTGCTAAGTGGACAACACGCAATGTTTGCTCGGGGTTTCCTACTAAGGACAAGGCCTCTTCAATCGCCTCAAGACCAGGTTTAATCACATCATCGCTTTTGACATGCCATTTTTCTTTATAATGATCAAGTTTTGGAATCATTGTCCTTCCTCCTGTAGCCATTGTCGAACTTCCGCTATAAAGTATAAAGAACCTGTAATGACCACAATATCCTCTTCATGGCGTTCATGTAGTACAGTTTGAACAATTTCTAGCCATTCTTCGTGATGAGTTTTATGTGCATGTGTCGATAACATCGCTAAGCTCTCGGCAGGCATTGCATTGGGCAGGTTTATTTGCGTAAAAGCAATTGAAATCGCTACAGCATCCATTAGCTCTATACTGTTGGCATGATCCTTATCAGCCAATGCTGCATAAATGAATCGATATTGGTTGTTAGGATAGACATCCTTGAGTGTTTGGATTAGGGCAGCTGTACCTTCTGAATTATGAGCGCCATCTAGCACGATATGATTCGGCCATTGCTCGAAACGGCCAGCCCACTGTGCGCGTTGTAGTCCTTGACGAATTGTATCATCAGCAAAGGAAAGGTATCCGTCTTCACGTAATAAAAGTAGAGCCGTAATAGCAAGACTTGCATTATTAATTTGATGGGGACCAGCCATTTTTAAAGGTACATCCATCATCACGACCTGTTCTTTTTTATATGTAAATTGCTGATAATCTGTGCCTTGCTCACTATTTGTCACCGTAAAATCTTGTCCTAAAACGAAGCATGGTGCGTGTCGTTCCTCTGCCGTGGCTTTAATAACAGCTAATGCCTCCTCATTCCTAACTCCTACTACAACTGGTACGCCTCTTTTGATGATGCCTGCTTTTTCACTGGCAACCTTTGCGAATGTATCACCTAAAAATGCAGTATGCTCTAGCGAAATCGTTGTAATAATCGCTAAAAGCGGCGTGACGACATTGGTCGCATCTAAACGTCCTCCAAGCCCTGTTTCAATAATCGCTATATCTACTCCTTGATGGGCAAAATATTGAAACATAATCAGTGTGACTACCTCAAAAAAGCTGGGAAAATCGCCATTGTATTGTTCTTCTATAATTTTGGCTAGTTGATTGAAATAGGCTAAAAATTGCTCATCCGAGATTTGCTTGCCGTTAATAGTCATCCGTTCATTGACTCTCTCCAAATGCGGGGACGTAAATGCTCCTACTTTGTAACCCGCATGTTGTAGCATTTCTCTTAAGGCATTCACCGTAGAGCCTTTGCCATTTGAACCTGCCACATGAATTACACGTAGTTGATTATGCGGATGACCTAAATGGGCAAGTACTTCTCGCATGAGGACAAGTGGTGCACGTTTATGATCAACTGCTTTTAATGTAAAGATAAATTTTGTACATTCGTTCATTGTGTTAAACAAAAGAAACACTCCCTCTTACTGCAATACCTTTATTTTAGTACAAGTAATGTTTAATAACATCGTTAAATAGCAAAACACTCGAAAAAACACGCAGCTAGCGACTGCGTGTTAGTTTTATTTTTTCAATTAATGTACTTGGTGAGCATCTAATAGAACCCCCATATTGTCAATAGCGGGAGAATATTTGGACGTTGTACTCATTCAAAGGGGTTTTTTAACATTTAAATATCGAAATTCGAGCAATACTCATTTATTTTTTGAATCGTTAATAAATCTGTACGTGATAACTGGATACAATTCTGTTGAGGTTTATTTGCTAATAGAGCACACGTCCACTGGCATTTAATAAACGATAATACTTTGCTTCTAATAATTTCAAAAGATTCGTTTCTATCAGTACCCTTGCACTTACAAAATCTAATTCATCACATGCTTTATTGACTTTCGTAATAATTGTGGCAATGTGTCCTGTCAACCTCAACACCTCCATTTTTCATACAATAGGCTCTACAAAAAGGGGGCTAGCCATCCCAATTTACCAAAACATTAAGGTCTTTTGTCCTACCTAAAGAATGATAACACCAATCTATTAGACTTATTATTCGAATAACACTATATTTTAACCTAATTACACACATACCTTTTGCTCCATTATAAAAAGAAGCAACGGATGACTTTACAGCCATCCATTGCTTCCTCATTACATATTTTTTAATTCTTCTAAACGTTTTAACACAACAGCATGCTTGCTTTCATAATCTGCTAATTTTTCACGCTCTGCATTGACTAACGCTTCAGGTGCTTTCGATACGAACTTCTCATTTGATAACTTACCAGTAACAAGCTTTACTTCTTTTGCCCATTTCTCTAACTCTTTTTCAAGGCGAGCAATTTCTTCCTCTAAGTTAATAAGACCAACAAGTGGTAGGAACACTTGCGCTCCTGTGACAACAGCCGTCATTGATTGACCTGGTGCCTCTAAACCTTCACCAATTGTGAGGGTATCAGGATTACAGAATTTTTCTAAATAGCCTTGATTCGCTTCAAGAACAGCTACTGTTGCTGCATCTTTCGCTGAAATAAATAGCGGTACTTTTTTGCTCATCGGTGTATTCACTTCCGCACGAATATTACGTACTGAACGTATAATATCCATTAGGAGCTTCATATTATCTGCTTCATCAGCAAAATGAAGATCCGCACGTACTGTTGGCCATGCAGCCACTGTAATCGATTCACCTTCATGTGGTAAGTGCTGCCAAATTTCTTCTGTAATGAATGGCATAAATGGATGTAATAAACGCATTGTTTGATCCAGTACGTAAGCTAAAATAGAACGAGTAGTCTTTTTAGCTACTTCATCCTCACCATAAAGTGGTAATTTCGCCATTTCAATATACCAAGAACAGAAATCATCCCAAATGAAATTATATAATTCACGACCAACTTCTCCAAATTCATAACGTTCTGCAAGAGAAGTTACACGTTCAATCGTTTCATTTAAGCGTGTTAAGATCCATTTGTCAGCAACGGATTTTTCACCTGTTAAGTCGATTTCATCATAGGTCATACCGTCCATATTCATAAGTGCGAAACGTGATGCATTCCAAATCTTATTGGCAAAATTCCATACTGCCTCTACTTTTTCAGTTGTATAGCGTAAATCTTGACCAGGTGATGAACCAGTCGCTAGGAAATAGCGTAAAGAGTCTGCACCGTATTGCTCAATAACATCCATTGGATCTACACCATTACCAAGTGACTTACTCATTTTACGACCTTCGCCATCACGTACTAAACCGTGAATTAACACATCTTTAAATGGGCGTTGACCTGTAAATTCAAGACCTTGGAAAATCATGCGAGATACCCAGAAGAAAATAATATCATATCCCGTTACTAATGTGCTGGTTGGGTAATAACGTTTATATTCTTCATTTGCCTCATCTGGCCAGCCCATTGTAGAAAACGGCCAGAGCGCAGAAGAGAACCAAGTATCGAGTACATCTTCATCTTGCGTCCAATTTTCGGAATCAGTTGGGGCTTCTTTTCCTACGTAAACTTCGCCTGTTTCATTATGATACCAAGCTGGGATTTGATGGCCCCACCATAATTGACGAGAAATACACCAATCACGGATATTCTCCATCCAACGAGAATATGTGTTTTCAAAACGAGCTGGGACAAAGTTTACTTTCCCTTCTTCATCTTTTTGAAGCTCGAGGGAAGTGTCAGCAAGTGGTTGCATTTTAACGAACCATTGTGCTGAAAGGTATGGCTCAACAACAGCACCAGAACGTTCAGAGTGACCTACTGAATGCATATGCTCTTCAATACGAATCAGCACGCCTGCTTCTTGTAAATCAGCAACAATTTGCTTACGGCATTCAAAACGATCCATCCCTTTATATTTGCCAGCAAGATCATTCATTGTACCGTCTTCATTCATCACAAGAATGCGCTCTAGGTTGTGACGATTTCCAACTTCAAAGTCGTTCGGATCATGGGCTGGTGTCATTTTTACAACTCCAGTACCAAATTCCTTATCAACATAGTCATCAGCTACAATCGGAATTTCACGACCTACAATCGGTAAAATAACTGTTTTACCAATTAAATGCTGATAGCGCTCATCGTTCGGGTGAACAGCTACCCCAGAGTCACCGAGCATTGTTTCAGGACGTGTTGTAGCAACTTCTACATATCCTGAGCCATCCGCTAAAGGATATTTCATATGATAGAATGCACCTTGCACATCCTGATAAATTACCTCAATATCAGATAATGCTGTTTTCGCTGCTGGATCCCAGTTGATAATACGTTCGCCACGGTAAATTAAACCTTTTTCATATAACTCAACAAAAACTGTTTTAACTGCATCTGAAAGACCTTTATCTAGTGTGAAACGTTCACGTGTGTAGTCTAAACCAAGGCCAAGCTTTGCCCATTGATCACGAATATGTCCAGCATATTCTTCTTTCCATTCCCATGTTTTTTCAAGGAATTTTTCACGGCCTAAATCATAACGTGTAATATTATCCTCACGCAGTTTTGCTTCTACTTTTGCTTGTGTTGCGATCCCTGCATGGTCCATACCTGGTAACCAAAGGGCATCATAGCCTTGCATGCGTTTCATACGAGTAAGGATATCTTGTAATGTTGTATCCCAAGCATGCCCAAGATGTAATTTACCTGTTACGTTCGGTGGTGGAATAACGATGGAATAAGGCTTTTTCCCACTTTCAGGCTGTGCCTCGAAAAATTTCCCTTGTAACCACCATTCATAGCGACCGGCTTCAATGGACTGTGGGTCATATTTAGTTGGCATTGAAATGTTTTCTGTCATCTTGACTCCTCCTATTGTTTGAAGACTATTGGTAAAGAAATGCTGTTCATTTTTTTACCCAATAAAAAAACTCCTCTCGTCTAAAAGGACGAAGGAGTTTTAATTCGCGGTACCACCTTTAATTCCAGCAGCGGTTAAGATCAATGCTAAATGACACATTTTCTCAGCCTTCCCTACTGGCTCTTAATTCGGTAACGGTGTTTAACCGGCTTTAACTACTGTTAGTTCACTAAAGCTGCTCAAGGGCTACCTTCAATTAAGTACAAATAGAAACTTCTCAGCTACCGTTTCCTCTCTGAAAATGTAGACATAATTTACTCTTCCCTATCATAGCATCTGTATTTGATTTTCCTTATTGTACCGCAGAATCGTGTCATTTTTCAAGTGATTTAGTCATCTTTTAGTAAGAGTAAAGTAAATAGAAAAGGAAGTGACAATTCAATGCGTCGACGCAAGTATAACCCTTGGCTTTTACCACCTTGGCTACGACAAGTTCGTTTTTATTGTAGAACCATTATTGTGCCAATTTGTGCTTTTCAGTTTATCCGTGTCATTATTGTGCCAACATCAGGCGATTTAGTCTTCTTATTGCTCCTACTACTTCTCTGCTATTTACTTTTGAAAGACATCATTTGAAACACGGACTTTAAGCGGTGTATATTCTTCTGTTAGGTCCCAAATCATGGAAGGCACTTCATGCCAAGTGCTGGATTCACGTACAACAATATGGCTTGAGGATTCTCTCATTACTATCTTTTGGTCAACTGTTGTAGAGGTCTCTTGGCGTGAAGCTGCTGCTACTGCGGTAGGTTGTTTCACTTGAACACTTTCCTCGATCACAGCCATTTTTTCTTCTTGATCGAAAGCATGGGCCATTAGGTGTGGATTGTCTAAAGTATCATTTTCAACAACAGGTTCATATTCGTTAAAAATACTTGTAACTGTCCACTCAAGCTGACACATCTGATTCGACAGACTAGGGCGAATATCTTTGACCATTAAATCTTTGACATCCGATTCTTTTGGTAAATCCACATGTAAAGGGACAGCATACTCAAAATAACCAGTATCTCCTTGGACATCAAGGGCATCAATTGTAATTAAATTATCATCACCTGTAAATGCTTGCATATCTTGAAAATCAAAACGAACATGTGCCGTAATATGGTAGATGCCCATTAATCGAAGTGAATCCTCTAACTGCATGGCTTGCCACTGTGGTTTAATTTGTACAGCAGCTAATTCTGTTGGGCAACCATATCCAGGAAAACAAAATGTTTCTCGCATATTCCAAGTTTTTTGTTCGATAATAATCCCTCCCTTTGCATCATATGACGATTTAAAGGATAGTATGCTAGGGTGTTTCAAGTTGAACATAATTATAAATAGATACTACTAGAAAAATGGCATGCTAGAATATTACTTCTAGCATGCCATTTTCATGGATGTTCTTATCATTTAAACATTGACTAATTTAATTTTATTAGCTACACGATCTGTTAGCATTTGTGTTGCCTTTGGTACAATCGGTTTAAAAATCGGATTTAACACAGGGCCAGCTAAGCCGCCAGCAACGACTTCTAAAAAACCTGTCATTTTTGTGTTTTCAGCATCAATGCTTTCTGCAAGGAAATAGCCATTTCCAGTGAAATTATCAGAAAGACCCTTTAATTCGAATGTAACTTTTGATGGTGCTACCCATTCTAAAATTGTAATTTCTACTTGTACCGTTTTTTTCAAAACGCCAACATTGCCTTTAAAAGTCCATGTTGAATGTTTGTCATCAATCATTTCGTGTGTATTATAACCTGGGACAAGCTTTGCCCATTTTTCCATATCACTGACGAATTCCCATACATTATCAATTCCTACGGGTACTTCGACCATGTGTGTGCCAGTTGCCATATTAATTCACTACTTTCTATTATGAATAGCTATATTATAAACGATATCGCCCACAATTTGGCCATGCTGAAAGATATAATTTTAACAAAAACAGGTCCTTCATCCAGTATAGAAGTTCTTATTTGCTAGTTAATATATGCTATACTTTCTCTTTTGCTCATTCATTGCTCAAGTACTAGAATGACTTCCATCATAGAAAACCATTAATCGTAAGCGCTTGCGGTTTTCTGCCTCTGTCGCTTCACTTTAAGCTGAATTAAGCTAAAAAAGGCACGCTAGATTTGTTTCTAGCATGCCCTAAACTTTGTTATCTTGCTAATTGTGCAAATACTTTATGGAAGGCATCCACTGTTTTAGCAATATGTTCTTCCGTATGTGCTGTGGAAATAAATAATCCCTCAAACTGAGAAGGTGGTAGGAAAATCCCTTCCTCTGCCATCAGGCGGAAGTATTCAGCGAATAATTGTAAATCAGATGATTTAGCAGAAGCAAAATCAATAACATCTTCATTCGTAAAGAAGAAACCAATCATAGAACCAGCACGATTAACTGTGTGCGGAATATTGTATTTTGTTGCGGCTTCACGGAAACCTGCTTCCAGCAGATCACCTAATTTTTTAAAGTAATCATACGTACTATGGTCTAAGCGTGATAACGTTTCGTAGCCGGCTGTCATCGCTAATGGATTCCCAGATAGTGTACCTGCTTGATAAATAGGGCCAGCTGGTGCTACTTGCTCCATAATCTCTTTTTTCCCAGCAAACGCTCCTACTGGCAGACCACCACCGATTACTTTTCCTAAAGTAGTTATATCAGGCGTGACATCAAAATAGCCTTGTGCACAGCCATAATCTACACGGAAACCTGTCATAACCTCATCAAAGATTAATATTGCACCGTGCTCCGTTGTAAGGGCACGTAGACCTTCTAAGAAACCTGGCTGTGGTGGTACAACCCCCATATTCCCTGCAACTGGCTCCACAATGACTGCTGCTAGCTCTGCACCAAATTTCTCGAACACCGTTTTTGCCCCTTCTAAATCGTTGTAGGCAACTGTTAACGTATTTCGAGCGATATCTGCCGGTACACCAGGGCTGTCAGGTAAGCCTAATGTGGCTACACCAGAGCCAGCCTTAATCAATAAGGAATCACCATGACCATGATAAGAGCCTTCAAATTTTAAAATCTTATCACGTCCAGTAACACCACGAGCTACACGTAAGGCAGACATAGTAGCCTCTGTTCCTGAAGAAACAAAGCGAATCATTTCCATACCTGGCAGACGATCTAAAACTAATTGAGCTAAACGATTTTCTGTATAGCTTGGCGCACCAAAGGAAGAGCCTTTTGCTGCTGTGTCAGCAATTGCTTTCACTACCTCTGGATGAGTATGGCCTAAAATCAGTGGCCCCCAAGATAATACATAATCAATATATTCGTTGCCATCAATATCTTTAATAATAGCACCGTGGCCAGATTCCATGAAAATCGGATCCATATTTACTGATTTGAATGCACGTACTGGGCTACTAACGCCACCTGGCATTAATTGAACAGCTTCAGCATAAGCTTGCTTTGATTTTTCGTAAGAACGTGTCATTTATTTCTCCTCCAACCAACGTGCAGCATCTTTTGCATGATACGTAATGATTAAATCAGAGCCTGCACGTTTCATACCTAATAATGTTTCAAGCACAACTTTTTTCTCTTCAATCCAACCATTCATAGCAGCCGCTTTAATCATTGCATATTCACCTGAAACATTATACGCAACAAGCGGTAATGGATAGTTATTTTTCATATCTCGAATAATATCTAAATAGCTAAGGGCAGGTTTTACAATTAAGAAATCTGCGCCTTCTTCGATATCTGACTCTGCCTCACGGAAAGCCTCTAAACGGTTCGATGGATCCATTTGGTAGGACTTCCGATCACCAAATTGCGGTGCACCATCTGCAGCGTCACGGAACGGACCATAGTAGCTAGATGCATATTTGACTGCATACGACATGATTGGAATATGCTCGAATCCTGCTTCATCTAGACCAGCACGGATTGCTGTAACAAAGCCATCCATCATATTAGATGGAGCAATAATATCTGCACCAGCTTGTGCTTGTGACACAGCTGTACGGGCTAACACATCTAATGAAGGGTCATTTAAAATCTGATCGCCTTCAATTAAGCCACAATGTCCATGGTCTGTAAATTCACATAAGCATGTATCGGCAATGACTAATAGCTCAGGATGACGTGCTTTAATAAGTCGTGTCGCTTCTTGAACAATGCCATGATCATGGAACGCACCTGTTCCAACAGCATCTTTTTCAGCTGGTAAACCAAATAAAATAACCGCAGGAATTCCTAATGCTACAACCTCATCAATTTCAGCTTCTAGTTTATCCAATGAAAATTGAAAAACGCCAGGCATTGAATGTACTTCATTTTTAATATTTTCGCCTTCAATTACAAAAATAGGATAGATCAGGTCCTCTTTATGTAAGTATGTTTCTTTTACCATTGATCTCATCGTTGCATTAGCACGCAAACGACGATGTCTTTGAAATTGTAGTTTTGTCATGATTTGTCCCCTACTTTCATAATTTCTTCGATAACTGCTTGCATGGTATATACACTTGGCATAATCTCCACAGTAGCACCATATTGTTCAAGAGCCGCTTCCGTAATATGACCAATGGCTGCAATACGAGTTGCTCGCCAGCCAACATGTGATGCTACATCCCTTGCATACACATCAACAGCTGATGGACTAGCAAAAATGACCGTGACATCTTGATGTTGCTCGATGCATTTGAGAATAACTGAGGTTTGATCATGTCGTTCCCTCGTTTCATAAACAGTCCACTCTTTTACTTCAAAGGGCAGTCCATCCTTCAGCGTACTTTTCGCCTTCTCTCCACGAATAAACAAACATCTCGGAAGATTACCTGCTACACTCGGAAATTCTTGGACGAAAATATCAGCACTAAATACAGAAGGCATAAAGCTCACTTGAAATCCTAGCTTTTCTAATGCTGTCGTTGTTTTTGTTCCAATGGAAGCAATTTTCCCTTGGAAGTGATCGGCATTCAAATGATGCCGCAGCATTTTACGAGCAAAAGCATCGACAGCATTTTGACTCGTAAAAATAAGCCAATCAAATTGATTCGCACAATTCAATCGTTCAGCATCATGATTGTCTAATCGTTCGCATGTTTCAATTAATGGGGCAATGATGGCATGGCCACCTAAAGCTGTTATATTGTCGACAATGGTTGTTGTCTTAGATGTCCCCGTTAAAAGGATCGTTTTACCTTTTAGAGGTAAATTACTTGGCATCTTGCTCTGCCTTTACACGTTGAATCAGTTCGAAAGCGCCCTGTTCTGTTAAAATAGCAGCCAGCTCTTCCCCAATTTTTTGTGCGTCTGTTCCTACTACTGTTTCCTTATACAAAACAGAAGCATCTGGAGCTGCGACAAGGCCAGTTAATGTCATTTCGCCCCCATTTGAAGTGGCATACCCAGCGATTGGTACCTGACAGCCACCATCCATTGCTGCCAAAAAGGCACGTTCCGCATGTGCCTCTTGCCAAGTGGATGGATCCGTTAATTTTCCTAACTCAGCTAATAGCTCCGCATCATCTCCACGACATTCAATACCAAGAGAGCCTTGCGCTACTGCTGGCAGACAATGTTCTACAGGTAAAAACTCTGTGACTACATCATCACTCCAGCCAAGACGTTTCAAACCAGCGGCTGCTAGAATAATTGCATCATATTCCTCTGTCTCCAACTTAGCTAAACGTGTATCAACATTTCCTCGAATCCATTTAATCTCGATATCTGGGCGTACTGTTAATAGCTGTGCACTGCGACGTAATGAACTTGTCCCAACTACCGCTCCCGCAGGAAGTTCTGCAAATTTAACATGACCTTTCGAAATAAAGGCATCACGTGCATCTTCACGTGGAGGAATGCAACCAATCACTAACCCTTCTGGCAACACAGCAGGCATATCTTTCATAGAATGCACAGCAAAATCAATTTCTTTATCGTAGAGGGCTTGCTCAATTTCTTTCACAAACAATCCTTTTCCCCCTACTTTTGAAAGCTGCACATCTAAAATTTGATCCCCTTTTGTTACAATCTCTTTTACTTCAAATTCAAATGGGGCACCAGCCGCTTTTAATTCATTAATGAACCAATTTGTTTGAGTTAGCGCTAGCTTACTTCTCCTAGAACCTACAATAATTTTTCTCAACAGTCTCCAACCTTTCTTCTAATACCATAAATGGAATCGCGATAAACTACTTCCTAGGAAGAAGTTCACAACAACTAATAGATAGGCATAGATATGTACCCATGCATAAGTTGTTCCTGTCAGCTTGCTTTTGCGATTCACATATAGGATAAAGCAATACAAAATTAAAATAATGAAGGACCCTATGATTTTCGAATCGAAAATCGAAAGACTCTCTAATGTTAATAGTGCCCATTCAAACCCTAATATTAAACTTATAAATAACATCGGAATCCCAATAAAAAATGAAATATTCATCCAGCTACTCGTTTGCTGTAGGGATGGTAATCTTGTCCATAAATGTGTCCACTTTTTCTTTTTCAGTAAACGATATAGAACGAGATACAAAATGGCAAACACGAATGTTAAAGTGAACGCTGCATATGACAGTATCGCAAATGATATATGAATAAAAAGCATTTCCGAAATTAATGTCTCTCCGACGGCTCCTGTAGGGCGTTTAGGCATAAATGTAAAGATACTAGCGAATAAAAATCCTAGTATATTAATAATAAACACCGGTAAGTCCACCTTCGCAATACAGTGAAGGATAATCGATAACGTCACAAGTAACCAGGAATAAAATAAAATTCCCTCGGACAAGGATAGAATCGGAAAACGCTTTGTTTCCACAAATGTTAAAATAATAATGGCGCTTTGAATCACCCATACAAATGAAACAAGCCAAAAAGCAATGCGTCTTGCTCGTACTTGCTTATAAAAATAATCAGTAAAGTAAAAAACTAGACTGATCGCATACAAGACGATCATCACTTCATATAGTCTCGTCATGGTCAAATCAGCCAATAGACATCCCTTCTTTGTAGTAAAATGGTCAAGCTAGTATCTCTCAGAAAACAAAAAAAACGTTTTCGTATCCTTAGTTTACCATACAGATACGAAAACGCCTCTTGTAATATCAGTAGAGAATCCAATTGCGCGAAGTACTTACGTACAACCATTTTGGCTACGCGTACACATTGGATATTTTAGAAAGAGTACTTTGGCTCAGCAGAAGTTTGAGATGCCTTTGAGCGTTCTTTACGCTCAAGATCTTGCTTTGTCATCTCCTGAACTTCAACTTCAACAGCCTCTTCTATACCAAAAATTTGTTGGAATAAACGTAACTGTTCATTTGCTTTTGGTTCATTTGCCAATTCTTTAGCTTGTAAAATTGGCTCTTTTAACAATTGATTGATAATAGATTTTGTATGTTTGCTTAAAATTTTACGTTCACGATCCGTTAAATCTGGCATTTTATTTTCGATACTAATCATCGTCTCTTCTTGAATACGATTAGCTTTTTTACGTAACGCTGAGATGACTGGTACTACACCAAGCGTTGCTACCCAGTCTTTAAATTGGTCAACTTCTTTGCCAATCATATCTGTAATATCAGCAGCAGCACGTTCACGCTCTGCTAAATTCGCTTCAACAATACCTTGTAAATCATCAATATCGTATAAGAAAACATTTGGTAAGTCGCCTACTCGTGGATCAATATCACGAGGAACAGCAATATCAACCATAAACAAAGGTTTTCCTTTACGTAAACGTTCCACAAATTGCATCAGCTCATAATCAATAACAAAATCTGTTGCACCTGTTGAAGTGATTAAAATATCCGCCTCTAAGAGAGAACATTGCAATTCCTTCATTGACTTGGCTTCTCCGTGGAATTTAGCTGCTAAAGTTTCTGCTTTTTCAAATGTACGGTTGATGACAGTAACTTTTCCTACACCACTACCGTAAAGATTCTCAATAGCAAGTTCCCCCATTTTTCCTGCACCTAAAATAGCTACATGCTTGCGTTGTAAAGAGCCAAAAATTTTCTTAGCTAATTCAACGGCTGCATAGGAAACAGATACTGCATTCTCACCAATCGCTGTTTCATTATGTGCACGTTTTGCAAATGTTACCGCTTGTTTAAATAGCTGATTATAAACCGTACCTGTTGTACCAATCTCTTGTCCACTTAAAAAGCTTTTTTTTACTTGCCCTAAAATTTGCGTTTCACCAAGAACCATTGAATCGATTCCAGCTGTCACTTTAAATAAATGTTCGATTGCCTCATCTTCTTCACGAATCGTTAAATACGAAGAAAATGTCTCCACAGGCAAATCAAACCATTTGGCTAAAAATTGTTTCACAAAATGACGTCCAGTATGCAATTGATCCACAACAGCATATATTTCTGTACGGTTACAAGTCGAAACAATAACGTTTTCTAAAATACTTTTTTGCTTTTGCAGCGCTTCCATTGCTTGTGGTAGTTCACTCTCAATGAATGATAACTTCTCACGTATTTCAACAGGCGCTGATTTATAATTCAAGCCTACTACGATGGTATGCATGAATAACACCTCACACGTTCTAATTCACAAATCTCATTATAGCACAGTTCGACAATAGTTCATCACTAATTTGTGAACATGTCATGAAGAACTGCAATTCGTCATCTACATTAGAATTATTATAAACTAAGTGTAACAAATTATACGTCTTGTTTCAAATTAAAAAACTGCCCCACTGTTTGGGGGCAGTTTGCTTATTAATTTGTAATTGTAACTGTTTGTAACGCGATTATATTGCCATCTTTATCATATGCCACAAACTGGATTTCATTATTGACTTTAAAGTCCTGCATCGTTTGTACAGTTTTCGTTAACATATAAACATGATCACTACGCTTTTGTAATTCAAATTGGACATCTCCACTAATCGAATTGTAGCGTACATTCATCTTATCAACGTTTTGACAATTACCATCAACTCGAGCGCTCATTGTAAGATAGCCTTTTCGTAGCGAAACGCTTGTTTCTTCAAATAAATCTTCCGGGTTGATACAGCTTGAAGCAGGTGTTTTACATAAAATAGTATCAATTAACTTCTGGAACACTTGATGCAATTTTAGATTATCAATCGCATGGAAATATGCTCCGCCAGTTTCTGTAGACAATTGCATTAATGTGGCATCATTTACTTGTGATTTTTTGCCCATACTTACAGTGTACACTTTAACGCCTTGCTTTTTCGCCTCATTAATAACCTTCGTCATTTTGGTTTTACTTGTTTTACCGTCAGATACTACGACAATCGCTTTGGCTGTTTTTGTATCATTTGAGAATTTTGTTAGTGCGATATCAATACCAGCAAAAATATCTGTCGCACCCTTCTCTTTGGATGCTTTGTAAAGATCTTTCTTCAGCACAGCATCTGTCGTCCCTTCACCAAGAACCGTTGCTTTTGTATTCGTTTCGATGACGATATTATTTTTTGCTTTCAATTGATTGATTAGCTCAATCATTTTTTTGCCACGATAATTCGTTGGATCAACTGCCTTCATAGAAGAAGAATAGTCGACTACATAGGCAATCTCTGTTGCTAACGAACATGAATTTTTACTAAAGTATGGATTAGTAAAAATATCTTTCGTTACTGTTTTATCTTTTAAACCCCTTAAAATTGTTGCATAGCGAGGATCTATTGGATTAACGAGTGTTGCCTCCACTTTTGATTTTCCATAAATAACTGAGTCAAAGTAGGCTACGGCCGTACCTGGGCTACCTGTATTATTTAATGGATCTGAAGTATTCGTAATGAATGAAGCTGTTTTTTCCACGCCATCATACTTAATTTTAACGGTTCCTTGATAATCCGTCACAGGCTCTCCACCAGGGCGAACTAAAGTCACCATAACTTTTGTATATCGATCTTTCCCAGATGGTCTTGAGGCTGCATCGGCACTTTCTTTCAATGCATCTACACGTTTTTTGTAGGCCTCTACTTGCCCAAGTAATTTCCCGCCTTGATATTTTAATAACACCGTACGGTCATAGTTACTTAAGTTAGTGAAGATAGCATAAATTTTCATCACACTATCATAGTGCTCTAATGTTAGATTTTTTTCATCTGGCATTTCTTTCATAAGTTGAATAATGGCGCCGACCGGATTAATATTTTCAACCTGTGATGCAATATCATCATCAATCCCTTGAACGCGATAAATTGGACGACCGTCTTCCGAAATCATATACATGATTTCAGTTTTAGCAGGTGTAGTCACAGAGTCGAGAAGACGACCTTTTATTAGTTCTTCAAATAAGAAAACGGAAATATCATAGTTTTCAAATTGTAATATTGCATGTTCATACCCTAATGCTGGATATCTAGGGTCAGATCCACCATAACGCAAATAGACATTTTGTACATTCCCCAAAGCATCTGTTACATTTGTTTGCTGCCCAATACTAAATAGCTTTTTATCCCCATCATAAGCAAAAGGAATTGGATCATACACATCAATTAAGTTTTGTGTGAAGAACTCTGGCAATTTTTCATAAGGGATATATGGAGGTGTCACATTGCCATTATCATCATCTGAATTTGCAGGATCATATACTTGATAATCAATACGTAATTCTGGCTGTGGTGCGTAACGAACTTCTGCATTTAGCTTCTCCCCAACAAGACATTTCATAGCTGGATCTGTATTATTCACTAGCTCAAAAGAGATAGTATCACGTACTGATTTAGTTAATGATGGTGCGATAACGATAGCTGATACAGTCGAGCCGTCAGATTGGACAGTTTTAACTGCTTCTCCAGATGTATCAACGATTGTGCCGTAAGATGACGTAACTTTGAACGTATACGATTTATCATCCGCAATCGGGTCACCATTACAAGCCTTTAGCGATACGGTCACAAGTGTAGAATCTACATCGTTCGCAATTAAATCTGGCTTTTCCACCACAATGCTTTGCAATGCATTATTAACATTGCTAGGACCAGTAAAATCATTGGAATTATCCTTTGGTACTTCAAAATCAGAACTGTTGGAGCCCATGAAACCAGGCGGTAAAGTGATACTGTCATTATCACGACCTGCTGCACTACGTTTTAATCCTTGTACAGCAAAATTGCCATTTTGAACAGCTCTATATAAAAAGGTTGCAACATCACCACGTGTTAGTTTAGTAGAAGGATTAAAACTAGCAAATGTTTTTTTGCCTGAACTACTTGTAGATAGTTCATTTGAATATAAATATTGTACAGCCTGTGGTTCATCTAAATCTAAGCCTTTAAAGGCAGCATAAATTCGAGCAAATTGGCCACGTGTAACGGCTTTTGTTCGATTAGCATTCACATTTGTACCATTAAACGGTAAATAAAAATCACTATAGAAATTATAAGCAACACTATCAATATATGATAATGCATAGTTACGATCCAGCTTAGCAAACATCAAGATAAGCTCTCGTTCCGTTACTTGTTCATTTGGTAAAAAGTTATTGGCATTGTTCAAAGACATTAGGTCATTGTCAACTGCCCAAGAAATAGCCTTATAATTATTGCTATTTGTAGGAACATCTTTAATTGTTGGAGCTGCTTGCGTGACGACAGGCGTTGCTGTCATCAGTATTAGCATGAAGCAAAGCGTAGTGAGCAGTGCTTTTTTTACATAGGTCATTTTTGTTCAGTCCTTTCCTTAGTTAAAGAACAATATATCATCACGATAGTTTTGCTTTAAGTCATCTTCTAAATATTTCAAGAAACGCTCTAGAACAACTGATGCCTCTGCACGAGTTAATGGTTTATTTGGATTAAAACGACCGGCCGAGTCGCCAATCATAAGACCAATTTCATTTGCAATATAGATGCCATCTCTTGCATAGTTTGGAATCTGGTTTTCATCTTTAAATTTCGTTATATAGCCAGGATTTGGTGCTCTATTTTCAAGGCCTAAGGCACGAACAAAAATAGTGGCAGCCTGTGCTCTTGTTATGGCACTATCTGGCTTAAAGTAATCAGCAGATACACCTTTAATTATCCCTTTGTTTAAGGCTGACTCTATATAACCATAATCTTTAACAGAACGCTTTAAATCTCTAAACACGCTTGTAGTTGCAGTCTTTTTCGATTTCTTTTCTTCAAACACACGTAAATCTACTGCTTTACCAATTGCTGTTGTAAAGTCTATGCGTTTCATCGGTGTGTTTGGAGAGAAGAAATTACTTGAATCTGAATAAATTCCTAGAGAATATAGCTTTTCAATGGCTTCTTTTGCGTAGTGATTAGTTAAATCACGGAATTTAGGAATAATAAGGCGCTCGATCGTTGGCATGTATTCTGTATCTAAATCAAGCGTACCTTTTTGTCCAGAAGATAAATCATAAGTGTATTCAGAAATAACATCCTTTTCACTTAAAACTGCATAGCCACCCTCAAAACTTCCTAAACTACCAAGGTTTTCTTCATAATTTAAAACACGTGATTTACTTGTAGACAAACGATTTTTCACATGGCTTGTCTTGCCATTACTATAGGAATAAACTGACTCTGTAATTTGTGTTTCTGTTGCTCCCCAAAAATTTTCATAGCCAGCATGTCGACTATCTGTTTCAATCGTTACTGTGTTTTGAACTGCGTTTTTTCCTTTTCCTGTTTCAAATGCATACGTTTTTCGCGAGATTACATTTCCTGAGTAATAATCAGAGGCTGCACGATTATCCGTAACCGTTCCTTGAGAAAATTGATAATCGACTAATGTATAAGTAATAGATCCAATCGTAATTTTCTCCGTATACTTTTTAACCTCACCATTGGATGTTTTTTGGCCGAGTACCGCATAATCTACTACATCAGATTCGTAGGCAATATTTCTTGTCAATGTAGCCCCATTGCTTGCCGTTAGCTTCATGCTATACGTTTCTGTTAACTTACCTTTGGATTCCTTTTGTGCAATTTTAAGATCTTTACTTGTTCCCTTAAAAATAACTGGTGTCCCTGACAGGAACACGGCTTCCTCATATGTATACTCGTTTTTTACAGCACCTGTTGTTTCTAATGAAGCAGCCGATGCATTGAACGGGATAGTAGTTCCAATTACAAAAATAACAAGAACTACCAACGTTATTTTGGATAAATATTTTTGCATTTGCTTTTCCTCTCTTTCACTGTGCATGAAGTGCATAATGAAGCTTGGTCTCATGACTAACAAAAAATCTGCTCGTCTATCGAATGTATTCAAGCCTATGCGAAGTACCTTCCTCTTTTCAGATCATGTATACATCGCCTTTTTGCAAATACTATTCGCATTAGACTCGCAGATTCTTTCTTTGTCTTTTATGCTAATCTACTAAAATAAAATGAGCTTTCACAAATCGATCGGATAAGACAACTAAACGATCGGATGGTTGTAAGTCAGAAGCTTGAATGACTTTTCCCGCTTTAATCAACGTCGCTTGGTCAATATTCACATTAACCATTTCACCCGCTTCATACCAACGACCATTTTGCCATTGGCTCACACTCTTGACATTTAGCACAGCAGGGTACGTAGATTTTACTGATTGTAGCTTCCCTGTCAGCATTAATGGAGCAACAGGTTTAGCATTATTTAAAATATGAAGTGCTTGTACATGCCCTTCCTTCACATAGAAGTAACCATAATCACCTTCAGATAAGTAAAGTTCAATATCCGGCATAACACTATACGTTTTATTGCCATCATCCACTAAAGCTTTTGTGGAATTACTTACTGACAGTACTGTACGTTCGGTTTTCTTGAAAACATTCGATTCAATTTTCATCGCATCGTCAATCTCAATTAAATAACCATCTGCTTGAGCTAAGCGTCCATAATATAATTCATGACCAGCTAAGTTAGGTGATATAAAGCTATCACTTGTCACTTGTACCACCTGTGCATAATGATCACGAGCAGCACCGTCTGTAATGACAAAAGCAGTACCATACGCCATCAGCCCAGTAGGTTCAATTAAACGCCCATTCCGAATTAAAATGGTACCATTATGGAAGTACATTGAGCCCGCTGTTTTTAGTTTCAACAGTTTATAATCTGTATCTACAGAAAGCATTGGCTCATAATACGTTCGCTCATTATTTTTCAATACTACAATCTTCTCAATGACTTCTTTCCCAAATTGTTTAACTGTCGCATAGTATGCTTCACTACCTATATAATTTTTCAGTTGACCTTTCTCTACTTTCGTATTGCCAACATATATTGGCACCTTGGATGTAAAAGACATTGTCGAAAGGTCATTTGTTGTTTGTGAGCCAAATTGCCAATTCACAAAGGCATGTTGGTTTTTCACGGTTAATTTATTAGCATTTGGATTGACTGCTTGTATTTCGCCTTTGTATAAGTTTTCCACTAAAGTACCTGTTTCACTAATGGCTACTTTCGTCACCACAGAGGTATTTTTATTTTTAAAACTTAATTTAACTCGATCTCCAACATATAACGCACTAATATCTGTTGCTGAAGAGCCTTTTTGATAATTGGTTTCTTTGTTTATATAGTAGGTTGTTTCTGCACCAACATCTGGTTTTACCATAATAAATAATCCATTTGGATCAATACTCGTTACGACACCAGCCGACGTTTTAACGCTACCTCCAGTTGATGTTCCATTCGTTTCTATTGGTGTATTAGATGTACCACGAAGTTCTACAACACTTCTTAAGGATATTTCAGCTTCCACTGCCATGCCCATTTTAAAGCCCTCAATAGTCGTAGACGTATTATTAATTGATAAACGAGTGTTCTTATTAATATTGAATGTGACTGTTCGTCCACGATCATTTTGCAATGTCACTTTGCTAAGCTGCTTTTCTATCGTACCATCTGGCTTTGTATATTCTGAATACGTTACATCGACAAAGGTCCCCGTCACCAATTGGGCTGCTTTTGCAGGTTGGCTAAAGGAAAAACCAATAACCATCAGTAACATCAGCATTAGTATGTATGAATACTTTCTCAAAAATCCTGCCTCCTTACTAAATATTAGTAATAGTATATCGTATTATTGGTAGTTTTTCTTATTCGAAAAGTTACATTTTAGAAGTTTCAAACATTCTTAAAAGTAAAGGTAGCTTTCAACTTCAAGCTACCTTGCCTGCATTACACTTGAATATCTATTGTATGTCCGGCTGTTGGATGTGGAGCATCTAACATTTCAACTAATTGTTCTGTGTTTTGTTGCTGCATATCCATAGCCTGTTTCGTAACAGCTAAAGATACATTTTGCATAAGTGTCGCTTGATTCATTGCCATTGATAAAGCTGCGATATCCATCTAGTCCACCTCCTATCTCATTTATCGGACAAATTGTTTAATCATCAAGCGTTTTTCCCAATTTTCTACTTATCTTACTGGTAAAAAGACAAAAAACATCTACTGTCCTAACGACTAGACACAATAGATGTTTTTACATTACATTTTATTTTCAATTGTTTCCCAAACTTCTTCAAAGCCAAGACCCGTTTCCGAAGAAAAGACAATAAGTGGATCACTTTTCTCCAGTTCCAATGTCTCTTTGACAATTTTTTTATGTTTATCCCATTTACCTTTTGGGATTTTATCTGCCTTCGTTGCAATAACAATACAAGGAATATTGTAGTGCTTTAAAAAATCATACATCATGCGATCATCTGCTGTTGGTGGGTGACGCAAATCTATAATTTGTACAACCGCTTTTAATTCCTGGCGCCCTGTAAAGTAACGCTCAATCATTTTTCCCCAAGCTTCGCGTTCAGACTTAGAAACCTTTGCATATCCATAACCCGGAACATCCACAAAAAATAATTGTTCTTCGATTTTATAAAAGTTAAGGGTTTGTGTTTTACCAGGCTTCGAAGAAATCCGCGCTAAAGCTTTACGTCCAATCATTCGATTAATGAAGGAAGATTTCCCTACATTCGAACGACCAGCTAATGCAAATTCTGGCAGTCCATCTTCTGGATATTGGTCTGGCCTTACCGCACTAATGACCATTTCGACATTATGGACTTTCATTTTTCTAAAAACCTCCGTCCAGTGCATAGGCTAATACTTCATCAGCCGACGACACTAGTTTAAATGTTAGTTGCTCACGCACACTGTCAGGAATATCTTCTATGTCACGTTCATTATCTTTTGGACAAATAATCGTTGTTAAGCCTGCACGGTGAGCACTTAATGTTTTTTCTTTTAGACCGCCAATTGGCAATACACGGCCGCGTAACGTAATTTCACCAGTCATACCTACCTCACGGCGAATCGGACGATGTAGAATCGCTGAGACAATAGCTGTTGCCATTGTAATACCAGCGGATGGTCCATCTTTTGGTACAGCCCCTTCTGGCACATGGATATGAATATCATGATTATCAAAATATTCTGCATCCACATTAAGTTGTTCCATTTTCGTACGAACATAGGATAATGCTGTCTGAGCAGATTCCTTCATGACTTCACCAAGTTTACCAGTTAGCTGTAACTTCCCTTTACCTGGTGTTAAGGATACTTCAATTTGAAGTGTATCTCCACCGACTGTTGTATAAGCAAGCCCTGTAGCGACTCCCACTTGATTTTCCTTTTCAGCCTGTCCATAACGGAAGCGATGTTTACCAAGTAATTCTTGTACAGACTTTGAGCTAACTGTTACTCGTTTTTTCTCACCAGATACAATTACTTTGGCGATTTTACGACAAAGTGTAGCAATTTGCCGTTCTAAACCACGAACGCCTGCCTCACGTGTATAATAACGTATAATGTCGAGGACTGCTTCATCCTTCATTACCACTTGTGTTTTTTTCAAGCCATGTTCTTTAAGTTGCTTTGGTATTAAGTGGTTTTTCGTTATTTGCGCTTTTTCAATTTCTGTATAACCTGCAATGGAAATCACTTCCATACGATCTAACAATGGTCCTGGAATACTGCTTAAATCATTGGCTGTTGCAATAAATAATACATTCGATAAATCATACGGTTCCTCAATATAATGATCACTAAATGTATTGTTTTGCGCAGGATCTAAAACCTCTAGCATTGCTGCTGCTGGGTCCCCTCTAAAATCATTCGACATTTTATCAATTTCATCCAATAAAAATACCGGATTAATGGTACCCGCTTTTTTCATTCCTTGAATGATACGTCCTGGCATTGCGCCTACATACGTTCGTCGATGTCCGCGAATTTCAGATTCATCACGCACGCCACCTAATGAAATACGAATAAACTTACGATCTAAGCTCTCCGCAATAGAGCGAGCTAACGATGTTTTCCCCACACCCGGTGGTCCTGCCAAGCATAAAATAGGTCCTCTAAGCGAATTTTTCAGCTGACGCACAGCTAAATACTCCAAAACTCGTTCTTTGACTTTTTCTAATCCATCATGATCTCGATTTAAAATATTCTCAGCATGGGCAATATTCATGCGATCTTCTGTTGAATTTGTCCATGGTAATGAGATGAGCCAATCGATGTAATTGCGAATAACGCCGCTTTCTGCACTGGCACTTGGTATTTTTTCATATCGATCTAATTCTTTCAGTGCCGCCTCTTTTGTTGACTCTGGCATACCCGCTTCGTCAATACGCTTACGCAATTCCGCTACTTCTCCAGTCTTCCCTTCGCGGTCTCCCAGCTCTGTTTGAATAGCTTTCATTTGCTCACGCAAATAATATTCCTTCTGCGTACGCTCCATTGATTGCTTTACTTTAGAATTAATTTTCTTTTCTAAATCTAACACTTCTTGTTCATCGTGCAAACGAATAATTAAGTGATCTAATCGTTTTTTTACATTCAGCATTTCCAATACTTCTTGCTTATCCGCAATCTTAAATGGTAAATGAGAAGCAATGATATCTGCTAAACGGCCAGGCTCTTCAATATCTGTTACAGTGTTGATGGTTTCAGTCGTAATCTTATTGGAGGATTTTGCATATTTTTCAAAATACGTCATTAAGGTACGCATCAATGCCTGCGTTTCTACATCTTTATCTATTGACTCCTCTTTTACGTCAACATCCACAACAGTATACTTCTCTAGCGCACGGTAGTTATTCCAGGTAGCACGCGATACCCCTTCTACTAGTATACGCAATGTGCCATTTGGTAATTTTAGCATTTGTTTAACAAAAGCCATCGTACCAACTGCATACAAATCTTGCTCTTCTGGCTGTTCATCGTGCATTTCTTTTTGTGTCACCAATAAAATCATTTGGTCCTCTAACATCGCCTGCTCTAGCGCCGCTACAGAACGATTTCTACCCACATCAATATGTAACACCATCGATGGGTATACTAAAAGTCCACGTAAAGGCAATAATGGTACATTTGTTGTTTTTTGTATTGTCACCATGCGGGCATTCACCTCCGTCAAAATTTTCATGTTCACATCCCGCGCTACTAGTATGTGTTTAAAAAATTGATTCACACTAGTTATTGAAGCGAGCCAAAAATTTCTTCAAGTTACAGCTGGCTTTATGTAGGAATGAATAAAAAGCTGACTGTCGATATGTGCGAATATTGCACAATCGAAGTCAGCTAATTACTCTCTATCTCACAACGGTAGACAGCCACATCTATTCGTTATGCTGAAGTTTTAGTGTCGCTACCTTCATCGAGTTCAGTGCCATCTTCAAGAAGCAATTTCGGTTTTTCTTTATCCGTAATTGTTTTTGCTGTAATGATACATTTTTTTACGTCTTCACGGGAAGGCAATTCGTACATTACATCAAGCATTGTTGACTCAATAATTGAACGAAGACCACGCGCACCTGTTTTACGCTCAATCGCTTCCTTCGCAATTGCCACAAGAGCCCCTTCATCAAATTCAAGCTCAACACCATCTATTTCAAGCATTTTTTGATACTGCTTAGCTAGTGCATTTTTTGGCTCCGTTAAAATTTGTACAAGTGCAGCTTCATTTAATTGCTCTAGACTCGCAAGTACAGGTAATCGACCAATGAACTCTGGTATTAGACCAAATTTCAGTAGATCCTCAGGAATCAGCTTGGACATGATAGAACCTTCATCAACTTCTACTTTATTCGGATCTGAACCGAACCCAATTACTTTTTCCCCTTGTCGGCGTTTAATGATAGTTTCAATACCATCAAATGCACCACCAACAATGAAAAGAATATTGGTTGTATCAATTTGTAAAAACTCTTGATGAGGGTGTTTTCGTCCTCCTTGTGGTGGAACACTTGCAACTGTTCCTTCTAAAATTTTAAGGAGTGCCTGCTGAACACCTTCGCCAGAAACATCTCGTGTAATCGATGGGTTTTCTGACTTTCGTGCAACTTTATCGATTTCATCAATATAGATAATCCCTTTTTCAGCACGCTCGATATCATAATCTGCTGATTGGATTAGCTTTAATAAAATATTTTCTACGTCCTCACCGACATAACCTGCTTCAGTTAGTGAGGTAGCATCCGCAATTGCGAATGGAACATTTAATATACGTGCTAACGTTTGAGCTAATAAAGTTTTACCGCTACCAGTTGGGCCGATTAACACAATGTTCGATTTTGCTAATTCAACATCATCAATTTTACTGTTCGTATTGATGCGTTTATAGTGATTGTAAACTGCGACTGCCAATGCTTTTTTAGCACGCTCTTGTCCAATTACATACTCATCTAGAATCGTTAGGATCTCTTTCGGTTTTGGGATATCTTGGAATTCGATTTCCTCTTCTACACCTAGTTCCTCTACAACGATTTCGGAACAAAGCTCGATACATTCATCACAAATATAAACACCTGGACCTGCAACTAATTTACGTACTTGTTCCTGTGGTTTTCCACAGAATGAGCATTTTAAATTGCCTTTTTCATCATTAAATTTGAACAATATGTTTCACCCCTATTCAAGCAACAATCTTACAAGATTATTGAACCTTTATCAAATAAATTGTCTGCATCATTTACTGCTCGGCGTTCCTGCCTACATAGATTATAACGCATCGTCATGTACTTTACTTCATTTGTCTCCTGAAGCACTGTAGAAACCTGTTACCTTTGCCACCTTACGCGCTATAAAGTTACGGCTCTTCACTCCAGTTATACAAAAGAATAACTGATCTCTATTTATAAATCTACTACATGCATGGACCGAGGGCTTTTTTCATTCAAAAAAATAAGTCATGTTAATAAGATCTATCTGAATGAAGTTAAATTTAGCATCGTATCAATTTCGCCTTGACGCAAGGTCATCTAAATTTTAAATTGTGCTAGCACCTTTAATTTCTCGAAACCTGTCAATGGCTCTATCTTCATTCAGTGATTGGACACACACTACAAAGTCTATATAGAATACAACACTCCCCCTAAAGAGAAGAGGTCTTTTGTACTGAATCTATACTTTCAGTACAAACATCTGCTGAATGAAAATAAAAACTAAAACAATACTATGTATAAGTGAAGTAAAAAGAGAACTAAACTTTAAGGGGACTGATTTTAAGAGTTTATGTGATAAAACAAGGCACGGATTAATGCCGTACCTTGTTTTTTTTAACTATCTAATTACACAAAAACCTATTCAGTAATTTTAGCGTTTTCTACTAAAAATTCAACTGTTTTTTGGATTTTGATGTCGTTTTCAAGTACTGCTGTTCCACCTAAAGCACCTGTGATTTGATCTTTTGTCATGTTGAATTGAGCAGCCATTTTTTCTAATTCTGCTTCAATATCAGCTTCAGTTGCCTCAATTTTTTCAGCTTCAGCAATCGCTTCAAGTGTTAATGACACACGTACACGGCTTTCTGCTTCTTCTTTCATTTGGCCACGTAGATCTTCTTCTGATTGACCAGAGAATTGATAGTAAAGATCTAAGTTCATACCTTGCGTTTGTAAGCGTTGACCGAACTCTTGTAACATACGATCAGTTTCAGAGTTAATCATACCTGCTGGCACTTCAAATTCAGCATTTTCAGCAGCTTTTTCTACTAGCTCATCACGAAGAGCTGCATCTGATTCTGCTACTTTTTGCTCTGCAGTTTGTTCTTTAATTTTAGCACGTAAAGCTTCTACGCCTTCCACTTCTGGATCAATTTCTTTTGCGAATTCATCATTTAACTCTGGAAGAACTTTTGTTTTAACTTCTTTCACAGTTACTTTGAACGTAGCTTCTTTACCAGCTAATTCAGCTGCATGGTATTCTTCTGGGAATGTCACAACAACATCTTTAGATTCGCCAGCTTTTACACCTACTAATTGCTCTTCAAACCCAGGAATGAATGAACCTGAACCGATTTCTAGTGGATAGTCTTCACCTTTACCACCTTCAAAAGCTTCTCCACCTACGAAACCTTCGAAGTCGATTACAGCTGTATCACCATCTACGATTGCTTCGTCTTCTTTAATTTCTAGCTCAGCTTTACGAGCTAATTGTTCTTGAATTTGAGCATCCACTTCTTCATCTGTTACTTCTACTGGAAGTTTAGATACTTCTAGACCTTTGTAGTCACCAAGCTTTGGTTCTGGTTTCACTGTTACTTGTGCAGTGAAAGTGAAGTCTTGGCCATGTACAAAGTTTTCTGTACCAGAGATTTCTGGGTAATCAACTGGCATAATTCCAGCATCATCAATTGCTTTTGCATAAGAATCAGGAACGATGATTTCTAATGCATCTTGGTATAGAGATTCGATACCAAAACGTTGTTCAAACATTTTACGAGGCATTTTACCTTTACGGAAACCTGGTACGTTAATTTGTTTTACAACTTTTTTGAACGCTTGGTCCATTGCTGCATCTACTTCTACAGCAGGTACTTCGATTGTAAGAGTACCGATATTACCTTCTTGTTTTTCCCATTTTGCTGACATGTATAAATACCTCCAAATAAATAATCAAGTTTAGATGTTAGACAATTCATTCGTAACTACGATTTTGACAACCATTTTAGTATAACATAGATGAGTATAGTTTCAACTTATTTCATACCTAATGTAGTTCTGTTAGCTTTTCTAACATTTGTAAAAAGTCGATGAGTTCATAGTCCATTTCCTGCACATTACCTAGCATCGCTGAGACAAAATCAATATAACTATAGGCAACATCATCGGCTTCGAATGGATGCCATTCAAACGGATACGTTACAATAGCATGTTTCGCCATTAAATATTGTACCATTTCTAATGTCGTTGGGTCTTGTTCTAGCTTCTTTTCTATTATATTTTTTATCTCGCCATACTGTGGTAGCTGGTTAGGTAATACTAACTGGACAGGATTAACGTTTTTGGTTTGCTTAAATTTGGCTATGGTAACGTCAATGGCTACTTCTTGTTCCACTAATAAAATTAATGCCAAGCTCTGGACAAAAGGATGAATCGTTGAACATTCAATAATCGCTTTTAGTGCCGTTTTTAATTGTCTTACATTTGTATCCATCAGACGATGTAAACGAATGGATTGTTCATTTGGAGTAAGCGCACAAAATTTCTCCAGCTCATATTCCTGTTCCTCTATTAAAAGCTGAGCATTTTCTCTTTTTTCTAGATTTTTAGACACTTCTCTATTTAAACTCTTCAATCGTTCAAATTTCTCCACTTGATCATGAGGCAATACATTTTCTTCAAGAAGCGTCGTAATTAATGTCTCAACCTGATGGTATTCTTTCAACTGCATACATATTGTAATGTACAATTCCATCACTTCCACATAAAGTGTCGTTCCCATCGTAAATAACTGTTCACAAACACCTTTCGCTTTGTCATAGTCTTTTAATTCATATAAAGCAAAGGCATATGCACTGAGTGCAAATTCATCTCCCGCTTCATAGACAAATGCCTTTTCAAAACTGGCTACCGCCTTTTCATATTGATAATTCTCAGCAAACATATGCCCTTCACGTAGTAACGTTTGGACAGTGCCAGGAAAAACAACAATATTGTCATGTTTAAGAACATGACGCTTTCGTTTTGTCATTTTTCTCACCTCTTTATTTCTATTTTTCATTTCGGTTATTTACTAAAAAATCCACAAGTTTCTTATTTTTAACAAAAAATCATTGCTTTACATTCATATTTTGTAATAAATTGTATTATAATTAGAATAATCTAAAATTTATTACAAATTGCGGACGCTCTTTATTAATGTCTGCTACTTCAAGAAAATCAAGTTCTTAATAAGGAGTGGAATCCATGCAATTACTAGATACAATCACAGAATTTGATCATTGTATCTCATCTGCATTTGAGGCATTATCAATTAAAGTCATTTCATTTTCTACAGCGGACGGACCTTTTCAAGATAAGCCGATAGAATTTGAATTTTTAACACGCACCAAAATTGACGTCTATACGCAAGAAGCCTGCACCTATATTTTACGTATTCAAGGGTGTATTCCTGGTTCTATTGCACTTGGTCATCAAAATGAATCACTTGCCATTATTCCTCAAAAAGTAAACATTGAATGTAACTACAAGCTGTTACATGTTGATAAAAAAGATATGCAGCAAATTTTACAACATCCTGAGCCAAATCATCATTACAGTGAATGGCTTATTGATGCAATCAAAAATACCCACATTCTTGTCGAGTTAAAAACAAATCAGCACACCCTTATTGAATGGCCCATCGGCATAAAAGCGGCAATCATCGTCTAACTAGACTAAGACATACTTAAATAGGTATGTCTTTATTTATTGTTCACATTTAAGCTTTACCATTTTGTAGCGTTTCTATCATAACAACTTTCTGTAGTTTCTGGAAATAATATTGTAAAAGTTATATTGGTAATTAGCCACGTATCCTTTCTTCATATAAATGAAGGTTTCAAATTGCTCCATTCGAAATAAAAAAGGCTATAATATATAGTACAAAAATGATGATGGGGGCTTTCTCAAATATGAACATTAAAGAAACATTACAGTCTTTTTCTACAATGACACTTTCTGAACGACAGGCACTTATGCTACAGCATAGTGATTGGTTATTACAAGAAATGTTAGCTCATATCGGCTCAGTTGATGCAGAATTACGCGACCACCTAATTTATCGGACTTTCATTGAATTACTAAGTGACAATTTATTAACTCCCCAACAACTACACTATTTATTTGAAACAGCAATTAGCGAGGATTTCTTATATTTACATATTGGTGAAAAAGCTACAGATAGCGTCTTTACTCGTTCATTTTCTGCTTTACTTGTAGCAGGGCTTCTTGCAAAGGATGCTGAATTATTAGTTTTAAACGATGATGACTTACACATTTTCTTTAAAAAAATCGGACGCTATCTATTATTGGAGCAAGATATAAGAGGTTATGTACAGGATAAAGGATGGGCACATAGCATTGCACACGGTGCTGACTTAGCTGCAACGACCATTAAACATCCAAAATTCGATTTACAATACGCACCATCAATCTTACACGCATTAAAGCTTGTAACTTGGAAGGACAATGTCTATATCAATGATGAAGAGGAGCGCTTAATCAACATAGTTGACGCACTATTACAACAAAATTATTCCGAAGAAGCACTAATAGAGTTTGTAGAGCAGGCTTTTGATAGATTTGAAATGCATTTAATGACACAAGGTTATAATAATTCCTTCTTTAGTGGGCGCACCTGTACCTTAAACTTTATGAAAACATTGTATTTTTCGTTGAAAATGAATAATAAAGCACATCAACTGCAAAACACGATTTATGGGCAAGTTTCTAAATGGCTAAAGCTCGGGGATTGACAGTCAACTTCAAAAATGCTGATTTACTACATTTCCTTCTCCATAACTTAAAAATTTTCTAAAACACCAGCAAACTAGGACAAGTCTTAGTTTGCTTTTTTACTTTTCAGATAGAATAAACAAAGTAAAAAATTGGATATTAAAGAAAAGCAATAATTATATTAACATAATTAATAATCCCCTCCAATTATTCCCTTATTGCAAATTCCTTACATTGAAAATTCATCCTATAGTTTCCACACAACGCTATTGCGTGTACTCCTTTTTTTAAAAAAAGGCAAACAAAAAGTGTTGTAACGACTTATTAGGCGCTGATTTTATTACAAAACAGCGTCCAAAATGTGAAATGCTATTTTTCACAAAAAAATTTATTTACTTAGGTAAACATGAGGAATCCAGTATTTTCAACGTTTCCACAGTGTTTATTAATAAAAACCTATAAATACCAATACTAAAATAACGATTTTCGTTCAAAAAATGTTCAAATTCGGTGTCGTCTTACTATCATTTTCATAACAAAATTATGTTTTTTCTTAAAAACAGGGCGTATAATCCAATGTGCAAACAACGACAAAATGTGACAATCGTAGTCAGGCAAGTACGTCTTTAGAAACGATTGCACATCGCTTTGATTTTGCTAACGCTTGCATCACATCAATCAACACTAGATTTTATGTTTCATATTGAACCATGCCATTGTAAATTCTTATGCTGTTGATTGATACTCCAAGATAAAAGAGGTGACCTCAGTATCTACTATTTGTAAATGTGAGACTGACAAAAAACACATGAATTTTATGAATAGCCGTTCTTATAGAAAGGAGTCAAACATGAAGAAAAAATTAAGTTTAATGTTTGTAGCATTGAGTGCGCTTGCTCTTCTTGCTGGTTGTGAACCATTAACAGTGTTCAACCCAAAAGGACCTAATGCCGAAACATTATCAAACACAATTATCTTATCCATTATTACAATGGCCTTTATATTACTAGTCGTGTATGTGCTTTTAGCCTTTATGCTAACAAAATATCGCGCATCAAAAGCATCTGCAGATTATGAGCCTCCTCATGAAGAGGGTAGCCATCTTCTTGAAATTACATGGACAGTAATTCCAATTATTATCGTAGCTTTCTTAGCTGTTGTTACAGTAAGAACAACTTCTACAGTAGAAGCCCAACCTGCGGGTTATGACGATAAGGAGCCTTTAGTTATTTATGCATCATCATCAAACTGGAAATGGCACTTCAGTTATCCTGAAGAAGGTGTTGAAACAGTTAACTATGTAAACATTCCAGTGGATCGTCCAATAGAGTTTAAGCTTTATTCATTTGGTCCAATTACAAGTTTCTGGATTCCTCAATTAGCAGGTCAAAAATATGCCATGAGTGATATGTTAACAACGATTCACTTGGCTGCAGATGAAGTTGGTTCATTTATGGGACGTAACTCTAACTTTAATGGTCGTGGCTTTGCAGAAATGGAATTTGAAGCACAAACTATGACGCAAGAAGATTTCGATCAATGGGTTGCTGATGTCAAAGCAAAAGAAGCACCATTAACTGAAGAAAAATTTGACGAGCTATTAGAGGCGGAGCATGTTGGTCGCCAAAGCTTCTCATCTACACACTTAGACTTCAGACCAGCTCCAATGGAACATGGTAAACACATGAATATGGATGACATGGATCATGAGGATATGTCTGAAGAGCATTCAGGACATCACTAATTTTTTATTCGAACGAATATTTACATTTATTTTTAATTTTGAAAGGAGCGCATCCAATGAGTATGGAAGAATTATTCCATCCAATGCAAGAACCGATGATTTTAGCGGCAGCTATTAGTATCGTAGTTGGTGCAGTGGTTATCGTAGCAGGCCTTACTTATTTCAAAAAATGGGGCTATTTCTACAAAAACTGGCTATCAACTGTTGACCATAAAAAAATCGGGATTATGTATATCGCAGTAGCCTTATTAATGCTATTCCGCGGTGGTATCGATGCACTGTTAATGCGTGCACAAACAGCCGTTCCAGATAACGGACTTCTTGATGCACAACACTATAATGAAATTTTCACAACACACGGTTTATTAATGATTCTTTTTATGGCGATGCCATTTGTGATCGGCTTAATGAACATTGTCATTCCACTTCAAATCGGTGCACGTGACGTTGCTTTCCCACGTCTAAACGCTGTCAGCTTCTGGCTATTTGCAGCAGGTGCTGGTTTATTAAACTTATCATTCATTATCGGTGGTTCACCAGACGCTGGTTGGACAGCCTACTTCCCTCTTGCAAGTACGGAATTTAGTCCGACTGTAGGGAATAACTATTATTCTTTAGCACTTCAATTATCAGGTATTGGTACTTTAATGACAGGTGTTAACTTTATCACGACGATCATTAAAATGCGTGCCCCTGGTATGACATTAATGAAAATGCCAATGTTTTCTTGGTCTATTTTAATTACAAACATTATTATCGTATTCGCGTTCCCAGTATTAACTGTAGCGCTTGCACTTATGATGTTTGACCGTCAATTCGGCACAAAATTCTTTGCAATGCAAGACGGTGGTATGGATATGCTTTGGGCCAACCTATTCTGGGTTTGGGGACATCCTGAGGTTTATATCGTTATCCTACCTGCTTTCGGTATTTTCTCAGAAATCATTGCAACGTTTGCACGTAAAAACTTATACGGTTACAAATCAATGGTGATGAGTATGGTGGTCATTTCCCTACTATCATTCGTAGTTTGGGCCCACCACTTCTATACAATGGGTCACGGTGTAATGGTTAACAGTGTTTTCTCTATTACAACAATGGCAATCGCAGTTCCTACTGGTGTTAAAATATTTAACTGGCTACTCACAATGAGGCACGGGAAAATTCAATTTACAACACCGATGCTTTATGCACTTGGCTTTATTCCTATCTTCACTATTGGTGGGGTTACAGGGGTTATGCTCGCGATGGCAAGTGCCGACTACCAATATCATAATACGATGTTCTTAGTTGCCCACTTCCACTATGTATTAATTCCAGGTACAGTATTTGGTGTACTTGCAGGTTACCACTACTGGTGGCCAAAAATGTTCGGTTTCCGTTTAAATGAAAAATTAGGGAAAGCTGGCTTTTGGTTCATTGCCATTAGCTTCAACGTAACATTCTTCCCACTATTTATTCTAGGTTTAGATGGTTATGCTCGTCGTATGTACACTTATTCAGAGTCTACTGGTTATGGTCCATTGAACATGTTATCGTTCGTCGGTGCGCTAGGACTTGCAGTCGGCTTTGCATTAATTGTTTATAACATTTACTACAGCTGGAAACATATGCCTCGCAATGAAAAGGCAGATGTTTGGGATGGTCGTACACTTGAGTGGGCTACACATTCTCCAGTACCAGAATATAACTTTGCCGTAGTGCCTACTGTTACTCGCTTAGATGAGTTTTGGTTCGCGAAAAAAGAAGGTCGCGATATTACTGCAGGTCCAATCGAAAAAATTCACATGCCAAATAATACAGGCACACCATTCTGGATGAGTGGATTCTTCTTCCTTGCAGCATTCTTCGCTGTATTCAATCTATGGATTCCAGCCATCATCAGTATGCTTGGTGTATTTGGCTTCATGATCCATCGTTCATTCGAAAAAGATCATGGTCGTTACATTTCAGTTGAGGAAGTAATGGCAACTGAAAAAAGCTTGAGAGGTGATAAATAATATGAAAATCGATTCTTCACTTCCATTAGAATATAGTACAGAGGAAAACCGTCTAAAAATCTTTGGTTTCTGGATTTTCCTCGGCGCCGAAATCGTGTTATTTGCCACACTATTCACAGTGTATTTCACACTTCATACACGTACAGGTAGTGGCCCAAATGGTGCCGAAATTTTCGAATTAACTCCAGTGCTATGGGAAACATTCTTATTATTAACAAGTAGTTTCACAATTGGTCTTGGTGTTCATGCAATGCGTATTGGTCGTAAAAAAGCGATGATGACATTCTTTATCATCACTCTTTTACTAGGTCTTGGCTTCTTAGCTATTGAGATTGATGAATTTGTCACTTATGTACACGAAGGTGCGACAATTCAAACAAGCGCATTCTTATCGTCCTTAATGACTTTACTTGGAACGCACGGTGCCCACGTAACATTCGGTTTCTTCTGGGGCGTAGCTATTTTAATCCAAGTGGCTAAACGTGGTTTAAATCCACAAACAGCGAACAAAGCGTTTATCTTCTCATTGTACTGGCATTTCCTAGACGTTGTTTGGATTTTCATCTTCAGCTTCGTCTACTTGAAAGGACTGATTAGCTGATGAAGGAATTATTCCCAAAACAACATGTGATGGGCTTCGGCTTCTCACTATTACTAACAATTGTAGCTTTAGCTGTTGTTAAATTCGATATGTCTCTTAATATGGCATTTGGAATTTTACTAGTAACTGCCCTTGCACAAGCAACTGTACAATTAGTATTATTCATGCACATCGGTGAATCTGAAGATAAGAAAACGTTGTATACAACGATTTTATATTCAGTATTCGTAGGTGTAGTCACAATCATTGGTACATTATTCGCCATGATCTGGGGTTATAATTAATCCATTACATCAGGGCATTATCGCGATCAGCGGACACTTAAATCTCTGCAGAACAAAGATAATCAAAAAAGCTGTCCCAAGCTATTGTCATTGGACAATTGCTTGGTGACAGCTTTTTCCTTTTTAATTATGGCTTCTGTACCTTTATTAATTTTCACATGTTTATCACGTGCAGTTGTGAAAAGAATGTTATTTTTTAATAAAAGATTAGTCTTTTTTAAAAAATAACGAAACTTTTCCTTTTTTAGGGCGTATAGTAGTAGATAGTGTTTTTTACCAAGAATAGGAGATGAAAGTAATGAAGAAAATTTTTAAAGTATTAGCAGTTGGGACACTAGCATTGACACTTGCAGCTTGTAACTCGAGTGCTACCCCTACGAAAGACACAACTAAAACAAGCAAACTCACTTTAGAACAAGTGTATGACAAAGCAGTGGACCGCCAGGCTGACATTAAAAGTGCAAGTGCCAATATGGACATGACACAGGTAACAAAGGTTGGATCTGGTAAAGAGGCTATGGAATTTTCTATCGACTCTAAAATGGACATGGACATCATTGTTGACCCACTTGCAATGCATTTGTCAGGTTCAATGTCGATGCCCGATATGATGAGTGAAGGCGAAGAAACAACGGACATGCCAATAGAAATGTACATGAAGAAAGACACTGGTCTTTTCATGAAAGATATGACAACTGATAGCTGGATCAAGCTACCTGATGAGAATTTTGATGAGATTTTAGATCAAACGGCTGCTTCTGCAGATGCGAAAGAACAGCTAGAACATCTAAAAAAATTCATTGGTGATTTTAAATTTGAACAAACAGACGATGAGTATGTCCTTACTTTAGAAGCAAAAGGCGATAAATTTAAAGAGCTAATTGATTCTGAGATCACTAAATCTATCGAGGATATGGGATTAGAAGAAAATCCAATGGATCAATTAACAATTGAAAAAATCAACTATGTATTACACATCGATAAAGAGACTTTCGATACAAAAAAAATGGATATGAATTTTGATTTAAAAATGGCCGTAGAAGGTGACGAATTAGTCATGAATACAAAATCAGTCGTTACTTACACTGATTTCAACCACCTAAAAACAATTGATATTCCTCAAAGCATTATTGATAACGCTCAAACAATCGAATAATAATGAAAAAACCTGCTTGTCTACTAGCACAAGCAGGTCTTTTTTATTCAAAAAATTAACGGACAATTAGCACATCACATAGAGCATAGCGCACTACTTTCTCTGCAACAGATCCTAACATCATTTTCTCCATACGATTTAACCCTGTTGCACCACAGACAATTAAGTCCACATTCGGTAATTGCGTTAAAATACCTTTTGGTGAGCCTGCTTCTACTACAGATTCCACGGTTTTGACTCCTGTCTGCAATGCCTCTTTTTCCAACTGTTCCATTTTTACAACGTTTTCTTTCTTTAGTTCCTCCGCATATTTCAAATCATATGCAGATACCGCTCCAAATGATTTTGTATCAATGACGTTCACTAATTGCAAAATAGCATTGTGTTGCATGGCTAAGTGACTTGCTCGATCCAATGCTTTTAATGATTGTTCCGAGAAATCAATTGCCACTGCGATTTTAAGATAATTAGCCAATGTTAGTCCTCCCCATTCCTTATACCCTTCTATGTCTTCACAAATAGTATATCACAATGGTATCCGATATAGTTTATCGTCCTGTGACTGTGGGCTTCCTCGACCATCTGTATTATTGCTAATAAAATAAAGAAATGCGTCATCCACAAAGACATCACGAATTCTTCCAAATTCCGACAATCGTTCAATATATTTGTTTTCTTTCACAGCAAACGCTAAAACTGCACTACCTCTTAAAGCTGCGACATATAATTGATCATCCATCATATCAATGCCAGATGGTGCCCACGTTTTAGAAGTACCTGATGTAAAGAGAGGTGTGATCATACCTTGCTGTTTTTTTGTTCCTTCAATATCGGGCCAGCCATAATTCTTCCCCTTCTCGATTATATTAATTTCATCGTTTGCGGCATTGCCATGCTCACTGGCATACATCGTACCATCTGTTGCCCAGGTCAAGCCCTGTGGATTTCGATGTCCATAGCTGTATACATAGGACTGTGGAAAAGGATTATCGTTCGGTATGGAGCCATCCAAATTGATGCGTAAAATTTTTCCCTCTAGAGCATCTATATTTTGTGCTAAGGAAGGTTGCGTCGCATCACCTACTGTTGCATACAGTTTACCATCAGGCCCTATTTTTAAACGACCACCATGATGATATGTACCACTCTTTATTCGATCTATGATAAGATCCGTTTCTAACCACTTATTATCGTTCAAGGTTAATGTAACAATTCTATTAAACTGCTCGCTTCCTTCAACATACGTATAATAAGCAAAGGCAATCTGTTTGTCTGAAAAATTAGGTGCTAATACAAACCCCAATAAACCAGCTTCTGGCGCTGTTGAAAGCTCCTTATCGAGGATGACCTGTTGCCTGTCAACTGCTCCTCCTTCCTCAATTTTCACAATACTACCAGGCCTTTCTGCTACATAAAAAACAGTACCATTTTTTTGAATCGACCATGGTGTTTGCAATTGATTTGCTAGTATTTCTACTGTTGAATTTATTGAAGGAGCCATGCGCGTTTCCTCTTTTTCTAAACCTCCGTCATTCTTGTCCTTAGGTGGCGCGCAAGCAACACATAAAACCATTACTAGCAGTAATAGTGGCATGATACATTTCATTGTTGTTCACCCTTTCATTTTTAATGCATTAAGAAAATAGAAAAAGACGCCCCTAGACGTCTCTTAGTGTTGAAAAACAAAACGATCTATAGAAATTTTGTGAAAGGTAAAAATAGATTTCCGTTGCAGGCTACTTGCTTTCCTGTGGGCGAGCGCCGAGCCGCTTCCTCCGCTACCGCTCCGTGCAGGGGCTCGCCTGTCTCGCTATCCCACGGGAGTCAAGTAGCCTTCCACTCCAATCCATAAAGATGTTTCTTTTTAACAAAGGTTTTCAAATAAAGCGAAGGTGTTCCCTACTCTTTATGAAGAGGTGTTGTCACGCATCACTTCTCCACATTGAAAATAAGGAGCTTTCCTTTCTCTCATCAGGCAAATAAGGAGCGATTTTGATCGTGACGGCTCGTATGAAAGAGAAAGAAAAGCCACTTTTGCCAAATGGTTGATTGAAGTGGAGCCAGCGTCACTCCTAGGGGATTTAGCGTCACAGCTGAGACCCTGGAGCGAACGGAAGTGAGTGAAGCGGCTCAGCGGACGCCCCCTGGAAAGGACGCTGGCGGAACGGAAATCAACCCCTCGCTAAAAGTTCTTTTTCTGCTATTGACATGATCTTATTTCAACAACATGAGACGTCCCCTAGACGTCTCTTTTATTACCTTTTATACCTTCAAAAGTGATTATTTCACCAAATGCTTTTGTTTTCGCTAACACATCAAGATACGCTTCTTTTCGATGGATGAGTCTTTCTTGTTGCAATTTCTGATGGGAATGTTGAAAATCATCTATAGCTATTTTGTCCATAAACTCACCTCTTCTAGTAGTGTACGTTAACACTATTATAATGTTGGAAAATTCTTACGACAATTCTATTTCTATTTTTGATTACAAGTTCCCAATAATAAAAAGGAAAAAAGGCATATAATTTTAGCCATTAGCTATTCAAATTTATCTAGCTAATGCATAAAAAAAGGTAGCACTTTTTCTTCAACAGCTTGTTCGCCTGCTTGAATCCATCTACTTTTATCGTGAATATACCCGTCTTTATCAAGCGGAGTTTGGAATTGACTAACACCAGTTGCATCAAGTAAAGACCCCTCATCATAATCTAGACCTATATTCTCAACATGCTTAATGACAAATGGTTTTTGAAAACGAATTTGGGCATCCTCATTATCAAGTTCCCCTGATGTTACGATAAAGGGAACACGCAAATAAATAGTTTCCCCTGCCTCTTTCCATAATATCGAATCGAAGCTTCCTTTATAATACTCCCAATTCCCACCAATCGTAAAACCTCGATTGGCAATTTTATCACGTAAATAGCCGAAACCAATCTCTTTTCCAACAATTTTTGAATCAAATTGTAGCAATTTGTATTCTCCTCCTTTCACTCGATAAAAGTCTAACCTAAAAGGTGGCATTACAAACTAGTTATGATGTAATTATGATTGCCAAAAAAGTCTCGAAACTTTTTTAAATCAAAGTTTCGAGACTTTTGTAAGTTATTTATAAAGGCACTGAAATCTTTCGATGCAAAACATATTTAGCAGCTTCTACATACTCTGTGGCAGCCCTTTGACTGACTGCGGCTGTTGGAGCAATACTTTCAAAGCCATGATAGCAACCTGGGTATAAGTGGAATTCGACATCTACTCCAGCCTGACATAGCTTTGTCACATATTGTAAAGTCTCGTCACGGAATGGATCTAATTGACCAACACATGTATACGTAAACGGTAATCCTGATAAATCATCTGCTCTAGCTGCTGCGGCATATGGTGACACATTGTCGCTGCCGTTCTCTCCACTCAAATACATTTCCCAGCCTTTTTGATTGAGCGAGTGGTTCCAGATCATATGTCCCGTAATTTCTAATGAAGATGGTGTGTTATTCCGATCATCTATCATTGGATATAGAGGCATTTGGAAACTAAGCTTTGGATAATTACGATCTCGAGTAAGTAATGCGAGTGCAGCTGTGAGACCTCCTCCAGCACTTGCTCCAGCAATTCCTAAACGACTGGGATCAATCCCTAATTCGTCCGCATGATCTGCTACCCATTTTAACGCAGCATAACAATCTTCAAGTGGTGCTGGATAAGGATGTTCAGGAGCAAGTCGATAGTCTACAGATACAACCACACACTTCGCTTCATTAACAAAGCGCTGACAAAGCAAATCATCTCCTTCTGGAGCACCTAAGACATAGCCGCCGCCATGAATCCATAGTAGCCCTGGGGAAATTTCTTTCTGCTCTTTTGACTTATAAATACGAATGCGAAGAGAATCGTTGTCATCAGGCCCTTGAATCACTTTATTTTCAACTGTTATCTGTTCATCTATCGGAGCTGGCACAGCAACGGCTGCCATTCCTTCTCTTGTTGCCTGTACATTATCTAAATCTAATGGGGGGAAAATTGCTAACGTTTCTCTTAGTTCTGAATCAATACGATGTTCCATTAAAATTCTTCCTTTCTTATTTAAAATATTTTTTACGATGTTAAACCGCCATCAATTGGTACGACAGCGCCATTCACATAAGAGGCTTCCTCCGAAATTAAGAAAGCGATTACATTTGCGATTTCAGAAGCATCTGCTAATCTTCTTAGGGGGCCGTTTTCCTCTGGACTGGACGTTAAGCCCTTTGTCATATTAGTCATTACACCACCTGGACAAATAGCATTTACTCGTATACAGCTAGGACCATATTCAATGGCAGCAGTTCTAGTTAACCCAATAACACCGTGCTTACTAGCAGCATAGCCGCCTAAATAGGGTTGTCCTTGTATTCCTGCCGCTGAAGAAGTATTCACGATGACACCTGACTGTTGTTGCTCCATCTCTTTTAATACATATTTTAAGCCTAAAAAAGTTCCTTTTAGATTGACCGAAATGACGTTATCAAATGTCTCTTCCTCTAAATCTGCTAGTAAAGATGGCGGGCTTAACACACCTGCATTATTGATGAACGCATCAATTCTACCAAACGCTTCTTTTGCAGCCTCCACATATTTCTTCACGTCTTGGCTTTTAGAAACATCTGCGTGGACAAAGATAGCCTGTTGTTGATGTTCCTTCACAGCGTGTAGTGTGTCTTGACCACTTTTCTCATCAAAATCTACTAATACTAATGCCTTGTCCTGTGTGGCTAGTAATTTTGCTGTTTCTCTCCCTATACCATTTCCTGCACCTGTAATAATGACTACTTGTTGTCCCATATTGATATATGCTCCTCTCTTGCAAACTATGATATTGGTTTTAATCTCATTAATTTAAAGCCTTCATAATTATTTTGAGCCACCTCATGACAATGCTTTGTATAATAATCAAATCCGCCCAGATAAATTAAAAAACTGCGGGGTTTACCTTCAATATTAGCTCCCGTATACCAGGAATCACCTTTGACGTAAAGTGTTGTGTTAGCAATCTCTCGACAATGCTTGCTCCAAGCTTCCTCGGCATCTTTATTTGGTTCCACAAGGTCAATGTCATGCTCACGCAAGTAATCGATACATTGTGCAATCCATTCTACATGCTGCTCAATAGCGATTGGCATATTCACGAGGACAGATGGACTTTCTGGACCAGTAATCATAAATAAATTAGGAAAACCTGCTGTTGTTAGTCCGAGATATGTTTGAACAGAAGCACCATCCTCCCATTTTTCCTTTAATGTCTCACCGTTCCTTCCCCTTATATCAATTTTAAATAATGGTCCTGTCATGCCATCATAGCCTGTTGCAAAAATGATACGATCTAAATCGTAATGTTCATCCGTCGTTTGAATACCTGTTTCTGTTATTTTTTTGATAGGTGATTCTTTTACATCCACCAGTACAACATTCTCCCTGTTGTAGGCTTCAAAATAATCACTATCTAAAACCTGTCTTTTCGTGCCATACATATACTTCGGACATAATTTTTCTGCTACCACAGGGTCTTTCACAATTTGTCGTATTTTAGAGCGAATAAATTCCGCTGCTTTTTCATTGGATTGTTCATTTGTTAACAAATCATCATAAGTGGCTGCGAAGGCAAAACCACCTTGTGCCCAAGCTTCCTCAAAAACCGCCATCCTTTTATCATCACTATCCTCCATTGCAGATTGCTGATTTTGTGCAAAAGGTGTACCTGATATAGAATTTCTCATCGACTGCTTTAAAGCTTCGAAATTTTGCTTGGTTTCTGTGATAAAGTTCTCATCATATGGATGATTACGAGCCGGAATCGTATATTGTGGTGTCCGTTGAAATACAGTAAGCTGCTCTGCTTCTTTCGCAATTACAGGTATGGCTTGAATACCACTGGAGCCTGTCCCGATAATTCCTACTCGTTTCCCTGTAAAATCAACCTTTTCATGTGGCCAATGCCCCGTGTGATACCAATTTCCGCTAAACCGTTGCAGTCCTTGAATGTTAGGAACATTGGCAGCAGACAGACAGCCTATTCCTGTAATAAAATACTTTGCTAAAATGTGCTGTCCGTCATTTAGATAAACAATCCATTTATGACGTTCCTCATCAAAATGTGCTGCAGTGACCCTTGTATTAAATTGGATATCCGTTCGCAATTGAAAGCGATCTGCCACGTAATTTAAATAACGTAATATTTCCGCTTGTTCTGGAAATCTAGATGTCCAAGTCCATTCTTCATACAACTCTTTTGAAAATGTATAGTTATAATAGATGCTTTCTATATCACATCTAGCGCCCGGATAACGATTCCAATACCAAACACCGCCTACACCATCTCCAGCCTCGCATACAATGGTAGAAAAACCTTTACTCCTCAGCTGATGTAACATATACAAGCCTGCAAAGCCAGCGCCTAAAACAACTGCATCCACCTCTTTAATTGTTTGGCTACTCATCCACTACACCCCTCACTCCAATAAATTATTAAATACAAATACAAGAAAATACTGGATTTCCTTAGCTTAAACACTACAACTTACAGAAAATATTGAAAATTCCTTATTTTAAGCGTAGTATATACTTAAAAAAGGGGATAGGTCATGTCCAATCTTTATACCATTCAAAAACGTTTCGACACGGTACAAAGTTATGCCAATCATGAAGAGCTGTTGATACATATTTTGCAGGTATATTTAGATTCTTTTCCTATCAAAGATGCCTACTTATTAAGGTATTCTCCAATAGGCTTTGTAGCTGAAGGAATCATTTTTTTGAATGAATCTGGAGGTAGTCATATCGGTGAAATTCGAGAGGAGATTCGTAGCTTCCCTATTATTTATGCTGCTATTGAGGATAAGAAGGCTAAATTTTGTACAGGAATGGATTATTTAAAAAATATAAGTATTAAATATTCTATTCCCTCACAAAATAATTCATTTTTAATTATTCCCATCTTCATTGGCCAATATGTTTTCGGCTATATTTGTAGTACACAATTGGAAGAGGAAATCGCTATAAATGAAAAGCTATTGGATGACATGACAGCTTTTGGAAATGTTATTGGTCAGCTTATCATGCAAACTAGAAATAGCAAAAAGGAAGGCCTTCTTAGCAAACGTGAGCTGGAGGTGATGAGACAGGTAGCACAAGGGGGAAGTACGAAGGAAATTGCAGATTTTATGGATTTAAGTGAATTAACTATTACCCAATATGTCAAATCTGCTATCAAAAAATTACATGCCAGAAATCGTTCTCATGCCATTAGCATTCTTTATCAAGAGGGAATTATTCTATAAAAATTCAGGGGGAGCATGCAACTCCCCTCGATTACTACACAAGTATGCTCTGCATCCATTGCATAATGCAACAATTTTCTTAGACTCAAATGTCTTCGCTTTAACAACTTTATTACCCCCAGTAGGCCCTCATTAAATCTATTGACCATGCTGGCTGTTGAACATCCTTTTTAGGTAAAAACTCTTTCATCACAGGCTTTATATCTAGTATAGGTGTGCCATCAATGGCATCTAGCCCTTGGACGATTAATGCTCTTGGTTTGACCTCTAATAACTCAACGATTGTACTTCCTAATTTATTGGGTCTATTCTTACCCCTTTGCGCGAAAATGCCGACCTCGGGATAATTTTGATTATTTCTAGGATGTCTCGCCTCATATTGGATATGATCGTCTGTAACTTTATCAAAATAAAAAATAATTTCTAGATGAGAAAAATCTCCTATTCCTTTTAAGGATGCCTCCTGGATATGATCAGCAAGTTCAATAGTTGAAATAATCTCTCCCCAATAATCATCTTTGATCATTTGCCGATTGTTATAAACTGTAGCGATTGATTGAACGATATATTGCATGTCTTTTATCTCCCATCGTTTCGAATGTTTAATAATACGGACTTTAATTCCAGTATATACAAAATAGACAAAAAAAAGATGATTAACCTCGTTAATCACCTGACGTCCCATAATCTTTAATGGTTACATTCACTTCACATGTGATTGGAACCTCACTAAATGTTTGATCCCAATCTTTTTTTATTTTTTGCCATACCTTTGGATAATCTATTCTTATTTTATTGCCAAATCCAGCAACATCCGTTTGAAATTCATGTTGCGTTTTTTCCAAAACCTTCTTCACTAATCGTTCAATCTCTTTTTCAAATACTTTCTCCGCTTTTTTCAAAAATCGATTGTCAAATGCCTTATCTGATAGGACCCAATGTTCAGAGATTCTACCCTCTGTTTGAATTTTTATGGTAAAAGAGATTTGATCGTCCTTTATGAGAGGAATAATTTTACTTTTAGCTGAAATAATTTCATAGATAATGGGTGCTCCTGACTCCTCATCAAAGCCTTTGACTAAACCACCTTTCCCTTCGCCTGTTATCCATGCAATTCCTTCCAAGTCACTTTCATTTAAAAAGCCACGCAACTTTTTCGTTTTGCCTTCAATGACAGCAGCTCCTGCAAACCTTACTTCCCCATCTTCCGCTAACACATTTTGCAATAAAAAGCTTGAGTCTGAATAGAGCTTTCCTTCTAACTTGGCAACGGTCATCGGTGGTAAAATCTTAGTCGTCCTTTCATGCCCCTCCATCATTTCCACTAATTGAAAAGCTGGAATTTTCGTTGGTTCATTCGTTTCAAGTGCCTGACTTGCACGATTTTGAGCAATAAGGAGCAGGCCACTCGGTCGTATTTCTAATTCTCTTAGAAAAAAATCTAGTGTTTGTTGAAGATTGACGGTACTGGCTAAATCTTCCCCAATAATAATCACTTTGGAATGTTCAGCAAAGGAGCGTTTATCAACTTTTAGAAGCATATTTCGTAATGTTGGCAACACCGCATCGCCCGTTTCAGTGACATTTTTATATGCTTTTTCAGGTAAGGTACCCTCTTTCGTTCCAGAAACTGTTGTCTCTGATGTAATGAATTGATTGGTAATTGTTAGCAGATCCCTATTTGCATATCTAGCATCTTGTTGCTCCTCAGAAGATACATCACCTGTTTCTAAATCCAATGATGTGCCTACAATAATACCTAAATCCTCAATCTCTTTACTACTCCAGCAACCAGTAAGAAGAAAGGATACAGTCATTAATAGAAGGTATCGGATATATTGATGTTTTCGCTTCATGCTTTATTTCCTCTCCATTTCGATATAAGGAGTAAAATTATAGGTACGGCACCAAATAAAATTAGTGCAGCATGGCCAATCTTATCGCCAAATGTAAAAAGATCATTAATATTTTTTGGCGTCATCGCAATGATATAAATAACCGGTAATAATCCGTATAAGAAAGGATTCATACTTTTCTTAAAAAGTTGAGCTAATCCTAAAGCAGCTGCATAATAGGTAATCGAGAAGGTAGCAAATATTTGCATAATCCAGATGACCAGTAAAAACGACTCAAAGCGTTCAAAAATTAATCCAGGAATTTCAAAACTTCGCATCAATTCAATCGTGGGCCATGTCCTTGTCATAACCCCTTCAATGGATAAAGCTCCAATAACCATAACAACTGTAATAACATAAAAAAGTAAAGGAATCGTTATGCCCACTAGTACAACCTTTACAGCTTTTGATTTATCTGATGGATACATAAATGCTACTATAAGCAGCATAATTTCAGGACCTAAAAATGCCAGTGTCGCTGTTTTGATCCCCTTTAACATGGGTACAACACCCAAACCTAATACTGGTCTAAGATTATCGATTTCAAAGATTCCTAAGCTTAAAAAGGCCACGAGCAAAAAAATCACAAAGGTTATAGGGAAAATGATTTCAAACAAACGAGCAATTGTATTGATGCCACCACTAATCAAATAAATCCCTACCCACAAAAAGGGCAAAATGATAGCCCATGTAGGTGTTCCTTCTAATAAGAAGAGAGAGGTTACTTCAGCCATTATGCGAACCTCAAAAGCAGAAATGGTAAAAAAGTAGACAATTACACATATACTTATGAATGAGCCCAACCATTTCCCTATAATATCTTGATTGTATTGATAAAATGTTTTGTCAGGATATTGTTGGCTTAGCTTGACAATAATTACGCCCGCAATCATGGCAACAACTCCACCTAAAAAAACACTAATCCATACATCCGGCGTTTTTACTTTTTCTACAGATGCACGAGGTAAGGTAAGAATTCCAGTGGCAAGAATATAGTTAATAATAATAACAACTGCTTGTGATGTCGTTATTTTATCTTTTAAAGTGCTGTTCAAGGCTGTTTTTCTCCTTTCCTCTTATTTCCCTTTGCGGATAGAATCTTTTGGCTTTAATAATCTCGGACGATGTTTCATCACCCTGAACGGCATACGAACCATAAAGTCTTTCCAGTCACCTGCTCTATACGGAACAGTAGGACTAAGATATGGTACGCCGAAGCTCTTTAGTTTCACTAAATGACTGCAAAGGAATAAGAAAAATAGGATGATGCCATATAGTCCAAATAAAGCAGCAGAAAACATTGAGACAAATCGCAGCATTCGTAGCGTGATGCCAGCATTATATTGAGGAATAGCAAAGGAAGAAATGGCCGTTAATGCAACAACAATAACCATAATTGGACTAACAATTCCTGCCTGTACTGCTGCTTCTCCAATGACAAGCCCCCCAACAATTCCCATTGTCGGACCAATCGGCTTAGGCAAGCGAAGGCCCGCTTCTCGTAGTATTTCAATGGCAACCTCCATAATGAGAGCTTCGATTAATGCTGGGAAGGGTACCCCTTGCCTTGTCCCCATCATAGACAACGCTAGTTTAGTGGGGATTAACCCCTGATGAAACGACACAAAAGCAATATACAAGGATGGTCCAAATAAAGTGATACCTGCAGCAAAATAACGAAGCAAACGGATAAGAGAGCTAGGCAACCAACGTTCATAATAATCTTCTGGTGATTGCAATAACATATTAAATGTGACAGGTACAATTAAAGCAAAGGGAGTGCCGTCTAATAGAATTGCAACTCGTCCTTCCAGTAAAGCTGCAACAACACGATCAGGACGCTCGGTACTCTGTACTTGCGTAAACGGACTAAGATAATTGTCCTCAATCAATTGCTCAATATAACCTGATTCAGCTACATCATCCAAATTGATCGTTTCAATCCGTTTCCTCACCTCTTTGACGAGATCAGGTTCCACAATTTCATCTATATAGGCTAAGACTAACTGTTTTTTTATTCGCTCCCCCACTTCCATTTCAATAATAGATAAATGTTGGTTTTCACCATGTTGCCTCAATAAAGAAGTATTGACACTTAATTTTTCCGTGAAGCCCACCCTTGGTCCACGTACCAATGCTTCAGAAACAGGCTCCTCAAGATTTCGAGTCTTTCCATGTGCGGTACCAATGATAAATACACTCGGTATACCGTCAACAATTAATACAGTAGAGCCAGTTAATACCTTTCCCACGGAATTCATGACATTCGATTCATCTATAAGATCACTCACTGGTAGGATTTCATTTGCAATCAATTGTTGTAATTCATAACCTCTTATCAACGTGGAACTTTCTGAAAGTCCATTCATTAATGATTTTAAAATATGCTTGTCAATCAGCTCTTTATCGCATAACCCTTTAAGAAAAACGATAGCTGCACGATTACCAGTATTTCCAATGTGAAATTCTCTGAAATGAATATCCCAATTATGACCAAGTTCTTTCCTCATTAGTAAGAGATCTTCACTGTAATTACCTGTAAATTGCTCTAACGTTTTTTGAATAGGTTTATGCACCGTCTCACTTTGATCACTATATTCTTTTATATCAATTTTGCCGTTGCCCTTTTTGACAATAAAAAAACCATTAAACAATTTGAAAATCAAATATGGAATGAAAAATGCTAAAAAGCCCTGAAAAAAAACTTGCCAATGCGGCACATAGGAAATCACCTTTTCCCACATATTGATCACCCTCTTTAGTACAATCGTACAGAGTATCCCTACATGTTTTTAGCATTATCTAAGCAACGGCATTTTAAACTTCTAATCCCCAACATTCTTCACAAAACAAGACATCTGATCTTTGATAGTCATAAAAAAACCAGCCTCAAATAATTTGAGAACTGGTATTAATAAATTGTTGTAGTATTGGATAAGTTGACTTGTCTTTCCTAAGTATTCTTCAATATCGATTCTACTTACTTTCTAAATCCAATTTTCTTTAACGACATTGATTTCATGCGTTATGAGCAGGACTCCCCATTCCCCTCTCATGCCTTATTTCCACCTTTAATGTTTAGGATAAATGAAATCTATTAAATAGGATATGGTATACTAGCTACTATGAAAAATTAGAAGGTGAAATTTATGCTAGAAGTCAGTGAAAGTAAATTAGCACAATATAGTCTACATTTTGTGAGCGAAACACTTATTTTAGGAGAAGAAGCCTTGTCTCAACCCGAAGTCATGCTAGAAGCAGCCTTTACACAGCTTGCATTTAGTAAAATAGATATGGAGCAGCAATACGAATTTTTCCATGAAACCAATATTGAGCTTAATGAAGTTTTTACGTATTCTAAGACTATTTTTGAACAGAACAGTAACTTTCTAGAACAGTCACAAAATATGGCTAGGCACTTACATAGTGTCTCACAACATCCAAACATCAAAAGCGGTGAACTGTTTATTGGTTTGTTCGAAAATTGTTTACTATTGAATGAAGCTAAAAAAGTTATTGCCATTGTCAAAATTGATGAAAAAGAAATATTTTTAGATGTAAAAAATGACCACAATCAAATGATTATCAACGGCGTTGATGGTATTAACGTCAAGAAAATAAATAATATGGCTATCATTGTTGATATGGGACCAGATCAAGCACCTGCTGTGTTTATGAAAACGAAACGTAAAGAAGATATTGTTTATTGGCAAGAACGATTTTTAAAAATTAAAGCAGCAGATGAACATTATCATAAAACGGATTTAGCATTAGCTGAATGTAAAAAATACATCTTAAAGGAAGAAAATTATACAAACACGGAGAAGCTGGGACTTCTGAATAAAACACTAGATTATTTTAGAAATGAAGAGGAGTTTCAAGTAAACCATTATATCGACACCGTATTTGAGCAAGCAGATGCTAGCCAAAAAGATATCATCATCAACTCAGTCAAACCCTATGAAACAGTCATTTCGGACAGTGCTTTAGAAAAGGCTGAGAAGAAGTATAAACGTAAAATCAAACTGGATGCCAACATTGAAATACAAGTAAATATTCAACATATCGATCAAATAGATGAGCTGATTGAAGTTGGCTATGATGAGGCAACGAATCGTAAATTCTATAAAATCTATTTCCAGGATGAACAGTAGAAAGGGCATTCACTTTTTATGAAAGCTGATTTAACATAAACAGATAAAAAATAATGATTTCCATTTCAGACTACCCGCTGTCCTGTGGATTGGCGTTAAGCTACTTCCTTCGCTATCTCTACGTGCAGGGTCTCAAAAAGGCTCGCTTACCCACTGAAATCGGTAGACTTTCACTATAGTCAGTAGTAGTGGAACATTTTAAACATTAGAATTCAATTGATGTTCATCAGAAGGTGCTCCTAAAGCTAACAATTAGGAGCACAAAGCTAAAACCATCATACTCTGCACTAATGCCTTCGTTACTCGTGCAATTCCAAGGACGTACTAGGTCGTAACGGAAAATGCTCCTCTCCTTGCAGAATAGTAACGTTCAGTTCTCTTTCTCCCTATAGAAAACACTTTCGTCATGTCCTTGTACATATACTCCTTCCTTCAATCTAAATAAGACCCAATCTTTTGTGTAAGTTGTACTGTAAATAATGGCTATTTTTCAAAGCAATCGGGTACTAAAAAAGAGAGGGCATGTCTTGAACTCCGCTCTTTTGATTTCTTTAAAAATTTTTAAAAAAGATAAAACCTTTTCAATTGGTAAAACGTCTAATTATTGGTAACACAAGTTAACCTAAAGGAGAATTGATAAACATGAAAAAACCTGTTAAAAAAACATGGCTATTGGCTTCAGCACTAACACTAGGAATGGCTGTATTAACACCGCTGCAAGCTGGTGCAACATCTGTGGAAACAACAAATAATGTCATAATGCAAATAGAACAAAAAATACAAGGTACCGTTAAATATTTTGGTGGTGATGGCCTTACTATCAAAGGTACAGATGGCAAAAATTATTATATTGGGTTACACAAATTCTCTGATCAGCAAATCGAGCAATTGAAGCTAGTGGAAGGACAGGAAATTTCAGTTGAAGGTAGCATTATAGAGGATTACTCGGACTTCTATACCTTTGATGTGTACAAAAAATCACTACCTAAGGGCGTAACGAAAGAAGAGTTAATCCAATTAGAAAAACTCTTTCATGACATGAAAAAAGCAGGAAAAGAAGAGAATTATGAGGAAATGGAACGTCTCTATCAAGCGATGGATAACATCACAAGACCCTATGAATTAGCAAACTGGCAACCTGAGCCGTTTGAAGAATTTATCAATGAAGCAGCATTTACTGAAAAGAACATTGTTATTAAAGCTCAAGATAAAGAGCAGTTGAAAACTCTTTATACAGAATGGATAAAATTCACAAAAGAAGATAAAACGGAAATGGCACAAGAAAAAATAGATAAAATTTACACGATCCTTGAGCCGTATCACCAAGAGCTGTATCCGCCACTAACGTTTGAGCAATACATGGCGGACATGGAAGTAGATTTGACAAAAGAGGAACTCACAGAGTTAAAATCTATCTATGATGAAGCTCAAAAAGCAGATAAAGATAAAAACGAAGAGTTATCAATGAAGCTTTGGGATCAATTCTACGAAAAGTTGAACTCACATTTTAAATATGAACAAATTTCCTTTGAAGAATATATGGCTGATATTGAATTCGAAATTAGTCAATCGGATTACACAAAATTAAAACAACACTATGAAAAAGCTGTTACCCTTGAGAAAGATGGGGAAGAAGAAAAAGCTGGTGAGCAATGGGAAGCCTTCTATAAAATTTTAGATCCTTATTATGAGGCCAATAAAGATATTCTCATCTCTGCATCTAAACTCATAATTAATGGGCAAGATTTACTTCCAGAGCAAACTAAATAAATTTTATTGGGGCTCTCCTATTGATATAGGAGTAGCCCTTTTTGAGTTTTCTGATGTGACAAAATTGTCATGTTATCCCTCGAATAGTCATGCTAATCGATGGTTTGACCATATTTTGGTTGTTATAGTAATCCATGTTGTAACAAATATATTTCATTCTAAGGAGAAAACAACATGACACGATTAATGAAAAAATCGATGATGATTGCTGTAATATTGATCTTTTATATTTTGATACCCAAATTAGTACAGGCTGCATCAAATGATACAATTAGGAAAATTGATCAATTTATTGAGGAACAGCAAACCATTAGCGAAATCCTAGGCCTTTCGGTAATCATTGTTGATAAAGGGAAAACGGTATATCAAAAGGGCTTTGGTTTTGCAGATATGAAAACAAAAACGCCTGTCACTTCTCATACCCTTTTTGAGCTAGGCTCCACCTCTAAAGCATTTACGGCGCTTGCTATTCTGCAATTAGAAAATCAAGGTTTGTTAAAACGCTCTGATAATGTTCAAAAATATATCCCTTGGTTATCATTAGCCTATAAAGGGGAGGAACAGGTCATGACAATTCAGCAGTTATTGTCACATACAAGCGGAATTCCCTCTAATTCAATTACTCGTATTCCAGAAAGCACGGCTGATAACGCCCTTGAGCTAACGGTCAAAACATTACTGGATCATCCATTAAATCGCAAACCAGGTAGCTCCTTTGAATATGCAACGATTAATTATGATGTCTTAGGACTAATTATTGAGCATGTTTCGAAACAGCCATTTGATCAATAAATCCAGCAAAATATTTTACAACCTATTAACATGGATCAATCTTTTGTAGGGGTTCATCAAGTACAATCTAGTAATATGGCTTCTGGTTATAAAATTGGCCTTATGAGAGAGCAGGCATATATACCACCTGTCTACAGTGGGAATATCCCTGCTGGCTATATCATCAGTAACGCCAATGATATAGCGAGATGGTTGAAATTACAGTTAGGAAACAGCGAAATCTATTCACTCAGTAACAATCTCATTCAAGAATCCCATATTCCCGATCAAACAGTGGAGCCTTTTGATACGAATACTTTTTATGCAAACGGTTGGGCAGTTGTTGAAAAGGACAATAAACCATATATTTACCATGCTGGTGAAAATCCAACCTTTACTTCATATTTCATCATGCAACCAGATGAACAAATAGGCGTAGCTATTTTAGTCAATATGAATACAAGTTTTACAACAGCGATTGGACAAGGGGTCATGGATTTATGGGAAGGCAAAACGATTCAAAATCAACATGTTAGTAGCTATCAAAAGCTAGATAAAATTGTAACAATTATAAGTGCTATCGTCATCGCAATTAGTATTTTCTTCTGTTACCTATTATTTAAAAATATTCAAAGCCTCTATAACAAGCAACGTGGTTTGGCAAAATTAAATTACAAAAGAATATTCCTTTTATCTGTACATTTTGTACTCGCTACTACACTACTGGCCGCGATATTTTTTACGCCCACTATTTTACTCGGTGGCCTAAATTGGACATTTATCAAAGTTTGGGCTCCCACTTCTATTACGATATTGTTGTATAGCACCATTGTGGCAAGTTTCCTCTATTTTTCACTAGGGTTTACACTCATTGCTACAAAAAAGAAAATCTAGATAACGCCTACATTTTCGATGAAGAAAAGAAGGATAGTTCGTCACAATCAATGGATATATTTCACACATTTAAATGATAGATAAGAATTTTATCCATCTATTTTCATTGTAGGTTGAAAATTAAATGGTAGGTCCAAACAGGAAAGGTCACCTCTATACTTTTTAAGATTCTATTCGTAATGCTGAGGAGATGACAGAAGACTTTCACCTGCGCAAATTAAAAAGGCAAAAAGAATGGGTAGTCTTATGAATTGAACAATGAATGGTAAGCTGGTTCGCCCATATTGCACTAACACTAAATAATAATAAAAGCGGCGTTTTTGAAACTTGACATTTATTTTTTTATAAAAGCATCACCGCTTCATTTAAGCTAAAACACTAGCTACAATTCTGGATTGGGTCATTATAGAATAATCAATTAGACGAATACCCCTCTCCTTTCAATATCCCCACATACAATAAATTGAAGAAAGGAGAGGTCACAATGGGATACTTTGGAAACACAGGCGGTTTTAATTGTTGTTACGGAGGCTATAGTCAAGGCTTTGGTCAAGACTATGGCGGAGGTTATTGCATGGACTACGGTAAAAATAATAGTTCCACATTCGTTTTAATTGTTGTTCTATTTATTCTTTTAATTATTGTAGGCGCAACTTTCGTGCAAAAAGAATATTAATATGAATCATCTTTCACTGTAAGAAAACGAATATAAGCTAGTGCCTTCATTATTGGCAACTATCGATCATGTCGTTACAGCACCATAACAAAAGGGTCACCTCCAGCTGGTGACCCTTTTGTTATGGTGAGAACATCTTGTTGATGTCATTATAAAACTTGCCTCGTCAAATTTTGTTAGTCCACAATTAGGGAAAAAGCCAGTTCTTTTCCCAGCTTTTCATCGGACTAGGCGTCTTTTTTAAGGAAATGCTATTGTTCTCACTTCAATTTTCGTTAGTTCAATATAACCAATAAGCTAGACATAATTGAATAAAATGATAGAAATTCCAGATGCACAATTCGAGGAAAGTTTTATATTGAAAGATGGCAGAGAAAAATAGAACAGATGGCAAATAAAGTCGCCTGTTTTTCATTTTTCGCTTTTCATCATAAATAAATCTTGCTATCATTTCTTTATTTCCAGCAGGTAAAGTCGTAAAATCGGGGAAAATCTATAGTTTATTGAAGAAATCCGGTAAAAAGGATGAGGTAAATGCATTAGCAGGATTAGGGAAAGTTCAAAAGTTTAATAGCAGAGGAATCTTAATGGATGGAAATTCTAAGACTGGATGGCAACATATTGATAAAAGACATGTGTCAGGAACTGCTGCTACAAAAGGGACAACACTTTTTCCAAAACACCTTGGTGAGGCGAAAATTAAAAATTTAATTATGGAGTCTCTAGAAAAAGGACAATTAGCAAGTGTTAATCCAAAAGATGGTACTATGGTATATAAATATAAACCTAATAAATATGGTATTGATGAAATGACAACAGTTGTGACAGATAATTATGTTATAAAAACTTCTTACCCAACCAGTGGGAAATCAGTCATCACTAAAAGATAATTAGAGGAGAGCACTACATGCGAATAAAATTTAATGTCGATGAAGATATATTTGTTTTAAAAAACGAGGATCTTGGTTATGATTACTATTTCGATAGTTATTTAGAAGTATTAGTTAGTGATGGAGATGTCGAAGAATTACTCTTTTCTACAACTATGCACAGTACTATTGTAATTGAATTAAATGAGTTATTAATACGACTTCATCAAACAAATGAAGTACAAAAATTAGACCCATTTGGAAACGCTAATATTATTAGCTTTGAAAAGAAAGGTCATAATCTCATTATTACGAACTACAGTCAATTATCTGGTAATAATGAATGGGTACATACTTTCGATTTATTCGATTTTACAAGTGCTTATATTAATGAATTAAAGAGATATTTAAATTCTTTGATGGCGGTAGATAGTAATGTAATAAAATATAAAAGTTTTGTATATCTTAAAGAAGGGTTAGACTCATTACAAGCAATTAATTAATAATAATGGAGTAATTCCCTTCCAAAAACAGAGAATCATATGAACTAACCCCATAAAAGTCAGATACTAATTTAAACTTTTATGGGGTTTTTTTTATTCAAGTAGTCTAGCGATACTGCATCTATGATTGAAATTGCGAAAAATAATCTTAAACCTTCTAGCTTTCCTTTAATCAGTTCATTTTTTGTCAAACCAAGCTTTATCGACTGCTTGCTGTAATCTAGTAAGGAGCGAGAATGGAAAGGGTATACTTATCTATTCTCAACTGAGTTTGGTAAAGCTTATCTTCGTTACTCCTTCAGTAGTGATGGGATTGTATTATAAAAAAATCCAGATTCATGTTATCGATTAACGACACACTTTTGCTAATTTATATAAATAGTTATTTAATCAAGAAGCAAGAATGTAAAAACTATTTGATAATTAAAGTTATCTTATAAACATATTGTAAGGCTTTATATACTTGTTCCATCCGTAAAGATTATGGATTTAATTTTATAGCTAAAAGTCATATTCTCAAATGGTAAATTATAAAAGCGCATATCTACATCATTGAATTGATTTAAATCAACAGCAGTATTAAAGTTTGTAGAACCATTTGCAGGAATAACATCCCATTCATATTTCATTGCTGACTTGTATACTAACTCGCCGAACATATCATAAAAATATGTTTCTGCTAAAAATCCTTTAATGTCTTTATCTGTGTGATTTATATATTTCATAATAAAATTTAATTCATATCCATAGACATTATTATCAGTACTAGGATCTCTAGGAATAACATCTTCTAAAACTACTGTCAAAGATGTATTTAAATGATTGTCTTCATCAGTCTCTTCATTAGTGGAAGCTTTCTCGATAGCTAAATTATCTTGATTTGTTGTTACTGCTTTTTCCTCTTGATGTAAAGTCTCTACTTTTTCTTGTTCATTCTCACCTGATTTATCAACACGCTCTTCTTTCTGATTACATGCTGATAGAATTAAAATATACAATAAACATAGTAATAATAACTTTATTTTACTCTTTTCCATAATAATTCCTCCATATATGTATTAATCTATATGGTATCATAATTAGGAAATTCCACTCAATACAAAATAATCATTTTAAGTGTTAATAGTATAAATCAAATTAAAAAAATGTCCTTGCAATAAAGCTAAATAACTAGGAAAAGAAAATCTGACATCTACATTGCATTTATAAATATAGCTAAGCTACTTTCCCAAAGAATGAACTTATTTTAAACAAGTAAATTTTTCACTATACCTTAGCAAACTTTTTTAATATGTTATTAATCTTAACAAAGCATATTCGTCTACACATATTGTTTTCTCATGAACGTAGCAAACGATATTTAAAATGACTACTATGTTATTTGAAGAAGATTTATTACCATCTAGATGGCTTCACGCTAAATGTTTTTTATCCTCCTTGTCGGAGAGTTGTGTGCCGAACAAAACTATACTATTAGATACTTTTGAGGTAACTGTAGCTACCTTGAAGCTTGATTGCTTCCTATTTTAGGAGATATAAAGATAAGTTGAACAGCCTTGTATTACTCTCATGGCTGGCTCAAACGATCGTCGATTTGGATTACTGTTCGAATAGTTGCTGTCTCTTTTTAACATAGTAAAAAGCACCCAAATAGGAGTGCTTAATACAATAAATAGCTATCTAATTATTTGTTCATACGTTTTCCCTTTTACAGTAATTATCGCTTTAAGCGGCTTCCCATCCTGCTCTACTTGTTCTGGAACGGAAGCTAAAAAATGTAGTGTACCATTTTTCAGAGGTTCAATTGATGTAATATTTGTAAACGTGAAATCTGATCCACCTCGATTTTCTATTGTTGAGAAAGTCTTGTATTCGTATTTTCCATCATAAATAATTTTTACATCTACAAATTCATTAGATGTTTGACCTGTTGTTAGTAAACTTTTTACTGAAATAATTGTATCTAAGTATACTTCCCCCTCCTCTTCATTTTTGTAATATGTATACACAGAACTTGGATTTGGTGGTGAAATTTGTTTACCAAAAATATTGTTGTTAATTGTGATTTCTGCATAATTATCAACTACTAATACATTACCTTTAGTAATCGTCAGAACTTCCTCTACCTCTGGTTCATTTTCTTCATTATTTTCAGATGCCTTAACTTCTTCCTCTGCATTTTTCTCAACAGACTCTTTTGTTTTGTTATCTGAACTGCTGTTTTTATCACTTTGACCACAAGCTACCAATAAAATAGACACCAATAATAATAATCCTAGCTTTTTCATGACAACTCCTCCTGTATATTAGGTGCTCTTCAAGTTACTTATCGTTATTTTCATTTAATTCATCTGGATAAACCATAGTATCAAATACTTCTCCATTTGATTCATCTTTAATATATACTGTGACTTTATAATGTTCAACGTCTGCACCGTTAAATAATTGGTAGTACATGCCTGCTAAAGCAAGCCCAAAGGATGCCAGTGCATCGAAACTACCTTCAAACTTTTCCTTATTTACTGTGAGTGTAAACTCAGAAAAAGATTTGTTATAAGCCACATCATTTATAGAAGCAAAATCTTCACTTGTTTTAAGTTCTTCTACACTTTTTACTATTCTTTCTTTTAATTCCTTCATCATTTTTTTGTGCTCGGATTTAGACATTTTATAAGTTAAAGATCCATCATCATTCTTAATAACTTCCTTAATTCCACTATTTTTTGCCTCCGAAATAATAGAATCTATGTCTTGTCCCTTGTAAAGTGTAGCCGGTATGGTAACTTCAACATTTAAAAGTCCTTTATCCACTTTTAATGTTTCTTCTGATGCTTTTTCAGCACCTTCTTTTTTCTTACCACTCTCATCACCTTGGCTACAAGCTACTAACAAAATACCTAGTAGCAAAATAAGTGGTAAAATAAGCAATTTTTTCATTTATTCAAACTCCCTTCTCCACAAATATACATGGATAATCGAGGTAATTCTATGATTATTTTCATATTTCTACATTTTTTACTCCTATCAATAAAAAAACACCCTCATGCGAGAGTGTCTGATATCAAAGCTATTTTTACTTTTTCTATCCATTACTATGTTTTCATTTTCCTCTATCTAAAACCTATTTTTATAGCTTTTTATCAATCGGTATATTAAAAACTTATTAAATCTTTCCATCTATTTATATTTATTTGGTCCCTACCTCTAACCCTTCAATGATGAAGAGAGACCCCGTCTAATTAGGTTTGCAGAGATAGGCTCTCTTCCCATCTCTCTAGCCCAAATTGATAACTGTCCTATATGATGGATTTCATGTGCAATCGTATGGCGAATGACTTCACCCCATGTATGTGTCTCAATCCTTCCATCTGCTAATGTATTATGGAGTAAACGCTCTTCCATACTGTCGTCCCATTGGTTTACAAAGTTTTCTACTTCTAAATGAAATTCAGCTTCCAATTTACGAACCTTTTCCAAGCTATTATATTCCTCAAAACTCTCCTGAAAATCAGTTTTACCTTGTAAAAGTCGTATCCAACTCCATTCGACATCAATTATATGGAAAAGTGTATGTAATATACTTCCCATTCCACCAGGTCGGTTTTGCAAAAGCTCTTCTTCACTCAACTCGTCACACCAACGAAACCAGTCTTCTCTTACCATCCAATTATATTTAAAAAGTAATTGCAAAAAAGTTCCTCCTTAATTAAAAATGATTGAGTCATCTCAACAAGTTACTACTTCTTCATATAGAGTTAGGATTCCTTCTCTTTAATTCCTTCAAATGTGAGAAATTCGTACGCAAATCACGCTATAAATTATATAAAGGCACTGTTTGGGAACGTTTAAACCGTCGTTTCAGTACCGTATACCCTTCAAAAAGTCGTAACAGACATATAGACGAAAAAGCCTAATACTGGATTTATATAATGGTGAGATTATTGCTTTAGCATATCAAAATGCCCGACACTCGATTTTGTGATGGGTTAGTGCTCCTAATCATTCATGAACGTGTAAAATACCATACGACCATTCACTCAGATCAAGCGTGGCATTATCAACATAATTCGTGGGGGCAAACATTAAAACAAAACAAGATTTTCCAAAGCATATCTCGTAAAACAACTTGTGCAGACAATGCCGCAATGGATAACTTCTTTGATTTACTCAAACAAGAAATATATGACGGGGAAGAATGAATCTCCTATGAAGCGTTAAAAAAGAAAATAGAGAAGTTTATCGATTACTACAATAATGAACGAATTAAAACAAAAACTGGCTGGCTTGAGCCCAGTAAATTACCGAACTCATGCCAGCCAATTAGCTGCATAACTAAAACTTTAACATTAAAAGGTCACTACCTTTGGATGTGACTTATTATGATTAATCAAATTCTACAGTGTCTTGCACTACTGATACCTTATAAACATTTTTAGTATTAATTAATACCGTTTTATAATTTTCTGTTTCAGTAAATGAATACCAGGACTTCTCATTGAATCCATTAGTAATTTCTTCTGCAAAAGTTTCTTGTCCAATATTAGTCTTGATTTTATATTCTTCTTCACGACTTTCTTCAAAGTAAAACTTTACAGTATATTCATAATCCATTAACCAACACCCCCCATCTATCCATATCATGGGACAAATAGGATGGAAGTAATCAACGCTTTTGATCAATTCACACTGTTTTTTTTGCGAACTTCCCTAGTATTAAGAAATTCATTTTCTATTTATTTTTATGAATTAACAAAATAAAAACCACACTCTTTTTTGAATGTGGTTTTAGTATTTATTCATTAAAAAAAATCACCTTTGAAAAAAGGTTTTATTCCAACTTCTCTAAATAAATATTTTATTGGATGGCAATCATTGACCAAATTTCTGTTGGGAATTAAAATTTCCTCCCTGAGTTCTTTAAATATTTCTGGATTAATTTCCGGAAACCATTCTTCATAACTCAAATGTTTATCTTTCTCTATCAGAAGTAAATAAACAACAATAATTTCAAACATATAAGGAAATTCTCGTTTAATATTTTGATAGTTATCTAACAATGAAGTTATATAGTCCTCAAAATTAAAAAATTTTGCTCCTTTTTCATTGTTATATTGTAAACGTTCCTTTTCAGGTTTAAAGACAAAAGTCGATTTATTATACCAGTTACCTAACATGCATGTAAAAAGTAGTAATGCATATTTTTTAGTTTCTTGATCCTCATCATTAAAATATTTAAAATATTCATCGTAAATATAACTCTTGGCAGTGGTAAAATACCCAATTTCAATCCCAGAAATAGTTTGTTTCACATTTTGTATAATTTTATTATTTCCCATCCCATAGTCACTTTCTTTAAAAATTTCCATAATATAGATTGTAACATAAATTTAAAATACAGGGAACATTGATACTATAATCCAATCATACTTTGAATATGACCCTGACCATGAACTCCCTTTTTGAATTGCAACCCTAACTCTTTGTCCTTCTTTAAACGAAACAAATTCTTTTGTATAACGATCTTTAACTGTAGGATCTTTTATCAATTCGTCTGTTCCATTTTAATTTCTTTGTTCACCATGTTTACATTTTGTTTACCTAATTTATTTTTTATATGTTATTCTATGCGATTCTTAAAAATATTAATATAAACAAAAAAAGCGCTCAAAACCTATTGTTCATAAGGTTTCAAGCGCTTTTCAATTTGGTTAAAAATTAACCTTTGATTTGTTATTGACGTCCCAGGAGGGATTCGAACCCCCGACCGACGGCTTAGAAGGCCGTTGCTCTATCCAGCTGAGCTACTGAGACATGGTGTCGTTTCTATGTATTTCATAGGAAGGACAATACTTATTATATGTACTTTATGGCATAATGTCAACATTAATTTTACTATGTAGGCAAGGTTTGCCTCATATTGTTCATCATATGTTGCCACAGCTTCGATTATACCATGTCTTACTCCTCTCAAGAAGACGAATATGAAAATATTTGCTACACTATTGGCGATAAAAAATTGGGAGGTATGTAGATGTTTAAGGATTCGGTCGTTGTTGTTACAGGTGGCGCACAAGGGATTGGCAAAGGGATTGTACTTGCATATGCACGGCATGGCGCAAAGGTGGTAATTGCTGATTTAAATGACGGTTTAGGTCAACAATTAGAACAGGATATGCTTGCACAAGGCTACGTTGTTTTATTTGTTCAAACAGATGTAACGAAGGAACAGGATATCGTTCAGTTAATGCAACGAGCTGTTGAGCAATATGGGACTATTCATATTTTAATTAATAATGCTGGGCAGTTTCAGCATATCTCTCCTTATGATGTGACGTTTGAGGAGTGGAATCATCTACTACACACAAATTTAACGAGTGCCTTTTTCTGTGCCAGAGAGGCTGCGAAGGTGATGAGGCACAATGTGAAAGGTGGTTCGATTGTTTCGTTAGCATCTACACGGGCTGAGATGTCAGAACCTAATACAGAAGCCTACGCGGCTACAAAAGGTGGTATTGTGGCGTTAACACATGCTTTAGCGCGGTCTTTAGGTCCTGATCAAATCACGGTGAATTGTATTTCGCCTGGCTGGATTGAAACAGGCGATTATGAGGCACTTCGACCAGTCGATCATGTACAGCATTTATCAGGAAGGGTTGGTGTGCCTGAAGATATCGCACAGGCTTGTCTCTATTTAACAAACCCCGTAAATCATTTTGTGACAGGTATTAATCTTACGGTCGATGGCGGCATGACAAAGAAAATGATGTATGAAGAGTAGTTTTGTCATTTGCTCTTCCTTACTTGTTCTTCATACCCAGAGTTTCCTTAGAGTATGCTACTGTAGGAGAAAGAACAAGAAGGAGTGAAGCCTTGTCCCCCTATTCAAATGGGTTTTCATTAAGCCAGCTGTATCAAGCCCCCTCTACTCAATATACGGCACCGATTCGTCACTTTTTACATGCACATGATTACCGGCGCTGTATCAGTAAAGCCGAAGCTGATTTTATGGCGATGAATCGCTTACTTTGGATGGAGCATGTCAATTGGACGCGAATGACGATTATTAGCATTGTCTTCAATTTACCTGATCTTCCTTTTGTGCAGCAGCGTCTGTTACGAAATGCGACTGATTTAGGAAATTGTCTACGTCCCTTTTACGGCGACTCTATAGCAGATCGATATACAGCATTAATTAAAGAACATCTGCTGCTGGCTGCTCAATTAGTGACAGCTGCTTCTAAAGGAGAGGCTACCACAGCGGAAGCAAAAGAGAAGGAATGGTATCGCAATGCAGATGATATTGCGCTATTTTTGCATACGATTAATCCTTACTTAAGTAGAGAGGCTGTCCAAAAAATGTTTTATACGCATTTAGCTTTAACGAAAAATGAAGCCGTGACGATGATCCAGAAAGATTATCAAGCTGATATAGACGTTTTTGATGAAATTGAAGCAGAAGCTCTAGCCATGTCAGATATGATTGCTGGCGCCATTGTGATGCAATTTTGTTATCTTTTTTAATGTAAAAATCCCATTTATTTGCGTTCAACTACTGGTGGAAAAACTTTCGCTACTTTGTTTTTAGCAAAATGAGCAATAGGCTGCATTCCCTGAAAATTCCCCTTCATAAAAGAAGCTAATGTATTACTGTGAATCGTTGCGCTTGCCCGCTGTAATTCCCATGGTGAGTGGTGGATATCAATTCGAAAAAGGGTATCCTTCCACTTGGCCCATGAATGATAACGTTCTACAATCCATTGGTCAAAATTAGTATTCGTGTGATCTTCTATTGTATAAGTAACCCTTAATCTTTCGTCACAGGCTTTGTAATGGCTTGTATATGAAAAGTGATTTTCTCTTTGTTTTGCTAAGATTTTGGAGAAGCGGTATGGTAAACTACCTAATGCCGTGATTTTTGACACGAAATAATTCGTGACATCTAAATGAAAAAAATAGATGCCTTTCATGCCGTTATACTCTACATATGTTCGGACATTCAATTGTAAATAGATATTCATCCCAGGAATGGTTGGTAGAAATCGTAGTCGATGTCGATGAACTTTAAAAAGGACAGCACTTAGCCAAGCATTTTGTTCAAAGAGATCAAGTTTTAGTTCCTCAGGTAGATGTTTTTCTAACTCTTTGGGGTCTATGGGCCAGTGTAAAAATAGAACATCTTGCCATGTCTGTGTCATCATCCACATAGAAAAACTCCTTTCTAACTACTAGCTTTTCCTAGAAAGGAGTTATTCAAACAACTGGACTATTGATCTTGCTCAGCATATTCTATTTCAACATACCGATAATATAAATTTCGTAATTCAGATTCTTTAAATAAGCCTAAATGGTTTTTAAATTGAGGATGAACCATTATCCCATGAGCTCGTAACTCTTTGACAAACCAACCTTTTGAAAATTTATGCACCGACCCCATTCTCCTTTATCTTTATTCATACATAGAGTATGCGGTCGGATTCTGTAGAGTGCCTATATACAATAAAAAACGAGAGAATGAATGTCTCTCGTTTTTACTCATGTGCCACAAAAAGTACGATATGGTTGATTAGACGGTTCAGGTAATGCAGCATATTCTTGTTGCTCTTTCGTATGGGCATAAGGCTGAGCAAGGACTTTTAATAAATTATTCATAACACGATAGTCGTCTCGTTCTACAGCTGCTTCTAAAGCTTCTTCTACCCTGTGATTGCGAGGAATAACAGCAGGATTATGTTGACGCATTAATTGTTGTGACATTTCTTTCGTTTGCTGCTGTCTCGCTAATCGCTCCGTCCATTTTTGATGCCATTCTTGAAACGCTGATGCATTCATTAATGGGGTATCTTCCATTTGCTCAAAGGTTAAAGCGATAAACGTATTCGTATAATCTGCTTCGTATTGTTGCATAAGCTGTAGAAGCCCTTCAATAAGCTGGACATCTTCTTGCTCTTCATTAAAAATACCTAGCTTTGCACGCATCCCCTTTAACCAATTTTCAACGTAGAAGTGAGGATATTGTTGTAGCGTGTCTTGTGCCAATTGAATAGCTTCTTCTTGATCATCGTGAATGAAAGGGAGTAACGTCTCAGCTAAGCGTGTTAAATTCCAGCCACCAATGTTGGGCTGATTGCCATAAGCATAACGACCTTGCCGATCAATAGAGCTAAATACAGTCGCGGGATCATAGGTGTCCATGAAAGCGCAAGGACCATAATCAATGGTTTCACCGCTAATGGTCATATTATCTGTGTTCATGACTCCATGAATAAAGCCCACTAACTGCCACTGTGCTATTAAGGATGCCTGCTTCTTCATGACTTCCTTTAGCAAATAAAGATAACGATTTTGAGTGCCAGTATCAGCTGAGAAATGACGTTCTAATGCATAGTCAGCCAAGCGCTGGAGCTCTTCATCTGTTCCCCATTGTGCGGCATATTGAAAGGTCCCTACTCGCAAATGACTGCTGGCAACTCGCGTGACAATTGCTCCTGGTAATTCAGTTTCTCGCATAATCATTTCACCTGTAGCCACTACTGCAAGACTACGTGATGTGGGAATCCCTAACGCAAACATCGCCTCACTCATGATGTACTCCCTTAGCATTGGCCCTAACGCAGCTCGTCCATCTCCACCACGAGAATAAGGTGTTCTACCAGAACCTTTTAGTGCGATATCATACCGTTCCTGTTGAGGTGTTATATGTTCTCCATATAAAAGTGCTCTACCATCACCCAACATATTAAAATGACCAAATTGATGCCCTGCATAGGCTTGTGCAATTGGTTCGCCACCTTCTGGGATTTTATTGCCAGCTAAGATAGCGACTCCTTCTTCCCTCTGTAAAGCTTGAGCATCTAATCCAAGTGACACTGCAACAGCTTCATTTAACAGAACTAGCTTTGGTGAACGAACAGGATTTAACGAAATATCGGAATACATAATACTTGGTAGTCGAACATAACTATTATCAAAATGCCAGCCAATTGTCTTTTCCATGTTTTCTCCTTTATTGCCTTTTGATTTATTTTTGCTATTTCAACATTAATCATTCCTAGTCAAATTTACCACTAGAAAGCCTACATAAAAATCCACATAACTTTAATGTTATGCGGATTTTTATTTTATGTTAATTTCGTTGAAAAATATGAGTCGCAATACTTTGATGATCATCTGTCAAGCAAGCGACTTTAAAAGAGGTTGCAGTGATTTCCACAACCGCAAAGCTTTTCTCTTTACGACCACGTGGTTTTAATAAGCTTCCAGGATTTAAAAATAAAATATCATCAATCATTTCGGCACCAAGGATATGAGAGTGACCAAAGCATACGATTTGTGCGTCCACCTCTTTGGCTCGATAGGTTAATGATAAGATGGAATTTTTCACATTGAATAAATGGCCATGCGTCACAAAAATTTTAACATCATTGACTGTGAAAATTTCCTCTTCGGGGAAAGCTGTTTCACGATCACAGTTTCCTCTTACTTTTTTCACACCTTTTAATGCCTCATGTGAGAAAGGAAGTTCACTATCTCCACAATGAATGACAACATCTATTTCAGGATAAAAACCTTTAACCTTTTCGATGACATGGCTATCACCATGTGTATCGCTCATAACAAGTATTTTCATGGATATCACCTCTTATTTTATAAGATTCGGTAATTGTTCCTTTAACTTGCGAATGGCATTGCCACGGTGAGAAATAGAGCCTTTTTCCTCTGGTAAAAGCTCAGCCATCATACGATTTAAGCTTGGTACGAAAAAGATTGGATCATAGCCAAATCCATTCGTTCCACGTTTTTCATGTGCAATAACCCCTTCACATGTGCCGAATACCGTTGTCGTTACAAAATCAGGTCCTGCAATTGCAATGCAGCAGCAAAAACGGGCAGTACGTTTGTCATCTTCGACACCATGTAAATTAGCTAACAATTTTACCATGTTTGCTTCGTCGTCATGATCGCCAGCATAGCGGGCAGAATACACGCCTGGCTCACCATTTAATGCATCCACTGCTAAGCCACTATCATCTGCAATCACAATTGTGCCAAGTTCCTTCGCCAACGCTTCTGCTTTTAAGATTGCATTTTCTTCAAATGTTGTACCAGTTTCTTCTATTTCCATTTCTGGTGCTACTTCAAACATTGTCACTACTTCATAACCTAGTGGACCAAATAATGCTTCAAAATCTTTTGCTTTTCCTTTATTTTTTGTGGCGATGACTACTTGTTTCATAATTATTGATTCCCTCCGACTTTGTTGGCCAGTTCACCAAGCGTTGTTTTTTGAAGATTTACTAATTGCTGAATGCCTTTTTCACCCAATGCTAACAATTCATTCAGTTCTTCACGAGAAAAGGTAGCTTCCTCACCTGTACCCTGTATTTCAACAAATCGCCCTGTGCCTGTCATCACAATATTCATATCAACAGCAGCAGCCACATCTTCTACATAATTTAAATCAAGAATGGCACCTTGTTCTTCTACAATGCCAACACTTGTTGCCGCTAAAAAGTCTGTTACTGGGAACTTCTCAAATGGCTTTTCTTCAGCAAACTTAGCAATTGCCTGTGTCATTGCAACAAATGCTCCTGTAATAGATGCTGTACGAGTGCCACCATCAGCTTGAATAACATCACAGTCAATCCATACAGTGCGTTCTCCAAGGGCTTCTAAATCGACAACAGCACGTAATGCACGCCCAATTAAGCGTTGAATTTCCATCGTACGGCCATTGACTTTTCCTCGTGAGGATTCACGTGGTGTACGTTGAGCGGTTGCACGAGGAAGCATTGAGTACTCGGCTGTGATCCATCCTTTCCCTTGGCCACGTAAAAAGCCAGGTACTTTGTCTTCAATTGTTGCTGTGCAAATTACTTTTGTATTACCTACTTGAATTAATACGGAGCCTTCTGGGTGTAATAGATACTCTGTATCCATTTTTACAGGTCGTAGCCCGTCTGCATTTCTTCCATCAAATCTTGTCATATCATTCGTTCCTCCTAAAAACTTTCGCGCCCTCATCTTATCACAATTTGTGCCATCAAAAAAGTACTCGGACGTTTATGTACATAGCTAAAAAAACGGCAAAAATCAGCCTAGCCTGTTGCTAAGCTGATTTTTTATTTTAATGTCATACGTTTTATGTCAAGAGTACCTTGCTCCAGCCAATTCTCAGCGATTGAACGGAAAATTGGAACAGAACCAGATGCAAAAAATTTATGGGCAGGCACCGCATCAGCATTTGCTAAAGTGCCGTTATACGCTAACATTTCTTGAACATCTTTTGCTGTTTCCTCCGCAGAAGATAACACATTCACATCTCCTCCGACAACAGCTTCAATTTGTTTTTGTAAAATAGGGTAATGTGTACACCCTAAAATAACCGTATCAAATTGTCGATTTTTCAACGGCTTTAAGCCTTCAGCTATTAACTTATTTGCAAAGTCACCTTTGTATTCGCCACTTTCTACAAGTGGTACGAATGTTGGACATGCTAGTGGGATAATATGTGTTGACGTATTAAGTGATAATAAGGCTTCTTCATACGCCCCACTTTTAATTGTTCCTTCTGTTGCAAGCACAACGACTTCATGTCGCTTCGTCTTTTTTACAGCTGCACGTGCGCCAGCATTAATAACGCCTAGTACCGGAAAAGGCATATTTCTTTGTAAACTTTCGAGTGCTACTGCAGTCGCTGTATTACAAGCAATAACGAGCATCTTAATATTCATTTTTTCGAGTGCTTTTGCCATTTGCCAAGTGAAATTCCGTACTTCCTGACGACTTCTTGGACCATACGGACATCTTGCTGTATCGCCAATATAATAGATCGTTTCGTTTGGCAATCGCTTCATGATTTCTTTTGCTACGGTTAAACCGCCTACTCCTGAGTCAATAACGCCTATCGGGGCATTCATACTTTCCGCCTCAATCCTGTTTCATGTGTACATGTAGTTTTTCTAAATAGCTTGATAATTGCGCGACTTCTTGTTCATTAAAACCAACAAGCATCTCCTGCAAGTATTGCTGCCTTTTTTCAATAACTTCTTGAATAATACGTTCGCCCTTTTCGAGAAGATGAACGACAACAACACGGCGATCATTTTCATCACGCACACGCTTGACTAATTCATTTTTCTCCATTCGATCCACTAAATCTGTTGTTGTGCTAAAGGCTAAATATAAACGGTTTGATAATTCGCCAATTGTAATATCACCAAGCTCTTCTAACCACTGTAATGCAACAAATTGTGGCGGCGTTATCGCATAGTCGGAAACAATTTCTCTTCCCTTTTGCTTCACGATGGCCGCTATATAGCGTAATTCCTTTTCAACCGTTGCAACGGTTTCAGGTGAGTGCTTTGTTACTTCATCCGACATATAACTATTTCACTCCTAAAAATACGTTGAATAGTTCTATTTTGTCGTTTTTTTCACGAAATAGCAAGTGTCCATTAGTCTAATTTAAATTCTTCCAAGCGTAACAGCTCAATTAACGCCTGAGATCGATTCGTTACACCTAGCTTTTGAATTGTATTGGAAATGTGATTCCGCACTGTTTTTTCACTAATACCAAGCTGCTCTGCAATATCTCTCGTTGTTTTTTCAGCTAATAAAAGCGCAAATATTTCACGTTCTCGGTTTGTTAAAAGAGAACGATGATGAGAGCCATTCATTCAGTTACACCCTCCTCCCCCGCACGTATTGTAACTTATGTTAAGGGGCTGGAAGCGGTGACGGCTATTTGCATGATTATTCCATGTTTCCTTAAAAATTTCGAAAATTACATCGATACATTCATAAATTTTATGTAAAATGCAATTCCTACTTTTTCAATAAACTTTCATATAATTACACTATAAACTAATGAGGAAGAATAGCCAATTGAATGAATTTCGTCCTATCTTCCTCAGAAATCGGCACACTCTTGCCTGTTCGAGGATCCATTTGCACAATTGTTCCACGACCAGTGAAGCAAATTTCATTCTTTTGATTTTTAGCAAGATAATGAATGTCCAGTGATGAATTTCCAACTTTCGCGATCTTTGTGTAAATTCGGAGAACATCATCAAAGAAGACCTGCTTCACATAATCACATTGTAAATCGGCCACTATCGGTATAGCCTCCACATCCTCAGTAACTGCTGAAGGCATTAAAATACCTAAATGATGGAAATAATCAATTCTTGCTTGCTCAAAATATGTAAAGCTAACGGTATTGTTCATATGACCAAACATGTCTGTCTCTGAAAAACGTACACGTACCTCACTATAAAAGGAAAAATCCTTTTCCCACTCTTGAAAATCTTCAATATAGTTTGCTTTCATGTTACACCATCCCCTGTTATGTATTTGCCTGTTTTAATTATAATGACGGCAAATGAAATGAATACATATTCATTATAAAAGAAAATACTATATTATCATAGAAAAAACCGCAATTTACGCCTTTTATCACAAATATTCCTTCTGTTTATATCATATGCAACTTCAAATAAAAAAACTCCCTCACACAAAGTGTAAGAGAGTTTGGGCATTTAGCTTGTCCGTATATTAATCTACGTAGTGATCAGAACCGAAGAAGTTACGGAACATTTGCACTGTAGTTGCACGGTTTAGTGAAGCGATAGATGTTGTTAAAGGAATACCTTTTGGACATGCAGCTACACAGTTTTGAGAGTTACCACAGTTCGCAAGGCCACCATCACCCATAATAGCATTTAAACGTTCATCTTTAACCATTGCACCAGTTGGGTGAGTGTTGAAAAGACGTACTTGTGATAATGGAGCTGGTCCGATGAATGAAGCTTTTTCAGACACGTTTGGACATGCTTCCATACATACACCACAAGTCATACATTTAGATAATTCATAAGCCCATTGACGTTTACCTTCTGGCATACGTGGACCTTCACCTAAATCATAAGTACCATCAATTGGTACCCAAGCTTTCACTTTTTTAAGTGCATTGAACATACGTTCACGGTCAACTTGTAGGTCACGAATAACAGGGAATGTCTTCATTGGCTCAAGCTTAATTGGCTCAGTCAATTGATCAACAAGTGTTGAACATGATTGACGTGGACGGCCATTGATGACCATTGAACATGCACCACAAACTTCTTCTAAACAGTTCATATCCCATGATACTGGCGATGTGTTTACACCATCTTCAGTAACAGGATTTTTTTGAATTTCCATTAAAATTGAGATTACGTTCATACCATGACGGTAAGGCACTTGGAATTTTTGCCAGTAGCTATTGCCGCCTTGTGTATCTTGACGTAAGATTTCCACTTTGACCATTCTTCCAGTATTAGCTGCGATTTGCATAACTTTTAGTCTCCTTTCGCAGAGTAGTCGCGTTTACGTGGTGGGATTAAAGAAACGTCGACTTCTTGGTACGTGATGATTGGATTACCAGTAGTTGGGTCAAACTTCGCCATTGTTGTTTTTAAGAACTGCTCATCATCACGGTTAGGGAAATCAGGTTTATAGTGTGCACCACGAGATTCATTACGTAATAGTGCACCTTTTGTCATTACTTTTGCAAGCACTAACATATTTTTAAGTTGACGCGTAAAGTGCGCGCCTTGATTACTCCATTTTTGCGTATCGTTAATGTTGATGTTATTCCAACGCTCAGTAAGCTCATCAAGTTTTTTCAATGTATCTTCAAGCTGATCATTGTAACGTACTACAGTCATTGTAGCAGTCATCATTTCACCAAGCTCTTTATGCAGTAAGTAAGCGTTTTCTGTGCCTTCCATTTTCATGATAGCATCCCATTTCGCTTGCTCCTCTTTGACACGAGCATCGTAAATCTCTTGTGGAAGATCTTCTGCATGCTTTTTAAGGTGTTTTACATAATCTACTGCGTTTGGTCCTGCAACCATACCACCGTAGATAGCAGATAATAATGAGTTCGCACCAAGACGGTTTGCACCATGTTGAGAGTAATCACATTCACCTGCTGCAAATAGACCAGGAATTTCAGTCATTTGGTTGTAATCAACCCATAATCCACCCATTGAATAGTGAACTGCTGGGAAAATTTTCATTGGTAATTTACGTGGATCATCCCCTACGAATTTTTCGTAGATTTCGATGATACCACCAAGTTTAACGTCCAATTCATGTGGATCTTTATGAGAAAGATCTAGGTATACCATGTTCTCGCCATTAATACCAAGTTTTTGGTTTACACAGACATCAAAAATTTCACGTGTTGCAATATCACGTGGTACTAAGTTACCATAAGCTGGGTACTTTTCTTCTAAGAAGTACCAAGGTTTACCGTCTTTATAAGTCCAAATACGACCACCTTCACCACGAGCTGATTCTGACATTAGACGGTTTTTGTCATCTCCAGGAATCGCTGTTGGGTGAATTTGAATGAATTCACCATTCGCATATGAAGCACCTTGTTGATAAACGATAGAAGCAGCAGAACCTGTGTTAATAACAGAGTTTGTTGTTTTACCGAAGATAATACCAGGGCCACCAGTCGCCATAATAACAGCGTCTGCACGGAATGATTTAATTTCTTCTGTACGCATATCTTGCGCTACGATACCACGGCAAACGCCGTCATCATCGATGATAACACCAAGGAATTCCCAGTGTTCATATTTATTTACTAAACCAGCTACTTCATGAGAACGAACTTGCTCATCTAGCGCATATAGTAATTGTTGACCAGTTGTTGCACCAGAGAAAGCTGTACGGTGCATTAAAGTACCGCCAAAACGACGGAAATCTAAAAGTCCTTCTGGTGTACGGTTGAACATAACACCCATACGGTCCATTAAGTGGATAATGCCAGGTGCTGCGTCACACATACCTTTTACTGGTGGTTGGTTCGCTAAGAAGTCCCCACCATATACAGTATCATCAAAGTGAATCCATGGAGAATCCCCTTCACCTTTTGTATTTACCGCACCATTAATTCCGCCTTGCGCACAAACAGAGTGTGAGCGTTTTACAGGAACTAATGAGAATAAATCAACTTCAGTACCAACTTCAGCTGCTTTAATCGTTGCCATCAGACCGGCAAGACCACCGCCGACAACAATTATTTTGCTTTTCGCCATGATTATTTCTCACTCCTCTTAAAAAATTGCAATGATTGCTGTTACTCTATCGTAGCTTCTATTGAATTATACGAAAGCTAAAATAGCAGCCACACCAACTACACTTAGAATTACGAAAATAATGTTTGTTACGTAAGTAGCAATCTTTTGAGACTGAGGAGATTGTGTAATACCCCAGCTTACTAGGAATGCCCATAAACCGTTAGATAAGTGGAAAGTTGCTGATAAAATACCAACAATGTAGAATCCAAGCATGAATGGATTAGCAACGATATTCGCCATCATGTCGTAATCAACGTGTGTGCCAAGTGCTTTTTGAATACGAGTTTGGAAAATATGCCATGCAATGAAAATCACTAGGAATACACCAGTGAAACGTTGTAAAGAGAACATCCAGTTACGGTATGTGCTGAAACGTCCTGTGTTTGGTGTAGCAGTGAATGCAATGTAGACACCATAGAATGCGTGGAACATTAATGGAATATAGATGACAATCCATTCAACTAGGATAAGGAATGGAATCTTTTCCATTACTGCGGTAGCATCGTTGTAACTTTCTGCCCCGCCTGTTGCTGTAAAGTTAATGAACAGGTGCATCGTTAAAAACAGACCTACTGGAATGATACCAAGTAGAGAATGTAAGCGACGCCATAAAAACTCTCGATCTTTCGACAAGACTGTTACCCCCCTTAGTACTTAAAATAGCACAACAAAAGAAGTCATCATTTTGTAAATGATACTTCATTGACTGTGTATTTCATCATGGTACAATATTATGACATGTTTATTGTACTCTCAAGAGCTACGAGCGTCAAGGCAACTCGGAGTTTTTCATAGAGCTTATTAAAGAACTAATCTAGTACATGATGCGTTGTTTTTTCTCGAAAAATCTATCATTACTTTATTACTGTTGAATTTTAAGAAAATTCTAAGAAAGAAGGATAACAATGTTAAACACTCCATCTCCTACAATTTCATCATTTGGTTATGAGCTCATTCGCGATCATATTCTATCTTCTATCCTTGGTAAACATGAGAATGATGTCCTTTATTGGGCAGGTAAAGAGCTTGCTCGCAAGTTCCCATGCAAAAGTCAAGACGAACTTATCGCATTTTTCGCAGATGCCTGCTGGGGTACACTAGAGCTCATGAAGGAATCAAAGGATGGTCGCATTTTCCAATTGACAAATGCCCCTGAAATATTGCAAATCAAACAACGAAGCTTTAGACTGGAAGCAGGATTTATAGCAGAGCAAATTCAATTAGCTAAAGGCTACCTTACAGAATGCTATGATGAAAAGCGAGAAAAGCAGCACTATGTCATGTTTACAGTCAAATGGGATGTCAAGGAACGTATTATGAATACCATCCCTACTGAATGATGAAAAGGATTGTCTCCCTATTCAACGGGATGACAATCCTTCTTTTTTCTTCCTTTAATTTCGGACTATTACATAAAATACTGTTTCTTCTATTATTATATATAAAGTGCTTGCTCTAAATTGAATTCATCATGCAAGGCATTTGCTGCACGAATCATATCATCCTGTGGTACAACAACAGACACTTTTATTTCAGACGTACTAACCATTTTTATAGGAATATCTTCACGACGTAATCGATCAAACATGCGAGCAGCCACACCTGGATTAGAGGCCATACCTGAGCCAATGATAGAAACCTTCGCCAACCCTATTTCAAAGTCAGCAAAACTAAAGCCAAGTGACAATTTACTATCTTCTAGAACACGCAATGTTTCCGCAAATTCTTCTTTTAAAATGGAAAAAGACACAGTTGGTTTTAAGCCATCAATGATTGCCTGTACAATAATATCTACATTAATGCGGTTTTCTGCAAGGATTGTAAACATATCTGCCAATGCACCATCGGCATACGCATCATACCCCACTGTTAAACGGATAATATCTGACTCAAAGGCTACACCACGGACGACTAAATTTTTCTCCATTTCCACTTCCTCCTTCAATAAAGTACCTACTGACTCTACTAAGCTAGAGCGTATAATAACGGGCATTTGAAATTTTTTTGCTAACTCCACTGCACGAGGATGAATAACATGTGATCCTAAATTAGATAACTCCAGCATTTCATCATAGGAGATTTCCTGCAGCTTTTGAGCTTTGCTGACATAGCGTGGATCTGCTGTATAAACACCGTCAACATTTGTGTACATATCAGTTCGCTCTGCTTCCAATGCTACCGCGAGTGCTATAGCTGTTGTTTCAGCTCCGCCTTTGCCAAGTGTAGTAATATTTTGTTCCTCATCAATACCCTGTTCTCCAGCAATCACTACAATTTGTCCCTGTACAAGATGTTCTTCAATACGACTGTCATCGATATAGTCAATACGTGCATGACGATACTTATAATCTGTATGTATACCTGCTTGCCATCCAGTTAAGGACACTGCCTCATAGCCCGCTTCCTGTAATGCGATGGCAAATAAAGCGCTGGATAATTGAGAGCCCGTAGACACGACTGCAGCTAATTCTCGTTTGGGCACTTCGTCCGTTAGTTGATGTACCATCGTTTGCACATCTTTCATTGTGTGTCCCATTGCTGCAACGACCACGACTACATCGAAGCCTCTGTCCTTTTCAGCAATCGCCTTCCTTGCTGCCTCTTGGATTTGTTCAGTAGAAGCTAGTGCAGCCCCTCCAAACTTCATCACTATTTTAGCCATTTCTTGCGTTCTCCTTTCCAGTCATATATTTCACCTGCTTCTAGAAAACTAAAAGGCAGCCTCCACATAACGTGAAAGCTGCCTATAACATGTACAATGATCGTAACTTGTGCATGTGTGATAGCTCTCCGAAACTTTTAGAATCGACAATCTTACATTTCTTAAATGTAAAACCAGTACAACAAAGGAAACAACAATGCTATACTTCGGCAAGCTCCCCTTTCACACACGATCTCTGGACTTGTTCATCCTCCATTGTGTTACTCTTGAATCTTGCACCTCTATCATCACCATAAAGTGAATGTATTCAATTGGTTTAACGCTGGCGTCAACATGCTAGCCACACCAGTTCGCTATTCATCACATTGACGAACAATGTTATTTACAACCTTAGCACATGTCTATTCCTTTGACAATGACTCTTGCTGAAAATAGCTATAAATTTGGCTCGCTAAATTAGCAGGTATTCCTGCCTCCTGCAAAGCTAGCTCGCTCGCCTCTCGAATTTTCTTAACTGAACCAAAATGTTTGAGCAACTGCTGCTTGCGTTTTGGCCCCACACCTTCAATATGGTCTAACACCGATTGAATGGCATGCTTCTCATGCTGTTGGCGCAAGAAGGTAATAGCAAAGCGGTGAACTTCGTCCTGAATTCGTTGTAATAAATAAAAGCCATCACTAGTACGCTTTAAGGCAATTACTTCTGGTGGATCACCAAACAATAGCTGCGACGTATTATGCTTATCATCTTTTGCTAAACCTGCAATCGGTATAACAAGTCCAAGCTCATCTTCTAGTACTTCACGGGCGACTTCCATTTGCCCCTTGCCACCATCAATTAAGACCAAATCTGGCAATGGCAAGCCTTCCTTTAAGACACGCGAATATCGCCGACGTATAACCTCTTGCATCGCACCGTAATCATCATGCTTTGCAGCCGTACGCGTTTTGTATTTACGATATTCCTTTTTCGCAGGCTTTCCATCAATGAAGACAACCATAGCCGATACAGCATCCGTGCCATGCATATGACTATTGTCAAATGCCTCAATTCGTAATGGCGTTGAAATACCTATTGCTTCACCAAGTGCCTCACAAGCACCAATTGTCCGTTCTTCCTGCCGTTCAATTAGCTGGAATTTAGCTGCCACAGCAATCTCAGCATTTTTAGTTGCTAATTCAACCAATTCCCTCTTTTGACCTCTTTTTGGTGTAAGAACTTTAAGCTCTAATAACTCCGTTAAGATGGCTGCATCAATTGCTTGTGGAATAAAAATTTCTTTCGGCTTAATATGCTCTGGTTTTTCATAAAAGCGGCCAACAAATGTTAAAAACTCTTCCTCAGCATCTTGATAAATTGGGAAAACCGAGACATCACGCTCAATCAGCTTTCCTTGGCGAACAAAGAAAACTTGCACACACATCCAGCCTTTTTCGACGGCATAGCCAAATACATCGCGGTTCGTTGTATCACTTGATACTATTTTTTGTTTCTGCATGACCGTATCAATATGTGCAATCTGATCGCGAAACTCCTTCGCTCGCTCAAATTCTAAGTTTTCAGCAGCTGCAAGCATTTTAACTTCAAGCTCTTTTTTGACTGCCTCGACACCACCATTTAGAAACTTCGTCATATCCTCAATCATCTCTTGATAAACCTGACCATTAATTTCTTTTACACAAGGTGCTAAACATTGCCCCATATGATAATACAAGCAAACTTTGGAAGGCAATTGGACACATTTGCGCAATGGATACAATCGATCCAACAGCTTTTTCGTTTCACTTGCCGCATAAGCATTGGGGTAAGGACCAAAATATTTAGCCTTATCCTTTTTTACCTTACGTGTCGTAATAAGACGTGGATGTTTTTCATTCGTAATTTTTAAATATGGATATGTCTTATCATCTGTTAGCATGACATTGTATTTTGGATCATGTAATTTAATGAGATTCAGCTCTAAAATAAGTGCTTCAATATTAGATGATGTCACGATATACTCAAAATCTTCTATTTCACCGACAAGCCTTTGTGTTTTGCCTTCATGTGTTCCCGTAAAATAAGAACGTACACGGTTTTTCAGTATTTTCGCTTTGCCCACATAAATGATTGTCCCTTGACGATCCTTCATCAAATAGCAGCCAGGCTGATCCGGTAAAATATCTAGTTTACGCTTGATTAAATCGTTCATTACCTACCTGCCCCCCCTACGTAAAAATCCCTCTCAATTGAATATGATAGATATTACCTTTATTATATAACGAAAAAAAGCCGAACACATCTATTGATGGTCCGGCTTTTGTGAACTTCATTAATTACGCATGTTTTGCGATAAATGCTTCTAAAGCTTCTTTCGGTTGGAAGCCTACAGTTTTGTCAACTAATTCTCCATCTTTAAATAATAGTAAAGACGGAATTGACATAATTTGATACTGAGCTGCAGTACCTTGGTTATTGTCTACATCAACTTTTACAATTTTAGCCGCACTTCCTGCAGCGTCCATTTCTTCAAGAACTGGCCCAATCATTTTACAAGGTCCGCACCAAGCAGCCCAAAAGTCTACAAGTACTAACCCTTCTTTAATATCGTCCTGGAACGTAGCATCTGTTGCATGTACAATTGCCATTTGAAATCCTCCTTAAACTTACTATGATTGTAGTATAGCATGGATAAATTCACTTGAGCGAACAATCTGCCTGCAATGTATTTTTTATGAAAAACTGTGTCGAAAAAAACTATAAAGACCATTAATTGGCTTGATAACGACCTTTCCATACATAGGTGAATGTTATAAAAAGATAAATGCCTAACGTAATGCTTGTCACGATAATAGATGTTGTAAAAATAATCCCAATTAAAATCGCACTTAACGCCATAATGGCAATCCATGTTGTATACGGGAACCATTTTACTTCATAGGCACTTGTATGTTCTGCTTGTTTTTTACGGGATTTCAAATGGGCAATCGCAATAATTAACCAAATAAATAACACGGTATAGCCAAGTGATCCCATTAGAAAATCAAAAGTCTTGCTGCCAACATATAAAGATAGAATAACTCCTAAATACATCGCTAATGTACACATTAAAATAGCATATACTGGCACTTTTCTTTTAGATAAGTGGGCAAATATTTTAGGAACCCGTCCGTCTACAGCTTGTGTATATAGTACACGGGATGAGCCATAAAGCCCTGAATTCATGGAAGAAATAATGGCAAGTATAACAACCGCATTCATAATGTGATCTGCGCCTGGAATGCCAATCATTTTGAACACCATTACAAATGGACTTTCAGGAACTCCGTTTACTTCATTCCATGGAATCAAGCTTACGATAATAAAGAAAGGCAGTAAATAAAATGTAACAATACGTACTAATGTACTACGAACCGCTTTTGGCACTACTTTTTCAGGATTTTTCGTTTCTGCTAATGTAATCCCAATGATTTCTGTACCACCATAAGAATAAATAACAACTAACATAGCAGCAATTAATCCCATAGATCCGTTAGGGAAAAAACCACCGTGCTCAGTTAAGTTAGAAAAACCAACGGCGCTATGGTTTCCAAACGTAGCAAGTAATAAAATAAGTCCTGCTATAATAAAGACAATAATAACGGTAATTTTGATCAATGCTAGCCAGTATTCTGTTTCCGCAAATATTTTCACCGATAATAAATTAATGGCTGTCACTAACACAGAAACAGACAGGGCAAGTATCCAAATTGGATATTCTGGCAACCAATATTGAATAAAAATAGCGGCGACGACAGATTCTGCTGCAATATTTAAAACCCACATTTTCCAATAGATCCAATCTAGGAAATAAGCAGGGTATTTTCCCAACACTGATTGAACTAAATCTCTGAACGTTCTTGCGTCTTTATTTCGAACAGCCATTTCTGCTAGACCTTGCATGACAAATAATAAAATAATGCCCCCTATTAAATAGGCAATCAGCACTGAAGGTCCTGCCATATCAATGGCTGCACTACTTCCTTTAAATAGACCTGCTCCGATGGCTCCACCTAACGCCATCATGGTGATATGACGCGAGGTCATAGTTCTTGTTAATTGTTGCTTGTTTTTTTCCACTTTCTTACCTCCTAAAAATCAAAAAAGCATATCATCTACTCCTTCATCATCAAATGAAAGAAGAGACGATATGCTATCAGCAAACCGCGGTACCACTCTAATTGGTTCTTGAGAACCCAGCTTAAAAACCTTGTAACGAAGGTTAATCGTCAAACAAATAGAATAATCCGACAATTCTATTTATGTTACCACTCCTAGGCAAGTTCAAAGTCTTATTGGTCTGCGTTGCACCATCCCGCAGCTCTCTTCACCGAATAATGAGCTTTTACTACTCCTAATCTTTGCGTTTCTAATCATTATTATTGTATCAATCACTATACTGGCTAACGTTAATTATGTCAATATTTTATTTTGCGATAATTTTCAAATAGTACTTCATCACAAAAAAAGCAGGAAGGATTAGCCCTTCCCGCTTGTGCATTACGCGTTTACTTTTAACGCTTTAAATTCTTCTATTAGAAGTGGGATCACATCGAATAAATCTCCAACGATACCATAATCCGCTACTTTGAAAATATTAGCTTCTGGATCTTTATTAATAGCAACAATTACTTTTGAATTTGACATTCCTGCTAAATGTTGAATCGCTCCCGAAATACCAGCCGCAATATAAAGATCTGGTGTGACTACCTTACCAGTTTGACCGATTTGTAGTGAATAGTCACAGTATTCAGCGTCACATGCACCACGTGATGCTCCAACTGCACCGCCTAGTAAATCTGCTAGCGCTTTTAATGGTTCGAAACCTTCTTCAGATTTCACCCCACGACCACCAGCAACGACTACTTTCGCTTCTGATAAATCAACACCTTCTGAAGATTTACGAACAACCTCTTTAATAATTGTGCGAAGGTTTGTAATATCAACAGTGATTGCAGACACATCACCAGTTTTACCCTCTGCTTTTTCTAAAGGTGTAATGTTATTTGGACGAATGGAAGCTAAAACAACGCCTTCTTTCACTTTCACTTTTTCAAAAGCTTTACCAGAGTAAATTGGTCGGATGAAGACAACATCATCGCCTGCACCCTCAATAGCAGTAACATCAGATACTAGACCTGCTTGTAATTTACTTGCGATTTTTGGTGATAAATCTTTTCCATTTGCTGTATGCCCAAAGACAATGCCAGCAGGTTTTTCTTGCTCGATAACAGCTAATAGTGCTTGACTATAGCCATCAGATGTATATTGTTTTAAATGTGGGTGTTCCACTGTTACTACGCGGTCAGCACCATATTCAAATAATGGTCCTGTTAAACTTGCTACAGCATCTCCTAAAAGTACCCCAACAACTTCGCCACCATCAGCGATTTGTTTTGCAGCTGCAATTGCTTCGAAAGAAACATTACGTAAGCTTCCTTCACGAACTTCACTTAATACTAATACTTTTTTTGACATAGCATATTCCCTCCGTTACCCTTTAAGATTCGATTAACATCAAATAATTAAACAACTTTTGCTTCTGTGTGAAGTAGATTTACTAGCTCTTTTACTTGTACAGAAAGGTCGCCCTCTAGAATGCGGCCTGCTGCTTTTTGAGCTGGCAAGAAGATGTCTACTGTTTCAATCTTCACTTCTACATCATCTTCATCGATATCTAAATCATCTAACTCAAGCTCTGCAAGCGGTTTCTTTTTCGCTTTCATAATACCTGGTAGAGATGGGTAACGTGGCTCATTTAAACCTTGCTGAGCTGTTACTAGTAATGGTAAAGAAGTTTCAATTACCTCTGAATCTCCTTCGATATCGCGAACAATTTTCGCAGATGTTCCATCAATTTCAAGCTTTGTAATCGTTGTTACATAATTTATATCTAATAAGTCTGCAACACGTGGACCTACTTGACCTGAACCACCATCGATCGCAACATTTCCTGTTAAAATTAAATCCGCCTCTTTATCTTTTAAGTATTCCGCTAATAGATAAGCTGCTGCATTTTGGTCTAACTCATCTAAATCGTCTTCCGTATTAATTAGCACTGCTTCGTCTGCTCCCATGGCAAGTGCTGTACGTAATTGCTTCTCTGCATCCTCGCCACCAATTGTCACTACTGTTACTTTACCACCAGCAGCATCGCGAACTTGGATTGCTTCTTCAATGGCATATTCATCATAAGGGTTAATAATGAATTCTGCGCCGTCCTCTTGGATTTTACCACCCGACACTACGATTTTTTCTTCTGTATCAAACGTACGTTTAATTAATGCAAAAATATTCATATATCCATACCTCCTGGAACGTTTTATAATTCTAAGTAAACTTATAAATATTATATATTTTCAGTTTCGATAACGCCGATAACATCTTAAAACTGTTATCGACATTTGGGAAATTATTTGCCAGTAAACATAGGCTCACGCTTTTCAATGAATGCTTGAATTCCTTCTTTGGCATCTTCTGATACGAATACTGTCCCAAAGGATGTTGCCTCTGCTTCAATGCCCTCATAAAATGATGCATGCTTTGCATATTGCAATGTTTGAATAGCTGCTTTTAAAGCAATTGGGCTTTTCTTTGCAATATTTTTCGCAATTTTCAGCGTTTCATCTAGCAGTGCTTCGTCTGAGAATGTACGATTCGCTAAGCCCCACTGCACGGCTTCTGCACCAGTAATTGGCTCACTTGTAAACATCATTTCAGCAGCCTTTGCTACACCTACATAACGTGGTAAGCGCTGTGTACCGCCAAAGCCAGGTATAAGACCTAATTGTAGTTCAGGTAAACCTAGTTTTGCCGATTCAGTGACAAATCGCATATGACAGCTCATGGCTAATTCAAGCCCACCGCCTAATGCCGCACCATGAATGGCTGCAATAACAGGCTTCGAAAATGATTCAACGCGCTCAAATACTTGCTGCCCGTTGCTAGCTAGCTTCGTAAATTCTTCTCCAGATTCTACCCCAGTAAATTCTTTAATATCTGCCCCTGCAGAGAAGAAACGGCCTTCACCATGAAGTACAAGGACTCTTACTGCATCATCGTGTTCAACAGCATCTAAGACAGCGTTAACTTCTGCAATAATACCGCGAGATAATGCATTTGCTGGTGGACGTGCAATTGTAATAATCGCTACCCCATCTTCTACTTTCCAACTTAGAAATTCCATTTCTCCACATCCTTTTAAGCTTTAATGCCGTTCAGGATTAATGCCTGAACCTTTGGAACTTGTTCCATCAAATCATATCGATAGTCATTCATAACCCACGACGTAATCGTTTCATCAATTGTTCCAAAAACCATTTGTCGTGCCAAGCGTACATCCATCGTCTGATTAAACTCCCCTGAAAGCATACCTTCGACTAAAATTTGATCGAGTAAATGTAAATACTCACGTAGTACACCATTAATTTTTAATCGTAAGTCTTTGTTTGACTGGCGAAGCTCTAATTGTGTGACGGTTGCTAGGTATCGATCTGTCGCAAGAACATTAAAATGATTGGCAATCATTCGTGAAAGTTTGTCACGAGACGTACTTCCATTTTCTATTATATCTTGTAATGACTCTACAAAAACAGCCATTTTTTCATTAAAGACAGAAATTAATATATCTTCTTTATTTTTAAAATATAAATAGATTGTTCCATCGGCCACCCCTGCCTGTTTGGCGATTTTCGATACTTGCGCTTGGTGATACCCATTTTCCGCAATAACGATGACAGCTGCATCAATAATTTGCTTATATTTCGGCTTATCTCGTTTCACTTTTATATCACCACCTAAAAAACATGCGCACGTCTACAATATCAATATGACGTGTGAACCTAAAAAAATATGAAAATATGAATGGTCATTCATTCATATTTTCATATTATATTTTACAGCATTACTTGTCAATACTTTCACACGTATTTATTTCGCTTCTTTATTCGCCAATTTTGTTTTTTCTTCGTCTACCAAAGAGCGGCGTAAAATTTTTCCTACGGCTGTTTTTGGTAGTTCCTCTCTAAATTCATAATAACGAGGAACTTTAAATGCCGCTAGATGCTGACGGCAATATTTATTTAATTCGTCCTCCGAGATCGAATATCCTTCTTTTAAAACAATATAAGCTTTTACCGTTTCTCCACGATACGGGTCAGGTATGCCTGCAACAACACACTCTTGAATTTCTTCGCGTTCGTATAACACTTCTTCCACTTCACGAGGATAAATATTAAAGCCACCCGCTATGATCAAATCTTTTTTACGATCCACTACATAGAAGAAACCCTGCTCATCCATATAACCAAGATCACCTGTTAAAAACCAGCCATCGACAAATGTCGCTGCTGTATCCTCAGGTCGGTTCCAGTAGCCCTTCATCACTTGTGGACCTTTGACAGCGATTTCACCCACTTCGCCAACTGGAAGCTCTTCCGTATCCCCTGTACGTAAAATAATAGCTTCTGTATTAGGCCAAGGTAAACCGATTGAACCAATCACTCGCTTACCCCAAATTGGCGTAGCATGTGTTACAGGTGATGTTTCTGTTAATCCGTAGCCCTCTACGAGCTTCCCACCAGTAACCGCTTCAAATTTCTCCTGAACTTCAATTGGCAATGAAGCAGAACCACTTAAGCACGCCTTAATAGATGATAAATTATAATTCGCAATGTCTGGATGATTTAGAAGACCAATGTATAAGGTTGGTGCACCGGGGAAAAGTGTTGGTTTTTGTTTATCAATCGTTTTTAATGCCGTTTCAGCATCAAATTTCGGTAAGAGCACCATCTTATTTTGAGTGAATACTGATAATAGCATAACCGTTGTCATACCATAGACGTGGAAGAATGGAAGAATGCCCATAATGGTCTCTTCACCATGCACACATTTATACATCCAGGCATCACACATTGTCGTATTGGCAATTAAATTTTTATGGGTTAACATAACCCCTTTTGGGAACCCCGTTGTTCCACCAGTATATTGTAAGAGTGCTAGGTCTTCTTCAAAATCAAATGAGATATGATCAATTACCTTAATCGGTGCAGAGCGCATGATTTCTGAAAATAAATGATTTTGCCCGCTATGTTCAACCTTGACACTAAAGCCATACTGCTTTTTTTGAATAAATGGATAGACTAAATTTTTTGGGAATGGTAAATAATCTTTAATGGCTGTCACGATAACATTTTCAAGTGCTGTCTCTTTCATAATTTTCATCACTCTTGGATATAAAATATCCATGACAAGAATAACCTTCGCACCTGAATCAGCCATTTGGTATTGAAGCTCACGTTCAGTATAAAGTGGATTTGTTTGTACGACAACAGCACCTGCATACATAGCGCCGTAGTAAGCGATTACACTTTGTGGCGAGTTAGGTAGCATAATGGCTACTCGATCTCCCTTTTCCACACCTAATGCTTGTAAATAGTTTGCGAACCTTAAAGCTGACTCATATAGCTCGGTGTACGTCAAATCCTTCCCCATAAAATGAATCGCAACTTTGGATGGATTCTTTTTATAGGCGCGTGTCAAAAACTCTTGCACTGGAATTTCCTCAAACGTTAAAGACGGTGGTACTTCTTCAGGATAATTTGCTAGCCATGGTTTTGCTGTCATACGTCCTCTCCCCTTTGTCCCAAACTTTGTCAATTCTTATATTTATTATAATGAAAAAGAAATGCAGTTTCAAACAGAAAATAGAAAATAAATGCATTTTCGATTAATTATTATGCAATTCACAACATTAATATGACAGATGTTTAGTCTGTTTTATTTGCATACACCTTATGAATCCTCATTCATTCTCAAATCTTTCAAATAGAAAATTATGAGGATATTCCTATACTATAAAAATAATTATTTATTCAGGTTATGGAGGAAAATGAATAGCTGTTAGCAGAAATTGAAGTAAATACAAAAAACGCACCCTCATAAGAGAATGCGTTTTTTACTTAAACAGTCATCATATAGTAGACGCCCACTGCCAAAAATGCAATACAGACAATGATTAGTACTTTTGCTAATTTTTCCATGTCATGACACTCCTATGCAATACTTGCCCCAATTACAAACGATAGACCGACTGAAATGGTAAAGGAAATGAAACCAACTGAGCGATTATCATTGGCAATCTCTTGATCTACATTAAAACGAGGTGTCATAAATTCAAATAAGAAATACGCTACAATCAATAGTGTAAAGCCAAAAAGACCCCAGCCAATCATTTCACTTAATGTGCTATGGCGTGCAATGGAAAAACGAAAGATGTTGCAAATCCCTAGTATTTTTCCACCTGTTGCAAGGGCCACAGCAACATTACCATTTTTAATTTCTTCCCAATTCTTATATTTCGTAACGACTTCGAACAATGCCATCGAGACGACTAAACATAATACAACAACACTAAAATATCCTGCCGTTTCGATAATTGGATATCGCCAAAAGCCAGAATTCAGCATTTTTCTCCGTCCCCTTTATAGCTTATTTCAATTCAACAACTGTGACGCCTAAGCCCCCCTCGCCGGCTTCACCAAAACGGAAGGATTTCACGCGCTTATGCTTCTTTAAATAGCTTTGAATACCTTGACGTAAAGCCCCTGTACCAACCCCATGAATAATAGACACACGCCCATAATTAGCGAGTAACGCATCATCAATATATTTCTCTGTTCTTAAAATAGCGTCCTCATAGCGTTCACCACGCAAATCTAATTCTAATTTTACATGGCTATTGCGATTTTTCACACCAGCTGTTCGTAATACCGTTTCTTTTTCAGGCTTAATATACTCTAAATCACTATCAGCGATTTTCATTTTTAAAATCCCCATTTGGACAACCCATTCGGTATTTGACACTTTTTCTAACAAAGTACCTCGTTGACCATAGCTTAACACCTTTACCTCGTCCCCGACAACTAAGTTTTGCGCACGTGCTTTTACTTGCGCTGCTTTTTTCAGTACTTTATTGTCTTCAAGTGGTGTTGCTTCTTCCAGACGTTTACGTGCTTCAATCAATTCGTGCTCCTTGACAACTTGATCAGCATTTTTGCGCATTTCTCGAAGCTCTGTAATAATCGCTTCCGCTTCTCTTTTCGCTTCATCAACAATTTTACGAGCTTTTTCCTTTGCTTTCTTATCAAGTGCCTCTTTACGCTCTTCATAGGCTTGTAATTTATCTTGAAGCTCTTTACGTAAAGTTTCCGATTCTACTAGCAATGCATGGGAACGTTCTGCATCATCTTCTGATTGGCGACGTGTTTCCTCCAATGAAGCAATCATCGATTCAACCTCATGTCGGTCTGTCCCTGTAAAGCCTTTCGCACGATCGATAATGGATTCAGGCAGTCCAAGACGACTGGATATTTCGAATGCATTAGAGCGCCCAGGTACACCAATAAGTAGACGGTAGGTTGGACTCAAAGTTTCAATATCAAACTCTACACTAGCATTGGCAACACCTGGTCGATTATAGCCATACGCTTTTAGCTCAGGATAATGAGTTGTAGCCATTACACGTGCACCGCGTCCATGTACTTCGTCTAAAATGGAGATAGCTAAGGCTGCTCCTTCCTGAGGATCAGTACCTGCTCCTAATTCATCGAAAAGAACAAGTGATTCATGATCAAATTTTTGTAGAATGTCTACAATATTGACCATATGAGACGAGAACGTAGAAAGTGACTGCTCAATTGATTGCTCATCACCAATATCAGCAAACAATTGCTCAAATACAGCAAGTTCTGAGCCATCTAATGCTGGCACTGGTAATCCTGCCTGCGCCATTAATGTACACAGACCTACCGTTTTCAATGTTACCGTTTTACCACCTGTATTAGGACCCGTAATGACAATAGCTGTAATTTCTTTACCAAATTCAATATCATTCGGAATAGCTATCTCTATTGGTAGAAGTGGATGACGTGCACGAACTAGTCGAATATAGCCATCCTTATTCATTTTAGGCATTGTACATTTATTGGCTTGTCCATATTTGCCTTTAGCTAAAATAACATCAATATCCCCTAAAACTTTCACTAAATTAAATAAATCTGATGCTACTTCTTGCACCATTGCACTTAATGCCAGTAAAATACGCTCAATTTCCGCCTGCTCCTTCATTTTTAAGCGATGAATTTCATTATTCGCTTGTACAACAGAGTCTGGCTCGATAAATAAGGTTTGACCAGAAGAGGATTGGTCATGGACAATCCCGCCATAATGGTGACGATATTCTTGTTTAACAGGAATAACAAAGCGATCATTACGAATTGTCACAAGTGTATCAGAAAGCATTTTCGCTGCATTACTTCCACGAATTAAACTTTCCAGCTTAGAACGGACTTTCCCTTCTTCAGCTCGTAAAGATTGGCGTATAGAACGCAATGTTTGACTAGCCGAGTCTAAAACAGCTCCATTGTCATCAATACAGTTGTTGATTTCATGTTGCAAACCTGTTAAAACAGGTATCGCTTCCTTTTTCGCGATGAAATGTGGAATTTCAATCACTTCATCAGCCTCTAAATCCTCAATGAAATTACGTAAAATTCTACTCGCTCGAATTGTGCTCGATATTTCCATTAATTCTATTGCTGCTAGCATGCCTCCTATTTGGGCACGTCTTGCAGATGGTCGTACATCAAATATTCCTCCCATTGGAACATTGCCTTTAACACGTAAAATGGATAATCCCTCATCCATCTCCTCTAATAATTGTACTACTTTATCAAAATCTGTTTGTGGTACAAGCTCCTCAATGGCAGATTTCCCAATAGAGCAAGTACAATATGAGGCCACTTGTTGCCGAACTTTATCGTATTCTAGTGTTTTCAATGCGCGTTCTGCTATCACTGAGAACACCTCCTCAACCTATTTATTTCGTCGTATGAACGCCTCAAATTGTTCAAGCGTCCATGTATTCACTATCATATCTTTCGGTAGCCATGCTCTATTGGCATAGCGAACACCGATATCCATAAAACGTAAATGCGCTATATCATGAGCATCTGTATTAATGGCTACAGGTACACCTGCAGCTAAAGCCATTTCTAAATGTTCCACACATAAATCTAAACGATACGGATTTGCATTTAACTCTAAAATTTTACCATATTCCTTCGCCCACGCAATCAGCTGTTTCATATCAGGATTATAGCCATCACGATCCTCAATAATTCGACCAGTTGGATGGGCAATCATATGAACATAAGGATTTTGCATGGCCGTTAGTAAACGTGCCATAATTTTATCTTGTGATTGTGTAAAGCTCGAATGAATAGAAGCGATAACAAAGTCTAACTCTTTTAACACTTGATCGTCGAAATCAAGGGAGCCGTCTGGCAAAATATCCATCTCTGTCCCTTTAAACAAATGGAAATCTGGATGTGTTGCATTAAATGCCTCAATTTCCACACGCTGTTTTTCTAAACGCTCCGGTGTTAAACCATTTGCTACTTTTAGAAATTGTGAATGATCTGTAATAACGCTATATTGATAGCCACGCGCTCGTAATGCCTCGCCCATTTCTGCAACAGAGTATGCACCATCAGACCAGGTCGTATGCATATGTAAATCTGCCTGAATATCCTCTAATCGCACTAACTGTTGAATCGTCTTTGTATTATCAAATTCCACAGTTCCTGTGCGTAAGCTTGGTGGAATCCAAGGTAGGTCAAAATGAGCGAAAAATGCCGCTTCATCTGAAAACGTTATAACGGTACCATCTTCCTGTTCAACGCCATATTCACTAATTTTTTCACCACGCGCTTTGGCAAGTTGGCGCATACGCACATTGTGGTCTTTTGACCCTGTAAAATGATGCAAGGCAGTTGCATATTCATTGTCCTTCACTAAACGGAAATCAACACCAACTGGCTCCTCTAAGTCTAAAATCACTGAAATTTTAGTATCTCCCGCTGCCACTACTTCTTGGATGGCTAATCCATTTAATAACTTTTCACGTACAGCCTCAACTGCTTGTGTCACCACAATAAAATCAATATCTTTACTTGTTTCTAGCGCCCGACGGAAGCTTCCAGCAACTGAAAAACGTTCCACTTCCTTCATACTACCTAGAAGCGCCTCTATTTGTAAAACCACAGGCTCAAGCTGCCAAATTGGTAAACGTTCTGAGCGATTCGCCAAATTAGCGAGTTCCTTTAAAATTTTTTCCTCTGTTTTTACAGCAAAGCCTGCTAATTCACGAACTTTCCCTGCTTCACAAGCTGCCTTTAAGCTTTCTGCTGAGTCAATGCCTAGCTCTTGGTGAAGCTTCGCAATCTTTTTACCTCCCAAGCCTGGCAATTTTAACAATGGCAATAATCCTTTAGGGACAATGTCTTCTAGTTCTTTTAACAAACTAGATTCACCTGTTACCATCAAATCCTCAATGACAGCAGCCGTTCCTTTACCAATCCCTTTAAGTTTTGTTACATCGTCCATTTCACTTAATGAACGCTCGTCCCCCTCCAGTGCTGCAGCTGCTTTCCGAAAAGCAGATACCTTGAATGGGTTTTCTCCTTGTAGTTCCATATATAAAGCAATTTTTTCGAGTGTGCGAATAATTGTTTTTTTATTCATTGGTAATTCCCCCTATCGTAAAAACACTTCTCTCAAAACAGAGAGAAGTGCACAGTTTACTATTGCATATAAATATACCACCAGTTTTGGAACATCTTCGTAATAATCGGTGTATGCTCCAACATAAGCCCACTTAACAATGACTTCGACATTAAATTTTGAATGACATCAATCGGCAATAAAGCGCACACGTATAGCAAAATAAACATAATTAAATAGTTTTCAATCATGCCAAGTAATGCGCCAAGCCAACGATTCACTGTATTGAGCACAGGTAAATACGCAATAAAATCAAATATCGATGCCACGATTTGCAATGTTATTTTAACAGCAAAGAAAATTACCGCAAAGGCAATCACACGATAGAAGGTGCGATCTAAATCGAGACTATCAATGACGACACCAAGGCTACCTGTATCAGTGACACCTGGATAAGGCACCCAAAATACAAATTTTTGTGCTAATGGCTTATAATAAATATACGCAACAATTAGGGCTACGACAAAGCTGACAATGTGCATCATTTGTACAATGAAACCTCGTTTTGCACCGACACCAATTCCAGCTAGCAGTACCACTAATATGATTAAATCTAACATTCTCTTCAACCCTTTAGTTTTTTCAATTCTTCTTCTAGTTGCTCCATTCGTTCTTTTAATAGTAAATAATCATGTACTGTATTTACTGCCGTCAGAACAGCAAGTTTTGTGCTATCAAGTGAGGGATTATGTACGCTCATCTCGCGCATCCGGTCATCAACAATCGAAGCAACAAGTCGCATATGGCCAATGGATTCTGAGCCGACCATTTTATATGTATGACCATATATTTCCACAGAAATTTTATTTTTTTCTTGTTTTTCCATAGTCGCACCCTCCTATAAATTCGATGCACACACGATCTTTTCAGCTTGTGAGCACCATCACACAAAAAAGCTATTTATTATCATACCATGAAAGGTATAAAATTGTGAACAATGAGGACAGAAAGGAACGATTAAATGTCAAATATTGTGCTTTCCATTTCAACAAATATTCAAAAAGAGGTGATGGCTTACTACGCAACCTATTTTATCGAGCGTAAGGCTCCTGGTGTCATCTTTGCTGCAAAGCTACCAGATACCGCCATTACTATGTATAAATCAGGAAAATTAATGTTTCAAGGAGGTGGTGCTGAACGCGAGGCGGCACGTTGGGGAACTATTGAAAAAACAACTAGCCAGACATCCTCATCTATCGGGGCAAAGGGTGATGTACTACCTGAAAATTTCGCAGCAATGTCTGTCTTAGGCTCAGATGAAACTGGCACAGGTGATTATTTCGGCCCTATCACAGTGGCTGCGGTATATGTACCTACCTCCAAAATCGAACTTATTAATGAGCTTGGCGTAAAAGATTCGAAAATGCTAACGGATGATTACATGCGAAAAATTGCACCGGATTTACGAGCAGCTTGTGTCCATAGTGTCCTCGTATTACACAACGAGAAATATAACAGCCTACAGGCAAAAGGCTATTCCCAAGGAAAAATGAAAGCCATGATGCACAACAAGGCTCTAAAAAATACGCTGACGAAAATGGCACCTGAAAAACCCGAATTCATTTTAATCGACCAGTTTGCCGAACGCGGTGTCTATTACAATTATTTAAAAAACGAACATGAACTTGTACAAGAAAATGTCTATTTTTCTACCAAAGCAGAGCAATTACATGTCGCTGTCGCTACAGCATCTATTTTAGCGCGTGCTGCATTTTTAAAGGAAATGGATCGATTGAGTGCAATCGCAGGGCTTACCTTAATGAAGGGGGCTTCTAGCAAGGTAGATATGCAAGCAGCTCGCATTTGGCGTAGCCATGGCGAGGAATTTCTACGCTCCATAACAAAATGGCATTTTGCCAACACCGAAAAAGCACGAAAGAAGATTTAAAAAGCATTCCATGTTCTTTTAAGTAGCAGGGGGAGTCTTATGGGTAGTTCCCATATCTAGGTTCTTTTGAAAAATAGTAATCTTGCTAGATTCCAATTGTACGAGAACGCTTTTAATTCGATTGAGAGCGACTTGGACTACTTTGAGCAACTACCTTCTCGGAGTGAACGCTTTGAGCCTCTTTGAGAGTGCCTTTCTGCTTGCGCTGACCCTCCCCCTTAGCTAAATTCCCCAAGTAAAAAAAGACTGCCTCAAAAAGACAGTCTTTTTTCAAATAGATTAGCGTACTTCTGTACCTGCAATCGTAGCAATAGCTTTTAACACTTTATTGTGTGCGGCTACTACTTCTTCGTCCGTTAAAGTACGTTCTGGATCGAAGTATGTGAGAGAAAATGCAACGGATTTTTTACCTAGCTCCATTTTTTCCCCTTCATAAACGTCGAATATGCGAATGTCTTTTAATAATTTCACGCCAGCTGCGCTGATAGCTTCGACAACTTCACCTGCTGTTGTTGCACGGTCCATAATGAGCGCGATATCACGAGACATGACTGGGAAACGAGGCACTGATGTATATGCAAGTGGGGCTTCTTGTGCATTTGCATTTAATAGGGCAACTAAATTCATTTCCATAACATATGTGTCTTTGACTCCCCATGCTTTTTGCTCTGCAGGATGGAGTCCACCAATAATACCGACTTGCTCGCCATCTAATAAGATGCTAGCCGTACGTCCTGGATGTAATCCATCCACTTGTGCTTTCACAAATGTCATGCGATTTTCTAAGCCAAGTTTACCGATTACACCTTCGATAATACCTTTTAGCACAAAGAAATCTACTGTTTTTTTCTCACCTTGCCAAGCATGATCTAGCCATTTACCTGTTAGTACCGCTGCTACATGCTCTTCTTCGTAAGGTTGCCCTTCATCTGATTGACCAAGGAACACAGAACCAATTTCATATAAAGCAACACCCTCAGCCTGGCGAGCCACATTATACGCAGTCGCTTCGATTAAGTGTGGAATAAGGCTTTGACGTAATGTAGAGCGCTCCTCACTCATTGGCATTAACAATTTAGTTACTGGCTCTGCTTTTAAGGCAAAACGTTGTGACAATGCATCAGATGTTAATGAATATGTTACAGCTTGGTAGAGGCCAGCCCCTTCCAAATAATGACGAACAACACGGCGATTAGCTTGGTATGGTGTTAGATTGCCTACTTGTGTTGCCCCCTCTGGCAATGTCATAGGGATTTCATCATAACCGTAAAGACGAGCAATTTCCTCTACAATATCCTCTTCGATTTTAATATCTTGGCGGCGTGTTGGTGCATCAATCATTAGTAAACCATTTGCTGCCTCTACACCAAATTTTAGACGCTCTAAAATCGAAAGCATATCTTCCAATGCAATCTTCATCCCTAAACGCTCATTAATAAAATCTGGAGAAACGACTACTCGCGCTGCTGTTTTATCTAACTCATCTACTAGACATGTACCCTCTAATACTTCACCGCCAGCTAATTCAGCAAGCAATGCGGCAGCACGTTCAGCGGCTGGTAAGACACGATTTGGGTCTACCCCTTTTTCAAAACGAGCCGATGCATCTGAACGTAGACCAAGGTGACGAGATGCTTGGCGTACTGTTAAACCATCAAAATAAGCTGATTCAATGACAACAGTCGTTGTTGCGTCTGTTACCTCTGAATTGGCACCACCCATTACGCCAGCAATCGCCACTGGTTCTTTTCCATTCGTAATGACTAAATCAGAAGCTTTTAAAGTTCGTTCTTGGTCATCCAGTGTTGTGATTTTCTCACCTTCTTTTGCTTTACGAACGACGATTTCACCTGTTGCTAGGCTATCATAGTCGAAAGCATGCAATGGTTGACCATATTCCATTAACACATAGTTGGTTACATCCACGACATTATTGTGAGGGCGTACACCCGCTGCCATTAAACGATTTTGTAACCACATTGGTGACTCACCAATTTTTACGTTTTTCACCACTTTTGCGACATACATCGGATTTGCTTGTAAATCTTCCACACGTAGCTTTAATAAATCCTGTGCTTTTTCATTAGCCGTTTTATATGCAATCTCTGGATACTTAATTTCCTCAGTAAGGATGGCACCTACTTCATAGGCTACACCAAGCATAGAAAGAGCATCTGAGCGGTTTGGTGTTAAGCCTAGCTCTAGCACTGTATCACGTAAGCCTAAAATAGCCAGTGCATCAGAGCCAACTTCTGCATCTGACGGTAATACGTAGATTCCTTCTGAATATGCTTTAGGAACAAGCTTGCCTTCGATTCCAAGTTCTTGCAATGAGCAAATCATACCGTTTGATTCATGACCACGAAGTTTTGCTTTTTTTATTTTAATGCCACCTGGTAAATGTGCACCGGGACGAGCAACAATGACTTTTTGACCAGCATCTACATTTGGTGCACCACAAATAATTTGTTGTGGCTCTGCTTCTCCAACATCAACTTGACAAATATTTAACTTATCAGCTTCTGGATGTTTCTCTTTAGACACTACATAGCCAACCACTACTTTATCCATAGCGTTTGCACGATCAATAACTGCATCTACTTCGATACCAGAGCGTGTAATTTTTTCAGCTAATAGCTCAGGCGCTAAGTCCTGTGTATTGACATAATCTTTTAACCATTCTAATGATACTAACATGTTTTATCCCCCTTACGCTTCTGTTCGCTCGAATTGTGATAAGAAACGAGTGTCACTTGTATAGAAATGACGAATATCGTCAACACCATATTTCAACATCGCAATACGTTCTGCACCAATACCGAAAGCGAAGCCAGAAACTTTCTTCGGATCATAGCCAGCCATTTCTAATACATTTGGATGCACCATACCTGCGCCTAGAATCTCAATCCAACCTGTGCTCTTACATACATTACAACCAGCGCCACCACATTTGAAACAAGAAATATCCATTTCTACTGATGGCTCTGTGAATGGGAAGAAGCTCGGACGAAGTCGAATTTCGCGGTCTGCACCAAACATTTTTTTCGCTAAAGTATCTAATGTTCCTTTTAGATCACTCATACGAATATTCTCGCCAATGACTAAACCTTCAATTTGCATAAATTGATGGGAATGTGTTGCATCATCATTATCGCGACGGAATACTTTACCTGGACAAATGATGCGAATAGATTCACCCTTTTTTGCTTCCATTGTACGAGCCTGTACTGGCGAAGTATGCGTACGTAGCAATATTTCCTCGGAAATATAGAACGAATCTTGCATATCACGTGCTGGGTGTCCTTTTGGTAAATTTAGTGCTTCAAAGTTATAGTAGTCCTTTTCTACTTCAGGACCTTCAGCAATTTCATAACCCATTCCGATAAATAAATCTTCAATTTCTTCAATGACGCGTGTTAACGGATGGCGATTTCCTACTTTCACTTCACGACCTGGTAAAGTGACATCAATCGACTCACTTGCTAATTTTTCAGCAATCGCTGCTTCCTCTAGAACAACCACCTTTGTTTCTAGTACTGCTGTTACATTTTCACGAACATTATTCACTAAAGCCCCCATTTTCGGACGTTCTTCAGCTGATAATTTCCCCATCCCTTTTAGTAAATCTGTGATAGGTCCTTTTTTCCCTAAATATGCAACACGCACTTCATTCAATTCTTTTAAATTTGCTGCTGCTTCAATTTTAGCAAGAGCTTCTTGCTCTAATTGTTTTAATTGCTCTTCCATGTTAAAACCTCCTTAGAAAATAAATGCCTGCATTTTAGGCATAAAAAAAACTCGCCCCTAAAAAGGGACGAGGACATATTCGCGGTACCACCCTAGTTATTGCAAGCAAAAAACTTACAATCACTTCATTGACATAACGACTTGATGAAGCCGGCACACCTTTACAGCATCACGCTGGTCCCGGTAGCTGCTCACGGGCTGAATTCAAAATTGCATTGGTACGGCGTCGGCTCTCAATCTCCGGCCTTACGCTCCCTGTCGTCCATTCACAATCTTTACTACTTCCCGATCAAAGCATTTATTATTTAAACATACATTTTAGAATAAATTATACAATAACGAATAGTAGCAAATCAAGAGACAACTACCTGAATCCCACAAGGATCTGTCAATTATTTCACAAAGCCATATAAAACAATACCTGTTGCAACTGCTACGTTTAATGATTCAGCTTGTCCAAAAAGTGGAATAATCATATTTTGATCTGTCATCGCTAATAGCTGTGGCTGGATGCCACTTCCTTCATTCCCCATAATAATAGCAAATGCACCCGAATGCTGAATGTCACTATATGGCACTGCCTCCTCATCCAAAGCAGTACCAAAGACAGGTACACCTTGATTTTGTAGCAAGTCTACCCATTCTGCTAAGTCTCCGCGTACTACTGGGATATGGAAATGGGAGCCTTGAGCTGCGCGTAATGTTTTAGGATTGTAGGCATCTGCACAGCCTTTTCCTAAAATCACGGCATCTAATCCTGCTGCATCGGCAGTGCGTATCATTGTTCCAATATTACCAGGATCTTGGACTGCATCAATTAATAGCACTTTACGCCAAGTGGCCTTCACTTCATCCTCTAAAATTGGCTGTTTACATACAGCAAACACGCCTTGAGAAGTTTCTGTTTCTGCGAATTCCTTTGTTACTGCTGCTGTTACTTCTACAATAGCAACATCATCAATCGGCCATAACATTGGCAAATCAATACCTTCACGTACAATAATTTGTAATACTTGCTCTTTATTTTTTAAAGCTTCCTCCACAAGATGAAAACCCTCTATTAGAAATTCACCTGATCGTTCACGCTCTTTTCTTGTTGTCGCTAACTTTTTCCAATATTTCACTAACGCATTTTGCGTAGATTCAATTCTCTTCATATGCTACCTCTTACCGCCTTTTTCCTATATATTGACCACTATTATACCTTAGCAAATGGCAAATTTCATAGTTATGTGAGAAAACTATTATTTTCTACAGTCGTTCAGTAAAGAACAATATAGACATGCTATAATTAGACACAGCATACTAAGTCAAGGCAGCTGAATATAAATGAAAAAAACGATACATGTCGTTGGTGTCATTATAGAAAATGAGCAGCAAGAAATTTTCTGTGCTTTAAGAAATCCACATATGGTACTAGCAAATTACTGGGAGTTTCCTGGTGTGAAGATAGAACACGGCGAAACACCTGCGCAGGCGCTTTATCGTGAAATTTTTGAGGAATTTGACTGTATGATTCAAGTAGGTGATCGAGTCGCAGTAACCCTTCATGAATACGACACATTTTTCGTTCACTTAGAAACATATAAGGCAACGATTGTGAAAGGCGTACCCAAAATACTAGAACATGCTGAAGCAAAATGGGTTCCTCGCAAGCAATTGCTCGAACTTCCATTCGCTCCAGCAGATCTACCTTCTATCCAAAAATTATTAGCCGAAAAATAAAGACATTCATTTCATCTCATGATAATGAGTAACTCGGTTGCATCCATACGCTTTCAATACATACAGTGCTTCATCTGCTTTTTTTATGAAAGGCATGTCTGTATCCCCAGCTGTTATTGTAGCAATCCCTCTACTGAGCGTAATACGTCCTGTCGGCCAATTATCCTGCTTAACAGTTTGTCTTAATTGTTCTCCAATTGCTTTTGCCACAGCTATTTCGTTCACTGGTAAGATGCTGATAAATTCCTCATCGCCGTAACGAGCAACATTGTCTTTTACACGCACTCGATGCTGCAGTAGCTGTGCTAATTGAACAGGACATCATCTCCCACTTAATGACCCTCTATATCATGAACGTTTTTAAAATGATCGATATTTAAAATACATAAGGAGAAGGGCTCTGCCGTCCCCGTGAGCCTCACCTTTTTCAACAACAAGCACCTTTCTCCCCATGAAACTTATCAAAGAATTTGAAGTTTCAACTATTTTACTGGACTCACATGAAAATACTCATTTTCACCTTTGAAACATATGATGCACTAATAACATCGTGTAGGAGGTGTTCTATGCTTATTCATGTAGTGAGTGCTGGCGAAACATTATGGCAAATAGCCAATCATTATGCTGTACCTGTTCAATCGATCAGTCTATTAAATGCATTAGCTACACCCGATCAATTAGCTATCGGGCAATCACTAGTTATTCCTTCTCCTTATACCATTTATACTGTTCAAAGTGGGGACACGTTATGGTCAATTGCTCAACGCTTTAGTGTTCCTTTACAATCCATCATTTCAGAAAATCATCTAACAAATCCCGATATGTTAACACCAGGAACGAAATTAATAATTCCCCCCATCATCCATATCGTGCAGCCAGGAGAAACATTATGGCAAATAGCTCAGCGCTACGGTACGACCGTTCAAGTCATTGTGGTGGAAAATCAAATAAACAATCCTAATATGCTATATGTAGGAACTAATTTAATCATCCCAAGAGAATTACCGATGATTGAAGTCAATGCTTATTCCTATCAGCCATCTGAAGAAGCGATTGATTCAATTAATGCCGTTGGTCATCTTTTAACGTACTTTAGTCCCTTTGCTTATAAAATGAAGGAAGACGGTACATTACAGCCCATCAGCGACGAAAGTATGATAGCAGCTGCAAAGGCTAAAAACATCATCCCTATGTTAACGCTCGCTAATTTTACTGCTACAGAAGAAGGCTCTAATTTAGCACATGTCGTCTTGTCCGATGCTGACCTACGAAAAAAAGTTATGAATAATGTTTTACAAGTGATGCAAGATAAAGGCTACCAAGTATTGAATATCGATTTTGAAAATGTTTTGCCAGCAGATCGTGAAAATTTCAATGCCTTTATACAATTAGCCGCTGATATGCTTCATCCAAAGGGCTATTTAGTGTCAACTGCCCTTGCACCAAAAACAAGTGCTACGCAAACTGGCACATTGTATGAAGCACATGATTACGAAGCACATGGGAGAATTGCAGATTTTGTAGTATTAATGACGTATGAATGGGGATATCGACTTGGCCCTCCACAAGCCATTTCCCCTATTAATGAAATGCGAAGAGTTGTGGAATATGCCTTAACTGAAATTCCAGCCGATAAGATTCTATTGGGCTTTGAGCTGTATGCGCGTGATTGGCTCTTACCTCATGTCAAAGGACAGGAAGCAGAAACGTTTAGTCCGCAGGAGGCGCTTAATAGAGCCATCAAGTACGGAGCAACAATACAATTTGACCCGACTGCACAATCTCCTTTTTATCAGTATGTCGATGAGCAAGGAAGGCATCACGAGGTATGGTTTGAAGATGCAAGAAGTGCACAGGCGAAATTTGATATGGTCAAACACTATAACCTTCGAGGTATTAGTTATTGGGCATTAGGTTTCCCGTTCCCTCAAAATTGGGTTTTATTAAGCAATCATTTTTCCATTAAAAAACCGTAGTGCTCGTTATTGTTCTCAAAAAATAAAGAGCTATGCAACTTTTTCCCATGTGAAGTAACGACTTACTACCTGTGATGTCGGGATAAAAAATGCTGTTTGAAGCCATATTAACCTATATCAACAGGAAAGGAGCAACTCACATGGGAAGAGACAATAAACAAGGTCAAAGCAATAATAAAGCTTCATTACCTCAAACACCAAAAAACCAAAAAATCGCACCAAATAAGGTGAGTGAAGAATTTTCTCAAGAGTTTATGGAGCTCATTAATTCAGTCACACAAAACAAAAATAAACAAAAAAAATAAGGGGGGCTTCCGTTGAATTTTCAACGTGCACAAGAAATTGTTGCCTCACCGTCAGAATATGAAGTGAGCTATAATGGCGTTTCCGTCTGGATCGACCAACTCCACAATGATGAGAAAACAGCGACTGTTCACCTTCGCCGCTCTTTAGAGGAGCGATCTGAAGTAGCTATTTCCGAATTAAAGGAAGAATATCTCGTTCATTAAACAGATAGAACCTGCTTATTTGCATAGTCAATAAGCAGGTTCTTTTTTTATTTAAATAATATAATCCTCAATATATTGAAGCTGTGTTAACACTTCATCTATATGGTGGTGTAACTCCGTATAAGTTTCTGAAATTTGCTGAGGTGAGATTGGCTTACTAAATAGATAGCCTTGAATATAATCACAACCGCCATCCATCAGAAATGATAGTTGTTCCACTTCTTCAATACCTTCTGCAACAACCTTTAAACGCAAATGTTTAGCCATCGAAATAATCATGGAAACAAGTGCTTCATCGTTTGGATTATGCGGCACATTTCTTACAAAAGTACGGTCGATTTTTAAACAATCAATGGGAAAATCCTTTAAATAGGATAAAGATGAATAGCCTGTTCCAAAATCATCTACAGCAATTTGAATGCCTAATGCCTTTAATTCATGTAATAGCTGTGTCATTTGATCAATATTCATCGTCATACTTTCCGTAATTTCTAATTGTAGATATTTAGGCGTCAATTTTGTGCGTTGTAAAATTTCTTCCACCATTTCTACTAAATCCTGCTGAAATAATTGCCCAAGTGACAAATTCACTGCCACCTTCATCGGGGGTAACCCTTGTTTTTCCCATGTTTTCGCTTGCATACAAGCTGTTTCTAATATCCATTTACCTAATGGGATAATAAGCCCACACTCTTCGGCAATGGGAATAAATACATCTGGTGGTACAAAGCCACGCGTCGGATGCCGCCAGCGGGCCAATGCTTCGACGGATTCAATTGTGCCCGTCTTTAAATTTACCTGTGGCTGATAATCTAAATAAAACTCATTATTGGCTAATGCATTATGTAAGTCTTGCTCTAACAAAATTCGATCTGCAATGTCTTTTGACATATAAGGCTTATAAAAAAGAAATCTTTGGGGTATTTGTCTAGCCTCTCTCATTGCTAATTGGGCATGCATCAATAGCTCTTCGCCCGTCCATTTATCCTCATAGAGGGCAATGCCCATATTCAAGTTGCCATTTAATGAAAATAATTGTACCTGCAAAGGGTCTTTCATGGCACTTTTGAGATTTAAGCAAAATTGTAATAATTCTTCAACCGTCTTTACATGATTAATATAAATAACAAATTGACCCTCTCGCAGCTTCGTTGCAAAATAATGAGGAGGTACAATCGCTTGAATGCGCTCTGCGACAAGCTTCATCATTTTATTAGAATTACTTATCCCGATAGAGGAGCGAATGGCTGCAAAACGGTCAATTTCTATGGCAATGATGGCCTTCTGCACTTGATTATCATGTAAATTTTCCTTTAACGTCTTTAGTAATAAATGCTCATTTGGCAGTAGTGTTATATCATCGTGATAGGCCTGAAATCGCAGCTCTTCTTGAGATTGTTCAAGATCCTTTTTAATTTTTAATAATTGTTGAAACGGCTTTTCCACAGATGTATAATAAATCGCCTTTAAGAAAAAGTAAAAGGCTAAAAATTGATAAATTAATGCCGAGAAATCCCATATCGCATTTTGATCTTGACTAAAAATAAAAAAGACATCACTTACAATAAGCGAGATGGCTGCACTGATTAACCACATCGATCGCTTCGGCATTTTTTTTAGATACCTACTTACTATCACAATGGTTATAATTTGAAGAATTATAGCAAAAAGGTGTACCATATTATCAATATACACTAGCAATTGTTCTGACAATATGTTGGATACCATATACACTAGAGAAATACTGACTATAACGAATAGCAAAGAACTACCATATGTAAACAACCGATAGTTCATTGATAATTGTTGTCTTTTGAATAAAATAATCAGTAGAAATCCAATGGATAGATACACACGCATTAATATATGTATTGACTCGTCCATATAGCCCCATTCAGTAGATTGACTAAAGAACAAGCTAACTAATTCAAGTAATGCAATTATAAAAAAAATGTTCCCTATGTATAAAGTTTGATTGGATAATAAGTGTGAAAATACTAAATAAGATTGGATCGCAATAGCCATTGTAAAAACAATGATTAAAACTTGGATCACCAATTTTAAATTTTGATAAATGTCACCTTGGAATACACCATACATTTGATTGCTAAAGCTTAATAATGGTATGACAAGTAATAACGGCAATATTATGTACCAAACCTCTTTTTTCTCTATTTGATTAAACCATTTCTCCACTACAAACCCTCCATACAACTATCTAAACATTGACTAGGAAATTCTAACTAACTATATTAAATAATACACTTAGAATTGTATATTTCTTTGACTTCTTACAAATCATAACACTTTTATCTGAATTTGTATGCATTCATATCAAGTATGCTAATATTCATTTTATTTCAATATTAGCATACTTTTGATATTTTAGTACTTCATTCCACTTCAAAAACTTGGTTACTTAGCCTCTGGAAGATTCTAGCCCGTCTTTTTTTACTAGCAGCGACAGATAAACCTAGTACTTTGGCTATTTCTTGATCATTGTAGCCTTCTACATAATAAAGGAGTAGTATTTTTCTTTCTATCTGCTTTAACTGGGTCAAAATACTTTCAAGGTCAATAGAATTTTTTTGATTCTCCCCTCCTTTGAACTCACTACGAACATAATCGAGTGTTTCATCATCAACGACTGTTATTCGCTCTTTATAGCTTTTTTCCTTTGATAATTCATTTAAAATCTCTCCTTTGATCGATGAATATATATAAGCGGAAAATTGTCCTTTTGCTGGATCTGCTTTTAGCCATGCCCTCCATACAGCAATGGAAGCAATATGACGATAATAATCAAACTCCTTATAGATATGAAGTTGCTTAAGAATAACGGTAATCATTGGTTGCACACATTCTAATATTTCTTCAAAGGATTGTGTTGGTGAAAGCTTTTGCTCGTTCTGAATAGACATTTTACTCTTCCTGTCGACTATGCACAGTCCAATATTCCTAGGTGATACTATCTTAGTCCCTGGCGTTTATTGAAAGCGAGTACACGTTTTCATCATTTCATCGTTGAGAATGACTAAAATCCCTGTCCTATTTATACATAATCTCAGCAATTTATTGTAAAAATCATATATTTTTCTTTGGCATTTCATACATATTTAAACGATGATTGGACAAATTACTACTAAGGAGGCGAAATAGATGAATTTTCAAATAAGAGATGCCATTACTGCAAATGTTCATGGTCAATCTGCAGCAGAATTTAAAGATATTGTGGAAGATGCCATTAACCGTGGAGAAGAACATTTACTGCCAGGGCTTGGGGTGTTTTTCGAAAATTGGTGGAAGCAATCAAGTCCATCTGAACAAGATGAATTCGTTCAAAAACTAGAAAAAATATTTGCAAACTGATTTTTAATGCACAGTGCATTCCATTTCCAATAAATGCGTGATAAAGTTTTATTTATCAGAAAATTTGGAGGGATTGGAATGACTGTTGCAGTAGAATTACTTGTCAATCAACTCAAACAGGTGTTATTAGAAGAACAAGTGTCAACAAACGAAACGGTACGACAGCTACATGGGGAGGATGAATCTCATCATGCGGTGAGCCTACCTGATATCGTTGTTTTTCCACGCTCCACAGCAGATGTCAGTGCCGTTTTAAAAATTGCACATGCACAACGTGTACCAGTTGTACCATTTGGTGTTGGCTCCAGCCTAGAAGGAAATGCAATTCCTATTGCACATGGTATTTCCATCGACTTCTCTGAAATGAATGCTATTTTAGAAGTTCGACCTGATGACCTTCTTGTAAAAGTACAGCCTGGGGTCACACGTTCTCAATTAAATAAGGAATTAAAAAAGCACGGTCTACAATTCACAGTAGATCCAGGTGCAGATGCAACATTAGGTGGCATGGCAGCAACGAATGCTAGTGGTACAACCGCAGTACGTTACGGTGTTATGCGGGATCAAGTTCGTGATTTAGAGGTTGTACTTGCAGACGGCTCCGTCATCCATACTGGTAATTTAGCCGCGAAGTCCTCTTCTGGTTATCATCTCAACGGTCTATTTGTAGGCTCAGAAGGGACACTTGGCTGCTTTACAGAGTTAATATTGAAAGTCTACGGTATACCTGAATTTGTAACAGCAGGACGCGCAGTTTTTGATACAGTAGGCGATGCTGTCTGTGCCGTCACTGCTTTATTACAGGTAGGCATTTCAATCGGCCGAGTGGAATTAGTTGATGAAGCCTCTATGAAACAAGCCAATATCTATAACGATACTTCCTATAGCGAAAAACCAACATTATTTTTAGAATTTCACGGAAATGAAGCAGGTATGCATGCAGATATAGCATTTGCTACAGAAATTTTTGAGGACTTCGGCTGTCTATCCGTTGAATTTGAACAAGATAATGCGGCACGTAACAAGCTTTGGGAAGCACGTCATTCCTTAGCCTATGCGTATATTCATGCTTACCCTGGGAAAAAGCTTATGTCAACAGATGTCTGTGTACCAATCTCCATGCTTGCAGAAACCATTTTGTATGCGCGTGAGCAGCTCGATCATATTGGTCTTGCAGGCGGGATTGTCGGACATGTGGGCGATGGAAATTTCCATGCACTACTAATGTTAAATCCTAATGACATAGAGGAGCAGGCAAAAGCAGATCGCTTCAATGAACAGATTGTTCAATATGCTTTACTTCGGGGTGGTACATGTACAGGTGAACATGGTGTTGGCATTGGCAAAATGAAATATCAAGCTACTGAGCACGGTACCTCTTTAGCTGTCATGAAAAGTATAAAAGCAGCACTCGATCCATATAACATTATGAATCCAGGGAAAATTTTCACCCTATAACTAACGATAAACCCGCTGAATGACTATGTCATCAGCGGGTTTATGTTTATAAATCATAGCGGAAGCTCTTGACTAAAATGTCGCCCTTATAAAATTCCTTTGACTCGTCTCGTACAAAGCCTAGAGATAAATAAAGATTAATAGCAGCCTGCATGATATCACCTGAATGTAAATAAAGAGCCTTATCCTGTCTCTTTCTGGCAAAGGCAAAACTTTCGTGTAATAATTTCTTAGCGACCCCTTGCCCTCTTCCTTTCGGATGTACGCCTAACAAGCGTACGATCGTAGATTGAATATTCAGCTCTGGCAAGCCATATGCTTTTTCCGCATCAGTAAATATTTGTAGCCCTCCTACTATCTCCTCACCACGCTTTGCTACAAGAATTGTTTCTGCGTTCGGATTGCCGACTGAAGCACGGATATCACTTAAATATGACTGCCAATGTTCAGGGTCCTGATAGTCTTTTTCGTATTGCTCATAGCTCTCGACTAAAACCTCAAGATAGCGTTCATAATCTTCCTCTTGTAAATGTTCAATCACAATGTCAGCTACTGTCATGCTAGTTTCCCCTTTCTATGATGAAAAGCCACCCTTACGATAGGCGGTTACTCTTTTTTCAATGCGATGTGAGATCCATTCTGCCACAATTGATATTCCCCAATAAATGATTCCCACAGCAATAAATGACTCTAAAAACTTTAAATTCACAGAAGCAACGATATTCGCAGCACCAGTCAACTCTTTAATAGATAGAAAAAATGCTAAGGATGTGGCATGTAAAAAGCCAATAAAGACGTTTGTCAAATTCGGAATAGACTGCCCAAATGCTTGCGGTAAGATATAACGTCGCATCGCTTGAGTAAATGTTAAACCAATCGCATAGGCTGCTTCTAATTGTCCTTTCGGTACACTTAATATTCCTGAGCGAATAATTTCAGAAGCATAAGCTCCCGCACTAAGTGTTAAGGCGAGTATGACAAAAAATAATATAGGAATGGTGCTTGATTGTATCTTTAACTGTAAAGTACTTGCCATCATATCCACTAGCATTGGCAAGCCAAAATAAACGAGCATGATATGCATAATAATGGGCGTGCCTCTAAAAAAAGAGACATAAAAATTAAGTATAGGCGCAATAAATTTTATTTGTTTAATGCGAACAAAAGCGACGATTATCCCTATAACAATACCTAATAAAACAGGTGTAATGGTCATGAATAAGGTTAAAGGTATTACTTTACTAATTTCTCGTAAGGCTTCTACTATAAAAGCCAGATCAATGGTCATACTATATTCCCCCTATTGTGAAGCCAATTCCTTTGGCATATAACGATTAAAATAGCGTTCATTGAACTTAAATAGTTTTTCCAGCACGATCACGATAATATAGTAAACAATAGACAATGCTACATAGATTTCAAACGCTCGTGTCGTTGAAGCAATCAAGGTTTCTCCACGTCCAACCATATCCATTACGCCAATAGAGAACGCTAGTGATGTATCTTTTAATGAACTAATCATCGTGTTTGCTATATTTGGAAAAGCAACACGAATTGCCTGTGGGAAAACAATGCGCATAAAAGCCTGTGTTCCATTTAAGCCTACTGAATAGGCAGCCTCCATTTGTCCTCGGTCAACGGTTAAAATAGCAGCACGAAATATTTCGGCAAAGGCTGCCGCATTGCTTAGTGTGTAGGTAATAATGACAAAATACATCGCATCCATGCGAGTAACATCAATATGAATCAATTTTAGCAATGCAGGTATGCCGTAAAATACTAAGAACAACTGCACTAAAATAGGGGTTCCACGAATAAAGGATATATAGACCGTGATGATCTGCTTCAATACGGGTATGTGAAGTAGCTTCGGTATGGCTAGCACAATCCCTAGTACCATACCAAAAAGTATGGAGAATAGTAGTATTTCAAATGTTACTGGTAAATATTGAAGCAATGTTGGAATGATCTTCGCAATGAGCATGACATCAAAGTTATTTTCCATACTTCCGCCTTCCTTTCCTGTCATTAGAAGTCTACTGTGTAATCATCACCTAACCATTTTTTACTAAGTTCACTTACCACTCCCTCTTTCTTTAATTCAACGATAGCTTCATCTAAACGCTCCTGTAATGTCACTTCATCTTTATTGAGTAAAAAGTATACTTTTGAATTTAATAATGCGTCACCTACAACCTTTTGTTGTGCTTCATTGCTCTCGTTATAGTATCTGACTGCGAACGGTGTTGTAATAATGGCATCAATACGACCTGTAGCCAGTTGATTATTGACATCTACTGAACCAGAAGAATAGACGATATTCGCTCCTAAATTATGCTCTTTATTATATTTTTCAATAAAAACAGCGGAGTTACTCGTTGGTGAAACACTGATATTCTTCCCTTTCAAATCCTCAACGGATTGAATTTCTTTATTTTTCTCATTCACTGTCACCTTTAATGGGAAGACATTATACGGCTCTTTATTGAATAAAAACTTCTCCTGTCGTTCACTATTGACTTCCATTTGATGGGCAATAAAATCAATTTTCCCTGTCTCTAAACTTAGTAATAAATTGGAAAATTCCATTGTTTTAAACTCAAATTCATATTCTGGTAGCTTCTCATCAATTGCTCGAACAAGCTCCACGTCATAGCCCGTTAAATTGCCTTTATCATCTAAAAAGCAGATGTTTGGAAACTGTGTCCCCGTACCTACAATGATTTTTTGAACATCTTTCCCACCCTGTGCTGTATTTTGAGCACTCGCATCTCCATCTGATTTTTCTGAGCTTACGCAGGCTGTTAATAGTGCCGCTAGTACAAATAGTAGATAAAACGATATTTTTTTCATAAAATCCCTCATTCCTTCTGTTATGCATGTGAGGGTAAGCTCACAGCAAGTGCCTTCTGCAGGTGTTCTAAACCTATTTCTGTTACAGCTTGATAGATACCCGTTTCACTTGATCCAATTTCTACAACAGGTACATATCGAACACCATATTTTATTTCAAGGATGTCGCGGAACGTATCATTCGACGTGACATCCACCGTTTTGTATGCTATTCGTTGTTCCTGTAAATACGCTTTTATATCCTCGCAATAACTACAACCTTGTTTCGACCAAACAATTATCTCTACATTTTTTGTCATGATGATGACCTCCTTAGCTGACTGCCACTTTTTGCTGTAGCTGTAAATTAACTGGACTTAATAGTTCGAATGAGCGTTTACGTTCAAACTCCTTCAATACAGGAGTATGCAAAATGAATTCATCTACCTGATATTGAACATGAAAATCATCTAATATTGCTTTAATATCCTTAGGCGATCCATAGACAATATCTGCCTCATATTGTTTGACTGTATACGCCTCTCCAGACTCTTGACCAAATTTTTCAGCTAGCTCTATGGATTGTAATGTCAGTGTTCTACCACTCGCTAAATGCACCTTCGTAATTTTTTGATCCCCAATCAATTCCTTTGCTTCCTTTTTGGTTGGAGCTGCAATGGCTGCGATTGATATGGCGAAGTGGCCACTGGCATTATACTCACGATAGATACGTGCTGCTTGCGCTAATACATCATTGTCACTATTAATAAATCGAGCAAAGACAAATGCAATGCCGAGTTTTCCTGCAAGAGCAGCACTTTCTGGGCTAGCACCGAGTAAAAATAATGTTGGCTTTATCTTCGGAATCGGCGTTGCTTGTATACCATATAATTCGTGCTCTTTTGGTATTGATTGCTCCATTAATTGCTGTAAAAATGTTAGTCTATCTTCAAAATCGTCCCCCTGATTGAGCGTGCCATATTGTAATGCCTTTGTGGAAAGAGGTAAACCACCTGGTGCTTTTCCAATACCTAAATCCACTCGTCCTGGCTCCAACGCTGCCAGTACATGGAAGTTTTCTGCCACCTTGTATGGGCTGTAATGTTGTAGCATCACACCACCTGACCCGATATGAATGGATTTTGTCTTTGCCAATAAATAGGAAACTAATACTTCTGGCGAGGAACCTGCTAATGTTTCTGTATGATGGTGCTCCGACACCCAAAAACGTGAGTAACCCAACTGCTCCGCTTTTTGTGCAAGTGCCACTGTTTTTTGCAAAGTTTGTTCGTTTGTTGCATCCTCGATAATCGGACTTTGATCTAATATGCCTAATGTATAGCTCATATAATGCCTCCTAATTTCTTTTATTCGAATAAATTTACTAGGTTTTTAGACAGACTGTGTGACATAGCGACTTTCTTTGAATGGTAACCCCAAATTCCCACGCAGTGTTTCTGCCTCATAGTCTTTACGATAAAGTCCTCTTGCTTGTAAAATAGGCACGACCTTATCCACAAAATCTTCAAGAGCACCAGGCACTGTCACACCAATGATGAAGCCATCTGCCGCTTCCTTTTCAAACCATTTCTGTACTAGATCCGCTACCTGCTCAGCTGTCCCAAAAAAGGCTGTTTTAGGTGTAGCTTCACGTAAAGCAACCTGACGTAATGTAAGACCCTCTTGTTTAGCATATCGTTTAATATAATCAGTTGTACTTCTAAAGCTATTGGCTCCAATGTCACCTAGTTCAGGAAACGGAGCATTCACATCATACTGAGTAAAATCATGATGGTCGAAATAACGCCCAAGATAAGCAAGTGCACGGTCTATGGAAACTAGTTCAACGATTTCTTGATATTTTGCCTCTGCTTCCTCCACTGTATCGCCAATAATAGGTGAAATTCCTGGGAAGATTTTTACTTCATCTGGATTACGCCCAAATGCTGCCACCTCTGTTTTTACTCTTCTGTAAAATGTTTGCGCCTCTTCAATTGATGCACCATGTGTAAAAATAGCATCTGCATCCTTGGCGGCCAATCGAATGCCTGCATCTGATGACCCAGCTTGGAAAATAACAGGCTGACCTTGTTTTGACCGTCCAATATTGAGTGGACCTTGAACTGAAAAATAGGTCCCTTTATGATGTAAAATGTGTAATTTTTCTGGATCAAAAAATTGATCATTGTCAACGTCAGCAATAAATGCATCATCATCCCAAGAGTCCCATAAGCCTTTGACAACCTCTAAATATTCTTCCGCAATTTGATAACGCTCTGCATGGTTAGGATGTTGGTCGATTGTTTTATTGTAGTTCAAAGCAGTACTTTCTAATGGAGTAGTTACTACATTCCAGCCTGCACGCCCCGCACTAATATGATCTAATGAAGCAAATTGTCTTGCCACTGTAAATGGTTCGCTATAGGAAGTTGAAACGGTTCCAACTAAGCCAATATTCTTCGTCGCTACAGCCAATGCTGATAAAATTGTAATCGGCTCAAAGCGGTTTAAAAAATGAGGGATGGATTTTTCATTAATAAATAAACCATCTGCAATAAATGCTACATCAAATTTCCCTTGCTCTGCCTTCTGAGCCTGCTGAATATAAAAAGGCAAGCTTACACTTTGATTACTCGCTACCTTTGGATGACGCCAACTAGAAATATTGCCCCCCACTCCATGAATGATGGCCCCAAATCGAATTTTATCCTGTCTAGCCATGTCAATTCCTCCTCAATCCTTATTATTTACTAAACTTAGTGGTTAAGTATGTTTTTGTTTAAAAATTTTTTATTTATGCTAATTCATAAATAAATTTGGATTGAAAATGATATTACAGTTCCTTTAGACAATATGCAATAGGCTACGTAATAGAAAAAATTTTAAGTTCTGAAAAAATATTTAATCAATGCCTTTCTTGCATGCTTTCAAATTGCTTAGCGGTCTCACAGATTGTCTGCCAAAAGGCTGTCGTCAACACCTCTTTATCTTTATAGGTTAAAAATATGTGTTGATTCATATCCAATAAATGCTTGACGTCTATCTCCACAAATTCACCGCTTTCGAGCTCCTTTTTGACGCAAAGATGTGGTAAAAAGCTAATATAGTTCTTTGTCCGAATAAATTCCTTGGCAACTTCTAAATGATCCGTACGTACTTCAATATTGGCTGTCACACCCTCTATCTCAAACATTTTATGCACATAATTCCAATCAAACGCTCCACATTCAAAAAACACCATTTTCTGTTGGGCTAACTCCTTTGCTTGCATGCGTTCACGTTGTTGTAATAGATGATCACGATGTTTCACAAGTTTCACCGCATTGTTTAATAATAGCTCATTACTGATGCCATCTCGATGCACATATTGAATAAGACCTAGATGGATTTGATGGCTTTGTAACTTTTCTAAAATCATAGTAGTTGAACCTGTAATTAGTTGAAATCGCAAATAAGGAAATTGCTCTTTCCATTTTGGCAATGCATAGGCTAAGAAATACTGTGCTGTCACCCCATTTGCCCCAATACATACTTCATCTGTTTCCTGTGTTTCCTCTAATTGCTTCTTTCCTTGCTGAAACGTTTGGACAATTTGTGTAGCAAACGGTATAAAGTCTTTTCCTTTCTCCGATACGCTCACACTTCGTCCATCTCGGTAAAACAATTCAACACCAAGCTCCCTCTCTAACGATTTGATTCGTGCTGTCACAGTCGGCTGTGAGAGAAACAACGCATTGGCTGCCTTATGGGTACTTTTGTAATGGACAACATATAAAAATGCCTCGATATGGTCTATATTCACGAGAAGTTCACCCCTTCATACTTATTTATCCTATTATATAAATAATTCTTTATATTCTCTATAATTTATTGGAAAACTATGTTTTTAATTTTTATCAAAAGAAAAAGTAACCTAGCGTCTCCTAGGTTACTTTCATAGTGTTGAAAAACAAAACCATCCATAGAATTTATGTGAAAGGTGAAAAAGGATTTCCGTTGCAGGCTACTTGCTTTCCTGTGGGCGAGCGCCGAGCCGCTTCCTCCGTGCAGGGGCTCGCCCGTCTCGCTATTCCCACGGGAGTCAAGTAGCCTTCCACTCCAATCCATAAAATAAAATGTTAACTTTTTAGCAAAAAAGTGAAGGTATTCACTACTCTTTTATGGAGGGGTGTTGGCACACATCACTTCTCCACATTGAAAGTAAGAGGCTATCCTTTCTTAATAATATAAATAATGGGCTATTTTGTTCAGGAAAAGACACTTTTGCAGAATGGTTGATTGGAGTGGAGCCAGCGTCACTCCTAGGGGATTTAGCGTCACAGAGGAGACCCTGGAGCGAACGCAGTGAGTGAAGCGGCTCATCGGACGCCCCCTGGAAAGGACGCTGGCGGAACGGACATCAACCTCTCACCTTGCAAAGTTGGTTTTTCTGCTATTGATATCACCTTTTTTCAACAACATGAAAGTAACCTAGCGTCTCCTAGGTTACTTTACTATGTAACGATGTTGCCATCCATCTTGACAACAAACATCGCGCGTGGTTTACAGCCCTCTGTCTGCGCTACCACTGTTATGTTATTCACTTGAACATCCTCTGCTGCGCAAGTAAACTCTTTTTATCGTACTTCTCAACTCGAGAAGCATATGTCCAAATTTAAGCAAGAATCGATGCCAGTACGGCTTTTTGTGCATGTAGTCTATTTTCGGCTTGTTCAAAGATATAAGAATTAGGTCCATCAATAACTGATGTTGCCACCTCTTCCTCACGATGTGCTGGTAAGCAATGCAAGAACATATAATTTGGTTTTGCGTAGGCAACTAGCTCATCATTAATTTGATAACCAGCAAAGTCTTGTAAACGTTTAGCCGCTTCTTCCTCTTGACCCATGGATGTCCAAACATCTGCATAAACCACATCTGCATTTAACACAGCTTCAACAGGATCATTTGTGATCGTAATCGTACTGCCATTTGCCGATGCAATCGCCTGTGCTTTGGCGATTACTTGCGCATCACACTCATACCCAGCTGGTGTTGCCACAGCGACATTCATGCCGACATGTGCAGAAGCTACGACTAGTGAATGCGCTACATTATTGCCATCGCCTACATAGGCAATTTTAAGCTCTTTTAAAAAGCCTTTATTTTCTGCAATCGTTTCTAAATCCGCTAATGCCTGACAAGGATGATAAATATCCGTTAGTCCATTGATGACTGGAATAGCTGCATGCTCTGCAAGCTCCTTGACCATCGCGTGAGAATTTGCACGAATCATAATCCCATCTAAATAACCAGATAATACATGTGCTGTATCATAAATCGATTCACCACGACCAATTTGCAAATCGCGCGCATGCATAAACATACTTTTTCCACCTAATTGATTCATGCCAACTTCAAATGAAATACGTGTACGAGTTGAATGTTTTTCAAAAATCATGCCAAGTGTTTTACCTTCTAATAATCTTGGACATTTTCCCTCTTTTGTAATCATTTTTAGCTGTGTTGCTAGTTCAATCAGTTCTTGAACCTCTTGACTTGTATAGTCTAGCAATGTTAGAAGATCTTTTCCTTTTAAACTAGATACTAACTTCAACTGTACTTCTTCGAGTAATTTCATCGCCTTCGCTCCTTACATCGTTGCTGTTGAAATTAGTATATCATGCATAAATATAAAATCAACTGAATTTTTATAATTTATTTCAATTAGTAAGTACGAGACTTTAAATGTGACAAAAATTCGCCATATAGAATATTTATGCATACATTAAGATTCATCTATACTAATCTTTTAAAGCACAAAAAGGATACCTCCGTTTTAAGGTATCCTTTATATATTCTTTGCGTAACTAATAACTCATATGACAGGTGTTTTCCTGACAACTCTGTTCTAACTCCTTATAATAATCCTGTTTATTTTCATATGGGAAAAAGTGACTTCCGGAAAACTCTTTCAAATGGAAGGTATTAGTCGTGACAACTTGCCAATTTTTCACATTACATGCTGGTGCATCAGGATCATTCGTTCCACAATGTGCAAGAATCGGGCCATGGAATAATTCGTCTTGATAATCAAACGACTCATTCAAGCGATAATCATTTTTTACAATAGGTAAAATATATTGCAGCACTTCTTCATTTTCTAACAATTCATTCGGTGTACCACCTACTCTTTTTAACTCTTGAATGAGCTCACTATCGTCCATCGTTGTTTGATAGTCATCAGGAAAATCATCCTGTGGGGCATGGCGGCCAGCTACTATTAATAAATTCACCTTTCTCTTATATTTTTCTTCTAACAAACAGGCTGTCTTAAATGCAAGAATAGCTCCCATGCTATGACCATAAAAATAAATTCGTGTTTGACTTGTCACTTGATGAATAGCCTCTGCAATTTGTGGTATGACATCATGATAATTTGTCATGTACTGTTCTTTTATTCTTGTTGACTTTCCAGGTAGCTCGATCGGAAAGACAGCTAAGTTCCTCTCCCATGTTTTCCAATTTTTAAAAATGGCTGCACTGCCACCAGCGTGATGAAAGCAAAAAAGCTTACAAGGATGACCATAATCTAACGCTTTCACAAAAGGAAACCATTTTTTCACATTCATCATATCCATTCTTTTTCTCCCTTAATATCCCTCATTCTTAACGGCTCTCGTTCCTGTATACAGACTTTTTGGGACGGCCCCATTTTCTTCCCAATATTATTCCATAATTTACAAGCTGTTAAATAATATTGTGTTGTTTGATTGAAGTAAGAACGACTCCAAATTTCTTCTGAAAATGTTATAAGAGAGCGTTCAACACTTTTTGGCCATACCTTTATATATAAATCTTCAAAGCTCGTATTTTGTGCAGGAAAGACAATCTCCTCAACCGGATAGCTTAAGAATTTATTGTCTCTTTTCTTATTAAATATAGTTGACTCGTTTAATGATGAGCTCATACATGGCATCCAGTGTACTGATCCATGCGGGTCTGGTAGATACAATGTTCCTCTGTTCGTTCCTAAAATCACTCTATGCAACAAATAAATATTACTTTCTGGATTAGCTAAATCCATTTGATTGAAAATGCGTAACGTCACTGGAATATCCCGGATTTGTCCAGATAGCGTATAAAAGGGATCATGCTCTGTATGATTATTAATTGGTTCAAGTGTACAAGTTTGTAAGCCCCCAAGTGCTTGTCCGATAATATCAAGCATTGGAAATAATACTTGGATACTACACGCCGCCTCTAAATAAATAATGTCGCTGGCTTCTCTTAATGTTTGCGCTGTTTGTAAAAAGGCATATACGGCATCAACATTTGGGTAAAAACTATTCAAGTGATACTTACAATTACCAGCTTTCGCACTTTTAATTAGCTTTAAATAATCATCTTCATGCACTGGATGCTCCTGAATAACATGTATACCTTTTTCTAAAAACGCTTGTGCAATGCTTGTCCCTGCTCCACCCACGATAGTCGATTTAACAACAACACAGGCAACATCCACCTGCTCATTTGTTATTTCATCCACATCGGTGTAAAGCGGTACATTTAATGTATTAGCGAGCTCTTCCGACTGTTTACTACCTTTAGATAAAATACCTACAAGCCTATAATGAGATGGTAAGTTTAAAATTGCCTGCACATAATACGCTCCAAATTTCGTACCACAAACCACTACCCTTAACGGTCTCATAATATCCCTTCTTCCAACAAGCTTACATGATTTTCTGAATGTGAAGTGATGCTAAAATCTTCTATCGCACCCTGCACACGCAATTCTCGCATCACAATAGTAGGGTTTAATACGTCATATGCCCAATAAACACCATTTTCGTGCACCATTCCTTCTATAATTGCTTCTACAGATAATGCACAAATAATGCCACTAATCATAAAGCTATTTTGACTAAGTAATTGAGCTTTTCGTCGTATTGGCTGTTGCTGATACTTTCCAATCATTTCAATGATAACGGTGTACCATGTTTGCCGCACAGGGAATACAGTGAGTCTTTCCATCAATTCATCTATAATTTGATGTAAATGTTCTGATGTATTTTTCATCGCCAATCGTATACATGCTTGTTGTAATAATGAAAAAACAGCTTTATTTGGATACATATTATGCCAATGTGCTTCAGTTATCTGTAGCTTTTTTGCGAGGCGGATGGTTTCATTTGTTATATACCTTTGAGTATAGATTTCTTTTTCCTCACCATAAATGGTGACATTTATTTTTTCTGGCTGTACAGTATCTCGTACTATTTCTTTATTCTTATAAAAGGCATTCGCTGTGCCAAATCCATAAATGGAGCTAAGCATTAAATCAGCAGCTGCTCCTTTACTATATGTTTCTTCACCACCTGCATAGCCGATTACTTTCTCTATTTGATCAAACCCTTCTTGAGCTAATAAACGAGGAAGAATCCCAGATAAACCGGGAAAACTTCCTGCTGAAAGAATCATGATATTCGTTAGCTCCTGCTGCATAAATTTTTTTTCCAACAAATCGGCACCAAATGCATCAACATAATGGGCTCCCACTTTTTTTGTAGCCTGTGCTACTCTATCAATAATGCTATACGATGGGCCTGCACAATTTAATACAATTGTACATCCTGTACAAAATGTCTCTAGCGCCTCTTGGTCATATATATCTACTTGCCTATAATCTATATATTCATGTGAGTGAGCATGTTCTTTATTGCCACTTCTACTACCACAGCGTAGTGGATATTTATCCTTTAAAAATCGTACAGCTGCTTGTCCAACGGATCCACTGTAGCCAATAATTCCTATTTTAAATTGATGGTTCATGACTAACTCCTTTAAGCAGTAAATGAGCAGTCTCTTTCACATATGGCTCTTGTAAACAGGTAATGTGATTGCCATTTATAGGTATAATATTCAAGTGACCAAATGTAATCTCTTTCCAAAATTCTTCATTTCTTGTACCCATGACTGGTAAAAAGGATGACGTTTTATCGATACAGCTAAATGCAGCTACATCTCCCATGAAAGGCTCTGTTCCATACGATACAACACCTTTAAAGCTTTGACAGAAAATTTGATATAGCGTTTCCATTCGCTGTTTTTGATAGGCAGAAATATCACCCTGCAAAGCTGGAACAGTCGTATATAAATCTACCAATCTTTGTTCAGGTGACTTACTAGCAAGCTTTTGGTAACAGTGTGCAACTGGTGTGAACTCTCCCGTTAGTTCACATAAATCTTCAATCGTAATCATGTTCGTTTCTTTTTTGATTAAATCTTGTAATGCTTTTTTGAGTAATTCATCGTCAACAGCATGACCGCTTTTTTCAAGATCTGCACCTATTAATAAACCAAATGTTCTTTCCATTAATAAATCATTTCGAAGCTTGGCATCACACGGCGTAGTATCTATAGTTATGACTGGTTCAACTTGAACACCCTCTGCAAGTAACACCTTTGCTGTTTCAATAGCGATAAGTCCACCCATGCAGTATCCTATCAGTTCATAGCTTGCAGCATTTAGCTCTAACAATTGTTTGGCATATTTTTGCCCTAAACTTTGAATGAGTGATTCAGATGGATAGGCTAAATAATCTGCTTCATCGCCAAAAATAAACCCTGCTATCGTATCTTTGCGATTAGATTCTTCTATTAAATAAGGGAGCAATTGATTGTATGGTGTAAGTGTCCCTGTTCCATCATGAAATAGAACTTTCATGTTACTGCCCATTTCACCTTCAGCTAAAATAACGAAAGACGTTTTCTTATCTGAAGTAGTTTCATCCTGCACTGTTTGATGATTTTCCACTGAGTGACTTATCTTTTCTGCAATCTCTGCAATGGTTGGCGTTTGTAAAATCTCTACCATTAATTGATCCCACTCCCAATGCTTCACCTCTGGTAGTGTATCTCTCATGGCGGCCACAATTTGTGCCACTAGTAATGAATCACCACCTGCTTGATAGAAGTTTTCATTACGCCAAATACTTTCTCGATTTAATGCCTTTGCCCAGATAGCTGCAATTCTTTTCTCTAAATCGCTTTGTGGGGATTCTCCAGATTGTGCAATAAATGGATTAGATGCTTCTAAGCGACTTTGTAACGCACCACGATCCACTTTACCATTTTCAGATAACGGTAATTCACGAAGTACTTCAATATGCGCTGGGAGCATATATGCTGGTAATTGTTCTTCTAAATATTGTTGAATCTCACTCGCATAAATTCGCTTGCGTTCACCTCTAAACTGACCAACAAATACTGCCTGATTGGCTGCTGATAATGGATCATTTGGGGTAGGATATACACCCGCTATCTCCATTTGTGCTGCTGCAAATAACTCATGCCACTGTTCACGATTAAAAAATACTTGATCATTGTCTTTACGAAAATCTTCAAAATCATTTAGACCCGCATGAAATTCCATCGATGTAAGGAGGGAATAGTTTTCCCCTGTTGTATCCGCCACGATCAATGCCCCACCTTCCACTGTCATTTCCTTAAAAGCCTGTAGCACTTGTGGTGCTTTTTTAGCATTGTGTAAAACATTATTACATAAAATCAGGTCAAAGGAAGATGCTTGAATTCCTTGAGACCAATAGGATTGATTGATATCATACAAACCATATGTAACCCACTTATAAGGTTCAAATGATTTACGTGCTTCATTTAAAAAGAATTGTGATAAATCTGTAAAAACATATTCTACATTTTTTTGATCTAATGACGGTATTAACTCTAAACTTACACCACCTACGCCTGCTCCTACTTCTAAAATTCGAAATGGTTTATTTGGATAACTCGCTCTAAATTCATCTATAATCGTATGAACAGCTTGAATCGTCACTTGATTTAATGAACGACTAATCAGATTGTCTTTATATGCTGCTAAGGCAATCTCAAAGCTGCCTTTTGGGAAAAATAAATCTAACGAATCTATTTCGCCCCGAAGTAAACCTAGAAGATGTTTACTTGAATCCTCAAAGTAATCCACAAGCTTTTTACCATATTGCATTTTTTCCTCAATTTCTCTCCATTGTAGCCAAGACATTGCTGAAGCATTATGCGGTAAATCTGTATGAATTAGATAATAGTTTGTCGTAGCTGGATTTTGCTGAATAAGATTCTCTTTACATAACACATTCAGCCATCGTCTGAGTAGCTGATGATAATAGGGATGAACTTTCACAATTTGCTGAATCTCACTAAAAGAAAATTCTCGATCATCTATAAATATATCTAAGTCCTGGAATGTTTTCATAATATCTAGGACGGCTGTCCAATTGGAAATTGTAGACCATTGTGCAAATAGCTCGCGATCTACAGCATGAGTTGCTCGATCTCCAGCAGTCTTCACTATAGCCGCTAACTTGTCTGAAGGAACGAAGGTTGTGACTTCATTTGTATTTTTTCTTGCTTGCGCGAATGCTGAAATACTAAATTCTTTTGCTGCCGAATCCTTATTTGCAATTACGGCAGCATGCTCTATCTGCTGCATCCGTTGTAGAGAGCTTTCAACTTCGCTTAGTTCAATGCGGTGCCCATGAATTTTTACTTGCGTATCTTCTCTTCCCAAAAATTCAATCACACCATCTGGTCGGTATCTGCCTAAATCGCCAGTGGCATATAACCGTTCTTCTGTGTAAGGATGGATTATAAATTTCGCTGTAGTATTTTTTTCATCGTGTAGATAGCCAGTGGCAAGCCCCTCTCCTCCAATATATAAATCACCAATTGTCCAGTCAGGGCATTCTTCTAGCTCCTTATTCAACACATAAAAATTTTGATTGGCCAATGGCTTACCATAAGGAATGCTATTTTTATAAGCCGTATTCATATCTATTGGATAATAAATAGACCAGATGGCTGCTTCTGTAGCTCCACCAAGACTGATAAATTGCGCTTCTTCAAAATAATGTGCCATTTGTTTAGGTAATGTAACAGGTATCCAATCACCAGATAAAAATACTAGACGCAATACGTTATGAAGAATTGTTGTCGTATCCTGCATATAAGCGGAAAGAAGTTGCATTTGAGCTGGTACTGAATTCCAAATAGTGACCTGCTGAGATGTTATAAGTTCCAGCCAATGTTTTGGATCTTTATGACGTTTATGCTCTGGTAATATAATGCTACCACCAACACTTAATAAGCCAAAAATATCGTATACGGATAAATCAAATGCTAAATTAGCAATGGCTAAAACTCGATCATGCTCTGTTACATGGAAACGCTGATTCATATCCATTATTGTATTTAGCGCCGCTTTATGACTGACAATAACGCCTTTTGCTTTACCTGTACTGCCTGATGTATGAATAATGTAAGCTGGCTGCTCAACGTCTACACGTACAGGAACTAATTGTGCTTCTGATACAACGTTTAATTGCTCGACACTAATAAAAGAAAGAGCATCTTGTTCGTATAATTTACTAGAATGACTATGACTTAAAATAAATGTGATTTGCGATTCATTGATAATATCTTTCTTCCGTGCAATCGGTTGCTCTCTCTCTAAAGGTACATACACGCAACCCGCTGTTAATGTTCCTAATACAGCAGCAATTTGCCAAATCCCTTTCGGTAAATCAATGGCTACAAAATCCCCTTGCTGTACACCTTCCTTCAGCAATGCCTGTTGAATAGCAAATACATAGCGACCGAGCTCCTCATATGTAAAATATTTGCCATCTGCATAAACAGCCCTATTTTTAGGATATTGTGTAATGGCATCTAGCACTTTGTCATACAGTAATCCTTTAGGTAAATTAACTGTTGTATTCTTTATTTCATTTCTAACCTTTTGCATTGCTTCTGGTAAGCCTATCACATCGCGATCAGTCCACGCTCCCTCGTTATTTGCCAGGTTTGTTAGGTGATCCACAAAAAACTGAAAAGCAGTATCCATTAAACCATTTGGAAAAATGCCCTCTCGTACATCCCAATTTATCAATACCCCATTTGGTTGTTCAGATACTTGACAATCAATCCACACTTGAGGGGTCTGACTAATTTTATAGGCTAACTTCAACTTAGGCTCATTATCAGACATATGGCTATTTACCTCAGCACCTAATGTGCTTGTATAAACAACAGGAATAATAACATCTCGATTGCGCTGTCGCTTTAATTCACGCAATACCTCAATTCCTGAGAAATCCCGATACTCTAAATCTGTCCAGAGCTGCTGTTGAATTTCAGCCGCATGCTCATAAAAAGCTCTATCTCTTTTTGCATATATTTCTAATAGATTAATCGTTGTAAAGTCTCCAACTATATCATGAATTTGAGCATGAATAGTAGGACGGTTAAGCATCGTAATATTCAAGCAAAAATGCGATTGTTTTGACCATACACCGATAATTTCAGCAAAAGCCGTCAATATAATACTAGATGGTGTTAGTCGATGTTCTTTTGCCTTCTGACTTAAACTTTGCCACTCGTGTTTCGGTAATAAAAAATTAAATTGTTCAAAACGAATGGTATGACTATCCGTTTTGTCACTTACAACTGGTAACTCTGGCGCTTCTGGAAAAGTCTCTAAACGGCTAGTCCAATAATTTTTAGCTATGTCATAGGCTGCCGATCGATTATGTTTTTGTTCATATTGTTGGGTCATGACATCTCTAAATTGAATGTCTAAAGCTGGTAATGGCGTATTTTCTGTATAATAAAAGTGTTCTAATTCAGCTATTAATACATTGATACTGACAAAATCCGCAATTAACATATCAATGGATAGATGAACAGTACTTTGATTTTTTTGCTGTGTCAGGACGAGGTCGTACAATGGCCACTTATCAGGAGCATACTGTTTAACAGATAGCTCATTTCTTACTTGTAATAATCGTTGATTCGCAGCTTCAGGTGCTTCCTCTGTTAAATCAATAACCTGTAAAGCTGGAAGCTCTACATTTTCTAGTACTTGCTGATAGCCCTCCTGATGCACTATCGCACGAAGCATATCATGACGCTTTATGACATGATGCCATGCCTTTTCAAGCTGTATAGGATCAAAAATAGTACCAACTAGTTCAGCATATACTTTACAGCCTACTCCACCGTAATGATAATTGCCGCTTCTTCCTACTAAATAGGCTGATTGAATATCTGTAAGTGGAAAGGAATCATAACGTCTTTCTGCGTCATGGGTGATTGGCTGGTGTTCTTTTTGTAAAAAGTCAAGAAGCTGCTCTTTATGCTGTCGTAACCGCTCTTTCCGTTCATGTGTAAGTACACCAGTTGGAGCCTTAAAATGTAATTTCCCATCTTCTACCCAAAGATTTACGCCCAATTCGCGATACTCTGCTACTAATTTTTTCATATTATAATATGCCCTCCTGATATTCGAAGTCCTTTTTGACAACTTCTATTAGATAGTCATCTTCTTTTAATGGATAAAGTGCTTTGATCTTTAAGCCGCTTTGATGGAATAACGCTTCAAACTGCGATTGTGTTCTTTCCTTGCCTCCGCACATCGTCCAAATATTTAAATCTGTCATATATAAATGCGAGGCATTTCCTTCAATGACCTCTGGTAATATTTTTTCAATAATAGTTAGTGCAGAATTTTCGCTCATACTTTCGGCAATATTACATAAAATTGTAATTGCTGCTTCATCCTCCCAATCATGGAGAATTCTCGATAGAATATAGAGATCACCTGACCGTGGCACTGCATGAAAAAAATCTCCTGCCTGAAACGTACATCGACTATCGAAACCGTAAAGTGCCAGCTTCTCCTCCGCCTTTTGTTGAACATGTTGTAAATCGATTACAACCCCTTGAGCATTGCGATAATATTCCAAAAATTTCACAATTATCTCTCCAGATCCACCACCAATATCAATAATTGTCTTGATACAGTGCCAATCCTTTTTTGCTGCGAAATAGGTGTCTAATTGAAGCTGTTCACTTGTTTTACTCATCATATTATGAAACACTTCAAATTTTTCGTTTTGCTGTATTTGTGCTTGAAAATAAGGCTGTTTCTCTACTAATTGATATGGGATTTTGTTCATTTTTATTGCCTCACATAGTTTTGACCAATAAGGCATTGCTTGTCTCCCTGTAAATAGCAGAAAATCCTTTAAAGAATCCTTTGCTTGTCCTGCCAACCGTTCCCCTAAAGGAAGTAAATTAAAATAATTTTTTTCTTCTTTCACATACTTTAAAGCCACTAATGGTCTCATAAAACGAAAGAGTATGTCTTCATCAATTGCTAATTCCTCTGCCAATAACGATACATGTCTTCGTTCTTGATATAAGGCATCAAATATTCCTAATTCACAAGCTGTATAGAGCAAATAAGATGTAGAAAAGCCTTGAATCGTTGAACGTATCATATTTCCTTGTATATCCATAGTTTTTCTCCTTAATGGTTACTGCTATTATCTGCCATCAATTTATACCATTTACAAACAGTGTTTTCTGCGATATTAATAAGGGCATATAACCCTCCACCCAATAAAGCTAGTCCTATCACACCTGCATACATAGCTAGATAATCTCTACTATCCATTCGATTTAAAATGTAATATCCTAATCCGCTAAAAGATGCAAAAGTTTCTGCTATAAATAGAATGGCTAATGCTGTTCCTAATGAAGCCCTTAAAGAAGTCATTACACTCGGTAAGCAATAGGGTAATGTCAAATGAGACAATGTTTGTAGTTTTGTAGCATTTAATGACCGGATAACTTGCTTCTGATCATAAGGAATTCCCTTCGCTGCATCACGGATGACTACGACTAATTGAAAATAAAGAACAAAGGCAATTAAAATGATTTTTGGGGCATCGCCTAATCCAAATAACACAAGAATAATTGGTAAAAAAACAACCTTCGGGATAGGGTAGAGCACATATAATAAAGGACTTAATATGAGGTCTATTTTGTTATTCCATCCCATAAGTAATCCTGTAGGAATCGCTAATAAAAGAGCGCAGCCAATACCAATAGCTACTCGATAACTACTAATGACAAAATGTGGTGTTAAATCACCGTTTGTTACTACTGTTAAAAATGATAGTCCTGCTTTAAAGGGAGAAGGTAAAAAAGGTTTATTTAATGCAATGCTAGACAGATGCCATAATAAAATAATCAGGATGGCAGCAATCACTATACTATATGTCTTCTTCACAGGGCTCTCCCTTTAATAATTGTTTAATCCGCTGTTGCTGACGATACATGCAAGCAGGATGATGACGCCCCTCTATTTGATAATCATTCTCAATAATTCCTGCAATTGTTTTTCCATTCGTGTGAAATACAACAATTCGATCGCTCATCATCAGCGCTTCATCAATATTATGTGTCACGAATAGTAAGGTTAAATTTCTTTCATGACGTATTGTTTGTAATGTCTGCATGAATTGCTCCTTCGTTAAAATATCTAATGCAGAAAACGGCTCGTCCATTAACAAGACTTTTGGTTTTTGAATTAAAGCCCTACCGATGGCAACCCGCTGCTGCTGCCCCCCAGATAGTTGGAAAGGGTAGCGGTTCTGCAAATCGTGAATATTCAATTGCGATAAAATTAATTGTGTGTCCCTGTCCCTTTCCTGCTTAGAGCGTTTAGCAAGCTTTAAAGGGAGAGCTATGTTAGCTTTCACGCTTTTCCATGGAAACAGGCCATAATTTTGAAAAATAATCGCTATCTCCTGCTGTGGTCCTTTCAGTTCTTTACCATCAAAATAAATGGTTCCTTTAGTCGGTTTCTCCAAGCCAGCTACAATATTTAAAAATGAGGATTTTCCGCTACCTGAGACACCAACAATAGCTACACATTCACCTAAAGATATATGAAGGCTAATATTTTGCAGAGCGTTCACCATACCTGAGGCTGATTTGTATGCTAAGTCAACATGCTGAATTTGATACATGGCCTATCCTCCTTTTACTGTTCTTCTAAGGATGTCTCTACTAGCTCTTCATATGAAAAGGCTTGCTCTAATAATCCTTTAGAAACTAACCAATCCGAAAGACGCTCAATATTTTCTTGTGCTGGTACACGATTAGGCGTAAAGGCTGGAACTGTATATTGTTCTTTTAAAATTTCTGGTACATTCGCCACTTGTAAGGCAAGCTCAAAGTATTTTTCTGGCTGCCGATTTACCTGTTTAATGGCTTCATTGTAGGCTTCCAGAAATTTTTTAACCTCAGCTCTATTTTTTGTTATATTTTTTTGTGTCATCACGATGACTGATTGGGAAAAGTTCTCGCCAAGCTTTGTATCATCAATGACAATATTTGCACCTTGGGCAACTGCATAGCTTGCCAATGGCTCTGGTAGTATAGCTACCTGCGCTTCTTTTCCAGCTAATACGGCATCTACACGTAATGAAAGATTCGGCAAATGAATTTTTGTTATTTGGGAGGATTCTAGTTTTAAATGGCGCTCATATTGCTCCATTAGATAATCCATCATTGTATTTTCAGCGATCATTACAGATTGTCCTTCTAGCTGTTTCGGTTCAACAATAGCGCTTTGCGGAGAAGAAACGACTAAAAATCTTCCCTCCTTCTCCGTCGCACCTAATGCTAATGCAATGGTTTTAACATCCAAGCCTCCTTTTTTTATTAAATTTTGGACTATCATATCAGTCATCATGCCGTCGAGCTCACCAGCCTCCATCGCCTTGGATTGGTCAGAAGCACTGCCAAACTCTATAAGCTCAACATCGACACCATATTTTTGAAAAAGTTGATCCTTCTCAGCTACATATAAAGGCAGACTATCATCGATTCGTAACACACCTATTTTTAATGAAGAATGCTTAGCTATTTTTGTTTCTTCACTACAGCCACTTATGCAAGCCATCATGATAATCATGAAACATATTCGGGCAAGGAGATGCTGTCTCATAGAGCTCCTTCCTCCATAGTGACACTTTGCTCTTCAACATATGCTGCTAGTTGTTCAAGGCGTGTATGCGTGAATAGTGTTTGAATAGAAAGCTCTATAGTGAATTGCTCTTTTATTTTTCCGATCATTTGAATGGCCATTAAAGAATTACCTCCACATGTGAAAAAGTCATCATCAAGTCCAGGCTGTTCGTAGGATAATATTTCTTCCCATATTGCTGCTACGTCTTTTTGCATCTCTGTATAAGGTGCTCTATACTTCTTTGACAGCTCTTGCTCATTCAATGGTAACTGTTGTAAAAACTTACGGTTTACTTTCCCATTTTCTGATAGAGGCATTTTATCAATAGATTTATAGATTGTAGGCAACATATAATGAGGCAATTTTTGAGCAAGTAATTGTTTAAATTGTTCATTATTTAGTCCATCTTGTTCATCTTCTAATACTACATATGCCACTAGTATTGATGTTCCATTACGTTCATGAACAATGGTTGCTGCTTCCTTCACACAAGGCAATTTAGCTAAGTGATAATCTATTTCGCCTATTTCAACCCGATAGCCATTTAATTTGATTTGTGCATCTGCTCTTCCTAAAAATTCAATATTGCCATCAGGCAAATATCGCCCTAAGTCGCCTGTAGCATATAGACGCTCTTTTGTCATTGGATGAATTAAAAATTGCTCATTTGTACGCTCTTCATTTTTCCAATAGCCTTTTGCAAGCCCTACTCCTCCGATATATAAATTTCCTGGTACATTCACAGGGCAGGCCGCCATTTGGTCATTTAAAATATAATAATATTGGTTGGCTAAAGGTTTCCCATATGGAATACTCTTCCAATTCCCATCTACTGTTTGTATATCGAAAATATTCGACCATATAGACGCCTCTGTTGCACCACCTAATCCTAAAATTTGTGTCTTTGGAGCAATTTCCCAAATTTCACTTGGCAAGCTTATTGGAATCCAGTCTCCACTCAGTAGTACCGCTCTTAATGTTGGATATGTGAAAAACTCTATATTTTTAGTATATTGTGCCAGCATTTGCATAAAGGCAGGTACTGTATTCCAAATGGAAATGTGCTGCGTTTGCAATAATTCATTCCAATGAACGGGATCTTTTATGCGCTCAGCTCGTGGTACTACTATGGCTCCTCCAACAGCAAGTAAACCGAAAATATCATAGACCGATAAATCAAACGTCAAGTTAGATAACGCAAGAATGCGATCCTCTGCACAAACGCCAAGTCGATCATTAATATCTACTATCGTATTCACTGCACCTCGATGATCAATCATGACCCCCTTCGGCTTTCCAGTAGAACCAGAAGTATAAATGACATACGCTAAATCAGAAGACAATAATTCAAGACTAGTAATAAAACATTCTTGATGTGCCCATTCAGGATCAATGACTGTCACATGATAATCATTTAAAAAAGGTAGCTGTTTAAGTACATGTGCTTGCGTCACAATGGATTGAACTTCTCCTTCCTGTAAAAGAAATTTCATCCGTTCAATCGGTGTTGTACAATCTATCGGCAAATATGCCTTCCCTGCCTTCATAATGCCTAAAACAGCAACTATCTGTTCCCATCCTTTTTCCATAACAACAGCAACTAATCTTCCTTTAGTACGATCCATTGCGAGTATTGCTTGCGCAGTATGGTTCGTTAAATGACTTAGCTGTTCGTACGTCATATTTTTTTCTTCCGAAATCACTGCCAGATTAGTAGGATTTGCTGCTATTTGTTTTTCAACAAGACTGATTAATGTCTCGTCGGAGATAGCTGTGTCTGGTCCTTTCAATTTCCCTTCTTGCTCTTGACATGGGAAACATACAAGACTCCTAATTGGCTGTTGCCATAAGTCTTCTTTCCTAGCAAGCTCCTTTAAAATACGGGTGTATGCTTCAAACATGTCGCGAATTAGATACTGCGGGAAAAGCTCCTCTATGGCATCCCAGCTTAACCATAATTCACCCTTTTGCTCTGAAACTTGATGATCTAGCCAAACTTGAGGTGTCTGAGATAATCCATATACAATATCCCCTAAATAGCTAGTTTTTGTTGTAGATCCATTATTTTTTTCAAGCCCTAAGCCACTCGTGAAGACAAAGGGCATCATAATCCCCATTTGTCGATTCCATTTTTTTGCTAGTGCTCGTTCGACATAAACACCACTTACATAAGGATGTTCTAAATCCTGCAATAATTGCTTTTGAACAGTTCTTGCACGCTCTAAAAAAGATTCTCCTTTTGACATATCAATAGATAACAGATTAAGAGATGTAAAATCACCTATGAGCTGGTCAACATCTGGTTCGAACAACACACGATGGAAACGAGTAAGATTAATCGTAAATTTCGGTTGGCTACTCCATCTCGCTAACGTTTCAGCATAAGCAGCTATTAACAACGAGGCTGGTGACAAGTTCATTTTGGCAGCCAATTGCTTTAATACTAGCCATTCTTCTGTCGATAGCTTTTCCTCGTATCTTGTAAATTTACAGTTAGATAAATCTTCTTTATAATCAAGCAGTGGTAAATCAGGTGCTGGATACATATTGTCAATTCGCTGATGCCAATATTGAATATCCCGCTTATACATTTCGGTCTCTCGAATTTTTTGATAAGCCAGTATATAATCTCTAAATGTCGTTTGAAGTGTTTGTAGTTTTGCTGAAGAATCATCATATAGCCGCTTCCACTCTTTAAATAAATAGAACATACTAAAGCCATCAAAAATGATATTGTCAAAACTAATATGGATTCTTGTTTTTTGTTCATTAATGGCCGACATACGAATATCAAATAATGGCCACTCACTCGGAATAAAAGTTTGATGTTCCATCTCACTGCGCACTAACGTGAGCTGTTCTTTACGTTGTTCTGCTGAAAGATTCGTAAGATTATAGGAAGCAATGGAATAATACGCTACAAATTCTTGGACTTGTTGCTGTTGTCCATCATTTAAAATAATGGCTCTCATCATATCATGATGTTGGATAAGACGATTCCATGTTTGCTCCACCCTTGCATGATCGAGGGAAGAACAATCCATTTCAAAATAGCAATGAGTAGATACATCCCCGTACGCATAAATGCCGCTACGGCCTAACCAATAGGCTTGCTGAACGTCTGTTAATGGGAACGGCTTAAAACGATCCTGCTCATTAGGCTCTATACTTGGTAACTTTTTCTCCGAGTCCTCATTTGACTTTTGGTGCACTAGTTCCTCTAATAACAAGGCCATTTGTTGAAACACTGGTTGATTAAAGATGGCTTCTAAACTCATTTTGACAGCAAATTGCTCTTTTATTTTTGCACTAAGCTGAGTAGCTAATAATGAATCTCCACCAAGCTCAAAATAATGATCGTCTATGCTAATGGCTTCTTGCCCTAATACTTCTTTCCATATTTGTGCTAATCTCAATTCGATTGAGGTTGTTGGTGCAATAAAATCCTTTTTAGCTAGATCAGCTTGCTCTTGTTGAGGGATGGGTAATGCTGTTCGATCTACTTTTCCATTAGCAGTAATAGGCAACTGCTCTAATTGAATAATGACTTGTGGAATCATATAGTTTGGTAATCGTTGTTCTAAGTAACGGTAAAGTGGTTCTAATTGGAAATCTAATGTTGATTGTCGTTCAACTTGCGCTACAAATAAATACTGTGTAAACGCGGTATCAATAGACTGCGTCGTCATATTGGTGAAGCCCTCGTCTGTCAATACTGAAAGCCAATCATTTTCTGATAATAAGGGAAGGCATGTCTTTGCCCTTTCATCCTCATAATGTGTAAAGCCATCCTCTAAAAATGCTGTACTGACTAATTGCAGAGAATTATTTTCCGTCATTTCTAATTGAATGAATAAACCGCCATGCTTTAATAGCTTTTTTAAATGTTTAAGTGAATTTCTAATATGGGCTGCTCTATGTAAAGAATGAGAAGCCACAATCACATCATAGTCACCATCTACAAAGCCTTGAGAAATCGGGCATTTATTTATATCAAGCATTTTGTAATGGATATTCGGTTGTGACCCTACAATTTGTTGAGCACGATTTAAAAAATAGTTGGATTCATCTGTAGCCGTATAATGTAGCTCATCTGTCGAAAATGCTTTCATTACTATTTGAAGCGTGTTGATATGACGCGTCCCAATCTCTAATATTTTGAGTGGTGCTTGACGTTCTATTCGATGATTTAATACCGTTTGAATCAAGTTTATGAATACTTCTTGCTGTTTGTTTCCATCAGATAGGTTATCTGTCAATTGCTCTAAAGTGTGTACATTATGAGGAAGCAATAATTCTAAAGGCTCTATTTCACCAGTTAAAAGTGCATAGCTTTTTTCAAAAAAGGTAGAAATAAATTCATTTATATATGTTGTTTGTTTTTTATTTAAACGATGAAACGATTCTTCATTTTGGACGATTAAGCATTGTTTATTATGAATAATCGGCCCATCACATGAAACGATATTGTTTTTTTCTAAAAATCTAAACCATTGATCGATTAAGCTTTGATATCGACTGTTGATCTTTTCTCGCTCTATGATCGTTATCCTATTGTAGCTTGCATCTTTTTCTATTGGAAAACCACATCTGACAAGTATTTTACAAATCGTTTCCGTAGTGAGGTGGGTACAATAATTTTTAAATAATCGATAACGATATTCATTCTCATTTACATTTTTTAAAAAATACCCTGACGCTTTTAATTGATCTATGTTAGACCAATCAATCATGGGTTTATTGTTCTTTATAGATTGTACCTGCTCTTTTTCTGAACAACTTACAATATAAGCAGCTAAATATTGGCTTTCCTCTCCTCTGACAGTGACAACGGCATCCTCCACTTTCTCATAGCTTCGCATAACACTTTCGATTTCACCTAATTCAATACGATGACCCCGTACCTTTACCTGGGAATCATTTCTTCCTAAAAATTCAATAAGCCCATTATGCCAAAATCGCCCATTATCCCCTGTCTTATACCAGCGAATACCTTTTTCTTCTATAAAACGCTCAGCAGTTAATTGTGGTTCTCCTACATACCCTTTGGCTATACCAGCGCCGCCTATCCACAATTCTCCTGCTTTCCAATTCGGACAATCTTCTCCATTTACATCAATCACTCTATAAAACTGATTTCTCAATGGTCTTCCATAAGGGATCGATCGCCAACTTGCTGGTAACGGGTGATCAACATTATAGTAATTGGACCAGATTGCCGCTTCTGTCGCACCACCCATCGCTACTAATAAACCTCTCGGTGCTACTTTTAACAATCGGTCAGGAATATCTAAGTTAATCCAATCACCTGACAGCATGATGATACGTAAATCTAAACAAATTAATTTTGCACTTTCTGCCTCTATTAAAAACATTTTCAATAAAGCGGGTACAGAATTCCATAGTGTAACATGATAATGACGAACCAACTTTAACCAAATATCAGCGTTTCGAGCCGTATCGTCTGAAAGAAGAACAATGCTGCCACCAACACTCAAAAGACCAAATATATCGTATATAGACAAATCAAAATCTAATGAGGATACTGCTAAAATACGATCTTCCATGCTTATGTTATATTTTTGATTGATATCTGTAATTGTATTCCAAGCTGCTTTATGACTAATTTCCACACCTTTTGGTTCTCCCGTTGAGCCTGATGTAAAAATAATATAAGCTGAGCTGTTTACATCCACTTTAGGCAATGTCACATGACCAAATTGTTGTGTTTGTTCTATTTTAATAACTTGTACTTGATCAATATTTTTATATTTTGCCTCATAGGGAGCAGCTGTTAAGATAAAGCTTACATTAGCCTTTTCCATAATTTTTTTATAGCGCTCACTTGGCTGTGTCACATGTACTGGAACAAAGCATCCCCCAATAGCCAAAACCCCTAAAATTGCTTGAATTTGCTCTAATCCTCTCGGCAATGAAATCGCTACTCGATCACCTTTTTTAAAGCCGTTATGTAACAATGTGGCAGCCACCTGTTCCGCCTGTAAGGTCAGTTGTTTATAAGTTATTTCATGATGGTCTATCCCATCTATTAGCGCTATAGCATATGGTTGTTGCTTTGCTATTTCAAAGAAAGACGTATGCAAGCACTGTGCAGAATCTGTTACTATGGAATCTTCTATTACTTGACGTCTTGCTATTTGTGCTTTCGTTTCGATAGCTGGATGTTGGAGCCAATGCTGTTCGTCTTCAATTAACCAATGAATGGTTTTGATAAACAGATCAAACATGTCATCCAATAAGCCTGATGGAAATATGTCATCCAAACCATCCCAAATACATAATAAACCACCATCCATATCAAACATTTGAAAGTCTAACCAAACTTGAGGTGTTTGAGAAATCATGTAATGAATCTTGCCAAATGCAGCTTTAAATTCTTCATTAATAAGTGGTACACCTAAATTACATGAAAAAACGATTGGAGCAAAGACTTTTTCATCTGGGTGATACTTAGCTAAATCTCGTTGAATTTTGACCCCTGAATAAGCCGTATAGTTCATATCTTGATGAAATTGCTGTTGTAAACTTTTTGTAAAGGCTAAAAAAGACTGTTGTGTTTCACTATCAACCTCCAATAATAACAAGGTAGTAAAATCAGCTACAACATGCTCTAGCTCTTCAGACAAAGTATCTCGATTGAACAATGGTATATTCATAAGAAAACGGGATTCACTGCTCCACTTATTTAATGTGTAAGCATAAGCTGCTAACAATACCATCGCAGAAGTAACGTTATAACGAGAGGCAATTAATTGCAGCTTGCTCCAAGCAGTATCTTCTAAAAAGTACTCTCTTCTTGTAAATTTAGGTTCGTGTTGTATCAACGCAGCATTGTTTGACAACGGTAGTTTAGGACCTAATGGTAAAGTGGCTAACCTGTTTTTCCAATAGGCTTCGGCATAACGTTCTTCATCAGCATTTGCTAATTTTTTATCATAAAGATATTTCGCAAAGTTCCAATTTTCAGGTGCTTTTGGTTTTTGTTGTCTAGTATAAGCGGCCGCTAAATCATGTAAAATGATTTGGAAACTTTGCACATCAGCTACAAGTAAGTCGATATCGAAATGAAGTCGCGTTTTACCATCAGGCAATAGAGATAGCTGTAATCGAGCTACTTCCCCTTGATCAATTGCCAATAGCCGATGTGAAGTATTCGCACGAATAGCTTCTAATTGTTGATTAACCTCGTCTTGTGAACATGTTGTTAAATCGTGAACAGCAATAGCTGTAAAAGGGGATGCTGTTAAAACTTGCTGTTGGCCATCCTCCGTATACTTAACACGGAGCATAGGATGATGCTGGACAATGATGGCCCATGCCGATTCAAGCCGCTCTATATCAATATGTTGACCGTTAATTTCCATATAACCATGACAGCCATTTCCGCCTAAATATTGACCGCTTTGTCGCCCAACCCAATAGGCATACTGTACATCTGTTAATGGAAATGGCTCATACATATTAGGTATTGTTTTATCTTGATTTTCTAATAGGGAGTTATCACTATTTATTGAATGGACAGCCTCTCTATTTAATAATTCGTACCAAGCGCTCAAATAAGGTTCCGATATTAATTCTTTGAAAGTAATGGTAATGCCAGCTTTTTTTAGTTTGCTGACTAATTTCATGACTTGTAAGGAGTTTAAGCCTAACTCCAATAAATTTTGATCCGCGCGTATTTCTTTCTTTATACCGAGGAGTTGATTGACTTCTAATGCTAGATTTCGGATGATGTCTAAATCACTTTCTAATTTCAATGCATAGACGCCTCACTTTCCATAGCCATCTGTTTTAATTTTTTTTTATCCACTTTCCCTACATTTATAAACGGTAATCGCTCAACATATATGATTCGATCTGGAAGTTTATATGGAGCAACACCTATATGAAATAAATAACTACATATCTCATCTCGTTCCATTCTTTGTCCATCGGTCACTATAAATGCACAAATGCTTTCTCCTAGATCCTTATCTGGTAAACCAACAACAGCAGCATCTTTTATCATTGGCTGTGTACGTAAAAAACTTTCAATTTCAGATGGTATAACATTTTCACCTGCACGATTAATTTGCTCCCTTACTCGACCGACAATTTGTATATTTCCATCTGATGTAATACGAGCCTTATCACCAGTACGTAAAAAGTAATCCTTGGTAAAAATTTCTGCATTTAAAGCAGATGCTTGATAGTATCCGCCAAATGTATACGGACCTTTTGCCACCAATTCTCCAAGCTGACCCTGAGGAACTTCTCTTCCTAGCTCATCTATAATCTTTATTTCATCACCTATCGAAATTGCCTGCCCTTGACAGCTTGTAACAATTTCTACAGGATCATTTAATGCTGTGAAACAAGTAATCCCTTCGCCGAGTCCGTATCCTTGTTGTATTTTACAGTGAAATGTATTCATAAATTGAACAGCCATTTCCTGCTCTATGTGAGCAGCGCCAATTAAGACCACCTCTAAGCTCGACATATTCAAATCTTCATACCATTCAAATGCTTCTAACCAAAGGCTAGCAATTGTTGGTACAATGGCGGTATGTGTCACCTGTTCTTTTTCGATTTCATGAAATGCTTCATCAAAGCTAGAAGTTTGACATAATACCACTTTCCCACCTGTAAAAAGAGTACCTAATATACCTGGTGAGCATAACGGATAATCATGTGAAATCGATAGTACAGCCATGTATGCCGTTTCAGGAGTCATTCCACATTTTTCAGCAGAGGCGAATGCATTATAGGCATAAGCTTCATGTATTTTCGGAATTATTTTGGGAATGCCTGTTGTGCCACCAGACAATAAGTATAATGCAGTATCTCTATAGTGAGGTGAAGCGCTAATTGCTAATGAATAGTTCCTTTCTTTCAGCTGATCTACTGTTACATGTGTATAGGATGCTGGCCACTGTATGGTGGATTCCCCAACCGTCACAATATATCGAATACTTTTATGCTGAGGAATTACCTGTGCGGCCATACATTCATACTGGAAACCTAGATAACTACTGCAACATATATAAGCTATTGGCTGAACCATTTTGGCAACTGTATCGATTTCTACTTCTCTATGGGATGGCAACATCAAAACAGGCTGCACACCTATTTTTAACAAACTAAATAAAACAGTAATAAATTCAATTGTATTTGGTAACTGCATTAAAACCCGATCACCCTGCTGCCAACCTAAAGATAAAAAGCCTGACGATAATTGCTCAATTTCTTGAAGCAGCTCTTCATAAGTTAAGCGTCGATTCCCTTCCACTACTGCCAGATGATGCGGAAACCGTTGAGCAATGATGTCAAGCTCTTCCATTAATGTTTTCTTTCTTAAAAAGCCCAATTCTTCATATCGTTCTACTTCTTGTAAATACCAATCCATTTGCTGAGACATCCTTTTCGCCTCCATTCTCTCTGTTAACATCTATTTGTTAGACGATACTTAATTGATGTTCTTTTTTCCACATAGCTGCATATTTGCCCTCCTCAGCGATAAGACTTTGATGTGACCCTTCTTCAACGATTTGTCCTCCATCCACAACTAATATATTGTCTGCATTTTTAATAATGGAAAGTGTATGGGCAATCATCACAACTGTTTTTTTCTTTTTCAAAAGATTTTTAATCGCTTCTTTTACAGCTAACTCATTTTCGATATCTAACGAAGCGGTCGCTTCATCTAATAAAAGTATAGGACTGTCCTTTAAAATGGCACGTGCAATGGATATACGCTGCCTTTCACCACCAGATAACTTATTACCATTTTCCCCAATGATTGTGTCATAGCCATACTCCAACTTCTCAATAAAATCATGGCAGTTGGCCTCTTTTGCAGCATTAATAATTTCTTGTTTTGTTGCTTCTGGCTTTGTATAGCGAATATTATTTAATATCGTGTCATTAAACAAAAAAGTATCTTGATCAACCATTGAAATTTTTTGCATTACTTTTTCAGTAGCGATCGATTGAATCGTTTGCTGACCAATTAAAATATCACCACGATTAGGCTCATAATATTTTGTGATTAAATTTAAAATAGTTGATTTTCCCGAACCCGATGGCCCGACAATTGCTACAAACTGGGAAGACCCAATTTCAAAATTAATATCACGCAATACAGGTTCTTCTTGGCTATAGGCGAAATTCACATTGTGAAAAGCTATACTATATTGTTCAGGTTCAAAAAAGGCATCACTTGATGGCTCTTCCTCTGCATCTAATACAGCTTCAATTTGGCGTTTGGCAATCATAAAATTTTTATAAGAGGTAAGGTCAATAAAAAGTGTGCCAAACAATTTACATGTAAATAAAGGGCTGATGCTAATTAGAAAGAAGGAAGAAGCCTCTAGATTTCCTGCCAACCATTGATGACCTGCTAAATAAAGAACAATCGGTAAACTGAACCAACAGAGAATACTAAATATCGTACCAATTGGAATTACTTTGATCTCATATACATAACTAATATCACTATAGGCTTTCATAGAATCAGTTGTTGCTTTATTTTTAACACCACCTAAACCAAATGATCGTAGCGTTTGAATACCATTAATATACTCCACTACATCACTTGTATTTTTTGTCATAATATTTTTCTTCTCGTTCCCGTATTTTTTTACCATTAAAAAGGACAAGTAAAGTGATGGTAATAATAATAAGCCTGAACATAAAAGAACTATTCCAGCAGATATCGAATGCGTTGCAACGAAGCCAATTAACAGTAAGCTAAACGAAGTATTTTTTATAATATCACCAATTTTATGAGTCAAAATATTTTCATAATTATTAACACTTGTTGTCGTTGCATTAATGTACTCGCCAATTTGTGCCTTCGTAAAGGAGGAAAGTGGTATTTTTTTCATTTTATCGCCCAGCGACAAGCGAAGAATTCTACTCACTTGCGCACCACCAATTTGCCCTCTCGTATAACCAAATGCATAGACAATTAAGCGAATAACAAAAACAGCACCTAATAATAATATAGTTTGAGTTAACATGCTCATCGTTAATTGCTCTGTAATTAAGGCTTTGATCGTGTAGTATAAAACGATAAAATTAAAACCAGCTAGCATCCCTTCGATGACATTGAAAACAACAGAAAGATAAAAAGAAATATTTTTTCTAAATGCATGTTTTTTGTCCATACTAGATTCTCCTTCATCCATTAATTACGCCTTGGCGTAATTGTACCCGTCGCTACGTAGGTAATTTTCTTCCAAATATGTGACATCTGCTGAACCAAGATAAATATCTTACAATTCATACGTAATTTCTCTAGCTTTGCTATAATCCTGCCAAACTTTTTTATATGAAGGGCATTCTTCTAGCATATCTTGATGTGTTCCACACGCTTGAATTGTTTCATTTTCGACAATGGCCACTCGGTCACAATGCTTAATCATTCCAAGACGATGTGCAATGATAATAACCGTTTTACCTACACAAAGCTCAGCAATGGCCTGATCAATTTCGGCTTGATTTTCTGGGTCGGCTGCGGATGTGGCTTCATCCAATATTAGTATAGGCGCATTTTTTAAAATGGCACGTGCAATCGCAATACGCTGCTTTTCACCACCAGAAAATCTAATGCCAAAGCTCCCTACCTTCGTATCATAACCATCTGGTAATGAAATGATAAAATCATCAATTTGGGCCTTTTTTGCTGCTTCTCTTACTTCATCAAGTGTGGCGCTAGAGCCCATACCAATATTTTCGAAAACGGTCCCACTCGTTAAAAATGTCTTTTGGAATACTATCGTTATATTTTTTAATAATTCCTCATACTCAATAGCCTTGACGTTTTGATTGCCGATTAACACTTCCCCTTGTTGAACATCATTAAAGCGTGAAATCAACTGGACAATTGTACTTTTCCCTGAACCTGAAGCACCGACAATAGCTATTTTTTCATTTTCAGCAATCGTTAGATTCACATTTTTTAAATGTTCTTTCTGCCCATCATAAGAGTAGTTAACATTTTTCAATTCAATAGTATAATTCTTTGGAAATGCTTGCCCTTGTTCAAAAACAGGTGTTTCTAAAAAAGTTACACATTTCTTTACAGCATTTAATACTTGTGCAAAGTTCATGCCTAATTCTTGTAGAGGGCGTAGTTCTGTTAAATACAATGAACCTACAAATGCAAAAAGAATAAAGACACTTCCTGTTAAGCTACCATTTAAGAACCACATGCCACCTATGGGCACCATTAGCAATAAACCGCACTCTATAATAATGATATAGCTCGCATATGGTGGGCCCATTTTCAAAGATATTTCTTTCCATGTCTTAAATTCATCATCTACAGCTTTAGCAAACTTTTGAAAAGATGAACTGCTCATGTTAAATGCCTTAATTAAACGCATGCCTTGAATATATTCGATAATGATTGCATTTAAATTAGCTATAGAACGTGCTGCACGATCCATCATTTGATTCGTACCACGAAACATGATGGCCATAACTGCTACTGCAATGATTAATGGAATAAACGAAATAAGCGCTAACGGTACATTTACCGTACATAAATAGATAAAGACAGCTATTGGACCACTCATATAAAAGACGAGCTCTGGTAAATGATGGGCTAAAAATAATTCTAATTTTTCGATTTCTTCATTTAATAATGTTTTAATTTCCCCTGTATTTCGTTCATTTAAAGAGCCTAATGGTACTTGTGCCATATGCTCTGTTACTTGACAACGCACTTTAAATAACGTTCGATAGGCTCCTTTATGCGAGAGAGTACCAGAAATAGCAAAGAGCCCAAATCGAACAATGATCGATGTAATCAAAAGTAATAAATTTTGAATTAATAAGGCTTCCGTTAAGGTATTGTGATAGACTTGCTCAATAATTTGATAAATAACGAAATAAGGTACAATTGTAGAAAGACCACTAATTAAAGAACATAAAACCGATAAATATAAATATTTTTTATCTTTTCCTGCCCAAGAAAGAAGCATGAAGATCGGATTTTTATTTTGTAGTGCTTTTTCCATTGTTATTCAGCCCCTTCCTACACAATCATCTGTGTAATTTCACATTGTACTTTACTCAGCAGCCGCTAACCTTGCTGTAGAGTGAAAGCATCAATTGTATACTGCTGATTTTCTTTATTCAGTATATAATCGTCTTGCTTCTTTCCATCTTCAAAACGAAGAATACGATGACAGCAGGTCGCTATAAATTCCAGGTCATGTGTTATAACAAAAACAATTTTATTAGCCTCCGCTAAACTTTTTAAAATACTTGCCACCTTTTGCATACTGTCATAATCTAGTCCACTTGTCGGTTCATCAAATACTAAAATTTCCTTTTCACTTATTAAACTAGCCGCTACTGCAAGCCTTTGTTTTTGTCCACCTGATAATGTATTAGGGTGTCGTTCTGTCAACTCTAATAAATCCATCTCCTCCAATACTTGTTGTACTAAATTTGAATCAGGATTTTTCACCCCAAAGACACATTCCTTTTCGACTGTTTCAGCAAATAACTGATAATTAACATCTTGCATCACCAGATAGGAGAGCTGTGCTTGTTTTTTCGAAGTTAGTTTTTGTTTATTAAAATAAATATTTCCAGATGTTATTTTATGTAGACCACATAGCGATCTAGCAAAGGTCGTTTTCCCTGCCCCATTATGTCCTGTGATGGCAATAATTTCGCCGCTTTTTGCTGCAAAGTGTATATTTTCCAGTATATTTCTCTTTTTATGTGAAATCGTAACATCCTTCACAATAAGTTCATGGACTTTATGTTTAGCAGGCTGCTGTCGATGTTGAAACTGTACATTGCTTAAATAAAGCGTGCGTAGCCCCAATTGTTCCAGCTGTTGATTCGAAAGCTGTAAAAATTCCTTTTGTGTATAAGTTGATACAATTTGTCCCTTATTTAACACAATGGCAGTATCAATTAAATCTCTTAAATAATAAAGTCGATGTTCAGATATAATAATCGTCTTACCTTGCATTTTTAGTAAGGCAATCATCTCCTTTAATTCTTCAATAGCAGCCGCATCTAAATTAGACGAAGGCTCATCTAGCACAAAAACATCTGGTGCAACAGCATAGACACTCGCAAAGGCAATCTTCTGCTTCTCACCACCTGATAAATGAAAAATATTACGACGACGAAGCTTTTCTAAACGAAGTTCCAATGTAATCTCTTGCATTCTTTCTTCCATCATTTCTTTTGGATATGCCATGTTTTCCATTCCAAATACAATCTCACTATCTGTATCAACGTTAAAAAACTGTGATCGTGGATTTTGAAAAACTGTCCCTACCTGTTCACTTAATTCATACATCTTTCTATTTTCTACAGGTAGATTATTTAACATCACTTGCCCTTTAAGTTGGCCGAAATAAAAATAAGGAATTAAACCGTTAATTGCTCTGATAATCGTTGTTTTCCCACAGCCACTTTTACCACATAATAAAATGCACTGTCCTCTTTTCACATGAAAATTTATATTTTCGATACCTTCACTTTTCTCATCTGTATAATGGAATGAATATTGCTCGATTTTCAACATATGAACAGCCCTCCAAATACAAAAAACGTCAATACAAAAACGACAATACTATCGCTTAGTTGAAAATGTACATGTTGAAAGCAAGAGCGCTCTTTCGGGTTTTCAATTCCCCTCGCTATACTTGCAGCAGATAATTCATCAGCAATTTTGGATGCTGCCATCATTAAAGGAACATATATGCATTCAACCGTTTGCATAGGTTTTGTTAGAAAGCCTATGATGGAGGGAGAAATGCCCCTTAATTTCATCGCATCCTTTATATAGCGCCAATCTTCCCCAATCATAGGAAAATAGCGTAACATGACGGCTAATGGAATAATTACTTTTTTTGAAAGTCGTAGTTTTCCTAAGGCCGTCATAAATTCATTGATTTTGGTAGTCCCAACTAGTAACCCTCCCATGACAACACATGGAAAAATTTTTCTAATAAACATAGCAAACGAGACAAACATTAGCTCCCATGTACCAGATAAAAATCTTTCACTTATAAAGTGAATACCTAGAATAAATCCATATCCTAGCATCATTTTTATTGAAAATGACAACATACCCATCAATAGACAAAGACTAAATATGATGACCATTAATAGCAGTTCGTATTGAAAAGAAGGTGACAAAAACACCGCAACATTCACTAACAGTAGCAGGTATATTTTTGTTCTTGGATCAAGCTTGACGGTGGAAACTTGCATATGCACATTGCTCTGCTCATACATATAAATCTTCTCCCTTAATCTTAAAGTTTCACCACTCTAGCTATGCCAGTACCCCAGATTTCTCAAACTGTTTTTTCAATAATTTTTTCCCTAAAAAACCACTAATGAGTGCGCAGAGCATTGTACCAATAATCATTGCTGGTAGCATCCAGTTTTGGGCCGTTGTTAGCATCGTATCCATATAAGCTTGTTCTGTTCCTTGACCTACTAAATACTCCTTATATGCTTGTTGATTGAACCATAGCATTATGTAAGACCCCATAGGATGAAGTGAAAAAACAATATAACTCATCATATTAATCGTATTATTTTTATACTTGCCGATTGATGCAATGAATTCGCCTAGCAAAGCTAGTACTATACATGCTAATGACCATAACCAGTACATTCCTGTTACGAACGTAATAATCGCTATCAATATCCCCAAAATTAGTATTGGGCCAAATTTCGGTACTTTCGCTAGCATTAATAAATAAATAGGGCCCGTTAATAGGGCTGCACCCGCTGGCATTAAAAAAGTCAATACAGGGTTGGGTGCGAAAAAGGCTGACCCAATCATCATAAATATAAAGAAAAGCGCTGAGAAAATACCGACTGTTATTAAATCTTTCATCGTAAGCGTTTTTTGTTGCATCGTTTGTGTATACATATTTACATCACAATCCCTTTCTATTGTAATTTTTACTATAATTAGCACCTTTAATTGATAACGATTATCATTATCTATTATAATGAATAACAGTACATAAAAATATGCCCACACTGTGTTTACGTCTAATCAAGGAAAAGGAATGTCTAATTGAGGGAAGGGGAAAGCAAATGACTTTACAACATTTTGAACCTCTATTATTAAAAAATGGATTTTCACAAGATGATCAGAAGAGTAAATATAACGCCATAGGAACTACTTTCACAATTGATCCAGCTTTAGGTAACGGGTATTATTGGATATATCATGCCAAAGATATGTTTTCTATTCTTATTCATGATTTTTATTTTTTTGAGGATCATCGATTAGAATTAACGATGCCTGAGCTACTAACAATCACATACTACGAATCTATTTCAGGCGAGGAGCTTCATCCTTATCAACCATTAAAGTCTGGCTATATAAGAAGCTATTGGAGCAAAGGTGAAAAATATAGTGCTATTATTCATAAAAATATTCCAGTACAATCAATTGGCATTGAGTTTACTGCTACATTTTGTGATCAATTTTTAGCATATAAATATGGTGAAAAATATGTGAATCCACGACAAGCGTTAACAACATTAAAAGCGACATCTACTTTTTCAGAGATGGTTATTCTCCTTCGACAAATAGCTGCTTATCGAGGTTCCGACCTAACTTCTGCCCTTTTTTATGAAGGAAAAGTATATGAAGCATTGGCTCTCATTATGGAACGAGCCCTTTCTGATAAAACATGTCATTGCTCACAAATTTCTAAAGAAGATATTCACCATATTGAGCATGTAGCCGCTCATATCGAAAATTACTATACGCTTCAACTAACATTAGATCATTTAACGAAAATTTCATGTATGGGTGCTACAAAATTAAAAAAGCTATTTAAAGAAGTGTATCATTGTACAATTACTGAATATATCCAAAAGCAACGAGTCCATCAGGCTGAGAAACTACTAGCTCATACAGAGCTTCCTATTAATGAGATTGCTCGGAAAGTAGGCTATCAAAGTGCCGGAAGGTTTTCAGAACTATTTAAACGTTATCTAGACCTCACACCTAAAGAATATAGACAGCAATTATCGAAAGGCTAAACGAATAGGAGGGTATAATTATTATAAAACTGGCTTTACTTTCAATTACAGATGTACACTTTGACATGTACCATTCGAAACTTACAGCTTTTATTTCCAATGAGAAAAAAAATAGACTTCAAAAATTTCACTATAAAGAAGACTACAAGCGAGGGCTATTAGGGGATATATTAGCTAGATATTTAATTTCAACAAATTTTAATATAGCCCCCTGTACTATTGAATTTGCTAATAATTCGTATGGCAAACCTTTTATTAAAAATTTACCAAATGCCTTTTTCAATGTTTCTCATTCAGGAAATTATGTTTTTTGTGGTGTCAGTAATACAGAAATTGGCGTTGACATTGAAAAGCATCATTTATTGGATCTCAATCTTGCCCAGCATATATTCTCCTCTGAGGAATATAAGGATCTCATCACGTTATCGGACAAGGATCAATTAGATTATTTTTTTAAGCTTTGGACATTAAAGGAAGCCTACATCAAATACTTAGGCATTGGCTTATCAACGCCACTTCAATCTTTTTCTTTTAAAATAATGGATGGCACTATTCATTTCCATGGTAACCATTGTGACATTCTTTCTTTTTTATCCACCCATCTCGAAGGACAATATTCGCTTGCTTGCTGCTCTACTGAAGCTATTGAAGCAAATGCTATTGAATTATTATCTTTACAGACTATCATCACCTCTTTCAACAATAAGATGGTTTATGAATCTTGAATGCAATCCGTGGGGGCTTTCATCTCCCACGGATTAATTGCTTTCACCAATCGGACTTGTACAGGTTCTAACCAACGCAAAAAACCTCCTAACAATAATTTGTTAGGAGGTAAAACGCTATTATCGAAATTGAATATCATTTTTCACATCATTATGATGAATTTTGATGTTAATTAATACTACCTGTTGGGTATAATGTCGTTCCTCCAATGGAGACTTTGATTTCATTAGACATTGGAACATTATATTCATCAATAACCGTTCTCCACCATTCCCAGGCAAGACCTGTACACTCTCTTGCATAAATTCTTATATTTTTTGAATTAGCAGGAAGTGGTATTACTGTAGAGAAATGAGCTGTTTTGTCCTTCCAATTTCCATCCCAAGTTTTATGGGTTAATACTTCATTTCCATTTTCATCATAGGAAAATTCGTCCCAGGCTACTTCAAATTGAGCAACATATGCACCATAATGATCAAGGATGATCTTTCCTTTAGAATATTCTGTAGATGTCGTCTCAATATAATCTGTATTATTATGAACAGCAGCAATTGAATGATCCTTTAAGAAAACACTTGTATACGAAATTGGATATGCTGGATTTTTAAGACTAAATTCTGCATTATCTTTAATTATTCCTCGAATATCATTAAAGTCCTTTGAGACAATTTGATTATGCTTTTGTGAATCTCCTCCTAATACTACAGCCGTAAAGGAGCTTTCTTCAAAAATATCCTTGTACTGTGCACTAGTTTCTACATTCGTATTGACATTCTTCAGTAAGGCTTTAAAAGCAGCTTGTACATCCTTGCTCTTAGAGCTTGTTTCTAATTTCACATAAATTGTTCTACCATAAGCTACATTAGATACCATAACGGGAGGAGCATCATTACTTACCCCTTTACGCGTTAATTCTTCAAAATGGACACTATCATCAAAAAGGTCTGATGGATTGTTAGGTAGTTCAGCACTTACGGTATAAAATATTTGTTTGTATGCTGCAACCATCACTTTTTTCTCGCCGTTCGCAATCGCATTAAAGTCAATCCCTAGTGAATTGTCAAGAACTTGAGCGTTAACATTCAGAGCACTCGCTATTTGAGATTTGCTATAAACCATAGATTCAGAATATTGTAGTCTTGCAGGTAAAGTATGTGTTGTGGAATATTTCTCACTCCAAGTAGATACTAACTCATCTACTGCCCCAGACACATTACCATATGTTGGATTATCCACCGTTATAGTATTTTCCCTTTTCATGCCAGGTAAATCAATGCTAATATTTAGAGGTTTTCTTTTAGCTACCAATAAACTAGGTTGATTGTCTACAAAAGCTCGGTTTGCAAGTTGTAATGCTCCTGGATATGTACGATTCGCCATAGAATCAATAATTGAAATATCCACCGGTGAAGTTGTAAGTGATTTTTTATTACGTTCAACCACTATAAATTTATTATTTGAGTTAATACCTTCTTTTGGAACAAAGCTATCAACCTTGTCACCATTCACTGCTAATACTTCCTTGTTATTGTAGTTCAAGTTTGCTATACCTGTATCAATGTCAGATATGCTTTTTTCACTAGATGTATTCATATCAAGTGTTTCAGCAAAAGAAATACTAGGATAATTTATGATACATAAACTAAGAGATAAACATAATAAAAACTTGATTACTTTTTGAATTCCCAAATAAATCCACTCCTTTTATAGGAAATTATACCATACAAAATTAATTTTCAAAAATAGTATTTTGGTTTCATTTTCAACTTGCTATCTAGTATGTACTAATGACTATTGTGTAATATTTGCTATGATATCCTAACTATTCCCTCTTAAGTAAGCTATATTGGTTTAAGCAACGAAAAAAGCCTCCTAACATTGTCGTTAGAAGGCAAAACTATGGGAATTCTATTTAGTTCTTATCATTCAATCAATCAAATGTAATTTTATTGACTGCATCACGGTCTAATTTTTTAATAACTTCTACCATTAATTTAACAGCGTTATCATAATCATCACGATGTAGGATACCTGCATGTGAATGGATGTAGCGTGTCGCAATACCGATGGATAGTGCTGGTACGCCATTTGCTGTTACGTGGATGGAGCCAGCGTCTGTCCCACCGCCAGCCATCGCTTCAAATTGATATGGAATATTGTGCTCATCTGCTACATCTAATACGAATTCACGTAAGCCACGGTGTGATACCATAGATGCATCATACACAACGATTTGTGGGCCAGCACCCATCTTACTAGTTGATTCTTTAGCTGTAACACCTGGCGTGTCTCCTGCTACACCTACATCTACTGCAAATCCAATATCTGGTTGGATTTTATGTGTTGCTGTTTTAGCACCGCGAAGCCCCACTTCTTCTTGTACATTCCCTACTGAATAAAGAATGTTAGGATGCTTTTCATTTTGTAACGCTTTCATAACATCAATCGCAATAGCACAACCGATACGGTTATCCCAAGCTTTTGCTAATAGATACTTATCATTTTTCATAACATTAAATTCAAAGTATGGTGTTACCATATCGCCAGGACGCACGCCCCACTCAAGTACTTCATCTTTAGAAGCAGCACCAATATCAATAAACATATCTTTAATGTCTACTACTTTATTACGTACATCTGCAGGTAAAATATGAGGTGGTTTTGAACCAATAACCCCAATCACTTCATCACCCTTACGAGTAGTAATCGTTACACGCTGTGCAAGCATTACTTGACTCCACCAGCCGCCTACCGTTTGGAATTTAATAAAGCCTTTGTCATCGATTTGCGTTACCATGAAACCTACTTCATCTAAATGTCCTGCTACGACAATTTTAGGACCGTTTTCATCGCCTACTTTTTTAGCAATTACACTACCTAAGTTATCTGTTTCTACAGTGTCTGCATATGGTGCAATGTATTTTTTCATGACCTCACGAGGTGCACGCTCATTACCTGCAATACCATTCGCATCTGTTAAATCTTTAAACATTTGCAATGTTGAATCTAGTTGTGTCATCCTTTTGCCTCCTACTTCTCGTATCTACTTTATTATACTTCGTTTACCGAAATATTCCTAGCTTAATCGTCTGAAAATTAGTGTATTTCTTACTTTAATATCCTGAACGCTGACGCTGGTAATTTTCTTGGTTTTTCTCAATATAAGCGCCAACCACGTCCTCAAATGTAAAACTGAGGTTATACGCGAGTACCCCGTAGCATTGCCAAATGGCTAAGTAGCGCTCCTTGGTAGGTTGCTGAATAAATGTTAAAATAGCACTTTGTGTCTCTAAAAAAATGGCTGTTAAATCTCGATTTTCTTCTACCACAGGCCACTTTTCAATCGATGTATAGCCCTTTAATAAGCCAAGCGATAAGATAAAGTGAATAGAATCCACATATTCTTCTAAAATAACCTCACGTGCTGAAGGCCCCTTTGTGCTCCAAAACTTAAAGCAGCGCGTTTCATTCGCAAGCTCTGCTAACTCTACCATTAAGGCTAAGCCCTTTTCCTGAAACACATCTTGCTGAATATTTTGTGTTTGCTCGATAAAATCATCCAGCTCTTGTTGCATTGTAAACAATTGTTGTAAATTCATTTTTATCTCCTAAATTTCTAAAAAAATATTTTAAATAAAATGAAACTATTTGACCTCTCTAATCGTATAGGAAAGAATAACCTTTCTTCAAGGGGGAAAATTTAAAAATGTTGCCGTTACTAATTCGACTTGCTGTGATAGCGCTTATTATCTATGTATTTTATAAAGCGATTCGTTATATAACCGATCCTAAACGCAAACTTGATGAAGCCTATGAAAAAGGCCAATATTATTTTTACGATGACGTTAAAAATGTGCGAAAGAATTTCTTCATTTCCTATAAGGGTGCTCTTTTTGAAGGTGAAAAATACCTAGGCACGACAGAGGATGCTTTCGAGGTTGTGACTATTTTTGTCGGTGCGCGTGACGCTGCGACGCTGCAAGGCCTCTCCAAAAGCGACTTTGAATATTTACAGCAGGAAATTTTATTGAACTATCCAAACGCAAAAATTAATTGGAAGCAGCCCATTGAACAGCTTATGCGGAACACATCCCCATCATGAGGATGTGTTTTTAATTCATGTCAATTATGACCACAATTGTACAATGATAAAAATTTGAATGGCTGCTAATAGTGGAAAACCAAATGCAAAACGATTGTGGCGTGTTTTATGGCGGAATAAATACATACCTAGCACGCCACCTCCTGCCCCTCCTGCTATGGCAAGCGTAAACAACGTGCGCTCCGCAATACGCCATTCATGTTTTTTAGCACGTGATTTATCCATACCCATTAAAATGAGCAGCACAATCGATACAATGCTCATATACGCTAATAATGCTTGTCCCATTTCTTACTCCTTTATCTAGAAAACGTTATACTACTAATCTAACACAAAAAAGACTGATGGAAAAATCCATCAGTCTTTTTTAACACCTGTCGCTTATGCTTTCGGTGCAGAAAATTCCTATTTTGCACCTGCCGCTGCGCTTTCGGTGCAGAAATAATAGTTGACTACGTCAACTATTATTTAGCTACTGCTTTTTTAGCAGCGTCTGCTAGTTGAGTGAATGCTGCAGCATCTGTTACAGCAAGGTCAGCTAACATTTTACGGTTAACTTCGATACCAGCAACTTTTAAACCGTGCATTAAACGGCTGTAAGAAAGACCGTTCATACGAGCAGCTGCATTGATACGAGTGATCCATAATTTACGGAAATCACGTTTTTTCTGACGACGGTCACGGTATGCATATTGACCTGACTTCATTACCGCTTGGTTAGCAACTTTATATAATGTATGTTTTGAACCATAGTAACCTTTAGCTAATTTTAATACTTTTTTACGACGTTTGCGCGTCACTGTTCCGCCTTTTACGCGTGGCATATGAATTACCTCCTGCTTTTCATTTAAAAATGAATGTTAGTATTTTTGTAGTCAATTATTTCATGTAAACAAGTAAAGATTTGATGCGTTTGAAGTCACCAGATGAAACGATGTTTGCTTTACGTAAGTGACGTTTTTGTTTCGTAGATTTGTTTGCGAATAAGTGGCTTCCATAAGCACGGTCATATTTTAATTTACCTGAACCCGTTTTTTTGAAACGTTTCGCAGCTCCACGGTGAGTTTTCATTTTTGGCATGTCGAATTCCTCCTAAACTGTTCGTCTAATATTATTTCTCGTTCTTTGGTTGAAGAACTAAGAACATGCTTCGGCCTTCCATCTTCGGTTTTTGTTCTACCGTTGATACTTCAGCACAAGCTTCAGCAAAACGATCTAACACACGTTGACCAATGTCCTTATGTGTAATCGCACGACCTTTGAAACGTAAGCTACATTTTACTTTATCGCCTTTTTCAAGGAATTTAATCGCATTACGTAACTTCGTTTGGAAATCATGCTCATCGATTGATGGGCTCAAACGAACCTCTTTCATGACGATGACCTTTTGATTTTTACGAATTTCACGGTCTTTCTTTTGCTGTTCAAACTTAAATTTACCATAGTCCATGATACGAGCGACTGGCGGCTTGGCTTGAGGGGCCACAAGGACAAGATCCAAGTTTACACGAGTGGCGATTTCTAGCGCTTCATTACGTGTCTTTACACCAAGCTGGTCACCATTGTGATCGATTAATCGAAGTTCACGTGCGCGAATGCCTTCGTTTACATACATGTCTTTGCTAATAGTAATCCACCTCCAAGTAGTTGTCGCGAATACATGGTTTGGGCAAAGTCTTGCCCGGTTGAACGGTACATCCTCTTGTCATGTCCATAAAAAAAGGACGGACATTTTTGAAGATGTCCGCCCGCTATATGTGCATGCGCAAGTCTACGCAAAACAATTCAACGTGTCATACCTGTTCACAGCCTTTAAAGCGTTGTATCAGGTGAGAAGCGGGCAGCCTCTACTTCAACCACAAACTTTGTATTCATTAACCTTAACTATATTAGCATGTATATGATAAGCTGTCAAATGTTTATTTTCTTATCACTACTAGCTTAGCCTAAATGCAAATGTTCTATACAAAAACAAGATTCATTTTACACAGAAACCCTCACTTTGGCAAGCGTACTTTATTATGAAAGCTTATTTTGTAATTTCGGCTTTTATAGTTGCTAGGAAATCCTCAAAGCTAATTGTTTCTGAATCTTTTGAGCCATAGCGTCGAACATTTACGCCATTCGCCTCTACTTCCTTGTCACCAATTACTAGCATATACGGAATCTTTTTCATTTGTGCTTCACGGATTTTATAGCCTAATTTCTCTTCACGATCATCCATTTCCACACGCAAGCCAGCTGCTGTTAATTGCTCTTCAATTTGTTTTGCATAGTCGAAGTGTGCTTCATTCGATACTGGAATAACTTCTACTTGTACTGGTGCTAACCAAGTTGGGAATGCCCCTTTGTATTCTTCAATTAAGAAGGCAACGAAACGTTCCATTGTTGATACAACTCCACGGTGAATAACAACTGGACGGTGTGGTTTTCCATCTTCCCCAACATACGTTAAGTCAAATCGCTCTGGTAATAAGAAGTCTAATTGAACTGTAGATAAAGTTTCTTCTTTACCAATCGCTGTTTTTACTTGAACGTCAAGTTTAGGACCATAGAATGCCGCTTCACCTTCTGCTTCGAAGTAATCTAAGCCAAGCTCATCCATTGCTTCTTTTAACATGCTTTGTGCTCTTTCCCACATTGCATCATCATCGAAGTATTTTTCAGTATCTGCTGGGTCGCGATAAGATAAACGGAATGAGTAATCATTTAAATCGAAATCTTTATAAACCTCTAAAATTAACTGTACTACTTTTTGGAACTCCGCTTTAATTTGATCTGGACGAACAAAAATATGTGCATCGTTTAAAGTCATTCCTCGTACACGTTGTAAACCTGAAACCGCTCCTGACATTTCATAACGGTGCATTGTACCAAGCTCTGCAATACGTAATGGTAGGTTACGATAAGAATGCATGCTGTTTTTGTATACCATCATATGGTGAGGACAGTTCATCGGACGCATAATTAATGTCTCGTTATCCATCTCCATTGGTGGGAAAATAGAATCTTGGTAATGATCCCAGTGACCCGAAGTTTGATAAAGCTCTTTCGAACCTAATACAGGTGTATAAACATGTTTATAACCTAGTGATAATTCTTTATCGACAATATAACGTTCAATAACACGACGAATTGTTGCACCATTTGGTAACCAAAGTGGTAAACCTTGACCTACTTTTTGAGAAGTTGTAAATAGTTCTAACTCTTTCCCGATTTTACGGTGATCACGTTCTTTTGCTTCTTCTAGCATTTGTAGGTGATGTTTTAATTCTTCTTTTTTGAAGAACGCTGTACCATAAATACGTTGTAGCATTTTGTTATCAGAGTTCCCTCTCCAATATGCACCTGCTAATGATAACAGCTTGAATTCACGTAGTTTCCCAGTTGATGGTACGTGAATACCACGGCAAAGATCGAAAAACTCGCCTTGATAATAAATAGATACTTGCTCATCTGCTGGAATGGCCTCAAGTAATTCTAATTTATATTCATCGCCAATCTCCTCATAGATTGCTTGTGCTTCGGCACGGCTTACATTTTTACGTTCTACTTCTAGGTTTTCAGCAATAATTTTTTTCATTTCTTTTTCAATTGCTGGCAAATCTTCAGCAGTAATTGGTGTTGGTGAGTCAATATCATAGTAGAAACCACCTTCAATGACTGGGCCAATACCAAGCTTCACATCTGGGAATAGACGTTTAATAGCTTGTGCTGTTAAATGGGCAGTAGAGTGACGTAAAATTTCAAGTGCTTCCACATCATCTTGTGTAATAATCGCAATTGTTGCATCCTCTTCAATTGGTGCTTTTAAATCTACTAACACACCATTGATTTTACCGGCATAAGCTTTTTTACGTAAGCCAGGGCTAATAGATAATGCTACATCATCAGTTGATGTACCTTTTGCAAATTCCTTTACAGCGCCATCTGGGAAAGTTAATTTAATCATTTCTGACATATTCTTTGCACTCCTTCATTTTGTTGAATACATAATGCTTGATGATTAGCTTGAGTCATTGTTTGTGTGACTTCGGCTTGAATTGAGCGGGGTCCTACTCGGTTAGAGTGGAGACATTACTTTCATGAGCTACTTCTTTCCTTTTATGAGCGGAGCCACCATTTCCCACAACGATTTCAATGAAATCTGAGACAAATAAAAAAGCCCCGTCCCTACGAAAGGGACGAAGCGTATGCTCGTGGTTCCACCCTTCTTCCTTCCGACTTATCCAAAGTCAGACGAAGCTCAAGGCTAGCTAACGGGCTAGGGACCGGCGAAAGATTATCCCTTTCGCTGCTCAGTAGGTAGTAAATGATGTGCTCACACTAGGAAGTTTTCAGCCAATGACTTCCCTCTCTATAAGCCGATACACAAAATTCATGTCCTCATCAATGCATATTGATATTAAGTATATGAGTCAGTATACGCTCGATTGTCGAAAAATGCAACTATCAATGCCATGTTACATTCTACGATTATTACCTCGCATTTCAATGGGCTCAGTCAAGGCTTTTATTCGTTCCATAATACGTCCTGCCTTTACAACCTCGATATCACCTTTTTGTGACTGTGCTAAATGATGCTCTAATTCATCGTAATTAAAATTAGATGTAATAAACGTTGGCAATTGCTCTGCCATACGATAATGGAAAATAGTTCCTAATATTTCATCTCGTGTCCAAGCCGTCATCGTTTCTGCGCCTAAATCGTCTAGCATTAAAACAGGAGCTTTTTTTATATAATCAATTTTCTCGTTCAAGGTATTGTCGCCAATGGCGTTTTTCATTTCTCGTAAAAACTCTGGAACAAAAACCACAACAGAGCGAATTTTAGTGGACGCTAATTCATTAGCTAGTGCTCCAAGTACAAAAGATTTCCCTACACCAAATTTACCGTATAAGTAAAAACCTTTTGAAGGTAATTGACCTGTTTCTTTTGTCATTTTTACAAATTGAGCTGCCTTTTGTGCAATTGTCACACGTGATTCATCATCAATACTTAAATCTTGAATAGTTGCTTGAAGCACGTCTTTTGGCATGTGCATACTGGCAATCATATTCGCAACATCTCGACGTTCTTCTTCTCTGATTTTTTGCTCACAGCGTACATAGTCCATTTCAATAGAATTCCGTACTACCCTTAATGTAGGAAGGAAGCCTTTTAAATAGTTTGTACAATGTTCCGTATTGTCACAGCCACAGCACTCAGTAGATTGACTAATAAACTCATGAAGCTTAGGTAAATTTCGCTCTATATTGTCATAGTTTAATTCATCTGCATGCTGAGCTAAGAATTCCTGCACACGTGGATGTTCTAAAATTTCACGTCGCATTGCTTCATAGCGTTCTTGAAACGAGGGTACATTAATTGCTCGTTTTAATGGTCCATTTATAGGTTCGATAGTTGTTCACCTTCTTTACTATTCACTTTTTCCTAGCATCTCTAATATTTTCTGTCGCTCTTTTTCAAAATCTATTGTGCTAGAAGTAGATTCCTCTTGTTTTTCATTCCGTTTATAGAACCATTCAGGCACTTTTTCTTCACGTTGCTGTCCTGAACGTCTTTTGTTTTGCTGATTCGTTTTACTTGTAGTCTGTGGCTTATTTTTCCAAGCCGTATATTTATCATGCTCTTGACGTGCAAGCTCCATAGCTTCCTTGGCTGTTTGAACATTTTTACGTACCCAGTGATCCGCAATCGTTTCCACATATTTTTTTGGCAGCTTCATATCTGTCGTTAGCATAACGTATTCTAACAAAGCATTGACCACTCCAATAGGCATACCATGCTGAACGATTAAATTTTCCGCTAGCTGGACAGAAGTTTGCAAAGGCTCTTTTCCATTATTAATATCACGTAACACTTGTACAGGTGCTGTCGTTTCTAAATAGTGTTGGAGCTCTTGATCCTTCGTTTTTTGCCCTGCTTCTGCTGCTGGTAATGGTTCAGTTACCCGTGCTAATTTTGGCGGCTCCTTTGACACGGTTAATTTATAAAAATCGGCAGCGGCCTTACGTAAACGTTCCTGGGAAATTCCTAAATCATCATCCAAAGCAAGAATCACAACTTTTTGCATATCAAGGGCCGTTAAATGATATAAAAACGCCAGTTTTGCTATCGCTTCACGTACTTCTAATGTCAGCAAATTGGAAGGTACCAATTGCTCTGACAAACCTGCTTGTAATAGCTCAAAATCAAATTGCTCCAAATAAAAAGGATATACTTTCGGTTGTTTATCCTTATGACTCGTATCTACTTGTATATCTGCTGGAATATTAGCGTGAACAGGCTTAAAGACATCAATAAAGGCACGGGACACATCCTTAAGCTCCGTATCCTTTATTGGTGACATAAAGCGCTGACGTAAATTTCGATAGGCCTGTTCGCCAATTTTGCTAAACAAAAACATCGACAGCAACGGGTCTTTCATAAAGCTATCTGCATCTAGTGGGCGCTGTAGCTCATATAAAAAACTACGCTCACCAGCATTTTCCTTTTTCCATGTACGCAGCAAACCAATTGCCTCTAGTGCAATACGAGCTTCAAACACTTTACCAATGGGCAATCCAAGCACATTCATTAAATAATAATGTGTCATTTGTTGTTTTGGCATTTGCTCTGCTTCCGCCCATAATGTTAAATAAAGGCTGATTGGCTCTGAACCCGTTAATGGTTGATAAAATAATGTAACTAATTGACGCTCCTGTGTAGAAAATGCATGAGGTAGACGAATGTCGAAAGGATCGCCAGGCTGCAATTCCTTATATAAATGAATCAACGTCATTCATCCTCTCTGTTTGCTATAATTTCTTCTCCGTCTGACGTTGAATAATGTCCTTTATTTCCTCAATAAAGACATTGATATCTTTAAACTGACGGTAAACCGATGCAAAACGCACATAAGCGACCTCATCGATTTTGGCTAGGCGGTCCATTACCATTTCACCAACATCTTCTGAACGTACTTCTGAATTTCCAATACGGCGAAGATCCTTTTCAATTGACAGGACAAGCTCCTCCAGTACATCAAGCGCCACTGGACGTTTTTCACAAGCACGAATAAGCCCACGAAGTACCTTCTCACGGCTAAACTCCTCTCGTGAACCTTCCTTTTTCACTACAACTAATGGTGTTTCTTCAATCTTTTCAAACGTTGTAAAACGGAAGCCACATGACTCACATTCACGACGTCTACGAATTTCTTTGTTATCATCTACTGGCCTCGAATCCACAACACGCGTTCCGTTAAATTGGCAAGATGGACATCTCATATAATTACTCTCCTGATTTACAACATTTTAATATTTCTATTATAACAAATTTCCTACATGTAAGAAAAGTGCATTCATGTTTGTGTGCTCATGATAAACCTAAAGAACCTAAAGCACAAGGAAAGTTTCTCCAAAAAAAGAGCACATTGAAACCATGTCGATTTCAATGTGCTCTCTATAAAAAATTATTACGCGTTTACTGTCTCTAAAGCATTCGCCACTTTTTTCACAAGGTCTACAACACGTGCAGAGTAGCCCCACTCGTTGTCATACCAAGCAAGTACTTTCACTTTGCGATTGCCTAAAACCATTGTAGAAAGTCCATCAACTGTTGAAGAGTAAGTAGTTGTATTGTAATCAGCAGATACTAATGGTTCTACTGAGAAGTTGAGAATGCCCTTCATTGGCCCCTCTGTTGCAGCTTTTACGAATGCTGCATTGACAGAGTCAACTGTGACATCCGTATTTAAATCTACTACAAGGTCTACTAAAGATACGTTTGGTGTAGGAACGCGAAGTGCCATACCATGAATTTTACCTTCTAATTCAGGTAAAACTAATTTCAATGCTTTTGCAGCACCTGTAGATGTTGGAATAATAGATTGTGCGCAGCCGCGTGCACGACGTAAATCTTTATGTGGATTGTCTAAGTTCTTTTGGTCGTTTGTATATGCATGAACCGTTGTCATTAAGCCATTTTCAATGCCAAATGTGTCATTCAATACTTTTGCAACTGGCGCTAAGCAGTTTGTTGTACAAGAAGCATTTGAAATAACATCATGTTTCGCAATATCGAGTTTGTCATCATTTACACCTAAAACAATTGTGACATCTTCGTTTTTACCAGGTGCTGTTAGGATTACTTTTTTTGCCCCAGCCTCTAAGTGCATAGCTGCTTTATCACGCTCATTAAATTTACCAGTAGCTTCAATAACAATATCTACACCCATTTCAGCCCAAGGTAATTTTAATGGATCACGTTCACTAATAATTTGAACACGTTTACCATTTACAACTAAAGCATCGCCTGCTGGTTCTACCGTACCCTCAAATGTTCCGTGATTTGTGTCATACTTAATCAAATGTGCTAACGTTTCTGCTGGATAGCTTGCATTAATTGCAACGATGTTTAAACCTTGTTGTACGATAGCCTGGCGGAAAACCATACGTCCGATACGCCCGAAACCATTAATAGCAATTGATACTGTCATTTATAATATCCTCCCGTGAGTACAAACTCAAATTAATTAATTATATACTTTATGGTGATTAGTATAACACAATTTTAAAAAAGATGAACATTATATATTGAGAATATAAAAGTTCTTATTTTCTGAAAAATTATTCTTTATTATGGCATTTTCCCATAAAAAAATGCGCAGCAAGATTGGCTTGCTACGCACCTGATTGACCAATTAAATAACACCCCAATAGCGCAGGATTTTTATTAATTGTTCCTCTGTGTTTTCTATATTCTCATTATTATAAATGACCGCATGTGCACCTTTTTCTTTGACAGACATCGGTAGCTGCGAGTGCATACGCGCCAATGCATCCTCTTTCGATAAATGATTGCGTTCCATTAAGCGACGGAGCTGAACTTCTTCACTGACTGATACCACAATGATACGCTCTACAAAATGCTGCAGCTTACTTTCAAATAACAATGGAATGTCCATTACCACATGCTCATGTCCTGCCTCTAAATAGGCATCGCGCTGACGTAGCATTTCTTTGCGAATAGCTGGATGCATAATATCATTTAATATTTTGCGCTTAGCAGGCTCATGGAAAATGATATCCCCAAGCATTGTTCGATTTAAATGGCCATCCTCAAGCAAAATGGCTTGTCCGAAGCTTTCAGCAATGAATGCTAAAGTCTCTGTTCCTGGTTCTACAACATCTCGTGCTACAACATCTGCATCGACAATCGGTAACCCCAGTTCGATCATCATTTTTGCTACTGTACTTTTTCCGCTTGCAATACTCCCTGTAAGTCCGATAATCATCGTTAAATCCCCTTTAATGTTGACAATTTGGGCAATAAACTGAGGTACGCCCACCAATCGTCATTTGACTTGTTGCCATTTCACATACTGGACATAGCTTTTTCCCATACATTTGCAGTCGATTTTGCATACTCCCAGCTTCCCCATTAATATTTCGATAGTCGGATATCGTTGAACCGCCTGCTTCAATGCTTTGACGTAGGACAGTAACAATTTCCTTGAATAATGCCCGCTTCCGCTTTTCACTGATGCGGTTCATTTTGCGTGCTGGGTGAATTTTCTGAGCAAACAATGCCTCTGTAGCATAAATATTGCCACAGCCCGATATGACTTGCCCATCCATAATCACTTCTTTTACCGCCTTATTTTCATATTTCGGTAATTTAGATTTTGCTATAAAAAAGTCACATGCATGCTCATCAAATGGCTCTGGGGCCATTTTTGTTAATGGCGCATGATCTTCAATTTTTGTTAGAAAGCGAAGTTCGCCAAAGCGGCGAATATCCGAATAAATCAAGTATCCTCCATCAGCCATTTTAAATGTGGCATGAATATGCTTTTGGAATTTTGCCTCATGGATTTCTTCTGGTGAATTGACAACAAACCAGGCACCTGTCATGCCTAAATGACTGACAAGGACATATGGAACATCATCCCTCAGCAAATGAAAGAAAATGTATTTCGCTCGTCGTTCAATTTTGGTAATGGTCATCTGGGACATCGTTATTTCAAAAGCATCAGGCTCTGCTTGTTTTACAATACATTGTTTCCCTTCACTAAAAGAGAAATGTACTCTTTCAGATAGTTGAACCTGTTGAATGGTGCGTCCTTCAATCTTTGGTTTCAATGCCTGGACGACACCTTCCACCTCTGGTAATTCAGGCATTTGAATCCCTCCTTATTTTGCCTCGTACCATGTCGAGCCATGGTTAAAATCTACTTTGAGCGGTACTGAAAGCTCAATAGCATTTTCCATTACCTCTGGTACAATTTTTTCTAGCAATGCAATTTCTTCCTGAGGTGCTTCAAAGATCAATTCATCATGCACTTGAAGAAGTAGCTTTGCCTGCATTTTTTCTTTTTTCAATCGAGCATCCATATCGATCATCGCTTTTTTTATAATATCCGCAGCACTTCCCTGAATCGGCGTATTCATCGCAGTACGCTCTGCAAAGCTTCTTAAATTAAAGTTGGAGCTTGTAATGTCTGGTAAATAGCGACGTCTATTTAAAATCGTTGTGACATAACCATTAAATTTCGCATTTTGCACAATATCATCCATATACTGTTTCACACCGGGGAAACTTGCGAAATACTTTTCAATAAACGTGGCTGCTTCCTTACGTGTAATATCTAAGTTTTGTGAAAGGCCATAATCACTAATACCATAGACAATACCAAAGTTAACAGCCTTCGCTGCACGACGCATATTGCTATCAACCTCTTCTTCGGCTACATGGAATACATCCATAGCAGTACGTGTATGAACATCCATCCCTTCACGGAAGGCCTCTACAAGGTTTTTATCTTCCGACATATGTGCAAGCACTCGCAATTCAATTTGTGAGTAGTCAGCAGAAAACAGAATCCACCCCTCTTTTGATGGGACAAATGCTTGACGGATTTTGCGACCCTCTTCTAAACGAATCGGGATATTCTGCAAATTTGGATCAGTGGAGCTTAAACGCCCTGTCGCCGTTAATGCTTGTTGGAAGCGTGTATGGACCTTGCTATCTGATTCATGGATTTCCTTTAATAAGCCTTCAATATATGTGGATTGTAATTTTCCAAGCTGGCGATACAACAGAATATGTTTGATGATAGCATGCTCTGACTGTAATTTTTCCAGTACATCAGCCGCTGTTGAATAGCCCGTTTTGGTCTTTTTAATGACAGGTAACCCTAGCTTATCGAATAAAATAACACCTAATTGTTTAGGGGAATTAATATTAAAGGTTTCTCCAGCTTCCGCATAAATTTCTTGCTCAATCACTATCAGCTTATCATTAAGCTCTTGACCCATTTTCTCTAACGTAGCACGGTTAACAGTAATCCCTTCACTTTCCATCTCGCCCAAAATCCCTGCCAATGGTAGCTCTAGGTTTTTATAAAGTTCAAATTGTTCATTCTCTTTTAATAAGGTTGCTAACTTTGGCTGTAATGACCACACAGCAAAGGCTTTACGGCTAACATGCTGTGCAAGTTGATCCATGTCAGGAATTGCACGCTTAGCTCCCTTTCCATAAACCGTCTCATCTGCTTGAACATCATAGTAACCTAATTCCTTCGCAAGTGTTGCTACATCATCCCCGCTTAATCCAGGATTATTAATATAAGAGGCTAGTAGCAGATCAAAGTCAACGCCTGCCAATTGAATACCTACTCGCTTTAATGCCGCTTGAGCTGCCTTTGAATCGGACATATACTTTATTTTTGTGGCATCTTCTAGCCAGCGACGGAGCGCATCCGATTTTGCTGCAATATCAAATGGAATATATTGCGTCTTTGTTCCATCTGACAACGCAATTCCTAGTAGCTGACAAGTGTGATAATGCTCATTTTCCAGTTCAACATGGACAGCCATTACATCTAGTAAATCCTCTGGTTGCACTTCTTCGGCTAGTACATAATCGAAAGGTGCTTGCTCTTCTTCCTGCATTGTAAAATCACTTTTATCAAGGAGTGATTTAAAGCCAAGCTCACGCCAGACATTGATTAATTCTTCTTCATTTGGTCCGTTATAGGCGAGGTCAGCAAGTGAAATCGTAATAGGGGCTTCTGTATAGATCGTTGCCAGCTTCTTACTCATGATAGCCTGCTCTTCATTAGCCACCAGCTTTTCCTTCATTTTAGAAGCTTTCAATGTATCCATCGCCTCATAAAGTGCCTCAACGGAGCCATGCTCTTTCAATAATTTAACAGCGGTCTTTTCACCAACACCTGGCACACCAGGAATATTATCGGAGGCATCCCCCATTAAACCTTTCATATCGATAATTTGTAGCGGTGATAAACCGTATTTTTCTGCAATAAAGGCAGGTGTATTTTTCTCAATTTCTGTTATGCCTTTTTTCGTAATATAAACGGTTACTTGCTCTGTCGCCAGCTGCGTTAAATCGCGGTCTCCCGTTACGATGATGACATCCATATCTTGTGACGAAGCCTCTTTAGCAAGCGTCCCAATAATATCATCCGCTTCATATAATTCTTGCTCATATTGCTTAATACCATAGGCATCTATAAGCTTTCGTAAATAAGGGAACTGCTCTGATAGTTCTGGTGGTGTCTTTTGTCGCCCACCTTTATATTCCGTGAAAGTTTCATGGCGAAACGTAGTTTTTCCTGCATCAAAGGCCACCAATATTTTCGTTGGCTGTTCTTCCTCTAATATTCTTTGTAGCATTGTTGTAAAGCCGTATACAGCATTAGTATGAATACCACTATCATTCGTTAACAATGGCAACGCAAAAAACGCGCGATACGCTAAACTATTACCGTCCAATAATAGTAATTTTTCTTTGGTCATGATTTTATCCTCCTGCGTTGTCTTCTACTTCCCTCTACTTTATCATAACAATGCATTTCAAGTAAAAAAAGCAGACGGTCATCCGCAAGATTATCCGCTACCTTCGAGGTGCTAACCGTCACTTTCGGCACGCTATCCATCACATTTGTGGTTTTATCCATCACTTCTGCATCTCGATCCATAGCAAAAAGCCAACCGCTCAATGCGATTGGCTTTATTAATACATCATCAAACCGTTAAAAGGTTATAATCTGGGTCCATCTGAAATTTCAATATTCGATAGCTGTTATTGATTGGATGTACGATAAAAAATTTCTTCATATATGACGGTTAATATAAATGCATTCATAAAGGCAATCACTAGAAATAATGGCATACCACCTAATTGTGGCTGTGTCAACTCTTGACTAAATACCATTACCATACTGATTTGTGCCAAAAAGAAAATAAAGCCGATCCCTACTTGCCAAATAGGACGCTGAATCTTACGTTTTTCATACCAAAACAATTTTTTAAACAAATTTCTTACATCCGCTGCAATAATAATACTCATTAAAAAGATACAAACAAAAAAGACTGGTATATGATAAACACTTTTCGTCACCCAGGAAAATTCAGATAGGCGAAAGAAGAGTGTCAATAACGATGCTATACTACAAGCGATCCCTAAATTTTGGAGCCATGTGCTAATTTTTAATTTCAAAGCTCTTACCCCCAACTATTCATTTTAAACATTTTCATTCTATCAAATTATAGTAGATTGGGGAATATAAAATTATAAATTTCTATTATTTTCATAAAATAACAATCCAAATAAATAGATAATTATAATTCTGTAGCAATAAAAAAGACGCCTCTTTCATAAGAGACGACTTTAATTGACTGTTTATTTTATATAACCAGACAAAATATTGGCATATGGTGAAGTAGAAGGTAAAATGATGACCGTATCTTCTCCAACCGTTTTCTTATATGATTCTAGCGTGCGGTATAAAGAATAAAATTCAGGATCTTGAGAGAATGATTTATTATAAATTTTTGCAGCTTCTGCTTCACCTTCAGCTTGAATAATGGCAGCTTCTTTATTGGCTGTAGCTAGCATTTCTTGTACTTCTTGATCTGTTTTGGCTTCAATACGACGTTTCTGAGCATCTCCCTCAGAAAGATATTTTTGGGCAATGGATTCACGATCTGAAATCATGTTCGTAAAAACAGATTGCTCATTTTCAGTTGGCAAATCAATGCGACGAATACGTACATCTACTACTTCAATGCCGTATTTATCGTTTGAAAGCAGTTCATTAACACGTTCAGTCACCGTATCATTAATGCTGCCTCTCGAAGAATCCTCATCATTAATTATTTGATTATAATCAATTCGTCCAAGCTCAGATCGAATAACAGAATAAATAAATTCTTCCATTCGTGATTCCACTTTTTCAATCGTCCCAGCATTAGAAATTAATAATTTTGGATCTGTAATACGCCATACAGCATAATTATCGATAATTATTCGCTTCTTATCCTTTGTATTAATCTCTTCTTCTGAAATTTCATATGTCATTTGGTTTTTTGGTAACTTAGTGACACTTTGAATAAATGGAATTTTCATATTTAAACCGGGTTCGCGCTCGAACTTAACAACCTCTCCGAACTGTCGAACAACTGCATATTCCGATTCCTTCACTATATAAATATTCGTTAATAAAATAATCACTAGAGCAAATACAGCTGTTAATGTTACAGCTAGAGAGATATACTTCTTTGGATTATTAGGACCTTTTTTTGACATTTTCACTACATTGTCCCCTGAGTCGCCTTCTGATGGAGCAGCTTTTTTACTTTTGCCCGATAAAAAATTGAGGAATTTGTCAAGATCCTTATTTTTTTGGTCCATTAGTTACCGCTCCCTTCTTTTTTCTCTGTTTGTGTCTGCTGAGGTTGTAGTGACTGTAGCGGCAAGTACTTCATCGTACTACCATCATCATTCATAATGTAAATTTGTGCTTTTGGTAAGACATTTTCTAGCGTCTCTAAAATTAAACGCTCACGTGTAATTTGTTGATTGCCTTTATACTGCTCATACATTTTATTAAAGACAGCTACATCACCTTGTGCTTGCTCAATACGAGCTGTTTTAGCACCTTTTGCCTTTGACATAATCGCATCTCGTTCACCCTGGGCTTCATTAATGCGTTGGTTTTCATATTTTTCAGCTTCATTTATTTTCGTATTTTTCATTTCACGTGCATCTGTAACAGCTGTGAATGCTGCACGCACATCTTTATTTGGCAATTCTACATCTTGTAATTTTACACCTAAAACACTAATTCCAATATCGTACTTTTCTATAAGAGATACTAATAATTGACGCGTTTTTGCTTCGATATCAGCTTTACCTTCTGTTAACGCTGCATCGATAGAAGAACTTCCGATAATAGAACGAATGGCACTCGATGTCGCGCTATGTAATATTCTTTCAGGATCTTGTGAATTAAATAGAAACTTATTAGGCTCAGTAATTTTCCATTGAACAACAAGGTCTGTTAAAACAATATTTTCATCCCCTGTAATCATCTTTGTTTCAGCATCGTAGGCCTCTAGATCTCCCTCTTTATTTTGCTTATAGCCAAATTGTAAACTAAATGTTTCTTTTGATAAAATTTCGACCGACTGCACTGGCCAAGGTAATTTAAAGTGAAGACCTGGATTTGTAACCATATCATCGGCACGACCAAATGTAATGACAACAGCTTGTTCTGATTCATCCACCGTGTACCATGATGTAAAAACTGTAATAAGTGCAATAATACCAAATATTCCAAGTCCAACTATCATTAGTGTCCTTTTCACACTCATGTCTATTCCTCCCTTTTGCTTAGTACTATTGTTTACGGGAGACCTTAAGAAAAAGTTTCAAAATATTTTCATATAATTATTTTTACGTGACGCTTTGTAAAAACATTTCTGAAGCAAGATAAAAAAATCCTGTTACCTTTTATGGCAACAGGATATTGATAACCAGATGTTCAAATACTGGGAAAATGGTTGTAGATAATACAATGCTGATTAAGGCGGCAACGATCATTGCCAGGCTAGCAAATGTTCCTTCTAGCTCGCCAATTTCAAATGCTTTAGAAGTACCAGTTCCATGAGCACCCATCCCAAGCATTAAGCCCCTAGATGAAGGTCTGTGGAAACGGCAAATTTTAATAACGATGGGTGCCAACAAGCTCCCTAAAATACCAGTCGTCATAACAAATACGGCTGTAAGAGTAGGGGAACCTCCAATCATATTTGAAATGTCCATCGCTATAGGTGTTGTTACTGAACGTGGCACTAAGCTATGCACCAACTCATCATTCAGCCCTACCACTAGAGCCATGATAAAGGATGATACGATAGCAACTGCAGAGCCAACCGCAATACTGACGAAAATTTCGAATGCGTGTTTTTTTAATAGATTCACATTTTTATAAATCGGAATCGCAAACGCAACGGTTGCTGGCCCTAGTAAATTTGTTAAAACATTCGCTCCAGTATTATAGGTTTTATAAGGTATGCCTGTCAGCAATAAAATACCTATAATCACTAAAGGCGTCATCAACATGGGTGATAACCATTCTTTTTTATATTTCTTATAGAACATTTTACAAATATAGAAAATAGCAATAGTTCCTAATAAGCTGATGGTAGCAATAAATAGACTCATACTGTATCACTCTTCTTTCGTTGCTCTAGCCATTGTGCTGTATAGCCCGTTACAAACATCACGACAATTGCACTTACAGCAATGACCAGCACAACCTTCATTCCTTGCACACCGAATAAAGCATGATAATCAATTACACCGATGGCAGATGGGATAAAGAATAGTAGGAGTTCACTTAGTAATACAGCTGCTCCTAATTCAATCCATTCAAGCTTGATTATATGAAACTGTAAAAGTAAAAATAATAGGACAAGCCCTATTATGCTCCCTGGAATCGGCAAGTGAAGTAGGCGTGCAATAGTATTTCCGATAAATAATAGGATGTAAAGATAGCCGATCTGCACGATACTTTTGACGATTTTCATGGTCATCCTTCTCTCATTTTTTTCTCTGCCTCAACAGTCAGAAAAACACAATTCAAATGAAAAGAAGGTTGATTCACTGACTGTCAAAGCGATGGTTTAACAAACAATTGCCAAAAAAATTGTTGTTAAACTTTATGCTACTATACTTTACACCTATTTTTCCTCCCTGTAAAACAGAAAAAGAATGTAGTGCCTAAAAAAGACACTACATTCTTTCTATGGTGAAAATAAAATCCTTATTAAAAAATCTCCAACTAGATAGTAGATTTTTTATGGTTATCGTCTTAACAATCATATAGGGGGTTTCTAGTAATTAGTATAGTACCCAAATATGAATATAACATGTTGTTCATGTAAAGGAATTGTTAATCTTTTGGAATCATGACAATCATTTTAGTCCCCATTCCGACTTCGCTTTCTACTTGAATACGACCATGATGGGCCTCTACAAGATGCTTCACAATCGCTAACCCTAATCCTGTTCCGCCAGAATTACGACTTCTTGCTCGGTCCACACGATAAAAACGCTCAAAAACACGAGCAATTTCATGCTTTTCAATACCGATTCCTTGGTCTTCTATTTCGATAATGCCATGTGTTTCATTTTCCTTTAAACGAATGGAAACAGTCGTATTTTCAGGAGAATATGTAATAGCATTGGTAATTAAATTCGTCACGATTTGAATAATACGGTTGGCATCTCCCATTACTTGGACATCTCGTTCGAAATCTACTTGGAAGCTCATATTTTTCTCATCTAACCGCGGTGCAGTCAGCTCTGCTCCACGGATTAAAACATCTTGTAAGCCCATCGGCATAATATTAACAGTAAAGCCATGCTGCTCAATTTTTGACAGCTCTAATAAATCTTGAATGAGCATTTGAAGTCGATTACTTTCTTTATAAATGATCTCTAAAAAGGAGATCAGCATTTTTTCATCCTTATAGGCCCCATCCAATAATGTTTCCGAAAAGCCTTTAATAGAAGTAATAGGTGTACGTAATTCATGTGATACATTAGCAACAAAGTCTTTTCGAATTTGCTCCAATCGAACAAGTTCCGTTATATCGTGCATAACGATAACAACGCCTAGCCATCGTCCATGATCCCCGATGACAGGTGCCCCGTAGACTTCTTTATTATAGAGCTCCTGCTGTATTTCCATTTTGATTTGTTGTCGATAAGGCATCTCTGTTAGAAAGACATGATCGATAAATTGCTCTAATGATTTTGGTAAACCTATTGTACGAAATACCTTTCCTTGTACATCATCAAGCTGCATATCAAAGCGCTCTAGAAATACCCGATTCACGATGGAAATATTTCCTTCACGGCCAATCATCATGAGAGAGCTTCCCATATTTTCAATTAGGGTCTTCAGTCGTTCTTCCTCTACTTCACGTATCGTCGTAATATCCTGTAAATTACGTGCTAAAATATTTATGGAATGACTGAGTGGTATCATGCGTTCATGTTCATTTTCATGGGCACGTGCACGGTAGTTTCCCTTGGCAAGCTCAAGAGCCGTTTCTGTCACGTTATCAATAGGTGCCGTAAAATTGCGAATCATATAACGGCTTACAATGGCGATTAAAATTAATGTGATGGTGAAAAGAACAGCTAGTACTAAGTAGAGTCGGGCATGCACATAGGACAACAAGGATTCCTCTTGTTTCATGCTCTGTACTGCATACAATGCTTCCTGATCTTCCTTTGATAATTCCATCTTGCGTTCATCGATTACTTGATCCATCGACGCCTGTAATTGCGTGGTTGCTTGTTCATTGTATTGCTTGATATAAACAGGAAAAAGCTGACCTATAACAATCATTAGGACAGCTAGTATCGTTCCAAGTAAAAGCATGAATGTCAAGAATAAGCGGTTGCTCATTGATTTCATGTCGTTTTCGGCTCCTCAAATTTATAACCTAGGCCTCTGATTGTTTTAATGAACATTGGCTTACGGCTATTTTCCTCGATTTTATCGCGAAGGTGGCTAATGTGTACATCCACAATTCGAGTATCGCCAGCAAAATCATATTTCCATACAGCACTTAATAGCTGATCACGTGTTAAAACTCGATTTTTATTTTCAAGTAAGTAAATAAGTAGCTCAAACTCTTTTGGTGTAAATTCCAATGCTTCGTCTTGTAAAAAAACTTCAAAACGCTCTGGAAACACTCTCAATTGTCCAAACTCATACATTTTTTCTTTAGGCTCATCCTTATCATCTACCACAACATTTTGTGTGAAACGTCTTAACACAGCCTTGACACGTGCCAATACTTCACGTGGACTAAAAGGCTTTGTCATATAATCATCTGCGCCTAGCTCAAGACCAAGAACTTTATCAAATTCGTCATCTTTTGCAGTTAACATAATGATAGGCGTATTCATACGTTGCTGTCGGATTTGTTTACATACCTCCATACCATCTAGTTTTGGAAGCATCAAATCCAAAAGAATTAAATTGGGCTGTAGGTCGATTGCTTTTTCAAGTCCTTCCTGACCATCAGCAGCCGTTTCAACGACATAGCCAGCCTGTTCTAAATTATATTTCAATAATGTTGCAATCGAAAATTCATCTTCAATAACTAAAATTGTTTTTGTCATGTATAATGCCTCCGTAAGTGATTTGAAACCCCCATTTCAAATCTCAAGACGTCTATAATATAAGCGGTGGTGTCACCAACAGCATCCCTTCAATCACAAGCTCCTTTTGCTCATTATATGAGTGTACAGATACCGTAATCGTATTGTCGTATTTATTGACTGCCGTTACCTCTAAAAGCGTATCAAATAATTCATAATGATAGAGAGGACCTAAATATTTTAAATGTTGCTCAATAATTCGCGCACCTGGCCCCGGAATATACTTGGACACAGCTGATGTAATAATTCCATTTAACATAATTGTCGGCACAATTGGTTTTTGAAAAGGTGTCATCGCCGCATAATCATGTTGAATATAAAGCGGATTACTATCGTTTGTCAGCCCTAAATACAGCAATAAATCCCTATCCTCGATTTTTTCTGTTATATGGATCTTCTCGCCAACTGTAATTTCATCGATTGTGAGACCAAGTTTACTATTTTTTTGAAGCAAAGATACGCCAACCCCTTTTCTATCATACTACATTCATAGTATCAATTTTATGCTAAAAGTACAATGAAAAGCAGAAGGACCTTAAGCTTCCTAACACTTGAACATAAAAAAACGAGCAGGAATTATCCTGCTCGTTTTCGAGTAAGCTCGAAAAAATCTGCTTAATAACGCTGATGCATTATTCATTTACACTAAAATTTTCATCACATTACGGACTGCATCTGCCGATTGGTCTAAAGCTGCCTTTTCTTTGTCCGTTAACTCAAGCTCAAAGATTTTTTCAATACCATTGGCTCCAAGTAAAGTAGGAACGCCTAAGTATAAATCATGGTAGCCATATTCACCTTCTAAATAAGCGATAGATGGCAAAATACGTTTCTGATCTTTAATAATGGCTTCAGCCATTTCAATCAGTGCCGCAGCTGGCGCATAATAGGCAGAACCATTGCCAAGTAAGTTGACAATTTCTGCTCCACCATTGCGTGTACGATCAACAATCTCTTCCAAACGTTCGGCAGAAATTAATGTTTCTAACGGAATACCACCTGCAAATGAATAGCGTGTTAATGGCACCATTGTGTCACCATGACCACCCAATACAAATCCAGTAATGTCTTTCACTGAAATATTGAGCTCTTGTGCTACAAATGCACAGAAACGAGCTGTATCAAGAACACCCGATTGACCGATAACACGATTTTTCGGGAAGCCAGTTTCTTTGTATACTGTATAAGTCATGGCATCAACTGGATTTGTCAGTACAAGGATTGTAGCATTTGGTGAATGCGTAGCAATTTCTTTTGAAACAGTTTTCATGACACCTTGATTGATTTGAACGAGATCATCACGACTCATACCTGGTTTACGCGCAACACCAGCAGTAATGATGACTACATCCGAATCAGCCGTATCTGCATAATTGGAAGTGCCTTGTACATAAGAATCAAACCCTTGTATTGGTGCTGCTTCCCACATATCTAGTGCCTTTCCCTTTGTTGGGTTTTCTGCTTGTGGAATATCCACTAATACGACATCACCAAGTTCTTTCTGAGCTGCTAAAAATGCTGCCGTAGCGCCTGTAAAGCCGCCACCGATTACTGAGATTTTTTTACGTTTCAGAGACATTTTGAATACGCTCCTTTAAAATTAGGTTATATATTTTAAAAGAGGGAGGAGACATACATCTCACTCCCTCGTTTAAACAAGTTTATCGTAAATATTCAATTTAAATTTACTTTCACCCTAATTATATCGGCAGAATAAACTATCCGCTTTAGTGATAATTCCTATTTTAGAATAGAAAATTATAGGTTTTTGATTAACTCGTTCGCGAATTCTGAACATTTCACTTCTGTAGCGCCGTCCATTAAACGTGCGAAGTCATAAGTTACAACTTTAGAAGAAATTGTTTTCTCAACAGATTTAGTGATCATGTCAGCAGCTTCTTGCCATCCTAAGTGTTCAAGCATTAATACACCTGAAAGTAAAACTGATGATGGGTTTACTTTATCTTGGCCAGCATATTTTGGAGCTGTACCGTGAGTAGCTTCGAAGATTGCATGTCCAGTTACATAGTTGATGTTCGCGCCTGGAGCGATACCGATACCACCAACTTGTGCAGCTAGAGCATCAGAAATATAGTCACCGTTTAAGTTCATTGTAGCTACTACATCGAACTCAGTTGGACGAGTTAAAATTTGTTGTAAGAAGATATCAGCGATAGAATCTTTCACTAAGATTTTACCAGCTGCTAAAGCGTCAGCTTGCGCTTTGTTTGCTGCTTCTTCACCTTGCTCAGCTTTGATAGCATCATATTGATTCCAAGTGAATGTTTGATCAGCAAATTCTTTTTCAGCTAATTCATAACCCCATTTTTTGAATCCACCTTCAGTGAATTTCATGATGTTACCTTTATGAACTAAAGTAACAGATGGGCGTTTATGTTTAATTGCATATTCGATAGCAGAACGTACTAAACGCTCAGTACCTTCTTTAGATACAGGTTTTACACCAATACCAGAAGTTTCTGGGAAACGGATTTGGTTTACACCAAATTCAGTTTGTAGGAAGTTGATGATTTTTTGAGCTTGTTCAGAGCCAGATTCGAATTCAATACCAGCATAGATGTCTTCTGTGTTTTCGCGGAAGATAACCATGTCAACGTCTTCTGGGCGTTTAACTGGAGAAGGCACTCCATCAAAGTGACGTACTGGACGTAAGCATACATATAAGTCAAGTTGTTGACGTAATGCTACGTTTAGAGAGCGGATACCACCACCGATTGGCGTAGTAAGAGGACCTTTGATTGCAATTAAGTATTCGTTAATTTTGTCTAAAGTTTCTTGTGGTAACCATTCACCAGTTTGGTTAAATGCTTTTTCACCAGCTAAAACTTCTAACCATTCGATTTTCTTTTCACCGTTATAAGCTTTTTCTACAGCTGCATCGATTACGCGTGATGCTGCTGCCCAGATATCTGGACCAATTCCATCACCTTCGATGAAAGGAATTACTGGATTATTTGGTACATTAAGTACGCCATTTTCAACTACAATTTTGTTTGACATTCTGTTGCCTCCTAAATTCATAATCATAGGACTGTGTTAGTGATAACACAGTCCCAAACATTCTAGCATATTTTCCAAATTAGCGCTCGCTGATTGGAATATATTTTTGCATGCCTGGTCCAACATATTCAGCACGTGGACGGATTAGGCGGTTGTTTGCATATTGCTCAAGGATGTGTGCCACCCAACCTGAAGTACGAGATACTGCGAAAATTGGTGTGAACAGGTCATGATCAATACCTAAAGAATCATACACTGACGCAGAGAAGAAATCTACGTTTGCAGGTAATTTCTTTTGTTCCACGATCATGTCATGGATTTTAACTGACATCTCATATAGCTCTGGTTTACCAGTTAGCTCAGTTAATTTTTTAGACATTACACGTAAATGTGGTGCACGAGGGTCGCCTTTACGATATACGCGGTGACCGAAGCCCATGATTTTTTCTTTGTTGTCTAATTTATTTTGAATGTAAGATTCAACATTTTCAAGTGAGCCGATTTCAGATAACATTTTCATCACTTGCTCATTTGCTCCACCATGAAGTGGTCCTTTTAATGCACCGATTGCTGCTGTTACACCCGAATAAACGTCTGATAAAGTAGCTACACATACACGTGCTGTAAATGTAGATGCGTTTAATTCATGGTCAGCATGTAATACTAATGCTTTGTCAAATGCTTCAATTTCAATAGCTGCTGGCTCTTCGCCTTTTAGCATGTATAAGAAGTTTGCAGCATATCCTAATTCAGGTTTTGGCTCAACTGGCTCTAAACCTTTACGAACACGTGCAAATGCAGTTACTGCTGTAGCAATTTTAGCTTGTAGACGAATTGCTTTACGGTAGTTTGCTTCTGGATCCATAACATCCGCTTCTTCATCGAATACACCAAGTAAAGATACTGCAGTACGCAATGCAGCCATTGGATGTACAGTTGAAAGTGGGTATGTTTTGAATTGGTCGACAATCGCTTGCGGAATTGACATATTGTCTGCCAATTGTTGTTTTAATTCAGCTAGCTCGTCCTCTTTTGGTAAACGAGTATGCCATAACAAGTAAATTACCTCTTCGAATGACGCATTTTCTGCTAAATCATCAATGTTGTAACCAACATATGTAAGTGTGTCATCGATAATTGAACTGATTTTAGATTCCGCTGCTACGATACCTTCTAAACCTTTAGTTGCTGACATAAATTATCGCTCCCTCATATTTAAACTTTGTTATAAATGCGTTTTTTTTGTTGCATTTATGGTTTTTGCTCATATGAACCATTAAGTAAATCGCTTACATTGCTATTATAATCATTTTTGACAGCTTTGTGAATGAAAATCCTCCAAATAAAGAAAAAGACGTCCGAACGACTATATATTTGTTCCAAAGAGATTTTTTTGTATATTTTGACAATCGTATTATCAATTGATTTGAGGTGAATTTGTAAAAATGAGGAATTTAAAGTATTTTTCATATGAAAGAACTACAAGTGTTTTACTTTTTATTTTTTATTTAGTAATACTTTGGTTTGTATTACCTGTTTCACTTGCAATTTTTTTATCCTTTTCGACGTATCCTGTTATAAATTTCTTACATAAATATTGTAGGATTGCCTATTGGATCGCAGCAATTATTGTGGAAGTACTCATATTAACTTGTATTTTTCTTCTTGTCGTCATATCCATTAACAGTATCATTGTTATCTTTCCAGAAATTCGAGAGACATTACAAAATTTCCCGCTTTTTAGTGAATATGAATCCATGTTTGTACAAGTATTAAAAGAAAAGTCACTGTCCATATTTGATTCTATCATCATTTACACAGCAGATCTTTTCCAAGTATTAATGAAGCATGTTATCGAGGTGTTTATCTTTTTAGTCGCTTATTATTTCGCTTTATTAGAGACACGGAAATCACGCTATTGGTTTTTTCAATATGTCCCTAAGAAATATCGCCATGAGTGGCAATCTCATTTTGCAAAAATCATGCAACTCTTTCATTACTTCTTATTCGTGGAGTTTCAATTATTCACCATTACCCTACTAATCCTTTGTGCAGGGTTTATGATCCTCCAGTTTGAACAAGCCATCATTAAAGCTTTTATTGTAGCATTTGCAGATGTATTACCATTTTTCGGAATCGGTGTTTTTCTTGTACCAATGAGCATTTATTTTTATTTCAACGGCAACACCTTTTTATGTGTAGCCATTTTACTACTGTATTTATTTGTTCAATTAACAAGGCAGCTAGCTGATTCAATGCTTTGGTCCAATACGCTACAATTACGTACATTCCATACATTTTTTATCAGTGCTGCCTCTATTCTATTGTTTGGCTTTTATGGGATCTTGCTTAGCCCTATCTTTTTATTTTTAGCAGTAAAGCTAAAGGAAAACTCTATCTTTGAACGATAATGAATTGGCCTTTTTTCATTTTTTTACGCATCCAGTAATAGACAACTGGTTGGAACATTTTTCGAGAAAATGGCATGAGCAATAGTAGACCAATAAGATCTGTTAAAAATCCTGGTAATGCTAAAAGCAAACCACCACTAAACGTTAATAATGCATCCACTAAAGCAGCACCTGGTGCCTCTCCGCGTGCCAACGTATTTTTTACATTTTGGACAGAATTCATACCCTTATTCTTCATGACATAAATACCAATAACGCTCGTTGCAATAATGAGCAATAAAGTACTTAAAACACCAATATTTTGTCCAATGACTATTAATAACGCCAATTCGGCTAAAGCGTAGACAACGAAACCAAGAAAAATTTTACGCATATTTTTCTCCTTTCTACATGAAAAGCTATACCTTTTATACGTTATTATAGCCCATTTAGTTTCATAAAAAAATGAATACCTTCATTCAAAGAGAATGTCTATTCCTTAGTATTGATAGAGAAAAGAAGTTACCACAAAATGTGTACAACCTTATTTAAAAGCTCTAGTACAAAAAATCGCACTAGAGCTTTTCGTTACTTGTTAAAGAACACTCGCATGTCCTTTGTAAATAACTCCTGTTTCAGCGTCCATTGTAATCTCTTGATCATGACGTATTAATGTTGTGGCTTCTTTTACGCCCACAATTACTGGAATACCAAGGCTTAGACCAACAACTGCTGCATGACTCGTTAGACCACCTTCTTCAGTAATCAGACCAATACAATTTTCTATAGCTGGCATCATATCTCGATCAGATCCAACTGTTACAAGGATGCATCCTTCTGTATCGTAAGCAAGTGCCTCAGCAGCATTTTTGGCAACGACTGTCTTCCCTACAACGGAGGCTTTGCCAATCCCTTGACCACGAGCTAGTAAATCTCCGATAATGTGTACTTTCATTAAGTTTGTTGTACCTGCTTCACCTACTGGCACACCCGCTGTAATGACAACAGCATCTCCGTGCGTAACGAAACCATGTTTCAAGCTTTCATCTACAGCTAGCTCTAAAATTTCATCTGTTGTTGTCACTCGTTGACAAACAATTGGATACACACCCCATACTAATGTTAAAGTATTGGCTGTATTTGGAGAGCCTGTCACTGCAACAATTTGCACACCTGGTCGATACTTGGCGATCATTCTTGCTGTATTACCACTTTCAGTTGGTGCTAATACGGCTTTTACCCCTAAATTGATAGATGTATATGCTACTGCTTGAGAGATAGCCTCCGTCATATTCGCTTCTTTTTCACGACTACGGGCAGAAACAATTTTTCGATAGTCTAAAGAATTTTCAGTATGCTGTGCAATTTTATTCATTGTTTGAACTGATTCTACTGGATAAAGACCCGCAGCAGTTTCACCTGATAGCATGATGGCATCTGTTCCATCGATGATTGCGTTCGCTACATCACTTGCTTCTGCACGTGTTGGACGTGGGTTACGCTGCATAGAATCTAACATTTGTGTTGCCGTAATAACCGGTTTACCTACTTGATTACATTTTAAAATCAATTTCTTTTGAACAAGTGGTACTTCTTCTGCTGGAATTTCAACACCAAGATCTCCACGAGCAACCATTAATCCATCAGATACTAGGATGATTTCGTCGATATTATCGACACCCTCTTGGTTCTCGATTTTCGGGATAATTTGAATATGACTACCACCATTTTGTTCAAGCAATTCACGGATTTCAAGCACATCCTTTGCACGACGAACAAATGAAGCAGCAATAAAGTCTACACCTTGCTCAATACCGAATAGAATATCTTGCGCGTCTTTTTCTGTGATCCCTGGTAGCTGTACAGAAACACCTGGTACATTTACACCTTTTTTATTTTTTAGGACGCCAGCATTTTCAACAATCGTATGAATTAAACCTTTTTCCAGATCAGTTGCTAATACGCGTAACTGAATAAGACCATCATCAAGTAAAATAATTGAGTTTTGCTCAACATCTTCAATTAAACGCTCATATGTGACAGAGAAGCTTGTCTCAGTACCTTCTACTTCAGTCATTGAAATATCAATCACTTGGCCTGCTGCTAAATGTAGCTCACCATTTTTCATATTATGTGTACGAATTTCAGGTCCTTTTGTATCAAGTAAAATTCCTACTGGTTTGTTTAACTTTTGTGCCACTTCACGAATTAATTGAATACGCCCTGCATGTTCTTCATGAGATCCGTGTGAAAAATTCAAGCGGGCTACATTCATACCTGCTTCCATTAATTTTTCTAAAGTTTCTGCCGACTCACTTGCAGGTCCGATTGTACATACGATTTTTGTTTTTCTCATTTTTGCCCACTCCGTTTTATAACAAATTATATTGATAGTTCTTTCATTAGTGTATAAAGGCTTACATCTGCCTCATGATTTTTTTCAAAAGCTTCTGGCATATCATAATCAATGACTTGGTGATTACGAATACCTACTGCTCGACCAGCCTTGCCTTCCATTAGCAATTCAACTGCATGTGCACCAAATTGACTTGCCAATACTCGATCTCGTGCGGTCGGTGAACCGCCTCGTTGAATATGACCTAGCACTGAAACGCGTGTTTCTTTTCCTGTTTTTTCATTTAACAACTTTGCCAGCTCACTGCCAGACATGACCCCTTCTGCTACAATAATAATGCTATGTTTTTTACCACGTGCAGCTCCACGGTCTAAGCGTGCTACAATATCATCTAAATTATAATCTTCCTCTGGAATTAACACTGTTTCAGCACCAGCAGCAAGGCCTGCCCACAAGGCGATATCACCTGCATCACGCCCCATGACCTCAACAATGAAAGAATTTTCATGAGATGTAGCTGTATCTCGGATTTTATCGATGGATTCTACGACTGTATTAAGAGCCGTATCAAAACCGATTGTATATTCCGTTCCTGGAATATCATTGTCGATTGTTCCTGGCACCCCTACAACAGGGAAACCTTTTTTTACTAAATCCATTGCACCTCGATAAGACCCGTCACCACCAATGACAACAAGTCCTTCAATTCCAGCAGCTCTTAAATTGTCAATACCTTGTTGTTGGATAGCATCCTCTTTAAACTCTGGACATCTGGCCGAATTTAAATGCGTACCACCACGCTGAATAATACCACCAACTGCACCTAAATCAAGTTCTTCCATATATCCTTTTATTAAGCCTTCATAACCATGCTTAATTCCGACAACATCAATCCCATGAAACGCTGCCTTACGAACGACCGCTCGAATAGCCGCGTTCATTCCAGGCGCATCTCCACCACTAGTTAATACAGCAATTTTTTTCATTGTCGAACCTCCTGCAGTTACTATTATTATTCACATTAACATGAAAAAACAAACTATGTAAGGGCTCTGAGGATACAAAAACATAACTTTTACATAAAAAATGAAAAGAATGCGCTTTCACACACTCTTTCCATTCCAAAACATCCTAAATCTAACATTTCTTCAAGAAGTCTGGCGTTTATCATGCGCTATTATCTTCTTTAATTTTTATAGCCTTTTAATATGTTAAGATACAAATTTTGTCTCTTTACGAGCAAATTTATACGCTTAGATTTTTTATACACGATCAGATAAGAGCATTCATTTGTTATGAACAACTATGTTTACGCTTCTGTATATTGTCCTATTTTTTTGAATTTTTCATAACGATCTTCAATTAATTGTTCTCCATTTAGAGAATTTAATGTATGAAGTGTGTCGCTAATGCATTCTTTAATAGAAAGAGCCTGTTTTGCCACATTGCGATGGGCACCACCGATTATTTCAGGGATAATGCCATCTATTACACCAAGTTCTTTTAAATCTGGTGCTGTAATGCGCATAGCTTCTGCCGCTTGCTTAGCAAGGCTACCATCACGCCATAGAATTGAAGCTGCGCCTTCAGGAGAAATAACGGAATATGTTGAGTTCTCTAGCATAAAGACACGGTTTGCTACACCTAGTGCTAGTGCACCACCACTTCCTCCTTCACCAATGACGATACTAATAACAGGTACAGTTAAGCCTGCCATTTCAACAAGATTTCTAGCAATTGCTTCACTTTGTCCTCGTTCTTCAGCAGCTTTACCTGGGTAAGCACCTTTTGTATCAATAAAACAAATAATCGGTCGCTTAAATTTTTCAGCTTGCTTCATCAAACGTAGCGCTTTACGATAGCCCTCTGGATGCGGCATACCAAAATTACGGCGTATATTTTCTTTTGTCGATTTACCACGCTGATGACCAATAATCGTTACTGGCTGCCCTTCAAAAATGGCAATCCCACCTAGAATAGCTGCATCGTCACCAAACGTACGGTCACCATGCAGTTCAATAAAGTCTTCACACATCGCTTCAATATATTGTAAAGTTGTTGGTCTTTCTGGGTGTCTTGCTACCTGCACACGATCCCAAGGCTTCATATTGGCATAAATCGATTGCTCTAATTGCGATAAACGTGTTTCAAGCTTTTCGATTTCTCCTGACATATCTACATCTGCTTCAGCAGCAATTGTTTTTAATTCATCAATTTTCTCTCGTAATTGTACGACTGGTTCTTCAAATGCTAAATTTTTAGGCATGTTGGACGCCACCTTTCGTATGCATTTTTACAAGTAATGAAACTTGTTTACGTAAATCCTTGCGAGGGAAGATAGCATCAAGCTGACCATGCTCTAATAAAAATTCTGCTGTTTGGAAATCGCTTGGCAATTTTTCTCTTACTGTTTCTTCAATAACACGACGACCTGCAAAGCCAATTAATGCTTGTGGCTCGGCAATATTTATATCACCAACAGAAGCAAAGCTTGCGGAAACTCCACCCGTTGTTGGATGCGTTAAAATAGAAATGAACAATAAACCATGATCACTGTGACGCTTTAAAGCCACACTTGTTTTAGCCATCTGCATTAATGACAATACGCCCTCTTGCATACGAGCACCACCACTAGCAGTAAAGATGATAAATGGCACACCTAATGCTGTTGCCTTTTCTATTGCTCGCGTGATTTTTTCACCCACAACGGAGCCCATTGAACCCATGCGGAAATGAGAATCCATAATTGCTACGACGATTTCTTCGCCATCTAACGTTCCGACACCCGTTAGGACAGCCTCATTTAAACCTGTTTTCTCTTGGTCGGCTGAAATTTTTTCTACATAGGCTGGGAAATTAAGGGGATTACTTGTTTGTAAATGATCATCCATTGATTCGAATGAGCCTTCATCTAAAAAATAGTCCACACGCTCTTGTGCTGTCATTTTGAAATGGTGACTACATTTTGTACATACTTTATCGTTTTTTTCTAATTCCTTTGTCAGTTGAATGTGACGACATTCAGGACATTTCGTCATTAACCCTTCTGGAAATGTCTTTTCTTGTCCGTCCTCTTTCTTTTTTCGATTACCACTAAATAAGCTGCGTATTGCCATGTTCGACTCCCCCTTTGTTGTTAGCTAAATGCTTTGTACAGTACTCATCCACTGTTCATAAGCTTTCAATGCTTCTTTTTCGTACCCAAGCTGCATCGATTTTAACATCGTTTGAATGATTAATTTTTCATCTTCTGTTGAGTTTCGATTTAAACGGTCGCCATCATAAGCTGCTAATTGAAACCAGATTTTTAAAGAAAGACGATTCCCTGTCGTAATCAATAACTCTCGTAAAATATCTCGACAATTAACCGCTCCCTCTATTTCTAGTTTCACAAAAAAACCATCCCACACAGGTAGTGTGCGAAGAATCTCTGTACAACTTATTACGCGGATTGCTTCCATTTCATGAATTTGTCGCGTTAATGCGACATCTTTCTTCGATTTTTCATCTTCTAATATAAACATCGACAGTATTTCTACGAGCTGATGCTTATGTGTGGACGCAAGAAAAGTACCACCACCGTGTCTTGTTTCAATAAGCCCTAGCAATTCTAAGCTTCGCAAAGCCTCTCTCACAGAGGATCGCCCGACACCTAGACGCTCTGATAGAACTCGTTCGGAGGGTAGTTTTTCACCTGCTTGGATTTTTTCCATTTTAATGAGTTGACGTAGTTGTTGGACGATTTCTAAAAACACTTTTTTTTGTTCGGTTTTTTTATCCATACGACTAACTCCCCTTATCAAAAAAGTGGTCTGACCACTTTTTAACGTTGATTCTAGCTTACAAAAGAACCGTTCAAAAGTAAAGGAAAAACTGCATAAAATTTATGCAGTTTCTATATTCTTGTTTCATTTCATATCTTTTTTGTCGCTTGTGCATGTTTTACTTTGATTTGTAGCTTACCAAAACGCCTCTCCAACACACCATCAATTACTAGCATCTCATCCTCTAGCAATAAATCTTGGACAAGTTGAAAAACTTGAGGGAATAATGTAATCGAAACAGCTCCATACTCATCCTGTAGCTGAACGAAAGCCATTTGCTCCCCTTTTTTTGTACGAATTTTTTTCACTTCTTCAATCATACCAATCATTTTTACATAACTACCATCACGAAGTTGCTTTAACTCGCGACAAGTACTATTGACATCATGCCAGTGTAGTCTTTCTTGTGCTACTGGATGGGTAGAAATATAAAAGCCTAAGCTTTCCTTCTCATGTACTAATTTTTCCTTTTGAGACATCTCTTCTGCCTGCATATATTTTGGCTTACCAAAACTAAGTGTCATAGCTGATGCCAGATCTATATCTTCAGTAGGTCTTAATAACTCCGCATGTTTTAAGGCTGCGTCTACTGTCATGAGAAGAACAGCCCTGTCCTTCTCAAGATAATCAAGCGCTCCAGCATAGATTAATGCTTCCATCACTTTAGCTTTAAAATGCTGTGCACTTAAGGCAACAGCCAAATCAAACATATTATTCAGTACTTCTGGACTTGTTTGACGTAGCGTATTCACTTTCTCTATCAGTGTATGGGGCACACCTTTGATGCCAGATAAGCTATAGCGAATACCTTCATTTTCTACTGTAAAATACTTTGTACTGTTTTTTAAAGAAGGTGGATAAAATGGGATGCCTTTATCCTTTGCCTCATGGACAAGTTGTTGAATCTTATCGACATTACCTGTTGCATTAGATAATAACGCTGCATAAAAGCTTCGAGGGAAATGCGCCTTTAAATAGGCCATTTGATAGGAAATGACACTATAGGCAACCGCATGACTTTTAGGGAAACCATAATCCGCAAAACGCACAATCAGTTCATAGACTTCTTCCGCTACTTGCTGATCAAAGCCTTGCTGTAATGCCCCTTGAATAAATGCAGCACGTTGCTCCTCTAAAACTTGACGATCTTTTTTACTCACTGCACGGCGCAGTAAATCGGCTTGTCCCATTGTAAATCCTGCGAGAACTGAGGCAATTTTAATAATCTGCTCTTGATAGACAATTACACCAAATGTCTCTTGTAAAATAGGCTCTAACACTGGATGGGGCATCGTAACCATTTCTTTGCCAGCTTTTCTTCTTGCATAGACCGGAATAAAATCCATTGGACCAGGACGATAAAGTGCATTTATAGCTACAATATCTAAAAAGTTCGTAGGTTGGATATCACGTAAAGCTTGTTTCATTCCGTCTGATTCTAATTGAAAAATCCCTAGCGTATCCCCTTTTTGTAAAAGTTGAAACGTCTTTTCATCATGCATAGGGATTCGTTCAAATTCTATCCAAGGTCCTCCCACTTTATAAATAGACCAACGTATTTGCTCTAAAATGGTGAGATTACGCAAGCCTAAAAAATCCATTTTGACGAGACCGCACGCTTCAATATCTCCCATCGGCCATTGCGTACTATAAATACCATCATGCCCTTCTTCAATTGGTACCGTATTCACTAATGGCGAAGGGGCGATGACAATACCAGCTGCATGTGTAGAGGAATTTCTAGGCAGACCTTCTAATTTTAGCGCTACCTCGAACCATCGCTGATGCTTTTCATTGTCTGCAAGCCAGTTTTGAAAGTCATGTGATTCTGCCATAGCTCTTTGCAATGTAATACCAGGCTTATTTGGAATCATCTTCGAAATTTTTTCTAATGTCTCTGCCTCAAAACCAAAAACCCTTGCAACATCCCTCGCAACTGCCTTTGCAGACAGTGTGCCAAATGTAATAATTTGCGCAACATTGGCTTTGCCATATTTTTGGGCAACATACTGAATCACTTGATGTCTTTTACTATCAACAAAATCAATATCAATATCAGGTAAAGTAATTCTTTCAGGGTTTAAAAAACGTTCAAATAATAAACCATAGGCAAGTGGATCTACTTGTGTAATGGCGAGGCTATATGCCACAAGGGAACCTGCGGACGAACCACGACCAGGTCCAGTCAAAATGCGATTTTCTTTCGCATAGTGCATAAAATCCGCGACAACTAAAAAATAGTCAGCAAAGCCCATGGAACAAATAATTTCAAGCTCATATTGTAGCCGTTCCCGATAGGCTGTAGGTATCGTCATTTGCTGAAATCTTTCTTCTAATCCTGTAAATGCTTCCTTCATCAGCAAGCTTTCAGCTGTTTCATCTACAGGTACAGGAAATTTAGGCATTTGCACAGACATTTCAGGTACAACAGCTTTACAGCTAGCAAGCATTTGTACACTTGCTTCAAGCCACTGTGGATGATCAGCAAACCAATTTTGCCATTCATCTGCTGTCGGTGCAAAATAGCCTTGCACATCGGCCGTTAGCATAGTGTTTCCTAGCTTATCACCTGTATCAATTGCTCTTGCTACTTCATAAGCAAAATGATCTTCTGGACGTAAAAAATAACAGCTTTGAGTGGCAACAAGCGGAATAGACTGTTCTTCGCACCAAATCACTATTTCTTCTTCATTCGCTGTTTTTACTCCATCTGGTCTAGCGATGCCCACATATAATTGCTGTTGAAATAGCTGAATTAAAGCAGTGACCGCAGTATGCCAATCCTCTAAATCTGCAAAATCATTTGTGGAAAGCAGAGCTATACAACCCGCTGCGTATCCCTCAAGCCACTTCCAAGGCAACACTTCGTCTTGTCTAATGGATATAGCACTACTAATCTTTAATAGCTGTTGATAGCCCTCCTGCGTTTGTGCATACAGAACAAGAGGGATGGTTTTCTCATGCCACTGTACGTTAACGGAAAGCCCAATGACAGCGTGGATACTTGCTTGCTGCAATGCTTTACAAAAAGGCAAAAGCCCGTACAATTTCGTATTAACGATTGCACAGGCCTGTGTCTTTTGCTCTTGTAAAAAAGGAATCAATTGCTCAAGCCGAATTGTGCTTTTCAATAAATCCGCGCTCGTATACATTTTCGTATATACATGTGTCAAATGAATCCCTTCCTTTTCTCTGTTAATGATACGCCTTACACATTTCTTGTAATCTTGAAATAACGTGGTCAGCTTCCTCCCATGAATAAGCTGTCGCACCAGATGCAAGCGGATGTCCTCCACCATTAAATTCTTTTGCTAATGTATTAATAACAGGTCCCTTCGAACGTAGACGTACTCGTATTTGATCTACTTCTTCAATGAAAACAACCCACGCGCATATCCCTTTAACACTGCCAAGGCAGCCTACTAATAAAGAGGCCTCAGATGGCACTGTATTATATTCCGCTAACAATTCCTTTGTTAGCTTTACATAGGCAGCTCCATGCTCATCCATTGTAAAGTTTTGATATATATAGCCTTGTAAATTAAGTAGCTTTTGCTCCATTTCATACATACCATCAAAAATTTGATTTCGATCAAAATCATATGTAATCAGCTCTGAAGCCACTTTAAATGTTTTCGCTGTCGTGCTCGGGAACTGGAATCTTCCTGTATCCCCTACAATTCCTGCAAATAATAGGCGTGCAGCAGCATCTGTAAGTTGCCAGCTAGCAACTGCCTTGCCTTCTTCATACAACGCATAAATCATTTCACTGCATGAGCTTGCTGTCGTATCTACCCATAATAAGTCACCATATGCATCGTCATTTGGGTGGTGATCAATTTTTATCACCATTTTTCCTTTTGTATAGCGTTGATCGTCAACCCGCTCTGTATTGGCCGTGTCTGTGACAATTACTAAAGCATTGTCGTACATATCATCTGCTATTTCATCAGGCTGTGCCATAAATGATAAGGAAGCATCATGTTCACCAACAGCAAAGACCTTTTTCTCAGGGTAGTTGGCTAAAATAATCTCTTTTAAACCTTGCTGAGAACCATAAGCATCCGGATCTGGACGTACATGACGATGAATAATGATTGTTTCAAAGGCCTTAATTGTGTCGATGATTTGTCTTTTCACCTTACATTCCTCCAAAATGATAGTAAGAACCGTTAGCATTTTTTTATAATTATCGTTACAATAATGTCTAGTTATGCTAGGAGGTTTACTATGCTCAATTTAATATTTGTATTTGCGATTATCATATCTTTTGTTTTTTATTTCTATTTTAAAACAAAACAATTCCGTTCTCCACTACCAATTGCTAAAAATTGGTATAAAAGTAAGGCGAATATCGGCTTAGGTTCCTTAATTTTATCCTTCGCTTTAAATCAAGCTTATTTATTCCCAGGCTTATTTACATTTATTATTGTAGCAATTCTTGTCGCACTAGGCATCTTAGTTGTTATAGAAAATATAAAAAAAGCACGCCATTATGGGCAATTTGTTGAGGAAGAATTCCGCATTAATCAATAATATATGTACAAAGGGATGACCAAGCAATTGCGCTAGGCCATCCCTTTTTCAATACTTAACGTTCTAATAGTTGGAACATCATCATTGCCTTACCGACAAGCATTTGTTGATTATACACTTCGAAGTCCATTTTCACAAACTTACGACTCATGTCTAAAATGCGAGGCTTAACCGTAAGCGTACTTTCCATTTGAACCGGCTTAATAAAATAAATAGTCATATTCTCAGCCACTGCATCACCACGTTTACGGCGTTTTAAGGCAAATGAACCAACTTCAGCTAGTAAAGTTGTAAAAGCACCATATGAAATGGCCCCATATTGATTGGTCATTTGTGGTGTGACTTTAAACTCTACTATTAGTTCTTCATCACCCAGTACCTTCATCTCATTTTTCACTAAATCATCAATCGTTTCACCATGCTGAGGCTGTCTTTGTGCTAATTGCAGCGCCTTAAGTACATCCTGACGACTAATAACACCTTGCAAAATATTGTCATCATCAACAATTGGTAAGAGATCAATCCCTTCCCAAATCATACGATGCCCAGCAGAAGCTACACTCATTTTCATGGAACCAGCAATCGGATTTTTTGTCATTACTTTTTCAACTAGCTCGTTCTCTTCACGACCAATAACGTCTTTTACGGTAATCATCCCGACTAATTTATTTTGATGTGTGACAACAGGAAATGCACCATGTGTTGTGCGTTCATTTAACTTATGAAAATGATGGATCGTTTCATCATTTTTTAAGGCAGCCGTGTCAGTCATTGGGACATAAATATCTTCAATAAATAAAATATCTTTTTTGATTAATTGGTCATAAATTGCTCGGTTAATCATTGTTGCTACTGTAAACGTATCATAGCTTGTTGAAATAATGGGTAAATCTAATGAATCCGCAAGTATTTTATTATCTTCCGTTGTATCAAAACCGCCAGTGATTAAAACAGCTGCACCCGCTCGAAGTGCATTTTCATGTGCCTTAATCCGGTTACCAACAATCAATAAGCTACCTGCATCTGTATAACGCATCATGTCTTCTAATTGCATTGCACCAATGACAAATTTCGTTAACGTTTTATGTAGACCCGATTTTCCACCTAAAACTTGGCCATCGACAATATTGACAATTTCTGCAAAAGTTAAGCGTTCAATATTTTCTTTCTTTTTTTTCTCAATGCGAATTGTTCCAACACGCTCAATCGAACTTACTAAGCGACGATTTTCCGCTTCCTTTATGGCACGATAAGCCGTCCCTTCACTCACTTGCATTTCTTTCGCTATTTGACGTACTGAAATTTTATCACCCACGGGTAGTGATTCGATGTATTGTAAAATTTTCTCATGTTTTGTAGACAAAATATCACCTATTTCCTAAGCTTCTATTCTGCTCTTAGTGTACCATATTTTTTATAAAAATATTTAATATAAAGTGATCAAATTGTTTAACTTTCCCCATCATTTCAACTACTAGCGTGGTGTCAATTCATATAGTACAGCCCTGTCAACGATTAGAAACAGTTTACTTTTTCGCCAGCTTTCAAAATTTGAACCTCTGTATTTTGCACTAAATCTGCAAAAATTTGTGGATCCTGCTCGATTGGTGGGAATGTATTGTAATGAATTGGTACGACAATTTTCGGCTTTAAGAATGAAACCGCGCAAGCTGCATCCTCTGGTCCCATTGTAAAATTATCCCCAATCGGTAAAAATGCAATATCAATAGGGTGTCGTTCGCCAATTAATTTCATATCACTAAATAGAGCTGTATCACCTGCATGATAAATCGTTAATCCCTCAACAAATAATAAAACCCCTGCTGGCATACCCATATAAATTATCTCATTATTCTCTGTTACATAAGATGAACCGTGAAAGGCTTGTGTAAACTTCACCTTACCAAAGTCAAACTCCTTAGCACCTCCAATATGCATTGGATGCGCTTTTACACCTTGCCAAGAGATCCAATTAGCTAATTCATTTGGGGCAATGACTAACGCATCTTTTTTCTTCGCTAGCTCCACTGTGTCCCCAACATGATCATTATGTCCATGTGTAAGTACAATAATATCTGGTGCTTCTCCTGCCACCGTTAAGTCTGTTTGCCCATTGCCATTAATAAAAGGGTCAATTAAAATTGTTTTCCCGTTTGTTTGAATTTTGACAACTGAATGTCCATGATAACTAATTTCCATTTTAAAATCCTCCTCGAAAACCAAATTACAGTTCATCATTTTAATTCGCTACTCATGCGCTTTTTCCCTTTTTTTGATATGCTTGTACAGAGAATAATCGTAGTGTTCTCTAACAGCCTTATACCCTGTTAGCGCACAATTATTCAGTACTAGAAAAGGAACATCGACATTGCTTTATAGAGTCGACGCTTTTTTACGTAAAATTTCCCATGTACTAAAAGGAGGACATATTGATGTCAAAGGTCGAAGAAATCCAAAGTTATTTACAGCAACATCACATCGATGCAGCATTCGTAACAACACCTGACAATGTTTTTTACGTTTCAGGCTTTAAAAGTGATCCACATGAAAGATTACTAGGAGTCATGATTTTTAAAGATGCCGAGCCTTTTCTAATTTGTCCACAAATGGAGATTCCAGATGCGAAGGCAGCAGGTTGGTCTTATGAGGTAATCGGCCATCAGGATACTGAAAACTCAATGGACGTTCTTGCGCAAGCAATCATTTCACGCCAAGTTAATCCGACTACGTTTGCTATTGAAAAAGCGCAACTAATCGTCGAGCGTTTAGAAGCTTTACAGCAATCATTCCCACAGGCTAACTTTGTTCGCCTTGATGAAAAGATTAATGCTATGCGCGTCATCAAAGATGGGACTGAATTAGAAAAATTACGTAAAGCTGCGGAGCTAGCAGACTATGCAATTGAAATCGGTTGTAAGGAGATCGCTGAAGGGAAAACAGAAATGGAAATTCTAACAGCGATTGAAAGTGCTATTCAAGATAAAGGTTGCAAAATGTCCTTTGAAACAATGGTATTAAGTGGTCCAAAAACGGCCTCTCCTCACGGCAAGCCAGGTGCACGTAAAATTGAAAAAGGGGATATGGTATTATTTGACCTTGGGGTTATTTACGATGGCTATTGCTCAGATATTACGCGTACTGTTGCCTTTGGGGAGCCTAGTGAAGCACAGAAGGAAATTTATCACGCTGTTTTAGCTGCCAATACAAATGCTGTCGCAGCTGTAAAACCAGGTATTCGTGCGATGGACTTAGATAAAATTGCACGTGATACTATCACAGAAGCTGGCTATGGTGAATATTTCACTCACCGTCTTGGTCATGGCCTTGGAATTTCTGTGCATGAATTCCCATCCGTTACAGGTGCAAATGAAATGACGATGGAAGAAGGCATGGTCTTTACAATTGAGCCAGGGATTTATAAATCAGATGTGACAGGCGTACGCATTGAGGATGATGTAGTTGTAACGAAAGATGGCGTTGAAGTATTAACAAAATTCCCGAAAGATTTAATTGTTCTATAATTACACACAAAAAAGGAAGCAACTAGTGTAGTGCTTCCTTTTTTGATTTATTGAATTAACTCATCCACTTCGACAAATGGAAGACCTTGTGAATCTGCCACTGCTTTATAGACTAGTTGTCCATCTAATGTATTCACACCTTTTTTCAGTGCCGCATTATCTAGGCAAGCTTGTTTATAGCCTTTGTTTGCAATTTGAAGTGCATATGGAATTGTATTATTTGTTAAAGCAATTGTTGATGTGCGCGGTACTGCTCCTGGCATATTTGCTACTGCATAATGTACTACGCCATGTTTCACGTATGTTGGGTCATCATGAGTTGTCACACGATCAGACGAAGCAAAAATACCACCTTGGTCAATCGCAATATCGACTACAACAGAGCCAGCTTGCATTGACTGAATCATTTCTTCAGAAACAAGTTTCGGTGCTTTTGCGCCTGGTATTAACACCGCACCAATGACTAAATCTGAATCTTTCACTGATTCTGCAATATTATAAGGATTTGAAATTAATGTTTGAACATCACGACCAAACAGATCTTCTAATTGACGTAAACGTTCTGGGCTTAAATCGATTACTGTCACATCCGCACCCATGCCAACAGCGATTTTTGCAGCATTTGTTCCTGCGATACCACCACCGATTATTGTCACCTTGCCACGCTGCACACCTGAAACGCCACCTAATAAAATACCTTTACCAGCATGGTTTCTTTCTAAGAACTGTGCACCGATTTGCGTAGCCATTTTACCAGCTACTTCACTCATAGGCGTTAACAATGGTAATGAACCGTTTGCTAATTGCACTGTTTCGTAGGCAATACCTACAACCTTTTTATTTAAAAGTGCCTGAGTTAGTTCAACCTCTGGCGCTAAGTGTAAATACGTAAATAAAATTTGACCTTCATAGAAATAATCATATTCAGAAGCTACAGGTTCTTTTACCTTCATGATCATTTCTTGTGACCATGCTTCTTTAGCAGTTTGAACAATATGAGCTCCTGCTGCAATGTAATCAGCATCCGTAAAGCTTGACCCTAAGCCTGCTCCAGTTTCAATGTATACCTCATGACCTGCGTGTGTTAAAGTTACAACTCCTGCTGGTGTCATGGCTACACGATTCTCATTGTTTTTAATTTCCTTTGGAATACCAATCTTCATTGTTTCCTATCCCCTTCCATAGCATAAAAAATAAGCATCATTATTATGTAACTAAGAATTGATGCACCCCTTGCCATTCCATATTACCAAACAAATGCAAAAAAAGCTTTAACTAAAGCAAATACAAATAAAATTTCTAACATTTATAAAATACTAAATATTTAAACGATGAATAATGGTATAAATTATTATATTTGAAAACTAAAAAGACGGCTATAACAGTTGCTAACGAAGTAAATACTTCCACAAGTTCTACCGATCAAAAGGCGTTTACACGCTGTAAATAGTGGGAATTAAGTAAGTGTATATAATTGACATTTTGAAATGAAATGTCTTCACTTTTTCATATTTTTCTTTCGGAAAGTATTTCCTTTAGAAAATCATTTGGTATAATCAACATATACAAATCAGGGAGGTTTTTCAAAATGGCTAATCATTATAAAAGCATTGTTGTTGCAGTAGACGGCTCAAAAGAAGCTGAATATGCATTTCGTAAGTCAATTGATGTTGCAAAACGAAACGAAGGTGCTGTCTTAAATCTAGTAAATGTTATTGATACACGTTCATTCGCTGCAATCGAAGCATATGACCGTTCCATTGCAGAACGTGCTCAAGCATTCTCTGAAGAGCTATTAAATGGTTACAAAAAACAAGCTGAAGATGAAGGCTTAACAAACGTTAATCTTATCATTGAGTACGGCTCTCCTAAAAATATCATTACAAAAGAGCTTTCTAAAGTCGTAGACGCAGATCTAATCATTTGTGGTGCAACTGGTCTAAATGCAGTTGAACGCTTCCTAATCGGTTCAGTATCTGAAGCAATTGTACGTTCAGCTAAATGTGACGTACTTGTTATCCGTACACCAGAAAACTAATTCGCAATACATAAAAAGGTATCCTTCCATAGGATACCTTTTTACATTGTGTTGAAAAACAAAACGATCACTAGAATTTCTATGAAGGGTGAAAAAGGCTTTTCATTCTAAAGGACGCTGGTCCAACAGAAATCACCCTCACCTTACCAAAAGGTCTTTTTCTGCTAGTAGTAACATCATCTTTTTACTTATGTCGGCTTCCAGAGCAATTATTTGCCCTCTTTCCACATCCTCACTTTTTCAAAGAACAGCGCAAGAGCTTGCTTATTCTGCATATTCGGTACTTTTGCTAATAGTACTTCTTTAGGTGCTTTCAATTCCTTTGCTTGCTTTTGCAAAATCACAATACTTTTTTCTAATGCCTTATTGGCAAACATAGCCTCAGGTAATTGAATAATGGCTTGAATCCAAGCATGCTTTTGAATGTACTTGTGTAGTTGCTTAGACTGCTCGGAGTCAAAAAGATGTGATGGTGCAAGGAAAAATAAATAGCCGCCATCCTTTGTATAATTCATCGATTGCTCAATGAATAGATGATGAGCATAACTCATCCCCTCTGCTGCGCATAATTCATAATCGAGTGCTACTTCTTCATTAGGATAATAGCCTACAGGTAAATCACAAACAACGGCATCCACTGGGTTTACCAATAAATCTTCTAAGGCATCTTGACGGTATAAGGAAATAGGCTGTTCTGTTAAATCAGCAGTAGCAGCAGCAAGACGAATTAATAGCTCGTCAACCTCTACGCCTGTCGCTTCCACTTTTCCATCTAATAAATTCATGACTGTTAGTAGTAAATTCCCCGTACCTACGGCTGGGTCCATAATTGACATTTTTTCGTTTGCAAGGCGCTCTTCAAATATTTGCTCCACAAAATAGCCAACTAGTAACCCTAACGTATCAGGTGTCATTTGATGGTTTGGCTGCGACCCTTTGCGCATTCCTTTTAAAATAGCGATTTGAATAGCTTTGCGAATATCCTCTTTTGTTGCATCCTTTTGTGAAAAATTCACTTCGCCATCAAGCCATGCCTCGAGACCATCTAGCAACCCTTCTAACAATGTTAAATCTTGTTCTTTTTCGATCTTTTCAGCATGCTCATTTAGCAGACCAAATAATTTCTCGATGTTTTCCATATTTAAACTTCCTTTCACGCAGAAAAGAGCCGTGACAAACTCTCGTCACAGCCCCTTTGTCTAGTATTATCTTAGCCTAAAAGCAGCTCATTATGCTAGTGCTTTAACAGCTGCAATGGCCGCTTCATAGTTTGGATGATCTGTAGCTTCAGGTACATATTCAACATATGTTACTTTATTATTTGCATCCACAACGAATACTGCACGTGTCAGAAGACGTAATTCTTGAATGTACACGCCATACGCTTCACCAAATGAAAGATCGCGGTGATCTGATACAGTTTGCACTGCATCAATACCTGCTGCACCACACCAACGCTTTTGAGCGAATGGAAGATCGACAGATACTGTATAAATAACTACATTGTCACCCAGGTTAGCTGCTTCTTCATTAAAACGGCGTGTTTGTGCATCACATACACCAGTATCTAATGATGGTACAACACTGAATAGACGAATTTTGCCTTCTGAATCATTTAATGTTACAGGTGATAGGTCATTCGCTAATACCGTAAAATCTGGAGCTTGATCGCCCACCTTTACTTCATTTCCTACTAGTGTTACTGGACCATTTTTAAATGTTACTTGTGCCATATAAACGCCTCCTTATTTCATATGTACATAATATTACTAAATGAAGGGAATTAATTGCAACTAAGATAGCTTACTTTAGAAGAACTAGCTTAGAAATAGGAAAGACTGTCTCGAATTAGGAGACAGCCTTTTGTTTATTGTTCATTTTTTTCCTCTAGCTTGGCTAGTTCTATTTTTTCCTCTTGCACAGTCGTTTCTATCTGCTCTTGCTGTTTTGGCAAAGCGGCTGGTGCTGGATCCTTTTCAACAAAGACTTTTTCGTGCACCACTGCTGTATCTGCAAAATAATCATGTAACCCTTGATTTTCTGGTAAAATGACTACCAAAATATACAGAGGCATAAAAATATTATTGATAATGCGGCCAATCCAATCACGGAATAACACATCTGACCAAGTAAGCTTATCATGCTTTAATGAAATAACACGTAAGCCAAAAACCATTTTTCCAAGTGTTTGCCCAAAGAACTTTGTCATCAGTACAAAATAGCTATAATAGAGGATCGCTGTGATGATTGAAATCGGTGCATACCAAACAGATTCTGATAAGGACCAATCCATTAGATAAAAGATAGGATTGATAAGTATTCCAACTACAGCAGAAATAATGAATCCATCTAATAAAAATGCCCAAAACCGAATCCAAAAACCAGCCGTTTTTAAAGCATAGTTTTTATGCTTTACTGACTCATCTGGAGCGTTCATAAGAAAGCCATTTTCCATAGAGGGTGAACCTTGCATAACAAATTCATTGTTTGTCATTGTACTCCCTCCTTAGTATTCCCCGTATAAATACATCATTTTCGGTGCACTGTAGTCGGTCATAATTTTCATTAGCATTTTTTCTTCTGCAGATGGACCAAACATGGAGCCAATTTTCATCCCAACGTATGATTGCCAGCCTCCCATATCGTACGCATACTCAAATAAAGCAGCATCTTCCAGTCCATAATCTGCACGTAGAGCAGCGATGGCTGCTTCTTCATCACCAATTTCATCGATTAAACCTGCTTCAAGCGCTTTTGTGCCACCAAGAATACGACCATCTGCAACCTTCTTCACTTCTGCTTCAGACATATTACGTCCCTGCTCTACAATGTCTACAAATTCTTCATACGTTTCATTAATCATATCCTGCATCATTGCACGTTCTTCTGGTGTCACTTCACGCATTGGGCTTAGCATATCCTTATGCTCCCCTGATTTAAACGTTTCAAATTTAACACCTACTTTTTCAGCCAATGCTTGGTAGTTAATGGATTGCATAATGACGCCAATTGAGCCTGTTATTGTATCACGATGGGCAAAGATTTTATCTGCAGGTGCTGAAATATAATAACCACCTGATGCTGCCATCGAATCCATCGATACATAAATTGGAATTTGTCGTTCTTCTTTAATTTTTAGCAGCTTTTTATAGATTTCTGCTGATTCTTTCACACCACCACCTGGTGAATTGACGCTTAAAACAACGCCCTGTATCGAATCATCATACAAAATATTATCCAATTGCTCTAAGAAAAATGTATGATCATAGGCAACTGGTTGCCATAATGTACTTGAGCCGATATCTTGAATCGCTCCATCTACCTTTAAATAAGCAATTCGCTTATCAAAATTGTCCCCTTCAATGACATTTTCATATACATCTAAATTATTCCCAGCCATCAAACTATCAAAATTACCTAGGAAATCTGCTTTAAATAGGGCAAAAATGGTGTTAATTCCTAATGAAAATAGTAAAAGAACACCTGCGACTACTAAAGCAACCCACCTTTTTACATTCATGTCTTTCCGCCTCCTCAACACGTAATACGAATGACTTGCTTATTTGTTTCATTTTTTTGCAATAATATGCAAAAAGCTTGTTGCTATTTATTTCCTCATATTACCTTACCTAAAAAAATAAAAAAAATCAAAGTCCATACCTTTGCATGAACTTTGATTTTCGACATTATTTCCTAGGAAATGATGATGAATGGCATTGCTTTGTTTCTTGTTGTCGTAATTCAACTCGTCGAATTTTTCCAGAGGATGTTTTGGGTAGCTCTTCGACAAATTCAATAGCACGTGGATATTTATATGGGGCAGTCAATGATTTCACATGACTTTGAAGTGTTTGAATAAGTGTTTCATCACCAATTTCACCATTACGAAGAACAATAAATGCCTTTACAATATTTCCTCGAACTTTATCTGGACTGGCAATGACAGCAGCTTCTTTCACAGTTGGATGCTTCATCAAAGCATCCTCTACTTCAAAGGGACCAATTGTATAACCCGAGGAGATAATGACATCATCTCCTCGACCCTCAAACCAAAAGTAGCCATCTTCATCTTTGTAGGCACGATCTCCTGTTATATACCAATCACCACGGAATTGTAAATTTGTACGTTCAGGATCATTTAAATATTTTTTAAAGAGAGCTGGTGTTTCACGATGAACAGCAATATCACCCACCTCTCCCACTGCAACAGGATTGCCGAAATCGTTAATAATATTAACGGTGTTGCCAGGAGTAGGTTTTCCCATTGAGCCAACTCGCGCCTCCATCCCTACCATTGTACCAACAAGTAATGTATTTTCCGTTTGACCATAGCCATCTCGCACTTGTAAATGGAATGTTTCTGAAAATACGTTGATAACCTCACTATTTAACGGTTCACCTGCTGATACAGCTTGGCGAATTGCATGTAAATCATATGCGTGTAAATTTTCAAGTGATGCCATAAAACGATATTCAGTTGGTGTACAGCATAATACATTGATTTTGAATTTTTCAAGCATTGCCAAATAGGAAGCAGCATCAAATTTACCTTTGTAAACAAATGCAGTAGCACCACTGCCTAATGTAGCGAGAAAGGGACTCCATATCCATTTTTGCCATCCAGGTGCTGCTGTTGCCCAAACAATATCATTTTCTTGTACACCTAACCAATGTGGTGCTGTTGTTCGTAAATGAGCATAGCCCCAGCTGTGTGTATGTACCGCTGCCTTCGGGTTACCTGTTGTGCCGCTTGTATAGGCTAAAAATGCATTATCAGTACTTTTTGTCGGGGTCGGATTTATGTAAGTTGTAGGTTGATGGTGCATTTTTTCTAGTAAAGGCTGCCAAGGCTCATGTGCTTTCCCTATGACAAATTGCTGTATGCCCTGTAAATTTCCAACTTCATCAAATTGTTCAATATAGGGCTCATAGGCAACAACCCCTTTAGCATTGGCGTGATGAATGCGATACTCAATATCTTTTGTTCTTAACATTTCTGAGCTTGGAATGATGGTTAAACCTGCTTTTAATGCTGCAATATAAACAATATATGCTTCCACTGAGCGTGGTACCATCACTAAAATCACATCACCCTTCGTTAAACCTTGTAAGGTGAAAACATGTGCTGCTTGATTCGCTTTTTCCATCAAATGTGCATATGTAATAAATTGTACAGCTTGATTTTCTTCATAAATAATTAAAGCATTTTTCGTTGCATCCTGAGCATATTTTTCAATTTCCTCTGTTATGTTATACCATTCTGGTGCAACTAAATCTTGTCTTTTCATGGCAGATGCCCCCTTTTGCTATGACACATTATAAAACTCCTTTTTCAGTATTTTCAATGGTTTGCGCTTAATTTAGGTAAAGTCATGACAACTATCATACCTAGCTATATGGCATCAGTCACGTTTTGTCGATAGGGAAACTAGCTATTGAACACAAATGAAAAGTATGGTACATTTTGGTCAACTAAAAGCAAAATTGCAGGGGGACTCGAAAGAGTTGAGAAGGTAAAACCTGACCCTTTGAACCTGTTAGTTAATACTGACGTAGGGAGCAACAGACATCGATTTTTTCAGATGAAAGGCTCTTTTTCGTGTATTTTCACATAAAAAGAGCCTTTTTGCATGCTTACGTCCATCCACAAAGGAGGACTAAAATTAAAATGATATTTCAAACAATTCGTCAACAGCAACCACTTATTCATTGCATCACAAACTATGTGGTGGCAAATTTCCAAGCAAATGGTTTATTAGCATTAGGTGCTTCGCCCGTTATGGCTGACGATAGCCAAGAGGTTGAGGAAATGGTAGCAATGGCACAAGCATTATTAATTAATATCGGGACACTCAATACTCGCACCAAAAACGCCATGCTGTTAGCAGGAAAAAAAGCTAATGCACTTGGCATTCCAGTTATATTAGATCCAGTTGGGGCAGGGGCTACAACTTATCGCAAGGAAACCGTTCAATACTTACTTGAAAACATAGAATTTGCCGTAATTCGCTGTAATATCGGTGAGCTTGCGGCTATAGCCAATGTAGATTGGCAACAGAAAGGTGTAGATAGTGGTCATGGCTCCATGTCACTGGAGACGGAAGCATTACTAGTGGCACAACGATATAATTGTATCGTTATTGTAACAGGTGAACGTGATCTTATAACAAATGGCGAGCATAGCCAGTGGATAGCTGGTGGCCACCCACAAATGACAGAGGTCACTGGTACTGGCTGTTTACTTAGTGCGCTTTGTGGTGCTGCCTATGTCGCAGGTAACAAGCCATACAACCAATTAACAGAAACACTCACTTACTATAAAAAGGCAGCGGTACTAGCTTCTGCATTCACTGCAGATATCGGTGATTTTCAAATAGCTTTGCTTAATGCTATACATCGTTTATCAAAGGATGGTGAAGCATCATGCATATTGTAACGACGATTGCTGGATCAGATAGTGGTGGCGGTGCTGGTATACAGGCTGATTTAAAAACATTTCAGGAATTAGAGGTGTTCGGCACTTCCGTTATTACAGCTTTAACTGCACAAAATACAACAGGCGTGACAGGTGTTTTCCCAATTGACATTTCGTTTGTGGAAAAACAATTTCAAGCGTTAGTCGAAGATTTTCCGATTGCTGCAATGAAAACAGGCATGCTTTATTCCTCTGGTATTATCCAAGCCATCGCACGCATGATCGGTGAATTAAATATACCACTAATTGTGGATCCCGTAATGATTGCAAAAGGTGGAGAAAGCTTATTACAGCAAGAAGCTATTGAGGCGTTACGCTCATCTTTACTACCACTAGCTACGATTGTTACGCCAAATATACCCGAAGCAGAGGCTCTCACGGGGAGAACCATTCGCCATTTTGAGGATATGAAACAAGTGGCTCAAAGCTTTTTACAGCTAGGTGTACAATGCGTCATTCTAAAGGGTGGGCATTTAGCAGAACCACTTTATGCCATTGATTATGTATTTTTCAAAAATGGACAATCTTTTTCGATGCAGTCTCCACGAATCCAAACAAAAAATACACATGGTACTGGCTGTACATTTTCAGCAGCACTCACTGCTTTTCTTGGACGGGGTTTAGCGATGAAAGAGGCTATTATCGAAGCTAAAAAATTTATTCAATTAGCGATTATGCATGATTTATCCATAGGCAACGGGCATGGACCTACAAATCATTTCGCTTATCAACAGCATAAGGAAACCTGTGAGGTAATCATTCATGAAACGTGAGGATTTACAGCTTTATTTTATTATGGGAACAGGCAATGTTTTTCAACAAAATCCCATCCATCTCCTCGAAAAGGCATTGCAAGCTGGCATTACGATGTTTCAATTTCGCGAGAAAGGATCTCTTGCCTTAACTGGATTAGCCTATGAACAATTTGCACGCCAATGTCAAAAACTTTGTCAGCAGTATAATGTACCGTTTATCGTTAACGATGATGTAGAGCTTGCTTTGCGACTTGGTGCTGATGGCGTTCATATTGGACAAGATGACTTAGATGTTGAAATGGCACGTAAAAAAATCGGGAACATGATACTTGGTGTTTCTGTACATTCACAGGAGGAATTACAAACAGCTATAGACCATCATGCTGATTATGTAGGAATTGGTCCAATCTTTGCAACAACATCTAAAAGTGATGCACAACCACCATGTGGTACAAATTTTTTACAGCAAGCTCGTCATCTTTATCCTGAATTACCGATTGTAGCGATTGGTGGGATTACTTGTACAAATGCACATTCTGTTTTTCAAGCAGGTGCTGATGGTGTTGCCGTTATTTCTGCTATCTGTGAAAGTGAAGATATTGCACACACCGTATCTACATTTACGTCATTATCTCGCATAAAAAAATGATCTATAAACAAACTAAAACCAGTGCCTTTTACGGTCACTGGTTTTAAGTTTATAAATGCTTAGTCAGCATTTATTGGTTGTTTGGCATACCTTTTAATTGAGATTCTGCCATTTGTACAAGACGTTTAGTGATTTCACCACCAACGGAACCGTTAGCACGAGCTGAAGCTTCAGCTCCTAATTGAACACCAAATTCTTGTGCAATTTCGTATTTCATTTGATCTAGTGCTTGTTGTACACCAGGTACTGCAAGCTTGTTTGAACTGCTGTTGTTGTTTGAAGTCATGTGTCTCACCTCCTTGTGAATATAGAATGTGCGATATTCGATTTTTAATACGAAAATTTTAAAGGTAAATTGTACCTCTAATGGCATCTAGCCATTAATATAAAAAAGCCGTCTCAAAATGGACTTTGAGACGGCTTTGAAACCTTATAATAGTTCTGCAAACTTATCTTGTTGTTGCTCTTCTTTCTTAGGGAAAATATAGACCTCTCGATTTTTTACTGCTCGCTCGATTAGCTCATCAAAATCAGAGAAGCTTTCATAATGCTCGACCTTTTCAAGCTTCGGCTTTGTTTTTGGACTTGTAGGTGTAAAAATCGTACAGCAATCTTCAAATGGCTGAATAGATGTTTCGTATGTGCCGATGTTTTCTGCAATATCAATGATTTCAAGTTTATCTGATGAAATTAACGGACGCAAAATAGGTGTATTCGTTACAGCATTAATCGCTGTTAAACTTTCAAGCGTTTGACTCGCTACCTGCCCAAGACTTTCACCTGTTACAATGGCAAGTGCCCCAATTTCCTCACGCACCTGATCAGCTACTTTCAACATCATACGGCGTGTTGTTGTCATCGATACATTAGAAGGTACTTTCTCTTTAATAAGAACTTGTATTTCAGTAAATGGAATGACATGTAAACGAATACTAGCACCAAATTTCGTTAGTTCATTGGCAAGTACCTTTACTTTTTCTAATGAATTTTCGCTTGTATATGGTGGACTAAAGAAGTGAATCGCTTCTAATCGCACGCCTCGCTTCATCATTAAATAACCTGCAACAGGGCTATCAATACCACCAGACAACATTAATAAAGATTTTCCATTAGACCCTACAGGCATTCCACCTGCGCCAGGAATAACTTGTGCCATCATATATGTTGCATCATGACGAACTTCTACACGTAGTTCAATATCAGGCTGCTTCACTTTGACTGATAAATTTTGAAATTGCGGTAAAACATAGCCACCAATCTCACGTTGGATGGCATGAGATTCTAAAGGAAATGTTTTATCGGTACGTTTCACTTCTACTTTAAATGTATGCTGCTCATCTTTAAATGTCTCCATTATAGTGATGGCAAGTTTCTTCATACTTTCTATATCTTTTTCACATGCAGCCACAGGGCTAAAAGATTGAATACCAAAAATTTTAGGTAAGCCTGTTACGAGCGCCTGCATTTGTGTTTCGTTTTCTATAGCAATAAACATACGATCACGCTCTGTACGAATATGCAGTTGTCCTAGATCGGCAAAAGCATGACGAATATTTTCACGTAAGCGACGGATAAAATCCATTTTGTTGCGACCTTTTGTAGAAAGCTCACCATATCGAATTAAAATTTCTTTCCAAATCATTACTTAATTTCTCCTTTGAGTTCCAGCATGACTTCTGCTAGTACTTGTTTAAACTTTTCTATATCTTGTGCTGTGTTATGCGCACCAAAGCTCATACGAATTACACCTTTTTTATAATGCTCATCGAGGTGCAGAGCCTCGACAACATGGCTTGTTTTCGTTTGCTTCGATGAACAAGCACTTGATGTTGACACGATGATGCCACGTTTTTGCATAGCATTAATAATGACTTCCCCTTTTAAATCACGAACACTGAACGATAAAATATGTGCAGCTCCTTGTGGAGTCGATAAAATATGCACTGCCTCTCCGTATCCTTTTAGTTGCGTACGAATTTCATCTTGCCATTGACGGTATTTCATTGCACGGTCATTCAATGTTTCTACTGCTAATCGAGCCGCTTTTGCTAATGCAGCTGCTTGCGGTACCGCTACAGTACCACTTCTCAAACCAAATTCCTGACCTCCACCAAGTGCATAAGGCTGCCATCTCATGCTTTTACGAAAGGCTAATACACCTGAGCCTTTAAAGCCATGAATTTTATGACCAGAAATAGCAATACTGTCTGGACCTTCTTCTCCATTAAAGGACACAGCTAATTTCCCAAAGCTTTGAACAGCATCAACATGAAGAGCTGCTCTACTCATTTCATGAATCATTGCTGCTGCTTCCTTAATAGGCTGGATAGCACCCATTTCATTATTCACATGCATAATGCTGACTAAAATTGTATCTTTACGTATTTTAGCACGCAGCTCCTCTAAAGAAATGACTCCATGTTGATCAACTCGAAGATAGTCAACCTCATAGCCCTCTTTTGTAAGCTGTTTAACTGTTTCTAAAACCGATGGATGTTCTATTTCAGTCGTTAAAATATGCTTTCCTATATGTGTATTACTACGTGCTATACCAAAAATAGCTGCATTATTTGACTCTGTCCCACCTGAAGTAAATAGCACATTTTTTGCCTCTGTCTGCAAAATATCTGCTACTTGCTCACGTGCACGCATTAATAAATCATTTGCTTCAACTCCCATGGCATGGATGGATGCAGGATTGGCATAATACTGCTCATTCACTACCATAAATGTCTGCATAACCTCTGGTAAAGGTTTTGTTGTTGCACTATTATCTAAATAAATTGTCTTAACCATCACTTTTCACACACTTTCAAAACGTTGATTTAACGGTATTTATCATAACGCAATCTTTGGCGATTGACCACTAACTTTCACGATTCTTCAAATTTTAAATAGTATATTACACTTTTTTCAACATTGTAATAAAGATTGTTGGTGTACTAAATTCACTATCTTTGACAAAGCCGAATTTTTCATAAAGACGAATGGCTCTCTTATTAAATCGGGCCACAGTTAAACGAAGCGGTAGTTGATGCTCTTGTTGAATTGTTTTGACAATAAACGAAAAAAATGCCGTCCCTAAGCCTTGACCAGTTAGATTGGGCTTCATACCGATGCCGATATCTACATAGCATTCTGCATATGCCCCAATGTCATGTCCTTTCGGCACTTGTGCGGCTGTTCCTGTGCAATAATAGCCGATTAACTCCTCCTGCTCATTAAAGATAGCATTGTAGGGATTTTCGAGCATTTCTTGTAAGGTTTCATCTGATAAGTCATTATTATAAAAATCGTATGGTGCTGCATAATGCCATTGTAAAATTTCACTCGCATACTTCTCATTCATTTCTCGTAGCGACAGCTTCAACCGTATCATACCTTTCCCTCTATTTAAAAAGAAAGCTGTCTAAAAAGTAATCGCTATACTTTTTAGACAGCTAACAGTTATTTGAATTAATTTGACATAGACTCTTCTGCAACCATTTCTTGAATACGTTTTAAAGCACCTGGCTCCATCTCTTCAACAGCTGTTCCTGCTTCTTCTAATGCTTTCGCATAACGGAATTGATGGAATGCCTCTTCAGCTTCTTTTAAACGCGCATTCAATGTTGGATTCGAAGCACGATGACGATTTCCATACTGAATAATACGTTCAATAAGCATAACATTTTCTATTAACTCATGTGCTTTGACTTTTACATCCTCTACGCACAGTGTGGCAGCATTTAAATTATTATGAACAGTCCCCATATTTAGTGGTACTTCTTGCAGGCTTTGCATAACAATGTAGATGTGCTCTGCAGCCTCATCAAGACGTGCATCCATTTCCTCAGGGATTCCTGGGATATTGGCCTTGTTCAATAAGCGATCTGTATCTTGTAATATTTTCTTTAAATTTTCAACTTGAGCGCGGGCTTTATTTTCATCAATTCGAAGTTTCTTCATTGTATTTGATAAATGTCCTTGCTCCTCATGAATTCGTTCAAGCTCTTCACTAATTTCGATTAATTCTTCCTGTAAACTAGAATAAGCCGATTTTTCTTCTCTCACACGCATAGCTAATAAGTCGTAGCGACGTTGTAATGCTTCCAATTGTTTTAATGCAGCTTTCGGAATTTCTGCATCCTTTTCGTTCAAATGATAACTTTGTTGCACATAGGTCGCTTCATCATTCACTAATTTTGTTGAAGAAATAACATTAGTGATGGAGCTTAATAAACGCTCACAATTTTGATCAACGTAATTTTTAGCAATAACCTCTTTTTCAAGTAAATCATAAAAATGATCGATTTCTTCATTTATTTCTGTCACACGAGGTTTAACTACTGTTAAATTAAGCGCTGCTAAGTCTTTTTTTAATTCATCAAACTCTTTTTCATACTTATTTAATGCCTCAGTCAATTCTAAATGCTGTAAATAGTAAGATTGATCTTCCATCTCACGCTGACCATTCCGCAATTCCTGAACTGCTCCTGGTAGCTTCACTTGTAATTCCGTTAAAATAGTTGGGACATCATTAATAAATTCAAAGGTCTGCTGTGATTCTTGATTTAAACTAATGACAATTTCGCGTGCTTGCAAATAATTCCCATCATTTGTCAATACATCAAACTCTTCAAACTTTTGTACAAATGTTTCTAGCTTTTTCTCAAGTGCAGGTAACGCTACACCAAATGAATGTTGGTGAGCAAGCAAAGTCTTTCTTGCAGAGCGATAATATTCCTTTAATTGTTCAATTTCAATTCGATTTTTTTCTTCGCTGCCAATTAATTCATTCAGTTCTTCTAAAATTTTATCTTTATCTTGTTCGCATTTCTCAATATAATCTTCAATTTCACGTTCTATAAACGTCGCTTTTTTAAAACGAAGTCGATTAATTTGATCCTCAGCATCAAATAGCAATGAATCAATTTTAGTCATATGTACATCGATGACCTCATCCCAAGTATTGCGCCATCGTTCAAACATTTCTTCCGTTTCACCGTTCATGTTTAAAGATTTTACTTTTGAAATTTCTTCATTTATAGGATTATGTTGAATTTGTAATTTTTCATTTTCAAGTTTTGCAATGATTGCAACATGTTTTCTTCGCATCATAAATCCTACTATGGCTAAAATTAATAGTAGGATAATCGGAATGATGATATACTCCATCGTAAGCCTCCTATTCTACAATAAACGAATTGGCTAGTTGTCTTTATTATATACTATGTTTTCGCCTTTTGTACTAAAATTTAAGTGTTTTTCAGAAAACTGTATTTTCGCTATTGTGAAATACTTAAATAGCGCATCTATAGAGCTAAAGGAGTGGTAAATTATGAAACGTGATGGGCATATACATAGTCCTTTTTGTCCACATGGCAGTTCAGATTCTTTCGTGCAATATATTGAAAAAGCAATTTCTCACCATTTCACTGATATCACCTTTACTGAACATGCCCCATTACCAAATAATTTTGTCGATCCTACCCCGCAAAAAGATAGCGGAATGAATCCACATGATCTCATGCCCTACTTTGAGGAATTGCAACACCTACAAAAACAGTATGCACAAGATATTCGCATCCGAATTGGATTAGAAGTTGACTATATCCAAGGTTTTGAACAAGAAACTCGGCAATTCCTTGATACATATGGACATTTTTTAGATGATGCGATCTTGTCTGTCCATTTTTTGCAATGGCAAGATTCCTTTGTATGTATCGACTTTTCTCCTGAGTGCTTTATTGATTTTTCAAAAAAAGTCGGCTCTGTTAAACAGGTTTATGATTTATATTATGATACTGTCCTACAATCCATTAAGGCCGATCTTGGTCCATACAAGCCGAAGCGGATTGGGCATCCATCTCTTGTTCATAAATTTCAGCTAGTGCATAATGAAAAAATCAATGATGCCTCACGCATCAAAGAAGTATTAGACAGCATGAAATGTGGGGGCTATGAGCTAGATATAAATAGTGCTGGTTTAAGCAAACAATATTGTCAGGAGCCTTACCCTCCATTTACTTTTATCAAGTATAGTCAAGCTATTGAACTGCCATATGTATTTGGTTCGGATGCACATAGCGCAACGGACTTACATCAACATCATAATGTTATATTACCAATATAAACAATTTTTAAACGAGGTGCTTATATGTTTACAAAAATTAATTACGAAGGATCAATTGCTGGCCAATATCTGACATTATCCAAACAATTAGATGCACTACTGACTGGCGAAACAGATTTGATCGCCAATTTAAGTAATGCCTCAGCACTTTTAAATCAGTTTTTAACTGACATTAACTGGGTTGGCTTTTATATCCTACAAGAAAATGAGCTTGTACTCGGACCATTCCAAGGTCTTCCAGCCTGCGTGAGAATCCCCATTGGTCGTGGCGTTTGTGGAACATCCGTGGCAACGAAAGAAACGATTGTTGTCAAAGATGTGCACGAATTTCCAGGACATATTGCCTGTGATGCTGCTTCACAGTCCGAAATTGTGATTCCATTGATAAAACAAGGCAAGATCATTGGTGTCCTTGACATTGATAGCCCCATTGTGAGCCGTTTTTCAGAGGAAGACCGCAATGGCTTAGAACAATTTGTCCAAACATTACTTCTTCATTTATAAAATATTAAAAAATTGCCCTGAAATGTTTTATATTGTCATTTCAGGGCAAATTATTTGTACAGCCATAGACATTTCGCCTTATTTGCCTATACATTAGTTTGATAAGAGCCGTCATGAATGCAAAAACGATTTTTCCCACTATTTTTCGCTTCATATAAGGCTGTATCAGCATGTAAAAAAACAGACTGGAATGCTGGTCGGTCTCGTTCATCCCATGTTATGAGGCCCGCAGAAATAGTTACTTGTGGATCTGTAGTACTCGGAATAACCTCCACAATGGCGGATGCTAATTCTAATGCTTCCTGCTCCTTAATATTTGGTACATAAACAGACATCTCTTCTCCGCCCCATCTTGCACAAATCCCACGACTACCAATCGTCTCTTTCAATTGGAGCGCTATTTGCACAAGAATTTTATCCCCTACTTGGTGACCGTACGTGTCATTGATGCGCTTAAAATTATCAATATCAATTAACAAGAACATCCCAGATTGGTCGTATTCAAGCGACTTTTCTACAAATTGATCGAGATAACTGCGTGCATATAGTTTTGTTAAATGATCCAAATCGACCATTTCCTGAAGTTGTGTTCGTAAAATTGAATTTGCAATGGCTAAAGAGGAGTGATGAATTAACGATTGCATTAATTTAAAACTATCGAACGAAAAGAAATATGGCTCTTTATGTAAGACAATACTAAAACCATTGATCTTTTCTTCCATTAATATAGGGATCGCCATAATGGAACGGTACTCAATTTGATTCGCTGTTAAACGACTGAAATCGGCAATAAACAGTGGATCATTCGTTTGAGCAAAATGTTGCTCAACATGTTTTATATAGGTTTGCCCCTCTTCTGCATTGAACAAAGATGTACTTGCGCCCGTCACTTCAAACGTATCATTTTTTTAAATGCGAAACAAACTTCCATTGGTTGAAAAGATTTCAGTAACTGCTTTTGTAGGAAAAGTAACATTTCATGAATGTCAATCCGCATATTTAAACGATGTGATGTTTCATTGATGAGTTGTAAATCGCTTACAAGACGATGCGATTGATGATATAATTTTGCATTTTCAAGTGCATTTCCTGACGCTTGTGCAAGCATTCGTACGAAGTCTTTTTCAGTCGTTGAAAAAAGATAAGTCGTTGGTGCACTTACTTGCAAGATGCCATAGATAGCTTGCCTGCCCTTTATCGGCGCATTTAACAATCGACAATTTAAATCACTCGCTAGTTCTGTTGTTAACTCTCCTGATACAAAAGCCTCAATTGTAGCAGGTCTTTCTGATAAATAATCAAAAAGCTTAATATCGATGGTCGTATGTCGATCTTGATCATTCGATAATATAAGCTCTACATTAAACTCAGGGAAATTATCCCTTATATTTTTCAATACATTTTCTAAAATTAAATCAATATCCATTGTTGAATGAAATAAATCAGTCATATTATAGAGTTTTCTATATTGATCTTCGTTTATTTTGACATCTAAATTGTCCCTCATCATTTGAAGAACTTTCGAAAGTATTTCTATACACTCTTCACCATAATCCGAGGTCATAAAGTCATTCCAAGACTCTGATGCCTCCACAAGTAATACACCAATGGGATGTTTGCCCTCTGCTTGGAAAAGCACCATATCTGTCATCATTGAATAGGCCTGTCTTGCTTTTATTATATAAGGAATTTTCACTACTTTTTGTTGATAAAAACTAGCTTCGATCATCAGCCATGACACAGCATTTAGCTTTGTTTCAATTGTTAATGAAGCCATCTCCTCAATAGGTATTAATGAATTACCTTCAAAGCTGAGAAAAGCTGCATTATCAATTTTCAAGTGCTTCTTTAGACACTGTTTTAATGAATAAAAATACCCATTAAAACTAGCTTGTTCTTCATTAGAACTCACCCAAAAGCTCAAAACATCAGATTTTATATATTTTAGCGTTTGTAAATGGTCTGTCATGAAATCACCTTTTCTATATAACGTCCAAATCAATTACTATTAACTTATAATATATTATACATAATTTGTGTCATTTTGACTATGTAATTATCCCTTACTTTTACATTTTACATTACACAGCGTATCATTAACTATTTTCACATCATTTGAAATAGGTCTTAAGGAATTTCCTACTATGAAAACTCATGATGAAATTTTATATGTTAATAATTGACGTCCTTGCCCTGAGCAGTTACAATGGAGTTTGTGTAAAATAAACGCAGCAGTGGTATAAGCTTATAACTGTATTTTATTCCTCTATTTTCATATGTACAACTACTTAGATTCTTCAGCAACGGAAATTAGATGGTGTATTGTGTAACCTAACGGCTGCATAGGCGAAAATACATGAAAATAAAATGCGTGTAAGAATGGGTACTACTGGTTTTTGTTTTACAACAAAAAAACCAAATTTAAAGGAGGAGACAACAATATGTCTCGTTATACAGGTCCATCTTGGAAATTATCACGTCGTCTTGGTATCTCACTAAGCGGTACAGGTAAAGAAATCGAAAAACGCCCTTACGCACCAGGTCAACACGGTCCAAACCAACGTAAAAAATTATCAGAATACGGTTTACAACTTCAAGAGAAGCAAAAACTTCGTCATATGTATGGTATGAACGAACGTCAATTCCGTACACTATTTGACCGCGCTGGTAAAATGAAAGGTGTTCACGGTGAAAACTTCATGATCCTTCTTGAAACTCGCCTTGACAACTTAGTTTACCGTTTAGGTTTAGCTCGTACTCGTCGTGGTTCTCGTCAATTAGTTAACCATGGTCACATTTTAGTAGATGGCAAACGCGTTGATATCCCATCATACAGCGTAAAACCAGGTCAAACGATTTCTCTTCGTGAAAAATCTCAAAACCTTGCTGTTGTAGCAGAAGCTATCGAAGTAAACAACTTCGTACCTGACTACTTAACATTCGACGCTGACAAAAAAGAAGGTACATTCACTCGCCTTCCTGAGCGTTCTGAATTATCAGCTGAAATCAACGAATCATTCATCGTAGAGTACTACTCTCGTTAATGACAATAAAAGCCCTGAAATCCCTTGTATATCAAGGTTTCAGGGTCTTTTTATTGTCTTCACCATTTTATCCTAATTCCTATGATAATCAATTCGAACCAACGTTTTTTCCGCTTTTAATCATTAGTGCGGAAACGAATCCGATACTAAGTGTGATAGCTAGAAGAAGAAAGGCTACAGCAAAGCTACCAGATTGTATCAAATAAACAGATATGAATGGTGCAACACTTGTTCCAGCAAATAAAATGACTGTATACATAGAGACCGCAATCCCTCCCATATTCCAGCCTAACTGACTAACAAGTGTTACTAATGAAGGAACCGCCAGTGCAATCCCACCGACAAATAAAATACTAATAATCGTTAAACCAGCTATGGTTGAAACAAAGCTCATCACCGTTAGTGAGATAATCGAAAGACATAAGGCCAATTTTAATACAAATAGTACATTAAAACGCTTCGCTAATTTACCTGCAAATGGTGACATCACCATTCCTACTATCCCAAAGGCACGAATGTAAATGAGGTTTTGACTATTCATACCGAAGGAATCACTCGTTAAATATGCACCTAAAATAATATACATACTGACAAATGACATTAATAATACAAACGCAATGATATAACTGAATATCAAATTTCTATTGGTAAAAATAATACCGATTTTCTTCAGAGGAGCCCATATATTTTTAGATTGGTTCTGAAGTATTCCCTTCGGTAAGATCCACACGACTAACAAAGCAGTCATAGCATACACTACTGCAAGCACATAAAAGATGACGTGCCAATGACTATGTTCACTTACATATCCACTAAATACCTGACCAACTATACCCGCTACAAGAAATCCCGTACTAATAAAACCAACTGCCCCAACTTTTCGATCATTTGGAAAAACCTCAAGAGTATAAGCAAGCGCTACTGGTGAAAATGTAGCTGCCGCAAGCCCTTGTAATCCTCTCATTAGAAGAATAAAAGAAAAATCATTAACTAAACCTAGAAGTAACGTTATCACACTTAATGAAAAAAGCCCAAATACGATGACATTTTTACGTCCATATTTTTCTGATATTGCACCATAGAAAAAACACCCTAGCGCAAAGCCAAGTGAAAAAACACTTGATGTAAAACCTGCTTTAGACAATGAAATATGAAAATAATCACTGAATAAACTAATAAGAGGTATTGTTAAATAGAGGCTCGACATCACCACCATACCTGTCCAGGCTAGAATAGTTGTCATTAAAGTATAATTTGCGCGATTTCCTGAAATTACAATGTTCATTAAATAAATCACCCTTTTAGTTTGATTAGCTTATAGTTAGATAATCTAATTAAACAACTAAAAATTAAACTGTATCAATATAGCTACAGTTTAACGTTCCACCTTTAGTTTTCTTTGTATAGATTTTAATAATTTACTCACTAATTTCTCGAATACTTTTCGTTCATCAGGTTCCAAATCGATTAAATTAGAAGCACATGACGACCAATAAGTCGGTAAAACCTCAGCGATAAAAGTATGCCCTTCATCAGTTAAACTTACATAGATCTTCCTCCGATCTTCTTTACTATGATTCCGTACAACAAGATTTCTCTTTTCTAGCCAATCCAGCATTGATGTTGCTGATGCCCTCGTAATTCCCAATCGTTTAGCTAAAGCAGACGGAGTCGCACGTCTCTCTTCATGTAGTGTCAGCAATAGTAATAAGTCCAATTTACTTTCTGTAATTCCAAAAGGAGCTAACTCATTGTCTGTTACATCTAAAACATGATCACTTAACCATAACAACATTAATCCCAATTTTGCATCTTCTTGATTTGTCTCACTTGAAGAGGACGCCTGAATCAGTTCAATATATGGCTCTACCCCTAACACTGGTAAATCATCTTCATTTGTGTACGTTTTCTTAAGTTTTGTCATTGAATCACCTTTTAATTAGATTATCTAACTATTAACCATTCTAACTATAAAATTAATCTAATGCAAGAACTTTTATTTCCACAAATTTCTTCAAAATAAAGCCACTATTTTTTAGCGCAGACGTATTTCATTATAACGAACAATAATTATTCCCCTCTCATATGATGACAATCTTATGTACTTTAAAATAGTAATTACACCGTTTCAAAATAACATAATCACTACCTTAATAATAAAAACAAAATATCAGTTATTTACTATTCAACTACTCATAAAAATAGAACCATTTTCTAAAAAATATATTTTACTTTCATAGTAAAATATTTTTCAAACCACATTAAATTCAATATTCTTATACAAAACTACTTTCTAAACGCCCTTTCAACACCTTAACTTTTTTGTGAAATAATAACATAAATAAAATGAACAATTTTAATAAAAATACGAGTTGAACTTTTACAAAAAATAGAATACGATGAATTCCGAAAGGTGGTTCACCATCATTCAAGCAATAATAATTTTTTAAAAGGGGTTGGAAATATGTCAGACGTTCTAAAGCAATTTGTTATGCCGAAAACAAACTTATTTGGACCTGGAGCAATTCAAGAAGTTGGTAAACGCTTAAACGATTTAGAAGTGAAAAAGACATTAATCGTAACAGATGAGGGATTACACAAATTAGGTCTCTCAGAACAAATTGCAAACATCATTACAGCTGCTGGAATCGATGTAGCAATTTTCCCTAAAGCAGAACCAAATCCAACAGATCAGAATATTGAAGATGGTGTAGCAGTATATCATGCTGAAAACTGCGATTCCATTGTTTCTCTTGGAGGAGGCAGCGCACACGATGCAGCAAAAGGTATCGGACTTATTGCTTCGAATGGTGGACGCATTCATGACTATGAAGGCGTTGACAAATCACAAAATCCATTGGTGCCATTAATTGCAATCAATACAACTGCTGGGACAGCAAGTGAAATGACTCGATTCACAATTATTACAGATACAGCACGTAAAGTGAAAATGGCCATTGTTGACAAACATGTAACACCGTTATTATCCATTAATGACCCCGAGCTTATGATTGGCTTACCACCGGCTCTAACTGCGGCTACTGGCGTAGATGCATTAACACATGCGATTGAATCCTTTGTTTCTACTAATGCTACGCCAATTACAGATGCATGTGCTGAAAAAGTACTTCAACTCGTTCCTGAATTTTTACCGCGTGCTTATGCGAACGGTGCTGATTTAGAAGCGCGTGAGCAAATGGTGTATGCTCAATTTTTAGCAGGAATGGCCTTTAATAATGCATCGCTTGGCTACGTGCATGCGATTGCTCATCAATTAGGTGGCTACTATAATTTACCACATGGCGTGTGCAATGCTATTTTATTGCCACATGTTTGCCGCTACAATGTAACAGCACGTACAGAACGCTTTGCTCGTATCGCTGAATTATTAGGAGAGAATGTGGAAGGATTAAGTAAACGTGATGCCGCTGAAAAGGCTATTACAGCTATTGAAAAGCTATCACAAGATTTAAATATTCCTAGCGGCTTCCGTGCATTGGGTGCAAAAGATGAGGATATCGAAATCTTAGCGAAAAATGCAATGCTGGATGTTTGTGCTGAGACTAACCCTCGTAAAGCAACACTAGAGGATATTAAACAAATCATTACTAATGCAATGGGGCCTCTTGCGAAAAAAGAGGAGTCACTCGAAGCGGTTGTCCTTTCTTAATCGAGGAATTCATATAAGCCTACCATGACAATAGATGGAGAAAACGCTTGTTTTCTCCACTTTTTTATAGGTTCAGTATACATACATTGTCTATACTAGAAACTCTCGCTATACTTTTCTTAAAAAGAATAGGAGAAAAACGATATGCGTTTAATTTCAATTTGTCCTAGCAATACAGAATTAGTCGCTTATTTAGGGCTGACAGACCAGCTCGTTGGTGTCGATGATTTTTCTGATTGGCCAGCTACGGTTAAAGATTTACCACAGCTTGGACCAGATTTATCCATTAATATGGATGCATTAGAGGCATTACAGCCTGACCTTGTCCTAGCTTCCTTAAGTGTGCCTGGGATGGAAAGAAATATTGAAGCATTGAAAGAAAGAAAGATTCCCCACATCATTTTTAATGCAAACTCACTAGAGGAGATTGCTCAGGACCTTCTGACACTTGGAAGAGCTTGTCATGTGGAAAAACATGCACAGGCCATCGCCGAACAATACATGGATTCTATCGAAAAGATGCGTTCCATTGCACAGACTATCCAAAAGAAACCTACTCTTTATTGGGAATGGTGGCCCAATCCTATTTTTACACCAGGAAAAATAAACTGGCTTACGGAAATTAGTGCTATTGCAGGTGGGGTTAATTTATTTCAAGATGTAGATCTTGCCAGTGTTCAAACGGATTGGGCAGATGTCGTTGAGCGAAAGCCCGACTACATTATGATGGCTTGGGTAGGTGTAGCATTTGAGCGTATACAGCCTGCTAATTTATTAAAACGTCCACATGCTAAAGAGCTACATGCCGTTCAAATGAAAAAGCTTCACGTAATGGAAGAATGGCTGTATTGCCGACCCTCTCCACGGCTGATCGAAGGTGCCTTAAAGCTTGCGAACCTATTGCATCCTAAAGAATATAAACAGATAAAACCTCCAAGCTTCTTATAAATGAAAAAGCAACATCCCCCAAAACAAGAGGATGTTGCTTTTTCATTTATAGAAATTAAACGAACTTCACCATATGATATTTTTTCTTACCACGACGCACAATGCTGAATGCATCCTCTAAACGGTCCTTGGCATCGAATACATATTCTAAGTCCGTCACCTTCTCACCATTTACACTAATCGCACCATTCGATACGTCCTCACGGGCTTGACGTTTTGAGGATGAGATTCCTGCTTCCACAAGAAGGTCTACAATATTTTTGTCCACTTTAGCCATTTCAATAGAAGGAACATCTTTAAATGCATCCTTCATTTCTTCAGCTGAAAGTGCTTTTAAATCCCCTGAGAATAAAGCTGCTGTAATACGAATGGCTTGCTCTAATGCCTCTTGACCATGAATTAAACGAGTCATTTCTTCTGCAAGTGCTTTTTGAGCCTTACGTAAATGTGGTTCTTCTTCTACAGAGACTGCTAATGCTTCAATTTCTTCACGAGAAAGGAACGTAAAGATTTTTAAGTATTTGATCACATCTGCATCAGCAGCATTGATCCAGAATTGGTAGAACTCATATGGAGATGTTTTCTTACTATCTAACCATACAGCACCACCTGCTGTTTTACCGAATTTTGTGCCGTCTGCTTTCGTTACTAAAGGAATCGTAATCCCGAATGCTTTCGTTTCTTCCTCATGTGTTTTACGAATAACTTCTAAGCCTGTTGTAATATTACCCCATTGGTCAGAGCCACCTACTTGTATACGACAATTGTAGTGATTGTATAAATGATTGTAATCAATACCTTGGATTAACGTGTATGCAAACTCTGTAAAAGAGATTCCTGTGTCTAGACGAGAAGCAATCGTATCCTTTGCTAACATGTAGTTTACGTTAATTAATTTACCGTAATCACGTAAAAATTCAATTGTATTGATATTGCCAATCCAGTCGCGGTTGTTCACAAGCTGTGCACCGTTGCCATCTTCTGCAAAATCAAAAATACGTTCTAATTGGCTACGGATTCCTTGGACATTTTTATCGATTTGCTCTACTGTTTGTAATTGGCGCTCTTCTGAACGACCAGATGGGTCACCTATCATCCCTGTTGCACCACCAACAAGTAAAATTGGACGGTGACCAGCTTTTTGGAATCGACGAAGTGTTAACAATGGAACAATATGTCCTATATGCATGGAGTCTGCTGTTGGATCTACTCCACAGTACAAGGATACTGATTGCTCATCTAATAATTTTGCCATGCCTTCTGCATCTGTTTGTTGGTATAGCAAACCACGCCATTCTAAATCTTGTAATAATTCGTTTGTCATATTAATTCCTCCTAAAAATGGTTGAAATGCGTTACGTGTATGGGCTTATTTAAATAAAAAAGTCCCTACACGCAAATAATTGCATGCAGGGACGTTAAGTTACAAACTAACGCGGTACCACCCGGCTTGAAGATGTCATCCATCTTCCACTTCATTCAACCGCCTTTATCGCAGGCGCGCACGTCTAAGCTCCAAGCACGTAATTCGTCTCTACACTATGACCAGTTTTCACCAACCACTGGCTCTCTAAACAGGGAATATAGATACTACTGCAAACTCTTCATCACTAGAAAACTATAAACATTATTCTATACGAATCTATTTCAAAGTCAATAACTATGTTCGAGCTAAAACATTATGTGCTATAATAGACAAGATTTTAGGAGGTCGATACATTGAAAGATTGGATTGAAAAAATCAATGCGAAGATCGATGAATTACTTGAACAAAAATGGATGAAGAAATTACGTATTTCAGGTAGTGTTACCTGGAACTTATTTTTACTATTTTTAGTCTTTGCATTGGTAGGCACTGTATTTGTCGGATCAGTTGGAGCTGGGTATTTCGCTTCTCTCGTAAAAGAAGAGCCATTACGCTCAAAAGAAGAGTTGCGCAATCAAATTTTTAGTTATGAAGAAACCAGTGAAATTTATTTTGCCAACGATATTTATATTGGGAAGTTACGGACAGATTTGGATCGCCGTGAAACATCACTTAGCAATGTAGCACCAGATGTTGTGAATGCTGTTCTAGCAACAGAAGACGAATATTTCCGCGATCATAACGGCATAGTACCAAAGGCGGTTGTTCGTGGTTTATTACAAGATGTCACTAACTCTGCTACGCAAACAGGTGGATCTACCCTTACTCAACAGCTTATTAAAAACCAAGTACTAACAAACGAAGTATCCTATGAACGTAAAGCTAAGGAAATCTTACTGGCAATGCGTTTAGAACATTTTATGACGAAGGAAGAAATATTAGAGGCTTACTTAAATATTATTCCGTACGGTCGTAACTCTTCAGGTCGAAATATCGCTGGTGTTGAAACAGCCGCTGAAGGGATTTTTGGTGTGAAAGCTAAAGAATTATCTCTTCCACAAGCTGCTTACATAGCTGGTATTCCACAGGCACCATTTGCCTACACACCTTTTACGAATACAGGTGAACTGAAAAGTGAAGAAGCTTTAAAGCCGGGTATTGATCGTATGAAAACGGTACTATATCGTATGAAAGAAGCTGGTTATATTGACGACGCGCAATACAAAGAAGCTTTAGATTATGATATAGCGGCAGATTTCCGCGGACCAGAAATGCGTGCGGAGGATCGTTACCCATGGCTAACATATGAGCTTGAAGCTCGTGCAAAAGAAATTATTGCAGAGAAACTAGCAAAAGAAGATGGGGTTGACCCAGAACGATTAAAAGCAGAAAAAAAACTAAAGGATAAATACACAATTTTAGCAGATCGTGATGTTCGTTCAAAGGGCTATCGTATTTACTCAACCATTAATAAAGATATGTATGATTCCATGCAAAAGGCCGCGAAGGACTTCCAGTATTACGGTCATACGTATACTGGTAAAGGAAAAGATCCTGTCACTGGTGAAGAAATAGATATTGAGATGCCTGTACAAGTGGGCAGTATTTTAATAGAAAATACTACAGGGAAAATTTTAAGCTTTGTCGGTGGTCGAGACTTTAAAACAACACAAGTAAACCACGCTACACAGGCTTTTCGCTCTAACGGTTCTACTATGAAGCCATTACTTGTTTACGCTCCTGCTATAGAATATGGGGTAATCGGTGCAGGTAGCCCACTCGTTGATGTGAAATTCTCGATTGGTTCCTGGAGTCCAAGTAACTATATTACGAGTGATGAACGAGGTCTTATTCCAGCTCGTGAGGCATTAGCAGACTCTCAAAATATTTCAGCGCTCCGTTTATATAATGACATTATTAATAGACGCCCTGCTGATTTATTAGTAAAAATGGGATTCACAAAATTACATCCTGATGATTTTACAAACTTAGCAACGGGTATCGGTGCTTTAAGTGAAGGGACTACTGTTGAAGAAAACACAAATGCCTTTGCAACTTTTGCAAATGGTGGACAATTCATTGATGCTTATATGATTGATCGAATTGAAGACCAAGAAGGAAATATTGTTTATCAACATGAAGTGGAACCTGTCCAAGTGTTCAGTCCCGAAACATCTTATATCGTGACAGATATGTTACGTGATGTTCTAACGAAGGGAACAGGGACAATGGCACGAAATACGTTAAAATTCTCTTCTGATTTCGCTGCAAAAACAGGGACTTCTCAAGAGTATAAAGATGTTTGGTTAGTTGGCTATAATCCAAATGTATCCCTTGGTGTTTGGATGGGGTACGATCAGCCTCGTACACTTTATGCATTTAACAATACGTATTTACAGCCAAGTGTTCGTGTCAATAAGCTATGGGGCACTTTAATGAATGCTGTTTATGATGCAGACCCTCAATTAATTGATCCGCCGACAAGCTTTAAGGCGCCTAAAAATGTTGTGACTGCTTCATTCTGTGGTATTTCAGGTATGGCACCTTCTGCCGCTTGTGCAAACGCAGGTCTTGTACGTTCAGATTTATTTAATGCGAAAGTATTTTTACCGTCACAGCCTGATGATAGCTTAGCATCTTCAAGTGTTGTAACGATTAAAGGAAAAACCTATAATGCTCTGCCAAATACACCAGCAGAATTTGTTAAATCAGGTGGTGCAGGCATTAATCAAGCATTTATCAAACGAATGCTAGGAAGACTTGGTGGTAACCCAGCTAGTCTATTACCAAAGAATTCAACATTGTCGAATTCATCTGTATCAGCAGTTGATTTCCCAGCGGACGATAGCCCACCAGCAGCTGTAACAGCTACAGTAAATGGCTCGACATTATCATGGTCAGAGTCATCAAATGATGTTGTTGGTTATCGTATCTACAACGTTACGAATGGTGGTAACACACTTGTAACGTCTGTGCTAGAGTCAACACAAAGTATCTCTGTTGCTAGTGGACAAGCATATGTTGTGGTCGCTGTAGACATTACAGGTCTAACATCACCACAGTCTAATGTTGTTTCTACTGGTGGTAGCGAAAATGAACCTGACCCAGAGGAAAACGAGCAAGAACCAATTCCACCAACAACGCCACCTACAAATGGCAATGGCTCTGGTAGTAACGGTAATGGTTCTAATAATGGGAATGGCTCTAATAATGGCAACGGCTCTGGTAATAACGGCAACGGCTCTAATAACGGCGAGGGCTCTGGTAACAATGGCAATGGAACTGAAAACCCGGAAGATGGCTCAAATGGAGGAGACAATGGCAACACCCCCCCTCCTGACACATCAACAACAAGACGCTAATCTATGTTGCTTAGCATAAAGCAATCGAATAAAACAATCTAGCTAAACAGACTTACTACATCATTACTTATGAATTGTAGTAAGTCTGTTTTTTTGTCATTATAAAGAGGACTACTATTTTGAAGGGGTGGAAAAATATGAACATATTAGTTTTAGGAGGCACACGTTTTTTTGGTAAAAAGCTGGTGGAACTTTGTATTCAAAATGGACATGATGTAACGATTTTAACACGTGGTCAAAGCGGTAATCCCTTTGGTACAAATGTTAAGCAATTAGTGGCCAATCGTAATGATCGCGACGCTTTAGCACAGGCACTAGCTAATACTACATGGGATATTGTTTATGATAATATTTGCTATTCTCCCAACGAGGCACAAGCAATTTGTGAGCTATTAAAGGGGAAAACTAAAAAACTGGTTTTCACCTCTACTCTTTCAACCTATGAAGTAGATGGAAAGATGAAAAAGGAAGAAGACTTTGACCCATTCCAGTATCAAATTCGCATGGGTCAACAAGAGGAATTTTCTTATGGCGAGGGCAAACGACAAGCAGAGGCTGTCTTATTTAAAGAGGCTTCGTTCCCAGTTGTCGCTGTACGTTTTCCGATTGTGATGGGGGAACATGACTATACACATCGTTTACATTTCCATGTTGAACGTATTTTACAGGATCAACCGATCACTCTACCAAACATAGATGCAAAAATGAGCTATATTACAGATGAGGAAGCAGCTGCATTTTTATATTTTACTGGTGTTACTCCTATAGAAGGTCCATACAACGCTACTGCGTCTGGTACTATATCACTTAAGGATCTAATAGCTATGATTGAAGAGATAAGTGGTAAGCGTGCAAAAATTTCACTTATTGGCGGAAATGAGGAATCACAGTCACCCTACGGAGTTCCTGCAGACTGGTATATGTCGAATGAGAAAGCAGAGAAAGCAGGATTTACATTTAGTCAGCTTGAAAAGTGGCTACCCGAATTAGTGAGCACTTTAGTAAAACAGCTCCAATAACTTTTTAACAACACAAGGCGGCTGGTACAAGAGGATTTTATCCAATGAAAAACCCAAACTATTTAACGAAACGCTCATCTAGTGTTTCGTAATAGTTCGGGTTATCTATTTATATAGCTTTGTTAATTGAAAATGTCTAGCCTTCATCATGGACAATTAATTATAACCCATCCTCTATTCGTTCAATGTAAAATCGTCTTTAAAATAGCCACTGCTTTGTCAATCTCTTCCTTTGTGACCGTTAATGGTGGCAAGAGGCGAATAACAGTTGGTCCTGCCCCCACTAATAAAAGACCACGCTCTTCTGCTGCGGCAATATAAGGTGCTACCTCTGTATTACCACAACCAATCCCTAACAACAGACCCTGTCCCTGAATGGTATAGCTAGAAGGTAAATTTGCTTTTAGCTGAGCCACAAAATAAGCCGATACTTCTCGTACCTGCTGTAAAAATTCCGGCTCAAATACATGGCTCAAAACAGCTTGTGCTACATTCATTGCAAGAGGGTTTCCACCAAATGTTGTACCATGTGTTCCAGGGCTAAATGTCGCATGAAGCTCGGCAGTTCCTAGCATGGCGCCAACAGGGAAACCACCGCCTAATCCTTTTGCCAATGTCATAATATGTGGTTTTAATACCGTTTGTTCAAAGGCATAGCGTGTGCCCGTTCGTCCAATACCTGTTTGTACTTCATCAATAATTAGCAGTATCCCTTTGTCATCACAAGCTTTTGTAATAGCTGCTGCAAATTCTGCTGATACGCTATTGACACCGCCCTCTCCCTGAATCATTTCCAGCATAATAGCTGCTACCGAATCATCAATGGTTGCTTCAAGTGCGGCCACGTCATTGAATGGCAAAATCGTAAACTTTTCTACGAGTGGTCCAAAGCCATTATGTACTTTGCCTTGACCTGTTGCAGACATGGCGCCAAAGGTACGACCATGAAAGGATTTTTCAAATGTAATAATATGATGTTTTCCTGTATGCTTCCGCGCTAATTTAATAGCCGCCTCATTAGCCTCTGCTCCACTATTACAGAAAAAGGCATGAGCAAAGTGCGTATGGGCGATTAATTTTTGTGCTACCTTCTCCTGACCCGGTATATCAAAAAGGTTTGATATATGCCATAGCTTTTCACTTTGCTCTTGCAGTGCCTGCACAATGGCTGGATGGGCATGACCAAGGCTCACTACAGCAATTCCACTAGTAAAATCTAAATATTGTTTCCCTGTAGAATCTTCCACAACGGTCCCATGTCCTTTGACAATTTGTGCGCGGCGCTTACCGTAGTTCCCAAATAAAGCACTCATGTTATCATCTCCACTATCATTAGAAATAGTCTTCTTTCAACAACTATACTTATCACATTATCTTATTAGAACTCTAGGGCGAATGAAGTTTACTCGAAGCGATAATCGTTGTCCCTATTAATGTTTCTCCCACAATTTGCACAGAAGGAATACCTGCACGTAAACCGTCAATAGCCCCTTGTACTTTCGGAATCATTCCTCCGTATATATGCCCCTGCTCTGTCCACTGATCGATGAGAGCAGGTGTAGCTATTGATTGATATTCATCCTGAATACGAATACCACTCACATCCGTTACGAGTAATAAGCTATCTGCCCCTATCGCTAGCGCAATTTCACTTGCCACTGTATCACCATTTATATTGAGAGCCTGACCTGCTTCGTTAGCACCTACACAAGCAATAACTGGAACAATCCCCCCACTCATTAACATTTCCAATAATGATGTATTGATGGTTTTGATAGCTCCAACATAGCCATAAATAGCTTGATCTAAAAAGTCTGCGACCATCAATTGACCATCAAAGCCATTTAACCCAAGAGCAGCTATACCTGCATGTGTTAATTCATGAACTAGCGCAGGATTCACTTGACCGATTAAAGTCGATTGGACAACTTTCATAGCCGCCTCATTCGTAACACGTATGCCATTTAATGTATGTGATTGTATACCTCGAGCAGCCAGTTCGCGATTAATGGCTGGACCACCACCATGGGTGATAATCAGTTCTACCCCACTTTCTTGTAACCTTTTAAAATTATCAAAGAAAGCTTCATTTAACCCTTCCAGTGTACTGCCTCCAAGCTTAATCACCATACGTTTACGAGCGGTATGAGGCATTGATTTGGACGTAGTCATATGTTAAGTCACATCCCCAAGCATGCCCCTCGCCTTCACCCAGACCAAGAGACACATAGATTTTTACTTCATGCATTTTTAATATTTGAATTAACGCATCTTCAGAGAAAGCAATTGGCTCACCGTTTTCAACCATTGTGGCACCACCAATTTGAATAGTAATTTTATCTGGATCTATAGTTGCTCCACTATACCCTACCGCAGCAATAATACGCCCCCAGTTAGCATCACAGCCAAAAACGGCCGTCTTCACAAGTGGTGAACCCACGACAGTTTTAGCAATTTTTCGTGCCTCTTCATCTGAAATTGCCCCAACAACTTCCACTTCTATGAGCTTTGTTGCCCCTTCTCCATCTTTGGCAATCATTTTTGCTAAATCTTCCGCCACTGTTTGCAACGTGTAATAAAAATTTTGCCAGTCTGGATGCTCAGGCGTTAGAGTATCATTTCCCGCTAAACCGTTTGCCAATACAACCACTGTGTCATTAGTGGATGTATCCCCATCCACTGTAATAGCGTTAAATGTCAAATTTGTAATAGCTGAAAAAGCCGCTTGTAACACATCAGATTCAATATTGGCATCAGTTGTAATAAAACCAAGCATTGTTGCCATATTCGGTTCGATCATGCCTGAACCTTTTGCAACACCAGCGATAATGACTTCCTTGCCATCCACCGTTGTACTATAGCTTGTGTTTTTCATAACCGTATCTGTCGTCAAAATAGCTTGTGCAAAGTCAATGGCACTTTCTAAATTATCTTTTGGCTCTAGCTGTTGAATACCATTAGCAACTGGCTCCAATTTCATTATTTCGCCAATAACACCCGTTGAACAAACACCTATCAAATTCGGTGCAATTCCTAGCTTTTCAGCAGCTAACGCCTGCATCGTTTGGGCATCCTTAACCCCTTGTTTACCAGTGCAGGCATTCGCATTGCCAGAATTCACAACGATTGCTTGCATTTTCTTTGTTGTATAGACAACTTCTTTCGTGACTTTTAATGGTGCTGCTTGGACAGCGTTTGTTGTAAAAACACCAGCTACACTTGCGGGTACTTCGCTTACTAAAAGTGCTAAGTCTTTTTTCTTATGCTTTAAACCGCAATGTAATCCTGCCGCTTTAAAGCCTTTTGGTGAAACGATATTTTTACTTGATAATTTCTTCATTACAGTTGTTAACGTAGTGACTGTCATTCGAAATTCCTCCTTTGATGGATAAAATAAGACAAGCATACAGTTCCCTGCATGCTGTTAAATAAAGAACGGTACAACATCTAGCCCTGTCGTTTGTGGTAAATCAAATTGCACATTCATATTTTGAATGGCTTGCCCTGCTGCCCCTTTGACAAGATTGTCAATTACACTGACAATCGTGGCACGATTCGTACGGGAATCAACTTTTACCAAAATATCACAATAGTTTGATCCTTTCACACGATTTGTCCCTAAACCGTTTGCATCCGTAACTACTCGAACAAATGGATGCTTTTCATAGGTTGTCTGTAAACAAGTGATCAATTGTGCCTCTGTAATGCCAGGCATAACAGGTGCATAGGATGTCGCCAAAATCCCCCGTGTCATTGGCACCAAATGCGTATTAAAAGTAATCGTTGTATCTACATGAGCAAACATGGAAAGTGCCTGTTCGATTTCTGGTATATGCTGATGTGTATTTACTTTATAGATTGAAAAGCTCTCATTCGCCTCACTAAAGTGGGTCGTTTGTGATGGCTTATTGCCAGCTCCCGAAATACCGCTCTTAGCATCAATCACTAAAAAGCTCGGATTAATCAACCGCTCTTTTACAAGTGGCAATAAGGATAACAAAACCGCTGTTGGGTAACAGCCTGGATTAGCAATAAGTGTTGCTTGCTGGATAAGTTCTGTATTCCATTCCGTTAAGCCATACACACTCTGTTGCACACTATGGGATGGTGCCGCTTTTTTGCCATACCATGCTTCATAGCTTGCGAGATTTTTTAAGCGATAATCACCAGATAAATCGATTAATCTTGGTCCTTTTCCAATCAATGGCGGTAAAAGCTCACTAGTCACGCCAGATGGTGTACTCGTAAACAAAACATCAAATTTTTCTAAAGTGTCATACTCTATTTTTTGTAATGGCGTATCTACTATCGTAATAAGATGACCAAATTTTGAAGAAAAAAGTACACCCTCTTCTGATGAGGTAAATAAATCAATCTGATCCACAGCCGGATGGTTATGTAAAAATCGAATAAGCTCTAGTCCACCATATCCAGTTGCTCCAACAATACCTACTTTCAATGCACTCACCTCTGAAATAAGTTAAAAATAGTATACGTCTGCATATTTATTAAGTCAACTGAATTTTTATAAAATTATATATTTTCTCTGTAGACTTTACTTCATCTTTAGAATGCTTATGTAACATTGTAAAGTCAGAAAAAAGAAGGCAAGAATCCTTTCGTTCATCGAATGAATCCTTGCCTTCCTTTTATGCATATGTTGTATAAATATCAATTGTTGTTAGCTTACTTGTTTAATCTTCCATCGTCGATAAATCACCAGTTGGCAAATTTAATTCCCATGCTTTCAATACACGACGCATAATTTTACCACTACGTGTTTTTGGCAATTTATCCTTAAATTCAATTTCACGCGGTGCTGCATGTGCAGATAAACCTTTCTTAACAAAATCACGGATATCTTCAATCAATGCATCAGAAGGTTCAACCCCTTCTCGTAAAGATACAAAGGCTTTAATGATTTCCCCCCGCACTGGATCTGGCTTCCCGATAACACCTGCTTCGATTACATCTGGATGCTCAAGTAGCTTGCTTTCTACTTCAAACGGTCCTACACGTTCACCAGCTGTCATGATGACATCATCCACACGTCCTTGAAACCAGAAGTAACCATCATCATCCATATAAGCCGAATCACCGGATACATACCATTGTCCTTTTAGGAAATAAGATTCATAGCGCTCTGGGTTGCCCCAAATTTGGCGCATCATGGCCGGCCAACCACGTTGAATAGCTAGATTACCCATTGTAAAGGGTGGCACTTCATTGCCAGCATCATCAACAATCGTTGCATGAATACCTGGAAGAGGTTTCCCCATCGAACCCGGCTTAATATCCATCGAAGGATAATTACAAATCATATGAGCTCCTGTCTCGGTCATCCACCATGTGTCATGTATACGATGTCCTAATTCCTCCATTCCCCAACGAATAACTTCTGGATTCAAAGGCTCACCGACAGATAACACATGTCGTAAAGAGGATAAATCATAGCTTTCGAGTAAACCACTACCTGCCCCCATGAGCATACGGAACGCAGTTGGCGCACTATACCAAACTGTTACACCATAATCCTCAATGGCTTGATACCATGCTTGCGGTGAAAATCTTCCGCCAACAATTAGCATTGTCACACCGTTTAACCAAGGCCCAAAAATACCATAGGCTGTTCCAGTAACCCATCCAGGATCGGCTGTACACCAATAGATATCGTCTTCCCGTAAATCAAGCACCCACTGTGTTGATTGATATTGCTGAATCATTGCATTATGGACATGCAACACACCCTTTGGAGCACCTGTTGAACCTGAAGTATAATGAAGAATCATCCCATCTTCTCTCTCAACCCACTCCACTTCAAATCGTGCCGAAGCCTCTTTTAAATGTTTATTAAAGTCTAGAATTTGAGCTGTTTCCTCAATATCCTCCCCAACTAAAAAAACATGTTCTAGCTGAGGCAATTTGGCTAATGGCACACGTTCAAGCAACGCTGGTGTTGTGACTAATACTTTCGCCTCACTATCTGCCAGACGATCATACACAGCTCCTTCCATAAAAGCTTCAAACAATGGTCCAACAATAACACCCATTTTCAGTGCACCTAACAATGAAAAGTAAAGCTCAGGTGAACGTGGCATAAAAATAAATAAACGATCACCCTTTTGTAGGCTAGTAGCTGATTTAAAAACGTTTGCCGCTTTATTTGTTAATCTCTTCATTTCATTAAAAGAGTAAGCCTCTTTTCGTTTACCATCATTAAAATAAAGTGCCACCTTATTTTTACGATGTGTTTCTGTATGACGATCAATTGCCTCATACGCCATATTTACTAAACCTGTTTCGTACCAGCTAAATGCCTTTTCCGTATTCGTCCAATTATGAGACTTTGCTACTTCTTCGTAATTCGTTAAATGGTGTTGACCAGGTAAAGCCATTAGCTTCTCCTTCATTTTCATCCCCATAAAACTACCCCTTTCTTTGCTTTTGCATTTGTCTAAATTTCAACAATCCCCCCTGTTGAAATGTAGAAATAATCGTAAAAGCAAATTTGATATACAGCCTTTGTTATATAACAGTTTACTACTGTAATAATGATAGAATTCTTAATCACACTACTTTCATCTGTTAAATAACAGAAGCATTATATTTTTATTTTACACGAATTTTGATGGATTGTCTTAATATTTTCACTTTTCCAAAAATACAGGTATATTTTGCAAAAATAAGCGTTTTTCCGCAAGAAATCAGCTATAATGGAATTATTAAACTCAGGTGGTGTAATTATGGAACATAAAAAAACTTTTTTTTCTGTCACAAAGGAAACTAAGCATGGTACTGTGTATGTGGAAGGACCTGTACCTCCAGAAAAATTAGCTACATATTCATTCCATGAGGGCTTGGTTGCCTTCAGACCTCCAAAACAGCAGCAGCAGGCCATCATCGAAATTGCAGGGCTCCCAGAAGGTCGTATTATTATTATTCGAAACGAAGATATTATCGTAGGCTATGTTACCTATCTTTATCCTGATCCACTTGAACGATGGGCAGAAGATCGAATCGATGACATGATTGAATTGGGAGCCATTGAAGTCATTCCAGACTATCGTGGAACGGGTTCAGGTAAGGCTCTGCTAGCCGTTTCATTTATGGGAGATGAAATGGAAGACTATCTGGTGATTACTACCGAGTATTATTGGCATTGGGATTTAAAAGGAACGGGTTTAAATGTTTGGGACTACCGCAAAATGATGGAGAAAATGATGAGCTCCGTCGGCTTTGAATATTTCGCTACGGATGATCCCGAAATTACTTCACATCCAGCAAATTGCCTTATGGCACGTGAAGGAAAACGTGTGCCTCCTGAGACAATGGAAAGATTTGATAGGCTTCGTTTTAGAAATCGTTTCATGTATTAAAACCAACACAAAGGGGATGCGTATATGATCGTAGAAGAAATTATGAATGATGAGCCTTACACATTAGCGCCTACTAATACCGTGCATGAAGCACTAAAGCTAATGCGTGAAAAAAAAGTTCGTCATTTACCAGTTATAGATGAGGAACGTCATGTTTTAGGTGTAATTACTGAACGAGATATTAAAGAGGTCTTACCGTCATCATTACAGGATGAACCTCACTCTCCTGTTTTTAATGCAAAAGTAGAGGAAATTATGGTGAAAGACCCGCTTATCGGTCATCCACTAGATTTCGTTGAAGAGGTAGCTCTTACATTTTATGAAACGAAAATAGGCTGTTTACCGATTGTCTCTGGTGGAAAATTAGTAGGGATTGTGACAACAACAGACTTACTCTATACATATATAGAGCTGACCGGTGCTACGGAGCCTGGCTCAAAAATCGAAATCCGAGTATCAGATACGCCAGGGGTTTTATTTGAAATCACCAAAATATTTCATCAACATCATGCCAATGTCCAAAGCGTCTTAGTTTATCCTGATTCTGAAAATACACAAAATAAAATTTTAAGTGTCCGAGTAAAAACACTGAATCCTTTAGCCATGATTGAAGACCTTCGCAAAGAGGGCTTTGATGTTCTCTGGCCCAATTTACCAGGTGTTTCATTATAATGAAAAAGGCCGTATTCGTTTACTCGCCTGAACAACTCGGATATAAATTTTCAGATACACATCCTTTCAATCATAAACGCTTGACGCTAACTATGGATTTATTAAAAAATATCAATGCTCTTGATGATGTGGATATTGTGCCTGCTCGTGTTGCAACGGAAGAAGAGTTATTGCTTGCACATGATCCAAAATATATAGACATCGTGAAAAGAGCTGGACATGGTGAATTATCGGAAGCACAATGTGAAAGCTATGGTATTGGCACTGAAGATACACCTATTTTTGCCAATATGCATGAAGCAAGTGCACAGCTCGTTGGTGGAACGTTAACCGCTGTTGATTATGTAATGGAAGGTAAAGCCGAACATGCCCTCAACCTTGGCGGAGGGCTACATCATGGTTTCCGTGGTCGTGCATCAGGATTTTGTATTTACAATGATAGTACGGTTGCTATTCGTTACTTGCAGGAAAAATACAATGCTCGTGTACTTTACGTAGACACAGATGCTCATCATGGAGACGGTGTCCAATGGAGCTTTTATGAGGATCCAAATGTTTGTACATTGTCTATTCACGAAACTGGCCGCTATCTCTTTCCAGGAACAGGAAACATCACAGAGCGCGGCAATGGTCAAGGCTATGGAACCTCGTTTAATTTTCCAATGGATGCTTTCACAGAGGATGAAAGTTTCCTAGATATTTATGAACAGTCCATGCGAGAGGTCTTTGAATTTTTCAAGCCCGATGTTGTGTTAACACAAAATGGTGCTGATGCCCATTTTTTTGATCCGTTAACACATTTACACGGAACGATGAATATTTATCGTGAAATTCCAAGGCTCGCCCATCAATTAGCACATGAGTATTGTCAGGGGAAATGGATTGCTGTTGGTGGTGGTGGCTATGATATTTGGCGAGTGGTGCCTCGCGCCTGGTCCATGTTATGGTTGGAAATGACTGATCAAGTATGTCCAACAGGATCACTCCCTCAGGCATGGCTTGATCGCTGGCAGCCAGAAGCACCTGTTCCTTTTATACCAACTTGGGAGGACCCAATTCCTTTATATGAGCCCATTCCTCGAAAAGCTGAAATCGAAGAGAAGAATGCTCAAATGTTAGCCAAAGCGCTACATATTATTCGAAATGAAAAAAGAGATTAACTTTTTTTGCCTCACGATCAACGTGAGGCTTTTTCATTGGAGCGATAATGGCCCGCCGCATTTAATCCATCGCTTCTATAGTTCTATTCTTCATTTTGGAGTTCTATCCACCACTTTTATAGTTTTATCCACTACTTTTAGAATTCTATCCTTCATTTTTATAGTCCTATCCACCACTTTTGCAGTTCTATCCATCCATATAAAAAAACACGCAAACTCTTCACAAGTTTACGTGTTACAATCATTATTTACTTTTGACCGATTGTCGATGCTCAATACGGTGGGGTAGAATAACTGCCTCGTCCTCGACAGGCTCCTTGCTCATTAATTTTGTCAGCAAGCGCATGGCAACTGCTCCAATATCATATAGCGGTAATGCTACACTTGTTAGCTGTGGGCGTACCATTCGCGCTAGCTTTGAGTTCTCAAAGCTGATGACTTCAATATCCTCTGGAACATTTTTGCCTGCGTCTTGTGCGCCATGAATTAAGCCGATTGCCAGCTCATCACTGCCTGCAAAATAAGCTGTTGGTGGATGTTCGAGAGCAGATAATATTTCCCAAGCCTCTAAGCCCATGTCATAGCTAGACTCTTCTGCGGCAATTAATGCCTCATCTATTGGTAAACCAGCATCCTGCAATGCTTTCTTATAGGCTGCTAGCTTGAATTTTCCGTTAATTGTATACGAAAGTGGACCAGTTACGAAACCAATACGTGTATGTCCATTTTGAATAAGTAATGAAATTGCTTCATAGGCCGCTTGGAAATAATCGATATTCACAGTGGCAATTGTCTGCGATTCATCAACCGAGCCAGCTAGCACAATCGGTACTGGAGAATGATCCATCGTTTGTTGCATTTTTTCTGTGACCTCATCACTCATCATAACAATTCCATCTACTTGTTTTCCAAGCATCGTATCCAGTAGCTGTAACTCTTTATCTTCATGTTGATCTGAGTTGGCTAAAATAATATTATAACGATACATCGTGGCAATATCCTCTACACCACGAGCCAGCTCCGCATAAACATTGTTTGCAATATCTGGGATAATCACGCCAACTGTTGTTGTTTTCTTACTTGCTAAACCTCGCGCTACTGCGTTTGGACGGTATTCTAATCGCTCAATTACTTCTAATACTTTTTTTCGTGTTGCTGGTTTTACATTTTGATTACCATTGACTACACGAGAGACCGTTGCCATGGAAACATTCGCTTCTCTTGCAACATCATAAATTGTAACAGTCATCGTACGTGCCTCCCTTTTTTCCTATTATAGCCTTATCATACGATAATTTTCATATTATTTTCAAGAAGAACTACGTAAAAACCAAGTACTAATAGTCCTATTCTAGACATTATTTTGTCACGATATAACAAACACCGCCTGCCGAAGTAAGCAAGCGGTGTTCGCTGTTAACAATTAAGCATGAATTTCATGATTCTTCATGAATTTTTGTAGTGTTTCATAGAATGCGTCAAATGTTGGAATGTCCATTTGTTGTTGTGAATCAGACAATGCTACAGATGGATCTGGATGCACTTCTGCCATAACGCCATCAGCGCCAATTGCGATGGCTGCTTTAGCACATGGTAATAATAAATCACGACGACCTGTTGAATGCGTTACATCTACGAATACTGGCAAATGCGTTTCTTGTTTTAAAATTGGTACAGCTGAAATATCTAATGTATTACGTGTTGCTTTTTCATAAGTACGAATACCACGCTCACAAAGGATAATGTTTTCATTGCCTTTAGACATAATATACTCAGCAGCATGAATGAACTCATCAATTGTAGCAGCTAAGCCTCGTTTTAATAGGACAGGTTTATTTGTTGCACCTGCTGCCTTTAATAATTCAAAGTTTTGCATATTACGTGCACCAATTTGGATAACATCTATATAGTCTAATGCTTCCTCTAAATGACCTGGTGTTACGATTTCTGTAATCACACCTAAACCATATTCCTCTGACACACGTTTTAAAATTTTAAGTCCTTCTAGCCCAAGACCTTGGAAGTCATATGGAGAAGTACGTGGTTTATAAGCACCACCGCGAATTAACTTTTCGCCTTTTGCTTTAATAGAAGCGGCAACAGCTGCTACTTGCTCATACGACTCAACTGCACAAGGACCAAATACGAAAGATGGCTTCCCTTGTCCAATTAATTCACCATTGATATTAACAACTGTATCTTCGGATTTCTTTTTACGAGATACAAGCAATTCCTTCTTCTTATCAGCTTCTAATTGTTTTAAAGCTGTTTTAAAGATTTGCTTAAATATATAATCAACCGTCATTTGGTTTAATGGTCCTTGATTGTGTTCTTTAATAAGATCGAGCATGTGTCTTTCACGTAGTGGATCATAGCGATTCACACCTTGCTTTTCTTTAATCTTACCGATTTCATCAACTACAGCTGCACGTTCGTTAATTAGACGAAGAATTTCTAAGTTTAAACCGTCAATTTGACTACGTAAGCTTTCTAAATCTTTTTGGCTCATGCTTACTTGCTCCTCTCCTCATGACAGACACTTTCAGAACTCTGAAATGTATGTTACATTTTTAGATAATAGCATTATTATAATCAATGTTGTTCAGAATGTCACGCATTTTTAATTTAGCGCTTCAACTCGCTAAATTATTTTTCAAGTATGACGCGAAAGGAAGCGATTACATTGAGTTCTAAATTATTCGCACTTGATATTGGTACACGCTCAGTGGTCGGGATTATTCTACAAGAAGAAAATGACCATTTTCATGTGGAAGATATTTTAGTGAAAGAGCATAAAGAACGTGCCATGGTAGATGGTCAAATACATAATGTCATGTATGTGGCAGATTTAATAAATGAAATAAAACGTGAACTCGAAGAAAAACATGGTCCTCTTACAAAGGTAAGTGTGGCTGCCGCAGGTCGATCTTTGAAAACTGAACAAGCTAGTGTGACCATTAATATACGTAATCGGCCTATTTTTACTGAAGAAGATATTAGTCGCTTGGAACTTCAGGCCGTTCAACAAGCACAGCAACAACTTTTACAACAAAAGGAGGATGCAAAGATTAGCCACTATTATTGTGTAGGCTATTCAGTCCTCTATTATCGCTTGGATGGCGAGGAAATCGGCAGTCTGCTCGATCAACAAGGTGATGAAGCACAAATTGAAGTGATTGCCACTTTCCTACCTCGCGTTGTTGTGGAATCACTTATTGCTGCTCTTAAACGGGCAGATTTAGAAATGGAAGCACTGACATTAGAACCTATTGCTGCCATTAATGTGCTCATTCCGCCAACGATGCGTCGCTTAAATGTGGCACTTGTTGATATAGGGGCAGGAACATCTGATATCGCGATCACTGATAAAAGTACAGTTGTGGCCTATGGTATGGTGCCAACAGCTGGCGACGAAATTACAGAAGCATTAAGCGACCACTATTTACTAGACTTCCCTGTAGCAGAAGAGGCAAAACGTCAGCTCCAAACAGCAGAAGAAATATTAATTCAAGATATCCTAGGATTTGATCAGTTTTATCCAAAGAATGAGGTGTTATTAGCAATTGAGCCTGCAGTGAAGCAACTGGCAAAGTCTATTGGTGAAGAAATCTTACGACTCAATAATCGTGTCGCACCGAAAGCCGTTATGTTAGTTGGTGGTGGTAGCTTAACACCCAATCTGACTACAGAACTTGGACAAGTCCTTGACTTACCAGCAAATCGTATCGCTGTTCGAGGTATTGATGCTATTCAAAACCTTACAAAGGAAGAACATATAAAAGCATCACCTGAGTTAGTCACGCCGATTGGAATTGCGATTGCTGCTAAAAAAATGCCGATTCAATATATGAGTTTAACGGTTAATAATCAAGTGGTTCGCCTTTTTGAATTAAAGGAAATGACTGTGGCGGATGCTTTTTTAGCGGCAAATATACGAGCAAAGCAATTATATGGAAAACCTGGACTTGGGCTATCTGTCAGTGTCAATGGACAAGATATTTTTATCCCAGGTGGTCATGGGCAACCAGCAGAAATATTGGTCAATGGCCAACAGGCATCTACCAAAACATTGATTAAATCGGGTGATGCTATTCAGCTAATTGAAGGGCAAGATGGGCAAACTGCAACAGCTACAGTGAGAGATCTTGTTGATGATGCAGCGATAAAAACAATTACAATACAACAAACCAAATATGTGATTGAGCCAAAAATTACTGTCAATCAATCACCTGCATCACTTGATACAATTTTAAATGATCGTGATAGAGTAGTTTTTGATATAGCTGATACAATTGAAGATGTATTTAAAGTCACGAACAACTGGAATTTAGTCAAACAATTTGAATCCTATTCTATTCAAGTGGACAGTCAACCTTTGTATTTACCAGAATTCTCTTCACAGCTAATGATTAATGGAAAAATAGCTAAAATGAGCTATGCGGTTCAAGATGGCGATATCATTAGCTTTCACCAACCATCTTTACCAACCGTACAACGTATAGCAGACCAAATGAACCTTTTGCTAGAGGATAAAATCATTATTCATTTCCAACAGGAAGTTTTAGAACTTAAGAAAACAGCAAATGAGGCGCTCGTCAATCAAAACGTTGTATCACCACTGTCCACTGTGCCGAATGGAGCAACTATCGAATTTAGAGAAAAGGATCGCAGTCGTTGGATTTATCAGGATGTATTCCGTTTCTCTAATTGGCAGTTACCAGGTACATTTAAAGGGAATTTCACGATTTTAAGAAATGGTCAACCAGCAAGCTTTGATACAGAAATATTTGGTGGCGATCAACTAGAAATACTATTAGAAGCTTCACCCATCACTTAAAAAAGGGATACGTTACATCATTATCATGTAACGTATCCCTTTTTATTATGCATTATGCGCGTACTTCTTCATTTGTCTCTTCTGTTTGTTCCTTTATTTCTTGAGCTTTAGGTTCCTCACTAGGAATAAATTCCTCTAGCGGTTCTTCACCCTCAAAGGAAACCGTACCATCATCAAAAACAGCTGGTGCTTTTGCCGTTTTCAATGTTTTTACTTTTTCCACTAATTGTGTAGATTGTTCTTGAAGTTGTTTAGAAAGTTGAACCGTTTTATCTTTTGCAGTTGTCGAGAAGTCTGCACTCTTATCTTTTAACTGAACAGCTTGTACCGCCACATCACTACGTAAATCTTTTCCTGATTTTGGGGCTAACAGTAGACCTGCCGCAGCACCTACGATTCCTCCGACTAATGCGCCAATCACAAAATCTTTCATGTTTACACGCTCCTCTTCATAAATCGAGTCTTGTGAATGATAAAGCTGAGGTAAAGAACTTTCAAGCTGTTGTTCCTTTACTTCGTTAAAATTTGGCTTTTGAGTTGTCATACAACAATTCCTCCCCATCTTATTATCAAATTTGTCTAGACTGGTTGTCCATCTACTTTCACAGATGCATCTACAACTTATGTCTAAGACTTTATTTTTATTCAGTCAGCATGTAATACTCACTGAATAATTATCATTTTTTACGACCCCATTTTCTTTTTGGCTTTTCTTCTACCTGTACCGTTTCAAATGCATAGGCATCCTCAGAAACTGACTCTTGCTCAATGATTTTGCGTTTTTTCCACTTATCCGCAATACCCATCGCCACATTACTCCATTGTACAACCTGTGCAATTTTTTCTTCGTTTTGTTCTACGCTTTTAGAAACAGAAGAAGTGATTTGCTGTACAGAATTATTTAAACCATTAACGGAATCACCAATACCTTTAACAGCTTGAACAACTGAATTTAATTGTTCCGATTTATGTTGAATATCATCTGCTAAGCTATTTGTTTTTGTTAATAAGGACGTTGTTTCACGCGTAATGCCTTCCATTTGTCCTTCAATCCCAGATAATGTCCCAGCTAAACTGTTTAAAATGGACTTGAGCGAAAATAATGTCATACCAACGCTCACACATAAAATTAAAAATCCGATTGCAGCAATAATGGCTGCAATATACAAAATCACTTCCATAAGATAACCTCCTGCTAGTAAATTGTCTTTACTATTACTTTCCCTATCTTCGACAAAAAAAACGGAATTCCTTCTCAAATTTGAGAAAAAACAGCTTAACCCCTACGGACTAAGCTGTTTCATTGTTTGTAAGCACGTCTTCAAAAGCATCTTGGAACTTGTGAACATCACCAGCGCCCATAAATAAAAATACTGCGCCTTTATGTTTTGTTAATATATCAATTCCTTCAGTGGTAATCACTGCACTGCCTTCGATAAGAGACGCTAAATCATGAATAGATAGTGCACCTTGCGTTTCTCTTGCAGAGCCAAATATATCACATAAATAGGCTGTATCTGCAAGGCTCAAACTATCCGCAAAATCTTGTAAAAAAGCTTGGGTACGTGTAAATGTATGTGGTTGGAAAATAGCAACTAGCTCACGTTCAGGGAACTTTTGTCGTGCCGATTGAATTGTTGCACGAATTTCCGTTGGATGGTGTGCATAGTCGTCTATTAAAACAGTATCCCCTATATCGGTTTCAGTAAAACGTCTCTTAACACCTTTATATGTGTGTAGACGCTCCTGAATAATATCAGGTGAAATGCCTTCATATTCGCATAGCGTAATGACAGCCAATGTATTTAAAACAGCATGATCCCCAAATAACGGGATAAAGAAAGTACTATAAAATTCATTGCGAACAAATACATCAAATTTTGTACCTTTAGTTGTTTTTTCTACATTACGCGCTTCGAAGTCATTTTCAGCACCAAATCCATAATAGACAACTGGTACTTTTGCTTGAATACGCTGAAGCTGTTCATCATCACCACATGCGATGATCGCTTTTTTCACTTGTAACGCTAATGATTGAAATGCAGAATATACATCCTCTATGTTGGCAAAGTAGTCTGGATGATCAAAATCGATATTAGTCATCACAGCATAATCTGGATTGTAGGCTAAGAAGTGACGGCGATATTCACATGCTTCCATCACAAAGAAATCAGCATTTTCATGCCCTGCACCTGTACCATCACCAATTAAATAAGATGTTGGCTTATAACCGCCTACAACATGTGCCATCAAGCCTGTTGTAGATGTTTTACCATGCGCACCTGTGATTGCAATGGATGTATAGTTGCCAATATATTCACCTAAAAATTTATGGTAACGAATGATTTCTACACCGATTTCTTGGGCACGTACTAATTCAGGATGATCATCTGGAAACGCATTTCCTGCAATTACTGTCATGCCTTCTTTAATATTATCTGCATTAAATGTAAAAATTGGAATATTACGTTCACGTAACGGCTGCTCCGTGAAGAAATATTTATCGACATCTGAGCCCTGTACTTGTTCACCAGCATCAAATAAGATTTGTGCAAGCGAACTCATGCCAGAACCTTTAATGCCTGTGAAATGAAAAACTGTCATTAATTAAACCCCCCGGGAATTTCAATATCCCATCTATCATCTATTAGGTGTAACGTATTATTTCACGAATCGTTAGGTATTAATACCTTCACAAGTGTTAAAAAATACGTACTATTCAACACATCCTGTCTATTATAGCACTTTTTATGCATAAGGATAGATGTGTAACTTTTCTAAAAAAACTAAAATCGACGTAAATTAGATAATCTAGACGAAAACAATGCAATTCTTATTCAAACATAGTAATTAAATCTTCTTCTGTAATGTAACTTTCACGCGGCTTACTTCCTCTTGCCTCCGAAACAAAGCCATGTGATTCTAACATATCAATTAAACGAGCAGCACGATTATAGCCAATATGATACTTTCGTTGAATCAATGAGGTTGAGGCGCCACCTTGCTCATAGACAAATCGGCAAACATCTTCAAACAGATCATCCTGTTCTGCGGACACCTCAGTTTTCTTCAATAACTCCTCTTGATCGAAAATATAATCAGGCTCTCCCTGCTCACGAACATGCTCAATAATGGCTTCAATTTCATCATCTGTCACAAATGTTCCCTGTAGTCGCACTGGCGCTGACATACCATTACCTAAATATAGCATATCCCCTCGCCCAAGTAATCTTTCTGCTCCCTGCCCATCTAAAATGGTACGAGAATCAATTTGTGAGGAAACAGCAAAGGCAATACGTGTAGGGATATTTGATTTGATTAACCCTGTAATAACATCCACAGAAGGTCTTTGCGTCGCAACAATTAAATGAATACCACAAGCACGTGCCTTTTGAGCAATTCGACAAATGGCCTCCTCTACATCAGCGGGAGACATCATCATTAAATCAGCTAACTCATCAATGACAATTAAAATATAGGGTAGCTTCAAGCTATGCTCATTATTTTTATCTGCTATTGCATTATAACGTGTAATATCACGTGCACCTGCATGAGCAAATAGCTGATAGCGACGCTCCATTTCCTCCACTGCCCATTTCAGTGCAGCCGTTGCTGCCTTCACATCTGTAATAACAGGGCTAACTAAATGCGGAATATGGTTAAATGGTGCAAGCTCTACCATTTTAGGGTCGATCAGCATGAGTTTTAACTCATGTGGTGCAGCTTTATATAATAAACTAACCAAAATAGAATTAATACAAACAGATTTACCCGAACCCGTTGCACCAGCAATTAAGCCATGAGGCATTTTTCGCAAATCTAATGTAACAGGCTTTCCTGTTAAATCAAGACCTAACGCTGCCTCTAATGGAGAATCCGATTCAAGGAAAGAGGCACTATTTGTCACCTCTGACAAGCGAACAGCACGAGATACGCGGTTTGGAATCTCAATACCTATTGAACTTTTTCCAGGGATTGGTGCCTGAATACGAATATCTTTTGCTGCTAAGGCCAGTTTTAAATCATCGGCTAAGTTTCGGATTTTACTAACCTTTGTACCATGGCTCACCGTTATTTCGAATTGCGTAACAGCTGGCCCCTGCATAATCGATTCAATTTGAGCGGAAACCTGGAAATAAGAAAGTGCCTCGACCAATGTATCTCCCTGTTGTTCCATCCAATCCGTATCCTGTGTTTTCTCCTCTGGTGGCTCTAAATACTCATCTGTAGGCTTTTGATAGACATGAACTGGCTTTGCAGGTTTTTCAGCTTCCTGTGCTTCCACTTCAGATACTGGTGGTTCCTCTTGCTTGTCAACAGACTGTACAGGACCATACGCTACAATTTCTGAAATTTCATCAGTGTTGGTAGTTAATTCTGGTTCTGGTTCTAGCTCTAAATCTGGTTCTAGCTCTGACTCTAAACCTCGTTCTAGTTCTGATTCTAGCTCTGGCTCAGTAGTAGCTGAAATTTCATCAATAGCGGCTTTTTCAATTTCTGTTCTTTCTTGCGTTAATACACCAGACATTGTTGTCACAGGTGTCATTGTAATGACCGCTACATTGTCTTCAGAGCTATGTGGAGTAGTAGCATTTCGCGTATCGTCCTTGGCATATTGATGGGATGCTAACTCATCTTGCAATGGCATATGCTCGGTCATTGATTCAACAAGATTCTCTTCTGTTAGTGAATCAGCTGGTTGGGGACGATCTATTATTACAACGCTGTCTGGAGAACATGATTCTTCCTCTTCATAGGCTACCGCCACATCCACTGGTTCGTTTTCCATTGCTTTCTGAGTACTTTCAACATGAATAGGCTGTGCCTTTTTCATTTGCTGTTGGATTCTCCATTTTTCTTTATCCGTTTTTAACATGAGGACATTAAAAGGAATACGACTTGTTTCTTCCTTCTGCACCGTATCAACAGATTGGTCGTCAACAAGTAATGGGTCATCCTTCGATGGCTGTACAACTGTTACCTCTCCGATATGAATCGTGGAATTTTCGATTTGTACTTGCTCTACTATCATTTCTTTCACGTGAATTTCAGATTGATCGGCAGAAAGTTGTTGAACTGTTTGGTCTTGCAGAACAGCTTCCTTCACTTGATCTTCAAAGGCCATGGCAAATGATGTTGTTTGAGGTATAGCCATATTAGATGACATACTCTGCTGCTCACCATTAGCCTCTACCGATACATCATCATCAAAATGAATAGGCTCATTTGCTAAAGGTAGCTCATCAGGTTCAATGATTTCATGCTGCTCTACTTCAACCATTTGATCTATGCTAGACGGCTCTTTTTCTTCTAGTATATTTTCATTAGCCTCATTTGTTGTCGTTTCTTTTATAGAGTTCGTAACCGTCACCATTTCGGTATCATGTACCGAGGTTTCTTGCTCCTCGTATTCTTCTTTTCTTTTATCTAATAATTCTTTGATGGGACTTGGTTTTGCAAATCCATAGACGGGTGAAGGTACATCTGTTGGCACAAAGCGTTTACGATTCTCAGGTAAAATGCTTTCAACTTTTTGTTCCTTCCACTGCTTTTTCTCTTTCGAAACAGATGCTGGTGCAGACGCAGACTTAACATTGACTGTCTCATGTTGTGCATCCCGAAACACTAAGCTTGCGCGTGAACGATATTGCTGTTCTACAGGCTGACTTTTCATCGTTGTTTTTCGACCAGTGCGTTTTGAACGATTTGCTAATAAATCACGAATCCCTGAAACCTCCACATCATAAACACTGGAGTCAACAATATGGTGGTTTAAATGCTTCGGTAAAGATAAATCACCAATCTGTCCATAATCATCATTACCCATTTGATCAAACATTTCTTTTTGTGGTGTGTAGGATGTCCCGCTTTCATCATCGTCAATCAATGGAAAACGGAAAGTCTTCTGCTTAGCCATCGGTACTTCATTTTGCGTATGTAGTTGCTCGGTCTGCTCTTCTTCGTAGCCATCATAATATTCTTCATACTCGTAATATTCATCTTCTTTATTTATAAATTTACTAATTTGTTTTTTAAACCAGTTCACTTCGTTTCACTCATTTCTCTTACACTTCATTTATAGCATTGGCTTGATTCATATAATTAATAGCTCAATGTCTATATCAAAAAGCATACCATAAAAACGCTCTTGAAACTTGCATTTAGAGGCTCATTCTAAACAAAAAAATCGTTACGCTACTAGCATATTAGTAACATAACGATTTAGGGCATTTCACCTTGATACAAGGAATAATATCATGATAAAACATTTACATTTTAATAAATTCCTTTTCAAATAAAGGCATTTCTATTTAGTTGGTGTTTCAAAAGCACTACCAATAGTGGCATCTTCCGGTAATACTAAAATTCCTTTTTCAGAAGGAGCATTAGGAATGGCTAATTCACGAGCTGAGCAAAGCATGCCGTAAGACTCAACACCACGTAAATTTCCTGCTTTAATGAGCATACCTGAAGGCATTACTGCACCAATTTTTGCAACCACTACCTTCTGACCTGCTTCTACATTAGGAGCACCACAAACAATTTGCAATGTCTCATCGCCTACATTTACGGAACAGATACTTAATTTATCAGCGTTTGGATGCTTGTCCTTTGTTTCCACATAACCCACCACAAATTTTGGAGAAAAGTCAACATCAAGGTTGATTGTAGCTCCATTTTTCTCGATGGCTGCAGTTAGTTGTGCTACTAGTTCTGGTGTCACTTCCACTAAGCCTCTTGCATCTGTTTGGATGTAGCTGCTTGCATTAAATAAATTAAACGCCTTTATTTCTCCTGTTTGTGCTTCTTTTAAAATAGCGATATCTCCAGCTCGTTCTACTACTGTTTTCACAATAGGCTCAGTTGCTAATTGAACTAGCAAGACATCTCCTACATGCTCTTTGTTGTAAAATACGTTCATTGTTTTTCTTGCTCCTTTTTCACTCTGTTTTTGGCTAAAATAAAGATTGGTTCTAGTTCCCCATCTTCATAAATAAAAGATAATGATGTGATCGGTACTATACCGACAGTAAAGAAATGCATCGTCATCTGTGCTAATACATCATACCCTGTTTCATTGCGAATATCACCTATAATTAACACATCTTGATGTGGCACAGACAATGTCATATCGCCTTCCACCAGTGCTCGCATGTCTGTCAAAAAACTCTCATTTAAAATACGGCTAGCATCGTAGCCATCATTCACATTGACAAAATAAAATAGATTACCTGCTACCTCATCCTTTTTATATGCGGTTGGTAATTGCTTTACTGAAAAGCGTGCCATTTCTCGAATTTGCTCTACCGTTAATTGTAATGCTTCTAGCATGGATTCATCAATAAAACGATAGGTTTTACCCAAATCGAGCGCATAAAAAATACGTGTCTCCGCTGTATGCTCAGTTGTAATAAACGCATGTCCTTCTTTAGATGCTTGGGGATAAGAAGTCGCACGTATAATAGGATAAATTTGTGTAGTCGTTTGAAAGCCTTGTTCTTTTTCTTGCTCCATCGCATTAAAAGTCTGCTCAATCGTATAGACAACTTCCTCAATCGCTGCCTCTTGCTTATCATTGTATTTTGCTAAGATACCAGGTAATGAGAGCTCCATTCCTTTGTCAATCGTCTTATGATTCAATCGTAATTTATCATGCTTTTTATCAAAATGAAATTCGTATTTCTCTTCATTCAATCGTTTTTTTAATAGCTCTATCAGTTGTTCTGATTTCAATTGCTTCATTTTTCTCACATCCTGACTTCAAAATGAAACGGCTCACATGTTTGTGAACCGTCTGTTCAATCCAATCTATTTACTTCATTTTAACCGAATGTACAATTTTCGTCATCTCACGCAAATTAGTTTCAATATGTTTGGTCTGAGAAATCGTTGTCATTTTCACGCCGCCGCTACTAACAATGAGCTCCATCTCATTTTTATCTTCCGTCTTTAGAACCGCAGTGAAGCCAAAACGACCATTCTTGTCATAAGTTAACTCTTCGATAATTTTGTCCGCTTCATTTTCTTTTAAAAGATTATAATAAAGTTTACTGTCTTGTGCTTCTTCATCATTAATAAAAAGAATATAGCTTTCTTTTCCTTTTGAAATCACAATATTATAAGCATCTGAACTGTCTTCAACTTTAAAGTTTGAAGGTAAGTATAATTTGATATCTCCAATTTTCTCCGTATGTTCTTCTGGCTCTTCAGCAAAAACCGTCTCCGTTAATTGGAGCCCATTCGCAATTTGGTCATCAATCGATTGATTACAGCCAGAAAGGACCAGAAGTAAAAGCATCAGGCCGATAGTTTTTAGCCAGGTAAACGACATGTTCCTCTTCCTTTCTCTGCTAACTTTTTTCTATTTTAAAAAAATTATTCATCAGATGCAACCTAACTACATGCTGAATACTAATTCTATTTAACTATTTTTGTGAAAATGTGAACAAATATTGACCAACCAATAGTGATACAATATGCTCAAACATCATCTGTCGACTCACTAAACCTTGCGTAAAAATACCTACAGCACCTGCACCTTGACGAATATCTCGACGTTTTGTGTATTGCTCCATAATAGGGCCAAGTTCTCCACCACCTCTTATTTCCTGGGCAATTTCTTTTGGTAATATAATTTGTGCACCAGCAGCTGTGAAAATTGTTCCATCAGAAACTGTTAATGCACCCCAATTACAAACATACATTTCATCATCTATTTCAGTTACGCCACCCTCTAAGCCAAATGCGAATTGTGCACCTGTTGTGTTCATGGCGTTTTTTGCACGATTAATCGCCCCTAGTCTCGTTTCTTCATTACTTATTGGTTGATCTGACACTTCAGAAGCAGCTTTCACATGCGTAAAGATGGCATCTTCAAAATATTGTCGAGCAATTACTTCAACTGCCTCTGTCTTCGCTTTATTCATTGTCCCAATGGCTATATTCATCTAATCCCCACTTTCTTTCCATAGAAAAAGATGCCTCTAAAAGGCATCTTGTTAACTTCTTATACATTAGCGCGAATTGTCTCTAATGTCGAACGATCTGCTTTTTTCACTAATTCAACAATTAATGCCTTGGCAGCTGCATAATCATCAATATGAATAATGGACGCTGACGTGTGAATATAGCGTGAGCAAACACCAATAACAGCGCTTGGAACACCATCATTTGCTGTATGTACTCGCCCTGCGTCAGTTCCTCCCTGAGATACAAAGTACTGGTAAGGAATATGATTTGATTCGGCAGTATCTAAAATAAATTCTCGCATACCACGATGTGTGACCATTGTGCGGTCTAAAATACGAAGTAATGTACCTTTGCCAAGCTGTCCAAATTGATTTTTTTCTCCTGACGTATCGTTGGCAGGAGAAGCATCTAATGCGAAGAATAAATCTGGTTTAATCATATTTGCTGATACTTGAGCACCACGTAAACCTACTTCCTCCATAACATTTGCGCCTGAATATAAATGCGATCCTAGTTTTTCATTTTGTACTTCTTTCATTAACTCAATCGCTAGACCACAGCCATAACGGTTATCCCAAGCCTTAGCCATAATTTTTTTCGGATTGGCCATTGGTGTAAATGGACAAATAGGAATGATAGATTGTCCTGGACGAACACCCATACCCATTGCATCTTCTTTGTTGTCAGCGCCAACATCGATAAGCATATTTTTTATATCCATCGGCTTAGCACGTTCTGCATCTGTTAATAAATGCGGTGGAATAGATGAAACAACGCCAGGTATTGCGCCATTTTTTGTATAAACTTCTACACGCTGTGCAAGCATAACCTGGTTCCACCAGCCACCTAATGTTTGGAAACGGATCATGCCATTATCTGTAATAGAAGTAACCATAAATGCTACTTCATCCATATGTCCAGCAACCAACACTTTCGGCGCGTCAGCAACCTCACTGCGCTTAACACCAAAGATGCCCCCTAAATTATCTTGAACGATTTCATCCGAGTATTTTTCTAACTCAGAACGCATGAACGCACGTACAGCATGTTCATTCCCCGGAGCGCCTGGTAGTTCTGTTAATGTTTTAAATAATTGTAATGTTTCCTCATTCATGATGACTCTCTCCCCACGAAGTAGAATATTCTTCCTTGCCTATTGTAACACATTTATTTCCGAATTCGAAATATTGATACATTTCCTAAAACTGTTAAAGTGTGAACGTGCATTCACTCCATAGGCTATGCTAAAATATAGGTATAGAAAAAGGAGGAAAGATGTATGAAATTACGTGATTTTTTAATTGGTGTTGCAACTGGCTTAGCTGCCGCAGTCATTATTAAAGAAGCTAGTGAAAAAGTTTCTCCGTTCGTACCTGCAGGACAAGTACTTGAAAACATAAAAAGAGAGTTTAAAAAGGATGCACCGATTGACGGTTCTTGGATTTTTATGAAAACAGAAGATTTCACAAACGGTATTATGACTATCCCAGTATATCGCGGAGGAATCTCTCGTATGAATGAAGGGGAAATGCAGACTTTCGAGTTTGCTGCCGACGCACGCTCTGGTGTTGTCGTGGAACTAACAGAAGTTTAATCATGTATAGACAATAAGAAGCCATCTCCAATGAATGAGATGGCTTCTTATTGTTATTCGGATAAACCTTTATTATTAAAGTACTTTTTATACTTACGATAATAATTCAAGTTATTGAGCGTTAACTTCACCCAACGCTTCGTATTCATATCCTCATTAAAGTAAAGAGAGTTTGTATACTTGCCCTCACTAATTAATTTTTTTGCTTCTAGTTTAAGCTTTTCATTTGATGCATATTTGAATAATACGCCCTTAGGAATAATCATCCATAAATGTTTGTCCTGCACATATGTGACATCTTGCTCGATATTTAACATATGGTCATCAGCGACATACTTCATTAAATTATGACCACTTGCTGTTACATAGTAGCTAGAGCGACCATTACGTAAATTAATTTCAAATAGCTTATACTGCTTGTCTCGAATATCATATTTCATATCGAAATTTGCAAAGCCTGTATAACCGATATCCTCTAAGAAGAATCGTACTTGATCCATTAATTCTTTATCATAGGTTGTAACGATGGCTGCATAACTTCCGATTCCTTCAGGAGAATGTTCTTCTAGAATAGGATTACCTAGACACATCAGCTTTACTTTTCCATCTTTCCCTACGTAAGCATTTAACACACGCATATAAGAATCATCACCAGGAATAAATTCTTGGATAATCATAGTATCCTGATATGTTGAGCTATAAATCGCTTTTAATATGGCCGTTTTTTCCGCATCATCATGCGCAACAAATACTTTTTTCTTACCTGGGAATTTACATGCCCAATATTCTACAGAGTTTGAAGCTTTTAAAATAATAGGGTAATCAAATGGTGGTGTAAAGTTTTCATAGTTATCGGCTGTCACCGTTGTTGTACCTGGATATTTAAAATTATATTGATCACACATTTTATAGAAGTTTTCTTTCAATAAAATTTCATCCATCAACGATTCATCGATGTACGGTACAGTAAAATGCTCTTGTAACGCTGGCTTATTTTTAATAATCAGCTTAGCATAATCGTCTCCACATGCTAAAAGCAATAGTTTTTTATCAGCATATTTTTTTGCAACTTCTGCAAGTGCAGGTGCAAAAACATCTTGTTCATTTAAACGGTCTATTTCTTGAAATTGTAGGATATGGCTATCTTGAGTCGCTGTTAAATGAGAACGTCCTAAAACAAGTGGTTTAATACCATATGCTTCATAAAACGCGCGTGCCATACCATATGCATTCATATCTGATCCTAGTAAAACTGGTAAAAATGGTTGTTCAGTTGCCATGTTTATTTCAACTCTCTTTTGTATTTTAGTATCGTGTTAAGTGTATCATATTTTCTATCCTGTTCACGAACAAAAAAGCGAGGTAATTGACATTTTATATGTCAATTACCTCGGCCTTTGCTGGCGCTATTAAAATGTAATAACAGCTTGTCTACTACGTTCAAGCTTATTGACAATTTCTTTGCCCGTTTCATCCCATTTAATCATACGGTAATATGCATCGTGATAGAAAATAAAGCTATAGCTATTGGTAAGCGCCTCTTTTATAAGTCGCTCTTTGGCAAATACACTTGTCATTGGGTAATCATCATACGCTAATACCCATAATGGATTCTGGTGAGCATGTGTTGGCATAATATCCGCCATATGCAATAATACTTCACCATTTTGCGTTAGCTTGATAACGGCATGTCCCTCACTATGTCCACCTGTATGAATCATTTCGATCCCTGGTACCACTTCCAACGTATCTTCATAGGTTTCAACTAAGTGCTGCACTGGCTCCCAATTCTCTTTCCAATACGTATTTTTAGAGCGGATATTAGGATTACGCATTTCATCCCATTCAATTTTCGTAACAAAAATTTTGGCATTCGGAAAAGTTGGTACAAGTACATCCTCTTCCCATTGTGTTAAACCACCAGCATGATCAAAATGTAAATGAGTCATTAACACTGCATCAATATCCGCTGTTGTTAATCCCAGTTCCTGTAAGCTTTCCGTTAATGAGGATTCCTCGGTTACACCAAAGTTTCGTAATTGTTTTTCGTTTAATTTATTAAAACCAACTCCTGTATCAATCAGGTAGTTTTTGCCCTCATATTGAATGAGGATGGGTTCTGTTGGTAATTCAATTTGATTTTTTTCATTGACTGGATATTTACGTGACCAAAGCGGCTTCGGTACAACACCAAACATTGCCCCGCCATCTAGGCACGTAACACCCCCGTTAAGCCATGTTAATGACATTTTGTGAAACTGTAACTGATCCATCCATATTCCCCCTACAATTTAGTGATAAATTGTGATTCTAAGCGATAAATCGGCTGCCCTTTCGCAGAAAATTTCTCCTCATATTCCGTCATCACATTATCCTCTGGCATATTTGCATGTAGGTCGAGAGATACATACTTTAGTAACATACCATATTCAGACATACTGATTAAAGAATACTCGAACAGACCACGGTTATCCGTTTTAAAATGGACTTCCCCATTATCCACTAAAATCGACTCATATAATTTCAAAAAACCCTCGTGCGTTAAACGTCTTTTTGCATGACGTGTTTTTGGCCAAGGATCTGAGAAATTCAGGTATACACGTGATACATCATTTTTATCAAAGAATTTATATAAATCTGCGCCATTTACTTTTAGTAAGCGTAAATTCGCTGGAGATTTTGCCTCTAGCACTTTTTCTAGTGCACAAACAATCACACTATCATAAAGCTCAATGCCAATATAATTAATCGTTGGGTTTTGCAAAGCCATACCTGTAACAAATTGCCCTTTTCCAGAACCTACTTCAATATGGATAGGATTGTCATTTCCGAAAACAGACTGCCACTTACCTTTAAAGTCTTCAGGATTTGGAATAATCACCTCTGGGTGATCTGTAATCATTTCCTCTGCCCAAGGCTTATTTCTTAATCTCAATGTTGTTCCTCATTTCTTTCTTGTGAAGTTATTGATGTTTTATAGTATAACGTATTCCCCTACAATTCGCATGAAATTATTGCACAATGATATTTTTAGGCATCTTTAGCAATAACCTGCCATGCATTTTGCTGTACTGTACAGTGTATAGGGATCCCTTGATTCACAACGCCCACGTAATTGCCATCCGTATGACAATCAACCTGATGAGCGCGTACACTCATATCAAAGTGTTGGCCCTGTAAAAAAGTAATTTCCTTAAATTTTGTATGCTTTTCAAAAAAAACAGTGATAAAAACAAGTAATAATTTGATACGTGATATTCCATGGACAATCGTTATATCCACAAGGCCATCATCTGCTTTTGCAGCTGGTGATATTTTCATGCCTCCCCCGAAATAAGGCTGATTACTCATCGCTACAAACCATGCCTGCTGGAATTGCCATTCTTGTTCACCTGAACGAATCGTTACATCAAAACGCTTAAAGCGAAATAACCCTCTCATAACAGCTACAGCATAGGAAAGCTTTCCTAACCCAATTTTATTGAGATAAAATTTAAGACGAGATGTATTAATTGATTTTGTCACATAGGCATCGAAGCCTATACCCGCATTATTAACGAAAATTTCATTCCATTTATCACCGAGCTGAATAATTCCTGCATCCATCTGTGTATTGGCCATAGTGTTCCTTATATAGGCCTCTATTTGCCTCGCATGTTGAAAGCTTGGGAAAAAGCGGGCAAAATCATTGCCAGAGCCTGCTCGAACGACACCTATAATGACGTATTTATTATGTACAACACCACTAACTACCTCATGGATGGTGCCATCACCACCAACAACGACAAGTAACATGTGTTCTTGCTGTTGCTGAGCCCATTGTTTGGCTATTTCCTTTCCATGTCCTTCATATTCCGTAAAAGCTACTTGATAGGTGATCGTTAGTTGCTGTTGCAGCTGAAGCCAAACCCTCTTGCCTTTCCCATTTCCTGCTGCCTCATTGACAATAAATAATACCTGCATATATCAGTCCTCTGTTGGTTGTGGCGCTTGCTGCCAAATGTCTCGATTAAAGGAGGTTGTTTGGACAGTATTTAAAATTGTTTGAGCAGCCCGTATTTGCATATGCTTCATAGGAGAGGAAACTTTTCTCAACTGCTCTATCCATTCATGGTAATTTCGACGATCAACAAAGCGAATCCCAAATGGTGCACCAGGATAATCAAAATAACCATTCCGAGTTAGCACAACTTTACGGATAGGCATATCTATATTCTCTTGTTTAAATAATTGCGATAGCACCGATTCCATCCGCCCTAAATTAATTGTTGGATTCAGTACTTTAACGTCCTTAGTTCCCACTTTCTTCATCCAGAAGCGATCACTCCCACCTACATAGACAGCTTGATTTTCAGCTTCTAACACCGTAATACAAATACATTCTGTTGGTGACATGAGTACTACATCAAGCTCAATAGGGGCTTTTCTTATTTGTAGAATAGGATAATAAAACAACAAATAGTTATCTGGTAACGTTTGCAATAATGTACGTAGTAAAGAGTCACGCATGAAACGAGGATCTACATATGATTTTTCACGTAATGTTGAACTAGCCCATTTCATTTGAAAATGGAAAAATTGATCGATAAACATTCGTTTCAGCTCATGGATGGATTGTGGTGCAAACACAATTTTAGGTTCAAATGTGAGCGTCGTTTCTTCTTCTGGAATGGTATCTTCATCACTGACAAGCTCGTTGGATATTTCTAGTTTTTCAACATCCTCAGTTGCTTCCTTTTGGCGGCCAGCAAAGATTTTTTTGAAGAAGGAAAACCGTTCCTTTTCTTCGAAGGCATTTGTTTCTGCCTCATTGTCGTCATGTTGCCATTCGCTTATATCCTCTCCCAATTCCCACTGACGCTTAATGCGCTCCCACTGACTTTTCTTTAAGCGCACAAATTGAGTTGGATATCTCGCTAAATCAATTTGATAGCGTGAAATATAATCTTGTAATTTCACCAATTGTGCCATGTAAAGGTCACTCCATTCTTACTCACCATATCTATATTTCTTTTTATCTTGATTCAGCAATTGTTTTTTGTACTAAAAGCGTGTGTTCAAACGCTCGCTGAAATAGGGAGAACACTGTCAAAAAGCATCATGCCCTGAAGCAATGACGACGTGATCTACTCCATGTTGTCCCGAATCCCTCGACGAATGTTACAACCTTTAAGAGAAGATAATTAACTGCTCACACAACAGGATGACTTGAGGTTAACTTCTTACTTGCAGGCTTAAAAAAATTTAGACACTATTACACCGAGACATCATGGATTACGATTGCTTTAGTAGAAAAAGAGGCAATTGTATACATTACATCGACATTTGTTCTACGAATTTCAATCTGTAAAATTATTCTTTCCTATCCTTTTTATTTTACATGACGACACTCAACATTACATCCATAAAAAAGAGAACTATCCTTATTGGTAGTTCTCTAAATGTTTTTTTATTTTATATTTGAAGAAAGTGGTAATTTCGCTTCAAAAGCTTGTTGCAATTGACGTGTCCATTCCCCTGGTACACCAGCACCAATTTGGTTTCCATCAACATCCACTACAGGCGTCACTTCAGAAGATACAGACGAAACAATGATTTCATCCATCGTTAATAAATCCGCTTTTGTCATCGGCTCTTCCACGACAGGTAAATTAATTTCCTCTGCACATTTTAAAATGACTTGACGGGTAATGCCATTTAAAATGAAGTTATTCGCTGGATGTGTATAAAGCTTGCCGTCTTTAATACCATAAACATTCGCTGATGAGCATTCTGTCACGATATCCCCACGATGTAATATCGCTTCATAGCAACCTTTTTCAGCAGCCTCTTGCTTTGCTAATACGGCACCAAGTAGGTTTAAAGATTTGATATCACAGCGTAACCAACGAATATCCTCAACAAAAGTAGCCTTTACCCCTTTTTCAAAGTTTTCATATGCACGTTCACCCTCTTTAACATTACCAGTTAATACAGCTGGAACACTCGCATCTGGGAAAACATGATTACGGGCATTAGCACCACGTGTAATTTGGAAGTATACATGCCCTGTATCTAGATTATTTTTTTCAATTAGCTCATGTAATAATTTGTGTAAAACGTCCTTTGTATAAGGAATAACAAGACGAATTTTTTCGGCGCTTGCATAGAAACGATCAATATGCTCTTGTGCTGTAAACATATTTCCGTTATAAACTTTGATTACCTCATAAATGCCGTCACCGAATTGATAACCTCGGTCTTCTGGAGATATCACAATCGATCCTTCTTCAACAATTTGATCATTCCATAATGAATATGCCATGTTTTGTTCATCCTTTTCGTCTTTGAGTTATTTTTTTCCTGCAAGTTCAACAATTGCTTCAGCATAAATTGCTGCAGCTTTAACGAGATTTTCAACGACAACAAACTCATCTGCACGATGCGCTACATCTGGCTCTCCCGGAAACAGCATGCCAAATGCCACACCTTTTTTCATCACACGTGCATACGTCCCACCACCTGTCGATAATAGAGGTGTTTCTCTATCACCCGTTTGACGTCTATAAATAGCTGCTAATGTTTGGATAAATGGATCATCTTCACTGACATAATGCGGTTTGGAGTCGTCTTGAATATCTAGTGAGAACCCTTTTTCCACCGTTAAGCGTTGAGCCGCCGTTATTTTTTCATCGAATGGGTAGGACACAGAATAGCGCATACTAATTACTAAACTGCCACCTTTATGAACATCATAGCTGACGATACCTGGATTTAATGTAGTTTTTCCTGACATTGCATCCTCAAACTGTAGCGCAAGCTGATGGCCGTAATGATCCTGATAAAAAACATGTGCGATAAAGTCAACAAATTGTTTACTTGCCTCTGTCGTCAACTCTTGTTGTAAAAATGCTGCAAGATAAACAGCTGCATTAACACCTTTTTCTGGTTCCATTGCATGGGCTGCTTTACCTTTGATAGTTATTATATAGCGAGAGTCCTCCATTAATAAAGAGCCATCTAGCTGATTTTTGCTTAAAAATGTTTGAAAATTCTGTTCGAATGACTCGGAGACATGCTGAATTGTTGCTTTCGCAAAATCAGGTACCATATTTGGGCGCTTTCCTGCATTAAATAGTAGTAGTTGTTCTTTCGTTGCATCACCTATTTTATTTTGAGAGAACACAAGCTCGGCAATGCCTTTTTCCGCATTGATGAGCGGGAAATCCGCATCTGGTGCAAAACCAATTGTCGGCATTTCCTCTTGTTTAAAATAGTGGTCGACACAGCGGAATCCTGTTTCTTCATCCGTACCAATAATCATTCGTACTCTTTTTTCTAATGGAATACCCGCTTCTTTCACAAGCTTCATAGCCATCCATGCCGCAATCGTAGGACCTTTATCGTCAATCGCACCACGTGCATATAACTTACCGTCTGCTACTGTACCGCTGAATGGTGGGTATGTCCAGTCAGCTTCGTCTCCAACCGGTACAACATCAACATGACATAAAATACCAAGTGATTCTTCACCTGAACCCATTTCAATATGCCCAGCATAATTATCAACATTTTTCGTTTGTAAGCCTTCGTTCTGACCTTTTGCTAGTAACCATTCAAGCGCTTGAAGTGGACCATCTCCAAATGGTACTTCAGTAGTTATTGTATCCTCATCAAGAACACTATTAATTTGCACAAGCTCCTGTAACTCTTGTATCAATTCATCTTGCCTTTCTTTTGCAGCCTGTAACCAATCCATACCATATACCTCCTTCAAAGTATCAACATTATTCTACACCTTACAACATATATGACAATCAGCTTTCTGACAACTATTTTCAGTAACTTCTACTGACACTACCACATATAGCATGTTTTTCACGTATTCCCACAAAATACAGTATAAAATTTATATTTCAAATGTAAATTTCTCTTGCATTCACTAGAAAATTAAGTAGTTTTTCTATATAATGAAGTTATCAGAATAATTGTTCTGACTATAAAATTAGAAAAGGGGATGTCTAAGGCAGCTACTTATTAGCCTAAGTGCACTCCGCACATATTGTCGTCCGCTAGTCTTTGCCAAGAGAATTAAGATGAAGGAGTGGTTCATTTAATGAAACCAACTACTGATCGAATGCTTAATCGTATTAAAGACGTGTACATGTTTATTTTAGACAAAGGAACCGTGTCTACACAGGATTTAGTCGAAGAGTTTAGTATCACTCCTCGCACCGTTCAAAGAGATTTGAACGTGTTAGCCTTTAACGATTTGGTAATGAGTCCAAGTCGAGGCAAATGGACAACGACGAAGAAAAAAGTAAAAATGACGTCTTAGTTTTACGTTTTGTACGTAAAGCATTGTGTATGGAAAAAGAATGACCTTTCGTCGGGGTCATTCTTTTTTGTCGTTATAAGCGTATTAGATTTTTTTATGGCTTATTGGAAGGGCCAGTCATTTCACTATTGTGCATTCAAAACATACCCTTTATGCTCCATACTTACAGAAAAATTTCCCTATGTGCTCCTTCAAGATTATTTTGACTATTTACAGTTGCTTAACAATCCGTTAAACTCGAAACATTCTAAATGTTGAGAGGAGGATTTTATTTGAAATTGTCAACGTACTTTCATCCATTAGTTTGGATTATCTTAGGCGGAACAATATTTACACGTATTGCAAGCTTTATGGCAATGCCTTTTTTAGCTATTTATCTACATAATGAAATTCAAGCCTCCCCTTTACAAATTGGGTTGACGATTGGAATTGCGCCACTTATTTCCACTATTGGTGGATTTTTTGGTGGTTATCTAACAGATCGCTTTGGTCGAAAAAGTGTTATTTTACTAACGATTATTGTTTGGAGCCTTGTATTTTTCGGCTTTGCAACTGTTCATACCGTATGGCTCTTTGTCCTATTCAATGCCTTGAATGGTCTTTGTCGTTCATTTTTTGAACCTTCCACACAGGCATTAATGATTGATTTTACACCTGCTGATAAACGAAAAAGACTATTTTCGTTACGTTATACAGCCATTAATATTGCAGCGGTCATCGGCCCTATTATCGGTGTGTACATCTCACAGCTATCAAGTCCAAGTATCCCCTTTATGCTGACAGGTATTATGTATATCATTTATGCTGTATTTTTATTTTTCGTGTTAAACCGTTATCAAATGCAACAACCTAAAGCTGTCACTCAAACAAAAATACTAAGTACATTCACAATTTTATTAACAAATCGTGTACTACTTAGCTTTATTTTAGGTGCCATCCTAATCAATATAGGATACTCTCAATTTGATTCTACATTACCACAAATCATTGAATTAAAAATCGAGGAAGGTGCGAAACTTTATTCGCTATTAATCTCTCTCAATGCAGCGGTTGTCTTATTATTACAATTACCAATAAGCATTGTATCAGAGCGGTTTTCATCGTCCGCAACATTATTGGTAGGTATACTGTTCTTTGCAATTGGTCTATTTTTATTCGGATTCTCCAATAATTATACGCTCTATATCATCGCCATGATTATTTTTACAATAGGTGAGATTTTTGCCTTCCCAACAATGAATGTTATGATTGATGAAATTGCACCAGATACACAAAAAGCAACTTATTTGGGCGCTGCGCAATTTAAAAATTTAGGCGGCTTTATTGGACCCATAATAGGTGGTTGGTTATTGACTCATTATATGAATGCTATGTTTGCTGTCATCGCCATTCTTGTATTATGTAGTTGTTTCTTTTATAGATCCAAAACGACAACGCATTAAAAAACGCTCCATTGCTATCATTGGCTAATGATAGAATGGAGCGTTTTTTTAAATACTATAGTCTTCGTCAGCAGCGACCTCAGCATAACTAGAATATTGATCTTTACCTGCATTTTTAGATTGATATAGTGCCTTATCCGCCCGTTCAAATAAGCTCATTTCTGTCTCTTCAACATGATGATAAATGGCGCCACCCATGCTGACAGATAATACGGACCATTTTTCACTAGCATATCCCTCATATTTTACGGTTCTGATTTGAGTCAAAATGGCCTCTGCAATTTGTTGCATCTGTTGTTCTGTCGTATCGTACAAGACAATAGCAAATTCATCTCCACCGAATCTCACGACAAAGCCATTGTTTTTCACTACATGCTTTAAAATCATGGCTGTTTCAATCAGGATACGATCCCCTTCCACATGCCCAAATTGATCATTTACTTGCTTAAAATTATCCAAGTCGATTAACAACAAACCAGGCACATTCATTTTTCGTTTTTTTAATAAATTGTCAAACTTCCGAATATAGGTAGCACGATTATAGACACCCGTTAACGGATCGAATGTGGCAAGATAGATTGTTTTAGATAAAATTTTATTGATGACTAATAGCATAATAAATGCTGTTAGCAAGGCAATGGATAGTAAAATCCAAAATTGTTTTGTATTTTTTTGGAGCGCTTCTATTTTAGTAGAATTGACAAATTTCACATAAACAAGCCTTTTTGAAGACTCCCCTCTCACTGTCTCTGCTTCATAAGGCAAAAAAAGATGCGTTTCTATATAACCATGATGTAATGCTTTTTGAAATTCAACTGGCTCCATTTTTTTCTTCGCTAGCTCAAAATATTGCTGAAATTGTTTGGATTGATCTCGCACGGTGATCTTCTTCAATCTAGAATCATCAAAAAAAACTCCACCGGCGTTAATGATTTGCACTTCTACTAAATCCTCGTATTTAGCAATTAAGGATTCTGCGGTTTTCTCAAAATTAAAGGTTTGAAAGACTGGATCATTCAGTAAGTCTATGCCTAACTCAAGCAGATATTTCTTATCATGCGTTGCCAAATAGCCGAACTTTCGGTATTCTCCTGTCGTTGTCGAAATATCTATTCCATCTGTATAAAACTCACCACTAGCACGCCGCTCATCCAATAATGCCGAAAAACGCTGACAGCAGCTCGAAAAATCCAAACCAATATCTTTCTCAAATGTCGTGTAAATCACCTTGTTGGATTGATCTACTATGTAAATATCCATACCATGCTTCTGTTTCTTCTGTTGCAAATCCCAAGTTTCAATAGCAGGATTTTTGCGATAATCGTTTTGTAATTTTCTAAGTTCCTGTTCCATATTATCTGACATATTTTTATCAAAATAAAAATGAGCATTATCGATCGTTTGCATATCTGTCAGAATATGATTTTCAATTAATACTTTATTCATGGCCACTTGCTTCTCGATATCTGCCACTAGTATTTGTCTGTTGACATATGAAATGACAGCAACGAGTATGACTGCAAAAGCTATTAAAGATAGTAATAATTTTATACGCAGGTTCTTCATATATTTGTCCTCTACCTATTTTCACCATCATATTTTAAAAACTTTAGATAATGATAAGCTACATGAGTACATCACAGTAACTCATTCATATTATACCGTTACTGTCATCATACTGTATATAAAAAATCCCCGATGCTATAGTAGCACCGAGGATTGTGTTAATGATTGTTTTGTAAGCTGGCTAGCTCTTCTGCAGTTAGTTCACGATATTCACCTAATGCCAGCTTATCATCTAGGTGAAGATTCCCCATAGACAACCGCTTTAAATACGTTACACGTTTACCCACAGCCTCAAACATTCGTTTCACCTGATGAAATTTGCCTTCCTGAATTGTCAGCTCTATTTCTGATTGCTGTGCAGATTGTAGAATCACAAGCTTTCCAGGCTTTGTAACGTAGCCATCATCTAATTCCACGCCATGCGCAAATTTCTCGACATCTTCTTCCGTCACAACGCCCTCAATCTGTGCAAAATAAACCTTTGGCACATGTTTTTTCGGAGACAATAAATTATGGGCCAGCAAACCGTCATTGGTTAATAACAGTAACCCTTCTGTATCTTTGTCCAGCCGTCCAACTGGGAAAGGTTGAAAATGCTGATGCAATGGCTCTAATAATTCAATCACCGTTTCGTCTCTTAAATCTTCTGTTGCAGAAATAACATCAGGTGGCTTATTCATCATAAAATAGACAAACTCTGTATAAACAACGCGCTCTCCAAACACTGATACAATCTGCTGTTCTGGGTCTACATGTAGCGCTGCGTCTTTAACATAAGCACCATCCACTGTGACAGCCTTTTGCTTTAATAGCTGCTTCACTTCTTTACGGGAACCATACCCCATATTCGCTAGTAATTTATCTAAACGCATAGTACCACTCCTATTTCATTCCCAGTTTGCTCATAATGCGCGTTAATCGTTCACCCAATAACTTTTGTGCCAAACCTAAGCGCAGTGATAAAAAGCCGTAAACAGCCACACCAACACCCGCACAAATAATAGAGAATAGTAATGCTGAGAATTTACTATCTACTGGGCCCATAAGCAATTCCAATAATTTATGCACAACGAGCACGCTAATTGCCATTGCCATTGTCAATAAAGCAATCAACATAACACGACGAACAACCATTTCTGATCGATAATTCAATGTTTTTCGTAGCACAAGGATATTGATAAGAATCGATACACTATAGCCAATTGCAGTTGCCACAATGGCACCATCTGCCTCCAGCCAACGAATGAATGGAATATTTAACGCTAGCTTAACGAATATCCCTGATAATAAGCTGAAGACAATCCACTTTTGAAAATCAATCCCTTGTAACAACGCTGCTGTTACTTGGAATAATGCAAATAAAATCGCAACTGGTGCATAATGCGCTAATATAGTAGCACCCATTTCACTTTCTGAATAAAGCATGAAGTAGATTTCATTAGCTAAAAGAGAAATACCTACTACAGCTGGCAATGTAATAAAAATTAAAATTTGATAGGTTTTATCCATCGCATGGCGTAGCGATAAATACTCACCCTGTGTGTAATATTTTGTAATCGTCGGTACTAATGCCATTGAAAAGCCTGTCGCTAGCATGACCGGAATGATGACAACCTTATGTGTCATAAAGTTTATCATCGATAAATAAGTATCTGTCACTTCTGCTAAACCAATGGAAGTCATCGCCCCATTAAATGTAAGCATGTCAACTAATTGGAATAACGGGTTGGCTACTCCAACAAACACCATTGGTATGGAATAGGTAATCACTTCTTTATAAATATTGGACATCGGTAGCTGTGTAGACGTCACACTTTGGCTACGTAATAAGTTGAATTCAGGCTGATATTTTTTCCAGTAGTAATAAAGAACACCTAATCCACCGATTGCCCCAATAAAGGCAGCAAACACAGCAAACGAAATCGCTGTCTCTGGCTTCCCTTTGAACACCACAACGACTAAGAAAGAACCACCAAGTAACACAACAATTCGCACAATTTGTTCTACCAATTGAGAAACTGCCGTAGGCTCCATTTTGTCATAGCCTTGGAAGAAGCCGCGCCATAGACTCATAAATGGTACGACGATTAAGGCAAAGCTGACCCAGCGAATCACCGAAGCAATTTGTTCAACCGTAAAGACTTGTTCCTCACTTTTAATAACTAGCCCTGCTATCGGCGTTGCAAGCAGGAAGAGTGCGATAAATGCCCCGAAGCCTGTTACCATCATAATGAGTATGCCCGATTTCATCAGCTTGCGACCTGATTGATAGTCTCCCATTGCATTATACTTGGAGACAAATTTAGAGACGGCTATTGGCGCACCTGAAATAGCTATTGCCAACATAATAGAATAGGGAATATATGCATACTGATAAAGCGCAATGTTCTTTTCGCCAACAATTGCATAAAACGGAAAAATATAAATTAATCCGAGTACCTTCGATAAAAACATCCCCAGTGTTAATATCGCAGTACCTTTCATTAAATTGGACATCATACCCATCCATTCATTGTAAAATCAATATTAATATCGTAACACTTCAAGGATACTTATAAAACATTTTCGTTTCTGTTACTTCAAAGAAACCAACATGCAAGCGCTATCACCTTGTGAATAGCATAAGTAAACCAACTGTAATCTTAACATATTTATAGGAAATGAGACGCATAAATACACCAAAAAGTTCATTCAAAAATACCTGATGAAAAAAGACCTTAAAATAATCGGTGAGGAATGGAACATCCCCACCGATTAACCGTATTTCTTATACCATGTCCACAAAGAACTTTTTATACCACACTAGGAATACATAAACCGTCCAAATATATCGACCGCGATTTGCTTTCCCTTCATAGTGCTCATCTAGATAGCCCACTAATTGTTTTGTATCAAAGAATTCATTCGCAAAGTCCGTTGTAAACATTTCTTTGACCATGCTGTAATACTTTTCTTCACGTAACCAGTGACGAATTGGCACTGGGAAACCAAGTTTTGGCCGTTTCGCCCATTCCTCTGGTAATTCTTGATGTGCCGCTTGACGTAAAACATATTTTGTATCAATGTCGTTGACACGATATCTAGATGGAATATTTTTCGCTAATTCCATAACTTCTTTATCTAAAAATGGTACACGTAATTCAATTGAATGAGCCATACTCATTTTATCTGCTTTTAATAAAATGTCACCAGGCATCCAAAGGTTTAGATCCAGGTATTGCATTTTTGTCACATCGTCATCACCAGGCACTTCATCATAAATACGTTTTGTAATCGATTTTACAGATGGCGCATTTTTATAAGCTGGTTTTAAAACATTAATGGCATCTACTTCATCCCACACGACTGCTTCTCCAATAAAACGCTCTTCTACCGTTTGAGCACCTTTAATAAGGAAGTTCGTATATTGATTTTTCGGTAGGGCTTCTGCCATTCCTCGTAATGTTTTACGAAGACCTAATGGTAGTTTTTCGTATTTTTGCATTTTCCCTGAGTTTTGATACCAAGCATAGCCACCAAAAATTTCATCTGCGCCTTCACCTGATAGCACAACTGTTACATCTTTTGATGCAAGCTCTGAAAGGAAGTAAAGTGGCACTGAAGATGGATTGGACTGTGGCTCATCCATATGCCATTGAATTTTAGGAAGAGCTTCAAAGCACTCATCCGCTGTAATATATCTACGTTCATTTTGAATATTCAACGTATCTGATAAATCTTTTGCAAGATTTGTCTCATTGAACATATCTTCATAGTCAGCAAATCCTACTGAGAAGGATTTATCTGGGCGTAATAAAGAAGTAATATAACTAGAGTCAATACCACCAGATAAGAATGAACCAACTTTTACATCACTAATTTTATGAGCTTCTACAGACTCTTTAACCGTTGACTGAATTTCTTCGATATATTTTTCAATCGGTGCGTCTTTTGCATGGAATTTTTTATCCCAATATTGCACAATTTGCTTTTGTCCATTTTGAATCAGCATATAGTGTGCAGGTGGTAATTTAAAGACACCTTTAAAGAAGGTTTCATCCATTGAAGAATATTGGAATGTTAAGTATGGGCGTATCGCCTGTTTATTTAATTCTTTAATAAATGAAGGATGTGGTAAAAACGATTTTATTTCAGAACCGAAAATAAATGTACCATCTGTTGTATACTCAGAATAGTACAATGGTTTAATACCAAAACCATCACGTGCAATAAATTGTAAATCATTCTTTTTATCCCAAATACAGAAGGCAAACATCCCACGTAGTTTTTTCACAAAATCTACGCCATATTCTACATAGCCATAAATAATGACTTCACTATCTGACTGTGTTTTAAACGTATGACCTTTTTCAATAAGATCTGCACGTAACTCTTGGAAGTTGAAAATTTCCCCATTAAATACAAGCACAATATTGCCGTCTTCACTATATAATGGTTGATTTGCTACTTCTGATAAGTCAATAATACTTAATCGACGGAAACCTAACGTTACTTTATCGTCACTATGAATACCGCCGCTATCTGGTCCGCGGTGAATAATTGTATTCATCATATTTTCTATTGTTTGATGATGATCAATCACATTTGTTCCATTAATATAACCAATAAATCCGCACATTCTATTTTTCACCTCATAATTTAGTGCATAACCTTTACCATAATAGCATGAAAAGACGTTCATTTCATGCTGACAATGCTAATAAAGGAAAACTTTCATCGAAACAATTGTATAACAAAGATTCATGTGTTTCATTCTACTATAAACACTCTTCATCACGAAAGATGAGATAAGGAATTATAAAACACTTTTCTATTATTTTCAATGTCCAAGAAAACCCCTCTCTATATAGACTTCATGTATAATAGGAAAGATTCCTAATTTGAACAGAAAGTGAGTTTCTAACTATGTATGATGTAATCGTGATCGGTGGTGGCCCATCTGGTTTAATGGCGGCGATTGCTGCCGGAGAGCGTAAAAAGAAAGTGTTATTGTTAGAAAAAGGCGCAAAACTTGGCAAGAAATTAGCCATCTCTGGCGGTGGACGTTGTAATGTTACTAATCGTTTACCTGTCGAAGAAATAGTTAAGCATATACCTGGCAATGGTCGTTTTCTTTATAGTCCATTTACAGTTTATAATAACGAAGATATTATCGCATTTTTTGAAGGGCTTGGTGTCGCCCTAAAAGAAGAGGACCACGGCAGAATGTTCCCTGTATCCAATCGGGCACAAGATGTAGTTGATACACTAATTCGTCAGCTTCAACGACTACATATTGAAGTTCGTTTACACACAGCCGTCAGTAAGCTTCTGATGGACGAAAATAAAATTTTGGGTGTACGTCTTGCGGATGGCTCCGAAGTCCGTAGTCAAGCAGTCATTGTAGCAGTTGGTGGCAAGGCGGTCCCACAAACCGGTTCAACAGGTGATGGCTATCCTTGGGCAGAGCGTGCTGGTCATACAATCACGACGCTCTTCCCAACAGAGGTGCCTGTTCTATCAAAAGAGGACTTTATCCAAGCGCGTGAGCTTCAAGGTCTAGCATTGCGTGATGTCGCTGTCTCTGTGCTCAACAAAAAAGGCAAGACACTTGTCACACATCAAATGGATATGCTCTTTACCCATTTTGGCTTGAGTGGTCCCGCTGTTTTACGCTGTAGTCAGTTCGTTGTGAAAGAATTAATGAAAACAGGCTATGAACCAGTGACAATACGTATTCAGACACTGCCTCATTATAATGAAGAAACATGTCTGCAATATTTAAATAAACTAATCAAGGAAGATCCAAAAAAGGCTGTGAAAAATGTCTGGAAAGGCATTGCACCAGAACGGTGGCTCTTATTCTTATGTGAGCGAGCAAATATCGATGTCCAATCAACAGGTGCTGAGTTATCCCAAGAGAAAATTCGTCAATTAGCACATTTACTAGTCAATTTCACATTAAAAGTGAGCGGCACACAGTCACTTGACAAAGCGTTTGTTACGGGCGGTGGTGTCTCTGTAAAAGAAATCGAGCCAAAAACAATGGCATCAAAGAAAAAAGAAGGTTTATTCTTCTGTGGAGAAATTCTTGATATTCATGGCTATACAGGGGGCTATAATATTACCTCTGCGCTCGTAACGGGACGTATTGCAGGAATGCATGCTGCATTATAATAGAAGAGAAAGACCTTTTGGCAAGGCAAGGGGTTGATTTCCGTTCAAGGGGCGTCCGATAAGCCGCCTCCACCATGTTTCTTTATCTTTCATATAGCTGTTGCAATCGAATAGCCCTTTATTTGTATAATGAGAGAAAGAACAGGCTCTTATTTTCAATGTGGAGAAGTGTTTAGTTACAACACGCTTTCATAAATGCTTAGTGAACACCTTCACTTTATTTAAAAACCTTTGCTAAAAAGTTAAATATTTGTGGGTTGAGGTGGCAGGCTACTTGACTCCCATGGGATAGCGAGACAGTTGAAACCCTACACCGAGCGGTAGCGGAGGAAGCGGCTCGGCGCTCGCCTACAGGAAAGTAAGTAGCCAGCAACGGAAATCCATTTTCATCTTTCACAAAAATGCTATTGATTGCTTTGCTTTTCAACACTATGAAAAAGCGTGTCCAAGAAAAACGGACACGCTCTTTTTAGCTTTCACTAGACATATAAACTTCTTCAAACGGCTGGATAATGACAAAGCCTTCACCCGAAAATGCCATCTGAATGGATTCGCCACTGCCACGACCGATAAATGTACGGAAGCTGATATCTGTTTTAAACTCAGGTGTTAAATTTCCTGACCATGCAACAGTAGCATGTGGATCAGTATAAACTGTTTCACCTGGTTTCACTAATAATGTCAATGGTTCAAAATGTGTTGTAATGGCCACTTTCCCTGTTCCTTGTAGTGTCACATTGAATAGACCGCCTGACATGATGCCAGCCATTTTACGCATTAAGCGTATATCCCACTCAATACTAGGCTCAAAGGCAAGTAAATCATTTCCGTTTACACAAATACTGTCATTTTTCAAATCAAAGACCGTTACTTTCTTTCCTTGGTCTGCTAAATAAAGTCTTCCCTTTCCGCTTGCTTTCATCAATTGCGTGCCTTCACCTGTTAAAGCCTTCTTAAACATCTTACCAAGACCATGCTCCAGCACACGCTCACGTTCAAATTTAATATCACCCGTATAGGAAATCATTGCACCCATTTTTGACCATACTTCACCGTTTAGATTCACTTCTAATACTCGTTCAGTTTCCAATTCAAAATAATCATTTTCATTGTCATCTTGCTGTGTTTTATGAACAAATTCATCTAAAGAAAATTTTCCCAAGATTCATCCCTCCTAATTACCTTATATACGTTTACATTTGAGAAAAGATTCAAATTTTAGCGGATTGTCCCTTATTGTGCATTTCGTTACAGAATCTCTCTTTTAATAACAAAATCACTTCATTTCCAGTCATGTTATTGACATCAAATATATACTGTTATACATTAAACTAAGAAACGATAATTGTTATATAACAACTGCTGCAAAAAAATAACTATATAAGTGCCATGTGCGAAATGACACTTATATAGTTCCTGTCTCAATTGAAAGTTCACTTTATTGAGTAGCGGAGACATCTCCAACATTTTGTGCTGCTTTTAAAGCAGTTTGTTTACGTACATCTGCGCGTAGTGTTAACGAAATAATTAATGAAGCTGCGATTAACCCAGCAAATACATAGAACACAGGAATATAGCTTCCGTAAGCATTTTTAATTGTACTTACTAACAACGGTCCGAAAATACCACCTAATGACCAAGTTGTTAATAAATAGCCATGAATAACGCCAAGTTGCTTTGTACCAAATAGATCACTAGCAAATGCAGGTAAATTCGAGAATCCACCACCGTAGCAACTAACAACTAAGAAAATAAGTGCTTGGAAAATAATTACGTTTGTTGTATGTGGTAGGACAATAAATGTAATTAATTGTGCTGTAAAGAAAATAACAAAAACGTTTGAACGACCAATATAATCAGACACAGCGGCCCAAATTAAACGACCACCACCATTAAATAGCCCCATTATTCCTACCATTGCAGCAGCACCAGCAACTGATAGACCAACAATCTCCTGTGCCATCGGAGAGGCAACAGATATCATCATAATCCCCGCAGTTACATTGACTAAATGCATGGACCATAGCATCCAGAAATGCTTTGTTTTGACAGCCTCACGCGCTGACATCACTGCTAAATCTTTCTTTACTACTTCTTTGCCTTTATCGGCAGCTGCCTTCATATTCGCTGGCATATAACCAGGCTTAGGCGGCGCTATATATGAAGCCCCTAAAATCATTAACGTGAAATAACTTGCCCCTAAAATAAAATACGTTGTAGAAATGCCAACTGCCTCCATTAAGTTGGCTGCGACTGGCGCTGTAATTAATGCACCAGATCCAAATCCAAGTACGGCCATACCTGTTGCTAGACCACGGCGATCTGGGAACCATTTTACAAGTGTTGATACAGGGGCTATATAACCAATCCCCATACCTAACCCACTAAGAACACCATATGTTAACCAGTACATGACAACAGAATCCATTGAAATCGCTACACCCGCACCAGCTTGTCCTGCTCCAAATAAGACAGCTGCTACCATCGCCGATTTACGTGGCCCCATTTTTTCTACTAAGCTACCAAATAATGCGGCAGAGAAACCTGCAAGCCCCATCATAATGGTAAAGGCAACCGTTACCTTTGTTTCACTCCATCCCATTTCTGTGACAATCGGTAGCTTATATACACTGTATGCATAGGCTCCACCGATTGAAAGGTGAATAGCGATTGCAGATAATGCAATTAACCATCTATTTTTATTCATAAATTCTCATTTCTCCCCTCTTTTGCTACCTGTGAAAATTCTATGAACGTCCATGTAAAACAATTTACCACTTAGAATTATTCAAATGCAAGATGTTTTTCTAAAAAATATTATTTCTCCAAAAAGTATTTTGTTTTTTTATCAATGATTTTTATCACATAAACCTTACAGTCTCTAAGTATAAATTCGTTTTTCCTACAAAAAACATGACAGCTTTTAGCTAATATTACTTTTCTACTCTATTATCCTAGGTATCATTAATTATATTGATATAATTATTTTTGTGCATAACTTCACATTCTGATGTTGTATACGTCTTATTTTACCAACGATATTTTTATGCTCATTTCTCTAAAAAGGAAGCAGATCAAATCAATGAATAATAGAAATTTTTAGAACAAAAGAGAATTTCACCATATAAATGTACGAAATTTTAATTTTTAGAAGTAGCAATAAAAATTAAAAATCAATTCTGTTTTTACTTAAATTTTCAAAAAAATAATTTATTGACAATACAGAGTATGCATATTTTATAAATAGCTTTCAATCGCTCCCTATTTTTATTATTCAAATATACATTTTTATTTCAGGAAATTGAATATTAATGGCAACTAAACAAAATCAATTGCTTCTTATAGAATACAATTAATCTGGAACAAGACGATTTTCGAAGTCATATTGTTTTTGTAAAAAAATAAAACAAGCGCTACAAAAAACAGCATGTTAGAAGCTACCTCTAACATACTGTACAGAAAAATACATTTTTTAATTTGTTTTTCCTTTCATAAAAAGCATAACTTTTATTTCTTTATAATAAATACATAGCAAAATCCCTAGTAAAATCAGTAAGGAGCCATAAATTTGGACACTGGTAGGAAATTGCTTTAAAAAAATCGCACTCAACAGCATGGCAATAGCTGGCTCAAAATTCAATAACAGCGAAGCATTCGTCGAGCCTATTTCCTTCATTTTTTGATTCCACATTAAATTACTAACCCCATGAATAACGATTGCTGATAAAACTAGCAAAATCCAATAGGGGTATGTTACTTGCCAATTTGTTTGCGGCAATATAGTAAAAGAAAATGGTATAAGCATCAGTAAGCCAATTAGATTTGTATAAAAGGTGATGGACTGAGCTGACATTTTTAGACTAAGATGATTCACAATAATAAGAAATAAGGAAAAGCTTAGCATTGTAATTAAACTTAGCACCTCTCCCTTACCAATAGAAATGGTGATGAGGGCTCCTTTTGTAATGATGAGACCCACTCCTACAAATGAAATGATCGCACCTAGCCAAAATATGCCGTTCCGTGATTCATGATAAATCAATTTATTCAATAATGATGTGACAATCGGTGCACAGGCTAATATTAAAGCCGCAGTGATAGGAGAAGTATGCTGAAGGCTGGCATAAAAACTATAGTGATTAATGGAAACGCCCAGTATTCCTGCAATGACCAACAATAGTAAATTCTTGCGCGTAAATATTGTTCGGGTAATAGCTTTCCAACTAATACATCCCAAAAATAAAACAATGATAATTAGCCTAAAAATGGCGACTGTTATAGGAGCCCAGTGTTCAATTAAAATCGAGCCAATAATGAAGTTACTGGCCCAAAAAAATACACAGCTAAATAAAATCATATAGATAGTGAATTGCTTCATATTAATCGTACCTGCATGTAAAGAGACTTCTACATAAGTTCTGGGTCAACTATTAAAAATCTACTTCCCTTTCCTTTATTAATCTTTTCTATTAAAACATAAGTATAGCAAACTAGAAATCTTCTAGTTTGCTATCATATCTAAATAAGGGGGATTTAGATTTATACTTAGTTGATAAACTTACCATTTGACATAACCACTCGGTTAGATAGTTTACGTGCAATGACCTCAGCACTTGATACTGCGTCAAAGAATACAAAGCTTGCTTCGTCTTTCACATTCGGCCAAACCTTTTGACCATTTGCATCTAATGGTGTTACACCATTTGTAATATATTTTAATGTTTGTCGAATAGAGCGTTCATCTAGCTTACGAGAAATATCAGCAAAAGTAGTCGCTTTTTCTAAAATATCTCCAGAGCCATTAGGACTCCAAGAATCATAAAAGCCATCGCACCCAAAGTGGACATCTACTCCGTGCTCTGTTAGTAAATCAATTGGTGGAATTAAACGTCTTAAATCGAATGGCACAGTAGACATAATTTTCACTTGCTGTTGTGCGAGACGATCAGCGATTTTATGCTGTTCCATAACGGATACATCCCCAAGTGAAAATGCATGACTAATCGCCGTTCTACCTTGATATTGTGCATCCTCAACGATATCTATCCATTTATCGATTGTATAATACCCAACATGACCACCATCATGGAGGTGAATATCAACATCTACATTAAACTCCTGTGCGATATCCATCACTTCATAAAGAGAAGGCTCAATTGAATTATCAATCCCTGCTGGATCTAAGCCGCCAATCATCGTTGCCCCATTGCGTAAGGCTTCACGCAATAATTTAGGGACATCATCTCTTAGTAAGCCATGCTGTGGGAAGGCAATGACTTCTGACGTCACGACATCTTTATATTCATCCAATGCCGCTAGTACACCTTCTAAATTTTTCAAGCCAATGTAAGGATCAATATTAACATGGGTACGAATATGGTTGGCGCCATTCTTAACGATTTTCTCAATCATTGCAGCTGCACGTTGTTTACCTGTTGTAGCAAGAACGGATAACTCTTGTGCTTCACGATCAAGTCGTTCCTTTAAATTTTTTACGGGTACACAAGCCTTCCATGGTAAAGTTAAGTATGTTTTATCTAAATGATTATGCATTTCCTTAAAGGCAGGTAATAGCAGCTTCCCGTTCATATTTGTTACTTCATTTGGAGAATCGATTACCTGCGTTGCTGGTACAATTTGAGAAATATAGCCATCTGTAATTTCAAGGTTAAAAAGCTCCACTTTCGTACCAACTGTATCATTTTCTTTTACATATTCTCCTGTTTCAAGTAGAACATTTGTAAGCCAGTGCTTCATCTGAATTCTCCTTTCAACTCTCCTACTTCCTGTTGGTGAATAATTTTGCCCTGTGAAATAACAGTAGAAATTGGGCATCTTCTTGCTATAACATGAGCAGTGCTAACGCCATCTACTAACAGCATATTGGCTTTATCACCAGCTTGTGGCCAAACACGTTCTCCCACGTCGTTCAAAGGTGTGATACCACCAGAAGCGTATCTCCAAGCACGACTTAATGAATATTCGTCGATAAAACGGAATCTCTGTGCCATCACATTTAATTTCATAATCGTATTGCCCGTACCGTATGGTGACCAATGGTCTGTTAAACTATCATGTCCTACAGAAACCTTTACACCATTGTTATAAAGATAAGGCATTGGTATTGTTGAACGATTCAGGTCTGTTGGTACAGTTGTTGTGACATCCATTTGTACAGCAGCCATCGCCTGTACTAAATCTTCTAATCGTGACTGTTCTAAATCCGCAAGTGCCATCGCATGGCTAATTGTCACTTGTCCTTCTTTTTTCGCCTGTTTCGTTAACTCGATTAGCTTATAAAATTCAAATTCACCAAGTGTGTTAGCTGTATGAATATGAATATCTATTCCTGCATTATAGTCTTGGGCAATACCCATCGTTGTGTGCAGTGATTTCTCAATATTGCGATCTACAATGGATGGGTCAACGCCCCCAACGAGCGTTGCACCCATTGCCATTGCTTCACGGATCAATTCTTCCACATTGGAGCGTAATAAGCCATGTTGTGGAAAAGCCACAATCTCATAGGTGATTTGATCTTGGTATTTTTCTAATACTTGCTTTGTGATGTCAATGTGTTTTGTCCCAATTTGTGGGTCCACATTACAATGTGAACGAATATGTGTATGTCCTTGGGAAATAAGCCACTTCACCATTTCCTCTGCTCGATAAGCAGCCGTTGGTAATTGCTTTGGTAATAGCGTTCTTTCTTCTTCAATACGCGTTAATATCCCTTTAGTAATGGGTCTTGGTGCTTGCCATTCCCCACCAAAATACGTTTTATCGATATGGATATGCATTTCTCGGAAAGAAGGGACTAATAGTTGCTTTTGAGCATCCACTACTTCTACGTCTCCATCGGCCACTATATTGTTATCCACTTGTTGAACATGCCCATCTACGATTAGGACATCATAAATACCTGTACGAGTTGCAACAATATGTTCATTTTCGTGCTCATATGCTTCTTCTAATCTTACATTTTTCAGCAATAGTTTACTCATAGTTTCCTCCCAATTGGTATTTTTTATCTTTCACCAAATTCGATTATTCTACAATTTCAACGCCACCGATTATTGTGTAGTTAGATGCGTCTAACCAGAAACCTTTTACAGCATTGCTGTAGACTGCTAAATGCTCATAGTTACGAACTGGAATGTATACAGCTTCATCTAACTCTATTTGCATTGCCTTTTTGTAGATTTCATTACGTGCTTCTTGATTTGACTCAGAACGCCCTTGCTCAATTAGCTTGTCTACCTCTGGATTTGAATAGTAGAAATGGTTGCCTGGAGGTCCCATAGAAGCCGTGTGGAATAGATTAAATTGGTTATAATCAGCATCCCCAGTAGCATTACCCCAACCACTAATAAATATTTGGTGCTGTTCTTTCGTGATTTCAGAAATAAATGCACCATACTCCATTACTTGAATTTCAACATCTAATCCAATACCTTTTAATTGAGATTGAATAACCTCAGCCATATTGATACGCTCTTTACGGTCACTTGTCAGTAATTTAACTTTTGTTCCTTCTTTAACGCCAGCTTCTTTTAGTAACTCTTTTGCCTTTACTACATCATAGTCATATGGTTTTGTTTCACTAGAATAACCAATAATTTTAGGACTCATTGCCGAATTTGCAAGTGTACCTACATTATCATAAATACCACTAATAATTGCTTCGCGGTCAACTGCATAACTAATTGCCTGACGTACTTTTACATCTAATAATAGTGCATCTTTCACATTGAAACCGATAAATTCTACTGCAAGTCCTTCGGCACGGAATAAATTCATCGTTGAAGAATTTTCTATGCGGTCAATCTCTGTTACGGGTACTTGTTCAGCGATATGTGCTTCTCCACTTTCAATCATTGCTAAACGAGTAGAGTCCTCTGGTACGACTTTAAATGTTACTTTATCTACTTTCGGTACAGTGCCCCAGTAATCTTTGTTTGTATTTAATGTAATTTCTTGACCAGATTTCCAATCCTCGAATACAAATGGACCTGTCCCTACTGGATGTGTTGCTAATTCATCAGCCGCTTCCGCAATAGCTTTCGGGCTGATCATACTACCTTCTTGACTTGCTAAAATAGATAAAAGCGGTGCATATGGTTCTTTTAACTTCAACGTGACAACATACGTATCATCTACCACTGCTTCATTAATCATTGATAATTTATCACGTTGTGGTGAACCAGTTGCAGGATCTAAAATACGATCAAATGTAGCTTTAACAGCCTCTGCATTAAAATCTGCTCCATCATGGAATTTAATGCCCTCATTTAATGTAAATGTCCAAGTGACATCATCTTTTTGCTCCCACTCTTTTGCAAGTAATGGAACAATTTTGCGATCTCTATCAAAAGCAACAAGTGTTTCATATATTTTGCCATGGATAATATTCGCTGACGGAATATCTGTAATAAAATGAGGATCAAGGCTTGTCGCATCCGATGCTCTTAGAACAACTAATTCTCCTCCTACACTTTTTGATCCCTCCTTAGAACCTTCTGAACTTTGATTACTTGCAGTTGAACATGCCTGTAAAACAAGTACGGTAATGAGTGTCATAAATAAAATCAACTTCATTTTCTTCATAAACATTTCCTCCTTATATGATTTGATCCTTACATTTCGAATTATAAAGAAATAAAATTCACTTGTTTTTTAAAATCTTTACTTGTTTTTTAAATTTTCTGACTAATACTCCATTAATCATTTACATTCTTTACGCTTTTCACTAAATTGAAAACAAATCAAATAGAAAAGGAGATTCGATATGGATAAAGTAACTACTACTATCGATCATTCTGTTTTAGTGAATGCACGCAAGGCCTCTAGAAAAAAGAATCTTGTCTCTTTCCTAAACAAAATAAAAAAAAATAAAGCGGCGGTCGCTGGGGGCATCATCATTCTTCTATATATATTGATGTTTCTTATCGGACCTATTCTAGCACCTTATGATCCTTACGACGTACAGTTAGATCAAAAATTACAAGGGCCAAGTTTAGATCATCTAATGGGCACCGATGACAAAGGACGAGATATTTTAAGTCGAATTTTATATGGTTCACGCTTATCCATTGGAGTTGGTATTTCAGCTGTGTTATTTGGTGGATCGATTGGCACATTCCTAGGACTTATCGCTGGTTATTATGGTAAATGGGTTGATTCTATTATTAGTCGAATTTTAGATATCATGCTTGCCTTTCCAGGTATTTTATTAGCTCTAGCTATTGTCAGTGCATTAGGGCCAAGTCTAATTAACGTCACAATTGCAGTAGGTTTTTTCTCTATCCCCATGTTTGCTCGTATCGTACGTGGCTCGACAATGGAAGTTAAAAAACTAGAATATATCGATGCTGTCAAAACACTCGGAGCAAATGATATGACGATTTTAATTAAACATATTTTCCCGAACATTTTATCACCGATTATTGTACAAGCATCTATGCGTTTAGCAACGGCTATTCTATCTGCGGCAGGTCTATCCTTTTTAGGATTAGGGGCACAGCCACCATCTCCTGAATGGGGTGCCATGCTATCAAACGGAAGAGATTTCTTATTTACTGCTCCTTATATGGCGCTATTCCCTGGTATTATGATTTCCATCCTTGTTTTAGGATTTAACTTATTTGGCGATGGTTTACGCGATGCGCTAGACCCAAGAATGAAAAATTAAAGGAGAGAAGACACATGACATTATTTATCATAAAACGGCTCGCTCAAATTATTCCTGTGACCCTTGGTGTAACGCTTGTTGTTTTTTTAATTATGCAAATGATCCCCGGTGATCCCGCCATTATTTTAGCAGGAGAAGGAGCTTCTCAAGAAACGGTTGAAGAATTACGTGAAAATTTAGGGCTTAATAAACCATTAGCTATCCAATATACAGATTATATTAAAAATCTTGTACAGGGAGATATGGGGCATTCGTTAAAAAATAAACAACCTGTATTTGAGGAAATTACTGCACGTTTACCAATTACAATTGAGCTAGCCTTTTATAGTATTTTAATCACTATTATTTTGGGGTTGATTGCCGGCATCATCTCAGCAATCCGTCCATATTCGTTTATGGATGTTGGACTAATGATTGTCGCCTTATTAGGGATTTCCCTACCAAGTTTTTGGTTAGGTATTTTATTGATGTATGTTTTCTCTGTACAGCTACACTGGCTTCCTGTAGCAGGTTGGGATAGTGCCAAACATATTATTCTACCAGCGGTCACACTAGGTGCTGGTGGCGCTGCAATCGTTGCGCGTATGACTCGCTCTAGTATGCTAGAGGTTGTGAACCAAGACTATATTCGAACAGCGAAGGCGAAAGGTTTAAAAGGCTATATTATCATTTTAAAACACGCACTACGCAATGCCTTAATTCCAGTTATTACAGTTGTAGGCTTACAGTTTGGTAGTTTACTTGGGGGAACAGTATTAGTAGAATCTGTGTTCGCTGTCAACGGCTTAGGACGAATGATTGTAGATGCTATTCGTACACGAGATATACCTGTTGTTCAAGGCGGCGTTCTCGTAGCCTCATTAATATTTGTTTTCATTAATCTTTTCGTAGACATATTATATCGAATTTTTAATAAACGAATGGATTTAAACTAGGGAGGGAAAAAGCGATGAAACAAAATACCGTGTTAGAAGTAAAAAATTTACAAACTTATTTTTATTCGAGTGAAGGCGTTGCCAAAGCTGTGGATGGTGTTTCCTTTATACTTCAAAAGGGAGAAACGCTAGGCATTGTTGGTGAATCTGGTTGTGGGAAATCAATGACCTCCCTATCGTTACTTCGTTTAGTACCGTCACCTCCTGGTAAAATCATCAACGGTGAGATTTTCTTAAATAATACAGATATCTTAAAATTATCAGATGAGGAATTACGCAAAATTCGAGGCAATAAAATATCAATGATTTTCCAAGAGCCTATGACAAGTCTAAATCCTGTGTTATCCGTTGGGGAGCAAATTGCTGAATCTATTCGCTTACACCAAGGTTTATCACGTAAAGAGGCATGGCAAAAGGCCGTCGATATGATCCGTCTAGTGGGAATTCCTGCACCAGAAAAAAGAGCGAAGCAGGAGCCGTACCAGTTAAGCGGTGGGATGCGTCAGCGCATTATGATCGCAATGGCATTAGCGTGTACACCAGATGTTTTAATTGCAGACGAACCTACAACGGCACTTGATGTAACCATTCAGGCTCAAATTATTGAAATTATACAAAATCTGCAAAAGCAATTAGGCATGAGCATTATTTTCATTACTCACGACCTAGGTGTTGTAGCAGAAATTTGCGATAAAATTGCTGTGATGTATGCAGGGCAGATTGTAGAAGAAGGCACAACAGAAAGTCTTTTTGAAAAACCGTTACACCCCTATACAAATGGATTAATACAATCATTACCAAAGCTCTATGAAGAGCAAGAAGAATTATCTACTATTCACGGAACTGTTCCAAGTCCATACAATTATCCGGTTGGCTGTCGTTATGCAGAACGTTGCCCATTTGCTACAGATTTATGTCATGAACAACAACCTGAGCTTATGACTGTGGAGCACGAGAAAAAAGTAAGATGTTGGATGTACAGCAATGAATGGCAAGGGCAAACAATGATGAAGGAGATGACAGTATGACAACAGCGCTACAAACACAACCACTCTTACAAGTAAATGATTTAAAACAGCATTTTTTCTTAAAAAAAGAAAAGCTCTTCGGTCCTCAGCAAATTGTAAAAGCTGTGGATGGTGTTTCCTTTGACATTATGCCTGGTGAAACACTTAGCATTGTTGGAGAATCTGGCTGCGGAAAATCAACGACGGGGCGTTCTATTTTAAGATTAGATGAACCTACTTCTGGAGAAGTAATGTTATTTGGTAAAAACTTAGTGAATATGAACAAAAAAGAGCTACGTGCTGCACGCAAGGACATCCAAATTATTTTCCAAGATCCGTATGCATCCCTTAACCCACGAAGAACCATTCGTAAAATGTTAACAGAGGCCATGTCTATTCAAAAAATAGTACCACCTGAACAACAAGAGGCACGCATGATTGAATTAATGTCGCTTGTTGGATTACGTCCTGAATACTTAGAGCGCTATCCACATGAATTTTCTGGTGGTCAGCGTCAACGTATCGGAATTGCAAGAGCTCTTGCAGTCAATCCTAAAATTATTATTTGTGATGAATCGGTTTCTGCGCTAGACGTTTCTATTCAAGCACAAATTTTAAATTTATTAAAGCAGCTACAACGAGATTTAGATTTAACATTTTTATTTATCTCACACGATTTAAGTGTTGTTCGACATATTTCAGATCGTATCATGGTCATGTATCTTGGAAAGGTTGTCGAAATTGCTGATAAGCATTCCCTTTTCACACAGCCATATCATCCTTATACAAAAGCATTATTTTCTTCTATTCCAGTAATCGACAAACAACATCGCAAGGAGCGCATTATTTTAAAAGGAGACCTACCGTCACCTCTTAATCCTCCTACTGGCTGTAGCTTTCACACACGTTGTCCATTCGCCACAGAGAAATGTAAAGCAGAAGTTCCAGCATTACGAGAAATCACTGCAACACATAAGGTAGCTTGCCATTTTGCAGAAAATTTAGTTTAATGTATCTTACACTTATAAAATAAATGGAGAGATCATTATGTTACAACTAGAAACCTTCAACATATATATTCTCCTATGTGTAATTGCTCCAATTATTGGAGCTTTTCTGCTTACTTTTATATTTATTTTCGAAAAACAAATCGATAGCCTTGAGGAAGAAAAGAGAAGTTTAGAGCTCAAGCAGGATTTACAACGAGCGAATATTCTTCAGTTAAATCAGCAAATACAACCACATTTCTTTTTTAACGCATTAAATTCATTGCTAAGCCTAGCCCGCATCAATCGTAAGGAAGATTTGGTTGCGGGTATTGAGGCCTTAGCAACGTTTTTTAAATTTAAATACAATAATCATGAGGTTTTAATCGCGTTAAAGAACGAGATACAATTTATGGATAGCTATTTAAATATTCAACAGTTACGCTTTGGACATCGTTTGACGATTCATAAGGATATGGATGATGAAGCTCTATCTGTACAAATACCTCCATTTATTTTGCAGACCATTATTGAAAATGCATATAAACATAGCTTTGAAAAGCATATAGGACCTGCTGAGTTATCCATTACGATAAAAAAAATGGACAAGATCTTATTAATAGAAATAAAAAATACACAGCCCTTAGAAAAGATAGAAACTGCTATTGAACAGCTAGAAGATGAATTACAGCAAGGTTATGGTCTTGAAAATATTAGACAACGGCTTGAGCTTATTTATGGTCTCGAAAATGTTTTATTTTCGATTCAAAATAATGAACAGTTTTACACAGTTACAATTCACGTTCCCGCTTAGCCCTTCTATCAATTTGAATGTGAAAGGAGAATCTCACCATGCATATTTTAATCGCAGATGATGAGCCGTTAGAGCTAGAGCAAATGATTTATTTATTAAAACCGCATTTCCCTAATTGGACATTCCATACTGCTCAGGATGCCTCACAAGCTCTGCAATTAGCTAAAAAACACCGTATGACTATCGCCTTTTTGGATATCCAAATGCCTGGGAAAGATGGTATCACTTTGAGCAAGGAATTAAAAGAAATGTATGAAATAGACATCATTATGGTAACTGCTTATCAGACCTTCGAATATGCCCAGCAAGCATTGCGTATCGGGGTAAAAGATTATCTTACAAAACCTGTTATTGCTAGTGAATTAGATGCGATTGTAGAGAAATATAAAGTATGGAGCTCCAACCATGATGCGATTCAAAGTGCGCTTTCCTATATCCATGAAAACTATTATGAAAAGCTCGGTTTAAATATTATTGCAGAAAAGATCCATTTGAATCCAAGCTACTTAAGTCGTAAATTTTTGGAGGAGCAGTCTATTGGCATTAATGAGTATATAAATAATTACCGCCTCGAAATGGCCGTGAAGAAAATAAATGAAAACCTGGACGCAAGCATGTCTGCAATTGCGGAGAGCTGTGGATTTAATAGCCAACACTATTTTAGTGTGGCCTTTAAGAAAAAGTATAATCAATCGCCACGTCAATATAAATCCGCTAAAATGAGTAAAGGTATTTGATAGTATGTTAAAAAATTATTCATTGCTCGTACCATTTTCAAGTTTAAGCACAGCAGCAGGCGTCATCATTCTTTTAGCAAGATGGATTAACGGTAATTTATTATTGTCCTCTCCCTCAGCCCTTATTTCTTTTGGCTTTATGGCAGGCATTTGTTATACATTAGCAACAGCTATTTCGTTTATTGTATTGAGCTCCTTGTTAAATAAAAGGAATTACAAGCAAAACCAGCATACACAAAGCTTTTTACTCTTTACCATACAACAAAAATTGAGTGGTATGAATTTAAAAGTGATACGACTGTTTTACCTTTTGACAAGCATTGAACTTTGGTTAATTCAATTAATTAGCATTAGTGTCTTGTCTGAAATCATGTTAAATATCCCGATACCCATTACGCTTTTTTTATTTCTAACCGGTATGTTACTGTTTGATCGCATCATGTCTGTGAAAAGTATACTGTGGCTAGAAATTTTATTTATCATCGCCCTGTTTTCATTACTTATTTTTATCCCTATTTACTACTTTGTACAAAATGGAGCAAGCACCGTTTATGAAGGCATTCGTTTATACCACCCTTATTTATTTTATTTTAAAAATAGCGAAATCCTCCTGTTCTATGTCATTATTCAATTAGCCGTTTTAGGACAAGTACTTTTTGATAAATCAACATGGTATTTAATTGCATTTATCAAGCCCAAAAAAATGCGTCGCAGCCTATTTTCATCAGGTGTGATTTTAGCATTATTAACATTATCCTTTACAGCTATTTTAATGATTGCTTTATACAGTGGCTCCTTTGGTCAGTTTCAAGTGCTAATTTTTACGTTCTTATATGAAGTACAGCCTGGGTTTCTGACATTCGCTTTCCTTGTCATTGTCCTGTTGGCCGTTGTGACGTCCTTACTTGTAGATATGCGTGCAACAAAACGTTTTTTTATGAAGAAAAGACCCTATTATTTTTACTTAATTGGACTTATGGTCATTTTACTTACCTTTTTCTTATCTATCGATTTAACGATTTTAGGGGTTATTTATTCTTTCGCGTTCCTGCACATTACCATACTGCCGTTTATGTTAATTCTTTTATTTACGAATCGCCGTATTCATAAACATAGTTGGTTTGTCATACTGCTATCTATCCTCATAGGAATTGGCGTTGCCCTAAGCTTCAATGCACTTTACGGATTAGCAACTAGCTTTATGATCTCTAGCATTTATCAATTAATGCTTCAGACCGATACTATAGAAAAAATGCCTGAACCCTAAAATATATGGAGGTCAGGCATTAGTCTGTAGTTAACTAAATATATGTCTTTTATGTTTTCGTCAATAATGATTAGGTAAAAAAATACATCCTAAATACCTTCTTCTGCATCTTTAAATAACACCACTCGTACGTTTGCCACAATGGTCAGAACTTCCCAAACACGCCTTACACTTTCACTTCCCTAGTTGGTTTCCTACGTTTTCATTTACACATTGGTCATAAAATTTTAAAAACTTCACACAATAAAAAAGTGTTTTGACATGAGCTTTTCTTGTTATAGAACTGTATTTATCGTATTCGTATGCCCTGTTGCATACTTTTTTTCTATTATCTATTGAATAACTAGCAAAAAAACTGTTATAGTGAGATTGTTTGTCTGACGTCTGACTAATTAAGATCTTTAGCTGTTCTTCTGAATTTAGAACATCAGGACAAACTATTACACATACTTATGGAGGAACTTATGAGATACTTAATATCCTTTTGTGGATTGTTACTTGTTTTTGCCCTAGCTTTATTAATGAGTAAAAACAAAAAAGAAATAAAATATAAATATATAGTGGTGATGTTAATCATCCAATTTTTATTGGCAGCTCTACTACTCAATACGACAATTGGTTTTGTTTTAATCAAAGGAATCACCAAAGTATTTGATCATTTATTGTCTTACGCAAATGCAGGGATATCATTTGTTTTTGGTGGATTAGCAAATGAAGGAGAGTCTCCGTTCTTCCTAGCTGTATTATTACCGATTGTCTTTATATCAGTCTTAATTGGGATTTTGCAGCATTTTAAAATTCTCCCTTTCTTCATGAAATGGATAGGATTACTGTTGAGTAAAGTAAGTGGAATGGGGAAATTGGAATCCTATAATGCTGTTGCTTCCGCAATGGTTGGACAATCGGAAGTATTCATTACAGTTAAAAAACAATTAGATAAGATTGCGCCACAGCGTATGTATACATTATGCGCATCCGCGATGTCGACCGTCTCGATGTCAGTTGTTGGCGCGTACATGACGATGATTGAACCAAAGTATGTCGTAACGGCGATTGTGTTAAACTTATTTGGTGGTTTTATAATTGTTTCCATCATTAATCCGTATACCGTAAAAGAAGAGGAAGATATCTTAACCATTGAAGATGAGCAGAAGCAAGCTTTCTTCCAAATGCTTGGTGAATATATTATGGATGGCTTTAAGGTAGCCATCATTGTTGGAGCCATGCTAATTGGTTTCGTAGCATTAATGGATTTAATCAATTCATTGTTTGATATGATTATCGGTGTTTCTTTCCAAGAAATATTAGGCTATATTTTTGCACCAATAGCTTTCCTAATGGGTATCCCATGGGCAGACGCTGTTTCAGCTGGTGGAATAATGGCCACTAAATTAGTAACGAATGAATTTGTTGCTATGATCAACCTTGGCGACGTCTCAGAGTCCATGAGTGAACGTACACTGGGCATTATTTCGGTATTCCTTGTATCCTTTGCCAACTTTTCATCCATCGGTATTATTTCCGGAGCAGTTAAAGGGTTGAATGAAAGACAAGGTAATGTCGTTGCTCGTTTTGGCTTAAAGTTATTGTACGGAGCCACACTTGTCAGTATCCTAACAGCTATTATTGTTGGATTGATTATTTAAACATCATCATTTGAACTGCACTCCGATAGTTATGGAGTGTAGTTTTTTAAATTATCCACTATAAACTCTTCACGAAAAATAAAAAATGTACATCACTAAAATTTCATTTAGTAATGTACATTTTAATTTATGTCTCTTTATTTAACGACAATATTGACAAGTTTGCTTGGAATAACGATAATTTTCACTAGGTTTTTTCCTGCCATATATTCTTGTACTTTTTCATCAGCAAGCGCTACTTTTTCGATATCCTCTTTTGAAGCATCTTTCGCTACGACGATTTTTGCACGGACTTTACCAGCCACTTGCACAGCAATCTCCACTTCATCATCCACAAGCTTCGTTTCATCGTATGTTGGCCATTGCTCGTAAGAAAGTGTTGAATCGTGGCCTAATAGCTGCCATAGCTCTTCTGCAATATGCGGCGCCATTGGTGCTAGCATTTTAACAAAGCCTTCCGCATACTCTGCTGGAATAACGTCAGCTTTATAGCAATCATTAATAAATACCATCATCTGTGAAATAGCTGTGTTAAAGCGGATACCTTCGTAATCCTCTGTCACTTTTTTCACTGTTTGGTGGTATGCTTTTTCAAGTGTTTGATCGTTAGACACTTGAATTTTTGATGAAATAGCACCATCTTCTTCATTAACAAATAGACGCCAAATACGATCTAAGAAACGACGTGCCCCGTCTAAACCATTTGTTGACCATGCAACAGATGCCTCTAGTGGTCCCATGAACATTTCATACAAACGTAATGTATCGGCACCATGTGATGAAATGATTTCATCTGGGTTTACAACATTACCTTTCGATTTAGACATTTTTTCATTACCTTCACCAAGAATCATACCTTGGTTAAATAATTTATGGAATGGCTCTTTCGTGTGAACAACACCTAGATCATAAAGAACTTTATGCCAGAAGCGAGCGTAAAGTAAGTGCAGTACTGCATGCTCCGCTCCTCCAATATAAATATCTACTGGTAACCAACGTTTTAGTAACTCTGGATCTGCAATCGCCTCTGTATTTGTAGGGTCGATATAGCGTAAGAAGTACCAGCTAGACCCAGCCCACTGTGGCATTGTATTTGTTTCACGGCGACCCTTTTTGCCTGTCTCTGGATCTACAACATTCACCCATTCAGCGATATTAGCTAATGGTGATTCACCAGTACCCGATGGACGGATATTATCTGTTTTTGGAAGCACTAATGGTAATTCTGATTCTGGAACAGGTGTGATCGTGCCATCTTCCCAATGAATCATTGGAATTGGTTCACCCCAGTAACGCTGACGTGAGAATAGCCAATCACGTAGTCGATAAGAAATTTTCTTCTCTCCAACGCCTTTTTGCTCTAACCATTCAATTGCTTTCGCAATGCCATCTTCTTTATTTAAACCATTAAGGAATTCAGAATTAATATGTTGACCATCACCTGTAAATGCTTCTTTGCTAATGTCCCCACCCTCAAGTACAGGAACGATGTCTAAACCAAATGCAGTCGCAAATTCATAGTCACGTTCATCATGTGCTGGCACCGCCATAATAGCACCTGTACCGTAAGACACTAACACATAGTCAGCAATCCAAATCGGCGCTTTTTTCCCGTTAATCGGATTCACGGCATAAGCACCTGTGAATACGCCTGTTTTTTCTTTTGCTAAATCTGTGCGCTCAAGATCCGATTTCATTTTCACTTTCTCTAAATATGCCTCAACAGCTTGACGTTGCTCAGCTGTCGTTATTTGTTCTACCAATTTATGTTCAGGCGCAAGTACACAATATGTAGCACCAAATAATGTATCTGGACGTGTTGTGAAGACCGTGAAGTTTTGATCTGAACCATCAATAGCAAATGTTACTTCTGCCCCTTCTGAACGACCAATCCAGTTGCGCTGCATATCTTTAATAGATTCTGGCCAATCAACTTCTTCTAGGTCGTCGATTAAACGATCAGCATACGCAGTAATTTTAAGCATCCATTGTTTCATTGGTCGACGTTCTACTGGATGCCCACCACGCTCTGATTTCCCATCAATTACTTCTTCGTTAGCCAATACCGTACCAAGCGCTGGACACCAGTTAACAGCTACTTCATCCACATAGGCTAAACCTTTTTTATAAAGCTGGATAAAAATCCATTGTGTCCATTTATAATACTCTGGATCCGTCGTGTTAATTTCGCGATCCCAATCATAACTGAATCCTAGCTCTTGAATTTGGCGTTTAAAAGTTGCAATATTTTTAGCTGTAAATTCTGCTGGGTCATTTCCTGTATCGAGTGCATATTGCTCAGCTGGTAAACCAAAAGCATCCCAGCCCATTGGATGTAATACATTGTAGCCTTGCATACGTTTAAAGCGTGATAAAATATCTGTCGCTGTATATCCTTCTGGATGTCCTACATGTAGTCCAGCGCCAGATGGGTATGGAAACATATCTAATGCAAAAAATTTAGGCTTCGCTGTTTCATTTTCAGTTTTGAATGTTTTGTTATTAGCCCAATATTGCTGCCACTTTTTTTCAATTTGTAGATGATTAAAACTCATTCTTTTTCCTCCTTCGATTGAATCATGTTGCTCTTCATCATAATTGACAAAATATTTAAAAAATAAAAAAACTCGTCCCTTTCTTATAGAAGGGACGAGAGAATTTGTACTCCCGCGGTACCACCCAAATTAGTGATTACACTCGGCTCAAGCTTCCTTAACGCGGAAGAAACGACACACGCTGTTTCACGCGGGCAGACTCAGAAGGCGAGTTCAACTTGCTTTCTTACTAGCTCCCACCAGCCGCTAGCTCTCTAAAAAGAACGACAAATTTACTATTCCTCATCACAGTCTTTACATGATATTGCATTTATTCTAATGGAAAGTATTGAAAAGCACAAGCCTTTGTTTACAGACTAACCCATTACTGAAGAATTAATTCCTTTTCTTCCTTAGATTTTGATAAATCCTTACATTCATGAAAAGCAAAATGCTGGCATCCGATGCATTTCTTTGTGTCCAAATAGCCGAGAGCCTTAGTAATCGCTTCTCCAGTATGCTGATAAAAATGATGCGCTCCAATCTTATCGTAAATACCATTGTGCTGAAGAGCTACTTTTAAATCACCTTGCACACCTGTTACCAGGATTTTACCACCCTGTGCTGTAAAGTTTTCAATAATATTGCTAAAATATGCTTCACCAGTGGAATCCATAAAGGGCACTTTCCCCATTCGCAATATCAAAACTCTTGGTTGCTGATGCAAAGTGCTTTCAATTTTTTGTTCAAACATTTGAGCAGCTCCAAAGAACAATGGTCCTTCAATTGTATACATGCTAATTTGCGGACAATCATGCTGCTGGTGAACGACATGGGGCTGTACCTTCCCACTTTTGTTTGAATGGTCTGGGAGTACCTTTGTCACAACAAGCTTTTCACTCATGCGTTTTGCAAATAATAGCACAGCTAATACAAGCCCTACTTCCACTGCTAATGTGAGACTTGTAAACACCGTTAATAAAAAGGTAATCAATAACACTAGCGAGTCACCCGATTTTAATTTCACAATATGTGAGAAATGGTGTCGTTCGCTCATATTCCAGGCTACAACCATCAATACAGGAGCCATACTTGCTAATGGAATATGAGACGCATATGGTGCTAATAGCAATAATGTAACTAAAACAAATACTCCGTGTATGATACCTGACATAGGCGATACTGCACCTGTTTTAATATTAGTTGCAGTCCGTGCAATAGCACCTGTAGCTGGAATCCCCCCGAACAAAGGCGTCACGATATTAGCAATTCCTTGACCAATCAGCTCTCGATTACTGTTATGCTTACTATTCGTCATCCCATCTGCAACGACTGCCGATAGTAGTGACTCTATGCCCCCTAGCATGGCGATGACAAACGCTGGTCCAATAAGCAGTTGTAGGCGTTCAAAGGTGATATCAGGTATAGCAAAATGAGGCAATGAATTCGGAATTTGCCCATAAGCTGTCGCGATCGTAGCAACATGTCCTGTAAAGAGGAAAGTGGCCACAAGTGTAGAAACAACAATACCTGCTAATGCTCCAGGAACCTTTGGAAAAAACTTCGGCGTCATCAGTATTGTCACAAAACAGATAACAGCCGTCAAAATACTATACATATTGGTCGTTCCAAGCTGCTTCATAATTTCTTGTATATTGGCAATAAAATACTCATGTCTTTTAACATTTGTTAACCCTAAAAAGTTGGCAATTTGACCTGTAAAAATAATAACTGCTATACCTGCTGTAAAGCCAACTGTTACAGGGCGAGGAATAAATTTAATTAAAGATCCTAACTTAAAAATGCCCATTAAGCAAAGCATAATCCCAGCCATTAATCCTGCAAGTAATAAATCCTCATAGCCATAGGTAATGACAATTCCTAATAAAATCGGTACAAACGCCCCAGTTGGCCCACCAATTTGATATTTCGATCCACCAAAAAGAGAAATAAGAATACCCGCAATACAGGCGGTATAAATCCCATATTCGGGTTTCACCCCCGATGCAATGGCAAAAGACATGGCAAGTGGAATAGCGACGATCCCAACTATAATTCCGGATAATAGATCCTTCTTGACGTGATGAACAGAATACCCTTCAAAGCGTCCTGTAAACAGTGACTTCATAGATAAATCTTCCCTTCGAAATAATAAGCAAAGCATAATTTTTCAACTTCTTTGATTTACTTATTGCCTTCGTCACCTTCATTGCTCGTCATTTCCTCTAATCTCGAAATGGTGTTAACTAAATGGTTATTGAAAATATCCTTTGCCACCCCAAGTAATTCACCAATCATTGGATCACTTAAAGAATAGTAGACTTTTTTACCTTCCTTCACACCATAAACGATATTTTTGGCGCGTAATACACTTAATTGCTGAGAAACAGCAGAACCCTCTTTCTCTAAGCAATCTTGAATCTCATTGACACTTTTCTGACCTTCTACAAGGAGTTCCAGTATTCTAATGCGTAACGGATGTGCTAATGCTTTAAAAAAATCCGCCTTAAATTGTTGTAAACCCTCTTCCATAAAAAACACCCTCCACATTACTACATATTCAAATATTTGAATATGTATGATTGTAAGCCTGTATCGATTATTTTTCAATAGCTTCAATAAAAAAAGAGCAAAACCAAGTGCTGATCACTCGTTTTTGCTCTTTTCCTTGCCTACTATTAATCTGCAACGATATTATTCTTTTTTAAAGGATAATCATAAGTTAAACATGGAATAATAGCCAACAGCACAACTACCACTAAAGTTAATACAAGAGGTATCATGCCAAATTGATCCACCATTATCCCACCGAATAATGGCCCTATCATCCGACCACCTGTCGCTGCACTATTGATAATGCCCTGATAGAATCCTTGTCGACCTTTTGGTGCGAGTTGATTCGCGATGGTTGGTAATGCTGGGGTATAGAACATTTCACCAAACGTTAAAACAAGCATCGCGGCTCCAAACATTTTAAAATCACTTGCAAAGGCGATGATTCCAAACGATAGGGCAATCAGAATTACACCAAATACGAGCTGACGCTTTAAATTGTTTTCCCATCTTTTCACAAGCGGTGCAATGAGTGGCTGACCTACAACTATAAGCAAACCATTTATTGTCCAAAGTAAACTATATTGCTTTAACCCTAAGCCTAAATCTTGAGTATAGGATGAAATAGTAGCACTCCATTGAGAATATGCAAGCCAACATAACACTGAGGATGCGCTAATAATTAACAAAGCATAGAATGGTGCTTTGTTAACAATTCGTTTACTTTCACTGACGACATTTTTAGGGGCAATACTGCCTGCCTCTAAACGTTTAAATGTAAATAAAGCAATAAAAAAGAATAAAATATACATGCCTAAATTCACTTTAAAAACATAATCAAATTGATAATCAGCCACTATACCCGCAAGAGCAGGGCCAACTGCAACACCGACATTCTGTGCCAAATAGATCGCATTAAAGGCTTTTCGTCCGCCCTCAGGCCATGCAGCCCCTGCTAATGCGAACATACTTGGAAAAACGATGCCCCCACTAAAGCCTAGTATCGTTAAAAACCACACATAATGTGGCCAACCATGCCAAATTGTTAAGCCTATTAATGAAGCAATCGTTAGCAGGATGCCAAACATAATCGCCTTATAGCCACCGATTCTATCAAATAAGTAACCACCTAATAGATTGCCCAATACTCCAGCAGCAGAGTTGAGCATTAAGACAAAACCAGCCATCGCTAAAGTTTTCCCTAAATAATCATGCATATATATGGCATTTAAAGGCCATAAAAAAGAGTTACCTGTTGTGTTCACAAGCATTCCAATAAGTAAAAACCAAACACGTTTTGGCATATGATGACCTCCATTATTTCGCCTCTCTAAATAGCTAGTTTATGCTGAAAACCTTAAAAGCACAAGAAAAATAATTTTACCCTTTTTACAAGTATGCCATCATACTTTAACTAAGTTTTAAAAGTCTTTTTCTTGTTTTCATTACAATTTTTCTTCATTGATGTAACGATCAAGCCCTTCCCCCATGACGGAACGAAAAGCACATGATAGAATAAAGCGTTAGAGGAGTGAAATAAATGACAGAAACGAATTTTCCTTTTCCTTCAGAAGGAAAAAGGTATTATACATGGAATCGCTATTTACGTGATCAATTCGGACATAAAGTATTTAAAGTCGCATTAGACGCAGGCTTTGATTGTCCAAACCGTGATGGCACAGTCGCTTTTGGTGGCTGTACATTTTGCAGTGCTGCAGGCTCTGGTGATTTTGCCGGTAATAAGGTAGATCCAATCGATGTACAATTTGCTGAAATCCGAGACAAAATGCATCAGAAATGGAAGGACGGCAAATATATGGCGTACTTCCAAGCCTATACAAATACACATGCCCCACTGCCAGTTTTAAAGGAAAAATTTGAAGCTGCTTTAGCACAAGAAGGTGTTGTTGGTCTTTCCATTGCTACTCGCCCTGATTGTTTGCCAGATGATGTCGTGGAATACTTAGCAGAGTTAAACGAGCGTACGTATTTATGGATTGAGCTTGGTCTTCAAACCGTGCATGAAAAAACAGCGAATCTGATTAATCGTGCCCATGATTATGCAACCTATGTGGAAGGCGTTGAAAAATTGCGCAAGCACGGCATACGTGTTTGCTCACATATCATTAATGGCCTGCCTCTTGAAGACTATGACATGATGATGGAAACTGCTCGAGCAGTAGCACAGCTAGATGTCCAAGGCATAAAAATCCACTTACTACATCTACTAAAAGGGACGCCAATGGTGAAGCAATATGAAAAAGGCATGTTAGAATTTTTAGATCAGGATGTCTATACAAAACTAGTAGCAGATCAATTAGAACTTCTCCCACCTGAAATGGTCATTCATCGTATTACCGGCGATGGACCGATTGATTTAATGATTGGACCAATGTGGAGCGTCAATAAATGGGAAGTATTGAATGGTATTGATGCCGAGCTTGAACGTCGTGGCAGCTGGCAAGGGAAGTTTTATAAGGCTGAGGTTACAAAATGAAACTACAACGTGTTTTACAATATGCACAGCAGCTTTTAAAGGACAGTATAGATGAGGGAGATACGGTCGTTGATGCTACTGCTGGAAACGGTCATGATACATTGTTTCTAGCACAGCTTGTGGGAGATAATGGACAAGTTTATGCCTTTGATGTTCAAAAAGAAGCGGTTGATGCAACACTCCTTCGTCTTTTAGATCACGGTTTAGAACATCGTGCACTGGTCCTTAATAAAGGGCATGAAGACGTAGCACAGTATGTACACAAGCCTGTAGCTGCAGCCATTTTCAACCTTGGCTATTTACCTGGCAGCAATCATGACATTATTACAAAGCCCGCTACAACGACACAAGCTATTGAGGAATTACTAAAGCTTTTGAAGGTTGGCGGCCTAATCATTCTTGTTATTTATCATGGTCATCCTGGTGGTAAGGAAGAACGAGATACGGTTATGGACTATGTTAGTAGGCTTCCACAAAAACATGTACATGTCTTAAAATACGAGTTTCTCAATCAACAAAATGATCCACCCTTCGTTATTGCGTTAGAGAAAATGAAAGAATTTCCTATTTAATACATGACATGCAAAAGGCTATCTACTAGTTTAATAGAAACTAGTAGATAGCCTTCGTCATTTACTATTTATTTTTACGTTGCTCATTATAATCAACCCAGAAATCTGCACCCTTAATGCCTAGTTTACGAGGATCAAAGACAGGGTCTTTCCCCTCTTTTTTCTGTTTCTCGTAATCTTTTAATGCTACGATAGCTGGTTTCATAATAATTAAAATAGCAAGAACGTTAATCCAAACCATTAGTCCAAGACCCACATCTCCCATTGCCCAAGCTAGGTCAGACGTACGGACTGTACCATAAAAGGCAGCAACTAAAATGGCAATTTTCGCAATCCAAATGAAAATCTTCTCCGTGCTACCTCTGAATAAATAGGCGACATTCGTTTCAGCAATATAGTAATAGGCCATAATTGTTGTAAAGGCAAAGAAGAATAACGCGATTGCTACGAATGGAGCTCCAAAACCAGGTAATGATGAATCAACTGCATATTGTGTATAAGCAGCACCTGCTTCAATACTTTTCGCAAATGTCATTTGCTCATCGCCTGCTAATCCGCCACTATTGAATTCCCCAATATGGATAAATGGATCTGCTCCTTCAGCGGCCTTTTCATCATGTACATTGTACATACCTGTAAATAAAATCATAAATGCAGTAGCAGAACAAATTAATAATGTATCAATGTACACAGACGCCGCTTGTACTATCCCTTGTTTAGCAGGATGTGATACTTCCGCAGCAGCAGCAGGGTGCGCCCCTGTTCCTTGACCAGCTTCATTGGAATAGATGCCACGCTTCACTCCCCAAGCTATCGCAGAACCAATGATACCACCAAAAATCTCTTGTGCACCAAAGGCACTTGAGAAAATTAAAGCAAAGACTGCAGGTACCTCAGAAATATTCATAGCAATAATGATAATAGCCATAATAATGTATGCTAATGCCATGAACGGTACAATGATTTGGGCAGCATTCGCGATAGATTTAACTCCCCCAATAATAATAGCACCTAACAACACTACAATAATCAGTCCTGTAATCCATGTATCCAGACCAAAAGCGTTTTCAACAGCTCCTGCAATGGCGTTAGACTGCACACCTGGCATTAAAATTAGCATTGCAATCAACGCAGCTACAGCAAAAATAACTGCAAACCATTTTTGACCCATTCCCTTTTCTATGTAAAAGGCTGGTCCACCACGATATTCCGTATCTTTTTCTTCTTTATAGATTTGTGCTAATGTTGACTCTACATATGCGGTAGCCGCACCAATGAAAGCGATTGCCCACATCCAAAAGACAGCACCAGGTCCCCCCATCCCAATTGCAGTTGCAGTACCAGCAATATTACCAGTTCCTACACGGCCTGATAATGCAATCGACATTGCTTGGAAAGATGAAATCCCCTTTTCCGATTTCTCCCCTTTAAACATTAAAACAAACATGTCTTTAATGTGTCTTACTTGCAGAAACCTTGTGATGATTGAGAAAAAAAGTCCAATCAATAAAATACCATAAATAAACCACGGTCCCCATAAAATACCATTCAACTTACCAACGATTACCTCCATTTTACCCCTCCAATTTGAAAATACCATACTTTAAGTCATTATAGTATTACACTTTTCTGAAAATTACAACATTATATTTAAGTAACAATATTTAAGTAAGTCTTCTAGTAAATGGAAGGGATAAAACCTATTTAATGATATAACCGATTCTTCGAAGAGCATTATTAATAAAATCACGAATATACATAAAAATCTCTTCTCGTTCTACTTCGTGAAATAAATTGTGATAGCAATTTGCCCATTCTTTAAATTGAAACTCTGTAAACTCTTGTTGATGGAGCCAATTTCGAGTTTGTCGTGTTTCCGTAATTTTATCTTTCTCAGCTGTCATAATGAGCATAGGCATATTCGGAAATTCACCTTTTGGAAGCATCACTAAATTTTTCATCATCTGCTGAAGCTCTCGATACCATTTCACTGAAACGACTGACATGAATGGTACCTCATCTTTCATTTCGTCCCTACCTTCAACATTGCGTGTAAGGTTCTCATATGAAATATTGTGAGTCATTTTAACATTTGCAGTCAATGCACTTAGACTCGTTAAAGCATTTGATAATTTACCTGGTAAAAGCTTTAATTGCAGCCACGGTGATGTCAAAATAATGCCTGCACATTCATATTGCTTCTTTTGCATTGTGTGAAGAACTAACGTTGCTCCAAGCCCATGTCCTATTACAAAAGTTGGTAAATTATATGAAAAAGCATTCTCAATCAGATTTCTTGTATATTTATTGTACAATTTGAAGTCCTCATCATGGACACGAGCAAACCTTGCATTCACGCCATGATTAGGTAAATCTCCCATGACTATGTGGAAGCCTTCCAATCTTAATTTCTCTATCAGCCATGCATACCATCGGTGATTTTCATATGCACCATGAACTATAGCAATCACAGCCTTTGCTTGTCCTTCAGCTTCCCATTTCCACATTCACATAGTCCTCCTAAAAAATAATTACACATTGATTATATCGAAATAAATAGCTCATTTTAATTTTATATTTCCATAAAGTTGCGTATTTGATACGATAATACTACATTATAGAAAGAATTGAGGCGATTTTCATGATTTATCCATTTAAAGATAAAATGCCAAAGATCGATCCATCTGTCTTCATTGCTGATTACGCAACTGTTACGGGCGACGTAACAATTGGTGCTGAAACAACCATTTGGTTTAATACGGTCATTCGTGGTGATGTTTCCCCAACCATTATTGGGAAACGTGTCAGTATCCAAGATCTTTGTTGCTTACATCAAAGCCCAAAATTTCCGCTAATTATTGAAGATGAGGTAACAGTTGGACACCAAGTCACTTTACATAGCTGTACAATTCGCAAAAATGCTTTAATTGGTATGGGCTCCATTATATTAGACGGGGCAGAGATTGGAGAGGGTGCATTTATTGGGGCAGGAAGCCTAGTACCTCCTGGTAAAGTCATTCCTCCGAATAGTTTAGCATTAGGTCGTCCGGCAAAAGTAGTCCGTGAATTAAATGCAGAAGATAAAGAGGATATGGAACGTATCGTGCGCGAATATGCAGAAAAAGGACAATATTATAAATCCCTTCAGAAGTAAACAATATACACAAAAATTCAATATTAACGAAAAAAATACCTCGCATTTCCGTGTAACCAAAATGTTCACGGATCGTAGCGAGGGATTTTTTGTAAAACAAAGGGGACAATATTGCCCCTTTCCTTTTTAATACATTAGAATAATTTTCTAATGTATTCATTACTTTAGCTCAATAGTTTATAGATGTGCCTTTTCTCGTAGAGCATCTGCTTTATCGATTTGTTCCCATGGTACATTTAAATCTGTACGACCAAAATGACCATAAGCTGCCGTTTGTTTATAAATCGGACGACGTAAATCTAGCATTTTAATAATACCTGCTGGACGTAAATCAAATAGCTCACGTACCCACTCTACGATTGCGCTTTCTTTCACTTTACCTGTACCAAATGTGTCAACCGCAATGGAAACTGGTTGAGCCACACCAATCGCATAGGCAAGTTGTACCTCAGCGCGTTCTGCCAAGCCAGCTGCTACAATGTTTTTTGCTACATAACGTGCCGCATAAGCCGCTGAACGGTCTACCTTTGTTGCATCCTTACCAGAGAATGCGCCACCACCGTGACGTGCATAACCACCGTATGTATCAACAATGATTTTACGTCCTGTTAAACCAGCGTCCCCTTTAGGTCCACCGATAACAAAACGGCCAGTCGGGTTAATAAAGTATTTCGTGTTTGCATCTAATAATTCACTTGGCACAACGGGTGCAATAACAAATTCTTTCAGATCAGCTTGAATTTGTTCAAGTGTTGCTTCTTCATCATGTTGTGTTGAAATAACAATTGTATCCACTCGCACAGGTACATTATTGTCATCATATTCAATCGTTACTTGTGTTTTTCCATCAGGACGTAAATACGCTAATTCACCTGATTTACGAACTTCTGTTAATCGGCGTGCTAATTTATGTGCTAAGCTGATTGGCAATGGCATTAGTTCAGGTGTTTCATTACATGCATAACCAAACATTAGACCTTGGTCACCAGCACCAATTGCTTCAATATCAGCATCTGTCATAGAGCCTTCACGAGCCTCTAAAGCTTGGTCAACACCTTGTGCAATATCAGGCGATTGTTCGCCAATAGCTACAAGCACCGCTAGATTTTCAGCATCAAAGCCATATTTACCACGTGTATAGCCAATTTCTGCTACAGTATCACGAACGATACCTTTAATATCAACGTAAGTAGAAGTAGTTATTTCTCCTGCTACTAATACTAATCCTGTTGTGACAGTTGTTTCACACGCTACACGTGCATTTGGATCTTCTGCTAAAATAGCATCTAAAATGGCATCCGAGATTTGGTCACAAATCTTATCTGGATGTCCTTCTGTTACACTCTCTGATGTAAACAGTCGACGGTTTGTCATTTGGTTTTCCTCCTATTACTCTTACAAAAAGTAGTTGTGTATGAATACGGTACTCATTACCCATGTCAAGTCCGCTCCTAAGGATTGAACTCTCAAGCCGTTACTGCTGCTTTTAACACGAGGATTTCGAAAGATCTGTCATTATAATAAGGAAAGAACTACATATACTTACCTTTACATTCTTTTTTAGCAATAAAAAAATCCTTTACTCACGTTACTGCACATGAGGAAAGGAATAATGACTTCGTAACCTTTCACTCTTATCGTTCAAGGGATGTTCCCTTGCATCAGGTTGGCACCAACGCATGATGTGAAATAAAACATGCAGGTTGCCGGGTTTCACAGGGCCTGACCCTCCACCAGCTCGGGATAAGAGTATCCGTTCAATTTCATGTTACTGAAAAGGTTGAACGTTGTCAAATATTTTCTTATGTATTACTGTATAGAAAGGAAGGAACTGATTACACAAAAACTTTTCATACTTGGATGATGATGTAAATAGAAGCAAATTAATCCCTACAACATACCTAGCTACTTGTGGTAACATATGTGTGGCTCAATTTTTGCGCCTAATTACAGTAGGATTGATCGGATTCTACTCGAAAAACATTATTTTTTGTCAGTTTATTGAAAAGTGATAAAAACTCTAAAATAATTTCTTAATTAGTATAGATTATTTAAGCAATTGTGTTATACTATTTTTGAAATTAAGAAAAAATCCCTCTAAATCAAGGGAATACTATAAAAAAGGATGGTATTTAATCGATGAATTCAGTAGAAATTGCAAACGAACTGAAGGAATTATTAAACGGCGGTAACATTAATGTTCAACTTTCAGTACCACAATTAGCAGAAAAAGCTACATCTCGTGGTGAAGCAATGTTAACAGTAGATGGCGCAGTTCGTGCAGAAACTGGCAAATACACTGGTCGTTCACCTAAAGATAAATATACGGTAGAAGAAGAAAGCACAAAAGATCAAATTGACTGGGGTAAAGTCAACCAACCGATTTCTTCTGAAGTGTTCGATAACTTATATGTAAAAGTAATAAAATATTTAAAAGAACGTGACGAGTTATTCGTATTTAAAGGCTTCGCAGGTGCTGACAAAGATTCACAATTAAGCATCCAAGTAATTAATGAATACGCTTGGCACAACCTTTTTGCTCATCAATTATTTATCCGTCCAACTGAAGAAGAATTAACTTCTCATGTTGCAGACTTCACTGTCATCTCTGCTCCTAACTTTAAAGCAGACCCTGCAGTTGATGGTACTGCTTCTGAAACTTTCATCATTGTATCACTTGAAAAGAAAATGATCTTAATCGGTGGTACTGAATATGCTGGTGAAATGAAAAAATCTATTTTTGGTATCATGAACTACTTATTACCACAGCAAGGTATCCTTTCAATGCACTGTTCAGCAAACGTTGGTGAAGCTGGCGATGTGGCATTATTCTTCGGTCTATCTGGTACTGGTAAAACGACATTATCCGCTGATCCAGATCGTAAGCTAATTGGTGACGATGAACACGGCTGGTCTGATAATGGTGTATTCAACATTGAGGGTGGCTGCTATGCAAAAACAATCAACCTTTCTGCTGAGAAAGAACCAGAAATCTACAATGCAATCCGCTTCGGTTCTGTTTTAGAAAACGTAGCTGTTGATCCAGAAACTCGTATTTGTGACTATGATGATGGTTCATTAACAGAAAATACACGTGTAGCTTATCCAATCCAATACATCGAAAATATTGTTGATCCTTCTGTTGCAGGTCATCCAAAAACAATCATCTTCCTAACAGCTGATGCGTTTGGCGTATTACCTCCAATCAGTAAATTAACAAAAGAGCAAGCAATGTACCACTTCCTAAGCGGTTTCACTTCTAAGCTTGCTGGAACTGAACGCGGTGTAACAGAGCCAGAACCAGTATTCTCTACTTGCTTCGGTTCTCCATTCCTTCCACTTCCAGCAACAGTGTACGCAGAAATGTTAGGTCAAAAAATTGACGAGCATGGTGCACAAGTATTCCTAGTGAACACTGGTTGGACTGGTGGCGAATATGGTACAGGTAGCCGTATGAAGCTGTCTTACACACGCACAATGGTACGTGCAGCAATCGACGGAAAATTAACAAATGTTGAAACGACACAAGATGCTGTCTTCGGTTTACACATTCCAACAGCAGTTGAAGGTGTACCGTCAGAAGTGTTAAATCCTCGTGAAGCATGGGCAGATAAAGCTGCATATGATGCGAAAGCTGCTGAACTTGCAGGCTTATTCAACGAAAACTTCAAGAAATTCTCAAACGTTTCTGATGCCATTACTACACTTGGTGGCCCATTAAAATAACGACTAGACACAAGAATCAAAGGGAACGAATTCATTCGTTCTCTTTTTCTTTACCTTGAAGGTAGCTAGTATTAGGGAGATACATATGACAAAAAAATATAAAATACTATTTTCTATTCTTATAATGTTGTTAGCTTTATTTGTTGGCGCTGGTTTTTTTGCAGGAAATTACTTTTATAATCTGGCATTAAATCCTGACACTGATAAAACAGCAGTGCTAGATGCACCTCATAATGTAATAGCTGTCAATCCTCAGGAAGTTAAAGAGAAAGAAACAACTGAGCAATGGTTTCATAAGCAATATGAAGATGCTTCGCTTCAATCCTATGATTCGCTAAAGCTCCATGCTTACTCCATCCAAAATGATCACCCCACCGACAAATGGGCTATCATCTTTCATGGCTATTCAAGCGAAGGCGCACAAATGACAAAGTATGCTAAACATTTTTATGATATGGGCTATCATGTACTTATTCCAGATGCGAGAGGCCATGGTAAAAGTGAAGGAGATTATATTGGCATGGGCTGGCATGATCGTTTTGATGTTGTTTCATGGGTCAATCACATTGTCAGCTTAAATGAGAGCGCTGAAATTGTTCTTTATGGTGTTTCGATGGGTGGAGCCACTGTCATGATGGCTTCAGGAGAGAATTTACCAACAAACGTTAAAGCAATCATTGAGGATTGTGGCTATTCTTCAGTATGGGATGAATTTTCCTATCAGTTGAAAGCAATCTTTCACTTACCTGCATTTCCAATCATGCATTTCTCTTCTGTAGTGTCGAAACTAAAAGCAGGCTATACATTAGGTGAAGCGAGTGCAGTTGAACAAGTGGCAAAATCGAAGACACCCATGTTGTTTATTCATGGAGACAACGATACGTTCGTTCCATCTACCATGTTGAATGAAGTATATGAAGCGGCAAATGTACCAAAGCAAAAGTTGATTGTTGAGGGAGCTGGGCATGGTGGCGCAGAAAGTGTTGCAAGCGAGCTTTACTGGGCTACCATACAACAATTTTTAGAAAGTAACATGAAATAATCATCACCCCTTTATTGCCCCCTACTCCTTAGCATAGCTATCTTGCCTGAAGTGGATAGCTATTCTAAGGAAGGGGGTATTTTTTTTCATCATTTATTTATTGCTGTTTCATCCATTCACAAAGGGCACGGACGGTTTCACGATTTTTTGCTGGTGGGTATTGATGTGCATGGTCTGGATCATACCAGGTTTCGTATGATTTATTCGCATCTTCTAAAAAAAAGGCTAGTTGTCTGGCATGTTCGATATCTACATTTTCATCACGATAGCCATGTATGATTAATACAGGCGCAGTGATCTGCTCTATCTCGAAAAGTGGGGTTCGCGCATCATATGCTTCTGGTACACGATTCGGTGTTCCGCCAATTACACGCTTCATCATTCTGCGCATATCCGTACGTTCCCAATAAGTGGCTGTTGCGTCCGAAACACCTGCCCATGTGACGACCGAGGTAATATCCTTTCTTAAAATGGCTGTCCAAAGAGCCATAATTCCCCCACGAGAAAAACCAAAAACATGTATATTGTCATTACAATATTGCTTGAGAACATCTACGGCATAAACAGCATCATAACGGTCTGCTCCTGCAAACTCATCACGGCCTTCTCCACCACGATTTCCACGATAGTATGGGGCAAAAACGATAAAGCCCTGTGCAGCAAATTGGGCAATACGTGAAGGTCTTACCATCCCAATGCTTTGCATGCCCCCTCTTAAATATAAAAAACCATCATATGTACCTTCTGCCTTTGGCTCTGCTAATAATCCTTTTATACGTAAGCCCTGTGATAGATAGGTTATTTCTGTTAGTCGTATGGCTGGATTCGGTGAGGGATAGGCACGTTTTTCCACAATTTCACCATTGTATGTCACGGTCTTTCAACTCCTCCAGCATTTTCTTCATACCCTCATCCTTCATATGAAAGCTTAAATTAGGATGATGAGCAAATTCTTCATCCGTTAGCCAAAGCATACCCGATGTTTCTAAATCAAATTCAATGTCCTCCTGCGTTAAAAATTGTGCAGTAAAAACAGATTTACAAAACACAATGGCATCATGAACGGCATATTCTGCGAACCATTGGAGATTTTTCACACGGACACCCGTCTCTTCGAAAACTTCCCGAATAGCCGCCTCCTCTAAAGTTTCACCTTGCTCTAATTTGCCCCCTGGCACCTCTACACCACGTCGTTTATGAATAGTACATAGCCATTTATTTTCATGCTTTAACAAAACAAGGACGTGCTTTGGCTCGACTTCAAATTCCCCTCTTGAAAAACTCAAATCTACTTGTAGACCATGTAAATCTGTAAATGTTAGCATATTTTCAACCTCACGTTCTTTCTTGATGACCAATAGAAGCTATACCTATTCTTTGCTCCTATTTTATGGACAGGATCTACTGTTGGTTCCTAGTTTAACGGAATGCTAGATGCAAAATGTTTCCTTTCCTCTAGCTTATCTATGTTAACTATAGTGTAATCCTACAAAGACAAGCAACTGTAAACTATAGTGAGGTAAAGCAAAAAAGCGTGCTTCATATGAAGACACGCTTTTCCTTAGATGACTTGCTGACCATCGAAATAGACAGTGGGGTTTTTCACAACGCAATCAATATGGACATCAGCCATATTTGCTCCACCGAATGGCTTATTACTACCAAATGCAATATGGATTGTCCCATACACCTTCTCATCCTCTAGTATATTACCACATAGGATGGCACTTTTATTCGCTCCGATGCCAAACTCTGCAATGATTCTACCATTTCCTTCACCAAGTAAAGCAAGTAATTGAGGACCATCAGGACCGATTGCCTCCTCTAAACGACCATTCGTGATTTTTAATAATAATGGCTCCTTTAAAACACCTATATTAGCAATCGAACCATCCACTAAAATCTCTCCATTCGCAGATGTTTCTAGTGGTGCAATATAAGATTCTCCAGAAGGGATATTTCCATGCTCTCCAGCTTGGCGTATAACACCTGTAGAACGAATTCCCAAACGATTTTCTACACTAAACGTTAATGTATGCCCGTCTTTGTCAATGCGAATATTTTTTGCTGCATCAAGTAAATGAACATATTTTCCTACCATATCTTCTATTTCCTGTGCATCTGCATGTAGCGCACCTTGCTCTAGCATATCCATTGTAACACCTGGCATTGTCGCCACTCGGCCACCCTGTTCACAGGCGTTTTTACGAGCAGCTGTATGTGTTAATGAGTGCGAGGTAATACAAAGCGTGACATCGACATTCGTCATCAGCGTCGAAACAGCTTGGATTGGCTCCTGTCCAGATTTATCTAATAGCGGCATTACCATTAACATTGTCTTCGCTGTAATAGATTGCCCAGCTTTATAAAAGATTTGCGCAATATCTTGCTTATGAATATCTGTTAAGATTAACAGTGTTTCAGATGATTGAACATTTAGATTACCTTTTAGTATAGTAAGTGCAATATCATGTAAATGTTGCATAATAAAACTCCTTAATTAAAATTCAAATGATATCTACGAATAATTCCTTCTATTTCATTTCTCGCCTCTTTTAATGGTTCTAAAACTTCTGGAACACGTTGTTCCGTAAAACGATAGATTGGTCCAGAAACAGTAATGGAGGCTACGACCTGATCTTCACTATTGAATATGGGCATGGCAAGTGCCAGTACATCAACAGAATATTCACTGTTACTGAGTGCATAACCACACGCACGAATTTTTTCCAGCTCTGCTCGTATTTCATTAGCATCTGTCATCGTATTATTCGTATAGGCTGTTAAAGGCTCGTCAATCACCTTGGCAATTTGCTCTTCATTTAGAAAAGCAAGCATCGAACGATAGGATGCCCCTACATAAAGTGGGGATCTACTTCCTCTTGAAACAGTAAATTTCACCTTATTAACAGGTTCGGCTTTTAGTAATGTTAACGCTTCCAGTCCATTCAGTACAGTAAAAATAGCTGTTTCGCCTGTGACATCTTTTAATTTCTCAAGAACCGGCATACATAGCTGATCTATGTTTAATGAATCATACATATTCATACCAATCTCCCATAAAGCAATACCGAGTGAGTATTTTTTTGTTACAGGATCTTTTGTAATAAACCCATTATTTTCAAAGGTTTCAAGAATGCGATATAAATTTGTATGATTCATATTCATCGCCATTGCTAACTCTCTTCCACCCCATATGGGCTTTTCTTTTGTAAACATTTTTAAAACCGCAATTGATAAATTTAACGTCTTTAGCATATCTCTCATCCTTTTGATCTATTTATCTGTACAAACGGCTGCAAATCTTTCTCTTAAAGGGGGAAATAAGCGACAGATTTAGCAGCCGTCAGCACCTGATATCACTTTATCAAAAGTAAGAGAGTAGCTAATCTCTTACTTTTGATATAGGAAATCAACAGCAGCAGTAATATATACTTTTGCACAGCGTACGATATCCTCAACACGCACTTTTTCATTGTAACCATGAATACTTGGTAAATAGGCTGGGCCGTACTGCAATACAGGAATATTATATTGTCTGAAATGTCGAGCATCACTACTTGCCCATTGCATAACACCATATGCCTCTTGCCCTGTTACAAATGAAATATTTTCCACAATGGATTGGCATACAGGATTTTCGGCAGGCGTATAATTTGCTACACTTTTGAAGCCAAAACGTTTGATTGAATAATCAATAGCCAAACCATCTAGTTTATGTTTCAAAATTTCTGTTACTTCTTCTTGTGTAATACCGAATGGTAAGCGACAATCGACCTGAACCTTGCAATAATCTGGGATTACGTTGGACTTCGTACCTCCCTCAATTGTACCAATATTTACAGTAATTTTCTCTAAAACTTCTTGATATTTCAAACGATCTTTTTCCACCTCTCGCATGTATTTTTTAGATACCTCGATAAGTGGCAGTACCTCTTCTGGGATCGTAATTTCCAAATCCCATAGTGTACGAATCTCTTGAATAGCTCGAATGGCATCGACAATAGCATTTCTCCCAGCTAAAGGTGATAGGCTTCCATGTCCAGGTTCCCCACGAACCTCTAATTCAAACCAATAAGAACCCTTTTGCCCAATGGTTGGATTTAGCGGTGAAGAAGGCTCAGCGATTAAGCAACCATCTCCTTGCACAAAACCTCGCTCTAACAACCACGGAACACCAAATTCGCCGCCTGTTTCTTCATCTGGCACAATCGCCAATGTTAGTTTCCCTGGTAATTCAATATTCAATTTCTTTAGTAGCTTTGTTGCAAAAATAATACCAGCTAAACCAGCTTTCATATCACTTGCACCACGGCCCAGCATCCAGCCATCCTTCACCTCCCCTGAAAATGGATTGAATTCCCACTTTGATAAATCACCAACAGGAACAACATCTGTATGACCACAATAAATGAGTTCCTTTCCCTCACCACTCCCAATAGAAGCTACTAAATTAAACATTTTATCTGCAGCTTCGTATTTTTGATAAGTAATGCCAACATCCTGTAAATAGTTTTCGATAAAAGCTGTTATTTCAGTCGTATCTCCTGGAGGATTGACACTAGGAATTTGAATGAGTTTCGAACAAAATGCAATCAGTTCATCTTGATGCTTTTCAACTGCCTCTAATAATTGCGCTTTGAGTGCTTGTAAATCATTCATGTGTATATACCTCTTTTCCTTTCGTTTGTAGATGATGCATGCTTCCATATAAATTTTTCATATGTGTAAACTGCTTTTCGTCAAAGAAGGAACATTTATGAGCTCCATACGTTTTTGCTACTTCTAACACAAATCGAACTACATTTTCTACATCTGTTACATGTGTGGCGCCTGTTGCACAGCCTGCCACGACAGATTCTGTTGTGATAGCCACACCTACAACAGGGCTTGTTGTTGCCACAGCTGGTTGTAAAATACTATTAATATGGAATAAACCATTGCCATATGGTGTAATGTCTTGCATGGTAATCGGTAGTACAACTGGAGAAATTCCTGCTGCTTGTGTGTAAACATGCAATAAATCATCACTGATTTTTAATATGTAACCTTCTTTGACTGTTGGCGTAATGGCAAACCCTTTATGGTTACATACTTGATTGCCTTTCGTTGTATCGATTGATAGAATGGCATCCATTGTTTCTTCCACTTCATTTTCGTTCATGACACTAATATCCACTGGAGAGTTCATAAATGGTACTGGCTCATGTGGCAAAGTGGGTGCTGTTGGACAAATATGCGTTGAGAAAATAACATCTCCTTCTAACTGATCACCCTTTAACGCCATATCAATGGCTTTGGCTGCACCTGCCATACATGCTAGTGCTCCATCTCCATCTGATACAAAGCCTGTCATTTCAGGACGTGCTCCAATACCACCGAGACGACCAATAATTCCTAACGTCGGTGCCTGACCACCAGAGGATTTTCCTTGCTTTCCTTTCACTAGTACACGCACAAAATCCGTTGAGCCACTTTCACCTTTAATCGTTTTGATCTTCACATCTGCTGTTGGATCAATGCTGTGTAAATAGGCTTTAATCGTTTCTCCGTTAACATGGAAATTATCCATTACCTCGTATAATTCAATAACATGCTTCAATGACATAATCAGTCCGCTCCTTTTTACTTCTATAATTTATTCAATTACTTTCTGCTCTAAGTCGTCGACACTTCTTGCTGTATCGACGAAAATAAATGACAAGAAACTTGATGTGTGGCTGTCACAGTATCGAGTGTCGGTTGGACGTCTGCACATTTGTCTGTAGCAAAACGACAACGCTTGTGGAATGCACAGCCACTCGGTGGATTTACTGGACTTGGAACATCTCCAGATAAAATAATACGGTCCTTTTTATCAAAGGGATTTTCCTTAGGAATTGCCGATAATAAGGCTTGTGTGTAGGGATGTTGAGGGTTCTCATAAATTTCCTTATATGTCCCGATTTCCACAATTTTACCCAAGTACATGACGGCAATCCGATCACACATATAATTCACAACATTTAAATCATGTGAAATAAAAATATATGTTAAACCGAAGTCTCTCTGTAAGTCTTTTAATAGATTGATTACCTGTGCTTGTACAGAAACATCTAATGCTGAAACAGGTTCATCGCATACAACAATATCTGGATTAAGCGCAAGGGCACGAGCAATATTGATACGTTGTCTTTGTCCCCCAGAAAATTCATGTGGATGGCGCTTTGCATGATAAGCACTTAATCCTACTGTTTCAAGTAATTCAATAACACGCTTTTTACGTGATGCTTCATCACCAATACCATGGATGACTAATGGCTCGGCAATGAGATATTCAATCGTTTTTCGAGGATCGAGTGATGCATATGGATTTTGGAAAACCATTTGTATCGACTTTCGAGCAGAGCGAATATCCTTTGTATTTAAGCTTGCTAAATCCGTACCCTTAAACTCTACGATTCCCTCTGTTGGAGAAATCAGCTGGTTGATTAAACGAGCAACCGTCGATTTCCCACAACCTGATTCACCTACAATCCCAAGTGTTTCGCCCTTATATAATTCAAAACTGACGCCATCTACTGCTTTCACAAATTGTGTTGATTTTTTAAAAGGGATTGAACTTTTAATGGGAAAATGCTTTTTTAAATTACTTACCTTTAAAACAAGTTCATTGTGCTGTTGCATTAAAAATTCCCTCCTTCCTTGCGACAATTTGATTTTTCGCTTGTAAATGGCAGGCTACAAAATGGTTGTCCTGCACTTCCACTAAGTCGGGTACTGTATGACGACAAATATCTGTTGCTAAAGGGCAACGTGATGAAAAGTGACAGCCGCTATGTGGCATTGTTAAATCCGGTGGACTACCTGGAATGGCCGGCAATCTTTGTTGCTCCTGTGTGCCCATTGTAATTTGAGACTCTAATAATCCCCACGTATAAGGATGTAAAGGTTTTTCATAGAGCTGTCTTGTTGTAGTCGACTCAACTGTTCGACCTGCATACATAACATTTACTTTGTCACATAACTCCCAAACCACACCTAAATCGTGTGTAATCATAATGATGGCTGTATCATGGTCTTGTTGTAATTTTTTCATTAAATCAAGAATTTGAGCTTGTACAGTTACATCCAGTGCAGTTGTTGGCTCATCGGCAATGAGTAGTTTCGGGTTACAAGCAAGAGCAATAGCAATCATGACACGCTGACGCATTCCTCCTGAAAATTCGTGAGGATACATTTTTAATCGTTTCTCTGGCTCGGGAATACCAACCATTTTTAACATATCGACAGCTTTGATAGCGGCATCTTTCTTCGAGATCTTTTCATGTGCTTGGATGACTTCAATAATTTGATTGCCCACTGTTAATACAGGATTCAAACTTGTAATAGGATCTTGGAAAATCATTGAAATATCATTACCTCGCACATTGCGCATTTCTTTTTCAGAAATGCCAATTAAATCACGACCATTAAAGTCAATTTTTCCATTCGTTATTTTTCCTGGCGGAGATGGAATTAAACGCATGAGAGCAGTGGCTGTAACACTTTTTCCCGACCCTGATTCTCCAACAATCCCTAGTGTTTCCTTCTTATTTAATTGTAAATTTACTCCATTGACAGCTTTCATTGTAGAGCCGCCACTTTTAAATTCTACTGTTAAATTTTCTACATCTAGTAAACGTTCAGTCATGACTCCACCCCCTTCCATTAAACTTTCATTTTCGGATCTAACGCATCACGTAATCCATCTCCTAAAAGGTTAATACCAAGAACTGTTAATAAAATACAGATTCCTGAAAATGTCGCCATTTGAGGATTTAATACTAAAAAATCTTTACCATCTTTTAAAATACTACCCCACGAAGCTGTTGGCGGTTGAACTCCTAATCCTAAAAAGCTCAGTGCCGCCTCCGAAATAATAGCGCCCGCTGTACTCATCGTTCCATAAACAATTAAAGGAGCTAAACAGTTCGGTAATATATGGCTAAAAATAATTCGACTATGTGTAGCACCTAGAGAATGCGTCACTTCGATGAATTCTTCTTCTTTTACACTTAAAACCTGACCACGAACAAGTCTTGCGAACCCTGGAATGTTTGCAACACCAATAGCAACAATAACGTTGACAAGTCCTTGCCCTAATACCGTCATTAGTGTAATAGCAAGTAAAATGAATGGGAATGCAAAAAGACCATCCATCGTACGCATAATGATCGAATCAATGCGACCACCGAAATACCCTGACACTAACCCTAATAATGTTCCAAACACAGCTCCAAATAGCACCGCTGCAATGCCGACAATCATCGATATTTGTGTACCGTAAACTAAACGACTAAACAAATCACGTCCATAATTATCCGTTCCTAGCAAATGCCCTTCTGTGTTCATTGGTAAAAATGATTTGCCAACGATCATTTCATTTGGTGGATGGGTAGCAATCAATGGTGCAAAAATTGCAACAATGGCCATCAAGGTGACAATGACTAACCCAATTGTCGCTAATTTATTTTTTAGCAACTTGCGCAACAACGTATTTCTTTTTCTTGTTTCATTGACGATTGCTTGAGTCATTGTTATTTTTTCCCTCCATCCGATTCTAAATTGACCTTAGGATTGACAACTTTATAAAGCACGTCCACTACTAAGTTAACAAGTACAAAGATAAATGCGATGAAAATAACAGTACCTTGTACAACAACAAAATCACGTTTATCAATGGCATCTACAATTAGTCGCCCCATTCCAGGCCAACTAAAAATCGTTTCTGTTAAAACCGCTCCCCCCAGTAAATTGGATATCTGCATCCCTAATACCGTTAAAATAGGTGTTAGCGCATTTTTAAAGGCATGTTTACCAATCACTAAATATTCTTTAATGCCTTTAGAACGAGCTGTTTTAATATAATCTTGCGAAATAACCTCTAACATGCTTGAACGGGTAATCCGTGCAAATGTCGCCATTGGAATCGTTGCTAATGCAAATGCTGGCAAAATTAAATGTTTCAAATAGGTCCATAGACCATCACTGATGTTGCCCATTCCAGTGGCTGGGAACCAACCAAGATTGACACTAAAGAATAAAACAAGCATGATCCCCAACCAAAAAATGGGCATGGATACACCAACTAATGATACAAGCATGACAATATAATCAATGATTGTATTTTGCTTTCTAGCAGCTAATATTCCTGCTGGGATACCGACCACAACCGCTATAAACAAGGCTGCCAATGCTAGTATCACTGTGTTAGGGAATCTTTCTATAATAAGCCCGATGACAGACTCACTATAAGAATAGGAATATCCTAAATTTAACTGTGCTAAGTCTCCTACATATGAAATAAATTGCGAAGGCATTGATTTATTTAATCCTAGCTCTTCTCTTAAATTCTCTACATCTTCCACACTGGCTTGTGGCCCAAGCATTACTGAAGCTGGGTCACCTGGAATCATCCGCGTAATAATGAAGACGATGATTCCTACTACTAGCAGTGTCGGGATAAGGTTGACTAACCTTTTTAAAATAAATGAGCCCATCTTATTAAGACCTCCTTTTCATTATTAGAATCAGTGATTCATATTGTGAATAACCACATGCTACACCATGTGATAATTATTTGTAAATATATTTTTTCTGAATTTTTTTAATTTTATATTTACTTTCTATTTACAAATGTGCTAATTTTAATTCGAACCTATCATTTTTGAATCAACGGTTCATATTGTGAAACAAAATAAAGGAGGCTTATGCAGATGAAGAAGATAAACGTAAAAAAACCTTTACTACTACTCTTTTTAACTTTATTAATTGGTGTTTTAGCAGCTTGTGGTGGGAACACAGAAAAAAGTAATTCTTCAAATGAAAAAGATGGAGAAGTCACTTCAGGTGGCAAATTAAATGTTGGTCTTTCAGCCAATGCCAAAACATTTGACCCTATCAAATATACAGGGGTTTATGAATCGCAAGTTATGCGTCAAATGGGTGATACTTTAGTTGTTTATAACAAAGATCTATCAGATATCATCCCCTCTTTAGCAACAGAATGGAAAGTGTCAGATGATATGTTAGTCTATACGTTCAAATTACGTGAGGGTGTGAAATTCCAAAAGGGGCAATACCAGGATGGCCGTGAAATGACAGCGGAAGATGTGAAATATTCTTTAGAGCGCTCCGCCAAAGAATCCGCTATGAATCGTTTAAGTGGTGTGACAGAAGTTAAAGTGTTGTCAGATTATGAAATAGAAATTCACTTAACTACACCGAATGCTGCCCTTCTTGCTATGCTAACGGATGCAGGAAATATCATTATTCCAAAAGAAGAGGTTGAAGGCTGGGGCGATAACTTCTCAGAACACTTCATTGGTACAGGCCCATTCCAGTTAACAGAATGGAAAAAAGACCAAGAAGTAAAACTAGTTCGCCATGACAATTATTGGGGTGAAAAACCTCACGTTGATAATTTATCCATGAAGTTTATCTCCGATCAAAATATGATGACAAATGCATTACGTTCTGGTGATATAGATATTGCCATGGATGTCAAAGGCCAAAACAGAGAAATTATTAACCAAGATAGCAACCTTGAGCTTTTAACGAATCCAGGTTTATCTATTGTTTATCTTGACCTTAACAACAAAGTTGGTCCGACTGCTGACAAACGTGTTCGCGAGGCACTTTATATGGCAACAAATGTTGAGGAAATCATTTCTGGTGTTAACCAATGGGGTGGCGGTGATGTTTCTTATTTACCATTACCACCAGGTTCATGGGGATATGATAAATCATTAGTTGATTTAGTACCAAAATATAATCCAGAAGAAGCAAAAAAATTGCTAGCAGAGGCTGGTTATCCTGATGGCTTCAAAACAGAGATTTATGTATCAGAAGCACGTGTGCCTTACGCAACGATTTTCCAAAGTCAATTAAAGAAAAACTTAAACATTGATGTGGAAATTAAAGTGCTTGAATGGGGTACTTACAGTGATACTGTTGCAAAAGGGAACGCTCCAATGAATATTGGTGGCTGGACTTGGTATCCAGATCCTTATTTCTTCCTATATCAATTATTCCACACAAATCAAATCGGTGCGTTAGGTAATGGGAAAGGCTATAGCAACCCAGAGGTAGATAAATTATTAGAGCGTGCCGTATCTGAAACAGTGGTACAGGAAGAACGTGCTAAATTATACCAAGAAGCATTAAAACTGATTTTAGCAGATGTTCCGCGTATTGAATTAGAAGCAACACAAACCGTTGCAGGTGTAAACAAAAAAGTACAGGGCTTTGAGGTTTCTACTGACAACTCCGTACAAATTGTACATCCAAACGGTACGAACGTATCCATTTCTAAATAATTAACTGGAAAAGTGGAGATGCTTGTCTCCGCTTTTCTCTTCATAAGGAGAGATTTAATCCCATGACTCGATATATAAATGGACTTGTTTTTAACTCTGAGACACGTAGCTTTAACAAACAGTCATTTCAAGTACAGGGGCAATACTTTGCTCCATCTTCTACAACGTCTGAAATAGACATCGATTTAGATGGCTATTATATTACACCTGGCCTTATCGACAGTTGTTCACAAATTGGCTTAGCTGAAATAGGGATTCGTTGGGAGGGAGATGATAGCTATGAATTTGACTCACATCTGGACTATTCTGTAGTTGATGGCATTTATCCATTCGATGCTGCCTTTCAAAAAGCTATCTCCCATGGGGTGACAGCCTCTCATATCGTTCCCTCCCCTAAAAGCTTGGTCGGTGCAAAAACAGCTATTATTCATCATACACATACAACGGTTGATGAAATGGTCATTGCCAAAGATATTGCTTATTCCTTCTCCATTGGACACCAAGCAAAAAGCACTTTTTTCGCTGAAAAGAGAAAGCCACTAACCCGTATGGGGATTGCCAAAATTTTAAGAGAAACATTGCAACAGATTCAGCAGCAAGAACCTTTAATTAAGAAAATTGTCATACGGGCACATAAAGCTGTGGATCTTGAATTCATTGACCGTCTTCAACAAGAGTTTAAGTCTACTTTTGATTTTCATATTATTCACGGCACTGAAGCTTCACTGCTTCAAGGGACATCCTTCAATACGGTCATTGCTGGCCCAACGTTTCGATATATCGAGCATAACGAGATGATGGCATTATCACCAAAACTATACCGCCAGTTGTCCCAACAACATACTCCGTTTGTTTTTTGTACGGATCATCCTGTTAGTAGCACCTCTCACCTAACATTAGAAGGTTGCTTAGCTGTAAGAGAAGGGCTGACACGTCAGGATGTTCTGTATGCACTAACAACAGGAGCTGCTAATTTCCTTGGAATCGCTCATAAAACTGGCACTATTCGTGATGGCCTTCTAGCTGATTTTGTCATATGGGATAAGCATCCATTAAATTTAGATGCACAGGTTGTAGCTACTTTTATTAAAGGAACAAAAGTTTATGCAAGGGAAGAAGGGTTCTCAGAATGATTATTTATCATCATGCAAAGTTTCTCACAGTCAATGAACAAAATGATATTTTTGAACAGTTATGGATCGAAGATGGACGTATAGTCTATGTCGGTCCAGCCAAAGATTATCCTCCTCAAGCAGAGTTAGTCGATCTTCAGGGAGCTTATGTCACACCAGGCTTAATTGATATTCACGCCCATGTTGGGACATGGGCAGAGGTTACTGAAGACATTAATGATGCTAATGAATATAGCGAGCCCTTTACACCTCTTATGCACGCTCTAGATAGTGTAGATATCCGACACTTTTCCTTCCAACATGCGTTAGAAGGCGGTGTGACGACTGTACAAACTGGTCCAGGTAGTGCCAATGTCATTGGGGGCATTTGGAGTATTCTTAAAACAGCAGGGCCCACTCTTACCTCTCGTGTTTTAGTAGAACGAAGCGGTTTAAAGGGCGCGTTAGGAGAAAATCCAAAGAATGTTTTTGGCAATCAATACAAACGAAAGCCAAGGACTCGCATGGCCATTGCCCAGCTTTTACGTGATGGTTTCCAACGTGCAAGTCAACTGAATGAACAACAACGAGCTGAGCAAATTAAACAAAATTCAGAGTTGCGTCCATTCATTGAAGTGCTACGAGGTGACATGCCCCTTCGCCTTCATTGTCACAGAGCAGATGACATTATGACAGCTATAAGAATTGCTAAAGAATTTAATGTGAAGCTCCATTTAGAGCATTGCACAGAAGGCTATTTAATAGTCGATGCGGTAAAGAACAGTGGCTTTCATGCGACACTTGGGCCCTATATGTTAACCCCATCTAAATATGAAACACGTAATTCTACACCAGCGATTGCAGCCATTTTTAAAGAGCATAATATCCCATTTGCCATCATGACAGACCATCCATTCGTACCAATTCAGTACTTAAAATATTGTGCTACTGAAGCTATTCGCTATGGTTTAGATGAGGACACCGCCTTAAAAAGTATTACAATAAATGCCGCTGAGCTTGTACAGCTAGATCACCGCATTGGCAGCCTTGAGGAAGGCAAGGATGCTGATTTTGTTGTTTGGTCACACCCTATTTTTGAAACAGAAGCAAAGGTCTTACAAACGTATGTCAATGGACAAAAATATTACGAAGCGGAGTGAGCTTATTGAAACATTCAAAAATTGCCGTAGTCACAATTGGTCAAGCGCCTCGCAAAGATATGGCGGAGGATATTCAGCAATTAAGAGCATCTGGTTTACATATTCATGAGTTTGGCGTACTGGATTCACTCTCTCCAGCCGAAATCACTTCCCTTTCACCCTCTAGTGAAGACACAGATGTTTTAGTAACACTTTTGACAAATGGACAACAAGTCAAGCTAAGTAAACAAAAGCTGATGCCCTATATTCAGACATGCATTGATGATTTACATGAATTCACTTGGGTTTTGCTTATGTGTACAGGAGATTTTACGAATAAGCTGTCATGTAAAAACCTGTTACTACCTGATCGCATGATGACAAATTTAGTGAAAGGGTTACAAACAGAATTAGCACTTGGTTTAATAGGCCCTGAGCCTGAGCAACAACAAACTGTTGCGGAGAAATGGCAAAGTGCACAGTTCGTTGTCACCTTTTCAGCTAGCTCACCCTATCATTTTAATGCACAACATTTATTAGCAAAAGCACAGCTATTAGAATATCAAGGAGCTGATTTGCTCATTCTTGATTGTATGGGTTATTCCACAACAATGAAAAACATGATTAAAGATCAACTCACTATTCCCGTCATTGTTCCTAGAGAAGCAGTATTTACGGTTTTAAAGGCCATTTGTTAATGGTAAAAAAGGTGATGTCAACAGCAGAAACAACCATTTTGAAAGGCGAGGGTTGATTTCCGTTCCGCCAGCGTCCCTTCCAGGGAATGCCCGATGAGCCGCTTCACTCACAGGGTCTCATCAACCATGTGGAGAAGTGATGAGTGACAGCACCCCTCCATAAAGAGTAGTGAATACCCTCACTTTATTTGAAAACCTTGCTAAAAAGAAATATTTTTATGGATTGGGAGGCTATTTGACTCCGTGGGCGAGCGCCCCTGCATGAAGCGGCTCGCCCACAGGAAAGCAAGTAGCCTGCCATGGAAATCCATTTTCACCTTTAACATAAATTCTATGGATGGTTTTGTTTTTCAACACTATGAAAAAGGGCACTGCCGATGCAGTGCCCTTTTCCCGTTCCGCTAGACACGTTTATTGAAATAAGGAAGCTGCTCAACAAATGCCTTTGTGTCATCATCCCCATATTCATGAACGAGTGCATAAATTTTCATTAATCGCTTATCGATTTCATCATTTTCCCTGTCTAAGTGATACTGTATATACGGTAATTGTGCACGCCATGCATTTGAAATTTCTAGCAGCTGCATTTGCTGAAAGATTCTCTCAAATACATCTAATGCCTGTCGATCTACATTCAGTTCAAAATTCCACGGCCCAGCATAAGGATTTGTATAATAGGTTCTATTGGCAAGTGAAAAATATACGCGCTGACGATCCATCTTTATGATTCACTCCTTTTTCCATAGTATGGAGAGAACGAAGTTGTTTTATTCGCTTTAATGTCAAACTTCCTTCACAATTAATAGAACCACATAATTTATAATAGGTATGATGAACAAAGAACGGAGTGAATACTATGAGTTTAACTACGCTCTTAATAGTCGCAGTTATCATTGTTATCTTTATCACTATTGCGACGATTATCAGTGTCAACCGTGCCTATGCCTTTAAACATACTATTGATGAAAAACCACAGCAAAACTATCATCAAGAGGATAACTAATCATAATTTATTGAATTTGGAGTGAAAGCAATGGGTGTACCTTTACCAATTATCATTATGATTGCCATGATGATGTTAATGTTTGGTCTTTCTGTCATTATTATTTTGAAGAAAAAAAATCATATCTTTACACAAACTATTGATCCAAAACCTGAACAAATGACGTCTCAGCAAGAGGAAGAACAACGATGAAATACCCCTTTATTTGGCTCATTCAGTTTTATAGAAAATTCATTTCACCTATGACGCCACCAACTTGCCGTTTCCATCCTACTTGTTCTTCTTACGGGCTGGAAGCTTTTCAAAAGCATGGAGCATTGAAAGGCTCCATCTTAACCATTACACGTATATCGAAGTGCCATCCGTTTCATCCTGGTGGCTTTGATCCTGTGCCTGAAAAATGGCCTTCGAAAAAGAATTAAACTTTCGGAGGGCATTTTTTTCTTGTACTTTTTTAAGTTGTGCGTTATTATAATAACTGTTCTAAAAAATAAATCGTAATGATTACTATTTAAGAGAGGTATCTGATTATATGAAAAAATTGTATTTATTATTGTTAGTCGCAGTCCTTGCCTTATTCACTGCTGCTTGTGGAGACAAATCTTCCACTTCCCAAAAGTCTGATGACAAGGATACGTTAAGCATCTATACAACGGTTTATCCGTTAAGCTATTTTGCACAGCGCATTGGTGGCGATTTTGTTGAAGTATCTTCTATTTACCCAGCTGGTGCGAACGAGCATACATTTGAACCCACTCAAAAAGATATGATGAAATTAGCAGATGCAAATATCTTCTTCTATATTGGCTTAGGACTGGAAGGCTTTGTCGAAAACGCTAAAAAGACTTTAGCAAACGAAGATGTCACGATGGTGGCAACTGCTGACACAGTTTCAGATGAAAAATTAGCTATCAGCACAGGCCATGTTCATGCAGAAGATGAGCATGACGAGCATAATCACGCTGCCACAGAGGAAGAGCACGATCATGAGCACGATCACGCTGCCACAGAGGGAGAGCACGATCATGAAGCTGATGAGCACGGACATGATGAGCATGAACATGGCGATATCGACCCACATGTTTGGTTATCTCCTACAATTAGTCAGGATTTAGCACTTGCTATTAAAAATACACTAGTTGAAAAAATGCCTGCTCAAGAATCGACTTTTAATGAGAATTATGAAGCACTAGTAAAAGAACTGCAGGATTTGGATAATGACTTCAAAGCAATGGCTGACAAAGCACCAAATAAAACATTCTTTGTATCACATGCTGCCTTTGGCTATATTGCAGGTCAATATGGTTTTACACAAGTGCCAATTGCCGGCTTAAATTCACAAAATGAGCCATCTCAAAAAGAATTAACAAAAATCGTTGATAAAGCAAATGAATTGCATATTCACTATATTTTATTTGAACAAAATGTTTCTTCTAAATTAGCAGAGGTTATTCAAAAAGAAGTTGGCGCAGAATCTCTTGTCCTGCATAATTTAAGTGTATTAACAGCTGACGATGAAAAAAATAAAGAAACCTACTTCACCTTGATGCAAAAAAATATTCAAACACTAGAAAAAGCGTTAAACGCACATTAATCAAGTAAGAGCCAATAAGTAGAGATTAAGCCAGTGTAAACCAACATATTATGAGTAAGGAGGTGCCCCGACGAATGGGACACCTCCTTTATTATGACGTATTTTTCTTGTGGCATGCGTTTCCCCGTTCGATAAAAAGATGGTCGGCATTTTGTTGTTTTTAGTTCCTTATCCTGCATCACTTTTGGCTGAATCGCAATAAAAACGGACATACTTCCCACTAACATTGGTGTCCATTCAGTAAAGTCAAACTGAACTAAAGTGTTTGGATCATTTGTTTTTTGTGCAATAAGCTTTGTCGGCTGTTCCACTAATTGTTGTACTGAAAGCTTATTTTCTCCAATAATAGAGATTCCTTTATTTTCAGTAAAGCTAGCTTGTAAAGGCATTGTTACACTCTGTATTTTCGTTTCTTCTAGCATCTCCGTATACTTCTCGCTTGTTGCAGCAGGAAAACTTGCGTAGTCCCAAGTATGATCCTGTGCTAATTGACGATCCGACACTAAAAAATATTGATAGCGTACTTCTCCCTTACGATCCGGCAATGGATCATCCCAAGTGACATCAATATGATACCAATCACGATCCAACTTTACTAATACCCAGGCATGGAGCTGTTCACCCACTTTTCCTGGCACATATTGTACCTCAAAGCCCAACATTTCTAACATTCGATAAAGCACTAAAGCATATGCCTGACAAACTCCCTTATTTTCTGTTAGTAACGTGTAAGGGGAATATTGACTTCCTTCTGTTTCTTTGGAGTATTCCGCAGTTAAAACAATAAAATCATGTGCAGCCTGCAGTTTTTCTATGTCACTTAATCCATGCATGGGTGCAATAATATTCGCCAAAGTTTGCCCTACAAATGCTTCCTCTGTTGGGGAAATATGATAGGTAAATGCAAATGCAATGACAATATTATTGTTATAACCATCGTACTTCCATTTAAAGCTAGAAATATTAGTATAAATATAAGAGTTTTGAATCGCAGTTTTTGTAATGTCTGTTAGTCCATCTTTTATTTCAGTTATGTCACCAGTATAGCGAATGGAAAATTCCGAAGATAGCTGCGTAACTTCTTTATTAATGAGAGATTGTAGTGTTTCAATTGAATGAGCAGTTGCTACATTATCTTTTTCATCGTTTGCAAATACTTGCACATGACTCATTTGTAGAACAAATACTATAATGACAACATTATATATATATTTCCTCATATGAGTCATTCTCCTTTACTAACTAGTTTATGCCTCTCATTTTTTATTATGTTAATGAATGATTAATTTCATGCTAAAAGTGCGAATAAAAAAGAAGCCTTCATTTTAAGAAGACTTCTTTCACAAATTTTTTATTGTAATAATTTTCGTCTCAGCAATTTATCCGCACCATTTCGCGGAAGACTGTCTGTAATAATAATTTCTTTAGGTACTTTATATTTAGCAAGTTTCTGTAAACAAAAGGCTTGGAGCTGCTCAACAGATGCCTGCTCATGTAACACGATAAAGGCAATCGGAACCTGTCCCCATTGCTCATCTGCCACACCACATACCCCCGCTTCTTTGACAGCAGGATGTGTGAGTAACACATTTTCTATTTCTGCTGGATAAATATTTTCTCCCCCTGAAATAATTAAATCTGCTCTACGATCAATGACGAATAAATAACCTTCCTTATCGATATAACCAATATCACCCGTATGCAGCCAGCCATCCATCGTTGCATCTTTTTGTGCAAAACGTCCAATATAGCCAGGAGTAACATGAGGCCCTCGAATACAAATTTCTCCCTCACCTTTCGCATTGGGCTGCGCAATCTTTATTTGATTAAAAAATAAAGGCTTGCCAGCAGAACCAATTTTTCGCATGGCATCTTCACTTGCCAATGTAGCTGTTTGTGAGGAAGTTTCTGTCATGCCATAGGTTTGCGCGACAGCTAAGTTTAACGCATGTGCTCTCACTAAATAATCAACGGGCACTGGCCCACCTCCAGCTAACATCAACTTAAAGTGCGGCGAAGCTTTCGTATTATGCTGCTCTAACGTATGTAGAATCCGTTCCAATGTCACTGCTACAACAGACATATGAGTTACTTCCCCAACTATAATATGTTGTGAGATAGCCTCTACATCAAATTGATCGTATAAAACAACCTGATTGCCATACAGCAGTGAACGTACTAATATTGAAAATCCACTAATATGGAATAATGGTACAGCACATAACCAAACATCCTGAGCCTGTAGTCCAATGTTTAAAACAGAGGCAGTCGCACTCGCCTGATGATTCCCAACCGTTTGGCGAACTCCCTTTGGAAAGCCAGTAGTACCCGATGTATACATGATCGTTGTAGTTTGATGTAAAGGCCACTCCTTTTCAATATCTACGGTGCGCTCAACCCCCTCTTCAATCGTTGAAAATAAATGATGACCTGTTTCAGGTGGCAACTTTTCTATATCCTCATCTGCAATCAACACGCACACCGCTCCTGAATCCTCTAGCTGATAAGCCAGTTCATCCTGTGATAGTCTACGATTAAGCATCACCATCTCACATTGTAAATGCATACAAGCATACATCACAATAACTAGTTCAGGCTTACTTGGTCCCATAATCGCAATTCGGTCTCCCCGTTGAATACCGAGTGCCACTAATTGTCGGGCACGTTTTATAGATAAATCCTGTAGTTCCTGAAAAGTCCAGCTTTGTTTTTTATAAGCCAATGCCTTCCGTAATGGTGTTAAATAGGCTCGTTGTAAAATCCAATTTGGATACATCTTTGTCACTCCAATCACCCTACATCTTAACGCTTTCCCATCAACTTTGTCTATTAGTCGATGGTCTTTCTCGCCCTTTTGTATGTCTATCTGTTCCGCTAATCGCTCTCTCCTTCTCTCTTTTTCAAAGTACTACTCTATCCCCACACCTTGAATTCTATCCACCACTTTTGATGTTTTATCAACCTCTTTTTGCATTTTATCCTCCAATTTGAGCGCTCTACCCTTCTCTCTTTTTCAAAGTACTGCTCTATCCCCCACATTTTGAGTTCTATCCAACACTTTTTACGTTTTATCAACCTCTTTTTGCATTCTATCCACTATTTTGAGCGTTCTATCCATCTCTTTTTCAAAGTACTACTCTATCCCTCACACCTTGAGTTCTATCCAATACTTTTGATGTTTTATCAACCTCTTTTTGCATTCTATCCACCATTTTGAGCGCTCTATCCATCTCTTTTTCAAAGTACTCCACATTTTGAGTTCTATCCAACACTTTTGATGTTTTATCAACCTCTTTTTGTATTTTATCCACCATTTTGAGCGTTCTATCCACCTCTCTTTTTCAAAGTACTACTCTATCCCTCACATTTTGAGTTCTATCCAACACTTTGTGCATTTTATCCACCATTTTGAGCGTTCTATCCACCTCTCTTTTTCAAAGTACTACTCTATCCCTCACATTTTGAGTTCTATCCAACACTTTGTGCATTTTATCCACCAATTTTGAGCGTTGTTCTATCCATCTCTCTTTTTCAAAGTACTACTCTATCCCTCACATTTTGAGCTTTATCCAACACTTTTGGCATTTTATCAACCTCTTTTTGCATTTTATCATCCAATTTGAGCGTTCTATCCACCACACTCCTCCTGCATGCATACAAAAAGCTCGTATCTCCAAAAAGATACGAGCTTTACACCCTTTCATCATCAAGGGAATCTTGGGAATTGACCAAAGTCTGGTTGACGTTTTTCTTTGAATGCGTCGCGACCTTCTTTTGCTTCATCTGTAGTGTAGTAAAGAAGTGTAGCGTCACCAGCCATTTGTTGAAGACCTGCTAAGCCGTCAGTATCTGCATTCATCGCTGCTTTTAAGAAGCGTAGTGCAGTTGGTGACATTTGTAGCATTTCTTCACACCATTGAACGGTTTCATCTTCTAATTGCTCATAAGGAACAACTGTATTAACTAAGCCCATATCAAGTGCTTGTTGTGCATCGTATTGACGGCAAAGGTACCAAATTTCACGTGCCTTTTTATGTCCAATAATACGAGCAAGATAGCCTGAGCCGTAACCAGCATCAAATGAACCTACTTTTGGTCCAGTTTGTCCAAAACGGGCATTGTCAGCAGCAATTGTTAAGTCACAGACAACATGTAAAACATGTCCTCCACCAATTGCATAGCCTGCAACCATTGCCACTACAGGTTTTGGAATTACACGAATTAAACGTTGTAAGTCAAGAACGTTTAGACGTGGGATTTCATCATCGCCTACGTAGCCACCATGACCACGAACTTTTTGATCTCCGCCTGAGCAGAAAGCATGTTCACCTTCACCAGTTAAAATAATCACACCGATATTTTTGTCATCGCGTGCACGTGAGAATGCGTCAATCATTTCCATTACCGTTTTCGGGCGGAATGCATTGCGCACTTCTGGACGGTTAATCGTAATTTTTGCGATACCGTTATAGAATTCATACTTAATGTCTTCATAAGTATGTAATGTAGTCCATTGACGTGTCATTGAATTGCCTCCTATATCAATAAATTCGTCTCGTTACTAGCGAGGCGCTAACGTAACAGTATATTACGTTAAATACTCCTCTACTATTGTAGCAAATTCAGCGGGATTTTCCACATGAATTGCATGTCCAGCGTCATTTACTGTAAGATGGCTAACAGTATTTAATAGCGCTTTCATTTCTAGTGCAATTTTACAAAATTTCTCATCCAATGAACCAGTAATGAGTAGTACAGGTATTTCCACTTGCGCTAGGCTCTCCCAATTTGAAGGCTGAACACCTGTTCCAATACCTCTCAGGCTTCCAGCCAGTCCCTCTTCTTTCTGAGAAAGTCTTTCTGCTCGAATGGTTTCTCGTACGCTTCTAGGAAGACGATGCTGTGTTGCAAAAAGAGGTATGTTCTCCCAAGCATGGACAAATGATTGTAACCCATTTGCCATTATTTTTTGTGCCAGTACTTCATCTCGCTCACAGCGTTCCTTTCGTTCTTCTGCTGTTCGTAAACCTGGAGAAGCACTTTCTAAGATAAGCTGTTGAATATGACCTGGGTGTGCAATAGCATACGATAAGGCAATTCTTCCTCCCATTGAGTAACCTAACAACGTAAATTTCTCTAGATGAAGCTGGCAAAATAATTCTTCTAAATCTTGTAATTGTTCCTCCATGGAGAAACGCTGTATATCCTCTGGAATAGCTGTTTGACCATGACCAATTAAATCAATGGCAATAACACGAACATTAGGTAGAGCTTGCGCTAGATCGTGCCATGTAGCCGTGCTGCCTGTAAATCCATGTAACGCAACAAGTGTATGTTCACTATTGTCATTCCATATTTCAATATGCGTTTCAAGTCCTCGAATCATGCATTTTGTCATGCTTTTAGCTCCGCATTAATTCGATTCCATAGCGCTCGATGAGCATTAACATTTTCGGTTCTATCGGTAAATATTTCAACCAAACGTAAAGGATGATGTTGCTTTGTTGAAAATTTCTCTGAAAGCTCGGAGATTGTTTCCACACGCACATAGTCCATCTCATACATATGGGCAATGTCACGGAATTCAAGTGCAGTCGGTGTGCCAAATAAATCTTCATAATGATCTTCGACAGTTGACTGTGGTAAATAAGAAAAAATACCGCCACCATCATTATTCATGACAAGAATGGTTAAGTTACACTTCTGATATCTGGAGGCAATCAATCCATTTACATCATGTAAAAAGGCTAAATCCCCAATCAGCAAATAGGTTGCTCTTTTATTTCCTTGACTGAAGCCCATCGCGGTTGATACTACGCCATCGATTCCATTCGTGCCTCGATTGGCAAAAATACGCAAATCTTTCGGTGTGGCCAATAAAAATGTATCGATATCACGCACTGGCATACTGCTACTAACGAAGATATCACTACCGTCAGGAATCATTTTAAGTAAACGGCTAACTATAGCGCCTTCATCTTTCTCTACTTCTGAATACTGCTCAATAGAAATGGATGCCAGCTCATTCGCATTTTGCCATTTGGCTAAGTATGTTTCTTCAAGGGCTGTATCATTGATAGCTAATTGTGTCAGCCACTGACCGATAGTAGCATGAATAAAATGCGTAGATACGCCCGTAGCATCTCTAAACATAGGATCTTCATCGATAATCACATAAGCGTTTGGCTGTGATTTTGTGATGAATTGCATAATAAATTTTGAGACGGGCTGGGCCCCAATACGTAATACTGTATCTGGTTGAACAAGTGCTTTAAAATCCTCGCTTTTCATAATGGCATCATAGGTTGTTACGATATATGGTAAACAATCCTCTGGTACAGATGCACGCATATTCGATAAGCTTTCAACAAGGACTGGCCACTTGAGCTGACGGACAAATTCCCAAACGATGGATAAGTCCGTGCCAAGCGCTAATTCCCCAATTATAATAAAGCCTCTTTTAGTCAATTGTAGTATAGAGGAAAGTTCCTGCTGATTAGCCAACGTTGGGGTTAGTTGTCCCATGCTGCTATGTTTGAATGTTACTGTTGGCAGTTCATGCTGTAAATCAATTAATAATGGTTCGCGGAAAGGTACATTAATATGTACTGGTCCAAATGGTGCACTTGTGGCAATCGCTACCGCACGAGCAAGGTGACGCTCAATCAAAGGTAATGTCGGATCAGCCCCATCTGCTAACGGAAAATCTACACTCCATTTCACATGTGAACCATATAAATTAAGCTGATTGATAGCCTGTGGTGCACCTACCTCACGTAATTCATGAGGGCGATCTGCCGTTAAGACAATCAATGGAACTCGTGCATAGCTTGCTTCTACAATCGCAGGAAAATAGTTTGCTGCTGCTGTACCAGATGTACATAAGAGGACAACAGGCTTAGCAGTAGCCTTAGCCAGGCCTAACGCAAAAAATGCAGCTGAGCGTTCATCTACTTGACGATACATGTTTACTTCTTTCGTTGAAGCAACTGCATAGGCAAGAGGAGTGGAACGTGAGCCTGGACTGACGACAACATTTTCTACACCGGCTTGTACTAATGATGCAACCATTTTATAAACATAATCTGTTAATCTTTTTCGTTCACTCATGTAATCGTCCCCCTAGCGCACGAAGCATTGGACGGAATTTCACTAATGTTTCTTCATATTCAGCTTGTGGTTCTGAATCTGCTACGATCCCTCCACCTGCATATAAATAAGCTTTATCACTTAGTAACGCAGCTGAACGTATCGCAACTGCAAATTCACCATTCCCTTCAGCGTCTAACCAGCCAATTGGCGCGGCATATAGACCACGATTCATCGGCTCATACTTACGAATGGCTGCCAATGCTTCTTTGCGTGGTACACCACCTAAAGCTGGTGTAGGATGTAATGATTTTGTCAATTGTAAAATTGTAGCATTCTGATTTAATTGACCTTCTACAGGTGTATATAGATGTTGAATATCACGAATTTTTAATAGGCGTGGTCTATCTGGCACTGTCATGTCCACGCAATTTTTACGGAAAGTATCCACAATCATATCGACAACATACTGATGTTCACCACTATTTTTCGGATCATTTAATAAACTTTGTCCATAAGTCTCATCTTCCTCTGCCGTCTTGCCTCGTTTAATCGAGCCAGCAATGCAAGAAGAAAACGCACGACCCTCTTCTACTTTTACAAGGCGTTCAGGTGATGCACCAAAAAACAATAAATCTTTATGCTCTAAACCGAATAAATAGCTTTCTGGCTGCTCATGAATAATTTGAGAGAGTACTTGTGGTGCAGATACATCCTCTTTAAATTGCAATGCAAGTGAGCGTGCAATAACTACTTTATCCGCTTTTTTCTGTTTGATTAATGCTGTCACTTGGTCAATCGAGGCTAAATAAGGTTCCTTATAGGGTTCGAAATAATTTGTGATATCAGGTTTTGTATACGTTTTCACTTCTTTAACCTGGGCTGCATGAATTAAATGATCTCGCTCTTTTCTCAATACTTCTAGCTGATCTTCAGCCTGATGATTTTGTGTCAACAGATGAATACTCACGTATGCTTTATCATCACGAATCACAAGTTGAAATGTTGCTAATGCAAAATAAGCCTCAGGAAAATCCGTCCATTCTCCATCAACATTATTTTGCGGATCAAATGTAAAACCACCAAACAAAATAGGCTGTAACTCACTTTGTCCTTTTGGACAGTTTTTCGTTAAGTTTTTCCATTCTGCTTCCACAGCATCGAAACGTTCATGTTGAGCATTGTTTTGAATAGTATGAGCATGTCCTAGCCCAACTAATGTCATTGTTTTTTCTCTATTTTGCCAATAAAATCGTTCACCTTTATAACACTCTTCGCCTGCTGCATAGAACGCCAGTGCAGATAAGCGACTTACTTCAATTGTTTCCATATAAAAATGAAGGCTTTGGCCCAAAGAGTCCACTTCTACCTCTGTGGATTGGTACCACTTCTGTTGCATGAAAATTACCTCCGTTGCTGCAATGTTCATAATCAATGATGATTAAAATACATCATTTTTTTGGTTGGCAACACTGTTATTCGTACTGTTGCTAATCATTCTTATTTATTTTCAGTTCATAAATGCATGTTCTATTGTATCATTTTTTTTCATTAAACAGTATGTAATAAGCTGTGAACCTACCCATTTTCTCATTCTTCGTTTAAAATAAGAAGAGTCGACAACATTTGAAGGAGAGAAAGACCTTATGACCAAAGTCATTGAAGCTGATAGGGGTTTGAAAGTTTGGTGGCATTTAACACGTCCACATACTTTAACCGCTTCATTTGTTCCCGTATTTCTTGGGACAGCAATTGCTCTAGCAATTGAAAAAGAAACAATTGATTTTGGACTATTTTTTGCTATGCTCATTGCAAGTATGCTTATTCAAGCAGCAACGAATATGTTCAATGAATATTATGATTACAAATTAGGATTAGATAACGAGCATTCTGTCGGAATTGGCGGAACGATTGTCCGTCATGGTGTACAGCCGAAAACAATTATGTTGATTGCGTTAAGCTTCTATGCCATTGCTATGCTTCTTGGCATTTACATATGTGCCTCAACATCTTGGTGGTTAGCAGCTGTAGGGCTTGTTTGTATGCTTATTGGTTTCTTATATACAGGTGGACCTTATCCAATCGCCTATTCTCCATTTGGAGAAATTGTTTCTGGGGCAGTAATGGGCATGGGCATTGTGTTAATCGCCTTCTATATTCAAACGCTTACAGTGACACTCGATGCTGTATTGCTGTCTGTGCCAAGCATGATTTTAGTCGGTGCTATTATGTTATCGAACAATATCCGTGATATTGTTGGCGATACAGAAGGTGGACGAAAAACATTGGCTATTTTAGTAGGACGCGATAATGCGATTTCTGTGTTATCTGGCTTTTTTATCGTCTCGTATTTATGGGTAATCGCCCTTGTAGCAGTTGATGGCATTACTTTTTGGGCATTAATTATTTTCCTAAGTATTCCAAAACCATTACGTGCTATTCAAATTTTCCGAGACAAAAAAGAAGCTAAAGAAGTAATGCCTGCGATGAAATATACAGCACAAACGAATACATTCTTCGGCTTCCTATTAGGAATCGGTTTATTAATTTATTATTTCTTTTATTAAAAATGCGGCAGCCTTAACGGGTTGCTGCTTTTTTTATATAACGTCTGAAATTTTGACTTGCGATACCATGCACTTCTTCGGCTGAAAAACGTGAGCGTAGTGCCTCTACTAAATTTTGTGCTTCTCCTGCATGCGCTAAGCCTTTGACAGTCCTATCAATCCCATCGAAATCTGAACCTAATCCTATGTGCTCGACACCTACTAATTTTGCTAAATGCTCCACATGATCCACTAAATGTTCTAGTGTTGCATCTTTACCAATGAAGGGTGGGAAGTAAACTACATGGATATGTCCCCCATGTTCTACAAGCGCCTTTGCTTGGGCATCCGTTAAATTACGTGGGTGGTCACATAGTGTACGTGCATTACTATGACTTGCAAGAATATGCTTCGCTAAAGGCAACACGTCCCAAAAGCTTTGTTCATTCAGATGAGAGACATCAATAATAATATCTCGCTCATTTAGTAATTGTATAACTTCTTGACCAAACGGCTTCAATCCTAAACTTGCATCCTGTTCAGCTCCATGTGCAACAGCATTTTCTTCATTCCATGTTAAGCCTACTAATTTTACACCAGCATCTAGTACGGCTGTCAGTTTTGCTAAATCATCACCAATGGCATTGCAGCCCTCTAAGCTTAAAATAGCTCCTATCTCATGTGGAGCTATTCGGTCTAACTGCGCCCAATCTGTTATATGCACCATGCCCTCTGTTTGTAAAACATGGGTATGAAATGCTTCAATTTGGCGCATGACCTCAAGAAATTGCAGATTTTGTGGGATTTCTGGGTCAATAAAGATGGCGAATACTTGAGCCTCTATTTGCCCTAATTGCAGTCTTTTTTGATTGGTATGAAGACGCTCATCCTCTGCAAAATTTGCCGTTTCAAGAGTTGTTAATTTTAAAAGCGCATCACAATGTAAATCAATAATCTTCATATCCTCACCTCTACAGCTATTATACTGCTTTCACGAGGAAAAACTTACTAAATTTTATCTTGCGGTGTATCGGAAGAGCCAAATTCCTCAAGTTCAATAAAATCATCAGATCTTGGTGTTGAAGATAGTACATCTTCTTCCACCGGTCGTAAATTTTCTTCTTTCTGTTCTGCATGCTCCACGCATGTCAGAGCTTGCGGCATAGCCTCTAAACGTCCTAATGGAATGTCTTCACCACAGACCACACATTTACCATATGTTCCGTCTGCCATTGCTTGAAGAGCTTTTTTAATTTCCTCCGCATTGTCGCCAAGATGCTCATCCATAGCCATTTCTGTTAGCTGATCCGTTAAATCACTCGCATTATCAGCAGGATGATTATCATAATTAGATAGCTCTGTCGCTTGGGGACGCTCTGATTCCTCTAATCGTCGTTCAATTTCTTGCAATTCTTGCTCTAGTTGTCTTTTTAATTGTTGCATTATTTGTTGATCCAAAAAAATCTCCTCCTCATGCCTTCATTTTTTCCTAATTTACGATTTCTAAAACATGTCAGCATAAGGAAGACCTATTTATTTACTCGTGTAAGCTATGATTGCATCGTGTAAAAATTGTGCAGTTCCCATTGCACCTCGCTCATCATAATAAGCCGTAAATCGTTCGTCAGCTATATACATTTGTGCAAGTCCTGCATGGGCCTCTTGAGAATATTCATTCCATGTAAAGCTTAGCCAGCGTTTATGCAATTCTGCCACTTCCATCGCAATGTCACTTGTAGGATTCCCGAGCTCCATAGCCTCTGCTAACCGCTCAAACATTTGCTGTTCTAGCTCTTGCATCGCCTGATATTGTTGCTCTGTCATATTCATAAGCTTAGCATTCGAAGCATCCACTGTGCCTTCTCCATATTTCGCACGAATTTCTTGTCCGTATTGCTTTTCATTATCTTCGATTAACCTTTCTTTAAAACCCTTAAATTTTTCTTCATTGGACATCGGTTGTTCCCCCTCAATGGATTGTATTGTTTTTTCTACCGTCTGTAAGATTGTTACAAGTTGTTCCTGGCGTTGAAGCAAAGCTGCTCTATGTGTTTTTAGCGCCTCTGCATGTTGAAAATTTGGCGCCTTAATAATCGCTTGAATCGTCGCAAGTTTCATATCTAATGCACGATAAAATAAAATCTGCTGTAGCATATCGACCTCCAATTGGCCATAGAATCGATACCCTGCCTCATTTGTTCTGGCTGGCTTCAGCAACCCAATTTCATCATAATAACGCAATGTTCTCGTGCTAACACCCGACAATTGAGCAAGCTCCTGAATGGAATATTCCATGTGCTCACCTCCTTTAATGCTACTGTAAACTTTGACGCAACGTTAAGGTCAAGACAAAATAAAAAATATTAATCGAACTATAATCAGCCTTTCAGAATATATAATTTCATAAAAATCTATAATCCGAGTTTTTATAAGCCGATATGAATAATAAATATTTCACAGGAACGTGATAGGATGAAGTGCCCAAATTGTCACCATAAGAGTCATACAAAACAAGTACTAACTTTGCCTTCTCCATCCCTCTTTACAGTATGCTTGACCAATTTGGATGGATTGCTAAGCCACTTTCAGCAAATGAAGTTCGTGCTGTTGCGAATGTTTATGAAAACAGTCAACTATCTATTATTGAAACAGAATCCACTAACGAAGCAGACGCTATACTAGCTGGTCAATTCGTGTAAGCATTCCGTTTGTATTATGAGATGGCACTCAATGAGGGTGATTTTTATTGGATTGCTGATATGCTTGCACTTGGCAGTTCAGCTTATCAAAAATTAGAGAAATATAGTAATGAAATTACATATTACTTCTATTTAAAACAATGGGGTATTAGATGTACAATTTTCAAATGGTCAATACTATGTGAATATGAACGAAACGTGTGATTTTTATGATGCACAAGAAAATTATCAATTCTATGATTGCTATAAGACCTATACTGTTACAATAGATGATTATGGTGCTTTTAAAATTGCCCATATTACTATTCACTAATAAGGTCTTTTACAATCGTAAAATAAGCAAGGAAAAAATAAACTATCGCGAGATACTCTTATTTCGCAATAGTTCGTTTCTTCTGCATTGTTTTGGTAGTTTAAAAATGATCCAGCTATCTTACTGTTCATTGATTCGCATATTTCCCATGCCACACTATGTGATGATAATTCTTTTTATCTGTGTCACCCTCTGTATTAATAAACAACACCCCCGCATGTTCGTCTAGCTGTAGGTCGAGTATTAAATCTTTGTAGTGTTCATTAGTCATTAATTCATAAAAGCAACCAAACGGAGCCGCTCCTGATTCTCCTGCTATAATACGTGAGTCTGAAGCCAATGGATTTGCAAGAACGCGCATTCCTGTTGCTGCTATTTCTTCTTCACAGGAGATGCTTATTTTTATATGGGCTTTTAAGAGTCGCCAAGCCTGTGGATTAGGTTCACCGCAAGCAAGGCCCGCCATTATGGTTTTCATCTCTCCACCAACAGTTACATATTGCTCAGTACCTGCCTTAAAGCTCTCATAATAACAATTAGCAACATGTGGCTCAACTAACACAAATGTAATATCCTGCTCATAATATTGTTGTAAAAAAGCTACTACTGCCCCTGCAAATGACCCAACACCAGCTTGTAAAAATACATGTGTCGGAGCTTGCTGCATCTGTTCAACGATTTCATGTACAAGTGTTGTGTAGCCTTGCATAATCCATAATGGTATTTCTTCGTAGCCATCCCACATCGTATCCTGAATCAGGACCCAGCCATTTTCTTGTGCTAGCTGCGAGGTATAACGCACGGTTTCATCATAATTCATTGTCGTTATTTCAGCATAGGCTCCTTCTTTTTTAATATGCTGTAAACGTTCATCGGCACTGCCAGCTGGCATATATATTCGCGCTTGATACCCCAGTTCACGAGCCGCCCATGCCACACCACGACCATGGTTACCATCTGTTGTTGAAATAAAGGTTAAATTACCTATCTGCGCTTTTACTTCTGATGATTTTAATTGTTCAAACGATAGTTCCTCTATATTTTTCTGGAGTCTATTGGCAACATACTGCGCAATTGCATAAACTCCGCCTAATACTTTAAATGCGTTTAAGCCAAATCGATAGGATTCGTCTTTTACCAAAATTTTTTCTACACCCATCCATGAAGCAAGTGAATCAAGATGATGGAGAGGTGTCTTTTCAAATTGCTCATATGTACGTAGAAATTGCCCCACTTTCTTTACTTGTTCCAATGTAAAATATGGCAGTAAAGCTGTTCCGTCATTTGCTTTATCCAGCTGATTGTGCACCCACTTTAATTTTTCATTCATTCCTATCCCTCCTTTATCATTAGCTTAGTCCATCTAGCTTCAAAATACAAAATTATACAATACAGAACTTACATTTGTCTAAGTTCCTTGTTATGCGTTTATGATCCCCTACGGAAAAGGGAGAAAAATTTCTTAACTTCCTATATAATTAACAAGCCTTCACAGATTCGATGTTCTGTGAAGGCTTCATTTTTATAGTAACTATGTTATCAAATCAATTAAAAAGTGCAGTAGATGTAATTCATCTACTGCACTTAGTATGACCCGTACGGGATTCGAACCCGTGTTACCGCCGTGAAAGGGCGGTGTCTTAACCACTTGACCAACGGGCCAATGGCGGAGAAGGAGGGATTTGAACCCTCGCGCCGGTTACCCGACCTACACCCTTAGCAGGGGCGCCTCTTCAGCCTCTTGAGTACTTCCCCACATAAAAATGGCTCCGAAGGCAGGACTCGAACCTGCGACAACCTGATTAACAGTCAGGTGCTACTACCAACTGAGCTACTTCGGAATAATGATGGGCCTAAATGGACTCGAACCATCGACCTCACGCTTATCAGGCGTGCGCTCTAACCAGCTGAGCTATAGGCCCTTGGAGCGGGTGATGGGAATCGAACCCACGACATCAGCTTGGAAGGCTGAGGTTTTACCATTAAACTACACCCGCATAAATGGTGGGTCAGGACGGAATCGAACCGCCGACACTTAGAGCTTCAATCTAATGCTCTACCAACTGAGCTACTGACCCATTTCGTCCATGCTAAGCTTATTTTCTTTTGCTTTTCATATCTTCTTATGAAAATAATGGCGGTCCCGACCGGGATCGAACCGGCGATCTCCTGCGTGACAGGCAGGCATGTTAACCGCTACACCACGGGACCATTTGGTTGCGGGGGCCGGATTTGAACCAACGACCTTCGGGTTATGAGCCCGACGAGCTACCACTGCTCCACCCCGCGATAATTTTATACGGTTTCGAGTTTTTAAAGCACCATTTATAAAGATTTAAAACTGGAGGAGGTAGAGGGATTCGAACCCCCGCGCGGTGTTACCCGCCTGTCGGTTTTCAAGACCGATCCCTTCAGCCAGACTTGGGTATACCTCCGTTGCAATATATAAATGGTGGACCTTGCAGGACTCGAACCTGCGACCGGACGGTTATGAGCCGTCTGCTCTAACCAACTGAGCTAAAGGTCCTTTAAGATGGCGGCAGAGGGGATCGAACCCCCGACCTTACGGGTATGAACCGTACGCTCTAGCCAGCTGAGCTACGCCGCCAGGATCTTTATACTGGTTAATTTATTATGGTGGAGCCTAGCGGGATCGAACCGCTGACCTCCTGCGTGCAAGGCAGGCGCTCTCCCAGCTGAGCTAAGGCCCCATAATTTCTTTGGAAATGGTCGGGAAGACAGGATTCGAACCTGCGACCCCTTGGTCCCAAACCAAGTGCTCTACCAAGCTGAGCTACTTCCCGTTCTTTTTGGCGCGCCCGACAGGAGTCGAACCCATAACCTTCTGATCCGTAGTCAGACGCTCTATCCAATTGAGCTACGGGCGCATTAAAAATGGTGCCGAGGACCGGAATCGAACCGGTACGGTAGTCACCTACCGCAGGATTTTAAGTCCTGTGCGTCTGCCAGTTCCGCCACCCCGGCACATTTGGAGCGGAAGACGAGGTTCGAACTCGCGACCCCCACCTTGGCAAGGTGGTGTTCTACCACTGAACTACTTCCGCATGTGCATAAGTTTTTTTATCTGGCAATGAAATAATGGTGCGGGTGAAGGGAGTCGAACCCCCACGCCTTGCGGCGCTAGATCCTAAGTCTAGTGCGTCTGCCAATTCCGCCACACCCGCTTATTATTATTTAAAAATGGTGAGCCATGAAGGACTCGAACCTTCGACCCTCTGATTAAAAGTCAGATGCTCTACCAACTGAGCTAATGGCTCTAAAAAATGGTGCCGGCTATAGGAATCGAACCCACGACCTACTGATTACAAGTCAGTTGCTCTACCTGCTGAGCTAAACCGGCATATGGTGGAGGATGACGGGCTCGAACCGCCGACCCTCTGCTTGTAAGGCAGATGCTCTCCCAGCTGAGCTAATCCTCCTGGGTATTATGCCTAGCGACGTCCTACTCTCACAGGGGGAAGCCCCCAACTACCATCGGCGCTAAAGAGCTTAACTTCCGTGTTCGGTATGGGAACGGGTGTGACCTCTTTGCCATCATCACTAGACTTGCACATGGATGTGCTGGCTTCTGCGTTCTTAGCAGAAGTTTCTTTATGTATCTTGTTTTGAAGTTGTTTACCTGTCCTTCAAGACAAGAATTATTGTATAACGTTTTCTCACATTGTGCAATACTTTTTTATAAAAAAAAGAAATTATTACTTTTTGAAGTTATTTTTGCTAAGTAAGAGAAAATATTGCCCTGCAAAATATTATAACAATTGTTGTTTCAAAAGAAAACAATTATTTTATTTCACCTATTTTCTTAGCTTATAATCTATTTCTAAACAAGGAAAGGGTATAGAAAACCCTTCACTTGTTGTTTCATTAAATAGTTAAAAGCTCTTGTTTCAATCTTAGAATTTCTTCAAATGTAGTGGAAGCTCCAAAAGATAGTCTAAAAAATTGGCGTGCTGCTTCCAAAGAGTAACCCATTGATAAAATGGCTTTCGTTCCAGATTCACTATGAATATCACATGCACTACCCGTCGAAATACAGATTCCTGCCTCATTTAACTTTAAAAGAACATATTGTCCCTCTATTTTATCCATCATTACGCCACAAATAGTAGGCAATTGTTGGTTACATTCTATTAATTGGCATGTTTCAGGCAAATTGTTTTTCAAAAATCTTCTTAAAGTCTCATAATGTTGTCTTTCATATTGATAGTTTTCAATTGCTGCCGCAAAGGCTACAATTGCTGGTGTATCTAATGTGCCGCCTCTTAAACCCCTCTCATGAGTCACACCCGGTGTTAAGGCAGGTACTCGGAGCGCAGGATTCAGATAGACAGCACCACACCCCTTTGGTCCACCTATTTTATGAGCTGAGATTGTGATGGCATCTACTCCACTTGGTATAGCAAGCTTCCCAAATGATTGTACACAGTCAATATGGCTGAAAACATCAGATTTTTTAGCCATCTCTATTATTTTCTCTACAGGCTGAATAGCACCAATTTCAGAATTGACATGTTGAATTGTAATCAAAGCCGTATCTTTGCGGATTGCTTGCTGTAATTGTTCAAGGTCAATCCATCCATCCATCTGTAAAGGCAATTTTGTCACTATAAAACCCATTTTCTCAAGCGTATTCAACGCTGCATGCACAGACGTATGCTCAGCTTGAGATGAAATAATGTGTTTTCCTTTTTTAGAGGCCAGCGCTAATGACAAGATAGCCAGGATATTTCCTTCTGTCCCGCTCCCTGTAAAAATAATACCGTCACTATTTACGCCTAAAGCATTGGCTACAACCTCTCTTGATTGCTGGACAAAATAATAGGCTTGTCCTCCTAAATCATGAAGACTTGCACTATTTCCATAATACCGCTGTGCTACCTCTACATAAGCTGCAAGAGCCTCCTTCGTCATCGGTGATGTCGCAGCATAATCCATATAAATCATTGTCTTCTCCCTCTCTAGTTCATCAAGTCTTGTTTTCTTTTTTATTTTATGTAAAGATAAGTGTCAAGACAACTGTAAAGAGGGTATAACTATGGATGTAAAGGCAGATGTCCTTATAATCGGCAGTGGAATTGCTGCACTTCAAGCTGCTTTACTGCTCGAAGAACATTTTCAAGTACAAATTGTTACAAAATCATCTCTTTATATGAGTAGTTCTTATCGTGCACAAGGTGGCATCGCTGCTGTTACAAGTGAGAAAGATCATATTGAACACCACATTGCTGATACATTGAAAGCTGGAGAATATCATCACGAGAAAAAACATGTTACTACACTCATAGAAGATGGCACTAAAATCATGCAGAAATATTTAAAGACTGGTCTCCCTATCGATCGTCATGTTGATGGAAAACCGGCTCTAGGACTCGAAGGGGCACATAGTCATCATCGTATTCTACATGCAGGTGGTGATCGTACTGGTCAAATTTTCATAGATTACTTACTTCATAAACTTTCGCCTAAAACAAAGGTGAATTGCTATGAAATGGCTTATGAGCTTTTACGGAATACAGATGGTGACTGCATAGGCGCACTTACCAAAGGACAAAAAGGCATTACACGCTATTTGGCCCATCATGTCATTTTAGCGACAGGTGGTGCAGGTGCACTCTATTCAAGCACATCTAATTGTCCAACCAATACAGGTGACGGCATCGCGTTAGCATTTCGCGCAGGTGCTGCCATCAGTGATATGGAATTTATGCAGTTCCACCCTAGTCTGCTTTGGTGTGAAAATGAGGCGAAGGGATTAGTTTCCGAAGCTGTTCGAGGTGCTGGTGGCATCTTTGTCGATGCACAGCGTCAGCCCATTATGACAGGCTTACATGCCCAACTTGACTTAGCACCAAGACATATTACGGCACTTGCACTTTTTAAAAAACGTGCTGCTGGTGAGGAGACGTTTATTGATATTACTAACATTCAAAATTTTGAAGTGAAATTCCCAACAATTGCTCAGCTTTGCTATGACAATCAAGTTTATTTACAAGATGGCTTAATTCCTGTAGCTCCAGGAAGTCATTTCTTAATGGGGGGCGTTATTGCTGATGACAAAGGAAGAACCACTATACCTAATCTATATGCAGTGGGGGAAGTTGCCTGTACAGGTGTCCATGGTGCGAACCGTTTAGCAAGTAACTCCCTATTGGAAGGTATTACGTTTGGGCAAAGAATGGCTCAGTTCATCATTCAACATGGTTGCCATCAAAAAAATTTCACACATGACCACCATCAATGTGCTGAAATAATGCCATCTTTATTTAGCAAACAGCAGTTACAGCAATACATGATGCAGTTTTTAGGCATCGTGCGAAACGTTAATGACTTGCAGCATTTTATTCAGCAATTACCCTCCTTACAATCACTTCTTTATACGAATCTAAAGGGTCTAGAACAAGCTGAATTGGAACTATTTATGATGCATGTTGTTGCAACATTAATGGCACATGCTGCAATTACACGAACGGAAACGCGTGGTGCTCACATTCGTACGGATAAATTAGAAATGGACGCACACTGGGCAAGTCGTTGGATTATTTTTTCGCAAGGCCAAATGAAAGTGAGGAACTCATTGTATGAATATCATCAAACTCGAGGAAATGCTCAAGCAATTTTTTAATGAGGATTTAGGTGATGGGGATTTATCGAGTGAATATATCTTTTCAGCTGAACAGCAGGGATCATTTTCTTTTTATGCTAAAGAAAATGGGGTTTTCTGCGGGGCGCTCATTATTGAGTATGGCTTTCACTTACTCGATCGATCAATAAAAATCCAACTTCTAAAAAAAGATGGAGAGACAGTAAAGACCGGTGATGTGCTTGCTGTGGTAAAGGGACCCTTACAAAAATTATTAATAGGTGAGCGCGTTATATTAAATCTTATTCAGCGTATGTCCGCTATTGCGACAGCGACCCATCATGCCGTTCGAGAAACAGCTGGTACGCATGCGAAAATATGTGATACGCGTAAAACCATGCCTGGATTGCGTATGTTGGATAAATATGCTGTTAGAATCGGTGGTGGCTTTAATCATCGTAATGGCCTGTATGATGCCATCATGCTAAAGGATAACCACATTGCCTTTGCTGGTAGCATTACAAAAGCTGTTCAGGCTGCTAGAGCAAAAGTCGGTCATACTGTAAAAATCGAAGTGGAAATTGAAACAGAGGACCAGCTAGAAGAAGCCATCATTGCTGGAGCAGATATTATTATGTTTGATAACCGTAGTCCAGAAGAAATACGAGCATGGCTTCCCACTGTCCCTTCTTCTATTGTGACAGAGGCATCAGGAGGCATCACACTTGAAAATTTAAAGGCCTATGCACAATCAGGTGTTCAGTTTATTTCACTTGGTTCATTAACGCATTCCGTTAAAGCCTTTGACATTAGTGCACTCGTTCAAATGAAAGGAGATCATTCCCTTGTCCATAACTAGTTTATTACAACAAACGACACTACTTCCAGAGCATTACCGGGCATTATCCGTAAAGGAAATGGAATCTCGTATTTTATCAATAAAGCAAAAATTAGGATCTAAACTATTTATACCAGGACATCATTATCAAAAAGATGAAGTCATTCAATTTGCAGATGCGACTGGTGATTCCCTACAGTTAGCTCAATTATCTGCCGCAAACAAAGAAGCTGAGCATATTGTATTTTGCGGTGTGCATTTTATGGCTGAAACTGCTGATATGCTGACAACGAAACAGCAACATGTCTATTTACCAGATATGCGTGCAGGTTGTTCAATGGCTGATATGGCTGATATTTATCAAACAGAACAAGCATGGCCGATTCTTCAGCAACTCTTTGGTGATACAATTATCCCGCTAACTTATGTCAATTCAACTGCTGCCATTAAAGCCTTTACGGGAAGACATGGTGGTGCCTGTGTCACTTCATCGAATGCTAAGGAGCTTGTTCAATGGGCATTTACACAAAAACAGCGTATTTTCTTTTTACCTGACCAACATTTAGGAAGAAATACTGCCTATGATTTAGGTATTCCACTTAAAAATATGGCTGTTTGGAATCCCCATAAGAATATACTTGAAACAAATGAGCCGCTTGAGAACATTCAGGTTATTCTATGGAAAGGTCATTGCTCTGTACATGAAGGATTTACGGTTCACCATACGGAGGTCGTTCGCAAAGAACATCCAACTATGCAAATTATTGTTCACCCTGAATGCAGTCGTGAAGTTGTAGCAGCTGCTGATGATGCAGGTTCCACAAAATACATCATTGAGACAATCAATCGTGCACCAAGCGGATCGGCATGGGCTATTGGAACAGAAATGAATCTTGTCAATCGCATAATGAAGCAGCATCCAGATAAACATATTATCTCTTTAAATGAAAATTTTTGTCCTTGCTTAACAATGAATCGCATTGACCTTCCCCATCTGTTGTGGAGCTTAGAAAGTATTGAGCAGGGGCAACCACATAACCGTATCCAAGTAGATGAATATACTACAGCTGAAGCACTTAGCTCTCTCGAAAGAATGCTAGCACGAGGATAATTAGGTTGCTTTAAAAGCAGAGATGGTGTAAAAAAACGTCTCTGCTTTTTATGTTCATATAACATCTATTTTGAATAGCTTAAACAACTGCCATTTTCAAATGCATCATCATCGATCCAATCAAAGAATATCCATCTATTGCTGAAATTGACATGGCTTTATGCTCTATGCTACTGTCGATTTGGAGGTGAAAATAAATGGCTTTTCAATCGAAAAATATTTTTATCAATTTACCAGTGAAAGATCTAAACAAATCCATCAACTTCTTTAAGGAACTAGGTTTTGAGTTCAATCAACAATTTAGCGATGAGACTACAGCCTCAATGATTATTAGTGAAAATATCTTCGTATTAATGATGGTGGAAGAACGATTCAAAGGGTTTAGTAAGAAGGAAATTACAAATACTACTACGTCTGCAGAAGCAATTTTATGTCTATCTGCTGAAAATCGAGAGCAAGTAGATCAATTAGTAAATAAGGCACTGGCCTCCGGTGGTAAATCTTATAATGAACCCCAAGATCATGGGTTTATGTATGGCTGGGGATTTCAGGATGTAGATGGGCATATCTGGGAAGTAGTTTATATGGATGAAAATGCATTGAATCAAGAGTAATATTTATATCTATGAATATGAAAAAACAGTAGATGCGTGTGCATCTACTGTTTTTTAGTATGACCCGTACGGGATTCGAACCCGTGTTACCGCCGTGAAAGGGCGGTGTCTTAACCACTTGACCAACGGGCCAATGGCGGAGAAGGAGGGATTTGAACCCTCGCGCCGGTTACCCGACCTACACCCTTAGCAGGGGCGCCTCTTCAGCCTCTTGAGTACTTCCCCACATAAAAATGGCTCCGAAGGCAGGACTCGAACCTGCGACAACCTGATTAACAGTCAGGTGCTACTACCAACTGAGCTACTTCGGAATAATGATGGGCCTAAATGGACTCGAACCATCGACCTCACGCTTATCAGGCGTGCGCTCTAACCAGCTGAGCTATAGGCCCTTGGAGCGGGTGATGGGAATCGAACCCACGACATCAGCTTGGAAGGCTGAGGTTTTACCATTAAACTACACCCGCATAAATGGTGGGTCAGGACGGAATCGAACCGCCGACACTTAGAGCTTCAATCTAATGCTCTACCAACTGAGCTACTGACCCATTTCGTCCATGCTAAGCTTATTTTCTTTTGCTTTTCATATCTTCTTATGAAAATAATGGCGGTCCCGACCGGGATCGAACCGGCGATCTCCTGCGTGACAGGCAGGCATGTTAACCGCTACACCACGGGACCATTTGGTTGCGGGGGCCGGATTTGAACCAACGACCTTCGGGTTATGAGCCCGACGAGCTACCACTGCTCCACCCCGCGATAATTTTATACGGTTTCGAGTTTTTAAAGCACCATTTATAAAGATTTAAAACTGGAGGAGGTAGAGGGATTCGAACCCCCGCGCGGTGTTACCCGCCTGTCGGTTTTCAAGACCGATCCCTTCAGCCAGACTTGGGTATACCTCCGTTGCAATATATAAATGGTGGACCTTGCAGGACTCGAACCTGCGACCGGACGGTTATGAGCCGTCTGCTCTAACCAACTGAGCTAAAGGTCCTTTAAGATGGCGGCAGAGGGGATCGAACCCCCGACCTTACGGGTATGAACCGTACGCTCTAGCCAGCTGAGCTACGCCGCCAGGATCTTTATACTGGTTAATTTATTATGGTGGAGCCTAGCGGGATCGAACCGCTGACCTCCTGCGTGCAAGGCAGGCGCTCTCCCAGCTGAGCTAAGGCCCCATAATTTCTTTGGAAATGGTCGGGAAGACAGGATTCGAACCTGCGACCCCTTGGTCCCAAACCAAGTGCTCTACCAAGCTGAGCTACTTCCCGTTCTTTTTGGCGCGCCCGACAGGAGTCGAACCCATAACCTTCTGATCCGTAGTCAGACGCTCTATCCAATTGAGCTACGGGCGCATTAAAATGGTGCCGAGGACCGGAATCGAACCGGTACGGTAGTCACCTACCGCAGGATTTTAAGTCCTGTGCGTCTGCCAGTTCCGCCACCCCGGCACATTTGGAGCGGAAGACGAGGTTCGAACTCGCGACCCCCACCTTGGCAAGGTGGTGTTCTACCACTGAACTACTTCCGCATGTGCATAAGTTTTTTTATCTGGCAATGAAATAATGGTGCGGGTGAAGGGAGTCGAACCCCCACGCCTTGCGGCGCTAGATCCTAAGTCTAGTGCGTCTGCCAATTCCGCCACACCCGCTTATTATTATTTAAAAATGGTGAGCCATGAAGGACTCGAACCTTCGACCCTCTGATTAAAAGTCAGATGCTCTACCAACTGAGCTAATGGCTCTAAAAAATGGTGCCGGCTATAGGAATCGAACCCACGACCTACTGATTACAAGTCAGTTGCTCTACCTGCTGAGCTAAACCGGCATATGGTGGAGGATGACGGGCTCGAACCGCCGACCCTCTGCTTGTAAGGCAGATGCTCTCCCAGCTGAGCTAATCCTCCTGGGTATTATGCCTAGCGACGTCCTACTCTCACAGGGGGAAGCCCCCAACTACCATCGGCGCTAAAGAGCTTAACTTCCGTGTTCGGTATGGGAACGGGTGTGACCTCTTTGCCATCATCACTAGACTATGGTCGACCTTCAATACACGGCGTATTACTGCGTCAGCTGCTCTCGTTCAATCAGTCACGTACAGAAGTACGCTCCTTCAATCACTCGTTTGCTTCCTTGTTCTACTTGTGTCTTGAAGCTCTTTTTTTATTGAAAGTTTTGTTCTTTCAAAACTGGATAAACGGTTCATTGAATGGTTCAAACATTTTGGTTAAGTCCTCGATCGATTAGTATTCGTCAGCTCCATGTGTCACCACACTTCCACCTCGAACCTATCTACCTCATCGTCTTTGAGGGATCTTACTTACTTGCGTAATGGGAAATCTCATCTTGAGGGGGGCTTCATGCTTAGATGCTTTCAGCACTTATCCCGTCCACACATAGCTACCCAGCGATGCCTTTGGCAAGACAACTGGTACACCAGCGGTGTGTCCATCCCGGTCCTCTCGTACTAAGGACAGCTCCTCTCAAATTTCCTACGCCCACGACGGATAGGGACCGAACTGTCTCACGACGTTCTGAACCCAGCTCGCGTACCGCTTTAATGGGCGAACAGCCCAACCCTTGGGACCGACTACAGCCCCAGGATGCGATGAGCCGACATCGAGGTGCCAAACCTCCCCGTCGATGTGGACTCTTGGGGGAGATAAGCCTGTTATCCCCGGGGTAGCTTTTATCCGTTGAGCGATGGCCCTTCCATGCGGAACCACCGGATCACTAAGCCCGTCTTTCGACCCTGCTCGACTTGTAGGTCTCGCAGTCAAGCTCCCTTGTGCCTTTACACTCTACGAATGATTTCCAACCATTCTGAGGGAACCTTTGGGCGCCTCCGTTACCTTTTAGGAGGCGACCGCCCCAGTCAAACTGTCCGCCTGACACTGTCTCCTGCCCCGCTAAGGGGCATGGGTTAGAATTTCAATACAACCAGGGTAGTATCCCACCGACGCCTCCTTCGAAGCTGGCGCTCCGAGATCTCTGGCTCCTACCTATCCTGTACAAGTTGTACCAAAATTCAATATCAGGCTACAGTAAAGCTCCACGGGGTCTTTCCGTCCTGTCGCGGGTAACCTGCATCTTCACAGGTACTATAATTTCACCGAGTCTCTCGTTGAGACAGTGCCCAGATCGTTACGCCTTTCGTGCGGGTCGGAACTTACCCGACAAGGAATTTCGCTACCTTAGGACCGTTATAGTTACGGCCGCCGTTTACTGGGGCTTCAATTCGCAGCTTCGCTTGCGCTAACCACTCCTCTTAACCTTCCAGCACCGGGCAGGCGTCAGCCCCTATACGTCACCTTACGGTTTTGCAGAGACCTGTGTTTTTGCTAAACAGTCGCCTGGGCCTATTCACTGCGGCTCTCATGCGCTTGCACGCTCAAGAGCACCCCTTCTCCCGAAGTTACGGGGTCATTTTGCCGAGTTCCTTAACGAGAGTTCTCTCGCACACCTTAGGATTCTCTCCTCGACTACCTGTGTCGGTTTGCGGTACGGGCACCTCTCACCTCGATAGAGGCTTTTCTTGGCAGTGTGAAATCAGGAACTTCGTCCATACGGACTCGCCATCACAGCTCAACGTTACAGTGTGCGGATTTGCCTACACACACGCCTTACTGCTTGGACGCGCATAACCAACAGCGCGCTTACCCTATCCTACTGCGTCCCCCCATTTCTCAAACGGTGAGGAGGTGGTACAGGAATATCAACCTGTTGTCCATCGCCTACGCCTATCGGCCTCGGCTTAGGTCCCGACTAACCCTGAGCGGACGAGCCTTCCTCAGGAAACCTTAGTCATACGGTGGACGGGATTCTCACCCGTCTTTCGCTACTCATACCGGCATTCTCACTTCTAAGCGCTCCACCAGTCCTTCCGGTCTGACTTCAACGCACTTAGAACGCTCTCCTACCACTGACATCGTAGATGTCAATCCACAGCTTCGGTGAATCGTTTAGCCCCGATACATTTTCGGCGCAGCGTCACTCGACCAGTGAGCTATTACGCACTCTTTAAATGATGGCTGCTTCTAAGCCAACATCCTGGTTGTCTGTGCAACGCCACATCCTTTTCCACTTAACGATTACTTTGGGACCTTAGCTGGTGGTCTGGGCTGTTTCCCTTTTGACTACGGATCTTATCACTCGCAGTCTGACTCCCGTGTATAAATATCTGGCATTCGGAGTTTGTCTGAATTCGGTAAACCGGGATGGCCCCCTAGTCCAAACAGTGCTCTACCTCCAGTATTCTCATCACGAGGCTAGCCCTAAAGCTATTTCGGAGAGAACCAGCTATCTCCAAGTTCGATTGGAATTTCTCCGCTACCCACACCTCATCCCCGCACTTTTCAACGTGCGTGGGTTCGGGCCTCCAGTAAGTGTTACCTTACCTTCACCCTGGACATGGGTAGATCACCTGGTTTCGGGTCTACGACCACGTACTATTTCGCCCTATTCAGACTCGCTTTCGCTGCGGCTCCGCCTTCTAAAGCTTAACCTCGCACGTAATCGTAACTCGCCGGTTCATTCTACAAAAGGCACGCTATCACCCATTAACGGGCTCTAACTACTTGTAGGCACACGGTTTCAGGATCTCTTTCACTCCCCTTCCGGGGTGCTTTTCACCTTTCCCTCACGGTACTGGTTCACTATCGGTCACTAGGTAGTATTTAGCCTTGGGAGATGGTCCTCCCGGATTCCGACGGAATTTCACGTGTTCCGCCGTACTCAGGATCCACTCAGGAGAGAACGAACTTTCGACTACAGGGCTTTTACCTGCTCTGGCGGACCTTTCCAAGTCGCTTCATCTAACTCGCTCTTTTGTAACTCCGTATTGAGTGTCCTACAACCCCAAGAGGCAAGCCTCTTGGTTTGGGCTCTTCCCGTTTCGCTCGCCGCTACTCAGGGAATCGATTTTTCTTTCTCTTCCTCCAGGTACTTAGATGTTTCAGTTCCCTGGGTCTGCCTTCAAGACGCTATGTATTCACGTCAAGATACTACGCGATTAAACGTAGTGGGTTCCCCCATTCGGAAATCTCCGGATCAAAGCTCACTTACAGCTCCCCGAAGCATATCGGTGTTAGTGCCGTCCTTCTTCGGCTCCTAGTGCCAAGGCATTCGCCGTGCGCCCTTAATAACTTAACCTAACGGCTTTCAATACACATCACATTTCGTTGTCAGCTTCACTCGTTCAATCAGTCACGTACTCAAATACGCTCCTTCATTCACTCGGTTGCTTCCTAGAACTGCTCGTGTCTTGAAACCTTTTAATGTTATTAAGCCTATAAAAAAACTTAAAAAATAAATGTGTTTGTTACAATTTCAATGTCGTTTTATCCAGTTTTCAAAGAACAAAGCTACTGCCTGCTTCTACATCTCGCAGCTTTGCGACGAAAGCGTAGCGACAGGAGCACATAATTAGAAGTAATTCATTCAGAAGAATGAACCTTCAAAACTGAACGCAAAACGTAATCTTACAAACCCTAGGTTTGTATTCCGAAATAATCCTTAGAAAGGAGGTGATCCAGCCGCACCTTCCGATACGGCTACCTTGTTACGACTTCACCCCAATCATCTATCCCACCTTCGGCGGCTGGCTCCAAAAGGTTACCTCACCGACTTCGGGTGTTACAAACTCTCGTGGTGTGACGGGCGGTGTGTACAAGGCCCGGGAACGTATTCACCGCGGCATGCTGATCCGCGATTACTAGCGATTCCGGCTTCATGTAGGCGAGTTGCAGCCTACAATCCGAACTGAGAACGACTTTATCGGATTAGCTCCCTCTCGCGAGTTGGCAACCGTTTGTATCGTCCATTGTAGCACGTGTGTAGCCCAGGTCATAAGGGGCATGATGATTTGACGTCATCCCCACCTTCCTCCGGTTTGTCACCGGCAGTCACCTTAGAGTGCCCAACTAAATGATGGCAACTAAGATCAAGGGTTGCGCTCGTTGCGGGACTTAACCCAACATCTCACGACACGAGCTGACGACAACCATGCACCACCTGTCACCGTTGCCCCCGAAGGGGAAACTATATCTCTACAGTGGTCAACGGGATGTCAAGACCTGGTAAGGTTCTTCGCGTTGCTTCGAATTAAACCACATGCTCCACCGCTTGTGCGGGCCCCCGTCAATTCCTTTGAGTTTCAGTCTTGCGACCGTACTCCCCAGGCGGAGTGCTTAATGCGTTAGCTGCAGCACTAAGGGGCGGAAACCCCCTAACACTTAGCACTCATCGTTTACGGCGTGGACTACCAGGGTATCTAATCCTGTTTGCTCCCCACGCTTTCGCGCCTCAGTGTCAGTTACAGACCAGATAGTCGCCTTCGCCACTGGTGTTCCTCCAAATCTCTACGCATTTCACCGCTACACTTGGAATTCCACTATCCTCTTCTGCACTCAAGTCTCCCAGTTTCCAATGACCCTCCACGGTTGAGCCGTGGGCTTTCACATCAGACTTAAGAAACCACCTGCGCGCGCTTTACGCCCAATAATTCCGGACAACGCTTGCCACCTACGTATTACCGCGGCTGCTGGCACGTAGTTAGCCGTGGCTTTCTAATAAGGTACCGTCAAGGTACAGCCAGTTACTACTGTACTTGTTCTTCCCTTACAACAGAGTTTTACGAACCGAAATCCTTCTTCACTCACGCGGCGTTGCTCCATCAGGCTTTCGCCCATTGTGGAAGATTCCCTACTGCTGCCTCCCGTAGGAGTCTGGGCCGTGTCTCAGTCCCAGTGTGGCCGATCACCCTCTCAGGTCGGCTACGCATCGTCGCCTTGGTGAGCCGTTACCTCACCAACTAGCTAATGCGCCGCGGGCCCATCCTATAGCGACAGCCGAAACCGTCTTTTAGTGTTTCACCATGAGGTGAAACAGATTATTCGGTATTAGCCCCGGTTTCCCGGAGTTATCCCAAACTATAAGGTAGGTTGCCCACGTGTTACTCACCCGTCCGCCGCTAACGTCGAAGGAGCAAGCTCCTTCTCTGTTCGCTCGACTTGCATGTATTAGGCACGCCGCCAGCGTTCGTCCTGAGCCAGGATCAAACTCTCCATAAAAGAAATTTGAATAGCTCAAATTGTTTTGCTGGCATCATTTTGATGTCCAAAATTTTGTTTCATTCACTAACCGAAGTTAGTTACCGAAAACTTTATTGATTACGTTTTGCTTGTTCAGTTTTCAAGGTTCATTTTATTCGAGTCGTTTTCAGCGACTTTATTATCATATCTTGTTCACAACAAGAAGTCAACAACTTTTTAAAACTTTATTTTCAAGCGTTCCTTCTTGTTAAGGACAAGTAATAATATATAATATAGCATTATAAAAATCAAGCATTTTTCGTAAAAAAATTAAAAATCTTTTTAACATCGATGACAAACAATAGAATCCCTGCTAATACAATCAATCCACCAATGATTTGTGTCATAATCAAATACTCTTTAAATATCAGCAAGGCTAAAAGAGCTGCCCCTACAGGTTCAAATAATATAGCGATTGAAACAACATTCGTACTAACATATTTAATAGACCAATTAAATAGAGTATGACCCAATAAATTAGGGACTAACGCTAATAAGAAAAACCATAACCAATCCATCGAAGAGTATGGACCAAAAGATTCTCCTTTAATCAATACATAAAAAAGTAAAGTAATGGTACACACAACATACACAACCATCGTATACGTCATTAAAGATAATCTTTTACGCACATCCTGCCCTAATAGAAAATAAGCCGTAGCAAGCGCACAAGCAATGAGCGCGAGTATATCTCCATAAAAAGCTGTTCCACTTACTTTAAAATCTCCCCAACTGATTAACACACTACCTACTATAGCGATGGTACCTGCAACGATCGTTTTCTTTGTTATCTTCTCTTTAAAGAAAAAGTATGTTCCCACAAATGCAAACAACGGCTGTAATGTCACCAAAACTGTAGAGCTTGCAACTGAAGTATAGTTGAGTGATTCAAACCATAAAATAAAATGGAAAGCTAAAAAGATTCCCGCAACTGAAGAAAATAACCAATCACGTCTCCTTAAAGCTGTTAACTCCTTTGTATACTTCCTCAAAAATAACGGTGCCATTATTAAAACAGAAAATAGCATACGATAAAAAGCTATGATGCCAGCTTCCGCTGATGCTAATTTCACAAAAATAGCGGACATGGATACTGAAATAACACCAATTACGATTGGGATGTATGGATGAATTTTAGGTTGCTCCAAAAATCTCACCTCCATCATTGATGCCTCGCGCGTAATATTCAAACTGAATCCCCAGAAGCTATTACGTCTTGTAACAACAGTTAATTGATCTGCCTCATGCAAACACATTACCTTAGCACATAGGTTCCCCTATTTCACCAGGTGTTTGAATCCCCGCTGAAAAAACAAGCTCCACTCCATTCATTACAAGAAGGAGATTTTCTATGTCTGATACTTCTCTTTCATTTCAAAAAACATCTGCTTAATCAAGAAAAAAATAATTATATTTCCTTACTTCCATGATGTACAATACAAAAAAGTAATGCACATATAATAATGACAGCTTGCATATCTCTTAGCAATACGAAATATCTATGGAGGGTTGTGTATGGAAACATTATTGGAAAATATGATTACATATGAAGTTGGCATAAAATTAATTATTGCAGCCACATTAAGTTTAGTGATCGGTATCGAAAGGGAATTAAAGAAGAAGCCAGTTGGATTAAAAACCAGTTTAGTTATTGCTACTTTCAGCTGCCTATTAACCATCATCTCCATTGAAACAGCATACTCAACTCCTTCCAGAGAAGATATTAATATTACGATGGATCCTCTCCGTTTAGCTGCACAAATTGTCAGCGGGATTGGGTTTCTTGGAGCAGGTGTCATTTTAAGACGTGGCAATGATAGCATTACGGGATTAACAACTGCAGCCATGATATGGGGAGCCGCTGGTATCGGTATTGCAGTTGGTGCAGGATTTTATATGGATGCAACGCTAGCTGTCGTAATTATTGTGTTCGGCATTGAAATACTATCGCCTTTCCTGATGAAAATTGGACCTAAGCGAATTCGAATGCGAGAAATTTTATTAAAAGTCCAAATTGATGATGACAACCATACGGAATCATTTCTATTATTTTTAAAGGACAACAACATTATCATCGAAAATATCCGCATTAAAGATGTACCTTTAAAAAATGATAATGTTTTACATGAATTGGACTTGCGGCTATCCTTAATTGTCTCTGATAACCTATTATCATTTTATCGTTCATTACGAGCACTATCTTATATAGAAAAAATCGAAATGGAAATTTTAAACTAGTTGGAGGATTTTTTATGGCAGAACTATTAAAATTACTAAAGGATGGCAACAAACCCTCCCTATTGGCAGCATGTGTCAACACCTTTTTAGGAATCATCAAAGGAGTCGCCTTTTTCTTAACTGGTAATGTTGCCATGTTTGCAGAAATGATGCACTCTCTCGGTGATGCAGCAAACCAATTATTTGTGTATATAGGCTCAGCACTTTCAAAAAAGGCACCTACAAAACAATTTCCCGGTGGTTTCGGTCGAATTGTCAATTTAGTCTGCTTATTTGCTGTCATTATTGTAGCTATCCTTTCTTATGAAACGATAAAAGAAGGTTGGCATCATTTTATTCATCCTACAGGAGAGTCTAGTGGAATACTAATTGCACTCGGGGTATTATTCATAGGGATTGTTTTAGAGGGTACAGTGCTTGCCAAAGCAGCTGCTGAAGTGCTGCATGAAGCGGGTCAAGAAAAAGCAGGTCTCTCCACAATTCCAAAAGCGTTTTCTTATTTAAATCGTGCAAAGCCTGCAACCAAATTAGTCTTTATGGAAGATTTAGTTGCTACTAGCGGAAACTTTTTAGCCTTTGCTGCCATTTTAATTGCCTACTTTACTGGTTGGGGCCGAATAGAAGGTCTTGTTTCGATGATTATTGGCGCGATGATGTTTTATGTTGTCGGTAAAGTATTTCTAGATAACGCTCGTGGCGTCATTGGGGAGACTGACGAGGAAATGTTAAATCACATCGCCCATATTGTAATGGATGATCCCAATATTAAAGATATCTTCCGCCTTGAAGTAATTAAAGAAGGAGAATTTTTGCATGTCGAATTAGTAGCTGAAGCGGATCCTCATTTATCGCTGGCTTTTTTAGATGACGTACGTGACCATTTAACAGAGGTCATCTTAAGCCAAAAAGGGGTATCGAAAGTAGCGATTTTATTTGATGAAGATGATGGAAAAACAAATTGGGTACATGTTAACGAAAAACCAAAAGACACCATATAATCATTTAAAGAAAACAAATAGCCAATTGCCATATTTCAGGCAGTTGGCTATTTGTTATACTGGTATTAAACAATCTCGTTTTACATAATTTTCAACTTCATTTTGATAATCAGGTATATCCTCGTACCCAACAAAGACATGGTTGGTAATCATAAAAGTAAGCAGTCTGTCACAGGCTATCGCCTTTCTCTTCCCCCTTTGTAGAATGATGATTTTCGAAAATTGTAATGAAGCTTGACGGTTAGCTAAAGCATATTCATTAGCATTTTGAATTTCTCTGCCATCCATATGACAACCTAATACAAAATGTCCAGCAAAAGAATCCTTTAAAACATTTGGATGCATGGATTGATAGTGCACCTCTGCAATCGAATCTTCTCTGTTCATGAATTGATGGGCCACCAGATAATGTTTTAAAGCACCTTTTAAATCAATTGCGATAAATGTATCCGCTAAAATTGTTCGATAATACACAGTGACAATTTCAGCTTCTCCTAAATAAGGCTTTACTTCTACAACAATTTCTCCAGAAGGACGAACAAATAATTGTACAATTGCTTTATTTACACCATCCGAAAAATGAATAATCGTTTGTCCAAAACGTAAGCTTTTGAAAAATATACTTTGATCATCAATGTATCCTGTGATAATTTTATTATTTTCAATTTGTAGAGATTTCGCTTCAATTCCCAATACCTCTACACAATTTTGCATTTTATAAACATGCTGTTGAAATGGTATCTCCACACAATTTAATGTAACAATGCGCTTCTCTAACAATCGTTTCAACATTTGATCCCTCTCCCCTTTGTTTTAAATTGTCATTATTTTAATAAAGATGGCTGAACAATTTCTGAACATCTTTACATCATTCGAGCAATTACGACAAAAATACTTTTCTTCTTATTCAAAAGTAATATTGTTTTCAATAATTAACCAATAATTCAATTTTCACATGACTTTTCTCACCTAAAAATAATAGAAATAATATTTCTACCATCTTATTCATCTATCTATTTCACTATATCGCAGGACTTAAGAAACTTCTACGACAAAATTCAACATGAATCGTTAATTTTTCTTAACATTTCGATTCATGAAACCTAAAAAAAAACAATGCGTGCAAGACCATAAATCATAGCCTCACACTCATTGTTTTAAAGAGAATTTTGTAAAATGGTTCTTACATCTTCCTCTTGCAGTTTATTAAAGTTTCCAAAAGGACCGTTCTGCATAGCATGCTCTACAATCTGTTGGAATTTCGAATCATCAATATCATAATCAGCCAAGCGATTAGGCGCCCCTAATGACGTCCAAAATGCTGATAGACGATCGATTCCTTCGTAAGCAACTTCTTCTACTGTCTTGCCTGTTGCGTCGACCCCAAATACACGTGTTGCTATACCCGCAAAACGCTCAGGATTCACAGGCACATTTAAACGCATCCAATGTGGCTGGAGGATAGCTAATCCCCCTGCATGTGGAATATCGTATACAGCGGATACAGCATGCTCAATATTATGAGATGCCCAATCACCACGAGAGCCGATTGATAAGAATCCATTTAAACCAATTGTCCCCGCCAATAAAATCGTTTCACGTAATGTCGTACTCTCTAAATCCTCAAGTAATTTGGGCGCTGTCGTAATAACCGTTCGTAATACTCCTTCACACATTTCATCTGTAATCGGAGTATTCGTTGTGTTATGGAAATATTGTTCGAAAACATGTGACATCATATCAACGATTCCATAAACGGTGTGGTTTTTAGGTACCGTCACCGTATAGACTGGATTCAGTATTGAAAATTTCGGGAATGTCGCTGGACTACCCCAGCTTAGTTTCTCTTCGGTAGCTGCATTGGTAATAACAGATCCTGAGTTCATTTCAGAACCAGTAGCTGCAAGCGTTAATACCGTTCCTAACGGTATGGCTTGCTCTACAATTACCTTACGTTTTACGATATCCCAAGCATCACCATTATATTTTGCACCGGCAGCAATTAATTTGGAACAATCAATAACAGAGCCGCCACCAACAGCTAGCACTAAATCGATGCCTTCAGTTTTACAAATTTCAATACCACGTCTCGCTGTTTCCACACGTGGATTTGGTTCAACACCACTTAATTCAACTATTGTTTTATTTGCCTGTTGTAATTTCTCTATAACAGCATTGTAAACACCATTCGCTTTGATGCTTCCGCCACCATAGACAACTAGTACCTTCTCGCCATATTGCGCTAATTCGTTCGGTAATTTTTCCAGTGCATCTTCACCAAAATGGAGCTTCACTGGGTTAAAAAATGTAAATGAATCCATTTAATTCGCCCCTTTCTAGTTGGATTTTCTCATATTTATATTGGAGAAAGCAAAGATTAAACGCCGACTTTGCAATCATAATACTAGTGATTGTTCAGATTTTGTTGAGTCACCCTCTATATAAATGGAATATTGTATATACTTATTACGTCATTACTACTTAGATTAGTACAACAGCGCCTCGAGTACCTTATTCAAACAAATAAACAAGAAAAAACGAGTCACCCCATTAATATAGGAATGACTCGTTTCATTTATCTTCTACTTAAACCCATCCACGGAAGCGTGAAGCTTCAGCAGTACGGCGAACACCTACCATGTAAGCCGCTAAGCGCATGTTGATGTTACGTGTTGTTGCTGTTGTATAAACATTGTCAAATGCTTCAACCATTTTTTTGTATAGACGCTCTTCAACTTCTTCTTCTGTCCAATAATAACCTTGGTTATTTTGTACCCATTCAAAGTAAGAAACTGTCACACCACCAGCAGAGGCTAATACGTCTGGTACAAGTAAAATGCCACGTTCTGTTAAGATTTTAGTTGCTTCAGATGTTGTTGGACCGTTTGCTGCTTCTACTACGATAGTGGCTTTAATATTGTGTGCATTGTCAGCAGTAATTTGGTTTTCAATAGCAGCTGGCACTAAAATATCACAATCAAGCTCTAATAATTCTTTGTTTGAAATCGTATTTTCAAATAAAGTTGTTACTGTTCCGAAGCTATCACGACGATCTAATAAATAGTCGATATCTAAACCTTCAGGATCATGCAGTGCACCATAAGCATCTGAAATACCGATTACTTTTGCACCTAAATCATGCATGAATTTCGCAAGGAAGCTACCTGCATTACCAAATCCTTGAATCACAACGCGAGCACCTTTAATGTCAATGCCACGTTTTTTTGCTGCTTCTTCGATTACGATTGTAACACCTTGTGCAGTCGCACGATCACGACCTTGAGAACCACCAAGTACTAGTGGCTTACCAGTGATGAAGCCTGGAGAGTTGAATTCATCCATGCGGCTATATTCATCCATCATCCATGCCATAATTTGTGCATTTGTAAATACGTCTGGCGCAGGAATATCTTTTGTTGGTCCTACGATTTGACTTACTGCACGTACATAACCACGGCTTAAACGCTCGATTTCGCCCATGGACATTTGACGAGGATCACAAATGACACCGCCTTTACCACCACCGTATGGTAGATCGACAATACCACATTTCAATGTCATCCACATTGAAAGCGCTTTAACTTCCTCCTCAGACACTTGTGGGTGGAAACGAACCCCACCTTTAGTTGGTCCTACAGCATCATTATGCTGTGCACGGTAACCAGTAAATACTTTTGTTGTACCATCATCCATTTTCACTGGAATGCGTACTTGTAGCATGCGAAGCGGTTCTTTTAGTAATTCATACATTGCTTCATCATAGCCAAGTTTATTTAGAGCATCTTGAATGACATCTTGTGTTGATGTGAAAAGATTTAAGTTTTCAGACATATTAAATCGCCTCTTTGTTTTTTTTAATGATAGTATATCGGCATCATTGTAACATACTTCCGAATTAAAATGTGAACATTTTGTTAAAGTTTAAATACTTTTTCAATTTGTTCAATTGACCAATCTAAATCCTCTTGAGAAATAACAAGTGGTGGTGCAAAACGAATAACTGTATCATGTGTTTCTTTACATAATAGACCTAATTCTTTTAGTTTTTCACAGTATGGACGCGCTGCCTCTGTTAATTCCATACCGATAAATAAGCCACGACCACGTACTTCTTTAATAACCGGGTTGTTAATTTCTCTTAATTTACCTTTGAAATATTCACCAAGGTCATGTGAACGTTCTGCTAATTTTTCATCTAATAACACTTTAATTGATGCAATTGAAACTGCACAAGCTAAAGGATTTCCACCGAAAGTTGAACCATGAGAACCCGGGTTGAATACGCCTAGGATATTACGGTTTGCAGCCACACAAGAAATAGGGAATACACCGCCACCTAGTGCTTTACCTAAGATGTACATATCTGGTTCTACTTCTTCCCAATCACAAGCAAACATTTTACCAGTACGTGCTAGACCTGCTTGAATTTCGTCAGCAATGAATAATACGTTGTTTTCACGGCAAAGTTCACGAGCAGCTTTTAAGAAGCCTTCTGTTGGAATGACAATACCAGCTTCGCCTTGAATTGGTTCGATTAAGAATGCTGCAGTGTTTGGTGTAATAGCTGCCTTTAATGCTTCAAGATTACCATAGTCTACTAATTTAACGTTTGGTAACATTGGACCGAAGCCACGACGGTATTCTTCGTCAGAAGATAAAGATACAGCAAGCATTGTACGACCGTGGAAGTTACCATTACATGCAATAACTTCAGCCTTGCCATCTTCTACGCCTTTTACATCATATGCCCAACGACGAGCTGCTTTAAAGGCAGTCTCTACTGCTTCAGCACCAGTATTCATTGGTAAGACCATTTCTTTATTTGTTAATTTTCCTACTAGCTCATACCATTCACCAAGATTTTCGCTGTAAAATGCACGTGAAGTTAACGTTACTTTATCAGCTTGTTCTTTTAAAGCAGCAATAATTTTTGGGTGACGGTGTCCTTGGTTTACAGCTGAATAAGCTGATAGCATATCTAAATATTTGTTGCCCTCTGGATCTTTAACCCAAGCACCCTCAGCCTCTGAAATTACGATTGGCAGTGGATGATAGTTTGCTGCACCATAATTTTGTGTTTGTTCAATAACTTGTTGAGTTTTTGTCATATCCTATTCTCTCCTTACTAAATCATGATGAAAAATCTATGGAAGATAGGGACTATGTATCTCTATGAGTAGAATAATTAAGAATTCAGCAACAATTCAACCATAAATTTGCTCACTTCTCCAAAATAAACTACCTCGTCATGAGTGTCTACGGTTTGAGCCAGGGATAGTATTACCTGGAGAAGTTTTGCAAATCCTGTCATAATGCTTTAATTTCTACTTATTAGAGTAGCCCTAACGTCAATATAAAATTAAAGCATTTCTGAAGTTGTTTTTGCTTGCATATGCAGCTGTAGGTAGTCTGGGCCACCTGCTTTTGAGTCTGTACCTGACATGTTGAAGCCACCAAATGGTTGGTAGCCAACGATGGCACCTGTACAGCCACGGTTGAAGTAAAGGTTTCCTACATGGAATTCTTCACGTGCTTTTTCTAAGTTCACACGGTTTTTCGTGATGACTGCACCTGTTAAACCGTATTCTGTATCGTTCGCAATTTCAATAGCGTGATCGAAATCTTTTGCTTTTGCGATCGCTACCACTGGCCCGAAGATTTCTTCTTTCATAATACGTGCAGAAGGTTCTACGTCTGCGAACACAGTTGGCTGTACGAAGTAACCGACTGAATCATCTGCTGTACCACCAGCCACTAGACGACCTTCGCCTTTACCGATTTCGATGTATTCCGTAATTTTGTTGAATGCCGCTTGGTCAATAACTGTTGCCATGAAGTTGCTGAAATCTGTTGGATCTCCAACTGTTAAAGCATTTGTTAATTCTTCTACACGATTAACAACTTGCTCATACACATCTTCAACGATGACTGCACGAGAACATGCTGAACATTTTTGACCTGAGAAGCCAAATGCTGATTTGACGATTGATTGTGCAGCTAATTCTAAGTCTGCTTCTTTATCAACTACGATTGTATCTTTACCGCCCATTTCAGCGATGACACGTTTAATCCAAATTTGACCATCATTTAATACAGAAGCACGTTGGTTGATACGTAAACCAACATCACGTGAACCTGTGAAGCTGATGAAGCGTGTTTTTGGATGATCGACTAAGTAGTCGCCTACTTCAGCACCAGAACCTGGTACGAAGTTCACGGCACCTGCTGGAAGACCTGCTTCTTCTAATACTTCGATAAATTTATACGCCACTACTGGTGTTGTAGAAGCTGGTTTTAATAAGACTGTGTTCCCTGTTACTAAAGCCGCCACTGTTGTACCAGCCATGATAGCAAATGGGAAGTTCCAAGGAGAAATAACGATACCGATTCCTAATGGAATATAGTCATAACGGTTGTATTCGCCTGGACGGCTTTCTACTGGTTGACCGCCTTTAATGCGTAGCATTTGGCGACCATAGTATTCCAAGAAGTCGATTGCTTCCGCTGTATCTGCATCTGCCTCTGCCCAAGGTTTCCCTGCTTCTTTTGTTAATAATGCAGAGAATTCATGTTTACGACGACGAATAATAGCTGCTGCTTTGAACAAAACGTCAGCACGAATCGCAGGGTCAACTTTTTTCCATGTTTTGAATGTTTCATCCGCTGCTTGCATCGCTTTTTCAGCTAACTCTTTGCTTGCTTTTGACACACGGCCAATCACTTCTGTTTTCTTTGCAGGATTGTACGAAACGATTTTGTCTTCTGTTGTAATGCGCTCGCCACCAATAATTAGTGGGTAGTCTTGACCTAAGTAACCTTCAACTTTATTTAAAGCCTCCACATAAGCATTGTAGTTTGCCTCTTGTGAAAAATCTGTGAATGGTTCGTGTTTGTATGGAATCATACTTAATCCTCCCTTGTGAGATGTATTTGGGTATGCAAAAAACATTGACGCAAAATATCTTTGCGTATAAAATATTCTTACACTTATTATAATGCAAAATTTTGTTGCATATTTCAAGTAAAAAATTTTTGAGGTGCACATTTTTATGAAAAATTCTGAACCTTTACTACCTTTTTATGAGTTTATTGCAACAAATGTATCCGTTGGTATCCATGCAGTAGACCTATCTGGTAAAACAATTATTTACAATACAAAAATGAAAGAAATTGAAGGATTTCATTTTGATGAACTTGCGGACCGTTCCATTATTGAAATGTTTTCGTTCCGTCAACACGAAAGTACATTAATGCGTGTTTTACAAACAGGAAAAAAGGAAATCAATGTTAAACAATCCTATTGGAATAAAAATGGTCATGAAATTACAACAATCAATGATACTTTTCCACTTTTTGTGGAAGGTAAACTCATCGGGGCAATAGAATTTGCTCGAGATATTACCTCACTTGAAAAGCTTGTTTATCAACCCCTTCGTCGTTATGATGAACCATTAACATTTGATATGATTAAAGCTGATTCAGAATCAATGAAGCAGGTTATCGAGAATGCTAAAAAAGCAGCAGCCGTAAAATTACCTGTATTATTAATTGGTGAATCTGGCACAGGGAAAGATTTAGTGGCTGAAGGAATCCACCATGCAGCCTCTCCAGATCCTGAAGCTTTTGTGACGCTTGTCAGCCGCCGTTCTGCTCAATCCGTGCTGGATAAATTACAGCAACTGTTAGAAGAAGATACGGACTATACCTTTTTCTTTGAACGCATAGATTTTTTGAGCTTAGACATTCAGGAACAACTTTTAGCTATACTACAATCCCTTCCACAGTCCAAATATATGCTGATTGGAAGTGTGGGCAGTGACCCCATTACATTGATCGCTGAAAAAAAGCTGTCTAAGTCACTTTATTATTTCTTTGCAACAATGGCTATTACCATTCCTAATTTAACGGATCGAAAAGAAGATATTCTTCCATTTGTCGATGATTATTTTACTCGACATCGAGAACGCTTTGCCTCCCAAGTCACTGAACTTGCACCAGATGTACAGGAATTATTTTTACAATATGATTGGCCAGGAAATCTTAAGGAACTTGAGCTGCTGTTGGATGAAATCGTTTCATTTATGACAACAGAGTCAACGGTTACTTCAGATTTATTGCCACTCCATTTCCGCTTCAAGGTACAACAGCAAGACACAAACAATCGTGAGCCAGAATTTTTTATGTTTCATCAAAATCATGAAGTCATGCCACTGGATGCTTATTTGCGTGAAGCCGAATCATATTATGTGCAAAATGTCTTAAATTTATATGAGGGCAATATTACAAAAGCAGCGAATGCACTTGGCATGAGTCGCCAAAACCTGCAATATCGAATCCGAAAAATAAAAAAACAATAGCAAAAAAACGAGGATCCCTTCAGTCGAAAGTATCCTCGTTTTTTTAGTGTCCTGATTGTTCGATCCAGTCTTGCAACTTATCTTTTAAGGAATTAAAACCATTTGCATCCGATTCATCTACACGGTCCTGCAATGTTTTACGCGGCGGTGCATCTTTTTTTCGTACTGATGTGGGGCGTTCCTGTAGCGCTCTCATCGATAAACTAATTTTTTCGGCCTCTTCATCGATTTCAAGAATTTTTACTTCTACTTCCTGCCCAACAGCTAAAAACTCACTAACGTCTTTAACAAAGCCGTATGTTATTTCCGAAATATGCACAAGGCCTTGCGTATTGTCATCTAGTGCTACGAATGCACCGTATGGTTGAATACCTGTAACTTTTCCGGTCAACACGTCTCCTAATTCATATTTTTTTACCATAACCTTTGCCCACTTTCTTTTTGTTTGCTACGTATATATCGCTTAAATTATAACATACGTGTAAAAACGGGGCAAAAAATCTCCTTACTCGGAAATGGCCGTAATGATGCAACGTTCTCCGCCTTTTTCTGTAGACATTGTACTTAGCTGGAAGGTTAAATGCTGACCAATCTTCTGCATTGATTCTGGTTTAGCGCCCACTTTAATTGTTGTTTGGGATGGATTTATTGCATAGCGATACTTTACATCAAGAGTTTGAATGGCACTATGTAACAGCCTGTCCTCTTCAAATAGAAGAACATTATCTTCTGCAGATGAATAGTTATTTTGTTGTTGAGCGTGTAGCTTGTCCTCTTTTTCCTGCTGTCGTTGTTCCTTGCGATAGTAATCACGAGTAGCATTTAAGGTGATTTTATAGAGCCACGTTGTAAGACGATTCTGCTTAAATTGATGTAAAAAGCGATACAACTTGACAAATACCTCCTGTGAAACATCAGCTAAATCATTCCTATGTACACCACATTGAAAGGCAAATTTTTCAACAGTTCGTTGATGGATACGAATAAGCTCGGTATAGGCCTCCTTATCTCCTTGTTGGGCCCTTGCTATTAAGTCCGACTCCATCAAAGCGATTCCCCCTTTTGTTAGTGAAACGAAATATTATACCCAATTGTTACAAAAATAATATACCTTTTACTCAAAAAGAAGACCCCTCCTAATATGTTATTATTTCATTTCTAAACAGCTGCTGATATAGGAATATCCATCGTCAATTTTCTGATATCTGCTTGTGTTATGAGAATATTGAGGTAAAATAAAACTTTAGTATAAGGAGGATTTATTTTCGTGTCATCGAGAGATCAGTTTACAACTAAAATTGGTTTTATTTTAGCTGCTGCTGGAAGTGCTATAGGGTTAGGAGCCATTTGGAAATTCCCCTATATGGCAGGTACTAATGGCGGTAGTGTCTTTATTTTATTATTCATTTTATGTACATTTTTTATCGGCTTACCAGTGCTTATTGCTGAGTTTATGATTGGTCGTCGAGGGCAAAAAGACGCTGTCACTTCCTTTAAGGAACAAGCGCCAGGAAAGCCGTGGTATTTGATTGGCTGGGGTGGCATGGTGATTGCGGGCCTTATCTTATCGTTTTATAGTGTTGTTGGTGGATGGATTTTAAGCTATTTGGGTCGTGCCATTACATTTAAGCTAACAAATGCTAGTTCTGAGATGAATTACGCAGATTTATTTACCAATATTATTTCAAGCCCCTCCGAAGCCATTCTAGTACAGGGACTATTCATGCTATTAACAGTAGTGATTGTATCGGCAGGTATTAAGGGTGGAATCGAAAAAGCCAGCACATGGATGATGCCCTTGCTCTTTATTTTCTTCATTGTCTTAGTTATACGCTCTTTAACTTTAGATGGCGCAATGGAAGGCGTTAAATTTATGTTTGTGCCTGATTGGTCTTACTTTAACGCTGAAACATTTTTAATGGCTTTAGGACAAGCCTTCTTCTCTTTAAGTGTAGGTATTGCCGTTATGATTACATATGCTTCCTATTTGTCTAAAACAGAGAAGATTGGTAATTCAGCAATCAATGTAGCTTCCATGAATATTATTATTTCTTTACTTGCGGGTCTTGTTATTTTCCCCGCAGTATTCGCTCTAGGCTATACGCCTGACCAAGGGCCTGGCCTTGTTTTCATTATTTTGCCAGCTGTTTTCGAGCAGTTGCCACTTGGTGGTCTATTCTTAACCATTTTTTTCATCCTGTTGCTATTTGCTACCGTCACTTCCTCCATTTCTATGTTAGAAATTGTTGTAGCCATTGCGATTGGAGACCATCCAGAAAAACGTAGAAAGATTGCTTGGATTGGTGGAATCATCATTTTTATTTTCGGTATCCCAAGTGCGCTGTCGTTTGGTATATTATCAGATGTAAAAATATTAGATCGCTCTATTTTTGACTTTGTTGATTTTCTGACGAACAGCATCGGCATGCCGATAGGAGCCTTCCTTATTTCTATATTTGCAGGTTATTATTATACGAAGGATATTTCACGTAAGGAATTAGCCGCATCTAGCTTAATGTTTAATATCTGGTATATTTTAGTTCGTTTCGTTTCTCCAATTGCCATTTTCATTATTTTCATTCAGGGGATTTTACCTTTATTTAAATAAGAACTAGCCTCAAACGTGCACATTAAAAAAGAGGTTGTCGAATGACAGCCCCCTTTTTTTATAAGAAATATGCAAAATATTTTAAATAATACATTTTGCTTCAAATTTAATAGCAATTAGTTTGTAAGAAATGGCTACACAATCTTCAAATGGTATCCATTGTTCAAACGAATGCTCATATGTTTCTTGAATAATTTTTGCAAGTGTCGATGGATCATCTATCCCTTGCAATGCTGCTACTACATCTGCCGTTTCTGTATCATAATGGTCTGGACCTAAGTGGAATGGATCCCACTCCTCTAGCAGATGTACAGCTGCTTGATTCATTTTTATATTTTCCAAAATACTCACCTGTTATCCTTTGATCATACCCGTATGATACCATATTAAATAAAAAAGAAAAGAGTGATTTGCTTGTCTATTTTTGATCAAACTTTCAAACGTCGATGTACAAACTCTGTAAAATGGGACGCAATGGAAAAGGTATATGGCCTAGATGATGCGTCAGATATCTTGCCAATGTGGGTAGCCGATATGGATTTTGCAGCACCAATAGCCGTTTCAAAGGCATTACAGAAACACGCTGAACAAACTATTTTTGGCTATAGTTTTATGGGTGAAGAAGCGATTCAGTCAATCGTAGACTGGCAAAATACTCGCCATGCCTGGCATATTGATAAAGAATCTATCCTATTTTGTAATGGTGTTGTAGCGGCATTAGCCAATAGCATTGTAGCCCTAACAAACCCTGGTGACAAAGTACTCATTTCGCCACCAGTCTACCCACCATTCTATAACATCCCCAAAAGTAATGGGCGTGAAGTTGTAAGCTGCCCATTAGTTGAAAAAGATGGTGTGATTGGCTATGATTTCGAAGCCTTTGAACAGGCATTAGCGCAAGATGTGAAAGCCTACATATTATGTAACCCTCACAATCCAGGAGGCTATGTATGGGATGAAGCTACTTTAAAGGAGATTGTACGACTTTGTGCTAAATACGATGTCATCATTATTTCTGATGAAATACATGCTGATTTAATGTTAAACGGGGATAAGCATATTCCTCTAGCAAAGGTTGCAGGTGATGAGATCAATCGTATTATTACTTGCATGGCTCCTACCAAAACATTTAATTTAGCAGGAATTCAAGTTTCTTATATGATCGTAACAGATAGGAAAAAACGTCTACAGCTAGAGGCAATAAATATGGCAAGTGGGCAAGGCTCGTTAAATACATTTGCCTCTGTTGCACTTCATGCCGCTTATACAGAAGGAGCTCCTTGGTTAGACGAGTTACTTCCATATATTTCTACAAATATGGAATATGTAAAAGCCGAGTTAGAGCAGCTTCCAGGCATTCGTGTCACAATACCACAATCCACTTATTTAATCTGGATTGATTACCGCGAGCTAGAGCTTGAAGAAAAGGACATCATGAATCGCTTATTAAAAATCGGAAAGCTTGCATTAGAGCCAGGGACAAAATATGGGGAAGAAGGTCATGGCTTCCTACGTATGAATGTCGCTTGTTCATTTGAAACCGTTCAAGATGGTGTAAAACGCTTTAAAAAAGTGTTTGAATAGAAAATGACAGTAAAAAGGATATCTCAACTTTTGGAGATATCCTTTTATATGTTTAAAATAATGATTTTGTGGAAAAGTTTCTTATCAATCGGATGTAAAAAGAGGTGTTTTCATGGACTTAGCGCCATTAATGATTAAACGTGCATATATGACATTCTTATTTCCCTTTGCCTATTCCACGAAAAACCGTCAAAAAATTGGAGAGGTACTACTAAAGGAAGGTTTTACTTTTTTCACCCTAAATAATACAGCTCTTGAAAATGCCTTTTATGGTGATACGACAATCATCCATGAGGAGCTTGCCCAGTTTTTCTATCCCTTTTTAGAGGATAAATTATTCCCATACGATATGAATAGCCCTGACTTTATTCGGTTTTCAAAAGCATTCTATACCCAAGGCTCCTTACATCATCTAGACAGTCGTATTCATTATGAAATCACGAGTATTGATGTAACACTATGTCCTTTTGGAAACGGTATTATAACCGTGAGAACAAATATAACAGATACCCCACATGATATAAGTGACATTTTAAATTTTATTCACTATTTTAGAGTACTGGAGGCTAAGCTTCGAGAAGAAAAAGGGGCGAGTCATCATTTTTCCTTTGGCCATTGTTCTTCAACCAGTGAACTATTATTTAACTATTTTATCCCCTATTTACAGCCTTTTTTACAGCATCAACAAGACAATAGCTACGAAGGATTACCGTTTTTCGAGGATGAGCGGATGTATGCTTCTGCCTATTTAATTGCTGAGAAAGAAGCAGACATATTACCTGAGCATTTATTTCGATTAGGACAAGTAGATGGTAGAACACCTGCAGGCAAGCCCTTTATTTCCAGCACAAACGCTCAATATATTGCGCAATATGTGCAAGACCATGCACATACACGTTGGGCACCCAATAGCTATATTATTACTTCGGCACAGGCACAAATGACCCTTACGAATTTGCCCTTTGAAAAGTGTACACATAGCATTCAAGAGTTTATGGGAACACACTATTATAATCTTTTCATTCATTATTTTTACAAAATGATGCTCTTAAAGTTGTCCTATGAATATAGTGAAATCAAATGGGGCAAGGATAAGCTCGTTGTGAATGAATTAATTGAATTAATTACAAAATTTTCGGCACGCTATTATTTTGAAGAAGTGATTGTTCGAACGGAAGGAAGAGAAATTTCCCAAATGCTACGAAAGCTGTTCCGTATTAATGAGCATTATGTAGAAACCAAAGCGACATTGGACAGTTTGTATCGCACACAAGAGGATCAATCAGATAATAGAAGTAATAATTTACTGTTTATTTTAACTGTATTTACTGTGGTATCTGGTATTTACGGTATGAACTTAGTTATTGAGGGGTGGAAGGATAGCAGTGATTTCGAGAGTATTTGGAGTTATACACTATTCGAATGGCTAGCGTTTATTACCGCATTAAGTGGGATTGGTTTATCGCTTGTACTCGTTTGTTTCACTGGCTTCAAGACGGTGCAAAATATGATTCGTCGTTATAAAAAATGATCTATAAAAAAGAATCTGCTTACCCTTAACATCTAATGTGGGAAGCCGATTCTTTTTTAGCTAAATGTTTTGTTGATTGTTTGTATTTTTCTTATCTGCTAGAATACGTGCTTCGATTTCTTTTGATTTCATTTCCTGTTTCTTAGAAATTTTTCTAAAAAGCATAAACACGATAATACATAGAATAAGCATGATTAAAAACTCAAAAGCCGCTGGAATATAACCTGATTTGTCTTCAGGGATATATAGAAATTGGTACATAAAGTTTTGCATACTCTACACGTCCTTATAAGTATTATTCAAAAACTGTAATTGACTCAATTTTCACATCTTCTAATGGTTTATCGCGGAAATCTTTTTCAACATCCGCAATTTTGTCCACAATGTCCATACCTTCCACAACATGACCGAATACTGTGTGTTTATGGTCTAACCAAGGTGTACCACCATTTTGTGCATAAGCTTCAATGATCTCCTCTGGGAAACCAGCTCCTTGTAATTGGCGAAGCATATCACTTGGCAGATGCTTCATTTGTACGATAAAGAATTGAGAGCCATTTGTGTTTGGACCCGCATTTGCCATTGATAGCGCACCGCGCAGGTTAAATAAGTTATCTGAGAATTCATCTTCAAAAGAATTACCCCAAATCGATTCTCCACCCATACCAGTACCAGTTGGGTCTCCACCTTGAACCATGAAGTCTTGAATAACACGGTGGAAAATAATGCCATTATAGTAACCTGATTTAGCATGGCCTAAAAAGTTCTCAACCGTTTTTGGTGCATGCTCAGGGAACAACTTAATTTTGATAGCACCTAGTGTTGTGTTCATTTCTACAAGCACTTCGCCTGCTTGTACGTCTGTTGTTAATTGTGGAAACATGGAAGTCTCTCCTTTAATGATAAATTTCAGTTTCAATGAAAAAAATGACTAATGCATCCTTTCCGACCTCATTTTAGTCTAACATACTTCTTATTGGTTTTCTTCATCAAAGTATTGACGATTTTTGCAATTTTAACTTTCATAATCAAAACCAAGGAAATAGGTCTGAGCGAGTATTTGGAATCAATCCAAAATATGTTATTCTGATGAAGGATTTATCGAAAGAGTGGAGGCACACATGAAAAAGGCTTTTGGTTTTTTTATTATATTACTATCCCTACCTGCTTTATGGTGGATTAGTACAAACATTAGGACAGAAATCAATATCGCTCAAGCACATGAGGAACAAATATCGAGTGCTATTCATTTACCTGAGGTACAAACCCAACTTCCTGTCACTCTAATTGATCGAAATGGGCAAACATTTAGCGAGGAATATGTCGAATGGCGACAGCCGTTAACCTTACAAGAAATTCCACAAATTGCCCAGGAAATATTCATTACAAGTGAAGATGCTGATTTTTATGAGCATATCGGTTTTGATTTAAGTGCAATCATTCGTGCAGTTGTAGCCAATTCGAATAGCAACACAGCCTCTCAAGGTGGTAGTACGATTACACAGCAGCTCGTTCGAATGCGTTATTTATCTGATGAAAAAACATATGAGCGGAAATTAACAGAGCTTTTTTATGCGCATGAATTAGAAAAAGAATTTGATAAAGAAACTATTTTAACAATGTATCTTAATGAATCCTATTTCAGCAACCAGGTTTATGGTATCGGTGGAGCAGCGACCTATTATTTTCAAAAGCCACTTCAAGAATTAAGCATTGCTGAAATTGCTTTTATTGCGGCGATCCCAAATAACCCCTCTCTTTATAATCCTTTGAAAAATTTCGATCAAACTAAAGCGAGGCAGGAGCGTTTGTTAGATACGCTAGCAGTTAATGGCGCTATTACAAAGGAAAATGCAGCTACCTACAAAGCTGAGCCGATTACATTAAATGTGAAAGATAAAATTCAAAGTTATCCAATGTATAGCACTTACGTTCTTCAAGAGCTAAAGTGGTTAGTTGCTGAAAAAGAGGGTTATGCGGATCGACTGAGCAATACAGAGAATGAGGAAGAAAAGAAAAAAATTAAAGCACAATTAGATAATCGACTAGATACACTATTTCAAAATGGACTCATCATTCAAACTGCACTTGATCCAAATAAACAGCAACATGATGAGGTTAAAATGTCAGCTATTCTCGGTACAGGTTCGTTGCAAGCAGCTGGTGCAGTCATTGAAAACCAATCAAGAGAAATTGTCAGCTTGTATGCAGGAAAAAACTATGAAAAATTTGATTATCATCGTGCATTCCAAGGAACACGTCAGCCTGGATCAGCCTTTAAACCTTTAGCAGTCTATGCCCCTTTCTTTGAAACGTCAGCACATACACCTGATTCTATTGTCAATGGAGGTAGATACTGTGTTGGCTCGTTCTGTCCGCAAAACTATGGGGGCTATACGTATGGTGATGTGTCCCTCCGTACAGCTTTTCGACACAGCTACAACACATCTGCACTGCGTCTCTTTGAAACTATTGGCGTTGAAACGGCCTTTCAATACCTTAATCGCTTTCACTTCCGTTCGATTGTAGCGAAAGATCATAATTATGCCGCTTCATTGGGTGGGCTAACTTACGGTGTGACAGCCTTAGAGCTAGCAGATGCCTATACAAGCTTTATCGATGGCTCCTATGTTTTAGCTCATGGTATTCGTAAAGTGACAGCTTTAGATGGAACTGAGCTTTATAGTTGGGATACACAGCGTAATCAAATCTGGTCTCCGAAAACGGTGAAATATATGCGTGAGCTTCTTGCTGATGTTGTGGCAAATGGGACAGGACAAGGGGTTTACAGTAACAGCGACTATATAGGAGCAAAAACAGGCACAACTAATGACTATCGGGACTACTGGCTTGCCGGACTTAATGATGGTTATACTGCGGCTGTATGGCTAGGCTATGATAAGCCTCAATCCATGCAAAAATTAGAGGCATACAAAATTCATCATCAATTATTTAATGTTTTATTAGAGTAGTGAAACAGCAAAGAGGTAGCAGTCTTACATGACTGCTACCTCTTCATAGTGTTGAAAAACAAAACCATCCATAAAATTTTTGTGATATAAAATATAGGTATTCACTACTCATTTTATGGAGAGATATTGTCACTATTCACTTCTCTACAATGAAAATAAGAGCCTATCCTTTCTTTAATTATACAAATAATCTACGGCTAGTATAAAAAATAAGGAAAAGGCACTTTTGCCACAGGGTTGATTGGAGTGGAGCTAGCGTCACTCCTAGGGGATTTAGCGTCTCAGCTGAGACCCTGGAGCGAACGCGTGAGTGAAGCGGCTCATCGGACGCCCCCTGGAAAAGACGCTGGCGGAACGGAAATCAACCCCTAACTTTACCAAAGGTTCTTTTTCTGCTATTGCATCATCTTTTTTCAACAACAGCAAAGAGGTAGCAGTCTTACATGACTGCTACCTCTTTTCACTAGTATGTAATGTAACTAATTGGCAAACGGCAAACTTGCCAAAATGCCATTATATAGCTTCAGCACAACATAAATAATGAGTGTTAAAAGAATGGTCCACATAAAAAGCTCAAAGATTAATAGACCAATTGTGCCGCCCATCGACATAAAATGACTCATTTTATAAATCAGATAAATAAAATAGGTAAACACTGTTATGATAAAGATACCAATCAAAACATAAATAAATTGGATGGCAAATGCGGAACACATGGCGCCGATAAACAAGATAATATAGCCACCTCGAGCCTGACTAACAGTAGCTCCATCATTATCTTTTGAGAAAAACAGCATTCCTAGCTCATGAATCGTTTCCCCTACTAGTTTGAGTGCAGAGAATAACATAAAAAAAACAATAGCAAAAACAATGAGCAAAAATACGCGTAACTCAAAATCAGATAAAAATTCTCGCATACCTGAATAAACACCGATTGCTTGAAAAATCTGTAAGGATTCGCCAACAGCATACATGCCAAATGTCAAACTAAACAATAAAATTGTAATTAATGGTAGATAACCATAGATATAAGGATTCCTCATAAAAAATTTTTTCCTCTATTTTTATTGATAACTTCCTATTTATAATATAACGAAAATTCTTCCACTACCGCAAGCTAAATCCCATTCGTCCATATGCATTCGCAATTAAAGTACGTTATAATTGGTATACTTACCTGCATAAAGGAGGGTTTTTTTGTTACAAGTACTTTATATTTTCATTCCAATGCTTGCTGCAATATTAGTGCCTTTTTTATATAAACGCATGAAAAATATTCACACAGGCTGGTTTGTTCTTGCTGTACCTGCTACACTCGCAGTTATCTATGCAACATATATTGCACAAGTAGCTGAAGGAGAAGTATTTATTGCAGAGCTACCTTGGATTCCATCACTTGATATTTCCATCGTTTCGTATTTGGATGGACTTAGCTTATTATTCTCACTACTCATTACCGGAATTGGTTCATTGGTTGTACTTTACTCTATCTTTTACTTAGATAAGCATAAAGAAAAATTACATAATTTTTATGTTTACTTATTGCTATTTATGTCAGCCATGCTGGGAGTAGTACAGTCAGATCATTTAATAACACTTTATTTCTTTTGGGAACTAACATCTATTTCGTCATTTTTACTCATTGGCTATTGGTATAACCGTGATGCCTCACGCTTCGGTGCACTGAAGTCCATGATGATAACAGTCGGTGGCGGCTTAATGATGCTAGGTGGTTTCGTTCTTCTTTATTTAATGGGAGGAACCTATTCCATCCGTGAACTGATTGTGATGGCACCTAATTTAGTAGACCAACCTTTATTCACTTGGTCGCTCGTTTTATTACTTTTAGGCGCATTTACAAAGTCCGCACAATTCCCATTCTATATTTGGCTACCAGATGCAATGGAAGCACCGACACCAGTAAGTGCCTATCTTCACTCCGCAACAATGGTCAAAGCAGGTATCTATTTAGTGGCACGCTTTACACCTATTTTTGCTGCCTCAGAGCTTTGGGTATGGCTTGTAACAGGAGTAGGTCTCTTAACATTATTCTGGGGTTCCTTCTTTGCAGTGAAGCAAACAGACTTAAAAGGCATTCTTGCATTTTCTACAGTCAGTCAACTGGGACTGATTATGTCACTGCTTGGGGCGAGCGCCGTTGCCTTTCATGCTAACGACACAGTCGATACGATTAAATTTGCGGCATATGCAGCTATTTTCCACCTTATCAACCATGCAACATTTAAAGGCAGTCTATTCATGATTGCAGGGATTGTGGATCATGAAACAGGAACTCGTGATATTCGAAAACTTGGTGGTTTAATGAGTATCATGCCGATTAGCTTTACTGTGGCAGCAATTGGCAGCTTATCAATGGCCGGTCTTCCACCGTTTAATGGCTTCTTAAGTAAAGAAATGTTTTTAACAGCTATGCTTGCCCTTCAAAAGTTTGAATTTTTCGGCTTTGAAACATGGGGAGCACTCTTCCCTATTATTGCTTGGATCGCTAGTATTTTCACATTTATCTATAGCTTTTATTTTGTTTTCCGAACATTTAATGGCAATTACAAGCCGGAACAATTACCTCATAAACCACATGAGGCACCAATAGGGATGCTTATTTCGCCGATACTTTTAGCAGCATTAGTCGTAATTATTTTCTTCATCCCGAATTTGTTAGGCAATACCTTTGTCAAGCCTGCTGTTCAAGCCATTCAGCCATTTTTATATGATACGCCACAAGCTGTTGATATACATGTATCAGCTTGGCATGGCATTAACCCTGAGCTACTGATGACAATCGGAATAATTATTATTGGGGTATTATTATTTGTTGCCTTACCAAAATGGCAAGGAATATACCAACGATTCCCACAAGCATTCACATTAAACAATGCCTATGACAAAATCATGCAGGGGTTGGGTGTTGGCTTAAATCGTTTATCACGACGCTATATGACTGGCTCGATGCGTCACTATTTACTGTATATGTTTAGTGGAATCGCTATTATCGTCATTGGCTCTCTTTTCGTGAAGGATGCTTTTAGTCTTTCATTCCAAGGGGCCTCACCAATTAGACCATATGAAATTATATTGATTGTGGTTTTATTAATTGGTACAGCCATTACTATCTTGGCCAAGTCACGTTTAACAGCCATTATTGGACTGGGTGCTGTTGGCTACACTGTTGCATTATTCTTTGTTATTTTTAACGCGCCGGATTTAGCGTTAACACAGCTCGTTATTGAAACGATTTCAGTAGCACTATTTTTATTAGCATTTTATCATCTCCCAAAGCTTGGCAAGCGAGAGGAACGAATGAGATTCCAATTAAATCGTGCCATTGTTTCAATTGCAGTTGGTGTTATGGTAACACTTGTGGCACTATCTGCGCATTCACAAAAACTGATTCCTTCTATTGCTAAGTACTACGAGGAAACCGTGTACTCATTAGCTGGTGGAGGAAATATTGTAAACGTAATTTTAGTAGATTATCGTGGTTTCGATACATTATTTGAAATTACAGTACTAGGCATTGCGGGCATGGCCATTTTAGCCATGATTAAGTTGCGTATGAATAGAAAGGAGAAAACACATGAAAACAAATGATGTGATAATACAATTTACAGCTAAAATTGTATTTTTCATTATTTTCTTCTTCTCCATTCATATATTTTTAGCTGGTCACTATACGCCTGGGGGCGGCTTTGTTGGAGGACTGTTAACATCAAGTGCACTTGTTCTCTTAGTGCTAGCTTTTGATATCAATACAGTGCGCCATATCTTACCTATCAATTATACGTATGTAACAGCTATTGGCTTACTATTAGCCCTTGCTACTGCGGCATTCCCAATGTTTGTGGGCAAACCGTTTTTTACGCATTACTTTGATTATTTCGATTTACCGCTTCTGGGCAAACAGTCATTACACACGGCTATGCTTTTTGATAGCGGTGTCTATTTGGTTGTTGTCGGCGTTACGATGACCATTATTCAAACGATTGGGGAGGATGAATAATGGAAATAATTATGGCCTTTGTCATCGGCTTTCTCTTTATGGCAGCTGTCTATTTAATTTTATCGAAAAGCTTATTACGCATTATTATTGGAACAGGTCTTTTAAGTCATGGTGCCCACCTGCTCATCTTAACAATGGGGGGCCTTGGTGGCGAAGCACCACCCGTTTTAAACGAAGGAGCCAAAACTTTTGCGGACCCTTTACCCCAGGCACTTATTTTAACAGCTATTGTTATTAGCTTTGGGGTTACAGCATTCTTCCTTGTACTTGCTTATCGTTCCTATCAGGAGCTTAACACAGATGATATTAGCTTAATGAGAGGAAGTGATGAGGATGAATAACTTCCTATTATTGCCCATTATCATCCCGTTTTTCTTCGGTATGATTTTAATGTTTGGGCAAAAAAATCTAACCTATCAACGGTCATTTTCATTACTTGGTATTGGGCTCGCCTTCATCTCTGCTGTTTCACTTCTTTTAAAAGTGAAACAGGATGGTATTCAAAAGGTAACATTCGGAAATTGGCCTGTTCCTTACGGTATTACAATGGTATCTGATATGGTATCTGTATTACTCGTTACAACGACATTGCTTATTGCATTTTTTGTTGTTTGGTATGGTTTCGGTTCCATTACGAAGGAACGTGAACGCTTCTTTTATTACCCTGGTATTATGTTTATTTTAACGGGGGTCAATGGGGCCTTTACGACTGGCGATATTTTCAACTTGTTTGTTTTCTTTGAGGTATTGTTAATGGCTTCCTACTTACTCATCGTTCTAGGTGGTGAGAAGGGACAACTGAAAGGGTCTATTAAATATATTTTAATTAATGTTATTTCTTCGGCCTTATTCGTTATTACCGTTGCCTTTTTATATTCCGTAGTCGGTACATTAAACATGGCGGATATTGCTGTCAAAATTGCTGAAATTAATCAGCCGGGAATTATTACGGTTATTGCCGTCCTATTTTTAATGGTATTTGGACTAAAAGCAGCCATTTTCCCATTATACTTTTGGCTTCCTACTTCTTATGCGGCAGCGCCAATCCCTGTCCTAACTCTATTTGGTGCTTTGCTTACAAAGGTGGGTGTCTATGCCATCACACGTACCTATACGCTATTTTTTGTACATGATTTATCCTATACGCACGATTTATTAATGGTACTAGCCATTGCTACTATCGTAGCTGGATGTATTGGGGCACTCGCTTATTTTGATGTCAAACTCATTATTATCTACAATATTGTTATTGCAGTAGGTGTCATTTTATTTGGTGTTTCTCAAATGAATGAGGTTTCCTTAAAGGGTGCTATGTTTTATTTAATTCACGATATGCTTATAAAGGCAGCACTCTTTATGTTAATCGGCATTGTCATCTACATTACTGGTACATCTGATTTGCGTAAGATGGGTGGTCTCATGAAGAAATATCCTGCCCTAGGCTGGTGTTATTTGATTGCAGCTTTTGGTTTAGCCGGCATTCCACCACTTAGTGGATTTGTTGGAAAGCTGCTTATTGTACAGGGAGGCTTTGAGGCTGGTAGTATGTGGAGTAGTATTTTTATCTTAGCATCTTCACTGCTTGTCCTATTATCCGTGATTCGTATTTTCCTTTATGCTTTTTGGGGTGAGGAGAAAGAAACACACGGGTCTGTCGATAAATCTGTCTATAAGATGCTGTTTATGCCTACTGCCCTTTTAGTACTCATTACTGTAGCATATGGTGTTGGTTCAGAATGGATTACGCCATTCATGGACGATGCAGCAAAATTATTAACGGATCCATCTATCTATATAGATGCTGTCATGAAGGGGGATTAACACAATGGCATTTCAAATGATTTTAAATTTTGTACTTGCCTTCGTCTGGATGTTCCTCTCCTCTAATTACACAGCAGCTGGCTTTATCATAGGGTTCATCATGGGGATCATTTTACTTATCATCATGCGAAGATTTTTCAAATCACGTCTTTATGTCTACCGCTTATGGGCCCTTATTAAACTGACTTTGCTGTTTTTTAAAGAGTTAATATTAGCCAATGTGCAAGTTTTAAAGGTCGTATTAAAGCCTAAATTGGACATGCAACCTGCCTTTTTTGCCTATCCTACTGTTTTAACCGAAGACTGGGAAATCACTTTATTATCAAGTCTTATTACGTTAACACCCGGAACAGTGGTAGTGCATGTATCAGATGATGCGAAAACATTGTATGTACATGCGATTGATATTAATGATGTGGATGAAGCTGTTGCTTCCATTCGAGATTCATTTGAGAAAGCGATTTTGGAGGTGAGTAAATCATGACAACATTTATTATTGCTGTGATCGTAGTGATTTGCTTATCGATGATTGCAGTTATTTACCGAATGGTAAAAGGCCCTTCTGCATCTGATCGTGTTGTCGCTTTGGATTCACTTGGTGTTTCACTTATTTCTCTTATTGGACTATTTTCGATTTTAGTGGAAACAAGCTTCTTTCTAGAAATTATTTTATTGCTTGCGATTTTATCGTTTATCGGGACAATGGCTTTCTCTAAATTCATAGAGAAAGGAGATATCATTAAACGTGACAATTCTCGCTAATAGCTTAGTTATCTTTTTCATTTCTGTTGGCGTACTGTTTATCGTCGTCACAGCTATCGGACTTGTCCGCTTACCTGATTTGTATACGCGTGCCCATGCCGCTTCTAAAAGTGCAACACTGGGTGTCATGTGTGTATTGATTGGTGTATTCTTTCACTTTTGGCTAATAGAAGATCATTTCAATCCCCGAATTTTACTAGGGATACTGTTCCTCTTCATCACTGGTCCTGTAGGGGGACACATTATGACTCGTTCTTCCTATATCGCTGGTGTAAAGCCTTGGAAAGGTACAGTACGTGATGAGTTAGGTCCTGAAATTGACAGAATGAAAAAGGAACAAAATGTAAAATAAACATAAAAGAACTGCTCGTTCGTACTGTCGAGCAGTTCTTTTAATTTCTTTAAATGTATCCCTTCAAAGTTAAAATCTTCGTCAGTTGTTCAACACACTCCTCGATGGAATGCTGTTCTGTGTTCAAAATAATTTCTGGATTCTCTGGTTCTTCATATGGGGCACTAATACCTGTAAAATTCGTAATTTCAGCATTCCTTGCCTTTTTATATAAACCTTTCGGATCTCTTTTTTCACATGTTTCTACTGAACACTTTACATAGACCTCTAAAAATTCACCGTCGTCTACAAGTCCACGTACTACTTGACGATCTTCTCGATAAGGTGAAATAAAAGCGGTTAGCACTATTTGACCACTTTCAATAAATAGCTTAGAAACTTCCCCTATTCGGCGAATATTTTCCTTTCGTCCGGACTCATCAAATCCTAAATCCTTATTCAAGCCATGGCGTACATTATCACCATCTAAAACGAAGGCTTGATTGCCCCGTTCAAATAATCGACGGGCAAAAGCATTGGCCACGGATGATTTCCCTGAAGCAGATAATCCCGTAAACCATAAAATAAAGCTTTGATGTTTGTTTTTTGAACGACGTTCCTCTTTCGTAATGGAGGCTTCATGCCAAACAATATTTGAACTCATTTAACTACCTCCTTACGCATGCCTTTGATTAATACATCTACAACTTCTTTGCGGCTAAATGTACTAGGTGGTACTTCTCCATTACGAAGCATTTCACGTACTTTCGTTCCTGATAGAATAACATGGGCAGAGCCATCATGCGGACACGTTTTGGTAGTAGCCATCCCCTCACATCGCTGGCAATAAAAACTATGTTCGAATTTTAATGGCACTATTCCTAATTCATCTTCCGTAAACTGTTCAAAAATCTTTTGTGCATCGTACGTACCATAATAATCACCTACACCTGCATGGTCACGACCAACAATAAAATGGGTACAGCCATAATTTTTCCTTACAAGCGCATGGAAAATGGCCTCCTTTGGCCCAGCATAACGCATTGCGGCAGGAAAAACGCCTAATTGTACACGGCTTTCAGGATAGTAGCTTTTCAATAAAACCTCATAGCTCTCCATACGTATTGTAGCTGACACATCATCCGATTTTGTTTCACCAATAAGTGGATTTAAAAATAACCCATCAATCGTTTCAAGCGCTGCCTTTTGAATATATTCATGCGCCCTATGAACTGGATTACGAGTTTGGAAGCCAACAATTGTTTTCCATCCCTTGTCGGCAAATAATTGACGTGTTTCTACGGGATCAAACGAATACGCAGGAAATTTTTGTGCGATACGTTTGATTAAGGTAATTTTTCCACCGACATAAATAGCAGGTCGGTCATGAAGCTTTTGAACTCCTGGATGTGCTAAATCCTCTGTCCCATATACAAGCAAAGCCTCTTTTCGTTTATTCGGCTCATAAATATCAACTACTTCAATAACGCCATAAACTTCATCTTGATAGACCAGTTTCACCTCATCACCAGGCTGTATAGTAGCTGCTTTTTCTTGTGTAACAGGTAATGTAATCGGAATACTCCATACTACGCCTGATGCTAAGCGACTTTGTTCCACAACTGACTCATAATCTTCTTGTGTTAAAAAGCCTTCAATTGGGCTATAGCCACCTATCGCAATTAACTCTAAATCACTTAAAGAAATAGCATCCAGCTCAATTTCCTTGTGAATGGTTGCTATCTCTTTTTCTGGGTTAAACGCTTGCACAAGAAGCCCACCATGTGGTTGTAAACTCATGAAAATCTCCTCCTACTTCTAGTTAAATGCTAAGTTTTATAGTCAAAATAGTAGTTCTAGCATGATTCAATTTATATGCCTTCACCTGCGTCATAAATGGACTGCTCTTCTTCTCGCATCGTCCGCATTAGGCTAATGACACCTAGTGTCCCAACAATAATAGTGCCAATCAAAATAATGGCATAGAGGTCCTTTTCTAAAAATAGCTGCACTAAAAAGTACGAAATAGCTAACGAAAAGATAGGCGATACAATCCAAATCCGAATGATTTTTTTGACAATATGCTGATGGAAAATTTGTTTTCCATTCTTCGCCATGCCCATCCCGATGATGGATGAAGATGTTACTTGTGTTAAAGGAACTGGAAGCCCAAAAAGCGAGCTTACGCCAACAAGAAGGGCACCTGTACTAGAAATTAAGATTCCTTCTGCCTTTTGAAAGCGCACAATTTTTTTACCATTGGTTTCAAGCACCCGTTTGCCAAGTAGCATAGCACCTAGTGCCACAAATGCCCCACCTAGGACAATGCCCATCGTAACATCCATCATCCCTGCACCAACAAGTGGTCCAACAGCATTGGCGACATTGTTCATGCCCGCTGAAAAGGCTTCGAAAAATCCAGCTAATACGAGCAGAACCGTTAAAATCGGACGATCTTTTAGCAGCCCTCTGTTTTGTAATTTATATAATAATTTTCCAAAGACAAGTGCAATGACAAAGGCGACAAGCGGTACAATGATCCAAAATGATATGATAACTAGCAATGAACGCACGAATAATACTTTATAGGCTATTCCTACTCCAACAACAGCGCCAACCGTTACTTCGCTCGTTGATAAGGGGATACCTAAAAGATTGGCGAAAAATAAGGAGCTTGTCGCCGAAATTAGGATAATGATGACAACCTTTACCGTAATATAGTCCTGCGGCATAATGCCTGAGCTAATCGTTTTGACAACCTCTCCTCCGCCTAATACAGCTCCACTATAGACACCTATTGCACATAATAGTAATGCTTGCCAAGCTTTTTTGATGGCACCTGCACCGTAAGCAACGCCCATTGAGGCTGCTGCTCCGCTTGCCCCTATATTCATCGCAAAAAATAAACTAATAGCTATTGCAAAATATTCAAGCATGGCAAAACTCCTTTATTCATGTAAACCACACTCCGTTTTACCAGAACCTTGCCATCGTCCTGAACGTAAATCATCCATCGTAAATGCTGGCTTTGTACAATGCTCACAGCCGATACTTGGATAACCTTGATCATGCAATGGGTTGTATGGCAGATTGTGCTTAGAAACATAGCGCCAGACATCCTTCCATGTCCAATGAATCAGTGGACAAACTTTAATCGATTTAAATTTATCGTCCCGATTTAGAAAGTTTGTCTGTTGACGTGTTGGCGATTGTTCACGCCGCAAGCCAGATATCCAAGCCTTGTTACCTGACAAGGCTTCATGCAAAGGTTTTATCTTGCGAATGTCACAGCATTTATTTGGATTGGACTTCCAAAGCTCATCACCATATTGAGCAGCTTGTTGTTCTAATGTAAGGATAGGCTTCTTCATGACAATGTTTAGTTGTGGATATTTTTCTTTGACTCTATTAATCGTTTCATAGGTTTCTTTAAAATGGACATCTGTATCTAAAAAAACAATTGTAGCATCTGGTTTTACCTTTGAAATGAGATCAATTAAGACAATACCTTCAATGCCAAAGCTACATGCATAGACGATTTCCTCTCCATATTCTCGATAGCCCCACTGTAAAACTTCCAGTGCACCCTTATACAGATCATCGACTTGAAAATCAATAATCGGTTCTTGCCAATTTTCGTACGTTAACATCAAATCCCCCTCATAGCAAAAAAGGCATTTTAACAATAGACACAGTAAAACAGGTCTTTGTTAAAACGCCTCTAGTTTGACTAGCCAGCTCTTTATTTAATGATTGTTCACTAGTATTTGCTACCTCGTACCACAATCATTCTTCTTATTACCAAATATATACTAAAATACACCAAGTAGTCAACTAGGTTTTTTGACATATCTTTTTCATCCACCCATTTTTTCAGTTCCTTCCTGCATAGAATGAGTGGTATCTAGTGACCGTTACATTCATTTTCAAAATAATTAATTTTTTATTTAATTCCTTGTTGACTAATAGGAAATATATGTTTAATGTATTATTAAAGCTTTGACATAAATAATAAGTTGCTGATCAGAGAATCTGAAGGCCATCTACCCATGAAGTCATAACATTATGGGGGATGGCTTTTTGCATTCTTTAGATGGAAAAGGAGCGAAATGATATGAAAAAAAGGAGCTATGTTCTCCAAACGTTAGCACTATTAGCTGCAGTAACGTTAAGTTTAACTGGCTGTGGAAGTGCTAATTCTGATGAAAAAGCAAGTGGTCAGGAAGCAAAGAAGTCTGTAGAACTACTCAATGTTTCCTATGACCCAACACGCGAGCTTTACGATGAATTTAACAAGGATTTTATAAAAAAATGGAAAGACGAAACAGGTCAAGATGTCAAAATCAATCAATCACATGGTGGATCTGGCAAACAAGGTCGAGCTGTGATCGATGGTCTCGAAGCTGACGTTGTCACCCTTGCACTAGCTTACGATATAGACGAAATTGCTCAAACACGCGAGCTATTGAATAAAGATTGGCAGACAGAATTTGATTATAACTCGACCCCCTATACATCGACTATTGTGTTTTTAGTACGCAAAGGGAATCCAAAAAATATTCAAGACTGGGATGATCTAATTAAAGAAGATGTGTCGGTCATTACACCCAACCCCAAAACATCTGGTGGTGCACGTTGGAACTACTTAGCGGCTTGGGCTTATGCTGGAAAGTTATATAACAATGATGAAACAAAAATAAAAAAATTTATGAAATCACTCTATAGCAATGTTGAAGTATTAGATTCTGGCGCTCGTGGTGCTACAACGACATTCGTAGAACGAAAGATTGGAGACGTCTTAATTGCATGGGAAAATGAAGCCTACTTATCTTTAAATGAATTAGGGAAGGACGAATTTGAAATCATCACACCATCATTAAGTATTTTGGCAGAGCCACCAGTTGCAGTTGTTGACAAAATCGTTGATAAAAAAGGGACACGTGAAGTTGCGGAAGCTTACTTACAACATTTATATAGTGATATCGGGCAAGAAATTGCGGCAAAAAACTATTATCGACCACGTAATGAAACCATTCTAGCAAAATATAAAGAGCAATTTCCTCAGCTTGAACTTGTGTCCATTGATGATTTTGGCGGTTGGTCACAAGCACAAGCTACCCATTTTAAAGATGGTGGTACCTTTGATGAAATATATGTACCACAATAAGGAGCGTTTTGATGAGTCAGTTAATCCTTCCTAAAAAATCACGGCGAATAATTCCAGGCTTTCATCTGTCTCTTGGTTATACAATGCTCTATGTTAGTTTACTAGTGTTACTACCACTTTCAATGATTTTCATTCATACCATGTCCTTAAGCTGGACTGAGTTTATCGCTATCATTACAGAGCCTCGTGCTGTTGCCTCTTATAAAGTGAGCTTCAGCACAGCATTGATTGCGGGCTTACTAAATGTACTTTTCGGCACCATTATCGCATGGGTTCTCGTTCGCTATCAATTTCCATTTAAACGAATCATTGATGGGCTAGTAGATTTACCCTTTGCCTTGCCTACTGCTGTTGCTGGTATTGCTTTAACATCACTCTATGCGCCAAATGGCTGGATCGGTCAATTTTTTGATTTTAAAATTGCCTTTACACCTCTTGGTATTATGATCGCGTTAACATTTATCGGGCTACCTTTTGTAGTACGTACAGTCCAACCCGTATTACAAAATATTAGCGCTGAGGTCGAGGAAGCTTCGGCAAGTCTTGGTGCCAATCGTTTACAAACCTTCAGTAAAGTCATTCTGCCAGAGCTATTACCTGCCATTTTAACTGGCTTTTCATTAGCCTTTGCCCGTGCACTTGGTGAATATGGCTCCGTTGTTTTCATTGCAGGAAATATGCCGATGAAAACAGAAATTACACCGTTAATTATTATGACGAAGCTAGAACAATATGATTATGCAGGTGCTACCGCAATAGCAGTTGTCATGCTTGTGACATCCTTTATTCTGTTGTTCACCATCAACTTGATCCAATGGCTAGCCAATCGTCGTTTTGTACAGTAGGAGGTACCACATGGAACAATCAACATTTATTCAGCAGGCTAGTAGTGAGAAAAATAAAGCAGCCCCAAAGTCTGCTGCATTACAGGAGCCCCGTATTGTTCGCTATTCGTTAACGTTCATTGCCTTAGCTTTTTTAGCTTTCTTTATCGTACTACCTTTACTATCTATTTTTATTACAGCCTTTCAAAAGGGAGCCGACGTTTATTTTGCTGCTATTACACATCCAGATGCGTTAGCTGCTATTAAGCTTACGTTAACGGTTGTAGCTATTGCTGTACCACTTAATGCTCTTTTTGGCGTAATGGCTGCATGGGCCCTTACAAAGTTTAATTTTAAAGGGAAAAATCTATTACTTACCATCGTTGATTTACCATTTGCCGTCTCCCCTGTTATCGCAGGACTAGTATTTATTTTATTGTTTGGTTCACAGGGACTTTTCGGTGATTGGCTGTTCGCACATGATATTAAAATTGTTTTTGCCTTGCCTGGCATTGTCCTCGCCACTATTTTCGTCACTTTACCCTTTGTTGCACGTGAGTTAATACCACTCATGCAAACACAGGGCACATCTGAGGAGGAAGCGTCCATTTCACTTGGTGCCAACGGCTTTAAAACATTTTGGTATGTTACATTGCCCAATATTAAATGGGGATTGTTCTATGGTTTGATTTTATGTAATGCACGAGCCATCGGGGAATTTGGGGCGGTCTCTGTTGTATCAGGTCATATCCGTGGCATGACCAATACGATGCCACTTCATATTGAAATTCTCTATAATGAATATCAATTTTCAGCAGCCTTTGCTGTTGCCTCCTTAATGAGTGTTATGGCCATCTTTACATTAGTTGTGAAAGATATAATCGCATGGAAATCAAAATCTAGTTAAAAGGAGATGGTCACGTTGAGTATACAAATTCAAAACATATCCAAAAAATATGGTACTTTCCAAGCATTAGAGGATATATCAGTTCATATTCAGTCAGGGGAGCTAGTAGCACTGCTCGGCCCTTCTGGTTCGGGAAAAACCTCTTTATTACGTGTGATTGCGGGGCTGGAAACCACTGATGTTGGTGACATCTTATTTGATGGTCAGTCCATAACCAATCGACATCCAAAGGAGCGCAATGTGGGCTTTGTCTTTCAGCATTATGCCCTTTTTCGTCATATGACAGTCTTTGATAATGTCGCATATGGGCTAAAGGTTCGCCCGCGAAAAAGCAGACCCTCAAAACAAGAAATAACAAATAAAGTGATGGAATTATTGCAACTAGTCAAACTCGAAAATTACGCTAATCGATATCCAACACAGCTTTCAGGGGGGCAACGGCAACGTGTAGCACTGGCAAGAGCCCTTGCTGTAGAGCCTAAGGTTCTTTTATTGGATGAACCGTTCGGAGCACTTGATGCAAAAGTTCGCAAGGAATTACGTCGCTGGCTAAGAAAGTTGCATGATGAATTTCATATTACCAGTATATTTGTGACACACGACCAGGAGGAAGCACTAGATGTAGCGGATCGCATTGTCGTAATGAATAATGGCAAAATCGAACAAATTGGCAGCCCAGATGAGGTGTATACGAACCCAAATAGTCCATTTGTTTATGACTTCTTGGGCAATGTCAATCTTTTTAAAGGTCGCTTACATAATGGTAAGCTCATGCAAGGCGAAGTTGCACTGGATGTACCAGATGCCCTCACACATACGAATGATAACGTAATTGGCTATGTACGCCCTCATGACATTCATATCGAAAAAACAAGTATTCCAGGGACAGTTCCTGTTAAAATCAGTCATATTCATTTGCTAGGACCTATTGTCCAAATTGAGCTACGCCGTGAGGATCTTGATGAATTTTTAGAGGCGGAGTTATCAAAAGAACAATTTTTCCACCTACAGCTTAAAGTTGGCGATCAAGTATTTGTAAAGCCAAAACAATTAAAAGTATTTATTCCCGAAGATTACTCCATTTAAAAAGCCATGTAGCAGAGCAATTTGCTACATGGCTTAGTGTTGAAAAAACAAAACCATTAATAGTATTTTTGTGAAATGTGAAAATAGATTTCCATTGCAGACTACTTGCTTTCCTGTGGGCGAGAGCCGAGCCGCTTCCTCCGCTACCGCTCCAATCCATAAAAATGTTTCTTGTTAGCAAAGGCTTTCAACTAAAGTGAAGGTATTCACTACTCTTTATGGAGGGATGTTGTCACTCATCACTTCTCTACATTGAAAATAAGAGGCTATCCTTTCTCTACAAATAATGGGCTATTTTGTTCACTACGGCTCGTATGAAAGAGAAGGAAAAGACACTTTTACCACATGGTTGGTTGGAGTGGAGCCAGCGTCACTCCTAGGGGATTTAGCGTCCACAGGTGAGACCCTGGAGCGAAACGCAGTGAGTGAAGCGGCTCATCGGACGCCCCCTGGAAAGGACGCTGGCGGAACGGAAATCAACCTCTCGCCTTGCTAAAGGTTCTTTTTTTGCTATTGACATCACCTTTTTTCAACAACAAGCCATGTAGCAAAGCAATTTGCTACATGGCTTTAATCATTAGTGAAATTCTCTCCCATCATTAACAGCTGTCACATATCCAGCACGAATAACAAAGTCACCAAAATGCTCCCCCTCTAAACGCTCCTTCGCAAAATGCAGAAGAATTGGTCGAAGCTCTGCTAATATTTCTTCTTCGCCAATATTTTCACGATAGATTTTATTCAATCGGTTGCCTGTAAAACTTGCCCCTAAATACATATTATATTTCCCTGGTCCTTTACCGATAAAGCCGATTTCAGCCATAGCTGCACGTGAACAGCCGTTTGGACAGCCAGACATGCGTATAACAATTTCTGTTTCATTTAATCCTGCCTCATCGATAATGGCATCAAGCTTCGTAATGAGCGAAGGTAAATAGCGTTCTGCTTCCGCCATTGCTAAACCACAGGTTGGTAAAGAAACACAGGCAATGGAATTGCGACGTAAGGCAGAATAATGCGCACCATCTGTTAGTTTGTATTGTTCAATAATCGTATTAATTTTTTTCTTTTTTTGTGGGGTCACATTGCTAATCATTAAATTTTGGTTCGGTGTTAGGCGAAAATCACCTGTGTGTACTTTAGCTATTTCGCGTAATCCTGTTAACAGCTGATAATCTTCAAAGTCTTTTATACGACCATTTTGAATAAATAACGTGTAATGCCAATGACCATCTGCCCCTTTAATCCAGCCAAATTCATCACCAGTACGCTCAAATATATAGGGACGAGCCTGCTGAATTTCCCAGCCTAGCCGACGTGTTAATTCTTCTTGGAACCAGGCAAGCCCTCTTGCATCGATCGTGTATTTAAAACGTGCATTTTTGCGCACAGAACGATTCCCATAATCACGCTGTACCGTAATAATTTTCTCTGCTGTTTCCAATAATTTATCTGGCGTAATAAAGCCAATTAAACGAGCAAGCTGTGGATAGGTTTCATGGTCACCATGGGTCATGCCCATTCCTCCACCAACAGCTATATTAAAGCCAATAAGCTGATTTTTTTCAACGATGGCAATAAGTCCAATATCTTGTGAAAAAACATCCACGTCATTACTTGGTGGAATTGCAATCCCTATTTTAAATTTACGAGGCAAATATTGTGCTCCGTAAATCGGTTCAATTTCTTCATCCTGACTATCTACCACCTTTTCCCCATCCAACCACAATTCATGGTAAGCCCGTGTTCGAGGTAATAAATGCTCACTTAGTTTGGCAGACCAGTTGTAAATCTCTTCATGTAATGCTGATTGGTTTGGATTCACATTACACATCACATTGCGGTTTACATCTCCACAAGCTGCCAGAGAATCCAATAGTACCTCATTGATTTCCTGCATATATTTTTTGACATTCCATTTTAAAATACCATGTACTTGAAATGCTTGACGTGTTGTTAACTTTAAAGAGCCATTACCATATGTTCTAGCCATTTCATCCATGACTAGCCATTGTGCTGGTGTAGCTGCGCCACCTGGTGTTCGTACACGCACCATAAATTGATAAGCAGGCTCCAGCTTTTGGCGTTGACGTTCATTGCGCAGATCTCGATCATCCTGTAAATAACTACCATGGAATTTCATAAGACGATTATCATCCTCTGGAATACCAGAGCTTAATGGATCATTCATGGTACGTTCGAGCGTACCACGTAGGTAATTACTGTCAGTCTTAATGCGCTCTACATCACTTGGTTCTCCAGGCTGTGGAGGTAAAACTATCTTTTCTGTCATTCTTGATCGCTCCTTTAATCCTTTACACCTCGGCGTTTTGGCTTCCATCTGGGGCTGTGCTTTTTAGCTAAGGTACGAGCCTCACTAGAGGAATCATTTGCTAAAGAACTCATGCTAAATACAGTTAGTAAACGTCACGTTGGTAGCGTTTCTGCTGTTTTAATTCATTCACAATAATTTTCGCTTCTTCTGGTGTTTTCTGCCCTTGCTGCTCAATGATGTGATGAATGGTTGCATCCACATCAGCTGCCATCGACTGCTTATCACCACACACATAAATGACAGCACCCTGCTCAAGCCATTCATAAAAGCTCGCCGCATTTTCTTGTAATTTATGCTGAACATATACTTTTTGGTCGGTATCTCGTGAAAAGGCTACATGCATTTGGCTTAATGTGCCCGATGCAAGCCAACGTTGCCAATCCGTTTGATAAAGAAAGTCCGTAACAAAATGCTGGTCGCCAAAAATAAGCCACGCCTTCCCCTCAATCCCTAACTCTTCTCGCTCCTCAAGGAAAGCTCGATACGGGGCAACTCCTGTACCTGCTCCAATCATAATAATTGGCGTATCTTCATTCTCTGGTAATCTGAAGTTCGGGTTTTTATGAACATAGATTGGTAATGTATCACCAATTTGAACGCGTTCTGCTACACTGCCAGAACAAACACCCAAACGTTTTCTGCCAGCTGTCTCGTAGCTAACCTTTCCAATGGTTAAATGAACTTCTTCGTTATTGGCCTTTTGGCTACTAGCGATTGAATAAAGTCGTGCTGGAATTTTACGTAGCATCTCTACAAATTGCTGAGCACTCCATGTAAATGGTGCAAAATCCTTTACCACATCAAGTAAATCTCTACCTTTTGCATAGCCCTTCCAAGCATTCGGTTCCTCAAATAGCTTTAAAAATTGTTGATGCTCTGTATAAGCACCTATTTTTTCGAGTAAAGGCCTAGATAACACCGTAATCTCTAATTTTTTCTGTAACGCATCCTTCAATGCTACCGTTTCCTCAAAAACAGTCACTTCCGTTTCTGGATTGAATTGAAGGGCTGCCAGCAATGTATGGACTAATTGCTCATCATTCTCTGGCAGAATGCCAATGCTATCTCCAGGTTCAAAATGAAAATGAGCTCCCTCAATTGATAATTCAAGATGACGTGTCTCTTTATTCGAGCCACGACCATTTAAATTCAGATTTTCAAGTACTTCAGCGTAAAATGGATTTTTTCTTGAATATGTAGATTCTTCTAGTAGTTGCGTGTCTTCGTTTGATGTTGAAGTAGACCCTACAGCAGTTGCTTGCTGCAGAAATTTTTGTTGAACTGCTGAGAACCACTGTGCAGCTGCGTCGTCATAATCCACATCACAATCAGTTCGGGGAACCATTCTTGTTGCACCTAATTTGGCGAATTGCTCATCGAAATCCTTCCCCGTTTTACAGAAAAATTCATAGGAGCTATCCCCTAAAGCAAGGACCGAATACTGTAGATGCTCTAGCTTAGGTGCGCGCTTACTGTGCAAAAACTCATAGAATTGTATCGCTTGATCGGGTGGATCACCTTCCCCATGTGTACTAACAATCAGTAAAAGATTTGTTATCTTTTTTAAATTAGTTGCTTTAAATTTTCCTAATGATGAGATAGTAACCTCTACATGTTGAGCTTTTAAAGCGGCTGCATATTTTTCAGCTAATCCTTGACTATTGCCTGTTTGAGAGCCATATAAAATGGTCATTGTTTGGGTAATGGGTTGGGCTGCTGGTGTTGGCTGTTCCTCACTTGCCTCCAACATTGCTAGTGGTGCACTTAAATAACCGTTAAGCCAAATTTTTTGTTCGGTTGTTAATTTAGGAAGAAGCTCATTTAATAACTTCACCTGCTCTTCATTAAATGGACTGTTTATTACTTGCAATTTCAATCTTTGCCACCTCACGAATCATCATCATTTCATTTTTTAGATTATCGAAGCCTGATTTTTTCCTTTTTTTCAATTTGAACCACGTAAGCATTTTGTACAATTAATGTAATTGATCCGTGGTTCACAGTATTTAACATTTGGCGGACATTCTCTAATGCTAGATTTACGTTTTCAGCTCTTTTATCTACCATTACGAAACACCTTCCTCTTTAAAATGTAATAATTCATCAATACGTTCCACTAACACCTTTTTCACATTGTCATCGTAGCCTAAGCTTTCACAAAGCACGATATCTTGGCTGTCAAAACTCTGTATTCGCTTGGCAATACTTTTCCTTAAAATACCTGTAAATAATAAATACGGTACAATAAAGACTTGCCGTTGCTTCCCTTTTTCTTGTTGGAGCCAGTCTTCAAAAGTCGGTCCCATCCCATATAAAAAGCATGTATCAACAACTTTATAGTGATATTTAGTACGTAACTTTGCTGCAATTTTTGCTAGATCTCTTTTGACGGCTGGATCACTACTCCCACGCCCTATGAGTAAAACACTTGCATCAAACTTAGGTTGCTGTTTTTCTATTATCCTAGCTTGTAATGAGTCAATTAATCGTTCATGGATTCCAAGAGGCTCACCATAAGTAAACTTTACAGATGGATATTGCTTTTGAGCTTTTGCCACTTCTTTCGGAATATCTTGTTTGGCGTGTTGGGCAGCTAGTAGTAAAATGGGCATCACTGCAATCGCTGTTGCACCTTTTCGAATACAACTCTCAATTCCTTCAGCAATGGTCGGTGTTGCAAGCTCCAAAAAGCAGACTTCTTGAATGGATACATGAACTTCCTGTTGCACTCCTTGAAGAAACGTTACGGCCTGCTCTACGCCTGCCTTGACTCGGCTGCCGTGTGCAATATATAAAATTGCTTGCATCATTCCACATCCTTACCTCGTTATTTGGGCTGGCTGTGGCGTGTTATGCTCAAACCATTGAATTGTTTCTCTTAGTGTCACAACTTTCCCTACTAATATGATGCTAGGGTTTTGAATAGTTTCCGTACACACAATTTCTTCAATTGTAGCTAAAGTACCCGTAACGGTTTGTTGCTTTGTGGCTAATGTGCCCCAATGAATAACAGCCACAGGCGTATTTTCATCACGGCCATATTTGAGTAATTGCTGACGAATGTATGGCAGATTACCAACCCCCATATAAATGGCAATCGTGTCAATTCCCTTCGCAAGACTTTCCCAACGTATCGCATCTTCTTTCCCATCCTGCATATGCCCCGTAACCATGGCAAAACTTGAACCTAATGCCCGATGTGTAACAGGAATGCCTGCATACGCTGGCGCTGCTATACCTGAAGTAATGCCAGGTACAATTTCAAATGGAATCTGATGCTTAGCTAGTACCTCAGCTTCCTCAGCCCCTCTACCAAAGACAAACGGATCTCCTCCTTTTAATCTTGTTACGACATACCCTTGCTGTGCATAACTGACAAGAGTCTGGTTGATCTGCTCTTGAATCATTGCATGCTGTTGTGGTAATTTCCCACAAAAAATCAATTTAGCGTCTTGCTTGGCATAATCCAATAGCTCTTTATTAATGAGTCTGTCATATAAAATAATGTCAGCACATTCAATACAACGTAATCCTTTGACCGTAATGAGGTCAACATCTCCAGGACCTGCACCTACGATATAAACTTTCCCCATTCCGTTTCACTCCTTCTATCCTCTATTTATAGTGGAGGGAGTCTTCTGTACCTGGTGGTTCAAAAAACACTTATTGAATCAAGATAATAAAAGAGGCCAATATTATCCTTAGGCACAACAATGCCTATGAACAATAAAAGCCTCTAGTTTGCTAGTCAGCCACCTATTTAATTCTTAGTAATATAATAAGAATAATAAATAATTTAGTATATTCTGTCAACACCCAATTTGCTACTTCGTAAGGCACAACAAAAACCAGTTGCCGATTATAGGGCAACTGGTTGATCGTTTTATGTGCTTACCAAGGTCTGCGATACCGTGGACCTGGTCGAAAATATGGACCTGGCTGATATGGTCGATAGTTTGGATAATATGGATTATAAGGATATTGATTAAATTGAGAGCCAAGGAAACTTCCTAAAAAACCACCGAAAAACGGTGCACCAAATGGCCAAATAAAGCCTCCAAATCCTCCTCCTGGGTAACCTCCGAAATTGCGCATATGCTACCTCCCTTTTTACTCTATCGTATGAAGGAAGATACATCTATCATATGTAGAATGCCTATTCTATCGGGATTAGTGCTTAAATCACAAAAAATCAGCGAGAACAAATTCCCGCTGATTGCCATTCTCTCTTACTTTTCTTCCCCTAAACGTTGAACAAAATTCGCAAGCGTACGTACCATAACCCCAGTACCGCCTTTAGGCCCTAAATCATGTATAGCCACTGCATCAGATGTGCCAGCAATATCTAAATGAATCCATGGCGTATCGCCAACAAATTCGCCTACAAAGCCTCCACCGAAAATCATATGACCATCACGACCTGGAGAGTTGTTTAAATCAGCTACATCTGATTTACGAATTCGTTTTTTATCATTCTCTGTTAAAGGCATACGCCAAACAAATTCATCTGTCTCATTTGCAGCTTCCATAAATGCTGCGAAAAATGCATCATCATTCGCAAGAGCACCTGTTTTATCCATACCTAGCGCAGTAATGACGCCTCCAGTTAAAGTAGCAACATCAATCAGTGATGTAGCACCTTGCTGTTTAGCATATGTAGTTGCATCTGCCAGAACTAAACGTCCTTCTGCATCCGTGTTTAAGACTTCAACCGTTTTCCCACTATACGTAGTAATCACATCATCTGGTTTAAATGCTGTATCAGATACCATGTTATCTGTAGAACCGATAACAGCTACAACATTTTTATTTGGACGTAATTCACCGATAATTTTCATCGCTCCAAGCACAGCTGCTGCGCCGCCCATATCGCCTTTCATACCGACCATTGAGTCTTTTGGCTTTAAAGAATATCCACCTGTATCATACGTTACCCCTTTACCGACAAGGCCAATTGGATCTTCAAAATCTTCAGTCGCTTTATATTTTAAAGTAATTAATCGTGGTTCTTCATATGAGCCTTGGTTAACACTTAAAATACCGCCCATACCTAGTTCCTCTAATTGAGCTTTACCTAAAATCTCTACTTCAAAATCATACTCTACTGCAAGTGATTGTGCATAATTGGCTAAATCAGTTGCTGTTAGTAGATTTGGTGGTAGATTAATTAAACTACGAGCTTCATTGACAGCATCCGCATAAATTACACCTACTTCAAAGCTAGCCACAACCTCATCTATATCCTCTGACATTGTCACAAGATGAACAGCATTAATACGTTTATCTACTTCGTTTGAAGTTGTTTTGTAATGAGGAATAGCATAATAGCCAAGTCCAATTCCTTCTCCTGCTAAAAACGCTACATCTGTAGTTGCAATTGAATCTGTTGTAAATGATTCAAGCCAAATGGAATACTCTTTTGCCTTTAAAGCTTTTAATTCTTTTCCTACTAAACCAAATGCTGCGCGAATATCACCTTCTGTTAAGTTTTTACGCTCGTCCAGGCCTACAAATAAAATACGTTTAAGGTTCGCATGGTCTTTCACAAATGGCAATTTCGTTAGTTTCTTTAATTCTGTTGATACATCCCCAGCACTAATCCACGTATCAAGTGATTCACCGTAAAAAGATGAAAAGCTTGTCCAATCCTGCATTTGTTCACGATGTTTTGTGACTCCCACCACTAATAGTTCTGTAGAAATCGTTTCAAATGTTTTTGCTTCTTTTACAATATGCATGTAAATTCCTCCATTCCATATACTATTATAACGAAGTTTCTGAAAAGTACGTAATATTTGCCTGTATCTTCTTTTAGAAAATAATGAATGTTATAATAAAAGCAATTATTTGCGAAGGTTGTGATGAATTGAGTTTACTTCAAAATACCCCATTACTAATTGCCCTCTTTGCCGTTCTCTTTGCACAGTTTGTCAAAATCCCCATCCATTTTTTAATGACTAGACAAGTGAATTGGAGCCTGTTTACCTCGACGGGTGGTATGCCTAGCTCTCACTCTGCCTCAGTCACTGGACTGGCAACCTCGATTGCTTATGAGACGGGGTTGGAATCCCCTATTTTTGCAGTAGCCGCTATGTTTTCCATTATTGTGATGTACGATGCCAGTGGTGTTCGTTACCAAGCAGGACAGCATGCCGCTATATTAAATCAGCTGCGCAAGGACTTCCAAACATTGCTCCATGATTTAAAAAAATGGCCTCAGATGGATGGGCAGGAGAAAATGGAGGAATTAAAAACATTATTAGGTCATAAACGAAGCGAAGTATTTTTTGGGGCTCTCACAGGTATTTTTATCGCCATCATAACCTACGAGTTTTTCATATTATAAGCAATAAAAACACATCCTCTAGAGGGAGGTTGTGTTTTTTTGTATAAAAAAAGTATTCTTCCTTCGATTGAAAGAAGAATACTCAGCAAGTTAGAACATTCGATATCCACTTTTTCGTAAATAAATCATCACGATACCTGCCACAATGGAACCCGCAAAACCACCTGATAAAATAGCAATATCTACAAACTGTAGCGCCTGTAATTTATCGATTAGTGCTGGGAATGCAGAACCTGGCTTAAAAATATAATCTAAGAAGCTTACTTCATCTACAATAAAGATGACAACGATTGGATACACAATCGACATTAACCATGTCATACGTAACAGCATATTTAACAAAAATCCGATACCAAAGAACATGACGAAAAATAACAATATTGAAATGATTAACTGTACTAATGAAACTGGACCATCCATGTATGTATAACCTCCGTTTTCCTCTCATTAGTTTACATGATTACGACAACGCTTTCAATGAACATATCCTTGTTTTCGCTTGTTCGACATATTTAGTTAATCTTTCAGTTATCGCGGGTATTCCCCTGTTTTTTTTGCAGGTATTCTTTCTCTTACCGAGAGTATTTCTTTGTCTTCCGCGAGTATTCCTCCTATCGAGAGTATTTCCCTGTCTTCCGCGAGTATTCCTTCCTTCATCGCGAGTATTTTCCCGCTTTTATCATCAAAAAACTATTGAAGATAGGACTTCTAATCTTCAATAGTTTTACTGTTTCTTTATGAAGCTGTTTGAGCTAGCAAGAACTTCGGTGATTTCCAAAGCTGTGCCCATTTTTTAAAGGCTGTGATGACGATTAATAAACCGAGCATCAGCATAATAACGGATAAGATGCCATTTAACATATTGAAGCCTGCAGCTGCTGGATTCCAATACACATTTTTAATCATCCAATAGCCTGCAACATTGACAGTGACGTATAAATAAGCCAATGGAATAAAGCATGTTAACGCATAAACTCGCTTATCTGCCACCTTCAATACCATCGTCACTCCACATACTAAACCAATAGCTGCCATCAGTTGATTGGATACACCAAATAATACCCAAATGGAGCTAATATCCCCCGAATACAATAAATAGCCCCACATAAAGCAGGCGAGTGCACTGGCAAAAATTGTACCCGGTACCCAATTGGTACGCTTCAATGGTTTATAAACATTGCCACCAAAGTCTTGAATCAAATAGCGAGCTACTCTCGTTCCTGCGTCAATAGCTGTTAGAATAAAGACAGCCTCAAACATTATTACAAATTGATAGAAATAAGAAGATAACTCTGCGAACCAAGGAATGCCTGTAAAGATATCTGTCATTCCAACAGCCAAGGTTACAGCGCCTCCTGTTCGTCCCTCTAAATCCATGCCAATGCTTTGAGACAAGGCTTGTAAATGAACAGGCTCCATCCCTAATGTGGCAAATACAGCTGGTGCTGAATTAATCGCAAAATAGTCTGCTGGATGAAGGGCTGTAGCTGCAATCAAGGCCATCACGCCTACTAATGACTCTACTAACATTGCGCCAAAGCCAACAATACGAATATCTTCCCAACGATCAATCATTTTAGGCGTCGTTCCTGAGCCTACAAAAGCATGGAAGCCTGAAATAGCTCCACAGGCAATCGTAATAGACACAAATGGCCATACAGGACCTGCAATTACTGGGCCACCGCCATGAATAAATTCTGTTAACGGCGGGAACTGAATAGCAGGATTGACAAAGAAAACGCCAATAATTAATGCAATAAATACACCAATCTTCATGAAACTACTTAAATAATCACGTGGGGCTAGTAATAGCCATACAGGCAAGGCAGCGGCGAAAAAGGCATAAATCGGTAAGATAATAGCTAATGTATCACGGTCAAACGTTAAAAATTCACCAAATGCTGTACCTTGAATAAGTGGCCCGATAAATACGCCAATCATCAATAAAATAAAGCCTACTGTGGATGTTAAAATTAAATTGCCTGTTTTACGATAAGCAATCCCTACTAGTATCGCGATTGGAATAGTAATCCCTACCGCAAACGTTCCCCATGGATTACGTTCTAAAGCTCCTAACACCACCATTGAAAGACCTGCCATAGTAATCGTAATAATAAATAGCATCGCAAGGCCTGTACAGAAGCCAGCAATAGGACCAAGCTCCTCCTTCATCACTTCTGATAAGGATTTCCCCCCATGACGCATGGAAGCAAATAACACAACAGCATCATGGACAGCCCCACCAATTACCGCTCCTATTAATAACCATAGAAGTCCAGGTAAATACCCGAACTGTGCAGCTAAAATCGGTCCAACCAACGGCCCTGCGGCGGCAATCGCTGCAAAATGATGCCCAAAGGTTACCCATTTATTCGTCGGAACATAGTCCTTACCATCTTCCAAAGCATGCGCTGGCGTGGGCGTATCATCTTTTATTTTGAGTACCTTTTTTGTAAAGAATATGCCATACAAACGATAGCTAATCACCAAAACACAAATAGATCCTATCACAATTGTAATCGCATTCATGCAAACACCCCTTTTACTTTTTTCACATCATAGCAAAGGAATGTCCCCCATATTCATAAAATTAACTGAAATGTCAGAAATCAAAGTTGAAATGTCGTATTCTTCTATTGAAATGCAACTATTTTGATAGGTCAAAAATTTTCCGTACATCCTTCATATACAGCCTACTAACCGGAATTGAATGTCTGTTGTGCAATATTAAATTATATTTAGAACTACTCCAAGGCTCTAGTTCCACAATATGCTCTAAATTAACAATGAACGCACGATGGACACGCACAAAACCTTTTAAAGCCAGCTTCTTCTCTAACGCTGCCAATGACTCCGAAGCGAAAAATCTCCCTTGCTCTGTCACAACCACCGTTTTACTGTCCTCAGATGTACAATATAAAATATCCTGTATTTTCATTAATAAAATTCGATCGTTTACATAAACCGTTAATTTATCGAGCTTGTCCAACTGTGAAAACTTTATTTCTTCCATTGTTTTTACCTGGGCAGCTCTTTTTTTAGCTAATAGCTTTTCCACAGTAGCTTGTACTCTTTGTGCCTCAAATGGTTTCAAAATATAATCAAAGGCACTGACCTCAAATGCCTGTAATGCATATTCATCATAGGCTGTAGCAAAAATAATTTCGGGTCTTTGTGCATCTAACAGTAGTTGCTTAGCTAAATCGAGTCCATTATTCATTCCTAACTCAATATCTAAAAATACACAATCTATCTGTTCATACTGTTTGCAAAAGTCCTCTAGATTTTCAGATTCGCCACAAACATTTACTAACGCTGTTTGCTCTAATAAATACCTCAACTCAGCGCGTGCCAACGGTTCATCATCCACAATATATACATTCAATCTTTTCTACTCCCATCTAGTCGCCTTTAGCGGCAGTTGAATCATTATTTTCGTTCCTACATCCAATGTACTCGCTATATGAAAATCTGCCTCTGTGCCGTAAATTTCATGAATGCGTTGGTAAATATTCCATAACGCCGTTCCTGTTCCTTGCTCCGATTGCATAATATGTTTACCGAGCTGTTTCACCTGTTCTTTTCTCATACCACAGCCATTATCTTCCGTTACTAGTACTAGCTTATCGTTCACTCGTTGTACTTTGACAAAAATCTTGCCTTCCTTGCGGTTTTTAAAGGCATGATAAATAGCATTTTCAACAAGAGGCTGTAATGTAAATGGAGGAATTTGCACATCAAAGAGTGTTTCATCCATCATAAATTCGACTTCGTAACGATTAGGAAATCTTGTTTGCTCAATGGATAAATAAGCCTCAACATGATCAATTTCATTTTTTAATGGAATGAGCATTTGCCGTGCGCCTTGCAAATTGCTTCTAAAAAATGTGCTTAGTTTGATCAATAGTGCTCTTGCCGCATCTGCATCTGTTCGGATCAAGCTCGAAATCGTGTTCAGACTATTAAAGAAGAAATGAGGATGAACTTGTGCCTGTAATGCTTTAATTTCAGCGTCTTTTAATAACTTTCGCTGTTGTTCAATTTCAGCATATTCGAGCTGTGAGGAGAATAGTCTACTTAAGCCCTCCGCAAGTTCCTTCTTCACTCCTGTTAAAGATTCTGCTTTCGTGAAATAGAGCTTTAAGCTTCCAACAGTGCGCTGCTGTACCATTAAAGGCAGAACAATGGCAGCGCTTAATGGGCAACCATCATGTGGACATTGAATCTCCTTTGCCGAAGTAGCCATTAAAATTTCGCCTTCCTTTAATACACGTTTCGTTAGAGCTGTCATAATTTCACGATGAATTAAATGATGATCCTCACCAACACCGACATGTGCCAATATGCCCTTTTTATCAGTAATAGCGACCGCCTCCACTTTTATTTCCCTTTTAATAATTTCAGCAACCGTTTGGCATGATTCTTCATTCAAACCCTTACGAAAATGCTCAATCGTTTGTTGGGCAATCGAAAAAGCTTGATGTGTTTGTAAAGCTTTTGTCCGTTCTTCCTCATCAATAAATGTTTTAATAATCATGAAAAATAAAAATATCCCAAAGGCATTCATCAAAATCATTGGCAGCGCAATTAACGATACTAACTGCAAAGCTTGCTCGAATGGCTTCGCGACTACTAAAATGACAATCATCTGAATCGTTTCCGCACAGATTCCAATAATGACAGCTTTCTTATAGGAAAAAGTTTGACGTATTTTGAAACGTTTGCTTAATCCACCTGTCATAAAGCCAGCAAGAATCGTCGAAACACCACAGGCTATCGCTGTAAAGCCCCCAAGTGTAATTCGGTGAACACCTGCAATAATCCCTACACAAACACCTACAAGGGGCCCACCAAAAATACCTGCAATGGCTACGCCGATTAACCTCGTATTAGCAATAGCCTCCTCAGCATTGATCGTACTATGTATCATCTGATTTAAAGGATGAATCGTACCGCTTTCAATTTTAATACCTGTATAGCTACTAATAATACATAAGCTACTAAAGATAATGATAAGCCATATTTTCTCCTTCTTTCCTTGCTCCTGAAACAGCTTCTCTCGAAAAAGTCTCCATCTGGACATTAAAAAGGCAAACACAATGATCAAACCGACTCGCTCCAGCATAAATAAAAATAACTCCATCATAGCCTTCCTCCTGAAGTCATATCATTTTTTAAAGAACAGTCGATAAGAGGTATAACCAAAAATATCGCCAGGATTAATCCCCTCTATCGCTTCTAATTGATGTTTTTCGAATTGATTGGATGCCATTTCTTTTAACATAACCGAGGTTGTTTCATCCTGTGCTAGCTCATGAGGATACAACCATTTGGCTTCTAGTATTTCTTTTTCCTGAATGCATACCTGTTGCTGCTCATCTAGCATATGACAATAAAAAATCGCCATATTATCACTAATGTCATCACGGATGACACCCGTTCTAAATCCAATTAAGCCTGATACACTGCAATCAATTCCTGTTTCTTCTTTGATTTCACGAATGACCGCCTCATCCACTGTTTCACCTGCGTTGACAAACCCTGCTGGCAATGACCAACGTCCTTTCAAGCCGCTATAAGCCTTTTTCACAACTAACCATTGTCCAAGCTCATTGACCGTAACACCTGATACACCCAACCATATTTTTCCTCGATCTTTTTTCATAACCTTCACCTCTATCTAACTATTATACCTGCTTGCTTTCAATGGAATGAAGCTTTTATTCAGAATTTTAAGACCAATCTTTATATACTATAAAAATGCGTATACATACCTTATTTGTAAATATGTTACACTTTCAATAACAAGGAAGTTTGATTTAGGAGGAGACCTTATGTTAAATGCACTCTCAGTGCGAGCAAAGTACTTTACAACAGCACTTATGTTAGCAATATTAACTCCTTTTCTTGCCTTTTTTATGCCCTTAACTATATCGCATACATTTTATTTTAATAGGGATAATGTCGTACTGATTACACCTCCTAGCAACTTTATTATGCTTTTAATAGCCATCGGATTGATAGTATTAGCTTTGATTGTCCTCGGATTAAAAAGAAATCCATATATTTACGCCATTTCTTCTGCAATCATCTTAAGCAGCTTCGTATTAGGTTATTATTCTTTTTTAAGCTATAGCGCCATACAAAAGGATCAAATCGTTTTTCAACATTATCACAAACAAATTATTTATAAATGGCAAGATATAAATGAGGTTATCTACGAATATGAAATAGGCTCTGTAGGAACGTATTACTTTCAAACAACAAACAATGAACAATTTGTTATCGAGGAAAACGGACAATTTGGTCTCGATGAAAAAAGGGCCATTTACCAGCTAGCTATTTTAAATGAGGCAAAGTTTATTGAGCGTGAAAAATCTGATTAGCCCATGAAAGAAGCCCTTTTCTTAGAACTGACTGTACATTAACTATTATTTCATCAAAGAGGGTCTCACCAATGTAAACATGTAAATTCCAATTTCCTGCTGTCGGGAATTCCATTAAAGAAGGTAGATGTTAGTTTGGCTTAAGATAGGTAGAAATCCTACCTCAATGGAGAAAGGGAGATGAAAATGATTATTAAAATGAATCAAGATAATATAAAGGATTTTAATAAAACAAACGACGGTTTTATGGTTTCAGGAAGGATTGTACCGACATATGCAAATAATATTTGGACATTCACAGAGGAAATATTTGCTGAGCCTTACTTCAAGAAATATGATGATGATGAAATGGACCTTCGTTACATAGAGGAAGTCGAGAAAGCTGTATTTTTTTATTATATTGAAAACAACTGTGTTGGGCAGATTAAGATGTGCTCTAATTGGAATGGATATGCACTTATTGAAGATATTGCTGTTGCAAAGGATTATAGAAAAAAGGGTGTTGGTACTGCCTTACTAAATAAAGCAATTGAGTGGGCAAAAGAAAGGAGCTTTTGTGGTGTCACGCTTGAAACACAGGATATCAATGTTTCAGCTTGTCATTTTTATGCCAAAAATCACTTTATAATAGGTGCAGTGGATACAATGCTTTATGCAAACTTTCCAACAGCAAATGAAATAGCGATTTTTTGGTATTATAAATTTTAGATTATTAGAATGCCCTGTTTCATTATATAAACGGGGCTTTCGTTTTAAATTTTTATGTTTGCAAACCATAGTAAAAGCCTCTTCAATTTGTTGTTATCCCAACATACAAATCAAAAAGGCTTGGTATCTATAACCCTAAACCGCTATTTTAGGGTTGTGTTCTTATTTTAAGGATTGTGTACACTTATCTATCAACTTCTTGATACAAGTTTTTATTCACAAACCTCAGGTGTACCTTCACGTTTAGCTGTTTTAAATGAAGTACCACAGCCACATGATGCAATAGCATTTGGATTATCAATTGTGAAGCCACCGCCCATTAGCGATTGTTTATAGTCAATTTTTGTTCCCATCAAAATCGGCGCATCTTCACGGGAAACAAGAATTGTTAAACCATGCTGTACATCTTCAAAGTCATCCTCTTTTTTCTCTTGATCAAAGTGCATGCCATAGGATAGTCCGCTACAGCCGCCACCGTTCACCACTACACGTAAAAAAGAACCTTGTTCTTCATTATGCTCCATCATTTCATTAATATGAAAGCCAGCAGCTTGTGTAACTTCTATTACTTTTTTTGTACTTGTCATCCCAATCACCTTCCTTCTTACGTATTATCATATCAATTTTGACCATTGTATGACAAACATTCAGCTTCAAGTCGATTTTTAGTCATAATTCTAATATTTTTCACATTTTTAGTATTTTTTATTCATGTTAATAAAAACTCTATTGGTATAATAGTTACAACGACTTCTTTGTAGGGGGGAATATATATGGAGATTTCACCATATTACGAAAAAAAAATTCAATGTTTGAATTGCAAAAAAGAATTTCCAACATTAAAGGTACGCTCAAAATTTATTAAAGTAGACCATACCGAAACAGATTTTCAACCGATCTATGCAGATGATGTCAATGCTCTTTATTACAACGTCTTTGTTTGCGAGCATTGCGGCTTCTCCTTTACAGAAGACTTTACAAAATATTTTGCACCAGGTATTCAAGATGAAATTCGTACACACATTACGGAAAAATGGGTGCACCATGATTTCAAGGGTGAACGTACCGTATTTCAAGCGATTCAAGCCTATAAGTTAGCTTTTCTTTGTGGGACAATTAAAAAAGAAAAAAATGTAGCGATTGCCGGATTAACTTTACGTCTTGCTTGGCTCTATCGTTCGTTGAACAATAGTGGACAAGAGGAGCGCTTTATGAAATTAGCACGTGATTATTATATGGAATCTTATTCTACCGAGGATTACAGCTCCACACAAATGTCAGCTGTCCGCATCATGTATATGATTGCTGAATTATCCAGACGCATTGGAGATATTGAAAATGCCACACGTTTCTTTTCAAGAGTCATTGAAAAACAAAGTGCTGGGGGCGAAGCAAAAATTGTGGATATGGCGAAAGAGCAATGGGCCATTATACGTGAAGAGAAAGAACATGCACGCCATGTATAGCTGAAAAAAGTTCTAGCTGTGCTGACAGCTAGAACTTTTTATGATAGCTTAGAATACTTGCTCTACTTCCACAATACCTGGTACTTCTTCTAGTAAAGCACGTTCAATACCAGCTTTTAATGTAATCGTAGAACTTGGGCAACTGCCACATGCACCTAATAAACGTAATTTAACAACGCCATCCTCAACATCTACTAATTCACAGTCTCCACCGTCACGTAGTAAGAATGGACGTAATTTATCTAATACCTCTTGTACTTGGTCGTTAATTGTTGCTTCTGCCATTTATCTCGACTCCTTTCCTTATAATGATTATAATGTTAGCAACAGAAAAAATCCAATATTGAATCACAAGGAGAGAAAATACTATGCCATCAACAAAACCGATGATTGAAATTTATGGAACAGCTGTTATCTGTGCTAGCTGTGTCAATGCTCCATCTTCAAAAGATACATATGAGTGGCTTCAAGCAGCCATCGACCGTAAGTACCCAGATCACACCTACGATATTCGCTATATTGATATTGAAGGTCCAATTGAGAATGATCGCGACCAAGAGTATGCCAAACGTATTCAAGAAGATGAGTTTTTTTACCCTCTTGTCCTCATAAATAATGAAGTTGTTGGTGAAGGCTATGTGCAATTAAAGCCTGTATTTACAGCACTTGAAAATTTAGGCTTTGTTCCAGACGAAACTGTTTAAACAAAGCTAAGGGATTGCTTCAACATGATGTTAGAGCAATCCCTTTTCTCTCTATGAAAGACAGTAGCTAATTAATCATTTTGACGTTTGTAATACCATAATAATCCTGATTTCATTAAGCGCGCGATACGTCCAGTGACTGTTGTATCAGCTAAGTACACAAAGCCTTGTTTTTTACCAAGAGCCCCCATGAAGCCTTTTAATTTAATGTCCGGCATCTTCTCTGGTAAATGTTCACCTTTCCAACGCATACGAAGTACTTTTACGATTTGCTCCGCTTGTTCCTCAGCTAACTGTGCTGTTGGAGGTAAATCTGATGAAGCACAATCCCCTACAATATAGACATGTTCATCATCAAGTACATTAAAATACTGAGTGACAAGTGGACGGTCATGTTTATCTTTCTCAACATCCATATCACGAACGATTTTGACAGGCTGTACACCTGCAGTCCAAACGACAGCATCGAGTAAAATTTCATCTTCGTGATTGAAAATTTTACCTGGTTCTACTTTTGTAATATTGGAGTTGGCTATAACATCAACATTATGCTTAACAAACCAATCCTTTACATACTTACTTAGTTTTTCTGGAAAATCCTTAAGAATACGTTGACCACGGTCAAATAACTTTATTTTTAAATCTGATCGACTTTCACGTAGCTCACTTGCAAGCTCAATTCCACTCAAGCCAGCCCCTACAATTCCCACTGTAGACCCAGCTGGTAAACCACAAAGTGCTTGGAATGTTGCGCGCGATTGTCCCATCGTTTGAATGCTATATGTGTGCTCTTCCGCACCTGGTACACCATGATATTTATCTTCACAGCCAAGCCCAATGACTAAATCATCATATTCAATACGTTGCCCATCTTCTAAAAGGACTACTTTTTCTGCACGATTAATTTCAACGACTTCTCCATATACAGCCGTTAAACGTTCATGCTCTGGGAAGCTTACACGAATTTCTTTATCTGTTGCAGTCCCTGCCGCCAATGCATAAAATTCTGTTTTTAAACTATGGAAAGGGGCTCTATCTACTATAACTACCTCTCTGTCTAATGGTAAGCTATTTAATAGACGAAGCATGACACGCATATTGCCGTAGCCGCCACCTAAAAGTACTAATTTACCCATAATAGTCTCCTTTTATATCTCTTTTAATAATTGTTCACAAAGTATCCACAAACGAGTATAACCGATTGTGAGAAGTTTCACAATATCAGAATGAAATTTTGTGAAAGATTTCACATAATAAATGAGAACTTGTTCATTTCGATTGATTTTAGAGCTATTAATAACGAATTCCCTTTATCTTTTATCAAAAAACGTTTCTTTTACCTTAAACATAAATAATTGACGAAAATCGTAAAACCGAGTAGCATTACTTTGGTGAGGTGACATGAATGAATCCAATGGTTGAATTTTGTATAAGTAATTTAGCAAATGGCTCTCAAGCAACTTATGAAGTACTCGAACGCGACCCAAACATCGACGTTTTGGAATATGGCTGCCTCAGTTATTGTACAAAGTGCTCGGAATCTTTTTATGCAATTGTAAATGGTGAATTAGTAGAAGCCGATTCTCCTGATGCATTAACGAAAGCCATTTATCAATTTATTGAAGAAAATCCATTATGGTAGTTTTCTAAAATGCCTATATGAAATAAATTTGAACAAATAAAAAGGATGTTATGCTAAAAATCAGCATAAACATCCTTTTATTATTTTAATACATCCACTACATATGTAGGTTGACATTCTTTTTCTAGTACAACCTTTGTAGGAGTAACACCTGTATTCACATGAATGGTGTCACAGCCAAAATGAATACCACACATAATGTCCGTGTCATAGTTATCACCGATCATCACCATGTCTTCTTTAGCCATTCCATGTTCTGTAGCGATTACTTCCAGCATGGCTGGTGATGGTTTACCAATATAGATTGGTTCAACATCTGCAACCTCTCCTACTAAGCGAGCAAAAGAACCATTGCCTGGTAAAAAGCCGTACTCTGTCGGGAATTTAATATCTTGATTAGTCGCAATAAAGGTTGCCCCTTTTTGGACAAAAATCGTTGCTCTAGCAAGTGCCATATAATCAAGCGTACGATCAATACCCATAACAAATACTTCCGGCTCATCTTCAACAGGTTCAATATTTTCATTGAGTAATGCCTGACGTATTCCATCTGTGCCCATCATGGCTACTTTTTTGCCTGCGAAATGAAGTGCCACATATTTTGCTGTTACCAATGCACTTGAATAAATATGCTCTAATGGTGCGTTTACACCAATAGACATTAAAGCTTCCTGCAGTTGTTCTCGCGTCTTCGAAGAATTATTCGTTACATAAAATGGCTCAATTCCTGCTTGCTGTAAACGATGAATAAACGCAACCGCTGAAGGAATTCCTTCCTTCCCGCGATAGACAGTGCCATCTAAATCAAAGCAATAGGCTTTATATTGTTTCATTGATGGTCCTCTGGTAAAAAAGCTGAAACTGGCCCTAATTCATTTGTTAAATAATGGTGGACTGCTGGCGAGAATTGCTTTAAAGCCTCTAAATTGGCTGTTAGTACCTGAATAACCTCTGGGATATCTACATCTATAAACTCGCGTACAAGCATTTTACGCAAGCCAACAACTGCTTTATATGGTGCTTCCATTTCAGCAGCTACAACTTTTTCATCGACTAAAATATCGATGATATCCTCGTAGCTTCCTGGATCACGCATAATGAAACCGTCAATCATTAAATTGCCTACATCCATCATTGACTCCATAATGTTGTGTCCAATTCGCTCGATAGCTAATTTCTTTATATCATTTTGAAGCCAGTTATCATTATCCTCTGTCTCCAAAATAGTTAATAGCCCATCTAAGTACTGTAAATTTTTTGTGATTTTATTACGATCTACAAAATACACAAGGAAAGCCCCCATTCAAATCATTAAAAGTTGATAGTCTTTTCTCTTCTATAGTACCATAACTATAGGACTGGAAGGAGATTAAAAGATGGAACGTTTTTTTTTATATGATGATGTAGAAGATACAAAAACACGCTTTGTTAGTTTTGCTGGGAAAAAGCTACGTTATGATTTAGCTATTTTACAATCAGGCCGCTTCTTTGGAAAAGTGCTTGTCATGGATATTCAATTTGGTCGCTTTGCTATCATCGGCCCTGATGATATAGAAGAACCTGGTTACTTAGAACATGTGTACAATCGCACAGAGGAAGAAACGATAGAGTTACGAGAATATTTACGTGAATTATTGAACTAACACCCTTTTTATTGGGTGTTTTTTTATAGGGCATAAAAAAATTCCGCGTTACCCTGTAGGCGATTGCGAAATCTTTTTACGTATTGTTATTTATTTAAAGTAGATGGATTATTTTTATTATGGGGCTTATTGTCTTTGTTTTCTTCATCATTTTGTTTTTTTGCTTGCTGATTTTGACCAATAACCGCTAAATCATCTACACTTATATCAAAACCATATCCGTATTCCTCACGATCTAATGGCTTTTTATCGCGCTTGTTCTTTGCCAATATCATCACCTCCACTCATAAATTATCCTTTTTTTAATGTTTTATACTTCTTTTTTTCACACTAATTAAGTCGTTGAATCCTCAATAATCCAATGTGCAGCACTTATTAAATCTGGGAAAACGGCATCTGCTAATGGATCTTGGTCTCCTAAAAATACACCCTTTGTTCCTGCTTGTTTGCCTGCAATTATATCCGTGTCCGTATCACCAACCATATAGGATTTAGATACATCAATGTTATATTTCCTCGCTAAATCCACAATTAATTTACTATTGGGCTTTCGGCAAGCACAGCCCGACCTAGGCTTATGTGGACAATAAACGACCTCATGGATAGTGGCGCCTTTTTTCTTGAGCTCCTTCACCATATGCTCATGTATTTTCTGTAAGCTCGTTTCCTTCATGAAACCTAAACCGACACCACCTTGATTTGTCACAACAAACACATAATCAAAATGTTTATTTAACTTCTTGATCGCCTCAGGCACCTGTGGTAAAAAGTATAAATCCTTAGGCTTATTGACAAATTTCACACGACTCGTTAGTACCTCATTGATGACACCATCGCGATCTAAAAATACGGCTCTTTTCATATGCAACACACCTTTAATAAGCTGTTTTGTGCTTTAGTTTTCCCCCATTACTGCAAAAGAAAACAAGGACACAAGAAAAAACCTGATGCCTATCACATCAGGTTTCTCTTATCTTTTTTATTCCGCTAAAGGTTCTTGGTCTGTTGGCTTTGTTACCACACTTGTATCCAACACTTCGGGCTGTTTCATGACTTTGCCCGTTTTACGTAACACAAAATAAGCACAGCCAAAATTACAATACTCATATAGATAGTCTTGAAGCGTACTTATTTTCGTATCAAAAGTTGATTTTTGATTTTTATCATCAAAAAAACCCTTTAAACGTAATTGATTATAGCCCCAATCCCCTACAATATAATCGTATCTGGCTAAAATATCTGAATACCTTTCCTGAAAAACTTCCTCCTGAAAGGCTTCTCGATAATCCTTTATTAGTTCATATTCTAATCCTTCAATTATGATCAAAGTGACACCACCCTTTTCGTTCAGCCTTGACGTTTAGAGTTCTGCTTGTAATTGACGTTCTTTTGTTGCAGCATTTACTTGTTCATCTGCATGATAACTACTACGTACAAGTGGGCCTGCTTCACAATGTTTAAAGCCTTTTTCCATGGCAATCTTACGCAGTTTACCAAATTCAATTGGTGAATAATATTTTTTAACTGGTAAATGCTTTTTCGTTGGCTGTAAATATTGACCGATTGTCATAATATCTACATTATTCGCACGTAAATCGTCCATTACTTCTAAAATTTCTTCGTGTGTTTCGCCTAAGCCAATCATTAACGATGATTTCGTTGGAATTTCTGGCTGCATCTCTTTAGCCAAGCGAAGGAACTCTAATGAGCGTTCGTATTTTGCACGAGCACGTACTCTTGGTGTTAAACGGCGTACCGTTTCAATATTATGGTTTAAAATATCTGGTTTCGAATCCATTAGCAGTTGAAGGTTTTCTTTTATACCACCTAAATCTGATGGCAGCACCTCAACAGATGTGAAAGGACTTTTACGGCGAATAGCACGAACTGTTTCGGCTAATACTTGCGCACCGCCATCCTTTAAATCGTCACGCGCTACCATTGTGATTACAACGTGCTTTAAGTTCATAATTGCTACTGAATCTGCAACGCGCTCTGGTTCAGCCAAATCTAGTTCATTGGGTAACCCTGTTTTGACTGCACAGAAACGACAAGCACGTGTACAAACGGAACCAAGAATCATCATGGTAGCAGTACGTCTTTCTCCCCAGCATTCATGGATATTTGGACAGCGAGCTTCTTCACATACTGTATGCAGATTTTTCTCACGCATCAGCTTTTTAAGCCCTTTATATTCGTCGTTCGTGTTTAGTTTTATTTTTAGCCAGTCTGGTTTTCTTACATGTTCTTCTTTACTTGTAGGTTTACAAGATGTCATACGAATATCGCCCCTATCAAAAATATGCATTTTTTAATATTAACTATCTTCACTGTTGTCAATGTAACATATTAAAGGAGCTCCAACAACTATCACAATAACATTTCTACTTATAAGGGACAGGTATTTCGATGGAGGGTTGCGGTGCATCACTACTATTTGTATAAATGTTTGGAACAGGACCTCTCGTTAAGCCCATTGCTACAGGGATATCTTGTGCAACGGTTGAAGATTTACTAGCGAACGGGACAATAATCTGTACATTGACTTCTAAATGAATACCTACCTCCACATAAGCACTGTTGATCCCAAATTCCTGAATGGAGGACGTCACATTGCTATGAACATTTCCAATCACGTGGAAGCGTATCGGAATCTTTGGCCCTAAATTTCCGAGCAAAGGTATATTGGCCGCTTGACCAAGAGGTACAAAGAAGACAATACCATCACCTTCCTGAATTCTGTTAATATCATATTCAACATTATCTAATTCAGGTAAATGCGATAATTCTCCTTGTTCAGCTTGCTCTAAATACATTTTAACAAGCTCTAATGTCTCTGCTCGAACACGATTAATAATTTCTGTATTAAACTTAGTCGTCATCATTTCAGATGTACCGGGAGGAATATCTTGAATGATATCATTGACATCTAATACATTTGAGGTACGTGAATTAATGGCTTTGCTCACAACGTATGACGCAATCTTAGTGGTTTGTACCTCGGCATACTGCAAATAGGTTGGCATGAGCCGTTCGTTTAAATAATAAATAAATAATATAAGGCAAATAACCGTACTCACAATTAAAATTGTTAATCGATTAAGACGTATTCCCCTTTGATTATATGAGCGTAATTTCATCCTTTTTCGAGGGAAAAACAAAAAAATCTCCTCCTGTTCCATAACGTATGAACAGGGGGAGCAATTTATTCTACTTTTGCGGAAGCCACGTAATCGGTCTCAACACTTTCAATTGAAACACTAGGATAATCCACTAAATTGATTTCATATGTAGCTGCGAGCAATTGATTTTGCTCTTCAAAAATACGAATCCACGGTAATGCTGCATCCAATGTATTTTGTCTGGATACAATACCGCGTCGTCCATCCGATAATTTTAAAATAACGCCATTTGGATAGTGGACCACTGCCCTTTTTAACGCTTTTACAACACGAGCATCATAAAGAGTACCAGAGCCTGCTTCAACAATTGCTAACCCTTGTGAGGGTAGCATCTTTTCACGGTAAACACGATTGGTTGTAACTGCGTCAAAAACATCTGCCACGCCAATAATCTTGGCAAAAGGATGAATTTCAAAATCAACAAGCCCTCTTGGATAGCCGCTTCCGTCAATTCGCTCATGATGCTGAAAAGCACAATGTGCCACAAGTAATGAGATAGAATGTAGATTGCGCAATAAATCAAAACCATAACGAGCATGCATTTTCATTGTTTCAAACTCATCATTAGTGAGACGATCAGGCTTTGTTAATATATCTTTAGGTACCATGAGTTTACCAACATCATGCAGTAAAGCACCAATACCGATTAAGCGTAAATCCTCAGCCGAATAACCAAGCTCTTTGGCAATCGCAATGGAGTACAAGGTCACTTGGAAGGAGTGTTGATATAAATATTCATCAAATAAATAAGCATCTGTTAAAATAGTTAAAATTTCATCATTTCCAGTAACTGCAGAAAGTAGTTCATCTACAATTGAGACAATTGTCTTTGATTGCTGATCTAATATATAAGAGGCATTTACGGGATTACAACCATCAATGGATTGGAATGAATCCTTTATAGTTGTAATCACTTTATTTCGCATAGCAGGTGGAACGGTCTCTTCTACTTCTATACCTTCAGAAATATCATCGTTAATATATAGATAATGCATATTTAACTGTTGAAGTCGTTGAATAATCCGGTCATTAATAACAACATCTTTCTTTAAAAGTGGATGACCTGCCTCATTCCAAATGGTTCTACCTAATACCATTCCTTCTTTTAATACATCGATTGAAATTAATCGCATGATTTCTTCCCCAATCCATTCTTTAAACTCTCTCTATTGTTTAAAGAATCTTTGACCATAATCTATCATAATGTTTCGTAAAAATTCAGGTAAAATATATTGTTTCTTCGCATATTTAAAGCTTGGATAAAAATAACCAAATGTAAATAAATCTAACGTCACAAGTTTATAAATATGATCGTGATCCGCTAGCTTGCCATTAATCAATAATTGGCGATTGTCATTCATTGAAAATCCGTATGTCAACATTTTCCCAAAAATAACGCCTCTAAACCCTAAACCTTTTAATTCGATATAGGGCCACTCTTCATTTTTGGATTGCATATAAATTTCTTTCATTTCTGCAACGGATAATTCAATTGTACATAAATTAATAGGATGTGGAAAAATTCGATGCAAATCTAGCGCAGTTACAGTGCCCTTCGGTAAACCATCTAAAAAGATACCTGCATTGAACAATGCACAGTCGGCACCGCTTTTTTCCAAAATGGCATGTGCAAATAAATCTGATAGCTGTGAGTAATGGAACCATTCCTTGTTATAGGATTTATTTGTTGTAAAGACTGGTGTATCCAGTATTCTGTTACCTTCATCCTCCCAAAACTGTACCATTTTCTGTTCATTATTAACAATTGGCAAATCCTTATTATGAATTAAAGTATCCTCTTTTTCAACAATTTTCCTCATTTTTTTATCATATTCTATGACAAGATGACCTGTATATTGGCCAAATTTCCCTCCACCTGTCAGTAAAACACCATTGATATGTTTGCCAGTTGGCAAGACATGATGTGTATGGGACCCGAATATCACATCAATTTCGGGACATTCTTCCGCTAAGAGCTCATCCTCTGTAATGCCTAAATGTGACAAGCACACAACAATGTCAACCTCTTTACGTAGTTGATGTGCTAGACGTAGCAATGTACTGCGGGCATCGTCCATATGCCAATTTAATTCTTGATAATACACTTCAAACATGGCTGTAGCAGCAATTACACCTATTTTTGTACCTGTTTCTGTTGTTAAAATAACATAGGGCTTCATCCAAGATGGCTTTTCCCCTTGAGAGGCATAGACATTCGCCACCACAACTTCAAAATTGGCATCATCATATAAATGGAAGAGCTCTTCATGTGACAATGTAATGCCTTCGTTGTTACCGATTGTCACTACATCATAACCTGCCTCATTAAGTAATTGTACATTGCCTCTCCCAACCGTCGCCTCTGTATAAATATTAGAACGGTCTAAGTGATCTCCAACATCAAATAAATAGCTTGTTTCCCCTATTGCCGCTAGATTGTTACGCATCTCTTTCACATAGCTTTGCATACGTGGCCAATACTTAAAATGACTATGCAAATCATTTGTGTGAAAAATATGGATTTTTTCAAGCATTAAAGCCACCTCATTTCAAATTAAGCTAATATGCCTTCTATAATGGAACGAATTCCTAATAATAATAAAATAATCCTTAGGGCGAGTACAAGCGTATCTGATTTAATTCTTTTATTTAATGCCGCCCCCAATTTTGCCCCAATATAGGCCCCTGGAATAACAGGGATTGTATAGAGCCACGGCACATGTCCGAAGTAAATATGGCTTGAGGAATTTACAATGGACGTTAAAAACACCATAAACATCGATGTTGCCACTGCGACATGTGGTGGAAATAAAAACAAAATAATCATTGCTGGTACAATCATCGAGCCACCACCAATGCCGAACAGCCCAGAAGCAAAGCCAATACCAAATGTTAATATAAAGGCAAACCAAATAGGATAGCCATATATAAAGGTATTGCCCTCAGAGTCTGTAAATTCTTGTTGCGTACCATTTTTCACAAACCATTTTACTGGCTTCAACTTGTCACGGACAAGCAAAATGATTGATAAAATAATAAGCAGAATACCAAAATATAAATTGAAGGATGGTAAGTCTAATCCTTTATTGACCCAAGCTCCAAGAATCGTTCCTGGAATACTTCCAAGAAAAAATATAAAGCCACTTTTATAATCCACCGTTTTGGATTTCATATAGCTTAATGTGGAGGCTAGCCCTGTAAAGATCATCATAACAACTGATAAACCCACTACTTTTTGAGGCGTAATATCTGGAATCATTCCTAGATTTAAACCAATATATAAGGTTGCTGGTACTAAAACGATACCACCACCTAGCCCAACCAATGAGCCAATTAGACCCGCCAATAGTGCAATGATAACTAATAAAATAAATTCCATTATAGTTCCCCTTCAAACATGTTTAATTGTTTAGGCGCTAGTCCAACATCTTTAATATTCAACATGTCTTGTAGCTCCTTTGCATTTTTCGCTGCATGATTACCTGAATTATTATTAAATAATACGAAGAGTTCATTGACCTCTTTTTCAAGCTTTTGCATGCTATGCCCAAGCTGTTGTAATTCTTCTTTATTATAATCATATAAAAAGCGAACTTTACGCCAATTTTCAGCATTCCCTGTGTTGCGCCACCCATGGATATTGCGCCCATGGATACGGATAAGTGCTTTACTCGCCGTCACTACAGGATAGAAGGGGACTGAACCTACACCAGCCTGTGGTTCATCACAAATCGTATGAATAAATTGATGTTCACGTAAAAAATCCATCGTCTGCTGTACAACATTTTCTGCATACCATGTTTGATTTCGAAACTCAATAGCTACTTCAAAATCCTTGAGCTGCTGCCGTATATACAATAAATATTGTACATTTTTTGCCTGGCAATCAAACCACGGTGGAAATTGTGCTAATACCATCGCTAGCTTTCCATAACGTTTAAATTCATTCGCACATTCGATAAAAGCGTTGAACATGTCATTTTTTGTTTCAAAAGGTATATCACCACGCAAATGGCCAGTCATACCTTGGTAGGCCTTTACAACAAAACGAAAATTTTCAGGTGTATCCTCACACCATTTACGAACATGCTCCTTGGACGGGATGGCGTAAAAAGACGTATCGACTTCGACCGTTAAAAAATGACCTGTATAATCAAATAATTTATCTTTTGAGGTAGTCACTCCACTAGAAAGTGAAGGGTGATCGCCCCAACCGGTTAATCCAACTACAATCATGTGACACCCTCCTCTATGTACATAATCATAGCACACAGTATGATACTAGAAATAAACATCATGTAAAAAATATCGCATTCTTTTGTACATTCAAAATGAAGGTTTGTCTCTTATATGCAAAAGAAAAAGCATGAGTCCATATACCCTTGAACTCATGCTACTTAATTGGGCTACCTATTATTTCACAAGATTTTGTTGGATAGCCTCTAAAAACTTAATTCGGCTATAAGCTGGGCCACCTTCCATTAATGGATCAAGTACATTGACAAACACTTGGTCATTTTTAAAGGCATTAATATTTTGGATGATTGGATTGTTTTTAAAGTCTTCTAAAGCATTTGGTGCATCCGCATTTTCATCTGTTGAAAACTGTACAAATAAATAATCAGGGTTCATATCTGCCAGTTGTTCCACAGAAATGGCTTCTTGTGCTTTTGCTTTCGCAACTTCATCAGGCACTGCTAAACCGAGTTCTCCATAAAGAACAGCATTTAAAAATACTTCTTTTGGATAAACATAAGCCTGTCCACCACGAATACGAACAGCAGCTACTTTTTTATCTTGTAGTTTCTCAGTTAACGTCGTTTTAGCAGCTTCAATATCTGCCTTATATGTAGCTAAGATTTTCTCTGCATCTGCTTGCTTACCTGTTAATTCAGCTAATAAGTTTAAATTAGACTCCCAGTTCGTCGATATATGTGACACTAAAATAGTAGGAGCGATTTTCTCTAATTTACTTTGTACTTCTTCTGGGAACTTTGTTGAACCTAAAATGACATCAGGATCTAATTCTAATATTTTTTCAAAATTTGGTTTGATTTTCTCACCAATTGATTCTGCTTTGTCTGTTACAGAAGCATATAGCTCAGGGAATTTGCCACCAATAGCAATAGCTCCTACTGGATGAACATCAAGAACAACCATATCCTCCATCGCTTCCATAGCACCTGTTACAACAATTCTTTCGACCTTTTCTGGTACTTCATAGCTTTCACCAAGATATTCAATTGTTCTCGTACCATCTTCATTTGTAGATTCATCTTTTGTTTGCGTTGCTTCTTCTTTTGGCGTATCTGTGGATGTTTCCTCTTCCGTAGTCTTTTTCTCACCACATGCAGCTAGGATCAGCATAAATAATGCGATGACACTAATAAATAGAAACTTCTTTTTCATTGACAATAATCTCCTTTAAATTGTTATCGTTATGACAAATAGCTATGTCATCTGGCATATTGAAGCATTGAACATGAAATTATTTTATCAGCTCCTACTTTTCAATTGATATTGATTCTCATTATCATTTTAGTATGTATTCATCCAAAAATCCAGTATTATTTTAATATATTACAAAAATCCATTTTCGATCTGATATATCAGATCATAAAAAAAACCCCTAGTCACAAGTTTTACTGTGACTAGGGGTGGTAAGTTAATTACCCGATAGAACCTTCCATCTCGAATTTAATCAGACGGTTCATTTCTACTGCGTATTCCATTGGTAGTTCTTTTGTGAATGGCTCGATGAAGCCCATTACAATCATTTCTGTCGCTTCTTCTTCAGAAATTCCGCGAGACATTAAGTAGAATAATTGCTCTTCAGATACTTTTGAAACTTTTGCTTCATGCTCTAAAGAAACATTATCATTTAAGATCTCGTTGTACGGAATTGTATCAGAAGTCGATTGATTGTCCATGATCAGTGTGTCACATTCGATGTTCGCACGTGCACCACTAGCTTTAGGACCAAAACGAACTTGTCCCATATAAGTTACCTTACCACCTTGTTTAGCAATCGATTTCGATACGATTGTTGAAGATGTGTTTGGTGCCATATGGATCATTTTTGCGCCAGCATGTTGGTGCTGTCCTTTACCTGCTAATGCAATGGATAATGTCATACCACGAGCACCTTCACCTTTCAGGATACATGCTGGGTATTTCATTGTTAACTTAGAACCGATGTTACCATCAATCCATTCCATTGTACCGTTTTCTTCAACAACTGTACGTTTCGTTACAAGATTGTAAACGTTATTCGCCCAGTTTTGAATCGTTGTATAACGGCAATAAGCATCTTTACGTACAACAATTTCTACAACTGCAGAGTGTAAAGAGTTTGTTGTATAAACAGGCGCTGTACAACCTTCAACATAATGTACGTGTGCACCCTCGTCCACGATAATTAATGTACGTTCGAATTGACCCATGTTTTCAGAGTTAATACGGAAGTAAGCTTGTAATGGTGTTTCTACTTTTACACCTGGTGGTACATAGATAAATGATCCACCTGACCATACAGCTGAGTTTAATGCAGCAAATTTATTGTCCGTGTAAGGAATTACTTTGCCCCAATATTGTTTGAAAATATCTTCGTTTTCACGTAAAGCTGAGTCAGTATCTTTGAACACAATACCAAGATCCTCAAGATCCTTTTTCATGTTATGATAAACTACCTCAGACTCATATTGTGCTGATACACCAGCAAGATATTTTTGTTCTGCTTCTGGAATACCTAATTTATCAAATGTAGCTTTGATTTCCTCAGGTACTTCATCCCATGATCGTTGTGTAGCTTCTGATGGTTTTACATAGTACGTAATTTCATCAAAATCTAAATCTCCAAGATCGCCACCCCATTGTGGCATTGGTTTTGTATAAAATGTTTCAAGTGCTTTTAAGCGGTACTCAAGCATCCACTCTGGCTCTTGTTTCATATTTGAAATTTCACGGACGATTTCTTCAGTTAAACCACGTTTTGAACGGAAAATTGATACGTCCTTGTCATGGAATCCGTATTTGTAATCGCCGATATCAGGCATTTTTTTAGCCATCGTTTCTCCTCCGTTCACTGAGATGTATTTTCTCCAGGTATTCAACCCTTGTCTTGGATGAAAGCCATGTTGCTTTCATCCAAGCAACAAGGATGTAAGATTTATTTCACGCCTTTTTCCATTGCTTTCCAAGCTAATGTCGCACATTTAATTCGTGCAGGAAATTGTGAAACACCTTGCAGTGCTTCTACATCCTCAAGGTCGTATTTATCGCTATACTCTTCCCCCATCATCATCTTAGAAAAAATATCTGAAAGCTCTATTGCTTCTTCAACCTTTTTCCCTTTGATGAGCTGTGTCATCATCGATGCAGAGGACATGGAAATAGAGCAGCCTTCGCCGTCAAATTTTGCATCCTCTACGATACCGTCAGTCACTTTTAATGTTAAGTGAATGCGGTCGCCACATGTTGGATTGTTCATATCAATCGTTACAGCATCCTCTTGTAAAGATCCTTTATTACGAGGATTTTTATAGTGATCCATAATGACTGAACGATATAGTTGATCTAAATTATTAAAAGACATCTCCAAAATACTCCTTCGCAGAACGTAACCCTGCAACTAAACGGTCAATATCCTCCTCTGTATTGTACAGATAGAAGCTTGCACGCGCTGTTGCTACTTGCTGAAGACATTTCATTAGTGGCTGTGCACAATGATGTCCTGCACGAACAGCAATCCCATTCATGTCAAGCACCGTTGCAACATCATGTGGATGTACATCATCTAAGTTAAATGTCACCAATCCACAACGCTTCATTGGATCACGTGGGCCGAAAATTTTCAAACCGTCAATTGTCTCAAGCTGATCCATTGCGTAGCCTACAAGCTTATGCTCATGTGCTGCAATATTATCTAGCCCAATGTCAGTTAAGAAATCAATAGCGGCACCTAAACCTATTGCACCTGCAATAATAGGCGTTCCACCTTCAAATTTCCACGGTAATTCCTTCCACGTTGAATCATAAAGCCCGACAAAATCAATCATTTCGCCACCAAACTCAATTGGCTCCATCTTTTCAAGGTGTTCCTTTTTACCATATAGTACACCTATTCCAGTTGGTCCGCACATTTTATGCCCTGAGAATCCGAGGAAATCCACATCCAAATCTTGCACATCGATTTTCATATGTGGGGCAGCTTGTGCACCATCGGCTACCATAACCGCACCATTAGCATGTGCAATTTGAGCAATTTCTTTAATTGGATTTATTGTTCCAAGGACGTTTGACGCCATAGATACGGAAACGATTTTTGTTTTAGGTGTGACTGTTGCACGAACTTTTTCCAGACTAATAGTACCATCCGCTTCTAGCTCAATGTATTTCAATGTTGCATTTTTCTCTTTAGCCAGCTGTTGCCAAGGAATAATATTGGAGTGGTGCTCCATATGGGTAATAACAATTTCATCACCCTCCACGACATTAGCACGCCCATAACTTGACGCCACCGTATTTAAAGCCGTTGTTGTGCCACGTGTAAATATAATTTCCTGCGTTGATTGTGCATTGATAAACTTACGAACTTTTTCACGTGCACCTTCATATTTATCTGTTGCACGATTTCCTAATGTATGCACGCCACGGTGAACATTAGAATTATCAAATTCATAATATGCTTTAATAGCTTCAATCACTTGAACAGGTTTTTGAGACGTTGCAGCACTATCAAGATAAACAAGTCTATGACCGTTGACATCCTGATTTAAAATTGGGAAATAGCTTTTAATGTCTTTATTCATCATTAGCGAACTTTCCTTTCAATAACCTCCGTCAGTTGCTTTTGAACGCCCTCAATTGGTAATTGCGTAACAACTGGCGCAAGGAATCCATGGATAACAAGGCGCTCTGCCTCTGCTTTTGAGATACCACGGCTCATTAAATAATAAAGCTGTAATGGATCTACTCGACCAACAGACGCTGCGTGTCCTGCTGTTACATCATCTTCATCAATTAATAAAATTGGGTTTGCATCCCCACGAGCTTTTTCTGACAGCATTAATACACGTGATTCTTGTTGTGCATCTGCTTTTGTCGCACCATGCTCGATATAGCCAATACCGTTAAAGATTGATTGAGCTGCATCTTTCATTACACCATGCTTTAAGATATGCCCGTTAGAGTTTTTACCCCAGTGACGAACCTCCGTAGTGAAGTTAAGTTTTTGTTCTCCACGACCAACTACTACTGTTTTTGTATCTGCATGAGAACCGTCACCAATTAAATGTGTAATGTTTTCAGAGATTGTATCTGAGTCATTCATCAAACCAAGAGCCCAGTCAACTTTTGCATCACGTGCTAAACGTGCACGACGATTTACGTATGTCGTAAAGCCTTTTGCAAGTACATCTACTGCACCATATGTTACTTGTGCATTATCTTGGACAACGACTTCTGCAATAATATTTGCTTGACCTTTTGCCTCTTCAATTGTTGAAATATATGTTTCTACATAAGTTACAGCAGAATTAGCTTCCGCTACTACTAAAACGTGGTTGTATAATGAAGCTTCTGCATTGTCGTTTAGGAAAACAACTTGAAGTGGTTGCTCAATGATTACGTTCTTTGGTACGTATACAAACACACCACCATTAACAAGCGCTGTATGAAGTGCTGTTAACTTATGCTCCTCCACTTTAACAGCTTCTGTCATAAAGTATTTTTGAACAAGTTCACCATGTTCACGGACTGCTGTGAAAATATCAGTAAAAATAACACCTTTATCAATAAGTTCTTGCGATGTCTTAATGTACGCTGGTGTATTATTACGTTGGATATATAGGTTTTCTTGTGATTCAAGGTCAATTAACCCTTTTGCTTCTTCAGGTAGAGCATCCAATGAAGAGAATGCCTCACTATGAACCGCCAATTGCGGGAATTCCATGAAATCCCATTTTGTAATATTCGTTCTATCTGGTTTTGGCAAATCTAAACCAGTTACTTTGTCTAGTGCTGCCGCGCGAAGTTCTGTAAACCAAGTTGGTTCACCATTTGCTTCTGAGAACGAGCGCACGTCCTGTACTGTTACAGGCAAGTTAAGTTCCACTGTCATGCTAGTTCGTCCTCCTTCTTATGCTTCTTGTTCTTCTGCTTCTTCTTCGATACCTAATTCTTTTTTAATCCAATCATAGCCTTCTGCTTCTAAGCGTTGTGCAAGCTCTGCACCACCAGATTTTACAACACGTCCTTGCATCATTACGTGTACATGATCTGGAGTAATGTAGTTTAATAGACGTTGATAGTGTGTGATCATTAAGCAGCCAAAGCCTTCACCGCGCATTGCGTTAATGCCTTTTGATACTACTTTTAATGCATCAATATCAAGTCCAGAGTCAATTTCGTCTAAAATTGCAAATGTTGGTTTAATCATCATTAATTGAAGAATCTCATTACGTTTTTTCTCACCGCCAGAGAAACCTTCATTTAAATAACGTTGAGCCATATCTTCATGCATTTCTAGGAAATCCATATTTTTATCTAATTCACGAATAAATTTCATTAATGAAATTTCATCGCCTTCTTCACGACGTGCATTAATCGCCGAACGTAAGAAATCAGCATTTGTTACACCAGCAATTTCTGATGGATATTGCATTGCTAGGAATAAACCAGCTTGAGCACGCTCGTCCACTTCCATTTCAAGTACATCTTCGCCATCAAGCTCTACAGTACCTGAAGTGACTTCATATTTAGGATGACCCATAATTGCAGAAGCTAGTGTCGATTTACCAGTTCCGTTTGGCCCCATGATTGCGTGAATTTCATTTGTATTAATTGTAAGATTTACGCCTTTTAAAATCTCTTTCCCGTCGATCGCAACGTGAAGATCTTTAATAACTAAAGTTGACATGAAAATACCTCCATAGTGTTCAGTGAATGGGTCAACCATTCCTTAATTATTATCATTCTAATCTTAACTGAAAATCGTTCTCTATGCAAACCATTTCAATTACTTTCCCATTTCTCAAATAAAATATTGAAAAACAAAGGATTTATAAGCATTTTCAGATTATTACTAGTTCAGCTAGACAATGAGAATAGACTTTCTTCATTTTCAATGAAATATCCCTAATTGAGAATAGATTTCATCTAGCTACATAGTGAAAACCCCTTGGAAAGTGTTAATTGTAGCGGTTTTATGACAAATTTGCATAAACAACCATAACTATACTATAACCTATTTCATTAAAATGGAATCAATTAAAAACAAGATATTTTAAGCAAAGTTTCTTCTAGACTTCAATAACCAAATCCATCTCTCAAGATAACATAATATTCTAATTATTATTTTGACATTTACAATCATTTTTCATCTTAAATAATATATAATTAAGGTAAAATCAATCTTATTTTTAGATTAATAGAGGTGAATGTTTGTGGAGTTACGTCAATTACGCTATTTTGTAGAGGTTGCTGAACGGGAGCATATTTCAGAGGCCGCGGAGCATCTTCATGTAGCCCAATCTGCCATCAGTCGGCAAATCGCAAACCTTGAAGATGAATTAGGCACGCCGTTGTTCGAGCGCGTTGGTCGAAATGTGAAATTAACTCCCATTGGGAAAACATTTCTTGAGCATACCATTACAGCCTTAAAGGCCATTGATTTTGCGGCAAAGCAAGTAGAAGAATATTTGGATCCTGCCAAAGGTTCTATTAAAATTGGCTTTCCAACAAGTTTGGCTAGCTATGTTCTGCCTACTGTTATATCCGCCTTTAAACGAGAATACCCCGATTTACAATTCCAACTACGTCAAGGATCTTATCGATTTTTAATTGATGCGGTCAAAAACCGGGAGTTAAACCTAGCCTTTTTGGGACCATTGCCCCCTAAGGACGAATCCATTCAGTCCACAATTCTGTTCACTGAGAACATCGCCGCACTACTACCCGCTAATCACCCATTAGCTAAAAGGGAAAGTATTCAGCTAGCAGAGTTGAAAAACGATTTATTTGTCTTATTTCCAGATGGCTATATATTACATAAAGTAGCTATGGATGCTTGCCGTGCTGCAGGCTTCTTACCAAATGTTATTTCAGAAGGTGAGGATTTGGATGCACTGAAAGGTTTAGTAGCTGCTGGTATAGGTGTTAGTCTATTACCTGAAAGCTCCTTATATGATTCAGCCGCTCGATTTACCGTCAAGGTTCCAATTGAATCACCCACAATACCTAGAACTGTTGGCATTATCTCACCCGTAAATCGAGAAATCGCACCATCTGAAGCAATCTTTTTAGATTTTGTGAAACATTTCTTTTCTCGTCTTTCCCAATTCCAATAAAAAGGCGATGTCAATAGCAGAGAAAGACTTTTTGACAAGGCGAGAGGTTGATTTCCGTTCCGCCAGCATCCTTTCCAAGGGGCATCCGATGAGCCGCTTCACTCACCGCGTTCGCTCCAGGTCTCCGCTGTGACGCTAATCCCTAGGAGTGACGCTGGCTCTACTCTAATCAACCATACTGCATTTTGTCTTTCTTACTAACTTAAGGAACATAGCCTATTATTAGAGAAAGGATAGGCTATTATTTTCAATGTGAAGAAGTATTGGTCCCAACAGCCATCGATTAAATGAGTAATGAACACCATCATTTTATTTGTGCAACCTTTATCACTTTGCAGATGAGAGTGGCAGACTACTTGACTCCCGTAGGATAGCGTGACAGGGGGCAACTGCTTTTATTCTGCACAACAAGCGGAAAGCAAGTTTCCTAAAACGAAAAGCCCTTTTCACCTTTCACTTTCAATACTATGAAAAAAATCGCCTGAAAAGGCGATTTTTTTGCATGAATGCTATTCAATTGATTGCTCACTGATCCATTGTAAAGTTCTTGCACCTAAGCCTCCAGCACGCCATAGCACCACGTCATGATAGCTTCTTTTTTGTATATAGTTTACCCATTTCTCAAGTGTTTCTTGATCTGCATACCAAACCTCATGACTGTCATTGTCATGATCTACATACGTAAAATAAACGGCTCCACTCCCCTTATCACGCTGCTTCACTGCATTCGTTTCTGCTAATAGTTGTTCAGCCTCAAGCTCTGTTAAAGCAACAATTTGACCTTCGGCTACCCAATCAAAGCCTCCTGTAGCAAAGGCAATCGCTAAATCCTGATTGGACTTCTTCACTTTTCTCACTAAATCATTGAGAAAAGAGTAAGTGGCCTTCGCACCTGGACCACTATGATAGCCATGAACATTATAGGCCATGACAGTATAGATTGGTCCATTTGGCAATTTCATATTAAATGGAAAACTTGGCTCTAGAACGACATGTAATGTCACATCCTTTTTTGAAAGAGCTTTGTACAGCTCTTTTAAAAAAAGAATGTAGTTTCGAAGGTCTTTCTGTGCTACCTTTTCATAATCAATCTCAATGCCACTCACTTGGTATTGATCGACTACTTGCAAAATATTATTGATATGCTTTTGCCTCGCAGAAGAATCCTGCACGAGTCTATGCAAAAGCGTACTGTCCTTTTGAACAGAAGGGGCATTATCTGTTACATAATCATTGATAAGCGTTAGGATTACAGGATGGGAATCATTAAATTGTTGCTGCGTTTGTTGTAGCATGTCAATCGCATTTTCAGTTAATAATAGTTCATCTTTGCTATTAAAATAAGCACCGAAAACCCGTATATCTTGTAATCCATCTAGAGAATTTTTCACATCCTCCATCGCAGATTTATTTTGCCATTCTGGTAACCAGATGGACAATCGAAGCTTCTCCTTGTCCTTTATTCCTACCTTTGCTTCAGCTGGTGGCTCTTTACTATTACTACAAGCAGTGATAAATAGTAGTGCTATACATATAAACAATACAAAGTTCTTCACTTGAATCAAATTTCACCCCGATTTAGAAGGTTTCAATAAAGAAATCCACAACATGATTAAACATGGTGATGGTTTTATGCTTCACCTTCTCAAAATTCGTATATTGGTTCGTAAATATGGTTTGATCTTTACTGTCTGTAATTAATATATCCTCTATCAATGTATCGTAAATATCATCTGCATACTGTTCATGTGAAGTATCCTTTTTACTGTACAATGCACCAAATCCAATTTGTGACCCTTGTAACAATGGATTTATTTGAACGGTCTCGGATAATACATTATCAACATCTATTTCTATTTTATCCTTATTCACGGTAATGTTAAATACTCTTTTTTTCGTTAAGTTTCTTGGGTATTCTTTGTCATTAATCCGTGACCCATTTTGTGTATCTTGATAGGAATAAACGGTCGCTTTGTTAAAGGCATATTCCTCTTCATTCCATTTTATTTCATTTAACTGAAAACGCTGCTTTTCAACAATTCCTGCTCCTGGTAATTTTTCGCTAATCACAATCTCATTATCTACTAATGCAACTCGCAAATAGCTATTCGTTTTTTCATCGTAATTAATATAGAAGGTTTGCTGACCCACAACATTTCCCTTAAAAGTAAAATGCGCCTGATAGTTTTCGGGTAAGGCTTCCTTAAAGAGAATTCTCCCTTCACTTGATGGTGCTGATGTTAACGTAACTTCATTATTTTCAAATTCAGCAGCACCGTTCATTACATCCCACTTCTGTGCTAATGAAAGATCCCCTATTTTGAATTCAACATTTTGTTTACTAGCTTGACGGATTTTCATCATGACATGATTGGTTGACCAATAGGGGGAGACTTGCAAGCGATTTAAATTATACAAATCTGCCTCTCGATCATTATAGGCACCTAACTCTAAATTGAAGTGCATACGAAACTTGTCTTTAATTTCCTTATCATTGACATGCTGAACAAGTGGGTCCATATTGTTATACAGTGAATTGGCATGCATAATTGCATAGGCTTTCGGCACTTCGCCAAACTCCTGTTGATAAATTTCCTCCATCAATGTGTAATCCTTGCGAATGCGTTTTTCCATCTCTAATCGTGTTTCACTTGGAATCATATATTGATTTCGAATAAAGTCCATTAAATAGTGGTTATAGTATTCTATCGTTGTTTTATTTGGTACATTATTTTCATCAATCACACCAAGAGACTGTCCCTTATCATTAAAAATATTAATATAGGTTAGCCTATATCCATTAGATCCTAGCTCCCAATAACCGCTTCGTTCCATTAGCTTTAAATCTTTAGGCTTTAAAAATTTATTGTCTCGCGTATCCATTTTATTAGCATACGTAAACATCGTCGCCTTATAATTTAATTTTTCCATAATATTTTGAGCAAAAATACTGGAGTCTGTTCGTCCATCCTCAAACGATAAATACAATGCTTTTTCTGGCAATGGTTTATCTTTTTGATAAAAATCTAAAATATCCTGTTGCGTAATGGTTTGATAACCTTGCTTTTCTAGCAATGTTAATTGTTCTTCTAAATTCTTTTTGGACACATATTTAGGTGAATCATTTCTACTCACACCGAAATAGGAAAGGGCAATAAAGCCCTCTTTATTGTTTAATGGTACCGTTTCAGCTGTTCGTTTCTCTGTTAAAAATACAGCTTTTATTAAAATAACAGCTAACAAAACTACAATGATTAATTGCACGATTGAACGGATGATTTTTCGACGATTTTTTTTTGCTGGCTGGAGTTCTATATTTCTCTCATTCATTCCTTCTCACCCATTTTTCTAATTTTTAACATCGAAAATCGGGATTTTCGTAATTTTTGCTTTTCCATTTTCTTTTCTTTCGCGAGAATGTCCTGAGGTGTCTCCCTTGTCCCCCATGTAGATTTCCAAAACGTCACCCAAGCAACTGGCATCTGCCAAAGCAAAATAAATTCATAATAGAGAACAAAGATAAAGCCAAATCCCCATAATTTACTTTTTCTAAAGAATAAATGAGCCAAACTCATTAGCATGGCCATTAGTAGTAAGCCAATTAAAAAAGTGGTTGGAAAAATACCATACATCAGTGGTACATAAATTAAGTTATAAACAACGACAATTGGTGCAGCAATCGGCACAATTAAACCAATAATGAAGAAAAGGAACATAAACGGTTCTTTTTTCCACATAAATAAAAATGCTCGTAATGATTCTCTTAGCCAAGAGCGTTTCCATCTCATTTGCTGTGATAAAAAAACTTTTGTGTCAGAGGGTACGATCGTTGAGCAAATGGCATTGTCCTGATAACCTGTTCGATGCGTTTTCAAAATATAGTTAGTCATACTGCGATCATCACCAAATGTCGCTGGCTGACCAAGAAATTTTTGATTGAGCCAGGCCTTTTCATTTTTTAAAATAAGCTCTTTTCGATAACATGCTAATGGCCCAGATAAGCAAGTAACCGTATCAAACCATGATTCAGCCGCTTTCATAATGCGGAAGGCGATATAATAACGGACCGTTTGTAATTTCGTTAGAGCATTCGTAAATTTATTTTCAACCTCAGTTCGGCCAGCTACACCGCCCATTTTAGGATCTTGAAATGGCTGTACTAAATTGCGGATTGCATGTGGCTCTAAAAAGCTATCTGAATCCACAAAAACAACTAAATCATGCTTTGCTTGATGAACACCAGCTACTAACGCTTCCCGTTTCCCTCCATTTTGTGGCAGCTTATAAAACTGTAAGCGATCATTTGTCCTAAAACGCTGGCCCTCTTGATGAATAAGGTCAATCATGTCCTTTGCCTTTTCTTCCGTACGATCTGTTGAACAATCATCCACAACAATGACTTCTAATTTATCTACTGGATAATATTGATTGATACAGCTTGAAATTGTGCGATGAATCCATTCTTCCTCATTAAACACGGGGATAATAATCGATACACCTGGTTCAAACTTCGGATTGATTGGTACATTCTTATAGAAAATACCAAATATATATCTACTTAGTAGAAACGTAGCCGCAATAATACTATATAAATATAAAAATTTATTAAACCTAAAGTAAATCACACTTTCGGCTCGCATTAACATGACAATAAGTGATACAACCAATAAAAATAAACTGGCCATAAAAATAGAAATGCCCCAACGTTTTTTTGTCATATATTCATTCAAAGGCTGTAAAAATTCACAGGCAACGTAATACCGGATTTGTCCATCTATCTCTTTCGTAAAAAAACGTTTAACCTTAGCCTTTAACTTTACTTTAGCTTCATAGCCCTCAGGCATCGCTCCACCTGGTATTGTAAAATTCATTGTTAAAATTTCATCGATGAGTAAATGATGGGGCTGATTCGTGTAAACAAGGATACCTGTTACTGAAATATCCTCCGCATAGTATTTGTCTGAACTCACTTGACGTCGTGCTCGTTTAATTTGCACCTCAAAATGAGTTTCATAGCGCAAGCTTAGTTGTTGGAGCCGATAAATTTCATTCACATCGGCAGGATCAATTTCATCTTTCTGGTAGGATGCGCCACGCCGATTGACAAGGCTCCGTACATTTTCGGGATCAGGAATATTTGATAAAATCCGACGATCAGAGCGTGGTATGGTTAAAACCTCTTTTTTCGTTTTCATCATTCATTCACATCCCTATTTGAATCTTCTTCAATCCAAGTCGACATTTTACTAAAGCTGTAACCATCTTGTTGCAGCTTTTCAATGATGAGTGGCAGTGCTTCTACCGTATTAGTTCCATCTAAAATGTGCATGACAATGACCTTTCCTGGCCCGACCCTAGACATCACTCGATCATAAATGTCTTGTGCTGTATACTCTAAATTCCAATCAAAAGAAGCTATATCATACATAGCAATCGTTTTAATGCCCGCAGCAGTGATGATTTTGGCTGTTCGCTCATCCATTATGCCTTGTGCTGGTCTAAAATAGAGTAGAGGTGGCTCTTGTAGCGCATAGGTCAAAGCCCTATGTGCTTTTACTAAATCGTCCTGTAAATCTTCGGGTGTCATTTTCGTAACATCTAGATGGTAATAGGAGTGACTAGCTACCTCATGACCTTCCTCTACAATCATCTTTGCTAATTGTGGATTTTTCTCCACGCCACTACCGATCAAGAAAAAGGTGCTTTTGATTTCATATTTACGTAAAATATCCAACACTTCTTTTACTCTTTTTTCATGTGCCCAGTCATCAAAAGTAATCGCAATCTCCTTTTTAGTCGTCTCTTTCCGATAATATAAATTCGGCTTGACCTGCTCATAATTTAAATTGGGGCTAACAGCATCATAACCAGCTATCTCTTCTACAGACTTTGTTAAATAGCGCTCATCTAATAAATCACTTAAAGTAGTAAAGGTATACTCCCGTTCATTCGCTAATTGGGCTAATAAAGGAATGGCATCCATAATAGCAGGGTTAATGTATGTGTTGAGATGAATAATAGAGCCCCTATCAATATATTGGCCGATATAGTCGATCAATTCCTGAGCACTTTGCATTTTTCGATCAAGTGGATTAATAGATAATCCAATAACGGCCTTCATATTTAGTGCTGCTGCTGCTAAGCGCATATTATCGGTAACATCACCTGAGCGACTGCGAACAAATTGTGGTGTATAACCTAAATGCTCTTTAAAAATTTGATTGGTTAAAACGATTTCTTCATACGTTTGGTCATAATCTAAAGTTGATACATCTGGAAATGTCAATGTACCATTTTGCACCTCATGTCCCCTTTTTAATATTTCTTTAACAAGCTCTGGCTCCTGAGCAACACGCATCCCCTCTAGAAAAAAGGTTGCTTTCATATTCGATTCATCTAATTTTGTCAGTAGTAACTCCATCGTTTCATTATCTGCGAAGCCATTAAATGTTAAGGCAACCTTTGGCACAACTATATTGGCATGACTGATTAAGTCACTCATAGTACCATCAGATTTTTTGACGTCTATGGTAGAATCAACTGGGTGAATCGTTTCTTTAGGAGCAGATTGACAGCCTGCTAACAACAGTAGAATGAGCAGACCACATAGTTTAAGTTGTTTCATTTCCCATGAATTCTCCTTATAATTTGTAATAATTTTTATTTTTAAACAGAAAATGGGTATTTCGTGTATCAAAAATTAAAGAAGCCTGTTGGTCAATTAAAGAGTAATCAATATCTGAATGATTCGTTAAAATTAATACTGCGTCTGCCTGTTGGATTATTTCTACTGTTAGTAGGTCCGTCTTGACAAGAGCTTGCTCTACAGAAAAGGTTTCAATAAAAGGATCGATAATCTTTAACTGACACTGATTATCTAGTAGTTGTTGAATAACACGAAGTGCTGGAGATTCACGTGAATCATTTATATTGGGCTTATAAGTAACGCCAATGACAACAATGTTTGCCTTACACAGCTCTTTACTTTGTAGACGTAAGTAGTTTTCTAATCTGTTCACCACAAAATGAGGCATGGAATCATTGACTTTATCTGCCGCTTCAATTAGCGTTGCCGAGATCCCGTGTTGTTGTCCTGCCCACAATAAGTATTTAGGATCGACTGGAATACAATGCCCTCCTACTCCTGGTCCAGGTGTAAATGGCATAAAACCATATGGCTTTGTAGAAGCTGCATGAATGACTTCCCAAATATCGATATCCATTTTGTAGCAAATCTGACTTAACTCGTTGACAAGGGCAATATTAATTTGACGAAATGTATTTTCCAGCAATTTCTCCATCTCAGCCACTCTTGGGCTTGAAACAGGACAAACATTGGTATGAATGACTGTTTCATAAAAGATCTTTGATACTTCTAAGCATGCTGCAGTTATTCCACCAACCACTTTAGGCGTATTTGATACGGAAAAGTTGATATTTCCTGGATCCACACGTTCTGGTGAATAGGCTAAAAATAAATTTTGACCAATCACAAAACCATAGTTTTCTAAAATAGGCTGGACAATTTCTTCTGTTGTCCCAGGATACGTTGTGCTTTCAAGAATAACTAACCCATTCGTCTTGATATATTGTCCGATGGTATGTGTTGCTTCTTTTATATATGAAATATCGGGAGTTCCTTCTGCAGTAGTAGGTGTAGGCACACAAATCATAACGACATCCACTTGTGAAAGCTTAGAAAAATCATTCGTTGGCTCAAATTGATTACTCTTTAGCATTTGCTGTATATTTTCTTTAGGTAGATCAGCGATATAACTATGACCATTTTGTAACTGCATGATTTTATCTTGGTTTTTATCAAAGCCTATTACCTGAAACCCACTTTGAACCATTTCCACTGCAAATGGTAACCCTACATAGCCAAGTCCAATAACCCCAATTGTAGCTTTTTTTGTGTGGATTTTTTTTGATAAAGCTTTGCTTAATGATGTCGTTTCAATTGTCATAAAAAATTACTCCTTTATCTAATCTAGTAGTCCATTGTCATCGTTCTTTTCGTTACAGCTTCGTTTGACCATAGTTATTCATGGCAAGCATTCTGCAAAGTAATTTGTCACTTCTCATCATCGTACTGTACAGACTCCTTTCATCGCTACATACTTACGTATGATTTTTCTAGTCAAAATAGATTAAAAAAATAAATTTAACTCAAAAAAACTTCATCAACATTTATATAGTACTAATTATAACTAAACAATTTCTAAACAATTATAAAATATAATCATAAACACCTACATTTTATGTAATTTAATAATATTTGTGCAATAATGTTCATCCTATTTAACAAATAATTTCAGAATTACTTTCTAACTCTAAAATAATTTGATTAAAAACAACACTGATTGATGTTAATAGTTGATAAATCAACTTTTTAATAATTGCAATAAAAATAACCCCCTCAAGTACCATTAATAAGCGATACTTGAGGGGGCTATTAAAAAAGTAAGCGAGTTAGATCACTCACTTACCCTTTGAATTATTGTACTGGTACTACTGCACCTTTCCATTCTTCTAAAATGAAGTCTTGGATTTCTTTAGAAGTTAATACTTCTAATAATTTTTTAATTTCTGGTCTTGTTTCGTCGCCTGCACGTACTGCGATGATATTCACATATGGAGATTCTTTGTCTTCAAGAGAAATAGCATCTTCGATTGGATTTAAACCATTATCGATCGCAAAGTTAGAGTTGATAAGTACTGCATCGCCCTCATCATTTTCATACATTTGTACAAGCATTTCTGGTGCAGTATTCGCATCGAATTTAAAATTTTTAGGATTTTCTTCAATATCCTTTATTTCTGCTGCCGTTTTATCAATACCTTCTTTTAATTTAATTAAGCCTTTAGCTTCCAGTAATGATAGCATACGACCGTGGTCTGATACTGAGTTAGAAAGTAAGATTGTTGCGCCTTCAGGCAGATCTTCTAAAGTTTTATATTTTTTTGAGTAAATACCGATTGGTTCAATATGAACGCCACCAGCATTCACGAAATCATAGCCATTATCTTTAATTTGTAGCTCCAAGTATGGAATATGTTGGAAATAGTTTGCATCAAGTGTTTTTGAATCTAGATCTTGGTTTGGAAGAACATAATCTGTATAAGTTTCAATTTCAAGGTCGATGCCTTCTTTAGCTAAAATTGGTTTTGCTTTATCTAGGATGACTGCGTGTGGTGTATTAGAAGCACCTACTTTTAATGTTACATTGTCTTTACTATCTGTTTGATCAGATGCTGAATTGGCATCTTCCTTTTTATCTGTACCACAAGCTGCTAATGCTAGTACAAGTATAGATAAAAATAATCCTGCTAATAACTTTTTCATTTATGACACTCCCTTTTATTTGTTTCAAATATGTTAGCGGTTAGAACCGGAATAACCTCTTTTAGTCTTACTAACGTTTATCGATCTTCACCGTTATGAGATCACCAATCCATTGAATGATAAATACAACTACTAAGATCAGAATAGTTGCCATTAATGTCACATCTTGGCGGTTTCGTTGGAAGCCGTCTAGGAAAGCTAAGTTACCAAGACCACCTGCACCGATAATCCCTGCCATTGCAGTATAACCAACGAGGGCAACAGCCGTTACAGTAATTCCTGAAATTAGTGCTGGTAAAGATTCAGGGATCAGTACTTTCCAAATAATTGTGGATGTTTTTGCCCCCATTGAACGGGCTGCTTCAATGACACCTTTATCTATTTCACGTAACGCAATCAATACCATACGAGCGTAGAACGGGGCTGCACCAATAATTAGAGCAGGTAATGCCGCATTTGCTCCCCGAATCGTACCAAGTAAGAATTTCGTAAATGGAATTAATAAAATAATTAACACGATAAATGGGATGGAGCGGAAAATATTAACGATTGAACCCGTTAAAAAGTTAACCATTTTATTAGCCCATAGCTGATTAGGGCTTGTTAAAAATAGAACGATCCCAATGACTAACCCAAGAATAAATGTGACAACTGTAGAAATTGCCGTCATGTACAATGTTTCATACATAGCTTGCCACATATTTTCCCAGTCTACGTTTGGAAAAAGATTAGTTAGCATTTGCGATCACCTCCGTTTGTACTTCGACTGTATTTAAATAACGAAGGGCTTCAGCCACATTTGTTTTCGAGCCATCAATTTGCACAATCAGTGTACCGTATGCACCGTTTTTCGTTTGCGAAATATTACCATGAACAATGCTTACTTCTACATCAAATTGTTTCACAAGATGTGAGATAACCGGCTGCTCGGTCTTTTCACCAACAAAAATCAGTTTGACAAGTTGTCCAGTTGGATAATTTGTTTTGATTTGTGCCACCGTATCCTGTGTTTCCTTTGTATCTGTAATCTGAGATACGAATTTTTTAGTAATAGCCGCTTGTGGTGCTTGGAAAACTTGCAATACCTCACCACGTTCCACTATTTCGCCTGCCTCCATGACCGCTACACGATGACAAATTTTGCGGATGACATGCATTTCATGGGTAATCAAAACGATTGTTAGGCCTAAACGTTCATTGATATCAACGAGTAAATCAAGAATGGCATCCGTCGTTTCAGGATCGAGTGCGGAAGTCGCCTCATCACATAGTAAAACCTCTGGATTATTCGCTAATGCACGGGCAATCCCTACACGCTGCTTTTGTCCACCAGAAAGCTGGGATGGATATGCCCTGTCACGTCCCTCTAGACCAACAAGTGCAATTAATTCCTTCACTCGTGCTTCACGTTGAGCCTTTGAAACACCTGCTATTTCTAGTGGAAATGCAATATTTTCGGCAACTGTTCTAGACCAAAGTAAATTGAAATGTTGGAAAATCATACTTACCTTTTGTCTAGCTGCTCTAAGCTTTTGCCCTTTAATCGATGAAAACTCTTGACTGTTCACCGTTACTGTTCCTGTTGTCGGTTTCTCTAAACCGTTTAATAAACGAATCATGGTACTCTTACCAGCGCCACTATAGCCGATAATGCCAAAAATTTCACCTTTATTGATGGTAAGGTTGACGTCTTTGACTGCCGTTAATTCGCCATTTGCTGTTTTGTACTTCTTCGTAATATTTTGAAGCTGGATCATAGCGAATACTCCTTTTCTCATATAGAAAACCCCTTCACTCACAGACAAGTAGAAGGGGTCACGTATAATAACGTTAAACCGTTCTCTCATCTTTCAAAGAAAAATCTTTGAGTGATTTGGCACCTTTTCACTTTGTGATGGTTGCCGGGCTTCATAGGGCACTTCCCTCCGCCACTCTTTATAAGAGTTCGATATATTTAATGTTTTAGTAATATATTTGATACTTTACCACGCTAGTAAAGTTCAGTCAATTGATTTTTTTAACAATTCGTATAAAAATGGTACGGATTGAAAAGCATAAATCTTATCTGTCACTTTTCCGCCATCACTAACAAGTAAACACGGAACACTTTCAATTTGATGCTCAACAGCAACATGCTCTAAAAAATTTATATTCGCTTTACCTATTGGTAGCTGTGGCAGTAATTGTTCAATAATGGCCATCATTTTAGATGCCACTGCACACGTTCCACACATCGGTGTATATAAATAAAATGCAGCTTTCTGTCCCGACTGTTTAGCCGTTTCCCACTGCTCTTTTGACCATTCTTCCATTTCCTCACGCAACCTTACAAAATATATTCATTATGGATTGAAAAATGTGCACGCAGTAATATCATCGCTAACACTTTTCTTGGTGTCGTCTCTACTTCCTTATAGGTTGGCATTGTACGTAAATGCTCTGCCTCTGGATAATGTCTGTCCATTAATGCACGCAGCTTATCGCCTGAAGTATCTGCATCAAAAAAAGTAAATAGCTCACAGCTCTCATAGGGATCGAGCAGCTCTTCTAATTGATGCACACCAATTGTACCATTCGTACATAGTATTGTAACATTCTCATTTAAAATTGGCTCAATTTGTAGCTTATCTGAGCGTCCTTCTACTATTAAGCATTTTCCCTCGAACATTACGCCACCTCCATTTAGACATACCCACTTATAAGTCATTATATAACAAAAAACGCCGGTAGTTTCCGACGTTTTTCGATTATAGCTTGTCTTATTCAGCGATCATTTCTTCGTATTGCTCTGCTGTCATTAGTTTTTCAACTTCTGATGCATCAGCAGGCTCCACAACGATCATCCATGCTTTTTCATATGGTGATTCATTAACGAATTCTGGGCTATCTTCTAAATCTGCATTTACTTCAACTACAGTACCTGAGATTGGTGCATACAATTCAGAAACAGTTTTAACTGATTCTACGCTACCGAATGGATCATCTGTTTTGATTTCGTCGCCAACTTGTGGAAGCTCAACGAAAACGATATCTCCTAATTCAGATTGTGCGAAGTGAGTAATACCAATACGTACTTTTCCATCTTCTGTTTTTACCCATTCATGTTCTTCAGAATAACGTAAGTCTTTAGGTGTGCTCATGCAAAAAACCCCTCCATAAATATGTAATATATTCACTTTCAGTGTGCCATACTTCTCCTATAAAAACAAGATTCAATTACGTGCGAGCTTAATTGCAGTCCACAATTTTTTCAAGTTACTTGAAATACATCTCTGTTAAAAATTTGTGACATCTGCCGGTGACTTTATCTCGGTTAGAAGAGTCGTTCGATCCTGTTTAAATACGGCTATTTCCAAGTTTGCTCAAAATCTGATTCTTTAAACCCTAGCGTTACTTTTTGGCCATCCGTTACGATTGGACGTTTGATTAACATCCCATCAGAAGCAAGTAGCTCCAGCTGCTCATCTTCAGTCATTTCCGCTAGCTTGTCCTTTAAACCAAGCTCACGATATTTCATACCCGATGTATTAAAAAATTTCTTCAAAGGCAGTCCACTGGCTTGCCAAATGGCTTTTATTTCATCCTTTGTTGGCGATTGCTCTACAATGTGTACCTCTTCATAGGAAACCTCATGATCATTTAACCACTTTTGTGCTTTTTTACATGTCGTACATTTCGGATAATGGATAAATTGAATCGTCATTAAAATGCTCCTCTACTGTCTTTTTCTGTAGTATACCATCATAATTGTTTCGAATGGTGGAACTTCTCTCATTTTCGTAAGCCTATCCATCCGTTTTGCTGTTCTATTCATCACTTTCTCCATTTTATCCGTCAATCTAGCTGTTCTATCCGTCAGTTTCACGCTTCTATCCATCTCTCATAAAAAAACCTAGCTATCCTCTTACAGATAGCTAAGTGAAAGAGTATGCTATTAAACAATATATTTTTCAGCTTCGATTAGTTTAACAGAAGCTTCACGTTTCTTCGCAATTAAGTTATAAGGATTATTGCGTGTTAATTTACGAAGTGCAGATAATGTCATACGTGCTGCATCGCCATCTGCTGAAGCAAGAATTGTGTCTTTTGCTTCTTTTTCGATTTCTGTGAATGCTTCTTGGCAGAAGATTTGCGTGTATAGCAATTTCTGCTGTGCTTTTTCAGCGCCATCACGAGCAATTGCCTTTTCTGTACGTAAGACAGCTGACTCCATTGCAAATAATTGGTTAGCGATATTAGCAATATTCACTAATACCTCTTGCTCCTGATCAAGCTTCGCACCAAAGCGTTGTGCTGCTAAGCCTGCAGCTAATACAGCAATCTTCTTAGCATTTTTCACTAAATATTTTTCTTGTGCTAGTGGCTCTGTACCGATGTCTTCTGGCATTAACATTAGCAGCTCTTGCTGTAAATTTTGAGCAACTTGTAATAAAGGAAGCTCGCCTTTTAGCGCCTTTTTCATAAATGTGCCAGGGACAATCATGCGGTTAATTTCATTTGTACCTTCAAAAATTCGATTAATACGAGAATCACGGTAAATACGCTCTACCTCATATTCAGCCATAAAGCCATAACCGCCATGTAATTGTACGGCTTCATCTGCAATATAATCTAATGTTTCCGACCCAAATACTTTCGCAATAGAGCATTCAATTGCATACTCAGCAATAGCACCTGCAATTACTTTTCCTTGCTTTTGCTCTTCAAGGCTTAACTGGCTTAAACGATCCTCAAATAGACCAACAGTACGATAGTTTAATGATTCGGACGCGTACAATTGAGAAGCCATTGTTGACAATTTCTCTTTTGTTAGATTGAAATCAGAAAGCTTTGTTTTAAATTGCTGACGTTGGTTTGTATACTGGATAGCTAACTCCAATGCACGTTTAGAGCCACCAATTGTGCCCACACCAAGCTTATAACGACCAATATTTAAAATGTTGAAGGCAATGACATGCCCACGACCAATTTCACCTAATAGATTTTCTACAGGTACTTCCGCATCTTCTAATACTAATGTACGAGTTGACGATGATTTAATCCCCATTTTCTTCTCTTCCGGGCCTACTGAAACGCCATTGTAGGCACGTTCTACGATAAAGGCAGAGAATTTATCACCATCAATTTTTGCATAAACAACAAATACGTCAGCAAAACCTGCATTTGTAATCCATTGCTTCTCACCATTTAAAATATAATGTGTGCCTGCCTCATTTAATTTCGCAGTCGTTTTTGCCCCTAGAGCATCTGAACCTGAGCCTGGCTCTGTTAATGCGTATGCTGCGATTAATTCACCTGAAGCAAGCTTAGGTAAATATTTTTTCTTTTGATCTTCATTACCAAATAGAACGATTGGTAGTGAACCAATCCCAACATGTGCACCATGTGTGATGGAAAAACCACCTGCAACAGACATTTTCTCAGCAATTAAAGCTGAAGAAACTTTGTCTAGTCCAAGCCCTTCATATTCTTCTGGCACATCTGCTCCAAGCAAACCTAATTCGCCTGCACTTTTTAGGAGACGCACTGAATGCTCAAATTCATGGTGCTCTAAATTTTCAACTACTGGTAAAACTTCATTTGCTACATATTCCTCTGTTGTTTTAGCAATCATCTTATGCTCGTCAGTGAAATCTTCTGGTGTAAATACACGATTTAATTCCACATCTTCAATTAGAAATCCGCCGCCTTTAATGAAATCAGTTGTTTTTTCAGTCATGATAAATTCCTCCCAATATATCTATTTTGATTGTTTAATCCCCAAATGAACATGTATAGAAAAGCTTGATGTGAACATGTTCGGAGGCAACCGTAAACCGTACACCTCAAGCTGATCTAGAAAATTTTATAAAATTTCAAATACACCAGCAGCACCCATGCCGCCGCCAATACACATTGTCACCACGCCATATTTCTTCCCTTGACGCTTCAATTCATGAATAAGCTTTAACGTTAAAATAGCTCCTGTAGCACCTAGAGGGTGACCTAATGCAATTGCTCCACCATTGACATTGACTTTTTCTTGGTCGATGCCTAAATGACGTACTACCTGTAATGATTGAGAAGCAAATGCTTCATTGATTTCCCATAAATCAATGTCATCTATGGATAAACCTGCAATTTCTAACGCTTTAGGTACTGCCACAATCGGACCAATTCCCATTACTTCAGGAGGCACACCACCAACTGCAAAGCCTAGGAATTTTGCCATTGGTGTCAGTCCTTGCTGTTCGGCCTCCTCACGATCCATCACTAGTACAGTTGCTGCACCATCAGAAGTTTGAGAGGCATTACCAGCCGTTACACTGCCCTTTACATGGAAAGCTGGACGCAATTTTGCTAAGCCTTCAACTGATGTACCTGGTCGTACACCTTCATCCATACTAAATGTAAATTTTTTTACTTGTGGTTTATTGTGATCGTCTACGTAATGCTGTTCCACTTCGATTGGTACAATTTCATCATTGAATTTGCCTTCTTTAATCGCCTTTTCAGCAAGAACATGCGAGCGAACTGCAAAAGCATCTTGATCTTCACGACTAACATTGTACTGGCGAGCCACTTCCTCAGCCGTATGCCCCATACCCATATAATATTGCGGAGCCGTTTCAGCTAATGTCGGATTTAAGCGTGGTGTATTCCCCACCATCGGCACCATACTCATAGACTCGACACCGCCAGCTAGAATCACCTTTGAATGACCTAGCATAATTCGTTCTGCTGCATACGCAATTGCCTGTAAACCTGATGAACAAAATCTATTAATCGTTAGCGCAGGAGTTGTATCTGGTAATCCTGCTAGTGCCCCAATACTACGTGCTACATTCATCCCTTGCTCTGCTTCAGGCATCGCACAGCCTAAAATTAAATCATCAATCGGTCCTTCATAGCCCGCTCTTTTCAATGTTTCTTTGACTACAACAGCACCAAAATCATCTGGTCTTACTGTTGCTAAAGAACCTTTTTTTGCTTTTCCAATTGGAGTTCGTGCTCCTGCTACAATAACGGCTTCACGCATCGTATTAATCCCCCTTTGTTTCATGTGCAAGATTGATCTATTTTGTCAATTAGTTACGAAGTGGTTTACCTTTTAACAGCATGTGTTGCATTCTTTGCTGAGAAAGTGGATCAGCAACAAGGCTAAGGAAAGCCTCACGCTCTAAGTTCAATAGATACTGTTCGTCAACTAATGTACCGTACGGAACCTTACCACCCGCAATGACATAAGCTAATTTTTTAGCAATTTTTAAATCATGTTCGCTAATAAAACCTGACTCAAACATGCCTTGCGCACCGATGAGTAATGTTCCGTAGCCTGATGCACCGACCACTGGCACTTTTGTTGGAACAGGTGGTTGATAGCCCGCTTCGTAAAGCGCTAATGCAGCTTGCTTCGCATCATATAGTTGATGGTCTGGGTTAACAGAAATACCATCTGCAAAGTTTAAGAAGTTATTTTCACGTGCTTCCTCACCAGAAGTTGAAACCTTCGCCATTGCAATTGTTTCAAATACTTTATTAGCAATATGTTGATAGTCTACATCTACGCCGTTCGGTAAGCCCTTTAGGAATTTTTGATAAAGCGCTTTATTACCACCGCCGCCTGGAATTAAACCAACGCCAACTTCCACTAAGCCCATATACGTTTCCATCGTTGCTTGAATATGTGCAGCTGGTAAGCAAACCTCTGCTCCTCCACCCAATGTCATGGCAAAAGGTGCTGCCACAACAGGCTTACGTGAATATTTGATTTTTTGCATAGCATCTTGGAATGCCTTAATCACGAAATCTAGCTCAAAAATATTATCATCCTGTGCTTCTACTAAAATCATCCCTAGATTTGCACCTACACAGAAGTTTTTCCCTTGATTGCCGATTACTAAGCCCTTATAGTTAGCCTCTACTTCATCAACCGCAAAGTTAATCATTTGGATAATATCTAAACCGATTGCGTTCGATTGTGAATGGAACTCAAGCAGTGCAACTCCATCACCTAAATCTATTAAACTAGCACCTGTGTTTGATTTAATAACGCCATGCTTTTTCTTATAGCGCTTTAAGTTAATCTCTTTTTCATTGACTGGAACTTTCACATATTGCGAACCATCATAGTAAGCTAAATCGCCATCTAATTCAGAATAAAATGTCTCAAAGCCATTCGCTAACATCTCTTTGACAAATGCAGGGACTTCTCGACCTTCAGCCTCCATTTTTGCTACAGATTCTTGTACACCAATAGCATCCCAAATTTCAAATGGTCCTTGTTGCCAGCCGAAGCCCCATTTCATAGCATTATCAATGGCTACAACATCATCTGCAATTTCACCGTGTAGCTGTGCTGAGTAAATTAATGTTGGAGCAAAGATCCCCCACAATAACTCACCTGTACGATCCTTTGCATAGGTTAATGCCTTCACTTTATTAGCTAACCCACGTGTTTGTTTCGCCATTTCAATAGAAGCTGTTTTTAACTTTTTCGCTGGACTATACGATAATGTTGTTGGATCAATCTCAAGTATCTCTTTTCCTTGTTTTAAGAAGAAACCTTGACCCGATTTTGCACCTAACCAGCCGTTTTCAACCATTTTTTGTAAAAACTCGGGTACTGCAAATACTTGCTGTTCCTCACCTATTGTTTGGTCGTAAACATTTTTTGCTACATGAATAAATGTATCTAAACCAACAACGTCTAGTGTACGGAAAGTTGCAGATTTTGGACGACCAATAAGTGGACCTGTTACAGAGTCTACTTCACCAACTGAATAACCACCTTTTAACATTTCCTGTAATGTGATCAGTAAACCATATGTTCCAATGCGGTTTGCAATAAAGTTTGGTGTGTCCTTCGCCAGTACAACACCTTTACCAAGCACATCTTCCCCAAATGTTTTCATGAAACTAACTACTTCAGGAGCAGTTGTATTAGCAGGAATCACCTCTAGTAATTTTAAATAGCGAGGTGGGTTGAAAAAGTGTGTGCCAAGGAAATGCTTTTTAAAATCATCTGAACGTCCCTCTGCCATAGCATCAATACTAATACCAGATGTGTTTGAACTAATGATTGTTCCCGGTGTACGAACAGCATCAATTTTTTCATAGAGACTTTGTTTAATTGGTAAATTTTCCACAACAACTTCGATAATCCAATCTACATCTTTTAGTTTCCCTAGATCATCTTCAAAGTTGCCAACCGTTAGTAGTGATAAATTTTTCTTAGAAGTAAGTGGTGCTGGCTTTTGCTTTAATAACTTTTGCAAAGCTCCGTTTACAATACGATTTCTTACAGCTGGATGCGCTAAAGAAAGACCCTTTGCTTCTTCCTCTTGCGTCAGTTCCTTCGGTGCGATATCCAATAGTAATGTTGGTATACCGATGTTTGCTAAATGTGCTGCAATTCCAGAGCCCATCACCCCAGAACCTAGAACAGCTGCTTTTTTAATGTTGTAAGTCACAAGCAATTCCCCCTTATTCTCCCATTGAATGAATAGCCATTCATTTTTTGGCCAAAAAAATATCAAGTGTACCTTAGTGGATTTTTGTCTTGTTGTTGGATGAGATTCACTCCATTCAACCAAGCACTACTAAGGTTTATCTCCGTTCTCATTACAACTCTTAATGAATGAAGATAAAACTACTTTTCTGTTTTTAGTGTAGATTATTTTGTCTAATTTAGCAATCTTTTTTCAAGAATTATTTTTGCAATATACATCTTTTTTTGTTCTTTACGAGCTAAAAGCAGACAATATGTAGCGCTCAAAACAGCCAAACAGAAAACTTTCAGGTTGAGAGAAAAATGTGTAGAATGAAAAGCAAGGAGAGTGAATACTGATGAAAACAATTACTACTGCAGAACAATTTAATGAACTAATCGCTGGTGACCAAAAGGTGCTAGTGAAATTTTACGCTGGCTGGTGCCCAGATTGCACACGCATGAATATGTTCATCGATCCAATCATTGAAGAGTACAACCAATATGATTGGTATGAGCTAAATCGTGATGAGCTTCCAGAAATCGCTGACAAATATGATGTTATGGGAATCCCAAGCTTATTGATTTTCCAAAACGGTGAAAAACTTGCACACTTACACAGTGCCAATGCCAAAACACCTCAGCAAGTAACAGAATTTTTAGCTGCACAATAATAATGAAAAAAGAGCTGCATTTCTTCTTGAAATGCAGCTCTTTTTGGAAGGGAAACATGATGCACCAACAATTGGCTTTATATGGAACATCACAATATGATGCATCCATTGCACCAAGCTATCGAAATTCTGCCTGTGGGCCCACTACGATTTACGTCATTTTAAACTATTTGAACAGTTCAGCTCCTTCTATTAATAAGCTTTATCGACAGCTTGGTGGCACAAAAATTGGTTTGTTTAAATGGCGACTGATTCACAACCTCCGCGAACTGCAACCCACCTGGGATATTCGAACTTGTTCACTAAAAGAAGCTTTACAAGAAATTGACGCAGGTCGCCCTGTTGCTATGCGTTTTGACCGCTATTTTAGCCTACAGTGGCAGAATAAAAAATCAACCTTTGCCTACCATTGGGTACCGCTTATTGGCTATACCATAAAAAATGATACGTTATCGTTAATATTTCATGATAATGGTGGGCCACAACGTGACAGTCAAATTCGGCAGGCTCTCTACAAAGACAATGACAAAGTATTATCGTTCGTTAAAATAACACCTCAGTAGGGCAAATAATGAAACGTCCTTATTTGCTCTCTCCACTCATTTCTCATAAAAAAACAGAGCATATTGCTATACTCTGTGATGATCCATTAAATAAGGGAATATAATGAGCGTGCATGCTTTGCAATTAGCGTGTAGCCACTCTCTTCTATCTCTTTAAAAATTTGCGGTTCATAGTTTGGTAACATAAGGCTTGTAAAATCGGCATCAATTGGAACATTCGTTTGAATTGTTGCAAGCTCATGGGATAATTTCAGCATGTTCAAATTCTCTTGAATTTTTGTCCGTTGCCCTGGCTTTAATTCACCGAGCGACGCTAAAATTTTGTCAATCGAGCCATATGTTTGGATTAAAGTTAGTGCTTGCTTAGGACCAATCCCCTTCACACCTGGATAGCCATCACTTGTATCACCCATAAAGGCTTTAACCTGTGCAAACTGTGTTGGTTCAATACTATATTCTTCTTTAAAGCGAGCATGTGTATAAATATCGTATTCTGTGTAGCCTTTTTTCATAAAAGCAATTTCTGTAGATGGTCTTAAAAGCTGAAGCAAGTCTTTATCACCACTAATGACAGTAATATCTGCCTGTTCCTGCCATTTGGTAATCATCGAGCCAATTAAATCATCAGCCTCCATGCCCTTCACTCCGAAATTTTGCCAGCCAATTTGCTGTGATAAATTTTTCGCCATATCAAATTGAGGGAGCATTTCCTCTGGTGGTGCTGGGCGATTCGCTTTATAGCCATCATATAAATCATTGCGGAATGTATGTGCCCCCATATCCCAGCAAACAGCCATATGCGTTGGCTTCATGATCGATTGTGCCGTTAACACATGTCGCACAAATCCTTGGGCTCCATTAGTCGGTGTTCCATCTGCCAGACGAATAAAATGCCCCATTGCAGCGGAAGCGAAAAATGACCGGAATAACAGTGCCATCCCGTCAATAATCAATAGTTTTGGTTTTGTTGTCATGCTATATTTCCTCTCTATTACAATACAAAGTTTGTATCTATTATTGTTTTCTACTTAAACATTATAGCAAACTTTCAATAATCAGCATTGTTAATACACGGAAATACGCTTACTTTACAACATAACCTTCCCTTTTTTCGAGATGCGATTGCGGTGATCCAGTTGAATCCCTGTTAACCATTGTAAAAAAGCTGTCACTCCAATCTTAACAGTTTCTGGACGCAGCACTCCTTCCTTCGGGTCGGCGTAAACAAAATCAATATGACGAACCCCTTCATTTTCACCAATTAGTTTAAGAATATCAAACAATTCATAGGCCGTTAAACCACCTGGTGTTGCTGCCGGAACATCGCGCGCAAACATAATATCAAGAGCATCTAAATCAACGGAAACATAAATGCGATCTACCTCATACATAAGCTGACGTAGCATTTCGCGGATTGTGAGCTGAATACCATCACGTCGCATTTGCTTTAACGTAATCATATGAATCCCTTGCTCTCTTGCATAATGAATCATTTCAGGAGAATTAAAAAAGCCATGCAGACCGACATTATACACATGTTTCCCCTCCACAACCCCTGCTGCCATTAACTGATGGATTGGCGAATCTTGCGCTAAACCAACCTCCTCTTGATTTCTTGCATCTAGATGCGTATCAATTTGAATAATGCCAATCCGATCTTGTGGAAAAGCATTCTTTATGCCTTTTAGTGAGCATGCTGTAATGGCATGATCGCCTCCAATCAAACAAGTAAAGCTTTTTTGAAAGGCGATACTTAAATTTTCCGCTGCCGCCTCGATGGCCGATTCTGAAAGCATTCTATCTTGTTCATGAATCGCCACATCTCCTATATCAACGACTGATAGCGCACGTAAATTTATCTGCTCATCTAAATTATACGATTGAAAGCTTGGCCAAGCTTTCCGAAATGCTGTTGGGTATTGCGCTTTTGTTGAGGCTCCACTGGCATACGATAAAAGAGCACCATATACGACAATATCCACATCATTCGGGTTCGGATTTAGCTGCTGCTTTATCCATTGATGCATCGCTGATCCATTTTCTTGCTTCCATTGGCATTCTGGTTGTATAAACATATTCATCTACCACCTTTATATCTTTTCTATTCAAGTTAAATTGACCTATACGAACTTATGCTCTCCCTAAAAAGTCTTAACATATATCCTCTATAGTAATAGTACCATTCGTACATTCAACTTCGTCACTGTTTTTCTTTTTTCCTCTTTTCTTTTAAATTTTCTCCTTATACAACAAAAGAGCAAACTAGAAATCAGTTTGCTCTGCCCATTTTATATGAATAAATATTTGTTTTTCGTCCCGAGTTGGTGTCTTTCACGAGAGTTACCACTATTTTAGAACGCCTTGTTCTTCTTTATAAGCGGCTTTCTCACCTCGAGAGCTATATTGGACCACTTTCATGAGCAAGCCACCCTTCGTAAAGAAGATGTGAACCCCAACTTTGTTTCCAAAAATTCTCTACTTTTAATAAAAGCACTCGAATCCTCTACTTCTGCTGTTTAGAACGACTTTCACAAAGTTCTGCTACTTCATACATGGAGTAACTTTGAAAATCATATTGACTGCGCAAGGTCTGAAAATAACTTAATAGCTCTTCTAGCATAGCTAAATTTTTATCAAGATGTTTGCCAAAATTATGAGGATGCCACCATAAATGATAAAATGCTTGTGCCTGAGCAGCTTCGAGCATGCCTTCCTTTATGCGATTTACTTTTAAACCCTCGAATACACGTAACGGACTACAATAAGGTCTTAAAAAGGCACTTGATCGAATATTAATTAGTTGGTCCTCTTGCATATCCTCCAGTGTAGCCATATGATGACCAGTTAGATTCCAATAGCTATCTAGCCACTTTTTGGCACCCAAAATTCTCCCCTTTTTCGTAAACTTTTGGGCATCATACAGAACATGATTTTCGGTACCTCTGTAGCAAACATAGCCCGCTTCTAAACACGCTGCTAAATAATCTTTGTTTACTTGATTACGGGGAAAGACTATGGATTTCATCGGAGCAACATACCCCTCACTAATCGTTTTTGTCGCATGTAAGTCTGCACAAAAGGCTGCTTCTGTTTGACCATTCTCTAAGCAATAGAAATGAGAAAAGGTATGACTTCCTATTTCCTGATGTGGTGTACGTTTAATCTCCTCAATTAATGATTTCCCAAAATGCAAGAGATCCTCTTGTTCATTTTCGCCTACTTTTGCTAGCTGGCTATGCGCCGCAAAGCGCATGTTATCATATTTCACAGGGATACCTCGTAAATAATGAGCCATTTCTGCCTTTGATTCTGCAAACAATAATCCGACTGTAGCCCAAGTCGCATGTATGTCATATTGCTCAAATAACGCTAGTATCCTGGGCAAGGCTTTCCGTACACCATAAAGGTTCTTATTATATTGTCCATATCGAAATACATCATGGACACCCCAATTCAGCTCAAAATCTAATGAAATAACGAGACCCCCACCATTCATGTAACTACTTCCTCCATTTTTGCACACCTAGTAACAGTGCACGTATTTTGGATTGAGTAATATAGCCTGAGTAAACATGGACAAGCTTGCCTCCAAAGCTTAATTTAAAGGCTCGTACATTTCGATTGTCCGTTAACTCACCCATATCATATAAAACAAACCCTTGTGCTTTTAGATGCAGTAGGTTATGCCAGATTAAAAAACGATTAGCATAACGGATTGGGCGTTTTAAATGAGCTGGCATAGCTGATGCATGACAAGTTGCCACATAATAGGACATCGCTTTTTTCTCATGTACAATATCTAATCGATAGCACAATGTTTGTCCACAAATACTTTGGATCTCAGATAATAATAATGCCCCCTGTTCGTTGAGGAGCATAATAGTTTCCATTTGCGACTTGCCAATCGCTTCAAGCTTTTTTCTTTTTGCAAAATGATTATAAAATTGCTGAAAGGCTCGTAAGTTCTCCAGGGATGGCTCTTTATACAAAATGACTTGATAAGATTCCTTTTGGGCACGTCGTAAAATTTTGCGATTGCCTTCAGAAAGCGCTAAATACAATGATAGCTCATGCTCTTGCAAATGAATGTGAATCGTTTCACTTTTTACAAGCTTTCGACTAGGTACCAATGAATGTGTATACCCTACGACTTTCATTGATTTTCGAAAATTCGCTGGTTTTTCTAAAAAATAAAAATGCTGCATTGCGATATTCCATCGCTTACTTTTAATGGACAGAATGAACATCGCCCCCACTCTCTGTATATTTTTCTACACGCTGTCGCTCAAAACGAGCGATTTTATAATGTTTCATTCGAGAAATAGGTTTATAGCCTAGCTGTACTAAACGTTTACGTTTCCGCCATTGCCAAAAGCTTGCTGTTACCCACAATGTTTGTGCTGGTTTTATTTTTCGGAAATACGCTGTAATAATATCGATTTGTTTGAAAACATCATAGGCTAAAAAATAGGTTTCCTTCGGTAAGGCTTCTACAATTTTCATTGAATCTACACGCCAATTGGAGGCATGTAACGCAAAGGCTGGCTTATTCGTTTCCGCAAAGGAGTCTTTATAGATCTTATAGCCCTTATAATAAAGAGCAATGACTTCTTCCTGATCAAGCTGCATCGCTTCCTGAATGGACATTTCTTCAAATAAATTACCTACAGGCTGCTGTGGCGATACGTCCTCTAATGGGGATAATTCATACAGCTCCACTTGTTTCAAACGAATACATTTTTCTACGAATTGTTGTCCATATTCTAGCCAATCTTTTATCTTTCCATACTTTACTAAATAACGTAAATAGCCCAGTGTATTACGCTTCCAGTCCACAATTCGTTGATTGCCCTTTACGTGTTCTTTGAGCCGTTCCTTTAGCGTCAAAAAACCTGCCAATAGATTTGTACGTTTCGTACCACTGCTAGCAAGCATATGCCTCGTAAAATCAATGCTAGAACGCCAATCAAATTTATAAGGCTCATAGCCAATGCTCATATCAAATAAGTTATAGTTTGCTGCAAACGTTCGCTGAATGGTTTCCTGATTGACTATACGACCTGCACCAAATAAATTGAAGGTTGGCTCATGTGCCAGAGCATAAGTTACATAACGACCACGACAGCCAAGACCATAGGTGAAAGCAATCCACTGGTTTTCAAAAACAAGTGCATCGACCTCCACCTGTAATGCCTCTCCTTTTAGCATTGTAAGACGCTCAAAAAAATCTCTTTTCTTGCCCTTTGTAAAATCACTTGTATCTAGCTTCTTTGCCCAGCGTCTATCAAACAACCGAAACATTTGCCAAAGCTCGTCCTGTGATGGCTCACGCATTGTTAAAGAGCCTAAATTTCGGAGCTTTCGTTCGCGACGATCAACACCATGCATTTTTCGCCGTTGCTGGAAATGATGCTGAAAATCTACTTCTGAAAAGGCGAGATAGGGTGTCACAACACGGAAAATACTTGTACGTAATTGTCGCTCTACAAAGTATTGCTCCACGACTTTTGTAGACACTTTACTTTCTAATAAGCCATGCAGTGAAAAAACAATATGCCGATGCCTCTTAATCAGTTCATCAAATACGAAGGTCGTTGCTTGTGGTAACCATTGATGTTTGGCAACAACCCCTGTATAGTTAGCAATATTTTCACCTGCAAAGGCATACACTCTTATCCCCCATCGAACAGATACCTTAAAGGGGAAAAACGCAATGATTGTCCCGTCATGTTCAATGGCGTAAAGCTCAACTCGTTCTTTACGCCCTACAATTTGCCACCAATTATAAAACCAAGCAAATTCTATAAACGGGTTATCATTGTCCTCTGCTTCTAAAATGGCATCCCAAATTTCCTTGTACCACATAAGCTCATCATCTGTTCTAATGCGAATTAATTGCAATTTAATCCCCTTTCTTCACAAGTTCTGAAACAGCCTGTTGATACACTGTTACTGTTTTTTGATACATGGGGATAAACGTGAAATCCTGCAAGTAACGACGTTCACTTGCATTCCCCATTTGTTGCCTTAAAATAGTATCCATTAACAATGTACGAAGCCTCTTCTTCAATAATTCATATTCTTCTCGCCCTACTAAAAATCCATTATCCTTATCTGCAATAAGTTCGTTCACACCACCTACATTTGTTGCAATAATTGGAAGACCTACACGCATTGCTTCAATGATAGAAATCGGCAAGCCTTCCCAATCTGACAACAATACAAATACATGGCTCTTCTCTAGATATGAATGAACGTCTAATTGATTGCCTAAAAAGGTTACACGATTCGTTAAACCATGCTGAACAACGAAATCCTCAAGAGCTGGACGTAAAGAGCCATCCCCAATTAATTGAAGATGCCAAGATAGATCTGTGAGCTCTGCTAATGCCTTTAGTAAAATATCCTGTCTTTTTGGCACTTCAAAACGAGCAACCATGATAATGATTGGCTGCTCCACGAATGTCTTTTCAGTTGCCTTGCTTCTCTCAATTCGATCAATTCCATTATGGATGGTCAGCAATTTATGAGCGGGCGCAACCTTTTCCAAGAGGGCTAGTTCCCGATCATATTCAGATACTGTAATTATTTTTGTTGTGAATGGCTGAACCGATTTTTCCACCCGATGATAGAGTAGCTTTTTCTTGCGGGGAACACCTTCTGTAAAACTCCAGCTATGTGCAGTAAAAACAGTTGGGATACGTAGTAAACTGCCAACGACACGACCTATTACACCTGCCTTAGATGAATGGGTGGCTACAACATCAGGTTGTATTCGTTTGAAGATTGCTCTTAATTGCCAAAATGTTTGAAAGTCTTTCGTTACATGAATATTTCTTTGCAAGGTAGGGATGGTGATCACTGGAATTTGTTGTTCTTGTAAGCACCATAATGAGGGCTGATAGGAACCTGTCACGACAGTGACTTCATGCCCATCTTGTTTGAGCTGGATAGCAAGTGCCTCCACATGCTTTTGTGCTCCTCCCACTTTATCCATTCGTGTAATAAGCTGAACAATCTTCAGTCTAGCCACTCCTTATTTCTTTAATAGGCACCTGTTCTTGCTACTACGACATAAAGTGTCTTCAACACAATTTGAACATCCATCCAAAAGGAATAATTTTCAACGTATTCAACATCATAAGAAATTTTTTGTCCATGTGAAATATTCGACCTACCGTTAATTTGGGCAAGACCCGTTAAGCCGGGTTTTACCTTCAGACGCCTGGCCTGTAGCGGGTTATACGCATTTGTAATGGTGGGAACCTCTGGGCGTGGTCCGACAATGCTCATCTCACCCTTTAACACATTTAAAAGTTGTGGAATTTCATCAATACTGAGCTTTCGAAGGATAGCACCCACTTTTGTAATCCGTGTATCTTGCTCTGTTTTAAAATAATAATCATCAGGGATACCGTCAGCACAAATAGCAGGCATATTCACTGGAATAGCTTGAATACACATGGTTCGTAGCTTCCAAATCACAAAGCGGTGATGATCGAGGCCAGTTCTTATTTGTTTAAAGAAAATAGGGCGACCTGTCGTCATGAGTAAAATGAGGAATACTATTAGCATAAGAGGGATTGTCATGAAAAGTAAAAATAATGCTCCAACTATATCAAATATTCTTTTGCCGTACTGACCATAGAATGTGAGATTCTGAGCTGTCTGAACGTGCAATACATCATCCTTTGCATTTTTTTAGCACTTATCACTATATATTCATTTTGAACATTTCTAGAACTATTAAAAAAAAGTGCCTCTTTTTATAAAAAAAAGAGTTATATCAGCGACCTATGCTGAATAACTCTTTTTGCCTTATTATATGCTTGCTTCCAAAATTTGAACATCACATTCAATCATAACGTTACCTTTTAACGCTTTACTAATCATACACGTTTGTTCCGCCTTTTGTGCTAAACGTTCCACTCTTTTTGCAAGTTGTTCTGATAATGCTTGGACAACAATCGTTGGGTTATGCACAATTTTCTCATAAGTAAATACACCATTTTCTACACTGACAAATCCATGCGCTTGCATGGATAATTGCTGCACCTCAATTTCTGATCTTTCAAGGAGGGCTGCTAATGTAATTAAATAACACGTTGCCGCTGCCCCTAACAGCATTTCATCAGGATTTGTCCCAATGCCAGGTCCATTCATTTCCTGAGGAATAGAAATTTCTGTTTGCAAATTGCTTGCTTTGATGTTCCCTGTACCATTTCTTCCCTCTGCCCATGTTAAATCCATTGTAAATTGATGCTGAACCATTCTATATCCTCCTTCTGGAGATGAGTATTCCTTTTATTCAACTATTGCTGTGTTTTTTTCTGCCTCAACATGACGACCTTTTTTAGTTACGGTTTGATACTCAGCAAGGCGAGCCGTTGTACGCCAATAGTGATAAATAAGGCGATCAAGCCACAGTAAAGCCTCCACTTTCGATACGGCTGTCTCTAACTCTACCACATTTTCAACAGTATGCTCGAAGTACGCATTTCGTTTGTCACGTCGAACTGCCGCCATTTCGGAGGATGTAACCTCAAGCAGAGTTGCAATCTCAGGTAAACGCTCATCCTCATCGATAATCAATAGAACTTTTTCCAATACCTCTAACCATTTTTGAGTTAACGTCACCTGTAATTGGAAGGCATTAGGGTTCTGCTCACGTAATGCCTTAGATAGACGGTACAAATGATCTAAAGCATGTAAAAGTGCTATATGCTTAGAACGTTCCTTTTGCGAAGAAGATTGTATAGCATCCATAAATAAACGTGTTTTTTCAATCGCCTCATCAATTTGAGCTAATTGACTGTCTATTTCGGCTGTTCGTTTTTTCCCTTGTATAAGGATAACAATGACAGTCGTCAATTCCTTGGTAATGTCCTGTAACGTATTGAAGGATACTTCTACAGCTACCCCTGGTAATTTAGCTACACTATCATCTAAATTCCGTGTTAAATGATTTCCTTTTTCAGGAATCATTTTTTCAATAGCCTTTGCGAAAGGGCGTACAAAAGGCACAAAAAGAATGGCTCCGATGACACTAAATAATGTATGGAAAACAGCAATGCCTAATGTTTCATCGAAGCTACCATTGATGGATTTCGTGACAAATTCGGTTAGAGTGAACATAAACGTTGCACCAAATGTTACTAGAATAGCCGTTACTACGTTGAACAATACATGTGTCACGGCTGTTCGTTTAGCAGCTGTTGATGCACCAATTGCAGCAAATAATGCTGTAGCAGTCGTACCAATATTTTGGCCAATAACTAAATAAGCTGCCTGTTCAAAATCAATAGCGCCTGCATATAAAGCTGTTAAAGTGGCGGCGATTGCGGCACTAGAAGCCTGCATAATAACTGTCATAATAAGACCTAAAACAATTAAAATTAGTATTCCACTAATAGAATTTGCACTAAATGCATCGAATGGAATTTTATCCTGTACAGCTGCCATTCCTCCCTGCAGGACATCAATACCTAAGAATAATAATCCAAAACCAGTAACTAGCCCACCAACTGCTTTGTAGTCACGAGGAGCAAGCAATTGCACAAACACACCAAGAGCAATGAAAGGCAGTGACATTGTCTGCATATTAATTTTGAAGCCGATTAGTGAAATAATCCAACCAGTACTTGTACTCCCAATATTGGCGCCAATAATGACACCAATTGATTGGACAAACGTGAGGAGACCCGCACTGACAAAACCAATGGTAATCAAGGTAGTGGCGGTGGAGGATTGCACTAGCATCGTCATCAATGTTCCTGATAATACAGAACTAATGGTCCCACCTGTAAAACGATTTAGCCATTTTTTCAAGGCATCTCCTGCCAATTCCTTCAAACCGTTAGTTAGCATCGTCATCCCAAGTAAAAATAAACCGATGCCCCCTAGCACATTGATCAACCTATCAACACTCCCTACTAAATAATCTCTATTGATGCTCGACTCCTCTTTGGAGACGTTTTATTTCTTCATCGTACCATTATTGAATTTGAGAAAATAGGGATGTTTTCCTTTAACGAACAAAATAATCCATAATTTTACGAAAAACAAGATGATAATTTTTATGGTAGAATAGAATAAATAATTATTTAGGAGATTTTCAAATGATTTTAACAAAGCAAGAAGCAATACAAGCACTTAAAAAGAATAAGTTTATCGGTTTTACAATTACAACAGGCAATATTATTATGAAAAAGATCAATAAAACCGAATATAATATTTTTGTCTTTGAAGAAGGGCGAGATAAACCTTTACGTTATGTTGGTTCTATTATGAACGTTATGGCGACAATGAGCGATAAAGCTTCTAATAAAGATTTTGTCGTTGTTGAACAACTTCCAGCAGCAAGCAGCAATGAGGAAACGCAAACTTCTAATCAACAGGCAGCAACAGAAGAAAAAGTAGCACCAGCGATAGAAAAGGAAGAAACTGTAGCTGAAGAAACAGAAGAAAGCCGTGCTATTGCTGGCTATGAAGGGCTATATGAAATGACTGTGAGTGGTCGCATTTTAACGGTCCGTGAAAATCGTCCTTTAGCTCGTTGTAATGACGAATACGGCTTCCATATTGCACGACTAACGAAGGATGGCAAAGCATCCAGTCATAATGTCTTTGAGCTTTGGAAGCAAACATTCCCTGAACTTGAGCACACTCATTTCAAAGGTGCGTTAAAAGCAAAATATGGTACAGGCTGTAAACTAATCGATAAACCTGGTATTCATTTTTAATGAAACACCCTCAGCTTTTTTTGCTGAGGGTGTTATTTTTTAGAATTGATATATTTTTCGCCATTTGAACAACTTCACAATGTGAATTTTGGCTACCTTATGGAACCCAGCATACTGAAGCTTGCGCCGCCTGTGTCCATCATACCATGAAGCGATTGTACAAACCGCTCTCCCTTCACGCTGCACATCAGCCACAATGTCAGCTAGTCGCTGGCTATCATATTCCCTGATAAAGGACATATTTTCTGGCAGCTCATAAGAATAGTCAAGCATTTCTTCAATTGCTATTTTATCGTGTCTCCTATATAAAACTTGATTGTTTTCCCCAAACAGCCGATAGCCCTTATAGAAACTTGCAACATAATGTGCTCGCTCATTCAGCGTCATGATATCCTTCATTGTTATCTCTTGAAAGTTTACTAATTCTTTTGCTTGATTTTGCTCTGCGATATAAACGTCTAATATATGAATGGCTAGAATTCGTTGGAGTCTGCTTGTTAAAGCCTTTAACCAATTTTTTGCACTGGCATTCTTCACAAAATAACGCAGTTCCCCTAGTCGATCTCTCTTCAATTTCACTAGCTGATGATTATTCGTTAATAGACTTTTCAGGCGATCACGAAATACCATCCATGTTCGAATAACACGCTCTTTGACCCCTTTTGTACTCATGACAAACTTCCTTGTGAAATCAATATGTGTATACCATTCAAACTTATATGGCTCATAGCCACTTCCTAAGTCATAATAACGATAGCCAGAGTCATGGGCTTTTAACATATTTTCTTTTTCTATGATGCGACCAGGACCAAATAGATTGAAATCAGGCTCATGTCCCATTGCCTGACAGAAGTTACGCTCTCTACAGCATAGATCAATGGTAAAAGCAATCCACTGCCCTTCAAATTGCAAATGATCTACTTCTACTCGTAATACCTTGCTGTTCGTTTTGGCTAATCGTTCATAAAATAAGCGAGTTTGCTTTGCTGTAAAACCACTTTTATCAATTTTCTTTTGCCATCTTCTTGTAAATAACGTAAACATATCCTGTATATGATTGTGCTTCACACTTTGAAAGACTACTTGACCAAGTGACCTTAATTTATGTTCACGGCGCTTCAAGCCTTTGAATTTTTTCCGGTGCTTTTTCAAAAACTCATCCAATGAGATCGATTGAAAATCTATATAGGATGTTACTGTTCGAAATATAGAATAAGGCATCTGGTATTCTATGGCATACTTTTCAAGCGCTTGCGAGGTAATTTTACTTTCTAACAAGCCATGAAATACTAACAAATAACGCTTATATTTTTGGCTAAATTCCTTTATTAAATAAGCAATTGCCTGCTCTAGCCATCGCTTTTCTGCTATGACTTCCATATAGGTCGCAAATCCTTGTCCTATAAAGCTAAAATGATGGATTCCATACCTCACAGAATGAATGAACGGAAAAAAAGCAATGGCCATGCCTTCATTTTCGACTACATAAATCTCTACATTGTCATGAGCCCCTAGTGTTGTCCACCACGTTGAGATCCATTCGTATTCAATAAAAGGATTATTATTATGCTCTCGTTCAAGTATTCCTGACCAAGTACTTCTATAGGGCTCTAATGTTTCAATGTCCGTGATGAGTCTATAAGCTAGCAACGTACTAAATCGCTCCTTTTTCCGTTTTCATCGCCATACATTTAGTAGCCACTATATTCCTAGCAAGAAAGTGTTAGAACATTTCCCCAATGTAAAAACCCTTCCTCATCAGCGTGCTGGAAGGGTTCCATCCAATTTATACATTCACAAGTGATGCCTCTTCTTTTGCTACTCCTTTGGCCATATATGTTGTCGCCACATAGCTTAAAGTCATACCAGGTCCAATGGTCGCTCCTGGTCCGGGATACGTTTCTCCCATAATAGACGCTGAACAATTGCCAGAAGCATATAAACCTTCAATTGGTTCACCATCTTTCTTAATCACCCGAGCATATTCGTCCACAACTAAACCACCTTTTGTACCAATATCTCCTGGATATAAACGCAATGCATAGAACGGGGCTTTCTTTATCTCTGCCAAATTTGGATTTGGTAATGTCGGGTCCCCATAGTAATTATCATAGGCGCTATCTCCTCGATAAAAATCATCATCATGACCGTTTCGTGCAAAGTCATTAAAACGATCTACCGTCGCTACTAGCCTCTCAGCTGGCACATCCATTTCTCTGGCAAGCTCTTCAATCGTCTCCGCACTTTTCACGATGCCATGATCATACCAACTTTTCGGGAAGGCTTGTCCTGGAAACAGCCCTGTAAAAATATAACGGCTTTTAGCAGAGGCATCAATCAATATCCAGGAAGGAACAGCCTGCTCTGTTGCTTCTTGATGCTTGTACACTTTCTCTACAAATTCATGGTAGGGTGCCGCTTCATTAACAAAACGTTGCCCTGTGCTATCCACTACCATCATATTCGGTACACCGCGATCTGCCACTAGGAAGAATGGTTGCCCTTGCGGATCAATAACAGAAGGCGCTCCCCACACTTTATCCATTAAATCTAACGTAGCGCCAATTTTCACGCCAGGTTCAATGATGTCACCTGTCTGCCCTTCTGGTGAAGAAGTCCACGCAGCATTCGTTGGGCTAGGTAAATACTTTTCGCGGAGTGCCTGATTATGTGAAAAGCCACCTGATGAAAGAACAACACCCTTCTTTGCCTCAATGCGCTGCTCTTGCCCATCACGTTCCACAACGATGCCAATCACTCGTCCCTTGTCCATAATGAAATCTTTAAAGACAGTCGATAGCCAAAGCTCGCCATTTGCCTCCGCAAGAGAGAGCCGTAAACGTGCCACTAAAGCCTCACCTAAAGCTACTGGGTCACTCTTTGTCACCTTTGATTTTACTAAACGCGCCCCTAATTTCAGTGCAGTCGTTTTTCCTTGCAACGTCCGTGTAATCATATTCACCTTATGAAACTCGTAACTATTCATCGTAAAGCCTTTTGTTGATAGTGTTGCCCGACGCATAGTATTCGCTAAAGAACCCATTTTCGTTAAATCGAAAATCAGTGGTTCAATGGAACGTCCCTGTGACAAGCCACCGGGTTTTTCAGGATAATAATCCGAGTAGCCTTTTGCATACTGGAAGCGTATATGCTTAGTTTTATTGTATAAAAAGCGTAACATTTCAGGTCCTCTCGTAATATAAGCTTCCTTTAACGCTTCTGGCACACGATCACCGATTGTTGAATCTAAATATTGGCGTGCAAGCTCATGTGTATCTGGAACACCTGCGCCTTTAATGACATGATTATTCGGAATCCATAAGGCACCGCCTGAAATAGCAGAAGCACCGCCGTAGCGAGCTGTTTTTTCAATCACTAATGATTTCAATCCTTGTAATTTTGCTGTTAAACCTGCTGTCAATCCTGCTGCACCTGATCCTACTACAACTACATCATAACTTGCATCCCATTTCATTCAACCATTCCTCCCTATATGAGCTTAATCGATGAATCTGGTCTTTCTATTAAAAAGTATAAAATTAAACTAATATTCAGTCAATTGAATGAATTCGCTATTTTCCTACATTATGAAATTATCCACCGCTTTCTAGATACATTCTTGCAAGCATATTCATGTCCAATTAGCATATATTTGGAAAAATGACATTCAAGTTTATGATAGGGCGGAGGAACTTTACAGGTGAGTGCAATGATACTTGGCGGATTTCTATTTTTCAGTGTGAGCATTGGGGGTGCGATTGCCTGGATTTTCTCTAAGCTATTTCAGCATACGACACAAGGATTATCATTATTATGTGGGGGCTTTCTAGTAGGCATACTTGTGCTAGATATCATCCCTTCTTCATTTCAAATCTATCAATCATTCGGTATTATACTAGGCATTTTTATCGGTTATTTCATCTTTCAACTACTAGACACCCTATTTCATGCTTCACATACACAAAATCCATCGGTTTCTCTCCTAACTCTAGCTATGATTATCCATACAATCCCTATTAGTCTCACTGTTGGAAACTTACTTGGAAATGCTGCCTTAAGTATTTCGCTCACAGCCTCTATTATTCTTCACCATGTCCCAGAAGGCTTTGCTCTTTCAACCGCACTTATTTCTCAGGGGGAGAAGCTATGGAGACTTTTCATTTATTTCTTTATCTTCTCTATTTTCTTTAGTATCTTTATTTGGTTTGGACAATACTGGTCTTTGACGGAGAAAGCACAGGGGGTCTTAATGGGGATATCGATAGGATTAATTGCCACGGCTAGTATTTCTGAATTTATTTTGCATCAGCTACAGAAAGTCTCATTTAAATCATTTTTTATCTACCTCTTTTTAGGCTATTTCCTCAGCTATATTTTCCATATACTTGTGGAGTAAAAAAAGGGTGTCTCTAATATTAGAGACATCCTTTTTCATTATTCTTCTTCACTTAGTAGCATTAAAGTAAGCGTTAAAATTTTAGAAACCTCTGCACGAGTCAGATTTCCTTTCGGGTTAAACTTCCCATTCGTGCCATTTAAAATTCCTAAATGCTGTAAGAGACCAATAGCTTCTACTGTTTCTTTACGCATTTGATTTTTATCTGTGAAAGTATTAGTTGTGCTCACTTGTGAGACATTAACTTCCATACTTTCTAAATACCTAGCAGTAATGTATGCCATTTCCTCGCGTGTAACAGGCTTTTTCGGCTCAAATTTTTCACCATTAAAAATATCAATTAAGCCATACTCTTCTAGAATTGCTACTTCCTTTGCACCCCAGAATCCATTCAGGTCCGTATAAGTAGCTGGTCCCTCATAATCTTCATTTACATTTAAGCCAGATGCTCGGAAAATAATGGCCGCTAATTCTCCTCTAGTTACTTGTCCATTCGGATTAAAAGTTGTGGCAGATGTACCCGTGATAATATCAGCTTGATATAGCAATTGGATATAGCTCTCAGCCCAATGACCAATGGCATCCTTAAAATAACCACCTGGCTTTAACTCAACATCTGCACGAGCAAATACTTGAACCATATCATTTAAATCCTCTGTGCTAACAGCTTCCCATTTCCCTGCTGTATAAACTTCACTCTTAAAACCATTGCCAGTTTGCGTAATTTTTATTTGAATCGCATTACCGAATAACTTTTTAAGCTCTTCGTAGTTTTCTTTAAATTCTTTTTCTCCCTCTGGATATAGGTTTGTACCATCCTTGTAGGATTGAAGAATCGACTCTAACGAAATTTTTACTGTAATACTATTTTTCGTTGTAACAATCGAGACTTCATCATTCTCAAAGCCTATTTTAGATAGCAATAGCATTTTATAAATATCTTGATAGGACATTGCCTGTAATTGACTAGTAGCTGCAACAGCCTGCTTTGGATGGATAATATTTGCCACATTTACAGTTTCCTGTGCCTGTGCCTGTCCACCAAATCCTCCTGTTAAACATGCAATACTTAGTGCACCAGCTAACATTACTTTTTTCATCGTTCTTCCTCCTTCAATTCATACACCAAGTGTACTAAAACAGGACTTAGTAAATCTATAAAAATATGTAAATAATTCAATAATTATAAGAAAGACCTATTTATTACATACTAAAATTTTACTACTTCCCTTTTTATTTCGGCATGTATTCAATTAAGCGACAAGGTAATTTTTTATTATTTCTAAAAAAATTTAATAATATTACCGCCTTATATTAATTACTAGCATGATTTTTATGTGCGTTTCTAGTCATAGATGCTATTGAAACCATCCGCCTCACATGTCCTAAATTTAACAACGACAAACATACAATAGAAAATCATGCTTACAGGAGGCTTCTTTATGGTTATCACCCCTGGTATTAAAGATTTACCCTATGTCATGCAAGTAAATGGTACGAAGTTTTTCACTTTGATTGCAGAAGAAATAACGTGGGAGCTTGTCGATGGAATCTTCATTCAGGCGTGGGGCTACAACGGTTCCACACCTGGGCCAACCATTCGTGTTTATCCGGGGGATCATATATGTATTCGTGTCATTAATCGACTACCTGAAAAAACTAGTGTACATTGGCACGGCTTACTTGTCCCGAACACAATGGATGGTGTTCCTCCCATTGAACCGTCACCTTTTATCGAGCCAGGGCATTATTTCGATTATCATTTTACAATTAAAAACCCTCCCGGAACATATATGTATCATTCGCATGTGAATGTCGCTGTGCAAGATAATGCTGGCCTTTTAGGCGGATTTATCGTTGAAGACCCATGCTTACAAAACATTTCTCAGCACAAGGATTATCTATGCCTATTACAAGAATGGGCTGTCGATCAATTATCCTGGGGGAAGCTTACAAAAGGTACGTATCCTTTAAACTTTATTAAGCCTGAATTTAATTTCTTCACGATCAATGGCAAATGCTATCCTTTCACAAAGCCATTAGCCGTACATTTGGGTGATACTGTAAAAATTCGTTTTGGCAACATCCAAATGCATCACCATCCCATCCATTTACACGGTCACCAATTCCATGTCGTTGGGGCAGATGGTTTTCCTATCGCTAGCCACACACAAATTGCTAAAAACACCATTCTTGTTGCCTCTGGTGAAACATGGGATATAAGCTTTACGGCTAATAACCCTGGTATCTGGCCCATCCATTGCCATATGCCCCATCATGTTACAAACAATGGCGCACCTGGTATTGGGGGCATGTTTACTACAGTGAATTATCTTTAACATGGAGGACAGCTTAAAAGCTGTTCTTTTTAACGTTATATTTCTTTATTATTGGGTACATACTTGATAAGGAACATCACATAAATCTTTATATCTCTATAATATTAGAGTCTATCATTTGATTTTTATTGAAGGTTAGAAGTAGTATGGAATTGTAACGAAGGATTATCTAACTATCCACACTATTATATTAATGTAACAATTTCAAAGGAGGAATTTCGATGAATTATCAAAACATTACGGTTGCAGGTAGCGGTGTATTAGGAAGTCAAATTGCTTACCAATCTGCTTTCAAAGGTTTTAATGTAACCGTTTACGACATTAATGACGAGGCTCTAAGAAATGCACAGGATCGCATTACAAATTTAAAACCCTTGTATCAACAAGACCTAGGTGCAACACAAGAAGAAGTAGATGCTGCTTATGCACGTCTTACTTTTAATAGTGACTTAGCTCAAGCTGTTGCGAATGCAGACCTTGTAATTGAAGCAATTCCTGAGGTTGTGAGCATCAAAACTGAGTTTTACACAAATCTAGGCAAAGTAGCACCAGCAAAAACAATCTTTGCAACAAACTCGTCTACTTTATTACCTAGTCAATTTGCTGAGGCAACTGGACGCCCTGAGAAATTTTTAGCTCTCCACTTTGCAAATACTATTTGGAAAAACAATACAGCTGAAATTATGAAACACCCTGGTACAGATATGACAGTATTTGATGAGGTTGTAGAATTTGCACGTGCAATCGGCATGGTACCTCTACCATTATATAAAGAACAACCTGGCTATATTTTAAACTCATTGCTTGTGCCATTTTTAGATGCAGCTGAATCTTTGCTTGTAAAGGAAGTAGCTGATCCAGAAACGATTGATAAAACATGGATGATTGGTACTGGTGCTCCACTTGGGCCATTTGCTATCCTAGACATCGTCGGCATTAACACAGCCTATAACATTGTGGAAGCGAAAGCAAATGCTACTGACGATGAAAACATGAAAAAATTAGCTAACCTATTAAAAACAGAGTACATTGAAAAAGGTAAGCTTGGTCGTGCAACTGGCGAGGGCTTCTACACATATCCAAACCCAAGCTTTGCTAAACCAGACTTCTTAAAAGGTTAATGCTTCAAAAGAGCAATTATCCCATTAAAAAGGAAAATTGCTCTTTTCTTTTTTTCATGTAAAGAAATCCCAAAATCCAGGTGTGTCCTTAAATTCTTTTGTCGCCATTTTTTCAATAATTTTTAATTTGATCTCCTGTTCCAGATCCTCTCTGTCCTGATAACTTGTTTGATGAAGACACTGCTTAATTTTTGGCATGAAGTTCTCAATGATTATTAGCGTCTCCTCATTGTAGTTGTTTTCCATTGATTATCTCTCCCCTTTTTTAAGCATCTGCTGAAGTTTCTTTAATGCCTTTCGATGTAGATTGGATATATTTTGAGGTGATGTGTGTAATGTTTCTGCTATTACTTTAATCGTACAATCTTTGACATAAATCAGCTCTAAAATTTGAAGTTGCTTGCCCGTTAATGTTTTTAAAGCTTTAAAGAGCTGTTCGTTTTCAACCATGTCCAATAATCCTCCCTCAATTCTTACGTCTCCTCTAGTACACTCAGTCTCAAATAGGTCATTATCTACGATTAATAAGAAGCGGTTTTGCAATCTTCTCCTTTTTTTATCAAAATCCAAGCTGAAGAAATAAATTAAACTGCTGACATATGTTATTTTTCGAACCCTTATATAGTGAGTTTGAAAAATTTCATCAACCATTTTCCTATTACAATCGGTTGGATATAAAATGGCATTTTGAACCAAATAAAGATTTTTAGCATCAGCTAAAAAACTTCTAATAATTGGATTTTTAATCTGCTCTATATTCCTGCGAAAAAACGCCTCTATTTTTTGATGCTCATTACACATTATTATCACTCCTATCTATCCGTCTTCTTGCTAAATAAAGTGAATATCCTCTCTCTATTATAAACCAAAAACAGAACAAATGTTCTATTTAAGATTAATTTATATTGATTTTATGGTGCAGCAATTCACTTTAGTCATTGTAAGGCACAACAATATTGAAGGAGGAAGATGTCATGATTACACCTGAAACGATTCAAATATGGGTTAGCTTAATTGGAAACTCTGGTTTCCCTATTGCCATTACCATCTATCTCTTTGTGCGATTCGAAAAGAAAATAGAGGTTTTAGAAGCGGTCATCTTGAGATTATTAGATAAAATGGAGCAATAATCAGCCTAAAAAAATTTACGGCAGCACTCTTTAAAAGGAATGCTGCCGTGTGACTTAACCGTGCAAATTCATACAATATATGTAAGAACAAATACTTTTTAGATGGGAGGGGATTTTATGAATCACAATAACATGCTGTCACCGAATATTGTCATGACCCTTTTTATCATGCTTGGCATTTCCTATAATTACTTTTACGATTCATTCGCCATTCAAATCGAATACTTAGGTAATCTAGGATTTTGGCTAACACTCCCCTTATCAATTATTATTATTGTGTTGAGTATATGGCTACTTAAAAAGAAAGTGCCTATTGTTAGCACTTTACTTATACTTGTTATGGCTGGTATTACTTTAGTCATTGCATTATTTTCATTGTTCCATTGGAGTTCACCATAAAAATTTATAGCCTTTGAAGGCTGACTTCAAAGGCATTTCTTTTTTTACTAGATGTACAGCACCATATAATCTTCATCAACATATTGCTGTCCTATTTTTAACGCACGCTTTTCTGTTCCAAACACCTGAAAGCCTAGCGATTTATATAGCCCTTTTGCTGAATCATTGGAAGACACAACCGTTAAATTGATCTGCTCAACGACCGCTAATACCTTTGCTTGATTAATGACGGCTAACATTAAATGTTTACCTAAGCCAAGCCCTCGCTTTTTTGGAGAAACATAAACGGCAAAAATGTTCGCTTTATGCTTTAGCTTCATTTTATTTTCCTGTACCAATGTCGCAACGCCCAGCAAATCATTCTGTTCAAATGCCCCGAATGTAAACGATTCCTGACCCTCGAGTCTACTTGCAAATAAGGCAAGCCCCATATCCTTTTCCTCTTCAAAGCTAGAACCAAATGCCTCCGGATTCATTTGGAGTCCCTCTAATCTCAATTGACGATATACCGCAGCATCTGCTGCTGTTAAAAGCCTAATTTCCATTCTTCCCCTCCTATAACACTTTTCATTTTTATCGACCCTAGCGAATAGCATTTGATGTATTTTTTCAGGAAAATGAAGGGGGTTAAAATAGATGTCTAGCAGTATCACGAAACACACTCTTACATTGTAGGCACAACGAACTCATTCGCTCCCGTCTGATCTATTTATACATAAAGGTAAACAGTCTATCGGTGAACACTAGTAGCAGTACAAGAAAAATACACTTTGTACTAAGTAATCAAGACATAGAGCAACCTTAACGAAACAATCGTTTTGCAAGCGTTCTTAAAAGATTTTGCTAGGCAAACCCACTGCATATTTTCAAGCTATACAGTTGCTGGTTATTTATAGAAGACATCATTTTCGTATAACACTAGGGATTTTTCAGGAGATTTGTTTTCTTATCAAGCATAACCTCTACTAAATAAGTGATATAGTATCAATTATTTACGGAAATGATTTTATTAAGCATAAAGGATAATTATATATGAAACACCTTACTTTTAGTGATTATAATCCGTTGTTGATAAAATAAACAAACCAAATTACATACATTAAAGAGAAAAAAAGATATATATTCAGAAAATTACGACATATTATATTGACACTGTGTCATTTTTAATTTAGTATATGCATAGATTCACCAGATTTTTTAGAAATGATAGAAAGAAGTTGATCTATGAAAGATGAAATTTACACAAAGGGGATGAAAGAATGGTTAAACATAACCACAGTATGGAAGACATTATGGAACGTGAGCAAGGTTTAAACAAGGGATTAAAGACAAATCAAATTACGATGATTGCCATTGGAGGTGCCATTGGGACAGGGTTATTTCTCGGCAGTAGCTTAGCCATCGGTCTAGCTGGTCCAAGTGTTATTGTGAGTTACGCTATAGGAGCTCTCATTGCACTATTACTAATGGGTTGTCTCGCAGAAATGACGGTTGCGCACCCTACAACTGGATCATTTGGTGCTTATGCTGAAAAATACGTAAATTCCTGGGCAGGATTTGCTATTCGGTATTCCTATTGGTTCTCATTAATCTGTTCAATTGGTACAGAGGTGACCGCTGTTGCCCTTTATATGCGGTATTGGTTCCCAAGTGTACCCAATGCTGTATGGATTATATTATTTGCTGCTATACTGCTTTATGTAAACGCTACCACAGTGAAATTATTTGGCGCTGTAGAATATTGGTTCTCCGTTATTAAAATCACTGCGATTGTCGGCTTTATTATTTTAGCTAGTATTGTTATTTTCGGGGCAGATAGCTCCTCCAATATTGGCATCCAAAACTACTTCAATGATGGCGGCTTTTTCCCACATGGTTTTTGGGGAATGTGGATGGGTATATTTATTTCATTATTTAGTTATCTAAGTATTGAAATGATTGCTGTAAGTGCTGGGGAAGCAGAGAACCCAAGGAAAGCTGTCCCAATTGCATTAAAATCAGCTGTGATTCGTTTAATTTTATTTTATATTGTAACACTTGTACTAATGCTGATGATTGTCCCTTGGGGAATGGCAGGTGCAGACAAGAGCCCATTCGTTAAAGTAATGGAAATATTAAATATTCCTGGTGGCGCATCCATGATGAACTTTGTTGTTCTAATCGCAGCGCTTTCGGCTATGAATAGCCAGCTTTATATTTCTACTCGTATGATGTTCTCACTTTCACGGGGTGGCTTTGCTCCGAAGCAATTGGGTAAGCTTAACAAAAGACAAGTTCCGACGAGGGCATTGCTCGCATCTGTTATCGGTATTATCATTGCTACAGCATTTTCGATTTTCAAGCCAGAATCAGCTTTATCGCTTATGATTTCAATTTCAAGCTTTGGCGCTATGTTTGCGTGGTTTATGATTTTCATTACGCATCTATTTTTCCGTAAAAAATACAAACCAATAGATGGAGAAAAACTACCTGTACGTATGATTGGTTATCCTTATTTAACCATTTTAGGAGCCGTTCTATTAGCTTCTGTCGTATTATCAACATGGTTCTCTCCTGATTTTAAAGCAACATTACTTGTCGGCTTCCCTTGGCTTATCTTCATTTCCATCTGCTATTATATTTGGAAACGAATAAACATAGCAAAAAATCGTGTCATCACAAATGATCTTGAGGAAGAGCAAGTAGAAACCATATAGCATAGTTGTTAAAGCGCTAAAACTAATAAGATACCTCCAAGACTGATAAAGGATAGGAAATTCTCTATCCGTCTTGGAGGTATTTTTCAGATGAATAAAATGGAAAAATAGTTCCTAGAAAACCAGATGTAAACTTGATCTTAATACTATTAGAAAGCAAAGCCATTCAGTTCAAAAAATCTATTGATCGTACACATAGCTAACAGCCAGATAAAGATGCTACTATATAAAAGGCCTGAGTTCCTATACTATACTGAACTCAGACCTTTTCAATTTCTTTTTACATTCATATAATCTCAGTTCTTCGAGTACAATTACACAATTTGACCTTTTAATAGATCCTCTGCGCTTTCACATGGTAGCTGTAAAGCTTCAGCAACCTTACGCATTGTAATTATACCTTGATAAACATTCAAACCTTTTCGCAATGATTCGTTTTGTAATAGTGCTTCCTTATAGCCCTTTGCTGCAATTTGTATAGCATATGGTAATGTCACATTCGTTAAAGCCATTGACGATGTTTTCGGCACTGCACCTGGCATATTACCAACTGCATAATGCACAACACCGTGTTTTTCGTATGTTGGATTATCATGTGTTGTTACACGGTCTGCTGTTTCCACAATTCCGCCTTGATCAATGGCCACATCTACGATAACAGAGGCTGGCTGCATGGCTTTCACCATCTTCTCTGTCACAAGTCGGGGCGCCTTGGCACCAGGAATAAGTACTGCACCAATAACCAAATCTGCTGTTTTCAATTGTTCTGCAATGTTGAAGCTATTGGATAGCAACGTTTGAATACGATCCCCAAATATCTCTTCAAGCTGGCGAAGTCGAGCGGGATTGACATCTAAAATCGTCACATTTGCACCTAAGCCTACAGCAGTTTTTGCTGCATTATAGCCGACAACGCCACCACCTATAATGGTTACATTCCCTTTTGCCACACCTGGCACACCGCTTAGTAAAATACCTTTACCACCATTTGTTTTTTCTAAATAATGTGCACCGATTTGCGCAGCCATTCGACCAGCCACTTCTGACATCGGAGCAAGAAGTGGCAGGCTTCCATCGGCTAATTGGACCGTTTCATAAGCAATGGCTACTACTTCTTTTTCTAAAAGTGCCTTCGTTAATGCTTCATCTGCTGCTAAATGTAAGTAGGTAAATAAGATTTGTCCTTTGTAAAAATAATCATATTCTGAAGCGATTGGCTCTTTTACCTTTAGGACCATTTCAGCAGCCCATACGTCCTTCGCCTTTGGAACGATGGTTGCACCAGCTTCCATATAGTGCTCATCTGTAAAATTCGAGCCAAGACCTGCGTTCGATTCAACAAGTACTATATGACCTGCAGCTATTAAAACACTTGCACTTGCAGGCGTTAAAGCAACACGGTTTTCCATTACTTTTATTTCTTTAGGTACACCAATAATCATTCCATTACTCCTTTATTATGCAACGATTTCCCGTTCATTTTTGAATTGCTCATACAATTTTTCATCCATAATTGTTTTTAGTATTTGAACGACTTCATACACCTCTTCAAAGGTGTTATAAAGTGCCACAGGTGCGATACGAATACCATTTGGTGCTCTAAAATCAGGAATAACTCCCTTCGCTTTTAATGCCTTACAAATACGAGCCGCTTCTGTATGTGTTAAAAAGATATGTCCACCTCGTTGCTCATTGATTACTGGGCAATTAACTTCGAAACCATATTCGCCCAAATATTGATAGTATAGTGCAATGAAATACTCTGTTAGCTGAATTGATTTCTTACGAATACGTTGAATGCCTGCTTCATTAAAGAGTTCCAACGCACCTAGCAGTGGCGCAAGGTTTAATAAATGTGGTGAGCCCATTTGATAAGCACCTGCATCTGGTGCCTGTATAAGGCTTGTTTCCATATCAAATTGCTTTTCTTTAGCCGAGCTAAACCAACCTGCCAAGCCTGGCTTTGTATTAAAATGCTTCTCATTGACGAATAATCCAGCGACAGCACCAGGACCTCCGTTTAAATGTTTATAATTACACCAGAAGGCAAAGTCCACATCCCAGTCATGTAGTGAGTGCTCTATAGAACCCACTGAATGACAAAGATCAAAGCCAATTAGAATACCACGCTGATGCGCTTCCTTTGTTAGCGCTTCCATATCAAGAATCTGGCCACTTCGATATAACACACCAGGAAGGATAATCAATGCCACATCATCTGTCATCGCAGATACAATATCATCATGCGCATAAAAGTGCCCGTCCTTACTACGAACATATTGAATATGCTCCTCAATATTTTCATAATGCAAACCTAATTGACTTTGTACTGCATATAAGTCAGTTGGGAAATTTAATTCATCAATAACAATTTTTGTTTTATTACCTGTTGGCTTATAAAATGTTGCAATCATTTGATGCATATTCACAGTAGTAGAACCTGTTGCAATGACCTCCTCTGGTTTCGCGCCTACAATCTTGGCCAGCTGAGCACCCACTTGCTCAGATAAATAAAACCAAGGATATTCCCCTTGCGTCCACCCATCAATGCCGTACTGTTTCCAAGAATCTAAAAGCGTCAACAGACTTGCCTCAGCTTTCTTTGATAAAAGCCCTAATGAATTCCCATCAAAATAAATGGTCTCTGGCTGAAGATAAAATTGTTCTCTAAATCCTTGTAAATCATCATTTTTGTCTAAAAAAGCTGCGTATTCTCTTGTAGGATTAAACTCCATATTAAACACCTCACCTTTCTAAAATAATGGTAGCATGGTCATCTTTTAACCACCTTATATTCATCTTATCAAAAAGTGACACAGTGTCAATATTTTTAAAAAAAGAATTTTTATGTTTTAAAATTGATTTTTAATACATAAAACAGAAAAAACCTCCAACAGGGGGAGGTTAATCAGTATAGAGGCCTTTCATATAAAAATGTACCATTAATTCTACATTTTGCTCGATTGAGACATTTGGGTCTTGCAAGCAACGCCAAAGGAAACTCTCATTAATGTGATACCACATATTTGCAACATCTTTGGCATTTAGATGGGCGTATGCAATATTATTATTTTGCACATATAAAATATCTTTCTCAATATGATCAATAAAGTGTTGCTGAACAAGAGACCATTTTTGACGAATTTCCTCTGAGCTCCCTATTGCCTCAAGAACCAGCTTCATGAGCTTCTCGTTTTCTATACCTTGCTTATTGAATGCCTTTACCTGGAATGTAATTTGCTCTCTTGCTTCTTCCTTTGATTTCGGAACAAAGCTTAACTTCGCAATATTGTACATTTTTTCAAGAAGCGAATCGATTATTTCTATTAAAAGTGCATCTTTATTGGAAAAATAAACATAAGCTGTGCCATGCCCAACACCAGCTTCCTTAATAATTTGCTTCATCGTTGATTTCTGAAAGCCCAGTTCGAAAAATACTTTTTTCCCAGCCTCAATTAATGTCCTACGCGTTTCATGAGCACGGTCTTGTTTAATTTGACTACGATTCTTCATATTACACCAACTTCCACTTTCTCATTATACAGTGATAAAAAATAACAAGGTATTACATGAGGTTGAACAGAACCAAAGCCAATTTTGATTGTACTTCAATCAAAACTGGCTTTCCTTTTCATTATAACATTTTTATTATGACGAAATAAGAAGAAACCTTTTATTACAGCACACTACGTTTTTTCTGCACCCTAACAACACTTAACTTCCCAAAACGAGTAAGCTCACAATCGCTTGTTCAAAATATTTTAATACAAAGTGAAAAGAGAAAGATACGCTGCTTGCACACGATTAAGTAATAAACTTAGCTAATAGAAATTAAAAAGGCTGCCCATATCAAACTTATAACCTCAATTGTATTTTTTAATATTTAACTTTAAATTCTACGCACATTATTTAGTCACAAATAGTGCCCTAAAATAAAAGCGGCGTGTAAGCTCATATTAGCCCCCTCGCCACTCATAAATTTATCAATCCTTCAAGAAAATCAAATGACCCTTTTTCAAATATCCAATAGAGGAAATCAATAATAATCTAAAGTAGCATGCGTAAAAACTGTTCAAAATGTACGCCTGCCTCGCGTGGAACTTGCTCCTTCGATGTAGCTTCGATCGCGGCGGCTAAAAATGTCTCTGCCAGCTTCATAGACTCCACTAAATCTTGCCCACGCATCATGCCGCCCATCACAACGGATGCAAATAGATCACCTGTACCTGAATAGCTCTCACCGTTATAGTTGCGAATACTATGGAAAGACCGCTCCGCATCGACAAACATATTGCCAACATAACGCTTGCCCGCAGCTGTTGTTGGTGGATTCAACCCAGTAATAATGACGTTCGCTCCAGTCGCCTGTTGTAGCTGTTGTCCTGCCTCTTCAAGACCCTGAATATACTCGATATCGTTTGGATAGCGCTGTAGTTTCTCATACGACAAACCTGTAAGCAAGCAGCATTCCGTAACATTTGGTGTAATAATGTCAGCACACTTCACTAACTCTTTCATTCGATCAAGTAACTCACCCGTAAACATTTTATAAACCTCGCCATGATCGCCCATCACTGGGTCAACAAGCAATGTCGTTTCATTGGCGTGAAACACGTCTAAAAAACGAAAGATATTATCGATTTGCTCCTTCCCTGTGACAAATCCTGTGTGAATGCCATCAAAGGTAGCTCCTAGCTTGCTCCACTCATCTACAAAATAGTCCATCTTTGACGTTAAATCCTCACAATAAAAACTCGAATACCCTGTTTGCGCCGTTAAAATAGCTGTTGGAAGCGGTACTGCTTGTACGCCCATTACAGACAGTACAGGTATCGCAGCCGTTAACGAGCACTTCCCAAAGGACGACATATCTTGAATTACAGCAACTTTTTTCATCATTCATTCCACCTAACTCATCCTGCTTATACTTACCTCATCGTATCACAATTAGAAAGATGCGAAAATAACCTCAATCTGACCTCTAATTTTTTTATAAAATTGACACTTTCACAACAGTCAGTCCTTTGCTAAAGTAAAAATCATCAAAATATTCATCATAGTGAGGAAGAGACAAATGCAAAATATACAAAGGCCATCATCCTTTACAAAATCACGCACGAAAACATTTGATTTAGTCATTACAGCTATTTTAGCAGCACTTGTTTTCGTAGCTACCATGTTCATCAATCTTAAGCTACCGATCGGGCAAGGCGGACTTATTCATTTAGGGACATCCATGCTTTTCATTTCAGCCATTTTATTCGGACCTAAAAAAGGGGCACTTGCTGGAGCCATCGGAATGGGTTTATTCGATATCGTAGGCGGCTGGTTAATCTGGGCACCGACTACTATTATTTCACGTGCATTACAAGGCTTCATCGTTGGTAAAATCGCCTGGTCAAAAGGACATACAGGTGATAATCTTGGGCTGAATATTTTAGGGGCCGTCGTATCCATGCCTGTGATGATTGCCGTTTACTATGTTGGGCAAGCCATTATGTTCAATAGCTGGATTGCACCGATGGCATCCATTCCAGGAGACGTCATTCAAAACTTTGTCGGCTTAATGATCGCCATTCCAGTATGTGTTGTACTGAAAAAAACACCTTATTTTAAAAAGAATTTTTAATCTAAAGACGCCAGCTTGCTGTTTTGTACACTGCAATGATGGCGTTTTTTTATTGAGTAGTATGAAAAACAACGAATTTCTAGATAAAGCGAAACTAGCCTTGATCTTTTTCATACTATAGGGTGGAGGTGTAAAAATGCCAAGAGTAAAATACCGCGATGCAGACGTTGCTTTAATGGCAAGGATGATGAGAGCTGAGGCTGAGGGTGAAGGACAACAGGGTATGCTATACGTTGGCAACGTCATTGTCAATCGTGCAGTAGCATCTTGTTTAGACTTCAACGATGTTAGAACCATTGAACAAGTTATTTACCAGGTACAAGGTGGAAATTATTCTTTTGAAGCCGTTCAAAAAGGCAATATGTTTTACCAAAGAGCGAGAGAAACCGAAAAAAGATTAGCGAAACAAAATTTAGACTTCTGGCGAGATCATCCAGCAAAATATGCACTCTGGTACTTCAATCCATATGCCCCATGTCCCCCAACATGGTACGGCCAGCCGTTTACTGGTCAATTCAAAAATCATTGCTTCTATGAACCAGCTCCAGATACTTGTGAGAGTGTTTATATGGGATAGGGTAATATTTGAGTTCGCTACGCATTTTTAGTTATTCCTATATTAAATAAGGAAAAACATATTATTGACCAATGAAATAAAGGGGAACAATCTAAAACTTAGATGTTCCCTTTTTGAAATTGAGTTAGGATCATTCAGAAGATGGAGCACCAACGTTCAAACGATTTTTATACATTTACGAACAGTAAATAATAAAATGCATTTGTGAAATTGATTTAAACTCCTAAAAGAATTATTTAATCTTGGAAACTAGTTAATATACCATCTTCAAAATAAAGATATTGCCCGTTTCCATAAACCCATTGTTCATAAGACCCGTATTCTGTTACTGTTCTATTAATATCATAAGGTGCGCCCCATAGTGATGCTAATACTTCGTCATATGTCATTCCAAGTGTAGGATTCATCCCCCTTGCATTTTCAATTTTTTCATTCATTACTTTTTTTTCTTCAGCTCTTCTCTCCATTGTATATAAATTACTTCGATATTCATGTTCTATCCATCCCCAATCATTTAGAGTTATTGGCCCAAACGATGATGGATTGGCATAAGACGTATTTGTTATTCCTGCTACAATTTCATCCCTCATTCTTCCAAAGTATTTAGGATTTACAGCAAGTGCTAGTGCTCCTGAAGCCTTATAGGAATTCTGATCGGTTTGTAAATATAAAGCATAATTATACATTGCTAAAAATTCTTCATTGTCTTCTAGTACTTTTGTATTCTCATATAGTTCTTGAACTTTTAGGAAATCTTTTGTTCTGACTGCTTGTTCCATCTCATCTAATTTTAACTTTTTCTCTTCTTCTATAATTTTTACAACCTTATTCCAATCTTCACGATTCAAAACGATTCTCATTCTGTTATATTTAGATCCCAAGAATTGTACATTTTTTTCCTGTATTAATTGATCTACAAATTTTGTCCCAACTGCTCTAACTTTATCAATTTCTGATTCTGATACATCTAAAGTTTCCATTTCAACTAAAAGATCCTCATATTTCCTTTCTTTTATAAGTGTTTCTAATGTTAAAATCTCTGCCTCAATACCGCTTTCCATATTTTTTTCTTTTATAACTTTTTCATCATTACAAGCAGACAACATTAAAATGAGACCAACACCGATTGCAACATGTTTAACTTTTAACACTGCTCATTACCCCTTTACGCTTTCCCCATTATGTAATATTGCTATAGAAAATCTTTTGTTCTTGAATGCAAAAAATAATAACGATCCATTGGTACTATTCTTATTTATCAATCTTTTCATAAAAAATAAATCCTACTCAGAGGAAACATCTTTTTAAATACCTAATTATGAAATATGTTACAAAAAGCTCAATATATACATTTTACATTTCTATGTAATTTTAATCAATAAGATAGTAAATTTATACTGCAATGATTACGTTGAAGGAGTAATATGGATTCGTTTTGTACAATAAAAGGGAATTACCTTGAGTACAGGTATTCCCTTTTGTCATTACATTATGGCGCAGTTTTATTTAAATAGTTACCTTCGAAATCTATGCTCTGTTTATAAGTAGGATAAAAGGATGTTCTCAACCTCCTGTTTCCACACGCCTTTCCTTAAACAACATCACCCCAATTAAGCCCATAACAGAGAATGCGACTGGCGAGATGAAACCATAGTAATATCCCTCACCGATATTGCCTGAAGCAGACTGAAAATAATCCAAAATATAGCCAAACATAATGGGTAATAATGCTGCACTTAGAAAGCCCCCTGTATTGGCAAACCCCGAAACGATACCTGATTCAGCTAAAGGGAAAGTTTGGCGAACAGCTGCAAAAGTTAGGGCACTTGCACCATATCCAAAGCCGATGATAAAGAACAGGACAATGAGCATGAAAATGGATGGATGCCCTTTCCATAAAAGAAAGGCAAACCAACACACTAAAACTGCAATATGAACAACAATATAAGGCTTTTTAATCGTTCCTAACCAACCTGCAACCCAACTCGTTAACGGAGCTCCCATCAGTGCCCCAATCAATCCAATCATAATGAGCTGGCTTGCCTCTGCACGTGTCATCTCATACATATTGATCCCATACGGAACAGCCCACGAGCTGATAAAGCCAACATAGCCTCCCACAACACCAAAATGACAAAAAAATAAAGCCCACGCTTGTCGACTCGAACATATTCTGCGTAATAAAACAGAGGTTTTTTCACGTTGTACTTCTTCATTTACAACGACTAATTCTTCTGCAAAAATTCGTTTTGTAGTTTTCACAAGCACAAAATAAAGAAGCACTCCACATAAGCATAATAAGAGCCCCGTTGAAAAAAATGTGATCCGCCAACCAAATAACAGGATCAAAGTCGCAAAAGGGACTGTCGCCAATAAGAAACCAAGACTCCCGGTCATCCCAGCAAAACCAATTAATCGGACAAACTCCTTTTTCTGAAACCATTGCGCCAAAATGAGCACCATATTCACCCATATGGTCGCATCCCCTACCCCAGTAAGCATTCTAGAGAAAAACAGTACGAATTCATGTGTACCTAAACTATAAAGAATTGTACCTAATCCTGTAAGGGCAGCACCAACGATAAGAAAAAAATTCGGCCCAAACCGATCCGCTAAAATCCCCATCGGAATCTGCAAACCTGTATACACAAAAAATTGTATACTCGTCAATAACCCGATCGTCGATGCTGTCACACCAAAATCCTTCATCAATTGGTCCGTAATTAACCCTGGAGCAGTTCGCTGACTTGCCATTAACAAATAGGTAAACAATACAGCAACAAACACAACCCATCTGTACTTATGATGTTGTTTGTCCAATAATCACTACTCCCATTAGCTTTTATTTTATGTATATGAATTTTAGGTTGGGGAGAAGACCTTCTATTTGAGGTAGTTTTGAAATGAACATACATGCTGACATTACATTGAAAGAAAATGAGGCTGGGACAAAAGAAAAAATGTTAGACCATTTACAAGTTTGGTCTAACATTTTTTTGCGTTATTAGAACACATATACTTTAATAAATTACAAAAATAACATTCATTTTTTGCTTTTTCTCAATAAAATGAGTTATGTCCCAGCCTCATTCCATAGTGTTGAAAAACAAAACCATCAATAGACTTTTTGTGAAAGGTGAAAATAGATTTCCGTTGCAGGCTACTTGCTTTCCTGTGGGCGAGCGCCGAGCCGCTTCCTCCGCTACCGCTCCGTGTAGGGGCTCGCCTGTCTCGCTATCCCACGGGAGTCAAGTAGCCCTCCACTCCAATCCATAAAAATATTTCTTTTTAGTAAAGGTTTTCAAATAAAGGGAAGGTGTTCACTACTTTTTATGAAGAGGTGTGTCACGCATCACTTCTCCATATTGAAAATAAGAGTTTATCCCCTCTAAGAATACAGATAGTGGGCTATTTGATCGCTCTACTACTATGAAAAAAAGTAAAGACACTTTGCAGAATGGTTGATTGGAGTGGAGCCAGCGTCACTCCTAGGGGATTTGGTGAACTGACCCCAAAAATTTGAACTTTTAAGAAACTCTTCGAAACTCAACTAGACTTTTTCCGTTGAGTTTTATTTTTATCCGTTCATGATTGTAGTAGTGGATATAGTCTACTAACGCTTTTTTGAATGCTTCGTAGTTCTTAAACGTTGTTGCGTATAGAAATTCTGATTTCATAATGCCAAAAAAGCTTTCTATCACGGCATTATCTAAACAATTCCCTTTCCGTGACATACTTTGCTTGATTTCATAAGTGGCCAATAACGCTTTAAAACGTGGTATTTGATATAACCATCCTTGATCAGAATGGATGATTAAGCCACTCTTTTCTGATAGCTGTGTATACGTAAACGCCATTTTCAAAGACTGTTGGACTAACTCAAAATTAGGTGATTTTGATACCTCATACCCAACGATTTCTCGATTGAATAAATCTAATACAGCGGATATATAGATTTTTTGACCGTTTATTTTAAACTCCGTTACATCGGTTACCCATTTCTGATTGGGTGCAGTGGCTTCAAAATCACGTTGGATGATATTCTCTGCGACATAGCCGACTGTCCCTTTATACGAACGGTATTTTTTAGGGCGTACCGTCCCTTTTAAGCCCAATTCTTGCATCAATCGTTGGACCGTTTTATGGTTGATGAAAAACCCTTCATTTCGGAGGGCTAAACAAATACGACGATAGCCATAACGCCCCTTATGGTAATGAAAAAGCGTCTGAATTCGTTCTTTGATCTGCTCATATTTATCGGGTGTTGTCCTTTTGTGAAGGTGATAATAATATGTGCTTTTCTTGATGTTTGCCACTTTTAATAGAGCTTGAAGAGGGAAATCCAACCTTAGCTCATCAACAGCTCTTACTTTTTCTTGGATTTGAAGGCATCCTTTTCTTGAACTAAGGCTTTCAACTTTTTTAAATAGGCATTTTCCATCCGTAAATACTCAATTTCCGCTTTTAACTCTTCCGTTGTTTTTTCATTTAAATCGGACGAAGCTGGTTGTTTTTTTGGCATTGATTGGCGCTCCTTTTCTACTTGATAGAGCACCTCACCAGCCGTTGACATCCATTGTTTTTTCCATCTCCGAATGGTTTCACGGGAAGGAATATTAAACTTCGCAGCAGTCTGAAGGAGCGAATCGCCCGTCTCTATCAGGTGTTGAATTACTTTTATTTTAAAAGAATCTTCGTAATTCGTGAACCCTTGAGGACGAATAATTCCTTCGATGCCATGATAGCGATATAATTCAATCCATAATCGAATGTACTGTCGATCCCTCTGTAATCGATTGGCAATCTGATACGGACTTTCTTTTTCTTCAAAGTAAGCTAGAACTGCGGCTAATTTTTGTTCATCAGAAATCACTACCTGCACCCCCTATAGTAGATTTTTAAGTCCAATATTTTGGGTGCAGCTCACCCTGGAGCGAGCGTAAGTGAGTGAGTGAAGCGGCTCATCGGACGCCCCCTGGAAAGGGCGCTGGCGGAACGGAAATCAACCTCTCACCTTGCAAATTTGCTTTTTCTGCCGTTGACATCATCTTTTTTCAACAACATGAAATGCACCTAGCCTAGACTAGGTGCATTCATGCTATATTATATGGCTGGAGGTTGTGCTTTACTCACATGTACTTTAATGAACCAACTAGTCTCTTGAAAAATATTTTACTGGAATCATTAACAACTCACCGTCACATTTTCTGTAAAGTATTTATTACTTAAACAGCTAAGATATTATGTGACTTTATTAAGCTTGTCCGAAAGAATTGAAATAACAGGATTTCCATATTAAAACTTCACAAAAAAATGGAACTTTTATACTTTAAAATCATCAAATAAAGCTTTTTTATTTCTGCAAATATGACTTTAATTCATCATTTTTTTGTTCCCAATCTAATAAATAATTATATGCTTCTTTTATATTCATATACATAATTTTACTATTTTTAGCTGTGCTTAAATCTCTTCTCAGTTGTAATAAATTTTCAAACTCAACTATATTATTACCTGTTTGATCATTATATTCATAAACTTCAAACTTACCTAATAAGTTTTTGGTTACTTCATATTTAGGATATTTGATTATTTTGCCGCTATATAACGCAAAACAGAATAAGATTAAACAACTTGAAATTATGATTTGTATTATGTGAATAATTCCAAAGAATATACCTTGATCAAGGGAATATGATACATTAAATAATTGTGTAGCGAAGCTTCCCAAAAACAAATTAATTATATTTTTAACTTCAATCGAACTACTGCTTAAATCATTCACTAAATAATAATAAGTTACCTTCACAATGAATGATAGAAACGCAATCTCGATTAGACTTTTTATAATCAGTAATATTCTATCCATTGAGTTTAAAGAAGACGACTTTATGCGATCCGAAATTACATCGGCAATAAACGCTTTTAAAATCTCATATCCTCTCATTAAAAATCTTGTGGAAATAAACAGAAGTGACATGATTAAAAATTTTAAAAAATAGTCATTAGAAACTTTCAATAACAATAATGCTGTTGCGAATACAATTACTGTAATATAAAAACTTATATATAAATTCATACTATTACGGCGTTTAATTATTCGCGCTCTCTCATTCGCAATTTCTCGCCTACTATATCTTTTTCGCTTAAAAAAACTAATCTCTAATGATGAATAAAAGCCAATCTTTTTATCAACAGTAAAATATTCAACAAACAAAATTTTTTTCTCTAAATCTGCTATTAAATATTCAAACTTAATCGTTCGATAAAATACCCAAATTATAATAACCATCATACTTATAAAAGAATATGTAGCCGTAAATAAATCCATCATTACTAATAATTTTTTATATTCTATAGGAAAATTACAAATGACTATAAAATCCAAAATGATGGTAATTACTAGACTTATAGCAATGATTTTAAATGTCTTTACATATAAATATTTCACAAAGAGAAATGATATTAACAAAACAATGATAATTAGTAAAGCTGCGTTCCAATCAAAATTAAAAATTAGCGGCAATAAAAAGGGTACAGTATATAGACCTTTTATTAAAATCTTTTCCAACGAAGAGATATAAGTTAAATTATGTTTCATTAGTTTAAATAATAAGGTAAATTGTCTCAATAAATCAGTATTTAAAATTTTCATTAGAAATAACACAAAATAATATATTAATAATAACAATATTAATAACAATATTACTTCATTAACAAACGATATAATTTTCGTTAATAATGATAAATCCAACTGATTTGAATCTGGATTATATAAACTTTTAATGTTTTTATCAACAGAAGTGAAAAACTGTTTATCCTTCAATAAGGAAAAAAATCGAATTTGATCGGTAAAATCCACCGTTTTAATAGCCAAAAATAAAGTGAACACAAATGCACTAATAATAATTATAAATTTCTGTGCTTTGTGTAATCCTATAGGTTGTTTCCTACCCATTTTTAACTTCCTCCAATTCTAAGTATTGCTATATAAATTGCTCTCTCCACTTTAAAGACAAAAAAATACTTTTCGAAAAGTACATACTCACTACTGATTTTTTAATAATCCATTTGAAAGCTATGCTATAAGCGGAACCATGAATAATATAATTACATAATATAATTACTTATTTTTAACACATATTATAAAAACAAAATTTTGATATAATTTACAATTTACATAGTAAATAATCATAAAATAACCAAAAACAATTTAAGTTTTCAAATATAGACCGCCCCCTAATATATAAGGAATTTTGATATTGTTAATAAGCTGAAATTATAATTAAAAAGTATGCGGTAATCGCAAATATTGACATAGAATTAGAAATTACAATGCATTGAGCTTTTTCTAATTGTCTTAAATCCTATTTAGAAAAAACTCCGCTTCAGCAATCCCTGTATATAGCTAGTAATAGGTATAAGTAAAAGTTTTCATCTAATCTATAAAGTTATTTTGTTTGACTTGGCATACTAGAAAACATATAGTGTTGAATCGTTGTTTATCCTTGATAAAGAAATCTTGTATACTCAATAAAAATTTCTTCTAAAGATCCATACACGTTATCTGTGGTCAATCAATAATTCAGGCGGATTATTGCTATCATTTAATTTTCAGTTTTTCATTTATCGTTTTTATAAAAGGCTACCTCAATATCTATTAATGTCAGAGGAGGGCTCGTTTAAATACCGACATCGCCACATTCTACCTACTAAAAATTTAAAAAAAACGGGGTTTCTTCATATCTTCGGCATTTACTTAAAGACTATCCATGCATTTGGATATTAAAACTAAACTGCTCTCTATACTCACACTACAGAAGAATTAGATAATTAGGGATAAGTTACCACTTAACTACCACTATAGTATATAATAATTTTATAAGTTAAGTTTTTATATTTAATGATGTAATGTGGTTTTATGCAAAATTAAACCAAAATGAGATGTTAAATAAAAGAACTTTTTATTAACAATATTAAAAGATGCATTTAAAAAATAAAGCCTTTAATTTACAATAAATGCCAATAAATATATTTAATGAAGCGTTTAGGTATGAATCTGATATTATGTTTTTCATCAACAATTAGGAATGCTTATTTTTGAAGTAAAATCCTATAAATTCGATCAAATAAAAGATGTATTTAGGGCAGAATGGTTATATTTCAAGGCATAATTTGGGGGTTATTGAAAAATGAAAAAGAATAACGTTTACAAAGTAATAATTGCAATTTTAACATCTATTATAGTGATGGCTATTGTAGTTATAGGGTATCTCTTATCAACCAATGGTTATCTTACAGAGAACAAACAAGAAAGTTTGAGCCCAGAAGGTGAAAATCCTGAGGTGATAGAAACCAAAGAGGTAGAAGCAGTTGAGGTAATAAACAAGCCAGCTACTGATAAATCTTGTCTATCACCTGAATACGCAATTGCTTTAGACGAAATGTATGCTAATTACCTTGAGTTTAAACGAGTGGCACTTAATGAAGGTGGATCACTAAATTTCGATAACGCAATCAACGCTTATAACGGCATCACACAGAACTTAGCTACATCGGTCCTTATAACTAAAAAAACGGCTTATGACAAAGAAGTATATAAAGTGGTGAACGAATGGGCTGTGGATGCTTCTAACGTCTCGAATGACATGCTGGGATTCATTCAAGGTACGCTGGAGCCGACTGACTTTAATTTAAATGTCTTCAGAGCTTCGTTTGATGATCTTGATAACTTCTATGGAAATAAACTGAAATGGGAGAATTGCCAATGACTATGATGTCGAGAAGTGAGTAACTCCTAATGATATATGCCCAGTTGGGAGGTCGAAAAATTATTCTCCGTCGCTGGTGAAGCGGTAGGATGTCTTAGCACAGTGAAGGATAATAATAAATATAGCGGTGATGGTTTTTATTGTTGAAACAGAGGAAATCAAAGCTAATGTTTAATAATATATGAACTATTAGAACAAGCTCTTTTTTAGACTTGTTCTTTTTATTTTTCTACAAACTCTAATTTGTCTATAAACACTATAAATAATATGATAAGTATGTAAGGTACTACTCACCTTACACTCTGTCTCTGTAAGCAGTACGGAGGAGGAATTACTTGGAGAGAAACTCCCAAATCAAAGAGTATACATTAAAAGATGGCGAAAAACGTTTTATGTTTAAGTTTTACCTTGGTACAAATTCATTAACTTGAGAGCCTTTAATTACTACTCGACGTAGCTTCAAATCATGTAAAGAAGTGCAAGATGCTATGAATCAGTTACAGCTCTAGACATACAGTGGCACATATAAACAACAACAATATGAAACTTATCAAGATATTTATAACATGTGGATTGAGCAGTATGAAGATAGCGTTGAAGAAAGAAAGTTTGTAAAAACTATCGATATTTTCAGAATCATATTTTACCTGCTATGGATGCTTATAATATTGCTACTTGTCAAATGTATGTAAATCAGTGGACAAAGAAGCTAAAGCGATTTCACATGGATTATTCCTATTCTGCAAAAGTTCTCGTTTATGCGATTTAACATGGCTACATTGATTAAAATCCTTTTACATTGGTTGAAATGTCTAAAAGCGCAAAAAGATCATTATGAAGAAGAATTTGAAAACTTCTATACAAAAACACAATATATAGTAAACTCTTTAAAACATAAAAACGCCCGTTTTGTATGTATGAACTGAACCCCGAATAGTGGACACTTAAAAAAAGTGGACCTATTCGGGGTTTTTTTATTTTCAACGTTTGAAAACCCCGTTATACTAACCATACCATTTATGAACGGGAGAACATCATGAGTAAAATAATTTTTAACGAACACCAACGCAGACAAATTGAAGCGAATCCAAATGTCGCCTCAGTATCCGACCGCTCAATTCAATATACAGCCGACTTTAAATTAAAAGCTGTCCAGGCAAATTTACAAGGAAAAGGTCCAGTCCAAATCTTCAGAGAAGCGGGATTTGACTTAGAGCTGATAGGAATTAAGAAAGCTAAAAGCGCAATTAGCCGTTGGAAGAAAACATATCAAACACATGGTAAGGAAGGTTTTTTAGAGGAACGTCGTGGAAAAGAGAGTACTGGTCGTCCACGCCTTGAAAACTTATCCGCAGAAAAGAAACTTGAGAAAGCGGAAGCGCGTATTCAACTGTTAGAGGCAGAGCTTCATCTGCTAAAAAAGCTCGACGAAATGGAAAGGCAGGCGAAAAAGAATCGTTTTTAACACCGAAAGAGAAATACCAAGCCATCAATGAAACAATTCGTTTCTATCAATTAAAAAAGATGACTCGTCATCTTTGTCAGGTAGCGAATGTCAGTCCAAGCGGCTATTATAAGTGGCTTCAAAATAGGGAGAAACACGCTTTACGTGAAGAAGCTGATTATCAAGATTACATCTTATTAAAATCAATTTATGATCAAGCGAAAGGGAAAATTGGTTATCGTGGATTTTATATGGCACTGATAGATGTGTTGGACACACCGATGAACCATAAAAAGATTCTTCGTCTGATGCGTAAGTTCAATTTATATGCGAAAGTACGTCGTGCGAATCCGTATCGTCTGTTAGAAAAAGCAACAGAGGCGCATCGCCGTATACCGAACCATTTAAACCGAGCATTTGAGCAAGAAGAGCCAGGAAAAGTATTCTTAACAGATATTACGTATCTGCAATATAGAGGTGGTCAAAGGGCGTATTTATCATGCGTGAAAGATGTCGCAACACGAGAAATTGTAGCATACGAATTATCTACTACGTTAAAGATGTCCCTTGTCTATAAGACGCTTGAAAAGTTAAAAACACATCTAGAGGGCAATCTTCATCCAGAAGCGCTGATTCACTCGGACCAAGGTATTCATTATACACACCCAGAATATCAGCAGCGTGTAAAAGAAATGGGACTTTTTCAATCAATGTCCCGCAGAGGAAATTGTCTTGATAATGCGCCAATGGAATCGTTTTTCGGTCATTTCAAAGATGAAGTAGACTATAAACAAGCAGAAAGTTTGGCAGAATTACACACAATAGTGATGGACTATATGAACCATTATAATCACACACGAAAGCAATGGACATTAAAAAGGATGGCTCCGGCAACTTACCGAAGCCATCTCATTGCGGCTTAACCTAAAACTACATCCCTTTTTATTAAACTGTCTACCAAATAGGGTTCAGTTCATTAGTATAAAATAGGCACCTCTATTTAATATTTAATTTAAAAATTTAGATCTAATCCCTGCATCACCTACCTTCAAGTATTTATGGTATGGGGCCCTTATCACAAATAACTATGTCAGTTCAATTAAATACGAAAAAGGTATGTTAAAAGTTTAGCAAACTTTAACACACCCTTATACAATCACTAATCAAAAGCAATTACATTCACTTCTTATTCTGTATCCCACGAATTGTACTTTTTGGAATCGTAGCATCATGTTCCACAATGAATACTTTCGAGAAGCAGTTGTAATACGTTTCATCATGTCCCTTTGGTGACACAATAATCAGTTTACGTTGTAGCTCTTCGGCATAGAGATTAAACACTTTATTTTTTCGCTCATCATCTAATGCGCTATCAAACTCATCGAGTACGATATAGCCTGGTGAAGTGGCTAAGTTTTGTAGTAGTGCGAGTGCAAAAAGGAGTGAACTTAGTGATTCCTCCCCACCTGATACACCTAGCCCCACCTTTCCACTACGAGCCTTCATACTCACATCTTCAAGCGCACCTTGATGCCCAATTTTACGCGCTTTAATATAAAGTCGGAAATTGACACGACCTGATTTATCTTCAATGCGTTCCTTTTCAACTTGCCCCTCAAATTGAAACAAATCCATATACTTTTGGAAAAGCGTATTGATTTTTATCAAGTGCATCGTAATCGTGGTTTCTAAACGGTCCTCTAGCTCATTTGCACGAATCGTATTGCTTTCAAGTAATTGCTCCGATTTCGCTAGATCAGCATTTTTCTTATCGAAATCAGCCTTTTGTTGATCATAATTTTGCTGGGCATTTTCGTTAATTTTTTCTAAGCGGGCATTGCGTAGCTCTGCTTTAGCCTGTTCAATTTCAGCCTGTAGCATTGTCAATGATAAGCTCATCATGAGTAGTTGTTCGTCTAGTTGCTGTGCTTCTTGTGGTAAAACCTGTTCAAGTTCAATTTTATCAAGCTCACAGCGACTTTTCATCGTTTCATCCAACTCCAGCTTTTCTTTAGCCTTTTGAATCGATAAATCATAACCTGTTATTTGACTTTCGACGATTTTTAAATCGCTTTCGAATAGTTGTTGCTGTTCACCAAGTTGTGATTGCTTGCGTTTTTGCTGATGATTTTCATGCTCTTTTGTCTCTTGTTCCTTAATAAGTTTTCGAATGTTTTGCTGCAAATATTTTCTTGTCCGCTCAATCCATTGTAGCTGCATTTGCTGCTCTGCAAAGGCACCGAGCTCCTCATGAATTTGCCATTGTTGCTTATAAACATTCTGATGATACTGTACATCAATTTGCTCGCCTTTCAGCTTTTCTAGTTGGATTTCAAGTATGGTTAGCTCATCATCAATATCTGACAATTTTTGCTCGACAAGCTCAAGCTGCTGCCTATAAGATGCATAATCCGCTTGTTTTAATAGAGTACTTTCGGCTAATTGGATCGTATGAAGATGACCTTGTAGCTGTTTCAACTGTTGTTGATTTTCTTCGTATTGTTGTTCTAAATATTGCTTCTCGTTCATTGTTTTTGTATATTTCTGTTGTACTTCCTGTAACAACTTTTCGATGGCCAAATCACTTAAAATATATTGAGCCGCTTCCTGTGCACCGCGAATACCGCGCGTATCATATAATAGACCTTGCTCGATTTTCGGGCTCTCTAAGAAAAATTGCTGCACCCACCAAAGTGCCTTATTCGCATAATTCTGCTGCTGTTCAGGTAAATCGCTACGAATTTGTAAGCCATACTCAGGTAGCTTCGAGATACTTTCAGTCGGCACAAGCTGTTGAAGTGATACATAATACAAATCATTGACTGGCTTATAATTTTTCCCAACATAAAAAATGGTATATTTAATCGCCTCCAGCTGCTTTTCTAACGCCAATGGAGCAGATGGCATAAGTTCGATCAACTCACGTAATGTATACGCCTCTAGCTGCTGCTGCTTTAAATGAAGTAGTCCCTGCTGCTGGCGTTTGGATACAACCTTTTTTTGTTCATACAGTGTCACTTTCTGTTCCAACATTTTTAATTCCATTGTAAGATGCTGTATCTGTTCAAAACCTTGCTCATTTTGCCGTGATAGAGTGTTAATTTGCTGCTCGATTTGCGCACTGCTTCCATATATTGCTTTGTGCTTTTCTGCATTTGTGATTTTTTCTTTTAGCTCTGATGAAGTGATTTCTAAACGGACTTTTTCTTGATCGAGCTCGCGTTGTTGATGGCGTAGTTGGCTGTGCTGATTACTGAGCCCACCTATTTGGTTTGTAATTGTAGCTAATTGTTCATTTATTTCTTCTAGCTTACGTTGTGTCGTTTCGGCATCAAAATGTAAATACTTTCGCTTTTCATCGATTTCTTCAAGCTGCTGCTCTAACTGCTGCTGCAAGGCTTGTTGCTGTGTGTCTTCATTTTCTTGCTGCTGTAAGTTATTGGTAATATCGATTAATTGCTGTGTCAATGTCGCAATATTCTCCGATAATTGTAATTTTTGTTGCTCTAGCCTTTCAATATTACTCTTTAATTGTTGCTGAGTAACCGTTAGTTTTTCCTTTTCCACTTGATATTTCGCCTTTTGCTCAGCCATCCTTTCCATTGAGGTGCTATAATACGTGATGATTTGATGGAGCAAGGTATAGTATTTTCGGCCGGATGTGAAAATACGTTTTTTGTTATCTAAATATTTATTGAGCTCGGTTTGAGCCGCATTTACACTTAATTCCGCACCTTTTTGAATACCCTTTAAATATTCAATTTCCGTGCGAACTTCTTTAATTTTTTCTAATGAATTTTCCCATTCCTTTTGCATGTCAGAAATCTCAAACATGTCACTAAATTTGCGGAAACGCTCTTCCGGGTACATCGCCGCAAATTGATTGACTTCTTGCTGATACCAAATTAAATAATAAACATCTGGTTCAATTTTATAGCGCACACGTAAATCCTCGCGATACGCCTTGAGTGTACGACCCGCTGTACCACCAGATGTATAGCGGGCATGAGATGTTAAATTAGCTGTATCTTGCCCATTTAACACCTCATACTCGCGCTGAATCGGGCTATTTTTCGTATCTTGATTAACTGTCAGCTGAAAGGCGATAAATTTAGGACCATCAATTTTCGTAGGTCCTTCATTTAAAAAGACGAGTGTTATACGTGCATACCAAGGGTCATTTACTTTTAAATTTGTTGAACGAAGTCCCTCTAATTCTACCTTCGAAGAATGTAGCACGGCACCAAGGCAAAATGTTAATGTCGATTTCCCTACACCATTTGGACCAGTAATTAAAATATGCTCGTCTGCTTCCCCAAAATCAATGTTTCGCGGTGAGTAGTCGCGAACACCATGAATTTTCAATTGATACGGGATCATTCGTTTTCCTCCTTGATATGTAGGTTATAACGATTGAAAAACTTCATTACTTCTTCTTTACTAAGCTGTGTTTCCTGGGCAAATTCCGTTGTACGTCGTAAAAATGATTCTGAAAACATATGTACTCCTATGGCTGTTAACATATATGCCTCTTCAGAGACGGATTCGTAGTCTGTAACCGCGCCAATTTTTTTCAGTTGGTCGATATTATTTTTTAATTTGCGATTGGCATTTAGCGATTCATGGCCAAAATCAACTAGGATTTGATGCAGCAGCGTAAATTCATGCCCGAGTACTTCTTGGTGATAAAACAAATACAACATAATCGCGAGTGCCTCACTGCTTAATGTTGATTTCGCATGTTTTGCCGTTACATGCATCATGACAATCACGCGGTCTCGACGATCATCATAAATAATACGGAAATAGCGACTTAACGCAGCATTTAAACGATTGATGAATGAATGGAAAGCATCATCATCTCCACTTTTAATGCCAAGCAACTTTTCTAAATCCTTCTTAGCTAAGCCGTAATTTGCCCCTTTGATCGATGCAGATGAAGAAAATAATAACTGCATAAATGCTAATTCTTCTTCGGTAGTTAAATAACCCTTTAAACTATTCATCATCATGAGGGTATTGTCGAACCGTGAATCGTTTGTCGTCATCGTCTATCCACTCCCATTGTTTTTCATAATCTTTCGTTTGTTCGATACGCTGCTGTTCAACCTTATTGTTACTAGTTAATGCGGAGACAGCTAATAATGAAAGAATGGCATCATGCCATCTATTTGAGCTTGATTCCACAATGAGCTCTTCCATTTCTGTTTCACCATGTTCACTTAAAAAATTTTCAATTCGCTCTGTATCAATTAGTGATTGGGTCATTTTCCATGAAACTTCCTCCAAGGCTTCTTTTATTGGACGAACATCCATTTCGGTCTCTTCATATTCAGGCTTAGGCTGATGAGAAATCGGCTTTTCTAGCTTCGGTTCATACGTTTGCAAATAATGGATGGCATCTGTAATATCCTGCGGACCAATTGGTGCAGCAAATTTTACAGGGACCCACAGGCCATCCATCGCCTCTTCTTCATATTGATTTTGTTCCATAAAACTTAAAATATCATGGGCTGTCGGGATATTCGGATTAGCTTCTGGTGAATGCATCGCCAAAATAAACTGGCGCACTTTTTCAGGTGAAATGGTGTTAGCGGTAGGTGTGAGCTGCATATTGACAAAGCGGATATATTTTGTAAGCAAGCTTAAGCTAAGAGAAGTCCCTTTTGAAATGGCAGCTGTTCCGCGGCGCATTAAATCGCTCATTTTCGTACTTTCTTCGACAGTGCCAAACTGTTGTAAGCGCTCATTTAATTTTGTTTCAAGCTCTTGCATTAGGTGATTAATTTTCTCCAACTGCGGTAAGGCATTGCGATCAGCAAGGAGTTCAAGCTGACGTTCCTCTAATTGCTTAATCGCCTCTTCCACATTGTAAATCATTGATGCGATTTTATTGCCTCCAGAAATCCCTTGGTCGTCGTAGGCGGCACTTATTTCGGCATCGCGTCTTGCTTGAAATAGCGAGCGACCAATATCATCCTGCATATAGTAAGCAAGTGCATCGTTTCCCATGCGAATTAATCCGTCCATTAAATTTTTCCCCCGGTCACGCATTTTAATTTGACGGCTCTGTTTGATTATCCAATTATTGCGTTCTAAAATTGTGAGCATTCTCGTAATTTGCGCTAATGTTGGCGGATCATTGTCCTGTAAATACGTAGACTGATATCGGTAGTACAGCACTTCTTCGTTATCAATAGCATCTTTAATGCCCAGAGAGGCCTCATTAATTAACTGAATGACATTTAAAAAACGAATGGTTTCGATTGGGGAATCGTACATTTTTTCGGTGCTCAATTCCTTTAAGACACCTGCTAATGATGCTAAATCACGCATTGACTTCATAAATTCTGCAGTTTGGTAATCGCTTGTAAAAATAGAAATCGGTGCTTTTATATCCATTTTATCCATTGTTCCACCCCTCCTAACTGCTGCTCCTGTTCATGTGCCTCTTGCACCTGGGCAGCATAGCTCTCGATTGAATGATACAGTTCATAATCTCGCCCAACAATTTTTACCGTTCCCTTAACTAAGGCGGCAGCATATTTAGCAATCGTGATACCTGCGCTATCGGTATCTGTCCAAATAATCGTTTGTTTAATAGCTGATTGCAGTAATTGCTCTATAAATTGTTTATGCGCAGAACGAATTTGTCCGTCTAAACAAACGATACAAGAATTCGTTTGCCGCAAAAATTCCGTCTCTACAGCCATACGTGTTAAAATAGCACGGTTTTCAACAAGCCATAATGTTGTACTTGTCGTTGTAAAAGGTGATGTTAAGACCGCATTATCCGTCGTCGCATGTACCGCGCCAATTACATACGTCGCAACACTGCTTTGTATATTACCAGTAAAATAAATTGGCACAATTTTTCCGATGCTTACAAGCCCATAAAGCGTCGGGTCAATCCGACTTTGCTCCAACTGCGCTAAAAAAGCCTCCCGCTCTTGATCAAATACTTTTGAACCTCCTATCTTATCGTGTAAGCTCGCGCCGATCTCCTTAAAATCAAATAGGTCCTTTTGCACAGATAACGCATAAAACGCTAAACAAAACTCAATATATTTCATTCTCTTTTGCACCGTCCACTGTTTAGGCAGCGCATTCCATTCAATCGCCTGTTGAAATATCTCTGGTAACGCTAGTTGCTCCGCCCTTTGCTGTAACGTCTGCATCTGTTGCTGTTGTTTTATGAACTGTTGCTGCTCGGATTTTTGTTGCGCTTCTATGTAAGCCGGGCCAATGCGGTAATAATCCTCCTTAACGCTAATGCCGTCCGTGTGATAACGAATTTCGCGCACAATCCAGCCCTGTTGTAGCCACTGTTGAATCGTGTCATTCGATTCATCTAACAGTCGCTTCGCATTTGGTGTGAATTTATAGGATGCTAATTTTTTAGGGAGAGGGGCAGTAAATGCTGTATGCATTGTCAACTTTAAATGCGCGACTTTACGAAATGTACGTGCCGTCTTTTTAACAATAGTCGCAACCATTAATTGCTCTTGCTGTTCTACCTTTTCAACCGACTCATCTTTTTTCAAAAAATACGATTGGATAAATGCCTCATGCATTGCGAAACCCTCCTCTACTTTGTGCCCTGCTTAGTAGTAGCGTACCATATGTTTTGATTATTGTGGGGAAAGGCATATGCCGCGCCACCATACCTGCGATGGTTATTAAGTAAATTGACTTGGGGGCACATGCTTAAGAATTATCTATTAACTGATGGCAACTTTTTGGACGCAGCCATTCCCTATTTCTAGATCTTAAATTTAATCTTATTATAATTCCTAGACTTAGCTATTTCATGAGAACTTTCATTTCCATTTAATGTAATGATCAACAGCTTGTACTGACGATGATTTGACCATAGAAAAACTGCACTCTTATTTTAGGTTGTGGTGCTGCACCCCAAAAGTTAGAGTAAAAAACTTTTGGGGTGTTTTTTTATGGCAAAATATAGCGATGAATTTAAGTTAAAGGTTGTGAAAGAGTATTTAACAGGAAAAATAGGTCTTAAACGATTAGCTAAAAAATATTCCATTCCATCTAATACAGCAATTAGAACATGGGTAGCTGCCTACAAAGCATATGGGAATAATGGTATTAAACGAAAAAGAAGTAAGGAAGTCTATTCTGTTCAATTTAAAGTAGATGTATTACACTTTATGAAACAAACAGGTGCTTCCTATCAAGAGACAGCGATTCAATTTAAGATGAACAATCCACGTTTAATCGCTAAATGGAACCAAAAATTTCTGGAAGAAGGGATAGAGGGCCTGCAAGAAGAAGCAAAGGGGCGCCCATCTATGTCGAAAAAATCAAAACCAACTAAACAAGAAAAAGAAATGTCACGTGAGGAGCAGTTAGAACGTGAAAATGAACTGCTTCGTCTAGAGGTGGCATACTTAAAAAAGTTGAAGGCTTTTCGAGAGAACCCGGAAGCATTCCTCGGAAAGCACAAGCAGTCATTGCCTTTGAACTCAAAGAAGAAGGATTCCGATTAAAAGACATTTTAATGCGTGTAGATATTCCAGAAGCTACGTATCATTATCACATCAAGCAACTGCATCAGGAAGATCCAGATAAGGGATGGCAAACGTTGATTTTAGAGACGTTTAAGAAACATGAAGGACGATATGGCTATCGTCGTATTCATACGGAGTTAAAAGCGCAAGGCTACATCATTAATCACAAAAAAGTACAGCGCATTATGCAGGAATTAGATTTGAAATGTGAGAAATTCGTCCGCAAGTCGCGCTATAAATCGTATAAAGGTACGGTTGGAAAAGTGGCGAAAAATCGTTTGAATCGCCGTTTCTATACGCCTTACGCCGTACAAAAATTGGTGACAGACGTAACTGAATTCAAATGTACAGATGATGAAAAACTATATCTGAGCCCAATTATGGACTTATATAACGGAGAGGTTATTGGGTTCAGTATGTCTAAACGGCCTACAATGGATTTTGTGCTGGACTCATTGAAACAAGCCCTTCCAGTCATTCGAGAACGTGCAGAATATCGAACAACAATCCATTCAGATCAAGGCTGGCACTATCAACATAATAAATGGGTGAAAACATTAAAGCAGAACAAGATTTTCCAAAGCATGTCTCGCAAAGCAACGTGTGCAGACAATGCAGCAATGGAAAACTTCTTTGGCTTACTCAAACAAGAAATGTATCACGGGGAAGAATTAGTCTCATATGACGTGTTAAAAAAGAAAATTGAAAAATATATCCACTACTATAACAACGAACGTATTAAACAAAAATTGGCCGGCATGAGTCCGGTAAAATACCGAACTCATGCCAGCCAATTAGCTGCATAAATAAAAACTCTAACTTTAAGGGGTCACTACCTGTGCCTAAAATAAGGTTGCAGTTCGATATAAAGGATTTTGAAAATGTTATAAAGAGAGAAGTCACAAAGTATATTGTCGTGGAGAGTATTCAATAGCAAACTCCCATTCCAACAATATAAATGTTTTCATACAAATCGAGGAAGAGAATTTCTTAACAAACTAGTGTAATTGCAATGATATTTTTAACATATACTCTTCCAACTATATGTGAAGAGAGGTAAGGAAATGGACGAAAAAGGGACTAGTGGCTTTATTATATTAGTCTATGCAATTGGATTGATTACTGCAGTTTTACTTTTATTATTATCTAATAAACTTTTTACTCCTCTTTTAATTGAAGTCAATTCTGGAAAATCAATTATTAACTTATTTTTTAACAAAGATGATCATTTAAATTTCACTTTAAACTTGATTGTTCCTTTATTACTACAAATAGTTGGAATAATCATTCTGGTAATTATTTTTTGGTGTTTAGTAAAAAGTATTTTTCTATGTGAAGATACTTCATCAATCAAAATTATTATGGGAATATTATCGTTGCTATTAATAGCTATGTTGATAAAAGCAATGATAGTTGTTTGGCCTATAATACAAATCACATTCTTATCTATCATTTGTTTTGTATTTATGATTGTGGTACTTGGCTCACTTATTAACTCCACTTCTAGCTCACAATAATTTACGAATTGACATCATCAAATAGAAGCAACATTGCTACGCCATTGAAATGGAAATAATTATCCAAAATAAAAATGAGTACGGTGCGAGGTCACCCCAGTAAATTTATATCTTGTGAGCGAACTAGAATCAATCTCATCATCTACTGGTGCCATCCCTAAGAAATATTTAAAAGCCATATCATATTTTAACGTTCAACTAAATCGACATCTGATAAATCATAAATGGCTTTCAGGAGTATATAATTGAACATACGAATGGATGGAATCGCATTTCGCCCTTATCCAAACAGTACTTTGATTTTAGTTGGTCTACTATCACTAAAAAATCTACCAGTTCATTGATTTGGCGAAGCATATTATCTTTTGGAATGATTACCATATCAGACTTAAGTTCAACGTTTCTTGTTTAGAAAACATAATCGAACAACCTTGAGCTTGTTTTCCTTTTATTATACTATTGAGAAGAAATTGAACGAACAGAAAAAGGGATTGGAAAATTAATTCTGTTTCTCCAATCCTTTTAATATTATGTTGTACTTTTTCAGTACCTTAGTGCAATACCGGACTCGTTTTATCCAAGCTTCTCAATGAAATAACCGTGTCTAACTTTTAGGAGTCTGTTCATCTCCGGGGGAAAGGGCTTTTTTCCGTGTTCTTCACGATCCATATTTAACTCTAATTGAAGCTTCTCTTCATAAGCTCGTGTTTCTTTTCGCACGACCTTTTTATCATACTTCCGTTTATTCGCACTCGCTTTCACATGCGTGGAATCAATAAATAGATGGTCTGCATGGAGGAGTCCCTGATGCATAATTTCTTTTAATATACGATAGAATATCTGTTCAAATATATCGGTGTCTTGAAAGCGACGGACATAATTTTTACCGAAGGGGAGAAATGCGGGACTTCTGTATGGAAGCCAAATCCTAAAAACCAGCGATACGCCATATTCGTTTCAATTTCTTTGATCGTTTGACGCATGGAGCGAATGCCAAAAACATATTGAATAAACGTCATTTTGAAGAGAACGACAGGATCAATACTTGGACGCCTATTAGGTGAATAGAGATGTTCTACTAAAGGATAGATAAATGAAAAATCAATAGCAGCCTCTAGTTTTCGCACTAAATGATCGTTGGGAACTAATTGATCAATCGTTAACATTTCTAATTGTTCACGTTCATTGGTTTGATTCTTCGTCATCATGGTTGATCACCTCAAAAGTTTACTTTTTATCAATAGATGAATAAGGCATTCTTTATGTAGAAGTTGATTGGAACGAAGGGCGGCGACTCCTGCGGGAAAAGCGGGAAAGTCGAGATCCTGGACTGAGCGGATGTTTTCTGTACGAAAGCGAAGCGACAGTAACGAAGCGAGGGAAGCAGCTCGACCCCGCCCGCGGAAAGCGTCCACCCGTAGTGGAAATCAACGGCTTTACTTTTTTACTTTATTTTATTGTAAAAGAAAAAAGACTGTAGGCAAACTCAAAATTCATCGAGTTTGTCTACAGTCTGAACATAGGGAGATATTAATCTTCCTATGTTTTCATTCATATTATTGATCGGTTTGTTCTTGCTTCTTTTTCAAATACTCTGCACGTATTTTCTCAAGTTGCTGCTTTTTATCGAATTTGGCAGGTTTGTGTTTTTCATGATACTTAGCCACAGCTGCCTTACCTTTGGTATCCAATTGATATTTCCCCACTTTGGTTCACCTACTTTTCCTGTCTTAAAGAAAATCTATTCAACAAATATAATATACCTTATTTTGCTGATGTATACATTTTTACTATATCGTTGTACCGCTTAACCTTAAATTCAGTAAAAACTTAGTAAATAATTCATAGCCAAATGTATTTAAAATATTTGTATCCATACATACACATTTCAGATGATGATACCTTTATTCTTTTTTATGTGACGTAAATCATAAAATTTCCGTTGAATAAACGATATAGTTTCCCGCATTAATACAAAAGAGCTTTTCGGGAAAATCCCATTCCAAATTAATATAAAACACCTAGATAAATCATAAAAGTTCATAAAATAGTGCTTCCGAAACTCCAAATTCAACTAGAATTTAAACTTTTGGAAGCATTATGTTTGATATTTTTTTTTTAGGAAATCTTATGGTTTAATCCACTTTGTAACCTAAATTTATTACTACTTCTCTCTAACCCTGCCTAATTTCTTCTTCCCAAAAAATACTTTTGTTACCTAATTCCCTTTGGATTTTCCCTATACTTGGTTAAAAACCTTGGTTATGTAGTGTAGTAGCAGCAACTTCTATTTCAGCTACAATTTTAGCTATTCTTATTTTTCTCAATTCAGATGAGTATGCTTTGTATCGCTTAACAATTTTTTCGCATAAATCTGGCGCATTCTTTCTAAGCATTTTTTTCGAAATAAGCTGTTCAAGAAAAGTTGCGGGATACTTGGTCACCTGAACAAATTGTCGGCCGCTTGTATCAAGGACATCTGCGTTTTAAAACCATCTATCGCTGGATTTAGGATGGTCTTTTAGAAGTGCCTATAACCGTTCTCCGTCAAAAAGGTAAGCGTCAAAAGCCCCGCGAAACAAGGGGTAGATTTAACATTGGTACACCAATTTCTAAACCCCAAAAGAAGTACATAAACGTGAAACCTTTGGACATTGGGAGTTAGATACAATTGTATCTGGACGTGGGAAAGCAAAAGGTTGTGTAGCAACATGTATTGAGCGAATGACACGGTGGTATGTTGGCTTTTTGATACCAAATCGCTCAAGAGCAGTACGTCTTCTTCATACTAAATTACCAAAAGGCACTATAAAAACAGCCACAACAGACAGAGGTAAAGAATTTAGCTGCTATAAAGTGTTAGAAAAAGACTTGAAAATTGATGTTTATTTTGCGGACGCATATTCTTCTTGGCAACGCGGAAGTAACGAAAATGGAAATGGATTACTTCGCGAATTCTTCCCTAAGCAAACAAATTTCGAAGAAGTATCACCAGAAGAACTTACAGAATCATTAAACTATATCAACAATCGACCAAGAAAATGTCTTGGTTGGAAAACTGCAAACGAAGCTTTTAATGAGCAATTGTTGCACTTAATTTGACAAATCATCGTATAAATCAGAACCACCAGTATAACTGGTGGTTTGCTCTGCGCGTGAAACGCTGGGGTACTGGCCCATGTCTAAAGACATTCTGAATGGTCTGCCAACCGCACTCCGTTTTCACACAAACCGCTAAAGCGGCTTACTTATTTTTTCTTTCTCTTGATTTCTTCTCCTGTGAATGGGTCAATGAATTCTTTCATCGTCATTTGATCTTGCAGGATATCTTCTTGTAATTGATTTTTTATATACTCTTGTATCTTTTTCTTATTTCGGCCGACTGTGTCCACATAGTATCCTCGACACCAGAATTGACGATTACCGTATTTATACTTTAAATTCGCATGTCGGTCGAAAATCATTAGACTACTCTTCCCTTTTAAATAACCCATGAACGCAGATACACTCAATTTCGGTGGAATACTTACCAACATATGAATGTGGTCAGGACAGGCTGTTGCCTCTATGATTTCTACATCTTTTCTTTCACATAATTGGCGCAATATTCTTCCAACATCTGCTTTAATTTGACCATAAATAATCTGCCTTCTATACTTTGGCGCAAAGACGATATGATACTTACAATTCCACGTTGTATGTGCTAAACTTTTATTATCCATTTATGGTGGCTCCTTTCGTACGAAGTCGGTTGACTAGACCTGACTTTATTGTACGTTTGGAGTTTTTTTATTGTCCATAGCTAAAAGCTTTCCGGAACCCCCTGCATAGCAGGGGGTTTTCAAAGCACACAAAAAAATAAAGCTGACTTTAATAAGCCAGCTTTACCCACCGTTTACTGTTTATTACCTCATGATTACAAAAATGTGCATAAGTAATATACTATGATTTTCTATTATTTATTCTTACAATTTGAACTCCAAATACAATTGAATTGTAATAAAAGTAATTAATACTATCACAATCCACAGGTTGTTAAGCCACTTTGAACCTGTTTTATTATTTATTTTTTTATAATGGATTAAATAAAGCTCAAACATCCAAAAAATCCAAATAAAAATATAAATGATATAAAAGTTTTGTTTTGTAGTAAATATTACTGTAAACATCATTAAAAATATACAATACAAAAATACTCTCATTGAAAGAAATTTTATCATTAAAAATTGAATTATAGGTTAGAGAACGCCTATATTTCCCCTTCTTTTTACTGTAGTAATCTTATCTATTCTACCAACCATTGAAATAACCATTTTTACGTTTTGCATCTCTTCGATCGAGATAATCAAATAGAATTTCACCTGGGCTACCTATATTTCAGTTGTATAAGTACCATCAGAATTGTTAAACGTTTTAGAAGTTTGCGTCCATTCTCCTACTACTTCAGTTTTTTCATTTCCTTTCGTATTTGTTTTGGGAGATTCTTTGGCAGCCACACTTGCAAAATTCCCAATAGGAATAAAGGGAAAGAACATTGCCAAAACAATCAATTGAATGAAAATTTTCTTTAGCAATTAGTTTCCTCCTAATAATTGTGATTTTTGAAACATTATCTATTATAGACAGACAATCACTTTTAAGGTGATGCTAAACTAGCTATTTTCAATAGTAAATTATGGATATAAATAGTCATAAAAACCTATCATCAATAACAAGAAAATAACTAAATCTTAAAGCCTTTTTGGTAAATAAACAACAGAATAAGATAATTGCAATATTGGCACTATTTTCACTTCAAAATAAAAATCCTGCAGTATATTACAGGGTTTTAACTCAATCTTCTTAGTTCCTTATCAGCTTCTCTACAAGCACATGGTCCCCTAATGAAAAAACACTTTCCTTTATCGAGGAGGGCGCCCGATTGCGGTATAGTTTTCAAAATCAAGCATAAAACTTCCAAAAATAAAATAAAGCATAAAGTTTCCAAACGGAAATTTTATGCTTTACGTCACACAACCACTCTAGACAACTCTAGAAAATATATGTATGGAGACGGCGGGAGTCGAACCCGCGTCCAAAGACTCCAATACTTCAGCTTCTACGCGTGTAGTTTGCCTATTTAGGATTCACGTAACATTATGCCGACAAACAGGCGTCCTGTACGCTAACCTGGAAATCTCTTGCCGATGACTCAGGTGGTACCATCGACCGTATCCCACTAAAGTTGGGCCCCACGTTCTCTACATGGGCGATAGAGAGGCAGAGCGCTTACGAGCTTACGCTGCGAAAGCTAAGTTTTGTTGTTTGCCAGTTATTATATAACTGTCGTTGATGACGGAGCCGAGCCCTCCGACGCGCGACTAAAGCTTGAACCATCCCTGTCGAATCCGTAACGTCCCCTTGATATATGAATCGAAGCGGTTGGGCTTCGTTCAAACAAAGAGCTAGAATTGCTTCTAGTACGGTGGGAGCTTAAAGTACGCTTCCATGAAATCTGGCAATCAGTAATACATATTATAAAACAAAACTAGCGATAGTTCAAGTATCCCGCTATTGTATAAAAAATTGGCTTAAATACCTAGTATATCCGCTAGATTGGGCTTTCTATCCATCACTTTTGTTGTTCTATCCACCACATTTCAATCTCTATCCATCGCTTTCGCCGTGCTATCCGCCTCGCCACTCACTACCACCGCACCACACACAACACCTAAAAAAACTCACCAACAACAAGGTGAGCTTTCTCGAAATCTATTAATATTGATTTTTTGATTTGAAGGTACGTTCCATTTCGCGTTTGGCTTCTTTTTTGCGCATGTCGTTACGTTTATCGTAGTCTTTTTTCCCTTTGCCGATGCCGATTAAAAGCTTGGCATAGCCGTCTTTGATGTACATTTTCAATGGAACAATTGTGTAACCGTCACGTTTTACGGCACCGACTAGCTCGCCGATTTGCTTTTTATGGAGCAGCAGCTTGCGGGCGCGCAGTGGGTCGTGATTGAAACGGTTGCCTTGATCGAAGGGGCTGACATGCATGTTGCTAATCCATGCTTCGCCATTGGTGATTCGGACATAGGAGTCCTTTAGTTGGGCCTTGCCTGCACGGATGGATTTGATTTCTGTGCCGGTTAGGACCATACCTGCTTCGATTGTTTCCTCAATAAAGTAATCATGTCCAGCTTTTTTGTTTTGTGCTAATACTTTTCCAGAACCTTTTGCCATATTCTTCACCCTCTACTTAAAGGTTGAGCATTAGCGAAAGTATCCTTACTTAGGACACTTTCGCTAATGCTTATTTACGTTTTGATTTTTTCTTTTTGTTTTTCTTTGCAATGCCCTCGTAAAACTTTTGCTTTTGTTTCACGCGTTTTTTAGGACCTGGGCTTGAGTCATCTTTGCGGCGACCACGCGGGTCACGGTCGCTTTCACGACGTTCACCTTGCTTGGCGCTACGACTTCCACGGTCATCCTCTTGGCGACCGCCTCTACGGTTGCCACCACGTCCGCCTTTTTCTTCGTCGCTGCGTGTACTTCGTTGACTGCGTCCACCCTTGTTATCACTATAATTTTTACGTGCGTGGATGACAGTAGGAGCTGCTTTACGTGTTCGTCCATATGAAGTTACCATTCCAACGATTTCAAAGTCAATGGATGACTCCTCAATAATGACATTGGCAACACGGACTGTCACTTCATCACCAATACGGAATTGACGATTTGTTCGTTCACCGATCATAATCATTTGACGATCATCGAAGCGATAGTAATCATCTGTCATATTACTGATGTGAACAAGCCCTTCGATTGTGTTTGGCAGCTCCACGAAAATACCGAAGTTTGTAATAGATGAAACGATCCCTTCGAATTCCTCGCCAATTTTATCAGACATGTACTGTGCTTTTTTCAGAGCGTCCGTATCACGTTCGGCATCAACAGCACGACGTTCACGCTCAGAAGTATGGTCAGCAATTTCATCCATTGCCATACTCCACTGTGCAATCGTTTCTCTAGAAGTATCCTTATTAATTATATACGTACGAATTAAACGATGTACGATTAAGTCTGGATAACGACGAATTGGTGATGTGAAGTGTGTATAGAAATCCGTTGATAAGCCAAAGTGACCAAGGCTTTCAGGATAATATTTTGCCTGTTGCATCGAGCGTAGTAGCATTGTTGAAATAACGGGCTCCTCTGGCATACCATCAATGGCTTTCAAAACATCTTGCAGTGCCTTCGGATGCACTGTATTACCAGTACCTTTAATTAAAATACCGAAGTTCGTAACAAATTCAAAGAAGCGTTGGAGCTTTTCAGGCTTTGGATCTTCATGAATACGGTATAGGAACGGTACATTCATCCAGTGGAAGTGCTCTGCAACTGTTTCATTGGCAGCAAGCATGAAATCCTCAATTAGCTTCTCCGCTACTGTACGTTCACGTAATTCAATATCAACTGGCCAACCTTCGTCATTGACAAGGACTTTGGATTCTTTAAAGTCAAAGTCAATCGCTCCTCGTGTTTCACGTTTACGACGTAAAATACCTGATAGCTCAGCCATATTTTTAAACATTGGCACAAGTGGCTCGTAGCGTTCGATTAGTGCCTCATCCTGCTCCTCTAAAATCATGTAAACGTCCTTATATGTCATACGCTCTGTCGTTTTAATGACACTTTGGAAAATTTCGTGTGAAATGACATTACCATTTCCATCAATAATCATTTCACAAGATAGTGTTAAACGGTCAACCTGTGGATTTAATGAACAAATACCATTTGATAGACGATGTGGAATCATAGGGATTACACGGTCTGTTAAATAAACACTTGTTGCACGGTCATAAGCTTCGATGTCAATGACAGAGCCTTGCGTAACATAATAACTAACGTCTGCAATATGTACGCCAAGCTTGTAAGTACCATCTACATTTTTCGTTACGGTTACCGCATCATCCAAGTCTTTTGCATCTGCACCATCAATGGTTACGATCGTTTCATGTCGCAAATCACGACGACCTACTAAATCTGCCTCTGTAATTTCATCTGGTACGCGTTGAGCAGCTGCGATGACTTCGTCTGGGAATTCAGGTGGAATGTCGTGCTTATATAAGATCGATAAAATATCCACACCTGGATCATTTTTATGCCCTAAAATTTTGGTAATATAGCCTGTTGCGGATTTTAAATCCTCTGGCCATGTCGCAACCTCAACAACAACCTTATGACCGTCAACAGCCCCTAATGTGTCTCCCTTTGCGATAAAGATATCCATCGGTAGCTTTTTATCGTCTAAGACAACAAAGCCAAAGCCTCGATTAGCCTGGAATGTGCCGACAAAGCTTGTTTGACCGCGCTCGACGACCTTTGTGACAGTCCCTTCTCGTCGGTCCCCAAATGATTCTTTTAAGACACGAATTAAAACGATGTCTCCATTAATCGCACCATTAATTTCATGCGGTGGAATGAATACATCATCCATGCCCTCGACATCAGGTGTCACAAAACCGAAGCCCTTCGCATGTCCGATAAATTTACCTCTTAGCAAATTCATACGCTCTGGTAGGCCATAACGATTGGAGCGAGAACGCACAACTAAGCCTTGCCCTTCCATACGGACAAGGGTTTTGACAAGCTCCTTGAACTCCTCAGCATCCTCAAAACCGAATTCATCCTCGATTTCACCGACAGTTAATGGTTTATAATCATCTTTGCTGAAAAAATCGAGTAAACGACTTTGTAGTGTATCTTTTTGGTCTTTCATACATATTCCCTCCTTCATGAGAAAATCCTATTTATAATTATTGTGCCCAATTTAGGCTTTCTAAAAAGCGATAAATATCTTCATGTAATTGATCTTTTTCTTGATCCAATGTAATAACATGTTTTGAGTTTTCATACCACTTGATATGCTTTTCAAGTGACTCAGTTTGATTATATATAATGTTGGCAGATTCTGTCTCTATTACTTCATCATTTGTAGCTTGTATGACAAAAATAGGCGCATAAATCATGTCAATTTCTTGTCGTGTACGGGCAATAAATTCACGAAGCTCCTGTAGAGATGGCATCCCTTTTTCAGCAATGAGTGCTACTTCTGCTTCAATTTGCTCATCTTGTTTTCCTAAGAATTTTTTATAATCCCTTGCATATTTCAAGACACCCTCAAACATAACGTCTGTTGTACGCATTGTCATAGGGGCGCACATTGTGACAATTCCTTTAACAGGATTATTTAATGCCACGTTTAGTGCCATCACACCGCCTAATGAAAGACCAGCGACAGCAATTTCTTGATAGCCAGCATCCTGTAACTGTTTGTAGGCGGCAACGACATCCTGCCACCAGTCTGCTGGACCTGTTGTGATTAGTTCTTCTGGTTCCACACCGTGACCTTTATAGTGAGGTGCCAAAGTAGTATACCCTTTTTTCTCTAAAAATCTACCAAGCATTCGTACATCTGCAGAGCTACCAGTAAAGCCGTGTAATAATAATACAGCACGTGATCCTGCTTGAAAGAAAAATGGCTGTGATAATGATTTGTTCATTGTAAGCACTCCTTCATCCTAAAACACTCATCCATACTATACCCATTATAGCCATCTCGATTATGTCTAGCGAATAACAAGCTGGATTGTAAATTACAATTCAATTTTTGCTATGGAGAGAGAATTTACCATTTAGTTTTAATAAAAGAAAACGCCCAACCAATTTGGTTAGGCGATATATCTTCAACTATTAGATTTTTGTAATAGCAACTGCTAAAATGAAAAATAGTATAGCTAACACAATTGTTGCACGGTGAAGGATTAAATCCATACCACGTGCTTTTTGCTTTCCAAATAGTTGCTCAGCTCCACCCGAGATGGCACCTGATAAGCCTGCACTTTTACTAGATTGAAGTAATACCACAACGATCAACGCTAATGATACGATAACTAATGAAACTAATACTACTGTATGCATTCACTGCACCTCCCGAACTTTGAAACATCACAACACCTTTTAGTATAACAAAAAGTGGATTATGTGACAACTTTCATGATGAAATCATTTACAAGCTCTATTGAAAATTTACTAGAATCTTGAATTTTATCAATTTCCTCGTATGATTAGGGCTAGCGTTCATTCTAGAAAAATTCTTCCTGAGGTCGCAGTTAGTATACATGCTCTTGTGGTACTGTATTCAACGTGGTGACTATCAGCTATGATGGTTGGACTTTCTTGACAGTAAATAGTGCTATTACCATGAATATGGCACAGCAGGCAAATAGACTAATTAAAAAAATCCCCCCTACCAAATAACCCCAATATTCCACAAGTGAACCAAAAACCGGTGGAATTAAAAATACACCTATGGATGCCACCATTATACTAAACCCACTTGCAAAACCACTCATCGATTTTTCTACACTTTCAACAGCTAGCGTCATCCATATACCATTAAAGCCCGCAAGAGAAAAACCTATAATTGCTATACACATCACTATAAAAAAGGTGGAATAGGTAAAATACATAAGGATTATCCCATTTGCGCTTAGTATAGTAATGATTAATAATACAGCCCATCGATTTTTATTAAAAAATTTATCACTAATAATCCCCCACAACACTCGCCCACTTGCCCCACTAATTTCAGCAATAGCCAAGCATATGCCAGCACTATAAATGGGCCAGTCCTTTATTTCATACAAAAATAATATAATGTAGGTGTTAAATGTCATTTGAATACCCATTAAGATGAATGCAGAGCTATTCGTAAAAAAGAGCCATTTTGAATGAAGGAAAATGCGTAACTGCTGACGTAAAGGCAATTTAGTAGCTATCTCAGTTTGTGAATCTTCTTTTGTTTTTAATACAAAAGGCATTATGAAACTAAACAATAATAATACTACTGCCGCTACAGACAATGTATAACGCCAACCAATGAAAGCTACTAATGGAATCAGGACAACACTCGAGCCTGCTGAACCTAGTGTAATAGACATCTGTTTTAACCCCATTAGCAATGAAACTTGATTTACTGGAAGTATGTTCATAAGGAAACGATTTGTAACAGGATGCATTCCTCCATAACCCATCCCTGCTAATACAACAAATACTAAGGCCAACGTATAATTGTCTATCCAAGCAAAGCTTAAAAAGCCTGTTCCAACAATAATCATTAAGCAAACCATTATTTTACGGGTACTCAATCGATCTGCTAAATAGCCAACTAGCAATGTTGCTATAAATTGACCAATAAAAAGAGCAGTTGGAAGAAATCCTAACTGCCCTTTATTCAATGATAAGTCTGCACTAATATAGAACATTAGAGGACTAATGCTTCTCCCAACAAAGGCAGTTAAAAATTGAGCAATGATGATCCACATTGCAATACGTTTCATCTGTTGCATAATCCATCAAAACCACCTTTTACGCTCGATGAGCCAATTCATTTCCACCTAATACAGTGGTCAATCTTTCAAGTGTGTTGTGATTAGCCTACTTTAACTATTACTATTAAAGTTGTGGTTGGTTTCCGCTACGGGATGCTCGTTTTCAGGGCAAGCAGAAGTCGTGCATCCTCCTCCACAAATAACTAAAAAAATGTAGTATCATATATTAATTGACTATAAAAGCAACCATAAGATAACCTAATATTCTCCTAATTAACGTACCTGCTACTCCCTACATCCCCAACCATCTTGGTACGAATAATACAAGGTCTGGAATATATGTTAGGAATAGTAGCACGATAAAGGAAATAACAATAAAAGGAAAAACACTCTTTACTAGCGTTTCAAACTTCACTTTTGCCATCGATGATACGATGAAAAGTCCTGTCCCTACTGGCGGTGTTAATAAGCCTAACGTTAAGTTAATACAAATGATGACTCCAAAATGCACCGGGTCAATATTAAATGCTATTACGAGTGGCATCATGACAGGTACTAGAATAATTAATGCGGCAATTCCATCTAGTATCATGCCGATTAGTAACAATGCTAAATTCACTAATAATAAGAATACCCATGGACTTTCTGTAATGTTTAACATATTTTCTACTAACAATTGTGGAATTCGTTCAAAGGCAATCATCCATCCAAAAATATTGGCCATAATAATTAAATATGTTACTGTAGCTGTATTTGTCACCGTATTGATTAGCATTTTAGGGAGCTTTTTGATATTTAACTCTCTATAGACAAATAAACCGACAATTACTGCTAGTAAACAAGCGATAGCAGCAGATTCTGTTGCTGTAAATACACCTGTTAGAATACCTACAACAATTGTAATGGGTATTAATAGTGCTGGGATTACTTTTAATGACTTGCTTCGAATATCTGCCCACGAAGCCCGTTCACTTTTCGGGAATTGTTGTTTATAGCCCATATAAGAAATAACTAAAATAAAAACAAGACCATAAATAATCCCTGGGAGAATCCCAGCCATAAATAGAGCGCCAACAGATGTACTTGATAACGTACCGTAAATAATGAAAATCATACTTGGTGGAATAATAGGTGCGATAATAGAAGATGCTAATGTTATAGACGCTGCGAATTCACGTTTATAGCCTTCCTTCTCCATTTGCGGTACCATTACTTTACTCATCATTGCAGCTTGAGCATTTGCTGAACCTAGAATCGATGCTAAAAACATATTAGCAATAACTGTCACATAGGCCAGCCCTCCCCTAAAATGCCCAAAAAGGACACGAGCAAATTGAACAAGCCTCGTTGTAATACCGCCCTCATTCATAATTTCACCCATTAACATGAATAACGGAATCGCTAATAGGCCAAAATTTTCAAGCCCTGAATACATACGTAATGGTGTAGAATCTAATAATGTCACCTGACCATTTAAGATGAAATAAATAACTGTCGTAATACCAAGCACCATTGAGATGGGAATACCAATGATAAGTAAAAGAAAGAAAATAACGAGTACAATATAAGTCATGTATTTTCTCCTTCTCTATTTTTAAGTGTGTCAATTAAATGTGAAAGAAGATGAATTGCTGCAAAAATTAATCCTATAAATACTGCACTATAAGGAATCCACATTGGTAATTGTAAGGAGCTCGATTTTTGTAGCAACATGGCAGGATTCATCATCCATTTGTAAGCGTAATAGATTAATATAAATAAGAACGCAATCATCATGCAATCCTGAACAATTTTAAAAATCCTTTTACTACGCTTAGATACAGCATCATATAAAAATGTAACTGAAGCCTGAGTACCATATTTCAGACCCCAGCTTCCTCCAATAAACGAAGTCCATATTAATAAGAAAATCGAAACTTCACCAGCCCAAGGGATGGGATCTTTAAAGAAATAACGAAAAATAACCGCAAATATCATTAAGATAGCAAGCGCAGCCATTAAAATGATCATCAGTAGTTCTTCGATTTTAGTAATAACTTGACTAATTTTCGCCATCTAGCCATTCCCCCATTTACTTACGGAATTCATTAATAAACTGTTTAATTAAAGCAGATTTTGCACTATACTCGGCGTCAAATGCTTCGATTTGCTCTTTAAATACATCTGCCCCTAACTCATAAACAGTCACTCCTTGACTGGCAAGTTCTTTTTTGAATTCTTCTTCTTGTCCAGTTCGTGTTTCTACTGCATAAGCTATTGTTGCTTGTAAGGAATCAATAATGATTTTTTGAGCATTTTCAGATAATCCATCAAACATTCCCTCATTTGCTACGACAATTGATGGCCATACCATGTGATTTGTTACAGCTACATATTTGGCTACTTCGGAGTATTTATTTGTGATTGTCGCATCTAAGTCCATATCCATTCCGTCAATAACGCCTGTTTGTAATGCTGAATATACTTCTGGTAATGGTAATCCTTCTGGTGCAGCTCCCGCATCTTTATAAAATTTTTGGAGCGGCGGACTTGGTGTTACTCGCATTTTTAAACCTGCTAAATCCGAAGCCTTTTTAACTTCTTTTGATTTCAATACCATCGTACGTTGACCAGCGAATAGATAATCTAACCCTTTTAAGCCCGTTCCTTCTATTTCTCCTAAAATCTCACGTGCAATATCAGTATGACTTGCATCTGAAGCTTCTTGTAAATTTTCAAACATGTATGGTGCGAACCACGCGGCCATCTCAGGTGTACGCGTACTTAAAAAAGCGGCTGTAATAAAAGCAAAGTCTATCGAGCCTGCCTCTACTTGTTGTGCCATATCCGCTTCAGTCCCTAATTGACTTGCAGGGTAAATTTCAAGCTCCATTTTGCCATCTGAGCGTGCCTTTAATTCTTCATTAAATTTTTCAGCAGCTTTATGCCACATATGATCTGTTGATGTAATATGGGCAAGCTTAAATTTCTTCTTTGGAATATCTTCATCCGAACTAGTTGCTGACACAGCTGATTTATTGTCCGTCTTTGCATCTGTTTCATTTGTTGTGTTTGAGTTACCACAAGCTGCCAAAACGAATAAAAGTGCGAATAAACAACTAACTAGCATAAACTTTAGCGGTTTTTTTATCATAAAATATCCCCTCTATTTTTGATTTAATATGTTGCATTGGTTATGGCTCCGCCTTCGTCTTTCCACTAATTCCCCAATGAACGGGTGGCACTTCTATTAAAATAACTCTTACACTATCAATTGGAACTCGTGCCGTTTGAACAATGGTAGTTGTAACTTCTTGTATAATTTTTTTCTTTTGCTCCACAGACCGTCCTTCTAATAACTGAATTTGAACAATTGGCATATTTAGTCCCCGCTACTTCACAACTAATGTTAGCTTGCCAAGTGTCCCATAGTCTGCTTCTATTTCATCACCAGCTTTTACTGGAATTGCATCTGTTATGCCACCTGTTAAAACGAGTTGACCAGGCAAAATACCTCTACCTTCTTTTGCTAACATCGCTAATAATTCAATGACCGAATAAATGGGATGACCAAGTACCGCAGCTCCTGTACCATGTAGTTTCTCTTCTCTATTTTGTTTCAAAATGACTTCTATAGAAGCCCAATCACATGTATAAGGTGAAAATGCTTGCGCACTCAGCCAAATTTTCGATGAAGAAGCATTATCAGCTATTACATCAGGTAAAGTAAATGAAAAGTTTTTATAGCGACTGTCAATGACTTCAAGTGCTAGAAATACGTTTTCAATCGCATCCCATACTTCTAATGGTGTTAAATCCGCACCTTGTAGCTCTTTTTTAAAAACAAAGGCTACCTCTGCTTCCACACGTGGATGAATATATTCAGCAGCTATAATTTCATTTGTCCTAAGATTCATTTGTGAGGTTAAACGCCCATAAATTGGGGAATCCACCCCTACTTGTTGCTGTTTAGCAATACTCGTTAGGCCCATTTTCCAACCGATAAACCGATTGTCAGCTGTCATCGTTTTTTCCATACTAATTTTTTGAATCTCATAGGCTTCTTCTACTGTCAAATTTGGTTTTGAGTTAGTAATCTTTTCAACTGCCTCTTTTGTTGCTTGTGCTTCCGCCACCCGCTCAGCATATTCAAATAAAGACACTATGCACTCCCCACTTTCTGTTGTGCAATTTTTTGTGCTACTTCAATGATCGTATCCTCTTGTCCACCTACAACATTTAATTTGCCTAACTCTACTAAAATATCTCTAGCATCAACACCCACTTTTTCAGCAGCTATATTGGCATGACGTAAAAAGCTCGAATATACGCCTGCATAGCCCATTACTAAACTACCTGTCGTAATATCTTGTGGATGTGGCAAAATATTGGCACGAACATAGTCAGCCAAATCGAGTATTTGGTATAAATCTATACCTGTTTCAATACCCATGCGATTTAATACAGCGACCAATACCTCAGTTTGTGTATTGCCTGCACCTGCACCTAAACAACAAATACTGCCATCGATACGTGTAGCACCTTCTTGAATCGCTACAAGTGTATTGGCAACAGCCAGAGACAAATTATTATGCGCATGAAAACCAATCTCAATGTTTAAATGAGCACGTAATAAACGAATACGATTCTGTACATCAGCCGGTAGCATAGCTCCTGCTGAGTCCGTAACATACACGGCATCAGCCCCATATGATTCCATTAACAACGCCTGCTCTAATACTTTTTCAGGTGATGCAGAATGTGACATCATTAAAAACCCAAATGCCTCCATCCCTAGTGCTTTTGCTGTTTCAATATGTTGCTTTGATACATCTGCCTCCGTTACATGTGTAGCAACACGAACAACTCGAGCACCTGCCTCATAAGCCTCTTTCAAATGATGTATTGTGCCAATTCCAGGAATAAGCAAAACTGTTATTTTAGAATCTCCAGCAACTTCTGCTGCCGCTCTAATTAACGCAATATCATGCTCTTTAGAAAAACCATATTGAAGGGACGAGCCTCCTAAACCATCTCCATGCGTGACTTCAATATACGGTACACCGGCTTCACTTAATTGCTTCGTTACATAACGAACTTGCTCAGAAGAAAATTGATGGGCAACCACATGGCTACCATCACGAAGTGCAACCTCTGTTAAATAGATTTGACTCATCGCACTTCCACCTCCCTAACGCTCATTGTTTTTGCCATTTCTTCAGCCACCTTCAATCCAGCGGCCGTCATAATATCCAAATTTCCAGCATAGATTGGTAAATAATCTCCCAATCCCTCTACTTCAATAAATACGGTAACTTTCTTTCCATCTACAATCGGATCTAGCTTCAAGCGATAACCTGGTACATATTCATTTACTTTTGCGACCATATTTTTTACGGATTTAATAATCTCTTCCGTATTCGCTTCTTCTTCAAGGAGACATAACACCGTATCACGCATCAATAAAGGTGGCTCTGCTGGGTTTAAAATAATAATTGCCTTTCCTTTTTTTGCACCGCCAATCAGCTCAATTGCATTGGATGTTGTTTCTGTAAATTCATCGATATTAGCTCGTGTTCCTGGACCTGCACTTTTCGAAGCAATTGTTGCAACAATTTCAGCGTAATCAACACTTTGTACACGGCTAATGGCGTAGATGATTGGTATCGTCGCCTGACCTCCACACGTAATCATGTTTACAACAGGCTTTTCCATATGCTCTGTCAAATTCACCGTCGGTACAACAAATGGACCTACAGCGGCTGGCGTTAAATCTATTAGTCTTTTGTTTAAACCTTGTAAAGCTTTCACATGAGCAATATGTGCCTTTGCTGATGTTGCATCAAATAAAATATCCGCCAAATGTGGTTGCTCTAGAAATCCTTCAATCCCATTGGAAATCGTCTGAAAACCTGCCTCTTGTGCACGTCTTAAGCCATCTGATTCAGGATCAATGCCAATAAGTACTGACATCTCTAAGTACGGAGATCTTTGAATTTTCATCATTAAATCCGTACCAATATTACCTGAACCAATAATGCCCACTTTCATTTTTGTCATGGTAGCTTCCTCCCTTTACACAAACTCTAGTTCGACTGTACCTAATAGTTCACCGAAGTCGGCTGTGAACTTATCACCTTGTTCAGCATCCAATGCTGCCGATAAAGCACCTGATAATATAACTTCTCCTGCTTCAACACCAATATCGAAATCTGCTAGACGGTTTACAAGCCAAGCGACACAACTTGCTGGATTGCCTAAAACATCTTCTCCCTTTCCTTCATTCATAAACGCTCCATTTTTATAAAGCTGCATTTCGATTGCTGGTAAGTCAACATTGAAGACCTCACGTTTCACTTGACCTAGTACGTATTTTGCAGAGGAAGCATTATCTGCAATGGTATCGAGCAATTTTATTTGCCAATTGGCAATGCGACTATCTACGATTTCAAGACTAGCTACAATATAATCTGTTGCTTCAAGTACCTCCTTAACAGTGACATTAGGTCCCTTTAAAGGAGACTTCAGTACAAACGCAATTTCGCCTTCGACTTTCGGCTTTAAATAACTTGATCGCTCGGTTTTTCCTTCTGTAATTTCCATATTCGATAAAAGATGCCCATAATCTGGTTCATCCACGTTTAATAGATTTTGCATTGCTAAAGATGTCAAACCAATTTTTTTACCTGTAATTTTATGGCCGTTCAGTAACTTCCTATTAACGATTTCAAGTTGAATGGAGTAAGCATCTTTCAATGAAATATCTTTAGCTGATTGAGTAATCGGCTCAATGCCAATGCGTGTTCTTTCTGCTTCTAATAATTTGTTAGACCATTCAATTAGATTCACTACCATGCTTTCCCCCCAAGTTATAATTTAATTGTTACGTTTGAGACCTCGCAGTAGAATTCAAAGCTGTGTGCGCCACCTTCACGCCCGATTCCGCTATGTTTCATCCCACCAAATGGTGTTCGAAGATCTCTTAAATACCATGTATTTACCCAAACGATGCCTGACTCAATTTGACCTGCAACACGATGTGCACGTCTTAAATCATTTGTCCAAATAGTTGCACCTAAGCCGTAATTTGTATCATTTGCACGGGAAATCACGTCGTCTTCTGTATCAAAAGGTAATACTGTAACAACTGGGCCAAAAATTTCTTCGCGTACACAACGGTCCTGATCCGTTAAATCGGTAATAATTGTTGGCTCAATATAGTAGCCTTTATCGATAGTAGCTGGGCGACCACCGCCTGTAAGAATATTGCCACCCTCTTCTCTGGCAATTTGAATGTAACCCATTACTTTTTCATAATGCTCTTTCCCTACGACAGAGCCGATATCTGTCGTTGCATCAAATGGATCTCCAATTTTTAATTCTTTTGTACGAGCTACAAATTTCTCCACAAATTCTTTATAAATATCACGTTCTACATATATACGAGAACCACAGAGACACACTTGCCCTTGGTTTGTAAAGCTTGATTTTAACGTTGTTGCAAGAACTTCATCTAGGTCCGAATCTTTAAAAATAATAGTAGGATTTTTGCCCCCTAATTCAAATGAAACTTTTTTCAATGTAGGGGCAGCAGCCTTCATAATAGTAGTGCCTGTTTTAGTTTCCCCTGTAAATGTAATAGCATCTACATCAGGGTGTTCTGATAGAAAAGCACCTGCTGAATTCCCACCAAAACCGTGAACTAAATTTACAACACCATCTGGTATCCCCGCTTCTTGACATAATTCAACCAAGCGAGTAGCTGTCATTGGTGTAAGCTCCGCCGGTTTCATGACAGCAGTACTACCTGCTGCTAAGCAAGGGGCTAATTTCCAAGTTAAAAGTAGTAATGGTAAATTCCAAGGATTAATCATAGCCACGACACCTACTGGTCGTGTCACTGAATAATGAAGTGCCATATTGTCTTGGTTATAAGATTCATTGCCAAGTGAAGTAACGTAATCCGCAAAGAAGTGGAAATTATGTGCTGCACGTTTAATATCCATTTCTATCGCTAAATGATACGGTTTGCCTGTATCTATCGTTTCTAAAGCAGCAAGTTCTTCAACATTTTCTAAAATGAGGTCGCCAATACGTCGTAACAGTAGAGAGCGCTCTTTGACAGTGAATTTTCCCCACGGTCCTTTCAAAGCAGCTTTTGCAGATTGTACTGCTGCATCGACTTCTTCCCTAGTCGCTTCTGCTACCCATCCAATGACTTCTTCTGTAGCAGGATTTATATTTTCAAACACTTTCCCATCTATAGCGTCAATGAATTCACCGTTTATGAAATTACGACAATTAATACTTTTCGTTTTAAACGTTGCATGTTGCATCACTTTTCACTCCCTCAATTATGGAGCGACTTTAAGAAAAAGAGTGTTTTACCTTTTTCTCAAAGTCGCTTTTTGATTATTCTGAAATTTCAACAACCATTTCTATTTCAATGGCTGTATTATTAGGAAGTTGGGCCATCCCAACTGCTGAACGGGCATGTTTTCCTCGTTCTCCAAAAACATCCACTAATAAATCTGATGCACCATTCATAACTTTTGGCTGTTGTGTAAAATCAGGCGTAGAATTGACCATTCCTAAAATTTTTACAATACGCTTCACCTTCGATAAATCACCTAATTCAGATTTCAATACAGATAACAGGTTAATCATCGATTGGCGACAAGCTGCATAGCCATCATTTACTGTTAAATCTTCACCTAATTTGCCATGATACTGATCGACACCTTGACCTGATGTAAAAATTAAATTACCTGTTCGTACACAACCAACGTAATTTCCAACTGCTTCCCTTGGCTCAGCAAGTTCTATTCCAAGCTCTTGCAAGCGTTCTTCAGGCGTTTTCACTTGATTTACCATTTAGAACCCTGCTCCTTTCTACATTTAAAAATGACATAGCGTTTTCACCTAGAATGGCTTTACGTACTTCTTCTGATAAGTCCAAGGTTTCATCTATGATTTTTCCAGGGTTAATTTCTCTTAGTAAAAATGGATAGTCTGATCCCATCATAATTTTCTCATGGCCAAAACGTTCAATTAAGTAATGTAGATTTTGTGATTCATATACTAATGAATCAAAGTAAAAATTTTTCGTGTAGTGGCTTGGAGGATATTTTGTACGTCTAAGGCTTGGCCAAACATCCCAACCTTGGTCTAGACGTGGAAGAATATAAGGGAATGATCCGCCACCATGGGCAAAACAAACCTTTAAATTCGGACACTTTTCCATTACACCACTCCACACCAAGCTCGCTGCCGCTAAAGCTGTTTCACTCGGCATGCCAATTGTATATAAAAAGTTATGTCTTGGTGTTCTCTCTTGTGCTAAGGTTTCCCAAGGATGAATAAAGAGCGGCATTTCATATTGTTCTGCCGCTTCAAAAAATGGCAGTAAATACTCGCTGTCCAAATTTTCTCCATTGATATTAGTGCCAATTTCAATTCCGGCTAGACCTATTTCTTTGCACCGTTTTAACTCCACAACAGCCGCTTTTGCATCTTGCAACGGTACAGTTCCTAGGCCGATAAAACGATCTGGATGTGCTTTAACAACATCTGCAATAAAGTTATTTTGGAATTGTGCAAGCTCTACCGCTTGTTCAATAGGTGCCCAATAAGAAAATGTGACAGGTACGGGTGAAATAACCTGCATATCTACACCCTCATGATCCATATCCTCAATGCGTTTTTTTGTGTCCCACACTTGATTGGTCACTTCCCTAAATACTTCACCACTTACCATAATATCCGCTCCACAAGAACATTTTTGCTCTAGGACAGGCCACTTATCATTATCATACTTACTAGCAAAATTCGGTAAATCTCTCGGATAAATATGTGTATGAAAATCGATTCTCATTGCCATTCACTTACAGTCTCAGGCATTACATGTCCACAACTATCACATTGACGTAAATCTTTAGAAGCGTTGAAGTAATCAATACCATCTGAGATTTGTTTCCCAATGTTTGTTACTTGTACGCGTAGACGATACAATTCATGGTCACATTCACTGCATAGCCATACTAAATCCTCTAACTCGCCTTCTTTACGTTTTCTCTCCACGACAATTCCATATGTGTCTGCAACGCGGTGTGGTGAATGAGGGACGTTTGCTGGTAGCATAAACATTTCGCCTTCCTTCACTTCAATTACTTCACGTTTACCTTCATCATTAATAACCTCTACAAAACAAGAACCTTTAATTTGATAGAATAGTTCATCTGATGGGTCAACATGGAATTCACGACGAGCATTAGGGCCACCAAGCAACATAATTAAAAACTCAGAGTCTTCCCATAGCACTTTATTATTCACTGGCGGTTTTAGTAAATGCTTGTTCTCCTCAATGATTTTAAAAATGTTTTGAGAACGGGCTTGTAATTTACTTACTTGCGTTGAATTGGACATAATTGAATTCCTCCTAATTTTAAATTTAATAATTTATTGTCATATAGCCTAGTTGTCTCGAAATTAGTTCTGCTGAACGAATTACCTCACGAACAATTGCCTGTTTATCCTTACCGTTCATATAACTTTTTTCACCTACTAAGTTAAGGGCTGCTACAACTTGACCATTATAGGTTTTAATAGGTGCTGCAACCCCATAAGTATTGGACGCATTTTCCTGATCGCTAATGGCATAGCCGTTTTTATAAACTACTTCAAGCTCCTTTTTCAAATCATCTACAGAGGTGATAGTATTGGCAGTTTGCTTAAACATGCCTTTTTCCAACATCGGCAACATAAATGCTGGATTATACGTTAATAATACTTTCCCAATGCTTGTTGAATAAGCAGGATAACGAGTCATACCGACAAATGTTGGTACTATATCCGCATGTGGAGACATAGCCTTGTATACAAATCGAACTTCCCCATTATCAAACATCCCAATATGTGAAGTACCTTTAAAACGCGCAACCAAATTACTTATTATAGGGCCTGCTTCAAAATTAATTTCTTGGTAATACATAACTTTGTTACTCCACTCAAGAATTTTCCAGCCTAATCGGTAACGCTTATCACTGCCTTGCAAGAGAATACTTTCTTGACACATTGTTTTTAAGAAATGATGGACTGAACTCGGAGGTAAATTTAGCTTTTCTGCGATTTCTTTATTACTTAAAGATGGTTCGCCATCCAAAAATAAATCGATAATGCGTGAGATTTTTTTTACCGATGAAATCAAATGCTTCACCTCCAAGTTCAATTTATACTGTTTGTTTCTCGCCTACATCTTCTTTCGCAAGAATGGATTCAACTAAATCAAAGGAGTACCGTTTCTTAAATTTATTGTAGTAAATAGCACGTTTCCGTATTGGATCTCCTGTATAATAGCGTTCGTATTGAAGCGCTCTCATACCAAACCCTTCACCACATAAATCCCAGGCTAGCTTAAAGATTTTCATTCTTAGTTCTGCATCTACACCTTCTCGTCCACCATAATGACGATCAATGCTTGGACGAAGCTCTGGATTTAAGAAATCAGCTTCAGTTGGCATCATTAGCAAACCGCCTGCACCAATTGTTTGCATGACTTCAATGGCTCTCGGATATATTTCTGGCATCATGCCGCGAATGGTCTCTAAAGCATCTGGATTTAATCGCGCTTCACCATGCTCTGTTACCGTAAATTCATGCTCCGCTGTTCGAATCAATGCACGAATGACTTCTACATATTGCACTAATTCGCCGAGATCACGTTGCACATTTAAATATTGATCTACACCAATCGAATCAGCAACCTTACAAGCTACCTCTACAGCAAATGCCAGTTTAATGTATCCTCTAACCCCTGACTGATGTGCGGGCTGTTCAGCAATACCTGTCATTGGATACAGCAAGTTCGCAGCCTCAACGTTGTTATATAAAAACACACGATCCCATGGTACTAATACATCTTCAAAAATGAGTAGTGCATCCATTTCCTCATAGCGGGAAGCCAGTGGATGATCGAATGTTGAACGTGTACCATCTTGAACGGGTTCACGACAAATAATTTTTAACCCTTTCACATCAATCGGTACAGCAAAAGCTAATGCATAACGCTCGTCTCCTGGTACAAATCCTGGGTATGAATAGATAATGACTTCATCCGTAAACGCCGCTAATGTTGCTAGCATTTTTGCTCCGCGGACAACTAATCCATCAGGACGTTCTTCTACTACACCTAAGTGCGTAAACTTATCTGTCTGTTCATGTGATGCTTTACTTCGGTCATTTTGTGGATTCACAATGGCATGAGTTAAGAACACATCATTATCTCGTATATAGCGATAATAAGCTTCAATGTTCTTAGCCCAATCTTGGTTGTATTTCGCCAAGAACCAAGAATTTTGTGCTAAAGAAGTTACCACTGTATTTAAAAAATCTGGTGTTCTCCCCATCAAGCCAAAAGTTTGGCGAGCTACTACTTCAAAAGCTTTACTACGTTTCATAATATCTTCGTAGGATTTTGCAAAAAGGAATGAAGTGGCTACACGCTCCCCTGTTTCATCACATACATGCGTTAAATCTTCTTGATATTTTGGATCATGTTGTAAATCATATAACTTTGCAATTTCTTTAATTGGTTGTTGAAAATAGGGTTCATCGTAAACACTCTCTACTAAACGACCATTTAGCCATACTTCTGGGTTTCTTGACTTTAATGCATCCATAAATTGTTGCCCTGTTCTAATTCCCATAATTAATAATCCCCTCTACTAAATAACTATTGTTGTATGAACTGTTTTGTCGAGCCCATCTTGCCTTCAAAAAATGTAAGCGCTTCACTATTAGTGCGTCCAAAATTAAGGATTTCTCCTATAAATAAAACATGGTCTCCCGCATCCACTTCTTTCCATGGCTTACATTCGATAAAAGCACAAACATCTTCAATTTTTGGAGCTATACCATCTTTAATCCATGTAATTTCAAGCCCTTCTTGCTTACGTCCTGCAAACTGCCATGCTATAGACTCCTGTTGATCTGATAAAATATTAATTGTAAATGCATTGTTTTTCATTTGAGATAACGCATTTGCTTTTTTATCAATAGATACTAGTGCTAGAGCAGGCTCTAACGAAACTGAAGTAAATGAGTTCACTGTAATCCCATTAATCCCCACACCATCAAACCAAGTAACGACCGTCACACCTGTAGGAAATTTTCCAAATGTTTGTCTAAGTAATTTTGTATCCATTTATAGCACCCCCCTTTAATTTATTATCAGTATCATAACAACTTCTCTTCTCCTTGAAATGCATTATATTTCAAATAGTGAAATCAAATAAAATTATTTTTCTACTTTAAACCTCTTTTTTCTATAAAAAATCATTTTTATCTATTTTAACAAAATGATATTTTTGTTCGATTTGATAATCTACTAGTTTAATATGTTATATTTCGTTTGAACTCTCTTTATCTAAAACTATATCAATATTTTTATCGATTCACACTGGAATTAACTGAAAAATCTAAAAATATTTCTATTTATCGCCTGTTTATAAGCTAAAAAGGGAAATATCTATATAGATTGCTTCATGCCATTGTTTATTAATAATTGAACTATGGCATGGTGACGGCTTGCCATTTAATAGAACTTGTACTATACACGGTAATAAAAAGTTGCCTCCAAAGCATTTTTACATACTTCTGAGGCAACATATATTTAGTGAACTAATCGGCAATGAAAATTACCTATTGGCGGCATCATTAGCTACGGCTTTCAAACTAAGCAAACCCACTGTTGAACCAAATGATTTTAAATGCGCAGAAGTTAAGTGTATTTGGCAAGTTAGTGTTAATGGTCATTGGTATCATCTTTCATGATGAAAAACTAAGTTAAGTCATTTATGGACTACTGATATTTATTTGCTGCGACTAGTGCCAATTATGCTTATGCAAAGACTCCATTTATTGTAGTGACTATGACAATGCTGGCTATTTAACAAAAATTGAAATTTAAACGGTTGAAGAAGTATTAATCGAGGATGAAGTTCTTAAATTAGACGGCTCACAGCATCACCAAAGTTTATACTGCCTCAATCGAATCCATGTGATAAACGCACAGATTCCTTCCATTCTTATCTCTTCATTTACAGTATTACCATATTTTATTAACAAATATTTAACAGTAGCTTTACACCCTTCCTTTACACTTACAATTGAAATCATTTAAAGGAGGAAAATCATGAAATACGCAAAAAAATGGACTTCATTGTTTTTAGCAAGTGCTGTAACGTTATCCGCAGTTAGTATCCCACAACAAGAGGTAGAAGCAGCCGAAGTAAAGAAACCGACAAATGTCATTATGCTTGTAATGGATGGGAGCAGTAATAATGCGGTTACCCTTTCTCGTTGGTATAAGGGTGAGGGCTTAGCAATGGATGAGATTTTATCTGGTGCTATGCGCACGTATTCTGCTGAATCAGCCATTACAGATTCTGCGCCTGCTGCTACGGCTTTAGCAACTGGTCATAAATCGAATGATAAATATGTAGGCGTTTTACCATCCGTGATTAATTCCCCTGGTTTAGCACAAATTTCTCAACAAGATGCCTTCCGACCTGTAGCCAATGTGCTAGAAGGAGCTAAACAAAAGGGCAAGGCGACTGGACTGATTTCTACTTCTGAAATTCAACATGCAACGCCAGCTGGTTTTTCAGCGCATGTTAACAATAGAAGTCAATATGGTGATATTGCTGAACAGCAAGTTTACCAAAATATTGACGTCGTTTTAGGTGGTGGCTTAGAGTCGCTGTCACCAGGAACTACAAAAAATGCCCGTCAAGATGGCGAGGATTTAATCCAGGTTCTGAAAGAAAAAAATTATGATTTAGTTCAAACACGTGATGAACTATTCAAAAGTCAGTCTTCAAAAATTTGGGGAAGCTTTGCACCAAGTGCACTTGCCTATGATTTAGATCGCGCTAAAACAAGAGCATCCGAGCCTACGCTTGCTGAAATGACGAACAAGGCAATCAATACGCTAAAAAAGGATGAGGACGGCTTCTTCCTCTTTGTTGAAGGTAGCAAGGTCGACTGGGCAGCACATGCCAACGATACAATCGGTATCATTAGCGATATTTTATCGTTTGATGATGCTGTAAAAGAAGCGGTTAATTTTGCGAAGGAAGATGGCAATACATTAGTTATTGCCGTAACAGACCATGGAAATAGCGGGATTACGATGGGGAATGCCAACACGACTAATACCTACTCCAGTATTCCAGTCTCTGCTTACATTGATCCGTTGAAAAAAGCGTCCATGACCGTTGAGGGAGCATTAAGTCAATTAAAAGAAGACCGTTCTAATTTAAAAGAAGTGGCTGCCCTTTATGGCTTAGATCAATTAACAAAGACTGAATTGACTAAACTAAAACTTTCTAAAGACTTAGGCAGTGAAATGGTCAAAATGCTGGCAAATCGTGCGAACATTGGCTATACGACAGGTGGTCATACCGGTGAGGATGTGTTTTTATATTCATTCGGTCCATCTAAGCTGACAGGGCTAGTAGAAAACACTGATTTAGCTCATACAATGGCGCAATTCATGGGCTTTGACTTAAATACACTTACAAATGATTTATATGTGCCAGCAACAAAGGCATTTACGGAAAAAGGCTTTACAACAAAAATTGACTTATCCGATAAAGAAAACCCAACATTTATTGCACAAAAGGCAGATGTGATGGTGAAAATCCCAGTCAATAAAAACACAATGCTGTATGAGCAAACTTCAACAAACACTGTAAAGACCCATACATTTGACACAATAAATATCTATAATGGCTCTGAATTTTATGTATCAAAAAAAGTTTTGAATGCCGTGAAATAAAAACAATAGCGCGAACATAAGTTGAGATTATTCCCTTATGTTCGTGCTTTTTTTACATAAAAAGACCAACCAATAGTTTGTAAAATCTACACTTTCCCCCATAACCTTAAATTTACCTTAAATTAATCTTATGATTTACTGAATTCACCTTAATTCAGCAACATTTTTCTCCACATTCCGTCAAATCAGTGTTAAAAACATAAGGTAAGGATTTTTCACTAGTAAATTACTATTTTTTGAAAATTTAATCCTATACTTTTTTCATTGGAGGTGGACAAATGCAATCCATCAAAAATAACGAGCCTTTGCGCTTTATTGCCTTGACGCTATTTTATTTGATCGTTTTGGTACTGCTGTTTCTTATACATGGTTTCCATGATATGAACGCTGGACCATTTATATATACGGAATTTTAAATAAAGGAGATTTTATAATGTTAAGTATTTTAGCAGCTATTGAACGCGTGGCCCTCCAGCAGCCACAAAAAACTGCTTATCAAACGCACCATGCTTCCTTAACATACGGTGAGCTTTGGCACTTATCGGATAATGTAGCTGATTATCTGATGAAGCTTAACTTGCGGAGACAACAACCTATTGTCGTTTATGGACATATGTCCCCCCTACAAATTGTCGCCTTTTTAGGTGCTGTAAAAGCTGGTCACTCATACGTACCTGTTGACTCTTCAACGCCAATAGAAAGATTACAGCTTATTTTAGAAGCATCTGGAGCAGGTTTATTATTGATAACAGAGCCATTACACATGCTCACAAATATCCCTGTTATGGCGGTGAGTGATATCTTAGCGAGTTCCTCAAAGGATGTTACCCTATCATCAGCGACATGGGTGCAAAACGAGGAAATCCATTATATTATTTACACTTCTGGTTCAACTGGTCAACCAAAAGGTGTCCAAATAACAGCTAGTAATTTAGCACATTTTGTCTCTTGGATGCACAAAAACTTCCCTTTACAGGACGACGGTGTATTTTTAAATCAAGCGCCTTATTCCTTTGATTTATCTGTCATGGATCTGTACCCGGCTCTTGTTGGAGGTCACACACTTTACGCGATTACACAGCAAGAAATCGCCAATCCTAAAGCATTATTTGATTCTTTAGCTACGTCGAATACTCGTGTTTGGACTTCTACACCTTCCTTCGCCAAGATGTGTTTAATGAACAAAGAGTGGAACCAGCAGCTCATACCGACATTAGATACTTTTTTATTTTGCGGCGAGGTTTTACCAATAGCGGTATGTAAAGAGTTAATGTCACGCTTTCCACAGGCTACCATTTATAATTTATACGGTCCTACGGAAACAACGGTCGCGGTATCCTATGTAGAGGTGTCTAAAGCATTAGTGGAACGCTTTGAACAATTACCGATTGCCCCTATAACGGAGCCGAACGTCGCTTTATTAGAGGATGGTGAAATTGTTATTTCAGGCCCAACTGTCAGTGCAGGGTACTTGGGAGCTCCTGATTTAACAGCGAAGGTTTTTTCAACAGTAGCTGAACAACGCATCTATCTAACAGGTGATTTAGGCTATGAGCAGGATGGTTATTTATTCTTTTCTGGGCGCAAGGATTTCCAGGTTAAACTACATGGTTATCGTTTGGAAATTGAGGAAATTGAAAAACAAATTAGCAACCTACCACCCGTTTCAAGCTGTGTTGTTGTACCGATTTATAAAGAAAAGGAGATCATCTCGCTTAGTGCACATGTTGTTTTGCGCGAGCCATTAACAGACTCTCCCTTCAAAATGACAAAGCAGTTAAAAACACTTCTATCAGAGTATTTGCCTGCTTATATGGTACCAAAAACGTTTAAATATATGGACGCTTTACCATTAAATCCGAACGGTAAGGTTGATCGTAAAGGATTGGCGGTTATGGAAACAGTATGACGCCTTATGGAAATATAGCATTCTTTGTGATCATCGGACTTTTATTACTACCAACAATCCTATTGGGTTTACAAGGCAAATCTTCTAAATACTATAATCTATTTGTGTCATTGATTGTCTTAGCTCTTATCTTTGGACATTCATTGAATGGGTCCATTTCGCTCATTCTATTTACGGTCTTTCAGATAGTCCTTATTGTGGCTTATCAGCGTTACCGCCTTCAGCAAAATAGTGGAACAATCTTTATAATAGCTGTACTCTTGTCGATATTACCACTTGTCCTTGTGAAGGTACTACCGATTCTTGGATTACATCATTTATTTGGCTTCCTTGGTGTGTCCTACATTACATTTAAAGCAGTGCAAATGATTTTAGAAACCCGTGACGGCTTAATGAAAGAGAAAATTCCTGTCATAGAGCTAGCGTATTTCTTACTATTCTTCCCTACAGTATCATCAGGGCCGATTGATCGCTGGCGACGTTTTACAAAGGATTTTCATACTGTACCTTCCTCGGAGGATTATCAAAAGCTGCTGTTAAGTGGGCTCAACTATATCTTTGTCGGCTTTTTATATAAATTTATTTTGGCGTATTTAATTTACAACTACACCCTCATTTATTTGCCAAATCATACGTATAACTATTTGACACCTTTCCAGGGGCAATTAGCGTATATGTATATGTATAGCTTTTACTTATTCTTTGATTTTGCTGGCTATAGTGCATTTGCTGTTGGTGTGAGCCGAATAATGGGCATACAAACGCCTATTAACTTTAATCGTCCATTCGCAAGTCGCAATATTAAAGACTTTTGGAACCGTTGGCATATGAGTCTTTCCTTTTGGTTTAGAGATTACGTCTATATGCGCTTTGTGCTTTGGATGACGAAGAAAAAGTGGCTGAAAAATAAATTCGCTATTTCGTATATAGGCTTCTTTTTACTATTCTTTTTAATGGGTATTTGGCATGGCCTAGAATGGCACTTTGTGATCTACGGACTCTATCATGCCCTATTAATTATTAGCTTTGATAAGTTTGAACGCTGGAATAAAAAGCATAAGCGCTGGCCTAAAAATAAGTGGACCCATGCTATTGGCGTCTTCATTACATTTAATGCCGTATGCTTTGGCTTCTATATTTTTTCTGGCAAATTATTTTAACCAAGGGCTGAAAGAGCCTGTTCAATAAAGGAGAATTATTAATGAATCAACAACAAGTTTTAGAAATGCTAGTCGAGTTATGTGAAGATGAAATTATTGTAGAGAACCCAGATATTGATTTATTTGAAGAAGGTTTGCTAGATTCGTTTGGGACAATTAATTTATTAGTAGAAATTGAAAACCGCTTTAATATTTCTGTACCTATAACTGATTTTAATCGTGAAGAATGGAATACACCGAATCGAATTGTAGGGAAATTAGCTGAAAGACAATGATGAAAAAAGGCTTTCTCTCTCTATTTATCGCCTTTGCTCTTTTTACTGGCTTTGTCTTCTTTCCGAATGCATGGATCAAGGCGTGGATTTCCGATGAGGATGTGGAGCAAGCCAAAACAAACATGTCTCCACTTGTCTTTCAAGGTACGTATTTACAGGAACGCATGTTACAGGAGCCTCATTCCATGCCTTTGTATGGCTCCTCTGAATTAAATCGTTTTGACCCTTTCCATCCCTATAATTATGCGCGAGCATCTGAAGCGCCGTATTCAACATTTATGATTGGGCGTGGGGGAATGCAGTCCATTACTCATTTTTTAAATTTTGCTGCTCAAGAGGGAAATTTAAAGGATAAAAAATTAGTTTTCATCATCTCCCCACAATGGTTTACAGAAAAGGGCATGGGTGAATTTCACTTTTCACCGAATTATTCGATGTTACATGCCTATGATTTAGCTTTTAATCAAGAGATGGATGCCGACCTTCGTAAACGCGCCATGGAACGACTGCTAGAATTTGATACCGTTGAGCGGGATCGTCTCTTAAAAACAATGTATCAATATCAAATGTCAAACGGTAAGGAAAAGCCGATTACGGGACGTTTGGCGATGGTGGCAGGGCGCTTCCATAAGGAATTGCTAGAAAAGAAGGATTTATATTATTCCCTTTTCCCACGTAAAGGTCATCACTTAAAAAGCAATGACAAGCTCATTGCCAATCAAAGCTTTGAACAGCAATTACAGCATGCTGAGGCGTACGGAAAGAAACGGGTTTCCAATGACTACATGATTGAAAATCGCGCTTACCAGCGACTTGTTAATGCTAATTTTTCAAAGTTTAAAGGAATGCGAAAGAAAGAGGATTACACGAAGTCTCCGGAATATAAAGATTTTCAATTGGTCATGGATGTGTTAAAAGATGCTGGTGCCAAGCCATTATTCGTATCCATTCCGGTTAATGGCTACTGGTATGATTATAATGGCTATCCAGAGGAACGTCGTCAGCAGTACTATGATAAGATGCAGCAAGTATTAAAGGCTGCCAATGTTGACTACGTTGATTTTACAGACCATGAATATGACCCTTATTTTATAATGGATACGATTCATATTGCCTGGAAGGGCTGGGTCTATCTCGATCAAGAACTAGACCAACATTGGGCACAGCCATAAAAAGGAACTGTAGACAAACTCAAAAAAATTGAGAGTTTGTCTACAGTTTTTTTCTTTTATAATGACATAAAGTAAAGCCGTTGATTTCCACTTCAATAGGCACAAAAAGAAATGCCCCAAAGTATCAATAAACTTTGAGGCATTTTTTGTCTATTATTTAAGGTTGTAGAAAGATTGTAATCCAAGGAACTCTGCTGTTGAACCAAGTTGATCTTCAATGCGAAGAAGTTGGTTATATTTTGCTACACGGTCTGTACGTGAAGGAGCACCTGTTTTAATTTGACCAGCATTTGTAGCAACGGCGATATCTGCAATTGTTGCATCTTCTGATTCACCAGAACGGTGAGAGATAACAGCTGTGTAACCAGCACGTTTCGCCATTTCGATTGCTTCAAATGTTTCAGTTAATGTACCGATTTGGTTTACTTTGATTAGGATTGCATTTCCTACGCCTTGCTCAATACCAGCCGATAATTTTTTCGTATTTGTTACAAATAGGTCATCACCTACTAATTGCACACGACTACCGATGCGATCTGTTAATAGCTTGTGGCCAGCCCAGTCGTTTTCGTCTAAGCCATCTTCAATTGAAATGATTGGGTATTTGTTTGTTAACTCTTCGTACCAATCAACCATTTCTTCAGAAGTTTTCACAACACCTTCACCATCTAAGTGATATTTGCCATCTTCTTTGTTGAATAGTTCAGATGATGCTACGTCCATAGCAAGTCGAACTTCTTCACCTGGTTTGTAGCCTGCTTTTTCAATCGCTTCTAAGATAACTGTAATCGCTTCTTCGTTAGAGCCAAGGTTTGGTGCGAAACCACCCTCATCACCTACTGCCGTGTTGTAGCCTTTTGCTTTTAGAACCGCTTTTAGGCTATGGAAAATCTCAGCGCCAATGCGTAATGCATGACGGAAAGATTCAGCCCCAACAGGCATAACCATGAATTCTTGAATGTCTACATTGTTATCTGCGTGAGCTCCACCATTTAAAATGTTCATCATTGGTACTGGTAATTGTTTAGAATTAAACCCACCAAGATATTGATAAAGAGGTACATCTAAATAATCTGCCGCAGCATGTGCAACTGCCATCGATACACCTAGAATTGCGTTGGCACCTAGCTTGCCTTTGTTTTCTGTGCCATCTAGCTCGATTAAAGCTTTGTCGATGACAACTTGGTCAAGAACTGAATAGTTACCCTCTAATTCTTGCGCAATAATTGTGTTTACATTTTCAACTGCTTTTAATACACCTTTGCCTAGGTAACGAGATTTGTCACCATCGCGTAATTCCACCGCTTCGTATTCACCTGTTGATGCACCTGATGGTACGATTGCGCGTCCAAATGCGCCTGATTCTGTAAATACTTCAACCTCTACTGTTGGGTTCCCACGTGAATCTAAAACTTCGCGCGCATAAACTTGTGTAATAAATGGCATAATTAATTCTCCTCTTTTTCAATTAATGATTGTCCTGTCATTTCAGTAGGCTGTGACACCTTTAATAATTCTAACATGGTTGGTGCTAAATCGGCTAAAATACCACCATTTCTTAACATTATATTTGCTTTTGTCACAATTACTGGAACAGGATTTGTTGTATGAGCTGTCATAGGCTCACCTGCTAAAGTCAATACTTCATCAGAATTACCATGGTCAGCTGTAATAATAGCTGCGCCTCCTTTTGCAAGAAGAGCATCTACTACTTTGCCTAAACATTCATCTACCGCTTCAATCGCTTTAATCGTTGGCTCAAGCATTCCACTATGACCCACCATATCAGGGTTGGCAAAGTTGAGAATAATGCCATCAAATTTCTCAGCAGCAATTTCTGCAAGCAAGGCTTCTGTTACCTCATAGGCAGACATTTCAGGTTTTAAATCATATGTTGCCACTTTTGGAGAGGCAATTAAAATACGTTCTTCACCTGGGAATTTTTCCTCACGTCCACCACTCATAAAGAATGTAACATGTGGGTATTTTTCAGTTTCAGCAATGCGTAACTGTGTTTTCCCATTCGTTGCTAGTACTTCACCAATCGTATTTTTTAAGTTGTCATTTTCATAAGCAACTTGTGCATTGACGTTATCACTATAGTGTGTGAAGGATACAAATTTTAAATTCTTTGGATGCTTTGCAGATACAGCAAAACCATCAAATCCTTCATTTGTGAACACTGTGGATAGCTGAATAGCACGATCAGGACGGAAGTTAAAGAAAATCACTGCATCATGATCGCTAATTGTTGCTACTGGCTCACCATGCTCTTGAATGCTGAAGGGTATCACAAATTCATCGGTTACTTCACGCTCATAGGATGCTGCTACACCACTTTTTGCACTTTCTGCTGTTTGACCAACACCATCAACAAGTACATTGTACGTGAGAGCGACACGATCCCAGCGCTTATCCCGATCCATTGCATAATAACGTCCGTGAATCGAAGCAAACTGACCAATACCCATTTCAGCCATTTGTTTTTCTGTTTCTTCGATATAGTCTAATGCCGTTGTTGGACCAACATCACGTCCATCTAAGAAACCATGTACATAAACTTCATCTAATCCTTGCTGTTTAGCTAGCTTTAATAGCGCAAACATATGCTCATAATGACTATGAACACCACCATCTGATAATAAGCCCATAACATGGAGCTTGGAGTGATGAGCTTTTACATATGCTACTGCATCTAAAAACGCTTGATTCATAAAGAAATCCCCTTCACGAATCGATTTATTTAAGCGTGTTAAGCTTTGATAAACAATTCGTCCAGCACCGATATTTAAGTGCCCTACCTCAGAATTCCCCATTTGGCCGTCAGGTAATCCAACGGCTTCTCCCGCCGCAGTTAATGTAGCGTGAGGATATTGACTCCAATATCGATCAAAATTTGGCTTGTTGGCTTGTGCTACTGCATTCCCGAATGTTTCATCTCGAAATGCAAAGCCATCTAAAATAATTAATGCTACTGGCTTTTTAGGCATTTGCTGCCGCCTCCAATAATGTTAAGTAAGATTCTGGCTGTAAGCTTGCTCCACCCACTAAAGCACCATCAATATGCTCTTTCGTTAAAAGCTCCTGAATGTTATCAGGCTTCACACTGCCGCCATATTGAATGCGTACAGCATTCGCCGTTTCAGCATTATATAGCTCTTCGATAACTGCACGAATCGCTCCACATACTTGATTTGCATCGTCTGCTGTAGCAGTTTTACCAGTACCAATCGCCCAAATCGGTTCATAGGCAATGACCATATGCTCAACTTGCTGTGCATCAAAACCAGCAAGTGCCGCTTTAATTTGTCCAGCCACCTTTTGCTCTGTCGTGCCAGCCTCACGTTCCTCTAGTGTTTCACCACAGCAAATAATTGGCACGATATTATGTGCAAGCGCTGCTGCTACCTTTTTATTAATCGCTTCATCTGTTTCATTGTAGTATTCACGACGTTCTGAGTGCCCTAAAATGACATAGTCAACATCTACACTTGCTAGCTGGGCTGGGCTAATTTCACCAGTAAAGGCACCTTCATTTTCAAAGTGCATTGTTTGTGCACCAATCGCCAACTCTGACTCACTAGCAACCTGCACAAGTGTAGGTAGGTAAAGAGCTGGTGCGCAAACAACAGCATCTACTTTGTCATTGGTAGGAAGTTTATCCTGTACTGCATCTACAAACTGAATAGCTTCTTCAAATGTTTTAAACATTTTCCAGTTACCCGCAATAATTGGTTTACGCATCATGTTGCCTCCGATTGTTTAGTTAGTTTATTTATCGTTTAGTGCTACAATTCCTGGAAGTTCTTTACCTTCCATTAATTCTAGAGAAGCACCGCCACCTGTAGAAATATGATCCATCTTATCTGCTACTTCAAATTTTTCAACAGCAGCTGCTGAATCACCGCCACCGATTACTGTATAGCCTGCTGTTGTTGCCATTGCATCAGCAACCTTTTTTGTGCCGTTAGCAAATTTATCCATTTCAAAGACGCCCATTGGTCCATTCCAAATGATTAATTTAGAGTTTTTAATAACTTCTGCATAGTTTGCAGCTGTTTTTGGTCCAATATCTAGACCCATCCAATCAGCTGGAATAGCATCTACATTAACGATTTGTGTTTCAGCATCTTGTGAAAATTCATTTGCCACAACAGCATCTACTGGCATATGTAATTGCACGCCTTTTGCTTTTGCCTTTTCAATAAAGGACTTTGCTAGCTCAATTTTATCTTCTTCTAACAATGATTTACCGATATCGTAGCCCTGCGCCTTGATGAATGTAAAGGATAAACCACCACCGATAATTAAGTGATCTACTTTCTCTAATAGGCTTTCAATAACACCAATTTTATCTTTTACTTTGGCACCACCAATAATCGCTGTAAAGGGATGCTCTGGGTTCGACAATGCTTTACCTAGTACATCTAATTCCTTTTGCATAAGGAAACCAGATACAGCTGGAATATGCTTAGCAATTCCTTCTGTAGAAGCATGTGCACGATGAGCTGCGCCGAAAGCATCATTGACATAGATATCAGCTAGCTGTGCAAATTGCTGTGCTAATGTTGGATCATTTTTCTCTTCACCTGCATGGAAACGCACATTTTCCAGAAGAAGAAGATCCCCATCATGCATGCTAGCAACAGCCTCTTCCACCACTTGACCAATAGATTCATCTAGCTTCGTAACAGGCTTGCCCATTAATTGTGCTAAGCGAACACCAACTGCTGTTAAACGCATATCTTCTTTTACTTCACCCTTTGGACGACCTAAGTGGGAGGCTAAAATAACTTTCGCACCTTGCTCTACTAAATACTCAATTGTAGGAATAGCTGCACGAATTCGCGTTTCGTCTGTAATGGCACCATCTGCCATTGGAACATTAAAATCTACACGTACAAATACGCGTTTACCCTTTACATCAATATCTTTCATCGTCTTCTTATTTAACATGAAGAAACTCCCTTCAAAGCTGTTTTAGTCTTACATTCTTGTGTTTTACCCATCTTGGCGCGACACCATGCTTGCTAAATTGAAAAGGCACTTTGGTACTTTTTAGGCACATCAGCTAAAAGAATTTCAATCTCCAACTTTTGATAATGCACCCTAATACTTGTTTTTATAGTAGCAAAAGTTAAGTGTTATGTCTTGCAATTGCTTGTCCTGTATAAAAAGAGAGCAAGGGTAAAATCCCTTACTCTCTTTACCCTTGTATATTATATCTATTCGATATTATAAAGGCTATACTTTTTGTGCATAAAAAGCAGTAATATGTCACACTTTTTACTCAAAATGTCGAAATATGATACTTATTTATGGTTTAATCCTTGTTCAGCAATGTATAAAGCTAAATCCATTAAACGAGTAGAGTAACCAATTTCGTTATCATACCAAGCTAGAACTTTCACCATTTTGTTTTCTAATACCATTGTTGAAAGGCCATCAACAGTAGAAGAATGATGGTTACCGTTATAATCAATCGATACTAATGGTAGCTCATTGTAATCTAAAATGCCTTTTAATTCATTTTCAGAAGCTTCTTTTAATACAGCATTAATTGTTTCTTTTGTTACGTCTGCTTTTAGCTCTACTACTAAGTCAACACATGATACGTTAGGTGTTGGCACACGCATAGAGAAGCCATCTAGCTTACCTTTTAATTGTGGTAATACTTTTGATACAGCTACTGCTGCACCAGTTGTTGTTGGAATCATAGATACCGCACCTGCACGAGCACGACGTGGGTCAGAGTGTGGGAAGTCTAAAATTCGTTGGTCATTTGTGTAAGAGTGAATTGTTGTCATCATACCGCGTTCAATGCCAAATTTTTCATCAAGCACTTTAGCTACTGGTGCTAGACAGTTTGTTGTACAAGAAGCATTTGAGATTACGTCATCAGTTGCTGGGTTATAATCCTCGTGGTTTACACCCATAACAAATGTTGGCATTGCCCCTTTGGCTGGTGCAGATAGAATAGCTTTCTTTGCACCTGCTTCAATATGCTTGCCTACTTCTTCCATTGAACGGAAATGTCCAGTACATTCAAGAACTACGTCTACACCTAGCTCACCCCATGGTAACTGTGCAGGGTCTTTTTCAGCATAAACTTTTATGCGTTGACCATTTACTACGAAAGAATCTTCATCTGCATTGACTTCAGCATCATAGATACCGTGGACTGAATCATATTTCAATAAGTGTGCAAGCTGACCAGCATCTGTTAAGTCGTTTACAGCTACTACTTCAAATTCATCATGCTTCATTGCCTCACGAAATACTAAACGTCCAATACGTCCAAATCCATTAATCGCTAATTTTAATGCCATTGTTAATTCCTCCAATAATGTGTAATGTCTGTTTCTAATGAATAGAAACTTTAATTTTGCTTTATGCTCATTCAAAAAGTGTTTCACCACTTTCTGAGATCGAGTGACAAGTTTGGTACTACCCCATCATTTAAGATGGTTGTTTTCTATAGAAGATAAATTCGCCGCAATGGCTTTTGCAGCTGCTTCATCTGTTATAAATATTGTTTGCTTGGGTGCTACTTTAAAATAAGAAAGCATAGCATTAACCTTTTGTTTCCCCGCTGCCACTGCAATAACTTGCTGACTATTTTGTACTTGCTCCAGTTGAATACCAATCGTGCGTATACGATGGACAATTTCACCTTCTGCATTAAAATAATAGCCAAAAGCTTCACTTACAGCACCTTTCTCCTCAAGAATTCGTAAATCCTCAGGAGATGAATTACGACGAATCGCCATTTCCTCTGCGGAGCCAATTCCATGAATGACACAATCTGCTTGATCATAAAATGCCATCATTTCTGTAACCATAGGCTCTGTTAACATGGCTTGATAAGCTTGCTCACTTAAATGCTCTGGTAAAAATAAAGTACGGTACTGTGTCTCCATCTGCATGGCAAATGTTGCAACAAGTGTATTGGCTTGCATTTGCATTTCATGTCCAATACCTCCACGTGCAGCAACAAATGTAATATCCTTTTGTATATCGCCAGGATGTAAAAATTGTGCAAGAGACGCAACGGATTTTCCACCTGTGACAGCTACTACCTGCCCATCAAAGGCTGAAGACATAAATTGTAGTGCCGCTTCTTTGCCAAGTAAGGTTAAAATCGTATCGTCTTCATTGTAATCACCAGGAACTACAACTACACGCTCAATACCAAAATGCTGTTCCAGCTTTTTCGCAAGCTGAGTTAAGCCAGACCATTCGTAAACGATAGCTCTTAGTTTTTCAATAACTATTTCACCATCATCTGTACATACCATACCCGACTTTTGTGAATCTAATAACCCTTGCTCGCGTAAAATATCAGTTTCTTTACGAATTTCTCTTTCTGTCATTTTCAGTGAATCGGCAAGTGTACGTCGTCCGATTGGCTGCATGAGCTGAACAGCTTGTAAAATTCGATATCTTGATTGCAGAAGCGGATACAATTCAGGAAGTAGCCTTTGTTGTGCCTCTGGAACAGTGAACATATTTATCTACTCCCTTATTAATAGCTGTGGGTTATTTTTTATCCCACAACATTATTTCGTGTCCCACTTATGGTTTTATTATAATATGCATTGTTTTAAAGCGCAAGCAAATGTATAGTTTTGGCTAAAAAAAAGCCTCATAGCTTTGAAAACAGCTACGAGACTTTGTTGCGTTTATTTTGTGAAAGATAAAATTGCGTTCTTCTTAAATCCTTCTAAAGCTTTTGTTGCTTCACTTTTATTTGTAAATTCAAAAATACGAACATCCTTTTTCTCAAATACTGTAATAACCCACATTGTAAAATCTCCCTTCACATCATTTATTTTTGTAATATAACAATCACGAAACTCTGTGATACATCTGATAATCTGTTTTATAACAACTTCTTACTTGATACCTATTCTACTCCGTTTTTTATGAAAAGGAAGTCAAATGTGAAGGTCTTCACAAACTGTTCAAATTCAAAACGCTTTCATTGAACAATTTGTGAATTGTGTGGAATACAGCTAACAATAGTGTCATTTATACCGTTATTAATTCTTTATTAGTCTGGTGCATCAACTACTTAATTGCTCCAGCAATGTAGCATAATCTAGATTGCCATACTGAATCACAGCACCATCCTTTTCGACTACCGGAATCATTAGCATATATTTTTCATGTATATCATCATCCTGTTCGATATCAACGATATCAATATCGAATGGTATATCCTCCTGTACAAGCTTTAATGTCTGCAAGCCTTCCACACATAATGGGCAATTTGCTCGACTAAAAAATTTAACAATCATCGATAGCACCTCCTCATCTTATTATAAACGAAAGTGTGATGAAGGAATGTTTTCTATTCTTTGATAACTTTTGATTGAACTGTCTTAGCTTCCCTTTTCGCATCCATATAATGGACTATTGTAATAAAAAAGGCATTGACTGTGCGGAAGCCGCACATCAATGCCTTTCGATTATAATTATTTTAAATGACTGTCGAAGAATTTCACCATGGCATTGTAGAATTCAATTCTGTTTTCTTCATTAGCGAAGCCATGTCCTTCGTTATCCTTTAGCATGTACTCAACATCCACACCTCTAGCACGTAAGGCTTCCACAATTTGATCGGATTCTGCCTTATTAACACGTGGATCATTTGCACCTTGAGCGACAAATAATGGTGTTTTGATTTTATCTGCGTGGAAAATAGGTGAAACAGCTGTTAATAAGTCTTTGTCCTTTTCTGGATGACCTACGCGTTCATAAAACAAGTTACGCATCGTTTCCCAGTATGGAGGAATGGTATTTAATAAAGTGAAAATATTAGATACTCCTACATAATCAACTGCTGCAGCATATAAATCAGGTGTATACGTAATACCAGCTAATGTTGCATAACCACCAAAGGATGCACCATAAATGCCGATACGCTCAGGGTCTGCAATACCTTGATCAATCGCCCATTGCACACCATCTGTAATATCGTCCTGAATTTTAAGTCCCCATTGCTTATTACCAGCTTGAAGGAATTCCTTCCCATAGCCAGTTGACGAACGGAAATTCACTTGCAGTACGGCATAGCCTCGATTAGCTAATAATTGTACTTCTGGATTGAAGCCCCACATATCGCGTGCCCAAGGTCCTCCATGTGGATTGACGATAAGAGGAAGATCTTTAGCTTCTTGATTTTTCGGTAAAGTTAAATAGCCGTTAATTGTCAAACCGTCTCGACTCTTATAAGAAATTGGATGCATTTCAGCAAGTCCTTCTGGTTTTAACCAAGGGCTTAAAGTAGCCAACTCTGTTAAGTCACCTGTTATGGAATCATAGTAATAATATTTTCCATACACGGTATCACTTGAAACGCTCACAATAAATTTTGTCATCTCTTTATTGTAATCATTGATACCTAATTCACTTTCATGCACCCCAAGCTTATTTTGTATTTTACGGAACAGCTTTTCAAACTTTTTATCAAAGAATTGATAATGCAGCTTATCAGTAACATAAGCACCATATAATAATTTATCTTGTTCAGCGCTATATAAAACACCCGAAACATCTACTTCATCATTGGACATTATAACTTTTTCATTGCCTTCTAAATCATATTTTACAACTTCTACTTTATCTCTACCTTTGTTGGAAGTTGCATAAATTGTTTGATTGTCTTTAGAGAAAGCCAGTGGCACTACTTCATCCCCTGCTTCCACTTCAATAAACGGTTTAAATTCATCCTTTTCAGAATCTCGATAAAGGATTGTTCCTGCCACACCATCTGTTGCTACGGCAACACGCACATTTCCATTCCGATCTGCTAACCAGTTTGTAATATTACCTGGATTTTTAGCAACATGCTTTGTTTTACCTGTCTTGACATTCAGCTTGTACACATCAAAGACAGTGGCATCCTCTTTATTCATCATTATAAGAATTTCATCTTTAACACCCTGTAGGCCACTTAATATTCCTACTGTTACATTTGGATATGGCGTTAAATCTTTTTCCTTTGACCCATTAAATGTAGTAGAATAAATATGGAAGTTTTCATCTCCACCTTTATCCTTTAAATATAATAAACTATTTTCCTTCCAGAAAAATCCTGCAATATCACGATCTTTAGAGTTCGAGACGCGAACAGGCTCACTATCATCATTCATTTTTTTTACGAAAACATTGGATCTGTTGTTCCATGCAGAGGCAAATGTGATGTAATTACCATCAGGTGAAAGTTCATAGCCGAAATTCCCAGGATTCTTCATGAAATCTTCTACAGAAATTTCCTTTACACCTTTATTATTAGAACCATTTTTAATTTGTTTTGCATTGTTTAACATTTTAACTGCATCTTGTTTAGCAATAGCATCCGTGCTTACTGACACATTTTTAAATATACCAAGCTTATTGGCTTTCTCTAAATACTCAGCAAGCGATGCTTCTTTTTCTTCTTTATTTAAAGCTCTTACTAAAATACGAGCGGCTTCATCACGTTTAATCGATAAATTTAAATCCGCGAACTCCTCAGCCTTTACCCATGTATCAATAATTTGTTGCCGCATTGAATCTGATCCGTGTTGGAAAGTTAATGCTGTTACAGCTAAATTCAAAAATTCCTGCACTGAAATGCGCTGCTCCTGCGCTATTACAAAGCTATTTGTTTCATTGGTAGCACGTACTTCTTGCATGGTTGCAGGAATAGCTACAGATGTTGTTAAAATGATCGCTAATGATGCAGATAAAAATCTTTTTTTCAAAATGATTCCTCCCTATATCAGTTTACGTTATATCGAAAGTCGATATATTCAAATTATACCAATTTTTGTATTATTGTCAATGTTTGATATTTTTTATGATCATTACTTTTTCTTCACTCATAATGAAAGCGAACTAAATAATTAGTTCGCTAGGTATTACGATTAAAATTTTCTGCTCGCTCCTCCGCCTGCGGAAGATCCTCCACCGAATCCTCCAAAGCCGCCTCCGCCTGAACGCCCTCCACCAAAGCCACCTGGATAACCACCATAGCCTCCAGCACGAGGACCTCCACCACCTTTCGAAAAGAACGTATAAATAATAAGAACAACGAGAACGATCAATATAATTAACCAAGTTGGCATGTCTTCACCTTCGTCTGCTGTCGCTGGTAATTCACCATTCCAATTATACTCCTCGGCAACAGTGCGAAATATTTCAGCATATGTCGATTGGAAGGCTTGATCTATGTCACCCGTACTTGCAGAAGGATAAAATGCCTCATCTAAAATACGTCCTAATTTTCCATCTGGTAATGGCCCCTCTAATCCTTGACCAACAGCTATTACTACGTCATTATTCCCTTCACCCTGTCCAAATGTAGCTAAAATTAAAACACCGTTATTTTTCTGTTCGTCACCTATTCCCCAAGAACGAATCATTTTTGTAGCATACATCTTTGGCTCCTGTCCATCTAGACTATCAATGGTTACAATCATGATTTCAGCGCCTGTGCCTTGATCCAATTGCGCGGAGTAATGATTTAATTGTTCTTTGATACTTGCAGATAATACATTGGCAAAATCATGTATATACGTATTTTTCATCGGTGACGGCATAGTTGCCTTTGCCATGTTCGTAAATAAAAGAAACACCGAACAAACGATGATTATCTGTACAAGGCTACGCTTCATTAGTGTGTACCTGATTGACTAAAATCGATTGATGGTGCTTTGTCAGCTCCTGCTGCGGCTTTAAAGTATTCTTTTTGTTCAAAGCCAAACATTCCTGCCATCAAATTACCTGGGAAACGTTTAACTTGCTTATTAAATTGCTGAACTTCATTATTGTAATCCTCACGTGCTACCGCCAGGCGATTTTCAGTGCCTGCTAGCTCATCCATTAACTGACGAAAGTTTGTATCTGCCTTTAAGTTTGGATAATTTTCAACAACTACAAGTAAACGACTAAGTGCTCCAGTTAAAGCATCATTTGCAGCAGCTTGCTCCTCTGGAGTGTTTGCACTACCCATTTGTGCACGTGCTTGTGTAATACTTGCAATCACCTCTTGCTCATGGTTCGCATAGCCTTTCACTGATTCGACTAAATTTGGAATCAAATCATAACGACGTTGGAGCTGATTTTCCACTTGTGCCCATTTCGAATCTACATTTTCCTCTGCAGTCACCAGGCTATTATATTTAGGAATGAATAATAAGGCGAATAGAACAAGAATAAGAACAATTATCCCAATTGGTCCAAGCAACTTTTTCAATTTATAGAACCTCCTCGACCTACTTTTCCTTTCTTCAATAGTCTACATTTTTGTCTTTACATTTATACCGTATGAATTTCATTTGACTTGACATACTAATTACTGCATCAAAAAATCATTGAGGAGGCGTTTTTTTTGTCACAATCGTTTTACAATGAATCATCAAATCAAACCAATTTCAATCAACAACATAGTCTAAATCATGGTGGCCATGAAATGATGGACATGCATGAAACAATTGGCGAAATTATCGCAGGTATGAACCAAGCCATAATTTTACGCCCACATGTACAAGATCCTGAATTATTGAATATTTTGGATCGCCAGTATAATTTTACCCTAGGTATGTACAATACAATTGTAGAGTCCTTCAAAACAGGACATGATCCATCTGTTCCAACAGGACGTTACCAAATGGAGACAGGAAATGACTTTAAATATGGCGTAAATCCTGGTCAACCAAAAAAGCCAATGCAAAATGCCAATGAAATTAATGATGAAACTATTTCAGGGTTCTTACTTGGTGCTCAAAAAGGTTCAGCAAAATGTATGACAACGGCTGCTTTAGAGACAACAAACCCAGTTGTTCGTCGCGTTGTTGCTGATAGTATTCCTAACTGCATTGAAATGGGCTACGAATTATCCATCTATCAAAATAAACATGGCTATTATCAGGTACCTCAATACTCACAACAGGATATGCAAACGATGCTGAATGCATATGACACAACAACTAATCCCCTTCATTAACACGAAAGAGCAGTCTCTGGTGGTAAACACCAGAAACTGCTCTTTATTCATTAAGATTATAATACCTTCCCTAAAAACGCCTTTGTACGGTCACTTTGTGGATTGCCAAAGAGTTCCTCTGGAGAGCCTTCTTCTACAATATAGCCACCGTCCATAAAGACTACTCGATCCCCTACTTCACGAGCAAAGCCCATTTCGTGCGTAACAACAACCATGGTCATCCCTTCAGCTGCTAGATTTTTCATAACATCTAGCACCTCTTTGACCATTTCAGGATCAAGTGCTGAAGTGGGCTCATCAAATAAAATGGCTTTTGGCTTCATGGCTAAGGCACGTGCAATGGCTACACGCTGCTGTTGACCACCCGATAGCTGCTCAGGATAGTTATATGCCTTGCTGTCGAGTCCAACCTTTTTTAACAGCTCATGCCCTAATTCTTCAGCTTCTGGACGACTCATTTTACGAATTTGCATAGGGGCCATCGTGACATTATCGATAACTGTCATATGCGGGAATAGATTAAATTGTTGAAACACCATGCCAACTTCTGCCCGAATCTCGTTGATATTCGTTTTTGGCGCATTAATTTTCACATTTTCAATATAAATAGCACCATCTGTTACATCTTCTAGCATATTGATGCATCGTAAAAATGTACTTTTGCCTGAGCCAGATGGTCCAATCACACAAACAACTTGTTTCTCTTGGATTTCATAATCAATGCCTTTTAATACTTCAAGCTTTCCGAAATATTTGTGTAGGTTTTCAATTTTTATCATCTTGCTTCCCGCCCTTCTGCCTTAGCTTTACGAGGGACATAACTATTGCTAAATCGTTTCTCGATAAATGCCACGATCTTCGTTACACCATATGTTAAAACTAAATAGAGTAGTGCAGCAACGATGTACGGTTCCCAGAAGCGGAAGCTTGCACCTGCTACTACCTTACTTGCGTATAAAATATCTGGTGCTGCAATAACTGTTACTAATGAAGAATCTTTTAATAATGCGATAAATTCGTTCCCTAATGGTGGAATCATACGTCTAAATGCCTGTGGTAAAATGACCTTACGCATCGCTTGGTTATGTGTTAACCCTAAAGAACGAGCTGCCTCCATTTGCCCCTTTGCAATACTTTGAATACCTGCACGGAAAATTTCCGCATTGTAAGCAGCACAGTTTAATACGAGCGCTGTAATCCCTGACACCATATATCCTAAAGAATGACCAAAAATTGTTGGAATAACTGCTAAGTGAATTAATAAAATTTGCACAAGCATTGGTGTTCCACGGAATAAATCGATATATAATTTTGATGGCCAATAAATCCATTTTTTACTCGATAATTTTCCTAGGCCTAAAAATAGTCCTAATAGAATACCTCCAAAATAACCACTAAGTGTCAAAATAATTGTTACGCCAATACCCCGTATAAACATATCTCGGTAGTTCCAGACAATGTCCCAGCGTAAGTCAAAGATGTCCATCCGAAAACCCCATTTCCCCTTTAAAGTGAATGAGCCGCTAGCATACTAGGGGCGTCATCATTCATTTATTACTTGAAATCAGAACCTGTAATTTCTTTTAATTTACCGTTTTCTTTAATCTTTTTAAGACCTTCATTTAATTTATCTAATAGCTCTTTGTTTCCTTTTTGAACCATAAAGCCATAATATTCTTTTTCAAATGCATCATCTTCGATTACTTTTAGTTTTTGATCTGGATGCGCTTTAATGTATTCGTAAACTACCGCATTGTCTCCAATAGCTGCATCAACGTTACCGTTTAACATCTCTTGAATTGCGATTGGTTGACTTTCAAACGCCATAATATTTGTACTTGCTTCCCCTTGTAGCTTTTTCGCCGCCATATGACCTGTAGCATTAATTTGTACTGATACCTTTTTATCTTTTAGTTCAGCTAGAGATTTAATTTTTGAATCTTCTTTTACAACAATCAATAATTGAGACTCATAATAAGGCTCTGTAAAATCAAATGATTCTTTACGCTCTTCAGTAATTGTGATTCCTGAAGCGCCAATATCTGTTTCACCGTTTTTAATTGTTTGGAAAACTGGCTCCCAACCAATGTTATTCCAGTCAACTTCAAAGTCCATTTCATCAGCAATAGCTTTTAAAACATCGACATCAATCCCCACAATTTTCCCTGAATCGTCAACAGATTCAAATGGTGCGAAAGTTGCCTCTGTACCAACTTTATATATTTTCTTACCATCTTCTGAAGATGAGCTTCCTGAAGATGCACCATCCTTTGTACCACATCCTGCAAGTGCTAATGTTAATGCTGCAACCATCATCAGTAGCATCCAACCTGTTTTCTTCATTGTATTTCCCCCTATTTCGATAATTTTCCGAAATGCGTATTATTTTTCGCAATTCGGAAATGTTAGACTATTAGGTCAATTATATTAATATTATAGTATTTAGACAACAACTTTTCGCATAAAACTAAATATTTTTTCATATTAATTTATAATAAACTTATATAATTAGAAGAAACATGTATAAATAACAAGAAATCTAATCTAAAATTAATATATATACACTACAATCCACACCAAATTTCGATAAATTTAGGCAAAAAAAAAGAATCCCCTCAGATAGGATTCTTTTTCTCGACTATTTCTAGTCTTCACGTACAGTATGTCCACTAAAAAATAATTTGGAGTTATTGCTTTTTTGAAGGTTTGAAAGGAATAAATAGGGGAATAATGCCAACTAGGACAGTATTGCACCTATATCTCCCTCTCGATCTCCGCTAAGCAGGCTGCTAAACTACTTATTAGGAGATGAGCTATAACAAGTCTATCTATATTCAGTAAAATGGCGCCCTCGGAGGGAATCGAACCCCCAGTGCAAGAACCGGAATCTTACGTGTTATCCATTACACCACGAGGGCAAAGGCACAAAAAAAAAGTACTCACTCTAGGCTTACGAAAAGCATGATGTAGATAACCCTCATTTTTTGAAGCATACCTGCAAAATAGTGTACTGTACTTTAAACTTATAACCTCAATTATTATACAAGCCTATCACATATAATTCAACCATAGAATGCAAAAACATTTTATTTTTTTTATTTCACTTTAGCAGGGTTAATATTTGACCTTCCCTGACTATAATGTGTATGATAAGGATACAGCTGAAATAACAATGGAAATTTTCAGCAAAGGTATTCGAATTTAGTTTTTTAAGGAGGATTTAACATGAATTTAATTCCTACAGTTATTGAACAAACAAGTCGCGGTGAACGTGCATATGACATTTATTCACGTCTACTTAAAGACCGTATTATTCTTTTAGGAAGTGCTATTGATGACAATGTGGCTAACTCCATTGTTGCACAACTTCTTTTCCTACAAGCGGAAGATCCAGATAAAGATATCTCTCTTTACATTAATTCACCAGGTGGATCAATTACGGCTGGTATGGCTATTTATGACACAATGCAAATCATTAAACCACAAGTTCAAACAATTTGTATTGGTATGGCTGCATCAATGGGTGCTTTCTTACTAGCTGCTGGTGAGCCTGGTAAACGTTTTGCATTACCAAATGCAGAAGTAATGATTCACCAACCACTAGGTGGCGCACAAGGTCAAGCGACAGAAATTGAAATTGCTGCTAAACGTATTTTATTCTTACGTGAAAAATTAAATGGCATTTTATCTGAACGCACAGGCCAACCACTTGAAGTCATTGCTAGAGACACAGATCGTGATAATTTCATGACTGCTGAACGTGCTAAAGAATATGGTTTAATCGATCACATTATGCACCGTAGCGATAATAAATAAAAATGAGAAGGCATCACAGACTCGCTCTGTGATGCCTTTCGTGTTGTTGAAAAAAGGTGATGTCAACGGCAGAAACAGCCATTTTGAAAGGCGAGGGGTTGATTTCCGTTCCGCCAGCGTCCTTTCCAGGGGGTGTCCGCTGATCACTGCATTCGCTCCAGGGGCTCCTCTAGGACGCTAATCCCCTAGGAGTGACGCTGGCTCCACTCCCATCAACCATTCTGCAAAAGTGTCTTTTCCTGAACAAAATAGCCCTTTATTTATATTATTAGAAAGAGGATAGGCTCTTATTTTCAATGCGGAGAAGTGATGGATGACAACACTTCTCCATAAAGCGTAGTGAATACCTTCACTTTATTTGAAAACCTTTCTAAAAAGAAACATTTTTATGGATTGGGGTGGAAGGCTACTTGACTCCCGTGGGATAGCGAGACAGGCGAGCCTCTAAACGGAGCGGTAGCGGAGGAAGCTGCTCGGCGCTCGCCCACAGGAAAGCAAGTAGCCTGCAATGGAAATCCATTTTCGCCTTTCACAAAAACGCTATGGATGGTTTTGTTTTTCAACACTATGAAGGCATCACAGATTTGCTCTGTGATGCCTTTTGTGTTCAATGAATGTTAGTCTTCATTTTCGATAATTGTAGCCAATGCTGTAACCGCTTGCTCCGCATCGCTGCCGTCACTACTTAAAGTAACTTCAGTGCCTTTAGCGACTGCTAAGCTCATGACACCCATAATGGATTTGGCATTTACTTTTTTCTCGTCTTTTTCCAGAAAGATATCCGCACTAAAACGATTTGCTTCCTGCACAAATAGTGCTGCTTGTCTAGCTTGTAGTCCTAATTTTAATTTGACCTGGACTCTTCTCTCAATCATACTCAAAACTCCCCTTCACTACCGTTCATCTATTAGTTTTATCTTACCTCACTTACTAGCAAAAGAACAATAAGCGATTACGCATGACATTCATACCTGAAAAGTATGAAAACTTAACCACCTATTTTTTCACCGCGTCTTAATGCATCAGCAATCTCATCAATTTTTCTCAATCGATGGTTAACACCTGATTTACTAACCGTTCCACTTGATACCATTTCACCAAGCTCTTTTAATGTCACATCCTGATATTCTACCCGTAGACGTGCTATTTCACGTAGCTTTTCTGGTAGCTGATCCAGACCAATTGAATTTTCAATAAATCGAATATTCTCTACCTGTCGTAATGCTGCACCAATAGTTTTGTTTAAGTTGGCTGTTTCACAGTTCACAATACGGTTGACGCTATTTCGCATATCTCGCAATATGCGCACATCCTCAAACTTCATCATGGCCTGATGTGCGCCAACAATATTAAGGAAATCTGAAATTTTCTCTGCTTCCTTTAAATAGGTGACAAAACCTTTTTTTCGTTCAATTGTTTTGGCATTAAGTTCAAATTCATTCATCAAATCCATCAATGCCTCACCATGCTCTTTATACAAAGAATAAATCTCTAAATGGTAGGCTGATGTTTCTGGATTGTTGACAGAACCTCCTGCTAAAAATGCTCCTCTTAAATAAGCTCTTTTTTGACCACTCTTTTTGATGAGCTTTCTTGAGATTGTATGGTTAAATTGAAAGTCGTCTGAGATGATTTCTAAATCAATTAGCAGCTCGCGCGCACCTTCTCTTACACGGCAAATATACACGTTATTTTTTTTTAGTCGCATCTTCTTACGAACAAGCAATTCTACATTGTACGGATACAATTTTTTCATAATCGTATATAGTCTTCTAGCAATTGCAGCGTTTTCAGTTTGCACGTCTAAACTTAGTTGTTTATTTGCAAAGGATAATGAACCATTCATACGAATTAGGGCAGAAACTTCTGCTTTCATACAATGATTGTCCGCTTCTATTTGCGTTAATTCCTTTTTTGTTTCAGAAGCAAAAGACATATCATGCCCCCCTTTCAATCATGATTTCTATGTATATGTTCATCTTACCATATACAATCAATCCATTATGTTTCTATAATGGGTCTTCTTACTTTTTGCTGGTAAATATCAGCATAATCTACCAGCCATTCTGCAACATTGATAGCATTATGTCGAACAGTCCCATCTGACCGAATTGTAGCAATATCACGTTGTATAACCTCTAAGCCCATACTTTCAAGCTTCGCCACGTCAAATGTCACTGGCTCTGCTCTTTCTTCTTTATATAGTTCTTTTACAGGGTTAGGGAGTTCTTCGTCGTTTACTAAAATAGAATCAATAAAATCGCCGCCAACATGCTTATGTATGGCTGTTACATGATCACCTGCTGTATAAGAGATCGTTTCACCTTTTTGCGTCATTAAATTACAAACATATATTTTTCTACCTTTCGCTTTCACAACAGCTTCCCCTATCTCCTTCACAAGCAGATTTGGAATAATACTTGTATATAAGCTTCCTGGACCTATTAAAATATAGTCTGCACGCTGAATCGCACGAATGGCTTCTGGTAACGGTTGCACATTTTCGGGTACTAAAAAAACACGATCAATGCGCTTTGATGCTGTTGGAATTTTTGATTCTCCTTCAATAATTGAACCATCCTCTAGCACAGCATGTAAGTTTATTTTTTTATTTGCAGCTGGTATGACACGACCATGAACTTTTAAAACCTTGCCCATTTCACTTATAGCATGATTAAAATCTCCAGTAATATCAGTAAGTGCCGTAAGCATTAAATTTCCTAAGGAGTGACCTTTTAAATCCTCTGATGCTGAAAAGCGATATTGAAACATTTGCTCTACAAGTGGTTCAATGTCTGATAATGCCGCAATCACATTACGTACATCACCAGGTGGTGGAATATCGTAGTCATCACGTAAACGGCCTGAAGAACCCCCATCATCTGCCACTGTCACAATGGCAGTAATATCAAATGGGTGATGCTTCAGCCCGCGTAGTAATGTGGAAAGCCCTGTACCACCACCTATTACGACAAGCCTTGTTTGCTTTTTCCCCATTCACTCATTCCTTTCTACGATTAATATCACGATGCGTAATAACCGTATTTTCCTTGCCTGCTAAATATGCCCCAAAAAATTCTGCTAATGTCACTGAGCGATGCTGACCGCCAGTACAACCAAAAGCAATGACAAGCTGTGACTTACCTTCTTGTCGATAAAGAGGAATCATAAAATCTAATAAATCCGTTAGTTTTTTTATGAGTATTTGCGTATCTTCCAAAGCTAAAACATAAGAGGATACCTCTGTTTGTAATCCTGTTTTGGGACGTAGCTCCTCTACATAATAAGGGTTTTTAAGAAAACGAACATCAAACACTAAGTCTGCATCAATAGGCATCCCATGTTTAAAGCCAAAGGACATAATGTTCACAGTAAAAATAGTATCTGCCTCACTAGCAAATTCATTGACAATTCTTTCACGTAATTGCTTCGGTTTCATGTTCGATGTGTTATATACAAAATTAGCACGGCCCTTTACTTCAGATAAAAGTGCCCGTTCCTGTTTAATGCCATCTAAAGGTAAACCATTGACTGCTAGTGGATGGGCACGTCTTGTTTCTTTATAGCGTCTAACTAATGTGGCATCGTCTGCATCTAAAAATAACATACGAGTATCAATATCGCCTTCTTTTAGTATATGGTCTAACGCGCCAATAAGAGCATCAAAAAAGTCGCCACCACGCATATCCATTACGGCTGCAATACGCGTACTATTTTTACCAGAATCTCTTAGCAGAGTTAAAAAAGTTGTAAGTAACGCTGGTGGTAAATTATCAATACAGTAATACCCTAAATCCTCAAAGCTTTGAATAGCTACGGTCTTCCCAGCCCCAGACATTCCTGTAATAATAACCAATTCGTGTGTACATTGTTGGCCTTCAACCACCACTGTCATGCAACTCCTTTATTGTTCTTTTGATATTTGTATTTTCTGATGAAGTAATTCAAAATTCGTTGTATAGTCAAACGTGCCATATTGAATGCCTGATTGCGAAACCGCAAATTGTAAATTAGTTCGATCTCCTTCAGCCATTGGCAAATGTGCTAAATCCTCTACTGGGTGCCATGCAAGCTTGCCTTCTCTCGTTTCTTCGAATGGTATACCTTCTACATCCTTTGCAACAAATGTATAGAGCATCCACTCATCCACTACATCATTATTTTCTTTAATAATCATCGTATAAACACCCTTTAAATGAACATTTAAAGGTGTGACATTTGTTTCTTCTTGAAACTCACGTACAGCAGCCTCAAAGATGGATTCACCGCTCTCCATTTTCCCTCCTGGAGCAACGTACCAGCCTCGTCTTGGTTTCTGAAGTAATAATACTTTACCGTCTTTTACGGCAATTAAATTTGCAATTCTTTGCATAGGCACACCTCTAATCACTTTTGCATTCTACTCCCCATTATAGCAAGACCTTGCAAGATTTGTCCTCATTTACAACTCTCTAGTAAAGACAATTAACAATTTAGGTTTATTCATGTGTAATGCTTTTATGTTAGGCGAAAAATACGTTTATTTTTTTAATTTGTACAAATAAAAAAGTAGGTTGCTCCCACCTAATTGAGGCGGAAACAACCTACTAAACAAAATAAAAGGGGGATTGCTAATTACATTTTTTATCATACACCTTTTATATGTCATTCAAGTTACAGCAATATTAAAACCACATTAAAATTGTATTTTTTTCCTTTAAATAGCCATGTTAGGCATTAATTTTCTCTAATAGCTCTTCCACATAATGCTGTACAGCTTGTGCGGCAATACTACCGTCACCTGTCGCTGTCACAATTTGGCGAAGTGTTTTTTCACGAACATCTCCAGCTGCAAAGATACCTGGGATTTTAGTTTCCATATTGGCATTTGTCAAAATATAGCCAGCATCATTTAAAATGCCTAATGATTCAAATGGTTTAGTTAAAGGCAACATACCAATATAGATAAAGACACCATCTGCTGCAAATTCAGATTCTGTACCATCAACAGTTGATTGTAATGTGACACTACCAACTTTACCATTAGCTTCATTAATTTCTTTTACAGTTGCATTCCAAATGAAATCAATTTTGTCATTGGCAAAGGCACGATCTTGTAGAATTTTTTGGGCACGTAATTTGTCACGACGGTGGACAATCGTTACTTTATCAGCAAAGCGAGTTAAATAAACGCCCTCTTCAACAGCTGAATCGCCACCGCCTACAACTACTAGATTTTTTTGTTTAAAGAATGCCCCATCACATACTGCACAGTAGCTGACACCACGACCGCCTAGCTCTTTTTCACCTGGCACACCCATTTTTTTATACTCCGCACCTGTTGTAATAATAATGGCACGTGTTTTATATTCTTTTGCACCAGATTTAATTGTTTTATATTCTTCACCATCAATGATTTCGGATACATCACCATAGGCATATTCTGCACCAAATTTTTTAGCGTGCTCAAACATTTTTGTAGATAGCTCAGGCCCTAAAATGGTATCAAAACCTGGGTAATTTTCTACTTCCTCTGTGTTTGCCATTTGCCCACCAGGAATCCCACGTTCAATCATTAATGTTGATAAATTTGCACGAGATGTATAAACAGCAGCAGTCATCCCAGCAGGACCTGCACCAATTATTACTACATCATAAATTTTTTCTTCTGACATCAATACTTCCCCCTAAACAGAATACTTTTTATCTTCATTCAACCAATAAGTGTAACGTCACCTACAGAAGAAGATAAAGCCCTTGACGGATAGGATAATGTCGCCAAGGAACATTGGTGATAACGTTAGTATGTTCATCGTATGTGAAAGTATAAAGTTATTCAACTATGTTGCTCACACGTTAATTATGACTATTAGGTAAAAACGTTAGAATTTCATCAATATACTTCGATAACGTTGATACAGATACTCCATATTGTTGGGCAATTTCCTTTTTTGTCACTTTGAGCATCTGTGAAGATCTAAATAAATAATCATTGGCTCCTGCAATTGCTGTTGGGTTTGTAAAACGATAGTTTTGTATTAGTGCTTGTTCACATAGTACAAACCACATTTGAAACATTGGTACAATGAGTGATGAGAGCTTCCCATACTGTTCTAATAAAATTTCTGGTACGTTGACAGCACGTAAAAAGCTCGCTTCTACTTTGTTCTTCTTATCAAATTCGTGGCCGAGTGAATAAGCTAAAAACAATTTCTCAAATGTGTCTAATTGTTCAACATTAACCAATTTCGGATGAGCGATAATTTCTTGCTTATGTGCAGTACCCTTCAGTAAAAACAAACCAAAAATGCGCTCACTCGTATAAGTGCTTTCTAATTTTTCAACAATAAAATCACGGTCATGCTCCAATGCATCAAGTGCAAATTCATTTTCTTGTTGGCGCCATGGCTCAAAGCCCTCTTTGTCAGGGTCTAGCTCTAGTAGCTGATCCCATGCACTTTTCGATACTTCCTCATGACCTGAGAAATAGGCCGCATGTGACAACCAAAAGTAAAAACCAGCATCTCCAACATAGCCTCTCTTTTGCATACTACGCAACCATTTATAGGCTAATTCATACTGTCCTATTAAGGCTAATGTAGCCCCTAATTTATAACGGTGCTCCCATGTGTATGGCTGAATTTTGACAAGTATATTTAGTAGTTCTTGTAAATCCTCTTCATTTTTTTCATAATAAGCAATCACCGTTAAATTACATAGTGCATGTAAATTTCCCTTATTTTCACGTAGCACGGTATGTAAGAGAGCCTTCGCTTGCTCTTCTTCTCCTACATAAAAATAAGCAAGTGCTAAATTATTATAGGCTGACCAAAAGGCTGGTCGATCTTCAATTAAATCTTCTAAAATAGTAATAGCTTCTGGAAAATCCCCTTTTTCCATACAACGACGAGCTTGCTCCTGACGATACAAATCCTCACCAGATTCTTCAGGGTCTTCCAAATCATCTTGCTCGAAAGCGACAAATTCTAGTATTTCTGCTGCTTCATCTGCATAAGCACCCTCTGGTTCTAGCCGCAAATATTCTTCTGCAAAACGTTTCGCATCATGCATGATGCCCACACATCCTGATACTTCTGCCATATAGAAAATGATTTCTGGATTATCTGGATCAATTTGATAGGCATGACGAAGCAGATCATACGCTTCCTCAAAACGTTGACCTTCTAACTCTACGATGGCTAGCTGCAAGATAATCATAGGATCATCAGGGCTTAAATCTACCGCACGTTGTAAATATTTATAAGCTTTATTCATTTGTCCACTATTCATTGCTTGAATTGATTTTTTATAATAATAGTCGCCTGTTGGAATGAACGACACTATATTCGATTGAGTCTCATTTTGACGTTTCTTTTCCAATATATTTCCTCCGAAACAAGAAATAAGGAACGCATTTTACGTTCCTTTACACAGTAATTTCTATTATACCATACAATCAATAATATGCTGTTATTTCTCCTCATGACGTTTTTCCAACACATGTAGAACATCATAAATACTTACTTTTTGTTCTTGTAGCAATACTAGGAGGTGATAGATTAAATCAGCTGCCTCCCATTTTACTTCTTCGACATCGCGGTTTTTAGCCCCAATGACAACCTCAGTTGCCTCCTCCCCAACCTTTTTACAAATTTTATCGATACCCTTGTCAAATAAATATGTAGTATAGGCTCCTTCTGGCATTTCCTGCTCACGCTTTGCAATCACACGCACAAGTTTAGCGATGATGTCTACAGAGCCAATCTGCTCATTTTGTTGAATCACCTCTGTAAAGCAAGAAGTTGTACCATTATGACAAGCTGGGCCAGCGGGTAGCACTTCCACCACTAATGCATCCTGATCACAGTCTGCTTTTATGGACACCACTTGTTGTCTATGACCACTTGTTGCTCCTTTATGCCACAGCTCTTGACGAGAACGAGAATAAAACCAAGTTTCTCCTGATTCAATTGTTTTAGCTAATGATTCTTTATTCATATAGGCCACTGTTAGCACTTCTTTTGTGTTGGCATCTTGTACAACAGCTGTAACAAGACCTTTCTCATCGAACCGAATATTCTCTATCATCTTACTGCCACTCCTTTGTCACGTAAGTATTCTTTTACTTGTAATACGTTCGTTTCTTTGTAATGGAAGATTGAAGCCGCCAATGCAGCATCTGCATCTACCTCTTGTGCTAATACTTCGTAAAAATGTTCGGCATGTCCCGCTCCACCACTAGCGATAACAGGAACTGTCACTGCCTCTCTTACCGCTTTAGTTAAGGCCAAATCAAAGCCAGATTTTTCACCATCTTGATTCATACTTGTTAATAAAATTTCCCCTGCTCCTAAGCGCACAGCTTCTTGTGCCCACTCAACGGCTGACCAAGTTGTTTTATTGCGTCCACCATGTGTATAAACCATCCATGTATCATCTTCTTCACTATAGCGAGCATCGATTGCAACAACGATACATTGTGCACCAAAGAAATCAGCGCCCTCTTGAATAAGAGCTGGTCGCTCCAAAGCAGATGTATTCACGGATACTTTATCAGCACCTGCACGTAAAATACGCTTCATATCTTCCAACGTACGAATACCACCACCAACTGTAAAAGGTATTGCAAGTGTAGCAGCTGTTTGACGAACAACATCTATCATCGTTTCTCGACCTTCATGTGAAGCAGAGATATCTAAAAATACAAGCTCATCTGCGCCCTGCTCATCATAGAACTTTGCAAGCTCCACTGGATCACCTGCATCACGGATAGATACAAATTGGATACCTTTTACAACGCGACCTTCCTTGACATCAAGACATGGGATAATACGTTTTGTTAGCATGCCTTCACACCTTTCAGCCATTGCTCTAATAAATAAATGCCTAGTTCTCCCGATTTTTCAGGGTGAAATTGCATGCCTGTCACGGAACCATTCGTTACAATACCAGGTACTTTTATGCCACAATAGTCTGCATAGGCAACAAGCTCAGATTCCTGAATATGTGTCGCATAAAATGAGTGAACAAAATAGACATGTTTCGCTGATACTTCACCGTCCAACCATGCAGGGCGATTCGTCAAGATCAGTTCATTCCAGCCCATATGCGGCACACGATATGCTTGATCTCCTTCGATACCACTAAAGCGTTGAATATGTCCCTTGAAAAAACCTAGCCCTTGTGTTGGGGTTACTTCTTCACTTTGCTCAAACAATAATTGCATGCCTAGACAAATTCCCAATAGAGGGCGATTTTCACTTTGTGCCTTTTGTAAATAACGGTCTAATTTAGTTTCTGCTAAACGCTTGCGAGCATCAGGAAATGCGCCAACCCCCGGTAATAGTAGTGCATCTGTTGCATCTAACACGCTCTCATCAGCCGTCACAACGACCTCACAGTCTAGTCGTTTTAATGCTTGTTCTACACTAAATAAATTGCCCATTCCATAATCAATAACACCTATCTTCACGTTAACAGCCCCTTAGTCGATGGTACTCCTTTAACACGTGGGTCAATTTCAACTGCCGCATCAATCGCACGTGCTAATGCTTTGAAAATCGCCTCAATAATATGATGTGTATTATGGCCATAAGGTACAATCACGTGAACATTCATGCGTGCCTCTAGCGCAAATTTCCATAAAAATTCATGCACTAATTCTGTATCAAACGTTCCCACTTTTTCCTTTAAAGTTGGCACACGATACTCTAAATGTGGACGATTGGAGCAATCTACAACTACCTGTGCTAGTGCATCATCCATCGGCACAAATGCTGTGCCATAGCGTTTTATGCCCTTCTTATCACCAAGTGCTTCACGAACAGCCTGCCCTAAGACAATGCCAAGATCCTCTGTTGTATGGTGATCGTCGATATAGGTATCACCATTTGCTTGTATGGTCCCATTAAATAATCCATGCTTTATAAATAAATCGAGCATATGGTCCATAAATCCCACACCAGTTTGAATATTTGCTTGCCCTTCACCATCTAAATCGATTGCTACTGAAATTTGCGTTTCATTTGTTGTACGCTCTACCTTTGCATATCTCTTCTTTACTGTCATCGCCCTATTCCTTCTCCCATCCGCGTGATTCCACTGCACGTGCATGCCCCTCTAAGCCTTCCATACGTGCTAGACGTGCAATTTTTGGTGCATTTTCTTGCCATGTTTTTTCACTGTAATAAACAATGCTTGATTTCTTTACAAAATCATCTACGTTTAAGCCACTTGCAAAACGAGCCGTGCTATTCGTTGGTAATACATGATTGGTTCCTGCAAAGTAATCTCCCACAGGCTCCGAGCTATACCGACCTATAAAAATACCGCCAGCATGTCTTATCTGTTCAACAATCCTTTCAGCATTTTCTGTCACAATTTCTAAATGCTCAGGCGCTAATGAATTAATGGCTTCCACCGCATGTGACATCGTTTCAGCTACATAAATGACCCCGAAGGTTTCTATGGAGGCACGAGCTACTGCCTGACGTGGCAATTCCAGCAATTGCTTCTCTACTTCCTCAGCTACCCTTTGAGCTAATGGCTCTGAGGTAGTGACAAGGATGACACAAGCCAATGCATCATGCTCTGCCTGTGATAACAGATCTGCAGCTATTTCATCAGGATATGCTGTATCATCTGCCAAAACCGCAATTTCACTTGGCCCCGCGATCATATCAATTGCTACTTCTCCAAATACCTCACGTTTGGCGAGAGCCACAAAAATATTCCCTGGACCTGTAATTTTATCAACTGGAGCAATTGTTTCTGTACCATATGCAAGTGCAGCAATCGCTTGTGCACCACCAATTTTATAAATTTCATCCACCCCTAAAAGATGAGCTGCCACAAGGACACCTGCTGGCAGTTTCCCATTCTGACCTGCCGGAGAAGTAATGACGATACGCTTCACACCTGCAACCTGAGCTGGAATCACATTCATTAATACAGATGAAGGATATGCTGCTGTACCACCTGGAACATACAATCCTACTGCGTCTAGTGCTGTTACGCGTTGACCTAGCCAAGAACCTTGTCCTAGCTCTAAGCGATAGCCTGAACGTATTTGTTGCTCGTGATACAGACGAATATTTTCGGCTGCTTCTGCTAAATCCTTATAAAGTTGCTGGTCTAGCGTATTTACTGCTTCCTCGATTTCTGCCCCTGTAACACGTAAGCTCTCAGGGGCATAGCCGTCCCATTTTTCAGTATAAGTACGGAGCGCTATATCTCCTTGTGTCCTAACATCTGCTAGCACTTGTCGCACAACTTTTAATTGTTCCTCATTTCCCCCTTCAAGTGGTCTTTTTAAGGAAATGCCTTTTTCAAGCTTTGTTATTTTCATAGGATTAATCCCCTTTAGTCCTTCATATGTAGCTAAATATGATTCCTTTTTTGCTCATTTACACATTTCTTTAATCGCTTCACAAGATCAATAATACGCTCACCCTTCATACGATAACTTACGGGATTTGCAATTAATCGTGATGAAACAGCTGTAATAAACTCATATTCTACTAAGCCATTTTCTTTTAAGGTACGCCCTGTTGAAACGATATCGACAATACGATCAGCTAAACCAATCATTGGTGCTAATTCAATAGAACCGTTCAGCTCGATGATTTCAACCTGCTCTCCAATGCCCTTGTAGTACTTCATTGCGATATTCGGATATTTCGTAGCGATTCGAGGCGCAATTTCATTCATTGGTGTGTTCGGTAATCCCGCAGATGCGATATAGCAATGACTAATTTTTAAATCTAATAACTCATGCACTTCACGCTGTTGTTCTAACAAAACATCCTTCCCAGCAATGCCAATATCAGCAACACCATGTTCAACATAGACAGGGACATCCATTGGCTTGGATAAAATAAAGCGAATTTTTTCCTCTGGTATCTCAATCATTAATTTACGTGACATTTCTACCTCTTCTGGTAAATTAAAACCTGCCTCTAACAGCATTTGATATGCCTCTTCAAAGATCCGTCCCTTTGGCATTGCAATTGTTAATTCATTCACCGCCTACTTCCCCCTGTCCAACAACCACCACTTCTGTAAAGTATGCTAAAAAGGCTGCCTCATCAACTAGGCTACTACGCAACTGTAAAGTAGCTAATTTTCCTGCTGCCCGTAATGTTTTCACCTTTAGTAATGCTGCCTCGAATTGTTCTTCTTCAAAAAGCACAACTGTTGCTTCCTGTCGTTTCTCTGACTGGCCATTGAACGTTTCTAATAAACGATCAACTCGAATACTAAAACCTGTTGCACCAACTTTTGAGCCAAATACTTCTAATAAACCATCATAGCGTCCACCATTTCCTAACGGAAAGCCACTTCCTACCGCAAAAACTTCAAAAAGCATGCCAGTGTAATAACTCATATGACTCGAAAGGGTGAAATCAAAAGCTATATACTCAGCTAAGTCAGCCAATTCCAGCAGTTGAGCAAGTTGTTGCATGTATTCTAATGCATCATTTTTACGCACATATTTTTCAATATCCCGGATGTCTTTAACATTCATTGCCTCCCCAATAAATTGTAGGAGGGCATCAGATTTAGCTTTGGGTAGATCAAATGATTCTACTGCTTCTTCAAATCCTACATAATTTCGTTGAACCAACAATGTTCGAAGTGTTGCTTGCTGTTCAATACTCTCTGTGTAATCTTGTAAAATGCAATTTAGTATACCCGCATGACCAATCGTGACTTTAAACTCTTCTAATTTAAAATGTTTTAATAGCTCCATTGCTGTCACAATAACTTCTGCATCGGCAAATACAGATTGATCCCCTATTAACTCAATCCCCATTTGATCGAACTCCGCTGGTCTTCCACCTTCCGTTTCTTGAGCTCGAAAAACACTTGCGAAATAAGCAAGACGTAAAGGAATCATTTCTTTTAATAATTTCGATGTAGCTACTCGAGCAATCGGTGTTGTCATATCAGGTCGTAATACTAATGTATTTCCTTGGCTATCCACTAGCTTAAATAAATGAACATCAGCAATAGCTGAAGCTTTCCCCACTGTATCGAAATACTCTACAGCGGGTGTTTTAATGAACTCATAACCCCTTTTATATAAAAAGTCTCTGCCAGCATGCCTAACGGCTTCAACCTTCTCATAGATTTGCGGAAATGTATCGCGCATTCCAAGTGGTTTTTCAAACATTTTTATCGACGACATATGAACACTTCCTTACATTTCACTTTAATTCACTAGAGTGTTAGAGAATTAGATTATGAAAGAATTCTAACTTATTTCTTTTAAGCAGTCAACTTTTCTTCTTTAATTAACGAAATCTTTAAATACTTATTATTCTGTTAATTATACCTATTACTTAGTGAACAACGGTATAAAAACAAGACATCATTTCTCTTAAATTTTGACAAAATGTTTTACTGAGAATGAGAATATGTCTAAAATGTGACATGATGATTATAAATCAACTAAAGTATTCACTAAAAAATTGAGAATGATTCTCTCTTATACAATTGTTGGAAAAAATTAAGTTTTATCAACAACCTATTCTCAATACAGTCACGCATATATTATATAGATATAATATTATTGAATGAAATATTAAAAATGATTCTCAATCTCATTATCAATAAGAATACCTTAATATCAATACTTTTATTGATTATTACTCTCATTCTATTTTTTCTTTTACTTTTTTAAAAGCTTAATATAGAATAGCATTAATAACAAAAAGCACCATATAAACTACACATTGGAGGGATTTATTATGGCATGTCCATTCGTACAACTAAGTGAGCAAATGATCGTAAGTATTTGTAAAGGTGAGTTTTACCCTGGCGACAAAGTAACACTTCATACAACAGAAGACATAGATGGGACTGCAATTAAATCAACCTTTGTTGAATCAACTTGCTTAGGTGATCACGACAATTGTGAATTCAAATCAGACTATGACGCAGCGCTTGCATAAATATTAAAAGCTACTCCAAAACCGGAGTAGCTTTTTAATATGAAAAAACTCACGAAGTATGTAGTCATACAACGTGAGTTTTTATTATTTTTTTGGTGTACACCATTCTACAACCTCATTGCGCTTACGCTCAGCCATTTGTTCAGCCGTATAAATAATCCGCATAGGATTGCCCCCTGCCAAACACCCTGCCGGCACATCCTTATGTACAAGGGTGGCGGCTGAAACAATGGCACCGTCTCCGATTGTTACACCTGGTAGAATCGTTGAATTTGCGCCAATCATTACTTCATTTCCAATATAAACATCACCTAAGCGATATTCCTCTATTAAATACTCATGCGCTAAAATTGTCGTATTAAAACCAATCACTGTATTTTCACCAATGAAAATACGTTCGGGAAACATGGTATCTGGCATGACCATTAAGGCTAATGAAGTTCGCTCGCCAATAGTCATGTTTAAAAATGTACGATAAAGCCAGTTTTTCACACGTAAAAATGGTGTGAAGCGTCCAATTTGAATGACAATGAAACACTTCATCACCTTCCAAAAGGACACCGTGTCATATATATTCCAAAGCGAATTGGCTCCTTCGACACGATAACGTTCTGTTTTACGCGCCATCTGCCCTTACCCCTCTTTCACAATATCCAATAAATCTGTCATATGCTGTAGCATATGTTCTGGTTGATATTGCTGTAAGTATGCCTCACCTTTAATTGCCCAAGCAACACCTGCTGCTCTTACACCTGCACGATGCCCTGCTTCAATATCGTGCGAATTATCACCAATCATAATGGCATCTTCTTTGTCTATTCCTAAACGTTGTAAAGCAAGTAGTACTGGCTCTGGGTCAGGCTTCACATTTTTTACATCATCTGTGCCAATACGCACATCAAATAAATGTGTCGCACCCATAATAGAAAGCCCACGATCAATAGTCTCATTACGTTTTGTTGAAACGATAGCCAATCGAATACCCTGTGCTTTTAATTGCTCTAGTGTTGACACAACATCAGGATATTCGCTAACTAGTTCATCATGATGCTCTATATTCCAAGCGCGATAATTTGCGATCAAAGCTTCCTCTTCATCTGGTGCAATGTCATTAAATGTCTGTTTGAGTGATGGACCAATGAATTTCAAGCAATCTTTTGGCGAATATTGCCCGGGAAATCGCTCATTTAATACATGCATAAATGTTTGAATGATTAAATCATTCGTATTAAGTAACGTGCCATCAAAATCAAACAATAGTGCTTTAACAGCCATATTTTACATCCCCTTATTTATTATCCAAGTATTTTACGGCTGGTTTTACCTTTATTCTGCGATAAATAATGGCACCTAGTCCAACTACAATACCAATAATGGACACTACCTGTGCTGAGCGTAAATCGCCTACTAGGTAGAGACTATCTGTACGCATACCTTCGATATAGAAGCGACCAATAGAATACCAAACTAGATAGCTAAAGAAAATTTCCCCACGATTTAAGTTTACTTTACGTAAGACTAATAAAATGATAAGCCCAATCAGGTTCCAAACGGATTCATATAAAAATGTCGGATGTACATAAGAACCTAATTCTTCGATATACATTTGATTGATAATCCAATCTGGTAGCATTAGATTTTCTAAAAAGGCTTTTGATACTTCCCCACCATAAGCCTCTTGGTTCATAAAGTTGCCCCATCGACCAATAATTTGTCCAATTAAAATACTAGGTGCTGCAATATCTGCTACTCGTAAAAAGCTTACATTTTTTATACGAGTAAATATGTAAGCTGTGACAAATGCTCCAATAAGTGCACCATGGATGGCAATACCGCCATTCCAAATCTCAATGATTTTACCTGGATTTTCACTATAGTAATCCCATCGCATGGTCACATAGTAAATACGTGCACAGATGATGGATATAGGAACTGCCCATAACAATAAATCTGCCAGGAAGTCTTCAGGCAATCCTCGCTTAACGGCCTCTCTCTGCCCGACAATATATGCTAAAATGATTCCCGACACAATTAACAATCCATACCAACGAACCGGAATAGGCCCTAAATGAAAGGCAATCGGGTCAATCTGTAATAGTAGTAAATCCATCTTCTGCTCCTCTCAATATGTCATTCACATAATTTAGTTCACAACTGTTTAATCATCTAACTCATCATTAGATGAAATTACTTCATCTAAACGTCTTGAAAACTCCTCTGCTGCGTTTACGCCCATTCTCTTTAAGCGGTAATTCATCGCAGCCACTTCAATAATAACGGAAACATTCCGTCCTGGTCTTACAGGAATCGTTAGTTTGGTTAGTTCCGTATCAATTATTTTCATTTTCTCTTCTTCTAAGCCTAATCGATCATAAACTTTTTGCGGGTCCCAAATTTCCAGCTCAATAATGAGTGTAATCCGTTTATACGGACGCACTGCACTTGCACCAAATAGCGTCATAATGTCAATAATGCCGATTCCGCGTATTTCCAATAAATGCTCTAGTAAAGGTGGGGGACTACCAATTAAAAGGTTTTCTGATTCTTGACGAATTTCTACACAATCGTCCGCTACTAAACGATGACCCTTTTTAACAAGCTCAAGTGCTGTTTCACTCTTCCCAACGCCACTTTTACCAATAATAAGCACACCAATTCCATACACATCGACAAGCACGCCATGCGCTGCTGTCATTGGTGCTAAGCGTCCCTCTAAATAGTTTGTTAATCTACTCGAAAATTTGGTTGTCGTCATATGTGTTTTAAAGACAGGAACATGCTTTTCGTTGGAAGCCTGAATCAGCTCCTCGGGGACTTCTAAATCTCGAGAAATAATAATAGCAGGTGTATCTTGCGAACAAAGTAAACGCATACGCTCAAGCTTGACATCTGCTGGCAGCATTTCGAAAAAAGACAGTTCCGTTTTGCCAAGCAATTGGACGCGATTTGCCGGATAATGTGTAAAGTATCCTGCCATTTCAAGTCCTGGTCTTGAAATATCACTAGTGACGATCGTTCTTCCAATTCCTTCCTCACCAGCTAATAACTCTAACTTAAATTTCTCCATAACATCTCTTGTTAATACTACGACCAATGAAAAAGCCTCCAATCAATGGATAAGGTTCTTCTTATTTTAGCATGTCTATGTCTAAAAGGAATGTATTTACTCTCAACACAGCGTTTACCTCCATAAAAAAACTAGCGGCTCTCCAGCCCGCTAGTTTTATAAATACTATTTTTGAGTTGCCAACCATTTGGCTACTGCCTCAGCATCTGCCCCTTTTACAACCCCTGGAGGCATACCGTTTTTACCGTTATTGATAATATCTAAAATTTCTGATTCAGATAAACGAGCACCTACGTCATTTAATGCTGGACCACTTGCACCTTGTAACTCGCCACCATGGCAAGAAACACAAGATTTCATGGCAATCGCTTCACCATCTGGCTCTGTAGCACCTTCATTATTACTTGCAGTTTTATCTCCGCCACCACATGCAGCTAAGAAGATTGCTGATCCGAACACTAATGTTAACATTGCTTTTTTCATTAGTACCCCTCCTCATAATAAATACCTTACGCCGCCATTATACCAAAATTATGCACGTTTGAAACCTTCTCCTAATACCTCATAAGCATCAGAAACGATGACAAACGCTGATGGGTCAACGCTTTTAATGAGTTGTTTCAGCTTTGTGAATTCTGTTTGATAAACAACAACCATGAGAACTGGTCGTGCTTCTCCTGTATAGCCACCGATTGCTGATAACTTAGTTATACCACGATTGATTTCAGCATAAATGGCTTCTCTTACCTCATCTTGTTTCAATGTAATAATATAGACCATTTTAGATTGGCTAAAACCTAACTGAATGATATCAATCGTTTTTGTTGTAACATAAAGTCCAATCAGAGCATACAAACCTTTTTCTAAATCAAAAACAACTGCTGCACTAATTGCGATGATTCCATCAATTAACAGTACACTTGTTCCAAGCGACAACCCAGTAAACTTCGTTATGATTTGCGCTAGTAAATCAGTGCCACCAGTTGAAGCATTCCCTTTAAAGACCAGTCCTATTCCTAAGCCAACAACAATTCCACCAAAAAGAGCTCCCAGTAAAGCATTATCAGTCCAAGGCTCCCAGCTATTCGTTAACAAGACAATAAAAGGTAACGTAATGGTACCGATAAATGATTTAATCCCAAATTTTTTGCCTAGCAATAATACACCAGCAATAAATAATGGTACATTAAATGCATATTGAACAATTCCCGGATTCCATCCAAACAAACCATGCAAAATCGTACTAATGCCACTTACCCCACCTGAAGCGACTTGATTTGGTAATAAAAAAACATTAAAACCAATAGCAATTACTGCCGCTCCAACAATCACATACACATACTCCACAATGTTATCTCTCACATCATGTCTCATTTCCCCACGCCCACTTCAACTATCAGAATTTTTTAAAGACGAGATGATTATAGCAAATACTCTTCATATTGAGAACTTCATCTTGATGAAGGGAATATGCCATTGTGGAAATATAAAAAAAGCTATCTTAAATGAAACGTTAAGATAGCTTTTGCACAGTTTAAAATGATTTTTCAGCCCATTCCATGGCTTCATAATATAAATGATCAATATCAACTAGTGGAATATTCAACTGTGTCGCTAGCTCTTCTAGACGTGGCCAATCTAACTTCCCTAGTGCGATACTAAACTCTAGATAGGGTGTCATATCCGTTTCAATGCCCAAAATGGTGCTCGTAATATCCTCTGAGAACGGTAATTGTTGTAAAATGACCTCTATAGGTCTTTGAAGCAACGTATCAATGAGTGAAAACATGCCTACTAAGAAATATTCTGAGAAATTCTTTTTGTAAGAAAGCTTCGCTAGCTTTTCACAAACCTTTGCTCGGAATAAAGATGTACACAGCACTTCTTTAAAAAGATCAGAATTGGCGTCTATATCGATTTCTCGCATGGCCAATAAATAGATCCATTTTCGTAAATTTGATACGCCCAGTAACACAATGGCTTGTTTAATGGAGCGTACCTTCGATTTAGATCGTTTAGATGAATTATTAATCATTTGTAATAATTTATACGTCAATGAAATATCACGTTCGATATTTTCCGCTAATAATTGGATATTTGGCTCTTCTTCTTTTAATAAAGAGATGATGTGAATATATTGAATTGTATTCGCTGGAATGTCTGTTGCTCGTATTATTTGAGGTTGTTCAAAAAAATAACCTTGAAATAACACATAGCCAGAAGATTTAGCTACTTCAAACTGATGACGCGTTTCTACTTTCTCAGCGAGTAATTGAATGTTTGGAAACTTATCCTTTACTTTAACTTCAATTTCCATTCGTTTAACGATAGATGATGCTAAAAAATCAACCTTAATATAATCAATCTGCTCAAATAATTCATCATAAATTTCCACATGCTCATCCATAATAAAATCGTCTAAAGCAATTTGGAACCCATGTTTTTTTAGCTCAATTACACGTTCCACTAACTGAGGAGTAAGTGGAACATCTTCTAGTATCTCAATCACAACCTGTGAAGGATTTAAAAATTCATGAATGGAGCTCATCAATAAGTTTTCAGTAAAATTAACAAAACCCGGTTTACCTTTTGTTACCTCTTCAAAACCAATTGAAAGAAATGAGTTCACAAGTACGTCAATCGTTGCTGCATCTGAATCGACCATTGGAAAGGCATTGACGTTTTTGCCACGATATAATAATTCATAAGCAACTACCTGCTCATGAAGATTAAAAATAGGCTGTCTGCCAATAAATACTTCCATTTCGCTGCCCCCATTTCTTCATATTCTAGTAATATATAGTATATCATTTTTACGACCTGTTGTTTATACTTCACACTAATTTAGTATGGTCACTATTAGACATATAACACAAGAAAGGACAGTCCTAGTGATGATCCATTGATCACTTTAGGACTGTCCTCATTATTTACCTACTCTAGATTTGATAGCACCAATAACTGCAGGCACAACTGATATAAAGATTATCAAAATAAGGACAACCGAGAAGTTATCTTTAATAATAGGAATATTACCAAAGAAATAACCTAGTAATGTACAGCTGAATACCCATAATATTGCACCAAAGATATTATAAAATAAGAAATAGCTATATTTCATTTTACTTGCACCCGCCACAAACGGGATAAATGTACGAATAAATGGCATGAAACGAGCTATAACAATCGTTTTCCCACCATGTGTATTAAAGAATTTTTCAGCTGCCTCCATACGTTCTTTTTTAACAACTCTTCCGAGGAGGCTCTTTGGAGGGATTGATGTTCCTACCTTATGACCAATATGATAGTTCATCGTATCTCCTAAAATAGCTGCTGCTAAAAATACAGGAATTAAAATCCACATATCAAAGGCACCCATTGCAGCTGCTAATGTTCCACTTGCAAATAGCAATGAATCACCAGGTAGGAATGGGAAAATGACAACGCCTGTCTCTACAAAAACAATCGCAAATAAAATCAGATAACTCCAATTGCCAAAATCACGAATAATTTCTTCTAAATGCACATCGATATGCACAATAAAGCTTATTAACTCCTTAATGAGTTCTAACATGTTTTTGTATGCTCTCTTTCAATAGTATTTTTACCTAAAAGCTTTGACGTAGCTTCACATCAAAGGGTTCCAGTTTTGTACGTCTTTTTACATTACTTCCTCACTATATGACAAGCTCTTGAAAAGTATGTAGAAGATTTCACATGTTTGATTTTATCACTTACAGACAACTACTCTCAACTGATTTTACTATTATACGAATAATGTACATAATCAGAACCACCAGTATAACTGGTGGTTTGCTCTGCGCGTGAAACGCTGGGGTACTGGCCCATGTCTAAAGACATTCTGAATGGTCTGCCAACCGCACTCCGTTTTCACACAAACCGCTAAAGCGGCTTACTTATTTTTTCTTTCTCTTGATTTCTTCTCCTGTGAATGGGTCAATGAATTCTTTCATCGTCATTTGATCTTGCAGGATATCTTCTTGTAATTGATTTTTTATATACTCTTGTATCTTTTTCTTATTTCGGCCGACTGTGTCCACATAGTATCCTCGACACCAGAATTGACGATTACCGTATTTATACTTTAAATTCGCATGTCGGTCGAAAATCATTAGACTACTCTTCCCTTTTAAATAACCCATGAACGCAGATACACTCAATTTCGGTGGAATACTTACCAACATATGAATGTGGTCAGGACAGGCTGTTGCCTCTATGATTTCTACATCTTTTCTTTCACATAATTGGCGCAATATTCTTCCAACATCTGCTTTAATTTGACCATAAATAATCTGCCTTCTATACTTTGGCGCAAAGACGATATGATACTTACAATTCCACGTTGTATGTGCTAAACTTTTATTATCCATTTATGGTGGCTCCTTTCGTACGAAGTCGGTTGACTAGACCTGACTTTATTGTACGTTTGGAGTTTTTTTATTGTCCATAGCTAAAAGCTTTCCGGAACCCCCTGCATAGCAGGGGGTTTTCAAAGCACACAAAAAAAAGCTACCATTTTTCAATAGTAGCTATACTCGTTTAAACTTTTTCTTTTAATGAACGTCGTAATATTTTCCCTGTCGTGTTTTTCGGAAGTTCATCCAGTATCTCAATCATCTTTGGCACCTTGTATTTCACCATATGCTTGGCACAATAAGATAGCAGATCTTCTGTCGTAGTGGCTGCTACTTCTTTTAACACAACATATGCATGTACAGCTTCCCCTAAGTTAGGATCTGGAAAGCCTACCACCGCCGCCTCTACAATATTATTATGGGCAAACAGCACTTCCTCAACCTCACGAGGATAAACATTAAAGCCACCTACAATAATCATATCTTTTTTGCGATCGACAATGTAAAAATAGCCTTCTTCATCTACCCTAGCTAAATCCCCTGTATAGAGCCAGCCGTCGCGAATGGCCATGGCCGTTTCTTCAGGCATTTTATAGTAACCCTTCATCACATTAGGGCCACGTACAATCAGCTCGCCAACTTCGCCAACAGGTACTTCCTGACCGTTCACATCAACCACTCTATTCTCCACATTGCTAATCGATGTACCGATAGAGCCAGCTTTTCGATCACGATCAAGTGGATTAAAGCATGTAACAGGTGAAGCTTCCGATAAGCCGTATCCCTCTGACACACGCACATTAAATTTCTGTTCGAAATTATGTAAGAGTGCAACAGGTAAAGATGCCCCACCTGAAATGGCCAAACGAATTGTCGAGAAATCTTCTGGATCACCTTCAGGTAACTGATACAAGAAATTATACATGGTTGGAACACCAGCAAATACCGTTGCTTTTTGCTCTCTCGCTAAAGCAAAAATTTCAGTAGGGCTAAAGCGAGGTGTAAGTAAAACTGTTGCTCCGCTTAATAAAGGCGCATTGACCACAACCGTTAAGGCAAATACATGAAACACTGGTAATGTAGCAATGACGCGATCATCTGCCTTGATTCCTAAATAATGGGCAACATCACGAGCATTTGAATACACATTGCCATGTGTCAGCATAGCACCCTTTGGACTACCTGTAGTTCCTGAAGTGTATAAAATAATAGCATTGTCATCATCTGCAACTTCCACAGGCTCTAAAGATTCAGCAGCAGTGGCGATGACCTGTGTAAATAAATGCGTTTTTTCTTGTGCTTGCGGTGATAACGCTACCATTTTTTCCGCTATATCTGGCGTCGTTTCACAAACTATAAATGTGCTTACTTGTGGAAATGCTTGTACACCCTTTTCAACTAATGGAAGCAAAGCGTCGAGTGCAATGACTGCTTTTACATCCCCGTTATGCAAAATATAAGAAATTTCATCTGGTGTATAGATTGGGTTAACTGGTATTGCTGTTGCCCCTAAACGCATTGTTGCATACAAGGCAATTAAATAGTGTGGCGTATTGCCGAGTAAAAACGCCACATGGTCCCCTTTTTCAACACCTAAATCTTGTAATCCCTTTGCAAAACGACCAACTGTATGCTCAAATTCCCCGTAAGTTGTATCTTTCCCCATAAAATGATACGCAACTTTTTCCGGCTGCTCTGTTGCCTGTTGGCGAACACGTGAAACTAAATTCAATTACACCATCCCCTTATCGTATAAAATGAATCGTTATTCAGTAATATTATATAAGAAATGTATCTAAAAGACAATGAATCTTTTTATTTCATGTCATAAATTACGTTAAATAATTCATTTTTTTCTCTTTTAAACAAAGACATCATGAGCGAATATGTGAGATGTAACGCCAACGAATTAAATAAAAGTAAACTACTTGTATTAACACAAAGAAGCCAAAAGCAAAGAATACTTCTTTTACAATCGAAATATTTGCTATGTCTCTCAAAATACCTTGTACCATTAGAAAAGCAAAGGCACTATGCATCATTGCAACACCCCAAGGCAAAAAGAATTGAGGAAATAAATGACGATTAACAAGCTTTTTCAGCTCCGCATCAGTTAAGCCCATGCGCTTTAACACATCAAATTTACGCTTTTCACGTTCAAGTGATGTATGCAATTTAAAATAGATAAAGCTCCCAGCCGCAAGTAAAAATACAGTGGCAACCAATACACCCACTAAAGTAAATAATGAGTAGGTAGCTAGTATATAAGAATAATTTAATCCTGCATTTTCAAAGTAAAATGGACTAAATTTATCCTTTTTAAGAAAATATAAATTGGATTCTAGATGGTCTATAGCCCTCCCGATATCTTTTGTTTCCATCCATTGTGGTATAACGAATGTAAATAGATGATAACTAGGTTGAATAATATCTTGATCAGAGATCGGATGAATCAGCTTTGCGAAGTCCTCATCACTAATGACAATTGAATTGACACTTACAATTGAACCTGGAAACACTATTTTTGGATAGACACTATCGATGGTAATCGGAATATTATTCTCTTCTAAAACGGTGTGCACAATTCTATTTTTTAATTTTTTTAACGAATCCTCTGAATAAGGGATAAATACTGCCTCACCAGCTCCCAGGTTCAGTAATGGATAACTATACGAAGAAAGCAAAACATTCATATCGGACTCTCGAAATACCTCCACTTCATTTCGAGTGAAAGAAGAGGTTTGCTTCACTACAATAAAACGGGACAGCTGATAAGATAAACCTTTCTCCTCTAATTGCAGTCGCAATGAATTGATATGCTCTCGCTCAAATGGATTATCCACATCTCCTTTATAAACCAGCCCTAATGGATTTAAGCGATCATATTGAGTTGTATAGGAGGACATAGTCGCTAAAACGCCCACAGACAAAAAGGCAAGTGTTGATACCATCGTAACAACGAAAAACATTTTCACATTATCCATCATAATATGGGTTTGTTCAGCTAGTGAGAGAAGACGGTAACGTTGCCAATGAAACTTGCGTTTTCCACGTGCTAAATCTAAAAAGCACGGGACGGAATCACTGAAAAAATAATATGTGCCGAATGTTGCTGAAAATGGTATTAATAAAGTTAGCCAGATGAATGCCGTATGTCCTACAACAAACGCTAAAATATACGTCGTTAAAATTAAAGCAATACCGTAAATAGCTCGGATTTTGGAATAGGTTGTTAAGCTATTTACATAATCACTGCCTTTAATAAGATCTCGTAATTTTCTCTCTCGTGTAAAATACACACTAATAAATGAAATGACGACAAACGCACTTGTAAAAACACCAATTGTTAGTAAAAACGGCTGCCAGGAAACATATAATGGTAATTCATCTAAATGCAAAATTTCTCGTACGATCATAAAAAAGAATTTTGAAAACGAGAAGCCAAACACGATACCTACAATAATAGAGCCTGACCCAATAATCATTGTCTCTAAAAAGACAAGTCTATTCATCTGGCGCTTTTCCATTCCTAAATGCAATAAAATGGCGAATTCATGGGATCTTGCCTCTAAAAAGGCACTCATGGAATAATACAAAAAGAATAATGTAAAGAGGACGAGAACAATTTCAGCACCCACCATCCCGATAAGTGATACCTCTCCTAATATCCCGCGCTCAATATCAGGATGAAACATTAGCATTGAATAGATAAAAAATACAGCCACAGAAAAAAAGCTTGCCATGAAAAAGGCACCATATATCCGGCTGTTCCGCACGACATTACGGTAAGCGAATTGTCGAAAGGTCACCTACTTGCCCTCCTCCTAGTAAGCTCAAAACATTTAATATACGTTGGAAAAACATTTGACGACGATCATCTCGATAAATTTCATTGAAAAATTCACCGTCTTTAATGAACAACACCCGATCACAATAGCTAGCTGCAATCGGATCATGTGTGACCATTACAATCGTCGTTTGTTTATCCTGATTGACTTTTGTTAGCAGTTCGAGCACATCACGTGAAGAATTCGAATCTAAATTACCCGTAGGCTCATCCGCTAAAATCAGACTCGGATTATGGATAAGTGCTCGACCAATAGCCGTTCTTTGTGCCTGTCCACCAGATATTTCATTTGGACGTCTATGAAGGAAAGAAGTTAAGTCGAGCTTTTCTACAATACTAGCTAGACGTTCCTCCATTACTTCTAAAGGCTGTTGGTCTAATGTTAGTGGCAGCACGATATTTTCCTCGACCGTTAGCATGTGCAAAAGATTGAAATCCTGAAACACAAAACCGAGCTGTCTTCTTCTGAAGTAAGCAAGCTCAGTTGCATTTAATTTATGTGGATTCATGCCATCCAGTATGATTTCACCGCTAGTAGGCTCATCAATTGTCGAGATAATATTCAGCAAGGTCGTTTTGCCACTTCCGGAAGGTCCCATAACAGCTAAAAACTCCCCTTCTTCTACATCAAAGCTCAACTGATTTAATGCCCTATGTGTCACTTTACCTTCATATACTTTTGTCACATCTTTAATTTGTAAAATAGGCATACGTCATTCACCTTATTTCTTCATTAATTCTAAGGATTGTGGTAAAAGCCACTGTAATACGACCTCAAAGCCGATTTGAAAATGAGGCTCTGTTAATGTCAGAACGGACTCTTCCTCTACTAAACTAAAGCAATGCTCCCCAACAATCACATCCCAAGCATCTATTTCTCCCTCTAGGATCTCACCGCACACAGTATAATACCCACTGTACATCATCTGTTGACCTTCGATAGGAAATGCATTCAATAATGTAGGTTGCTGTAAGTTTAACCCAAGCTTATTTGAAAAATGCAATAGTTCTTCATCGAGCCTCTCATTTGCCTTCAAGAAATTTTGATAAGCAAAATGATCCCCCTCTTGCATTTGTGTCATATAAAGAGCTTTTGTTTTCTCCTTATCAATAGTTAATACCCAATCTTCTATACGTACTTCTCCCATCCTAGCGCCCCCTAATTTGTAAATGTCACTGTCACAATTGTCCCTTTTCCTACCTCTGATGTAATAGCCAATTCATGTCCTAGCTTTTCACAGATTTCTTTGGCTAAATAAAGGCCCATCCCAGTAGATTCCCCTGTTTTCCGCCCATTTTCACCAGTAAAAAAGGCTTTCGTAACACGTGAAAGATCGGAAGCTGGAATCCCAATTCCCTCATCGCAAATGGCTAGCTGTACATAGTCATCCTTTTCAATGGCAGAAATCACAATTTTTTTATTGCTTTCAAACGTGTATTTCACCGCATTTGTAATAAATTGGCCAAGAATGAAGCGAAGCCATTTCGAATCACTGGCAACAATAAGATCATCCTCAATATGAATTTCTGGGAAAACTCTTTTCGTAATAAATAAACGTTTATTTTCATTAACAGTTGCAGTGACAATTGCTTTCAACGCAACCTGTTCCACTTGCATATCATCCTCAAAATTTTCTAAACGTGCATTAACAAGCACCATGTCCAAGCCTCTACGTAAACGATCAATTTCCTCCTGTACGTTCTTTTTATCAAGAGGTCGGTCATCCTGTAATAATAATTCAATGACTGAAATAGGTGTTTTCATTTGATGCACCCATTGGTTCATAAACTGATCATGTCTTTTTTGACTTGCATATAGCGCATGCAGCTCATGCTGATAAAGGCGATACAACTCGTGCATGTACTTTTCGGTTTGCATAGCTTCTGGCGTTTTTGCGTTTTTTTGTAGCACATCCTCCATTGCTGTTGGGAGATGAGTGATTTTCATCAAATAACGTTGGCGCATTAAATAACGCACAAGTAAAAATGAAGCTAATAAGACAAGGCTAATACAGAAGGAATAAATAGCTGTATCAATATTTCGAAAGCCATCTAGCATATAAATGACCATAATGAAGCCAACTAATAAGAGCTGGAACACAATAAATGATGCATAGTCACGTAAGAATAATTTCCAGCCCACTATAGCTCACCTGCGCTTAATATGAACCGATAGCCCGCACCACGTACAGTTTCAATTGTTGATGCTATGTGATAATCTGCTAACTTTTTTCGTACGCGCGTCATATTAACATTCAACGTGTTCTCATCGACAAATGCCTGATCGTCCCAGAGTTCCTCTAGTAGCTGTTCACGCGTCACGACTTTCGGTGCATTTCCCATAAGCAGCTCTAAAATGATGCATTCTTTTTTCTGAAGTGGAATTTCTAAATCATTTTTATGTAGCTCCATTCTTTCTAAATGAAGTACAAGCTGTCCTTGCTTGATTGTCCGTTCCTCTTGCCTTGCTGCATACTCACCATATGTACGGCGTAGATGACTACGGATTTTAGCCAAAACAATTTCATAGTTAAATGGCTTTGTAATGAAATCGTCGCCCCCATTTTCAAGCGCAAAAATTTGGTCCATTTCCCCAGAGCGAGCAGAAATGAAAATAATCGGGCATGTTGTAAGCTGGCGTAGCTGGCGACACCAATAATAGCCGTCATAAGCAGGTAAATTTATATCAAGCAGCACCATATGTGGATTAAATGCTGTAAATTCTTCGATGAGATGATCAAATTCTTGGATTGTTGCAACTTCGTATTGATATTTTCTAAGCGTTTCCGCTAGTAATGATGCAATCTTGACATCATCTTCTACTATGAATATTCGATGCTTTTCCATATCAACACTCCTTTCTTTCTATATTGTATCAAAAAAAGGTTCGACGACATAATTGTCAGCGAACCTTTAGGCTAAAACATTACACGAAACCGTATTTTCCTTAATAAATTAATTGTAAAAAGTCCTCAGTTGAAATTCCACCAAAATATGTAGGAATATCGATATCTGCTAATGCCTTAGCAATGGCAGCTCTATCATAGTTTGTCCCAACTAAAAGCTGTTCTATATCAGCCATATCCCCTACACCAAAGAAGTCACCAAAAATATGTGCCTCTTCAATCACACCATGATTAACTTCTAGGCGGATATCAATGCCACCTGTTGGGAAACGATGTGTTTTTCGAATATTAAAGCGTGGTGATTTTCCAAAATTCCACTCCCATGTTTGATAACGCTCTGCGGATAACTTGTGTATATTTGCCCAATCTTCCTCTGTTAACTCATAATAGCGAATATTTTCTTCCCCACCGAAAATGGATTTCAAAACTTCAAGACGGAATTCTTCTACTGTCATTTGTTCTTTTAAAAACTCCGAAATATTTGCTACTCGTGAACGGATGGATTTGATACCTTTTGATTCAATCTTATCTTTTTTGACTTTCAAAGCTGACACTACTGCATCAATTTCTGTATCAAACATTAATGTGCCGTGACTGAACATACGTCCTTTTGTAGAGAACTGAGCATTTCCAGAAACCTTTCGCCCTTCTGCTAGAATATCATTACGCCCTGAAAGCTCAGCATTGACACCCATTTTAGCTAGAGCATCTACTACTGGCTGTGTGAATTTTTTATAATTCATAAAGCTATTACCATCATCATTTGTAATAAAGCTGAAGTTAAGATTCCCTAAATCATGATAGACAGCACCACCACCTGATAAACGACGCACAACAATAATGCCATTGTCCTCTACGTAGTCTGTATTGATTTCTTCAACTGTATTTTGGTTTTTACCGATAATAATGGACGGTTGGTTAATATAAAAAAGAAGCACTGGCTCTTTCTCAACGTCCATTGTTTTTAATAAATACTCCTCAATAGCAAGGTTAATACGTGGATCATGGATCCCTTTATTATCAACGAAAATCATAGTTCACGTTTCCTCCTTCACAAACTATCCATATTTATTTTAACGTAAATTAGGCATTTTGTGTTGACGAAAAGCATCTGTTATAATACACTAGGAAATATCAAAACAGTAATAGTACAGATGAACTTAAAGGAGGAGTCCACAATGTTAGAAAACGTAGTTGAATTTTTCAAGAATTTACCTGCAAAGCAATGTACTGAGTGCGGTGAAAAAATGGAAGAACAAAGCGAATGCTACAGCAACACTTGTGAAAAATGTAACCACCTATAAGCATTTGCCTATACTGTAATTTGTCATATACGTGCCCCACACGTAGCAATCATGACACACTTCATCATATTTTGATGAACCCTTAATTAAATCTCTTACACTTACAAAAACAACAGCTGATACGCTCATATCAGCTGTTGTTTTATGTTATTGAAAAAAGGTGGTGTCAAGGGCGAGGGATTACTTTCCGTTCCGTCAGCGTCCTTTCCAAGGGGTGTCCGATGAGCCGCTTCACTCACTGCGTTCGCTCCAATCAAGCATGTGGAGAAGTGCTGCGTGACAACACCCCTCTATAAAATGAGTAGTGAACATCTTCCCTTGAACCTTTGCTAAAAAGTTAACATTTTTATAGATTGGCGTGGAAGGCTACTTGACTCCCGTGGGATAGCGAGACAGGCGAGCCTCTAAACGGAGCGGTTGCGGAGGAAGCAGCTCGCCCACAGGAAAGCCAACGGAAATCTATTTTCACCTTTCACAAATATGCTATTGATGGTTTTGCTTTTATTTATATAGAGAGATATTGTGCATTTAGTGGAGACTCCAATAGGGCTAGCGTGCAAGGAAAACGCCAATTCATAGAGAAAACCAATAGTTGCCTATATATCCTTTTACCAAAAGAAGCACTCACCGAATAGTCGATGAGTGCTTCAAGTGTATTATTAGCTTTCTTCTGCTACTTTAGAGTAACGTTTGTTGTGAAGTAGCATGAAGTAACCGAATGTAATGGCTAAGAATGCTACTAAGAATCCAGCTAGAACACCATAGTTTTGCATTAAGAATGTCATATCGCCAGTTGAAATACTTGATTTAAATGCTTGAACCGTATATGTCATTGGTAAAAGCTTGTTAAATACTTGTAATGGTGATGGAATTAATTCTAGTGGGAACGTACCTGCACTTGTTGTTAATTGTAAAATTAACACAACAATTGCGATGAAACGTCCTGGATCACCAAAGATCGAAACAAGCATTTGAATTAAGGCTAAAAATACATAGCTTGTTAATAATGCCGTTATGATAAAGTAGCCCATGTTATTTACTTCAAGTCCTAGACCCCATTTTACAATACCTACTGTTAGTAATGTTTGCACTAAACCTACAACGGCTAATACAGTCACTTTACTTGTAAACCAAGCTGCACCATTTTTTGGTCGGATAGCTGGTTCAACAAATGGGAACACAATCGAAATTAATAATGCCCCTACGAATAAGCCAAGAGAAATAAAGTATGGTGCAAAACCTGTACCATAGTTTGGAACATGGTTTACAGACTCTTTTTCAACCTCTACTGGACTACCTACCATATCATATGTGTCTTGATTTGCTTTGACCTCATTTGCTTTTTCACTAGCCTCACCTAGTTTGCTAGATAACGTTGTCGTACCATCTGCAAGCTCTGTAGAACCATCTGCAAGTGTTGCGGAACCTTGTGCTAGCTCACCAGATTTCGAAGCAAGCGTAGAAGTACCTTGATTTAATGTTGTTGTACCATTTGCTAATTCATTTAATCCAGATGCTAATGTTTTTGAACCTGTTACAGCTGTATTCACACCTGCATGTAGTTCACCTAATTTTGTAGCTAATGTCGCATTACCTGCTTGTAGACCTTTTGCACCTTCCATTAAAGCATTGCTTTTAGCCGTTAATGCGTTTGCACCAGCTAATACTTCTGCCTGACCTGCTGCAATTTGACTTGCACCAGAGCTTACTTGATTAGCACCAGCCTGTAATTTTTCTGTACCAGCAGATAAAGATGTTAAGCCGTTATGCACGCTAGCACTACCAGCTTGCAGCTCTGCTAATGTTTGCTTTAATCCTGCTGCTTGTTCCTCAGGCATTGAAGCCATCATCGTTTGTAATTGGCTAGATAAGGCTGTAATGCCTGCCTCCACTTTCGCAGAACCAGCTGTTAATTGGTTGGCTGCACCATTTAATGCACCTGCATTTTCAGCAATAGAAGCTGCGCCTGCACTAATTTGTTGTTGTTTATCGTTTAAAGTGTTTAAACCTGCCCCAACTTTTGCAACACCTTGAGTATATTGTGATAACCCTTGTTCAAGACTAGTTGCACCATTTGCTGCTTGCTGTGCACCTTGTTGTAATTGGACAGTACCATCTTGTAGTTTGACTAAACCGCTTGATAAATCATTCGCACCTTTCGCAGCATCTCCAGCACCTTTTGTCAGTTTATCTGTCCCATTCGACAGTTCAACTGTGCTTGAAGCTAATTGCTCTAGATAGCCTTTTAAATCTTTTGCACCATTTGCTACTTTTTGTGCACCCTCATCTAACTTATTCGAGCCATCAGCTGCCTCTGTAAAGCCATCTCCAAGTGTTGCAATGGAATCAAATAATTTTTCAGCATACGTTGCTGATACTTGTGAATTTACTTCAGCACGGACACGATCCATTGCAGTCTCACCAATTTGAGCACCAAGGAAGTTAAGACCTTCATTTGGAATGTAGTTCATCACTAATTTCGAAGGTTTGTCATCTAATAATGTTGTAGCATGCTCAGAGAAATTTGTTGGAATTTCTAAAATCATATAATAATCACGACTATTTAAGCCTTTTTCAGCTTCATCTTTTGAAACCTCTATAAAGTTAAATTGTTCGCTATCTATCAATTTATCAACTAAGGTATCCCCCAAGTCTAATTTAACGCCATCCATCTCAGCACCAGTATCCTCATTAACTACAGCTACTGGGAGATTAGGAAGCCCTGCATAAGGATCCCAAAACGCCCATAAAAACATACCTGCATACATTACTGGAATAAATAATACAGCAATGATTGAAACAAGCATTTTTCTTGTTTTAAAGATCTTCAGCCACTCAGCTTTAATCATATAATATCCTCACTCCTAAACTATTTGACCGAAAACGTCATTTGGTCATTTTCATTCAAAAAAAATAGTCAACCTCGGCAATTTTGCAAAAAGACACTTGATTCGACACTTTTATATCTGTCTTTTACCGAATCAAGTTAGAATCAAACCTCGAAAGATTGTTTCCTTGAAAAGATTAAGAATCTTTTCTTCAGGGATTACATCACCGTGTAACTCATGCCAATCGACAACAAAAGCAAGATATGCCTTTAACAATAAGTAACCGACCAGTTCTGCATCGCAATCTCTAATTTCACCTTTTTTAATACGACGCTGTATTAACTCTGAAACATACGATAAGATTTCTGTTTCGATGCGAAGTAGCACCTGTTTAACAGCTGGTGTTCGTAATTCTTTTTCTTCCTCGATTAGCTTTGCAAATAAAAGATGTTTTTCACGGAACTGTAGCATTTTCATTAAAGCATTATGCGCATTATCCATAAAGCTTGCTGATGCATCCAACACTGCATCTGCTTCCGCCTTCATCTCTCGTACAAGTGACATAGCAATCTCTTGAAATAAAATTTCTTTATTTGCAAAGAATGTATAAATCGTACCTTTACCGACATTAGCGATTTTCGCCACTTGCTCCATCGTTGTTGCTTTGTAGCCAAACAATGTAAAAGATTTTGCAGCTGCTTCAAGAATTTCCTGCCTACGATCCATTAGTAACATCCTTTCTTGTTAGGTTATGTACCTCTAATGTACACTTCAATAAAAATGACCAGAAAACCATTTCGGTCATCTGGTCATTATCATATTCCTATTTTTAAAAAAATGCAAGCATTTAATGATGATTTTTTTCATCTTTTTCTTCGTCATCATGATCAGCATCATTTGACGTACCATTACCATGATTCATCATATTGTTATCCATGCTGTTATTAGATTTCTCATCCTCTGGTAAAACCTGTGTCATATCTGGGCTACCAGCAATAATTTGCTGCTTTGGCATATTATGAACACCATTAGCTGTAGTATGTGCATACATATAGTAAACACCGTCATGATCGAATGTAGTCGTTGCTTTATAGACGCCGTCTTTTTCTAATTTCCCATCAATCATTTGTCCTTCATCACGTTTCCCTGATTCCCAAACTTCGAATTCTACTACAGCATCATCAACGTTTTCTCCACCTTGTTCAACGTGTGCCGCCAGCTCAATTGTTTCATTGAGTACTACCTCTTTTGGTGTTAAAATCTCTACCTCTGGAATTTGAGGTACAACTGGTTCTGGTAAAGCCTCTTTTTTTTCTCCACATCCTACTAATAATGTAGGCACTGCAATTAGCGCGAATAACCACTTTTTCATCTTTTAATCCTCCATTAATGGCAACCGGATTTTAACGGTTGTGCCTTTTTCAACAACACTTTCAATTTCTAACGATCCCTGTAACTGCTTTAATAACTGTTCAACAATGGATAACCCTAATCCACTACCACCGTCTGCACGACTCCGTGCTTTGTTAACACGATAAAATCGCTCTGTGACATGTGATAAATCCTCGGATGGAATACCGATTCCATAATCCTTGATTGTAATTTGTGCACTGCCAGTCTTTTCAACAGCAACAATTTCCACCTTAGAATTTTCATACGAGTAATTAATTGCATTTTCAATAATATTAATAAAGATTTGCTTTAGCTTTACTTCATCCGCTTCAATAATGAGCGCATCATCTACATCTACATGTAATGTTATGTTCTTTTTATCTGCTTGATGTGTTAGGATTTTTTGAACCTCTCGCAATGTCTCTCCTAGTGGAATAGGGTATAAAACTAAATTGGTTTGTTCATTTTCTGTTCTTGCCAGTTGAAGTAATTCGTTTGTTAACCGCTCCATTCGATTCGCCTCACGGACGATCAACTGTATGGTATCTTCTTTTTGACTTTCTGTAATGATGCCATTTTGCATAGCCTCGCTATAGCCTTTTACATAGCTTATAGGTGTGCGTAATTCATGCGAAACGGTTGCTAGAAACGTTTTTTGTGCTTCATCCTCCTGCTGAATGGCCTCTGCCATTTTATTAAAGGTACTAGATAATTTACCAATTTCATCTCGTGAATTGACAGGCACACGTGTCTCATAATTCCCATAGGACATCTGTTCCACTGCAAGTTGTAAATCGTTTAATGGTCGCATAATGTGCCGGATACCTTTATAAATCAAATAGCTAGCCACTACTAAAAATATGAAAGCACTAATAAACAACAAAATCACGCCACTATTAGCTAACTCACTAATTTTGGCTAATGGGAAATAAATATAAATGATACCCTCTAATCGATTTTGATCAACGAGCGGTATAACTACGGAAATAAGTTGTCGATCAAACCGTGGCTCATATCCAATTTTTTGCACATATTTTCCTGCTAATAATTTCTGTCTTTCCTCAGGGCCAATCAGGGTCTCATAATCTATATCAAATGGAACACAGGCACTTAACTCACGTGGATTCCTTACCGCAAATATATTTAAATTTGAGTAATCATTAAATTGTTCAATATCTGCAATAAATTCATCCGTCACCTTCCCATTGTCATACATGGTCTGTAGCTTCAAGCCAACTTCGACCATTGTCTCTTCTGTATCTTGTACATATAAACGTTGATACAAAAAGTTTGTGAGAACATACATAAAGACAACGGTAATGATTAAAAATGCAAAAATTAACAACCAAATGCGAGTGGCAATCTTTTTCATTCGCCAGGATCAAAGCGATAGCCCACTCCCCAAACGGTTTGAATATGCGCAGCCGCATCCTTTCCAAGCTTAATTCGTAAAGTTTTAATATGTGTATCGACCGTGCGTGTGCCTCCTACATAATCAATATCCCAAATACGCTCTAGTAATTGCTCTCTCGTATAGGCATTTCCCGGATTTTTCATAAATAAGTGCAATAGCTCAAATTCCTTTAAGGTAAGCGGAATACTCTTTCCATCAACAGATACTTTACGTGCAATTTCGTCTATTTTAATAGGACCAATAATCACGTACTTTTGCTGTAGCTCTGTAATATTCGCGCCACTTCTTCTTAATACAGCATAAATTCTCGCCACTAGTTCGTCATGTGTAAAAGGCTTAACAATATAGTCATCTCCACCAAGTGTAAGACCTTTCACCTTGTCCTCATTGGCATCACGTGCTGTCAGGAAAATAATCGGTACATTGGACATAGCACGAATACTTTGACAAACGACAAAGCCATCTTCATGGGGCATCATCACATCAAGTAATACTAAATCAATATTTTCACGTACTATCACATCATAAGCCTCAGTACCACTTGCGGCAGTAAATGTCTCTATATCCGAATTATTTAGCATCATCTCAATTAAATTACGCATATCCTGCTCATCATCAACTATTAACACAGTTGTCATCATTGTTCCTCCCTTACTAACAGTTGAAAAGCACCTTTCCCTACATCAACTGTTTTTTCCTTCTGATCACCCTTTATAAAGTACAATGTGTGATCGTCATAACCAGCGACAACAATATAGTCTTTAAACTGGTTCACTACAAAGGGATTTGCACCAACCTCTTGGTGCCATTTAATATGGCCATCAAAATCAGCAACATACAACTCATTGTGACCATGACTTACAACAAGAACGGCATCCTTAGTCTTTTTTAACCCTACTGGCATTAAAGGCATATCAATCTCTCCGTTCAGATGGCCAGTAGTCAAATCATATTTTTTAACGGAGCTGTTGGGCTTACTTCCTTCCCCATGCCCACCTACCCATAGCTCATGTGTCTCTTCTAAAATAGCTATGCCATGTGCGGATTTTTGAATTGGCCACTCTTGTTCAATGGTCAAATCCTTCATGTTTAACACTGATAATTTTGTATCTTTAAAATTAATAACATACAGTTTATCTTTATACGATGCCATTGACATAGGATAATTGCCAAGTTGTTGTCTGACTAGTTCATCTCCCTTTTGATCAAAGCTTGTCACCGTATTCGTTTTACTATTCGTTATAAAAAATTGCTTAATGTTGTCATCATAGTACACATTCGTTGTACCGATCTCTACTTTTTTGGAATAGCGCTTTTCTCCGGTCGATAATGTATAGACGTCGATATTATTTAATTGGTGTCCATACAATAAGATTTGGTCATTCCCTAACAGTATTGCCCCAGAATAAGCTTTATCAAATGACCAAGTAGCAAATACATTGCCATCTTCATCAATAAAATCTAATGATGGTTCTTGTATGTTTAACGAAGCTATAAAATTCCGATCCCTTTCAATGGGTTCATATGATTTTTCAGTACAACCTGCTAACCATATAATTTGTAGTAACGAAAAAATGAAGAATGCCCATTTTTTCAACTTTATCACCTCTGCCCCTTTACTATACTTCACAATTGTGAAATTCGGGTGAAACTTGGAAGGTAAATTTATGACAAACCATAAAAATACTTTTCACATTTCAAACTCACGAACCTCCTCTCAGTTCAATCATCCAACCCATACTGTCAGCGTTACATATACTACAAAGATACTGGTAAGGAGGAATATAGCGTGATTTCCATTAGCTTATGTATGATTGTAAAAAATGAAGAAGATGTTATTGGTCGATGTCTTGAGTCCGTCAAAGATATAGTGGATGAAATTAATATTATTGACACCGGTTCAACCGATAGTACAAAACAAGTGGTTGCACAATTTACAGACCGAATTTTTGATTTTAAATGGATACATCATTTTGCAGCGGCACGAAACTTTTCCTTTCAACAAGCAACAAAGCAATACATCCTCTGGCTAGACGCAGATGATGTTTTTTTAGAGGAAGATCAAGAAAAATTGAAGTCGCTCAAAGCCTCTCTAACCTCTGATATAGATGCCGTGTCCATGAATTATCATCTAAGCTATGATCATGAGGGAAATGTGGACGCCTTAATAAGGAGATATCGCCTTGTAAAAAGAGAAAAGCATTTTCAATGGATCGGTGCAGTTCATGAATATTTAGAAGTAGGGGGCGTGCTGTTTGATAGTGATATAGCCGTTAGCCATTTACCATTAACACATGATCACTCACGTAATATTACGATTTATAAGCAACTTATTGAAGCAGGAGAAACACTAACACCGCGAGATACATTTTATTTTGCTAATGAATTACTAGATCATGGTCAGTTTGAGGATGCCATTTACTATTACGAATTATTTTTAACCTCAAAGTTAGGCTGGGTAGAAGATAATATTCGCGCCTGTTTTAAATTAGCAGATTGCTATTCCAATTTAGACGATAGAGAAAACAACTTCAGTGCTATTTTACGAAGCTTTGAATACGATGTCCCCCGCCCCGAAGCCTGCTGTCGCCTTGGCTACCACTTCATGGAACAATTCAGGAATTACGAAGCTATTTTTTGGTACGAACAAGCACTGGTAATTAAACAAAATCCAAACGCTCCTTTTCAAAATAAAAGCTTTTCAACATGGCTCCCACACTTGCAGCTATGTGTACTTTTCGACCGTTTACAGCAATACGAACTAGCAAATACCCATAATGAGCTAGCCAGCTCCTTCATTCCAAATGATCCAAAAATTCTACACAATAAAGAATATTTCAATCGTATTTTAACAATCGATCAAAATGACTCTTAGAAAATATCAATAACTAAATAAAAAGGATTTAGCCCCTATCGATATAGAAAACCTTCTACTATTTTAAGCGTAGTTGCAACGAATCTATAAATAACTTTAATAAGTAGATATGTGTCTACCTCCTCTATCATTGTGCAGAATACGATATTTGAGAGAGGAGGTGAGATTATGCATTTTGGAAAATTTATAGATAGAGTTTGCACTAAGTGTCATTCCTACCCTTGTTGTTGCAAAACTGGACCTATTCCCAGTTGTCCAATTTGGCCTGTAAAACCTACAGGACCTACTGGGGGGATAACTGGACCTACAGGTAGTACTGGGGTTACTGGCCCTACTGGCGTTACCGGGGCTACTGGCGTTACTGGGGCTACTGGCGCTACTGGAGATATCGGACCTACCGGGGTTACTGGGGCTACTGGGGCTACTGGCGTTACCGGCTCTACTGGAGATATCGGGCCTACCGGGGTTACTGGCGTTACCGGGCCTACCGGGGCTACTGGCGTTACTGGGGCTACTGGCGCTACTGGAGATATCGGACCTACCGGGGTTACTGGCGTTACTGGGGCTACTGGCGTTACCGGCTCTACTGGAGATATCGGGCCTACCGGGGTTACTGGGGCTACCGGGGTTACTGGGGCTACTGGGGCTACTGGGGATATTGGATCTACTGGAGTTACTGGCCCTACTGGAGATGTTGGACCTACTGGAGCTACGGGCATTACTGGCGCTACTGGCGTTACTGGTTCTACTGGCGTTACTGGTTCTACTGGGGTTACTGGTTCTACTGGGGTTACTGGTTCTACTGGGGTTACTGGCCCTACTGGAGATATCGGGCCTACCGGGGTTACTGGCTCTACTGGCGTTACCGGGGCTACTGGGGTGACCGGGGCTACTGGGGTGACCGGAGCTACGGGCATTACTGGCTCTACTGGAGATATCGGACCTACCGGGGTTACTGGGGTTACTGGGGTTACTGGCTCTACTGGCGTTACCGGGCCTACCGGGGTTACTGGTACTGCTGGCCCTACTGGCGTTACTGGTTCTACTGGGGTTACCGGGCCTACTGGAGATGTCGGACCTACCGGGGTTACCGGCTCTACTGGGGATATCGGACCTACTGGTATAACTGGAGCTACTGGCTCTACTGGCTCTACTGGCTCTACTGGCGTTACCGGAGCTACTGGCGTTACCGGAGCTACGGGCATTACTGGGGCTACTGGCTCTACTGGAGATATCGGACCTACCGGGGTTACTGGACCTACTGGTGCTACTGGGGATATCGGACCTACCGGGATTACTGGACCTACTGGTGCTACTGGGGATATCGGACCTACCGGGGTTACTGGACCTACTGGTGCTACTGGGGATATCGGACCTACCGGGATTACTGGACCTACTGGTGCTACTGGGGATATCGGACCTACCGGGATTACTGGACCTACTGGTGCTACTGGGGATATCGGACCTACCGGGGTTACTGGTGCTACTGGGGATGTCGGACCTACCGGGGTTACTGGCTCTACTGGGGTTACAGGGCCTACTGGAGATATCGGGCCTACCGGGGTTACCGGCGCTACTGGTACTGCTGGCGTTACTGGACCTACTGGTGCTACTGGAGATATTGGACCTACCGGTGTAACTGGACCTACTGGTGCTACTGGTGTTACTGGAGCTACTGGGGTTACCGGAGCTACGGGCGTTACTGGGGTTACTGGGGTTACTGGCACTACGGGCGCTACTGGGGATATCGGACCTACCGGGGTTACTGGACCTACTGGTGCTACTGGGGATATCGGACCTACCGGGGTTACTGGACCTACTGGCGCTACTGGGGATATCGGGCCTACTGGTATAACTGGAGCTACTGGGGATATCGGGCCTACTGGCGTTACTGGAGCTACTGGGGTTACTGGAGCTACTGGGGTTACTGGCTCTACTGGGGTTACAGGGCCTACTGGAGATATCGGACCTACCGGGGTTACCGGCGCTACTGGGGTTACAGGGCCTACTGGAGATATCGGGCCTACCGGGGTTACCGGCGCTACTGGTACTGCTGGCGTTACTGGACCTACTGGTGCTACTGGAGATATTGGACCTACCGGTGTAACTGGACCTACTGGTGCTACTGGTGTTACTGGAGCTACTGGGGTTACCGGAGCTACGGGCGTTACTGGGGTTACTGGCACTACTGGCGCTACTGGCGTTACCGGAGCTACGGGCGTTACCGGAGCTACGGGCGCTACTGGCGTTACCGGTGTTACTGGACCTACTGGTGCTACTGGCGCTACTGGGGATATCGGACCTACTGGCGTTACTGGTTCTACTGGCGTTACTGGCTCTACTGGCGTTACTGGCTCTACTGGCGTTACCGGGCCTACCGGGGTTACTGGTACTGCTGGCTCTACTGGGGATATCGGGCCTACCGGGGTTACTGGCTCTACTGGCGTTACCGGAGCTACGGGCGCTACTGGCGTTACCGGCGTTACTGGACCTACTGGGGATATCGGGCCTACTGGTATAACTGGAGCTACTGGAGATATTGGACCTACCGGTGTAACTGGACCTACTGGGGTTACTGGGGTTACCGGACCTACTGGGGTTACCGGAGCTACTGGGGTTACTGGAGCTACTGGGGTTACCGGACCTACTGGGGTTACTGGACCTACTGGACCAGCGTTTACAGAAGGATTCTCTGCATTTAAAAATACTTTAGCTGTTAATGCTTCTACCTCCATCACTAACTGGAGTGTAGCATCACCTTACTTTACAACGCCTGCTTTCAATCCAACAACTGGAATATTCACTGTACCAACTACAGGTAGATATTCCTTTGAAGCGACCATTAACTACTCTACTACAGCGGCTATTAGTGTCACTTTAGGGGGTGGAATAAACCCTTCATTTGCAATACGACAAAATACTACTACGAATTTAATCAGTGGCTTATTCCCTGTATTAAACGTAAACGTCGCGCTCATATTAACATTGCGTGCGGTTCTTGGAAATGGAACGGTAACTTTGGCAGGAGAAGTACAATTAAACGCTGGAGACACTATCGATCTGTTCTATGAAGCCAATGGTTTGACAATCGGTCTTACACTAGGTGGTGCTAACTCTGGTGGTATCGTTTGGTCATGTCATCGAATTTCTTAGATTTAGATGGTCATCACTATTTGAAGCAAGTGGAAAAAGCAAACTACGAAATCGTGGTTTGCTTTTTCTTTTTCAAAAAACAAAAAATAGCACAAACATTTGTTATGCATGTTTGTACTATTTTTCATCTATTATTTAAACATTTCCATTAATACTTCATCTGCAACATGTTTACCTTGCTGCACACATTCTGGAATTGATATTCCCTCAAATGAGCTTCCTGCAAGCTTGACATTTGGAAAATGTTCTTGTAATTCCTGCTTTATACGTTGAACTTTCGCCTCATGTCCAACTGTATATTGAGGCATCGCATTTTTCCAACGTGTAACCACTGTCGTTAGAGGGTCCCCATCTATGCCAATCGTTTTCTTTAAATCCTGTAGCACCGTTTTTTCGATTTCAGTATCAGATAGTGCCACAATCGCTTCATCTCCCACTCGCCCAATATAACTACGTAATAGTACATAATCGTCTGGTGTGGTAGCTAGCCATTTTCTGTTCATCCATGTACAAGAAGTGATTGAAAAATCACTATTTCGAGAGACATAAAATGAAAGGGCATCTAGATCACCAAGTTGATCCTTTTTAAAGGCCATTGTAACGGTTGCAATCGTTGCAGCCTTCATTGTTCCCAATTCATGTAACAGATTATGCTTACTAAACATTTTTTCTGCCATATTAAAGGGAGTAGCAATAATAACAGCATCTGCTTTTATATGTGAGAAATTATTGAGCATTACTTGAACTGATCCATCTTTGCCATGCTCTATTTCTTCTACTTTGACACCCTTCATGACTGTCCCAGGAAGTAGTGATTCTTCTATACTTTCAATGAGTGTTTCAAGACCATTACTAAAGGTTTGAAAAATCCCTTTGTTTTCATCAATATGATGATTGCTTAAGAAATTTGTTCCTGACTTTTTCATGCCAATCAACAAACTCCGATATTTTTGCTCTAAACTATAAAGCTGCGGGAAAGTCGAGCTCATACTTAATTGCTCAATATCCCCTGCAAATGTTCCTGCTAGTAATGGTTCTACTAGATTTTCTACTATTTCAGAACCAAATCTTCTTCTAAAAAACGCGCCTAACGGCTGATCGTCATCTTGTGCAGAACGAGGGATGAAAAAATCCCCAGCCGCACGAACTTTACCGCTAAGTGAAAACAGACCTGATGCTATAAAGGATGAGATATGTGGTGTCTCTCCTGACAAGAGATGACTAGGTATTGGATATAACTGACTACCAACAGCAACATAAGTAGGCCCTGCATTGCTTGTCAATAATTTCTGTTCAATCCCGAGATCCTTTGCTAAATCATTAACATAATTTTCACGATCAAAAAAAGATTCTGGCCCACGCTCAATAATAAAACCATCTTTTCTTAAGGTCTGAATTTTTCCGCCAAGACGTAATGACGACTCGACAAGTACGATATCTAATGGCAATCCTTTTGCGCCTGCTTCTTTTTGCATATAGAATGCGGCTGTAAGGCCTGTAATGCCACCGCCTACGACAACTACCTTTCGTCTTTTCTGAGTCACCAACATCATCACTTTCTTTTCGCTTAGCTTAATTTTTTATGAATCGCATCTACCATCGCATCAATAAATAATGGGTGTGTATTTGGCATCGCTGGGCGATAGTATTTTGCGCCAAGTTCATCACAAACAACTTTACATTCAAAATCGTTGTCATATAACACTTCTAAATGTTCTGTTACAAAACCTACTGGTGTATAAACAAATGAACGGAAGCCTTTTTCTTCAAATAGCTCACGTGTTAAATCTTGAACATCTGGGCCAATCCAAGGCTCTGGTGTTTGGCCTGCTGATTGCCAGCCAACCTCTACATTTTTTAGACCTGTCGCAGCTTGAATAAGACGTGCTGTTTCAATTAATTGATCTTCATACGGATCGCCCAAGTTTTTAATTTTTTCAGGCAATGAATGTGCTGACACAATTAAACAAGCTGTTTCACGTTCTTCTTGTGGCATTGCATTAAATGTATCATTTACTTGTTGTTCCCAATACTCAATGAATTTCGGCTCATCATACCAAGATTCTACAGAAGTAATCGTTAAGCGACCTCCTGCTGCCTCTTCCGCACGACCGTTATAAGACTTAATAGAGAACGTAGAGAAATGAGGGGCTAGAACAATAGAAACCGCTTCTTTTATGCCCTCTGCCACCATTTGCTCTACTGCATCTTCAATAAATGGATGAATATGTTTTAAGCCAATAAACAATTTATATTCTACAGCATCCTGCACCTCATTTAAACGTGCACATAGGGCTTCAGCTTGTGCTTGTGTCGCCGCAGCTAATGGAGATAAACCACCGATAGCTTCATAGCGGCTACGTAAATCCTCTAAGTGCTCTGCCGAAGGTTTACGTCCATGACGAATATGCGTATAGTAAGGTTCGATATCTTCTTCTTTATAAGGTGTTCCGTATGCCATTACCAATAAGCCTTTAACTTCTTTCATTACCCTTTTCACCTCTAAAATTGTTTTATGTTTTCATACATTATGTGACAAAAAGAAGCTGCCCAATCTTTAATATTGGACAGCTCCCTTTCTATATGGAAAATAAAATTTCCTATGTAGAAAGGGACATATTTTTCACATTTAATTCACTTCTATTAAGAACGAGCTTGAATTTGTTGTGCACTGTATTCATGAATAAGTGTAGTGAGACGTTTTAAGATATCTGGGTCAACCTCTGGGAAAACACCATGTCCTAGGTTAAAGATATGACCTGGCATTTCTAAACCTTGTTCAATAATATCTTTTGTTCGTTTCTCAATGACTGACCAATCTGCTAATAAAAGGGATGGATCTAAGTTACCCTGTACCGGTTTTGTAATACCATTCGCACGCGCTTCTTTTATTGGCAAACGCCAGTCTAAGCCTACAACATCAATCGGTAAATCATTCCATTCCTTTGCTAAATGGCTCGCACCGACACCGAATTGAATGAGTGGCACATTTTCTTTTTGCAGCTCTGCAAAAATACGAGTCATAATTGGTTTAATAAATACACGATAATCCTCAACATTTAAGGCTCCTACCCAAGAATCAAATACTTGGATTGCCTTTGCACCAGCTTTAATTTGAGCAGTTACATCTGCAATAATCATGTCAGCTAGTTTATCCATTAATGCAAACCAAGCTTGTGGCTCTGATACCATAAATGATTTTGTTTTATTATAGTTTCTTGAAGGGCCGCCTTCAATCATGTAGCTTGCAAGTGTAAATGGTGCTCCAGCAAAACCGATTAAAGGAACATTCAATTGCTCTTCTGCCAATATCTTGATTGTTTCTAATACAAACGGTGTATGCTCATTAGCATTGAATTCACCTAATTTTTCTACATCTGCTACTGATTGGATAGGGTTTGAAATAACAGGACCAACGCCTGCTTTGATCTTTACATCTACCCCAATCCCCGGAAGAGGTGTCACAATATCTTTGTATAGAATGGCTGCATCGACATTATAATTTTCTACAGGTAGACGAGTGACATATGCACATAGCTCAGGTTGATGTGTAATTTCCTCTAAGGAATATTTTTCTTTAATGGCACGGTATTCTGGCTGAGAACGTCCTGCCTGACGCATATACCATACTGGCGTGTGTGCTGTCCTTTCTCCACGTGCAGCACGCAGGAGTGTATCATTAAAAGTTGTCATGAATAGTTCCTTCCCCTCGATAAATTCATACTATAAAATTGTCTTAAAAAATGTTTTGTTTATTCCTTTATTATTGATATCCGTTTCCAATAGTAAACGCTTCCTCCGTAATTGTATAGTTTTCCTAGTGAAATGTCATAAAATTGTTCTTTCTCGGCAGATTCTTTTTGAACAGAGCGTTAGACTTACGCTGAAAAGGGTATAATCACGCTATAATTAGTAAGATCGTAAGGAGGATAAATTGATGTATATTTATTTAACTTCTGGCACTGGTGATTTTTTAGAACAGGTAAAAAATAAGTATCCAAATGAGCATATGATTTTAATTCATGGGGATGGAAACTCTGTACTGATTCATGAGACAGAAGGAAAGACAGTTTTTGCGACACCACGTAAATTTGAGGTACTGGATTCAGTAAATGAATTAGAGGAACGAGGCTTCTTTGTATTTAATAATATTCCTGTGACAGATGAAGGACGACCTGTTTTCGAACACCGCTTTTTAGAGCGTTCACGCGCCATTGAAAATGAGCCTGGCTTTGTGGCGTTCCGTTTATTACGTCCGATCAAGAGTGATACTTACATTGTCATGACGCAGTGGAATGGACCACATTCATTTGAAGCATGGAAGAGCTCTAGAGCCTTTGAATCTGCACATGCTAAAAGAGATGATTCATCAGGTGTAAGCCAGCAAAATATCTTTTCAGCAGCTTCTTATGTAACAACTTATAGTGCTATGCCAAATGAGGATACAGAATAGTAGATAAAATAAAAGCTCATTTTCCGAATACTAGCATTGGAAAATGAGCTTTTCAATTTATCAGCTACAATCTATTTATTTGGAAATTTTTGCTGTTAATTCGCTAATTACAATAACAATGACAATGGCTAAATAAAACATTGGCTGTGTGATAGCACATAAACCAACAATAATAGCTTGTGTAACCATTGCTAAACGGACAGTTTGCTTTACAGCTAATTGGCGGGCATGTTCTGGTAAAGGATAGAGCATGTCCATTCGAAATTCACCACTTGATAGTAAGGCTTGTTTTAACTGAATTGTGGTCGCAAAGCTGAGTGCACCAGCAACAATCCATGTCACTACAGGAATATCAACAAAAACTGCGATGACTCCCGAAATGGCCGTAAGACGAAGCCATAAATAGAAATGGTCATCTGTACGGACAAAGGTACGAAACACCAAATATTTTTGAGCATTCTCTTTACCATATGGCACAAATCTATACAGCCAGTCCATCCAGCGTCGACGTCGGATACTTCCGTGTAGATGAGGTACATCTGTAAAATAATTAGCAAAACGGTAAAAGCTCATCATACGATTCTGTTCAATTTTGACAAAATGTTCATAAGGCACAGGTTCGCCAACTGATTTTTTCCTAAAGATAATGATATAAACCACACTAATAACTGTCGCTATTACCGCTAGTATTAGCTGAGCATGAAGCCCCATGTATAAAACAGCCCCGAATATGACAGCTCGAATAAGCCTGTCCACCCAAACCATTTGACCTCGCTCACTGTATCGGTAGCTGAATTCTCCTTGCACACTTATATATTTCAATACAATGATAAGTAAAAAGATCGTCCATATTTCAGTTGTTGTTAATGCCGTTACGGCTTTCAATAATGGAATACATACAATATAAACAATCGCTACAATCCATACTTGGGACCAGAACGTCCAAGCCAATGCTTTGCTAAAATATTGAGACATTTTTGATTCTAAAGGTAATAAGTATACTTGATCTGGTTCTCTCAACAGCGTAGTAGGACGGCTAAAGGCCAATAAAATCCCTATCATAACAGCTATGACGATTTCTGCTGGAAAGTCTGTTTGGACAACTTTCAGCCATTCGCTATATTGGTAGCCCCCTGCTCCAATAAGAAATACAAGTACAATTGCAATATGCCCTGTAAAAATAAATTGCATATACTTTTGTACTTCTCCTATATAATGCATGAAGCGAGAGGACCATACATCACGCAAATTCTTCATGGTCCCGCTCCTTTGTCATGGCAATATAAAGATCATCTAATGTCGCATTCGGCATAGCAAATGATTGACGCAATTCCGCCATCGTCCCCTGTGCTCGCACTCTTCCTTCGTGCAATAAAATAATTCGATCGCAATGCTTTTCAGCCGTCGATAGAATATGCGTAGACATTAATATAGAAGCACCTTCTTTTTTCTTTTCATCCATCTGATCTAGTAATGATTGAATACCTAGTGGATCTAATCCCACAAAAGGCTCATCAATAATATATAGACTTGGATTCACTAAAAAAGCACACATAATCATGACTTTTTGACGCATCCCCTTTGAAAAGTGTGAAGGGAACCAATTTAATCTTTTCTCCATGCGAAACTCTTTTAATAGCACCTCAGAACGAGCATCGAGGGTTGCCCTATTAATCCCATAAGCCATCGCTGTCAATTCTAGATGCTCTCTTAATGTTAATTCATCGTATAATACAGGAGTTTCAGGAATATAGGAAAATGCTGTCCGATATTTGTCCGTATCTTCCTTCAATGTCACACCATTTAAACGAATGTCCCCTTCCTTTGGCAACATCGTTCCGATAATATGTTTAATCGTTGTACTTTTACCAGCTCCATTTAAGCCGATTAAGCCAACTAATTCTCCTTTTCCAATTGTAAAAGATAAATCTTTAATCACAGGCTTTCTTGTATAACCACCTGTCACATGCTGTACCTCTAATACTGACATATCCTCACTCCTCTTCTTGTTTTATATTTTATCAAAAATTAGCAAATGATACAGGTTTGAGTATGATAGAATGTACTTACATATACGTTAAGGGGGAAATTCTCATGAGCGATTGCCTATTTTGCAAAATTATTGACGGATCTATTCCAAGTACCAAAGTTTACGAGGACGATCATGTCTATGCATTTACAGACATCTCACCTGTTGCAAAAGGTCATACATTATTAATTCCAAAGCATCACTGTCAAGATCTATTTGAAATGCCAGAGGATGTAGCACGTAATCTATATGCAGTTGCACCAAAAATCGCTAATGCTATTAAAGCAGCATTTCAGCCAATAGGTATGAATACGATTAATAACAATGGTGCTGCCGCTGGACAAACTGTTTTCCACTACCACTTACATTTTATTCCGCGTTACGATGAAAAAGAAGGACTAGGCTTAATTTGGCAGACTCAAAAATATTCACCAGAGCAGTTAGCCGAAGTTGCAGAAAGTATTAAAGCCAATCTATAAGTCATTTGTAATATATTAACATTAAAATGTTCAGAAAACTGTATTGCAAATTGAAAAATTTTGGCGTACAATCACAAATAAGTTTCGCTAACGATCAAGAGGATACGTTAGGAGACAAATAGATTAGCTTAGTCGAGGAGAGATACAGATGAATACAAAAAATTTAGTATTAATGGCATTATTAGTAGGTGTCGGTGCAGCCCTTTATGTGGTGACACCAGGTATGGTGAATGGCATGAAACCTGATTTCATGTTAACAATGATGTTTATTGGCATTTTATTGTTCCCCACTGTGAAAGAAACGTTCTTACTTTCGCTTTCAACAGGCGTACTTTCAGGTTTATTTACAACATTCCCAGCAGGTCTTGTCCCAAATATTATTGATAAAGCAGTAACAGGCTTTGTCTTTTTAGCCGCTTTATTGATTCTCAAAAAACTAGCAAATCATTTCGCTGTATCAGCTATCTTAGTTGGATTAGGAACTATTCTTTCAGGAACTGTCTTTTTAGCCGTAGCACTTTTTGTGTTCAATGCAAATGTTGGTGCAACGTTTGCGATGTTATTTATTGGCGTTGTCCTGCCAGCTGTCGCATTTAATGTCGTTGCTTTTGCCGTCATTTATCCCATTGTCACAAAATTAGTGAAGCGTTCTAAATTCAATACAGCCATTTCTCAAATATCATAAACACTTACTTAAAATAATTAAAAGAAACTAAACGGTGATGGTAAATCACTCGTCTAGTTTCTTTTTTCTTTTTGTATTTGTACAATTCATGGTTTAATAGTAGATAAACATGACTAGAAATGAGGTATCAATATGAAAGCAAAACCATTTTTACTTGGACTAACAACAGGCATTATCGGTGGGACAGTCGCTGTACTTTTTTCAACGCCACAATCAGGACAACAGCTACGTGCTTCTGTCAAACAAAATGTCGATCAGACAAAAGGAATGCTCCTTGATGTCAAACAACAAGTAGGGACTGTTAAACAATCTGTCAACACTTTAACAATTGAAGTAAAAAATAATATCCCACAAATAATAAATGATTTAAAACAAACAATTACAACTTTCACTGAAGAAATCGAACCAACTAAAAATAATTTGCAACAAGAATTAGATGCATTACAGAATTCGATTAGCGAAATCGAGAAAAACATTGCACAAATTACAGAAAATAAGAAAAAACCACAAGAAAAAGTTAGCGACTAAAGTCCTTTTCGAATGGTAAAAAATCTATTTTTTTATCAAAAATCATTACTATAATATTATTTTTTAACCACTTTTCAATTTTTTAATTTTTCTAACTTTAAACTTTTTTTCTTTACTGCTATAATATTTTTAAAAATGTGAAAGAAAGCAGTAGGTGATGGCTTTGTCAGAGGAATTATATACACAAAAAGAAGCGATGCTTTATAGTCAAAGAATCGCACAGTTATCTAAAGCGCTATGGAAAGCGGTAGAAAAAGATTGGCAACAATGGATTAAACCTTATGATCTAAATATTAATGAACACCATATTTTATGGATTTCATATCATTTAAAAGGAGCATCCATTTCAGATGTAGCAAAATTTGGCGTGATGCACGTTTCTACCGCATTTAATTTCTCCAAAAAGTTAGAAGAGCGTGGCTTCCTTAAATTTTCGAAGCGCGATGACGACAAACGTAATACTTACGTGGAGCTAACTGAAACTGGGACAGAGCTCATTATAGAGATGAATAAAAACTACCATAATACGTATCATTCCGTATTAGAAGGATCACTAGCATTAAAAGATCTATATGGCCGTTTCCCAGATTTTTTAGATGTGATGGCTGTTATTCGTAATATTTATGGTGAGGATTTCATCGATATTTTCGAACGTTCCTTCCAACATTTCCGCGATTCCTTTGACACACTAGAAGAACGCACACCTGTAAAAGGATAAGACGAAGCTTCAAACTGCACAAAATTTTTCCTGCCCTTATTTATTAGTTGAACATAATGAGGTATACTACTGTTCATTCAGGAATAAATCATGTGAAAGGAGGTATTTCAGAAATATTTCTGAAATACCTCCTTTTTCTTGCATTCTAACATCATTCAATTTACATTAAATAGGACACTTCCTATTTCGGAGTTGATACTAAGCCATGCATTGTTGGAAAATTTTAAATCTAGAACATCATTACGGTACTACGCGTATTATTATAATGAGTGTTATTACCTTTTTGTCGGTCTTTTCTGTTTCGTATGTATTGTTTAATTTATTCAACGAGGAGCATTATACAGATCGTTTATTCTGGCTCTTTGTCATAGCAGCCTTAACACTTTATCCAGTTCATAAATTTTTACATTTTCTGGCACTATACGATTTACGCCAGCATTTAAAATTGCGTGTACGTACTCAATTTTATATAATTCCAGTTTTACACATGCGTATTCGTGAGCCTTTATCAAAAAATCGTTACATCTTAGCATTACTTACGCCTTTTATCATTCTAAACACAAGTATTATAATAGGAACTTGGCTTTTACCGGCATACACACATTATGGTACATTGCTGCTAGCCTATCATTGTAGTCTATGTTTGATTGATATCCTTTACGTGAAATACCTTTTGCACTCACCTAAAAATTCGCAAATAGAGGAAACTCCTAAAGGTTATGAAATTTTAGTTCCACCAACCGTTCACTAAATGCTTGTACTTGTTTTTTAATGACGTTCTTTGTTATGCTATTACTATTGAAAGAGGGGAGGAATAGACTTGCTATTAATGATTGTAGTTCTATTCTCGGTATTCTATTTATTTCAAATTAACCGCATGACATATGCTCTATGCATGCGACGTGAAATTCCCGAAGAAAACCAACCAAAAATATTCCGAACTATAAATATACTTATTACCATATTACTTGTCTCATTCTATATTGAAATTTTATATGCAGTATAACAGTACATCCGCGCCCGTCCGCACGCTCGAAGAACAAGTCGAGCCCCCCATGCAACAACTTTTTCTAACCAAGAAGATTGGTAGTATCTAAGGCATGCGGCGCGAATGTCTAACATTGTTAAGAAAAGCTAAGAGTTAGAGCTCTTAGCTTTTCGCTGTTTTATTAATTAGTATAGGAACGCTGCACCAACGATAATTAATAAAATAAATAACACAACTAATAAAGCAAAGCCTGAGCCGTAGCCACCGCCACCGTATCCTCCGTTGCCCATAACTTCACCCCCTTTCTTTTCTATATCCTATGCGCTTCAAAATTTGAAATATAGGCAATACTCAAGGGGGAACCATTTTGTTTTTAAAACGTTTATGTTATAGTAAAAAATGGACGAAACCATGTTAGGAGAGAATATCCACTATGAAAAAGACAGTTTTATCTTTAACTCTAGCTGCATCTGTATTAGCGCTTGGTGCTTGTAGCGGCGGAGACAGCAAAGCCATCGTTACTTCTAAAGTGGGCGATATTTCAGTAGCTGATTTTAATGAAAAGGCAAAAGCTTTAACAGGCTCATATGTAATGCAACAATTGGTGACTGAAAAAGTTTTAGCTGACAAATATGAAGTAACAGATAAAGAAATTAAAGAAGCTTATGACACAACAGCTTCACAATTTGGTGAAGGCTTTACACAAGCACTTGCTGAAAGTGGCTTAACAGAACAGGGCTTTAAAGATTCTTTACGTGTTCAACTTCTTCAAGAGAAAGCTTTAAAAGATCAAGCAATTAAAGAAGAAGATGTGAAAAAATACTACGAGCAAATGAAAACAGAACTTAATGGTCGTCATATTTTAGTAGCAGATGAAAAAACAGCTAAAGAAGTCATTGAAAAAATTAAGGGCGGCGCTAAGTTTGAGGATGTAGCAAAAGAGTACTCAACAGATACAGGTTCTGCTCAAAAAGGTGGAGAGCTTGGATGGTTCTCTGTTGGTGCAATGGTAGATGAATTTAACGATGCTGCTTACGCTCTTGAATTAAATACATTGAGTGAGCCAGTAAAATCTAGCTTTGGTTATCATGTAATTGAAATTACGGAGAAGCGTGATGTAAAAGATGTCGGTGCATTTAAAGATGAAGAAGAAAACATTCGTTCAACAATGTTAAATAAACTAAACCAAACAGGTGAAGCTCAAGCTATTCTAAAAGATATCATTGCAAAAATGGCTAAAGATGCGAATGTTAAAACATCTGATAAAGATTTAAAAGATTCACTAGAATTCTTCACAACAACAAGTGAAGAACAGGCAAAAGCAGCTGAAGAAGCAGCTAAAAAAGCAGAAGACAAAGCTGCTAAAGAAGATTCTGAAGACAAAGCAGAAGATACGGACAAGGAATCTAAATAATCGAGGGAATATTGTTTATCAATTGAACAATATCCACAACAAAAAGGAGCATCTGACAAATCAGATGCTCCTTTTTCCTTCTCTATTTCACTTTAAATTGGCTAATTTCAGCTTGTAAGTCATTTGACATCGTTTGAAGGACATTTGCCGCGCTCGCAATTTCCTCATTAGAAGTACTTTGTTGCTCTATGGATAAAGCAATATGCTGCATACCTGAAGATGTGCCATTCGCCATACCTACAATTTCTTTTACAGCAGAATCTGTTTGGCTTGCCTTCTCATTAACGCGCCATACGATATCCGTAACTTCCGTTGTACGTTGGCTAATCTGTTGTACATATTCCACAATATTTTTAAAGGCATCACCTGTCTGTTCAACAGCCTCTCGTCCTTCATCTACATATTGTGTGCCACTATTAATAGCGAAAACAGCACCGGAAGTTTGGTTTAATATATCATCCACTAGTGTTCGAATATTGTCAGCAGCCTTCCCAGATTCCTCTGCCAACTTTCTAACTTCATCCGCAACAACCGCGAAGCCTTTTCCAGCCTCTCCTGCTCGAGCCGCCTCAATAGATGCATTCAATGCAAGCAGGTTTGTTTGATCGGTAATGCTTGTAATTAACGAGACAATCGTACTAATTTCCTTTGATTTTTCACCTAAAGCATTCACAACTTCTGTTGATTGGTGAACAGAATCATTAATCGTATTCATTTTATCAATCGTTTGCTCAATTAGCTGTAAACCTAAATCAGCCTTTTGATTTGTTTCATTCGCTATATCTGCAACAGCCTGTACAGCAGAAGATGCATGGTCCATATCTTTGGAAATTAGATTAGCGGATTCAGATAAAAGGTCCATTTGCTTCAATTGTCCTTCCGCACTGGAAACAATATCTCCAATAGCATCAGAAATGGTTTCAACCGTGTGACTACTTTGCTCTGTAATCGTTGTAAATTCCTTTGTATAAGTCGAGACATCCGCAGATGCTTTATTCGTCTTTTCAATAACCGTGCCAATTTGCTCTAACATATGATTAAATTCAGTGGATAATTGTCCAATCTCATCTTTGAAACGGTCGTCAATGCGTACCGTTAAATCACCATCAGCCGCCTGTGTCATAGCCTTTAATACACGCTTTACACGTTTTAGGACGATATATCTCGTACATAACGAAATAATGACTGTACCAATAAATAACGAAATAAACGTATTAATGGCAACACCTGCACTGCCGTTTAAATGTACTACTTTTTCAAATTGATGACTAACAAATTCTGAGATATGCGAGCTAATAAACAAACTTATACCTATAGCTAGTATCATTTTGAAAATTAAACTTTTCCAAAACTTAATTTCCCGTGAAAAAAGTCCCTCTGTTTCCATTGCTCTTCCCCATTCCTATCATTTCTCTCTTTATTCTAAAATAAATACTAGCATTGGTACAATAGTTAGGTACTAAAATTACATATATGCATATTTAGACTTATCGAAAGCAGTATAGGTTAGTTAATAAGCAACATCAATTATCAATTTCTCAACAGGTTAGGGGCCTAATCATATTACTTTTTAAATAGTAGGCTTATAGAATGAACGATTATCAAGTGGGAAAAGCCGCTCAGTAAATTCACCTGGTGTCGTTTTCCCTAATGCTCTTGTTAGCATGTTCATTTTCGCGTCTATATTATCAATATAATGTAAGATTTCCGCTTCTTGAAGCATCGGTTTTTTCGGACTCCCCCACTCTTCTTTCCCATGGTGAGACAATACCATATGCTGCAACAGCATGACTTCTTCGCCTTCAATTTCTAGCTCACTTGCAATTTTGGCAATTTCATTCACCATAATGGTAATGTGACCTAATAAATTGCCCTCCACTGTATACATCGTAGCAACAGGCCCAGACAACTCCACAACCTTGCCAATATCATGCAAAATAATGCCTGCATATAACAGGTCACGATTAAGTGTTGGATATAAATCAGCAATGGCTTTTCCTAGTTTGAGCATGGACACCATATGATCTAATAAACCAGACGCATAGTCATGATGGTTTTTAGTTGCTGCCGGAAAAACTAAGATGGCATCATAATGTTTTTTAATAGCCGCTCTTGTAATACGTGAGATATTTGGATTTTTAATATCAAAGAAAAATTGTGTCAATTCTTCATACAATTGTTCTTTTGGTGTTGCAGAGGATGGTACTAAATCATCGATCGCAATACCTTCCTCTGGCTTGGCAACACGAATAGATTTGATACGCAATTGATTCTTTCCTCTATAGTCGTGAATCTCTCCACCTACACGTACAATGGCCTCAGCATGATACATTTTTTCATGATCCTCATTTGTATCCCAGAGCTTTGCCTCAATATCTCCACTTTTATCTTGTAGTAATAGCGACATAAATGGCTTTCCAACGGTTGTAACACCTTTTGTCGCTTGTTTTATTAATAAAAATTGATCAACTGCTTCTCCAACTTGGAGCGTCGTAATCCCTTTCATGTTGACGCCACTCCCCTTTCATTTGCTAATGCTCCTATATCGACAATTTGCTCTTTCTGCCAATGTTTGAGCATTGTATCATGACAAGTAAAATATAAAATTTGACGTTCATATCCTACTTCTTTCATTAATTGTACCATTTTGTTTGTACGGTTTCGATCAAAATGGACAAATGGATCGTCCATAATAATTGGAAATGGAGCAGTGCTCACTAGTGTTTTTGCAAGGGCCAGACGTAATGCAATATAGGCTTGTTCTTTGGTAGCCTGAGATAATTCAGCCATTTGATAACGTAATCCTGCTACATCTTGTGCAACAAAATAACCTTCATCATGAATCGAAAGTTTATCGTATCTTCCCCCTGTTAGTAAACGGAAAATCGCATTCACCTCCACAAGGACATGAGGTAATTTTTCTTCACGTAGGCGGAATAATGTTTCGTGAATGGCTGTCGCAACAGCTTTTTTAGTTGCCCATTGCTCAATCAGCTGCTGCAATTCTGCTTTCTCCTGCTCAAGCTGTTGTAGCAATTGCCCATACTTTTCATCATTTAATAGCTGATCTTTTTCAATGAGCAAAGCAGCACGTTGCGCAAGACATTGGTCGATCGCTAGCTGCGTTGAATTTTGCTCTTGTTCTAAAGCATGTATGTCCTCGTTAACAGTGTCCTCCACTAGACTCTCTCGCTGTGGAAGATTGAGTGAGGCGAGTTGAGCCTGAACCGTTTGTAACTCTGTCATGATGTTTTTTTGCTGCTCAAATTGCTCATACATTTCATAATAAGCCTGCTCGTTTGGAACTTGTGCTTCATTCAATAGCTCAGCCATTTCAGTTGTATAACGGTCCAGTTTTGATTGCCCACCATCCATTTTTATCTTCAGGCCAGCTAGCTGTTCTTTTGTTTGCTGTACTTGCTGTTGATGTTGTTGTGCTTCAAGGTAGGCTGTCCGTAAATACATATATATTTCCTGTTCATCATAGGCTCCCTCTAAAACCTGTTGAAGCTGTTTATAAATATACTGCTTTTCTTTTTGAACTTCTTGCATAAGGCTTAGGGTACTATTTTTTTTAGCTGCTAGCTCTTGCACACTCCGAATACGCATAAATAATTCGGGCATTAACGTTCTGGCGATTGTTCCCTGTAATCGATAACGTTTTAAAAAATGCTGGAGTGTGTGAGTGGCTTCTTCAATCTCTATCTCAGCCTGTTGAATTTTATATTCAAGAGAAGCGTATTGCTGCTCCTTCTCCTTTTGCTGTTCATTGACGTGTACCCAACGATCTTCATATCTTTGCTTCTTTAATAGCACCGCTTGTACCGTCATTTCCTCCTGCTCTAACTCTCGAAGAAGGGAGCTATGCTCTTTACTAGTAGGCTCATCCGCTTGTTTAACATATCGGATAAATAACAGAGTCAGCAATGATAAAACAGCTCCGATAATGGTCGTAACTATGTTTTTTTCAAATACACCATAAATCAATGACAATAAACCGATTAGCAGTACAAGCCAGCTAAAATAATGAGGTTGCTGTTGTTTACTACGTTGCGATTTGGCCGCACGTAATTGCTCAAGCTTACGCTTTTGTTGGGGCCACTGTGCTAAAATATGTTCTTCTTCATTTGTTAATGACTCTTGCATGAGCCGTTGCTTTTGTTTGGCAATTGTCTCTAATTCTAGATGGACTTGCTCTAGTGAGCGTAGATGAAACTTTAGCTCGTCCTCTGCCTCCTCCAATTTACTTAATTGAAGCTGAAATTGTTGTTCCTGCTGGAGTGAAACCGTTTCTTCGAGAAGATTCTCCTGTGCCTCTGTCTCGAGTACGCCTAATAAACGAAACTGTGCTTTTATTTCTTGCTCAAACATAAAGAGATCATCATGTAAATTTTGCTCCTTCACCATCAGCTGATGCCACGTTGCCTCTTTTTGCATAAGACGAGCCATTTCATTGACTGTATGCTCATCCGCTATGGTAAGTACTTGATTTTGTAATGTTTGATATTGCTCCTTTAATTGCATTAGCTGCTGGCTTTCGTGTAATAGACGATCCTTTAATTGCTCATAGCGTCTTATACCTTCTGGCGGAAACTGTACATGTTGATAATTGAGCAGTGTCTGCTGTAAAATCTGTTGCTGTTTGAGGAGAGGTAGTGCCTGCTTTTGAATCGTTAACTGCTGCCATTGTTGTTGCAGCAGTTTTTGCGTACTATAAAGCTTTTCTAGATTATGCTCAAGTAGTTGTAATTGCTTTAATTTGTCCTCAAATGTTAGAATCTTTCCCTGCTCCTGTTTAATCGTACGCTCAAGCTGCTTTAATTGCTCAACCTTTTGATTAATCACGGGTACTTTACCTGTTTTTTTAAACAGCTCATTTGCCTCTTTCTCCATCTTCTTTTCAAGAGCTGATAAATGTTGAACCCCTGTTGTGCCAGAGGCTAGTAGCAAATGGGTTAGCTCCTCCTCTGACATTTTTTCAATGCCCTGTAGCTCATGCAATGAAAATGAAAAAATGGATTCAAAGGACGTTCTAGAATACCCATATAAAAGCTTAGTTAATAGTTCCTCGTGTCCCGTTGTTCCATCCTCTAGATAAACAGAAACATCGCCCGCTGCCTTTCCTTTCACACGTTCAATAGTGCACTGGCCATAAATAGGATGCACGAGTGTGAGCTGACCACCATATTTCGTCGAAACTTTTGGTTCATATTTGCGCTGTGTCTGCTGCCGTATGGGGAAACCAAAGAGCATTTGTAGTATAAACTGCTGAATCGTCGTCTTTCCTGCTTCATTTAATCCATAAAAAATAGTGACACCCTCATTTAAGGAAATGGTGATGTTTTCATGCTTACCAAAGCCATATATTTGGATTTTTTGTATAGTCAGCATGTGATCACGCCCTTTGAATTTCTTCTGCCAATAATGCCTGTGCATTTTGCGTTAAGTTTTCAATATCCTTGTCACTTAGTGGCTCTATCAGCCTTGCACCACCAGCATATTGGTATAAATCTTTTAGAATATCTTTCCATTCATTACTGTCCCACTGCTCCATTAAGCTGACAACGGATTGAGTTGCTACTGTCTGCTCATAAAGACTTGCTGTCTTCTGCAATACCAACTTTTGTACCCAACACATCGGCTCAATGCCTTCCTCCGTCTCTCGCACAGTATCTAACCATGCATCTACAGTTGCGTGTTCAAATAAAGCTTCCGTTTGTTCATCAATGTTTTGCAGGTGAAGCTCAACTACTGATGCCCCGTACTTCGTCCTATTCGTTGTGATCGCTTCCGAACATCTTTTTAGTAATTCATTGGCATGTACAACATTCGTACAATCCACTTCTATCGTGTTATAAACGACAGTAGATGTAAGGATAAAATCTAGCTCATTCGATGTTTGGGATAACGTCACGTCATAAAAGCCTTTCAGTCCTTGTTCTTTACGATGTCGACTTTGAATATTGCCTGGATAAACAATGGGAGGGTTTTGATGTAAAAGCTGTCGTTTATGAATATGTCCCAAAGCCCAATAATGATAGTTCTTTTCTATCAACTGCTGCTTAGTGAAGGGGGCGTAAACATCATGGGTCGTGTTGCCTGCCTCACTGCCGTGTAGCATACCAATATGAATGGCATGCTGATCCTGTGCAATTGGATAACTTTCAATAACTGATTCCTTTAAATGGCGTTCATGATAGCTGAAACCATATATATTTACTTGCTGGCCTCGGATTTTTAATTGAACCACGGTCGTTTCCGCTGGTAGTTCATAGACATTGCTTGGCAAAGCAAAGCGTGTCCAAGTGCCATTTAAATGATCGTGGTTACCATAGCTCACAATCACAGGGATGTTGTGTTGGAAGAGCTTTTCCATTGCATCCTGAAATCTTCGTTGTGCTTGCAAGCTACGATTTTCACCATCATAAATATCTCCAACAATTAATATAAAATCAGGTTTCTCTTGAATTGCTTTATGGATAATTTTATCGAATGCTTCAAAAGTACTCGACCTAATGTTCTTTAAAATGTGCTCAGGTAATCCAAATAAACCTTTAAATGGACTATCTAAATGTAAATCTGCCAAATGAAAAAAACGAATTGCTGTCATCCAATCACCTCAAATAGTAGATAATTATCGCCTCTGTACCGTAATATGTTCACTAAACAAAACCGAATATTTGTTCTATTTTATCATAGTTCACGTTTTATGAAAAATGGTATTACATAAAAAACAGCATTGCCTTACTTTTTCCACAATTTTCGTAATTTATCAAAAAATTCACTAGTTTTACCGTGAAGTTTATAAATCTTCTATGTATAATAGAAATATATTTAAGTAAAAGGGTGGGGTTTGTATGGAGAATTATCGTTTTACAGCTTTTGAAAAAACAGGGGAAACATTATTTGATGAAACTTGGACATTTGAAAATGATGAGGCTGCTAAACTAAACGGACAACAACAAATTGAGGAAAAAGGTGTTGCCGACAAAACTCATCGTCTTGTAAACGCTTCGGGTAAATTAATTTTATTCCATGTTTAGTGGCTAAAAGGCACGTAGTCAATGTTGCTACGCGCCTTTTATGATTGTTATTTTCCTACAAAGACAGGCATTCTTTTCTCTACAAATGCATGAATGCCTTCTAGATGATCTGTTGTTTTACGCATAGCGGATTGCCCCTCTGCTTCTAAAGCTAGGATATTTTCTAGCTGAGGCAAATTTTGAGCATGTAGAATTTTTTTCGTTGTAATCATGGAAGAAATAGGTGACGCAAGCATTTTACCAACAAGCTGATCTGCCATGGCAAATACAGTATCCTCTGGTGCAATAAAGTCAATAAGCCCTTCATCTAATGCTTCTTTTGCTGTTAATACCTTCCCCTCCCAAATCATCTGTTTCGCTTTAACAGTCCCCACACGTTCCTTCATGAAGAAATGACCGCCTCCATCTGGGATTAGTCCTATTCCAATGAAATTCATAGCTAGCTTACTATTTTCACAAGCCACAACTATATCTGCCCCAAGTGTTAGACTAAACCCTAGACCTGCCGATGCACCATGAACAGCCGCAATCACAATCATTGGTAACTGATAATACGCTTTCACAATACGTGAAAGATAGACCATTGCCTCATCAATATTTAATGGTTTATTTTCATCTAACATAGCCTTGATATCGCCACCCGCAGAAAAGACTTTTCCTTCTCCACGAATAACAAGCACCTGTATATTTTGTTCCTGTTGGAGAGCCTCAAAGCATTCTGCGAGTTCTCGCATCATAACATCATCCATAGCATTCATCGCCTGCGGACGATTCAATGTTAACGTTGCACGACGTTCTAATTTTTCTAAAGTAATCGTTGAAAATTCCATCTCTATTACCCCCAAATATGAATAGTCATTCACTATGTACTATTCGTGTTTTTTTAGAAAACTCCTTCTACTCTAAGCAAAATTGCTCTTGTTATGCTATATTAAAGGACGAATATTGAGTTAAAGGTGGTAACGTATTTTGATACAGAAGGACTATCGTGTATTACTTTATTATAAATATATTACAATTGAAGACCCTGTAGCATTTGCAGAAGAACATTTAGCATTATGTAAAGAAATTGGACTTCTTGGACGTATTTTAGTAGGCTCTGAAGGCATTAATGGCACCGTTTCTGGTACCGTTGAGCAAACAGATGCTTATAGGAATCATATGAAGGCAGATGCTCGTTTTAGTGATATTATGTGGAAAATCGATGAGGTGGAAGGACATACCTTTAAGAAAATGCATGTACGTCCTCGTCAGGAAATTGTCCATTTAGGTTTGGAGCATGATATTAATCCTTTGGAAATCACAGGCGATTATTTATCGCCTAAAGAATTTATGGAACAAATGCAAGAAGAGAACACTGTGATTATCGACGCCCGAAATGACTATGAATATGATATTGGTCATTTCAAAGGTGCTGTACGACCTGATATTGAAACCTTCCGTGACCTTCCAGCTTGGATGGAAGCACATAAAGAAGATTTTGCAGATAAAAAGATTTTAACTTACTGCACAGGTGGTATTCGCTGTGAAAAATTCTCTGGTTGGCTAAAACGTGAAGGCTATGGTAAAAGTGTTGGTCAATTACACGGTGGTATTGCAACCTATGCAAAAGATCCTGAAGTAAAGGGCCAGCTATGGGATGGTCAGATGTTTGTTTTTGACCGTCGTCGAAGTGTACCGATTAATCAGGTTGAGCATGTCATCGTTGGGAAGGATTACTTCACAGGTGAACCTTCTGAACGTTATACAAACTGTGCAAACCCTGAATGTCATAAATTAATGTTATGTGAGGAAAAACACGAAGCATTTTATATGCGTAGCTGTTCAGATGATTGCCGCCGTGCAGAACGCAATTTCTTTGTCGAAGAGAATGGTTGGACGAAGGAGCAGGTTGAGGAGCAAATTGCTAAGATTGCAGAGATTCAAAACGCAAATCGTTAATACTTGGTGAGATAGGGTTTAGCCGTGTGCGTAAATGGTCTAAACCTTAAAATAGTAAGCCATCTACTAGCCCATCCAAAAAGAGCATCGTCCTGATGAACGATGCTCTTTTTCTTATTATTCCTGCGCTAAATAGCGCCCAACCTGCCGTCCACTAAATAAACAGCCTCCGACAAATGTCCCTTCTAAAGCACGATAGCCATGAACACCCCCGCCACCGAAGCCACTTACTTCACCAGCAGCAAATAAACCTGGTATAGGTTGACCATCCATACCCAACACCGCACCATTTAAATTTGTTTGTAAGCCACCCAAGGTTTTCCTAGTTAGAATGTTTAAACGTACGGCAATTAATGGCCAATTTTTAGTATCTAGAATTTTATGTGGTTTGGCAACACGCACTAATTTATCTCCAATATAATGCCTTGCCCCATGAATAGCGTTAACCTGTAAATCCTTCGTAAACTTATTGTCCATTTCTCGATCCCTTGCCAAGATTTGCTCTTTCACTTTCATGAAATCCAGTAGCTCATTCCCTGCTAGTTTATTCATGCCTTCTACTAGTTCTTTTAAATCATGTGCAATCACAAAATCTTCGCCATGATTTTTAAAAGCTTGGATAGGGGCTGGTGGACCTGGCATTATACGCTTAAGCACATCACTAATGCTTTTGTTTGTTAAATCTGGGTTTTGTTCTGAACCAGATAGTGCAAATTCCTTCTCAATAATTTTTTCCGTTAAAATAAACCAAGAGTAATCATAACCTGTTTTTTGAATTGCCTCTAACGTACTGAGCGTATCAAAGCCTGGGAAGTTGGGTGCATGGAATCGATTACCTTCTGCATCAAACCATAAGGAGGAAGGCCCTGGTAAAATACGAATGCCATGGTTGGGCCAAATTGGATCCCAATTTCTTAATCCCTCTGTGTAATGCCACATGCGATCGCGGTTTACAATACGTCCTCCAGCATGTTCTGTGATTTCTAGCATTCTCCCATCAACGTAAGCTGGCACACCACATACCATATTTTTAGGAGGAGTCCCAAGTCGTGCAGGCCAATTTTTTCTTACTAAATCAAAATTAGCCCCAATACCGCCACTTGCTATAATCACGGCATCGGCTTCGTAGGAAAATTCGCCAATCCCCAATCTCGAACTTTTTTCACCTCGATTAATAAAGGTTTCTGCTAGCACTGTTCCACTGATTCCTGTAATTTTTCCATCATGTTGTATAAATTCATCCACACGATGTCTTGGTCTAAAATCGATAAATCCATCTTTCATAGCTTGCTTTACTTTATTTACAAACGGCTTTACTATGCCAGGACCAGTTCCCCATACAATATGAAATCTTGGTACAGAATTGCCATGTCCTCCCGCTAAAGAGCCTCCCCGTTCTGCCCATCCAACCACAGGGAAAAATTTGATACCTTTTGACTTTAACCAGTCATATTTTTCACCTGCAGCAAAATCAACATAGGCTCTGGCCCATTTATAAGCCCACGAATCCTCATCTTCTAAACGATCAAAGCCTGCAGTTCCTTGCCAATCTTGCCACGCCAGTTCTTTACTATCTTTAATTCCAAGCCTTCGCTGCTCTGGAGAATTTACTAAAAATATCCCACCAAAAGACCAGTATGCCTGTCCCCCTATTGAATTTTCAGGCTCTTGATCTACTAAAAGAACTTTTTTCTTTGCATCGATTAACTCACAAGCAGCAACTAAACCCGCAAGTCCAGCACCAACTATTGCAACATCGTACTGCATTTTTACACCCCCAAATCAAATCATCCTTAACTAACATTCTTCTCTCACAGTCTGTTTACCTTCTAAAATCTAATTTTTTGTCTAAAATGTGACAAGCGAAAATGTTCGCTTTCTTACACTTAAATCATCAAGGAATAGCATAAATCATCTAATTCATTCCATTTAATTACCATATAATTTTTTAACCGTAAACTACATGGAACACTGATACTATCGCACTTTTCAAATATCGTTAACGCTTTCATTGTATCCTCCGAAAAGACGAATATTAAACACTAATAAAACGAATAATGTTCGTTTTTAGTTATTATTCAGACTTTTGAAGTCTGTATTTTTTAAGTTTTTCAGAAATATCGTTGACAAAGGTGAACAATAGGGATTATGATGTTAACAAATTTAATCACACAAAATATAACGACGGAGACATACTAGTCACAAGAAAATCCAAAGAGAGCTGATGGTTGGTGTAAATCAGTGATTTCTACGATAATAGTTCCACTCCAGAATAGATAAGCCGAACAACTTAACAGTAAGCTTATCCGTCCCATGCGCGTTACGCATATAGCTAAGACTGCCAGAATAAATTTTCCAGCAGTGATTAAGGGTGGTACCGCGAACCAATGTTTATTCAGCCTTTCGCCCCTTACAACACAATAACTGTGTCTGTAAGGCGTGGAAGGCTTTTTATATTGTTTTCGATTTAGAAAGGAGATCGTTTGCATGCTGTAAGATGTTCGAATTTTACAAATTTCAGACTGTCGTAGATAAATCCACAACCCATATTTATTAAAAAGGAGCTAATTATAATGACTACTGCAACAAAAAACATTAACGTATTTATCGCTGATCCACTAAGTGAGGATGGTATTTTCCCATTACGTCAGGAGCAAGATTTAGATTTAAACATTATTGTAGACACTGGTCTTGCACCAGAACAATTAATCGCTAAAATTGCAGATGTGGATGTATTACTTGTTCGTTCTCAAACAACTGTGACACGTGAAGTGATCGAAGCAGCTAAAAACTTAAAATTAATTGGTCGTGCTGGTGTGGGTGTCGATAATATTGACCTTGCTGCTGCTACTGAACATGGCATTATCGTTGTCAACGCACCAGATGGTAACACAAACTCAGCTGCTGAGCATACAATCGCAATGATGACTTCACTTGCCCGTCATATTCCACAAGCTTTTAATACATTAAAAAATGGAAAATGGGATCGCAAATCTTATGTTGGTGTTGAGCTAAAAAATAAAACGTTGGGTGTTGTAGGCTTTGGACGAATCGGTGTTGAAGTAGCTTATCGTGCAAAAGGTCAACGTATGAATGTTATGGCATACGATCCTTTCCTAACAGATGAACGTGCAAAAGAATTAGGTGTAACAAAAGCATCAGTTGAAGAAATTTGCGAAGCAGCAGATTTCATTACAGTTCATACACCACTTCTTCCTGAAACACGTAATCTTATTAATAAAGAAAAATTTGCGATGATGAAAGATGGCGTGCGTATCATTAACTGTGCACGTGGTGGAATTATCAATGAAGATGATTTATATGATGCAATCGTAGCAGGAAAAGTAGCTGGTGCTGCCCTAGATGTATTTGTTTCTGAACCAGCAACAGATCATAAGCTACTGACTTTACCACAGGTAATCGCAACGCCTCACTTAGGTGCATCGACAATTGAAGCACAAGAATCTGTTGCGGTTGATGTATCAAATGACATCATTAAATTTTATAAAACAGGTACCGTAACAAACCCTGTAAACATGCCATCTATTCCGAAAGAGCTTCTTGCACAAGTTGAGCCTTTCTTTGAATTAGCTGAAAAGCTTGGTTCATTCCTATCACAATTAACAACAGAGCCTGTAAAAGAAATCAACCTATCTTATGCTGGTGAAGTAGCAAACTATGATGTACGTCCATTAACTTCAAATGCACTAAAAGGCTTATTAGCAAAAAATCATGGTAATCATGTAAATGATGTCAATGCCCGTTACTTATCTGAACGTATCGGCATGAAAATTAATGAGCACAAAACAACAACTGCTAAAGGCTTTACAAGCTTAATTACAATTGAAATTATTACTGCTAATGAAACGCATACAGTAGCTGGTACATTATTAAACGGTTTAGGTGCACGTATCGTAAAAGTAGAAGACTATGTTGTGGACGTCATTCCACAAGGTCACCTTCTTTACATTAAAAATACGGACAAACCAGGTGCAATTGGCCGTGTAGCAACAAAGCTTGCAGAAAAAGAAATCAATATCGCAACAATGCAAGTTGGCCGTGCACAGGTTGGTGGTACAGCGGTTATGATGCTAACGGTTGATAATGTTGTAACTGAAGAAGATTTAGTTTTTGTAGCACAGCTTGAAAACATTGATGAGGTAAAAGCCATTAACCTATAATTAATCATAACAAGAAGCAGGGAGTCTCTACTCTCTGCTTTTTATTTTGGTAAAATGATACTTTTCTAAGGGTTCTTCGTCTTTAAAGAAAAGGAGGTGTACAGCTTGAAGATAGAAGAAATATTTTACTTACATAACCACACCATTTTTAAATACTTATATTACTTACTAAATGATGAAAAATTAGCGGAGGATTATACACAGGAAACCTTTGTCCGTTATTTGAAACATCACCAAACAATAAAAGAAGGAGCCGATCTCGCTTGGTTGCGGTGCACTGCACGTAACCTTGCCTATGATCATTATCGTCGAAAAAGGATAATTCAGTTTGTCCCTTTTTTACAACAGCATGAAGAACAAGCGTCACCTTCTCCTCATCAATGGCTGATGCAACAAGAAGATACCAAGATGCTATATCTTGCTATTCGTAAACTAAAAATCACCTATCGTGATGTAATCATTCTGCGCAAAATAGAAGGACTATCCATCGAGGAAACCTGCACTATCCTTGGCTGGAATGAGGGAAAAGTAAAAAACACATTAAAACGAGCACTCATCGCATTAAAAAAACAGTTAGGAGGTGAGATGGATGAAGAATGATAAGAAGACATGGCAACACTTAGATGATTTAATGTTATCTGATCAGCAGCAAAAAAAATTATTACGCAATATGACAGAGCCCTCAGTAATTAATAAACAAAAGACTAAAAATAGATGGAAAATTCCTTCTGTGTCATTGCTATTTATAGTAGTTCTTTCTATATTACTATTATCTTTTGTTCAAAGTCCTACTAATTCTCCTACAACAATGGATTCCTCCAAAGCAATCCAACGAATCTATTTAAAGGAGAATATGAACAAGGAAACCTTTATAGCACAGGATTCTTGCCTTTATGTTCCTCAGCAATGCTATGCTCATGCAAAGGCTATCACACAGCTACAACAAAATTGGGACAACGCTTCTCCTGTAACAATATCCGCTAGTCAGTGGAAAAGTGGTACTATCTATGATATTTTGATTCTCTATAATGACCGTACACAAGAGAAATGGAAGGTACTCAATAACAAGATTTTCTTCAATGTTGAAACACAGCAAGCCTTTCTGATTGAAGAGTCATTTGACTCACTACGCTATTTTTATGATGAGAAGCGGTCGACGAAACTTATTATTGGGAACATTTTCATCCTACTTATGCATTTCATACTGTGGATTGCTAAAAAAAGAATGCCTTATACAGAACGTCGCTTTTTTGCTGCGACAGTTGAGCATGCCATTGCCAATGCCATCATGCTCGTGTTGTTTGGAGGCATTTCATTTGTTATCTATCTTGTACACCATACTATTCATGCAGTAATTATTTATGGCCTTTTCTCACTCTACTCCTTTATGCAAATCTATTATCGTAAAAAGGCTGGTGAACCTCAGGGTTACTTAATAGCTAGCGCTCTTGTCCAGCTTTGTATAGCTATAGCTTTTACATGTTTATATCTTGGACTAAATGTCTATTTTTAACAAAAAATGTACTGACTCCATGAGGGATCAGTACATTTTTATATTATAGCTTATTTACAAGCTCCATCAATGCTGTCAAAGAGTCTACCTCATAGGAAGGTATCACAGCACCATCAGCAATATGGTTTTCACGATTAATCCATACATTGCGCATACCCACACGTGATGAGCCTAAAATATCGGTATTCAAATTATCGCCAACCATAATGGCCTCATCAGCGGTAATTCCTACTTTTTCCATAACATATTCAAAAATGGACGCATCCGGCTTCCCTTTACCAAAGTCTCCCGAAATAATAATGTGATCAAAATAGGGGGCAATTTCTGGAGTGATTTCTAGTTTTAAGTTTTGCAGACTTGGTGCACCATTTGTTAGCAAGACAAGCTGATATTTTCCTTTTAATTCATCTAACACCGCAAAAGTATCTTCGTATAAAAATGGCGCTACTTTACGCTCGGCTACAAAGCGCTCTCCTAGCTCGGCTCCAAACGCTGTATCCTCAATACCAAGAGCAGCTAACCCTTTTGTCCAAGCCGCTGCACGATAACTAGGAACAATTTCTTTCATTTTTTTGAAAGAATCTGTAGCGTCATCAAAAGTTCCCCAAAGACCTTCAAACGGATTAATACCAATTAAAACGGTATAATCATATGTTTCATAACCTTCATATAAAGCACGTGCCTCTCGACGAACCGCTTCCTCTAGCTCAGCAGGGTTCACATGATGTACTGTTGCAGCATAGTCACATGTTTTTTCAAATGCTGTTTTGACCGATTTTTTATCCCATAGTAATGTATCATCTAAATCAAAAATAATTGTATTTATCGACATTTTGTCCGCTCCTAGCTCACGATTAATACTACTATTTTAGCATATTTTCAAAATATTTAGGATAACAAATTAAGTACAATTCCTCTATCTAAAAACAAGCTGTGCGTCAAATCTTCACAGCTTGTCATCTATTAATTATGTTTATTACGCAAACGGTTCATTAAACTTTGAATGTCTGCTCTTTTTTGTTGTGTTTCATCTTGTAAAATTTCAATATAGTAAATGCCATCTTTTTCTTCTATCTGCACACGATCACCTACTTGCACTGGCTTGTTCATGGCTGACTGTGAAATAATGAGTTGTTCCTCTTCCTCTGGAAACATTAAGAAAATCGCATAGCCATCTTCAATACGGTCTAATGTGTATTTACTCGAGCTCACTGACAAGTTCCCCTTTCTCATTGCGTAATTGCGCAGCATCTCCATCATTTAACCAAATCTGTTTAGTTGTCCATTTCAAATAATTTTGCCCTTCTCTTGCATTAGCTCCACTTGTAATATAAATTATTTTCCCTGGCTGTAAAGTGAGATTTGGAAAATTAAACACTTGATTCCCTTCAATTGAAACAAGCTGCCAATCCTTTAAAGAAACAGCTTGTTGTCCATTATTTTTAATGCCTACAATTTCAGTAACTAAATCCTTGCTGACGATCTCAATAGCTGGAGCGGATACTTCTATTTCGGTAGGTTTTTTGCTAGTTTCCACTTTAGAAGTTTCCTTCCCATTCACTGTATAGTTTACCCCATCTGTGGATACCGTAATCGTTCCTAAATCCGCTGTGGCATAGATTTTACTACCAATAGCCTGCAAACGATCTACTACTTCTGCATGTGGATGGCCATATTTATTATCTTCCCCGTAACTTAATATCGTGACTTCTGGTTTTACAGCCCGAATGAATTCCTGTGAGCTACTTGTGTTAGAGCCATGATGCCCTGCCTTCAGAACAGTTGCTGTTACATCATACTGCAGCATTTCTTTTTCTAATGCTACTCCAGCATCTCCTGTTAATAAAAAAGAGACATTGCCATAAGTCATTTTTAAAACAATGGAAGCATCATTATTATCTGATGCCTGCTCATTCGCATTCAATACTTTCACAGTTACATCCTTATCAAACTCAATAGTTTCACCTGTTTTTGGCACATAATAAGGGATATTTTTTTCATCAATTAGTGTCAGCATTTCTTCAAAGGTTTGGGATGTATGTACTTTACCCGAATCATAAAATTGCTCAATCGTAAGTGAATTTAACACAGGAATGAGACCGCCAATATGATCTGCATCTGGGTGTGTCGCTACAACTACATCGAGCTTGCTCACTCCAAGTTCCTTTAAATAAGAGACAATCTGCTGCCCTGCACCTTTCACTCCTCCATCCACAAGCATTGTTTTACCATTTGGTGATTCAATCAATATAGAATCCCCTTGACCCACATCAATAAAATGAACGCGCATATCATGACCAGCCGTTACAGCCATTTTCTCTGGCTTGATTGCCTCAGTACAGCCTGCTATTAAAAAAATACAAAGGAGCAATACTATTATCTTTTTCATCAACTAACTTCCTTTCTCTTTTTCTATTATACAAAAAGAGAGCTAGCCATGGGCCGCTCTCCTTCTTCTTTAAACGAATATCCACCATAAAATCATCGTAATTGTAATTGTGACAAGACCCTGCAATAAAGTTGCGACCGTTTGTGCTTTATAGGCCTGTGTGACTTCCATGCCACTATACTGTGTAATTACCCAGAAAAAGCTGTCGTTCACATGACTAACTGTCATTGCTCCAGCACCAATTGCCATCACCACTAATGCTAACGGTACCGCTCCCTCAATTCCTAATGTTACAAGCATTGGCGCTACTAAAGTAGAGGTGATCACAAGTGCCGTTGTGGAAGAACCTTGAGCTGTTTTCAATGCTGCTGCTACAATAAATGGCACAAGAAGGAATAATGTACCTGATGCAAACATGCCTAAATCCATTTCCTGAAGCATTTCTCCAACACCAGCATTTTTAATAACAGTTCCAAATGAACCGCCAGCTCCTGTAATAAGTAAAATAGGAGCCGCTTCTTTTAAGCTTTCACCAATCCAGCCCGTTAATGTCGTTTCACTAATTTCAGGTAATAATAAAAATGCCGATGCTACACCTAAAAATAAAGCTACTGTTGGTGAACCTAAAAATTTAAAGATTGTATTGAATGTCGATTCTGTATCACCAACTAATGCTGCTATAGAACCTAGACCAATTAACACAATTGGTAAAACGATTGGCAAAAAGGCTTTAAATGTTGACGGCATTTTGCCAAAAGATTTAATCACTTCCTCATAATCTAATGCCTCTACCTCATCTTCGGGTACTCGAATCTTTGTCGCCACTTTCACCGACCATAGATAACCTACAAATGTCGCTGGTATCGCTACTAATAAACCAATGACAATGACCGTTCCTAAATAATCCGCAGCACCAATATTCCCTGCTGCTGCAATAGGTCCTGGAGTTGGTGGTACTAATACATGTGTAGCAAATAAGCCCGTTGCTAAAGCTACTGCCATTGAAGCAATTGTGACATTTGCTCGCTTTGCCAATGATTTTTGTAAGCTGGATAAAATAATAAAGCCTGAATCACAAAACACTGGAATGGACACGATATAGCCAATTAAAGACATCGCTAATTGAGGACGCTTTGGCCCTACAATTCTTAACACGACTTCCGCCATTCGATAGGCAGCACCTGACTTTTCTAATATTAAGCCTATAATCGTACCAGCGATAATAACTAAGCCAATGCTTGTCATCAAGCCACCAAATCCAGTATTAATACTTTCAACGACTGATAATAATGGCATCCCTGATGCCATTCCAACAAAGAAAGCACTAATTAATAGCGCTAAAAACGGGTGAAGCTTTAACTTAGCCGTCCCCAGTACAACAAATAATACCCCTATTAAAATAATGATGAACAACATCTAGTCATCCCCCTTTTGTATGGTACGCTCAATCAATCTCTTAGTTTTTAAGCGAATATAGTGCGTAGGATCTTGCATCGCCTGCTGCACACTAGTCTCCTCATCTACTAAAGATTCGATAACTGTAAAATACTCTTGCAGAGCTGTCTTCGCCTTTCCATCGATTCCTCCCGATAATAACAATGCCTCTACCTTAGCAAGTCTAGCAGCCTTTGCCACACCCAATGGTGCCTTACCATGTAATGTTTGTAGATCGGATTTACCTTCTCCTGTTATCACAAACTGTGCCTCTACTAAATGTGCCTGAAGCTGTACAGCATCTAATACAATATCAATCCCTGCATGGAATGTTCCATTTAAAAATGCGATTAAAGCACCACCCATTCCCCCAGCAGCTCCCGCACCTTTATAATCATGCAGCCGAATGGAAAATTGAGCTTCAACAATATCTGCAAAATGCTTTAAACAGCGATCAAATTCGGCAATCTGCTGTTTTCGGACACCTTTTTGTGGACCAAAAATGGCTGTTGCCCCTCGTTCACCAATGAGCGGATTATCAACATCACAGGCTATTGTAAATGTCGCCTCGGCTAATCTAGCATCTAGCTGGCTAATATCTATAACATTTAATTTCACTAAATTAGAAACTCCAGCCTCTAGCTCTGAACCATCCTCCGTCATTAATCGAACGCCTAATGCCTGTAACATTCCAATCCCAGCATCATTCGTGGCACTTCCACCAATGCCGATAATAAACTTTCTATAGCCTTGATCGAGTGCGGCTTTAATTAACTGGCCAGTGCCATAAGATGTAGCTAGCTCTGGATTTTTCTCATTATCTTGTAGCAGCATAATGCCAGATGCTTGGGCCATTTCTATAACACATGTTACTTGATCCCCCAACACTCCATATTGAGCCTGAATTGCCCTTCCCAATGGATCTAGGACGTTTACAGAAAAATATTGACCTTCTGTAGAGGCAATCAGTGATTGTAGCGTGCCTTCTCCCCCATCTGCAACTGGTAATACGATTGTTTCAATCGATTGATCCGCATCCAGGATTCCTTCCTGCATTGATTTTGCTACTTCAACTGCTGACAGAGTACCCTTGTAGGAATCTGGACTAATGATGACCTTCATGCTATACCTCCACTTATGTCGTCCATTGACATTTACGTAAATTTTCATATCCTAAGTTAAGCGCTTACAATTTATTATAATGACAATAAATTCAGAAAACATTATAATGGGTGTACAATTTAACTGTCCTATAACAGGCTGTTTTTTATGCGAGGTGTATAAACATGTTGACGAAAAAATTAGCAGAAGAAATCGTACATCAAACGATGCTACGTTTGCGCCACAATATTAACGTCATTAGCCCAAGTGGCGTGATTTTAGCCTCTGGCGATAAAATGAGGGTGGAAAATATTCATGAAGGTGCCCTTCATGTGACACAAACAAAAGAGACATTAATTATTAACGAAGAAAATATCGAGCAGTATCCGAACACAAAACCAGGCATTAATATGCCAATCATGTATCAGGATGAAGTAGTAGGGGTTATTGGCATCACAGGAGAGTCTGAGGATATGTTTGAAATTGCCAATCTTGTACAACTCACAACAGAAATTATGACACACCAAGCCATTGTTGAATCTAAAAGTGAATGGCAACGAAAAAATAATGATTATATATTTGAAGCACTTGTTCATGGTAGTAAGTTAGATGCAGCCTTAAATGAACGAATTCAAAAATTACCCTTTGCTCTAAAAGCTCCCTTTCAAGTGATTTTAGTGAGCTTTAATGAGACATCTTACGTAGAAAATTCAATTCCCCTTTTTTTTGAGGATTTATTTTATAAACAGCCTATTCTTGCCGGTCATAGCCAATTGCAAGAATACTATATTCTGCTGACAAATTGTGAAGAACAGAGTTGTCGTCCCATTATCAAAGCGCTACGCAAACAGAAACAGAAGCTGCCTTCTCTTCAAATAGGTATTGGTCCTGTTGTGCAACATCTATCACAGCTTCCCTATAGCTACCAAGGCGCAAGAACAGCGCTAGAATTTGCAACAGTCCAGAATGAATTAACCTTTTTTGAAGATGTCGAGTTATTTTCTCTTTTTAAGCCTCGAGAATCAGAAGAAGTACAAGCATTTCATCATCGTATACTGAAAAATATGGATGCTAAACAGTTGGAAACATTACAATCATTTTTTGACTGTAATTTACAATTAAAGCTTTGTGCACAACAACTGGCTATTCATCGTCATACGCTTACCTACCGATTAAATAAAATAAGAGAAATGACAGGCTACGACCCACAATATTTCGAGGATGCCGTTATTTTAAAAATGGCCTGTACATTGCGAACACTACAAATAATGAAGGCAACCTGAACAACGCAGATTGCCTTTACCTTTATGCTTTATATAATTCATCTAAAAACTCTATTTTTTTCCCAATAGCCTCTTCAAAGGTCATAATATAGGCTGCTGGATCTTTCGGATTGTGGAATTGCGTAATTCTTCCTGTCTCAGGATGAACAAATTTAGAGGATGCTCCACAGCCAATCCCTAAGATTGTCTGCACCTCTTCCATAATCACAATATTGTAGATACTTTCTTCACCAGCCTTACTATAGCCGACATTTTCTAAATTACCTAAAATATTTTTTTGACGGTATAAATAATATGGAACATAGTCATTTTCTTTAGTCCAAACCTGTGCCATTTCCATCATTTCGGCCACTGTATCGCGATCCGCTACTTTGTATTTATCCTTATTACGTGTCATCTCTGACGCTCGTTTAAATGATAGCGTATGAACCGTTAATGATTCTGGCTGCATCTTAGCAGATTCTTCTAAAGAATGCTGGAACTCGTCTACCCCTTCATTCGGTAATCCAATAATGAGATCCATATTAATATTGTTCATACCTGATTCTCGTGCAAGCCAAAACTTATCAATGGTTTCCTGAACCGTATGATGACGACCAATTGCTTTTAATGTTTCATCTGTATATGATTGCGGGTTAACGCTAATACGATCAATGCCCCATTTTTTTAGTACCTCTAATTTTTCAGGTGTAATTGTATCTGGTCTGCCGGCTTCAACAGTCACCTCTCGAATTGTTTCGGGATTTGGGAAAGACTCATACATTGTTTGATATAAGGCGTCCATTTCATCTGCCTCAATTGAAGTTGGTGTGCCGCCTCCCCAATAGATAGAGGTGATTTTCATATTATTGTCCTTTAACCATTTGCCCATTTCGCGCAACTCAATATGCAAGCCATCTAAAAAGGTTGCCACACGACCTTGCTTACGGTTACTACCAATCGCATAGGCTGGGAAAGTACAATACGCGCACTTCGTCGGACAGAATGGAATGCCGATATAAACACTAATCTCTTGCCCAATCTCATCTATATCAGGAATGGTTACTAATTGTCGTTCCACAATTTCCTTTAATAGTGCCACCTTGTCCTCTGATAAACGGAAATCTCGAATCAAAAGATCAGCAATCTCTTGTTCACTTTTCCCTTCTTTTCTAAATTTATGATAAAGCTTTGTTGGGCGCACACCTGTTAAAATCCCCCATTGCTGATGCATCCCCGTATGCTGCTCAAGCACATTTAAAAATACATGTGATAATGCACGTTTCATACGAATATTTAGCTCACGATCAGTCGCTGCTGATTCATATTGAATGCTATATTCATTTGTATATTGCTGCCCATCTACAGTCAATACGGCTTTTGTAGAAATGGAAAAATCGTCCCCAGTCTGATAATCAAATGATGCAGACATATCTGCTCCCTCTGGTTCTACCTTCAGCTTGGAGTCCTCAAAAAATAAATTCGCTATATGATTTAATACCCTTATCCAATCCTCAGGATATTTTTGATCTATGTGAATAATTTTCATCTTATTTCGCTCTCTTCTTTTCTTATTCCAGATATAGTGCAGATTTAAGTTTAACAAATTTCTATGTCTTTAAGCAAAGTAACAATTACAATCCTAAAATAACAGAATATTCAATTTTCAAATAGACAAACTATTTCTTTATCATTATAATTTTTAAAAAGGTGGTGTTGATAGTGTTTATTTTAAAAAATAGCAACCGAATAGACATTTCTCGCTTTATACATCAAATAGAAATAACATTTCACCAGTTTGACTTAGAACGTTGTGATGAAAAAACATTATATGTAACGGTTTTATTTAGATATGGCACACATCATGTTCTTTGTGATTTTATCTATATAATCAACCAACAAGACATTTATGGTGCCATCTCTATCAATGAGCACTATGAAAAAGCAAGAGAATTTATTCAACAACACTCCCAGCAATTTTTACTGTATTCAGATGAAATGACATTAGCCAAAAATTTTATGAATACAGTGTCTTTTAAGCAATGTCTTCAACAATTTGCAAAAAGGTATCCTACCTATGCTTCCTTGAAAAACTACTATCCCATAGCAATAGCATAATGACCACAAATGAAAAGAGTATGCCAAAAACTTTCGGCATACTCTCCTAGTGTTAAAAAACAAACAATAAACTTTCGAAAAAGGCTTTTCGTTTTAGGCCACTTACTTGCTGCTTTTACGCCGAACAAAATCAGTTTCGCCGTCTCGCTATCCTCCCAGAGTCGGACGTCCATGGAAAGGACGTTGGCGGAGCGAAAATCAACCTTTTGCCTTGGTCAAAAAGACTTTTTCAGCTATTGATATCATCTTTAATCTTTTATTTTAAATATTCTTCAACAAATTCAACCGGTACATAGGTTTTTGTGTCTTTCAGTGTTGGTGCTACTTTTAGTGTGCGTAATGCTTTATTATAGCCAAATGTTGTTTCTCCACGCTTCAATGTGTAAGACATATTTCCCTTTGTAAGAATAGCCCCTTTACCAGTTGAGTCCACTTTGAAGCCAAGCTTTTCAGCAATTATACGTAATGGCACCATTTTTGTACCAGCTACTTCGTAAGAGTCTGATGTGATAATTTTATCAATTTCTTCATTTACTGGATTCGTCGTAGTTGCGGGATAATCATCCAGTACAATCACTTTAGATGGTGTTGTTTGTGCTGGAATACTTTTAGTAGAGGCTGTATAGAAAACAACTAGGTGCTTCTCTGTTAAATCTTTAGCCTCTACTTTTTCACTTTTTGCGTTTAATAGCTCTGTTTCATTACCGATATTTAGTTTTAACATATCATACGTATTCGTTAAATCCTCAAAGTAATAATCAACTTCAACAAAGCCAACTTCTTCTGATTCTACAATGACAACCTCAGGATTGAATTGTGGTGGATAAATATATTTTTGAGGCTTGTTGGCAAATGTATAAGCGATTACTTTATCTCCTTTTTGAAGATCCACTTTCTTACCTGTATTGTCAAACACAAGAGTATCTTTCGTCATTTCTAATACATTTATTTGCTCGCCGTCTTTTACAGTGTAGTATGTAATGTTTTCTCCAACACGAACATCTTCCACAGTACCACGCGTATTATTGAAAATGTGTACTGGATCTATTTGAATTTGTGGTACTTCTGCTTCTGTAGCATGCTGCTCATTTGCTGAAGCTACTGGCACTATGGCACTTCCAAATAATAATGCAGTCATTGCCACTGGTGCTAACTTTTTCATGTTCATAAAAATCTCTCCTTATTGTTTGGGTTCAAAGGAGTAGTAGTTTTAAAATGGGAAAAGTTTCATCATAAGCAGAGAAATTTATGAAAAAAGGTGATGTCATCAGCAGAAACAGCCATTTTGAAAGGCGATGGTTGATGTCCGTTCTGCCATTGTTCTTTCCAGGGGGCATTCGATGAGCAAGCTTCACTCACTGCGTTCACTCCAATCAACCATGTACAAAAGTGTCTTTTCCTTATCTTTCATACGAGCCGTAGTGAAAATAACTCATTATTTTTTATGAGTAGAGAAAGGATAGTCTCTTATTGTCAATGTGGAGAAGCGATGAGTGACACCCCCCTCCAGAAAGAGTAGTGAATACCTTCACTTTATTTGAAAACCTTTGCTAAAGTGAATACTTCACTTTATTACAAAACCTTTGCTAACAAGAAACATTTTTATGAATTGAAGTGGAAGGCTACTTGACTCCCGATCACCCACAGGAAAGCAAGTAGCCTGCAACGGAAATCCATGTTCACCTTTTGCAAAAATTCTATGGATGGTTTTGTTTTTCAACACTATGAAGAGGTAACAGTCACTACTGCCTCCTCTTCTTCGTTAGTCTTTTACAATCTCTCTCAAGCCCGTAATATCTATACCATTTAACGCTTGTGTAGCAAGACGATCCGCTTCAGCATTATCCTTACGGGAGACCAGCTGATATTCCGGTTGAATGTTAAACTGCTCTAGCTTGGCATCGATTTTATCTGCCCAGCTTGCTAACTCCTTTTCTAAAGCAGGCCATTCCCCATTTAACTGATTGATGACTACTTGCGAATCTCCTATAATTTTCACAGGCAAATGGTGAACATTTAACAATTCCAGCTCCACTAAACCTAAATAAAGTGCCGCATACTCTGCTTCATTGTTTGATTTTAGTTCAGACGAAAAGGCATTTTTTCTTAATCGGAAAGGTTTACCATTTTGTTCATAATAAATGGCACATCCTAACCCTGCCTGCCTTGTCCCAAGGTCAAACCCACCATCAAAATAGACAGTAATATTATGCGGCTCCGTCTCTATTTCCTTTAAATAGGCTTTTAGCTCTTTCAGTGACCAATTGGTATCTTGCCGATCTATGCAATGTAACGATTTTACTCTTCCCGTTCTTTCCATATCCTCTGCTAGTAATAATGCTTGAGCAGCAGGCATTTCAGCTGAACGTAAAACAGTTGTTGCTCCTTTTGGTGTTTTATAAGTCCATTCAATGATGACATGCATAATCATAACCTCCGATACTCCCTGACTTATACATAAAGTAAAAACGTGTACCGACCACTTGCGGATACACGTTTTCTTCTTACTTGTTATATGTGCAATTCCGAGGACAATTATTCCTTTTTAAATTGCGACTTATCACATTTTTATTTATTGAATTCCTTCGTATAAACCTTGAATAGGTTTTATTAAAATGCGATTCACTTCTTCGATTACTTTACTTAACTTCATTTCTGACTCAAGCATCGTTGAGATTTTTTCATTTTGCTGTGCAAGCTGTGCTGCTTTTTGTGCATAGACAAGCTCATCTTCCAGTATATCCTCACCTGCTAATTGTTTTTTCTGTAAATCAATTTGGATTTTACGGAAGTTTTTAAAGACATTTAATGCCTCTTCATCATTCTTTACAACTTCAACTGCAGCTTTTAAAGCTTCAAACTCAGGAATCTTCCGAAAAGTTGCCTCTAACGCATTAATGTCATTATAAATATTAATCATTCATACATTCTCCTTTTAAATAAAGTAAACAATTAAACCTTGCACAATCCCAATCAATCCACCAAGAACTGCACCTAATACGGTAATCATTTTAAACTCACGTTTTGAAATACCTAATACAAGCTCCTCTAATTTTTCTACTGGGAAAGAGTCTACCTGCTCTCTAACAACCTCTTGTAAGTTTAAACGTTTTAGTACATCCTCAAGTTTTTCCTCAGCTTTCACAAAAGCTTTTTCTATAGCTTGTGGAATCACCGTATACTTCGCCCACTCATTTCCTTCAGGCCAGTAATAAGAAATCGGTTGATTTAAACGTTCAGCGATTGCTAATTGCTCTTTCACGTACACTTGTAATTTCGATAAAATTGGTTCAAATTGAACGTCTTGTAAAAAGTCCATTGCTGGTCGATCTTTTAATTTTTCCAATTCCTGTGTAAATATTTTTGTTAGTAATGTTGACGTTCCTGGCGCTTGTAAAAACTTCACAAGCTCACGTTGAACTTTACCAACAAGTGAGGAGGAATCACCTAAAAACATATTGATCATGCCACCAAGAGAGCCTTTTGATGATAAAAAATCATCAATCATCGCCTTGATTGTCATTTCGCCTTCTGGTGATAAAAAGTAATCCTCACCTTTTTCTAAAATATGATGAACCGCTACAGGAATTTTAGCATCAATCGTATTTTGAATATCATCAGATAGCAGAGAACGAATTGATTTTGTTGATAGTGTATTCTTTACTGCCGAAAATTGTCCCTCAACTATCGCTTCAACCTTCTGCTCAATGGTAGCTGACAGTTGTGAAAATCCTGCTAAGTTTAGCCAATCCTGAATGGTTTTATCGTTTGTAAAGACTGTCTCTTCAACCTTTGCTTGCACAAATTGTTCTACTTTGTCCTGAATATCTTTTGAGAAAAATTTCTTTCTAAATGTTTCAGGCGTTAATAAGTAATTTACTACTGTGAGACCAAGCTGTTTTGCTAATTCATCACGTCGTTTTGGAATAAGACCTGGCGTAAACGGTAATCGCCAGTTTTTAATATATATTGCTTTATGTGGACGAAAAAGCATTTTAATGGCCAGATGATTTGTTACGCCACCAATTGCCGCCCCAATAATCGCCATAAAAAGTAATGTCACGATAAAATTATCCATTAGTATCCTCTCATTTCAATTGTATTCACGATTGGCGTATTTTGTCGCCTTCTGCACTCATTATAGCAGAGCAATGATTTTCTACGAAAGAAATATCCTCTTTAGAATTTCCAATCTTATGCTATTAACTTCTATCCTAAAAGCGAATAGTTGCAAAATTACCATTATCCTTGAATAATATGAACTACATACAATAGAAACGAGGTTTAGATGATGATTCAGCATTTCAGTTTTAAACCATTATTTGACAATTCCCAAATTCCTGGGTGGGCTATTTCATTTTTTTATCAACGACAACGATATCAGGCTGAATATATAAAGGATGGGACAATTCAATGGATAGGACCAATTCCACCAAACGAAGAGGATGTTAAAAAAATGATACATGAACTCATGCTGTTCCACGTATACGACTAAAAAAGTAGTCATTTTTTCGTAATAATTCCGCATAAAACTACCTATATTTACTAACTAATAGCACGTCCTTTAAGCTAATTATGTTGATTCATGTTGAAATTTGTATATTTTTCTTATACATTTATGGTATCAGCTTAATAGTAAATGTTTTTTATGCAGGGGGCCATTTCAATGAGTAAAGTCACACTTTCGGATGACTTAAACAGCTATAATTCAAAAGCATTAATTCGTACAAAAGTAAAAGAATTTTTTTCAGAATTTTCAACCAAAATATTCGAACTAACCAATGAAGCGGGTACTATGAATAGTAAAAAATTCGAAGAACTTTCTGGCTATAAAAGCGACTTCTACAATGAATATTGCAGTCAATTAAAGGGCTTTTTTGATTCTTCTACTAGCTCTTTCGGGAAGAAATCAAGTAAAATGTTCTATTTAACGTATAATGGAAAAAATTATGTATTAACACAGCAGGGCATTACAGAAAAAGCACCTGTATCTATTGCTCCCTTCACAGGCGTAATACCTAGTAAGGAAACCATTCATGATGTTGAAAAGGCATGTTTAAAATTACGGTTCCAACAAGAATAACCGAGTAAAAAATGGCAACATTTTTTTTGCATAGAAAAGGGGAGTCTCAAATAATCGAGACTCCCCTTTTAGCTATAAAAAATAATTCATTTAAAAAAATCCGCAAGCTAAAGCACTCTTGAGATTTTTTGACGTGTCGTAATATATGAGATGCAAAATGCTTCTTTCCCTAAACAAACTATCTTTGCTCTTTTTAAAGTTAGCATATAGCTATGGCAATTACAATCTTTTGGTATTTGAATCTAGTTACTTTTTTCAAAAAGGTACTGGAAAAACTAGCGAAAAAATCGTTGTCAATATTTGTGTTTTTCTTTTAAATAATTTATTATTGAGACATCCAACAATTTTTTAAATCATAGGAGGTGTACACTTTGTTTACTTCCCTCATTCGGGCGGGAACAAAGGAATTATTTGGACGGAGACATATTGGAGATAACCATTAGGTTGGCGGCATTCGCCCTACTAATTATAATGACAGGATTTTTCGTTGCAACTGAATTTGCAATCGTAAAAGTGAGATCTACCCGCATTGATCAATTGCTCGCAGAAGGGCATAAGAAAGCGAAAAATGCAAAACGAGTTGTTTCAGATTTAGATGAGTATTTATCTGCGTGTCAGTTAGGTATTACCATCACTGCACTTGGTTTAGGTTGGTTAGGTGAACCTACATTCGAAATCATTTTGCACCCAGTGTTTGAATTTCTAAATTTGAATGGTAGTATTACATCTATCCTTTCATTCATACTTGCATTCTCAATCGTAACGTTTATGCATGTTGTTATTGGGGAGTTGGCGCCAAAAACATTAGCCATCCAAAAAGCAGAATTTGTCACATTAAACTTATCTGGCCCATTAATTTTATTCCACAATATTACGTATCCAATCATTAAGTTATTAAACGGATCTGCCCGTGGTTTAACTGGTCTTTTCGGCTTAAAAATGATGTCAGAATCAGAAGTAGCCCATACAGAGGAAGAGCTGCGAATGATTTTATCGGATAGTTTAAAAGGTGGAGAAATTAATAACTCAGAATATGAATATGTTAACAGTATTTTTGAGTTCTCAGATCGTCTTGCAAAAGAAATTATGGTTCCTCGGACTGAAATTGTCGGCATTGAAAAAGAGCTAACAATTAAAGAAGTGTTCGATTTAATGGGTGTCGAGCAGTATACTCGTTATCCAATTCTTGATGGAGATAAAGACCATATTATCGGCTTAGTCAACATGAAGCATTTGTTAACCGCTTACATTAAAGACTCCAAAAATGGTGATAAGCCTGTTATGGACTATATGCAACCGATTATTCGAGTGATGGAAACAACGCAAATTAACGATTTGTTACTAAAAATTCAACGTGAACGTATTCATATGGCCATTTTAATGGATGAATATGGCGGAACATCTGGTCTAGTGACGATTGAAGATATTATTGAGGAAATTGTCGGCGATATTCAAGACGAATTCGATGAAGATGAAATCCCAGAAGTACAGGAAATTGCAGAAAATCATTTTATTTTAAATGCTAAGATGCTTCTTGAAAATGTAAATGATATACTAGGTACTGACATAGAAGATGATGATATTGATACGATCGGCGGTTGGTTCATGACGAAGCGTTTTGATGCAGTCGAAGGAGACAGTATTCAGGAGCAAGGTTTTGAATTTATCGCAAAAGAATTAGATGGGCACCATATTTTATACTTAGAAGTTCTGAAATTACCTGAAAGTGATTTATCAAATGAATTTGACGCAGTCATGGACTGAAATTGAATTGCCTCGTTGTACTTGTCATGGTATTATTGAAATCACGCTTGTATAATCCGAGCTATATATATGGTCTTTCCTTCACATCTTATAGATGGGAGCAAATACCGTAATAAATAGATCGAACGACTCCCTTTTTAAGAGGGAGTCGTTTTCTAATGTCCGAAAGTTTTGCGAGGGGGAAACAAAATGGAGCTCTATACAAATTTACGGCAAGGGGAAAAAGGTGCTTGGCTATCCATTGGTACATATCTAATCCTAAGCTCTGCCAAACTTACTATTGGCTACATTGGTACATCAGAAGCATTAAAAGCAGATGGTTTAAACAATACCACGGATATCATCGCCTCCATCGCCGTACTGATTGGATTACGCATTGCTCAAAGACCGCCTGATTCTAACCACCAATACGGACATTTACGTGCTGAAACGGTTGCCTCTTTAGTTGCATCATTCATTATGCTTGTAGTCGGTCTCCAAGTACTTATTAATTCTTTACAAAATTTATGGCAGCCAACTGGTACAACACCTTCCCTGTTAACTGCTTATGTAGCAATCGGTAGTGCCGTTGTCATGTATGTCGTTTATCGCTATAATTTGGCACTATCTAAAAAAATTAAAAGTGCCGCTGTTAAGGCAGCAGCATTTGATAATCGCTCGGATGCCCTTGTTAGTATCGGCACAGCCATCGGTATTTTTGGAGCTATTTTTGGCTTTCCGATCATCGATTCTCTGACAGCCCTCATTGTTGCCTTTTTAATTATTAAAACAGCAGTAGAAATCTTCTGGGAAGCTGTTCAAAGTCTGACAGATGCATTTGATATTGATGAAGTGGAGACATTATCGGTCTTAATCCGTAATGTGGATGGTGTAATCGAGCTCTTGGACTTTAAAGGGCGTGCACATGGAAATATGTACTTCATCGACATAACGGTTACCGTTGACCCTTATTTAAATGTTTTTGAAAGTCACCGCATTACTGAAGAAATTGAGCATACCATTATGCGCGAAAATCGCTTTTGTCAGGTTCTTGTGCATATCGAGCCCCATGTAGAATTGATTCCTCCACAAAACGACGACAAGTCTCCTACCAATTAATTGGTAGGAGACTTGTTTTTATTTAATGGCGATATAAATATCTACCTGTGCTTCTTGTGGATTAGCGCATCGTTCATCATACAATTCAAAATCCCCTGTATATGTTCGTTCAACTGTAGCATTTGCAAACCATGCCCAAATCTCTTGCCAAGCTTGGATAACAACCTCTGGCAAGCTTCCTTTCTCAGATGTAAAAACTAAATATTTAGCTGTTGGCATCGTTTTAACGACTAAACCAGCTGGTGTTTCATCATCATTGCTTGACACTTCTACACCTAGTGTAACGGCGTAATCTCCATTCACATCCGTCTCATAGTCTGAATACAAACCATAAATATTGTTATTTTTACGTTCAGCTATTTGGCCTGAAATATTTTGTTGGTAAAAGTGATCCCATAATTGTGGGATTTTAGCTTGTGCTGTCATTTCATTTGCATTACTTGTTTGAGCTGAAATTCCTATGATTTGAAAGGACTCCAATTCCACCATTTTTGGCTCTTTCCATTCATCTTTTCTCCATCGTTTTAAACTTGGTAAAAAGGATGTCAGCATATGACGTGCCTCATTTTCAGGCATACCATCTTCCTGAAGATGTGGTACGCATATTTCGATCATTTCTTTCACTGTTAATTGAGGTTGTTTAAACTCTCCTCCCTCATAACAATATGTACAATACTCCTGACTTTTGTGCCCTTCTTTTTCACTACCTAATAATGCCTCATCTACTAATGGCATACCACAGCTTTGACAATAGCTTTGCATCGTCATTCCACCTTTCGCTTTATTTGTTCTTACTATAGCAAAGGAAACCTGACAGCTGTATGTCATCAATTGTCTTGATTTTTATATAAAAGGACAATTTCTTGTGCGCGTTTTTGGATAATATCTCTTATATATAGCGGTTCTATGATTTTTATACGATGACCAAAGCTAAGCAAGAAGCCATAAAGCCATTCATCCTCTGGTATGGCAATATTAATGATAGACTGCTCATGATCTATATACTCTGCTCCAAAAGATTCCTCCACCAATGTTGTGATGGCTTTATCAAAAAAAATAACTAAATTGACGACGTTTTGTGGTTGATGCCATTTTTTCCCCCATGGCAGCTCACTTAAATTCACTTCCTTACGCTCAAAGATAGTCTCCTCTTGCAATAAATTCTTGATTCTCGCAAGTTTAAATAAACGAAAGTCCTTTCTTAATGTGCAATAGGCATATAAATACCAGGTCTTTCCTTTCTGAACAATTGTATGAGGTTCAACTATCCGACTTGTTTGTTCACCATGCGTAGTAGAATAGTAAAAGCTTACACAATGCATGCTCTCTATTGCATTCTTTAATGTCGTCATATGCTCTTTAAAAAGAACGTTCGGCCCCCAAGGACTAAAATCTACAAAAAGGTGATCCATAGATTGTTTGACCTGGTCATCAGCAATACATGTTAATTTTTCAAGAACTGCTTCAGCGTGCGAATCCTCATAGGTAGTCAAGGCACTTTTAATAGCTGTAGAAAGTGAAATAAGCTCATCCTTCGTCAACACTTGTTTATCAACACGGTAACCCTCCATTAAATGAATGCCACCATTCACACCTTGTTGACTAATAACAGGGATACCTGCACAGCTAAGTGTTTCAATATCTCGATAAATCGTCCGAACGGATACATTAAATAGCTCCGCTAGTTCTTGTGCCTTAACTTTTTTTCGATTGATTAAAATCATCGTCATTGTTAGCAGACGTTCTAATTTCATAGCGAAATCCTCCTCCATCCATATCCCATAATTCCTATACAACTTTTCGTTTCAATTACTAACAACCTATCTTTTTAAGTATTTTTTAAGTACTTTTTGAGTTTTATTTAAGACAAATGTACTATAATAACGCCTGATTAATTATTACAATGATTATACTATTTTTACAATATAAGAAAATACAATGCTTTGGCTACATGTCCAGCTTTTATTTCCCAATACGATGCTATTTCATTTTTTTATAAGAATAGTTTAATAGTAAACGCCTAAACAATTATTTCAATTCTCTTACACAACATAAAAAACTTTTATCTTCTATATAATGAACGGCGAATACTTTCTATGAAGGGATTTGACGTGGTGTGTGACAATATACTACAGGATTCTTTGACTCTCGCCTGTGAAAATCCTACAACATTGATTGCTTTTTTCTAGTATCAAATTTTTAATAGAAAAGTTACGTGATGTTCACTTTTCTTGCCCTTCACTCTATATAGGAAGCCTTTCACCAAAAATGAACTAGAGTTTAATCGTTATCAATTTAATTGTAAAAAGGAGAGTTTGATATGATTCGAGCCGTTTTAATAGACAATGAACCTTTAGCTTTACACTATTTTCAAAATAAACTACATGCCTTTCAACAAATACAGGTTATTCAAACCTTTACAAGTGTCGAAGTTTTTCTGAATGAGCTGCCTAATTTAGAGTTTGAGGTTATCTTTTTAGAGGTAAAACTCCAAGAATTATCTGGACTTGAAGTAGCTGATATTATCAAAACGGAACGTCCACAAGTGAGCGTAATTTTTATTACCTCCTATCATGAATTTGCGTTACAAGCCTATGAGATTGGTGGTCTGGACTATTTATTAAAGCCTATCAGTCCTGCTCGTTTAGAAAAAACGGTAGCTCGCATTGAGCATGAATATTCTATCCAGCAAATGCTTCAGCAAGCTACGCAAACTGTGTTAAACGTACAATGCTTTGATCAATTCGCAGTCTATAGCAATAATAGCTTAGTGGCTTTTAAAACAGAAAAGACGAAGGAATTATTTGCTTACTTTATTTTGCACCCAAACATACCGATTCATCGGGATTACTTAATTGAAATCCTATGGCCAGATTTAGACTATGTACGAGCTAAATCTAATCTCCATACCGCTCTTTCTTATTTAAGAAAGACTTTGAATATGATCGGCTATGAAAACTGTATCGTCTTTTCAAATAAATACTATATCTTTGAGAAACCAACTATTGTGTGTGATCTATATGATTTTCAAAAACTTCATGAAGATTTTTCACGCTTGGAGTTTCCCTCCATATCTTTGATTAATCAATGTCTTTCTATTTATAAAAATGGCCTCTTTGTATTCGATGATTATGAGTGGTCAACTGCCGCTAAAGATAGATTAACGAAATCATACATAGAGTTATTAGAGAAGGGGTTTCAAACAACGTTTCTTTCTGATACTGAGAAGGCTCTTGAATTTCTACATGCTTTATTTGAGTATGACCCTTACAATGAACAAAAGCTTGAACATTATTTATACACGTTGACTCAGGCAGGGCTTCACGAACAAGCTTATAAAATTTTTCAAACATATAAACAAAAGCTTCAGGAAGATTTAGCACTGACACCAAGTGCTACCTTATTAGAGATTTCCCAAAAATTATTTGTTCAATATAAATAATGTAAAAACGGCGAGTACTACTTTGTTTTGTAGTAGCTCGCCTTATATTTTTGTACGTATTTTGAAACATGTTTAAATACCGCTACCCTCTGTTAGACCATGCTTCACCGCATATAGTGCTGCTTGTGTACGGTCTTGCACTTGTAGCTTTGTAAAGATATTGGAAATATGCGTTTTCACTGTTTTTTCTGTGACAAAAAGTGAGGATGCAATTTCTCGATTACTCTTTCCTTTTGTCAGCTCTGCAAGCACATCTTGTTCACGAGGTGTTAGTGGATTTAATAAATGTGGTGCATTTTGTGACTCTTGACGATCCATTTCAAGCGTTGTCGTTGCTTCTGGATGCAATGTATTTTCGCCACGCATAATACGACGAATGGATAAGACCAATTCATCTGGCTCAATATCTTTTAACTGATAGCCTGCTGCTCCCGCCTCCATTGCTGGAACTACATGATCTCGATCCGAAAAACTAGTCAGCATTAGAATTTCTATTTGTGGAAATTTTGCTTTGATGCGTTTTGTTGCCTGAATGCCGTCCATCTCAGGCATCACTAAATCCATTAAGATAATATCTGGTTGAATGCTTTCTGCTAATGATACAGCTTCATGCCCATTTTTCGCCTCTCCCACAACCTCAATATCCTTTTGTGTCTTTAAAAAAAACAATAGTCCTCGACGCACCACATGATGATCGTCTGCAATTAATACACGTATCATGTTCTCTCCCCCTTAATATGGCAAGCGGATGAGCAGCTCCGTACCTTTGCCAATTTCACTTACCCAGTCAGCAGTGCCACCTACTGATTTTGCACGATCCTTGATGGATTGTAAGCCCATTGAAAGCAGCTTTGTATTATTGTCGATGACAAAGCCTCGTCCCTCATCTCGAATCACCAATAAAATATCTGTTGATGTAACCGTAATATACAAGGCTGCTTCTAGCACCCCTGCATGACGACGCACATTATTGAGCGCCTCTTGTGCTACACGAAATAATGTTTCTTCAATACGAGAGGGGAATTGCAGTACACCTGAAACCATAACATGTAGCTTTAAGCCAAGCATTTCAGCGTATACTTTAATGGCTTCAAGTAAACCATTTTCTAATCCCTTCGGTCGCAATTGCCAAATCAGCGCACGCATTTCTGTTAGTGCATCTTGTGTTAAATGCTGGATCTCTTTAAATGTTTCTTTCACATCACAATCATCCGTCATCTCAATACCAGCTCTCGCTGTCAACGTAACAGAAAATAGTAGTTGATTAACGGAATCATGTAGGTCACGTGCTAGACGGTTACGCTCCTTCACAAGTGCCATTTCTTGCTCCTGCTTTGTCAGTAAAATTCGCTTAATAGCTGAACCCATCTGAAAAGCAACGGATTCTAATAAAGCTAGATCCTCCTCTGAAAAGCGTACCGTGTCCTTGGATGCAACATTTAATACACCAAAACGTTCTTGTCCAGATTGAAGGGGTACCGTGGCATGATGTGTAATTCCTTCATGATCGCCAACATTTGCTGCAATGGCACTTTCAATTCGCTGACACTCAATTATATTGGAGGCTTTTTTTAGCTCTTCATTGCGATAACGGGAGACGCACCAACAGCCACCCTTGTTTAAATAATGACAATTATTAAATTCCAATGCCTCTGGTAGATTTTCATGGACAACAAGCTCTGAGCGTCCTTTTGCATCAATAAAAAAAATCCAGCCTGTTTCAAATTTAGTGCCATTTAAAAATTTGATGAGTGCACCTTTTAGCATTGTGACAATTTCAGTTTCTTCATTTAATAGTTCAGCAATTTCCTTTAAAATACTAATATTGGAATGCTCATTCTCCCTCACGAAAACACCTCTTCTTTAGCATTACTACTGTTAATGATACCATTAAGGGATTGGAGACGTCTGCTTGAGTCGTTCATACTTTAGACTGAAATTCATAACATACCTTATTTTGTGTAAGTTGATTTACATATAAAACTAGAACAACTATAATCGAACAAGTACATGGTTTTATGAAGGGAAGAATGGATATGTCTAAAAAAGAGGAAAATGGCTTATTATTTATATGGATAGTGTCTGCTGTAGCGACACTAGGTTCATTATACTTTTCTGAAATTCGTCACTATGAACCTTGTAAATTGTGTTGGATTCAACGTATTTTTATGTACCCAATCGTCATTATGACGACAGTAGCATTGATCCAAAAAAATGCGCGTATCGCTGTCACAACAGCTGTGTTTTCTGTGATTGGAGGCTGTATCTCACTTTACCATTACGGAATTCAAAAGCTAAGTTTTTTAGCTGACAATGCCCCTTCCTGCGGCGCGGTTTCTTGCACAGGACAATATATTAACTGGCTAGGCTTTATTACTATTCCGTTTTTAGCATTAACTGCATTTATTTTAATCGCAGGGGCAAGCTTCTATTTAATAAAAGCTTCAAAAGCTGCAAAATAATCGAGAGACCGTGTTCTACCAATGGAATGCGGTCTTTTCTACGGAGGAAGATCTATGTTTCATTATGAAATAACTGAAGATAACTTACATGTTGAAGAGCTGTTACGCAATCAATGGCGACTTGGCAAAAAGCTAGTCCATGAATTACGTATGGCTAAAGCAATCACTTTGACAAATGATGAGCTGATTCAATGGAATACACCTTTACAGGCAGGGACAATTATAAAATTTACATTTCCTATTCCGACATCTAACTACAAACCAACACCTGTTTGTGCTATTGATGTAGTCTATGAAGATGAACATTGTTTAATCGTCTCCAAGCCAAAGGGCATGGCAACACATCCGAATGATGCTCGTGATACACATACTTGTATGAACCATGTTATGGCACATATTAAAGAACAAGGTGGTGTATACGCCGAGCATGTTCATCGTCTTGATAAAGGGACACAAGGTTTATTACTTGTAGCAAAACACCCATTAGCAAAGTCTATTTTTGATCGAATGATTGAAGAAAAATCCATTATTCGTACGTACGCCGCAGAGGTACAGGGTAATTTACGTACATCATCAGGAACGATTGCTGAACCAATTGGAAAGGACCGCCATCATGCGACAAGACGGGTTGTATCCAACACGGGACAGCATGCCGTAACTCACTATGAAGTGGTGGCCCGCTACAAAAATTCCTGTGTTGTCCACCTCATTCTTGAAACTGGACGAACGCATCAAATTCGTGTTCATTTAGCCTATATCGGCCATCCAATTATTGGTGATACAATGTATGGCGCACGAGAAACAGCAAATGATGACTACGAGCTCCATGCGATTCAATTAGAATTTGAACATCCATTTTTAAATAAACGAATTACCGTCAAGGACGAGCAGTAAGTAAAAAAATCCCGCCCTCTATTTGAGAGCGGGATTTCATAGTGTTGAAAAACAAAACCATCCATAGAATTTATGTGAAAGGTGAAAAAGGATTTCCGTTGCAGGCTACTTGCTTTCCTGTGGGCGAGCGCCGAGCCGCTTCCTCCGTGCAGGGGCTCGCCTGTCTCGCTATTCCCACGGGAGTCAAGTAGCCTTCCACTCCAATCCATAAAATAAAAATGTTCACTTTTTAGCAAAAAAGTGAAGGTATTCACTACTCTTTTATGGTGGGGTGTTGGCACACATCACTTCTCCACATTGAAAGTAAGAGGCTATCCTCTCTTATACTATAAATAATGGGCTATTTTGTTCAGGAAAAGACACTTTTGCAGAATGGTTGATTGGAGTGGAGCCAGCGTCACTCCTAGGGGATTTAGCGTCACAGAGGAGACCCTGGAGCGAACGCAGTGAGTGAAGCGGCTCATCAGACGCCCCCTGGAAAGGACGCTGGCGGAACGGAAATCAACCCCTCGCCTTACAAAATTGCTTATTATGCCGTTGACATTACCTTTTTTCAACAACATGAAATCCCGCCCTCTATTTGAGAGCGGGATTTACTTATTTCCTAAAAATCAAATTTGAAATGATCAGGATCTTGCCCAAATCGTTGATTTCGATTTAATGTAGCCATTTTCTCCATCTGGGCTTGTGTTAATTCAAAGTCAAAAATCTGTGCGTTTTCCTCGATTCGACTTGGTGTTACTGATTTAGGAATAACCAATGTATTGTTTTGTAAATGCCAACGTAACACTACTTGAGCAGCCGTCTTTCCGATTTCTTGCCCTATTTCCACTATTGTAGGGTCAGTAAGTACGCCTCCGCGCCCTAGCGGTGACCATGCAGTAACAGCAATTTGGTGTTCACTGCAAAATGCGCGTAATGGGAGCTGCTGTAAATAAGGATGTAACTCCACTTGATTGACCATCGGAGCCGTATTTGCCTTTGCCAGTATTTTTTCTAAATGATGCTCATGGTGATTCGATACACCTGTCGCACGAATTAATTTTTCATCGTATAGACGTTCAATTGCTCGATAGGTTTCTTCAAAAGTTTCTGGGACAGCCCAATGGGTTAAATATAAATCTAGGTAATCTATATTTAATTTCTTTAATGAAACCTCAAAAGCACGTAATGTGGCATCATACCCTTGGTCATTATTCCACACTTTTGTCGTAACAAATATATCTTCACGTTGAATGCCTGAATGACGAATCGCTTCCCCTACCTCTACCTCATTGCCATATAAGGACGCTGTATCAATAGCTCGATAACCAAATTTAAGTGCTTTATCAATAGCCTGTAATGTTTCTTCACGTTCAGTCATTTTATAAACACCTAAACCAAAGCAAGGCATTTCTACACCATTTGATAATGTTTTCGTTGATTGTAAATGCAAGAAGCACAACCCCTTTCTTTTCCTAGTACCATTATACAAAAAATTGGATTTAAGAAAAATAAAGCAGCTGTTTTAAACCTTACTTTTTCTCGATTTCCGTATCCTCCTCCAATTGTATAGGGTCAGCAATACGTTCATCCTCTGCCAGTTCAAGACCATCTCGTAAATGCTCCATCTGTTTTCCCAAATCTTTTAATTCTTTCATATCTCTAGCCATTGAACCATTTTCAATGTTTGGCACTTTTTTTTCCATAATGATCACCTCATTTATAGTTTTCCCGATATCGAGATGTTTGAACCATTTCTGACATATTTTATTCCGCTATGTCGTTTCATTTTTATAATAGATAGGCTATACTAAAAAGAGATGTCTTTAGAACATGAGGAGGGTACTTCCATGAAATTATTATTAATCATTGGTGTAACAGTTGCTTTCTTAACAGCTATTTTTACCGCTGGATACGAAGGCGACTACAAAGCAGACAAATAATAGCTCAAGAAAATCACTAAGCATTTTGCAAGGCTTAGTGATTTTCTTTTTTTGTAGAACAATAGAAATACTTGACTTTCATTTGTTTTTAAAATAAACTAACTTACATAAAGTAACTTAATAAAAAAAGATAACTATTTGGAGGTATCCTCTATGCATTTCCATGAAAAACCTAACACCTATGTAACGAATGTTGAAATAAAAGTAAGCGATCTCCAACGCTCTTTAACCTTTTATCAAGAAATAATAGGCTTTAAAATTTTACAGCAAGAATCACATAAAGCTACGTTGACTACCGATGGAGAAACTGCTCTTTTAACCATTGTTCAGCCTGAAGCAGTGGAAGAAAAGCGAAGCATGACGACAGGGCTTTATCACTTCGCCTTATTATTGCCAACTCGCCGTGACCTAGCCAATGTCATTACTCATTTTCACGACAAAGGTGTACACCTTGGGGCTTCTGATCACGCTGTCAGTGAAGCACTCTATTTAAATGATCCTGACCATAACGGTATTGAGGTGTATGTGGATCGTGATGAAAGCGAATGGACATGGCATAATGATTACGTGCATATGGTGACAGAACCACTCAATATCCGTTCTATTTTAGAAGAAGGAGATGGAAGTTGGAATGGACTTCCTGCTGGTACAGTGATGGGTCATATTCATTTATCTGTCTCCAACTTAGCAGAAGCTGAGCATTTTTATACTAAAGGCTTAGGTTTTGAGATAGTCACACGCTATGGTTCCCAAGCACTATTCATTTCAACAGGTCGTTATCATCATCATATCGGTTTAAACACGTGGCACTCAGAAAATGCTCCAAAGCTTGGCCAAAATCAAGTGGGTTTGAAAACATTCTCCTTGCGACTAGATAACGAAGAACAAGCAGCCACTATGAAAGGAAACCTTCGTGTAATGGGTGCACCAGTCATAGAAATTGCTGGTGGATTCCAAACAGAAGACCCTGCTGGTAATGTTGTATTATTGAAGTTTTAGTATTAAAAAGGCAGTTCTCACATGCGGAGAACTGCCTTTTTAATGTAAACCTGGATAGCCTTGTTGTCGTAATGCCTCATAAATGACAATGGCAGCCGTATTAGACAAATTGAGTGAACGTATATGATCACTTTGCGGAATACGCAAGCACATATCTCGTCGATCATATGCAAAGTCCTTTGGCAACCCTGTCGTTTCTTTTCCAAACATAAAATAAATATCTCGATCTTGATCACTAAAATCATGCGTCGTAAACGGCTCATCACTATACGTTTCGATTAAATAAACATCTCCATTTTTAGAATGCTCTATAAAATCATCCAGTGAATCATGATAGACAATATTCACACTATGCCAATAATCTAAGCCTGCTCGTTTCAACATTTTATCGTCCGTCGAAAAACCTAGTGGACGAATTAAATGTAACGATGTATTCGTACCAGCACAAGTACGAGCAATATTCCCTGTATTAGCTGGAATTTCTGGTTGATATAAAACGATATGCAATGGCATAACGACACACTTCCTTATTCAAAATTTCTTTCAGCAGGCTCTTGAACAGAGCCAGATTTTTTTAGAATGAGTAGCCCCTCGGATAAAATGAGACTCAGTTCTTTTGAGTCGGTTTTCCCTCTCGGTAAGCGGGCCATAGTTCTTTGGGAGCGACTTTTCCACATATTATGAGCAGGCACGGCTCTTTTAGAGCGAACCGACTTCCTTTATGAACGAAACCCCAACCTTTTGGAGCACCCTCCGCTCAAACTAGAGCCGCTTCTCCGACAATTCCAGTGACTGATTTCGCCCTCTAATAGAAAGCAAGTAAACCAATTGCCCTGACTCAACTTATTGGAAAAACTGCAACCCTTTATGAATTTCACTGAGTACTTCTTCATCCTGTTCTGTAACTTCCGCTTCATGTAAAGCAGATTGGGCTATTTCTCCACCTATCTTGCCTAAAGCCCATGCAGCTGTGCCACGAATGACAGGACGTTCATCTTTTTGAAGAACATCAATTAAATCTGGTATGGCGGCTTCTTCTTTAAAATGAGCGAGTGCTAAAATGGCATTACGCTGGATAGGCTTTTTCCCACGCCAAGAGCCCGAGACATGACCAAACTTGGCCTTAAATTCTCGATTAGAAATCGTTAAAAGAGGAGTCAATAATGGCTTGGCAAGTTCTGGATCTGGCATAAATTCTTCATGCATCCAATTAATTTTCCCTTTATTTTTAGGACATACTGTCTGGCATGTATCACAGCCATAAAGACGATTGCCGATATGATTTCGGAACTCATCAGGCAGTAATCCCTTTGTTTGGGTCAGAAAGGCAATACAGCGCTGCGCATTCAGTTGTCCTCCTTGGATTAAGGCGCCAGTCGGACAAACATCCAAGCACAATCGACAATCTCCACATTCATCCTCCATTGGCTTATCTGGCGCAAAAGGGATATTTGTGATGAGCTCTCCCAAATACACATAAGAGCCAAATTCAGGCGTTATAATGGAACAATTTTTCCCACTCCAGCCAATGCCTGCACGTTCTGCTACAGCTCGATCTACAAGTGCTCCCGTATCTACCATCGATTCAATTCGCACACCCTCGACGTGTTCCTCAAGCCAAGCAGATAATAACTTCAAACGTTCACGTATTGCTGTATGATAATCGACACCCCATGAAGCTCGACAAAAAATTCCACGCCTTGCACCTTTTTTACCAACTGGTGCATTTTGCATACGCGAAGGATAGGCAACAGCTATCGCTACAATGCTCTCTGCTTCATTTAATAATTGAAGGGGTTCGGTACGTTTTTCAATATTACTTTCTTCAAAACCAGACTGGTAGCCTAGCTCCTGCTGGCGACGCAATCTGTTCTTTAGTTCTGTAAAGGGAGCTGCTGTTGTAAAACCTATTTTATCAACGCCAATGGACATCGCATATGCCACAAAGTCACGTTGTAGGTCATGTATGTTCATTTTATTTCCAACTCCTTACATGGTACAATAATAGAAATAGATAAAGTAGGTGATGTTCATTGGAAATTTCCATTAACCAATCTCTATTAGCACGACATCCCGAGCTAAAAATCGGCATTATTCATTATACCAAAATTGTCGTAGCAGAATCCCCTCAAATGATTAAAGGACGTATGCAATTGTATCAGGAAAATCTCTTTCTAGAAATGCAAGAACAACCCGTGACACAGCGTGAGGGTATCGCAGAATGGAGACAGCTATGGAAAAAGCTTGGTGCTGATCCAAACCGTTACCGTCATTCAGCAGAAAGCCTAATGCGTCGAATTAGTAAGCAAAACTATTTAACACCACTTCATTCAGGTGTTGATTTAAATAATTTCTTTTCTCTCCAATACGAAATGCCAATTGGGCTGTATGATGTCGCTCCAATCAAAGGGTCTGTGGAAATTGCTCTTGGTCATGATGAAATTAGTTACGAAGGTTTAAATGGGCGATTGAATACATTAACAAATATTCTATATAGTCGTGATGAAGTAGGAGCATTTGGCTCACCTTTTGTCGATTCTAAACGCACAGCTGTTACAGAGGAAACGACTGAGGCATTACATATATTTTATCTCCGACCATCGTTAACAACTGAAGCAGCAAACGAACTTCTTGCGTCAGCAGGAAAAATGTTTAATCAAATCCATGGCGGTCATTATCAAACCGCACTTTTGTCAAATAATGCGCCATCTACTACACTATAAAAAGGACGTGTTTTCATGATTAATCTTGCAGAAGCAGTTAAACTAAAAAGTATTTTAGGGAAGAAAACTCAAGAGCTTGTTAGTGAACTACATCGTAGTGCTGTTGTGACAGTAGAAAAAGGACAAGCTCCTAAAACAAGTAATCGCGCTCTCCCCCTTATTGAGGCTGACCTAGCACAAATTCGTCTCGATGCACGTACGCTAGACCGTTTAGTATATGAAGCGAACATTCAAAACACAGTCGATTTTAAAGGTGAAAAGTTAGCACTAGTAGAAGCCATCGAATTGGCGACACAGCTCCGTGCCGAGGCTGAATTGTGTAAAGAATTTAGTATGCGTGAAAAAGAAAGTGTCCGATTCGGCTATGGTGAAAATGCAATGTTATACGAAATCACTTTGTATGAGCCTGATGCATATCGAGAACGAGCAATTCAACTCGAAAAAGATGCGCATAAACTATCCAATCTTATTAATTCAAAAAATTATAGTATACAAATTAACTTTGACGATTCTCGTTATTTCTAATCTCGGGGCGGTGAGACTCCAAACCGAGTTGGATGTGCTGTTTTCAAATTCAGCTTTTGAGCTAACTTGCCTCAAACCAATAACAAGTTACCTGTTACTGTATGACCGATGACTAATGACCAACTATAGGCAAAAGCCATACTCAACCAACTTGATTCCGTTTGAAAACGCCATCCATGGCTCTCCTACATTTATGTATGGAGAGCCTTTTTATGTAGATTGAGCATTTTTTTAAGGACATAAACGGTAAATCATGGCATATTGATACCAAGTTTAAATGTCGATGAATTCGAATGTCTAGTTTGCCCCATTCAAGGACAAAATGGAAGTATCTATAGGAAAGGGGTCATACTATGACACAGCAAAATGATTCAACACATGAGCAAGATACAACCTTAACAAATCGACAGGGCCATCCGATTACCAACAATCAAAATTTACGAACAATCAGTAATCGTGGTCCTGCAACACTTGAAAATTATGATTTTCTAGAAAAGATGAGTCACTTTGACCGAGAGAGAGTTCCTGAACGAGTGGTCCATGCTCGTGGTGCTGGTGCACATGGTTATTTTGAAACTTATGGTGTTGTGGGTAATGATCCAATTTCAAAGTATACACGTGCAAAAGTCTTTCAGGATAAAGGGAAGAAAACGCCTGTCTTGGTGCGTTTTTCAACTGTGATACACGGCGGTCACTCCCCTGAAACTTTACGTGATCCACGAGGCTTTGCAGTCAAATTTTATACAGAGGATGGCAACTGGGATTTAGTGGGCAATAATTTAAAAATATTCTTTATTCGTGATGCCATGAAATTCCCAGACATGATCCATGCTTTTAAGCCAGATCCTATTACTAATATTCAGAGCGTCGAACGTTTCTTTGACTTTTGTGCTAGCTCTCCAGAAACCTTCCATATGGTCACTTTTGTCTACTCACCTTGGGGGATTCCAGCTAATTATCGTATGATGCAAGGCTCTGGGGTCAATACGTATAAATGGGTTAATGATGAAGGGAATGCGGTTCTTGTCAAATATCACTGGGAACCACTACAAGGCATTAAAAATTTAACACAAAAAGAAGCAGAAGAAATCCAACAGAAAAATTTCAATCATGCCACTCAAGATTTATATGATGCCATCGATCGTGGTGAATATCCTGAATGGGAGCTACATGTTCAAATAATGGAGGATGGTCCACATCCTGAGCTTGATTTTGATCCATTGGATGATACAAAGCTTTGGCCAAACGATCAATTCCCATGGTATGCAGTTGGCAAAATGGTATTAAACAAAAATCCTGAGGATTATTTTGCTGAGGTGGAACAGGCCGCATTCGGCACAGGGGTACTGGTTGATGGCTTAGACTTTTCTGATGATAAAATGCTGCAAGGTCGTACTTTCTCTTACTCTGATACACAGCGTCATCGTGTAGGAGCTAACTATCTACAGCTACCGATTAATGCGCCTAAAAAGCGTGTTGCTACCAATCAACATGGTGGGCAAATGATGTATAAACGTGATTTAGCACCCGGTCAAAATCCACATATAAATTATGAGCCATCTATGCTCAATGGTTTAAAGGAAGCGACACAAGCTGGGAAAGAACATACACCCTATGTAGAGGGAAATCTTGTTCGTGAATCAATCGATCGTCAAAGCAATACTAAGCAAGCTGGCGAAACTTACCGTAGCTTTGAGCAGTGGGAGCGAAATGAACTTCTTGAAAACTTAATACGCGATTTATCAGTCTGTCACGAGGATATTCAAAATGCAATGATTGCGCTAGCAGAGGAAGCGGATGAAGAATATGGTCGTTTACTCAAAGAAGGTTTGCATAAGGCACGAAAAAACGCCTCCGCTTCTAAACCACTTGGCAATATCGATGGCGATCAAGCACCTCAAGATGCTATCAATAAAGGTCATGATGCCGAGCCATATTAACTAAGTTAAAAATAGGCTGGGACAAACCAATGAAAAACCCGATCTATTTTACGAAACACTCCTTTAGTGTTTTGTAGTAGCTCGGGTTTGCTTTTTGTCTTAAAATTATCTGGCTTTCATAATAGCCAAATTAATTATGTATAAGCCTCTTTTTGCATTATTGCTCATAAGCCTTATACCAATGATAGGGTTGAATTTCTTTTAATAACTTAAATACTAATTCACCATTTGCATTCGTAATCGCAGCTTTCACATTCTCTCCTCAATAGAAAAGTCTTTCCTGACAGACCCCGCATGGTATAAGTTCTGATTTTTCACTTTCTCGAGCAACACAAATTGAATGTGTAACCTTTGTATTGAATTGATGGGCCTCTAGAATGGCTCCCGTTCCCATACATAATTCAGTAGCTGGCATTCATGACCTCTGGTGCGATACTTGTTAAAATCCGCCCATCTTCAGTATACAAAGTTGCAGTTCCTCCCCAGCCAGAGGGATATCTTTTTTCTGCTAATGCTACTGCCGATTCATATAGTGTTTTTTCAATATCCATCCTACATCATTTATGCACGCCAGGTAATATTTTCAATACCTTTTCCTCGGCGTCTAAAATAGCATCCACTCCTAGTGGAATGGCAATATTCGTCGTTTCATGCCCAATCTTAAAGCCAGCCACAACCGGAATGCCCAATTCAGCAAAATACTCCTTCATCAACAGATGCAATGCCGCTTCATCAGCTCCTGTCTGTGTAAATGAGCCAATGATTACACCTGCTAACTGTTCTAACTTCCTAGCCTGTTTTAATTGCTGAAGCATCGAATCAATTCCTGGAATCGTTTCACCTAGTTCTTCTATCAATAAAATTCGACCTTCAGTACGCACTTCAAATTTGGTTCCTAATGTGCTGACAAGACGATAGAGATTGCCTCCGATAATTTCACCTCTTGCAACACCCCCAGCAATTGTTGTTAAAGGAGAAATCGCCTCTGTATACTGAATTTCCATCGGGGAAAATAATTGTAAAAACATTTTCTTTGATAAGTCATCCATCTTACTAGCTGCCATAAGCAGAGGGCCATGAAATGTCACTAGGTTGGCATATTCATTGATGGCACAATGTAAATATGTCAGATCTGAAAAGCCCCAAAAAATTTTAGGGTTTTCCTCTAATAAAGTATAATCAACTTTTTCAGCAATTCGTGCAGAGCCATAGCCTCCCTTGGCACAAAAGATCGCTTTCACTTCAGGGTTTTTCACCATTTCATGCAGATCACCTAACCTGGTCTCGTCATCTCCAGCTAAATAATCATGTTTAGCATGAATCGTATCACCTACAATATAGCGAAGCCCCAATTCGTCCAAAAAAGCTAATGCATCTCCTAGCTTTTCAGGCTCTACCAGACTTGAAAGGGCAATAACACCAACTAAATCACCTTTTTGTAGATACGGTACTGTACTTTTCAACGCAATCACTCCTCTTTTCCTTATTTTAGCATAGCCATACTATGGGAGCATTGATTATTGCGATGCTTCATGCCTAAAATAAACCATAATATTAGAAGTTATCGCTTTATGATAATCTCGCCATAGAGCTTACCTTCCAGACACACTATCTAGCACAAACTTTATTCATTGGAAATAGACAGCAACGATTGCTGGTATTTTTGCTTCTATCGTTGCTTTTTTGCTGGAATAACAGTGTCATACTGTTTGGTGCGGACAAGGTGAATATTTATTTTTTTCGATGAAAATTATCCTACCGGAAAAACAAATAAGCAAAGACTTCCACTATAAGAAGTCCTTGCTTATTCTTGTTAGTTTGTTCCACCATAAATAATCGTAACATTAGGATGGTTTAATAATTGACTTGCTGGGAAATCTTCCGTCACATGACCACTCTTCAATTTTTCCATTGCATCCAACTTCTTCTCTCCAAAGGCAATAAGGACGATTTCCTTTGCCTTCATAATGGATTGAATGCCCATCGTAATCGCATGTGTGGGCACTTCAGAAGGGTCATCAAAGTAAATAGCGTTTTCTGTTCTTGTGGACTCTGTTAACTCAACTATATTAGTCATAGAATCAAACGAAGTGCCGGGTTCGTTAAAGCCTATGTGACCATTCACACCGATTCCAAGCAGCTGTAAATCAATGCCTCCTGCTTCCTCAATACGTCTATCATATGCAAGACATTCGGTAGCTAAGTCGGCTGCCTTGCCATTTGGCAAATGTATATTTTCTTCTTGTATATCTACAAAATTAAATAAATTCTTATGCATGAAAGTCCAATAGCTTGCTGGGCTTGTTTGCTCAAGACCTACATACTCATCCAAGTTAAAAGTTTGAACATCCTTAAAAGATAGATGACCTGCCTGATGTCTCGCCACTAATTTCTTATACATACCAACAGGTGATCCACCCGTTGCTAACCCTAAAATACTATTAGGTTTCTCTTGTATTTGCTTGGAGAAAATATGAGCTGCAACTTCGCTCATTTCCTCATATGTATTTACTTCTATCCACTTCATAGTAATTACGATACCTACCTTACCCTCAATATTATTAACTAATATGTAAAATATTTCACTTTATAGTAGCTAATATATTAATCTTACTAGTTATTTAGCTATTTTTCTATCATTTCCTCCTTCAGTTTATGCGTGTAATCTTAGACTATTTCGGTTATGTTATTAATAAGGAAGTGAGGCGATTTTATGAATTCTCAGATTCATCACTATTTACAGCATATTCAATTTCAAGGATCTTTAGAGCCAACTATACAACTACTTGGACAACTACAAACGAAACATCTATTGACCATTCCCTATGAAAATTTAGATGTTGCCTTGAACCGTGGTATCTCCTTCGCTATCCCTGATTTATATCAAAAAATAATGGTTGAACGACGTGGTGGCAATTGCTTTGAACTCAATATCTTATTTAGCTGGCTCTTGCGGGAACTTGGATTCTCTGTTACGAATCGATATGCGCAGTTTTGGCGTAACGTGGCAGAAGATACACCTACAGAGGAGATTCCTATGCACCAGCTTTTATTAATAAATGAGGGTGGACAGACCTATATCTCAGATGTAGGAGTAGGTGCTTTAGCACCCTGTAAGCCAGTACCATTGATTGCAGGACATCAACATCGTGAAGGCCAAGAGTTATATAAAATAGAACGAGATGAAGCAAATGGTTGGATGCTGTTTGAACAAACAAAACAAAATTGGCGTTTGCTTTATAGTTTTCATGATGATGCAAATGAGGCAAAATTTGCACCTCGACTCTCGCAGCAAAAAAATAAAATTGCTATGATTCGCACTACTCGTGGACGTCATACCATGATGAACAACGAATTTAGAATCTATGAAGGTTCATCCTTAACAATTTATACTACACACAATGACAAAGAATGGCTGCAAGCTCTTCAGCGTTTTTTTCATATTACATTACAAAACTAACAACAAAGCAAGCCCACTTCAAAAAGAGGCTTGCTTTCAATTTATTTCATTGTACGATTTAATAACTCTAACACAACAATGTCATTGTGTAGCTCTTTCACTAAACCAATTCCATCTACAAAATAATAAGTTTTCACCACATCACTATAGATGGATCTTTCTTCAAGTATCACGACACCTGTATATTGAACCTCACCAGCTCGCACAGTACCGTTAGTCGTTTTAACTGTCACTCGTACACCAGACGTCACTCCCTCGTCATCCTCATGTAAAATGACACCTATTCTAAGTGGTAGTTCCAAATACAAATCATAATGTGTGGTAGCATCACTAGCAATAGCTTGACCATATATACGGTCATGTCCATATAACAGTTCATTAGGAAATGTTTGTGCTGTACTTACATTTTGGACTGTCCATACATCATTTTTACCGTCATGATGGTCATATTGATAGTTTAACGTATAGCGTTGATTATCACTTAAAGAATAATGAGCATACGTATAAACAAAAGCAGGATCTTTTAGCAAATCAGGCTTAGTCAGAGTCATCGCTCGTGCCAAAAATGCTGAAAAGTGAGCACGTGTAACAGGTTCATTTGGTTTAAATGCTCCATCCTCATAACCTCTTATTAAATGATTATGAGCCAATGTTAAAATCTCTTTATAGCCTGGTGTCTGCTCCGTTACATCCGAAAAATAATAAGGATCTGAGCCCTTTAATTGAAAGGCTCTGTGCAGTACAATAGCCATTTGTCCTCTTGTAATCATTGCATCTGGATGAAATTTATCGACTGCATTAAAAATGCCCGCATTTTGTACCGCAGCAATTTCTTTATAATACTTATGTGCAGTCGTTACATCCTGAAAATTAGGATTTTTTATATTGATTGTATTTAATCCTAGAGCACGAGTTAACATCACAGCAACCTGTGCTTTCGTAACTTTTTCGTTCGGCTTGAACAGAGTATTTGAATAACCCCTCACAATATCCTGCTCTACTAAATAATCAATTTCTGTTAATAATGTCTCATCAGTTAAATCTTTAAAGCTTGCTGCCCGTACTTCCTTAGGTAATAGACAAACAGTTATCAGGATTAAACATATAATTTTCAATAGGTTCTTCACATTATCCCTCCTCCTTCGATTCTTTACCCATCTAAGTCAATTTTTACTCTTCATATGAAAATACCACAACCATAAAAGATATGATTGTGGTATTTCCAATTAGTACATAGCATTTGGTAACACAAGCCCATCGCTCATTTTAATAATACGATCAGCATAGGCGAGCATTTCTTCATCATGTGTCACCATTAATGTTGTAATCTTTAATGTTTTCGTTAATTCTCTTAGCAACAGCATAATTTCTTTAGAACGCTGGGAGTCTAAACTAGCTGTTGGTTCATCAGCAAACAATACTTTTGGTTGATGAATGATGGCACGTGCGATTGCTACACGCTGCTTTTCTCCACCTGATAAGGAGGAAGGATAAGCCGTTTTACGATGAGCCATTCCAACTAATTGTAGTAGATGATTCACTTCATGCTGCTGTTCGTGCTTCTTTAACCGAGACTCAGCAACATCTAGCATTAACAGCAGCTGCTCCTCCACTGTCAGAAATGGTACGAGATGCGCAAACTGAAAGACAAAGCCAAATTTACTTGCACGTAATTTCCGTACCTGCTCAGTGCTCATCGTTGTAAGATTTTGTTCTTCGAAAAACACTTGCCCATCTGTTGCTGGCTGTAGTCCCGCAGCTATCGTTAACAGTGTACTTTTCCCTGAACCAGACGCACCTACCAATGCAGTAATCTCCCCCTCTTTTAACGAAAGATTGATACCTTTTAAAATTTCCTCCTCCACTTCACCATTTTTAAACGTTTTTCGTACTCCATCAATTGTAAACAATGTCATGATTATGCCTCCCCTTGTTGTATGGCTTGTAACGGTTCAATTTTTTTAATTTGTAGACCCGACAATGTAGCTCCGATAAAGCCAATGATAAGAAACACTATGGATAACTGTGTTATGGTGCCAATTGCTAAGGTGAAGGGCATTCCCTTAGGTGCAACAACATTAAATAACTGGCTAAGGCTAATGGATATGACAAGTGAGATCATTGTAATAATAGCCATCTGTGTCCAGATCATTTTAAACAACTTACTTGTTTTTAAACCAATTGCTTTTAAGATGCCATACAAACCAATTTTTTGCACATTCATCATATAGAAGAAAATGGCGAATAACATGCCACTAATGACAACTAAGAACCATATAATCATATTTAAAGATAGCTGTTCCGCACTATAGCTGGGAATTGTATTGAGAAATTCTTTATTGTTGTATGCTTGTAGCCCTTTAAACTCTTTTGGCTCGCTATTTGGTACATAAATTAACTGTTTGTCATTTACACGATACATCTCGTGATAGGCCTCTTCACTAATGTAAGCGACAGGTGCGTGGCTATATTTCTTTTGCTCCACAAAGCCTTTAACGATGAACTCACCATTGTATTGATTATTCTTTAATGTATCTCCGACTTTGATTCCTTTATCCTGTAACGAGCTATCTAACAGTACCTCCCCTTGATGCACATTTTGAAACAATCTGGACTCGGTAGATGTAACAAAGGCAACACTCTGCTGTTTATCGTCTTGATCATTTAAAAAGCCCATTTGAATCGAAAAAGCTACTGCTTCTTTCTCTTTCCCCATGACTTCCTGTTGAAGGTCGCTATCAATTCTCGAAAGATTAAACGCCCCCTCTGCATCTTCAGCCATGTAAATTTGCCCATTCGGTAAATCTTTAATTAAAGCTGCATTATCCTGCGATAGACCATTTGCCAAACCCGAAATAATAAACGTTAAAAAACTAACTAGGAAGATAATGGAGCCTAAGATTAAAAACCGTACTTTATTCTTCTTTATCTCTTTCCACGCAAGATTCATTACTAACCCCTCCATTTCTTTGATTACTCATAGCTTAAAATGTTTACATGAACAGAGCATGAACTAATCATTAAAAATGAACGGGAAAATAAAAAACCGATCTATAAAGGAAGTTTTTATCCTATAGAACGGTTTAAAATATTTTTAATTTAAAAAAATTCATATAATCCATTTTTAAAGTAATTGTATTCATTTTGGTCTATTAACTTAACGCCGTACCCTTCATAGAATATCTGTTCGTCTTGTTCTGTTTCAAATACATGTGGTTTAGGGCGTACCGCCAGAGCAACATCATATCGTGGATCACCTAATGCTCCAGTACTCCAATCGATAACTCCTGAAATTTTTCTATTCTGTACAAGAACATTGTCAATTGTGAAATCACCGTGTATAAATGTTTGCTGAATGATTTTTGGTTTTTTCCTTTTCAATTTATCTAATAATTTTGGAGTGCCATCTACTTTAAAATTTTTCAAATTACACTCAGCTTGTCCCAACATATCGTCTATCCATGGTGTGTTTTTTACTAACTCTTGTGGACATCGGGTTGAATGAATGGCAGAAAGGATCTTTCCAAAATTAAATATTATTTCATGTCTGTTTTCCTCTTTAATCTCATTTTCTAGTGCACTTCTAACGGTGTCGCCTTCTAAATATGCCATTAAAGCCCATGACTGATTTTCTAATGGTTGTTCAATAAAATAATGCAACGTTGGAACTGGTAATGTAGATTTTGATAAATGTTTAAGGACAGTTGCTTCTTTCGTTAACCAGGAACAAAATTGTGTTCCTTTTGTTCTTTTTAAAACGAATATTCCTCTTTTAGAATTAAGAATTCCTACATCCGATGTATGTCCTTGTCTTGGAAAATAAATATGGATAACTCCTCCAACATACTCAACTATGTCTTTAGGTATTTCATTTCGTTGTATGGGATGCAAAATTTTCACCACCAATGCTACTTATTTTAATCAGCCTTTCCTATTCCTTTAGTTTGATAAAGAACAGGATCTATATTACTCCACACATAAATTAATAAGTCTAAGTCTTTATTTCCTATATTAATCTTTTCCGTTTTTTCTAATCTAGCACCCAATCTCTCATAAAAACGCTTCGACTGATTATCCTCTAAAACCTCAACAAATATTTTTTCATAGCCTAATGCTTTCAACTTAGTAAACAATTTATTGACTAGTTTACTGCCTATTCCTTGACCCTGAAATTGATCTAAAATGTAGATGGATGTTAAATCCCCAGACCCTTCAATTTCATTTTCAGCTCTCTTACCACCATCAGTAAATCCAATAATTTCCCCATTATTGTTTTCTGCAACAAAGACATAATGATCAACTTTAGAGATGTTCCTTACCCATAATTCTGTTCTTTGCTCATAAGACAATTTTTCTAAATACTCGGTAGGAAGAATATTTTTATAAGTATTCTTCCAACTATCTACATGAACTTTTGCTATGCCTTTAGCATCCGACAATTTTGCTTCCCTTATAATCATGTTCCACACCTACCTTCGTATTTACTGTTTATTCAATATGTATGTATTTATATCCTCTTTTGGCATAAGAAATTTTAATCATTCACGCGAGGTTTAAAATGCAATATTATTATTGATGACAAATAAAAAAACGCTTCTTACACTAAGTAAGAAACGTTTCTATAGACAGTTTTAACATACTGTCTAGGATACCGGTGGTCGGGGTCGAACCGACACTCCAAAGGAACACGATTTTGAGTCGTGCGCGTCTGCCAATTCCGCCACACCGGCATAATGGAGATAAAAAAAATCGGATACACCGATTAGAGTTAAAATATGGAGGCGGCAACCGGATTTGAACCGGTGATAAAGGTGTTGCAGACCTGTGCCTTACCACTTGGCTATGCCGCCATCGAAGTTGGAGCGGAAGACGAGGTTCGAACTCGCGACCCCCACCTTGGCAAGGTGGTGTTCTACCACTGAACTACTTCCGCAAAAATGGCTGGGGTACCTGGATTCGAACCAGGGCATGACGGAATCAAAATCCGTTGCCTTACCGCTTGGCTATACCCCAAAAGATAATTATATAAATGGGGCGACTGATGGGAATCGAACCCACGAGTGCCGGAACCACAATCCGGTGCGTTAACCACTTCGCCACAATCGCCATTATATTATGATTTGATTTTTATTAATTTTACTTTAAATGGGGCGACTGATGGGAATCGAACCCACGAATGCCGGAACCACAATCCGGTGCGTTAACCACTTCGCCACAATCGCCATAAAATTAATTGGCAGGGGCAGTAGGAATCGAACCCACACCAAAGGTTTTGGAGACCTCTATTCTACCGTTGAACTATGCCCCTATAATAATAAAACTGGTGGAGGGGGACGGATTCGAACCGCCGAACCCTAAGGAGCGGATTTACAGTCCGCCGCGTTTAGCCACTTCGCTACCCCTCCGGGAATACATGGTGCCGGCGATAGGAGTCGAACCCACGACCTACTGATTACAAGTCAGTTGCTCTACCAACTGAGCTACACCGGCAAAAAAAATGATGGGTCAGGACGGAATCGAACCGCCGACACTTAGAGCTTCAATCTAATGCTCTACCAACTGAGCTACTGACCCTTGTTATTAAAAAAAATGGCGGTCCCGACCGGGATCGAACCGGCGATCTCCTGCGTGACAGGCAGGCATGTTAACCGCTACACCACGGGACCATTTGGTTGCGGGGGCCGGATTTGAACCAACGACCTTCGGGTTATGAGCCCGACGAGCTACCACTGCTCCACCCCGCGATAATCATATACTATTGTAAAAATAATGGTGGAGGATGACGGGCTCGAACCGCCGACCCTCTGCTTGTAAGGCAGATGCTCTCCCAGCTGAGCTAATCCTCCATCTGGGTATTTAAATGGTGACCCCTACGGGATTCGAACCCGTGTTACCGCCGTGAAAGGGCGGTGTCTTAACCACTTGACCAAGGGGCCAACTTTTGGAATAAATCAAAGTGCTGGCGGAGAGTAAGGGATTTGAACCCTTGAGACAGTGTTAACCGCCTACACGATTTCCAATCGTGCTCCTTCGGCCACTCGGACAACTCTCCAAGAATGGCTCCGAAGGCAGGACTCGAACCTGCGACAACCTGATTAACAGTCAGGTGCTACTACCAACTGAGCTACTTCGGAATAATTTTAGTATATAGCCTAGCGACGTCCTACTCTCACAGGGGGAAGCCCCCAACTACCATCGGCGCTAAAGAGCTTAACTTCCGTGTTCGGTATGGGAACGGGTGTGACCTCTTTGCCATCATCACTAGACTATTTGAAAGACAATACTTATTATAACATATTTTATCAAAATTACAAGTATATTATAATATTTTTTATTCTTTCAAAACTGGATAAACGTACATTGAATGGTTCAAACATTTTGGTTAAGTCCTCGATCGATTAGTATTCGTCAGCTCCATGTGTCACCACACTTCCACCTCGAACCTATCTACCTCATCGTCTTTGAGGGATCTTACTTACTTGCGTAATGGGAAATCTCATCTTGAGGGGGGCTTCATGCTTAGATGCTTTCAGCACTTATCCCGTCCACACATAGCTACCCAGCGATGCCTTTGGCAAGACAACTGGTACACCAGCGGTGTGTCCATCCCGGTCCTCTCGTACTAAGGACAGCTCCTCTCAAATTTCCTACGCCCACGACGGATAGGGACCGAACTGTCTCACGACGTTCTGAACCCAGCTCGCGTACCGCTTTAATGGGCGAACAGCCCAACCCTTGGGACCGACTACAGCCCCAGGATGCGATGAGCCGACATCGAGGTGCCAAACCTCCCCGTCGATGTGGACTCTTGGGGGAGATAAGCCTGTTATCCCCGGGGTAGCTTTTATCCGTTGAGCGATGGCCCTTCCATGCGGAACCACCGGATCACTAAGCCCGTCTTTCGACCCTGCTCGACTTGTAGGTCTCGCAGTCAAGCTCCCTTGTGCCTTTACACTCTACGAATGATTTCCAACCATTCTGAGGGAACCTTTGGGCGCCTCCGTTACCTTTTAGGAGGCGACCGCCCCAGTCAAACTGTCCGCCTGACACTGTCTCCTGCCCCGCTAAGGGGCATGGGTTAGAATTTCAATACAACCAGGGTAGTATCCCACCGACGCCTCCTTCGAAGCTGGCGCTCCGAGATCTCTGGCTCCTACCTATCCTGTACAAGTTGTACCAAAATTCAATATCAGGCTACAGTAAAGCTCCACGGGGTCTTTCCGTCCTGTCGCGGGTAACCTGCATCTTCACAGGTACTATAATTTCACCGAGTCTCTCGTTGAGACAGTGCCCAGATCGTTACGCCTTTCGTGCGGGTCGGAACTTACCCGACAAGGAATTTCGCTACCTTAGGACCGTTATAGTTACGGCCGCCGTTTACTGGGGCTTCAATTCGCAGCTTCGCTTGCGCTAACCACTCCTCTTAACCTTCCAGCACCGGGCAGGCGTCAGCCCCTATACGTCACCTTACGGTTTTGCAGAGACCTGTGTTTTTGCTAAACAGTCGCCTGGGCCTATTCACTGCGGCTCTCATGCGCTTGCACGCTCAAGAGCACCCCTTCTCCCGAAGTTACGGGGTCATTTTGCCGAGTTCCTTAACGAGAGTTCTCTCGCACACCTTAGGATTCTCTCCTCGACTACCTGTGTCGGTTTGCGGTACGGGCACCTCTCACCTCGATAGAGGCTTTTCTTGGCAGTGTGAAATCAGGAACTTCGTCCATACGGACTCGCCATCACAGCTCAACGTTACAGTGTGCGGATTTGCCTACACACACGCCTTACTGCTTGGACGCGCATAACCAACAGCGCGCTTACCCTATCCTACTGCGTCCCCCCATTTCTCAAACGGTGAGGAGGTGGTACAGGAATATCAACCTGTTGTCCATCGCCTACGCCTATCGGCCTCGGCTTAGGTCCCGACTAACCCTGAGCGGACGAGCCTTCCTCAGGAAACCTTAGTCATACGGTGGACGGGATTCTCACCCGTCTTTCGCTACTCATACCGGCATTCTCACTTCTAAGCGCTCCACCAGTCCTTCCGGTCTGACTTCAACGCACTTAGAACGCTCTCCTACCACTGACATCGTAGATGTCAATCCACAGCTTCGGTGAATCGTTTAGCCCCGATACATTTTCGGCGCAGCGTCACTCGACCAGTGAGCTATTACGCACTCTTTAAATGATGGCTGCTTCTAAGCCAACATCCTGGTTGTCTGTGCAACGCCACATCCTTTTCCACTTAACGATTACTTTGGGACCTTAGCTGGTGGTCTGGGCTGTTTCCCTTTTGACTACGGATCTTATCACTCGCAGTCTGACTCCCGTGTATAAATATCTGGCATTCGGAGTTTGTCTGAATTCGGTAAACCGGGATGGCCCCCTAGTCCAAACAGTGCTCTACCTCCAGTATTCTCATCACGAGGCTAGCCCTAAAGCTATTTCGGAGAGAACCAGCTATCTCCAAGTTCGATTGGAATTTCTCCGCTACCCACACCTCATCCCCGCACTTTTCAACGTGCGTGGGTTCGGGCCTCCAGTAAGTGTTACCTTACCTTCACCCTGGACATGGGTAGATCACCTGGTTTCGGGTCTACGACCACGTACTATTTCGCCCTATTCAGACTCGCTTTCGCTGCGGCTCCGCCTTCTAAAGCTTAACCTCGCACGTAATCGTAACTCGCCGGTTCATTCTACAAAAGGCACGCTATCACCCATTAACGGGCTCTAACTACTTGTAGGCACACGGTTTCAGGATCTCTTTCACTCCCCTTCCGGGGTGCTTTTCACCTTTCCCTCACGGTACTGGTTCACTATCGGTCACTAGGTAGTATTTAGCCTTGGGAGATGGTCCTCCCGGATTCCGACGGAATTTCACGTGTTCCGCCGTACTCAGGATCCACTCAGGAGAGAACGAACTTTCGACTACAGGGCTTTTACCTGCTCTGGCGGACCTTTCCAAGTCGCTTCATCTAACTCGCTCTTTTGTAACTCCGTATTGAGTGTCCTACAACCCCAAGAGGCAAGCCTCTTGGTTTGGGCTCTTCCCGTTTCGCTCGCCGCTACTCAGGGAATCGATTTTTCTTTCTCTTCCTCCAGGTACTTAGATGTTTCAGTTCCCTGGGTCTGCCTTCAAGACGCTATGTATTCACGTCAAGATACTACGCGATTAAACGTAGTGGGTTCCCCCATTCGGAAATCTCCGGATCAAAGCTCACTTACAGCTCCCCGAAGCATATCGGTGTTAGTGCCGTCCTTCTTCGGCTCCTAGTGCCAAGGCATTCGCCGTGCGCCCTTAATAACTTAACCTAACGGCTTTCAATACACATCACATTTCGTTGTCAGCTTCACTCGTTCAATCAGTCATGTACTCAAGTACGCTCCTTCATTCACTCGATTGCTTCCTAGAACTGCTCGTGTCTTGAAACCTTCTAATGTTATTAAGCCTATAAAAAAACTTAAAAAATAAATGTGTTTGTTACAATTTCAATGTCGTTTTATCCAATTTTCAAAGAACAAAGCTACTGCCTGCTTCTACATCTCGCAGCTTTGCGACGAAAGCGTAGCGACAGGAGCACATAATTAGAAGTAATTCATTCAAGAAGAATGAACCTTCAAAACTGAACGCAAAACGTAATCTTACAAACCCTAGGTTTGTATTCCGAAATAATCCTTAGAAAGGAGGTGATCCAGCCGCACCTTCCGATACGGCTACCTTGTTACGACTTCACCCCAATCATCTATCCCACCTTCGGCGGCTGGCTCCAAAAGGTTACCTCACCGACTTCGGGTGTTACAAACTCTCGTGGTGTGACGGGCGGTGTGTACAAGGCCCGGGAACGTATTCACCGCGGCATGCTGATCCGCGATTACTAGCGATTCCGGCTTCATGTAGGCGAGTTGCAGCCTACAATCCGAACTGAGAACGACTTTATCGGATTAGCTCCCTCTCGCGAGTTGGCAACCGTTTGTATCGTCCATTGTAGCACGTGTGTAGCCCAGGTCATAAGGGGCATGATGATTTGACGTCATCCCCACCTTCCTCCGGTTTGTCACCGGCAGTCACCTTAGAGTGCCCAACTAAATGATGGCAACTAAGATCAAGGGTTGCGCTCGTTGCGGGACTTAACCCAACATCTCACGACACGAGCTGACGACAACCATGCACCACCTGTCACCGTTGCCCCCGAAGGGGAAACTATATCTCTACAGTGGTCAACGGGATGTCAAGACCTGGTAAGGTTCTTCGCGTTGCTTCGAATTAAACCACATGCTCCACCGCTTGTGCGGGCCCCCGTCAATTCCTTTGAGTTTCAGTCTTGCGACCGTACTCCCCAGGCGGAGTGCTTAATGCGTTAGCTGCAGCACTAAGGGGCGGAAACCCCCTAACACTTAGCACTCATCGTTTACGGCGTGGACTACCAGGGTATCTAATCCTGTTTGCTCCCCACGCTTTCGCGCCTCAGTGTCAGTTACAGACCAGATAGTCGCCTTCGCCACTGGTGTTCCTCCAAATCTCTACGCATTTCACCGCTACACTTGGAATTCCACTATCCTCTTCTGCACTCAAGTCTCCCAGTTTCCAATGACCCTCCACGGTTGAGCCGTGGGCTTTCACATCAGACTTAAGAAACCACCTGCGCGCGCTTTACGCCCAATAATTCCGGACAACGCTTGCCACCTACGTATTACCGCGGCTGCTGGCACGTAGTTAGCCGTGGCTTTCTAATAAGGTACCGTCAAGGTACAGCCAGTTACTACTGTACTTGTTCTTCCCTTACAACAGAGTTTTACGAACCGAAATCCTTCTTCACTCACGCGGCGTTGCTCCATCAGGCTTTCGCCCATTGTGGAAGATTCCCTACTGCTGCCTCCCGTAGGAGTCTGGGCCGTGTCTCAGTCCCAGTGTGGCCGATCACCCTCTCAGGTCGGCTACGCATCGTCGCCTTGGTGAGCCGTTACCTCACCAACTAGCTAATGCGCCGCGGGCCCATCCTATAGCGACAGCCGAAACCGTCTTTCAGTGTTTCACCATGAGGTGAAACAGATTATTCGGTATTAGCCCCGGTTTCCCGGAGTTATCCCAAACTATAAGGTAGGTTGCCCACGTGTTACTCACCCGTCCGCCGCTAACGTCAAAGGAGCAAGCTCCTTCTCTGTTCGCTCGACTTGCATGTATTAGGCACGCCGCCAGCGTTCGTCCTGAGCCAGGATCAAACTCTCCATAAAAGAAATTTGAATAGCTCAAATTGTTTTGCTGGCATCATTTTGATGTCCAAAATTTTGTTTCGTTCATTAACCGAAGTTAGTTACTAAAAACTTTATTGATTACGTTTTGCTTGTTCAGTTTTCAAGGTTCATTATTCAAGTCGTTTTTCAGCGACTTCTTAATATTAACATCTCGCTCAAATCATGTCAACTACTTTTTTGAAAAAGTTTTTTGTGTTTTTCATCGAGCATTTCGTTATGTCTTAGCGACAATTAATATAATACAATACCAAGATATCATTCGTCAACTACTTTTCTAAAAAAATATCGAGGTATTTTTAAATACCTCGATTACAAGCATACTACAGTCATTGCCCCATTTCTAGTGCCTCTTTATTGACCTTGTAATGACGGTGAAATATCATCTCATTTTTTGCAGCAATTGGTTCTATTTGAATATAGCCTTTATCCACTAAATATTCGACAAACACTTCTAAATCAACTGAGTAATTCATGAGCTCATGATGGTCATGCAATTCCTGAATCGTCCACATGTCTTTCGTTTGCATAACTTCTAATATATGCTGTGCACCATCACGTGTACGAGAATGAATTAAAAACTCACTTGCTAAAAACAATAATTCTAAGCGCTTTTCTATTGGCTCATTACTCGTCACTAGCTCTTCATACAGCTTGTAGATAGCAGGCTCTATTTTTTTCACTTGTGCCCAAACAGTAACTTCAGGGTATAGTCCGCTATCTATAATAGAAAGACGACCCAAATGATGTAATGAATCGACTACGTGATTATAAGCATCCAAGTAACTTCCTTTATCGAAGTATTCTTTCCCCTCCAGATATCTGCGAATTAACTTTGAGAATTGGATGCCTGTTTTAATTTTACGACCGCTATACGGGAATTCTTGCAATTCTATTTTTAATTTATGCAAAAATTCATTACGATCAAATAACACCCTTCCAAAGAAAATCCAATCGACTACCTTCTTATTAGAACCGATGAGCAACCATTTTCGTATTAACTTCTCTGTAACTGTATGTAGAGCTACTTTATTTCCTTCATATAAGTAATGTTTCGAAAAGACTGGCTGCTCTGCTTCTTTTACGATAATTAATAAAACTGTATCAAATGTATCTGTAACGTTACTATGTTCCTCACGCTTCTCCACTAAAATTACGCCTAATGTATTCGACTGACTCGCACGTTCTTGGTAGATTGGACGCAATACCTGCTCCATGTTCAGCCCCCCTTTATTCATATAGGTTCTCTTGTTCCGTTAAAAATTCGACATACTCTAAAAGTATTCCTTCTTTCATTCATCTCAAAGCTAAAATACTTCGCCCTTATATGTTATAGTAGATTTTAGATTGGGAGGCAAGATGAAATATGAAACCTTACAAAAGTAAAATTAATAAAATTCGTTCATTCGCATTAGCACTAATCTTCTTCGGTTTTATTGTCATGTACGGAGGAATTTTCTTTAAAAATAGCCCGATATTAGTTTTAATTTTCATGTCATTAGGTGTTTTATGTATTATCGGTAGCACAGTCGTATATGCTTGGATCGGGTTGCTTTCAACAAGAGCTATTCAAGTGGAATGTCCTAATTGTCATAAACATACAAAGGTTTTAGGGCGTGTTGATATGTGCATGTACTGTAATGAACCACTAACGCTTGATCCAACTTTAGAAGGTAAAGAGTTCGATCAATCCTATAATAATAAAACAAAAAAATCCTAGCCCTTGTAAGAGCTAGGATTTTTATTGTACTTTAGCAGTAGCAACTTTACATGATGGACAAGTGCCGTATATCTCTAAACGATGCGAGTGCACATCAAAACCAGTTACCTGTGATGCAAAATGCTCTATTTCGTCGAGTCCTGGATAATGGAAATCGACGATCTTACCACAGCATTCACAAATCATATGGTAATGGTCATTTGTCACGAAATCAAAGCGACTTGAAGCATCTCCATAAGTCAGTTCTTTCACAAGACCCACTTCACGAAATACGCGCAGGTTGTTATAGACAGTCGCTACACTCATATTAGGGAACTTTCCCTCAAGTGCTTTATAAATTTCATCGGCAGTAGGATGTGCCATTGATTGAATAAGATATTCCAAAATAGCATGACGCTGAGGAGTAATACGAACACCAGTTGTTTTTAACGTGTCCAGTGCATCCTGTAAATGCGTTGCAGACATCGTCATGCACCTCTTCCATAAGTATTATTAATTTATAATTGTTATAAATAGTGTATCCAATTCGCACTACTTCGTCAACAATCACACATTGCTTATTCTCAATAAATCAATGGCTGGCCCTTAATATCCTCTAGATAAATCCATCGTATTTTCTAAATCCGTGTCACCCTTCAGCCATTTTGTTAGGCTTGGCTTGAAAATTTCTAAGCTTCGTTCAACATAACGAGAAGAATGGCTAGATACATGTGGTGATACAATGACATTCGGTAACGTCCATAATGGATTGTCCGTTGACAGAGGCTCTTCTTCAAAGACATCTAAAACGGCGTAACCAATTTGCTCTTTTTTGATTGCTTGAATGAGTACCTTTTCTCCCACTAAATTGCCTCGACCAAAATTCATGAAGATGGCGCTATTTTTCATAGCAGCAAAATGCTCTTCTTTTAATAAATGGGTCGTTTCTTTTGTTTTTGGTAACACCGAAATAACGATATCCGCATTAGGTAAGGCCTCTTTTAATTGAGCAAAGCTAATCATCGTATCCATATACGCCGCTTCTTTTCCAGAGCGGTTGCAACCAATCGTCGTCACACCAAAAGCCTGCAATAAACGCCCAACTTCTGAACCAATCGCTCCTGGGCCTAAAATAAGCGCCGTACTATCTCGTAATTCCGTTTGCTGCGCTTTTTTCGACCATTCACTTTTCTTTTGCTGCTCATACATCCAAGGTAACGCACGTTTAATCGCTAAAATATGGGCAAGCATCGATTCAGCCATTGGTGTTTTATGAATACCACGGACATTCGAAACTAAAATCCCACGTTCAATAATCGCTTGAGCTGGCATTTTTTCTATACCTGCTGAGGCAACGAAAATCCATTTTAGCTTTGTCGCATATTGGATACTTTCTTCTGTTAAATCTTCACCATATGTAACTAAAACATCCGCTTGTTGAAGAACTTCATTCGATAAGCCACTTTTGAAGATAAAATCAACCTGTGGAAATTCTGCTAATAACGGCTCTCGTAAATCTGGTCTAGGTTCAAATGTAAAATAGATTTTCACTTTGCTGCCTCCTGATCTGCTAAATAGGTATACACTTCTTCAATATGATTTTTTACACGTACTTTACGCCAAGCTTTTACAAGCTTACCCTCAGTATCAATTAAAAACGTTGAACGCTCTATGCCCATATATTCACGTCCATACATTTTCTTTAAAACCCACACACCATATGCTTCAGCAACGGTATGATCGTCATCAACTAATAATGAAAACGGTAAACCATGCTTATCAATAAATTTTGTATGTTTGTTTGCGTTATCTGGACTAACACCTAGAACAACAGCATTTAAATGACTGAAGTCCTCGAACTTATCACGAAAATCACAAGCCTCCGTCGTGCAGCCTGGTGTCATATCTTTGGGATAGAAGTATAAAATAACATTCTGTCCTTTCAAATTAGCTAACTGCACCATTTCTCCCTTTTCATTCATTAGAAAAAAATCTGGCGCCTTTTGTCCTTCTAGTAAAGTCATAACAATCTCCTCCTCTGTAGGTTCTATTTTACTCTAAGTAACAAATCAAGTCATATTCCTTAATTTCTTTGGATTTCTTACAACGATAGGTCTACAATAGATTACGTATAAAAAGTTAGGAGGCAATTCTATGAATCACGCAAAATCTGAAGCAATACATGCAGAGGCTATACAGCATATCGTGGGTGGTGTAAACAGCCCTTCTCGTTCATATAAAGCAGTAGGTGGCGGTTCTCCTGTGGCAATGGCTCGAGGAAAAGGCGCTTATTTTTGGGATGTAGATGGCAATCGTTATATCGACTATCTAGCAGCATATGGACCAATCGTTACTGGTCATGGCCATCCTCATATTGCAAAGGCCATTACACATGCAGCTGAAAATGGTACATTGTTTGGAACGCCAACTGAATATGAGGTTACTTTCGCAAAAATGCTAAAAGAAGCCATCCCATCTATGGACAAAGTGCGTTTTAACAACTCTGGTACTGAGGCTGTTATGACAACTATTCGTGTTGCACGCGCCTATACAGGCCGAACAAAAATCATGAAATTTGCTGGTTGCTACCACGGTCACTTCGATTTAGTATTAGTAGCTGCCGGTTCTGGCCCAGCTACATTAGGAACGCCTGATTCAGCAGGTGTAACAACTTCGACTGCTGAAGAAGTTATTACGGTACCTTTCAATAGCCCTGAAGCCTTTACAGAAGCTATGAATAAATGGGGCGAGGAAATTGCAGCGATCTTAATTGAACCAATCGTAGGCAACTTCGGTATTGTGGAACCAAACCCAGGTTTCCTTGAATTAGTACATGCGACAGCAAAAGAAAAAGGTGCTTTAACGATTTACGATGAAGTCATCACAGCCTTCCGCTTCCACTATGGTGGTGCTCAAAATTTACTCGGTCTAACACCTGATCTAACAGCACTGGGTAAAGTTATTGGCGGTGGCTTACCAATCGGAGCATACGGTGGTCGTAAAGAAATTATGGATACAGTTGCCCCCCTCGGCCCTGCATATCAAGCAGGTACGATGGCTGGAAACCCTGCCTCTATGCAAGCAGGGATTGCCTGCCTAGAAGTGCTACAAACACCAGGTATTTACGATGAAATGGATCGATTAGGTGGAATTCTAGAAGAGGGTATTTTAGCTGCTGCCAAGAAGCATGGCGTAACCATCACATTAAATCGCCTCAAAGGGGCACTAACGATTTACTTTACAGATGTGAAAGTAGAAAACTACGACCAAGCTGAAAACTCTGACGGTGAAATCTTTGGTCGTTTCTTTAAATTGATGCTTGAGCAAGGTATCAATCTAGCTCCTTCTAAATATGAAGCGTGGTTCTTAACAACTGAGCATACGGAAGCAGATATTCTTGAAACTATTAAAGCCGTAGATACTGCGTTTTCTCAATTGTAAGCATGTGACAATACAAAGGCGACTTGTTAGTAAAAGTCGCCTTTTTCATATTCAAGCATACAAATCTATGTATTTTATGTGCACTTCCTTCTATAATGTAAAGAAACTAAAAAATATTAGACAGAAAGGACATCTTTATGAAATTAGGTGCCCGTGTATTTAAAACTGGTGTCGCTATTGTCTTAGCACTGTTTATCGCAGAATTATTAAAGCTCCCTTCACCTGTTTTTGCTGGAATTGCAGCCATTTTTGCGATTCAGCCTTCTATTTATCGTTCATATCAAACTATTGTAGAGCAAGTGCAGGCAAATATTATAGGTGCGACTATCGCCGTTATGTTTGGCTTACTCTTTGGCCATCATGTTGTTGCCATTGGCATAGCCGTCATAATAGCTATTGGTTTAATGTTGAAGTTTAAACTTGAAAAATCGCTTTCGTTGGCGTTGGTGTCAGTTGTGGCTATTATGGAATTTCAAGGCGATGACTTCTTAACGTTTGGATTGATACGCTTTGTTACTATATTAGTTGGAGTGTTAGCAGCATTTGTTGTTAACCTTGTTTTCCTACCACCGAAATACGAGGTAAAGCTATTCCGTAAAATCTATATTTTACAGGACGATATTATTCGTTGGACACGACTTGCTGTACGTCAGGCTTCTGAGCATACATCCACAAAGGGAGCATTAAGTAAATTTAAAAGCCGTATGTTGCGCGTGGATACGCTGTATGATTTATTCAAGGAAGAACGTAATTACTTCAAAAATAAAAAGTATGTGAAAGCACGTAAACTTGTAGTCTATCGTCAAATGATTTTAACTTCCAAAAAAAGCTTAGAATTACTACAGCGTTTGCATAAGCATGAAAACGAATTGGCGCAGCTACCTACACAATTTCACTTGATGATACAGGAGCGACTTGATTCCTTATTAACATACCATGAACAATTGCTCTTGAAATATACAGGGAAATTAAAGCCTGAGCATTCACAGTGGAGTAAAAGCATCGACTATGTCCAACGCAATGAACTGATGGAAATTTTCATCAAGCAAGTCAACTTTGCTCGTGAAGAAGGCGATATGGAATTTTCTAGCTATCACCTACTTTATATACTATCGCGTATTTTAGATTATGAGGAAAATCTAGAGCATCTAGATACACTCATCGTATCCTATCAAAGTCATCATGGACATGAAATCAATGTAGAATTTGAAGAAGAATTTATTTAACTAGCGTTTTAAGCGACAGATGATCTTAAATCAAGGGAGTTTGAACACCCGCTAAATCAAGATTAATCTGTCGCTTTTACTATACAAAAAAATCCTCCAAGTAGTGACCTACTTTAGAGGAAGGGTGTTAGTTTCGCAATGTTAGCAGCTGTTGCTCTGCTTGCTGACGTTTTACCGTTTGCTCATCACGTAAATGCTGATAATTTTCAATACCTGAAACAATAATGTCCCACATTTCTTCAAGGCTCTGTGTTGGGCCTGATTGCTGAGCCATAGCAGTGCTTAATTGCACCGCTTCATCGCTAGCTCCTCCGAATTGCTTCAGACGATTTTCAAAGGCTGATGCAGATTGATTTTGTAATTGTTGTCGCCTATCATTCACTGCATTCATTAATCCCATTTTAAAAACAGGGATGGTCTTAACAAAAGCGCCATTAATTTGTTCCATCAGTTCACTATTGCCATGACGTAGCATTTCGATTTGCGGAGCTGTTAAAATGGCGACCATACGTGATTTTTCTAATTCATCTATTTTTTGTCGGAGCATTTCAGCAATTGCTTGCAAACTATTCAGCTCCATTTTCGCCACCTGATTACCAGCCTCGCTCTGCTTTTCATACATCGGAATCAATGTTGTTTGTACTTCATGTAATTTTATATCAGTAGCTACGATATATTTTTCTAGTTCAAGATAGTACATCAAGTCCTCGTTATATAATCGTGCAAGTATTCGATCATCCTTCGCTAATTCCTCTTCCATCAACACAAAATGATAATGAATTTTCTCAATATCTCTACCCAGTACATTGTATTTGGCAAATAAATCTTCATCATTTTTAGTTTTACGTGCAAATAGCTTTTTAAAAAAGCCCTTTTGCTCAGTAAAATCTTTTTTATCGAATGTCTGCATTAAGGCTTCAAGCTGCTTAAATAATTCATTTGATTCGAAGGAAGTTGAGCGGGTAATAATAGCTAAAATCTGATCTGCAAATGTAGCTAATTTTGTCGCTGGCTCTTTCCCCAGCGCCAATAGTTCTAACTGATTTTTTATATTGATTCGATTGGCCATTTGCTGTACCTCTGCATGGTCTCGCAACTGTTCTTTGACGGTGTCAGCGGTTTCTAAGGTCAGCTGCTCCAACGTCTTCGAGATATTTGACATTCGTGCCGCCTCCTTCCTGCCATTAGAAAAAACGATTAAAGAGTTTTTTAATGATTTTATCGGGTGCAGTTTTTTGCTGTTTTGGTTCTTCATAGGGCAAGTCAAATAGCATATGTTCTAAACGATGTACATCGAATGTATCCTCTTGCAAATGCTTTTCTAAGTCAAGTTGGCCTGTCGGATTATAAAATATAATATCCATACCAAAACGATTTAGAAATGCCAATAATGCCATGTCCTCACGTGATAAAGCTGGTTGCTGAGGTGCTTGATATAATACCAGTTTGGGTACATCTTGTGAATAATCAAAGCTTTGCATTAATCGCAGGATATCCTGAGGAATCATGGTCATTTGTTTGAATAAAAATAACTGTAAATCATATAAAGTCTCATTTGGCTGTTGTTTCAACATGGGCTGCTCACAGGAAGTTTTTATCGTGTGGGCGATTGCACGCTGTAGCTCCAATGTTAACTCACCATATTGCCACCAATCACTTTGCATAATACGCTCTACTGACAGCTCCCCATTCACTAAGCAATGCTTATAATGAAAATGAAAATTGGCTCTGCTTGTTGCTGCATAAGGAAATTCCTGTACAAAAACGGTTTGCGAACTTACCAGTAATTGATGCATTTGATGCCAGTATTCTTCTCTTTGGCTTGAAACACCACTAATTTTCGCAAATATAACTGGGATGATTACCTCATCTCCAATCACTTCAAACTGCGGTCGAACCAAAGCCTTCTCTTTTGCATAAATAAAAATATCATCATATGTCATCCGTAATGTTAATGAACGTGGCATAAAATCTTTAAACTGCCAAGGCTTATAGACACCTGATTGTTGATCATGCATTAATTGTTCAAAATGCTGACTAGAGCGATAACCTACCGTTGCCTGCCGATCACGAAGCTTATCAGGAAATGGCTGTAAAGTTGTTTGATTAGCATATGCGTACGTGATAGAGAATGTATCAGTAGGGTCAATCTCTGCCAATTCATCTATTTTCGCTGGATGGAAAATTAAGACGTCACAGCCAAGCTCCATTAATAGTAATAAGAAATAACGCTGACTTATAGTGGTTTCCCCATACCAAACAACTTTAGGAAAATCATCCGTTGGTTTCATGGATTTTGTCCATATAATCCAGTGGTTTTTTAGCCACTTCACTATATCAATTAAAAATCGGCGAAAATCATTTGCTAGCAGACCTAACGATTGTTGTTGTTGAAATAGTTCTACTACTTTAATGGTCGCTAATTGTAAATGGCGATTCATCACACCATCATCATGCTTTGGTATTAACTGATGACCATACATCATCGCCACTAGACGATTAATAGATAGCCCTTTTGGCGTTTGTTGATGCTGCGATAAAATTGTTTGTATGGCTTGAAAATCCTTTTGTTCAATATGCTTATTTAATTCTTCACTTAAAATATGGATATTAGCGTTTTGTGACAATGTAAATAACGAATTGAAATAATCATCTTCTTCGATTGGTACACCTAATACACGAACAGCAATCCTACTAAAACTAACTTGTTGTGCTGTTTCCTCATAAAATGCACGATCCTTTGGTGAATCTTGAAACGCCTGTAGCCAATCATCAGGATGACGCTCCAACACTGATTTAATTGTGATTGTTTGCATACAAACGCACCTCCTAAAATCATCCTCAGCATATGCTGAAGCATTCATTTGTCATAGGACGACTCTATCTTATGACAAAAATAATTGAAAGCTTATACTATTGTCTGTTGTGAAGTCATCTGTAAAACCGTATCTAGCAAATCTTTAGTAAATGCTTCACCATTATAAGCCGAGTAAGTTGTATTTTGTAAAACTTTTGGCTGTTTATCCTTTAAATCTCCATGATTCGGTGTAAAAGCTAAATCAGCCATCGCCAGCATTCCATAATCCATAATAGAATCCCCTGCCGCTATATGCACATCGTATGTACAGAACTCTTTCATATATTCGATAGCCGCTTCCTTCGTCAGTACCTTGGGCATAAAATACAATTTTTTACCTTGTAAAAGAACATTCCAGCCATACGTATCAAACTCTTGAATCATAGCTTGTAATTCCACGTGTGGTAAAGTTTCAAGATCCACATGGTGTACATAAAACAGATTATCTATATACAAAGAACGTTGTAGCCATGTATCGGATTTAATTGATTGAAAATGCTTTAACAGATCCTCTCGTGGGATTGAAGAATCTTCAATACGTCTACATAGTGTTTTCGTCCATTTTTCAGAGGGCTGGCCTTTTTCTAATATTGTACCCCCATTGCTTGTAATTGCAAAAGCAGGACACATATCACTAATAAAATGAATTCTTTTATATTGATGTAATGCCCTAGTCGTAACAGGTACAAATATTGTTTGTTGGTGTATCTGTTGCAATAGAGATGCTGTTGCCTGCGTCATCATGCTCATTGCTTTCTCCGCCTTGTGTTCAACGACCACTGTCTCTGTAATCGGCGGAAAACTCTCCATCATACGTTGAGAATAAATAAGCGTTCTATCTAAATCCGATGTAAATAGTATCATCATAATCTCCTCTATAATGCTTTGATTAAGCCACAACATGCATAGGACATATTCGAATATTCTTCTACCTGTACATTTTTTTCTTTGGCTAATAATAAAATATGTTCCAATTCATGCAAGTACTGTGGATTAATTAAAATTTTCCAAGGTAACCGTCGAAGCAACACTCTAGTCGTCTCACCTACACCTGGTTTGATAAAATGAATATTCTCAATGCCAAAATCGCGTTGAATCTTTTGCACAGACTTCATGCCCTCCCAAGTAATAGGAGCGATGACCTGCTCTTGAAATTGTTGCAATATCGTACTCTGTACATGTTCAAAACATGTGACGATACGTTCTATGTACAGGTTAGAGACATCCATATCTTCTAACTCTTTGTAGTATTTAGCACCATGAAAGTCATTTGCATCCATGAACTGTAAATTTAACACCGTTCTACTCACCAATCCAGATACAGTCGAATTTAAACAAGCAGACGGGATTAAAAAGTCTTGACGAGTTCCATAGATGGTAGCACAATGCCCAGGATCAGCCAATACAGCTAAATTGGCATTTAATTGTCCGGGCTGTTGCGCATTAAATTTTTGACAGGAATGGATTAATTCATTGGTAATTGCCCCTTTTCCTGTCCAGCCATCAATAAATTGAAGATTTCCTAGGGGATGCTCTGTCAAAATGTAACGGATCGCTACCTCATCAAACCCTCGACCACGTAGTATAGAAATAGAGTAATGTGGAATATTCACCCTATATCGCATGGCTATATACCGTTTGATTAAAATGCCAATGGGTGTACCTGCCCTTGCTAAACTAACAAGCACTAAGTTTTCTAGCCCTCTATTTTCAATGATTTGCTCTGCCACCACTCCAACAGCGATGGCTACTCTCTCTGCATGCGCATCTAACGTTTTATAAAAAAGATTCATATAGGTGTTAGATGGTTGCCTTTCCATTGGTAGCATTTCAGAATAATGTGTGCCTGATTGAATAAGCTGTTCACGTTTTTCATTATCCAGTTCAAGATAAACATGCCCAATATCACGCAATAAAAATAGAACATCCTCTGGTGCATAGCTCCCCATTTTGTCTGGCTGCAAAGTTGAAATCATTGTTCTACCTCCCATTCATGCATACAAATCACGTAGACCTTGGCGTTACTTAATATTTGTAACTCATTTACCACACGAGCAACAACCTCTTTACTTGCTATACGTTCCACCATAAAGAAAAGTTCCGTGTAGGACTGGCTTTGTATATTATATAAATAATTATCAACGCCATTATTCTCTGGACTTTCAAAGGCTATTTTTTCAGTAATCGTGTATCCTAAATCATCCGTACAATAGATTGGACTACGAGTAGTTGATTGAAAATAAACGTCGTTTCCTAAATAAGAGGCAATTTGCATAGGGACATACATAAACTCACCTGTTCCAATAACTAATGCCGGACCATGTGTACGAAGCTTTTGTAATTGCTTGGCGATGGTCTGTAACATTTTCTTTTGTTGAAAATGCTGTTTTGACGTGAGCATAAATCTCCCTGTTGCTACTAGATAGGGTTGACTATTTACGAATTTATTCTCAGCAATAGATCGATAAAACTTACGATCAATAGATTCTTGAATTGGCCATAGTGTTAGATTATTTGTAGGTTGTGTTAGTATATTAGGCTGTGTGCTCGTTAAGCTTGGTATACCCGAACAGTTAAAGTGTCCACACATGATTGAGATGAACACAATGGAAATACCCCATTGCTCTTCTAATTGCTGAAAAATCTTTTGTTGCTGTTCAGAACGCCAATCTAAAATAGAGAGCACAGCATACTGCTTAACTAACGGAAATTTCCGTCTTAATGTTTGAATGATATTAATAACCGTATTACCAGTAGTAATCTCATCATCAATTAACACAATGCGTTTAGCTTGTAGTAACACTTCTGGCTCCTCAGTATAAATTCTATGGCTTGTCGCATGGGAGTGTTCTTCCTCAAATGTAACAAATGGTTCAAAATCGGGAAGCACTTCACGTGTTGTGTGAATATACATTGCATTCGAATCGTATGCGTTAAATACCGCATGTCCTAGTGCAGTAGCTGTCTCGGCAAATCCAACGAACAATGTTTCTTGTGCTAACTCGAGGCTACCCTCTGTAGAATTTTGTACTTCTGACAAACCCGCACCCTCTTTTAAAGCTTTAACGACTGCTGATGAAGCTGCTACTTTTTGTCCAGTAAGATGCTGATGATACATCATGGCTAGCAGGGTCCCTGTCAGTAAGGGCACTTGCGGGCGCACAGCTAAATGTTTACCAAGTACGGTGCTTACAAACAAAAATTGCCTTTTCTTATTAATACGAGCTGCCATTTTAAACAAGTCGGTTAGCGCAAAATTATGCGGATTGTGGGTAATTTCAATATCGATTGAATAATCCGGTAAAATGCTTAATTTACTCATTTGTTGTTGCATAAACACTACCACCTATTTCTGAATTTAATAAGAGTGAGGCAAAATCGACAGATTCATGATAGACACCATAGACTTGTGCCTGTTTTAATATTCGCTGTGCCCATCTCATATGTGGTTTGATTTCATTCATCTTGTTCGCATAATGACTTTTCATCACACCTTTGTGACCATCATTATTCTCTACAATACTTAGCGCATCTAAATATTCTTCATAGGAAATGGCATAGAGGGCATGAACAACACGGATATGACTAGGATGAATAATTGTTTTTCCCACAATACCATTTTGTTTATCCATTAACACTTCTTTCATTAATCCATCTAAACAATCGTCTAATAATGCTTTCCTCGTATCAAGAGCTCCCTTTTCACTAAATGGTGTTTCTCTTAATGCAGGCTTTAATACACGCTGATTACTAAAATACTCCCACACAGGCCCGGAGATAACAAACCCGTCTTCCTCACGACCAAGGACGTTGACAATATCTGCAATACAATCACGGATTACACTGATATCATAAATGGTCGAGTCCATACGACGACGAATTCCATAAATGCCACAGAAATCAGTGGCACCAATACGTACATTTAATACACGAGCTCTGTATTGATGTAGCACTGCCTTAATGTCTAATAATGCTTCCATGCGAGATTCCTTATATAGCACCTCACGGCTCTCTAAAATCGGCATACCATATAGAATTAAGTCATTTTCTAAAATTGTTTGTTCAAGAAGCTCAAAATAACGGGCGCCCTGTGCTGCTGTAAACTTTGGAAATACATAGCCCGTTAGTATTTCTTGCTTTTTCCCTAAAATAGTTGTTAACCTTTGAAATTGCTCAACATGACGTACACGAATAAAAAGTAATGGTAGATCCTGAAGTAATAATTTTTTTTGTTGATAGAGTGCATATAGCTCACTAATATCCTCCATCAACTTCGCTTCACAATCTCGTAATTCTATATCGCCTACTGCATCCTCCAGATCAATGACGAGTGATGTGAGTTCTTCATATTTTTGTGATTGAATCAAACTCACAATCGCAGGCATAGAAGCTGGCATATACAGAGTCGCACCTAGAGCATATGATAAAATATCTGGCGTTTCCCACTTAGTAAAAGGCTGTGGCTTCTTAAAAAAAATCGTCTCTGCTTCTGTTGCAAAGTGTTGCATCTAATCCTCTCCCCGATAACTATGCCTTTTGTGAAAAAAGCACTGTATCAGCCTGTTCTATACAGACCAATACAGTGCCTTGTTTACACTGCTGTTTTCTTATTCATCTTGTGAACAACAAACGTCAATAAGAATGCAGCAATTAAAATAATAAAGAATACTTCATGTGAAAGATGGAATCCAAAAATACTAGCAAACATTTTCAATGCAATAATGGCAATTAAAATATAGGCAGTCGTTTCAAGTTCTGGTACACGTTCAATCAATGAAAGAAATACACCAGCGATGGTACGCATCATAATAATGCCTAAAACTCCACCTAATAAAAGAACCCATACTTGATCGGATATGGCAAATGCCGCTAATATAGAGTCTACTGAAAAGGCGATATCCATTAATTCAACTGAAATAACAGTCGCCCAGAAAGTACCAAAGACTCGAACCATCCAACCTGTCTTCTTAAACTCGTGTGCGTCTCCTTCATCAGTGCTTTTATTTTTAAAATGTAATATGACTAACCACATTAAATAAGTTGCACCGATCACTTTAACAATAGAGAATTTTACGAGGTAAACGCCAATACCGATGAAGAGAAATCGGAAAAAATAAGCCCCAAACATCCCATACATTAGCGCTTTTTTCCGCTGATGCTGTGGAAGATGTTTAACAAGTACTGCTAAAACAAGCGCATTGTCTGCAGACAATAGCCCTTCCATAATAATCAATGAAAAAATAAGGCCCCATGATACTGGATCTGTTAAAACTTGTCCCCACATCTGCCAGTTAAAAAACTGTGCATATGTATTTAATATCTCGTTTATTACATCCACCGAAGATCCCCCGTCATGTCATGTACATATACCCTACTCGTTACTGTAGGCCATATGCGTTGATTAATGCTGCTAGTCCACCCTGATAGCCTGAGCCTACTGCGGCAAATTTCCACTCGCCATTATGACGGTAAAGCTCACAAAATACAACGGCAGTTTCAATACTGAAATCTTCGCCTAAATCATAGCGTAATACCTCTGATCCCGAATCTTCATTTGTCAATCGAACATAAGCATTTAGTACTTGTCCGAAGTTTTGATGACGACCCTCAGCATCATAGATAGTAACCGTTACCACAATCTTTTCAATTTGAGGTGATACTTGCTTTAAGTTGACAAGAATCTTTTCATCATCCCCATCACCTTCACCTGTACGATTATCACCTGTATGAACAACAGATTGGTCTAGACTCGCTAAATTATTATAGAAGATAAAATCTTGTTCATTACGACATTTACCTGATGCATCTAGTAAAAATACAGATGCATCGAGGTCAAAGTCTTGCCCACCATCAAATTGCTTAACATCCCAGCCTAAGCCAATGCCAATGCTATTTAATCCTGGGTCTTGCTTGGTTAAATCAATACGTTGCCCTTTACTTAATTGAATAGCCATTCAAAATCTCCCTTTCTGTCCAAAGATGAAATTTTAGTTTACACTTAAGCCGTAATCATTACATAAAGCAGCTAAGCCACCTTGGTAGCCAGCACCAATTGCATTAAATTTCCATTCTCCATTATGGCGGTATAATTCCCCTACTACGATAGCTGTTTCAATACTGAAATCCTCGCCTAAATCATAACGGATAATTTCCTCGTTGGAAGCAGCATTAACAATACGAATATACGCATTAGACACCATTCCGAAATTTTGACTACGAGACTCTGCATCATGGATTGTTACAGTGAAGGCTAATCGTTGAACATGAGCAGGCACTTGCGTTAATGCAACTTTTACCACTTCATCGTCACCTTCACCAACACCCGTTAAATTATCGCCCGAATGTTCAACTGAACCGTTGCCACCTGTTGTATTGTTGTAGAAAATAAAGTCATTTTGATCAGCTACTTTGCCTGTATCAGCCAGTAAAAATACAGAAGAATCTAAATCAAAATCATTACCACCGTCATATTTATTTGTATCCCAGCCTAAACCTACAACAACATTTGTTAATCCTGGATTTGTTTTTGTTAAATCTACCTTTTGACCTTTTTGTAGTGAAATTCCCATACTCTTTATTCCTCCTATATAGTCATTTATTTATTGATATCTTCGAACAACATCGCCAAGTTTTATATCATTCGTTCCCGTACCAACTGCAGCAAATTTCCAGTCACTATTATGACGGTAAATTTCTCCACAGACTAACGTCGTTAAATTCGAATAATTATCAGTTAAATTATAGCGAATTAGTTCGCTTCCTGTCCTGTCATCATACACACGAATATATGCATTTTGAATCATACCGAAATGTTGATTACGACCTGCTGCATCATAAATGTTTACAACAAACACAAGCTTGTTATATTGCGTTGGTACAGACGATAGCTCAATTGTAATTACTTCATCATCGCCATCGCCGTCTCCTGTTAAATTATCACCAGAATGTCGAACAGAGCCGCAATTACTTGTTAATTTTCCAAAGTAAACAACATCGTCTCCCGCTATCACCTTATCATCTTGCAGCATTAAGACTGAAGCATCACAGTCTATGCTTCTGCCACTGCCACTATTTCTACTAGAAAATAAACCACCTAAAAAGCCGCCACTTTTCTCTTGCGCTACAGGGTCCCACCCTAAACCTACTTTAATTTTATTTAAACCTGCGTTACCTTTTGTTAAATCAACTCGTTGCCCTTTTTGTAAATTAATCCCCAATTTTAACACCCTCCTCAAATATGTATTTCAACTGAAAGATTATATGGTAAGTAATAATCTACTAAAATAAAATTTTTCTACTTTTTAAGTCTAAAATAACGTGACAAAAAATTCAATTAATGGCTCCTAAAAGATATTTTCGCTTATTTTTAGAAAATTCCTCCTGTTACCTACTACTCTTTAAAACGACTTTGCTGTAAAAGAGTTCCTTTTATTCCCTTTCGTATAGATGGGCAAAATAGCTAAAAAAACCTTCTAACTAGTAGAAGGCTATAGTATTTAACTAACTTTTCATCTTTGGATCGAGTGCATCTCTTAGGCCATCTCCCATCAGGTTAAAGCCAAGAACCGTTAGCATAATTGCTAATCCTGGGAAAATCATAGTCCAAGGAGCATTTAATAAAAACTTTCGAGCATCTGCTAACATTTTTCCCCACTCAGGTGCTGGTGCTTGAGCGCCCAGTCCGAGGAAGCCTAATGCTGCTGCTTCGATGATGGCAGTCGCAATTGCAAGCGTTCCTTGTACAATAATAGGCGTCATAGAATTCGGCAAAATATGTGAAAATAAAATTCGTGAATCACGCATGCCGATTGCTTTTGCCGAGACAATATACTCTTCTTCTTTGACGCTCAACACTTTGGAACGAATTAAACGTCCAAAATTCGGTATGTTAATAATGGCAATGGCAATTAATGCATTTTGTAAGGATGGTCCTAGTACCGATACAACAGCAATCGCTAATAGCATACTAGGGAAAGCGAGCATAATATCAAAAATACGTGAAATAATTGTATCAATCCATTTACCATAATAACCGGCGATAATACCAAGCAAACTACCAACAATTACCGATAAAACAACTGAAAAAAAGCCTACCCATAGCGAAATTCGTGCACCATGAATGATTCTAGAAAAAATATCTCGCCCAAAATCATCTGTTCCAAACCAATGATCACCTGATGGTGCTAGTAAACGCTTCGATAAATCTTGTTCATTTATCCCTTGTGGTGCAACGAGCGGTCCTACTACAGCAAGTAATATAAAAAATATAACAATCCCTGCACCTATTAAAGAGATTTTGCTCTTTTTAAAGCTTCGCCAGCCCTCTAACCATGGACCGACCGCTCGTTCTTGAACTGGTGCTGCTTCTTTTTTTATGTCAATTGCTCCAGTCATCATTGCAGCTCCCTTCTATTTGTATTTAATACGTGGATCAATCACTGTATACAGTAAGTCCACGATTAAGTTAATCATGATGAAAATAAATGCAACGATTAGAATACCTGATTGAATGACAGGATAATCCCTGAAGCCAATCGCATCATAAATATAACGACCAATTCCTGGCCAACTAAAAATCGTCTCTGTTAGAATGGCTCCCCCTAGTAATAACCCCGTCTGTAACCCGATTACCGTTATTACAGGAATAATAGCGTTCTTTAAAGCATGCTTATACACAACAATAAACATTTTTTGGCCTTTTGCTCTTGCAGTACGTACATAATCTGAGCGCATAACTTCTAACATAGAAGATCTTGTGATTCTTGCAATAATAGCCATAGGAATGGTTGCCAGTGCAACTCCCGGTAATATTAACCTCTTTACAACTTCAATAAATTGATCGAAGCGCCCTTGAATGAGCGTATCCAATAAATAAAAATGGGTTATAGAGGTTATTGGATTTCGAACATCCTCTCGACCAGAAGTAGGTAACCAGCCAAGCTGACTACTAAATGTCCACTGTTCCATCAAGCCTAGCCAGAATACAGGTACAGATACACCAACTAATGCCACCACCATCGCTGTATAATCGAACCAAGAATTTTGGAACCATGCAGAAATAATACCCGCATTCACCCCAATAACAATAGCAATAATCATCGCGAAAAATGCAAGTTCAGCTGTTGCTGCTAAGTATGGAAAAATTTCTTCTGATACAGGTAATTTTGTACGTAAGGAAACACCTAAATCTCCCTGAAAAATGCCTGCTAAATAACTAAAATATTGTGTATACCAAGGCTTATCTAATCCTAAACTTGCGTTTAATGCCTCGACCGCCTCTTTTGTCGCCTGTTGTCCTAAAATAACTTGTGCTGGATTACCAGGTATTGCGCGTATCAACATAAAGACGATAAAAGTCATTCCAAGCAAAACTGGGATTAGCTGGAGTAAACGTCTCCCCATATAGTGAAGCATCTTCATCACCTCTCTATGATTTTCATAATCTACTTTGAAGTCTTTATATACTGTTGAAAGGTTGAACCTTCACCAAACGATTTTGAATGTTTAGATGAGTGATCTTTCACACAGGAGAAAATGATTGTCTATTACTAGAAAAGAATCTGCGAGATTTCCACGGCTTACCCGCAGAAAAGCAAGCAGATTCTTTTAAACTCCTCTATTCAATTAGAAAATGAAGTTTACTATTGAATATCTACTGCATCTAAACGGTCAGAACCTGTAGGATGCGCAATATAATTCGTCACTTTCGCATTAGCAGCTAAAATTGGAATAGAGTGAGCAAGTGGAACCCATGGAGCATCCTCAGAAATCATGACTTGAGCTTGCTTATAAAGTTCATTACGCTTGTCCTCATCAATTTCAGTTTGAGCAGCTGTCAATATTTTGTGTAATTCTGGATTGTCATAGAATGTATAGTTATTAGAACCGATATTATCGCCGTCTAATAACGTGTATAGGAAGTTATCCGCATCTCCATTATCACCTGTCCAGCCAAGTAAGAATGCATCCGCTTCACCATTTTGTGCTTTTTCTAAATAAGTAGCCCATTCAAATGATACAATTTTAGATTTAATGCCTACATCTTCTAAGTTCTTTTGAATCGCTTCTGCTACTTTTTGTCCGTCTGGCATGTATGGACGTGGTACTGGCATTGCCCATAGTTCAATTTCTTTACCATCATAGCCTGCTTCAGCAAGTAATGCCTTCGCCTTTTCAGGATCATACGTATAGCCTGTAACATCATCGTTATAACCTGAAATTACTGGTGGCATTGGGTTTTTCGCTGGCTCTGCTAGTCCTTCATAAAATGCATCCACCAATGCTTGCTTATCAATTGCATAGTTGACTGCTTGACGCACTTTGACATTATCGAATGGTGGTCGAGTCACTGTTAAACCTAGATAACCAACGTTCATAGATGGACGTTCGATTAATTGTAATTTAGCATCGCCTTCGATTGTTGCTTTATCAGATGGACTTAAACCATCAGCCACATCAATATTGCCTGCTAACAAATCATTTAAACGCGCAGAGTTATCTGGAATAGAACGATAAATAACTTTATCTAATTTTGGATAGCCATCAATATAGTAGTCTGGGTTTTTCTCGATCGTTACAGAATCATTACGTACCCAGCTAACAAATTTGAATGGGCCTGTTCCTACTGGATTTGCAGATAAGCCTTCTTCATCTGCCTCAAATGCTGTAGGCGAAGCAATCGCAAATGGGGACATGGCTAAATTCTTTAGGAATGGTGCTTGTGGTTGACTTAACTTAAATACAACCTTATAGTCACCTTCAGCAGTAACTGATTCGATTACTTGTTTGTCTCCAACGACAAATTGGGAGCTAAAATAAGGATATTTATCAGTACTTGACTTCCAACGTTCAATATTTTTCACAACTGCCTCGGCATTAAAATCTGTACCATCATGGAACTTCACACCTTCTTGTAGCTCAAAAGTATAAGTTAATCCATCTTCTGAAGCCTCCCATGATTTTGCTAACCCAGGTTGAATCGTTACATCTTGTTCGCCAAAGTTTACTAATGTTTCATAAATATTAGCTGTTACCGTAAAAGATTCACCATCTGTAACAACAGCAGGGTCTAGTGCTACTGAATCTCCACCACGACCATACACTAATATTTTTGGTTCACCACTGCCAGCTGTATCGCCACCAGTTGATGTATCTTTACTACCCGTATCCTTAGTATCTGAGCCGCCACAAGCTGCTAAGATTGTCGAGAGAATAAGGAGTAGCATTACACCTAAAGTCCAAAGCTTCTTTTTCTTCATTAAATTTCCCCCTATGAGTTTTTATATCATTGAATGTTGAAGCGCCTCATAAAGATGGCAAGCAACATAATGACCCGGTTTTACTTCTTGCATTTTAGGTACTACTTGTGAGCATTGCTCCTTTTTAAAAGGACATCTCGTATGGAAAGTACAACCGCTTGGCGGGTTTGATGCACTCGGAATATCTCCAGAAATAATGATCTGTTCCCGTTCAAACATCGGATCAGGAACAGGGACCGAAGATAAGAGTGCCTGTGTATATGGATGAAGCGGTTCAGCATATAAGTCCTCACTCGCTGTCAACTCTACTAATTTACCTAGGTACATTACGCCAACACGATTGCTGATGTGGCGCACTACCCCTAAATCATGGGAAATAAAAATATAAGTCAGCTTTAAATCCTTTTGCAGCTTTTGCAATAAATTTAATACTTGTGCCTGTATGGACACATCTAGCGCAGATACTGGCTCGTCCGCAATAATTAAGCGCGGGTTGGTCATCAAGGCTCTAGCAATTCCGATACGCTGCCTTTGCCCTCCGCTAAACTGGTGCGGATAACGCTTGATATGATATTCATTCAATCCAACAATCTCAAGTAGCTCCAACACCTTTTGTTTCCGCTCTTTGGCATTTCCTATGCCATGAACAATAAGGGGCTCCTCTAAAATTTTGCCGATGTTATGGCGCGGATTTAATGAGGCATAGGGATCCTGAAAAATCATTTGAATATCTCTACGTGCCTTCCTCATTTCATTATTGGATAATTCTGAAATTACTTTACCTGCGAATTCTATTTTACCTTCCGTTGGCTCCAATAAACGCATTAATAAGCGGCCTGTTGTGGATTTACCACAGCCTGACTCTCCTACAATGCCTAATGTTTCTCCCTCAAATACCTCAAATGAAACATCATCCACCGCCTTCACATCCCCAGCATGTGAATTCAGGACACCCTTTCGAATAGGAAAATATTTTTTTAAACCATCAACCTTTAATAACGCTTTCGACACGCTGTTCCACCCCCTGCTTCTCTAGTAAAAAACATCTCGATTTATGGTTCTCTGCTGCCTCAAATAAAGGTGGTGTTTCTTGTAAACAACGTTCCATCGCATGTTCACAGCGTGCCGCAAATCGACAGCCGACCTGGATGCTCCCAGGTTTTGGTACACTACCAGGAATAGAATATAGATTGTCTTTTTTATAACGCATATCAGGTACTGATTGAATAAGTCCTTGTGTATAAGGATGTTTCGGATTAGTAAAAACTTCTTGAATCGGTGCCTCTTCCACGATTTGTCCAGCATACATTACAATCACTCGCTCACAAGTCTCCGCTACAACGCCCAAATCATGTGTAATTAACAACACAGCTGTATTCAACCGTTTATTTAAGTCTTTCATGAGCTGTAATATTTGAGCCTGAATCGTCACATCTAATGCGGTTGTAGGCTCGTCTGCAATTAATACTTGAGGATCACAAACAAGTGCCATGGCAATCATAACCCTTTGACGCATTCCACCAGATAGCTGGTGGGGGTAATCCTTTAACAATTCCTCAGCCCGTGGTAAACCGACAAGTTTCATAATTTCAACCGCTCTTGCAAACGCTTCCTTTTTCGACCATTTAGGATTATGAATTTGAATCGCTTCTTTAAGCTGGTCACCAATCGTAAACAAGGGGTTGAGAGAAGTCATTGGTTCCTGGAATATCATCGCAATGTCTTTTCCACGAATTTTTTGCATTTGTTTATCCGTACATTTTGCGAGATTTTTGCCATCTAGCAAAATTTCGCCACCTGTTATTTTCCCTGGTGGTGATGGGATCAATCCCATGATGGACAACGACGTAACGCTTTTTCCGCTTCCCGATTCTCCTACAATTCCTAAAATTTCTCCTTCATGGACAGAAAAATCGATATCATCTACAGCAGGAATTTGTCCATTATCTGTGAAAAAGGTTGTTTTTAAACCTTTTATTTCTAGTAGCTTCTTCCTCATGCGCAACGTCCCACCCTACCTATATTTTACTTAGTTGTATAATGTTATTAATAGCATACTATAACTTTCGTTAAATTCCCTATTTTCAGATAATTCTACCTAAAAATCTTTGCTCTTTCAATCACTAATATTCTCCAAATTACATAGTATTTCTACATTAATCTCATTTCATAATAACTAAATCTTATAAAGAGATAGTTTTTTAGCCTTTATAACAAAAAAATAGCCTTCATTAAATGAAAGGCTATTTTGAAAAAATTCCATATATCATATAATTTTTAATCTAAATGCTGTACTTGGAATAAATTATAATACGTTCCTTGTCTGTCCATTAATTGTTCATGTGTACCATTTTCTATTAATTGCCCATGATCTATGACGAAAATCTTATCCGCATGGGTAATAGTAGACAGACGATGTGCGATGATAATGGTCGTCCGTTCATGAGCAAGTTTATCGAGTGATTCTTGAATCAATGCTTCACTTTCTAAATCTAACGCAGAAGTAGCTTCATCAAGGATTAAAATCGGTGGATTTTTTAAAAATACTCGCGTAATAGCAACCCGTTGTTTTTGCCCGCCAGATAGCTTTACGCCTCGTTCTCCAACCTTTGTATCATAGCCATTAGGCAAACCCATAATAAAGTCATGTGCATTTGCAGCTTTAGCTGCCTCAATGACTTGTTCATCTGTTGCACCTGGTCGTCCCATTAAAATATTTTCTTTAACAGAATCACTAAAAAGTATATTATCTTGCAGAACAATACCAATCTGTGAGCGTAACGAATGTATAGTGACATCTCGTACATCGTGTCCATCAATCGTCACCTTACCACTTGTTGTATCGTAAAAACGAGGAATCAAACTGATAATCGTGGATTTACCACCACCACTCATCCCAACAAATGCAACAGTTTCTCCAGGATTAATCGTAAAATCGATAGCATTTAAAATAGATGCGCCAACTTTTTCATATTGGAAGGACACGTTGTGAAAGCAAACTTCCCCATTTGCACGTAGTAGTTCACGAGCATTGTCCTTGTTTTTCACTTCATAAGGCTCATCTATTAATTCAAACATCCGATCCATTGAGGCGATCGACTGCGTCAAAGTAGTCGAGGCACTTACAAGGCGGCGAAGTGGACCATACAATCGTTCAATATAAGCAATAAAAGCAACCATTGTTCCAACTGAAAGTGATCCATTTATGACTTGGTAGCCCGCATAGGCTATGACCAACAATGGCGCTACATCCGTGATTGTATTAACTACTGCAAATGACTTAGCATTCCACTTTGTTTGGTCGAGTGCCTTTTCTAAAAATTCCCCATTTGCTGTATCATATAATTTTTGTTCATGCTTTTCTAGTGTGAAACTCTTAATAATGCTCATACCAGCTACACGTTCATGTAAATAACTTTGTACACCCGCAAGTGCTTGAGAACGTTTACGTGTTAAAGCTCGCAGTTTGCCAAAAAAGTATTTCACACTTAATGCATAAAATGGGAAAGCGACTAATGCGACTAATGTCAGCTTTACATCCATTGTTAGCATAATGACAATCGCAATAATAATCGTCGCTAGGTCCAGCCAAACATTCATTAACCCCGTCATAACAAAGTTCTTCGTTTGCTCAACATCATTAATGACCCTTGATATAACATCTCCAGCACGTGTATTGGCATAATATTTTAAACTTAATCGCTGTAAATGTGCGTAGATTTCCTTACGAATATCAAACAACACCTTATTACTAACGTGTTGTGCAAAATATTGACGATAATACTCGATTGGTGGACGGATAATAAAGAACACAATAATGGTTCCGCCTAACCAATATAACAGCTCTTTTGTTTTATCTACATCTGTTAGGTCTTCTGCTGCAATAATATCATCTAACACAATTTTAATGAGTAGTGGAATAAACAGGGGAATAGCAAATTTCACTATACCAATGATAATCGTTAAAATAATTTCCCATGTATATGGTTTTACAAAGCGCATATACCGCTTTATGCTTCCCAACTTTTCATCACATCCTTACAAAAAGAAACAGACATTCGATTATGAATGCCCTACGTATTATAGCAATATTTTGATTAAAATACAGTTATATTGACTTTACAGCGAACTATTTTACTTCTCTCTTTACAGTTGGCTGTATCCAACAAAAAAACACCTATTAGGTAAACTAATAGGTGTCACTAACAATCATCTGACTGCATATCAAGCTGGAACTTGTAACGATTTGTCCAGACATCGATGAAGTCGGGTGCAAATGGTCCTCTTTTTTGTTGAATCCAGCTTATTAATTTATCGACATTGCGCTTTAAAATTTTATCAATGACTTCAGGATAAGACATTTCCTTACGATGAAGCTCATATTCATCCTCATCTAAGAGGGTATAAGACATGTCAGGATAAACTTTAATGTCTAAATCATAGTCGATATATTTAATGGCATTATTATCGAAAACAAATGGTGAGCTTAGATTACAATAATAATACACACCGTCTTCACGTAGCATACAGATGATGTTAAACCAGTGTTCCGCATGAAAGTAACAAATAGAAGGCTCTCTCGTTAGCCATGTCCGACCATCGGATTCTGTCACAAGGGTCCGTTCATTCGCACCGATAACGATATTCTTTGTTCCTTTTAAAACCATCGTTTCTTGCCAAACACGGTGGATACGGCCATTGTGCTTATAACTATGTATTTGTATCGTTTCTCCTTCTACCGGTAATGCCATTTTGAAGCCCACCTTTTCGTCTATGCTACCTAAATCTAGCAGTCTCTAGTATATTATAGCAATGTGTACGCGAAAGGTGTAGTTAGAAAACCACAAATTTCACTACGCCATTTTGAATTAGTATAAAATTTAGTCAATTAAAGCGATTTTTATAAGCTTGTCAGCCTCAGTGGGATTATTTAATTAATTGCAACGCTATACCACTTTTAGAGGATTTTCTTAGCAATTAGAAAGGGGCTGTCTTTTTCATCTTTTCGGATTTTAGACAGCCCCTTAGAGGTAAATGCAGTTATGCAGTTACAAAGTGTTACTCACCTAAATCTTGGTTAGTTTTAGAGAAACGGCCTGAAGCTGGAGCTTTCTTTTGCTCTGCTTTTGCATTTTGCTTTTGCACTTCATTTACGTCCGTTTCATAACCAAACTCTTCACTTTGACGTTGCATGTTTTTATTCGGTTGGAAATTTTGGTTGTTTTGTTTTTTCATCCTTCATTCACCTCCACGCTAGTTATTGTGTACTGAGGTGATGACTTTTATGCTCATGAATTGATTATTTTAAGATGGATTTAATTTCCTGCGATTTACTTTTTGACTTCTTCCCAAATTTTTAGCATCGGGACAGGCATCGGCAAACGTTCTATTTGCTCTCGGCTTAGCCAGTCGCCCTGCGCAAAAGACTCACATTTCATATAATAGCTATTTATATGCCAAGTTAAATGTGAAAAAACATGTTTAAATGTAAGCAACTCATGTTCGGCATGAACATTTACTGTAAATTCTTTTTTAAAGTTTTCTACTGTAGATTGGCTTGTGTCAATCATCGGAAATTGCCATAGATTAGCAAGTAGACCTTTCTCAGGACGCTGCTGCATTAAAAATCGTCCGTTTTCATCTTCACATACAAGGACATCATATGTAAGGTGCTTCATTTTTATTTTTTTTGATTTGACAGGTAATTTGTCTGGTTCCCCTTCATTAAACGCCGTACAATATTCTCGTACTGGGCATAATAAACATTTGGGCGAGGTAGGTGTACAAATAAGCGCGCCGAGTTCCATTAAACCTTGGTTAAAAGAGGAAGCATGCTCAGGATCAATGAGTTTCTCCACCGCTACTTCGAAAACTTTCTTCGTTTTTGGCATAGCGATGTCATCATGTATATCAAGTACCCTACTTAAAACTCGCATAACATTACCGTCTACTGCATGTTCAGGCTTGTTGTAGGCAATACTTAAAATAGCACCTGCAGTATAGGGACCAACACCTTTTAATTTTGATATTTCGTGGCGATTGTCTGGTACTACGCCTCCGTAATTTTCTAAAACCTCACGAGCACCTGCTTGTAAGTTGCGAGCTCGAGAATAATACCCAAGACCTTCCCAATGCTTCAGTAAGTATTCTTGTGGTGCTTCTGCGAGCAAATCTAATGTTGGAAAACTTTCCATAAAACGATTGTAATAAGGAATAACTGTGTCGACACGTGTCTGCTGTAGCATCACTTCTGATACCCAAATTTTATAAGGGTCAGTTGTATGTCTCCACGGTAAGTCGCGTTTCTCAGCGTTAAACCAGTCGACTAAAGATTGTCGAAATTCTGTTACATATGGGTAATTCACAGTGACCTCCGTTGTTTTTACGATTTAATTTATGATGAAAAGGGTATACAATTAAGAAAAGAACATTCGGGTTTAGTCGACAAAAATCGTCTCCTTTGCTTGAATGTCATAAAATTTAATAGATCTTTTATTATTATTGAAATAAAGATGTATGCACATTGTACTCGATTTTACCGCATACTAGGAGTGGATATTTTTGGATTCAGGTACACATTTCGTTATGGGTATTGCCCTTGGCGGTCTTGCATTAGCCGACCCTGTAGTAGCCAATCATTCAATGACTTTTACAGCAGTAATGGCAGGGACAATTATTGGCTCACAAGCTCCAGATGTCGACACTGTGTTAAAGCTACGTAATAACGCTATCTATATTCGACATCATCGAGGAATTACACATTCACTACCAGCTGTGGCTATTTGGCCTATTTTAATTACAGTTGTTTTATCGCTTATTTTGCAAGACGTAAATGTGTTTCATTTATGGCTTTGGACCTTTTTAGCTGTTGGCCTTCATGTCTTTGTTGATATTTTTAACGCCTATGGTACGCAAGCAATTCGGCCATTCTCTAAAAAATGGGTAGCATTAGGTGTCATCAATACATTCGATCCAATTATCTTTTCCTTACATTGCCTCGGTATAGTGTTATGGGCATTTGGCACAAATCCAGTTTGGACATTTAGTATCATGTATATCGTAATTGTGATTTATTATATTTTACGATTTGCTGTTCAAAGAGCTGTAAAAAAAGCTGTGCATCATACCATTCAGGACGAGGAATATGTTATTGTAGCACCTACAATGCGCTTCTTCCACTGGCGAATCGCAGCCAAGTCTAAGACTCATTATTATGTTGGGCGTGCTTATGGAAGGACTGTTAATATTTACGATAAATTCGAAATCAAGCCTTTACCTAAAACTCCAGTTATAGATGCGGCAATGAAAGATTCTAATCTAGCTGCATTTGTGTCCTTCTCTCCAATGTACAGATGGGAAATTTCAGAACTTGAAAATGGCTTAACAGAAGTAAGGTTAATCGATTTACGTTATCGTAGTGATAATCGCTATCCTTTCGTAGCTGTTGCACATTTAAACGATGATTATGAAATTGTTACGTCTTATACAGGGTGGATTTTTACAGAAGATAAACTACAGAAAAAGCTACAAATTGGCGCAAGTAATTAAGCAGTAAACCCTGACCAATAGTGGTCAGGGTTTTATTATTGTAACATATCATCACTGGCATCTAAGAAATGAGCATATTTCGGATTGCGTCCTGCAAAAACATGTAATTTATCACCATAGCTTGCAATTAATTGACGCACAAGATTTTCTGTGTACTCTGCCCCACGATAAGCATATCCTGCTTTCGCAGCTGTTGATTCAAAATCACTCCATAATAATTCCACCCAAACTCGTGCCCGTCCAACAGACATTTGTGGATTTTTTGCTAGTAACTCTGCTGTTAATTTTTCAAGTTTTTCTTCCATTTACTTACCCGCCTTTACAGGGGATAATATCGATACAGGTAATGCCTCTTGGTACTTGTCCCCGCCTAAACGATGTCCCCAAGCAAAGCGACCCTTTAAATAATCTACTTGGAAAAACTCATTATCTGAACCATCAATACGATACATTTCTCCAGGAACAATCGTATCCAGATCTACTAAATACGCTGCTGCCATTAAAGCTTTGCGCTCATAAACAGCAAACTCATTGAGAATTCCTAGCTGTTCTGCCTTTCGAGCTTTCTCTTTTAGAAAAGCAATTTCTTCTCGCAGTTCGTGCTCGGTCATCGCAGCATAATTTTTTTCGTTCATTCTTCATTCTCCTTCTCTTCTATAAAACGATCTATTATTTCTATAGGAAAACCCTTTTGATAGAGCGCCTGTTTAACTTTCATCTTTAGCTCATAACCAGTATACTTCGATACATACTTTTTCCAAACTTTTTCGCCTTGAGTATTTAATAACTGCTGCCAGTTATCATCATCCTGCACTATCTCAACTTGGCTAAGCACCTCTTCCACGATCGGAAATGCATAACCTTTTCTTAAAAGAAAGTCCTGGATCTTGGTCTTTATTTGTGTTGGCGTTTTCTTATTCTGTGAGCGAATAATTTTCTCCGCTAACTGCATTGCCAGTTTTAATTGTTCCTCAAAACTATATGTAGCAAGCACTTCATCCTGCAAATTTTTCTCAATGCCCTTTTTAATAAGATCTTGTCTAATGGCTCTCGGCCCTTTTTTCATCGTAGCCTTCTTGGTATCAAGCAATGCCTTTGAATAGTTTTCATCATTGATAAAGCCATAAGACTTTAACTTCTGAATTGCCTCCAATATTACGGCTTCTCCAAAATCTAATGCGAGCAGTTTTTTCTTCACCTCATGCTCGCTTCGCATTTGATAAGAAAGAAAGTTTAACCCCTTATTAAAGGCCTTACGTATTTCATCCTCATAGGCAATCTCTTGGATTTCAAATTCATCAAGCACCTTTCCCTTTGTTAAACCGAATTGAATAAGTATGGCTTCATCAACTGGAAAAGCATATTCCTCATTTATATAGATATTATATCGTTCAGGATTGTTTTTTTGACGTGCAATTTTCGTAATTATACGCATAGCAAACACCTCACTATTGCATATTATAGCATTTCTTTTTTAAGGGAGCAGTGATCTGACAAGAGGGTTTTGCTTTCATTCGCGAGTATTCCTCTTCCTTCCGCAAGTATTCCTCTTCACTCCGCGAGTATTCTTCTTCACTCCGCGAGTATTCCTCTTCACTCCGCGAGTATTTCTCTTCACTCCGCGAGTATTTCTCTTCACTCCGCGAGTATTCCTCTTCACTCCGCGAGTATTCCTCTTCACTCCGCGAGTATTTCTCTTCACTCCGCGAGTATTCCTCTTCACTCCGCGAGTATTCCTCTTCACTCCGCGAGTATTCCTCTTCACTCCGCGAGTATTTCTCTTCACTCCGCGAGTATTTCTCTTCACTCCGCGAGTATTTCTCTTCACTCCGCGAGTATTTCTCTTCACTCCGCGAGTATTTCTCTTCACTCCGCGAGTATTTCTCTTCACTCCGCGAGTATTTCTCTTCACTCCGCAAGTATTCCTCTTCCTTCCGCGAGTATTTACGCTTATTCTGGAATGCACTGAAGATGTTCGCTTTTGAGTTAAGTGTTAAACTTACTAGTAAGTGTTTTTATTCGATCAGAGAAGAGGTGCTTGTTATGAAAATCGTTATTGCAGGTGGCACTGGCTTTGTCGGGAGTGCACTCATAAAGCTATTACAGGATAATGGACATGATGTTTTTGTCTTAACACGTCATCACTCAAGACTAGAAAATGGTATTCACTATGTACAATGGCTACAGCAGCACGAGCAGCCTTTGCCTTTTTTAGAGGGTGCTGATGCCTTTGTTAATTTAGCAGGTGTTTCATTAAATGATGGGCGCTGGACGAAAAAACAGAAGAAGGCTATTTATTGGAGCCGAATGAATGCAACACTTGAATTAGTGAAGATAATGGACTTGCTAACGTCAAAGCCTAAAGTTCTTATCAATGCTAGTGCCGTGGGGATTTATCCTACTTCTACAGATGCTGTCTATCATGAGGATTTTATGGACTATGCCCATGATTTTTTGGGTACAACCGTCCATGATTGGGAACGACATGCGAAACGAGCAGAATCATTAGGGATTCGCGTGGCTTTTGCACGCTTTGGTGTCATCTTAGGCCGAAATAGCGGTGCTCTACCACCTATGCTATTGCCCTATCAAATGTATATAGGTGGAACAATTGGTTCTGGTGAACAATGGCTCTCTTGGGTACATATTGATGATGTAGTACGCGCAATTTATTTTGCGATTATAAATGAAAATATTCGTGGTCCATTTAATGTAACAGCTCCAAATGCTATGCGAATGAAAGAGTTCGGACAAACAATCGCAGAAGTCATGGGCAGACGCCATTGGATGCCTGTCCCAAGTTTTGCGATGCGTTTAGCTCTTGGTGAACAAAGTTCGCTTGTTTTAGAAGGACAACATGTGCTGCCCACTATTTTACAACAACATCATTTTACATTTAAATATCCTGTTTTAAAGCAAGCACTTGAAGATTTGCTAAAAGCTCAGAATTAGAAAAAATTAAGTTGGATAATTTTTTTATAAACTACGCATTCTAATGAAAAAGAAAGGATGCGTTTTTTATGTGGAGACAACATATTGTAGGTGCGGTAATTGCTACTTTTATTATTGCCGCAGGAATTAGTATTAATCCTTATTTCGCTGCTGGTTCTGATGAGCACCATTGGGGCTTTAAGCGTGCTAAAAATGGTGAGCAGGCGGAAGCAGGAGCGCAGCTTGATCAGCTACTTGACCAATATGGTGCGATTTACAAAGGAAAGCCAGATAAAAAAATTGCCTATTTAACATTTGATAATGGCTATGAAAACGGCTTTACTGAAAGTATTTTGGATACATTGAAAAAAGAAAATGTACCAGCAACTTTCTTTTTAACAGGGCATTATTTAGACAGTGCCAGCGATTTAGTGAAACGCATGGTGGAAGACGGTCATATTATTGGGAATCATTCATACGGTCATCCCAATATGGCGCGACTTTCTCCAGATGGAATGCGTGCGGAATGGCGGAAATTTGATGGGAAGTTACGTGAATTAACTGGAATTGATCGTACAACATATGCTCGGCCACCTGAAGGTTCTTTCAATGCAAAACTTTTAGAAGTCGGAAATGCTGAAGGCTATCGCCATATTTTCTGGTCTGTGGCTTTCAAGGATTGGATGAAGGATGAACGTCGTGGTGCGGATTATGCCTATAACGCACTTATGGAACAATTACATCCTGGTGCTGTTATTTTAATGCATACTGTAGCACAGGATAATGCCGAAGCTTTACCAATGTTTATTGCGGAAGCTAAAAAGCAGGGCTATACCTTCTTATCGCTTGACGATTTAGTATTGGAATATGAAGATTTTCCTGTCGCTTTGCAATCGCCTGCTCCTTCGTTATAATGGGGAGATGACATTATAGAGCAGGGACGTGGAATGTTTGACGCAGCAAACAACAATGACCGTGGGACAAAAATTCCCACTAACAATAAAAAGGCTTGGTATTAATGGTGAGGGTGTAGGGTTTTATAAACGTAATGTAGTTTTTGTAAAAGGAGCTATTCCCGGAGAAGAAATTACAGCTCAGGTGACGAAAACACAGCGTAATTTTGCTGAAGCAGAAGTTTTAGACATTCGTAAAGCTTCGAAGCATCGTCAGGAGGCACCTTGCCCAGTTTATAACGAATGTGGTGGCTGTCAGCTTCAACATATGACATACAATAAACAGCTACTTGAAAAGCGAGACATTGTCATTCAAGCATTAGAACGTTATGCCAAACCTTTAACTGAAACGATCGAAGTACGTAAAACACTTGGTATGGATAATCCTTGGCACTATCGTAATAAAAGCCAATTCCAAGTACGTAAAGAGGGTAAGCGTGTATACGCAGGTTTATTTGCTGAAGGAAGCAATAAGCTCTTGAATATTAATGATTGTCTCGTACAGCACCCAGTCACTTCTAAAATTACCGTAGCCACAAGAAAGATTTTGCAAAAACTAAATATCACTATATACGACGGTCGTACGCTAGATGGTTTAGTGCGTACGATTGTTGTACGTACAGGGATTCGTACTGGTGAGACACAAGTAGTTCTTGTCACAACACGAAAAGAAATCCCTCATTTAACTGAACTTATCACACGTATAAAAAAAATCGATCCGAGTATCGTATCGATAGCACAAAATATTAATCGTGAAAAAACATCATTAATATTTGGTGATGAAACCATTGTACTGGATGGCAAGGAAACGATTCATGAAGAGCTTGGTGAACTAGCCTTTGATTTATCAGCTCGTGCCTTCTTCCAGCTAAATCCAACACAAACTGTTCATCTTTATGATGAAATAAAAAAGGCCGCTGCATTAACGGGGAAAGAAACAGTTGTTGACGCCTATTGTGGTGTTGGAACAATTGGGCTATGGCTAGCAGATCAGGCGAAAGAAGTACGTGGGATGGATGTCATTCCAGAAAGTATTCAAGATGCGCGTAAAAATGCGCGCAACCATGGCTTCAAGCATACAAAATATGCAGTCGGCACAGCCGAAAGTGTCCTTGCCAAATGGCGCAAGGAAGGTTTTACTCCAGATGTCATTACAGTAGACCCACCACGAACTGGACTAGCACCAGAATTTATTCGAACAGTGCTTAAGCTAAAACCTAAGCGTTTTGTTTATACGTCCTGTAATCCATCCACTTTGGCGAAGGATTTACAACAATTATCAAAGCTTTATCATGTTGAGTATATCCAGCCTGTCGATATGTTCGCACAGACGGCACAGGTGGAATGCGTTTGTAGCATGGTTTTAAAACCTGAGTATCAGAAATAGTTTGGCGACTTTTTAGATGCAGTCTGTATATTACAGGCTGCATCTTTTTTACCTTGGTTTCCTTTTTATATGAATGAATAAATAAAAAACACATCAAAATTAATTGATGTGTGAGACTGTAGACAAACTCAAAAAATTTGAAAGTTTGCCTACAGTCTGAGAGTAGCACATGCTACTCTTTCTCAATAAAAATATTCAATTCAAGCTTCTTCATAAGCATTTTTCATTCCGTGATATAAATTAATATCTTTAAAATCGTCTTTATTAATATGTAGTTGTACACTTACCTCATACAAAAAATAAAGCCATTCCGTATCATTTTCCTCAACAGCTTTAGCACAAGCATTTTCTATATATATACTATTCACATGACGTTCTAGACTCTTTATATAATCTAAGGCTTTTGATGCTCCTGGCCAATTCAAATCCTTAAATAATTCATATAACTTAGGCAAAGCCACTTTGTTATTTGGATAGCCGATAGATATGACGACATCGACTGCGTTCTCCCAACATTCTTTTGAATATTTTTGAAATATAAGTGGCAATAGTTCATTGGGAATTTGACAAAGAAATGCTTTTGCTTCGTTTTGAATTGTCTCTGGCAAATTCCAATTCAAATTATAGGAATAATAAATCACTAAATTATCTTTCATAAAAATGCATACCTTTCAAAGAAACATTGCTTATTCCCCTTTAAGTAGACAATATAAAAAAGACTGTAATTACAGTCTGAAAGGACATCTCAAAATAAATTGAGATGTCCTTTTTATGTAACGCACAGCACAGGCTGCCTGGTGGATGATGGACGGTCCAGAAAAGTCGATACCTTAACCAATACCCCAGGATTTAATAGATTTTTAAATGTTAAACTTTTAGCTTTTATCAAAAGAACTTTGACACGTAAGTTTTGATCTTTCACCTTTAACCTTTAAACCTTCATATCAGTTTAGTTGAAAGTTTCCTTTGAGTAAGACATGTTTTACGTTTTAACTCGCACACATGCCTTTAAGCGCGAGCGACTTTTCGTTTTCCATTTTCGCTAGACCATGCCTATTTGTTTCGTTAAGCTTCCACTTCAATAAATGTCGTAGCATTTGATTCCGATAGGACAGCATCAACCTCTGATTCAAATTCTTCAATACGAGTGCTCAATGACTCAATTTGTTTTTTGACATTTAAAGGATCAATGATTTCATACTCATTTCTCTTCATAAATGTTTCAGTATGTAATTTGACTTCATCTGGAGACTGTTTATCTTTATTACCTAATATGTTAATTAAATAGGTTTCCAGTTTTGCAGGTAATGCATCATTTTCTTTGGCAACGGTATTAATGGTTGAACGATATTGATGCTGCATGATTTCTAGCAAATTCTTTTCATATTGAATAGATTGTTTCCGTTCGATTGCCTCTGCTACAGTCATTTCTTCCTTACCAACTATCACCTTTGTGCTAGCGTTAGACTGTACAACTAGAGCTTTTATTTTATTTCGATAGCTAATCAAGCCTACCACCTTATCATAGGACGCTTGCATTTGCTTTTCATATTCTTGAATGTCTACACCATTCATTTTACGATTACTTTTTCGATTAGCTACTACTGCACTAACCTCATTCGTCGCTGTCTCAATTCGTAGGTTCAGCATCTTTAATTCTGTTAAGGCACGATGAATAGATAGTTTTTTCATTTCAGTCATGATAAAACCTCCTTCTTAAGCAAGTGTTCTTTCATTATAAAGAGAAAGATGTATAAAGTCCAAAATTACCCATTTTATTTTTTATTGCTTTCATAAGAACATGCCTGTATAATACATTTCTAGGTGCCAAACCTATGTAACTTGGACGGAACATCCTTGTTACGCAAAAAAACGCCATAACAGCACGGATTTGCTGGGCGTTTTTTGTTTTTGAGCGGGAGATGAGCCCCGCTCTTTTTATTTTGCCATTAATGTTTGTTTATGCTTTTGGCGTCCAAATACAAGTAGCACCATAGCAACAGCTAGCAACAACATTGCTACAAGTAAAAGGAAGCTATAATTTTTTACATATTCTATATAAACGCCACCTAAAAAAGGCCCTGTTAAACTACCAATACTTAAAGCAATTCCACAAAGTAAATTTCCTGTAGGCAGTAACTCTTTTGGTGTTAGATCAGCCATGTATGTAATCCCTAAAGAAAACATGGAGCCAACTAAAGTGCCTGTTAAGAAAAATGCTATAGCCACAGCTAATTGAGAGTGCTCTAAAAAGCTGGCGATTGCAAAAAGCATAGCGCCTCCAAACGAGCCTACCATCAAGATATTCCGTCTTCCTACTTTATCCCCTAATGCACCAAGTGGTACTTGTGTTAAAATCCCACCAAATGTAAAGACAGATAGAATAATAGGGATCATACCTACTTCGTAGCCTTTGCGTAAAGCATAAACTGGGAATAAAGCATTTAATGAAGACTCAAGGAATCCATAAACGAAAGGTCCTAAAAACGCCATCCATCCAAATAAAATAGCCATTTTGTAGCGTTGCCATCCTCTTGCATTTAAGTCGCCCGTTAGTCGCTCTGGTTTTTCATTTTGTAAGAAAAATACAAAAGACCATGCAAACAAGCACATGATGGATGATATGATAAACGGTAACGCTTCAGCAATCTCAATCAGCTTCACCATAAGTGGCCCTACGGCAAAGCCTATACTAAATGACAAGCCATAGATGGCCATTCCTTTTCCCAAACTTTTATGATCTGCTGTGCTTGTAATCCATGTTTGGGTCGCATAATGCAAGGCATGGTCCCCTACTCCAATGAGCAAACGAAGGACAAACCAGAAGGTCACACTTTTCCAGAAGGGAAATGCTAGCAAAGATGCAAAAACAAGTGCTCCTCCAACTAAAATAATTGGTTTGTAGCCCCATTTTCGTAAAGGCTGCTCGATAAATGGTGAGATTAATAGTGTTCCTATGTATAAGCCTGTTGCATTCAAGCCATTCAACGCCGAGGATACGCCATCCCGTTCAAATATGATCGAAATAAGCGGTAACAGCATCCCTTGTGAAAAGCCTGATATGGATACAATTAATACTAAAATGGTAAATCGTTTTTTGCTGTAATCTGAGAAGTATGTCATCTTTTCCTCCAATATCGTCATTCTTCCAAAGAACAGCATATCAAAAAGCCTTAGCGCTCACCACATGTGATTTTACGCTAAGGCCTAACTAATCCTTATATTCATTTAATTGTATAAACACGAAATTCGGCTTTTGATTATTACCGGATACTTGTTTAAACTCCCTCCTTTTCGAGTTAGCTTTGCAATGATACTTTTTCCAATCAGCTCCTTTACTTTATCTTAAAACAACTTTAACATACAACCTCAATATTGTAAATATTCTGCCTATTGATTTTTAAAATTAATCTCTTAGTCCTAGGTGTTTACCTAAACATTGAAATTTAAGCCCAAATCAGCTACGATAAAAGGGATGAAATGAGGTGTACGAATGTCAAAGCCAATCACTGATAAAAAACAGCAAGTAACCTACTTAAAAGAGCGTCTTGAAATTTTTTTAGAAGTATTAGATGCCCTTGATCCCGAAACTGCTGAATTAGAGGATATCGATCGCTTAATTCAAATGATGGATGATTTAGAAGATAAAATGGAGCAGTTTAATGCTCGTGAACAATAATGAGTCAAAAACAAGCGAGCACATTATGCGCTCGCTTGTTTTTTTAGTGGCAGTCCCAATTATAAAGTACCTTGCTAAAATCTTTATTGTTTAGCTCTTCTGCTGTAATGAAGAAGTTGCCGACACCACAATCGCCCCAAAGGATATCATCACCTACACTATCAATCTGTAATAACATGATTGTAGAGTCCGTATAATCACCGTATGCTCGTGGATCTTCCTGTGTAAAGTACGGATACCCACCTATTTTATGTCCATCACCAGTCAAAGCATCATAGAAAGCATCTTCTAATGTATCATCATCCTCTATTGATGTTAAGATACTAGCGTACATGTCATTACTTCTAAAATCATCAATGGACAATGGTTCAAAGCCTGCTTGAAAGGATAGTGCCATTTCACGCTCTACAGGAAAATACATCTCCTCATCCACTAATTTGACAAATGAAAAATCTTGAACGAGCTTTGTTTCATCATGCACGATCGATTCATGGAAGATAACACGAAATCCTTCTTGATTTTGTCCATTATCAAAATCCATTCCTAATACATCGTCATAACCATCAATATAAAACTGTAATATTCCCTCTTCTGGAAAATTCGCTAGATGCTTTGGTACTTCTGTAAAATTAATTTGAGCTAATAGCTTCAAAGGTTGTCCATTGTTATTTGTTGGATATTCCATCGACAGTGGAAAATAGGGATCCCCTGCAAACTTACTTTGAAATAAAGATGTTTTGCTTACCTTCGTATCAACCAATACAACAGGCTTCATTGTTTCTTCTATTAATGGTCTATATTTTTCAAATTCTTCCGGTAATTCAAGTAAAGTTTTAGCAGCCATTCAAATTCCTCCTAAATGTGGATTCACTTCTATTTTAGAACAAACGTTCTATTAAATCAACCCCTTCTCAAAATACTATGAAAACAAGCTTTAATTTAGGGCTCTCAGATAAGGACTCTTTTTTTCATTAGTTGAAAAGAGTATAATGTAACGTGGAAATAATCAATTTTTCTATGGGGGGCAATACCAATGAATCTACAAACTTTGGAGAAAAGTCTTTATGATTTAATTACTGAAACATCTACGAATTTACCTAAGGATGTACGTCGTGCTATTAAAAAAGCAAAAGAAGCTGAGAATGCTGGTACACGTGCTGCAATGAGCTTAGACACAATTGCAAATAATATTATTATGGCAGAAGATAATGTGTCACCAATTTGTCAGGATACAGGGCTACCAACTTTCAAAATTTATACACCTGTTGGCGTAAACCAATTAGAAATTAAAGCTGCAATCAAAAAAGCAATCAATGATACAACAGCAGATGCTAAATTACGTCCAAACGCGGTAGATTCTTTAACTGGTGCAAACAGTGGGAATAACCTTGGTGATGGTTTACCAGTTATGAAATTCGAACAATGGGAAAAGGATTACATTACAATTAAATTAATTCTAAAAGGCGGCGGCTGTGAAAATAAAAACATTCAGTACAGCTTACCATGCGAATTAGAAGGTCTTGGTCGTGCAGGTCGTGACTTAGACGGTATTCGTAAATGTATTTTACACTCTGTCTACCAAGCACAAGGTCAGGGCTGTTCAGCTGGTTTCATCGGTGTAGGCATTGGTGGAGATCGTTCTTCTGGCTACGATTTAGCAAAAGAACAATTATTCCGCCATGTTGAAGATACAAACCCAAATTCAGATCTTGCAAAATTAGAAGAGTATGTTGTCAAAACAGCTAATACATTTGGTATTGGTACAATGGGCTTCGGTGGTGAAGCAACATTACTAGGCTGTAAAATTGGAGTGATGCACCGTATCCCTGCTTCCTTCTATGTATCTGTAGCTTATAACTGCTGGGCTTACCGTCGTATGGCTGTGGACATCGATCCACAAACAGGTGAAATTATGAATTGGCACTACCAAGAAGGTGAAAAAATCACGTTCAAAGAAGATGAAGTAGCTGCTACAACAGAAGATACAACTACAAATCTAGTAGAGCTTACTGCACCAATTACGGAAGAACAAATTCGCTCACTAAAAGTGGGAGATGTCGTTTCTATTACTGGTCGTATGTATACTGGCCGTGACGCTATCCACCACCATTTAATGAGCCACGATGCACCAGTGGACTTAAATGGACAAGTTATTTATCACTGCGGACCTGTAATGGCAAAAGATGAGGAAGGCCACTGGACAGTAAAAGCAGCTGGACCAACTACTTCTATTCGTGAGGAGCCTTACCAAGGTGATATCATGAAAAAATTCGGTATCCGTGCTGTGATTGGTAAAGGTGGAATGGGACCAAAAACATTAAAAGCTCTAAATGAACATGGTGGCGTTTACTTAAATGCAATCGGTGGAGCAGCCCAATACTATGCAGACTGCATTAAAGGTGTTGACGGCGTTGATTTAATGGAATTTGGTATTCCTGAAGCTATGTGGCACTTAAATGTAGAAAACTTTACAGCAGTTGTAACAATGGACTCACATGGTAACTCTCTACATGCAGATGTCGATAAATCATCATTAGATAAACTTGCTTTGCATGCAGAAAGAGTTTTCTAATTAAATAAACGGTAGTAGTCATCCATTTGATTGCACCATTTTGTAAGGCACAGAATATTCCTAGTGAATAGACTGTGCTTTTTTTATTTAAAATCCCCTATCATCATCACCCTATGGTCAAAGTAAATATCCTTCAAACTTCCTACTTTATTTTTATAAATTCCTTTGTTATAATAATTCTAAATAAAAGAGATGGTAATTGAAATCCATTTCCAATTAAAAACTTTAATAAATATTAATTTATAAAGGTTTTGATATTGATTTTCATTATCAGGAGGGATATAGATGGAATACTCTAATCGAGAAAATATAAATTTAATTGAGAAAACAAAAGAACATGCTGAATTGATCGCTGCATTGATGGCGGGCATTTTCATCTTACTTGCATGGCGTTTAGACACGAGCGGACAAACAACTGCTTCAGTTCTACTATATTTAATTGCATTTTTTGTAGGTGGATTCGCAAAAGCAAAAGAGGGCATTGAAGAAACGATTGAAGATCGAAAATTAAATGTAGAGCTATTGATGGTATTAGCCGCCATTGGTTCTGCAGCAATCGGCTATTGGACAGAGGGAGCTATTCTTATTTTCATTTTCGCAGTAAGTGGTGCACTTGAAACATATGCAATGAATAAAAGTCATCGTGAAATATCAGCACTTATGAATTTACAGCCAGAAGAAGCTTGGTTAGTGCGTGGCGAATTTGAACCTATGAAAGTGTCCGTGTCCACGTTAAATATCGGCGATCATTTATTGATAAAACCAGGTGAACGCATTCCAGCAGACGGTATTATTTTCAAAGGACAGTCTTCTATTGATGAATCGGCTATTAGTGGAGAGCCGATTCCTGTCTCAAAAATCGAAGGTGACGAAGTATTTGCAGGCACAGTAAATTTAAATGGTGCTATTACGATGGAAATGACCAAAGCAAATTCAGAAACACTTTTCCAAAAAATTATACAACTTGTCCAAAGTGCGCAAAGTGAAAAATCTCCCTCACAACAATTCATCGAAAAATTTGAGGGGTCTTATGTAAAATTTGTGTTATTAGGTGTTGCCTTAATGATGTTCCTTCCCCACTTTTTACTCGGCTGGGATTGGACAACGACATTTTACCGAGCAATGGTGTTATTGGTGGTTGCATCCCCTTGTGCACTCGTAGCATCAATTATGCCTGCAACACTAGCAGCCATCTCAAATGGTGCAAAAAATGGTGTGCTTTTTAAAGGTGGCTTACATTTAGAGCATCTCAGTGTTTTACGTGCTTTAGCTGTCGATAAAACAGGTACTTTAACACAGGGGAAACCAGTTGTTACAGACTTTATTGTCCGAGAAGGCGTAGATCGTAATCTAGCTTTAGCAAAGCTTGCAGGGATTGAATCGCAATCCAATCACCCACTAGCTCAAGCCATTACCACATACGCTAAAGCAGAAGGAATTAACACATTACCACAGGCAACAATCGAGGATATTCCTGGTTGGGGTATAAAAGGGACGATCCACAATGAGGAGTATCAAGTAGGGAAACCTGAGTTTGTTGGTACTCAGCTTGCCAATGACTTTGCAAATAGTGCAGCTACAAAACTTGCCGCAGAAGGGAAAACAGTTATTTTTATTCGGGATCAGCATGGTATTGTTGCCTTAACAGCTCTAAAAGATACTGTACGCAGCGAAGCTAAAAAGGCTGTAGCTCTATTAAAAGATCTCGGTATTCAAGTAGTAATGCTCACAGGTGACAATGAAAAAACAGCCAAAGTCATTGCAAAGGAAGCTGGCGTTACCGAATATGTAGCAGAATGTCTACCTGAAACAAAAGTTACTGAAATGAAACGCCTACTTACACAACATCAATTTGTTGGAATGGTCGGCGACGGTATTAACGATGCCCCTGCATTAGCTACGGCAACTACTGGCATTGCGATGGGTGAAGGAACAGACGTTGCATTAGAAACAGCGGATGTTGTGTTAATGAAAAATGATTTATCCAAAATTGCTTATGCTGTGCGCTTATCTCGTAAAATGCAGCGTATTGTAAAACAAAATATCTTCTTCTCTATCGGTGTTATTGTTTTATTAATCGCCTCTAACTTTTTACAAGTAGTCGACCTACCTTTAGGTGTAATCGGACATGAAGGTAGTACAATTCTAGTTATTTTAAACGGTTTACGCATGCTCAATAAAAATATCTAATGACAAAGCCTCGCCTTTCTCATAAAGAAAAGCGAGGCTCATTTTGTTTTATTGTTATTTCCTTACTCATGAAGTTCTTTTTGTAGTGCCCTTTTTTGCATGGTAGCATTTAATACCCCACCAAAGATGATAATAATCCCCGTAAAGTATAACCAGAGCATTAAAATAATGACACCACCGATACTACCATATGTAGCAGAATAATTTGCAAAATTATTAATATAGAAAGAGAAACCATATGTGACTGCTAACCAGGCAAGTGTCGCAAACATCGCCCCTGGCCATACACCCATTATTTTTAAACGCGGGCTTGTATTTGGAACGACCCAGTAGATTCCCATTAAAACGATAAAAATAAGTAAAGGTGGTATTGACCATCTTAATTTGTGCCAAATAGATTCAAATTGCTCCTCAATTCCAACGATTGAAAATAGGAAATGCCCTATTTGCTGACCAAAAACTGGTAGTAAGAGAGCGACAGCCATCACAATTACAAGAGCGATTGTAAAAACCAGTGACAACCCTCTATCCAATATGCCAGCTCTCCCCTCTGTATCATAGGCTTTATTTAAAGCTCGAATAAGCGCATTAATACCTTTCGATGCAGACCAAATTGTACCGAGAACCCCGATGGACAATAAACTACTATTTCGATTTGTTAAAATCTCATTCAGCGTATTTTCAATCAGCTTATACACTTCATCTGGTAAGATATTCACTAAAAATGAATAGACCTGTGTCATTTCTAAATTTAGATACGGTAATAGCGTCACTAAGAAAATAAGTAAGGGGAAGAACGATAGTAAAAAGAAATAAGCCAATTGTGCAGCAAGCGCAGATATTTCAACTCGCTTTAGCCGACTTATTAAATCTTGAACAAAGCCTTTGGATGTCATCACGTCAATCGATTCCTCCTCAGGAGAGACAAACGACTTTACGAACCCAAAAGCATTTTGCATTGTTGCTTTTTTTCCTTCCATATAATTCCTCCTAAAGCTTCCTTTACTCTTTTTCAGGTAAAGTAAAGGCTGATTTCGTGTCCTCAATCATCCCTTGTATTGTGGAAGGTAATTCTTTAAATTCATCAACCTTCTCAGCAATCGTGTTAACATTATCAGACACGCTTTCACAAAGCACTTTTGCTGCCAGCACTTTTTCCTCCACTAGCACCTGTAGTTCTTCACGATTTGATGCATAATATGTGATGGCTTCCTTCATTTTTTTAGTTGTAGCAATTGTTGTTTCACGCGTTGTACGATCGAGCATACTTAATGCAGCACCAACTGCTGCTCCTGCTACGATTGAAGCTAATAATTTACTCTGACCCATATTTATAACCCCCTGCTTGTGTATTTGCATATTCCCTATTATTTCATAAATAAACAGCTTCCTGCACTTATTCTACCCAATAACAGTCTATTTTTAAAGCAATGCTCAAATACGGAGTTGACATTTTTTTTATTCAATGAAATGATATGTGCGAGGATTATGAAAGGTAGGGTAAAAAATGGATTTATCAGTTCCGTCTAAGGAAAACGTAGTGTATATGGTGGATCAAATGAAGGACAAGCTACGCATGGTGAATGTTGATGCAATGAAATCAGAACATTTCGATGAAGCTAATTATGAAGATTTAGTGTATTTATATGAGATGGTGATGAAAAGAGAAACATTTAGCCCAAGTGAAATGCAAGCGATTGTTGCTGAATTGGGGTCTTTACGTAAGTAAAGTAAATAAAAGCTATTAGCATGTGACGATTGGTCAGCCGCTAATAGCTTTTTATTATTGTGTATTTTTTGCTTCTGAACCATCTTCGGTAACCAATGGCTGAATAAGCACTTCTACACGTCGGTTCTGTGCACGACCTTCTGCTGTATCGTTTGGAGCAATCGCTCGGTTTTCACCATAGCCTTTCGCACTAAAGTTCTCAGACTTTAATTGTGAATTACTATCTAATAATACCATGTAAAAATTAGACGCACGCATTAATGATAACTCCAAGTTTGATGAGAAGTTAGGGCCAGCTGGCACATTATCTGTATGACCTGTAATAACAATATTACGAGGTGGATTAGACACTAATACATCCGCAAGCTCTTTTGCAATTGGAATATATTCTGGTTTAATCGTTGCTTTACCAGGATCAAATAAAATACTATCACGGATAGTTACAAGCAATCCCTCATCTGTCATTTCAGTTGCAAATTGACCTTCCATCTCATTAACTGCAATAAAGTTGTCCACACTATCTTTAATAGCTGCTAGCTCTTGTTGATCCTTTAAATAGGCCGAATTTTGCTGTGGCGTTTGGTCGCTATCTGCATTCGGGCTTGGTACTGGTGCAGGCTGCTCTAGAAAGCTTGTTCCACCGTCAAATACTTGACTAAATACCGCCGACATTCTCTCTAACTTTTCTTGATCAACTGAACTTGAGGCAAATAAAATAATAAACACAGCTAAGAGCAAAGTTAAAATATCTGCGTATGGAACTAACCAAGATTCATCAATATGTTCATCATGCTTTTTTTTCTTAGCTTTCTTTGCCAAGGCCACCCGCCCCGCTTTCACCAGAAATTTGACGACGTTCTTCCATCGTTAAGTATGATGATAGTTTCTGTTCAATTACACGTGGAGCCTCCCCTTCTAATACTGAAAGGATACCCTCAATCATCATTCTCTTTTGTTTTACTTCTAAAGCAGACTTACGCTTTAACTTGTTCGCAAATGGGTGCCATAAAACATAACCTGTAAAGATACCGAGTAATGTAGCCATGAAAGCAGCCGAAATAGCATGTCCAAGCTTTTCGATATCGTTCATATCAGCCAATGCGGCGATTAACCCTACTACTGCACCAAGAACCCCTAAAGTTGGTGCATATGTACCTGCTTGCGTAAAAATAGCAGACCCACTAGCATGACGCTCTTCCATTGCTTCCACTTCTTCCGTTAGTACATCACGGATGTAGTCAGCATTTTGACCATCAATTGCTAATGTAAGACCATTTTTTAAAAATGGATCTTCAATTTCAGAAGCCTTGCTTTCAAGTGCTAATAGTCCTTCACGACGAGCTAAGTCAGCCCATTGTGAAAACATTTTAATAATTTCTATATCATTCGCTAATTTCGTTTCTTTAAAAAGAATTTTAAATAGCTTCGGTACGCGCTTTAACTCTTGCATTGGAAAGGCAATTGTTACTGCTGAAATAGTACCAAAAATGATAATTAGAATGGCTGCAGGGTTATAAAATGCACTTAAGCTTACACCCTTCATCACCATCCCCGTTAATAGTGCTACTAAGGCAAGTATTAACCCTATAATCGACGATTTATCCATCCTAGAACCTCCAAATCTACTATTACTGTTATTTTCGTCTGTTTTTCCATATTTTAAATATATATATTCCTAGTATAAATGTATTTCACTTATTTTTCGATGTAATTAATGCTTTTTATTCACATTTCGACCATTTTTGATTATATTGAATTAAGAATATTACACTAAACTGTCTTATATCGAAAGGGGATATGAATTTGTTATTATCATTTAACACAAAATTACTAAAATATGCCGAATTAGCTGTGAAAGTAGGAGTAAATATCCAAAAAGGTCAGTATCTTTATATAAGCTGTTCGACTGATAACCTAAAATTGGCGCAAATAATTACCAAAATAGCTTATAAAAATGGTGCAAAACAGGTATTTGTCGATTTATCGGATGACGAGCTTGTACGTGCTCGTTATGAGGGAGCACCAAAAGACTCATTTGATTTCTTCCCGCCATGGAAAGTGCAAGAGCGTGAATGGTTGGTTGAACACGGAGCCGCTTTCTTAAGCATTAGCTCACAAAATCCAGATTTACTAAAAGGTATAGAGCGTGACAGAATCATGGCCTTCCAAAAAGCATCTGGTAAAGCATTAGCAAACTATTATCAATCGCTACAGTCTGATAAATTTAGTTGGTCAGTTATCGCTGCTCCATCTAAAGCCTGGGCAGCAAAAGTATTCCCTCACTTACAAGAGGAACAACAAATGGATGCATTATGGGAAGCCATCTTTGCAGCGACACGTATTGACGTTGAACATTCTATAGAAGCTTGGCATGCTCACGATCAGGAATTACATAGCAAAGCTGATTATTTAAATGGGAAGCAATATAAGTCGCTCCACTATACTGCTCCAGGCACTGACCTAACTATTGAGTTACCTACACATCATGTGTGGACAGGTGGCAGTAGTATTAATACACAGGGCCAAGCATTTATGGCCAATATGCCTACAGAAGAAATTTTTACAGCCCCTTTAAAAACAGGTGTTAATGGGTATGTTTCCAGTACTAAGCCATTAAGCTACGGAGGCAATATTATCGATCATTTCACTTTAACATTTAAGGATGGTCGTATCATTGACGTGAAGGCAGAGCAAGGACAAGAAATTTTAGCTTCCCTTATTGAAACAGATGGGGGTGCTCATTATCTTGGTGAAATAGCATTAGTTCCACATCAATCACCTATTTCACAATCTAATTTATTATTTTACAATACATTATTCGATGAAAATGCCTCGAATCATTTAGCCATTGGCAGTGCCTACGCATTTTGCATTGAGGGTGGTAAAGAAATGACTTCTGAGGAATTAAGTGCACATGGTCTTAACCAAAGCTTGACACATGTAGACTTTATGATTGGATCGGATAAGATGAATATAGATGGAATTACTCATGATGATCAAATAGACCCAATATTCCGCGATGGAAATTGGGCAATCTAAATAATCCATTCCTACTAATAGTATTCTAGGCTAAGTATGTTAAGGTTGTCATAAATTATCCTTAGATTTTCCTAGTAACCTATTGTATAATTGTTTTAGGGAAGTTTAGTAGATCATTTAAGTAGAGAGGAGCTCTAATAATGTTCATTACAACTGTTCTTGGCTTTTCAGCAGTTTTATTAATTTCAACGGGATTCTTCATCCACTACCTACAAGTTGGTTTAGATAGCAAGTCTTCAGTAACTGTAGATCCAAAGCCAAACGAAGAATATTAATGTATAAAAAAACAGCTACTGCAATGGTAGCTGTTTTTTTATCACTTACAAGTTATTTTCATCTATTAAAGCGTAGGAAACTGCTTCTTTATTGTAAAAATTATCTGAAAAAAGTCTTTATTGTTTGCATATTGAACGTTTTGCTCTAAAATATTTTTGTAAGGAAGGGAGCAATATTCATGACAATGTTACAAGATATTTTAGAGTTTAATAAAGAGTTTGTACAAGAAAAGAAATATGAACCATTCATCACTACAAAATATCCTGATAAACGTATTGTTGTTTTATCTTGTATGGATACTCGTCTTGTAGAGCTTTTACCAAAAGCTATGAATTTGCGGAATGGCGATGTAAAAATAGTGAAAAGTGCTGGCGCATTAGTGAGCCATCCTTTCGGTGCAGTTATGCGTAGTTTATTAGTGGCTGTCTATGGCCTACAAGCTGATGAAGTGTATGTCGTTGGACATTATGACTGCGGAATGAGTGCAGTTGACCCTGATGCTATGCTTAGTGAAATGGTGACAAGGGGTATTGATCCAGAAACAATCAAAATGTTGGAATATTCCGGTTTTGATTTAAAAGAATTTTTACGTGGTTTCGGTGACGTAGCAACAAGTGTTAAGAAAAGTGTCGATACGATTCGTAATCACCCATTAATGGTGAAAGACGTTCCTGTTCATGGTTTAATCATTGATCCGAATACAGGTCATCTTGATTTAATTGAAGACGGTAGCAAATAATAGCTAATAAAAAACAAGTGCCCATCTCTCGTGAAGGATAGGCACTTGTTTTTCTATTCATCCTCTAAACGCGCATACATATAGTGATCTACCCATCGGCCATTAATATACAGTAGCCTCCTTAGCAGACCCTCTTGTTGAAATCCAGCCTTCTCTAATACGCGCATAGAGGGGTTATTTTGTGTAGAGACATATGCCTCTACACGGTGTAAACCAATTTGATCGAATGCGAATCTCACCACCATATTTACAGCCTCTGTGACGATTCCCTTGCCTACATAGATTTCATCCATCGCATAGCCAACAAATGCACTTGAGTACGGTAAGCGTTTTACAGCATAAAGTGCAATATGCCCTATTAGATTATTTGTTCCATGCTCAAAAATACCAAAAGTAAATTCTCGTTTTGACTCCATTAAATAGAGACTCTCTTGAATTTTTTTATATTGAGCATCAACTGTATAATATTCAGGTTTTTGTAGTGGCTCGTATACAGACCAAAAGTATTTATTGCGGCTTACGAGACCCGATAAACTTCGTGCATCTTTTTCTTGGAATGTGCGGATGTAGCATTTTTCCCCCTTTATCGTTACCACATTCCCACCCTTTTTTCTTAATAAATTCCAAATTTTAAGCACCATTTCTCCACACTAGCCTTCCAATAAATATCAGTACATTTCTCATTCTCTGTTCACATTGGCTACAATCTAATGATTGTAAACCCTAGTTTTATTTCATTGTATGTAAAAAAAGATGCTGCTACAACTAAAACAGCTCATGTCTTATTGTTACAGCAGCACCATTTTATTATTTTGTTTTTTGTTCTTGCTTTTTCTCATTTATTATTTCTAAACTGGATGAATCAGCATCCTCTAGCTGTCCATTAGCTAATACATTTGTTAGATGAAGACCACGTTTTTGAGCCTCACGTTCAATATGTGCAATTGTTTCTTGAAGCACCTGAACACGCGCATGTTTTTTATCGTCTCCAGCAACTAAAATCCATGGAGCATCCTTTTTATCTGTCTTGTCAAACATTGCATTCGCCGCTTCAATATATTGTGGTGATTTTTCTCGATTCCGCCAATCCTCGTCTGTTAGCTTCCAAGATTTATAAGGGTTTTCTTCACGTTCTTTAAAGCGTTTTAATTGCTCTTCATCTGAAACATGTAGCCAGAACTTAATAATTATGTAATCTCCCGCAGTTAAAATTTTCTCGAAATTATTAATTTCTTCATACGCACGAGACCATTCATCCTTTGTTGCAAAGCCTTCGATACGCTCTACTAGTACACGTCCATACCATGAGCGGTCGAAAATAGCGATTTGTCCATGCTGCGGTAATTTTCTCCAGAATCTTTGTAAATAGTTATAGCGTAATTCATGTGGCTGTGGAGCTGAGATAGGGTGTACCACATAACCGCGCGGATCTACACGTTCAATCAATCGTTTGATTGCGCCACCTTTGCCAGCAGCATCCATTCCTTCAAATACTAAGATTAAACCTATTTTGTTTTTTAGTAAAAACTGCTGTGCATTTAACATTTCATATTGGAGTACTTTTAATTTCTTTTTATACATCTTTTTATCTAGTTCAATGGATAGGTCTAGGTTTTTCAAATTTTGTGCCATGAAACTTCACTCCTTTTGGTTGGATATTCTTATTGTACTAAAGAAATATATGGATGCCTATTGAGATGGTAAATTGTAGATATTACGAGCAAAACAACACGATACATTGTTGAAAGTTTCCGTTATAATAAAAATAGTGACAGTACTATACTTATTTGTCTTTTCCCTATAAAATCTAACACGAAGGGAGAGGAAAACATGCCTCGGTTTATCTTGATGACAATTTCTTATCTTGTCTCACTCATCCTAACCTTTTCATCCTTTTTCGTGAATATCAACGGTCAATCTATGCTAGAAATCGCTAATCGCTTTTCTGTAGTATTTGCACCAGTTAGTGTAAGTCATGTAATTTGGATTCTTATTTATTTTTTACTCGGTTATTGGTTAGTTATGAATATCAAAAAGACAACTATGAAACAGTCTGCGCTTTTTAGCTGCATAAATATATTGCAAGCATTGATGATATACGTATGGCATCATGAGTTATTTATTGTTTCACTTGGCATTACATTACTCTTAGTCTTGTATTTATTTATGTTGTATAATACGTACCCTCTTCATGACAAAGCAATGTCGGGTCGTATTCCTTTCTCCATTTATTTTGCATGGATGACATTTATTTTTATTACGAATATCAGTTTTACGTTAACGGCTTATGGTTGGAACGGCTTTGGTCTTAGTACGCCTCTTTGGGCAGTAATTTTGCTGACATTAGGTGGAGCACTTGCGCTACATATCCGTTTCCATCACTTTGATATTTTGTTTCCTAGTGTTTTTATTTGGGCTTATATAGGAATCGCCTTACATAATGGTTTTGATGAGCTACTTGTCACTACCGCCGCCTTCTTTTTATGTGGTGTTCTCTTTGTTGGTATTTTATTTATTAAAAAAAATCCTGCCTACCAAAAATAAATTGGTAAGCAGGATTTTTCATTTCATTGCATTCTATTCTTCGTCTAATGATGTTAGGATAATCGGTTTATCTTTTGTTACAATGACTGAATGTTCAATTTGAGCTACAAGTGATTTATCAGGTGTAATGAATGTCCAACCATCACCAGCTTCTACAATATGCTCTGCCTTCGCTGAGATAAACGGCTCAACCGCAAGCACCATACCTTCTTTCATAATTGTAGAATCCCATGCATCATAGTAATTTAAAATGTGATTCGGCTCATCATGTAAAGATTGACCTAAGCCATGACCAGTTAAATTCATAATAACAGTTAAGCCATTAGCATTCGCCTCACGTTCAACTGCCTTACCAATTTGATTTAATTTAGACCCAGCCTTTACCTTTGTCATTGCTCGATCAAAGGCGCTTTTGGCAACGCGACATAGCTTTTCTTTGTCCTCATAGCCATCACCAACCACAAATGAAATACCAGTGTCAGCAAAGTAGCCATTTAATGAACCAGAAACATCGATATTTACAATATCCCCCTCTTGAATAACACGTTTTCCGGGGATACCATGCGCCACTTCTTCATTGACACTAATACATGTATACCCTGGGAAATCATATTCTCCCTTTGGACCAGATATCGCGCCAGCCTCTGCAAACATACGGCCAGCAATTTCATCTAGCTCCAATGTTGTAACACCTGGTTTTGTGGCAGCTTTCATCGCTTCACGAATTTCAGCACAAATGCGTCCTATTTTTTTAAAAGCTTCAATCTCTTCTTGCGTTTTTACAATCATGTATAACGTCCCTTTCATCTAATATCTATACTTTAATATAACATAACTTGTTATGCGTATAACGATAAACGCTTTAAATATTGTATGCTTCCTTACTTTGCGAAGTGCGCAAAGAGTTATTTGCGACAAAAAAGCCCCTTCACAAATGTGAGGGGCATGTTTTATGCTTTTCTTTGCATTAATTGTGGAGCAGCTGTGAATAAAAGAACGCCTACAATTGCCGTTAAAATAGTTGCTGGTAGCATATATGTACCATTATAGATGATGGAATAGATCCATGCATTTTGATCGCCAGCATATTCTGCAAAAAATACAGCGCCAGCCATCGTGTGGGCTGCATATCGTAAAAAGCCCGCAAGTACCGTACCTAATATAATGTAAAGTGCCATTTTTGTTTTGTTGGCATTTTTGGCAGCCGCCAACACGGGTCCACGCACAACCGCCGCTAATCCTACAACTGTGAAAGCAACACCATAATCAAGGAATCCTTGTAGCCAGTGCACAATCGTAGCACCAAACATGGTTTGCATTACACCCACGAGTAATCCAGTTGTTAGCCCAGCTACTAAGCCCCAGCGAAATGCTATTAACATAATAGGTACCATGACTAGACTAACAGAGCCACCTTGTGCCCATACTTTAAAGGAAACCTGATCAAGCACAAGACCGATTGCTGCAAATATCGCAATCTCCACAAGCATTAATAGTCTTTTTTTGTCCATATATATTCTCTCCTTTGTTCCGATGTAGGATACAAGAGCAGGAATAGAAATGCGCTGATATGTCTCTTTCTGACACCTTTTTATTCCCTCAAGAATGAAAAAACGATGCCAGGACAGAGCCTCACATCGTACTAGTGTCGGTTTCTATCCACATCCCTACGCAAGCGTTAACTTACAGGTTCAAAGAGTCAAGGCATTACGTGCCCAGTCTCAGCTGACATCATCAGCTCCCCTTGTGGTCGTTACATCTGAATTTATTCGAACATTCTCATTGTACGCAAAGGATAGAAGGATTACAACCTCTTCCATATATTATTTTTTTGAAACTTTGCTGTTTTTCATGCGTAAATATTACAAAAGGAGGTACAACTATGGAGAACCAAAAAATTTTATCTGCCTTTAGTTATTTAAGTATTTTCTTCGCCCCTTTTATCGTCCCATTAATTGTGTACATTATTACGAAAGATAGTGACGTAAAAAGACATTCAATTCGTGCACTTATCTCTCATTTAATTCCTTTTGTTTTCGGCATTCTGTTCTTTATTGTCTTTGTTTTTTCTACATTTAATTTGGATCCAACGTCAGGCAATAATACGATGTTGATTATTTGGTTCGTTTCGTTTGCCATTTATGCCATCGTCTCACTAGGAATTGTAATATGGAATATTATTCAAGCTGTTCGTGTTATTCGTTAATGTTTCATTTTTAAGCGAAACAGGTAGTAGTAATTGTAAAAGGAGCTGTTTTTGAATGAAAGTATCAAATGTTGTGAAAACCGCCGTAAAATTAGCACCTATTGTTATTCCTATCGTGAAAAAAGTAATGGCTGCAAAAAAAGGGACAACACCTACAGCCATTCCTCGAAAAAAATAAACAGCAGGCGTATTCCCTTGTTTTGGAAATACGCCTTTTATTTATTTCACTTCAAAGTGGGTTTGACTATGTCCATTCAATGTTTTTTCTACATGTAAGACCGCTGGCATCGCTGATTTTAATTCAGGCACATGAGAAATCACGCCAATCATACGACCAGAATCCTGTAAAGCAATTAATGTATCAATTGCTTTATTCAAAGATTCCTCATCAAGCGAGCCAAAGCCCTCATCAATAAACATGGTTTCAATATGAATATTCCCTTGGAAGCTTTGAATGACATCTGCCATTCCTAAAGCAAGACTTAAGGAAGCATTAAATTTTTCGCCACCGGATAATGTTTTCACATCACGTAATTGATCCGTATAGGCATCATATACATCAAGCCCAAGCCCACTTTGCTTCGCATGCTTTTCTAGTCTATCAGAACGTCTAAGCTCAAATTGACCATTTGATAAGTGATAAAGACGAATATTAGCGGCATCGGTAATTTGGTCTAAGTAATTAATTTGAATGTATCGCTCAAAGGACAGCTTTTTCGAATTTTGTCCGTTTAATAATCCATAGAGTTCCTTTACTCGACCAGCTTCTTGTTCAAGTAACTGAAGCTCTCTCGCTGTTTCTTCTACTTTTTTTATAAAGCCCTGGCATGCTTGTGCAAAACCATTCATCTGTTGCAAACGTTTAAATGCTTCCTCATACGCTGTACGAAGTTGTTCTACTTTTGCTTCCATCATCACTAAATCTTGCTTCTCTTTCCCTTGAAGATACATAGCCCCTTCAGTTATTTGGATTTTCAGGGTATGTACCTGTAAAGCATAGTCACTGCATACTTTGCGAAGTGCCTCCAATTGGCTCGCACTCCGTTTGGCAGCTGCGTATTCCTCATAGCTGTCAAAGCCGATTTCCTGCATGCTTGCTGAAAATTGCTGCCGCTTTTCATTCATTTTGAGCTGTAATTCCTCAAAAGATTGTTTGGCGATTTCTACAGTTAGTTTTGCATTACTTGTCGCTTCTTTTACGACATGCAAATTTTCTTGACTCTCTTGCCATGTTTTTTGCAAATCCATTTTCTGTTTACTAACATCCGTAAGTTGTTGCTTTAATTGCTGTAATGTTGGTAAATTGGCTGGCATCTGCTTGAGCTGTTCTTCTACAACCGCTTGTAATCTTGTCCATTCTTTCATGTGCTCAGCTAAATATTGCTCTAATTCCATCTGTTTATTTCTAAGCTGCTCTATTCTATCACGTTGATGCTTTAGCTTTAATCGCATATCTGCTAGTTGATGATGGACAACTTTTAAGCTCGCAATCTCTTGCTCCGTCTTGTGTAAAGTAGCGATGAGCTGTGCTTGGTCTTCTTGTTTAATATGCTGTGCTTCTAGCTGCTGATATGTATCTTGAAGAAGCTGTTGCGTAGATGACAAAAGTGCTGCCTTCTTTAGATACATACGCTCGTCTGAAGAAGCCTTCACTCTTAACGTTTCCACTTGAGCAAGTTCAATAACTTCCAGTTGCTCTTTATGTGTTTTCTCGTGAGTCATACTGCCACAAACAGGGCAAGGCTCCCCTTCCTTTAGCTGTTCCGCTAAAATACTAGCCTGACTTGTCAGCCACCGTTGCTGCAATAATAGAAGGGCCTTTTTACTTTCTTGATAGTGAATGTCTGAGGCAGCTACGTCCTGCTGTGCTAACTCTACGGCACTTTTATATTTCTCAGCTTGTTTGACTAAAGCTACCTGTTCACGTAGTTTCGGTAACTGTTCTAAGTAGCTTTCATATGGCTCAACCTGTTTTTCATAGCCTTCCATCGTTTGAGAAAATTGCTGCAATTGCTCTTGTTCTTTTTCCAATAACGTCAGGTTATCAGCCACCGCCATTTTTGCTGTTTCAACATACTGCTCAGCTATTTGCAGCTGCTGCACGTTGTTTTCATAGGCCTCGAATTTAGGCAATGACGCTAATAATTGCAATTCCTGCTGCAAAATTTGTTGACGCTCAGGCTCTTTCGCCTCTTCTACCCTATATTTTTCTTGGGCTCGCTGCAGTTGCTCTTCTGTTTGCTGATGCTTAACTTGTGCTTGCTGAAAAGCTTGTTCCTTTACATTAAGTTCAGCACGTAAATCAATGCATTGTTGTTCAAGTAGCACAAGTCGCTCTGCTTGTTCTGCTAAAACAATCTCCTGCTCCTTCGCGCTATATGCGTCCTGCTCTTGTAACAGCATTTGTAGTCGCTGCTGTCGATTCGCTTGCTCATCAAATTGCTCATTCAGTGTTTTAGCTAATCGATAATATTCTTGTTCTTTTTGATGAAGGCTATAAGCTTCTTCATATTGTAGCTGTTCATCCTCAATACATTTTGTATAGTAAATAATCTCCTCATCAAGTGCCTGCTTTAGTTGATGTAAATTTTCCGTTTTGTCAGCAATTAATGTGAATAACGCTGATGAACGTTGTGGTAAGACACCGTCAATTTGACCAAGTAAATGTTCTTTTAATTGTTTGGCACGTTGTAGATCACTCTCTGCCTCTTTTCGTTTAGCATCAAGCTTTTTCGTCATGACACCAAAGCGGTCTGTTTTAAAGATTTTCCGCAAAATAACTTCTTTGTTTGTAGAATCTGAGGTTAATAGCTTGCGAAATTCACCTTGAGGTAGCATCACAATTTGGCTAAATTGATCTTTTGTGAGACCTATTATTTCCTGCAATTTTTTATCGACTTCAAGCGTTTGCTGCTTCTCTACAATGCTATAATCAAGCTTTCCCTCTTTTACTTCAGCTAACTCTATTTTCTTCCCAGTAATCGTTTTATTTTTTTCTTTAATATGACCGGGCTGTCGTATTATTTGATAGACCCTTCCATGCATTTCAAACATGAGCTCTACAGCTGTATAAATATCATCATGAGCAAAGCCACTTCGCAGTAAAGCCGTATCCTGACGATCCTCACCACTGCCTGATCCGTAAAGGGCATAACAAATGGCATCAAAAATGGTTGTTTTTCCAGCACCGGTTTTACCAGAAATAGCAAACAATCGATGTTCCCCTAGTTCTTGAAAATCAATTACTTCAGTGTCTTTATAGGGACCAAATGCAGTAATCGTTAACTTTAATGGCTTCATTTTACTGTCTCTCGCTCCTCATCTAATAATTCCTGTAACATCTCTGTGAAAAGGCGTTCCGTATCTTCATCTGGCTGAATACCGATAATATCGGTAAAGAAAGAACGGAATAAATCAATATCCTCTAGTTTTTCCGTTTCTACAACTTGTAGCTCACGCGACACCTCTTGTCGTAATACCTTACGTTCCACATGCATAGCGTGCGGAAACACACTGCGAATGCGTTCCATCGGCGAAGACACCGAAGTTGTATCCGTCAATCTGACAAATACATAATCATCACTTGGTGTGAGCTTTAATAAATCCTCTAATTGACCTTCTACTACTCGTAAATCTCTTCTTGGCACAAGCTTTCTTTTAGTTACTGTGCTATTACCATGCTCATCTAAATCAATGATTAAAAAGCCTTTTTCATGTAAATGCTCAGATAACGAATATTTTAATGGAGAGCCTGCATAGCGAATGGTTTCATTTAAGACAAAATGTGCCTTATGTAGATGCCCAAGTGCTGTATAATGAAAGGGTTTAAATAAAGCTGCACTCACACAATCTGAGCCTCCTATGGAAAGCGGTCGCTCTGAATCACTTGTATTCGCTTCTTCCTCACCATACTTCGTTACAAAAGCATGTCCAACAAAAACATGACGTTTGCTTGAATCCATGTCTGGCGTGATATACTCAATTATTTTTTGCATGGCATCTTGATGAGAGCGGATTGCCTCTTCTTCAAAGATGCTGCGAATAGAAGCCGGCTCTGCATACGGTACAAGATGGAAATGCACTTCGCCATGCTCATCATTCAAAACAATAGGTGCATGATTTTTTGTAAATTGACCCTTGATATATAAACCGCTATCACTCATTAAACGACTACCGAAATTCAGTCGACCTGCACTATCATGATTTCCCGCCACCGCTAAAACAGGAATCTTCTTCTCTAATACAATTTTTGCTACTACATCATTTAGTAAATTGACTGCCTCTATAGGAGGCATCGAACGGTCATATAGATCACCTGCTATGACAATTACATCTGGTTTTTCCTCATCTATCGCTTGTATAAATTGTTCGAGAATATACTGTTGATCTTCTGTCATATAGACACCTTGAACAAGTTTTCCTAAGTGCCAATCTGCTGTATGAAATATTTTCATTGTTGTACCTCCTAGTCTTCTTTCTATTTTAGCATGACTATTGCCTCTCTAGTGCTCTCTAGCAGTTTAGTAGTTCTATCCAATATTGGCTTTCATAGAAAAAAAGCATCTTATTGGGTAAGATGCCTTTGCTAACGATTATTTAGATGTTTTTGATAAAAGCTTGATAACCTGGGAATCCCTGAATAACGTAAGCAACACGAGCAGGCTGTTGTTGTGTCACTTTCTCTTTCTGGGGCTTCGCTGATGATTGTTGCTTGACAATTTCCTCAAATGACAAAGGATTTGCCTTAGGTAATTCTGATGAAGAAATCTGTAAAGCATCACTACCACTATAAGCCTGTAAAAATGAGTTAGCCATTTGACGATAGCCTTCAGCATTCGGGTGGACGTCAGCACTATTTGGTAAATAGCTTGTTCCATTCAATCCAAAGGCATCATAGACATCTACATAAACTGCTCCTGCATGCTCTGCCTGTTGCTGTAAAATCGCATTTAATTTAACTAGCTGTGCATTGGTTCCTTCTTTTTGTGACGGATGGACAGTTGGATAGGCAAAATAATAGCCCATGACATATACCTTTGCTTTTGGTGCACGTTCTACTAACTCATCTAAAATCGTTGTCATATTTTTTCTCGCCAAGTTTAAAGCGTAATCTGTCTGCAACTGTGAAAAAGCTAAAGTTCCAGCACTTGGGTTCACCTGAACAAGACGCAATAAATCATTGGCACCTGCTGACACCGTAATCAGTGTGGCGTTTGCTAATAAATGTTGCGCTTCCTCCGATTGAATTCGGTCTAACACATTCGCTGTTGTAAAGCCTGGAAAAGCGAGCTCTTTTGTATAAAACGATAATTGTCCAATCGAACTTAATTTCATGGCAATTAAATCACTATACCCTACATCAATTTCTTGATAAGGTGTTTGACCTGCAGCTAATGAATCTCCAATCGCCACGTAGCTTTCCGTTTGAGCAAAAGCAGATGAAGTCCAATATGTCATGGATAATATCGTCACACCGATTAAGCTCCATAATCGTCTCATCTGCTCTCCTCCTTTTCTTTCTGACTAAAGATTAAAAAGCCCAGCTACCCTTACGGAAAATAGGCTCTACCGTACCATCTGGTAAAATACCATCAATGTCCATTTCTCCGCTGCCAATCATAAAATCTTCGTGTGTCACAGAAATATTTGCTCCTAATGCTTCAAGCTGACCATTTTCTAAGTCTCTACCACCTTCTAAGCAAGTCGGATATGCTTCACCAATAGCTAAATGGTTTGAAGCATTTTCATCGAATAATGTATTGAAATATAAAATCTCTGACGCTGAAATAGGTGATTCGTGAGGGACAAGTGCTACTTCACCTAAATAGCTTGAGCCTTCATCCACTTGAATTAGTTCTTGTAATAAATCATGACCAACTTCAGCCTCTGCCTTAATAATTTTGCCCTCTTCAAATGTTAATTTAAAGCCATCAATCATATTGCCTTGATAAACTAATGGCTTTGAATTACTGACATAACCGTTTACACCTTGCTTCATTGGAAGAGTATACACTTCTTCAGTTGGCATATTGGCAACAAAGACATTATCCTCTGGCGTTTTACTGCCACCCGTAACCCATTTATGTTGTGGTGCTAAAGCAATTGTTAAATCTGTACCCGGTGCTGTATAGTGAAGCTTTGCATACTTTTTATTATTTAGAAGCTGTGCACGCGATTCTAAATTGGCTATATGCTGACGCCAATTGTCCACTGCATTGCCTTCCCCAATATGCACTGTTTTAAAGATTGCCTCCCATAAGGCAGGTACTTGCTGCTCTTCTGTTAAATGGGGGAATACCTTTGCTGCCCATTTAGGTGAAGGGACCGCAACAATGGACCAAGCAATTAAATCCTTCATGACGGCATTACGATAATTTTTCAATGCTGCACCAGATACTTTTTGGTGGGTTGCTAATCTGTCTGCCGGAATGCCTGTCAAATTATCAGGATCTGCTGCATCAATCCATAATAGAGCCCCTTTACGTTCAATAAGCTCATCACGCATTTTTACGACCCATTCAGGGAAGCGACTAAACTCCTCGTCAGAAGCATGTTCAAAATAGGCACGATCCATTTCGTCATCTGAAAAATTCACATGTACACGTCCTGCGCCAGCCTTATAAGCCTCTTTAACAACTAAACGAACAAAATCCAAAGCATCTACCGATGTATTGACTAATAGGTACTGACCTGGTTGGATGTTGACACCCACTTTTACCGCAAGCTCTGCATATGCCTGTAATTTTTCTTCAAACGTCATATTAATTCCCTCGCTTTTGTCCAATTGTTTTAGAATTACCTTCCATCAGCTTGCCATCATGCCATATTTTTTGCACAGGCTTGCCTGGTACTTCCCTTGTCCACTTTTTATACGTTTTTTCATCATGATACGATAATAACGTTAATACTTCACCATCTGCGCCCGCACGACCTGTACGACCTGAACGATGTAAATACTGCTCAATTGTTCGTGGTACATCAACATGAATAACATGTGTTAAACCAGCAATATCTAAACCACGAGCCGCAATATCTGTGGCAATTAAAATACGGGCATCTCCTTTACGGAATGCATCTAACGCTTTTTTTCGTTCTTCTTTTTTCATGTCGGAATGAAGAGTGACAATTGGTGCTGAGCGGTACTGCAGTTTTGTTTCCTTCATTAATAATTGATCGATATTATTGACAAAAGCTAGTGCTCTTAAGCCTTCTGTATGTGAGAGTCGACGTAGGAAATCTGTTTTATCACGTTCTTCTACTTTCACAAACGAATGTACTACTTTACCGACCTTTAACATATCCTCAGGTTTAATTTTAAAACGTAAAGGTTCAAACATCATACGACTTGCTACTAATTCAATTTCCTCCGTTATCGTAGCCGAAACAACAACGACTTGTCGGCCAAAAGCCGAGCCTTCGATAAAGGATTTGACGACAACACGGTATTCACGACTCAGTAATTGATCGCACTCATCTAAAATAACCGTTTCAATTTCTTTTAGTTTTAATTTCCCTGCCCGTGCTAATTCATTTAAACGACCAGGTGTGCCAACGACAATCGTTGGTTTTTTCTTTAGCTTTTCAATTTGACGAGCAGAATTGGCACCACCAATCAGTTGTTGAACTGTAATATCTGTGCCTGCCGTCCATTCACGGATAACTTCTACAATCTGCATCGCAAGCTCTTGTGAAGGAGCTACAATCAGTCCTTGTGTTTGCTTTTTTGCCCCATTCACTTTATTCAATAATGGTAAAACATACGCTAATGTTTTACCTGATCCTGTTGGCGATTCCGCTACAATATCTTTGCCTTCAAGCATAGCTGGTATCATTTCATCTTGAATTTTCATGGGTGTTTCAAAATTCCATTTTGCTTGTATTTCTTCTTTTAATAAATTAATGACTGACATGTTATTTCCCACCTTCTATCTACTTGACACTAGTTTAACACACTCCGCCGTTTCCTACTTTATATGTACGAAGCTATTGTCCAATCGTTTCAGGAAACCATTGATTCCTTCCATAAAAAATCTGCCTAACCCAACACGGAAAAAAGTAAGCTTGACCACAACTCTTTAAAGACTTGTAGCTTACCCGTGAAAAGCAAGCAGATCCTTTTCAATTTATTTAACGACTAATCGACTAGCTCATAGCCACAAGCCAAAATGGCACATTCAGCTAAAACGATTAATGAATCAATATAAATTTCATTTAATTTCAAATCCCTATTAACAATAGATAGCTCTGTACAGCCTAAGACAATGCGGTCACAATTTAATGCTAGCATCGCCTCTTCTATTGGTTGCCAATCCTCCAACGTAACATCCTTGCCAGCCTTGACATAATCATAAATGATGGTCATCACATAGGCTCTCATCTCATTATCTGGAACAACTGGTGTAATGCCATATTCCTCTAAGGCTTCCTGGTACATACGTGATGTTAATGTTCCTGTTGTTGCCAAAATTCCAACACGCTCTGCTCCTAAATCAGCAGCACGCTTCGCCGTTTCACGAATCATATTCAATACAGGAATGGGAGAGCCCTCATCAATTTCATGATAGAACGTATGGGCTGTATTGCATGGGATTGCAATCATATTTGCCCCTACAGAAGCTAACTTTTTAGCATCCTCAATGATGACTGGAACTGGATTATCCTTTTTATTATCTAAAATAAAAGCCGTACGGTCAGGAATATTTGTATCATTATCAATGATCGTATGCAAATGCTCCTGATCCTTTTGTGCCTTCGTACGTCTTACAATCATTTCTCCAATAAACATTGTTGCAAGTGGCCCTACGCCACCGATAATACCTAAAGTTTGTTTTTTCATATATTTGACAGACCTTTGTTATTAAAATATTTCTTATATTTGCGATAAAAGCTTAAATTATCAAGCGTAACGTTCAACCAACGTTTCGCATTCATATCCTTATAACTAAAAATAGAATCTGTAGCCATCCCTTGGCGAATCAAACTTTTCGCTTCAATGACTAACTGTTCATTTTGTACATATTTGAAAAGTACACCATTTGGTACAATGGTCCAAAGATGCTTGTTTTGCACGTATGTTAGCGACTGTTTACTACCTCGAACATAATCATCCGCCACATACTGCATGAAGTTATAGCCACTGGCTGTCACATAATAATTGGAAAGTTCATTATGTAATTCAATACTCAACAATTTATATTGACCATCACGATCATCATATTTCATATCAAATGTAGCATAACCTTGGAATTGTATGGCTTCAAGGAACGTCTTTACATTGTCCATTAATTCCTGATGATAGGTTGTCATGATGGCTACATAACGACCAATCCCTTCTGGAGAATGCTCTTCTAAAATGGGATTACCCACCGCAAGAAGTTTTGCCTTGCCATCCTGCCCTATATAGGCATTAACAACAAGCATATTCGCATCTTCCCCTGGAATATATTGTTGAATCATAAGATCATCTCGATAGGCCGATTCCTTATAAATAGCATGGAATATACTGTCCTTTTCATCCTTATCATACGCAATATATACTTTTTTCTTACCAGGAAAAATACATGTAGCATATTTTGTCATATTCATGGGCTTTATGACAATTGGATACTCAAATGGCATGTCGTAGTCCTCGTAATCATTCACCGTGCAGACATGCATGGCAGGAAATTGAAAACCATATTGTGCACAAAGCTCATACATCTTTTCACGAGTTAATAACTGCTGAGCAAGTGTGGCATCTACATAAGGAATAATGAAATCCTCTGCTAATTCCGCTTTATGTTCTATTATTTTTTTGACATAAAATTCATCACAGGCTAGTAGCAGTAATTTTTTATCAACGAATTCCTGCGCAATAGCCTGAAGTGCCGTAACAAATCTTTCGTCTATATGAAGTCTCGGTACCTCACGAAAAGTCAGTAAATCACTTTGATGAATTTTTTCCATATTCGTATGGTTTAATGCAAGTGGCTTCACACCATAGGCTTCGTAAAATGCTCTGGCCATGCCATAAGCATTCATCTCATCCCCAAGTAAAACCGGTAAAAAAGCGTGCTCAATGGCCATTCTACTCAACTCACTTCTGCTTTTTTATTAGTGTAACATACTAAAGATTTATGGCTAATTTATTTATGAATAGCTACGGCTTGCTGATCTAATTCCCGATAACTTTTGAAAAATTGATCGACATTGTATGTAACATAACCTTTTAATGGATCCATTACTACTACTTTATCCCCTAAATGCCCTGTCAAGACAACTGCATGTAAGTTCATATAGGCTTCATGTGATGTTGTCTCACCTTCAAAAATCCAGCCTCTATTTGCATTTCGTTTAGGTGACGATAAATCAAGCGTCACCCATGTTACAACAGGAACTCCCTCGCGAACAAGCTGTAAAATCTCGTCCTGTGAGGCATTACTCATATTTGACACGCGTAAATCAGCTTGTTTATCTGCAATGACTGCCTCTGCCGCCTTAACAATAGGTTCAGCAAAAACATACATACCATGAGCTTTATCACGCGGATTCCCTGCAAAAGCCTCATGTGGATTTGGCCCAAAACGTTGGTTGTTTACAGTACGTATATTTTGCTTTGGTAAATAGTTATCAGCCATTTCAAGCTTTGAAACATTCATTCCAAAATAATTTAAGACAGCTGTGAGTGATGTTATTTCACAGCCATGTGGAAGCTCTGGCTTTTGCATGACAACAGGTACATCTAATTCCTGCTCGTCTCTAGAGAAGTGTGTTTGCAATCGATAGTATGGCTTCGTTGTATCATACGTAAAATTCTCGATTGTTGTATATCCATCGTTTGTTGTACTATTTTCCAGTGTTGTTGCTGCAATGGTATATTCTCGCCCTGCCTTGAGCTTCGCGAATACGGCTTCTCCCTCTTCTGAACCAATCGCTTCCTCTACTACATCACCTGTTTGTACATCTGTTACTGTGACATAGAGATTGGGGATAGGTGCCCCGCTATTAAATTCTACCGTTAAAACAGTTAATGGATTTTTTTGTTCTGCTTCTTGCTGTGAAAATGGCTGACAGCTCGAAAGTAACATAATAATCAAAATGCCTATAAGTAAAAGGCGTTTATACCCCGTCCACAAGACAAATTCCGCTCCTATTCTAATTGGAAGAGTAATCCCTTCGCCATTCTATTTATTCAATTTGTCGTAGACTCTATTATACGATACTTTTATAATCGTTCCTATTTTATCTTATTTCAGGACATAATTTTTTGTATGGAAAGCGAAGCGGCAGGTACACAGAAACTTGCGAGTAAGCTTGAAAAAACTGGCTAACAATTATGCCTATGCATCGTGGATAGTACTTAAATCGTCGTCACTTTAGGTCGTAATGTATGCTTTAACACCTTACCTGAAGCATTGCGCGGCAGTTCTACTAAAAATGCAATTTCATACGGTACTTTATATTTGGCAAGTCTTGTTTGGCAGTAAGATAATATTGCCTTTTCATCGAGTGACTGCCCTTCCTTTAATACAATAAATGCTTTTGGCACCTCTCCATATACTTCATGTGGTAATCCTATCACTGCTGCCTCTAAAATTTCTGGCATTTGATATAGCACTTCTTCCACTTCAATCGGGTAAATATTTTCCCCTCCACGGATGATCATATCTTTTTTCCGATCTACAATATATAAATAACCTTCCTCATCAAAGCGTCCTAAATCTCCTGAATAGAGCCAGCCATCTCTTATCGTTCTAGCTGTTTCCTCTGGATTGCGCAAATAACCTTTCATTACTTGTGGCCCTTTAACACAAATTTCGCCAACCTCGCCAGCTGGTACTGACTTTCCTTCACTATCAACCACGCATACCTCCGTCTGAGCTAATGGCTTCCCAACAGAGCCAATTTTCGTTAATGCATCCCTATCTAATAAAGAGGTAGCTGCAGGTGAATTTTCGGTTTGACCATAGAGATTTTGAACCTTTACATTTGAAAATGCCTCTTTCACTTGCTTTACGAGCTCATAAGGCATTGGAGCAGCCCCGTAACATAATAAACGTAAATGATGAAAGCTATGTTCCTTAAATCCAGGCGTATTTAAAATGATGGTATACATGGATGGAACACCAAAGAAAATAGTCGCTTCAGTTGCGGCAATTTGCGCTAACGTTTTTGTTGGTGAAAATGCTTCTTCGATAACAACTGTTCCTCCTTGATAGAACATTGGCATAGCAAAGACGTGCAGGCCAGCACAATGGAATAAAGGTGTACAAATAAACATCTTGTCCTTGCTAGACATTTTCATTGAAGAAGACCAAATATCGGCAGTAGCCACGATATTTTGATGTGTTAGCATGACGCCCTTTGGTTTACCTGTTGTCCCAGAAGTATACATGACCACTGCTGTATCATGGGCCTCTAATTGTACAAGCTTTCTTTCACATCCCTCATTTTCAAAAATGTTTCTCATTTCTTTAAATCCAATCGTATGTTGGAATGTATAGGCAACATCCTCCAATGCTTCTGCTAGCCTTTCATCATAAATGAGACCCTTTGCTTGTGAATGATTAAAAATAAAATCAACCTCAGGTGCTGCTAATTTAGTGTTAATAGGCATCACAATAAAACCTGCTAGTTGGACACCTAAATAAGCGATTAAAAACAAATCTGAATTGAGCGTATATAATGCAATCACATCATCTTTTTCAAAATCCTGTTCTTGTAGGTATGCTGCAAATCTTTCTACACGTTGATAAAAATCGCGATAGCTCAACTTTTTTCCATCATACAAGGTTGCAATTGCATTCGGTTGTTGCACAGCATAGTTTTCAAGAATATCTGTCATGTACATCGTCATTATAAACCCTCCAAAAATTCATTTTTTAATGCTGGATAGTGTCTGAAACTATGAAACTACTAAAAATTCAGAAAATTATGATTATATTTTAACAAGCAATGCGTTTCATGGCAATTTTTCTACACATTCAAAATATGAAGTAGAAGTAACGAAATATTCTTAGACGTTTTACTTTTCTATCAATTTCTATTGGGTGTATGATATTTGTACGATTATTTTTAGGAAAGGCCGGATTGACATGCTTTATGCACTTTTAGGAGATTTACATTCTAATATAGAAGATACTAAAGCTGTTCTAGCTCATATTCAACAAACAGCAGAGGAAGCAAAAATCATTGGTTTAGGTGATTTATATGAATGCACCGTCAGTAAGAAAAAAGCGCAAACCTTATCTGGCTTACCTTTACAAAAGGCAGCCATAGTAGAAAGCGAATTTGAAGAATTACTAACCTTCCCCTCTATAAGAGGTAATCAAGAGGAACGCATTACGCAGGTCACTGGCATCGAACGTTTTCAGGCTTTACCTGAGACGATAGAGATAGATGGTGCGACACTAATACACGGACATCAATTTAAATGGAGTGTAAGCTGGCAGCCAACATTCCTTCCTTTTCATAAGCCACTGTTTTTCTTTGGTCATAGTCATGAATCAGGCCTTTATCATCAGCAAAAGAAACTACCCATTCGTATTCGCTATGGCCAACCAATTGCCTTACAAAATAAACAGTATGGTGTCAATGTTGGTTCTGTTGTCGACCACCGTGAATGGTGTCTTTATGATAGCACACAGCGCACCGTAACATTTATGTGTGTCCCATCTATTGATTCGTCAATAGAAATATAAAAAAAGAGCAAGCTAATCCCAGCATTAGCTTGCTCTCAAATTTTTAGTGAATATATTGTTTTTTCCCGTTCAATAAAATTTCCTTTAAGGCCTTTAGTTTTTCAATTACAATATATGACTCTTCTGTAATTTCCTTCAGATATTTTTCAGCCTCCCTTTTATTGCCTATATTATATTCTCGTACCGCCTTTTTAGCTATATCATGGACATGAATAAATGGTTGTTCTAACTCTACATAGACACGCTCTTCACCTAGTAGCTTTTTCCCTGTACCATAATACCATTCACCAAGGCGCGACTCCTGTGGTGAGCCAACATCCTGCTCAGTCATTGTTTCAAAGCCAAGCAGTAGATTATAGATTTTCCAGCGCCATAATAAATGGTCTGTAATAGCTAATTCAATAATATCCTCCTGACTAATAATAAAATTTTTAGAAATTGTTGTTGATCGGTATCCGTCAATCATTTTACTTAACTTGTAGATAGCCGAGCCCATATCAAAAACGATGATCTTACTTTTTTGCATACTCTCCGTGATAGTATGGTTACGTTCAGAAATAGTTGTAGCAGATTGTGCTTGTACCTTTGTCGTTGTGGCAATTTCCTCAAAGCGAGCTCCTTGCTGCTGTAAACTTTTATTTATCTCTGCAAGCGTCTGTGAAATATGTAAGGTATCCGTGACGCCTTGATGTAAATCCTGTGAAAATTGAGTTGTTAGTGAACTAATATTATGCGTAATATGTAGTAGCTCCTGTATATCTGTATGTATAGATTTGACAGATGTACTTGTATCATCAGCAAGCTTTCGAACTTCCTCCGCAACAACTGCAAAGCCTTTACCCGCTTCTCCAGCACGAGCCGCCTCAATAGAAGCATTTAAAGCCAATAAATTTGTTTGATCTGCAATTCGCTTAATTAATTCCATCAGCTTCGCTACACTATTGACACGTTCCACTAAACGCTTTATATCCTCCTGCATGGATTTATGACCTTCATCGGTTGTTTGTAAAATGGATGATACTTGTTGTAACGATTCTAAATCCTGATTTAATTTTTTAAAGGCATGCTTTGTTTGGGCTGAAATATCACCAACAGATGCGGCGATTTCTTCAATACTCTCATCTAGCTCGTGCATCAATCGATCTGCTGCAACAATCTCCTGTTGCTGAATATCTTGAAATTCAATCAATTCCTTAATCGTATCTAACTGGGTATTATAAGTAATAATTTCACCTAAACCATTTACAACAGAGCCAGCCTGAATTTCAATATAGGTTTCTAAAATGATCTGTTGGTCGATCGTTACTAGACTATCATAAGACAATAGGACATCCAGCATTTTTTCTTGATCGCGTGATAGCTCTTTGACAATCAGCGGTATGATTAATTGGTTAATGAGCGTATAGGCAGAAATCATCCAGTTCGGCAGTACACCGATTCGGGCATGTACATAAGCGATTTTACGTCGTTTAAATACATAATCTAAATCTAATTCATCATCAAATAGGCTTATAAAATGTGAATCAAAAAGCCCTTTTAAACGCTCTACTGATGAATGCGTATTGATAACTTGGTTAAATTCTGGAATTTCCAATAAACGATCATAAAAATTGTCGAGTATTTGTTGGCGATTATTTTCATAGATTTTGCGTAAAAATCCAACAGATTCTCTTCTAATTCTAGATAAAGCAAGAAAATCTAGCTTTTCTTTAAAGCGTTCATTAGCCTCAATATCTGAATTTTTCGCAGCTGAGAAATAATCATAATTTTGATTTATTTTCTTCCTTTTGAACATTGTTACCACTCCTTTTGTAATAAAGTAAATAAAAATTACCAATATTTTAAAACGAATTATAGATCTTTCTTCATTACCTTCAACTAATAAAACATATATATTTTACCAACAACACTAATACAAAAATAGATTTTCAAAAAATTCTTTACACCGTCTTATTCTTTTGTCCACTTTATTGACAATTTCTCATTTTCCCTGTTAAACACTATTTTTACACAGAAAAAACGCTAAAATCATGTCTGACTTTAGCGTTTCACATAAAGTGTTAGCATTCGCAATCACAATTTTGTAAGCTATCCAGTAACTTTTCCATAACTTCTAGTTGCTCACAAAGTGTTTGAATCATACAACGTAAAATAGGGATTAATTCTTGGCAAATACAGAATCTCAGCACATTTTGTGCCAGACGGATACCACCCTGATGATGGACAATCATTTCTCGTAGATAATTGATATTAATGCTATTCGATACTGGTGGTGCACACATTGCATTGAACATAGCTTCTGTAATTTCTTTATAAGCACACATATACTCGTATAATTCATACTCTGAATTTTGCACGACACAACATCGATTTTGTATCGCTTCAAGACTCTCAACCATTTCTGTGTGAGTTCGAATAATTTCTAATGCAAGATTTTGTACAGGGATATTCGTTGTATAGCGTAAAACGTTTTCGGACATTTGAATTGCTGCAACTTGATGAGGGATAATTTGCTTAATAAAATTTTCAGAAATACTACAAGTAATCGTTACATAGGTCATGCCCTGCATCATTTTTTTGAGGATTCGCTGATATTCCTCTAAATATGCCTTTGTTACATTACTGAGTTCAATTGGTTTAGCCATAAGACACACTCCTTTCAGAGTAATGTATGCCCGCTAGGTTGTTGTGCGATAGACAATTGTACCAATGACTCCATATTTACAGCCTCATTCATCGTAAAAATTATCCTTGTTCTTTCCTATATGTATCTAAGCATATTGGACAAATACATGTCCTTTGCTCCGTTTGCACTGCATTTAATAGCTTTTCTGGAAAGTGCACCGTCATACACCAGCACTCTTTTTCACCTTTTGCTACTCCACAATGATTTTCTCCCCCACATAATGGACAGCTCTCTTCTCCAGTTGACATGTTCCTGCACCTCCTTTACCTACCATTGTAAAATAAAAAAAGGAAGAGCATTCAATACTTACTCCTCCCACTACGCTTATTGTTGGTGCTTGTGTATATCTTGCTTTACTTCTTCTATATCTGTGTCACTATAAATGGCCGTTCCCTGCCCTCCACTTTTAGCTAACAATGCCTTTACCTCATTATAGGATAATCCTGCATCTGCATTTTTTTGCTTTACTTCATTAATATTCGTGCCCGCAGATGTAAAATGGGCTTCTTTTTCATGATTCATAGCGTTTTACCTCCTACAATTCATCTGGCTGCATTTCAATTAATTCATCGCCTTCTCTTTTTACTCGTTTATTGAGCTCCTCTACTGGAATGGCGTCGACAGTTTGCATATCTTCATGCAAATCGAAAAGACTAATTGTATCTGATTCAACCATGTCAGGTTTGTCCTTGCTATTTAAATTCATAAACATTTTCTTTTCATGTGGTACTTTACTCATGTCCATTTCTGTCACACTCCTTTCTCTATAATGTGTGTAAAGCTGGACAGATTATGTGTCACTCCCTTTTGCACCTTTATCCATTCGATGATATTCAGCTATTTGAATCACTCGTACATGCTTTGTGTGCAATTCAAGGTAGATGCCCCTACTATCCGTAAAGGAGATATATTGATCGCGTTCACTTTTCACTAATTTCTCTGCTTCTTGTTGTGATTCAATATCAAATCTTTTGAAGCATATAGTAAAATCATAAACCTTTGCAGAGGAGGGAATAATGATTGATTCATACAGTTAAAGCTGGAGAAACACTGACTCAAATTGCTCAGGACTATCGTACTCCGTTGGCATCCATTATTGCTGCTAACCCAGGAATCCAGCCTGATCATCTTTTTATTGGTCAACAAATTGTCATCCCGGGCTTGCCAAATCCCGATACAATTCCTTACCGTATCGAAATATCTACCAATAATCGCTGGCTACGTTTATATAGAAATAATATCCTTCAAAAACAATACCCTATCGCAGTCGGACGCATGCTTCATGAAACACCAGTAGGCAGTTTTATTATCATCAATAAAGCTCCAAACCCTGGTGGTCCTTTTGGAACGATGTGGATGAGTCTCTCTAAAGAACATTATGGAATTCATGGCACAAATGATCCTAGCTCTATTGGGCATGCTGTTTCACATGGTTGTATACGAATGCAAAATCAAGATGTTGAAGAGCTTGCCAGCATCGTCCCTATTGGTACAGAAGTAGTGATTCATCCCTAACGAAAGAGACTATCTATAGTTGTAAACCAAAATAGATAGCCTCTTGTTATGTTTAATCCTGTTCGCTTGTCTGGGCAAATTGCATATCACCTTTTTTTGAGGGATAAAGTGCATCATGAATAAATTGAGCATGATTTCTAACCAATCCCTATGTATATGCCACAAAATTAGACAATGATTTACCCCATTTCGTGAAATACAATTAGTAGCATTATTGTTTTCGTATAGGATGAAATGCTAAAAGCTATACTACCTATAGTTAAAGGAGAGCTATAGGAGGGAATACGTTGTCCACAAGTAAACAGTTATTATCCATATTTGCCTTAGGAGGCATTAATGAAATTGGAAAAAATATGTATGTAGTACAATATGCAGATGACATCATCATTATTGATTGCGGAGCAAAATTTCCAGATGAAACCTTACTTGGTATTGATTTAATTATTCCTGATATTACTTATTTACTGGAAAATAAAGAAAAAGTGAAGGCTCTAATTGTTACGCATGGTCATGAAGATCACATCGGTGGTATCCCCTATTTATTAAAAAAATTGAATGTGCCTGTGTATGCTACTCGTTTTACTCTAGGGCTTATCGAATTAAAGCTCAAAGAACATAAGCTGTTAAGAGAAACCGATTTAATTGAAATTCACGCTGACTCCGCTCTACATTTAGGACAAATGGATATTAGTTTCTTTAGAACTAATCATAGTATACCTGATTGTTTAGGAATCGTAATGGGCACTCCTGAAGGGAACGTAGTCCATACTGGCGATTTTAAATTTGATTTAACACCCGTTAATAATCAATTTGCCGATATTCATAAAATGGCTGAAATTGGTTCAAAAGGAGTGCTCGTTCTTATCTCGGAAAGTACGAATGCAGAGAGGCCAGGTTTGACACCTTCTGAACAGCTTGTTGGTCACCATATTGAGGATGCTTTTTTACATGCTGAACGGAAAGTAATCATTTCGACCTTTGCTTCAAACGTTAATCGTATCCAACAAATCGTACATGCAGCTATTGCTACCAATAGGAAGTTAGCTTTATTGGGACGCAGCATGGTCAATGTTGTTGATGTAGCGATAGAACGGGGCTATTTATTTGTTCCAGAAGATATGTTAATTGATGCACGAGAAGTGAAATACCTTCCACCAGAGGAGGTCGTGGTACTTTGCACAGGTAGCCAAGGCGAGCCTCTAGCTGCGCTTGCCCGTTTAGCAAATGGCAACCATCGTGAAGTGAAAATTCTTCCAGATGATACGGTTATTTTAGCGGCCTCCCCAATTCCAGGCAATGAGAAGGGTGTATCGCGGATTGTGGATAATTTGTTTCAGCTTGGTGCAAAAGTTATTTATGGATCTTCCAGCCATACAGGCATGCATGTTTCAGGACATGGTCATCAAGAAGATCTGAAGCTTATGCTAACATTTATGAAGCCACAATTTTTCATCCCTATTCATGGTGAATTCCGCATGCTACACCAGCATCGCTTATTAGCAGAAGCGGTTGGAGTCCAAAAAGGGAATACCTTTATTATGAAAAACGGCGATGTCGTTGATATTGAAAACTCGAAGGCACGACAAACTCGTAAAATTCCAGCAGGTGATACGTATGTTGATGGAATCGGCATAGGTGAAGTTGAAGGCATTGTCCTTCGTGATCGCAAGCAGCTTTCAGAAGACGGAATGCTTGTCATCGTCTTAACACTCAATAAAGTAGATGGTGCTTTTATTTCAGAACCTGATACCATATCCCGTGGTTTTGTTTATGCGAAGGATTTCGAGGAGCTGTTGAATAAGGTCAATGTGCTTACCAAAGAAATCGTTGTAGAACTACAAGAAGAAAACAGACAGCAAATCCATGTTCTACGACGTGAAATCAAAAGAGCAGTAGGACAATATTTATTTAACCAAACTAAACGAAAGCCTATGGTTTTACCAATTATTATTGAAATATAACTGATCGGTGCAAGGATTGAATGTCCATCTTGCACCGATTTTTGTTTTGTTCAATCACTTAACATTAAAATGATCATTCAAAAAATCACCATTAAAAAATATATGTAACATATCAATATATTGCCGTTGGAGCTGTTCAAAGCCATAATGTAGGTCATTTGAATGCTGTTTGACTTGCCTTGAAATATGATTAAAATACTGTGGGAGTCCCTCTATCGCCTTTACTAAAGAATCTTTATTAACTAATAAATGTTGGATAGCGTTTAATAGCTGTGCTATGTGAAGTTGAATATCAATCGGTGGTAATTCAATCATTAAATGATAGACATTACACACGTCATTATTTACTTGATACCATTTTAAAAAGTGCAATAAATAATCACTGACAATTATCGATTCATTAGGGATGATGGCAATAATATCCTGACCAATACATACAGCCTTTTTACACTGATAAATTGAGGATTCTTTCAAATTGATTTTGTTAAGAAGGATACTTTTAGCAGGCACTTGTGACATAGTCAGCGAATCCATTGTATGATCAACTCTCGGTACTTGACTAAAATCATCTTCTATTATTAATTTCATTAGCGTTTTTTCGGATATGAAAGGAGTGCCTTCTCTCGCAAAACTTGTATCATTCATCATGCTATTACCCACTTGGATTTTTGCTACTTCTTCTATAAAAAACTGCTTCACCATGTTTGATCCTCCAATCCCCTGTCCCATTTTATACCCTTAAAGCAACCTTCACTAACGCCTTTTACCTAGTAACTTATTTAGGCTATTGTCTAATAAAAGATTTCTCATTAAACATTGTACCATTTTAACGGTACATTTTCTCTATTATACCACTATAATAGTATAGTCATTTCCACTATTTTTCACTAGCTTTTAACATAGAGGTGAATCATATGTCAGATTTTTTAAAGCTAGTAGGTGAACAACTCCGTATTATTAGATTATCCAAAGGGCTAAGCCAAGAAGAAGTGGCTGAAAGAACAGGGAAGTTAGGTTTCAGTAAAGGACGCGTTTCCAATATCGAACATGGACAATCTAATATTACCCTTAGTACATTGGAAACAATTATGAAGGCATTGGATATTACCCCTGAGGAGCTTTTTAATTTTCAAAAATTATCTGGCGTTACTGATATTGAGGAAAAGAACCTCATGCTAGACATTCATCGATCATTATTAAGAGAACGTAACTTAGACGAGGTAAAATACGTAGTTCGTATTACGAAGGATTTTTTAGATACGATTGATTCCCAATCGAAGAAAAACAGCTCCAATGGTCAATGACACATCGGAGCTGCTTCTTTTCAATAATAGCTACATACCAAACTTTTGACGATAGCCACATTTTCTGCATAGTTCCTCAACAGCCTCTCTTCGTGAGAAGCCATCTACAATCTTATTGGCACGTTCTCCCTCCACAATTTCTGAGAAGGATTTCTCATGAACATTTCCTAAATTAATGACACCTTCACCATCTAAGCAGCAAGGTACAACTGTTCCATCCACAAGAATAGCTGCTTGACTACGCAATGCATGACAAAAACCTTTACCCTCGTCCTCTTGTTCAAGCAAGCTCGGCCATTTAAATTCATGATCCTGATTCAAATAAACATGAGGAGCAATTTTTACCCCTTTACCAGGCTCTACTCTTTCTTCAATGTGATAATCAAGATTATACTCGTTTTCTAATATTTCTAATGTCTCACGATTTCGACGTGCTGCAACATCCGAAACATGATCCTGTTGTAAATTCCATAAACGATAGGAAATGATGGTCTTATATTCTCTAGCATCCCGCACAAAATCCAAAATATCCCCCAAATACTTTTCACGGTTTTCAGAACCTTCATGCCCATCAAAACTATGCAATGAGAAATTAATTTGACGTAATGCCGGTTTTCCTAATATTTTTTCCCGATTCTTTTTGATAAGTGTCCCATTTGTTGTGATATTGACTTTAAATCCCTTTGCATGGGCGGCATCTAATAGCTGGTCGATCCTTGGGTGTAAAAGTGGCTCTCCTTTGACATGCAAATAAATATATTTGGTATGTGGGCGAATTTCGTCTAATATTTTATTAAATTGTTCGACTTTTATAAGTCCTTTTGCACGAGCTGTAGGTGGACAAAAACTACATGCTAAATTACAAACACTCGTTATTTCTATATAAACCTTTTTAAATGTTCTCAACGTTGCTTCTCCGTTCCCATTCACTAAATAATCAAATCTCATTCATTTTAACAAATTTATTGGATAGATAGCAAAAATCGTTGAGTTTACCTCTGGACACTCCTACCTTTTCTCTAGATAACATGGCTACACGTACAAGTGGGTTTACGAAGCGCTAATATGTTAATAGTATATTAAACGAAAGGAGGAGAAATAATGTCTGGTTTTAGTTCTAAAAATTTTTTTGGACCTGACGAACCTGAGCGGGAATCCTCTAATAAGCAAGGGAAAAATCATATAACGATTAATTTTACATTCAATATAGGAAATACAGACTTTCACTTTGAACAGCGAGCAGAAGGTGGAGGTCAAATCAATCATGATGTAGGTACAAATGCCAACCAAGGTGGACAAAATGCTAGTAACGGTAGTCATACACGCAATGTTCATTCTCAATTTGCTGATGGAAATGGCAGAAGTGGTATAGCTGGTAATCATAATGACGAGGCAGGTGGCCAGCAAGGAATAAAAGTACGGGATAGCTTAGTAATTGATAGCGATATCCATTCATCTTCAAATCATAGTGAAAGTAATGAAGAGGACATGGATGTGTTAACTGAAGATAGTGAGCAGTAGGATCTAAAAAACTTCTATCTGTTTGAGCAAGCTGTCAACAGATAGAAGTTTTTTATTAGACATTACGTTTATAATTTTTTGTACCATCATATGAATAGAGCATTGGCTTATTATCCACGTATGTTTCTAAATGTACCGGGCGACCCCATAGTTGATAAATATAAGGTAATACATTTTCTAAATACTGCGGATCTAACTCCATCCCTTCGTAACCATGTACTAAGTAGAGCTCACCATTACGTAAATAATCGCCATTTTTCACCACAATATATGGGAAGCCGCCGTTTACACGCATCGATACAAGCTGATCTCGTACCATCTCATGATCTTTATCAGTGATACGATATTCATTCCCTTTCTTTTGGAACAAATATAAATCTTCTCGCTTTGCCAAATCTTTGGTTAGGTAGTTTCGAATAAAGGAAATATCTGATTCTATCTCTCTTACCTCAAAGATTTTTTCACGTCCGGTGTTTGGCTGCACGCCTAACCGCTTCATTTCCTCTGTAGGGTTATTATAGCGATTTTCAATATCCTCAAAAATCTTTATCCCAAGGTAATATGGATTAATTGATGTTTTGGACGGCTGGACAACCCCTGCATTTAACTTGGCGAATTCGATTGTCTCAGCGGTTGTTAATTTTAATTCTCGCATGATTCGTTGATGCCAGAAGGAAGCCCATCCCTCATTCATTATTTTCGTTTCCAATTGTGGCCAAAAATAAAGCATTTCCTCCCGCATCATTGTTAATATATCTCGTTGCCAGTCTTCCAACTCACGGCTATACTCCTCTAGGAATAACAGGATATCCTTTTCTGGCTTTGGTGGAAATTGCTTTAATCTTCGTCTAATAGGTTTATACACTTTTTCTTTTTCTTCGATGCTCCACAAATCATCGTATGGTGATTTTGCTGGTGTTTTTTCATCTTCAAGCTCCTCATCCTCACTCCAAGATAGCTTAGGACGTATAATGGAGGGATCAATATGCTCTTGAATAGCTAACACTGCATCTAAAAACTGCTCAACCTCATCCTTGCCATATTCTCTTTCATAGCCAGCTATTCGTTCGGCCGTTGCCGTCATGCTCTCTACCATGTCTTTTCTAGTATTGGAAAAACGCACATTATTTTTAAAGAAATCACAGTGTGCTAATACGTGAGCGATAATCAATTTATTTTGAGTTAACGTATTGGTATCCAATAAAAATGCATAGCATGGATTAGAATTGATCACAAGCTCATAAATCTGACTAAGCCCTAAGTCATATTGAAGCTTCATTTTATGAAATTGTTTTCCAAAGCTCCAATGGGAAAAACGCGTAGGCATACCATAGGCGCCAAATGTATAAATAATATCTGCTGGACAAATTTCATAACGCATTGGATAGAAATCTAAGCCAAAGCTTGAGGCAATTTCGGTAATTTCATCTATTGCTCGGTGAAGCTCTTTCGTGTCCATTTTACGCCGCCTCCTTTGAACGTGGTGCTGAGCTCACTCTTCATTTTTTTTGAAAAAGCTCTTTAAGGCATCGTATACATCGCCCTTTTTTCTCAAAACATGGTATCTAAATTTGGGATCATCAATTTTCTTGTAAGTATACATAAGTGTTGAAAAACGGTTATGTTGGTTCACCTCACCATAGCCAAACATACTGGAGACATCCATTAACTCTCCCACCAGTTTCAAACACTTTTCATTATCCATTGAAATATTTTCACCATCTGAGAAATGTACAGGATAAATATTATAGCGAGAAGGATGATATTTACCTTCAATCAATTCCAGTGCCTTTTTATAAGCTGACGAACAAATAGTTCCTCCACTTTCTCCCTTTGTGAAAAATTCCTCCTCCGTGACCACCTTCGCCTCTGTATGATGGGCAATAAATTCTATTTCCACTGTTTCATACTTGGAGCGTAAAAACTTCGTCATCCAAAAGAAGAAGCTCCGTGCACAATATTTTTCAAAAGCTCCCATCGAACCACTCGTATCCATCATGGCAAGTACTACTGCTTTGGATTCGGGCTTTTCAATCTCATCCCACGTCTTGAAACGTAAATCATCATTATGGATTGGCGTAATTTCAGCTTTCCCTTTCATGGCATTGCGCTTTATTGCATTTAAAATCGTACGTTTTTTATCAACATTGCCCATTAGCCCTTTTTTTCGAATATCATTAAACTCTATTTTTTCGGTTTTAATATCTGCTTTTTCTTTTTGTTGTAAATTAGGTAACTCAAGTTCATGAAATAAGACGTTCTGAATTTCCTCAATACTGACTTCCGCTTCATAATAATCTTGGCCAGGCTTGTCACCCGCCTCTTTTCCTTTACCTTGAGCCTGATTTGCTTTACTGCCATCTCGAGCTACTACATCTCCAACACTACTATCCCCTTGTCCTTGCCCTACATGCTTAGAGTTATCATAGTTATATCGAATTTTATATTCATCAAGTGAACGAATCGGTATTTTAATAACCTCGCGACCATTAGACATCACAATACTCTCTTCACTAACTAAATCGGGTAAATTATTTTTAATCGCATCCTTCACTTTTTCCATATGGCGTTGCTGGTCCTGGTGCCCTTTACGATGGAGAGACCAATTTTCCTGAGAGATGACAAAGCGTTTATTTTCGTGTTCAGTCATTTTTATCCTCACCCATCTATCAAATTCGCTTTTTCTATACTATGCTTGTGAGCCAAATTCTTGAACTTTTTTCGTAAAATGAATTGTGCATCTATATTAATCCCTTGTCCTGATAGTAAAAGGAGTGCCCTAAAATTGGGACACTCCTATCTGACTTGTAACAATCCAAATCAAGGTGAAAATTAATTACCGATTGAGTAGACTTCCTACATATTGCAGCAGCTCATTTGCCGATGTTGTGTTATAGCCATGTTCATCAACTAGTCTTGCAACAACCTCATTAATTTTCTTCAGTTGAGATTCATCTGGCATTTTAGAAGAAGTAGTAATTTTCACAACATCTTTCAAGTCCGCAAATAATTTCTTTTGAATCGCTTCTCGCAATCTTTCATGAGAGTTGTAGTCAAATCGTTTACCTTTTCGTGCATAAGCAGAAATACGAATGAGAATTTCCTCACGAAATGCCTTTTTAGCATTTTCTGAAATACCAATTTGCTCCTCAATCGAGCGCATTAATTTTTCGTCAGGATTCATTTCCTCACCAGTTAGTCGATCGTATAGCTTATTTTTATTACAAAATGCCTCTACATTATCAAGGTAATTGTTCATCAATGATTTTGCCGATTCTTCATAGGAGTACACAAAAGCCTTTTGTACTTCATTTTTAGCAATTTCATCATATTCCTTACGTGCAACCGCAATGTAATTCATATATTTTTCGCGATCCTCTTGAGAAATAGAAGCATGCTGATCTAATCCATCCTTCAGTGCCCGTAAAACATCTAATGCATTAATCGATGGCACCTCTTTACGAATAATAGCAGAAGAAATACGGTTAATGATATAGCGTGGATCAATACCGTTCATCCCTTCGCTCGGAAACTCTTTTTTCAGCTCCTCCAAGTCAACGGAATTAAATCCCTCCACATTTTCTCCGTCGTACAAGCGCATTTTCTTAATCAGATCCACACCTTGTTTTTTCGGCACTTCTAATCTAGTGAGAACCGAAAAGATTGCTGCGGCCTTTAAAGCATGCGGTGCAATATGGACGTGGGACATATCACTCTCTTTTATCATCTTTTGATATATATGCTCTTCCTGACTAACTTTTAAGTTATACGGTATCGGCATAACGATAATTCGAGAATGTAATGCCTCATTCTTCTTGTTCGAAATAAAGGATCGATACTCCGTTTCGTTTGTATGAGCAACGATTAATTCATCTGCACTAATTAAAGCGAATCTCCCCGCTTTGAAATTTCCTTCCTGTGTTAGAGATAATAAGTTCCACAAGAATTTCTCATCGAGTTTCAGCATCTCCTGGAATTCCATCATACCCCTATTGGCTTTATTGAGTTCCCCATCGAAGCGATATGCTCGGGGATCTGATTCTGAACCAAACTCACCAATAGTAGAAAAATCAATACTTCCTGTTAAATCAGCAATATCCTGTGATTTAGGATCTGATGGTGTAAATGTTCCGATGCCCACACGTTTATCTTCCGAAAAGGTAATACGTTCAATCATCACGTTTTCAATACGCCCATCGTATTCCTTTTCAAGACGCATCGTATTTAAAGGCGATAAACTTCCTTCAATTCTTATACCATACTCTTCAAAAAATTCATTACGCAAATGATGTGGAATTAAATGTAATGGATCTTCATGCATAGGACATCCCTTAATTGCGTAAACCGCACCCTCATCTGTGCGCGAATATTGTTCTAATCCACGCTTCAGTAAAGTAACGATTGTTGATTTACCACCACTAACAGGTCCCATTAATAATAAAATACGTTTTCTAACATCTAACCTGCGCGCTGCTGGATGGAAATATTCCTCCACCAGTCTTTCAATTGCTGTTTCAAGCCCAAAAATTTCTTGTCCGAAAAATTTGTACATTTTTTGCCCATCGCGTTCCTCTACACCAGAACTTTTTATCATATTGTAGACGCGTGAATGGGCTGTTTGAGCAACTTCAGGTCTTTCCCTAATGATGTTTAAATAATCTGCAAATGTCCCTTCCCACTTCAGCCTATTTTCTTCTTCGCGATAGTTTTTCACTTTATCTAAAATGTTAATAGCCTTCCCTCCATTCAGGGCTTGATTTATAACATAGTATGAAGTTAATCGCATGATGATACCCATTACTTTTTCTTTGACGACGTTTCTTCTTATTATTTCTTTTTTAGGGATAAAAAGATTGCGGATTTATTGGCTGTTTAAGCTTACTGAATGAAGATAAAAATTTCGGTTATTCTAACGTTAGAAAGGAGGTCCATCATTGCATCGCCATTTTATTTTTCTTTTCACATTTTTATTTTTAGGAATGATGCTGTACCCTACTGCCTCTTTTGCAAAAGAGGAGCTAACAGAAGAAGAAGCTTTACAACAGCGTATGTCCTATTATGTACAATTTGATGAATTACTCATTCCTTGGCATTTTTTAGCGGCTATCGATCAGTATGAAAGAAATCTCCAATCTGTTCGTAAAGATATCCCTAAACGAGAAGGCTATTTGGCTATCCAATTTTCTGATGAATATTGGTCAGGCGCATTAAATCCTGTAAAGGAAGATACCTCACCTGAGACGATTAGCTATTTCGGTGGTATGGGCCTTGATGGGAATCATGATGGAATCGCTAGTCCAAAGGATGATGAGGATGTCATTTTTTCAATGGCTAGTTATTTAGGAAAATTCGGCACGACTGATGAGGATTTTAAATTAGCATTATGGGAATATTATGGAAGTGAAGAAGCAGTCAATCAAATTTTTACGATTTCCACACTGTACAGACATTTTAAAACAATTGAACTGGATGCACATACCTTCCCTCTCAATATTCGCTCGAATTACAGTTACAGGGGTACTTGGGGTGCCAATAGAGGCTGGGGTGGACGTCGGATTCATGAAGGAACCGATATTTTTGCAAGTTATGGAACCCCTGTCTTATCTACCTCCTATGGAATTGTTGAGGTAAAAGGCTGGAATCAATTTGGTGGCTGGCGTATTGGTATTCGTGATAATCATAACTCCTATCACTATTATGCCCACCTTGGTAGCTATCATAAGGACATTGAGGTAGGCTCTGTTGTAGAGCCTGGCACGGTGCTTGGCTATGTGGGAAGCTCTGGATATGGGAAAGAAGGTACATCAGGAAAATTCCCTCCTCATCTTCATTATGGTATTTACAAATTTAATGGAAGAACCGAATGGGCTTTTGATCCATACCCTTCATTATTGCAATGGGAGCGGCAAGCAAAAAAACAAAAACAATAGATCTTTTATAATACATGGCACTTGAAGCATTTTGCTACAGGTGCTTTTTTCTTATTATATAGGAGAATTATACGCAAATATATTCATTAGTCGTTAGACATCTATATATATTTAACTACAGGCAACCCAGAACCCATTATACGGTTGTACTAAAAAACTATTTTTAACTATTTTTACCGAAAGCCTTATTAATCTACACAAATAGTTATAAAATAATAATTATGATTGAATAAAATTCTCAATGAGATAGTAAAGGGATGGGGAAATGAAAGGCATTTTACAGTTTAAAACACTTAAAGCTCGAATTTTAAGTGCATTTATTTTTTTGTTAGTTTTAGTAGTGAGCTTTACAACCTATACTTACAATTCCAATACAAATATGGAGAGACAGGCAAAAGATTTAGTAAAGGAAGATCTAGTTGTTTTGAATGCCAGTAAAAATTTAGCATTATCTATGAGTGTGCGACTATCAGCAGCTTTAAACTATGTAATGACTGGTGATGAAAAATATAAGGAAACGTTTAATGAATATCGTCAAATGGCTGAGGAAAACAATGCTATTCTAGACGAATATGAAACATCAGATGAACGTACTCTGCTAGTAGAAATAGCACGTGATTGGAGTAATCTTGTCAACACTGAGGTGTTTGATATCTACGAGAAGGGCAATAAAGAATTAGCTTTAGAAAATTTAATGGATACACATGCCCTCGTGACAAAAGTACGCAATGGTTATGAGAAACTTGCGGATGAACGTGCCGATGCGATTACGTCCGTTGGTAATGATGTTGTTTCAACAAGCTCTCAAAACCGAACAATCGGGATTGCTTTCAGTTTAATTTTAACTATAGCTGGTATTCTAATTGCTATTATCACTGCTAGTACCATTTCCAGACCGGTTAAAGTTGTAGCGAATCGTATGAAGGAATTAGCAGATGGTAATTTGCAACTGGAGCCATTAGCAGTGAAAACACGAGATGAAATCGGCACGTTAATGCTTGCTGCTAATGAAATGAACAATAAATTAAAACAAACGATTCATTCCATCTACAGCGTTTCAGAAACAGTGGCCGCAAGTAGTGAAGAGCTGGCTCAATCATCGAATGAAGTACAAGCAGGGACAGAGCAAATTACAGTAACCATGCAAGAGCTTGCTTCAGGTACAGAAACACAAGCGTCCACAACGGGTGATTTAGCAGAAACAATGACAGCCTTTAAGCGCAGTATTCACGACACAACACAAGAAGGCATTGAATTAAAAGAACATTCTAGCCATGTCCAAAATTTAACGGTTTCTGGTAAAGGCTTAATGGTTCAATCGACTAAACAAATGGCTGCGATTAATGACATTATGCTAGATTCCGTGAAAAAGGTTGAAAGTTTGAATGAACAGTCCGCCGAAATTTCCAAGCTTGTGTCAGTTATAGACGAGATTTCAAATCAAACAAATTTACTCGCACTCAATGCAGCGATTGAAGCAGCACGAGCGGGTGAACACGGAAAAGGCTTTGCCGTTGTCGCAGATGAAGTCCGCAAGCTCGCTGAACAAGTGCAATTCTCTGTCACGGATATTTCAACAATCGTCCATCGTATTCAAGGTGAGACAGGCAATGTCACTTCTGCCCTACAATCAGGCTATGAAGAAGTTAAAAGAGGAACCGCACAGCTCGATCAAACAAACGAAACATTTGATCAAATATCAAATGCAGTAGAGGATATGATCGAGAATATTACGACCATTTCTACTAATTTACATCATCTTGCTCAAAATTCAGAAACCATTAATGTCTCTATAGATGACATGGCTTCTATTTCACAGGAATCCGCCGCCGGTGTTGAACAAACAACAGCAACTGTAGAGGAAACCGCCGCTACAATGGATGAAATCGCTAGAAGTGCAAATCAACTCGCAGGAATGGCTGAAGAACTAAACACCCAACTACAGCAATTTAAAATTTAACGAACTACACAACAAAAGCTATCTCAAATTTTTCTAATTCGAGATAGCTTTTTCGATTATTGCCAATGATTGATCGGAACTCTTTCCAATTCATGACGTTTGATAATTACGCTTATCTTTTGAAACCATTTCTCACAAAGCTCCATAGCTTCCTTGTAGTCCTCTTCCTCTTTTGAAATTGGCTCTTCACCATTATCCATAAACATATATTCTTGAATTGGCTCTGATAAATGATCCACCACTAATTTTAAAGAAAGCTGTGAAATGGTATCTTCCTCCACCTCCACTTCCTCTATTTCATCCGCTTCCCCAAGTAAAGACCCACTCATAAGGTGATTCTTTGTTCTAATCATAAACTCTTCGTCTTCCATGATGGCCACTTCATATATTTTGTTAAATGGAATCTCTATTATTGTCAACTCTTCATCTAGCGATTCTCTTCGTGCAAAAATAAGCGTATTTGTCTGTTCATTTAACAATAAAGCATTTAAAGCATCATTGGATAATGTACATTGGGTATGAGGAATAGCCATTATCTCTTCTTCACTAGCTTCCGTCATTTGTACCAAAGTTTGTGCAGCAATATAACGTTCTTTTATATATCGAATGCTACCAATACTGACTAAAGCAAGTCCTATTAAAAAAAATAATGGCTTAATGATGGCTAATTCAATTGCATTTGCTAGAAAAAGATAGACAATCCCTAATAAAATGAAGAAAATATTTTTCATTCAGACCCCGCCTTTATCAAGATAATTGCTAGAAAAAATAGGTTGATGTACTAGCAATTTTATTCTCGACTCTAGCTTTTCATTCTAATAAAAAACACGAGGTCATTGAAATTCAATGACCTCGTGCTCTCCATAGTTTAATTTTTCTTTACTGCTTGCACCAAGGACATGTTGTGATGGTAGTACAAGTAAGCTCACCACGACAATCGTGATACCCGTTATAAATTGACTTGAAAGCTTCCCCTAACATTCCCGGAATCCGGCTAATCCCAATAACAATAATACCAGCAATAATCATACTGCGTATTTTAGACTATTGAATGCATCTTTAATTAGTGTTTATTTACTTGAGAATACATCATTGTGAAGTTTTCATTCACCATGTCATTTATTGAACCTTTCCATTTCGGTATAAAATCATTTTGTCATATCAACATAAAAAAACAGCTACAACCTCAATGCGAGTTGTAGCTGCCTATTTCATTCCACTTACCCCTAAGTGTTTGATTGCATTATACGTTTTGTGTGACAAGTAAAACGGATGGTATAAACGATAGTGCAAACATAGCGATATACCATAATGAAGTACGACGTAATGAAAAACGAACTTTTTTTCGTTCTGCATAAAAAATATCTAGCATAACTGCAACAATAAAAGGCATTGTAACGCATGCAATAGCTACTAATAAGATGTCAAAATAAATCATACAAGCACCCCTTTGTTTGTGAACATTTTTCATCTTTTTTGTGAACAATTTGTAATAAATTTATTGTACACATTTTCGTCACAAATTGTCAACGAATTTTAAAGAAAAAAATGGTACTTTATGATTTAAAACATCTGTCTGTTACCCTCTATATTTATATGTTAAGCCCCTTAAAAAATTACGTACGAACGAATCACCGCACTCTTTATAATTACGGTGACTTGGATTTCTTAAAATGGCACCTAATTCACCTTTTGTCACCTTAATTCCACCATCATATAAAATTTCAAGCATCTCCTCAGTTGTTAAGGATAAGGCAATTTTCACTTTCTTTAATAGCATATTGTTCGGACTTTCTTTTCCAGACACAGGTAGTGGTCCCTCAGCCTGGCCTTCCTTTGGCTTCTGTGGCCCACGTTTAAAGGTAATGAGTCCATTTAAAAAAGCTTCCAACATTTTATTATTACAACTAATGTATGTTTCTGGTGCTTCTTCCTCATCATTAATCTTAATGAGCATATTTAATACTTCTTCTTTCGTATAGTTCATACCACCTAGCTTAAAAATTTCCACCATATCTACATTTTTTATATCGAATGCATAGCGTAAACGAATTAAAATATCATTATTCGTCATTCTGTTGTTCCTCCTTTAATCAACCTTCTATAGTAAAGAGCCAGGCTTAATTATAACAGAGAGTTTGCTGATTATTGCTGGCTTTCCACAAGTTGTTGTTATTAGCATTTAGCGTGTGCGTTTCCTTCTTTTTAAATGTATGAAAAGTTGGTAAGCAACCATTCTAAGCTCAAGGAGGTGAGAACAATGGCTAACAATAACCGTAGTTCAAATAAGCTTCTAGTACCTGGCGTACACGAAGCTGTCAATCAAATGAAATATGAAATTGCACAAGAATTTGGCGTTCAGCTTGGGCCAGAAGCATCTTCTCGCGCAAATGGTTCCGTTGGAGGAGAAATTACAAAACGCCTTGTTGAAATCGCTGAGAAACGTTCAAAAGGTTTATTATAATTAAATAAAAACTAATAAAAAAAGAACGAATCCCATTTGAAGAAGTGGAATTCGTTCTTTCGTGATGTATAGGATTAAGCCGTTTGCAAACCCTTGCCTGTTCCCTGAAGTGTCAGCATGACGATAAAGGAAATGCAATACAATGCTGCTAAGTAAATCATAACGACTGTCATATCGTAACTTTGTAAAATATAGCCGACAAAGATTGGTGAAAATCCTCCTATTGCTCGACCAAAGTTAAAAATAGTATTTGTTGCTGTACTGCGAATTTGGACTGGATAGAAGCTACTAATTAATGCACCATACCCTGCAAACATTCCGTTAGAGAAAAATCCTACAACTGCACCGCCTAATAATATGGCTACTGCACCTGTTGCAAAGGAATAAAGGAATACTGCACAGGCTGAGGCTAATAAAAAGATACCGAATGTACGCTTTGCACCAAAACGATCCATAAATCTACCAAATGTCAGCATTCCAATAATCATGCCGACAGCGGTACTAATTGTCCACAAGGCTGAGCTGGAAACTGATAATCCTTGCGATTTTTGTAGCATAGATGGTAGCCAGATCATGAGGCCATTATAGCCTGCGATTTGAACAGTAGCCATTAAAATCAGCGAAAGAGTCGTCATCGTGATGCGTGGTGAAGCAAATAACTGGGCCAGTTTCCCTTTCTCTTGCTTATTGTTTTGTTTATTCTGTGACGCCACCCATTCTGGTGATTCATCAAGATTTTTACGTACGATAAAGGCAAAAATGACTGGTAATAAACCGACGAAGAATAAAGCTCTCCATCCTAAAGTTGGTAAAATGATGGCACTTAGTAATGCCGCTAAGATCACCCCATACTGTGCCCCTACACTTACATACGAAGAAGCTCTTCCTTGTTTATTCTTCGGCCAAGCCTCCGCCACAAGTGCCATACCAATACCATATTCCCCACCAGCTCCTAAGCCAGCGATAAATCTATAAACATAAACTTGCTCAATACTTGTTGCTACGCCTGTTAAGGCTGTTCCGATGGCAAATAATATGACGGTATACGTAAACACTTTTACGCGACCATATTTGTCGGCCAACACACCAAAAATAATACCACCCATCAGCATTCCAATATTTGTGATGGATGAAATCAATCCACCAGTTGCAAGATCAATATTAAATTCTGCAATAATCATTGTCATAGCAAAAGAAATAAACATAATGTCCATTCCCTCTAGCGTTAACCCTGCCACTGAAGCGACCACGGTTTTTTTACGATAATCCATTCTTTGTAGCCTCCAATTTTCTAGTTGTCGATCTCTTTTAGTGAATGGATTATAGCTGTCTTGTCCATTCTCTTTTGAAGCCTCACGGGACTTCCTTTAAAAGAGGAGTATGGAACAATAATAAAAGCCCTTCCGTCACAGAGGACAAAAGGGCATGACAAAGCAAAGATATTAGCTTAAAAATATCACATAGCCCTTTTCAGCCTCTCTGGACCGTATTAAAGGATTTATATATCGTTCATTTATACCGTTCTACATTCTATAAGATTACGAATAAAAAAGCAATGGTTGAATAGTGGAAATTAGCCTGATACTTCAATAAAGTTTTGGGCAAATTGATAAATCAAATGAGCTGGTACAGCTAAGTTCAGATTCTGACCATCATCAAAGCCTGCTGTTATCAAACCGACCAATCGTCCATGCATATCCAATAAAGCACCACCAGAACTGCCATTGGAAATAGCAGCCGTAAATTGAATCATAGACATTTTTCGAAGATCTCGAAAGCCTGAAACAATTCCATCAGAAACCGAATTAAATAATCCTAAAGGACTGCCAATCGCCACAATTTTTTGCCCGCGAACTAATTGACCCTCTATTTTAACGGGCAAAGGTAGACTTGTTCTGTCTACCTTCAAAATAGCCAAATCATGCATGTCATGATATTTCACAAATTGATGGGTAATATACTCGTTTGGATCATTTTCATATAGCACTGAATAATAGTTCCCACCACCTATAACATGCAAGTTCGTCAAAATATAGCCATCGCGATGGAGAACAACTCCAGAACCAAAACATAACACCTTACCATCTGCACCAAATGTCTTTATCATCACAACAGACGTCGCTAAAGAAGCCAACTGTTCATAACTACACTCTTCTGTAGTAACCATGCTAGTACTAAGGGCTGGGAGAATCGTCGGTTGTTGTGATGGTATGCTTTTCATCGTGAGCACTTTAGGGATTATGAATTCCTTTTCATAGCAATTACGACAACTCTGCAAAGTAGATGATGCTGCTATGATAGGATACAAATTAGTGATATCCCCTTTAGGGTTCATATAACATATATCGCAGCCAAGTGTCGATAAAAAATATAAGAATAATGATTCATGCTGCGTAATGTCTCCTATAAAAACAATTTTAAAGGATGCTTGATTTTCCTTAGAAAAAATTTGTGGTAAATAATAATCCATCCAATATAAAAATTTAACTGCAAAGTTTTTTAGTAACGTGTCATTAGCATGCGGCTGATGTTCTTTAAAAAGATGGAGAATTTTTTTAAAGCTAAGCTTTTTTGTCCATTCAAGTTGATCATTCGCTAATTTATCGCATAAAGATGTCTCATACAGTAACTGCATACTATCAGCAGCAGCCTGCCAATCTCCCCAAAGCTCCGACAGTCTATCTGCATCTTTCTTATTATTGATGACCTCAAGCCTATGTAGTCGTAAATAAAATACGCTTTGCTTTGTGAAATACTCATCCATTTTTAAAATATCTTCTTTATAAAGATCTACAGAATCAGGTATACCAATATAACGTAGAAAGATTACTTCCTTCGTAAGGGCATTATTGTTAGGACTAATCTGCATAAACTCCTGAAAAGGATTGGCTAACTTTTTATACTTAATTTTTAACGGTCTCGTTGTCACAACCATCTTCATACAACTCCTATAAAACGTCATTACATATAATGGTACTTATATACAATTCTCTGATTTCTCTCTAAATCCTCTATTCCTTACGAACAAAAAAGCCCAACTCTATAAAGAATTGGACGTTTTCTTCACCTTTCTTAAATAAAAACAGACAAAAATACTTATCAGAAGTAATAGCTAATGCAAATGGCAAAACAGCTATACGAAGAGCTGCTTGAAAAAGAAATCATACCAGAAGAAAATGAAAAGGAATTAGCATTGAAAGTCCTCGCTCAAATGATCGAAAATTTGAGGACTCATTGGACATTCGTTACGAGCTATCTGGAGACAACATAAAAAATAGAGAAATCCGAATTCGGATTTCTCATTAATTGAAGCTAGTTATACCCCAGCCTCTCAAATGGTTTGCTTACTTAAATACTTGCGCTGCGGCAACAGCCTTTTTCCAGCCTGCATAAATATTGTCACGATGCTCGTCACTCATATTTGGTGTAAATTGACGATCTAAATTCCAATACTTACCGATCTCCTCTGTTGAATGCCAATAGCCAACTGCTAAGCCTGCTAAATAGGCAGCACCTAAAGCTGTTGTTTCATTGATAACTGGGCGATCAACAGGGACATTTAATAAATCTGCTTGGAATTGCATTAAGAAATTATTTGCCACAGCTCCGCCATCTACACGCAATTTTGCTAACGGAATATTAGCATCTGCTTCCATCGCTGCTAATACATCCTTTGTTTGATAAGCTAATGATTCTAGTGTCGCACGTACAAAATGTTCCTTCGATGTCCCACGTGTTAAGCCAAAGACAGCTCCTCGTACATCAGAATCCCAATACGGTGTGCCTAAACCAACAAATGCTGGGACAACATAAACTCCATCTGTTGACTCCACACGCGTCGCATATTGCTCTGATTCACTCGCATTACGGAACATACGCAAACCATCACGTAGCCATTGAATCGCTGAGCCTGCTACAAAAATACTGCCCTCTAAAGCATACGTTACTTTACCATCTAAGCCCCAGGCTAATGTTGTCAATAAGCCATTATTTGACTTCACTGCCTTTTCGCCTGTGTTCATTAACATAAAGCAGCCTGTGCCATATGTGTTCTTGACCATTCCTTCTTCAAAACATGCCTGACCGAATAATGCTGCTTGTTGGTCACCAGCAGCACCCGCAATTGGGACAGCAGAGCCAAAGAATAAAGCCTCCTCTGTATAGCCATAAATTTCAGAAGAAGGACGTACTTCTGGCAGCATAGAAGCAGGAACAGTTAAAATTTCTAACAGTTCTTCATCCCACTGTAACTCATGGATATTATACATCAATGTACGAGAAGCATTTGAATAATCTGTTACATGTACTTTCCCACCCGATAACTTCCAAATGAGCCATGTATCAATTGTACCGAATAGCAACTCTCCTGCCTCAGCTTTTTCACGTGCTCCCTCAACATGATCTAAAATCCACTTCACTTTTGTGCCAGAGAAGTAAGCATCGATTAATAAGCCTGTTTTATCACGGAATAAATCATTGTAACCGCTTTCCTTTAACTGCTCACAAATTTCATTCGTTTGACGTGATTGCCAAACAATTGCGTTATAAACAGGTTTGCCAGTATGTTTATCCCACACTACGGTTGTTTCGCGTTGGTTTGTAATCCCAATCCCTGCAATTTGGCTTGAATCCACACCTTTTTCTGATAACACGGTTGCAATACAAGATAGGATAGATGACCAAATTTCCTCTGCATGATGCTCTACCCAGCCTGCTTGTGGAAAATGTTGTTGGAATTCTTGTTGGGCAGTGTGTACAATTTTACCCTTTTCATCAAATAGAATAGCTCTTGAACTTGTTGTGCCTTGGTCTAACGCTAAAATATATTTTTTTTCTGACATAGAAATCCCTCCAAATAAATTAGTCTTCAACTTGAACATTCTTGACAGTTAATTGTGCCCCTATGAAAATAGTAACAACAATCACTGCAACAATCCAAAATGCTATACTGTTTTTCCCTTCAAATATTTGTTGGAAAAACAATGCACCAAATGTACCACCAATAATTGGACCTACAACTGGTATCCATGCATATCCCCAACCAGAATCACCTTTTCCTGAAATCGGCAAAATAAAATGGGCAATACGTGGACCCAAATCGCGGGCAGGGTTAATCGCATAGCCTGTTGGGCCACCTAAAGCCATCCCAATCACAATAATTAACAGACCAACTAAAAATGGATTTAAACCATCTGTAATCGTATTTGTACCTAACGCTAAAATGCCTAATACTAAAATAAATGTTCCTATCATTTCAGATAGTAGATTTGATAAAGGATGCTTAATAGCTGGCATTGTGGAAAATGGCGCTAATTTTGTATCTGCATCTGCTGTTGCCTGCCAATGTGGTAAATACATAAAGTAAACAAGCGTTGCTCCTAAAAATGCACCAATCATTTGTGCTGCAATATATGCTGGTACATCTCCCCATGGGAAATTGCCAATCGTGGCAAGAGCAATGGTTAGTGCAGGATTTAGATGAGCACCGCTAATTCCCCCTACTGCATAGGCTGCCATTGCAACAGCAAGTCCCCATGCAAAGGTAATAACAATCCATCCACCACCAAAGCCTTTCGATTTGTTTAGCACAGTACCAGCTACAACGCCGCCACCAAATAAAATAAGAATCATTGTGCCGACCAGCTCAGCTGTAAACGTAGACATAGTGAAGTCCCCCTTTGTGATAATAGCCCATAGAAAACAAAAAGGAACCCACATTTAATCAAACTACATTAAAACATGTAGATGAACAAATGTGGGTTCCTTTTCCTAACCACGCGCTTATGAACTTAAGTTCATTTTAGAGAAAAAAACATACAGAGTCAACTATTTATTGAAATTTTCCCATAATTTCTTATTAGATGTTGTAACGGCGATAGCGCCCCCAGTTAACGCTTCTTCAATATTGTCCACTGTACGCACTAAGCCACCTGTAATAACAGGGATTTGTGTCCGCTCATAGATTTCTTGAATCATAGACGGAATAATGCCTGGTAATAGCTCAATATAATCAGGCTGTGCTGTTTCAATCATCGAATAACTTTTTTCAAGAGCAATCGTATCAATCAAAAACACACGTTGAATAGCCATAATTCCACGAGCTTTGGCTTTCATTAGCATATTGGAACGAGTTGAAATAATACCAGCGGGACGAACATCATTACATAAAAAGTCCGCTGCAAAATTATCCGTTTTTAAGCCATGAATTAAATCAGCATGAATAATTAATTTTTTTCCATGCCGATGTGCCTCACGCTTTAAAGACATCAATAAGCTAATATGCACCTCCAAGAGGACAATATAAGTGAATGGACTTGCTATTATTTCGTCAAACTGCTTAACAGTACGCGCTGCAGGAATTACCTGTTGATTATCAAAATGCATACCATTCTCTCCTTCCCTTATAATACAGGGTAAATGCTCACCTTATATTATGAGAGTAACTACCTCATTATAGCGCAGTTGTCGCTCGTTTTATTTCTTTCTTAACATCTTCTTCATATTGTGTACGTTGCTGTGCTGTCCAGTTGAGTTGCTTAGCCATTTCATCTAAAATAGCCTCTTTATATTGTTTAACAATGGCCATTTGGAAGAACATATATCCTGTACGACGAACCATAAAGTCATTCGGATGAACGACCATTTCATGATGAATACCATACATTAATTGTGCATACAGCCATGATGGTAAAACTGGATGTCCTTCCTTTACATAGTTAAAGACAATATCTACATTGCTACCATAATGCTGTGTTAAAAATTTAGCCTCTTCTTCGGATAAGCCTAATTTTTTGCCTAATCTTGTATGGTCATGTAAGAAGGCATATAATTTCTTTGAACCGCCAATATCACCACCAGAAATTGGTATTTTCTTTGTTGTACATGGAGAAGATTGAATGCCAAATTGTTGCTCTAGTTCTTGTGCAATCGTATTTAATACCGTTTCAGCCATTTTACGGTAGCCTGTTAATTTCCCACCTGCAATTGTTACAAGTCCCGATGGTGATACCCACACTTCATCCTTACGAGAAATTTCAGACGGATTTTTTCCGTCCTCATGAATCAACGGACGCACACCTGCCCAGCTTGATTCAATATCCGCATCTGTCACCTTTACATTTGGGAACATATAACGAATCGCGTTCATTATATAATCACGATCCTCTTGATAAATATCCATATTACGAGCATCACCCTCATAAAATGTATCTGTTGTTCCTACATAGGTCTTACCTTGACGAGGAATGGCAAATACCATGCGACCATCAGGTGTATCAAAATAAACAGCTTGTTTTAATGGGAACTTTGATTCATCAAAAACAATATGCACACCTTTTGATAAAATTAAATGCTTCCCTGCCTGCTTCCCTTCAATTGTGCGCACATCATCCACCCATGGACCAGCAGCATTAACCACTGCCTTTGCACGAATATCAATTGTACGGTCTGTTATTAAATCCTTTGCTACAATGCCATTGATTTTTCGCTGTTCATTATATAAGAAGTTTTCGGCTTTCATATAATTAATTAATGTTGCACCTTTTTCAATCGCTGCCTTCGCTACCTCAATCGTTAAACGAGCATCATCCGTACGGTATTCCACATACATACCACCGCCAAGCAATCCCTTTGTTTTCACTAATGGCTCCTTCTCAATGGTTTCAACTGCATTTAACATATAACGACGCTCAGCACGTCTGACTCCTGCTAAAAAGTCATAGACACGCAAGCCAAGATTTGTAGAGTATTTTCCAAATGTCCCGCCCTTATGAAAAGGTAACAGCATCCAAACAGGTGTTGTCACATGTGGACCATTTTCATAAACAATGGCACGTTCCTTTCCTAACTCTGCTACCTCTTTTATTTCAAATTGCTTTAAATAGCGTAAACCGCCATGTACTAATTTTGTCGAACGGCTAGAGGTACCTGCTGCAAAATCCTGCATTTCCACTAATGCTACAGAAAGACCGCGAGCAATAGCATCTAGTGCAATACCACATCCTGTAATGCCCCCACCAATTACTAATAAATCATACTCCCTACCTTGTAGTTCCTCCATTGTTTGTTGTCGTTGTATCGCAGAAGCTGTACTCATACTTTATTTCCTCCCTCATCATTTTAAAGATAAAAAAAGACCATCAAAAGCATATGTACGCTAGGTACATACGTTTTCAATGGTCTCTCAGTTACTCAAACCTGCTATTAACTTACTTTTTATTGTAATATGCACATTCGAAAAAGGCAAGTTTATGTTTTAGCAGTATACTGTTATGTGAAGAAATATGCGCTACGAAAGTAGCTACACATGCCTAAACAAAAACGTTTTTTAGCAAAAGATGATAGCCTCTACTGTTCATTTGAAACTTAATAAACATTTGATCGTAAATATATTAAAAAATTGTAACGGTTAAAAAGGATTGAGAATTTATGAAGGATTGGTGGCAAAGAAGAAAAGGCAAGAAGTACCACAGCGGTTATACATTTTTAGATTTCATTTTTGATGTACTCGTTTGGATACCTGAACTCATTCTCTTGCCTTTTAGAGTCCTTTTCTGGTTACTTAGAGGCATAGGGAGATTGATTGGTGATGTATTTGATTTTGTCTAAAAAATGCTGTTTGCTTATAAAGGTTAAAATTAATAGGAAGATTCATTTGTAGCCTTTATACCAGAAAAAAAGCAAGAGTAAGGAGTGGATATTGCTTACTCCTGCCCTTGCTTTTTATGAATTATGCTCCATTCTTACCAGCTAACAGGTCACTCCATATTATTTGCTTCAAAGTTATCTAGCAATGCACGCACTTCATCTGTTGATTTCGTGTTCATCAATTGGCTTCTTAATTCACCAGCTCCACGGAATCCTTTGACATAAATTTTGAAAAAGCGGTGAAGCCCTGTGATGGAACGTGGTAGTACTTCCGCATATTGATCTTGCAGATCGAGCTGCAGTCTTAAAAGATCAAGATACTCTTTACTGCTATGCTCTTTTGGCTCTTTTTCAAAAGCAAACGGATTTTTAAAAATACCTCGCCCAATCATCACGCCATCAATACCATATTGTTCAGCTAGCTGCAGTCCCGTTTGACGGTCAGGGATATCTCCATTGATTGTTAGTAGCGTATTTGGTGCAATACGGTCACGTAATTTTTTGATTTCCGGAATAAGCTCCCAATGCGCATCTACTAAGCTCATTTCCTTTCTTGTTCGTAGATGAATCGAAAGGTTCGCTATATCTTGTTGTAAAATATGTGTTAGCCACTCCTCCCACTCATTTATCTCCTTGTAGCCAAGACGGGTTTTCACACTGACAGGCAATCCACCCGCTTTTGCTGCTTGAATCAATTCTGCCGCGACATCTGGACGGAGAATAAGGCCACTCCCTTTTCCTCTTGATGCCACATTCGGTACAGGGCAACCCATATTAATATCAATGCCTTTAAAACCGAGCTCTGCCATACCAATACTCATTTGACGGAAATAGTCGGGATTATCCCCCCAAATATGTGCCACCATTGGCTGCTCATCTTCTGTAAAAGTCAAACGGCCACGTACACTTTTCTGTCCCTCTGGATGACAATAGCTATCCGAATTTGTAAACTCTGTAAAAAATACATCCGGCCGACCCGCTTCATTTACTACATGTCGAAAAACAACATCTGTCACATCTTCCATTGGTGCCAGCACAAAAAATGGTCGTGGTAAATCACGCCAAAAATTATCTATCATGTTAAACCCAAATCCTCTCACTATGAATAAAACTCTATACTTTCAGTCCAAAATATAAAGCTCAATTTTACATTTATATCATGCCCAATAACTTTTTGAAAATCAGTCACGTTTATTATATCGAAAATCGTTCTTAAATGGTAATTGTCTAAATAGAAAGCAGATAGTATAGATTTCTCTACACCATCTGCTTTTCTACTCTACTAACGTTAGCCAAGCAACTGCTTCACAATGCGTCGAATGCGGGAACATGTCTACTGGCTGAATTTCCTGTGTTTGATAGCCGCCATCCTCCAAAATACGAAGGTCGCGTGCTAGTGTAGCTGGGTTGCAGGATACATAGACCACTCGTTTTGGCCGTTGCTCTAAAATGGTAGTTAGTAGTGCTTCGTCGCAGCCTTTGCGTGGTGGATCGACTACTAGTACGTCTGCTTCCTTGCCCTCTTTATACCATCTTGGAATAACTTCCTCTGCTGGGCCAGCCTCAAAATAAGTATTTGTAAAACCATTGAGTACTGCGTTGCGTTTAGCATCTTCAATTGCTTGTGGGACAATCTCCACGCCCATGACTGCCTTTGCTTTTTGTGCTAGGAATAAAGAGATGGTACCAATGCCACAATACGCATCAATGACGCGTTCATCCCCCTGCAAGTCAGCATAATCCAATGCTTGTTTATAGAGGACCTCTGTTTGCTCTGGGTTGACTTGATAGAAGGAACGAGCTGAAATCTCAAAACGTACATCGCCAATTGTATCAATAATGATGTCCTTGCCCCAAAGATTGATGGTATCATCACCAAAAATCACATTGGTTTTTTCATTATTCACATTTTGCATAATCGACGTAACGTTCGGAACTAATCTTTGAATCACTGCAACGGCTGCCTCTTTTTGTGGGAACTTTTTCTTTTTTGTTACAAGGACAACCATGACCTCACCTGTTGCTCGTGCTTTACGAATGACAACGTGTCGCAGCATTCCTTCGTGTGTATGCTCATTGTAAGGGCGAATTCCTATCGCCGTTAATTCCTTTTTCAAGCCTGCAAGAATGGCGTCCGCTTCTCCTGTTTGAATTAAGCAACGATCCATATCTACAATGCTATGCGTTTTTGTTTTATAAAAACCTGCAATCGCTTGTCCTTCTTCATTTACAGAGAAGGGGATTTGCGCTTTATTACGGTAATGCCAAGGCTCTTCCATTCCTTTTACAGGAAGCACAGGTGCATTAATTTTACCAATGCGCTGCATCACATTGCGCACCATATTTTCTTTCCACTTTAACTGCCCCTCATAGGATAAATGCTGTAGTTGACAGCCGCCACATTGCTTGAAATAATCACAGGGTGCTACTACTCGATCTGAAGATGGCTTAATAATATCTACAACTTTTGCAAAGCCATAATTTTTCAAGGTTTTCATCACATGTATTTCAGCTGTTTCGTTCGGAAGTGCGCCTTGTATAAATAGTGGGTAGCCATCAACCTTTGCGACGCCATTGCCATCATGTGTTAAATCTTCTATATAAACTGAAAGTCGATCATTTTTTTTCACGGGTGCTGACATTCGTACATCCTCCATTTCAATCTCCTTATTGTAGCATGTGTTGGCGAATGAAAAAAGAACAAGACTTGCCCGTTATATTGTTCTCCTCACTAACTTGAAAAAAGAGCCGCTATTCGCGACTCTTTTCTTGCTCTTTTGTAATATGATAATCCCTTGGTGCCCACCAAAATGCACACAAGATCCCAAGAATGACGACAATAAAAGGTGCATAAAAAATTAAGAAACTTTGCATACCTTGATTTCCTCCTATGCGTGATTGTCTTCTTTTCCTGTCACATAGTTTTTATTGAACAAGAATAGTTTCATCAATAAATAGAGTGAAGGAAGAAGAAGGCACAGCCCTAAAATAAATGCGATGACTAAAGCAACCGCCATTTGTGTGCTTGTAAAACTATCATAAATTGTTAAATACGGATACAGTAAGTATGGATATTGTGCTATCCCATATGCAAAGAAGGCTACAGCAAATTGAGCAATAAGAAGCCCAACTGCAAGTCCGTACTTTTTACGCATGGCAATGAGCATGACTGTAATAATAAATAAGACAGCTGAAATCGCAAACATCCACCATAAATTCACCATGTGACTATAACTTTCTGGGTTAATGGATTTCATTTCATACATAATGCCCAGTGCACTAATCATTAACGGTGCTGCCCAAACAAGTGCATATTTTCGCATCAGTTTAGTCGCTTCTACGTCATTTGCTTTATGAGCATACCACGTTAAAAATACGGCTGAAATATACAGCACAGCAGCGATGCTCAGTACCACAATGCTCCAAGCAAATGGACTTGTATATAAAGTCCAGTAGTTTAGCACAGGTTGCCCATCAATCAGATCAACATAGCCTCCACCAGCAATGGCAAAAACAACAGATAAGGAAGCGGGAATTAATAAACCTGCCACACCGTATGTCAGCGTATACCCTATATGTCCTCGCGTGCCATACGATTCAAAGGCATAGTAGGAGCCACGAATTGCTAACAGTACAAGCGAAATACTGACTGGCACAAGTAAAATCGTTCCGTAATAAAAAGCAGTTTGTGGGAAAAATCCAACGATCCCTACGAAGAAGAATACTAAAAAGACATTGGTTACTTCCCAGACAGGCGATAAATAACGTTTGATAATATTTGTTAAAATATGATTTTTACCAATTAGTAGGCTATAAGCGTTGAAGAAGCCTGCACCAAAATCAATGGATGCGACAATGACATAGCCAAATAGAAAAATCCATAATACGGAAATACCTAATACCTCTAACGTCATAGGATGTCACCGCCTTTTTCAGAGTGGCGATCTTCAATTTCACGCTCGATTGGATTCTTTTTAAACATTCGAACCAAGACGACAATACTTCCTACTGCTAAAACTGCATAAACACCTGCGAACAATAGCATCATTAAATCCACATGGTCACTCGTAGTAGCTCCCTCCGGTGTACGCATTAGACCATACAGTATCCATGGTTGACGTCCAACTTCCGCAAGCCACCAACCTGCTTCGATGGCAATGATTGACAGAGGTCCTCCCGCAACAATAATCCATCTATACCATCGCGAATGAATAAATTGCCAGCCCCGTGCTTTCCCTACAACATAAAGTAATGAAACTAGCACCATAAACATACCAATGGACACCATAATATCAAAGAGATAATGAATATAGAGTGGTGGTAAATCCTCCTCCGCAAATTGATCTAAGCCAATTACCTCTGCGTTAGGATTAAAATGTGCAAGAATGCTCAAAGCATACGGAATTTTAATAGCGTATTTTACTTCTTCTCCATCTAATACACCAAATAATACAAGCGATGCTTTACCCTCTGTTTCAAAATGCCATTCTGCAGCGGCTAGTTTTTCGGGTTGATATTCAGCTAAGTATTTTCCTGAAAAATCTCCAATTACAGCAGCAGCTATGGAGAAAATTAAGCCAATTTTCATAAGTAAAAGCAAGGATTTTTTATGGTATACATGCTTAGAGCCTTTTAACATTCTGTATCCCGCAATAGCTGCTAGTACAAATGCTGATGTCATATACGCTGTCACAAGTACATGCGCTACCTTTGTCGGCATGGCCGGGTTAAACATCGCTAAAAAAGGTTGAATATTGACAAGTTCTCCGTTTACAATATCAAATCCTTGTGGTGCATTCATAAAAGCATTAACAATTGTAATGAAGACCGCTGACATCGACGCTCCAACAGCGACAGGAATTAATAGTAGCATATGTTTTTTCTGACTATCAAAGCGGTCCCATGTATATAAATAGATCCCTAAAAATATAGCTTCAAAGAAAAATGCAAACGTTTCCATAAACAATGGTAATGCAATCGTTTGACCAGCAAGTTGCATAAAGTTAGGCCACAATAATGAAAGCTGTAAGCCAATGGCAGTTCCTGTTACAACACCTACGGCCACAGTAATAACAAAACCACGCGCCCAACGTCTCGCCATTAAGATATAATGCTCATCATTCTTTTTATACCCAGTCCATTGAGCAATCATAATCATCAACGGGACACCTACACCAATCGTTGCATAAATAATATGGAACGATAATGTTAACTCCGTTAATGCTCGACTCCAAAAGACTGCTGATTCATTAATCATCTCATTGCCCCCCTAACTTCCAAATATTCTTCCAAGAATGGAAAGTAGCATAATAATTGCAACACCAAAACTTATCCATATAAGTTTCTTTTCTTGTGACTTATACAAAGGCAACACTTCCTTTCCCTTATCCATACCCCCATTTTCCACTATTACAACGAATAAAACCTTAATAACGGACCGAAATTTCAGGCTATTATTAAGGTTTCAAATTTTGTTCAACTAATATACGCACATTTGCCAAACATTTTTCTAAATTCATTCACAATCTAAGTTCTAAAGATGAAATTGTATAATTTAGTCCATTCCAATTTAATAAAGGAAGCAATCGGATTAAGTAGGTTTTCAGAGATTCTTATGTGGCACAGTTCTGGTTTTCGGCTTCTATTGGGAAGGTTAACTTTGGGAGTGTGGGAGGGGGTAGATATTTTTGGGAGTGGTGAAGCTTTTCTCTTTAGGGGACTTCCTAATATGCAGATCCCTTACTTTTATAAGTACGATCAGATAGAATCCAAAAAGCTCATCCAACTAAAATAGGATGAGCTTTTTGGATTGATTAAATACGGTCTTCTTCTCGAATATCTGCAAGTGGGACAAAGATTTCAATGTGACGCTTCAGATTTTCAAATGTAGCCGGTGCGTCTCCGCCATATTCGCCATCTAGGTTAAGATGGACTTCGTTTTCAGTCGTGACTTTGACAACGCTGGCTTTTTTATAAATGACACGATCGTCATTTAAATGTTCGCCTCGTAATGCCATAGCAGCTAGTTGAATAAACTCTGGAAGGCTTACTTTTTTCAGTACTATTACTGTAAAGTAACCATCATTAATACTCGCATCAGGGGCAAGTTTTTCAAAGCCACCTACTGAATTCGTTAAACCACATAGGAACATCATGGCGTCCCCATCAAATACTTCGCCATCATATTCAATACGCATATGGGAAGCTTTGATGGATGGAATCATTTCTACTGCCTTTACATAATAGGCTAACTGACCAAGCATTGTTTTCATTTTACTTGGTACTTCATAAGTGAGTTCTGTAATGCGTCCCCCAGCAGCAATATTAATGAAATAGCGTTCGCCATTTAAGAGACCCACGTCCACTGGTAATGTGTCGCCTTGAATTATAATGTCTACAGCCTCATCAATATTTCGAGGAATATGCACAGCACGGGCAAAATCATTTGTAGTACCCATCGGAATTAGACCAACTTTCGGACGGTTTTCAAATGGACTTACACCTGAAACAACTTCATTTAATGTGCCATCTCCACCAACTGCGATGATGATATCAAAACCACGCTCTACCGCATTTTTTGCTGCAAGCGTTGCATCTCCCTCACATGTTGTTGCATGACAGGATGTCTCATAGCCTGCTACCTCTAGTTTTTCCAACACCTCTGGTAGATGTTTCTTAAATACTTCGCGTCCAGATGTAGGATTATAAATGATTCTTGCTCGTTTCATAACATACCTTCCTGCTTCATAAGATTCTATTTCATTCAACGAAATTCTACGTTGAAATGTTGCAATGCTCTTGTTATTTTTGTAATGCGTTTGTTACCTGTTTTTTAAAGTCCTCATAGACATACGTCCAGTAAGTTGAGTTCGAGATATTTTCCTCTCGAATTTCTGCATAAAGAGCTTTTTGAGCTTCTTCAAATGTTGGATCTTCTTTATCTGGTAAACTCGCTCGTTTCGTTACGACTAACTCTTGTAATTCAGGCGCACGTGGTCCCCATTTTCCTACAACCTCACCTGCATCATCTAACAACAGATAAATCGGGATAGCACGACCACCGTTTGTTAAATAACGATCAATTAACTCTGTATCAGCATCGCGAAAAACGGTACGCATTTCTAACCCTGCCGCTTCAGCAACACGACGAATAATAGGGTTGTTTAACATAGCGTCTCCGCACCAATCTTCTGTAATAGTTAAAATTTTTGGCTGCTTATCTTTTAGTAATTCGATGAAGCCATCGTTTGTTGGCACTTCAAAACCATCATAAATACGGAAGCTCTCTTCTTTCAACGTCGTCATGTTCTCCATATATTGTTGTATCGAAATAGCTTCTTGAAAATATTGTTGTTCAGTTTTCATTGGCTCGTCCCCCTTATTATTGTCTATTCTATATTTTGCTATGAATACTCTTTTTAAACAACTATTAAGTGTTATAAATTGCAAATTAGTTACATTTTTGAAAATTAATAGCCGAGGGAGCAATAAAGCTCTCTCGGCTATTATGTTACAACGAGTATTATCGTTTGGCAATTTCTTGTTGTAATAATTTATTAACCATTGGAGGGTTGGCTTGACCTTTTGTTGCCTTCATAATTTGACCAACTAAGAAGCCAATCGCACGATCTTTACCATTTTTAAAGTCTTCGATAGATTGTGCATTGTTATCTAAAACTTCTGTTACGATGGCTAGTAGTGCACCTTCATCGGAAATTTGAACTAAACCTTTCGCCTTCACAATATCCTGTGCAGAACCACCGTTTTCTACTAATTCAGCAAATACTTTTTTACCGATCTTAGAAGAAATTGTTCCGTCAGTGATTAATTTCACCATCTCAGCAAGGTTTTCTGGTGTTAGTGCAGTATCTTTAAGGTCTTTTTGTTCCGCATTTAAGTAAGCTGAAACATCACCCATTAGCCAGTTAGCAGAAAGTTTCGCATCTGCACCGTTCACAATCATTGCCTCGAAGAAGTCTGAGATTTCTTTAGAAATAACAAGAACTCCTGCATCATATGGTGTTAAGCCTAATTCTTCTACATAACGTTTTTTACGAGCATCTGGAAGCTCAGGAATTTCTGATTTCACTCTCTCTAGCCATGCATCATCAATCGAAAGACGAACTAAGTCTGGCTCTGGGAAGTAACGGTAATCATCTGTTCCCTCTTTCACACGCATTAAAATTGTTTTACCTGTTTTTTCATCGAAACGACGTGTTTCTTGCTCAATAATACCGCCTGATAATAATACATCTGCTTGACGTAATTCCTCATGCTCTAAACCACGACGAACATAGTTGAAGGAGTTCAGGTTTTTAAGCTCCGTTTTTGTGCCAAATTCTTCTTGACCATACGGACGAAGAGAAATGTTGGCATCACAACGTAATGAGCCTTCTTCCATCTTACAATCAGATACGTCTGTATATTGAATAATTGATTTTAATTTTTCTAGGTAAGCATATGCTTCGTTTGGTGTACGAATGTCTGGCTCAGAAACAATCTCAACAAGTGGTGTACCTTGACGGTTAAAGTCAACTAATGAGTGATCCCCAGCATGTGAAAGTTTACCAGCATCTTCTTCCATATGAAGACGTGTAATACCGATACGTTTTGTATAGCCGTCTACTTCAATATCGATCCAGCCGTTTTTACCGATTGGTTTATCAAATTGTGAAATTTGATAAGCTTTCGGATTATCTGGATAGAAGTAGTTTTTACGGTCAAATTTTGTTTCTTGTTCGATTTCCATATTAAGTGCAAGTGCAGCACGCATTGCGAAATCTACTACATTTTTGTTAAGGACTGGTAGGACACCAGGGTACCCTAAATCAATTACTGTTGTATTTGTATTTGGTTCAGCACCAAAATGAGCTGGTGCTGGTGAGAAGATTTTTGAGTTTGTTTTCAACTCAACGTGTACTTCTAAACCAATGACTGTTTCAAAGTTCATGTTATTTTCCCTCCCACATTTGAGGAACTTGTTTATGGAACTCTGTTGCTTGTTCAAAAGCATGAGCTACACGGTAAATAGTTGCTTCATCGAAGTATTTACCAATAATTTGTAAACCAAGTGGTAGTCCGTTTTCAAAGCCACATGGAATTGAAATAGCAGGTACTCCAGCTAAGTTCATCGGGATTGTTAAAATATCGTTCGCATACATTGTCATCGGATCATCGACGTTTTCACCAATTTTAAATGCTGGTGTTGGGGATGTAGGCCCAATGATAACATCAAAGTCTTCAAATACTTTGTCGTAGTCTGCTTTGATAAGTGTACGTGCTTGTTGCGCTTTTTTATAATACGCATCATACGTGCCGGCACTTAGTGAGTAAGTTCCAAGCATGATGCGGCGTTTTACTTCATCACCAAAACCTTGTGCACGTGTTTCTTTATAAAGGTCCATCAAATTTGTAACATTTTCTGCACGGAAACCATAACGGATACCATCGAAACGAGATAAGTTAGAAGACGCTTCAGATGAAGAAAGGATATAGTATGCAGCAAGTGCATATTTTGAATGAGGAAGTGATACTTCTTCTACAGTAGCACCTAGGCCTTTTAATACCTCTAATGCAGTAAGCACTGATTGACGTGCTGCCTCGCCAACACCTTCACCAAGGAATTCCTTTGGTACAGCAATACGTAAGCCTTTTACATCACCAGTAAGCGCTGCAGCGTAATTTGGTACCTCTACGTTTGCCGATGTAGAATCATTTGGATCTAAGCCTGCGATGGCTTCTAATAATAGCGCATTATCTTCAACGTTGCGTGTAATTGGTCCAATTTGATCTAAAGAAGAGGCAAATGCAACTAGACCAAAACGAGATACACGACCATATGTAGGCTTCATCCCTACAACACCACAGTAAGCTGCTGGTTGACGGATTGAACCACCTGTATCTGAACCAAGAGAGAATGGTACTTCACCTGCTGCTACTGCTGCTGCAGATGCACCTGAAGATCCCCCTGGTACGTGGTTTAAGTTCCATGGATTTTTTGTTGTTTTATAGTATGAGTTTTCGTTAGAAGAACCCATTGCAAACTCGTCCATGTTTAATTTACCAACTGTAATCATGCCAGCTTCACGTAACTTATTGACAACAGTGGCATCATAAATTGGCATAAAGCCTTCTAGAATTTTAGAGGCACAAGTTGTTTCTAAACCTTCTGTTACGATGTTGTCTTTCACACCGATTGGAAGACCAAACAGTGGTCCACGCTCTTCAAATGGGACTTTATCCATTTCAGCAGCTTGTGCAGTTGCTTTTTCTTCGTTTGAAGCAAGGAATGCTTGTACATCGCTGTCAAGCTTTGCAATACGCTCGTATGCTTCTTTCGTTAAGTCAGCGATTGATAAGTTACCTGCTTTCATTTCCGCTTGTAACTCCTTAGCTGAACGTTCAAATAACGTCATGAGGAATCCTCCTATGTTTTAGTATTACATGATAGCTGGTACTTTTACTTGACCATCTTCTTGTTCTTTTACGTTTAACATCATTACTTCACGGTCTAAACCTTTTACAGCTACGTCTTCACGCATTACATTCACTAGTGGTAAAACGTGAGTTGTTGGTTCAACATTCGTTGTATCTAGCTCATTTAACTGCTCCGCAAAGTCTGTAATTTTTCCAAGCTGTTCAGCAAATTTCTCTGCTTCTTCTTCTGTAATAGCAAGACGTGCTAAATTTGCCACGTGCTTTACTTCTTCTTTTGTTAATTTAGCCATTTTTCACACCTCCGAATACTGGTTCAATTCATTGTTTTTATTGATAACAATAGGGTTGAATAAAGTTAACCATGCCAATAATCATAACATTTTTCATATTAAAAATCACAACTTTCACTAAAAATATAGAAACTTTCACTACTATAACAAAGTGTTGTCTCTATCTACCTATTGTGTCCCTCTAATTCTAGCCATCTACATAAAAATATAGCCAGCACAAAGGCTGACTATATTAATCATAGACATGCACGTAAGGGTCCTTATCATTGGCCTTCTTAATGATTAATGCCTCTGGGCCATTTATAGAAGTAACGCTCACCTCAACATGAATATTATCAAATTGATTGATTAGAATACCCGTCAAATATTGCGTAAAGCCTATTATTTCTGCTTTACCGAAAAATTGGATTGGAATTTCAATCGAAAGATTTTGTATTTGCTTATTACGATAGAAGCCTGTTCCGATCACACTTGTATAATTCGAGAAATATTTATCAACGTCTTGCTTAAAAATTTTGAAGTTATTGCTGACATCTCGGTAAACATCCTGTGAATCATCAGTTGGGAACAAGACATAATTTTCATCGATACCTTCCCACTCTGCAATACTGTTCTGTCCAGCTTTTGCTATACCATAGCTAAAATATGACCCTGGAATAATTTGATTGCGAGCTTGCTGCTTAAACAAACCAACAACAATTGGTACATCTTTTAACTCTTCGCGTGTACGTAAACGGGAAACAATTTCAGCGGCCATTTTTTTGCCTTGCTCAACAAGTTCAGCTTCTGAAATTGGTTTTTCGTAATATTCGCCATACTGTTCTTTTTGGTAATAATAAATAGAGTTTAAGGCAAGACCTATTGAAATTCCGCCTAATTTCACTTTATTATCATTCGTTTTTGTTAAGTAATTTTGCTCTACAATGTGGGATAAATAAACGGGAGCCTTCGTTGCCCGTTCTTCTGGTGTCATTGTGTCTGTGGTCGGCGGATTTAATCCATCTTCTGTTTGTGAACTACGGGCAAGCCAAGAGCTCACCGTACTTTCAGCTAAATATTGACCTTCTTGGAAGTAATAGTTTTCCGTGTCAAACTCATTTTGAGATAGACGCATTAAACCAGATTCAACTTCCTTCATATCATATTTCGTATAAATATTAGACACAACAAGACCTCTGCTTGCACTCTCTTTATAAGGAATAAGCGTCTTATAATAGGATTCATCAATTTGTATGCTTGGGATAATTGTTGTTTCAGCTTTTTCTTTCTGTTGCGTTTCCTGTGTAAGCTCTGTTTCCTTCTTGTCAGAAGGTACACAGCCGACTAGCATTGCAGCAGCTACGATTGCTGGAATGAGTCGAAAAGACTTCATTATTTAGTGCTCCTTTACTAATAGTCAGTTTTAGGTCGAAGAATCACTCGACGCCATGATGTAATCGTTTCGCATTCTCCCTGTGAGAAAGATATGCTGTCATGCACTTATTAGATGAGGTTAAGTTGTTCAATTAAGTTGTCTTCATTCCAAACTTCGATACCTAATTGCTCAGCCTTTGTCAGTTTAGAGCCTGCATCTGCTCCTGCGATCACAAGGTCTGTTTTTTTGCTGACACTGCCTGTGACAGTACCACCTAACTCTTCTATTTTCGCCTTTGCTTCGTTGCGTGTCAATTGCTCAAGTTTACCAGTTAAAACAATTGTTTTACCTGCAAAGGGACTATCACCTATAGCTACTTCTACTTTTTTACCTTTATACGTCATATTCACGCCTGCCTCAGCAAGACGCTCAATGACTGCACGTGCATCTTCATTGGAGAAATACTCTACTAACGAAGAAGCCATTTTATCGCCAATTTCATAAATCGCTACTAGCTGTTCCTCTGTTGCTGCCATTACTGCTTCCATCGAACCGAATTGCTCTGATACGATTTTAGCTGCCTTTTCGCCAACATGACGTATACCTAAACCTATTAATAAACGTTCCATTGAGTTTTCCTTTGAGGCTTGAATGGCATTCACTAAATTGGTTGCAGATTTTTCGCCCATACGTTCTAGTTCTACAAGTTGCTCAACTGTTAAATGATATAAATCAGATACATCATGTATTAAATCTGCACGCAATAATTGCTCTACTACTTTATCTCCAAGTCCATCAATATTCATCGCATTGCGAGAAACAAAGTATTTTATGCTTTCCGCAATTTGAGCAAAGCAGGCAGGATTTACACAGCGTAGAGCTACTTCACCTTCAATACGAATCAATTCACTATCACAAACAGGACAATTTTTTGGCATGACATAAGGGACTGAATCCTCTGGACGTTGCTCTATTAGCACACCTACCACTTGAGGAATGATATCACCAGCTTTTCGAATAATGACTGTATCTCCAAGGCGAATATCCTTCTCTCGAATTAAATCTTCATTGTGCAACGATGCACGTTGTACCGTCGTCCCTGCTACTTGTACTGGCGTTAAAATAGCCGTTGGTGTTACTACACCTGTACGTCCTACTGTTAAATCAATAGTAAGTAATGTTGTGACAACTTCCTCTGCTGGAAATTTGTAGGCAATGGCCCAGCGTGGACTTTTGGCAGTGTAGCCTAGCTCATCTTGTTGAGCATACCGATCTACTTTGATAACGATACCATCAATTTCGTAAGCTAAATTCGGACGGTTTTCTGTCCAATGCTCTATAAAGGCCATGACCTCTTCAATTGTCGAGCAACGCTGACGCTCTTTGTTCGAAGGGAAACCAAGACCCTCTAAATAATCAAGCATTTCCGCATGCCCATCAATACCATATAGCTCACCATCTCCACCAATAGCATAGATAAAAGTTGATAATTGACGACTTGCCGCAATTTTTGGGTCTAACTGACGTAGTGAGCCAGCAGCCGCATTACGCGGGTTAGCAAATAATTCTTCTCCATTGTCAGCACGTTGCGTATTTAATTTTTCAAATGATTTTTTTGGCATGTACGCCTCACCACGTACTTCGATTGTCACAGGATCTTTTAAACGTAGTGGGATCGCTCGGATTGTCTTTAAATTGGCTGTAATATCTTCGCCTACAACACCATCTCCTCTTGTTGCCCCTTGTACAAACACGCCATTTTCATATTTCAATGAAATAGCCAAACCATCTATTTTCAGCTCACATACATAAGAAAATTGGTCTCCAATTGCCTGACGTACTTTACGATCGAACTCTCGTAAATCTGCTTCATTAAAAGCATTTGAAAGACTAAGCATTGGATAATCATGTGTTACTTTTTTAAAGCCCTCAACCACTGCTCCACCAACACGCTGTGTAGGAGAATCGGGATAAATGAGTGATGGATTTGCTTCCTCTAATGCGATCAGTTCATGTAATAATTGATCGTATACACTATCAGCTACAACAGGATTATCTAACACATAATAGGCGTGACCATATTCATGCAATATTTTATTTAACTCCGCTACACGCTGTTCTATTTCGTTCATTTATGTTCCTCCGCTTACGCTTTTTCAATCGGTGCAAATTGAGCTAGTAATCGTTTTATGCCAATTGGTTGTGGAAAGGCGATATCAAGCTCTGTACTATCACCTTCACCTTTTACACTGACTACCATACCCGTTCCCCATTTTTTATGAATCGCCTTATCTCCAGCCTTCCAGCCAAATTGATCTCCACCCGTTGCTTGTAAACGAGCTGTAGCAGGCTGTGTTTGTTGAATAGCACCAAGCGTGCGCTTTTGATAGCCAGCTGTTGAACGATTATTAGTGGCAAACGGTAGCTTTGATTCTGCACCTGCCTTAGAAATGGACTCTGTAATGTCTTCTGAAATTTCACCTAAGAATCGGGAGGCGTTATTAAAGCTTGAACGACCAAAAATTGTTCGGCTTTGTGCACATGTTAAATAGAGACGTTCCTCAGCTCGTGTCACGCCAACATACATAAGACGGCGTTCCTCTTCCATCTCATCTTGATCGTCTAAAGAGCGTGAATGTGGGAATATATTTTCCTCCATACCGATAATAAAGACAATAGGGAATTCTAAGCCTTTAGCGGCATGCATCGTCATTAAAATAATATTGCCCTTAGAAGCATCTTCTTTATCTAGTGCATCAATATCAGCAATAAGAGCTAAATCTGTTAAAAAAGCAATTAAGCTTTTATCATCACTGCGCTCCTCAAAAGCCTTTGTGACAGATAAAAACTCTTCAATATTCTCTAGACGACTTTCTGCTTCAATTGTTTTTTCATTTTGCAGCATTGTACGGTAGCCTGATTTATCGATGACTTGCTCCACAATTTCAGTAACAGATAAATAATCCTGCATCTCTGTAAAGCCTTTAATCATTGCATAAAATTGCTCAGCTGAATTTGCTGCTTTCCCAGTTAGACCCATAAATACAAGATCATTCATCGCATCAAAAATGGAACGATCCTGATCAATCGCATAGCGTGCCATTTTTTCAAAGGATGTAGCTCCAATACTACGCTTCGGCTCATTAATAATACGTGCCAGTGATAAATCATCATCATTATTGGCAATCAGTCGTAAATAAGCTAGTAAGTCTTTAATCTCTTTTCGATCATAGAACTTTGTTCCGCCCACTATTTGATAGGCCATATTGGATTTAACAAGTACTTCCTCCATCACACGTGATTGAGCATTCGTACGATATAAAATAGCAAAGTCATCAAATGAACGATTTTCTTTTTCAATTAATTGCTGAATCGTTTGTACAACAAATTGCGCTTCTTCTTGCTCATTATAAGCTTTATATAAGGCAATTTTTTCACCCTCTGCATTTTCTGTGCGCAGTTCTTTTGGGTAACGTGTTGTATTATTTTGAATGACGTCATTTGCCGCCTGTAGGATGCGTTTAGTAGAACGATAATTCTGCTCAAGCATTATGACCTTGGCGTTAGGATAATCCTTTTCAAAAGATAGGATATTGCCAATGTCAGCACCACGCCATCGATAGATGGACTGATCGGAGTCCCCTACAACACAAATATTTTTAAATTTCTTTGCCAGTAACTGTACAAGTAAATATTGAGATTTATTCGTATCTTGGTACTCATCTACATGAATATATTGAAATTTATTTTGATAGTATTCGAGCACTTCAGGCACACGTTTAAACAATGTAATCGTCGTCATAATCAAATCATCAAAATCGAGCGATTGATTGCGGCGTAGTCTTTTTTCATAGCCTTTATAGACACGTGCAACGGTTTGTTCATAAGGGTTTTTATCGTTCATTTGTCCAGCGTAATCGTCAGCAGTAATACATTCATTTTTCGCTGCACTAATCGCATTTAAAATCGCTCGTGGCTCAAAACGTTTAGGGTCAATATTCTCATCCTTCATCACATTTTTGATGACTGATAGCTGATCAGTGGAATCTAAAATGGAGAAATTACGAGATATGCCTAGTTGATCGATATTCCGACGTAAAATTCTTACACACATTGAGTGGAAAGTAGAAACCCACATACTATCGCCGGTACCATTCCCTAGAACGCCATCAATACGCTCGCGCATTTCTCGTGCTGCTTTATTCGTAAACGTAATCGCCAAAATCTTTGATGGATATACTTCCTTTTCTATCACTAAATAAGCAATACGATGTGTTAAAACACGTGTTTTTCCTGACCCAGCACCTGCCATAATAAGTAACGGTCCATCAGTTGTTTTGACCGCTCTTTCCTGTTCAGGATTCATTCCTGCTAGTAAATTTTTTGTTAACTGTTCCATTTTGCACCGCCTTACAAACATTTGTTCTAAAATTATAACGTATTTTTAACAGCCTTAACAGTCGCAAGTGCAGCTTTTAAATCATCATATATAATATTTCCAACTACTACCGTATCTGCAAACTGTGCCATTTCCTCCGCTTGCTTTGCAGATGTTATGCCTCCACCATAAAAGAGCTTCGTATGTTTCAGCTCGTTTTTCACTGCGCGAACTACCTCTAGATCCCCATACATCCCGCTGTACTCGACATAAAATACAGGCAATTTAAAGAAATTTTCCGCCATGCGTGCATAGGCCACTACATCGTCAATCGTTAAATCCGTTTTCGCACCTGTTACTTGTGCTACTTTACAATCAGGATTTAAAATACAATATCCTTCTGCTACCAACTCTTCCCACACCATGATATCTCCGTACTCTTTTATGGCCTCATGATGTAAATTTTTAATCCATTTTGGATCATCACTATTTAATACCGTTGGAATAAAATAATAATCATATCCTGGAGTTACCGCATCAATTGTAGAAATTTCAAGCGCTATTGGTACCTCAAAACGACGTACACGAACAAGCAAATCTAATACGCCATCTAATGTCACATCATCCGTACCACCTACTAAAATGACATCTGTGCCTGACTCACAAATTTTTTCTAGTGCCTCATCTGAGATGTCCTTAGCTGGATCTAGCTTGAACACATGTCTCCATTCTAAATAATCCATTTAATTGACCACCTATCATTTTCTATCTATTCGTTTACAAGTATAGCTTATGATTCACGACAAAAAAATGAAAAAGACTGAGCAGAACTTCTACCCAGCCTCTTTCCCTACTATTCTTTTGGTGCTTGAAACGGTTTTTCATCAGGATACAAACGACCTAACATTTCATCATATGTATCATTCCCATAATCGAAGCAGCGACGCACACGTGAAATAGTTGCTGTACTTGCTCCTGTTTCCTTTTTAATGGATTCATAGGTTTTCTTCAAACGCAATAAATGTGCAACCTCAAAGCGTTGTGCCAACGATTGAATTTCACTAATCGTACATAAATCATCAAAAAACTTATAGCATTCTTCGATGTCTTTCAACTCTAACACGGCTTTAAATAATTGATCTGTTTGATGCCCCCGGATTTTTTCGATTTGCATGCAATTTTCCTCCCTTTAAGGCTGCGTTTTCACCATTGCTTGTAACCCTGGTGAAGATGGTACGAAATGAACCCACGACTTTCCTGGTACAAGCTTTACAGGCTCCCCTGATTGCTCTACAGCCATTGGTATTCCATTAACGTTCGTCCATTCGACTTCCCTCAAATAGCCATTTTGAAATACATACGCATTTCCACCAGACGTTAAATCAATTGCTTGGCGACCAACATCATCAATGGTTTGATGGTCCATTTCAAAAAATAGTACATTTGCCAATGATACTGTTTCGCCTGTTAACATATCCTTTGTGTCCACGCCAGCCGATTGTCGTTCATAGTGATTACTTTGATGATCATACACATACGAGTTGTGGAAATCTTCATTCTTTCCATAGTAAATATCAACTTGACTTGTTTCAATGCCTATTTTACCACGTTCATCGGGTTCATAAAAAGTCTGAAGTACTTTTTCACTGTAATTCATTGAAGCGCCTACCATTTCAGCACCTTTTAGGATGTTTTCGGATGTAATATATGAATTATGCGGAGCCACACGGTCCCTGGAACGACTAAAAAGTATACCATCATAAGCCATTCCATTGATATGATCGACGATACGATGATCGAGCATCGTTTTTGCCTCTGGACTATAGCCATGTGCTACATAAAAAGCATCAAATCCCTTTGCCATATCAATGAAATAGGAGCGTGCACTTCGAACTGGACCAATATTTTCAGGTAGCTCACTTTGGTATATTGCTAAAAAGCGTGTCACATTGCCTTCCGCAAGCATTTCATAAATGACATCTGCATCAGCCAATCCAGATTGTGGACGTGCTGCTGGATGATTATTAATTGTGACCATAATAGGCCGCTGTGTAATTTCTTCTAGCACAGCCTCCCCAGTGAGTGGAGCCACGAATTTGGGTTGTTGAACAGGCTCCTCCCCAACCGTTTCCTCCTCCACTATAGAGTCATCGTCTTCTTTTACTTTTGGTGTATCCTTTGAACATCCACCGATCAACAAAGCACTAAATGCCATTGCAATCCATAATTTCTTTGATTTGAACACAAGCATACCTCTCCTTTGAACACTTACACATGACGGCAATTGTTTAAACAGCTGAAACACTTTCATTAATTAGCGCATAACAGCAGGTAATAATAACTTATTCTTCATCACATCGAAAATCCCTTTTGGTGTGATACGAATATATGGTAAATGAGTGGATTGTAAAAATAATAACGTGTAAATAGCATCTCCTAATTGATAACCTCGATCTGCTAAAGCTTGTTTTAAAGCATTTTCTTTCTCCGTTAATGCAAGTACGTCTCCATCATATAAAAGTCCACCGATTGTTAATGGGATGTCCGCTATCACTTCTCCTTTTTCGACTAGGACAATTCCACCATTTCTAGCCTTCATTTCTTCGAAAGCTTTGATCATATCTTCTTTGTTTTTTCCAATTAGCAAAATATCGCCTGTGTTTGAATAGGAGGATGCAAAGCCTTGAACATCTGTCGCAAATCCTTTAATCATCGTATTCACATGCCAGTTACCTTCCCGGTTAAGGAGCATTAAATAGCACTCGTCATGATTCGCCAGTTGCCCTTCTCTAGTTATGAAAGAGTTATAAGGCTTTGTAATAACATCATTGACTAACTGAATACCAAAGGGCATTGAAAACTGAAAATCTTGTGAATCTAATGAAAAATCTAAATCTAATGCTGGGATTGCAGAATAATCAACTGATGCAAATTTATGCACACGTTCTCCATCACGCTTCAACCAAACACCCTTCGATAAGACACTTTCAGGAACAGGATGATATTCATCTTGTAAAATATTCAGGGAAGCGAAGCGACCTGTCGCGATAAACCCATGTAAATTAGACATATTATAATAGCGTGCCACATTATAAGAAGCCATTTGATAGGCATCGATTGGAGATACTCCTGCATCTAAGGCTGCCTGAATACATTTATCCATCACACCATCCTCATGGAATGAAGGTGGTGAGCCATCTGTTGTCATCATTAAATGATCAAAAATAGGAAGTTCTTTTTCTACTATTCCTTTTAGCAGATGTGGTAAATCTGGACGAATGGAAGAATAACGTAATGTTACTGCATAGCCCTGCATAATGCGCCGCTCTACTTCCTCCACTGTCATTGCCTCATGGTCCCCATCAGCACCAAGCAGTTTCATGCGTGCTAAAGTTCTTTCTGAAGCTCCTGGGAAATGTCCTTCAATTTTTTTCCCAAGCCCCTTCGCCATTTGCATACGATAAAGCATTTGATCATCGCCATGCAGCAGCTTAGGCCAGCCTGTCAACTCTCCACCAAGCAAGACATCACTTCGCTCTAGCCATTCCAATATGGACGTATTAGAGAAAACTTCTTCCTCTTGCTCCAGTTCAGTTTGTGAATCAAAGCGAGTCCACCAATAAAAAGAAAACGGTAGCTTTTTCAAGTTATCCAAAATTGAAAACGCTTTCTTATTTTCTAAATTTAAAACAAAACTTAAATTATCGGAAATAAAAGCTGTTGTTCCAAGCTGACCACAAAAATCTGCAAATGACTGTGGATGATAAAGCTGGAACGGATGGACGTGTGGTTCAATATAGCCTGGTACAATTGTTTTCCCTGTACAATCCACCACTTCTGTTCCTTCTAATAAAGGAGGCATTCTGTCACCAGCATAGACAATGCGATCTCCTAAAATCCAAATGTTTCCTACTACAAATTGTTTCAGCATACTATGCAAATAACGTGCATTTTTCAACACGATATCTGGTGCCTTTTTCCCATCGATTACTGCTAATTGCTGTCGTAACTTTGTTATTTTCCATACTGGATCCATGCTATTCGCTCCTTCCTAATTTACGTAATTTTTCATTGTGTAAATCCAACTTGAAATCACATACTACTACTGCATAATCGCATACTTTCATAAAAATTATGCTTTATGCAATCATCTTGTTTCAATCGTAACACAGCACTTTCATAAAGCAAAGTGCACCTCGCTTAATTTTTCCACAATGACTAAAGGAGGAAGTATGATGATGCAGCAAGCAAATTTAAGCGAAAAAAATGCATTTTGTCGTTTTGCAATGGGTACAAGTTTGACAGCATTTGGTATCGCTAAAGTTTCTAGAGATCCTAATTGTACAAAAGGTCGATTAATGATTGCATTAGGTGCCATGAAAATGGCTGAGGGACTCTTTAAATATTGTCCAACAAAGGCGCTCTTAAGCTCCAATATGCAAAATGCCATGAACACCTCTATGCAAAGTATGTTCAGCGGGCAAAATTCTATGTCTTCTGAACAAATCGATAAACTCATGAAGGATTTTTCCTCTGCTATATCTGGTAATTCTTCAGGTTCACAAGCTACCGCTTCAAAACAATCTGACACCAGCACTTCAACTCAAAATTCCTCAAATAGTAGCGATTCTTCAACGAATAAAGCTCAAAATCCTTCTTAGTCAAAGGAGCCGTCCCAATCTATTATTGAGACGGCTCTTACCTCTTACGTTTGAAACAACAAGAGGTTTCAAAAGATGATTAAAAATATTTTAAAATTTAGTGAAAATAACAATTACTTAAATGTACGCCAGCCAATATCTTGACGGAAGAAAAAGTGATCCCATGTTTCTGTAGCAATTCCAGCGTATACCTTTTCCTGTGCTTCCTGCAAAGTAGGAGCTTTGGCAGCAACTAACAGGACACGGCCACCATTACCAACAAATTGGCCATCCACTAATTTTGTACCTGCATGGAATACTGCATGGGATGTGGAAAGTGCCTCTAAATTCGGTAATGCTTTGCCTTTTTCAACGTCACCAGGATAGCCTTCTGCTGCAATGACAACACCAAGCATCGCTTCTTCTGACCATTGTAAATCAAATGGCTGTTCATCCATTAAAGCCATCATAAATGCCCCAAAATCAGAAACCATACGCGGTAACACTACTTGCGTTTCTGGATCACCAAAACGAGCATTAAATTCTATAACCTGAGGACCTTTCTTTGTTAAAATTAACCCAGCATATAAAATACCTGTAAAGGAAGCACCATCAGCATCCATCCCTCTAACAGTAGGTTCTACAATTGTATGATATGCAAGATCAACTACTTCTTGAGAGATTTGTGGTACAGGCGAGTATGCACCCATGCCTCCAGTGTTTGGTCCTTTATCACCGTCATAGGCACGTTTATGGTCTTGTGCAATAACCATTGGATAAATTTGTCCTTTATGTACAAAGGACATAAAGGAGAACTCTTCTCCGTCTAAAAATTCTTCAATGACAACACGTGAAGAGGAATCACCAAAGCGTTGATTGCCAATCATATCCTCGACAGCTTCAATTGCTTCTTCCTCTGTCATGGCCACAACAACACCCTTACCAGCCGCTAAACCATCTGCTTTAATGACAATAGGCGCCCCTTGTTCTTGAATATAAGCGATCGCTTTTTCTGCTTCAGTAAACGTTTCATGTGAGGCTGTAGGAATATTATATTTATTCATCATTTCTTTCGCATAGGATTTGCTACTTTCGATTTGAGCTGCAACCTTTGAAGGGCCAAAAATACGTAAACCTCTAGCTGTAAAGAAATCAACAATGCCTTCAGCAAGTGGCTGTTCTGGGCCAACAAATGTTAACGCAATATCATTTTCCTTGGCAAATTGAGCAAGACCTGCGAAATCCATTGTATCAATAGCTACAACTTCTATTTCGCCTCCCATTCCATCATTGCCTGGCGCTACAAATACTTTGTGAACCGATGGAGAAATGCTAAATTGTTTAGCGATTGCATGCTCACGACCGCCGCTTCCGATTACTAATACATTCATTTTAGAGAATCCTCCTATTTGTAAGTAAGACCGAGATGAACCAGCATCTCGGTCTGTTTTGTTTCTTATATGTTTTATTAATTAGTGTTTAAAATGGCGTACGCCTGTGAATACCATAGCAATTCCATATTCATTTGCTTTATCAATGGAATCTTGATCTTTAATCGAGCCACCTGGTTGAATAATAGCAGTAATTCCTGCCGCTGCTGCTGCTTCAACAGTATCACTCATTGGGAAAAATGCGTCTGATGCTAGTGCAGCACCTTTTGCTTTTTCTCCAGCTTGCTCAAAGGCAATTTTAGCAGCACCTACGCGGTTCATTTGACCTGCACCAACACCAAGTGTCATTTGGGAATCTGTTACAACAATCGCATTCGATTTAACATGTTTGACAACTGACCAACCAAGCTGTAATGCTTCCCATTCCTGTTTTGTTGGTTCACGATCTGTCACTACTTTAATATCTGCATTGCCAAAACCATAGCGATCCGGCTCTTGTACAAGAAGGCCACCTTCAACAGATACTACGTTGAATTGATCTTGTTTTGCTTGCTCAAATGGAATAGTTAGTAAGCGAATATTTTTCTTTTGCGTTAAAATGTCTAACGCTTCTTGTGAGAATGCAGGTGCAATAATGATTTCTAAGAAAATGTGACTTAACTTTTCAGCAGTTGCTGCATCTACTTCCATATTTAACGCGATAATACCACCAAAAATAGATGTTGAATCTGCTTCATAAGCTTTATCGAATGCTGCCTCTAATGTAATACCTGTACCAACGCCACATGGATTCATATGCTTTACTGCTACAGCAGCTGGCATTTCAAATTCTTTGACGATTTGTAGTGCTGCATTACCATCTTGAATATTGTTGTAGGATAACTCTTTCCCATGTAATTGTGTAGCATAGGCCAATGAGAAGTCTGAGCCAAGACGTTTTTGGTAGAAAGCCGCTTTTTGGTGCGGGTTTTCTCCATAGCGTAAATTTTGCTTTAACTCATATGTCATCGTTAAGCTCTCTGGGAACTCTTCTTCTGTCAGGTAGTTCGAAATATAAGAATCATAAGCGGCTGTGTGACGGAAAACTTTCGCAGCTAATTGACGACGTGTTTCAATTGTAGTTGCGCCGTTTGCTTTTAGTTCTTCTAATATTGTTGCATAGTCATTGCTATCCACGATTACTGTTACATATTGATGGTTTTTTGCAGCAGAGCGTAACATTGTTGGGCCACCGATATCAATGTTTTCAATTGCATCATCCCATGTTACATTAGGCTTTGAAATTGTTTCAACAAATGGATATAGATTAACACAAACAATCTCAATTGGCTCAATTCCATGCTCGTTCATTTGTGCTTGATGAGAAGCATCGTCAAACTTTCCTAATAGACCACCGTGGATCATTGGATTTAATGTTTTCACACGACCATCTAAAATTTCTGGGAACTTCGTTACTTCATCTACTGCCGTTACAGCCACCGCATTATCCTGTAACATTTTTTTCGTACCGCCAGTTGATAAAATTTCATAACCTAATGCTACTAATTCCTTTGCAAATTCTAAAATACCATCTTTATTGGAAACACTGATTAATGCACGTTTTGTCACAACAATATCCTCCTAATTTTTATCGTGCTTACCACGAACTGACTTGCTTCTATAAGATTAATAGAGTTAGGTCTTACTTGTTGAGTAAGGTTCTCGACCTAACTCCTCTTCAGTTATTGTAATAATTGCCGTAAAGCCTTTGTATATAATAGATGCTCTTGCTTATGAATTTCAGCTTCTGTTGCCTCTCGATTTCCTTCAATGACAGGTACAGCAGCCTGTGCGATAATCGGACCAGTATCCATTCCTTCATCAACAAAATGCACTGTTACCCCTGTAATCTTTACACCATGATTGATTGCCTGACCAATGGCGTCCTTCCCGGGGAATGCTGGCAATAAGGAAGGATGGATATTAACAATTCGTTGCGGAAAGGCTGCTAATAATACGTCACTAATTAAACGCATATACCCTGCAAGCACAATCCATTTCACATCGCATTCATGTAAAGCATCGATAATGGCTGTCTCATAAGCTGCTTTTGATGCAAACTCTTTTGGATTTAATGCTAACACTGGAATCCCCAAATTTTCAGCACGTGTCACTACAAACGCACCGGGCTTATCTGTCACCACTAGTTCAATCTTTGCATCCAGTTCTCCACTTCCGATCGCCTCTTGAATGGCTTGAAAATTACTCCCGCTGCCTGATGCGAACACGGCGATTTTTGTTGGTGCAGTCATTACACTAAACTCCCATCATGTGAGCCATTAAACACTACTCCGTCGCCTTTGATAACACGTCCGATTGGATAAGCCTTTTCACCATTTGCTTCTACTGCTGCCATTACTTTCTCAGCTTCAGCTACTGGCACAGCTATTACAAAACCAATCCCCATGTTAAAGACATTATATAGATCTTTATCTTCTAACTGGCCTTTATCTTTTAGGAATTCAAAGATACGTAATACTGGCCAAGAACCTAAGTCGATTTCCGTTGCTAATCCTTCTGGCATCATACGCGGTAGATTTTCATAGAAACCTCCACCAGTAACATGAGCACAACCATGTACATCTGCTGCCTTTAAAGCTGCTAATACTGGCTTAGCATATAGCTTTGTTGGCACGAGAAGAGCCTCCCCGATCGGTCCTAAATCTTCATAGCCTTCAACAATGGCATCCACCGTATATTGCTGATCTGCAAAAACAATTTTTCGCACTAAAGAATAACCGTTTGAATGTACACCACTTGATGCAATCCCAATAAGCACATCGCCTTCAACGATTTTTTCACCTGTCACAATGGCAGACTTTTCACAAGCACCTACTGCAAACCCTGCTAAATCATATTCGTCTTCTTCATAAAGACCAGGCATTTCTGCAGTTTCGCCACCAATTAGTGCTGCACCAGATTGCACACAGCCATCTGCAACACCTTTAACAATTTGTTCGATTTTTGCAGGCTCTGCTTTTCCAAGCGCTACGTAATCTAAAAAGTACAGTGGCTCTGCTCCTTGAGCAACAATATCATTGACACACATTGCTACACAATCCACACCAATTGTATCGTGCTTATCTACCATGAACGCTAGTTTTAGCTTTGTTCCAACACCATCTGTCCCTGAAATAAGAACAGGTTCTTTAAGATTTAGTTTTGACAAGTCAAACATGCCACCAAAGCCACCGAACGTTCCCATTACACCTAAACGGTTCGTACGTTCAACATGAGACTTCATTCGTTTTACAGCTTCATAACCCGCTTCAATATTTACACCTGCTTGTTCATATGCCTTTGACACGCAGAGTTCCTCCTTATCATCCAAATCGCCTCAGTACCCTAGAAGTCTTTGTATAGCCTTCTACCGATCACCAATCCGTTGCGATGTTTTTCTTAACGTAATAGTTCTTTTTCATGTGGTAAGATGGTATCCGGGAAAATCTCTGTTGGATATTTGCCTGTAAAGCATGCTAAGCATAGCCCACGATTGTCATCTTCATATGGTCGTGCAATTGTCTCTACCATGCCCTCAACAGAAAGGAACGTAAGAGAATCTGCACCGATTGCATCACGAATTTCATCTACTTTATGACTAGAGGCAATCAGCTCTTCATGTGTGGAAGTATCAATGCCATAATAACAAGGATTTGTCATTGGCGGTGAAGAGATCACAACATGAACTTCTGCTGCACCAGCATCTTTTAACATTTTGACAATACGACGTGATGTTGTACCACGCACAATTGAATCGTCCACCATTACTACACGTTTACCCTTTACAACTTGAACAACTGGTGACAGTTTCATTTTTACACCACGTTCACGTAATTCCTGTGTTGGCTGAATAAACGTACGACCAACATAGCGGTTTTTAATAAGACCTAATTCATAAGGGATGCCACTTTCTTCTGCAAAACCAATCGCTGCTGAAATACTTGAATCAGGTACACCCGTTACTACATCAGCCTCAATATGCGCACATTCACGGGCAAGTTGTTTCCCCATACGCTTACGCGCCATATGAACATTAATGCCATCAATATCTGAATCAGGACGAGCTAAATAAACATATTCCATCGCACACATCGAACGCTTTTCCATATCAGCAAAGCGATCCGATTTTACACCCTCATCATTAATAATGATGAGCTCTCCTGGCTCCACAGAACGAACGAATTCTGCACCAATTAAATCAAATGCACAAGTTTCAGAAGCTACCACCCAGCCATCTCCAAGCTTTCCAAGAGATAATGGACGTAAACCATGTGGATCACGTGCAACAAGCATTTCATCCTTTGTCATAATTAAGAAAGAATACGCACCCTTTAATAGAGAAAGGGCATTTTTCACCTTTGCACGGAATGGTGAATGCGAGCTTTTCTTAATAAGATGCGCCAGCACTTCTGTATCAGAGCTAGAATGGAAAATACTTCCTTGTCGTTCTAGATACTGTTTTAAATGTGTCGCATTGACTAAGTTACCGTTATGGGCAATTGAAAGGCTACCAGTTGAGGAGTGGAATAATAGTGGCTGTACGTTTTCAATACCGCCGCCACCAGCAGTCGTGTAACGAACATGAGCAATAGCCGCTTTGCCGTTGACTGCTTTTAATTTATCTTCGTTGAAAACATCATTAACTAGTCCTTCGCCTTTCACCGCGCGAAGATGCTGTCCATCTGAAACGACAATTCCAGCCCCTTCTTGTCCACGGTGTTGAAGAGCATGTAGCCCGTAATAGCTAAGGTGTGCTGGACTTGGGTTACCCCAAATACCAAACACCCCACATTCTTCGTTTAAGCCTCTGAGTTCAGCAAGCATGGGATTGCTCCTTTCCAATTAGAACGGAATTCCTCCACTGTACCTTCTACAAGCACACCTTTGTCCCCGTTGATTTTAACAAGTGCATCATTTGTTACGACACCAATTTGGTGAGCATCTTTGATGATTTCTACAAATGCAGCAGCATTTTCTTCTTTGACAGTTACAACAAAACGAGATTGACTTTCGCTGAATAATGCAGTTGTAGCAGATCCTGCTAATGTTACTTCAACACCAAGACCGTTTGCACCGAATGTTGTCTCAGTAATAGCGACTGCAAGACCACCCTCTGCAACGTCATGGGCAGATTGTACAAGACCAGCTTTAATCGCCTTTAATAAAGCTTGCTGACGTACCGCTTCCACTTCTAAATCTATAGCTGGCGCTTTTCCTGAAATAACGCCATTATTTAATAGTTTTTGTAGCTCTGAACCACCGAATTCAGTTTTTGTCTCACCAATGACAAAGACAAGATCTCCTGCAGCTTTTACATCCTGTGTAGTTACATGAGCTAAATCTTCGATAAGACCAACCATACCAATTGTTGGTGTTGGATAAACAGCTTCACCTGAACGCTCATTATAAAGAGAAACGTTACCACCGATTACTGGTGCATTTAATGCCGTACAAGCAGCAGAAATACCATCAGCAGATTTTTCAATTTGCCAGAAGATTTCTGGTTTCTCTGGATTACCAAAGTTTAAGCAGTCTGTAATCGCAAGTGGCGTACCACCCGTTGCCACGATATTACGTGCTGCTTCAGCTACTGCGATAGCTCCACCCACTTCTGGATCTAAATAGATATAGCGAGAGTTACAGTCCGTTGTCATCGCTAAACCTTTATTTGTCCCACGTACACGAATAACAGCAGCGTCAGACCCAGGCTTCACAACTGTCGATGTACGTACTTGATAATCGTATTGATCGTATACCCACTCTTTAGAAGCTATTGTTGGAGCTTGTAATAAAGCATTTAAAGTTTCTTTATAATCCGTCACAACTGGTTCTGCGTTCTCGATTGCTTGGAACTCAGCATAGTATGCAGGTTCAGCAGATGGTTTATGATAAACAGGAGCATCTTCTGCTAACGCATCAGCAGGTACTTCTGCCACTACTTGTCCTTTGTGTAAAAGGCGAAGCATTTTATCATCCGTTACTCGACCGATTGCTACAGCATCTAAATCATATTTATCAAAAATCGCTTTAATTTCATCTTCACGACCTTTTTTCACCACTAATAACATACGTTCTTGAGACTCAGATAACATCATTTCGTACGCTGTCATACCTGTCTCACGTTGAGGCACTAAGTCTAAATTCATTTCTACACCAGAGCCTGCTTTTGAAGCCATTTCTGCTGATGAAGAAGTAAGACCAGCTGCACCCATATCTTGAATACCAACTAGAGCATCAGATTTTACAACTTCTAAACATGCTTCTAGTAAAAGTTTCTCCATGAATGGGTCCCCTACTTGTACTGCTGGACGTTGGTTATCTGATTCCTCTGTTAATTCCTCAGAGGCAAATGTTGCACCATGAATTCCGTCACGACCTGTTTTCGCACCGACATACATAACTGTATTGCCGACACCCGCAGCAATACCACGTTGAATATCTTGATGGTCAATTAAACCGACACACATTGCATTAACAAGTGGATTACCTTCATAGCAAGGGTCAAATTGAATCTCGCCACCAACGGTCGGAATTCCGATGCAGTTACCATAACCTGCGATACCCGCAACAACTTCTTCAAAAAGATATTTACCACGTGCTGATTTTAATTCACCAAAACGTAATGAATTTAGCATGGCAATTGGACGTGCACCCATGGAGAAAACGTCACGGATAATACCGCCAACACCTGTTGCAGCTCCTTGATAAGGTTCGATTGCAGATGGATGGTTATGTGATTCCATTTTAAATACTACTGCCTGTTCATCACCAATATCGACAATACCCGCACCTTCACCTGGACCTTGTAATACTTGTGACCCTTTTGTCGGGAACTTACGTAGTACTGGCTTTGAATTTTTGTAAGAGCAGTGCTCAGACCACATTACTGAGAAAAGACCTGTCTCTGTCCAGTTAGGTAGACGTCCTAAAATACCTTCTACCATTGCAAATTCTTCGTCTGACATCCCCATACCAGCGTATAGCTTTTCATCCTTAATTTGCTGTGCTGTTGGCTCAAACTTAGTTGTTGACATGATTTTCCCTCCACTGCTTCACAATTGATTTGAATACTGCTAGACCGTCTGCGCCGCCCACCAATGCATCAACAGCTCGCTCTGGGTGTGGCATCATCCCTAATACATTGCCGCGCTCGTTTATAATCCCTGCGATATCTTCTAAAGAACCGTTTGGATTGTCACCTGAGTATGTGAATACGATTTGATTATTATCTTTTAGTGATTGTAAAGTTTCCTCGTCACAGTAGTAATTACCTTCACCATGTGCGATTGGAATATTGATGATTTGACCTTGCTCATATTGATTTGTGAATAATGTATTGTTGTTTTCCACTTTTAGCTGTACTGTACGGCACATAAATTTTAAGTTTTTATTGCGTAGTAAAGCCCCTGGTAATAAACCAGCTTCCGTCAGAATTTGGAAGCCATTACATACACCTAATACAGGTTTACCAGCATCTGCTGCTTTCTTAACCTCTGCCATAATGTTAGATTGATTAGCCATTGCACCACAACGAAGGTAGTCCCCATAGGAGAATCCTCCAGGTACTAATACGCCATCAAAGCCACTTAGATCTGTTGCTGTATGCCATACATATTCTACTTCTTCACCTAGCTCGTCTTTAATCGCATGATACATATCGATGTCACAGTTTGACCCAGGGAATACGAGTACTGCGAATTTCATGATTAGTTAGCCTCCTCGACTTCAAAACGGTAGTCTTCAATTACAACGTTCGTTAAAACCTTTTCACACATTTCTTTTACTAGAGTATCAATGTCACGTTCTGAGTCTTTAAGAGTTAGCTCAAGATATTTACCGATACGTAAATCTTCTACCTCACCGTAGCCCATTTTAGCTAAAGAACCTTGTACTGCAGAGCCTTGTGGATCAAGAATGCTCTCACGTAATGTTACATAGATTTTTACTTTTTTCATTGTTATTTGCCTCCGAGTCTAGAAAGTATAATAGTATAAACTTCAGTTAAATTACCAAGGTCTCGACGAAAAACATCTTTGTCTAACTTTTGCTTTGTAGTTGCATCCCAAAGTCTGCATGTGTCTGGTGAAATTTCATCTGCCAATAATACATTGCCATCCATATCACGGCCAAACTCTAATTTAAAATCAATTAATGTTACATTGATATCTGCAAAGATTGGCTGTAGAACTTTGTTAACAGCTAGTGCTCCATCATAAATGGCTGTTACTTCAGTAGGTGTCGCAAGATCCAGAACGTCAATATGTTCTGTCGTAATGAGTGGGTCGCCTAACGCATCGTCTTTATAGTAAAATTCTACGATTGGTCGTTTTAAGGCTGTTCCCTCTTCAAGACCAAGACGTTTTGCTAAACTTCCTGCGGCAATATTACGAACAACAACTTCAATCGGAATAATTTCTACTTTTTTTACAAGTTGTTGTGTATCTGATAATTGTTTTACGAAATGTGACGCAATTCCGTTTGCTTGTAATTTTTCGAAAATTAATGAAGTAATGCGATTATTTAAAATGCCCTTGCCGTCAATTTCTTCTTTTTTTTCGCCATTGAATGCTGTTGCACTATCCTTGTACTCAACTAGTAGCACATTTGGCTCCTCTGTTGTGAACAATTTTTTTGCTTTACCTTCATACAAAAGTTGACCTTTAGTCATGTCGTTTTTCCCCCTGATATTATGAGATACGCTTGTTATGAATGATCAGAATTGAACCGTGTCTCCACGATTCAACTCTGAAACATTTACTGGTGGCTCTAACATTTACTTTTAGATGGCTAAATAAATATTAGTTAAGTCCTAGTCGTTCAAAAATCATATCAACATGCTGTAAGTGGTAGTTATAATCAAAGCACTCATCCAGCTCTTCTTTTGTTAAATAAGATGTGATTTTTTCACTTGCATCGACCAATGTACGGAACTGAACTTGCTCGTCCCATGCCTGCATTGCTAAAGGTTGTACTGTATCATAAGCTTCCTCACGTACTAATCCCTTATCGATTAATGCTAATAAGATGCGTTGAGAATAAATAAGACCATATGTGCGTTCCATGTTACGTTTCATGTTCTCAGGGAATACTGTTAAGTTTTTCACAATATTACCGAAGCGATTAAGCATATAGTTAAGAGTAATTGTTGCATCCGGTAAAATAACGCGCTCTGCAGATGAATGAGAAATATCACGTTCATGCCATAAAGCTACATTTTCATAAGCTGTCACCATGTATCCACGCATTAAACGAGACATCCCAACCATGTTTTCAGAACCGATTGGATTACGTTTATGTGGCATTGCGGATGAGCCCTTTTGCCCTTTTGCAAAAGCTTCTTCTACTTCACGCGTTTCAGATTTCTGTAAGCCGCGAATTTCTGTTGCGAATTTTTCAATTGATGTAGCAACTAAAGCTAATGCACCTAAATACTGCGCATGGCGATCACGCTGTAAAGTTTGTGTTGAAATCGGTGATGCAGCAAGACCTAGTTGATCACAAACATATTGCTCAACACGAGGATCGATATTGGCATATGTTCCAACAGCTCCAGACATTTTTCCTGTTTCAATTACTTTGGCTGCTGCTTCAAAACGTTCAAGGTTACGCTTCATTTCCTCATACCATAAACCAAGTTTTAAACCAAAAGTTGTTGGTTCTGCATGAACACCATGTGTACGTCCCATCATCACCGTATGTTTATGCTCTTTTGCCTTAGCCGCAATAATATCAATGAAATTCACGATGTCCTTGCGCAAAATATCATTTGCTTGTTTGATTAAATAAGAAAGTGCTGTGTCTACTACGTCTGTAGAAGTTAAACCATAATGTACCCATTTACGCTCTTCCCCAAGTGTTTCCGAAACGGCACGCGTAAAGGCTACAACGTCATGACGTGTTTCTTGTTCAATTTCTAAAATGCGATTCACATCAAATGAAGCATTTTCACGAATTTTAGCAACATCCTCTTTTGGAATATCGCCTATCTCTGCCCAAGCCTCACATGCTAAAATTTCAACCTCTAGCCAAGCTTGGTACTTATTTTGTTCTGTCCAAATTGCGCCCATTTCGGGTCTTGTGTAACGTTCAATCATCGCGTTTCTCCTTCTATTCTGACCAAATGCCAGAACTCTCGATTTGTTGTAGTGTTTCCTCTAAGCTTTTTGTCATAATCGTTACATGGCCCATTTTACGGTTTACCTTAGCTTCAGCTTTCCCATAAAGATGGATGGACCATTCAGGATATTTAGCAATTGAGTTACTGAGTGGCACGACATGCTGCCCTAATACATTGACCATAATGGATGGCGCCCAAAGTTCTGGCTTACGTAATGGCCAACCACAAACAGCACGAATATGCTGATGGAATTGTGAAACATTACACGCTTCTATTGAATAATGACCAGAATTATGAGGTCTTGGTGCTAATTCATTAATAACAATGCTACCATCTTCTAACACAAACATTTCTACTGCTAGCGTTCCTACTAAATGTAAGTAATCTGCAATTTTTAAAGCTTCTCGTTCCGCAGCTTGAGCTGTGCTTTCAGATATGCGAGCAGGCACAATTGTTTCATGCAGAATATGATGAACATGAATGTTCTCTCCAACTGGCTGACAATACGATTCACCATGACCATTTCTTTGAACAATGACCGATACTTCCTTTAGGAAAGGAACAAAACCTTCTGCAATACATTGAGAATGTGTGAATAGTTCTTTCGCTAAAGGTAAATCTTCAGTTGACTTTAAAAGCTGCTGTCCCTTGCCATCATAACCACCTCTTGCTGTTTTGACTATACAAGGATAACCAATCGAATCAATATTGGCTACTAATTCTTCATAAGTTTTTGCAACAATATATGGTGCTACTGGGCAACTAGCCTTCACAATAGCGTCTTTCTCTGTTATACGGTTTTGTGTAATACGTACCAACTCTGCTCCTTGAGGAACATAAGCCATTTGTGATAAGCGCTTTAAGCCTTCATAATCAATATTTTCAAATTCATAAGTGATAACATCACTTACTTCTGCAAGTTCTTCTAAAGCAGCTTCATCATCATATGGAGCTACAATACGAATATCAGCTACCTGCCCACACGGCGAGTCCATTGCAGGTTCAAGAACAGCCACTTTAAAACCTGACTCCTTTGCAGCAAGCGCCATCATTCGACCAAGTTGTCCTCCGCCTATAATACCTATCGTTTGTCCAGGATAAATAATCTTCGTCACACTAAGTCACCTGTGCTTTCTAATACTTGCTGCTTCGTTGCTTCACGTCTAGCATCTAATTTATTAGCAAGTACAGCATCTGTTGTTGACAAAATTTGAGCTGCTAGTAATCCTGCGTTTGTTGCTCCCGCTTTGCCAATCGCTACAGTTGCTACAGGTACACCACCAGGCATTTGAACGATAGATAATAATGAATCGAGTCCGTTAAGTGCACGTGATTGAACTGGTACACCAATGACAGGTAATGTTGTTTTAGCTGCTACCATTCCAGGTAAATGTGCAGCTCCACCTGCCCCAGCGATAATTACTTGTAGTCCTCGCTCACGAGCTGTCTCTGCATAGTCAAACATTAAATCAGGTGTACGATGTGCAGATACAACCTTTTTTTCATACGGTACTTGTAATTCATCTAAAATATCACATGCATGTTTCATTGTTTCCCAGTCACTTGAACTACCCATAATGACACCGATTTTCGGATTCATAAATTGTCGCTCCTTTTAAACGATAGAAAAATGATCAATTATTGTGCAAGCCTCTATTATTAATAGCTACTGCAATTTTTATCTATTTACAAAGAAAATCCCCAAATAAACTACTCTCTACTATTACACGTGAAAGCAGTTTACTTGAGGACTTAGTAAGACAAGAATATCTCCATGTACATAACTGCACAAGGATCTTCTCGTAATATGCCAAAAGTGCTTTCCCGCATAGTCCAGCATTTACGGTGCCGGGTAGAGACACTAGAGCCAATCCTCTAGCATATATGGGGGATTTATTTGTTTTTCCTTATCACATTTTAACAAGGGATTGCCTTATCGTCAATGCAAAAATGCGAACGTTTTTTATAAGTGTAAAAAAAACGTTCGGTTTTTGGTCAAATTTATTCAGTATCTTGAGTAGGTATAGCTTTAAATTGAATTTTTTGACGCAAAAAGGCTGGTTCACCATCTACTATATGAAAAAGCGGCTCTTCTTTTCGCCCTATGGCCATGAAACCATCCTGCTGCATTCTTGCTAAACAATCCTCGATCGACTCATTTTCTTGTACCTCATACCAAATTTGCTTTTTCCCCAACTTTTTCTTCCTCTCCACTTCACGTTTTACATATTTACTACTTGTATTACATTATACCTTTTGTTGCTTAAAGAAGTATGTAAGAACATATAATGAAGTTCTTTCAATAGAAAAAACTGCAGATTCATATCCGCAGTTTCAATTAAGGTTCATTAAATCCATAAAAAGCTTTAAAATAGATACCTAAAAATAATAATAGTAGGAATGAATGAAGGACAACAAGAACCATGCGATAGCCTTTAATGCCTAAGAGAGCACTAACAATGCCTAAACCACCTAAAATAAAGGGCATAAACATATTGACTTGATAGAGAAATGTAAAAAAGCCTCCATACCATTTCGTTGAATCATAACCAAACAGAAAGAATATAAGTAGTAGACTCAAGATCGAAATAGCCGTAAAAAGGTTACGCCTCATTTTGATTCCTCCTGTGAATCAAGATCAATCAATATGTACATAATTTATTATAGCATTTTATGAATATTTCATAAAACAAAAAAAAGCCATGGAATATATCCATGACTTTTTAAATTGCCTAGCGACGTCCTACTCTCACAGGGGGAAGCCCCCAACTACCATCGGCGCTAAAGAGCTTAACTTCCGTGTTCGGTATGGGAACGGGTGTGACCTCTTTGCCATCATCACTAGACTATGGTCGACCTTCAATACACGGCGTATTACTGCGTCAGCTGCTCTCGTTCAATCAGCCACGTACAGAAGTACGCTCCTTCAATCACTCGTTTGCTTCCTTGTTCTACTTGTGTCTTGAAGCTCTTTTTTTATTGAAAGTTTTGTTCTTTCAAAACTGGATAAACGGTTCATTGAATGGTTCAAACATTTTGGTTAAGTCCTCGATCGATTAGTATTCGTCAGCTCCATGTGTCACCACACTTCCACCTCGAACCTATCTACCTCATCGTCTTTGAGGGATCTTACTTACTTGCGTAATGGGAAATCTCATCTTGAGGGGGGCTTCATGCTTAGATGCTTTCAGCACTTATCCCGTCCACACATAGCTACCCAGCGATGCCTTTGGCAAGACAACTGGTACACCAGCGGTGTGTCCATCCCGGTCCTCTCGTACTAAGGACAGCTCCTCTCAAATTTCCTACGCCCACGACGGATAGGGACCGAACTGTCTCACGACGTTCTGAACCCAGCTCGCGTACCGCTTTAATGGGCGAACAGCCCAACCCTTGGGACCGACTACAGCCCCAGGATGCGATGAGCCGACATCGAGGTGCCAAACCTCCCCGTCGATGTGGACTCTTGGGGGAGATAAGCCTGTTATCCCCGGGGTAGCTTTTATCCGTTGAGCGATGGCCCTTCCATGCGGAACCACCGGATCACTAAGCCCGTCTTTCGACCCTGCTCGACTTGTAGGTCTCGCAGTCAAGCTCCCTTGTGCCTTTACACTCTACGAATGATTTCCAACCATTCTGAGGGAACCTTTGGGCGCCTCCGTTACCTTTTAGGAGGCGACCGCCCCAGTCAAACTGTCCGCCTGACACTGTCTCCTGCCCCGCTAAGGGGCATGGGTTAGAATTTCAATACAACCAGGGTAGTATCCCACCGACGCCTCCTTCGAAGCTGGCGCTCCGAGATCTCTGGCTCCTACCTATCCTGTACAAGTTGTACCAAAATTCAATATCAGGCTACAGTAAAGCTCCACGGGGTCTTTCCGTCCTGTCGCGGGTAACCTGCATCTTCACAGGTACTATAATTTCACCGAGTCTCTCGTTGAGACAGTGCCCAGATCGTTACGCCTTTCGTGCGGGTCGGAACTTACCCGACAAGGAATTTCGCTACCTTAGGACCGTTATAGTTACGGCCGCCGTTTACTGGGGCTTCAATTCGCAGCTTCGCTTGCGCTAACCACTCCTCTTAACCTTCCAGCACCGGGCAGGCGTCAGCCCCTATACGTCACCTTACGGTTTTGCAGAGACCTGTGTTTTTGCTAAACAGTCGCCTGGGCCTATTCACTGCGGCTCTCATGCGCTTGCACGCTCAAGAGCACCCCTTCTCCCGAAGTTACGGGGTCATTTTGCCGAGTTCCTTAACGAGAGTTCTCTCGCACACCTTAGGATTCTCTCCTCGACTACCTGTGTCGGTTTGCGGTACGGGCACCTCTCACCTCGATAGAGGCTTTTCTTGGCAGTGTGAAATCAGGAACTTCGTCCATACGGACTCGCCATCACAGCTCAACGTTACAGTGTGCGGATTTGCCTACACACACGCCTTACTGCTTGGACGCGCATAACCAACAGCGCGCTTACCCTATCCTACTGCGTCCCCCCATTTCTCAAACGGTGAGGAGGTGGTACAGGAATATCAACCTGTTGTCCATCGCCTACGCCTATCGGCCTCGGCTTAGGTCCCGACTAACCCTGAGCGGACGAGCCTTCCTCAGGAAACCTTAGTCATACGGTGGACGGGATTCTCACCCGTCTTTCGCTACTCATACCGGCATTCTCACTTCTAAGCGCTCCACCAGTCCTTCCGGTCTGACTTCAACGCACTTAGAACGCTCTCCTACCACTGACATCGTAGATGTCAATCCACAGCTTCGGTGAATCGTTTAGCCCCGATACATTTTCGGCGCAGCGTCACTCGACCAGTGAGCTATTACGCACTCTTTAAATGATGGCTGCTTCTAAGCCAACATCCTGGTTGTCTGTGCAACGCCACATCCTTTTCCACTTAACGATTACTTTGGGACCTTAGCTGGTGGTCTGGGCTGTTTCCCTTTTGACTACGGATCTTATCACTCGCAGTCTGACTCCCGTGTATAAATATCTGGCATTCGGAGTTTGTCTGAATTCGGTAAACCGGGATGGCCCCCTAGTCCAAACAGTGCTCTACCTCCAGTATTCTCATCACGAGGCTAGCCCTAAAGCTATTTCGGAGAGAACCAGCTATCTCCAAGTTCGATTGGAATTTCTCCGCTACCCACACCTCATCCCCGCACTTTTCAACGTGCGTGGGTTCGGGCCTCCAGTAAGTGTTACCTTACCTTCACCCTGGACATGGGTAGATCACCTGGTTTCGGGTCTACGACCACGTACTATTTCGCCCTATTCAGACTCGCTTTCGCTGCGGCTCCGCCTTCTAAAGCTTAACCTCGCACGTAATCGTAACTCGCCGGTTCATTCTACAAAAGGCACGCTATCACCCATTAACGGGCTCTAACTACTTGTAGGCACACGGTTTCAGGATCTCTTTCACTCCCCTTCCGGGGTGCTTTTCACCTTTCCCTCACGGTACTGGTTCACTATCGGTCACTAGGTAGTATTTAGCCTTGGGAGATGGTCCTCCCGGATTCCGACGGAATTTCACGTGTTCCGCCGTACTCAGGATCCACTCAGGAGAGAACGAACTTTCGACTACAGGGCTTTTACCTGCTCTGGCGGACCTTTCCAAGTCGCTTCATCTAACTCGCTCTTTTGTAACTCCGTATTGAGTGTCCTACAACCCCAAGAGGCAAGCCTCTTGGTTTGGGCTCTTCCCGTTTCGCTCGCCGCTACTCAGGGAATCGATTTTTCTTTCTCTTCCTCCAGGTACTTAGATGTTTCAGTTCCCTGGGTCTGCCTTCAAGACGCTATGTATTCACGTCAAGATACTACGCGATTAAACGTAGTGGGTTCCCCCATTCGGAAATCTCCGGATCAAAGCTCACTTACAGCTCCCCGAAGCATATCGGTGTTAGTGCCGTCCTTCTTCGGCTCCTAGTGCCAAGGCATTCGCCGTGCGCCCTTAATAACTTAACCTAACGGCTTTCAATACACATCACATTTCGTTGTCAGCTTCACTCGTTCAATCAGTCACGTACTCAAGTACGCTCCTTCATTCACTCGATTGCTTCCTAGAACTGCTCGTGTCTTGAAACCCTTTTAATGTTATTAAGCCTATAAAAAACTTAAAAAAAATGTGTTTGTTACAATTTCAATGTCGTTTTATCCAGTTTTCAAAGAACAAAGCTACTGCCTGCTTATACAACTCGCAGCTTTGCGACGAAAGCGTAGCGACAGGAGCACATAATTAGAAGTAATTCATTCAAGAAGAATGAACCTTCAAAACTGAACGCAAAACGTAATCTTACAAACCCTAGGTTTGTATTCCGAAATAATCCTTAGAAAGGAGGTGATCCAGCCGCACCTTCCGATACGGCTACCTTGTTACGACTTCACCCCAATCATCTATCCCACCTTCGGCGGCTGGCTCCAAAAGGTTACCTCACCGACTTCGGGTGTTACAAACTCTCGTGGTGTGACGGGCGGTGTGTACAAGGCCCGGGAACGTATTCACCGCGGCATGCTGATCCGCGATTACTAGCGATTCCGGCTTCATGTAGGCGAGTTGCAGCCTACAATCCGAACTGAGAACGACTTTATCGGATTAGCTCCCTCTCGCGAGTTGGCAACCGTTTGTATCGTCCATTGTAGCACGTGTGTAGCCCAGGTCATAAGGGGCATGATGATTTGACGTCATCCCCACCTTCCTCCGGTTTGTCACCGGCAGTCACCTTAGAGTGCCCAACTAAATGATGGCAACTAAGATCAAGGGTTGCGCTCGTTGCGGGACTTAACCCAACATCTCACGACACGAGCTGACGACAACCATGCACCACCTGTCACCGTTGCCCCCGAAGGGGAAACTATATCTCTACAGTGGTCAACGGGATGTCAAGACCTGGTAAGGTTCTTCGCGTTGCTTCGAATTAAACCACATGCTCCACCGCTTGTGCGGGCCCCCGTCAATTCCTTTGAGTTTCAGTCTTGCGACCGTACTCCCCAGGCGGAGTGCTTAATGCGTTAGCTGCAGCACTAAGGGGCGGAAACCCCCTAACACTTAGCACTCATCGTTTACGGCGTGGACTACCAGGGTATCTAATCCTGTTTGCTCCCCACGCTTTCGCGCCTCAGTGTCAGTTACAGACCAGATAGTCGCCTTCGCCACTGGTGTTCCTCCAAATCTCTACGCATTTCACCGCTACACTTGGAATTCCACTATCCTCTTCTGCACTCAAGTCTCCCAGTTTCCAATGACCCTCCACGGTTGAGCCGTGGGCTTTCACATCAGACTTAAGAAACCACCTGCGCGCGCTTTACGCCCAATAATTCCGGACAACGCTTGCCACCTACGTATTACCGCGGCTGCTGGCACGTAGTTAGCCGTGGCTTTCTAATAAGGTACCGTCAAGGTACAGCCAGTTACTACTGTACTTGTTCTTCCCTTACAACAGAGTTTTACGAACCGAAATCCTTCTTCACTCACGCGGCGTTGCTCCATCAGGCTTTCGCCCATTGTGGAAGATTCCCTACTGCTGCCTCCCGTAGGAGTCTGGGCCGTGTCTCAGTCCCAGTGTGGCCGATCACCCTCTCAGGTCGGCTACGCATCGTCGCCTTGGTGAGCCGTTACCTCACCAACTAGCTAATGCGCCGCGGGCCCATCCTATAGCGACAGCCGAAACCGTCTTTCAGTGTTTCACCATGAGGTGAAACAGATTATTCGGTATTAGCCCCGGTTTCCCGGAGTTATCCCAAACTATAAGGTAGGTTGCCCACGTGTTACTCACCCGTCCGCCGCTAACGTCGAAGGAGCAAGCTCCTTCTCTGTTCGCTCGACTTGCATGTATTAGGCACGCCGCCAGCGTTCGTCCTGAGCCAGGATCAAACTCTCCATAAAAGAAATTTGAATAGCTCAAATTGTTTTGCTGGCATCAATTTTGATGTCCAAAATTTTGTTTCGTTCACTAAGCAAATCTAGTTATTTGAAACTTTATTGATTACGTTTTGCTTGTTCAGTTTTCAAGGTTCATTTAATAGTTACATCAAGTAACTTTTTATAATTTAACATAATGTTAACTTCATGTCAACCGTTTATGTTAATATTTTTTTAGTTGTTCGTTTATCTCGTAACAACGTGTTTAAATATATCATCTTAAAAATAAGTTTGCAAGAGTTTCATTGAAGTAAAACTATTCTTATTTATTCGAAATCAAGTTTCTTCTATATAATGTAGAAAATTAATAACTTGATTTGTTTAGGCTATGCTCTATTTTGAATGTCTTAAACCCCAAAATAGTTTCGTGTTATTTTTGTTGGCAATGAAAAAGCACCTCTAATTATTAGTTTCTTACCTAACAATTGAGGTGCCTTTCAAAATATATTTAACTATCTTACCCAGATAAAGTACGCAAGGAAGACAAAGAATAAGCCATACATCATAGGATGAATTTCTTTTTTACGACCCGCTAATAACATTGTAATTGGATAGAATACAAAACCGATTGCAATACCAGTAGCAATTGAATAACCAAGTGGCATCATTAATACTGTAAAGAATGCAGGTACTGCTATTTCGAATTTATCCCAATCAATTAGACGTAATGATGATACCATCAGTACCCCTACGATTACTAGAGCTGGTGCAGTTACTGCTGGTGTTACAACAGCTAGTAATGGTGAGAAGAATAAAGCTACTAAGAATAGTACTGCAGTTACGACTGCTGAGAACCCTGAGCGAGCACCCGCTGCTACCCCAGAAGTTGACTCTACATACGCTGTTGTTGTTGATGTACCAAATAAAGAACCGATTGTCGTTGCTAGCGCATCCGCCATTAAGGCACGTCCTGCACGTGGTAATTTATTATCTTTTACTAAGCCAGCCTGTGTCGCTACAGCCATTAAAGTACCTGCTGTATCAAAGAAATCTACAAACAGGAATGTTAACACTACTACTAAAAACTTCACATTAAATAACGTTCCAATGTCACCAAGTGGTTCCAATGCTACCATAAATGTAGAGTCTACACTTGGAATAGCCGAAACAACTGCTGTTGGGGGATCAATGATACCTGTGATCATCCCAATAACCGCAGTAATGACCATCCCTAAGAAAATACCAATACTACGGAATTTAATGATAAGAATAACAGAAAGAATGATTCCGAATACTGCTAGTAATGTAGCTCCAGTAAAAGTTCCTAAAGTTACCAATGTCGCTGGACTATCAACTATAATCCCTGCACCTTGTAAACCTACAAATGTGATAAATAAACCAATACCTGCTGAAACAGCATATTTAAGTTGTACTGGAATGGCGTTAATAACAGTTTCACGAATACCCGTTAAAGATAAAATGATAAAGATAATTCCAGAAAAGAATACACCTGTTAAACCAGTTTGCCATGGAATACCATAAGCTCCGACTACAGTAAATGCGAAGAATGCATTTAATCCCATCCCAGGAGCAAGTGAAATTGGGAACTTAGCGAAAATCCCCATAATCAAAGAACCGACTGCTGCTGCTAATGCTGTTGCTACGAAAACAGCACCTTTATCCATCCCTGCATTTTCTAGAATACTTGGGTTAACAGCTAGAATGTATGCCATTGCAAGGAAGGTTGTAATACCACCAATTATTTCTCGGCGATAATTAGTTCCTAATTCATCGAACATGAAATATTTTTTCATTATCAAAAAATCCTCCGTATGGTCGTCTTCAATATCGAAAACAAAAAAGACACGCTGACTACTCTACTAGTCGCATGTCTACGATATATTTCATCACCATAGTGTGTGAAATAAATTAGTGTTTATACATAGATAAACCCAAATCGTAGTCAAGTTATTTACGGTAACTTGGTAGAAACTCACGGGCCTTATTCCCGACATTATACGACGACGTATTTAATTTACATTCGTAATATATCATTTCACTTTTTAGATTTCAACCCCATTTCCGAACATTTTTACAAAAATAAATACGAAAGTTCGTGTAAAATTCTTATTTAATGTTCATATTCAACTAATTCACCGCTAAATAAACGTAGTACTGAACATTTCTGTAATCAATAAAAAGCAAAAACCCCCTGGAACTCTTTCGAATTCTAGAGGATCGTCCCTTGAACGTTATGACTTAATTCATCACTTTACTTTGTAAGATTTGAATCCTTTTTTCTAGTTTTTCTTTCCAATCATCCGCTAATGCATCCACTGCTTGTATTTGTTTCATAGCTATCGCATCTTTATTTTTAAAGTACACTTCATTGCCGTACAAAACTGAGATACGCGCAGGATGCTTTTCCACAACTTCTATTGTTGAATCTGCACAAATTGACCCTTCCTCCAGTACGCGTGCAAGATAACCTGTATAACCTGTTTCAATTAAACGTTTAAGTAATGTGGTTGCCTCAGTATATCTATCAATCGTACTACATGGAATACGTCCTTGTGTGATTTGTATGACGGCATTACCTATTTTATAAATATCCCCAATACAAACATCCGCTTCTAACATATTCGTTACTGTTATATTTTCACCAAATGCAGCAGTAGGCAACGGTTTTCCAAGTTCATGTTCCCATTGTATGTAATGCTCTGCAGGGTATAAACAAACTGCACGGTCTGGGCCACCATGATGTTTTTTATCTGCCACATCATCCCCTTCGAAGCCACGTGATGACAAATAAACCTCTTGCATTTGTTGCTTTTCAATTCCTGTAATCATCGAACGTCCTTTACTATCAAGCAATTCTTTCGGCATTCCAACAGCAAGTGTGTGAATTATTGGCCTATTTTTCTCCATTTAAATCCCCCCCTAATCTGAATAGTACAATTCTTTTGCATTCATTTAGTTTACTACATACAGCACTTTACCAGCAATTGCTGCTTTAACCTTGATATAATTCGAATCATACAATCTATGAATAGACTAAAAATGATCAAATCAAAAAACCCTAAAAACCTCTCAAGGCTTTTAGGGCAGTTGCTGTTATTCCCACTCAATCGTTGCTGGTGGCTTAGATGTAATATCATACAGCACGCGGTTCACGTGTTTTACTTCGTTTACCATGCGGACAGAGATTTTCTCTAGTACGTCCCAAGGGATACGTGCCCAGTCAGAAGTCATGCCGTCGATAGATGTTACAGCACGGATACCGATTGCGTAATCATACGTACGTGCATCGCCCATTACACCAACTGAACGGATATCAGGTAATACCGTGAAGTATTGCCAGATGTCACGGTCAAGACCAGCATTTGCGATTTCTTCACGTAAAATGAAATCTGCTTCGCGGACGATTTCTAATTTTTCTTCTGTAACTTCACCAAGTACACGAATACCTAATCCAGGACCTGGGAATGGTTGACGCCAAACGATTTTTTCATCAAGACCAAGTTCTAAACCTAGCGCACGAACTTCATCTTTAAATAACGTTTTCAGTGGCTCGATTAATTGGAATTGCATATCTTCTGGAAGACCACCAACATTATGGTGTGATTTGATTGTTTGCGCCGTTGAAGTACCAGATTCAATGATATCTGTGTATAGAGTACCTTGTGCTAAGAAATCCATACCTTCAAGCTTCGATGCCTCTTCATCAAATACGTAAATAAATTCATTACCGATAATTTTACGTTTTTTCTCCGGATCTGATACACCTGCAAGTTTGTCCATGAAACGTTTGCGAGCATCAATTTTAATAAGATTCATATCAAAGTCTTCTGTGAATGTTTTCATTACTTGTTCAACTTCACCTTTACGGTTTAAGTTGTGGTCTACGAACATACAAGTCAATTGATCGCCGATTGCTTTATGAATTAAAACTGCTACAACTGATGAATCTACACCGCCAGAAAGAGCACATAATACTTTTTTATCGCCAACTATTTCACGAATTTTTGCGATTTCAAGCTCAATGAAGTTAGCCATTGACCAGTCGCCTTTTGCCTCACAAATATCGAATACGAATTGACGTAGTAAGTCATTACCATAAACAGAGTGACGTACTTCTGGATGGAATTGTACAGCATATAATTTGCGTTCTACATCTGCCATTGCAGCAATCGGACAAGATGCACTTGTAGCAATTACTTCAAATCCAGCTGGAACTTCTGTTACATGGTCACCATGGCTCATCCACACGATTTGCTCAGTTGGTAAGTCTCCAAATAACTTATTTGAAGTAGTGACTTTGATTTCCGCTTTACCATATTCACGCGTTTCAGCACCTTCAACTTTACCGCCATTTGTATGTGCCATTAATTGCATCCCATAGCAAATACCTAATATTGGTAAACCTAATTCAAAAATAGCTGGATCCACATGGAAGGCATTTTCATCATAAACAGAGTTTGGGCCACCTGAAAAAATAATACCCGTTGCGTTCATATCTTTAATTTCTTCCGCAGTTACCGTATGTGGGTGCAATTCACTGAAAACACCAAATTCACGGATACGACGCGTAATTAACTGGTTAAATTGGCTACCGAAGTCCAGTACAACGATTTTTTCTTGCTCTTTTAATAAAGGGCTAGCTGTCAAAATTTCCACCTCTTCTACTATTTTTAAAGGATATTTTCATTTGTTCAAAGAAAAACGCGAAGAAAGTAAAAAAACTTTCTACGCGTTCATAAGCTCTAGAATAGTGATAAAGGCGAATGCGTAGCAAAGTAAAGTGATTTACTATACTTTTCACCTAACGAAAACATCCGCCTTCATAGAGAAATCATTTAAGGTGATTTCGTAGAAACATCCGAACCCTATTATCGAACTTATATGAAAGCAATCCTTGCATTTAATTTTTTTCATTTTACTCTTTGTACACATTAAAATCAACTGATAGTGCGATTGATTAAATATTCCCAACTTTCTTTCAGCTCTCTAAAATCGACTTCTTCCTTATCTTTTCCATAAACATGTTGTTCATATACTTCTGTCAGCTTTTGCATTTCATCTGTCTCTAGCGCAGCATCTACTCGCTCAGCAAACGCACGCAATGTTTCCCCATCTCTTCTACGCAATCCAATACGGGATAATTGCTTCAGCAATACATGGTAAGAAGAATCGAAGTTTGACCAATCCGCTACCTTTTTGCGATATACACGCACATGCATCTTCGGAATCCATGTTTTACGTTGTAAGTATAACGTAATACTAGTAATGATCAGTAAAACCACGATGGCAATCCACACATAAGTGAATTTTTTCAACCATGTCCACACCGCATCTAATTTAAATGTTGATGAAGACTGTTCCTTTTCAGATACCTTTTCTTGTGGTTGGGGCTGCTCTGGTTTTTTTTCCGGCTGTAATACTTCTTCCTGATCAGCTGTATCTAGTGGTATATCATAATCAATATTCACATTACCTGTAAAGCCGATGGTAGGTTCAAACTCCATCCAACCCGTGCCAGGTATATATGCTTCCACCCAAGAGTGCGCATTGTCATTCGTGATTCGATATTCGCGTAGTCCGTCTGTTATCGGTCCTGTTGTGCCAGGTGCAAAGCCTTTAACCCATCTTGCTGGTATGCCTAGTGAACGTAAAAGCACAACCATCGAAGTGGAGAAATTATCACAATAGCCTACTTTAGTATCGAATAAAAATTGATCGACATAATCTTGATTTTCAGCAGGAATTGCCGCTTCATTTTTATCGTATCTAAAGCCATTGGTTCTAAAGTAACTTTCCACAGCTTTAATTTGATCGTATATCGTAGCTTTACCTTGTGTTATATCAGAAGCTAAATCTCTTACACGCTGCGGCAGCTGGTTTGGTAATTGTAGAAAACGATTATATGAAGGATCTAATGTTTCAAGTGTAGTAGGATATGACAATTGAAGCTGCTCCATACTATAAACTGGTTCACTATAAGACAATGAGTAGTTTGATAACGATTTTGATTCACCCGCCTGCTGCTCTATCGTCATTTTTTCAGTCTGCTCATCCTGAATAAATAAAGTGGCGTCTTGAGCTGAAACAGATAATAAACCATAAGTTTGAATCAAAAATGGCATTGGAACAGCAATATCTAATTGAATTTGTCGCTCATTTTCTGGTAATCCTACTTGTAAAGAAGTATGAATGGGTGTATTTGTTTCATAGACATTTTTGCCAAAGTTTCCATCCGAAATAATCCAGCCTTTTGATGTATACGTATCTTTTGTTTCAATACGCCAATAATGCCGATCACGAGAAGAAGCCGTGAAAATTAATGTATTATCCCCTTGGAATGGGCCTCCGAGCTGACTATCATCTTGGCCATAGCCAACTGATTTTTCCCCAGTTCCGCTTCCAGCTTGGCCAGTAATTTCTTGGATGAATGGCACAGGATCTGCCCATGTTGGTCCTGTCTTTGGTAAAAAGAATGCGACAGAGCTAACAAGCAATACTGAGACAAGCATCGGAATAACAATTTTCCATTTCTCCAGTATAGTACTTGTTGTCTCAACTTGAAGCCATAGACGTTTAACAAAGAGTACTCCTGTCATAATTAATCCAAGTACAATAACTTTTACAATAGCCGCTTTACCATCATAATCACTAAACGTATCTAATGTGGCAATAAAGAAGACAGTCATAGCAAAAAAGTAAAATATATTTTTCCGCACTGAAACCCAATGGTGAATTAAATAAACAAGCATCCAAATTAATACAAGAAATAGCACTGTCCTAAAGGCATTTGATACTTGTCCAAAATCCCCCGATAGTATAGAGGCCATATTCCCTGTCCATTCAGACAATAAAAACGGTAAAGTTTCTCCTGAAAAAACGGGGCTTGTACTATAAGTGAAGACAATAAGCCAAGTAATATAGCCTAACTTCACTAATCCAGATAATATTGGGTGTACTCGGCATAAACTTAACGCTAGGGATAAACCAATAAACACAAGGAAGAGTTGCATCCCGCCAGTATTCGTTAATTGCATAATAGGAATAAGCCATTCACGCAAAATGAAGAATATAATAATATACGCAATGGTTAATTCTATAAATTCCCCTAATGGTCGTTTCACGGTTTCATCACCTCCGTGAATAAATGATAAAAATCTGTTGGGTCTACATAAACGATTTGTATATGTTTATAGCGCATCATAAGCTCAGATTGCACAGGTGGCTGTTTTGCCACTACAAAACAAATACAGCTTTTCACTAAATTCGCAAGAGTATGTAGTAATTCTTCTGATACATCACTTGTCACATAAAGCAATGTTGCAACTTGCTTAAAAGATTGCTGATCATAAAATCTGAATTTGACATTCTCTGTAGGCTTTATAGCAGCTAAATGATACATAATCTGATCTAATTGCTTTTCACCTTGTATAACCGGGAATACTTTCGTCATTTCTCCAGCAGAAATAAAAGATAAATCTCCTCGTTCTTGAACAATCATCTGTAGCATGGATGCTACTAACTCCACTTTTTCTTCAAACATTGGAGATTTTTTAGCGTCTAATACGAGCAATAACTCTGAAGATTGTCGATCCTCAAACTCCTTCGATTGTAAGGTTTGCGTTCTCGCAAATGATTTCCAATGAATCCATGAAAAGCGATCTCCTGGAACATACTCTCTTAACCCAACAGCCATAGATGTGTCCTTTACAATGGAATAGGGTGACATCATAGAGCCAACATCATATTTCGTTTGAAGGGTAGCGTATTTCATCTCCCTGATTCTCGGATAAATTAAAATAGTTTGTTCCTTTTCTGCTATGACAGGCTTTTTTGCCCAGCCAAAGAAATCATAGAAAACCATTGTAACCCCTAAGTAGCGATGCTCTCCACGAGGCATCTTTTCCAAGTCATAATGCCAGCTAAATTTTTTCCTAAAGCCAACAAACTTAATGGCATTTGAATTTTCTATTTTAGCCTGTACTAACCCTTCACTATCTACAAGTTCCTCCATCATGATATAGGCAAATGGGAAACGTGTTCTTCTTTCTATCGTAATAAACACCTTTGCCGATTGCCCTCGTTCTATATGATTTGGTTCAATTTTACGCTCTACAAGTAAAATATCTTCTCTCACTACAAGGAACAAGAGTGCGTACACTAAAAATGGACTAACCGTAAAAAATACAAACCAGCTGACGAATCCTCCTTGGAACATAGCGTAACTAAATGTTACGACCATCAAAAAGGTAATCAATAAAAAATGTTTGCTTTTTTCTAAAAAGCCTTTCCATTTCTTCATTGTTCTGCAAACCTTTTAGTCGGAACAGGTATACTCGCAATAATGCGCTTGATTATTTCGTCTGCGGCTACGTTATCGTAGCGTGCATCTGGTTTTAAAACTAAACGATGGTTAAAGACAAATGGCACAAGATATTGAACATCATCGGGTGTCACATAGCTGCGCCCTTTCATAAATGCATAAGCTTGAGAAGCTTTCATTAGCGCTAATGTTGCCCGCGGACTCACCCCTAAATAAACATAGCTATTTTCCCTTGTTTGGGCAGCAAGCTCCACCATATAATTTTTAACTGAATCTTCCACATACACGCCCTGAACAAGCTCCTGCAATTCAATTAATTGCGTTACAGATAACACTGATTCGATTTTTTCAATTGGTTTACCATTTTCAGCTCTTCGCAAAATTTCTACTTCCTGCCCTCTAGATGGGTAACCCATTTTTATCTTCAATAAAAAGCGATCCAGTTGTGCCTCTGGTAAAGGATAGGTACCCTCATGTTCAATCGGATTTTGTGTGGCCATAACAAAAAATGGCTGGTTAATTAGCAGTGTTTTTCCGTCAATTGTGACAGATGCCTCCTCCATGCCCTCTAATAAGGCAGATTGTGTTTTTGGCGACGTACGGTTTATTTCGTCTGCTAATACAACATCCCCCATAATTGGTCCTGGGCGAAATTCAAACTCCATTGTTTTTGGATTATAAATAGATATACCAACTACATCTGAAGGCAATAAATCTGGCGTAAATTGAATGCGTTTAAACTGAGCGTCAAAGGATTTCGCAAGCGCTCGTACCATCATCGTCTTTCCTACTCCAGGTACATCCTCTAACAAGACATGCCCTCTCGCTAATAATGCGACAAGACTAAGCTCAGCAACCTCTCTTTTACCAATCATTACTTTTTCTATATTTTCTAAAACATCCTGTATTTGAGAATTCATAAATCAAAAAAGCCTCCCATTCCATCAGGCAATTGTGTGAATTGCACGATAACTTATCCTAAGCATAGCGAAATCTGTCTTCTAAAACAATTATCTGAAACCGCTACATACTATTGATCCTCATAAAGAAGGCTTGTTTGAATGTTATCAAACAAGCCTAGTCCTTATTATATAACGTCATTCCGTAATAGAATGTTACAAATTTATTCTTTTTAACCATATTTCTTCCAACGATGTAGCATCTTCTTGTAAAAAAATATTAGTTATCGTCCCAGAAACAATAATTTTCCCTTCATGTAAAACTAATATATCATCTGCTATTTCTTCAGCAAAAGACAGCAAGTGTGTAGAAAATATGACCGTATTCCCTTTCTCCTTTTCCTCCAACATCATATTTTTCAGCTGCGCTATCCAAAACGGATCAAGGCCATTAGTCGGTTCATCTAAGATCAACAAAGAACCGCTGCCAAGTAAGCTTTGCGCAAGATTTAATCGTTGTAGCATTCCCTTAGAAAACTGTTTAGCCTGTTGCCTGCGAACGTCCCACAAGGAAACGCGCTTCAAAACGTGCTCTTGTTCATATTTATCTACTTGTTTTAAAGATGCCAACAACTCTAAAATTTCAGCGGCAGTTAGCATAGTAGGGAAATCTACATCGTCAGGCATATAACGAATTGCCTGTGGTTTATGCCATATCATTTCCCCAGATTTTTGCTTTTCTTGACCCGTTAATAGTCGAATCAACGTACTCTTTCCTGCTCCATTGCCTCCAACCAGCGCTAAAATTCGACCTGAATGCAATGTAAAGGTTGCTTCTTTTAAACCTCTATCATTATCATAGACATTAGCTACATTTTTCGCTTCTAAAAGAATCATCGTTGCTGGTCCCCCTTTAATAACTTCGTAGCAAGCATAAGCGGCAAAACAATCCAACAAGTCGTCACAATCCCATATACCACGTGACCCAATGGCGACAAATAAAACTTCGTTACTCCATAAAACGCTGGACCAAGCACACTAGCTTGATTGCTGAATATAAAATAACCAAAGCGCAGCCATTCCACAGGATTTATATGTATCGTTATGATGGTAAGCTTTTGTAAAACATGACCAGCTACAACTGCACCTAGAGCCATTAAAGCATAAGATATAAGCAATAAAAAAAAGGACCATACAACAAGTGATAATGCTAGTGCAAATAACCTTGTTTGGGCAAATGCCCCCAGTGCAATACCTATTGATACAAAAATAAAGATACTTAATAGCGTGAGGGTAACTAAAACAAACGGTAATCGTACGCCGCCTAAAAAACCACCTAATGCTAAGACAACACCAAATGCCACTAACACAACCAGTAAAAAGGCAAGTGATGTTGCTACATATTTGCCTATAATATATTGTCGTCGTTTCATCGGATAGGTTTTTAGTAACGAATACCAACCAGATTCTATATCACCAGCTATACTCATACTTCCAATGCTTACAATAAATAATGGTAATAGAAACAATAATACATTTAAAAATGATGCTGTTTGACGTGTAAAACCCTCGATATCAGGTAAAGCCATTTGTTGAATGACAATAATTGCTACAAAAACAAATGTAAAAAGAAAGGCTACTAGTTGCATCCAACGACTTCTTAAAATTTGCTTCAGCTCTATTTTCACAAACATCACTCATGTATCCCCCAATTAAACGTTAGCAAATCCTGATAAGCCAATAGTTGACCATCTCCTTCATTAGTCATCCATTTTTGCGCTTCATCTTTTGTCGCAAATGCTAGAACTCCATAGTTCATCGGAGTCCAATACTCTTTGTTGTACACAAATGTCGCTTTATAAATGTCAATCCATTCATTGTTTGCCTTATTTTTAATATAGGCTGCGCCAACTTCATCCTCACCATTTAGCTCAAGATATTCCATCAGACACCCAATATCATCAAAAATCTCATAGTCTCCATTTTTCAAAACAATCTGTCCAGCATATTCATTATGAACAATACTCATATTACAAATTTCACAAACATCTGTTTCACTGATAATCTCACGTGGTTTATATGTTTTATCGCTACATCCTACCAATAGTGCACTGCATAAAATCAAAATAGTTATCCATCTAGTCATATTCGCATCCCTCTTTTCCAAAACCATAAACCACACATAGATACCACTAGACCAATTAACAATTGTATGATATTTATCGAAAACTCCGTCTTTCTCATATCGCTAAGTAATTTTGGTTCATTATCTACGAGTAGATTTTGTTCTGTTTTATTAATTTGCTGATCTAGTGACGTCAAGATCATGACGCTTGGTGATGCTACAAAAAATTGATAAACTGGTTGTCTCACCATCCACTGTCCAAAGCTCGATACAGCTACGTAGGGAACATCCCCGAAACCATCGCCCGCAACATCTATCCCAGTATAATCATCATAAAAATTGCCAATGAGACGCAAACCTTGGTGGTCTGATCTTGCCGTTAATATATTTCCCGTAAACTGATTATCATTTATGATTGAGTCATCCTCTACCTTTGTACCTTCTAATGCGGTCTGATTCATTCGAAAGCAATTTTCTTGTATTTGAATGTCTGAACTTTTTTGCAATGCTACACCTACTCGATTATTATGAAAGCTATTTTTTCTTATCATTGCTTGCTGAGTGTCATACATTAAAAGACCATAGCTATTGAAATCGTTATGGCTACTGACTGTATTATTAGCTATTTCTAAGTCAGTAGTCATCATGACCATTAGACCTGTAACATTATGTGAATACGTATTGAAAAGCACCTCCACACCACTCGAATACATAAAGTGTGTTCCGTAACGGCTATTCGTCACCTTGTTTCGTTGAACATCGATTTGCTTCACTTCTTCTACGTATATACCATCTTGCACTTGTTCAATAGTATTTTGTTCGATGGCAATGTCCTCGCTTTTAAACACAGCAATCCCATTGCCTTTTTCAGCATAATGTGACTGATTACCAATAATCCTATTTTCTAAAATTCGAACATGCTTTGAACGTTGAATATGGATACCTACTTGAACATCTTTTACCTCTATCTCTCTCAACTCTAGATTCTCTGCCTCATTGGCTACAATGCCTTTGTTTTTTGCACTTATCATTATATTTTCTACAGAGACATTAGCTACATGTTCAATTTTTAGTGCAGGGTTATTATTTAAAGAATACAACTCAACCCCCTCTTCTCCGCGTAGTATAATTGGTTTCTTCACCGTAAAATTCCCTTGGTAACGACCAGCAGGAATATGAATAATCTCTCCAGTTTTCGCTTGATCAATAGCAAATTGAATATCAAATTCCGCATATGCCGTTTGACTTGTAAATAGAAAAAACAAAAAGAAAAAACTGATTTGTTTCATCACTCTTCACCTCCCCATTCAGCATGAAAAGACTAGAGGAATGCCCCCTAGTCTAACGCTTTAATGACTGTGTCCCTCTTGTTCATGATTCATTTCATTCGAATGCATGGAACCAGATTCGCCATTTTCTTCCTCAGCCTTTTTTTGCATCATTTTCTTCTTACGTCTCTCCAATGCATCATCTTTAATTTTTTGTAGATCTTCAACGTAAGCTTTCGAATTTTCTTGGATATATTTATCTGCTTCAGCCTTGTTCACAAAATAAATATAGCCCCAGTTCATTGGAGATTTCAGCTCTGTTTTCACAATAGTTACATCTTCAACCTTTGCCCAATCCTTTGTCACAAAATCACGGACAAATTTTTCATTTTTTTCTTCATTGGCAACCTCCGCGTTCAACAAACAGCCAATATCGTCATAAAAAGCAATGGACCCATCTTCTTTTATAGCTTGTGTTGAAAATACTCCCATCTCGTGATCTTTCATGTAAACCTTCATATTACACATTTCACAAACTGTATCTTCCTTTGGCTCTTGTAACCGTGGGTCTACTAGCGAAGCAACCTGGACAGAATCTTCTTTCAATGTTGCTGTTTCATTTTTCGTAGCCTCTTGCTCCGTTTCCTTCTCTTTCACTTGGGCTTTTTCACTGCCACATGCTGCAAGTACAAATAATAATATTAGTGCAGGTAACCATAATTTTTTCACAACTATTTCCTCCAAATTTAGTTTTCTGTTGCTATACTCTACATTACAGATTAGTTGTGAAATTAGTTAAAAATCGGAGTGAAGAATTGGAAAAATTATCTTGAACATTCAATGAACATCTTCACTTCAAATATTTTGAATTTAGAGCAATTCTTTTTCCACTCTTATATAAAAACTCCCCACACTATGCATGTGGAGAGCTCGTTATTTATATGGAAGAACGGTAACTATTGAGTCGCTTCTTTTGTTTGCTTAAACGGCTTAGCTTTAACGCAGTTTCATTTAATTCCCGACGAATTTGTAAATCACTAGCACTATCCATATGAATAGGCGCTGTATGTTGATGTTGCTGCTGTTGATTTGGTGCATTTATTGAACTGTGCTTCTTCTCTTTATTTTTTTGCAAACTATTTTTAAATAGTTTTTGTGGATTTTGCCCAAAGTTATGGCTAATATCCCCAGCATGCAAATACTGATTTTCTTGCCGAAAAACACTGCTTGTCGTTGCACTCACTCTAGAAGTCCTCATAAAAAGTTACCCTCCCCTACATTTTATTATCCTTATAGGTAATTATATCGACATTATATGCTGATCATTAACAACATAGAACCAAATGGCATAAAAAAAGAGAGAAAAGAGCTATTTTCAAAAGCGAAGTTCACTTTTTCATAACTCTTTTCACTCATCTTACTTCCAAAAATCATCAAATATTGTAATTGGCATATGACGTTTATGTTGAGAACGCAAATAATATCCTTCTAAGATTCGGCGTGGTTCTTCAGGAATTTCTTTTCCCTCTAAATAATCATCGATTTGATCATATGATACACCAAGTGCCACTTCGTCTGGCAATGATGGACGATTCTCCTCTAAATCCGCTGTTGGCACCTTTTTATAAAGATGCTCAGGACATTTAAGTTCTGCTAACAGTTGCTTACCTTGTCGTTTATTTAGACGAAAAATCGGCATTAAGTCCGCTCCACCATCACCAAATTTTGTATAAAACCCCGTAATAGCCTCCGCAGCATGATCCGTTCCTAACACAACTGCCCCATTCATCGCGGCAATTGAATATTGCACCTTCATACGCTCACGAGCTTTTTCATTCCCTTTCACAAAATCATTCAGCTCAACGCCTGCATTTGCTAAAGCCAACACACTAGCATCTACAGCATTTTTTATATTCACAGTGTAAATTTTCGTTGGTTTTATATAATCAATGGCATCCTGACAATCTTGTTCATCAGCCTGCACGCCATATGGTAAACGTACAGCCAAAAAAGAATACTTCATTTCCCCAGCCTCTGCATTTAGTTCATCAATTGCCAACTGTGCTAGTTTTCCTGTTAACGTCGAATCTTGACCACCAGAAATACCAAGAACGAATCCTTTTACAAAGCTATAGTGTTGTGCATATTCCTTTAAAAAATCAATGGATTTACGTATTTCTTCCTGTACATTAATAGTAGGCAATACACGTAATTCTTCAATAATTTGTTGTTGTAAAGTCATTGTACCCGTCACTCCTCTTATTTACATTCGCTTAACCATATTGTGCACTTCTTCAATATTACGCATTTTATTATCCCAGCATTTTTGGCTGAGATCGACTGGATACTCTTCAGGATTCATCGCACGCTTATATTCATCCCACAGCAATTCTAAATTTTCCGCAGCATAATCACGCATTTCCACCAAAGTAGGATTTTGATAATTGATTACTCCATTTTTAATGACATGCTGATGTAAATTTTTTGCTTCAAAATTTGTGACAAACTTTGATACAAATGTATGGATTGGATGGAACATTTTTATGCGTTCCTCAGCTTGAGGGTTTTCTTCTTGCATCGTAATATAATCGCCCTCTGCCTTCCCATTTTTTTTATCGATAATACGATAGACATTTTTTAATCCTGGCGTTGATACCTTTTCCGCATTAGCCGAAATTTTGATTGTATCTTCAAGTTGCCCTTCGCTATTTTCGATAGCCACCATTTTATAAACTGCACCTAATGCAGGCTGATCGTAAGCTGTAATAAGCTTTGTACCAATTCCCCAAACATCTACTTTTGCACCTTGAGATTTTAAATTTAAGATTGTGTATTCATCTAAATCATTCGAGACAATGATTTTGGCATCCTGGAAGCCTGCAGCATCCAACATACGACGAGCTTCTTTTGATAAAAACGCGATATCACCGCTATCTAAACGTATGCCAATAAAGTTAATTTTGTCTCCTAGCTCTTTAGCTACTTTAATAGCAGTTGGCACACCTGATTTCAATGTATTGTAAGTATCTACTAAAAAAACACAATCACGATGACGTTTAGCATAAGCATGGAATGCATCATAATCATTTTTATAAGCTTGTACTAACGCATGTGCGTGTGTACCAGAGACAGGAATATTAAAAAGTTTACCTGCACGAACATTACTAGTAGAAGCAAAGCCCCCTATAAACGCAGCACGAGTTCCCCAAATAGCTGCATCCATTTCCTGTGCACGCCTTGTCCCAAATTCCATCGCCACTTCATTTTTAGTAATTTGTTTAATACGGCTTGCCTTTGTGGCAATTAATGTTTGGTAATTAACAATATTAAGCAATGCCGTTTCAATAAGCTGCGCTTCCACTAATGGAGCTTCAATTCGAACAATCGGTTCATTGGCAAAAACAAGCTCCCCTTCTACCATAGAATACATATCCCCTGTGAATCGAATATTTTTCAAGTACTCGATAAAGTCCTCCTTGTAGCCCACTTCCTCACGTAAATAGGTAATATCGGATTCGCTAAAATGAAAATCACGTAGATAATCAAGCATTCGCTCTAACCCAGCAAATATGGCATAGCCATTACCAAAAGGTAATTTCCTAAAATATAATTCAAAAACTGCTTTTTTATTATGTATGCCATCCGCCCAGTAGGATTCTGCCATATTAATTTGATATAAGTCTGTGTGTAGCGCTAAGCTATCATCTGCATAGTTTGATCTCAAAAGAAACCCCTTCTTCCGCTTTGATAATTAGTCCTAGTATACACTATATACCCAAATTCTTGCGTTTTACATATCTTCTATTTGATGTTAGGTTTTCTAACATAAATAGTCAGAAAATTTAGAACTGTTCACATTTTAGACACATTTTTTAGTACCGCTTTCATTCCTTTTATAAAAACATTTTCTGCAAACTATTTCGAGAATAGAAATATAATATGTAAGGTAATATAACATGCATTCTAAAAAAACAATTGCATTGATTTTTATTCCGTTTTAACATGTAAATTAAATTTACGCAAGGAGCTGGTACACATGAAAAAAATTGAAGCAATCATTCGTCCTGAAGTTTTTGGGGCCGTTCGGGACGGACTTGCAAAGGAAGGAATTGCAGGTTTAAGCGTCTCTGAAATTGCCGGCTGTGGTCGTCAGTTAGGTAGAACAGGACTCTTTCGCGGCAATACGTATGAAATTGAATTTTTACCTAAATTGAAATTGGAAATGATTGTGGACGATGGGAAAATCGATGCCATCGTAGAGATTTTATTGCGTGAAGCAGCAACTGGCAAGGTCGGGGACGGAAAGATTTTCATTTATCCAGTAGAACAAGCAATTCGTATCCGAACAAAAGAAGTCGGATCGATTGCAGTAGAGTAAAGGGGGAAGATATAGATGGATGCAGTATTATTATCGGTTAATTTAATTTGGGTGATGCTTGGCACTATTTTAGTATTCTTTATGCACGCTGGTTTTGCTATGGTCGAGGCTGGATTTACCCGCTCGAAAAATGCCGTCAATATCATCATGAAGAATTTCCTAACGATTTCCCTTGGTGGCATTGTCTATTTTTTATGTGGTTACGCCATTATGTTCGGCGACACAGTAGGTGGTATTTTCGGCACTAGCGGCTTTGCTTTAAAAGGAGTAGATGATCTTTCCTTCTTTATCTTCCAAACAATGTTTGCTGCAACTGGAGCAACGATTTTGTCTGGCGCTGTCGCAGAACGTACTAATATTTTTGCTTATATCGGCGTCATTATACTTATGTCTTTAGTTGTTTATCCTGTTGTTGGTCACTGGGTTTGGAGTGGGCAAGGCTGGTTAACAGATCTAGGCTTTGTTGATTTTGCCGGCTCTACAGTTGTTCACTTAACGGGGGCTGTCGCAGCATTTGTCGCAGCTGTTATGGTTGGACCTCGACTTGGTAAATATGAAAATGGTCGAGTAAATGTAATTACAGGACACAGTATTCCATTAGGAGCTTTAGGCGTATTTTTACTTTGGTTTGGTTGGTTCGGCTTTAATGGAGCTTCAACGTTAGCTGCCGATCCTGAACTTGTTCCTAGTGTTATTTCCAATACATTCTTTGCAGCAGCTGCTGGTGTAGTTGCTACCGCTTTCTATACGAAATTCCGTTACGGTCATATTGATGGCTCCCTTACATTAAACGGTGCATTAGCCGGGCTTGTAGGGATTACGGCTGGTGCTGCGAATGTCAGTATCATGGGCTCCCTCATCATCGGCTTAATCGCCGCGCCATTACTTGTAGAAGGTGTACGTTTCCTTGAATGGAAGCTAAAAGTAGATGATCCTGTTGGAGCGATTGCGGTTCACGGTATTTGTGGTATTTGGGGAACATTGGCAGTTGGTTTATTTGACATTGGTGGTCAAGGTTTATTGTATGGCGGTGGTTTTGGTCTACTAGGGATTCAAGCAATCGGTGTCATCGCAACAGTTGCCTGGGTTAGCGTATCTGTGTCAGCAGGCTTATTGATTATCAAAGCATTTATCCCATTACGTGTAACAGCTGAAGAAGAGATTGCTGGTTTAGATGTAATGGAGCATGGTGCTCCTGCTTACGAATTCCAAGACATTTTCAAAAGCTCTGCTGTAAGAGGAGAAACCTTTGCTCATCGCTTAACACATTTCGGTAAATCACAAAGCAATGTCCAAGAAGAACAACATGTATAGCTAGTGGAAAAATCTGCTCCTGTATCTCTAGATGATGGGGGCAGATTTTTCTTTTTTAGTGGCCTTTAGTTTGGGGATTATTGTTAATTTCCTTTTGCTCGAAACGCTCTTCCCATTGCTCAAACCCCTTCATTAACCTTCACTTAATTTAAACTTGCTCTAACTCAAGTAAAAACTGTTTCATAGCGAGGCCACTTCGGAAGCCTGTTAATTGACCATTTTTGCCAATGACTCGATGGCATGGAATAATCGCTAGTATTGGATTTGCACCAATTGCAGTTCCTACAGCTCTAACTGCTTTCGGATTACCAATGCGTTGTGCGATATTACCATAGGATGTTGTTGTACCATAAGGCAATTCTTTTAGGGCATCCCAAACGGCTAATTGAAAAGGTGTTCCCTTTACATGGACAGGTAGGTCAAACTCAGTAAGCTCCTTGTTAAAATAAGCAGTTAACTGAGCCTTATATGGCTGTAATTTTTCTGGATTTTCTTCAAAGCCATACCCTTTAAAAGGTTTTTTAGCCCACACTTCTACTTCCTCAAATGATGCATTTGGTGTTCCTATATAGACAAGACCTTTATCTGAAGCCACTAGATACATATCCCCCTGTGTATACGTTAATGTATCGACATACAATATTTGCATTTCCAAATCCCCTACTTTCTACTATTTAAACTGCATCTTCCAGTCATTTCATGCTACATTTATTTTACCGACTATAACAAAGGAGCTTCAATAAATGAATACGTTATATGAGCCTGCCATTCACTTTCAACAAGTTCATTTTTCAGTAAATGACAAAATAATATTAAAGTCAATTACTGGGTCATTTCCAAAAGGGCAAATTACGACTCTTGTTGGTCCTTCTGGTGCTGGTAAAACAACGCTACTTAAATTATGTAATGGTCTTCTGTCACCAACAAACGGGCATATACTCGTTGAAAATCAGCCTATTTCTACATATGAGCCCACCGCTTTAAGGAGACATGTTGGTATTGCTTTACAGGCAGCTCCGATGATAGCAGGTACAGTGCTAGATAATCTCGCCCTTCCCCGTACACTACAGGGGCAAAAACTCTCGCAGCAGGAGGCTGTCCAATATTTAGAGGATGTTGGATTAAACGAAAGCTTCTTACACCAATCAACAAGTGAATTGTCTGGTGGACAACGTCAAAAGGTATCCATTGCACGAACCCTGATCAATCAATCCTCTATTTTATTATTAGATGAAATTACATCTGCGCTGGATCGTCAATCCGTACAAGAAATTGAAAAATTGATTGCTACTATTAACAAAAAATACAATGTCACGATAATTTGGATTACACATAATTTGCAACAAGCATTGACAATTGGTCACTATACATGGGTTATGATGGATGGTGAGTTAATTGAAACTGGTAAAAGTGCTTTACTTGAAGCCCCAACGAATCCACGTGTTGCAGCGTTTGTTCAGGGGGTTAATCAATGACATTTACAGCCTTATCCTTAACCCTAATCTTTGTCTGTATTCCTCTCATATTATCTAAAACATTAAAGTTGGGTCTTGAAAAAGATACGCTCATTGCAACGTTACGTTCCATTGTTCAATTGCTTGCTGTCGGCTATATTTTAAAATTTGTTTTTGACGCCAATAGTTATGGTTATATACTTCTCATGGTAGCGCTAATGATTGTCGTCGCAACATTAAATGCACGAAAAAAAGGGGTGGGTATTAAAGGAATTACTTGGAAAATAGCACTGACACTTGTCGTCATAGAAATTGTTACACAAGGTGTCTTGCTAGGATTTCATATTGTTCCAGCTACTGCCCAGTATATCATTCCGATTAGTGGGATGTTAATTGGCAATTCGATGGTGCTGTCCATTTTATTTTTAAATCGTTTTACAGCTGAAATTAGTAGCCATAAAGATCAAATGGAATTAATTTTATCGCTAGGTGGCACGCCAAAACAAGCCGTTCATCGCCAACTGATCAATGCCGTAAAAGCTAGTATGATTCCTACGATTGAAAGCCAAAAAACAATCGGTTTAGTACAGCTACCAGGTATGATGAGTGGGCAAATTATTGGTGGGGCTGACCCTATCCATGCTGTCCAATTTCAACTTTTAATCATCTTTGCACTCTTAACAACAGCAACATTATCCAGCATCATGATTGGTTTTTTAAGTTATCCTGTGCTATTTAATGAACGTATGCAAATACTTGATATGAAATAATTGTTAAGCTGAAATGAATATAGTTTAAAACATTTATGTTATACTAAAAAGAAAATGCAGTTAGGAGAATGACCATGTTATTACGCGATTTTTTCATCCAGTTATCTGAAAACCAACTATTAAATAGTGCTGCAAAGAAATATGGCCTAAAATTAGGAGCACAGAGTGTAGTAGCTGGTACAAATATTGAAGAAACAATTGCAAGCATCAAAGAACTAAATGCACATAATATTTCTTGTACGGTAGACAACCTAGGTGAATTTGTTTCAAGTAAAGAAGAAGCAACGGCTGCAAAAGAAAAAATCCTTACTGTAATCGAAGCCATCCATGAGAACGGTGTTGCTGCACATATTTCATTAAAACCATCTCAATTAGGTTTAGACATTGATGTTGATTTTTGTTATGACAACCTGTATGAAATAGTAGAAAAAGCCGCTTCTTATGATATATTTGTTAACTTTGATATGGAAGACTACGGCCGTCTTCAAACATCCTTTGATATGGTAGAAGAGTTATCTAAAACATTTAATAATGTTGGTACAGTTATTCAATCCTACTTTTACCGTGCAAAAGACGATATCGAAAAATTCAAGGACTACCGTTTACGTATTGTAAAAGGTGCTTATAAAGAGCCTGTAGAAGTCGCCTATCAAGATAAATTAGATATTGATTTAAACTTTATTGAGTTGATTGAATATCACTTGCTACACGGCAAATTTACGTCAATTGCAACACATGATCATAATATCATCGCACACGTAAAACGCTTTGTTGCAGATCATAATATTCCACTTGATAAATTTGAATTCCAAATGCTATACGGTTTCCGCACTGATATGCAAAAAGAGCTTGCAAAAGAAGGCTATAACTTCTGTGTGTACGTTCCATTCGGTGAAGATTGGTACGGCTACTTTATGCGCCGTTTAGCTGAACGTCCTCAAAACCTTAACCTTGTAACAAAACAAGTGTTTACGAAAAAAACGAATACTGTTCTTGCTGTAGCAGCAGGTGCATTCGTTCTTGGACGTATAACAAAACGCAAAAAGTAAAAAAACGAACCTTATCGCGCTCATGCGATAAGGTTCTCTTTATTTGTTCCATCCTTTTTCTTTAAAGCGTGCAATGGCCTCAATACGATTACCAACATTTAGTTTTTCTAAAATGGTTGAAATATAATTACGTACCGTTCCAGCAGATAAAAAGAGCTCTGCCGCAATTTCCTTTGTCGTCTTGCCCTCTGCCACAAGTGTCAGCACCTGGCTTTCACGCTCTGTTAAAGGATTTTCACTATCATCCTCATAGACAAAATCAACAAGCTCTGGTGCATAAATACGTTTACCGTCCATTATTGTACGAATCCCACTTACTAATTCCTCAATAGGGCTATCCTTTAATAAATAGCCTCTTACGCCCGCTTTCCTAGCACGCTCGAAATAACCTGGTCTGGCAAATGTAGTTAAAATAATGACCTTACAATCTGAGCCAATACTATGCATTTCTTCTGCTGCGTCTAGTCCCGTTTTCACTGGCATTTCAATATCCATAATACAAATATCAGGCTGATGCTCTGCCACCAGCGTCAATGCTTCCTCACCATTTTTTGCTAAGCCGACGACCTCCATATCCTCTTCCATACTAAGTAAAGAGCGAAGAGCCCCTAATAGCATCCCCTGATCTTCAGCGATCACAATTCGTATCATGTCACAAGCCTCTTTTCTATTCTATATGTTCTTCAGATTTTCTTTGACATTTTGATGCGTAATAGCCACTGGTATAGTTACCGTTAATGTAGTACCCTCAACACTTTCAATCTTAAAGGACCCATTAATAAACTCTAAGCGTTCCCGCATTCCCTTCAATCCGTTCCCCGTTTTCCATGCTTGTTTTTTCGTAATACCTTGTCCGTTATCCCGAACGATTAAGTAAACTTCCTTAAAGTTTTGATGGAAAGCAATTTCACATTTTGTTGCTCCACTATGTTTGACAACATTATTAACCGCCTCTTTTAGGCACATGCATAAAACATTTTCGACAAGTGGCGGAACTTGCAATGCATTTTTATCTCCTTCAAAAACAAACTCCATTTCTGCTGCCTTTAGTATTTGAGAAATACGCATTAGCTCATCCTCAAATTTTGCCGTCCGCATGTCTGACACCAATTCACGAACCTCTTTTAAGGCAATGCTTGCCGTCTGGCGTATATCCTTAATCTCAATCAAAGCCTGCTGTGGATCACGTTCAATCAACCTAGAAGCTAGATCACTTTTTAAGCCAATCATGGACAATTTTTGCCCCAAAGTATCATGCAAATCACGAGCAATTCGTTGTCGTTCCTCAAAAACAATTAACTCGGCAATACGTTCATTAGCTGTTTCTAACTGCCCCTCTAAGTTTTCACGTTTATTTTTGGAATAAATTGTTAATGGTAAAAGAACAACAGCTAGAATGGTTAGCACAACAAAAGGTAGCTGCGATAAAAATAAGTGAAGCTCCACAAAGAAGCCGACACCGGTAGATATAACTGTAAACCCAATATGTAGACCGTACATAATATAAAAGCCGACAGGTCTTCGTATGTTGCCAATAAAAAATGCTGTGAAAATAGATAGATACACATAGCCATATAAGATGGTCATGACAATATTGATGGCCATTTCAAAGCTGATCCACATATAAACTAAACCGCTTTTCGAATTCATGGAAAATCGATAGAAAATAAAATAAAGCATTAAAAACGTAATGCCAATCGAGATTTCGATATAAGATGATTTCCTAAAAATGAAGAAAAACGGTAGGAAACAAAAAATAATCCATAAATATACACTGAGCATTGGACTATTCGGAATAATACTATGCCATTTCCTCAACATAATCTCACGCTCTTTCCTACTTTTCCCTTATTATAACAAGAAAATTTAATTTATGCCTGCACATGCTTTAGACAAAACCCATCCTTTTACATAAAACAGCCATCTCGTTTGCAGAGATGGCTGTTTTCAACTAAGCGGCAATACTGCCTCTTGCTTTGCGTTTGATGATTTCATTTACTTCTTTAAACGATACAAATTTGCCTTGATCTTCATCATATAACTTGTAACGTAATGATTCTAAACTTGTACGTAACGTAATCGTTGTTGCCATGTGTAAAGGCGGCGTTTCATTATGTGCTTTTTCAAGATTATAGTTAGGTACTCGAGGAGCTAAGTGATGGACATGGTGGAAACCAATATTCCCTGTAACCCATTGTAAAATCTTTGGCAATTTATAATACGAGCTACCTTCCACTGCGGCTTTAACATAATCCCATTCTGATTCATGTTCAAAATAAGAATCTTCATATGTGTGCTGAATATAAAACAGCCAAATTCCTAAAGAACCAGCAATAAATAAGGTAACGCCTTGGACTAATAAAAATGCTTGCCAGCCCATGAAGAAAATTAAAGCAGCACAAATTCCGACCATAACGATATTCGTTAAAATTGTGTTCAAGCGTTCTTTCTTTCTTGCATCCTTACGATTAAAACGATTTAAGATAAGCACCATATATAATGGTCCTAACCCAAACATAACGAATGGGTTACGATAAAAGCGATACCATAATCGTTGTCCCTTTGAAGCTTGCATATATTCTTCCACTGTCATCATATCAATATCACCAATACCACGCTTGTCTAGGTTTGAGCTTGTTGCATGGTGAATTGTATGTTCACGTTTCCATTTTTCATATGGGAATGATGTTAGCACTCCAGTAAAAAATCCAACCCAGTCGTTTGCCTTTTTACTTTTGAAAAATGATCCGTGTGTGCAATCGTGAAAAATAATAAAAGTTCGTACGACAAACCCCGCTGAAATGGCACTTAAGCCAACTGTTAGCCAAGGTGAAACATCTACTAATAAGTAACCAGCCACCCACAATGCAATTAACGGTACAAGTGTATTTATCATTTGAAAAACACTTTTACCCGTATTAGATTTAGCAAATGGCGCTACATCTTGGCGTAACTTTTTTGTTTTTTCTTTAATAGTTGCCATCCTTTACTCCCTCGTTTCTTTTTTTCTTATGACCTCATCATAAAACAAGAGTACAAGTCAGTAACAGACGCAAACATCATAAAAAGGATATGACATTTGTCATATCCTTTTTATGATGTTTGTCCATTCAAATGCAACTGATAGAACACAAGGTCTAGCCATTGTTCAAATTTATAGCCTGCATTTTTAATTGTACCTGCATATTCAAAACCTAATTTTTCATGTGCTTTAATGCTAGCAATGTTTTCTCCATCAATGCCAGCAACGAGTGTTTTGACACCACGCTCCTCTGCAATCGCTATAAGCTTATGCATGAGCTTCGTTGCAATCCCCTTTTGATAATGCTCATTATGCACGTAGACGGAATGCTCCATTGTATATTGATAACCAGGGTAAGGACGGAATTGACTATAAGTAGCAAAGCCAGCAACAATCCCATTTTCCACAAATACAAGCAGTGGATTGCCGAATGCTTGCTGCTCCTTATACCATCGCATTTTTTCATCTAAAGTTTGTATATCATATCGGTAGACAGCCTTACTTGTTAAAATAATATCATTATAGATGTCTAAAACCTCAGGTATATCTTTTTCTTCCATGAATCGAATCATCCTGCTCACTTCCTTAATGAAATTGTCCTCACACTCTTCAATGATTCAATGGAATGGATATAGATAGTCAATTCATTGACTATCTATATCCTCCTATTTTACGCCTTAAACATTGAAGTAGCGAGCATCGGGATGAGCAAAAACAATCGCTGAAACAGATGCTTCAGGCTCCATCATAAAACCTTCTGTAAGGTGAACGCCAATATCCTCAGGCTTTAATAAGCCGAATAGTTTTTCCTGATCCTCCAAGTTAGGGCACGCAGGATAACCGAAAGAAAAACGTTGCCCTTGATATTTAGCTGCAAAACGATCTCTCATTGTAAAATCAGTGGCATCTGGGAAGCCCCATTGGTCACGTATTTCTTGATGCATACGTTCAGCAAAGCCCTCTGCTAATTCTAGTGCAGTCGATTGCAGTGCATGGCTTTCAAGGAATTTGCCAGAATCTTTTAACTGACGAGCTGTTGCCATAACCCCTTGCCCTGCTGTTACCACCATGAGCGCAATATAATCCATTTCTCCACTCTCTACCGTTTTTAAGAAATCGGCAAGACATAAAAATGGTTCTACTTGCTGGCGCGGGAAAGTAAAACGTTCAATTTCTGTTTTACTATCGGCAGGATCATAAACAACGACATCATCCCCATCCGCTTGAGCAGGGAAAAATTGATATAAACCTGAAGGCTTTAATAAATCACTTTTTAAATAATCATCTACTAAATCCTTTAGTTCTGTTGCTCGTGAATCACCGGCATCTAGCAATTGCTGAACCTGCCCTTTCAAGCCTAAATGATGTCCCAGCAATGTACGCATATTGACGTATGGATATAAATGCGATACTGCATAGTCTTTCTTCACATGACGACGTAAATCAGCTGGTAAAAATACTGACGCTCCCTTTACAGTACGTACTGGCTTTATTGTTATCTCTTTAGCTGGACGTGCAGCTCTTTTTACATCTGCCTCTAGACGTTTTTGACGAGATTCCTGGATTTCAGCTAAGAAATTCGCACGCGTTTCCTTACCCATTAATAGATTTGCTTGCTCTAATCCCTGCATAGCATCCTTTGAATAAATAACTGGACCATTGTATTCATCTGCAATTTTTGTTTCTGTAAAGCGTCGAGAAAGTGCAGCTCCACCAACTAAAATCGGTACATCAATGCCAGCCTCTTTGAAATCCTGAGCAGTAATGACCATCTGTTGCGCTGATTTTACCAGTAAGCCTGATAGCCCGATAAAATCTGGTTTTTCCTTGCGAATCGCTTCAATCAATTGTGCTGGTGTTACTTTAATGCCTAAATCGACAACCTTATAGCCATTATTACTTAAAATAATATCAACAAGGTTTTTCCCAATATCGTGCACATCTCCTTTAACGGTAGCCAAAACCATTTTCCCTTTTCCAGCACTCTCTTCATCCTTTTCCATGAATTGCTCTAAATGGGCAACAGCAGCCTTCATCACGCCTGCTGATTGTAAAACCTCCGCTACAATGAGTTGGTTATCATTAAACAATCGACCTACCTCAGCCATACCAGCCATTAAAGGACCATTAATAATATCAAGTGGCGCCTCAAAGATTTCGCGTGCAGCATCTAAATCCTCAATCAGCCCTTCTTTTGTACCTTCTAAAATATAATAAGCTAAACGACCTTCAACCGTTTTTGGTATATCCGCTTCGGTCTTTTCTTTCTTTTTATCACGATAAAAGTCTGTGAATACTGCTAATGTTTCATCATTCGTATTAAACAGTAAGTCATTTGCAAGTTTAATTTCTGCCTCTGGAATGGATGCATAACGCTCTAGTTTCTCTGTATTGACAATGGCATAATCTAAGCCGGCCTGTGTACAATGATAAAGATACACAGCATTCAGTACTTCACGGCCAACTGGTGGTAAGCCAAATGAAATATTACTTACACCCAGTACAGTTAATGTCTGTGGCATCTTTTCTTTGATTAGTCGAATTCCTTCAATTGTTTCTAGAGCCGATCCAATATACTGCTCATCACCAGTCCCTACAGGGAACATCAACGGGTCGAAAATGATATCCTCCGGTGCAAGTCCCCATTTTTCAGTTAATAATTTATAGGAACGTTCGGCAATTTCAAGCTTGCGATGACGATCAACGGCCATTCCTATTTCATCAATGGTTCCAACTACCAATGAGGCTCCATACTTCTTTACGAGTGGCATTACTGCATCAAATCGTTCTTCACCATCTTCTAGATTTATAGAGTTAATGATGGCTTTTCCTTGAGAAAATTTTAATGCTTCCTCAATGACCTTTTCATCTGTCGAGTCGATTACAAGAGGAACCTTAACCTTTTTCACAACCTCCTGCATAAAACCACGCATATCAGCTAATTCATCACGATCAGGGTTGGCTAAACAAATATCAATAACATGTGCACCATTTTTTACTTGCGCACGTGCAATTTCTGCAGCTTCTTCAAACTTCCCATCAATGATTAAATTCTTAAATTTACGAGAGCCTATAACATTCGTTCTTTCACCAATAAATAATGGACGCATAGAATCGTCATACAATAATGGTTCGATTCCTGATACCGCATGACCATGTGTTTTCTCTGGTATTTGGCGTGGTTTTTCATCTTTTAAAACCTCACGGATAGCTGTGATATGAGCTGGAGTCGTCCCACAACATCCACCTACAATATTAAGCCAGCCCTTTTCTGCAAAGCCTTTTAATTTTTGTGATAAAGATTCTGGTGATTCATGATAGCAACCTTCTTCATCCGGCAAGCCTGCATTCGGATAACAGCTAATATAGCCTGTGGAAAGCTCTGCTAATGAACGAATATGATCCGTCATAAACTCTGGTCCAGTCGCACAGTTTAAGCCAACGGATAGTGGTTTAATATGTTCAATAGAAATATAAAAAGCATCAATCGTTTGCCCTGCGAGTGTTGTACCCATCGGTTCAATTGTTCCTGAAATCATGACGGGTAGTTCTTTGCCAGTTGCCGCGAAAGCACGTGCTACACCTAGAGTACCTGCTTTTACGTTTAACATATCCTGACTAGTTTCTAGTAAAAGGACGTCTGCTCCTGCCTCAATTAACGCCTTCGCCTGTACATAAAAGTTTTCCTCTAGCTCATCAAATGTAATACCGCCAGTTACGGATAATGTTTTTGTTGTTGGACCCATTGCGCCAGCAACAAAGCGTGGCCAATCTGATGTTGAAAAGTTATCCACTGCTTGACGAGCAATTTCGACGGCACGTTTATTAATTTCTTCCGCTTTTGCGCCAAGATCATATTCATTTAACACAAGAGGTGTCCCGCCAAAAGTATTCGTACAAATAATATCTGCGCCTGCCTCTAAATATTTATGGTGAATTTCCTTAATTACATCAGGTCTAGTAAGCACAAGATTTTCATTACAGCCATCAAGCTCCTCCCCGCCAAAATCCTCAGCGGATAAGTTTTCGTTTTGTAGCATTGTTCCCATTGCGCCATCAAGAATTAAAATACGTTTCTCTAGTTGCTTTTCAATCAAGTGCTTAGCCATGTATACTTACCCCTTTTTTCTGTTCATCCAATTGCTCAATATATTTCATCAACTCTAATGTCACATCATAACGTAAAAATGGAGTGATAAGGTAAATGCCATTGAAATACTGTGCAGCCACCTCAACTAATTCCTTCGCAATGGCAATCCCCTCAAATGTTGCACGTTCTTTATCTTCACCACAGGCCTTCATTCTTGTTAAGGCATCTTCAGATAATTTTATGCCTGGCACCTCATGATGTAAGAATTCAGCACTTTTATAACTTGTAACGGGCATAATACCAATATAAATAGGTGCTTGCAAATGCTTGGTTGCCTCATAAATTTCCACAATTTTTTCCTTCGTATATACTGGCTGTGAAATAAAGTAGTCTGCTCCATACTCAATTTTCTTCTCTAAGCGTGCCACAGCACGATCTAATACACGGACATTTGGATTAAATGCAGCAGCTACTGAAAAATTTGCTTTTTTACGAAGTGGTTTACCTGAGAAGGAAATGCCTTGATTTAACTGCTTAATTAATTGGATCAGCTCCATTGATGAGACATCATAAACACTTGTGGCACCTGGGAAGTCCCCAACTTTTGTTGGATCACCAGTAACAGCTAACACATCATGAATTCCTAATGCATTTAACCCCATTAAATGTGATTGCAGACCGATTAAATTACGATCTCGGCATGTAATATGTGTTAGAGGACGTACACCATTAGTACTCTTCAACAATGCACCCATAGCAATATTGCTAATACGTGGAGAAGCCAGAGAATTGTCTGCCATCATGACGACATCTGCTCCTGCATCATACAATTGTTTTGCCCCTTCCAGAAAACCATCAATTTCCAGATGTCTAGGTGTATCTAGCTCTACAATGACAGAGCGTTCGCGCTTTACTTTTTCATGAAGAGGTTCATACTTCGTTGGCTCTGCTTCACGAACAATTTGAATCTTCTCCGGTTTGGCATACTTTTCATGAACTGGTGATAACTCTTCTAAATACTTCTTCGCTGCTGCTATATGCTTCGGTGTCGTACCACAACAGCCTCCAATTAAGCGTACCCCTTGATCACGTAATTCCACAGCCGCTCGACCAAAATATTCAGCTTCTGACTCATAAACGACACGACCATCTTCTAAGTCAAGGAGTGAAGCATTCGGATAAGCCGACATAAATGCCTTATCAGGAAGTTCTACACCTTCAAACGCCTGAATGGTATGGTGTGGACCTAAACGACAATTGACACCCACAATATCCGCACCAAGTTTTTCTAGCTCATGCAGGGCGTTATTTAAAGACATACCGTTTTGTAAAACACCAGGTTCGTGCATGGAAACTTGCGCAATAATCGGTAATTTTGTCTTTGTCCGTAGCATCTTTAAGGTAGCTGTTAATTCTTCAAAATCATAATAGGTTTCGAGTAAAAGGCCGTCTGGATTCCCAGCAAGTAAAACACTCGCTTGCTCCTCAATAGTTGCTAAGATTTCATCTAACGTTGCATCACTTTTACGAATACCACGAATACCACCAATTGTCCCTAAGACAAACTGACCTCCATCTGCCGCAGCTCGCTTTGCGATTGTAATCGCTGCTTCATTAAATTGTTGGACACGCGATTCTAATCCATAGCGAGCTAATTTAATGGCATTTGCACCATACGTATTCGTTTGGATGATATCAGCACCAGCTGCAATATATTCTCTATGAATCTTTTCAATTAACTCAGGTTTCTGTACATTCATTTCCTCATGACAATACTCCAAACCATAGCCATAAAGCACTGTGCCTATTGCGCCATCTGCCGTCAATACATGCGTTTTTAACCTTTCAAGCAATCTCATTAAACTAGCCTCTCTTCCTATATCTCTGTATAATAAAAAGCCTTCTTTTATAAAAAAAAGAAGGCTTTAATGACTCATCATTGTTTTTTCCTTCTCATCTTCGACTCAATGGTCTTCTGGATTTAGCACCTGACAAAAAAGTTGGTTGCTGAAGCTTCAATGGGCCAGTCCCTCTGCTTCTCTTGATAAGAATGTAGTATGAATTTTTTAAATAATTAAAAGAATCATATCGTTTACTGACGAATGAGTCAAGACTATTTCACATAACAAAGAAATTTTTCACTTAAAAGCTTAGAAATTGGCTAGTTCCTTTGCAAGCTCCTCACCGATTTTTTTCCCATTTTGAATACAAGCACCAATCCCTACCCCAAAGTATGAACAACCTGCGATGGATAGATTAGGATAGTTTTCTTGTAATTCTTGAACTAAACCTTGTAATGCTTCACGGTGAGCTAGATCATATTTTGGCATTTGATCAATCCATTTTGTGACATTAATAACTGTTGGCTGTTCCTCTATTCCTAGGCTCTTGCGCACATCCTCTAAAGCAACCGCTGCTAATTCTTCGTCAGACATGGCACGGAGTTGCTCATATGCTGGATTGATGCTTTTATAAAAGAGTCGCACAAGTAATTTATGATCTCTTGATGTATGCCTCCATTTACGACTTGTCCAAGTTGCAGCATTACATGTAACATCAGAATTATGTGAGACAATATAGCCCGTTCCATCTGCTGGCAATCTAGAGTCTGGTACATCAAAACCTAAATAGATCGTAATTGCTGAAGCTGTCGTAAATTGGTCAAAATAACGGTTTAATGATTCATCCTGTAGTAGGCCTTGAACAGCCTCATTCGGCAGTGCTAAAACGACATAATCTGTCTCGATGCTTTCACCATTAGCTAAGGCAATTGAATAGTGGTTTTCTTGCTTTTGAACATTGACAGTTGCGACACCCTTGATGATCTCTACATCGGTTAATGTTTGTTCGAGACGATCAATTAGAGAAGATAAACCGTTTTTGAACGATATAAACTTTTTATTGGCTGCTTTAGCAAATTGCTCACGATTCGCATCAAAGCCTTTTATGATACTTCCATACTCGTTCTTATAGTCAATCAAGTACGGTAAAGTAGAGGCAATCGAAAGCTGGTGTAAATCACCTGAATAAACACCTGCAAGAACGGGTGCAATTTGATTTTTTACAAGCTCTTCCCCTAAATAATAGGTTAAAAACTCTCCAATTGAACTTTCCTTTGTGAAGTCTTTGTTTGGTAAAGTCAAATCTTTTAATGCATCTTGTTTACCTTGCTCTGTAATCAATGTGCTTTGCTCCAAGGATGCCAAACTCATTGGTATTCCAAAAGTAGAATCTGCCGGAATGGCATGTAATTCATTATTCGTATAAATATAGGAAATACCTGTTTCGTTGTAAACTAGATTCTCCTCAAAATCAAGCTCCTGTACAAGCTCCATAACACCTTTATGACGAGCTACAATCGAGTCAGCACCTGTTTCCATAATAAAACCTTGCTCATGTGTTGAATATAATTTGCCCCCTAAATATGTATTTTTTTCTACAAGCACTAGACGCACATCTACATTATTTTCCTTCACTTGACGTTGTAAATAATGCATTGTGCATAATCCTGTAATACCGCCACCTAATACAACAACTGTTTTCATAGTAACCGCCCCTATTTTTAGTTCTTCCTACAGTATAAACTTATTTTCATTGAAAATTACGTTAAACCCTTTACAAATTTAGCAAAAATAGAGCTACCTCATCTGTGAGATAGCTCTAGCTTAATCATATGGAATTTCCATTTCAAGGTTTACAAAAAATACACATATTTATAGGTACTATAGTGTTTAATATGTCTAAAAAATACGGAAACATAAACGTTAATTTAGTAGTCTATCCTTTTAGATTTTGGGAAAAGCTCGCTAAGTTTTCTGCTGAATTCGTTACTTCTGTAAATGATGTCCCTAACTCGTTTAATATCCCGACGATTGCTTGTATTTTCGTTGCCATACAGTCGTTTTGATCCTTTGCTTCTGTCATGGCTCCCAATATGCTTGTAAATTGACCTTCAGTTTGTAACATGTTTTCCTCACCTGACGCCACTTCATCTTGAATATTTGCCAGAGAATGCTCTAATTTCTCTGTCCGTTCACTCGTTTTTTTCAATAACAATGCCACCGAAGTAACCGAATCCTTCGTTTGAATAGATAATTTACGCACCTCATCAGCCACTACACTAAAGCCTTTGCCCGCTTCTCCAGCACGCGCCGCTTCAATTGCAGCATTCAATGCCAACAGATTGGTTTGATTAGCAATATTAGTAACAACATTCATGATTGTCTCCATTTCCCTAGACATATCCGATAATTGTTCAATATTTTCTTCTATATCATGAAGTGAATGAATAATATTAAGCATATTTTGTGATTGATTTTTTAAACGTTCACGACCTTCAAGTGCTTGATTTTCAGCCAGTGTTGAGACATCAAGTGATTTTTTAGCCAATTGTTTAATTTCGTCAGATTGCTTGCTTAAGCAGCAAAATGAATTATTTGTTTCCTGAGAAATTGTGGCAAGTGCTTCGGAAGAATCAACAATTTGTCGTTCAATAGCTTCTTTCTCATGCATCATTTTTTCTTTCATTTGTTCTACAGTGTTTTCAAAAGCCTCCAAAACGAGCTGCTGCTCGAAATTACAAATTTTCGATATGGCCCTGATCGTATTAAATTGATCTTGGGGGTGCTCTATATTTTTTTCGACTAAATCAATAAATGATATGGATAAATCTTGGAATGCGCAAATATACCATTGGGTTCTAAGCCCAATATGAACATGTACCTTTGCAATTTTTACTCGTCTTTGGTAATAAACCTCATCAATGGTTCCGTTAAACATTTCAATAATATGCTGCCGTAGCGTTACTTTAAGTCTGTCTACAGAACTATGATGACTAATAATATCTACCAAATGATGCTCTGTTCCTATCATGTTGTAAAAACGGTTTACGATGTGATCTACATTGTCCATAACATATGGCTGGAAAGCTTTTAAATATTGTAAGTCTTGCTTCGTTAGATTCAGCATTTCAATTTGTTTCACCATTGATTGGCGAGTAGACAAATCCATTTTTACTGTATATTGCTGTAAATCCAATACCTTCGTCTTTCTCTGTTTTTGAAAAATCACACATCTTCCCTCTTTCATTCCGTTTACTTTCAGCAGGCTGAGAAACACCAAATCCCTTTTTTAACATATTGATTGATACAAGAAAAAATACCGATAAAAACAGATTAGCTATTATGCTATGGGCTAATACTCTTTCTGTCTGGCACACTTCCTCCAAAAGCATGTCGAGTACCTCTTTGTACAATCACATAAAAAATATTCCCGCTCAGCAAGCAGACCTAGTCAGTACATGACTAACAGTAGACTTATTTACGTATGCTTTATTTCAAAATCACTCATTTACATTAATCATTTTATAAATTGCTGTCAATCTTATCGATTCCGTTTTTTTACATATACCACACCAAAAGTCCCTATCTTAAAATTAATGGTAATGCATAAGAAAAAAGCTACCACAATATTATTTGGTAGCTTTTTTACCCGTTTTCTTGTTTATTATGCCTATTTTTTTTATTTTTCTTATCCTTTTTTATTAATCTTCTTTAAATATCACTATATCAATATTTTTTACCCTCTCCACGAGAGCATCCATATACCTAAAAATACAACCCATTTTAAATCAAAAGTTTTATAAATGTATGGCAAATAAATAATTCAAATAAACTATATTTTTTCACACAAAATTTACAATCCTTTAAGTTCCTGTAATATTTTAGAAGCTTCTGCAACACCAGCATCTGCTGCGAGGCCATACCACTTGATGGCTTCTTTTAGGTTTCTAGCAATTCCTTCACCTTTATTGTAAATATGCCCTAGTTGTAGCTTAGCGTCCGCGTCTCCTTGAATTGCAGCCTGTTTAAACCAATGAATACCTTTTTCGATATTGCGTATACCAGTTAGTCCATTACTCCATATATAGCCCAAATCATAAAAGGCATCTACATGATATTGTTCAGCCGCTCTTTCATACCAAAAGAGGCCGCGGTTTACCTCCTTTGTTTGACCCAAGCGTCCCTCTAAATATATTCCACCAAGCCGATATTGCGCTTCGACATAACCTAGCTCTGCTGATTTTTTGTAGGCATTGAAAGCTGCTTCTACATCTGCTTCAACACCCAGTCCCTGCTCGTATATAATTCCTAACGTAAACATCGCCTCTGCCACATTTTTTTCAGCAGCATAATCAAACCATTGTTTTGCTAATATAAAATCTTGCGGTACGCCTTCCCCATTGAAATACATATCCGCTAAATTATTGGCGGCATCCGCATGCCCCTGTAAAGCTGCTTTTTCATAGTATGAAAAAGCAAGGGAATCATTTTCTTCCACACCAATCCCCTCAAAGTAAAAATTCCCTAGTACGTATTGAGCATCTGCATGATTCTGAAGCGCTGCTAATTCAAACCATTTCAATGATTTTTCAGGTTGAAAATGTTCACCTTCTCTAGCGTTGTAGTATTCTCCCAATTGATATTGTGCATCTGCGTCTTGTTCTTCAACTGCTTCTTTATATAAATCAATAATGACTTCATGATCTAAATCCTCTTCATCTAAAATAGGGAGCTGTTCATCTTGATGACGGAAGTACCACTCCACAATATCAAGTACATCATCAACTACTGCTATACGGCTTGCTAGCTTTTCTAACGAAGAAATTTGCCAAACAAGGATATAGATAGATTCGGGAATGGCATCACGCAAGACATCGTCATATTCCGCTAACAATGTTAAAACATTCTCCTGTATGGACTGAGATTGTTCTGAATGGATAATTTGTAAATGCCGTTGTTGCTGTTCTTTCAATAGCCCTCGCACTATTTGATACAATATTTTTTGCAAGGCTGTTAGGGTAACTTCCGTGAATGTAAGTAATTTTATATTTTGAGCAAACCATGTATTTTCTGACTGTGTCAGATTTTGTAGGGAATCAATTCTTTCTTTATTTCGCTTGGCTAACATTTGCTCGTACATTATTTTCCTCCCTTGCACACTATGTAAAAAAACTGCCTTGCCACTATTATATGGAAGACAGTTGAAATTTGGTTACACATATGCTCTCAATAATAAGCCAACGAATAGCGTAATGATTAAAAAGACTGTAATATGGGCCCATTTATACATATCTAATAAGCCTATAAATTCTCGTGTAAATGCATTGGGAACATAGTAAAAGGCTGTCTTTGAGCCAATTCCTTCTGCATCTAGCTTTGCTTTCTTAGCATAAATACTTGCACGAAATACATGGAAATTATTGGTCACAAATAGCGAACGATATTTTTCTCCCTGCGCATGATGGTCCATTATTTTTTTGGAAAAGACCATATTTTGTTCTGTATTGGTCGATTGATCTTCGAGCAATATCTTGTCAGTGGGAAGATGATGTACATCTATTAAGTATTGTTTCATGGCATATGCCTCGGTTAGCTTTTCGTCATTGCCTTGACCACCAGAGACAATAACAAAAGCTCTCTCCCCATACTTTTTATACTGCTTTACTGCCTCATCTAAACGACTTGCTAAAAGTGGGGGCACTTTATCCCCAATTAACCCTGAGCCCAATACAATAATATAATTTGGTTCATAGCGTATGGGTGTAAAATGATACAGTATTGCATAGGCAAGGACACTTGTGTATAAAAACATTGTATAGCCAAAAACCAAAAACGCATAGAAGAAAAGAATATGCCAAAGTATATTTTCTATTTGGATAAAAATGACGAAAACATACCATATCATCATAATAACAAAACTTAGTCCGAGAATGGCTAACATTAAATTACGTACTTTACGCCCTTCCTTCTCTAATAATACTTTACTATTGAAAAACATTGCGATTGATAAAATAAACATAATGCTTGGAAAGCTTCCCAATATAATAAATATCCCCATTTCTGAAATAATCCCCTGATCATTTGACAGCAATAATGGATAGTGCATAATGAACGCTCTTATCATATATATCCCTATTAAACCTAGTGCTACCGCATTGAGAAAGCGCCTTTTTTCTGTTAAGTACAATACGAGAAATAATGTGGTGAAAAGTGTTAAAGTTAGTAGCATCGTTTCACTCCTTTCTATTGCAGAATTTTCACAATCATGGCATTTGTCACTACTTGTTCAAATTTGATGATATAGCTCAATTATTGAAGGCGTTTGTTTTATTTTTTAATATAGTTCATGTAATATTACTATATAAGAACTAGTTTATGACCAAATTCAAAATTATATTGGAGGAATGTAAGTAATGAAAAAAATTCTTGCCGCTCTTTTTGCAGCGACACTGATATTTTCGACTGTTGGTGCAACATTATTCATTTCGGATACGCCAACGGCAGAAGCTAAATCCTATAAATCAGGTAAAAAAGGCTTCACTAACAACAACAATAATAGCTCGAATATCCAAAAATCTAAGGATACTTCTAAAGATCAAAATAATGCAACAACAAATAAAAACAACTCATCCTCTACTAATAAAGTAGATACTACTAAAAAAGGTGGCTTTTTCTCTGGCGGTCTAATGAAAGGCTTAATGCTTGGTGGTCTAGCTGGTTTATTATTCGGCAGTCTATTTAGTGGCATGGGGATTCTTGGCAATATTTTAGGTCTACTCATTAATGTAGCTGCAATTGCCGTTATCGTGATGCTTGTGGTTAAGATTATGAATATGTTTAAAGAGAAGAAGCGCAAAGAGGAAGCACAATGGCACAAATAATCAACGAACAAGATATTATTAATGCTATTTGTTTATCTCAAGCTTATTATAAAAACATTCGTCCCGAGGCAGTTCTTGTCGAATTGACTTACGAAGATGACGCTGGCTTTGGTGCAGAGGTTGAAGTAAACGGTCAAATCGAAGTGCTTAATACAGCAGCTATGATTGGTGCATTACGTGTTTGGATTAAAGATGTTCTACATAGTGACCCATTCTCAACTGGGATTGAGCTTGTTTTAGACGACGAGGAAGGCATTATTGCCAAACTATCATAAAAAAAAGCAGTACAATGAATTGTTCAAAAATTCATCGTACTGCTTTTTACTTTTTCAAACGTTTCTTCATCTCTTCTTTTTCTTCCTCATTCAGAGAAAAATCTACGATAGAACGCCCTAGCATTAGCAACATAATAAACATTACTCCCGTACCAACTATTAAATAAATCATTGTAAATACTTTAGAATAAGTCGTTGTTGGATATAACCCTGTTTCTACGCCTGTTGGTATCAAACTCACTACAGCAAAATACATAGCATCTAACCAGTACCATCCTTCCGTTCCCTTGTAAAACAGTGTTCCTGATAAAATGATTAAAAACAATGTAGTAAATAATGAGATAAATTGAGGACGTTTAAATGACTTCCACAACCCTTTTACTAATCTTTTCGCAGATAATATAAATGACAGCATCCCCATTCTCCTCTTTAAATACGTTCTACAACATAGTTAGACTATACTTCGTTTTTATTAAAAACGTCAAAAGGTAGAGGTGATGTCCCCCTACCTTTTCAGCATTATTTAATGAATATTTGACTAAGGTTTGTAAATATTTTAGCGGCTTGACCTCTTGTTGTGACAGCTTCTGGTGAGAATTCCCCTTCATTTCCTGTCACAATCCCCAACTCATACAACATGGTAATGGCACGTTTTGTTTCTGCATTATAAGAGGTTACATCTGTAAATGGCACATCGCCCTTTGCACTATATGGTTGATTAAATTGCTGTTCATAGGCACGACTTATCATTAATGCTAGTTGAGCACGTGTAACAGACTGTCCAGGGTTAAATTTCCCATCCGTTCCTTTAATAAGCCCATGAACATATGCTGCTGCAATTTCTGATTGTGTTACTGCGTCATAATTTGCAATGTCAGTAAATGGTGCCTTCTCATCTGTAGATAACTCTAAACTTCTCACAAGAATAGCAGCGGCCTGCGCACGCGTTACACTACTATCAGGTCTAAATGTCCCATCCGTATAACCATTCATTAGCCCAGCACCCGCAGCTTTTTGAATGTATTCTTTCGCCCAGTGCTGTGCTGTATCTGTAAAGCTTACTGTTCCCTTTGTAGTGAAAGTAATCGTTGGATTTTGAATACTTTCATTACGAGCTGCATCGATTGCTTTGATGGAAACATTGTAGGTTGTATTTTCTGTTAAATCTTCAAGTGTAAATGTTGTCGTATCTGCATCCAATGTTGAGATTAATTTTCCATTCACATAGACATTGTAATTTGCCACACCTACATTATCTGTCGCGTCCTGCCATTTAACCTCTACAGTTGTACGATCTTTCACATCTACTTGAATAGCCTTCGTTATATCCCATAACGAGCTAGTTTTAATGATTGGTAAAAATGCTTCATTTGCGACCGCTAAATAACCAGCTTCACTTAAATGAATGTTATCAGGGTTTGGTAAATAGCTTGCAACATCCTTTGCAACAACATCGTATGTCGGCACAAAAATGGCGCCTGCTTTTTCAGCGGTTGCTTTAATTGTTGAATTCACTGTAGCCAATAACAGTTTAAATTGATTTTGTAGATTCTCACTATAGTATGGGAAAGAATTATAATAGCCCATCACATATATTTCTGCTTGTGGATTTATCTTTTTGATTTCAGATAGGATTGTAGCAATATTCGATACAGCTTCTTTAGTAGCTTTAACAAGGGCCATCGTATCAATTCCCGTTGTTTGGGACTCTTTTAATAATGGTAATAAATCATTTGCTCCAGCCGTTAATGTAATGATTTCTGCCTCTTTAATAGAAGCTCGTAACTTTACTTGTTCCTTTGTGTATCCAAAACCTGTGACTGTTTTTTCTACATCATTTTGTAAATCTGCTAAAACATTTTTGGTAGTGTAGCCTGACATAGCAAAGCCCTTATTATAAGAAGTAAGGAAGCCACCCTGCTGTAAGGCCTGTGCAATAAAATCCGTGTAGCCTAACCCAATAACACCTACCTCATTCATTCCATGTGCTAATGAGTCGCCTAGTGCCACATAATCAGATTGAATAACCCAGCTTGGTGCTATGTAGTCGTCTTGTTCTTGTGCATTAGCTACTACAGGGATGGTTAATTGCAAAGCCAGTACACTCGCTGCTAAATAACGAAATTTCTTTGATAATCGCATTTACTCTCTCCTCCACTTGTAAAATAGTCATTGTTTTCACTATTTTACTAGAGGCGAGTTAAAAATAGGTTAAATTACAGCAATCTTTTTAAACTTTTCTCTACTCAGACTGTATTTTTCCATATATTCCACCACCACCAACCTCGATCGCTAATTGACCCGTTCTAGCTAAATCAATTAAATGGGCGATTTTATGTGGCACAACTTGTTCAAGCTGGTTGAGCGTTACCACATGTAAAATATTCATTTCAGTACCAAATGCTTCTATTAGACGTTCCATCATTTTAGGGCCAATACCAGGGATGAAATCAAGTGGTACTTGATGAATATAAGGCGGTCTATTTCGTTCATTCAGAAAATCCTCTGATAGTTCCTGAATACGTGTAGCTACACCCTTTACGATTTGCATACTTCCACAGTTTGTACATATGGTAGCTTCGTTACCTAGTCGTTCTCCACATTTAGCACAGACCGTTTGATGATACTTGCCAAGCAAAGGATTTAAACCATAATTCGCTGTTACTGCTCGACCTTGTTGTTCATGTAGAGCCATTTTTAATTCTGCAAAATTTGCTTCTGCTAATTGTAACTTTTGATACTCACGTGCCAGTTTTCCAAGCGAATGGGCATCAGAATTACTAACGAACGTATATGCTTGTAATTCTTTGATACGACTTACCATATTGGTATCAGAGCTTAACCCTAATTCAATGGCATCGATAAGCTGCGGATCAAAGACTTCTGTTAAGCTACGCTCAACCCCTCTACCAAACAAACTTTTAAATGGTGTAAAAACATGGGCAGGAATAAACAGACCTCCCAATTCATGCACCTTTTGCTGTAATATGAGACCGTCACAATAAATTCGCTGTGAACTCAAGTGGATATTTTTCATATGTTGGGACATCCAATCAGAGAACTGCTTCATTAGCATCAGTGTTGGAAAGTAAGCAAGCACATGAATAGGTCCATGACAATATTGATCGTAAATTTCGATTTCCGACCCTGGAATCAACGTTGTTTCCTGAAAGCGTAGGCCGCCCTCTTTTAATTCCTGTAGTTCACCTTGTTCAATCATCTCCATCATTTCTTCGATTACTTCGGGTGAATGACAATCAATAATCCCAATAATATCTAATCCCTTTCTAGCACTAGCAGTCTCTAAAATTTTTGCTAATGTTAATGTTTTACTGCCAGTAATTTTCACTGCTCGCCCACTAGAAGTACGCCCAATATGAATATGTAAATCTGCATAAAATGTTTGCATTTCAATCGCTCCCTTTAGTATTTCAAGTACGTAAATTTTTTTGTTCAAGCGGACTCAAGATAAAAATACCTTACATCACAGCAAGGTATTTCTCACTTTATTATGATGGATGATTGGTGGTAGTGCTATTATTTGTCTCATAAGCACCTGAACTATGTGATGACCCTGACGATGAATCATAGGCAACTAATGTCACACCAATCTTTTTTTCAAGCTCGTTAATTTTCGCAAGTTGCTGTGGATCTAATTGAGCAAATTTAATGTCTTCCATTATCATCAATCCTTTCACTCATAAAGTTCCCTGAAATAAAAAAAGTATACTTCATTCCACCTCAACTTAATTGCTTAAAGCTTTGTGATTTAGCTAATTTCCAAACGTTTGTTGAATGAAAATGACTGATATTCAGTCATTTTTTTATTGACATTGTTTTTCTCATCCTGTAACATACTAAACAAGTAAGGCAAAAGTGAGGGATTGCATGTCAAAGGAAGAAAAAATTATTCAAGCTGCAATTGAAGTTTTTCGCGAAAAAGGAATTGAAAAGACGAAGGTTTCAGATATCGTCAAAGCTGCTGGGATTGCTCAAGGAACATTTTATCTCTACTTCCCATCACGCCTTTCTGTCATGCCAGCTATTGCAAAAAATATGGTAGAAAGAATTATTACTACCGTAGATGAAGGTGTTTCAGATCATAAGCCTTTTGATCAGCAACTTGAAGAGGTTGTTGAAATCATTTTCTCGATCACAAAGGAATATGGTGATATCGTTGCACTCATTTATGCTGGAATTGCACAAACAGAACATTTAAAAGAATGGGAAAGCATTTATGCACCATACTATGATTGGATGAGTAATTTCTTATTAACGGCTCAACAACAAGGCATCATTCGAGATTCAATTAATCCATCACGGTCAGCAAAGCTTATTATTGGTCTAATTGAATCTGCCGCAGAACAAGTTTATTTGTTTGATGACAGCAAGGATGAAACGATGACACTGCTTAAGCTTGAACTTCTAGACTTTTTATATCATGCACTTGGCCTACGTCACGCGTAAGTGACGTTCTCTTTTACCTATAAAATGACTGAACGTCAGTCATTTATTCTATTAATGAAAGGATTTTAATTATGCAAAAAGAATGGTTATATGTCGGTCTAACAAGTTTATTTGAATTATTTTGGATATTTGGTTTTAATGTAGCAAGTTCCTGGTGGCATTGGATTATTATTGTGTCTATAATTGCTATCGATTTTCACTTCTTATCAAAAGCTTGTGAAAACCTACCTACTGGTACCGTATACGCTATTTTCGCTGGTGCAGGTGCAATTGGCACTACGTTAATGGACATTTTTATTTTCGATGGAGAGTTTAATGCGATTAAAGGTATTTTCATGTTTATTTTAATATCGGGCGTTATTGGATTAAAATTAGCAGATAACGCACCAACAGATCACGATGAAAAGAAAGGAGTGAATGCATAATGGGTTGGGTATATATTTTATTAGCAGCAATAGCCGAAATTATAGGTGTTATTGGATTACGCTTTTATAGTCAAAATAAAACGATACGAAATTTATTATTATATATCGGTGGCTTTGGATTATCATTTGCCCTTTTATATGCATCCTTCAATTATTTACAGCTAAGCATTGCCTATGTTGTCTGGGTAGGTATTGGTACTGTCGGTGCAGTGCTTGTCAATATCATTTTCTTTGGTGAATCCAAAAATCTACCACGAATTATCAGTATCATCGCTATTATCATCGGTGTAGCAGGGTTAAAGGCCTTATCTTAATTAAACTACAATCAAAGGACATCCTTCTAATATCGAGGAATGTCCTTTGTCATTTAACCATTGAGTATATCTTTGAACCTGTTACATTTTTATAATTAAACAGATACACTGCGGTCCTTACTCTAGCTAATGAAAAATCCGTCTCCTGTATAAACATTGACTATTTTTCTAACTAAGAAACATAAAAACTCTTCCTGATATGACTGTTTCCAATGCCATGTATTTTCGTAAATGCTACTTTCATACATGAATATATTATGTAAAATAATTGTCCTTACTTTTTTAAACTTGACTGACCTTCTTTGCGAATTGATCAGGAACATACGTGAGGTATGGTTTACCAGTCAAGGAATGTGTTTGAATATCAGCAAAAACACCAAATACTTCTTGTAACAATGCTGGTGTTAGCACTTCCTCCGGTGTCCCATGACACACGATTCGACCTTGCTGCAACACGTAAATTTGATCACAGTACATTGCCGCAATATTCAAGTCATGTAAAGCCGCAACTACTGTTAAATGTAAGGTTTGAATTAAGTCCATAAGCTGAAGTTGATGTTGGATATCTAAATGATTCGTTGGCTCATCTAATATAAGCACTTGTGCTTGCTGTGCTAGTGCTCGTGCAACCATTACACGTTTTTTCTCTCCACCTGAAAGGGAGCTAAAGCTTCGTTTTTCTAAATGAGCTATACCTGTTTGCTTCAAAGCATCTTTAACAATTTGAAAATCTTGCTCTTGATCTAGCTCTAACAGTTTTTTATGTGGCGTTCTCCCCATGCTAACTAAATCATGTACAGTGAAATCAAATAAAACAGGTGTATCTTGACTAACAACAGCTAAATTCTTCGCAATTGCTTTACTAGATTGCTTTAAAATATCATGCTCATTTAATAATACCGTCCCGCTTTCAGGTTTTAGAAGACGATACATATTTTTTAGCAATGTTGATTTGCCACTACCATTAGGGCCAATTAACCCAACAAACTGCTTTTTCTTTATTTGAATACTTACTTCATGTAGTATACGTTGATCGTTAATGGAGAATGATACTTGCTTTGCTTCTAATGTCATATAAGTTAATCTCCTTCACCGAAAGAATAATTATTGCGACGGAGTAGCCAAATGAAAAATGGACCTCCACAAAAGGCTGTAATAATACCAATTGGCATTTCCTGAGGAGCAATGATAATTCGAGCAAAGGCATCAGCCCACACTAAGAAAATCCCCCCTATTAAAGCACTAATCGGTATCACATATTTATAGTTAGATCCCACAATTAAACGTACTATATGAGGGATAATTAGACCTACAAAACCAATAGAGCCACTGACTGCCACCAGTACACCTGTTAACAGGGAGACAAGTAATATAAGCTGAATCCGAAATTGCTGAAGATTAACCCCTAACGTCACTGCCGCTTCTTCCCCAAGTAAAAGTAAATTTAAATTTCGATAGTGTAGCCAGAGAAGCCCAAATACGACGAAAAATATGGAAGCTGGAATGATAATATTATTCCATTTAGCTCCTGCTAGACTACCTAGCATCCAAAACATAACAGCTTTTAAAGCCCCCTCTTGCTTTGACATCATTAAAATAAAATTAGAAATGGCCGTTAAAATAAAGGAAACAGCCATACCTGCCAATAACAGACGAAAAATAGAAACCCGTCCCCCAACACGTGATAAGAAAAACACCAGTGCAATGGCAAGTAATGATCCTAAAAAGGCTGATATTGAAAGCGCGTAAATACCTAAAAATGAAAAGGCTCCTAAAATAATTACAGAAGTAGCTCCGACAGCTGCCCCTGAAGAAATTCCTAGAATATATGGGTCAGCAATGGAATTTCGTACAAGCGCCTGAATCGCTGCCCCCGCAATGGCTAACCCCGCTCCAACAATAGCAGCTAGCAAAACACGAGGTGCTCTTATTTGCCAGATGATGATTTCCTGTGAGCGACTCCAATCTTGCTCTATGGCATTTTGTATAAAGGGGATTTTAGAAAGAATAACTTTCCATACATACAATGGCGTAACTGATACAGAGCCGACCATGACAGCAAAGGTCATAGAAACAATTAATACGAAGAAAAGGATTAAGGAAAAAAATATAAACTTTTTATTCATCCGTTTTAAACTCCTACTGAATAGTGATGAATGAAGCAATAAAAAAAGGTATTCCATACGCAACTACGCATAGAAACACCCTAGAATAAACAAAGTCAGAAAAAATCCAGCTATTGTCCGTAATTGCTTGCATCCTCGTGGGCATTACAGGTATTACTAACTGGCAGGTCTCCTGGCTTCGATTCAACACCCTATAATTGCCTTCCCATTCTTCCACAGTGGCAAATAATATTATAGGACTCCTCGTTACAGTTGCGGGACAGCGCCGGACTTACACCGACTTCCCTTTTAAGTGACATTATAAAATGGCACACCAATAGTATTTGAATTTATAAAATTGTGACGATTCTATCATACATTTTTATAGATTGTTAGTCTACATGGAATTTTATTTCTAAGGAAGAACAATATATAAGCTGTATCTTCGCAGTTTTGAGCACAATAGCTATTTGCTCGTTATAAATTGGCTATCTATTACTTAATAGTTTTGGCATGGGAGGAAACTTCACCACATCTTAGCCATTTTTCCTATCACATACATCAATGACATTTCGCTCTCTTCATTCATGTCAAAAAGCAATTGACATCCATCATTTCTGCACATTTGTTTGCTACAGTAAGGGAAAATAGTGAGGAGGATATTACATGATATTTAAAAGAAAATGGTCTACTGGACTTCTAGCAGTAACGGCCTTCATTAGTTTAACAGCTTGTGCGGAGGAGCAAACGAAGCCTGTATCTACTTCCAATAACACTGCTGAAGAAATGGATCATTCTACGATGAACCACTCAAGCTCAGGTGAAGTACCATCCACATTAAAGAACGCGGATAATCCGAAGTTTTCTGTTGGAAGTAACGTGATTATTACGGATGGACATATGGACGGTATGAGAGGTGCCGAAGCAACAATAATAGGTGCCTATAACACAACTGCCTATGTTATTTCCTATGAGCCAACTTCCGGTGGAAAGCGTGTAGAAAATCATAAGTGGGTGATTCATGAAGAATTGATTGATCCAGAAGAAGCACCACTAGCCCCTGGCACAGAAGTAAAAACGGACGCAGCGCATATGGAAGGTATGGAAAATGCGACTGTCCGTATTGAGGAGGCTATCCAAACGACTGTTTATATGGTTGATTACACTTCGACCACAAATGGTGAAGCTGTTAAAAATCATAAATGGGTGACAGAAGAAGAATTAACCTCAAAATAATATGAACAACCTCTCCAGCATTTCTGGCAGAGGTTGTTTTCTAGCTTTTGTGTTGTAACGGTTTTCTATCAATTGACTTATGCCATTTATAGCCGATACCCCATACTGTTTGCAAGTAATCATCCGCAGGGAACCCACTTTTTCTTAATTTTTCTCGTAAATTACGCACATGAGAATCAATGGTACGATCTTCAATTGTCACATTATATCCCCAGACTGTGGTGATTAGATGTTCTCTAGAAAATACTTTATTTTGATGATCTAAAAATAAAACAAGCATGGAAAATTCCTTTGGTGTTAGAGGAATTGCCTCATGTTGAAAATATAATTCAAAGGATTCCTTATCTAAGCGAAGACCCTCAAAGCTAATAACCTTTTCCTCTATTTTCGATCTTCTTAATACCGCATATATACGTGCTAATAACTCTTCCTCATCGAAGGGTTTTAATATGTAGTCATCAGCACCGAGGTTTAAGCCTTTGACAATATCCGCATGCTCTCCTTTTGCAGTAAGCATAATGATGGGCACATCCCAAAACTTCCTAATTTCTTGGCACGCCTGCCACCCATCCATCTCTGGCATCATAACATCCAAAAGAATTAAATCTGCATGCCCATCTTCTAAAAAATCGAAAGCCTCTTGAACGGAAGACATAGCTCTACAATAAAAATTCGGCTCTAAATAAAGGGTTAATAAATCTAACATTCTTGGCTCATCATCAATGCATAAAATGGTTTTCATCTGTTTCTACCCCTTTAAAAGATAATTCAAAAGTAGTTCCTTTATTTATTTCACTGCTAACCTTCACTTCGCCCCCATGCGCCTGTACAAGTTCCTTGACAATAGCAAGCCCGAGTCCAGAACCACCTAAAGCACGACTACGAGATTTTTCCACTCGATAAAATCGTTCAAAAATATAGGGTAAATCCTTCTTTGGAATCCCCTTCCCTGTATCTTGAACGATAATGCTTAAAACATCATTGTGTTTCTTTGCGGTGACTGAAGTCGTATCTCCTGACGCACAATAGATTAATGCGTTATTTAATAGATTTATTAGGATTTGCTCTAGCCTTGCTTCATCTGCCCATACTGTCAAGCCCTCTTCATAACGTACAATAAAATGTATACCTTTCTCTTGAAAAGCAGGGCTTAGCTTTTTTTCAATGTTTGTAAAAAATGAATTTAAATGTACGTTTTGTTGTTCAATCACAAACGAGTTTTCATCCATTTTAGCTAAATCAAATAAATCTTTAATTAATCGAGAAAGTCTATTTGTTTCTTCCATTATAATGGCTAAATACTTTTGGCGATCCTGCTCTGTTAAATCCCGTTTCGAAAGAATGTCGGTATAGCCTTTAATAAAGGTTAGCGGTGTGCGAAGCTCATGTGCAATGCTCGATAAAAATTCCTTACGCTCATGCCTTAAATGATTCAGATCGTTAGACAACAGCTGTATAGCATTCGATAAATCCCCAAGCTCATCCTTTCCATTGGTAGAAAGGGCGACTGTAAAATCACCTTTGCTCATTTTCAATGTGGCCTCTTTCATTTGAATTAATGGTTTAGCAAGCTTTCGAGATAGAACGATAATGACTGCTATAGTGACAAGACCAGATACTATACCAACGATGAGAAAATGTTTATTTAAGCGTTTCATTAACGCATGAATGGAGTCTGTATTTTGAAACATAAAGACATAGCCAATCGTTCTTTGCTGATTTTGAATAGGACTAATAGTGGCAATCGCTTGAACCTCTTGCCAATCATCTTGTAAGATCCTTCCCTCATACGGTATTTTTCCCTCAATCTTATGGATCATATCACTAATTTCTAAATCAGGCTGCGAAGAAACCAGTATTGTTCCCTCATAATCAGTCACTACTACATCCGTACTTTCATTAGATTCCATAAGTACCACATGTGCTAGCGTTTCCTCGTTGAAGTTCTGTTCTAATACCGTACGATGTGAATTTCCCCTTGCTTGCAAACTTGCTAGCTCTTCCTCAACTCTAGAATTGGTTAAGGAGACATGTAAAAAAAACATCATAAATGTTTCGATACAAAATAATGTAATAAAAAAGATGATGCCCAGCTTTAGTGATAATTTTCTCATCTGTAACCACCATTTTAGAATTTCTTAAAAGTATAGCGTGAAAGTATGAAGATTTCATGCAGAAACAACATTAAAAAAATGTCTATAACGAAATGGACCTCCACTAAGGGAAATTTCTTGATGCTAATGCTTCTTCTTGTGCAGGGTCTTGAATTCGGCACAACTTTATAAAATGATTGTCACAACCCATGTACGTCAGCAACAGTTAATTAATTTAGTACATAATATTGCTTAAGCTATCTTCGTTAACCTGACTTGCTATAAAATTAGTTGATGAGTAATGGATTGATTGAAGAAAAACAAGCGACTCTTTGGGGATTAGCGTCACAGAAGTAGTTTTGGAGAGAACAATGTGGGTGAAACAGTTTATCGGATGATCCTTGAAAGCTTAGCTCTATGCAAAGAACAAAGTGATCGTTCACAAAGGAAATCAACTTTGCTTTGCTCAACTGCCATTCTTATTTTTCTAATAAGATGACCCATAAGTAAAGTATACTTATGGGTCAGATTTTAATTAAATGTATTTTTTTGCCCAGTTTAAAAAGTTATCGATGACTACATCAAGGAATTTTACTGTACCTTCATCAGTTAAATCGCCTTCTGTATCGAATTTAGTGTGAACAGCACCAATGTAAACATCATTGCCGCTTAGTAATGGTGAGTTAATGCCAGGAGAGAATAAAATATCGCGTAAATGTAATTGCGCTTTTACAGTACCTAAGTTCCCCATAGATGCACCCATAATGATAGATGGTTTACCAATCATTACTTTATCTACACGAGATAGCCAATCAATGGCATTGACCATAACGCCTGGTACTGTACCATTATATTCTGGTGTCACCCATAGTACAGCATCTGCCGCCTTTACTTTTGCTTTAAAATCAAGAACCTCTTGCGGTGCTTCATTTTCGATATCTTGATTATACATTGGTAGATCCTTTAAGCTTAAAACTTCAAGATCTAACTTTTCTGTATAACGTTTTTGAATAAATTGAGCTAATTGCATATTATAAGATTCTTTACGGATACTACCAACGATAGCTACCACTTTCATGATGTTTCCTCCTAAATGTACATTATTCATAGTATTTGTATAGCAATTCTATTTTATACCACATTAATAATAAGTGGCAAATTCTTCAACTGGCTTGCGATAGCCTCGTAAGCGACGACTGTCTTCTTTTTCTTTCCCAATTGTAATCATCAGTGCTATCTCTTTGGTTTCTGGCACATGAAATAGTTCTCGCAATTTCTGATGATCAAAACCAATCATAGGACAAGTGTCCCAGCCGCGATTTTTTGCAGCAAGCATAAATAGCATGGCAGACAAAGACGCATTTCGAATAGCTTCATCCTTCATAAATGTCTCACCACGTTCTTCATAAAATTTAGTATTCTCTGCAACAATTTCTACTAGTTCACTAGCTGTTATTATACCCAAATCAACCATACCTTGACTTAGTTCAGCAGTATCTTTATAAGCATCTTTATCACCTAAGACAAGGATTACCCCTGAAGCTGAATGCACTTTATATTGACCAAATGCCGCCTCTCGCACCTTTTCCTTCATATCCTCATCCAGCACAACGATATAGCTTGCATGCTGTAAGTTAAATGCTGATGGGGCGAGCTTAACATCCTCCAAAATAGGACGAATATCTTCCTCAGTCATCTTAACGCCCTTGATAAAATTATTAGCAGAGCGACGCTTATCAATCAGCTTGGAAAATTCCACTTATTAAACCCCCAATATAATTATGTATTCATCCAGTAGTAACCCTACTGAATGAAATAATATTACTCATATTCTTTATCGAACGTAATGGAGCTTCTTACAGTATCTATTGGACGAACGAGGCCTTCAATCTGCTCACGCTTTGGTTCTAAAAACGGTGGTAATGACAGTTTCTCACCTAGCGTTTCATATGGCTCATCACCCATAAACCCAGGACCATCTGTAGCCAATTCAAATAAAATTTGAGGTGCTACCCGTGCATACAATGATTCAAAGAAATGACGATTTACATAGCCAGATGTATGGAAGCCAAAGCTTTCAAAACGTGCAGTCCATTCATCTAATACTGCACGATTCTCTACACGAAAGGCTGCATGGTGAACCGTACCAAAGCCTTGTCGAGCAACAGGTAACACAGTGTTATGCTCTACAATAATTTGAGCGCCATTTCCACCCTCACCTACTTCAAATAGATGGAAATTCCCTTCTTCTGCAATTTCTTTAAAAAGCATCACTTTTTCTAGCATATCTTTAAAATATTTCACATTAGCTACACGAACAAATACTGGCCCTAAACCTGTAATTGCAAATTCTACTGGGATGGGACCATCTTGCCACGGCGTGCCTGAAGCAACTCCTGTATTATGCTCATCAGAAATAAGCTGATAGTGCTGATCGTCAAAATCAACAAAGGACAATGTTTTTTTACCAAACTGTTCTTTAATACCTGTATGTTTTACAGTCAATCGATCAAAGCGCTTTACCCAATAATCTAAAGCTGCATCCGTCGGTACACGGAAAGAAGTTTTTGATATTTCATTTGTTCCATGTACCCCTTTTGGAATGTTTGGGAAATCAAAGAATGTCATATCTGTCCCTGCACTACCTTTATCATCTGCAAAGAATAAATGGTATGTTTGAATATCATCTTGATTCACTGTTTTCTTTACTAAACGCATACCTAAAACGAATGTAAAAAATTTATAATTCTCTTCAGCACTACTTGTAATAGCCGTTACATGGTGTACACCTTTTAAATGATTCATACAATATTCCTCCCATTTATCTCGACTTCGAGATATATGTGTAAAATTTTTTAATAATTAGTAGCGTTTTTACCTACTTTTTTAAGAGACAAAATCATTGTGTCCAGCTCCTGCGATTCCAATACTTCAAAAATCTCGTTTATTTTTTGTTCATGCCTAGGGAAAATCCTTTCCATTAAAGCCTGTCCCTCATAAGTTAATAACACATACGTAACACGTCGATCTTTCGGACATGCCTTTCGATATACATAGCCTTTTTGCTCGAGCTTATCAATTACATAAGTAATACTACTGCTTGCAATTAATATTTTTTTACCAATCGCTTGAATAGGCTGCTCTCCATGATGGTACAAAAATTCAAGAACCGAAAATTCGGTTTGATTTAAATCATATTGAAGTAAATCTCTTTTAGTGGCCTCCTGAATCGTTTGATATGCTCGGAACAAGACCGTAAATGCTTTTAAGTTACGATTGTCTTCCTTCATACGACTCCCTCTTTTACTTCGAATTCATTTATCTTTAATTCGAGATAATAATAACATATTCATTTTTAATCAGCAATCATTTTGTTTCTCACGTTTGCCATCTTCTTCTACGGGTAGAATGTAGTTGTAACTTATAAAGGAGGATTTTACATGAAAAAAGACGTCAATCAAAAACAACAACAGCTAAAAGCATTCCGAGTAAGTGATAAAGATCAACCTCTAACAACCAACCAAGGATTAAAAATATCGGAAGATGAACATTCACTAAAAGCCGGTGAACGAGGACCCACTTTATTGGAGGATTTTCATTTTCGTGAAAAAATGACTCATTTTGATCATGAACGAATTCCTGAACGAGTGGTACACGCACGCGGGTCTGCAGCTCATGGAATCTTTGAAACCTATAAATGCGCGAGTGACATTACAAAGGCTCAATTTTTAAATGGACAAGGAACTAAAACACCTGTCTTTGTTCGTTTCTCTACCGTTGCAGGCTCAAAAGGATCTGCTGATACTGTCCGTGATGTACGCGGCTTTGCTACAAAATTTTATACACAGGAAGGTAATTATGATTTAGTTGGTAATAATATACCTGTTTTCTTTATTCAAGATGCCATTAAATTCCCCGATTTTGTACACGCTGTAAAGCCTGAACCGAATAACGAAATTCCTCAAGCTCAAAGTGCCCATGATACGTTTTGGGATTTCATTGCAAATAATCAGGAATCTGCCCATATGGTCATGTGGCATATGTCCGATAGATCCATCCCACGAAGCTATCGAATGATGGAGGGCTTTGGTGTTAATACCTATCGCCTTGTCAACGCTGAAGGAAAAGCACACTTTGTTAAATTTCATTGGAAACCTATACTTGGGGTTAAATCATTAGTATGGGATGAGGCGCAAATCATCGCTGGAAAAGACCCTGATTTTCACCGTAGAGATTTATGGGAATCCATCGAACGAGGCGATTTCCCAGAGTGGGAGCTTGGTGTCCAACTTATTCCCGTTGAGGATGAATTTAATTTTAGCTTCGATATTCTCGATGCAACAAAAATATGGCCAGAGGAAGAAGTTCCAGTACGTATCCTTGGGAAAATGACACTGAACAAAAACGTTGATAACTTTTTTGCTGAAACGGAACAAGCTGCATTTCATGTTGGACATGTTGTACCTGGTATTGATTTTTCAAATGATCCTTTACTACAAGGTCGCTTGTTCTCCTATACAGATACTCAGTTAATAAGACTTGGAGGACCGAACTTCCATGAAATCCCTATTAATAAACCAATCTGTCCCTTCCATAATAACCAACGAGATGGCTATGGCCGACAAACCATTAATGTCGGGCAAGTTAGCTACCATAAAAACTCCTTAGCCAATAACTCACCCTCTCCTGTCTCTGAAAGCGACGGAGGATATAAACATTATGAAGAAAAATTGGAAGGACACAAAGTACGTGCACGTAGCGATAGCTTTAAAGACCATTTTTCACAAGCAAGATTATTCTGGCTCAGTATGACCGATGTGGAGAAAAAGCATATTATTAATGCCTTTAGCTTCGAACTTGGAAAAGTAAAAAATAAAGACATTCGAAAACAAGTTGTAGATATGTTTGCTCATGTCAGCTACACACTTGCATCAGCTATTGCTGATCAAATTGGTATAGTACCACCAATCCAAGTAGAAGTACCACATACTCAACAAACCTCACCTGCTGTTAGCCAAATGATCAATGCAGTCGAAAGTGTTAAATCTTTTAAAGTAGCTCTGATTGTAACAGACAATAGTAGTGAAAACTTAAACGAACTAATGGCTACATTGTTAAGTAAAAATATAGTGGTTGAACTTGTGAGTACTAAGCAAGGCATCCTAAATGGCTTTGAAATTCAAGAAACATTAGCTACTACCTCCTCCGTTCTTTATGATGGGGTTTATGTGACTGGAGCTTTCCAGCATTCTGATCAGCAATCTAAAGCACTACAATTCATTGAACAGGCCTATCAGCACTGTAAAACAATAGGCTATACGGAAAATGTTTCGTTTTTACAGCATCTTGCCAATAAAAATGGTGTGGCAAACAATCTGAATTCTTTTATTCGTTTCCTTGCTAAGCATCGACATTGGGTACGTTAATGAATGGAAAAGCCAGCTAACGTATTGAATCTGTTAGCTGGCGTATTTCTCTTATTTAATTCGTGTAAATTCCTTTTCATTTCCGTCAACAAATTCAACATCGACTTCAATGGATTGGTAGTTGGCTTCAATATTAAATACTTTAATTACTTGATCGATTACCTCATCATTAGGTGTTGTCGAATCGAAATTTAACTGCTTAAATAATGGCTCTAATTTTGTATAAGCTTCATCCCCTTGCAGTCTTTCATTCTTACGGTCATCCTGTAACTTCGCTTCTATACCTGATTTTTTGTCTTCATATTCTACCTCATATGACTCTGTTGCAGAATAATCAACATCTAATGAAAACTCTAAAAAATTAAAGGTCATTTGGTCTGTTGGCGTATCACCAGTCTGCTGTGTACCATTTTGATTTGCTGGTGCGTTAGTAGGTACGTCCTTTACCTCATCCTTATTACAGCCATAAAGAATAACAGTCATGAAAGAAATCGTTAATAAAAATTTCAATTTCAAATTATACACTCCCTTCTTTCCATATTATTTCCCCATCCAGCTATAAACTAACCCAAAAAAGACATCTCCTTTGATGAGGAAATGTCCTTTTAATGACACGCTAATTAATAATAGAAGTTGCGATCAACTTTATTTTCTTGAATAGCCTTTGCTAAACGGACTGTTGAGATAGCCAAGTCAGCATATGACACACTCTTCGTAGCATTAAAGTTGTTTTGCTGTGCATCAATTAGACCCATACCATGTGCTAAAGCAATATAGCCTGTATACGCTGGATCAATTGAAGTTGCATCAGCAAAGTTTAATTTATAAATATCTTTATATTTAGCAACATTATCTAATTGTAATAGTTTGATTGACCACTCTGCGAACTCTTGACGAGTCAGAGTCGCATCCAATGCAAATTGATTTGCAGGCTGTATGATCCCCATTTTAACAGCTTGTTCTACTACTCCATAGAGTGGATGCTTTTTATCAATATTGTTAAAGGATTGCTTTTCACCATCTCCATTACCATAGTAACCATATGTTAAGGAATGTAATAAAATTTTCAATGCTTCTCCTTTTGTCACAGCAGCATCCGCATTAAAGTTTGCTAGATCTTTTACCTCTAACACATTTTGATTTAATAAATAATTTAACTCTTTGGCAGCCGTTGGGTGAGAAATAACAGGCTTCTCTTTAGAGTCATCTACATTATTTAACCATTCACCAGAAATAGCATCAATCTGGTTAAATAAACTACCATTGTACGTAGGAGCATACACTAAATCATAATGTTGTTTACTCTCCATATCTTGTTTTACATATTGTAGTTGCAATGTAAGTGCCTTGCTATAGGCTTCTTTTGCTTTGTCAGCTGAAATAACCTTATTGATAGATGGCCAGCTATCTATCTTTTGCTTATATACACTTAGTGAGCGTAAAGATCCATCAGAGCCAATACCTACATATAAGCCATCTCCTACAACTGCAATTCCATTCATAATGCGTGGGAAGGTGAAGTAATATTCCTTACTATATTGATCAAATACAGCATCCTCGATTGGCATTGAATACTCATGTAGATATGAAGGTGCCCATTCCTTCAAGTAATCAGTTGCCTTCTTCAATGCAGCGTCCTTCGAAATAGCATTTACTTTGTTATCTACTAAAAAATCTCTCGATAGGTCATGATACTGAACTAGTTCACCTGTCGCCTTATTGATTTCTAAAGAGCTACCAGATCCACCATTGCCATACATATACGTATAGTTTACAGAGTATATCGTCTCACCATTGTCATTTTCTCTTTCATCTACTAATTCTATATTGAGCTTCGCTTTACTCTCATCAACCTTTAAGAAATTTTTCGCGAACTCTTCAGCCTCAGCTGCCGTCATACCGTTCTTTCTTGGTGGTAATGGCTGTGCTGAAATTTTCTCAACACTCTTTGTCTTCGGCAATTGCTCAGTAAAACCATTTGCTGTCTGCCATTGCCCATTTAGAGCATGTACACCATTGAACCCTGTGGCAGGCGTATACACAAGCTTCACATTACGTTGATTAGATCTGTAGTCGTAATCAATATAATAACGAAGCTCGACAGCTAAATTATCACGAACTTGTGCCAGCATATCTTCCTCATTCTTTTTTTGATCTAAACGATCAAAGGAAGCTTTACTAATAGATTCTGCATTACTAGACATCCCCGTAATTTCACCATTTGCCAGAACATGAATAGTAATACTTTGATCTCCAATAAGAACCCCATTATAAATTGGTGAATAGACAAAGGAGTAAGTAATTGGTTCTGATAACGGTCTAGTAATATTAAAACCATATTCGTTATAATCATCACGAAGTTTGTAATTATCCGAATCAACAAATTTACCCAGGAATTTTTGTGCAATTTTTTGCGCCTCATTCTCTGAATACTTTGCTGGATAGATTGCTTCTGCTATATTTGCAGGCTGATAATAAAAACTTTCTAGTTCTAAATCATCGCCCTTAAATACAAAACTACCATGTGCATCTTTACCATTAATTGTCTTATAGAAGTTTAGTTCATATCGAACCGTTGTATCATCTCTATAAAAATGACCTGGTCCAGAATTAAAGTCATTATCCGCTACAAATTTGAACTCTTCTGGGAATAGTGAACGTAATTTTTTTATCAGCATGTTTTTTGTAACTTTTGTTTCAGTTGAAGCTACCTGAATTTCGATACGCTCCGATGATTCCTTTACATTTGCAGATACATGCGAAATTGGTGCTAAAATACCAACAGAAAATGCTGTTGACGTCAAAATAATACCTAACTTTTTAAATTTACCCAAAATATCCCTCCTAAAATACTATTTACCATAATTATAATGTATTTTCCGATATTTAGAAATGTTTTTTACAGATAATTTCCACTTAGAAGAAAATACATTGGGTAAACCCTATTTTCCTTCCTCATGTTATTTCTTCACCACATCAAAATTGGCTCCAATTAATACCCAATTTTGAGGGAATGGTAGCCCCAACTTCCAATAACCAATACCACGGAGATTATATTGTTTAATAAGATTGAATTTTGCTTGAATAGATCTAGCATCTTCAAACCACACCATATGTGCCCTACCTTGCTCATCATAGTATTCAAAGAATGGTGCTTGGGCTCGCCAATCAAACTGAATTGCTGCATTATAACGTTTGGCAATTTCAATGGCTCTTTGTGGGCTAAGTGCTTCCGCGTACGGTCCACCCTGTACAAAAGGTAACGTCCAGTCATAGCCATATAAATTTTGTCCAAGCATAATTTTACTTGCAGGTATTTCACTAATCGCATATTTTACAACAGCTTCTACCTCAGGGAGAGGCGAAACGGCCATTGGCGGTCCTGCAGAATATCCCCATTCATAGGTCATGAGTAAAACAAAGTCGACTATTTCTCCATGCGCCCTATAATCATGTGCTGCTGTCCATGGACCTCGTTCACTATCACTTGTTTTTGGAGCTAGTGCGGTAGACACTGTATATCCTTGAGCATGGAATTTTTCGACAGCTCTTCTTAAAAAATTGTTATAAGCTTGTCGTTGATCTGCTGGCAAATTTTCAAAGTCAAAGTGGATATCTTTCACTTCCCCAAGTCGCTTTGCTTCTGCAAGAATATTATCAAATAATAAATCTTGAACAGCCGTACTTTGAAAAATATCTCTCGCTAACTCGCCACTAAAACTAAAATTCTCCAGATTGGAAATAACCATAGCCAGAGATGCTCCCGTATCATCCGCAATTTGTGTCACACCTTGACTCGGTGGTCTCTGTAGGGTTCCATCCCTTCTTGCCTCATAACTGAATAAAGCTAAATATGTTAAATAGGGACCCGCTTCCCTAGCCTGATTCAAGAGGGCCTCGCTAACAGATGTTCCTCTGGGCTCTAAATACGCCAATGTTTCTGCCCTGGTTTTTGGCGGTTGTGGAATATATAATCTCGTTCCAATAGCTAATGGTTGATTGGGATTAATACCATTTACTTGAGCAAGCGTTACATAATTAATACCAAAGCGTTGCCCGATTGACCATAAGCTATCGCCTGGCTGTACATAATAAAAACTTCCGACAATTGGGATCACAAGAGCTTGCCCCACAACTAAACGATTGGGATCGGGAATTTGATTGGCCTCTACAATACTCTGAACCGTAGTCCCATACGCCTGCGCAATACCCCATAAAGACTCGCCAGCCCGTACAACATGTATTTGAATGATTTTGCCTCCTTCTCGCTTGATAAAATCATACCTATAAATCTTATGAAACCCGATAAGAAAAGATGTCTTGCTACAACACCACAAAAATCTATTACTTCGAATAGTGGATGAATTTTGTCATCCTTTTTAAAATAGTTTTTTTATTAGTGTATGAATAATAATTTCCTAAGGCTTCGGAACCCCCATTCACCTGATTTTTTGTTTGCTATGTATTCTACTGCTGTATGCCATGTACTCGATAATATCCATGTTTTTACTTTCCCTTCATTTTAATGTTTTCAATATATCTAGTGTCCTATCTTCTGCTTCTTCTCTACTATTTGTATAAGAAAACGCAAAATGATACACAACCCTAAAATATTTATCGTACAAACGTTCTATATATGACATATCCTTCTGTATAAATTCCCCCTCTTTCTACCTTATACATAAGTCTCTGTACGCTAGTTTTTGTCGCACTTTTCCCGAAATATTTAACGCAACTAGTATCATATGCCTTATTCTTTTCACTATCACCACTCTTGTATAATGAAATTATTGTAAGGAGGTGTTAGATTGCGTTTATTTTACCAGCAAAAAGTAATCGGCAAGAAATCTCGTAAGCTTCAAAAAATTCCATTTTCTATTGATGAGCCTGTTACAACTTTACAAGATTTACTTGTTCAACTTGTGACACAGCAGGTACAACAATTTAATGAAAAAATGGTCGATACACCACTTCATCTTTACTTAACGGATCAGCAATTAGATGACGCAACCCAGTATGGGAAAGTACATTTTGGAGAGAAGAAAAATGATTCTTTACAGTCAGTTGACCAAGCCATGTCCAATATGCTTCAAGCATTTCAAGATGAGCTGTTCTTGGTCCTTCACAATGAGGAGTCGCTAGATTCTCTTACTACACCTTTAACCATACAGGAAGACGATGTTTTTACATTCATTAAATTAACTATGCTTGCAGGACGCATTTGGTAAGGAGGGATATTTCATGACACTTTCACATGAACAAAAAACATATTTTCAAGGTATAGTCGATTCCGCACCTATAGCTATACAGCCATTAGCTGCAGCATTACTAAAATATATGGACAACAGAGATTATGAAATAGAACAGCTGATTGCTGCTCAACAAAATTCAACACTTGAAGAGCTATTTAGTGGTCCACTATTTGACGTGCTTACGCTATTTTCTTCACAAGAACGTGCACTAAAGATTAAGAAACTAGCATTACGTTTTGATGCTACAATGTTCCAAACCGATGTTTTACGTCGATCATTTCGTTCATCTCAACCCGTGCAGGATCATCTTTTCCAGTGTTTACAATTAATAGAAGAAATGCTGACCTTTGAGGAAATTACTTTGGAGGAGTTACTAGCGAATCATCATCAATACGAACATGGTACCTATCCCAATTACAGCTCTTACGTTTTGAAGAATGAAAATATAAAAGTAATGGGCTTTAACGTCTTTGAACAGTTGCTTGCTGACGAACTCTCTTTAGAAAATCCTTCTATTGAAGAGGTAGTGGAAAGTATTTTATTTGATGAGCATCACAGTAGCTTTTTCGGTCATCCGTTCATTCGGGGTATTTTTAAGTCCAATAACCACCGTATGCATGAGGCTCTTGGCAAATTATTAGTAGCAGCTGCCCGTCAAGAAGGGCTACGACAAGCAATCGTTGAAAATATTGACCATGGCAATCTTGATGCACAGCTAAAAATGATGAAACTTATTCAAGAACATCAACTAACACGCTTCTCCTCTGTGATTCGAGCAGTCGATACTTGGATGGGGCTTGGCTATAATAGCTTTGAAAATCAAAAAGTGACGGAGGAAGTTTTAGCTTTAGCTGTCCAAGCCATCGAAGAAGATAACTTTGTTGAACAGCTACTAAAGAGTGAACGTACAATTGATATTTATGTCGCATTATGGGCAACTGCTACAAGAGACTATACAAGGCTAGATGCTGTCGTGACAACGCTCTTAAAGCGTAACAAACATATCCAGCTTACAACGCTTGCCTTTTTAAAAAATTTATCTAAGACCTCCTTTACAGCGCCATTTGTGAAGGATTTAATTTTAACGACGAAAGATATCGAGTTATTTGCCTTTGCATGGGGCAATTTCCTCTATGCTAACCACTATATTAATAGCGAGTATGCAAGAGATCATGAATGGGATCAAAACCTTCAAAAATTCATGCAAGAAAATGCACAGTTGCAAGGCATTGAATATCTATTATTCGAACAACTGGAATGGGCTAAGAATGAAGTTACAAAAGAAGGGCTGAATATTACAGGTAAACCTTTATCCTTTGTCCATGTCCATTTATCATTAGAAGATTTAATTTCAACCCAAATTATTTTGGCCCATCATGTACAAGATGAGGTATTATTCCAACGAATTATTGCACAGGCAGATTCCTACTCACCATCAAGTAGAATCGGCTTACTTAATATTTATTGTCTTGATCCTAAAACACAAGGTCAACGTGAATTTTTATTTAATTCTTTACGAGATCGCAGCTCCATCAATCGTTCTCTTGCATTGAAAAAAATACATGCTCTGACACCAACCGAAGAAGAAATCGTAAAAATTGAAGATCTTTTAGCTAATAAATCAGGGGCACTTCGTAAAGAGGCTATCTCCTTGTTAAAAGCTCAACCACAGGACCCGTTATTGCAAAGTGCTGAACGACTGATAAAAGATAGTAAGCAGTTAAAAAGGCTTGGAGGACTTGAATTACTGTTAGAAGCTTCTAAGGACGACAATTTAACGAGTGAGCAAATTACCACTTTATGTTCCTTATTACCAAAAGTAACAAAAAATGAACAAGTTCTGTTAGAACAATTAGTAGCAAGGGATGTACCACAGTATAACGAGCGCAATGGCTTTGGCTTATATACGCCGCATTCCCCTATTCAATATGATCGTATTGCCGATGGGGCCATTCAAATGAATGGTGAAGAACCTTGGCAGCAGCTTGTTCCTTTCTATGTACAGACACCGACACCATTTGAACAATTTTTTCAATATGATATTGAAAAATTGCTGTCGAAGCTTGAGCAACTTATCCAAGTACTTGATGAACATGCTGAACTTGAGTATGAGACGTACCAATGGAATGATACGCCTATTACTACAACGTTAGGACAACAATATAGTGTCCTGACAGATAAAACGGACAGTCGGCGAGATGCTAGTCTAGATGCTTATCCTATTCCTGAGGAAATTGTTCAATGGATCAAGTCATCTCTATTTAGCCGTGAGGACTTAGTCTATTTTAATTTCTACAATAATCTATCAGAATACCCTGCTGCCCATGATCTTTCCGATGCAGCCCATACACTTATTAAACCTTTCTTCCAATACGAAGAAATTAAAGCACGAGTTGTTCAATTTGATTCCTTGAAATATAACTATACGATCCAACAAATTTTCTCTGTGCTATCGCAAGATAGCGATAAAATTTCAGGAGAGACAATGTTGCATAAAGAAGCTCTCTCATTACTAGAAAAGCATGCTCCTGAATTTAATAGCTTTGAACAGGCTATCGGCATAATGCTACAGCTATTCAAACAAATCCCTGCAGATCAGTGGCAGCTTGATGTTAGAGAACAAAGTTATTATTACTATCGTTCTACATCTACTATTATTGATTTGGATGTTATTGAGACATTTGTAGAGCGATGCTGGTCTGGTTACTCAACCTATGGTGAATATGTCAAAATGCTCGCGATCAATGAAGAGCTTACAAAGCGTATGAAAAACGAAGGCTATAGTGCTAATGTATACAATTTATCACTGTTCCAATATTTAGATGCTATGAAGGCTGGGTTATTGACACAGGATCATTTATTTGAAGCCATCTTTACTGATACACTTGCTTCAGAAATATTTAACGAGCCTAATAAATTACTAGAACGCTATCAGCAGTCATTTGAAGACTTAACAGATTTTTTTGCTATTCGTGAACAAGCGATTGATCGTATTTTAGCCATAGAGCTAAAGCGTGGTGATACACCTACCACTGTAACCAAGCTTGCTAGTAATATTTCTTATTTTGAGGGTATTCATTATTTCTTACAAATTCTACAGGCACTTGATGGAGAAAAGCTTGCACGAGGTTATATTTGGCAAGCCGAAACGAAAAAGGATGTATTCTCTCGATTGCTAACTAGCTGCTACCCTAAAAAAGAAGAAACGGCACAGCAATTAAAAGAGGCGTGGGAACAAACAGATATTTCAAAAGAACGTTTAATCGAAGCCATGATGTACAACCAGCATTGGATAGACCTTGTCAGTGAGGTCATTGACTGGGATGGATTAAAGGAATCAGCCTGGTATTTTATCGCCCATACAACTGATTCTTTATCAGACTTTGCCAAAGATCAGATTGCCCTCTTCTCTAGCATAACTGCTGAGGATTTTCGTGATGGTGCATTCGATTTAGCTTGGTTCCAAAGTGCCTACGAAACACTTGGTGCAAAAAAATTCAAACTCGTCTATGATGCAGCAAAATATGCTTCTGAAGGAGCCAACCATCGTCGGGCACAGCTTTATGCAGATACGGCTATCGGTAAGCTCAGTCCCAAACCATTTATGCAAGAAATTCAAGACAAGCGTAATAAAGATAAATTACGCGCACTTGGCCTGATTCCTTTAAATAAATCTGATGATAAAGATGCCCTAACACGCTATCAATTTATTCAACAATTTTTAAAGGAAAGTAAGCAATTTGGTGCGCAACGCCGGGCTAGTGAAGCACGCGCAGCCAGTATTGCACTAGAAAACTTAGCACGCAATGCTGGTGATGGAGAAGCCACACGCTTTACATGGCGTATGGAATTATCAGCCTTTAACGACATCAAGTATTTATTTAAAGCACAACAAATCGAGCAAATTACAGCTCATTTGCAAATTGAAGAAGATGCGTCTGTAGCCATTGTTGTTGAAAAGGATGGTAAACGTCTAAAGAATATTCCTGCTGCATTAAAAAAACATGCCGCTATTGTAACCTTGCAGGAAGCTCGAAAAGATTTACAAGAACAATATAAACGGGCGCGTCCAGCACTGGAGCAGGCTATGGAATTAGAAACCGTATTTTCAGCTGATGAGCTTATCCATTTATTAGCTCATCCGATTCTAGCTCCCCTTTTACAAAAGCTCATCTTTATCAGTGATGAACATGTTGGCATGCTTACACCAGATGGCTTACAGCTTTTATCTGCTGACATTGTGGCACTGGCACCAACGTCCGCCATCAAGATTGCCCACCCTTATCACCTTTTAGAAAGTGGTCAATGGAGACAGTGGCAAGCCTATATGTTTGAGCACAAAATACAACAACCATTTAAGCAAGTGTTCCGTGAGTTATATCTCATCAATGCAGATGAAAAAGCACAAAAACAATCATTGCGCTATGCAGGACATCAGGTAAATCCATCACAAACAATAGCTTTGCTGAAAACACGAGGCTGGCAAATGAGTTATGAAACAGGTCCTCGTAAAGTGTATTACAAGGAAAATATTGTGGCATCCTTGTATGCACAGGCAGATTGGTTTACCCCAGCAGAAATTGAAGCACCTGCAATCGAAGGGGTTTACTTCTATGATCGTCTAACCGGCAAAAATATCGTGTTAGATGTTATTCCTGCTACGATATTCTCTGAGGTTATGCGAGATATTGACCTTGTTGTCAGCGTTGCTCATATTGGTGGTGTAGATCCTGAGGCAAGTCATTCTACTGTTGATATGCGCAGTATTATTGTAGAAGAATTAGCTAAATTATTGAAGCTAAACAATGTGGAAGTGAAAAAACAGCATGCCCTCATTGAAGGTAAGCTAGCAAGCTACTCCTTACATTTAGGAAGCGGTGTGGTGCATCAAGTAGGTGGTTCGATGATTCCGATTATTGCTGTTCCATCACAGCATCGTGGACGAATTTTCTTACCAATGGTGGATGATGATCCACGCACAGCCGAAATCATGTCAAAACTGTTATTACTAAGTGAAGATACTAAAATTAAAGATCCTGCCATTTTAACTCATATTCGTAGCTATGAACAAATGCGCTAATGTAAGCCAAATAAAAACAGGTGACAAAACAAGTCACCTGTTTTTATTGTACATCCGTTTTAATCATTTCAAATAATAGTGGTACATTCGTACCTCGTTGCAATGAATGGCAACCTTCCATTAAAAACGACCAACTTTTCTTTATTTTTTCCCTATAAGGTAGCTCTGAACTAACCGGGAGATAGGCTCTCAAATATTCTTCAATTGTGCCAGATAGATTGTCCATAAACGCATCTGCTTTTTGTATTTTTTCTGTTGGGATTTCATTGCGCTCATCCCATAAAACATGCTCTAAATTCGTAGAGAAATAAAACAATTGATAAGGTACTTTCATACGATTAATGCTAAAATGGTCGTTGGCAATTAAAATTTTAGCATTCTTCGCTTTCATATCATTACGTTGTTCAATTTGTTCTTTACGCTTAGCTGACTTCACTAAAATAGCATCCTCAGTATAAAATAAATTTTGCTCAATTTTCTCATCTACCTTGACACATTCCGGTGCAATAAAGCAACCATCCGTATCTGTAATATGAACGACAGCAGTTAAATCATTTGCTAAAAATTTATATTTTTCAAGATAGCTTTGGATTACTCGTACCACACTATTTTTAATATTCGGGATACGTTTATGGGCATCCCATTTTGTCAAAATATCTTCACGTTGTACATCAAAACGTATGGTTGAATTCGCAAAGTGAGCATCTAAATAATCCTCTAAAATAATTTGCTCCGTTTGTCCTTCCACAATGATTAAGAGTACCTTTTTAGTCATACTGAACACCCGCTTTACGAAAAGCACGTTTAATTTTAAATGTTTTGGTTTCCTTATAGACATCTTCATCCTGTCCACCAAGTTGAATAGCACGTAAGTAGACATCTCTAGCATTATTTACTTCTTTAATGCCTTTTAGCTGCATATAGCGGTGATTTTCATTTGTCGTTGTAAACCATAAGTTTTTAATAGCTAGCACCTCTAACACACGTAGATTATGGGATGTAAAAATAAGTTGTCCTTTTCCATCCTCATCTATCACTGTTAACAACTCACCCAACAAATATTCAAATACTCCCGAATCTAATTCATCAATAACCACACAGGCATTCGGATTATTGTAGACAGCTATCAATACACTAAGAACAGAAATGATCTTTAAAATCCCCTCAGACTCTGTTCGCAGCGGTAATTCCCTCTCTCCACGCTGTGATAAAAATTCAAAACGAATTCCCGGCTCACCATTATCCATCATTTGCTTTGTAATCACATTAATTTTAATAGTTAGACCTGGAATAATAGCCGTTAACACACGGTTACTTTGCTCAATTACTTCACATAATGCATAGAATGCATCCTCTCGTAATATTGCTGGTCCCTTTAAATCGTAAGGTATTAGACCTCTCGTTTTCTCTAAATGAATACTAAACGGCATGATCCGTTCTTCAAATAATGGTGCTATATTTTGATTATTAACAACATGTAAGTCTCTATTAAAATCAACCGCAATATTTTGAAGTAGTTGCATTTCTTGCTCCGAAAGTCGTTCCTGTAACAATGGCTTTACATCTTTATGGAATAGAAATGACATATATTGCTTTCTTGCTAACTGTTGAATAACAAGTAATTGGATACGTGCCTGCTCACTTAAATCAGCCAGTTTTGATTGACGAATTCGGACGTCCTTCTCTGTTACAGCTACTAATATCTTTGAACGCTTCCCTTTAGCATTTTCTCGATAGCTAAGACGTTCCAGCGTTGTATATAACCGATGCTGATCCTCCTGTAGCTCCACATAGTAATTTACATAAAACGTCCCAAATTGATTTTCAACTAAAAATTCGACATCTATGCAGGCTGTTTGCTCACCTGCTAAGATAAGTCGTTTTTCTTGTGAGGGTAGTTTCACTTCAGCAAGCCAACCCGATATAAGTGTCTTTAATATTTCAAATGCATCCACAATGGTTGTCTTTCCAGAGCCATTCTGTCCATACAGCCCTACAACATTTGCTTGTAGAAATGTCTCAAAATTTACTCCTAGTACAATTTCGCCTTGTCTTACATTTCGCAAATTTTGTATGTTCATCTTTTTTATTTTAATAATCGCCATTTGCTAAACATCCTTTTAACCTTTTTCCTTATTATAATGAAAATTGTTATATTTTATAACAATTTCAACCTTAAGTATCGACTAGCCTAAAGCCTATGGCAATTATCGCAATAGGCATATGTTAGAAAAAATGAAGAAAGGTGTGTTTCATTGGTTTATCCTAGATTAGCTCCTGATGATTTTAACAGTCAATTTCGCCCAGGTATGAAAATATGGGTAACACTCCCCACAGGTACTTATGCAGGTACATTGATTCGAACATTTGGCACGGGAGGAAGAACAGCTGAAATCCAGCTAGATAACGGTCAAATAGTGACTGTGGATGTTAGTCAAATTACTGCCGCAGGTACAGGTACACCACCTGGTAGTTCCTATCCTCCGCCATATCCACCACCCTATCCACCACCTTATCCGCCGCAACCATACCCTCCACGTCCATATCCGCCACAACCTTATCCACCGCAACCCTATCCACCACGTCCATATCCACCACAGCCCTATCCGCCGCAACCTTATCCACCACGTCCAGGAGGGCAATATCCCGGTTTCCCACCACCATTAATACCAGGATTGCCTAATATTTTACCAGGTATCTTTGGTAATCCTCGACCATAGCCAATTAGAAAAGGTTATTTCTTTGTTCATCTTTGAATAAAGAAATAACCTTTTTTTCATTTTATTCCCATAATAAAAATGACAGAAAACCATAGCATTCTCAAGCATATCAGACATTACAAAATAAGTAAAAAGCCCTAACAAGGAGTTGAAAAATAGGATATCCACCAAATTTTTAATTCAATTGAAATCGACTAGTTCCAAGCAAACTTCTTTTTTATACTAGTAATCGTTCGAATTTTTGTAAAAATACAGACTAAAATACAAAATAGACAGACTAAAAAACTAAATTCTATTCTTTAATTTTATAAATCTAGACTTTAAATAGTAAGTTTTCTGGGTTGTGAATCAATTTTTTTGGCAGTATAGTAGTTTAATGTTAGGGGATAAATAGATTACTTTGCATTCATAAATATTTAATATGCATCTGGACTTCTACGAATAACATCACAATCTTCAATGTGCAGTACATTGACTAAATTATCCATTTCTTATCCTTAGCTTGAAATATTTGTTATATCATATTAGGAGGAAAAGTATGAAAAAACGCAAGAAGCAGCATATGTCCATTAGCAAAAAACTAACCGTAATAATGGTAAGTATTTTATTATTATTTGGTTTAGTTACTTTAGGCCTTTCTTATTATATTGTCAGAAATAGTAATTTAACAGATATGGATCAATCGCTCTCTGACAAAGGCATGATCTTAGCAAAAACGATTGATATCAATACGTTGAAATCAATACTAGATAATCCAACAAACAGTAACTCCGACGCCTTAAAATTAACAAGAGAAATGGATGCGATCAATGACAATTCTGATAGCATTACCAATCTATTTTTAATTACGGTTAATGGAGAAAATATTAATGCACCTGTTCTTTCATCTAGTATACTAGAACTAGGTGCTGAATATAATCAAGATATGATTGCTATGGGTTTATCTCCCGATTTCCTAGCAAGAATCAAAGAGGTTTTTAACACAAAAAAAGCAACAGCAACAGATATTTATAGCGATGAGTTTGGTAGCTACAAAACGGGCCTCACACCCATTTTAGATGAAAATGGTGATATGTTGGCTGCATATGCCATTGACTATGACGTATCGATGGTAACTGGAAAAGCCATGTCTGAAGCTCTATGGACATTATTAGTCACTGTTATTTTCTTAATTGGTTCATCTATTGCTGTATACACTCTTTTGAGAAAAAAATTAACACCAATTCAACAGCTTTCCTTACAATCTAAAAAAGTAGCAGAAGGTAATTTAGAGCTTGAACCATTATCCGTTACTTCTACAGATGAAATAGGAACGCTCACACAAAACTTTAACTTAATGATTGAAAATCTAAAAACTGTCATTAAAAGTACAACAAACGTTTCTGCTCGTGTGTCAAACACAGCCAACGTTTTATCGGCAAATATGCAGGAAGCTTCCGATTCTTATAATAATGTAGCTTCTTCTATGCAAGAAATTGCGAGTGGTGCGGATCTCCAAGTTCAAAAGGCAAAAGAGAGTACGATTACTATTGAAGAAATGAGTATTGGTATCCAACGCATTGCGATGACATCCAATCAAATTTCAGAATCCTCTATCTTAGCATCAGAGGAAGCTGAAAGAGGTAATGAATCGACAAATAAATCAGTTGCACAAATGAATGCGATTAGTAAAGCTGTAAATCAGTCTGCTGCTTCTGTTAAATTACTTGGCGATCACTCCAATAAAATTGAAGAAATTGTGGGCATTATTACGGGAATCGCTTCCCAAACAAATTTACTGGCATTGAATGCAGCCATCGAAGCTGCCCGTGCTGGAGAAGCTGGTAGTGGGTTTGCAGTGGTTGCTGACGAGGTACGTAAGCTTGCTGAACAGTCTGAGGCATCTGCACGGGAAATTTCTACACTTATTTCTCATATCCAGCATGATACAAACGAATCTGTCAATATCATGGTTCACGCTGTAGAAGAGGTCGATCATGGAATTGTTATGATTAATGATTCAGAAAAATCATTTAGCCAGATTCTAACTTCCATTCATCATGTAACAGGACAAATTCAAGAGCTTTCTGCTACGATTGAAGAAATGGCAGCTGGTATGGAAGAAGTAACATCTGCTGTTAAAGATATGGAAGACTTCTCTATCAATTCAAAAGACAATACGAGAGCAGTTGCCGCAACTTCTGCCTCTCAGCTGAATACCGTACAACGAGTTTCTGAAGAAGCTCAAGTATTATCCGAGTTATCTGATGAACTATTAAATGTTGTTAATACCTTTGTAGTGAAATAAAAAAGCGAAAGGGCTGCTCTTATCAGGAGATGTATGTCCGTTAGAATTCTGAGAATGATTCATTTTCTGTGGAACTAATGGCATAAACACTCCTTCATAAGTGTCTGCCCTTTTCTAAAATAGGAGTTGTCATGATTGAATAATAAACGAGAATTTGATGTATACCCATTAGAGAATAATACGCATTCTTATGAGCCACAAACTCTACCATCCAATCGTACACAACTGTTGAACGAAGAAGATTTACTAGCCTATCAAACTTTAAACCAAACATTAGCTGACTACGATCAAAACACCACAATACCTGACGTATTTTATCAGGCAGCACAACAGTTTGCTGAACGCATTGCATTGTCCTTTGAAAATGGTAAGATGACCTACCATCAGCTAAATGAACAATCCAATCAAGTTGCTCACATGCTAATAGCAAACGGTCTGCAAAAAGGAAACTATGTGGCAATCGTTATGGAACGAAGTAAAGAAACAATCATCAGCCTTTTAGGTGTCCTGAAAGCTGGTGGTGTATATGTTCCTATTGATCCAAGCTACCCGAAAGAACGGTGTCAGTATCTATTAAACGATACAGGTGCCCCGTTTATTCTAACGAAAAACGAACATACAGCATTACTGAATGATTTCATACATAATGATTCCCAAACACGTACAGTGTTAACGATCAACCAATCAGAAAAAGGCTACTCACAGGAAAATCTAACTTGTGAAATACATCCATCCGACCTAGCCTATATTATTTATACTTCTGGTTCTACGGGCAAACCAAAAGGGGTTATGCTTAAACATGAATCTGTTATTAATTTGATTACAGATAATCAAAGAATCTACCATTCAACACAAGACGATGTATATTCTCAGTTTATCTCCTATAGTTTTGACCCATCAGTAACAGAGACTTTTACCGCTTTCTTTTCTGGAGCAAGGCTTCATATGCTAACAAGTGTGGAACGTCTATCGATTGAAGCATTTGCTGATATGATTGGTCGTGAGCAAGTAACCGCTGCCACTGTACCCAATGCTTTCTTTACACAGCTAGCAACACATTTACCTGTAGAATACCGAGAAAAACTGACAACACTAAACTACCTATCTGTTGGTGGCGAAGCTCTATTACCTGCTGTCGTTCAAAAATGGCATGAAAAATTTGGATTAACTACAGAAATTATTAATCTTTACGGACCAACTGAATGTACAGTATTGTCCTCTTACTTCAAGATAAAGGATTCTATAATAGATAAACAATCCAGTATTCCTATTGGCAGACCAATCGCTAATTATGAGATGTATGTTGTTAATGACGATGAGCAGCTTTGCCCAGTTCATGAAACTGGAGAATTATGTATTGCAGGTGCTGGTTTAGCAGCAGGCTATTTACATCAGCCAGAAAAAACGGCTGAGGTATTTGTACCTCATCTATTGAAGCCAGAACAAAAAATGTATCGTACAGGTGATTTAGTTCGCCTATTACCTAGTGGTATTATTGAATTTGTTGGGCGCAAGGATTCACAAATCAAAGTAAGGGGCTTCCGTATTGAGCTTGGAGAAATTGAAACGGTGTTAAGCAATCATCCTAACATTCAGGAAGTCGTAATCATTGCGAAGAAAAAGTCCGATGGTAACAATCATTTATTTGCCTACTATACAGTGACTAGTGGTATACAACTTGAGGAAGATATTTTAAGAGACTACCTGTCAACTCTTCTACCAGATTATATGGTGCCTGAGCGTTTTATAGAATTGCCTGAAATGCCGCTTTCTCCTACAGGAAAAATCGATCGAAAACAACTAGCATCACTGGAAGTGGTTTTATCGCGTAGCCATGCATACAGCGCACCCCAAAATAATATACAGCAGCTGCTAGCTATCGCATGGGAAAAGGCACTTGGTATCGAGCCAATAGGCATTCACGATAATTTCTTCCATATTGGAGGTCATTCATTAAAAGTGCTTGAAATTCTTGTACAAGTGAAAAAGCATATACCATTCTTAAAAATACAAGATTTCTTCCACTACCAAACGATTGCTGAGCTAGATCAATATATTCGTCATTATCAGCCGGAAGCTAATGACAATCAAGAGCAACCAGCTAATCTTGTTTTTAAGGATTTAATGGAGCCAAGTCCGCTGCAAGTCTCTCAAACTGTAAGACCCTTGCCAATGACGTCGGTATTATTAACAGGAGCTACAGGTTATTTAGGAAGCCATATATTATACGAGCTGTTAACAGTAACAAATGCACATATTTACTGTCTTATTCGACCAGGTGCCCATGCAACGATTAAGGACAAGCTAATGGATAGTATGCAATTTTACTTTGGCAACGATCTTGTTCATCCTATGAAAGAGCGTGTCACAGTTATCCCAGGCGACTTAGGAAAGCAACAACTTGATTTATCTGATGAAGCTGAACAAATGTTGCTGGAAAAAATCAATGCAATCATTCATTGTGGTGCCGATGTACGTCATTTTGGTGCGGCTGACCATTTCAATAATGTCAATGTGAATGGTACTCGCCATTTGCTTGAAATAGCTAAACGAAAACCGGGTATGCATTTCCATTATGTATCAACAATTGGTATTCCAGAGGAGTTAGCTGCCATTCAATGGGGCTCAAATGAGGCAAAAGGTAATTTTAATTACGATGTGAAGCTTAATAATGTGTATACCCAAAGTAAGCTAGAGGCGGAAAATCTTGTTCGAAATGCTGTAAATGATGCCATTCCTATTTCCATTTATCGTGTAGGAAATTTAAGTTGTCACTCTGAAACAGGCAAATTCCAACGTAATATTGATGACAATGCCTTTTACCGTATGATTAAATCGATGCTTTATTTAGGTAAAACACCTACTGCACAATGGCATGTTGACTTTACTCCTATTAATTATGCGAGCCAAGCACTCGTTTCTCTGGCGAGTCAGCCAGCAGCAAACGGTCATGTCTTCCATTTATGTAATCCTGTATCGCTTCCTTATTTAGAATTAATCGACATGATTAAGGAATTTGGCTATGATCTATCAATCGTTTCAGCACAGGAATATACAAATTGGCTATTGCATAGTGAGCATACAAAAGAAGCACAGGAATATTTATTGTTAGCCATTGCTCAGCTTGAAGGTGATGGAGCTGGTGATTCCCCGTTTATTTTCAATTGCAAAAAAACACTAGAATTTTTAGTCAATACGAAAATTGAATGTGCAGTACCTAATACAGCCTTTATTCACAGAATGATTCAATATGGAATAGATACAGGCTACTTCCCTGCTCCAAGTCAAGTCAAGTCAACATAAGATAATCAAACAGGATATACAGCTATTTGCATATCGTTAACACTAACAGAGTAGGATACTTTTTTTAAGTACTCCCTTCTGATATTTAACGAAAATTTAAGAAATACAGGATTTTGCAGGATCAGCAATGAGCATTGCTTGGTTGGGCATGTGCTATAAACCTCATTTGTTTGATACCATTAATATTAAGCGAGCCAAGAAAGAACTTTCTAGCTCGTTCTCGATTCACAACATCCTTTATCCATCTGCCGAAACAATTACAATGTTTAATAGAGAGCTGCTTCCATTGCTATAACAAAAAGGAGGAGAAATTAATAATTTCTCCCCCTTTCATAGTGTTGAAAAGCAAAACCATCCATAGAATTTATGTGAAAGGTGAAAAAGGATTTCCGTTGCAGGCTACTTGCTTTCCTGTGGGCGAGCGCCGAGCCGCTCCGTTTAGAGGCTCGCCTGTCTCGCTATCCCACAGGAGCCAAGTGGCCTTCCACTCCATAAATTTAGCAAAGGTTCAAGTGAAGGCATTCACTACTCTTTTATGGAGGGGTGTTGTCACACATCACTTCTCCACATTGAAAATAAGAGGCTATCCTCTCTTATAATATAAATAATGGGCTATTTTGTTCAGGAAAAGACACTTTTGCAGAATGGTTGATTGGAGTGGAGCCAGCGTCACTCCTAGGGGATTTAGCGTCACAGAGGAGACCCTGGAGCGAACGCAGTGAGTGAAGCGGCTCATCGGACGCCCCCTGGAAAGGAGGCTGGCGGAACGGAAATCAACCCCTCGCCTGACAAAATTGCTTATTATACCGTTGACATTACCTTTTTTAAGCTGTCTAATCGACTCTCTTATTTAAATAAGTCTGGATACATCTCTTTTGCTAATGCTTCCATTCCATCTATTGTGTTGTAGCCATAACCAAACATGTAATTATAATCTACGATATAAATTTGTTTATTTTTAATAGCTTTCATGCTTGAAAGTTTAGGATTTGCATAAATTTCTTCGCGTACTTTTGTTAGATCAGAACCATCCCAGTTAGGAAGAATTAATACATCTGGATCTGCTGCAATTAATGTTTCAACACTTACATCGCCTGTTTCACCTTTGAAAATGTTATCTAATTTAACCATTTTGAATGCGTCATTGAAGAATGTTTCATCGTGAGCTGGGTATACAAAAAGCTCTTTTGGATCATTTGTATGCAAATAAGCAAAAGTTTTTTCTTCTTTAATACTTTCTAATTTTGAAGAAATGTTTTGTTGTCGCCCTTTTAATTCTTTAATAAAGCTATCCGCTTTGTCTTGCACTTTGAAAATTTTACCGATATTTTCGATATCTTTGTAAATAGAATCATATGTGCCACCTGTTACAGATGATTCTAAAACATATGTTTTAACGCCCATTTCATTAAGTGAGTCTACTGTCCCTACGCCCCATTCAGCATTATCAAATAAGCCACCGCGACCAAATACAAGATCAGGATCAGTTCCTAATGTAACCTCTTTCCCTACATACTCATCACTTAAAATATTTAACTTAGCGTATTCTTCTTCTACAGATTTATCGACTGCACCAAAGTTTGCACCGACACCAACGATTTTATCACCTAATCCTAAATGTAATAATAATTCTGCTGCTGGGCGTGTATTAGCCATAATTCTTTCAGGTGCTTTATCGAATACTTGATCTTTCTTTTCCCACGTTGAGCCTCCCTCAGCCTTTGCAAAGTTAGCAACTGTCAGTGGATAATAATCTTTTGTTTGTGTTTCCTCAGCTGTATTTTTTGATGTGTTACCACAAGCTGTTAATGTTAATAAAGCTGCTAAACCAATTCCTAATAATAGTTTTTTCTTCATGGTGTTCCTCCTATAGTCCATATGCAAAGCCTAATCCGTTTGTCACGGGATTAGTAAACGTTTGACATTTAATATGATATAAAGCTTCTATTGTTTCCGGTGTTAAAACCTCTGCTGGTGTGCCATGCGCATAGATTTCACCATCTTTGACCGCATAGAGATAATCACAGTAATGGGCTGCCATTTCTAAATCGTGAAGCGCTGCTAAAACACCGATGTTTAAACTTCTAACACAGGATAGTATTTCGATTTGATAACGAATATCTAAATGGTTTGTTGGCTCATCCAAAATCATAAATTTAGGCTGCTGAGCAATCGTTCTTGCTAAAATAACTCGTTGCTTTTCACCACCAGATAGTGAAAGAAAACTACGCCCTCTATAGGATTGTAAGTTCGTACGCGTTAACGCCTCTTCCACTATGTCAAAATCCTTTTGGTTATCTGACTCTAGCATTTTTTTATGAGGTGTTCTGCCTAACATCACCATTTGCTGTACCGTTAAATCAAAATGCATTTCATTGAATTGCCCTACTACACCTAAGTGCTGAGAAATCTTTTTTTCAGGACTCTTCAAAACATCTAAATCATCTAAAAAAACCATCCCTTTTTGAGGCACAAGGCTTTTATAAATACTTTTCAACAAAGTTGACTTTCCGCATCCGTTTGGTCCGATTAAGCCCACAAATTGTTGCTTATTCACATGAATGGATATGTTTTTTACTATTTCCTTTTTGCCGATCTTTACCTCTATTTCCTTTGCTACTAATTCCATTGTTCTACCCTCCGAAGTTGTAACCTTTTTTTACAATCATATAGATAAATAATGGCGATCCAATGACAGAAGTAATGATACCAATTGGTAATTCAACATTTTGGATTAATGTTCGAGACAGAATATCCGCCCAAATCATGAAAAGACCACCTAAGAGCAATGTTCCTAACATTAATCGTTTATGGTCTGCTCCAAAAATGCCTCTCGTGATATGTGGAATAATTAAACCAACAAAACCGATCATACCCGCATAAGCAACCATTGTTCCTGTAATGAGCGAAGTAAGGATCATGTACAATTTGCGATAAGCACTTAGATTGATACCTAATGTGATAGCTGATTCATCTCCAAGTAGCATTGTATTTAGCACACGATGTTGGAAAAGGAATAACGCAGCCCCTAGCACAATCACAATTGTTAAAATCGGTGTTTTATCCCAGCTAGCAGAGGCCAAGCTTCCCATAGACCAAAACGTAACGGTTTTAATGCCCTCAGCATTATTCGCAAAAAAGATAATAAGACTTGAAAAAGAACTACATAATGCTCCAATGACAACACCTGATAAAACAAGTTTGACTGATGTCGCTTTACCACCAATGCTGGATAAGATCAGCACTGCCATAGAGGTAAACATTGCCCCTGCAAATGCTCCAAAGGCTACCCCAAACTGTGCCAACAATGCACTACTTCCAAAACCAACTAGAATGGCAAAGGTTGCACCCAATGACGCCCCTGAAGAAATACCAAGTATGTATGGATCAGCAAGGGGGTTTTGTACAACCGCCTGCATGACAGTCCCGCATAGTGCAAGTCCAACGCCAATCAATAATGCAAAAACCACACGAGGCATTCTGACCTGTAAAATAATATTCAAGTAGGATTCACTATCCACACTATCAAGCGAGCCAAGCTTCCCGTTGGATATAGTATGTAGCAAAATATCCATTGATTGCTTAAAAGGTATGCTGACTTGTCCTATTGATACAGAAAAAACGGCAGATATTAAAATGGCGCCTATTAAAAGCAAGATAATAACATAATAAATATTGCCCATTCCTATTCTGTTAGCTTCCTGATTATCCAAGATTTCACCTCTATCTAACAAACTATTAGTTAATGATAACGATTATCATTTTCATTTTGTATTGTAAGTGATAATCTTTTGAAAAACAACAGGAAAATTTTTAATTATAGATTATTCATACATTTAGTAGATGAATAATCCACTAATGGCGCTTTCATTCACTAAAATTATTTTTTCGTTGAGCATCACAACAATAAGTTTAGAAATCCCATTTATTATATAGAAGAGAAAATTTAGGAATTTCTAATTAACTAAATATAATCAACAATTGAATGCGAAAATGCTCGCTTTTATTTTTGACTATGGGTCTGTTTTAATTGGTTTATGATTATCTCATTGGGAACTAGAGGAATTAGCTATAGGAGAATTGCTATTGGAATCCCCCTCGCCTAACTACCTTGACTAGAGGTTAGGCAACAGGAAAATCAGCAATCGATGATGGAGGTAAATTTAAACAATTTATTGGAGCTATGATGAAATCACCCTGCTGTTAAATGGATCATCGACTATAAATAGAGCTCATTGGAAAAAGGGGACTGAATGGGACAAATATAGAGCGATATACTTGTTACAAGCGCTGTACATTTAAGCTATTCATTATAAAAACCACTTCCCATAAAGTTATGGAAAGTGGTTATGTTTAGTCAAAAATTTTAGCTGAAACTAAAACTTACATCATGCCTGGCATACCGCCCATGCCGCTCATATCTGGCATTGCTGGTGCTGCTTCTGGAATATCTGCTACAACTGCTTCTGTTGTTAAGAATAGCGCTGCAACTGATGCTGCGTTTTGTAGAGCTGAACGAGTTACTTTTGCTGGGTCCACTACGCCTGCTTCCATCATGTTTACCCATTCGCCAGTAGCTGCATTGAAACCAATGCCAACTTCTTCACGTTTTAGGCGATCCACGATGATTGAACCTTCAAGACCAGCGTTATTAGCGATTTGGCGAACTGGTTCTTCTAAAGCACGTAAAACGATTTTCACACCTGTAGCTACGTCGCCATCTACTGATTCAGCTGCTTTTTCCACTGCTGCATAGACGTTAAGAAGGGCTGTACCACCACCTGATACGATACCTTCTTCAACAGCAGCACGAGTAGAGTTTAGAGCATCTTCAATACGCAGTTTACGTTCTTTAAGCTCAGTTTCTGTTGCAGCACCAACTTTGATAACTGCTACGCCACCTGCTAATTTTGCAAGACGTTCTTGTAATTTTTCTTTATCGAATTCTGATGTTGTTTCAGCAAGTTGTGCACGGATTTGACCAATGCGTCCTTCGATTGCGTCTGCACCGCCAACACCTTCAACGATTGTTGTGTTGTCTTTTGTTACAACAACTTTTGCTGCACGTCCAAGTGAAGAAATATCCGCTGATTTTAGGTCTAAGCCTAATTCTTCAGTAATTACTTGACCACCAGTTAGGATAGCGATATCTTCAAGCATTGCTTTACGACGATCACCGAAGCCTGGTGCTTTTACTGCTACAGCATTGAATGTACCACGAAGCTTGTTCACAACAAGCGTTGCAAGTGCTTCACCTTCCACGTCTTCAGCAATGATTACTAATGGACGACCTTGTTGTACCACTTGTTCTAATAATGGTAATACTTCTTGAATGTTTGTAATTTTTTTATCAGTAATTAAAATGTATGGGTTATCAAGAACCGCTTCCATTTTATCTGTGTCAGTTACCATGTAGTGTGAAGCATAGCCACGGTCAAACTGCATACCTTCTACTACATCAAGTTCTGTTGTGAAGCCTTTAGATTCTTCGATTGTAATAACGCCGTCGTTACCAACACGCTCCATTGCTTCAGCGATCAGTTGTCCAACTTCATCATCTGCAGCAGAAATAGCAGCAACTTGTGCAATTTCTTCTTTATTGCTTACTGGACGAGAAATAGCGTGTAATTCTGTAAGTGCAGCAGCAACTGCTTTATCAATACCTTTGCGGATACCTACAGGATTTGCACCAGCCGTAACGTTTTTCAAGCCTTCACGAATAATTGCTTGTGCTAATACTGTTGCTGTTGTTGTACCGTCACCAGCGATTTCATTTGTCTTAGAAGCAACCTCTGCTACTAATTTTGCCCCCATGTTTTCATATGGGTTTTCTAGCTCGATTTCTTTAGCGATTGTTACACCATCATTTGTAATAAGTGGTGAACCGAATTTTTTTTCTAAAACAACATTACGCCCTTTTGGTCCTAATGTTACTTTTACTGTATTCGCTAATTTATCTACACCTTGTAACATTAATGAACGAGCGTCTTCTGAGAATTTAATATCTTTTGCCATGAGAATTTACCCTCCTGAAATGGAATATTCGTTAAGCTTCTTCAATATATTTATATCAATTTCATCTTATTGTCATTTTCGTTAAACAAACAATAAGCCTTCACCTTTATTTAAGGTGTGAATAATGTACTTATTCAATAATTGCAAGAATATCGCTTTCGCGTAAAATTAGGTATTCATTACCTTCAAATTTAACTTCTGTTCCAGCGTATTTAGAGAAAATAATGCGGTCGTCAACTTTAACGTCAAGCTCTACACGTTGCCCGTTCTCTAATACACGACCTGTCCCAACTGCTACTACTTTACCCTCTTGTGGTTTTTCTTTTGCAGAGTCAGGTAGTACAATACCGAATGCAGATTTCTCTTCTACCTCGATTAGTTCAATTACAATACGATCTCCTAGTGGTCTTAACAAGTGAAACAACCTCCTAATAATTAAATAATTGTTAAAATTTATTAGCACTCTATATTAATGAGTGCTAACACAATTATTATGATAATCAATCACACTTTTTTTTGCAAGCCAGAACTTCGAAAAATTTTGTTTTCTTTCCATATTCCTCTACAATAGAAAGGAAGCATATGAATGGAAAGGATTTTGACTGTGACTAATTCTCAAAAAATAACGAAACATAAAAAAACAGCCCTGTATGTCTTATTAATTTATATCTTGATGCAGATTTCAAGCAGATGGCTGCTCTTACCGTTTCATAAGCTCGTTATGAAGATAACTGGTCTAGCTTCTGAACAAGCGGCTCCCATTACTCAAGGCTGGTATATTGCCCTTAGTTTTGCTATTGCGCTCATTTTAAGCTTAATCCTAACATCTCGTGATAAAGCCTTTTGGAACATTTATCAAGGAAAAAAGGAAACGATCCCTCTTACAATTGTTTGGGGAATCTTCGGTTTCTTCCTCGTGTTCTTTGGTCAAATGATTGGTGCCGCTATTGAGATGGCTGTTTTCGGTATCGAAGGAGGTTCCCAAAATACCGCAGATATCGTCGCTATAGCTCAAGGTGCTCCCGTTGCTATATTAGCGATTGTTGTATTTGGGCCTATTTTAGAAGAATTCGTCTTCCGCAGAGTCATATTTGGCTCGCTTGTCCAAACAACAAATTTCTGGGTGGCGGCTATAGTAAGTGCCATATTCTTTGCGATTATCCACTTCGACTTCTCGCATATCTTGCTTTATACCATTTGTGGCTTAATATTTGCCTTTTTATATCACAAAACAAAACGCATTTGGACTTCTATTATCGCACACGTTATGCTTAATGGATTTGTGACACTTGTACAATTCTATGCAGAGCCATTGCAAAAGTTTCTTCAAGAACTAGAAAAAATGCAATAATTTTTTGTAAAGTCATCGTAAAGCGGAATTAGAACACAAAAGCTCGGTGTCCCATTGAGGGCACCGAGCTTTATCTATTACTGTTGATTCAATTCTTCTATTTGTCGTCGTTGCTGCTCAAGCGCCTCTTCAATCTGACGCTTTTGCTCCGCTTCCTGTTCTTCTTTTAAACGAATTTCCTCTGATTTAAGATATTTCTTATAACCAATCCGAGAAATCATAATACTAATTTCATACAAGATAAACAATGGCACAGAAACCATTAAATGTGACGCCAACTCAGGCGGTGCAATAATCGCTGCACATACAAATAAACCAAAGTATGAATATTTACGAATTCGAATTAGTAAATCTGGACTTAATATACCAATTCGCGAAAAGAATAAAACAACAATCGGTAACTGGAATAGAAAACCAAAAGGTATTGTAAGCTTAAACAAAAATGTAAAATACTCATGTATACCAATGGTTTGCTGTATCTCCAAATCATTCGATAAATTCATCATGAATTTTATGACATACGGGAAGAGTAAAAAGTACGAAAAAGATAACCCTGCAATAAACAATAGAAATGAATATGGTATATAGCTTAGAGTGGCTTTACGTTCTACTTCTCTTAATCCAGGGCTAATAAACGACCACAATTGATACATCAACACTGGCGATGAAAGAATAAAGGCAATTATAAAAACAACTTGGATATAAATTGCAAGTGGTGTGACTACGTCAAATGCATGAAGCTCAATATTATATTTTGCTCCAGTCATTTGAAGGTATTTAACAAGCGGCTTTGCGACGAAAAAGCCGCCAGCCATAGCGAGAACAAAGAAAACGGCAACAATGAACAGCCGTTTTCTTAATTCTTCTATATGCTCAATGACAGTTAGATCTTTTGGATTCATTCCTCAAACATCCTAACTTACTTATCTAGTTCTTTCTTTTTCTTGTCATCATCATCTTCGTCGGCTAAACCTTTAGTAGCATTTTTGAATTCACGTAGTGTTGAACCAAATGCCTTACCAAGCTCTGGTAACTTCTTAGGGCCAAAAATTAATAACGCGACAATTCCGATAATAATGAGGCTCATAGGACCAATTCCACCCATTACAGCCACCTCCTCTTTATATCCATCATTTTAACGCATATTTCGCCATTTTGCTAACTAATTATATGTGAAAGTTTTTCGTCTCTCTCATAGGTTTACCCGCATTTTATTAAAAAATATTATTTGACAGAAATGGTGAATTACACTTAAAAATATGTATTATTTTCACACTTCCTGATTACGAATTAAATAGATAAGCGCTTGCAATTCTACCGATAAATCAATGGTTAAGAGCTGCATTCTATCTGGTACTGTTAACCGTTCTGGTGTAAAGTTTAAAATACCTTTTGCATTCATTGCTGCTAAACGATCCGCCATTTTTTGTGCGGAGCGTGGTGAAACGGTTAAAATCGCAAGCTCTGCACCGTATTCAGCATACTTCTCCTCCAGCAAATCTGGATGAAAAACAGGAATATTACTAATCATTTTGCCATCCTTCGGTGCTTTAGAATCGAATGCTACGACAATATGTGTATTATGGTTTTTTTGAAAATTATATTTTAATAATGCACTGCCCAAATTCCCCACGCCAATTAACGCTACTTTTGTCGCTTCATGTTGATCAAGCGTCTGGCTAAAAAATTGTAATAAATGCTGCACATCATAGCCATAGCCCTTTTTACCAAGAGCGCCAAAATAAGAAAAATCACGGCGAATCGTTGCAGAATCTATTTTCATCGCTTCACTCAGTTCCTTCGACGAAATACGTTCCATACCTTCTTGTGCAAAGTTTTGAATAAATCGATAGTAAAGAGGAAGTCTTTTTGTAGTGGCTTGTGGAATTTTTAATTCTTGTTTCAAACTTTCTCCTCCTTATGATGAACCTCAATCAATTTTACTGTATTTAACTACTAATTTTAATACATTTATCCTTAACTATATACAACATTTTTGCAATCCACTAGCGTATTTCTCTTTAGTTAATGGCGCTTTGTACGCAACTAACTAAAAAGAAATCGTTTCAATCTTACATGACTGCTAGGAATAAGTAAAGCACCTACATTGCATGCAAATCGTTCATCCATTACACTAAGGTAGAATTGAGGTGTCAAGAATGATTGTTTTACAGGTCAATCAACTAACTAAATCCTTTCTTGCAGATGAAATTTTAAGTGGTGTTAAATTAGAGGTTCAACACCGTGATCGCGTTGCCTTAGTAGGGCGAAACGGTGCAGGTAAATCGACTTTATTAAAAATAATCGCTGGTCAAATGTCCTATGACTCTGGGGATATCATTATCCCAAAGGGCGTTCAGGTTGGCTATTTAGAGCAACATGCTGGATTAAATTCTACGTTAACTATTTGGGATGAAATGATGACCATTTTCGAACCGCTTTTAGCTCAAGAACAAACGCTCCGCTCGCTCGAACAGCAGATGGCTGATCCTACCGTTTACGAAAATTCCACTCTGTATGCGAAAGTTATGTCGGAATACGATCAACTACAGCATACTTTTAAGGATGCTGGCGGCTATCAATATGAATCGGACATACGTTCAGTGCTTCATGGAATGCAGTTCTATCCCGAAGACTATGATAAACCCATCAGCTCACTATCTGGTGGACAACGCACACGTTTAGCACTGGCTAAGCTTTTACTTAGTAAACCAGACCTTTTAATTCTCGATGAGCCTACGAACCATTTAGATATCGAAACATTATCTTGGTTGGAATCTTATTTAAAGAGCTATGAAGGAGCTATTTTAATTGTTTCCCATGACCGCTACTTCTTAGACCAAGTCGTTTCCATTGTCTACGAGGTGTCACGTCATCGTGTTACAAAATATACAGGCAATTACAGTGCTTATTTAGATGAAAAGGCTAAAACCTATGAACGCGATGTCAAACTTTTTGAGCGTCAGCAAGATGAAAAGGCCAAGCTAGAGGATTTTATCCAAAAGAATATTGCACGTGCCTCTACAACAAAAATGGCACAAAGTCGACGTAAAATGCTTGAACGAACTGAGTGGATGGAATCGCCAGATGGTGATGAGAAATCCGCTAGTTTTGGTTTTACTATCGAACGTCAAAGTGGTAATGATGTTTTATCCGTCGATGATTTAACAATCGGCTATGATGATCAGCTAATATCTAGTGGTATTAACCTGCGCACTTTTCGCGAGGATCGGATAGCCCTTGTTGGACCAAATGGGGTTGGTAAATCAACATTATTAAAAACAATTGTGAAAGATTTAACACCTCTTGCAGGTGCTATTCGTTATGGTACTAATGTACAAATTGGCTATTATGATCAAGAGCAAGCAAAGCTTTCAAGCAATAAAAGTGTCTTGAAAGAGCTATGGGATGAATGGCCGCTCATGAATGAAAAAGATATTCGCACTGTCTTAGGACGCTTCCTATTTAGTGGAGAAGATGTGGATAAAACCGTATCCTCTTTATCAGGCGGTGAAAAAGCACGCCTTGCACTCTCAAAATTAATGATGCAAAAGGCCAATTTTTTAATTCTCGACGAACCTACAAACCATCTAGACTTAGATAGTAAAGAGGTTCTGGAAAATGCACTGATTGATTATCCTGGAACGCTTCTATTTGTCTCCCATGACCGCTACTTCATTAATCGTATCACAACGAAAGTGGTGGAGTTGTCTGGAACTGGATCATTTGAATATTTAGGTGACTATGATTATTATGTAGAGAAAAAACAGGAACTGTTGGAGCTAGCGCAAATGAAGGCTGCCTCCCAACTACAAGTACAGCAAGACCTACCTGATAAGACTTCTACCTCTAAAATTGATAAAGAGGCAAAAAAACGCGAACGTCAAATTAGACGTACTATTGAAGAACTAGAAGTGAAGATGCAAGAAACGACAGCTAGCATTGATAGGCTCGAGGAAGCTCTCTGTGACCCTGCAATTTTCACGGATCACGAAAAAATTTCACAGCTTCAAGACGAATTAGCTATTGCTAAAGAACAGCATGAGCGATTGGAATTAGAATGGTTAGAGCTAAATGAGGAACTTGAAAATATGAATATGTAGTTACTGATTTTAAGCCATGTGCCTCGCCGCATGGCTTTTTTCTTTACACACCTTTATTTTTCATATATATTGGTCAAGTGCTATTTTTCGACAAAAAATGCCCACAGTTTTATACACACTATAAATCTAGTAATACCAACATATCAACAGAGTTTTCCACATTGTCCACAATCAAAAATTATTTTATCCACATCTTCCCTTGTAAAACATGCTACTATATATTGAATAATCACAAGTTATACACAAGTTATCAACATATTGTGCATAAGTACGCGTGTTCGGTACTTAGTTCGCTCCATTACCTGTGGATAATTTTCTGAAAAATTTGTCAATTAACGTGTTGAATATTATTATTCTCTTCGCAACGTTCATTTTTTATCAACAAATTTTCGACAATCAAAAAAGAGATATCTTCAATAAGATACCTCCTTCATTTACTGCTATACCCAAGATTTTAACTCCATTCCGGGACGTCCATTCATCATTAAGTTTCCTCGAACCCCCGCCTCAAACATTGGCATGGCTGCTGCTCCAATCATTGCCGCATTATCTGTACACAATTTGAGTGGTGGTACAAAAAATGGGATGCCTTCCTCGGCAAATACAGCCTCTAAAGCGCTTCGCAGACCTTTATTCGCTGCTACACCACCAGCTGCTATGACCTGCTTCACCTGATATTCGCGAGCAGCACGCAATGTTTTCGCTGTCAGTACTTCGACAACACTTTCCTGAAAACCTTTAGCAACGGCTGCTGGCGAAATAGCTTCGCCTCGTTGATCCATATTGTGTTTATAATTGATGACTGCTGATTTTAAGCCACTAAAGCTAAAATCATAAGAACCCTCCTCTAACCAAACTCTTGGAAAAGGAACAGCCTCTTCACCCTCATGAGCAAGCTGATCAATACGTGGTCCACCTGGATAAGGTAAGTTTAAAACGCGTGCCACTTTATCATAGGCTTCACCAGCTGCATCATCTCGTGTTTCACCAATGACCTCAAAGGAGCCATGTTCCTTCATATAAACAAGCTCTGTATGACCACCTGATACGACAAGTGCCAACAAAGGAAATTCCATTGGCTGAACAAGTGCATTGGCATAAATATGTCCTGCAATATGGTGGACGCCAACAATCGGCAAGCTGTTAGCAAAAGCAAAAGCCTTAGCTGCGTTAATGCCAATCAATAATGCCCCTACAAGACCTGGGCCCTCTGTAACAGCAACTGCATCTAAATCGGCTGGCTTTAAATTAGCTTGTGCCAGTGCTTCTTCTATTACTACTGTAATTTGTTCAACATGATGACGTGATGCAATTTCAGGTACAACCCCACCAAATCGCTTATGACTTTCTATTTGAGAAGCCACAACATTCGACACAATTTCATGACCATTTCGAATAATCGCTGCAGCTGTTTCATCACAACTTGATTCTATTGCTAATATCAATCCATTATTCATTATAAATTCACCCACATGACAAGGGCATCCTCCCCGTTATCAGTATAATAGCCTTTCCGTATGCCACCATCTTGGAATTGAAGCTTGCGATAGAGATTTTGTGCAACCATATTTGTTACACGTACCTCTAACGTCATGACCTCCATTCCATGTAAACGAGCTATTTGCATCGCCTCACGCATTAACCCCTCACCTATCCCTCGGCCACGTGCCTCCTCAATAACAGCTACATTTGTAATTTGAGCTGCATCTATGACCATCCACATCCCACAAAAACCAATAATACTGTCATTTTCATCTATAGCCAGCACATAATGCGCATACTGATTTTCATGCACTTCGTAGTAAAAGGAATCTAACGTCCATGGCACTGGAAATGAAGTCACTTCAATTTCATAAACCGTTGGCACATCGTCAGAAACCATTTTACGATAAGTTACATTCCTACTCATGTTCCTTCTCCTTCTGTTCTTTCAGCCAGTTCGCCTCAGCTTCTGCAATCCGTTTATATTGTGGAACAAAGTGATGGATAGCTTCGACTCTAGGTAACTCTAATTTCGTTGCTACACGAATGACTTCCGTTGCGCGTGGCAAGTCAAAACTAAATGGTGCACGTACTGCTGTATCACCAAGCACCTGCTCAATATTCTTCCAAAATATATCAACATCTGTTCCTACAAATAAAATAGGCGCCTCTAATGCCTTTAAACGCACTAATAAATCATCAATATGTACATGATGATCCTCCACAAGGGCCTCTAATGTCTCGCCCTGATAAACAGCTGTGTAAACATTGCCTCTTCTAGCATCAATAATTGGACAAATCAATCCGTTGTAAAGAGCAGCATTAGCAGCCAATGTCTTTAAGCTAGATACACCAACTAAAGGCTTCTGTAATGTCCATGCTAGGGTTTTTGCTAATGTCACGCCTATACGAACACCTGTATAAGAACCTGGCCCTTCAGACACTGCAATCACATCCAAGTCATTCGGTTTTAAACCTATTCGTGCCAAGATTTCTTCAATCGCCGGCATTGCACCTGCAGAATGCGTTAATTTTATGTTTTGTACCATCTCGGCCACCACTTTGCCATCCTTCACAACTGCAATGGAGAGTGGTGTATTTGCTGTTTCTATTCCTAACCAAATCATTTCATTAGCTCCTCACATAGTGCCTCATAGCGTTCTCCACGAGGTATTAACACAAAGCGTCGTTCATTTTCTCCGATTCGGTAAATCTCTATCGCTAAGCGATCCTGTGGCAAATCCTGTTCAATTAAATGCGCCCATTCGACCACTGAAACTGCATCTCCATAAAACAGCTCATCCCAGCCTAGGTCTTCATCACTTTCTGCTAACCTATACACATCTAAATGATTAAACGGTAATCTCCCCTCATACTGCTTAACAATCGTAAATGTTGGACTGTTGACTGTTCGTTTGACCCCAAGTCCCTTTGCCAAGGCTTTCGTAAATGTTGTCTTGCCAGCACCTAGATCCCCTTCTAATGTAATCGTATCTTGAGCTTCTAGTATATTGGCAAGTTTAATGGCGAAACGTTCTGTATCATCAACTGAATTCATGATTATTTCATACATATTCTTTTTTCCTCTCATCACTACATTACCTCTAGTTTACCTAAACTAACGAAAATGTTCAAAGCATCCAATATCATTTATACCTGCTTTGATTGTGCTTGTTAAAAAGCCCTGTTCTGTGATGACAATAGTTAGGTAACCTAAATGCAAACAAAAACACGTCTTCTCTTATGAAGACGTGTCAACTATCTATCTATTGGAATGACCTTTTACAGCTATGATCTCTTTAGCAATTAATTTATCATCCTTAAATTTCACTATATAAGCCTGAGTCAACAGGGTTTCATCATTCCAACGATATTCATTATTTTTAACCTTTTTACCTGCGCCGCCTGCTGTCTCTACTACCTCAATATATGACATATCATTTTTTAATTTCTCAAATTCTACTTCGTTCATATTTTTTTGCCAGTGATACGTATTTGCTTCTTCAATCTCTATAATAGGATCTCCACAGCCTACCATCATAATCATGGAACCAATAAGCAAAGGTAAATAAAGACGTTTTAAGAAATGGTCTTTGCTCATATAAACACCTCCGTAGCCAATCCGATTACTTCTAAATTTTTACCCCTAATTTTTATTTTAGAAACATATCTCATTTTACCTTATAAAAACGCCCTCATTTATCGGTAATTTTTACTATTTTTAGATAATGTTAAAAATATGCAATAAGTTAGGCTCATGTCAATAATTCAATTAACTTCACTGGGATTGGGTGATTTTTTAGTAGCAGTAGAGGCGTTATTTAGGGCAATAGATGTTATTTTATTAAAACCAATGGGAGGTTGGTCATAAAGGCTTCAGAAATTGTAAAGCTTTTAGCCTCTATGTTTCTACCCTATGAACTGGGTCTTTATAAAATGATGCTTTCACAATTTCAACATAAGCTTGAATGCATTTCATGCTCAAATGCTAAGTTGAAAGAAAATCATTATTAAATAAAAAAAGCTCTTATGACTGTAGCAGTACATAAGAGCGATCATATCAATTTTAAATGGCGGTCCCGACCGGGATCGAACCGGCGATCTCCTGCGTGACAGGCAGGCATGTTAACCGCTACACCACGGGACCTCTTTAAGACATTTATAAATATATCATATAGTAAAAAGCTATGCAATATATATTTTCATATTTTTTCTTCTCATAATTTCTGCAATTGGCATCAATCTTGCAAATAAATTAATAGTTTTAACAACACTATTTAGTAGGAGGTTGGTGCCATGGTTCGGTACATATTTACACGAATTGGTTATATGATCATTACCCTTTTTATTATTATTCTACTGTCATTTTTATTAATGAAAGCTTTGCCAGGTTCACCATTTAATGATGAGCGGCTTCCGGAGCCTCAAAAAGAGCTACTTTACAAAAAATATGGGTTAGACAAGCCTGTTCCTGTGCAATTTGGCATTTATTTAACGAATCTTGTACAAGGAGATTTAGGAGTTTCTTTTGTCTTTGATAATCGACCAGTGACTAAAATTATTCAGGAACGTATCGGTGCATCGGCAATTTTGGGCTTTCAAGCCATTATAGTGGGAACAATTATTGGGCTTTTATTAGGAATTATAGCGGCTCTAAAACATAACACTATTATTGATTATGGAGCCACAATACTAGCCGTACTAGGTATATCGATTCCATCGTTTGTCTTTGCAGGCTTTCTACAATATTGGGTTGGCGTTAAACTAGGCTGGCTACCCATTGCCTTTTGGAATGGCTTTGAATATTCTATTCTACCAACGATTGCTTTAGCAGTTGGAGTAGTTGCTACAATTGCCCGTTTCACGCGCATTGAAATGCTAGAAGTACTTAGTCAAGAATACATCTTAACCGCAAAAGCCAAAGGTTTATCAAACCCTTTTATCATTACAAAACATGGTATTCGAAATGCCATGATTCCAATCGTGACTATTATTGGTCCGTTAACTGTTAACACTATTACTGGTTCACTTGTTATTGAAAAGATATTCAGTATTCCAGGTTTAGGTGAGCAGTTTGTTAATTCTATTATTACCAACGATTATCAGCTAATTATGGGAACAACTATTTTTTATGCGGTGCTATTTGTAACCGTTATTTTAATCATCGATATTTTATACGGGTTGATTGATCCCCGAATCCGTGTGACAGGAGGCGATAAGGCATGACTATAAAATTGACAGAAGGTATAACTAAGAGCTATTCAAAGGAGTTATTTGAATATGCAACGCAAACTGATATTACGGATGATATCACCTATCGTCCTGAGCAATCATTTTGGCAAGATGCATGGCGTGGTTTGCGGAAAAATAAAGCAGCTATTGTTGGGTTATGTACTATTATCGTCGTTCTATTACTTGCCATTTTCGGCCCTTTTATGAATAGCCACGGTTATGATGAACAAAATATTGCGCGCACTAATTTACCTCCAAAAATTCCTGTCCTTGAGAATATTTCTTTCTTAGGCTTGAATGGTGTTGATAGCCGAGGCGTAGACCAATATGAAGCAAAAGGGGTTGCAGAATATTTTTGGTTTGGTACAGATGAATTAGGTCGAGATCTTTGGACGCGTATATGGGAAGGAACACGAATTTCTCTTTATATTGCTTTTTTAGCAGCAACCATCGATCTCATTATAGGGGTTGCCTATGGGGCTGTCTCAGCATTTTATGGTGGTCGGACAGATAATATCATGCAACGTATTATTGAAGTGTTAGTTGGTATCCCTGGCCTAATTGTGAACATACTTTTGATTCTTATTTTAAAGCCAGGGATTATTTCGATTACGATTGCAATGGTGATTGTAGGCTGGATCAGTATGGCTCGAATTGTTCGAGCACAAATATTGAAGTTAAAATCATATGAATATGTGCTTGCTTCACGAACACTTGGTGCTAGTAACCAACGTCTCATTTGGAAGCATTTAATTCCCAACACGCTTGGGCCAATTATTGTTGCAACTACGTTTACTATTCCAGGAGCCATTTTCACGGAAGCATTATTAAGCTTCATCGGATTAGGGCTACAGCCTCCAACAGCTTCTTTAGGAACAATTGTCAATGATTCGTATAAATTACTACGAATTTATCCACATGGCATGATTGTTTCATCTATTGTCATTAGCTTGATTATGATTAGCTTTAATTTACTCGGGGATGGACTGCGTGATGCATTCGATCCAAAAACTCGTAAATAAGGAGATGCTCTAAATGAAAAAAATATTAGAAGTGAAAAATTTAAGTGTCTCATTCAACACATACAACGGTGAGGTACAAGCAGTACGCAACATTTCATTTGATTTATTTGAAGGTGAAACCTTAGCCATTGTAGGCGAGTCTGGCTCAGGGAAATCAGTTACTTCTAAAAGCCTTCTTCGCCTCAATCCAACTGAGACAACGATGTTAAAAAGTGGACATATTTTATATAACGGGCATAATATTTTTACTTGCAGTGAGCAAAAAATCCGAGCAATTCGTGGAGCTGAAATAGCCATGATATTTCAAGATCCAATGACTGCTTTAAACCCTACGATGACGATTGGTCGCCAAATAGCAGAAAGTATAAAGAAACATACAACTTTACGTGGCCAACAAATTACTAACCGTGTTATAGAACTATTGCAACTAGTCGGTATTAAAGAAGCTGATAAACGATATAAACAGTACCCACACCAATTTTCTGGAGGGATGCGCCAACGAATAGTGATTGCCATGGCGCTAGCTTGTGAGCCGCGCATCATTATTGCCGATGAGCCTACTACAGCACTAGATGTTTCGATCCAAGCACAAATTTTAGAATTACTAAAAAACATACAACAAAAAATGAATTTATCGATTATCTTTATTACCCATGATTTAGGTGTTGTCGCCAAAATGGCTGATCGTGTTGCTGTTATGTATGCTGGAAAAATAATTGAAATTGGCTTAGTTGATGAAATTTTTTATCATTGTCAACATCCTTATACACAAGGCCTACTTGCAGCCATGCCTAATCCAGATATTGATACCAATTCATTGTATGCCATTCCAGGAACACCACCAAACCTGCTTCAGCCACCTACTGGAGATGCCTTTGCAGCTCGTAATAAACATGCATTGAAAATTGACTTTATAGAGGAGCCACCGATGTTTCAAATAAGCGACACTCATTTCGCAGCAACTTGGTTATTGCATAAACACGCACCTAAAATAGTACCGATTCATCAACAACCTACACAGGTACAGCAAGAGAAAAGTAAAGCACCCACTGTATTCGATAAAGAACATCCATATTTATCATTAAAGGAGGTCAAGCAGCACTTTTCTTTAGGAAAAAACACTGTTAATAAAGCTGTTGATGGCATTACGTTCGATATTTATAAAGGAGAAATTTTTGGTCTAGTGGGAGAATCAGGATGTGGTAAATCTACAACTGGACGTTCCATAATTGGACTCAATTCGATTACTAGCGGAGAAATTCACGTTGATGGTCGTAATATCAATGACAATCAAACAAAAAAAGACAAACTAACTTTCAATAGCAAGGTGCAAATGATTTTCCAAGATCCCTATTCTTCCCTTAATCCGCGTATGAAAATAGCGGATATTATTGCAGAAGGATTGGCCATCCATGAAGTACCAAAAAGTGAATGGAAGCCCAAAATATATGAGCTATTAAAAATAGTAGGATTAACAAAGGAGTATGCAAACCGTTATCCTCACGAGCTTAGTGGTGGACAACGTCAGAGGATTGGTATTGCACGTGCTCTTGCTGTAGAACCTGAGCTCATCATTGCAGATGAACCTATTTCTGCGTTGGACGTGTCCATCCAGGCACAAATAGTGAATCTACTGAAAAAGTTACAAAAGGAACGTGGATTGACCTATCTTTTTATTGCACATGACTTGTCGATGGTGAAATATATTAGTGATCGTATTGGTGTGATGTATCGAGGAAAAATCGTTGAGCTAGCAGACAGTCAAGAGCTCTATGATCACCCAGTACACCCTTATACGAAGTCATTATTATCAGCCATTCCATTGCCAGATCCTAAGTTAGAGCGAGAACGCAAACGCATTATTTTTAATGAAGCTACCTATCAAGCTAGCAGAAATTATGAGAGTGAAAGCTTTGTAGAGATACGGCCTGGTCACTTTGTTATGCTGACAGAAGAAGAGCTTGTCCAATACCGTCTAGCACAAGAAGGAGGTATATCACTTTGAATATAAAGGTCACAGCCCTACTTGCTAGCTGTATTGTCATAAGTTCCCTTAGCTATACTTGGCTCCTCCATCAACCAATAACTTTTTTAACATTGATCAACAATATTTTCCTTATTTCACTTGCGTTCACTATTGTAGGTGCATCATTATTTGTTGTGCAAGGTGGGCTTTTTAATGGTATCGCCTATAGTTTTAAACGTTTTTTTGCACGTGTCACTAAAAATGGTGCCTATGCCTTTGAATTAGATGGAGATTTAGAATTTGTTCATGCACCTTCCTACACCTTCACTTATCCACTATTACTAGCGGGTATACTTGGCTGTTCCGCAACAGCCATTTTATCGATAGTTTTCTATCTATAAATGAAAAACAAAACCATCAATAGAATTTTGTGAAAGGTGAAAAAGGATTTCCGTTGCAGGTTAATTGCTTTCCTCTGGTTGAGCGCCGAGCCGCTTCGCTCAAATGTTTCTTTTTAGCAAAGTTTTTTAAATAAAGTCTGGTAGAGGGGGTGTTGTCACTCATCACTTCTCCACATTGAAAATAAGAGGCTATCTACAAATAATGGGCTATTTTGCTCGCTACGGCTCGTATGAAAGATAAGGAAAGACGCTTTTGCATATGGCGAGACTCTGGAGCAAACGCAGTGAGTGAAGCAGCTCATCGGACGCTGGCGGAACGGAAATCACCCCCTCGCCTTTCAAAATAGCTTTTTCTGCCGTTGACATCGCCCTTTTTCAACAACATGAAAAAATGCTGTCCTCCGAAAGTAGAGGACAGCATTTTTTAGTTTACAATTTCTACCCATTTATAGCTTATGTCAGCTGAGAATGGATGCTCGTATAAATTTTTCACGTATGGTTTTGTCAAACGACTTAACCCTTTTTGAAATGTTGGAGCGAATGCTACGTCTTCCATCATTAATTTTTCAGCTTGCTGCATAAGTTCCCAGCGCTCCATAACATCAGAGGTAGTTTTCGCTTGTTTTATTAATGCATCCACTTTTTCATTTTTATAGTTGGATTGATTATAATAAGCTGTTGATTCAAATAATTCAATGTAAGTCATAGGATCTTGATAGTCAGGACCCCAACCGCCATAGTCTAAGTCAAAATCAACAGCCCCCTCTAATGCAAGTTTTTGCTTATTAGGCTGCATATTAATTGTTAGCTCTAAGCCTTCTAAATTCGTCTCTAATTGATTTTTAATAAATTCAGCAGCTTTCTTAGATTCTGCACGGTCATATGTTAAAAACTCCAGCTTTACTTGGTCTACACCAAGTTCCTTTTTGCCAGTAGCCCATAGTTCCTTCGCTAATTCGATATCTGTTTTATTCATATCACCGTTTCCATCGCGGAAGTCATTCCCCTTGTCATCTGTTGATAATCCCTGTGGTACTAAATAATAAGCAGGAATAGAACCATCCTGTAATATCACATCAGCAAAGCCTTGTTTATCCCATGCCAAATCAATGGCTTTACGAATGGTTTGATTAGCTAAATATTGATTTTCGTGATTTATACGAATAAAATACGTATTTGGCTTTAAAAACGTTGAATACTCTGGACTGTCTTTATATTGAGCGACATACTCACTCGATAACTCGGCAGTGTCTATTTCACCAGCCTCATAGAGATTGACAGCCGTTGCTGTATCTTTGACAATTTTTTGTGTGATTTTAGTAAGCTTGACAGTGTCTTTATCCCAATAACTTTCATTTTTGACAAACGTCCATCCTTGCCCATGTTGCCAAGATTCCATCTGGAAAGGACCATTATAGATCATATTAGCCGCTTCTAGCGCATATTGATCGCCTTGGGATTCTGTAAATTCTTCATTTAATGGGAAAAACGGTGCATAAGTCGTTAAGCTAATAAAATACGGAATAGGCGCATTTAGTTGCACTTCTAATGTTTCATCGTTTAACGCCTTAATACCAATTTCCTCTACCTTTCCATAAAGTGGGTCCTCTTCTGTTTGAACATTGGCCGCATTTTTTATATCCAACATTAAGTAAGAATAAATTGCTTGTGTTTCTGGGTTTATAGCTCTTTTCCAAGCATATTCAAAATCATGTGCTGTAACTGGAGACCCATTACTCCACACTGCATCCTTGCGTATTTTAAATGTATAAACTGTACCATCCTCAGAAACTTCATGTGACTCTGCCATACCCGGAACTGGTGTATTTTCAGGCCCTATACGATATAACCCCTCGAACACAGAGTTCATTGCCGTCACAGCAAGTGCATCTACACTCCCCAATGAGCTCATTGTCGTTAAATCACCTGTTGCAACTAAATGAAGCTCTTGTGCAGCAGTATTGTCGCCTTCATCAGTAGATGCATTGTCTGATTCATTACTATTTGTAGTATTTCCAGAAGTATTGTTTTCTTTCCCGTAACAACCGACCAATACAATGAGCATTAATCCTAACAATACGACAAGCCATTTTGTTTTTTTAGCCATCCTCAAAACCCCTTTGATTTTATTGCACGAATGAAATCGCACTATAAAAATCTATGCAATTTTCATGCCGACGCCAAATATTTTTAAAATTGGCACAGATTTTGCATTATAATTTCACTAAAGGGGGAATGACAACATGTCAAAATTAGAACAATTACGAATTGCTTTACAAGCACAAGATACAAGCGCAATGATTATCACAAATGCACAAAACCGACGTTATCTAACAGGATTTACTGGAAGTGCAGGAACGGTTGTAGTAACTAATAGGCGCGCACTTTTATTGGTGGACTTCCGCTACACACAACAAGCAACGGAGCAAAGTAAAACTTTCGAGGTTCATGAGATTGATCGCAACCGTATATATGAAACGATTCAAGAGATTTTAGATCAAGATTCAATCCAATCAGTTGGCTTTGAACAACATCACGTAACTTATTACGCCTATCAATTAATGGCTAATAAATTGACAGCAACATTAAAGCCTTTATCTAATATTGTGGAAAATTTACGTATGATTAAGACACCAGAAGAAATTGAAATAATTAAGAAGGCAGCTTGGATTTCAGATGAGGCATTTAAGCATATTTTAACATTCATTAAACCGGGTGTTTCAGAAATCGAAATTGCCAATGAATTGGAATCCCATATGCGAAAAAACGGTGCAACTAGTGCTGCATTTGATATGATTATCGCTTCAGGTCATCGCTCTGCTCTACCACATGGTGTAGCATCTTCAAAAATAATTGAGCAAGGTGACATGCTAACACTTGATTTTGGTGCTTATTATCAAGGCTATCGTTCTGACATGACAAGAACTATTGCTGTTGGTGAGCCACCTGAACAATTAAAAGAAATATATCAAATTGTTTATGATTCCTTGCAACATGCTCTTTCTAATATGAAAGCTGGTATGACAGGGCAAAATGCAGATAGCTATACACGTGACTACATTACAGCTAAAGGCTATGGGGACAATTACGGACATGGAGCAGGACATGGCATCGGGTTAGATATCCATGAAAATATATTCATGTCGTCAGTTTGTGAAGACATCTTAGAAGAGAATATGGTACTTACAGTTGAGCCAGGCATTTACGTTCCACAAGTTGGCGGTGTTCGCATAGAAGATGATGTCATCATTACAAAAGACGGTGTAGAAGTGATCACACACTCACCAAAAGAACTCATTATTTTATAATTTCTTTACACTTATCCTATAGATGTTTACTTTTTTTACACTTTTTAAAAACCTTTCATTTCAACATTTTGAGCTTTTTATTGGAAGCTTATAATATATTTCGTTGCACATGTCAAAATTTCTTGTCACTATATTTTCTAAGGTTAGATAGATTGATAGAGAATCGAGGTTTTATTATGCAACTTTCTATTAAGCAAACACAAGAATTACAAATCGTTATGTCTGCCCAACTTCGTCAGGCAATCGAGCTACTCCAATATTCAACTCAGGAATTAGAACAATATATACGTGAACAAGAACTCGTTAATCCTTTAATTGAATTAAGTGAACCAACACTTAAAGACCATCTACAGATTCCAAAAATGAGTAGCAGACATCTTGATATTATGCATCTTGCCACAAAATGTGAAAAAAATGTTCGTGATGAACTATTCCAACAGGTCAGGCTAACATTTTCTAACGAAAAGGACATTCAACTCTTAAAACATATTATTTATCATTTAGATGACAATGGTTATTATGAGCATTCAACACAAACGTCTTATAATGACCTAGAAATTGAAAAGGGCATTCATTTATTACAAACAATTGGTCCCTTAGGAATTGGTGCACGCAATTTGAAGGAATGTTTACTATTGCAAACCATTTATTGTCATAACAGCCCTGCTCATGCTGAAACCGTTATTTCTAATTATCTAGAAGAGCTTGCCAATAAGAAGTGGAAACAAATCTCAAAAGAGCTGGATATATCGCTAAGTGACTTACAAATGATCTATCTTTTTATACAATCACTACAGCCAAAGCTGAGCTCATTATTTTATCAAGAGTTGGTACATACGACGATACCAGATATCATTGTTGATATCGTTGATGGTGGGATTACCTTTTCGTTAAATGATTATTATTTACCAAAAATTAATATTCACGCTGACTACTTTCCTTATATAAAAACGCATTCCTCAGAGAAGAGTTATTTTAAAAAACACTTAACTGACTACCATTGGTTAGTTAACAGCATTGAACAACGTCGAAATACAATGATCAATATCATGAAGGCACTTATTGAAAAACAAAAGAAGTTTTTTCTATATGGCTTTGATGCCATGCAACCACTTACGTTGCGTGAAATTGCTGACCAAATAGATGTTCATGAATCAACGGTTAGCCGCATTACAACGAATAAATATGTACAAACTGCTTTTGGCACATTTGAATTAAAAGAATTATTCACCTCTAAATTGTCAACAGCAAATGGTCATAGTGTGTCGCAAATAAAGGTGAAGTCATTGCTGTCAGACTATATAAAATCTGAAAATAAAGCAAAGCCCTTCTCTGATCAAAAAATAGCTGAGTATTTTAACTCTGCGTTGGGAATTGAAATATCTCGTCGTACCATAGCCAAATATCGCGAGGACATGAACATACCTTCCTCTGCTAGACGTAAAATAAACCAGTTTAAATAATGAGAAAAGGAGCTATCTATTGGGGGTAGCTCCTTTTCCATCTAAACAAATTTAAAGCAGACTCACTTATTATTGCTTCATATTGACAAATACACTTTTCACCTCAGTATAATTGGACAAACCATATTCGCCGCCCATTTCACGACCAATACCTGACTGTTTATAGCCACCAAATGGCATCGTTTCCCATTCTAAGCCAAAATCATTAATCCATACTGTTCCTGCCTGTAGTTTACTAGCAATATAATGTGCTTTTTTTACATTTTCTGTCCAAATGCTTGCAGCAAGTCCATACTTACTATTATTAGCACGCACGATCACTTCTTCTATTGTTTCAAACGATAGAATAGACATAACAGGTCCGAAAATCTCCTCCTGAGCAATCGTCATCGTGTCCTGTACATCAGCAAAGATAGTTGGTTGTACAAAAAATCCCTTTTGGAGTGCTCGATTACCACCAGCTACTAAGCGAGCACCCTCTTCTTTTCCTTTTTCAATAAAACCAAGGACTGTATTTAATTGCTTTTGTGACACTAACGGGCCCATTTCTGTTTCCGGATCTAGTCCTGGTCCTACCTTCAATGCCTTAGCCTTTTCTGCAAGTCGTTCAACAAATTGATTGTATAGACTACTATGCACAAATACTCGTGTACATGCGCTACAGTTTTGGCCGTGATTGTACATCGTTCCAGCAAAAGTTCCCTCTATTGCTTCCTGTACATCTGCATCTGGTAACACAATAGCAGGAGATTTCCCTCCAAGCTCTAATGTTACACTTTTCACTTCATCAGCTGCCTTTTTCATCACGTGGATTCCAGTTTTTGTTGATCCAGTGAAGGCTACTTTAGCTACACCTTTATGTGTAACAATAGCTTCTCCAGCTTCTCCCGTACCCGGTACAATATTTACTACACCATTTGGAAAACCAGCTTGTTTCATTAATTGCCCTACATATAATAATGATAATGGCGTTTCAGCCGCTGGTTTGATGACAATCGTACACCCTACAGCTAACGCTGCACCTAGCTTCCATGCCGCCATTGCAAGAGGGAAATTCCAAGGAATAATTTGACCTACAACACCAACAGGCTCATGTACAATATAATTTAAGTAATCCTTGGATACTTGTACAGTCTGTCCTGTAATTTTTGTCGCCCACCCTGCATAATAACGGAAATGCTGAACAGTGCCATCCACATCATCTGCGAGAGCAGTTTGATATGGTTTACCATTGTCTATTGATTCAAGCTGTGCTAGCTCTTCACGATGTTCTTCTAGTAAATCTGCCAATTTATAAATAATTCGTGAGCGTTCAGCTGCCTCCATCGTTGACCATGCACCCTCAAATGCTTTTTGAGCAGCTTCTACTGCAAGATCAATATCTTCTGCCTGTGCTTCGCTTACTACAGCAATGACCTCTTCATTAGCAGGATTTAGAACATTCAATGTTTTACCTGATTGAGCTTGCATGTATTCACCGTCGATATACAAGCCGATTGTGGACTGTAGAAATTCCTTTACTTGTGGTTTTAATGTCAACACTGCCTCCATCATTCATCCCCCTTTGCATTAATAATGTTCAATTGCCAGTACGTCTAAATTAGTCATAATTGCTTTAAGTTGGGCATCTTCTTCCTCTGTTAGTGGGAGTCGTGGTAGACGACATGGTCCCCCTGCCCATCCTTTTAGTTCCATTGCACGTTTAGTGATTTGTACATATTTACCTGATCCCTCTAAAAATGCACATAAAGGTAATAATCGATCATAAATTGCCCAAGCTGCCTCTAAATTTCCTTCTTTTACTTGACTATATAACTTTGTGACAAGCTCTGGCACAATATTTCCAGATACAGAAATCCACCCAACAGCCCCAACTAAAAATGATTCTATGGCTAAGTCCTCTGAACCACAAAATACTTTAATATTATCTTGGCCTTGACGTACGATATCACGCGCTTTTCCAATACTGCCGCTCGATTCCTTAATGTGTGTAATATTTGGAACATCTCTACCTACTTTTAAAATCGTTTCTAAACCAATATCTACACCCGACGTAAACGGATTATTATAGATCATAATAGGGAAGCTTACAGATTCGGCTACTGATTTAAAATGAACATATATTTCCTCATCTTTTGGGTGTGCATAATAGGAATTAATCAATAATGCTGCGTCTGCGCCGGCCAGTTCAGCCTGCTGTGTATAGGTGATAGCCTCTGCAGTTGTCTCAGCAGCTGTACCAACAATCAATGTAATTCGCCCTTTAATTTGATCTACAGCTACTTCTACTGCTTTAAACCGTTCTTCTTTCGTTAAACTTACAAATTCGCCTGTACTACCGTTAATAGCAATACCTGTTACCCCTGCTTCAATAAAATGTTCAATATTTTGACGGAAACCATCCCAATCAATGTCCGTTTGGTTTTTCATTGGTGTTACTAATACCGGAAATACACCTTCTAATTTTTTCATCTTTTTTCCTCCTCTATCCTCTTTTATTACACTATGATAAATCCATGCTGCAAAGGATCTTCACGGTCCACTACAAATTGATGGATTCCTGTGATATATCCTGTTAATGCAATTTCATAGCCAGCTTCATGCTTTTGACTAATTTCAATGCTGCTACCAAAAATACTGTCATTTTTTTTGACAGCTTCTTCCCCTAAAACTGCTAGTAACGCCAATGTACTGTCCACACCAGGTGAACGTAATATATAGCCATCTCGCTCAAAGGTAACTGACCGTACTGAACTGTCTAGCTGTTCATACATAATGACACCATCTGCTGTACTATATTTCTCACTTTCTAGTAATCCCCACGTACTGATTTCTGCTAATTCATCTAGAACAATTGCCTTTAATTGCTGTGGTTTTTCTACAACAAAGTAGCGGCGCTCATTATCGATAATTACTTCGTCACCTTCTATATGCGCTGGCTTCAATGTCAAATGAACTGATAAAACAGTATCTTTCGTTTCAGAAAGTTTTACATAGGCTTCATAAACACCTTTTACTGTTTCAATAGAGTAAATATTATCTCTTGAAAGCTCTATTATTCCTTGCTCAATCAATGCTGTCATTGTGGCTACAAGTGCTTCATACTTAAAATTTGTAGAAGCCGAATGTTGGAAAAATAATAGTCGATAGGATGCAATAGCTGATGGTAAAACAAGACAGCCATTCATTCCACGGTGTCCTCTAGGTTCATTCAGAAGCAATTGTTTTGTATCTTCGAATTGCGTATTTAAAGCATGAGCCGCTTCCGTAATATTTTCATGCGCAAGCATGATTGGTGATTGCACAATAATACGAAAGGCTTCTCCCACTACTTGTGTATCGATCGTTTGAAAAGACTTATGAAAATTCATGCTTATCCTCCCTTAGTGATCCATTGGCGGAATCATCAAATAGCCCTCTTTCAGTGGATCCTGATTATTGTAAAAGAATCGATGCATACCCATAACCCAGGCAGATCCTGTTACCTCTGGAATAACAGCGGTTAGGCCACTAATAGCTACTTCTTCTAGTACACGTGCTTTAAACATTGTCCCCACAATACTTTCATAGACGAAGGACTCATTGAGAGCGAGCTCATTTTTTGAATAGAGTGTAGCAATTTTTGCGGATGTACCAGTGCCACAAGGGGAACGGTCAATCCCTCCTGGTGGAACAACAACTGTATTTTTTAAATCTGCTAATGGATTGACTGGGTCTGTATAAAACTCAATATGTGTAAGTCCATGGATAAATGGGAATTCTGGATGGACAATATCTTCCTTAGCATTCACAGCATTGCGGAGACGAATAGCTGTGTTAATAATTTTCGTTGAATTGTCTACAGCTAAGTTTAGATTGATTTTTCTAGCATCTATAATGCCGTAAAAGTTCCCTCCATAAGCTATTTCACATTCCACTACACCTAATTCAGAATCATTTATTTCAATCGTTTTTAATAGAAAGGATGGTACATTTTTAAATGTCACTTCCTTCGCTACGCCATCCACTACTTTAATCTTTACATCAATTAAACCTGCAGGTGTGTCCAATTTTATGTTTGTATAAGGTGTATTAACCTCTATTAAATTTGCTTCAATAAGTGCTGTACAAACGCCTATTGTGTCATGTCCACACATCGGCAAGTAACCACCTGTTTCTATATAAATCACTCCAAAATCTGCTTCGGGATGGCAAGGATCTGTAATGATAACACCTGACATCACACTATGTCCTCGTGGTTCATTCATAAGAAATTTTCGAATCCAGTCAAAATTCTCTTGCATAAATAACATTTTTTCAGACATTGTTTTGCCTTCAAGCTTAGGCATACCGCTTATTAATGAACGTGTTGGATTCCCACCTGTATGGGTATCAATTGTTGTAAAGAGCTTTTGAAATTTCATTTGTGAAGTACTCCTTTCTGGAAACGACTAAGATGAACTGGTTCAGTAGGAATGCATGTATCTTTGTACTGTAGTAATTCTTGGATAAGCTTCCCAGTAACTGCAGCCAAGCTAATTCCATCTCCTTCATGACCTGCCGCAATATAGAAACCAGGCACTTCTTCTACTTCACAAATAATAGGTAAATGATCTTCCGTCCATGGTCTTAACCCTGCATATGTACGAATAATCGACATATCAGCGATTTTTGGATAAAAACGTACAGCACGTCTAGCAATCATTTTCACCACATCGTGATTCACCTTCGTGTCAAAGCCTACAAATTCGCGACTACTTCCTATTAAAAAATTTTGTGCCTCTGTCGGCTCAAACACTAACGCTACCCCGTATTTTTCAATATCCATATCCACTTTACGTTCTCCACCAAATTTTGAAATTAAATAACCAAATTCCATCACTTTTCTTAGCCCTACTAGTTGCTGACGTGATGCGACAAGAATATGTCCTTTGCGAGGTTTAATTGGAATATCAACACCCAGCATTTGCCCAATAAACGGTGCCCAAATTCCACAAGCATTAATTACTTTATTTGCTGTTATCCATCCCTCATTCGTTTCAAGTAAAAATGTACCATCTGGCTGTTTCTTAATATTTTTGACTTCTGTATGTTTTTTTATCTTTGCCCCTAACTTTTCAGCTGAGTGAAACATAGAAAATGTCAGCATATATGGGTTCACTGTTGAATCGGTTTTACATTCCAATCCACCGTATAAGTCATCTGCAAAGTATTTTGACTCATTCCGCAAGTCCTCACGATCTAGCATTGTAAAATCTAAACCCGCCTCCCGTTGACGATTAACCCACTGCTGAGCAGCCTCCATCTCTAGCTCACTTTCACAAACAAGAATGCTGCCAGGATTCCGATATTCAAAGCTCATATCTAACTCTCGATTTAACTCATGTACTAATCTTTGACTGACTAAAGACATTTGACTGTCAAAGCCAGGATCTTTATCAATAGCTAAAATATTGCCATCACAGCGAGAAGAAGTACCACTCGCAAGTTCATTTTTTTCAAGTATTGTGATATCAAGGCCCGCTTTTGCACAATAATAAGCAATTGCTCCACCAATAATGCCACCGCCAATAATGACGATATCATGATGGGATTTCTTCATGTCTCTCCCCTCCTTTTCTATTCATGACTGTATGATGCAAAAAACATGCCAATCTATCTTATTGGAATTTGTTTGATAAACTAGTCACTATGTGTCAAAATTATTTATATTATTCAAAATAATTTGACAAATAAATAATGAGGGGGGACTTACATTGCATCCATATCATTTAATAATGAATAAAATATTAAAACGTAACTTTGCTATTATTTCTACTGACGATATAGTGTCCAAAATAAACGATGACAGCAAACAATATTTTGTGCTTGAAAATAATAAACCCTATGCAACAATGCGCGGTAAAAGAAAAAATGATGTTCACTATGTTGCTTGTCATACCATCCAGTTGGATTGCCCACTCAACATAGCTATTGAATATATGAAGGAATATGAATTTTTACTAGTTTGTAGTGAGGAAAAACAATATTTAGGATATTTATGGAGAGAGTCCTTAGTATACGATCTTGCCTATGAATTAGAATGTGGCAATGCTTATTTACAAACCATTTTAGACACAATAAATGAATCATGTACTGTCATTGATGCTGAACAAAATGTTGTTTATTGGACGAAGGGAGCAGAAAGCATTTTTTCTGTGTCTGGAGAAAATATTATTGGAAAGCCCATCACTCAATTTTTCAAAGAAGATCAACTAGAAATTTTACATACTTTACAGCATAGAAAATCTGTTTATCAACAGCAGCATTTTCCTCGGGAAGATCTCGTCGTCATGATCAATTCAAACCCTGTTATGCTGCATGATAAGACAATTGGGGCAGTCGTTGCTGAAACTGATATTACCCATGTCAAAAAATTAAACGAAGAGCTTCATCTTACATCTGAAAAATTATTGAATTTAGAGAAACAGATGAATACTAATGGCTTAGCCTATGATCCATTTACACTTATTCGTGGCAATAGTCCAAAGCTTAAAGAAGTATTAGAAAAAGTAAAAAAGGTAGCAGAAACCGAGGCAAATATTTTAATTTACGGAGAGAGTGGAGTTGGTAAAGAACTGTTTGCACGTGCAGTTCATGCCATTCGAGAAAAGCCTGAAGCACCATTTGTCGCTATCAATTGTGGAGCCATTCCTAGTGGCTTATTTGAAAGTGAGATATTTGGTTATGAAAAAGGAGCTTTTTCTGGAGCCCATCAAAAAGGAAAAAAAGGTAAAGTAGAGCTTGCACGTGGAGGTACTTTATTTTTAGATGAAATTGGTGAAATGCCGCTAGAAATGCAAGTAAAGATTTTGCGATTGCTACAGGAAAAAACGTTTTATACAGTTGGCGGTACAAAGGAAATGGACGTTGAATTTAATTTAGTAGCTGCTACTAATAGAGATTTAAAGCAATTAGTGGCAGAAGGAAAATTCAGAGAGGATTTATATTATCGACTGAATGTGGTGAATTTCACAGTTCCCCCGCTTCGAGAGCGAGCATCAGATATTTTAGAAATTAGCAATTATTTCTTATATGAAAAATCGATTAAATATAATCGACCTATTCAAGGAATCCCAACTGAAATAGCCAATGTTCTTTTAAAATACCAATGGCCAGGCAATGTACGGGAATTATCTAACGTTATTGAGCGACTTGTTGTATTTTCTGATGAGGGAGCCATTCATATGGAAGACTTACCTACGGATATTTTAGCAGCTATGCCAAAAGATGAAAAGTTGGAAGTTAAGAGGGATTTTCCTCTAGGGACAGAGCTTAACAATCAACTTGAACATTATGAACGGGAAATTATTTTAGAACAGCTTGCCAAAGTAAATGGTAATAAAAAAACATGCGCTAAAAACTTAGGCATTACTCGTGCCACTTTATACAATCGATTAAAAAAATTAAACATAGATGTCTAACTTTTTAAAATAAATGTCAATGTTTCTATACACTACTTTCACATATGTCTATAAAATCATTTTCTTAGCGACTTTCTTTTTTCTGGCATAGTTTTTGCATTATCTAGTATGGAAAGTATTTCATATAGTAGAGGTGGAACTATGCAAAATAAATCGATAGTTGTATGTCGTTGTGAAGAAATTAGTTACGATGAATTAATAGAAAGCGCATCAAAATATAAGTGCTCTGCACGAGAACTGAAGTTACGAACACGTGCAGGAATGGGCTATTGCGGTGGCCGTACATGCCGTACTATGGTAGATAATATTGCTCATCTTCATCATCCACGTACAAATGATGAAATTTCATTAAAACATCAGGCACCCATTCGACCAGTGCGATTCTCCGATTTAGGGGAGGTTAAATCATGACAGAACGTATAATTACCCACCCCGTTTTAGGGAATTTAATCCAAAAAGAAAAAATAACTTTTACTTTTGACGATCAGGTAATTGAAGGTTACAAAGGTGAATCCCTAGCTGCTGCATTGCTAGTACAAGGAATCCGCACTTTACGTTTGCACGAAGAAACAGGGCAGCCTCGAGGCATTTATTGTAATATTGGTCACTGCTTTGAATGCCGTGTCAATATAAACGGCTTGGACGGCGAGCGAGCATGCTTAACCCCTATTTCAGATGGGATGGTTGTAAAAAGTGGGCAGCCGCTTCCTACGACAGTAAGGGACTGGAGGAAGAACCATGAATAATAAAGTAATTATAATTGGAGCTGGTCCTGCCGGGCTTGCGGCGGCCATTACATTGGCGGAAAAAAATATTGCTGTCCTTGTTATCGATGAATATTTATATGCTGGCGGGCGATTACTTGGACAATTATATGAAGAGAAGCCAGGAACATGGTGGAATGGTATTGTGGAATCTGAACGTTTATTAAAACGAGCTAAAGCAGTCAATGTTGAATTTTTACTACAAACAAGTGTATCCGATTTAGAAAAAGTGGATCAAACGTGGATCATCCACACAACCAAAGGTATATTTCGTACCCAACATCTGCTATTAGCTACTGGAGCTGCCGAATCACCTTTCCCAATTCCAGGCTGGACTCTACCAGGTGTAATGTCTGTTGGAGCAGCACAAGTAATGACAAATGTGCATCGTGTGAAGCCTGGTAAACGGGGAGTCATTGTCGGGGTCAATGTACTATCTTCTGCTATTGCGATGGAATTACAATTAGCAGGGGTTCAAGTAGCAGCTATCACATTACCTCCCTCTAACTTGTTAGCGAAGAAGAATAGTAATCCTTTAGAAGTTATGAACTCCTTATTACATGTAGCTCATATGGCTCCCTCCCCTCTTGTTAAAATGGGCAGCAAATTGATGAAAAATGACTTTATGAAAAAGCTCGGTATTTCCTTTTATCCCAAAAATGGTGTGAAAATGTGGGATATACCTATTATGTTGCGTAAAGCTGTTATTGAAATCGTCGGTAAAGATCAAGTTGAAGGGGTCGTTTTAGCAACAGTGAATACAGATGGCTCTCTTGTTAAAGGTAGCGAACAACGAATCAAAGCAGATTTTATTTGTATCGCTGGCGGCCTATACCCTTTAGCAGAACTTGCCTCTTTAGCTGGTTGTCCATTCCATTATATCGAAGAATTAGGTGGGTTCATTCCTTTACATAATGAACAAATGGAAACTAATTTAGAGGGGTTGTATGTCGCTGGAAATATTACGGGCATTGAAGGAGCCAAGGTAGCATTAGCACAAGGAAAAGTTGCTGGCCTTACAATTGCTCAACGTCTCAATGCAGGAGCCTCAAAGTATGATATTAAGCTTGCTATCCAAGATGTTGAAAAAACAAGAGCTACTGCACATATTCAATTTCATCCTGAAATTTCAGCCGGTCGTCAACAGATGAAACAAATTTGGGATGAATCTGTTGGACCGCTTACGATTCATTAAAAATGCCTATTAAAGAATAAAAGTCTTTTTCTCATCTTCATGAGTAAAAGGCTTTTTTGCTTTATGGCATAAAACATGCAATACATATGATGTGATTAAAAATCGTGAAAGGAGGTTTTGATTCTTAAACAATATGCCATATATGTACCTTTCATAATATTGAATTACTGATTTGTGTGACAAAATGGATGCTGCTGTATAGTACACAATTTCTTGGGTGGGAATTTCGGGTTTTGATTGAAGAAAACAAGGGGGAAAATCTATGGAGACAATCGTTAATACATTGGTCGATTATATTTGGGGGAATGCACTCGTATACTTAGCATTAGGTGTGGGTCTTTACTTTACCATCCTGACAAAAGCTGTTCAATTTCGTTATATTCCTGAGATGATTCGTTTATTACGTGAACGTAAAGAATCAAAAGAAGGAATCTCGTCGTTCCAAGCTTTTTGTATGGCATTGTCTGGACGAGTTGGTGTTGGTAATATCGCAGGTGTGGCTACGGCCATTGCTGCTGGTGGACCAGGCGCAGTATTTTGGATGGGTGTTATGGCATTTCTAGGGGGTGCAAGTGCATTTATAGAATCTACCCTTGCCCAATTATATAAAGAAAAGGCTGATGGTCAGTATCGTGGTGGTTCACCATACTATATCGAAAAGGGTTTAAAACTAAAAGGCTTTGCTATATTTGTTGCGTTTGTTATCTGTCTTTCATATGGTGTTCTAGTGCCTGGGATCCAGGCAAACACAATTGCCACTTCATTTAATACTGCTTTTCATATTCCACCATTTATAACAGGCGCGGTGATTGTTGTTCTTTTGGGATTAATCATATTTGGTGGTGTTAAACGTATAGCTCGTGTTGCTGACAAAATTGTTCCTATCATGGCACTTGCCTACGTCATTTTAACACTTATCATATTAGGGGCTAATGTGAGTGAAATTCCAGGTATGTTTAAACTTATTATTACAAGTGCTTTTGGTACTAATGAAATCTTTGGGGGTATAGTTGGTACTGCAATCGCCTGGGGTGTAAGACGCTCCGTATTTTCAAATGTAGCTGGAGCTGGAGAAGCAACATTTAGTTCTGCTGCTGCTGAAGTATCTCATCCTGCTAAACAAGGCTTAGTTCAGGGTTTCTCAATCTATATTGATACAATCATTGTATGTACTGCTACAGCATTAATGATTCTCATTACAGGTATGTATAATGTTACTCCTCCTGGAACAACGGCACCGTTAGTTGAAAATATCCCAGGCGTCGTGGCAGGTACTGCTTATACACAAGCAGCAGTATCTACAGTATTCCATGATTTTGGAAGTGGATTCGTGGCTATTGCCATCTTCCTCTTCGCATTCACCACTCTAATGGCATACTACTATATTGCAGAGACAACAATTGTTTATTTAGATAATAAGCTACGCTTCCCCATTTTGAAATTAGTATTAAAAATAATCTTCTTACTCGTTGTTTATGTCGGAAGTGTACAATCGGTCAGTCTTATGTGGGGGCTTGGAGATATTGGATTCGGAAGTATGAGTTATTTAAACTTTATTGCGATTGTATTATTAACCAAACCAGCCATTCAAGTTTTGCGAGATTATGATCGACAAAAAAAGGCTGGTCTCGATCCTATTTTTGATCCAAGAGAAGTTGGAATTAAAAATGCTGATTTCTGGATAGAATATAGCAACAGTCATAAACGGAAATAAAAAAACAGTCAGCATACAGCTGACTGTTTCTATTGCCTAGCGACGTCCTACTCTCACAGGGGGAAGCCCCCAACTACCATCGGCGCTAAAGAGCTTAACTTCCGTGTTCGGTATGGGAACGGGTGTGACCTCTTTGCCATCATCACTAGACTATGGTCGGCTTTCAATATACATCGCATTTCTTCGTCAGCTTCTGTCGTTCAGTCAGTCACGTACTTGAAGTACGCTCCTTCTCTCTCTCCATTGCTTCCTCGAACTACTCGTATCTTGAAACCCTTCATAAAAGAAATTATTCTTTCAAAACTGGATAAACGGTTCATTGAATGGTTCAAACATTTTTGGTTAAGTCCTCGATCGATTAGTATTCGTCAGCTCCATGTGTCACCACACTTCCACCTCGAACCTATCTACCTCATCGTCTTTGAGGGATCTTACTTACTTGCGTAATGGGAAATCTCATCTTGAGGGGGGCTTCATGCTTAGATGCTTTCAGCACTTATCCCGTCCACACATAGCTACCCAGCGATGCCTTTGGCAAGACAACTGGTACACCAGCGGTGTGTCCATCCCGGTCCTCTCGTACTAAGGACAGCTCCTCTCAAATTTCCTACGCCCACGACGGATAGGGACCGAACTGTCTCACGACGTTCTGAACCCAGCTCGCGTACCGCTTTAATGGGCGAACAGCCCAACCCTTGGGACCGACTACAGCCCCAGGATGCGATGAGCCGACATCGAGGTGCCAAACCTCCCCGTCGATGTGGACTCTTGGGGGAGATAAGCCTGTTATCCCCGGGGTAGCTTTTATCCGTTGAGCGATGGCCCTTCCATGCGGAACCACCGGATCACTAAGCCCGTCTTTCGACCCTGCTCGACTTGTAGGTCTCGCAGTCAAGCTCCCTTGTGCCTTTACACTCTACGAATGATTTCCAACCATTCTGAGGGAACCTTTGGGCGCCTCCGTTACCTTTTAGGAGGCGACCGCCCCAGTCAAACTGTCCGCCTGACACTGTCTCCTGCCCCGCTAAGGGGCATGGGTTAGAATTTCAATACAACCAGGGTAGTATCCCACCGACGCCTCCTTCGAAGCTGGCGCTCCGAGATCTCTGGCTCCTACCTATCCTGTACAAGTTGTACCAAAATTCAATATCAGGCTACAGTAAAGCTCCACGGGGTCTTTCCGTCCTGTCGCGGGTAACCTGCATCTTCACAGGTACTATAATTTCACCGAGTCTCTCGTTGAGACAGTGCCCAGATCGTTACGCCTTTCGTGCGGGTCGGAACTTACCCGACAAGGAATTTCGCTACCTTAGGACCGTTATAGTTACGGCCGCCGTTTACTGGGGCTTCAATTCGCAGCTTCGCTTGCGCTAACCACTCCTCTTAACCTTCCAGCACCGGGCAGGCGTCAGCCCCTATACGTCACCTTACGGTTTTGCAGAGACCTGTGTTTTTGCTAAACAGTCGCCTGGGCCTATTCACTGCGGCTCTCATGCGCTTGCACGCTCAAGAGCACCCCTTCTCCCGAAGTTACGGGGTCATTTTGCCGAGTTCCTTAACGAGAGTTCTCTCGCACACCTTAGGATTCTCTCCTCGACTACCTGTGTCGGTTTGCGGTACGGGCACCTCTCACCTCGATAGAGGCTTTTCTTGGCAGTGTGAAATCAGGAACTTCGTCCATACGGACTCGCCATCACAGCTCAACGTTACAGTGTGCGGATTTGCCTACACACACGCCTTACTGCTTGGACGCGCATAACCAACAGCGCGCTTACCCTATCCTACTGCGTCCCCCCATTTCTCAAACGGTGAGGAGGTGGTACAGGAATATCAACCTGTTGTCCATCGCCTACGCCTATCGGCCTCGGCTTAGGTCCCGACTAACCCTGAGCGGACGAGCCTTCCTCAGGAAACCTTAGTCATACGGTGGACGGGATTCTCACCCGTCTTTCGCTACTCATACCGGCATTCTCACTTCTAAGCGCTCCACCAGTCCTTCCGGTCTGACTTCAACGCACTTAGAACGCTCTCCTACCACTGACATCGTAGATGTCAATCCACAGCTTCGGTGAATCGTTTAGCCCCGATACATTTTCGGCGCAGCGTCACTCGACCAGTGAGCTATTACGCACTCTTTAAATGATGGCTGCTTCTAAGCCAACATCCTGGTTGTCTGTGCAACGCCACATCCTTTTCCACTTAACGATTACTTTGGGACCTTAGCTGGTGGTCTGGGCTGTTTCCCTTTTGACTACGGATCTTATCACTCGCAGTCTGACTCCCGTGTATAAATATCTGGCATTCGGAGTTTGTCTGAATTCGGTAAACCGGGATGGCCCCCTAGTCCAAACAGTGCTCTACCTCCAGTATTCTCATCACGAGGCTAGCCCTAAAGCTATTTCGGAGAGAACCAGCTATCTCCAAGTTCGATTGGAATTTCTCCGCTACCCACACCTCATCCCCGCACTTTTCAACGTGCGTGGGTTCGGGCCTCCAGTAAGTGTTACCTTACCTTCACCCTGGACATGGGTAGATCACCTGGTTTCGGGTCTACGACCACGTACTATTTCGCCCTATTCAGACTCGCTTTCGCTGCGGCTCCGCCTTCTAAAGCTTAACCTCGCACGTAATCGTAACTCGCCGGTTCATTCTACAAAAGGCACGCTATCACCCATTAACGGGCTCTAACTACTTGTAGGCACACGGTTTCAGGATCTCTTTCACTCCCCTTCCGGGGTGCTTTTCACCTTTCCCTCACGGTACTGGTTCACTATCGGTCACTAGGTAGTATTTAGCCTTGGGAGATGGTCCTCCCGGATTCCGACGGAATTTCACGTGTTCCGCCGTACTCAGGATCCACTCAGGAGAGAACGAACTTTCGACTACAGGGCTTTTACCTGCTCTGGCGGACCTTTCCAAGTCGCTTCATCTAACTCGCTCTTTTGTAACTCCGTATTGAGTGTCCTACAACCCCAAGAGGCAAGCCTCTTGGTTTGGGCTCTTCCCGTTTCGCTCGCCGCTACTCAGGGAATCGATTTTTCTTTCTCTTCCTCCAGGTACTTAGATGTTTCAGTTCCCTGGGTCTGCCTTCAAGACGCTATGTATTCACGTCAAGATACTACGCGATTAAACGTAGTGGGTTCCCCCATTCGGAAATCTCCGGATCAAAGCTCACTTACAGCTCCCCGAAGCATATCGGTGTTAGTGCCGTCCTTCTTCGGCTCCTAGTGCCAAGGCATTCGCCGTGCGCCCTTAATAACTTAACCTAACGGCTTTCAATACACATCACATTTCGTTGTCAGCTTCACTCGTTCAATCAGTCACGTACTCAAGTACGTTCCTTCATTCACTCGATTGCTTCCTAGAACTGCTCGTGTCTTGAAACCCTTTTAATGTTATTAAGCCTATAAAAAACTTAAAAAAAATAAATGTGTTTGTTACAATTTCAATGTCGTTTTATCCAGTTTTCAAAGAACAAGTTTTGAAGATTTTCATTCAGAAGAATGAACCTTCAAAACTGAACGCAAAACGTAATCTTACAAACCCTAGGTTTGTATTCCGAAATAATCCTTAGAAAGGAGGTGATCCAGCCGCACCTTCCGATACGGCTACCTTGTTACGACTTCACCCCAATCATCTATCCCACCTTCGGCGGCTGGCTCCAAAAGGTTACCTCACCGACTTCGGGTGTTACAAACTCTCGTGGTGTGACGGGCGGTGTGTACAAGGCCCGGGAACGTATTCACCGCGGCATGCTGATCCGCGATTACTAGCGATTCCGGCTTCATGTAGGCGAGTTGCAGCCTACAATCCGAACTGAGAACGACTTTATCGGATTAGCTCCCTCTCGCGAGTTGGCAACCGTTTGTATCGTCCATTGTAGCACGTGTGTAGCCCAGGTCATAAGGGGCATGATGATTTGACGTCATCCCCACCTTCCTCCGGTTTGTCACCGGCAGTCACCTTAGAGTGCCCAACTAAATGATGGCAACTAAGATCAAGGGTTGCGCTCGTTGCGGGACTTAACCCAACATCTCACGACACGAGCTGACGACAACCATGCACCACCTGTCACCGTTGCCCCCGAAGGGGAAACTATATCTCTACAGTGGTCAACGGGATGTCAAGACCTGGTAAGGTTCTTCGCGTTGCTTCGAATTAAACCACATGCTCCACCGCTTGTGCGGGCCCCCGTCAATTCCTTTGAGTTTCAGTCTTGCGACCGTACTCCCCAGGCGGAGTGCTTAATGCGTTAGCTGCAGCACTAAGGGGCGGAAACCCCCTAACACTTAGCACTCATCGTTTACGGCGTGGACTACCAGGGTATCTAATCCTGTTTGCTCCCCACGCTTTCGCGCCTCAGTGTCAGTTACAGACCAGATAGTCGCCTTCGCCACTGGTGTTCCTCCAAATCTCTACGCATTTCACCGCTACACTTGGAATTCCACTATCCTCTTCTGCACTCAAGTCTCCCAGTTTCCAATGACCCTCCACGGTTGAGCCGTGGGCTTTCACATCAGACTTAAGAAACCACCTGCGCGCGCTTTACGCCCAATAATTCCGGACAACGCTTGCCACCTACGTATTACCGCGGCTGCTGGCACGTAGTTAGCCGTGGCTTTCTAATAAGGTACCGTCAAGGTACAGCCAGTTACTACTGTACTTGTTCTTCCCTTACAACAGAGTTTTACGAACCGAAATCCTTCTTCACTCACGCGGCGTTGCTCCATCAGGCTTTCGCCCATTGTGGAAGATTCCCTACTGCTGCCTCCCGTAGGAGTCTGGGCCGTGTCTCAGTCCCAGTGTGGCCGATCACCCTCTCAGGTCGGCTACGCATCGTCGCCTTGGTGAGCCGTTACCTCACCAACTAGCTAATGCGCCGCGGGCCCATCCTATAGCGACAGCCGAAACCGTCTTTCAGTGTTTCACCATGAGGTGAAACAGATTATTCGGTATTAGCCCCGGTTTCCCGGAGTTATCCCAAACTATAAGGTAGGTTGCCCACGTGTTACTCACCCGTCCGCCGCTAACGTCAAAGGAGCAAGCTCCTTCTCTGTTCGCTCGACTTGCATGTATTAGGCACGCCGCCAGCGTTCGTCCTGAGCCAGGATCAAACTCTCCATAAAAGAAATTTGAATAGCTCAAATTGTTTTGCTGGCATCAATTTTGATGTCCAAAATTTTGTTTTGTTCACTAACCAAAGCTAGTTACTGAAAACTTTATTGATTACGTTTTGCTTGTTCAGTTTTCAAGGTTCATATCATTGTCTCTTCGGACAACTTCTTTAGTCTATCAGACAACCGGAAAGTTGTCAACACCTTTTTGGAGCGGGTGATGAGAATCGAACTCACGACATCAGCTTGGAAGGCTGAGGTTTTACCATTAAACTACACCCGCATAATATGATTTATAAATTGGCGCGCCCGGCAGGAGTCGAACCCACAACCTTCTGATCCGTAGTCAGACGCTCTATCCAATTGAGCTACGGGCGCATATAAGAATATAAAATTAATTGACTTGGTGCGGCCGAGAGGACTTGAACCTCCACGGGGTTGCCCCCACTAGGCCCTCAACCTAGCGCGTCTGCCGTTCCGCCACGACCGCATTCAATCAGTAACTTTCTCATTATACTACAAGGATCTGAGAAGTCAATGTTTTTTCCTAAAAAGATGAGCCATGAAGGACTCGAACCTTCGACCCTCTGATTAAAAGTCAGATGCTCTACCAACTGAGCTAATGGCTCAAATTAAGAAATGAATGGCTGGGGTACTAGGATTCGAACCTAGGCATGACGGAATCAAAATCCGTTGCCTTACCGCTTGGCTATACCCCAAAAAGTGGCGGTCCCGACCGGGATCGAACCGGCGATCTCCTGCGTGACAGGCAGGCATGTTAACCGCTACACCACGGGACCAATAAATAGTATTAATTAAATTATGAAGAAATGACCCCTACGGGATTCGAACCCGTGTTACCGCCGTGAAAGGGCGGTGTCTTAACCACTTGACCAAGGGGCCATGGCTCCGAAGGCAGGACTCGAACCTGCGACAACCTGATTAACAGTCAGGTGCTACTACCAACTGAGCTACTTCGGAATACTATGTTTTGCTGTCGTCGTTATCTTGTCGACTTTTACTATTATAGGGACAACTCAACAAAACGTCAACTATTTTTTTATAATTTTTTATTCCACTAGTATTAGCCTACCCAAACACTTACTACAGCAATACTTCTCAACATTCATTTTTATTTTCCGTACATATAGTTGTTGGCAATTGACACAAGTATAAGTATGACGATGATGTCTTTTAGTTGTAGCTTTAGGGGGTTGTAAAACTGAGCAAAATCGAGGTGCATTTACTTTTCTTAATAGCTCTCGAAAATCTTTATCTCGATGTTGATACCCTTTACCTTCAATATGTAAATGATAATGACATAATTCATGGAGTACAATACCTTCAATCTCTCTATAGCCATATAACTCATAGGCTTTCGGGTTTATCTCAATATTATGAGATTGTAAAAGATATCGTCCACCAGTTGAACGTAATCTAGCATTAAAGTAAGCCTGATGCTGAAAAGGTTTTTGAAAGCTTTCCAAGGATAAGCTGTGAACAAGTTGTTGTAACTCCTCATTGTTCATATATTAATCACCTCTAACAACAAGAATACCACACTGTGTAGTATAGACAGTGTGGTAAATATTTATTACTTAAATTATAATGTTTGATTTTTAGGCGGAAGCATTGTTAAAGAAATACGCCCTTTATTGACATCTATTTGTTCTACCCATACTGTGACAATATCACCTAGTGCAACAACTTCTAACGGATGTTTAATGCGTTTGTTTTGTAATTTAGATATATGCACCAACCCGTCTTGCTTTACGCCAATATCAACAAACGCTCCAAAGTCCACCACATTTCTCACTGTGCCTTGCAGTTCCATACCTACTTTTAAATCTTCCATTTTTAATACATCTGTTTTAAGCAAAGGCTGTGGGAAAGCATCACGTGGGTCACGACTTGGTTTCATTAAAGTATCCACAATATCTTGAATAGTCACAACACCTATGCCAAGCACGCTACTTAAATTTTGAATATCTAAAGCTGCAATAGCTTCTTCGGCTTTCGGCGTCCCTAGCTCTTTTTTATCAATTTGAGCTTCTGCTAATATTTGTTCAGCTAAATCATAGCTCTCTGGGTGAATACCTGTAGCATCGAACGGATTTTTTGCTTCAGGGACACGTAAGAAGCCGATAGCTTGTTCATACGTTTTAGCACCTAGCCTTGGAATCTTCTTTAATTGTGCACGTGTAGAAAATTGACCATTTTCTTCTCGCATCTTCACGATATTCTCTGCAACTGTTTTGGATAAACCAGAAACGTATTGTAAGAGTGAAGAAGAAGCCGTGTTTACATCAACCCCTACTTTGTTAACAGCAGTTTCTACTATAAAAGTTAGTGATTCATTTAATTTTTTTTGAGAAACATCATGCTGATACTGACCTACACCAACCGCTTTAGGTTCAATTTTCACTAACTCCGATAAAGGATCTTGTAAACGGCGTGCAATGGACACAGCACTACGCTGCTCAACCTGTAAATCGGGAAATTCAGCCCGTGCAATATCTGACGCTGAATAAACAGATGCTCCCGCTTCGTTGACAATAACATACGCAACATCAGTAGTAAGTTCATTTAGTACATCTGCAATAAATTGTTCTGTTTCACGCGATGCTGTACCATTACCAATTGCAATTATGCTTATTGGATATTTTTCTAAAATTCCTTTCACAGTAGCTTTCGCTTTTGCTACATCTGGTTTAGGAGGATGTGGATAAATAGCTGTAACCTCTAACATTTTCCCCGTTTCATCTACAACTGCTAACTTACAACCTGTGCGGTAAGCAGGGTCAACCCCCAATACATATTTCCCTTTCATAGGTGGCTGCAGTAATAAATTACGTAAATTCTCAGAGAAAATATGAATTGCTTGTGTTTCAGCTTTCTCTGTCAATTCGTTTCGTAATTCTCTTTCAATCGAAGGCTGAATTAAACGTTTGTACGAATCTTCAATTGCCAGTTTTACTTCTGCAATTGCAGGAGATGAGCCAATTGCAGGTATCCATTCCTTCCACATAATCATCAAAACTCTGTCTATTGGCACTTGGATTGAAACTTTTAAAACTTCCTCTTTTTCTCCACGGTTGATCGCTAAGATGCGATGCGGAACGATGCGATTAACAGGTTCTTCATACTCGTAATACATTTCAAAAACATTTTTTTCATCGATCTCAGCATTTTTTACAGTCGTTACAAGGACTCCATCTTTCCATGAATAGGCGCGGATTTTTTCACGAATCGCAGCATCATCTGCAAAACGTTCTGCTAAAATATCTCGTGCGCCCATTAGTGCTTCTTCTGTATTGGCAACCTGTTCATTATCCACAAAACCAACTGCTAGCTGCTCTAATGCGTCATTACTAAACGCCAAGAGAAGTTCTGCAAGAGGTTCTAATCCTTTTTCTTTGGCAATCGTCGCCTTTGTACGTCTTTTTTGCTTGTAAGGTCTATATAAATCCTCTACCCGCTGTAAGACGGTTGCAGCAAGTATGGCTTTTTCTAATTCTGGTGTAAGTTTTTCTTGCTCTCGGATTAATCGAATAACCTCTTCTTTCCGTTGTTCAAGTTGCTGTATGTAGTGATAACGATCCTCCACAGCTTTAATTTGCACCTCGTCGAGAGAGCCCGTTGCTTCCTTTCGATAACGTGCAATAAATGGTACCGTATTTCCCTCTTCTAATAACTTAATAACAGCATCTACTTGCCCTGGTTTGACTACAACATCCTTTGCAATGAGCTGTAACATTTGCTTTTGTTCCACATCATCACTACCTTTTTCTTTTCATTTTACCATTACACTTTACTAAAAATGCAAAAAGATAGTCTACTCAGACGAATATGAGTAGACTATCTTCATCCATTTATAAGTGTTTAACACATAAAACACCCAAAGAAAGATTAGAGCGAAACACCGCCACTTGCTAGAATAGCCTCTTGTAATTTCTTTATTGCTTTCCTTTGTATTCGAGATACATGCATTTGAGAAATTCCTAATCGTTCTCCAGCTTCTTTTTGACTAAGTTGCTCTAAATATGTAAGCTGAATAATTTGTTTTTCCCTTTCATTTAACACAACAAGCGCCTCTGAAACAATCATGCGTTTATTAGTCATTTCATAACCATCGTCTTCCCTACCCAAAATATCGAATAAGGTGACTGTACTGCCATCTGAATCTGACTCTATCGAATGATCCATAGAAAGAGCCTGATAGCTACGGCTCATTTCCATCGCTTCCAATACCTCTTCCTCGGCTACTTCTAATCGCTCAGCAATATCTTGAATAGAAGGAGAACGCTGCAATTCAATCGTCAGCGCCTCCACTGTTGATTTGATTCTCGGTCCTAATTCTTTTATTCGCCTAGGCACATGAACATCCCATGTTTTATCACGTAAAAAACGCTTGATTTCTCCAACAATCGTTGGCACAGCAAATGCTTCAAAACTACGACCAACATTCGGATCAAAACGTCTGATTGCACCTAACAATCCCAGCATCCCTACTTGAACAATATCATCATAATAAGATTTACCATTCGAATATTTACGAGCTATTGACTCAACTAGATATCGATAATGAATCACTAATTTTGTTTGCGCTTCATCATCCTCCGTTGACTGGTACAATTCAATCCACTTTAGTATATCTTCCTTGGATGAAGATTTATGTAGTGATTCTTTCGACATTTTTTTCCACCTGCTCTCTAGCGACATACTTTGTCATGAAGACAGTTACGCCACCATCGTTATTGATCATCACCTCATCCATCAAAGTTTCCATTAAATAAAGTCCTAAGCCACCTTCTCTTAGCCCTGCAATACTTTCCTCAGGATGATACGGTCCAATCTTAGACTTGATCTCTTCGAAATTAAAGCTGTTGCCATAATCCGCAATCATCATTTCCATTTTATTGTCATACAAAGCACACCCGATGACAATTTCACCTTCTTCTTCATCCTTATAAGCATGGTGAACAACATTTGTCACAGCCTCACTTGCAGCAATTTTTAAATCTTCGATATCATCATAACTAAAGCCAATCCTACTAGCTAAGCCCGAGACAGTTAATCGAATGACACTGACAAATTGCGGTTTAGCAGGAACTCTAATTTCAATATAGTCAAATTCCTTCATTATTTTAATTCCACCTTTTTATCAGTTTCAATATCCATCAAATCACTTAGACCCGTAATTTCAAACAATCTTTGCAATCTATTCGATAAACCAACTAGCTTCACTTTGCCATTTTCACGTAATGCTCTTTTATAAAAGGCAACAAATATCCCAAGACCTGTACTGTCCATGTAATTTACTTTTGATAAATCAAGTTCAATTTCTAATCCGTCTGTAATCTTTACCGCTTCTAATTCCTCTCTTAAACCAGACGCGGTAAATGTATCGATTTCCCCTTCAACAAAACCAAATAATTTATGATCAATCTCTTTAAAATATATCGTTACGTCCATATAGCACACCTCCACCATATTTGTTAGACTATTGTCTATTCCCTATTTTATTAATAATTAAACCTATTTTTTTAAAATAACGACAGTAAAATCATCCGATAGTTTAAAATTCTGAGCTTTCTCTATTTCCTTATAAAGAAGTTGGCACAACTGCTGGGCTGTTAAATGTCTATTTTGTTTTATTAAAGTTGTAATAACCTCTCTAGAATTCAAGTCTTCCTGTGCTCTAAATTCAGTCACACCATCGGTCATCATAATAATTAAATCATTGTCCTCTAAAACAATGTCATGAAACGAATATTTTGTTTCAGGTAAAACACCGAGTAATAAGCCTTTAGCCTCCAAAGAATAGAATCGATCGTCCTTGGCAATATAGTGTAACGCTGGCTCATGACCTGCCGAGGCATAAGAAAAGATATTGTGTTGTACATCTAAGCATCCATAAAACATAGAAACAAACATACTGTCGTCCACACCTTTTTCAATTACCCTGTTAATGACTTCTAAAACATAGGAAGGATCTTTATATGCATATCCTAATGTTTCAAGCCCATATTTCACCATCGACATACATAACGCAGCAGGAACTCCCTTGCCGACAACATCTGTCACTGCCACACTTAAATATTCTTCACCATCATGAAAAAAATGTACATAATCACCATTCATTCTACGAATAGGAACTGAAATCATTCCTATATCAATACTTTCTAGCTGCGGCACATATGTTTTCAATAGCGTTTTTTGAATGTTTGTCGCAATTTTCATTTCCATCTCGTATTCAGCTTGCTTTTGAAGTAAGCTTTGATGCTCTCTATGTGCCATCCCATAATGAACCATCACTTCAATAAGAAAATCATAGGCTGGCTGTGATTCACTCATTTGATCAGGAAATATTTGTTCAACAGCATTTTTATGAATACTAACAACATCCTCTGGGGATATATTTTTTTGAATTAACTGACGCGTGAAATTTTGAGCAATATATAAATTTCTTTCAGTTTGGCTGACCATATAATCTGATAATATTTTTTTATACTGAGCTTCTAATTGTTTCAATTTCTTCACGTCCTAACGCAACCATTTTTCCGCCCTTATTGTTGTACCCACTCCCATGACAGATTGAATATCTAAACTGTCCATCAATCGTTTAACACCTGGTAAACCAGCTCCTAGCCCTCCTGAAGTAGAATAACCATCCTCCATTACTTTGCGAACATTTTGAATCCCAGGTCCTTTATCTGTTGCAATAACGACTATTTTCTTTTCATGATCTATCTCAACCCTTTCAATTTCAATCGTCCCTATATTCGCATATAAATATATATTTCGTGCTAATTCACTAATTGCTGTGGTTATACGAGCTTGATCAACAGTGCCAAATCCAAGTGCTCTTGCTTCATTACGCCCCAGTTGTCTTGCTGCCACAATATCCCACTCTGTAATAATTTCAACCGAAGACTTACATGTCACTGCTGTCCCTCCATTTCCTTACAGTGTTATACTCTTACACTATAGTTCGACCTGCTGGACTTAAATTAAACTTCATAACCTCTATTAATGGAATATTCTATGTAAATTTTCATATACCTTTTAAGAATTTTTTCAAAAATCTATTTTTATTAAAAATCTTGAATATATCTTAAAGCTTTTTGTACTATTTATCAATTACGCCTCAACGGAATTTAGCTCCGATTTATTGAAGCTGCTCGAAAAACTTTTCTTCAAAATTTGTGACTTCTGCCAGAGGTTTTATCTAACAAAATTGAACTTTTATGGAGAGTTGGCCAGCTGAATCAAGATAAATAGTAAATTCAAATTATCGATAGAGAACAAAAAAAGCACCGAGATTTTATTATCTCGATGCTTCTATACACATATGTATATCAAAATTTAACTAGACCTAAACTAATCATCAACGCTCCATCAACTTTTTCCATCACAGCATGATCAAGTTGCGTAATACGATCCGTCAATCTTGACTTATCAATTGTCCGCACCTGTTCTAGCAAAATAACCGAATCACGTTCAAAACCATACTTTTCAGCATTGATTTCAACGTGTGTCGGTAACTTTGCCTTTTGAATCTGTGCAGTGATAGCTGCGATGATGACAGTCGGACTAAATCGATTGCCAATATCATTTTGAATAATCAGCACCGGTCTAGTGCCTCCTTGTTCAGAACCTATTACCGGTGATAAGTCTGCAAAAAAAACGTCACCACGTTTTACATTCAAAGTGTCATCCCCCGCTAACGAGACGCTCCACCATATGCTGTGCTTCATATTCTGCATGCAAGCATTCACTTGCAATCATTAAATTAATATGAGACATTTCAACATATCCTTTAATCATAGCTTCCCGTATTTGATTTGGTTGCTCCTGCATTAAATTTTTGCGCGCCAAAGTACGCACAAAAGATTCACCTTCAATTACTTCCTTTGTTTGTAGAAATAGTCTGTCTTGAACAGCAATTGTAGCTTCTCTTAACTTTTTCTCGTACACAGCAAGCACCTCCAACGGAACCATACACTTTTTCATTACTTCTCATTCTATCATTGAAAGATATTGTTGAAAAGACATGAAATGACAAAATATCTGACAATTTGAAGTACAAATTGTAAAAATATGTTGGTTGTCGAAGGTATATGCTGAATAATTATTATTGCAATGTTCTTCCAAATATGAGTTACTTTATGTTTGGAAAAGAAATAAGTTCTCCAGTGCTAATTTATTTACCAAATTCAACTTTTACATTGGAATGTTGTTCATTACACATTACAGTGAATGCTATTGAGAGAATGTGTACTGTGTATCAGTAACTAATTCTAATGAAGGTTCATTAAAAGTATATTCTAGGAACTCTTGCTGTTATAATGCATGGTATTTCATAATTAATTGTTTCAAGCTTTGTAGCCCACTCATCGATGGAAATCACATGCTGTCCTTGTTGACCAATGAGTGTTACCTTCTCACCTATAGCATATGCTTTTGGTAGCGCAACCATACATTGGTCCATACAAATTCGTCCAACAATCGGCACTTTCTGTCCATCAACCAATACTTCTTGTCCACCTAACTTACGAATTACGCCATCTGCATAGCCAATCGGAATAGTTCCTATCCACGTCTCCGTCTGAGCAGTAAACGTAGCGCCATAGCCAACTGATTCACCTGCTTTGATTTGCTTCACATGAACAAGTTCACTCTCAAGCGAGAAGGCAGGCTTTAGTGGGAATGGTAAAATGCTTTCCACATAGGGAGAAGGAGATAATCCATACAGCGATATCCCATATCGAACAGCATCATACTGTAGGTGTGAATTTTTCACTAATGAAGCTGCCGTATTAGATGCATGAACAAGTCGCGGCTTTAAAGGCATGACTGATAAACACTTCTCAAAAAACTGCACTTGCTGATTAAAATGTGTCGAATTTTCTTCATCCGCTGTCGCAAAGTGAGTGAATATGCCATCTAGCTCCACATTAGCTGTAGACTGTATGGTTTCGTATAGTTCTACTAGCTCTTGCTCTGAGCGAATGCCTAGTCTCCCCATTCCACTATCTACTTTTATATGTAGACGCAAAGGAAGTTCTTCATTCACTAAAAGAGGAGCTGCTTGTTGAATCCAATCACTAGCAAATGCTGTAAGAATAATACGCTGTTGTGCTGCATAAGGAGCAAAGGAAACAGGAGATGCACCTAATATTAGTATGTCTGGTTCTTCAAAATGTGCTCGTATATGTAATGCTTCGTCGGGCGTTGCCACTGCAAGTATTGTGGCACCAGCCTCAAGTGCCGCCCGTGCAACGGCTACATCTCCATGGCCGTACGCATTTGCCTTTACTACAGCAATAATTTGAACATTAGGTTGTAAAAATTCTTTTAAATTTTTAACGTTCTGTTGGATTGCTTGCAAGTCTATCATTGCTTTGGTTGGTCGAAAATACTGCTGTGTCTTCATAAGAATACCCTCTTTATTTTTAATTAAAACACTATGTATGACATACATTTGTTCTAGTACGTCTATTTAGCTTGTCCACACAATGTTATTGTTCCATTCTCCAGAACTCTCACTTTAAAGGAAATAACTTAACATTTTCTAAACAGTGAGATCTTATTTCATATTGTCAATAAGCTACAGCTTTCATATTTCTGAAAGCTGTAGCTAGCAAAGTTACTTCATACTACTTATCGTCATAGATGTAGCAACTTCAATCATCTCTTCTCGCGTCAACTTGCTTGAAGCTACAAAGAATTCAACACCATCTTTTTCCCAACTAATCGATGTATCTGTAATAGCTCCTATTGTATAGCCTAAGTCAACTGGATCACCAGGTGACGATACTGGTAACATTGAATTTTCCTTTGTTACTGGTTGCTGCATAACTGTAAATGCCTTTTCACCATCGAAAGTTAGGATAACACGTTCCATACCATTTTCTTGCACAACTTTTTCATTCGCTAATTGTGCCCAATTTAGAACAGGATAATGTGTTTGGAATTCTTGATATTCAACTTCTGCACCAACTGCTTCTTTTTCATCTTTTCCTTCTTGCCCCTCTTTGTCAGCAGGTGTAGCTTGTTCACCTTTCGTGCTATCTTTATCAGTGAATTGTTCAACAGCATACTCTTTTGCAGCATGTTGCACACCTAATTTTATTTTCTTAAAGGTGATACGAATTTGCTCTTCCTTCACATCATTCATAATCGCTACAGAGGTTGGCAATAAAGTTTTCTTATCTACCGTAATGACTTGATGAGGCATACTATTTTTATAGCTATTTCTAGTAGCCGCTTCAAATATATATGCTTTTTCTTCTTCTTTCATGACAAGATTTTTATCTTCTGCTAAATCTTCTGCTAGCGCTCCAATTAAGTAAGCCTGACTATTTTTCTTTGGCCAGTCACTTTGGAATTTATACATTTTGTTTAATGTCGGTGTTACTACAAAAACGCCATCAGCATTACGCACAATCATTTGAGAAACATCTTTCCCACTTTCGACTACTTCTACTCGATAGAAATCAGGTTTTGTATGCCATACTGTCACATCATAATTTCTTGGCTCACCACCAGATTTAATCTCCATCGATGCATTTAACTCATAACCATTTGTTTCTGCCCATTTACCATTCACTTTCTTCAACACTTTTTCCTGTGAGGCTGCACCACATGCCGACAGAAGTAATATCGTACAAAGTAAGACGAGCCATTTAACTATACGGTTGCCCACGCTTTCACCCTTTCTTCTTTCAAATCCACTACGACAATATATGAACCGTATTTGTCAGTTATGTCATTTGAAGAAAGGGCAATATATTTAAATTTATAAGCCAACCTTTTAGACAAGTTAAGTACTATTCTAATAAGATTACTTGAGCAGCCGCATATTGTTTAGAATGCGTAATACTAACAAATCCATTGACAAGCTCTTCCTTAAAATATAAGACGGGATTGCCAGCCTCTCCTCTTAATATCTCCATATCATGAAGCTTACATTGTTCCCCAAGGCCTGTTCCTAGCGCTTTCGAAAATGCTTCTTTAGCAGCAAATCGCCCTGCCAAAAATTCTATTTTACGAGTTTCTGAATGACCGTCAAATAATTTTTTTTCCTTAACTGTTAAAATGCGATCTTTAAATTTATCTGTACGTTTCATGGCTTTTTCAATACGATCTATTTCTACAATATCGAGACCAATTCCCTTAATCATGTGACCTTCTCCTTTACCTATTTCCAACAAGGCATGTATAATAATTGTAAATTGAGGTGGAGCCATGTTTAGTAGAACAGAAAATTTTAAGCAATATACAAAGTATTACCCTATTGTTTCAACTTTAATAGCAATTAACTTAACGCTTTATGTATTGTCTCTTATACCCGGCGTCGGAACACTCTTGTGGAATTACGGAATCCAAGCAAATTTCCTGATTCAAAATGGTGAATGGTGGCGTGTCTTTTCCGCAATGTTTTTACATGCAGGATTTATGCATATGTTTTTTAATATGTTTTCCTTATATCTCTTTGGTCCAGAGCTTGAAAAAATCGCAGGTAAAGCACGCTTCATCACAATTTATTTGGTTTCAGGTATTGTAGGCAACATGGCAACCTATATCTTCTATGATAGTAGTTATGCGAGTCTTGGTGCAAGTGGGGCTATTTTTGGAATTTTTGGTGCTTTTGGGGCATTAGTTTACTATACACGTCGTACAATGCCAATGCTTCGTAAGCTCATCTTACCAATCATCATCATAAGTGTCATCATGACATTTCTTCAACCAAATGTGAATGTTTATGCACATTTAGGCGGTTTAGTAACAGGTTTCATTCTTGGACTTGTCTATTTACACCCAAAAAGAATTTTAAGCTGGCGTAAACAAAAGATGTCGGGTAGACCATAAAACTTAAAAGAGGAGCAGCTCAATCATGGAGTTGCTCCTTTTTCATTAGAACGAATACATGCTATAAAATCACAGTGGCCTCATTTGCCATCTTAACCTTTTTCCATTCAGCGGCGGTTAAGCCATAAACAACTTGGTCAACATGATGATCATAAAGCCACTTTGCATCCCTTAAACGCCCTTCTTCATGGAAGCCCAATACTTTGGGAATTGTACGACTGCGAATATTCCCTACCGCTACACGTACTTCAATACGATTTAACATTAAATAATTAAAAGCATAATCAATCAATGCTTTCATTGAATTTGTTACGAGCCCCTTCCCCACAAACTCATTTCCTAGCCAGTAGCCAATGCTTGTCCATTTATGCTGCCAGTTGATTTGATGATAGCCAATTACGCCTGCAAGCTCTCCATCATAGTAAATCCCTGCTTGTATACCATTATGATCAGCATATTGTTGCATAGCCTTTTTGACGAATTGCTCTGTATCTTCTACAGTTTTAACACTATCTACAAATGGCAGCCATTCACGTAATGTATCCCTTGAACGGTCAGTTAAAGCAAATAATTCATCTACATCACTCAAGTCTAATAGCTTTAAATAAGCGCTTTCATTAATATCATATTTAAACAAAGTCCCCCACCCCTTTTGTTCTATTTATTTTATTATAAACAGCATTCACATATATTTATAGTTAAAAAAGCTAATCCTTCCATAAAATTGAAAGGATTAGCTTCATGTTGTTGAAAAAAGGTGATGTCAATGGCAGAAACAGCCATTTCGAAAGGCTAGGAGTTAATTTCCCTTCCGTTAGCGTTCTTTCCAGGGAGCGTCCGATGAGCCGAATAGCTCATTATTTGTATGATTGGAGAAAGGATGGCCTCTTATGTTCGATGTGGAGAAGTAATGAGTGGCAACACCCCTCCATAAAGAGTAGTGAATACTTCACTTTATTAGAAAACCTTTCTAAAAAGGTACCATTTTCATGGATTGGAGTGGAAGGCTACTTGACTCCCGTGGGATAGCGAGACAGACGAGCCCCTGCACGGAGGAAGCGGCTCGGCGCTCGCTCACAGGAAAGCAAGTAGCCTGCAACAGTAATCCATTTTCACCTTTCGCAAAAATTCTATATAAATGTTTTTGTTTTTCAACACTATGAAGCTAATCCTTCCATAAAATTGAAGGGATTAGCTTTTTAGTTCATTAATGTTCATACCAAGTTAAGATTGTTTCTGCATCCTGTTGCTCTAAGCTTGATACACTTCCCGTTGTACCAGTTGCTCCAGACATGACTGTTGCTTTTATAGACATAACATTTTTTCTTTTTTGAAAGTAAGATTGTGTACTTTGAATGGATTGAATTCGCTTTTTCTCCACAATCAATGTAATACGACTAAATACTCGATACTGCATAGCCAGTTGCTTTCCATCAATTTGATAGCCTGCTGTTTTATGCTGCCATATTCCGATTAGGATTGTTAACGGAATTAACAGTAATGACAACAGTCCATACGGATAAAAGTAATAACTACATGCACCCATAATTGGAACTAGCCAAATAAAATCAATTCGATAGAAGAATGGTCTTGCTCTTTTTGGTGATCGAATAAACGAAGGATGCCAATTCATATCTGGGAAAAGCTGCTCTAATGTGTGCAAACAATCCTGCTTCTTAATGAGTGGAAACAAAGTAATCTTTTTATCATTCCCATCTTCACCGTTACCTCCAGCGCTTTCAACGACCACCGTTGCAAAGCCTGTTAATTGACGCAAAGGGTTTTCAACAATACGAATGGCTTGAATTCGATTCAGCGGTAAAGTAATACGCTTTTTCTCTAAAAGTCCCTTGGTGATAATCAATTTTTCTTCTTCAATTCGGACTGTATAATCATAGTAATTAATCAGTGTGATGACCACTGATACAACCCAAGCTACAATTAAAACGAACATCGCTGTTAAAGCGACTAAAAATGCACCGACTTTCACAAAATCAGCTAGTTCATGAAATACTGTTTCATAAGGAATAATATCGGAAAACTGTGAAGCAATTGCTGCAAGACCTGATAGTACGACACCGATCCCACCAGATGTTGTTGCTAAAACGAGTAAATCACGTATGGACATATGGTAAATCGTTGGAATGGAGACAGCTTCCTCTATCACTTGGATTTCTTCCTGATCTTGTTGTTGATCTACCCCATTTTTAGCCCGACGCATTTCTAATTCAATAACATCTGCTGCCGCTTTACGGATTGCTGTCAGTTCGACCTCAGGTTTACCTCCCTTACTACCTGCTGTTTCAACCTGAACTTTCACTAAACCAAAAATGCGATGAAAAATCCCCTCGTTATAATTTAAGCTTTGTATACGTTCAAAAGGAATATAACGCTTCTTTTTAACAAACAATCCATACTTTATGCGTAACTCCCCGTCTTCAAACCAATAAACAAATGTCCGCCATTTTATGATGCCCCCAATAAGTGCAAGAAGTGCCGCGCCTCCCCATACACCAAAAAGTAAAATGGTATCAAAAAAATGATCACTATGAAAATTCAAAGAAAAATTAAAGCCGTTTCCTATGATAATAATAGCAATTGGTAATATCATACTTTTTAATGCCTTAACGCTCGTAATAACTGCAGATACTGGATGTAAACGATTAATTTCTTTAGACATCATCTTCCGCCACCCTTGCTAAATCAGAGATGCGAGCACGAAGTATATCTGCTTCGTCCATAACAAGCGCAGGAATCGTATGTACAGTTGCTGCTGTTGAAATTGAAATATTACCTAAGTCGTATTTTTTCAATATCGGTCCTTGTGTTGTATCAACATGTTGAACACGTACCATCGGTATTAATGTACGTTTCACAACAAATAAACCATGTTGTACTTCGATTTCATGTTCACGAACCTCATAACGCCATCGTTCCCATCTTATTTTCGGGAATACAAAAATGGATAGTATTGCACTTAGAACTACAACTCCCCCAGCTATGAAGTAAATAAATGACGGCCATTCCAAATAATATGTACCATAGCTTACTAGCCCTGCTACAATGAATAACACCAATGTTTGTATGACTCCATATAAACGCCACACAGTTAACCCTTTTCGGGAAATTTGATGAATCGGCTGTGCTCTCAATATCGTTCCCCCCTCTTTCTTCATTAGGTGTATACGGATTTACTCACCTTTTTGTTTCAACTATAGCTGAAAAAAAACCTTACAGCCACTATGACTGTAAGGTTTATCATAAAGAATTAGTGTATTCGGTTAAAATTAACCTTCGTGACGTCGTGGAGAGCGAGAACGACCTTGTCCACCTTCTCTACGACCTCCCTCACGGCGTCCGCCTTCTCGACGGCTACTGCTACCGCTATTGCGACGTTCCCCACTGCGAGCGCCGTCACGACGTCCGCCACCAAAGCTACGGTTACCACGGCCACGATCACCGCCACTACGGTTACTGCTAGAACGCTCACGACGCATTGGTAATGGACGCTCTTCTGTGATTGTTACTGGTGTATCATCAGGCTCTCTCGTTAATGAACGTAGAGCAGCTGCAACAACGTCAATTGCTTCATGATTATCTAGTACTTCCGCTGCAAGTGTGCGGTAATCGCCTAAATTGTTATTAGCAATAAGACCTTCCAGTGTTTCCACAGCTAAACGTTGTTGACCCTCTAATGCTTCATCAGTTGTTGGTGGGCGAAGAGGTGTCATACGTTTTTTCGTTGTTTCTTCTACAATACGTAAGTAACCCATTTCACGAGGTGTTACAAATGTTACGGCAAGACCTGATTTACCCGCACGACCTGTACGTCCAATACGGTGAACATAAGATTCAGGATCTTGAGGAATATCAAAGTTATAGACGTGTGTTACACCCGAAATATCAAGTCCACGAGCGGCAACGTCCGTCGCAACAAGGATATCGATTTTATTTTCTTTAAACTGGCGTAATACGGAGATACGCTTCGCCTGGCTTAAATCACCATGAATACCCTCAGCTAAATAGCCACGAATAGATAGGGCCTGTGCAAGCTCATCTACACGACGTTTTGTACGACCAAAAATAATAGCAAGCTCTGGTTGGTGAACGTTTAATAAACGAGATAAAACATCAAATTTTTCACGTTCAGCAGACTTAACAAAATATTGATCGATATTATCAACTGTTAATTCTTTTGCTTTAATTTTCACAATTTCTGGATCACGCATAAATGTTTCTGCAATTTTACGGATTGCTGGTGGCATTGTTGCTGAGAACAGTAATGTTTGACGTTCAGAAGGCACGTTTTCTAAGATTGAATTAATATCATCGATAAAGCCCATGTTTAACATTTCATCTGCTTCATCCAATACTAATGTTTGAACATCTTCTAATTTTAACGTACGACGATTAATATGATCAATAATACGTCCTGGTGTACCAACAATGATTTGAGGTCTATTTTTCAGTGCACGAATTTGACGGCCAATTTCTTGACCTCCGTATACTGATAATAATTTTACGCGCTTGTCATAGCCAATTTTATATAGCTCTTCTGAAACTTGAATCGCTAACTCACGAGTTGGAGCAATAACTAACGCCTGAATATTAGGGTTTTTTGGATCAATTTTCTCAATTAGTGGAATCCCGAAAGCGGCAGTTTTACCAGTACCTGTTTGTGCTTGACCTAATACATCACGGCCTTCAATCGCAAAACGAATAGTACCTTCTTGGATTGGTGTTGCTTCTTCAAATCCCATACGCTTTACTGAGCGTAATGTAGATTCGCTAATATTTAATTCTGAAAAATTTGTCAAACTTCTCAATCTCCTTTTTTTCCTTTTAAGTTGACAAATGGTTACATTTTCAGATGAAGTTGTCGGCAAATTCGAGCCTGTGTAGTGGAACGTTTCCGTTACTTAAAAATTTTCTCTACATGATAGTCCATATAGAGCTCTCTTATATGAAAAGGAAAGCCCGGTCTTTACCGAGCGGTTCGATTCTGTCGTAATTATTCACTTTAGAATAAAACCGTTGTGTTCAAAAAAAAGTACCCTTCAACCAAATATGAAGAGTCTTCGCACAAAATGTATCCATTGCTTACACTAGTCTAACATGGCTTTAAATCCTATGCAACGATAACGCATGAGTCGTAATAATCTGACTACTTTATTTATCCCTTAAAAACGTTAAAACCCTTGGAAACCATTCAGAACAATCTTCCTCAAAACATATATGATGCTTGCTATTATCAGAAAAATACAAAATTTTATCTTTTGAGGCTAATTTATCAAAAAGGAATTGCGCCGTATGATAGGGCACTATTCCGTCCAATTTCCCTTGCACGATATAAACAGGAATTTGAATATGTTGATAATAAGGTTCCACCATTCTAACCAGCTTCATAAATTCTATTGTGGATGCTAAAGGCACATTGTTAAACTTATGATGGTATCGTAAAAAAAGTTCGTTATTCGTCAAATTACGGTGGTAAGCCTCTGTAGCAAGCACTTTAAAATCATTGACTAACTGTTTGGGACTGACATACTTTGCAGCAGCACTTAATAATACGAGTTTTTTTACTTTATAACGTTTAGCTAAATATAATGCTATGATTCCCCCCATTGAAAAACCAACGACGATTACCTCATCTACTTTTTTAGCTAATGATCGAAAGGCAAGCTCGGCATCCATTAACCAATGCTTCGCTGTAAAACCACTCATTTGTAATTCTTCTCCATGCCCTGACAACGTCGGCTCTACAATTAGCCAATTTGTCTGTGCCCGTAAGTATGTTGTGAATGGCTCCACTTCATAAGGTCCACCTGAAAATCCATGAATACATAGTACACCTACTGACAACGTCCTCACCTCGTTTAACAATGAATAAATCGGTGAGCCTAATCCCACCGATTCATTGGTTACTGTGACGTAAATGCATTTAAGATCGTCTCTAATTTCATACCACGCGAGCCTTTAAGTAAAACAATAGATGATTCATTCGCTAGTTTTAGCTTTTCAATAATAGCCGTATAATCATCTGCTACATACAGTAAACGTTCTTTCTCAAAGCGCTCTTTTAATACTTGATAAAGATATGCCATCCGAGGGCCAAATAAGCAGAGATAATCAATTTCATGCTCATTTATATATGCTGCTAGCCCTTCGTGAAAACTTTGCTCATTCGGTCCAAGCTCCAGCATATCTCCTAACACAAGCCATTTTTCAGGTCGAATTGTAGAGGAAGCCATAAATTGAATAGCAGCCTTCACCGAGGTTGGTGCTGCATTATAGGCATCGTTGATAAATAGTGCTCCATTTGTTCCTTGTACTTGTTGCATCCTCATATCTGTTAAGACTACATGCTCTAAGGATGTACGAATTTGTTCATTGTTTAAACCTAGCTTATGAGAAATTAACATCGCCACTAATGTATTTTTTACTTGATGCTTACCAAGAACTGAAATAAAGAAGTCGCCTTCAATGATTCCATGCGTAGTAAAGTGACTGCCATCCGCATTAGCATGAATATTTTCAGCGTATAAAAGATTACCTGGCTCTAATCCGAACGGCACTGCTTGTAAGTGCTGTTCCTTGGCCACCAATTCTTGGAGCAGCGGTTCATCACCATCATAGAATAATAGACCATCAGGCTGCATCCCTTGAATAATTTCAAATTTTGCTTTTGCTATACCTGCTCGTGACCCTAAATCCTGCATATGAGCCTCGCCGATATTAGTAATAACCGTCATATGTGGACGAGCAAGCTTCGTTAAAAATTCAATTTCACCAAAACCACTCATACCCATTTCAAGAACAGCAACATCTGTATTTTCATCAAGCTGTAAAATTGTAATAGGTAACCCTAATTGATTATTAAAGTTCCCAATAGTCTTTTGTACTTTAAAAAATGGCGCAAGTGTACCCGCTAAAATATCCTTTGTGGATGTCTTACCATTTGAACCTGTAATGCCGATAAATTTCGCCTTATGTTCATTACGATAGGCTCTTGCCATTTCCTGTAAAGCTACTTCTGAGTCATCCACAAATAGTAAAGGATAACCTTCTGGAGGATTTGGTTCATCTTTTTGCCAGAGTGAAGCTCCCGCACCTTTCTCAAATGCTTGAACAACAAACTGATGCCCATTTGTTTGCTCGCCACGAAATGGCACAAATAGATCTCCTTGTTGAATTGTTCTTGTATCGATAGAAATTCCTGATACAACGGTATCGCCAAAAGCAGCCATATCCTCATTTAACCATGCAGCTAATTGTTTTAATGTTTTTTTCACAATAATCCCACTCAGTCTTTTTTATAGTGAAGCTGTTGTTTTTCTTCGTAACGTTCGATTGCTAGCTTAATGAGACGGTCAATCAGCTCTGGATAGCTCACATTTGTATGTTGCCATAATAATGGGTACATACTTACAGGCGTGAAACCAGGCATTGTATTCACTTCATTGATGTAAACGCTATTTTCAGCCGTTACAAAAAAGTCGGCACGAACTAAACCGCTACCATCTATTGCTTTAAATGCACGTTTTGCTAATTCCTTTAAGCTTGTCACAGTTTCCACTGGCAGCTCCGCTGGAATAATAAGGGCTGTAGAACCGTCCTTATACTTCGAGTCATAATCATAAAATTCAGTGACTGGTTTAATTTCGCCTGGCACCGAAACTTCAGGATAATCATTACCTAACACGGCTAGTTCAACTTCGCGAGCCATAATACCTTGTTCTACAACAATTTTACGATCATATTGCAGAGCAATCTCAATTGCTTTTATTAATTCCTCACGATTAGTTGCTTTGCTAATCCCAACGCTTGAACCTAAGTTTGCAGGCTTCACAAACATCGGCCAACTCAAGCCCTGTTCACATCGTTCAATGATGGTCTGTTGCTCGTTTTTCCACTCACTACGAATAAAGTACGTATAGGGCACTTGTGGTAAGCCTGCAATTTCAAATAATTGCTTCATCACCACTTTATCCATACCAGCTGAAGATGCTAATACACCGTTTCCTACATACGGTAAATTCAGTACTTCCAGTAATCCTTGCACAGTTCCATCCTCACCATTTGTTCCATGTAACAATGGGAAAATAACATCAAACTGCACCGTATTGCCTTTTTCATCGATTAAAAAATCAGTAATATTATTTTCTAAAATTGTGGCATTATCACCAAATTGTAATTCTTCTATTGCACTTACAGGTTTTTCTAAACGTTCTCCACGTCGCCATTCCCCGTCAGATGTAATGAAAATCGGATATACTTCATACTCCTCGAAATTCAAAGCTCCAGTGACTGCACGAGCTGTCGATAATGACACCTCATGCTCCGCTGACTTTCCGCCGTATAATAAACCGATTCTTTTTTTCATTTTTGTGCCCTCCACATACTTCTTGAGTACTATTAGTTTATCATGAAACGTCTTGACAAATGACATAAAAATCTCACCGTAATTTTTGACGGTGAGATTTTGACATTTCATTGATTATGCCTTAGTTGCATCTAATTTTTAAATTGTCTAGGCTCAATTCAAAATTCGGAATATCTGCCAACAACTGATCTTCATTTGATAGTCGCTTTTTCGCAAAAATCATTACTGTTATGAAGATTAAATAATATAAATCAATTCATCATGTTCCGTTTTCAGGATCGTATTTAAGTCATCCCAAACTTCATCAGGAAATGAATACTCTGATAGGTTGCGAACTTCTATACCATAGGCTACCTTTGGTTTTTCAATTCTGTACAAAGATAATAACGCTCCGTCCTTAGCAAAGGATCGGTAAGATCGTAAAAAATCGGGCGATATAGATGGAATACTCGCCTTTACTTTTCGACGCCAAAAACCAGTACTCCGTTCCTTTTCACGAATTAAACTATTAAATACATTGGCAACCAATAAATCCGAATCACTTAAATGACGAAAATAAATTTTTGTCATCTTCTCTTGATCTGAAGAATAATAGACAAATCTATTTTGTAATTTGTTAAAAAATGCAGACGTAATCGGTTCTTTTTTATGACTTATGTAAAGCAATTCTCCTTGTTCCATTGGTGTCAGATGATCTAGCCTCTTTTCGTCCATAAAATCAACCCAACACAATTCCTTTGACTCTGCTGATTTTTTCACAAAACGAGGAACTTCATCTTCCAAGACATATTCAAATTGTGTATGCATATTAAAAGAACCGTCTTCATAGGAATGTTTTAATAACAGTAAGTGATGCAGTGGTTCAAGTGCAGCCACAAATTGCGGGAATTTTAACCCGCTAAAAATGACAAATTTATCTACATCATTCATATGAACATAAATATGATACATAAAATCATCAGCTGACTTTAATTTTTTAGCCACAACCATCACCCCATTCTTCACTACATTATAAGTCTAAACATGATTTTTTTGAAACATTTTATGTTAATTGTCGTCCCAACTATATGCACAGGCATAAAAGTATTTTTTGCGTTATAATAGGAATGTTAAACATGCATTTGCATATTAATTTAAGATTACTCAATGAGTACAAGTATTGCTGAAAATTCCATTGACAATGTTCAAAGCAAGTTGCAAGCTTATCAATAGATATGAGTTATCTCATACACTCTACTGGTCAATAGCTCTCTTCTTTGAACAATTATAAACGAAATTGGAAGATTCGCATCATATTTACTCATATTGAGATACTATTTTAATTTAGGTGGCTTTTATGGAAAATAAACGAAATTTCGCAAACCGTTTTGACTGGACCCTCGCTTTTATTCTTTTCACTTTTCTAGTCATCAGTTTGTTAGCTATTGCATCTGCCCAGACATCGGGTCAATATGGCATTAACTACGTACCTAAACAAATGCAATGGTATGTTATTGGTGCAGTAATTATTGGCATCGTCATGTTTTTTGAGCCAGATCAATATAAAAAAATGTCATGGTATATGTATGGAGCAGGGATTGCCTTATTGGTACTGCTTATTTTTATGCCTGAAGGAGAAGGTCAAATCGGTGCACCCGTTAATGGTGCTAAAAGCTGGTATCATACGCCGATTGGAAATATTCAGCCTTCTGAGTTTATGAAAACTTTTTACATTTTAGCACTAGCACGACTAATCAGTAAGCATCATGAAGTTTATTCGTTAAAATCAGTAAAAACGGACTTCCTACTACTAGGGAAAATTGGTATCACACTCATCATACCATTGGCTATCATTATGAAGCAGCCTGACCTTGGTTCTGCTCTTGTATTCTTTGCGATTACTGCTGCTCTTATCATCGTAGCCGGAATTTCTTGGAAAATCATTCTGCCGACCTTTTTAGGTGGAGTGGTAGCAGGTGGCACCCTACTGTGGATGGCACTTTATATGCAGGATTTCCTAGAAAAAACGTTCGGCTTAAAGGCTTATCAATTTGCTCGAATTTATTCTTGGCTAGACCCCTATTCCTATTCATCTAGCGAAGGCTATCATTTAATAACATCGTTAAATGCTATTGGGTCAGGAGAGATCTTTGGTAAGGGGTTCCGAAATCGAGAGGTATATGTAGCAGAAAACCATACCGATTTCATTTTTACTGTTATCGGTGAAGAATGGGGCTTTATTGGCGCTAGTATTGTTATTTGTGTTTTCTTCTTATTAATTTATCACTTAACAAAGACAACGCTCTTATTGAAAGATCCATTCTCAACATATGTTTGTGCAGGTATTATTGCCATGATTACTTTCCACGTCTTCGAAAATATAGGCATGACTATTCAGTTATTACCAATTACAGGTATTCCGCTTCCGTTCATTAGTTACGGAGGAAGTTCTTTAATGGGCAATGCTTTAGCCATTGGGCTAGTCTTTAGTATGCGGTTCCATTATCGAACGTACATGTTTACGACACATGATGAAGATGAATAAATATAGAAAAAGGGAAGTCTCGCGCATTGAGACTTCCCTTTTCCTATTGTAAACGAGTTAAGCTTGAACTTGCGGAGTCTGCGTTGGTGGTGTTAGCACTTTTAAAAGTTCTAGTCGAGACTTTGTTACAGTGGCTGTTACACCCAACTTAGATAAATTCGAAACAATCTTTTTCAAATCTACTTCTTTCCTCATACATTCCACCTCAATCTTTCCTCGATTTTATATAACGTTTTAGGGAACAAAAAAGTTTCATTTTTCTACGAGTAAGATGTCTGACAAATTTATCATACCATTTAACTTACATATAAAATTTTTCATTTTTGTTACATTGTAAATTATTTATACCACCAAACACTTATAAAATAACCACAATCACTATATTTTATTCATCTTCAATTAATAACTATCTCCACCATGTTTCTCCATCCGTATTCTTGTCATCGTAAGAGCAAGAAGGGTAGAATGTACATAGTGAAATATTGTATGAAAGCAGGGAACTGTATGAAAAAGGCAATTTTATTATTGATGTCTGTTCAATTTCTCGTTTACCTAGGATTTGGCATTATTATTCCTGTCTTACCTGAGGTGATTGTGCAGCAAAATTGGAATGATCTCCACGTCGGTGGTTTACTAACCGTATATTCACTTGCAAGTTTCTTTACAGCACCATTTTGGGGCATGCTATCAGATAAGATAGGTCGTAAACAACTAATCTTAACAGGTCTGGTTGGTTTTAGCCTTAGTTTTGTTATTTTTTCATTATTTATAGATAACCTAGCTATTTTGTATGTCTCACGCATTGTAGGTGGTTTATTCTCAGGAGCATTGTATACAGCAGTAACAGGATTTATCGCAGATATGTCCAGTGAAGAGGATCGTAATAAATATATGGGCTTTATGGGCATGTCCATTGGTCTTGGCTTTATTTTTGGTCCAGCAATCGGTGGGGTGCTAGGCCATTATAGTTTGCAATTACCATTTATCGCATCCGCATCATTAATTGCACTATTATTTATTTATGCAAGTTTCGTCTTAAAAGAACCTGAAAAACGGAAAGATTCAACTAAACGTGCTATTGTACCAAAAGGCGCTAGCAAGATGCTACAGTACCGTGTGCGTTACTTATTTATGTTTTCATTTTTAGTAACCTTTATGCTAGCGGGTGTTGAGGCTACTTTCCAACTATTCCAAATCGAAAAGATTCATATTACACCATTACAAATTGGATATTTATTTATGTTTAGTGGTTTCGTTGATGCAGCCATTCAAGGTGGCGTTGTTCGACGTATAAAAAATGGCAGCGAAACAACATGGTTAATCGGTGCTCAAATTGTAACAGCAATCGGTATGCTATTATTCACACTCACAGCTAATCTTTTTATCGCTGGTCTAGCCCTATGTGTCTTTACAGCTGGTAATGCACTTGCTAGAACGTGTGTGGTATCGCTCTCCTCGAAAGAATCTGGAGGACAATATGGAACTGCCGCAGGTCTTTCCTATTCAATGGATAACTTAGGACGTATTCTTGGTCCACTATTTTTCACTTGGTTATTTACGATGCAAGCAAGTCTCGGGTACTATATATCGGCAGCAATAGCCATTCTTTCGATAAGTTTGATTTTTATCTATAAGGCTTCCAGTAAATCATTGCGTTTTGAATAGATTCTCACTATACCGTAACTTGTTATACTTTAAAGACCTAGAGAGATATTCGGAGGGTTTGCATGAACAAAGCAACAAATTTTTTACTTCCTAAAGAGCTAGAAGCTTTTCGCTCAGAAATCGAAGACACGCTACTTTCAACAATCATTATTCAGCCATACCAACGTTCAACTACGTTAACTGAAAGTAAATTTGCTGGCGAACCCTATCTCCCCTCTTTTCAAACCTATCCAAAAGATTTAACAGGGGAGCCAATGAGATTATTAGCTCAAATTAATTTTGCCGAAATCCCACCACTACTAGGTTTTCCTTCAAGGGGATTACTGCAGTTTTTTATTTCAGCCAATACTTTTAAAACTACTACTGTCAATTATTACGAAGACATTTTTCAGCAATTTTATAAAGTAAGATTTTATCCAACTGTTAATGACAGTACAGCCCACTCTCAACAGGCACACTTTTCTATACCGACTACATTAGATGGCTTCCCTATTCGTCAGGAATTAGCTTTACAATTTCAGCTAACACAGGAACCCATTTCTGCACTAGATTATCGAGCACAACGTCACCTTCCCTTCCTCCTATCCTCCCAGATGGATGATGTGCAAGAGATTTATTTGCAACACTTCCTAGGAGCGGGAGCTAAAATTGGTGGCTATGCTTATTATTTAAATGAGGATATTCATCAAGAGTCCTTGCTACTTCAGCGCTATAATGTCTTATTATTACAAATTGACTCTCATGATGAATTAGGAATTATGTGGGCAGATTGTGGTGTTGGCAAGTTTTTTATTAACCGAGAAAAGCTTCTTCGAAAGGATTTTTCCGATATTTTATTTCAATGGGAAAATTACTAACGAAAACATGCGGATTATCCCTTACGAATCGAAGAGATAATCCTTTTCCTACCTAGCTAGATTTCATATCTTCTTTCTTCTTTTGAAGTAGGCTATACTTATGTATGTTGTTAACAATAGTAAAGGCAGGTGTAGGAATGAGCATTTTTACAGACATAGAATATTTAGTCCCTTTAACCTTGTTTTTTAATATTTTATTAGCCATGACCATCATTTTTTTAGAACGTAAAGATGCTACCTCTACATGGGCATGGATTCTTGTATTATTTTTCTTGCCATTAGTTGGATTTATTTTGTACTTATTACTTGGAAGGCAGTTACGAAGAAAGCATTTATTTCGTTGGGAAGGGCGTAAGGATATCGGGATAGATAACCTCATTAGCTATCAAATGGAAGCCATTCGCAGTGAAACATTTGAGTTTCGCATTGCAAACGCAGAAAATTATCAAGAAATGATTTATATGCACCTTAGAACAAACAATGCGGTATTAACACAGGACAACCATTTAGATATTTTCGATGATGGTGCCAATAAATTTGAACAACTCCTAAAAGATATTGAAGCAGCTAAAGATCATATCCACATTCAGTATTATATTTTCCGTCTAGATGACTTAGGTACACGTATCGTGAATGCACTGATTAAAAAAGCAAAACAAGGTGTCAAGGTACGTCTACTCTATGATGAGATGGGCTCACGTAATGTAAAAAAGCGTCATTTTAAAGAATTGCTGAATGCTGGAGGTGAAGTAGAGGTTTTCTTCCCATCCATTTTGCCACTTCTCAATCCCCGTCTAAATTTTAGGAATCACCGTAAAATTGTTGTCATTGATGGTCGAATTGGCTATATTGGTGGCTTTAATGTCGGTGATGAATATCTTGGGCTACAAAAAAAATTCGGTTATTGGAGAGACACTCACTTGCGAATTGAAGGAAGTGCGGTGCATCCACTGCAAACTCGCTTTTTACTCGATTGGAATCAAGCAAGTGCACAGCAGAAAATGGGCTACTCTGATCGCTACTTCCCTGCTATCCCGCAAAAGGGTGATGTTGGCTTACAGATTGTTTCAAGTGGACCAGACTCAGACTGGGAACAAATTAAGATTGGTTATTTAAAACTTATTAATATGGCGAAAAAATATATTTATATTCAAACACCTTATTTTATCCCAGATGTAAGCTTCTTAGACGCCATTAAAATCGCAACATTGTCGGGCATTGATGTGCGCATTATGATTCCTAACAAACCTGACCATATGTTCGTTTATTGGGCTACTTATTCCTATGCCGGTCAGTTATTACGTGCAGGAGCGAAAGTCTACATTTATGAAAAAGGCTTTATCCATGCCAAAACCATTATTATTGATGACGAGGCATCGACTGTCGGAACAGCTAATATCGATGTCCGAAGTTTCAGTCTGAATTTTGAAGTCAATGCCTTCATCTATGATGCAAACATATCGCACCAACTTGCAGAGCTATTTGAAAAGGATATTTTTGATTGTACGGAATTAACATGGGAAATGTATAAAAACCGCTCAGCACTTATTAAATTTAAAGAATCCATTTCACGTTTATTAACGCCTATTTTATAAAAATAAAAAGGAAGAGAGCCTGTTCATAGTGAACCGCATCTCTTCCCTTTTTATTTCACTCCTAAATATTCTTCCAACGTAATATTTTGCTTTGTAATCTCTTTTGCAATATCTTTGCCTACATAACGATAATGCCAAGATTCATACATATAACCTGTAATATCTTCTTTATTTTGTGGGAAACGTAAAATAAAACCATACTCTTGAGCATGCGCAAATAGCCATTGTCCTGCTGGCGTTTCTCCAAATTCTGCTGTCAGCCATACATCCTCTTTTCCACGCTCTCCTATATCAAACGCTAAGCCTGTTTGGTGTTCGGAATAGCCTGGTCGAGCACTGTATCGATCTGCTGCTGCTTGTCCATCACGTTTTACATAGTTATCATAAAGTTTTGTTTGATATTCAAAAGAACGATACCCACTAAATGCAACTAAATCAAATCCTTGTTGCTTGGCGGCAGCTAACATCTGATTTAGAGCTTGTCGTGCCTCTGGATTTTCTTCAGGTGCAAAGGTAGAAGGAAGTGGATATATTTTATTTGCTAGCAAAATACCATTTATGTAGGTTGGTTCAGTAGGTAATGTTTGATTTGGTAGATAACCGTTTTCGTCAGGTTGCTGCTCTGATTCTGCAGGTGTTTCAGGTGTATTGTCTGGCTCCTCTGTTACAGAAGAGTCTTTCTCTGTAGAGTCGTTTGTTTCTGTTGTTTTTGGTTGCTCATCAGTCGCACTATTTACTTGATCATTTTTATAGTTATAGACTACAAAAATAGCTGCGATTAACGCGATAGAAATCAAAGCACCTATGATGAGCGGAAGACGATTGTTTTTCACTATTTATGCCCCTTTTAAAATATCAGGTACAACAAGGATATTGCTCTGAAAACATGCCATCCTGAAAATACCCATTTTTTTGTATTACTCGTTATAATCTTATTTTAGCACTGTTCACATTTTCAGGTGTGAATTTCCCATGTAAATATTTATTTAGTCTGTTAGAACAATGACAAATACTGCTATTGAAGCAATAGCAAAAAAGATTGCCATATACTTCATCCACTTTGCTTCTTTTACATAGCCCTGCTCTGCAAAACTTTTAGCTCTAAACCCATTTGATAAAGCGAACATAATCGTCATCGCAAGTACGGCAAAATTAAATTTCCCTATAATAATAAATACGAGTGCCGCAATACTAAAAATTGCAACAAGAATAGATGCTAGCCACTTTCTGTTCATCTTGCTGACCTCCTAAAAAAGTCGAGGCAACAGAGGCGCCTCGACATTGTTTAATTTATTTTTTTGCTTTTTCGGGATGCTCCGAATAATATTTACGCCCAATATATGTTTGAATAATCAATAATGCACCGCTGACAGACCAATACAGAGGTAGCGCTGCCATAGAAGACATTGAGATAAAGACAATCATAATTGGTGAAATATAAATAAACATTTTCATTTGAGCCTTTTGTTGCTCAGGTACAGTCCATAATGATACACGCGCTTGGACTAAGTAAACAATCCCTGCAATAATGGTCATAACGATATCAGGTGACCCTAAACTAAACCATAAAAACTCATGTGATTTTACATCCGCAGAATACAAAATCGAGAAATAAAGTCCCATAATAATTGGCATTTGAATTAACATCGGTAAGCAACCCATGTTAAGTGGATTAATGCCATGCTTTTGATAGAGAGCCATCATTTCTTGTTGATATTGTGTTTGCTCTTCTTTTGTCTTAGCTTCCTTCATTTTTTTCTGAACGGCTTCCATTTCAGGCTTGAACGCATCCATTTTCGTTTTCATCAATTGCTGCTGACGATAGTTTTTTAACATAATCGGCATTAGAACTAAACGAATTAGAACCGTGATCGCAATGATTGCTAAACCATAGCTTCCTGAAAAGATATCATTCCCGAAAAACTCCAGTAAAAATTCCATAGGTTTTACAAAGATACTATAGAAAAAACCTTCTTTGTTTTGCACTGCTTGACAGCCACTAAGCACAAAAACTGCTAGACCAAGCATTGAAAAGAGTTTCAAATTTTTCATTTTTCCACCTACTATAATTTATCAACTACTGTGAAGTATACCTTATAGGCTCTACCTTTATCAAATAGCAAGTGCTACTAATTTAGACCGCAGTTGTTCGTAAAAAAGGTGCGAGCTTTAGCCATGCTAAACGTTCGCACCTTTTCACATCTTATGCTCAAAATTTAAACATTCTGTAATTCAGTCTCTGCCATTTCAAAACGATAAAATTCATGATGAAGTTCATCTCTGAAATGCTTTGGTGTAACACCTGTATATTTTTTAAAAATACGAGTGAAATAACTTTGGTTACAGAAATGGAACTGATCTGAGATAGATGTAATACTTTTATTTGTATGTCGTAAGTAGTATTGTGATTCTTCTACACGTCGAACATTTAAATACTCAACTAATGTAATACCTACATGTTCTCTGAAAATACGTGATAAGTGACTAGTACTGATATGAAAGTTATTAGCGATACTTTCTACAGTTAAATCATTCTCAAGTTCATCATTTATATACATAATTACTTTGTTGACCGTCTGATGTCGGAAAGTCGGTTGTTTGCGATCTGCAATAAAGTAAACAAAGAAATCAATTAAATCATCCGCAAATTGTAAAAACTCTGCGTCTTTCATCTGATTTTCTATCATATCGTTACAAGCAATATTAAAAGCAAAGGCTTTTTTCGAAGGTACTTGATTGTCCAGCAGTTTACGGGCAACAATTGATGATAAAACGGAAAAATAACTTCGAACAATTTTAATGACCTGCTTACCAAAACGGATTGAAAGAATATCAATTAACTCATGCAAAGACTTTTTCGCTTTGGTAGATTCTAAATGGTAAATTTCAAATATTAATTTCGACTCAATATTAAAAAATTCTTCGACACCGATATATTGATTAATATTATCGATTTCTTGGAAGTATCTTTTGGATATCGTTTCTGACATAGAATGTTGATGTAGTTGCATAATCTTCCCCATCTTTCCTCAGAGTGCACGAATTGCATGACAAAATCTGACACCAATCCCAACGAATTAAAAATAAGAAAATAGTATTTGCTTATTCAATATAAGAACTGAGTCCTATTTCACAATTTTTTATTAAAAATAACTCAAAAATAACCCAACTAAAACACCAAATCTAAAAAAAATAGACTATACAGTGGATTTTACCATATTCTGCGATTTCCTTTCAACCACATTTTACTTGCTACTCTAGTTCTAATTTATCACATACGCATAGTAGAAACCTCGTAAACTTATTCCTAACAATTAGATTTTACCATATACCTATTAAAAAAAATTAGTCATTATATAAATTTATTTACAAATTATACAAGACATCTTACACCATTTTAATGAGTCAATCGACATTTTTCTATTTTATTCCTAAATCTTCTCTATATAATTTATATGGATATGTAGTAAAATAGATGATAATACTATTTTTAAAAGTTTAGACGAGGTGTTTAAAGTGGATCCAAAACAAATAGAAGAAATAATGGAGATAATTAAGGAGTTCTTCCCTGAGAATACATCCATTGCTATCTCTGATACAAATGAATATTTGTATTACCAGCCAAGCAAAAAAGTTGATTTAAAAATTAAGCCGGGTGATCCGATTAAAGAAGGTTCAGCCGCACACAAAGCACTTAGCTATGGTCAAAAAATCAGCTCATACATCGAACCTGATGTTTTTGGTGTCGCTTACTATGGAATGAGTATTCCTTTAATGGAGGAAGGCGAAACTAAAGGAGCTATTACTGCTATCTTCCCGCAAAAACCATCAGCATTCTTAACAAATTATATTACCATCAAAATTGATGATTGCTGGTACCCAATCAAACATGATCAAGTGATTTATTTAGAAACTCAACTCCGTAAAACATTTGTTAAAACAATGACTCGTGAAGGTTATCACCGTTTGAACCTAAGTGATCTAGAGCTATTTTTAGCACCTGACTCATTTATTCGTTGTCACCGCTCTTATATCGTTAACATTGACTTCATCGATGAAATTCAACCAGATTCACACTCAACGTTTTTATTAATTATGAAAGATGGTACGCGCATTCCGGTTAGCCAACGCTATGCAAGCTACTTCCGTCGTTCTCTAGGTTTTTAATATGGACAGACAGCGAGCAATTTTATGAATTGTTCGCTGTTCTTTTTTGCGTTAAAAGAGACCACTTCTCTCCCCTCCATTAACAATTTTGACACAGTTTTTAATGTAGAAATTTTCTAATTTTATACAACTCTACAATAAAACGTTTTCTCTGTCGAAAAATCATCTTAATGCTCGATTTTCCTTTTTTTACTCAATTTAATGCTAATTCTAAAGTTTTTGTGACAATTTGGTGATAGTATTATTCAAATGGTTGGAGTCATACTACAACTGAATAAACAGAAAATTCTCAAATGTTTTTTCTAGTTTTGTAATCGGTTTCCATCAAAATTATTTAGGGGAGGATTTTTTTATGGATGCAAATGTTCAAAAACGCCTAGGTTTAAAAGAACTTGAGAGTAAAATTGTTACTGCTGAAGAAGCAGCAGCACTTATTTCTAACGGTGATGTAGTTGGGATGAGCGGTTTTACTCGTGCTGGGGACGCAAAAGTTGTGCCAATGGCATTAGTTGAGCGCGCGAAAAATGAAGAATTCAAGATTGATGTATATACAGGTGCATCATTAGGACCAGAAGTAGATAAGTACTTAGCAGAAGCTGGTGCAATTCGTAAACGTGGACCATTCCAAGGGGACGCAGGTATCCGTAATTTAATTAATTCTGGAGATGTCTTATATGTAGATGCTCATCTTTCTCATAACGCTGAGCTAGTACGTCAAGGAATTATCGGGCCAATTAAATATCTAATTCTTGAAGCTGTTGCAATTACTGAAGATGGATTAATCATTCCAACAAACTCTGTAGGTAACTCACCAATTTTTGCAGAATATGCAGAAAATATTATTATCGAGTTAAACATTTCTCACCCAGAAGCTTTAATTGGTATCCACGATATTTATGTTCCAGGTGAACAAGGTAATCGTGAAGCAATTCCAATGACCAATGCTATGCAACGCATTGGTGAAATCGGTATCAAAGTTGATCCAGCTAAAATTAAAGCAATTGTTATTTCTGAAGAGCCAGATGCCCCTTCATTAATCGTTCCACCAGATGAAGAAACACAAACAATGGCTAACATTTTATTAAACTTCTTCAGTGATGAAATTAAAGCAGGTCGTCTAACAAAACAATTAATGCCTTTACAATCTGGTGTCGGTTCTGTAGCAAACGCTGTACTAGATGGTTTCGCAGATTCTGAATTCGAAGATCTCATTGTGGCATCAGAAGTACTGCAAGATGCAGTATTTAACCTGATTGATGCAGGCAAAGTTAAATTTGCTGCTGCTACTTCCATTACACTGACTGAGGAATTACAGAAGAAAGTATACGGCAATTTAGAAAAATATGCCGATAAAATTTGCTTACGTTCACAAGAAATTTCTAACCACCCAGAACTTATACGTCGTTTGGGACTAATCTCAATTAATACGGCTTTAGAGTTAGATATCTATGGTAACGTTAACTCTACACATGTATCTGGAACACGTATGATGAACGGTATCGGTGGTTCAGGAGACTTTGCACGTAACGCACGTCTTGGTATTTTTGTTACAAAATCATATGCAAAAGGTGGAGCTATTTCATCGATTGTGCCAATGGTTTCTCATGTTGACCACACTGAGCATGATGTGGATGTAATTGTAACAGAGCAAGGTATTGCTGACTTACGTGGTCTTGCACCAAAAGAGCGTGTACCTTTAATTATTGAAAACTGTGCACATCCAGATTACAAAGAACAATTATGGGATTACTACAACCGTGCAGTTGAGGCAACAGGTAACCACCAAACGCCTCATCTTTTAGAGGAAGCACTTTCTTGGCATGTAAATCTTGCTAAAAACAAAACAATGAAAAAAGAAGTTGTAAAAGCTTAATTTCTTAATTTTTGGACGTCTAATAAGTCAAAACTTATTGGGCGTCCTTTTGTATTGGAAATGTTATAATAGAACTACGAATCTAACTTACTATAATGTTCTATTTCATCGGAGGAGCTATGAAGAAATTTATCTATGTAATTATTTTCTTTTCGTTTTTCGACCTTTTTACCCAGCTTCCTGTTATGAGTACATATGCTGAATCTTTAGGAGCATCAGCATTTCTAACTGGTCTAGCAGTGGGTATGTATTCACTTTCCAATACATTTGGTAATATCATTTCAGGCTTTTTAACAGATCGTAAAGGACCTTTTATCATACTAATTGTTGGTCTTTTCACAACAGGTTTATCGTTAACACTATATAATTTAATAGAGGAGCCAATCGCACTATTAATTGTACGTTTTATCCATGGACTTGTTGCAGGCTTCATTGTTCCTGCTGCCTTCACATTTTTAGCAAATGCTACTGAGCAAGAAAAAAGAGGTAAGGGCAGTGCTATTTCTGGTGCATTTGTTGGTATTGCTGCCATTATAGGCCCTGCTTTTAGTGGTATTTTAGCAAGTCGAACAAGTGTCCCATTTGTTTTCAATATCACGGCAAGCTTTATGCTGCTATTAGGCATTCTTGCGTTCTTTCTACTGAAAGCAAACCAAGTAAAAAAAGAGAAAGCAGAACCGAATACATATATTCCGATAAGGGTCTTTTTTAAGAACACGGGAACATTAAAAGCCTTTTTAGGAGCCTTCTTCTTAATGTTTTCTCAAGGTGTCATTGCTTATCTACTTCCGCTCAAAGTCCAATCTTTAGGCTATGACTCTCGTTTAAGCGGTACTTTAATGAGCACATTTGGTATAATTGCTGTTCTTGTTTTTCTTTTACCAACGAACCGCATTTTTGATAAGGTTGATCCTCTGAAAACATTGTCTGTTGGTATAGGGTTAATGGGCATAAGTCAATTATTAATTAGTCAAGCTGATTCTAACACTTTACTTTATATAGCGATGGCTTGTTATGGCGTCGGTTTCGGTTTCCTATTCCCTTCAGTCAATTCCTTACTAATTGACTCTACAACTGCTGAAGTACGAGGAAAAGCGTATGGTTATTTTTATGCATTTTTCTCTCTTGGCGTCGTTTTAGGCTCTTCTTTATTAGGCTGGCTGTCACTTGGTACAATTAGCGGCTTTATATTTACTGGAATCGTCCTTTTGCTCTTTGCAGGAGCGATCCTTATTTCACACAAAGGACCTTCTCATGCTTAAATGAGAAGGTTTTGTTTTTATTTTTCTTTTTCTTGAATTTCTTCGTTATAGAAATGGACACCTGTATGTCCTCCACCCTCTGCTACCATTTCATTCGAAGCAATTTTAGTTGGAGATGTGCCCGCCTCTGTTGCTACCTCTGTTGAAACTCGTTCTGTAATTCTGTCATCCATATTAGGTCCAGATGTGAGATACGTTTCGAATTTAGCTTTCATACTATTAAACATCGTTAGTGCTTTATCACGATTCTCTTTTTTACTTAAGTAAGATGCTGCTAATCCCGCTAAACCTGCAAGGACAACACCTGTTCCTTTTCGTTTTGCCATGATCTATGACCTCCTAAAAATATAAAAACTAGCTCTGTAATATAGTTTTTCCCTATTCTTAGAAGAATAAACATTATTTTTTTATAACTTCTAGCATATATATAAATGTAAGACTTATACTTGCTTTTTTATCTAGTAATGATACTGCTATTCAATACAATTCGTCTCGTTTTTATTGCAGACAATCACACTCCATCTCCTACCAAAACTCACTTGAAAACCTTCTATTTTTTCATTCAACATAATTTTGTAACTATTTATGATTATAAAAGGCAAGTAAAGGGAATTAATGAATTAATACTAAAAATAGGAGAGTGGTTAGGATGAAAGAATTCGATTTAGCTTATGATTGGATAGATATGGCTGCATTACTAGGTGGAGCTAGCTTCTTAACGGTATTAATTTATAGTGTCACTCTACTGTAAGGAGCTGCTTACATGATTTGCTCTAGCAATTAAAAGGCAATCCGCTTAATCAAAAGCAGATTGCCTTATTTTTATTGTTTCACGTCATTATATGCATCTGATTTTTCAAATGCGGCTACAACATAGGAACAAACGGCCTCCATTTTATAACCCTTTTCACGTGCATACGATGCTGCTTGATCGAGTAATTGTTTGGCCACACCTTGACCACGGAGCTTATCTGATACATATGTGTGATCCATTACCATCACTGAGCCATTTTGCTGCCAAGTAATTTCTGCGAGTTTCTCCCCTTCTTGCTCATTCAAAAATGCATATTGATTTTCCGCTAGTTGCTGTAATTGGAATTCCATTTCTCACCACTCCTTTTTTTCATAGTACCATAGCTTTTTATATTTTCACAAAATTTGTGTACTCTTTGTGTTATGCAAAAAAAATCTGAACACCCACTCTAGCATACTGAGTAGGTATTACAGATTTTTTTAACGACTATAACACTTTAGTTAAACCATGAAGAAATGGTATCTTTTAGATTTGCAAAGAAACTTTTCACACTTTCCCAGAAACCTTTATCTTCCATTAGTGAGCCGAATTTTTCTTGGATTGTGTTACTAATATCATTTAACTGTTCAGACCATTTACTAAAATCAATGTCTAGCTTACTGATTTTATTCATTAAATCTACTAGCAATTGACGGTCCTTTTCACTTAAATTAATTTCAAGTTTGTTTAATTGCTCTTGTACAATCTTTTCTACTTCTTCACGTGTTGCTGGCTTCAATTCCGCAATTTGCTTTTTAATTTCTGTCAGTAATTCTGCAACCTTAGCATCATCTACCCCTGCAGATTCTGCAATAGATGTAGCCACTGATAATTCTTCGTTGGCAACATCGGTACGCTCAATATCAAGCGTTTCGCCTGTTGTAACCTCATATGCCTTGTAAATACCTACTAGCGCTGAATGTCCCGTAACAGCTTTTGGCGCAGCTACTTGTACCGTTGCATCTTGAATTCCTGCCGTAAGCATCGCATTCGCGTACATTTCAGAAGTTACCTGCGTAATATTAGATGGCGTTACAATCTCTATAACTAAACCTTTCCCCGTATCTCTACGTGTAATTTTCGCAGAAGAATACATACGAGAGCTTGAATTACTATCTTTAATGTATTTTACTAGATCCTCACCAGACACAGTAATTTCTTCGATTTCAGGTTCTTCACTTACTTTTAATGATTTTTTGACGGATTCTTTTTCAGCCTCAGATAAATTTGCTCCATATACGACGATAGGTACGCCCAATTTTTCATCAATTGCTTTTGGAGGCGTATTATCAGATGCAAACCCTGTTGCTGGTGCCATCACTCCAAATACCAACATTGTAGCTGTTAGTATTTTAATCCATGTTTTTTTCAAATCGTGTGACCCCTTTCGCTAAAACATCTATTAGCCTGTATAATGTATGCCACTATACAATTATTAGTACGAAAAAAAGACGAGAAGGTTTCAGATGTCTCTCGTCACTTTTTCTGTGGTAATGCAATTCTAGCAAGTGAATTTTCCACTAAACTTCTTCAGTCCAACCGTCTTGTTGCTTTATTTTACCAGCCTTCATGAGTGTTCCTAGTGCACGTTTAAATGCCCCTTTACTCATATTGAACATTTCTTGAACCTCTTCAGGGGATGATTTATCACCAAATGGCATTTTGCCGCCCACATCTTGTAGATAAGTCAATATTTGCTGTGCATCATTTGAAAGTCGTTCATGCTTTCTTGGTAAAAGGGAGCCATTCATCGAACCATCCTCTTTTACGTCGATAATCCGTACAACTACATCTTGCCCTAATCGAGGCTCTGCATTGCGCTCTGATTCATGAACAAAAATACGGTAAGGCGCTTCTACCCCTAGTAAAAATGTGCCAACTGGTAACAAACGATATGGACGTGCCTGAATGTTTTTATTGTGCATATCTTCTAGTGCACCTTCATATAGTTCTGTCACTTTTTCTTCCGTTGCCAAACGTCCAAATAAATCACCATTTCGATCCGTGCGCAATGTCATAAATACATGGTCACCTGGTTCTGGCCACAACTCTTTTACTGCTGGTAAATCCTCTGCTCTTACTAAAACCTCACGAGATGTACCAATATCTACAAAAGCACCTTCACGTTCAACCACTTTCAAGACACGAGCCCAGCCATATTCTCCTTGAGTAAAAGCTGGAATAGCCGTTGTAGCAGCCAAATCACCACGACGATCTACAAATAAAAATACTTCAAGGCGATCACCTACTGCTAGTGGCTCTGTTACCTCTGAAGCATTTAAAGGGAGTTCTTCCACTCCATTTGTTAAAATCCATTTCGATGCTTGTTGCTCTAATACCGTTAATGTAACAACTTCACCTGATTGTAATGCGTTCATATTGTCTTCCTTTCCTTCACACCATCATTTTAAAGATTATGCTGTGTCTTAGATGCCTCTAATTTTTTCACGATGTCTGGATTCTCTTCCATTACTTGCACAAGATCTGCAATACGATCGATTGAATTCCAACTTAAATGATGTTCAATTCCCTCAACATCATCATAAATACGCTCTTCATCCACACCAATCATTCGTAAAAACTGCTCGAGCAATTCATGGCGCTGCACAAGACGCTTGCCAAGCTTTTCTCCTTTAGGCGTCAATGTCAGTCCACGGTATTTTTCATAAACTAAATAACCATCTTTATCTAATTTTTGAACCATTTTTGTAACAGAAGAAGGAAGTACAGATAATGCTTCAGCAATGTCAGACACACGCGCATATCCTTTGTTGGCGATTAATAAATATATTTGTTCGATATGGTCTTCCATACTAGGTGTTGGCATATCCTTTTCCCTCTCTTTCCTTTTCTTACTCTCTAGTTTACTACAAGCTTGGCTTAAAAGTTAACTGAAAATACATATGTCAGAAAAACACTTCTTCTCCAACTTAAAAAGAGCCTCTTCTATTAAGAAGTAGGCTCTACTTTGTGTCGAGGATACTTATTTACCACATGTAACGCATGAATAATCTCTTTGTTGATGCGCTCAATACTTTCAGGAGTATTCATTTCTTTAAATGCCTCATCTCTGGCTTCCATAGATGTAACATACTTACTTGGCAATGCATTTAGTGTAAGTGCCACCGTGTCGAATTCACAGATTTCGCATTTACAAAATGTTTGATATTCTGGTCCTCGTAGTAAAAAGCTTACTAAACCACGCACAATCTCTTCTGTAACATTTACTAAAATAGGATCTGACATATTCAAACTTTCGCCTCATTTATATTTAATTGTTACATTACTCCTGAAACTATAATAGCCTTTTAAAAATGCTTTTTCAAGAATCCCTAGTAGCATCTATTCGCATAAAATTCATAGCGTTAGCGTGAGATTAATTTCCTATCTTATTTTACAGAACTACACCTTACATACTACTTTTTTGCTCTAATTAGTCTTAAAGAATTAAATACAACTAATAGCGTAGCACCCATATCCGCAAAAATTGCTATCCATAATGTCAGCCATCCTGGAATGACAAGCAACAACGCAATTAATTTTAAAACTAGGGCAAATATAATATTCTCTTTAATGATGCGTAATGTTTTTCTGCTCAAGCCAATGGTATACGGAAGTTTGGTTAGATCGTCACCCATTAAGGCAATATCCGCCGTCTCAAGAGCTGCATCTGTTCCTGCTCCACCCATGGCAATTCCTACATTTGCAGTTGCTAATGCTGGTGCATCGTTTACCCCGTCCCCAACCATCGCTACAGCACCAAATTGTGCACGTAAATCCTTAATCGCCATTAATTTTTCCTCTGGTAATAAACCAGCGCGCACATCTGTCATCTTTAATGAAGTAGCAATAGCTTGTGCTGTGGGTTCTGCATCACCTGTTAACATCACCATATGCTTTACTTTCAAGGCATTTAATTTTTGTAATACGTCCTTACTTTCATGGCGCAATTGATCAGCAATTCCAATAAGCCCAATAAATTGGCTATTCGAAACAGCTGCTATTACTGTTTTACCCTGTTCTTGCAATTTTTTAACTTGATTTTCAATTTTTTTATCTACAGTAGTTAATGTCACTATCCATTTCATACTGCCTACATAAATAATCTGATTGTCTACTGTAGCATACGCACCCTTACCTGTTACTGATTGGAAATCTGTTGGTACTAACTCTGGTAAATTTTTATCATGTGATTTTTTTAAAATAGCTTTAGCCAAAGGATGCTGAGACTGCTTTTCTACTGCTGCCACTAGTTGTAATACATAGTCCTCTGAGCAATTATCTGTTGTCACAATATCCGTTACTGCTGGTTGTCCCTCAGTTAATGTACCTGTTTTATCAAAGGCTACAGCTTCAATATGTCCTAATTGTTCTAAATGAACACCGCCTTTAATAAGTACACCTTGCCTTGCAGCATTCCCAATTGCCGTTACAATGGCAACTGGTGTAGAGACAACAAGTGCACAAGGACATCCTACAACTAAAACAGCTAAACCTTGGTAAATCCAGTGCTGCCAGTCACCTACTAATAATGGTGGAATAACAGCTACTAGAAAAGCAATAATCATGATGGCTGGTGTGTAATATTTTGCAAAGCGATCAACAAATTGCTGAGAAGGTGCTTTTTCTGCCTGTGCTTCTTCTACCAGATGAATAATTTTGGCAATGGTTGTGTCTTCCACACGCTTTGTCACACGTACTTCGAGCGCACCCTCTTCATTAAGAGTCCCAGCAAATACTTCATCATTTACTGTTTTATTAACAGGAATCGATTCACCCGTAATGGCTGCTTGGTTGACTGCAGACAACCCGCTAATCACAATCCCATCCATTGCAATCTTTTGCCCTGGCTTGACAATTAAAATATCACCTATCTCAATGTCTTCTGTTGGTAGTTCCATCTCATGGAAGTGTTCTCCGTGAGCTCTTTTAATAATAGCTGTTGGTGGAGCTATATCCATTAACTGACGGATGGACTGACGAGCTTTATCCATTGAATACGCTTCAAGCGCCTCACTCACAGCGAATAAAAAGACGACAACAGCCGCTTCTTCCCATTCGCCAATAATAGCAGCGCCAATAATGGCAATCGTCATAAGCGTTTTCATATCAAATTCAAAGCGCGCTAGATTTCGGAAGCCTATTTTAAAAATGCCAACTCCACCCACAAGGATCGCTAATATGAACATCGCTATCGGTAGCGGATGTGATTCCTCTAGCATACTAACAAATAGATAACCTAAAATAACAAAAAGCAAAGATATACCAGCTAGAACATTCTCTTTTTTACGGTAAAAAGGGGTAGCATTGTCAAGTGTTCTTGCTGCTGATTGGGTAACCTTAATGCCATCAAAGGCACCTGCTTCTTCAATTTGATCGACACTAATAGGGCCGATTACAGTAATTTTAGAAGCGCCAAAATTAACTTGTGCATCCTGTACAGCAGGTATAGCCTTTACATTCTTCTCAAATTTCGCCGCACAGCTGGCGCAGGATAGATTTTGTAGCCTGTATTCTTGTTTAGTTGGTGTTGGTGTCGCTGCCATTGGCAATCCCCTCTTTCGCATGTTCATAGGCAATTGTTACAATTTGGTATATATGCTCATCTGCTAAAGAATAATACATTTGCTTTCCTATACGGTGTGATCTGGCTAAATTATTTTCTTTTAAATATCGTAAATGATGGGATGCTGTCGCTACTGATGACCCAATAATAGTTGCAACATCACAAACACATAATTCATCTTCTACTGTTAAGGCATAGGCAATTTTAAGTCTTGTTTCATCAGATAATGCTTTTAAAAATTTTGCTACACCTGACAAATCAGGCATTTGTTGTTGTACCTTCGTGACCGCTTCTTCATGTACATGCGTCACCTCACATATTTCTTTTGGCATTTTCTCACCTCATTCAAATATTCGTTTGATTGTAATCAATATAACATATTATTCCATCATATTCAAACGAATATTTGAATGTTAATGATCTATATCATTGTAATTTTTAATAAAAAAAGTTAGCGCACTTATTATGTACGCTAACCTTTTATTACTGTGCCTTTAATTGTAATGTTTTTCCTTTTATATCTTCTTGTTTCACAAACGTTTGATGATAATCACCATTCGCCCAATCAAGCACTTGATCCTGGTACCAATCAGACTTTACGTGCCCGCTCTGACCAGGACCAACAATATGATAGGCTGAGCTTAAATCCCCTACATCTACCACAAAACGCCAAGATGCACCATGATTTACATTACCAGCTAAATCATTATCTGCTGCTTGTACAGTAACCTTCGATCCCCCGATTGGAACCTTTTCAGCATTAAAGTAAGCAGCAAGAATTGGTGAGGCACTACCCAATGTATGATCAAACGTAAGCTGATGGTAATCACCCCATTGCCACTTCGCTGCATTTTTGCCGAATTGATCTTGTAATTGTGCAATTGTCAGCTCGAATGCCTTATAAACTGTCTCATCCACACCACCCTGCTCCTCAATCCAAATGCTTTTCTCTCCTGCATACGCTGTACGTAAGAGTTGGTCTGTAATATTAAACTTCCCATACATGATGTCATACATATCTTCAGGCATTTGATCCTTAAACAACACTTCCTGTAACTTAATCATAAGTGTATGGAAGACAAGGGGGGCACCTGATTCCTTTGCATCTACCATATCCCAATCCTCTAACATAGCAATAATCTCTGTGTACTGACCATCCTGCTCTTTCGCTTTTATAGATGTTAATAAATCGGGTAGAAACTCTCTTGCATAAAGATTATGCTGATCCATTTGCAAATCCATCATATCTTCTACTGTAATTCCATCATTTGCCTCTAGCACTTCTTTAATTCTCTCGAAACGATAAGGCTGCGCCCAGAAATCCGTGATGTGATAAGGATAGTCCTCTCCAATGACTTGGTTATTCGCCGTTGCAATAAAGCCTTCCTTTGGATTCACTACAGTCGGTAGTTTATCCCAAGGAATAAAATCTTCCCAGCCATAGTCACTAGAATCACCTGGCACTGGTAATTGTCCATCACCTTGCTTACGAATAGGTATTTGACCATTAGCTTTATAGGCAATTGTGCCATCCTTTGAGGCAAAAACAAAGTTTTGAGCTGGTGCCTTAAAATCTTCTAATGCTTTTTCAAAGTCCTCCCAAGATTTTGCCTTATTAAACCCAAGCACCGCTCTCAATTCCGCTGTAGGTTGAAGCGCTGTCCATTGCATCGAAAATTGTGCTGTGGGCTCAGTATCCTTAAAAGCTAAATCTGTCATAATAGGGCCGTGACGCGTGACAACGACGTCAAAATCTACCGTTTCACCATCCTTCACCTTGATTGGCTCATCACGTACCTCCGCTTGCTCCCACTGACCATCATAGCGGAATTGTGTTGGGTCATCCGGATTTGGTATTTCAATATATAGATCCTGGACATCTGGCCCCACATTCGTAACACCCCAGGCAATTTCATCATTATGACCTAAAATAATACCTGGAATTCCTGCAAAAATAACACCACTGACATTTTGTTGTGGGGATTGTAGGTGCATTTGATACCAAATAGAAGGTGTACTTAACCCTAAATGTGGGTCATCTGCTAAAATCGGTTTTCCAGATTTCGTTTTATCCCCAGAAACAACCCAGTTATTACTACCATTAAATTCATTTGGTAATAAATCTGCACTAAACTGCCCTGCCACTGCTACAGGAGTTTGGATATTGGCCTCGATAATGGACGAAGCATTTTCAGGATATTTAATAAATAATTCCTTCGCCTTTGCTTCATCAAAGTTTTGTAATGCCCAGTGACGGAAGGCTAATGTATTCCAATTTCCGCCCAAATCATAAGCCATATATTTACCTATCGTTAAGGAATCAACAACCGTCCATTCCTCAGGTTCATAGCCTAACAAAGCAAATTCATAGCTTAAGGTATTGTTTTCCTTCGCCTGTGCAATAAAAGCATTTACCCCTTCAGCATACCATTCTAGTACTTGCTTACTTTCTTCATCATAAGCTGCTAATGATTTCTCCGCCGCATCACGTAAACTGAACGTACGGAAGTGCTTGTCCGTATTAACGGTTGCTTCCCCAATGATTTCAGATAATCGACCACTTGCCTGTCTTCGTGCTAAATCCATTTGAAACAGTCGATCTTGCGCTTGGACATAACCTTGTGCACGATACAGATCGGCATCTGTTTCAGCCAAAATATGCGGAACCCCTTTATCATCCCTTGTAACCGTCACATCCTGATCCAGAATACTAACAACTAGCTCACCATCAACTACTGGCTTGGATTTATTCATAAACCATGTAAATCCAATAAAAGTCACAACAGCCAAAGCAGCTAATACCCCAGCAAAAACAATGAGCCACTTTTTCCACCTAAACTTTCTCTTTCCCACTGCATAACCCCCTCTTTGCACTATATTCACGTTTTACCTTCCCAAACCCGTTTTAACGAGCAATTTTTTTAGCGAATTTCCGTATGTTATGTATAAAAAATCTTCTTTAAATACAAAATTTTATATCAATTCGCTATTAAAATAGTATAAACAATAAGAATTTTGAAGGCTACTGAACCGTTTTGAAAAATCATATTTTCCTATAGAGGAAGATATGACTTTATATGAGAAGGTTATCTTGTGTTGGTTTCATAGATTTCGGCTTACAGTCTCCTATTTTATGAGCGCTTCGATGCTACCCTTTAGTGGTTCCCTCAACGCTTTGCTTTCACTTTTGAGCGAAGCAACCCCTATTAATTTTCTAGAACAACCATAAAAAAATCGTATTTTCTCTATGAAAATACGTTTTTTTAGCACTAGACATGTAATTGTAATTCAATTGGGCAGTGATCGCTGCCCATAATGTGTGGGTGGATTGTTGCAATATCAATTTGATTCTTTAATAGATCAGAAACAACAAAGTAATCAATACGCCAACCAATATTGCGTTCACGTACTTTATTCATATAAGACCACCATGTGTAATGATCAGTTTCATCAGGATGCTTATAGCGAAAAGAATCTACAAAACCACTTGCTAATAACTCTGAGAATTTCGCTCGCTCTTCATATGTAAATCCTGAATTTCCTATATTAGACTTTGCATTTTTTAAATCAATTTCAGTGTGTGCAACATTTAGGTCACCACAATAGACTACGGGCTTCTTACTATTCAGTTTTTGTAGATAGCTTGCTAAACGGTCCTCCCAATCTAAGCGGAGAGGTAATCTGGCTAAATCGCGCTGTGCATTCGGAGTATAGACATTCACTAAATAGAAGTTTTCATATTCTAATGTAATAATTCTACCTTCATCCTGAGTGTCTTCCTCCCCCACTCCATACTTAACAGACAACGGGGTATGCTTAGTGAATATAGCGGTTCCTGAATACCCTTTCTTCTGTGCATAATTCCAATACTGCTCATATCCTTCAAGAGCAAGCTCTACTTGTCCAGCCTGACATTTTGTTTCTTGGATACAAAAGAAATCTGCTTTCATTTGATGAAAGAATTCTAAAAAGCCTTTACCTAAGCATGCTCGTATTCCATTAACATTCCATGATATAAATTTCATTTCATCCTCACTCCTAAAAAAACGCCCTTCGACTTAAACGAAGGGCGTGATATTATAGATCGTCACCAACAATTTTAACTTCTGTCTCTAATTCAACACCAAATTTTTCCTTCACGACGCGTTGGACCATTCGGATTGTTTCAATATAGTCAGTAGCAGTGGCATTACCTTTATTGACAATAAAACCTGCATGCTTGGTAGAGACTTCTGCATCACCTACACCTTGGCCTTGCAAGCCACTATCTTGAATAAGTTTACCTGCAAAATGACCTGGTGGGCGTTTGAAGACACTTCCAGCAGATGGGTATTCTAAAGGCTGCTTTGATTCACGTTGGAACGTTAAATCAGCAATCTTCGCATCAATTTCTTCTTGCACCCCTACCGCCAATTGAAATTCAGAGGATAACACATAATAGCCTTTTTTGGCAATTATGCTTTGTCGATAGCCGAGCTCAAGCTCTTCTTTGGATAATATTAAAATGTTTCCTTCTCTCGTTAACACCTTAGATGAAACGATAATATCCTTAATCTCACCGCCATAAGCACCTGCATTCATAGCCATTGCTCCGCCAATTGATCCAGGAATACCACAAGCAAATTCGAAACCAGTTAAAGAGGCTTGCGCTGATAGCTTCGATACATCTTTGATTAGTGCACCACTTTGTGCGTAAACATGCTCACCATTAATACGAATCTCATCCAGACTTGAGAATGTTACAACGATTCCTCTATGACCGCCATCACGAACAACCATATTTGAGCCGTTGCCTAACATTAATAAAGGAATATTATTTATATATGCATAGCGAATAACTGATGCTGCCTCTTCTTCTGTTTCAGGAAGAACAAAAACATCTGCTTTGCCACCTAATTTTGTCATTGTATATTGCTGTAAAGATTCATCTAACTTAATATTGGCAGGATTAATATTTTTTGCTAAATCCTTCGCCCATTGTTCTTTTGTCATGAGAGCTAATTCCTTTCTAACGTCCTTCTTACTCTACACCAGTATGGATTTAGAACCCCAATTTGACAAGTAAAATGAAGGGTATTTTTATCTCATATTATATGACAGGTAAGACCTGTGCAGAGATGATGAATATTATAAAGAAAATTGACAGTCATTCCAAGTGTCGTTTTTGGCACAATATTAAAACCAGTTTATTTACTAGTAGAACAATCTGTTCATGTTAGAGCCAACTACTTGCCCATGTTTCTATATTGCGGATAGCGCCTTCTAATGCTCGACCTTTATCTGTTAAAGAATACTCTACGCGTACAGGAACTTCGGAATATACTTTGCGTTCAACAAGCCCTTCTTTCTCAAGTTCCTTTAAGCGTTCTGATAATAAGCGCCCACTGACAGGTAAGGCAGACTCGATTTCATTAAAACGCTGTGGTCCATCTAGTAATTGATATAATATTAACCCCGTCCATCGTTTTCCGATTAAATCCATTGCTTTTGCTAAACGAGGACATAAAGTTGTCTCATTCATAATTTTTCACCTCTATGTAACTATTGTAACGATTAATGTAGTAAATGTAAATTTGAAGTAACTTATTTACATAAAATAATCAATTAACTTTTTTATATTAAATTACTAAAAGTAACTTTAATCTCATTTTTTTCAATTTATAGAGGGAATTTTTTAGATCACCTGCTAACAATAAAATGCCCATCTTTATAAGAATATGACTAACATGCTCACAGATTACACTTTTATAAAAGTGTCTACATTTCCACATTTATGAAAAACTCATTGAATAAGCAAATTATTTACTTTATCATTCGTTGTAGAATGCTGTTTTAGGGGGTTTTCAAATGAAAAAATACACTATTGATTTCAGTCATTCAACAATTGGCTTTTCTGTGCGACATATGATGATTTCCCGTATTCACGGAACATTCGAAGCGTACAATGCTGAGATAGTTGCAGCAGATATTGAACAAATGCAGAAGGCAAACATTTCATTTACTATTGCCGTGGCTAGTGTCTCCACCAAAAATCATGATCGTGATGTCCATCTCGTTTCTCCCGATTTTTTTGATGCAGACGTCTATCCAAAAATCATATTTACTTCTACATACATTGATCAACTTCATGAAAGAAAATTTGCAATTCATGGGGATTTAACTATCAAAAACATAACAAGGCCCATTGTATTTACAACAGTATATACAGGAAAAGGTGTCAATCCATGGGCACAAGAAGTATTTGGCTTTCAAGCAAAGACACAAATTGATCGTCGCGATTTTAATCTAGTCTATAATACGTTTCTAGAAACAGGCGGCGTTTTAATCAGTGATGAAATAGATATTGTTGTTGATCTAGAGTTAAATCTTCTGTAAGAATCACCTCAACACCAAAGGAAAGGAGTAATTTAGATGCTCTGGTTTGACGATCAATTTTTATTTGGTTCCGTTTTTATAACGATTATCTTTTTCATTGTTTTCGGCAGCATTGCCTTCATAGTTGTGAAAGGCATTATCAGCTGGTCTAAAAACAACAGTTCTCCCATTTTAACGGTACCCGCTAAGGTTGTGACAAAACGTACAAATATACGTGGAGGCTCTAATAATACTGGAGCATCTACGTCCTATTATGTAACGTTTGAAGAACTAAACGGAGAGCGTCATGAACTAAAAATGAATGGGCACGACTATGGACTGCTAGTAGACGGGGATTTCGGCATTTTAACTTATCAGGGCACACGGTACCATTCATTTAACAGACATAAAAAGGAGAGTAGCGATTAAATCGTACTCTCCTTTTCATAAACCGTTATTTAATTAAATATTTAGCGAATCCAGCTTCTGTTTCTGCTAAATATTCGATGCTACTACCTGCAGGAATGAACTTTTGTGCATCTTTTGCAGATAGGTAAATAACCTTTGTATTAGCTGGGAACGGCACAAATGACCAGTTATTATCCGCAGCAGGATTAATTGTTTTATTCGCCATAATATAATCAACTACAGCTTGGCGATTTTCATACGCATAGTTAGTAATATTAGAGCCATCAGCATTTTTAAATGTTGCCCCATATGATCCACCAACACGATAATTGTTTGTAATAATGATGAATTCTTGTTTTAGATCGATTGGCTTACCATTATATTGTACATTTTTAATACGGTTTGCCTTCTCATCAACAAGGATACCACGGCGATCATATTTTGCTGGTGATGATACATCAATTTGATACGTTAAGCCATCCAACACGTCAAAATTATAAGAACGTGCTTCTGAATCGATAATATTTTGCTCTTCTGTTTTATTCGAATCAATTGTTGCAAAAATACCCGCAGCCATTTCTAACCATTCAATTGCTTGAGCACCTGTCACTTTAATAGTAGCAACAGTATTATCATAATGATAGATGTCCGCCATATTTTTAATGGCAAGTGGTCCCACAGGAATGTTTGTGTAATCTAGTGGGTTATTTCGAGAGCCTGCTTTGAAAGGTGCTCCAGCAGAAAGAAGAGGTGTCTTTTCATCAGCAGTACCTTTTAACTCCTGTTCAATAAACCATTTTTGTGCTTGTGTTACGATTTGAATAGAAGGATCATCTTGTACCATTGAGAAATAGCTATGGATTGGTGCAGTTGTTTCTCCAACAGGCTGACGGATATATGTTAATGTACCTTCATGTGCTTCTTTAATAGCCTTTAGCACTGTTGCAGATGGTTTTAAGCCTTCTTGCTTAATTGATTGCAATGAACCTTTACCGTCTACCACTACCCACTCTGATCCTTGTTGTTCCAATTTTAAATCAATGACACCAAGGTGACTACCATAGCTACCCGCCATAACAGTCGGTACACCGTGAATCGTACCCTTTTCTTGATCTACATCTTTCAAGTCCTTATAGTCACCAGGGAATGTTAAATGAGAATGCCCTGTAATTAAAGCATCGATGCCTTCAATTTCTGCTAGTTGGTAACCAACATTTTCAGCACCCTTCACATAAGTGTCCCCACCAATACCTGAATGCGAAAGAACAACAATTACATCTGCACCAGCTTTCTGCATGTCTGGTACTACCTCTTTTACTGCTTCAACAGGCTCCTGCATTTCCACTTTACCTGCTAAATGAATGGCATCCCATTCAACAATCTTTGTTGGAACGATTCCCGTTACACCAACTTTTAGTGTATGCTTTTTACCTGAGCTATCGACCACTTCTTTATCAAGAATGACATACGGTGTATACATACGCTTTTTCGTTTTTGCATCGTAAGTATTAGCATTTACGACTGGATATTTAGCATCGTTTAATACTTCATCTAAAAAGTCTAGGCCATAGTTGAATTCATGGTTTCCTAAAGTTCCACCATCATATTTTAATGCATTAAGTGCTGCGATAGCTGGATGCACTTCCCCTGGCTTTAATACACTTTCTAACGCTTTATAAGAGCCAAGTGGTGTACCTTGAATTAAATCCCCATTATCGAATAACAATGTATTTGGATTTTTAGCGCGCGCTTGTTCAATTAATGTAGCCGTATTAGCTAAACCAACCTCCGTTGAGGGAGCATCTAAATAGTAATTATAATTAGCTAAATTTGTATGGATATCTGTTGTCCCTAAAATCTGAAGGTCTACTGATGCTCCAGCTGAAGGTGCTTTATATTCTGCTACAAAGCGCTCCACAATACTTTCCATTTGCTCCTTCGTCACATAATCACGAGGGCGAATGGTATTATCCTCAAATGCTTGCAAAATGTTTGCAGCAACTGCGTTAGCTAAATCTTGTTTATATGCCTCTGCAATTTGGTCTGCATCTTTAAATTGCTCTAAAATAGAAAGGGAAGCGTTTTCACTAACTAGTCCACGAGCAGATATAACAAATGCTTGTTGACGTGTTAGTTTATCGTTTGGTCCAAATGTAGTTGCTGTTTTACCTTTAATAAGTTTTAATTCCACAGCCTTTTCTACATAAGGTGCTAAATCCTTAGAGACATCGGTAAAGGCAAGAGAAGAACCATCACCTATCTCTACATCTAAGCTCTTTACTAGTTCTTTTACATAATCTGCACGTGTTACATCATTGGAAGCAGCATCTGCAGAAAATCCAAATGGTATAAACGCGAATAGAACGAGTAACATTGCCAAGAAATTAGTTATTAATTTCTTATTCATACAACAACCTCCTTAATAATCTAGTATTTTCCTACAAATCCTATTATATTAAACTAATTCTATTTTTTACTGAATAAATAGTCCTGATTATATGTATTTTTAAAAGAATGGTTAATTACTTTTCTCCAAAATCATAGATTACTATCATTTTAATTCTTGCGTCGCAAACAGGATGTTAGTAAATGTAAATTCTAAATAATTAATTAATATCAATATATCCGACCTCCATACCACACCATACATCTGTTCACAAAATAAAAAAAATCCTCCCGAATTTGAGAGGACTTTTATTAAAAAATATTTTTTATGCATTCACAGTTTGAAGTGATTGAGCTACTTTTTTCACTTCTTCTAGGCCATTTGCAATAATTTCTTGTGCTTTATCAGGTGAAGCATTGTGACCTTCAATAATAACTTCTTCGATAATTTCCATACCGAATACGCCACCTGCTACATTTTTAATGTAATTTACTGACATTTCCATTGGTTGTGCTTCTGGTGATGAGTAGTAGCCACCACGAGCATTTAAAATGATTGCTTTTTTGTCAGTCATTAAGCTAATTAATTGACCATTTTCACCATACTTGAATGTAAATCCAGCTTGGTATACATAGTCGATAAATGTTTGTAAAGGTGCTGGAATTGTTAGGTTCCAAAGTGGGAATGCAAATACAACGATATCAGCTGCAGTTAATGCGTCCATTGCTTTTTGTTTTGCAGCTAAAAGACGTGATTCGATGTCTGTTAGCTCTCCGCCATTTTGAACTTTACCAAATGCATTGAAAAGGTCTTGTCCAAAATAAGGCATATCTTCAGCAAATACGTCAAAAGTTGTAACGTTGAGGCCTTGTACATTCTCCATGAATGTATCATACATTTTTGTTGAAATACCGTCTGGACGGTTGTTAGCTTTTACTACTAAAACGTTCATTATATAAATTCTCCCTTAAACATCATAATCTAATATCTCGAATTCAAGATATATATCAATCTTAAAAAATTTCACCTAAAATGTCAACGTTACTTTCCTCAGACTTTTGACTGAAATATTATGTTAAGATTCTTTCATTCATCTAACAAGAGGGGGTATAAAGCTTTACTCCCCTCTGTGTAAACTACAATTTACAGTTATCATCTGTACATACACCCTCATCATCAGAGCCAGCCATCTTTAACTTTGGTTGCAAACCCTCTTCCTCAGCAACTTTACGTAGTGTATCTTCAAATACCTCCTGTGGCTGAGCACCTGAAATACCATATTTACGATTTAAGACAAAAAATGGTACCCCACGAACACCAAGTTGTAGACCTTCTTGAATATCTACTTCTACTTCGTTTTTATAATCGTCACTTGCAAGAACCTTTGCAACCGCTTCACGCTGTAGCCCTACTTGCTCAGCTATCTCTAATAAAATGTCTTCTTGGCCAATACGCTTTCCTTCAATAAAATGGCTGTGTAAAAGTAATTCCACAAGTGCTGTAACATCTCCCTGTTGTTCAGCCCATTTCACAAGTCGGTGTGCTTTTAGCGTATTTTCTTCCATCAAATTGCTAAAGTCGTAGTTTAAGCCCACTTCTTTTGCACGTGCCGTTACGCCCAATGTCATTTCCTTAGCCTTTTCTAAAGACATTCCATATTTCTTGGCTAATGATTCATATACAGTACTAGTCGATTCTACTGGTGTAGTTGGATCTAATTGATAGCTTTTATAAACAAACTCCACTTGCCCTCCAAAGCCAGTATCTTCAATTGCTTTCTCTAATTGCTTTTTACCAATATAACAAAATGGACATACATAGTCAGACCAAATTTCAATTTTCATTACACTCACTCCTTTTGCTTCATTGTAGCGATAGAACAAATCACAAGGCAATATTTATGCTTCACTGCATAAATTTTCAAGCCCTTCTACATACTGAACATAAAAACAATGTGAGGTTTCAATATGACACAATCTCTGTGGCTCGCATCAACCGAGTCAGTCTCGCTAGCTTCTCTTACTTCCTCAACAACTTGTGATGTATGTATTATCGGTGGGGGCTTAACAGGTTTGTATACAGCCTATACTTTAGCAAAAGCAGGTGTGGATGTAGTTCTACTTGAGGCGAATACCCATTTTGGTCACGGAACGACAGGGCATTCCACAGGAAAATTAACAGCACAGCATAGTATTGTCTATGCGAATCTGTTAGAAAAACTATCTATAGAAGAGGCGCAGCTTTATTATCAGCTCAACCAACAAGCCATCGAGAAAGCTAGGCAATTACTTCCGACACACAGTGTTCGATCAGTGGACTCACTGTTGTACTGTCAAACAAAAGAAGGCTATGCACAATTATTAAAAGAATGGAATGCCTATAAGGTTTTAAATATTAAATCTAAAATTACCTCTGAGACAGAGCTACCGTTTCCTATCACCAAAGCATTATGTATGTCACAGCAAGCTCAAATAAATCCTTTAGAGGTGAGTAATTTCCTTGTCAAAGAGGCACAGGCAATGGGGGCAAGACTTTACAGCAATACTCGTGTTCAGCAATTAAACATATCACAAAATAACTTACATACCGAAAAAAATATGTCGGTTCAATACAATAAGCTTATTTTGTGTTCGCATTATCCCATTGAGGCGTTTAAAGGACTCAAACTTTTTAAACTGTCCAATAATCGCTCTTATATGATTGCTAGTAAGATTTCCGAAACGATGCAGGGGCAATATCTATCCGTTGATTTCCCTTCCCGTTCGATTCGGACTGCCACGATAGACAAGGAACATTATTTAGTAATGGGTGGAGCGAATCATATAGCTGGCGAAACCGTTCATACGGAGCCGTATTATGAAGCGATTTCCAATGAAATGAAGGAACACTTTGAACAACAGCCACTTTATCGATGGTCAGCTCAAGATATTGAAACACCTGACATTGTTCCTTACGTTGGAAGAATTACAAACTCCTTACCTAATGTACTGATTGCTACTGGCTACCGTAAATGGGGGATTTCCAATTCCTTTGTCGCTGGTGACATCTTGTCCACCCTGATTACAGGCGCACAGAGTGAGGATGGTGCCATTGCCCTTTATTCACCGTCACGTACAAAATTCGGCGCGCAATTCATGCAGATGCTTAAAGTAGGGGGCTTTGTTGCAAAGGAATATATAGCTGGTTATATGAAGAACGCCAAAGCACCGACTTGCACCCATTTAGGCTGTAAAACGAAATGGAATGAAGCAGATGAGACATGGGATTGTCCTTGCCACGGTTCACGCTTTAACGCTAAGGGTGAGGTACTTGAAGGCCCAGCAGTACAACCATTAAAACTCGATTAATATGAAAGCTGGATAATTTTCGAATGAACTAAGCAATTTAAACAGAAACCCCGAACTATTACGAAACATTAATGAACATTTCGTAGTTCGGGGTTTTCTTTGGCTAAAATTCTTTTGTCCCAGCCTCTGCCTATTATTTTAGTGCTTCCGTTAATACTGGTACAATTTGTTTTTTACGAGAAACAACACCTGGTAGTACAACACGGTTGTTAATGAGTTCCGCACCGAATCCTTTTGCTGCCGCTTCTGCTACTTGTCCAATTGCAACAGCAGTTGAATCATTATTTAAAATGTCTGTCACAACGAAGAAGAATAAATCTAAGCCGTTTTCTGCAACGTTTTTATTTAATAGGATTTCTAGTTCTTCTTGACGATTAAGTACATCATTAATATCAACTGCATTAACTTGGGCTACAACTGATTTGTACTCACCAAATTGGAATTCTTTCGCATCTAATGATAAAAGATCTTCTAGTGATTTATCAGATAGGTCAGCCCCTGCTTTTAGCATAGCTAATCCATAGTCTGCAACGTCCACACCTGCAATTTTTGCTAGCTCTTCACCAGCTTTTACGTCTTGCTCTGTACAAGTTGGTGATTTAAAAAGTAATGTATCAGAAACAATTGCTGATAACATTAAGCCAGCAATATTAGCTGGTATTGCTACACCATTTTCCTTAAAGATTTTGTTTAGAATTGTTGCTGTACAACCTACTGGCTCAGCACGATAGTATAGTGGATCTGCTGTTTGGAAGTTTGCAATACGATGGTGGTCGATTACCTCTGTAATTTGTACTTCCTCAATACCATCCGCTGATTGTTGGAATTCATTGTGGTCAACAAGAATTACCTTGTCCCCTTCCCCTACTACAGAAGAAATTAAACGAGGTGCTTCAAAACCAAATTTATCTAATGCAAACTGAGTTTCATTATTAATATCTCCAAGACGTACTGCCTCAGCTTCTTCACCAATTTGGTGTTTTAAATAGGCATATACAATAGCAGACGTGATTGTGTCTGTGTCTGGGTTTTTATGTCCAAAAACTAATACTTTACTCATTCAATCAATTCCTCCTAAAATAGCACTTACATTTGTATTTTATTTTATCATATCTTATAGCCTAATAAGTGATAAAGTGTAACTTTGAATCAACGAAGCCTCATCAAACTCACTCGAAAATTTGCTCCTAAAAGCATTTGCTGAATCCAGATAAAATCTTACTGCCTATCATTTATTATATAAAAGAATAATTAATCTTTAAATACATACTTTGCAAATAAGATATATATTATAACTACCTTATGTTGCTATATAACTTTTATTGGGTCTACACACTCCTATAATACTCTCTATTTTTACCAACCTATTTTTAACATTTAATAGTAAAAATGCATCTTTTTAAAAAAATAATTAGTTTATATAGATATTTAGTTGGGTTTTCATATTTAAGTCATCGTAATTTTATGCTATCATCAGATAGTCTATATTTTTGGATATTCAGGAAATGGGGATTACGATGACAAAGAAGATGGAAAAAAAGTACATTCCTTTAGCAAACTATTTTGAAGTAGCTTTACAACAAGAGATCACTTTATCCTTTAGTGAATTAGAAAACATTATGGGACAAGTATTACCAAACGCCGCCTACTTAAATAAGAGCTGGTGGAAAAAAACTAAGCCCCCTCTCTCACACTATTTATCTTGGACCAATGCAGGTTATTATGTTATTGATGTTAAATTAGGGACAAGCGTAACTTTCTCACGTTCGCAAATGAAGCCAACTGAAAGCAGTACTTCTAACAATGAGGAAAGCCCATCTGCATACATAATTCGAGGGATTGAAGCATCCGATGCTAGATCATTCATTCATTTACAAGAGGAAATCTTTCAGCAAACTGACTTCATGTATAATGTTCAAAATGAAGTAGATCTAACGGTCCAACAACTTCGTAAAAATTTAGCCTATTGGAAACAGCTAAAAAACCGCACAATACTACTCTGTGTATTAAATGGCATTTTTGCAGGCTATGCAGTCATTCATGGGTATAAACAATCGAAAGCTAGACATGTTGCTTCTGTTCGCTTAGCAGTAAAGGAAGAACATCAACAAAAGGGCATTGGCTCTGCACTGATGAACGCTGTTGAAAATTGGTCTAAACAGCGAGACATTTCTCGTCTAGAGTTAACGGTGATGGAACATAATAATGTAGCGTTACACCTTTTTACAAAACTAGGGTTTCAACAAGAAGGCATCCGACAAAATGCCATTAAATTAAATGATACGTATGTGAATGAATATAGCTTAAGTAAAATTCTATAATTCATTTTTCCTAGATGTCTAAATCATATTTGGACATCTTTTTTTATAGTGAATTTCATAAAAACACGCATAGACCTGTGTATGAGTACACACCATCTATGCGTTGCCTACATTAAAAAACCTGCTTCTCTCTAGCAGCATCTAAGAATAACACATTACTTTCAACTTGCTCATAGGATTGCTGATATTTTTCATATTGTCCCTTATCTTGACTCATCATTTCCTCTAACAAGGCATGCAAAAAGGAAAATAAGACTGGTGCAATGTTTAGTGAAGAATGCTTTTTTGTGCCAAGAGCAAATAATGCACTGGCATATTCTCGGATAGGGGAAAATGCAGACCCTGTAATCGCAATAATCTTTACTTTCTTCATCTTGGCAATTTCAACAATCGTCTTCATATCCTTCATCTGTTTATCAAAGGATAGTACAATGAATGTCGTATGTTCGCCCATACTATTCATTTGATTAACGAGATCATCCGAGTCTAAGCGAAGCTGCTTAATATTAGAACGTAATGTTTTTAATGTGTTGGCTAACCAATTGGCGACATATGCATTGTGGCGAGTACCAAGAATATAGATATGATCTGCCTCATGCATCCATTTCGAGCTTTTTTGAATTTGCTGATCGTTAATCAATTGAATCGTTTCTTGAATATTTTGGCTATCTTGTTGCATGATCTTACCAAAGCTAGAATTAGTTAATTTTTTTACTGTATATGTAGGTTGTAGATTTACCCCTTCATTTTGAGACATCATATATTCTCTAATTTCCTCTTGCAATTCTACATATCCTGATAAATCCATGGCATAACAAAAACGAATTACTGTAGATTCACTTACATTCGCCAGCCTGCCAACCTCTGCTGCTCCATTAGCAATAACTGTAGTGGGATTATCCATCACAAATTGTGCTACTTTACGCTGCCCCTTTGACAGCCTTACAAACCTTTTCTTTATATCCTCATGAATACTCATTCCTAACAACCTTTCTTTCAATGACCTTATCACGAACGGGAGATTGTTTCCTACTGACTCAAAATTCGATTAAAAATACAGTATCACGATTACAATTTGAATACAATGACTTTTCTGAAAAATCTTTAACACATTAACCTGCTAATAGAACAATTTGATTTACCTTTTTATATTAATTTGTCATTTTAACAAATAAATTCGTAAAATTGAATAAAAATTAATAAATGCTTATTTTTATGTATTTCACTAGCGAATATAAACAAAAAAGTCCTGGATTCATTACTCTGATCCAGAACTTTTTATTTTTATTCTAATTCAAGCTGCTTTGTTTCCCTTCCAAGGAAGATGACACCCACCACGCCTATAATGATAGCACCACAGAAAATGGCAAAGATAAAGCCTATATCATAGCCTGCCGTTAATAAAAAACCAACGAGCAATGGACCAAAAATACCTCCGATTCGCCCAACAGCTGCCGCCATGCCAGCACCTGTGCCGCGAATAATAGCTGGATATTGCTCAGGTGTATAGGCATATAATGCACCCCATGCCCCTAAGTTAAAGAAGGATAAAAACATCCCTGAAATTAACAATACGGCAAGTGTATCTGCATTCCCAAAAACGAAAGCACTTCCAGCAGTACCAATTAGATAGGAAACAAGGACAAATTTACGGCCGAACTTTTCTATAAACCAAGCTGCTGTAAAATAACCTGGCAATTGAGCTAATGTCATGATTAGAACATATTTAAAGCTTGTAATCATATCAAAGCCCTTTCCAACCATTACACTTGGCAGCCATAAAAACATGCCATAATAGGAGAATACAACTGTAAACCATAATAGCCACAACATAAACGTAGAACGTGCGTACTTCTTCGACCAAACTTCTTTCATATTTTGGCCAATACTGCGTTTTTTGGATTCTTCCTTCACCGTAAATTGTGGTGAGTCTGGCAAATGCCAACGAAGATAAATAGCATAAAAGGCTGGAAGAGCTGTTAATATAAGGGCCACTCTCCATCCCCAAGTAGGGATAACGAAATATGAAATAAGTGCAGCAATTAACCATCCTGCCGCCCAAAAGCTTTCTAATAAGACAACTACACGCCCTCTTTCCTTGGCCGCTACACTTTCAGATACTAATGTTGAAGCTACAGGTAATTCTCCCCCTAGCCCCATACCTACTAAAAAGCGTAAAATTAAAAATGCAGTTAATGTAGTTGTAAAAGCGGATAGTCCACTTGCAATAGAAAATAGGACCAGAGTCCACATAAAAATTTGCTTTCGCCCTACTTTATCAGCAAAAACACCAAAGAAAAGTGCTCCTACAGCCATCCCGATTGAATTAACACTACCTATCCAGCCAGATTGACTTGGTGATAGTCCCCATTCAGCTGCCAATGCCGCAATGACGAAGGATAATATACCAACATCCATGGCATCGAAAAGCCAACCTACCCCCGCTACACCTAAAAGTTTATTTCTAGAAATGGATTGCTGAGGTTTATTTGTTACTACTGTATTTGTTGTCATCCCAACCACCTGTCTTTACACTTGACTTTACATTACAAGATTACTATACAGTTGTTTCAAGAAAGTGACAAGTAAAATTCAAATTACCGAATTGTTTCGACAATTAATGAAATGCTATTGAAATAATAGTACGATTTGCGTTAAAATGTCTTTTATACAAAAACAACTGTTCTTCCTATAAGAACAAAAGGAGATCGTATCGTTATGTGGAAAGGCCTTATTGAAGAATATAAACAATTTTTACCCGTAACTGAAAACACACCTGCTTTAACTTTAAACGAAGGCAATACGCCTCTTATACATTTAGTGAATTTATCTAAGAAACTAGGCATTGAGCTTTACGGAAAAATTGAAGGTGCAAACCCGACAGGCTCATTTAAAGACCGAGGGATGGTATTTGCCGTTGCAAAGGCTATTGAAGATGGGAGTCAATGCGTTATTTGTGCCTCTACAGGAAATACTTCTGCAGCTGCGGCAGCTTATGCAACACGCGCTGGTATTCAATCCATCGTTGTTATTCCGAAAGGAAAAGTCGCTCTTGGTAAACTTGCTCAAGCTACCATGTATGGTGCAAAAATCATCGAAATTGACGGTAACTTTGATGATGCCCTTAATATTGTTCGCCAAGTAAGTGAAACGACTCCTGTCGCACTTGTAAACTCTGTGAACCCATACCGTATTGAAGGTCAAAAAACGGCATCCTTTGAGATTGTAGATGGCTTAGGTACAGCACCTGATTATTTGTGTATTCCAGTAGGTAACGCAGGAAATATTACTGCATACTGGAAAGGCTTTAAAGAATACCATGCAGCGAAAAATTGCGGTCTACCAAAAATGTATGGCTTTGAGGCTGAAGGTGCCGCAGCTATCGTCAAAGGAGAACCTATTGCTAATCCTGAGACAGTGGCAACAGCCATCCGAATTGGTAACCCTGCTAGTTGGAAATTGGCAGAAGCAGCTCGTGATGAATCTGGCGGTATCATTGATTCTGTTACAGATGAAGAAATTGTAGCTGCCTATAAATTAATCGCAAGTACAGAAGGTATTTTCGTTGAGCCTGGCTCTGCTGCTTCTTTAGCAGGTGTTATTAAGTCAGTTGAAAACGGAAAAATACCACAGGGTGCAAAAGTTGTCACAATCTTCACTGGGAACGGACTAAAAGATCCTGATACAGCTATGAACGTTTCTACTGTAGAAGTAGTGTCCCTTAAAAATGATGAAGAAGAAATTCGTGCATATATCGAGGGTGTACTATGAGTAAAGTGTGGCAAATCTCAGTTCCTGGAAGCACGGCCAACCTAGGGCCAGGCTTTGATTCGATAGGACTCGGCTTGTCCCTTTACTTAAAGCTTACCGTTACTTTACAAGATCAATGGAATATTATCCATCTCGATGATAATGGTCCTAAAGAGTTTGAGCTTGAAGAACACTTACTATACGTCATTGCTAAAAAAATTGCAGATCAATATGATCAGCAACTACCTGCTTGTCGTGTCGAGATGACTAGTGAACTTCCATTAGCACGTGGCCTTGGAAGCAGTGCAGCTGTGATTGTGGCAGGTATTGAACTTGCTAACCAAGTATGTGAACTTGGTTTAACTGTTCAAGATAAGCTCAATCTCTCCTCACAGATTGAAGGACATCCAGACAATGCAACCGCTTCTGTTTTAGGGGGATTAACCATTTCCTCAATGGATGACAACGGAATTGTCGATACATTTCATATCAATGATATCGAGGCATCATTTGTGGTATACGTACCAGATGTTGAGCTCAAAACGAGCGAATCTCGTTCTGTTTTACCAGAACAACTAAATCGCGCCTATGCTGTTTGTGCTTCTGCAAATGCGAATATGTTGGCAGCTTCCTTAATGGCACGTGATTTCGAGCGTGCTGGTCATTATATGGAGGCTGATTTATTCCATGAACCGTTTCGTGCAAAGCTAATTCCTGCCTATGCAGAAATTCGTACTGCTGCAAAAGCTAACGGTGCATACGGTACCGCTCTAAGTGGCGCTGGGCCAACGTTGATTTCCATTATTCCTTCTGCTATTGCTACTGACTTTGTTCAGTTAATGACAAAGCAATTCCCAGAGCATCAAGTAATTTTAACAAAAGCGGATGAACATGGTGTGCAAGTCCATAAGCAATAAATGTTTGAAACGTCTACTACCCTAGTAGGCGTTTTTTTGAAAGCAAGTACTTATAAAACTAATATGATAGAAGTATAGAAAAGGATATTTTATACGTGCTTTTCTAAGGAGGGACTATCTTGAAACCAATTATATTCTGTGATTTCGATGGCACGATAACAGAAACTGATAATATCTTTTCATTAATGACTGAATTTGTACGAGAGGATTCTGAAAAAATTGCTAAAGCCATGATGGAACAAACCATTTCATTTAAAGATGGGCTTTCTGCTATGTTTCATCTACTTTCTACTCAACAAAAAGATGAAGTAATTCAATATCTTATGGATTCAGCAGTAATTCGTGAGGGCTTTGGGGATTTTGTTCGCTATGCTCAAGACCATAACATACCATTTTATATTGTAAGCGGTGGCGTTGATTTTTTCATTGAGCCTCTAGTTGAAAAATATGGTCCTTTTTCGGGCATCTACTGTAATAAAGCCGATTTTTCAGGTGAACAAATAGAACTAATCTATCCAAATAACTGTGACGAGGAATGTGTTAAATATAGCACACAAGGTTGCGGTTGCTGTAAACCTAGCGTGATGCGGAAGGTTGCAGAGGAGGATCATTTTAAAATTGTGATTGGTGACTCTCTTTCTGATTTTGAGGCAGCTAAACTAGCAGATATTGTTCTTGCTAGAGATCATCTCGTTCAGCGCTGTGAGGAGCTTCATATTCCATATAAACCTTTTACTACATTTCATGATTGTCTAAATAGTGTACAAGAGCTTGTGGAATCAAAAAAGGCTGTTCCTACAATATAGAAAAATAACAAGGGAGCCACTTTAAATGACTCCCTTTTCCTATTTTAATTATGCTAATAATACTAAGCTAATGGCCATGACAGCCATTCCCCCTACTAGACCATACATGGATAAATGTGTTTCATCGTATCTTTGCGCTGCAGGTAATAATTCATCTAATGAAATAAAAACCATAATGCCTGCAACACCAGCAAACACGATGCCAAACATTACATCTGTTAAAAAGGGCATAAGGAGCAAAAATGCTACTAGTGCACCGACAGGCTCTGCTAATCCTGATAAAAAAGATAACTTAAAAGCTTTTCGACGATTGCCCGTTGCAAAGAAAATAGGGACTGATACAGCAATGCCTTCTGGAATATTATGAATGGCTACTGCAATAGCAATAGCAATCCCCACATTTGGGTCATTAATAGCTGACATAAATGTAGCAATGCCCTCAGGAAAATTATGAATGCCAATAGCGAGAGCTGTAAAAATACCCATCTTCATCAAATGCTCTTCATTGACCTGAGGCTTCACTGCATTCACATCTTCAACTAGCTTTACTTCGTGAGGATTAGTAGCCTTAGGAATAAATTTATCTATTAAAGCAATAAATAACATCCCGCCAAAAAATCCGAGAATTGTCATCCAATAGCCATTTGTTGTGCCTAATGCGTCGGTTAAAGCATCTTTCGCTTTAACAAAAATTTCTACAAGGGATACATATATCATGACCCCTGCTGAAAAGCCCAATGCAAATGATAAAAATTTTGTATTTGTTCTTGATGTAAAAAAGGCGATTAAACTACCTACACCTGTTGCAAGTCCGGCAAAAAGAGTCAACCCTAGTGCCAGTAAAACATTTCCGTCCATTCCCTTCTTCCTTTTCTCTTTTTATTATTGTACTCATCTTAACTTAGAAGTTTCCTATACGCAATTCTTTTTTATAAGGTAAATATCATTCTTTACAATAGGGAAATCATGCTCATTCATTAGTATATAAAAAACCGTGAGCACATTCTTTCTGAGAGAGTCACTGCCTCCCGTTTCATCTACTTCTACATAGAAGATAATCAAATATAGCAAAGACAGAGACATTTTGCTTATCTTGCTGTCACGACTGTGATGTTGTGGGGAATTTAAAGAAATGCTTATAAAAAGGACCGAAACATGTAAAAAGGAATCGAGATTAAATTTCTCGATTCCTTTTGTAGACAGTACCAGTTCATCCTGATACTACTGATACTACTTATACTTTTTTATTTATGGTTTGATTGAAACGATTTTTTACGACGTTCATACCAGATGACACAGATGATAAACCAAGTATATCCCATACTCCAACCTGCAAGCACATCCGTAGCAAAGTGTCGAGCTCCTGCAATACGTGATAATCCAATGAGTACCATTAGAATTATTGCACCTAGCCACAGCACAATTTTACGACCTTTACTATTATTCTCGGCGAAAATATAAGCGATTGTGAATAAGTACAGAATACCCGTCATAGCATGTCCAGATGGAAAGCTAAAGGATGTCAGTTGGTTCTCCAATTCAGGACGTGGTCTTTGGATCCATTTTTTTAGTAATTGATTCAAAACATTGCCCGCTGCAAAAGTTAACACTACAAATAGCATGGCTCGATAATTTTTTACCTTCCAAGCTAAATACACCATTAAGACTACTGCGACAGCGACAACAAATTTAGGCTCTCCTATATAATGAAAGATTTCTATAAATCCGTTACCAAAAAAGATCTCCGCCATCTTTGCGTCAAATGTATTCATGAACTCGCTTTGATAAGTAGCTCTTACTACGAAAAATACAATTAGCGTTAAAATTGCTAATGGATATGCCCATTTTTTCATTCTTTCACCTCAAAAACATTCATGCTATGATCTTCACATCATAACATAAATAAGTCTATTCTGAGCGAAATATAGACTCTCGTTTTAAGAAAGGTAAGCACGTTCGTATTCTTGATAAACATGGATGGATGCTTCTTCAGGTTTGTTAAAATAATCGGAAATAGCCAATGCAATAATAAACAAAATGGCTACTATAGGTAGTATTTTTCTAAACATCCTAAACACTCCCTTATCCTTTTTTGTTCCACTTCGTTTACTTGATTAACACAGGATCAAATAGCCAATCTTTTGGGCCAAAGTTTGAATCCTTTTCTCCTCTAACTTCACGAGAAATACCATTTTTTATAATCGTTTCTCTAAATCTTTTACTGAACAAAGTCTTTCTATAAAGATATCTTCCATCGTGACTACATTCAGCTGAGTAAAATACATCGCCTTTTAAGTGCTTTAAATCTTCATGCTCATAGGTATCAGGACCATTAATCACGCCATTTAAGCCGCAGCTACATGGAGGTTGTTCCGTTGCAAAATATAATTTTACTCTATCCTTGCTACATTCAGGCAGCACTTGCACAGGAATAATTTGATAAGCTAGTTGCTTTCCTTCTTCAGGTCCTTGATGGATAACCTCTAAAAGTTCAAAGCCTTCTAAATTTTCCTTTTTCATGAGTGATGCTAGTGCCTCAGAAGCAACCCAATAACCATTTACATGGACTAAATGGCGATCCTTCATTTGTGTAGTATCAATGACTATAGGTGATAACTGCTCTTTATCCATTAGACCACAGTATTTACAGTGTGTGCTTAAAGAAAATAATGTCCCTTTGTCCTCTAAGAACATTTCTGGTGAATTACCTGTTGAATTTAAAGTAAATAATGGTGCCCGTTCATATTCCATATCTGAAAATTCAAAGTAAAAACGTTCTCCTATTGAAACAATACCAAATTCGCGTTCTAATGATTTATATAAAGCTGTTACCTGTTCGTATGTTACATCTTCATTTAATGTAAAAATAGGATTAAACTTTGTTTTTAAATTTCTTTTTCTAATTTCAGGCGCACCAATCGCAATACCATGACGATTATAAACGTTAATAACTTGATCTTGACTAGTTTCATCTACGGAAAACAAATTTTCAAGTTCTACTTTCACAATACACGCCTACCTTTATAAAGTTTTATGGTGAAGTATATTGACTAGCTAGTAACATTCTACAATCTACTAACGCTACTTTATTCATAGATAGTCAGGCTGCTTATTCTAATAAAATCTATTGTCTATTACTCACTAAAGCAAATCTACTTAACCACCGTTAATTTAAGCGTACCAGTACTTACACCGTCTTTTCAACTTCGGGTTTACGCCAATTTTTTGGCGTGATTCAAGTGAAAATCTGGCGTGATTTGGCGGTCATAAAAAACACCGCCACTTTTTTGGCGGTGTTCCTAGTATTTTATAGGTTATTTCTCATATAAATATGGTTTTATTTTACTAAGGTAATATTTAGGATAGTAAACTCCCAGAAAGCTCCCTTTTTATTGAAAAATATACCAAGAGTATAGCATAGAAATAGTTTAGAGTAAATTCATTCTTTCAGCTAGATTTACAGCCTCTGTTCGTGAATCTACATTGAGCAGAGAAAAGAGTTGTGTCAAATATCTCTCAGTTGTTCGCTGAGGAATGTTTAATTCAATCGCGATGGCTTTATTTGTATGGCCCTCCGCAATCAATCTTAAAATTTTCTTTTCCTTTTCATTTAAATGAATATCTTTTGCATCTTGCAGTTTAAATTTATCATCCAAAAAATCCAAGAAATTTTTAGGTAAAACAATTTCCCCATTTGCAATGGCCCTCACCGTTCGTAAAATCTGCTCTTTAGAGGCCGTTTTAGCTAAAATGCCTTCTATTTTCCTTTCCAAAATAAGCGGGTAATAATCCGTGATATCATCACCTGTATAGAGGATAACTGCAGCATTTGACTGAAAAGCTTTAATATTACGGGCTAAGTTAATGCCATTTTCGAGTGGCATATTGATATCAATCAAATAGATATCATATGGCTTATTTTTTATTCTTTGAATAACACAAGTAGCATCGCTTTCCGTATCAATGATAATATCATCATTTTCTTGAAATAAGTTTTTAGTTCCCTCTAATACTATTGGGTGATCATCCACTATGAGCATCGTAATCAAGTGTTTCACTCCCTTCTTTCACTATTATTCTAATAGACATCCCTTTGTTTATGTGAGCGTCAATATAAAATTGCCCATTAAATGCTTTTACACGCTCCTGCATACCTCGAATACCCATAGACTCTGCTACAATAATATCCTCCACGTTACAGCCTACACCATCATCATTATAAATGATTTCAAAGCCATCATTCATCTCATTTAAATGGATTTCAACGGATGCGGCATAGGAATGCTTTAACGCATTATTCAGTAGTTCTTGAAACAATCGATAAATCATTAAATTCATGCGCTCATCCTCTAAATAAAGACGATCGATTGTATAAATGAGCACAAAGTTAGCTCTTTCTTGAACTTTTCGAATTAACTTTTCTAATGCAGCATTTAAACCTAAAGTATCCAATAAAGGAGGCTTTAGATTTTCACAATAGCTCCGCAATTCATATAAAGAGATAAGCATTTGTTTATGAATTTTAGCAAGTTGCTCTTGAATATCCGATGTATTCTTTGCATTAACAAGGACATCCACTTCTCGTGCAATATGGAGTTGCTCTTGTAAATTGGTGTCATGTAACTCTTGAGCTAACTGGTATTTTTCTTCTTCAAACCTTAACCATAATAGCTTATTTAGCCATGGTAACTGACCATCGTCAGCCTGTTTCATATGCTTTAGTTCCTCTATCAGTTCTTCCACCATCTTTGTATTTTCAATAAAATTATTTACATACAATAGGAGCAATTCAAGCCATAAAAGCTCCTCATCTTTTAAATGGATCGTATTATTATGCCCCAAAACTAATGCTCTTTTATAATGTGCGTCTTGATGGAGAAAGGCTACATACACTTTGTCTATCTTTCTTATTTCTCCTAATCTCAACTCTTCCACAGTATCAGGATGAATCGTAAAACTTTCTCCAGCCATCGTTAAGAATTCATTCGTAACATAGTTATATGTTATGACAAAAACATCCTCTAACTCAAGATGCATAGAAACTTCATAAGCAAATTTCTCTAAAAGCTCGTCGATTTTAATGGTTTTACCAATTTTATCTACAGCAGTATATAGTTGATGAATATAGTCACCTTTTGTAGAAAATAGTATTTTCCGTTTTCGATAATCAACCTTTTCTTTTACGTAAAAGAGAATTACTAATGATGAAAATGTAAAAAGTGCTACTCCTGACATGACAGTCATAGTTAAATACTGTCCTGCAATAAAATACAGTCCCATAGTAATCCATAACGTAAAGCTTAAAGAGAATATGACATAATAGCGTAATCTTGTAATATGATACTCAATATCAAATAGCCTTTCCGTTAGTTGTGTAAAGATAAAGCTAAAAGGTATAAGCAATAAAAATAATGAGCAAATTTCAGCTGAAAGAATGTACGTATGAAAAAGAATTTGTGGAAGTGCATACAAAAAAAGAAATGGTAGAAACGGTATTAATATACTATTTAATAAAATTTTCAACTGTGGTGAGCTGTATTTGAAATAGCTTATTAGTAAAATACTAAGGATAATCACAAGGAGAAGAAGAAACATGGCTAATACAATATTGGAAAGAATATCGTTAGCAGCAGGATAAATAGTGCCTGTAAAACCTAGTATAAAAGCGATTATGGGGAAAACATAAAAGAGTTTGATATTATCCATAAATACCCAATTCGCTTTCACAAATAAAAAGTAATTTCTTAAAAAATGTAATAATAGGACTAAACATAACACCATACTACTACGATTGACGATAATACCGATCGCATCTAACCTACCAGAGACACCACTGCTCACATATGCTAATGAAACATTTAACATAAAAAGAATAAGTAAGTCTGCTAACTTTGAATTCCTTTGCTTGGAATGTAAATAAAACGCAATGAATAACGTCAAAAAATAATAACACGCCGGAACAAAAAATATATATAAAAATTGCTGAGGAATATCTAAGTGTCTAATATGTATGTTTATTAAACTTCCACTTGGCTTCATAACTGTTAAATCATTAGCTGATAATATTTTGGATTTATACTTCAGCTGATTTAAATGGTCAATTGGACGTTCATCTACCTTTACAATAACATCACCAATGGCTATATTTTGACTGTCCGCCCAGTCTTTATAATCAAGTTGAGTTACTACCCACTGACCATTTTCTTTTTCTACCTCAATATCAATATATGGCGCGCTATAATTCACATAATTTAAATAAAAGCCAATCATTAAATAGAGAATTATAGCTGGCCAAAATAATTTACTACGCAATGTTTTTAGTTCCAAACATCACTTTCTGCAATCATCTCTCCGCTAAATGCTTCTAGAATTGCTTTTTGTTCAACAGGTGAAACTCCAATTAATGAGGCTTTTTGTTCTTTTAATAGTCCAACTAGGCTAGGATTTTGTTCTAAATACTGGATTACATTAATCATACTAATCTCTCCTCATTTCATTAATTCTTGCAGATATATTTTACCTAATTCGTTTATCTCTACATTTTCAAGGTAATTCAAGGCTTTAAACTTGTAAACATTTTTTATTGTGATGGCATAGCGTATTGCTCCACTATTTGTCAACTCATTTTCTGTTGCATTTTGATCTAAAACTGTAACTATATCATCATTATAATAGCTGGCAACAGAATTTGAAATATCATTTTTCTTGGTTAAAAGGTATATAATAGGCAATGAATATTTTTTGTTTAGCAGGTCATTTTTAGGGCCCCACACTTTCAAGCCTTGTATATCATTTTTAATTTGCTGGATAATACCTATGTATTTCCCATACTCCTCTACTTCTTTAGAAACTTCCCCTTTTGCAAGTACTTCGCCGATCAAACAGCCCATTGCTGTTAAAGAGCCAGATTTCTGAGTTATCATTTGTACATAGGATTCTTCATCGCGGCAATTATTTAGTAAATCTAGTTGTTGACCATTTATACTTTGTAACGCGTATTTCTCAAGTAGTCTTATAGCAACTTGTTTATGCTCAAAGGAAGTGTCATCGATTGCTTTAGAAGCCATGATCAGCATTGCTAAGGCAACGTTTAATGATAACTCAGGTGTTTTACTCCAAATATAGTCTGAATCCTTATCCTGTATATCATCAATAATATCAAAGGAAAGTATTAAAAGTTCAATTGCCGCAGCTACTTTATAGATATCTTCATTTACTCCGTCAGAAAATGCTTCGTAATGCCAAAAGCATAACTTACCAAAGGAAAAACCTCTGGTTGTTTTTTCTTCTTTAAAGCTTTTTAACAGTAATTGTAGCTCATGTCCCAGTAATGTCTCATTTTCTATAAGAATGTCTAATGATTCATTAATACGTTCATCTAAACCGTTCAATAGTCCTCTCTCCTCTCTAGCATATTACTAGATATTATATAGATTAGTGGGAATTAATACTAGTAACATAATTAGGTAAGCCATATAAAAGCATTAATTCTTTTTTAGAGATAGAGACCGCCAAAAAATGGCGTTATTCATGCAAACCACGCCAGATTTTTGCTAATAATTACTAAAAAAATGGCGGTAGAGAACTAAGCACCGCCACTAAAGTGGCGTAAACTTACCCTTGAAATGGCGTTCTAACAGATGTTACGCTTATAGTAACTCGAGGATTAGTAATTTTAGCTATAGCAAGATTTTTATCCTGCTCAATATACTACTGCTATGTAAAACAAATGAAAGTACTGGTAAATGACTATCTGTACTGTCTAATACATATTTAATTTACAAATAAGGGGATCAGGACTTACGGTTTGAAATAAATATTATTTTCTGTATGTTTGTCTCTGCCTTAATTACTAAAATATTCTAAATTAATTGAATTTAATATTACTACAATATCTGTATTATTAGAACAAAAGATTTTATAGCAATAAATTAAACATTAGTGAACAATAAATTCTTTTGTACTGGGAGTGATTTAATATTGAAAAATGCATTAAATGAAACTATTTTCATACTTACGGCTACTTTTTCATGTAATATCTCTGTCTCAGCTGAAGAAATTACAATTAAACAGCCTACAATTGATCAACATCGAATGGAGCAAGTCATTATTCAATCCGAGTTAAAAGCTTATCAAGAAACTTTAGCAGCATATCAAGGTATTTCAACCGTATCAAATCTTATTAGTGATATTCCTGGATTTGAGGATACATTCCAACAAAAAAGGGATCTTTATATGGAGCAGCATGGCATTATAAGAGTTTCGACCGAAAGTTTATCCAGTATGGCATCTGTCAATCCTTTTACCTTTGGATTAAACCTAGATTCACCTTCTGTCTATATGACACCACAATACACCATCATCAATGCTAGAGGGCTAGAAATGGAGACGACGACTCAAGATCATTTTGATGAGCAAGGAAATACAAGCATTTCAGGATTGTCCATCAATGAGAGCACGATATCCTTTAATATGGATTCAACATTTAGTGGGTGGCGAAAAACATCAATTAAACATTAAAATATAGTTAAGCAGGTCACCATCATCAACGTGACCTGCTTTTATATGTATTAAAAAAGGTGCCTCAATCTCTTGAGACACCTTAAGGCTATTAACCTTTTACATAATAAACTTCTTGTCCACTTTCAATGATATGATCAGGCTTTGGCTTTCCTGCGCTTGCCTTGTGGCCGGCAATATGCTCAGGGCTCTTCTCCCAATTTTTCCATGCTTCTTCTGATTCCCAGCGAACCATCACTAGCACTTCCTCATCACCGCGGCGAACTTTCTTTACAAGAACCTGTTTATCAATATAACCAGGTTGTTGTTCAAGTAATGATGGACTGTTTGGCTTAGCACCAAAACGTTCCACAACCTTATCCGAATTCCCTTCCGTCACAACGATACGTTTAATTTGTACAAACATATTAGTTAAACGCCTTTAACACATCTTCAGCTTTTTGTGTTTCTGATTGTAAACCGCCACCTGAAAGGTACCAAACTTCTGGATCTAGGTAGAATACTTTACCGTTTTTCACAGCGTTTGTTGCACTTACGATTTCGTTTTCAATTGCAGCTTTTGTACCTGATTCACCGTTTTCATTTACAACAGCGTCACGGTCAACAACGAATAAGATATCTGGGTTTTTCTCACGTACGAATTCAAAGCTTGCATTATCACCATGTGACTCGATTTTGAAGCCACTAGCTTCAGCTACAGCTTTTACACCATACACATCATGAATCACACCGAAACGTGAACCAGGACCAAATACAGATAATGAACCTTCACTACCTAAAACGATTAATGCTTTTTCTTCTGTTGCAGTTGCTTTTGCTTTTACTTCTTCTACTTTTGCTTCATAGGCAGCAATTGCATCTGCTGCTTCTTTTTCTTTACCAAAGATTTTACCTGCTAATTCTGTATTAGCTTTGAATGACTCTAAGAAGTTATTGTTATCTACACCAACATATACAGTAGGTGCAATTTTAGATAATTCAGCATAAGCTGCTGATGCACGACCAGAGATGAAAATAATATCAGGGTTGATTTCAGATAGTTTTTCATAATCAGGCTCGAATAATGTACCTGCATTTACATAAGTGCTATCTTTATATTTGCTTAAGTAAGCTGGTAATGAATCTTGTACTACAGCAGTAGGATTAACACCTAAAGCATCTAATGTATCTAGGAAACCATTATCAAAAACGACAACTTTTTCTGGCATTTTATCAAGTTTTACTTCTTCAAATGTAGTAGTGCTATCACGACCTTCAACCGTGCTTCCAGGAATTGTTAGTGGGTATACTGATGATTCTTCATTTTGTTCTTCAGCCGGTTTGTCAGTTGAAGTCCCTTTATCTTCTTCTTTTGCTTCGTCTTTTGAACCGCAAGCAGCTAATACTAATAGCATCATTGCCATTAATACCGTAAGTAATTTCCATTTTTTCATTGTAAAATTCTCCTTTAAATAATTTATTTGATAGTCAATTGATGGTTGATCCATCGATAACTATTTTTACGAATTAAAATAAACACAAATTCGACAGCCATCCTGTTCTTGAACAGGGATATCCATATCATAGATTTCCTTCAATGCATCTGAGTTAATAATGTCATTTGTAGGACCGTTTTTAACTACACGGCCATCTTTCAATGCCACGATATTATCAGAATAAACAGAAGCAAAATTAATATCATGTAATACGATGACCACTGTTTTCCCTAACTCATCAACAAGTTTACGTAAAATCTTCATAATCTGGACAGAATGCTTCATATCTAAATTATTCAATGGCTCGTCCAGTAAGATATACTCTGTATCCTGCGCAATAACCATTGCAATAAAAGCACGCTGACGTTGACCGCCTGATAGTTCATCTAAATAACTTTGTTGCATATCTTCTAAATTCATGTAGCGAATAGCTTCGTCCACTTTTTCTTCATCTTCAGGCTTTAGGTTTCCTTTTGAATAAGGGAAACGACCAAAGGATACAAGCTCACGAATGGTTAGACGGACATTCATAAAGTTTGATTGCTTTAATATCGAGACACGCTTGGCAAAATCATCTGATTTCCAACGACGTACATCTGCTTTATCGAGTAGTACTTCGCCAGTATCTGCATTCAGTAAACGGCTTACCATTGAAAGTAGCGTGGACTTCCCTGCACCATTCGGTCCAATAAAAGATGTGATTTTTCCTGAAACAATGTCAACACTTACATCTTGAACGACAGGCTTTTTCCCAAAAAACTTCGTAATTTCTTTGACTTGAATCATCCTGCTGACCTACTTTCTCTTAATAATAAGTAGATGAAGTAAACCCCACCCACAAAATTAATAATGACACTAAGTGTAGTACTGAAACCAAATACACGTTCAACCATCCACTGTCCACCGATTAAAGCAATAATACTCATGACACAGGAGCCAGTAATCAAAATAGAATGCTTGTATGTTTTGAAATACTGATACGATAAATTTGCAACAATTAAACCAAAGAATGTGATCGGCCCAACGAGCGCCGTCGAAACGGCAATCAAGATCGAAGCTAAAATCAACATACGTTGTACCAACTTATCGTAAGGTACACCTAAATTAATCGCTGTATCTCGTCCCAAGGACATCACGTCTAATTGATTCATGTGGCGAGCACCATATGCAAACGTTATTAAAATGATAACACCTGCTAGCCAAACTAAATCTGAATTGACATTATTAAAGCTTGCAAACATTTTACTTTGTAAACCTAAAAACTCATTAGGATCGATTAATACTTGGAAGAACGTCGTAATACTTCCTAAAAACGTACCAACAATCATTCCGACAAGCAGTAAAAAATAAATCGGTCGCTTTCCTTCTTTAAATAATACTCGGTAAAAAATTAAAGCGAATATAATCATCACTACAATAGCAAGCGTGAAATTATAGTAAATATTAATGACTAATATAGATGTAGAGCCAAAGAAAAAGTAGATGAATGTTTGAATCAACATATATAAAGCATCTAATCCCATGACACTTGGCGTTAAAATACGATTATGGGTAATTGTCTGGAAAACTACTGTTGAATAGGCAATAGCTATACCTGTTAACGACATCGCTACTACCTTTATGACACGACGTGGAAAAGCATAATGATAGTTACCATTTAGTGCCCAAAATAAATACAATAAAATGGCTATTACGGCAAGACCTAGTAAAATGAACATTTTTGTACGATTACGCATATGCTCTCCCCCTAAACAACATGAATAGGAAGATGGCACTTCCAATTACACCAACAGTCATACTAATTGGTATTTCATAAGGGAAAATCAGTACACGTCCCAAGATATCGCAGAATAATAAAAATGACATACCAAGTAATGCTGTATGTGGCAAGGTTTTTGCCAAATTATCACCTTTAAACAGTGAAATTATGTTTGGAATAATCAAACCAAGGAAAGGAATGACACCGACTGTTAACACCACTGTTGTGGAGATAAGGGCTACCAACACTAAGCCTAAATTCACCACAAATTTATAGGATAGACCAAGGTTTTTTGCAAAATCCTCTCCCATCCCAGCTACAGTAAAACGATTTGCGTAAATGTAAGCTAAAATAAGTACTGGCACACTTATGTATAACAGTTCATAACGGCCTTTCATGATTAATGAGAAATCTCCTTGTAACCATGCAGAAATGTTCTGGATAATATTCGCCTTGTACGCAAAGAATGTTGTAACGGAGGACAAAATATTTCCATACATTAAGCCAATAAGCGGTATAAAAATCGCATCTTTAAACTTAATTCGGTTTAATATTTGCATAAATAGTAATGTGCCGGCTAAAGCAAATATGAAAGCGAAGGAAATTTTTTGAAAATACGTGACATTCGTAAAGAACATCATGGAAATCAATACACCCAACCGCGTGGCATCTAATGTACCAGCTGTTGTTGGCGATACGAACTTATTCCTACTTAAGCTTTGCATAATTAAACCAGCAATACTCATACCTGCACCTGCTAGCAAAATAGCAACAAGTCTAGGTACACGACTAATTAAAAATAGTCTAGCTTCTTCTGATTGAAAGTCTAATAGGTCGCTAGGCTTAATATCTATTACTCCGATAAATAGCGACACAATAGACAGCACAATCGTTGCTGTTAAAAGATATCTTATTTTCATAGTAATCCCCGGTAGATTTCATTTTTGTGTGTAATTCACTTTCTAGTGAAAATGATTATCATTACTCACGTTTCCCATTATAAGCATGATTTTATTCTCAGTCAACCAACAATTGAGAATTATTCTCGTTTTATTGAGTATTAACTAAAAAACGTGTCTAATAAACAAAATATCAGTAAGTTCGCTAAACTTTACAACTGAAATAATTCACTATTTCTACAAATTTTTTATCCAAACAAAAAGGTAATTGAGAACAAAAGCTATCTCTCAATTACCATTTTTATATTAAATAATCTTCCTCGTACCTCTTAACCACGCAGAAACAATAAATATAATTAACACCAAACCTACATAGCCCATTACTGCATACAGCTTTGCGACTAGTGTCGTGAATCCTACAAGACTCGCTAGAAATCCGAGACCACCTATAAAAATAACTGCTACTCTAAAGCTAGCTTTACTAGGCTCGAAAAACCTTACCATGAAAGAATAGAGCATTCCTACGGCCGTATTATAAATCATCCCCAAAAGGGAAATTGCCATTAAAAGGCCCACTATAGGATGGATTTCATTTGCTAAGGCTAGCATTGGAATATCTAATCCAACAATGATATTCATTTTTGCTAGAAGGGAAAAATTAACAAGTAAAATTAAAGCGCCTAACAAAATGCCACCAATTATGCCACCCATGCCAGCAACTTTGGCATTGCGTATAGAACCACACATAACCGTTAGTAAAGAAAAGCTAACCCCTACATTGAATGACATATACAGTAAGGCCGTCACCCACCAACTGTTTGCACTTACTTGAACCTGTTGGGCAATAACTGCCTGCTCTACAAAGGTAAGGTCCATCGTTGCTATAGCATAGATTGCGATAATAGAGACAATTGTTAGTAGATAGGGTGTGGCAAGGGCAATGATATTAATAATGCTTTTGACATCCATCATGACCGTAGCTACTGTAAGTAAAATCATACAAATACTCCCTAGCCAAATAGGTAGTCCAAACATTTGCTGAAATGTTGCACCCGCACCAGCAAACATAATCACGGCTACACCAAATAAAAAGAGAGATAATACAAAATCCAACACAAAGCCAATCGTATTCCCTGAAATTTGATAAATCAAATCCTTATGTGAGGCTGTGCGGAGTCTTGAGCTCACTTGAGCAATACACATGCCAACAATAGAGAAGCCAACCATGGCTAACAGCGCACCATATACGCCTTGAAAGCCATAGCTTGTAAAATAGAGGACAATTTCCTGTCCTGATGCAAATCCAGCTCCAACGATGATTCCTACATAGGCCCCACCGACTTGCAAGCTTTTTTTCAATCAGTTCTCTCCTTGTTTTTCCTTTATTGACTTACTAATGCTTTATTGATAGACCTCTGTACTAATCGTTAACTTATCAATAATAGTCATATTAGGCGCATACCCAATACCAACTGACTGCGACACCTCAATATAACCATCTTTCACTACTACTTCAGGAACAATTATATCTTCATACCAATAATGACTAGAACCTGCAGTATCACCAGGTAAAATAAAATGACTAAGCGATGTTAAGGCAATATTATGTGCTCGTCCGATCCCTGCTTCTAACATACCACCACACCAAACTGGAATTCGTTTCACTTTACATAAATCATGGATTCGTTTCGCTTCTGTTAAACCACCTACTCGTCCAATCTTGATGTTAATAACACCACAGCTCCCAAGCTCAATCGCTCGTCTGGCATCCTCAAAAGATGTGATACTTTCATCTAAACAAATAGGCGTTTTTAACTTTTTCTGTAATGTTGCATGATCGACAATATCATCCGTAGCTAATGGTTGTTCAATCATTAATAAACGAAAGTCATCCAGCTGCTGAAGTATATTTATATCCTCTAATGTATAAGCAGAGTTTGCATCCACCATCAAAGGTAAGTCTGGTAGTTCCGCACGGATTGCTCGTACTACCTCAACATCATAGCCAGGCTTTATTTTTATTTTCACCCTTTTGTAACCCTTTTCAATATGACTTTTTATTACCTCTATTAATTGCGCAGTGGAAGGCTGGATACCTACACTGACTCCGACTTCAATACGCTGCTTTTGGCCACCTAATGCCTGTGCAAGTGATTGCTTCGTTAGTTGAGCATAGATGTCCCAGACAGCACCCTCTATCGAAGCCTTCGCCATACAATTTCGACGAATAGGGGCAAATAAGGAATTGACCTCATCTGGATGCCCAATCTCTTTATGTAACAAGATGGGTATCAAAAAATCCTGTAGCATATGCCATGTGGTCTTTAATGTCTCTTCTGTATACCAAGGTGCTACAAAAGCAACGGTTTCTCCCCATCCTGTAATTCCTGACTCATCTCTTGCTTCTACTAATAACAGCTCTTTTTCATCGACTGTGCCAAAGCTCGTTGTAAATGGTGTTTTCATGGGCATTTTTAAGTGCCTTAACGTTATCTTTTCTACTCTCACGATATTCACTCCTTATCCTTATTATAAGGCTAATAAGGAGCGTCTGACTAACAGATAGCTATGAACATATTCTGGGTGCTTCTTCATACGTACAATGGCATAATCTTGATTAAATAATGTAGTTAAGATTGTGCGTATTTTATAACGCCAATCCTCTGCAAGTTTTGGACTCTCTACTTTCATTTTCTGTAAAGATTGTGGAATTGGTAAGAGATAGGCATCCTTGTAAAAGGACTGCTCCATCTGAAATGCATTTTCCACATCAAGCGCAGGTAAGCCATCGACGGTTAATGTCCACGGTACAATCTCCCCCGCTATTTCTTCTAATTCATCAAGGCTATCTGTCATTTGGTCACGCTCGATCCACCATTCAACGACTAACCTATCTGAAGGTAGTCCTTCATTAAAATCATCCTGGAGCGGGCCATAGTAATCATTTTCATATTGATAGCTAGTGGCATTTAGTTTTAGAAACGCTAGATTAGCTAAACGTACTTCTAACGGTTCAATTAACCAACGGACAAGCTGAAAACCATGTTCTTTTGCATATTCTTGTTGCGCGTGCTTCAATAATTCAGCTACACCTTGTTCACGATATGCTTTTTCTACACCAATCATGTGCGAATGTAAGTACATTTCGCCATCTTGATAACCCACGAAGCAATAGTTAAAGCCAATTAGCTTTTCTCCTAAATATGCCCCTACTATTAACCCACCATTTTGTACAGCTGCTAGTAATTGATGGGAGGGAATTGCTTGGCTACCCCATATTTCTGCATTCAATTTTTGGACCTCTGCAATTTCTACCGGTGTCATTACTTTCTGTATACGCACTTGCTCTAACATTATGCTGACGCCTCCTTTGTCTGCCCTGAATCCAATGCTAGCAGTACTGCCCTCGTTAGAATTTCAACTCCCGTGACAAGTCTTGCTTGTTTAAATTTCATTTTTGGATGATGCAATCCCGGTGTAAGACCACAGCCCAAGCCAAGCATCGTTGTTTTTAAATGTGGTCGTTGCACAGCATAGTGATGAAAATCTTCTCCACCAGGTGTATGAACTGGCTTTCTTAAATTCGATAATCCCACAGCCTGTATAATGGCCTGCTCCATCATGTATTGTGCACTTGTGTCGACTTCAGCAGCTACAATATTCGCAACAGTGCGTAATTCAATCTGCACCTTATGCAAGATTTTAGAGGAATCTATAACGCGCTTTACCCCTTGTGCTAAATCATCCATTACATTATTTTGCTGGGCACGAATATCAATCGTAAACGATGCATTACCAGGAATAATATTGCCTGAATCTCCACCAGCATGAAATTTCGTCATCTTAACAGACACTGGCACCATAGGATCAGTATGAATAGTTCTTAAATCTTCAATGATCGTTGCGCCTACTTCAATGGCATTAATGCCTAGGTGAGGTCTTGCAGCATGGGCATCCTCCCCTATAATCTCCCCCTCAAGCAAGCGAGAGGCACCGTGATAGAGCGCAGCACAATACGTACCATCCTCTAGCTCATGGACAGGTCGTACATGAACACCAAATAAATAATCTAAGTCATCAATAACACCTTCCTCTAAAACAGATAACGCTCCAGTTCCCTTTTCTTCTGCCGGTTGGAAAATAACACGAATTGTACCATTAAATGATTGCTGTAAGTCTTTTAAAAGTAATAGCGTACCAATGGCCATCGTCATATGTCCGTCATGACCGCAGGAATGATTTGCACGGAAATGACCATCGACCTCCTGCCATAAGGCATCTATATCTGTTCTTAACCCCACTTTTGGATATCCATGGCCAACATCGACGTATAGACCTGTGGAATTTTTAAACCGTATAGGAGAAAATCCTTCCTGTGTTAATAGCTCAACTATATAATTGGTGGTTTCTACTTCATGCCAGCTAATTTCAGGATTTGCATGTAAATACGTAAAAATCTCCATTAACCTTGGCCTCAAATAATCTAACTCTTCTTTCATGGCTTCCAACCCCTTAAATTTTCATATTATTAAGACTATTATAACGAAAATGATTATTATCTACATAGAAACTTATACCCACATTCAATAAATTAACTACTTACGATAATATATTTCACTCTAAATTTCTTAGATAGACTTTTATTTAGATAGCAAAAAAAGATGCAAGTACAGTTACTAATCAAACTGTACTTGCATCTTTCTTTTAATTAATACCCTTCATCGCTTTTGAAATAATCGGTGAAAGTACTAATATAATAATTCCGACCACAATAGATAATGAACCTAAGAAGCCGAAGTATGTGAATTCGCTTACAACTTCATAAACCTTTACTAATTGCGCATTAATTGCTTGTGCTGCGGCACTTGTTAAAAACCATAATGACATAGTTTGTGCTGCAAAGGCTTGCGGTGCCAACTTTGTTGTAGCAGATAGACCAACTGGTGATAATAATAACTCACCAACCACTACTAGGAAGAATGACAGGACTAGCCATAAAGGGCTTACTAACGTTTCCCCACCAGATAAGTATGCTGGAATCATCATTACTAAGAATGAGAGACCTGCAAAAAACAATGCATATGAAAACTTACGTGGTGTAGTTGGTTGCTTGTCCCCCCATTTAAGCCATAGCATCGCAAATAATGGTGCCAATGTTATGACAAATAAAGGATTCAACGACTGGAACCATGAAGATTGAAGCTGAATGCCTCCAATACTTAACTGAGTACGCTCATCTGCATACGTAGCTAAAATTGTTGCCCCTTGTTCTTGTATAGCCCAGAACATTACCGCTGATAAAAATAATGGAATATAAGCAAGTAGGCGAGACTTCTCATCTTTCGTAGTTTTTTCACTGCGATACATATAAATGAAGAACACAGTTGGAATTAATACACCTAGTGCCGTAATAATAAAACTGAATACATTCATTGTTAATGTACCCGTTTTAATACCAATAGCACCTAAAATGATGATAAGTAAGGCTACAATTCCGAATTGTGTAAAGACTTTTTTACGTTCTTCAGGCTTTAATGGATTATTAACTTGTAATCCTGCTAAGCCTAAATACTTTTTCTCTGTTAATTTGTAAACAATTAAACCAACAAACATTCCAAGACCAGCTAAACCAAAGCCTAGATGGAAGCTATATTTTTGTCCAATTGTTCCGACAATAAATGGCGCAATGAATGCCCCCATATTAATACCCATATAGAAAATAGAAAAACCTGCATCACGGCGGCTATCTGTTTCAGCATAAATGTCCCCAACAATACTTGAAACGTTTGGCTTTAATAAACCTGTACCCATGACGATAAATGCCATTGAAGCAAATAACATAGTCACTCCGCCAGGCAATGCTAGCAGTAAGTGACCGATCATAATTAACACGCCACCATAAAAAATGGTTCTACGTGTTCCTAAAACTCGGTCGGCAATCCAGCCACCTATAATACCAGACATATAAACAAGTGAGCCATAGATGGCCATAATAGAGTTCGCTGTTCCGCGGTCTAGACCTAAGCCACCCTCATTCAATTCATAATACATAAAGAAGATGAGAATTGCTCGCATTCCATAATACGAGAAACGTTCCCAAAATTCCGTGAAAAACAAAGTAAAGAGCCCTTTAGGGTGTCCAACAAAGCCATTTTGAGGGACAGATTTTACAACTTCATCTTTACTAGACATACAATACCCTCTCCCAAATAAAAATTATTCTCCAAAAACATTACTACCCTAATTTAAGGATAAAAAAACTTTGTTTCATCATACTAAAGCGTTTTATTATCTTTAGCAAGAGTTTTAAAAAATGTTGAAAATTTGTCATTTTTCTATAAATTCTGATTGGTTATAGCACAAAATATTAAATCCTTTGATATATCTAAGTTTTCTCATTCTTTGTTTTCAGAAAACTGACATAAAAGCTTTAAATTATTCTAAAATATTTAACATTCGGATTTTTTACTTATTATACAAATTCACACTATTTTGTCTATAAAATTTACGAAGTCCTGTCATGTAGTTCTAGATTCTACTATTCCCACTAATCACAAAAAGCATGCCAAAAATCCTTTGGCATGCTTTGGGTGATCTACATTTTTTTAATTGACAACATATTGTTGGTACTTGGCATAATCTGCTGCCTTTACTTCAAGCGATAATAATGTACCGCCCTCTTCATAGGCTGTATTAAAAACAGAGGCATATTCATTTAAATAAGAAACAACGTTGCCTTGGTCATAAGGAATTAACATGTCACACGTCACATAATGAGAGAAGATATGCTGACGAATCAATTGTATTAATTCCTCTAAACCGATCCCTTGTTTTGCTGAAATCCACATATTATCACCGCTGACTACAGGGTAAGGAACATCTGCTATATCAGCCTTATTGTAAACATAGATTGTTGGAATGTCTTCTACTCCAACCGCCTTCAGCGTTTCATTTGTCACATCCATCATAAATCCATGCTCTGCATTTGAAACATCAACAACATGGAGTAAAAGATCAGCATCTCGCGCTTCTTCTAATGTGGATCGGAACGCTTTTACTAAATGGTGGGGTAATTTACTAACAAAACCAACTGTATCTGTCAGTAAAAATGTCTTTTTATCGGGTAGTTCAATTTGACGAACTGAAGTTTCAAGTGTAGCAAAAAGCATATCCTTTTCAAAAACCTGTTTATGTTCTTCTTGCCCTATTTGGGCAAGCAACTGATTCATAATGGTTGATTTACCCGCATTTGTATAGCCGACGATTGATACAACTGGGAGTGCATTTTTTCGACGCTGTTTACGTTGTGTTTCTCGTTGCTCTTTAACGTGCTCAAGATCCTTTTTAATTTTAGCAATTTGATCTTCAATTTTTCGTCGATCCAATTCAAGCTTCGTTTCACCAGCACCACGGTTTTTAAAGCCGCCTCCAGTACCACCGCCCTGACGACTTAGAGAGGCATGTAAGCCCACTAAGCGAGGTAGCATGTATTGTAACTGAGCTAATTCCACCTGCATTTGTGCTTCTCGTGTTTTTGCCCGTCTTCCAAAAATATCTAAAATAAGCATTGTTCGATCAATAACCTTCGTTGCTAAATCACGCTCTAAATTACGAATTTGAGAAGGCGACAATTCATCATTAAAAATAACAAGATTTGCTTGCGCTTCTTCATAAAAATTTTTGATTTCTTCTATTTTACCTGTCCCCACATAATGAGACGGTGTAACACGCTCCAAATTTTGCGTGACAACGCCTACTACTTCCACATGCAAGGCCTCTGCTAAATTTTTTAGCTCTTCCATAGAATAATCAAAATGCTCATCATTTCGTAAATTTACGCCAACTAATATGGCCTTTTCAAGTAATACATCGACTTCCTTAATTCTATCCATTAGAAACCTCCCACCAAAGCTTGGTGTCTCTACGACAAATTTTCTTCATTTTACCATATATAACTCTTTTTCGTATCTCTTGATATTCAGCTATTTTTCTAAAAAATGCGCCTCTTAAGAAAAGGCGCATTTTAACTATTTTCTTTCTTCTTTTAGTATTGTCTCTGAGCGAGTGAACTCTTCTTCAATTTCTTTATTTGGTCTATATGTCAGCATACTGACAACAATCGCAACAATTAAACAAACAAAGAAGCCAGGAACAATTTCATATAGAGCACTTGATAAAACATCCACTTTACCCCAAACAAACGCAGTTGCAGCCCCTGTTATCATTCCGCTAAGTGCCCCATAATTCGTGAGCTTTCTCCAATATAAAGAGAGTAAAATAATAGGTCCAAACGCTGCACCAAATCCTGCCCAAGCAAAGCCAACTAAGCTTAAAATGGAACTATCTGGATTCCACCCTAGGATTGCTGCAATAATTGCAACAACTAATACAGCCATACGCCCAACAAACACATAATGTTTATCATCTGCTGTTTTATTAAATAAAGCTTTATAAATATCCTCTACAAGCGCTGAGGAAGTCACAATAAGCTGTGAGGAAATGGTACTCATAACAGCTGCTAAAATAGCCGCCAGCATAATACCGGCTATAAATGGATGGAATAAAACTTGTCCTAGGACAATAAATACTGTTTCAGCGTCTTTCAGCTCACCAGCGTTTTGCTCATAATAGGCTACCCCTACCAAAGCTGTCCCAATAGCACCGAATAAACTTAACATCATCCAGCCAATACCAATACGTCGAGCCTGCTTTGTTTCTTTCACAGAGCTAATTGCCATAAAGCGAACAATGATATGTGGCTGTCCAAAATAACCTAATCCCCAAGCAACTGAAGAAATAATTCCTGCCGCTGTCGCAGTGGCTGGTAATAAATTTAGAAGATCTGGACTAACCGCTTTAATAGAGGTAATTGTATCTCCTATCCCACCTGTTACAAATAGCCCGAATAACGGTACCATAATAAGTGCTAAAAACATAATAAGCCCTTGTAAAAAATCTGTATAACTAACCGCTAAAAACCCACCGAATAGGGTATAGGCAACTGTTACGCCTGAAACGATTAATAACCCTGTGTGATAATCATAACCAAATGAACTCTCGAAAAACTTGCCTCCTGCTACCATTCCTGACGATACATAAAACGTGAAAAATAATAGGATGATAATACCTGAAGCAATCCTAATAAGCTTAGTATTATCACGTAATCGATTATCCAAATAACTTGGAATGGTAATGGAATCATTCGTAACCTGTGTGTAAACCCGTAAACGTGGTGCAACAAGCAGCCAGTTTAAATAAGCCCCTATTGTAAGTCCAATCGCAATCCAAGCTTCCACAAGACCTGATAAAAATATCGCACCTGGTAAGCCCATAAGGAGCCAGCCAGACATATCCGCAGCACCTGCACTTAGCGCAGTAACCGCTGGACCTAAGGAACGACCGCCAAGCATATAGTCTGTTAAATTGGATGTTTTCACAAATGCATACCAACCTATTGCTAGCATGGCGACCATGTAAATAATAATTGCTAATAATTGATACATGTTATCTGACATATTTTCTCCTCCTTTTTTCCTCTTTAGTATCTCCAATTCAAAAAGAATTACTATATTTAAGATACCATGAATATACAATTCCACCTATAAATACTCAGAATTTTTATTAAAATTTTTCCGAATGTCAAAGTAGCCATTGTCTATTATAAAATGTGTTAAACTAGTGCCATCTATTACACAATAAAGTAGGCGAAAATGTATGACATTTGAAGAAATGAAAGCTCTGCTCATTGAGCAAATTTTACAGCAACAGCTTGTGACTGCTACAATCAGTCAACCACGCATGAAATCGAACGAAATCAAACGTATAAAATTAAAGCCATTAATGTTAAAAAATCATTATCATATACAAATTGAATACCAATATGAACGCATTTTAAAACATGAAAATATTGAAGTGGCCGATTTCCCTTACAAGCTTGAAGCCATTTTTGAGGATTATCGTCAAGCACATATCGATTTTGTAGATGAAAAAGTACATGTGCAATTATCCAAAAAGAATAAGGTCCTTTGGAAATCTAATAAATCGACCTCCCCTAAACAAGTCAATTTAGCTCATAATCGAAAAAAAAATTATTTACTATCTGATGACCAGCCCTATCCATTTTTAATTCGGCTTGGGGTACAAACAGAGGAAGGGAGAGTAAAGAAACAAAAATACGATAAGTTTAAGCAAATTAATCGTTTCATTGAATTTATTGATGATGCTTTAACTTACTTACCTCAGGATCGACAAGTGCGTATTTTAGATTTTGGTTCGGGTAAATCTTACTTAACCTTCGCTTTGTATCATTATTTAAAAATCGAAAAGGGCTTAGACATTCGTGTTACTGGTTTAGATTTAAAAAAAGAGGTTATTGAAGAATGTTCAAGAATCGCACAGGATCTAGGCTATGACCAGCTCGAATTTCTTGTAGGAGATATTAATGATTATAATGATGAATCTGCTGTGGACATGGTGGTAACACTACATGCATGTGATGTTGCGACAGACATGGCACTAGCTCGTGCTGTGAAATGGGGGGCCAGTGTAATATTAAGTGTCCCTTGTTGTCAGCATGAGTTAAATCGTCAATTAAATACGCCAGCTCTTGATATTATGTTGCAACACGGTCTTGTTCGAGAACGTTTTGCAGCACTAGCCACAGATGCTATTCGTGCTGAAATATTATCCTTGGTTGGCTATGAGGCACAGCTTTTAGAGTTTATTGATATGGAAAATACCCCTAAAAACATTTTAATCCGAGCATATCAAACAGGTAAAAAACCTAGTGAAGAGCAACGCGCCAGCTATGATGCCTTCTTAAAATTGCTCAATGCCACACCATTTTTAGCTAAAGAGTTAAAAGATTATTTATAATCTACGGGGTACTCCTTCCCTAATAGAAAGGCGATCCATCTTTGAAATGGACCGCCTTTTATTATAGCTCTTGTCGTAAAGCTTGAATCACATCTATTTTAGTCGCTTTGCGTGCTGGACGATAGCCTGAAATCATCGCTACTCCGATACTAATGGCGGCTGCAATAATGACTAATTGCCATGGTATAAGAGAGAATATTATATCATTTGTTGCAAAAGCCTCCTCTCCTGTCGCTGCCTTAAGAATCAATGGTAATGCTGCGTTAGCCGCAAAGCTGATGGCATACGAAATAACAACCGCAATAAACGTTCCAAAAATACCAATAAACGTGCTCTCCATTAAGAATAATCGTTGAATAAGCTTCGGACTTGCACCAATCGCCTTTAACACACCGATTTCACGTGTACGCTCTGTGACAGCCATTGTCATTGTATTAAAAATACCAATAGAAGCAATCAGCACCGCAATCGTCCCTACAAAGATTAAGCCAATTTTTAGTACAAGGAAAAATACATTCATTTGATCTAATTGTTCGGTCACTGAATAGACACTATAGCCTTTACCCTTTAACTTCTCCAAAATCGGCTTTACATTTTCTAAAGTATCCGCATAAATATTAAATTCTGAGTAAAATAGCTCATCTTCTTTGATATCACTATTGGCAGGTATATTTTCAGCTAACACTGACTTTTGTGCTTTATCCATGTGAATGGCGTTATCAACCATCCAATCATAAGAAGGCTTCTCCATCACACCAACAATTGTATAGGCCATTTTTTGCGTTTCATCATTTGTGCCAGTATGAGGCACTAAGGAAAGCTCTATATTTTTTCCAATTAATGATTCTTTATAGCCTTCTTCACTACCATCATAGTATGTTCCTTCTGCTTCAGCCTTTTTACTCTTTTCTTCAATAATATTGCGTTCTGCCGCATTCAATAATGTTTGACCAAAATGATAGCCTACAACAATTTCATTTGGCTTTGTTGGATAGTGTCCTTTTGCAAGCTTGCCGTTCACCTGCTCAAAGTCCTGCATATCCGACAAAATTAAATTAGAGGTTGTATCACGATCACCTAAAAAGGAATGTGCAGAAGCATTCACACTTATCGTTTCAAGCACCGTTTCTACATGGTTCAAATTTTTAATTTCTTGTACTTGCTCTTCTGTCAATTGCTTATCGCCATATACTTGAATTTTCGTAACTGTTTCATTCGAAAGAATTTCATTGCGTAAAGATTCCTGTAATCCAAAACCAACGGATGCTAGCACAATCAGAAAAGCACAGCCCATCGTTGCAGCTAATATCGTCATAAACACGCGCAGCTTATTTTTCTTAATATGTTGTGTTACAAAATCTAGTTGATCTTTAAATAACATGTTAAGCCTCCTCCTTTACAAGTTCGCCATCATACATGCGAAAACGTCTATGTGCTATCGTGGCCACTTCTTCATCATGCGTAATAATGACAAAGGTTAGCCCTAGCTCACGGTTTAGGCTCTGGATAAGCAATAAAATATCTTGCTCGGTTTCTGAATCAAGACTTCCTGTAGGCTCATCAGCAAGCAATATCGGAGGATTTGTGATAAGGGCACGCGCAATACTGACACGCTGTTGTTGTCCACCAGATAATTCATTAGGATAATGATCTGCCACTTCTGTCAGACCAACTTTGTCCATTAATTTCTTTACCCTTTCTTTCCGTACAGCCTTACGTAAGCCCTGTAGTTTTAAAGGTAATTCAATATTTTCGAAAGCCGTTAAACCCGGCATCAACTGAAAGTTTTGAAAAATAAAGCCAAATTGACGTAAGCGAAAAGCAGCACTTTCTGTTTCAGTCAGATGGGCTGTTTCCTTACCATTTACTTTAATAGACCCCTGTTCAGCTTTCATAAAACCAGCAAGAACTTGTAATAAGGTCGATTTGCCAGAGCCACTTTTTCCTACAATGGCAACAATCTCTCCTTTATTAACTTCAAAGTTCACACCTTTCAATACTGGAACCTGTTTTTCCTTCCCTCTTTTACCAATTAAAAATGTATGTTGTAAGTTTTCAACTTGAATCATTTGTTTATAAACGCTCCTTTCTCATTCATTTCCCATTGTAGAAAACAATTCTTAATAAAGAGGAAGGATAAAAATGAAGAAATTCTTAAGAATAAGAAGACTTCCTCATAGTACAAACGTATTTACATTAGCTTTACAATTCATCATGCTATTTCTCTTGTTATTCATCCTATTTTTCGTTGTAATCTGTACCAAACAGAAAAAATTATAAGGTAATTCCTTATTAAATAAGGACTTTACCTGTATCTATAAAAATAAATACAGTCTGTTCCCCTTTCTTTTTGTGAACGAAATAAATATTACAGGAATGTAAATTTTCATGTCGAATATAAAGTTTTTATGTAGATAAATTAAAGATTTTGTTATGATAATAAAGTTTAGAGGTCGATTAATTTTATTTACATCCAGGAGGATTCGATTTACATGCTTAACTCAAAAAAACAAGACCCTTTCTTTATTGCATTGCATAAAATTGCTGAAAATATGAGAGAGGCTGTACATTACGCAAATGATTTTCGTATTAACAGTGTAGCTGACCTAAAAGAGATTAGCATTACAATGAAAAATTACGAAACTGCTGGCGATAAGCTCATTCATGAACTGATCGTAATGCTAAACAAATCATTTATGACACCTATTGAACGTGAGGATATTTTAGAGTTTGCCATTCGTATGGATGATATTTTAGATGGAACAGAACACTGTATTGCACACTTTGAAATGTTTTCCCTGACAGAAATCGATGAATCCATGCGTACGTTCTTAGGGTTTATTTCTAAAAGTGCTGATGAAATTGTTAAAGCGACTGAAGAGTTAAAGAAAAAGAATCTAATTGGCATGCGTCCACACGCAATTCTTATTAAAGACTATGAACGTGAATGTGATGAGGTACAGCGTTCTTCCATTAAGAAATTATTTTTAAATGAAAAAGATCCAATTCGCCTCATTAAATTTAAAGATATATATGAACAACTTGAAGATATCGCTGATCATTGTCAAAACGTAGCAAATACTATGGAAACAATTATCATGCGCAACGCATAATTAGGAGATGGGCACTTTACAATGAACACAATCATTATACTAACCGTACTGGTCGTCATCTTTGCCCTTACATTTGACTTTATCAATGGCTTCCATGATACAGCAAATGCTATCGCAACTTCGGTTTCCACTAGAGCATTGCCACCTCGAGTAGCAATCATCATGGCAGCAACCATGAACTTTATCGGTGCTATTACCTTTGTAGGAGTTGCAAAAGCTCTAACAAAAGATATTGTAGACCCTTTCTCTTTAAATGCTTTTGAAGGTGACACAACCGGTTCAGTCGTTATTTTAGCTGCATTAATTTCAGCTATAATTTGGAATTTATTGACATGGTATTTTGGTATTCCATCTAGTTCTTCTCACACATTGATTGGCTCTATTGCCGGCGCTGCTATCGCTTCTGCTGGCTTTAATGTACTAAACTATGGTGGCTTTACTAAAATTATTATGGCGTTAGTTTTTTCTCCAATACTTGCTATTTGCGCAGGTTTTATTATGATGACGCTATTTAAAATATGGTTTAAAAATTTAAACTTATATCGAACAAATAAAGGTTTCCGTACTATGCAAATTTTCACTGCGGCCATTCAATCATTTACCCACGGGACAAACGATGCACAAAAAGCAATGGGGATTATGACAATGGCGTTAATTGCTGGTGGTTTGCATACAGGAGATGAAATACCGTTCTGGGTGCGTGCAGCAGCAGCAGCAGCAATGGGTCTAGGTACATCGATAGGTGGTTATAAAATCATCAAAACCGTTGGCGGTAAAATTATGAAAATCCGCCCTGTTAACGGTGTAGCAGCAGATTTAGCTTCCGCTACTGTCATTTTTGGGGCTACGTTAGTCCACTTACCAGTATCAACCACACATGTTATTTCTTCATCTATAATGGGTGTTGGTTCTGCACAGCGTGTACGTGGTGTAAACTGGGGTATGGCCCGCAAGATTGTCACTACTTGGATTATTACAATGCCAATTTCAGCCGTTATGGCATCTGTTATTTATTTCCTCTTATCATTATTCTTTTAATAAAAGGCTCCTGTCCAATAGATGGACAGGAGTCTTTCATGTTGTTGAAAAAAGGTAATGTCAACGGCATAATAAGCAATTTGGTAAGACGAGGGGTTGATTTCCGTTCCGCCAGCGTCCTTTCCAGGGGGCGTCCGATGGGCCGCTTCACTCACTGCGTTCGCTCCAGGGTCTCCTCTGTGACGCTAGATCCCCTAGGAGTGACACTGGCTCCACTCCAATCAACCATTCTGCAAAGTGTCTTTTCCTGAACAAAATAGCCCATTATTTATATTATAAGAGAGAATAGCCTCTTACTTTCAATTTGGAGAAGTGATGTGTGACAACACCCCTCCATAAAAGAGTAGTGAATACCTTCACTTTTTTATGGATTGGAGTGGAAGGCTACTTGACTCCCGTGGGAATAGCGAGACAGGCGAGCCTCTAAACGGAGCGGTAGCAGAGGAAGCGGCTCGGCGCTCGCCCACAGGAAAGCAAGTAGCCTGCAACGGAAATCCTTTTTCACCTTTCACATAAATTCTATGGATGGTTTTGTTTTTCAACACTATGAAAGACTCCTGTCCAATATCTTTACTTTGTCACACGACAAAATGTGACACATCCTTTACACTATTTGAGAAGGGGGATGCATTAACAACTATGAAAACTTTTTCGGCATTTATTACAGCACATGCAAAAGCAATCGTAGCGATATGGCTTATTATTTTTCTAGCAATGGCTTATTTTGCTCTACAGCTTCCAGGTAAACTTCAGGGTGATGGCTTTTTTGTTGAAGCCGACCATACCTATGTGACAAATGAGCTAGCAGAAAACTTTGATCTACCATCTGATACGATTTTAATTGTCTTTGATCCAGCTGAAGATCAACAAATGAAAGACACTTTAAAAAAACTAGATAGCATAAAAGACATACATTCAATCCAATCACCTTTAGAAGACTCCTCTTTACGTAAAGATGACATTGCCTATGCAATGGTTCATTTAAAAAATGATGTGGAGAATCTTTCTGACATTGTAGAAAATGTTCGATCATTAATTGAAGAAGACGGCGTTAGCATTACGGGAGGACCCGTTATTTCTGCTGACATTAATACAGCCAGTCAAAAAGATTTAGCTTCCGCTGAAGCCATTGGGTTACCCATTGCCATCGTTGTTCTCTTATTGGCTTTTGGTACAGTGATTGCTTCTATTTTGCCAATCATCATTGGTGTTGTAACAGTTGTTACTGCGTTCGGTATAATGACGCTCCTTAGTGGTAGTGTGAATCTATCCATTTTCGTCTTAAATATTGTCCCAATGCTCGGGCTTGCTTTAAGCATTGATTTTGCATTGTTGTTTATTAATCGTTACCGAGAAGAGCGTGCGCACACCTCTATAGTCCAAGCTATTCAAACTGCTATACAAACAGCAGGGCGTTCCATCATTTTCTCTGCTGTTTGTGTCATGATAGGCTTAGGCGCTATGATCGTTATTGATGTAGAGATTTTTCACAATATCGCTCTAGGAGGTACCATAGTCGTCCTGTTAGCCGTTCTTTCTGGCTTGACACTACTCCCTGCCACTATGATGCTATTAGGAGATAAACTCAATAAATGGCGTCTAATACGCATTAAACCAGGTGGTGCCAATCGTTGGCGTGGCTTTGCAGGCTTTGTCATGAAACATCCAATAGCCATTGTAATCTCTGCTTTATTATTACTTGGCATTGGTATGCTCCCATTAAAGGACATACAACTAACGATTCCACAGGTTGACTCCTTGCCAACTAAATATGATGCACGTGCAGCATATGATAAATTAGATGAAACGTTTGGACTGGGTGAATCATCTACGTTATATTTATTAGCTGAACGAAAAGAAGGCTGGGAGGATGCTGAAGGAAGAGAGCTCATTTATGCTATTCAAGAAAAGCTATTAAAGGACTCCCTAGTAACAAATGTTTCAACAGTCTATACAGCTGCTAACATTCAAACACCTGAGGAGCTTTCTACTTCTTTAGCAATTCCACAGATTGCGGAACAGTTAAAGTCTGTAATGAATACTTTTTCAAAAGATACTCAATTATTTATCCCTATTACCATCGATGCAGCGGGCTCTTCCACTACTGCTCAAAAATTTGCCCGATCTTGGATGGATCAAGATTTAGGTGTAGATTTCGCGCTTGGAGGACCCGCTAAATTCAACCAAGAGATTTTTGATGAAATTTCGAATAAAATAGTTTTGGCTATAGCCATTATCATCATTTCCACATTCTTTATTTTAATGCTGGCATTCCGTTCGATTTTAATACCGTTAAAAGCAATTATTATGAACATTATTGGGCTTTCATCTGCGTTCGGTATACTCGTTTATATTTTCCAATATGGACATTTTGGTATTGAAGCAGGCCCGATTGTACTAATTATTCCAGTCATTGTTTTCTGTCTGGTGTTCGGCTTAAGTATGGACTACGAAGTCTTCTTAATCTCTCGTATCCAAGAAGAATATTTAAAAGGGGCAGATAATACACACGCAACAATTGATGGGTTAACATCCACTAGCCGTATTATTACATCGGCAGCGCTTATTATGATTGTTATTACAGGGGCATTTGCCTTCACAGACGTGATGCCTGTAAAACAAATTGGTGTTGGTATAGCCATTGCCGTTGCTATTGATGCGACGATTATTCGTCTTATGCTTGTGCCAAGTCTCATGAAATTATTTGGTGATTGGAACTGGTGGCTACCTTTTTCAAAGAAAAGTAAATAAAATCATTAAAATCCGCCTCCTTTAGGAAAAGAGGCGGATTTTTCAATTAAACATAGATACTGTTATACCATTCTTTTGCTGCTTGTACTTCCGGCATTGTTAGCTGATGACCAAAATTAAACCAAGCTGTCGTGACCATTGCACCTGAAGACGTTAAAAGCGCTTCTAAATCCTCAGACTCCTGTGCTGTACACATCGGATCATTCGTTCCAGCACCGATAAAAACAGGCGTAGAAGAAAGTTGAGGTAATTCTATTCCACGTCTTGGTACCATTGGATGATGTAAAATAGCTCCTGCTAATGCATCAGCATAGTGGAATAATAAGCTTGCTGCAATATTAGCGCCATTTGAATAGCCAATCGCTACAATTCGTTGGCGATCAAAGCCATATTGCTGTGCCGCCTCCTGTAAAAAGTCATGAAGCTCTTTAGTTCGAAAGATTAAATCCTCTATATCAAAGACGCCTTCTGCTAATCGACGGAAAAATCGCGGCATCCCATGCTCAAGAACATTTCCACGTACACTTAAAATATTGGCTGTTTCATCTATTTCTTTTGCCAACCCAATTAAACTTTCTTCATTACCACCCGTGCCATGTAACAATAGCAACGTCGGTTTTGTTTCATCTGTACCTTTATAAAAAATGTGTTGCACTAACAATCACCTCTCGATTATCTTGAATTCGAGATAATTGTAGCCTGTGGCAAAATTAAATTCAAGCTCTTTGACTTATTAATTTCTCGATTTTCTCGATTCGGCTGTTCCTCATGGTTTTTATAAAAATTAGTAATGGTAAAAACTGAAAATAAACATGCCACGATTAAAACAACAATTACAATTCCCACTAATTTTTTTCCGTTCATTTATGATGATCCCCCGTATGTTTATTTCTTTGTACGAAAGCCTTCTTCTAGTAAATATTCCTTTGCCGCGTCATACGTACCAAATGCCTCTTCAAGATTTTCTCCATGATACACATTCCAAGAACGTTGCTCAAACGCTAGCTGTAATTTCACACCATCTCGGCTATGCCAAATCTCTACAATCGGCTCCTGCTCTTCTACTTCTTCTGATAAATACTGAATAGAATCCTCAATAATCTCACGTAGCTGTTGCTCATCGTAATCACGGATATTCACTAATCCTTTATCAGTAGCCTCTTGCTCATAGCGTAATAAATCCCCAACAAAGACAAAGCCATTGCCATTTGGGTGAAGCTTTTCCACTACAATTGTCTTTTCATAAAGACTATCCATATAGTGATAATTTAAGCGTTTTAATGAAATCTCCTTTTTTGTTAGTCCAGAAAACGATTCAATAATCGCTTGTTTTTGTTCAAATGTTAGCATATTAAAAATGCTCCTTTTCTTTACAATCTATCTTACAGTATAACGTATTTTTTACTGTTATATCGTGTAGTTTCTAAATCATTTTTGCCCAAAAAGTAGGACAAGCTTACATTGATAGCTTGTCCTACTTTCCCTCTTATGATGTTTGATTAAATATCTTTTCGCGTGTAAATTTTATCACTTGTGCTACATACAATTCTCGATAAGGAACAAATTGCGTGGTGCCAACTGGTCTGACAATTTTCACTCGTTGACCATCAGGGAAATACTCGTACCCTTCAATATTAAGTGTTGTTGTTTCTCCCAAGAAGAAAGCCTCAGCCTCATTTAGCCTTGCTCTCACTACACCTGATACTTCCTCGTACTGTAAATCAAAGGAATCCCAATCGTGCTCGAAAGGGTATATGTAGACATGGCAAAATTCATTGTCAATCATATTTTCGGAAACGATACTACAAGAGGTCATGCCCATTTTGACAACTTCATGGACATCTATCTGGAGGCCTAATTCTTCTTTTACTTCTCTGATACCTGACTCCACAGTCTCAATCGCTAAAAGATGTCCTGCTGCTGTAATATCGAGTAAGCCTGGATAATCCTTTTTCTGTGAGCTACGTATTTGAAAATAAATATAGTCTTCATTGACAAGCCAGCAATGAAAAGTCTCATGCCAAAGCCCTTTTTCATGTACTTCTGCTCTCGTAGCTGTCCCTATTTGCTCATGCTGCTCATTAAATACCTTTACAATTTCTTGTTCCATTGTTTCGACTCCTATACTGACTTCGTCGCTTTTTTCTTAATCGCATTACGTTGATCATAAATATTGGATACGATAACCTTTAATACTGCATAAAATGGTACAGCGATAATAATTCCAATAAAACCTGCTATATTACCTGCTGCTAGAATAATTGTAATCACGGTTAGTGGATGGATATCAAGGGATTTCCCCATAACATTAGGTGTGATAAAGTTGCTATCAATTTGCTGAGCAACAAGCGTCACAACGGATACCCACACAACTAAAATAGGATCCTGAATAACTGCTACGATCAGCGCTGGCGCAAAGGCGATCCAAGGTCCGATAAATGGAATCATGTTCATAAAGAACGCGAAGATTACTAGCAGCAACGAATAGTCTAATCCAATAATTAAATAGCCGACATACATAATAAGTGCTAATAAAAAACTAATTTGCAGTTGGCCCTGAATATAAGTACGTAATACATCATCAATTTCACTTAACGTTTTCTTTACCCATTGCTGACGTTCACCACTGAAATACTTATAGATGGATGGTGCAAATTTCTCATGATCCTTCAGCATAAAAATAAAGAAAAACGGAATTAATATAGCTAATAACGATACGGACACTATGGATTGTAAAAAAGACATAAATCCTTTACTCGCCACTACTGCAACATCTTGTACTGAATTCGCCATTTTTTCAATAACATCATTTAATTGCTGTGGGAAGTTATCTTTATTTTGCGTTACATAGTCTGTTAGTTGCTGAATGCTTGTGCTAATGCTTGTACTAATCATAGGGGCATTCTTCACTAATTTATTGATCTGCTCAGCAATCGGATTACCAATAATCCAACCAAAAATCCCTACAATGGCTATTAGCCCAAATACAATCGTCAAAATACTTCCCCATCTAGGAAATCTACGTTTTTCTAAAAATCTCTGGATCGGTTCTGTCACATAATAGAGGACACCGCCAAGTAGTAAAGGGACAAAAATAGCTTTTAATATGATGACTAATGGTGAAAAAATCCAATGAATCTCTATAAAATATTTAATGATTAGTAGTGTAATTAATATCCCTACACCTACTTGAAACCAAACTTTCCTCGTCACTTTTATTCACTTCCTTTTTTCACAGTTACTGAAAATACTACTGATATATTACCCATTTCGCAAGTATCCTAGTATTTTTAAACAAAATCAATGATACTACTGGACGACATTGCTACATGCGCACAGCTAAGCCATGCGTCCAGATTTTTCGAATTTGCTTGAAAAATCAACTTTGACAAACTAAAAAATTCGCTCACTTCCACAACGCTTAGCATGGAAGTGTAGCGAATTTACGTAATCAATTATAGTGAAGAATCGTCTACTGAATTTAAGTATTCCTCAATTTCCCCGATAACCGATTCAACACAGCCATCTTCAAATGGTGAAATTAAACCTGCCTCTTTTACCAGCTTTGTAAAGGACATAGAACCACCTAAGCCACATAGATGAATATAGTCTTTCCAAGCCGATTCAAATTCTTCACGTGAGCGTTTCCAGAACTGGAATGCACAAATTTGGGCTAACGTGTAATCAATATAATAAAATGGACTTGCATAAATATGACCCTGACGTTGCCATATGCCTCCAGCCTCTAGGTAGCTGTTATGATCATAGTCGCGGTGTGGTAAATATGTTTCCTCAATTTTTTTCCATGCTGCTTTACGTTCAGCCGGCGTCATTGTTGGATTTTCATAAATAACATGTTGGAACTCATCTACTGCAACACCATATGGTAAGAATAAAAGACCACTACTTAAATGCGTAAATTTATATTTCTCTGTATCCTCTTTAAAGAACAACTCCATCCAAGGCCATGTGAAGAATTCCATACTCATCGAGTGAATTTCACAAGATTCATAGGTCGGCCATAGATACTCTGGAATGCCAATGTTACGGCTTGAATAAACTTGGAAGGCATGTCCTGCTTCATGTGTTAATACATCGATATCACCTGACGTACCGTTAAAATTCGAGAAAATAAATGGAGAATGATAGTTTTCAATAAATGTACAATAACCACCACTCTCTTTCCCTTTCTTCGCTACTAGGTCCATTAAGTCATGGTCAATCATGAAATTGAAGAATTCTCCTGTTTCAGGTGATAATTCCTCATACATTTTCTTACCATTCGCCACGATCCACTCTGGATCTCCTTTTGGAGCAGCATTACCTGATAAGAAGTTGAATGCTTCATCATAGAATTTAAAATCTTCAATTCCAATACGCTTTGCCTGACGCTCATATAGCTTCGTTGCCACAGGTACAATTAAATCACGAACCTGATCACGGAATTTTTGAACCATTTCCGCATTATAATCAATACGATTCATACGAACATATCCTAGCTCAACATAGTTGTTATAGCCTAGTTTAATCGCAATTTCATGACGTACTTTTACAAGCTCATCATATAAACGATCGAAATCATCTTCATGCTTCGCAAAGAAACCGAAACGGGCATCAGTTGCTGCCTTACGTGTTTCTCGATCAGTTGATTCTGCAAACGGACCAAGCTGAGCAAGTGTTAATGTCTCCCCATTAAAGTCAATTTGTGCAGAAGCTACAAGCTTATTATACTCAGAAACAAGCTTGTTTTCTTTTTGCATTAAATCAATAACTGCTGGTGAAAAACCCTTAATTTGATAGCTTGCAAGGTCAAATAATTGTTGACCCCACTTCTCTTCTAATTGCTCACGGAATGGTGAATCAATTAATGCTTTATAATATTCAGTCGTTACTTCTTCTAGCTCTGGGCCTACTTCATCGAAATAATCGCGTTCTGCTTGATAAAATTCATCATTCGTATCGATTGAAGCGCGAATGTATACTAAGTTAGCCATTGTCGCAAAGTCATTACTGATGGCATTTAGCTTCTCAATTACACCACTTTGCTCATCTATTGATTGTGCATGTTTAAATTGCTCGATAAGTGCTAATTGCTGTTCTTTCATCGCTGCCACATTTGGACGGCTATACTGATAATCTTTAAACGTTGTCATTGAAGTCCCCTCTTTCTGTCCTATACCCCGTGATATTTCTATTATATGCCAAATGGAACCTATTAAGAAACAATTATCTATTTTTGTAGTGGTGTTTTTTACGAGAAAGCACTAGAAATGATTACGCCTCAATGAAAGTACTTTAATAGCCAACAATATACGTTTTTAATAAAGCGGCTCTTTCTCTCAATCTTAGTTTAGCTTCTACTGACTTTGGTGTTTCGGCTGCGACGACATCCACTTCGAAATCTAAAGTTTCTGCTAAATACTTGGCGCGTTTCAAATGAAAGTCATTTGAAACGATGGTGATTTTCTTTGTATCTTTCGGTAATAGTTCTTTGGAAAATACTAAATTTTCATAAGTGGACGTAGACTTGTCCTCGACGATAATCCTTGTAGCCTTGATACCGTTCTGTTCTAAATATTCTTGCATAACAGATGCCTCTGTTTGATCTTCATCAGGTCCTTGCCCCCCTGACACAATGACCTTAACATGAGGGTATTTTGTTAAGTATGGAACTGCCACCTCTAATCTACTCTTTAATGAAAGTGATGGTACACCACCCGCCTTTACTTTTGCCCCTAGTATAATCATATAGTCAGCAGAGCCTTTTGCACTTGGTTCAACACCCTGCTCTATTTGTTTTCCCAACCAAATATAAAGAACCATTCCAATGCTTACTAGAAGTACACTTCCTCCAATTACCCATTTTTTCACAAATCACCCCTCCTTTACCTTTTATTAACGCAGCTAAAGAAAAAAGGATGCTTGTTGACCAAGCATCCCATAGTGTTGAAAAACAAAACCATCCATAGAATTTATGTGAAAGGTGAAAAAGGATCTCCGTTGCAGGCTACTTGCTTTCCTGTGGGCGAGCGCCGAGCCGCTTCCTCCGCTACCACTCCGTTTAGAGGCTCGCCTGTCTCGCTATCCCACGGGAGTCAAGTAGCCTTCCACTCCAATCCATAAAAAAGTGAAGGTATTCACTACTCTTTTATGGAGGGGTGTTGTCACACATCACTTCTCCACATTGAAAGTAAGAGGCTATCCTCTCTTATAATATAAATAATGGGCTATTTTGTTCAGGAAAAGACACTTTTGCAGAATGGCTGATTGGAGTGGAGCCAGCGTCACTCCTAGGGGATTTAGCGTCACAGAGGAGACCCTGGAGCGAACGCAGTGAGTGAAGCGGCTCATCAGACGCCCCCTGGAAAGGACGCTGGCGGAACGGAAATCAACCCCTCGCCTTACAAAATTGCTTATTATGCCGTTGACATTACCTTTTTTCAACAACATGGGATGCTTGTTGACCAAGCATCCTGCATAATTATCTCAATATAAAGCGTTTAATAGACTCCTGTAAGGCTGATATTTCATCAGTTAGATCATTGGAAGACTCACTAACAAGCTGGATTGCTCGTTGCTGCTCATCTACAGACGCTGTTACCTCTTCAGATGCAGCAGCATTCTTTTCACTAATCATTGCAATGCTTTCAATCAACTGCATAATAACATTCTTGGAGCTATTTAAATATTCTACACCCTCTGCCATATCTCCTATAATGGCTATTATTTTTTCAACAGCCAATTTAATTTCTTTAAAAGATAACGCTGTCACCTGAACCGAATCATTTTGCTGATGCACAATAGCATGCGTTTTCTGCATCTCATCATTGACTAACTTCGTTTCACTTTCAATCCCCTTTATAGTGGTGCGGACGAGCTCTGTCGCGACTGATGTTTGATCCGCAAGCTTACGTACTTCTTCTGCAACAACTGCAAATCCTTTACCATGTTCTCCCGCTCTTGCGGCTTCAATAGAGGCATTAAGAGCCAGTAGGTTTGTTTGGTCGGAAATTTGCGTAATTGTCTCTACAATACCTTCAATTTCATGCACTTTGACTATTAAACTGCCAAAAACAGATTGAATGTTCTGAATAATATCGAAAGATTCCTGTGATGTCTCTTTTAAACTATCTAGATTAACGAGACCTTCTTCATTTGATTTTTTCATATGCTGTGATGCATCCAACATTAAATCATTTTTATCGTGCAATCCTTCAATTTGCTGAGCAAACTCAATAGCTGTTCGATTTGTATCCTCCGCATCTGATGCTTGCTTGACTGCACCTTTAGATACTTCATTGATGGCTTTGACGATTTCGTCACCATAGGCATCCGTCTCTTCAGCCACTGCTGTTAGGTTCGCTGATGTCGATTGTATTTCTACAATCGCTTCCTCCACATCTGAAATAAGCGTTTTGAGTTGATTTACCATTTCATTAAAGCCCTCATTTAATTGTCCAATTTCATCTGAACGCTGTAAATGCTCAATCTCTACAGTTAAATTCCCTTGCGCTACTTCTCGCACACGCATCGATAATTTTTTAACTGGTAATGCCAGATGTCTAGATACTAAAATGACTACGATTGTCCCGATAATAATCGCACCCACTAATGTCACACCAATCACTAACAATAAAGAATTTGCCCCTTCGTTAAAATCTTGCATATATGTACCTGATGCGATTACCCATCCCCAATGTGGATCTTTCTCCGAATAAATAATTTTATCTGCTAAGACATCCTGACCTGGTAGCTCAAATTCATATACTGTAAAACCACCACCAGCAAGAGCTTTTTCAGTCACTTCCCGAATAAAATAATTTCCGCTACTATCCTGGTCATTCCAAAGATTATCCCCTTCTCGCGTTGGATGTGTTGTTAATGTCCCCTTATCATCCAATACATAAATATAGCCATATTCTCCTAAATCACCAGGATAATTAATAGGGCGTTTCCCTTCGCTATCTTTAGGTCCAAGAAACGCCTCACGTACTCGCTCCTGTGCAACTTCTAAAGGAATGTCACCTTTTTCAACACTCTCATTGGCAAGCTCAATTATTTGCAAAGCTGATTCTACGCTATTGTAAAGTACTTGCTCACCAATTTCCTCCATGCCATTCTTAGCCTTACCGTAGCTAACTATACCAATTATTAAACTTGGAATAATCAGTATTGCTAATGAAATAATAATCAATTTCCCCTGTATTGAACGTAAAAACCTCATACTTTAGCCCCCCTATTTCGTTCAACAAATATTACTTTATATTATGTTATGGTTTGAAAGTTTTCACAATGGGTAAAACACAAATTATTTTCTAATTTCCCTTAATATGGTTTATTTAGACATTTACACACTACTATCTCCTATTAAAAAACTATTTTTCTACAAGACCTATGCTTATAGAAAAATAGTTTCAAGGTCATCATAATTTGAATGTATTAATCGTATCGATAACTTCTTTAGATGTCTGATCTAAAATGGTTACAACTTCATTTAATTCCGAAACCATTGCTACTTGTAAGTCAGAGGAAGTTGCAACTTCCTTTGTTCCTAGCACACTATGCTTCGCAATATCATTCATTTGCTCTATAGTAGCTAATATTTCCTCAGAGCCAGCTGACATTTCCTCGATCACAGCTGAATCATCTTGAATTTTGTTATTTACCTCAATGACTGATTGCAATATTTGCTCTAAGCTTACACCAATATATTGCACCGCTTTATTGCCTGCTTGTACGTCTACTGTACTGCTCGACATCTCTTGCAATGCTCGATCTGTTATTTTCTTAAAGCTTTCTAAATGCATGTGTATTTCGTCAGCTGATGATTTAGACATCTCTGCAAGTTTACGTACTTCGTCCGCCACAACCGCAAATCCTTTACCTGCTTCCCCAGCCCTCGCTGCTTCAATCGCCGCATTCAAAGCAAGTAAGTTTGTTTGATCGGCAATACTCGTAATGATCGTCACCATCTCTTCAATAGAACGGAACTTCTCGCCCATCTCCTCGACATGATTAGCTGTACGTAAAACGGAGGCTTCTACATTTTGAATTTGTGATACAACTTCTTGTGAATGACCAACACTTGTTTCAACTAGACCCGTCATAGCTGAAGATGACTCGGCAATTTCAGACGTAGTATCAGCTAGACGTTGAATACCAATCGACATTTCGTTCATCGTTAAGACAACCTCTTGATTGTTTTGCTGCTGCTGCTCACTCCCCGCAGCAATTTCGATAATACGATCCGCAATTTGAGCGTTTGATGTTTCCACATGATGAGTTGTCTCATCAATCTTTTGAACGACACTTTGTAAAGCTAATGTTCGTTGTTGAATCGTGTGGAATGTTTCTTTTAAACTTTGTAGAGACTCCTTAAAGGATTGAGCAAAAATAGTAATCTCATTTTCTCCTGTCAATTGAATTTCCTCTACTGCCATAGATGCCTTAGCAATATCTCCTTGTGCAAAGTTTTGTGCGGCAACACCTAAATTTGTTAAAGGCTTCAACGCTCGATTGATATAACGATACATAATAAACATAACAAGTCCTATTAAAGCTAATATAACGACAATTAAAGCAGGTAAAATGGCTGTTAGCACAGCATTTGTCACACCACTTACCTCTGTTGCCTCTATATCTACCCCTACAAAGGCAACAATATTTCCTGAGGCATCTTTCAATGGCACAGTACCTGATAAATAATCGCCAAAATCGCTATGTAAAATATCGGAGTAGTAGTTCCCCGTATCCATTACCTTTTTTAAATCTTTATAATAGGTGGAAGCAGATTCATCTCCTATAACGCCAGCATTTTCTTGATCATCTACTGGCATACCATCCACTAAAAATCGAACCTTTTTATCTTCCTTTGGGACTGCGAAAGTATAGGCATACAGAACCCCATTTATTTCACGCAATTCATTGAGTTCTTGCCTTAGCTGCCAATATAATTCAGATTCCTTTGGGTCCTGTGAGAGTTGTTCATATTCATCTGCGTTCAAACGTTTTGCAATATTCTCAGCAACTGCAACTGCCTGTGTTCCCATTGTTTTATTAACAGATGATTTCGCTGTATATATCGTTGTTACAATGAAAAAGGCTAACAAAGCTAATAGCATAACAAATGACATTAGCACAATTTTATTACTTAATTTACCTGTCGCTCGCATACTTTCCTCCTTTAATACGCTGATATATTAATATCTTACTATTACTTATTGTACTATTTATTTCACTATTTCGACAATATAACTATGCTATTATACTTATCCAAAAAACTAATGCTAGTAAAGTAGCGAGCAGTGTTGGAATTGTAAGAATGATGCCGATTCTAAAATACTGTCCCCAGCTAATTTTAATGCCCTTTTGAGCCAATATATGAAGCCATAATAATGTCGCAAGTGAGCCAATCGGTGTCATTTTCGGACCTAAATTTGTGCCAATAACATTTGCATAAATGAGCCCTTCCTTCATCATACCAGTTGCACTTGTTTCAGAAATGGCTAAGGCATCAATCATAACAGTAGGTAAATTATTCATCACTGCAGACAAAATTGCCGCAACAAATCCCATCGTCATGGTTGCCACTACAAAACCATGCTGTACCGCTTGCTCTAGTAAACTGGCTAGCAATCCTGTCATCCCTACATTTTTTAATCCATAGACCACCACATACATACCAATGGAAAAGAACACTATATTCCACGGCGCTCCTTTTATGACCCTCTTCGTATCTACAACCTTACTACGCTGTGCAAGCGATAAGAAAATAGAAGCAACACCGCATAAAACGAAGGATACAGGAATGTGTAGAACTTCACCGACCACGAACCCTACTAATAGGATGGCGATCACATACCAAGCTATCGAAAATAAGCGAGGATCTCGAATTGCCTGCTTTGGATGCTCAACCGCCTCAAGAGAATAATGCTGTGGAATGGACCGTCGAAAAACAATATACAGTACAACAATACTGGCCACTAAAGAAAAGAAATTCGGTACAACCATATGAATTGCATACTCTATAAAGCCGATTTCAAAAAAATCAGCTGATACAATATTAGTTAAATTACTTATTACAAATGGTAAGGAAGTTGTATCTGCTATAAAACCACTTGCCATGATAAACGGAAAAATCATTTTTTCAGTTAAATTCAGTTTTCTTACCATTGCTAACACAATGGGAGTGAGTATTAAAGCCGCTCCATCATTAGCAAATAGGGCCGACACAACTGCCCCTAGGCAAGCAATATAAACAAATAACCGAATTCCGCTTCCCTTCGCAAGTCGTGCCATGTGCAGAGCTGCCCATTCGAAAAAACCAATTTCATCTAAGATTAGCGAAATTAAAATAATGCCAATAAATGATAACGTCGCATTCCAAACAATTCCAGTTACTGCTAACACATCATGCCAGGTAACTACACCCATTAGTAAGGCAATCGCCGCCCCTATACAGGCTGACCAGCCGATAGATAGTTTACGTGGTTGCACTATGACAAAAAATAATGTGACTAAAAATAAACTAATGGCTAAAATACTCTGCATCGTTTTCCTCCCTAATTAAAAACCAGTAGCTAATTTGCTACTGGTTTACTCACTTCATTTATCGATTTATTCGCCCAAATCTGCATTGTGGAAGACATTTTGTACATCCTCTAAATCTTCTAATGCATCGATTAGTTTTTCAAACTTAGCTACATCATCGCCAGTTAAGGCAACTTCTGTTTGAGGTAGCATAGAAAGCTCTGCTACTGTAAATTCTGCAACCCCTGCAGCCTTTAACGCTTCTTGTGTCGCAAAGAATTGATCTGGCTCCGCATAAATAATAACCGCGTCATCCTCTTCTAAAATATCGCGAGCATCAAGATCTGCTTCCATTAAAATTTCAAGTACTTCATCAGCCGTTTTACCTTCTAAGCCAATAACTGCAGTTGAATCGAACATATAAGCGACAGATCCACTGACACCCATGTTCCCGTTATTTTTACCAAATGCCGCACGAACATCTGATGCTGTACGATTCACATTGTTTGTTAAAGCATCCACAATAATCATTGTGCCGGCTGGTCCAAAGCCTTCATAACGTAATTCATCAAAGTTTTCATCGCCGCCACCTTTTGCTTTATCGATGGCTTTTTCTATAATATGTTTTGGAACACTGTATGTTTTTGCGCGTTCGAGCACTACTTTAAGTGCACGGTTTGACTCCGGATCTGGTTCGCCTGATTTAGCTGCCACATAAATTTCTCGCCCGAATTTTGCATTAATACGGCTTGTGCTTTGATCTTTAGACGCTTTCTTTTCTTTAATGTTGTTCCACTTACGACCCATTGTTTCCACTCTCTTTCAAATATAAGTTTATAAAAATGATAGATACGCAGTTGCACATCTGTAAATGGTAATTAAATACTTATCGTATCTTTACTCTGCAAATAATAACACAATGATGCTTACAAAGCTATATATACCAATGTTTAAGCTAATATTTTCTGAAGAAATAGCTGTTAAAATTTTCGTTTTTTAGTGTCACTTTACAACAGCTCTTGTTTTATTTTTGCTAGTAATGCCTGACAGCCTTCTTGCACTAAATCATAGGTTTCTTGAAAATCACCCGTATAATATGGATCAGGGACGTCTTTGCGATGTTCCGTTAAATCTAGAAAACGAAAAATCTTTGGTGAGCGCGGATCGCCTAGCATCGTTCGGATATTGCGAATATTGCTTTCATCCATACCGATAATATAAGCGAATTTTTCAAAATCAGCCCTTTGTAATTGTCGACCTTGCATGCCTGTTGTGGAAATACCATTTTCTCTAAGCTTATCCAATGTACCTTGATGTGGAGGTTCACCAATATGCCATGAACTTGTGGCAGCAGAATCCACTTCAATTTTATCTCCTAAATGCTCTTTTTCTACTAACTCTCGCATGACGGCTTCTGCCATGGGAGAGCGACAAATATTACCTAAGCAAACGAAAAGTACTCGAATCATGTTTCTCCTCCTACAACAAAGCACTCAAAATCTATGTGACTCTGAGTGCCGCTTCTCTTTATTTGACTGCAATACGTTTTTGTAATTCTTCCGTTAAAGAAATTAGCTCATGTTCAAGATGTTGTGTAAATTGCTCACGACCTTCTTTCCCTTTCCCTGTTACATAAAATGGCTCACCATAGATTAAGTAGCCTTTGCCACGCTTCATTACATCGCCAGCATTACGCGCGCCAACATATGCAGCTGGAACAATTTGCGCCTTTGCTAGCTGTGCAATCGTAATTGCTCCTTGCTTCAAATCCGTTCCTTCTGAGCTACGAGTACCAGAGGGAAAAATCCCTACAATTTTACCTTCTTTCAATAACTGTGAAGGAATTTTAATCACGCTTGGTCCAGGATTATCACGATCCACCGGAAAGGCATTTAAACGCTCAATAAGCCAGCCAAGCCCTTTCATTTCAAATAATTGCTTCTTCGCCATAAAGTGAATTTCACGAGGGTACATGGCTACACCAAGGTTTAAAATATCAACGTAGCCTGTATGTGTACAAGCTATAATATACCCACCATCTTTTGGCAAGTTTTCTTCTCCATATACACGAGCCTTTGAACCCATTAATTTTAATATTACTTTGACAACATTAGCTGCTAATTTATACACTGTTACATTCCTACCTTATTCAATAGTTATTCCCATTGTAATCGAAAAGACCAGTATACTGCAATTGCAGGTGGCCCTCTTAAACTTTCCCTACTAATAGATCTACATCAATCGTAATTTCATTTAATACAATGGCCGTTTCCTCTTTTTTATGCCAGCCCATCGGTGTCATCTCTAATAACGCCGGCACAAGCTCTTCTGCAAGCGGTAAAGTATAGGTTACACGTTCTACTATAACTTCACTAAAGCTATCTTTAAAACGGGCAACAATTTGTTCATTAGAGTATGTTTCCTTGCTCGAATCTGCATATAATTGGGCACGCAGTTCCTGTAAATAGCCGCTTTGTGGTACAACCTTTACAAGACAGCCATCTGGGGCAAGAAGACGCTTAAATTCCTCATAATTTGCGGGCGATAAAATATTTAATATTGCATCAAAGCTTTCTTGCGCAAATGGACTTTTGGCTAAATCACCTACACACCAAATTTGTTGTGGATAATGACGTGTTGCTGCCAATATGCCCTCTTTTGCTATATCGATACCAACACCGATGCCATTGTCTATGTCTGTCATAATACGAGCTAAATGTGATCCTTCTCCACAGCCAGTATCAAGCACTGTTTTTGCAGAGGCTATAAGCTTACTAATTTTTTCTTCTACAGCATCATAAATCCCACTATCAATCACTGCCTTACGAGATTCAAAAAGACTTTTGCTATATTTAGAAGCAGCGCTATGTGTCAGCATGTTGACATAGCCCTGCTTAGCTATATCAAAAGAATGGTTAGCAGGACAAACCAATCTTCCCTGCTCATAGACATGCATCGATTGCTGACATACAGGACAAGCAAATAGTGTGATAGATTGCTCCATTAATGCTGCCGCTATCGCACGTTTAGATAATGCTCCCATTTCTATGCCTCCTTCTGTTCATTCGGTGAAACGAGGGCAAATCGCTCCCATTTACGGCTTTTCCATCTAAAGTATACGATAATTGCACGTACCCATTCATCTGCTGAAATAGCTAGCCATATTCCAACCAAGCCCCAATCCAATATAAATACAAATAAATAACCAAGCGGAAGACTCATACAAACCATCGATAGAAAACCAATCTTCACAGGAAATCTGGCATCTCCAGAAGCACGTAAAGAGTTAATGACAACGATATTCATTGTACGGCCAGTCTCTAGCAAAATACTGAGGGCTAACACGGATGCTCCAATAGTAATGACATCTGGATTATCGGTAAAAACATGCATGAGTGGTTTGCGGAAAATCGTAACGACTGCAACCATAATAATCGTAAAAACAAATGCCGCACGGACACTTATCCATAGTTGATGGTATGCCTCATCCTTCTTCCCTGCCCCCACATGACGTCCGATAATAATAGCTGTTCCTGTACCAATGGCAATCGCAAATAAATACGTAAACATCGAAATATTCATAGCATATTGTCGTGCTGCCAGTGTTTCTGCTCCTAAATATGTCGCATAATATAAAAAGACAATCTGACAAAACTGATAAAGTACCTGCTCAAAGGCAGAAGGTAAACCAATGTTTAATATTTTCCTTACATATTCCTTAGAATAATCAAAATAATAGTGTAGCTTCACGCGTACTTCCATCACTTGATAGAGCAACCAGAAAAACACTAGTACAGCTAATCCCCGACTAATGACCGAAGAAATAGCCGCTCCTTTTACACCAAGCTCTGGTAAACCTAAATTCCCAAAAATCAGACCATAGTTTAGCACAACATGCAAGATATTCATGCCAAGTGATACATACATCGTTTGCTTCGTCCAACCATGTACACGAATAATTGCAGCAAGTGCATTAATAATAGCCTGTAGAAAAATAAAACTCCCGATGATAACTAAATAACTTTGTGCATAGTGAAGTACTTCTCCCTGCAAGTTCATCATAGTCATTAAATGTTTTGCAAAGAAGAAAAATAGAATACTCATTAACAGTCCAACAACCAAATTCATTGTGACAGCTAAAGCCGATATTTTCGCTGCTTCAAAAAAACGTCTTGAACCTAAATACTGTGAAACGACAATGGATGCACCATTCCCTACCACTTCAAGAATCAAGATCGCAATATGGATATATTGATTGGCTGCACCTACTCCGGATACAGCATTATCTGATAAAGCACTGAGCATAAAAGTATCGGCTAATCCCATTAACATAAATAGAAATACTTCTAAGAAAATAGGCCATGTTAAATGGAATAGACTTAACTTATTTGTCTCTTTCATTGTCTCTGCCAATACTTTCACTTCTCCTATATTTTTCTTAAAAATCTATTGTATCTTATCATAAATTTTCAGACTGTAAAGAGGTTTATAGGAAGACAGCGCTTCCACATAAAAAATCCCTCTCACACAGATATGTGAAAGGGGTCATTGTTATGTTAAGCAATAAGCTTGCAATTGCTCTCGTCTAGCAATAGTTAGGCCAAACTCCTGCTCTAAAAACTTAGTCTTTGAGCCATAATGGTAATCCATAGCATCCAATGCTGCTTGTAAATAGTCTTCTCGAGCAGACATTAATGCATAGAATTGCTGTAATTCTTGCTCATTATATTGATGTTGAATAGCCTGTGCCATTCTGTCTACCATTGGACGTAAATGGATATTCGTGTTTAAATAGTCTTCCATAATCGTCTCCTCAGGTACATCTAAGGCTAGCAAAATAAGAGCTCCCCCTATACCTGTGCGATCCTTACCAACTGCACAATGGTGGACAAGACCCAAATTGTCAGGATTTTGTATGGTTTTCATTAACTCTTTAAAAGAAGGATTATTAAACGGCATCTGTGCATAAAAATCTCGGAACATTTCGGGGCTTACTGCTTTATAAAAATCTCTACCACCAGCATTTGTAGGCATTTCAAATGTATGATTGCCCTTCGCTGGTATTTGAATATATTGAGCGTGTGAGAACATAGGGTTAGGATTATGGTGTGCCTCATTATTATCACGATAATCAAAAATGGTTTTAATCCCTAATGTTTCAAATAGCTCTTTATCCGCCAACGTCATTTTCCCAAGAGCCGCTGAGCGGTAAAATAAACCGTTCTTGACAATGCGCCCATCCCTTGTCCTATATCCCCCCATATCTCGAAAATTATAAACTGCCTCAAATGGAATTATCTTTGTCTCTAACTGTTCCAATTACTACACCTCCTAAAATTATCGAGCACTCTTACTTTTATTTTATAGAACTAACTCAATTAATTCCAATTTTCACACTAGGAAATAACAACCCACATAAAAATGGCTAGCTGTCAGTATACAGCTAGCCTTGAATGGTTTCTTATTTAAATAACTCTGGATAGACAGCCTTTGCTACTAGTTCTACGGCTTCCCCAATACGTGGGCCAGGTCGATTAGAGATATCTGTATCAAGAGTCTGTACTGCTTTATTTTGAACTGCTGTCACTGTATTCCATCCATCACGTGCAAGTATTTCACCTATTGGATCCTCTGTGTAGTTTACTGTCGTTAAAATAACATCTGGGTTTTTCACTATGACATCTTCCTCAGAAACTTGTGCCCAGCTGCTCAAGTCAGAAAAAACATTCTTAACATTGGCTGCATCTAGTATTTCTTGCTGGAAAGTACCAGAGCCTGCTGTATAAATATCGGGCTTAGGACTAATTTCTAAATAAACATTTTTCGGTGCTTTTACTTCCTTCACCTTTGCTTTAACGTCAGCTAATTTCGCTTTAATCTCTTCGTTTACTTCATTTCCTTTATCTGCAACACCCATTACAGCTGCGATCTGTTCGATGTCACCATAAACATCATCGAATGTAGCTGCTGATTGAATAACAAACACTTTGATTCCAGCATCTTCAAGTGGTTTCATTGCTTCCTTATCACCAATCGTATAAGCTATAACAACATCTGGCTTCAACGCTATGATTCGTTCACTGTTAAAATTCACAGAATCAGAAACCCGTTCAATTTTCTGTGCTTCCTCTGGGTAAGTATCATACTCAGTTGCTCCTACGATTTTATCACCAACACCTAGAGCAAATAAAATTTCTGTATTACTTGGTTGCAATGATACAACTGTTTTTGGTACTTCTTTAAACTCTATTTCTACACCGCGATCATCTGTCACTTTGTAGTTTGTTTGCTCTGTTTGTTGTGTATCCTGTGAAGCGTCTTTATTTTTAGTATCTACTGAAGTACCACAACCTGCTAAAATCATTGCAAGGAAGAGTACTGTTAGCCATTGAACATTAAATAATTTCTTCATTATTATTCTCCTTTTTCTTTTTCATCGGATATGATTTACTAATAAATGATATTTCAGCTATCCCTGCTTGTTGATTCATAAAGACAGCCATAACGAAGCAGACATTGGCTAATAGGCCTAAATAATCAAAAAGAATAGCTGGAACCTCTCGTTCTTCCGATACTTTGTGTAATGTACGATATGATTTTTTGGCTTCACTACGGCAAAGATGTAGAGCAGCAGCAGCCTCCGTACCTTGAGGTAAAACAAAGTTTTGTATCTCTTCCTTCACATGACGAACATAAAAATCATAGCGCTCACTTAACCAAGCAAGATCCTCTTCTGTTACAGCTAGTTTTCCACGAACCGAGCCATTGACATGGTAGGCCATAGGTAAAATAACCATTAAATCTTCTACAACAGCTTGTACATCCTCTTTCTTAACTGCAGCTAAAGCAACTCCCAAATGCGTAGTCAGACTGTCTGTTCGAATCTCAAAATCAACCGTCGAAGCTTTTTCACGCATAAATGGATAACAAGAATAACGTGCATCTTTTTTCACTTGCGTTCCCCCCACTTTTCATTATGAAAATTCTTGCATAAAAAAACGCCGCTCCTTTACGCAAAGGAACGACGAAAATAACATAATAATGGCCAAATTAACATGACATAGCCTATGTATTTGCCGTATATCCTCCTAGCTTCCGAGAAGTTTTTATACGTTCAAACAAAGGTCGGTCTCCTGGCTTGTACAGTTCATTACATAAAAAACGAATGTGTGATAAAGTACCTTCCCATCTCTGTTAAGACAGTGGTAAACCTTTATACTAGCTGTACTTACAGTTGCGGAAACAGCTTCGGTTTTTCACCGAATTCCCGATTATGCTTGTTAGCACCTTTATTCTGCAAGAATAATTCACTTGTAAAGCAGTTTATCATATATTAATAGGAAAAAATAGCTGTGCTTTGAATGGATCGTCACCATTTCTAAAGAATAAGATAAACAAAACTGTTTTATAGTATAGTTTCAATTGCCTGTTCAATATCAAGTTGTGAATCTGTTGGTTCAAAGCGTGCAACGGTCTTGCCGTTAGCATCTACTAAAAACTTTGTAAAGTTCCAGCGAATATTACGACCATCTAAAAAGTTTGGGGCAAGTTGAACAATTGCCTCAGCAAGCATTTTTTCCTGCATGCTCGCCTTGCCAAACTCTCGAAAATCCACTTCATGTTTTAAATAATTGAATAATGGGTGGGTAGTCTCTCCATTTACTTGTACAAGCTCAAAAATTGGGAAGGTAACGCCATAATTCACTTTACAAAGATGCGTAGTCTCCTCGCCATCTTCAGGATTTTGATGACCAAATTGATCGCAAGGAAATCCTAGAACGACAAAATTATCTTTCCCATATTTATCATACATTTTTTGTAAGTCATCAAATTGATATGTAAATCGGCATTGATTCGCCGTATTGACAATTAGCATCGTTTTTCCACGATATGTTTCCATGGATAAAATTTCACCATTAGGTTTTCGTACTAAATAATTATAAATGCTCATGTCTTAACCCCTTTTGTTTTTTCATTTATTGTTGACTATTCAATAATTTACCAAATAATTTGCACAAAAAACACCATCTCGTTACGTTGAACGGATGGCTGACTTATACTTCTGTTTAGATTTAACGTCCTGCTCTTCATTAATTAAACGATGGGCAATGTCTAATAACTTTATGTCACTTGTCTCGTCATATAGCTTTTTAAAAGATACAATAATATCATGGCGAATGTGAGTCGGATGCTTCTCATCTAAACAAGTTTGAAATCTCTTTGCTAAATAAGACACCACTAAGTCACTTTGTACTTGACCTGCTAGCCCAATTTTCCAAATAGCTTGTAATGCATTTCGAGCTGTAACGGATCGTTCATCATAAGTCACAGCCCAAATTTTTAAAAAATCCTCCAATACCCTTTCTTCTGGGTCACTTTTTGCGGCTAAGGCGCATAAAATTTGTGCAGCACGTGCACGTGCATGACCATCTTTGTATGTAAGTGCTTGTACAAGCTGTTCCCAGACTGCATATGTCCAATCTACGGGTTCCTGCAGAATTTTTATTAGTTCCTCGTAAGATTCAATATCGCGGTCATGCTCTGTTAGATTATTAAAAAGTTGCAAAATCTCTTTCTCCATAATTTATCCCTACCTTTATTGTTTCAGAACGTAATAAAATTTGATTTATGGTACACTTAACTTAATTTTTTTCTCAAAGAAGGTGAGTTTATGAATAAATTTAATGCTAGGAAAATGATTTTCCGATTGATTGTGATTCTTTCTCTACTTGTAGCTGCCTATTTTGTAATCCCTGTATCCATGCCTATAATACTTGCTGGTGTCAGTGCATTTTTCTTAGAACCCATTGTTATGTTCTTTAAAAGGCGATGGAAAATGTCAAGGAAAATTGTAGTTGCTTTTATATACATAGTGAGTGTTATTGTTATCTCTATTATTTGCTATATATCCATTACACAAATTATGTCGCAAATAATTATATTGTCAAAGCAAGCTCCCTATTATATTTCCAAGCTATCAGATATGTGGCTTCATATGCAAGAAAATATTTCTAAATACACAGAGGACTTTCCACCTGAAGTAAGTGCTTCGCTTCAAAAAACCACTATGGATTTCATAAAGAAAGTTGAAGAATCCTTTTTAAGCTTCTTTAATTATAACAAAGTTTCAGCATTCTTTTCAGAGATTCCAAGCCTATTTATCAGTCTTCTCGTTTATATGATTGCTTTATTCCTATTTATGCTTGATTTGCCCAAATTAAAGGAAATCACTTATAAATATTTAAAGCCTAACACAGCAAAGAAAATAAAAATCATCTTAAATCGTTTAAAAGATGCAACATTCGGTTATATGAAGGCACACTTATTTGTAAGCTTTATCATAGGTGGCGTCACACTTATTGGATTACTATTAATCCAACCGAAATATGCAGTTACGATGACCATTATTATTTGGTTAATAGATATCGTTCCTTTCCTAGGGTCCATTATTATATTAGCCCCATGGGGACTATACCATCTATTAATGGGAAACACAGCTATTGCTGTAAAATTATTCATCCTAGCTGCTATTTTACTTATTATTCGTCGTGTCGTCGAGCCTAAACTAATGGGCGACCACATTGGCTTATCCACTTTGCCAACATTAATTGCCATGTTCATTGGTCTACAGTTATTTGGTATCATCGGTTTACTCGTTGGCCCATTTGTTATCATTTTCTTTATTGCCTTAAAAGAGACAGGTGTCATTAAGCTAAATTTTAAAATTTAATGCACAGTCATTACGCTTCGAGCTTACCTTTAATGCTCCTCTTAAACCACTAGAAATGCAAAATAAGTGTTCATCTCTCCTCGACAAAGGAGGTAGATGAACACTAAAGCAAAATAAAAAAGGTCATCTTTGTATATTTTTTCTCTACAAAGATGACCTTTTCATCATGTCAATCGTCTATTAAATATAGAGGCTTATTGAATACGACCAAAGCCTACTAAGTATTGATTCCACCAATCAAGTGATTCAATTACGATACCATTGTTTTGAGCATCGATCATTGTGTTGTTCCCTAAGTAAATACCTACGTGAGCTACACCAGAACCATAGCTGAAGAATACTAAGTCTCCAACACGCGCTTCACTTGCTGAGATACGTTGAGTTGCTAAATACTGCTGTGATGCTGTACGTGGTAAAGAAACACCTGCTTGTTTGTATGACCACTGTACAAGACCTGAACAGTCAAAGCCTGTCGATGGGTTACTACCACCCCAGACATATGGACGTCCTAGGAATTGTTTAGCTGTTGAAATAGCATCTCCTGAAGAAGCCGTACCAGCTCCTGAGCCCATAACAATTTTTTGTGGCACGCCGCCATCATTATTTTGAGTTGCTTGTACAACTGGAGTTGCTGCTTGTAGCGCACGTAAACGGGCTGCTTCTTCTTCAGCTGCTTTACGCTCTGCCTCTAAACGTTCTTCTTCTTGTTTCGTTGCAATTTGAGCTTTTAATGCAAGTGATTTCGCTTCATTTTCAGCCTTTTTCACTTCCATTTCGCTTTCCTTTTGTTGAAGCTCTTGGAATTGCTTTTGAAGCTCTTTTTGTTTTTCATCTAATGTAGCTTTTTGTTGCTCTAAGCTTGCTTTATCTGCTTCCTGTTGATCTACCAATTCTTGGTCAGCATCCATTAATGTTTTGACCGCTACGACACGATCCATTAAATCGGCAAAGCTTTTTGCTTCAAGAACGACATTTAAATAAACGCCTACAGTATTATCTTGTGCTTGGTATGCAGCCATACGCTCACTTAAAATTTTAGAACGTTGCTCGATACGTTTTTGTGTTTCAACAATACTAGCATCCACTTCTTTAATATCAGCTTGTACCTGTTTAAATATTTTCACCTTTGCGTCGATCTCTTGTTGTAACTTTGTTAATTCTTCTTGTAATTTTTTAACTTGTGCATCAATTTCAGCCTTTTTCTCAATCATTTGTTGAGAAGTTTCTTCGGCATGTACTTCTGTTGGTTGAATTGTATTAAATAATAAGCCGCCAGCTAGTGCTAATGCTAGCACCATCGACTTACGCCATTTATTGCGCTTACCCACTGATTTTCATTCCCCTTCATCTGTCAATTTCGCTCTAGATATTCTATGTAATCACTTGAACGATTCTATTTTAATCAAATGTTCTTATATTTATTTTAGCCTTTTAAAGTTTAGCATTTTCAGCATAACTTTTATACTATTTCATGTCTATTTAATACATTAGTAAAACTCGAAATATTTCTGTAATATTTGCAAGAAAGCTACTTTATTCTACAAAACGCCACTTTATTCTGCCTATCGCTACTATTAGCTGATTCGACATTAGACCTACACATCACTTTGTAATGTTTTTGTAATATTTTATTCAAATATTTCAATGAAAAAGGTAGGGAATCAATCCCTACCTACTGCTTCATCGATCTCAGTGCTTGTATAGATAATCTCACTAACAAAATTGCACATAAAAATAAACCTAAATAAGCGGCTGTGTTTAAATATACCGCATACGAATCATGAATAAATTGTGAGATGGCTAAAAGAGCGACAGATATAATGCCAAATGTTATCCCTACTAGAAGCAGAACAAATCGAGAAAACAGATGTGTGATAAAACGTGCATTATGTTCATCCGAGAATATATCATGATGTAAAATGATTTTCCCACTTTCAACCCGTTGAATGAGTTGATCTACCCTTCTTGGCATTTTTCGCAAAGTGGGAATCAGCATGGATAGTTCCTCCTGCAGTCGCTCTTTTGTTGCCATCGGTTCTTTAAATGGCTTTAGGAAAGACGCACGCATATATGTAGCAGAAAAATCCTTTGCCTCTGTAAATATATCGAAACGTTGATCAATGACCCGTAATGTGCCATCTAGCGTCACCAAGGACCGGAGAGCCAATCCTACAGCAGGATAAAATGCAAGTCCAAAATCTCTTACCACTGTAAAGAGCGCATGGATCAATTCTTCAGTTGGTATGCGATCAACATAGGAGATTTTTAATAAAATTTGATCGATGGCCTGCTCCATTCTTGCGCGTTCTGCATGATCAGCATTTTCCACTAATAATGTTAGGCCATCATATAACACGCTTGAATCATTAAGCTGAATGCCCATCAAAAATAGCTTTAAGCCTTCTTGCTGTGTAGCTCCTAATCGTCCAACGGCTCCAAAATCGAGCAAAACGGGTGTGCCATCCGATTCATCGATATGAATATTACCTGGATGTGGGTCTGCATGAAAAATACCTGAGAATAGCATTTGCTCAAAGAAAGAATATAATACCGTTTTGGCAAAGTGCCTACGATCAATAGATAAACGTTTGAATTCTGATGCCCCATCCGCCACACTTTGTCCACGAATATATTCCATCACAATGATATTCTCATTACTATACGCTGTATAAATTTTAGGAATTCGCACCTTATAATCACTTTTGGCTAGCGCATTCTTTACCTGTAATGTGTTACGCACTTCAATATCTAAATGAATTTCCTCACGTAGTCCATCGGCAAACCCACCCGCTAACTCCCGAAAGCCTAATGACTCTGCCCAAGTCGATTTTGTTGAAAGCCAATTAGCAAATTCCTCTAAAATTTCAAGATCATCACGCATAACCCCTTTTACTTCTGGGCGCAATAGCTTGACGACAACCTCTTCATAATTTTTGAGTCGTGCCTTATGCACTTGGCCAATTGACGCTGCTGCAATGGGCTCCATTTGAAAATGACTAAAGATTTCATCCATAGGTTGTGGAAGTGAACCCTCTAAAATTTGTGTAACTTGCTCTGCTGGTAAAGGCTTCACACTATGTTGCAATCTTTCTAACTCATCAATAAAAATAGGTGAAAATAATTCTTTACGTGTAGAGAGGACCTGTCCAAATTTAATAAAAATCCCACCACACTGCTCTAAAGTTGCTCGTAGTGCAATCGCAAGCTCTTTTTCATTTTCCCGCTGCCTTGCATATTTAATTGTTTGCACAACACCGTTTGTAACAGCAATTTTTAACACCTGTCGCAAACGTTTCTGCTGTCGCCAATAGCTTCGCAGACGCAATAGCAAGGACTTTTGACCGTTACGACGATCTCCAGCCGTAATACCGCTTGGATCAAATAACTCAAAAACCAAATAAAGCAACATCGAGATAAGTAGCATACTACCAATCCAAATAAGTGTGCTAACCTCTGTCACTGTCTGCATCATTGTTTCAGACAAAAAATCTGTATGGCGTAAATAAGAATACCAGTAAACAAAAGAGGTTAGTGTCACACTAATGACGACCGATAGCACTCTGCGAACAAAATTAATATTTGAACCAATTAATCGTCCGCTCACAATATAAATCAAACCCGATACAATGAGGATTTGAATTAAAAATTTCAAAAAAATCAACAGTGTCACCCCCTGTGTCATTTCCAATTCCTACTACCGCTAGTATAGCAAATTTATGCCCTAACTTTCTTTCACAAGGAATATCTCTGAAATTTTATAATATGTACTACTTGATAATATACCCTTATAGGTATATTATTGATTTGTAGTATTCATCCTATATAAATAATCAATCATTAGAAATTAAACCCTTATTTAATAGCATCTAAATACCCTAATATGTATTTTGAAAAGGAGTGTTTACTTTGAGTAAAAAATTTATAGTAGTTGGTGGCGTTGCAGGTGGTGCATCAACAGCGGCACGTATACGTCGTCTTGATGAAAAAGCAGAAATTATTATGTTTGAGAAAGGTCCGAATGTTTCTTTCTCTAATTGTTCCCTACCGTTCCACTTGAGCGGGATTGTTGAAAATAGCGATAAATTAATCTTAATGACACCTCAAGCCTTTCAAACAAAATACAATATTGAAGCTCGTGTTCAACAAGAAGTTATACGTATTAACCGCATGCAAAAAACTGTCACGATTACGGATTTGAAAACTGGTGTTGATTATGAGGAAAGTTACGATACGTTAGTTCTGTCGCCTGGTGCAAGTCCTATCGTTCCAAACTTAGAAGGTATTCATTCTGAACATGTCTTTACTATTCGAAATGTGGTGGATATTGACCGTTTAAACCGTTATCTACAAACGGATAATGTGCAAGATATTGCTGTAATTGGCGGAGGCTTCATTGGTGTAGAGGTAGCAGAAAATCTAAAGCTTGCAGGCTTTAATGTATCACTAGTCGAATTCGGTCAACAAATTATGGCACCGTTCGATTATGACATGGCTCAAATATTACACAAGGAAATGGCTGACAAAGGGGTTCAAGTCATTGTGAACGACGGCCTCGCACAAGTTGCACCAGATTATGTGGTATTAAATTCAGGCAAGCAATTAAAAGCACAAGCAGTTGTATTAGCCATTGGTGTTCGCCCTGAAACCAAATTAGCTAAAGAAGCTGGGCTAGCTATTGGTGAACTAGGGGGTATCCGAGTGGACGCTAATTATGTGACATCTGACCCTTCCATCTATGCTGTAGGAGATGCTATTGAAGTATTCCATCAGCTTACTCATAAACAAACGCGTCTAGCTTTAGCTGGTCCTGCTCAACGACAAGCACGCGCCGCAGCTAACCATATGTATAGTATCCCACAGCATAACAAAGGGGTTATTGGTTCTTCGAGCGTACAAATCTTCGACCTTGTATGTGCTGCAACAGGTTTGAACGAAAAAACAGCTCTAGCAAATGGCTTTCAAGCAAAAAGTGTTTATTTAATTGCACCAGACAAAGTAGGATTAATGCCAAATAGTAATCCGCTTCACTTTAAACTCATTTACGAAACACCAACTGGAAAGGTTCTTGGTGCACAGGCGGTTGGTAAAGGGAATGCAGATAAACGAATAGACGTTATAGCCACTCTTATCACAATGGGCGGTACTTTAGAAGATTTGAAGGAACTAGAATTATCCTATTCTCCAATGTTTAGCACTGCACGTGATATTGTAAATTTGGCAGCACTTGTAGCACAAAACCAATTACACGGGAACTTCAAACAAATAAAAGTGGATGAAGTTAGGCCACTCATTGAAAAGCAAGCCTTTTTCTTAGATGTACGTGAAAAGAACGAATTCGAATCTGGTCATCTCATTGGCGCCCACCATATACCTTTAAGCGAACTTCGAGAACGAATGAATGAGATACCAAAGGATCAGCCTGTTTATGTACATTGCCGATCTGGTCAACGAAGTTATAACGCGGTTATGACTCTACAAAATAATGGCTATTCTAATGTCATGAATGTCAGTGGATCATTCCTTGGTATTTGCTTATATGAATACTTTACAGATATAACAACTAACAGGGAAAAAATTGTAACTACCTATAACTTTAACTAATCTAAAAGGGATGCGGTGATGTCAATGGGAGAAGCAGCTATTTTGAAAGGTAAGGGGTTGATTTCCGTTCCGTCAGTGTCCTTTCCAAGGGGGGGCGTCCGATGAGCCGCTTCACTCACTGCATTCGCTCCAAGGTCTCATCTGTGACGCTGGCTCCACTCCAATCAACCATGTGCAAAAGTGTCTTTTCCTTATCTTTCATACGAGCCGTAGTGAACAAATTAACCCATTATTTGTCTGATTAGAGAAAGGAAAGGCTCCTATTTTCAATATAGAGAAGTGATGAGTGACAACATCTCTCCATAAAGAGTAGTGAATACCCTTCACTTTATTGGAAAACCTTTACTAAATTTATGGGTTGGAGTGGAAGGCTACTTGACTCCCGTGGGATAGCGAGACAGGCGAGCCTCTAAAAGAGGAAGCGGCTCGGCGCTCGCCCACAGGAAAGCAAGTAGCCTGCAATGGAAATCCATTTTCACCTTTCGCAAAAATTCTATGGATGGTTTTGTTTTACAACACAATAAGGGATGCTGTTAAACAGCATCCCTTATTGTTAATTTGTTGACAGTACTTTTTCCCAATCAATCGTACCGTTTTTAATTTGTTCACGTTTTTCTTTATTCATAATGTCATTTGGACGTCCGCCTTTTGGCCAGTCTTTATCATGGTTTGCCCACTCTGGACGATCTTGCGATAAAATAAAGGCAGCTAAATCAGAAGCTTCCTGGTCAGTTAAAGTACCCGCCGCACCTATCGGCATATTATTTTGAATATAACCTGCCATCTTCGACATACGCGCCATGCCAGCTCCATCATTAAAGGAATTTCCCCCCCATAACGCTGGACCAGTATTGGCATCAGTACCAGATCCGTCAGCAGCATGACAAGCAATACAAGACTGTGCATAAAGCTCCTCGCCATCAGCAACATTTGGAATCGGAACATTCTTCATATCACTAGTGCCTGCCCATTCACGTTTTGCACCGATAGGTACACCTTCAGAAATATAAGCAAAATACGCCACCATAGCCTCTAGCTCATCACTATTCATTTCAAATTTTTTACCATTCATACTACGAACCATACAACCATTAATACGTTCTTCAATCGTAACTATACTACCTGAGCGTCCGATATATTGTGGATAATTTGCCATTACTCCCACTAACGACGATGTTTGCTCATCATAGCCTGCACCTGCGTGGCAACTTGTGCAAGATAATTGGTTTCCTACATATTCATCTGCCGCTACATGCGTGTTATTGACAAGCTCATAACCGTATAAGATTGCCTCTTTCATAGGTCCATCTGGTACTTCTTCAATACTTGGCGGAGCATAGACCACTGACTGAGCAGCTGCTGTTGTTGGTAATTGCGTCTGCACTGTCGCTTCTTGCTCGCCAACATTCGAATCAACTGATATTTTATCGCTGACAATTGTTCCAACAAAAATTGCGCCTGCTAACAGTACTGTCCCTGCTACTCCTGCTACTATAGGTTTCATCTATAATACCCCCCTTTGTATCCTCTCTTATATTTTAGCAACATAGCAATTAATTGGATGTGATTTTTCTCACATCTCTTTAAAATAGCACCGTTAAGATGATAAAAATGGATATATTATACATTTATTTTTGTTCTATAACACAAAAAACTAGACTTAATACCTCTTGTAGTATATTGCTCATTCTGAATAAAAAAATGTCGAGCACCCAAGTACTCGACACTTTTTTATAGTTTACATACGTCATCATTACAGGCAGCTCCATCATTTCCCACCAACTTTATCGTCGGTTGATTTCCTGCTAATGCTGCCGCCTGATGTAAAGTTCGCACAAACACTTCATTTGGCTCTGCCCCTTTAATGCCATAACGGTTTTCAAACACGAAGAACGGGACACTTTGCACACCAAGTTGCTGTGCATCATAACGATCTCGATCTAAGGCCTCGCTAAAATCATTCGTTGCTAAAATAACCTTTGCCTCTTCTATATCTAAATCTAATTGTGCTATCACTTTTAATAAAAAAGCATCTTCGTTGACATCTTCTCCAGCTGTAAAATACCCTGCCATGAGAGCTTCAGTATAAGCCGCCGCCTTGCCAAACTGCTGAGTCCACTTCGCTAAACGATGAGCCTTTTCTGTATGGGCTGTTGTCATCTTATCAAAATCATAATGCAATCCAATCTCTGCTGCTCTCACGGCGATGCCCTTCGTCATGTCTTTCGCAGCTTCTAGCGAGATATCATATTTTTTAGCCATCCCCTCGTAAAAAGAGGGGGCATTCACTTTCGGCGTATCTGGCCCTATTTGGTATGCTTTATATTCTATTTCTACTTGCTCTGTATAGCCCGCAACATCAATAGCTCGCTCCAATTCACGCTTACCAATATAACAAAATGGACATGTGAAATCAGAAAAAACTTCAATTTTCATCGCTACACTCCCCCTATTATATCCGCCCAAATTTTAATAGCCGTTGCAACGATCAGCACCGCTAAAATGGCTTGTAACACTTTTGTATTCAATTTTTTCCCCGCTCTTGCACCAAGAGGAGCCGCTAGCAGACTAGCTACAATTAAGATGAAAGCTGGATAATATTCAACTTGTCCCGTTATTAATTTCCCAATGGTGCCTCCTATTGAAGAGAGAAAAGTAATGGCAAGGCTTGTCGCTATGGTCATACGTGTTGGAATTCCTAAGACAACTAGCAGAATCGGTACTAATAAAAAGCCACCTGCTGCCCCCACAATTCCTGAACCAATACCAACAATCCAGGCCAAAATGATCGCCAGTGGTTTACGAAATGTCACTTCCTCCATCGGCTTATCATCAATTTGCTTTTTCGGGATAAACATCATGACAGCTGCAATCAATGCCAGGATACCATAGACAATGTTAATGCCTGATTCTGATAAGAACTTTGAACCGAAGCTCCCTACAAAGCTACCGATTAAAATAGCACTACCCATGTAGATAATAAGTGATTTATTTAAATACCCACCTTTCCGATATACCCATACACCAGCAAAGGAAGCAAAAAGCACTTGAATTGCGCTAATTCCTGAAACTGCATGCGCTGAAAAAGCCACAAAGCCTAATAATGACGGAACATACAGTAGCATCGGGAAATTAATAATAGCACCACCAATGCCGAGCATCCCCGAAACAAACGAACCGACAAAACCAATCAAAAATATGGTGAAAATCCATGCAATATCCATTTATTTTTCCTTCTTTCTAGCTCCCATCTATCAAGATAAAGAGAAAGAAGGTTGTGCTACGTTAATAGACAACCCTCAATAAGCTCTATGCTTTCTGAATTAAAAATGTAATGACACCAGCAACCTCGGATTGATCTAAAATCACATGCCCTCCCGCTTTAGCCCAAGCAGGAATATCCGCTAAAGCTCCTTTATCTGTTACTTGAACTTCTAAGATTTCCCCCGTAACTAATGTATCCATTGCCTTCTTTATTTTCACAATAGGCATCGGACATGACAAGCCTTTTGCATCTAGTTGTAAATTTGACATCATAGTAATCTCCTTTGATCCGACAAAGGGTGTAAGCGATTTTGCCGGTTCCACTTTATTAACTTCAGGAAGGAAGAGTGCCTTCCATTCACGGAATTTACACGCTACAAGCATGCATGCGTACTCATTGCACTTTAGCATACACTATCGGACAGCACAGCGATTTGGTCCAATTTCCATTTCTGTCTGTTCATCTGGTGCAGGTGTTATTTTCCCCATATTTACCTGACGAATCTCTTGATATGCATTTGGCTGTGGAGGTAATTGATCCGTGACAACACGTCTAAATTCCTCGTCACTTTGAATATTTAAACCATGGTTCTGCGCCAATAACTCTCCTAATCGTTTCGCAACCGTTCCATCTGCATTAAGCTCATCAATAATCATGAAATGTGCTGGTAGCACTATTAATTCTTCAGACAATTTGCGATAACGCCTATAAAGTGTTTCTCGTAAATCTCCAACCCAATCTTCAGCAAGTCCAGCTAAATCAGGTCGACCAATTGAATCAATAAATAAAATATCACCCGTTAATAAATAGCTGCCGTCGATGACAAAAGATGTAGAGCCAATTGTATGACCAGGTGAATAGATAGCACCTACATCTATTTTAGAAGCACCGATTTGAACAGTGGCTCCATCAACTAGAGGTGTATAAGGAAAGACAACCTCTTCAGCATCTTTTGGTGGTAAGTAGTAAGCTGCACCAGTTTCTTCTGCTATATGGCGTCCACCTGAAATATGGTCGGCATGTAAATGTGTATCAAAAACATATTTAATTGTAACGTTCTTCTGTTCAGCGAAGCTTGTAAATACATCTGTAAATCTCACAGCATCAATAATCGCTGCCTCACCTTCAGAAATGACCATATATGAAAGGCAGCCCTTTCCTAAACGGACGAATTGATACAGCTCTCCACCACCTGTTAAATCCCCAACTTTAATCGGCTCTAAATATTCACTCCAAGATTTCATGCCTCCTGCTAAATAGGCAACATCACGACCTGCCTCAGACAACATTTCAGCGACCATCAATGATGAGCCTTCTTTGGCACAGACAACTAATACTGTTTGTTCAGCCGGAATTTTAGGTAAAATATCTTCAATCCCATCTAACAACTCAAAGTACGGGATATTTAGGTACTCAAATCGATGTCCCTCCATTTTCCAATCTTCAAATGCCTCTGCATTACGAACATCTAAAATAAACAGCGCTTCATTATTAATGACCTTTTTAGCAACTTGTGATGCACTCCACTTTTGAATAGACATACATTTTACCCCCATAGGTATGATTTCAATGTTTTTTATAGCGGAGAGCTATAGTCACTCCCCACTCTCAAGAACAAATTACTAGAAAGTTAGTGATGGCGCTGCATCTTTGGCAAACTCAAGGAAAGTTACAGCTCCACCTACTTCAATACCGTCAATAAAATCATCTGTTGATAAACCCATGACATCCATAGTCATTTGACAAGCAATAAATTTCACCCCTAGTTCTTGTGCCATTTCCACCAGTTGTGGGATGGCTGGTACATTTGCTTTTGAAAAACCTTTTGCATAATGCTCCGCGCCAGCAGGCATCGGTAGTACATGCATCCCTTGTTTATGAATGAGATTCAGCCCTTCAAACGTAAAGAAGATGGCTACCTCCTTCTCAGAAGCTGCCGCAGCCGTTGCGATATTAAACACTTTATACGCATCAAATAAACCACCATTACTTGCAATGATTGCTACCTTGTTTGACATCTTAAATTCCTCCTAATTAAATGCTTTTTGTTAAATTGCCCGTCCAGGATGTCATCCCCGGCAAGACATTAAATACCTTTGTAAAACCATGTGAAGCAAGCTTTTGTGCAGCCATATCACTGCGTGTTCCTGTACGACAGATGACATAAATCTCCTGCTCTTTATCAAGCTCCGTAAGTCGTGCCATTAGTTCACCCATCGGAATAGATTTTGCTCCCTCAATATGTCCGAAAGCGAACTCTGTCTCCTCTCGTACATCAAGAATCAATCCCTCACGATTGGTAATCTGCTCTAGATCAATCGTTTGACCAAATGTCATCTCTACTATTTGTTCATTTGTACATTTGCGAATATAATGCTTTAGCACACCATCTGTCTCTAACGTACCAATGTATTGATGACCAACCGTTTCAGCCCATGCAGCAATATCCGCTTTCGATCCTTTATCTGTCGCAGAAACTTCTAAAATTTGACCATCCAGTAAATCAGCCATCGCCTTCTTCGTTTTCACTATCGGCATCGGACAAGATAGTCCTTTAGCATCTAGCTGAAAATCAGACTTCATACACCTAACAACCTCCATATACCTACATGGGTATTATTTTTACTAAAAAAATATAGCTATGTTCTATATTTTTACTGCGCCCTCCCAAGCAAGCATACCACCAGCCATGTTGGATACAATAAAGCCATTACTTTCTAGTATTTGAGTAGCACGACCACTACGTCCACCTGATCGACAAACCATAATATACGGCTCATTCTTATTTAATTCATGTAGTCGAAACTCTAATAATCCGAGCGGGATATGAATAACACCTGGAATATGACCAGTCTCTACCTCATCTACCTCTCGTACATCAATAAGATTCAACTTGCTTCCCTGCTCCATAGCTTGTTGAACTTCTTTTGCTGTAATTTCCTTCATTTTTCCTCCTCCTAGTATGCACTCATTCCGCCACGAACATTGGTAACATGCTTAAAGCCTTGTTTTTTTAGTTTCTTACAAGCCTGGCTACTTCGCATTCCACTTTGACAAATGACAATAATTTCTTTGTCCTTTGGTAGTTTGTCAAAGCTTGATCCAAGCGGAACATTTTTAAATTGCGGAATGTTACGTCCCTTATACTCAGCTGGTGTACGCACATCAATAAATACCTTATCTTTATCATTAAGCATATTTTTTAATTGTGCAGCAGAAATTGAATGAATACCTTTAGTAGGCTTCATTCGCCAAATGAAAAACGCTGCGATAAGCGCAATAACAATCCATGTTTCCATGTGATCACTCTCCTTCTTTATACATTTTGGGGTATATCAAAACTATCGACTTTTCACAACTAAATCCATTGCCTCTTGAATAGCGAAATTCACTTTTTCTGCATCACCTTTAGCTGTTGATACACAATCCAATAAATTTTCACTAACAATAACACCTATCGTCTTATCAACCGCGGAACGTACGGCAGATAGCTGCGTTATCACATCCTTACAGTTTTGACCGTCTTCCATCATACGTAAAATACCCCGTAATTGGCCTTCCATACGTTTCACACGATTTGCTGTGTTAGAACCATAAGCCATGCTGTTTGCGCCCCCTCCATAACGATTGATTGAACTTGCTTACGTGATTTATAATATACCCCATAAGGTATATTGTCAACGGGAAAGTCCCTACTTTTTTTCATAGTTCGCTCTTTCCGTCATACCGCTTCACTCATCTCGTTTCAGATTTAATCCATCTCTCAGGATTGTCCGCAAAAAAATCCCTGTTACGAGTTGTAACTCATAACAGGGACCTACACATTATATTATTTAGCTAATTGCATGGCTGGTCCGAAGAATTCATAGTGAATTTTTTCATCTTTCACGCCAATTTCCTGTAAGTTTTTAATAACAGCTTCCATAAAGCCTACAGGCCCACATACATAAACATCTGCATTATTAGCAACTTTTTCTGCTAATAACTCTTTTGTAATAAGCTTATCTTCTTCAGAGAATAAAGCTGTATAGGATGCATTCGGTAGTACCTTTACTTTCTCCTGAATGTCATCGCTGAACGCTACAACTTTCTCATTACGAGCACATTGGATAAAGTTTACTTCATTCACTGCATCATCATGTAAAGATTGCAACATACTGTTTAAAGGTGTTACACCGATACCACCACTTACAAATGTAATTGGTGCAGCCGTTTCTTCTAAAACAAATAACCCAGCTGGAGCACTTACATCAACTAAATCTCCTACTTGTAAGTCATCATGAATATAGTTTGAAACTTTACCATTTGGCGTATGATCGCTTTCTCGTTTTACAGAAATACGATAGCCGTCTTCTGCATTCGCTTGTGAAAGTGTGTATTGACGGTTCATCAAATACTCTTCGCCTGGCACTTTTACACGGATGCTAATATATTGACCTGGTTCATAAGCTGGCAGTGGTGAGCCATCTTCATTCACAAAGTAAACGGATGTAACTAAGTCACTTTCAACAACTTTCTTCGCCACTTTTAATGGTTTAAATAAACGCCATCCACCGTTATTCTCAGTTTTCTGGTATAACTCTTCTTCTACTTGAATGAAAATATCTGCTATAACGCCATATGCCTCAGCCCATGCATTAATAATGTCATCGGTTGCTGCGTCACCAAGTACTTCCTTAATAGCTTTTAATAAGTTTTCCCCAACGATTGGGTAATGTTCAGGTAAAATACCTAAACTACGGTGTTTATGTGCTATAAGCATTACTGCTGGTAAAATTGCTTCTAAATTTTCAATATGAACTGCAGCAGCATAAACAGTGTTAGCTAATGCTGTTTGCTGACGACCTTGTTCTTGGTTCGTGTGATTAAAAATATTTAATAATTCTGGATGAGCTTGAAACATATTTTTGTAAAACGTCTTCGTGATCTCAACACCGTGAACTTCTAATACAGGTACTGTTGCTTTAATAATTTGAATTGTTTCTTGTTTTAACATATCGCTTACCATCCTTTCGTGATTACAATATAACCCTTTCATTTTCTTAAAGCAATATTTTAAATACATCTTTAACAAAATGGACATAATTAATGTATTTTAAATACATCTTTAAAAATGGTTTGAAAATATTATACTTCAATGTAAAAATGCTATAATTATTTTGAATTATAGAAAGTAGGGTGTTCTGATGCGCTTAACTTTATACACAGACTACTCTCTGCGTACTCTTATTTATCTAGGTGCGAAGGAAGATGGTCAATTATCAACTATTCAAGAGATTTCAGATGCTTATAATATATCGAAAAACCATTTAATGAAGGTGACACATCAGCTTGGATTATTAGGGTATATCGAAACGATTCGTGGACGTGGTGGTGGCATTCGCTTAGCCATCGATCCAAAAACCATTACTATCGGTGAAATTGTTCGTCATACAGAAGAAGATTTTCATCTTGTAGAATGTTTCGATAAAGAAAATAATCTATGTAAAATAGCCCCAGAATGTCAGCTGAAAGGTGTTCTGTATGAAGCTTTACAAGCCTATTTGAACGTATTAGATCGCTATACATTAGACGATTTCTTACATTCCAAAGAAAAGTTAATGGCTCTTCTGCTTGGGGAATAAAAATACCCGCTCAACCTTTGTTGAACGGGTATTTCTTTATGAAGATACTTATAATGCCTTTGAAAAGAAAATCATATCTAATGCGCGAATGCCGTTTTCATAAATAGGCTCTGGATAATGGCGGAAGAAATCTTTTTCAATAGCCTCCATGCGAAAGCCTGCTTTTTGATAAAAGGCAATATTATCAATACTTGAGTTGGCTGTTCCAACAAGCACTGTTTGATAGCCTTCCTTCTGGCATATTTCAGTGAGTTGTCGTAATACCTCTTTGCCCATTCCCTTCCCTTGGTACTTTGGCACAATAGCAATATTCTTCAACTCGATCGTTGTATCAGATTGCGCAATGACTAACGCCACCCCCACCAGCAGCTCCCCACACTTAATTTCAAATAAAGTGCCTTTATCTAAGTATTCTCGAACTACCATTTCACTTTCATCAGCTAGCATTAATTGTGGTAAAAAATCTTCACGATTGCCATCTACCTTCTGTAGGGATATTCGATAACGGACAAAATCTTCACGTTCAAAGACATTTAACACACACGGTTGTTTTTCCTTCACCTCCAACCATGAATGCTCCTCTGGATATTTACTTTCCACACCTAATCGAATAAAAGGCAGTTTTTCTTGTGCTTTTTGTGATCGGATATTTACCTTCCGAGCCCCAGCAAAAACCCGTGCTAGTCCTAGCTCGAAAAATGCAATGTCTAAGATAGCTGTTTTGGCTTCAAGATTATAGTCTTTCCCCCAAAATTGGTGACCTAGCCAAGAGCCAATATGACAGCTCTTTTTATCATGATCTATAAACATTAGGGATGTTACACCAATCAGTTGCCCTTCCTCATTCAAAACTACACGAGGAACCGTCTTCCCCTCTTCCTCGTCCACACATTCACGTTTGATAAAATTAATGGTATCTTCTACCTTACCAGCAGGTAACCCGAGGGCATCTCGCACCTGCGGCATAGAAGATAACTCATGCATCGCCTCAGCATATTTAATATCATGCTTCACTAAAGTTACCGCCATCCTCAATTCCCCTTTTACTACTATTTTTTGTTTTCTTTTCATTATTTATATTCCTAATTCATCAATCATACGATAATTGCCAGGACATGCCAAAACGATCTTGAATCCATGCAAACTGTTTAGAAAAACCATAATGATTAAGTGGCATTAATGCTTGGCCGCCTTCTAGCATTTGGGCAACAAAACGGTTTATTTCCTCCTCCGAATCACACTCTATAAAGACTGATGTTGATGGAGTAAACGTAAACTCGTGTTGAATGGCACTATCATTCACCAGCAATTTTAATCCCTTTAAATGGAGGACTGCCATTGCTACCTGTTGTGAATTATCCATATACGCTAAGCTAACAACTTCTAAATCTGGAAACCACTTCTTATATTGTTCAATCGCCTCATTGGCCTGCCCTTGAAACATTAAAAATGGAGTCGCGCTTTTCATCTATTTTTTCACTCCTTCATAATGTGAAATCCATTGCGCAGGGGTTATTTTTGACACAAGCTCACCGATTAAATCAAATGGAATATTTTTGGCATTTGTAAATCGAATACAGCTTTTCCCCATATTTAATTTTGTGGGCACTCGCTTTGCATACTCCTCTTGGAACCAAGAAAGCAATGCTGGATCTGCATAAATACCCATGTGGTAGAGTGCAATATGACGCTTCTGTACAGCTAGGCTAATAAAAGGTAATGGCGTATTCGGTGTCACATGGTAACCCTCAGGATAGGATGTTAATGGTACCACATAACTGACCATTCCATATTGCATTGTTTGTTCAAATCCATCTGGTACATTCGTTTCTACGGCAGCAACAAGCTCACTAAAAGCATCACGCCATTTTTCTTCGACTTGCTCCATATATACATTTTTCATATTTTGCCTCACTTTTATCATGTAGTTTACTACCTTCACTCCTAGCGTAGTCCTCTTTAACACTTTTTGTAAATAATTTACCATCTCATCACTAGAGAACACAAATGAAATAATTCGATTAAATGGTGCTTTAACAGAACTTCTAACTAACAAATCACGAGGTTTATTGATTATAACAACTGCTAATTCAGCCTTCAGTTTAAATTCCTTTTGCCTAGCTTTAACACCATTTTACTGTACCTTTATCTCCTTTTTGGCAGCTAATAATGTACTGATACATTTTCATCTTAGTTTTGTTAGTATACTGAATTATTGAAAATTTGGGTATAAAAAATAAACGCCTGAAAAATTTCAAGCGTTTACGTTATTACCTATTATTTTATTTTTGCAGTCGCAATTATCCCTTTAATGATCGGAATAGCAGTTCCTAATAGGATGACAGGTAAGACCCACCAACCTAACGAATTTGTTTCACCAAGACCAATACGAACCATTTGGAATGATATAAATGCGAAGAAAATAAGACAGAGGTTTTTCACTTCATTTAGTATTTTTCTGCTATTTAAATAGAATGCTTCTACATTGTTTTCATTCAAGCGTGCTGGATAGTTATGCATATGTGGGGCCCTTTCTAGTAGTCCCATGACAATCCATAAAAATAAACCAATGAATGGAAGAATAAATAACTCTACCTTTGAGCCCCATCGATCTACCTCGCCTACACCATTAAAGTGCGCAGGAATTTCATTAGGTAATTCGAACCATGCAAATATAATATAGATGATGGATACAACAAATATACCTCCGCCAATATAATTCCATATTTTCTCTGATTTTGTTTTGGGTAATTTTAAAATTGGTCTATACATTTCCTTCACCCCTATTCATTTCCATTACTCCTTCTACGTAACTACTATAAATAAAGTTTCAAAATTTATGAAAATTGGCTTAATATTCAATAGATATCATTAACCATCTCTATTATTATTAATATTTTATCTATAAAATCTCCTTTTTTTATCACATCACATATAAATTGATATTATCTTCAAACTATTAATTACAGTAAAAATACTCATAATACTTTGTAAAATCCGTATAATCTGATATAAATGATATATATACATATTTCATTATTTTGTAACATTTCTACTAATTACTGAGAAAGGACATTTCAACTATGCGATTTACTATCTACAAGAAATTATTACTCGGTTTTTTTATAGTGATTTTAGTGCTTGTTACGACAATTGGTTTAAATATAAAACAGCTAGATTCTGTAAATAAGACCTATCGTACATTACTGGAGGAACAAACAACTAAATCAATCAGTATTCAGGAATTACGAGTTATTGCAAAACAAGAAATTGTTAGTATGCGTGGCTATTTACTGCTTGGAGACAAGCAAAATTATCAAAGCAATCAGGACTCTCGCGAGGAATTTAAGCAAAAATCTGAAGAGTTGATGGCTACTTTAGATTCTGATGAATCAATAAAATTCTTAGAGGCTATTAACAAAAGTGAGCAAAGTGTCCAACAATTCGCTGACCGTATGTTTGCGTTAAAGGCTGAAGGAGAAACTGAAAAGTATGAAAAACTTGATAGTACTCAAGGACGCCTAATCATTAAACAGTTTGATGAACGCGTTGAAAACCTTTCAAATTATCAAAGTGACTATATTGATAAAAAAATGGCTGCTACATCAAAACAAATTCAAGATATTAAACTCCAAATGCTTCTACTTGGGGTCTTTGCTGTTGTCATAAGTCTGATAATTGCAATGGTTGTAGGAAGCCTAATGTCCCGCCCTATTAACGGCATGGCTAAAGCTGCTAAAAAAATAGCGGAAGGCGACTTAACAGCCGAACAAATTCGTATTAAAAACCGTGATGAGGTGGGTGACTTAGCCCTTGCCTTTAATCAAATGGCTGCAAATTTAAAGGATTTAATTACAAATGTCCGTCAAAACACAGTGCAAGTTAGTGGCTCTGCTGCTGAGTTAACAGCAAGTGCAGACCAAACTATACAGGCTACAGAACAAATCACTTCTTCTATTCAAGAGGTTGCTAGTGGCTCTGAAGCCCAAGGAAAAAATGCCTCAGAAAGCTCTGAAGCGATGAAAAATATGACAAAGGGCATACAGCAATTAGCTTCTACGACGGCTGCGGTTTCTGAACTGGCAATCGAAACGAATTCAGAAGCTAAGAAAGGCAATGATTCATTACATCGTGTCATTTCTCAGATGACAACAATTAATACAGCCGTCTTAGAGTCGGCAAGTGTTGTGAAAAATTTAGATGAACATTCTATTGAAATTGGCAATATTATTGGGATTATTACGGATATTGCTGAACAAACAAATTTATTAGCACTTAATGCTGCAATTGAAGCGGCTCGTGCAGGCGATCATGGGCGTGGTTTTGCCGTTGTTGCTGATGAAGTGAAAAAGTTAGCAGAGCAATCGAAAAAATCCGCGGAGCAAATTGCTACTTTAATTTCTGAAATTCAGCAAGATACAAATCGTGCTGTGACCGTGATGGATACCGGTATGCAAGAGGTTCAAATTGGTATGAAAGTTGTAAAAGTAGCAGAAGAAGGCTTCTCTAAAATTGTCGAGCTTATTGAACAAGTTTCCATGCAAATCCAAGAAGCTACAACCGTGTCGGAGGAGATGTCATCTAGTGCAGAGCAAATTTATGCTTCCTTTGATGAAATAGCAACGATTGCACAAATGTCCTCATCTAATTTACAAAATGTCGCTTCTGCCTCAGAAGAACAATTGGCTACTATTGAAGAAGTGGCAGCTTCAGCAGCTACCCTTTCAAATATGGCAGAAGAGCTTCACACGCAAGTTTCTCGTTTTAAATTAGATTAAATAAAAACTGCTCATTTTCTGAAGGTTTATTGCCTCTAGAAAATGAGCAGTTTTTTAGTTATATATTTCTATGTACTGTACTTTACACTTAGCATAAGAAGCATTTCAATGACGGCAGCTTCCTCGCTAGGAACTTGTAATGTAGCCATTTCACGTACCTGGTGCTCTCCTACACAGACACTTTCCTTCGCCTTCAAAAACATAGAAGCATCATTTGCATCATTTCCAAATGCAATAAACTCCCCTGCAGCAACACCCAATTTAGATAAGCCGTTCCATTTATCAATACCATTAGGACTTATATCCACAATATTTTCTGAAGCATGCTCATACAGACTCACCGGAAGCTTTTGTAGTTCAGACAATACAGCTTCTCGCTGTTCCCCTGGAAATAACACTACCTTTACAATGTCATGAATATCCTGCAATGCTACTTTTTTTGCCGCTTTTAAAGGATCTAGATTTCGATAAATTGGATGATCCTCACTTCCTGTATAAGCATAATCCCAATGACTATCTACTAGATATGGTAATTGAAAAGCGGTAATAATCTGCCGAATACCCTCCACTATTTTTGAAGCAAAAGCTGTCACCTCAATTGTTTCTCCATCACGAGCAACAAATGCCCCGTTACCACCTACCATTGGATATGCTCTCATTGATTCTGGTAATACCGGTAATAGATCACGTATTGGTCTTGCAGAGGCAAACATCACTTCATGTCCATGCCGTCTACATGCTTCTAAAGCATTGATGATTCCTTCACTTAACGGTTTCCCTTTAAAACAAATAGTCCCATCTAAATCAAAGACAAATTTCATGGTGTTTCCTTCCTTTCATGATGTTCAATTACTCCATTATTATCTCACAGAAATTACTATTTTTAGTGGTTTCCTATACATTTCACTAAATATCAAATGATTAATAAGATACACATCGCTTAAGACAGAATTAAAAAAATTTTTAGAATATTATTGACAGGAAGTTAATATCCAAGTATTATTGCTTTCAACAACACATTGCAGGCCAAGATTGGAAATAGTAAAAGTGATTGTGTACTTGTAGAGAGCCGATGGTTGGTGTAAATCGGTAGACACACATTTTGAACTCGTCCATGAGCTACTCCCTGAACATAATAGTAAGGGATGTCGGTTTCCCCCGTTAACAGGATAGACAGTGATAGCTGTCGATAAGTGGACTTTTTCTGTAATGAGAAGGTCAATTAGAGTGGTACCGCGAGCATAAACTCGTCTCTATTTTTATATAGAGATGGGTTTTTTTATTTTTTTAATGACTTTGGCCTACGTGTAGATTTTAGATACTAATTACGACAAAAGGAGTGTTTGAGAATGGGAAGAAAAATTTGGGTGTTTGATACAACTTTACGTGATGGCGAGCAAGTGCCTGGTGCAAAGCTAAATCTATATGAAAAAGTAGAGATTGCACAGCAACTGAAAAAACTAGGGGTCGATATTATCGAAGCTGGATTCCCCGCTTCATCACAAGGTGATTTTGATGCTGTCAGGGCCGTAGCTGAAAAGGTCGGCAACACGAACGACATCATGATTACAGCATTAGCACGTGCAGTGAAGGCAGATATTGATGCCGTCTATAACGCTGTAAAATATGCAGAAAATCCAATGATTCACATGGTACTTGGAACATCCGACATTCATGTGGAGAAAAAATTCAGCAAATCAAAGGATCAAATTCTACAAATTGGTGTAGATGCTGTGAAGTACGCTAAATCATTATTGCCGCAAGTTCAATATTCCACAGAGGATGCGTCTCGTTCAGATTTTGAATATCTTTGGAAAACAATCGAAGCTGTTATGAAAGCTGGCGCAACTATGATTAATGTTCCTGATACGGTTGGCTTTGCAGAACCAGAAGAATTTGGAGAGATGATTTTTAAATTAAATGACCGTATGAAAAATTTAAACGATAGCGTTCTTCTAAGCGTTCATTGTCACAATGACCTAGGGATGGCAACGGCTAATACACTTGCTGCCATTAAAAATGGGGCGGATAAAGTGGAATGTACAATCAATGGTATCGGTGAACGTGCAGGTAATGCTGCATTAGAGGAAGTTGTCATGGCGCTAAAAACTCGTAGCTCCGTCTACAACGCTGAGACACGTATCAATACAAAAGAGATTATGAATACTTCACGCCTTGTTTCTAGCTTTATGGGTCTAGATGTCCAGGTCAATAAAGCTATTACGGGAGATAATGCGTTTGCGCATTCTTCTGGTATTCATCAGGATGGTTTGCTAAAATCTCGTGATGCTTATGAAATTGTTCACCCTGAAGATGTAGGTCTTGATGATATGGAGCTAGTACTAACAGCTCGCTCTGGTCGCCATGCAGTAAAAAATGCCCTTGAAAAATTAGGGTTTACTAATCTTTCTACAGATGAATTTGAAGGCATTTTTGAAGGCTTCTTAAAGCTAGCGGATGCGAAAAAGGAAGTATATGATCACGACTTATACGTTATTGTGGAAAGCTATTATGAAAAACATGATGCCAATAATAAAAATGCCACACATTATAGTGACCAATTCTTTGATATCGACGATCTACAAGTCGTCAGCAATACTAGCTTTCCTTCTGCAAGTGTGAAAGTTCGTAAAGGCGGCGAAGTCTTTAAAGCAAGTGCAGTAGGCTCTGGCCCAATCGATGCCTTATATTCAGCCATTGCAGAAATTACAAACATAGATATAAAACTAGTGGAATACAATATCAATAGTGTTTCACGAGGCAAAGAGGCTTTAGGTAAGGTGAAAATTACGATTGAGTATGATGGCGAAAAGTATATTGCCAAAGCAGCTGATACAGATATTCTAAAGGCAAGTGCCCTAGCCTATATTAATGCTATCAATAGCATTGTTGTAGCAAAATTAACACCTGTGATGAATTAAATTGAATTGAAAAAAGCAGTATGACGTATGTGAACTACCCCGTAAAAATTAGACATCAATCTATCTTTTTGGGGTCAGATCATATGAGTCATACTGCTTTTTCAAATCTAACGACTGTCCCTCACTAATTTTTGATACTCTTCTTCAATTCGTTCAATGTCAAGACGGTCAAACAAAGGAGCTACTGCTTGAATCATTTGAGGCAATTCTACTTGTTCATGCCACATCATTTCCTGTATGCCTAACATATTCCTTACCTTCTCTGCTGAAAATGGTAAGAAAGGATGCAGTAGCTGTCCTAAATTAGCAATAATATAGACACAGGTTGCTAGTGTACGATTACTAGCCTCCACATTTTCTTTTACTTGTTGCCATGGCTGTTGTACGTCAAAATAGCGATTAGCCCCTCGAATATACTCAAAAATGGCTTCTAACGCTTGTTTAAAATGCCCTCCTTCAATCAGCCTGCCCGCTTCATTAAACAGCTGAACGGTTTGTTTACGAATATTGCTATCTACTTCAGCCTGTGGCACCTGGCTGGCAAAGGATTTCTCAATAAACTTCAATGTACGATTGACAAAATTACCATAGGCACCGAGTAATTCACTATTATGACTGTAAATAAATTCTCGCCATGAAAAATCAGTATCACGGTTTTCTGGCGCATTCATCGTTAAGAAGTAGCGAATGGCGTCTGCGTCATAACGACTTAAAATATACGGAACCCACACAGCCCAATTTTGACTAGTTGATAATTTTCGTTTTTCTAATGTTAAATATTCGTTCGATACGATATGTGTTGGTAATGCTTGCGCCCCAATTCCCATTAAAATAGCTGGCCAAATAACCGTATGGAAAGGAATATTATCCTTCCCATGGACATAATACGAAATGGTCTCTTCATTCCATAAATCTTCAATCGCTATTTGATGCTCTTTTGCCCACTCTAGACTTGCTGATAGATAACCAGCTACTGCTTCAATCCATACATATATTTTTTTCCCTTCAAAGCCTGGCACTGGGACATCTATGCCGTTTGGTAAATCTCTTGTTACTGCTCGGTCAGGAACCCCTTCTGCCAAGTAACGCTCCGTTAAACCTAAAGCATTATCTCGCCAACGTTTATGGGCCTTCGCTTCTGCCACATAAGACTCCAATCTACCTTGAAATTGACTAAAGGTAAAATAAAAATGCTCTGTCTCACGAATAACAGGCTCATTGCCACATATTTTGCAACGTTTATCTATTAAATCCAGTGGGTCTAAGATTTCTGAGCAGTTATCACATTGATCTCCCCTTGCTTTTGCACCACAATTTGGGCAAATTCCTTCAACAAATCGATCGGGTAGAAATTGTTGATCCGTCTCACAGTAAGCCTGTTCAATTTTCTTTTTGTATAAAAAATTGTTAGCTAGTAGCTGTAAAAATAGGCCCTTTACGGATTCATGATGGTGTTCTGCATCTGTTCTAGTGTATAAATCATAGGTAAATCCTAAATCACGAAAGCACTGCGTAAATTCAGCATGATAGTGATTGGCAATGGCCTCTGTTGTTGTATTTTCTTGTGCTGCACGAATAGAAATAGGTGTACCATTACAATCACTGCCTGATACATATAAAACCTGCTCACCTTTTTGTCGGTAATATCTAGCCAAAATATCACCTGGTAATAGTGCGGCAACATGCCCTAAATGCAAAGAACCATTTGCATATGGCCAAGCGCCTCCAATAACAATTGTCATTCTAGTTTGCTCCCCTCACTAAAAAATGGTAAAAAAAAAATCGTCCTAATCAAATCTGATTAGGACGAGTATACCCGTGTTACCACCTATATTTACAAATAGCTCACACTATTTTTCTCCATCAGTACGTCTCCATTCAAAATGAGAGATACTGCCGCTGTTGTAACGAGTGCCCATCTCGTCGTAATCTACTTGCTAAAAAGCTTTCGGTACGAAGCTCAAAGGTCATTTTCAAAAGGGTTCATTTACCTCATTTCCACCAACAGAGGCTCTCTACAAAATGCTGCTCCAATTTACTTTTCCTTTTCAATGCTTTTCCTATAGGATTGGCACTATTTTACGCTTTCTAGTGATGAAATGCAATCATTGTCGTTAAATCAACTCTATTTTTCGATAAAGATTAAAATTTAAGCGATTAATTGAATGTGATGTTTAATAACGCTGTTAAATCATCTATTATAATGTCTGCCTTTTGCAATTCGTTATCCTGTGCAAAGTCAAAACGAACGCCTATCGACTGTAGTTGATTGTCATGTGCAGCCTGAATATCCGACGAACGATCTCCCACCACTACCCCGTTCTCGATTTCATTTTCTTCTACAACTCGTTTTACTAGATCTGATTTATGCCCACTTGCAATAGATTGAATGCTGTAGATTCCCTTTATAAAACGCTCTAATTGATAGGTTTCAACAATCGCCTGTAAATAGTCAACCTGTCCATTACTCGCTATGTATAACGGATAATTCTCTGATAATGTTGCAAGAGTTTGTTCAGCATGTGGATATAAAGCTCCCTGATGATTGCGTATTTGCTCAATCAGCTTTACATGGAACAAAACATTGCTCTCTTCACGTATCTCTATTGCATGCATAGGACATAATGTTTCCCACACAACAGGTAAAGGAACGCCCATTATTTCTCTGTATTTTTCTATCGGTGTTTCTCCTTGCCACAAGCCACTTGTCCGTAGCACATCAAATGTTGCGTCGAGCGCAGGCTCTAATATAAGATTTGTTTGAAATAACGTGCCATCCATATCAAAAATAAAAGCTTTGTTCATAGAATCACTCCCTGATTAATTATCAAAAAACGTCATGTGAGGCTTTTCCTGCTTATAATAAGCCAAACGATCTTGCAAAGTTCCTGTATGAAATTCAAATTTATGACCATCAGGGTCTGTAAAGTAAATCGATTTTTTGTCCTTCTCATCTCTTTGACGCCCTGTTAAAATATTGACCTTTAATTGTAGCAATTTATCATACATTTTGTCATAGTTATCCTCACAAATAGTAAAGGCGATGTGGGTATAGGAATGATGGATTTCATTCCGTGGTATATCCCTCTCTACATTCAGGGCGAGCCACAGCCCATTTACATCAAAATAGGCTGTGCTTTTCCCCTTTACTAGCAATTTTGCATCGAAAACATTTTCATAGAATGCGATGGATTCCTCTAAATTGGATACAGAAAATAGTAAATGATTAATATGTTGAATGGTCATAACTAAGCTCCTAATGCTTATTTTTTACCTTTTTTTATTCCTTTAGAAATCTGCTTCCATTTACGTTGCTCCTCAAGTTTCGCCTGTGCATTGGTTTTGCGTTCCATATAAGCTAATTCTCTTTGGAGCTTAAAGTAGCTTTGGAGGCGATATTGATCCAACTCTCCATCAACAATAGCTTGCTGGACAGCACAATAAGGCTCTTTTTGATGAGTACAATCACGATAACGACAAGCTGTTGCTAGTTCCTCAATATCTTGAAAGCTTGAAGCTAAACTATCACCTTGATCCCATAATTGAAGCTCACGCATCCCTGGTGTATCGATTAAACAGCCCCCATCTGGTAATATGACTAACTCTCGATGAGTAGTTGTATGACGACCCTTAGCATCTTCCTCACGAATACCAGCAACCTTCATCAGCATCTCCCCACACAAAGCATTTGTTAAGGTCGACTTCCCTGCCCCTGAAGAGCCTAGCAATGCCCCTGTCACTCCCTCCGTGAACAATGTCTTAATTTCCATTAAGCCTTCGCCCGATAAAGCACTCGTCACAAAAATATCTACACCAAATGCTACAGACTCAACTTCTTGTACCAAGCTTGCAGTATCCTCACATAAATCTGCCTTCGTCAGGACAATCACTGGCCTTGCCCCTGAATCCCAGGCAGCTACTAAATATCTCTCCAAACGTCGAATATTAAAATCAGCGTTCAAGCTCATAACAAGTAACACGATATCGACATTTGATGCGACAATCTGTTCTTGAATTTCAGTTCCTGCAACTTTACGTGAAAATACAGATTTTCGTTGGAATAGCTGATGAATAATTGCTCGTTCCTCACCGGGCATTTTCTCTACTAGCACCCAATCACCAACTGCTGGATAGTCCTCCCGAGCTAAAGACGTATACGCATAATGACCAGCAATTGTCGCAAGCCATTCGCCCTCTTCGGCTAACACTCGGTAAGAATGCTTATGCTCTAATGTAACCCTTGCAGGCACACAATTCTTCAATTTAGGCTGTTTTTTCATTTCCATCATTTGCTCTTCAAAATACGTTGTAAAACCTACTGTTGTTAAATTCAATTTATTTTCCTCCTAAACGTACATATCCTTGACGCCTCAGCGCAATGTCTGTAATATCCGCCAGAGACTCTATCGTCATTCAGCATTTTTTGAACCACGAAAAAAACCTTGTAGCTGCAATTCGGCAGTTACAAGGTTTCACAGGCACGTTTAAAAGATACACAAATACCCCGAGTTATAGCACGGCGTCACTTTGTATATTTTAGGCGTGTGAAATGGAACAAACCGAATTGCAGTTCGCTAAAAATAGATCTATTCATCATGTCACATCACCTTCTTTCCATTTAGTTGTTATCAATATAGCTAAATTTTCAGAAATTGTCAATTATAATCTTATAAGCATTTATTCTAATCCTTGACGCATAGAATGAACAAGACCACTAAATGCGAGGAGATGTTGAATTGCCTAAAATCATTTCTATTAGCACACATCAACCACCTTACACATTACAGCAATCAAATGCAGAGGAACTAACGAAAGAGCTTTTCTATGCAAAAATCCCAAAACTAGAGCGCTACTTAAAGGTTTTTGAAAATGGTGGCATCGACACCCGCCATTTTTGTGTTCCATCAGAATGGCATCGTACGAATCACTCCTTTGAGGAACGCAATGATTTATATATTGAATTAGCTACACAATACAGCGTGAACGTCATCCAGGCATGTTTAGAAAATGATGCTTTTTTATCTTCACCCATTTCTCCCGAAGAGATTGATGCTATCATTTTTGTCAGTAGTACTGGCATTTCAACACCAAGCATTGATGCGCGTGTGATGAATAAACTTCCCTTTTCAGATCGACTGAAACGTATTCCACTATGGGGGTTAGGATGTGCTGGCGGAGCAGCAGGTGTAAGTAGAGCCTTTGATTTTTGTAAAGCCCATCCACATGCGAAGGTGCTTGTCGTTTGTGTCGAGTTATGTAGCCTCACTTTTCAGCCAAATGATTTTTCTAAAAGTAATTTAATCGGTGCTTCTCTTTTTGCAGATGGTGCTGCTTGTATTCTCGTTTGCGGAGACGACTTAACCATCGATACGAAAAAAACAACACCTTCTATTTTGGCAACAGGCTCTAAATGGATGCCAGATTCAGAAAATGTGATGGGTTGGAATGTAAAAAACAATGGACTTCATGTTATTTTTCAAAAAAGTATTCCTGCCATTATTACTAATTGGCTTGGACCATTCATTGAAAAATTTTTAATGGAACAAGGACTATATAGTGAGCAACTTACTCATTTCATCGCTCATCCTGGAGGGAAAAAGGTTTTAAAAGCTTATGAAGATACACTTTATTTGTCTCCCCAAAAAACCGACATTTCTCGGGAAATATTGCGCCAACATGGCAATATGTCATCACCAACTGTGTTGTATGTATTAGAGCAATTTATGCTACATGAAGGACAAGTGGAGGATACAGGTTTACTCGTCGCTCTTGGCCCTGGTTTTTGTGCAGAAGCTGTATTATTAAACTGGAGGGAGTAACATGATCTTCTATCTTATTTTAACTATTGTCATTCTACAAAGACTGACAGAGGTTGTCATTGCCAAACGCAATGAGAAATGGATGTTTTCACAAGGAGCCTATGAAGTAGGTGCCTCTCATTATCCCTATATGGTCACAATGCATGTTAGTTTTTTTCTGTTTTTAATTGTAGAAATCGTCACAAATAACAATGGTATCTCGCCCTTATTCCCATTATTTTTTCTATTATTTATAGCTGTGCAAGCCTTAAGGATTTGGTGTATTCGCTCTTTGGGCTCCTTTTGGAATACAAAAATTCTTATATTACCTGATGCTCAAGTTGTCCGTAAAGGGCCATATGAATATATGCGTCATCCCAATTATGCGGTAGTTTGTTTGGAAATCCTTTTACTACCTCTCATGTTTCAGGCTTACTTTACAGCATTTTGTTTTACATTATTAAATATTACAATGCTTTCTGTACGAATTCCTATAGAAGAAAAAGCATTACGAGATGCTACTAATTATAATCGTGTATTTCAAAAGAAGATTTCGGAGTCTTAACCGAAATCTTCTTTTCTTCTTAATGCCATTCCCAGTTGAATGGGTCCTGTAGACGCTCCCAAGGATTATGGAACTCTTCATCCGTTAATAAACAGTTGTCCAATTGTTTGATTATATCTTCTCGATTTAAATCAATCCCAATAATAACAAGCTGTGTCATTCGATCTCCAAATTCCTCATCCCAATCCTCCAATACTTCAGGACTTTGCTGAAATACATCCTGCTGCTGTGCTTTAGGTAGGGCTGCTACCCAATAAGAAACAGGTTCAATTTTTGCAGATGACCCAGCCTGAGATAATAATAGTGCAACATCCTGATGTCTTGCACTCCAAACAATTCCCTTTGCTCGTACAATCGATTCTGGCATTTGATCACACCACTCGACAAAACGCATCGGATGGAAGGGTCTTTTGCTTTTATAGGTGAATGAAGATATCCCATACTCTTCTGTCTCTGGTGTATGATTTTCATGACCAAGCTCTAATTCCTTTAGCCAACCAGCCGACTCTGAAACCCGTTCAAAGTCAAAGCGACCTGTATTTAAAATATCTGCTGGATCAATCACACCGTTTGTTGTACGAATAAGTTTCGCTTCTGGTTGCAATGCACGCAAAATACGTTCTAACCGTTCAAGCTCCTCTGCCGATACTAAATCACACTTATTTAAGACCAGAACGTCACAAAATTCAATTTGATCAATGAGCAGATCCGCAACATCACGTTCATCTAATTCACCAACCGCTTCCTTACGCTCTAATAAACTTTCCCCCGACTGAAAATCATGCCAAAAGCGATGTGCATCCACGACAGTAACCATTGTATCTAATTGGCAAAACTTCGTTAAATCGATGCCAAGCTCCTCATCTAAATAACTAAATGTTTGTGCGACTGGAATTGGCTCACTAATCCCCGTCGATTCAATCAAAATATAATCAATATTGCCAAGCTTCGCAAGACGTTCCACCTCCTGCAATAAATCCTCTCTTAATGTACAACAAATACAGCCATTGGATAGCTCTACAAATTTTTCCTCTGTACGCGATATACCGCTGCCATTAGCAATCAGCTCCGCATCAATATTAATTTCACTCATATCATTTACAATAACCGCGACACGTAAATCCTTGTTGTTTTGCAATACATGATTCATCATAGTTGTTTTACCAGAACCTAAATAACCACTCAATACTGTAACGGGAATTCTCTTTGTCATTATTACAACTCCTTAAATCGTAATCATTACTATTTACAATTTGTAATTAAATCATACAATATTGGAAAATGCAAAGCTTTTTATTACTTACAAAAATAAACTTGACAATATTCGGTGAGAAATATATCGTTTAAATCGTAACAATTACTATTTAAAAGGAGGGTCATACATGCGTGTTCAAATAACACTAGCCTGCACTGAAACAGGTGATAAAAACTATATAACGACTAAAAATAAACGCAATCACCCAGAAAGATTGGAGCTTAAAAAATACTCCCCTCGCCTGAAACGCGTAACAGTCCATAGAGAAACAAAATAATTTTGCAATGGGATAAATTTGGAGTAGTGCTGATGCATTTATTGAGTGGATTTCTCTATTGTTGGAGCAGGGGCAACATCGTATGTGCGAGGTTATCTAATCTTGGAGCAGATGGGGCTTTCTTTAACACCAGTTTCCACACTTTGAGAGCGCTGTTGACAAACCTTTGAGCGACCTACTCTATTTTGAGAACGAAGTTTAGCTCTTCTCGAGCGGAGCTCAAGCAGCTTTCCCTTCCATCAAACGTAGCACCTCCAACATCCCTTCCAATCGAGCAACTAAAAAATGACTGTTTCAAAGGTATACATTTTGAAACAGTCATTATAAAATTTTCAGCTATACTTGCTTTCTATTGATTTCTAAAGCTAGCTCGTTCAATTTTTGATCTAATTCATCGAGCACCCTTAATCTGAAATTTATTTGTTCATCTATCTGGACTTGTTGCTTTATCGATGAGCTACTACCATCAGTTTGATTTTTGAATTCAACTAATTCATGGGTTAATCTTTCAATTTCTAAATTTTTCATCTCCAACTCTCTTAATAGTTGCTGTTGAAGGCTGTCCGCTTCTACTTTATCCCTATGATATGTTTCTAGCGCCTCTATAATATGCTTCATTTGTTTACCTGTTACTGTTGTATAGTCGCTTATTTTTTTATCTAGACCTTCAATAATAGCTTTATCATTTGTCTCAATCGAAGCTTTATGTGAGACTTGAACACTGTTCTTCAATGACTTATTTTCAGCTCGCAATTCGGCAACTTCCTTTAATAATGCTTCTATGGATGCAATTTGTTTTTTTCTTTGTCCTTCTCGTTTTTGAATTTCTTCATCGTAGGCTTGAAGCTCTTTGTCAAAGTCTCTTTTCAACTTTAATAGCTCCATCGAAAGATCTTTTCTTAGTCTTGTTAATTGTATATTTTCTCGTTCGAGCCGCAGAACTAAAGCATAATAATCACTATCTCTAAGCCTTTTCACTTCATTTTTATACTTGGCTAATTCGGCCCTTAAAAAAATAATCATTTGTTGGAGCTGTATCGGATCATTGTTTTTTACAATATCATTGTCCATCATCACACCCCCTAGCCAGAATACCTTTTTAGTAAATCAACCACCTCTTCAAACTGCATTCTACTTTCCTCTAGTATTTCATCCAACTGCTTTATCCACTCCGCTTCTTGTTGTGGATGTTGTGATTGTTCAGCATCACTCTTTTCGCCTAAGACAAGAGAGGCGATTAATAAATGTAATGTACTTTTTTCAAGAAATGCAAAGCTATTATCCTGTTCATTACGGCGACTTAGTTGCTCCTTCAATAATTGATGGAGCACACTACCAAACTCTTGTTTTTCATTTTCACTCATTGTCTTCCTCCTGTGTTTGGCCCATTCCATTGAGATTAATCGGATTTAAAACGACAATACCATCTGTAAGCTGATCGCAATATGTAAAACCCATAATAGTGCCTGAATATGGTAAATTATGTGACCATTTTATTTGAAAATTAGTAAATGAAATGGTTTCATTCGGTTCGATTATTGATTTTCCTACGGGTTTCAGCCAGTACTCCTCTTTGCTTAATTTATCGTTAAAACGTTCCCAGTTGCTCTGTCCCTGTGTCTTAAAATTTGGCGTAAAATTTTCATGAACATATCTCCCAGAAAAGTAAAATGGCGATTCCTTCGGTAATGTTATACACAGATAGGGGTTTGTAATGGCTGTACTACCGATATTGTGAATATGATAGGAGCCTAAACATAAACTTTCTTGTTCAGGGTCATAAGAAATATTGAACGAGGTTGTAAAATAACTAATGAGGTTGACTCTGTTTGGAATGGTCAGCCCCTCGACCAGCTGTTTAATTTCATAAACATAAGCGTTTGTTTGTTCTTTTAATTCCTGTATCTTGTCTTCTACACGATTTTTCACTCCGTACCTCCTTACTATTTTCCATCAATTGTGCCTAGGCGTAATGGTATCCAGATTATTTTGGAAATCTGCGACATCCGCTGACTTAAAATAAAAAAAAGAGAGGATTATCCTCTCTTCATGATATGACTTTCCTCTATTTGTTAGCACCGTTAACCTAAAGTTGGGAAAATAATAGGGCACTGTTGTGGACGAACTGCAGTTGGACATGAGAATGGTAAGTCTGCTCTTGGTTCGCAGAAAGTTGCTAAGAATTCCACAGTAACTGGGAATGTAGACTGAATGCTTTGACAAACGGCAACAGTAATTGTTAACGCAGAAAACGTAATTGTACCTGTTCCAGCTGCAAGTGTTCCAGTTGTACATACGAAGCAATCTAAATCTGTGTATAAGATTTCAACATCTGTACCTTTAGGAGCACATAATGTCACTTGCTCACAGCGAGAAACTGGAATTTCAGCACTTGTGAAAACAGTACCATTAGGTAAAGTAACGACAATCGTTAGAATGAAGTTCTTTTGAATATTTAAATGTTGCAGACAAACAGTTGATCCATCAATAGAGAATTGACGATTCTCACGGTTCAGGATCACAATTGGGTTTGTAGCAGCTGGAATTACTCTACATGTAACAATTGCACCAGTTAAGTCAGTCGTTGGTGTTACGCCTGGGAATGTAATTGCTCCAGTAGGAGAAATATCAAATGACATTTCTTTTACAATCCAGTCATATACCTTATCGACATTTATACAAATTAGTTCCTGCGCCTGGGATGGCATATGCTCTTGCATCCTTTTGACACCTCCATAAAATTTTTATCTTTCGTTTGTAGCATATGTTTTTCAGCTATAAGTGCATGGGCTAACAAATAGTTCCTTATGATATTTGTTAAAATCAGCAAAGGATCATTTTTCACACACTTTCTTCTTTATAGGAAGACTAAAATGTTGAAAGGACCGGTATATTTGTAACAGAAAGTCAATATTTTTAATAAACTAATAATGGACTGAAAGGGGTGAACTACAATGGAAGAGTCAAAATTGTATACCACTCAAGAAATTGAAAAATTAAAGCAAAAAATTGAAACCTACAGAGAATCGTTAACTTCATTAAAGATGGGAACGTCAATTGAAGATTTCCTTTATATGCAGCAGGAGTTTGATGGACTGAAAACACAAATGGCCCATTTAGAAGGGATCACAGAGACATTAGATAGTAAACAAAATTCGTATATAAAAGGCTATGATGACCAAATAAAGCTTCTTTCAACACAGATTGAATCTTTGAATCAAACCATTGAAGGGATGAATCAAGAGATTTTAGCGGTTTTAAACAAATTATTAACAGTTGAAGAAAATGATACAACAACCATTCCTTCCTCCATTGAATTGCCTTCTCAAACTTCGGCTACTCTTTTACCTAGACAACCTAGAATGGCTCAGACAACAGATCAAACGACGATTACATCAGCACAGCCCTCTTATAGACTACTGCAAAGTTTGGCAGGTAAAGCTACAAACCACCAACTAAATGTAAATAATAGCGCTCCTTCTCCTGGCAATGATCTACAGGCAACTAAGCCTGAAGAGCGACATTTTAATCAACAATATTTTCAATCAATTAATACGCACCCAAGCCAAATATACAATGGTTTATACAGAAACACGACAGTTGAATCCACCTTCCATTTTAAAAATGCCACGGATGCAAAGGAAGTTCCAGTAAGTGTTTATGACCCATCTGCTGTACAGCCTACTTCAAGTGATGAAAACATCGAGAATAATTCTTCTATTGTTCATGAATCGGTTAGCATTGGAACGGAAATAGTAGACGATCCTAGCGAGGTTATGCATTCTGAAAAAGAGGATAACAATCTTGAGTTTTCCCAAATATCTAAAGAATCGTTTGAACAAGTTATTTCGGAATTGCCTAGCGAGCCTGTTAGTCAAGATATTACAGCAATAGTTAGCGAACCTCTCGACCAAGTCATTTCAGAAACAATAGCTGACCCTGTTGACATTTATCATTCTCCTTCTTTAGAAACAGAGGAGTTTGTTGAAGTGTATCAAACCGGAGCAGCTTATGAGGTTCATTCGTCCCTTGAAGAGGAGAATACGCATCCTGAATCTGTAAATAAGCCGATTGAAGAAAATAAGAAGGGAAAGAACTCATTTTTCGATTTCTTTAAAAGATGGAGTTAACTTATTTATTTTTTACATCCACTATGTATTTACACACATAGTGGATGTCATGTTGTTGAAAAAAGGTAATGTCAACGGCATAATAAGCAATTTTGTAAGGCGAGGGGTTGATTTCCGTTCCGCCAGCGTCCTTTCCAGGGGGCGTCCGATGAGCCGCTTCACTCACTTACGCTCGCTCCAGGGTCTCATCTGTGACGCTAAATCCCCTAGGAGTGACGCTGGCTCCACTCCAATCAACCATTCTGCAAAAGTGTCTTTTCCTGAACAAAATAGCCCATTATTTATATTATAAGAGAGGATAGCCTCTTACTTTCAATGTGGAGAAGTGATGTGTGACAATACCCCTCCATAAAAGAGTAGTGAATGCCTTCACTTGAACCTTTGCTAAATTTATTTTATGGGGTGGAAGGCTACTTGAGTCCCGTGGGATAGCGAGACAGGCGAGCCCCTAAACAGGGAAGCGGCTCGGCGCTCGCCCACAGGAAAGCAAGTAGCCTGCAACGGAAATCCATTTTCACCTTTCACATAAATTCTATGGATGGTTTTGTTTTTCAACACTATGACATCCACTATGTATTTACACACATAGTGGATGTCTTTTTGTTTCCAATAAAAACTGTCTTTTAAGAATTCATCGAATTTGTAGGTTTAGAAGATAATTGCCCTTAACCCCCAATCTGAACTGAATAGAATAATGAAGAAAGGGGGTGTAAAAATGTGTTTTAATAACTCAATGTGTGGCTGTTCAGGTAACGGTCATGGAAATGGTGAATGTAGTGCACTTGGACCTTTTGTAGCGATTGATGCAGCATGTATTACTCCACCAGTAGCAACAGGCTCACTCATCCCATTCGCTTCTGGAACAGTTCCGGTTATACTAGTATCACTTGCTACAGGTTTAGTGGATACAGTAAGCCTTGTGGGATTCGGTACATCTATTCCAGGCGTATCCCTTGTAGGTACTAATATTGATTTATCAGCATTAGTTGGAACAGAAGCTTTTTCTGTTTCTAGAGCAGGTTCCATTACATCTATTTCAGCTACATTCTCTGCAACTGTTGGTGTAACTATAATAGGCTCGGCAACAGTTAGAGCACAAGTTTATCACGCGGTAGCAGGAAGCAATGTCTTCACTCCTACAACAGCATTTGTTGACTTAGCACCAGCTCTTTCAACAGTAGTTCTAGGTACTCTAGCAAGTGGTACAGCAAATGTTACTCCAGTACCAGTATCTGCAGGTGACCGTTTATTAATGGTGTTCTCCGCTACTTCGACAGGAGTAATTGCAACTCTTACTGGTAACGCTAGTGCAGGCATTACTATCGTATAAAATATACTATAAAGTTAAGCAAGCAAATAAGTGATTTCCAGTAACTAGGAAATCACTTATTTCTTTCACAAAATACTATTCTTTAGTTCGTCAAAGCATGCTGAATATGAGCCAAATGATGCTTACCGTGCCATGCATAGAGACCAATTGCATGTTCCAATGTTGTTAGCCCTGAATCAGGATGATGAAAGGCTCTTTGTAATTGTTCCTCCGTTAAGCTTGTCAGTAAATAAACCCAACGTTCATGTAAATTTTCAATTAAATTAAAAGAAGTTGCTACTGGCATTTCAGAATCTGGTAATTGTGCCCATTCCGCTTCATTATATGGCTTAATGGTTGGGACATCCTCTGTTAGCGCTAGCTTAAAACGGATATAGCTATTCATATGACTATCGGCAATATGATGGACTAGCTGTGTAACTGTCCAGCCATTTTCACGATAGGATTTAGCCAATGCATGCTCGCTTGCACCACTTAATGCTTCCGCCAGTTGTTTTGGTAATAAACGAATGTCTACAATCCATTCCTGTACTCGCTGTGGAGTCATTTCTTTTGGGAATTGAAATTGTCCAATAGGGTATCGTAGATCTGTCATAGTGCTATCTCCTCCGTTTCTATTCTCTTACTTTTCCATGGTACATTAACAGTATTGCCTATTAAAATAGAAATTGTTTTATAACGTTACTTCCATTTGCTTCTTTACGACCTCAACCAAAGCCCTTAGTGGATGAATAATTGTTTGAGCGGTCTGCTCTTCAAATTGTCTTGCCGCATCCATCATTGAGAGCTGAGCTACGGAGATGGCCTTTTGCTCACTCATTAACTTATGTAGAGCTTGTGAAATAGCATCATTATAAGCTTTCTTTTTCCCTTGCATAATGAGATCAAATGTCCCCTTGATGATTTTTGCCTCAACATTTACTGATTTCCCCTGCTGCCTAGCATATTGGTGAAGTCTTGCCATCGTTCCTTCTACTGTCGCAGGATTTGTAAAAAGAATAATTTGAGACTGTTGCACATTACATATGCTTTCAAAAAAAGGCTCGTCAATCTTTATAATGGGTATCGAGGCATTGAACACATCCTCATTCTCTAATAAAGCAATATAATTTGTACACGTTATTAACATCGCATCCACATCACAGCTAATAATCCATTCTATTTGCTCCTTAACCTTATATGCTACACCATCACTACCTTTCGACACATGCTGTAAAACGCCAGGATCTACAAAATGAAGCAGCTCTAAATCTTCCTCACTTTGAAAAGCTTGCTCTATGTACTCTATATTTGAATGATGAGCATGCAAGCAGCCAAGTTTTTTCATCAATTGTCCCCCCTCTTTCCATTGCAGCTATAGCTAGCTGCTCTCCCATTTCTTCATTCGTTACAACATTACCCAACGAGCCGTATAATTCAATATTTCGTAGAACACTTATACATACTTTACGCTAAATTCCTTTTTTGATCATATTAGTGCATATTCAATTAACTCTGTCGTTGCACTCAGTGTACTAGAGCTTTTTCGTACTCTTGCAAAGCCTGTAGCATCAACTTATATATTCATTGGTGCATCCTTTATCTCTGCTAAAATTACCTTCATAGTTCAACAACTCTTCAATCACCTTTCTTCATATATTTAAACAAAAAGAAACCGTATTATGCACGAATACGGTTTACTACTTTAATTTTTTTCTTTATTTTTTGTTTCCTTTTCAATATGCTTTCTTGCTATTTTTAAACGTTGAATGTCCTTTTTCTTCAGAGGAATAACCTCATCCTTCATCATTTTAATGTATGAAAACATGAGTAACAGTAAAATCACGGTAAAGGGCAATGCGGCAATTAACGAGGCGGTTTGCAATGCTTCAAGCCCTCCTGTGTACAATAAAACACCTGAAATTGCAGCCATTAAAATACCCCATACTAGCTTCGATAATATTGTCGGATTTAAAGAACCTTTTGTTGTCATACTTGCCATAATGAATGTGGCGGAATCGGCAGAGGTAATTAAAAATATAACGATTAACAGTATTCCAATCACAGAGGCAAGCGTTGAAACTGGCAAGTGTTCTAACAACTGGAATAGGGCAACAGTTACATCATTATGAACAGATTGAGCGATTTCTGCATCTTGATGTAAATCAAACCACATAGCTGTTCCACCGAATGTGGCAATCCAAAAGCAAGCAATAATAGGCGGAATAATTAATACCCCTATAATGAATTCTCGAATGGTTCTCCCCTTGGATACACGAGCAATAAAGGAGCCAACAAAGGGTGACCAAGCGATTGCCCATGCCCAGTAAAAGATTGTCCAATCCTTCACCCAAGTTCCCCCAACATATGGCTGCATTCTTAAACTGTATTGAATAAAGTTAGAAATGTAATCACCTATCGCTAATGTAAACGTCTCAAGTATGAAAATCGTTGGACCTGTAATAAAAACGAATAACAGTAAGACAATCGCTAAGGTCATATTGACATTACTCAGAATCTTCATGCCCTTTTGAAGTCCTGTCGTTGCAGACAACATATAGCCAATAAACATGATAAGAATAATGGCTACTTGCAAGATAAATGTATCCGGCAAACCAAAGACGAAAGTCAAACCTCCGTTCGTTTGTAGCACGCCAAGCCCTATGGATGTGGCTACCCCCATAACTGTAGCAATGACCGCAAGAATATCGATCGTTCCTTTAACGACTCGATTTGTTCCCGTTATAGGCTCTAAAGCGGTAGAGATGAGCATATTTCTTTTTTTATTGAATTGAACATAGGCCATAACAAGCCCCAATATGGCATAAACAGACCACTGGCTTAATCCCCAATGAAAGAAGGAATAACCCATTGCCAATCTGGCTGCATCCGTTGAAAGAGGTTCTGTGTCACTAAAGGGTGGTGAAAAGTAATGACTCATAGGCTCAGCCACGCCCCAAAAAACCAGTCCGACACCTAGTCCAGCTGAAAAAAGCATGGAAATCCATGTTAGAAAACTAAATTCTGGACGACCATCTTCAGATCCTAAGCGAATGGTGCCATATTTGCTAATCGCCAAGCCAAATAGAAAAATAACGATAATAAAGACTGCCATTAAATAAAACCAACCAAAATAATCCGTTGTCATATGAAATACGCTGTTTGCTACGTTCTTAAATTTTTCCGGTATCGTTGCTCCGATAATGACTAAGAGTAAAATTGCCCCACTAGAAATAAGAAATACTGGGTTCTTTAAAATTTTATTTTGCATACAGCGCCTCCATTTATCCCAGACAGATGACCAAATTTCCTTTATTATGCGTACAATTCAAGTATTTTATTAATGAAAAAAGAAACCGCATTATCAAAAGACAATGCGGTCTACCTATTATTGTGTTTTCTGCATAAAACGAATTGCTCTACTCATAACAGTTGGTACGATAGAGGCATGATTTTCATCTAAAGCCTCATAAAAATCAACTTCCATTATTTTTTCTAACACCGTTGCCATTTGTCGTGCATCATCCACCATAAAGGTTTCAAGTTCACCTGCGCTAATAAACAATGTTTCATTCATATCTTGATGCTCGTTCAAAAATACTGACGCACATTGTACTAATTCGTGCTCATTCCACCAAATAGAAGGGCTAATAGCTAGATAGCGTTGGAAGCTAGATTGATGGTGAAATAGTTGCCAAAGCGTAAAATAACCGCCTAAGGAGTGACCAAATAATGCTTGCTGAGCTTTATTTACTGGATAATGAGCCTCAATTATTGGCTTTAACTCTTCCTCTATAAAGCGGCTAAAATCTACTGCTCCTCCAAGCTTTTCATGACCTTTTCCTTTAAATCGTGCGGGATAGATATACGTCTCTGCTGGCGCTGTAAAATCGTAAAACCTTCTTTCACGCATATCATCACCATGTTCAATGCCCACAACAATGGCTGGTTGAACTCCTGTTTTCGGTGCATTACGACTTTGTAGACGTACGGCTTCCTTTACAAGATTAAAATAAGATGAGCCATCTAGTACATACAACACTGGAAAACCTTCTTTTGGTGCTTCCTCATTTGGTACAAAGATATTAATCGTATACGTATAATCTGTCAATTTTGAAGTTATTTGTTGTGTAGCATACTCTGTTTTAGCTGTACTCATTTGTTGTCCTCCTTCAAAATGTCATAGCCATAGCACACAGGTGTATTCGTTACAGGATCTTCCATAATGCGAGCATCAATATTAAATACTTTGCGCATCACCTCTGCACTTAAAATTTCCTGTGGCGTTCCAGATTGCATAATAACACCTTTGCGCATCGCAATAAGATGATCTGAATATCTGGCAGCGTGGTTAATATCATGTAGAACCATCACAATTGTACAGTTGTGCTGCTCATTTAAACTTTTGACAATATCCAATACTTCTAACTGATGTGCCATATCTAAATAAGTAGTAGGTTCGTCCAACAACAAAATATTTGTTTCTTGTGCTAATGCCATCGCTAGCCATACACGCTGACGCTGTCCCCCAGAAAGCTGTGCAAGCTCCCGATTGCGATACTCCATCGTATTCGTGACCGTTAACGCCCACTCAATCATTTCCTCATCCTTATTCGTTAAACGATTGACGTTGTTTCGATGTGGATAGCGACCATACGCAATTAACTCCTCCACTTTTAACTGACCTGGAGCAACAGGTGTTTGAGATAATATGGCTAATTTCTTGGCTATATCTTTCGTCGATAAATTTTGCATGTTTTGCTCCTGCAAATAAACCGTCCCTTGTTGCTTTTTTAAAATACGTCCAATCGTCTTAAGGAGGGTTGATTTACCGCAGCCATTCGGGCCAATGATTGTTGTCACTTTGCCCTCCTCTATCGTTAAATTTAATCCCTCAAAGACACGAACCTGCTCATAACCAGAAGCCAAGTTTTCCATTCTAAATGCAGTTTGCACATCTTTTCCTCCTATGCCTTAGATTTCACCAGTAAATACAAGAAATATGGAATCCCAATAATTGAAACAACAATTCCAACAGCTAGCTCCGATGGTGCAAATACGGTTTTGCCGATAAAATCAGCTAAAATTAACAAACCTGCACCAATTAACGCACTCACGGGCATGACATAACGATGCTGAATACCAACAAGTTGCTTCGCAATATGTGGTGCCATTAAACCGATGAAACCAATACTTCCTGATACGGATACACAAGCACTAACAAGACCGACACTGGCTAATAAAAGCTTCATTTTCTCCTTTTCAACCGCAATCCCTAAACTCGTGATGCTATCCTCTTCAAGCTGAAAATAATCCAGTAAATACGATTTCCTATGCACATAAATGCCTAAGATGACAAGCCAAGGAATCATCGTTAGTACAAAAATCCAATTCGCATTATAAATTGAACCTGCCATCCAAATGGCTGCTGATTCAAAATCTTGTGCACTCATTTTTAAGGATAAGAACAGGGATAAAGCTCCGAACCCACTGTTAATGGCTATACCCGTTAATATTAATCGTTGCATATCGAGATGACCATTTTTCAAAGCAAAAGAAAAAATCAGGATAGCCGCAATCGTTCCACCGATAAAACCGAACAATGGCATCATTAAAATAGACAGCCAGCTGCTCATATCTGCACTCACTAGCTTTAATTGAAAGAAGAACATAAATATGACGACTGCCGCACCTGCTCCTGCATTTATCCCTAAAATACCTGGGTCTGCTAGTCCATTACGTGTAATACCTTGTAAAACTACTCCTGCCATTCCTAAGCCAATGCCAACGAGTCCGGCAATGACGATTCGAGGTAAGCGAAATTCAAAAATAACAAGGTCAAATTTAGAATTTGGCTCAATACGCAATAGTGTTTTGATAACATCCATTACAGACATATCGAAAACACCATTTGTAATATGTAGATAGCTCGCAACTAAAATCAGTAAAACAAGCATCGACATAGTCAAAAAGAATACACTTGAGGTATTTTTACGCACGTTTTTCACCTCCGTGCTTACGAACTAGATATAAGAAGAATGGTACACCAACCAATGCTGTTAGGACACCAATTGGCGTTTCAAATGGATAATTGACAACACGACTTAAAACGTCACAGAGCGCTAAGAAAAAGGCACCAATGACAGCCGCGCAAGGAATAATATAGCGATAATCAACACCAACAAGGAAGCGTGTAATATGTGGTATGACTAACCCTACAAAGGCAATTTTTCCTACTAGGGCTACTGCTGTCCCTGTCAAACATACTACAGCTAGCATGCTAATAATACGCACTGCTTTTGTTTTCTGCCCTAGTCCCATGGCAATATCTTCACCTAGTGAAGTAATGGTAATTGCTTTTGCAGATAATAGAGCCAAGACTAATCCTGTCAAACCAAACGGAATAGAAAGGACGAGCATATCCATATCTACCATATGTACCTTTGTGTTATACCAAGCACTTACTGTTTGTGATACTTGGAAATACATAGCAATCGCTGTAGCAATACTACTTAAAAATGTACCAATGACCGTTCCTATAATGGCTAGCCTTACTGGTGATAGACCATTGCGAATTAACGAGCCAAAACCAAAGACAATCCCTGCCCCTAATGCAGAGCCTAGCATTGACAATAAAATCATTTGATAATTTGGTAGCCCTGGAAAAAAAACGATGGCTAATGTGATGACAAATGCAGAGCCATCATTGACCCCCATTAACGAAGGAGATGCTAAATAATTTCGTGTAATCCCCTGCATGACTGCTCCAGCTACTGCTAAAAATCCTCCAACTAGCAATACAGCGGCTACTCTAGGAATACGTCCTGTCCGTATAATTTGATGATCAACATTAGATGGATCGAATGCTGTCATTGACTGCCACACTGTCATTGCACTAATATCTTTAGTTCCATACAGAACGGAAACGAGTGCTATAAGGGCAATCAGGAAAGGAGATACCGCTAATATTGAAAATGACACGATGTTTGTTTTTTTCAACTTTCACACCTTTTTCTTTATCCATTTCGCGAAACACAATGTCGATTACTCAGGTGATATACCCTTTGGAAAACAACTACCTTCAATGAAAAAATACGATATCTTACAAAAGGCTGGTAATAGCCCGGTGATATCACCAAATCTACTACCAGCCTGTTTATCTTATTTAAGTAATTTTTCAGCTGCGGCATCTAAAAATTTCACCTTAGACCAAGCAGTACCACCTTGTGCTAATGGCTCAATTGTGTTGACGAAAACTTGATTATTTTGTGCTGCCTTTAAGCTAGTGAAAATTGGATTCTTTTGTAACTCCTCTAACGCTTTTGGAGAATCCGTATTTTCTGATTCCTCAAATTGAAGGAAAATGGCATCTGGGTTTACTTGCGCTAATGTTTCAAGTGATAATTCAGCTTGTGCTTTTGCAGTTGTTAAAATTTCTGGAACTGGTGCTCCTAAATCTTCATATAGTACAGGGTTTAAATACACACCTGCTGGATAGATGTACATTACGCCACCGCGAACACGAATGATTAACACTTGCTTATCTGCTAATTGCTCTTTGGATTTCACTTGTGCATCAGCAACTTTTGCTTCATAGTCTGAGATGATTTTCTTAGCATCCTCTTCTTTATCAGCTAACTGTGCAAGCAATGTTAAATTTTCCTTCCAGTTTGTTGAAATATGTGAGTATGGAATCATTGTTTGAATTTTATTCAACTTTTCAGCCGTTTCTTCAGGGAATTTCGAAGTACCCACGATTACATCAGGGTCCAGATTAAGAATGGCTTCTGCATTTGGCTCCATTTTATTTCCTACAAGTGTAGCACCTTCAAAATCTGATGCTAGATAAGCAGGAATTTTGCCACCAACTTCAAGTACACCGGCTGGCTTAATACCAAGCATTGCAGCATCTTCCATAGATTCAAGACTTGCAGCGATAATATTGTTCACTTCTGCTGGAAGCTCATATTTCTCACCTAAGTACGTGATTGTCTGTGTTTTAGATTGTTCAGTCTGTGATTCCGTTGCACTTGTTTCTGCTGTATTAGTAGTTGACGTAGACTCCTCTGCCTTATCTGTTCCACATGCAGCCAAAGATAATGCTAAAAGTGCTGGAGCACACATTTTAAAATATTTATTCATAGATATTCTCTCCTAACGAGCTCATATTGATAATGATAATCGTTTTCATATGTATGTCAATACATAATTGATACTCATTATCATTTACGGATACTATCCTAACAAAGTGAAAAAAGATTGTGAATGGACGATTTCGAAAATGACATGGATTTTTGCCGATTTCATCGAAAAAAAACTGCTTCTTTTTTATGAAGAAACAGTTTTTATATATAGTTAGCTTCCTCCATTTTTTCCTTTCGGTATGCTGAAGGTGACAAGCCCGTACATTTTTTAAAAACTCGGCTGAAATAAAAACAATCTACATATCCGACACATTCAGCTACTTCTGCTACAGGAATCACATCATACTCGAGCAATTCCTTTGCACGTCGTATACGATATTCTGTTATATATGTGCTCGGATTCATGCCTGTATGCTGCTCAAACAAATAAGCAAAGCGGCGACGCTCAATACCAAATTCCTTAGAAATATTTGATACGGAAAGTTGCTCCGCATAATTTTCATGTATATACTGTAATGCCTGTTCCATTAACTCACTGGCACTATCTAGAACCTTCATTTTTGCCGCTAAAAGAATATTCTCCAGCAAATTCATAAATAAAGTCTTAGACTTAAATATAGCCATATTCCCCGGAAAGGAATAGCTTTCTATCAATTGCTGAACATGACTAATAATTTGCGTATTAAACCCTGTATTAATTAAAAAATGTTGCTCTGAAAGTGGAAAAAGAGCTACTTCCTCTGTTGGTAGACTGTAGTGAACGACTGCATACTCCCAACCCTTGTGGCCCGTCGCTTTCACTTCGATTGGCATTTGAGGCCCTGCGTGGACAATCATTCCAGGCTCCATCACATAGGGAGTTCCATTAAAGCTAAAGATTGCACTACCTGCAAGGGGAACAACTAATCCACACTTTTCTGGTGCTGTTGTTCTGCCTCTATCAACTTCACCAGGTTCCATTTTTTTAGTAAACACATCTGTAAATTTTACAGAAGCATGTGCAAAATAATCAATTAAATATTTGATATCCATAGGCAAACTCCTATACCTGTATAGCTTTCTGAAGCTGTGAAAAATGATGTACATCGTGATTGATTAATTCTACAAAATAGTCCACAATTGTCAGCTCCGACTGCCCAATTGTAAACGATTGCTGCCATTGCTCATCTGTCAATTGTTGTATGGCCTGAAGCAATCGACTCCTCGTGGAAAATAAAATCTGTCAATGTTGCAAGCATAGGCTGTTCACGACTTTTTTTAGCCGCCATCTTATTCAACTGTGCTGCATCAGGTCCTGTTGGTAAAGGTTCCTCTGTAAAAAGAAAAGGAAGTCGATGATTCAAGACAAATTCATCCCATGACGGAAGATGTCCGATGACCTCAGCAACTGACCATTTTTCAGGTTCGATCGCCATACGCCATTGATTCTCCGATAGTCTCCTCAAATCATTTATCCAGTCAATTGATCTTTCATCATGTTTGATGATATAGATTTTATCTCGTTGCAATAGACTCCCCTTCTTTTTTTACTGAAGTTTAATTTCTAATTTTGGCCAACTTACATGCCATTTCTTTTGAAGAATTCTTTGGCGATAAATTGTATAATAATCCTTACTTTCGAGGAATAATGGTGTCGGCTCTACAATGCCAGCTCCTAAATGCCTAATGCCATATGGTGCAGCAATTTCTAGTGAATCATCTATTAATTTTATCCCAATTGCCGTTGGGATTTCAGGAAAATGAGCGATTCCATCGACAGCAGATTGATACGGCTTACTACCATTTAGCACATGCATTCTTGCCTGATTTTTCACAGACCACGGCTCATTTGGAGATATCTTTCTAAGTTTCTGTTCATACTGTTTTTCTATGTCTTCTGCTAAATTGATTTTATCAAAATATATCACATCAATATCAGCAATTGGTGTTCTTTCTTCTTTTTCATGAAGATAATCCCATACCATGGAACGAATGACCCCAGCACATACCCACCAATCGGGGAGTTGCAATGTATTGATTGTTGATAAAATATTCATCATCCAATCATCTGCTACTATTAAATTTCTTAGTTCTTCCTCCGTTTGTAGTAATCTCACTTCATTAGCCTCCAATTTATATACCACAGTTATATAAGGGCTGTTCAGCTCACATGTGTCTTCACCTTTGGAAGCTGTACAGGTGCATTTATTGTTTTTTATCACACTGGCTTCATTCAATGGCACTATGCGATTGCCATGACACTTGGCTCGATTATTGGCTCCGTTAGGTTTCCTAGCACTGCCAAATATTCCGTTAAAAGTAGCTAAAATACTACTAACACTCATTATTTCATTGTTGTTTGTCCAAGTCGCATTGAAAATAATTTAATAGGCACCACTCAAATGTTCATGAATTAACTTCCATTCATCGTTCACCCAAGTAAAAATATTTGTTGCTCTACCACTACCTGATACAAATTTTTCGTTATGATAACCTTCATAGTGATATGTATAAAGACAGGTAGCCGTCTTTTCATCAATTGTTAACCATTTTACATTACTAGCCGAGTAAACCTCTTCTTTAATGACATGCCATGCATGCTTGAAGTATGCCTCAATCTCTTCTATAGTTGTGCATGTTTTATCAGAAAACCAATAAACCGCTTGTGGATGCAAAATTGCCTTTACTTCTTTAAAATCATGCGTATTTGTTGCTTGTATATAACGTTCTAATGCCTGTTGATGTGTCATTATTTCTCCCCTTTTTTAACAATATTATCCTAAAATTTCATGATTGTCGTGTGATTTTTTGCTCTAACAGCCTATAATGAAGATAAAACTCTAAAGGCGAAGAATTGAGGAGGAAGCTGATGTTAGCAACTATTGAAAAACAATCTAATCGTCATGTCGTAAAGTACAAACGACCGTTACCACATTCAGTAAACGCCGTTTGGAAAGTGATTACTACCAATGAAAAATTGCAAAAATGGATGAGTAATCTTGAAATCATTGATCTACGTAAGAATGGTAAAATGCGTTTTAATATGAACGATGGAACAAATACCTATGAGGAAATAGCTATAACAGATTATATAGAGAAAAAGGTACTCGAATTTGATTGGGGAACAGATTCAGTGAGATTTGAATTGTCTTCTACAGACAATGGCTCATTATTGCTTTTTGCAGAGACTTTGCACGAGCTAACGCAGCACACTTCAAGGGATTTAGCAGGGTGGCATATATGTCTTGATCTGTTAACAGATTTGTTGGATGGCATTGAACATCATAGCTTTCCAATGGAGGAGTGTCAACAACGATTCAACGAATACAAAGAACTGCTGGATAGCTATAAAAAATCCTAGAGTAACCATTACTCTAGGATCACTATTATGGATAAAAGGCAGTGGCTATTTCCAATGCTTTTAAAGGATCTTTGATCGAATCGAGTGTGTAGACAAGCTTTTCATCCTGCCACACGATTAAATTGCCTGATTGATAAACATCCAGCTGAGCCATGCCATATTGCTTAGGAATAGGCAGCATATGACTCTCTAAATATTCTACTGCCTGCTTAGCAAGTTTTACTCCTGCTTCTGGATTATCAGTTCGTGTATGCGAGGCAATGGACCATCGTCCCTCATTCCAACCAGTCCATAATGAGCCAGCACCCGCATTTTGATAACCTTTTATATTATACCCAAGGTCAATTTCTTGCCCACCATTTTGACTAAAGTTATCAAACGCAATCTGTGTGCTTGCCCCTTCTGCGCTTTTATATTGTTTGACCAACAACCTTCCAATGACCGTCGCTGAATTCTTTAATCGTATATCATTAATTGGCATATTCTCTTTGCTTTCATAAAAGATAATTTCAACTAGGTCATCATCAGTCCTTGTTGTAGCTGTTAAAAAGCTTCCTTTAGCAATGGGTAAAGCGGTTGGCATTTTTATTGGTACATTCACATGTATTTGCTCCTTTATTTGTTGAAGAGCCTCAGTCTGTGTCATCGATGTATCAGTATTAGATTGTCTTACAGATGTATCGTTCTTATTGTCATGTGCTTGATGATTAGTAGCTTGATCAGCACAAGCACCTGCTATAGTCATACTTAACAACAAAAAGAGAAATATTATTTTTTTCATCGCTTAAACCTCCATTTACCAGTTTACCTATAATCCATATTTTTCCCTGGCAACAGTTTATTTAAACGCTTAGCTATTTAAGCTCATTGATTTGCTTCGTCAGCTCGTTAAACTTTTGGTCAAGCATTGGGTAATCCTTATCCTTAGCTGTCAAAAAGCTCAGTTTACCTAATATCTCTTGTCGTTCTGTTTCAAGCTTTAAACGAAGTGCGACTGTGTCGTCTACTTGCTTCGGAGCATCTTTTCTCCATTTTTTCTTGATGTGCTGATTGTCAATCTCCCAAACGCTATTCGTTACTTTTTCTAGAAAGTATCGATCATGAGAGACGACAAGTAATGTCCCATTATATTGCGCAAGTGTTCGCTCTAACTGTTCACGCGAAGGTAGGTCAAGATGATTCGTTGGTTCATCTAAAAGAAGAACGTTTTTGTCCTCTAAAATATAAGCCATCAGTTTACACTTGACACGCTCGCCCATGCTCATCTTGCCTATAGCAGATGTCCAATGTGTTGGTGTAAATCCTAGATTCTTCATCAGATTGCGGACTTTCCCACGCTCTTCAAATGTTTCTTGATAAAAATATTGCTCTGGTGTCTGATCTAGTGGTAAATCAAATACTTCCTGTGTTAAATAACCTATGGTTGCTGCAGGGGATAGCCACACCTCTCCCTCAGCTTCTAGCTTCCCTAAAAGAACTTTTAAAAAGCTTGTTTTTCCGCTACCATTCTTTCCTGTAATAGCAATTTTATCTCCAAATTGAGCAGTGATGCTGACATCTTTCAATAACGTACGATCACCAAAAGATAAAGATAAATGCTTGCTCTCCAATAATCGCTTGCCAACACGTTGATTCGTGTTTAAAGAAAAACGAATGTCTGCTTCAGGCTCCACCGCTTCCACCCTTGCCTTCGCAAGCTCTGCCTCTAATCGCCTCTTCTTAGATTTCACTTGTGCGTCTAGCCGCTTTGCCTTCACACGATGATACTCCTTAAAGCCTTCTAGTTTTGTTGACTGTGCATGACCCTTTTGTGACCAAGATGTGAGTTCCTGCATTTGGGCCTCAATCCGATCAATGTTTTTTTGCTGTTTCTCGTAGGCACGTTGCTGCGTCAATCTTCGGTGCTCTCTTTCAGCCATATAGCTTGTATAATTGCCATAATGTTCAATTAAGCTCTGTTCCTCAATAGACCAAATTTTTGTAGCAACCCTATCTAAAAAATAACGGTCATGTGAGACCACAATAATCGTTCCCTTATAGTTTTGTACTTGTTTTATAAGAAAAGCGGTACTTTGCTCATCTAAATGATTCGTCGGTTCATCAAGCAATAGAATTTGAGCATTCTGAGCAAAACCTTCTGCAAGACGCATTTTAAGTTTCTCTCCACCGCTTAAAGCTGCAAATGATCTATTGGGTACCTGCCATTTTGCCAGCAAATCAGCCTCTCTTGCATATATTGCTGGTTTGTCAAAATGAGCTAGCTCCTGTTCAACGATTGTGATTTTTACAGCTGATAACCCTTGTATTACTCCCGCAGTTGGCAATAATGCACCTTGAATCAACTGTAACAATGTCGATTTCCCAGCACCATTTCTTCCAATAATGCCGATAACCTCACCTTGTTTTACGGTGCCTGTCACATGTTCAAATAGTAAAGTATCCTTTATTTCATAACGTACATCCTGTAATTTTAAAAGTTCCTTCATACTATCCACCCTCTCCAGTTGGAGGGACAAAAAAAATCCCTCCAATTATTTTGGAAGGATTAGTCGCTACAATATCATGCACAAATAAGCTATTGTAATAGCTATATTTATCACTCCAAAAGCAAGTTTTGGATGAGCTAAATATTAGCAACTATGGGCCAATATTTAGCTATTATTATGGAAAATGGGCAGACTAATCCTATTTTTGTTTTTCGTGAAATATAAATTTCATGTGCAAAAAATAAGATTAGTTATTCATTAGCCACCCATCTTCCCTTCATTTTTAGTTACCGTCATTGTAACACCTTTTATTAAAAAATAAAAATCTCTACTCTAGAGTAGGTTTATCTAAAACATTCATAGGAGCGAATTTGATTTCTTGAAATGGTACGGAAATACCAGCCATATCTGCGGCTCCAGCGGAAACCCGCAATGATTTCCCTTCCTATAGCAGTTGGGAAAAACCAAAAACTCCGACCAGTGTTCATCCAAATATACGTATTTCTAAACAAACAAGAACGTATACCACTTGATCCTACTCGCCATGCAGGAATCGGTGGCGAAAAACCTGGTGGTGTGCTCATGGGCATTTGTCCTGCCGGAGGAGGTCCGAAATGAGTTGGCCCAAATGACGTTGTTTCAAAATCATCATAATCTCCCCAGCCAGGTCTTCTAAAATTATCTTCTCTAAATGGATTATTGTACACACAAACCCTCCTTTTACATTACTCAATATATGTAAAAGGGCGATTAACCGTTGAGCCATTGCCCATCTATCGAAGGTAATCCGTTACCTATTAATGTATAATGAAAGGGATATTTTTCTAAAAGGAGTCCTTATGAGAAAATTACTGTTACTCTTACTAGCCATTCTTATCGCAGGAAGTATGTGGTTGCTACTTGCTCAAAATCCAGTATCTTCTTCCACTAGTATCCAAGCAAAAATTGCTGACGTGAAAGATTACAAATACTACTTAGATAAAGGCAATGCTGCCATTGGTAAGGACATGACTAAGCTTGATCTAGTGATTGTAGAACCTATTGAAATGCAGCAGAAGTATATTGACAGTGCCCAAAAAAGCGGTACTTTAGTGTATGGCTATATTAATGCAATGGAGGCAGATAAATGGAACAAAGCCCTCTACCATCAATTAAACGAAGAAGACTTTTATCGAAATAAACAAGGTGAAAAAGTGTATTTTGCTGAATGGGATTCCTATTTAATGGATATGACTTCGAGTCATTATCAAGAACTTTTACTAACGGAAATCCAGAAGCAAATTGTACAGAAAGGCTTAGACGGTGTGTTTTTAGATACGGTTGGTAATATTAATTCTTATTTACCCCAAGACGAGCAAACATGGCAAAATGAAGCCATGTTATCATTTCTCCAACAAATTAAAAAACACAATCCTGAACTATCTGTTGCTCAGAATTGGGGGTTTCAAACACTAGCTGATTATACAGCACCCTATGTTGACTTTATTATGTGGGAAGACTTTTCTTACCCAGTGGTAGGAAAAGACGAATGGTCACTCGATATGATGCAAAAACTCGTCCATATACGAGATGAATTTGGTACACAGGTTATGGCAATTAGTTTTGAAGATGCAACAAAAAGTCGTGCATTAGCTGAGAAGTTTGATTTTAAATTCTTTTATAGCCCTGCTGGTTCATACTATAACACCTGGCAGTGACGATATCCCCCCACAAAAAGACTACTGTTTTTGTGGGGGATATTTTGTTTAAGTGCTCACCTCATGGGTAGACTAAAAGAAATTCAGCTTGAGGTGATATGATTGGGTATGACAAAGATGTACGAGGAACAAAATCATAAACACGAAAACCGCTTTCAATATAAACAACGTAATACGTGGACAGGCATATTATTCGGCCTTGGGGTTGTGGCATTTATAGATGAGGTCATTTTCCATCAATTATTACATTGGCATCATTTTTATGATAAATCTACAGCTGCTATTGGGTTAGTGTCAGATGGTTTATTTCATGCATTCGGCTTTTTCGCGACGATTGGTTCTGCTTTTTTATTGGCTGACCTACATAGAAAGCATGGATTTTGGCTAAAAAGATGGCTTGGTGGTATTTTTCTAGGAGCTGGCATATTTCAATTATACGACGGGATTATTCAACATAAATTCATGAAACTGCATCAAATTCGTTATCATGTTGATATTCTCCCATATGATGTGGTTTGGAACATATTAGCGGCTCTATTAATTGTTATTGGTGTGGTCTTGTTACTCCAAACCAACCAAAAGGGACATTAGGAGGTTGCCCGTTTTGCATTCTGCTCATGCTCAAAGCTTTCCCATTATAGTACAGCTACTAATAGCTTTGCCATTTTTTATAGCCATTATTTTTTATATCGTAGCTGTCATTGTTTCGAATCAACATAAAAAACAATGGCCGCATTTTCGTACTATCTGTTGGCTTGTGGGAAATGTAAGTGCCATCGTGACACTAATCGGTCCATTGGCTTCTCTTAGTCATGTCCACTTCGCAGCACATATGATAGGGCATCTATTGCTTGGCATGCTTGCCCCCCTACTTATGGCATTAGCAGCTCCCATGGCACTCCTTTTAAGGACATTATCAGTGAATACGGCTCGTACTCTTTCTCGTACAATGAGGAATCCTTATGTTCGTTTTATTTCTCACCCAATTAATGCGTCTATTTTAAATGTAGGTGGCTTATGGTTACTCTATACGACATCACTTTTCAATCTTATGCATGAACATATACTTCTATATATTTTCATTCACCTTCACATTTTTCTAGCAGGCTATGTGTTTACCATTGCCTTTATTTATATTGATCCTACACCCCATCCATACCCTTATGTCTTTCGATCACTTATATTAGTAGTAGCACTAGCAGCTCATTCTATATTGGCAAAATATATTTATGCAAATCCTCCTCAGCATGTCCCTGTCACACAGGCAGAGCTAGGTGCCAAGATCATGTACTATGGTGGCGATGCAATTGAAATCATCCTTGTTTATATCCTTTTTTATCAATGGTTTAAAAGCACAAGAAATGCTATTCACACAAAGACAACCATCTCATCACGCTAATTCTACCTCTGACTTAAGAGGATAAATAGGATTGAATAATCCGCCAGTCCTCTAGCTTTTCAGCAAAAGATTTTATATTTTTTCCTGGGATCGGACTGGTTGATGGCATTTTTTTATAAGCTCGTTCTTCTAAAAGCTCTAGACCTATATGCTTTTTAAAAACCTCAAATGCTTTCGCTCCATTAAAGAGTACTAACTGGATATTAGGATATTCTTCAAATAAGGTTTGAAAATCATTTGGTTTTTCATTGCGAATTGCTGCGTCTAAGCTTCCTTCACGCTCACAAGTTTCAACCGTGTCCCAAAGACCGATTGCATTGTGTTTTAACAATGCGATTCTCTTTACATAATCGTCAGGAACCTCCGTCTCTAACAGCTCACTCATAATGGGCCAAAAGTGATTGCGTGGATTGCCATAATACTGTTGCTTTTCTAATGATTGCTTTCCTGGCATTGAGCCTACAATGAGCACCTTTGTTGCTGAATCTACGACTGGTAATAATACATTTTTTATTTCACTGGACACAACAATCACTCCTTTCCTCTATTGTAGCGGAAAATCTGAACCAGCAAGTATATCTTTGCTTGACGTAAATAGGAGATGTCGGGATGAATGCTTCTTACTATACGACTGAACAATTTTATAGCCTATACAGTAGCCTATCCAAGGTGGCAGCTCACCACCGTATAAAAACGGCCTATGTTTTTCTACTCCTTCAACCTGTAAATTCTGCAAAAAATGACTTTTCCATAAAACTAAAAGCTCTGTAGCTGAATATTTTTTTAACCATGGTGCAAGCCACTTTTCTCCGTATAAGTCTTTCACTGCACTCTCTGCTAAGCCCTCTAAAATAAGAGCATCCAACAAAGTCATCTCATCGAGGGGTTTTTTTAAATTGTGTAAACGGCAAACATGATTATATTCATGTGCGAACAATGCTTGCAGTTCCTGTGTCTCTACTTCTCCGATAAATAAAAAAAGAGCCTGAGGATAAGCCACACCGTTTTTATTGGTCATCGTTTGCTGTTGGGTAATTGGGAAAATATAAATCGGTATAGTCGGGCCATTCCATTTTTTTTGCAAGTATATAAATTCTTGCTGTACGCAATCCCACACATTATGCTGCTTTAATTGCTCTACATCGACTGTCTCATCTGGTAGAAAAAGTCCCTGTTGCTGTAAAGAATAGTGTATTTCTTCTGACAAGCCATCTTGAAATAATTCGACTAAATGATCACAAAGAATGGAGCATTGCAAACTATGTAACTCATCTTTTTTTGTGGATTTTCTGGCATAAACAAATTCATCTAACCACTTATCTGTTGGCACAACTGCCATGTCATCACCTCTTCTCAGCATATGTCGTGAATAGACAATCGGCTAGTGATAAATGCTTCGGATCGCATATATTAGCTTGTAATGACATCGAAAGGAGGGATAATATTGAATCCAGCTGATGCTTATAATCTTTGCTGTAAATATCATGGCAAACGCGTTCGAATCTCGGATTCATCTGGTAGGGTACATGTTGGGGAAATCACTAAGGTAGACAGAAGACAGGTATGGATTCTACCTGATAGAAGACATAGTGGTTATGGTTTAGGTTTTTGGGGATTTGGAGGATTTGGTGGGGAAGGTTTTGGCTATGGAATTGCTTTAGGAACAATCTTAGGGATTGCACTAGCTCCAATCATATTCTTCTAACTCAAACTTTTAATATATGTGAAAAATAAGCCATTTCAAACCTTGTTGAGATGGCTCATTTTTCATTATTGAACTTGCTCCTGTTGCTGTTGTTTACTTTCAATCATCTCGGATATTGTGACAAATGTGTAGCCCTGTTTTTTTAATGCAGGGAGGATTTCTTCTAATGCCTTAATGGTTTGTGTACGATTCCCACCACCATCATGAAATAAAATGACATCTCCAGGCCTCGTTCCCTTCATCACCTTTTGCACAATTTTCTTTACACCAGGCTCTTTCCAATCTTGCGTATCCTGATGCCAAGACCACATCACAACCTTGTAGCCATCCTTTACAGCAGCATTAATCATAGCATCCGTATAATTTCCACCTACAGGACGGAATAAAACTGGGGAAAAACCAGTAATACTATAAATCGTGTCATTTGTCTTTTGAAGCTCCTCTTGCAATTTTTTGATGGAAACTTTAAACGGATGTGTATACGTATGATTGGCTAATTCATGGCCTTCTGTATAAGAACGTAAAACAAGCTCTGGATATTTTTCTGCATTCTTTCCAATAATAAAAAAGGTTGCTTTGGCATCATATTTTGCTAATAAATCAAGCACTGCCGCAGTGTACTTGGGATGTGGGCCATCATCAAAGGTGAGGGCGACAATTTTATCCTCTGTGTTGATATCCCATACCACTTCTCCTGTTTCCTCATAATAAGGGCGACCCTTATCAGCATAGCCTTTCTCTCCTAAAAATCCCGAGATGATTAAAAAGCAAACTGTAAAAACCAATACATGTATACGTGTCATAGCATCACCTCCCAAGTCCGAATTCACAGAACTCCGTCAACTTACTATTTACGAATTGCAATGAAATATACTTGTGAAGGATTGTCTGTTTTCTCCTTTTAATTATTTCATAACAATTTTGAACGATATGTGAAAAACAAGGGTTAGTGCTTTATTTATTTCTTTATTGATGTAAAATAAAATCACAACTGATATATAACAATTTTATAAAAAAATAATGTTATGTAACACAATGGAAGGTATGACATATATGTGGGTTATTACAGTATTTGAAGAAAACACTTATCGAATGTTTGAATATCGTTCTAAAAGTGAGGCAACAACTGCATTACATAAATTTAAACAAACTGCTCTGCTTTCTTATACAAGGTAAAGAGATACAAGGAATCTATTCATCAGGAGTAGATTCCCTTTTTAATTGCCTCCATTAACTTCATCCATCATCTCATTCGTTTTCAGCATTATTCATCTGATGACTTTTTTCAAGGAAATGTTGAACACCTTGCTAGTCATCACCATATGTATATAGAGAAAAGGAGTGATTTCGATGGTGACAATTGAACCTATTATGATTAAAGGGCATTTCTTCACTGCAGTAGTTGTTCAATTACCTAAAACAACGCTACTGACCATTTCTAATACGACAGGCTACATTATGTGTGGAGCTTTAGATGTTGGCCTATTAAATAGTCGCTTAGTTGATCGAAAAATCGTTGCTGGTCGTGCAGTAGGTGTTAAAACAATTGATGAGCTATTAACAGCCCCATTAGAATCGGTAACGTATGAAGCAGAACAACTTGGCATTACTGAAGGAATGACTGGCGTAGAGGCACTTTTAAAAATGATCTAATTGGCTATAAAAAAGCGTCAACTAGACGCTTTTCTTTTTTGTTTGCCAACCGATAGTTGAATAAGCAAATATCCCCTTCCACATACTGTGGGACAAAGGGAGTTGTTGTTATGAATAATGGTCAACATTTTAAGATACATCTAACCTTACTTGCTATCGTCTTAATTGTATTTACCTGGTCAGTCATTAAACCATCCTCCTATTTAGATTGGCTGGCTGAGGTTAGCCCAGGAGTTGTGGCAATAATAGTCGTAGTTTGTATCTATCATAAATTTCGCTTCACCACATTTTCTTATATCATCATTGCCCTATTGTCGATCCTTACTTTTATAGGTGGACATTATACCTATTCAGAGGTTCCTCTTTTTAATTGGCTAAAAGAAGAATTTCATTTCCAACGCAATCACTATGATCGTTTCGGTCATTTTTTAAAAGGTTTATTAGCCATCGTGATAAGGGAAATATTACTTCGAAAGACGCAGCTTACTAAAGGAGCTTGGCTAACAGGTATTACAATTAGTATTTTGCTCGCAATTGCTGCTTTTTATGAAATCATCGAATGGTTAAGTACAAGAATCTCGAAGGGCAGTAAAGGGACGAAAGATTTTTTAGGCATGCAGGGAGATCGCTGGGATGCACAATGGGACATGTTTTTAGCCTTGTTGGGAACTATTTTAACTTTACTTTTCTTCACAAAGCTTCATGATAAATATTTAAAAAGACTAAACAAGGAATAAATTTCTTTGCATAGCATTATTATATACCTTACGAAAGGTGGTTTTGTATGTACTATGCACAAGTCAATCAACAAGTACCCCATCTATCACGCGTTATTACGGTAACTGGCAATGGCCAGGTAATGGCTACTCCAAGCTCTGTACAAATACAAATAGAAGTCCAAACACAAGGCAATAATGTACAAGGCCCTCAGCAGGAAAATGCAAGGATCATGAATCAAGTCATTCAGTCACTAGTAGCCCTCGGTATTCCAAGAGAACAAATACAAACAGCTAGTTATACAGTTACACCACAGTATCATTTTGAGGATGGCAAACAAATTTTTAATGGCTATGAAGTGGTCAATGCCATTACCGTCAATGTATCAAACATCGATAATTTGGGCTTAGTCATTGATACAGCCATAGAAAATGGAGCAAATCGTATTGCCAACATTCAGTTCAAATTGGACCATATAGACGCTTACTATCAGCAAGCATTAAATTTTGCTCTTCAGAATGCACAGTTGAAGGCGAAAACAATAGCAGAAACCATGCATCTTCCTTTACAGCCACTCCCTATAGAAATTGTGGAAGAGCAAGCTAACACACCGATCCTTTACCGCTCTATGGCTGTTTCCTCAGGAGTTACGCCTATAGAACAGGGACAAATTGCTATTGATGCTACTGTCCGCGTAAAATTCCAATACTAAAGACAGGCGCCTTCCACTAATTGATTAGTAGAAGGCTCTCATTTATTTTACAAGTGTATTTTTTTCAATAAGGATTTCATCATCCTCTGTTTTAATAACCATATCAAAATGTTGGCAATATGGATGCATAAATAATTCATATTGAATACGTCGTTCATCATGTGATTGTTTTAAATAATTTATATCTGTCCCTCTATCAAGTACATCACGATCTGATCTTCGCTTAAGCTCTGTAGCCCCATCTGTATAAAAATAAATTTTGAAATCCAATAACTCTGGATCTATAAATGCTACACTCATTCCTTCTACTATCGTGATCTGTTTTTTTGAAGAAATTAATGTGCTTTTCATATAATGTGTACCGATTGTCAATAAATCCAGCCCTGCTCTTATCATCTGAACATCTCTTTCCAATGAAGGAAGGTGATGGGCAGCGGGATGACAAGCGGTCATTTTAAAACGATGATTTACATTTTGATATGTATAATTAATCATTGTCTGTTTGCGAATATCTGAACTAACAATATAAGGATCAGTATTCAAATAATTCACTTCAGCTTGATTTAAAACTTTTAAAAGCTTTTCAGCAAATGTTGTTTTTCCTGCAGCTCCATGACCTGAAATGCCAATAATAATCCTTTTATCAGCAAATCTGATCGATTCCAATATTTCTTGAAAAATCTTCTCCATAGTATTGTTGTCCTCCCTAATTAAAAAGGTATGATGGAAAATTTGCACCATACTCGCTGTACTTTAAAAATAATAACAAACAGTTACAATACATAGAAGTTCATTTTCCAAATTTTTATGCGTTAACTCCATATCATTTCTAGCTTCGATCTAATAAAAACAATTTGACAGGTTGTCAGTCAATAATTATAATAAAAGCATCTTAATTGATATTGATTATCATTTAAGATGCTTTCACTCAATAATTAAATTTAACTTTCACAGTTTGTCTTAGGAGGGATAAATCAAATTTTCCATGAGGGACTCCGAATAAATGTTCGAACGTAGATTGAATGGCTTTAATTCTAGCAATACGTTCATCTTTATTCCATTTAAATAACGATGAATCTACCCAATGGTGGATTGTCGATAGGAAAAATTCTGCCACTAGCGTTGGATTTTCAATGTGAAAGAGCCCCTCTTTATTGCCTTGTATATTTAAATCTGTTAGCAGTGGCGTAAACTGACAAATGGTTTGTACATGTAATATTTGACGCAGAGTAGCATTACTATCATGTTGTAAATATTTAAAGATTTCGACATGGCCTGTTGGATCATCAAGCTCATAAACAAAAATCCATGCAATTTTCTCATACGCCGTAAGTGTCTCATTATAGATGACTTCTGTAAATTCTTGCTTTATTCCTTTAAGTTGCCTATCAATTAATGCATTTGCCAATGCTTCTTTGGATTTAAAGTAATAGTACAGCGTTCCCTGTGCTACTCCCATCCTTTTAGTTATATCAGTAGTTGAGGTTTTTTCATAACCTTTTTCACTAAAAAGAGACTCTGCTGTATCTAAAATCTCATTTCGTCGTTCTGATGCACTTTTTGTTACTCTAATCATTTTCTGAACTACCCCCTTTTTTCATTTAAGCATTTGACTAATAACTAGTCAAATGATCAGAGTGAGAAGAAATATTGTGAAACATTATTGAGTGACTGTCAGTCAAATACTAATTTTTAGGAGGATTTAAATGTTAAAAAAAACCCTTTCTCTATTAGGTTTCACACTTATATTGCTGATTTTAGGTTGTGCACAATCACAGGAAACTATTTCTGAGAAAAAAGACAATACAACTATTAATGGAAACTATCCATTAACACTAGATACCTACACTTATGAAGGACAGAAAATCTCTCAGACTATCCCCAATGCTCCCGAGAAAGTGATGGTCATCGGTTTAGCTGTCGCAGAGTTAATAGTTAAGTTTGGACAGCAAGAAAAAGTCGTTGGATTTGCATATAGTGATTTAACAAATTCAGACTACAAAGATGACATTGACAAACTACCTTTAGTTAGTGAAATGTGGCCAGCTAAGGAGGCTATCATGGCTCTAGAACCTGATTTAATCTACTCTATTGCTTCTGCATTTAGAGAAGAATTAATTGGAAGTATCCCTTCTTGGAACAACCGTGGACTGCCTGTTGTTTCTTCCACCAACTTTACAATAGGACGTAGCATAGATATTTACTTTGAGGAAATTCAAACATTTGGGAAGGTTTTTAATATAGAAGATAAAACGAACAAATATCTAACTGAACAACAAACACGCATAGATGCCATTACTTCTAAAGTTAAGGATTCTAAAGAAAAGCCTACTGTCCTATTGATAAGTGGCGCTAGAGGAAAGTATTTCTACTTCTCACCAAAATGGGCCATGATTGACGAGATGATTGAAGGTGCAGGCGCTACATATTTAGAACTTTCGAAAGAAGACTATATTGAGCTTTCAACAGAGGCAATTATTGCAGCAAATCCAGATAAAATTATCATCACAGAATTCCAAGAGCCTGATCAAGAAAAAACAAAAAATAATTTAATGAATGATAAAAAGCTTCGAACTGTAAAAGCCATTCAAAATAATGAGGTTATGGCCGTAGAATATACAGGAGCTATAAATGGTGGTATTGAGATTGCTGATTTATATGAGGAAGTAGCTGCATTTATCAACCCTGAAATAGTTAATGGAGTGAAAAAAAATGCTCAAAAGTAAATTTTCTTTTTTTACCCTACTTCTATTTTTGATAGTGCTAGTTTTCATTTCTATAATTGCTTCTGTTTCCATAGGACAAGTCAGTATACCATTTCTTGATTCTTGCAAAATTGTTTTATATCAAATTACAGGAATAAACATAGGTCATATAGATACAACTATTTCTAACATGACACTTGAAATCATATGGCAAATTCGTTTTCCCAGAGTTTTATTAGCACTATTCGTCGGGAGTGGTTTGGCACTTTGCGGTAGTGTGATGCAAGCAACCATTCAGAATCCACTTGCAGATCCTTATTTACTTGGTATCTCCTCAGGTGCTTCACTAGGTGCAACATTCTCTATCATATTAGGGTATCAACTCAGCCTTTTTGGAGAATCAAATTTAATGATTTGGGCGTTTCTAGGTGCGTTATTGGCAACATTTCTAGTATTGCTGCTATCAAGTATTGGGGAAAAAATGTCTGTTATTAAACTTATTCTAGCCGGAACTGTTGTCAATGCACTATTTACAGCTCTATCTAATCTATTTATATATTTTGCTAAAGATGCGGAAGGTGTACGTTCAGTATCATTTTGGACAATGGGGAGTTTGTCCACTGCTGATTGGGATGACCTGCCTTTAATCGCTACTACTATTATTATTATAGCTGTATTTTTCCTCTCCCAATGGCGCATTATGAATGCAATGCTTATGGGAGATGATGCTGCTATGACATTAGGTATTAATATAAATACTTATCGAAAAGTATTTTTAGTTATTTCTGCCGCTTTGACAGGCATTATAGTTTCAACATGTGGAATCATTGGCTTTGTTGGGCTTATCATTCCACATATTGTACGCATCTTTACAGGGTCAAATCATCAACAACTACTACCTATTGTTATTTTAGTAGGGGCTATCTTTTTAATCTGGACAGATTTATTAGCAAGGTCAATCATTCCTAACAGCGAATTACCAATTGGCATCGTAACCTCATTATTAGGTGCCCCAGTATTTATGCACATGTTAATAAAAAAGAAATATGGTTTTGGGGGTAACTAATATGGAATTAGATGTAGAAAATGTTTCATTCGCAGTATCAGATGTTGAAATTATCAAAAGTATTTCGCTAAAGGTGAAAGAAGGACAATTTGTTGGCATTATTGGACCGAATGGTTGTGGAAAATCAACACTATTAAAAAACATTTATAAAGTCATAAAACCCACTAGTGGCAAGATTTTTTTAGATGATATAGATATTGTTAAATCCTCTGCCAAAGAAATCGCGAAAAAAATGGGGGTTGTTGGACAATTTAACAACTCGAATTTTGACTTTACTGTCCGTGATATGGTGATGATGGGAAGAACACCACATAAAGGAATATTAGAATCAGATACAAAAAATGATATTGAACTTGTGGATAACATATTACGAAAAGTAAACTTAGAGCATTATGCTTCAAAACATTTCTCTTATCTTTCTGGTGGTGAAAAGCAACGTGTCATTCTCGCACGTGCCTTAGCTCAAGAACCACAGTTTTTAATTTTAGATGAACCTACAAATCACCTAGATATTAAATATCAAATTCAAATTTTATCACTAGTGCAATCATTACAGATTGGTACACTAGCCGCATTGCATGATCTATCTATTGCTGCCATGTATTGTGAATATTTATATGTACTAAAAAATGGTCGCATACTAACACATGGCAAGCCTGAGAAGCTACTAACACCTTCATTAGTAAAAGAGGTTTATGAAGTTGACTGTTGTATCTATCAAAATAATGATACGAATAATATAGTCGTTGCGTATCATCCAGCTTTACCCAATCACTAAAGCTATTTTTGACTGACAACCAATCAATATAAGGGGGAGTATCTATGAATCCAATTTCATCAGAAAAATCAAGTACGTTCTATTCATATAGATGGTTGGCATTAGCGGTGATATTACTTCCAACATTATTAATCTCCTTAAATACTTACATGATACAAATTGCATTACCTTCCATTCAAAACGACTTGCATATATCCTTTTCTCACGCTCAATTACTATTTTCAGGATATTCGGTTGGGCTTGCAACTGCTCTAATAATTGGAGGTAAACTAGGCGATATTTACGGTAGAAAAAAAATATTATGGATTGGCGTATTGTTCTTTACCCTTACTGCTTTCTTAGGAGGAATACTTTCAAGCCCATTGTTATTAGTTGGGATTCGATTTGTTCAAGGCTTAGCCGCAGCCCTTATTCAGCCTCAAGTTTTATCAACAATCCAGGAAATTTTTCCGCCTAGAGAAAAAAATTTAGCTTTCGGCTTGTATGGTGCTGTCATTGGAGTAGCCTTTACCTTTGGCTTAATATTAGGGGGATTATTAGTTCAATGGAATATATTTAACGGCGGTTGGCGAACTGTATTTTTTTTCAATGTTCCAATTGGCATGCTAGTACTCCTTTTGCTCCCTTTTATACCGGAGTCAACGGATAAGAAATCCAATCATATTGATTGGATGGGTTCAATTTTATTAATGGTTAGTATATTTCTACTTATTTATCCTTTATCCGAAGTCCAACAACAAGGATGGCAAACATGGGTTTTTAGCTGTCTACTGCTTTCATTTGTTGTACTTATTCTGTTCATTTATCTTGAGCGATTTAAGCAAAAACTTCAACAATCACCTCTCGTAGACCTAAGTTTATTTAAGCATCGCCCTTTTGTATTTGGCATTTGTTCTGTGCTAGCTATTTACTTAAGTATGTTTGCCTTTTTCTTTATCCTTAGTTACTTTTTACAATATGGCCTAAAGTATGATACAGGAGAAACGAGTTTAGTTTTTCTACCAATAGGAATTGGATTTTTTGTAACGTCTATTATTTCTTCAAAAATTATTAATAAGTATGGTTTTATTGTTTTAAAAATGGGTGCATTATGTATGAGTATGTGTACTTTTTTACTTGTCTTCTTTTTATGGATGGAGCAATATAATTTACTCAGAACTGATGCAATAATCCTTTTATTCGTCTATGGCCTTGGACTTGGTCTTGCTACAACACCTTTAGCAAATGCCATATTGGGTAACATTCCAAAGATTCATATGGGGGTTGCTGCTGGTCTATTTACAACCTTTATGTACTTAGCAAATTCCTTAGCAGTCGCAGGTATTAGTATACTATTTTCTTATTATTTAGGAACAAGTTTAGAGAGCGCTTCTTTGTTAAATTATATACACGCTTTTACTATAAGTTTAATTGTCATTGGACTGTTTTCTATGATAGCCTATATGATTTTGTCACTTTATCATAAAATGATTTTAAGAATAAAAATAAAGCAACAATAAATTACTATTTTGATTTATAGATTTTTCAAATAATGTATGACAAGCTCTTCATTATTTCGAGCTTGTCTACAGTCTGAAATCACCTCGTACACTATCGAGGTGATTTTTTATAACCAACGTTCACTTCTTGTTTCTTTTCGACAACAAAAGAGCACAAAGAATAATACATATCCCTATGAAATGTTTGATTAATAACGGTTCTTTCAATATCAAATATCCAAGTAGAACACCTACTACAGGAACGATATAATTACTAAAAGAGGCAAATAAAGCACCCTCACTTTTAATTAAAAGATTATAAAGCATATACACAATCCCTGCGTGGAAAATGCCTAATATAACAATGGAGACGACCTGAATCCCATTTATGCTTAATCGTAATGGTTGTTCAAGGATAAATGCCATTGGTAATAAAATCACAGTGGCAATTCCTAAAACATTTCTCATATGAACGATTGGTGAACCACCCTCTAACTTCTCCATTAAAATTAACGAAAATGCAAAGCTCAGTGCTGCTAATAGTAGCAGCACATTCCCTAATACTGTCCCTGAACCACTCACCCCTTGTATTGGCCAAGAAAGAATGATGATCCCCAAAAAGCCTAATAGAATGCTAATCGTTTGAAACGAACTAACTTTTTTATTAAAGAAAAAAACAAAGAGAACTGACGTGATAATCGGGACCATTGCTATGAGCATAGACGCAATACTACTGGATACATATTTTTGACCTTGCGCAATGAGGACGAAGGGAATCACTACTTCAAAAATGGCAATCCCAATGTATAATTTACTATTTGCTAAGTAGTTTTCTTTTTTCAAAAATAAGCCCATAATACTTAAGCAGATTGCACCGATTAAAGCTTTTAACAAAGATAAAGTGACAGCTCCCACATCATTCGTAACTAATGCTACGAAGAAAAACTGAGAGCCCCATATACAACTTATTAATAGCAAAAGGCTGTATTTTCTCATTACACTACCTGCCTCTGCCCAAAATAATTTGTTCCTATGACGCCAATAATGATGATGATTCCACCAATAAAGTGATAAAGGTGAAAGACTTCCTGTAAAAACAAAACGCCTGCAAGTATTGTAATGAGCGTAGCAAAGTTACTAAAAACACTCATTTTAGAAGCCTCTAATTTAGATAACGCATAATTGGATAAATAGGACGTACCGAGCGAGGATAATAGCCCTAAATATAAAATCGCGATGACAAAATCAACATGTGTTAATGGCTGAAAAAATTCATCGATTGTACCATTCATCAGATGATTTCCAAGAGCCACCCCATTAAAAATGACAAATCCACATAATGTCATTACATACGTTAAAATCAGTAATGAATATTGCTTTGTAAGCCTTCGTGCAAACACGTTATAAAGCGACGCAGCAAGGGCTGAAAGTAAAATAAGTCCACTGCCGATGACATTTCCTGTAGTTGCATTGGCCCCATTCATAATTAGCATGTAGATAACTCCAAGTACAGATAAACTAATGAAGACGAGCTGTCCACGAGTAGCTTTTTCCTTTAATAATAAACCTGCTAGTGCTAATGTAAAAATAGGAATCGTTGCTTGAATAATTCCAGCCTCTGAAGAGGAAATTTTAGCAAGCCCAAGCACTTGAAAAGTGAAAAAAACAATGGGATACAATATGGCTAACGGTAAAATTTTTAGTAAATCATATTTTTTTATTGTTAGCTTATTTTTCGTAAATACCATTAAAATAACAATACCGATGAAGGCAAACGTAAAGCGATGGGCTAAAATATCAGTTGGACTCGCCACCGTTAATGTAACTTTCACAAACATGAATGAAAGGCCAATGATAAATGCATACGAAATCGCTGCTATATAGGCTTTTCTTTTTTCTGACATACGATAATGCTCCTTCTCAAATCATTCCGGCCGGTATAGTTATCGTATTAAAAAGAGAACCTATAGACGATATGAAAAAAACACATCTGTACCGATACAGATGTGCTGGAGGCTGTCTATGCTTAAATATGAATGGATTTATTCTCAGCTGCTGACTCAAATACAAGCAGGTACTCTTCAATCAGGGGCAAAACTACCTTCTATCCGCCAGTTATCACAGCAATTTTCCTGTAGTAAAAGTACTATTTTAACTGCTTTAAAAAAACTTGAGGATCAGCATCTTATCTATGTATTACCGAAAAGCGGCTACTATGTTGTTGACCATCAGTTACCCTTACAACCACAGGAAAGAGATCACATAGATTTTGCTACATCTTCACCCAGTTGGAATGCTTTCCCATATCAGGATTTTCAACATTGTATAAACAAAGCTATTGATACATACCAAACAGATCTATTTAGATATGGAACACCAAAAGGCTTACCATCTTTAATAACAGAAGCGAAAAAATTATTAGCAAACTATCAAGTATTCGCAAAAGAAGAAAATATTTTTATTACTTCTGGCGTCCAGCAATCCCTGACTTTGCTAAGTATTATGCCATTTCCAAATGGTCGTTCAACCATTTTAGTGGAACAACCTAGTTACCATTTATATATGGATTATTTAAAAACCTATGGAGTTTCGGCAATCGGCATCAAAAGAACAACGGATGGCATTGATTTACATGAATTAGAAAGCATTTTTAGTAAACATGACATAAAGTTTTTTTACACGATGCCACGTCTGCACAATCCTCTAGGTACTTCTTATAGTAAAAAGACAAAAGATCTAATCCGTAAACTTGCTTATCAATATAATGTTTACATTGTTGAAGATGATTATTTGGCAGATTTCGAGCAAAATTCGAAAATAGATCCCATTTATACAGATGATACACAGCAATATGTTATCTATTTAAAAAGCTTTTCTAAAATCATGTTTCCTGGCTTACGTATTGGACTTGCCGTTTTACCAGATGTCTTTACTGACACATTTCAGCAGTACAAAAATACCACTGATATTGATAGCTCCATGATTTCACAGGCTGCCTTAGAGCTTTACTTGAAAAGTGGTATGTTTGAACGTTATCAAAAGAAAGTCACCGAAGCTTATGCAAGCCGAGCGAATAGCCTTCAGCAATCCATAGCAACGCATTTAGCCCAATATCAGGCATCAATAGAAGTCTGTATGCATAGCCATATCGTTCTACCAAGACAGGTCAATACTCAAAAGCTTATTCAGCATTTGATGCAACACAAAATTTATCTAGATACGATTAACCGCAATTATTTAGATGCATTTGATCATGAGCGAATATTAAAGCTAAATGTGTCCAATGTGGAGGAATCTAAAATCAACGTTGGCATAAGGGAAATTGCATCAGCCCTTCAAAGTCCTAGCAATTACTTCTAAAGAAAAAAATTCATGAAACCTTATTGTAGCTCATATAATGAGACATCTTAAATTGCTTAATAAGGAGGATTCAATGCAATCTGAAAAATTGCGATTAAGGAAAATTCAGCGTCTTGCATATGAAATCATGGATGAGATGCACAAAGACAAAGACCGTACTGAATTACACAAACTCATTCCAATTATCGATAATTTATCTCGGGCCATTGGTGATTTAACAGATTCCGTTGGTAAATACTCGTTAGATTATGTGGAAGAAAAAGTGAGCAATGCACATGCACTTTTATTTAGTAAAGAAAAGGTGGATATTTTTTATTAATAAAGACAGGGAAAAAGGGTAACCATATACATGGCTACCCTTTTGGCATTAATGCGTTTCAGGTTCGAATGTTTTACAGTCTGTTTCCTCGCTGTTGGAAGCATGTTGTCCCTTTTGGCTGACAACATAAATTTTTTCGGCTGTACATTTGTTACCAGAATCCCAAAATGTGCAGTTATTGACTTCACAAAGAATTTCTTGTGCCATTGTCTCACACCTCCTCTTTGTTAGTTTTAACAAATTAGAGGTAAACAATACGTTGTTAAACAAAGTCAATCGATGATTACATTGCCTCCATTAAGCCATACTAAAGTCTAGATTAGCTGGATGGGTTGGTAAATGCTCCTGTGAAAGCATATTCGTTGTTGGAACTTTGTCATCTACCTCTTCAAATCGGAAACCATCTGCCCATACTTTCCCAGAACCAATTAATAACACACCAAAATAAATGGAGTCACCTTCTTCAGGTACGTCTAAGACAATAGAATAATGATTCCATTCAGTAGAACCTGTCACAGAACGCTGATCCATATTATCAAATTGAATAGTATCACCCGTACCATTGTCAATACGCATCCATGCACCACACTTTGTGGCATCTGCCGTCTTTAAATAGCAAGACATTTTCAAGCGCTTTCCTTTATAGTCAGTAGCCTGAAAGCCCTGCATCATCGTAGCAAATTGTCCCTGATTTGCTGATGCAGCTGTGGAATACAATACGCCTGAACGCTTCCCTGAATGAAATACCTTGTCATCTGTATGAAATTTATATAATTCTGGATTCGCTCCACTCAACATCCAACCTTTAACCTGTTCAACTGTTTCCATGTAATTTTCCTCCTCCAACATATTAAGTGATTGCATCAATTTTCGATACTTCCCTGGTGGTAATGCATAAACTTCTTTAAAGGCTCTTGTAAAAGCTTCTTGTGATTGAAACTGAAGTGTAAATGCAATGGTTAATATCGATACATTAGAGTACATCAAATAACTCGCAGCCATGGCTAGTCGACGTATACGAATATATTCACCAATCGTAATCCCCGTTTCCTGCTTAAAAATACGACTTAGATGGAACTTCGAGTAGCCAGCATTATTAGGAAGACGTTCAAGTGAAATTTCTTCCATCAATTGCTCCTCGATATAGGCAATCGTTTTTTGTGTTGCCTGACTATACTCCATGTTACTCACCTCATCTTTATTATATTGAAGAAGGAAAGAGATTTTTTGATGGAAGTTGCTAAATTTAACTTAATCAATTATTTTTGTTGGTGTTGCTTCTTGCACAACAATGAGACCATCATAAGCCTCTTCAGGTGTCATTTTAATGGTATACAGCATTTGTGTTAGCTTATACCACGGACGGAAATCATCACCGATATTGCCCATTCTTTGCTTTTGGGAAAGGATATCTGCCAGCTCCTTCGATTGTTTGGCAGTTTCAAAATCCACATAAAAGATGTTGCTATCGATGTCACTAAAAGCATCCACTAACACATTATGATGTTCAATTGAATATTCCTTTCGTTCACCAGAGCCGTTTTGTGCTTGAAATGTATTATTGACAAAGTCTGTGCCAATCGCAAAATAGTGTTCTTTATATTGCTCATTTAAGTATTGTCCCATTGATTGATAGCCTGCCATCGAAGCAGAGGTTTTCTCAATATGACCGTTATGAGCAGACATTAACACTTTATCATGCCCTTGCGTTGCTTCGTACTCCACAATCCATTGTAAATTTTCAGCCAAATATTCATCCCGTAAATTCATATAGTTCCCATCATTTACAAATAATTGCGTACGTTGCTTCATAATTTGTGCATATTGAGCAGCAAAGGAGAAGGCATCCTTTGATGATTTTTTCTCATATATCGCCTTGTTTGATTGTAAATCGTTGATGATTGTATCAATCGTTTTATCAAGCTCTATTAGCTGATTATTCGATAAATCTCTCATCGTTTTGTTGGAAACATGCTCTAGCTCAGTCGTAAATTTCTTAGCATTGTCAGCATGTACCTGTGCATAATAATCAAGCAATCCCTTTTTGCTATAATCATAGCGTTGCATATCATTTCCGTAAAAATAAATTTTATCTTGTTCATCGACTGTTAAGTTATAATCATGCATCCATTGAACAAGTTCAATCATTTGTTCTGTTTTATAAATGCCATAATCAAGAGCCTTTATAGCTTCCTCCGCCGTTCCAACACCGTTTAAAATAAATTGATTAATCTGCTGGGCTCCACCAAAATCTCCTTCTAAGACAAAAACATGGACATTTTCATTCTTAATCATCGCTTTAAATAGGTCTTTTTTTAATGTTTGAAATTCGATATTGCCATGTGTTGCTTCTCCAAACCCAATAATTTTTACATCATCAGGGATATTGATATCTTTTATTTCACTAGTATACTGCGAGACATCTTTTATAGACTCCCCCTGCCCACATCCAGCTAAAGCTACTAATAGCATAGAGGCAGTTAAAAATCGGAAGCTTCGTTTCATTATTCTCATGTCAATTCTCCTTTAAGGTGTTAAATGGCTTTTCGTTGGAAATAGTAATATCCTCCGAGGAAAAATAGGATGAACCCACCACCTACTACTGTTAACAATTGCTCCCATGGCACAAAGAATATATCGTCTGTATTGCCACCTATGTACATCATTGAAAAAGGCTGTGCCCAGGGATAATATGGACCAATTCGTTCAGAGTTCACCGCTAAAATTGATGGCAGCGTAAATATGACATTGACAGCAAATGGAGCAGCAAAGCTTTTAAACATTATGGATAACCATAATTGAAGGGCCACTAAAGGCAATGTTGCTACCCATCCTCCAACAATACTTTTCCATACGATTCCCATTGGAAAAGGATCTGTATAGCCCTTCAGCATACCTACAGCAAAGATGGAGCCTAAATACAAGAGCTGCATCGCTAGAACAAGCAGCATAATTAACACATATTTTGCTACAAATACTTTCCCTCTCGTTACCGGTAATGCTAAAAGCTGCTTCCATCCGCCAGACTGATGTTCATATCTACAGATGAGACTCGCAAAAACGCCCGTAATAAGAGGTAAAAATAATAATGCGTATGTTAAATTCATTGAAAATAAGGCAATATACCATTCATTTATTTCCAGTCCCTGCATATTGTCCTCTAAATTTGCTGATAGTCCAATGAAAAGCCCAATCATGGGCCCCGCCAAAATAATAGGTACCATTTTTGATTTACGCAATTTAAACCATTCAGCTTGCAGTAAAGCGTTCATTATTTCACGTCCCTTCTTGCAAAATCGACCATGCCAGCAATATAGAGTAAAATACCAATCCCTACACCTAGCATGACATTGATTATCGGCTCATCCCAGTGGTTCATCAATGATGGCCATTTCCATATCATCCAGTCAGGTAGAACATAGGAGGAATAAGCAAATATCACCCCAAAAATGCCTACTGTAATAGGAATTCCTTGATTATGGCTTACACTCGCAATCCACAATTGAAGTGCCAAAATAGGCAATGCTGCAAGCGCAGGGAAGTAACTAAATTTAACTAACTCCATATAAGGAATAGATTCACCTAGATTTAAAAACAGCCCATAACTCAGCGTAAAAATCATGAGTAGTGTTGAAGACAAAAATAGTAGAATAGCTAACACAGTATATTTAGATAAATACACGGTTAATTTGGATACAGGTAATGCGATAAGCTGCTTCCAAGCGTTAGTCTCGTTTTCAATACTCGCCATGAAGGACGTTAAAATGGCAATGCCCAACACAATGGCAAGCGGTGTAAATGAATGAACATTTAGTAAATAATAGCCCCAATCATCTTCACTTTGCTGTAAGAGGTAATCCTTTCTTACTCCATAATTGACCATTTGTAGAGCGACAACACCTAAGGGACCTAAGAGCGTTAAAAACCATAATCCTTTGCGTTTGATTTTTAAAAAATCAGCAGTTAACAGCTTGCCCATCATATCGCCTGCTCTCCCATCGTCATTTGCAGGAATATATCCTCCAATGAGCGTTTCTCTTCCTCCACTCGGAATACTGAAATACCCTCCTGAACAAGAACATGGACAATATGAGCAATTTTTTCATCTGAGCAATCCTCTAAGAAAATAACCCCATCTTGATAATCTGCTTTAATGCCATGGGCTAATAGAGAGCGCCATCCTTTTTCACCATTGTTCACTTTAAATAGAATCTTTGGTTGAGCAAATCTACGCATCGCCTCAATAGAATCTTGGAAAATCAATTTCCCCTTAGAAACAATCCCTACTTGAGTCGCCATTTGATCGATCTCTGATAATAAATGGCTGGAAATAATAATAGTCATGCCGTATTCCTTTGGTAGCCTTTTAATTAAATTACGAATTTCAATAATTCCTGAAGGATCCAGACCATTCGTTGGTTCATCTAAAATAAGTAATTCAGGATTATGCAGTAGAGAAGCAGCAATACCTAGACGTTGCTTCATCCCTAACGAAAAGCCCTTTACCTTTTTATTAGCAGCTTCCTTCAAACGGACAATTTCGAGAACTTCATCGATTCGAGATTTCGGTACACCTACTATTTTTCTTAGTGCCTCCAAATTCTCATATGCTGTTAAATGTGGGTAGTAGGAAGGATTCTCTACTAATGAACCTACATTGGCTAAGATTTGAATACGCTCCTTCGTAATGTCTTTTTGAAAAATTTTAATGGTACCTGTGGAAGGCTTCATTAAACCAAGAAGCATACGAATCGTAGTCGTTTTCCCTGCTCCATTTGGCCCTAAAAATCCGTATATTTCACCTTTTTGTATTTGTAAATTCATATTTGATACAGCTTGCTCTTTCCCAAAGTGTTTTGATAAGTTTTGTGTTTGTACGATATATTCCAATGTTCTCACCTCATTTACTATCATAAGAAGAAAAGGTTAAAAACAGGTATGGACCAAGTTTAAATTTTGTTTAAAAAACTTCTACTCTTTTTATAAGAGCCTTTCTTTTTCTGCTGCTATGCTTTCGATACAAAAAATTGTTGCATCAACATAAAAAAATCTGCGAGCTTTTACTTCCCAAGCTTCGCAGATTGAATCACATTTTTTATACTAATTTTTGTGCCCGAGTGATTGGAGTTTATGTCCCATTCTAAACCCATACCCTTTACCATTACATCAACAATGGATAAACCAATTCCTGCCCCCTTAGCATTCGATTCATTTTTCATCCCTTGACCATGGTCCTCAATCAGAAATGCTCTGTAGCTCTCCGTTGATTCCGTTGTCACCTTTATATATTTCCCACTGTTAGCGTGACGCAATACATTTTGGAATATATTATCAAATATTCGTCCTAACCATAATGGATCAACACGCCATTCATTAGGTTCAAATGCTTGCAGTTCAATGTCGATCGTAAAACCTTCTCGCTCAAAAACTGGATACCAGGTTGTTAGATGTTCCCGCACAAACCGAATAACATTGATGTTTTTCGGTTCGAAATTATATTTACTTGCCATTAACAATGTATAGGACATTAGATTTTCGATTAAAGCATCAATATTCACTATCGATGTTTCCATTGCCTTCAAAGCTTGTTTGCCTTCCTCTGACAAGGTTTCTTTGCTAATCGTATAGGACTGGGCTCTTACTTTTGTTAACGGTGTCCGTAAATCATGTGATAAATTGGCAATCAGTTCCCGTCTTAGCTGTTCTTCCTTCTGTTGACGCTGTTTACTATCTCTCAGCTCGCAAACCATTCTGTTAAAGCTATGCTCTAATTGCCCAATTTCATCCCGCTTTTTCACATGAATCTCAATAGGTAGACCGTCTACATCACGTATCTCCATGGCCTCTTGGAGATGTAATAATCTTTTTCGGATTCCTTTGAAAAATAAAAGCGAAACGACAATAAAAAATAAAATAACGGCAATTACACCAAAAAGTAAGAAGCTACCATAGTTATCATAGACCTTAATAAGCGGTGGATTAAAGGCTTCCCTTGAAATCTCTAATACAATAAAGCCATTTGATACATCACCGCCTACGAAAGCCATAACAGTAAATGGATTACCTCCATAGCGTTCCTTTATAAATTGAGTTGTATAGGCTGGTGTCCATTTTGTTGGTAACTGCTCCTTCACATTGACAGAAGTCAGGAGATTGCCCTCTTCACTTACCCAAAACATAGAGGCTGTAGGATATTGCTCTTGCCATTTTTGAAAAAACTCGGCAACAGTATGATCTGAAGCTTGTTTTATGCTGTTGGCCTCTGTATGCCATTGCTCCTCGATTTCACTTTCCAGAAGAACATCACTTGAAAATTCTCCAGACGCTGTTTTTGTAATGCCTAACACGAAAATCGCAACACCCAGATAGGATATTTGCACAATTGATATGGCTAATAAAATAATTAGCATATATTTTGCTAATAGTGATCGGAAAAATTTCATAGTTTCACCCTATAGCCTATACCTCGAATTGTTTCGATAATCAGAGGCTTTGCAGGATTTACTTCAATCTTTTCTCTTAAGTAACGGATATGTACCATCAATGTTTTATCACCTTCTATATAACTCTCACCCCAAACACCCTCATAGAGTTGTTCCTTCGTTAAAATTTGATTGAGGTGACGTATAAAATACTGCAATAAATAAAATTGTTTACCAGTCAAAAGAATTTCTTCTTCATCCAATGTATTGATAATTCGCATATCTTTCGTATAAATTTTTAGGTGCTTCAATGCTAGGACATCATCATTTTTTTGATATCTTCTCAGTAATACTTCAAGCCTTGCTACTAGTTCATCGGGGTGGAATGGCTTTGTTACATAATCATCAGCGAAGTGGAGCCCTTCAATTTTATCCTCAATAGCCGTTCGAGCTGATAACATTAATATTGGTAAGTCCTTATTTTCTCGTTTAATTCTTTTGCCAATGGAGAAACCATCTAAGCCAGGTAGCATCACATCCAATATAGCAATATCCTTTGAGGCAATATGTTGCTCAAGATCTTCTCCAGACTCTAACCAGGTTACTTCATAGCCTCTTTCAGTTAATTCCTTACTGACCCATTGCCCTATTTCTTTTTCATCTTCTATGTACAATATACGAATCAATGGTCACCCTCCTTATTACTAATTAAAAATTATATTAAAATACCATATTTTGCATTATACATTTAATTAGAAATTAAAAACAATATAAATCCCATACATGGTTATTATAGGGTAAAATCTTATTAATTGTGGGAATAGGCAGGTATACATACAAAATCCTACTGCCCTGTGGATGAAAAGATTCTTTACTTGTCTAAAGCTGCTCAAAACTTAGGATATTTAACAGTTCATGCAAAAGAGAGCAAACTAATGTTTCTAGTTTGCTCTCTTTTTGGATTATTATTGAATAATCAGCATATCATTTTCATCAAACTGCCACATGTCACCATAGGCTACTTCCCAGTAGTAGCCATTTGGATCTTGGAAATAGCCACTATAGCCTCCCCAAAACACAGTTTCTGGCTCTTTCACAATTGTCGCTCCAGCCTCTTTTGCTAATGCAAATACACGATCCACTTCTTCTTTTGTTTTACCATTATAGGCAAGTGTAATTCCGCCAAAGCCACGGCCAATTTCTGGTGGGTTGGCTTCATTGATGTCTTTGACTAAGCGTTCAATTGGAAAAAGCGATATTTTCGTTCCTCCATTATTAAAGAACATCACATCTGGATTCGTTTCATCCCCGTACACGACTATCTCAAAGCCAAGCCCCTCTCGATAAAATGCTAGTGATTCCACCATATCTATAACACCTAATGTGATTAAATTTAACCGATTCATCTTCCAATTCCCCTTTATAAAGTTTTACTATTTTTAATTTAAATTCGCTATCCAACAAAAATTCCCTTTATTACAGAAAAAAGTCATTCGTTTACTTCAGTCCAAATACTCTTTATACAGGCAATTGTCATTCCATAGCGCCCCATATTTTTCTGATTAGAAGATGCGTGACCAATTAGGGGCTTACCATTTTGTTTAATAGCAAAATTTTTTATTCCTCTAACCATTGTCAGCTCACAAAAGTTACCTCGACGTTTCTATGAAACAAAAATGTGCGTACTTTTTTTCACCTTATCGAAACATCATAATGAAAAAGCAATCAAGCAAACTCACATATTGGAGGAATAAAAATGATTACTCATTTACAAGATACAATCACATTAAATAATGGCTTACAAATGCCTGGTATGGGTTTAGGTGTTTTCCAAGTAGCGAATGGCGCTACTGCAGAAATGGTCAAAAACGCCATCGAGGTCGGCTATCGAAGCATCGATACAGCTGCTATTTATGGCAATGAAGAAGGTGTAGGAGAAGGTATTAAACAGGCACTAACATCCACTAGTTTACAACGTGAAGACCTGTTTATTACATCAAAAGTGTGGAACGATGGATTAAGCTATGAGGAAACTATTACAGCCTATGAAAAGAGTTTAGAAAAACTGGGTTTAGATTATCTAGATCTTTATCTTATTCATTGGCCAGGTAAAGATAAATATACTGACTCTTGGAAGGCTCTAGAAGACTTATATGATCAAGGTAAGATAAAAGCAATTGGCGTATGTAATTTCACAGCCTCACACTTGCAAAACTTACTATCATTTGCTCGCATTAAGCCTGTTATCAATCAAGTGGAATTTCATCCACGCTTACAGCAAGCTGAGCTTCATTCATTCTGTAATAACCACCAAATTCAACTGGAGGCTTGGGCACCTTTAATGCAAGGTGGGCTTCTTGAAGATGAAACGATTTCGAAAATCGCAATAAAATATGGAAAATCTAATGCTCAAGTTATTTTGCGCTGGGATGTACAAAACGGCATTATTGCGATTCCAAAATCTGTGCGTCGAGAACGCATGCTACAAAATGCTGATATCTTCGACTTCCTTCTAACAGACGAAGAAATGGCTACAATCAATGCGATGAATCTTGAACAGCGTGTCGGACCGAATCCAAATGAATTCGACTTTGCTCTATAAGCATAAAAAGAGGAAAAGAGACTGTCTTACATGTGACAGTCTCTTTCTCCCCTCATTACGATGTTTGCTGCATTGCGATATCTTCATCACGTTGTTTTAACAGTACATCTTCACCTTTATCCTGTAATAATTCAACATGCTTTTCGCCCCAAGTGCAAAGCATGTTCAGAATAGGTTCCATCCCTTGTCCATAGGTCGTTAATGAATATTCGACTTTTGGTGGTACTTGATTGAAGACCTTTCGATGAATTAATCCAGCCTGCTCTAACTCTCTTAATTGACTTGTAAGCATTTTTTGAGAAATACCCGGAATTAATCGGCGAAACTCATTTGTTCGAATTTTACCATGGTGGTTTAAATGACAAAGAATGACTGGTTTCCATTTACCGCCGATAACTTCAAGCGTAGCTTCAACACCAATATTATAAACTTTTTGCATTGTGACCCCCTGTAATATTCAAAAGTAACTAAAAGTACCGTACATATCTTTTAGGTATGTATGAATAGTACTACACACAATAAAAAAAATCAAAGGAGATTTTAATAGTATGTCAAAATCAAAAGAGTCAAGTGCTAAATTAACCTTACTAGCTCTTGCAATCAGTGCATTCGGTATAGGTTCCACTGAATTTATCAGCGTTGGACTTCTACCATTAATTACAGATGACTTTGGTATCTCTCTAAGCACAGCTGGCTTAACCGTTTCTATATATGCACTAGGGGTAACTGTTGGAGCTCCATTATTAACAGCCTTAACATCACGCCTTAGTCGAAAAACCGTATTATTGCTTGTCATGACCATCTTTATAGTAGGTAACTTAGCAGTCGCTTTAGCACCTAATTTCTCTTTATTATTAATCGGACGTATTATTTCAGCATTAGCACACGGTGTGTTTATGTCCATCGCTTCCGTTATAGCGGCTGATGTAGTGGAACCAAATAAACGAGCCAGTGCTATTGCCTTTATGTTTACAGGCTTAACTTTGGCTACTGTAACAGGTGTTCCACTTGGTACATTTATTGGTCAAGTAACAGACTGGCGGATGTCGTTCATCTTTATCGTCGTCATTGGGATTATCGGTTTAATTAGTAATGCGATCTTAGTACCTAACCAATTGTCGAAAGGCAATCCTATCTCTATTCGTGATATTGGCAAAGTATTAGGCAATATTCGCATGATTTTAATATTGTTCATTACCGCAATTGGATACGGTGGTGCCTTTGTTGTCTACACATATATTTCACCTATTTTAGAGAAATATATGGGGTATTCTCCTCATGCAGTAGTCATTATTTTAGTGGTCTATGGTATTTGCGTTGCGATCGGTAATACATTAGGTGGTCATTTTGCTAATCATAATCCGCTACGTTCTATCTTTATTATTTTTGTAGGACTTGCCTTGGCGTTGCTCGGCATTGGCTTCATGCTCGAATCACCTATTATCGGATTAATCATGGTATTAGTAATGGGCTTATTTATGTTTATGAATGTCCCAGGATTGCAGCTATATGCTGTTCTACTGTCTGAAAAATATGTACCATCAGCTATTTCTATGGCCTCAGCATTAAATATTTCTGCCTTCAACATTGGTATATTTTTAGGGTCCTATATTGGGGGCTTTATTATTCACCATCAATCATTAGCGCATACTCCCTTGTATGGATTTTTAATGGTTATGCTGGCAGCAATTGTTACATTAGTCTGGTACATTTTCGATAATAAAAAACAATAGGAAGTCAAATTTCATTTTGTATAAAAAAGAAGTAGAGAATGTGTATTGTTTGTTGATATGTTGTGTCCTATAATTTACTTGAATCAAACGAGAATGATTATCATTCTAGGTTAAGATGACATTCTTACTGTTTTAGTAAATTAATAGGAGTGAATAGCAATGCGTAGAGGTCGATATTTTTCATTTGTCCTTTTACTTGCACTAATGTTCGTGTTAGGTGCCTGTGGCTCAAATGAAGTAAAAGAGGATACAGCGAAAGAAGATCAATCAACTAAAGATACAAGAATTGTAGAAGATGAGTTTGGAAAAGTAGAAATTCCTACAAACCCACAGCGTGTAGCTGCTATCTATATGGAAGATTATTTAACTGCCTTGGATGTAAAACCTGTTGTGCAATGGTATCACCCATCATGGGGTAAACAGGACTATTTAGGATTAGATGTTCCTGAGTTCGACATTACTGGTAGTATGGAAACATTACTACAAGCTAAGCCTGATTTAATCATTGTGGATGGCGCCGCGGATAAGGCAAAATATGAAGAATACTCAAAGATTGCACCTACTTACCGCTTAAAAGAAGATATTCTACAAAATCCACGTGAAATTGTAAAAACAATAGCTGATGTTTTAAATATTCCTGATAAAGCAAAGGAAATCGTTGACAAATATGAGCAACGTGTATCCGATTTAAAAGCAAAATTAGATGAATCAATTGGAGACGAAACAGTTGCTGTTGTACGTCTAAATGTCGCAGATAATACATTAGCTTTATTTGGCATTCAAAATCGCTACACTGGCTATATTTACACAGAAACGGGCTTGACACCACATCCGTTAGCACGTGATATGACAGAGTTTCATGAAGTCTTATCTGAAGAGGCTATTCCAGAGCTAGATGCAGATCATATCATCCTTTTCCCTTCAAATGGCACTTGGGATTCGAAAGAAAATCAAGAAGCGATTAAATGGTTAGATAGTACACTATGGAAAACAGTACCTGCTGTTAAAAATGGGCATGTCTATATTGCGGATCGAACATATTGGCAGTCTGGAGCTATCACAGCTAACCTGCTGAAATATGATGATCTTGAAAAATGGTTCGTGAAATAATTTTCAAAAGAAAGCTCTTTATGAGGGCTTTCTTTGCATAGCGTTGAAAAACAAAACCATCCATAAAATTTTTGTGAAAGATGAAAATGGATTTCCGTTGCAGGCTACTTGCTTTCCTGTGGGCGAGCGCTGAGCCGCTTCCTCCGTGCAGGGGCTCGCCTGTCTCGCTATCCCATGGGAGTCAAGTAGCCTTCCACTCCAACCCACAAAAATGGTACCTTTTTAGCAAAGGTTTTCAAATAAAGTGAAGGTGTTTGCTACTTATTTTATGGAGGATGATTGTCATTCATCACTTCTCCATATTGAAAATAAGAGCCTATCCCCTCTAAGAATACAGATAATGGGCTATTTGATCGCTATACTACTATGAAAAAAAGTAAAGACACTTTGCAGAATGGTTGATTGGAGTGGAGCCAGCGTCACTCCTAGGGGATTTAGTGAACTGACCCCAAAAATTTGAACTTTTAAGAAACTCTTCGAAACTCAACTGGACTTTTTCCGTTGAGTTTTATTTTTATCCGTTCATGATTGTAGTAGTGGATATAGTCTACTAACGCTTTTTTGAATGCTTCGTAGTTCTTAAACGTTGTTGCGTATAGAAATTCTGATTTCATAATGCCAAAAAAGCTTTCTATCACGGCATTATCTAAACAATTTCCTTTCCGTGACATGCTTTGCTTGATTTCATGTGTTGCCAATAACGCTTTAAAACGTGGTATTTGATATAACCATCCTTGATCAGAATGGACGATTAAGCCACTCTTTTTCGATAACTTTGTATACGTAAACGCCTTCTTAAAAGACTGTTGAACTAACTCAAAATTAGGTGATTTTGATACCTCATACCCAACGATTTCTCGATTGAATAAATCTAATACAGCGGATATATAGATTTTTTGACCGTTTATTTTAAACTCCGTTACATCGGTTACCCATTTCTGATTGGGTGCAGTGGCTTCAAAATCACGTTGGATGACATTCTCTGCGACATAGCCGACTGTCCCTTTATACGAACGGTATTTTTTAGGGCGTACCGTCCCTTTTAAGCCCAATTCTTGCATCAATCGTTGGACCGTTTTATGGTTGATGAAAAACCCTTCATTTCGGAGGGCTAAACAAATACGACGATAGCCATAACGCCCCTTATGGTAATGAAAAAGCGTCTGAATTCGTTCTTTGATCGCCTGATATTTATCTGGTTTTACCCATTTTTGGAGATGATAATAATACGTACTTTTCTTAAGTTTCGCGACTTTTAATAGAGCTTGAAGAGGAAAATCCAACCTTAGCTCATAGACAGCTCTTACTTTTTCTTGGATTTGAAGGCATCCTTTTCTTGAACTAAGGCTTTCAACTTTTTTAAATAGGCATTTTCCATCCGTAAATACTCAATTTCGGCTTTTAACTCATCCGTTGTTTTTCCATTTAAATCGGACGAAGGTGGTTGTTTTTTTGGCATTGATTGGCGCTCCTTTTCTACTTGATAGAGCACCTCACCAGCCGTTGACATCCATTGTTTTTTCCATCTCCGAACGGTTTCACGGGAAGGAATATTAAACTTCGCAGCAGTCTGAAGGAGCGAATCGCCCGTCTCTATCAGGTGTTGAATTACTTTTATTTTAAAAGAATCTTCGTAATTCGTGAACCCTTGAGGACGAATAATTCCTTCGATGCCATGATAGCGATATAATTCAATCCATAATCGAATGTACTGTCGATCCCTCTGTAATCGATTGGCAATCTGATACGTACTTTCTTTTTCTTCAAAGTAAGCTAGAACTGCGGCTAATTTTTGTTCATCAGAAATCACTACCTGCACCCCCTATAGTAGATTTTTAAGTCCAATATTTTGGGTGCAGCTCATTAGCGTCACAGATGAGACCCTGGAGCGAGCGTAAGTGAGTGAAGCGGCTCATCGGACGCCCCCTGGAAAGGGCGCTGGCGGAACGGAAATCAACCTTTCACCTTGCAAATTTGCTTTTTCTGCCGTTGACATCATCTTTTTTCAACAACATGAAAGAAAGCTCTTCAGAGAGCTTTCTTTGTATTGTTCTCCAAATTCAATTATAAAGGGGTGAATCATCAATGGGTAACTTAACACATGTCTATACGTTACAAACTATTTCTTATGTGATTCAATCAACGAACAAGCAGCAGTTTAATAGTGATTTCTATACACTTTTCATCGTAATGAGTGGCAGCGGAAAGCTAGAAATAGATCATAACACCATTCATCTTAGTGAAGAAAAGTGCATATCGATTCCTCCTAATAACACGGCTAATATACGCATTCAAAACGAGCACCTTTGTTTTTATCAATTACAGTTCAACATTGTCCATCTTAGCAATAAACAGACTACTACTAGCCCTTTTACGCGTGTCAAAGAGCAACGTCTTCTCCCCTTTTCGCAATGTCGTAGACTGCTAGAAGCCATTTATCAGAACCGTCTAGCGGAGGATGAGCACACCATCTTTGAGCAGCATGTACACTTTCAAGAGCTGATGTTATTGCTCTTACATCAAACAATACCCAAGCTGGTGCAAAAAAATGATCGTCAATCTGTTGAGCAATCCATTAACTATTTGCATAAACATTTTGAAAAAGAGTGGACTGTCGAGCAGTTGGCAGAGCTAGCTGATGTTCCAAGATGGAATTATACCCGTATGTTCAAAGAGATTACAGGGCAAATCCCTCTTCACTATTTAAATAACATTCGCATTGAAAAAGCCAAGCAATTATTAATGACAACAAATGATCGGGTATTTGAAATTAGTCAGTCTATCGGATTTAATAATGAGTATTATTTCAATCGTCGTTTTAAAGAACATGTCGGCATCTCTCCAGGACAATATCGAAGAAACCAAAGCAGCAATCTACGTGTATTTGCACCATTCTTAGAAGATTTCTTTGTCGCCCTTGGGATTACACCAATTGCTCAATTCAGTCATCCAAAATGGGGAAAACAAGACTATTTAGGTCTACAAGAAGTGCCTGATATCGATGTACAAAATGGAGAAATGGATCGACTCCTTCACTATAAACCAACATTAATTATGCTAGATGCAGGTATAGAGCGATGGGAATCCTGTCATCATTTAAATGAAGTAGCTCCCATCTGTCATATCTCACATCCTGGAGAGAACTGGCAGTCTACTTTGTTTAAGATTGCTGATTTAACAGGAAAAACCGCCTTGATGCAAGACGTGATCCTACAATATGAGGATAAGGTACAGCAAGCAAAAGGAATTCTTAGTAAATCCGTTTATGGGCAAAGTGTGGCATTTCTTCGCATTTCAGCCATTGGCATTACTCTATATGCGGGTCCTGAATGTGGCTATACGGGGCCAATTTTATATCGTGACCTCGGTTTAATGCCACATCCACTTGTCTGGAGTATTCCGCACAATCAACGTAAAGCACCACTGACATTTGATCAATTGCTGCAATTAGATGCGGATCATTTATTTATTACTTTTGATAAACAACATTCCATTTACGAGAACGAGGAGCGTACGATTTTAAAAACTTCTATGTGGAAAAATCTAGCTGCAGTTAAAACCAACTGTGTATATGAAGTGGATTTTTTAACATGGATGAATTACGGTATTCTGTCTCATAGTAAAAAAATTGATGATGTCTTACATGTTCTCGGCTAAAAGAGGAAGCTCACTTTGGCTTCCTTTTTAAATGATTAGGACAGACATTGCACTGCAAAATAACACCTAAAGACGTTTAGCTACATAAGATAAGATATCAGCTATAGGATAGGAGGAATTACATTGTATTACAATCCTTATCCGTACTTTGTTCATCCTTATCATTACCCAACGTCGCCACTTGCCCAGCAGCTTGCCGTTAGACCTATTCCTCAACATTTGGCAATGCCGAACACTACCCCCTTTCCACCTGTCGACACACATAAATTAAAAATGTCAGCTACACGGATAAAGGCGATCATGCAACAGGCTCAATTGCTTACGGATAAAATTGATAGCTCTCAACAATTTGCACATGATCTAATGAATGCTGCACAGCTTTCAAATAAAACAGAGGTTGATAAATTAATCACATCAACAGGCATTACGATGAAATTTGATGCAAATTATACACCAGACAATTTCAGAATACGTCTTATGGATAATGGTTGTTGTGGCATAACCATAAATTTAAGTTGGTAAAAAAATTTACCCTTATATCTCTATCGAACTTGTAAACTATAAAATTCTATGCTAAAGTGTTTTTATTATTATTTCTGAAAATTCTTATATCACTTTTCTTATCGAGAGAGACGGAGGGATTGGCCCGATGAAGTCTCAGCAACCAGCTCAACAGTATGGTGCTAATTCCAATTGGCAAAATTTTAAGCCTGAAAGATGAGAAGAAGAACTACCGTTGCTTATTCTGGAGTCCTCTTCTAAGGGGACTCTTTTTTATGTTCTACTAATTTTAACAGAAAGCAGTGAAATCAATGTCAAACCAACTTTTACAAGCATTACAATTATTAAAATCAAAACAATGGGTTGATTTAACACATACATTCGGCCCTAATTCCCCACATTTTTTTATGTTTGAAGATGCTAAATTTGAAACATTATTCTCTCATGATGACGGGTTCTTCGCACAACAATTCACGTTCCCAGGACAATATGGCACACATATCGACCCACCCATTCATTTTGTGCGAGACTCCCGCTATCTAGAAGAATTAGAACTAAAAGAACTAGTTCTTCCTCTTGTCGTTATTGATAAATCACGAGAAGCTGCTAGCAATCATGACTTCTCGCTAAGTGTGCAAGATATTTTTGATTTTGAAGCACAACATGGAGTAATTGAAGCAGGTACCTTTGTAGCGCTACGTACGGATTGGAGTAAGCGCTGGCCAGATAAAGAGGCATTTAGTAACCAAGATATGGATGGACATAACCATATACCAGGCTGGGGCTTAGAGGCTTTACAATTTTTATTGAAGGAACGTCAAATAAGTGCACTTGGCCATGAAACATTTGATACTGATTCAGCCGCTGATTTTCACAAAAATGGTAAGCTAGATGGCGAATACTTCGTGCTTGAACAAAACATCTATCAAATTGAGTTGATGACTAACTTGGACAAGCTACCTGCGAAGGGGGCAATTATCTTCAATATCGTCCCTAAGCCTGAAAAGGCATCTGGATTCCCTGTACGCTCATTTGCTATTTTGCCATAACACAAAGGTCTGTACGATTCATGTGTTGAATCATACAGACCTTTATTTTCGTATATTTCTTTTTTTGAATAGATAGTAAACGATGAGCATTACGAGGCCAAACAATAGGATAAGATAAATACTATAATGAGATAAATAATAACCAACAAACCGCCACTTCTCCCCAAGCATCCTCCCTAACGTTATAAATGTGAAAGTCCAGATAAATGCCCCTGTATAGGCAAAAAAAGCAAACTTTCTATATGGATAATTATTAATTGCCGCAATATAGGCTGTCAGATGCCGTACACCAGGTATAAAATAGCCTATTAATAATAAAGTTGGCCCAATTTTAGTAAACAGTTGTTTTGTAAAATCAATTTTTTGCTCCGTAATATGAATTTTGGGTCCATATTTCTGCAATAATGGTAAGCCAAAACGATAGCCGATATAGTAGCTTAAGGTAATACCGCCAACTGCACCAATCATTGCACTTACTAAAGCGGGAATGTGTTCAAGGCTTTCTATATAAACACTGTAGCCAACATATGTTAGAAAGACCTCATCAGGTAGTGGCAACCCAACAATGCCTCCAATTAGGATCACGATAATACCCAAATACCCGTAATGTTCAATTAGAGATTGCACATGATGTGCCATATAACACCCCACCCAAAATTTATTAAAACTCATTGATTAACAAGTTCCTTCAATAGATCTAAGAGAACCTGAAGCATCGACTTTAAGACCTTCAGCAGCTTTATATCATTTGAAACTGCCGTAAAGCAAAGTCAATACCACCTTCAGTGGAACTCTTTGTAACAAAATTCGCAACTGCTTTTAGAGCTGCGCTACCATTTCCCATCGCGATACCTAGCCCTACATGCTCTAACATATCAATATCATTATCCCCATCTCCAAAAGCAATAGCATTCTCAGGACCAATGTTAAAATGGTCTAGTACCGCTTCAACAGCTATCGATTTGGCAACATCCTGCTGTAATACATTTACAATATAAGGATGCCATCGCTGCCAAAATATATGCGGAAATTGGCTAGCATATCTTTTTTCAGCCTCCTCATCTGCATATAGACACATGAGAAAAACTTCTTCATCCACAATTTTTTCATTCACAACCGGAAAATTTCGTAAAGATAGAGTTGCCTGCATCGCATTGAAAGCAGCTGGATGCTGAATGCCATTCATCGATAGTTGCTCTGTAAAAAATGTGAGGCTATGCTGCTGTTCACGTGCAAAAGCTTGTACATTTTGAACAATATCTTTAGCAATAGGTGTTTTATGTATGATTAAATCCTTATGTTTCACATATGCCCCATTTGCTGTAATAAAGGTTTCAATCCCTAGCGCTTGTATCTCCTGACACATCGATAAAGGTCTTCCTGTAGCCGCTACAAGGTGAATTCCTCTCTCCTGCAAAAGTTGAATGGCCTTCTTTGTGCTTTCTTCCACACAGCCATCCTCGTAATTAATCAGTGTTCCATCCATATCAAAAAATATGATATTATAATTCATCTTAAGCCGCCTTTATAAAACAGTACTTTAGAATCACAAACATTTAATTCATTCCTTATACTTAATGAAAAGTATGAAAGTATTTTGACAAACTTTCAGCAAACTCTATAACTTACATTAACAGCACCGATAAATACTATTACAAGCATAGATTTAATGACAATTAACTATAAAACAGATGAATATTTTTATTTTAATAATTCTAAAGGAGTATACCAAAGAACACAGAATTGTTAAAATAAAAGATATCTACTTAAATACATTGAACGATAAACATTTACGTATAAATAGAGCAAAAGAAACAAAATTTTAGAGCCTGCAAAGGAGTTGATTCTTATGGCATTTAACATTTACTACTATGAAAGTAGTGTAGATTGTAAATTTTGCAAAAAGCATTTTACAACTTATAAAGTACGCCCTAATCGATATAAAATCATCGAGGAGCAAACAGATTTCATGCCTGTTTATGATGGCTTAAATCCTTTGCTGTATGAGGTTGCTGTTTGTCCCCATTGCGGCTATGCCTACCATAAGTCTATGACACGGACATATGGACCTTTCATGCAACTCATTGATGAAATTTACATTAAAGAGCTCCAGAAGCCGATGGATATTTGTCAGGAACGTACAATCGATGATGCCATTGTCAGTTTTAAGCTTGCTTATTTGGTATCACGTGCTTCCATGGAGGAATCCCTTTTAATGGCGAATTTCGCCTTGAAAATTGCTTGGCTTTATCGTTTAAAAACCGATGAGGAATCCGAAAAGCGTTACCTTTTTGCAGCTAGAGACTTTTATAGTAAATCCTTTGCATCCAATCAGGAGGGTGGAGAAAGAATCCAGTTTTTACATGCTGAATTAAGCCTTCGACTCGGTGATATTGTAGAAGCTAAAAAAGGATTCTCACGTTTAATTGCCGATCGAAATGTATCACCAAAATATCGAAAGCTTGCGCGTAATCGTTGGGAAAATTATAAATATGACGAACAACCTATAACAGTTAATGAAATCATTAATTGATTTGACGAGGAGAGGACTAGTTATGTTGCTATTCCATAAAAGAATTGATGTGAGAGAAGAGGACATATTTTCAGAGTTACATCATTTTTTATTAAGAAAAAATAATCGCTACTTAACAAACGATGAGATAGTCGCTTTAACAGGAGTGTCACCTGAACTCCTTTACAAATGGGTAAAAGCAGGAAAGTTAAAAAAGTCCATTTTCCCTAATTTAGGAGCGCCCTGTGAACGATGTGGACAAATTACACAAGCTAAAATTTGTGTGAGCTGCTCCTCCTCCATTGTTGGTACATTAAAGCAAGAAGAAAAGGATCGTGCATGGTTCAATCAAATTCAACGTAACCATGTTAGAGCAAGCACCTATCACTATAAATAATGATAAACATCTCCACTTTACAAATGGAGATGTTTTATGTTGTTGAAAAAAGGTGATTCACTAGCAGAAAAAGAACCCTTGGCAAGGTAGTTTTGTTTCCAACGCTATGGAGCAACTCCACTTTACAAACGGGGATGTTTTTTTGCCAATATAGGCAAATTTAAACAAAATTTAAACAAACTCTTCCTAAGCTTTAAACTTCGTTCCTTATAATAAGTATCAATATAAGAAGAAGGGCTGATTATTAATGAAAAAAGATAGGAAACGTAAGGTTTTATTAAGTATTGCACTGACAAGTTTAATGGCACTAAACGGAGTAACTAGTGTCTCTGCGGCTGTCACTGCAAATGAAGAACAGCTCAATATTGAACTTAATTCAACAGTCAAACAGGTTAGGTCTTCTAATGAAACGTTATTAGATTGGAAAAAATGGGTAAACGATCATGCCTATAGCCTGTCCTCCATTCAACCTGAAACATTTAATGGACAAAAAATTCCATCTAGTGAATTTGAGGATTTAGAGATGCTAAAGCCATTATTACATGATAAGCGCATTGTCTTTTTAGGAGAGAGCTCTCATGGTGTTGCACAATTTAATCTAGCTAAAACACGTTTAATACAATTTTTACATCAAGAAATGGGCTATAATGTTCTCGCTTTTGAAAGTGGCATGGGAAATGTGATGAACGCCCAAGGAAAAATTGACAAACAAGCGGCTCTACAAACAATGAAGGATGGTATTTTCGGTGTATGGTGGACAAAAGAAACCCTTCCTCTGTTTGAATACGCCAAAACAACTTATACAACAAAGCAACCCCTTGTTCTCACGGGCTTTGATATTCAACAACAAGGGGCATTCACGAATGGAGATTGGCTGCACAATCCTCAATTAGCTCAACAATTCAGTGAAGCAGAGAAACAACTCGCTGAATGGAGCTCAGGAAAAGATTTAAAGGGCTATCAAAAAGAAAAGGCAACAATTATCAATGTGTATAAACAAGTAAAGGCACAAGTACAGTTAAAAGAAAAAGAGTTGCAAGCAGCATATCCAAATGAACCCCACATTGTAAAACTGATGGAGCGTACTTTAGCAGATCGTATTCGTTTAGCAAATGAATATGTTGAACTAACTATTCAGGCCAATATTGACCTTGAACAAAATAATATAGAGTCATTTTTACAAACAATGGAATGGCGAGATCAGGCAATGGGTGAAAACTTACTTTGGTTAGCTGAAAAGGTTTATCCAACAGAAAAGTTTATCGTGTGGGCACATAATGACCATATTCGTAAAGCACAATCGGATGTAATGGGTTCCCCTTATCCAGTCAAATTAATGGGCGAACGTTTACCAGACATCTACAAGAAATATAGCTATGTACTAGGCCTATACATGGGAAGTGGCGAGACAGCAAATAATATGGGTGAACCGATGGCTGTATTACCACCTATCAAGGGATCTATTGAGGATATTCTGTCTACAAAAAATAAACCATATACATTCATCGATATGCGCAATCGTCAAAATGAGCGAGGCAACTCATGGATGTTTGAGCCTCGCATAGGCTATAGCTGGGGCGTTATGCAGGAAAGCTTTGTTCCACGCGATCAATACGATGGTATTCTCTTGATCGATAAAGTAAGTAAACCCCATTATGTAAAATAACCTCTCTTATAAAATAATCGCAAACTAGATTCCCTAGTTTGCGATTACTTTATGTATCCATGGATATCGTATCCCATTCCTCGTCTTGATACCCAATCATCCAAAATAAGCCTCTACGCCTTTCCATCACAACACTTTCATTTAACGCTAAAGGAGCTGTCTGTCCATTAATTCGACTATCTACACAAGCCCAATGCAATCTATAAATTTTATCAGCCTCGTCTAAAATTTCTTCCTTACTGCGCATAATTGTTTGTTGGTAAAACTGTTCAAACGTTTCGCAGCTTGAAACAGCTTGAATCGCATATTCACAATCACAAACATCTTCCGGAAAATCTAACTCTTCCACCATACCTAATGCCCAAATGAGTGTCCAATAGGCTTCATATTGCCATGAAATATTGACAGCCTCTTGCGTACTAGGATGCTGCGCCCCCAGAAAGAGCCTTTCTTGCTCCGTTAAGAATGGTTGTACTTTATATTTATGTAGCATATCGGTAAAGAATTCCCTAGACCCTTCAATATCGCCATTTTGTGCTACGTCACAGGCGAATTGAATAACAATCAATAGGGCAACTGCTCTTCTTGCGATATCCTCTTGACTTTTAAAGTGGAGATTTTCTAATGGTGATAGCTGAGGAAGAGAAGCAGCGTAAGGAATCTCTCGTTCTGTTAAAAAAGCGATCGTTTTATTTTTTCGCACTTCTCCCTGTGCTGATGCTACCTCATGCGTATTTATTTTTCTTGTACAAGCATGGGGTCTAAAGTCAGATGGACCTGATTCCCCGTTAGGATAAACAATCACGCTACCGTTTTGATCCAGCAAAGTACCGTCTGGTAGAAAACCAATACCGCCTATCCTTGTTAGTAGTCTTGTAAATAGCTGCATATGCTCGTCTGTCATAGCCCTATCCATCTCGATTGCAATGACTGTATTGAGCACAGCTATTTGAATCATTACTCGTTCTTTTAGCTGTTCATCTTTAAAGGGAATAGTATCGTAATAGCCCATCATCCCAGGGATATTTTTTGCAAAATAATCAGGGTTCATATCTTCAGTTAAAATGTTCATCGAGCATCTACATTTTTTAAAAAGCCCTTTAGATTTCAATAAATATCCGCTATCTTGTTTTTCAATAGCAAAGCCTTTGGCAAATACGTCGGCTATTTTAGCATGCATATCATCTAGATCATTTTTGGAAGCAAATATCGTAAAATGATTCAAACTACTCTCTCCTTTGTAACATATAGCATTTCAGTATCCAATTTTCCAAACCATTCAGTACTTGGCTAAATAATTGTTTATTTTTTCGTAATACCTCATGTTCCATCCAATAAGCCAGCAAAGAGCGCCATTCTTCCTCATTTATCATTGTTGTTGGTGTGATTCCCTGCTGCATCATATAGCAAACAGCTCGGATAGCTGTCAGTCTCTCTACTTCACTACCATCTAACCACTCAAATAGTGTCCCTGCACTTGGCTGTGATACTGCTAAAAGCGAGTCCCAGCCATCGATCGGAAATGCAACATAGGGCTTCATCCATGTAATAATGTTTGGGTGCTGGAAATGGCGTAATCGATGTAATGCCGTATAGGCATCCATGTTATCTTTTTCAATATCCTGTAGGATAAGGGCCAGCCCTTCGTCTACTGGTAAACAATGCGCCGTTAAATAATCACGTAGCCAGGCTGGAAGTTCAGCATTCCCTTGCCAAAGTTCCTTTACCCATCTTTCAGCCTCGTCAGCACACACCGTTACTAGAACTTCACCCCAAGCTTTTTGTTGTGCTGGAGTCTGTGCTTGTTCAACTCTTTGTTGAAGTGCCTCATATATCCTTACCTTATCAAATTGCCAAAAAGCCTCTTGAATGCTTGTTTCTCTTACGCCATGCATGGAAACATAATGAAGTAAAGATTCTAAGCTTGATTTAGCCTGCTGTAAATTAGAGCTTAAATATTGTTCCAGCCACGTTAACCATATTTGTGACCTAGTCAGATTAACATCCAATCCCTCCCCACTACAAAATTGTTGATGCTGTCCACAGTCTACACTAATACAGCCTAGCGTGGTCGCAATGTCGACATACGCAGGAAAGCTTAAGGCAAGCAAATTAAATTCATCTTCTTCATGACTCCAATACCAAATCGATTCGTCCTCAAGCTTGAGGAGAAGGGCATCTCCGTTACCTGCCGTAAAAAATTGTAAGTATTGCTGTTCATGCAATTCATCATCCCCTCCAAAATAGGGGAAATCCAAATCATTTAAGCTCCAGCCAAAATCTCCAGAAGGCTTATCCAGCAATTCTGTAGGCAAGATAGCTTCGTCAGGGAGAGACCAATAAATAGTTACTTGCTGCGAGCAATTTAGTAAGAGATGACGGAACTCATTAGGGATTTGTACGCCAAGTCGTGCCTCTACCTGCTGTAAATCATGTTCAGTAGCGACTGCTCGTATTTCAATCGGATGTACATAAGCTCCTTGCCACTTCAATCGCTTTATTAAATGTTGCCAACGCTCAATCCACATTGCAGCTCACCTCCACATAGGCTAAAATGATTTCTTTCGTCTTATTTTTATCGTCAGAAAATCATCTACTGATTAGGTTCATTTCCAACACAATAAAAAATGCTATTATTTTACTGATATATAAGCCTTCAAATATGCTAAATTACTTAACTCTATACGGTCTTTTTTAGTAAGTAACAGTGAATTATTTGACTTTCTTTACTTCCATCATAATTTTTGTCACATACTCTTCTTCTCGATTTTTTATAACAGCATCATAAACGTATTCCTCATAAACGTATTGACCAAGCTCATAGCCTTTTTCATGCATGACATTAAATAAACGTGTATAGGTCTCTCCAAGCTTCGCAGAGGGCCCAACATGATAACCAATAACGAATTCCCCCTCTATTGCTTTAAAGTAAGGATGACCTTCTCTTGGATTAGGCTGCTCAATATATAAATAGCTGTAATTATCGTAATTGCCAGCTAATACTTGTTCTCTCCTCGTAATCCCTCCGATTGGATAACCTGTATCTAATTGAGAGCGATCTAATTCCTCGATAAAATCCGATACAGCCTTCACAAACTGCTCTTCAGTAGAATCTTCGATATTTTTACTTAGGTATAATGTATCTTCAGGAAAGTACTCAATCGTGATGTCATCAAAATGTAGATGTAGAGCTTCCTCAGTCGTTTTGATTTTGACATCAATAATATTTTCAATCATTTCGAGCTCTCGACGTTTCTTCGCAACAATTTCTTTTTGTTGATGCATCAATTCTAAAAAATTCTCTGGTGATTTCTCTGCCATATACTGCTGAATATCCTTCAAGGACATTCCAACTGCTTTTAATAACTCAATAACACTAAAAAAATCATATTGAGCAAGTGAATAATACCGATAATCTTTACTATCCTTCATGATGGGAGATAATAATCCAATTTGATCGTAATAAATGAGTGTTTGCTTATTAACCTTACAAATTTTAGCAAATTCCCCAGTTGTAAAATATTTTACATTTTTATTAAGCATTTTTTGAGCTTCCTCCCTTGACTATATAGTAACTATATACTTTAAATTGTACCTATTCACAATAAAAATAGAAAGGTTTTGACATTATGTTCACGGAGATTCGTGACATTACAGCTTTCAACAAGAAAGAAATTTTAGCTTTACGCATCGCAGACAATCAGCAACATTTTATTGAAACGACAGACCAATGCTTAACAGAGGCAGAAATGGATCGACGCTTTACTCCTTTAGGTCTGTATAAAGATAACACCGTTATAGGCTTCGCTATGTATGGATTATTCCCTCATGAAGATTACAGTCAACGCGTTTGGCTCGATCGCTATCTAATTGATGAACAATACCAAGGGCAAGGTTTAGGTAAACATTTTTTACAGCAACTTATTCATTACTTAACAGTAAAGTTCAACAGTTCACAAATATATTTAAGTGTTTATGACAATAACGCAGTAGCTATTCAGCTGTATAAACGATTTGGTTTTATATTTAATGGTGAACTAGATGACAAAGGGGAAAAAGTAATGGTGTTGGAGGTGCATGGACATGACAACCATTAATCCTATTGAAACAAGACCACTGAAACCATTATTTCTTTCATACTTATTCCCCGCAATGATCGGTATGCTTTTGATGTCCGTCAATATTTTGGTAGATGGTATTTTCGTTAGTCATGGCGTGGGTCCTACAGCGTTAGCTGGGGTTAATATAGCCGTTCCCATTTTCTCTATTTTGCTTTCTATTTCTCTATGGATTGGTATGGGAGGAGCTACGCTTTTCTCAATTTCTCTTGGGGAGGGCAATAGGCAACGAGCCCATCAGCTCTTTACATTAGCATTTATAATGATGTTACTAGTCGTGCTAACGATTATCGGATTCCTTGCATTCAATTTAAAAGATATTTCTTATATATTTGGGGCAAGCGATGATACGTATCCCTATGTACAGGAATACCTACATGTTATTTTACTGTTTGGCGTGTTTTACACAATAGAAAATCTACTAAGTATTTTCATTCGAAATGATGGTAACCCAAAGCTTGCTATGCTGGGCTTAATTACAACATCAGTATTGAATATACTCTTAAATTATATCTTTATCTTCGTACTAGATTATGGTGTGACTGGCTGTGCCTTAGCAACAGCAATCGCCACTATTATAGGTACGTCTGTACTTTGTCTTCATTTTTTCCGTCCACAATCTGAGTTAAAGTTTGTCTCTTCATTTTTTAATCTATCAGATCTCAGAAAAATATTTGCTATTGGACTACCTAGCTTTATCGTTGAAGCTTCCGTAGCAGTTATCGTTATTTTGTATAATGTTACCTTCTTGCACTACTTAGGGGCAAATGGCGTAACAGCCTATGCAATGGTCAACTATATCCATACTGTATTGTTAACGATTTTCCTTGGCATCGGTATGGCACTACAACCATTAGTGAGCTATCACCATGGGGCGAGATTACTAGAACGATTAACAGCATTATTAAAAATAGGGCTAGCTACTGCATTTATTTTAGGGTTAACGACGGCACTTATCGCAATGCTTTTCCCTTCTCAATTAATGGCATTATTTGGAGATAGCTCCTTTGAAATTCGTAGTTTGGCAGCACAGGGCTTTGTTCACTTTGCCATTGGCTATGTATTTTTAGGAATCAATATGGTGTTCGCAGAATTTTTTCAATCCATTGAAAAAATTCGTATTGCCACAACCATTATGTTACTACGCAGTATTATTTTATTTATCCCTACCCTCATCGTACTACCCAAACTACTTGGCTCTCAGGCCATTTGGTGGACCTTCCCGGTAGCAGAGGGCATTACAGCATTGCTCATTTACTTGTATATTAAAAAAAATCCAAGAACCATTTCCTCTCTAAAAAATGCTTAAATAGAAAGGGGCCTCATCATGGCCCCTTTCTTACTTTTTATTCAAATATTCATCACGCAACATACTCATAATAATCCCATCCGAAAATGCATTGTTCATAAACAAAGCCTGTCTTAAAATAACTTCTGTATTTGAAACCGACCTTCTCATAGGATTTAATGGCTCTACTATTATGGAAATACACCTGTAATTCTAAGCGGTTCAGGTTTAGCTCCTCAAATATAAATTTTTGAGCAAGTTGTACGGCTTCAGAGCCATATCCTCTACCGCACTCCTCGATACTATGTAAGGCTATAATGAAACATTGCTTTTTTATTAGTTAAGTCGATCTCGATAATCGCCAATTACTTGATCGTTGTCAATTGAACAAATAGCAAAATCATAGCGCGAGGCATCTTCTTTAAAACGTTGAATCGCCTCTTTAATGTGTTCTTTTGTAAATATGTTACGCGTTCCTGTCATATACATGATTTCTTCATTTTGAAAGCACCTTGCAATACGATCGATATCATCCTCACGAATGGCTCTTAAATAGACTCTTTGACCTTTTATCATGATAGACTCCTCTTTCACATGAAATAAGGAACCATCTTGTACGTAGATGATTCCTTTGTCAAAACTATTCCATTTACTTTTCATTGGGTATTGGTACCGATTTCTTTACAGGCTCTTCCGAGGAGGTTACACCTAGAATATCGAGCAGGAACATAAACAGCGGAATACCAATGATTAACCCCCATACACCAAGGAAATGCTCTGAGAAGAGGATGACCATAAACGTATAGAAAATCGGTAAATCTGTCTTTGCGGACATCAGCTTTGGATTTAAGAAATAAGCTTCAATGGCATGTAATACCATGACAATGACTAAAATATAGACAATGTACATTAAGCCACCGATACTATATGCGATAATACTTAGTGGAATTAGTGAAATAATAACTCCTGCGACTGGCACTAAACCTAAAATAAAGAGCATAATCCCAAGAGCAATCAGATGTGGAAAGCCCATTATAGAAAGGGCAATCACTGATAACACACAGTTGACAGCAGCAATAATAAATTGAGCCTCAATTACTTTACCAAATGAGCGGATGAAAATTCTTGAAAAATAATGAAGTTCATCATAAAGTGGTCCAACTTTACTATCCTTAAACTTGGCTGTAAACTCAATAATGCGTTTCTTTTCCAACAAGATGAACAAGCTCAATATTAGAGAAATCAAAATTTGCATAATGATTTTACCAATATTCGTAATATTTTTAAGAGTTAAATCCACACCCTGCTCTAAATATTTTCCAAGTTCGATTTTCTCAAAAGTTGGCGCTAAATATCTGGCAATCTCATTGTCATCTGGATCGAGATTAAAGCTGGCAATAAGATCGAAAAGCTGGGTAATTTGCTGGGTTACAATCGGCAAATACTTGTAAATTACCGCAACAATACCTGCGACAAGTAAAAGGTACAATGTTACTGTAACAGCCTTTTCATTCATCGGTGTATATTTTCTTATGCTTTTCGTTGTCTTCGTAGTAAGCTGATTCATCAAATAGGTAATAATAAACGTCAGCAAAATTAAGTTGATCATACTACGCATTAAATACAATGCAACTGCAATCCCAACTAGAAGAATAATACGTTTAAATCCATTACTCCGAAAGAAATTACTCATTTATTCACTCCTTCTACAAAACGGCCTCGCTGCCTCTGCTACCTAGGGCTACACTATCAACTAAACATAAGCAGTATAAAATTGATTTACAACAATACGCATCATTCTTATGTAAAAATTTCCCTCTCATTTAATGAGTATAGCCATCTACCTTCAAAATAAGACGAAATTCATGTTTCTTTAGAAGTGTCTGTATAAAACCTTAGGCGTGGGTGAAGTGAATTGTATGTCTTGTCAAATTAAAAAATCAATACTTTTATCCTTTTTGAAAGCTTTATCAGCGTATAAGCCTAAATTCTATGAATCTATTATAACCCTATAAAACCAGCATATCCAATTTGAAAGTTCTTTTATAATGGTATTTGCATAGAACTTTTATCAGATGGTACATTATGCTATTTTGATTACAGAAACAAATTAAAAATAGACAAGGACTGATTCTATGAAAATTGCGAGGAATCCTGAGAACATTCACCCACCTGTTGCTCCTTATGTACATCAAATTGAAGTCACTGGCCCCCATAGGTGGTTAACCCTATCAGGTCAAATCGGTATGATGGCAGATGGGACTATCCCTGAAGATGCAGCAGTACAATTGAATGTAGCACTAGAAAATATAAAAAAAATTTAGAAAGCGCCAATATGGAGGTTCAAGATCTGACGAAGATCGTTTTCTATTTGGTAGGAGAAATGGATGCAAGTCAACGACAGCAAATCATCAATAACTTTTTTGGGGGACATCTTCCATGCACAACATTGATATATGTGGTTGCACTCGCTACTCCTGCCTTAAAAGTTGAGATAGACGCATGGGCTTGTAAGAAATTATAAATCATACTATGTTATATATAATCAAGATGTGCTGTAATTATGTATTTTTCTAGTACCCCTTTAACCCTTCTAAAGGGGTACAGTTTCATCTACTTTTACATAGATAGTAAAGTATTATTTAAGTAATGTGAGCGTTGTTGCAATTGCATTATCAACAAAGGCTTGTTGCGGCTGTGATTTCAGCATGACCGTTAATCCGATTAGTGCCACAAGTAGTGCTTGTGCTAAAGATTTCGCATCCGTGTCAGCATCTAACTCGCCTGATTGGATTCCTCGCTCAATCGTCTCCTGAAAAATAACAGCTAAATAAAGTTGATGCTCTCTCGTTAAAATTTCAAATCTCTCGTCATGAGGAGCTAATTCAACCATTGTATTGATACAAAAACAGCCGTTACTAAGATCTTTCGTATATTCAGCTGCAATCACTTCTTCAAAAAAAGTAGCAAATGCCTGCTTTACAGACGTATGACTTTGGAGTCTTGCTCGTATATCAGCTGCACGAGATGTCGTATATCTTCGAAGTGCTGCTTCGAAAAGCTCTTTTTTGTCACCAAAGGTTGAATAAATACTAGGACGTTGAATGCCCATTCTAGCAGTGAGATCACTTAAAGAAGTAGCTTCATATCCCTTCTCCCAAAATAACTGCATGGCAGCCTCTAATACTTTTTCTTCATCAAATTCACGGGTTCTTGCCATAAAAAACCCACCTCCTTTATGTAAGGATTAATAAGCTGGTCACTACAATTTAAATACCAAACAGTATGTAATAATTGTATAACCTGCTCTTTATATTGTCAATTTCCGTTTTATTTATAAAAATAAATTCAAAAAATACATTGACACAGTAAATAAAACTAAGATATATTTACCAATAATTATTTCATACCGAACGGTAAGTTATAATGACAATTCAATTATGAATGGAGGATATCGTGTGGACAATGATCTGAAGCGAGAAAACGATGCGCCTACTATAAATCAACAGTCTTCCATGTCTCGAGCTATAACATTATTATTCGCAACAGCCTGTGGAATGTCTGTAGCCAATATTTATTTTGCACAGCCGCTGCTCGATCAATTGTCAAATGAGTTTACTATTGATCACTCGATTATTGGTGTTGTTATTACCATCACGCAAATCTTTTATGGCTTAGGTTTATTACTCTTAGTGCCTCTAGGGGATTTACTCAATCAGCGCCGATTGATTATTGGACAGATGCTACTGTCCATAACGGCTTTGGTTATAGTAGGCACTGCCTCCTATAGCGCAGTACTTTTCACAGGTATGGCTTTGGTAGGTCTACTTGCAGTTGTGACGCAGACACTTGTGGCATTTGCGGCTACTATGGCTTCCCCTACAGAACGAGGTCGTGTTGTTGGCATTGTCACGAGCGGAATCGTCATTGGCATACTGCTCGCTCGGACCTTCGCTGGTCTCTTAACTGATCTTGCTGGCTGGCGGTCCGTTTATCTAGTCTCTGCCACTCTTATGTTTTTAATGGTCTGTATATTTCTAAAAGTGTTACCTAAAGTGGAGCGTGAAGTAAAAGCCCTATCCTACTTTCAGCTAATTAAATCCGTATTTATGTTGTTCATTCAAGAAAGAACTTTACGTATCCGCTCGGTTTTAGCCATGCTAATTTTTGCTAATTTCAGTATTTTATGGACGCCACTTGTTCTGCCACTTAGTGCCCCACCGTTAACACTGTCACACAGTGTCATTGGTGCTTTTGGTCTTATTGGAGTGGCTGGTGCATTAGCTGCCGCACAGGCAGGGAAATTTGCTGACCAGGGTTATGGACAAAAAACAACAGGGATTGCTTTAGTGCTACTACTCATTTCATGGTTGTTTATAAATTATCTAGAAAAGTCGTTATTTGCATTAGTTGTTGGTATTATCTTGCTGGATTTGGCCGTACAGGCAATTCATGTCACTAATCAGACGATGATTCTTCCATTGCGTGCAGAAGCGCGAAGTCGACTTACCGCTGGTTACATGGTGTTCTACTCCATCGGCAGCGCTGGCGGTTCAATCGCTTCTACACAGACATATGCACACTTTGGCTGGGAAGGGGTTTGCTTACTTGGAGCTTCTATCAGTACAATTGCCCTTATTTTTTGGGTAATGACTAGACGATTCACAAAATATTGATTTAACTTAGGAGAGATAACAAATGGAAATAGGAATTACTTCTTTCGTAGAAACAAAACCAGATGTTCATAGTGGCGAGGTAATTAGTCATGCACAGCGTTTACGTGAAGTAGTGGAGGAAATCATTCTTGCAGATCAAGTAGGATTGGATGTGTTTGGCGTTGGCGAGCACCATCGAGAAGATTATGCTGCTTCCTCCCCAGCAATGGTGTTATCAGCTGCCGCTCCACAAACGAAAAAAATTCGATTAACAAGTGCCGTGACAGTTCTTTCTTCTGCCGATCCCGTACGTGTCTTTCAGGATTTTTCTACTTTAGACGGACTATCAAATGGGCGTGCGGAGATTATGGCTGGCCGTGGATCCTTTATCGAATCTTTCCCCCTATTTGGCTACAATTTAAATGATTATGATGAACTGTTTGAAGAACATTTGGACTTATTACTCAAAATTCGCGAGTCAGAAAAAGTAGTATGGGAAGGGAAGCATCGACCAGCGATCAATAATTTAGGTGTGTATCCAAGACCTGTTCAAAAGTCTTTACCCATTTGGGTTGGTAGTGGAGGAAATCAACAATCAGCCATTCGGGCAGGAATTTTAGGATTACCCCTTATGCTAGCAATCATTGGTGGCAGTCCTATGCAGTTTGCTCCAATCGTACAACTTTATAAAAAAGCTGCTGCTCATGCAGGTCATGATTTATCTAAGCTTCGGGTAGGCTCCCATTCGATAGGTTTCGTTGGCCCGAATAACGAGTGGGCAGCAGATACATTTTTCCCATCTACACAGGCGGGCATGAATAAACTGGGCAAAGAACGTGGTTGGTCGTATTATGATCGTTCTAGCTATGATGCTGCACGTAGTTTTGAAGGGGCATTATATGTCGGTGATTCAGAGACAGTTGCTCAGAAAATCATTCATCTTCGTAAACATGTAGGGATCACACGATTTATGTTATACGTACCTTTAAGTACAATGCCACATGATCAAGTCATGCAAGCGATAGAACTTCTTGGAACAGAAGTGGCACCCCGTGTGCGTGAGGAAGTTGCTAAATGGGAGGCGGAAATGGCACTAGAAGGACATCCATTTATTTAAAAATTCATTACTTTACAGGGAGAATTTATATGACAATCAATGACCGAATCTTACCCGAATTAAGGCAGGCTTACTCGCAATTTCCAGGCTTTCGCCTAGACGAAGATTTAGAATGGAGTCGTCGTCTCTTAGCCCAATCACCATTAGAGGAGTCAGAACTTGTATTTACAACTAATCGTACAATTCCTAGAGGTGATGGAGGTGAAATGCTAGTTAAAATATATGAACCCGTTAAACGGAGCAACGATAAACTTCCAGCTATGCTTTGGATTCATGGTGGTGGTTTCGTTATGGGACACCCCGATATGGATGATCTTCTATGTGAACGTTTTGTTCAGACCGCTAACTGCGTTGTCGTTTCTGTTGATTATCGACTTGCTCCTGAGCATCCTTATCCAGCCGCGATTGAAGATTGTTATGCAGGGTTAGTATGGATGACAGCTGAGGCTCCATCACTAGGCATTGATGTTAAACGAGTGGCAATTGCTGGTGCAAGTGGTGGCGGAGGGCTAACAGCAGCACTAGCATTAATGGCTCGCGATAAGGGAGGGCCTTCAATTATATTTCAAATGCCATTATATCCAATGCTTGATAACCGAAATGAAACGCCATCTAGCTATGAGATTACCGATGCTCATGCAACATGGAGTAGATCAAATAATTTGACCGCTTGGCGTATGTACTTAGGAGAAGAAAAGGACACCAACGAACTTTCTCCGTATGCGGTTCCTTCAAGAGCAGATAATTTAGCAGGATTACCACCAACCTATACATGTATAGGTCAACTTGATTTATTTCGAGATGAAACCTTTGATTATGTAACACGTCTTGCCCAAGCAGGAGTAGATGTTGAAATGAATCTCTACCCTGGTAGCTTTCATTGCTTTGAAGTCTTTGTACCTGAAGCCGAGGTAAGTCAGCGTGCAAGTCAGAACTATTTAGATGCAATGGCTCGCGCTCTTCACCCTTAGTCTACCTTACTGAAAATGTGAAATAGCCCTTATCATAGTCGTTAAGTAGTTCAGTTGCAATCATAATTGGCAGGAGCATAATTTTCTAAATGAAAGTTGCTGCTCTTGGAATGTTTGAATATGAAAATTTAAAATGCGAAAATGCTTTGACGATATTTTCGCATTTTATAATTATAACAATTTAGTTATGATGACCTTGTTGATAAAAACTTCACAGCTATGCAAGTCCAATTCCTCAATTTATGGCAAGTTTATCGTAAAATAAAATAATGACTTTTTTTATCATCAAATGAACTATGATGTTAAAATTACTATAAAGTGATCCAATCAGGAGGTGTAATCATTTGGAAGAAAAATATACTATAGGTGAAACAGCTAAAATAATAGGTTCTACTATAAAAACAGTTCGTTACTATGATGAAATTGGGTTGCTAAAACCTACAAGTTATACTGATGGTGGACATCGATTATACACAGTGAAAGATATATGGCGTCTTGAAATGATTACAAACCTGCGTTATTTGGATTTTGGAATTGATGATATAAGCAAAATGATATCTGAGGAGCTATCAGTCACTAGAATACTTGATTGGCAGATTGAATCGATGGAAACACAGGTTAATACGCTTATGGATATGATATCAATTTTGCGTCAAGCAAAGGAACATAATGGGGATTCATTGCAGTGTATTCATGATTTAGTGAATGCACGAACAATTAAAGCTGAAAATAAAAAACAATTTATCGATAAAAAAGTGCAAGAAATACAATTCTTAAATGGCATTCCAAAAGAGTGGAAAGATTCGTTTTTTTATTATTTTGACAAATACATTATTAATCAGGTGAAAGGCTCCGCCAAACAAACCGCTGCTTGGCATGAGTTGCAGGAGCTCATAAATGATCCGCAGTTTATAAAAGACCTGAAAAATACTGAATTTCTGTACATGAATATTGTTCATCAGCCAAAATACAATGCTACAACACTGGTCAGAAAGCTCGAAAACATCCATGATCGATTGAATAAGGCGTTGAAACAAAAATCGCCTGCCAGCAGTCCGGTTGTACAGGCCATTGTCGATGATACTGCTAGGCTGTATGCGAACTCAGAGCATTTGGACAATAAAGAAGATTACTTCCATTACTTTGTAAAATATATTCAAAGAACCAAAACCAAACGACTCGAACGATGCGAAATATTATGTGCCATTCTAAGTCCACAATACTACCAACTCTCAAAAGCTAATCAATTACTATTTCAAGGAATAGAATGGCGACTTGAACATATGGAAAATTCAGAAGGCGAATAATTGAGGGGCTAAACACCCTCAACTATTCACCTTAGCTGTCAACCTTTCTGTAACGTAAATTCTGGATAATCCCCAATATTTTGCTCTAATAGTTTAAATGGCTGTTGCTTTAAATAATGATTAAAGAAATCCAATGAATAGTCGTTAATCAGATGATAAGCCTTTTGGATGTCGACCCCTTCCATCCGTTCATAAAGTGGTGAAAACAGGTATAAATCAGAGAAGCCCATATGCTTCATATTTTTAATCTTCATCCAATAGTTCCCACCCACAGTTACATACTCATACCGTGGCAAAGTTTCTTTTACAAACTCGATGAACTCCTCACTATCCGTTTCCTTCGCTTCTCTGATTGAGTCATCAGCACTCATCATCATAAATGGCTTCTTCAGCCCCTCCGTAGGAACTCGGAGTTTTCCATATAGAACGCCGTCCATATTAAGAGCTGCTTTTATTCTTGAATCTGTCATTAGCATTTGGGTGCTCGTTGCCCCACCAAAGGAATGGCCAAACATACCTATATTCTCCATATCCATTCGACCTGTAAAACGGTTTTCAGAATCATTTTGGGCCAGCTGCTCTACTTGATCCAGCACAAATTTAGCATCTTCAACCCAACCTTCATTTGCTTTATCTAAATATGCAATTGATTCCGTTTTTTGTGGGACGTAATTTGCTATACGACCATCAGAAAAAACTGAGGCCGTGCTACTGTAGGTGTGATCTATACCTACCACGATATAGCCTTGACTGACTAATTGCTCAATTTGAAAAGTGTTCTGATTTTTATGCCCACTAAAGCCATGAGAGAAAAGGAGTACCGGATAGGTTGTTTCCTGATTAGAAATCTCAGCGTTCTCAATAGCATGTGTTTTGACATAACCAAAATTTGCGAATAAAAACTTCGGTAAATTTAGAATTTTACTATACCCCTCTGCAAAAACAGCAGAATCGGAAATATAAGGAGCCGTATTACCTTTAGCATTCGTATCAGCAGGATACCAGATTTGTACCATTAATTCGCGTTTGTCGCCAAGCTCTGGTGTGAGAGTCTCTTCCCTCTTAGTATCTTCCCAATCGTAGGTGACTGTTCCAATTTGGTACGGACCCGCTGGCTTTTCAAAGGTAAATACCGGAAGAACGATAGGCAGACTAACTGCTATGGCAGAATAAAGTACAGCTAATGTTGAATTCAGAACAACGCGTAATCGGCGCATACTTGATTGTTGTTCTTTTTGAACTTTTGGGTTAAAAAAGTGCCTTATCACAACAACAACGAGAAAAAATAATGTCATCAAATAAGTCGGTATCATTTGCCACCGCATCCCTTCAATGATTCCATGGACAAGTAGAAATAGCATAGACATACCACCAGCTATCAGTATTCCTCGCTGTGACTTGTTTCTACCAAAAACTAACCAACCTAGTAAAACAATATTAAAGATGACATAAAACAATTCAATAGACCTCATAATAAAAACCTCCTTGTTTTTTGATCTTGCTGATTCAAATCAAAGTGTATTACCTCCAGTAAGAGGAGAATCAACAATCAATACAAAAAAACACTGACATTTTTTATAATTGTCCACCATTTTACAAATTTAAGGTTGTATATTATTAAAATAAAAATTGAGCAGTTATAAAAAATTGTCTTTATAATATCAATAAAGAACTATGAATATTTCACAGGTACAGGTTAAATTATTTTAGAAGTTAGGAGAGGACAGAAATGGATTCCTATGAAGTATCGACATTAAAAAAGGGCCTTTTGATATTGGATGTATTACGACAAAAGCATGCTCTTACATTGACTGAAATTATGGAAGAGTTATCACTGAATAAGACATCGGTTTTTCGCATGCTTTATACTTTGGAAAAAATGAATTATGTTAATAAATATAATAAATACTATCAATTAAATCCTCATATTTTTAGAGATGAACATCTATATTGGCATCAAGATATTGAATGGACTTCCCTTGTAGCACCCTATCAATTAGCCCGACAAGAAGAAATAACTACTTATATTGGTATTTTAGAAGATTGTGAAATGGTGATAAAAAATGTCATCAGGGAGCCATTTGAACAACCTTTTTTTCAAGCAATCGATACTCGAACACCCATGCATTCAAGTGCACTTGGAAAAGTAGTCTTAGCTCACCTCCCCATAGAAACGCAACATGACATGTTAAATAGTATAAGACTTCATCCACTTACATCAAAAACCTTCTATGATTATGGTTTATTAATTCCTCACTTACAGGTTATTAAAGCACAAGGATACGCTGTTGATAATGAAGAAACCAATCTAGGTAAATGTTGTATTGCAGTACCTATCTATGTCAATAAAGAAGTAATAGGTGCCATTGCCCTACACGGTTCGACGGAGCAAATAAAGAAAGCGGCCATTCGTTCTTTTGTAAAAAAATTAGTCGAGGCAAGTAAAAAATTAACAGCGGAAATTGATTATCTTTTAACATAGTTTTGTATCTTAGAAGATTAATAAGCTATGCTCCTTTGCAATAAAAATGCTTTTGTTTCTATATATGAAACTATTAGTATAGATGTTTGTAAAAATAGGTTTTTATCCTATTCTTGTTATAGAAAAACGAGGAGGTAAGAAGATGAAATTCCATACATTAAAGAAAACTAATATCCGTATTTCAGAAATTGGTCTTGGAACAAATGCTGTTGGTGGTCATAATTTATTTGAAAGCTTAAATGAACAAGATGGAAAGGAGCTAGTGACAACAGCCCTAGATCTTGGAATAACTTTTATTGATACAGCAGACATTTATGGTAAAGGGCGTTCAGAGGAAATCGTTGGGGATGTTTTGAAAAACTATCGTAGGGAAGATTTCGTTTTGGCAACAAAGGCAGCTAAACGTTGGTTTGAAGATGGTACAGTAACAGTAGATAATCATCCAAAATATCTACGACAAGCTTTTGAAAATAGCTTAAATCGCCTCCAATTGGATTATGTAGATCTATACTATTTGCACTTCCCTGATAACGAAACACCTCTTGTTGAATCGATTGGAGAATTATCGCGCTTAAAAGAAGAAGGTAAAATCGGAGCAATAGGAATTTCTAACGTAACATTAGATCAATTAATCGAAGCAAATATGCATAATGATATTTCAGTCTTACAATCTCCTTATAATATGTTAAACCGTTCAGCCGAACAAGATTTACTGCCATACTGTATAAAAAATGATATTTCATTTATTCCTTATGGACCACTCTCATATGGTCTACTTGGTGGCAAGTATACAAAAGATTTTAAACTAGGCGCAGGGGACTGGCGAGTTTCAAACCCTTTATTCCACGGTGAACTGTTTGAACAAACATTAGTTAAAGTAGAGGCGTTAAAGGAAGTAGCAGCAGAAAAACAAACAACATTACCAAATCTGGCTCTTGCTTGGTTATTAGCCCAAGACGGTGTTGATGCCGTTATCCCAGGAGGAAAGCATAAAAGCCAAGTAGCTATCAATGTGGAAGCAACGGATGTCCTGTTAACAAATGAAGATTTAATGAAAATAGAAGGAATTTTATAATAAAAAATGAGAAAAGAGAGGATTTTTGCAAATTCGCTCTTTTCTCATTTTTATTATATTTTAGCTTTGTGCTCTATCGCAATTTTAGCGTAGTTTGACTGTGCAATTCTGCTAACAGCCTGTCATTTTCTTGGATTATTGGAAATTAAGCGACTCCTCTTCTTAATCCAGTTTACGCACTTTAATCGGGATTAATGTTCTTTCTAATTGTTCACGATGCTGTTCGTACTGAAGTGGCAACATTAATTGGCTACCCATTGTCTCAGGTGTTTCGTCATGAGCAAATCCAGGAGGATCTGTAGCGATTTCAAATAGAATTTCGCCAGGCTCACGGAAATAAATCGCATTGAAATAATTACGATCTTTGACTTCCGTTACATGCTGTCCATGGTTCATCACATACTCTTGCCATTCTAAATGATCCGTATTATCTTGAGCTCTCCACGCAATATGGTGAACCGTTCCTACACCCATTTGACCACGTACACCTGCTACTGTTTTTAAATCTACAGTATTACCAATAGCTGCACTTGATTTATAACGAGTATAGTCACCCTCTGTCCCTACCTGTTCAAGGCCCATCACTTCTGTTAAAACTTTTGCCGTTTCTTCAGGATGACTTGAGTATAGTGTAGCTCCACCAAAACCTTTAATAGCAACCTCGGGTGTTACCTCACCAAATGTCCATTCATTGAGCTCGCCTTCCGCACGTGCAACAAGTTCAATATGCAAACCATGTGGGTCGTCCAATTGAATGACTTGCTCACCAAAGCGTTCAGCTTTTTGGAAGGGAATCGAGAATTTTGCTAAGCGATTAATCCAAAATGGAAGTGCCCCTTCTGGTACAACATACGTTGTAACGCCAACTTGGCCATCACCAATACGTCCTTGATAAGCATCTGCCCAAGGGAAGAAGGTAATGATTGTGCCTGGTTTTCCACCTTTATCGCCAAAATATAAATGATATGTGCCAGGATCATCAAAGTTTACAGTTTGCTTCACTAAACGTAAGCCCAACACACCTGCGTAAAAATCAATATTCTCTTGTGGATGCCCTACGATGGCTGTGATATGGTGAATACCTGCTGTATGTTTTTTCATGTTAACAAGCCCTTTCGACTATTTTTCTCACCTTTACTGTGCCCAACTACGTCCTACCTCAAACTGGATAAGCTTAGCGAATTGTATATAAAGCTTTAGACCATGGGATTAATTGATCTAACATTTGGTTCACTGAATCTGATTGTACTTCCTTTGGTTTAAAGTCTGTTCCATTTTCAAAATCTGTGAATAAGGATAATGCTGGGTGAACACGTACATCTGCAATTAATAGCTCTCCCATAATGCCACGTAGATGTTCTGCTGCACGAGCTCCACCTACAGAACCATATGACACGATTCCTGCTGCCTTGTTATTCCACTCAACACGTAAATAGTCTAGTGCATTTTTTAAGGCCCCTGTAATAGAGTGATTATATTCTTGTACGATAAACACAAATCCATCTTGTTTAGCAATAATTTCTGACCAAGCCTGTGCACCCGAAGCATCTTGCCCTGGTTCGCCTAATAATGGCAATTTATAATCAGCAATATCGATCACTGTATAGTTTGCGTCACCACGTAGATCTGCAATTTCCTTTACCCATTGTGCTACTTGAGGGCTTACACGTCCCTCACGTGTCGATCCAATAATAATGCCGATATTTAATTCTGCCATTGTTTGTTCCTCCTCTTTTTTTGAACTAAATAATTTATTCAAAAAACCCATAATTGTACCTCCTGACGAAAGCTAAAGGTTCGAATTCATTTATCTTGAAATTATTTATCTTTAATTCGAGATAATAATAACACGATATTTTTATCAACGTCAACAACTTTGTTTTTAAATTTAAAAAGGCAGAGAAAACTAACTCTCTACCTTCCCTAAAAGCTTATAAACCTGTGATTTTAAATAGCTATATTGCGCATCATTGGTATCATGTAAAGCCTCTGTCCTATTTGAATCAATATCCTGATAGTCGATTATGTATGAAAATTGCTCCTCCGTAAAATCCATTTTTACGCCATTAATGACATTATAAAAGTACCAGCCCTCCTTGAGAAATGTCTTTCTAATTTCTCCGCCAAGAATATCCTGCACCACTAATGAAGTAACGCCACATTGCCCTTTTGCAAGGTTATCCAAGCTCCATTTAGAACTTGATTGGCTTGACCATAATTTTCTTAAAGCGTTTAAAATGTCTTTTTTCATGCTATAACTCCTCTCAAACACTTTAAAATGGGACTTCATCCATTTTTATTGGTGTTGAGTTCCCTGTAATCCAATCATCTTTAATAGCACTATAGACAATACTATCTGTCACGGTACCGTCCTCATTTTCCCAAGCATTTCTTAAATAGCCCTCGTTCACAAAGCCAGCCTTACTAAAGCATTTTCGCATCCCCATATTATCGGCTCTAGTATAGCCCTCAATACGAATCTTACCTTTTTCGCCAAATAGATCAATGAAGTGCTTTAACACCATATCCTTACTTCCACATGAATAAAAAGAATCCCGACTTTTTCCCCTTCCTCAAGTAGCCAATGTGTTTCACGATCGTTCTTATAGTAACCCTCCACATATGCAGCTCGAATGGACTCTTCTTTTACCAGTGGATTCGTGTGATACAACCATTTATTTTGAGTGAGTAATTGTACTAAATCATCAATTTCTTCTTCAAATAATTTGAATTCCATTAATAGCTCCTTTCTTAAATGTCCTCACATATATCAGAAAAAATAAAATTGGTTTTTGTATGTGCATATGGCTGTAATACATCAATAAACTGCTCAACATCAGAAAAAGTTTGAAAATGCCCTTTTAATAAAAAACATGCCTCACCTGATATTCGATAACAAAAATCTATCGTTGTATACGTCTTAATAAGATCTTTAAAATCTGCATAGCGGTTGTTTTTTATTGTCGCCTCAATGATAGCCTCAACTGGATAGCCTAATGCCTTTTTATTAATAGCCAAAGTATATTTTTTTATGACTTCCTGTTCCTCTAATTGCCGTACTCTTTCACGAACAGCTGGTGCCGATAAATGTACTCGTCTCCCTAATTCACTCATAGAAATACGACTATCCTCCTTTAATTCTTTCAGTATCCTTTCATTAATGAAATCCATTATGGCAATACCCCTTCTTTTTAAAAGGAAACGATTATAATTTCCTTCGAATTCGCATGTTAACTTCGTTATTCATATTTTACACTAATGAAAGGAGGGATGTTTGATGACACTTATTCATTTACACGACAAGGGCTTAACGCCATTTCAACAACTATTAGGCTATAACGAGGGAATTCAGCTGCACTGGCAACAGTTGGGGGAGGTACTCGAAAAAGACGGGCATCTATCCGCTTCATTAAAAGAAGAGGTTCGAAAAACATTAGCTCAAAAAAATGGCTGTCAGTATTGTAAGGCAAAAGGCAAACCAGATCCACAATACTATGATGAGAAAACAGCCGTATGTACAGGTTTTGCAGAAGCATTCTTAGCTTCAAAAGGTCACACTGCGGCCAATGTCACAGCTGTATTAAAGGATTATTTAACAGCAGCCGAGATTAGCGAGCTACTAGCATTTATTTGCTTCGCGACAGCACAGCAATATTTTGGTGCTCTTATGCAATTAAAATAACGGAACTAGGGGTCTTCCCTAGTTCCTATCCACCAATTTGAACGTTCTATCCATCACATTTAGTGCTGTATCCACCGCTTTATGCATGCTATCCATCTAAATCGATTTTATTAGCTATATCTATAATAAATTGCTTACTAAGCTCCTCTTTCATATTATTCTCAGCATCCACCATCACTTGTTCAATGAGACAGCCTTGATGATGAAAGACATCTTCATGATCTGAAGCACAACTAAATAATGAGGTTTGTCCTTCAATCGCATAAATCACATCTAAGAAAGAAATTTCTTGTGGACGCTTAGAAATACGGTAACCACCGTTGACACCTGGATTCGACTCAATTAAACCTGCCTTCACAAGCTTTGTTAATATTTTCGAAAGATAGGTTGGTGATAATTTCTGCATTTCTGCTAGAGACTCTACGCTCATTGATTTCCCTTTAGGATTGAGCGTTAAAAACACCATCGTATGTAACGCATAATTTGTTGCTTTTGAATATTTCATCATTAATCACCTCCATTCAGGACTATTACTATCTGTAATTAAAACACATTCTACCATATATCAAGAAAAAAGCATGTTTTGCAGAAAAACACGCTTTATGATTTCTTATTCACGCTGCCCATAGCCTTCTTCTTCAGCCATGGCATCAGCCTTTGTCGTATGAACAGTTCCAAATGGATGGTTTGGTGGTGCATAAATTGTGTAAAGCTTTAGCGGTTTATTGCCTATATTCGTAACATTATGCCATGTCCCTGCTGGCACCATAATGGCCATATCTTCAGACACGTGTCTTTGGAAGTTTAAATAATCTTTACTTGGTCCCATCTGTGTAACGCCATGCCCTTCCTCAATACAAATAAATTGATCGACGTGAGGGTGTACTTCTAAGCCAATATCTTCCCCAACGTTAAGGCTCATCACAGTTACTTGTAAGTGTGGCCCTGTCCATAGTACTGTTCGATAATTTTTGTTGTGCTTTGTAGTCTCTTCAATGTTGACAACGAATGGTCCTGATCCAAAATCATTCTGGACATTACTTCTTGGCACTCGTTCTTCCTGATTTGGATAGGCCCAATAAACAGGTTGATAACCGTAATTATACAGTAAATAATTACCGTAATAAGGGTGGTACATGTAACTCAATCCTCTCATACATGATAACGCTATATTATGCAGTTGAATGAAAGAAGGTACTCCGTTTGCACGTTGAATTATTAATGGAGTGCTATTTATAAACAGATTGGAGGTAGCTGCCATGTACGCTAGATTAGCAGAAATGCTAGCAAGTACTACGGCGATTAAATGGTTTCCTGGACATGATGTTGAAGATGATTGGATTGTAGAAGCTGAAGTTGAATTAGGGTTCAGCTTACCACCATCCTATTGCTGGTGGTTAAAAAATTATGGCAATGGGCAACTGAATGGTGGATCTATTCTCACAATCGGTCAACCAGCATACAGAGACATCGATCATACAGATATTCTTTATATACATCGTCTTAACTTGGCTGACAAGGATTGGTGTAAACAATATCCGAATAGGTTAGATTTATTTGTTCCAGACGCAGACGAACTATATTTTTTTAATACATCATCAAAAGATGAACATGGTGAGTTTTCAGTTATGTGCTTTGACTTATTGAATGACATGATTTATGAATATGCTTCTACTTTCTCAAAGTTTCTCGAAAAACTAATGGATGAACGGAGCTAATAGTGTGAGTTGCCATATCTATAGAGGCAACTCACAACTCAGAAAACTCCCTTTTAAGACGCTTGCGAAACTTATCATCTGTCAGAAATTTCAATTGAAAACTATTCATACTATTAGATAGTTTAATTTGTTCCATTGTATTTAAGTCGTTAGCAAAAAGGGCAATTTCCGTTTGATTCCCTTCTTTATCTTCCGCATAGGCTGCTAGTGTTAAGACAAATGCAGTCGATCCACCCTTTTGACCTGCATGTGTTAGCCATTCTTGATTTTTAGGATTCTGCATCAACTGTTCCATTACGGGATCTAAGTATTTATGTACCTCTGCACTGAAGAAATTTTTATTATTCAATTTTTCTAAAATAGAGATGTAATCGTTTGTAGTGGCCCTTATTAAACGGTCAGACCATATCTTTTGAAAATCCATATTGAGCAGTTTTTGTGCCTCTGCTTTCTCCTCGTAAGTCAAAGGTTGCTCTATCCAACTGGCGTGAATAGACGATGCACGCTCACGATATTCAGCCATATCCATTTCTTGCAAAGCCGCTAATGTTTCTTTTTTCGTTAAATTTTTTTCTTTCAAGACTTGAACCGGGATATGGAGTGCACTGACGATTGGATATAATGGTTCATGATCCTCTACATGTAGCTGTGTAAGCACATCATTAATCGCTTGAAAACCTAATACATGCATTAAATATTCCGTATTCGCATTGGAACTATAAGCAATCATACCACTTGCGACTTCACTTAAAGGTACATGATCCACACCCTGAAGGTTTAACTGCGCTAACCATGCTTCATGTGCACCTCCATCCGTTTTAGGAATATAAAATACCTCTAACTCCTTTAGATCGACCTGTTGCTGAGGATTAATGCGACCCTCTGCTGCTTGCTGTGCATAGGCTATAGCGACGATGATTTTAACTGTACTTGCTAATGGCAGCTGTTCCTTAGTGTTTAATTCCACCCAATATTGTTGATTGCGTTGAATGGCTACGGAAACATTTTTATCAGCTCTATGTTCCTTTATAAATTGAACAATATATTCTGGGTCGTCCTTCTTAATCTCTTTTTGAAACTTCCAAAAGACAATACCTATTACTAACCCTGCACAAATTAAAATGCCACCCATCATCCAATATAATTTTTTCACTTTCATCCCTCCATCACTCGTCTGCTTCCACCAACCATTGCTGCAATGCTGTAGACGACTGGTTTAATTGCAACGCTATTTCTATGTTTACTTCATCTGGGGGCATCACTTCCACGAGTATACAAATAGCGTCTCTTGTTTGATTCAAGGCAAATAGTCCCTCCTCATCAAGCTTTTTCATGGCTAATTCCATTGCTGTTAGCCGGAATGTCAATTCTTGCTGCCATTTTTCACCCCCAAGGACATTGATATTAGGTCGCTCATTCAAGTACTGACATACATTTGTAAAATACTCTTCACCGAAGCAACAATAAGGAGAATCTGCATAAGACCATTTGATAAGAGCAGCCATTTCAGATTGAGAGTTGTTGCTATTTCTTGCCTGTTTAGTAGCTTCCCGCTCCAATGCTTCCCACGACCAAGCTGAAACGTTCGGAGCATGCCCTTCGCCAGTTGTATATAGCGTACAGTAATAGTCCCGCTCACCATTTTTAAATAAATTCAGAAATGATTTTCTTGCAGCATTAACAATTTCCTCTACTAAAGTCTCCGGTAGGCATCATAACTATGAATATCTCCTTTAACTTGCTTTAGGTATATAGAACGTGTTATCGACGGATAGCACCTTTTTCAATTTGATAGTAAGACACAAAAACCATCTATAATCTCCATTTAGGTGGGTTTTGAATGTTTCAATTTAGTCATCGATCCTTCTTGAGAAATAAGACTAATGCTAATGAAGCCAAAAAGAATAAACTTAGATGGAAACTAACCAAATTAACAATGTATTGAATGTAATAATGAGTATTAAGTATTGTACTTTGTTGTCGCATTAAAGTAGAAATAATTGTTGGACTAAATAACGAAATAACAGCGATAACAATTATACAACTTGAAAACATTTTCTTATCCAAAAAATCACCTACCAATTCTGTTCAGAAGTATCTATAGGTTTTTGAATAAGATGCTCCCACTAGTTTTCCTGCAACTCCACTCCCAAGACTCATCTCTCCTATAGTGGTAGCAGCATTTAATAAAGTTTAAGGTCATTGCATTGTAAGCTACATACACTAATGAATTAACGAAGCTCTTAAACTGCTGATGCCATTTTCTAAATATCCTTTGAGGCATGTTAACATATAAACCCAACCCTCTTTTTGCCCCATCATTTTTGCCATAATCTCTGGGTCATGGGCATTAAACCCTGACTCTACTACAGTAATAATGGTTTCGCCTTGTAATTCTTCAAGAGTGATGGTAACCATCGTCACTTCACCATGCTCTTCACCCCATACAAACATAATTTTTTCATTAGCCTCCATTTCCAGCACAGTGATTACACCCTCAGCATGATACTCATCATATCTAAGCGTAATCCTTTTACCCGCTCCCCATCTTTCAGAGCTATCAGAGAACCAATAATGCCCAATTTCAGTAGGAGAAATAATGGCTTCAAAAACTTTATGGACTGGCTGCCTGATTTTTAATTTCGTCGTCACATCCGTATTCATCATCGATCATCATCCTTTTTGTAATATTTATCTACACATTCTTCGCCAAATTTTCCCTTTTACCTCTCTAATAATAAAAATTAACTAAAAAAGTGTGATTCCCCTAATGGTAAAATCACACTTTTATATTGGTAAAATGATCTCAAATGTTGTACCGACATTTAATGTACTTTGGACGTTTACTTTCCCATGATGCTTTTCAACGATGGTTCTGACAATAGATAAACCTAACCCAGAGCCACCCAACTCACGGGCTCGGGAGTGATCGACACGGTAAAACGGCTCAAAAATATAGTGTAGCTGATCATTTGGTATCCCAATTCCTGAATCTGTAATTGTAATATGAGTAGCTCCATTCTTAACCTGTCCACGAACTTCAACCATTCCATTCTTGTGGTTGTACTTAATCGCATTTTCAATCATATTAGAAAAAACTCTATAGAGTAATGTTTGATTTCCCGTTATCGTTTTCACGTCAATATCTACAGAAATAGCGATATTTTTTTCTATACATAAAGGCTGTAATTCTTGTGTAATCGTGTCTAACATTGCTTTGAGCTCAATATCATCAGAAAAATGTTCCGTTTGCTCATAAGCTAATGTTAACAGATCGTTCACAACCTGGATGAGCCTTTGTGTACCTTGCTCTGTCACCTCTAAATTTTCCTTATAATCTTCTACTGTTGGTGATTTTTCCAGTTTTAAAACCTGGATACCTGCCTTCATGGTTGTTAGTGGTGTTTTCAATTCATGTGCTGCATTTGCGGCAAAGCTCTTTTGGTACAGAAACGATTTTTCTAGTCGATCTAGCATGTGATTAAATGAAGCTGTAAGATCCCCTATTTCATCTTTTGTAGAAATATGTTCGATACGTTGAGCTAAATTATGTTCGCTTATATTTCCGATTTTTTGACTAAGATCATGAACTGGCTTTAAAGCTCGACCAGCCACTACATAAATGGTAGCTATCCCTGCTACAATAATAATTAACATCCATATGACACTCTGATTGATAAATTTCTTTTTCGCTTCTCTTACATCCGTAATCTTTATCTGAGCAACAATATCATGATTCATCTTGGTTTCTACTGTCGTCTCATCTATGATTTCTTTGTGAAGCCTATTTTCTTGATTGAGTATCGTTGTCGTAATAGGTTGAACAATTTTTTCCTCGGCACTATAAATCGATAGGAACGTTAACAAAATTGTAACCACTACAAAAATACAGCCAGTTAAAAGGGTCAGCCTCATTCTTAATGTTAAGTTATTCATATGAACCTCTATCATTTTCTGCAATGATATAACCTTGTCCTCGGATTGTCTGAATCACTTCTATTTCCCCCAAAACATCTGCCATTTTTTTTCGTAATGAATGGATATGGAACTTGAGTGAATTTGAAAATAAATCCGTTTCACTGTCCCATACATGCTCTATCAACTCCTCTGAGCTAATGACTTTATTTTGATGTAGCATGAGATATGCTAGAATAGCATATTCCTTTTTGGTAACATGTATCATCTCACCATCCACTAAAACTATTTTCTTTGAGCTATCAAGTGTTATATTTTCAAAAGATATAATGGCGCTTTTTTGACTAAAAGACCGCCTTAATAAGTTGCGTATACGCGCATCCAACTCTTGAAAATCAAAGGGCTTTATTAAATAATCATTGGCTCCACAATCAAGACCCAATATTTTATCATGAATAGCTGAACGTGCTGAAAGGATAAGTATTTTCACATCCTCGCTCTGAACTCGAATCTGCTCTAACACCTCTATGCCATCCATTTTGGGTAGGTTTAAGTCCAATATAATAAGGTCATATTCATTGATTTCGAATAATTCTAATGCTTCCTTACCATCAAAAGCTGTATCAACGGCATAGCCAGATTTCTTTAACCCTTTAGAGATGATCCTGGATAAGACAGCCTCATCTTCGACCAATAAAAGTTTCATTCGTTCTATCCACCTTTAAAAATCAGACTTTTTTAACGACCCGTTAGTTTCATAAATTTTGCTAACAAACAAGTCCTACCCCTTTGTACTAGAATAGCCTACTTGAATTAGCTTTTAAAATAATTTAAGTCAACTAACACTTGTCTCTTTTACCTTTACATAGTAAGAAGCTTGTTTTGAAAGATCAAAACAAGCTTCCTTTCATTACTTTTCCTTTTCCCCGCCATCAACTATTGTAGTTGTCATCATCACAGCACCCTCAGGAATAGCTGGCATTTCACCAGGTTCAAAGGTTTTTACGCTCACTTTTACTGATTCTTTTTCATCTACTTTTGTTTTTTTCATTAACAAGCCTTTAGGAACCTCCTTTTTCTCTCCAGGCTTAAGTATCTTCATATCAGCCTTGATTGATTGTGCCCCTTTTTCATTCTCATCATTTGAAGAAGCTAATGCAGAAAATGAAAAACCACCTGTTAATAAACCTAATGCTAGTGTTCCTACCCCTAATGCTCTTAATTTCATAAATATCCCTCCAAGAAAATGATTTGTAACAATGGTTACAGACCAAGTATATCGATTGCTAGGTTAGAGGAAGGTTAGATTTTATAATAATCGATGATTTCTTTTACATTCCTATAATGTTCAAAATTTCGCTGACACATTTGTTTTGAATATCGATCATCATTCCTTTTTATAGTGTATTGACGTTTTATATACTCTTCTTATGAATATAAATTCAATAAAAAAAGGTGCGATTCTCCTGCTGATAGAATCGCACCTTCCCATTTAAAATATTTTATTACTTTCTATAGTAAACTGTAAATCTGCTACATTTGCGATAAAATTCTTATCATGTGTCACGAAGATGATTGTTCCCTCATAAGCCATTATAAATTGCTCTAGCGCCTCTAATGCTTGAATATCTAAGAAGTTGGTTGGCTCATCCAGTAACAGTATATTAAAGTTCCCCAAAAACAGATAACAAAGCTGGAGTCGTATCGCTTCACCACCGCTTAATAACTTCACACTTTTTTGTATATCATTTCCTACAAACTGCATGGAATTTAGAACACTTCGTAGAAAACCCTCATCGTAATCAGAGCGATTTTTTAAAAATTGGAGGACCGTTTCCTCACTTTTAAATTGGTAGCTCATCTGATGAAAATAGCCTATTTTGGCCTTAGGGGAAATGGTTAACCCATCCCCATAGTTTGCAATATGTTGTAGTAATGTACTTTTTCCACAACCGTTACTACCTGCAAGCGCAATCTTTTTACCTAATGGTATTTGGAAGTTCACTTTATTCAATAGTAGTTTCCCTGGTACGTGTAAAGTGAATTGCTCTGCCATAATCGGAAATTTATTGTGTAGTTCCAAAGCTTTCGATTGTCGAAAAACTATTTTTCTCTCTACCTGTACCGCATCTACTTTCTGAAGCTTCTCTATTCGATGTTCTATCGCTTTGGCTGCACGTTGTACGCTTTTTTGACTCGTACCTTTGGACTTTGTCATAAACATACGATTCGGTTTTGCATGAGCTTCTCTTTTTGACATGCTCCCTGCTTGGGTAATTTTTTCAGCTTTTCTCATTTTTTTATCAACAGCTTGTTCAAGACGACTTCTTTCCTTCAAGTATAAGTCATGCGCCTGACTTTGTTGATCTCGCTCTACCTGCTTTTGCTGAGCATAATTACTATAATTTCCAGAATAAATATTTATTCTGCCCCCATCAACCTCCCAGATCGTTGTGACCAATTCATCTAGTACAGCACGATCATGGCTAATTAGTACAAGCGCTCCATAATAATAACGCAATTCATCCAGTAAAAACGAAATACCCTCTTGATCTAAATGTGTTGTTGGTTCATCAATGAGCAGTGCTTCCTCATAAGAAGAAAGTAATTGTGCTAACTTCAATCTCGTTTGCTCCCCACCACTTAGTCCTTCAGAATATGGAGGAACAGCTAATTTTCCTAATAACTGTGCCTCTACCTCTACGAACGTTGGTGCTTCCATTTGTTCAAAATATCCAAAATGAACATGACTCTTTAACATCCCACTCGTCGGCTGAATTTTGCTAGCAAGTAACTTCATTAATGTACTTTTTCCAGCACCATTTTTCCCAACGATGCCGATCCGATCGAATTGGTGAATAGCTAATTTTTCAATGTTTAAAATTTCTTTATCTAAATAATTTACGATTACATGCTCTAATTCAAAGCAAATTTTCTCCATATTGCTACCTCCCGAAAATAAATCATTTCGTATCGATAGCTATGGTATCGATACGAGCTTTTAGTTAAAGCCCGTATCAAAAGAATAATAGCATATGCATTCTACCTTCCCCCTTATTAGGTAAATAAAAAACACAGACAATGTGCCTGTGATCTAAGTAACTGAGATATATTAGGAAAGTTGTCTCACTAAATAAAGGCGTGAGCTCCCTTTGTTGTGTTATGAAAGATGATTAAAAAAGGACAGACTATCCCGTATACTCTGGTTTCACAAACAGAGTTATTGACCCTATTCAGTTATTGGTTCAAAACGGTAAAACGTAGTCTCATTGAATAGCCCATTTTTTTAATCCTCCTTAAAAGTGTTATGATTATTATAAATATTTTTCCCAATTAGTCAAGGTCTCCCAGACTAAAGACATACAAAAAAAGGTCGATATATCATAAATGAACATTACAAAAAGTATATCATTTGGTGAAAACCTGATATAGTATGGATTTAAGAAAAAATCTAAATTGATATGGTGGTGTTATGTGAATGAAAAAATACGTAATGGATATTTTAATGATTATGCTTGGATCACTGCTCTTTGCCCTTGCAGTTAACTTATTTGTCATTCCGAATGATTTGGGTGAAGGCGGCGTAACAGGCTTAACAATTATTGCCTATTATCTTTTCGGATGGTCTCCGAGTATTGTCAGCTTTATCATGAATGCAGCTTTACTAATGGTTGGCTATAAATTCCTAAATAGACAAACAACAATCTATACTATCATTGCGGTCTCTTTCCATTCTTTATTCTTACATTTAACAGAATCTTGGTCTATTTCCTCAGATGAGATTATCGTAAATACGATTTTTGGTGGCGTATTTGCCGGGGTTGGTATCGGCTTAATTATTAGAGTTGGTGGTACAACAGCAGGTTCTACGATTTTAGCTAGAATTACCAACAAATATCTTGGTTGGAGTATTAGCTATGGACTTTTATTCTTTGATTTAATTGTTGCTTTTTCATCTTATTTTATCATCGGTGCAGAGGCTTTAATGCTAACGATTATTATGCTCTATGTTGGTACAAAGGTGATGGAATTTGTGATTGAGGGCGTTAACCCTAAAAAAGCTGTTACCATTATCTCAAAGAAACCAGAAGACATTGCTGGACAGGTGACTGCTTATATGAACCGTGGAGTTACAGTTCTTTCAGGTCATGGCTATTATACAAAGGAACAAAAAGAAATTCTGTATATCGTCATTAGTAAACAAGAAGTTGTGAAGCTCAAAAAAATTGTCAAAGAAGTCGATAAAGATGCCTTTATTGCCATTCATGATGTAAGGGACGTTTTTGGAGAAGGCTTTATTGAACTAGCAAAATCTTAAGACAGTCAAAACACCTTTTGTAAGTTACAACAAAAAGGTGTTTTTTCTATTTACCTATTTCTATCGATCTGTAAGGAGCTTTCAATAATACTGTCCAATAGTGCTGGATAACTGATGCCAGCAGCCAGTGCACTTTTTGGTAGAAGGCTATTTTGCGTCATCCCAGGCAATGTATTAACCTCTAACACATAAGGGACGCCATCCTTAATTAACATATCTACTCTAGCATAAACACTGCATCTTAAAGTCTTGTAGCTTAGCATCGCAGCTTTTGCCACACGATCATGAATCGCAAGTGGGAGTTCCACAGGCTCCTCTATTGTAGAAGCATCATCATATTTCGCCTGGTAGTCAAAAAATACTGCCGTATGTTTGATTGAAAGGACTGGCAAAAGCTTCTCATTGAGGATTGGGCATGTAATTTCGTCACCAATCAAGTACTGCTCAATAATGATTTCGTTATCCCACCTAAATACCTCTGCTACAGCAGTCAATAAGGCACTCTGATTATGGACAATTTGAACACCTACACTAGAGCCACCAGCATTTGGTTTCACTACAAGCGGATAACCAATAAGTTCTATATCCTGTAAGGGCAGCTCCTCTCCTTTGATGAGATGTATCCAATCTGGTGTTGCGACACCTTCATATCGCAATATTTTTTTAGCCATATTTTTATCCATGCACAAGCTACTTGCTAGAAGACCACTTCCTGTATAAGGAATACCCAATGTTTCTAGTACCCCTTGAATCGTACCATCCTCCCCAAACTTTCCATGCAGTGCTAACAAAGCGACATCAATGCCACGCACCTTATCAATTACCTCTTTGTTGTCATCTAAAGTAATGGCAACAACCTCATATTTTTGCTTATCTAATTGAGCGACCATTTCTTTACCTGTCATAATGGAAACCTCCTTTTCAGAGGAAGTACCTCCCATAATTACGCCAACCTTCATTTTCTCAACCCCTCATATCATTTTTCAATGTATCACCTATGATTTGAATACCACGAACAATATCGTCATCTGCTAAACGAGAAAAACCTAAACGAAATGTATTACTGCCTTTCCCATTTGTGAAAAATACATCTCCTGGGTAAAACACTACGCCCTTGTCATAGCACTTCTCCAGTAGCAGACGTGCATCAATTCCCTCTTCTAGCTCTATAAAAAGATGGAGCCCACCATCTCCTGTGATTCTACTAAACGGAATGAATTGCATACAGGCTTGACGAGCAAGCTCATATTTTTTTTTATAGACAGACCTTGCCTTCTTTAAATATTTTTCAAAATAGCCATCCTGCAAATATTGATATAATACCGCCTGATCGAGTGTTGACGTATGAATCGTTCGAGCTCTTTTCATGCTTTCTAAGCAGTCGATTAACGCCTTATCTGCTAAAATCCAGCCAACACGTAAGCCTGGGAAAAGTATTTTAGAAAAGCTGCCAATATAGACAATGTTATTACCTTTACCACTAAAAGCGATCAGCGGCGCCAAATGAGCGCTTAAATACCTTAATTCCTCATTAAAGCCATCCTCTACGACGGGAATTTGATATTTTGCAAAAAGCTGAAAAATAGCATTCCGTTTTTCTGAGGAAGTAACAATTCCAGTAGGATTATGATAAGACGGAATGAGATAGGCAAAATCAAATTCCTTTGCTGCTAAGGCTTTTTCCACCTGATCCATATCAATGCCATCATCTTTCATTTCAATGCCATGTATCTCTAACCCATGCAAACGGAAAAGTTTTAATGCTGCTTGGTGTGTAGGATTTTCACATAGTACACGCCCTGATTTTTTAGCTAAAGAGGACAATAAAATATCTAGCCCCTCTGTAAAACCATTTGTAATGACAATATCTTTATTAGAAATGTCTACACCCTTCAATTCCATATAACTGAGAAGATAGTCAATTAAAGGCTTATAGCCCTTTGCATAGCCATAGTTTAAGACAACATCTCCTTCAATCGACATTCTTGTAAGAAACGCCCTTTTGAAATTTTCAACATCAAAAAGCTTTTCTTCCGGGGCAATACTAGTGAAGGAGATCATTCCTTTTTGCCACTGTATATCTTGTCGTAATAAATCAATTTCATCTGCTAATAAAGTGGTTGCATTCAGCCTTTGCTTCCAGTCCATTTCAATAGACGCTGTTTTCAATGGCGTGACCTTCCCTACAAAATGCCCTATTCCCTTCTTTGCATAGATGATGCCATCTAGCTCTAATTCGGCATATGCGTTCAAGACCGTATTTCTACTGATTGATAATAGCTTACTAAGTTCACGGGTAGATGGAAGCTTTTGATGTTCTAACAGATGCCCTTTGACAATCATATCTTGAACATAATCCTTCAATTGCACATAAACCGGACGTTCATCCATAAGCTTAAAATCACTAAACACTTCCTAACCCCCTTGCTTCATTTTTTCATAACCCTTGCCAACCTAAAAGGTCCACCTCTTATGTAATTTCCAGTTAGAGTGGTTGCTTCTCTTTCTATCATATTTCAATAGTATGGTGTGTATATCAAGAAAACCCTACGCTATGTAGCATGAAATATAGGAGTTTAAAATTTATCATATACAGTTAGACAAAGCTAGAAACGAACTGTTTTCATTTTAACAAGAGGAATAACCTCCTGTTTATTATGCTATAGTGTATTTATGGGTAATTTTTCAAAAATTAGAAAGGAGCTATGAAATGGATGAAATTTTAACGATTACGAATTTAACGAAGAGTTATGGAAACAAGGAAATCTTGAAGGGGATTGACCTTCATGCAGCTAGAGGGGAAATCATCGGTTACATTGGTCCTAATGGCGCTGGTAAAAGTACGACTGTAAAACTTATTCTAGGGCTAGAAGGTGATTATGGCGGAGAAATTAAGCTCTTTGGAAAAAGCATAGGGCAAGATCATATTGATTATAAACGAAAAATTGGCTACGTTCCCGAAATCGCTGATGTTTATGACAATTTAACAGGCTATGAGTATTTAACCTTTATTGGACAGCTTTATGGTTTAGAGCTAGAAGAGGCGGCTGACAAATCCAAATCACTAATGGAATTATTCGGGGTTGGTGAAGCATACCATTCTAGAATTTCCTCCTATTCAAAGGGGATGCGCCAAAAACTACTCATCATTGCAAGCCTTATACATAATCCAGACCTACTATTTTTAGACGAACCTATCAATGGCTTAGATGCAAACAGTGTCATGATTTTTAAAGAAATTTTAACGCAGCTGGCTGCCAACGGAAAAACCATATTTTACTCATCTCATATTATGGATGTGGTTGAAAAAATCAGTAGCCGTATCATTCTTCTGTATGATGGAAAAATTGCAGCAGACGGAACATTTGCCCAACTACAAGCAGATAATACCGAAGGAACATTAGAAAGAATTTTTAACCAGTTAACTGGATTTCATGAGCATCAGGAAATCGGAGAGAAATTTGTGTCCATCGTCCGAGGAGTTCAATCATGACAGATTTCAAAACGCTACAATTGCTTGATAAATTCCGACTGCTCTTTGTAAAAATGGGCATTGATTATGACGTGATGAGAAAAATCCTTCATATTAAATTAACGATGGATGAACGTAAAGTACCAACAATATTTAATCAGAATAAAAAGAAAGAGAACCAAAAATACGGCTATATTAAATCATTGTGGATTTATGTTTTATTTGGACTTGTACTCATCCCACTTATGGGATTTGGTGAAAACTTTCTTTTTCAACTGAGTATTGCCTATGCCATGATCATATTTTTAATTATGACATCCCTGATTTCTGATTTTTCTTCTGTACTTTTAGATGTACGGGATAAAAGCATACTTTCAACCAAGCCTATTTCAGCTAAAACAATCAATGCAGCTAAATTTATGCATATTTTTATTTACTTATCTTATTTAACACTTGCCTTAACAGCTATCCCACTGATAGTCAGCCTTTTTACTCAAGGAATTGTATTTTTTATTTTAACGGGTCTTGAGATTCTACTCATGAATTTACTGATTGTGGCATTCACAGCCATTTTATATATTGCTATTTTACGCTTCTTTGATGGCGAAAAACTGAAGGATATGATTAACTATGTACAAATTGCTTTGTCACTCATGCTGATGATTGGCTATCAGGTTCTTATTCGATCCTTTGAATTCGTCGATTTAAATATGACCGTAACATTTCATTGGTGGAGCCTCTTCCTTGTACCGATGTGGTTTGCCGCTCCATATGAATTAATACTACATGGTGATACATCCTTATTAACAGTCATATACAGTATTTTAGCACTGATTATTCCTATAATCTCAATTGGAATCTATATCAAGCTCATTCCAACCTTTGAACGCAATCTTCAAAAGCTACTTAGTACAAGTAAATCAAAAAAAGAGAAGAACAACCGACTTAAGTCCTTTCTATTAACACTCGTGTGTAGCACACATGAAGAACGAGCTTTCTATCGCTTTGCCACTCTTATGATGAAGCAGGAGCGAGAGTTTAAGCTAAAGGTCTATCCGTCTTTAGGTTTTTCATTTATTATTCCTTTTATTTTCATGTTTACGTTTAATAGGTCCGAAGAAGTTGATTATGCTCTTAGTATGAGTTACTTAAATATTTACTTTAGTATGCTCATTATTCCTTCTGCTGTGCTTTTTCTTGGTCACTCTGCTAAATATAAAGCGGCGTGGATTTATAAAACACTCCCGCTTAAAGATTATACAGACTTACAAAAAGGTAGCTTGAAGGCATTTTTAATCAAATTGTATATTCCATTATTTTTAGTACTAAGTGTAATCTTTAGCTATATTTACGGCATTCGAATTATTCCAGATTTACTAGTAGTTTTAGTAACAAGCTGGTTGTATACTATTATTTGTTTCGTCACGATGAGCAATAAAATACCTTTTACTAAACCATATGATGAAGTTGGAGATGCTCAAGGCTGGAAAACTATGTTGTTATTCATCCCTTTAGGTATGCTGGCAGGTCTACATTATTTAATTGCTAGTCAGGTACCATTCGGCTCTACTGTATATTTCATTGTGCTTCTCCTCATCAATATCGTGATATGGAAGCTGGTTTTTAAATCGGAAAAATAACTACAAAACGGCTTGAGTCCCTTAATAGGATTCAGCCGTTTTTTCATTAAAAAGCCTTTCGCTCATAAATACGTATAGACAGTAACCATGACCCCGTATATAAGATAATAATGATGACTGTTGCAATGAGATATAGTTGTAGTTCCTGTACCGCCATAAATTTTTGTACAAGGGCTCTTACTTGATTATTAAAGTCCGGAACAAAATAATTTACCATCACCATATAAATTCCAAATAAAGTTACACTAACAATAGCTAAGTGCTTTGTTTTAAATTGATAGGATATCGGCAGAATAAATGACATCGCAATCATGACTAATCCCATAATTAGTAGTATTTCTTTCCACAGTACTAATACTTCTTGCCCGTTCAAAAGAAAGTCGAGCAGATACGTATAGCACATAAATAACCCTGTAAAAATGAATGCCCCAATATATTTTGAACTAACAATTTCCTTCCTTGTATAGGGTAATGAATTCAGTAAAATATTGGCATTATCTTTTTCATCACTGGAAAATGCATTCATAATAAAAACAATACTATAAACAAATACGATAAATACTGGAGAAACACTGACCAATAAGTAAAGTATAATAGTAGCTATGTAGATGATAAGCATGTTTTTTTGAATTAAAATATCCTTCAGAATAAGGTTCACCATATCCTTATCTCCCCTTTTTTGTATAATACATAATGTCTTCAAGCGTAGGTTTTTCGACGACAACGGCATCACCAAATATTGTGGCCACTCTATGTTTATGAGCTGTTAGTGCTTCAAAACCTCTGTTTGTTTTGCGAATGGCCAAGAACTCCTGCTCTGTTTCACGATCTAATAGCTCAAGCGTTCCCTTGACGATAGCGTAATCCTCTTCAATTTTATAAAACTCCTTCGTGAAGATATGCTCGCCATTATGAATAAAGGTAATATAATCTGCAATACGATCTAAATCTGTTGTAATATGTGTAGAGAAAAATATAGTTTTGTGTTCATCTTGCATTAACTCATGTAAAATATTTAGAAGCTCTCTACGAAATATAGGATCAAGACCTGATGTTGGCTCATCCATAATGATTAATTCAGCATGATGAGCTAAAGCCATGGCTAATGATGCCTTCATCTTCATCCCCTTTGAGAATGTCTTCATATTTTTGTTCAATGGCAGTTCAAACTGATTAATATAATGTTGAAATGTTTTTTCATCCCAGTTTTTATAAGCTGGTTTAATGATCCTTTTCATATCCTTTAGCGTAATATTTTCATAAAAAATATTGTCATCATAGACAAAACCGATGCGTTCTTTTATTTCCTTTTCGTTTCCCTTATAGGGCTTACCAAAAATAGAGATAGTCCCGCTATCCTGCTGCATTAAATTCATAATCATTTTAATCGTCGTCGATTTCCCTGCCCCATTTCCACCAATAAACCCTGTCACAAAACCCTTTTTAACTTTGATCGAAAGATCTTTTATTTCAAACCCATTAAAGGATTTTTGTATATGCTGTAATTCAATAACATTTTCCATCACTCATCCTCCGTATACAATAAAGTAAGCATTTCCTTTAACTCTATTAAGCTAATATTCATTTCCTTCGCATTTTGAATCGCCACCAACAACTTTTCCTCAATGGCCTTCATTTTTCTTTCCTTCATCATTTCTGTATTTTGTTCAGAGATGAACGAGCCTTTCCCAACAATAGAGTAAATAAAGCCGTTTTTTTCAAGTTCTTCATAAGCACGCTTTGTTGTGATGACACTAATTTCCAAATCTTTTGCTAGTTGACGCATGGAGGGTAATGGTTGGCCCTCTTGTAATTCACCCGTTAAGATTCGTTTTTTGATTTGTGCATATATTTGTTCATAAATAGGCTCTTTTGAACTGTTAGAAATAATAATTTGCATGCAAATACCTCTTTTGAAATATTGTATATATACTTTATATACAATATATACACATTTACAGTTATTTGCAAGTAAAAATTTCCTTTTAGTTAACCTGAGAAGATAGTTACCTGCAAACACCAAAAAAGCATATAGCCTAATGAATGACTATATGCCCTAAAACTTAAAATATAAATGCTTTCATTTCTTCCTCGTCTTCTCATCTGCTAAAAAGATTTCATAAAGACTAATGGTCATGTTTATTCCCCCTTTAATATTAAGGGTTACTATAAACACGGGTGTTAAAATGTAACATTTCACTAAAATTTATGCAGTATTATGTTTAATTTTTCAAGAGTGTCTAACATTTCGGCTAGCTCGTCAGATGATAAATAGGCATGGTATTTTTCAGTAATCTGTTGGTTAAATGCTTCCACTTCTTGTTGATAAAGTAATCCCTTTTCACCTAATTCTATAGAAAATGCTCGCTTATCTTCAACATGCTGCTTTTTTGTAATGTAGCCATCCTTTTCAAGCTTTGCTAACTGCTGACTCACTGCACTTTTCGTAATTGCCATTTTTTCAGCTAGTTCCGAAGGTGAGCAGGATGGATGTCGAATCACTAATGTTAAAAGAACATATTGCTGATTATTTAAGGAGAATTTAGTATAGGCCCTTTCCATTTTCTCAAGGATGATCCAAATATCTTCTATCGTTTGATTAATTTGCTCCGCTACATTGTTAGTCTTCATTTTTTTGAGTATCACCTTTTTCACGCCATTTTTTAGGATTTAGATAGCTTTTAAATTTGTTCGCTACTTCTTTCCCAACAAGTAAAGCACCCAGCCAAAACATGATTTCAGCAACTATAATACTTCCTGGTATTATACCTGCTTTTACTTTTGTAGGTATCGGTGTGAATGGTGTAATGATTGGGATTAACCACAGTGAAAGGGAAAAAATAATAATGCCTATTCCAAGCTTATAAGCAAAGGATTTTTGTGTTTTTTCATTAGAGGTCATATGTCTTCTCCTGTACAATAATTTATTTAAGTTAACTAAACTATATGATAAATTTATTTTTATGTAAAGCCGTTTTATCTTTACAAGAAAATAAAAACCCCTATCTATTTGAATACTGATGAGCCAAATAGATGGGGTTAGACTATCATACTTTAAGTATTTATTATTTCCCAGATGTAAGCGGCACACGTAGCTCTGCATCTGGATCATTCGTAATATATTTCCAAATATAAATATCGAGCTCTTTATCCTTGAAGTTCTTATACTCATCCACGTGCTTATTATTCCCATTACCAAGTATTTTAGCAATCAGAGGCATTCCATAGTTACGATCTTTATGATCTAGATAATAGGTTTGAGAGACACCACCAAATGTAGGATCAGTGCTAAAGGATTCAACGTAGAGGTTGCTATCTTTCTTATAGTAAGTCCACGTTATTGAATACTCTCCAATCGTAGATGTCTTACTTTGAGGTTTCTCTGATATGTCAGTTAACCGAATCGGTTGTTGATCACCGTCTTTTACATCAACACGATGTTTAGCTACCAATGTCACAGATTGATTCGACAACGAGGACACATCCACTCCCGTCAATTCAAAACGAAGCTCTGTTTTATACGGATCTTTTTCTATATCCCATCTCCCTCCATCCAAAAATACTCCTCCAATATCCAGCTGATAATCAATGTAAGGAATATATGCATATTTCTCCTTATGTGTCAGTATTAAACGTACTTGTGTTGGAGTAACTTTCATTTCATGAATTTTTATCCCCTCAGATGCATTTTCTAAAGGAATATTGACTACTTTTTTAAATGACCCCTTCTTCAATTCTTCTTTGGATAACTTCATCTCTATATTCCAACTATCCTTTGCAATATTTAATGTATGTTCATAAGTTAGTTGGAACTTTGTACCTTTCGCTCGTAAGTTGTGTGATGTGAAAATTTGCTGACTAAAGTATTCACCTGTTGCACCAGGAGTTCCAAATACAGGTGTTTCCTCTTCTTTAATAGGCTGATTTTTATCATCAATAGCCTTGATACGTACCCATTTGTTCTTCATTTCAGAATCTGTAAATTTAACCGCTGACTGAAGCATTACTTTCCCTTCTGATTGTTCAAAGGTTTGTAGAATTACATTGCCGATTCCATCCTTTTGAATAGCGAAATTCTGCGTATGAGAGTCATTAGGGTTGTAAGGAATAGGCAGTTCTTCATCACCTATGGAATGAATGTTCTTCATTAAAAATTTAATGTCCGATTTCTGATCATCTGCTACCCAGTCTGTCTCAAAATACCCTTGGAAAAGACCAAGATTTTCATTCCATCGATGTGAGTAATTCCCTTTAATAAAATCGCCATTAGAATCTTGAAGTCCAATTTGATCAAAGCTCACATTCTTTCCATCCCAAGATGCTTCAGGTTTCAAACTATATAGCAGAAATGTTCTGTTATCATCGATAAACGCTGTATGTACAGTTAGCGTGAACCCTTCCTTCGTAACAGATTGTTCAATCGTCTGCCCTAAGCCTTGTTCTAATGCAGACTGAATACCAGCTCTATAAGAAAGAATATTGGACCAATCATAATTCAGTGCTGCATAGACGGGTGTAGCCATTAAAGCGACAGCTAGTCCCGCAACCAAAACAAATCTTTTTCTTTTACGAGGTCGAAGTTCGATGGGTTCATCTGCAATCTTTAACTTATCCTGCTGGATACTATTCCACATTTGATCAAAGTCAGGATACGACATGTTATGGTCTGCCTTCATTTCATTGTTAAGCTTCTTTTCAATGCGTTCCAAATTGTTTCTCTCCCTTCAACGATAGGTTTTGATTTTGTTCCAACTTTTTGCGCATTATTTTCAATGCCTTATGAAGTCTCGATTTCACTGTACCCACTGGAATCCCTAGAGCTTCAGCAATTTCAGCTAACGATAGCTCACCGATATAGCGAAGGGTGACGACAGCCATTAATTTTTCAGGTAATTGCTTAAATAGCCCCTCCCATTCTTCCTCCGCTACCTTTTCCAATACAATGGTGTCTACAGATTTAACTGATTCTGTAGTTTGCTCATGAAGCAATAGAATCTGACTTTGTTTTTTTAACTGTGCCTGTTTTCTTTTAAGCATATTTAAGCATTGATTCATTGCAATTCGTAAAATCCAAGCACGCGTATGCTCAACATCCCTCCAATCTTGACGAAAAACGGTGACAAATACGTCATGGCAGAGGTCCTCTGCATCTTGGGTGTTCCGTAGCATGTAATAGCAGGTACGGTAGACATCTTTGTTGTATGCATCGAATAATTCACGTTCTGTCAATCTAAGGCACTCCTTTCTGATTGTTCTACTTTATAAACAAATGACTACTAGAAAAGGTTCATCTTTTTGGAAAAAGCCGTTACTTCACTTTAAAGATCCAACACGATAACCCTGCTCTAATGAAAGAGCAGGGTTTATCTACTTGCATTGTTTCTTTTTTGAACAGTGAAACAGGCATTTATAAATTTCTTTTCACTAATCTTCCTACTTGTTTTGCTACTAATTCGATATCACCATCGACCTCTTCTAAAACATAAGACTCTAAAACACCTAAGACAGCTGTTCCTAAAAACTTTAAGATAATATGTTTATCAATCCCCTGATTTGAAGGAGCATTTACATCTAATTTCTTATCGATTTCTCCCATAATAAAGACTAATAATTTTTTTCTAAATGAGAGTGTACTTTCACTTCTAAATAACGATGCAAAAAAAAGCTTGTGCTGCTGAAAGTAGGTAAACCATATAACGGTTCCTTCTATAAAGCCCTTCTCTTTCTTCTGATCACATATTTCTCTCAGACATGCTAAATGATCCTCAACAATTTTGTCTAATAAATCATATTTATCTGTGTAATGAAGATAAAATGTTTTTCTTCCGATGTCCGCTTTTTCACTTATATTTTTTACAGTAATATCATCAAAACCTTCATTTATCAACATTGCTAAAAATGAGGATTGTATCGCCTGTTGAGATTTCGTTTTTCTTCTATCCATTTTTTCCACGTTAAAACCTCCACGTTTTAATACACAGTTTTCATTTTATGTGTCATAACACACAATTGCTTGAATATGGTCATTGTTGTGACTACCTGTCTTTATTATTATAAATATACACGAGTGTAATAAAACTCACAAGTGTATATAAAACGTATAAAGGTGGTCTTCATATGACAGTTACAAAAAATAATGTAAGATTCAATGCAAGGGGAATAAAGCTTGCTGGTATTTTATACTTACCGGGGAAAGCTAACGAAAAGGAATCAAACCCTGCCATCGTTTGTGTACATCCAGGTAGTAGCTGTAAAGATCAAACAGCAGGTCTCTATGCTGAGAAGCTAGCAGAGTTAGGCTATGTCACAATTGCATTTGATGCCTCCTATCAAGGAGAAAGTGAAGGAGAGCCTCGATATATAGAAGAACCAGCTGCACGTGTTGAAGATATTCGTTGTGCGGTAGATTACTTGACTACACTTGCGTATGTAGATAAAAACCGTATTGGTGTCTTAGGGGTTTGTGCTGGAGGAGGTTATGCAGTGAATGCAGCAATGACAGAACGCCGCATTAAAGCGGTTGGTACAGTCGTTGGTGCAAATATTGGTCGATTAAATCGTGAAAGTGATCCTATTAAAGCGTTAGAGACAATCGGTCAACAGCGTACTGCTGAAGCTCGGGGCGCCGAGTCCATGATAACAAATTGGATTCCTAAAAACCAAGCAGCGCTAGAGCAAGCTGGGATTACTGATATTGATATTATAGAAGCAGTTGATTATTACACAACCCCAAGAGGTCAAAGTCCAAACTCTCCGAATAAGTTAAACTTTACAAGTATGGGATCTGTCATTGGTTTTGATGCTTTTCATTTAGTTGAGGAATTACTAACTCAGCCGTTACAAATTATTATTGGTAGTGTACAAGGGGCATTCGGGTCATATAAAGATGGTCATGAGCTATATAAAAGAGCAGCTTCACAGAATAAAGATTTACTTGTCGTTGAAGGAGCAAGTCACTATGATTTATACGATCAACCAGAACCTGTTCAAATTGCTGTTGAAAAATTAGCCAAATTCTATAATGAGTATCTTTAACTAAAGCTATTAGTTGAACCGAACTCTCTATAGTAAGTACTATCAAAAGTGCTCCTATTCAATGTTCGGTTCATCTATCATTAAAACGCAGGGATTACATTCTAAACAATCTCTTCCTTCAAACCCTCATAGGCAGACTTTGAATGCATAAATACATATAAAAGTAGAGAAATAAAAATAGCTAAGATACCAAATACAATACATACTAACTGTAGCGAAAGCCAGTCCGCTAATATGCCTAAAGCTAACGTAAAGACAATCTGTAGCATATTTACGCCCATTGTGGAAACACTGCCGAAGCGACCCATAATGGCTGATGGCACACTCAATTGATAAAATGTACTGTATCCCGCATTACAAAATGACATACATATCCCTAAGGCAATAAAACTAATGGTCCCCATTGCTACATTCGGTGATAAATAAAATAAGGTGTAGCAAATCGTTGTCAAAAGCAGACCATAAATAATATATTGTCTAGTTGAAAACCTTTTAGCATACCGAGCAGCCATTGCTCCACCGATAATCGCCCCAATCCCTGCAATACTAACCATTACACCATATAGACTATCTGAGGCTTGTAAGTTCTGTTTAATAAATGTAGCTTCCTGTGAATCTAATGCAAAAGCAATCATTAAAGCACCTTGAAAATAGAGAAAAACTTTGGCAAAGGCTCGCTCCTTTTTAATATAGGCATAGACAATACCATAATCCTCTTTTAGCATCTGCCAGGTAAGCCGTTGTCGGTGCATGTCCTGACGACCGTCTACTACTGGAAGCTTGAAAATGACCAATGCACATACAAAGAACGTTAAAGCATTAAACCAAATTGCTACGGATACATCTGATAAAGCAATGATAAACCCAGCCAGTGCAGGCCCAATTAAAAATGAACCTGAGCTAAATATTCCTAGAATGGCATTAAAGGATTGTTTATCTTTGTCTGGCACATATTTTGCAATATAATAGGTACTACTTGGTCCAAAAAAGCTACTCGCTATATTAGATAAAAATAATACGCCATAAATAAGCCAAATAGAAGACGTAAATGGTAACAATAAAATCAGTATCCCGCGAATGATGTCACTATAGATCATTAATTTTTGTTTATTGGATCGATCAATAATAGAGCCTGCAAAAAAGCTGGTTAAAATACGAGCGATTGGCCCTACAATAAATATACTAGCCATGGCAGTAGGTGACTCTGTCAAATGCCAAACTAATAAATTGAGCGCAACAAGATTTACCCAATTTCCTAAATATGAAAAACCAAAGCCAAACAGAATGAGACGATATTTCCTAATAATGCGCATAGGTCTCCCTTCTAGCTCTCAAAAATAGATTTTTGGTCATTTTTTACATAAAAGTACTCTTTTAGACAATCATATCTATTGAGGGATTTTGGTGCAACTAAAAATAGCAACCCTTAGCTAGGTCCATAGCTTTGGGTTGCCTTTTTAGTTTTTCTTTATTGATAAAATGGTTTTACATTGTATCCGCTTTTCTCCAAGTGATAGCGAATATTTTTATCGACTAGGAAGTGACCAGAACCAACTACAACAAAGTACTTACCTTCTTTTTCTTCAAGTACATTCATGATTTTCTTTGCCATTTGTTCATCACGTAAACCAAATAGCATTTTATTGAATTCTGATGATGTACCTTCCATTGCTTGGAAGCTTTTTGCGAACTCCTCAACATTCCCTTTATTCCAGCTTGTAAACCACTCTTTAAGAATTTTTGATTGATTTTCATCAGAAGGACTGATGATACTATCCAACACTGCGACTAATGACTGCTCCTGTGCTTCTGGTGATAATGCATCAAACATATCAACTTGTGCTTTTACTCCTTCTAATTCAATGACTGGCTTTTGTTGCAACTGTGCATTCAATAAGAAGTATACATCAATACCATGCATCGTCATCTCTTGTGGCGTCAATCCAAAGGAATCGTCCATTGCCAGCATTGATAATGCACTAGATAGCATCCAAGGCTTTTGCATTGTCAGCTGATCCATCGGAAGATCGTAAAGCTTTGCAACTTGCTCAAGCTTTGCATATGTTTCTGGTGCCACAGCATCTTTCAATGTTTTACCTTCTGTATACAGTGCCTTTTCTGAATAATATTCAAGTGCTTTTGTATCCAAAATATTTGCCTCAACTAATAGCGCATCCGATTCATTGAACGCTGTTACTAATTTTTTATCGAAAGGATATAAGTCTGTTGTGCCTAGATGGATGGATCCTAATAAGTACACAGTCGTATCCTCATCCTCTACAATCCAGGCCACCCCCTTCGATCCTTGTTCTGCAAGGGCATATGTACTTTTAATGAAACGAACAGCTAGTATAACAGCCTGCTGTGTTGTTGCTTTTTTTTCTAAATGCAGTCCGTTTGGAGAACCTTGTAATATATTTTGTTCTTTCATAAATTGAATGGCATCTTTGCCAACAGGTAAATCATAGCGTGCTACGATATTGTACATGCGCTTCACAATATCACCACGTGTATTATCGTTCTTTACACTCACTGGCTTGTATTGTTTATTTTCAGCTAAACCTAGAGTAGCAATTTTCTTTTCTGTCAAAGCTAGTAATTTATTTACTTTATCCACCGAAATTTCTTCAAGGAAACCATCGTAATACCATTCCATAGGGAAAATACCATATTTTTCTCCCTCATTTAATGTTTCAATAGCCCACGGACTAATCGATGGAACTTGAGGCTGTAATTGCTCTTCAGCATGAATCACAGGTACAACCGTTGTCAGCATTAACGAAGCACCAAGCAATACTGCACTTGTTCGTTTCATCATCTTTTTCATCATACTCTTTTCTCTCCTATCTCCTATTTTATGTATCAACACCGCTTGAAATTATACCATATAAATAACAACTATATTATACTTAAATGTGAAAAAATTAACAAAATTGTATTACCATTAAAGTTATGTCGAAATAGTTATCTATAAGCTACGTAATGCGACGTAGTTAATGCCGTTCACGCAAATAAATAAGACGATGACAGCTATTTATGTCATCGTCTTACTTGTGTATAGTTTATTGAATAAATTTAGGATCTAATATACCTAAACCACTACCTTCAAGTTCAAATTTCACTTTTGAAGCTCCATCTAAATTAACATGAACCTTTACCTTGTCTTTGATTGCTCCACTATCATAAATCAATTTACCATCTGCGTAAATTTTCAAGAAACCTACTCCGAAAGAGTTAGCTGCTAACTTTTTAATTGGTGCCAAATTGGTTTCGAATCCTTTGTAATTTCCATTGGCTAAGTATTCCGCTGTATGGTCTTGAACAGCACCGCCCCCATGGTAACCACCAAGTTGATAAGAACGCTCAAACTTTTCACCCGTATGAATTACGATAGAACTTGGATTATGGAACAATGGGTCCTCATCACGCCCAATAGGTTTTACATCTTTCAAAGAGGTGAACTGGGGAACCTCACCAATATAAACGGATTTTGTTTTTCCGTCCCATGTTACCTTTTCACCTAAAGATTCCGCAACAAAGCGCATTGGAACATATATTGTACCTTGATAATTAAATCCAGATTGACCTTTTTGCGGCACTTTTTCAACCTTATTGACATAGTAATTGATTGGATCCTGATACACGCTGATCTTTTTCAAGTCGCTTGCCGCTTCCGTAGTTGAGAAGTACGTAAACGTCAAACCTCCTAATATAAAAAATCCTAAATAACTTGTTATTATCAATAACTTCTTCACAAAATCACTCCTTAAAATTAATATAGATATATGTAATTATACCAGAAATTTCATATAAATTTTATACCAGGATATTTTTAAACAAACTTTTTTTCTAGTAGAATTATTTTCTCTGTACTAGTTTATTTGTACGCTATTTGAATATTAATGGAAAAAACTCGAACCATAGCTAATGGATCGAGTTTTACAGCAATTTTATTTCTTCTGCTTATCAAATAATGTTCTTTTTGAAAATAGATGGTAGCACATCTAACAACCGTTCACGTGTGATAGGGTCACAATGATTCCATGTAAAATCTACGAAATGAGTCTTACCAGGAGTTAACTTGGCTAAAGTGACGATCTGTGGACATTGAGTAATCGTTTGTAGTTCTTGAGGAGAAGCCAAGATAAAATTACGTTCTCCAGCATAGTGATTTATTTGATGCTGCTGGATTTCTATCCATGCTTGCCCTTGCTCAATTAGGTGCATTACTTTGGGAGTTGGACGGAAGCCAAGTGATTCATACAAGCTAGCAGCCAATCCGGTCTGACACATAACGTAAAATTTTACACCAAGCTTGAGATAAACCGTAGCCGTCTCTCCAGCAACATAAGCATCCACTAATTGCCTACGTACCATTCTTACTTTTTCCTCATATGTAGTAATCCACTTCTCCGCCGCTTTACTCCGCTCAACTAGTTTAGCGATATATCGTAACCGCTCAAACAATCTAAACTTCTTGTCCAGTACAACAGTTGGAGCAAGCGCATCCAGTTCCTGCAAGTCTTGCGGATAATAGCTAAGCAATATGAACTCTGGTTGCAGCTGTGCTATTTTATCTGGATCTGCCCAATCCCCGATACTATGAATATTTCGCAATTTATTGTGATAAACCACGTTATCTCTCATGATGGAGATGGCTGCTCCTATAGGGGGTATGCCTAGAATGAGTAATTCCCCAAGTGTAAATTTTCCATCAGTCACAATACGTGTTGCACTTGTAGGAACAAGAACCCTTCTACCCAGTGAATCAATAACTGTTCTTTCTGGCGTATGAAGATGAATGTTTGCATATTCACGTGGGGTGTTTCCAGTTAATTTATGAAAGCACCGACTGAAATAGTATTCATCTTTAAAACCAATTTGTCGAGCTATTTTGCTCAATGGATCGGTCGTATTACGTAGAAGTTCTTTTGCCTGATTTATACGTAAATGAGCCACATAATCAGTCGGCTTTTTGCCAGTCAACGTTTTAAACTTTTGACTATATTGCCATCTCACCATTCCAGCCATGTTAGCCAGTTGTTCTACTGTCAAGTCCTCATCATAGTGCTGTTCTATGTACTGTACAGTTTTTTGAACCAATTGTATCTTTTCTTCATTCAACAACTCGTTAGCTTGCTCATCTAACTGGACCATCATAGCTAGTATCTGCTGAAGTCTACCTTGCATCATCGCCATTCCTGATGTAGATAGAGAGGAACAAAACTGATTATTTATCCATGCTTCATTTCCTAATACTTGCTTGACTTGAGAAAATAACAGATTATAGGGATAACCACAAAGTAGGGGTGGATGGGCAACCTGGTTCAACGTCATCCCTTCCACTTTAAAAGTTTCAAAGGTAAAGTGTGCCAGCTGTGCCTCTTTGTTACTTGATTCTACAGTGTAGCTTTGTGTAGGTAAAATTAGAATGCAGCTTCCTTGTCGTAGATCAATAGCCATTTTGTCTACATACAGCCGTATGCCATGACTCAGTGCTATTAATAATGCGCATACATTTATTTCATTATCCTTTATTCCCTCATTGTAGCTACTAGCTAGCATTATTTGATCAACTTGAAATCGATCATAATGTTGTAGCCTAATATATAGGGGTGCTAGATTCATAAGCAACTCTCCAACCATTGAAAATGATTCTCATTATCGTTATTGTAACATATAATGACCCTCTATCAACTATTGTTTGAGTATGTACTATTTTAAAATACAAACAGTTTAAAAAATTGATTAGGTAAATACAATTTTTACTGTTTGTGCATCCATTCTGGTAACTTTTTATACAATTGCTCCAAAGCTAATAAATTATCTGTATTCCATTCATTAGGAACAACATAAACATTTCCCTTTTTGACTGCAGGTAAAGTTCCCCATATTGGGCTTTGTAGTAGTCGATCCGCCTCTGCTTCACTTTCACCATCCTCTTGTACAATGACAAACAAATGATCACCAGCAAACTCTGGAAGCACCTCTTCGGAAACCTCAAGGAAAGATACCCCTTCTACATCAATAATATTCTTCTGTACAGCTGGTGGGACGGCAAAACCGTTTTCTCCATATATAATGGCGCCAAAGTTACGATCGCCCATAACATAAAGTATTTTACCTAACTGGTAGAATACCGTTGCGGTCTCCCCTTTTGCTAATTGAAGCTTATCAAACATTTCTTTAGATTGCGTTTCAAACTTAGCAATCATTTTACCCACTTCTTCCTGTTTACCCGAGATATTGCCCATCTCCTTTACACGTTCTGTATAAGGAAGAGCTGGGTTAAAGGGAATAGTCGTTGCGATTTTTGACAATTCCTCGTTAAGATTTGGATCGGACTTGTAATAACCATTAATAATCAGATCAGGTTTTAAAGTCAGAATCGTCTCTAAGTTAGCAGGATTTCCAATATCAACGATGCCTTCAAGTTTATCTCCATAGTAACTTGCAGGATCTTGAGGAAGATTATTACCAACAAGGGGAATATCCATCGCCAAGAAATCACCCGTCGTCTGACCAATATAAACTACTCGTTTTGGATCTGCAGGTATTTCAACTTGTTCGCCTGTAATCGTTGTATATTGAACCGTTGTCTCACTTTCCTCTGCTTGCACATCAGATTGAGCTGTTTTCTCATTTTCCTTACCCTGCGCATCAGACGCACTGCCATTAGAATTACTGCATGCCGATAGCATCAACAGCAACAGAAGGAAACTCCCTCCCCATAGTATAAATTGCTTTCGTAGAAGCTTTTTCACATTTATTACCCCTTTCCTTTTTATCTTCAATTGAAAATGATTATCATTTACAGCACTATTATAGTTTGTATGAAAAGGGTAAACAATGGAAAAAACGCAATGATTTATTTGGATAAATGTCAATAGCTTCCCAAAAAAAACGCACGTTCTCTTATTTCACTTATTAAGTAGCAGAAAGAAGTTTTACATTTATTTAATTATCTCTACACAGCCATGTTTAATGACAATAACCCAGAAGAGTTTCAATAAAGTTGGATACTAATACGCAAACAGCAATAAGATTATTCAATTCAAATTTGATAAAAAATCTTGGGTTTTCTATTTAATTTCCTCAGCCAGCTCCAAAATAATTCCTTCTGGTCCGCGAACGTAGCATAATTTATAAGCATTTTCATAGTTAGATATCTCACCAATTAGTTCTGCGCCTTTCTTTGTCAATTTGGTAACAAGGGCTTCAATATCTTCAACAGCAAAGGCAATATGCTGGATACCCAGCGTATTTGCTAAAGGATGCCGTATCCCTATTTCATTTGTTGGCGCGTTAAATTTTACTAGTTCAATATTTGTATCACCATCTGGCGTTCGCAACATTACTATTTCTAAATTTGCGTCACTATCTGATAGTCGCCATATTGCCGTTTCCTCTTTAACGTCTTGAAGCCCTATTATCCGCTCCATCCTCTTTACCCACTCACCCTCCACTTTTCCTTCCCCTAGCATCTCAAGGCCAAATTCAAGGAAAAATGCTTTTGCTGCTGGAAGATCATTGACGATTATCCCCACATGATCGATCTTACGGATTTTCATATTTCATACCACCTTTCTCCTAATTTTAATAATTTCTTTTTGATTGTTGAATAGCTTTTCCCCTATACTCAACAAACTATCCACCATTGGCAAATATCTATAACTAACATGAACTAATAATCCTAAGTCTTAATCTTTTTCATCGTATATTTATGATAGTCCTTTTTACGAACAAAAACGTTTTTCTGAAACAACTCCATAGACCTTAAACATCTAATTTTTGATTAAGGGTGGTTTTAGAATCTTTTCATTTCCTCCAATAACAATCTACAAAAGAAGCCCATTACTTTTGTAGATTTAATACAGATAAACAATTTTTCACTTGATCATCTCTTTAACCCCTTGGACAATAGATTTTAAACTTATTATGTTAATTTAAAGAGGGAAAATCCCTAATACTACACAGACGATCATCATGACAATGGTAGAACCGAAAGCCCACTTTAAGAAGATACGTTGTAATGTGCCGAAATCCTCTCCAACCATACCTACTAATAAATAAGTAGATGGAACAAGTGGACTTAGAAGATGGACTGGCATCCCTAATAGAGAAGCTCTACCAATTAAGGCGGGGTCGATGCCATATACCGCTCCTGCCTTGGCAAGTAATGGCAGCACTCCATAGTAAAAGGCATCGTTGGACATAAAAAATGTAAAAGGTGCGCTAAGGATGGCTGTAACTACTGCAAAATGAGAACCCATTGCATCTGGAATATAATGAATTACTGAGTTTGCCATCGCATCTACCATTGCTGTTCCTGAAAGAATCCCTGTAAAAATCCCAGCTGCAAAAACCATTGAAACAACTGATAATGCATTGTCAGCATAATTCGCAATACGTTCCTTTTGGTCTTTCAATTTTGGATAGTTTACAGTAATCGCAATCGCAAAACCAAGCATGAATAATGTAACAGGTGGTAATAGCTCCATAATTAACGCTATTAAAAGAATGATTGTTAGTGCATAGTTAAAGATAATTAGTTTTGGACGTTTCAAAGAGTCATCTTCAACTGTAGCAGCAGGCTGAACTGCAGTTTCATAATCATATTCTATAACACCAATTCGCTTTCTCTCCTGTCTTCCGAACATAAATGCCATGAGCAGAACAAAGATAGCGCCGCCAATCATCGCGGGAATCACGGGTGTAAAAACTTCAGACATTTCAAGATTCAATGCTGTCATAACCCTTGCAGTTGGCCCTCCCCAAGGTAGGAGGTTCATAACACCTGAGGCTGAAACGGCAATACCGGCTAATACAATTGGTCGCATGCCAATTCTTTTATAAAGCGGTAAAAATGCTGAAATAGTAATCATGTAGGTTGTTGTACCATCACCATCTAAAGAAATCAGAAGGGCTAATACGGCTGTTCCGATGGCAATTTTTACAGGATCACCTTTTACTAACCTAAGAATTGTTTGAATGATTGGATCAAATACTCCAGCATCAATCAAAATACCAAAGAAAAGAATGGCAAATAAAATCATAATCCCGGTTGGAGCCACACTTTTAATCCCATCCAACATCATAGGACCCATTTCACTTCCGAATCCACCAATAACTGCAAACGTAATGGGAACTACAATTAATGCAATCATTGCTGTAAGACGACTAGTCATAATCAAAATCATAAATACTATTATCATTAAAAAACCTAAAATTGCTAGCATTCTAATCCCCCCAATGACCCTTTTAAGTTATTTATCAATTCTATAAATAACTAATTTTCCGAATATTAAACCTTATAGTAAAACAACATCGAGCAAATGTAATCGTTTTCAAATTAATGTTTATTAATTTCTTTATATCTATTACGTACATTTTGTTCACTAAAAGTAATACCTTCCATTTCAATAGCTTCTTAAGATGCCTATTGTACACATTAAAAATACCTCCCTTATCAAAGGGAGGCTATACATTTTGATGTTCTGTAAGGATTTTTTATTTCCTATGTTTGAACTTGTCTTTTTTATGCCGTCTGCTGTGATATTCCGTAGTATACTTTTATCACAACAAACTAAAGGAGTACATAAATGCTTGATTCTAATCCTAATTGGCTGGCACATTGCACAGAAATAAAAGATTTAGCCAAATCCTTATTTCAAAAGTCTACGATACATCTTGAAAGTGCGGCTCTCTTATTGATTACGGATGGCCAAACCACCCTGTCCATTAATGGGCACAAAGAGCATATTGTTTTTGGGCATTTGATTGCCCTCGAAAATGATGCGGTTATCCAACTTACAAATACAAACCGTCTTGATTTTTCAGGCTATTTAATTAGCTTTGCACTGTATGATACAGCAATGAAATTAACCCGTAAATGGTCTATCAATACAATGAATGGTTACTATATTCAGCGAGTGCCTGAAACGATCATAGCTGATATTCGGATGTCGCTCGCTAAAAATATAGACCCTCTCCATAACACCATTAAACAATTTATTTTATACAGTTTGTTGAAGGAGCTACAGCAAGAGCAATCAACAGATGAATACACACTTGAGGAAAGAATGGAACAGACAGTTATTTATATGCAAAAAAAATATAACCAAACAATGACAAGAGATGAACTAGCAGCCATCGCTGGATATAGCCCATGGTATTATTCGAGAAAGTTCATTGAGTTATATGATAAAACACCGATAGCTTATTTAATTAGTTATCGTATTTACCGTGCGCAAGAAATGCTATTAACAACAGATGATTTATCACAAAATGTCGCAAAAAAAGTTGGTTTTGATGATGTGCAGCACTTTAGTCGACAGTTTAAACGCATTGTAGGTCGTCCACCTAAGAAATTCAAAAAGACCGTTGGTGAATATCGTGTTTGCTTTCTATCACCTGCACACGCAGAAATTGCAATCGCATTAGGGGTTATACCAAATTGTGTTACTGTGACGAGCTCCCTCACTCCAAAATATCAAAAGAATCTTTTTCATGAAGTTGGTACAACCATCTTAGAAATGCCTCAATATGTGATTCAACAAGACATCATTGTACAACAGCAACCCGATTTAATTATCGGTGTCGACTTAACGGAAGAGACAAAACAACACTTCCAAACGATCGCACCTGTAATTACCGGGCTACCTTATGATTTAAATTCATCAATTCGTTACTTTGGTGAATTGTTTAATAAAGAGAATGAAGCTACACAAATTATTCACGAACTTACGACACATGTAGATGTTCTAAAAAATAAAATACAACACCATCTTGTAAAGAATGCTACTGTACTTTACTTACGTGTGGAGGAGTTGGGTTATCGCTATGTCGGTGAATCTTCTAGTGACTCCGCTACCCTTTTATATCAGGAACTTGGCTTAAAAATGCCTGAATCATTGCGCACAAATAAAAATAGTTTCAACATATGTTCTTTACAACAATTAGTGGTAGCCAATCCTACTTATTTGTTTATTGAAAAACGCATAATGGATTATTATACAGCCGACCTTAGCTTAGCTACTTTACAAAAAAGTGAGCAGTGGAAAAATTTAGATGCTGTGAAAAATAAACGTGTGTTTTATGTGGATACGGGTTTATGGATAAACAATTGCAGTGTGTTTGGCAAAAGAAAAATTATGCAACAGATTGAGCAGTCGATTTTGGATGGTGTTTGCCCTAAAACACAATAATCCAATTTTTAAGGCACTTTACGCTATAGTAGGCACTCTCATTCCCTGTTATTATTTGATAGTGATAATCATTATCAAATAAAAAGGAGCTATAATCAATGAAAAAAACGATGCAATATATACTTTTTATGTTAGTAGCTTTAACATTAGTTGCTTGCTCAAGCACTAATAAAGAGAGCGGAAATGAGACAAAGGGTCAAGAAGAACAAAGTGAGCCTACAACGAGTGTTGTAAAAGATGCCTATGGTGATGTCACGATCCCTACTGAACCTAAAAATATGTTAGTTCTTAGTTCTAACTATGCTGAAAACTTAATTGAAATCGGTGTAACGCCTCAAATGGTGACAGTTGTTGAAGAAATTGAACCTGAGTATCGCTTCAAATTATTCAATGACAACAATGTTAAAATTATTCCGACTGTGCAATATGAAGATAATTTAGAAGTTATTCTTGAAGCTGCACCAGATGTCATTATTGCTCAGGGTGCAGCGATTGATGCTAAAAAATACGAAGCTTTAAGTAAAATTGCTCCTACTGTTGCTGTTGAGGCAGGCGTTGCAATAGATGAATATGTTCCTGTGCTTGGTGAACTGTTCAAGAAAGAGAAAGAAGCTACACTTGCTCTCGAGAAGTATAGGGAAAAAATAGAAGAAACCAAAGAAAAACTACACGATGCTATAGGTGACGAAAAAATTCTTGTATTACGGGTAGAACAAAATCAATACCGTGTACTAGGCACTGAAAAAGGTAGCCCTGGTAGTGATATGCTATACACACAACTTGGGTTAAATATTCCAACTATGTTGAAAGATAATAATGAGTGGTTCACGCCCATTTCCTTAGAGGTTTTACCTGACATTGATGCAGACCATATTTTTGTCGAACAACGTCAAATGCAAAATTATAGTAGTGAACAATCTATGAAAGATTTAGAGAATAGCCCGATGTGGCAAGCAATGGATGCTGTGAAAATCGGCAATGTTTATCCATTAAAAACAGCAGATTACGTTGTAGGTGAAGGTTTAATTGGCTCTCCACTATTCCTTGATTATTTAGTTGAAAAGTTGGTGCCTTAAATGGAACAAGAGATTTATGATGTAATTATAATCGGTGGTGGGCCGGCTGGCATGTATGCTGCCTTTTACAGTGGCATGCGTGAAATGAAAACGAAAATTATCGAAGTAAAACAGGAATTAGGTGGTTTTATGCGCACCTATCCCGAGAAATTGGTATGGGATGTCGGTGGTATTGAACCTATTCGCTGTGAAGAAATTATTCATTCCTTAATCAAGCAAGCTATGACATTTAATCCAACAATCGTATTTGGTCAAGAAGTTGTTGGCATGGAAAAACGCGACGATGGCATTTTCGTCTTAACAGCTAAAACAGGCGAGAAACATTATACGAAAACGATTATTTTAGCTACAGGACGTGGTATTACACGCATTCAAAAATTAACGATTGAAGGCGCTGACCGTTATGAACTAAACAACCTTCACTATACGGTAACGAACATCAATAGGTTTAAAGATAAACGTGTACTCATTTCTGGTGGCGGCGACTCAGCTGTAGATTGGGCTATTGAAATGGCTCCTATTGCCAAAGAAGTATACGTTGTTCATAGACGAGATGACTTCAGTGCCTTTGAATCATCTGTAACACGCATGAAGTCTATCGCAACAACCTATGTTCCGTATACAGTTTCTCGTTTACATGGCAATGGCAATAAAATTGAACATGTCACATTACAGCAGGTTGATTCTAATGATATGACAAAAATTGAAGTAGATGAAGTGCTTGTCAATCACGGATTTGACCGACACTTTGGCGGCGCCATTTTAGATTGGGGCTTGGCCTCTGAAGAATGGGGCATTTCCGTTACTCCCAAAATGGGTACAAGCATGCCAGGCATCTTTGGCGCAGGCGATATTGTAACGAATGAAGGGAAAATAAGACTGATTGCAGGCGCATTTAACGATGCTGTCCTCGCTGTCAATAGCGCCAAATTATACATTGACCCTACAGAATCAAAAATGGCAGGCGTATCTTCTCATAATGACCGCTTCGCTGAAAAAAATGAAGCGTTACAACAAAAGAATAAAGCTGTAACTACACATAAATAATTAGCTAATACCTTCCCCATTAGATAAACAAATCATCTGTTTATCTAATGGGGTTTTTTATTGAAGCAAGAAAGGTCTTCGTGGAGCTTAAGAAAAACGCAACTGCTTGAAGTTTTACTTTATTGTTTTTGTACTAATTCAATAATTTGTTCTGCCATGTGCTCTGCTTGATGGATAACAGAGATTGGATCTGCTGAGAAGAAGTACGTCCCATCGAATGTAATCACTTTATTATTTTTCACAACCTCTAAATTATCCCATGTAGAAGTCGTTTCGTATTTTTGACCATAATCTAAAACACCTACATAATCACCTACATAGTCACCTACCGTTTCCCATGAAATACGTTGCTTCTGCCAATCTCCCTTGCTATCTTCAATTAGCTTTTGTATAGATGTTGGTGCTGTAAGTTTTAACAAATCATACATCGCTTCACCACCTGAGTTACCACTAGGAATCACAACAATCTCTTTGTCTGTTAACGTAAAGAGTGAGAATGTTATGCCTTCTGGGATTACGGCTTTGATTTTTTCTTCAGCTACCTTTGCACGCGCCGTATAATCTGCCATAAACTTCTTCGCCTCTTCTTGGTGATTTAACATTTCGCCAATTGCTAAAATTTCTGCTTCCACACTATCGTAGCTATCCGTACTGAACACAATAGTAGGTGCAATTTTTTCATATTGTTTTATATTTTCCTCTGCAAACGTAATAATTAAATCTGGTTTTAGACTAGTAGCTGTTTCTAAAGATACAGTATCTTCATTCCCAAGATCTACAATGTCCTGCCCCTGATAGTAATCCTTTAAAAATTCACCATAATCAATGACCTTTGTCGTTGAAGCAACTGGTACAATGCCTACAGCTAATACGTGACCTAAATCCCAATCCACAATAACACGTTGTGGGTCTATGGGAACTTCTACTTCACGTCCTACCGAATCTGTTACAATACGTGTTGTTACAGTCGTTGTAGATTCCTTGTCATCCTTTGTACCTTCTGTTTTACTACCACAAGCTGCCATTATTAGCAGTAGACTCATTACCAACATTACTAGAACGGCTTTTTTTATGTATTTATTCATAATCCTTCTCCTTTAAATACTAATTGTTCCCTATTATATTGAAAATGATAATCATTTTCAATTGTTGTAGCTGTAAAAAAGTTTGCTCCAATAATATTCACCTATTAGACTTGATAAACAGGAATGATTAATCCAAACATGTTATATATGAATTTCTTTTCTTAACATCCTTTATCCAGTTTTTAATTTGGTTAATCATGTAATAATACCCACCCTAATAAATAAGAAGAATTTGCTTCTAGCTTTTCATATACAGCGTAATATAAAAAATAATTCCGATACCATTGAATTATGTAGATTACTGTCGAAATATACCTATATATAGTTGTGGGAGGAAGCAAATGATGAAGAGAATTTTACAGTTACGAAGCATTTCAAGAAAGTTAATGCTACTAATCACAATTATTATACTTGTAACAGTTGTGATTATCGGCTCAACAAGTTATGTTGTTGCCAAAAATCAGCTCTTAGAATCCGGTCAAAGAGAACTACAAAGCATCGTCAAGGGGGCTTATACTTCATTAGAACTGATTAATGAAGAAGTGGAAATTGGCAAAATAACACTAGAGGAAGGTAAAGAACAAGCGAGAATTATTCTAAATGGGCCAGTAAATGAAAATGGAGAGTACGATTATCAAAAGTCCCATTTTACTTACAAAGAAAATGGTTATATATTAGCTTTTGACGAGGATTTAGTGTTACAACTCCATCCCTCTAAAATAGGTGGAGCTCCTGTCGATGATCTCAACAGAAGTAATCGAGAAAAGATCGTTGCAGGCGGCAAGTCCGAAAATGAATCAGATCGCTATGTCGTTTATTCTGATAAACAGCCAGATGGTTCTTTTAAAGATAAAACAGCCTATACAGAATATTTTGAGCCTTGGGGTTGGACTCTTGGAATTGCTGTTTTTCAAGATGAATTTTATGAAGGATTAAACATCTTACAATATATTATCTTTGGTGCAACAATTGTACTCATTATTTTAAGTTCAATTGTGTTTTATTTAGGTATTCGGAGGAAATTAAATACACTAAAAGAAGTAGCTGAAGCATCAACAAAAATTGCTGATGGTCATATAATTGTTACCAATCTACCTGAATCAAGTGATGAAATTGGGCAACTTGCGACTGCTTTTAATAAAATGTCACAGCAATTACGTACACTCGTCGAAAAGACTAAAAATACTAGTGAACATTTATTGGATTCAGCGACCAACTTATCAGCAATTTCAGAAGAAACATCTGCTAGTAGTGATGAAGTTGGTAGAGCAGTTAACGAAATTGCTACTGGTACACAAGAACAAGCCCATGATTTGGACAAGATAAACCGAACAGTAGAGCTATTATCAAGCTCGATAGAAACTACGGAAAAACAAAGTAAAGTGATGTACGACATTACAAAACATGCTGAAAAAATATCAGCCGAGGGAATTGCAATAGTTCATCAATTACAACAATCCAATACTGATTCATTGGCAGCATCAGAAGAAGTCAGTTATGAGATTAAAAATTTAAATAGTAAAATCAATCAAATCACACAGGTAATGGAAACAATTGAAACAATCGCTGAACAGACGAATTTACTCGCTTTAAACGCAAGCATTGAAGCAGCAAGAGCTGGTGAGTATGGTAGAGGTTTTTCAGTTGTTGCCGATGAAATAAGGAAACTAGCAGAACAATCGAAAAATGCTACTCACCAAGTACAAGGAGTGGTTTCATCCATTGTTTCAGAAACAACTAAAACAGTTGAAACTGTAGAAGGAACAATGGAGACTGCTAAAAAGTTAAATGATGATGTAGTGCTAACACAAAGTAAATTCAATCAAATGTCTGATTCTGTTAAGCAAATTGTGGAATCGATATTAGCAGTTAATAAAGAAATGGACGTTATGACCTCCTATAATAAGTTGATGAGTGAAGGAATCGAAAGTGCGTCCAGCGTATCAGAACAGACGGCCGCTTCCGTACAGGAAATTGCTGCTTCCATAGATGAGCACATTAAAGCAATTGCTGATGTTGCTAATGCTGCTGAAAAACTAACGGAATTAAATCGTGAATTAAATTCTTTAATGGAGCGATATACTTTATAAAAAGGTAGCGATGTTATGAATATGGTTTAAAATGACTACAAAAGATAACTGGTTTCAATACTTTACAAGGTATTGAAGGTATTCCAAAGTTTTTGGAACTCTTGATGAAACATATAATAGATTATAATACCAAAGCATCGAATCAAATGATTCGATGCTTTTATTTTGTAGGTTGATTTCTATTAAAATTGTAAGTAATTAAATCCTTCCAAAGCCCAACCTCTTGCTCGATTCCAAGTGCCTTCATCCATATTTAATGTATTCTTGAATCCTTTCTACTTGTATCATCAAAATAAGTTACCCAATGTTATTTTTGAAGGTTCTCAAAAAAAACAATTCTATTTCCAAATGGGTCTCCAATGCAAACTTCCTGAGAATTCCAAGGGGTTGTTTCGATGCCAGGACGCGTATATTTGTATTTCTTTGATATAAGGTTTGAATGGAGTAACTCTAGGTTTTCTACTTCAATTCTTATAGCACCTCCTGGACAGCAATCTCCATGATGTTCTGAAAGATGAATAATACAATTTCCATAAGAAATTTGCATGTATAAAGGTAGATCATCCTCAAATCGATGTTCCCAATCCAATGCAAACCCCAAAAATGTTAAATAAAATTCTTTCGCTTTCTCCTCATTAAAAATACGGAATATTGGTATGGTGCTTTTCATAAATATTTCAGATGTACTCATTACATACATCACCTTTCCTTAATTTTTTTCACTAAATGATACCATAAATATTCAATATTACTTGTGATTCTTCCTCCATTAAATGGCCCGATTGCGGTATAGTTAAGCAATATTTTCACCAAAACTTTAAGTAATGAACAAGCGTGTTAATTCCTACAAACTTTACAGCCATAATTGCAATTATAACTATAATACTTAATACTACCTCGGTATCTTTTATACCAAAATTAGCCATGTTATCACCCTTCCTTAAATCATATTTCCTCGTCAAACGATAAATTTATTGGCTCGTCCAGCAGTTCACCATGCATCTCTAAATTAGTTGTTGGAATACTTTCATTCACTTCTTCAAAAGTAAATTGATCTGCCCATACAGTTCCTTGTCCAGACAGGATGATACCAAACGAAATAACAGCACTTTGGGTTGGAACATCTAAAATAATAGAATAATGGTTCCAGTTTGTTGTTCCTTTAATGGGGCGATTACTCATATTATCAAATTGAAGAACATCTCCCATTGTGTCGTCTACTCGCATCCACATCCCAGCGTACGTATCTACCTCTTCTGTACGGATGAAACAAGAGAGTCTAATGCGCTTTCCAACAAACTGATTAGCCTTAAATGTTTGCATCATGGTAGCGAATTCAGTTGAATCTAACACTGTTTTGGATTTTAAATAACCTGATGCTTTCCCCTGATGAACAACTTCATGGTCAATTCCCATTTCGTAATTAAATGGATTTGATCCACTTAAAAACCAACCTTTCACCTTTGTATCCATATATGTTTCCTCCTTAATTTTAAGTACGTCTGACATCATTCTGCGATATTTGCCAGGTGGTAGCTTATAAATCTCTTTAAATGCTCTTGTAAATGATTCTTGTGATTCAAACTGATAATATAAAGCGATATCAAGAATGCGTTCACTTGTATAAAGTAAGGCGGAAGAAGCATTAGCCAATCTTCTTAACCGAATATATTCAGTTACTGTCATGCCAATCGTGGATTGGAATATTCGATGAAAGTGATACTTTGAAAAATTTGATTGTGCTGCTATATTTTCCAAAGTAAGTGGTTCGTATAGGTTTTCTTCCACATACAAAATGATTTTCTTAATTATAATTTCATGGTTATACAACGAAGGCACCTCCTTTAAATATAGGATATCAAGGTTCTTCATTCATTTTTTGATATATCTTGCGAAGTAATCGCTGCATCCTAAAAATCATTAAAAAGAGGTTGATGTAATATCAGCCTCTTTTTATATCTGCAACAATATTGGCCCGATTGTGGAATAAGAAAAGATCCTACGTATCAACACAGGATCTTTAATCAATCTTTATTTTAAATAAGCGAACTTTGTTATAAATGATCAATCTTTTTTATAAAATTACACCAAGAACCTTTTCCATATTAATGTTCTAACCAATTAAATTCATTCCTATAAAATTACCTTTTTCCAAAGAATCAAAAATGACCTCTTCTGGATACCAAATCCGAAGAGGTCATTTTTAACCAAACTTTATTTCAAATGGTCAAACTTTGTTATAAACAATCAATATTTTTTATTAGACTACACTAGCATAAATGCTTAAACCTAATCCTATTCAACAGTCACCGATTTAGCCAAGTTACGTGGTTTATCCACATCACAACGACGGTGAAGTGCTGCATAGTAGCTAATTAATTGTAATGGCACTACAGATACAAGTGGTGTTAGTAATTCGTGAACATGCGGAATGACTAGACGGTCACCATCTTCATCAATGCCTGCCATTGCAATGATACAAGGATATGCGCCACGAGCTGCTACTTCTTTGACATTACCACGGATATTTAATCCTACTGATGCTTGAGTGACAAGTGCAAACACTGGTGTACCTTCTTCGATTAAGGCAATTGTTCCGTGCTTCAGTTCGCCACCAGCAAAGCCTTCTGCTTGAATGTACGAGATTTCTTTCAGTTTTAAGGCCCCTTCTAGGCTGACATAGAAGTCCATATTACGGCCAATGAAGAATGCGTTACGCGCGATTTTTAAGTAGTCTTCTGCAATATCTTCTAACACATCTTTTGAATCGATAATTGTTTGGATTCCATTAGCGGCAATCGCAAGCTCTTGTTTTAAATCAAATTCTAAGCCTTTACCATTTGCCTTTGCCGTTACATACGCTGCTAACGCAAGTACTGCTACTTGAGCAACATAAGCTTTTGTAGAAGCCACTGCAATTTCCGGGCCTGCATGTAATAACAATGTATGATCTGCTTCACGTGATAGCGTTGAACCAGGTACGTTTGTAATCGTTAATGTTGGATAGCCAAGCTCTTTAATTTTTACAAGTACTTGACGGCTGTCAGCTGTTTCACCTGATTGTGTAATAAAGATAAATAAAGGCTTTTCTGATAGTAATGGCATGTTGTAGCCGAATTCACTAGAAATATGAACCTCTACTGGGATACCCGCCATTTTTTCGAAATATTGTTTACCGATGAGACCTGCATGGTAGCTCGTGCCTGCCGCAATAATATATAAGCGATCCGCTGCTCTCAATGCCTCTAAAATCTCTGCGTCAATTGTTAAATCGCCATTGTCGCCTTCATATGCTTGAATAATTTTACGAATTACAGTTGGCTGCTCATCCATTTCTTTTAACATATAGTGAGGATAAGTTCCTTTTTCAATATCGCTCATATCAAGCTCCGCTGTATATGGTGCACGCTCTACTACAGAACCATCTAATTTTGTAATTTCGACACTTGCTTTGTGTACAATTACAACCTCTTTGTCATGAAGCTCCACGTATTGATCCGTTACTTGTAGCATAGCCATTGCGTCCGAAGCAACAACATTGAAGCCTTCACCAATACCTACTAAAAGTGGTGATTTATTTTTTGCAACAAAAATAGTATCTGTCGCTTCAGCATCTAATAATGCAAGGGCATATGAGCCATGTAATAGAGATAAAGTTTTACGGAAAGCTTCTGCTGTGCTAAGACCTTCTTTCACAAATAACTCTACTAATTGCACGATAACCTCTGTATCTGTATCAGATTTCATCGGAATGCCTTTTAAATATGTTTTTTGTAATAAATGATAGTTTTCAATAACCCCATTATGCACAAGTGTAAAGCGTCCTGATGCACTTTGATGTGGGTGAGCATTTAAACGATTGGGTACACCGTGTGTTGCCCAACGTGTATGACCAATTCCAATTTTTGCTGCAACTTCCTCGTCCACCGCTTCACGTAAGTCTGCAATACGTCCTTTTTCTTTAAAAACTGTTACACCTTCTTCATTACGTACTGCAATACCAGCTGAGTCATAGCCGCGGTATTCAAGCTTCTCTAAACCCTTTAATAAAATTTCCTTTGCATCTGATTCACCAATATATCCTACAATTCCACACATAAATTCTCGTCCTCCGATATTGTCAATTTCATGCAATGACAAACTAGACCTCATCCTATCGAAGTTTTTTGAATGTACGAGCGATGCTTTATTTTATATTTAAAATAAGCACTCCCTTACATGCAAGCCACCCACTCATTCAGCCAACTGATTAGAGTTTTTTCGATAGGTGAAGCTTCTTTGATTTATCTATTGCTTTTACTATACCTTCTCCATTTTCTGTACATTCAATCACTTAAATGCTTTCAAAATGAAAAATGACAATCGGGTATGTCGATTGGGAGGCATCCGCCGAATTTTCGATAAACCTCCACCTCGTCTGCTGAAGATCTTGTCGTCCGATTTCTTCAGCTCAGGCGCTATAATTGTTTTCCGATTTTGCGCTTTCTTTCCTCCTTAGCGCTCGTTAAAGGATAAGGTCGGACCTCGTCATCTTCAACTTCTCCATCATACTCAATCATATGCTATCCGTCAAATTTTCGTTATAAAAAACACCTAATCCCCATGCTTTTTCGTGACAAATATGTAGACAAATAATTAGTTGCTATGCTAAATAAAGCGGAGTAAATTCCACAAAAAGGCACAAGCAATTGACTGCTTGTGCCTATCTTTTATTTATTGTCTAATAATTTAACTATTTCTCTATTAAAGGCTGGAAGATCGTCTGGCGTTCTACTTGTTACGAGCTGCTTTTGACAGACGAATACTTCTTCATCATGGAATATTGCCCCTGCATTTTCTAAATCCACTTGAATGGATTTATAGCCTGTGGTATCACGACCATTCAGTGTCTTAGCTGTAATTAGCAGCTGTGGTCCATGACAAATAGCAAAGGTCGGCTTCATGTCATCCATAAAGGATTTTACAAATGCCACTACACGATCATCTGCTCGTAATATATCAGGTGAAAAACCACCAGGAATAAATAACGCATCAAATTCTGAGGCGTTTACTTCCTCAATTCCTTTATCTATTTTCACTGGCTCTCCATGTTTCCCCTTAACTTCCTTACCTGCTTCGGTATCAATTGTTACGAGCTGATGCCCAGCTGCTTCTAGAGCTTCTTTGGGGCTTGTAAACTCAATGTCCTCAAACATATCTGTTATCACTGTAGCAATTTTAGCCATATCAATTAAACACTCCTTGTTATTGTGACTCCTTACTACTGTTCCCCATCTCATTCATTTCAAACATTCTTTTTAAACAAGAAAAACTCGATTTTCTGTTATGGAAATCGAGTTTCTATATATTATTCTGCTAAGCCCATCTCCGCACGTACTACGTCCGCAATACGCTCAACAAAACGCTCACAATCTGTTTCTGTTGCTGCTTCTACCATTACACGTACAAGTGGTTCAGTCCCTGAAGGGCGCACTAGAACACGACCATTGCCGGCCATTTCTGCTTCTACCTCTGCAATGACAGCAGCCACCTTCGCATTGTCAGTCACAGCATGCTTATCTGTTACACGTACATTGACAAGACGCTGAGGGAAGATTTTCATTTCAGCAGCAAGCTCTGAAAGCTTTTTACCAGTCGCTTTCATAATGTTGACAAGCTGAATGCCAGTAAGTAATCCATCACCTGTTGTATTAAAGTCTAGAAAAACAATATGCCCTGATTGTTCGCCACCTAAATTGTATTCTTTGGCACGCATTTCTTCTACAACATAACGATCACCAACAGCAGTTTGTACACTTTGCATACCGTTGTCAGCAACAGCTTTGTAGAAGCCCATATTGCTCATAACTGTTGAAACAATCGTTTGCTTTTTCAAGCGTCCTACCGCATTTAAATACTTACCAATGATAAACATAATTTGATCGCCATCAACAATCTTACCGTTCTCATCTACAGCAATTAATCGGTCACCATCTCCATCAAATGCTAAACCAACATCTGCACCCTTTTCAGTAACAAATTTAGCTAGTCCTTCTGGATGTGTAGAACCTACACCATCATTAATATTTAAGCCTGTTGGAGAAGCTCCCATTGTAGAAATATCAGCTTCTAGGTCCGCAAATAAATGTGTAGCCAATGCTGATGTAGCTCCATGAGCACAGTCTAGTGCTACCAGGATACCATCAAATTCCTCATCCACTGTTTGCTTTAAGTATTGAATATATTTTTGACCACCTTCGAAATAGTCACTTACAGATCCTAAATCGGCTCCAATTGGGCGTGGTAGTGTATCCTCTTGTGCATCAAGCAACACTTCAATTTCCGCTTCTTGAGCATCCGTTAACTTAAAACCATCGGGACCAAAAAATTTAATGCCATTATCAGCAACTGGGTTATGTGAAGCTGAAATCATAACGCCTGCATCTGCGCTCATAATTCGAGTAAGGTATGCCACACCTGGTGTTGAAATAATACCAAGACGCATTACTTCTACCCCAATCGATAAAAGACCAGCAACAAGTGCACCTTCAAGCATCTCACCTGAAATACGTGTGTCACGACCAATTAAAACCTTTGGACGATCAGTTGCATCTTTTGTTAAAACATAGCCACCGATACGACCTAGTTTAAATGCAAACTCTGGTGTTAATTCACTATTCGCGACTCCACGGACGCCATCTGTTCCAAAATATTTACCCATTCTACTTATTCTCTCCTTCAATGCAAGACTGTGTCTCTTGAGTTACTATCGCCCAAAAGACACTTGTCCGCTTACTTTTGGAAAAGTCTGTTTTTATTCATTCATTCGGTAATTATTAATATCCCCTCAATCGATTTGTTGGTGACTCCTGTCCTAACTACTCACCAGCACAAACCACGATTGGATTTTGATTTAGAATCAAAATAAAATTATAGTCAGATATTGTTTAAGAATCAATATCTTCCGTTTCCTCAGATGATGTATTTTTATCAGTAGTAGTACTATCATCCGTCACATCTGGTTCTTCAGTTGGAGGTGGCGTTTCCTCTGTAGAAGCTGGTGTTTTCTGTTGTTCTTCTTGCTCTACTTTTGTAATATCTGCCTTCACTTTTATTTTCTTGTCAGATATTTTTGTCACACCATCTGGTAATTTTACATCAAATTCATAAGTTTGAGACTCAGTAATTTTTGACAGGTCAACTATAACTGGAATTTCTGTCAAACCGTCAATAATTGATTTTCTACCATACACTTTTATCATTCTTGGCGCAAATGTTAACGAATTGATCGTAATGTCTTGTGCTGCTTGCCCTGTTTCTTTCAGGACCACTGGAATTTCTCGACTATATTCTGCTATATCAACTTGAACCTTCACAGTTTCAGGCTCTATCGTCACATCTAACTTGTTTAGATCTCGATCCAATACTTTTACTGCCGCATCCTGCGAGAAGGATTGCTTCAAGCCTTGCTCACCTGCAACAGTAGCTTTTACATAGCTAATGCTTTCAATAGCACTTTTTGCACCTGTTACGTAAACGGTTGGTGGATCAGCAGTCATATCTTTTAAAATATAACCTTCTTCGATTAGTCTATTATTCATTTCAGGGTCCACTCGGAACTCTTTCGTGACCTTTTCCTCAATATTCACATGAATAGTTGCAGGGTCTAATGTAACCTTTAACTTATCAGAAATATTTTCGTATTGTAGCTTTACATCATGCTCCCCAATCAATAGATTACTTAAATCGACAAATACAGAGAAATCTTTTGTAGCTCTTGTTTTTATAACAACAGGCATTGGCCCTTTTATCTTCACATCTACTGTTTCAGGTAAGCCTGTGACAATCAGATTTTCATTATCATAGTAAACATCTACTGGCACATCTCGAATAATATCCGTCTGTTCAGTCGTTGTTGTTGTATTGATTGGAGATAACTCGGTACGAACTGAGAAAAAAAGCAAAAATGCCAAAAATAGCGCTATGATTCTTAATACCCAAGGGCTATCCATCATTTTATCCATTCTTTTTCCCCCTCCAAGTCAACTTAGAGGCAGCATTTGACTCTTGTGCTGAACCGAACCACATTTTTCGTAATAGTGTTTCAAACTCCTCTAGAGAAAGATTACGGTGGAGATTACCATTTAACGTAATACTAATTGCACCTGTTTCTTCTGAGACAACAATTGTAATAGCATCCGTAACTTCACTTAAGCCAAGTGCAGCACGGTGACGTGTCCCTAACTCCTTTGAAATAAATGGACTTTCAGATAGGGGTAAATAACAAGCTGCTGCTGTAACTTTATCTTTTTGCATAATAACCGCTCCATCATGAAGTGGTGTATTCGGTATAAAGATATTAATCAGCAGTTCTGATGAGATTTCAGCATTTAGTCCTATACCCGTTTCAATATATTCATTAAGGCCTGTTTCTTTTTCAATAGAAATTAACGCACCGATTCGACGTTTAGCCATGTAACTAACAGACTTCTTCATCGCCTCAATGAGCCTTGTTTGTTCTTCTTCTTCTTGACTTGATGAACGCTGGAATAGCTTTCCTCGCCCAATTTGTTCTAAACCACGTCTGATTTCTGGTTGGAATATGATAATAATCGCTAAGAAACCAAACTCAATGACCTGTTGTAACATCCAGCCTAGAGTTTGTAACCCTAAAAGGTCTGTTGCAAGTCGGGCAATAATAATGACAAATATTCCCTTCAGTAATTGGACAGCCTTCGTACCTTTAATGAGGGTTAAGACTTTATAAACAACGTACCACACGAGCAGTACATCAATGAAGTTAATAACAATATTCACAGGTGTTAAATCCGTGAAATGTTCGATAATTTGCACGTGGCATCCCCCACTTTTCATTGCGAATCCATACACATTCAAGTATATCACATTCTTAACAAATGTAACTTTTTTCAAATAAAAAGTCTACTCATAAGAGTAGACCTTTCAGCCTCTCACGTGCACTATTTTTTAGGACGTATAGAGTGTTATTTAGTTTCATCTTTTTCCTCAAATGTCATGGCCGTTTTTACAGAATTTTTAATCGTATACCATAACCATTCAAATACTTCGTCAATTTCCTCAATTTTGCCTGAAACTACCGCTGAAGACGCCATATATTGCCCGTTAATTACTGTGACATTGCCATCAACTTCACCTTCAACAACCAAATCACCATTTTTAACAACAATATCGCCCTTCACTACTTCTCCTTCAGGTACAATCACCGTTTGACCATCAACAACTAAGTTCGGTTGTTTGGTCACTGAAAAATGCTGGTCATCCATAAAGCTACCCATCAATGTAGCACTCATGAATAAGCAAAATACTGCTGCTGCCACAAAGAACGGATGCCGGCGTATCCATTTTTGTATACCTACTCGACTTTTTGGTTTTGGTAAACGAGCCATCACTGCTGCTTCAAAATCCGGAGGCGCTGTAATATGGGAAGCACTCTTCACAAAGGCGATTGTTTCACTCAATTCTTGCATCAACTGTTTACAATCATTACATGTATGCAAGTGTTGTTTCAACTCTTGCTCATGCTCACGACTAATGTCACCGTCTAAATAATCATGCATATAGTCTATAATATGCTCTGGACAAGTATTCATGACGCTCCCCCTCCTACAGATTGTTTAATTGCTTACGTAATGCCTCACGTCCGCGGTGAATCCTCGTTTTCACCGTTCCAAGCGGCATATCTAAAATCTCGCTAATCTCTTGTAACGATAACTCTTCTATATATTTCAATACTATAACCGAACGGTATTTATCCGGCAATCGTCCAATTTCATATTGAATGCGATCTTGCAGCTCCATTTGCTCTAACTGCTCCTCTGGTAGCTGGTCGTCTGCTGCGATTTGCGAATACATATCAAGCCCTTCTGTACCAGCTACTTCTGCATCTAAATAATAATCCGGTTTCTTTTTGCGAATACGGTCAATGCAGAGGTTTGTCGCTATGCGATAAAGCCACGTCGAAAACTTTCTTTTCTGATCAAAAGTATGCAAATTCATATAAGCACGCACAAAAGCTTCTTGAGCAATGTCTTCAGACTCTTGTTTGTTGCCTAACATTCGATAGCATACTTGGTACAGTTTGTGCTGATAGAGACTCACAATATCGGCAAATGCGTTTTGATCGCCTTTAAGCACTTGTTTTATTCTCTTGTTTACTAACGCATCCATTGTGTTGACTTCTCCACCTTTACAACTGTCTTATACTATACGACCCATCGATAAGAAAAGTTTCGTTTTAATTCAATTATAACAAAAGATTTTTATGCAATGTGGCAACAGGCAATTTTTTGTCAAATTTTCTTTAAACTAGTGTCTCTCCGAATAAAGATCCCATTAATGCAACAGCCACATTTGCTGTTGTATTCTTCTCATCTAAAATTGGGTTTACTTCTACAAACTCTGCTGATGTTAGCATCCCTGATTCTTGTAACATTTCCATTGCTAAATGACTTTCTCGATACGTAATTCCTCCAGGAACGGGTGTACCAACTCCTGGCGTGTAAAGCGGATCTAAGCCATCTAAATCAAGTGATAGATGTAATCCATCAACATTACGTTCTTTCAAGTAAGCAAGTGCATCTTCCATGACACGCGTCATACCAAGTCGATCAATCTCGTGCATTGTATATACTTTAATCCCTTGTTGACGAATTAACTCACGCTCACCAGGATCTACTGAACGAGCTCCGATAATAATAACGTTCTCTGGTTTAATTTTCGGTGCATAATTACGAATTTGCACTAATCGCTCATGACCTAGTCCAATACTAACTGCTAATGGCATCCCATGGATGTTGCCAGATGGTGTTGTTTCAGGTGTATTTAAATCTGCATGAGCATCATACCAAATAACGCCAAGATTTTTATAATGCTCACCTAATCCAGCTAGTGTGCCAATAGCAATACTATGGTCTCCACCAAATACAAGTGGGAACTTATTTTGTTCTACTACTTCATGCACGCTATTAGCTAAAGCCGTGCTAACATCTACAACTTCCTCTAAATTCAGTAATTTCTCATCGACAGGTGCGTCTGCAAGTTTTTGACTGACACGAATATCCCCTTGGTCTTGTACTTCATGTCCAATAGCCTCCAAACGTTCCACAACGCCTGCATAGCGAATCGCGCTTGGCCCCATATCTACGCCACGACGTGTTTGTCCATAGTCTGTTGGTACTCCAATAATAGAAATATTAAATTTATTCATGTTTTTATACCCCCTAAAAGTTATAATATTATTGTAAAGCCTAGATACCACTTGGCTCAACTAGACAAAAAAGTGCATATTTATTCAATTTTTGATAACATAAAAAAATCTCCTACTGTTTTCAGTAAGAGATTAGTTATCTATAGTTATTATAACACTTTTGAATATACTTTATTCTAAAAAAGTGAGCCATGAAGGACTCGAACCTTCGACCCTCTGATTAAAAGTCAGATGCTCTACCAACTGAGCTAATGGCTCATCAAAGAAAAATGGCTGGGGTACTAGGATTCGAACCTAGGCATGACGGAATCAAAATCCGTTGCCTTACCGCTTGGCTATACCCCAATCATTTATAAAACTGGTGGAGGGGGACGGATTCGAACCGCCGAACCCTAAGGAGCGGATTTACAGTCCGCCGCGTTTAGCCACTTCGCTACCCCTCCGAAATAACACAATAATGGTGGAGGATGACGGGCTCGAACCGCCGACCCTCTGCTTGTAAGGCAGATGCTCTCCCAGCTGAGCTAATCCTCCATAGAAACAGGTGTTATATCACAGTTTATTTTTCTTTATAAAGCCTATGTTTTAAATGGTGACCCCTACGGGATTCGAACCCGTGTTACCGCCGTGAAAGGGCGGTGTCTTAACCACTTGACCAAGGGGCCAGTATCACGTCTCAAACAAGACAAGATTTATAATAACATCATTTCTTAATAGTTGCAATACTTTTTTATAACTTTTTTTATGTATAACAGCTTCTTAAAAATGGGCAAAAAAATGGCTCCGAAGGCAGGACTCGAACCTGCGACAACCTGATTAACAGTCAGGTGCTACTACCAACTGAGCTACTTCGGAACGATACTATTCACTTCGGTTTTAGACAACCTCTTAAGTACATTTATTATTATAGCAAGCATTATAAATTATGCAACATATTTTATGAAAATTTTTATATTTTTTGTCGAAGTAGGTTTAAAAATTAATCCAAAAGCATAATAGTTCTCTATTAAATCTAATATTTCTATTTTGCGTGCTAAATATTCTTGCTGTATATTATTGCAATTGTTAAAATAAAAATAGTTTTAAGAATTTTCTATCAAATTTCTTGGGGGAGGAATATTCGGATGGTAACAAATGATTTAATTGCACCTGAATTTTATAATATCACAGAGGAATTAGAAAAGTTTTCACAAGATAGTGATCGCCAAGCAATACGCTGGTTAAATACGCAACAAGAGAGACGAACAGTTTCCTATGTAGAGCTTGTCCAAAAAATGAATCAATACGCAAATGCTTTTACAGAGACAGGACTTCGAAAGGGAGATCGCGTTCTAGTTATTATTCCTCGCCTACCAGAAGCCTATTTTGTTTTTCTTGGCTGTTTAAAGGCTGGCATCGTGCCTATTTCATGTTCAGAAATGCTACGTGCAAGTGACTTAGAATATCGCATGGAGCACTCTTCTGCTAGTGCAGTTATTGCCTATGAAGCATTTACAGGTGAGGTTGACCAAATTTCTTCTACTGTAGACACATTAAAGAACAAATTAGTTATTGGTACTGCAAAAGGCGATTGGGCTTCTTTAGATGTACTGGCAAGCACACAGCCAACTACATTTACAGCAGTAGCTACTAAACGTGATGACATGGCGTTCCTTTCCTATACATCTGGGACAACTGGGAAACCTAAAGGTGTAGTACATTCACATGGCTGGGGATATGCGCATATTCGAACAGCTGCTTCAAAATGGCTCTGCGTACGTGAAGGCGACTTAGTATGGGCTACAGCAGCTCCTGGCTGGCAAAAATGGATTTGGAGCCCTTTCTTATCTACAATCATGCTCGGTGCTACTGCATTTGTTTATCATGGTGGATTCGATGCAAAAACGTACCTTCAGCTCATACAAGATGAAAAAATAAATGTCCTTTGCTGCACACCAACTGAATATCGTATTATGGCGAAAATTGATAATTTGCAAGACTATAATCTTTCATCCCTCCGTAGTGCAGTCTCTGCTGGTGAACCGTTAAATCGCCCAGTCATTGAAACATTTATGAATCGTTTCAGGCTAAAAGTACGTGATGGCTATGGACAGACAGAGAATACATTATTAATTGGTACACTCGAAAACACTGAATTACGCCCTGGATCCATGGGTGTTCCAACTCCAGGTAATATTGTACGTATTATCGACAATGAAGGAAATGAAGCACCTGTAGGAGAGGTTGGCGATATTGCCATCCACAAATCCTCACCAGCTCTATTTAAGGAGTATTACAAAGAGCCAGAACGAACGCAAGCTGCATTTCGCGGTGATTGGTATATTACGGGCGATCAAGCTAAATGTGATGAAGATGGGTATTTCTGGTTTGAAGGTCGTGGAGATGACATTATTATATCTTCTGGTTATACGATTGGTCCATTCGAAGTTGAAGATGCATTAAACAAACATGAAGCTGTACAAGAATGTGCAGTTGTTGCTGCACCAGATGAAATTAGAGGCCATATTGTGAAGGCCTTTGTTATCTTACGAGAGAGCTTCAAAGAGCGAGATGAAGTCGAGTTAACAAAGGAGTTACAAGAGCATGTAAAGGCGTTAACAGCACCGTATAAATACCCTCGTAGTATTGTTTTTATTGATGAGTTACCAAAAACAACATCCGGAAAAATTCGCCGCATTGAACTACGAGCTGCCACTGTTCAAACACATTAAATATCAAAAAAGAAGGCATTCCACTTAAGGCATGCCTTCTTTTTTATATTTTTATAAATCATCTCAATTTATTAGTTAGCTTAAGTAAAAAAAGCCACTACTGAGTGTATCAGCAGCGACTTTTTGCGCCTAGCGACGTCCTACTCTCACAGGGGGAAGCCCCCAACTACCATCGGCGCTAAAGAGCTTAACTTCCGTGTTCGGTATGGGAACGGGTGTGACCTCTTTGCCATCATCACTAGACTATGGTCGGCTTTCAATATACATCGCATTTCTTCGTCAGCTTCTGTCGTTCAGTCAGTCACGTACTTGAGTACGCTCCTTCCCTCTCTTTATTGCTTCCTCGAACTACTCGTATCTTGAAACCCTTCATAAAAGAAATTATTCTTTCAAAACTGGATAAACGGTTCATTGAATGGTTCAAACGTTTTGGTTAAGTCCTCGATCGATTAGTATTCGTCAGCTCCATGTGTCACCACACTTCCACCTCGAACCTATCTACCTCATCGTCTTTGAGGGATCTTACTTACTTGCGTAATGGGAAATCTCATCTTGAGGGGGGCTTCATGCTTAGATGCTTTCAGCACTTATCCCGTCCACACATAGCTACCCAGCGATGCCTTTGGCAAGACAACTGGTACACCAGCGGTGTGTCCATCCCGGTCCTCTCGTACTAAGGACAGCTCCTCTCAAATTTCCTACGCCCACGACGGATAGGGACCGAACTGTCTCACGACGTTCTGAACCCAGCTCGCGTACCGCTTTAATGGGCGAACAGCCCAACCCTTGGGACCGACTACAGCCCCAGGATGCGATGAGCCGACATCGAGGTGCCAAACCTCCCCGTCGATGTGGACTCTTGGGGGAGATAAGCCTGTTATCCCCGGGGTAGCTTTTATCCGTTGAGCGATGGCCCTTCCATGCGGAACCACCGGATCACTAAGCCCGTCTTTCGACCCTGCTCGACTTGTAGGTCTCGCAGTCAAGCTCCCTTGTGCCTTTACACTCTACGAATGATTTCCAACCATTCTGAGGGAACCTTTGGGCGCCTCCGTTACCTTTTAGGAGGCGACCGCCCCAGTCAAACTGTCCGCCTGACACTGTCTCCTGCCCCGCTAAGGGGCATGGGTTAGAATTTCAATACAACCAGGGTAGTATCCCACCGACGCCTCCTTCGAAGCTGGCGCTCCGAGATCTCTGGCTCCTACCTATCCTGTACAAGTTGTACCAAAATTCAATATCAGGCTACAGTAAAGCTCCACGGGGTCTTTCCGTCCTGTCGCGGGTAACCTGCATCTTCACAGGTACTATAATTTCACCGAGTCTCTCGTTGAGACAGTGCCCAGATCGTTACGCCTTTCGTGCGGGTCGGAACTTACCCGACAAGGAATTTCGCTACCTTAGGACCGTTATAGTTACGGCCGCCGTTTACTGGGGCTTCAATTCGCAGCTTCGCTTGCGCTAACCACTCCTCTTAACCTTCCAGCACCGGGCAGGCGTCAGCCCCTATACGTCACCTTACGGTTTTGCAGAGACCTGTGTTTTTGCTAAACAGTCGCCTGGGCCTATTCACTGCGGCTCTCATGCGCTTGCACGCTCAAGAGCACCCCTTCTCCCGAAGTTACGGGGTCATTTTGCCGAGTTCCTTAACGAGAGTTCTCTCGCACACCTTAGGATTCTCTCCTCGACTACCTGTGTCGGTTTGCGGTACGGGCACCTCTCACCTCGATAGAGGCTTTTCTTGGCAGTGTGAAATCAGGAACTTCGTCCATACGGACTCGCCATCACAGCTCAACGTTACAGTGTGCGGATTTGCCTACACACACGCCTTACTGCTTGGACGCGCATAACCAACAGCGCGCTTACCCTATCCTACTGCGTCCCCCCATTTCTCAAACGGTGAGGAGGTGGTACAGGAATATCAACCTGTTGTCCATCGCCTACGCCTATCGGCCTCGGCTTAGGTCCCGACTAACCCTGAGCGGACGAGCCTTCCTCAGGAAACCTTAGTCATACGGTGGACGGGATTCTCACCCGTCTTTCGCTACTCATACCGGCATTCTCACTTCTAAGCGCTCCACCAGTCCTTCCGGTCTGACTTCAACGCACTTAGAACGCTCTCCTACCACTGACATCGTAGATGTCAATCCACAGCTTCGGTGAATCGTTTAGCCCCGATACATTTTCGGCGCAGCGTCACTCGACCAGTGAGCTATTACGCACTCTTTAAATGATGGCTGCTTCTAAGCCAACATCCTGGTTGTCTGTGCAACGCCACATCCTTTTCCACTTAACGATTACTTTGGGACCTTAGCTGGTGGTCTGGGCTGTTTCCCTTTTGACTACGGATCTTATCACTCGCAGTCTGACTCCCGTGTATAAATATCTGGCATTCGGAGTTTGTCTGAATTCGGTAAACCGGGATGGCCCCCTAGTCCAAACAGTGCTCTACCTCCAGTATTCTCATCACGAGGCTAGCCCTAAAGCTATTTCGGAGAGAACCAGCTATCTCCAAGTTCGATTGGAATTTCTCCGCTACCCACACCTCATCCCCGCACTTTTCAACGTGCGTGGGTTCGGGCCTCCAGTAAGTGTTACCTTACCTTCACCCTGGACATGGGTAGATCACCTGGTTTCGGGTCTACGACCACGTACTATTTCGCCCTATTCAGACTCGCTTTCGCTGCGGCTCCGCCTTCTAAAGCTTAACCTCGCACGTAATCGTAACTCGCCGGTTCATTCTACAAAAGGCACGCTATCACCCATTAACGGGCTCTAACTACTTGTAGGCACACGGTTTCAGGATCTCTTTCACTCCCCTTCCGGGGTGCTTTTCACCTTTCCCTCACGGTACTGGTTCACTATCGGTCACTAGGTAGTATTTAGCCTTGGGAGATGGTCCTCCCGGATTCCGACGGAATTTCACGTGTTCCGCCGTACTCAGGATCCACTCAGGAGAGAACGAACTTTCGACTACAGGGCTTTTACCTGCTCTGGCGGACCTTTCCAAGTCGCTTCATCTAACTCGCTCTTTTGTAACTCCGTATTGAGTGTCCTACAACCCCAAGAGGCAAGCCTCTTGGTTTGGGCTCTTCCCGTTTCGCTCGCCGCTACTCAGGGAATCGATTTTTCTTTCTCTTCCTCCAGGTACTTAGATGTTTCAGTTCCCTGGGTCTGCCTTCAAGACGCTATGTATTCACGTCAAGATACTACGCGATTAAACGTAGTGGGTTCCCCCATTCGGAAATCTCCGGATCAAAGCTCACTTACAGCTCCCCGAAGCATATCGGTGTTAGTGCCGTCCTTCTTCGGCTCCTAGTGCCAAGGCATTCGCCGTGCGCCCTTAATAACTTAACCTAACGGCTTTCAATAAAAATATCGGAAACCTCTTAATGTTATTAAGCCTATAAAAAACTTAAAAAAAATAAATGTGTTTGTTACAATTTCAATGTCGTTTTATCCAGTTTTCAAAGAACAAAGCTACTGCCTGCTTCTACATCTCGCAGCTTTGCGACGAAAGCGTAGCGACAGGAGCACATAATTAGAAGTAATTCATTCAGAAGAATGAACCTTCAAAACTGAACGCAAAACGTAATCTTACAAACCCTAGGTTTGTATTCCGAAATAATCCTTAGAAAGGAGGTGATCCAGCCGCACCTTCCGATACGGCTACCTTGTTACGACTTCACCCCAATCATCTATCCCACCTTCGGCGGCTGGCTCCAAAAGGTTACCTCACCGACTTCGGGTGTTACAAACTCTCGTGGTGTGACGGGCGGTGTGTACAAGGCCCGGGAACGTATTCACCGCGGCATGCTGATCCGCGATTACTAGCGATTCCGGCTTCATGTAGGCGAGTTGCAGCCTACAATCCGAACTGAGAACGACTTTATCGGATTAGCTCCCTCTCGCGAGTTGGCAACCGTTTGTATCGTCCATTGTAGCACGTGTGTAGCCCAGGTCATAAGGGGCATGATGATTTGACGTCATCCCCACCTTCCTCCGGTTTGTCACCGGCAGTCACCTTAGAGTGCCCAACTAAATGATGGCAACTAAGATCAAGGGTTGCGCTCGTTGCGGGACTTAACCCAACATCTCACGACACGAGCTGACGACAACCATGCACCACCTGTCACCGTTGCCCCCGAAGGGGAAACTATATCTCTACAGTGGTCAACGGGATGTCAAGACCTGGTAAGGTTCTTCGCGTTGCTTCGAATTAAACCACATGCTCCACCGCTTGTGCGGGCCCCCGTCAATTCCTTTGAGTTTCAGTCTTGCGACCGTACTCCCCAGGCGGAGTGCTTAATGCGTTAGCTGCAGCACTAAGGGGCGGAAACCCCCTAACACTTAGCACTCATCGTTTACGGCGTGGACTACCAGGGTATCTAATCCTGTTTGCTCCCCACGCTTTCGCGCCTCAGTGTCAGTTACAGACCAGATAGTCGCCTTCGCCACTGGTGTTCCTCCAAATCTCTACGCATTTCACCGCTACACTTGGAATTCCACTATCCTCTTCTGCACTCAAGTCTCCCAGTTTCCAATGACCCTCCACGGTTGAGCCGTGGGCTTTCACATCAGACTTAAGAAACCACCTGCGCGCGCTTTACGCCCAATAATTCCGGACAACGCTTGCCACCTACGTATTACCGCGGCTGCTGGCACGTAGTTAGCCGTGGCTTTCTAATAAGGTACCGTCAAGGTACAGCCAGTTACTACTGTACTTGTTCTTCCCTTACAACAGAGTTTTACGAACCGAAATCCTTCTTCACTCACGCGGCGTTGCTCCATCAGGCTTTCGCCCATTGTGGAAGATTCCCTACTGCTGCCTCCCGTAGGAGTCTGGGCCGTGTCTCAGTCCCAGTGTGGCCGATCACCCTCTCAGGTCGGCTACGCATCGTCGCCTTGGTGAGCCGTTACCTCACCAACTAGCTAATGCGCCGCGGGCCCATCCTATAGCGACAGCCGAAACCGTCTTTTAGTGTTTCACCATGAGGTGAAACAGATTATTCGGTATTAGCCCCGGTTTCCCGGAGTTATCCCAAACTATAGGGTAGGTTGCCCACGTGTTACTCACCCGTCCGCCGCTAACGTCGAAGGAGCAAGCTCCTTCTCTGTTCGCTCGACTTGCATGTATTAGGCACGCCGCCAGCGTTCGTCCTGAGCCAGGATCAAACTCTCCATAAAAGAAATTTGAATAGCTCAAATTGTTTTGCTGGCATCATTTTGATGTCCAAAATTTTGTTTTGTTCACTAACCAAGGTTAGTTACTAAAAACTTTATTGATTACGTTTTGCTTGTTCAGTTTTCAAGGTTCATGTTTTTTGTTTCACTGTCACCTCTTGGCGACTTATACATAATAACATCGATTATTCATGAAAGTCAACACTAAATCATAAGTTTTTTTAAAGAGATTCATTTTTTATTTAAAATCTTAGAAATGAGGTTATTATTATGGTCCGCAAAACGTTGATTTCACTGCTTTTAATCGTAATCCTTTTTGCTTTTCTAAAGCCTATAAACTCAACGATGATTTCTGTATTTAATATTGCGAATGCACCAGTAGTGGTCACGAAAGGACATTATGGCACATCTCTTATAGTAGAGATTTCTTTCTCTGATGACTCTCTATTAGAATGGCTTCAAACGGTGAAAGAGCCTTATCCTCTTCTACTTTTAGATACCGACTGGATTAAACGTTCACCCGAACATTTAAAAATTATACAACAACGAAAATTGCCTACAGGACTACTTGGTCCAGATGATTCAATAGAAGAACCCGTTGACATTGCGCTCATTCAAAAAGATATTGATATCTATGAAAAGTATTTAAAGGAAAAACCTTTATGGTTTGCTACCCGAAATCATCAATATTCGCAGGATTTACAGAAATCTTTATTCCAACAACAAATGAATTTACTGTCGCCTTCTCTTATTTGGCAGGGTGAGAAAACACCTAAATTACAAAAAGGTGATTTTGTATTTTTCCCACTCCATCAAAATAATCAAATATCCTTTAAAGAGCTTAACGCCCTAATACAACAACATAAGTTTATGTCAATTGAAGAAAATATATTTGGTTATAAAGTTCAAACTAAAAAAGCCCCATAAAAAAATTGCCTCCACTAAAGTGAGGCAATTTTTTCTTATGCATTTTTAGCCTGTTCACGACGAGCTTTGCGGCGTGCTTCTAATTTTTGACGATCTTCATCGGATTTTGCATTATATTTAGGCAATACTAATAGTTGATACGCATTAACAGCCAATAATGGGAATAATAAAAGCGCAACATATTCATTAATATTTTCATCACGACCCATTAATGCAATTGTCCATTCCAGCGTTGTAATGACAATCATAAAGAATAGAGCCGAAATCATTACATGCTTTTTCCCCGTTAATTTTACTTTTTGAACAGCTGTTGCTATTGCACCAAATATTAGAACAATTAATAATCCAACGTAGAACAACCAGCTTTGTCCATCCTTCACACCAGGAATAAAGCGGAAGAATATAATATCGAAAATCGTTATGGCAATTAATAATAGCTGTACCCAATTCCATAATGTCAGTGTTCTAAAAATATTAACACCTACTTGATGAAGTGTTAAATAAGCAAAAAAACCAGCTTGTGCTATAACACTCATGGTAAACCCTAAGAAAACCATCCATAAAAGTCCAGCGAAAAATTCGCCCCATTGACCATTTGCTATGTATGGTTGGAAAAATTCCCAGCGAATAAATAAACTAAAAACTCCGTTGACTGCACCACCAACGAGCATTGCAAAGAAGAAAAACTTTGCCCAATTTCGTATCGTCACAACTAAAAGTCCCCCAATTTCTCAATATATCTGTCCTTATTTTATCAATGCCTTGTTAAAAAAGCTATTTCTCATCCTAACCAATACATAAAGTCCCGAGAAATGTGAACAATAATTGAAAGAGTCTATCTAGAGAAAGGACTGATTGTCGATGCGAAAATTCACCTTATTATTGATTCTAATGCTTTTTCTTTCTGCCTGTTCACAAGATAAAACCTCTACCATGTCCTATGATGAAATAAAAAAAATCATGATTGACTCTTTGCAAACAGAGGATGGTAAAAAGGCATTGCGACAGCTTTTGGAGGAGCCAAGTTTCCGTGAGCTTTTGATTTTAGAGCATGATGAAGTGAAAAAGGCTACTGAGGAAACATTACTTTCCAAGGAAGCAGAAGACTTTTGGAAGAAAACCTTTGAAGATCCAAAATTTAAAGAAACTGTTGCAAAAAGCATGCAAAAACAGCAACAGGATATTATGAAGGACTTAATAAAAGATCCGACTTTCCAAAAGGATATGGAGGCCTTTTTTGGGCAACCCGATATGCAAAAGCAGCTAGAGACCATCCTAAAATCATCCAATATGCGCAAGCAAATGGAGCAAGTGGTAAAGGAAACGATCGAAAGCCCTTTAATGCAATCTAAATGGCAGGAACTTATTAAAAAGAGTGGCGAAACGGGTTCATCAGGAAGTGGCGATAAGAAAGAAGCTAGTGGTGAAAGTGATGGCGGATCGGATAAGGAGCAAAAAAGTACTGAGTAACCATAGCAATTTAAAAACGGATTTCCCCATAAAAGGTGGAAATCCGTTTTTTATTTATTTACTTAATTTATCAATGATTTTCGTCGCGATGTCTAAATAAATTTGTCCTGTCGGATGTTTCTCAGCATAAACAGACGGAGCAAAATCTTCTTCTGTCCAATCGGGTTGACCAAGCGGGATCTGCCCAAGCAGCTCTGTACGTAATTCATCAGCTAGCTTAGGTCCGCCTCCTTGTCCAAAGACAAATTCTCGATCACCTGATTTAGATTCAAACCAAGCCATATTTTCGATAACACCTAAAATTTCATGGTCTGTTTGAAGAGCCATTGCTCCTGCACGAGCTGCAACAAATGCTGCTGTCGGATGCGGTGTTGTGACAACAATTTCTTTTGATGATGGTAGCATTTGATGGATATCTAATGCTACGTCACCTGTGCCTGGAGGTAAATCTAATAGTAGATAGTCTAGCTCTCCCCATTCAACATCACGGAAAAACTGATCTAATACTTTACCTAGCATTGGACCACGCCATACAATCGGTGCGTTGTTTTCCACAAAGAAGCCCATTGAAATCATTTTTACACCCAAGCGATCTACGGGGAAAATACGATTGTCAACTACTTTAGGCATATCCGTCACACCCATCATATCGGGCACACTAAAGCCATAAATATCGGCGTCGATTAATCCGACCTTCTTTCCTAGACGAGCTAAAGCAACAGCTAAGTTAACTGATACTGTAGATTTACCTACTCCCCCTTTACCAGAAGCAATTGAAATCACTTGTACTGTGCTTAGTGGAGATAAAATATCTTGTGCTTCTGACTCTGTTGCAGTGCCACGGAAGCTTTGTAATTTTTCTGTTGATAGTTCTTCAAAACGAATGCCAACCGTATTTGCACCCGCTTCTTTCAACACCTCAACAACCTTCATTTGTAGCTGTAGCTGTTCAGGTGTATTTAATTTAGCGATCGCAATTTTTACACTAACATGATTTTTTTCTTCTTTTATTGCTACGTTTGTAATACCATCTGTTTCTGCAAGCGATTTATGTAAAAATGGATCCTGTAGTTGTCCTAGTATTTCTCGTACTTGTTGTTCAGTAATCACGACGAACACTCCCCTTATATTGTCTCAATGTTAGTATATCATACTGATATGGTTTACGTTGTAGATGTTGCTCTACTCAATCTTAGCTAATAAATACTCTTCTATACCTTCAACTATGGCATCTGCCATTTTTTCCTGGTAGTTCTTATCGATTAATAATGCTCGTTCTTCATCATTACTGATAAAACCAGTCTCTACTAATGCTGCAGGGACTTCTACTTTCTTCAGTAAATAAATTTGCTTAATAGACAAAGCTTCTCGGTCTGTATTTTTTAGATTAGTGCGAATGGATTGTTGAATACTCTTGGCAAGAATTTCGCCATCGGCATGTCCTTCCTTATGATAAAACACCTGTGCACCACGCCATTTTGTTTCGGGTATAGCATTTGCATGAATTGTAATAAATACATCAGGCTTTTCTTTTTCAACGATATCCTTTCTTAAGAAAATATCCTGCTTTTTCCGCTCTCTTAAAGTTCCATACTTTTCCGACGGCGCATGCTCATCAATCACATCCCCATTTTTTGTTCGCGTCATTACGACTGTTGCGCCTTTTTTCTTTAATTTCTTCTCCACATGCTGAGCAATTGCAAGTGTAATTTCCTTTTCAATTACTTCGCCCTTTGAAGCTCCTCCGTCCTCACCACCATGCCCTGCATCAATGACAATTTTAATGCCACCAAGTGGGTCTGGTAAGAAGAAGTTACGGTCCGAAGCATTTGTTTCATATGCCACGACCACTATACTCATAAGCATAATTACTCCTAGTGCAAGCCAGCGCTTCACCCATATCCACCACCCTTTTACATTTAGTGTACGAAATTAGTAGATGAACTATGCCAGAAAGTAAAAAAAACTCCCAAGTAATAAACTTAAGAGTTTTGATTTTCTTCTATAATAAAGGAGGAAGTATCATTTTATTGCATTGTAAATACAGGATTTAATTCACCTTCATAAGGTTCATGCTCAACAAATACAGTTATATCATTACCGTCTTTGTCTTTACCTGTACGTTTATACGTAAATTTCTTATCATTGATTTCAGTAATTTCAAGGGCAACGCCATACTTATTATCACCAATTGAAACATGAGCTCTTATTTTATTGCCATGAATGACATTAAAATAACCATAGTCGCCACGGCTCTCACCTGTTTCAGGGTTGAAGAACTCATATTTATTTGTATTTGCGTCATATTTTGCAATGCTGATAAAATTTGAATTAAACTCTGTTAAATCATTACCTGCTTCATCTAATACAACAGTTCCGTGCCATAATGTGTCAGCTAAAATCTTATCTCCGTCAACGTCTGTAACAATATTACCTGTTGAAGCATTCAGCGTTTTATTTGAATCGGTAAATGCCAGTTCATTTTCTTTATATGGAATATGCTCAACGAACACTTCTACCTCATTGCCAGCAGCATCTTTGCCCATTCTTTTATAAGTAAAGATACTATCGTTTAGCTCTGTAATTTTTACAATAGCTTGATAATTCTTGGATTCAGAAATTAAAATTCTTTGTGTCCCATCATTTGTGATAAAGAACGTCCCTTTATCATCACGGCTTTCACCAGTAGCAGCGTCAAAGAATTCATAATGACCTGCCTCAGCATCATATTTTGCTAAGCCAATAAAGTTAGAATTCTCCGCAGTTAAATCATTGTTGTCTTTATCATATACTTTTGTGCCTTGCCAATTCGTACTACTTAATATATTGGCCATTTCTTCACCCTTCGTTAATTGCTCCTTTGCTTGGTCCTTCGTTGTAGCAGCACTTTCTGTTTTTATTTCCTCACTATTCGCATTGTTGCCTTTCTCAGGCTCCTTATCTTGACATGCTGCAAGTAGTGCCATTGCCGCAACCGATACTATCAATAATTTTTTCATACCTACTTACCTCCATTGTTACATTCTATTTTTGAGTTACGCCAAACCCATAATGACAAATTTCAAGAAAATGCATGGTTTGTAGTACCTTCAAGAACTATATTAAAGTGGAATGTTAAACTCCCTCTAAATAATTTCTTAAAAAAACATAAACTTATGCGAAAATATTTTTAATATATCTTAAATCTGTGCGGAAATAGTAATGATTATGTAAAAGGGACAGCTACATACTGGTTCACGCTAGTCATTGGCAGTGTTACATCGCATCAAGAATTTGCAATCATCCGCTTTATAAGAAATAAGAGTAAGCAACCTTTAGTCTAATGACTAAATAACAAAAAAGACTCTTTCCACAAAAGTAGAAAGAGTCTTTGTATAGAACGCTGATATTAACGTTTTGAGAACTGAGGTGCACGACGAGCGCCGCGTAGACCTGGTTTTTTACGTTCTTTCATGCGTGAATCACGAGTAAGTAATCCAGCTGATTTTAATGCAGCACGGAAATCTGGGTCTACTTGAAGTAGAGCACGAGCGATACCGTGACGAACAGCACCAGCTTGACCAGTGTATCCACCACCGTTAACGTTTACGTGGATATCATAGCTTCCTGTAGTTTCAGTAGCTACTAATGGTTGTTTAATTACTTCGCGTAATGCAGCGAATGGTACGTATTCTTCGATTTCACGTTTATTGATAACAATTTTACCTGTACCTGGTACTAAACGTACGCGAGCTACAGAGCTTTTACGGCGACCAGTGCCGATGTATTGAACTTGTGCCAAAGTAATATCCTCCTCTTAATTTATATTATCCGCGAAGCTCGTATGCTTCTGGTTTTTGTGCAGCATGTGGATGCTCTGTTCCAGTATAAACGTTAAGTTTAGTGAACATTTTGCGACCTAAAGAGTTTTTAGGAAGCATTCCTTTAACTGCTAATTCGATCATTCTTGTTGGGTACTTATCTAGCATTTCACCAGCAGTACGCGTTTTTAAACCACCTGCAAATTGAGTATGGTGACGGTAAAGTTTACCCTCTAATTTGTTACCAGTTAAATGGATTTTGTCAGCGTTGATGATGATTACGTGATCACCTGTGTCAACGTTTGGTGTGAATGTTGGTTTATGTTTACCACGTAAGATTGCAGCTACTTCAGAAGCTAAACGTCCAAGAGTTTGGCCTTCTGCATCAACTACTAACCATTTACGGTCTACTTCGTGACCTTTAGCCATGAATGTTGTACGCATGTATATATCCTCCTAATCGATTCGATTACCGTTATTTTTCATTAGACTACACTATAAGTTTCGGGGCTTATTTGTGGTGGTAATGAAAATACCATCTGTTATCATATAATGAATGACTTTTAAAGTCAAGCAATTTCATTAAACGCCTGGTAAAGTTGTTCAGAATTCTAAAATGTCACTAATAGAACACTTTTTCTAAGTATAACCCTTGTGGTGGCGCGGTTTTTCCCGCTTTATCGCGATCTTCAGAGGCGACTACAAGTGCCACATTATCAATCGTGCGGCGACCTAAGCCAACCTCCCAAAGTGTACCTGCAATAATACGCACCATATTATATAAGAAACCATTGCCTTCAATCACCATATGAAGTTCTTCTCCATGCCATTCAAATTGCAGTGTCGTGACAGTACGTACTTTATCCTTCACACTTGTATTCGCTGCACAAAAGCATGAAAAGTCATGTGTACCAACGATTGCCTTAGCTGCCTCTTGCATCGCCTCTACATTAGGTTTGACGCCACTTGTCTCGACTGTGTAATATCTGCGAAATGGGCTTTGGATAGGCTCACAAGACCAAATATAGCGATAGCGCTTCCCTGTCACACTATAGCGTGCATGAAAGTCATGTGCCACTTCCTCTACCGAGAGTACGCGAATATCTCTTGGTAGTTGCACATTCAAAGCCTTGCTATACTTGTCAACTGGAATGGCAAGAGGTGTATCGAAATGCAATGTTTGTCCTGTAGCATGAACTCTTGCATCTGTACGTCCACTTGCAGTTACCTTAATCTTTTCTCCTTTATGCATAATGGACAGCACACGCTCAAGCTCGGCCTGTACTGTGCGTTCTCCAGGCTGTACTTGATAGCCAGAAAAAAGCGTTCCATCATAGCTTATAATTACTTTTAATCGTCGCATCAAGCCTACTCCTTTTAACTTCTATAAAAGAATAGCAATACGCCTATTGCTACTAGTAACACAAGTGCAAATGTGTCACCCATATCCCATTTTAGCCTACGGTACCTTGTACGACCTTCACCACCACGATAGCCTCTTACTTCCATCGCAGTTGCTAGATCCTCAGCTCTTTTAAATGCACTGACAAAAAGTGGTACTAACAATGGCACTACTGCCTTTATACGATCTTTTATTGGTCCAGAGGATAAATCTGAGCCTCGGGCCATTTGTGCCTTCATAATCTTATCTGTCTCATCCATTAAAGTTGGTATGAAACGTAAGGAAATGGACATCATCAAAGCCAATTCATGAACTGGTACTTTTATTGCTTTTAATGGATTTAAAAGAACCTCAATACCATCTGTAATGGAGATCGGTGATGTTGTTAACGTTAAGATAGATGTCATAAATACTAATACTAGAAAACGTACCGAAATAAATATTCCTCGTCTAATTCCTTCATCGTATATCGTGATAAACTTTGACTCGAAAACAGGGACGCCTTCCTTCGTCATAAATATATGAAGAAGAAATGTGAAAGCCATTAAAAAGAGAACCGGTTTGAGACCATTAATTAAAAAATACAGACGAATACGTGATACTAATACAATCAAGAGCGTAAATGCTAGCAGCATAGCATAGGTCACTGTATTGTTGGCCAAAAACACAATAATAATAAAGGCAAACACAAAGATTAGTTTTGATCGTGGATCTAGTTTATGCACAGGTGAGTCACCTGGTAGGAAGCGTCCAAAGATCATTTTTTCCATCATGGCTCTGCACGCTCCTCTCTAAGCATTTGAGCAACTTCAGCAGCGAGTTCCTCTTCCGTCAAGCAAACCTTTGACAAGGACCGACCCATCATGTGCTCAATCTTCTGCTGAAAGCGGACAATACGTGGTGGCTCTAAGCGGAAACTCTTTAATGTTTCACCATCTTTAAAAATAGTTTGTGGTGGTCCACTTAAGACATTTTTTCCTTCATGCATGATTACAATATTATCTGCATATCGAGCCGCATCCTCCATACTATGTGTGACAAGAATCGTTGTAAGGCGACGATCTTGATGGAGTTGATAAAACATATCCATGATCTCTTTTTGACCTCGTGGATCAAGTCCAGCTGTTGGTTCATCCAACACAATTACCTCTGGATCCATCGCCAAAACACCCGCAATTGCCACTCGGCGCATTTGACCACCCGATAAATCAAACGGAGACTTCTCAAGCACGTTGTTCGGTAATCCAACTAAGCTGACAAGTTCTCTTGCACGCGCTTCAGCCTCCTTCTCTGATACACCAAAGTTCATTGGCCCAAACATAATATCCTTTAACACTGTTTCTTCAAATAGTTGATGCTCAGGGAATTGAAAGACAATACCGACCTTTTGTCTTACAGCTTTTAAATCCTTTGCTTTTTTCCCAGCTACAATCAGGCGATCCCCTATATGTACTTCTCCTGAAGTAGGTCTTAGAAGTGCATTAAAATGCTGAAGAATGGTTGATTTCCCAGAACCCGTATGACCTATAATTGCCTGATAAGTATGGGATGGAATGTCAAAGTCTACATCGAATAATGCCCGTTTTTCAAAAGGTGTCCCCTGTGCATAGGCATAGCTTATTTGTTGAAGTTTGATGTCCATAGATCATTCACCAACTCTTCTTCTGTCATATGTTGTCCCATTAATGGAACACCTTCCTTTTGCAATAGCTTTGATAACTTCAAGGCAAATGGTAAATCTAGTCCAAACTCAACTAGCTTGTCCCCAAGTGCAAAGATTTCAGCAGGTGTACCTTCTGCAAACTTCTTACCATCATTCATAAAAAGAACTCGATCTGCTAACATGGCTTCTTCTAAATCATGTGTTATGGATATTACTGTTAATCCCGTTTCTGCACGTAATGTTTGGACAGTCTGTAAAACCTCTGCACGGCCCTGAGGATCTAACATCGATGTAGCCTCATCTAAAATGAGAAGCTTTGGCTTTAGTGCAAGTGCACCAGCAATGGCAACGCGTTGTTTCTGTCCTCCAGATAAGTGATGTGGCTCATGATCTAAAAACGTGTCCATTTTTACTTGCTCTAGTGCCGCGTGTACACGTTTCACCATTTCTTCAAAAGGCACACCATTGTTTTCTAAGGCAAATGCAACATCATCCTGTACAGTGGCACCTACAAACTGATTATCAGGGTTTTGAAAAACCATACCCATTAAGGAGCGAGATTCCCAAAGGTTTTCTTCACTTAAGGGTTCTCGTAATATTCGCACATCCCCCTGCTGAGGGAATAACAAGCCGTTCATCAGCTTGGCAATAGTGGATTTACCTGAACCATTATGTCCAACTATGGCAATCCATTCGCCTTCTTCAACAGCGAAACTAACATGTTCAACAGCATTGCGACTGTCTTGAATTTCTGGTGTATATGAAAAAGTCACATTATTTAAAGATAAAATTTCAGGCATTTCTAGAACTCCTCTCTACATGCTCAGCTCTACTAACTAACTTACACTTTTTTATGTATGAATTCTACTACAATCCGTATGTCGATAAAAGAAAAATACTACTATAACAACTTAATTTGATGGTGCACTTTCGAGCGTCTAAAGAAAACCCATATATTAAAAAAAGCACCACAAATTGGCGCTATCCCACATAATAAAAAAGCGCGCACCTCATTCGATAGAAATGCGCTTGTCGTTACATTTACAAGAAATACGGGTGCTCAAGCCCTTATTTCTCCTGAATGAGGTGCGGAGAGCTAAACGAGACGCCACACCCTAAAGTGCCCGCTCATCATAACGCTCAGCTTAATTATTTGTCGTATAAATCGTTTATAAAGAAAGAGGGTGGTGATTCCCACCCTCTTCACCACAAGTCTTCTCTTATGATTAAACTAGTTCAATCACAACAACAGGTGCACCGTCACCACGACGAGGACCTACTTTAAGAATACGAGTGTAACCACCTTGACGCTCTGCATAACGTGGTGCAACATCATCAAATAACTTTTGAAGTGCAAATGATGTTGTTTCGTTACCTTCAGCATCAGTCGTTGTTACTAGTTCGCGACGGATGAATGCAGCAGCTTGACGGCGTGCGTGTAAATCTCCGCGTTTACCTAAAGTAATCATTTTTTCAACAGCTTTACGTACTTCTTTAGCGCGAGCCTCAGTAGTTTCGATACGCTCGTTGATGATTAAATCAGTAGCTAAGTCACGTAACATCGCTTTACGTTGAGAACTTGTACGACCAAGTTTTCTGTAACCCATGGATGTTTCCCTCCTTTATAGAAAAAATCTGATCTTATTAGTGTTGTTTAAATCGCTTAGTCTTCTTTGCGTAATCCTAAACCAAGCTCTTCTAACTTCGCTTTTACTTCTTCTAGTGACTTACGTCCAAGGTTACGAACTTTCATCATATCGTCTTCTGATTTATTCGCAAGTTCTAGTACTGTATTAATACCAGCGCGTTTTAAACAGTTATAAGAACGAACAGAAAGATCAAGTTCTTCGATAGTCATCTCTAAAACTTTTTCTTTTTGATCTTCTTCTTTTTCGACCATGATTTCAGCAGTCTGTGCCTCATCCGTCATGCCAACGAAGATGTTAAGATGCTCGGTTAAAATTTTTGCTCCGAGCGAAATCGCCTCTTTCGGACCGATGCTACCATCTGTCCACACATCAAGAGAAAGTTTGTCGTAGTCAGAAGACTGACCTACACGAGTATTTTCCACTTGGAAATTGACGCGTGATACTGGAGTGTAAATAGAGTCGATCGGGATCACGCCGATAGGAAGATCCTCACGTTTGTTTTGATCAGCAGGAGTGTAACCACGGCCGCGTTGTGCATACATACGCATACGTAAATGACCGTTTTTAGCGATTGTTGCAATATATAGATCTGGGTTTAAAATTTCTACGTCACTGTCATGTGTAATGTCAGCAGCCGTAACTGTACCATCGCCTTTTACATCAATCTCAATAACTTTTTCTTCGTCAGAGTAGATTTTAAGAGCTAGTTTTTTCACGTTCAAAATGATTGAAGCTACATCTTCTACTACGCCTTCTACAGTCGAGAATTCGTGAAGAACACCATCAATTTGAATTGAAGTGACAGCAGCTCCTGGTAATGAAGACAGAAGGATACGACGTAAAGAATTACCCAAAGTGTTTCCATATCCGCGTTCAAGCGGTTCTACAACAAACTTTCCATATTTGGAATCTTCGCTGATCTCCACCGTTTCAATCTTTGGTTTTTCAATTTCGATCATTTTATTTACCCTCCTTCAAAACATCGAATGTATAGGTTCTTTCCATCATAGATTCGATCGTCAATGACGTATCGTTTATTATCTGCACAAGACAGTCTGTACAAAAAATGATGTTCTCATACAATATGAGACGCACCCATTACACGCGACGACGTTTTGGCGGACGGCAACCATTATGAGGAACTGGAGTAACGTCTTTAATAGCAGTTACTTCTAAACCAGCAGCTTGAAGTGCACGAATAGCAGCTTCACGACCAGCACCAGGACCTTTAACAGTTACTTCCAACGTTTTCAGACCATGTTCAAGGGATGTTTTAGCAGCAGTTTCTGCAGCCATTTGAGCAGCGAATGGTGTAGATTTACGTGAACCACGGAAACCAAGAGCACCAGCACTTGACCAAGATACAGCGTTACCTTGCATATCTGTAATCGTTACAATTGTATTGTTAAATGTAGAACGAATGTGTGCAATACCAGATTCGATATTCTTTTTCACACGACGTTTACGAGTTTGTTGTTTACGAGCCATGTTAAGAAGGAACCTCCTTTACCAATTATTTTTTCTTGTTCGCAACAGTTTTACGAGGACCTTTACGCGTACGCGCATTGTTCTTCGTATTTTGACCACGAACAGGTAAGCCACGACGGTGACGGATACCACGGAATGAACCGATTTCCATCAGACGTTTAATATTTAATGAAGTTTCGCGACGTAAGTCACCTTCAAGTTTGTATGAATCTAATTGTTCACGGATTTTGTTTAACTCATCTTCAGTTAAGTCGCGTACGCGTGTATCTTCTGAAATACCTGCATCAGCTAGTACTTTCTGAGCTGTAGTTTTACCAATACCGAAAATGTACGTTAATGAAATTACCACGCGTTTGTCGCGAGGAATATCAACACCAGCAATACGTGCCATGTACGTTGTGCACCTCCTTTAGAATTAACCTTGTTTTTGTTTATGTTTAGGATTTTCACAGATTACCATTACTTTACCGCGTCGGCGAATTACTTTACATTTTTCGCAGATCGGTTTCACAGATGGTCTCACTTTCATCTAACCTAACCTCCTTAGTAGTCCGGAGCGCAAAAGATTATTTAAAACGGTATGTGATACGACCGCGAGTTAAATCATAAGGAGATAACTCGATAGTAACCTTATCTCCAGGTAGAATACGGATAAAGTGCATACGAATCTTACCAGATACGTGTGCTAGAATCACATGTCCATTTTCTAATTCTACCTTAAACATCGCGTTTGGCAAAGTCTCAACAACTGTCCCTTCGACTTCAATTACATCATCTTTCGCCATCTACTCTGTCTCCTCTCTATATGCAAATTAAAGTTCTCATCGTTACATCAAACGGATATCTGCTGCAACTTTAGAAGCAACCTCGTTTCAACATATGTTTGGATTGTATGAGAGATGTTTGAAAGACGCTCGTCTGGTTTCGCTTCACACAATCCACGGAATTTACAGAACCAATAAGGGCACTGAACCTCCCATGTTTACACGAATACCGGAATGTCTTTGATGAGATATTCATACCCGTTACACAGATGCTTCCACGAAACCCATTATACTCCTCCAAAAGGTATGTTGCACTCTTTAGAAGAAATATATACCGGGCACAATATGCTTTTGCAACTCTCAAAAAAATTATGTTTCGTTGTTGCTCCCGCATGCCTCCCGCGGAAGCAGTACTCTGCGCCCGGAGCCGGGTATCAGCTGCGGCTGCCCTGTAATAGAGCATCAAGATCAGCAAACACTTTGTTAATATCTTGCTGTCCATCAATGTTAGTTAACACACCTTTAGCTTGATAGAAATCAAGTAGAGGTTGTGCTTGATTCATATTTACTTCCAGACGGTTTGCAACCGTTTCAGGATTATCATCTGCACGTGTATAAAGCTCGCCACCATCTTTATCACATTTTCCTTCCACCTTAGGAGGATTGAAAATTAAATGATATGATGTACCACAAGTTTTACAAATACGTCGACCTGAAAGACGAGCAATTAACTCATCCTTTTCAACTTGAATGTTTAATGTATGCTCAATCGCTTTACCTAGATCAGCAAGAATGCTATCCAATGCTTCAGCTTGAGGAACAGTACGTGGGAATCCATCTAATAAGAAGCCCTTTTCACAATCAGGTTTAGCCAGTCGCTCACGAACAATACCAATCGTTACTTCATCAGGTACTAGTGCACCTTGATCCATAAACGATTTCGCTTGTAAGCCTAGTTCAGTACCTTCTTTAATTGCAGCACGGAACATATCGCCTGTAGAAATATGAGGAATCGCGTACTTCTCAACAATTTTATCTGCCTGAGTACCTTTACCAGCACCTGGCAGACCCATTAAAACGATATTCATTAGGAAATATTCCTCCCACAAAAGGTTTGCTGATTTAAGGAAACGATGGAACGTTCCCTAAAAACCAACATTATTTCATAAAGCCTTTGTAGTGACGTTTAACAAGTTGAGATTCTAGCTGCTTCATCGTTTCCAGCGCTACACCGACTACGATAATAATACTAGTACCACCGATCTGCACTGAGGCAGGTAAATTCATAAAATTAATGAATAAAATCGGCATTACAGCAATAACAGTTAAGAATATCGCACCAACAAAAGTTAGACGATATAACACGCTTGTTAAATACGTTTGAGTGTTTTCACCAGGACGAATACCTGGAATGTAAGCACCTTGTTTTTTCAAGTTGTCTGCCACATTTTCTGGATTCACTTGAACGAATGCATAGAAATATGTGAACGCGACGATCAAAATAATATAAATTGTCATACCGATAGGCTGCGTATACTGCAGATTTTTCGTAATCCAATTTGTAACACTATTTTCACCAAAGAACACAGCAAGCGTTTGAGGTGTTACAAGAAACGCTACTGAAAAGATTACCGGAATAACCCCTGCAGCATTTACTTTTAACGGTAGATGCGTTTGTTGACCACCAGTTTGCTGACTACGTCCAGTAACTCGTTTCGCATATTGAATTGGAATTTTACGAAGTGCTTGTTGCACGTATATAACCCCAACTACAACTGCTAATAAAATTAATACAAGCAATGCAAGGACAATGATGTTGATAAATAATTTATCTCCAGCACCCTCGATTTGCTGTGCGAAAATTTGGTTGATCCCTGTAGGCAATGCTGCAACGATACCTGCGAAAATGACAACAGAAATACCATTACCAACACCGTGAGCAGTAATTTGCTCAGCAAGCCATACTAGGAATGCTGTTCCCGCTGTCAATACTATAGCAATTGTAACATAAGTTAGAACGCCCTCTTCTTTAATCAAAGATCCACCATACATTCTATTAAAACCGAATGACATTGCGAATGATTGGATAAAAGCAAGAATAATAGTAAAGTAGCGAGTAAATTGTGCAAGTTTACGTCTTCCGACTTCACCTTGCTTTGCCCACTCAGCAAATTTCGGTACTACGTCCATTTGCAATAACTGAACAATGATTGAGGCTGTGATGTAAGGCATAATTCCCATCGCGAAGATGGAGAAGTTCTTTAAAGCACCACCGCCAAAAGTATTCAGGAAACCAACGAGGTTAAACTCATCAGTTGCCTTTAATACATCAGCGTCAACGTTTGGTACTGGAATGAAAGTTCCAATACGAAAAACGATTAACATTAAAAGTGTGAAAATGATTTTATTTCTTATATCTCGAACACGCATAAAGTTAGAGATTGTCTGAAACATTAAATCACCTCAGTAGTTCCGCCGGCATTCTCGATTGCTTCTTTCGCTGAAGCTGAGAATTTATGAGCTTTAACAGTAAGCTTTTTATTAAGAGCTCCGTTGCCAAGAACTTTAATTCCAGCTTTCTCGTTGCTCACTATACCAGTTTCAAGTAATAATGCAGCAGTAACTTCTGCACCGTCTTCGAAACGGTTTAAAGCATCAAGGTTAACAATCGCGTATTCTTTACGATTAATGTTCGTAAATCCACGTTTTGGTAAACGACGGAATAATGGGTTTTGACCGCCCTCAAATCCTGGGCGTACACCGCCACCAGAACGAGCGTTTTGACCTTTATGACCTTTACCTGCTGTTTTACCGTTACCAGAACCGATACCACGACCAACGCGATTGCGTTGCTTACGAGAACCTTCTGCTGGTTTTAACTCATGCAGTTTCATAGTGGGTGGCACCTCCTTGTTCAATTATTGAAAATTAAATTTCTTTTACAGTAACTAAGTGTGCTACTTTATCAAGCATACCGCGAGTAGCTGCATTATCAGCTTTCTCTACAGTTTGGTGTAATTTACGTAAACCTAAAGCTTCAACAGTTTTGCGTTGTGCAGGTTTAGTACCAATCACAGATTTAGTAAGGGTGATTTCTAATTTGTTAGCCATTATCTTTCCCCCCTTATCCTAATATTTCTTCCACTGATTTACCACGTAATTTAGCTACGTCCTCTACGCGTTTTAATTCAGTTAAACCTTGAACAGTTGCACGCACCATGTTGATTGGTGTGTTAGATCCAAGAGATTTTGAAAGAATATCAGTAATACCAGCAAGTTCTAGTACAGCACGTACTGGACCACCAGCGATAACTCCTGTACCAGGAGCAGCAGGTTTAATTAAGATTTCTCCTGCACCGAAGCGACCAAGCACTAAGTGTGGAGTTGTTCCACCAACACGTGGCACTTCTACTAAGTTTTTCTTCGCATCTTCAACAGCTTTACGGATAGCATCTGGAACCTCTTGAGCTTTACCAGTACCGAAACCTACATGACCGTTTCTATCGCCAACAACAACTAGTGCTGTGAAGCGGAAGCGACGTCCACCTTTAACAACTTTAGCAACACGGTTAATAGTAACTACGCGTTCTTCAAGTTCTCCAAGTTTGTTTGCGTCAATTCGACTCATGAAATGTGTCCCTCCTTCTTATTAAAATTCTAAACCATTCTCACGTGCAGCTTCAGCTAAAGCTTTCACGCGTCCATGATATAAGTAACCACCACGGTCAAAAACTACAGCAGTAATATTTTTTTCCGCAGCGCGTTTCGCGATTGTTTCACCGATTTTTGATGCAGTTGCAACATTGCTACCAGTGCCTTCAAAATCTTTTTCTTGAGAAGATGCGCTAACAATTGTTACGCCTGCTACGTCATCGATAAGTTGAGCGTAGATGTTCTTGTTAGAACGGAATACATTTAAGCGTGGACGCTCAGCAGTACCCGAAATTTTAGAACGAACTCGCGCATGACGTTTTTTACGAACTTGATTTTTATCCTGTTTCGTAATCACAAGGGTCACTCCTTTCTAATGCTTAGGCAGCATTATTTACCTGTTTTACCTTCTTTACGACGAACGTATTCGCCTTCGTAACGGATACCTTTACCTTTATATGGCTCTGGTGGACGAACGTCACGAATGTTAGATGCAAGAGCACCAACGCGCTCTTTGCTAATACCTTTAATGATGATTTTAGTGTTAGAAGGAACTTCAATTTCAAGACCATCTTCAGGTGTGAACTCTACTGGATGAGAGTAACCTACGTTAAGTACAAGTTTTTTGCCTTGTAATTGCGCACGGTAACCAACACCGATAAGTTCTAAAGCTTTTTCGAAACCTGCAGAAACACCAGTAACCATGTTCGCTAGAAGCGCACGAGTAGTACCGTGGTTTGTGCGGTGTTCTTTTGATTCAGAAGGACGTGATACAGAGATTACGTTACCCTCTTGCTCAATTTTCATATCTTGGTGGAAAGAACGAACAAGTTCGCCTTTAGGACCTTTAACAGTAACAGTGTTGTCAGCTGCAACAGTAACAGTTACGTTAGCTGGTACCTCGATAATTTTTTTACCTACACGAGACATTTAGTTGCACCTCCATTCATTTATTGCTAATTACCAAACGTATGCTAGAACTTCGCCGCCAACTTGTTTAGCGCGAGCTTCTTTATCTGTTAATAAACCTTGTGAAGTTGACACTAAAGCGATACCAAGACCGTTCAGTACTTTAGGCACTTCATTTGTTTTAGCATATACACGTAGACCAGGTTTAGAAATACGTTTTAAGCCAGTGATAACACGCTCGTTATCTTTACCGTATTTTAAGAAGATACGGATAATACCTTGCTTGTTGTCTTCCACGTATTCTACGTCACGTACGAAACCTTCACGCTTTAAAATTTCAGCGATTTCTTTTTTCACGTTGGAAGCTGGTACTTCTAACTTCTCGTGACGAACCATGTTCGCATTACGAATGCGAGTAAGCATATCTGCAATCGGATCAGTCATTGTCATTACATTTACCTCCTTCCCAAATTAGGGGATTACCAGCTGGCTTTTTTCACGCCAGGAATTTGTCCCTTATATGCAAGTTCTCGGAAACAAATACGGCAAAGTTTGAATTTGCGATATACAGAGTGTGGACGGCCACAGCGTTCACAACGTGTATATTCTTGCACTTTAAACTTTTGCTTACGTTGTTGTTTAACGATCATAGATTTTTTAGCCACGTTTTCGCCCTCCTTGTTTAAATTACTTTTGGAACGGCATACCGAATTGTGTCAATAACTCGCGAGCTTCTTCGTCAGAGTTCGCTGTCGTTACGATCACGATGTCCATACCGCGTACTTTTGAAACTTTATCGTAATCGATTTCTGGGAAAATTAGTTGCTCTTTAACACCTAGAGTGTAGTTACCGCGACCATCGAATGCTTTTTTAGAAACACCACGGAAGTCACGTACACGAGGAAGTGAGATTGAGATTAATTTGTCCAAGAATTCATACATACGCTCACCGCGTAATGTAACTTTAGCACCGATTGGCATACCTTCACGTAAACGGAAACCTGCGATCGATTTTTTCGCTTTAGTTACAACTGGTTTTTGACCAGTGATAATTGTTAATTCTTCTACAGCTGCATCTAATGCTTTAGAGTTTTGAACAGCATCACCAACACCCATGTTGATAACGATTTTGTCAACTTTCGGCAACTGCATAACTGATTTATATCCAAACTTGCTCATAAGAGCAGGAGAAACTTCATTTAAATATTTTTCTTTTAGGCGGCTCATGTGTGTACCTCCCTTCTTTTATTTACTAGTTAGTCGATTACTGCACCTGATTTTTTTGCAACACGAACTTTTTTACCGTTTTCGATTTTATAACCTACACGAGTCGGCTCGCCAGATTTAGGATCGATTAGCATTACGTTCGAAACGTGAATTGCAGCCTCTTGGCTTACAATCCCACCTTGTGGATTCAATTGGTTAGGTTTAACGTGCTTTTTCACGATATTAACGCCTTCAACAAGAACGCGGTCTTGTTTAGGGAAAGCAGCTAGGATTACTCCTTCTTTGCCTTTGTCCTTACCAGTGATAACCTTAACCTTGTCACCTTTTTTTACATGCATGCTGTCGCACCTCCTTGATTGGCACTATCATGAAATTAAAGAACTTCTGGAGCTAGAGAAACGATTTTCATGAAGTTGCTGTCACGTAATTCACGTGCAACAGGTCCGAAAATACGAGTTCCGCGTGGTGATTTATCATCACGAATAATTACACAAGCATTTTCATCAAATTTGATGTACGTACCGTCTTTACGACGTACGCCTGATTTAGTACGAACGATAACAGCTTTAACAACGTCACCCTTCTTGACAACGCCACCTGGTGTTGCTTTCTTAACTGTACAAACAACGATATCACCGATGTTAGCAGTTTTACGGCCAGAGCCACCAAGCACTTTAATTGTAAGAACTTCACGTGCACCTGAGTTGTCAGCAACTTTCATACGACTTTCTTGTTGGATCACTTAGGTTACCTCCCTTCGGAAATGGTTGTTCCGAAATAGTTATTAAATAATAACCGCTTTTTCTACAACTTCAACTAGACGGAAACGTTTAGTAGCTGATAGCGGGCGAGTCTCCATGATACGTACGATATCACCGATTTTCGCTTGGTTTTGCTCATCATGAGCTTTAAACTTTTTAGAGTATTTTACACGTTTACCGTAAAGCTTGTGCTTTTTGTGAGTTTCAACTAAAACAGTAACAGTTTTGTCCATTTTATCTGAAACAACGCGGCCCGTGTAAACTTTGCGTTGATTACGCTCAGTCATACTTGAAAACCTCCTTTATCAGTTATTTGCACTGATTTCTCTTTCACGAATAACAGTTTTCATACGCGCGATTGCTTTACGCACTTCACGAATACGAGCTGTGTTTTCTAATTGACCAGTCGCCAATTGGAAGCGAAGGTTGAAAAGCTCTTCTTTCAGTGATTTCACTTTTAATTCAATTTCAGAAGTGGCAAGGTCACGGATTTCATTAGCTTTCATTAGATTCACCACCAGTTTCTTGACGTTTTACGATCTTACATTTAACAGGAAGCTTATGTGATGCTAAACGAAGTGCTTCACGTGCAATCTCTTCAGATACACCAGCAATTTCGAACATAATTTTTCCTGGTTTTACTACTGCTACCCAACCTTCAGGAGAACCTTTACCAGAACCCATGCGGACTTCTAGAGGTTTTTTAGTGTAAGGTTTGTGTGGGAAGATTTTAATCCAAACTTTACCGCCACGTTTCATGTAACGAGTCATCGCGATACGTGCAGATTCGATTTGACGGTTAGTAATCCAGCTAGCAGTTTGAGCTTGTAAGCCCCACTCGCCGAATGATACTTCTTTGCCGCCTTTCGCTTCGCCACGCATGTTGCCGCGGTGTTCACGACGGTATTTTACGCGTTTAGGCAATAACATATTATTTGCCTCCTTCCACAGATTTCTTCGTAGGAAGAACTTCACCACGGTAGATCCATACTTTAACGCCTAATTTACCGTAAGTAGTGTCAGCTTCTGCGTGTGCATAGTCAATGTCAGCACGTAGAGTATGAAGTGGAACAGTTCCTTCACTATAGTGTTCAGCACGCGCGATATCAGCGCCACCTAAACGACCAGATACTTGTGTTTTAATTCCTTTTGCACCAGCACGGATTGTGCGTTGGATCGCTTGCTTTTGCGCACGACGGAATGATACACGGTTTTCTAATTGACGAGCGATGTTTTCAGCTACTAGACGAGCGTCAAGATCTGCACGTTTAATTTCAATGATGTTGATGTGTACGCGTTTACCAGTTAACTCGCTAAGGTATTTACGAAGGTTTTCAACTTCAGTACCACCTTTACCGATTACCATACCTGGTTTCGCAGTGTGAATTGTAATGTTTACACGGTTTGCAGCACGTTCGATTTCTACTTTAGAAACAGAAGCGTCTTTAAGAGCCGTTTCAATATATTTACGCACTTTGATGTCTTCGTGAAGTAGAGTTGCATAGTCTTTTTCAGCGTACCATTTTGACTCCCAGTCACGAATAATACCAACGCGCAGTCCTATTGGATGTACTTTTTGACCCACGGATTAACCCTCCTTCTTCTCAGATACCACTAGAGTGATGTGGCTTGTGCGTTTGTTAATTGCGCTTGCACGTCCTTGCGCACGTGGACGGAAACGTTTTAAAGTTGGACCTTCATCAACGAACACTTCAGAAACTACTAAAGAGTTGATGTCAAGATCGTAGTTGTGCTCAGCATTAGCAACTGCAGATTTTAATACTTTCTCAACGACTGGAGACGCCGCTTTTGGAGTATGACGTAAAATTGCAACTGCTTCACCAACTTGCTTACCTCGGATTAAGTCTACAACTAGACGTACTTTACGAGGAGCAATACGTACTGTGCGAGCGATAGCTTTAGCTTGTGTCATTAGGATTTACCTCCTCTCAAAATTAGCGTCTTGTTTTCTTGTCGTCTGCACCGTGACCTTTGTAAGTACGTGTCGGTGCGAACTCACCAAGTTTATGGCCTACCATATCTTCTGTTACGTATACAGGAACATGTTTACGTCCATCATATACAGCAATCGTTAAACCGATGAAGTTCGGGAAGATTGTAGAACGGCGTGACCAAGTTTTGATAACTTGTTTTTTCTCAGAAGCCTCTTGTACTTCCACTTTTTTCATTAAGTGGTCATCAACAAAAGGTCCTTTTTTCAAGCTGCGACCCATGTAGGAACCTCCCTCCGTGATTCCACCACGGCTCTCACATAGAACCGTAGTTTAACCACTTTATTTTTTACGACTACGGATGATAAATTTATCCGATTTGTTTTTCTTCTTACGAGTTTTGTAACCAAGTGCTGGTTTACCCCAAGGAGTCATTGGTGATTTACGTCCGATTGGAGAACGTCCTTCACCACCACCGTGTGGGTGATCGTTAGGGTTCATTACAGAACCACGAACTTCTGGGCGTTTACCTAACCAACGGCTACGACCTGCTTTACCGATGTGTACAAGTTCGTGTTGTTCGTTACCAACTTGACCGATTGTAGCGCGGCAAGTAGCTAACACTAAACGTACTTCACCAGATTGAAGACGAACGATTACGTACTTATCTTCACGACCAAGTACTTGAGCAGAAGTACCAGCAGAACGTACTAATTGTCCACCTTTTCCAGGTTTTAACTCGATGTTATGGATTGTAGTACCCATTGGAATGTTTGCTAATGGTAATGCATTACCTACTTTAATATCAGCATCTGGACCAGAAACGATTGTTTGACCAACCTCTAGACCTTTTGGTGCTAAGATGTAAGCTTTTGCTCCATCAGCGTAGTTGATTAATGCGATATTCGCAGAACGGTTTGGATCATATTCAATAGTAGCAACTTTTGCCGGAATGCCATCTTTAACACGTTTGAAATCGATAACACGGTATTGCTTCTTATGACCACCACCATGATGACGAACAGTGATTTTACCTTGGTTGTTACGACCAGCTTTGCGTTTAGTTGGTTCAAGCAATGATTTCTCAGGCTTGTTAGTTGTAATTTCCGCAAAGTCTAATGACGTCATGTTACGACGACCATTAGAGGTAGGTTTATACTTTTTAATCGCCATTGTGTTTTCCCTCCTTCTTGAGTGTTCAAATCATAAATCCATTAAGGATTACACTTCGAATAATTCAATTTCTTTGCTATCAGCAGTTAATTTAACAATCGCTTTACGACGTTTGTTAGTGTAACCACCGTAACGGCCAACACGCTTGAATTTACCTTTGTAGTTAAGAACGTTTACTTTCTCAACTTTTACGCCAAAGATTTCTTCTACAGCGTCTTTTACTTGAGTTTTGTTAGCGCGAGTGTCTACTTCGAAAGTATACTTTTTCTCTGCCATAAGTTCTGAAGAACGCTCAGTAATGACCGGACGTTTTAAAATATCACGTGCTTCCATTATCCAAGCACCTCCTCAACTTTTTCTACTGCAGATTTAGTGAATACAACTTTGTCGTGACCTAATAGATCAAGAACGTTGATTCCATTTGCAGTTAAAACTGTTACACCTGGGATGTTACGAGCAGATAATGCTACGTTTTCATCTAGGTCAGCAGTTACGAATAAAGATTTTTTCTCTAAAGAAAGATCTTTAAGAATTTTTGTGAATTCTTTTGTTTTTGGTGCTGCTAGAGTTAGAGCATCAAGAACTAAGAAGTTTTGTTCTACTACTTTAGCTGATAAAGCAGATTTAAGAGCTAAGCGGCGAACTTTTTTAGGTAATTTATAAGAATAGCTACGTGGAGTAGGACCGAATACGATACCACCGCCGCGCCATTGTGGAGAACGGATAGAACCTTGACGAGCACGACCAGTTCCTTTTTGACGCCATGGTTTACGACCACCACCAGCAACCTCAGAACGGTTTTTAACCTTGTGATTACCTTGACGAAGAGAAGCACGTTGAGCTACTACTGCGTCGAATAATACTGCTTCATTTGGCTCGATTCCGAAGATCGCATCGTTTAATTCGATTTCACCAACTGAAGCACCTGTTTGACTAAGTACAGATACTTTTGTCATTCCTGTTTCCTCCTTTCTTGAAGTGATTACTTAGCTTTAATTGCAGTTTTTACTGTAACTAGAGCTTTTTTAGAACCAGGAACATTACCTTTAACAAGTAGTAAGTTACGATCAGCATCAACTTTCACGATTTCTAAGTTTTGGATTGTAACTACATTGCCACCCATTTGACCAGGTAATTTCTTTTGTTTAAATACGCGGTTCGGAGCAACTGGACCCATTGAACCAGGACGACGGTGGTAACGAGAACCGTGGGCCATAGGACCACGAGATTGTCCGTGGCGTTTAATAACACCTTGGAAACCTTTACCTTTAGTAACACCTGTTACATCAATTACATCGCCTTCTGCGAAAATTTCTACTTTGACTTCTTGACCAACTTCGTATTCTCCAACGTTCACGTTGCGGAATTCACGAATGAAGCGCTTAGGAGCAGTGTTCGCTTTTGCTACGTGACCTTGTTCAGGTTTGTTAGAAAGCTTAACGCGCTTGTCTTCGAAACCAACTTGAATTGCTTCGTAGCCGTCTGTTTCAACAGTTTTCTTTTGAAGAACTACGTTTGGCGCAGCTTCGATAACTGTTACCGGGATTAAATCTCCGTTTTCAGCGAAAACTTGTGTCATACCAATTTTTCTACCTAAGATTCCTTTAGCCATTTGTCACACCTCCTGTAAGTTTTGAAAAGTTATATTATTTTTACCATTAAAGTTTGATTTCGATATCAACGCCAGATGGTAAATCAAGTTTCATTAACGCATCAACAGTTTGTGGTGTTGGGTTAACGATATCGATCAGACGTTTATGCGTACGCATCTCGAATTGTTCACGAGAATCTTTGTACTTGTGAACCGCACGAAGAATTGTGTACACAGACTTCTCAGTTGGAAGTGGAATCGGACCTGATACACTTGCACCTGAACGTTTTGCAGTTTCCACAATTTTCTCAGCAGACTGATCTAAAATACGGTGATCATACGCTTTTAAACGAATACGAATCTTTTGTTTTGCCATTATTTTCCCTCCTTCTCGCCTATTTTCTAGACATTCTCCACGAAAATTTTCCCACACACCGCCATGGCAAAGCGGCCGGGTGTGTCGGCAACCTCTCGCTTCATCGCAGTCAAAGACCAACATTCAACATTATATACAATAAAAAAAGAATAAGCAAGTCTTTTCGCTAAATTCTTTTAAATGTTGTAGATATTCTTAGTACTACTACTTCTTCGCTTTATTAAGCCGTTTATTAGTATATAAAATTTTATTACATATTGCAATAGTTAAGGTTGTCATATCAACATTTCCGTACTTTTCAAACAATTCTTTAAGAAAGTAGTTTCTATAGATAAGAAACTACTTCTTATCTATAGAAAGAATACACATGCCATCCAACCAAACAGGATCAAAGGGATATTAATAAAAACAAATGTCGGTACACAAGTATCCCAAATATGATGATGTTGTCCATCTACATTTAAGCCTGCTGTTGGTCCTAACGTAGAATCTGAAGCTGGAGAGCCTGCATCGCCTAAAGCACCTGCTGTACCAATTAAACAAAGAATCGCTAATGGACTCAATCCCAACCCTTGTGCAAGAGGAACAAATAACGTAGCAATAATAGGTACTGTAGCAAAAGATGAACCAATACCCATCGTCACAACTAATCCAATGACTAGCATGATAAAGACAGCGAGACTTCTATTACCTTTCAGCACAGCGATTGAGCTTGTAATTAAGCTATCCACATCCCCAGTAGCATTAATAACGGCTGCGAAGCCATTGGCCGCAATCATGACAAAGCCAATAAAGGCCATCATCTTCATCCCTTCAGAGAGAATGTCATCTGCCTCTTTCCATTTAAGTGCACCTGTAAAATACATCAACATAATCCCTGTAAACGAACCGACAATCATTGAATCTGTTAATACTTGAGCACAAAGTGATGCGACTAATGCAAGAGCTGTAGAAAACATCACAAACTTACTGACGTTCACGTTTAAAGATTCCGTCTCTACTTCATTGTGCTTATAGTGTCTTGGCTTGCGGTATACAACAAAGGCGACAAGCAGCCCAATCAGCATTCCTAGCACCGGAATCGCCATTGCTACCGGTACATCACGTGAAGATACAGCCATTCCAGCCTCTGACACTTGTGTAGCAACGATATCTTGAAAAATGGCTCCGAAACCAGCTGGCACGAAACTATAAGTACCGATTAAGCCTACTGCAATTAGGACCGCAATGATACGTCGATCAACCTCCAACATATTTAATATTTTTAAAATAGGAGGAATCAATAATGGAATGAAGGCAATATGAATAGGAATAACATTTTGAGATAAAATAGACATCACGAAAATAAGGAAAAAAATTAAAACCTTCACTAAGCCTTTTCTATTACTTTCGCCATTTAAAATTTTTAACATCCCTGCAATCATCAATTTTGGTATTCCAGTTTTGGCAATAGCAATAGCAAAGCCACCAAGGAGACCATAACTCAATGCAATAGTGGCCCCTGCGCCTAACCCTTCTGTAAATGATTGTACTGTTGCCTCAATGCCCATTCCACTTGTAAGACCACCTACAAAAGCTCCTAGTACTAAGGAAAGAACGACATTGATGCGAAGCAAGCTTAATATCAACATAACGGCTACCGCCGCAATTACTGCATTCATTGTTACACTTCACTTTCATACACTAAATTACTAACATGTTAAACTTTATTATTCTGATATTTGAAAGTCAATAGTTTTCACAATTTCAATATGTTTATATAAAAAAACAGTGTAAAGGATTAATCATTACACTGTTTTTGAGTTTCTTCATATTTAATTGTTACAACGATTCACGAACAACTTTTTTATAATAGCCAACCGAAAGTATGCCAAAGATCGTATATAACGCTACGTAACAGCACATCGCAATCCACAAGGGAGCCGTTAACTCTGTACCAAATAAGAACCATCCTGACTTAACAGCAAAGTAGCTATGCAATAATCCAATAACTAATGGGACACCAAAATTAAAGGCCTGTTTCATATAAATGCCTTTCATGATGTCTTTCTCGGCAAAACCAATTTTTCTGAGTATTGTATAGGAACTTCTTTCTTCCTCTGCCTCAGACATTTGTTTAAAGTATAGAATACTACCAGTTGTCATTAGAAATGCTAATCCTAAAAATGCTGTTGTAAAAATCGTAAGACCTAATGTTTCAATATTATCTTTACGTTTTTCTTCAAAGGAAGATTGTGTATATTGCTGTGTCTTACCATCACCTTCTACAGCCGTAATAACTCCTGCATTTGTTTGAATATATAATTTCTCTGCTGTTTCTAATTCTTCTTTTGCTGTTATTGTAATGGTCGTTTGTTGATGCCAAGGATAAAGCGCTGCTTGCGTAGTTAAACTTGTAAACATGTCATCTGTCACAACAAAGATAGGTCCGCCACCTCCAGCCGTGACAATACCACTTATAACACTTTTATCATGAACATCTACTACATGGAAAGTTTCTTCAAGCTCTCCTGCAGATACCACTACATCACGATCTTTTTCTAATGGAAACATTTCAGCCATATAACCGCCATAGTTGGTTAAGATAACATCGTTGCCTGATAGCGATGCTTCAGGAACGCTTTGCTGATAATCAGAAAGCGGGATAGTATAGATTGTTCCTTCCATATCATATAAAGGATTGTCCTGCTGCTTTTTAGACATTAATTGACCTACAGAGGCTGTTACTCCTTGTAAACGATAATCTACTTTATCATACGTAATGTTATTTTTCTCTAACTCCTCTAAGAAGGTCTGACCCTGCTCTTCTAGCAATATGAAATCACCAGGTACTTGGCTATAAGCCGATGCCTCTGAGGAATAGTAGGCGATATAGGATAGCGTCGTTACACCTAGAGACACACCTGTTAATACAGTGATAAGTGTTAATGACTTTGCGTTGCTCTTCATGCGATGCATAATCGGTGTTAATGCTAATACATCCTTGATAGATAAATGCCCTTTTTTCTTCAAGCGAATAGTATTCATAATAAAGGCTACGGAGAAACGAAAGACAAGAAATGTACCACCAATAGTCGTAGCTAAAATTATCATCATATTGATAAATAAATGACCAGCTGAATCAATATCAAATAGCTTTGTTGACGCATAGTAGCCGTAAGCAATCAGCACAAGACCCATAAAGCCAATTGCCATTTGTAATGCACTAAAACGTCTCACACGCTCGTCTGCTTGTTTTGCCGCGCTAAACAGTGATAATAATGAAACACGATGAATCATCCAAGCCATCTGTACAAGAACAATAACCAAAAGAATAGCAAACACGATCATCGACTGCTGTAATGCCTGTGTACTAAATGTCATGGTTACAAGAGCTTCTTTTTCAAGGACACGTAGTAAAATCATAGCAAATACGCGTGAGCTAAAGAAACCTACCAGCATCCCTAGAATAACAGCACCAATAAATAAGAGAATGTTTTCAATCGCTAGTAAACGCACGATTAGCCCCTTTGTCATGCCTATCAATTGGTACAAGCCTATTTCCTTACTACGACGTTTCATAAATAAATGATTTGCATATAGGACGAAGAATAAAACGATAAAATAGAGAATATAAGTGGCTGCTTTAAATCCTGCCGTAGCCGTTCCACTCATTTGAACAGCATCCCATACCTCAGAATTATTTTGCAATGTAACAAAGGAAAAATACAAAGTAACACTAAAAATAAGAGCAAAGAAATATAGATAGTAGTGCTTCATATTTTTCTTCATGCTTCTAATCACTAGCTTACTAAGACTCATACCCGTCACCGCCTAGCACACTTTGCGTATGCATGATTTCTTGGAAAAATGCCTGCCTTGTTTTATCACCCTTATAAAGTTCACTATAGATCAGGCCATCCTTTAAAAATAAAACACGTGTGCAGAAGCTTGCAGCTACTGCATCATGTGTAACCATCATTATTGTCGCTTCTTTCGTCTCATTAATGTTTTGGAGATTTTGGAGCAAGGCTGTAGCCGATTTAGAATCCAATGCACCAGTAGGCTCATCTGCAAATACCAACGATGGGGTCGTAATAAGTGCACGTGCAGCAGAGGTACGCTGCTTTTGTCCACCAGATATTTCATTGGGATATTTATTTAAAATTTCTGTAATACCCAATAGGGATGTTAGCTCTTTCACTCGGCTTTCCGCAACAGCTTTTGGTAACTTACTGATAGCTAATGGCAGAAGGATATTTTCCTTTACTGTGAGGGTATCCAGTAAATTATAATCTTGAAATATGAATCCTAGCTGCTCTCGTCGAAAATTCGCTAATGCCTTTTCTTTCATATCACGCAAATTATGACCGTTTATTTCAATTACACCTTCTGTTGCGAAATCTATAGAACACAAGACATTTAAAAGTGTTGTTTTACCTGAACCTGAAGGTCCCATAATGCCTACAAACTCACCTTTATTTACTTCTAAATCAATACCCTTTAGCACTTCTTGAGCCGTTGATTTTTTGCCATATACTTTCTTTATTTTACGACCAATTAAAACTGTCACGTGATAACGCCCCTTTCTATAATCCAAGTGTACCCTGTCATAGCTATTCATTCGTGCGTTTTACATGACAATATAAAAAGGTAGGTGACAATTTCGTCATCTACCTGTTAGTTTGACATATTCATTTTGTAAGGGAAAACGCAGTGTAAATAATGAGCCGTCTCCAACATTCGATTGAACATAGATGCGAATCCCGATTTTTCGGGCTGCATTGGATGCCAAATAAAGACCCATTCCTGTAGATTGTGAGGATTCTCTTCCCGCTGTTCCCGTATACGATTTTTGAAAAATTCGAGGTAAATCCTCTAAAGGAATACCTATACCTACATCTTTTATATGTAATAATGTCGCACCTGTTGGGTCATGTTCAGTAAAAATTGTGACCTCAGAATTTACTGGACTATATTTTATGGCATTTGAGAGAATTTGCCGAACAATAAACGCTAGCCACTTGCCATCAGTCAGAACCGTATCTGTAAGCTCAGCGACTTCAAAGCCAATACCTTTTTCAATACACCAAGCCTGCATACCCCTGATTTCTTTATAGACAATCGGTTTCAGCTCGACCTCATTTAAATAGTTGTCCTTTTCAATAGAGGCTAATCTTGTTTGATGTAGCTGTTGATCGACTAAAAGATGTAGTCTCAGCCATTCATTCTCTAATTTTCGGCGCAGTGATACATCCTCAATATGCTCTAACAATAAATTAATCGTTGTTAAAGGGGCCTTTACTTCATGAACCCAAGCCAACAGCTCATCTGAATACTCTTGTAGTTGCACTTTAGCTTGATTTAACTCCATGTTCTTCTCAGAAAAGACACTTTCTATTTTTTGAAAGCATGCTTCCTGAAAAGGAGTTAAAACTAGTCTGTTTTTATGTGCTTCATCAAGGTAGTCGTCCATATTTCCCAGGAAATCTTTTAATTTCCCAACTTCATTGACATAACGCCACACAAAAAAGAGTGTAAAACTAACAAGCAAACTAATGTTTACATACCATATTGAAATACTATTTAAACCAACATCTAAAGAAAATAGCACATTTAGAAGTGTAAAAATGAAAATAAAAAAACCAATCCATGCAAAGCGTTCTCTTATAAATAATAATAGCATGTTTTTCACGTCCTCTGGCTGACTGCCATATATCCAAGTCCTTTTTTAGTTAGAATCACTTCTGGTAAACCAATATCCTCTAGCTTTGTACGTAATCGATTAACATTTACCGACAAAGTATTATCATTGACAAAACGTTCATCATCCCAAAGCTTTCTCATTAATTCGTCTCTTGAAACAATCTGATTAACCTGTTCCACTAAAATTCGTAAAATGAAGAGCTCGTTTTTCGTTAAGGAAGCAGTAGCCCCATTAAACACAATCTCACTCCTTGTATAATCAATAACGGCATTATTAAAACGAGTAACGTCCATTTTCTCCTCAACATAGTCATAGGTTCTTCGTAAAATCGCCTGTGTTTTCGCGAGTAGCACTTCCATATGGAATGGCTTTTGTATAAAATCATCTGCTCCCATTTGCATAGCCATCACCATATCCATTGGATGATCTCGAGACGAAAGAAAAAGGATGGGTACTTTGGATAAATGACGTATTTCTCGACACCAATGAAAGCCATCATAGGCAGGTAATTGAATATCAATCAGCACAAGATGTGGTTTCTCCTCTATAAAATTGTCCATCACCTTTTGAAAATTTTTAGGACCAACCACTTGTAATGACCAATGTGCAAAACGTTCTTGAATCATGTTAAAAATGGATGGATCATCTTCAATGAGCAAGATTTTCATGTCCATGTTCAATTCCCCTTTTCTTTATTTCTCCTAGATGACATGCTAGCTGTTATGTATACATACACTAATTAAAATCATTTGATTTCCCTTATTTTAACACAAAAAACCAATCTGTAAGCGTCCCTACAGATTGGTTTGATAATTAGCGAAAGCTAAAATTATTTTTGGATAGAAGCAACTACGCCAGCGCCTACAGTACGGCCACCCTCACGGATAGAGAATTTAGTACCTTCTTCAAGAGCGATTGGAGCGATAAGTTCAACTGTCATTTCGATGTTATCACCAGGCATTACCATTTCAACGCCTTCTGGTAAGTTACAGATACCTGTTACGTCAGTTGTACGGAAGTAGAACTGAGGACGGTAGTTAGAGAAGAATGGAGTATGACGGCCACCCTCTTCTTTTGATAAAACGTAAACTTCAGCTTTGAAGTTTGTGTGTGGAGTGATTGAACCTGGTTTAGCTAATACTTGACCACGTTGGATTTCTTCACGAGCAACACCACGTAGTAAAGCACCGATATTGTCACCAGCTTCAGCATAGTCTAATAATTTACGGAACATTTCTACACCAGTTACAGTAGTAGATTTAGCTTCTTCAGCGATACCGATGATTTCAATTACGTCACCAACTTTAACTTGACCACGTTCAACACGGCCAGTTGCAACTGTACCACGACCAGTGATAGAGAATACGTCCTCTACTGGCATCATGAATGGTTTGTCAGTTTGACGTTCTGGAGTTGGGATGTAAGAATCTACAGCGTCCATTAATTCAACGATTTTTTCTTCCCATTCTGGTTCACCTTCAAGAGCTTTAAGAGCAGAACCTTTGATTACAGGAATATCGTCACCTGGGAAGTCATATTCAGATAGTAGATCACGGATTTCCATTTCTACTAATTCTAATAATTCTTCGTCATCAACCATATCACATTTGTTCATGAATACTACTAAGTATGGAACACCTACTTGACGAGATAAAAGGATGTGTTCACGAGTTTGTGGCATTGGGCCATCAGCAGCAGATACTACTAAGATACCGCCGTCCATTTGTGCAGCACCAGTGATCATGTTTTTAACATAGTCAGCGTGTCCTGGGCAGTCAACGTGTGCATAGTGACGAGTTTCTGTTTCATATTCTACGTGAGAAGTGTTGATTGTGATACCACGCTCTTTTTCTTCTGGAGCGTTATCGATGTCAGCGTATGATTTAGCTGTACCACCCATTTTTTTAGAAAGAACTGTAGCGATTGCAGCAGTTAAAGTAGTTTTACCATGGTCAACGTGTCCGATTGTACCAATGTTAGCATGCGTTTTAGAACGGTCAAATTTTTCTTTAGCCATTAGAGATTGCCTCCTCAAAATTATATGTTTTATTTTTGAAATTTATAGAATGAATGCCGATAGAGAACGGGCCCATCCCCTATCCTGCAATCATAGCTTACAAATTAGTTATACTTTATGCAAGATGAAAATTCAATTATTCACCTTTATTTTTTTTGATGATTTCAGCAGCAATTGATTTTGGTACTTCTTCATAATGATCGAATGTCATTGAGAATACACCACGACCTTGTGTTGCAGAACGAAGTGTTGTTGCATAACCAAACATTTCTGCTAAAGGAACCATCGCACGAACAACTTGTGAGTTACCACGAGCATCCATACCCTCAACGCGTCCGCGACGAGAAGTAATGTTACCCATGATATCGCCAAGGTATTCTTCTGGAATTACAACTTCTACTTTCATCATTGGTTCTAAGATAACAGCGTCACATTGTTTCGAAGCTTCTTTAAGAGCCATAGATGCAGCAATTTTGAACGCCATCTCATTCGAGTCAACGTCATGGTAAGAACCGAATACTAATTTCGCTTTAATGTCGATTAGAGGGTAACCAGCTACTACACCGCGGTCAAGAGAGTCACGAAGACCTGCTTCAACTGCAGGAATGTATTCACGAGGAATTACACCACCAACGATAGCGTTTTCGAATTCAAATCCTTTACCTTCTTCATTTGGAGAGAACTCAATCGTTACATCTCCGTATTGTCCACGACCACCAGATTGGCGAGTGAATTTACCTTGAACTTTTGCAGAGCTACGGAATGTTTCACGGTAAGATACCATTGGAGCACCTACGTTAGCTTCTACTTTAAATTCACGGCGCATACGGTCAACTAAGATATCAAGGTGAAGTTCACCCATACCTGAGATGATTGTTTGTCCAGTTTCTGTGTCAGTATGAGCACGGAAAGTTGGATCCTCTTCTTGAAGTTTTTGTAAAGCTTGACCCATTTTATCTTGGTCAGCTTTTGATTTTGGTTCTACAGAAAGAGAAATTACTGGCTCAGGGAACTCCATTGATTCAAGAATAACTAGGTTCTTCTCGTCACAAAGAGTATCACCAGTAGTAGTGTCTTTAAGACCTACTGCTGCCGCGATGTCTCCAGCAAATACTTTTGAGATCTCTTCACGAGAGTTAGCGTGCATTTGTAGGATACGACCTACACGCTCACGTTTACCTTTAGAAGAGTTTTGCACGTATGAACCTGAATCTAATGTTCCAGAGTACACACGGAAGAAAGTTAATTTACCTACGAATGGGTCAGTCATAACTTTGAATGCAAGAGCTGAGAATGGCTCTGCATCAGAAGATTTACGTTCTAACTCTTCGTCACCATCTACTGAAGTACCTTTGATTGCTGGTACATCAACTGGAGATGGTAAGTAATCGATAACGGCATTTAACATTGGACGTACGCCTTTGTGTTTGAATGCTGTACCACAGATTACTGGGTAGAATTCTACTGCGATTGTAGCACGACGGATCGCCGCTTTAAGTTCCGCAACAGTAATTTCTTCGCCTTCTAAATATTTTTCCATGATTTCTTCATCAACACTTGCAACAGCGTCGATTAGTTTTTCACGGTATTCTTCAGCTTGTGCGCGGTATTCTTCAGGAATTTCTCCTTCAGTTACTGCTGTACCTTTTTCGTCGCCATAGAAAGTAGCTTTCATCTCAACTAGGTCGATGATTGCTGAGAATTGATCTTCAGCTCCGATAGGTAATTGGATAGGGTGAGCGTTTGCTTGTAAACGATCATGTAGAGTTCCTACAGAATATAAGAAATCTGCTCCTGTTTTATCCATTTTGTTAATGAATACAATACGTGGAACACCATAAGTTGTAGCTTGACGCCATACAGTTTCAGTTTGAGGCTCAACACCAGATTGAGCATCTAGTACTGTAACAGCACCGTCAAGTACACGTAATGAACGTTCTACTTCTACAGTGAAGTCTACGTGTCCAGGAGTATCGATGATGTTTACACGATGGCCTGCCCATTGGGCTGTTGTTGCAGCAGAAGTGATTGTAATACCACGCTCTTGCTCTTGCTCCATCCAGTCCATTTGAGAAGCGCCTTCATGAGTTTCACCGATTTTGTGAATCTTACCAGTGTAATAAAGGATACGCTCAGTTGTTGTTGTTTTACCAGCATCAATGTGAGCCATGATCCCAATATTACGAGTATTCTCAAGTGAGAATTCGCGTTTCATAGGAAATTTCTCCTTCCATATTGGGGTAAAGACTGTATAAGAGACCTTGTGTTAGCTAACTGGCTAACACATAGGTTAAATTACCAACGGTAGTGAGCGAATGCTTTGTTCGCTTCTGCCATTTTGTGCATGTCTTCACGTTTCTTAACTGATGCACCAGTGTTGTTAGAAGCATCAAGAATTTCGTTAGCTAAACGTTCTTCCATAGTTTTTTCACCACGAAGACGAGCATAGTTAACTAGGTAACGAAGACCTAAAGTTGTACGACGTTCTGGACGTACTTCAACCGGTACTTGGTAGTTTGAACCACCAACACGGCGAGCACGAACTTCAAGAACTGGCATTACGTTGTTTAGAGCGGCTTCGAATACTTCAATTGGATTTTCACCAGAACGTTCTTTAACAAGTTCGAACGCACCGTATAAAATCTTTTGAGAAGTACCTCTTTTACCATCAACCATCATTTTATTGATTAAACGAGTTACTAGTTTTGAACTATAAATTGGATCTGGTAACACGTCACGTTTGGAAACAGGACCTTTACGAGGCATGTGTTTTCCTCCTTTCGAATAGTTATCGATTATTTTATAAAGTTGGCCTTTTCGTATTTGTCGATCAAATATCAAATCTGCTAGCAAGATTCGATATTTGTGACAATTAGTATGAGGCTCAGTATTAAATAACGTTATTTAACGTTAAATTATTTTTTTTCTTTAGGGCGTTTTGTTCCGTATTTAGAACGTGATTGTAAACGACCGTTTACACCAGCTGTATCAAGAGCTCCACGTACGATATGGTAACGAACACCCGCTAAGTCTTTTACGCGTCCGCCACGGATAAGAACAACACTGTGCTCTTGTAAGTTGTGGCCTTCACCTGGGATATAAGCTGTAACCTCAATTTGGTTAGTTAAACGTACACGAGCGTATTTACGTAACGCTGAGTTCGGTTTACGAGGTGTCATTGTACCAACACGAGTACAAACACCGCGTTTTTGTGGTGATTTAACATCAGTTAAAGATTTTTTAAATGAGTTATATCCTTTGTTTAACGCTGGTGATTTTGATTTCGTGATTTTAGATTGACGAGGCTTACGTACTAATTGGTTAATTGTAGGCATCGATATTTCCTCCCTTCATTTATTCCTTGTTAATACCACACATCCAGGTGGTTCATTTTTTGGGTAAAAACAAAGTCTTTGTGTTTAATACACAAAAACTACTCTACAGTAATCGCAACTACCGCAGCTCCAACATGGATTCCACAGGCCTTGCCCAGTTCCTTTTTCGACTCAACAAGAATAACTGGTATACCGATTTCTCTCGCGAAAGATATGGCCGAATCGGTTACCCAATTGTCTGCATCAAGTGCCACAAGAAGTTCTTTCACTGAACCGGCTCGCATTGCTTTTACTGCTTGCTTTGTACCTATGATTGTTTGACTAGCCCTTACTTTATCATAAGACATTTTCATATCCTCCGAAGTACAGACAGTTAACTATCAACCTTCAATATATTATCATTACCAATTTACACTGTCAACTAATATCTTTAAAAAGTCCGAAGAGACGGTGAAATTCCCTCTCTTCGGTCCTATTTTAATGTCTATTCGGCAGAAACAACTTCTGTGTCAAGCTCATCTTTTTCGATGCGGATTTGACGGTAACGTTGCATACCAGTACCTGCAGGAACAAGTTTACCGATAATTACGTTCTCTTTTAATCCAAGAAGCTCGTCACGTTTACCCTTAATTGCTGCATCTGTTAACACACGTGTTGTTTCTTGGAACGATGCTGCAGATAAGAATGATTCTGTTTCAAGAGAAGCTTTTGTAATACCCAGGATAACAGGACGACAAGTTGCAGGATTTTTGCCATTCATAACAGCATCTGCATTTGCCTCTGCAAATTGGTGGATATCTAGTAATGAACCTGGTAATAAATCTGTATCTCCAGCTTCAATTACACGTACTTTACGAAGCATTTGGCGAACCATTACCTCGATATGTTTATCACCAATTTCTACCCCTTGCATACGGTATACTTTTTGAACTTCTTTTAATAAATATTCTTGAACAGTTGAAACGTCTTTGACTTTTAACAATTGTTTTGGATCGATAGAACCCTCTGTTAAAACTTGACCACGCTCTACATTATCACCTTCGATAACTTTTAAACGTGCATTATAAGGTGCTTGATACTTACGCGTTTCTACGTCACCTTGAATAGTAATTTCTTTTAAGCCTTCACGAATTTCTGTGATATCTGAAACAGTACCTGTGATTTCTGAAATAACAGATTGACCTTTTGGATTACGTGCTTCAAAGATCTCTTGGATACGTGGAAGACCTTGTGTAATATCATCTCCGGCAACCCCACCTGTATGGAATGTACGCATTGTTAATTGTGTACCTGGTTCACCGATTGATTGAGCTGCAATAATACCAACTGCCTCTCCAACCTCAACCTTTTCACCTGTTGCCAAGTTCATGCCGTAACATTTTTTACATACGCCATGTTTTGTATTACATGTAAATGCTGAACGGATTGTCACTTCCTCGATACCTGCTTCAATAATTGCACGAGCAACATCTTGGTCGATTAAACCATCTCTTCCTAAAATAACTTCACCCGTTTCAGGATGTACGATTGTTTTCTTCGTATGACGACCAACAATACGTTCATCTAGAGCTTCAATCAGTTCTGTGCCTTCCATTAATGCACCAATTGTTAAGCCACGGTCAGTACCACAGTCATCTTCACGTACAATAACATCCTGTGCAACGTCAACAAGACGACGTGTTAAGTAACCTGAATCGGCAGTTTTAAGGGCTGTATCGGCAAGACCTTTACGAGCACCGTGAGTAGAGATGAAGTACTCTAATACTGTTAAACCTTCACGGAATGAAGATTTAATTGGAAGTTCAATAATACGACCAGCCGGGTTGGCCATCAGACCACGCATACCAGCTAACTGCGTAAAGTTAGATGCGTTACCACGGGCACCTGAATCAGACATCATGAAAATTGGGTTTGTTTTCTCAAGTGACTTCATCAGTTTCGCTTGAATTTCGTCTTTCGCAGCACTCCAGCTTGAGATAACACGATCATAACGTTCATCCTCTGTAATGAAACCACGACGGAATTGCGCTTGAACTTTATCCACTTTTTCTTGAGCTACAGCTAAAATTTCACCTTTATCAGGTAATACCACGATGTCAGATACACCTACAGTAATACCAGCACGTGTTGAATATTTAAATCCTAGGTTTTTCATGCGGTCAAGCATTTTAGATGTTTCAGTAATGTGGAAACGTTTAAACACTTCAGCAATGATATTTCCTAAGAATTTTTTACGGAATGGATTTACAACTGGTACTGATGCAAAATATTTACGCAATACAGCTGTACGTTGTGCATCAATTTTCCCTTTTTCATCTAAATTATTATAAGCGCTATCTGATTCAAGCTCTTTCAGAGTATCTTCGTCAATTACTAAATTAGCGAAGTATTTCTCTGGTGTTACTTGCTCTAAGTTGAAATCAGTTGGCTCATTAATATAAGGGAATGATTTTGGCAAGATTTCGTTAAAGATTACTTTACCAACAGTTGTCAATAGGAACATATTATTTTGTTCTTCTGTGAATGTTGGGTTATTTAACGAACTTGCTTTAATCGCGATACGTGTATGCAAATGTACATGACCTGTATCATATGCAATTAAGACTTCATTTGGACCATAGAAAACAGTACCTTCACCACGAGCATCTTCACGTTCAAGTGTTAGGTAGTAGTTTCCTAATACCATATCTTGAGAAGGTGTTACAACAGGTTTACCATCTTTTGGATTCAAGATGTTTTGTGCTGCAAGCATTAGAAGACGAGCTTCTGCTTGAGCTTCTGCTGATAACGGTACGTGAACCGCCATTTGGTCACCATCGAAGTCAGCGTTATACGCTGTACATACTAATGGGTGAAGACGAATAGCACGACCTTCAACTAGTGTTGGTTCAAATGCTTGAATACCAAGACGGTGAAGCGTTGGTGCACGGTTTAGTAATACCGGATGCTCACGAATAACATCTTCTAAAACGTCCCAAACGTCATTGTTTAAACGTTCAATTTTACGCTTAGCAGATTTAATGTTATGAGCAAGACCACGCTCTACTAACTCTTTCATTACGAATGGCTTGAATAATTCGATAGCCATTTCTTTTGGTAAACCACATTGGTACATTTTTAAGTTTGGACCTACTACGATAACGGAACGACCAGAATAGTCAACACGTTTACCAAGTAAGTTTTGACGGAAACGACCTTGTTTACCTTTCAGCATATGTGAAAGTGATTTTAGTGGACGGTTACCAGGACCTGTTACAGGACGTCCGCGACGACCATTATCAATTAATGCGTCAACAGCTTCTTGTAGCATACGCTTTTCGTTTTGTACGATGATGCTTGGCGCACCTAAATCTAATAAACGTTTTAAACGATTATTACGGTTGATTACACGACGGTATAAATCGTTTAAATCGGAAGTTGCAAAACGACCACCATCTAATTGCACCATTGGACGAAGCTCTGGTGGAATAACAGGTAGAACATCTAGAATCATCCATTCAGGTGAGTTACCTGAGTTACGGAAAGATTCAACAACTTCTAGACGTTTGATAGCACGAGTACGTCTTTGACCTTGTGCAGATTTTAACTCTTCTTTTAAAGAATGTGTTTCATCCTCTAAGTCAATTTTGCTTAATAGTTTTTTGATTGCTTCTGCACCCATTGCAGCTTCGAATGTGTTGCCGAATTTTTCACGGTATGCACGGTACTCTTTTTCAGAAAGTAATTGTTTGCTTTCTAAGTTAGTAGCACCCGCATCAATCACAACATATGAAGCAAAATAAATAACTTCTTCTAATGCACGTGGTGACATATCTAGGATTAGACCCATACGGCTTGGAATACCTTTGAAGTACCAGATATGAGAAACTGGTGCTGCTAATTCGATGTGTCCCATACGTTCACGACGAACTTTAGCGCGTGTTACTTCAACGCCACAACGGTCACAAACTACGCCTTTATAGCGTACACGTTTATATTTACCACAATGACATTCCCAATCTTTAGTTGGACCAAAGATACGTTCACAGAATAAACCATCTTTTTCTGGTTTTAATGTACGGTAGTTAATTGTTTCAGGCTTTTTAACCTCACCATATGACCAAGAACGAATCTTGTCAGGGGATGCTAAACCGATTTTCATATATTCAAATTCATTAACGTCTATCAAGGAGCCTACCTCCCTCTAGTATAGGTCTTTATAAAGACTCTTTTACGCAGCTCGATAATCGCTTGCAAAGAATTGCCTCTTTGGCAAAGGATTAGAAATAGAATGATTTATTAAAAGAAAAAGCCAGGCAGGGCGTTAAATCCTGCCCGGCTAATTTGAAAAATAAGTTTGACCTTATTCACCATTGTGAATTTGGGTTTCCATTATTCAAAAGACTCTACTGGCTCTTCTTCTGTATCTGGCTGTGGTGCAATGTTAAGTGCATCAGCTGGTTGAAGATCTTCTTCTTCGTCTAAATCGCGAAGCTCTACTTCTTCATCATTAACTGTTAACATCTTAACATCCATACCAAGAGATTGAAGTTCTTTAATCAATACTTTGAATGATTCAGGAACACCTGGCTCTGGTACACTTTCACCTTTAACGATGGCTTCATATGTTTTCACACGACCAACAACGTCATCGGATTTAACCGTTAAGATTTCTTGAAGTGTATATGCAGCACCGTATGCTTCAAGTGCCCATACCTCCATCTCACCAAAACGTTGTCCACCAAATTGCGCTTTACCACCAAGTGGTTGCTGCGTAACAAGTGAATAAGGACCAGTTGAACGTGCGTGAAGTTTATCATCAACCATGTGAGCAAGTTTGATCATGTACATGATCCCAACAGATACACGGTTATCAAATGGTTCACCAGAACGTCCATCATACAGGATTGTTTTACCGTCACGGTTCATCCCTGCTTCTTCCATTGTTTCCCAAACGTCTTCTTCATTAGCACCATCAAATACTGGTGTTGCCATGTGGACGCCTAGGTAGCGAGAAGCCATACCTAAGTGTAACTCTAAAACTTGTCCGATATTCATACGAGAAGGTACACCAAGCGGATTTAACATGATATCAACAGGCGTGCCATCTGGCATGAATGGCATATCTTCTTCCGGTAAGATACGAGAGATAACCCCTTTGTTACCATGACGTCCGGCCATTTTGTCCCCAACGCGAATTTTACGTTTTTGAACAATATAAGCACGAACTAATTGGTTAACGCCTGGTGGTAATTCATCGCCATCTTCACGGTTAAATACTTTAACGTCAAGAATGATACCGCCAGCACCGTGTGGTACACGTAATGAAGTATCACGAACCTCACGAGCCTTTTCACCGAAGATTGCATGTAATAAACGCTCTTCCGCAGTTAATTCTGTAACCCCTTTAGGTGTTACTTTCCCTACCAGAATATCGCCATCACGTACTTCCGCACCAATACGGATAATACCACGTTCGTCTAGGTTACGAAGTGCATCTTCCCCAACGTTCGGAATATCGCGAGTGATTTCTTCAGGCCCAAGCTTTGTATCACGAGATTCTGATTCATATTCTTCAATATGAACAGATGTATAGACATCGTCTTTTACAAGGCGCTCGCTCATAATAACAGCATCCTCATAGTTAAAGCCGTTCCAAGTCATGAATGCAACAAGTACGTTACGTCCAAGAGCCAGTTCTCCTCTTTCCATTGATGGACCGTCTGCTAAAATATCACGAGGCTTCACACGCTCGCCAACTTTTACAAGTGGACGTTGGTTATATGAAGTACCTTGGTTTGAACGAATGAATTTTTGTAATTTATATTTTGTTAAATCGCCTTTAACCTCTTTGCCGTCTACAACTTCAATGCGACGAACATGGATAGAGCGAGCCTCTACGTGCTCAACAATACCATCGTATTTCGCTACAACAGCTGCACCTGAATCACGCGCATCAACATGTTCCATACCCGTACCAACGAATGGTGCTTCTGGGTTAAGAAGTGGAACTGCTTGACGTTGCATGTTGGCACCCATAAGTGCACGGTTAGAGTCATCGTTTTCTAAGAACGGGATACAGGCAGTCGCAGCAGAAACTACTTGTTTAGGAGATACGTCCATGTAGTCCATTTGAGCTTTATTGAATACTGTGTTATCCCCACGGAAACGACCTACTACTTCTTCATTAGTAAATGTACCATCTGGATTTAATAGCGAGTTTGCTTGTGCTACATAGTAGTTATCTTCTTCATCAGCTGTTAAATAATCAATTTGATCCGTTACTCGGCCTGTTTCGTGATCAATACGACGATAAGGCGTTTCGATGAATCCAAATTTATTGACTTTGGCAAATGAAGATAATGAGTTGATTAAACCAATGTTTGGACCCTCAGGTGTCTCGATTGGACACATACGACCGTAGTGAGAGTAGTGAACGTCACGCACTTCAAAACCAGCACGCTCACGTGTTAAACCACCAGGCCCTAATGCAGATAAACGACGTTTATGTGTTAACTCTGCTAGAGGGTTTGTTTGGTCCATGAATTGAGATAATTGAGAGCTACCGAAGAACTCTTTAATAGACGCAATTACAGGACGAATATTAATTAATTGTTGCGGTACGATTGCAGCTGTGTCGTTAATGGACATACGCTCACGTACTACACGTTCCATACGAGATAAACCGATACGGAATTGGTTTTGTAGTAACTCACCTACTGAACGTAGACGACGGTTACCTAAATGGTCAATATCATCTGTTGCGCCTACTTGGTAAAGTAAGTTGAAGAAATAGCTTACTGAAGATAAAACGTCAGCTGGTGTAATATTCTTCACTTCTTCATCAATGTACGCATTACTGATGATATTAATTTCTTTTTGTGCTTCATCTTTCGGTGCATAAATCTTAATAGATTGGATTGTTACATCGTCCTCAAGCACGCCACCAACTTGCGATAAAGTACGGTAACCAATACCTTTTGATGAATCTTCTAGGTAAGGTAGAATTTTATCTAAAGTACGACGGTCAAGCACTGTACCCTTTTCTACTAAAATTTCGCCTGTTTCAGGATCTACAAGCGTTTCAGCAATCGTTTGGTTAAATAAACGATTTTTAATATGAAGCTTTTTATTCATTTTGTAGCGACCAACATTCGCTAAATCATAACGTTTTGCATCGAAGAAACGAGAGTACAATAAACTCTTCGCACTTTCTACTGTTGGAGGCTCACCTGGACGTAAACGTTCATAGATTTCTAAAAGTGCTTTTTCTGTACTTTCAGAGTTATCTTTTTCTAACGTATTACGTAAATACTCGTTATCACCGATAATATCGATAATTTCTTGGTCTGAACCGAAGCCTAGTGCACGTAGTAACACTGTTACTGGTAGCTTACGAGTACGATCGATACGCACATAAACTACGTCTTTTGCATCAGTTTCATACTCTAACCATGCACCACGGTTTGGAATCACTGTTGCGCCGAAACCTTTTTTACCGTTTTTATCAGTTTTATCATGGAAATACACACTTGGTGAACGAACTAATTGTGAAACGATAACACGTTCAGCACCATTGATAATGAACGTACCTGTTTCTGTCATTAATGGGAAGTCACCCATGAAGACATCTTGTTCTTTCACTTCGTCTGTTTCTTTGTTGTAAAGACGTACTTTCACACGTAATGGAGCTGCGTAAGTAACATCTCGCTCTTTACATTCATCAACATCATACTTAGGCTCACCTAATGAATAATCGATGAATTCTAATGAAAGATTACCTGTAAAGTCCTCGATCGGCGAAATGTCACGGAACATTTCACGTAAACCTTCTTCAAGGAACCACTCGTAAGACGCCGTTTGAATCTCAATCAGATTTGGAAGCTCAAGCACCTCTTTAATACGCGCAAAGCTTCTACGCTGGCGGTGTTGTCCGTACTGAACTAGTTGACCTGTCAACTCATTCACCCCTCAATAAAGCGATATTAGGTCTTTGCAAAATCATACAAATAGTGTATGATTTCGAAAGACAAAAAGAAAACGAGTCTTCAAAAAGATCTCATTTTCGGTTAACTAAACTTATCTTGGCAAGTATACCCATATAAAAACATTTCTATACAAAAGGGCATACGACCTCAAAATAATATTTTTGCATTGTATCATATTATCATAGCCGATTTGTCAAGTCAATAAATTATACATATTTCATTTATTTTTTTGCGCGTACTATCCAGTACCCTTTTTTCTTCTCGACAATATCGACTTCTGAAAATTTTTCTTCTAGGTAACTTACTGTCGATGGTGCTCCTTGTTTCTTCTGGATGACTACCCAAAGCTCACCCGAAGGCACTAGTCGATCATAAGCTCCATCGTAAAAGCGGAAAATCGTTTCCTTCCCTGCACGAATTGGTGGATTCGTTAAGATAGCTGCAGCTTCTACATCTGTATCAACCATCGATAGGCCGTCACTCACAAATATTCGCACATTTTGAACACCGTTCACTTGCGCATTTTTCTGCGAAAGTGTAACTGCGCGTTCATTTATATCCATCATATAAACGGTACGGTCTGGATTCGCTTTGGCAATCGATAATCCTATCGGCCCATATCCACAACCTACATCCAATATCGCACCATTAATATTAGGCATTTTAAAAGCGTCTATTAAAACACGGGATCCAAAATCTACTTCGCTTTTACTAAATACACCTGCATCCGTTTCAAACGAAAACGAATGCCCTAGTAACTTGAATGTCCAGTGACGAGGTTTACTCTCAGTTTGAGGCTTACTTGTATAATAATGATCTGACATTTTCATGCCTCCTCAGAATGAAGAAAAAAGCTCGCCAAAATGACGAGCTTTCCTTTTGTTAAAAAGTAATACGAGATTACTTAACTTCTACAGATGCGCCAACTTCTTCAAGTTTAGCTTTGATTTCTTCAGCTTCATCTTTAGAAACGCCTTCTTTAAGAGCTTTAGGAGCGTTATCTACTACTTCTTTAGCTTCTTTAAGACCTAAACCAGTGATTTCACGAACCACTTTGATTACTTTGATTTTTTCTGCACCAGCAGATGCTAATACTACGTCAAATTCAGTTTTTTCTTCAGCTGCAGCAGCACCGCCAGCAACTACTGCTACAGGAGCAGCAGCTGTTACACCGAATTCTTCTTCGATTGCTTTTACTAAATCGTTTAATTCAAGAACTGTCATAGCTTTGATAGCTTCTAAGATTTGCTCTTTATTCATTATAATTTCCTCCTAATTGGATAATGTTTTATTTTTTTGCGATCAGGCCGCAGAAGTCTGAGTGCGTATTAAATTACGCGCCTTGTTCTTCTTTTTGTTCTGCAACAGCTTTTGTTGCAAGTGCGAAGTTACGCACTGGAGCTTGAAGTACAGATAAAAGCATAGAAAGTAGACCTTCGCGTGATGGAAGTTCTGCAAGTGCTTTAACATCTTCAACAGAAGAGATTGTACCTTCAATAATACCCGCTTTAATTTCTAAAGCTTCGTTTTTCTTAGCGAACTCGTTGATGATTTTAGCAGGCGCTACAACATCTTCATTTGAGAACGCAATTGCGTTAGGACCAACTAATACGTCGTTGATTCCTTCAAGACCAGCAGCCTCAGCAGCACGACGAGTTAAAGTATTTTTGTAAACTTTGAACTCAACGCCAGCTTCACGAAGTTGTTTACGAAGCTCAGTTACTTGTGCAACATTAAGACCACGGTAATCCACAACTACTACAGAAGCAGCGCCTTGGAATTTTTCAGTAATCTCTTGAACTTGTACTTGTTTGTTTTCGATTGCTTTGCTCATGATGACACCTCCTATTAGAATGGGTCATTTATACCGACAAAAGAAAAGCCTCTGGGTCAAATAGACGCAGAGGCTGAAAGTCATCATCTTTAAAATAAGAATCTGAATTCCGATGTCCTCGGTAGGATCATTAAGTGACAAGTCACCCCTACTGTCTACGGTACAAATGGATAATTCACAACAGCAACTATAATATCATGTATACTCACTGTCGTCAACACATATATATAAATTATTTTACTACTACGTTAGAAGCGTCAACTTTAATAGCTGGGCCCATTGTAGTTGTAACATTTACAGATTTCATGTAAGTACCTTTAGCTGCAGCAGGTTTTGCTTTTTGCACTACATCAAAAACAGCTAAGAAGTTTTCTACTAATTTTTCTGCTGAGAAAGAAACTTTACCGATAGGAGCGTGGATGATACCAGCTTTATCAGCACGGTATTCTACTTTACCAGCTTTGATTTCTTCGATCGCTTTTGTTACATCGAAAGTAACTGTACCAGTTTTAGGGTTTGGCATTAAACCTTTAGGTCCTAATACACGACCAAGTTTACCAACTTCGCCCATCATGTCAGGAGTTGCTACGATTACATCGAAATCAAACCAACCTTGTTGGATTTTTTGGATGTATTCTGCATCGCCTACATAGTCAGCACCAGCTGCTTCAGCTTCTTTAAGTTTCTCACCTTTTGCGAATACTAATACACGTTGAGTTTTACCAGTACCGTTTGGTAGCACTACTGCACCACGGATTTGTTGGTCGTTTTTACGAGTATCAATACCTAGACGGAAAGCAACTTCTACAGTAGCGTCGAAGTTAACTGTGCTAGTTTTTTGAGCAAGTTCGATTGCTTCTTGTGCACTATATAGTGAGTTACGATCAATTAATTTTACTGCATCTTGCAGTTTTTTACCTTTTTTAGCCATTATATATTTCCTCCTTGATTGTGGTTATAGCGGATTTTACCTCCCACGAATAAAGGTTGCGTGTTCACAAAGAAACTTCGCAACCTTCCAAAAAACAAAACATCAAGTAAATGGGATTAGTCTTCGATAACAATACCCATGCTTCGTGCAGTACCTTCAACCATTAACATAGCAGCTTCCACTGAAGCAGCGTTAAGGTCTGGCATTTTAGTTTCAGCGATTTCGCGAACTTTATCACGCTTAACCGTTGCCACTTTTTTACGATTTGGTTCACCAGATCCTGATTGGATACCAGCTGCTACTTTAAGTAACACTGCTGCAGGTGGAGTTTTTGTAATGAAAGTGAAAGAACGGTCCTCGAATACTGAAATTTCAACTGGAATAATAAGACCAGCTTGATCAGCAGTACGCGCATTGAATTCTTTACAGAATCCCATGATGTTCACACCCGCTTGACCTAATGCAGGACCAACCGGTGGAGCTGGGTTAGCTTTACCAGCAGGGATTTGAAGTTTTACAACTTTAATAACTTTTTTAGCCACGAGACACACCTCCTTAAGTCCGTGATGTGGTAATTGGGTTGCCCCTCCCACTCAATATCTGTCTGTCAGCTAAGTGCCGATAACATTAAAATTATCAATACAGACGTCAACTAAAAGTATGACAGTCTGACCTATGAAATGATACCACTTTTAATTTTTTTAAGCAAGTAGTAATTAACAAAATCTGCGAAACATCTACCAATTGACATGTCATAGATCAATTACTGGAACTATAATTTTTGAATTTGTTCGAAATCTAGCTCCATAATTGTTTCGCGACCAAACATATCAACCGACACTTTTATTTTTCCTTTTTCCGTGTCAATTTCCTCAACACGCCCTTGGAAATGAGCGAACGGCCCTTCTAATACTTCAACAGCCTCACCAACAGTTATATCAACTTCTACAACCTTATCAGTCATACCCATTTGTTGTAGTAGACGATCTGCTTCCTCTGGTAGTAAAGGTGTTGGTTTTGCTCCTCCACCTGATGAGCCGATAAAGCCAGTAACGCCTGGCGTATTTCGTACTACATACCAAGAATCGTCTGTCATAATTAACTCAACTAACACATAACCAGGGAAAACTTTGCGCATCATCGTGCGCTTTTTCCCATCTTTCATTTCTGTTTCCTCGTGCTCAGGAACAATTACACGGAAGATTTTATCTTGCATTCCCATTGTTTCTACACGTTTTTCTAGGTTTGCTTTTACACGGTTTTCATACCCTGAATACGTATGAACAACATACCAATTTTTCTCCATAACTACTAGGACTCCTCGTCCGTCCCTCCCTTACAAATAAAAGTGAAAATGAATCGCGATATGCTAAACGCATTCTTACTCTTTTCACAAACATCTCATTAGAAAAATATAGCTTTCGCTAATAGCCAGCGAAAGCCCGATGATATATACCGAAACTAGCATAGTCATCAATCACTACTATCATACTCTCCTAGTAGCATCCTTATCATCATGAGCGTATTTTACTGACCTTCACTTCACCATGTCATCAAACCAATAGATAAAGTTTTCTGCTGAATGAAGATAAAACAAACGAAAAAACCCGTTATTACAATGGACGGGCTATTTCAAAAATATGCTATTTACTAAATTATAAATCTAAGTACCAGCGGAATAATGATGAAACACCTAAGTCAACTAATACAAAAAATAAAGCCATAATGACAACAGTTGAAATTACAACGACTGTATATTTCGTTAGTTCTTTACTTTTTGGCCAGCTTGTTTTGCGCATTTCAGACATTACATCACTTAAAAAGCCTTTGATCTTGCCCATTCTAGCTTAACCTCCGAATCAATCATATCTGTCTATTTACATATCATTTTATAGCGTTTGTTTATGCATTGTATGTTCATTGCAATGCGAGCAAAATTTCTTTAATTCGAGACGTACAGTTGAACCTTCTTTAGCTGGGAACGTGTAATTTCTCGACCCGCATTTCTCGCAATTTAGCACGACTTTTTTTGCCATATACTCACCTTTTTCGGCACTTTGTCTTTTTAAGACTAACACCTATATTTGTCAATGTCAATAAAGGCCTATATGGACTAAGACATTTCCTCAAGGACCAAATGTCGCTCTAATTTACGCTTGACCCGCTGCAATGCATTATCAATCGATTTCACATGGCGATTTAATTTCTCAGAAATTTCATGATAAGACTGACCATCTAAATATAAAGCTAAAACTTGTAGTTCTAATTCACTTAAAATCTCACTCATTTTTTCTTCTAAATAGCCGAACTCTTCTCTATGAATCATCAATTCTTCTGGATCGTCCATAATAGCACCTGTTAGCACATCCATTAGCGTTCGGTCTGACTCTTCATCAAATATAGGCTTGTCCAAAGAGATATAGGAGTTTAGTGGAATATGCTTTTGCCTAGTAGCTGTTTTAATCGCCGTGATGATCTGCCTTGTAATACACAGCTCTGCAAAAGCCCTAAAAGAAGCCAGTTTATCGCCTTTAAAATCACGAATCGCTTTATATAAACCGATCATACCCTCTTGCACGATGTCTTCCTTATCTGCTCCAATTAAGAAATAGGACCTTGCCTTTGCTCTTACTAACAAACGGTATTTCGTAATTAAGTAATCCAACGCATCTGTATTACCTTGATGCACCATTTCAATAAGTTCTTCATCATTGAATCGTTCAAAATCTTGTGTCACTTGTACAATGCTATTTTTAAACATGGTATCACCTCAGCCACAACAGATAATTAGGAACAGTATAACGGAATTGGAAAATATGCGTCAATCTATCATTTCAATCCTCGTCGCCATTTTTCAAAAGCAAGTGCAACATCTGGCTTTAATTCTATACGAGAAGGCGGCTTGCTTTCTTGTTTGCGCCTCACGTCATGTGAAATTTTATGTTGGATAATGCTTGTATCAATTTCTAGCTCTCTAGCCGATTTCCTTAGAGCACCATTACCAAAGATAACGCTTTGCTCTGCCATATCGGACGTTGCTACATGTATCTGTACATTTCTAGCCTTTAGTTCACGCGTCATTTTTTCTATTCGTTCATCTGCCGTTTCATTTTTACGGGTATAAATGACTTCTACACCATTTTCTATATAAGATTGCTCAACTCCTGGTACAAGATGTGCGTCAAAAACAATAATTACGCGCCAGTCCATAGCCGCTTTATATTCAGCCATAACTTCTATCAGCTTTCTGCGCGCATCCTCAAAATTTGTATCACGCAATGGCCGCAGCTCTTTCCAAGATCCAATCATATTATAGCCATCAACAAGCAAAATGTTTTTCATTGTTACTCATTCGCTTCTTGACGTTTACGATACACTTCATACATTAAAAGCGCTGCAGCAACTGATGCGTTTAATGATGTAACATGCCCAACCATTGGTAAGTGATATAAAAAATCGCATTTTTCTTTTAATAAACGACCCATTCCCTTGCCCTCACTGCCAATAATGATGGCTAACGGTAATGTGGCATCCATTTTTCGATAATCCACCGAGCCCTTCGCATCTGTACCAGCGATCCATACACCTCGTTCTTTTAGTTCATCAACCGTTTGAGCAAGATTGTTCACACGTACAACTGGAACATGTTCAATAGCACCTGTGGATGCTTTTGCCACTACAGCTGTTAAACTAACAGATCGACGCTTTGGAATAATAATACCATGTGCTCCGATAGCATCAGCCGTTCGCATAATAGACCCTAGATTATGAGGATCCTCTAGCTCGTCTAAAATTAGGAAAAAAGGATCTTCCTGTTTATTGGCTGCAGCTGCAAATAAATCCTCAAGTTCAGCATACTTATAAGCGGCAACAGATGCAACAATTCCTTGATGATTAGCACTCGATAATTGATCGACTTTCTTTTTTGGGACAAACTGAACTATTACACCACGTTCTCGGGCTAAATCTAGCAATTCATTCACACCAGATTTTTTGACACCTTCTGCAATCCATACTTTATTCATATCGCGGCCTGAACGAAGTGCTTCTAACACTGGGTTTTTACCGGCAATAATTTCACCATTCTGTTCTGCCATTATTTAGACACTCCCTTTGATTCCTCGATTATTTGAATAGCATATGCAATGATTTCATACACGCGTTCTAGTTCATTTAATAAATATAAACTACCAAGCACTGCCTCAAAGCCTGAGCTATTACGATAGGTTTGGACATCTGTATTTTTTGGTACAGAGCCGGATTTGGCATTGCGTCCACGACGGAACACAGCCAATTCCTCCTCTGTTAAATAATTTTCATCCATCATGCGATGAACGATCATAGATTGCGCTTTTGCTGAAACATAACGAGTTGCCTCTCGATGCAGCGTATTCGGCTTAACACGGCCAGAACGTAGCAAATGCTCACGTATTTTTTGTTCTAATACGGCATCCCCCATATAGGCTAATGCCAGCGCATTTAATTGCTTAACATCTTCATTGCGAAGTTTATCCAACTTTATTACCCTCGTTTCCATCTAGTTCCTTGTCGTGTATCTTCTAAAATGATACCCTGGGCTTGCAAATGGTCACGGATCTCATCAGAACGAGCAAAATCACGGTTTTTACGTGCCTCTACGCGCTCTTGTAGCAATGCTTCAATTTCTTCGTCTAATAGCTCTTCTTCTTTTACAAATTCAATACCTAAGACGTCGCCTACTACTTCAAAAGTTTCCATAAATGTTTCTAAAACTTTTTTGCAAGTATTTGCTTCATTTAAGTAAATATTAGCAATACGTGCTACCTCGAATAATACTGAAATAGCGTTTGCAGTATTAAAGTCATCATCCATTGCCTCTTCAAACTGTGCTTTTTGTTCAGCAATTTTGCTCAGCCATTCTTCCGAGTGATCACCTAAGCTTGCTGTAGTTGTAAGACGATGCTTCACATTATTGTAAGCTGTACGAATGCGTTCTAAGCCCGTTGCAGCAGCTTCTACTAAATCTTTAGCAAAGTTAATTGGGTGACGATAATGAACCGATAGCATAAAGAAACGTAGTATCTGTGGATTAATTTGTTTACGAATATCATTAACAAGAATGAAATTGCCAAGAGATTTAGACATCTTTTCATTATCGATATTAATATACCCGTTATGCATCCAATAACGTGCAAATGTTTTATCGTTATGTGCTTCTGATTGAGCAATTTCATTTTCATGGTGAGGGAAAGTTAAATCTTGCCCACCAGCATGAATATCAATAGTATCTCCTAAATGCTCACGAGCCATTACAGAACATTCAATATGCCAGCCTGGACGACCATCTCCCCATGGACTTTCCCAGAAGATCTCACCCGGCTTCGCAGCTTTCCATAAAGCAAAATCTAATGCATCATCTTTTTTCTCGCCTGCTTCAATACGAGCACCGATTTTTAAATCGTCTACTGATTGATGCGATAATTTACCATAGCCATCAAACTTACGTGTGCGATAATACACATCCCCAGCAGATTCATAAGCATAGCCTTTATCAATTAATACTTGAATAAATTGAATGATATCGTCCATATGCTCTGTTACACGTGGATGAACATCCGCTTTTTTGCACCCTAGTGCTGTAACATCCTCGAAGTACGCAGCAATAAAGCGCTCTGTTAATTCATGCACTTCTTCGCCTAACTCATTTGCTGCCTTAATGATTTTATCGTCTACATCCGTAAAATTGGATACGAATTTTACATCATAGCCTTTATATTGAAAATAACGGCGAACTGTATCATACACAATGACAGGACGTGAATTTCCAATATGGATATAGTTATAAACAGTCGGACCGCAGACATACATTTTAACTTTTCCTTCTTCTAGCGGTACGAAGGTTTCCTTTTGTCTTGTTAATGAGTTAAATATTTGAATACTCATTGTGTTTCTCTCTCCTTTTGTAAGCGTTCGATTTCCTGCTGCAATTCAGTGATTTGCTTCTCGAAAACTTGACAACGTTCTTCCACAGGATCAGGTATATTTTGATGATCTAGTTTTTTCTCTAGACGAACTCCATCCTTAATTACTATTTTACCAGGAATACCGACAACTGTAGCGTTTGGCGGTACTTCTTTTAAAACAACTGATCCCGCACCAATTTTACTATTCTCACCAATTGTGATAGAGCCTAATACTTTCGCGCCCGTTGCAACAAGCACATTGTCCTCTAACGTAGGGTGTCGTTTTCCTTTTTCTTTCCCTGTACCACCTAATGTTACACCTTGATACAAAGTAACATTATTACCAATTTCACATGTTTCACCAATGACAACACCCATACCATGGTCTATAAAGAAACGACGACCAATTTTTGCACCTGGGTGAATTTCAATCCCCGTAAAGAAACGGCTAATTTGCGAAATGGCACGAGCTATAAAATAAAAACGTCTTTTAAAGAACCAATGCGCCACTCGATGCGCCCATGTCGCATGCAAACCAGAATAGGTTAACACCACTTCAAATACACTACGCGCTGCTGGATCATTCTCAAAAATTGTTTCCACATCTTCCTTCATTCTTTTAAACACAAAAACTCCCCCTTTTCATGTTGGTCTTGCTCAAATCCTTTGAAATCCTACACACTAAAACGATAGCAATTGCCAATTTCCTTCAGATTCCCTGCGTAGATGATGTGGTATTGACGCCTCCTTGTAAATTAGTGAAGCCTGCATCATTGCCTTTTTCTAAAAAATAAAAAGCGCCCCTATCATCCCCAAAAGGGAATGACAGAGACGCTTAAAATGCGTGGTTCCACTCTGTTTGAAGGCAAAGATGCCTTCCACTCTGGACGTTCTTTAACGGGAACGACTCGATAAAGCCTACTATAGTTCAGCTCTATGCTCAAAGGTGCATTTCAGTTTTGCCTGGGCTCAGACCACTTTCAGCCGGTGATGGTCCTCTCTTAAGAGCATGCGCCACTTACTTCTCCTTATCAACGCTTTTTCAATGTAAATACATTTTACAACGAAAGAATGGATTGTCAATAAATTTCTCTTTATTGGGCAAATTTTTCTACGCGGTCAATTGTTTTCTCTTTACCAATTAAACAAATCGCATTTGGTAACTCTGGTCCATGCGTTTCACCTGTTGTTACAACACGAATTGGCATAAATAGATTTTTACCTTTATGACCTGTTGCTTTTTGCACAGCTTTAATAGCAGCTTTTACTGCATCTGGTGTAAATTCTTCTAATTGCTCAAGCTCTGCTTTAAATGCTGCCATTACTTCAGGCACTTGCTCTCCCGCTAAAACCTCTTTTGCTTCTTCATCATATTCAATATGGTCGTTAAAGAATAGGCTAGATAACTCCACAATCTCTGCCCCAAAGCTCATTTGATCGTGATAAAGTGCGATTAAATCCGTCGCCCATGCATATTGCTCTGCCGTAAGTTCTTCAGGTAATAGCTCTGCTTTTTGCAAGTGTGGTAAAGACAATGCTACGACTTCCTCTAAAGATAGTTTTTTAATATATTGATTATTCATCCATGTCAGCTTTTGCTTATCGAACATAGATGGTGATTTAGAAAGACGTTTTTCATCAAAGATTTTAATAAACTCTTCTTTAGAGAAGATCTCTTCTTCCCCTTCTGGAGACCATCCAAGTAGCGCAAAGAAGTTGAACATTGCTTCAGGAAGATATCCTAAATCTTTATATTGCGTGATAAATTGAATAATTGATTCATCACGTTTAGATAGCTTTTTACGATTTTCATTAATAATTAATGTCATATGACCGAAGCGTGGATATTCCCAGCCAAATGCATCAAAAATCATCATTTGCTTTGGCGTATTCGATAAATGCTCTTCTCCACGGAAAACATGCGAGATTTCCATAAAGTGATCGTCTAGCACAACCGCATAGTTATATGTTGGAATACCATTTGCTTTTACAAGTACCCAATCACCAATGTCTTTAGATTCAAATGTAACTGGTCCACGAACTAAATCTTCAAACTCATAAGTTACATTTTCAGGAACACGCATACGGATTGTATATGGCTCGCCCGCTGCTTCTTTAGCTGCGACTTCCTCTGCTGATAAGTGACGACATGTCCCATCATAAGTAGGAGCCGCTACACCCCTTGCTTTTTGTTCTTCACGTGATGCTTCAAGCTTTTCTGATGAACAGAAACATTTGTAAGCAACACCTTGTTCTAATAATTTCTCAGCGTGCTCTTTGTAAATATCAAGACGTTCCATTTGACGATAAGGCGCATAAGGTCCACCAATATCAATGGACTCATCATATTCAATACCTAACCATTTTAGGTTATCTAGCTGAGATGCTTCTCCGCCCTCTACATTACGTTCAATATCCGTATCTTCAATACGTACAATGAATTTACCGTTATGATGTTTTGCATATAAATAATTGAATAATGCTGTACGCGCTCCACCGATATGTAAAAAACCTGTTGGAGATGGCGCGTATCGAACGCGAACTTCTTTCGTCATATTAAAAGCCTCCTAAATTTTCGATCAAAAAATTGACTTTGTTCATTTTACCACTCTGTTACAGGAAATAAAAGCGGAGTTAATCCGCATTTATTTCTTCATCAATAGAATTGTGGCCATAGCCGCTATACCTTCCTCACGACCTGTAAAACCTAAACGTTCAGTTGTCGTTGCCTTTACATTGACTTGAGACGGCTCTGCATGGAGCAATTCAGCGATGCGATTTTGCATCTGTCCAATATAAGGCGCCATCTTGGGGCGCTGTGCCATAATTGTACAATCTACATTCCCTAGCACATAGCCTTTGTCCTCAACAATTTTCCAAATATACGCTAATAGTTTTGCTGAATCAGCGTCTTTAAAGGCTGGGTCCGTATCTGGAAAATGACGACCGATATCTCCTTCTCCAATTGCCCCTAGAGCTGCATCCGTAACCGTGTGTAAAAGAACATCTGCATCAGAATGCCCTACTAGCCCTTTTTCATGTGGAATCGTAATACCACCAATAATTAATGGACGACCTTCTTCAAATGCATGTACATCAAAACCTTGTCCAATTCGAAACATATGATAGAGAGACTACTTTAGCAAAACATGTGGATCAAACCAGCTCTTTGCCTGCTGTAAGCGCAGTCTCATTCACCTTCTTTCACTTTTATATTCACTCACTATTATACCCTCACATTTTAACATATTTCCTAGGAAATTGAGCTGATAGCAAATAGTGAGCATTTTCCCTCACTTACATCTCAGCATAAGCCTGCGTCTGGCTCTATAAACATTGGCTAAATCAAGATAAAATCCCATTAGCAACAATTGCCAATGAGATTTTTAGATTACTATTCGTTTATTTGCAATGCTCGTTTTCGTAAAATAGCTTCACCAAATATTAAATCTTCCTGTGTCGTCATTTTGACATTTTCATAGCTACTTTCTACAATATGCACTGCATGACCTAAGCGTTCAACTAGCATAGCTTCATCTGTACCAAGAAAGCCCACCTTCTCAGCAACATCCTCTGCCTCCACAATTAAATCAAATTGGAAGGCTTGTGGCGTTTGAATCATCCATAAGCTATCACGATCAACTGTTTCTTCGATAATACCATTACGAACCTTTTTCATTGTATCCTTCGCTCGAACCCCTGCAATAGCTGCCCCAAACTCATGAGCACTTTGTACAAGGCTAGCGATAATACCATGTGTAATAAAAGGCCGAGCTGCATCGTGGACAAGCACAATATCTACCTGCTGCATCTCTTTCATACATGAATGGACTGAATGCTGTCGCTCAGCACCGCCATCAGGTAAGCCCTTCACTTTTGTAATCTCAAATTGCTCTAGCAATTCTTGAATATAAGTACGTTCTTCTGGTTTTACAGCCAGCCAAATACCAGTGCAAAAAGGATCTTGTTGAAACACTTCTAGCGTGTGGATCAGAATAGGCTTCTCTAAAAGTTTTAAAAACAATTTATTTTGTCCCGCACCCATGCGTTTTCCGCTTCCTGCCGCAGGTAGTACTACTTCATATTGCATTTTTCCACATCCTAATCGTCCTTCGGCTTGGCAAATATCATTCGACCCGCTGATGTTTGCAGCACACTCGTTACTGTCACAGTAATGGCCTGTCCGATATAACTACGGCCACCTTCAACAACAATCATTGTTCCATCATCTAAATAGGCAACCCCTTGATTATGCTCTTTACCATCCTTGATGACCACAACCTGCATATCTTCACCTGGGATTACAACAGGCTTCACCGCATTCGCTAAATCATTAATATTTAATACTTTCACATGATGGAGCTCACAGACTTTATTCAAGTTAAAATCATTTGTGACAATCTGTGTGTCATTCCCCATTTTCTTTGCAAGACGTACAAGCTTTAAATCCACCTCTTGTACATCCTCAAAATCTTCATCCGTAATTTCCACTTTGGTCTTACGTTCATCTTGTAATTTTCTTAAAATATCTAATCCACGACGTCCTCTTGTACGTTTTAACGTATCGGAAGAATCGGCAATATGCTGCAGCTCTGTAAGGACAAATTGAGGTACGACTAAGACTCCTTCTATGAAGCCAGTTCCAGAAATATCAGCAATACGACCATCAATAATAACGCTCGTATCTAACAGCTTATAACTCCCACGTATTTCTTGAATTTCAGCACCTTCAGCAGCCTTTTTCTTTGTATTATTACTACGTAAAGTAAAAAGCTGTATTAATTCATCTCTTTTTCTAAAACCTAAACGGAACCCTAAATAACCTAATACAAATGACAGAATAATAGGGAGTACTTCTGTAATTACAGGGAATTGCACACTATCGATGGCGAAGCCTAAAAAATAAGCTACAATCAGTCCCATGATTAAACCAAGCGTACCAAAAAATAAATCACCGATAGGCACCTTAAACAGGACCTCTTCCATCCAGCTAATGAGCTTCACAAAATAATCGGAAAATGCAAAAGACAGTGTAAATAGTAAAAGCGCGCCTAATGCTACTGATACGTAAGGATTATCTAGCCAAGGATTAGATGATAAATGAAGCAATTCGTATAATGGCGGTAAGAAAACAAGGCCCAATGCTCCTCCAATCAGTAAAAAGGCAATTTGAACAAATTTTTTCACAAGCTGTCACCTCCTATTGTTAGTTAAGATTATACATAGTTTACTGTAGAAAATCCTTCATGAGCTCATCAAATTATCATTATTTTTGATGTTCATTCACAGGGACAAATCATTTAGACATCATTCTTTCCAACCTCTATCTTACTGTGTTTTCGATGACACTCTTGCATGACTTTATCCTGCTATTATCTAGGACGCCTATCCCCTTACTTGAGTTTCCGATTTTAACGTTAAAAATGACGGAAAATGCATGTCAGAATGGTATCCAACATGCACAATTTCCCTTTACAACTCTCTAAAGCATGCATTTAATGCATCTTTGATCGTTTCTACTCCAACTATTTCTATTCCCTGTGGAAAATCCCAACCACCAATATTGGAGGCAGGTATGAAAGCTCTTTTAAACCCAAGCTTTGCCGCTTCAATAACACGCTGTTCAATCCGCGATACTCGACGTACCTCACCTGTCAGCCCTACTTCACCAATAAAGCAGTCCGTTGCTCGCACAGCTTGATCTTTAAAGCTTGAGACAATACTTGTCAACACCGCTAAATCAATTGCTGGCTCATCCAATTTGACACCACCAGCCACTTTAATATATGCGTCCTGAGCTTGTAGCATGAGGCCCATCCGTTTTTCTAGCACTGCCATTAGCAATTGCACTCGGTTTTGATCGACACCAGTTGCCATACGTTTAGGGTAATTAAAGCTTGTAGGTGTTACTAAAGATTGAATTTCAACAAGGATGGGTCTTGTCCCCTCCATGGATGCAACAATAGTGGATCCCGCTGCTCCTTGTGACCGCTCCTGCAAAAATAATTCAGAAGGATTCAGCACTTCCTTTAATCCCCCTTGAAGCATTTCAAATATCGCAATTTCATTGGTAGAGCCGAAGCGGTTTTTTTGGCTGCGTAGAATACGATGATTATGATGTCTTTCTCCTTCAAAATATAACACTGTATCAACCATATGCTCTAAAATACGAGGTCCGGCAATTTGCCCCTCTTTTGTTACATGCCCGACCAAGAAAATAGCAATGCCTTTTGTCTTGGCGATTCGCATCAGTTCTGCCGTACATTCACGAACTTGCGATACACTACCTGGTGCACTTGTTACTTCTGGATGAAAGACGGTTTGTATGGAATCGACAATGACAAATTTCGGTTGTACTTCATCAATGGTTTGGTTTAAAAATTCGAGATTCGTCTCGGAATATATGTAAAGCTCTTGAGAAACCACTCCTAGACGCTCTGCTCGTAATTTTGTTTGACGAATGGACTCCTCTCCAGAAATATAAAGCACACGATGCCCTTTATTCGAAAGTAATGCTGAAACTTGTAGTAATAGTGTAGATTTCCCAATCCCCGGATCTCCCCCGATTAATACGAGCGAACCGGGTACAATACCACCGCCCAATACGCGATTCAGTTCGCCCATTTCCGTCGCTACACGGGATTCTTCAGTCGCTTCGACCTGAATAATTGGGAGAGCCTTTTGGGTAACTGTAGCAGAATGCTGGAATGCTCCTCGTGGTCCCTTTGCGACCATCTCAACTTCTTCCACCATCTTATTCCATTCTCCACACCCTGGACATCTTCCCATCCATTTTGCAGTTTCATAGCCACAGCCTGAACATACAAACTTTGTTTTTTTCTTTGCCAAATTGCTTTCACCTCGAATATTTGTTCTTATCATTAATTGTACAGAAAAAAAGACAGCTTGGCACTTAAAGCCTCGCTGTCTTTGCATAAAATTATTTAGAGATGGATACTCCCTCTTTTTTCTTTACAATAAACTCACCGTCTACATAATCAATGATTACCTGATTACCCTTCTCTACATTACCTTTCAGCAATTCTTCTGATAATCGATCCTCTACTTGTTTTTGTAATGCACGGCGTAACGGACGAGCACCATATTGAGGGTCATAGCCTTCCTCAGCAATTTTCTCAAGTGCTGCATCAGTTAGCTCCAACGAAATATCTTGCTCTTTTAAGCGTTTTGTTAGTGCATTGCCCATCATTGCAATGATTTCTTTTAAATGCTCTTTATCTAATGCGTGGAAGACAATCATTTCATCGATACGGTTTAAGAACTCTGGACGGAATGCCTTTTTCAATTCTTCTAGCATCGTACCCTTCATATCTTTATGCTTAGATTCTGCTCCACCTACATTGAAACCAAGGCTCTTTTGATATTTTAAAGCATCGGCACCAACGTTTGAAGTCATAATGACTACTGTATTACGGAAGTCTACTACACGGCCCTTAGAATCTGTTAAACGGCCATCTTCAAGAACTTGCAGTAGAATATTGAAAACATCTGGATGTGCTTTTTCAATTTCATCTAATAATACAACCGAGTATGGTTTACGGCGAACCTTTTCAGTCAATTGACCACCATCATCAAAGCCCACATAGCCTGGAGGTGAACCTACTAAACGAGAAGTCGAATGCTTCTCCATGTACTCAGACATATCGACACGAATCATCGCATCTTCATCGCCAAACATCACTTCAGCAAGTGCTCTTGCCAACTCTGTTTTACCAACACCTGTAGGTCCTAAGAAAATGAATGAGCCGATTGGTCGTTTTGGATCTTTTAAGCCTGCTCTTGCACGACGGATCGCACGAGAAATCGCTTCTACCGCTTCTCCTTGCCCTACTACACGTTTGTGTAACTCTTCTTCAAGTTGTAATAACTTCGAAGATTCCTCGGAAGCAATTTTAGCTACTGGGATTCCTGTCCACATTGATACAACTGCTGCAACATCATCCACAGTCACTTTAGATTCCGCTTTGCCTTGCTCTTCTTTCCAATTTTTTCGTGTAGCTTCAATTTCATCTTTCAGCTTTTGCTCTGTATCTCTTAGAGAGGCTGCCTTTTCAAATTCTTGGCCTGATACGGCTGCATTTTTTTCAGAGCGCACATTTTCAAGTTTATCTTCAAGTGCCTTTAAGTTTGGTGGCACTGCAAATGAACGTAAGCGGACTTTAGAACCTGCCTCGTCGATTAAGTCAATTGCTTTATCTGGTAAGAATCGGTCTGAAATATATCTGTCACTCATTTTAGCCGCTGCTTCAATCGCTTCATCTGTAATTTTTACACGGTGATGCGCTTCATAACGGTCACGTAAGCCTTGAATAATTAGAATCGCTTCTTCCACTGTTGGTTCATCCACTTGGATTGGTTGGAAGCGACGCTCTAATGCTGCATCCTTTTCAATATATTTGCGGTACTCGTCTAATGTTGTTGCACCAATACATTGAAGCTCACCGCGTGCTAAAGATGGTTTTAAAATATTGGAGGCATCAATTGCACCTTCTGCACCACCTGCACCGATTAATGTATGCAATTCATCAATGAATAAAATGATGTTGCCAGCTTGGCGAATTTCATCCATCACCTTTTTCAAACGATCTTCAAATTCACCACGATATTTAGTACCTGCAACAACCGTCCCCATATCTAAAGTCATGACACGTTTGTCACGTAGGATTTCCGGTACTTCATTATGGATAATTTGCTGTGCTAACCCTTCAGCAATTGCTGTTTTACCAACACCTGGCTCACCAATCAATACAGGGTTATTTTTCGTACGACGCGATAACACTTCAATCACACGTGTAATTTCCTTGCTTCGACCAATAACAGGGTCCAATGTGCCTTCACGTGCAATTTGTGTTAAATCACGCGCTAGGCTATCTAAAGTTGGGGTATTGGCAGCTTGAGCTGCTTGTTGCCCAGATTGTGCATTATCGTTGTTACCTAATAGCAATAATACTTGCTGACGTGCTTTATTTAAGCCGACACCCGCATTGTTTAAGACGCGAGCTGCCACGCCTTCACCTTCACGAATAAGCGCTAATAATAAGTGCTCTGTGCCGATATACGAGTGACCTAATTTACGTGATTCATCCACAGATAGTTCAATTACTTTCTTAGCTCTTGGCGTATAGTGAACAATTGGGCCGACATCTTCTTTACCTTTACCAACTAATTCCTCAATACCAGCTTCAATCATTTGAGGACTAATATCAATGGCTTCTAACGCTTTCGCAGCAATACCGCCGCCTTCACGTATAAGCCCTAATAGAATGTGCTCTGTTCCAATAGATTCGTGCTTCCAACGAATAGCCTCTTCCTGAGCAAGCTGTAATACTTTTTGCGCGCGTTGTGTAAAACGATTAAACATCATATAAATCCTCTCCTTTTTCCCCATTTATAGGCTTATTCGCATATTCTTGAGATAATGCCTCACGGAGCATTTCCGCTCGGACACGATCCCGTTCAGCAGGGGGCAGTGCCTCACCTGCATAGTGCTGTAAAAAACCTGGTTGCATACTAACAACACATTCATTTAAGGTTGTTGCTTGAATCCCATCAATTAACTGTAGATCTACTCCTAAACGAACATTAGATAGACAGGTAGCGGCTTCCTCACTTGTTAGAATTCTCGCATGTGTAAGGGTACCTAAAGCCCGATATACTCTATCTTCTAGAGCAAGCTCTGCCTTTTCCATCAACTTCCCTCTTGCGTGTCGCTCTTTTTGGATAATCTTTTCAGCGACACTTTGTATGTCTGCTAAAATGTCTTCTTCTGTCTTCCCAAGTGTAATTTGATTCGACACTTGATAAACATTTCCTAAATTTTCGCTGCCTTCCCCATATATACCTCTTACAGTCATTCCTAAGCGAGTCATGGCATTAATAATTTGATTCATTTGCCCGGTTAATGTCAGTGCGGGTAGATGCATCATGACCGATGCGCGAAGACCCGTGCCAATATTCGTCGGACAACTTGTTAAATAGCCAAAAGTATCTCGAAAGGCATACGGTAATACTTTCTCTAGGATACGATCAATTTTATTTGCTTGTTCATAGGCACTTTGAAGTTGAAAGCTTGCTGTCATACATTGAATGCGTAAATGATCCTCTTCATTCACCATAATGCTAACGGATTCATCTTCAGAAAGAAGTATGGAGCCTACTTGCTCTTTTTTAGCAAGCTGTGGACTAATCAAATGCTTTTCTACAAGAATTTGACGCTGTAGAGGCGTTAAATCCTTAATAGCAAAATAAGCATAATCATTTTGAAGCGTTGGGCTATCACTTAGTGCATGTGTAACTGCCTGTTCCACCTGCAGTGCCTCATTCTCTGAGAAAGCTAATGGAAATCGATAGCCATCTAAATTTCGAGCAAGGCGAATACGTGTACTAATGACAATATCTGAATAATCATCCTTGATATGCATCCACGTTGGGGTCGCACGCTCTAAAAATGAATCAATCATCATGACACATCACCACCTTCAAATTGTAGATGCTTCTCTAGCTCTTTAACTTCATCACGGAGCTTCGCCGCCTCCTCAAATTGTTCTTCTGCTACAGCGGCCTTCATACGCTTGCGGATATCCTCTATTTGCTTTTTAATGACATACACATTACTGCGAGCACCAGGCATTTTACCAATGTGTTGAGGGCCTGCCTGTATGCGATTAAAGAGCTTAGGCAAATGCTCACTAAAGGTGTCATAACAGCTCGGGCATCCAAATTTACCTTCTTTTAAAAATTGTTTATACGAAAATCCACATTGTGGGCATGTTTGCTGTTGTGGTTGAACTTGTTGTTTTTCCCCCACCTTTTGCCATGTAGGCGAGCCGAACCAGTTCGACAATAGCTGTTGAATAGACACTGGCTCTTGTTTAAACTCTGCATGAAATGGATGGAACTGTGAGGCGCAGACGTCACAATAATGGTGCTCCACCTTTTGCCCATTTTGAACTTGTGTTACTGTAACTGTCGCATTACGTTGTTTACAATGTTCGCATATCATTTCCATCACCTCACTATTTTTGCTGTTCATATTTGATTGTTGTCAGCATTGCTCGCAAGATCTTTGCTCGAATAGTATCTCTTAAAGGGAGATGTAAATCGATTGTGGAGCGATCAATTGCTGCTAACATTAATTTCGCTTCTCGTTTTGAAATTACCTGCTCATCGATGAGCCGATATACTAAATCTTCTGCCATCGTTTGAGATGCTCCACCTTCTATTTGTCTGAGAACATCGTCGATTAAATCAATCTGTGAATGCGCGCGGACACGTAAAATTCGTATGTACCCACCACCACCACGTTTGCTCTCAACAAGGTAACCTCGCTCGGCAGTAAATCTTGTATTAATTACATAATTTATTTGTGATGGCACACATTGAAATTTATCAGCAATCTCACTCCGTTTAATTTCAATATGCCCTTCTCCACCTAATTCAAGTACTTGCTTTAAGTAACCTTCTATGATGTCTGATATATTACGCATTTTAGGAATACACCTCGCTTGCTTCACTGACTTTGACTATCTTTGACTTTCTTTTAGTATATTATACAAAACGCTTCAAAAAAATTGCAATGATTTCGCCCATAGAAAAGTGAAAAGTCTTAAAATGCCTATTTTAGTACGAAAAACAGCACTTTTTCACTTAAAACTGCGCGGGTTATAATTTGCTCATATACCTAATGTACCCTTATTAGTCATAGAAAAAACGCAAGCATATGCAACTAGCATATACTTGCGTCTATGAAAATTATACCCAACGACCAACAATTGGATAACGCCAAGGCTCATCAGACAATGCTTTTACGATACCGATAATTGGTACAACAAATAACATGATGCCGAAAATGATTAAAAACGGTAACCCAATAAGAACAAAACTTAAAACAACTGAGATAGCGATTAAAATACCCATAACAATTTGGAAGAGCAATGCTTGAATAGAAATCGCCTTCACTTCCTCATCCGAACTAATTAAGAAGAAAATAATAGGTACTAACCATGGCGCAAAAAATGCACTTGCGTGTATGATTACTTTAGACCATTTAGTCTCCATATATATCAACCCTTTCTTTGTACTTTGTCTATGTTTTATGTACTACTATTTACGGAACTATACCCGTAATAGTTTCACATTAAATAAGATTTATTAAATTTTTTTTGGAAGGCTGTGATGAGAGATGGAATTTAACAACACATTAGCAAACGAATATGAAAAGGGTATTCGTCGTACATTGCCAAGCTATGATGCCATGCTACGTTTAATACAAACCTTTTATCATTCTACACTCCCAGATAAAGCTGATATGTTAATTGTGGGTGCAGGAAGCGGCAATGAAATTTTACAGCTTGCAGATGGAAGGCCCGACTGGTCATTCACAGGTATTGATCCATCAGAGTCCATGCTCAGCATAGCAAAGGAACGTCTACACACTCTACCCAATACGCTGTCTTTCCACCAAGGAACAATACTAGGTACTCAATTACCCTCCATAAAATACGATGCAGCAAGTTGTGTTCTCGTTCTGCATTTTATTCTGGGTTATGAAGAAAAGCTATCTACATTAGAAGAAATCGCAAGACATTTAAAGCCTGGAGCACCGTTTGTCCTTGTCTCGAAATATGGTCAGCCCGGCTCTTTAGAAACTGAACTACAATTTGATTTATGGCGTTCCTATTGGCTACAACATACAAAGCTTTCTGCATCTGATGTAGCAGAGATGGAAAAATCCATTCGCTCCCTTCCGTTTATGCGTGAAGAGGATATTTTAACACTGCTACAAAAGGCGGGCTTTACAAAACCTTCTAGATTTTTTGCCACTACTTTATTTGCTGGTTGGGTATGCTTTAAAGAGGGGCACTAAATAAATATTTTGTAGTAAATAATTTGAGGTGAAAACCGTGATAAGCACCATTGGTATTACAAAACAACAACAATTACTAAAAGATTTTCCATTGGAAGTTATACATCAGCAAGAATTTGAATGGTATTGGGTTGATTTTAATTGCCCTACAGCCGAAGAAGAATCATTATTAGATACATTTTTCCATTTCCATCCGCTTGCTATTGAAGATTGCTTAATGCGATTACAGCGCCCAAAGCTCGATTTCTATGATGATTTTCATTTCTTTGTTATTCATCGAGTAAATGAAGAGAACCTTGCTGCAGAAGAGGTTAATATTTTTGCCTCCAATAAATTTATTGTGACGTTCCATAAAAACCCTGTTCCTGAAATAGATAAGGTACAAAAGATACTAGCAAGCCAACCAAAGAATTGGGAACGGGGAACGGTTTATTTAACATATCAAACAATTGATAAAATCGTGGATAGCTATTTCCCTCTTGTTTATAAAATTGAAGATCATCTTAATGCACTTGAAGGCGAACTTACATACCAAAGCAACGTAAATGCCATGAAGATTGTCTTCGAATTCCGTAGTGACTTACTTGACCTAAGACGCACTATTTTACCGATGCGAGATCTTTTATATCGAATTCTTAATTCTTACCGTTTTTCTTTAAACAAATCAGAAAGAGCTTATTTCGGAGATATTTATGACCATCTCATTAAACTAACTGAAATGGTTGAATCCAATCGAGAATTGACAGCGGATATGCGCGATAGCTATATGGCTATGAGCTCAAGTCGCATGAACGGCATTATGATGACTTTAACCATTGTATCAACTATCTTTATTCCCCTTACTTTTATTGCTGGTGTATATGGCATGAACTTTGATAACATGCCTGAGCTTCATGGCCATTACAGCTATTTTATTGTACTAGGCTCCATGATTATTATTGCGATCTTTATGCTAGCCATCTTTAAACATAAAGGCTGGTTTAAATTATTTAAACCATAAAAAAAGCTGCTCGTTTTGTCATGAAACGAGCAGTCTCCTTTTTCAAGAAGTTAATAGGGTCCCCTATCATCAATTTTATTATCACCTTGCTGCGGAAATAAAAAGTATGCTAGTACGCCTGATCCCAAAGTTGCACAGATTGTAATTAATAATCGCTCAACAGAGGGTACCTCAGCATAATAGTTTCGTAACATATAAACAGAGCCAATTGCGACAATAACCATGACTGGGATGACAAATTTAAAACGCTTTTTCTCCATATAATACCTCCTCTACTCCCTTTTTACGTACAGTCTCTATCTTGCTAAACAGTTCGTATTTTACAGGTTTCCTATTTTAAATTCAAATTTACTTCGCTTCACTAATTGAACTGACAATAAAGTAAAAAAATAAAGAAATAACCAAATTTTTAACCAAATATTCAGCAAATAATAGTAAAATAGATTTAATACCAATTATTTATCAAATTTACAAACCTAACAAATTTCAAAAGGCTTTTTTACTTACAATTTATTATGGATATTAGGAATGGAGCAAATAATAATGAGTTGGTTTTCCAAAAACAGTAGTGCTAACTATTCAATTACATTAACACCTGAAAATTTTAAGAATGATGTTCGACTAGATGTATCGAACTACCCGAATCTTCAAAAACAATTGCAACTTTTAAATTTAACAGTAGACGATTTAGCAATCATTAAACAACTACAACCGCTTGCAAAGGATCTCATCCCTGCAATGGTGGAGCAATTTTATGCTGCCATTAGTTTGAGCCAAGATCTAATCGATATTATTAATAGAACATCACATATTGACCGTTTGAAAATTACATTACATAAACATTTAAGTGATATTTTTGAGAGTCATATAAATGATGCCTACATTGCCGAAAGAAAGGCAATTGCCGAGACTCACGTGCGAATTGGTTTACAATCCAAATGGTATATTGCCTCATTCCAATCACTCACTTCTACATTCACAAATTTTGTGAGCGAAGTGGACATCTCAAAACAAGATGCCATTCGTGCCATAAATGCTTTTTGTAAAATCATTAATTTCGAGCAACAGCTTGTGATCGAGGCCTATGAAAATGAAGAAGAACGCATTCGCTCAGTGGCTGATGCAACAAAAAACTCTCTTGTTACAACCATTCAAAGTACAGCAGAGGAGCTCAACTCTATTAGTGAAGAAACAGCAGCATCACTATTGGTTATTTCCTCACAGACAGATGATATTGCTGTGGCGACAAAGCAAGGATTAAGCTTCGTAGCAGATACCCAAGAAAAATCAAGACGTGGTCAACTGCAGCTTAAAGAACAAAATGATTTAATCCAAGTCATTTTACAAAGTGTCAACAGTCTGGAGGTAACGATGAATCAGCTACGTACCTCTTCTCAGAAAATTTCTGAGATTGTTGGACTTGTTACAGGTATTGCTGATCAAACCAATTTATTAGCCTTAAATGCTTCCATCGAGGCTGCTCGAGCTGGAGAACATGGGAAAGGTTTCGCGGTGGTGGCTGAGGAAGTACGCAAGCTTGCTGAGGAAACAAAAAATGCCGTACAAAATGTTTCACACCTCATTAAAGAAACAGAAAGCAATATTACAACGATGGCCAATTCCGTTCTTAATGTGGATCAAAAAATTCAGCACAGTGTCAATACACAAGAGAATTTATCCAAGTCATTTAATGATATTGCCGATGCTGTTTCTGGCATTCAACAGCAATATGTCAACACATCAAGAGATATTTCAGCCATCTCTAATCTAATTACTGAATTATCACAGGGAGCTACGCTCGTTTCTTCTTCTTCTGACTCTCTTATTAATGTAGTTAATGAACTAAATATGTAAAATGAAAGGGAAATTCACTTTTAAAAGCGAATTTCCCTTTCTCCTTAATGTGGTAATGCACGTTTTTGCTTACGGTGCTCTCGTCTTGCTGGCCCTGTTTCAAACAAACGTTTTTCTTCATCTGTTTCAGGATAAATCGCAGGAACTGGTACTGGTTTCCCTTCCTCATTTACTGCAACCATCGTAACAAAGGATTCTGTCGTTAATTTTTCCTCGCCAGTCTCAATATTACGAGAAACAACACGAACGTAAACTTCCATAGAAGAACGTCCTGTAGACGAAACAATACTCTCGATTTCAAGAATATCCCCTACATGTGCAGCCGATAAAAAATCAACCGAATCAATAGATGCTGTAACTACGAGTCCCTTCGCATGTTTCATTGCTGTAATAGCAGCGATTTCATCAATATAAGCTAACACTCTTCCACCGAAAATAGAATTGTGATTATTTGTGTCTGGGGGTAATACGAGACGCGATTGAACCGTACGTGATTGGCTCATTGGTACAGCGTTGTTTGGCATAATACTTGCAACTTCCCTTCATGTAATGTTCTTTCGTCATCGTATCGCAGAAGAAGAGCTGATGCAAATTTAGAATGATTTTTTCATCGAAATAAATTTCATATCGCTCATTTCCTCAATGGCCCACTTAATTCCTTCTCGTCCATAACCACTCATCTTCACACCACCATATGGCATGTTATCTACCCTGAATGTCGGAATATCATTAATAATGACAGCACCAGCCTGTAATTCGTCTGCTGCATATAAGGCATCTGACAATATATTCGTGTAAATACCCGCATTTAGACCAAGGTCCGACTCGTTCACAAGTCGAATCGCGTCGTCTAATGTTTCATATGAAACAATTGAGACGATTGGTGCGAATGTTTCCTGACAGACAATTTTCATGTCAGCTGTTACATTCGTCATAACTGTTGGTGTTAGAGTACGTTCTGTAAATTCGCCACCTGTTGCAATAACTGCCCCTTGTTCTTGCGCTTCCTCAACCCACGCTCGGATACGTTCTACCTCATTTGGATTAATCATGGCACTGACATCTGTCTTTGTATCTAACGGGTCTCCTACTATAAGTTTTTTCGTTTCTTCAACGAATGCTTCAGTAAATTCATCAATGATGGACGAATGCACATAAATACGTTGTAACGAAATACATACTTGTCCAGCAAAGTTGAAAGCACCGCTTACGCAACGACTAACAATTTTATGAATTGGCGTCGATGGTTCGACAATTACGGCTGCATTAGAACCTAGTTCTAACGTTATTTTACGCAAACCGACCTTTTCTTTAATGCTCAAACCAACTTTACTACTGCCTGTAAAGGTTACTTTTTTGACGTATGGATGCGTAACAAGTGTATCACTAAGCTCGCCACCACTTCCTGTTACGATCTGCAACGCGCCATCAGGTAATCCTGCTTCACGAAAAATTTCAGCCATCACAATAGCACTTAACGGCGTTTGTGTTGCTGGCTTTAATACAACCGTATTACCTACTGCAAATGCTGGGCCTAATTTATGTGCCACTAAATTGAACGGAAAATTAAACGGCGTAATGGCTGAGATTACACCTAATGGTTCTCGTTTTGTCCAGCCTATACGATCTCCAGCTCCAGGTGCTGCATCCATCGGAACAGTCTCACCCTTAGACTGTTTAGCTCCCTCTGCCGCAAATTGATAGGTTGCGATTGTACGGTCAATTTCGGCTAATCCTGCTACTATAGGCTTCCCTGCCTCTAATGCTAAAATTTCAGCAAATTCTTCTTTACGTTGTCGCATAATCTCAACAACTTTATATAATATTTCGGCACGTTCGTAGGCTGTAGTCTTTTTAAACGATTGGAATGCCTGCTGTGCACCTTCGATAGCTCTCTCTACATCTTGTATCGATGCTTTTGCTACCTGAGCAATAACCTCACCACTATACGGAGATGTTAGCTCATAGCTTTCCTTAGCATCTTGCCACTGACCATTCATCCATAGTTTTGTTTCCTTCATCCTTCAAATGCACCTCCAAATAATCAAGTTCTCCTTTATTCTATCATGAAGAACTTGAACTTGATGCAATAGCAGCTGCACTAACCGCAGCTATCATCGCTGCTTGCTGTGCTTGGATTAATAATTCAATGGAAGACATAATGGTCATGGACAAAGAATTTTGCACCTTCGCCATATCATAAATAGCGATTTGTACAGCCATAAAGAGAACAAATTCACGGTGCCATTTTAATAATTTCAAGTCCTTTAATTCTTGATATAAATCAATAATATCTTGAAGCTGTGCTTTAGTAAGACTTAGTATGGCTAAAAAGCCGAGTAAAGGATAATGCATAGCCTTGACCTTTACATTTTGCTTTTTGAGTGTATCACGGAGTGCCACAACATTTGGTGCTAGATTAACATCAAATTGTGGGGATAAAAATGTTAATACCTGTGATAGCCACTGTAGTTCATTACCAGCATTAAAATTATATGTTCGTAATTCTTTATAATATTGATTCATTGTTTCCGCCCGTAGCTCAACATCATCAGATGGACTACTCAATAACACTGCATAAGGAATGTCCTCATAAGATGTTAAAAATGGATGATGTTTACGAATAGCATCGAATAAAGTTCTAGCTGCCTGTGCATGTGCTTTTTTATTTTGTTCATCCTCAGTCAAAAACTGTGCTCCGATATAGCTGAAATTGCCGCTTCTAAATTTGGCTTCCTTCAAGATACTCACGTTTGTAAGTAAATTCTCGACTGCCTTTTCAGTATCTTCTTGCTCCAATAAATTGGCGGCAATACTATACCCAACTGTTGTTCGTAAAGGGGACATCCACGAGGATTGCTTCTTCATCTCTTGCAGAACATTTTTATATCTTATTGCATCAAAAGTTTTTCCTGACGCTACAAATTTACTAGCAATCGCTAAAACAATTTTACGATCGACTGTCCAACCAGCAGCCTTTGATACATCCTCAACTGTATTTGTAAGTTCATTTTCAATCAGCGCGTAATCCATATTTAGCACACTCCTTTACCCATTTTACGTTACAATCTGTGCGAAAGATTCAATCCTCTTTGTAACAATTAACATAAAAAGTAAACTTAATTTAATGTATGTTACTTCATTTATCTGATTTAATAGGAAATATTAACAACTATAAAAGGAGGTCTTGAGGATGATAGCAAAAACCACAAGAAAACTATTATTTACCGTCACCTTAAAGGATCGATTAAATTTATTCCTATTTTTAAGAAATTCATCAACTAATATCGCTTTACATACTCTATTCCACAAAAATTAATATAAAAAACAGCGGCAAATTTTTCTGCCGCTGTACTATCCTTCATTTAAATTAACCCTAGTTCTCGTAACTCCTCAGATGTGAAGGCTCTTGACCTTGTTAGGAAACGTTTTCCCTCTACGCCCTCTAATGAGAACATGCCTCCTCTGCCCGCAACAACATCCAATATGATTTGTGTATGCTTCCAGTAATCATATTGATTTTTGTGCATGTAGAAAGGCGCACCACCAATCTCTCCAAGGCACACATCCTGATCTCCTAATAGCAAATCACCTTCTGGATAGCACATTGGCGAGGAGCCATCACAGCATCCGCCGGACTGATGAAACATCACAGGTCCATGTTTATCTTTTAATAGATTGATTAGTGCCAGCGCTTCTTCTGTAGCTAGTACACGTTCAACCACGCTCATGCACCTCCCTACAAATTAGAAGAAACCAAGTTTGTTTTCGCTGTAGCTAACTAATAGGTTTTTCGTTTGTTGGTAATGTGCTAACATCATTTTGTGATTTTCACGACCAACACCTGACATTTTATAGCCGCCAAATGCAGCATGTGCCGGATAAGCATGGTAACAGTTTGTCCAAACACGACCTGCTTGAATTTCACGACCGAAGCGATAAGCTGTATTAATATCTCTCGTCCAAACGCCAGAACCTAAGCCATATAATGTATCATTAGCAATTTCTAGTGCTTCCTCTTTTGTTTTAAACGTTGTTACAGCAACAACTGGTCCGAAAATTTCCTCTTGGAAAATACGCATTTTATTATTTCCCTTGAAGACTGTCGGTTTAATGTAGTAGCCATTTTCGAAGCCCTCGCCTACATTATTTTTCTCGCCACCAATTAGGCATTGTGCACCCTCTTGCTTACCAATATCTAAATAAGAAAGAATTTTTTCCATTTGCTCACTTGAAGCCTGCGCACCCATCATTGTGTTTGGATCAAGCGGATTGCCCACTTTAATGGCTTCTACACGCTGTAGTACACGCTCCATAAATTTATCGTATATAGATTCCTGGATCAGTGCACGTGAAGGACATGTACATACTTCTCCTTGATTGAGAGCAAATAGTACGAAGCCCTCTACTGCTTTATCTAAAAAGGCATCATCTTTATCCATAATATCTTCAAAGAAGATATTTGGTGATTTACCGCCCAATTCTAATGTAACGGGAATAAGATTTTGAGATGCATATTGCATAATTAAACGACCTGTCGTCGTCTCACCTGTAAAGGCAATTTTACCAATGCGAGGATTGGATGCAAGCGGTTTCCCTGCTTCTAAGCCAAATCCATTCACAACATTAATAACTCCTGGTGGTAATAAATCTTCTATTAATTCCACAAGCACCATAATAGATGCTGGTGTTTGCTCTGCAGGTTTTAATACGACACAGTTCCCAGCTGCAAGTGCTGGTGCGAGCTTCCATACTGCCATTAATAGTGGGAAGTTCCAAGGGATGATTTGACCCACTACACCAATCGGCTCATGGAAGTGATAAGCAACTGTATCGTTATCAATTTGGCTAACGGAACCTTCTTGAGCACGTAAGACTCCAGCAAAATAACGGAAATGATCAATTGCAAGAGGGATATCTGCATTTAATGTTTCGCGCACCGCTTTACCGTTATCCCATGTTTCAGCAACGGCTAGCTTTTCTAGATTTTCCTCAATACGGTCCGCAATTTTAAGTAAAATGTTTGCACGTTCTGTTGGTGATGTTTTGCCCCATGCATCTTTAGCAGCATGTGCTGCATCGAGTGCATGTTCAATATCCTCAGCTGTGGAACGTGCTACTTGTGTAAAAACTTGTCCAGTAACAGGAGTGACGTTATCAAAGTATTGACCTTTCACTGGGGGTGTCCATTCGCCACCAATATAATTATCATATTTCTGTTTGAATTGAACTACCGATCCTTCAGTGTTTGGAAATGCATAAACCATTTTACTTCTCCCCTTTACACAATTTAATGAGAACTATCTAGAAAAAACGTTATTTTATATCGGAATAACACTATTTTCATAGAAACCCTCTCAACTACTATATTGTCAGAAACATAAAATAATTTCAACTTTTTAAAAAACTTTTCTATTTAATTTATTTTTGCTAGAAAAGCTTCTAGAATTCACGGCATGTACACGTTAAGGTATACTTAAAAATAATATAAAATATAGGAGAACAATATGCGTATTAATAAATATTTAAGTGAAACAGGCATCATATCCCGTCGTGGTGCTGATAAATGGGTTGCTGAAGGAAAAGTAACCATTAATGGTCAGTTGGCGACTGTCGGTAGTCAGGTTGAAACGGGTGATATAGTTTGCGTTGATGGAAAAGAGGTAAAGAAAGAACAACAGCTTGTCTATATTGCTCTGAATAAACCTGTCGGCATTACAAGTACAACAGAGCGTCATATAAAAGGCAATGTCGTTGATTTCGTCAATCATCCCTTACGTATTTTTCATATCGGACGTCTCGATAAGGAATCAGAGGGATTATTGTTATTAACTAATGATGGCGATATCGTCAATAAAATTCTGCGTGCAGAAAACCATCATGAAAAAGAATACATCGTTCAAGTTGATCAGCCTATAACAGCGCAATTTATTAAAAAAATGGGAGCCGGTGTTGATATTCTAGATACAACAACCTTACCTTGTCGTGTAGAAAAGATTTCGGACAAAGTTTTTAAAATCATTTTAGAGCAAGGCTTAAATCGTCAAATCCGCCGAATGTGCTCAGCGCTAGGTTATTCCGTTAAGCGCCTACAGCGTATTCGTATTATGAATATTAAGCTTGGTAATTTAAAAGTGGGCCAATGGCGTGATTTAACAGATAAGGAACGAACAGAACTATTCAAACTACTCAACTACACACCTAAATAAGCACTTAAAGGAGGGCGAGGACTATGATATCTATTCAAAGCACAGAGCAACTAACAGGGGTACGGGTTAGCGGGGATTATTGGGATTTAGATGAACTAATCAATGCGATCTATAAAGTAACTGGTGATGAAAATAAATACTATGATTATCAAGGTCCTCGACTACGTATTTTAAGCGTATGCTATAAACTAAGACATGCTATGCTCGGGGAACATCACCTTGATTTTGTGAGTAACGGACTTAATAAAAATGTCCTGACACAACATGAACTGATCTTTCCTAATAAAAATGTTTATTTTGCCACAGAAATTCTTTGGCCAGAAATAATATTTAGTGCGATTGCTTTAAATGATTTTATTGATTTGCATCAGCAGTTAAACAATGCGTCCATGTGGAATTATGAAATTGCCATTTTACGCAAGTTTCAAGCGGCTATTGCCGATTGTTTGGAACAGGAGATTGATGAGGAAGATTACGTTATGTTTGTCCGAATGCTACATGCTAAAAATCCATTCACTTTCCGTTTTGCTACGCAATATGTTGATGTTCTGAATCTAGAATATATTCAATTAAGTAAAGAGGAGCGAAAAGCACATTTAGCGGCATTTGCGGTGCGATTAATGGTAGAGGATCATGAATATTTGGCATTAAAATCAACTCTAATGGAAGCAGCCATTACGACTAAGCAAGCATTACATGATATCCAAATACAACTGAATTATCCTGAAGAAATACTATGGTGAACAAATCATGCCGTCTCAAAAACTTTGAGACGGCTACTTTTCTATTTAATGGTTTTGTAAGCCATTTTACGAATAACTCCCTCGTGCTGAGGATAGTCTGCTAAAAGCTCTTCCTGTGTAAACAATTCAAAATCTGCAAAGTCAAATCCTGGTGCAACCATACACCCGACTAGACTAAACGTCTCGGAATCCTCCACCGATGAGCCGAAAATGGTATTTTTCGGAACTGCAATTTGTGGTACCTCACCAGCTTCTACATTCAAACCAAGCTTTTTCGCCTCATAGGTACCATCGGGAAAAATCATATGAACTGTTAGTGGACTTCCCGCATGGTAATACCATAGCTCATCTGATTGCAATCGATGTAAATGTGAGATATCTTGTGAGCGTAATAAGAAATAAATACTCGTATAAATAGGTCTCTGAACATCTCTCACTGCTAGCTCGTCTGTGGCACGAAATGATGAAATGTAATAGCCTCCTTCTGGATGTTCGGCTAAATTTAATTGTTTAATAAAATATTGTGCTGAAAACTTCAACATGTATCACTCCTTTTTTCCACCTTACCAAAAAATAAAGTAAAAAGGCTACCTTTGATTTTTCAAGGGATCAGCTTTATCAAGAGGTAATCTTGATATATCGAAGATCAACTGAAAGGGCATCTCTTTGTTGAGATGCCCTTCAAATTCTATAATCCGCCTAAATAAGCTGCTTTTACTTGCTCGCTCTCTTGAAGCTCTTTTGCTGAACCAGCTAAAACAATACGTCCTGTTTCAAGTACATACGCACGATTAGCAACAGATAAAGCCATATTAGCATTTTGCTCAACAAGCAATACAGTTGTACCTTCTTTATTGACCTGTTCAATAATATTAAAGATGTTTTTAACCATTAGCGGTGCAAGACCCATCGAAGGTTCATCCATTAATAACAGTTTTGGTTTTGCCATTAAGGCACGGCCCATCGCAAGCATCTGCTGTTCCCCACCAGATAATGTGCCTGACTGCTGCTTGCGACGCTCTAATAAGCGCGGAAATAGCTCGAAAACATGATCCATATCTTTTTTAATACCAGCTTTATCATTACGTAGATAGGCACCAAGCTCTAAGTTTTCTTCTACTGACATATTGGCAAAAACACGACGACCCTCCGGAACGTGGGAAATTCCTGATTTAACAATAGTTTGTGCTGCCTTCCCAGCAATAGAGAAGCCCTCGTATTCAATAATGCCACCTTTTGGCTTCAGTAAACCTGATAATGTCTTTAACAATGTACTTTTTCCAGCACCATTTGCACCGATTAACGTTACAATTTCACCCTCGTTTACTTCTAAAGAGAGGCCCTTTAATGCTTGGATGTTGCCATAATAAACATCGATATTTTGTACTTTTAGCATTAGCCGATAACCTCCTCACCAAGGTACGCTTCAATTACCTTAGGATTGTTGCGAATTTCTTCTGGTGTCCCGTCAGCGATTAATTGTCCATGATCGAGTACATAAATGCGTTCGCAAATACCCATAACTAAGCTCATATCATGCTCAATTAACAAAATGGTTAAGCCAAATTCTTTACGAATAAATGCAATTAACTCCATTAAATCATGTGTTTCCTGCGGGTTCATCCCTGCTGCTGGCTCATCCAATAATAGTAGCTTGGGATTTGCCGCTAAAGCACGAGCAATCTCTAAACGACGCTGCATTCCGTATGGTAAGTTTTTCGCTAGTTCATCCTTATAGACATCTAAGCCAAAGATTTTTAAGAATTCAATTGATTGATGCTCCATTGCTGCCTCACCCTTGAAATGAGTTGGCAAACGGAAAATAGAAGACCACATGGAATGCTTAGCAAGAGAATGATTGGCTACCTTAACATTGTCTAGAACAGATAGCTCTTTAAATAAGCGAATATTTTGGAACGTACGGCTAATACCCTTTTGCGTCACCTGATATGGTGCAAGTCCATTTAATCTCATACCATCAAAAGTAATTATACCTTCCGTTGGGGTATAAACCCCTGTCAGCATATTAAAGCTGGTTGTTTTCCCAGCACCATTAGGTCCAATTAGCCCTACTAATTCACCTTGATTAAGGTACATATTCACACCCTGTACCGCCTTTAAACCACCGAATTGAATCCCCATGTTTTCAACTTTTATAAGAAGGTTTCCAGTCATTATTTTGTACCTCCTTTTTTACCAAACTTAAATAACTGCGTAATTTCCTTTGTTCCCATTAAGCCGGTTGGACGATACAGCATGACAATAATTAATACTAAACTATAAATAATCATACGAGTTTCAGGGAAGTTTGCTAGATAAGTTGATACAAAAGTTAAGAAAATCGCTGCAATCACTGAACCAGAAAGACTCCCTAAGCCACCGAGTACAACATAAATTAAAATATCAAATGATTTTAAGAAACCAAATGTTGTCGGTTGGATAATATAAAAGTTATGTGCGAAAATAGCTCCAGCTAGACCTGCAAAGAAAGACCCAATCGCGAATGCAACAACTTTATAATAGGTCGTATTAATACCCATAGCATCCGCTGCAATTTCATCCTCACGAATGGAAATACACGCACGACCATGACGAGAATTTGTAAAGTTCGAGATAACGAGAATCGTTAACACAACACCAAAGAATGCATATGTCCAGTTAGATAAATATTTAACCTGCATCCCCGCTGCGCCACCAACATAATCCGTATTTAAAAAGATAATACGAATAATTTCAGCAAAGCCTAGTGTCGCAATTGCTAAATAATCTCCTTTTAAACGAAGAGTGGGAATCCCTACTATTAGACCAGCAACCGCTGCTGCGACTGCCCCTAAAAGGATAGCCAATGGGAATGGCAGCATTAATTTTGTGGTAATGATAGCGGACACATATGCACCAACTGCTAGGAACCCAGCATGCCCAATTGAGAATTGTCCAGTAACCCCAATAACAATATGCAAGCTGACAGCCAGCATGATGTTAATACACATTGTGATTAACATATTTTTGTAGTACAAATCAATTACTTCTGTTGTAATCAATAATTGCACAACTGCATAGATGACTAGCGCTATTACGGCATAGCCCCAAAAAATTTTAGACTTTTTCATAAAACCGCTCACCTACACTTTCTCACGGGCATTTTTACCAAAGATACCCGATGGTCTGAAGATTAAAATTAAAATTAAAATTACGAATGCCGCTGCATCACGCCATAATGAGAAGCCAAGCGCACTTACTAAAGACTCTACAACGCCTAGTAACATACCACCAACCATAGCGCCCGGAATGATACCAATACCACCAAGAACAGCTGCGATAAATGCTTTAACGCCAGGAATAACACCCATTAAAGGATCAATCTTTGTATAATAAACACCGAAGATAACACCCGCTGCACCAGCTAAAGCTGAACCAATAGCAAATGTTGCAGAGATTGTATTATCAACGTTTATACCCATTAAGCGAGCTGCATCTGCATCGTGAGAAACGGCACGCATCGCTTTACCGATTTTTGTTTTATGTACGATGAATTGTAAAAGAATCATCAGTACAACTGCGACTGATAAAATTAAAATGGATGTACTGCTAATTTGTACACCAAAAATATCAAATGATTTATTTTTGAAAACTTCAGGATAAGCTGCTGGTTGAGCACCTCTGAAGAAAATAGTAGTGTATTCAATTAACAATGACACACCAATCGCTGTAATTAATGCTGCGATACGTGTTGCATTTCGTAAACGTTTATAGGCAATACGTTCAATTAAAACACCAAAGATCGCACAAACGGTCATTGCCAATAATAGAGCCGGGAAGAAACCAAGCTCCCATTTAGCAATTGCGTAAAAGCCAATAAATGACCCGATCATGAAAACATCACCATGAGCAAAGTTAATCAGCTTGATAATACCGTATACCATCGTATACCCTAACGCTATTAACGCGTAGATACTTCCAAGTGAAATACCGTTCACAAGTTGCTGTATCCATTCCATGCGCATTCACTCCTTTGAATTTTCTGAAAAATGAGAAATCTGTACATGCATCTATACTAGAAAGTTATGAATTACGTTAGCATTCTAGTTATCTAAAACATAAAAAGGAAGGCGTGTTTACCCGCCTCCCCCTTGCTTACAAAACATTAAGGATTAACTTTAGAGTTGAACACTTGTTTACCGTCTTTGAATTCAAGAACTGTTGCTGTTTTAATTGGGTTATGGTTTTCGTCAACTGAGAAAGTACCTGTTACTAAAGAAAGATCTTTTGTTGCAGCTAATTCATTTTTAATTGCTTCACCATCCGTAGAGCCTGCACGTTTAATCGCATCTGCAATGTAGTAAATTGAGTCATAACCAAGTGCATTAAATGCGTCAGGTGCTTTGTCACCATTTGCCGCTTTAAATGCCTTTACGAAATCTTGAATTTTTTGGTCTGGGTCTTCAGCAGAATAGTGGTTTGTGATGTATGTGTTATTCAATGCATCCGCACCAGCTAAATCTATTAAAGTTGGAGAATCCCAACCATCAGCACCCATTAAAGGTACATCAATACCCATTTCACGTGCTTGTTTAACGATTAAACCAACTTCTTCATAGTATCCTGGGATAAAGATGAAATCTGGATTTGATGCTTTAATATTTGTTAACTGTGTACGGAAGTCTGTATCCTTCGCTACATAAGCTTCTTCTTTCACAACTTTTCCGCCACTCTTAGTAATTGTTTCTTTAAAGGATTTTGCCAAACCCTTTGCATAGTCTGATGCATTATCTGCGAAAATAGCTACATTTTTCGCATCTAGCTCGCCTGAGGCAAAGTTAGCCGCTACAATTCCTTGGAATGGATCGATAAAGCATGTACGGAATGCATATTCATTCACACTGCCATCTTCGTTTACTGTAATATTTGGCGCTGTACCAGAACCAGTTACAATTGGAATTTTATTATCATTGGCTATTTGAACCGTTGCTACTGTATTTCCTGAAGTTGCAGGCGCTAGCATTGCTACTACTTTATCTTGCGTTGCTAGTTTAATAGCAGCTGAGGTTGCCTCAGAGTTCTCTGATTTATTATCTACTTTAATCAGTTCAATTTTCTTGCCGTCAATACCGCCAGCATCATTAATTTCTTTTACAGCCAGTTCTGCACCTAGCCCAATAGAGGAACCATAAGATGCTACATTCCCCGAAAGCTCTAAGTTGGCACCAATTTTAATTGTATCGCCATCAGATGAACCTCCGCCTGATGATGAGCCTCCGCCAGAACTTGAATCGTCTCCGTTACCACAACCTGCAAGAACACCAGCAAGTAATGAAGATGCTACTAAAAGTGAACCGAACTTCTTAAGCTTTTTGCTCTCTCTCATAATTAAATTCCCCCTGAAAATTTCTAAAATATTAGATATTTCTGATAATTATAAACAATTAAATTCATTTACTCAATAGCAAAAATAATTATTTATAACTATCCTAAAACGAATGAAAAATATTATTCATATAAGCCTTTTACATTGTAAAACATTCTTTATATTTAGTCTAGAGTGATTTTTCAGTATAATTAGTTATTTGTGAATTATCTTTTAATTTTACATAAAGACTAGTACAAAACTATTAGATGAAATTACTTTTTTACAATAAAGTCTAAGTAAGAGCGTTCATTTTCTCATATCATTATTTCCCTGAAAATAATTACTGCGATGTTACTTTATTTAAATTAGAAAAGCTTAGAGTTGGTTTCCCAAGCTCTAAGCTCTTTTTAAGACAAACACACAAAGACGTTCATTAATATTGGTTTCATTTTCTAAATGAACCTCATGAAGTAATTCAAATGATGTTCCGTGATGTAAAAATTGTAAATAATCATAAGGCGGATAATATAAAATTAAATGAATATCTCGCATTCGCTGTTCATAGGATTTCCAAATATTATGAATGACTGTACGAAAAATATGAATCGAAAAAGGGTTGAAGAAGAAGAACACATTATCACGTGACTTTATTTCATAAGCCTCAGCTATTGTATGAATAAACGAAATGGGTGCATGTGCTTTCATTTTTTGGAGATAACTACGTTTATTTTCTTCAGCCTCTGCATAAAATCCTGCATCCATTTCTATCCCAATAGTCGGAATACGGAACTTATGATGCACATAAATGGGTACTCTTCCTTTTCCACATCCCATATCAATGAATACTGGATTGTCCGGCATCTCGTACGCTTCAAACAATTGTTCCAACCCGCTATATGGTGTTGGCTCATATCGGTGATAGTGTGCGAGTTTTGGGAAACCGTATTGTTCTCCCACTGTGTTAATATGCAAATATTTATCAAACTGCTGTTCATTCATATGAAAAGACTCCTCAGAAAAGAATGCTTTATTTTAACACGATAAAATGCAAAAACCATACCCAAACATGTTGGATATGGTTATTTTTCAACGACCTCTGCGTTTAAATTTAACAACAAAGAGAAGTGCTAAGAGAAGCAATACAAGGCAGGCTGCGGCTGTAAACACTGTATTTTTATCAATTACAGTTGCTTGATTAGACGCTCCATCATTTTCACCTGGCATACTGATTGGGCCTCCGCTTCCATCAGGACGTTGCATTGATTCGCCATTTTGTCCTTCTCGTGGGCCATTGCCTTCTCTATTAAACGGTGGGCTCTGTGATGGATCAAAATCCTCTGGTAGCTGACTCGGGTCAAAATTCTCTGGCATTGAATTCATCTCACCATTTTCATTTGGAGTTGGTACGCCCATATTTCCTTGTGATGTCGTAGACGCTTCTACAACCAGCTCTCCAGATAGCTGCTTTAAAATAGATTGGGAGCGCTGTTTAGCGAATTCAGGTAAGCTATTTTCACCTTCAACTGCCTCTAAGAATTGCTCTGTAGTAGAGAATTTTGTGGGATCTGCCTCCACATAGGTCGTTATTAATAGTGCTAAGTTTTTAGTAATAGCTTGTACATAATCCTCTGTTAAATAGGTTGTCGCTAGCTCTTCTAGATAACCTTCATATTTAGCACGGTACTCTTCATTAGTAAGCAAGGCATTCAGCAGTGGCCGCTCCTCTAACGTTGTGCCAGAAACAGGGGTTTTCACACTAAAATTAATAGCACTCTCGGCTAACAGGTTGCTGGACATCCCCATTTCCATTCCCCTATTGAGGCCTCCATCTGGCTGTTGTAACCTCCCCCCACCTGCCTGATTAAGTTGTTCATTGTTTTGTGCTACTGGTTCTTCTAAAGTTGTCGGAGCATCAGCTGGATTTTGACTGTTTTCTCCACCCATTCTACCACCTCCACCGCCAACACCAAAGCCGCCGAAGGACATATTGTAATCCCATGGAATAATTGAAAACACACCATTCTGTTCATACAAATAATAGTTATGTTTCATATTCCCCTGGTAACTATCTAAATTGACAAGTGCTGTATTGACAGCGAAATAACGTAACATTTCATCGACATCAAGGTATTTTTTGATGTCTCCACCGTTATTAATAGCATTTAGCATCTCCACAAGCTTGGATTGATCCATATGACCCTCATTTGTTTTTAATCCTATGCCTGTATAGTCTGCAATATCATCACTAATATATTTCAAATCACTGCCAGTTCCGTCTGGCTTAAATAAAAAGCCATCATTAGAACCATAGTTATTGGCTAGGAATGTCTCATCTACTGCTTCCACTCCTAAAAACAAGCCCCGTTCTTCACCATTTACTGTGACATACATATAGGAGTGTGCTGGTGTTGGTAAGCCCATTTGCTCCATCATTTCATAGGAGATATATTCCCGCATCAATGTAGCATCACTATAATTATTATTTAAATTTAATTTTTTCAAACCATATAAGCTTTGAGTATCATCATAGTAATCAAAATCGATTTTTAAACTATAACGATCCGAGTCACTATTGACAACTGATCGTAATGATAAATTCCCTTTTGTGCGAATAGCAACATTCTCAATTTTCTTGCCGTTTACTGTAATATCCGCCTGTTTTAATTCCTCGTCCGCTGCATTTTCAAGCATGTCAGTCCAATCTTCCTTAGCAATCTCGATATCGACAGTGGTTACTTTATTGCTATTAAATACCATATCCTCATAGGAGAACTCGGAATTTTTCGTTTCAATTCCTGCATTTGGAAGCACAGCATATATCACGACAAAGAGAAGGAGTAAAATTGCCATGCACAGGTAGACAATTCGTGTTTTAATCATAGCCATCACCTCTCATCGTAGTCCTTTTTGTTAATGAGGTCATTACGCTGTGAAATTCCCATCGTAGCTAAGCATCATGGCTGATTTAACACCAGCAACTTTTGTTAGTTCATCCATCAGCTTCGCATCATTTTGCTTTACACGAATTTCGTAAGTTGTTTCAATTTCATCATTATGCATAATGGATTTTGATTTGAGTGCGAATTTTTTTGTTTGTGCAGCAATAATTCGCTCCACCTCAGCATTTGCTAGCTCTTCTTCAAACTTTACAATCAATAAATAAGGATTCTCTACCGTAATTTTATTCACGAACACTAGTAGTACAAGACCGATTAACACAGCACCGATAATTACTAATGGAATAAACCCTGCTCCACATAAAATACCAGAAACAATTGCCCAGAAAATATAGACTAAATCCATTGGATCTTTAATAGGTGTTCTGAAACGTACGATGGATAAAGCACCAACCATACCAAGTGATAACAGAACATTTGAACTAATCCCCATAATTACAAGTGCAGTTGCCATTGTCATAATAAGTAATGAGATATTGAATGAATGAGAGTAAATGACACCATTAAAAGTTTTCTTATAAACGGCGTAAATGAATAGCCCTATAAAAAATGCCACTACTAAGCCAATAATAGAATCGATTAATGAAAATGATGTTGTTTTTTCTAAAAAGTTGGATTTAAATATATCGCTAAATTTAATTGTATCCATTTGTTTATTCTCCTTTGTATTTAGCCGTACATACGACTAAGCTGATATTTGGAATATGCCTCTGCACGTGTATCTACAGATTGTAGTAAATACTTGATAATGTCTGGTAAATATTCATCATACTTTACCTCTAAAATCACAAGGTTCGGCTCCAGTACATCTACCATCGGCAGGTTTTGATTAAACATATCTGTGTTGCGTAGACTCGATTGGACCTTACTATCAAACGTAACGCGGACATTTCCAAACGGATAAATGTATGCCTCTCGCTCATAATCTACTACCGTTGTAGGTCTAAGCTGGCTATAATTCATTTCTTGATATAAGTCTCGAATTAGCGCTCGGTCGTCATTCTCCATCCAGGATATATCCCCGACACGCATTTGTTCATACTCAGCCTGAGATATTTTACATTTCGATTTAAAAGTGACATTGTTACGCTTACTTTTTCGCTCTAAATTAATAATGGCACTAGATTTCCCGTATATGCGTACCCGATATTTATCTCGATTGATATAGCCCTCTTTTTTCTCATTTAGCACTTTATTGGCTAAATTATCGAAATACGTACTACGGATCAAATATTTACCGTCCTTGCCCGCATGCTGGTCTAGCTGCATAACATGCTGAAGCTTAGCTTTTAATAAGGCATAATCTGGGTAGGATATCGCTTGTTTAATTTCTTGGCGACCATTTGGATTAAATGAAGTTACTATCGGCATCTCATCACGCTCCCTTGTCTTAGTGTTATACTGACAGCTACTTTCCCATTTGAATGGTTTACCAACTAGTACATGAAGATGACAAAGCCTTCATAAGGCTCGTCCTTTTGTTTACTCCTCGTCTACACCATTTACTATAAAGAGCTTTTGTGTCAGGCAGATGTCGGCTTTACATATTCTTCAACTATTTTTTACAATTCAATGCTCACCACCATCTCTATGAGACATGCAAAAAAATAACTATCGTCTTCCTCTACTCTCGGTACAATGATTGGCTGCATCAACATAAAAAAGCTACCACGCTCTTACAGCGTAGTAGCCTTTTGTAATACTAATTCAAAGGATGTGCCAGAGGTCTTGCTTTCGATTAATCGTAAATCACCCCCGACAGATTGTGCCATCATTTTACTAAGTGGTAGTCCTAAACCCAAGCCTCGAACTGTATATTTTTTATTTTCTCCTCTATAAAAACGCTCAAAAATAAATGCCTGTTCCTCCTGAGGGATACCGCGCCCTGTATCTTTGACTATCATCGATAACGTATCCCCTTGATCTGTCAACGTTAAGGTGATTGTTCCTTTGTCCATCGCCTGTTTGGCATTCGTTAAAAGGTTTGTCATGATTTGTTGGATACGAACAATATCAGCCTCTACCAGTACAGGTTGATCTAATAAGTGCAAATTCACACTTACAAGCTCATCATCCTGCATGACTTCCCACTGAGCCACTGCATCACGCAATAACTGATTAACATCTACAGATTCGATCTTCACGGGGATAGCATCCACAGCAAAGTGGTTAAAGGCAAGTAAATCACCAACCATTGTTTTCATTTTTGTTGTTTCAACCATCGCCATTTCAATGAACTCTATCGCATCCTGCCCTGTTACAACGCCATCTTTTACAGCTTGTAATAGACCACTTATCGAGGTAACAGGTGTTTTCAACTCATGAGTGACACCTGCTAATAATTCCGTTCGCGTTTTCTCCAGTTGTTCTAGCTTACTCGCCATATTTTTAAAGGATGTAACAAGCTCATAGACCTCTTTTTCTTTACTATCTTGAGGTAAATCAACAGCATAATGACCTTCCTGGACATGCTTGGCTGCCTCTGCTACTTGCTTGATTGGACGGGCTAAACGCTTTGATAAAAAGTAAATGGCTATCCAGCCTAATAAAGCCACTGCTCCAATCAATAAGGCGAGCTGACCATATGCTTGGTTAACGCTTGTTAAATTTACCTTCTTCTCCATCACGAGAACCCAGCCCAATAACTGATCATTATTTTCTATCTTTCTTATAACCACATATTCGGGCTCTCTTTCCCCAGTTACTTCCTTCGTCCCTTCTTCTCCATCCAACAAACCAGTCACATTTTTGGCACTGCCAGGAGGCACAGGGCGGTTACTCGTCAGTATATTGCCTTCTGTGTCAACAACATACAAAATCGGATCAATCTCTCTCATATTGAAGCGCTCACGATCCCCAATAAAGCCTGGAATACCCTTTATCGGCCCATTATTAGGATTTGTTGTATCAGTTAAACGATAGACCGTCTCGTCTGCTAAAAACGCCATCAATTCTAATCGATTTTCAAATGTTGTATGACGAATCCACGCAGCCGAGATGAAGGAAATTATAGCTAAGCCAATAAAAAGTGTTAATAAATAACGGCTCGTCCAATATTGGAGTAAAGATATTCGCTTATTTTTTTTGAACACTTAGCTGATACCCCAATCCACGTAGTGTCTTTATTTCTCCTTCTGCCCCATCCCATTCCTTTAATGCCCTTCTAAGCCTCTTTATAGCTAAATCTACTGCTCGATCACTACCTTCATACTCCCAACCCCAAACTTGATCTATGAGCTGATCACGGGTAAATGTTTGATTGGGATGGTCTGCTAAAAACATAAGCACTGATAAATCTCTTGGCGTTAATATAATTTCTTCTTCACCAAGAAATACCCTATGTGCTTTACTATCAATGGTTAAAGAACCATAACGTTTTATAACGGATGAATTTGTGCTTCCTTCAGCACGTCTTAAAACAGCCCTCACCCTTGCAACAACTTCATCTGCAATAAAAGGCTTAGCAATATAATCGTCTGCCCCATGGTCAAACCCTTCTAAGCGGTAGTTTACTTCACCTAATGCTGTCAACATAATAACAGGGCAAGTACTTAGCTCTCTAATTTCCTTTAAAATGGACCAGCCGTTTTTCTCTGGCAACATAATATCTAATAACACTAGGTCTGGCTGTATTTCCCGAAACATGTCCAAGGCTTCACCACCATTGAAACATTGTGTCACATCATAACCCACTTTTTGTAAATATACCTTTAACACCTGACTTATTGCATATTCATCTTCTACTACTAAAATATTTGCCATAGGCATTCACCTCGATACTAGTTCGCTCTTACATTCATTATAGCACCAGATTATGTCAGTTAAATGTCAGCCTATATACAGCCCATAAACTGCTATGAGATAATATATAGAGGGGCATCTATTGACAATGTCTTCCTAAGCCACTTATCATTGATTGCGAATGATAATCAATGATAATTCATTCAAAATTTAAGTAAATGAAATTAAGGGGGGTAAAAGCATGATTATTGTAACTAATCGTATTCAAGTGAAACCTGGTTTTGCTGCGAAAATGGCACCTAACTTTACAAAGCCAGGTCCACTACAACAATTTGAAGGCTTCCATAAAGTAGAGGTGTTAATTTCGACCGACGATCCTACTTATGACGAGATGAGTGTTAATATGTATTGGGAATCCAAAGAGCATTTCCAAGCATGGCGTAATAGCGATGCATTCGCAGCAGCCCATCAGCGTCCAAGTTCGGGTTCTGAGGGAGAAAAAGCGGACAGCCCAATGATTGGCAGCAAAATTGTGGTGGCTGAATTAGCATCTTCCATCGAAGCTTTACGTTAATGAACGACAATTAAATTATTTATACATTATCTTCTGATTCTATCTAAAAAGCCCTGCATGTTGAACCGACTATGCAGGGTCTTTTTTTAAGATAAAATAATGACTAGTATATAACCCAAAACGGATAAACAAACAGAGCCAATTAAACCAGCAATAAATGCCTTTACACCAAGCTCCTTAAAGGTTTTAATCTCCACATTTAACCCAAGGCCAGCCATGGCCATAGCGATTAAAATATACGCAATATTGACAAATGCTTGTGCTACATTAGCTGGTATAATCCCCAATGAATTAATAGCACTCATCGCTAAAAACCCTAAAATAAACCACGGAATGATGGAGAAGGAAAATGCCTTTTTCTCTTTATTTTTGTCTATTCTTCGATAGAAAATACCGATCATAATTGCTACTGGTACAAGTAGGGCAACACGTGTTAATTTCACAATAACCGCTATATCAATGGCTTCATTTCCACCAGCAGACGCTGCTGCAATAACATGGGCAATTTCATGTAATGTACCACCTGCAAAAATACCGTACTCTGTTGGCGTTAAGTCGATGATGGAATAGATAACCGTATAAATAAGCGTAAATATAGTCCCTAATAAGGCAACAATTGCTGCCCCTACTGCCGTTTCTTTTTCATTTGCTTTTATTTGAGGTGCGATTGCCACTACAGCAGCAGCCCCACAAATTGCTGTCCCACAAGCCGTTAATATCCCTAGCTTCTGTTCCACTTTAAACATTTTTGTTAATCCGTACACAACTAGTAAAGCAAATACTAAATTAATGACTGCAATCAAAAAAACATTTGCCCCTGCATGATAAATGTCTGCCAAATTTAAGCGCATGCCCAATAAAATAATGCCAAGCCGTAATAGCTTCTTACTAGAGAAGGCAATACCCACTTGCCATGAATCTTGTACTTTAAAAGCTGCTCTCCAAGCCATTCCTAATATAATGGCAATAACCAACTGACCTAATATTGAAAAGAAAGGAAATGTGGCAATATATTTCGCTACTAAAGCAATAAGGAGTGTTAACAATACTCCCTTCAAGAAATTAGGATTAAGGGTGGATTTCACTTTATTCTGTCTATTAACCATGTTGTTCACTTCTTTCTCCCTTGTTGATTATTACTTTAATAAAAAGCGAACTATTAGTAAAATACATATATATAATCATTATCATTAACATTTCTAATAATAGAGGTGAAACTATGCAATACGAAGCTTTAAAAACGTTCGTCACACTAGTTGAGGTCAATAATTTTACGAAAACCTCTGAAATACTTCATATTTCACAGCCAAGTGTTAGCTTACACATTAAAAACCTAGAGCAAGAATTACAAACAACCTTGTTTATTCGTTCACCAAAATCCGTACAAATTACACCAACTGGTGAAATTCTTTATAAACGAGCGAAGCAAATCATGGCTATAACTGAAGCGGCGAAAGAGGATATTGCGGCCTATCATCAAGAGGTACAAGGTACATTAGTCATTGGAGCAAGCTTTACGATTGGCGAATATATATTGCCCCCCATCATAGCAAGCTTGCAGCAACAGTTCCCACAACTTGAGCTTCAAATTATTATTGGCAATACAAAAGAAATCATTCAATATACAAAATTATTGCAAGTTGATATTGGTCTGATAGAAGGGCAAGCACAGGATAATGAACTGGTAATTAAGCCATTTATGCAGGATGAACTATTTATTGTCAGTGCCAGTAATCATCCACTGACAAAGCAACAACCCATTACCCCTGATAAACTTCAACAGCAAAACTGGGTTGCCCGTGAAGAAGGCTCTGGGACACGTTATTATTTAGATCATTTATTCAGAGCTAACGGTCTACAAATCCAATCACTTTTGACGATTAGTAGTAATCAGGGGGTCAAAGAGAGCGTTATGCAGGGACTTGGTCTTTCCTTACTATCCGCTTGTGTTATTGAACGTGAATTAAAAAATGAAGATATGACCATTTTGCCCCTTGAAGGACAGCATTTTCTGCGGACATTTTCTTATCTTTGCTCACCAACGATGAAAAATAAGCGCAATGTCGACATACTCATAGATATATTAATAAAGAAAGCTTAGCTGACTTTTTCTCGTCGCTAAGCTTTCTTTATGGTTCTTCTCGTATTCAAACGCTTAGTTTCAATGATTTCCACAAATTTTGTCGCTGCTCTAGAAAGAGGTACTGTTTTCAAATAACACATACCAATACTCCTTGTTGGAATACTTTCCATTAAGGTTAATTCATAGAGAAGACCTCGCTGGAGATAGTCCTTTGAAAATTCCTTGGTTACACACGCAATACCGAGATTACTACGAGCAAACTCTAACACCAAATCATGTGAACCTAGCTCAAATTCGGGTTCAATATGGATACCTCTTGCAAAGAGATAGTCTTCCACATACTTTCGTGAATTCGATTTTTTCTCTAGAAAGATAAGTGGAAATTTCAAAAGATCCTCATAGCTTAAACTTTTAGACGCAAGTGTCTTGTATTTCTCCCCACACACGAAGATATCTTGAATATTCGTGCATACGGTTAACTGTAATGTTGAATCCTCTATTGGAAAATTGCAAAATCCGATATCGACCTCACCCGATTTAATAAAATTACATATTTCAGATGTTGTACCATTCAACATTTGTAATTTGATATTCGGATACATTGTATGGAATGCTTCTAAATAAGGCATTAAAAAGAAGCGTGAAATGGTATCCCCTACTCCTAGTTTTAATTGCCCTGTTGTTAAATTTTTAAACTCTAGCAACTTTTCTTCACCAGCATCTAAAAGCCCTAAAGCTGAATTCGTATATTCAAAGAGAAGACTACCCTCTGTTGTCAGCGTCACACCTTTTGGAGTTCGATTAAAAAGACGTGTTCCAAGCTCCTTCTCCAATTGCATCATTGCCTGACTAACAGCAGGCTGTGTCATATATAAATCCTTAGCCGCACTCGAAAAGCTATTATTTTTTGCTACAACACTAAAAATACGATATAAATCTAATTTCCCTATCATATAAGCACCTCTTATAGCTATTATATGAACTATTAATTTTACTTATATCATTACTGGAGCGTATAGTAAAATCATATGGATTTTATTTCACTTTACGATTGATAGAATGAGGAGAGATTAAGTTGGAACGTGTAATCGGTACAGTTGTAAGAGGTCTTCGTGGTCCTATTATTAACGAAGGCGATAATATTGAACAAATCGTTGTAGATACAGTGTTAAATGCTGCGACAATTGAAGGCTATGCAATCGAGGATCGTGATATTGTCACAGTAACTGAATCTGTTGTAGCACGTGCACAAGGTAACTATGCATCAATAGATGATATCGCTGTAGATGTGGCAGCTAAGTTCGGCGATGATACTGTCGGCGTTATTTTCCCGATTTTAAGTCGAAACCGCTTTGCCAACTGTTTACGTGGTATTGCCAAAGGTGTTAAAAAGGTTGTACTAATGCTAAGCTACCCATCCGATGAAGTAGGTAATCACCTTGTAGATATTGATGAGTTAGATGTAAAAGGCATTAACCCTTGGACAGATACATTAAATGAGGTTGAATTCCGTGAACATTTTGGCTACCAAAAACATACATTCACGGGTGTAGATTATATCGAATACTATAAAGAGTTAATTGAAGCAGAAGGCGCTAAATGTGAAGTCATCTTCTCTAATAACCCAAAAACAATTTTAAATTATACAAAGAGTGTATTAACATGTGATATTCATACACGCTTCCGTACAAAGCGCATTTTAACAGCAAACGGTGCTGAAAAAGTTTACAGCCTTGATAATATTTTAGCTGAGTCTATTAATGGGTCTGGCTTCAATGCAGAATATGGTCTTCTTGGCTCTAACAAAGCGACAGAGGATAGTGTAAAACTATTCCCCCATACTTGTCAGCCAATTGTTGATGGAATCCAAGCAAAAATTAAAGAGGCAACAGGCAAAACGGTAGAAGTCATGATTTATGGTGACGGTGCATTTAAAGATCCAGTGGGTAAAATTTGGGAGCTTGCAGACCCTGTTGTTTCACCAGCGTTTACGGCTGGATTGCATGGAACACCAAACGAGGTTAAATTGAAATACTTAGCAGATAACGACTTTGCTAACCTTCGAGGTGAAGAATTAAAAGCCGCTATTTCTGAATACATTCAAAATAAAGATGAAGATTTAACGGGTCAAATGGCTGCACAAGGAACAACACCTCGTCGCTTAACAGACCTAATCGGTTCGCTATCTGATCTAACATCTGGCTCAGGTGACAAAGGAACACCTATGATTTATATTCAAGGTTACTTCGATAACTATACTAAATAAAAAAAATGAACTCTCGTGTAGAAATGAGAGTTCATTTTTATTTACCTTTGCGTGAGGATGACAGGAATCGAACCTGTAAGCCCTTTTCAAAAGGGATATGCATTCCTTGCACACTTCCTCATATTATATATTTTTGGAGTAATTGATTTAGTATTACATTTTTCTCAGTCCTTTTTATTTAATCTTTAATCAAAGTAATTTTGTTAGATCCATTTTATTTTAAGCCATTTGGAATCATTTCTTCCTGTAGCCAATGATCGCTTGTTTGAACATGTTGCGGTCTCACAAATTTTCCTAAATTATAGCGAAAATCATCATAATGGAATGAGGCAGCGTTTCTAATCACATACCCCTCTTGTTCACCATCAAAAATGGATTTACCAGTAAATGTCCGTTTTATTTGTTCTTCATCAAAAATACCCCGATATAAAACGGGTACTGTTTCAATACCTAACTCAGCTGCAAAAGCGACCGTTTCATCCCAACTTAAACAAATATTATCTTCATTCCAAATACTAAATAAATAAAAATAACTTGTTAAGGCTTGATAATAAATGGAATGCTTCGCATACATATTTTCTCCACATAAGCGCCAATCATTAGGAATTCGATACGCAAAACTTGCATGAAATGTTTTTATCCAATGTCTAGAAGGATGATTGGCTGAATGGATGCTTCTGGCATGCATATAGTCTTTGTAAAGCGTAGTGCCTTCCCCATCTAGTTTTTCAGTGACCACCACTTCTTTTCCTATAAAATGATTCACATTTTTAGCAACTTTATCATCATGGGTATAGCCCCTGCTCCAGGGTAAATGAAAGCTTCTTGGGTATTTCATTAATTTCGTCATAGTTCCACTTCCTTTCCTTTTTATTTAGCAAATTGATCTGCCTCTCGGAAGAAATAAAGTCTTGTTAATAAATCACCATCTAATAAGTGATAAATTTGGCTTCCGCCTTTATCGCCCCCATACTGGATTAACATATGAAATTGCACTAAATGAACAACCTTCAACACAAAATCCTCTTCAAAGCCCAACTCTACGAGAAAATGACAAACCAATTGGGCAGATACATTTTCATGCCCATAATAGCCATATCGTTGTTGCAATGGTTTATATTTTTTGCAAAATGGTTTGCCGACATCATGGAACAATGCAGCCAATTGTAGTGCCAGTTTATCGCTTTCCAAGTAGTATTCATTGATATAGGCAAACACGAAATACGTATGCTGACATAGTAAAAATTGATGGTATGGATTTTCTTGATTGAAATGATAAATTTCTTTAAAAAGTGGGACTGATCGAAGTGTTTGAAACAGTTCTTCATAAGTGGGTTGGCTTTGTATAAGTGAGACAAATTGCTGTCGAGAGATATCATAGGGACTTGATTCATGTACAATATGCACTTCATCAAACCCTTCTCCTGCTGTAGGAAACTCTAGATGCTTTCTCATTTTTTCCATCACCAATAATGGTACATGCCGCTTCCGCCGTTGGTTTCTGGCTACACAGATTGAATAAGGGGTATCAAAGTAATAGCATTCCTTCTTAACCGCACTCGACAATTTGCGGAGTGCAAACATTCTGCGCTCCCGCTCTATATTGGTGGCATCTACAATGACAGAATAACCTTTTGCCACTAAATCATTCAGACGCTCATATAACGTGCGAAAGACTACTCGTGATTTTTGCTTGGTGGCATCACCAAACAATTCTTGACGTATTGCATCACTGGAAAGAATAATCGCATTTTCACTTTTCGCTAGCTGTTTCACAAATGTACTTTTTCCACTTCCAGGCAACCCCACTGTAAAGATTACCTTCATCCTCTGCACCTCCCTTCAAGTTTCTATATCGTATTAAAAGAACAATCCTTTAGTTTTCAATACATACTGTAAGCAATTTAAAAGGCATGAGCCATTACCACACCAATACTCATGCCTTCATTATTTTTTAGCTTACGTCACTTATGGGCAAAGTGTCCGTGCTATATTTTCAAAGTAACGAACACCATATATAAGAGCTTCTTCATCTACTTTAAAACGAGGATGGTGCAATGGGTACGCTTCACCAAACTCTACGTTATGTACCCCGATAAATTGCATAGATGAGGGAACAACTTCTGAAAAATCGGCAAAATCCTCTGTGCCAAATATAGGTTCAGGCAATACCTTCACACCTGTAGCACCAACAATCTCTCCAGCTATACGACGAGATAATGCCGTTAATTCCTTATCATTTGTGACGGAAGGGCAACCTAGCTCCCAATTAATGTCTACTTTTGCACCGTGCATAGTTGCAATACCTGTCACTATCTTTTCTAAATGTTCTCGTGTATCCACACGAATTTTCGCATCTAGGGAACGGATTGTTCCTCCAAGCTCTGCTGTATCTGCAATAATATTTAATGCCGTTCCACAGTGAAATTTTGCAACAGTTAAAACAGGTGCATGTGTACTTGGCACTTTACGTGACACTATTGTTTGTAAAGCTACAACTATTTCAGAACCAATTATTAAAGGATCTATAGCGACCTCTGGTGTTGATGCATGACCGCCACGACCATAAATTTTAATTTCAAAATCATCTGCTGCTGCAGTAAATTTACCATCTTTCATAGCAAATTGCCCTACTTCATAATCAGGGCTCACGTGTAAAGCGAAAGCATAATCGACATTCTCTACTATTCCTAGTGCAACTAGTTGAGCAGCCCCCCCTGGTGTCACCTCTTCAGCATGCTGAAAAACAAAACGAATTTCTCCATTAAAATTGGTCCCACGCTCAGCCAATGCCTTTGCTGCACCAAGTAACATGGCTGGATGAGCATCATGTCCACACGCATGCATGACCCCTGGATTTATTGATTTGAATGGTAGATCCGTTTCTTCTTCAATCGGCAATGCGTCAATATCAGCTCGTAGTAAAATGGTATGTCCTTTATCTTCTGTTTTTGTACCTCTTAAAAAGGCACATACACTTGTTTCTGTTAAACGTCTTACTTCTAAATGAGGAAACGTTATTAATTGATCATAAATATATTGAGCTGTCTTATGCTCTTGATGTGATAATTCAGGATGCATATGCAAATGCCGACGCCATTCAACAACCTGTTGTTTTAAATTAGCTGTTTCTATCAATCTAATCACTCCTAATTTATTATTTATTTTATTAAAATGGTCCATAATTTATGAGATGCGCAATGACTAATAAGACAATCGCTAAGCCTGTCTGTATAAGGAAGTAAGGAAATACCCATCTGAACCATTTTGAAAATGGAATACCTGCTATTGCTAGTCCCGCTAATAAAACACCACTTGTTGGAATGACCATATTTGAAATACCATCACCAAACTGGAAAGCCAGTACGGCTGTTTGCCTAGTTACACCAATTAAATCGGCTAAAGGCGTCATGATCGGCATCGTTAACGCAGCTTGTCCACTTCCAGAAGGTACTAAGAAATTTAAGCAGAGCTGAAGCAAAAACATTCCTATCGCATTGATAGAAGCAGGTAATACACTTACAGTATTTGAAACAAAATGAAGAATAGTATCAATTAATCCTCCATTTGTAGTAATAACTAAAATGGTTTGGGCAAATCCGATAATTAATGCTCCTTCTACCATATCCCGGGCACCAGAAATAAACCCTTCAGCCATTTTATTTGGTCCAATCTTACAAATAATAGACATAATAATGCTGCTTAATAGAAAGACACCGGCAATTTCACTTATATACCATTGATACTTTATTACCCCTACAATCAATGCAACAAAATTTCCCAATAATACGAATAGTGCTATCAAATGACGTGGGCTCATCTTAAAGTCTAAATCAATTTTGATGCTCTCTTCTCTTTTAAACTTTCCGTAAATCCCTTTCGATGGGTCACTCTTCACTTTTTTTGCATGCCTGTATATATAAAGTACTGTCAAACTATAAAAAACGATGAACACAATGATTCGATATGACATTCCTGAATACATTGGAAGCTCTGCAATAGTTTGAGCTACACCAATGTTAAATGGGTTCGTAATGCCTGAAGTAAAGCCAGTTGCTAATGTACCTAGCATGACGATCGCAAAGCCTGTAATCGCATCCATTCCGAGTGCCATCGTTAACGGGATAATAATCGCTATATAGACAAGCGTATCCTCTGCTGAGCCAATTAGTGTCCCTAAACTAGCAAATATTAAAACTAGAATAGGGATTAATACGTACTCTTGTTTTCCAAATTTCGAGGCCATAACTTTAATAAAGGAATCAATAGCTCCAGTCTTTTGCATTACCCCTAAAGCGCCTCCAAATAAAAAGACAAATAAAATAATAGAAGCACCCTCAAGCATTCCCAGATGCACACTATTGAATATTTCTAGAAAGCCAATAGGATTTGACTTGATATACTGAAAGGATTCTGGATCTACTATCATTCTGCCATTACTCTCAACTCTTTCATATTGTCCAGCTGGTAAAATATAGGTCAGTAACGACATGACTAAAATAATAATAAACATTAATACAAATGCATTAATTCCCTTTATCCGTGGTTCATCTTCTTTTTTATCTTGCTGTAGGTTTACCATAACCGTCTCCCCCTAATAATTTTTTCTTTAGCTTTGAACTGAGGCACAGACAACGTATCCATTAAGCATTTCTTACACACCTACAAGTTTCCACCAAGCGGAAAAACATTCCGATTAACGGAAACTTTATACACAAGAATAAAAAACAGAAGATGAAATGTCAATATATTTCGACAATTCAGTTAAATTTATTTTTACTTCTAGGACAAATAAAAACTAAATATTAATAACAAATTCTTAAAAAACAGGCATAATGTTAGACTTTCCTACATATAAAAAAGACTGCTCCACTTATTTGTGGAACAGCCTTTATCGTTAAACGCAGGTTTCTTTATAATTTTATTATAGCATAAATTTACAATAATTATTAGACTATACTTCATTGCGGAGTAGATGTATGATAAATTTCCTGATTCAATCACCCTACATTTCCTCTTAGGTTAAATACGTTTATATACTAAAAAAGGTGTTTGGACAACCATTTAAAGGAGAATCACAATTATTTTCTTTTCACCATATTTATAGGTGAGGATTACTACTAACAGAAGAGAAAAATATGGAGAGGAATGTGAGTAAACGTTGGAAAATCAAAATGACTGGCTAGAAGAAAAACATCATCTTGAGCAAAGTTTAAACCTCATTGATCACAAAAAGAACGAATTATTGCTAAAAGAAAAGAGCTTCAAGGAAAATGCTGTCGCTCTGAAGAAAACTTTTTGGAACGATGTCAGAGTCAATTTAGACACTGCTGAAGATGTTGACGAAACCTTTTTCGCGATTAAGCAACAGGTAGAGCTTCTCTCTGACTCAGAGCTTGCACAGCAGCGTGCAATTCAGAATGTAAAGGTATACGAACGTTTACAACAGTCACCCTATTTTGCTCGTATTGACTTTTTACAAGATGGGCAGCAAGATCCATTAAAAATTTATATAGGTGTTGCCACTTTATTGGACGAACAAGATGAAAATATAGTTATTTATGATTGGCGTGCACCTATATCAAGTATGTACTATGATTGCACACCAGGTAAAGCCTCCTACGACACAACAGCAGAAGAGATTCATGGTGAAATGCTACTGAAACGGCAATTTATTATTAAAAACGGGCAGCTACAATCGATGTTTAATACTGGTCTTACCATTGGGGATGATTTATTGCTTGCTATCCTTGCACAAAATGCAAACGAGCATATTCGTAGTATCGTTGCAACGATTCAAGCTGAGCAAAATAAAATTATTCGCCATGTTCAATCACGCTATCTTATTGTAGAGGGTGTTGCGGGTAGTGGTAAAACAGCTGTGGCTTTACAACGAGTCGCTTATCTATTGTATCGCTATCGCAATGAAATGACGGCCGATCAAATTTTACTGATTACACCTAATCAACTTTTTAACCAATATGTCCATACGGTCTTACCTGATTTAGGCGAGGACAATATGCAGCAATTAACGTTTATAGAGTATGTAGAAAAGCGATTAGGTCGACAGTTTAAATTGGAATATCCGTACGAGCAATTAGAGGGCCTTTTAACAGAAAAAGATGAAGCTCATTATCAAACAAAATTAAGTAGTATATCTTATAAAGCGAGCCTTGCTTACAAGCATTTGATGGATCAATATGTAAGCTATTTATCCAATAAGGGCTTATTATTTAAAAATATCGTATTTCGTGGGGAACGAATTATTACAGCACAGGAAATTACTGAATACTTCTATTCTTTCCCTTCCACTATGTCGATACCAAATCGCCTACAATTCGTAAAAGAATGGTTATTGCAGCAACTGACGAAATTTGAAAAGGCTGAGCGTACAAAAGAATGGGTAGAAGAAGCGACTGAACTATTAGATAAAGAGGACTACTCCAAGTCTTACAGTGAGCTTTTATACGAAGGGCGCTATACTGAAAATTCATTCGATGATTTAGATCAAGAACGACAAAAATTAGCGAGACAAATTGTTAAAAAATACTTTAAACCGTTACGCAATTCCGTTCACCAATTAAAGTTTGTGCATATGTTAGGTACGTATCGCCAACTCTTTGATTTGAATAATCCCATTACTAAAGATTTACAGCATCTTATGCCAAACGATTGGGAGGATATTTGCCAGCAGACACTTCCAAATTTAGCAAAACGTTTTATAGCTTATGAAGATGCAGCACCATTTTTATATTTACAGGACAAAATTGAAGGGCAGCAGACTAATACGATGATCCATCATGTATTGATTGATGAAGCGCAAGATTATTCTCCATTCCAACTAACTGTATTACAGCAGTTATTCCCAAAAGCACGTATGACTATTTTAGGAGATGGACATCAAACGATTCATCCACATACCTTCGATAACCCTTCCCTGCTCGACCCTCAATTATATGGTGAGCAGGCTGAAAAAATGATTTTAACGAAAAGCTATCGTTCGACAAAACAAATCATTCAACTTACTGCAAAAATTTTAAATGATGGTAGCGAAGTTGAGGCATTTAACCGAACTGGTCCAGAACCATCAATTACTGTCGTTCCTAATGAATTGGAACTGATAGATGAAATTACCCAAAACATCCATCACCTCTCTGCTAAATTTGAAACCATTGCTGTCATTTGTAAAACTGCTGCTGAATGCTCCGCAGTATATGGGCAATTAAGTAATCAAGTAGATATTCAATTGATTAACCATAATACGAAGCAGTTTAAAAAGGGTATTTTATTACTTCCAGCTTATATGGCGAAAGGTATCGAATTTGATGCTGTGCTTATTTATAATGCATCTGCTGCTAATTACGCAAAGGAAAACGAACGGTACTATTTTTATACAGCCTGCACGAGGGCTATGCATGAGCTACACATTTATTCCATCAACAAATTAACGCATTTCCTTCAATGATAGCTAACAGATCCTCCTGTCATAGTGCTGAAAAACAAAACTATCAATAGAATTCTTGTGAAAGGTGAAAATGGATTTCCGTTGCAGGCTACTTGCTTTCCTGTGGGCGTGCGCCGAGCCCACTACGTCCAGTATGAAAGAGAAGGAAAAGACACTTTTGCACATGGTTGGTTGGAGTGGAGCCAGCGTCACAGCTGAGACCCTAGAGCGAACGGAATGCGTGAAGCGGCTCATCGGACGCGCCCTGAGAAGGATGCTGGCGGAACGGAAATCAACCTCTCGCCTTGCCAAAAAGTCTTTTTCTGCTATTTACTTCGTCTTTCTTCAACAACATAACAGGAGGATCTGTTACTGACAGATCCTCCTGTGTTTTTATATATAGAAAGTGTAATCTTCTGGAATGACACGTTTTAAAAATTTCTTTGTGCGCTCCTCTTTTGGGCTTACGAAAATATCATGAGGGCTACCCTCTTCTACGACAACGCCTCCATCCATGAAAATCACACGTTTAGCAACATCTTTGGCGAATCCCATTTCATGTGTCACCACAAGCATTGTTGTGCCTTCAGCTGCAATATTTTTCATGACCTGTAGGACCTCACCTACTAATTCAGGATCAAGTGCGGACGTTGGTTCGTCAAATAAAATAATATCTGGGTTCAATGCTACTGCACGTGCAATTCCTACTCGCTGCTGCTGACCGCCTGACAGTTGACTTGGATAGGCATCATACTTTTCCGATAAACCTACTTTATCAAGTGCCTTTTTACCAATGTCCACAGCCTGTGCTTTAGGAATTTTACGTCCAATGATTAAACCTTCCGTCACATTTTCTAATGCCGTTTTATTAGTGAAAAGATTATAATTTTGGAAGACAAATGCGACACGTTGGCGAATTGCATGTACGTCTTTTTTCTTCACATGTTGAAAATCCACTTGAATATCTCCAAATGTCGCATGTCCTTGATCCGCTTTTTCTAAAAAATTGATGCAACGTAATAATGTTGTTTTTCCCGAGCCACTAGGGCCTAAAATAACAACAACATCGCCTTTATCAATTGCTAAATCAACACCCTTTAAAATTTCATTACCACCAAATGATTTATGAATATTTTTAATTTCTAACATGCTCATTCACCCCTTAGGCATTTGCCACTTTATATTTGCTTAAATATTTTTCATAGCGCTTAAACAAGTACTCCACCGTACTACATAATATTAAGTACACGATAAAGATATCCAGATAGGCTTCCACGTAATTGTAGCCAACATTTGCAGCTACTTTTGCCTTCAGTGTAATTTCAGGAAGTGACATTGCGTAGCCTAACGAGGTAGCTTTAATAAGATTGACGGTAGCTGTACAAATATTCGGTAGCGCAACTACTAATGCTTGTGGAATGATAATTCGAGTATAAGCTTGGAATGTTGTCAAACCTACTGAGTGTGCAGCCTCTAATTGCCCCTTTTCAATAGTGCTTAACGCAGAACGAAAGACCTCTATTAAAATGGCTGTTGAGCTGAATGCAAACACGATAAACGCATACCAAATTGGATTGATTTTATAAATATCATACGCAATATTATATTTTTCAAAAATAATTTTTAACATTAACGGGATACTACTATAGATAATAAAGATTTGTATAATGATTGGCGTTCCTCGCACGAATGAAACGTAAATTTTTGCTAGATGATGAATAACTGGAATTTTATTAATTCTAGTGAGTGCCAACAAAAAACCAAGTGGCAGAGCTATCAATAAAGCAACAACTGTGACAAGGAGTGCAATGGGAACACCAGATAATGCAATGAAAAATGTTTCAAGTAAAAATGGATAATTCACGTTCACGCCTCCTCCTTAAGTTGTTTCTAAAGTTTTCTTACCCTTCCCAAATATCTTTTCTAATATAGTAAATATTTTTTCTATAATAATTGATAACACCCAATAAATAATGGCTAATGCAATATAAATTTCTAAGGCATGAGCATTGATGTTACTGGCAATAATTAAATTTGCCTTGCCCACAATGTCAATTAGACCAATTGTATAAGCTAGTGCACCTTCTTGTAGCAAAGCAATCATACCATTCCCAAAGTTCGGCAAAGCAACGACAAGTGCCTGTGGGAAAATAATTCGACAGTATGCCTGAAATGGTGTTAAGCCCACACTAACCGCTGCTTCAAACTGACCTTTTGGAATAGCTAAATAGGCTGATCTTATCACCTCAGACATGATTGCAGCAAATTGTAAGGTGAATGTTACGACAACGAATATAGCTGTTTCAATTGAATGGAGGTTAAGACCAACATTTTCTGCTAATGCTGGCACACCATAATAGACAAGAAATAACAAAACGATGGATGGCGTACAACGCATAATCGTTGTATATAAATTTGCGAATTTTTGTAACCACTTTATTGAAGATAGCTTAGCTGCCGCCAACAATAAACCAAATAGTGTGCCTAAGATAATCGAGGACCCTGCAACTAAGAACGTCATTTTTAAAAATGGTAATAACATTGGGATTGCGTTCCAAATGTAGGTTGCATCAAAATATTTATCCATTTCCTCACCAACTTTTCCTTTTATGAATAAAGACTGCTGAGCATTAAAGACTCAACAGCCTTATTATTCGTTCCGTTTCAAACTAACGATTAACATTTTCTAGCACTTCAAATAAATCGCGACCATAGAACTTGGTGCTTAATTCATTTGGTTTTTTCTGCTCTTTAATTTGAGCTATCGCTTTATCGTAGGCATTAGCAAATTCTTGCTCTTTTTTATTGAACAGAGGCCATGTTTTAATGACAGCAAATTCGTTATAGACAACCTCATCTTTTAAGTTGTAATAAGGGCCATCCTCAGCAAGCACTTGTTGTTTAAATGGTCCCTCAATCATGACGCCACCATCAACACGACCTTCATTTACCCACTGCACAACGTCTACGGTAAATGCATCACCAGCTTGAAGTTGTACTTTATTATCTGGATTTGCCGTATTATACTCATCGATAATTGTATATTGCGCGTTATTAGCAGCAATCGGTGCTAAAGAATAACCTTTTTTTGCAAAATCGGCTAATGTTTTCACACCTTCATCCTCTTTACGTAAAACGAGCCCCGCACTACTTAACCCTAAAAATTCCTTCGGGAAAATAAATTTCTCTGTACGCTCCTGTGTAAAGAAGGCATTTTTAACCCCTACTTGATATTTCCCTTGCTCAACACCAATCAACAAATCATCACTTGTTGTACCTACGTATTCAAATTGATAGTCAGGTAATAATTCATCTACTAATTTCATTACTTCTACATCATACCCTGTTGGATTTCCATTATCGTCGATATAGCTAATAGGCTTGGAGGCTTGATCGTAGGCGACCTTTACTGTACGAACCTGTTCACCATCACCTGAATCCTTATCTGCTGATTCCCCTGAATTACACCCCGTCAAAAGTGCTATAGAAGCCAAACCAATTGCGGCAAATTGAAATAATCTATTCTTTTTCATCTGTCATTTCTCCTTATTTCCATGTAATCATTATGAATTTCCATTTAATCTTTGTTGTTCAATAGCGGCAGTCGCTAACTTTATAATCGTCATATCATCCATGGGCGGATTATGAAGTCCTGCACGGACGTTACGATAATAGCGTTGTAATGGATTGGATAGCTGCAAGCTTTTCGCTCCCACTACACGCATTGCCTTATCGACTATATCTATTGCCATGTTTGTTACTGTATGTTTAGCAACAGCCATTTCATTTGTTAATAAACTACGTCTAGCTGGATCATCATAAGCCTCAGCCACTCCATACAAGACAAAACGTGCTTGATGAAGCTTTAATTCAATATCTCCTAAAAGCTGTTGTACATTTGGCAACGTACTAATCGGAGCATTCAAGCTATTCGGTTGATGATGATTGGCAAAATGGATCGCATAGTCACGGGCAGCCTGTGCAATACCTAAGTATGTTGCTGGGATATGGAGTATCCAGCCATTTATCTTGCCACCACTAGGATGACTTGGTAACTCTACTAAATGCTCTGTTGCCACTATGACATCTTTTAACACAAGATCATGGCTACTAGTACCTCGCATCGCAGACATTTCCCAATTTTCTTCAATCGTTAGCCCTACAGAATCTTTATGAATGAGGAAAAAACCAATTTGTTGCTTTTCTTCAATCCAAGCTGAAGTAAGGAAATAATCGAGCACCGGTGACGCAGTCGTAAAGATTTTGCGTCCATTTAATAGCCAGCCCTCTTTTGTCGAAACAGCATATGTTCCAGGTCGACCACCGCGTGTTGGACTACCCGTTGCTGCCTCACTAACTGCTCTATTAATGATGGCACCGCTCTTTATTTCCTGAGCGAATGCTGTTAATACATCTTCAGTCCATAAGTGGGTTTCATATATTTCACCAACAACGCCTAATGTCCAGCCAAGAGAAAGAGATGCATTTTCGTCATAGCTTGCTAATGTTTCTTGCACAAGGACCATATCATAGACCGATAAACCCTCTCCGCCATATTGTTTCGGTAAAGTTAGTTGTGGATAGCCAATTTGCAAAAGCAATTGATGTGCTTCAAACGGGAAACGAGATTGTTCGTCTACCTCAACAGCCTCAGCCTTAATTGGCTCTGCAATAGCTGCTAGCTGATCTAACCAAAACCGTTGTCGCTCTGTTTTTACAAATAAATCCTTCAAGTAAATCTCCTTCTTCCTAATATATATAAATCATATAAAATTACTAAGAATTAATAGTGAAAAAAAATCTCTGCCTACATATTGTAGTGAGACACTATTCGGTACTGAATTTTCTGATTCGTTGACATTTATAATACTTTTCACATTTGAAAATGTCAATGGGTGAAACTCAAGTTTTTTTGTTAGTTTAATATGAATTACAATGTTTCAATTTTACCCTTTAATTTATGCACCATGCTTTGTTTACAACATATGCTAAGACTAATGAAAGAGGTGTATACATGACTAATCATTTTAATTCGCCACAAAGTGCTGGCACCTTATCCTATTTGGCTCCACAAGTAATTCAAACTAAGTTTGGAGATATTAATGGCGATGGTTTTTTGGAAACAATTTTTTTAGTGGGCGTTCAACAACCGGATAGCCCTCTGTGGAAAAATATCACACTCACTATTTTTTATGTGCAAACACAACAAATGCAACAATTTCCCTTGAAACAGAATTTGGGCTATAATCCGACTATTTTTCTAGGCGATTTTACTGGTAATCATATTGAGGATATTCTGGTTGTCTCTGATACTGGGGGTAGCGGAGGAATTATAAACGGTGAAATATTTTCATCCATCAACAATCAAGTTCGTTCTATTTTTGACGCAGAGTCTTTTAATAATAAACTCAAATATAGCGTTAATTATGTAGATCACTACAAGGCTGTAGTTCAAAGTTCGAATCCCGCTAAAAGATACACAATCGATTTACAGTATAAAGGAGCGGACTACTTAGCAGAAATTTATAATCCAGACGGTACATTAAAGCAACCTATAGAAGGCTGGGTAGACCCTTTTAGCGGACTATATCCCATTGATTATGATCGAGATGGAACCTATGAAATTTTAGGGTATCAAGGAATTGCAGGTAGGTATCATGCCGATGGACTAGGCTATGTAGAAAATGTTTTAAAATGGAATGGTCATGAATTTATGATAGATCGACAAACGGTTAGTATTTTTGGAGAGGATTTATCATAGAAGACTCTCTCTATTAAATAAGATGAAAAACAGGAATCTGTTCATTTTTGCTTAAAAACAAAGCAAAATACGAGCAGATTCCATCATTTATATTTGTTTTTCAACTAAGGCAAAATAGTTATTTTCAGGATCAGCAAAATTAAATACCCTACCCATTGGCATCATAACTAAATCGCCCACTTTAATGCCCTTTGCCTGAAAATCTTGGTACATTTCTTCAATTTTATCAGCATAAAACATGATAGACGGAGTTCCTAAGTTTAGCTCCGGCTGCATTTTAGCTATGATCTCTTTATTGTGCAACACAAATGATGTTTGTGCATCCTTCGTTGGCGCAATTTCAATCCAGCGCATCCCTGCTTCTTCCTGATCAGCAACGACAACAAACCCCACTTTTTCTGTCCAAAACTTTACTGCTACCTCTTGGTCATTAACATATAGCATTACCTGCCCGATTTGATGAATCATAACCTATTTCCCTCCTCTTTTGAGCATTAGTATATATCAAACTGTAGCTTTATATAGCTTCTAACGATTTCAATTTAGCGAAATTTCGAATAATTGACCATAATATATATAACTTGTAAATTATTATTCCAAAGTACTTAACTTTTATTTTATTTCTGATAGAATGAGAATTATTTACCTTCTAGGGAAAAGTTTAGACTAAAAAAATTATGTGAGGATAATACAAGTGAAACAACTAAGTTTAAGAAAAAAGCTTATTTTTTCGTTTTTAGCAATGCTTCTCATCCCAACCCTGTTGATTGGAATTGTTTCCTACCAAAGTGCAGAAAAGCAAATTTCCGAAGAACAACATGCAAGTGCAACTGAAAGTGTACGTATTCTTAATACTAATATTACGAATACCATTGAACCCAAACTAAAAGATGTGCAATATTTTTCAAAAAAATTTAGTAAAACCTACTTTCAAGATCATAACATTCCGAAACTTCAATCATTACTAAGCGAATACATTAATATGCACCCTGAAGTAGAGCTGATTTATATTGGTACTGCCGATGGCAAACTACTTGACGAGCCTGCTCAAGACTATCCTGATGGCTTCGATCCTCGTACAAGACCTTGGTATAAGCAAGCTTTAGATAATAATGGAGAGGTCTCCATCACTGCCCCTTATGTTACACAATCAACGGGTGACATTGTCATTACAATTACGCAGGCTTTACCAGATGGTTCTGGAGTCATAGGATTAGATCTTAACATTTCTACATTAAGTGATATTACGAATAATATCCGCATTGGAGAGACTGGTTTTGCATCTCTTCTAGATAGCAATAAGCTCTATATCGCACAGCCTGAAAAAGAAAGTGGTACTGAGGCAACAGAAAACTATATCACTAAAATTTATGAGCAAGAAAGCGGCACAATTATTGAAAGAGACCGTCATTTACAGTTTGCTACAAATGAACTTACTGGCTGGAAGATAATAGGCACAATGTTTACTGCAGAAGCTGCAAAGGCTGCTGCCTCCACTTTAAATATCAACTTGATCATTATTGTTGTGTCCATTCTAGTTGGTATTATGTTTATGCTCTTCATGATTAAGTCTGTAGTTAATCCAATTAATCGACTTAAGCAAAGCGCGTTGAAAATTAGTGAAGGTAATTTAACAGAGTTTATTGAAATTCATTCTAAAGATGAAATTGGACAACTTGGGGAAGCTTTTATCTCCATGAAGGTTAGCTTGAAAAAACTAATTCGCAACGTGGACCAAAGCTCCCAGCATGTTCAAAAGTCTGCTCAAGATTTATCTGCCAATGCAGAACAAAATATTGCTGCCTCTGAACAGGTTGCGGATGCTATGCAACAAATGGCAGTCAGCACGGAAAAGCAAACAACAGGTATTGACCAAAACGCTATCTCCATTGAGGAAATTGCTAAAGGGGTTGTTGAGGTCGCAGACAGCTCTATGCAGGTATTAGACCTTTCTAGCCATGCTATCCAACTGGCAGATGAAGGTGGACAAGCAGTCGAGCAAACTGTACAACAAATGAACTCTATTCATGAATCTGTTACACAATCAGATACAATGATTAAAACTCTATATGATCGCACGAAAGAAATCGGTTCCATTTTAGAGATGATTAGTGCCATTTCAGACCAAACAAATTTACTAGCCCTCAATGCTGCTATCGAGGCAGCAAGAGCTGGAGAACATGGCAAAGGCTTTGCCGTAGTAGCCGATGAAGTACGAAAATTAGCAGAGCAATCTCACCAATCAGCAGAGCAAATTGCTGCGCTCATTACGAGTATTCAGCAGGATACAGCTAAATCTGTGCAGACTATGGTCAAGGCTTCAGCAGATGTTCAGGATGGCTTACAATTGACAGAATCAGCAAGTAAGAAATTCGCCAGCATTATTGAAAGTCTACGAAACATTGCGCCAAAGATGGAGGATATCTCTGCCTCTGCACAAGAAATGTCTGCAGTCGTGGAAGAAGTCTCCGCTACAGCTATTGAATTATCAGATCACGCCAAATTAAATGCTGCAGCTACAGAGGAAGTTGCTGCTTCTACTGAGCAAACTTTATCCTCTATGCAGGACATGGCATCCTCTGCCAAAACGTTACTTGATATGGCGGATGAATTGCAAGGTTACGTAAATCGTTTTGAATATTAAATTATCCTTTCAGAATCTGAGTTCTATTATGGAGCTCAGATTTTTTCTGTACTAATTTGACATATAAAAACAGGGGAAATTACAAAATAAAATATTTTTCTACAAAAAGTACTATAGTATAACTTTATTTTCCAGATTTTTCAGAAAATTATGTTGATTATTATTCATTTTCCTCTTAGAATCAGATTAAACATTGGAATGACTTGTCTATTGAACCAGTTATCAAATTATGACAATTAACTAATGTCATTTTAAGGAGGAATACTATATGAAACAGATTAGCTTAAGAAAGAAACTCATTTTTGCATTTTTAATGATACTCCTCATTCCCGCACTTTTAATCGGGTATACCTCCTTTAAAAGTACTAAAAATCAGATTTTAGAAGAGCAACAAGCAAGCGCTAAGGAAAGTGTGCGTATGCTTAACAGCAATATTACAAATACAATTGCGCCAAAAGTTCATGACATTGGATATTTTTCCAAAAAAATAAATCAATCTTATTTACAAGAAGATAAAAAAATTGAATTAAAAAAACTTTTTCAAGAATATATTAATACTCATCCTGAGGTAGAGCTGTTATATATTGGAACAGCAGATGGTCAAATAATTGATGAACCCGTCCATGATTATGCAAGTGATTATGATCCACGTAAACGACCTTGGTACGTAGAAGCAATTGAGAACAAAGGGCAAGTATCCATTACTTCACCATATATCTCAAAATCAACAAATAATGTAGTAGTGACTGTCATGCAAGCTCTTCCAGATAATTCTGGTGTGATGGCCTTAGATGTAAATATCTCGGTTCTTAGTGCACTGACAGACGAAACACGTATAGGAGAAACTGGGTTTGCATCCTTACTAGATCGTAATCAGCTATATATTGCGCAAAAAGATAAAGAAAGCGGCTCACAAGCAACAGAAGAATATATGGCAAAAGTTTACGAACAACAGGAAGGTATGATTACGGAAGATGATCGCCAGTTACGTTTTGAAACCAATGAACTTACAGGGTGGAAAATAGTTGGTACAATGTTCATCGCAGAGGCTACAGAGGCAGCTACTGCTTCATTTACTATCACATTGCTCATCATTGGTATTTCTATTATTGTAGGAATTATTTTTATGCTCTCTATGATTAAATCTATTGTGAACCCTATTAAACGACTTCAACAAAGTGCATTAAAAATTAGTGATGGCGATTTAACGGAGTTTATTGATATTCATACAAAGGATGAAATTGGACAGCTTGGTGAGGCATTTGTCTCGATGAAAGTTAGCTTAAAAAAACTGATACGCAATGTTGACCAAAGCTCTCAGCATGTTCAAACCTCTGCCCAAGGACTTTCAGCTAATGCTGAACAAAACATAGCTGCATCTGAACAGGTAACAGAGGCTATGCAGCAGGTAGCTATCAGCACCGAAAAACAAACAACTGGAATCGATCAAAATGCTGTTTCCATTGAGGAAATTGCTAAAGGTGTTGTAGAAGTGGCAGATAGTGCCCTACAAGTTTCAGACCTGTCCAGTCAGGCTATCCAATTAGCAGAGGAAGGCGGACAATCTGTTGAACAAACTGTGAATCAAATGGTTTCCATCCATGAATCTGTGACACAGTCCGACACAATGATTAAATCACTGTTTGATCGAACAAAAGAAATTGGTTCCATTATAGAAATTATTAGTGCCATTTCTGACCAAACGAACCTTCTTGCTCTGAATGCCGCTATTGAAGCAGCCCGAGCTGGTGAACAAGGCAAAGGCTTTGCGGTTGTAGCAGATGAAGTACGTAAATTAGCGGAACAATCCCATCAATCAGCAGAACAAATTTCTACGCTTATTACAGGCATACAACAGGACACAGCTAAATCTGTGCAAACGATGATGAAAGCTTCATCAGATGTCCAAGAAGGGTTACAGCAATCTGAGGATACGAAAAAGAAATTTACAAGTATCGTTGAAAGTCTTCGAGAGATTGCACCGAAAATGGAAGATATATCAGCTTCGGCACAAGAAATGTCTGCCGTTGTAGAAGAAGTATCCGCAACAGCCATTGAGCTATCAGACCATGCAAAACTAAATGCAGCAGCCTCTGAAGAAGTTGCCGCTTCAACGGAACAAACATTGTCCTCCATGCAGGAAATCGCTTCTTCGGCTAAAACTTTACTTGATATGGCGGACGAATTACAAGGCTATGTAGACCGATTTAATTACTAATTATCCATAACGCTTGGCTTTCGACAAAAGACATGGATGAATTAAAATAAAGCACGATGATCTTTGGACTTTCCAAGATCAGCGTGCTTTTAATTAGCTATTTATTCATTTGCCTCATGGCTAAATTGCCATTCAATACCGAATTTATCTGTCAACGAACCGTAACATTTACTCCAAAATGTTTCTTGTAACTCCATCGTTACTTTTCCTCCGTCTTTCAGCTTATCAAATGCTGCTCGCATTTGCTCTTCGTCATCGGAAACAACCGCTAATGTAACATTATTCCCAACGGAGAACGGTGAGCCTGGAAATGTATCTGAGAACATAATTCTACTACCAAATACAGAAAGTCTTGTATGCATCACAAGATCTTTCGCTTCCTCTGGTAGTGGGTAATCAGGATTTTGAGGTGAATCTCCAAACGTCATAATTTCAGCCTTGTCCGTATTAAAAGCATTTTCGTAAAACGCAACAGCCTCTCGACAATTTCCATTAAAGATCAAATACACTTCTACTGCCATTTCCAACACTCCCTTGTCATTTTTTGAAACAATTCTATTGTACATGGATTACAAAACATAGCACAAATTATAAATGGAATCATTCATCTACAAATAAATTTATTCCCCCTTATTTTTAAATTTTTCATTTATTTTCGTAAAAGCTTTGACATTTACTCAAAAATCATGTAAATTACCAAATGGCGAACAATTTAAAATAAATCTTTAAAAATATTCGTATTTTAGGAGTGTATATAATGGATAACGTATTTGACTATGAGGATATTCAACTAATTCCCGCAAAATGTATTGTAGAAAGTCGTTCAGAGTGTGATACTTCGGTTACTTTAGGTGGGCATACTTTTAAGCTTCCTGTAGTACCTGCAAATATGCAAACAATTATTGACGAAAATCTTGCTAAGAAACTTGCTGAAAACGGTTACTTTTATATTATGCACCGTTTCCAACCAGAAACTCGTATAAACTTCATTCAAGAAATGCAAGGAAAGGGCTTAATTGCCTCGATCAGTGTTGGTGTAAAAGAAGATGAATATGCGTTTATTGAAGAATTAGCAGCTGCTAATTTAGTACCTGAATTTATTACAATTGATATTGCACATGGTCATTCAAATGCTGTTATTCGTATGATTCAGCATATTAAAAAGCACTTACCAAACAGCTTTGTCATTGCTGGAAACGTTGGAACACCTGAAGCCGTACGTGAACTAGAAAATGCTGGCGCAGATGCTACAAAAGTAGGCATTGGACCAGGTAAAGTTTGTATTACTAAAATCAAAACAGGCTTTGGTACAGGTGGCTGGCAGCTAGCTGCACTACGTTGGTGTGCAAAGGCTGCTACAAAGCCAATTATTGCTGACGGTGGTATTCGTACACATGGCGATATCGCTAAATCTGTACGTTTCGGCGCTTCAATGGTGATGATTGGTTCTTTATTTGCTGGGCATGAAGAATCACCAGGTGAAACAATTGAGGTTGATGGTAAAACGGTGAAGGAATACTTCGGCTCTGCCTCTGAATTCCAAAAAGGCGAACGCAAAAATGTCGAAGGAAAGAAAATGTATGTTGAGCATAAAGGTAGCATCAAAGATACATTAATCGAGATGCAGCAAGACTTACAATCATCTATTTCTTATGCTGGTGGCACAAAACTAGAGGCTATTCGAAATGTTGATTATGTTATCGTAAAAAATTCTATCTTCAATGGAGATAAAGTATACTAATCCATAGTAACCCCGATAAAGAACTACTTGTTCTTTATTGGGGTTCTTTTATGAGACCTTCCCCATCAATTGTTCTATAAGCATCATGAATACATAGTATATTAAAATATGACATTCATTATCAGAATTTTCTATTTTATTAGAAAACTATATATTATAATATAACTATATTGGAGGAACGGAGGTTTTGTTTCATGAAATCAGTACGTAATAAACTTGTTAGTCTTGCCATCATAGTTATTCTAATATCAACAGTACTAGTTGGAACCGTCAATTACATCGTAGTGAAAGGTGAACTAGATCAAGTAGGTCGACAAAGTCTTAAAAATGGCACACTAGGCATTCTTGAATTAATTGCACAATTAGATGCTCAAGTCCAAAAGGGAAATATAACGTTAGAGGAAGCTCAGGAAAGTGCAAGAACACAAATTGTTGGTAAAAGAGTTGAAGACAATAAACGATCCATCGATAATCCTGTTAAATATGGGGATAATTTTTATTTCTATGCCTTTCAAGATAGCGGCATAGTCGAAACGCATCCATCTCTTGAAGGGCAAAATATTGCTGAATTACAAACAGAGGATGGACGCTTTTTTGTACGCGAAATGATTGAAGCAGCTAAGGCTGGCGGAGGATATGTCCGTTATGATTGGGCACTACCCTCCACCCCTGAAATCGTTGCACCTAAAATTACTTATGTAGAAATGGACGAACATTGGGGGTGGATTATTGCAGCTGGTACATACGAAATGGACTTCAATGCAGGCACTAAAAATGTTTTCTATTACACACTTGGTATGACAATCCTTGCAACGATTATTGGTGTGGCACTCTTCTGGTTCTTCTCTGGACGAATGACTACCTACATACGCAAAATCATGGTGATTACTTCAGATATTGCTAAAGGTAAGCTAACTGGCGATGACATACCTGTTACCACAAAAGATGAACTAGGTATACTGGCTAATAACGTGAATAATATGAAACATAGCTTATATGAAATGGTCAACAATACGAAGGATAGCGCCTCTCAAATGAGAGTTTCTTCAGAGATGCTTAGTGCTATTACAGAGGAAACAACCGCTTCTGCTGACGAAATTCATCAAGCAATCAATGACATCTCTAAAGGGGCTGTTGTGCAAGCAGAAGAAGCTGAGATGGCCATTAGTAAGGTTGAAACACTATCTTCACTTATTTCACTTGCTACAAATAAATATAGTGAGATCACTGAAAATATGAATATCATCAATTCATCACAAGAAAATGGTAGACAAAAAGTAGAAGGTTTACTGCAAAATTCAAGTGAATTCACACAGGTGATTGAGGAGTTAAGAACTAATTTCTCCAGTTTGACGAATCAAATGAAAGAGATTCATCAAGTGGTACAAACAATTACATCTATATCTGAACAAACAAACCTCTTGGCACTCAATGCTAGCATAGAGGCAGCGCGTGCTGGTGAACACGGTAAAGGTTTTGCCATTGTGGCAGAGGAAGTCCGGCATTTATCGGAGGATACAAACGAAGCTACTACGCGTGTCAGAAATCTATTACAGCGTATTGAGGTGGGTACTGCAAACTCTGATGCAAAGATGATACACACGCTCCAACTTTCACAAAATCAAGCCATATCGATTACTGAAGTAAAAGGAGCTTTTACATTCCTAGCAGACTCCATTCAGGATATTACAAAGCATCTCGTTTCACTAGATGAGGGAATGAACGACATGGCGGAAAATCGCATAGTGGTGATGAATGCTATCAAAGAAATAGCCAGTGTAGCTACTCAATCTGCCGCAGCTACGGAACAAATTAATGCTTCCATAGACGAACAAAAATCAGCAGTGAACTCGATTATGCACTCCTCTATGGAACTTCATACAGAGGCAGAGCGCATGTACGACTTAGTAGAACGCTTTACATGACAAGAAAAAAGAATGCTACGGTTTAGGCGTAGCATTCTTCTTAACATTATAGTTTGTTAATTACTGCGTGGATTGTTTCCTTAAGCTCTGCATCATGATCAGCAAGTTCTACAAGGTTTCCTAGACGTTCACGTAATACAGGGCGCTCAATTACTAATTTTTCATCAAGTACTTGTACCAGTAGCTCGATAATAAGACGATCACGAACGTTTAACGCTTCTTCTAAACGTTCTGGTGTAATTTTCGCATCAGTTTTTGCAGCTTTTGCCATTTTAAAAACCCCTTTTATATTTTATATTCATGCACATCTATTTTAGCATACCACTAAATTATTTTGAAAACTTTCTTTCATGAAAATATACCAAAACTTTACAAAAAATAAAGACAAGATTTACGGCAAATTGTTATATTTATATCATAATAAGCCACTGCTCAGCCATATGATGATGTATTTAACAAACCTAATACTAACACTCGATTGGAGGAAATGTATGAATCAAAAAAATTTTACTTATTCGCAGCTCATTAAAGCTGTGCCGAAATCTCTACAGCTATTTCTCAACGTTTGCCTTGTGCTACTAGCTCTTATCCTATCATTTTTGCTTTTTAAGGAGCTAATCGAATTTCTTAAAATATTAATCTTCGCCAAGGAAGGTGGCGATTATAAATTATTCCTTGCCAATATTCTTATTTTCTTCTTATATTTTGAGTTCATCACAATGATTATTAAATATTTTAAAGAGGATTATCATTTTCCACTGCGCTACTTTATATATATAGGTATCACAGCGATGATTCGTTTAATTATTGTGGAGCATGATCACCCTCTAAACACTTTAATTTATTCATTGATTATCCTGATATTAATCATAAGCTATTTTATTATTAATATCACACCACTTGAAAGACCAACGCGATCTTCTATTTTTATAAAAAAGGAGCACTGACCGGTAGTAAGAGCTATTCCTATTCTAAAATGTCGAAATACATGTAGGCTTTTCAAACACATAGAAAAACTGCAATAAGTCTTATAAATATAGCTCTTGGATCGTTACTACACCTATCACCAGCGAAGAAAGCTCGATCCAGAGCCAAAACCCATTTTCTTATAAAAATAAACGGAAACAAAACAACAAAATGAATGTTTTTTGCTAAAAAAATTTGAAAGAGATGTTAGATGAGTTCTTTAGCAACCTTCTCTTTTTATGTAATAAAACAACTGCAACAAGCCCTACCCCACCAATTACTAGAAAACAGGTTCAATTGAAAGTCATGTAGTTGCATACCACCAATGAGTTTGTCATCTTCCCAAAGTCCATAATACTGAAAAAATTATCAAGCGATTTTTCAGCTGCTCTTTTGTCCCATTCTTCCTGGATAGTCTTTTACAACGATATTCAGAAAGTCTAAAACATCTTGTTCTTTTAATAACTTCTCTATTACTCTCATCATATCCCCTCCATTTTCAAAGTGTTGCATGTTGTTTGTGCATTTTTCATATTAATTTTTATATCCCACAAATAACCTATACACCGAAATAATGAACAATGAAAATGATTAAAGGAGGAAAATAAATGTCTTTAATTGATTCGTATATTCACGAAGTGTCTAAAAGGCTACATAAGAATAAGCGTGAAGACATAAAGCTTGAACTAAAAGCTACGATTGAGGATATGCTGCCTGAGTCCTATTCTGAATCCGATGTTAAGGATGTACTCCAAAAACTTGGAAGTCCTACCGAAGTTGCGGCAAGCTTTCAGGATACACCTCGTTTTTTAATTGGCCCAGAGATTTTTGATCAATATACAAGAACAATCAAGCTAGTTATGCCTTGGGCTATTTTCATTACGATTATTATTCATGTAATCCAAAAAATTGTGCTCTATTCAGGTGAAGAAGCGCTTCTTTCAACCATTATTTCGGCATTTGCCATGATTATTGTGGCGATTATTGCTGTAATATTTCACGTATTGTTTTGGATTACCGTTGTTTTCATCATCATCGAGCGCTCTGGTTCTGAAAAGATTCATTTACCCTTTTTGAAAAACGCCAAGCAATGGTCTCCTGATGATTTAGTTAAAATGCAACCCATTCCCAAAGTTAAAGTCATTACTTTAAGTGATACGATTTTTAGCCTAGCTGGAATTCTAATATTTTCTTTTGTCTATTGGAATGCTTATCGTCTTTTAGGGATTTATACAACGAATGACAATGGTAGCTTGAAATTTGTTATGCCAATCTTTAATCAAAATGTTTTACAATCATTTGCTCCTATCGTCTTATTATGTATTGTTCTTAGTCTCGCATTAACCTTTATAAAATGGCGTGCTGGTCAGTGGACAATGCTCATCGCCATCACGAATGCACTACTTCAAAGTGTAGGAACGATCGTCTTTATTTTAATGGCGATACACCAAGATTTTATTCATAGTGCCTCGATTCCCTACATGGCTGCTATCCTAGAAACAACATCCGCTAAGGTTGCCTATACTATAGATAAAATCTTACTCGTCAGTATAATTATTGCTGTTTTAGCAAATGCATTTGATATTTATCAAGGATTTAAAAAAGCGAAAGTATAAAATCCCCCTCTTCAAATCGCTAAAATACCTTTATTCTCTGATGTTTTGTATAATGATAAAGTTGAAAGTATTTTATATACATGAATAATCTGCACAATTCAATCAGAGTAAGGGGAATTAACTATGACCATTCTTCTAGTAGATGACAATCAAGTCAATCTATTTGTCATTGAAAAAATACTAAAAAATGCAGGTTATGATAACTGTGTTTCTCTTTCATCTGCTTATGAGCTATTTGATTATTTACAATTAGATGCACCAAATCCAACAGGAAATTCTGTAGATTTAATATTGTTAGACATTATGATGCCGGAAGTAGATGGTATTGAGGCCTGCAAACGCATTAAGCAAAATGAAAGATTGAAAGATATTCAAATCATATTTGTCACAGCACTGGAAGATAAAAACAAACTAGCAGAAGCACTAGACATTGGTGGCGTAGATTATATTACAAAACCAATTAATAAAACGGAGCTGCTTGCAAGAATTCGTGTTGCCTTACGCTTAAAAGCTGAATTAGACTGGCACACCCAGCATGACAAGAAAATTCAATATGAACTAGATCTAGCCACTCATGTACAACGAAGCCTGCTCAGTCCACCATTAAACGAGAAGGATATCCGGATAGAAGTTTCTTATCTACCATCCTCTAATTTAGCAGGCGATATGTATTATTGGTACAAAATAGACGATCATCGCTATGCTATCATTTTATTGGATATGATGGGTCACGGTATATCTGCAGCGCTTGTTTGTATGTTTATCTCCTCTGTTTTAAGAGAGGCCGTTAAACAACTAAACGACCCAGAGCTTGTCATCAAAGAACTGAATCGTTATATGACTCTTTTACAAGATGGAAAAGATAATAATCTTTATTATTTTACAGCGATTTATTTCATCATTGATACAGAGCAAAAAACAGTCGAATACATAAACGCTGGTCACCCTCCTGGATACGCACTAATAGATGAAAAAACATGTATTCCATTAAATCAAGGTAGCTGTGCGGTCGGCTTTTTCGATGAAATGAAAGTTCAAAAGCAATGTATTCAATATGAACAAGATATTCAAATTGTGTTATTTACAGATGGTGTTTTAGAGGCAATGGGCCCCTGTGAAATCGAATCAGAAAAGCATTTGCAAACGCTAACATCCACTAAGTGGGATTATTCACAATGCCTCATTGACAACCTATTACCTAAAGATAAACAAGAAAACCAGCCTGATGATATGTGTGTATTAATGATTCAAGCTAGCACTACTTCCATATAAATAAAAAGCAGAGGCTATCACATGAAGATAGCCTCTTACTCATTAAGACATTTTTTGATAAATTCTTTCGTAGCCTACGATTTCTCGATATTTTGAAATAATCTCTTCAAACCGCAATGTTTCTTTATCCCCTAAGCATAAAAATCCTTTGTCACTTAGACTCTCATAAAACAAGTGGTGTACCTGGCTCTGTAGCTTAGGTGAAAAATAAATCAGGACATTTCTGCACAAGACAACATGAAACTCATTAAAGGAATGATCCGTTACTAAATTATGCTGAGCAAAAATAATATTTTTCAATAGTGTTGGATGGAAGTAAGCATATTGATAATCTGTTTGATAGTATTCTGAAAACGCATGGGCTCCTCCAGCAAGCATATAGTTTTTCGTATATGCCTGCATTTTATGAATAGGGAAAGCTCCTTTCTTCGCTTTTTCTAATACTTGCTCATTCATATCTGTTGCATAAATAATAGACCTCTCTATAAGCCCCTCTTCCTGAAGTAAAATAGCCATAGAATATACTTCCTCACCTGTCGCACACCCAGCATGCCAAATACGTATTTCTGGATACTCTCTTAAAATGGGGATTACTTTTTCACGAAAAGCTTTAAAAAAGCTAGGATTACGAAACATCTCGGTTACATTTATCGAAAAATCATTCAACATCTGCTCTAAAAATTCTTGATCATGAATGACCTTTTCTAGTACCCGGGAAATCGTTGGAATGTTATTGATCCCCATCCTATTATAAATTCTACGTGAAATGGATGAACGATTGTATTGACGAAAATCATAGCCTGATAAACGATAAATAGCCTCTAGTAATAAATCAATTTCTAAATTTGTTTGTTTATTTAATTGTATTTTTTGCTCCAAAGGCTGAAATTGCTCCATGTTCATTAACTCCCTTTAGAAACGAGCCAGACTCTTAAGACCGATAGTAATTGATCTAAATTTAATGGCTTGCTAATATAATCAGATGCGCCAGCCTGCAATGATTTATCACGGTCATTTTTCATAGCCTTTGCCGTCAATGCAATGATCGGTAAGTCTATTCGTTTCATTTGTTGTCGAATAATAGTCATCGCTTCATAGCCATCCATATTCGGCATCATTATATCCATCAGAACGAGATCGATGTCAGGATGCGCATGCATTACCTCTAAGCATTCAAGCCCATCTTTAGCAACTAGAATGCTCATACCTCTTTTTTCTAATGCCGTTTTTAATGCATAAATATTACGGTTATCATCATCTACTATTAAAATATTTTTCCCTTGGAAAACCTCTACCTCTTGTTGAAGGGCTCCCTCTATTTCCTTTGACTGCTCTGCAATTGGCTCCTCTACCAATGTAACGGCCACTTCGTTCATGGCAAGCTTTTGACAATGCTCCTCTTCGATTCCATTTGGTAAGCTTGGAATCGTTAACGTAAAGCTACTCCCCTGTCCTTCAGCACTTTGCAGCGTAATCCAGCCACCAAGCAATTTAGCAAACTCCTTACAAATAGAAAGACCAAGTCCAGTCCCACCATATTTTCGAACCGTAGCGCCATCGGCTTGCTGGAATGATTCAAAAATAAGCTGATGCTTGTCTTTTGGAATACCTATCCCCGTATCTGATACAGTAATTTCAAGCCAATCTGTACTTATATCCTGCATATTATTTGTTAACTGCTGTGGTGTAAGCTGATGAATAGCTAAATTTACCGAACCATGTTCCGTAAATTTAAAGGCATTGGATAATAAATTCTTTATGATTTGATGGAATCTCTTTTCATCTGTATAGAATACATCTACAACATGATCTGCCTTTGAAATATGGAATGCTAAATTCTTCTTCATCGCAACAGGTGCAAAGGTATGTTCAATTTGTACAGGTACTTCGCTCATGTTCACTTCATTAAAAATAATATCAAGCTTTCCTGCCTCGACTTTTGATAAATCTAAAATATCATTAATTAAAGCAAGTAAGTCCTCTCCAGAAGAATGAATGACTTGAGCATACTCTATTTCCTCGTCTGTTAGATTTTGTTGACTATTTTCTGCTAGCATCTCCGATAAAATTAATATGCTGTTTAAGGGTGTTCTTAATTCGTGTGACATGTTTGCTAAAAACTCGGATTTGTAGTTTGAATTCAAGATAAGCTGCTCGGCACTTTCTTCTAATTCCTTTTTCGCCTTTTCTAGCTCTCTTGATTTAGATTCTGCCTCTTTTGTACGTTCTTCAAGCTGCTCATTAATCATTGTCAGCTCTTCGGTCTGCATTTGTAATTCTTCTGATTGTGTCTGCAGCTCTTCTGATTGAACTTGTAACTCCTCAGTCATTGCTCTAGATTCATTCAATAGACGAACAATTTCCATGCGTCCTAAAACACTATTCACTGTTAGCCCAAAAGTTTCTGTGACCTGCTTTACTAATTCTTGCTGTAGCTTACTAAATTTAGTCATTGTCGCTATTTCTGCAACTGCTATCACTTCATTTTCAAAAATGACAGGAATCAATAAAATATTATGCGGTCTTACCTCGCCTAATCCTGTTCTGATTAAACGATAGTCTTTTGGAATATTATCGTAAAATAACATTCGTTTTTCTAATGCACATTGCCCAATTAATCCTTGTCCTATTTTAAAGCTTTCCATACCGACGCGATCATCTCCGTCAGCAAATGCAGCCTTTTTCACAAATTGTACTTGGTCCTCTGTTACTTCACGAACATAAAATGCACCAAGCGATGCCTCTGTTTTCTGCGCGATTTCTGACAGGAAGGTCTCAGCCAATTTTGTGATGGCTGAAACTCCTTGATATTTTGTCACAATTTCCGCAATATTGCTTTGTAGCCATTCTCTCTTTTCGACTGACTCTAGCAGTATATTCGTTGCATTAGCAAGATCATTCACTTCATCATTGGTATTCACATAGATTCTTCTTGTAAAATCACCTTTTGTAGCTGCGATTTCTTGTATGGTTTGTGTAACTTCTGTTATCGTTTTTACAATAGAACGTGAAATACCACTAGCTATGACAATTGCTATAATAGAAACTAAAATTAAAATCCCAAATAAACCACTAGTTAATTTATTATTTTGTTTATCTAATTGACTTGCCTTCGCCTGTGTATAAACATTTTCAGTTGAACGGAACGAATCAAATAACTTACGCATTTTCTCCAAATCTTGGCGCCCAGTATCTACTTTAAAAAACTCATTTAACGCTTCTATATTATTATCTTTTTTATATTGAATCGTTGGCTCTCCCGAAGTGGCAATCCAATGTTCAATCGTTTCCTCTATCTCTTTTAGTTTTTCCTGCTGTGATGGTTTATCTGTCATTCGCTGATAGAGATCATTAAAATCTATTTTCCAATTATCAGCTGCCTTATTATAAGGCTCAAGATAGCTTTGCTTGCCTGTAATAATGAAAGCTCGCTGACTCGATTCCATATCCAATATATATTTTTCAATTTCATTGGTTAGTGTTTGAACATTGGAATCGTACTTAATAATATAATTTCTTTCCTTTTGCAAAGAATTAATTTGATTATTTAATATGACAACGGCTGCAAGTAAGCAAAGAATGATTACGATATAACCTAATGTAATCTTAGAGCGTATACCCAATTTCAATCTATTTAACATTTGGTTTTCCTACCTTTACCTTTCTTTCACTCTATTTTATTACTAGTATACATGTAAAAATAACTGATTATCTCTTCTTTTGACATGAGCAACAAAGAAATTTTGCTGTTTCGTATTAATAAGTCTATGCATTTTTCATATACATTTTATATTGAGTCATTTCTAAATTAAGGAGAGAATACATGTGGACATAATCGTAAGACCAGGAGATTCACTTTGGCATTTCAGTGAAGTGTTTAAAATACCGCTTCAACTAATTTTAGATTCCAATGAAAATATAAATCCCCAATTTTTAAGAGTTGGACAACGCATTCGTATTCCTGGTTTTGTGACCATCGACTATCAATTGAAACAAGGGGACTCTTTTTGGCAAATTGCACAGAGTCAAAACCTCCCCCTAGTCGCCCTATTACTCGTTAATCCAGGTCTCAATCCAAATCGCTTACAAATTGGTCAGATGATTCGTATACCACAACGTATTACGTGGCGTTTAGTTGATGGTAAGCAAAATTATACGTATACCCGTATGATGAATGATCTTAATAAACTAATTGATGCTTATCCTTTTCTTCACAATTCAACTATTGGTAGTTCCGTTTTAGGGAAAGGTCTACCTGAGTTGTTGATTGGCAATGGAGCTAAACGTGTTCACTATAACGGCTCCTTCCATGCAAATGAATGGATTACTACACCTATTATTCTAACATTTTTAAACGACTATTTGCTCGCCCTCACCAACCAAAGTAGCATTCGTGGCATCTCTCCATTCTCTCTTTACCAGCAAACCTCTCTTTCTATCGTACCCATGGTGAATCCTGATGGAGTGGATTTAGTAATACAAGGTCCCCCAAATGATACAACATTAAGAAATCAACTAATTACATGGAATAATGATAGCTCTGATTTTTCTGGCTGGAAAGCAAACATCCATGGCATCGATTTAAATGATCAATTTCCTGCACAATGGGAGTTAGAAAGTGCCCGTAACCCTAAGACACCAGGGCCTAGAGATTATGGTGGTGACAGACCTTTATCTGAACCTGAAGCTATTGCGATGGCTGACTTGACTAAACTACGTGATTTTTCAAGAGTACTAGCCTTTCATACACAGGGGCGTGTTATTTATTGGGGCTTTGAAAATCTTGAGCCTCCAGAATCAGAGGTACTTGTGAATGAATTTAGTAGAGTCAGCGGCTATGAACCCATTCAATCTGCAGGAAGCTATGCAGGCTATAAAGATTGGTTCATTCAAGATTGGCGTAGACCTGGCTTTACCGTTGAGCTAGGAAGCGGTACGAATCCTTTGCCAATCAGTCAGTTTGACGAAATTTATGAGGAAGCCCTCGGAATTTTTCTTGCAGCATTATATATGTAAAAGTATTGTTTGAGCTCCATTCGCTATGAAATTGTCCTTTGCGGCATTTCAGTGAATGGAGTTTTTTCATGAAGAGGAATTGGACATAATTGCCAAAAAGGAAAAATAAATTACTTTGACAGGTAGAGTAATGTTTGCTACTATTACTCTGACAGATAGAGCAATAAAATAAAGTAGGTGACTTATGGTTCGCAGTGATATTATCCGAGGACATTTGGATTCGATTATTTTACGGCTAATTTCAGAAAAAGATCGTTATGGCTATGAAATTTCTCAGGAAATAAGTCTCCGTACAAACAATCGATTTCAAATCAAGGAAGCAACTTTGTATGCCGTTTTTCAACGTCTCGAGAAAAAGGAAATTATTGAAGCCTATTATGGCGATGTTTCACATGGAGGCAAAAGAAAGTATTACCGTATTACCTCATTAGGTAAAGCCTATTTAAATGAGTTAGTGAAAGAATGGTCAGAAGTAAAGGAAATAATCGATTTATTTATGGAGGGCTTTGAATGAAAAGAATAAAAAACCATATTGATGAGCTTTTTAAGGATATTCCTCGTAATAACGAGACTGAAATGGTCAAACAAGAAATCATTGAAAATCTTGAAGAAAAAGTATTTTACTTGATGGATCAAGGAAAGGAACAAGAAGATGCCATCAATAAGGCGATTGTAGAATTCGGAGATATTGAAGATTTGAAAAAGGAATTGGGTGTTAAGGAGCCTGCTAAGAAAAACATGGCAAAACTAAATTTAGAGTTTTCCATCTGGGGGAGTGGCTTAATCATTGCATTTTTTATCTTTATTAATCTTTATTACACTCCACATACAGTTTGGGCCATCTATCCAATCTTCGCAATACTTTGGTGGCCTTTATCAATGTACTTTGTATGGTCACGTAAGAAATGGGGTGAATGAACATGAGGAACTTTATTAACTTTTCTTTAGCCGGGAGCCTGATGACCATGATTTTTTTAGGGATCGTCAATTACACGACATCACCGCAAACAATGTGGTTTATATATCCTTGCCTGCTGCTCTTGCTATGGCCAATTACGCTATTTTTTATGTCTAATAAAATGTATAAACAATACTCTATCGTTTGTAGTGCAATGATTATCGCATTTCTTATCGTTGAAAATTATTTATATGCACCAAATCATTTATGGTTTATCTATGCTATTTATCCAATTATCTGGTGGCCGCTTCTTATGTACTTAGGTGAAAAAGCAAAAACTTTAAAAACAGCACTCATCGGCTGTGCTTCCACAATTATTTATTATGCATTCCTGAATATCATGCTGTCTCCTCAATATCCTTGGGCGATTTATCCCGCGTTTTTAATTATGTGGTGGCCTCTAGCTTTATATCATGCTCAACGGAAAACGTTTGTAGCATTCTCCGTGACAGCTTCATTGCTAATTAGTATCTTTTTCATTATTGTTAACGTCGTTTCTTCACCTACGGTTATATGGGCGATCTACCCTATTTTTGTTACGCTATGGTGGCCGCTAAGTATGTATTTTTATGTGTATAAAAGAAAAATGTATCAAGCTACCTTTACGAAACGCATGTAAAGAAGGGATTCTATGAAAGCTATTAAAAAATTCGTCAAATATCTTGTCATTATCATGAGCTCCTTACTTTTACTAGCACTTCTATTCCCAACATGGACATCATCTATAAAGGGAACTAATAGCATTAGTACATTAGAGCAGGTAGCAATTAACGACAGTGACCATGAAATTATGATACGTGGGCAAAACAAAGATAATCCTGTGATCATCTTTGTCCACGGTGGACCTGGCTGTTCTGAAATCCCCTATGCCAAAAAATATCAAGATTTGTTGGAAACCGAATTTACCGTGGTCCATTACGATCAACGGGCTAGCGGGAAATCCTATCATTTTTTCGAGGACTATTCTAATCTTTCATCTGACCTGCTTGTGGAGGATTTATTAGCACTGACTGATTATATAGCTAATCGCCTAGACAAAGAAAAAATCATCTTAATCGGTCATTCCTATGGTACATATATTGCCACACAAGCAGCTGCTAAAGCTCCTGAAAAATATGAAGCCTACATTGGTATTGGTCAAATGAGTAATACCATTGAAAGTGAAATGGATAGTTTACAGTACACCATCCTACAGGCTCAACTCAAAGGGAACACAGAAGATGTTGTATATTTACAAAGGTTAACGGAAGACATAAATAAGGGTAAGACATTTACACCCCGCCATTACGTAAATAAATATGGAGGAGCCACAAGAAACATTGATAACCCTGACGGCAATATGTTAGGAATGCTATTCAGTGCAGAATATAATTTATTGGATATGATCCGCTACAACAAAGGCCTATCATTATCTCAAGAAGCATTATTAAAAGAGGTCATGCAACATCCATTACCTACTAAAGTTAATAGACTAGACCTCCCCTTCTATTTTGTAATGGGTGACTACGACTATCAAACATCATCGAATACCGCTAAAAAATACTTCGACCAAATAGATGCCGAGAAAAAAGAATTTATAGCATACGAAAACTCTGCACACTACCCACAGTTCGAAGAAAAAGATAGATTTTTTGAATGGATGCGTGTGACTTTTAAACAATAAATTTTTTTAGAGCTATTCTATGCTTGGAAAGATTTATTTAATTGCTATATAATTTAATTATTAAATATTTTAATGGACGTGATTATATGGCAGATAATCTACACAATGTAGAAATCATTATGAAAGAAATGCTGGACATTCAGCAAAAATCAAAAATGTTTGTGGAACTTTTAACTAAAGGGGAAGCATTGTCGCAAAACCAATTGATTTTACTTCTGCAACTAAAAATAAATAATGGAATGAAGGCAACAGAAATCGCTGACTTCTTTAGTGTAACACCTGGAGCTGTAACTTCCATGTGCGATAAGCTGGAAAAGCTAGAGCTGATTCAACGAATTAGAGAAAATAATGATCGTCGTGTTGTCAAAATGGCTTTAACCAATAATGGTGATCAGAAGGTCCAAGAAATTTTCTTAAAGTTTTCTCAGGATAAACTGGCAGACATGGCTAATATCTTACGTGAAGTAAATCAATTAATGAATAATATCTTTTAGGATTTCAACAAATTGAAATCCTTTTTTTATTGCTCAAATTTTAGGGAATTCTTTTGTTCTTGACAAAAGGGAGATGCATATAATTTAATTAATATATATTTTAATAATTAAAATATATATTAATTAAATTAAAATGAGGTGATTTTTTATGTTTCAAAAACTTCGTACACTAACACTAACGAATGGCCGCATTAAACATCTGGATACTGGGTATGAGCAATTAAATATTCGAGGAGCTGTAGCTTTACATCAAGAAGTACACTTAAAAAAGGTGTCCACTCATGGTCATAGCTCCTTTTATTGCTCTGTTACTGCCCAGGTATTTAACAGTTCAGGCTCATGCACATTAAAGGATTATTGTGAGATCGAAGAACTAACAAACGCTGGAAACATTCAAATACGTAATGGATGTGTCCACAAGATCAATAGTTCTGGGAAATTCATAATTGAGGAGAAATTACAGAGCAGACGGTTCGACGCTATTGGTGTAGTAAAAGCTGAAGAAATAGTGGCTAATCATTTTCAGTTGAAATTATCGGGGGAAAGTGAAATTAGCAAGCTACTAGCGGACAGTGTAGTGATAGAAAAAGATCGAGTGACACTTCTTCCATTATTTAAGAAAAGGTTAAGTTGCCATACAATCAAAGGAAAACAACTGCAACTATCGTATACAGATGCACACATTGTTGACGGCGAAGTAGTTAGAGTGGGAGAAAACTGTCTAATTGAGACGCTTTACTATACAGATGATTATACGATTGCTTCAAACGCAAAGGTATACCACATTATACGGAGGGAAAAAGAATGACATTCCTAAAAATGCTACAAGCCTTTTTTTGCTCATTAGCCCTAGTTGTCTTATCCGTTCTTTACATTGGCTTACTTGTAAGTGCTGTTCTATCTATACTCGCTGGCATGTTACGAACATTCGGACTAGATCAAATTAAAATGAGCATCTGGTATGATGTAGACCTCCCAATTCTATTCAGCATCCCCCTAGCACTGCTAGTAGCTGTACTACTATTCCTTTGTGCCACCTATATCAAACGCTCTATGGTATTTTGTTTATCAAAGCTTCGAATTTAGATAACATGATTAAACAATCTTCCATTTTCGTTAATCTAGTGTATTCAGGCACAATTGGAACTCCGAGGATTGACAATAAAAGTAATGAATTAATATTTGTTACTAGTTTTAGAAAAAGGCGTATTCTTAATGGAATATGCCTTTTTACATTTTTAATAGAAGACATAGTAAATAGAGAAAAATAGCAAAACTTGTAAGTAGTAACTTAGGAGATGCAATCCAGCGAAAACAGCACCAATGGGCAAAATCACAAATATGATACTGACAACCACAAGATGAACCTATATAAAAGCCATACATCGTATTTTCTTGATTAGGTACAATTGGGAATATGACATTCATTATAAAAATGAAAAGAGATACTCCAAAATCGTTTATTTTGCCCTCACCTGTTAAATATAAATAATGAACAGTATGATAATACATGTGAAAATTATCTTTCCTGTCCTATCCCCATTCAGAAAGTAACCATGGACGCAATATTACTAAAGTTCCCCTTCAAGAAATTGGATAAGATAGAACTCAGGCTTAGCTAGGAACTCTGTGAAATTGCATAAATCTGCATATTCCTCATGCTCCACATCATAGCATCCAACTTGTCCCTCACCTTCCGGGTTCCAAACTACTTGTAAATCAGAATAATTGTCGACATTGGCTGAAAGAAGAAGCAGCTTTTGTTGACCAAACTTCATCTCAATTGTATCCGTTAGGTTAAAAAAATCGATATAGTGAATATCATAATCATTTGGTGCAAGTTTGAGATGCAATTGATCACCTGTCAGAAAATCAAGCAATTCCTTTGGTAATTTATATTTTTGTAACGCACACCTTTTATTCTCTATCGAATGAAGCTCTATAGGTTCGAGTGCTTTTAAATAATTGGCAAGCTCCTTATTTTTCATACCTAGTGCAATAGTATAAGGGCGTTGCCCATCTTTCTCCGTTAAAGTGATACTTGCACCTCGTTCAATTAAATATTTCACCATAGTGATATTGCCCATTCGTGTTGCAACTGTTAATGGTGTTGCTCCATAGGGATAGACCATGTCAGGCTTTTGGTAATTAATATCTACTCCTTGTTCAAGTAAATAATTGACTGTTTTCTTATCAAAATCAGATACAGCTTGTCGTAATACTGCCCCTCCATACTCTTTCACATCAAGTCCGAGTTCATGAATAAGCGGGATATTTCTTTTATTTCCATAGTATGCCTGTAAATAAGCTCCAGAGCCAACTTGATTATGTCCATCTAGTTTTGCGCCTTGTTCAACAAGGTAACGCACTATTTCCTCCTTACAATAACGAACAGCTCGTAAAAAAGCTGGATTCTTTTTAACATTTAAATTTACGTTATACGCAACTAATAGTTTTACTACATCAAATTGCTGTGCAATTAATGCTAAATCCAATGGGCTTAATGATGTATGCTTACTTAAATGGATTTCCTCTTCAATATTCCAGCCTTTATCCTTGGCTTCTTGCAACGCAGTTAAATCTCCAGCATAGATATGCATTGCAAGCTCCGGGATTTCCCTAAATGTTCCAATGTCTTGTAGCTTAATCATCTTTAGATTGGCCTCCTTCATACATTTATAAAGAGTATAGAAAACAACTACTTACAAAACAACAGGAAATAGGACTACAGTTTAATCAATAACAACTGATATTTATATTCATTTTCAAGGTTCATTTATTAAAAAAGCAACTAGGTTAGACATTTCCCAGGAAAAGATATTTGCAAAATAAAAGGAGCCCTCAATCCTGAATAGATTGAGGGCCTGTCTTAAACGCTTATATGAATTGCCTTTATTTTAAACAAAGAGCTTTATCTGTTGTTGCATTAATTTCTTTTAGAAGCTCTGGGTTTTCTGCTAATGATAAACCATAAGATGGAATCATTTCTTTAATTTTTGTTTCCCACTCTTTAATATGTTGAGGGAAACATTTATTAAGAACTTCAAGCATAACATGCACAGCCGTAGACGCACCTGGTGAAGCTCCAAGTAAAGCTGCAATCGATCCATCAGCAGCACTTACAACTTCTGTACCAAATTGGAGTGTTCCTTTGCCGCCAGCTTCTGTATCTTTAATAACTTGTACACGTTGACCAGCTACGATAATATCCCAGTCATCGCTCTTCGCATTTGGAATGAAATCACGTAACTCTTCCATACGTTGTTCTTTTGAAAGCATAAGCTGTTGGATTAAATATTTTGTTAATCCCATCTCTTTCACGCCTGCCGCTAATAATGTTGTAATATTATGCGGTTTTACAGAAGCAAATAAATCCATATTGGAACCCGTTTTTAAAAACTTAGGTGAGAAACCTGCGAATGGTCCAAATAGTAATGATTTCTTATTATCAATATAACGTGTATCAAGATGCGGAACTGACATTGGTGGAGCACCAACTTTTGCTTTTCCGTAAACTTTTGCATGATGTTGTTCAGCCACTTCTGGATTATTACATGCTAAGAATAGACCGCTAATTGGGAACCCACCAATATGTTTCCCTTCAGGAATACCTGATTTTTGTAATAATTCTAGGCTTCCTCCACCAGCTCCAAGGAAGACAAATTTTGCTGAATGATATTCCATTTTACAGCCGTCTAAATCATGCACACGTACTTCCCATGAACCATCACTAGCTTGTTTTAAACTTTCAACACTATGGTTGTAGTTAACATCCACATCTTTGGATTTTAAGTGGTCAATTAACATACGTGTTAAAGCACCAAAGTTAACATCCGTACCCGTGTCAATTTTTGTTGCAGCAATGTCTTCACCCGCTGGACGATTCTCCATAATAAGTGGAATCCATTTTTTTAGTGTTTCAGGGTCATTAGAAAATTCCATTCCTTCAAATAAAGGATTTTTTATCATCGTTTCATGACGTTTCTTTAGAAACTCAACATTTTCTTTCCCTTGTACTAAACTCATATGTGGTAAAGGCATAATGAAGTCTTGTGGATTATTGATCAGCTTATTGTTTACAAGATACGACCAAAATTGTCTTGAAACTTGGAACTGTTCATTAACATTAATCGCTTTTTTGATATCGATTGATCCGTCTTTTTTCTCTGAAGTGTAGTTCAGCTCACATAATGCAGCATGTCCAGTTCCCGCATTGTTCAATTCGTGAGAACTTTCTTCGCCTGCTTTCTCAAGCTTTTCAAACACTGTAATTTTCCAATCTGGTGCTAATTCTTTGAGCAATGTTCCCAAAGTTGCACTCATGATTCCGGCACCAATTAAGATAACATCTGATTTAATTTGTCTGTTACTCATTTTTACCTTCCTTATATGTTAAGATTTGCAGAAAGGATGTTAGCACTCCCGCTTTAGAAGTACTGTAAGCCATGGAGCAACCTTGGAGCACACCATTTCTGTATCAATTATTACCTTATTGCAGTTTATCACAATTAGTTCAAGAATAAAATATCAACTATTTATATGAGAGTTATCAGCTTTTTTCGAGCCTTTCCATTCATAACTCAAGCAAAAAAACCACTTTTTATTCTAGTTAAAACTTGGTTTTTTTAAGCTTTATGGAATAATCGCCCTAAAAATGATTGACATTTTCATAAAAAATAGATTCTTTTTATTATTATATCTCTATAATAACATAGCGATAGGCAGCCCGTCTTGTTTTTGAACTAGCTCCCTATTCTTCAAGATACACTGTCGATTGGGCTTTCAATATGCCAACCATCACTATGAAAACCACTCATTTGCAGTAACACATAATCGACTAATGCTTCATATAATGTCATCATCTGTTGTGCATTGTCCTCCTGCATTGCATGGACAAACATGTTTTTAAAAGCCACATCTAGAAATGCTAGCTTACTATATTTTTGAAAATAGATTGGATCTTCAAGATAGGGCATAGATTTGACAAGAAGGAACTATTTTTACATTCAAAAACTGACAGTACTCCATAAACAAATTTGCTAATTCGTTATGATAGGTAAAGTTAAAGTCTTTTCTCTCTTGCTCATAACAGTCCTTTAAATTATCCAGTGCATTCCATACTCCATATTTTTTTATTTCTATTACTGTTTTATTCATTACTTTATATTTTTTTGAGCCACTCTTCTGCTTCAAATTTTTAGTTTTTTTATTATTCTAGTATAATTAAATACTATTCTACTTGTTTTAAATTGCAACATCGACATGGTTCTCCGTCTATTAAAATCTCTTGGTAATACTTTCGAATTTGAGCTGGTGGATTCGCAAAGTATTCAATTAAAAAGCCATTCACTACTCGATTGCTTCTTTCTTTTCACTCCACATGATCTGCCAAAATAATATGTATATCGATATCAGAGCGTTTTGAGGGTTACCCTGTAACATAACTCCCACAAACTAGTGCTCCTACGACATCCCCTCGATCTTTCCAATCTTTCAAGAATGTTTCAAGTGCTAATGTCCATTTGTCCATTGATCATGGACTTCCTTTTTACTATGTCATTTTTTATTCTACACTATTCAAACAACAGAAAATCCATTATGATGTTTTCGTTTTAATTTAATTGGTTACATGTAGGATAAAGATCATCCTAATGAAAAAACCGCACTCTTTTAGGTACGGTTCTCAACATGCTAAAATAAATCAGCTAAAAATGTTTGTATTGATGTAGGTAATAGCTGAAAGAATAATCCCTCATATTTAATATCGAGTACACCAGCAATAACAATGACAGCAAAAATTAAAAACAGAAAGATTTTCTTATTTTTAGAAATCCACTTCAATAGATTCCACTCCTCTAGCTTTATAGTAAACATTTTCAGTATAGATGGGTTCATAAAAAATAGTAATCCCTAGTTACTGCCTGTCACCTAAATTTCCTATACTACATACATTAAAATGATACGGTACAATTTAGAATTATGTAAGAAGGGAATGACTATGGTCAATTTTAAATCTTTTCGTGGTGTCGTCACACAAATCAGTGATTTTCCAGTAGGGCAAAACGGGGATAAGGAAGGTTGTTATAAAATGATGACCTTAGAAGATGGAGCTGGCGGGGTCGTCAACTTTGTTATTTCTCCTTCTACTTATTTTGTTCATCATGAAATCGTTACGACAGGGGAATGGGTCACAGGCTATTATGATGGGGATGCACCTGTACCAATGATTTATCCACCCCAATATCGTGCTTTAATTATTGTTAAAGATAGCAACTATCAAAATGTAAAGGTAGATTTTTTTAATCATCAATTGCTAAGTAGTGATGGCCTATTGCAATTAAACCTTTCTCCTACTACTGTTATCTCGCTTAAAAATGGGCAGCCCTTTTCTAAAAGCCCTGCCAATCGAAACCTCATTGTCTTTTATGGACCTACCACTCGGAGCATTCCTGCCCAAACCACACCATACGAAATCATTGTTTGGTGTTAACCTCATCATTGAAATAAGCAACGGCTTAAACCTCATTACGAGAATTTAAGCCGCTTTCCTCTGTGATTACCTATTCATATCATCTTTCATTTCATGTAATTGCTGTTTAATCTGCTCTAGGCTTTCTTTATTTTGCTGCACAATATCTAAATGTTCACCATATTGCTCTGCATTGAAACGTGCATTTTCGGCATGCTTTATTTGATTGAAAGCATGCTCTAACGCTATTTCCTCTGGATGTAATTTAGCATGCTTCAACAAACGATCTGCCTTTAGCACTGAGTTACTAAACAATGTACTAGGATGATCTTGCTTCCAACTTGTATCGGAATGTTTAGCCAATGTATACATCTTCCCTTCTTAAAAAATTTCATTGTTCTAGATGTAGTATTATGAATTGATTCGAAAATATGTATGGTAAATAATCCTCCCAACACAATATTTCCCAGGCGATATTTAAAGAACTAAGGCATCCGCTGCCTTAGTTCTTTTCCCAATGTCATGAATAGTTGTCAAATATCAATTAGTGCCATGCAGTCCGTTCACTGACAGGTTGCTTGATGCCTGTTTTCCCTTGTGTTTCAGCAAAATTATTGACCTGTGCTGAAGACGCATCAAGCTCAAATTCAGCTCCAAACTCTTCCTGATGGAGTTTTTGACGCTGTTTATTTGATTTGTTTGCACTACTCGTTCCAGTTGCTTTTGCATTGTTACGATTTGTTTTCATATTTGACATAACCATCCTCCATCGAGTATTTGAAAAGCTCTAACATCGACTAAATGTTTTATGAACTTTTCATTCTCAAGTTTGTCCATAGAGCAAGAAAACAATGTGCATTAAATTTTTTATTTAGCTAAGTATAGTGTTGAGGCTTTTTTCCATTTCTAATTGTTAGTAAGTCGCTTGCAATCTTATTTTCTTTCTGACTATAATACTTGTATACAAGTATACTCAAAATCAAAAAGGGTGATTTTATGAGCCAATCTAAGGACTATTTATACCCACAAAAATGGCTTTCTAAAGCTTCAACAGGCGATCGTGTAGCCTATGAACTTAGAATGCGCATTATTTCAGGCTTAATTGAAAGCGGTACCATTCTTTCTGAAAACAAACTAGCAGCTGATTTTGAAGTAAGTCGTTCACCTATTCGTGAAGCCTTAAGAATACTAGCGTCTGAAAATATCATTCGATTAGAGAAAATGGGCGCTGTTGTCATTGGTTTATCAGAAAAAGAAATTGAAGAAATTTATGATGTTCGTCTGTTGATTGAAACATTCGTGTTTGAACGTCTCATAAAAATGGATACAACTAGCTTAGCAATAGAGCTGAGCAAAACATTAGAAATGATGAAGGTTGCCATTAAATATAACGATGCCGACGAATTTTCTTATCAGGATGTTATGTTCCACGAGGCAATTATTCGTTCCATCGATCATTCTTATATGACGATGATTTGGAATAATTTAAAGCCAGTAATGGAAGGCCTTATTTTGTTATCTATGCGCATGCGCTTCCAAGAAAAATATGAGGATTTCACTCGTATTGTGAAAAACCATGAGCTGTATATTGATGCGATCAGAGCAAAAGATCGAGAGCTCATGATTAAATCCTTACATGAAAATTTTGATGATGTTCAAGGCAAGGTAGAAGATCTATGGCGGTCACAGCAAATGCTATCTAAAGGGGTTGAGCCACAAAATGACTAACTATATGTTAGGTGTTGATATAGGGACTACTAGCACCAAAGCCGTATTATTTAGTGAACAAGGCAAGGTTATTCAACAAGAGAATATTGGGTATCCATTATATACACCTGATATTTCAACAGCTGAGCAAAATCCAGAAGAGATTTTTCAAGCTGTGCTGCAAGCCATTACCCACATTATGAAAGTCCATTCTGACAAATCATTATTATTTGTTTCCTTTAGTAGTGCTATGCATAGTGTTATTGCTGTAGACAAGGATGATCAACCCTTAACACCTGTTATCACTTGGGCGGATAATCGTAGTGAGGCATGGGCACATAAAATTAAAGATGAATGGAATGGACATGAGGTTTATAAAAGAACTGGTACACCTATTCATCCAATGTCTCCATTAAGCAAAATTACTTGGCTTGTAAACGAGCATCCTGAAATCGCTCAAAAAACAAAGAAATACATTGGCATTAAAGAATATATTTTTAAGAAGTTTTTCGATCAATACGTTGTGGATTATTCTTTAGCTTCGTGTATGGGTATGATGAATCTCCATACATTAGATTGGGACGAAGAAGCTTTAGCCATAGCAGGTATTACGAAAGCACAATTATCGACTCTTGTACCTACAACGCAATCGTTTTCTAACTGTAATGTCCGTTTAGCTAAACAAATTGGTATTGATCCTCAAACACCGTTTATCATTGGTGCAAGTGATGGCGTACTGTCCAATTTAGGTGTTAACGCAATTAGAGAAGGTGAAATTGCTGTCACAATTGGGACAAGTGGTGCTATCCGTACTATTATCGATAAGCCCAAAACAGATGTGAAAGGTAGAATTTTCTGTTATGCCTTAACAGAAAATCATTGGGTTATCGGCGGACCCGTAAACAATGGTGGTATGGTATTACGCTGGATTCGTGATGAGTTTGCTTCTTCTGAGATCGAAACAGCCAAAAGACTAGGTATTGATCCATATGAAGTGTTAACAAAAATTGCAGAACGTGTAAGACCTGGTGCTGATGGACTGCTATTCCATCCTTATTTATCAGGTGAACGTGCACCTTTATGGAATCCAGATGTACGTGGTTCATTTTTCGGTTTAACAATGTCACATAAAAAAGAACATATGATACGAGCCGCTCTCGAAGGGGTTATCTACAATTTATATACGGTCTATTTAGCATTACTCGAGTGTATGGAAAGCCCTGTCACACGTATCCAAGCAACAGGTGGTTTTTCACGCTCTGAGATTTGGAGACAAATGATGGCTGATATTTTTGAATCGGAAGTAGTAGTACCTGAAAGCTATGAAAGTTCCTGTCTCGGTGCTTGTATTTTAGGCTTATATGCGATTGGAAAAATTGATTCCTTTGATGTTGTCGCTGATATGGTTGGTGACACTTATAAACATACCCCAATCGAAGAGGCGGCCAAAGAATATAGACAATTGCTCCCCATTTTCATTCGTTTATCTAGAGTGTTAGCAGATGATTATGCGTCAATTGCTCATTATCAAAGGAGCTTAATTAAGCCCGACTAAAGAGGAGGAGAATACATGCCATTAGTTATTGTAGGTATTGGTATTATTGCGCTATTAATTTTAATCATGGGCTTTAAATTAAATACATTTATCTCATTAATCATTGTTTCATTTGGTGTGGCATTGGCTCTCGACATGCCTTTAGATGTCATCGTGAAAACGATTGAAGCAGGATTAGGTGGTACGCTAGGTCACTTAGCATTAATATTTGGACTTGGAGCTATGCTTGGCAAGTTAATTGCGGATTCAGGCGGTGCCCAGCGCATTGCCATGACCCTTGTAAACAAATTCGGTGAAAAGAACATCCAATGGGCCGTTGTAGCCGCATCCTTTATTATCGGTATCGCTCTTTTCTTTGAAGTAGGGCTTGTGCTATTAATCCCTATTGTCTTCGCCATTTCAAGACAATTAAAAGTTTCTATTTTATATTTAGGAATTCCTATGACAGCAGCCTTATCCGTCACACATGGATTTTTGCCACCACATCCAGGACCAACCGTCATCGCTGGTGAATTCGGGGCAAATATTGGTGAGGTCTTGCTTTATGGCTTTATCATCGCCATTCCAACCGTTATTTTAGCAGGGCCATTATTTACAAAGTTGGCGAAAAGATTAGTGCCTGAATCATTCAACAAAACTGGGAATATTGCTTCTTTAGGTGAACAAAAAACATTTGAATTAGAGGATACCCCTAGCTTTGGCATAAGTGTCTTCACTGCACTATTACCTGTGATTTTAATGTCCCTTGCCACTATTATTACACTGCTACAAAAAACAATGGGCTTTGAAGATAATGGCCTCTTAGCAGGTATCCGCTTCATCGGTGAAGCTGGTACGTCCATGCTAATCTCCTTATTAGTAGCTGTTTATACAATGGGAATAGCCAGAAAAATTCCGATTAAGCAGGTAATGGAATCCTGTACAACAGCCATTTCACATATCGGTATGATGCTTTTAATCATTGGGGGCGGTGGCGCCTTTAAACAGGTATTAATCGATGGGGGTGTTGGGGATTACGTTGCCGAGCTATTCCATGGAACTACCTTATCACCGATTTTACTGGCGTGGATAATTGCCGCTATTTTACGTATTTCATTGGGGTCTGCTACAGTGGCTGCTTTAACAACAGCAGGGCTAGTCATTCCAATGTTAGGTCAAAGTGACGTGAATCTCGCTTTGGTTGTGCTGGCAACGGGTGCAGGAAGCTTAATTGCTTCACATGTCAATGATGCTGGTTTCTGGATGTTTAAAGAATATTTTGGGTTAAGCATGAAGGAAACGTTTGCTACATGGACGTTGCTAGAAACAATTGTATCTGTAGCTGGTTTAGGATTTATTTTATTACTTAGTTTATTCGTTTAAGAAATGTAAAAAAGGAGCGAGCACAATGTTAAATACAATAGGCGTTATTGGTTTAGGTGTTATGGGCAGTAATATTGCTTTAAACATGGCTAATAAGGGCGAGCAAGTGGCCGTTTATAATTACACACGAGATTTAACCGACAAACTACTACAAAAGGTCGAAGGACAAGCGCTTACTCCTTACTATGATATCGAAGAGTTCGTACAATCTTTAGAAAAACCAAGAAAGATATTTTTGATGGTGACAGCTGGGAAGGCTATTGATTCCGTTATTCAATCTGTAGTGCCATTCCTTGAAAAAGGCGATATTATTATGGACGGTGGTAACTCTCACTATCAAGATACAGAGCGTCGATATGATGAATTAAAAGCACAAGAAATCGGTTATTTAGGAATTGGGATTTCAGGCGGTGAAGTGGGCGCATTGACAGGGCCATCTATCATGCCTGGTGGTGATCAGGAGGTCTATGACAAAGTAGCACCTATACTTACAAAAATCGCAGCACAAGTGGATGTTACACCATGCTGTACGTATATAGGTCCTAAAGGTGCAGGCCACTTTGTTAAAATGGTGCATAACGGGATCGAGTATGCAGATATGCAGCTAATTGCTGAGGCCTATACGTTTTTAAGAAAAAATGTAGGATTATCTGTTGAGGAAATTGCTGATACTTTTGAAACATGGAATCAAGGCGAATTAAAAAGCTATTTGATTGAAATTACAGCTGAAATTTTAAGAAAAAAGGATGAAGTAACAGGTTTACCACTAATCGATATGATTCTTGATAAAGCAGGTCAAAAAGGTACTGGAAAATGGACTAGTATGCAATCCATTGATAACGGTATCCCTACATCGATTATTACAGAAGCCTTATTCGCTCGCTATATTTCATCATTAAAAGAGGAGCGGGTTCGAGCTGAAGCTATACTGTCAGGGCCGAACTACAATCCACAAAATCAAGATAAAGATGTGTGGATAGAAAACGTACGTCAAGCCTTATATATGGGTAAAATCTGTGCATATGCACAAGGCTTCACACAATATAAAATGACATCTGAGCTTTACAACTGGAACTTGCCATTAAAGGATATTGCCTTAATTTTCCGCAGTGGCTGTATTATTCGTGCAGAATTTTTAAATGTGATTAGTGAAGCCTACCAACAGCAACCTACACTTGATAATTTACTAATTGACTCTTACTTTGCAGAAAAGACAAAGGACTATCAAAACGGCTTAAGAAAAATAGTTTGTGAAGGCATTCAAGCAGGTAATGCGTTCCCATGTCTAAGTGCTTCTCTCACATATTACGATAGTTATCGAACAGGCTCATCTAATGCGAACATGTTACAAGCACAACGTGATTATTTTGGCGCCCATACGTATGAACGTACTGATGCAGAAGGTGTTTTCCATACAAATTGGTAATTAAAAAGCTAAAATATACATCATTCCTTCCATGAATGATCGTATATTTTAGCCTTTTTTATTCTAAATAAACATGTACTCGATTACGCCCTGCTTGCTTTGCTCCATACAGTGCCTTATCCGCTTTATTTAAAAGCTGATACAATGTATCTTCTTCATTTGTTCCTTCAGCCACTCCACAGCTAATAGTAGCGTAAATAGCCCCCTCAATAGTCATAAGAGGTTGTGTTTCTACACAGTGACAGAGCTGCTTAGCTAATGCTTCCCCCTTAGACAATGAATAGCCCTTGAGTGCAAGAACAAATTCCTCACCACCATATCTTGCAAAAAGCTCGCCTTTTTTCAGTTGACTCTGACAAACCTGTACAACATGAACAAGTAGCTGATCGCCGACAGCATGACCATACGTATCATTGACACTTTTAAAATAATCAATGTCCATTAATACTACTGTAAATGCTGTTGATGATGCTCTTATCTCGCTGAAGGCTTGATTACATTGTTGAAAAAATGCTCGACGATTATAGATTTGTGTCAGTTCATCATAATAAGCCTGTTGTTCTAACATCCGTTGTAGCTTCTTTAACTCTGTAATGTCGGTAAAAATGAGTAAATGCCCATTACCATGATTAACATGCCGTAGCGCTGATATGCGTACCTGGTAAGTATGACTCATAAGATCAAGCTCTATTTCTTGCGTATTCATCGTCGTCTCTAATGTAAATGGCATCGTTTGCCCAGTTACTTCAAGCCATAGCTTCCTAAAATCCACACCAAACATAGACCGAGTTAGTTGAGGGAACACCTTGCTACATGCTTGATTAAACTCTATTAATCGAAACGACTCATCTAACACAATGACCCCATCATTGATACTTTGGAATATAGCATCTTTGGCAACAGGCATTACACTAAATAAACGGGAGGAATTAATAGACCATAAATACAACAGAGAAGAAATCCATAAGACCATTGGAACAGGATCAACCCCTTGAGGTGTTAGACCCAATAAGTATATAAAAGCAGTGATCATAGGAATTAACTGACCACACATTAAGGCAATCAGTTGTTGGCGATAAGTTTTACTTGTTTCTTTCCAATACTTTACTATTAGTAAAAAGGATACAAACATACAGCCAAACGTAAATATACCATGAATGATGTACCATATACCGATTTCCTGATAAACATAAGGAGCCCCTAACACGGGATCAACTTCAAATATCTTATAATGAAAATGGTGCATATCATTTGTAGCAACCATTATTAAACTAATAAAAGGGATAGCTAGAAGGGCCATTATCTTTTTCCTTGACAAATGAAAGCCCAAATATTGCATGATAAACAATAAACCGAGCGGTGTTGAAAAAGCCATGCCTACATATTGAATGGCTGTCCAAAACTTTATTGCGTCCAGTGTTGTAGCTATTAAACCAAAAGCAGAGGCAAAACAATATACCGTAATTAACGCCGTATACCCTATAAACAATTGCGCAATTTTTGCGTAATTGTAGCGTTGTAGAAATACGTATAAACATAAATACAAATTTAGAAAACCCGATGTACAGCTAAGAGTAATAAAAGCAGTCAATTGCGAATTCATGTGTATGTACCTCTTTAAATTTTTTATTTTTAATGTAGCATACATGCAAAATTTTGTGGATTTATTTATTATCTAAAATGAAAAGAGAATGTTAAGGAGTACCCATATGACGAATAAGGACAACCTAGAAATCATTTTCCACCCTGATTCAGCCGAAAGCCTAACACACCCCTTTTATAAAAAACAAATCGTTTTTACAGGGGCTCTTTCTACAATGACCCGTTCAGAGGCTGCCAAACAAGTAAAAGCCTGTGGAGGGTCCTTGCAGGGAGCTGTTACACAGCAAACGGATTTCGTCATTCTTGGAGATAAACGTCGTGGCATCAGTAGCAAACAGCATAAGGCTGAACAGCTAGTTACTCAAGGGCACGACATCCAAATACTGATAGAGGACGATTTTTTATGGCTTATTTCAATACCAAAGGAAATTGACAAGTAAAAAGAGTATGTAAGATTTCACCTCTTACATACTCTTTTATGTCTATATTATTGTTTTTATCAATAAATTCTAGATTAACTATTTATTGACCTTAGGCGCTGGATAATCAAAGCCTTTTGTATCCACTTCTACCTTTTTCATTTGCTGATCTTCTAGCGGCTTATCTGTGGCATCTCGCTCAACCGCAACAATGGCATCGACTGTTTCCATACCCTCGATCACTTTCCCAAAAGCAGCATAATCCCCATCAAGATGTGATGCTTCCTTTACCATAATGAAAAATTGTGAACCTGCAGAATTAGGATCTTGCGAACGAGCCATCGAAATAACACCACGTTCATGCTTCATATTATTGTCAAATCCATTTGATGAAAACTCACCATCAATTGAATAATCAGGTCCACCAGTACCATTCCCTAAAGGATCTCCACCTTGAATCATAAAATCAGGAATTACACGTTGGAAAATAAGACCATCATAAAATCCTTCTTTCACTAAGGAAATAAAATTAGCGACTGTATTCGGGGCGACAGTAGGTTCTAATTCAATGACAATTTTTTCATCATTGCTCATCGTAATCGTCACAATTGGATTTTCCTTCACTTCCGCCGCATAATCCACTGTGTCTCCTTCAGATTTTGCTTTGTCTTTAGCGGTACCACAGCCTGTTAAAACAAAAGTGATTGCTAGTAATGATAACACTAAATAAACACCTTTATTACGTGCGAACATATTTTTCAGCTCCTCTACTTAACCATCTATTCATTATAAAACTATCCGATTGCTTAAGACAAATAAATCCAATACTCCTATCGTTTCTTCCTTATCGACCCGATATTTAGTTTGTAATACTATACTCATCTCGAGCCTTATTCTATTAAAAACAAGTACCAGCCTCCTTTATGACTGGTACCTAATTTGATTACTAAGTGAGTTCATGTTAAAAATACACCTGACTTTAATAAATGAGAATTCCTTTGTCTAAAACAGATTGATTTTGAACCTGATTTCCTAAAATATATAGCCTTTTTAGGTTAGGCATATTCACTAAAGGCTCTACATCTGAAATAGCGTTATTTTCTAAATGAAGCACCTCGATTTGTTGCCAATTTTTCATGAAATGTAACGATTGAAGTGAACTATCCTGTAATGTGAACGAACGTAAAGCTGAAAGACCAGCAAAGTAAGGCATGATCTTATCAACCTCATCTATCCAATCACTATTACCTATTTGAATCGATACATCATTCAAAGTTAAATGTTCCAGCACGTTGTTTGTTAATGGTTGTTGACTATTAAATTGAAAATTGCATTCAGAACAATTTAATGTCTTTACGTGCTGTAAATTGAATAAGTCACCTGTTTCTTCATAAAAAATGGTCTCGTTAAAATGAATTGTTTGCAAACTAGGTAGGTCATTTAAGGAACGAACGCCCGTGAAAACCCCATACTCCTTGACTGTAAGCTTTTCTAGCTGTGGGTATTTCAGAAATGCTGCACCATTCAATTGCGATTCCGATCCACTTATATAAACAGTCAAATCTTTTAAAGTGGGTGCCTCTAACTTTTGTATAAAAGAACCCTTTAGCTCCGCCTTCTTCAAATTGGGTGCTGTAATCGGCGATGTATCGCCATAATAACCAGCTAATGATAACTCAGTGAGTGATGTCAGACTGTTCACAATATCAAGCAATTCAAATTGACCTGGAGAAGATAAACGTAGCTTTGTCAAAGATGATTTATTTCTAAGCTTTTCTAAATTGGCAATGTTCATATTTTCGAGATCAAGCGATTGTAGGTTAGGCATATTTTGTAAAAAATCAAGCGTTTTTAAATTTCTTACCGATGTAAGCTTCAATTCTTGTAATTGATTCAGTGAATAGAAGGAGCTAAAATCGGTCGCTTCACTATTGTCTATCGCTAACGACTCTAAATCAGTTAATGTAGACAACCACTTCAAATCATTGGAAAATTTTAAAGACAATGATTTTAGTGACAATTTATTAAGAAGCTCAAAATCCTTAACTTCTTCAGTCACATAAGATATTTCAAGTGATTGGAGATTCGGAAACTCTAATAATAAAGCAAGTTCCTCATTACTTCGAATTTGGATAGAGAGCTCTACAATATTAGACTTATCGCTAAAATATTCCGCAATTTTACTAAATGATTCATTAAAGCTACCTGTATAGCTTTTTAAGTTTTTCAGATGTCGAAAGCTTACCTTTTCACTTTGTGCTATTTCATAATCATTCATGAGCTTCAATACAGTTAGTCCAGTAAAGGCTTCAAAGTCCTTTTGTTCGATTTCTTGCGTATTTAATAACTTATCCATCATGATATAGGTAGAAATTTCAGCTTCCTTATTTGTAAATGGATCGTCTAGACTGTAATCAAAATGCCATTGATCATCAGAATAGTAGGGGGCCAAATATCGAATACTTGCAATCTCTTCTTTAGTTGGCATTGCTCCACCCTTATCAAAAATGTCCCTTAAAAAGAATAGAAGCACTTCACTTTCAGGCATTGTTCGAACAGCTATTTCTTCACGGTTTCCATGCTCTGTTTGATTACTACTAAAAAGAAAATACCCAAGAATGGCACACAAGAAGACAAACGGTACAATAAGAAGTGCCTTTAAATTCGTTTTGGGACGTGTAGCTGTATTAGGAGCAGCTGTACCATAATAATGATTAATCGTTTGATCTACATAATAGACTTTATTTTCTTTCAGCATTATTTCAGTTTCACAAAAAGGACATTTAAATGATTGCCCTTCTTTATATTCAATTTTCCCATTACAATTCGGACAATTTAGTTGAATTAATTCCACTGGCAGTCCCTCCCCAGCTCTATTTTTCATTAAGCTTAGTTGTCTGAAAAATAAATGTCAATATTTCTATGAAATACTAATTATATCTTTTACCATGTTCAAGACCCTAAACGGCAGCGAGGATCTATCAAGGTTTTTCCCCTTTTCCTTCTCATCAAATTTCCCACTTTCAAATAAGATACCGTTTCTTGTATCAAGCTAAGCCCCTAGCTATGTAGAAGGACAGTAAATATGGTATCTTTTTGCAAAGGTATTATTTTCGAAAGTGAGGATTTTCATCAATGCATCAACATAATTTTTGGCTTGATTTACCACGGCCATTTTTCATTTTAGCACCAATGGAGGATGTGACAGATGTTGTATTTCGTCATGTCATTAGTGAAGCGGGGAGGCCTGATGTATTTTTTACAGAATTCACCAATACAACAAGCTATTGTCAACCTGGCGGCTTCGAAAATGTACGTAACCGCTTAGCCTTCACTGAAGATGAGCAGCCAATTGTGGCCCATATTTGGGGAGACACCCCTGAGCATTTTCGTCAAATGAGCATCGGTATGAAAGAGCTAGGCTTTAAAGGTATCGATATTAATATGGGGTGCCCGGCCGATAATGTGGCTGAGAGAGGTAAAGGAGCCGGCTTAATTCTTCACCCTGAACTAGCCTCAGAAATAATTCAAGCAGCAAAAGCAGGTGGCTTACCTGTTAGTGTAAAAACAAGACTTGGCTTTACAGATGTAGCAGAGTGGCGTGCGTGGCTCAGTCATATTTTTAAACAGGATATAGCTAATCTTTCTATCCATCTTCGGACACGAGAAGAGATGAGCAAGGTCGCAGCACACTGGGAACTAATTGCAGACATCAAAAAGCTACGCGATGAAATTGCTCCTAAAACGTTGCTGACAATCAATGGAGATATCCCTGACCGTTTAACAGGTCTAAAACTAGTGGAGCAATACGGCATCGATGGAGTCATGATTGGCCGAGGCGTATTTTCAAACCCATTTGCTTTTGAAAAAGAGCCGTCAGAGCATAACGCCAAAGAATACCTTAACTTACTATACTTGCACCTCAACCTTCATGATCACTACTCTAAGGAATTCGAAATGCGTTCATTTAAAGCATTGCAACGTTTCTTTAAAATATATGTGCGCGGCTTTAAAGGCGCTAGTCAATTACGAGTTCAATTACTAAATGCAAATTCCACCGATGAAGTACGTGATCTTCTAGCAGCCTACACTGCTGAGTAAATCTTCAGATAAGATACGACATACGCTAAAGGAGACTGGCTATAAGCCAATCTCCTTTTTACTTTACTTGTAATACACATTAAACCTCAAAAGGGGGTGCGAATACGCAGAAATTTGTGTCCACTGTGGTGTCCGCATAAACATATGGACTAGCTTTACAATAAAAAAATAGACATATTCATTTAATCTGAATATGCCTAACTATTAAAAATGTATTACTTGCTTCAGAAGATGATGATGCCAATAAAATTTGTGTTTAGCATCCTTAGTTTTTATTTAAACTTAATTTTCTCTTCCGAAGCTCCTTTAGTATATGTTATGTTCGCTCCAACAGGTAAATTTCGAATTTCTTTTACATTTTCCCCTTCAATAATAATTTCACCCATTTTCGTTCCTTTAAAGTCAATAATCGCATTTCCTTTTTTGGGACTAATCGTTACCGTTTTGTCCGCAAATCCTTCACCATGGAATTCAGCATATTGACTAAATACCGCAATCCCATTTTTAATATTTGTATTTTCCCCTAACGTTAACGAAACACTTGGGCGATTCACTATTAATTTACCTGTTTTGTAGTTATTAAAGCTATATACATTTTCAGGTAATATTGGTGTTGGTATTTCTTCTTTCCCAGCCTTCAAATCAATTTGAACTAAAACTGGGTCATGATCCGATGCACGGCCTTGTGCTTCTGTAAAGTTGGCATTAATGTGAATCAAGTCAATTTCGGTAACATCAGCAAGATTATTCGAAACTAAAATATGATCCAACACTTGATTGTTCCCTTGGAAGAAGTACGTAAAACGGTCTTTTTCTGGGGCTTTATCTACCATATTCGTTAAAACATCACCTTTTAACGTTTCAAGTGCTGGTGTGAATTCAAAGTCATTCATGTCCCCTGCTACAATGATATTTAAATTCGGATTCATTGCAAGACCTTTATCGATAAAGTCATTGATGGCTTGAGCAAGCTGAAGACGTTTCGTTACTGATTCTAACACTGGCGGCTGTGTTGGCCCCCAAAGTGAACCATCCCCACCTTTAGAATTTAAGTGAGCTCCGATAATGACTACACGCTCTTCCTGGAATTCAAATTCTGCTGCAATTGGTTTACGTGTATCTACAAATTTTGATGGATCAACAAAGCCAGGATTTAAGGCAAGACCTCCATCTGCTGTCCACGTATTCGCTTGGTCACCTACTCCCTTTATACCTGTCACTAATGAAACACGCGTAGGGTTATATAAGTAACCTACACGAATATTACCACCAGGTGCACCACCTACTGTATTGTTAATTGGCATGACATCAATCCAATCATAGGCAGGACCACCCGCAGCTTTAATTGCATGAATTAATCGCATGTAGCTTTCCGATGCATCAGCATTTCCTGAATCAATTTGCCCATCATTATCTTGTACTTCGACTAATGTAATGATATCTGGTGACTTCATGTTTTTCACAAATGTCGCTGCAATTCTGTCTACTTTTTCATTTGATGTATTGGCAACATTATTCGAAAAGTTTTCGATATTATAAGAAGCGACATTTAACTTGTCCGCTACTGGTTCAAGATACGTCACTTCTTGTTGAAGATTTGCCTTTGTCACTTCTGGGAAGACCTTATTCGTGTTCAGTCGATAGCCATCTGTAAAATTTTCTACAAATCCGATAAGCGCTTCATTAAAACGGTCACCTGAATCATAATTTTTCCCTGAAACCCCTTCAAGCATAATTTTTTCAGGGTTATAATCGTCGGCAGCAATATTTAAACCACCATTCACATTAAATGTATTATTTGTTGTGCTCGGTACAACAATTGGTGAATCATTATTATAAATCGGTCCAATTACTCTCGCATCCGGGAATGATACCCGCATATACTCGATGGATTCCCAAAAGTCGATGCCATCTTCTTGTGGGTCAAAAATGGCAAAGCCATCATTATCGATAATTTTATTAGGTGGGAAAAGGTCCTCCCCTATCACAAGGGCTTCTGGAATTACTGCCGTACCCGTTTTTGTAATAGTTGTTGCTGAAATTTGCGTATCTGTCAATCGAGAGTTTCCACCTGCTTCTACTACATTTCCTGCTACTTTAATAACATCCCCTACTTTTACATTATGTGCCGACTTATTTACCTTGATTGCTGTTGATTTTACGCCATCGAACGTCGGCCCATTTTCTTGCATAATAAAGCTAGTTGAATTGATAACAAATGTAGCAATTCCCTCTACATCATTTACCGTTAAATCGACATATGGTGATTTATGGCTTGCCCCTTGAATATCGCTAATTTTTGCATTTTTAGTATCAATAATTTCATAAACAAATGTAGCAATCGCACTGTTCGTTAAACCTTCTTTTACCGCAATCGCTTTAATCGACATTGGTTTATTAACAAGAATTTCTCCTGTATACTTTGTACTGGCTGTAGTTGGTGTTGAGCCATCCACCGTGTAATAAATGGTTGCACCTTCTGTCATTGTAGAAAGTGAGACTTTCGTGCCTGCTGTTACGCCCCCAACGTGAGAGGCTTTGATATCCTGAACCTTTGTTACATCTTCAATAATGCGTATCGGGAGCAGTTGGTGGTTTGTATATTGACCAATAATTCCTGTAATTTCCCCATACGTTTTTCCACTCACTAAACCTGAGTCACGTGTTTTATCGTAAATAGCAAATGTGCCTACATCATCTGTTCCGGTAAAGTTTTGACCTGAACCAGTAATGGCAACATTTTTAATCGTTACTAATTTCGACTCATTATCTTCTGCAACCTCAATACTTTTAATAATGTGTGGCTCTGGTATTGTCGAAGGAATAGGCATGCCAACAAGCGAAATATTCATTAATTGCTTTAGTCCGCTATATTCAGCTACTTGACCTTGCACCGTCACCCGATCACCGATATTAGCAGTAAGACTATCTACAGGATAAATGGCTATCGCCGCACCATCTTCATCTTGAATGTGCGCTGTAGCAGTTTCTAATTTTGCTGTTACAATACCTGATACGATGACAGTTTGTCCGATTTCTTTATGACGTGCTTCCGTAATTGAAATAGTGGATGGCGCATCTTTAACTGTAAAATTTAAGGATGTAATTTCGCTATCGTTTAAGCCAGTTGCTGTAGCAAATGCTTTGATCGTCATTGCTTCATTGACAACAATGCCAGCTGCCGCATCATAAACCATACTAGCTGTAGACGGTTCAGAACCATCTATCGTGTAATAGATTGTTGCATTTGGTGTATCTGTAGACAATGTTACTTTTGTTCCTGCATAGATTTCTCCTGTTGCTGGAACAGCTTTAATATTTGCTACTTGTGTTGGCTCATAATTTAATAATAATTGGAAGCTTTTCGAGCTTAACGTTTTTAATTGATAAGTTCCGTTAAAAATTGAAGCAATCCCTGTCACGGTAATCACATCATTGTTATTGAACCCATCTGCTTCAAATTGAGAGAACTGATAGCCTGTACGGTTATCATGGCGAATTAACAGCTCATTATATGCTGCATCGACTGCTTTAAATTCAAATGTACCAGACGTACCAGATGGCTTTAAATCTTTAATCTTCACATTTTCAAGTGTAATTAATTCACCTTGCATACTGTCATCAATCGGTAGATTCACTGTTTGTGGCGCTGGTGCTGTCCCAGTTGAAATTCGTTCAATTATCGGTGAATTAAATTGAACCTCTCCGCTATATAAACTCGTTTTCCCTGTGATTTTGACAATATCTCCAACAGCTAAGCTCCCTGCTTCTGGAGAACTGGAGAAAACATATACTCCTGCTGAATCATCCTGTACATAGAAGGCCTTACCTCCCCAGCTACCAGGTGTTGTCGTAACCGTCCCTTGAATTTGGACTGTGCGGTCCGTTCCAACCGCTGCACGAGCTTCAGCAATTGTTAAGTCAGAAGTTGGATCCAATTGACTGACCGATTCCCCCACTCCAATAGCTTCTGTCGTTTCCGCCTTTGCAATTGTTAAGTAAGGCAAAATCATAGAAATTACAAGTAAAAATGATAAAGCTATCTTGGAAACGACATTACATTCATATTTCTTCATTCGTTTAGCTCCTTATGATTTTTTATCTATACAATCAACTTTTTCCCTATCTTACAAAGGAATTTACTAGAAGTTATTATTCAATTATTGTGTTCCCTTCAACGGTTAACCCATCTAAACTGATATTCACATTTGGTGCATCAATGATTAAATTGCCTGCAATAGTACCAGTACTTCCAGATGGCATTAAAGAGTACCTCCCTGAAGCTGTAGGTGCTGTTAGCGTTACATTCCCATTCAAGGTTTGACCATTCAAATCAATCATTACTAAATCTGTTAGCGTTACATCTGCAGTCATTGGAGCTGTTAACCTAATCAAGTCTCCTGCTTTAGCTTTATTTAATGCTTGTTTTAATTCCTCCGCATTCTTTACATTAAATTCACTCACTTTTTCTGGTGGAATAACCGGATCGGGTGCCACATTTCCTCCACCTGTATTTGGAACCCCTGTACTTGGCGAAGAACCTCCAATAATGGCTTTAATTTGGGAAGCAACCGAGGCATAGTTTGTTATAATTTTTGTTACCGTTGAACCTGCTGGAATCGACAAGTCATTTATTAGTAAACCTGAACCGATTGTAATTCGAGCATCAGCGTTTAGAACCGTTAAATATTTCACTAAACCAACAGCATTCAATTCTAACTCCACTGCCGTAGGAAGCAACAATCGTTCAAACTTTACATTCCCAGTCATTTTCAATTTTGTCGTAGATTCAATTGTTACCTTCGTTGCTGATCCGTCAATATTTATAGCAGCAATGGGAGCTGCTATGATAATTTCTGGAATCACCGTGTCCGTCACAATCGACATATTATGACGCTTGACTTGTACTTTTTCTGTGTGCGAATTTTTGATTTTCAATACAAGTGTACTTTGACCATCTATTGCATCAGCTATAATTAAATCGCCAGTAATTGTAGTACCATCAAATTCCATTTTCTTCTTAACATTTGAGGTAATGATTACATTTCCTGTAACTGATACATTTTTAACAGTCACACCATCTGCGTTAATTGTTATCGAATCGAGCGTTGCATTTGTATTGAATACAACGCCCATCTCTGCTGAACCTGCCTTATTTAAAACAACGTTATTTACTTTTGTTATAATCCCATTTTCAATAGTTGCTGTAATTTTTGCTCCTGTTAGTGCGGTTTTATTTTTAGTTGTAAAAATTGACTTTACTGAATCACCAAATAAATAAGTTTTACCATTAATAGCAATTTCATTCGCTGTATATTTTTCAACTTTAAACGTTACACTTTGAGAAGGTTGAGTAGTCGGATTACTAACAGCTTCTGAACGAGTAATAAATGCAGCCAGTTGTCCTCGTGTTACATTGGAAGAACCATCAAATAATGTAGCTGTCTTACCAGCCGTTACGTTGTTTTCATATAAAGCAGCAATCGCTTCTTTATAATCTGCACGCACATCAGTGAACGGTAATGAATTCGTATTTGAAGCTTTTAAATTAAAAGCGTTCGCTAAAATTTTTGCTACATGGTTACGTTGAATAAATTCATCCTGACGGAATGTTCCATCCTCATAACCATTAATAATCCCCTTTTCCTTTAATGCAGCAATTGCACCAAAATATACATGATTAGTAGGAATATCTTTAAAGTTTGGATTGCTAACATTCGATGTATCCAGTCCTAATACACCCGCAATAATTTTAGCAGCTTGTCCACGTGTTACGTTTTGCTCAGATTTAAATGTCCCATCTTGGAACCCATTAATAATGCCACGATCATTTAAATTTTTAATCTCGTCATAAAATGGATGCGTTCGTTGTACATCCTTGAAACTACTAGCTTCAGATGCAATCGGTGCTACTACTACCGCTGAAGCCGTTAATGCCATTGCTGTTATTGCTTTTAAATACTTCGATTTTCCCCATTTACGCATACTTAGAGTAATACCTCCCCATTCCTATTTAATAAGGATGATTTTGAATCCAATCAATACAATTAATTGTAATTATTAAACATTGCCAAAATATTGTTTAACATAGTAATTTTAACAGAAAAATAATAAATATATTGTTATTTAATATTAATATTCTAAATTTTTTGTAAAATGTTTATATTAAACTTTTACAATATTATTTAGAATAGTAGTTTTATAATAAAACCTCATTTTCTGTAATTACATTTTCACATGAACTGAAGCGCAATTGTGCCCTCACCTCTATTAGACATTGAAAGGCCCGACACAAAAGTAAAACCTCTACAACTTTTGTACGGGAAGGCTGAAATATACGAGGAGTTGGCACATTTGCCTGAACGTAGATAATACTCAGAAAAAAAGACAATGCGTATCCATCTCGCACTGACCTAAAAAAAGGAGACAAATAAAAACACCTTTCGTTGAAAAACGGGTATTAAATACAAAACATTCAACGTGGAGGTGTTTTTTCTATGGGTACTAAACCAATCTCCTTTTTGTTTTACTTGTAATACATCTCAAAAGATTATTGACTACAGATTCTCTTCTGAACATTCTTTATTGACCATCTTTTTATTGTCAGTATGAATGCTTTTCATTCCTTCAAAAAACGAATACTCTTCCCTTAAACATTTCTCTAACTCTCCGTTATCCTGCGGAAGCTGTGCTAAGTAATGTTTAGAAAAATGAATCCTTTTTTGGATTTCTTGTTGGTTCTGTGTTGTCGTTCCGTGTCCTGGTATATGGGTTGTTATTTGATGATGTAGTAAAATATCTTCAGCTTTACGAATAGTATTGACATAGTCTTTATAACTGCTAAAGATGAAAGGAAACTCAATATCTGACAAGTAATCTCCCGAAAGAAATAGCCCATACGGCTCTATCACTGTAAATAAACCATCATCCGTATGACCAGGTGCTTGATAAAATGTCATAGTTATCGAATCTAACTCTAATGTTTGCCCATCCTCTGAAACGACAATATCTACTGTTGGATATACAGGGGAATAGCTCCTCTGTATATAATAACTTTGATCAAATTGTTTGATTTTTTGAATGCCTTTTGCTTTGTTCGGGTTTTTATCAAATTGTTTAGATGCAATTACCTTTGCTCCTGGAAAGGCCCCTGAACCAATAATATGGTCAAAATCGCTATGAGTGTAAATAATATATAGTTGCTTATCACCCTTCATGTTGTTTATGTAAGCCTGAATTTCCTCAATTTCGCTAGGTAACCAATTAGGATCTGTCATAATTATCGCTTCATTCGTTTGAATGATAGCCGAAGTAGTCATATACAATGCACTTTGAAAAACAGTAATATTATCTTTTTGGAATTGAATCATCATGAACCTTCCTTTTCCCCTTTTAAAAGGGAGCATCTTTAAGTGAGTATTTTAGATTTTGAACAGGAATTTCTTATTTATAGAGTTCGAGCAAAATCAGTAAATTCCTTCTTTAAGGAAAAGTGGAAGGTACTAGGAATTATTTTTTATGTACATATTTAATACAAAAGCATCTTTATTGATATCCTTTAGGATTAGCAACAGAATGTGATTTCTCTGTAGTTTTGTCGATTTTGAGAATCCATTCATTCCGATTTAATCTAGAAAGATTTTTTCTCGCTAAAATATTTTATGATATGATGTTTAGGTTGTTTATCTACTACACATTTATATTCATCTTAGAAAGAGGTATCTATGCACCACTCACAATTATCCAAGCGACATTGGTCACTCATTTTAACACTTACACTATTAACATTTGTGCTTGGGACAAGCGAATTTGTTATAGTCGGAATCTTAACTGATATTTCCTCAAGCCTTCAAATGACTAATGCAAAAGCAGGCACACTCGTTTCTGCATTTGCCATTACATTTGCTATTGCCACACCACTAGTGATGTCAACAACAAGTCATTTTCCAAAGCGTAAATGGATGTTGTTTTTGATCCTTTCTTTCATCGTCCTCAATGCTTTTTGCGTCATTTCAACGAGCTACATCATGCTGCTTGTACTTCGTATTATGACAGCGATTGTAACAGGAGTATTAATCTCTCTAGCCATGATTGTTGCAAGCGAAACCATGCCGATAAACAAACGCGGACTTGCTATATCATTTGTTTTTGGTGGTTTCACACTAGCAAATGTCGTTGGAGTGCCAATTGGTATTGTAATCGCAGACTGGTATGGTTGGAATGCCACTTTCATGTTAACAACCTTTCTAGGTGGTTTGGCGTTTTTGACATCCTTTTTTGTCTTACCTAATCAACTCAGCCAAGTACGTAGTTCGATACGGGATCAGTTTTCTTTAATGATCAAGCCACGTATTTTAATGGCCTTTTTCATTCCTGCTCTAGGATTTGGGGCAACTTACGCTGTCTTTACGTACCTTGTTCCTATTTTGAAGGGAATGGGAGCACCAAATAATTCTATTAGTCTAATCTTATTTGGTTATGGGTTTATTTCGATTTTCAGCAATATCCTCGCCAGTAAAATTGCCAGTCATAATGCTATCGGTCGCCTTCGCTTTGTTTTTCTTGTGCAGGCTATTGTTCTGACAAGTTTATTTTGGACTACAAATCATTTTATTTTAGGGCTGGTCAATATTGGCTTAATGTCATTAATGGCTATCCTCTTAACAACATCTACTCAGCTTTATTTAATAGACCTCGCTGAAATTTACCAACCCAGTGCAAAAGGATTGGCTGCATCACTTATGCCCGTAGCAAGTAACGTAGGTATCGCTTTTGGTTCTGCATTAGGTGGAATTGTTTATCATCAGGGAAATTTAATGAATGTTACATGGGTCGGTGGGATTGTTGCCGTCTGTGCAAGTTTGCTAACTTTTCTTAGTCACCATTTAGATCAAAAACTAGAGAAATCAGCATAAAAATGATAGAAACAATTGAAAATGCATTAAGACCTTTAAAATTAAACTAGGCAGATTCGCTTTATAATGCGAATCTGCCTGTTTTACTTATAGCTCTGTCTCGCCAAAATGAACGGCATCTCTTGTGAAATATGCCTAATGAATATTTTCAACGAGTTATCTTGTAGTTAGATGTTTTTCTTTCATTGTACCAACTTGATTTAAAATCATTGCGCCAAACATTTGAATAATCGTCTTCACAACAATTTGTCCAAAAATGGCGGCTGGTACGGCTTCCCAAGGTAATATATTAGCTCCAAGTGGACTCAAGCCGATTACTACGAAAATTGCAGAATCCAAAAATCCTCCAACAAGCCCACTGTAGAACACACGCCAAGCCATTGGTAATTTTAATCGAGTATAGATTTCTGTATCAGCTGTTTCAGCGACAACAAATGATAGTGCTGACGCTACCACAATCAAAAGAGTATCCCCCAGTAGGAATGACACTACTGCTGATAAAATTAAAGCTGTAATAATAAATAAATACGTCTTTGCCCTACCATATTTATTTTGTACAAGGTCCCGAAAAATAAAGGTTGCCCCAATTAAAAACGTCCCCATTGGAACAATAAACATACCAAAGTGCAATGGTGCAAATGCTGCCGTTACTACATTAGCGATGACAATAGATAATAAATAAAACAATATTCTCATACTACTACTCCTCAATTTAAAAACATTTTTGTAATGGCACACTATACGCCTCTTTTATTTCCCCAAACAAGGGCATGTAACTGTGGTAGTACTTTAACATCTCTTAATTCTTCATCCTTCATCACTCTATCAATCAATGCATGATATTTATCCAATAAATGCATAATTAATTGTGAATTGTCAGTTGTCATGAGATCATCATTACCGACTTGAAGATAAAAAGGAATCATTGGATATCGATGGTGAATTTGTTTAGCATAATCGTAATCCTCTTGATTAAAAACGACTATTTTGAGAGATATATGGTGATTACTGTTTTGATTTTTAAGCTTTTCGAAGATATATGAGAGCACCGAATAGTCTGTGGTCATTCCAGAACTAGGTGGCTTTGGAGAAATGGTCAGTTCATCAATCTCATGCATCCATTTTTGCCACCTACTTCCCTGTGTTTCCACCCCAATTTTTATGTTGTTTTCTTTTAAAATGGCAATGAGCTCAGCTAAATGTGGATTGAGTGCAGGATTGCCGCCTGAAATCGTGACAAATGAGAAGCCATTGCCTCCAAGACGTTTCAACTCAGTCCAAATCTCTTCCGCTGTCATTTGGACAATCAGATGCTTTCCACTGCCATCCCAAGTAAACGATGAATCACACCAAGAACAGGAATAATCACAACCTGCAGTTCTCACAAACATTGTCTTCTGGCCAACTACCATCCCTTCACCTTGAATCGTCGGTCCAAAAATCTCGATAACAGGTACCTTACTCACCTTCCATCCACTCCCGTCTCGCTTCTGCATAGCTTGTCGGAGTTTCATATAACCTAATAAACTCTACACATGCACCGTTATAGCTTGGTTCATCAAGCAAGGCCTCTGCCAACTTTTCATAAATCCAAACTACCATGTTTTCTGCTGTCGTATTCATGGGTGGAAGCGTTTCATTTAAATAACGATGATCCAAATGAATTTCTATTTTTTGTTTCCATATTTTTTTTATATCGCCAAAATCAATCATCAAACCGCGTTCATCTGTGTAGCCACTCAATCCCAATACTACACGATAGGTATGACCATGTAGGTTTTTACATTTCCCTTCATAATGATGTAAATGATGAGCAGCATCAAAGGTAAATTCTTTGCTTACAAGAACACGCTTTGCATGATAGTTCAATTGATTTCTTTGAATATCGACATCTATTTTTTGGAGCCTCTCGACGATTCTAAAATCTGACATACCTTAAGACTCCTTCCTATAACGCAAATACTCATCAAGCCCTTTGTTTCGCAGTTTACATGCTGGGCATTCACCGCAACCATCAGCTATGACACCGTTATAGCAAGTCAACGTTCGTTCTCGAACAAAGTTCAATGCCCCAAAACGATCAGCAAGCTCCCAAGTGTGCGCCTTATCCAGCCACATTAACGGTGTATCAATTACAAAGGAATCATCCATCGATAAATTTAACGTTACATTCAAGGATTTAATAAAAACGTCTCGGCAATCTGGATATCCGCTAAAATCTGTTTCACAAACACCCGTCACGATATGCTTAGCTCCTACTTGACTCGCTAAAACACCAGCAAATGAAAGAAAGAGAAGATTACGACCAGGAACAAAAGTCGATGGCAGCTCACCATTATCTCCGTCTTCTACTGTAATATCTTGTCGTGTCAAAGCATTCGGAGCAAGTTGGTTTAGGAGTGACATATCAAGAATATGATGCTTGATTCCAAGTTCACTCGCTATCTCTTTTGCACATTCAATTTCAAGACGATGCCTTTGACCATAATCAAAAGTGACTGCCTCAACCTCTTTAAAACGTTCCCTTGCCCAAAACAAACAAGTTGTACTGTCCTGACCTCCACTAAATACAACAATTGCTTTTTCCTGCTTCATCTATAAAACTCCCTTATATCGAAAAAACAGCACTCTAAGAAAAAGTGCTGCTTTCTTCTTAGTTTTTTTAAGAGGGTAGCTAAAAACCTCTTTCTTGATGGAACTATTTAAATCTCCATTTATCGATTATCAATTTTTTCTGGATTAAGATCGTGGTTCATTAAACGATAATTGGCGATTTCCTCGTATTTCGTTCCTGGCTTCCCATAGTTACACCATGGATCGATCGAAATACCCCCACGTGGCGTAAACTTCCCCCAAACCTCAATATATCGTGGATCAAGCAATGCAATTAAGTCATTCATAATGATATTAACGCAATCTTCATGGAAATCACCGTGATTTCTAAAACTGAATAAATACAACTTTAGTGATTTACTTTCAACAATTTTTTTATCTGGGATATACGAGATGTACATCGTGGCAAAATCAGGCTGATTTGTAAGCGGGCATAAACTAGTGAACTCTGGACAATTAAATTTAATGAAATAATCTCGATTGGCATGTAGATTATCCACTGCCTCTAATACCTCTGGTGCATAATCATAGGAATACTTTGTACCTTGATTACCTAACAGGGTTAAATCCTTTAATCCTTCTTCATGACTTCGGCCAGACATAAAAAAACCTCCTTGTAAAATGTTTCCCAACACTTTTCAAGAGAGGCATCACCAAGCATTCTATTTAAAACATACGTAAACACATAAAAAAAAGCCACGTCCAATATGGACATGGCATTATTGTCATGTTTCCATAGTTTTTTATAGAGGGTATCCGCTATGAACCTCTCCCGTTCTAGTCCGGGCATTCTTTTCTTCAATATCGTACAAAAAATAATACAGAACGTCAAATAGATTTTTTTAAAAAATCTTTCTGTATGGATTGTGGTTTGAAAGCATTACTAAAGAATTGATTCAAAGGATTTAGAATCGGATTTTTATATTTTCTTTAGAACCGTCGCACTTACTTATGGTACGGTTCTCCGTAATGTGGCTAAGTGCGGTTTTTATATATTAAATTATTTTAAATTTACGTTATTCTTCTAGAGATAAACTTCATAAATTTTCGTGAATTCTGATGTTTCAGTGTACACAAATCTTAAATATTCTTTTAAATTTATTAGTTTGATAGCTCTTATAATTACTAGCGTATTTATTAATTTAGGAATATTAGCTAAATTATATTGAGAAGACATACTAATACTAATATTTTCTTCCTTATTGTTTATATATGAATACACTCGATGATTTTCAAGACTTTACTTTGAATGTGGTTATAATAAAAAGTACCTCGCCAATAGACTGAAATTAGAGAATATTATTAGCTTCTACCATTTAATATCATAGAAATTAAGCAAACGAAAACATCCCTTTTATCTTCTTCAATGGCGGGCAGCAAAAGATTAAAATTATCCTTTGCCTCTTCTAAGTTCTCGGCGACATTTAGTTTATTAAAACTTTGTTCCAATAAATCCAAGTCATGCTTTAGAATAATACATTGTTCACCATTAATTTCATTTTTCTTTAAACAATCCTCTAAAAAATCTATGCCTTCTTTTTTCATACCACTTTTTAAGTAGGCTTTAGCTAATTTATCAATAACAAACAAAGAAGGATTGCAAAGATAATACTTGTTCAAAATTGTAACCCTATAAATAGGCGGGAGTGTGCTAAACACTGTAGGAACCCACGATCCATTTACAAGATCACCAAAACCATTTTTTATAAAATAGACATGAAATATCTCTAGAGAAAATTGTTTAATGGTATCAAGTGCATCGTCAATGTCGTAAGCTGTGTATTCTCCTTCTTCTCCTTTATGCGCACCTTTATTACCAATTACCTTCGCCAGCAATAACTTTTCTACTATTACGCTATCCATAAACCCCTTAGTAGCCTTGATTTTGTCATGAATTTTATATCTTGCCCACTTGTTTTTATCTTCAAGAGATACAAATTCAATAACGATTTCATCGCACACATATTCTAAGCAAATCCTAATATCTACAGCTCTATGATGATCTTTTTCTTCAGTTTCACTAGCATAAAGATAATATTTTCTTGATAATGGTGATATTAATGGTAAACTAATCTCCATGTTTTTCATTCCTCATAAAATAAATTTATCCTTCCAAATTGAAATGTCATCTATTTTATTAATTGATACATCTGTTCTTGAATCTTGATTGCCTCTGGTGGTGTATGGACTACCCCTGAAATAAATACTTGCTGATTTCTGTACATACCCGCATACTCATCATCAATTCCCTTTAACACTAATCGTTATAAATTTTTTTATTTGCATTCTGAAAATGGCTCTTCTTTTCGCACTTCTTGTCCCACTCCTTTATAGAAGCATTTAAACTCCCGATATATGCAACGCTGATAGGTGAAAAACAAGTTTTTGAAAAAAATGATTTATTTGTGATACAATTTACTACTATTTGTAAAAATATTTCGTATAATTAAAATAGCATATCGAGGAGGGGTTTTATGGCAACTCATTCATTAAAACAGATTTCTAATAATACAAATTCTAAAGCTTTAAAAATTTACCCTGAAAAAGCTAAACCAGACGGTGGTTTACATGATACTATCGCATTGAAACTTTCAAAAGAACAGGCAATTGAACTTGTTACTAGATTATTAATGGCCGCTGAAAATTGGGATAAAATTCATCTTACAGCCTTTAGACAAGGTAATAAGATCACAATAACAAGTCAACAACCAGATTTTTAAGAATAAAACCTTTCTTTTCAGAAACTATTATTTGCATGGTACGGTTCACCAAAGTAATAATATGCATATTGTAAATTCTCATTTTATAAACATTGATCTATAACTTGTATAAGCTACTCAATTAAATTGAGTAGCTTATATTTAAAATGGAAAATCTAAATAAACTAACTCTAGGTACATCTTCAACTCATTTTCGAAGTCTTCCCCCAATACAAGCCGTTATAGTGTAATCCTAGTATTTAATTTTTCTAAAAAACTCTTTAATCCATCTGTTGTTTCTTTACGTTCAAATAACTTTCTGTCTTCAGAAATATTAGATATTCCATTTTCAGTTAGATAATCTTTTATTGTAATTACTGCTTGTTCTATTAATTGACTTGATTGTTTATCATCTAACAAAATCTTTTCCATTTTGTTAGAAACTGATTCAGCTTCTTTATTAATTTCTAAGTCCGTGTTCTCGTGATATCGAGGTTCGATTAAATATTTAAACAGCATCATTATATGCCATCTTGCTCTTCTATATACCTTACCTTCTTCTGTGTTTCTTATAAACGCATCTACTCTATACCATGCTAAACCACTCACATAATAAACATTCAAACAATCCGAACTTTGGAACAACTTACCTCTTGTTGACTTTTCAACTTTACCATATTGGCCAGATACCTCATGTGGTAAATCTAAAAACATAGCTGAGGTAGCTTTAATTTGAAAAGGAATATTTATAATTTTTATTTTTTGTATCTCTTCATTCCTATATTGCTCCGTTCTCCTCTCATAATATAAATCAAATCTATTTCTGCTTCGTTTCACCTTATAGTATTCTTCAATATCTTTTTGTTCCACCTTTAATGCAGCGAGTTGTTCAGGCTTAAGGGAAGTTTGACTATTGGTAGCCTTAATAATTGCATGTTTGGTTTCCTCATCTGTTGTACCAATTAATCTAATAGGGATATATATATTTTCTGCTTTAATATTTTCTCGAGACTCAAATAATACATTACTTGTTTGACATCCGTTAACAATTTGATAGTTTGTTAAAGTAGCTTCAGTGGTTACTATACTAACATCATCAGCAATAATTGTAATACCATTATTTAACAAACCAAAAAGATGTGCATTACTTCCTGTAATTTCCTTTGTCATATTAGAATTTACATCAATATTGTCATCACTTCCTAGATAATCCCTAATATTATCTTCGAAAATCCCTTTTTTTAACTTTCTTTCTCCTTCTATTTCATCTGTTAAAATACCAAAGAGACTTTCCAATTTAATTAACCCATAATACCCAGAAGATACCTTTTTGGTAGGATCAATTGGATAGGGGACAGGCTGTTTATCCAAATTAAATTTTATTTCAAGATTACTATCCAACTTCCTATAAAGTTCCATTACTTTTTTTAAACCTAAGGGTTTGAAGTTAATTCTTTGATCATTAAACATAACTTTATTAATTAAATCTTGTTTCCCTTTATCTAAAGTTGATTTCATATGTATATCTTTCAAATCTAAATCATTAGTTGCCAAAGTAGCAAAGTATAAATCTATGCTTGGTAATTGCTTAAATTTATTACTTTTACTATATATATATTTACTGATTTCCCACTGATCCTTTAATTCTTTAATTTCGCATTTTTCTAAGTTAAAGAATCTTAGTACACCCATAAAATAATCTTGAATTTGGGTTCTATCAAAATTCGTACTTACTTTAGATTGAGTGAATATAAAGTTAACATCAATTTTCTTTGCATTCTCACAAATATAGTCAAAATCCTCTTCGTTTTCAATCAACTTATCATTTACAAAAATCGCTACCCCATCAATTCCGAATGCAGTTCCAGTCTCCATACTCTCAAAATTTGCATTAACATCGTTACCATATACTTTAAGAATTAAATCGTTAATGAATTTTTCGAATAAAGCATGTTCATCCTTTGCTTTGGTTTTAGATATTCCGTAATTTTTTGCAAAATTCTCTAAGTAACTTGAAATTATTGGGTGATTTACTTTGGTTACATTTGCCACATTTATTTCTCCCTTCGTTGCAATAACAATTATTTATCCAAAGTATATTATATAACAAGATATTACTATTTGACTAAATAGTGGTCTCCTTTCTTCGAAAATACTTCATTGGTTTCTTTAAGAAATTTCATAATCATAACATGCTCCAATAAATAACTAATGTCTTAAGAAAAAAGTTTTTTCTTAAGACATTTTTAAATTACTAATTCAGAAACCTCGAGAACCTCACTTACTTATGGTACGGTTCACCGTAACGTTGGATAGGGTAAAGTTATAGTAATAAACTCAAAGTAGCCTTTAACTATATTTTATCCTTATTGAGCGAAATAATTAAATGGGATAGTAGTTATTAATTACTACTATCTCATTTGTTTAATTGGTGTTATCTATATCTTCATTAATAAATGACTTTAAAGTGCTTAATTCATCTAAGAGGTTAGAAACCGTCTCTTCAATTATCTCTATTCCTCTTTGTACAGATTCTTCTGCTGCCCAAGCTAATTCAGACTTAATTTCAGCAGCAGCATGTTGAATATTTGAAACTATTTCATCTAATGATTCATTATCCATCTCTATAGCTCTGTCATTCATTTCTGCATTAATATAACCTTCTTCATCAAATTCTACTAACTCGTAAGTTTCTGGTTCAAACTCAAAATCCCTCAATGTATTAGAGATTACTTCTAAATTTCCTATTAGTTCTTCAGTTGATTCATTTACTTCAATTTCTTCAACTAATTCTTCAATAACTTTATAGCATTTTTCAATTACATATAATGCTTGATCTAAGTTATCTTGAGATAAACTAATATCATGTGTTCTATAATATCGCCCTACTTCTCTACCATGAAATTCAAAAATACCAAATACTACATCACACAATATTGAACTAATACTTTCTAATTCAGCAATCATATAAACTAAAGGTAAGATATCGTACTTATAGATTGCTATTGAATGTGGATGAAAATCTTCATCAATTATAGATTTAATTTGATCAATTATACTTTTTTCATTAAATATCACACCTGATTCAAAACTTCTTGACGATTCTTTCGAATAATTTGCTGAACCAACATAAGCTAATGAATCTGTCATGATAATTTTTGAGTGATTATTAAATTGAAAATAGCCACTAAAATTATTATTAAAGTTCTCTGGATCGAGTTTTCTAACATAATTTTCAATTTGCTTTCTTGCATTTGTTTTTGCCCAATTATAATAATAGTCATTAAACCTTTTGGGTATATTTGTGTAGATTTTAATTTCAGTTGATTCTGGAGCATTATTCAATTCATGCAATAATGTATTATCTTTCTCTGAAAGATTATAAGTTAATATATAGATATATTTAGCTCTAGAGAAAGTGTCTATAACTTCTTGATAACCAATTTCATCTTTAGTCATAACAAACTTTGCTAATCCATAATCTGTTTCTCTCTTTGTCATATTTTCACCTTCATTAAAATTAATTATATTTTTCCTATACACCATTTATAAATATCAACTTTGTATAACGGTTAAAATAAAAGACAGTCCTTTAAGCATTAGTTACTTATTAGAACTGCCTATTACTTCAATATCATGTTGTCATTCTTTGAATGTTAGAGTTCTTTTACCACTTCTTCATCTAATATTGCTTTACGTTTCTGCCAATCAGGCATTAGTACGTTTAGCATGTTGTAAAAGTTTTCACTGTGGTTGTTATACTTAAAGTGTATCATTTCATGAAGGATAACATATTCAATACAATATTTTGGTGCTTTAATAAGCTCTGTGTTTAGTAAAATTGTATTTGAATCTACTAATGCTGATCCCCATCGAGCTTTCATCACACGCATATCAATACACGGCTTCTCAAGCCCATATTTTTTCACAAAGGGATAGAGCCTGTCAGTTAATTCTTCAAAAGTTTTCTTTGCCTTTTCTTTATACCATGCCTCCATCAATTTTTCCTTTTTACATTGGTCTTGCTTGTCTTTAACGAATAAATAGATAAAACCTCGGAAGTATTTTACCAATTCCTTCTCATCTGTTTCTAGTACACGTAAACGGTATTGTTTTCCAAGGTATCTGAACGATTCACCATTCACGAATTTACGTTCATGATATTGAAATGGTTGAACCTTTTCAAAATCACCTATATGCTTTATAATCCACGCACCTTTTGATTTTACAAAATCATAAATAAAGGACAAAGGCACCTTCTCATGGGCTGATACTTGAATATCCATGTTCGGTTTAATATTTAAATTGACGTTTTTTACATTTTTTCTCTCTAATTCAAATTCAATGAGTTTTTCTCCATATTGAACTTGATGCTTTTCCATGTACTCACGTCCTTAATAACGCCTTCTAGCTACAGTTTTTATCTGATCAATTATTTTATCAACAGTTTCTAAATCTACTTCAACATTATTTTCCTTCGAAAATTCATATAATAAATCGTCTACCTCTTGTTCTATTCGTTTGTGCACTTCTATATTATCATGCCAATCTCGCTTCGTATAACCACGAATGGCATCATCTATTTGAGTTGCCAATTGTCCCACTACATCGTAGCCTACAGTGAAATCTTTGGTTTCCATTAATATATCTTTTGTAACACCGTAGAAGGCTTGCGCATTTGCATTATCTCTAATAATAGTAGGAAAATCATCGACCGGTTCACCCTTACGATATTCTTCAAGAATTGTCTTCATGGAGTTTAAATATTCTGCTTCTGAAATCCGTTTGTCTTTATAAGCTTGTAGTGCTTCTTCGATACGTTCAGAGAATCGTTTATAGTATGCTGGATTTTCATCCCATTTTGCAGAAACACTTTTTGACATACGTGTTCTAATCGCATCTGCTTTCGCACGTTTAGATCCAAGTCTTTCAATCTCTTCTTCAAACGCTTTTTCATTTAGAATATCGACAGGATTTGTAATGCGAATAATTTCCTCTGAAGCAATGTAATTATCCATTAATTTTTGCATTTTTGCTTCGTATTCTTTATGATCAATTGTATCTGAATAACGTAGTTTTACACTTTTACGCAGCTCTTGGAAAAACTTTAAGTCTTTTTTATATCGTGTTAACTCCTGCTCAGGCAACGTATTATAAATTTTTTCTGACTCCAAAGCGATTCCAACATTACGCCCAAACTTACTTAATAAATTATAAAACTCATTACGGCGTTCCTCATCTTCTAATGACACTTCATATTCTTCCATGTCTTGCTTATTACGAATATGAGAAAACAAATCCCATAAATCTGAATGTGCCTGTCTTAATGTACCAATAATTGAAATCACATCATATATCGCACCTTTTATATCAGTTGGATCAAAGTTTTCTAAACCCGCCCCTGAATACATTTCAAGTGCTTCATCCAACTTTTCAAGTAATCCACGGTAATCTATAATTAAACCATAATCTTTACCTTCATAAAGGCGATTTACACGCGCAATTGCTTGTAATAATGTATGTTCTTTCATTGGTTTATCAACATATAGAACTGTTGCTCTCGGTGCATCAAATCCTGTTAAGAGCTTATCTACTACTATTAGAATATCAATTTCATCACCGTGAATGAATTCCTCTTTAATTGCATCTTCATAGTAATCTGGCGTACCATACTTATCCATCATACGTTTCCAGAATCTTTGAATTTTATCTTTTGACTCGCCATCTACTGTATCAAAACCTTCTCGTTGATCGGGTGATGATATAACTACTGCACAATTTAAGTCCCCTAACTCTTCAAATGCTTCTAAATAACGAATAGCCTCTATCTTACTATTCGTTGCGAGCATACCTTTAAATTGACTACCTTGAGTTTTATAGTTATTTAAAAAATGCTCATTAATATCAAAAGCTATCATACTAATACGTTGGCTAGAAGAAGCAATATGCTCAAAGTGACTCCATTTTTGCATTACTTCTTGCTTTTGCTTGTCATTTAAATTACGAGTAATCATTTCTAAGCGATTGTCGATAGCGTTTCGGTTAACTGTTTGTTCAACCATCTTTCCTTCATATAGAAGTGGTACAATCGCTCCGTCTTTTACACCGTCTGCTATTGTATATTGATGAATTATTTTTCCAAATTTAATCATGGTACTTTTCTCTTTTTTCATCAAAGGTGTTCCTGTAAAGCCAAGATAACAAGCATTTGGAAATACTTTTTTCATCTTCAAGTTTAGTTCACCATATTGTGACCGATGGGATTCATCGACTAATACGAAAATGTCCTTTGATAAAATCGGATTTAGCAAAGTAGATGCTATATCAAATTTATTTACAAGCGTTGTAACAATGTCAGTATTACCGTCTTTAATTAAATCGACTAAATGTGTACCCTTTGTTGCACGACTAGCTTTTAGTCTCGTATGGTTGAATGTCTTGTGAATTTGTTTATCCAATTCTACACGGTCAGTCACCACAATTACTTTTGGATTTACTTCCGTTAGCTCGGATAATAAGTATTTAGCCAACATAACCATTGTGAGCGATTTACCAGATCCTTGTGTATGCCAAATAACACCAGATTGACGATTCCCTTTTTCATCGCAAGTATTTATTGTTTTTAAGATTTCTTTGATTGCAAAGTACTGCTGATAACGAGTTACTTTTTTCACGTCTTTATCGAAAAGAGTAAAGAAATGCGTTAGTTCAAGTAAGCGTTCCGGATGGAATAGAGAAATAATATTTTTATCTTGTATGGTTGGCATACGCCCATGAACTATTTTAACAATCAAGTCTTCAAGCCATTCTGTATCTTGCTCTTTCCATACTGACCAAAACTTTTTCGGCGTATTACATGTTGCGTACATTGTTTCATTTTTATTAGTCGCCACCACGATTTGAGCATATTTGAATAGCTGAGACGCATAGTCTTTCCCTTGGTTACGAATCATTTGACTAATACCTTGCTTCATAGAAATAGAGGCTTTTTTACATTCGATCACACCAAAAGGTATACCATTTACAAATAGTGCGATGTCCGGTCGAACTTTACCATTCCCATCTTGTCGCTCAACTGAAAATTCCTCGACAATATGAAAGGCATTATTTTGTGGGTTATCCCAATCAATAAACTGTATCGTATATGACTTTTTCGAACCATCAGGTAAAAACTCTGTATAGCTACGCCCCAAAAGAAGAGTTTCAAATATTTTCTCATTTGTCTTCACTAGACCATCAGTTAAATCTTCATCTAAGTCACGGATTGCTTGATCAATATTCAATTCACTAAATGAATATGTACCCCCTTTATACTCATAGCTGTTGATTTCTTTAAGCTTATTTCTCAATACCGTTTTCAACAGGACATCATACAGATTTCCGCGCATTTCTTCCGCTTGATGTGAAGTAATATATCCATAGCCTAATTCTCTCAACACCTCTATTGCAGGTTGCTGACTGGTATTTAACTCATCGTAATACTGACCATTCTCCATCTTCCTCACCTCCGAATATTTATATAGAAGGAAATAAAGGATTACACCTTTACTCGTATCTTACCTGTTAAGAGATTTTGTATGAGTCCTTGCTTTTGGTTGTGAATTAATTCTTTTTCGTAATTTAGTATGGAAAGTTCTTCATCCAATGTATTTAAAATTTCGGCAATCATTTCTTGTTCTTGAAGAGATCCGGGGATTTTTACCTTAATGATTTTAAAGTTCTCATATTTTAAGTTTAAAGTATCGTCCACTAACCCTTGTGAAAAACGTTTAAATAAATTTATGACGGTAGGAAGTTTAAAAAGGTAACCCATAAATTGTGAATTAATATTTTTAGTAGGTATTAGTATTGTATAAGCGGGACTAACAATCCCTTCGTACTTCGATACCCCTGAAACTCCTTGCCACATTCGCATAGTGTTATATCCTATATCATTTGGACATATTCTTTTATATTTACTTTTATCTTCGCTAGATGTGTCTTTAATATTTACTTCAGACCTCTTAACTACACCTTTCTGTGATGTTATAGCTAGTAGTTCTAAATTTTCATATCCAATATCCTTCCTCTCTTTAAAAACACTTCCTAACGTGACTTCTTTCCATTCTTCTTTATATCCATTAATTCTTACTTTTCCTGTCAATAATTTTTGCATTAATTCTTTTTTTTTCTCTTTTTTCTGCCCTATCAACTTTTCTTTCAGATCAATTGCCTTATCCCATGTTGAAAGGATAGAGGTGATTTTGGACTGCTCATGAATATTAGGCAATGGAATTTCTGTATCCCGTACTTGCTCTAAACTAATTTGAGGATAAGCTAATCCTGTTTTGATTACATTATAATAACTTCTTATTTTGCTTTGATTTAACCAATGATAAACAAAATTATTTTCCACACCGCTTTTATTGATGCGAATTTTCGCAATATGTTGATTAATATTAGCTTCCTCTATGTTTTTAGGAACTACTGCTACTTTTCCTACATCTCCTGTAATAGATATTAACAAATCGCCTCTTTGAGTTTTTGAGCGATTCATTTGTTCATGAGCTTTAGAATCTATATATTTAAAAGCTCCATATACAAATCTCCCATCTTTAATACAATCACTTTTAAAAAAGGGAATTCCAGACTCCTGCCACTCAAATCCATAAGTAGTGGGAGTCGCACCTTTTGTTATCAAACTTGAAATCTCACGTAACTTCACTATATCCCAATCACTAGGAATTTTACCAAATCCCTTAATTACCTTTTCCATGACTTCTCTCCTTGCATATTAGCTGTCTTACCTTTTTAAGAGTTTATTATAGTCTCTTTTGTTCGATAAACTTATTAAAATTATCCTTCATTGGCTCTGCTAACTGGTGCTGATGGAAGATTTTGTATCGTTATTCATAATGTCACTGCTTTTTTGTAAGCATTACACCTTACTTATCAGTCAGTTTCTTTTGATGCTCTCTTTCAATTTGTTTAATACTCTTTTCAGGTGTTGGCAAGTTTTCTGGCATTGTACCACCAAGTTCTTCGATTGTTTTACGAACTTTTGAACCTACCTCATAATGTATTTGATTAGCTAGTTGTTTCCCTTGCACATTTTCACGGCGTAGCTTTTCATCTGTTTGTGTTGCACGGAATAGGTTGGCTGCTAGCTCAGTACTTCCCATATGGTCTAAAATTTTATGACTCTTTTTCAATCCTTTTCGGGCATGAATTGCTTTTGCATCCAATTCTCCATACAAACCTCTGTATCCATGATTCTGAAAAGTTGCATAATCGAAATTCGTTTCTACACCTGCAAGCTTTGCCGCCTCTTGTAATGATTTATTATGTTCTTTTAATTCATTACGAATTGCAAGACGCTTACGATCTTCGTCTAAATGATCAAATTCATCTTGAAGCTCTTGCTTACGTGTTTGTACTGCAAAATAGGTTTGTCCAAGTGCCACAACTTCTTTTTGAGGATCTGCATTTTGTACAATTAGATAACAAGCATAGCGAGAGAGCATCATATCATCAATCTCTCTCATTGCTCCTGACCCTATTTGAACCATTCTTCCCACTTGGGAAAAATGGTCTTCTGGATTTTGCTGACTATTACTACATGCTTCTTTCGCTTTTGAAATTACATTTAAAAATTTATCAAATCTTTTATAATGAAGTATCTCTTGTAAATCGCGAGCGTACCAAAAATCTTCCCCATACTCATTCACATTTTTAATATTTTCAAATGTTTGTTCACCATATTCTTCAATATTGCTCATAAAAATTCCCCTTCCCCTTTATTAATTTTTTCAGAAATGAGATGCAACGATGTGTTATAGTCCTAACTCTTTTAAATACTGCTCCATCTGCTTTTCCACTTCCACAAGTTCCTTCTTGATGTTCATGATATTTTCTTTCACTTGCTCCATATCTACAGGTTCATCTTCCTCAAAAGTGTCCACATAACGTGGAATGTTTAAGTTATATTTGTTTTCTTTAATTTCATCTAATGTGGCGACATAGGAATATTTGTCCTCTGCTCGATAGTTTTCATAAGTATCAACAATTTTAGCAATGTCTTCTTCACGAAGTTCGTTTTGATTTTTACCTTTTTTATAGTGTCCTTCACCAGAAGCATCGATAAATAGAACTTCTTTACGTGAGCGATCTTTACGAATTACTAAGACACACGCTGGAATACCTGTACCATAAAATAAGCCCTCTGGTAAACCAATCACTGCATCTAATAAATTCATATCAATGATTTGCTGACGAATCTTACCTTCTGAAGATCCACGGAATAATACACCATGAGGCAAAATCGTTGCCATGCGTCCGTTTTCAGCTAATGAATAAATCATGTGCTGTACAAAAGCATAGTCTCCTTTAGATGTCGGAGCAACACCCCATTCGAAACGTCGATGCGGATCAAGACCTGCATCCATTTTGAATTTTTCATCTGTATTACCTTCACCAGCAAAACCAATTGCCCATTTATCTAAAGAGAAAGGAGGATTAGCTACGATTGCTTGGAATTTCATCAATTTACCATCCTCTAAATGAAGTGGATTAGATAATGTATCACCCCATTCAATCTTTGCATCATCTATCCCATGTAAGTACATATTCATTAATGCTAAGGAGTGTGTTGCGCCATTACGTTCTTGTCCATAAATAGCAACTTTCTTATTTGGAACTTGGTTTGCTACTTTAATTAATAAAGAGCCTGAACCACATGTAGGGTCATAGATACGGTCATTTTCTTGAGGTTTTACCACTCTAGAAAGTAATTCCGAAGCCATTGTTGGCGTGTAAAACTCGCCGCCCTTCTTTCCTGCATCTGATGCGAAGCGCTCAATCATAAATTGATATGCATCACCTATTACGTCATCATCACCAAGTAAAGAAGGTTTAAGAGTCAATTTGTTAAAGTCCTCCAACAAAGCTCTAAGCATCGCGTTTCGTTCTTTTGTTTTACCTAGTATAGCTTCACTATTGAAGTCGATATTCCGGAATACTCCACGTAATTTAGCAGAGTTATCACTTTCTAAGCTTTCTAATGCTACGTTGATAATTTGACCAATTTCAGCGTCATTACGTTTGCTATATAGATAATCAAAAGTTGATTCGTCTTTAATAACGAAGCGTTCACGAGATATTGCACGTTTAATACGTTCTTGATCACCATTATATTTAGCTGTCAGCTCTTCCTTTTTTTCCTTGTAAGAGTCACTTAAATACTTAATGAAGAGCATTGTCAAAATATAATCTTTGTATGTTCCTGCATCAATTTTCCCACGGAATGTATCTGCTGCTTGCCATAATACTGCATTAATTTGATCTTTCGTTACACGTTCTGTCATGATATTTCCTCCAATTATTGATTGATTATTTGTTTTGTTATTTCTTTAAACCAACATTCCTTTTCATCAATTAGCCTTCTATAAAGTGACTTTTCTTTTTGATGTAGCTGCCATATCGCAGTGATGTTCTGTTGTTGATCAAGGGACATCTCTTTTATTTCTAACGCCTTAATAATTCGTTGGTTAGTACTCAAAATAGTGGTTCCTGATTGTGATCGCTCCAATGATTTCTTTACTTCAACTGTATTCAAATACCAAGCAACATAAGCAGGTAAATAATTCGTATCCTCAACCTTTATAACAACAAAATAGGATGGGACAAGCAAATTTTCATGTTCTTCACCAACAAGCACTGCTGTATTTGGTTCACTCAAACGCATCAGTATATCGCCTTTTTTCGTGAAGTAGTGTGAATCTAATTTATCATTTGAATCAAATTCTTCGAGATTTGCAGTAGAAATCAATCCGTCTTCTATAATATTACGTAACGTTATTAGCTTGTAGGTAGCTTTCTTTTCAAAAGAGACTTCAGCCTTCTTTCTACTCAAAACTAAACCTGTATTAACGTTTGCTATTTCTCCAAGTAACATATTCCACCTCCGTTTAATTGTTAAATTTCGTTTTTAACAAAAATGTTAAATTAAATATATAACAATTAAACAGATGAAGCAACTAAATTATTTATTTATTTTCTTTAAAATTACATTTAACAAGGAAAACCATAGTTTCATAAAAAATTATTATATTTTAGAGCAGCACCTGGTCATGTATATAACAAAGGGGGTACCTGTGTTTCATGCCCCACCCCTCTACTCATAAGTCGTTATGTATCCATTTGGATATGTAGCGGCTTTTTTGTGTCACAGCGAAGAAGAGGCGTATTGAGAAGAGTGCCCGTATTGAAAGGAGGTAAAAGCAATGAATAAAACATTGTTGCGTATTTTAATTCGTGCAAAGGAGGTTAACAAATGGGTTGCTACTAAACACCTTGTAGATGTTCCTTTGCAACATTCAATTTTGTTGCATTTAGAAGATCAAGGGTTGTTATTAGTACAGCGTCATCAAGAAGAAGGCGTTCTCATCAAGTTGACGGTGAAAGGTTATCACCAATATAAAAATGTATCGGAGGAATAAACATGTTAAAACGATTTAAACAACGTTTCCAAGCATCGTCGTTAGGAGATGGTGTTGATTTATCAATGAAGGAAATTAAAGAGCTTCATATGGATTTAACACAGCAACTACACATAGTGGAGGAAGCAATTCTACGTGCTATCGACCGAAATAGTTACACATTATTATCTGACTTAGTCCTTGAAAGAAAACGCATTTCCATTGCTATTGATACCGTAGAAACGGCACTCGATCAAACACATCGACGTCGTTTCTTTTCGTCTACAGCCATTACTACGTTGTCGACAAAGCTTGATGATTCACTGTCATCCATCAACAACACATCAAAAAACATCACTGGCAACGTCATCGACCGCGCGGCAAAAGGTTTAGCATATAGTTCTCAGCTTAGTGAAAAAATGCAATATGCACTTCAACAGTCATCGACACGTCTATCTCAATTATCAGAGCAAGTTATTCATCAAACAAAGGAGCGAAAAAACAAATGAAACAACCAAAACAAGTAGCTACAAACAATGTCGTTCATCTACAAAAGGAAGTTACTACAAATCCGTCGTCGACATCGTCATTGCCTGATTTAATCATTACATCGACAGAGGCAAAGGAGCGTATCGACAAGCTACAGAAATTCGTAAAGACATCGATGATGCGCGGTGTTGATTACGGCTCAATCGATGGTTTCTCAAAGCCTACATTGTTAAAGCCAGGTGCTGAAAAGTTATGTGATGCTTTTGGCTTCTCTAAAACGGTCGACGTCATCAACCGCATTGAGCAATGGGATGTGGGGATTTTTTCTTATGAAGTACGAGTAACATTATCAAATAAGGTAACAGCTGTCGTTGAGGCTGAAGGGATCGGCTCATGTAATAGCAAAGAAACATCTTTTCGTTATCAAGATCCATTTACAATCGTCAACACACTACTGAAGATGGCAAAGAAACGTGCATTGATTGACGCTGTATTATCCGCTACAAGAACTTCTGGGCTATTTACGCAAGATATTGAGGACTTTCCTAAACAAGATCGTAAAGGAGGTGATGCCCCAGCACCCTTTACAACTTCATCTACAGTCATATTTTCAAGATCAATCTTCTCGTCGAAAGAGGCAACATGTACTTGCGATAAATCCTCAAAAACATAGGCAAGTAAATCGATGACTCCCTGTAGTGTTAGTTCTTGTTTATTCGGATTAATACGTACCATTGTCGTCCACTTATTGTTACTTGTAACAGGAATCCAGTATACGTGAAATAAGTTCGATAGAAGTACGTGTTGATAATGTGAGGATGGTTTTTTATTTAATTCTTCGAAGCGAGTAACTAGTGCTAAAAACGACCTTTTTGGCATTGCTGTACTGCAAAATTTAATCCCATCATACGGACATCCTTTAACTCTTTCTTTCTTGTAAACATCTCTAACAGTATAAATGCTGCTCATAATCATATCTAATATGCGTGATTTATATATGTACATCCACATTCTCCTAATTTTCTCATTTGAAGCTTAGAGCCCCATAGCTTTAATGCACTTTTACCGTCCAAATAGAGGGATAGTTATTACTTACAAAAAAACAAATGCATTATCGTGATTATATTTAATATTAAATTCAATTTCAATATTAAATTAATATGGTATAATAAAAGAAACTTATTTTTGGAGGATTACATATGAAAATCACCTTACATGCTTCAACGATTGAAGAGCTTCAATTCAAGAACATTGGTCAGCGGATAAGAATTTTACGAGAAGAATTACAGAAGATAAATAAATCTGATTTCACTGGAAAGACAGTTGCGTCAAGATTACCAAATATATCTCAATCAAAACTGAACTTTATTGAACGAGGAGAAACGTTGTCTATAGACGCTCAACTTCTGTATGAAATTTCGAAAGATTTCGGGGTACCTATGGAGATATTCTTTGATGATTTTTATTCCAATGTTACCACTAAAGACACTATTTATATGGAGCCTAAAATTTATCAGTCCCTTAATGATTCTTCTCACAATGTAAAAAGGCTGAAAAACGTTAATCCACTGGATGAAGAGAAATTCAAATTAAACATTCAGCTAAAACGCATTGCATCTAATGGGGATTATCAGATTGTTTCTTCTGATACTACGCATGTAACCCATGATTTAGATACACTGAAAAACTTTTTAATTCAAATTAGACAGGCTATAGATTTAATTGATTATCATGCAGATCAAATGATTCACTCAAACAATGATATGAGTAATCATTTTAAGAATGTGGACGAGCTTGCTAAGCATATTAACAATCCTAATTCAGCATTTCCATTCTTCCCTCAGCAATCTATTGAAAAGTTGAATGAACTGTATGATGAAGCACTTCAATATACAACGCATTGCCAAGAAGATAAAGAAAAACGAAAGGAAGAGTAATATGGGTAAATACATCGATACACATAATTTCATTATTCCTAGCGCACTCGAAATATCAAAAACAATTCACGAACATCTTGAAGAAACTAAAACACAACAAAAGGAATTTATAGACGCTTTTAGTGATTTATTAATCAATGCTCTCAATAATAAAAAATTGGAGGAATAATAATGATATTAAAAGGCGTTATTTATGCTCGTGTAAGTACTGAAGAACAAGCTACAGAGGGATATAGTATTGCTGCCCAGAAAGAAGCATTGCAAGAGTATGCCAAGCTAAGACAGATTGACATTGTTGATCAGTATGTTGATGAAGGTCGGAGCGGTAAAAGCATCGATGGTCGACCAAAAATGCAACAGTTGTTACAGGCAGCAAAAGACCAAAAGTTTGATGTTGTACTCATCTATAAATTGGATCGTCTTTCTCGTAAAACAAAAGATTCTCTTGAAATCATTGAGACGCTAGATCAACACAATATTCAATTAATGAGTTATTCAGAAAACATCGATACTTCCACACCAGGTGGCAAAATGTTTTATACTATGTTGAGCTCTTTTGCTGAAATGGAACGAGGAACCATTATTGACAGAGTAAAAATGGGGATGACACAACGTGCTAAACAGGGCAAGTGGAATGGTGGCGTTGTTTTCGGTTATGACAATATCAACAAAGAATTAGTTATCAATGAATCTGAAGCAGCCATTGTTAAAGAGATTTTTGAACTTGCTAGTCGAGGACATGGTTATAAAAAGATTACTGGTGAGTTAAATCATAAAGGTTATAAGACAAAACGAAAGAAAGAATTTTCGATAGGAACTGTAAAGGGCATATTAGAAAACCCTGTCTACATCGGAAAAATTCGTTTTAATCAACACGTCGACTGGTCTGAAAAACGGCGGAGAGGAAAGAACGCCAATCCTGAAATTATTGATGGTACTCATGCGCCTATAATTTCTATACCACTTTGGAAAGAAGTTCATCATAAGAAAAAGAAGCGCTCGTATCGCCCTACACAATCCAAGAAACCATTCATACTGACAAAATTACTACGCTGTCCTGTCTGTGGTCATGGTATGGTTTCGGGGGCTTCAAATGGCATATATCGCTTTTACCAATGCGGACAATACAAAGCAAAGGGTGCAACAGCATGCAAAGCGTATTCCATTAATGCTGATGTTGCTGAAAAACAAGTGCTCGATGAATTAAGGCTTACAGTAGAAAAACCTTATTTTATCGATAAGCTTGTAGCGACGTTGAACGATCAGCGGTTGCATGCTGAACAGCCACTAGCCGAGGAAAGAAAGCGCCTTTACTCATCCAAAGCAAAGCTTGAGAAACAGATGGATAATATCGTAAATCAATTGATGGATATGCCTGAATTACAAGATGTTTTCAAAAAGAAACTACTTGAATTAAAAAAAGTTGCATTGAATATCGATGAACATATCCAAAGAGTCGAGAAAGAATTAAAATCCCTCGACACACAACCAATTGATGCAGAAGCACTTAGAAATCTGCTGTCTCATTTTGATGCTATTATTAGCCGCGCTTCGGCGATAGAAATTAAACAGCTACTTTCGCTTTTCATCAAAAACATCCAGATTACTAAGGAGCCTATAAGCTCTGAACATCTTCGTCAAAAAAGCCGTCAAATATCGAAAATCAATCTACTCTTTGATTTCACAATTGAATCGGTGGCTGGTGCTACTGGAGAATGGTTTAATGAAATGGTTTCTCTCGACTATATTCAACCCGTGGATTCATCTCTTTTAGATTTACCTTCAAATAACGAAAAAACGATAAGGGAAGCATTAGCCTCCCTTTCAGTTTTACCCTTATTTATGATACGGTTCACCCTTCATAATCCTAAAACTCCGATAAACCTGCTCGACTAGTACGAGCTTCATGAGCTGGTGAGGGAGCGTCATTTTACCGAAAGATTGTTGTTCATCTGAACGTTTTAGCACGTCATCATGTAGGCCGAGGGAGCCGCCGATGACGAAGGTGATTTTGCTTTTGCCGTAGGTCATGAGAGATTCGATATCGGCTGCCATTTGTTCGGAGGTTTTCATTTTGCCGTTGATGGCTAGGGCGATGACGTAGGCATCTGGGCTTATTTTGGCTAGTATGCGTTCGCCTTCCTTTTTCTTGACGATGTCCATTTCGGCTTCACTTAGTTGTTCAGGTGCCTTTTCGTCTGGTACTTCAATCAAATCCATTTTTGCATAGCCGCCAAGTCGCTTTACGTACTCATCGATGCCCATTTTTAAGTACTTTTCTTTTAGTTTGCCGACTGATACAATCGTTATATTCACACGTTATCCACCTTTACAATTCATTTACAAACAAATTATCCACAAAAGTTATCAACATATCCACAAGTCACTTCTATATATTGTGTAAAGTTATTTACTTGATACAATATATTCTGCTGGCTGTTCACAGTAGCTACACTTTGTGGATAACTTTTTATCCTCTTTGATTTTATCCATAATTGGGAACACTTTTTGCTCTGCTACAAACATGTCTAAAGCGTGTTCTATATGGCTTTCACAGCTGTATTTTTCCATTTTTTTACGTCTCCTTATTTTCCGAAATTTCCACAAACTTATTCACAAATCAGTCTATGTTATCCACAACCTATTGTAACAAAGGAATGGCATGTATGGAAGAAGTGCCTTCTTCTCACGTTTACTTGTACAGAAATAGTATTCACAATTTTCTAGTTATCCACAATATTTCATAAAAGCCTTTCTTCATCCTCGCAAAAAAAACGATGGAGAATTGTTAGATCTCCATCGCTCTTCATATTCTTTACAATGTATTACCGTTTGTTAATGTTAGTGATAGCTCGACTAATTTACCTTGACGGTAAACTTTTAATGTTAGTTTATCACCAATTTTTTTCTCATTATATAAATGCTTGCGTAAATCAATAGTTGTTTCGATCTTTTGACCATCCATTTCCACAATAACATCATATTGTTGAACACCTGCTTTTGATGCAGCTGAGTTATTCATGACATCTGTTACAACAACACCTGTTGTCACCTCTGCAGGTAATTTTAATGTTTGTTGCTGATAGAATGATGGGACATCTGTTAGATCTGCTAGTGACACTCCCATTGTTGGACGTTTCATTTCACCATTTTTCTCTAATTCCTCGATAATTGGAATAGCTGAATTAATGGGAATAGAGAATCCTAAACCTTCCACGGAGGATTGAGCGATTTTCATGGAGTTAATCCCTACTAATTCTCCAGCTAAGTTGACAAGGGCTCCACCACTATTTCCTGGGTTAATCGCAGCATCTGTTTGTAATACTTCTTGTTGCCAATCTTCCGTACCATCACCATTTAAGTCTACTGGTACAGAACGGTCTTTCCCAGAAACTACACCTGTTGTAACTGAGCCGTAGAAATCTAAGCCAAGGGGATTCCCAATTGCAATAACTGTTTCGCCTTGTTTTAATACATCAGAATTACCGAATGTCGCAACTGTTTTTACATTTTTAGCGCTAATAGAAATAACAGCAAGGTCTGTCCAAACATCATGACCTACTAATTGAGCTGGTTCTTTCGTTCCGTCTGGCATTGTGACCTCTAACTGTTTTGCACCTTCAATCACATGGTTGTTTGTGACGATAAAGGCTTTATCTCCTTCAATTTTATAAACAACACCTGAACCGCTTCCTGCTTCTTTTGTCGTTGTTGATGGTGGACTCCAAAAACCTCCACTCGTTATTTCTTGAATATTCGTAATACCCACAACGGCTGCTGAAGCTTTATCTACTGCGGATGTCACATCGGTTGTTATCTCTGTCGCAACTTGGTTAATCGTTGTGTTATTTTTTCCTGTACCACTTGATGTTGTCCCAGGCATTTGATTGACTAGTCCAGGTAACATAAGCCATACAAGTAAAGCACCTATAATCACACCGATAAGACCACTAAAGAAATAGCCTCCCTTTCCTCCGCCACCGCCTTTCTTTTTATGCCGCTTGGCTTGCATTTCTTGCTCCTCACGCTCTAATCTTTCCTGAAGAGGTGATTTCGGTACTTCATCATTTTTTAAGAAATCACTGTTTTTATCATCATCTTGGAAATAACTCAAGTTCCTCATCCTTTCCTTTAGTGCTATTTGTTAATTGTTACCCTAATCTTACAATTCAAACATTAAAATCAGATGAAAAACAAATAAAATGGGCATAAAAATAGCTGCCCAAAGCATTTTTTTAAATGCCTTGAACAGCTCCAAGTTTTGCCTAAATAGCTTATGATTAAACCGTGACTAATTTTGTTGGTTCTTCTGCATCTGTATCAAAGAGATGAACATGCTCACCGACAAGGATGCCACAAGATTGCAAAGTTTGAGAGACACTCATGCGTGCCAACTCTTTCATATTATTATCTTTACTTAAATGCGAAAGATAAATATTGGTCGTCTTATCAAATACAACTTCACTCATTGCGATAGCTGCATCCTCATTAGACACATGTCCTACATCACTTAATATACGACGTTTAATGGACCAAGGATAACGTCCCATTTGAAGCATGTTGACATCATGATTACTTTCAAAAACAAAGGAATCTGCTCCACGGATAATCCCTTTCATACGATCACTGACATAGCCGGTATCTGTAATAATGACCAGCTTGCGATCATTCTCATGGAAAGTGTAGAACATTGGATCTGCTGCATCATGTGAAACGGCAAAGGACTCAACAGCTAAAGAACCAAAATACTTCACTGTATCCATTTCAAATTCAAAACGCTGTTCTACAGGAATATCACCAACTAGCCCATCCATTGCCTGCCATGTTTTGGCGTTTGCATAAATTGGTACACTATATTTTCGTGCCAGTACACCAATTCCCTTAATATGATCACTATGCTCATGTGTAACAAAAATGCCACTAAGCTGCTTCATATTACGGTCGATTTTTGTAAAGAGCTGCTCCATCTTTTTCCCACTAAGTCCCGCATCGACAATAAAAGCATGGTCGTCATTCTCTACATAAATCGAATTTCCTGTACTGCCACTTGCTAAAACACTAAATCGCATTATTCAACTCCCCAGTCTTCTTCTCCGCTCTCCTGCTTGTCCTCCTGGATTTCAATGACTTTACCTTCTACTGCATTGACAAAGTACTCCTCTTTTCCTCCATCAGGTAATTTCACTTGAACCTCCCACGTTGGCACCAGTACCTGTGTACGCGTTAATTTAACGAGCGTGGAGTAACCTAACTTCATTTGTGTAATGCGCGAGTCTGGTTTGAGCGGTCCTTTTGCATACAATGTTTGAATAATTTGAAGTGGTGGAATAACCGTTTCCTGCTGCTCCATTTCTTCAATATTATCAATCATTGTTTGTTCATACATTATTACTTCGTCATTTGTATTCCATTTTATTTTTAATGAACCATTATAATAGAACATTCGATTATTCGTCTTTTGGAAAAAAACAGCGACGCGTTCTTCTCGATCTATTTTCCATAAAGCATACGATGCTCCTTCATTGACATTGGCTAGAACAAAATCTGTAAAGCTTGCATCATCATTCACATTACGTAATTTAACAGGCTTCATGAAAATAGCACGAGCCTTTGTATTGTCATCCGTAGGGGTGACCTGTTGATTAGTATCTTTAAATTCAGCCTTTGTGAATTTATGTACTTGGGCTGTAATATAAGAGGCCGATTCAATATTATTTGGTAATGAGCCATACGTAATATTATCATCTTTTAAACGAGCTTCGATCGTTTTTTCACCAGGTACTTCAATATCTTTTGCTTCATTATAGCGATTTACATAAAGTGTATATAAGAAGATGTTGAGAATTAAAAAAACGAATATAAAAATAGATTTTGTTCTATTCCAATCCATTTTTAACACCTCCTAAAACTTCAGGCGTCAGTTTAATCCATGTACCATTACGAATAACAAACCAACAAGGTTCAAATGTAAAGATATTCAGTTCTTGATTTTGCGTTAAATAATAGCCCAATACAAGTTCCTCAATATCTGATAAGGCAATGTTATTAGCATTTTTTAATCTCTCAGCAATCTCTGTACCAGAAGGTAGTTCTTTAATTTCCTTCTCTGCTTCAATATCCATATCTAATGAAAAGTATGGACGCTTATAATGGAAAATCCGGCTATCTCCCCAAATTGTCGTCATTCGAGTAATGACATGATTGCTATAGACAGGTAAACCTTGTAAGTATAATTGATAATCCATTTGATTTTTATTGATGCTCGTTGAAGCATAACGAAAATCTGCTGTAAATCCTCCATGTTCATTGATAAATTCAAAGCTATCTTTAAGAAGCTTCGATGGCTCAATTCGTATACTGCTTTCTGCCGCTGGATAAACATAGTTTAATGATTTGAGATTTGTGTCTAATGTCATTAAGGACATACCATCTGTATATTTTTCAGAGGATGCACTTTCAACATTACGCTGGACAATATTTGGTTCTGGGAATAACACATTTTTAAATAATTCTGGTGTGATTTCTTCAATATAGTACGTAAATTTTACAGATTCCATTTTATTACTAGCTACATAAAGAGATGTCTGGCCTTCGCGCTCAACTTCTTTAAAAGCTTCATATTTTTTCGCAGGCTCTATGACTTCTTTGATAAACTGATTTACGTTTGGCACACTGACATGTGAACGGAATAATGATTGGTTATTGCTGCTAATATAATAAAGCATTAGATCCTTGCTATTATAATTACTCCAATCGATAATCATACGATTGAACGTTGTTTCGGGTAATTCCTTGTCCGTAAACTGAAAAATCGTGTTAAAGGCTGAAAACGGAATTTCACCAGTAAAGAAGATGGTCATCCGATTATCTGCACTAATAATTTGATTCACATAGTTTGGAGATAGATTATTGTTAACAGGTACTAGGTCAAGAATATTCCAGCCTTTAAAAGCCTTCATCATATCCTTCATTGCAGCATTAGATACTGTACCTGTAAATTCTTCATCGGAACGGAAAATAGCCTTGTACGGACGAATAATATCCTCCATATCCTTTTGTGGCTTAATGAGAATTTCCTCTCCTGTTGTTTTTTCAATAAATTTATAATCAGGTGTGTAGGTCCAAATCAAAAAAGTTAAGACCACACTTAACATGACAAGTAGAAATAATACAACAGATTTAACTGGCTCTATATATTTCATTCCCACTCACCTGCCTCACCAAATTCATCTGCATCATATGGTAATGTGAAGAAAATCGTTGTACCGTGTCCTTCCTCACTTTCAGCCCAAATCTTCCCACCGTGAGCTTCAATCATTTCCCGCGCAATAGCTAATCCTAAACCTGTTCCTCCCATAGAACGAGCACGTGCACGATCCACACGATAGAAACGATCGAAAATACGCCCTACATTTTCTTTAGGAATACCCATGCCATCATCAGAAATCATGACCTTCAGCATGTCCTCTTGTCCAGTAAAGCCAAAGCGAATATTACCGCCATCTGGTGAATATTTAATGGCATTCGAAATGATATTATCGATGACTTGTGTCACCTTATCCGTATCAATTTCTACATAGAAGGATGTTTCAGGGAATAATCGTTCAAACTGGACTTTATCCGATTTAGACATTTCAAATCGGTCGATAATACGGTTAAAGAATGAATTGAATAACACAATATCTTTATTCAACTCATAATCCGAACTATCCATTCTTGATAATTGTAATAAATCATTCACTAGACGAATCATTCGCTCTGTTTCGGTTTGTGTCACATTTAAAAATGTCGGAGCAATATTTTCATCTTTCCATGCCCCATCTGCTAGTGCCTCTAAATAACTATTCATCGTTGTTAACGGCGTTCTTAACTCATGTGATACATTCGATACAAATTCTCGACGATCCATTTCAATCTTTTCCTGCTCTGTTATATCGTGTAGTACAGTAATTAGACCGTTAATAAAACCAGTCTCTTTTTGAATAACAGAGAAATTAGCACGAAGTATATAAGGTGCATCGGCTGTACTAAAGTTTAAATTGATCGCATCATTCATATGAATTAAGTCTTCAAAGCCATATTCCTGATCAATTCCCAATACAGAGGCGATAGGACGCCCTAATGTAATATCTCTTGAAATATGCAGTAATTCTAGTGCAGGGTCATTAATCAGAATTATACGTCCTTTGCGATCGGTCGCGATAACGCCATCTGTCATATTAGTCAGAACCGAATCTAGCTTTCGACGTTCGGCTTCTGTTGTCGATTGTGCTTCTTGTAAACGATTGGTTAAATGATTAAAGGTAATGGCTAGCTGTCCTATTTCATCCGTACCGTATACTCGTACTTTCCGAGAATAGTTCCCCTTTGCCATCGCCTGAGCCTGCTTTCGCATATCAGCAATTGGCTGTGTAATCGTTCGTGCAACAAGAATACCTAAGAAGATGGTAATAACTAAGGACATAGCCGTACCACCAAGGAAAATTCGGTTAATGTCATTCATTTGTTCAAAAACGGATTCAATATTAGCTTCAATATAGAGAACACCGATAATTTCATCGTCTGGTCCTGCACCAGCTCTAATCGGATTCGCTAATACCCACACTCGATTTCTCGTTTTATTGTCTAGTTTAATGATGTCAAAGAGTGTTTCAGCAGATATGGCTCGACGCACTAGATCCGTATTAGAACGTTGTCCGATTAAATTTTGATTTTCAAGCTCCGATGTGGCAAGAATTCTTTGTCTATCATCAATAACACGAATTTCTAAAATATCTCCATTCGAAACATCCTTTAAACCAGTAGAAAACTCCATCACAATGGATTTTAGACTTTCTTCTAATTTAGGCATGCTTTCATCGCGTTCCTTTAATATTTCTTCACGAATACTATATTGCATCAAGTCGACACGCTGAAAAATGGAATCTTGGAAGTTGCTCTTCAAATTTCGTTCTAATTCACGAGCGAAATAGATACCGATAATTTGTAAGGCAAGCAATATTAATAAAATATAAATCAGCACTAGTTTGACATGAATGGATTTAAAGAAGCTCACTTTCTGCATTCCTATTACTCCTGTTCAGGATTTCGTAAATAATAACCTACACCACGTCGTGTGACGATCCAAGCGGGATGACTAGGATTATCCTCAATTTTTTCCCGTAAACGACGAATTGTTACGTCAACTGTTCGTACATCACCAAAGTAATCATAGCCCCATACTGTTTGTAGTAGGTGCTCTCGTGTCATGACCTGACCAATATGTTTTCCTAAATAATGAAGTAATTCAAATTCACGATGTGTCAGTTCAATTGCTTCATCACGCTTCATTACTAAATAAGCATCTGGTTGGATAACAAGAGATCCCACAACAATCTCATTAGACTCTTCCTCAGCCTCTTCTGCTGCAGGAGCAACAACTTGTAGACGGCGCATATTAGCCTTCACACGTGCAATCAGCTCTCTTGTACTAAATGGCTTTGTGACATAATCATCTGCGCCCATCTCTAATCCTAATACTTTATCAATCTCAGAGCCCTTAGCAGTTAGCATAATAATAGGGAAATCGTATTTTTTACGTACTTCTCTACACACTTCCATTCCATCGCGCTTTGGTAGCATGATATCTAAAAGCATTAAATCTGGTTGCTCTTCCTCTACTTTTTTTAATGCCTCATCACCATCATAAGCACAAATAACTTTATAGCCTTCTTTTATCAAATTAAATTGCAAAATATCTGCGATTGGTTTTTCATCGTCAACAACTAAAATGGTTTTGTTCATTCATTCTCTCCCTTTCGCTTTTTATCTATTCTTAAACAATGTGTATTTGTAAATTCACTACTCTTAACTCTATCATGCTTTCGAGTTCTATGCATTAATCGATATTCAATCCATCTTATACTGTGACAGAAAATGATATATTCCAACAATTATTTCTCGGGAAATAATTGAAAAAAGACAGCCCACCATTTGGACTGCCTTCTATTCCACATGTTTATCGACCTACATAAGATAACGGATTCTCTAATGAACCGTTCTTTTCAACTTCAAAGTGTAAATGTGTACCTGTCGAATTTCCAGTAGAACCCATTATTCCAATTACAGAACCCTTTTCCACTACTTGGCCCACTTCAACATTAATTGAAGATAGGTGCCCATAAAGTGTCGTATAGCCATTATTGTGATTGATAACAATGCGATTACCATAGCTGCCTGAAGTACCAGCTGCAACAACTACGCCATTATCAGCAGCTAAAATATTGTAGTTACTTGGACGAGCGATATCTATACCTCGATGGAAGGCTCCCCAACGTTCACCCATGCCACTTGAAATATAGCCTCCTACTGCTGGCCATGCAAATTCACCAGTTCCTCGTGAAGAAATTACCTTTGTACCAACTACTTCAATTTGATCTACTGGTTGTTGAATAACCTTTTCTGCTAATGCAACTTTTGAAGTTTGTGCTCCATTTTCAGACGTTAATGCATAGGTTGTTTCTTTTTTTCCATTAGCGCCTTCTTGTTTAATTACTTTTTCGCCTTTATACATTGTAGGGTCTTCTTTGACCACTTTTTTAAATGGAATTTCATCTGCAACTTTCTTTTCCTTTTTCACTTCAAGTGTTACAAACGGTTTTGCCACTGTAACATTTAGTGCTTGTCCAATTTGTAAAACTGTATCCACTGTAATGTCAGGATTCAATGCTAATAGTTCGCTTGTTGTTAAATTGTGTTTTTTAGCAACCGACCCTAACACATCACCTGATTGAATGTTATATGTCTCTTGCTCAAGATAGCCTGTCATTAAATATTTTACCGCTTGCTCAGGCGATACAATTTCAGTCGGTGTAACTTTTTGCGACAATCCCGAAACTCCCTGTTTAAACGAAATATCTAATAGACGAGATTCACCATTTTGTAATTCAGGTAAATTGTTAATAGCTTGCTGGGTTTCAGCAAGTTTATCTAATTCTTGCTGAGAAACATATTGTAGCTTTAACAATTGGACAGTCTTTTCATAAGCCTCTGTATTCTCTAATGATACAACCGGTTTATGATCAACTAATAATGTAAAAGCATCGGATTTTGCTACTAAAGATTGCTCAAGTTTGGATAACGTTTCCGCATCTTTTGTTTCATTCGCAAATACTTGCTCCGGGATTATTTTAACAGCTGAACTAGCATCAATCGATAATCCTTTGAATTGCTGACTCGCTACTTTTTCCTTTGAGGCAATAATTTCTTGAATAGCTTTCTCATCAGATACTGCACCAATATATTCATTTCCCACATAAACGTGGAAAATTTTATTTAAGTTTTCTTTATTATATTCCTTAGCAAAACCCATATTAATCGTTAGGCTGGTCATTAAAACTGCAACGATTGAAGCCTTTTTAAAAGAAGAAAAATTGTAGGTGAATCTATTGTTTTCTTCTTTTCTTTTCCAAAACGAATTCATCAATAAAGCCCCTTCCAACTTTACCCTATAGTAGGATGATTTACCCACAAGGATTTTTTGCACCCTTATAATTTACCATAAAGAAAATGGCGTTTGAATGATTTCACCCTTTTGTAATGTAAATGTATTATTTATCTACTAATTGTTACATAGAATAAATTTTATATAGTTAGTAATTACTGTATTTTTATTCATATATTAGGTTATAAAAAACACCTGCCTATAGAAGGATAAAATAAACTATATTGAGCCATTGGTATATTAATCTCTAAATTTTTTCAAGTGAATTTCGACTTAATACTTTTTACTTTTTTAATATTCCGATAAACTATAAAAGAAAATACATTATTTGATTGGAGCGATTAAATTGAGTGATTCACAAACCTCTGAGATCTCAACAAAAATGTTGAGAATGCAGAAAAATAATATGCGTAAAATTTTTCTTAGGATTATTATGGTTCCGCTAGGTGCAATAATAATGGCATTGGGCTTGGAGCTATTTTTAGTACCTAACCACATCATGGATGGAGGCATCGTAGGCGTTTCCATTATCACATCTCATTTATTAAATTTACCCCTTGGTATTTTCATCTTCATTTTAAACTTACCTTTTATTTTTTTAGGCTATAAACAAATTGGGAAAACCTTTGCTATTTCTACAGGGCTCGGTATTACTGTACTTTCGTTAGCAACACTTGCCTTACATAACATACATCCATTTACGGAAGACACACTATTGGCTACAGTTTTTGGTGGAATGATTTTAGGCGTTGGTGTCGGTATTGTCATTCGTTATGGTGGTTCATTGGATGGAACTGAAATATTAGCCATCTTATTTAATAGCAAGACACCGTTTTCAGTCGGGGAAATCATTATGATCTTCAACGTCATTATTTTTGCAGTGGCAGGTTTTGTTTTTAATTGGGAGCAGGCCATGTACTCCATCATTGCATACTATATTGCCTATAAAATGATTGATATTGTTATTCAAGGATTAGAAGAATCAAAATCGGTTTATATCATAAGTGATGAAATTGATGAAATTGGACAAACGATTATGGATCGACTTGGTCGTGGTGTTACCTTCCTTCATGGGGAGGGGGCTTATACGGGGAACGATAAGAAAGTTATCTTTACCGTTATTACTCGTTTAGAAGAAGCGAAGTTAAAATCAATTGTTGCAGAAATTGATGACAATGCATTTTTAGCCATCGGTAATATCGCCGAGGTAAAAGGCGGTCGCTTTAAGAAAAGGGATATTCACTAAAAATGGGCGTACCTCATATGGCACGCCCATTTCAATTTATTTTACTTTATTAGGCTTCCCAAACATCCACTAAAACATTTGTTTGCTCACGAGCAGGTCCCACTGAGAAAGTAGCAATTTGAATGCCAGTTAACTCACTGATGCGCTCTACATAGCGTCGTGCGTTTTCAGGTAGCTCTTCTAAAGTGCGGCAGCTCGTTACATCCTCTGACCAGCCTGGAAGCTCTTCATAGATCGGCTCACATTGTTCAATAATATGAAGATTTGCTGGATACTCCGTAATTGTTTCACCTTTATAGTTATATGCTGTACAGATTTTTACTGTTTCTAAACCAGATAAAACGTCAATAGAGTTAAGTGCAAGATGTGTAATTCCACTTACACGACGTGAATGACGAACAACGACTGTATCGAACCAACCTACACGACGTGGACGACCTGTTGTTGTACCGTATTCGCGACCAACCTCACGAATTTGTTGACCCACTTCATCAAATAATTCTGTTGGGAAAGGACCATCTCCTACACGAGATGTATAGGCCTTCGATACGCCAATAACACTTGTCACACGTGATGGACCAACACCTGCTCCAATCGCTACACCACCTGCAACTGGATTTGAAGATGTTACATATGGATACGTACCTTGATCGACATCAAGTAAAATTCCTTGTGCACCTTCAAACAACACTTTGCCGCCTTCATCAAGGACATCATTTAAGATTTTAGATGTATCTGCTACATATTTTGCGATTTCTTGTCCATAGCCATAGTATTCCTCGAAAATTTCTTCGAATGTTACGCCTTCAACTTCATAGAATTTCTCAAATAATTTATTTTTAATGGCTAAATTATGACGTAGTTTTTCTTCAAAGATTTCCTTATCAAGTAAATCAGCCATACGGATTCCAATACGCGCTACTTTATCTTGATAGCAAGGTCCAATCCCTTTACAAGTTGTGCCGATTTTATTATCGCCACGACTTTCTTCATCTGCAATATCTTGCTTAATATGATAAGGCAAAATAACATGTGCACGATTAGAAATACGTAGATTATCTGTATTAATGCCGCGCTCCTGTAAACCTTTAAGCTCTGTTACTAATGACTTTGGATTGACAACTAATCCATTACCAATTACTGAAGTTTTTTCTTTATAGAAGATCCCTGATGGAATTAAATGTAGTTTGTATGTTTCACCATCAATTTTAATGGTATGTCCTGCATTATCTCCACCTGCAAAGCGAGCGATTGCATCGGCTTTTTGCGAAAGGAAATCTGTAATTTTACCTTTCCCTTCGTCTCCCCACTGTGTTCCTACAACTACTACTGATGTCATAATCAGCACCTCCGTTAGATACCTTTGTATCTCAATTTTCAAGCCTCAATCATTGTAACAATGATAGAAACGCCCCGTCAATAAAAAACAGTGAAAAAACACGAACATAAAATCAAAAAATCTGATTCAACGTTCGTGTTTAATAACAGAATGATATGAATATTATCGAACATTCAGATTAATTTAATCTATGGGTAATATTGCATTACTTAAGAGGCAACTTATCTGAATAACGACTAATCACGTGGCGGTGGTGGTGGCATTTGAGACCAATCCACATTAATGAACTTATTGAATTCCTTTTTAAAGGCCAGTGTAACGGTTCCTGTTGGACCATTACGCTGTTTTGCAATAATAATTTCGATCATATTTTTACTCTCAGATTCTTTATCGTAATAGTCATCACGATATAAAAAGGCAACAATATCAGCATCTTGCTCAATACTTCCCGATTCACGTAAGTCACTCATCATTGGTCGTTTATCCTGTCGCTGCTCAACCCCACGAGATAGCTGTGATAGTGCAATAACAGGAACCTTTAATTCACGGGCTAGTCCCTTTAAGGAACGTGAAATCTCCGATACTTCTTGCTGACGGTTTTCTCCCGGTTTGCCACTACCTTGAATTAACTGTAAATAATCGATTAAGATCATTCCGAGTCCATTTTCCTGTGCTAAACGTCGACATTTCGCACGAATTTCATTGATTCGTACACCTGGTGTATCATCAATAAAAATTCCTGAATTCGATAAACTACCCATTGCCATAGTTAGTTTACCCCAATCATCCGTAGTTAAAGCACCTGTACGTAAAACTTGTGCATCAATATTGCCTTCTGCGCAAAGCATACGCATGACAAGTTGCTCTGCACCCATCTCTAAAGAAAATATTGCCACATTCTCACGCGCTTGTACGGCGACACTTTGCGCCACATTCAACGCAAAGGCCGTTTTCCCTACAGAAGGACGTGCTGCTACAATAATTAAATCATTGCGCTGGAAGCCCGCCGTAATATTGTCTAAATCACGGAAGCCTGTCGGTATACCCGTTACATCTCCCTTTTGTGATTGAAGTTTCTCAATATTATCGAATGTTTCCACTAGCACATCTTTAACATGCTTAAAGTCACCAGCATTCTTTCGATTGGCAACCTCCATCATTTTCTTCTCTGCTTCGCCTAATAATGCCTCTACCTCGTCCTCACGTGTGTAGCCGTCCTCAACGATTTTCGTAGCTACACGAATCAATCGACGTAATAGCGCCTTTTCCTCAACGATTTTGGCGTAATGTGCGACATTAGCAGCTGTAGGGACAGCATTGGCGAGCTCTAGTAAATAAGATAGCCCGCCAACATCTTCAATCTCTTTTTTAGCTGATAACTCTTCTGTAACTGTTACAACATCTATCGCTTTTCCTTGATCACTCAAGCGTAGCATCGTTTCGAAAATTTTCTTATGGGCATTTAAATAAAAATCATCCACCAATAAAATTTCTGATGCTGTTATTAACGCCTGTGGTTCAAGAAATATTGCACCGATAACCGATTGCTCCGCCTCCCGGTTATGCGGTGGAACGCGGTCCATCATCGGTTCACTCATGGATCGTCGCTCCTTATTCTTCCGTTACATGTACTTTTAACGTTGCTGATACTTCATGGTGCAATTTTACAGGAACATTTGTAAAGCCAAGAGCACGAATGCCATCAGGTAAAGTCATTTTACGTTTATCAATTTTAATGCCATGTACTTTTTGTAATGAATCAGCAATTTGCTTTGTTGATACTGAGCCGAATAAGCGGCCACCTTCACCTGATTTTGCTTTTACCTCAACTGTTAACGCTTCTAATTTCTCTTTTAATGCTTGTGCTTCAGCTAATTCAGCTGCTGCATTTTTAGCTTCTAATTTTTTTTGTCCATCTAATTGACTCAGTGCTTGAGCATTTGCTTCAGCAGCATAGCCATTTTTAATCAGGAAATTTTGTGCATAGCCATCAGCTACATTTTTAATTTCACCTTTTTTTCCTTTTCCTTTAACGTCTTTTAAAAATACTACTTTCATTAGTCAGAACTCCCTTCAAAGACCTCATTTATGGCCTCTTCTAAATGTTTTTTCACACCATCAATGGATTTAGCCTCTATTTGACAGGCAGCATTCGTTAAATGTCCACCGCCGCCAAGCCTTTCCATGATGAGCTGTACATTGACCTCCCCTAGAGATCGTGCACTTATACCAATTTTTCCATCTGCTCGATGTGCAATGACAAAGGATGCACTAACATCCTTCATGGTTAGTAAAATATCTGCTGTTTGTGCAATTAAAACAGAGTCATACACTTTCGATTCCTCTCCTACAGCAATAGCTACTCCAGGTTTTACAAATTGCACGGTTTGCACAATTTTGGAGCGCTCAATATAGGTGTCCACATCTTCTTTTAAAAGACGCTGCACCAATATTGTATCAGCACCATTCGTTCGTAAATAAGAAGCCGCTTCAAATGTACGTGCTCCTGTTCGAAGTGTAAAGCTTTTGGTATCGACAATAATGCCTGCCAGTAACGCAGTAGCCTCTAGCATATTGATCTTTGCACGCTTCGGCTGATATTCTAGTAACTCTGTCACTAACTCAGCCGTCGATGATGCATATGGTTCCATATAAACAAGTGTAGGATTTTCTATAAAGTCCTCACTTCGACGATGGTGGTCGATTACGACAACCTTTTCAGCTAGCTTCAATAAGTGTTCATCGATGACTAAATTCGGTTTATGAGTATCTACGATCACGAGCAATGATTTTTCTGTCATTTTCCCAGCAGCTTCCTCAGGTGTTAGGAAATTTTCATAGAAATCGGATTTACTCTCAATTTCATTCATGAGTCGTGTCACACTACCATTTAATTCATCAAAGTTTATAATGACATAGCCTTTTACATCATTCATCTGAGCCATTTTTCGTACACCGACAGATGCACCTATGGAATCCATATCAGGATTTTTATGTCCCATAACAAACACTTGGTCACTGTCTTGAATTAAATCACGCAATGCGTGTGAAATGACGCGAGCTCTAACTCGTGTACGCTTTTCAACTGGATTCGTTTTCCCACCGTAAAATTTAAGCTTTCCAGTAGGTTGTTTGATCGCCACTTGGTCACCGCCACGTCCTAATACAAGATCTAGACTCGATTGTGCCAATTCACCAAGCTCTACTAGTGATGATGATCCAGCCCCTACACCAATACTTAATGTTAATGATAAATTTTTCTGAGCTGTTTTTTCTCGAATAGTATCTAAAATAGCAAATTTTTTCTTTTCAAGCTCTGTTAAAATAGATTCGTTTAGTACCGCTAAAAAACGATCTGATGATATTCGTTTGACAAATACACCATGCTCAGCAGCCCATTCATTGACAATTGACGTAACCATCGTATTTGTTAAACTTCGTGGTTGGTCGTCCATAGCTTGTGTGATTTCATCATAATTGTCGACAAATAAGATAGCAATAACTGTACGATCTGCATAGTATTGCTTTTCAATGGCAATCTGTTCCGTTATATCAAAGAAGTATAGTAGTCGTTCCTCTTTTTTATAATACACACGATATTTCCGATCACTTAGTGTAATCGTAGCCTCGTTTGTTTCCTCGGTCTTCATTAATACATAGATGTCGTCAGATATATCGACAATACCTTCTCCCACTAATGATTCCATGTTTAAGATACCTTGCATATATGGATTCGACCATTCGATTTCATATTGCTCGTTAACGAGCAATATCCCGATAGGCATTTCAAGCAATGCCTCTTCGCCTACTTTTTTCATTCGGAAGGAAATGGATTCAATATGCTTTTCTGTTTCTTCAAAAGCAATTTTTTCTACCTTCCATGTGTAGGCCATTAATAAAATAAAACCTACCCCATAACCGATACCTATCCCGATATTCCAAATACATAGAAGCACGAACGTCACAATTCCAAATATGGAAAGAACAAAAAGCGGATAGCGAATTGGTCGTTTTCTAAAAGTCCCCATTACAATCAGCCCCTTATTCTTTAGTTTTCCCCTTTACAAGTGCACGTACGTCAAAACCTAAATCAACAATACCAAGTAAAATCATGAAGGATGATAACGGAATAGCTAATACGGTAGCTACCCATTTTACTCCCGTTGGCATGCCCTTTTTAGAAATGAAATAATGGATAAAAGATATCCCTTGTAGAATGAGTAAAATCCATAAAATATAAGAAACATTTAATACAATTATATCTAACGTGGAACCAGCCTCTGGACGCATAAACAGATTAATGCATAAAACAATCATGTAATACCATAAAATAGAGCGTGGTAATCTCATACTTTGGAACGGAGCAAACTTCGGTACATCTACTCCTAGTCGTTTTAAAGCTGGTAAATTTAACGTGATGATAATAAATGCAGCAAAAAATGCTGATATTGTTATCGTTGCAGGCATCGTCAGCTCGATTGTTTTAAGCATCGCCTCAAGCTGTTCTGGTTGTAAAGCTACTTGCCCCGTTACACTTTTTGCAAATTCATTAGATTGTTCATAATTTTTACGAACCATTTCTAAACTCATGCTAATGAAGTCAATTCCTGCAAGTTTTACATAGGCAAGATAAACCATTGCCATGGAGATTAGATTAGCAATCCCTGTTGACATAAATAAATAGAGCTTACTTTTCTTCAGATAAATTGCATTACCAATAATGACACCTAATAGCCCTAAAATAAAGGCAAACGGTAGCATGGTTATTCCACTCGTGATAGTGGTTAGGATACAGCCTACTATTGCGACGAGTATTGATGAGGAACGCTTGTAATTTGCACTATACCAAGCAATCGGTAGAGGAGCGAATAATAAAGCTACTATAAAGATGAATGGTACATATGCAGAAATCAGCATTAATATTGTAAAAAGTGCAACCATCATTGAGCCTTGTACAAGCGCTTTTGTTTGATTATTCGGCATTGAAAACCTTCCTTTTTTTCAGTCAAACTTACTACCCTTTATTGTACCATTTTTTCATAGTATTGAACAAAAATCACTTAGATCACTATATGCATTGCCATTAATTTTATCATTCTTGTTTAGTATTATTGCGCTTGCTTATAAAATACTTTGGTACATTACTGGTGCAAATTCAACAGTCCATGAAGAGAAAACGTATATTAGGCTTGAAGAAATGACTTGTACCTATAACAAAAAACCAGCATATACCGATTCGAATATCGTAATATGCTGGTTTTTAAGTTGATGTAAGGTCCATTACCTTAACGTCATCAATCTTATTTATCTTCTGCTACGAATCCATGATACGAGATACTTTGATAGCTGAAGTTAATCTTAGCGCTAGTGCCAGTTACGCGACGTGGTAAAATTTTACCTCACTCAGAGATGGATTTTTTTAATAAATCCACATCTTTATAGTCGATGTGCGTAATATTGTTTGAAGTGCAGTAGCAAACTTTGCGTGACGTGGTGCCATAGTATGTCTCCTTCTTACCATACAGTATGTAATCCTTGTGTATTCAATTGATAACACTATCAAACAAAAAAACATGTATAATCTGAGTTTTATTATTCTAGACCAATCCCTCCTTTCTTCTTTGTATTTTAAACACAAAAAGCCCTTGAGGGATAGAATCATGTTAGATACAGAATTAGGCAGAGCTATCCTGTATTTGATGCAATCTCAAGGGCTGTTAAGTGTTAATTGCACGAGTTATCAACTCAAAAAAATAATGTCTACTTTTTTGTTGCAGATAAATATATTAATTACCAAAAAGAAGGAAATTTAGATTTGGTGTAGAATTAATAATTTGTAACAAAATACTAAAAATGGGAGGTTTTATTATGTCGATGGCAAAAAAAATGTATTTGCCAGTATTAATGATCTTTACTATTTTTTGTTTAGGTTTGTCTCCAGCTAAAGATGTTTCTGTGCAAGCTGAGGATGCTCCGAGTATTGTTGTAGTTACCGGCAAACTTGCTAAGGAACTGGTTAATACAACGCTCCGTGCAGTCGAGAAGGGGAAAGTTGAGAATGTAGCTCCTGTGTCTGCATTTGATTTGGAAGGTTCGAGTGTGTACACTGTTGGTGATGGAGTTACGGCGGTTACAGTTCCTTTGCATGGGGATTATAGCCTTCCTAGTAATATAACGGTATTCTTAGATGAGGATCATAATGTATTGCAGACAAATGAAATGCTGGTTACCCAGAATGAGCTAGGAAATTTCCAGATTTCGACGTATTTGAATGGAACACTTGTTAAATCTCAGGATGCTGGGATTGCTTATATGACGGATGAAGAATTACTTGCAGAAGAGCCATCTATGATTCAACCGATGGGTATAGGAGCAGTGGCAAGTTGTCTTGGAGCAGTACTTGGTGTCGGTGGTACGGTGGCTTATATTATTGCGGTTGCGTGTGGCGGTTCGTGTGCAGCACCGACACCAGTAACTGCTCCGATCTGTGCTGCATGTATTGGAGCATATGCTGTTATTGGTGCAGGGGGTATTGCTGGAGCGGTAGCTTGTTTCAACTACCTGTGAGGTGATTAGATGAATAAGGTTTTGGCAATCTCGATTTTAGGAATGGGTTTAACTGGTGCCGTTTTAATCATCTCGGTCGCCTTGTTGTTCAAATCTCCAATAGGAATTGTGTTACAGATGGTTACGGCTGCTTCAACATTAGCTTTCGTTATTTTCGCTGTCTCGGCTTTAGTATTTCGTCGGCGATTAGATGCAAAAAGAGAGTAATATATTTATTAAATGAATAAAGCCGTGGTATTAAGGAGTAGTCAACTTTGACTACTCTTTTTTACTGAGGATGATTTTAAACAAGAGGTAAAAGAATACAGTTTTATTTTGTCTAAGCGTTCGAAAATAAATTCTGACTTGTTCCTTCTAATTTCAGTTTATAAAACTGCTTAGTAAATATGTCCTCCAGCTATATCTTTTCATGGAATAATATATTTAGAAAGTTTATACCAGATACATATTCAGATTAACTCACACTTTTATTGTTTTAACTATAAAAGGAACTAGTTGTTGCTAAGTAACGATTTAATGTTGCAGGAGAAACCTTTTTACTAGCTTGACGATTATCAATAAACTCAATGAAGTTCGGTATATCTGCTGGCTTTACTTCATAGAATTTCAAACTCTCCTATTTAGCCATAAATAAAAAACCTTTAAATCTTCTAAATAACCTTTTACAGTATTTGATGATAACCCTTTTTGTTCTAAAATATTTATAAAATCTAAGACCTCTACAATAATCCGCAGCTATTGCTATAATATTTTTACATATATTTGAAATTAAGTACATAAAAAAAGTACAACAAAGGTTCAATAACCAATGTTGTACTTTTTTTAATATTATTTGTCTTCTGCTACGAATGGAAGTAATCCCATGATACGAGATACTTTAATAGCTGAAGTTAATTTACGTTGGTACTTTGCACTTGTGCCAGTTACGCGACGTGGTAAAATTTTACCGCGCTCAGAGATGAATTTTTTTAATAAATCTACATCTTTGTAGTCGATGTGCGTAATATTGTTTGAAGTGAAGTAGCAAACTTTACGGCGTTTGCGGCCTCCGCGACGTGGTGCCATAGTATGTCTCCTCCTTATCTTTTTTATAATTTTAGAAGCATTAGAATGGAAGATCATCCTCAGATACTTCTATTGGCCCTTTGCTATTCGCAAATGGGTCCTCATCTACACGTGTATAATTCGGCTGATTCATAGGTGGTTGATTTTGCTGATAAGCATCGCCGCCATAGGAACCCTGTCCTGGCATTGCGCCGCCACCAAACTGTTGTTGTGGTTGACCACCGCCATATGACGGTTGGTTATTACCGTAAGTTTGTCCACCACCGTATTGAGGAGCAGGTGCACCGCTACCATTACGGGGTTCTAAAAACTGTACGCTATCTGCCACGACATCTGTTGTGTATACTCGCTTACCGTCTTGTCCTTCATAACTGCCTGTTTGAATACGGCCTTCTACCCCAATTAAACTTCCTTTTCGCATGAAGTTCGCTAGGTTTTCAGCCTGTTTTCGCCATGCAACACAGCTAATGAAATCAGCTTCGCGTTCACCTTGTTGATTTGAGAATGCACGGTTTACAGCAACTGTAAATCTTGTAGACGCAATTCCATTTGGTGTATAACGTAGCTCAGGATCTTTTGTTAGTCTTCCGACTAATACGACACGGTTTATCATCAGAATGCAACCTCCTTTTCAGCGTTTTGTTAAAAATTAATTATTAAGCTTCTTGGCGAACTGCAATGTGGCGAATGATGTCTTCGCTGATGTTAGCAAGACGTGTATATTCGTTGATTGCATCTGAAGAAGCGTTTACTTTTACGATTTGGTAGTAACCTTCGCGGAAGTCTTTAATTTCATAAGCTAAGCGGCGTTTGCCCCACTCTTTTGATTCGATGACTTCTGCACCGTTAGAAGTTAAGATTTCGTTGAAACGTTCAACTAAAGCTTTCTTCGCTTCGTCTTCAATGTTCGGACGTACGATGTACATTAATTCGTATTTTCTCATCTGTTTACACCTCCTTATGGACTTAGGCTCTCCTATTGAAGGGAGCAAGGAGCAAGTAATTAATTATTACTCACATCAATGAATTGTAACATATAGATACATTTCTTTCAAGTCACAAACTAATAATTCATTATATAATGACAGTATATTTGAAAGGAGCGCCTTCATGCTAACTAATAATAAAGAGCCTATTGTTATCGAATTAGATTTAAAGAAATTAATGATCGACAATTTTGTGATCACTAGTGGTCTTGTCATATTATTTACAGCTATTCAATATATTTGCTTTAAAGATTTTCATTTTTCTGTTTGGAACATGGTTAGTGGCACAGCACTGTTCGTGGTGTTGTATATTATTTTTATTATCCTACATGAGGTTTTTCATTTAATTGGCTTTATGTTTTTTGGCAAAGTGCCCTTTAAGGCTTTAAAATACGGCATCAATTTAGAGCTTGGCATTGCCTATGCGACGACTGAACAGCCTCTTTTCAATCACGCTATGAAAAAGGCTCTATTACTGCCATTCTGGACAACCGGCATCCTTCCAACCATCGTTGGGTTTTATCTCAATAGTACGGTTTTGATCCTGATTGGGGCTTTTTTAATAGCAGGAGCAGTAGGTGATTTTGCCATGTATAAAGAATTACGAAAATATCCAAGAGATGCTTTGATACGGGATGATCCCAAATTGCCGAAACTTTATGTCTATCTACCACTGGAAAAGGATAGCTCACTAAAGTAACACTTCATCATTCAAAGAATCTGTAGCGTAGAAATGACTAGCTACAGATTCTAATTTAAGGCGTTAAAAATCCGTGCTGGGCCGCTGTGTATAAATTTCTCCAAATACGATTAATAGTGGATGTTTCTGTAATAGCATCCATACCAAGACTGCGTATTAAATTATTCGCTATCTCTAGGCAAGCTGCAGCAATATCCTTACTCATTTGTGTAAATTGTGATAAGTCCTCTTCGGATAATTGATCACCACGTTGATGTAATTCCCAATATTTAGATAATGTTGTATAGAATTGTTCCTCGTATTGCTTGTAACGTTTCTGCTGTTGCATTAATAAAAACTGAAGGGATCCAATATGTTCAGCCCAGCTTCTATCATGATTTCGTTGCTTCATTAAAACAGTTGCTTCTTCTAAAAAATTCTCTGTTATCCCAAGACAAACACTTAAAAAGGAAGCTTCCGCAAAAGTGGTAAATGGAAAGCTATGTACTGAATCGCCATAATTATTTCTGATTGTACCTAATTGAAAAGTAGCTTCCTGTGGTATCCAAACATTGTTCACACGGATTGTATGACTTGCTGTTGCCTTCAAGCCCATGGCACACCAATCGTTCAAAATTTCAACATCTTGCGGGTTCACTGAGCAGCTAATAATTTTTTCTGTTTTGACACCATTTTCTTCAATATAGCAGTTCATTGTAAATGTTGACGCATAGTTAGAGCCACTACAATACTTCCACTGCCCCGTTATGTAGTAGCCTCCATCTGTTTTTACTGCTATTCCCGTCGGATAACCACTGCCTGCTATGACTGCTTCTTTAGGCATATAGATTTTCTCACAAATATCCTGGCTGAATGTTGGGATAAATGCATTTCCACCTGTACCAATAGTAATTAGCCAGCCGACATTACCATCGAGTGCAGACATTTGCTGAAATACTTTTACACCCTCTACTAAATCTAAATCCTTACCACCTAATTCTTTTGACGTGAACAATTTAAATAATTGTTGCTCATAAATAAAATCTAAGACGTCCTGTGGTAGCATCCCCAGTTGCTCAAACTCTAAACCACGTTCCTTAATTTGCAAAGCATTCATGCGTTAGTCGCCTCCATACGTTAAAAATTCTGATAATGATACAATCGAAAAAGGGCAACCATTTTCGATTGCCCTTGTCAGTTTTTATACATTAAAGCGGAACAGCATAATATCGCCATCTTGTACTTCATATTCTTTACCTTCAAGACGTACTTTACCAGCTTCCTTCGCTGCTGCTTGAGAACCTGCCTCTAATAGATCAGCATAAGCAACTGTTTCTGCCCGAATAAAGCCACGTTCAAAATCCGTATGGATGATACCTGCACATTGTGGCGCCTTCATCCCTTTACGGAACGTCCATGCACGTACCTCTTGTACGCCTGCAGTGAAGTAAGTAGCTAATCCTAATAAATCATAAGAAGTACGGATTAACTGATCTAAGCCTGATTCTTTAATTCCAAGTTCTTCTAAGAACATAGTTTTTTCTTCATCATCAAGCTCAGAAATTTCTTCTTCGATTTTTGCACAAATTGTAATAACTTGAGCACCTTCTGCTGAAGCATACTCACGTACTTTTTTCACATACTCATTATTGTCAGCATCTGCTACTTCATCTTCTGAAACGTTTGCTACATATAGCATTGGTTTAATTGTTAGTAAATGAAGACCTTTAATTATCTTTAGTTCATCATCAGAAAGCTCAGCCGCACGTGCCGGTTTACCGTTTTCTAATTGCTCTTTAATTTTTAGAAGAACTGGCTCTTCCACCATAGCCTCTTTATCTTTTTGTTTTGCCATTTTGCTAACACGTTGTAAACGTTTATCTACAGATTCTAAGTCAGCAAGTGCAAGCTCCAGATTAATAACCTCTATATCATCAATTGGGTCTACTGCACCAGATACGTGCGTAATGTTTTCGTCTACAAAACAACGTACAACCTGACAAATTGCATCTACTTCACGAATATGAGCAAGGAATTTATTCCCTAATCCTTCACCTTTGGAAGCACCTTTTACAATTCCTGCGATATCTGTGAACTCAAATGCAGTTGGTACAGTTTTTTTCGGTACAACTAATTCTGTTAATTTATCTAAACGTGCATCAGGTACTTCAACGATACCAACGTTTGGATCAATCGTTGCGAATGGATAGTTTGCAGCCAATGCGCCCGCTTTTGTAATTGCGTTAAATAATGTTGATTTTCCAACGTTAGGTAAACCAACGATTCCAGCTGTTAATGCCATGAATGGACACAACCTTTCTATACTCAGTTCAAATTTTTTCTCTCATATAACCTTATCTATTATATTGATTCACTCATAAAAAGTCTAATATGCCTGATGTTACGCCTCATTAGCAGAAATTAAAACCTTTTTCATTTTTTTCTCAAAGTCGCGGCGTGGAATCATTACACTATGCTGACATCCTTCGCATTTGATACGTACGTCTGCCCCCATACGAATGATTTTCCATTTATTAGTACCACATGGATGTTGTTTCTTCATTTCAACAATATCATTTAAACCAAATTTTTTCGCTTCCATTATTCACTTCTCCCTTCTTCTTTCCCATAGAACATCATTTTTGGATAGGCCATTGGTATATTATTTTCTTCAAAAAGTTTGGTAACATCACGGCGAATACTACGTGCTACTCCATATTGCTGCTGCGGTAATGTTTCAGCAGCTATTCGTATCGTTACCTCTGTCCCTTTAACATTTTGCACACCTAAAAATACTGGCGTCGCTATTAGCTCTTTATGCATTTTTGGTAATGTTTCTAAATACTTATTAATTATTGCCTCTGCTTTTTCAAAATCAGCCTCAGTAGCCATTTGTAAATCTATAAAAATTTTGGAGTTGTTAACAGAATAATTGACGACCTCACCAATTGCACCATTTGGAATGATGAATTGCTCACCTGTAGCACCATTAATTTTCGTTGTACGTAAACCAATTTCTACAACCGTACCTTCTGCTGCGTTAATTTTTATATAATCCCCTACACCAAACTGATCTTCAAAGATAATAAAGAATCCAGTAATAACATCCTTCACTAAACTTTGAGCGCCAAAACCAATTGCTAAACCAACAATCCCTGCACCAGCCAATAAACCTGCTACCTTTATTTCTAAGGAAGAAAGAATACCAATGATTGCAGAGAAATAAACAACATAGGAAATCACACTTTGTAATAATCTTGCAATTGTTCGTTGGCGTCGCTCTGAGTGGTTTAATGGGGAGCGCATTCGTATTAAAAACACTTTTTTAATAAATTTTTTACCTAATCTTACTGCAATCCATGATGCTAATAAAATGAGCAATATCTCTAAAGATGCATTAATAACCGATTCCCAAAGGTCCTCAGATGTGAGCTTATCCCAGTATCTCTCCATTAATTTCTTATTCTCTTCCATAATTACCACCTCTTGAATAACTTGCTAAAAATTTGCGTATACTGCATAAAAATTGAGCACTTCTAAAAATAAAAAGAAAGTGAGTTTTTTTATGAATACTATACCAAATTTGTTACTACCTTATTCCCTTCATCACGAGAGTAAAAATGCCGTTTGGCAATTAAGTACATTATTTTTAGAACATATACCGTTTCATCATGAACGACTAATTTTTTGTTGTATTGGCAGTGACCGTTGTACGGGCGATACACTTGGGCCATTAACAGGTAGCTTTTTAAAAAAATCTGTCAGCTTTCCCTATGAAATTGTAGGTTCTTTAGAAGATCCTTTACATGCTCTAAATCTTGATTCTACAATGCAACAGCTACACAATCATACTACAAAACCTTTCATTATTGCGATTGATGCCTGTCTAGGCAGTGAGCAAAATGTTGGTCATATTTCAGTGCAAAGCGGCCCCATCTTCCCTGGCAAGGCTGTAAAAAAAGAATTACCCCCAATCGGAGACATTTCCGTTAAAGGAATCGTCAATATTGGAGGCTTTATGGAAATGCTCGTTTTACAAAATACAAGACTTCATATTTCTTATGCTATGGCTGAAAAACTTTCAAGAGCTTTATTATTGGCTTCCCATCGCTATTCATTGAAAAGTGTAGAAGATAGCCACCATAATACCAACAATGACGATACCTGGCAGCAAGTTAGCAGCTTTGATCTTAGCTAAGCCAGCAATATTTAACCCTATTGCCATAATCATAACACCGCCTACAGCTGTCATTTCTGTAATGTACATTTGTAGTGCAGCATCAGGTATAAAGGAACTGATAACGCCTGCAAAAAGTGCGATTAATCCCTGATAAACAAAAACAGGTACGGCGGATAGCAATACACCAATGCCTAAAGTGGATGCTAGAATAATGGATGTAAACCCATCTATTAATCCTTTTGTAATTAATACATTATGATCATTACGAAGACCACTATCGAGTGCACCGATTACAGCCATTGACCCAACAACAAAAATTAAGGAGGCAGTGACAAAGCCCTCTGCTATGCTAATTTGATTTTGGTCATTTCGTTTTGTACGAAATAAACTCTCTACCCATTTCCCTAGACGATTCATTTGTCTATCTAAATCTAACCACTCACCTATTACAGTACCTACTACTAAACTTACTACTAATATAATAAAATTATCACTTTCAAAGCCCATTTTTATCCCTAATAATGTGACTGCTAAGCCAATAATAGATAGTACAGTAGATTTCATAGATTCAGGAATATTTTTAAAAATGCGCCCTACTAATGCACCTGCTACTATTAGCACAGCATTAATCAATGCCCCTAGTAATACCACACTTAAGCCTTCCTTCTCTCTAAAAAATAGAGAGCGCCTGTTTGCTTGGCGCTCTGATTAAGTTATAGAAATGTATTTTATTCTTCCTGTAAATTTAGTATTTCTAAAATACGTTCTAAATCATCTTCAGAATAAAATTCAATTTCAATTTTCCCCTTATTATTTGTTTTTTTGATTTGAACATTTGTTCCAAAGTAGTCTCGTAATTGGGATTCCTTGGCTGATACAAATATATCTTTCTTCTTTGGTGGAATTGTTTCACGTGAAACTTCTTCATTTAAGTTTTGTACTAGCATTTCAACTTGACGTACATTCAACCCTAAATTAATGACCTTATTAGCCACTTCTGAGATTCTTCTTTTATTTTTCAGGCCAAGTAATGCTCGTCCCTGCCCCATCGATAAGGTACCATCATTCATAAATTTACGTACATCTTCTGGTAAAGCAAGCAACCGAACATGATTAGCGATATGCGGTCTACTTTTCCCTAACCGTTTCGATAATTCTTCTTGAGTTAAATGTAAGTTTTCCATTAGACTCTGATAGGCTTCCGCTTCTTCAATAACGGTTAAATCCTCACGTTGAAGATTTTCTAAAATAGCTAACTCCATCATTTGTGCATCTGATAGCTCTTTTATGATGACAGGAATAACCTCTAATTCAGCTAACAGACATGCTCTATAACGACGTTCCCCTGCAACAATTTCAAATTTGCGTCCTTTTTTGCGCACAGCAATTGGCTGCAAAATACCATGTTCTTTAATCGAATCTGCTAACTCTTGTAAACTTTCTTCATCAAAAATTTTACGAGGTTGAAAGGGGTTCGCCACAATTAAATCTAATTGAATTTCTTCCACTTGACCACTTTGCTCTAAAGACTCTCCTGGAAATAGTGCACCAATACCCTTTCCTAAACCTTTAGCCATTTTTAATCACTTCCCTCGCCATCTCCAAATAAACTTCTGCACCTCTCGATTTTGCGTCATAAGTGATGATTGGTTGACCATGACTTGGTGCCTCACTTAATCGCACATTACGAGGAATGATCGTCTTGTATACTTTATCTTGGAAATATTTTTTTACTTCATCAATAACTTGCAAGCCTAAGTTTGTACGTGCATCTAGCATTGTTAATAGAACGCCATCAATATAGAGCTGCTGATTTAAATGCTTTTGAACAAGGCGAACAGTTGAGAGCAATTGACTTAGCCCTTCCAACGCATAATATTCGCATTGTACAGGGATAATGAGCGCATCTGAAGCTGTTAAAGCATTAATAGTTAAAAGCCCTAAAGATGGAGGACAGTCAATAATTATATAATCGAAATCTTCTTTCACATTTTGCAGTGCATGTTTTAAACGCACTTCTCTTGAAATAGTCGAAACCAATTCAATTTCTGCACCTGCAAGTGAGATGGTTGCTGGCACGATTGATAAATTCTCTACGTTTGTTTTTTGAATGACATTTTCAACATCTTCATCATCAATGAGCACATCATAAATACAAGCTTGTATTTCTCCTTTATTAATACCAAGTCCACTTGTTGTATTCCCCTGAGGATCGGTATCAATTAATAGCACTTTCTTACCTAAATATGCTAGGCAAGCGCTCAAATTGACCGAAGTTGTTGTTTTACCTACGCCACCCTTTTGATTGGCGATTGCTATAATTCTACCCATTTAAAAGCACCTGCTTTCATCTATCAAACTTAACTTTGACAAATCATTTGTAAAATCACTATTTAATACGCTATCTAACTTTCATTCTATCAAAAAAATTGAAGAGAGTTGTATAAAATATTAAGAATATATACAAAAAAGGAGATATCTCATTTATTTTTCTGAGATATCTCCTCTGTTCAGTATTGGACATAACAATATATTACTTTTTTAAAATAATTTATTGCACCTTTTTCTTTTTAGGTATCTTCACTGTAATTTGATAGTATTCCTCTGTATCTTCTTCTTCTGTTTTTACTGTAATACCACTTTTCGTTACCATTGTTAGTGATTGTTTAATGGTATTTAAAGCAATGCGCACATCTTTACTTATAGCCTTACGTTTTGGTTTTGCTTTCTTTGGTACTGTTTCTTCCGGCTCGTCTGTGACTGGGTTTAATATGGCTTGAATTTGCTCCTCTAACTGACGAACATTCCATTCATTATCAATCGATAGCTGTAAAATTTCTAATTGTAATGGTTGATCCTTAATAGCAATTAATGCACGTGCGTGTCGTTCAGATATTTTACGCTTCAAAATGGCTTGCTGCACTTCATCCGGTAGCCTTAATAAACGCAATTTATTGGCTACAGTGGATTGTCCTTTTCCAAGTCTTTGGGCCAGAGCTTCTTGTGTTAGCTCATGAAGCTCTAATAATTTTTGATAGGCTACCGCTTCTTCAATTGCGGTTAACTCCTCTCGCTGTAAGTTCTCTATTAGCGCAATAGAAGCTGTTTCCTTATCAGTTAAATTACGTACAATAGCAGGGACCTCTGTCCATTGTAGCTTTTTCATCGCTCGGTAACGGCGCTCACCGGCAATGATTTCATATTGATTTTCTGATGTTTTACGTACAACAATTGGCTGAATCACACCATGTGTATGAATGGTTCTTGATAATTCTTCAATTTTTTCATCATCAAAAATAGTACGTGGCTGAAAACGGTTAGGTACAATTTGATCAATAGGCAACTTTATGACTTCTTCCGCTGCATGAACCGCCTCTGCTTGTTCTACTTCATTTTTCACAATAGGCTCCGTTTTACTCCCGCCTCCAAAAAAACGTGAAAAAGGACTTTTCATCCAAGTGGCACCACCTTTAAGTAACTATCTTGCTAAGTGTCATTCTATTATTATTTATTATATTTCATCAAATGTATATAGTTCATAGATGTCTTTTGCGTGAACCATCCATAACTAGTATGTATGCTCAAAATAGAAAAAATATTTTCTACTTTGAGAAGTTTCACATGAAACACTAATTATTGAATTGGTGTTTTATTTGGTACACCTGGCTTACGCGGGTATTTTTTCGGTGTTCCTTTTATTTTATCAAATATATATAAAGTGCGGTCACTTTCTTCAACAGGTAGCTTGAAAGAAAATTCTTCTCTCAGTTTAACACCTAATGTTATTAAAGCTTTTTTAGCATCCTTTAATTCCTCTGCTCCTGCTGCAGCCTTTAAAGCAACAAAATAACCATCTTGCTTTGCTAAAGGTACGCATAGCTCAGATAACACTGATAAACGAGCTACAGCGCGTGCTGTTACCACATCAAATTGTTCACGGTATTTTGTATTTTGACCAAACTCTTCTGCTCGTGCATGTACAAAATGCATATTCTCTAATTGTAGCTCATCACTTAAATGATTTAAAAATGTAATTCGTTTATTTAAGGAGTCGACAATTGTGACATGTAAATGCGGGAAACAGATTTTAATAGGGATACTAGGGAAACCAGCACCTGCTCCAACATCACAAACAGTAATTACTTTTGAAAAATCAAAATAAAATGAGGCACTGATCGAATCGAAGAAATGCTTTAAATAAACGCCTTCTAAATCTGTAATAGCGGTTAAATTCATTTTTTCATTCCACTCGACAAGTAATTCAAAATATTTTTTAAATTGAGCGATCTGCTTATCCGAAAGTTCGATGCCTTTCTCTTTCAGAGCCTCAATAAATTGTTGTTCGTTCATGTAAAGTCTCCTTTATCGATCTTACTATACTACTTCACTCAGCAGTATAACCTTAAAAATAGGAAGCGGGCACAAAGGTATGCCCGCCCCTTATTCACTTTACGCTGTTGATTAGCTGCTTACTTTCGCGATTTTACCTTGTTCAATATAAACAAGCAGAATGGAAATATCAGCTGGGTTAACACCCGAAATACGAGAAGCTTGTGCAATAGAAAGTGGTATAACTTGTTTTAACTTTTGACGTGCTTCTGTTGCTAAACCTGAAATCGCATCGTAATCAATATTCTCAGGAATTTTTTTGTTTTCCATTTTGTGTAGCTTCTCTACCTGTTGTAATGCTTTTTCGATATAGCCTTCATATTTAAGCTGAATTTCAATTTGTTCTTTTACTTCATCCGTAAACTCTATTTCTGCAGGAATTAAAGATGCGATTAACTCATAATGCATTTCAGTACGTTTTAATAAATCTGCGCCACGAATACCATCCTTTAATTCACTACCGCCAACAGAACGAATAACAGATTGGGTTGCTTCATTTGGCTTAATAATGATTTCACGAAGACGTGCAATTTCAGTTTCAATCAGTTCCTTTTTCTCAATGAACTTTGTATATCTTTCTTGTGGAATCATGCCCATTTTGTAAGCCAGCTCTATTAAACGTAAATCGGCATTATCGTGACGTAACAATAGACGATACTCTGCACGGGATGTTAATAAACGATATGGCTCATTTGTCCCTTTTGTCACCAAGTCATCGATCAAAACGCCAATATAGGCATCAGAGCGACTTAAAATTAACTCCTCTTTACCAAGTACATTAGCAGCAGCATTCATTCCCGCCATTAAGCCTTGTGCGGCTGCTTCTTCATAACCAGATGTACCGTTAATTTGACCAGCTGTATATAAGCCTTTAATGCGTTTTGTTTCTAATGTCGGCCATAATTGGGTTGGCACAATTGAATCGTATTCAATGGCATAACCAGCGCGCATCATTTCCGCATTTTCTAAGCCAGGAATAGATTTTAGTAAACGTGTTTGGACATGTTCTGGTAAGCTTGTTGACAAACCTTGAACATACACCTCACGCGTATTACGGCCTTCTGGCTCTAAGAAAATTTGGTGTCGAGGCTTATCATTAAAACGCACAACTTTATCCTCAATAGACGGGCAATAGCGTGGCCCTGTCCCTTTAATCATTCCTGAATACATCGGTGAAAGATGTAAATTTGCTTCAATAATTTCATGCGTTTCAGGGCTTGTATAGGTTAACCAGCAAGGTAGCTGGTCCATAATGAACTCAGTTGTTTCAAAACTAAATGCACGTGGAACGTCATCCCCTGGTTGAATCTCTGTTTTGTCATAATCAATTGTACGATTATTTACACGTGGTGGAGTACCTGTTTTGAAACGAACTAGGTCAAAGCCAAGCTCTTTTAAATTATCGGCTAAGCGAATCGAAGGTTGTTGGTTATTAGGACCGCTTGAATACTTCATATCACCAATAATGATTTCACCGCGTAAGAAAGTACCTGTTGTCACAACGACTGTTTTAGCACGATAAACGGCACCAATTTGTGTAATGACTCCTTTAACTTCCCCATCTTCAATAATCAGCTCTTCAACCATTCCTTGATGGATTGTTAAGTTTTCAGTTTCCTCCAACACACGTTTCATCTCTTGTTGGTACAAAACTTTATCCGCTTGTGCGCGCAATGCACGTACTGCTGGACCTTTCCCTGTATTTAACATTCTCATTTGTATATGTGTTTTATCGATAACTTTCCCCATGACGCCACCTAAAGCGTCAATTTCACGTACGACGATTCCTTTGGCAGGGCCACCAATAGATGGATTACATGGCATAAATGCAATCATATCTAAATTGATTGTTAGCATTAATGTGCTAGCGCCCATTTTAGCCGCAGCGTGTGCAGCTTCTGAACCTGCATGACCTGCGCCAATTACAATAACATCAAACGTGCCTGCCTCATATTTTGTTGGCATGCTCGTATCTTCCTTTCTCTTATCAATTTATTTTCCTAAGCAGAACTGTGAAAATAGCTGATTAATTAGGCTTTCTTGTACAGTGTCACCAATGATTTCACCAAGTATTTCCCATGTTCTTGTTACATCGATTTGTACCATATCAACTGGTACACCTTCCTGTGCAGCTGCTATTGCATCTTCAACCGTTGCCTGTGCTTGGTGCAGAAGTGCAATATGTCTTGCATTTGAAACATATGTTAAATCGCCCGCTTCGATTTGTCCTTCAAAGAATAAAGCAGCAATGGCTTCTTCTAGCTCTGTAATGCCTTCTTCCTGTAACAAGGAAGTCGTTACAATACGATGCTCATCAGCTAATTCTTCGACACGTGCTAAATCAATTTTTTGCGGTAAATCTGTTTTATTGACAATAACGATGTAATCCATCGCTTCAATTGTTTTGAATAGACGCTCATCCTCAGCAGTTAATTCATCTGCGTAGTTTAATACAAACAAAATTAAATCTGCTCCACGAAGAGCTTCTCGAGAACGTTCTACTCCAATTCGTTCAACAATATCTTCTGTCTCCCGAATACCTGCCGTATCCACTAAACGAAGTGGAACACCGCGTACATTGACATACTCTTCTATAATATCACGAGTAGTCCCTGCAATATCTGTCACTATGGCCTTATTTTCTTGTACTAAGCTATTTAAAAGAGAAGACTTCCCTACATTTGGACGACCTAAAATAACAGTTGATAAGCCCTCGCGTAAAATTTTTCCTTGAGAAGATGTTTGCAGAAGTTTACTAATTTCATTTCTTACCCATGTACATTTTTCTACTAATACAGGTACTGTCATTTCTTCTACATCATCATACTCCGGATAATCTATATTAACCTCTACTTGTGCCAATGTCTCTAGTAAAGCTTGGCGTAAATCACCAATAAGTCTCGATAATTTTCCATCCATTTGACCCAAAGCAACATTCATCGCACGATCTGTTTTAGCTCTTATCAGATCCATAACCGCTTCAGCCTGAGATAAATCAATACGTCCATTTAAAAACGCTCGTTTTGTGAATTCGCCAGGCTCAGCTAATCTTGCTCCATTCGTTAACGCAAGTTGCAATACACGATTCACTGAAACTAGTCCACCGTGACAATTTATTTCAACTACATCCTCACGTGTAAATGTTTTTGGTCCACGCATCAGTGATAGCATTACTTCCTCTACTACCTCACTTGTTTTAGGATCAACTAAATGACCATAATGAATGGTGTGCGAATCTTTCGTTGTTAAACTTTTCCCACCAGGTGATTTGAATATTTTATCTGCAATTGTCACTGCCTCGTCCCCACTTAAACGAACGATAGCTATGGCACCTTCACCCATAGGTGTGGATATCGCAGCAATTGTATCGAACTCCATTTAATGACCTCCTCAACGTTATCCACATGTGGATAATCGAAACCGACCAATACTTACTAACACCTTAGACTAACATATTTTCAACAAAATCTAAAGTAAGGATCATTTCCAAATGTGGATAATATCAATTTTTTAGGTTATCTTATTTTCGACAAAAATCACTATTCTTTGCCTCACTAAAAAAGGTCATTTTATCACGAAGATAAAATGACCTTTCAATATATAGTGTCTGTATGTTTACAGCAGCAGACTAATTATTATTTACTGGTTCAATCACTAAATAACGATTAGGCTCTGTGCCTTCTGAGTACGTTTCAAGATCTAGACGATTTGCTAATTGATTATGAATTATTTTTCGCTCGTAAGACGGCATTGGTTCAAATGCCACACGTTGATTTAAGCGTAATGCTTTATCCGCCATTCGATCTGCAAGTAATTCTAAAGCTTCTTGTCGACGTTCGCGATAGTTTTCTACATCCAATTTCACCATTAAAAACTGCTTAGCGCTTTTATTCAATACGAGTTGCGTCAATTGCTGTAAGGAATTTAGTGTTTGACCACGTTTTCCTATAAGCAGTGCAGCTTTCTCACTTTTTAGTTGAAATAATACATATTTCCCCTCGCGAGTCGTAGCAATATCAAGATCATCAATAGCCAACTGTTCAGCAATACTTTGTAAATAAGCTTTTGCCTCTTCAATTGGGTTTGCCGTGTCTTCTTCCTCATTTTGCTCTTTTACGATTTGTTGAACTTCTTCGATTTCACTTGGTTGTTCAGAAACTTGTGAACTTATTGTTTCAACATCATCTACTACTAATGGTTCGTCTAATTTAGTCGCATTTTGCGGTTCGGCTTTGTCACTTTCAATTGTCGGAACCTGAACTTCCTTTACTGTTACACGTACCTCTGCAGAACGTGCACCAAAACCTAAAAATCCTTTTTTACCTTCTTGTAAAACTTCAACATCTACTTGTTCACGGGTTTTGCCAAGTTTCTGTAACGCCAATGAGATCGCTTCTTGTGTTGTTGCGCCTATTTGCGTAAGTTGTTTCACTTTTTAGCCCCTCCATTTTGAGCAGGTTGTGTTTTATCTTTATTCCAAGGTTTATAAATATACAGGTTTTGGAAAATCGAAATAATATTCCCGATTACCCAATATAGTGATAATGCAGCTGGTAAGGCCATACCAAAACCAATGATCATGAATGGCATAATATACATCATGATTTTCATTTGAGGATTATCCATTGCTGGTCCTGTACGTAATACGATAAATTGCATTAAACCTGCCGTAATTGCTAATGCAGGTGCAGGATCTGCTAACGGGAAGATAAAGAAATTTCCTAAATCAAATGTAGATGTAGCATTCATACGACTAATTGCATGATAGAAACCAATTAAAATTGGCATTTGAATGATTACTGGTAAACACCCTGCTAGTGGGTTTACTCCAGATTCACTCATTAGCTTCATCATTTCTTGCTGATATTGTTGTTGTGTCTGAGCATCCTTAGAAGCATACTTCTTCTGCAGTTCCTTCAATTTTGGTTGAATTTCTTGCATCTTTTTAGAGCTCTTTGTTTGTTTAATCATCAAAGGTAAAATTGCTAAACGAATAATAATCGTTACGGCAATGATCCCCCATGCATACGTACCGAGCAAATCAGCAAAGTATTTTATCGCTGATACCAACGGCCAAACAATGAATTCATTCCAGAAGCCTGTGCTGTCTTTTGAAATTGGTTCATTGAATTCTGTACAACCAGAAAGTAGTAAGGCTACTGATACTAGTGATAAAATTACCCAATGTTGTTTTTTCAACCTTCTTCCCCCTACAATTACTATTCACTTTTTCTTCATTCTATATGCATTTCTTCATTCACTGGCAGTTTCCTACCTCAAGATCTGCCAGCTACTTTATCATGATTTAGCCAGCGTTTGGGACGTCCTCAATAAAGATAAAGTTATCAGTTATTTTATCACGCCTATAACGTTCACTCTACTAAATATTCTAACTACATATACTTATTCCTAAGTTATGTTGCGAATTTTACATATTTTTTTATGAAATCGCACGCTACAAATACCCCTACGCGTATATTCCTCTATTTATAATTGTATGCAAAACCGCTCTATTTCTACTCCATTACTAACAGTACAGGCGTATTTTCACCACTTGCTTGCATACATTACACTTTCTTCATTACCTTTGCGATTTGTAGTACATGCTGCAAACTTTGTTTCACTTCATGAAAATCCATAGTGGCCGCCGGATGTCTGGCGATAATAACATAATCCATATTCGGCTTTAAATCATCCTTTAATTCTTGAATACTTTGTCGAATATAGCGTTTTATTTTGTTGCGTGTTACCGCATTTCCAAGCTTTTTACTAACCGATAAACCTACACGAAATTCTGTTTGCCCTTCTTTTGCTAAAAAATAAACAACAAACTGACGATTAGCGAAAGATTTACCTTTTTTAAACACCTTTTGAAAATCATCATTTTTTTTCACTCTTTGGCGTTTTTTCATTTCTTTCACCTGCTATTAGATAATATCTTTTGATCCTCATTTCTAGGTTTACCAAAAATAAAGAAAAAAAAGACCACTGATGTGGCTCAGTGGACTTATTTTATGCTGATAAAACTTTTCTTCCTTTACGACGACGAGCAGCAAGAACTTTGCGACCGTTTTTCGTGCTCATACGTGCGCGGAAACCGTGAACTTTGCTGTGCTTACGTTTCTTTGGTTGGTAAGTACGTTTCATTTATATAGACACCTCCTGATATGAGTTGAATTTTTCAACATACAGACTCGAATATTATATAAAGTTTCTAGTTATTTTGTCAATGTATTTCATAAATTTCTTTTAACCAGCTAATCTATGTATCAAAATCAATCTATTGCATCTTTACTAATTCAAAGATTATTTATTGCATGAACATAAAATATTTATCCACAGAGTACTTGTTTTTTTTACACAGAGTTGTGTATAGTATTTTTTGCATTATTTTTTATCCACAACGATTATCTACAGCTTTTTCACATAAGCAGTGCTTGTGGACAACTCTAAAGTGCATAACTACAAGCTATGTGGATAAGTTTCATAAACTATTGAAATAGCTTTGTTTTTCTGATACGATTACTGTGCTTCACTTTGTTGAAAACTGAAATGAACATTTTAATTATCCACAACTGTTAATATGCTGTGGATAATTTTTATCACAGCCTTTGGTTAACTTTTATCCACAGCTTGTGATTATGTGGACGAGTTGTAATATGAACGTATTTACCATTTCTATAAATGCGATTTTTTTTTATGTATTGAACACTGTAAAGGAGATTAGCAGC